>JXCB02000018.1 GCA_000828075.3 Tolypothrix campylonemoides VB511288 | reverse complement strand
TCACCACGATGTGGCGCGGCTCGATCAGCTTCGAGCCGCCGATGCTGTGGGCGATCGCGTTCGTCATCCTGTTCACCATCGGCGGCTTCTCGGGCCTGATGCTCGCGATCGTGCCGGCGGACTTCCAGTACCACGACACCTATTTCGTGGTGGCGCACTTCCACTACGTGCTGGTGACCGGCGCGCTGTTCTCGATCATCGCCGCGGTGTACTACTGGTGGCCGAAGTGGACCGGCCGGATGTACAGCCACCGTCTGGCCAACTGGCACTTCTGGCTGTCGGTGGTGTTCGTCAACCTGCTGTTCTTCCCGCAGCACTTCCTCGGCCTGGCCGGCATGCCGCGCCGCATCCCCGACTACAACGTCGTGTTCGCGGACTGGAACCTGATCAGCTCGATCGGCGCGTTCGGCATGTTCACCACGCCGTTCATCATGGCGTTCGTGCTGTGGCACTCGCTGAAGTACGGCGCCAAGGTCGACGCGCGCGTGTGGGAAGGCGCCAAGGGCCTGGAGTGGACGGTGCCGAGCCCGGCGCCGCACCACACCTTCGCCACGCCGCCGGTGATCCGCGACGGCGACCTCGCGCACGGCGACATCAGCCACTGAGCACGCGACGCCGACCGCGACTGCACGCGGCCGGCGTCAGCCTGACGCCATGACCACCCCGAACGACCGCGACCCGCAGCTCGACGCCCGCCGCAAGGCGGCGCGGCGCACCGCGCTGTGGGTGGGCGCGATCGCCGCGGGCGTGTACGTGGCCTTCATCCTGAGCGGGGTGCTCGCGCAATGAGCGCGCCCGCGTCCCGCCGGTGGAGTCCGCTGAAGCTGCTCGGCATCTCGCTGGCCGCGTTCGCCTTCACCTTCTCGCTGGTGCCGCTGTACCGCATCGCCTGCGAGAAGGTGTTCGGCATCCGCCTCGACCGCGGCCCGGCCGACGCCGCCGCGGTGTCCGCCGCGCCGGCGCGGGAGCGCTGGGTGACCGTCGAGTTCGACGGCACGGTGAACTCCAAGCTGCCGTGGGAGTTCCGCCCGGACGTCGTGCGGATGAAGGTGAAGGTCGGCGTGCCCTACGAGACGACGTACTTCGCGCGCAACACCAGCGACCGCGCCATCGTCGGCAGCGCCACGCCGTCGGTGGCGCCGGCGCGCGCGTCGGGCTACTTCAACAAGACCGAGTGCTTCTGCTTCACCGCGCAGACCCTGGTCGCCGGCGAGAAGCGCGACATGCCGGTGAAGTTCATCGTCGACCCGGCGCTGCCGGACGACGTCAAGACGATCACGCTGTCGTATATCTTCTTCAAGAACGACGCCCTCACCGCGCAGGCGGCCGCGACCGCGGCCACCAGCGCGCGGGCGGCGCCCTGATGTCCCGCATCGAACCGGATCCCGCCCCATGGCGCACGCCCACAACGAACCGCTGATGGCCAACACCTCGCACCACGGCAACGCCTACTTCGTCCCGCACAGCAGCCGCTGGCCGTTCCTGGGCTCGATCGCCATGTTCGCCGCGATGGTCGGCCTGGCCAGCTGGTTCAACGACATCGGCTGGGGCATGTGGCTGTTCTACGCCGGCGTCGCGGGCCTGCTGGCCGTGCTGTTCGGCTGGTTCGGCGACGTCATCCGCGAGTCGGTGCGCGGCAAGTACAACCGCCAGGTCGACACCTCGTTCCGGATGGGGATGGTGTGGTTCATCTTCTCCGAGGTGATGTTCTTCGGCGCGTTCTTCGGCGCGCTGTTCTACGCGCGGCAGTTCGCGCTGCCGTGGCTGGCCGGCGAGGGCGACGGCGTGATGACCAACACGCTGCTGTGGGAGAGCTTCACCGGCGGCTGGCCGACCAGCGGCCCGGGCGGCGTCGGCGGCGAGTTCCAGACGATCGCGCCGTGGGGCCTGCCGCTGCTCAACACGCTGATCCTGCTGACCTCGGGCTCCACCGTGACCGCCGCGCACCACGCGCTGAAGGCCGGCCATCGCAAGCAGCTGCTGGCGTGGCTGGGCGCGACGATCCTGCTGGCGTGCGTGTTCCTCTACGTGCAGGGCTACGAGTACATCCACGCCTACCGGGATCTCAACCTCACGCTGGGCTCGGGCATCTACGGCTCGACGTTCTTCATGCTGACCGGCTTCCACGGCGCGCACGTGCTGCTCGGCACGATCATGCTGACGGTGATCTGGTTCCGCTGCCTCAAGGGCCACTTCAGCAAGGACAACCACTTCGCGTTCGAGGCGGTGGCCTGGTACTGGCACTTCGTCGACGTGGTCTGGCTGGGACTGTTCCTGTTCGTCTACGTGCTCTGACGGCGGGGGACGCGCGACGCAGACGGGCCGGCCATGCCGGCCCGTTCCGTCTGGGGGATCAGCGGCCGGGGTTCGCGCCGATGCCGTGGAACTCGATCCAGCCCATGTAGTTGGCGAGCACGACGCCGAGGATCAGCGCCACCGACAGCACGATGCGGCGCGTGAGCGCGTTGACCGTGCGCTTGCTTTCGCCGCGGTCGGTGAGCATGTAGTACAGGCCGGCGCCCAGGTTCCAGAGGATCAGGATCAGGAACGCGATGATCAGCAGGGTCTTCAGCGAATCGTTCATGGCGGTCTCCGGCCGCGGGGGCGCGGCGTGCATGGGCCCGGGCCCATCAGGGGAACGATTATCGCAGCCGCCGGGATGCGGCACGTGAGCCGTCGACGCACCCTGCTCGTCGGCTGGATGCTCGCGATCGCCGCCGTCGTCCTGTTCGGCAACCTCGGGCTGTGGCAGCTGCGCCGCGGCGTCGAGAAGCAGGCGATGCTCGACGCCAGCGCGCGCGTGCTGCGCGAGCGCGCGCCGGTGCCGCTGTCCGCGGCCGGCGACGCCGCGCGCGCGCGCGGCTACGACTGGGCCGAAGGCCGCGCGAGGTTCGACGCGCGCGAGGCGCTGCTGCTGGACAACCAGCAGCGCGACGGCCGCGTCGGCGTGCGCGCCTACCGCATCGTCGTGCCCGAGGCCGGCGCGCCGCTGCTGGTGGACCTGGGCTGGCGCGCGCTGCCCGCCGATCGCGCGCTGCCTGCCACCGAACGGCCCGACGGCCCGTATGTGCTGCGTGGCCTGCTGGCGCCGCCGCCGTCGGCGGGGCTGGCGCTCGGCGCGCCGATGGCGAAGCAGGGCGACGCGTGGCTGATGACGCGCGTGGACCTCGACGCGATCGCGCGCGCGACCGGGCTGTCGGTGCCGCTGGCGCCGCGCGTGCTGCGGCTGGATCCGGCGCTGCCGCTCGGCTACGAGCGCGACCTCGCCCTGCTCGCCAACACGCTGCCGCCCGACAAGCACCGCGGCTACGCGGTGCAGTGGTTCGCGCTCGCCGCGGCGGTGCTGGCGATCGCCCTGCTGCTGACGTTCCGGAGACCGCGCCGATGAGCGCACGACACGACACCACGCCGCCCGGCGGCCTCGATCCCGCGCTGCGCCGACGCAACCGCCTCCTGCTGGTCGCGATCGCGGCGATCTTCCTCGGCAGCTTCGCGCTGGCCGGCGCGCTGCGCTTCGCCGGCTGGCGCCCGGCGGGGATGAAGAACCACGGCGAGATGCTCGATCCGCCCGGCGATGCGCGCGCGCTGACGCCGACGCTGGTCGAGGGCGGCGCCTATGCCTGGAACCCGGTCGAGCGCCGCTGGCGCATCGCGGTGGCCCCGCCGGCGGGATGCACGACCGACTGCCAGCGGCTGGCCGCCGACCTCGAGAAGGTGCGGCTGCTGTTCGGGCAGGACGCGCCGGACGTCGACATCCTCTGGATCGGCGACTATCCCGCCGGCGCGCGCCGCATCGCCGGCCTGCGCCAGGTCCGCGACGACGCGGCCCTGCGCGCCGCGCTGCCGCGCTCGGACGACCCGCGCGGCACGCCGCTGTACGTGATCGATCCCAACGGCTTCGTCATCCTGCGCTACGCGCCCGGCGCCGATCCCGGCCAGCTGCGCAGCGACCTGGCGAAGCTGCTCAAGCTGCGATGAGGCGTCGTTGCCCATGATCCTGACTTCGCGCGCGGCGCTGTCGCGCCACTTCCACCGCATCGCCTGGCTCGCCGTCGCGCTGGCGCTGGGCGTGATCGTGTTCGGCGCGTTCGTGCGCCTGTCGCACGCGGGCCTGAGCTGCCCCGACTGGCCGACCTGCTACGGCCGCGCGACCTGGCCGTCGGCATCGCACGAGGTCGAAGGCATGGCCGAGACCGCCGTGCGCCCGCTGGAGACGCACAAGGCGTGGCGCGAGCAGGTGCACCGCCACGTCGCCGCGCTGCTCGGCGTGCTCGTGCTCGCGATGGCGCTGCTGGCGGTGCGCAAGCGCCGGTACGGGCTCGCGGTGATCGCCGGCGGCGTCGTGCCGGTGCTCGCGGCGATCGGGCTGTACATGGCCGGCCACGCGCTGCCCGCGCTCGCGCTCGCCGCGCTCGGCGAGGCGGTGCTGGTGTTCGCGGCGCTGCGCTGGAGCAACGTCGATCTCGCGCGCGCGGCGACGCTGACGCTGGCGGTGATCATCTTCCAGGCGCTGCTCGGCAAGTGGACGGTGACGCTGCTGCTCAAGCCGGTGATCGTGATGGGGCACCTGCTCGGCGGGCTCACCACGTTCTCGCTGCTGGTGTGGATGGCCTGGCGCGCGACCGACCTGCCGATCCGGCTGGCCGAGGCGCGCAGCATGCGGCGCTGGCTCGCGGTGACGCTCGCCGTGGTCGGCCTGCAGATCGCGCTCGGCGGTTGGGTCAGCGCGAACTACGCGGCGCTGTCGTGCGGCGCCGGCGGCTGGCTGACGCAGGACCTGCACGCGCTCGACTTCCCGCAATGCGTCGGCCAGTGGTGGCCGCCGGCGGACTTCCGCGAGGGCTTCGTGCTCTGGCGCGGCATCGGCGTGGACTACGAGGGCGGCGTGCTCGACGGCGAGGCGCGCATCGCGATCCAGATGGCGCACCGGCTGTGGGCGATCGCCGCGTTCGCCGCGCTGCTCGCGATGGCCGTGCGCCTGCTGCGCACGCCGGGCATGCGCTCGTGGGGCGGCGCGCTGGCGCTGCTGACCGTCGTGCAGGTCGCGCTCGGCATCGCCAACGTGAAGTTCAGCCTGCCGCTCGCGGTCGCCACCGCGCACAACGGCGTGGCGGCGCTGCTGCTGTTCGTGCTGGTGTCGCTGCTGGCGCGCCTGCGCGCGCCCGACGACGTCGCGGCCGCCCCGGCGAGCGTGCGCAGCGCCTGACGATGTCCGCCAGCGCACGCCAGTACTGGGACCTCACCAAGCCGCGCGTCGTCGCGCTGATCGTGTTCACCGCGCTGGTGGGCATGGCGCTGGCGGTGGACGGCCTGCCCACGCGCGAGGAGCTGCGCCTGGGCGCGCTGGGCCTGCTCGGCATCTGGCTCGCGGCGTCGTCGGCGGCGGCGATCAACCAGCTGCTGGACGCGCGCATCGACGCCAAGATGGCGCGCACCTCGTGGCGGCCCATCGTCGCCGGGCAGATCACCCCCAGGCAGGCGCTGGCGTTCGCGCTGGTGCTGGGCGCGCTCTCGATGGCGGTGCTGGCGCTGTTCGTCAACCCGCTGACCGCGGTGCTGACGTTCGCCTCGCTGATCGGCTACGCCGTGGTCTACACCGTGTTCCTCAAGCGCGCGACGCCGCAGAACATCGTGATCGGCGGCATCGCCGGCGCCGCGCCGCCGCTGCTCGGGTGGGCGGCGATCACCGGCATGCAGGGCCGCTGGGACTGGGCGCACGCGCTGTCGCTGGTGCTGATCGTCTTCCTGTGGACGCCGCCGCACTTCTGGGCGCTGGCGATCTTCCGCCGCGAGGACTACGCGCGCGCGATGGTGCCGATGCTGCCGGTGACGCACGGCGTGCAGTTCACGCGCTGGCAGATCCTGCTGTACACCGTGCTGCTGTGCATCTCCACGCTGCTGCCGTTCGCCCTCGCCATGAGCGGCTGGTTCTACTTCGGCGGCGCCGCCGTGCTCGGCGCGGTGTTCCTGTACCACGCGTGGCGCCTGCTCGACCCGCCGGACGAGTTCTACGCGATGCGCGTCTTCAATTACTCGGTCGTCTACCTGATGGCGCTGTTCGCGTTCCTGCTGGTGGACCACTGGCTGCTGCCGTGGTGGCAGCCGCCGACGCTGGGCGCGGTGCCGCGCTGACGCGTCTGCCGGTACGCTGGCGACCTTCGTCTCCAGGATCCGCCGCATGCGCTTGCTCGCCGCCGCACTCGCCCTCGCCGCCGCGTCCTTCGGCACGCACGCGGCCGATGCCCCGACCGTCGTCACCGCCGATCGCATGCTCGACGTGCGCAGCGGGCGCATGGTGGACGCGCCGCAGCTGGTGATCCGCGACGGCCGCATCGCGGCCGTGGGCCGGCGCGGCCATGCGGTCCCCATGGACGCGAAACGCGTCGACCTGCCGGGCATGACGCTGCTGCCCGGCCTGATCGACATGCACGTGCACCTCGACAGCGATCCGTCCTACGGCGGCTACACCGGGCTGCAGTTCGGCGACCGCTTCTGGTCGGTGCTCGCGGTGCCGCACGCGGAGCGCACGCTGATGGCGGGCTTCACCACCGTGCGCAACGTCGGCGCCGATGCGTGGAACGACGTCGGCCTGCGCCAGGCGATCGAGGAGGGCAAGGTGCGCGGCCCGCGCGTGGTCACCGCGGCGTACTCGTTCGGCGCCACCGGCGGCCACTGCGATTCGACGTACTTCCCGCCGTCGATGGAGCAGAAGAATCCGTTCAACGCCGACAGCGCGGAAGAAGCGCGGCGATCCGTGCGCACGCTGCGCAAGTACGGCGCGCAGGTCATCAAGATCTGCGCCACCGGCGGCGTGTTCTCGCGCAACACCGAGCCCGGCCAGCAGCAGATGTCGCTGGAGGAAATGCGCGCGGTGGCGGAGGAAGCGCACCTGCAGGGCCTGAAGGTGGCCGCGCACGCGCACGGCGCGGCCGGCATCCGCGACGCGATCCGCGCCGGCATCGACACCATCGAGCACGCCAGCCTGATCGACGACGAGGGCATCCGCCTGGCGAAAGAGCGCGGTGCGTACCTCTCGATGGACATCTACAACACCGAGTACACGCAGTCGGAGGGCAGGAAGAACGGCGTGCTCGAGGACAACCTGCGCAAGGACCGCGAGATCGCCGAGCTGCAGCGCGAGAACTTCCGCCGCGCCCACGCCGCGGGCGTGCGCATGGTCTACGGCACCGACGCGGGCGTGTATCCGCACGGCGACAACGGCAAGCAGTTCGCGGTGATGGTGCGCTACGGGATGACGCCGGTGCAGGCGATCCGCAGCGCGACGCTCACCGCCGCCGAAGCGCTCGGCCGCGACGACGTCGGCACGCTCGAGGCCGGCCGCTTCGCCGACCTGATCGCCGTCGCCGGCGATCCGACCGCCGACGTGCGCGTGCTGGAATCGGTGCCGTTTGTCATGCAGGGCGGGGTGGTGGTGAAGGACGCGCGCGCCGCACGCGACTGACGCTCAGCGCGCCTCGCGCGCGACGAACGCGTCGAGCCGCTTCGCCACCGTCGCCTGCACCTGCCGCTGGAACGCGCCGCTCCAGCCCATCAGCAGCCCGGGGAACCCCAGCGCCTGCCGCGCCCAGCGCGCGAAGTCGAATGCGTCGCGCTGGCGCACGATGCGCCCGTCGCGCACCTCGATCTCGCTGCGGATGCGGTTGACCACCGGCCGGCGTGCGCCGCCGAAGCGGTAGCGCGCGACCCAATCGACCACGGCGCGATCGGCCGTGGCGTCGACGACGCGCCAGTCCATCGACCAGTCCGTCGCGCCGCGGCACAGCATCCGCCACATCGCGCCGATGCGCGCGCCGCGCAGGTCGGGGAACGCGGGGTCGGCGAACTGCGCGTCGTCGGCGTAGCACGCGGCCATGGCATCGCCGTCGAGGCGCTGCAGCGCGGCGTACAGCCGCCCGGCGACGGCGCGCGCATCGTCGCTCACTTCGCGGCACCGCCGATCAGGTGCTGCTGCCAGAACAGCACGCTCGCCGCGCCGAAGTAGTCGCTGTTGCGCTTCTTGGCGAAGCCGTGGCCCTCGTCGTCGAACATCAGGAACCACACCGGCACGCCGTTGGCGCGCACGGCCTTCACGATCTGCTCGGCCTCGGTGTACGGCACGCGCGGGTCGTTGCGGCCCTGCGCGACGAACAGCGGCGCGCGGATGCGGCCGGCGTTGTTGAGCGGGGAGATGCGCTCGAACAGCGCGGCGATCGCCGGATCGCGCTCGTCGCCGTATTCGGCGCGGCGCAGGTCGCGGCGGTAGCTCTCGGTGTTCTTCAGGAACGTGCCGAAGTGCGAGATGCCGACCACGTCGATGCCCGCCTTGAACCGCTCCGGGTAGTTCGTCAGCGACGCCAGCGTCATGTAGCCGCCGTAGCTGCCGCCGACGACGCCGACGCGCGCGGCGTCGAGCTCGGGCTGCTTCGCGATCCAGTCGAGCAGCGCGCCGATGTCCTTGACCGAGTCCTCGCGCTTTTCCGCGTTGTCCAGCGTGAGGTACGTCTTGCCGTAGCCGGAGGAGCCGCGCACGTTCGGCACCAGCACGGCCACGCCCAGTTCGTTGACCAGGAACTGGATGTTGGCGTTGAACGTGGGCAGTGCCTGCGCCTCGGGGCCGCCGTGAATCTGCACGATTACCGGCAGCTTCGCGCCGGCCTTCGCGTCGGCCGGGCGGTAGTAGAACGCGGGAATCGTGCGCGGCTTGCCGTCGACGCGGTCGAACGTGGGATAGCGCACCAGCGTCGGCGCCACGAAGCGCGACGCGTCCAGCCCGCCGACCTCGCTGCGCGTCCAGCGCGTGGCGGTCTTCGCGGCGAGATCGATCACGTGCACGTCGCTCGGCGAGGTCGCGCTGTTGATCGTCACCGCCAGCCGCGTGCCGTCCGGCGAAAACGCCATGCCGCCGATCACGCCGACCGGCAGCTCCGGCAGCGCGACGGGCCGGTGATCGGGCACGGTGAGCACGCGCAGGCGGCTGATGCCGTCCTCGTTGGCGACGAACGCGAGGTGCCGGCCGTCGTCGGCGAGGACGAAGCTTTCCACGTCCCACGGGATGTCCGCGCTCAGCACGCGCGGCGCGCCGCCGGCGGCGGGATCGTGGTGGCGCAGGCGGCGGAACTCGCTCGGCGCGCCGTCGACGGGCTCGTCGGACACGTAGTAGACCGCGCGGCCGTCGGGTGCGAATTCGAAGCCGCCGAACGCGGCCCTGCCGCCGTCGACCGGGAACATCCGCAGCGCGCCGGTCTCCAGGTCGACCACGCCCGGGTACGCCTCGTTGATCGACACGTAGCGCGTGACCAGCAGGCGCGTGCCGTCGGGCGAGAAATCCTGCGCGCTCCATTGGCCGCCTTCGGTCACCACCGGCTTCGCCTGCCGCGTCGCCGCGTCCATCACCCAGACGTCGGTGTCGGTGCCGTTGCGCGCGGTGCTGCCGAAGGCGAGCCGCGCGCCGTCGGGCGAGAACAGCGGGCCCTGGTTGCGGCTGCGCTTGCCGTCGGTCAGCAGCGTCGTCGCGCGCGTGCGCAGGTCGAAGAAGTGCAGCTGCCAGAACTCGTTGCCGCCGACGTCCTTGCCGAACACGAAGCCGTCGCGCGCGCCCTTCGCCGGGGCCACTTCGAGATTGGTGAGCGGCTCCGGATAGAACGTGAGCTGCTCGCGCATGCCCAGCGGCTGGCACACGCGATGCGCCTGCGCGGTCTCGGCGAAGCGCGTCGTGATCAGGAGGCAGCCCTCCCGCGTCCAGCCGGCGAGGTTGGCGCCGCGCGTGTTCTGGTAGCGGGCGAGGCGCTCGATCAGCTCGGCCGGAATCTCCGGCACGTTCTCGGTGACGCGGTTGCCGGTCTGCACGCGCTCCACCGCGGGCGCCTGCGCGAGCGCGGCGGACACGACGAAGGCGGACGTGGCGAGCAGGGCGGGAACGAGGCGGCGGGCGTGGCGGCGCATGCGGCGGGCTCGGGGGTGGAAAGCGCCGAGCTTAGCGCGCGCGGCAAGGCCCGCATGTGCGGGTGCAGCGTGCGAACGGCGTCAGCGCGCGGCGATCTGCTGCAGCAGCGCGCGCAGCTCGTCCTTGTCGTGCGCGTCGAGCGCGCCGTCGCGCTGCTTGGTGCGCAGTTCGTCCACCCGCTGCTGCAGCGTCTGCCGGTCGAGCTGCGCGATCGCATCCAGCAGCACCTGCCGCCACTGCGCCTCGTCGCCGGGCAGCGTCTGCACCGCGAGTTTCTGCAGCGCGGCGTGGTGCGCGTCGCGGCCCTCGAAGTGCTCGATCAGCGCGCCGACGGTGATGTCCGGACGCTGGTAGATCGCCTGCAGCACGTCGACCAGCACGTCGATGCCGGGCTGCCGCAGCGAAGCGAAGCGGAACGGCGGCTGCAGCTCGAGCGCGAGCTGCGG
>JXCB02000017.1 GCA_000828075.3 Tolypothrix campylonemoides VB511288 | reverse complement strand
CGAACCGCGCACCGGCGAGGAGCTGCTGGACGAGTTCGACCGCAGGATGGGCCGGCGCGCGTTCAAGCCGCCGTGGATGCCGTGACCCCGCGCGCCCGATCCCATGTCCGTTTCCAGCCAGCCGGCGCGGCCGCCGCGGCGTAGCCTGCATCCACGCCATGCGGCTGCGAGGAACATGCGATGGGCTACGTGATCCGGGGCATCGACCCCACGCCGTTCGTTCCGCTGTACGGCCTCGACGACGCGGCGCTCGCCGCGCGCGGGGTGCGGCGCTGCGCGGTCGACGCGACGCCGGGGTTCCCGGACCGCGTCGAGCTGCGCGACCTGGAGCCGGGCGAGACGGCGCTGCTGCTGAACCATCTGCACCAGCCCGCGCGCACGCCGTACCGCGGCCGCCACGCGATCTTCGTGCGCGAAGGCGCGCGCGAGGCCGCCGTGGTGCGCGACCGCATCCCCGACGTGCTGCACCGGCGCATCCTGTCGCTGCGCGCGTTCGATGCGGAGGGCATGATGCTCGACGCCGACCTGGCCGAAGGCGACGCCATCGACGCGACGGTGCGGCGCCTGCTGGCCGATGCGCGGGTGGCGAGCGTGCACGCGCACAACGCGAAGCGCGGCTGCTTCGCGGCCCGCATCGAGCGCGACTGAGGGCATGCCGCGCGTGGTCCCGCGCGATGCGACGCGCGGCGCGGTGTGCTTCCCCGCATGCGGCCGGATGCGCTCGCCATGCGTCGCGCCGCGCGCGCCCTCTTGCAGCGAGCGCGCGACCACGTCCACCACGGCGTCGATGGCGACCGGCTTCTCCAGCCGCGGACGCTGGCGGTAGGCGACCGGAATGGCGCCGATGTCGTAGCCGGTGAGGAAGAGGAACGGCACGCCGCGGGCGGCCAGCGCGTCGGCGATCGGGAAGACCGCTTCGCCGCCGAGGTTGACGTCGAGCACGGCGAAGTCGAGCGCGTCCGCGCCGGCGAGCAGCGGCATGCCGCGGCCGACCGAGGCCGCGGGGCCGACGACCTCGGCCGCGACGTCGCGGAACGCCGCGGCCAGCGCGGTCGCCATCAGGTATTCGTCCTCGACGATGAGGACGCGGCGGCCGGCGAGCGTGGGCTCAGGCATCGGGCGTCTCCTGCAGGGGCGGCGTGCGGTCGGACACGGGCAGTTCGATCGTGCAGCGCACGCCGTCCTCGCCGAACGCGTAGTGGACGTCGGCATCGAGCTGGTAGGGCAGCGCGCGCTCGATCAGTTCGCGGCCGTAGCCGGTGCCGCGCGGCGCCGTGCCGGGCGCGGGCATGGCGACGCCGTGCTCGGTCCAGTCGATGCGCAGCCGGCGGCCGGCGGGCGTGCCCCGCAGGCGCCAGCGCACGTGCAGCCGGCCGGCCGGCTGCAGCAGCGCGCCGTACTTGGCGGCGTTGGTGGCGAGTTCGTGCAGGGCCAGCGCGAACGTCTGCACCGTGCTCGAACGCATGCGCACGCCCGCCGGCCCGTCGAGCACGACGCGCTCGCCGCGCCCTGCGGCGTCGAGCGCGCCCATCGCGGACAGCTCGGTGCGGATGAGCTCGTCGAAGGTGATGCGGTCGCCCTCGTCCAGCCGCGAGAGCAGGCCCTGCACGCGCGCGAGCGCGGCGAGGCGGTCGGCGTACTTGGACGCGAGCGTCCCGGCGTCGGCGCTGTCGTGGCGGGTGCGCTCGAACATCGCGCGCACCACGCCCATCAGGTTGCGCGTGCGGTGCTGCAGCTCGTGCAGCAGCACCTGCTGGCGCTCGTCCCAGGCGCGGCGCGCGGTGACGTCCTGGCCGACCTTGAGGAAGCCGCGCAGGGTGCCGCCGGCATCTCGCAGCGGGCGCGTCGAGCCTTCGATGAAGACGCGACGGCCGTCCTTGTGCTGGTGCCAGCACACGTTCGGCGCGACGCCGTCGGCGAGCGCGCCGTCGAGCTCCTGCCGCGGCACGCCGCGGTCGCGGTCGTCCGGCGTGTAGGTGATCGCGGCATCGCGGCCGAGGATCTCGTCGGCGCGCCAGCCGAACACGGCCTCGGCGCCGGGCGGCCAGCTGTCGATGCGGCCGTCGGCATCGGTGGTGAAGATCGCGTAGTCCAGCGCGCTGGCGAGGATCGCGCGGTAGCGCTCCTCGCGGTCGCGCAGCGCGGCTTCGGCGCGTGCGCGGATGAGTTCGGCCCAGAGCCGCTCGGCGACGTCCTCGACCAGCGCGACCTCGCCGTCGGTCCAGCGCCGCGCGGCGTGCTGGTGGACCGACAGGGTCATCGCGAGCCGGCCGCCGACCGTCAGCGGCACGCTGAGCAGCGCATGGACGCCGAGCGCGACGATCCCGTCCAGGTCCGGGCGCGGCCCGGCGGCGGTCGCGTCGTCGATGCGCACGGTCCGGCCGGCGCGGAGATCGTCGAGCACCGGTCCTTCGAAGTCCTGCAGCCGCATCACCGACGGGAACGGCGCGGCGCCGTCGGCGAACCAGCCGTGGAAGACGTCGGCGATGCCGCGCGCCGCGTCGAACTCGGCGAACATCACGCGCGAGGCCCGCAGGCGCTCGCCGAGCAGGCGCGATGCGGTCGCGAGGATCTCCGCCGGCGTCGTCAGCGGTCGCAGCGCGTCGCTGAGCTCGAGCAGGAACGCCTGCCGCTGCTGGCCCTCGCGCAGCGCCGCCTCGGTGCGCTTGCGCGCGGTGATGTCGGTGAACAGCGCGGCCACCCGGTTCGCGTCGCGGTCGAGCGCGAAGACGTTGACGTCGAAGACGCGGCCGAGCGCGGCTTCGCCTTCCTCGACGCGGATCGGCAGGCCGGTGTCCAGCGCCTGTCCGTAGAGCTGCGCCCAGCGCGGATTCGGCGCGCCCAGCAGCTCGGTGGCGGTGCGCCCGACCGGCCACGGCATGCCGGTGTGCGCCATGAACGCCGGGTTGACCTCGAGGAAGCGGAAGTCGTGCCAGGCGCCGGCGTCGTCGCGCAGCACCTCGACGACGGCGTAGGCCTCGTCCATCGACTCGAACAGCGCGCGGTAGCGCGCCTCGCTGTCCAGCAGCGCGGCTTCGTCGCGCAGGCGCGCGCTGATGTCGCGCCAGAAGGTCGCCACGCCGCCGGTGCCGGTGGGGAACGCACGCAGTTCCAGCCAGAGCGTGCGCCCGTCGGGCCAGGCGTAGCGGTGCTGCACCGACCCGGGCACGCGCTCGCGCGCGACGCGTCGCAGCAGGTCGCCGACCGGCGACCGCTCGGTGCCCGGGAAGGCGTCCCAGTGCGAGCGGCCGACCAGGTCGGCGCGGTCGCGGCCGTCCAGGCGCAGGGTCTCGCGGTTGACGTCGGTGATCGTGAAGTCCGCCGACAGCAGCGCGAACCCCTCGCCCATCGCGTCGAGCACGCCGCGCAGGCGCTCCTCGCTGTCGCGCACCGCGATGTCGGCGCGCTTGCGCTCGGTCACGTCGATCACGAACTCGACCGCCTCGCGCGCGTCCAGCCGCGTGCTGTTGCACAGGATCCAGATGCGCGCGCCGTCCTTGCGCGTGTATTCCTTCTCGAACGGACCGGAGCTGCCGGCGGCGCGCAGCTCGGCGATGGTCTGCAGGTCGCGCCATCGCCACTTCGGCGGCGTGAGGCGTTCGTAGCGCACCTCGCCGGCCTCCAGCTCGGCGCGCGTGTGGCCGATCATGCGCAGGAACGCGTCGTTGGCCTGGTGGATGCCGCCTTCGAGGTCGAAGAACACCACCCCGACCGTCTCGATGTCGATCGCCTTCGCGAGCCGGGTCTCGCTGTCGCGCACGGCCTGCTCGGCCCGCCGCTGCGCGGTGACGTCGAAGCTGACGCCGTTGACGAGCCAGGGCCGGTCCGCGTCGGCGCGACCGCGCCACTGGATCCAGCGGCCGGCGGTCGCCCCGCGCGCGACGCGGCTGCCGCCTTCGATGCGTTCGCCGGCGGCGAGCGCACGCGCCATCACCGCCTCCAGCGCGGCGACGCCATCGGCGTCCATCCGCTCGGTGTAGACGGACACCGGGTGCGGGCGGTCGCCGAAGTCCACGTCCCACAGCCGCTGGAACGCCGCGTCGGCGCGCACGGTGCGGGTGCGCGTGTCCCACTGCCACGCGCCCATGCCGCCGCTTTCGAGCGCGAGCCGGCGCAGCGCCTCGCTTCGGCGCAGCTCGGCCTCGGCCGCCCGCTGCGACGACACGTCGCGAACGAGCACCGCGATGCGGCCGGGCGCGCCGGCGGGAACCGCTTCCACGTCGAAATCGCGGTCGAGCGCGCGCGCGGCGACGCGCGCGCCGCGGCCGGTGTCGAGCACCTGCACGAAGGTCGCGAGGATCCAGTCCTCGATGCGCGGCAGCTGCTCGCGGATGGTGCCGCCGATCGGCAGCGCGATGCCGGTGTGGCGCGCGAACGCGGCGTTCACGAAGACGTAGCGGAAATCCACCGGCTCGCCGGCCACGCGCTCGGCCACGAACGCGCCGTCCTGGAGCTGGCCCAGGACCGCGTCGAGCGGCCCGCCATCGGCGCGCGCCGTCGCATCGTCCGCGGGGGCCTGCGCGGGCGAGCGGCCCGGATCCGGCGATGGTCGATCGTTGGGCATGCGCGCGGGTCGTGCGGCCAGCCGTCACGCTAGGGAATCGCGTGTAACCGGGGCGTAGCGGCGGGCGGCGCGGTGCCGCAGGCGACGACGAAGAGGGAGCCGCGCGCGTTGAGCCCCTCTCCCGCCGGGAGCGGGGCCGGGGCGAGGGGCGGGCGACGCGATGACGCTGATGGCGCGGATGACGGGCGAGGGTGGCCGGATGCTCGCTCGTCGAACGAACGAACGAACGAGCGATCGATCGAACGAACGAAGGAACGAACGACGACGACGAAGAAGAATAGGAGCCACGCGCGTTGAGCCCCTCTCCCGCCGGGAGAGGGGTTGGGGTGAGGGGCGGGCGACGCGATGACGCTGATGGCGCGGATGCCGGGCGAGAGTCGCGCGGTGCTGGCGACTCGAACGCACGACGAACAGCAACGCCCCTGGATTCCCGCTTCGCGGGACTGACGAGCGGAAACGGTCGCAGCTCGGGCTTCGCGAGTGGCGCGGCGAAGGCCGCGATTCGGGCGCGGGTGGCGCGCGGAACCGCCGCGGGTCGGGCTTCGCGGATGGCGCGCGCGAGGCGGCGGTGGCGCGCGACGTCATGCCGGATGTCCTGCATCGACGCACGCGGTCGCTGCGCGCGTTCGACGCGGACGGCATGTGGTCGACGCCGACTTCGCCGGGGCGACGCGATCGACGCGCGCGACGCGACCGTGCACAGGCGGCGGGGCCGACGGCCGCGTCGCGGACGTGCATGCCTGAAACGCCAGGCGCGGCTGCTTCGCGGCGTGCCTCGCGCGGGACCGAGCGGAACGGCGCGCGCTGCGCTCGCCGGTGGACTCAGCGCACGACCGCCGGCGCGTCCGCGTCGCGGTCGCCGGGATGCTGGCGTGCGACCGGGAACGGCGGCAGCCATGCTTCGCGGCGCACCGTCCACAGCTCGTAGCGGGGCACGAACCGGTCGGGCGCGTCGAACGTGCCGAGGTGGACGTCGATCTCGCCGGGCGTGCTGCGCGAGAACACCGGCGAGCCGCAGCGCGGGCAGAAGTGGCGGCCGCGGTAGGCGCGGGTGTCGCCGGTCACCGTCACCGCGTCCTCGGGGAAGATCGCCGAAGCGTGGAACAGCGCGCCGTGGTGCTTGCGGCAGTCGAGGCAGTGGCAGAGGCCGACGCGGTTCGGTTCGCCGACAGCGACCAGTCGCACGTCGCCGCACAGGCAGCCGCCGGCGTTGCGTTGCATGCTCGACCTCGCCGCATGGGACACGTGCGCATCACGATACCGCCCGGCCGCCGCCGCGTCGCCGTGCGGCCGGCCCGGCGGCGCGGGTCAACCCGGCGCCGGCAGGCGTGCGTACATCGCGGCGAACGCCGCGCGCAGTTCGTCGTGCGATCCCGCGGGCAACTGCGCGAGGTAGCGCGCTTCCTCCTCGTGCAGGAACGCCGCGAGCGACGCGCTGTCCACGCACGCGCGGACGAGGCCCGTGAGATGCGTCGCCAGGAGGGCGAGTTCGCCGAGGACGGCATCGGGAAGCATGGGCGTGACCGCGGGGGAGGGGACCGTGGGTGCATGCAACGCCCGTGCCGGCGGGCACGTCGACGCCCGATGCCGGGCGCGACGCGACCGCATCGACGCTCAACCGCGGCGCGCGGCCTCGATCGCGGCGACGTCGATCTTCGTCATCGTCATCATCGCCTCGAACACGCGGCGGGCGACCGCGGGGTCGGGGTCGGCGATGCCGTCGGTGAGCACGCGCGGGGTGATCTGCCAGTTGACGCCCCACTTGTCCTTGCACCAGCCGCAGGCGCTGGGCTGGCCGCCGTTGCCGATGATGGCGGCCCAGAGGCGGTCGGTCTCGGCCTGGTCGTCGGTGGCGACCTGGAACGAGAACGCCTCGGTCTGCGGGAACGCCGGCCCGCCGTTGAGGCCGATGCACGGGATGCCCAGCACGGTGAACTGGACGGTGAGCACGTCGCCCGCCTTGCCGGACGGGAAGTCGGCGGGCGCGCGGAACACCGCGCCGACGCGGCTGTCGGGGAAGGTGCGGGCGTAGAACTCGGCGGCGTCCTGCGCGGCGCCGTCGTACCAGAGGCAGATGGTGTTCTTCGGGGTCATGGCGGGTTCCTCGTGGATCGAGCGGAGGTGCTCGGAGACTGCGACGCACGGGGGACGCGGATTTCGACAGCGGGTCCGGGGGCGGCCGCGAGCGGGCGCCGGACGCACGGCGCCACCGCGCCGCCGCGCATGCCGTGCGTCCGGCGTGACGAGTATGGCGTCGCGCGCTGTGCACGGATGTGCGATCGATCGTCACGCGCGAGGGCCTCGACGCGCACGCACGCCTCACCGCGGCAGCGTCTCCACCAGCAGGTCGATGAACTGCCGCACGCGCGGCTCCAGCAGCCGGCGGCTGGGGTAGAGCGCGACGATGTCGAGCGCGGCGGGCGGGCGCGCCGGCAGCACGGCCTCGAGCCGGCCCGCGGCGAGGTCGTCGCCGACGAGGAAGTCCGGCAGGTAGGCGATGCCGAGGCCGGCCAGCGCCGCGTCGCGCAGCGCCTCGCCGCTGTCCAGGCGCAGGCGCGCGCGGCCGGGCGTGTATGCGGCCGATCCGTCGGTTTCGATGTACTGCAGCCGCTGCCGCCGTTCGCGGCCGCTGAAGACGAGGACGTCGTGGTCGACGAAGTCCTCGATGGCGCGCGGACGGCCGCGCGCGTCGAGGTAGGCGGGCGCGGCGACGAAATGCGCGCGGTAGCGCGCGACCACGCGCGAGACGAGCCGCGAATCGCCCGCCGCGCCGCCGATGCGCAGCGCGAGGTCGTAGCCCTCCTCGACGATGTCGGCCCGGCGATCGCTGAAGTTCACTTCGGCGCGCACGTTCGGCCACGTTTCGAGGAAGCGCCGCAGGACCGGGAACACCACCAGCCGCCCGAACGCGTCGGGCACGGTGAGCCGCAGCAGCCCGCGCGGGCGCCCCGCATCGCGGCCGACGCCCGCGTCGGCGCCGTCGATCGCGGCGATCACCGTCTGCCCGTGCGCGTACAGCGCGCGGCCTTCGTCGGTGAGCGCCAGCGCGCGCGTGGTGCGGTGGAGCAGGCGCGCGCCGAGCTGCGCCTCCAGCCGCGCGACCGCCTTGGCCGCCGCCGAGCGCGTGAGGCCCGTCGCGCGCCCGCCGGCGACGAAGCTGCCGGCGTCGACCACGGCGACGAAGACCATCAGTTCGTTGACGAGCGTGCGCAGCATGGGAAGCCCTCGGTGCGCGAACCGCGGTCGCGTCAGTGGCGACCGGCGTTCGCCAATCCGACGCGGATCATGCGTGTCGCGTCGCCAATGCACCAGCGGCGCCGCGCGGCCCGCGCCGCGGCCGACGACCCCGAGGACATCCGCCATGACCGCCACCACGACCCGCCGACGCGACCCCGTGTTCCCGCCGAACCGCCACGCGCTGTACGAGAAGCACGGCTACTCCGCCGCGCTGCGCTCCGGCGACCTGCTGTTCGTGTCCGGCCAGGTCGGCAGCCGCGACGACGGCTCGCCCGAGCCGGACTTCGAGGCGCAGGTCGCGCTCGCGTTCGAGAACCTGCGCGCCGTGCTCGCCGCGGCCGGCGCGACGTTCGACGACATCGTCGACGTCACGACCTTCCACACCGATCCGGAGCGCCAGATGGACGCCGTGCAGCGCGTGCGGCTGCAGAAGCTCGGCGGCGCGCCGTATCCGAACTGGACGGCGGTCGGCGTGACCTGGCTGTCCGGCTTCGATTTCGAGATCAAGGTGATCGCGCGGCTGCCGCGGGCGGCGTAGGGGCCGTGCGGCATCAGGCGGGCGCAAGCATCGGCGTCAGGCGCGTGGGCGACGCACGGCGCCCGCACCCTTCGGAGCGGCCTCACGGGTGGAGCGGCGGTGCGCCTGCAGCTCGCTCAGCAGGCGGTCCGCCGGTCGCCAGCGGCGCAGGAGATGCGGGGCGAAGGCGCCGAGCAGCGTGTAGCCCGCCGCCGGCACGATGCGGCCCGCCGCGACCGTGGCGCCGATCGCCGCAGGCGGCAGCCCGGCGATGGCGCATGCGATGACGGCCGTGCGCGGTGGCCACGGCAGCAGGGCCAGCGCGGCGAGCGCCCAGAGCCCGTGGCGTTCGATGGCGCCCATCACCTCGGCGACGGTGCCGTCCCCTGGGCCGCCGTCGAACAACGCGTCGAGCAGCGGCCCGCCGATCAGCTGGATGGCCCAGGCGGTGAGCAGCGCACCGAGCCCGGTCGCCAGCACGAAGGCGAGCGCGAGCTGCCACCAGCGCCGCGGCAGCAACACCGACAGGCCCAGCAGCAGCATCTGGTTGGGCAGGAACGGCAGCACGTAGTCGGTGAGCGGAAACACGCTGGCCGCCGGCAGGAACCACGGCCGGTCTGCACGGCGCTCCATCGCGAGGATGGTGCGTACCGCGCGCGACGGAGGGGCGAGATGCGTGCGCGCCTCGCCCATGTCAGGGCGCCTCCGATGCGGGCGCGGCATCGCGCGTCGACGCGGCGTAGGTGTGCACGGTCCACAGCGAGCGCGCACGTCCAGCGGAGAGGTCGTAGGGCTCCGGCTGCCCCGCGTAGCGCAGCAGCCGGCCGCTGGCGCGATCGACCGTCATGCGGAAGACATCGCGCATGAAGAAGCGGCGCACGACGAGACTGGTGGAATCGAGTTCGACGTCGAAACTCGACGGGCCCACCGACACGATGCGCGCGCGCATCGGTGCACTCTTCAGCGCCTTCGGGATGGGCACGTGGAAGCGATGTTCGCGAAGCTGCGGTCGGCTGCGCAGAAGGTCGGCAAGCCGCGGCGCCACCTGGCCCAGCGACAGCACCTCGCTGTCGACGGTCTCCGAGCGCGCGGTGTCCCCCGCGCCGCGCGGCACGAACAGGATTTCGCGGCCGCGCACGTCGACACGCATCGATTCGCCGCCGGGGCGCGCGTCCTCGACGACGAGCGTGGCCAGGCGGCCGTCGACGGTGCGGCTGGTTTCGACGTAGAACGGCCGCCCTGCGCGCGCGAACTCACGGCGGACGCGGCGGTCGGCCGCGCCGCCGGTGACCGTCTCGCGCAGCTGCCAGCGTTCGGCCTGGCCCGCGCGGTTGGTGAAGTCGATCGTCGCCTCGCGCGTGTCGGCCCACACGCGGCCGTGGGCGAGCACGAGCAGGATCGCGAGCGCGGCGGTGGGCATGGAGCGCATCGCGTCGTCCTCAGCCGTTGCGCATCACGCGATCGGCGAGATCGGGCGACACGCCGTGGATCCAGCGCAGCAGGCGCGACTTGCCGACGTAGACCTCCTCGCGCCCGGCCTGCATGCCGGCGACGATCTGCCGCGCGCATTCGCCGGCATCGAGCTTGTGCCGCCCGCGGCCGCGCGTCATGTCGGTGTCCACCAGCGGCGGCAGCGCCTCGACCACGCGCAGGTGGGGCGCGCGATCCTGCGCCTGGTAGCGCAGCCCCTTGCCGAACGCGCGCACCGCGGCCTTGGTGGCGCAGTACACCGGCGAGGACTTCTTCGGCGCGAGCGCCAGGCCCGAGGTGACGTTGACGATCATGGCCGACGGCTGGGCGAGCAGCAGCGGCAGCAGGCCGCACGTCAGCGCGACGACGGCGCCGAAGTTGATCTCGATCTCCGCGCGCAGCGCGGGCGCATGCGACGCAGCGTCGCCGTCGATGAAGTCGGTCAGCGTCTGCACGCCGGCGTTGTGGATCACCACCGACAGCTCGGGTGCCGAGTCGTGCATCGCCGCGACGAGCCGGTCGATGTCAGCGGGCGATGCGAGGTCGGCGGTGACGACGTCGACTCGGCCTTCCACCTGTGCGGCGAGCGCGTCGAGCGGCGCCCGGTCGCGGCCCACCGCGACGATGCGCGCCACGCCGGCGTCGAGCAGCTGCCCGGCCAGCGCGCGGCCGATGCCGCGCCCGGCG
>JXCB02000016.1 GCA_000828075.3 Tolypothrix campylonemoides VB511288 | reverse complement strand
ATCATGTTGACGGTCTTGCCGACGCCGGCGCCGCCGAACAGGCCGACCTTGCCGCCCTTCGCGAACGGGCACATCAGGTCGATGACCTTGATGCCGGTCTCGAGCAGGTCGGTCGCCGAGGACTGGTCCTCGTAGGTCGGCGCGGTGCGATGGATCTCCCAGTGGTCCGACGCCTGCACCGGGCCGGCCTCGTCGATCGGGCGACCGAGCACGTCCATGATGCGGCCCAGCGTGCCGACGCCCACCGGCACGGCGATCGCGCGGCCGGTGTTCACCGCCACCAGGTTGCGCTTCAGGCCGTCGGTGGAGCCGAGCGCGATCGCGCGCACCACGCCGTCGCCGAGCTGCTGCTGCACTTCCAGCGTGATCTCGGTGTTCTCGACCTTCAGCGCGTCGTACACCTTCGGCACGCTGTCGCGCGGGAACTCCACGTCGACGACGGCGCCGATGATCTGGACGATCTTGCCTTGATTGCTCATGTGTCGCTCCGGGAATTACGTATTCGGGACTCGGGACTCGGGACTCGGGACTCGGACAGCGCACTGCCCGGCCCAACCGGTCCCTGGTACTTCACTCCGGGCCTCGCTGTCGGGGTTCGGAACGGGAGGCGCCGGATGGCTGCTCTCCCAGTCCCGGGTCCCGAGTCCCGAGTCCCGGCTTGCCTAGACCGCCGCCGCGCCGCCGACGATCTCCGAGATTTCCTGGGTGATCGCGGCCTGGCGGGCCTTGTTGTAGATGAGGTTGAGCGTGCCGATCAGCTTGGTCGCGTTGTCGCTGGCGGCCTTCATCGCGACCATGCGCGCGGCGTGCTCGCTGGCGACGTTCTCGAGCACGGCCTGGTACACCAGCGACTCGACGTAGCGCGTCAGCACGTGGTCGAGCACCGTCTGCGCGTCGGGCTCGTACAGGTAGTCCCAGTCGTGCTTGGCGACCTGCGCTTCCGGCGCCGGCAGCGGCAGCAGCTGGTCGAACGTCGCCTGCTGCGTCATCGTGTTGACGAAGTCGTTGTAGCAGAGGAACACGCGGTCGACCTGGCCGGCCGTGTAGGCGTCCAGCATCACCTTGACCACGCCCACCAGCTGTTCGATGTGCGGCACGTCGCCGAGGTGGGTCACCGAGGCCAGCATGTTGACCCTGATGCGGCGGAAGAACACCGACGCCTTCTGGCCGATGGTGACGACGTCGATCTCGACGCCCTGCTCCTGCCACTTGCGGAACTCCACCAGCAGGCGGCGGAACAGGTTGTTGTTCAGGCCGCCGGCGAGGCCGCGGTCGGACGACACGATGACGTAGCCGACGCGCTTCGGGTTGGCGCGCTCGACCATGTACGGGTGCTGGTAATCGGAGTTCGCCTGCGCGAGGTGGCCGATCACCTGCTTCATCACGCGCGCGTACGGGCGCGAGGACTTCATGCGGTCCTGCGCCTTGCGGATCTTGGACGCCGAGACCATCTCCAGCGCGCGCGTCACCTTGCGGGTGTTCTGCACGCTCTTGATCTTCGACTTGATTTCGCGGCCGCCTGCCATTGCTTCATCCGGGACTCGGGACTCGGGACTCGGGACTCGTGAGAGCACCTTGCCGTCGTCGGTTGTCGTTCCGCAGGACCCGCGCCCGGAACCGGAGACCGCTCGCGCGAGTCCCGAGTCCCGAGTCCCGGGTCCCGTCGCGTTACCAGCTACCCGTCTGCTTGAACTCGCCGATCGACGCCTTGAACTGGCCCTCGATCGCGTCGTCCCAGGCGCCGCTGGCGTTGATGCGGTCGGCCAGCGCGCCCTGGGTGTTGAGGAAGTGCGCGTGCAGGCCGGCCTCGAACGCGCCGATCTTCGACACCGGCACGTCGTCCATGTAGCCCTTGTCGACGGCGTAGATCGACAGCGCCTGCAGCGCGATCGGCAGCGGCGCGTACTGCTTCTGCTTCATCAGCTCGGTCACGCGCTGGCCGCGCTCGAGCTGCTTGCGGGTCGCCTCGTCGAGGTCGGACGCGAACTGCGCGAACGCCGCGAGCTCGCGGTACTGCGCCAGCGCGATGCGGATGCCGCCGGACAGCTTCTTGATGATCTTGGTCTGCGCCGCGCCGCCCACGCGCGACACCGAGATGCCGGCGTTCACGGCCGGGCGGATGCCGGCGTTGAACAGGTCGGTCTCGAGGAAGATCTGGCCGTCGGTGATCGAGATGACGTTGGTCGGCACGAACGCGGACACGTCGCCGGCCTGCGTCTCGATGATCGGCAGCGCGGTCAGCGAACCGGTCTGGCCCTTGACCTCGCCCTTGGTGAACTGCTCGACGTACTCCTCCGACACGCGCGCGGCGCGCTCGAGCAGGCGCGAGTGCAGGTAGAACACGTCGCCCGGGTACGCCTCGCGGCCCGGCGGGCGGCGCAGCAGCAGCGAGATCTGGCGGTAGGCCACCGCGTGCTTGGACAGGTCGTCGTAGATGATCAGCGCGTCCTGGCCGCGGTCGAGGAAGAACTCGCCCATCGTGCAGCCGGAGTACGCGGCGATGTACTGCATCGCGGCCGACTCCGACGCCGTGGCGGCCACGACGATGGTGTGGTCCATCGCGCCGTGCTCTTCCAGGCGGCGCACCACGTTGGCGACGGTCGAGGCCTTCTGGCCGATCGCCACGTAGATGCACTTAATGCCGGTGCCCTTCTGGTTGATGATCGCGTCGATCGCCAGCGCGGTCTTGCCGGTCTGGCGGTCGCCGATGATCAGCTCGCGCTGGCCGCGGCCGATGGGGATCATCGAGTCGACCGACTTGTAGCCGGTCTGCACCGGCTGGTCGACCGACTTGCGCCAGATCACGCCCGGCGCGACGCGCTCCACCGGCGCGGTCTGCACGGCGGCGATCGGACCCTTGCCGTCGATCGGGTTGCCGAGCGCGTCGACGACGCGGCCCAGCAGCTGCGTGCCCACCGGCACCTCGAGGATGCGGCCGGTGGTCTTGGCCACCGCGCCCTCGCGCAGGTGCTCGTAGTCGCCCAGCACCACGGCGCCGACGGAGTCGCGCTCGAGGTTGAGCGCCAGCGCGAACGTGTTGTTCGGCAGCTCCACCATCTCGCCCTGCATCACGTCGGCGAGGCCGTGGATGCGCACGATGCCGTCGGACACCGAGGTCACGGTGCCTTCGTTGCGCGCCTCGGCGGCCAGCTTGACCTTCTCGATGCGGGTCTTGATGAGGTCGCTGATTTCGGAGGGGTTGAGCTGGGTGGCCATCGTTGTGTCCTGTGGGGCGGGCAGGCCCGCCGTCGATTTCTCGTGCGGCGGGCGAGCCCGCCTGTGCGATTGCGTGTCAGCCGGCGAGCGCGCCCTGCAGGCGTTCGAGCTTGCCGCGGATGGAGCCGTCGATGACGACGTCGCCGGCGTCGATCACTGCGCCGCCGATCAGCGACGTGTCGACCGCCGTCTCGACCTCGACCTCGCGCTGGAAGCGGCGCTTGAGCGCGGCCTTCAGCGACTCGAGCTCGGCGGCCGGCAGCGGGCTGGCGGCGGTGATGCGGGCGCGGACCACGCGCTCGGCCTCCGCGCGCAGCTGCTCGTACAGCCCGGCGATCTCGGGCAGCAGCGGCAGCCGGCGGTTGTCGGCGAGCAGGCCGAAGAAGCGCTGCACCGTCTCGTCGGCGCCATCGACGGCGACCAGCGCGATCGCGTCGGCCACGGCGAGGTGCGGATGCTGCAGCAGCGCCTGCGCCTGCGGATCGGCGGCGACGCGCGCGGCGAAGCCGAGCGCGTGCGACCAGTCCTTCAGGCGGCCCTGCTCCTGCGCGAGCTGGAACGCGGCGCGGGCGTAGGGACGTGCGAGGGTGACGGGCTCGGACATGGCGACGTCAGATCTCGGCGGCGAGTTCGTCGAGCAGCGCCTTGTGGGCGTTGGCGTCGATCTCGCGCTTGAGCAGCTTCTCCGCGCCGGTCACCGCGAGCAGCGCGACCTGGCGGCGCAGGTCCTCGCGCGCGCGGTTGGCGGACGCGTCGATCTCGGCCAGCGCCAGTTCCTTCTGCCGGTTGGCTTCGGCGACGGCGTCGGCCTTGGCCTGCTCGACGATCTGGTTGGCGCGCTGGTGCGCCTGCTCGATGATCTCGTTCGCCTTCGTGCGGGCTTCGCGCAGCGCGGCGTCGACCTTCTCCTGCGCCTGCGCGAGGTCCTTCTGGCTGCGGTCGGCGGCGGCGAGGCCTTCGGCGATCTTCGCCTGGCGCTCTTCGATCGCCTTCAGCAGCGGCGGCCAGATCTTGGTCGCGATGATCCAGATGAGGCCCGCGAAGGCCAGCGCCTGGGCGAAAAGGGTGAGACCGATGTTCATGGGTCAGGCTCTAGCGGAGGGGTGGGCCGGACGTCGCGGACGACGCCCGGCTTCGTCTCGTCGGCGCGGGCCGCGGGTGCGGCCGGCGCCTGCGAACCGCCTGGATCAGGCGCCGGCGAGGCGCGCCGTGAACTCGCCCACCAGCGGGTTGGCGAAGGCCAGCAGCAGCGCGACGGCGACGGTGATGATGAACGCCGCGTCGATCAGGCCCGCGGTGATGAACATGCGGACCTGCAGCACCGGGATCAGCTCCGGCTGGCGCGCGGCCGACTCGAGGAACTTGCCGGCCATGATCGCCAGTCCGATACCGGCGCCGAGCGCGGCGAGGCCGATCATGATGCCGACGGCCAGCACGGTGGAGGCCTGGACTTGGGCGAGGTTGGCGAGGATGGCTTCCATGGTGTTCTCCGGAACGACTGAGGTTGGTTGAAGGGTGAAGCGGGAACGCGAGGGCGTGCCGTCAGTGCGCGTCTTCCGACAGGCTCAGGTAGACGATCGACAGCATCATGAAGATGAAGGCCTGCAGCGGGATCACCAGCAGGTGGAACAGCATCCAGCCGAGGCCGAACGCACCGCCGGCGAGCGCACCGATCAGGCCGGCGCCGCCGAGCACCCAGATCAGCAGGAACACGATCTCGCCGCCGAACATGTTGCCGAACAGCCGCATCGCCAGCGAAATCGGCTTGCTCAGCCACTCGACGATGTTGAGGATCAGGTTGAACGGCAGCATCCACTTGCCGAACGGCGCGGTCAGGAACTCGTGCGTAAAGCCGCCGAAGCCCTTCGAGCGGATCGCGAAGAACAGCATCAGGAAGAAGACGCTGATCGACATGCCGAGCGTGGCGTTGACGTCGGCGGTCGGCACCGGCTTGAAGTAGTCGATGCCGATCAGGTGCAGCGGCTGGGCGATGAAGTCCGCCGGGATCATCTTGATGAGGTTCATCAGGAGGATCCAGAAGAACAGGGTGATCGCGATCGGCGTGACCAGCTTGCTCGGGCCGTGGTACGTGTCCTTGGCCTGGCGGTCGACGAACTCGAGCAGGATCTCGACGAACGCCTGCCACTTGCCCGGCACGCCCGCGGTGGCGCGGCGCGTCGCCATCCAGAACAGGAACACCATCAGGAAGCCCATCAGCAGCGACATCACCAGCGTGTCGACGTGCAGCGTCCAGAAGCCGCCGTCCTGCACCTTGAAGGTGAGGTTCTGCAGGTGGTGCTGGATGTAGCTGGTGGGGGTGAGTTCCGACTCGGCCGCCATTGTTCCGAACCTTCAAGATGTAAGACGTGGACCGCGTCGTGCGTCAGCGCCTCGTCGCGGCGAACACCTGCGCGACCAGCGCGACGACGATGCCCAGCAGCAGCGGCACCGGGGGCAGGCGCCACGCGCCGAAGCCCAACACCAGCACCGCGAAGACGAGCACCCACTTCGCGATCACCCCGAGGAACCAGCGCCCCAGCACCTGCTCCGCCGGCGCGATGCCGCCGCCGAGCATGAGCCGGGCCGATGCGAGGCCGCCGAGCAGCACCGCGAGCCCGCCGACGCCGGCCGCGAGCGCATGCCGCGGACCGGACGCCAGGGCTCCCAGCGCCAGCAGCGCGACCGCGCCGGCCTGCCATCCGACCGCACGCAGTGCCACGCGGCGACCTGGATTCAGGGGATCGTGCACGTGGACTCGGCGATTCGGAGGTGGGCGCGGAAACCGCCCGGGGAAGCCGCAAAAGTATAGGGGGCGCCCGCATTTGCAGCAACCGTCGGCCCGCGCCGCGGCGTCGGGCGGCCGGGGATCCGATAGCCGATCGCTATCGCTCGGCGCGGAACATTCGATTGGACCGTGCCCGCGCCGGCGCCATGATGGGAATCGTTCTCACGACCGGGTGCCAGCCATGACCAAGACCCTCAGCTTCGCCGCGGTGCATTTCTCGGTCGCGTTCGCCGTGGGCTACCTGATGACCGGCAGCGTCTGGGTCGGCGGCGCGCTCGCGCTCGTCGAGCCGGCGTGCAACACGGTGGCGTTCCACGTCCACGAGAAGGCGTGGAAGCGGATCGAGCGCCGGCGCGCATCGCACGCGGCCGGCGGCCCGCTTCCGGCCTGAACTTCACGAAGTCGAACGACGCGCCGCGGAACCTTTGCGCGCCGCGCCGGTCCCAACGGGTGCAGTCCACCGCAGCACTCCTCGTCACGGCACCGTTCGGTGGACGCCGAAGCCCCGGTCCTCCCGGGGCTTCGTCTTGTGCGGACGCTGGCGCGTCGGCGGATCGCCGTCGCAGTTCGCGACCGGGCACGCGCCGCTTCACTCCCGCTCGACCGCGGCGACGCGTCACTGGCGCCTTCCGACGGAACCGGAGCGACACGCGATGCACGCACGCCACCGCACGACCCTCGCCGCCGCCGTCCTGCTGGGCCTCGCGCCGACGATCGCCGTCGCCGCCGAGGAGGACACGCCGTTCACCGTCCGCCTCGGCGCGATGTACGTCGACGGCAGCGGCGACATCGAGGGCCGGACCAACGCGCTCGGGCAGGACTTCGCCTTCACCGAGGACTTCGACTTCGGCAGCCGCGAGGTCGTGCCGCGCGTCGACGGCCAGTTCCGCTTCGGCGGCCGCAGCCGGATCGTCTTCAACTACTTCGAGTACGACAAGGACAACCGGCAGACGCTGAGCGAGGCGATCTCGTTCGACGACGTGACGATCCCCGCCGGCAGCTTCGCGGAGACGCAGGCGGAGTTCCAGCTCGCGAGCATCGCCTACGACTTCGCGGTGATCGAGACCGACACCGCGAGCCTCGGGCTGCAGGTCGGCGCCGAGTACGCGAAGCTCGAGGGCCGGCTGATCGCCGAGGCCGGCGCGGACCGCTACGACGAGACCGCCACCGAGGACGGCTACGCGCCGCTGGTCGGCATCCGCTACACCGCGACGCCGGGCGACGCGTGGCGCGTCGTCGCGCAGGCGCAGTACTTCGATTCGGAATGGGGCGACTTCGGCGACGTCGAAGGCGACGTCACCCGTGCGAACGCGCTGGTCGAATACCGCTTCAACCCGACGTTCGGCCTGTTCGCCGGCTACGACTGGTTCGAGATCGACGCGCGCGAATCCGGCAGCGACGGATCGCTGCGGCTGAAGCAGCGGTTCCACGGGCCGATCGCGGGCGTCTCGCTGTCGTTCTGAGCGACCTTCCCGCTCACGAAGCCAGCGCCCAATCCGCGCTGGCTTCGGCGTGGATGCGCGCGGTGTCGAACAGCGGCACCGCGGCGTCCTCCGCGCCGACGAGCAGGCCGATCTCGGTGCAGCCGAGGATCACGCCCTGCGCGCCCTCGTCGACCAGACGCGCGATGATGGCGCGGTAGCGCGCGCGGGATTCGTCGCGGACCACGCCGCGGCACAGCTCGTCGTAGATGATGCGGTGGACGTCGTCGCGCTCTTCGGCATCCGGTACGCGCACGTCGAAGCCGGCCGCGACCAGGCGGTCGCGGTAGAAGGCCTGCTCCATCGTGAAGCGCGTGCCGAGCAGCGCCACGCGCGCGATGCCCGCCGCGCGCATGCGCTGCGCGGTCGCGTCGGCGATGTGCAGCAGCGGCACGTCGACGGCGGCCTCGATCGCGTCGGCGACGAGATGCATGGTGTTGGTGCAGACGACGATCGCCTCGGCGCCGGCCGCGCGTAGCCGCCGCGCGCCGTCGGCGAGCAGCGCGCCGGCCGTGGCCCAGTCGCCCGCGCGCTGCAGCGCCTCGACCTCGGCGAAATCGACGCTGAGCAGCACCAGCCTCGCCGAATGCAGCCCGCCGAGGCGGTTGCGCACGCGCTCGTTGACGATGCGGTAGTAGGGCAGCGTCGATTCCCAGCTCATCCCCCCGAGCAGGCCGAGCGTGCGCACGGCTACTTTTTCTTGGGGATGTAGAGGTCGGTGATGGTGCCGTCGAACACCTCGGCGGCCATCGCGACCGATTCGCTGAGCGTCGGATGCGGGTGGATGGTGTGCGCGATGTCGGCGACCTCGGCGCCCATCTCGATGGCGAGCGCGACCTCGGCGATGAGGTCGCCGGCGTGCACGCCGACGATGCCGCCGCCGACGATGCGGTGCGTGGCCCTGTCGAACAGCAGCTTGGTGAAGCCTTCGGTGCGACCGATGCCGATCGCGCGCCCGCTGGCGGCCCACGGGAACCTGCCGACGCCGACGTCGAGGCCCTTCGCCTTCGCTTCGTTCTCGGTGACGCCGACCCAGGCGATCTCGGGGTCGGTGTAGGCCACCGACGGGATCACGCGCGCGACCCACTCCTTCTTCTCGCCCGCGGCGACTTCCGCGGCGAGCTTGCCCTCGTGCGTGGCCTTGTGCGCGAGCATCGGGTTGCCGACGACGTCGCCGATCGCGAACACGTGCGGCACGTTGGTGCGCATCTGGCGATCGACCGGGATGTAGCCGCGCTCGGTGACCTGCACCCCGGCGGCTTCCGCGCCGATGCGCGCGCCGTTCGGCGCGCGGCCGACCGCGACGAGCACGCGGTCGAACGTGGTGCGCGCCGGCACGCTGGCGCCGTCGAACGTGCACGCGATGCCGTCGGCCTGCGCTTTCGCCTCGACGACCTTCGTCTTGAGGTGCACGGCCACGCCCTGCTTCTTCAGGCGATCGGCGAGCGGCTTGACGAGGTCGAGGTCCGCGCCGGGCATCAGCTGGTCGGCGAGCTCGACGACCGTGACCTCGCTGCCGAGCGCGCGGTACACCGTGGCCATCTCGAGGCCGATGATGCCGCCGCCGACGACGAGCAGCGTCTCCGGGATCTCGGCCAGCTCCAGCGCGCCGGTGGAATCCATCACGCGCGGGTCGTCCCACGGGAAGCCCGGCAGCTTCACCGACTGCGAGCCCGCCGCGACGATGCACTGCTCGAAGCGCACGAGCTGCGTGCCGCCCTCGCCCTGCACCTCGATCTCGTTCGGCGACACGAAGCGCCCCGTGCCCTGCACCACGCGCACCTTGCGCTGCTTGGCCATGCCGGCCAGGCCCTTGGTGAGCTGGCCGACGACCTTGTCCTTGTACGTGCGCAGCGCGTCGAGCTGGATCGTCGGCGGGCCGAACGCGATGCCGATGTCGGCCGAGTGCGCGGCCTCGTCGATCAGCGCCGCCGCGTGCAGCAGCGCCTTCGACGGGATGCAGCCGACGTTGAGGCACACGCCGCCGAGCGTCGCGTAGCGCTCGACCAGCACGGTGTCGAGGCCGAGGTCGGCGGCGCGGAACGCGGCCGTATAGCCGCCGGGGCCGGAGCCGAGCACGAGCATGCGGCATTCGACCTCGGCGTTGCGGCCGGTGGGCGCGGCGGGCTGCGGTGCGTTCGACGTTGTATTCGCTCCCGCGCCGCTGCCCTGCGCAGGCGGCGCGTTGGCTCGCTCTCCCCCGCCCCGCGGGGGAGAGGGAGAAGAAGCGGATGCGCTCGAAGTCGCGTTCGTCGCCACCGCTCCGGGAGCGCCCGCTTCGGCAGCCCCCGCGTCGGTTTCGATCTCCGCGATCACCGCGCCCTCGCCGACCGTGTCGCCGACCTTCACCCGCAGCGCCTTCACCACGCCGGCGGCCGACGACGGCACTTCCATCGTCGCCTTGTCGGATTCGAGCGTCACCAGGCCCTGGTCGGCCTTGACCGTATCGCCGACGGCGACGAGCAGTTCGATCACCGGCACGGCGTCGAAATCGCCGATGTCGGGCACCTTCACTTCGATGGTGGGCATGCGCGTGTTCCGTCAGTCGTCGATGTTGGCGAGCCGGCGCTCGACCGCGGCGATGTTCTCGTCGATCTCGTTCCAGCGGCGCGCGCGACGCTCGTCGCCGTCGTCGGTCGCCTCGATCAGCAGCTCGACCTGCTCCCACAGCGTTTCGCCCGCGCCGCAGCGCGGCACGAGGCCACCGAGGCGCTGCGCGGCGCCGTCTTCGCCGGCGAGCGTCAGCAGCACCACGTCGGCGTCGTGGTAGGTCGCCGTGCGATCGGCAGGAACGAGCGCGGCGAGCGTGCGCGTCCACGCATCGACGATGCGGCGGCCGACCTCGGCGGGCATCGCGACGTCGACGACCTCCGGCGCCTGCGCGGTGCGCAGCTCGCGGGTGAAGCCGCCGGCGGTGGAGCGCTCGAACAGCACGCGCTCGTCGGCGACCGCGTAGCGCAGCGTCCAGTCGGCGCCGTCGGCGCCGGGCAGCAGCGCGAGCAGCCGCTCCTCGCCGCGCCGCGGCAGGAAGGTGATGCGCAGCGCCGGCGCGACGTCGCCGCCGAGCAGCGAT
>JXCB02000015.1 GCA_000828075.3 Tolypothrix campylonemoides VB511288 | reverse complement strand
GCGCCGCGCGCGAGAACGCGCAGGCGGCCGGCGTCGCCGGGGCGATCGGGTTCGTCGTCGGCGACGTCGCCGCGCTGGGCTTCGCGTCGGGGATGCGGGGTTCGTCGGCGGCGGAGGGTCCTGCTTCGAAATCGGGCGGCAAAGGGGATCCGATCGTGTCCGACCTCGGGAAATCCCCCCCGGCCCCCCTTTTTCAAAGGGGGGAGACCAGCCGCTCGGCACCGGGGGAGACCAGCCGCTCGGCACCGGGGGAGATCGGCCGCTCGGCACCGGGCGAGACCGGTCGCTCGGCACCGGGGGAGACCGGCCGCTCGGCACAGGGGGAGACCACCCGCGACGTTCCGGATGTCGCAGCGCCACCCCCCTTTGAAAAAGGGGGGCAGGGGGGATTCGCTTTTCCCGAACTCCCCGGCCTCGCCGTCTGCAACCCGCCCTACGACGCGCGGCTGGCTGCCGATCCCGCGCTGTACCGCGCGCTCGGCGATGCGCTGCGCCGAGCGGTGCCGACGTGGCGCGCGGCGCTGCTCTGCGGCGACGCCGAGCTCGCGCGCGCCACCGGCCTGCGCGCGAAGAAGGCCTACGCCGTGTTCAACGGCGCGCTGGAGTGCGCGCTGATCACCGTCGATCCGATCGCCCCGCCGCAGCGCGAGGTCGCCGCGGCGCCGGCGCTGGGCGAGGGCGCGACGATGGTCGCCAACCGGCTGCGCAAGGACCTGCGCAAGCTGAAGGCCTGGCGCGAGCGCGAGGGCGTGACCTGCTTCCGCGCCTACGACGCCGACCTGCCCGAGTACGCCGCGGCGATCGACGTCTACGCCACCGACGAGGCCGCGCCGCGCACGTTCCTGCACGTGCAGGAATACGCCGCGCCCGCCGAGATTCCCGAGGCCGACGTGCGCCGCCGCCGCGCCGAACTGCTGGCCGCCGCGCGCGAGGTGTTCGACGTGCCGCGCGAGCACGTCGCGCTGAAGACGCGCGAGCGCGGCAAGGGCGGCAGCAAGTACGGCCGCATGGACCGGCGCGGTGAGTTCGTGCCGGTGCGCGAGGGCCGCGCGCGGCTGCGCGTGAACCTGTTCGACTACCTCGACACCGGCCTGTTCCTCGACCACCGCCCGATGCGCCTGCGCATCGCCGAGGAGGCCGAGGACGCGCGCTTCCTCAACCTGTTCGGTTACACCGGCGCGGCCACGGTGCACGCCGCGCTCGGGCGCGCGCGCGGCACGACCACGGTCGACCTGTCGGCCACCTACCTGCAGTGGTGCGCCGACAACCTGCAGCTCAACGGCATCGGCGGGGCGAAGCACCGGCTGGTGCAGGGCGATGCGGTGGAGTGGCTGGAGCGCGAGGCCGGCGAGTACGACCTGGTGTTCTGCGACCCGCCGACGTTCTCCAACTCCAAGCGCGCCGACGACTTCGACGTGCAGCGCGAGCACGTGCGCCTGCTGCGCGCGGCCGTGTCGCGGCTGGCTCGCGGCGGCGTGCTGTATTTCTCGAACAACTACCGGCGCTTCCGCCTGGACGAGGCGGCGGTCGGCGCGTTCGCGCGCGTGGAGGAGATCAGCCGCGACACGATCCCGCCGGATTTCGAGCGCGACGCGCGCATCCACCGCTGCTGGCGCCTCGTCCGCGGCTGACCGCGAACCGTCGCGCCGCGTTGCTATCCTCCGGCCTCCACCCAGGGAGGAACCACGCATGTTCAAACGACTCGCCGCCGAGGCGCTCGGCGTCAGCGACATCGGCATCATCGTGTCGCCGTCGGACTACGACAAGGTCGACGCCGACGACTACCTCTTCCACGAGGACGGCGAACGCATCTTCTTCCTGATCAAGTCGAAGAAGGACGAGTACTGCTTCACCAACCTCGCGCTGATCCACGTCGACGGCGATTCGGCCGTCTCGAGCAAGCGCACGATCCGCCGCTACGAGTACGGCAGCCAGCGCGTCGGCCACGCCGCCATCGAGACCGCCGGCAACCTCGACATGGACGTGGAGCTGAAGTTCGCCATCGGCGACGCCGGCTTCAGCATCGACGTGCGCAAGACGTTCATCGACCAGGTCAAGGACATCTACAAGGCGCTGGTGGCGATCGAGCGCCAGCAGCGGCGCGACGCCGCCGCGCGCGAGAACGCGGTGCGCACGCTGGAGGCGCTGGGCGGCATGCTCAAGCTCGGCAACGTCAGCGGCGAGGCCGCCGTGGTGTCGCACTACGAGGCCGTGCTGGCCGCGGTCAACGGGGCGACGCTGGACCGCCACCTCACGCGCGACTTCAGCAGCGTGTTCGAGCGCTACATCCACAACGGCGCGGCACCGTCGCGGGTGCCGCCGGTCCCGGCCTGAAGAAGCTTCGGCGGGAGCGAGGGTGAGAAGCGAGAAGAGCCTGCTGTGCTCTTCTCGCTCCTCACTCCTCCTCCCTCGCTCCACGCCACCGTTCCGCCGCCGCAACGGCCCTTTGCGGCGGTCGTCATCGAAAGCGCCGGCGCGCGGGACCATCCTGCTGTCCGCGTCGGTCCGACGCGATCGCTGGAGTCTCCCGATGGCCACCGTCCACGCCCCCGAGCGCTACGCGCGCATCGGCCGCACCGTCCGCGGCCAGTCGACGTCCGACGGCGCGGGCGTCAAGCTCACCCGCGTGATCGGCACCGGGCTGCTGCCCGACCTCGATCCGTTCCTGATGCTCGACGAGTTCGGCACCGACCGGCCGCAGGACTATCTCGCCGGCTTTCCGGACCATCCGCACCGCGGCTTCGAGACCGTCACCTACATGCTCGACGGGCGCATGCGGCATCGCGACAACCACGGCAACGAGGGCGTGCTGGTGCCCGGCAGCGTGCAGTGGATGACTGCCGGCCGCGGGCTGGTGCATTCGGAGATGCCCGAGCAGCAGGAAGGCCGCATGCGCGGCTTCCAGCTGTGGGTGAACCTGCCCGCGCGCGACAAGATGACCGCGCCGCACTACCAGGAGTTCGCGCCGGACGTCATCCCGCAGGTCGCGCCCGCGCCGGGCGTGTCGGTGAAGGTGATCGCCGGTCGCGTCGGCGACGTGGTCGGCCCGGTCTACGCCGATGCCAGCGCGGCGACCGAGCCGGTCTACCTCGACGTCGCGCTCGACGCGCGGGCCACGTGGGAGTACGCGCTGCCCGACGGCCACAGCGCGTTCGTCTACGCGTACGAAGGCGCGCTCACCGTGGGCGAGGGCGACGACGCGCGGCCGCTGGAGTCGCAAACGCTCGCCGTGATCGGCGGCGGCCCGGTGCTGGCGCTGCGCGCGGGAAGCGCCGGCGCGCGGCTGATCGTCGTCGCCGGCCGCCCGCTGCGCGAGCCGGTGGCGCGCTACGGTCCGTTCGTGATGAACACGAAGGAGGAGGTCATGCAGGCGTTCGTGGACTTCCAGGCCGGCACGTTCTGATCGCTTCGCACGGCGGCGACCGACGAAGGCCACGCTCCGGCGTGGCCTTCGCGCGTCAGCCGCGCATGCAGGTCATCGGCGTCAGCGCCAGGCTGGTGGCGATCAGCAGCAGGGCCAGCCAGCGCCAGCCGCCCATGCCGCGCCAGTAGAGGCGCCAGGCCGACGGCGGCTCAGGACGCGTAGGCCGGCGCGGCATCGGGCACCCGGTCCTCGCGCCACGCGGCGCGCACGCGCAGCGCGTACAACACCGCGCCGCTGAAGCTCAGGCCGGTCAGCACCAGCCCGAAGGCGAACCACAGCAGCTTCGTCGGCAGCCCGCCGAACGTGCCGAAATGCAGCGGGTCGGCGGCCTCGCTGATGCGCTGGTGCAGCGACAGCCGGTGGCCCTCGATCACGCCCGTCACCGCGCCGCTGTCGGCGCGTACGCCGACGGCGTTCGCGCGCGGGCGTACGAGGATCGCGTCGGCCTGGCCGTTGACCACGAGCGCGTCGTCGTCCGCGCGCGGCGGCATCACCTCCGCGATCCGCAGCGACGGCCAGCGCGCCTGCGCGGCGGCCACCAGCGCATCGATGCGGCGCGCGTCGGGCGCGAACGGCTGCGCGGCCTCGACGCCGCCGCGACCGAGGTCGTCGAACCGCGGGGCTTCCGCGCCGAGTTCCTCGACCAGGTACCAGACGCCGGTCACCGCCATCAGCAGCACGAACCACAGCGACCACACGCCGCCGAGGCGGTGCAGGTCGCCCCAGAACCGGCGCCGGTTGTCGCGCCGCGGCCACGCGAAGAACCCGCGCCACCAGCGCTTGTAGATGGACAGGCTGCTCACCAGCGACACCGCGAGCAGCAGCGCGAGCGAACAGACGATCGGCACGCCGTATTTCACCGGCAGCATCAGGTGCCGGTGCGTGTTGCGCAGGAAGCGGTGCACGTTGAAGAACCCGCTCGTGCCCTGCACGGCGCCGGTGGCCGGGTGCAGGTGCACGTAGCGCGTCTGCTCGCCGCGGCTGATCGTGACGCGCGCGGCGAACCACGGGTCGATCGGCGCGCCGATGCGCTCCACCGTCCAGCCCGGCTGCGCGCGCGCGGCGTTCGCGGCCAGCGTGCCCCACGACGCGCGCGGCGCATCGTCGTCCACCGGCGACACGCGCATCGCCGGCGTCAGCAGCCAGTCGATCTCGTGCGCCAGCGTCGCCAGCGTGCCCGTCAGCAGGATGAAGCCCATGAACAGGCTGAGCTTCAGCCCGACCCAGCTGTGCAGCGTGAACCAGAAACGGCGCGGGATGGCGGGCAGGCGCATCGCTCAGAACGAATAGCTCGCCTGCACGTACACGCGGCGCGGCTCGCCGGGGAAGTGCCCGCCGCGCTCGTTGAAGCCGCTGGCCGCGTAGACCTTGTCGAACAGGTTCTTGACGTTGACCTGCACGCCCCACTGCTTCCAGCGCGCCTGCCAGCTCGCGTCGAACACGGTGTAGGCCTTGACCGCCTGGCCGTCGAGGCTGACGCGATCGCCGACGTGGTCGGCGCCGAACGCGATCGACGAATCCACGCCCGCCGCCGGCGCCGGCAGCTCGTAGCGCGTCCACACGCCCAGCTTGTGCCGCGGTGCGTTCGCGAAGCGGTCGCCGACGGCATTGGTCACGCCGTTGGTGCCGGCATCGAGCACGCGCGCGTCGTTGTAGCCGTAGGCGACGTTGAGCACCCAGCGCGGCGTGAGGTCGGCGAGCAGGTCGATCTCGAACCCGTCGCTGCGCACCAGGCCCAGCGGCGCGACGTCGTCCACGCCGTCGCCGCCGGCATCGACGCCGGTGGCCTGCAGGATGTTGGTGCGCTCGATGCGGTAGGCCGCACCGTTGAGGCTGATGCGCCCGCCGGCCAGCACGGTCTTGGCGCCGACTTCCCACTGGCGGCTGCGCTCGGCGTCGAACGGGCCGCCGACGTTCGCGGACTGGCTGCCCGCGGCCTGCGGCAGGAAGCCGCGCGCGACGCTCGCGTACGCGTTGACCCCGGGCGCCACCTCGTACGTCGCACCCAGCCGCCAGCTCGCGTCCTCGCCGTCGACCGAGGTATTCGCGACGCGGTCTTCGTCGTCGAAGCGGTCCCAGCGCAGGCCCGCGAGCAGCTGCCATCGCTCGCCGATGGCGATCTCGTCCTGCAGGTACACGCCCTCGCGGACGCTGCGGGTGCGCGTGATCGCGTACGGCACCGCGGACAGGCCGTAAGCGGCGCCGGAGGTCAGGCCGTACACCGGGTCGAACAGGTCGATCCCCGGCACCGGGCCGCGGTTGGTGTCCGGCCGCGCGGTGCGGCCGCCGAACTCGCTGTCCAGCGCGAACCGTTCCGCGCCGAGCAGCAGCGTGTGCCGCACGGCGCCGTCGCCGACGCGCCAGATCGCGTTCGCATTCGCGCTGGTGCCTGCGTTGTCGCGCACCTGGTCGCGGAACTCGCGCGTCATCCATTCGGCGATGCCATCGCGATCGCGGTCGATCAGCCCGCGCGGCTCGTGGTAGTTCTGCCGCTCGCGGTTGTCGAAGCGGCGCACCGAGGCGTCGAGGTCCAGCGCGTCGGTCGGTGCGAGCGTCAGCTTCGCCTGCACCACCTGCGCGTCGAGGCGCAGGAAGTCGGTGGGTTCGTTGTGGTTCCAGCGGCGCGTGGTGAGGAACGTGCCGTCGTCGTTGACCGGCACGCCGCGCAGGCGGTTGGCGTCGAGGTCCACCTCGACGTCCTGCGCCTGCAGCAGCAGCTCGCCGGTGTCGCCGAGGTCGAACGCGAGGCCGGCGTCGAACAGGCGGCTCTCGCTGCCGCTGTTGAAGCGGAACGGGTTCTCGTGGTCGCCGTACGCGCCGACGCGGTAGCGCACGCGCTCGCCGACGGGGCCGGACGCCTCGAACGACGCCGCGGCGAAGTCGTCGTCGCCGGCCTGCAGTTCGAGCCGGCGCTGCGCGGTGCGGGTGGGGCGCTTGCTGACGTAGTTGACGACGCCGCCCGGGTCGCCCGCGCCGTACAGCGCGCCGGCCGGGCCCTTGAGCACCTCGACGCGCTCGACGTTGAACAGCTGCGGCACCGCGAAGCCGGAGTAGGGATCGCCGCGCAGGCCGTCGTACAGCACGTTTTCCTGCCGGAAGCCGCGCAGGGTGACGCCGGCGTAGCTGAAGAAGCTGATGCCGCTGATCGAGCGGTAGAGATCGGTGATTTGGCGTGCGGCCTGGTCGTCGATCAGTTCGCGGCCGATCACCTGCACCGACTGCGGCACTTTCTCCAGCGGCGTGCCGGTGCGGGTGCCGACGGTCGACGCCTCGTCCAGGTACAGCCGCTGCGCGCGCCCGACCACCTGCACGCCGTCGAGCTGGGTCGGCGCCGGCGCCGGGTCGGGCGAGGCGACCGGCCCCTGCGCGAACGCGGTCAGCGGGGCGGCGAGCGACAGGGCGATGAGGGCGGACAGGCGGCGGACACGGACGCGCATCGACAGGGCAGCACCGGCAGGAACGGGTGCGCAGTGTAAACGGGAACGATTCGCATCTGCTATGCCGAATGCCGCGGCTTCCGGACTCGCGGGCGCGCACGAACGCGAACGCCGCCCGGAGGCGGCGTTCGACGGCTTGCCCGATGGGCCGGCGCGTGCGCTGACGCGGCTAGTTCTGGGTGAAGCGCAGGTCGCCGAACTGGACCGACTGCGCCATGCCGAGCGATTCGCGGAGCGCGTCGCGCGGGGCCTGCAGCCAGATGTGCGCGACGCGGCCGTCGGGCAGCGTCACCAGCGTCTCGCGTGCCTCAACGCCGGGACGACCGGCGATCTCCGCGCGGTACCAGCTGATCTCGCGACCATCGAGCACGCCGGCCTCCTCGCGGTTGCCGCCTTTCGGCTTGAAGGCCGGCGAACGCGAGATGTACATGCCGAACGCCTCGCTGCCGTCCGCGCGCAGCGCGCGGCAGAGGTCGTTGCCCGCGGTGCCGCGGTGTTCCCACGTCAGCCCGCTCTCGGCGGGCAGGCGCGGGCAGGCCGAAGGGTCCTGCGCCTGGGCGGCACCGGCCCAGGCGAGCACGAGCAGAGCGAGAGTCGCGCGACGCATCGAAGAATCCCCTGTTTTCCCGACCGATGGACGCGACGAAGCGCGTCGTCCCGAACATAGACCACGTTTCCGGCACTTGACAAACGGAAAAATCTGAACAGGGGCGAGCGGGTGACGCACCGCGTCAACTTTCCGGCGGCGGGGCGGCGACGGCGGGGCGTCGCGGGTTCGGCGCCCGGTGCCGCGATCGCGGCGTTGGTCCCCGGGGCACTGCGATCCGCGGAGGCGGGCCGCTCAACGCTCCGGCAGCGGAATGAACTCGGTCTCGTCCGGGACGCGGTCGAAGCGGCCCTCGAGCCAGTCGGCCTTGGCCTGTTCGATGCGCTGCTTGGAGCTGGACACGAAGTTCCACCAGAGATGGCGCGAGCCGTCGAGCGGCTCGCCGCCGAGCAGCATCGCCTTCACCGTCGTCTTCGCGCGCAGGCGGGACGCGGCGCCGCGATCGAGCAGCACCAGGTGGCGCATCGGGATGTCGGCGCCATCGAGCTGCGCGTCGCCGTCGAGCACGTACAGCGCGCGCTCGGCGTGCGTCGCGTCGAGGTCGATCTCCGCGCCGGGGGCGAGGTCGATCGCCACGTACAGCGTGTCGGCGAACACGCCGACCGGCGATTCGGCACCGTAGCCGCGGCCGGCGACCACGCGCAGCAGCGCGCCGTCGCGCTCGATGCGCGGCAGCGTCGCGGCCGGATGGTGGAAGAACGCCGGCGCGGCCTCCTCGTGCGCGTGCGGCAGCGCGATCCACGTCTGCATGCCGTGCAGCGGATTCGGCGCGCCGCGTGCGTCCTGCGGCGTGCGTTCGGAATGCACGATGCCGCGGCCCGCGGTCATCCAGTTGACGTCGCCGGGATGGATGTCCTGCACGGAGCCGACGCTGTCGCGGTGGCGGATCGCGCCGTCCCACAAGAACGTCACCGTCGCCAGCCCGATGTGCGGATGCGGGCGCACGTCGATGCCGCGGCCGGGCTCGAGCACGGCCGGGCCCATCTGGTCGACGAACACGAACGGGCCGACCGAGCGCGCCTGCAGCGTCGGCACCGCGCGGCGCACCTCGAGGCCGCCGATGTCGTGCACGCGGGGCGGGATGATCGTGGTCATGGCGGTCACCGGCGGCGGGGGCAGGGCGGAATCTTAGCCAGCGGCGCGCGGCGGGCTGGCAGTCGCGGGCGGGATGATCCGTTCGTGGCATGACGGTGGAACGCGCGGCGCGCCGTCGTGCTCCTCCGCCGCGCATCGCCCGGAGCCCGCCATGATCCGCATCGCATCCATCGCCGTCGCCACGGCGCTCGTCCCGTGCGCCCTCGACGCCGCCGCGCAGGCGCCGCCGCGCGAGCCGGTCATCGACCAGAAGAGTCGAGGCGACGGCGTGATCGGAGAGAAGAACCGCGTCGACGGCGTGATCGGCGAGAAGAGTCGCGGCGACGGCATCATCGGCGAGAAGCGTCCGTCGACGCAGCGGCCGGGCGAGCGGGGCCTCGCGCCGCTCGCGATCGATCGCCTGCCGCCGGTGCTGCGACAGCCGCGCGCATCGCCGACGGTGACGTTCCCGCCGCCCGCGCTGCGCCTGCAGGCGCTGCCGCCGTCGCTGCGCGCGAGCCTCGGCGCCGCGCTGTCGGCCGACGCGCTGGACGCGCCGCGCCGCTTCGACCTCGCGCGCATGCACGCCGGCGACGATCGCCTCGTGCTCGCCAACGTCGCTTCGATCGGCGGCCATTCGCACGCCGAGATGGCCGCGGGCACCGGCGATGGCGGCGGGATCGTCACGCTGGTGTTCCGCACGCGGCCGGGCGAGCGCTACCTCGTCGACTGCGCGGTCGTGCGTGCGCGCGAGGCGGTCTTCGCCGCCAGCGGCCCGGGCAACGTCGACGGTATCCGCGTGCCCGTGCAGTCGAACGTCGCCAGCTTCGTCACCGGCCCGGCCGCGGGCGCGGGCATGGCCTACGTCGAGATGCGCGCGACGGCCGCCGATGCGACGTGGGAGTTCCAGCGCTGCGAGCTGACGCCGATCCGGCCCTGAGCTCAACGCTCGCCGCGGCGCGAGGCGACGCGATCGGCCCAGCGCGTGGGTTCGGGCAGGCGATAGCCGCGCAGCGTGCGCAGCACCCAGTCGGTCGCGGCCTCGAACGACACGCGATGGCCCGGCGACACCACCAGCGGGCGGCAGCGCGCCTTGCTGCGCAGCACGGTGCCGATCACCTCGTCGCCGTCGACCAGCGGCACGCACGCGCCGACCTCGTCCGCCAGCGGCGCATGCGTGCCGGTGAGCAGGCGCTTGGCCACGCCGATCGTCGGCAGCGCGCTCGCGAGGCCGAAATGCGCCGCGATGCCGAACCGCCGCGGATGCGCGACGCCGAGGCCGTCGACGAACGCGAGGTCGGGCGCGCGCGACAGCGCGGCCAGCGCATCGAGCAGCGCCGGCAGCTCGCGGAAGCTGAGCAGGCCGGGGATGTAGGGCATGCGCGTCGGATGACGCACGACGACGTGTTCCGCCGGCTGCAGCGTGGCCGCGTCCAGCAGCACCGCGGCCGCGCGCGTGGTCGCGCCGTCGTCCTCGAAGCCGACGTCGAAGCCGCCGAGCCAGCGCGGCGGCGTCCACTCGTCGACCAGGCGAACGCGCGCGGCGAGCTCCGACTGCAGCGCGCGCGCGGCGCGCACGTCGCCGTCCCACGGCGGCAGCGGCGGCAGCGGCGCGTCGCGGTCGTGCGGGCCGCTCAATCGCGCTCCACGTCCAGCGTCGCGCGGCCGCTGGCGTCGATGCGGATGCGCATCACGCGGTCGTACTCGTCGTCGCGCATGGGCGGCACCGCGCAGGCGCAGAACGCGGCCGCGAGCGCCGGCGCGGTGTTGCTGTGGCCGACCACGACCACCGTGCCGCGCCCGTGCGCGGCGCGCACCGCGGCGGCGAACTTCGCCGGCGGCTGCTTCGGGTCGTACAGGGTCACGCCGCGTCCGTGCGCCTCGGCGATCGGATGCGCGGTGTCGCGCGCGCGCCGCGTGTCGGTGGCGTAGACCGCGACGACGTCGGC
>JXCB02000014.1 GCA_000828075.3 Tolypothrix campylonemoides VB511288 | reverse complement strand
GCGCCTCGAGGTGGTACTGCGCGGCGCGGACGCCGGAGAAGCCGAACGCGCGCGCGATCTCGGTCTGCGACGGCGGCAGCCCGTCGTGCTCGATGCGCTCGGCGATGAGGTCGAGGATCGCGCGCTGGGTGTCGGTCAGGCTCATGCGGGTAGTAATACTACTAACCCGCGGGGGCGGCAAGCGCTCCGAGATCCTGCAGCAGCCCCTGCAGCGCGTGGGCCACGGTCTGCCGACGGACGGCATCGCGATCGCCGGCGAACTGGAACACCTCCGCCCGCGGATAGCCGCCGCGTCGCTTCCACGCGATCCACACCGTGCCGACCGGCTTGTCCGCGGTGCCGCCGCCGGGCCCGGCGATGCCGGTGACCGCGACGGCGAGGTGCGCGCCGGAATGCACCAGCGCGCCGGACACCATCTCGATGACGGTGTCGCGGCTGACCGCGCCGTGCGCTTCGAGCGTCTGCGGGCGCACGCCGAGCAGCGCCTGCTTCGCCTCGTAGCTGTAGGCGACGATGCCGCAGTCGAACCAGCCGGACGAGCCGGCGATGTCGGTGAGCATCTTGGCGATCCAGCCGCCAGTGCAGCTTTCGGCGGTCACCAGCATCACGCGCTGGTCGAGCGCGGCGCGGCCGAGGGTTGCGGCGAGGTCCTGCAGGCGTGCGTCGTCGGGTGCGGGCATGCGCGCACTATAGCGATCGCGCGGCGCCCGCCCGCCGCGCCGCCGATGCAGCGAAGAGCGCCGCCCCGGGCACCGGGGCGGCGCTCGCACATCCGCTCAGTAGCTGAAACGCAGCGTGACGCCGTACGTGCGCGGCGCGCCGAGGAAGGCGTTGAACGAGTTGAACGGATTGCCCGGCACCGGCGAGACGTTCTGCAGCGGAGCGTCGAAGCCGACCTGCACGTATTCCTCGTCGGTGAGGTTCTGCGCCCACAGCTCCGCCGACCAGCGCTGGTTGCGCGCGCCGATCACGAAGCGCGCGTTGAGCACGGTGTACGCGTCCTGCTCCTTCTCCGGGTCGAGGTCCGAGCCGGTGTTGTAGTCGGACATGTACTTCGCGGCGAGGTTGAACCGGCCCTCGAGGTTGGCGCCGAAGTCCCATTCGTAGGTGACCGCGGCGCTGCCGGACCAGTACGGCGCGAAGCTGACCTGGCTGCCGGGCAGCTTGTACAGCGCACCGGTCGGTGCGATGAAGTCGCCGCCCGGCCGCTCGTCGCCGTAGCGCGTGTCGGCGTACATCAGGCCGCCCTGGAAGGTCAGCCCGCGCGTGGGCTGCCACAGCACCTCGGTGTCGACGCCCTGCGACACCACCTCCGGGATCGAGCGCACGACGAAGCTGGTGCCGAGGAAGCTGTTGAGCTGGAAGTCCTCGTAGGTCTGGTGGAACAGCGTCGCGTTGACGAGCAGGTTGCCGTCCATCCACGTCGTCTTGGCGCCGAGCTCGTAGCTGTCGACGAACTCGCCCGGGAACGAGGTGTCGTTGACCGGCAGGATGCCCGAGCCGCCGCTGGACAGGCCGGTGTTCGACTGCACGCGATCGAGGTTGAAGCCGCCGGCCTTGTAGCCGCGCGCGGCGGACACGTAGGTCATCACGCTGTCGCTCCAGCGATAGGCGGCCTTGACCGTGCCGGACCATTCCTTCTCGTCGCGCTCCTGGCGGGTCACGCGGCCGTTGTGCAGCGGGTTGGCCCACGGCAGGCAGCTGAAGCCGACGATCGTCGGTGCCGCCGCCGATGCCTGCGCCACCGTCAGCCCGCGCGCGACCAGCGCGGCGACGACGCCGGCCGGGTTCGCGAGGATCGACGCGCAGCCGGGGCTGCCGTTCGGGTTCGAGTAGCGCGAGTCGAGCTCCTTCTTCTCGCGCGTGTAGCGCAGGCCGAGCGTGAGGTCGAGCGCGTCGGTCGCGCGCCAGGTGTTGTTGGTGAACAGCGCGGCGCTGCGCGCGTTCTGCTCGTAGCGGTCGTTGGCGCCGAAGCCCGCGAACGCCGTGCCGAACGGGCGGCCGCTGGCCTGCGACAGGAACAGCGGCGCGGTCGGCGACGCGCCCAGCGCCGGGTTGACGATCGACAGCAGCGCGACCGACAGGTAGGGCTCGTAGGCCGAGCCGATGCGGTAGGTCTCGTTGCGCTCCAGGTCCTCGTCGGAATAGAACGCGCCGACCATCCAGTCGACCGAGCCGCTGGTGCCGGTCAGGCGGAACTCCTGGCTGAAGGTGTCGAACGCGGTCAGCGACTCGTCCTCGTCCGCGTTGCGGTAGAGGATGTCCGCGCTGGAGAAGTCGAAGTCCAGCCCGTTGATCGACCGCCACTCGCGGCGCGCGGTGATCGAGGTCAGCGTGGCCGATTCGAGGAACGGCACCTGCCAGTTCACCTCGCCCTGCACGCCCTTGTCCTTGATGTCCTGCCCGGTGCCGCGGTTGCTGTAGGCCACGCGGTCGAACGGATCGGCCGTGCGCACCACGCCCTCGTCGGGCGACAGCGCGTCGATGATGGCGGCGGTGGCGCCGCGCACGGTGGTCACGCCGACGCAGCAGTTCTCCTCGCGGCTGGTGAAATCCGCCGCGAGCAGCACGTCGAGCGTGTCGCTGGGCTCGATCAGCAGCTGGCCGCGCAGGGTGTGGAAGTTCTGGTCGCCGTCCTCGGTCTCGCGGCGCGGGCCGGCGCCGGTGCGCACGTCGGTGAAGCCGTCGCGCTCGCGCTTGGCGGCGTACACGCGGAAGGCGGCGTTGTCGCTGAGGGCGTCGTTGTAGCTGGCCGACACGCCGAGCGCGCCGTAGTTGCCCACGGTGAGTTCGCCTTCCAGCGCCTGCGTGTAGCTCGGGCGGCGGGTGATGATGTTGATGACGCCGGCGGACGTGTTCTTGCCGAACACCGTGCCCTGCGGGCCCTTGAGCACCTCGATGCGCTCGAGCTCGCCGAGGTCGCCGAAGCCGACGCCGTTGCGCGGCCGGTAGACGCCGTCGATCACCACGCCCACCGACGATTCCAGGCCGGCGTTGTCGCCGACGGTGCCGATGCCGCGGATGCGCGCGGTGGTCTGCGCCTCGCTCTGGGTGCTGGTGACGGTCAGGCCCGGCACCAATACCTGCATGTCCTTGATGTCGCGGGTGCCGGCGTCGCGCAGCAGCTGCTCGGGCAGCGCGGTGATCGCGACCGGGACGTCCTGCAGCGCTTCCTCGCGCTTCTGCGCGGTGACGACGATGCCGGCGAGCGTCGTGGCTTCCTCTTCTTCGTCGGCCGCGGGCGGGGGCGCCGCTTCCTGCGCCATCAGCGGGGCGCCGGCCCCGAGGGCGAGGACGATGGCGAACGCCAGGCGCGCACGCGCCGGGACACGGTGGGTCGACGTCTGCATGCAGTTCCCCTTCATACGCTGGTGATTGCGGTGCCCGGCCTTCCCCGGGCCTGGACCGTCCATGTGCGTACGGCCTCCATGTAAACGGCACGTTATCACTGTTTCAGAACCTGCCTGCTGCGGCGCATCACGCGACCCGGCTGGCATACTCCGGGCCGATCGCGCCCGCCGGGCGCGCTTTTTTTCCGCCCGCGACCGCCGTGCCCGACTCCGCTCCCTCCGCCCGCGCCCTCGACGGCCACACGCCGCTGATGCGCCAGTTCTTCGCCGCCAAGGCGGAGCATCCGGACGTCCTGCTGTTCTTCCGGATGGGCGACTTCTACGAGCTGTTCTACGACGACGCGCGCAAGGCCGCGCGGCTGCTGGACATCACCCTGACCCAGCGCGGCCAGTCCGCGGGCCAGCCGATCCCGATGGCGGGCGTGCCGGTGCACGCCTGCGAGGGCTATCTCGCGCGGCTGGTGGCGCTGGGCGAATCGGTGGCCATCTGCGAGCAGATCGGCGATCCGGCGCTGGCGAAGGGGCTGGTCGAGCGCAAGGTCGTGCGCGTGGTGACGCCGGGCACGGTGACCGACGAGGCCCTGCTGAGCGAACGCCGCGACACGCTGCTGCTTGCCATCGCGCGCGGCAAGGCCGGCTACGCGCTGGCGTGGGCGGACCTGGCCGGCGGCCGGTTCCTGGTCGGCGAGACGCCGAACGACGACGCGCTGGAGGCCGAGCTCGCGCGGCTGGAGCCGGCCGAGGTGCTGGTCGCCGACGAGGACGGATGGTCGCCGGCGGTGCTCGAACGCCCCGGCCTGCGCCGCCGCCCGCCGTGGCTGTTCGATGCCGACGGCGGGCGCCGCCAGCTGCTGCGCTTCTTCGCGCTGCACGACCTGTCCGCGTTCGGGCTGGAGGACAAACCGCTGTGCGTGGCCGCGGCGGCCGCGCTGCTGGGTTACGTCGAGGAGACGCAGAAGCAGCGGCTGCCGCATCTCACATCCATCGCGTTCGAATCCGGCGACGGCGCGATCGCGATGAACGCCGCGACGCGCCGCCACCTCGAGCTCGATTCGCGCATCGACGGCGACACGCGCACCACGCTGCTCGGCGTGCTCGACACCACGGTCTCGCCGATGGGCGGGCGCCTGCTGCGGCGCTGGCTGCATCGCCCGCTGCGCGACCGCCCCACCCTGCGCCTGCGCCACCAGGCGGTGGCGACGCTGCTCGACACGCGCGCGGCCGACGCGCTGCGCGAGCGCTTCCGCGCGCTCGGCGACCTCGAACGCATCCTGTCGCGCATCGCGCTGCGCAGCGCGCGTCCGCGCGACCTGTCGACGCTGCGCGACGGCCTCGCGCTGCTGCCCGGCGTGCGCGCGCTGCTCGCGCCGCTGGACGCGCCGCGCCTGCAGTCATTGGCGTCCGAGCTCGGCGAACACGACGCGCACGCGGCGCTGCTGCAGCGCGCGATCGACGCGCAGCCGCCGGTGCTGGCGCGCGACGGCGGCGTGTTCGCCGAAGGCTACGACGCCGAGCTCGACGAACTGCGGCTGCTCTCGACCAACGCGGACCGGTTCCTGGTCGACCTCGAGGCGCGCGAGAAGGCCGCGACCGGCATCGCGACGCTGAAGGTCGGCTACAACCGCGTCCACGGCTACTACATCGAGATCAGCAAGGCGCAGTCCGAGCGCGCGCCGACGCACTACACGCGACGGCAGACGCTGACCGGCGCGGAACGCTACATCACCGAGGAGCTCAAGCAGTTCGAGGACAAGGTGCTGTCCGCGCGCGAGCGCGCGCTGTCGCGCGAGCGGATGCTGTACGAGCAGCTCCTCGATGCACTGAACGCCGACCTCGAACCGCTGAAGCGCTGCGCGGCCGCGCTGGCCGAGCTCGACGTGCTGGCCTGCTTCGCCGAGCGTGCGCAGGCGCTGGACTGGTCGATGCCGACGCTGCGCGACGAACCGGGCCTCGTCATCGAGCGCGGCCGCCATCCCGTCGTCGAAGCCGTGCGCGGCGAGCCGTTCGAACCGAACGACCTGCGCCTGGACGACGGCGAGGCGCGCCGCGGCGTGCGCATGCTCGTCATCACCGGCCCGAACATGGGCGGCAAGAGCACCTACATGCGGCAGAACGCGCTGATCGTGCTGCTGGCGCACATCGGCAGCTTCGTGCCGGCGGCGTCCGCGGTGATCGGCCCGATCGACCGGATCCTCACCCGCATCGGCGCCGGCGACGACCTCGCACGCGGGCAGTCGACCTTCATGGTCGAGATGGCCGAGACCAGCTACATCCTCCACCACGCCACCGACTGCTCGCTGGTGCTGATGGACGAGATCGGCCGCGGCACGTCGACCTACGACGGCCTCGCGCTGGCCGAGGCCTGCGCGCGGCATCTCGCGCAGGTCAACCGCGCGTACACGCTGTTCGCCACGCACTACTTCGAGCTGACTGCGCTCGCGGGCGAGCCGAACGCGACCGGCGGCAGCGTCATCGCCAACGTGCATCTCGATGCGGTCGAGCACGGCGATTCGCTCGTCTTCATGCATGCGGTCAAGGACGGGCCGGCCGACCGCAGCTTCGGCCTGCAGGTCGCCGCGCTGGCGGGCCTGCCGAAGCCGGTGATCCGGCAGGCGCGCGCGCGGCTGGTCGAGCTCGAACGCGACCGCCGCGACGCGCCGCGACCGTCGATGGCCGCGCCCGCGCTGGATGCGCCGCAGCAGTTCGGGCTGTTCGCGCCCAGCAGCGCCGCGCTCGACGCGCTGGCGGCGATCGAGCCGGACGAGCTGACGCCCAAGCAGGCGCTCGAAGCGCTGTATCGCCTGAAAGGCCTGCTCTAGGCCGCGCGCGGCGGTTCGCGCCGCTCGTTGACGATGCGCCCCGACGGGAACATCACCGCCGCGCGCAGGCCGGCCACGGTCGATGCGTTGCGCACCGTGCGCCGCGCGACGTTGAGCACGTGCTGCACGAGTTCGTCGCGCGACGCTTCCTGCGGCTCGGCCACCAGCGACAGGCGGTGCAGCGAGTACAGCCCCAGCAGCGCGGCGATCACGAAGAAGAACTGCCACCAGCCCAGCGACAGCCCGATCAGGTGCAGCGCACCGTCCGGCGACTGCCAGTCCAGCGATAGCCGCAGCGCGCGCTTCTCGAAGAAGCCCGCCACGAGCCCACCCAGCAGCGGCGCGATGCCCGCGGCGGCGGAGGTGACCAGCGCGCTGGTCGCCACGTACGCGGTGGAGCGGCCGCGCGGCGCCAGCTTCAGGTTGATCGCGCTGGACGCCAGCGCCACGCCCGCGGAGAACATGCCCATCAGCACGTGCAGCGCGGCGAGGTAGACCGCGGTCCACCCGCGCACCCCGCTGGCCCCGGCCAGCGCCATCGCGGCGATGCACGCGAGGAACCCGGGCGCGGCGAACGTCAGCACCGTCTTGTTGGTGAAGCGGTCCGACAGCCGGCCCCAGCCGCGCAGCACGGCCATGTTCGACAGCTGGCTGACGATGTTCATCAGCAGCACGAACCCGGCCGAGAAGCCGAGCTGCCGGATCATGTAGACGCTGAAGAACGGCGCCGCGAGGTTCACCGCGAACTGCCACGACGCGAAGAAGCGGATCAGCCGCACGAAGCCGCGGTCGCGCAGCGGCGCGGCGAACAGCGTGCGCAGGCGCTCGCCCTGCACCCGCGGCGGCATCGCCGGCTCCGGCACGCGCGAGAGATGCCAGGTGCTGAACAGGCTGGAGACGAACCCGGTGCCGTAGAGCAGCGCGAACGCGAGCGGACTGCCGTCGCCGCGTCCGTCGGCGTCGGCGAACTCCAGCGCGCCGGCGGCGAGCGCGGTGCCCGCGATGCCGAGGCCGGTCGCCCACACCGTGCGCCGTGCGAAGAAGTCGCCGAGGCGCTGCTCCGGGACGAGGTCGCGGATCCACGAGTTCCACGCGCACGCCGCCACGGCGTTGAACGCGCAGTGCACGGTTTCGGCGACCACCAGCAGCGTCAGCGCGAGGGTTTTGTCGGGCACGTAGCCCAGCACCATCATCAGCGGCAGCGCCAGCCGCGCGACGAACAGGCTCGACACCGCGACCAGCCGCCGCCGGCGCACGCGCTCCAGCAGGACCACCGCCGGCGCCTGCAGCAGCTGGGTCAGGAACGGCACCGCGGCGAGCACGCCGATCACCGACGACGGCGCGCCCAGCATCAGCGCATAGGCGACCAGCACGACGCCGCTGTTGAGCGTGCCGATGACGGTGGCGAACGCCGCGTCGTAGAGCAGGTGGCGCTCGCCGCGCGACAGGTTAGGGGACTCGGCGTGGGTGGCCTGGGCGTCGTCGCGCATCGCCGCAGTGCAGCAGTCCGCGCGTGACGGGCGGGTCCCGTCGGCGACGCCAGCGCGCGCATGCCGGATCGCGCGCAGCCGGATGCGCGGTCGCCATGCTGCAGCGCGGAACCCGCGCGTGACGCGGCGCACGCATCGGCGTCGGTCATGCGATCCGCGGCGCGCCGTGCGGCCACGCCGTTTGCGCGCTGCATGCCGGGATCGCCGCGCCCTGCCCGGTTTCCCCCGCGATTTCCCGTGCTTCTCGCGCTGCTTGGGGCGGTGTACCCGACGCCACCGCTTCATAGCCGATGCCTATCGAACCGGTCCATACGTTCGATTTCCATCGTGTCATCCGCCCGGCGTACGGTTCGGACGCTCGACCGTGCACGACGCGCGGTCGGTCTCGGTGCCGGCCCCGCGCCGCGCCCTTGCCCCCACCAGGAGAGAGCCATGAACGTCGAAGCCCAATGCCCCGTCGCGCACGGCGTGCGCCGTCCCGCGCGCACCAACGTGCAGTGGTGGCCGGACCAGGTGAACCTGGCGATGCTGCACCAGCATTACGAACTCTCGGACCCGATGGTCGAGGACTTCGACTACCGCGCCGAGTTCAAGTCGCTCGACCTCGGCGCCGTCATCAAGGACCTGCACGCGCTGATGACCGATTCGCAGGCGTGGTGGCCGGCCGATTACGGCCACTACGGCCCGTTCTTCATCCGCATGGCGTGGCACGCCGCGGGCACCTACCGCATCTTCGACGGCCGCGGCGGCGCGCGCTCGGGCGACCAGCGCTTCGCGCCGCTGAACTCGTGGCCGGACAACGGCAACCTCGACAAGGCGCGCCGCCTGCTGTGGCCGATCAAGCGCAAGTACGGCAAGAAGCTGTCGTGGGCGGACCTGATGATCCTCGCCGGCAACGTCGCGCTGGATTCGATGGGCTTCAGGACGTTCGGCTTCGGCGGCGGCCGCGAGGACATCTGGGAGCCGCAGCCGATCGACTGGGGCCCGGAATCCACCTGGCTCGGCGACGAGCGCTACAGCGGCGAGCGCGAACTCGCCAACCCGTTCGCCGCCGTGCAGATGGGCCTGATCTACGTCAATCCGGAAGGCCCGAACGGCAATCCGGACCCGCTCGGCTCCGCGCGCGACATCCGCGAGACGTTCGGCCGCATGGCGATGAACGACGAGGAGACCGTCGCGCTGGTCGCCGGCGGCCACACGTTCGGCAAGGCGCACGGCGCCGGCCCGACCAGCCACGTCGGCAAGGAGCCCGAGGGCGGCAACATCGAGGAGCTCGGCTTCGGCTGGACCAGCACCTACGAGAGCGGCAAGGGCGAACACACGATCACCAGCGGCATCGAAGGCGCGTGGACGGCGACGCCGATCCAGTGGGACATGAGCTACTTCGAGACCCTGTTCGGCCACGAGTGGGAGCTGACCAAGAGCCCCGCCGGCGCGCACCAGTGGAAGCCGAAGGGCGACGCCGGCCGCAACGTGCCCGACGCGCACCGCCCGGGCGTGTTCCACCAGCCGATGATGACCACCGCCGACCTCGCGCTGCGCTTCGATCCGGCGTACGAGAAGATCTCGCGCGACTTCATGGCCAACCCGGACAGGTTCGCCGACGCGTTCGCGCGCGCGTGGTTCAAGCTCACGCATCGCGACATGGGCCCCAAGCGCCGCTACCTCGGCCCGCTGGTGCCGGCGGAAGACCTGATCTGGCAAGACCCGATCCCGGCCTGCGACCACCCGCTGGTCGACGCGAACGACATCGCCGCGCTCAAGCGCGACCTGCTCGCCTCCGGCCTCACCATTCAGCAGCTGGTGAAGACGGCCTGGGCGTCGGCGTCGACGTTCCGCGGCAGCGACCTGCGCGGCGGCGCCAACGGCGCGCGCATCCGCCTGGCGCCGCAGAAGGACTGGGAAGCCAACGAGCCGGCGGAACTCGCGAAGGTGCTCGACACGCTCGAGGGCATCCGCGCGAAGTTCAACGGCGCGCAGTCCGGCGGCAAGAAGATCTCGCTCGCCGACCTGATCGTGGTCGGCGGCTCCGCGGCGATCGAGGCCGCGGCGAAGAAGGCCGGTTACGACGTCGCCGTGCCGTTCACGCCAGGCCGCATGGACGCCTCGCTCGAGCAGACGGACGTCAATTCGTTCGAGGTGCTGGAGCCCGCGGCCGACGGCTTCCGCAACTACGTGCGCAAGGGCGGCGAGGACACCGCGACCGCGGCGCTGATCGACAAGGCCAGCCTGCTCACGCTGTCGGCGCCGGAGATGACCGCGCTCGTCGGCGGCATGCGCGCGCTCGGCGCGACGTACGGCAACGCGGCGCACGGCGTGTTCACCGATCGCCCGGGCACGCTGTCCAACGACTTCTTCGTCAACCTGCTCGACATGTGCACGGCGTGGAAGCGCGTCGAGGGCACGGCCGGCCTGTTCGAGGGCAACGACCGCGCCACCGGCGAACGCCGCTGGACGGCGACGATCGCCGACCTCGTGTTCGGCTCGAACGCGCAGCTGCGCGCGCTCGCGGAGGTTTACGCCGCCAGCGACGGCGAAGCGCACTTCGTGCAGGACTTCGTCGCCGCGTGGACAAAGGTGATGAACCTCGATCGCTTCGACCTCGAGTGATCCCCGTCTCCCGGCGGTTCCCTTCCTGATGGAGCTGGCCCGGCGCGAGCCGGGCCTTTTTTTTGCGCGTTCGCGCGGCGCCCGACGGTCGTCCGCGCGGCGCCGCGCGGCGTAGCATCGACGTCCCGACCGGTGCCGAGGATCGCGCGATGTCCGCAACGCTCACCGACGACCTGATGCGCCAGCTGCAGGGCGCTCCACTCCAGCAGATCGCGGGCCGGCTCGGCCTCGACCCGCAGCAGGCCGAACGCGCCGTGGCCGGCGCGCTGCCGGCGCTGATGGGCGCGCTCGGCCGCAACGCCGGCCAGCCGCAGGGTGCCGACGCACTGTTCGGCGCACTGCAGCGCGACCACGCCGGCAGCGGCGGGCTCGGCGACGTGCTCGGC
>JXCB02000012.1 GCA_000828075.3 Tolypothrix campylonemoides VB511288 | reverse complement strand
CGCTGCGGTCGACGTCGCCGACACCGCCGTCCCCCACGGAGCCACGCCATGACCGACCTCCGCCCCGTGCCGCCGCCGGCGGCCGACGCCGCGCTGCGCGCCGCGGTGCCGCCGCTGTCCGACGCCGAGCGCACCGTGCTGGCCGCGCTGCGCGAGCTGCAGTACGGCGCGCTGGAAGTCGTCGTGCACAGCGCGCACATCGTGCAGGTCGCGCGCCGCCAGACGCTGCGCATCGACGGCGGCTGACGCTCCGCCTCACCCGTTCCGAATGTCGTGCGGAGCAGGCTCCGCGCGCGCCCCGCCGCACCCCGCCCGGAGTCGACCCATGCGGTTCACCACCACCCTGCTCGGCCTCGCACTGGCCATTGCCGGCGCCGCGCACGCGGCCGAGCTGCTCAACGTTTCCTACGACCCGACGCGCGAGTTCTACGCCGAGGTCAACCAGCGCTTCGCCGCGCAGTGGAAGCGGCAGACCGGCGAGGCGCTCACCATCCGCACCTCGCACGGCGGCTCGGGCAAGCAGGCGCGCGCGGTGATCGACGGGCTGGAAGCCGACGTGGTCACGCTCGCGCTCGCCGGCGACATCGACGCCATCGCGCGGAACGCGAAGCTGCTGCCGGCGAACTGGCAGGCGCGCCTGCCGCACAACAGCGCGCCCTACACCTCGACCATCGTGTTCCTGGTGCGCACGGGCAACCCGAAGCGCATCCGCGACTGGGGCGACCTCGCCAGGCCGGGCATCGGCGTGGTCACGCCGAACCCGAAGACCTCCGGCGGCGCGCGCTGGAACTACCTCGCCGCGTGGGCGTGGGCCTCGCACCGGTATCGCGAGGCGCCGAAGGTGCTGGACTTCCTCGGCCGCCTGTACGGCAACGTCGCCGTGCTCGACACCGGCGCACGTGGCGCGACGACGACCTTCGTCGAGCGCGGCATCGGCGACGTGCTGGTCGCGTGGGAGAACGAGGCGCTGCTGACGCTGGCCGAGCCGGGATCGACAGGCAAGTTCGAGATCGTCGTGCCGTCGATCTCGATCCGCGCCGAGCCGCCGGTGGCCGTGGTCGACCGGAACGTCGACAGGCGCGGCACGCGCAAGGCGGCCACCGCGTATCTCGAATACCTCTACACCGCCGACGGCCAGCGGCTGGCCGCGAAGCACTTCTACCGGCCCGCGAAGCCCGAGCTGGTGCCGGCGGCCGAGCGCGCGCGCTTCCCGGAGGTGAGGCAGGTGACGATCGACGATGCGTTCGGCGGCTGGGCGAAGGCGCAGCAGGTCCACTTCGGCGACGGCGGATTCTTCGACCGGATCTACGGGCCGAGGTGATGGGGGATCCGCAGCCAGGCGAGACGCTTGCGTCCGATGCGACGCGACCGTGCAGCGGCGGCGCCCGTACGACGCGGACGGGAACGTGCGCGACCGCGCTGGCGCGTTCCGGCCGTCATCCCGGCGAACGCGTGGATCCCTCGTCCACGCCGATGACCTTCGCGCGCGGCTGGTGATGCCGCACCTCCGTGAACTTTCACCGGTCGCGCGCGATGCATCTGCCATGTCGTGGCCATTCCCTCTCCTCCGACGCAGTCGGGGGAGAGGGTCAGAGTGAGGGGGGCTCTTCGCTGTTGCGTTCCAGCGACCCGACGCGGAACAACAGCACTCGCGCTGCGCGCTCGCCCCCTCGCCCCGGCCCCCTCCCCCCCGGCTGCGTCGGGGGAGAGGGTGAAGACACGAGCACACACGACCCGTTTCGTTCGCGCATCCAGCACCGCACACGACACAGCGCCAGCACACGACGCACGAGCCCACGACGGACATCCGCGACATGCACAGTCACCGCACACGACACCTCGCGACACGCACAGCGCATCGATGACCGCCCGCGCCCTCCCCCGCATCGCCCGCGCGCGCCATCCGCTTCCCGGCTTCGGCGTCAGCCTCGGCCTCGGCCTGGCGTGGCTGTCGCTCGTCGTGCTGCTGCCGCTGCTGGCGCTCGCCGCCAGCGCGATCGGACTGGGTCCGGAGGGCTGGCTGCGCGCGCTGCGCGACGAGCGCGTGCAGGCGGCGATCAAGGTCAGCTTCGGCGCCTCGTTCGTCGCCGCGGTCGTCGCGTCGCTGGCCGGCGCGCTGATCGCGTGGGTGCTGGTGCGCTACCGCTTTCCGGGCCGCCGCCTGCTCGACGCGCTGGTGGACCTGCCGTTCGCGCTGCCGACCGCGGTCGCGGGCATCGCGCTCACCGCGATCTACGCGCCGACCGGCTGGGTCGGCCGCTATGCCGAGGCCGCGGGGTTCAAGATCGCATATGCGCCCGCCGGCATCGTGATCGCGCTGGTCTTCATCGGCCTGCCGTTCGCGGTGCGCACGGTGCAGCCGGTGCTGGAATCGCTGAGCCGCGACGCGGAGGAAGCCGCCGCGTCGCTCGGCGCGTCGCGCCTCACCGCGCTGCGCCGCGTAGTGCTGCCCGAGCTGCGCCCGGCGCTGCTGACCGGGTTCTCGCTGGCGTTCGCGCGCGCACTGGGCGAGTACGGCTCGGTGATCTTCATCGCCGGCAACCTGCCGTACCGCACCGAGATCGCGCCGCTGCTGGTGGTGATCCGGCTGGAGGAGTACGACTACGCCGGCGCGATCGCCATCGCCGCGGTGCTGCTGGTGGCCTCGTTCGCGTGCCTGCTGGCGATCAACGCGATCCCCTCGCGCGCCGCGCGCGCCGGAGGCGGCGATGGCTGAGTCGCCGACCACCGAGCCGCGCGCGGTGCGCGTCGCGCTGATCGCCACCGCCATGCTGCTGATGGGCGCGCTGGTCGTGCTGCCGCTGGTGATGGTGCTCGCGGCGGCGTTCGGCGAGGGCTTCGCGACATGGTGGGCCGCACTTAACACGCCCGACGCGCGCGCCGCGCTCGAACTCACGCTGGTCACCGCCGCGATCGTGATCCCGCTCAACGCGGTGTTCGGCGTGCTCACCGCGTGGGCGGTGACGCGCTTCGAGTTTCCCGGCAAGCGCGCGCTGCTGGCGCTGATCGACCTGCCGTTCGCGGTGTCGCCGGTGGTGGCCGGCCTGTGCCTGGTGCTGCTGTTCGGGCGCGAGGGCTGGTTCGCGCCGCTGCTGCAGGCGTGGGACATCCGCATCCTGTTCGCGCGCCCCGGCATCGTGCTGGCGACGCTGTTCATCACCTTCCCGTTCGTGGCCCGCGAGCTGATCCCGCTGATGCAGCAGCAGGGCGCCGACGAGGAGCTCGCCGCGCGCTCGCTCGGCGCCGGCGCGTGGCAGATGTTCCGGCGCGTGACCCTGCCCAACATCCGCTGGGGCCTGCTCTACGGCGTGCTGCTGTGCGGCGCGCGCGCGATGGGCGAGTTCGGCGCGGTGTCGGTGGTGTCCGGCCACATCCGCGGGCTCACCAACACGCTGCCGCTGCACATCGAGATCCTCTACAACGAGTTCGACACCACCGCCGCGTTCGCGGTGGCCTCGCTGCTGGCCGGACTCGCGCTCGTCACCCTCGTGCTGAAGTTCTGGCTGGAGACCCGCCATGGCGACGCCCTCGCCCGCAATGCCGCGCGCCACTGAGCCGCCGCCGTCGCTTCCGTCGCCCGCGCTGCGCGCGGTCGAACCGGCCGCGCGCGCGCGCGGCACGCCGCTGTCGCTGGCCGGCGTGTCCAAGCGCTACGCCGGCCTCGCCGCGCTCGACGCGGTCGACCTCGACGTGCGCGCCGGCGAACTGGTCGCGCTGCTCGGTCCGTCGGGCTCGGGCAAGACCACGCTGCTGCGCGTGATCGCCGGCCTGCTCGACGCCGACGCCGGGCGCGTGCGCTTCGGCGAGACCGACGCGACGCGCCTGAGCCTGCGCGAGCGCAACGTCGGCTTCGTGTTCCAGCACTACGCGCTGTTCCGCCACATGACCGTGGCCGAGAACATCGCCTTCGGCCTGAAGAGCCGCCCGCGGCGCACGCGGCCGGACGCGGCCACGATCGCGCGCCGCGTCGACGAGCTGCTCGCGCTGGTGCAGCTGCCCGGGCACGGATCGCGCCTGCCGGACCAGCTCTCCGGCGGGCAGAAGCAGCGCATCGCACTCGCCCGCGCGCTGGCGATCGATCCGTCCGTGCTGCTGCTGGACGAGCCGTTCGGCGCGCTCGACGCCAAGGTCCGCGTGGAGCTGCGCCGCTGGCTGCGGCGCCTGCACGAGCGCACCGGCCAGACCACGCTGTTCGTCACCCACGACCAGGAGGAAGCGCTGGAGCTGGCCGACCGCGTGGTCGTGCTGCGCGACGGCCGCGTCGAGCAGGTCGGCACGCCCGCGGAGGTCTACGACGCGCCGGCGAGCGCGTTCGTGTTCGACTTCATCGGGCGCGCGGCGGCGTTCGCCGGCCGCGTCGACGGCGGCCGCTTCCGCACCGCGGCCGCCCCGGCGCACGCGTTCGACGCCGAGGATGCCGCCGGCGGCGCCGCGGTGCTGATGGCGCGGCCGCACGATCTCGAGCTGGTCGCGGCCGATGCCGGCGTGCCCGCCGTCGTCGTCGCCGTCCACGTCCGCGCCGGCCGTCGAGTGGTCGAACTGGCAGCGGACGGCGACGGCGCCGCGTTCGACGTCGACCTGCACCCGCAGGCCGCGCCGCCCGTGCCGGGCGCGTACGTCGGCGTGCGACCCGTGCGCTACCGCGTGTACGCGTCGGACTGAGCGCAGGTCGCCCCGCGGCGCGGGCGTACAATTGCGCGCCATGAGCTATCCCCACCTGCGCATGCGGCGGATGCGCCGCGACGCCTTCTCGCGCCGGCTGATGCGCGAGACGGTGGTGACCGCCGACGACCTCATCTATCCCGTGTTCGTGCACGAGCCCGCCGGCCGCGCGCCGGTGGCGTCGATGCCGGGCGTCGAGCGCGTGTCGATCGACGAGCTGCTGCGCGTGGCCGAGCAGGCGAGCGAACTCCGCGTGCCGGCGATCGCGCTGTTCCCGGTCACCGCACCGGAGGCCAAATCGCTCGACGCGGCGGCCGCGTGGGACGAGGACGGCCTGTGCCAGCGCGCGGTGCGCGCGCTCAAGGCGCGCTTCCCGGAGCTCGGCGTGATCACCGACGTCGCGCTCGACCCGTACACCTCGCACGGGCAGGACGGGCTGGTCGACGCGTCCGGCTACGTCGTCAACGACGCAACGGTCGAGGCGCTGGTGAAGCAGGCGCTGAGCCACGCGCGCGCCGGCGCCGACGTGGTCGCGCCCAGCGACATGATGGACGGCCGCATCGGCGCGATCCGCGAGGCGCTCGAGGCCGAGGGCCACGTGCACACGCGCATCCTCGCGTACGCGGCGAAGTACGCGTCCGCGTTCTACGGCCCGTTCCGCGACGCGGTCGGTTCCGCCGGCGCGCTCGGCAAGGGCAACAAGTCCACCTACCAGATGGACCCGGCCAACAGCGACGAAGCGCTGCGCGAGGTCGAGCTCGACCTCGCGGAGGGCGCGGACATGGTGATGGTGAAGCCGGGCCTGCCCTACCTCGACATCGTGCGCCGGGTGAAGGACGCGTTCGGCGCGCCGACGTTCGTCTACCAGGTCAGCGGCGAGTACGCGATGCTCAAGGCCGCCGCCGCCCACGGCTGGATCGACGAGCGCGCCTGCGCGCTGGAGGCGCTGACCAGCATCAAGCGCGCCGGCGCCGACGGCGTGCTGACCTACTTCGCGCTCGACGCCGCGCGCTGGCTGCGCGAGGGCTGAGATGGCAGGCGACGTCGTCTCGCGTCGCATCGACCGCTGGAGTGGCATCGCGTGCGCGTTCGTCGCGGGCGGCGTGGTGTTGGTCGCACAGGCGGCGCATGCGGCCGGGCGCGTCTGGACCACCGGCGCGCTCGGGTCCGCTGCGCTGCTGCTGATCGTGATCGCCGTCGTCGGGCCACGCGCGCTGCGCCGCGGCCTGGCCTATTTCATTGGATGGTAGGAGGTCTGTTCCATGCGCCTGTACGCCGTGTTCGGCCACCCCGTCGCCCACTCGCTCTCGCCGCGCATCCACGCCGCGTTCGGGCGGCAGGCGGGCATCGCGCTGGAGTACCGCGCGATCGACGCCGCGCCCGGTGCGTTCGCGCAGGCGCTGGACGCGTTCGCCGCCGCCGGCGGCCGCGGCGCCAACGTCACGCTGCCGCTCAAGGAACACGCGTTCGCGCTGTGCGCGCAGGTCAGCGAACGTGCGCGTGGGGCGGGCGCGGTCAACACGCTGGTGCGCATGGGCGACGCGTGGCACGGCGACAACACCGACGGCGTCGGACTGGTGCGCGACCTCACCGGCCGCCATGGGCTCGACCTGCGCGCGCGGCGCACGCTGCTGCTCGGCGCCGGCGGCGCGGCGCGCGGCGTGGCGCCGGCGCTGCTCGATGCCGGCATCGGCGATCTCTTCATCGTCAACCGCACGTCCGAGCGCGCCGACGCGCTGGTCGATGCGATCGGCCTGCCCGGCCGCGTGCACGCGCGCTACTGGGACGACCTCGGCACGCTCGGCAACTTCGACCTGGTCGTCAACGCGACCTCCGCCGGCCGCGGCGGCGCGCTGCCGTCGCTGCCGCCGGGCCTGCTGGGCACGCGCGCGGCCGCCGTCGACCTGAGCTACGGCGAGGCGGCGATCGATTTCCTCGCCTGGGCGCGCGCGGTCGGCGCGCACGACGCGATCGACGGCCTCGGCATGCTGGTCGAACAGGCCGGCGAGAGCTTCGAGCGCTGGCACGGCGTGCGCCCCGACACCGACCCGGTGTATGCGTCTCTGCGCGCGCGCGACGCGGCGCTGGTGACGGCGGACTGAGCATGCACTGCCGCGCCGCCTGCGCGGCGTGCTGCATCGCGCCGTCGATCAGTTCGCCGATCCCGGGCATGCCGCACGGCAAGCCCGCGGGCATGCCGTGCGTGCAGCTCGACGACGCGCTGCGCTGCCGGCTCTTCGGACGGCCGGAGCGTCCCGCGGTGTGCGCGGCGCTGCGGCCGGAGCCGGCGATGTGCGGCGCCTCGCGCGCGGAGGCGATGGCGACGCTGGCCGCGCTCGAGCGCGCGACGGCGCCGGCCTGACACTTGCTACGGCACGCGCGCGACGCGCGGCGCCGCCCACGCCGCCAGCGTCTCGCGACCGATCTTCGCGTTGTGGCGGATGTCCACCGGGAACGCGCGATGGCGCAGGAACGTGGCCACGCGCGCTGTGTGCGCATGCGCGGCGCCGAGCGCGCGCAGTTCGCGTTCGATCGTCGGCCACTCGCGCGTCGGCACGCCGCGCGCGAGCTCCACGCACAGCACCGGCCGCTGCGCGCCGTTCGCACCGACGCCGACCAGCGCGGTGCGGCGCACGCACGGATGCACGTTGAACACCGGCTCGACCTGCTCGGTGTACAGCGGGCCGTCGCGCGTCTCCACGCGGTGCGTCTTGCGGCCGCAGAACCACAGGCGGCCCTGCGCGTCGATCCAGCCGAGGTCGCCCATGCGGTGGACGACGCGCTCGGTGCCGTCGGGCAGGCGCTCGTGAATCTTCGCCAGCCGCGTCTGCGCGTCGCGGCGGAAGTAGGTGTCCGTCGCCGTCGGCCCGGCGACGGTGATCTCGCCGACGGTGCCGTCGGGCACGACGAGAGCGTCGGACCAGCGTTCGATCGGGCCGTCGTCGATGCGGATCACGCGCACGGTGTTCGCGGCGACCGCGCGGCCGACGCAGGTGCCCGCGCCGCGCTCGGTCGCCTCGCGCGTGGCCTCGAGCTCGCGCGCCTCGATCACCGCGACCGGCAGGCATTCGGTGGCCCCGTACGGCGTCCAGAACGACGCGTCCGCGGGTAGCAGCCGGCGCATCGTGGCGACCACGTCGGCGGGCACCGGTGCGCCGGCGGACGTCACGCGCCGGAGCGTGGGCAGCGGTGCGCCGTGCTCGGCCAGCACGCGCATCAGCGCCGGCGAACCGAACAGCTGGTCGCAGCCGAAGCGCGCGATGGCATCCAGCAGGCGCGCGGGATCGGCGGACGCCGGGCGCGTGGGATCCATGTCGGGGATCACCGACGTCAGCCCGAGCGCGGGATCGAACAGCGCGAACGGCGGGAACGTCGGCAGGTCGACGCCGCCGGCCTCGATGCCGAACGCGTCGCGCAGCAGGGCGACCTGCGCGACGAAGTGGCGATGGCGGTAGACCACGCCCTTCGGCACGCCGGTGCTGCCGCTGGTGAACAGGATCGCGGCGACCTCGTCGGGCGCGGTCGATGCCAGCTGCGGGCCGGCGTCGGCGCCGTCGCGCTCGACCTGCGCGAGCGTCGCATCCGCCAGCCAGGCTCGGGTGCCGGTGGTGATGCGCACGCGCGCCGACGGCGCCCAGCGCAGCAGCACGCGCGCGACGTGCGCGAGCGGGATGCCGACGAACGCCTCCGGCTCCGCCTCGCCGAGGCACTGCCGCAGCGCGCGCTTGTCGATGCCGGGATCCACCAGCACCGGCACCGCGCCGGCCTTGAACAGCGCGAACATCAGCAGGAAGAACTCCGGCGTCGGCCGCACCATCACCACCGTGCGCGTGCCGCGCCCGACGCCGCGGCGCGCCAGCCCGGCGGCGATGGCGTCGCTGCGTGCGTCGAGCTGCGCGTAGGTCAGCGCGACGTCGTAGCGCGCCCGGCCCTGCGCGTCGCGCGTGCCGGGACAGCGGATCGCCACCGCGTCCGGGCGCTCGCGCGCCAGCCGCGGCAGGGTCGCGGCGATGTTGCAGGGCGTGTCCGTCGGGGCGGTCATGCGCGCATTCTCGCAGAGGGGCCGCGCGCGGCCTTGAACGCCGCGACGCCGGCCGCGCACCATGCGCGCATGCCTGCGGCGCCCGACCATCCCTGCCTGTCCTGCGGCGCCTGCTGCGCGAGCTACCTGGTCGCGTTCCACTGGTCCGAGGCTGAGCCCGCCGCGGCCGGCGGCGTGCCGGCCGCGCTGACCGAAACGCGCGACGCGCACCGCCTCGCGATGCGCGGCACGTGGGCGCAGGCGCCGCGCTGCGTGGCGCTGGACGCGGAGATCGGCACGCGTTCGCGCTGCACGATCCACGCGCGGCGGCCGAGCGTCTGCCGCGAGGTGCACGCGTCGTGGGAGGACGGCACGCCGAGCGCGCAGTGCGACCGTGCGCGCGAACGCCACGGGCTGCGGCCGCTCGCGCCCGCGGACTGGTCGACGCGGGACGACGTCCTCCCGGCCTAGCGCGCGCCTTCGGTTCGCCCGAGGAAACCGCGGATCGCCGGCACCAGCGCCTCGTGCCTGTCTTCCAGCACGTAGTGGCCGGCATCCTCGAACGCGTGCACCTCGGCATTCGGCAGCGCGTCGGTGAAGCCGCGCAGGAAGTGGTGGTCGAACACGAAGTCGCGCAGGCCCCAGCCGATGAACGCCGGGCGATCGGCGTAGCCGGGCAGCGCGCGCGCCATCGCCTCGACCAGCGGCCAGGCGCGGTCGCCGGGGCCGAGCGGGATGTCCTGCACGAAGCGCGACACCGCGCGACGGTTGGCCCACGAGTCGTAGGGAGCGAGGTATGCGCGGCGCACGTCGCGCGGCATCGGCCGCACCGTGCCCACGCGCGCGGCGACGCCGGCGAAACCGTTGAGGCCGCGGATCACCAGCGTGCCCAGCCGCGAGTCGCGCCCGAAGCGCAGCGTGCGCGGCAGCGGCTTCGCGGCCGGCAGCGGGAACGACCCGGTGTTGAGGATCACCAGCCGCACGACGCGCTCGCTGCGCGACGCCGCCCAGCCGAAGCCGATGCCGCCGCCCCAGTCGTGCACCGCGAGCGTCACCGGGCCGTCGACGCCGAGGTGCCGCAGCAGCGCGTCGAGGTCGTCCACCCGCGACTGCAGCGTGTACGCGTAGCGGTCGTCGCCGGGCACGTCGGAGCCGCCCATGCCGACGTGGTCGGGCACGATGCATCGCTGCGTGTCGCGCAGCGCCAGTACGAGGCGCCGCCAGTAGTAGCTCCACGACGGATTGCCGTGCAGCATCACCACCACCGGCGCGTCGCGCGGACCCTCGTCGAGGTAGGCCATGCCGATGCCGGGACGCACCTCGTAACGCTTCGGTGCGAACGGATAGTCGGGCAGGGCGTCGGTGCGCAGCGGGTGGGCCATCGGGGGCGTCGCGACGGGCAGCCGCGCCCGGGAGGGCGAGGATTGTAGTCGCCGCGTCGCGGCCGCACCGGCAGACTCGACGCATCGCCGCGGGGAGCCAACATGGACAGCTGGTACACGCACGCCTTCGACGGCCGCATCGCCGTGCACGACGTCGGCCGCTACCGCTACACGGTGCTGGTCCTGCCGGACGACCTCGCCGCAACGCTCCCGTTCGACGGCGCGCCGCGGCTGCGCATCCGCGGCGAGCTCGACGACGTGCCGCTGACCGGCGCATGGCAGCCGGTGCGCGGGCGCTGGTTCCTGATGCTGTCGAAGGCGACGCTGCGCTTCCGCATCGACGACGCCGCGCGCGTGGACGTGCCCGACGCGCTGCAGGCGCTGCTGGACGCCGAGCCCGACGCCGCGGCGGCGTGGGCGGCACTGACGCCGGGCAAGCGGCGCGCGCTGGCGGTGTCGGTGGCCACGGCAAGGACGCCGGCGACGGTCGCCCGCCGCGTGGACGCCGCGCGCGGGGCGCTGCGGACCGGCAAGATCGG
>JXCB02000011.1 GCA_000828075.3 Tolypothrix campylonemoides VB511288 | reverse complement strand
CGGGCGCGACGCGCCCGATCCGTCGACGACGGCCACGCCCGGCCGCGCGGCGCCGGACGCGCCGCTGCCGGTGCCGGCCGGCACGCCCGGCAGCGGCGTCACCGGCATGCCCGCGCGGCCCGGCCCGGGCGAGGTCGGCCCGCCGGATCCGGAGCCGTTGGTCGCGATCGACGACGGCGGCGGCCCGCCAGACATCGAGGGCACGGCGGTGCCGCTGCCGATCGATCCCGCCGACGCCGATGCGCCGCTGCCGGAACCGCCGCCGCCCGGCCTGCCCGTCGAAGACGCGGTCGACGTCGTCCGCGACTACCACGCCGAGATCGACCGCGGCGCGTACGAGCGCGCGTGGCTGCTCTGGGCCGACGGCGGCCGCGCGAGCGGACAGTCGCCGCAGGACTTCGCGACGGGGCTGCGCGAGGTGATCGACCTCGACGCCGAACTCGGCACGCCGGCCGGCCCGCCCGGCGCACGCCGCGTCGAGGTGCCGGCGCGCGTGACGCTGGGCTATCGCGACGGCCGCGTGCGACGGCTGGAAGGCACGTACGTGCTGCGCGAGACGCCGGGCAATCCCGAATCGGGCGAACCGCCCGCCTGGCGCATCGCCGCGGTGCGGATGCGGGAGCTGCCGCCGTAGGCGACGCGGCGGTCGCATCGCCGCGGATGCGCGCGATGTGGGGATGTGCGCATCCGCGCGACCGCGGGAATGACGAGCAGAAGCGAAGTGGCGTGCGGTCCGCCTTTGCTCGTCATTCCGGCGAAAAGCGGGATCCATCCCACTTTGACGTTCCTCGCGTAATGCGACGTCTCTGGATTCCCGCTTTCGCGGGAATGACGAGCAGAAGCGACGCGACGCGACGGTCGACCTTTGCTCGTCATCCCGGCGAAAGCCGGGATCCATCTGCTTTCCCGTTCCTGCTCGCAGCACGAAACGCAACGTCCATGGATTCCCGCTTTCGCGGGAATGACGAGCAGAAGCAACGCGACGTGCGGTCGGCCTTCTGCTCGTCATCCCGGCGAAAGCCGGGATCCATCCGTCTTCGACGTTTCCTCGCGTAATGCGAGAGGCAACGTCCATGGATTCCCGCCTTCGCGGGAATGACGAGCAGAAGCGGAGCGGCGCACGATCGAACTTCCGCTCGTCCTCCCGGCGAAAGCCGGGATCCATCTGTCTTCGCCGTTACCGCTTGCGGCACCGTCCTCTCGCGGCGCGGAAGGCAACGTCCGCGAGACGCGAGAGCGAGGAACAGGAATGCAGCAGCGACGCGCAGAACTACAGCGATGTCGTCGCCCGACGCCTAGATCTCGAAGCGGTACGACAGCTTCACCAGCAGCTGCTCGCTGTCGCGCAGGTCGAACGCGTCGAGGAACTCGTCGCGCGCGCGGTAGCCGTCCACCGGCAGCGCGTCGTCGAACAGCGAGCCGCCGCGCACGTAGGCGACGTAGAGATACGACAGCGGCGCGAGCTCGTAGCGGTAGCGCACCTGGAAGCCGAGGTTGCGCAGCGCGAAGTCGGGCACGTCCTCGTCCACCTCCCGCGCGCGGCGGTCGGCGCCGACGCGCCAGACGGTCTCGGTCTCCGCGTCCAGGCCGATCGCCTCCAGCCGCACGCGCAGCTCCTGCTTCGCGTCGATCAGCCAGGTCGCGCCGGCGTCGAGCGAGAGGCTGTCGGCCTCGAACGTCGCCAGCCGGTTGCCGCCGCGCCACAGCAGCCAGTCCGGGTTGTGCCACAGGCTGACGCCGGCGAAGAACGTCAGCGCGTCGTTGACGTGGAACGTGGGCTCCAGCTCGAATTCGATCGACCCGTCGCGCGGCCCGCCCAGCCCTTCGGCGGCGTAGCGCACGCTGCCTTCCCACGACCAGTGGCCGCGGCGCGGGCGGAAGCGCTCCGCGTACGCGAACAGCTTCGGCGGCATGCGCACGATGCCGTTGCCGCGCAGGATCAGGTCGTCGTGGCCGGCGGTGTACATCGCCACCTCGACGAACTGGTTGCCGCCGTCGCGCCGCTCGCTCTGCGCGTTGAGCGACCACGCGTCGGCGATGTGCACGCCGTCGTCGGTGGCGCGGTGCGACACCGCCGCGCGCAGCAGGTGGCCGCTGTACGCGGAGTCCGCCGGCAGGTCCGCCAGCCGGCGCGCGATCTCGTAGCGGCCGTAGTTGAAGTCGTTGCGCTCGACGAAGCCGAAGTCGTTGAGCTGCAGCGCGTCGCCCAGGTGCAGGCCGAAGAACTGCTGGCGCCAGCCGTTGCCGCCGTCCCAGTCGACGCGGACCTGCGCGCCGGTGTCGCTCGTCGTGCGGCCATCCTGCTCGACGCGGCCGCCGACGCCGACCGTGCGCACGTTCCAGCGCGCGTTGCGCCAGCGGTGCTCGACGGCCAATACGTCGGCGGTGCGGTCGAGGAACGGCCGCTCCACGCGCGTGAGCAGCGCGCCGACGCCCTGCGTGTCCGCATCGCGCGTCGCGCGCAGCGCGTAGAAGTCGCGGCCGACGTCCTCGCCTTCGACGGCCGCGAACACGCCGTAGTTGAAGCCGCCGCCGCTGCCGTTGAGCTTCGCCGCCGCCAGCACGTCGCCGGAGCCGTCGCCGTCGTCGGCCGTGCCGCCGACGCGGCGCGTGTAGATCAGCCGGTTGATGCTGTTGAGGCCGCCGAACGGCACGTCGAAGAACGCCTGGTTCTCGGTGAAGAACGGGCGCTTGTCGTTGAAGAAGGTCTCGATCGCGCCGAAGTTGACCACCAGCTCGTCGCTCTCGACCTGGCCGAAATCCGGGTTGAGCGTGGCGCTGAGCTGGAACTGCCCGCTCGGCTTCCAGAACACGTCCGCGCCCGCGTCGAGATCGCCGCTGCCGTCGACCGCGTCGTACAGGCCGGACACGTACGGCGTCACCGCCAGCAGCGACTGGCTGTACTTCGGCACCTCGATGCGCTCGAACACCGACAGGAACTGCGGCTCGGTGAACACCACCGCCGGCCACGCCATGCGCTGGCCGGTGGTGCCGATCACGCGGTCCAGCGACAGCCCGATCGTGCGCGTCTCGCCTTCGGCCTGGCGCATCGGCGCGATGTGCCACGGGACCAGCAGTTCGGCGTACCAGGCGTCGGCGTCCTCGGAGGTCGCATGGCGCCAGTCGCCGTCCCAGTCCTCGTTGAACTGGTTCTCGTTGGTGATCGTGGTGTCGGTGATGCTGCCCGACAGCAGCAGGGTGAAGTTGTAGCCGGTGCGGCCGTCGCCGTCGAAATCGACGTACAGGTTGACGCGGTCGACCGGCCCGCCCTCGTCGCGCTGCGCGCGCTGGCGCGTGCGCGGCACCGAGGCCGGCTGCGCGTTGCGGAACGCGATCGCCAGGCCCTCGGGCGTCGCCAGCACCCACGCCTCGGTGGGATGCGGCGCGGGCGCGCGGGACAGCGGCTGCACGAGGCGGAAGTCGGTGACGTGGCGCGCGCCGGCCCATTCGGCCGGATCGACGCGGCCGTCGATCTCGACCGCCAACGCCGACGGCGCCGCGAGCGCGAGGGACAGCAGGACGGCGGAACGTGCGCGCATGGGACGGATCGGCGGAATGGCGGCGCGCAGCGTGCCCGAGGCGCGCCGAGGCGGCGTCTGGCGTAAGTCATGCCAACCCGCCCGCGCACGGCGGCATCGAAGCGGGTTGCGGTAACGCGTGCAGCGGTCGCGACGGGGCGAGTCGCTCGACGTCTGGACGGCCACCTGCGGCACTCGTCTCCGCGCGTCCTTCGACAAGCTCAGGGCGAGCGGGTCGGGGTCATTCCGTCCGGGCAGACCGACATGGGTCCCGGCGTTCGCCGGACGACGAGCGTGGGGATCGCGCGGGCTTCGCAGCCGCTGGCTCCAGCCCCCAGCCCCCAGCCCCCGGCCCCGCCTCACTGCATATGCCACCCATGGCTGATCACGAAGCTCTGCCCGGTGAACGCCGCGGTCGGGAACTCGCACAGGAAGCGCACGGTGCGGGCGACGTCGTCGAGCGTGGTGAATTCGCCGTCGACCGTGTTGCCCAGCATCACGCGTCTGACCACCTCGTCTTCGGAGATGCCCAGCTCGCGCGCCTGTTCCGGGATCTGCTTCTCCACCAGCGGCGTGCGCACGAAGCCCGGGCAGACGACGTGCGTGCGCACCCCAAACTTTGCGCCCTCCTTCGCCAGCGTGCGCGACAGGCCCAGCAGCCCGTGCTTGGCCGTGACGTAGGCCGACTTCAGCGGCGACGCCAGGTGCGAGTGCACCGAGCCCATGTAGATGACGACGCCGCCGCGGGCGCGGCCGTCGGCACCGGCCGCGTACATGTGCGGCAGCACCGCCTTCGTCGTCAGGAACGCGCCGTCGAGGTGGATCGCGAGCATCCGCTTCCAGTCGGCGAACGCGAACTGCTCGACCGGGTTGACGATCTGGATGCCGGCGTTGGACACCAGCACGTCGACGCCGCCGAACGCCTTGACCGCGCGCGCGATGCCGGCGTCGACGGCGGCCTCGTCGGTCACGTCCATCGCGATGCCGAGCGCGCGACCTCCCGCATCGGCGATCGCCCGCGCCGCGGCGTCCGCGCCGTCGGCGTCGAGGTCGGCGATGGCCACCGCCGCGCCCGCGCGCGCCAGCTCTTCGGCGATCGCGCGGCCGATGCCGCTGGCTGCGCCGGTCACCACCGCGGCCTTGCCGGCCAGCGCCTGCGCCTGTGTCGTCGTCATGCCTGCGATCCCCCGGATGCGTCGTCTCGACGGCGCCGCCGCGCTCAGCCCTTCTTCGGCTTGCGCTTGGGCTTGAGCATCGTGCCGGTGCAGTTCTTCGACCCGCAGCGGCACTCCCAGATCTTCTTCAGCCGCGCCGTATGCGGCTCGGCGAGCGTGATGCCGTAGTCGTAGGTCAGCTCCTCGCCGGGCTTGATCGAACGCCGCGCCTCGATGAAGACGCGGTCGCGGCGGCGGTCGCCGGCCTCGTTCTCCTCCAGCACCGCCTCGCAGTTGGGCGCGCAGCTGTGGTTGATCCAGCGCGCGGTGTTGCCCTGCGCGTTCGCGTCGAGCACGTACTCGTCGTTGAGCGTGAACAGGAACGTGTGCCCCGAATCGGCGTCGCCGGTGTCGCCGGCGTCGGCCTCCGCGTGCGTCACCAGCCGCCCCTTGTATTCGATGATCCGCTCGCCCTTCCGGATGGGTAGCACGGCGAACACGCCGTTGCCGTGGATGGCCGAGCGGCGGGCGACGATCTTGCGGGGCATGCGGGACTCGCGGCTGGAGGGCCGCATAGTGTGAACACAACGCGAGCGACGGGCCATCACGCGGTTTCGATGGCCCGTCGCGCTTGGCCTGCCCGCGGCGAATCCGTACAATTCCGGTCCCGATTACCGATCCGCCCGCCGCCGCCATGCTGCGCGTCGCCAAGCTCACCGATTACGCCACGCTCGTGCTGACCGTGATGGCCGCCGAGCCGGACGCCGTGCTCAGCGCCACCGGCCTGGCCGAGCGCGCGGGGCTGGAGGCGACGACGGTGAGCAAGGTGCTCAAGCCGCTGGCGCAGGCCGGGCTGGTCGACGGCTTCCGCGGCGCGCACGGCGGCTACCGGCTCGCGCGGCCGCCGGCGGCGATCGGCCTGATCGAGATCGTCGAGGCGATGGAAGGCCCGCTCGGCATGACCGAGTGCAGCGTGCACGACGGCAACTGCACGATCGAGGGCCGCTGCAACGTGCGCGCCAACTGGCGACGCATCAACGACGTGGTGATCGACGCGCTGCGCACGGTGACGCTGGCGCAGATGCTCGGCGACGGACCGCCGCCCGTGCGCAGGCGCATCGACGTGCGCCTCGCCACCGCCTGATCCGCAGGCATCCGCACACAAGACGCAGGCAGCCGCATGGCCACCCAACTCGCCCCCGCCCCGACGCCCGATCCCGCGCCCGCCAACGCGGAGATCCACGCGCAGCTCGGCCGTCGCTACGAGGCCGGCTTCGTCACCGACATCGAATCCGACTCGCTGCCCCCGGGCCTGAGCGAGGACATCGTGCGCGCGCTGTCGGCCAAGAAGAACGAACCGGAGTGGATGACCGAATGGCGGCTGGCCGCCTACCGCCACTGGCTGACGATGCCGGAGCCGCACTGGGCCAAGCTCGAGATCGCGCCGATCGACTTCCAGGCGCTGAGCTACTACAGCGCCCCCAAGGCCAAGTACGCCTCGCTCGACGAGGTGCCGCAGGAGCTATTGGATACGTACGAAAAGCTCGGCGTGCCGCTGCACGAGCGCGCGAAGCTTGCGGGCGTGGCGGTGGACGCGGTGTTCGATTCGGTCTCGGTGGGCACCACGTTCCGCAAGGAGCTGGCCGAGAAGGGCATCGTCTTCTGCTCGATGAGCGAGGCCATCCGCGAGCATCCCGACCTCGTGCGCAAGTACCTCGGCAGCGTGGTGCCGGTGGGCGACAACTACTTCGCCGCGCTCAACTCGGCGGTGTTCTCCGACGGCTCGTTCGTGTTCATCCCGGCGGGCGTGCGCTGCCCGATGGAGCTGTCGACGTATTTCCGCATCAACGCCGGCCACACCGGCCAGTTCGAGCGCACGCTGATCGTGTGCGAGGACCGCGCCTACGTGTCCTACCTCGAAGGCTGCACCGCGCCGATGCGCGACGAGAACCAGCTGCACGCGGCGGTGGTCGAGCTGGTCGCGCTGGAGGACGCGGAGATCAAGTACTCCACCGTGCAGAACTGGTATCCCGGCGACGAGAACGGCGTCGGTGGCATCTACAACTTCGTGACCAAGCGCGGCGAGTGCCGCGGCGCGCGCGCGAAGATCAGCTGGACGCAGGTGGAGACCGGGTCGGCGATCACCTGGAAGTACCCGAGCTGCGTGCTGCTGGGCGAGGACAGCGTCGGCGAGTTCTATTCCGTCGCGCTGACCCACCACCGCCAGCAGGCCGACACCGGCACCAAGATGATCCACGTCGGGCCGCGCACGAAGTCCAAGATCGTGAGCAAGGGCATCAGCGCCGGCCGCGGGCAGAACACGTACCGCGGGCTGGTGAAGGTCGAGCGGTCCGCAAGCGGTGCGCGCAACCACACCCAGTGCGACAGCCTGCTGATCGGCAAGCGCAGCGGCGCGCACACGTTCCCCTACATCGAGGTCAAGCACCCGACCGCCACCGTCGAGCACGAGGCCACCACGTCGAAGATCAGCGAGGACCAGCTGTTCTACTGCCGCGCCCGCGGCATCGGCGAGGAGGACGCGGTGTCGATGATCGTCGACGGCTTCTGCAAGTCGGTCTTCCGCGAGCTGCCGATGGAGTTCGCGGTGGAGGCGAAGAAGCTGCTGGAAGTCTCCCTGGAGGGGTCGGTCGGATGAAAGACCGGTCCGGATGGCTGCTGCGCCGGTTCGATGCGCCGTTCGCGGCGCCGCGAACCGCGGATTTCTGGCGCACCCGGCCTTACGCCGAGCGCATGCGCGCGATCCTCGCGCTTCACGTCGAAGGCAATGCGCTGTTCCGCGGCGGGCACCGGCGGATGGAACGCACACTCGTGGTTCGCCATGGCTGAACTCAACGAGGGTTGGCGCGATCTCCTCGGCGCGATGGCCGCGCACCAGGTGCAGTTCATGGTCGTGGGCGGCGTGGCCGTCGGCATCCACGGCCATGTGCGCTACACGAAGGATCTGGATCTCTGGTTCAAGGGCGACGAGGCGAATGCCGCGCGTCTGGCCGCGGCGCTGCGCGACTTCGGGGTTCCGGCCCTCCCGGACTCCCTGTCCGAGTTCTGCGAGCCGCGCGGGATGCCGGTGCTGGGCGTCGAGCCGAACGCGATCGAACTGATCAACTTCGCCGACGGCGTCGAGTTCGACGACTGCTTCCCGCGCCGGATCCTGTTCTCGCTGGACGGCATCGAAGTGCCGGTCATCGGCCTCGAGGACCTGCGGGTCAACAAACGTGCCGTGGGACGCCTGCAGGACCTCAGCGACCTGCAGCAGCTCGGCTTTGACATCTCGCCTGAGGACGCCGCGCGCGCGGCAACGAAAGACAACGGATCGAATTGACATGCTGAAGATCGACAACCTGCACGTCCGCGTCGCCGGCCGCGACATCCTGCGCGGGCTGACGCTCGACATCGCGCCCGGCCAGGTGCACGCGATCATGGGCCCCAACGGCGCCGGCAAGTCCACGCTCGGCCACGTGCTGGCCGGGCGCGAGGGCTACGAGGTGGTCGAGGGCCGCGTCGAGTTCGAGGGCCGCGACCTGCTGGCGCTGGAGCCCGAGGAGCGCGCCGCGGCGGGCGTGTTCCTGGCGTTCCAGTACCCGGTCGAGATCCCGGGCGTGAACAACACCTACTTCCTGCGCGCCGCGCTCAACGCGCAGCGCAAGGCGCGCGGCGAGGCGGAACTCGACTCGATGCAGTTCCTCAAGCGCGTGCGCGAGAAGCTCGCCGTGCTGCACCTGCGCGACGACCTGCTGCACCGCGGCGTCAACGAGGGCTTCAGCGGCGGCGAGAAGAAGCGCAACGAGATCTTCCAGCTCGCGCTGCTGGAGCCGAAGCTCGCGATCCTCGACGAGACCGATTCGGGCCTGGACATCGACGCGCTGAAGGCCGTCGCCGACGGCGTCAACGCGCTGCGCGCCGCGGACCGCGCGTTCCTCGTCATCACCCACTACCAGCGGCTGCTCGACTACATCCGCCCGGACGTCGTGCACGTGCTGGCCGACGGCCGCATCGTCGAGAGCGGCGGCCCGGAGCTGGCGCTGGAGCTCGAGCGCCACGGCTACGCCTGGCTGCAAGGGCGCGTCGCGCCGGGAGCGGCGGCGTGAGCGCTCCGCGGCACGCTGTTTCCTTCTCCCTCCGGGAGAAGGGACCCGAGGGGCGGATGGGGGTGCGCCGAAGCTTGGGCGCCTCGCCTCGCGCGATTGGTGCGAGCGTCCTCGCATCGTCGTTCGTTCGCTCGTCCGCACCCTCACCCCGACCGCTCTCCCGGGGGCAGAGGAGCTTGCTGGTCGCGACCGGCGATGTGACGGGCGAAGGACGCCGCGACGGGCGGGGTCGGCGATGAGCGCCCTGCTCGATTCCTTCGCGCGCGCGTTCGATGCGCTGCCCGGCCGCGACGCCGCCGGCCTCGCGCCCGCGCGCCGCGAGGCGCTCGACGCTGCCCTGCGCGACGGCCTGCCGCATGCGCGCGTGGAGGCCTGGAAGTACACGCCGCTGCGCGCGCTGGAGCGCCGCGCGTTCGCGCCGTCGGCCGACGCGATCGACGTGGATCCGGCGCTCGTCGCCGCGATCCCGGCGCCGCGCATGGTGTTCGTCAACGGTCGCTTCGCCGCGGCGCTGTCCGACGTGGGCGGGCTGCCGGACGGCATCGTCGCGCGGCCGCTGTCGGCCGCGCTCGCGGCCGGCGACGCGCGCGAGGTCAACGCGCTCGCGCGCCGATTCGACCGCGCCGACGAGCCGTTCGCGCGCTTCAACGCCGCGCTCGCCGGCGACGGCCTGTGGCTGCGTGCCGAAGGCGACGTCGCGGCGACCGTGCACCTCGTGCTGGTCGGCGCACCGGCCGAGGGCGACGTGGCCTGGCACTTCCGCCACCTCGTGGAGCTGCGCGACGACGCGCGGCTTGCGCTGGTCGAGCACCGGATCGCGGCCGGCACGCACGCGCACCTCGCCAACGAGGTCGCGCACGTGCATCTCGCGCCCGGCACGCGGCTGCTGCACGCGCGCGTGCAGGACGAAGCCGCCGGCGCCACCCAGTTCCTGCGCACCGACGCCGTGCTGGGGAGCGAGGCGACGTATCGCCGGCTCGACCTCGAGCTCGGCGGCGGGCTCACCCGCCACGAGCTCAACATCGCGCTGCACGGCGAACGCGCCCGCGCACGTGCGAACGGCGTGCTGCTCGGACGCGGTCGCTCGCATCTCGACACGCGGCTGGGCATCGACCACGTCGCGCGCGACACCGCGTGCGAACTCACCTGGCGCGGCCTCGGCGCCGGCCGCTCGCGCACGGTCTTCCACGGCGGCATCCTCATCCGCGCCGGCGCCGACGGCACGTCCGCCGCGCTGTCGAACAAGAACCTGCTGCTCTCCGCCGATGCCGAGATCGACAGCCAGCCGGTGCTGGAGATCCACGCCGACGAGGTGCAGGCCGCGCACGGCGCGACCGTCGGCCAGCTCGATCCCACGTCGCTGTTCTACCTGCGCAGCCGCGGACTGCCGGCGGCGGACGCGCGCGCGCTGCTCACGGCCGCGTTCTGCCGCGAGACGCTCGCCGTCGTCGACGACGAACCGCTGCGCGACGCGCTCGGCGCCGCGCTCGACGCGGCGCTGGCCCGACTGGAGACGCCATGAACGCCGAACTCCGCCCGACACCGGCGCCCGACTGGGCCGCGGTGCGCGCCGACTTCCCGCTGCTGACGCGGCAGGTGCACGGCAGGCCGCTGGTCTACCTCGATTCGGCCAACACCGGGCAGAAGCCGGCGGCGGTGATCGACGCCGTCGACGACTTCTACCGCCGCCACAACGCCAACGTCAGCCGCGCGGTGCACGCGCTCGGCACGGAGGCGACCGAAGCCTACGAGGCGGCGCGCGCGAAGCTCGCGCGCTTCGTCAACGTGCGTCCCGAGGAGCTGGTGCTGTGCAGCGGCACCACGTTCGCGCTGAACCTGGTGGCGTATGCGTGGGCGCTGCCGCGGCTGAAGCCGGGGGATGCGATCGTGCTCACGCGGATGGAGCACCACGCCAACATCGTGCCGTGGCAGCTCGTGGCCGAGCGCACGGGTGCGGCCATCAAGGTCGCCGACGTGACCGATGCCGGCACGCTCGACCTCGACGCGCTG
>JXCB02000010.1 GCA_000828075.3 Tolypothrix campylonemoides VB511288 | reverse complement strand
GAAGAAGAAGAGGACGAAGCCCAAAGCCACGCCCGCGCCCGCCAGCCCGGCCAACCCGCCCAGGCGCGTGAGCCGGAGCGAGAACGCCGCTGCGAGAATCGCCATGGCCGCAAACAGCAGCGGCATGGCCAGGAGCTGGTGGAAGCGCAGCCGGTAGCCGGACGCCGAGAAGCCCGCCTGTTCGGTCAGCTGGATCGCCTTGGGCAGCCGCCAGAAGGCGATCGCCTCGGGCGAGGCCAGGCTCTCCATCGCCGCCTCGGCGTCCAGCGTGGAGCGGATGGTGAGCGTGTCCGAGCGGATGGACGAGTCGCCCGCCGTCGCCTCCCGCACGTCGCGAAGGCGCCAGAAACCCGGCATGAGGGTCGCCTCGGTGGCCTCCAGCCGGCGGCGGAATTCCGGTGTCCCGTTGGCGTTCTTCTCGTAGATGAACAGCGACACGCCGCGCAGCGTGACCGCGCCCTGCCGCGCGTCGCGCGCCTTGGCGTGGATCACGATCTGGCTGTTGTCGTCGCCCTGGCGCAGCCAGATGTCCTTCGGCTGGTCGCCGAGGTAGTTGGCCATCAGCTCCGCCCGCGTGAGCTCGAAACGGGCGTTCAGGGCCGCCGCCATCGGGTTGATCACGGCCACCGCCACCACGCCCACCGACGCGAACGCCGCGACGGCGCGTGCGCCGTTCGAGCGCATCGCCGGGCGCCGCCCGAGCAGCCACAGCGCGAACGCCAGCGCCGTCAGCGCCGCGAGCAGCCAGGCCATGCCCAGCGGCGAGGTCTGTTCGCCGTACACCCACAGCAGCCAGACCACGGTCAGGTAGAGCGGGAACGCGAGCAGCTGACGGAAGCCTTCCAGCCACGGGCCGGGACGCGGCAGCGCGCGCGCCAGCGCCGGCACCACGCCGAGCAGCAGCATCGGCGCGGCCAGCCCGAGCCCGAGCGCGGCGAACACCGACAGCGCCGCGACCGCCGGCTGCGCCAGCGCCCAGCCCAGCGCGGTGCCCATGAACGGCGCCGTGCACGGGCTGGCCACGACCACCGCGAGCGCACCGGTGAAGAACGACGCGCGCGCCCCGTGGCCCTCGGTGAGCCGCTGGCCGGCGCCCATGAAGCGCCCGGTGAACTCCCACACGCCGGAGAACGACAGCGCCATCGCGAACAGCAGCAGCGCGATCGCGGCGACGAAGCGCGGCTCCTGCAGCTGGAAGCCCCAGCCGAGCTGCTGGCCGCCGGCGCGCAGCGCGAGCAGCACGCCTGCCAGCAGCAGGAACGTCGCCACGATGCCGAGCGCGTACCACGCCCCGTGCCGGCGCAGCGCCGCGCGGTCGTCGGCAGAGCCCAGCGCGCCCATCGCCTTGATCGACAGCACCGGGAACACGCACGGCATCAGGTTGAGCACGAGGCCGCCGAGGAACGCGAACAGCAGCGCCGGCAGCCGGCCGAGCGCGGTGTCGCCGCCGCCGGGCGCGGTGCCGGTACCGGCGGCCGCCGTCGCCGGCACCGCGGCCGAGGCGCGCGCCGCGAATCGCCACGCCGCGCCGTCGCCGTCGACCGCGACGAAGGCGATGTCGCCCGGCATCGCGGTGAAGTACTCGCTCTTGGGCCAGCGCGTGCGCCACGCGTCGCCGTCGCGCGTCCACGTCGGCGTGGCGCCGTTGGCGACGAGCGCGGCGGTCTCGGGGAACCACGTCGAACCGGTCGGCGCGGCCCCGGCGCCGGTCAGCGTCAGCGCGATCGCGTCGCCGTCCTCGGCCACGGCGAGCGTGCCGGCGGCGGCGCGCGGCTGGTCGGCGCGCGCGGCGGCGAAGTCCGCGGCCCAGCGTGCGTCGACGTCGGCCGTCGTCGCGACCGGCAGCTCGAACGCGTACTCCGCCTTGCCCGGAATGCATTCAACCTCGCAGATCAGCCAGTTGGCCGCCGCGCGGATCGGCAGCGTCGCGGCCGCGTAGCCGTCCGGGATCGTGATCGCCACCGGCAGCAGCCGCCGCCCGCCGTACCCGAAGTTGACGATGCCGGACAGCTCGAACCGCTGTGGATGCGGCCACTCGATCGCTCCGGCGACGACGCCGTCCGGCAGCGTGAGCGCGATCTCGGTCGGCAGCCCCGAGTCGCCGGCATTGCGCCAGTACGTGTGCCAGTCCGGGTCGTGTTCGAGCAGCAGGCCCAGCGTCAGCGTCGTGCCGGGCAGCGCCGCGGTGGTCTCGGCGACCAGCCGCGACTGCAGGTGGTCGGTCTTCACCGCGGGCGATGCCGCGCGTGCGATCGCCGGCGGCAGCAGCGCGCCGAGCAGCGCGAGCGCGACCGCGGCGACGTGGCGGATGGCGGGAACGGGGCGTTGCGTCATGGAGTCGTCGATCCGCGGCGGATGGCCGGCACCCTACGGGCGTGAATACGTCCGTGCACGCGGCTGGGATGAAGGCGCGGAATCCGGGGACGAAAGGCGGCACCGCCGGTTGCCGGGCCCCGGGGCGGCCTCTAGCCTGCGGCCGATGCGCAAGATCCCCTGGCTCGTCGTCGCCTGCGTGGTCGGCTGGTGGGCGTTGAACGGCCTGATCATGACCGGCCACGCCGTGGCCATCCGCTCTTCGCGCGGGCAGGTGTTCGACCTGCAGGAGATCCTGCGCGGCGAGATGGTCGGCGCGGCGCTGTGGGTGCCGTGCACGCTGTTCCTGCTGTGGTGCACCGCGCGGGTGCCGATCCAGCGCGAGCGCTGGATCGCGCCGCTGGGCTGGCTGCTGCTCGCGGTGCTGGCCGTGGTCGCGTTCCGCGCCGCCGCCTTCCACGCGCTGGACGCGTGGTTCGGCTGGGTGCGCGACATCCCGCTGTGGTCCGACGTGCTGCTCACCAGCATGCTCCGCAACGTGCTGACCGGCTGCCTGATCGTCGGCGTCGGCCACGCGCTGGTCTACGCCCGACAGTCACGCCTGCGCGAGCGCCAGGCGCTGGAGCTGCGCGAACGGCTGACGCAGGCGCGGCTGGACGCGCTGTCGGCGCAGCTCAATCCGCACTTCCTGTTCAACGCGCTGAACTCGATCTCGGAGATGGTCCACCACGACGCGGACGCCGCCGACCGCATGCTGGTGCAGCTGGGCGCGCTGCTGCGGCAGAGCCTGGAGTCGGGCCGGCACCAGTTCACGTCCCTGCGCGACGAGCTCGCCGCGGTGGACAGCTACGTCGGCATCGAGCAGGTGCGCCTCGGCGAGCGCCTGCGCGTCCGCCGCGACGTGAGCGACGCGGCGCTGCACGCGCAGGTGCCGCGGCTGATGCTGCAGCCGCTGGTCGAAAACGCGATCGCCCACGCCGTGGCGCACCGCGACGCGCCGGGCACGGTCGAGGTGCGCGCGGCGTGCGACGGCGACCGGCTCGTGCTCGACGTGATCGACGACGGCGCCGGCACGCCGTCGAAGCCGGGCTTCGGCGTCGGCCTGGCCAACACGCGCGCGCGGCTGGAATGCCTGTACGGCGACGCGCAGTCGCTGCGGATCGAGACGCGGCCCGACGGCGGCACGCGCGTGCGGGTGACGCTGCCGCTGGTGCGGGGGCCGGCATGAGCGCCGACGTCCCGCTGCGCGTGCTCGTGGTCGACGACGAGCCGATGGCGCGCACGCGGCTGCGGCGCATGCTCGGCGCGGAGCACGGCGTGCACATCGTCGGCGAATGCGCCACCGGCGAGGACGCGGCCGCCGCGCTGGCGACGCTCAGGCCCGACGTCGTCTTCCTCGACATCCAGATGCCGGGCATGGACGGCTTCGGCACGCTGCACCGCGCCGCGCCGGCCTGGCGCCCGCGCGTGGTGTTCGTCACCGCGTACAGCGAGCACGCCGTGGACGCGTTCGAGCACGGCGCGGTCGACTACCTGCTCAAGCCGTATTCGCGCGAACGCCTGCGCCTGGCGCTGGAGCGCGCGCGCGCCGGCCGGCAGCGCGCCGAGCCCGCCGTCGCGGAGCGCTTCCCCGAGCGCCTGCCGGTCGCCGTGGGCCATCGCCTGCGGATGGTGCCGGTGGCGTCGATCGACTGCGTGGTCGCGCAGCTCAACTACGTCGAGCTGCACGTCGGCGCCGAGCGCCTGAGCCTGCGCGAGACGATGGCCGCGATGGAGGCGCAGCTCGACCCGAGGCACTTCGCGCGCATCCACCGCTCGCGCATCGTGCGCATCGCCGCGGTGACCGAGATCGAGACGCTGGAATCCGGCCAGTACGTGCTGCGCCTCGCGTCGGGCCTGCGCCTCGGCAGCGGCCCGGCCTACCGCGAGCGCGTGCGGCAGGCGTTCCGGCTGCGCATGCCCTGACGGCCGCCGCGCCGTCGCATGCGGCTCACCGCGCCGGGCGCAGGCTGCGGCCATGCATCGGCACCTCGACGACGACATCGCACGCCGCGCCTCGCTCGACGCGCGGCTCGACGCGCTGGAGGCCAAGCTGCCGGGCATGATCGACACGCTGGGCGAGGGCGACTTCTATGCCGCGTTCCGGCGCGAGGCGGACGTCGTGCGTCGCGACATGCGGGCCGAGGATTTCCCGCACGTCAGCCGGCGCATCCAGGACATGCTGGCGCGCAGCGGCATGATCGTCGGCGACCAGCCGGTCGACCACGCGTGGCCGCCGAAACCGGAGCTCGACGCACCCGGCACCGACTGAACCGCGGCGCGCGTGCGGACGCCGCACCGCCGCAGCGGCGCGCACGGGGTGGCCGCGCGCGCGAGGGCCGGGGATACTTCCCAGCTCCCGCCGTACGGCCGCAGCGCGGCCCGGCGACCACGCGAGAACGTCATGCCCCGCAGCTTTCCCCCCGTGTCCCTGCTCGGCGCGCCCACCGACGTCGGCGCCGGCCACCGCGGCGCGCGGCTCGGGCCCGACGCGATCCGCATCGCCGGCCTCGGCGAGGCGCTGCTCGGGCGCGGCGTCGACGTGGTCGACCGCGGCAACCTCGCCGGCCCGCAGAACCCGTGGACGACGCCGGTCGACGGCTACCGCCACCTGCAGGAAGTCGCCGAGTGGAACCGCGTGGTGATGGAGGCGGTGCTGGCGGAACTGCGCGGCGGCCGCATGCCGATCCTGCTCGGCGGCGACCACTGCCTCGGGCTCGGCTCGATCACCGCGGTCGCGCGCCACTGCCGCGACGCGGGCAGGAAGCTGCGCGTGCTCTGGCTCGACGCGCACGCCGACTTCAACACCAGCGACGTCACGCCCAGCGGCAACATCCACGGCATGCCGGTCGCCTGCCTGTGCGGCCTCGGCCCGCGCGAGCTCACCCACCTCGGCGGCGACGCGCCGGCGATGCGGCCGGACGAGATCCGCCAGATCGGCATCCGCTCCGTCGACGAGGGCGAGAAGCGCCTCGTGCACCGGTACGGGCTGGACGTCTACGACATGCGCTACATCGACGAGGTCGGCATGAAGCGCGCGATGGAGGAGGCGCTCGAAGGCGTCGACGACGACACCCACCTGCACGTCAGCTTCGATGTCGACTTTCTCGATCCCTCGATCGCGCCCGGCGTCGGCACCACCGTGCCCGGCGGCCCCAACTACCGCGAGGCGCAGCTGGTCATGGAGATGATCGCCGACAGCGGCCGCATGGGCTCGCTCGACATCGTCGAGCTCAACCCCGTGCTCGACAGCAGGAACGCCACCGCGCTGCTCGCCGTCGACCTCGTCGAAAGCCTGTTCGGCAAGTCGACGCTGATGCGCGAGTAGCGGCGCGGAAGCGCGCTGGCGGCAGACACGGGCGAACCGCGATCGTTGCGGACGTGCGGGTCGAGCGCGATCGCTCCACGCAGCGGACGATCGCGTCCGCGAAGCCCAGACGACGGGGCGCCGCACGTCGGCGTTCAGCGGCGGTCAGGTTCCTGTCCACGCGGGTTTCACCGCGGCGGCGGTGTCATGGCGGCCACGGCGGCGCACCCGCGCGGCCCCATCCGGTCGCAGACCGACGAGGAGACTTCGACATGAAGCGAGTGATGGCCCTGGCGTTGCTGGCCCTGTTCTCGACCGCCACCCTGAGCGCGTGCAACACGATGGCCGGCGCGGGCCGCGACATCGAGAAGGCGGGCGACAAGATCGAGGACAAGGCCGAGGACTGCAAGGACGGCAAGTGCTGATCCATCCGTCCGCGTAATGCGCGAAGGGCCGCAGCGATGCGGCCCTTCGTTCGTCTGCGCCGGGCGACGCGCGATCGACCCGGCGTTAAGCCCGCGCCGCGCCGCGCTCACGGACCAGCCACGCCGGGCGAACGCGACCGTGCGCATGCTGGGACCGCACGCTCGACGTGCGTCATCCCAGACAGGAGGACCGCATGAACCGCGACATCATCGCCGGCAACTGGAAGCAGCTGAAGGGCAAGGCGCAGGCGCGCTGGGGCGATCTCACCGACGACGTCTTCGACGTGAGCGAGGGCAACGCCGAATACCTGGCCGGCAAGCTGCAGGAGCAGTACGGCTGGGACCGCGAGCGCGCCGACCGCGAAGTCCGCGAGTTTTCCGGCTCGCTGAACTGATCGCGCCTTCGCGTGCGCACGACGACGGGCCGCCTCGCGCGGCCCGTCGTCGTTCCGGCGCCGCCGTCGCGCGCGCCATGTCGTTCCGGCGCCGCCGTCGCGCGCGCCATGTCGTTCCGGCGCCGCCGTCGCGCGGCGCGTCGCGTCGCGTGTCGACATCGCCCCGTGCGTCGCGAGGCCTCAGCGCCCGTACGGCGGGTCCGGCACGAACGCGCCGGGGAACGCCTCCGGCGCGTCGCCGCGACGCGGCCGCCACGGCGACGGCACCACGCCCATCGCGAGCAGGCGGTCGAGGTCGTCGTAGCGCAGCTGCGTGACCTGCGCAGGTCCGCGCGTCGCGCGCTCGAACGAGGTGCGCGACACCGGCGACCATTCGCGCGCGCCGTGGCCGGTGCCGAGGCGCTGCGCATCGTAGGCGCCGTCCGCCGCCGCAGCCGCGGATTCCGCCTGCGCGCGCGATTGCCGGCGCGCCTCGGCCGCGCCGGCGACGGGCGGCGCCGCGGGCGCGACGTGCGCGTACGCGCGCTCCTCGAACACGGCGATGCCGATCACGCCGACGTCGTCCGGGCGCCCGGTGCGCGCGGCGTAGCTGTCGGGCAGGTCGGTGAACACGAACTGCGCGACGTCGTCGACCGACTTGCGCCAGCCGGCGACCTCCGTGCTCTGCCACGGCTCGAGCACGTAGCCGGCCTGCGAGGGATGCGCGGTCTCGCCGGTCACCGCGTTGACGCCGTCGATCGAGACCACCACCAGCACGCGGCCGCCTGTGCGGTTGGTCAGCCGCAGCGCGTAGCGATGGCCGGGTTCGCCGGCGATCCAGCGCTGGCCGCGGTGGCGGTATTCCTGCAGCCACGCGCCGGTGTCGCGGTCGACCACCTGCAGCGAGACGTGCGGATCCGCCGCGGCGGGCGCGCAGGCGAGTGCGCCCAGCAGGGCGGCGAGCATCAGCAGGACGGTGCGCAGGGCGTGCATGGCGATGCTCCGGTGGTCGGTGCGCATCACCAACGGATCGGGCCGGCCGACGGGGTTAGCGCGGCGGGAGCGCCGCGGGGCGGCGGGTAGAATCGCGGCCCCGCTCCCGCGCGACGCCCATGACCGCCACCACCCGCGTCCTCACCGGCATCACCACGTCCGGCACGCCGCACCTCGGCAACTACGTCGGCGCGATCCGGCCGGCGGTGGCGGCCAGCCGCGTCGGCGCGACGGAGAGCTTCTACTTCCTCGCCGACTACCACGCGCTGATCAAGGCGCAGGACCCGGCGCGCGTGCAGCGCTCCACGCTGGAGATCGCCGCGAGCTGGCTCGCCTGCGGGCTGGATCCCTCGCGCGTGTGGTTCTACCGGCAGAGCGACATCCCGGAGATCCCGGAACTCACGTGGTTCCTCACCTGCGTCGCCGGCAAGGGCCTGCTCAACCGCGCGCATGCGTACAAGGCCGCCGTGGACCGCAACGTCGCCGAGGGCGAGGACCCCGACGCCGGCGTGACCGCGGGACTCTTCATGTACCCGGTGCTGATGGCCGCGGACATCCTGCTGTTCAACGCGCACAAGGTGCCGGTGGGGCGCGACCAGGTGCAGCACATCGAGATGGCGCGCGACATCGGCCAGCGCTTCAACCATCTCTACGGCGAGCACTTCACGCTGCCCGAAGCCGCGGTCGAGGCGCACGTGGCCACGCTGCCCGGCCTCGACGGCCGCAAGATGAGCAAGAGCTACGACAACGTCATCCCGCTGTTCGCCCCACGCGAGACGCTGCGCAAGCTCGTGTATTCGATCGTCACCGACTCGCGCGCGCCGGGCGAGCCGAAGGACGCCGACGATTCGAACGTGTTCCAGCTCTACCGGGCGTTCGCCAGCGCGGAGGAGACCGCCGCGATGCGCCGCGCGTTCGCCGACGGCATCGGCTGGGGCGAGGCGAAGCAGGCGCTGTTCGAGCGCATCGACGCCGAGATCGCGCCGCTGCGCGAGCGCTACGACGCGCTGGTCGCCGAGCCTGCTGCCATCGAGCGCGTGCTGCGCGACGGCGCCGAGCGCCTGCGCGCGACCCACGCGACGTCGAGGCTGCGCGCGCTGCGCGACGCGGTCGGGCTGCGGCCGCTGACCGAGGGCGCCGCGTCCGCGCCGGACGCCCCGCGCGATGCGGGCGACGCGCCGATGCCGTCCTTCAAGCAGTACCGCGAGGCCGACGGCCGCTTCTACTTCAAGCTCGTGCAGGGCGAGCGCGTGCTGCTGCAGAGCGTGGGCTTCGACTCGCCGCGCGACGCGGGGCAGCTGATCGCGCGGCTCAAGCGCGACGGCGCGGCGGCGCTACGCGCGGGCGACGACGGTGCGCTGCGCATCGACGACGCGTCGGTGGCGCACCTCGGCGACGCCGCGCGCCTCGACGACGTGCACGCGGCGCTCGCGCGGCTCGCCGAGGCCGAGGCATGAACCCGGCCGTCGAGCTCAACCTCGCGCTGATCCTGTTCCTGCCGTGGTTCGCGATCCTCGGCGCGCTGTTCTGGTTCTTCCCGCGCCAGCCGCGCGGCGGCGCGCGCACCGTGTTCGACAGCGCGTCGCTCCTCGTCGCGGTGGCCGCGTTCGTGGTCGCCAACCAGTGGGCGCTGGGCTACGCCGATCGCGCCTACGGCAGGCTGTGGCCGCAGGTCCTGGCCACGTCGGTCGCCTACGGCGTGTTCCTGCTGGTGCTGGCGATCGCCTGGGGCGTCCGCCGCGCCTGGCTGCGCCGGCGCGGCGGCTGAGGTTCAGCGCGGGGCTTCGAGCGCGTCGCGCACGTAGCGGTCGAGCAGGCGGATGCCGAACGCGGTCGCGCCCTTCGGCGACGTCGGCGTGCCGGCGTCCTCGCGCCAGGCCATGCCGGCGATGTCGAGGTGCGCCCACGGCGTGCCGGGCTGGATCCATTCGCCGATGAAGTGCGCGCCGAGCCCGGCGCCCGCGCCGCCGCCGCCGCTGCGGCCGTTGCGCAGGTCGGCGATCGGCGATTCGAGGTCCTTCGCGTACGAGGGATGCAGCGGCAGTCGCCACAGCGGTTCGCCGGCCGCATCGCCGGCCGCGCGCAGCCGCTCGGCCAGCGCGTCGTCGCGGCTGAAGAGGCCGGCGTAGTCGTCGCCCAGCGCGGTGGAGACCGCGCCGGTCAGCGTGGCGATGTCGATCACCGCCTTCGGCTTGTCCTGCTGCTGCACGTACCAGAGCGCATCGCTCAGCACCATGCGGCCCTCGGCGTCGGTGCTGATGATCTCGAACGTCTTGCCCGACATCGTGCGCACCACGTCGCCGGGGCGCGACGCGGTGCCGGACGGCATGTTCTCCGCGAGCGCGGCCACGCCGACCGCGTTGACCTTCGCGCGACGCCCGGCGAGCGCGTGCACGGTGGCGATCGCGGTGGCGGCGCCGGACATGTCGTACTTCATCCGCCACATGCCGTCGTTCGGCTTCAGCGAGATGCCGCCGCTGTCGAACGTGATGCCCTTGCCGACGAACGCGACCGGCGCGTCGCCGCGGCCGGCGCCGTCGTAGCGCACCAGCAGCAGCCGCGGCGGCCGTGCGCTGCCGAGGCCCACCGACAGCATCCCGCCCATGCCGAGGCGCTGCATCGCCGGCACGTCGAGCACCTCAATGCGCACGTTGCGCAGGCCCTCGAATGCCTTGCGCGTGCGCGCGACGAACTCCTCGGGATACACGGCGTTCGCCGGCTCGGTAATGAGATCGCGCGCGAACGCGACCGAGGCCGCGACCGGCGCCCACTGAGCGCGGTACGCCGCGTCGGCCTGCGCGCCGGCAGGGGTGCGCACGACGAGCGCGCCGCGGCCGGTCGCGGGTTCGTCGGGCTTGCGCGTCTTGTAGCGGTCGAAGCGGTACTGGCCGAGCGCGGCGCCGAACGCGATACGCGCGGCGTCGTCGGCGTTCGCGCCGTCCCACAGCACGTCCACGCGCGCGGCGGCGCTGCGCGCGCCGAGCTGGCCGGCGAGCCCGCCGAAATCCTCGAGCGCGCGCGGCGTCGGCTGCGCGCCGAGGCCGACCAGCAGCACGCGCTCGTAGCCGGCGATGCCCGGCAGGTCGAGCTGCGTGTCCGCCTTGCCCTTGAAGTCCGCCGCGGCGACCGCGCGGCGCAGCGCGCCGTTGCCGGCGGCGTCGATGCGCGCGAACGCGCCGCCCGCCGGTGCGCCGCCGGCCAGCTGGCCTTCGGTCACGGCGATCGCGAGCGTGCCCGTCGCCGGCACGTCGAACGCTTCGAACGCGATCGAGCGCTGCGCGGACGCGAGCAGCGGCGACAGCGCGAGCGCAGCGGCCAGCGCGGTGCGCAGCAGGGTGGAACGCGGCGGGGCGAAGCGGATCGGGCGGATCACGTGGGGAGGGCGCATGGGGACTCCGGCATGTGGCCGGCCACGGGACGCGGCCGGCGGATCGACCCCCGACTGTGCCGCCTGCGCGGTCCCGCGAGATATGCCGGAGGTCATGCCCGCGCGGCGGGCGATGCGTCCGCGGCGCTCAGTCCCAGGCGTTGGCCGGCGCGCCGTTCGCGCGCTCGCGCATGCGCACCACGCAGAAGCGCTGGCCGGTCGGTGCTTCCATCACCCACCAGCGCTTGACGAAGCCGATGCGCTTCGCGCCCAGCGCTTCGAGCCGCGCGGCCTCGGCGTCGATGTCGTCGGCCTCGATGTCCAGGTGCACGCGCGAGTCGTGCGCGACCTGCTGCACCTCGACGTGCAGGTCCGCCGCGGTGCCGTCGAAC
>JXCB02000008.1 GCA_000828075.3 Tolypothrix campylonemoides VB511288 | reverse complement strand
CGAGCAGCGCGACGCCGGCGCCGGCGCACAGGCAGGCCCCGGCGCGCAGCGCGCGCGACGCGAACGGATCGGGTGGAGGCGAAGGCGGCATCGCGCGTTCCGACGTCGGGCCGTCGATGATACGGGGCCCAAACGCGACGCGCCGCGGGAATGCCGCGGCGCGTCGGATCGATCAACGGGTGCGGCGGCTTACTTCACCGCCCACACCACGTCGAACTGCCCCTCTTCCGTGAAGCCGGCATCGATGCCGTTGTTCCAGTTCTCGTACGGGCGGTCCGTCGTCTCGTAGCCGTGGGTCAGCGCCCAGGCGCGCACGGCGTCGCGCACGCGCGGCAGGTTCGCCATGTGGCCGGTGAACGGCACCGAGGCGATGCGCGAGGCGTCGTTGCGGACGATCTCGACCGGGCCTTCGAGCTTGATCGCGCCGTCGGCGGACAGGTCGGTGCCCGGCTTGGTCACCGGCTGCGCGACCACGAACGAATAGGTGTCGCTGCCGAACTCGTTGGTGATGATGCGCACCGGGCCGGCGGCCTCGAGTCCATTGGCCGCCATGACCTTGCGGATCCACTCCATGTTGCTCTTCATCTGGCCCTGGACGCGCTCGTTGGTGCGCTCCACGGCCGCGGCGACGGTGAGCAGCACTTCGGCCGGGCGCTCGCCCACGCGCGGCGCCTTCGACGGATCGCCCTGCGACAGCTCGGAGTAGTCGAAGTTCGGCACGCCCGCCAGCATGTTCGACAGGCGGCTCAAGCCGATCTTCATGTCGTCGCCGACGTTGCTGCTGACGTACAGGCCCGAGTAGCGGCCCAGCAGGTTCCAGCCGTAGTCGACGCTGTAGCGCTGCGTGATCTTGACGTTGCGGTTGTTCTTGCCGGTGCGCGAGAGCACGAACTCGGAGGTCTTGTCCGAGCCGCGCTGGATGTCCTCGATCGCGTACTTGACGCGCTCGTTCGGCACCGACTCGACGATCGTCCAGCTGCCGTCGCCCACGCCCTGCACGTCGGATTCGTAGGTGAGCGTGGCGCCCTTGCCGCTGGCCGGGCCGGAGAGCTGGATCTTCACGTTCGGGTCGCGCAGGACCAGCGGATGCCAGTCGTCGAAGCGGCGCAGGCTGTTGAGCGTGTCGAACACGATCGTCAGCTTGCGGTTCGTCTCGACCGAGTGCTCCAGCTGGCGGCTCGCCGGCAGCACGAGCGCGATGGCCAGGAACAGGGCGGCGACGATCGCCAGCGAAATGAGGATCTCGATCAAACGGGTCATTCAGGTTCTCCGGGGCCTTGGCCGGCCCGGGCCGCGGGGGCCGAGGCGCAGATCTATCATCGTAGCAAGGTTGCCCGGCCCGGCGCAGCCGGCGCACGCGTCGGCCCGATCGCGTACAGCATGCGTGCGGCGAGCGCTGCACGGCGCCGGATCGTACGTCGAAGGCGCTGGAATCGCCGCGTGGATCCGTGCGGAATGTCCCGCCGTGCATACGCCTCGGTCAGGCGGATGCGCTGGGCTAGACTGTCGACCTCACCGGCCCCGGCCCGCGGATGAACCCGAACTACCTCGATTTCGAGCAGCCCATCGCCGATCTGGAAGCGAAGATCCAGGAGCTGCGCCACGCCAGCGCCGGCCCCGCGGTGGACATCGACAGCGAGATCCACGCGCTGCAGGACAAGCTGCGCACGCGCACCGCGCAGATCTTCCGCGACCTCTCGCCGTGGCAGGTGTCGCAGCTCGCACGCCATCCCGCGCGCCCGTACACGCTCGACTACCTGCGGGTGATGTGCGAGGAGTTCCAGGAGCTCGCCGGCGACCGCGCGTTCGCCGACGACCCCGCGATCGTCGGCGGCCTGGCCCGCATCGACGGGCGCAGCGTGGTCGTCATCGGCCACCAGAAGGGCCGCGACACGCGCGAGAAGGTGCGGCGCAACTTCGGCATGCCGCGCCCGGAGGGCTACCGCAAGGCGCTGCGGCTGATGAAGCTGGCCGAACGCTTCCGACTGCCGATCCTCACCTTCATCGACACGCCCGGCGCCTATCCCGGCATCGACAGCGAGGAGCGCAACCAGAGCGAGGCGATCGCGCGCAACCTGCTGGAAATGGCCGAGCTGCGCGTGTCGGTGGTGTGCACGGTGATCGGCGAAGGCGGCTCCGGCGGCGCGCTCGCCATCGGCGTCGGCGACCGCACGCTGATGCTGGAGTACAGCACCTATTCGGTGATCTCGCCGGAGGGCTGCGCGTCGATCCTGTGGAAGACGGCCGACCGCAAGCAGGACGCCGCCGAGGCGATGGGCATCACCGCGCCGCGCCTGCTCAACCTCGGGCTGATCGACAAGATCGTGCGCGAGCCGATCGGCGGCGCGCACCGCAATCCGCGGCAGATGGCCACGCGCCTGAAGGCGGTGCTGCTCAACGAACTCGACGCGCTGGCGCCGCTGCCGGTCGAGGACCTGCTGCAGCGCCGCTACCAGCGCCTGCGCGGCTATGGGGCGTACGAAGCGGCCTGAGCGCCTGCGCGGGCTGCGCGCGGCGTCGATCGTCGCGCTCGCCGTCGTTGTCGTCTCCACGTGGCTGCTGGCGGCGGGCGTGGTGGCGCTGTACGGCTGGGGATCGTGGCGGACGCCGCCGCTGCCGGCGCCGCGATCGGACGGCATCGATGCGCGCTCGCGCGCGATGTACTGGCGGATGCATGCGGGCGATGGACCGATGCGGATGCCGCGGGCGACGCCGCTGCGCGTCGCGACGACGCTTCTCCGGTCGCGCGACGTGTTGCTCGGGCGGTCGCCGCGGCCTGAGCAGATCCTCGGCATCGCGACGCGGGCGACGTTCGAACCGCTCCAGCAGAACCCTCCGGCCGGCGACTGGATCCTCTGGAGCTGGACGCGAAGGCTGCAGCTCAGCCAGGCGTGGACGGGCGAACAGGCGGTCGACCACGTGCTGTCGTCCATCCGGCTGCGCGACGGCGGCCGCGGGCTGCGCGACGCGTCGGCCCGCTGGTACGCGATGGCGCCGGAGCGGCTGGGCGATGCCGAGCGGCTGGTGCTGCTCGTCGCGATGGACGTCCACGCGAACCCGGCCTGCGACCCGCGGCATTTCGTCCTCCGCGTGCGGCGATCGGCGACGCGCGTGGGCATCGATCCGGAGCACGCGCTCGCCGATGCGCGTCGGCGGATGGTCGCCACCTGCGCACCGGCGCCGGCCGCATGACCGACGCGCCGCGCCTGCTGCCGCCGCCGATGGACGATGCGGCGCTGTCGTCGGTCGCGGTCGCCTACAGCGGCGGCCTCGATTCGACCGTGCTGCTGCACCTGCTGCGCGATCGCCCCGGCGTGCGCGCGCTGCACGTGCACCACGGGCTGCATCCGGATGCCGATGCGTGGGCGGCGTACTGCGAAGCGACGTGCGCGGGCTGGGGCGTGCCGCTGACGGTGCTGCGCGTGCGCGTGGCGCGCGACGCCGGCGACGGGCTCGAAGGCGCGGCGCGGCGCGCGCGCTACGCGGCGTTCGAGACCGTGCTGCAGCCGGGCGACGTGCTCGCGCTGGCGCACCATCGCGACGACCAGGCGGAAACCTTCATGCTGCGCGCGCTGCGCGGATCCGGCGTGGACGGCCTCGGCGCGATGGCGCCGTGGCGCGCGTTCGGCGCGGCGTGGCTGTGGCGCCCGCTGCTCGACACGCCGCGCGCGGCGATCGCCCGCTATGCCGACGCGCACGGCCTGCGCTGGGTCGAGGATCCCAGCAACACCGACGCCGCGCTCGATCGCAACCACCTGCGCCACGCGGTGCTGCCCGCATTGCGTGCGCGCTGGCCCGAGGCGGACGCCGCGTTCGCGCGCGCGGCCGCGCTGGCACGCGAGGCGGCGACGCTGCTCGACGCCGAGGACGATGCGGAAATCGCGCGCCTGTCGATCGATGCGAACACGCTGTCGCGCGACGGCCTGCGCGCGCTGCCGGCCGCGCGGCGCGCGCGCGTGCTGCGGCGCTGGATCGCGCGACTCGGGCTGCCTCCGCTGCCGGCGTCCGGCGTGGAGGCGATCGACGCCGAGCTGCTCGACGCCCGCGACGACGCCGAGGCCGCGTTCCGCTGGCGCGAGGCCGAGGTGCTGGCGTGGCGCGATGCGCTGTGGGCCGGGACGTCGCGTCCGCCGCTGCCGTCGCACTGGCGCGCGGCTTGGGATGGACGCGCTCCGCTGGCGCTGCCCGGAGGCGGCAGCCTCGCGCTGCTGGGCGCGTCGGGATTCGATGCGCCGCTGTCGGTGCATGCGCGCCGCGGCGGCGAGCGCATCCGCCTGCCCGGCCGCGCGCAGTCGCACGCGCTGAAGCACGTGCTGCAGGCGCAGGCCGTGCCGCCGTGGCGGCGCTCGCGCATGCCGCTGCTGTCCGATGCGGACGGCGTGCTGTGCGCCGCGGGCGACCGCATCCTGTCCGGCGCGTTCGCGGCCTGGCTCGACGCGCGCCGGGCGCGGCTGTGCTGGAGCGACGCGCCGCGTTGACCGGCGCACGCGCCGCCGCGCACACTCCACCGCATGACGCCGAACGCGCCCCCCGACGCCTCCCCGGTCGCCGACTTCGAGCGCTCGCTGGACGAGCTCGAGAAGCTGGTCGACCGCATGGAGCACGGCGAGATGAGCCTCGAGGAGTCGCTGGCCGCGTACGAACGCGGCGTCGGCCTCTACCGCCAGTGCCAGACCGCGCTCGAGCAGGCCGAACTGCGCGTGCGCCTGCTCACCGACCCGCAGGATCCGGGCAGCGCGCGGCCGTTCGACGCCGCGCCGCCTGCCGCCGATGCCTGAGGACCGCCTGCGCGCGTGGCGCGCGCGCGCCGACGCCGCGCTGGCCATCGCCCTGACCGACTCCGCCGACGAGCCCGCGCGCCTGCACGCGGCCATGCGCCACGCGGTGCTGCTGGGCGGCAAGCGCATGCGTCCGCTGCTGGTGTACGCGGCCGGCGCGGCCACGGGTGCCGGCGAGTACGCGCTGGATGCGCCGGCCGTGGCGGTCGAGCTGGTCCACGCCTATTCGCTGGTGCACGACGACCTGCCCAGCATGGACGACGACGCGCTGCGCCGCGGCCAGCCGACCGTGCACGTGGCGTTCGATGAAGCCACCGCCGTGCTGGCCGGCGACGCGTTGCAGGCGCTCGCCTTCGCCGTGCTCGCCGAGGCGGCGCTCGATGCGTCCGTCCGCGTGGCGCTGCTGCGCACGCTCGCCGACGCCGCCGGTGCGCGCGGCATGTGCGGCGGCCAGGCGCTGGACCTCGCCGCGACCGGCCGCGGCGGCGCCATCGCGCTGGCGGACCTCGAACGCCTGCACGCGCTCAAGACCGGCGCGCTGATCCGCGCCGCGGTGCGGATGGGCGCGCTGTGCGGGACTCCGACGACGGCGACGCTGGCGGCCCTCGACCGCTACGCGGCCGCGCTCGGGCTCGCGTTCCAGGTGCGCGACGACCTGCTCGACATCGAGGCCGACAGCGCGACGCTCGGCAAGACCGCGGGGAAGGACGTGGCGCAGGCGAAGGCGACGTTTCCGGCGCTGTTGGGCGCGGACGCGGCACGCGCGAGGCTGCGCGCGTTGGTCGACGACGGCGAGCAGGCGCTGGACGCCGTCGACGGCGACACGGCGCCGCTGCGCGCGCTGCTGCGCCTCGCGGTGGAGCGCACCTCCTGACCTGCCATGACGACGAAGGCCCGGCGATGCCGGGCCTTCGTGCAGTGGTGCGCGGCGGGGCGCCCTACTTGATCAGGCGCACCGCGACCGGATAGCGGTAGCGCTCGCCGCCGTTGGCCTTCACGCCGGCGACGATGAAGAGCACCAGCGAGACCAGCCACAGCAGGAGCATCAGCGGCCCGGTCAGCAGGCCCGCGATGCCCAGCGTCACCACCGTCAGGATCCACAGCGCCACGTAGATGCCGAACAGGGTGAGGTTGAAGTTGAGCGCCTCCTTCGACTGGTCGACGAGGAACTCCTTCTCCGGCTTGTCCTTGTTGATCAGCCAGACGATGAGCGGGACGATGAAGCCCAGGATGATCCCGGACAGGTGCGTCAGCAGCGCGACGGTGCGGTCGTCCTGCGAGACGACGACGGGTGGTACGGACATGTGGTGACTCCCCCGGTAAGTGTGATCCCCGCGCTCCCCACGGCGCGGGCGCACGCACTCTCGACCCGGTGCCGGGGGGTGTCAAGCGGCGGCGGTCGCCGTCAGCGCACGAAGCGGATGGTGATCGGGTAGCGGTACGGCAGGCCGTCGTACGCGCGCACCGCGGCGACGATGGTGGCGATCAGCCAGGCCAGTGCGACGACGATGGCGATCGGCACCGTCACGATCAGCCCGAGCCCCAGCGTGAACAGCGTCAGCGCCACCAGCACGACGGCATAGACGAACATGCTGAGGTTGAAGTTCAGCGCTTCCTTGGCGTGCGCGGCGATGAACGCGGATTCGTCGCGCTTGAGCAGCCACACCGCCAGCGCGCCGGCGGCGCCGGCGATGCCCGCGGCCCAGCTGGTCACGAACGCGAGCACCAGCCCGAGCAGGTGCACGCCGGCGGCCCAGCGGCGTTCGTCGGCGGTCGGGATCACGGCGGGCGTGGGCTGCATGGCGGCGGTCTCCGGTCTCGGCATCGAGCGCGTCGAGCCTAGCACCGCGGCGCTCAGGCGCCGGCGACGGTCATCCGCCCGACCAGGATCGAGCCGGTGCGGATGTGCGAGCGGCGATCGACATCGGTGCCGACCGCCTCGATCGCCCCGAACATGCGCCGCAGGTTGCCGGCGATGGTGATGCCGTCGACCGCGTGCGCGATCGCGCCGTCCTCGATCCAGAAGCCGGCCGCGCCGCGCGAGTAGTCGCCGGTGACGGTGTTGACGCCCTGCCCCATCAGCTCGGTGACCAGCAGCCCGCGGCCCATGCCGCGCAGCAGCGACGGCAGGTCGCCGGCGTTGGCGGCGACCTCGAGGTTGTGCACGCCGCCGGCGTTGCCGGTGGTCTGCAGCCCGAGCTTGCGCGCCGAGTAGCTGCCGAGCACGTAGCGCATGAGCACGCCGTCCTCGACGATCGCCGATTCGCGCGTGGCCACGCCGTCGGCGTCGAACCAGCCCGAGCGCAGGCCGCGCGCGAGGTGCGGCCGCTCGTGCAGCGCAAACCACGCCGGGAACAGCGGCTGCCCGACCGCGTCGAACAGGAAGCTCGCGCGGCGGTACAGCGCGCTGCCGCTGATCGCGCCGACCAGATGGCCGATCAGCGAACGCGCGATCTCCGCGGCGAACAGCACCGGCACCTCGCCGGTCGGGATCGTGCGCGCGTCGAGCCGGGCGACCGTGCGCTCGGCGGCGCGGCGGCCGATGTGCGCGGCGTCCTCGAGCTCGTCCGCCGACAGCCCGACGCTGTACCAGCCGTCGCGCTGCATCGCATCGCCCTGCCCTGCGATCAGCGCGCAGCCGAGGCTGTGCTGCGTGGCGCGCTCGCGGCCGACGAAGCCGTGCGTGTTGGCGTAGACGCTGAGCGTCTGCCCGGTGCCGAGCGACGCGCCGTCGGAGTTGCCCACGCGCGCGTCCGCCGCGCGGCCGGCGTCCTCGCAGGCCAGCGCGAGGTCGACGGCGCGATCGGCGTCGATCGTCCACGGATGCCAGGCGTCGAACTCGCGCGGCTCGCGCGCCATGAGCCCGGCGTCGGCGAGCCCGGCGGCGGGATCGTCCTCGGTGTGCCGGGCGATCGCGCAGGCCTGTTCGACGGTGGCGAGCAGGCTGTCCTCGCGCAGGTCCGCGGTGCTCGCGCTGCCCTTGCGATGGCCGAAGTAGACGGTCAGCGCGACGCCGCGATCGCGCGTGGACTCGACCGTTTCGACCTCGCCCATGCGCACGGCGACGCTGAGCCCGCGCTCCTCGCTGCAGGACACCTCGGCCTGGCTGGCGCCGCGCGCGCGGGCTTGGTCGAGCGCGCGACGCGCGGCGTCGGACAGCGCGTCGAGGCGCGCTTGGCTGTCGTCGGCGGCGGCGGGCGTCAGGTCGATCGCGTTCAATGGCTTATCCTTTCGTTCGATCAGGCGCGCACGTGCGCGCGATGGAAGGTGCGGCGATGCGCGGGCGCGACGAGGACACCGGCGAATTCCTGGGGCCCAGCCGCAGCCAGCAGCGGCGCGAGGCGCTGGAGGTGCTGGCGCTGGGCGAGAAGCTCGCCGCGCTCACGGACGCGCAGCTGGCGAAGCTGCCGATCCCGGAGTCGCTGATGCCGCACCTGCTGGAGACGCGCCGCATCACCGCGCACATCGCGCGCAAGCGGCAGCTCGCCTACCTCGCCAAGCAGATGCGCCGCGAGGACGACGCCACGCTGGAGGCGATCCGCGACGCGCTGGACGAGGACGGCGAATCGGCGCGGCGCGAGGCCGCCGCGATGCACCGCGTCGAGAGCTGGCGAGAGCGCCTGCTCGCCGGCGGCGACGAGGCGCTGTCGCAGCTGCTCGACGCGCATCCCGACGCCGACCGCCAGCGCCTGCGCCAGCTCGTGCGCAACGCGCTCGACGAGCGCGCGAAGAGCCGGCCGCCGCGCGCGTATCGCGAATTGTTCCGGGAGCTGCGGGAGTTGATGCTGCATGCGAAGGGGGACGATGGCGGGGCGGATGACGGGGACGCGCCGCTCGGTTAGCGCGTCAGCGATGGAAGGCGTGTGGATTGCGTCTCCCTCTCCTCGGCTTGTGGTGGAGAGGGTCCGGTGTGGGAGCATCCGGCGACGCGAAGAGCCCCCCTCGCCCCAGCCCTCTCCCCCATCTGCGATGGAGGAGAGGGAGTGTTCCGTGCGGCGTGCGAGTAGGACGGACGGTGGCGAGGATGGATCCCGGCGTTCGCCGGGATGACGAGCGAAAAGGTGCGGACGCCCGGCACTGCTCCCGGTGCGCGGGCCCCGACTCCGGACTCCCGACTCCTGTCGCCTGACTCCTGTCGCCTGACTCCTGACTCCTGACTCCTGACTCCTGACTCCTGACTCCTGACTCCTGTCGCCTGACTCCTGTCGCCTGACTCCTGTCGCCTGACTCCTGACTCCTGACTCCTGGCGCCTGACTCCCGATTCCTGACCCCGTCCTCAAGCCCGCGTCCCACCCACCGTCAGCCCGTCGATCAGCAGCGACGGCTGGCCCACGCCGACGGGCACGCTCTGGCCGTCCTTGCCGCACACGCCCACGCCCTCGTCGAGCGCGAGGTCGTGGCCGACCATGCGCACCTGCTGCATCGTCTCCGGTCCGTTGCCGATCAGCGTGGCGCCCTTCACCGGCGCGGTGATGCGGCCGTCCTCGATCAGGTAGGCCTCGGTGGCCGAGAACACGTACTTGCCGCTGGTGATGTCGACCTGGCCGCCGCCGAAGTTCACCGCGTACAGGCCCTTCTTCACCGAGCGGATCATCTCCTCGGGATCGTGCTGGCCCGCGCGCATGTAGGTGTTGGTCATCCGCGGCATGGTGAGGTGCGCGAAGGACTCGCGGCGCCCGTTGCCGGTGGGCGCGACGCCCATCAGCCGCGCGTTGAGCGTGTCCTGCAGGTAGCCGACCAGCACGCCGTCCTCGATCAGCGTCGTGCACTGCGTCGGCGTGCCCTCGTCGTCGACGTTGAGCGAGCCGCGGCGGCCTTCGAGCGTGCCGTCGTCGACGATGGTGACGCCGGGCGAGGCGACGCGCTGGCCGATGCGGCCGGCGTAGGTGCTGGTGCCCTTGCGGTTGAAGTCGCCTTCCAGCCCGTGGCCGACGGCCTCGTGCAGCAGCACGCCGGGCCAGCCGCTGCCGAGCACGACCGGCATCACGCCCGCGGGCGCGTCGATCGCCTCGAGGTTCACCAGCGCCTGGCGCAGCGCCTCGCGTGCCCAGCGCTCGGGCTTGCCGCTGTCGAGCAGCTCCGCGTAGCCGTGGCGACCGCCGCCGCCGACGTAGCCGGTCTCGCGACGGCCGTTCTGCTCGACGATGACCTGCACGTTGAGCCGCACCAGCGGCCGCACGTCGGCGGCGAGCACGCCGTCGCTGCGCGCGACCAGCACGGTGTCGACGCCGCCGGCCAGCGTCACCACGACCTGCTTCACGCGCGGGTCGGCCGCGCGCACGAGGCGGTCGATGCGGCGCAGCGCCTCGACCTTGTCCTCGTTGGCGAGCCCGTCGATCGGATCCTCCGCCGGATACAGCGCGCGCGCGGTGCCCGTGGCCAGCGCGTGCGGCGCATGCGCGCGGCCGTCGCGCGCGATCGCGCGCGCGGAAGTCGAGGCGGCGAGCAGCGCGTCGGGATGGATCTCGTCCGAATACGCGAACCCGGTCTTCTCGCCGCTGATCGCGCGTACGCCGACGCCCTGCTCGATCGAGTGCGCGCCGTCCTTGACGATGCCGTCCTCCACCGTCCAGCTCTCGCGCCGGGCGTGCTGGAAGTAGAGGTCGCCGAAGTCGATGCCCGGGCCGAGCAGCGCGCCGAACATGCGGTCCAGGCCGCGCGCGTCGAGCCCGGCGGGCACGAGCAGGCGGGATTCGGCGAGCTGCAGCGGAAGCGTCATGGCGGTCTCGGTGTGCGGCGCGAAGGCCGCATGGACGACGGATGGTGGCGCGCGCCGCGCGAATCAACCCGACGGCGGGCGCGCGGGCGCGGCGACGCGGCTCTGTTCGCGCGCCAGCACTTCGACGCGCGGCGCCTTCCACGGCCCGGTCACGCGGTACGTGCGCGCGGCCATCGCGCCGATGGGCTTCTGCAGCACGGCGTTCGCGGCCGCGCCGATCGCCGCGCCGACGGGGCCGCCGGCGAGCGCGCCGGCGACGGTGAGCAGGCCGCCCGCCTTCGGCCGCACTTCGATGGTCTGGTCGAAGCTCTGCGCGCGCAGGTCGGCGGTGCCGCCGATGGCGATCGACGCCGACGGCCCGTCGATCGCCAACGCGTCGCTGCGCGCGCGCCCGCCGTCGAACGCGACCGCGCCGCCGATGCGGTTGAACGCGAAGCCCTTGGCGAAGAAGTCGCGGAAATCGAGCGTCAGCCGGCGCGGAAGCTCCGCCACGCTGAGCAGGCCGAGGACGCGGCCGGCACCGGGCTCGAGCTCGAGCAGTCGGCCGTCGCGCACGTCCAGCGTCAGCCGGCCGTCGAGCGCGGGCACGCTGAACGCCGCCGGGCTGCCGGGCCAGGACGCGTCGAGCTGCGCCGTGCCGCGGCCGCCGTCGACGCGGCCGCCGGCGCCGAGCCCGGCGAGCAGCGCGCCGAAATCCTCGCTGGCGATGCGCGCCT
>JXCB02000007.1 GCA_000828075.3 Tolypothrix campylonemoides VB511288 | reverse complement strand
GGCGTGCGCGTCGACGCCGGCCGCGTGCGGCGCGCGGCGCCGGCGCGCACGCTCGACGAGCACCTCTGGCGCATCGACTAGCGGCCCCGGCGTGGACGTGGTCGGCGGAACGGCGTGTTCGCGCGGCCCCCATCCCGCCACCGGCTACCATGGGCGCGTCCGAGGAGCCCCCATGTTCCGCAACCTGCCGCGCGTCGTCCGCACGCTGCTGATCGCCAACATCGTCATGTACCTGCTGCAGTGGCTGCTGGGCGACAGCGCGCTGATCCGGCACCTCGAGCTGTGGCCGCTGGGAAGCGGCAACGATTACACCGGCGCGCCCGGCTTCGAGCCGTGGCAGGTGGTCACGTACGGGTTCCTGCATTCGCTGCAGAACCCGATGCACCTGCTGTTCAACATGCTGGCGCTGGTGATGTTCGGCGCGCCGCTGGAGCACGTGTGGGGCGAGAAGCGCTTCCTCGCGTTCTATCTCGTGTGCGTCGCCGGCGCGGCGCTGTGCCAGCTCGCGGTGGGCTACTGGAACATGCAGCAGGGCAGCCCGCCGTATCCCACGGTCGGCGCGTCGGGCGGCGTGTTCGGCCTGCTGCTCGCGTACGGGATGCTGTTCCCGAACCAGCGCGTGATGCTGCTGATCCCGCCGATCCCGATGAAGGCGCGCACGCTGGTGATCGTGTACGGCGCGATCGAGCTCTTCCTCGGCGTCAGCGGACGGCAGCCGGGCGTGGCGCACTTCGCGCACCTCGGCGGCATGCTGTTCGGCTGGCTGCTGATCCGCTACTGGCGCGGCCAGCCACCGTTCGGCCGCAAGCCGCCGCCGCGGATGCGGGTGGTGCGGTAGGCGGGGGCTGGGGGCTTGGATCTGGGGGTTAGGGGCTGGGGCACAACGCCTGAGCTCGCAAGAACCCGCGCCGAGTCGAAGGCTCGAAAGGCACGCCTCCGCGCGCTCTCATCCCGCCAGCCTTCAACCCCAGCCCCTAGCCCCTAGCCCCCAGCCCCCGCCTTATTGCCACAACCTGATCCGCTGCGCCTCCGGCAGCTGCATCGGCTGGCCGGGCTTGCAGCCGTAGGTCGCGCCGAACGCGGGCTGCTGCATCAGCGGCGCGTTGGTGCGCCACACGCCGGGCGCGTGCACGCCGCTGGCGGCGCGCTGCGCGGCGACGTCGGCGGAGAGCTGCTGCGCCCACAGGCCGGCCCAGGCGCGATAGAACGCCTGCTTCGCGCCGGCGTCGGCCTGCGGCTGCGCGGCGGTGAAAGCGGCCCACGCGAGCTCGGTGCCGGACAGGTCGGCGATCGCCTCGTCGCGCACCTGCGCGCCGTTGACCTTGATGTTGCGCAGCACCGGCACGTCGAACGCGCTGTACTGCTGCGCGACCTTCGTGCCGAGCTGCTCCCACGCGGCGATCTCGGTCGGCGTCCACCAAGTCGCGACCTCGCCCCCGGCGTTGACGTAGCGCCCGCGGCTGTCGACCGCGTGGGTGAGTTCGTGGCCCACCAGCGCGCCGTAGGCGCCGAACTGCGCCGCAGGCGCGGCGGCGACGTCGAACACCGGCGGCTGCAGCATCGCGGCGGTGACGATCAGGCGGTTCTGCGCGAGGTCGTAGGCCAGCGACGGCTGCTGCGGCAGCACGTCCCAGCGACGGTCGGCGTTGCCGCGGCCGATGCGCTTCATCTCCTCGCGATGGCGCCAGGTCGAGGCGATGAGCATGTTGCCGCCGAAGCTGCCGCGGCCCATCGGCTGCACGCTGTAGTCGAGGTCGCGGCGCGGGGCGCCGATCTCGATCTTGAGGCCTTCGAGCTTCGCCTGCGCCTCGGCCTTCGCCGCTGCGCTGAGGCGCGGATCGCGTGCGATCGCGGCGACCAGCTGCGCGCGCACCTGCGACGCGAGCTCCTCGGCGCGCGCGCGCGTGGCGCGCGGCAGGTGGCGTTCGACGTATTCGCGGCCGAGCATCGGGCCTGCGGCGAGGTTGATCGCCGCGAGCACCTGCTGCTGGCGCGGTAGCGGCGCGGGCAGGCCCTGCAGCACGCGCCCGCGGAACTCGAAGCTCGCGTCGCGGAACGCCTTCGCCAGGTACGGCGCCATCGCGTCGCCCACGCGCCAGCGCAGGTACGCCTTCCACTGGTTGGGCTTGATGCCCGGCACCAGCTTGTCGAGCTCGGCGAACAGCGGTGCGTTGATCGACACCGTGTCGTCGCTGACGCCTTGCGCCTTGAGGAACTCGGCGAGCTGCAGGTTGCGGTAGGACTTGGCGAGATCCTTCGTCGCCACCGGCGCGAACGTCGCGCGCGGGTCGCGCAGGTCCGCCAGCGGCTTCGAGGCGCGCGCGATGCGGGTCTCGAGGTCGACGACCTGCTTCGCTTCCGCCGCCAGCCGGTTGGCCGGCGTGCCGGTCAGCGCGAGGATCTTTTGCACGTAGGCGTCGTAGCGCTGCATCACCGCGCGGGTGTCGGCGTCGGTGCGCGTGTAGTACGCCGGGTCGGGCAGGCCGAGGCCGCCCTGGGTGAAGTAGCCGATGTGGCGCGACAGGTCGCGCAGGTCGACGTCGGCGCTGAAGTTGAAGGCGACCGGGATGCCGACCTGGTGCAGCGCCGCGATCGACGCCGGCACGTCCTTCGCGCGCTTGATCGCGTTGATGCGCGACAGCAGCGGGGCGATCGGCTGCGCGCCGTCGCGCTCGACGGCGGCCTCGTCGAGGCCGCTGGCCCAGAAGTCGCCGAGCAGCTTCTGCACGTTGCCCTGCGGCGCGGTCATCGACGCGTCGAGCAGGTCGATCTCCTGCTGGCGCGCGCGCGCGGCGAGCTGCTCCAGCGCCGAGACCGAGCCAGCGCCCGCCGGAAGCGGATTCGCCTTCAGCCAGTCGGCGTTGGCGGTGGCGTAGAAATCGGTGCACGCCGTCGGGCCGGCCGCGGCGGCCGGCGCCTTCGCCTTGCCGCTGCGCCGCCGCTTCTGTGCATCCGCATCCGGCGCCGCGAGGCCGGCGATGAGGGCGAACGCGAGGGCGCAGGCGAGCGGGCGTTGGATCATCGCGGGAACCACCGGTGTGAAAGGCGGACGCGAGTGTAACAACCGCTTCGCACCGGGCTCGCGAAGCATCTGCGCGCGCCGTCACGAATGCCGAGCGCGACAGGCGCACGAAAAAAAGCGGGACCCGGTCGCCCGGGCCCCGCGGTTCACCTGCGCCGCAGCGCGCTTACCAGATCACGACCTGCTGGTCGCCCGCGCGCACCATCGGCTGGCCCGGCTTGCACGAGAACGCCGCGGCGAACGCCGGCAGGTTCGACGGCGCGCCGATCGCGCGGAAGTTCGCCGGCGCGTGCGGATCCGTCTTCAGGCGCACGTCGAGCTCCTCGGGCGTGAAGTTGCGGCGCCACACCGTGGCCCAGTTGAGGAAGAAGCGCTGGTCGCGCGTGAGCCCGTCGGTCTTCGGATCCGGCGTCTCGCCGGCGGCGCGCTTCATCGCGTCGTACGCCACCGCCAGGCCGCCGAGGTCGGCGATGTTCTCGCCGAGCGTCAGGTTGCCGTTGACCTTCTTGCCCGGCGCCGCCTCGTACGCGTCGAACTGCGCGACGAGCTTGCCGGTCAGGCCCTTGAACGCATCGGCATCCTTCGGCGTCCACCACACCTCGAAGTTGCCCGACGGCCCGAAGCGGCTGCCCTGGTCGTCGTAGCCGTGGATCATCTCGTGGCCGATCACCGCGCCGATGCCGCCGTAGTTCAGCGGATCGTCGGCGTTCACGTCGAAGAACGGCGGCTGCAGGATCGCGGCCGGGAACACGATCTCGTTCTGCAGCGGGTTGTAGTACGCGTTGACCGTCTGCGGGCTCATGCCCCATTCGGTCTTGTCGACTGGCTTGCCGATCTTCGACAGGTTCCACTGGTAGTTGAACGCGTTGGCGGCAAGCACGTTGCCGATGTAGCTGTCGCGGCTCGTCTGCAGGCCCGACCAGTCGCGCCACTTGTCCGGGTAGCCGATCTTCGGCGTGAAGCTGGCCCACTTCTCGAGCGCCTTCTTCTTGGTGTCGTCGGACATCCAGGCCAGGTTCTCGATGCGCACCTTCAGCGCCTCGCCGAGGTTCTTGACCAGCTGCTCCATGCGCGCCTTCGATTCCGGCGAGAACGCGACCTTGACGTAGATCTGGCCCAGCGCCTCGCCGGCCTGGCCCTCGATCGTGTCGAGCACGCGCTTGCCGCGCTCCTTGAGCTCCTTCTGGCCGCGCAGCGTCTTGGCGTAGAAGTTGAAGTTCTCCTCGACGAACGCATCCGACAGGTACGGCGACGCGGAGTCCACGGTGTGGAAGCGCAGGTACGCCTTCCAGGTGGACGCCGGCACGCCGGCGAGCATCGCGTCGACCTCCTTGTGGAAGTCGGGGATGGCCAGCGAGAACATCGCCGGCGCCTGCAGGCCCTGCGACTCGAAGAACTTCGTCCACGGGAAGTTCGGCGTCAGCTTGTCGGCGTCCGCCGCGCTCACCGGGTTGTAGTAGAGCGACACGTCGCGCGAGAGCTCCTCGCTCGACTTCGAGGCCTTCGCCAGCCGCGTCTCGAACGCGACGACCTCCCTGGCCTGCGCGGCGGCATCGGCGGCGGGCACGCCCGACAGTTCGAGCACCTTCGCGACGTGCGCCTCGTACGCGGCGAGCTTGTCCTTGTGCTCGGCCTTCTCGTAGTACTCCTTGTCCGGCAGGCCCAGGCCGCCCTGCGTGGCGTAGGCGATGTTCATCGTGCTGTTCTTGAAGTCGGCCTCGGGGCCGAAGCCGAACAGCTGGCCTTCGCCGCGCGCGTAGCTCTTGCGCAGGTAGTCGGCGATCGAGGTGACGTCGGTGAGCGCGTCGATCTCCGCCAGGCGGCCCTTCAGCGGCTCGATGCCCTGCTGGTTGATCTTCGCCGCGTCCATGCCGGTGGCCCAGAAGTCGCCGACGATCTTGTCGACGCCGGTGGCGTTCGTCTTCGCCGCGGCCTGCTCGGCGATCTGGCGCTGCACGGCGGTGGAGCGTTCGTCGAGCATCTCGAACGCGCCCCACGAGGTGCGGTCGCCCGGGATCTCGTTGGCCGCCAGCCACTTGCCGTTGGCGTAGCCGGCGAAGTCGGTGCAGGCGTCCTTGATGGTGTCGAGGTCGGCCGCGGCGAAGCGGTTGACGCCCGGCAGCTTCGACTGGTCGAGCGCGTAGCCGGCGTCGGCTGGGGCGGCCGCGTTGGCGGCGGGGGCATCGGCGACCGGCGCATCGTCCTTCTTGCACGCGGCGAGCGCGGTGGCGATGGCGAGCGACAGCAGCAGCACGTGCGGTTTGGTCAGGGTCACGGGAACACTCCGGCGGAAGACGAGGGACGCGGCGGCACGGACGGGCCGGGCCGCGAGGCCCCGCGACGATAGACCCGCCGCCGGGGTGCGGCGGGTGTCGAAGGTCATGGCGACGAGGCGCGTGCGCCGCCGCGCGGAGTACGCTGGCGCCGGCGCGGCGGATCGGAAGGGGCGGGCCATGCGGGTGCGGTTCCACGGTGCCGCGGGCGAGGTCACCGGATCGATGCACGAGGTCGAGGCCGCGGGGCATCGCCTGCTGCTCGACTGCGGGATGGTGCAGGGCGGGCCGGCGGCGGAGGCGCGCAATGCCGATGCGTTCGCGTTCGAGCCGGCGGCGCTCGACGCGGTGGTCGCCAGCCACGCGCACATCGACCACGTGGGCCGGTTGCCGCTGCTGGTGCGGCGCGGGTTCCGCGGGCCGGTGTTCGCGCAGGCCGCGACCGCGGACCTGCTGCCGGTGATGCTCGAGGATGCCGCGGGCATCGCCGAGCACGAAGCCGAGCGCGCGCGCCGGCGCGACCCGGGCCGCCGCCCGCCGCCGGCGCCGCTGTTCGACCGCGACGACGTCGCGCGCCTGCTGCGGCAGCTGCGTCCGCTGCCCTACGACGTCGATCGCGAGATCCTGCCCGGCGTGCACCTGCACCTGCGCGAGGCCGGCCATATCCTCGGCTCGGCGTCGGTGGAGCTGCGCGCCGACGGCCGCACGCTCGCGTTCTCCGGCGACCTCGGCCCGCGCGGCACGCCGATCCTGCGCGATCCCGCGCCGGTGCCGCGCGCGGACCTGGTGCTGCTGGAGGCGACCTACGGCGATCGCCTGCACCGCGCGCGTGGCGACACGGTGGCCGAGATCGGCGACATCCTCGATCGCGCGTGGCGCGAGGGCGGCAGCGTGCTGATCCCGGCGTTCGCGGTGGGGCGCAGCCAGGAGCTGCTGTACTGGTTCGCGCGGCACTGGGACGACTGGCAGCTGCGGCGCTGGCGGATCGTGCTCGACAGCCCGATGGCGTCGCGCGTGGTCGCGGTGTACCGGCGCCACCGCGGGCTGTTCGATGCCGATGCGCAGGCGCAGTGGCGCGACGGACCGGATCCGTTCGCGCTGCCGAACCTGCACGTCACCGAGTCGGTGGAGCAGTCGCAGGCGATCAACCGCGTCGCCGGCGGGGTCATCGTCGTCGCCGGCAGCGGCATGGCCAACGCCGGGCGCATCGTGCACCACCTGCGCCATCGCATCGGCCGCCGCGAGACGCACGTCGTGTTCGTCGGCTACCAGGCGGAGGGCACGCTCGGACGGCGGCTCGTCGACGGCGCGCACTGGGTGCGCCTGCACGGACGCGACCACCGCGTCGGCGCGCAGGTGCACACCGTCGGCGGGCTGTCGGCGCACGCGGACCAGGCCGGGCTGCTGGACTGGTACGGCGCCATCGACGGGCGGCCGCCGGTGGCGCTGGTGCACGGCGAGCCGCGCGCGCGCGAGGCGCTCGCCGGCGAGCTCGGCGAGCGCCTCGGCGCCGAAGTGCTGCTGCCCGAGCCCGGCGACGCGCGGGCGGTCTGATGCCGGGGCCGTCGGGGACGCTGGCGTTCCTGCTGCTGGCGCTGCTGGCGGAGATCGCCGGCACCGTCGGCGGCTTCGGCTCCTCGGTGTTCTTCGTGCCGGCGGCCGCGCTGTTCTTCGACTTCGAGTCGGTGCTGGGCATCACCGCGCTGTTCCACCTCGTCAGCAACGCCAGCAAGCTGGGGCTGTTCCGCGCCGGCGTCGAGTGGCGGATCGTGCTGTGGATGGGCGTGCCGTCGGTCGCGCTGGCCGCGCTCGGCGGCCTGGCCAGCGCCTGGGTGCCGGTGCGCGCGCTGGAGACGGCGCTGGGGGCCGCGCTGGTGCTGGTCGCGGCGTGGATGTGGTGGCAGCCGACGTGGATGCTGCGGCCGGGGCGGCTGGGGCTGGCGGCGGGCGGCGCGGTGTCCGGCGGGCTCGCGGGACTGGTGGGAACGGGCGGCGCGGTGCGCGGGGCGGCGCTGGCCGCGTTCGACCTGCGCAAGGAGGTCTTCGTGGCGACGTCGGCGGCGATCGATCTCGGCACCGACCTCGCGCGCGCCGGCGCGTACCTGCGCAACGGCTACATCCACGGGCACGACCTGGCGTGGCTGCCGCTGCTCGCGGTCGTCGCGTGGCTGGGGACGTGGATCGGCCGTCGCGTGCTCCGCCGCGTGCCGCAGGCGCGGTTCCGCCGGATCGCGCTGGCGATGGTGGGCGGCATCGGCGCGTGGACGCTGGTCGCCGCGCTGCGCGGCTGAACGCCGCGGCTGGCGGCGCCGGTCGCGTTCGCGTACCCTGCACGCCGTTCAGCGCACGCGACTGCCCGCACGCTGGTTCCGCGGGCCGATTCCCTGGTTGCCTGCCGGTTCGGCCGATCGCTCCGATCGTCCGTCGTCCACCGGCCTCTCCCGCACGTCACACGTCGCGCCGACGCGGCCCGGAGCCTCCGGAGCCGTCCATCCCGATCACTCGCAGCGCGGTTCGAAGGGAACGCTGGAGTCGTCACGCACGCCGCATCGCGCGTAGCGCGGGCGTCACCGCACATCCAGGAGTTCCACCATGACGTTCCATTCGCTGGGCCTCGCGCCCGAGCTGCTGCGCGCGCTCGATGCGCAGGGCTACGCCACGCCCACGCCGATCCAGGAGCAGGCGATCCCGCTGGCGCTGGCCGGCCACGACCTGCTCGGCGGCGCGCAGACCGGCACCGGCAAGACCGCCGCGTTCGGCCTGCCGCTGCTGCATCGCCTCGCCGCGAAGGGCCCGCAGTCCGGCCCGCGCAAGCCGCGCGCGCTGGTGCTGGTGCCCACGCGCGAACTCGCGGTGCAGGTCGCCGACAGCCTGCGCGGCTACGGCAAGCACCTGCGCCTCACCGTGACCACCATCTTCGGCGGCGCCGGCATGAACCCGCAGGTCGACGCGCTCAAGCGCGGCGTCGACGTGCTGGTCGCCACGCCCGGCCGGCTGATCGACCACCTCGAGCGCGGCAGCGCCAAGCTCGACGGCGTCGGGATCCTCGTGCTCGACGAAGCCGACCGCATGCTCGACATGGGTTTCCTGCCGGCGATGAAGCGCATCCTCGGCCGCGTGCCGGCGGCGCGGCAGACGCTGCTGTTCTCGGCGACCTTCGAACCGCGCATCAAGGCGCTGGCGCTGGAGTTCATGCGCGATCCGCGGCAGGTGCAGGTGGCCGCGCAGAACACGATCGCCGAGACCATCGCGCACCGCGCGCATCCGGTCGACAGCGCGCGCAAGCGCGACCTGCTGATCGAGATCCTGTCCGCGCGCCACACCGAGCAGGTGCTGGTGTTCGGCCGCACCAAGCACGGCTGCAACCGCCTGAGCGAACAGCTCGAACAGACGGGCCTGCGCTCGATGGCCATCCACGGCAACAAGAGCCAGGCGCAGCGGCAGAAGGCGCTCGACGCGTTCACCGCCGGGCGCACGCGCGTGCTGGTGGCCACCGACGTCGCCGCGCGCGGGCTGGACATCCCCAACCTGCCGCTGGTCATCAACTACGACCTGCCGATGGTCGCCGAGGACTACGTGCACCGCATCGGCCGCACCGGCCGCAACGGCGCCAGCGGCGAAGCGCTGTCGCTGGTCGCGCACGACGAGGGCGGGCTGCTGAAGCAGATCCAGAAGCTGCTGAAGGCGGAGATCGAACTGGTCGAGGTCGACGGCTACGCACCCGCGCAGCCGATCCGGCTCGACGCGCCGCTGCCGAAGCAGCGCCAGCAGCAGCGCGGCCCGCGGCCGTCGCGCGGCGGCGCGCCGAAGCCCGCGCACCGCCCGCACGGCAAGCCGGCCGCGCGGCACGCGCATGCCGGCCCGAAGCAGCGCGACGGCGGGGGGCGCAACGGCCAGCGTCGTCAGGGCGGCGCCGCGCGCTGACGCCGTCTCCCGGCGCGGTCCCCAATTGCAGAAGGCCGGCTTACGCCGGCCTTTTGCGTGGACGGTTCGGGCGTGCGGTCAGGCCTTCGTCGCGGCGATCCAGCGCTTCACCTTGGCCTCCAGCACCTCCAGCGGCACCGCGCCGTCCTTCAGCACTTCGGCGTGGAAGGCGCGGATGTCGAAGCGCGACCCGAGCTCCTTCTCGGCGAGGTCGCGCAGCTCCTGGATCTTCAGCTCGCCGATCTTGTACGCCAGCGCCTGGCCGGGCCAGGCGATGTAGCGCTCGGCCTCGGCGGTGGACTGCGTCTCCGATTCGGCGGAATTCTCGAGCATGTATTTGATCACCTGCTCGCGCGTCCAGCCCTTGCTGTGCAGGCCGGTGTCGACGACGAGTCGGATCGCGCGCCACAGCTCGTTCTGCAGGTAGCCGAACTCGTTGTACGGATCGGTGTACACGCCGAGATCCTTGCCCAGCGACTCGGCGTACAGGCCCCAGCCTTCGATGAAGGCGGTCTCGCCGCCGAAGCGGCGGAACTTCGGCAGGTCGGTGAGCTCCTGCTGCAGCGCGATCTGGAAGTGGTGGCCGGGGATCGCCTCGTGCAGGTACAGGTCTTCCGCGTCCCAGGTCTTGCGCGTCGGCAGGTCGTAGGTGTTGACGTAGAAGATGCCCGGGCGCGTGCCGTCCTCGCTCGGACCCTGGTACGAGCCGCCGGCGGCGGACTTGGCGCGGTAGGGCTCGACCGGACGGATCTCGAAGCCGGCCTTCGGGATCAGCGAGAACAGCTCCGGCACCTTCGCGTCGATCTTCGCCTCGAGACTGCGGTAGTGCTTCAGCAGCGCTTCCTCCGACGGGTACTCGAAGCGCTTGTCGGTGCGCATGAACTGGAAGAAGTCCTGCAGCGAACCCTTGAACCCGGTGCGCTGCATGATCCCGCGGATCTCGCCGTGGATGCGCGCGACTTCCTTCAGGCCGATGTCGTGGATCTGCGCGGGCGTGAGGTCGGTGGTCGTCGAGCTGCGCGCGCTGAAGGCGTACCACGCCGCGCCGTTCGGCAGCTTGTCCAGGCCCACCGTCGTGCGCGTGGCCGGCAGGTATTCCTCGGCGATGAACGTGCGCAGCGTGCGGAACGCGGGCATCACGCGCTGGCCGATCATCTCGCGGTAGGCGGCGGTGAGCCGTTCGCGCTCGGCGGCGGGGAACTCCTTCGGCATCTCCGCGATCGGGCCCCAGAACAGCGTCTCCTCGGGCGTGTCCTTGATCAGCGCGTCGAGCTGCGGCGTGACCTTCTCCATCAGCGCGCGCGGCTGCACGACGCCGGCCTTGATGCCGGCGCGCATGTTGGCGATCGCCGAATCCACCAGCACCGGCAGCCGGTTGCCGCGCGCGAGCCAGTTGTCGTAGTCCTCGACCGTCTTGAACGGCTGCGCGCCCTTGCCGGTGCCGAACTGCACGGCGAGCGTGGCGATGTTGCCCATCTGGTTGACCGGCATCATCCAGCCCGGGTAGCGCTCGGCCTCCAGCGAGTTCTTCGCGTCGCGCACGAAGATCTCGTAGCTGAGCAGGTCCTGCCCGGCGAGACCCTGCGGGCCGATGTCCTGGATCGTCTTCAGCCAGCGCTCGGTGAACGCGCGCGATGTGTCGCGGTATTCGGCGCTGTAGAAGTCCGGCAGCTGGTCGTTGTAGCGCGGGTCGCCCTGGAACGTGGCCTGCACCGGGTTGAGCTTCAGCAGCTCCTCCCAGTACTGCTCGTAGAGCGCGTCGAGCTTCTTCGCCTTGGCCGCGTCGGGCTGCACGGGCGTGGCGGGCGTCACGGCGACGGCGGGCGTGGCGCCCGCGGCGAGCGTCAGGGCGAGGGCGAGGACGAGCGGGCGCAGGGTCATGGCGGTTGTCCTTGAGGCGGTGCGGCGTCGGGAGGTGGGCGAGCATCGCGCACGGGTCGGGTGGGGGCGATGGTCGGAAGTCACGGCGCGCGATGAAGGGGCATGCGTCGCGGAGGAAGGTGGCGCGATGCGGGGTGGCGTCGGCGCGTGTCGGATGCGTGCGCCGTCGCCGGACTTCTCTCCCCCCGGCATCGTCGGGGGGAATGGGTCGGGGTGAGCGGGCGAGCGCAGCGCGAGTGCTCTTGCTTCTGGTCAGAAGCGGAAGCAACAGCGAGAACCAGAGCCCCCTCACCCCAACCCTCTCCCCCAACTGCGTTGGAGGAGAGGGAGTCCCACCGGAGCTGCGTTGGAGGAGTGGGAGTTCCACCGGAGCTGCGTGGAGGAGAGGAAGTCCCACCGGAACTGCGTTGGAGGAGAGGGAGTCCCACCGGAGCTGCGTTGGAGGAGAGGGAGTCCCACCGGA
>JXCB02000005.1:9224-12131 GCA_000828075.3 Tolypothrix campylonemoides VB511288 | reverse complement strand
TCCCCTGAGGGGAGAAGGGACTGGAGGCCGCGCCCTGCGGCACGTTCCTCCCAAGGCCAAGCCAAGACCGATGGCTACCTACCTGAAGCTCCGCTCGCCCGTGGAGCGATAGGGCGCCTCGAGCCGCGTCACCTCTTCCGGCGTCAGCGCCAGGTCGAGCGCACCGACTGCATCGTGAAGCTGGCTGAGCTTGGTGACGCCGACGATCGGGGCCGTGACCGGCTGCTTCTGCAGCACCCAGGCGAGCGCCACCTGCGCCATTCTGGCGCCGCGGGCCCGGGCGATGTCGGCGACGGCAGCGTTGATCTCGCGGTTCACGGCTTCCGTCTTCACATAGAGCGTCTTGCCGTATTCGTCCGTCTCGGTGCGCTCGGTCACCTCGCCCCAGGGGCGGGCGAGGCGGCCGCGGGCCAGCGGCGACCACGGGATGACGCCGATGCCCTGGTCGATGCAGAGCGGCAGCATCTCGCGCTCCTCCTCCCGCTCGATGAGGTTGAGCTGGTTCTGCATCGAGATGAAGCGCGCCCAGCCATGGCGCTCCGACGTCATGATCATCTTGAGGAACTGCCACGCCGCCATGGACGAGGCGCCGATATAGCGCGCCTTGCCCGCCCTCACGACATCGTTGAGCGCCTCGAGCGTCTCCTCGATGGGAGCAACCGGGTCGAAGCGGTGGATCTGGTAGAGGTCGACATAGTCGGTGCCGAGGCGGCGCAGCGAGTTGTCGATCTCGCTTAGGATCGCCTTGCGGCTGAGGCCGCGGCCGTTCGGGCCCTTGCGCATCTCGCCATGCACCTTGGTGGCGATCACCAGCTCGTCGCGCGGCGCCAGTTCTTTCAGGACCTTGCCCACGATCTCCTCGCTGGTGCCCAGCGAGTAGACATTGGCCGTGTCGTAGAAGTTGATGCCCGCTTCCCAGGCGGCAGTGAGGATCGGCCGGCTCTCGTCCTCGTTCAGCGTCCACTCGTGCGTGCCGCGCTGGGGGTCGCCGAACGACATGCATCCGAGGCAGATACGGCTGACTTCGAGACCCGTGCGACCGAGGCGCGTATATTGCATTCTCCGGCTCCTTTGCGCGTTGATTGCCGAGTTTAGCAGGCGCCGCGCGGGCTTAGGCAAGTTCTGTGCGAAACGCCGGAGTGGCCGATGGCGGCGCAGCCGGTGCTGCGCTAGCTTCTGCGTGGCTTGAGAGGAGGCGCATCCGATGCTGATCCGATCGCTCGCGGTCCTGGTGCTGGCGCTTTCGCCCGTCGCTATGCCTCTCGCCGCAACGCGCCCTGCCCTGGCTCAGGCACAGCAGATCGTCGTCGCCGACCTCATGCGCGCCACCGCGCTCGACGTGGTGTTCAGCCAGTTCGCCGAGAGCATCGCCTCTTCCGCCCGCAGCGAGGACATCTCGACCGACGAGATCTTCCTCAAGCACTGGGAGGCCACGGCCAACCGCGTCTTCGAGGCCGACAAGCTGCACGAGCGGTTGGCCCGGGCGCTCGAAGGTAAGTTCTCCGAGGACGAGCAGGTGGTGCTGAGGACGTTCTTCGGCTCCGAGTTCGGCCGGCGCATGACCGAGCTCGAGCGCAAGGCGGCGCTGCTCGGCCCGGCGCAGCAGGCCACGGCGATCGCCCGTGGCGAGGAGATACTCGCCGGCGCGCCGGTGATCCGCGCGACGCAGGTCGACCAGCTCATGGAGCTCGTTTCGGCGGAAATCTCGGCTGCCATGGTGGGCCAGTCGTTGCGCGCCCTGCTGCTCGGCCTCTCGGTTTCGCACCAGCAGGGCCAGATCACCGTGCCGTGGCAGGAGATCGACACGCAGGTGCAGGCGATGATGCCGAGCCTTCTCGCCGATATCGGCCACACGCAGCGCGCCATGATGGCCTATGTCTATCGCGACCTCACCGACGCCGAGCTCGACCGCTATATCGAGTTCCTGCGCAGCCCGGCGGCGCAGAAGTTCTACGCCGTCGCCGCCTATGCCGTGGGCCGCATCGTCGCCGAAGGGATGGCCGACTTCGGCGAGGCTTTCGCCGCGCGGATGAAGAGCGTGAACGTGTGAGTGCCGGTAACCACTAACTCAACCCAACCACCAGGTGGCATCCCTGCGGAAGCAGGGACCCATTTCGCCTCTCGCGCTAGCTGAAGCATGGGCCCCAGCTTTCGCTGGGGTGACACCGAGCGAGGGGCGCGGGACGTAGCCCTTGCAGGTACCTGTGGCGGCCCTACTGGTCCCCTGCCCCGCTGTCGATCGGTGCTAGAACTTCGTCCAACTTCTGGATCACCGAGGTCATCTCGGTCTCGGGCGGATCAGGAGTGAAGACCGGGCGCGGCGTGCCTGAGGGGAACGCGCCGAAGGTCTGGAAGAACTCGACGATGTCGTTGAGCACCGGCATGCGGAACCGCATCATGGCGCCGAGCGCGATCACCGGCTCGAGGTGGCCGAAGCCCTCGTAGTACTTCTCGGTGACCCAGACGCCGTTCTGCCTCAGCTTGCCGGCCAAGGCTTCGGAGTTCTGCACGCGCACGATGGGATCGCTGGTCCCGCTCGCAAGGAGGATCGGTGGCGCGTCGGCGGTGACGAGGTTGATCGGCTGCGTTCCTTCGGGGCTCGGCGCCGGGCCGAAAGTGTCGCGCACCTGGTCGGCCTCGAACGGGTAGAAGTTGTAGGGCCCCGAGATGCCCGCTATTGCCCGGATGGGCATAGTAACGCCGAACTCGCGCCGGAACGAGGAATCGAGCCCCAGCATCACCGCATTGTAGGCGCCCGCCGAGTGGCCGGCGACGAAGAAGCGGTTGGGATCGCCGCCATAGCCGGCGATATTGTCCTGGATCCAGCGCATGGCCTGCGCGCAATCCTCAAGGAAGTCCGGATACTTGACCTCCGGCCACAGCCGGTAGTCGGCGATGACGGTGACG
>JXCB02000005.1:7074-8685 GCA_000828075.3 Tolypothrix campylonemoides VB511288 | reverse complement strand
CGTCCACTACGCGAGCGGCGTGTCGCGCTGGAGGCCCTGTTCCGGCAGATCGGGCACCACAGCTTGCGCCTCTCGCCGGCGACCACCGACCGTGCCGAGGCCGAAGCCTGGCTCGAGGGCCGCGACAGCGACCGCGACGGCGTGGTGGCCAAGCGCCTCGATGCGCCCTATCTCAGCGGCGAGCGCGCCATGGTGAAGGTGAAGCGGCTGCGCTCGGCCGACTGCGTCGTCGGCGGCTTCCGCTACGGCACCGGCAGCCGGGAGGTGGGCTCGCTCCTCCTCGGCCTCTATGACGAGGCGGGGCTCCTCAACCATGTCGGCTTCACCTCGATGATCGCCGAGCGCGAGCGCGCCGAGCTCACCCGCCGGCTCGAGGCGCTCGCCGGCGGCCCGGGTTTCACCGGCCACGCACCCGGTGGCCCCAGCCGCTGGTCGACCGAGCGCACGTCGCACTACGAAAAGCTCAGGCACGAGCTGGTGGTCGAAGTGCTCTACGACCACGTCACCTCGGGCCGGTTCCGCCACGGCACCCGTCTGCTCCGCTGGCGCCCGGACAAAGCTCCGCGCCAGTGCACCATGGAGCAGATCGCCCCCGTTCAGGCACCGCAATAGCTGCGCGCTTCGAACTAGCCCCGCGCTGCGGCGAGCATGCCTTCGAAGGCAGCGAGGAGATTGTCGACGGAGGGTTCGGTGTCGCCGAGCGGCGAGGAGCGCACCCGGTCGCGGAGGGAAGCGGAGAGCCCGGCGAGGGTCGTGATGTCGGCAGCCTTTTGCACCGCTGTCTCGACATACGCGTCCACGTCCGGCGCCACCCAGTCGGGGAGGCCGAGGTTGGTCAGGATGCTGTCGCCGACTCGGGCGGTGAAGCGGTTGCCGCGCAGGGTGACGACGGGGCGGCCCATCCACAGGGCCTCGAAAGTCGTCGTCGTGCCGGCATAGGGGAAGGGATCGAGGGCGATGTCGATGTTGGCGTAGGCCGAGAGGTGGGAGGCCGCCTGCGGGATGCGGCCGAGGATTTCGAGCCGTGCCTCGTCAATACCGCGGGCGGCGAGGCGCTCGACCATGAGCCGGCGGGCTACAGCCTCTGGCAGGGTGGGCGACTTGAGCACAAGGCGGCTCTCCGGCAACTCGCGGAGGATGCGCGCCCAGGCATCGAGAGTGGCATCGCCGACCTTCGCGAGATTGTTGAAACTGCCGAAAGTGATCCGGCCGCTTGAGAGCGCAGGCAATGGGGCGATCGGTGGCGCGTCCTCGGGCGGCGAGAACAGCAGGTAGCAATCTGGCAATCGCCAGGGGCGCTCGCTGTAGAAGGGCTCATCTTCAGGCGGCAGCACGAAACGATCGGCGATGATGTAGTCCATCGCCGCGAGGCCGGTGGTGCCGGAATAGCCGATCCACGTCCCCGTCACGCGCGCCGGCCGGAAGGCGAAGACCGGGAGGCGGTTGCGCCCGGTGTGGCCGGAGAGATCGACGAGGACGTCGAGCCCGTCGGCGGCGATCGCATGGGCGGCGGCACGGTTGCTCATCCGGTCGATGGGTGTCCAGCCGGCGAAGAGCGGCTTGAGCCGCGCCGTCACCTGATCCTCTTCCCCGCGCGTGGGGTAGGCGAAG
>JXCB02000005.1:5950-7032 GCA_000828075.3 Tolypothrix campylonemoides VB511288 | reverse complement strand
GTAGGAAGGAAACTCGGGCCGGAGGTCTGCGGCGCGGCGCAGATGCGTCACGGCACCCTCCCAGTCACCGAGGCGCCGCAGCGCGTTGCCGAGATTGGCGTGGGCATCTGCACGGGCCGGGTCGAGAGCAATCGCCTGTCGCGCGCTGTCGGCAGCGTCGGCCTCGCGCCGCAGCGTCAGCTGGGCGGCGGCGAGGTTGCTGAAAAGCTCGCTTCGGTTGGGCTCGAGGCGCGTCGCCTCGGCCCAGATCTCCGCGCTCTCGGCGATCCGCCCCTGCTGCTGGACGGAGTAGGCAAGAAGGTTCAGCGCATCGGCGCCAGGATTGGCCGCAATCGCTCGGCGCAGCAGCGCTTCTGCCTCGGCGGTCGCCCCGCGACGGATCAGCGCCAGTGCTTCGTCCAGATCCCGGTTTCTCGACATGCTGCGCTGCCACCTCTCGCCCACGGCGAGCTATGCCTCAGTCGGGTACCGCTGCCAACCGCTCAAAACAAAACCCCGCCGGCTTGCGCTGGCGGGGTTTTGTCGTTCGGTTTCGTATGAGACCACATGCTTTTGGCAGACCTGGCAGCGACCTACTCTCCCAAGTCTTGAGACTTAGTACCATCGGCGCAAAGGGTTTTAACGGTCGAGTTCGGGATGGGATCGGGTTCTGGGACCCTCGCAATTACCACCAGATCGGCGAAAAGCATGCGGGTGAATTCTGGTTATTTTGATCAGGGAGCCGATCATTCGCTCCCAGCACCGCAGTTGAACTGCGGGCATGGACTAATGAGAACGATCAAGACAATCGAGCTATTAGTACCGGTCAGCTTCACACATCGCTGCGCTTCCACATCCGGCCTATCAACGTGGTGGTCTTCCACGGCTCTCAAGGGAATGCTCGTTTTGAAGGAGGCTTCCTGCTTAGATGCTTTCAGCAGTTATCCCGTCCGAATATAGCTACCCTGCAATGCCGCTGGCGCGACAACAGGTCCACCAGAGATTCGTCCAACCCGGTCCTCTCGTACTAGGGTCAGCTCTTCTCAACATTCCTACACCCACGGCAGATAGGGACCGAACTGTCTCACGACGTTCTGAACCCA
>JXCB02000004.1 GCA_000828075.3 Tolypothrix campylonemoides VB511288 | reverse complement strand
GGCGATGGCGGCGCAGGCGGCGTCGGCACCGCCGGCGCAGGCGCGGGTGCCGGTGCGGAAACAGGCGCTGGCGACGCGTGCGCGGGCCTTTCGGGATGACGCGCGGCGAGCGTCCGCAGGATCGACGCGAGCGCCTCGGCATCCACCGGCTTGGCGAGGTGCAGGTCGGCCTGGCTGCGCGGCGCGCTGGTCAGGCCGATCACGGTCTTGCCCGCGGTGTGCAGCTTCAGCCAGCTCATCGGGCCGTACATGCTGTCCATGTCGACCACGACGACGTCGGCCTGCGCTTCGCCGACCAGCGACCAGCGGCCTCCTCCCTGCGCGTTGGCGATGCCGAAGGCGGCCTGGAGCGCGCCCTCGGTCGCCGAATCCATGCCGGTCAGGCCGATCGTCAGGGACATCGTCACACTCGTGCAGGAATCAGGTCCGCGAGTGTCCGGCGTGCGCCACGGCGGCGTCAACGCGCGCGCTGCGTCGCTTATGCACGCGGGGCGGCACGAACTGCCGCGGGCCCGGTCACTGCACGATCGCGACCGCGTCGGTCGCGCCGGCGCGCTGCCGCGGATGCTTCGGCAGCTGGCTCTTCAGGAACGCCATCTGGTCGGCGAGGATGTTGCGGTTCGACAGGATCAGGTGCTCGACCCAGCTCGGTCGATACGGCACCGCGAGCAGTGGCATGCCCGCCTGCTGCGGCGTGCGGTTGCCCTTGCGCGAGTTGCATTCGAAGCACGCGGCGACGACGTTCTCCCAGCAGTCGCGCCCGCCTTTCGACAGCGGCAGCACGTGGTCGCGGGTGAGGTGCGGGCGGCTGTACTCGCGGCCGCAGTACAGGCACAGCGACCCGTCGCGCGCGAACAGCGCGGCGTTGGTCAGCGCCGGCGTCGGATCGAGCGCGTGCGCGCGTGCGTGGCCGCGCGCGGCGACGATGGGATGCAGTTCGATCACGCTCTGCGCGCCGGTCATGCGGCTGGTGCCGCCGTGCACGCGCAGACAGGGTTCGCCGAGCGTCCATGCGACCGCGCCGCGCGCGTACAGGCAGGTCGCGTCCTGCCAGCTCATCCAGTCGAGCACGCGGCCGTGCGCATCGAGCGACAGCAGTCGCACGTTGCCGAGCCGTCCGTTGCCGAGGCGTTCGTTGCGGGGAAGGGACACGACGTCGCCACGCGGCGCGGCGTGGGCGGCGGTGCGGACGAGGCGCTGCTTCGCTCTGTCGGTCTCCATGCCCGGCCGAGCTTATACCGCATCGATGACCATTTGTGCGCGACGCGATCGCGGGCGACCGCGCCGGTGAACGGCTCAGAACGCGTTGGCGTCCAGGGTCATCAGCGGCGCCGCGCCGGCGGCGATCGCGGCGGCGTGCGCGGCCGTGCGCGGCAGCAGGCGCGCGAAGTAGAAGCGCGCGGTCTCGCGCTTGGACGCCTTGAACGCCGCCGTCGCCGTCGACGAATCCGCAGCGACCGCGCCGCGCGCCCACCAGTAGGCGAGGGCGACGTAGCCGCACAGCATCAGGTAGTCGAACGAGGCCGCGCCGACCTCGTCCGGGTTGGACGCCGCGCGCGCGGCGATCTCGCGCGTGACGCGCTCCAGCTGCGCCGCCTGCGCGCGCAGCGGTTCGACGAACTCCGCCGCGGCCGCAGTGCCGGCCTCGCGCTCGCAGAACGCGTGGATCATCGCGAGGAACGGCTTCAGCCCCGCGCCCTGCAGCTGCAGCACCTTGCGGCCGAGCAGGTCGAGCGCCTGGATGCCGGTGGTGCCTTCGTAGATGGTGGTGATGCGCGCGTCGCGCGCGAGCTGCTCCATGCCCCATTCGGCGACGTAGCCGTGGCCGCCGAAGCACTGCAGCGCGTGGTACGTGCACTCGATCGACCACTCGGTCAGGCACGCCTTGACGATCGGCGTCATGAAGCCGAGGAAGGCGTCGGCCTCGGCGCGCTCGGCCGCGTCCGGCAAAGCGTGCGCGCGATCGACCAGCAGGCCGGCGTGGTAGCCCATCGCGCGGCCGCCTTCGACCAGCGCCTTGCACGTCAGCAGCATGCGGCGCACGTCGGGGTGGACGATGATCGGGTCGGCCGCCTTGTCCGGATGCTTCGCGCCCGACGGCGCGCGCGACTGCAGGCGTTCGCGCGCGTAGCGCAGCGCGTTCTGCAGCGCGCGATCCGACAGCCCGAGGCCCTGCAGGCCGACCGCGAGCCGCGCTGTGTTCATCATGGTGAACATCGCCGCGAGACCCTTGTTGGGCTCGCCGACCAGCCAGCCCTCGGCGCCGTCGAAGTTCATCACGCACGTCGCCGACGCGTGGATGCCCATCTTGTGTTCGATCGACCCGCAGCGCAGCGCGTTGCGTTCGCCCAGCGTGCCGTCGCGATGGACGCGCACCTTCGGCACCACGAACAGCGAGATGCCCTTGACGCCCGCGGGCGCATCCGGCAGGCGCGCGAGCACGAGATGCACGATGTTCTCGGTGAGGTCGTGCTCGCCGGCGGTGATGAAGATCTTGGTGCCGGTGATCGCGTAGCGGCCGTCGTCGCCGGCGGGCTCCGCGCGCGTCTTCAGCAGGCCGAGGTCGGTGCCGCAGTGCGGTTCGGTGAGACACATCGTGCCGGTCCAGCGGCCTTCGATCAGCGGCTTCAGGAAGAGCGCGCGCTGCCAGTCCGCGCCGTGGTGCAGCAGCGCCTCGGTGGCGCCATGCGACAGCAGCGGGAAGTTGCCCCACGCGAGGTTCGCCGCGTCGATCATCTCCTTCACCGGGATGCCGACCGTGTGCGGCAGGCCCTGGCCGCCGTGTTCGACGGGCGCGGTCAGCCCCGACCAGCCGCCGTCGACGAACTGCGCGTAGGCCTCGCGGAAGCCCGGCGGCGTGGTCACCGCGCCGGTCGCCTTGTCGAACGTGCTGCCGACGCGGTCGCCGACCGCGTTGAGCGGCGCGAGCACCGATTCGTTGAAGCGCGCGCCTTCCTCGAGGATCGCCTCGACCACGTCGCGCGTGGCCTCGTCGTGCCCGAGCCGCGCGAATTCGGCATCGACGCCGAGCAGGTCGAACAGCACGAAGCGGATGTCGTCGAGCGGGGCGTTGTAGGTGTTCATGGGCGGGGCTGGGGGCTGGGGACTGGGGGCGGGTGAGGAGCGGCGGCGTCGAGCGCTGGAACGCAGGAGGGGCGAGAAGCGATGCGGGCGCGCGACGCGTTCGTCGCGCGGTGGAGCATCTTCAGTCCCCAGTCCCGGATCCGAGCTCCCGCTTCTAGCGCATCACGCCGGGCAATCCCGGCGCGGGATTCAACGCGCTGCTGCGCTCGATGTCGAAGCTGCGCAGCTTGCGGTCTTCGGGGATCGCATCGACGCGGCCCTGCAGGCGATAGGCGACGGAACGGCCGCTCGCGAGCGCGTCGGCCACGGCGATCTTCGCTTCGGTCGACGGCGACAGCGCCAGCGTCACCACGTCGGCCGATTCCGGCCCGATGCCGACGGCGGGCGCGCCGTCCAGCGTGCCCGCCTCCTGGCCCGCGACCTCGAGCGCGAGCGACACGCGCTCGAAGCGCATCGGCACGCTGCTGTAGTTCTCGATGCGCAGGTCGATCGACCAGCGCCCGTCGGCGCCCACGGTGAGCTGCTGGATGCGCGCGGCGGGTTCGGACACGCGGCGCACCGGGCCGCTGCCGCAGGCGGCGAGCAGCGCGGCGGCCGCGATCGAAACCATCATCACGGCGAGTGCGCGCATCGTCATCGTCGGGCGTCCGGCGGGGTGGGCGCGAGCATACACCGGCGTACGCGACCGTCCGCCCGACCGGAAAGAACCGGGACCCGCCGCGTGCGCGGCGAGCCCCGGGGGCGCTACGGCGCGGCTCCCCCGAACCGCGCCGTAGCGGAGGACAGCCGCCGTCGTCAGCGACCGCGCACGCCGAGCAGGCGCGTCGCCGCGGCGGCGAACGCGCCGCGCGTGACCTTGGCCGTCGGATCGAAGTGCGCGCGCAGCGTCGGCTGCAGGTCGAAGGCGCCCTGCGAGACGGTGAACCTCGCTTCGATCACGCCGAGGTCCAGCGCCTGCTGCACGTAGCCGCGCAGCGAGGCCGGGATCGCCGCGGCGTCCTCGATCGGCACGCGCTTGCCGTCGGCCAGCACGCTGAGCGTGCCGGTGAAGCCCTGCGCTTCGGCCTGCAGCCCGAGGCTCTGCACCAGCGAATAGGCCAGGCTCACCCGCGTCACCGCGTCCGACGCGCGGAACGCGCCGTCCACGAGGCCGATCACGCCCGCGTCGTCGTGCCCGAGGTCGCGCAGCGCCGCGCCGGACGCCACGGACGACTGCACGAACGGATACAGCGGGTTGGCGATGCCGACGTCGCGCGCGGTGGCCGGCCCGCCGAACGGCAGCGCCTGGCGCACGCCGCCGCCCATCAGCAGGTACTGCGCGAGGTCGCCGCGCGTCAGCGCGTCGTTCGGGCGGAAGCGGCCGTCGGCGAAGCTGTCGGCCAGCCGGTTGGACACCGCGAACTCGACGAACGCCTGCGCCGGATGGCCGGCGACGTCGGCGAGCCCGGTGAAGCCGTCGGTCTTGAGCTGCTTGAGGTTGACGTCGATCGTGCCGGGCACGCCGTAGCCGTTGGTGGCGCCCGCCGGATCCAGCGCCACGCCGGACACCGCGCCCACGCCGCGCACCGTCAGCGACCACGTGCCGGGCACGCCCGGCGCCGACACCGCGATGTTCTCGCCGAGCACCGGCAGCGCGATCGACGAGCCGTAGCGCTTGCCGGTCGGATCGGTCAGCGCGATGGCGACCGTGTTCTCGCCCACCTGCGCGCGCGCGTTGACCAGCGCGATGCCGGGCGCGACGTCGAAGCTCACCGTCTCCGTCGGCCCGACCGGGCTGAAGTCCACCGCGTAGTCGGTGCTCGACGCCACCGACACCTGCGCGTTCGCGTTGAACGTGCGGTTGGCGTTGACGGTCGCGCCGTAGCCGCCGGCGCCGAGCGCGGCCTTCACCGCCGAATGCGCGTTGACGTAGCCGGCGCCGGCTTCCCAGGCCGCGCGGCCGGGCATGTTGGTCGCGGTGTCCTGCAGGATGCGCTTGACCTCGCGCCAGCCCAGCGAGGGGTTCGCCTCCAGCATCAGCGCGACGATGCCGGACACGTGCGGCGCCGCCATCGAGGTGCCGTTGAGCTTGGTGTAGTACAGCGCGTTGTTCTCGCCGATCTCGGCGATCTCGCCGTCGATGCCGGCGTGGTAGGTCGGATCCGCGGTCGACGCGCGCACCGAGTAGATGTCCACGCCCGGCGCGGTGACGGTCGGGCGGTCCACCCAGGCCAGCGTCTCGCCGCCCACCACCGCCGTGCCGCCGCCGCCGTCCACGCCGCGCGAGGAGAAGTCCGCCAGCCGGCCCTGCTTGTCGCCGGCGGCCACGGTGACCACCCACGGCGCCTTCTTGAAGTTGCCGGTGATGGTGCACTCGCCCGGGCCGGCGTTGCCGGCGGAGAACACGACGACCACGCCGCGGTCGGCCAGCGCCTTGGTGGCGATGTTGGTCGGGTCGTCCGGGTCGAAGTCGGTGCAGACGTCGCCGGTGTTGCCGAACGAGTTGGAGACGACGCGGATGCCGTACTTGGCCTGGTTGGTCAGCGCGTAGTCGAAGCCGCCGACCGTGTCGAGGATGAACAGCGCCGCCCCCGAACCGTGGCCGACGATCGACGCGCCGGGCGCGACGCCCTCGAACGCACCGGCCGGATCCGACGCCTCGCCGGTGGCGCCGATGATGCCGGCCACGTGCGAGCCGTGGCCGCCGCCGATGTCGGTGTTCGGCAGGTTCTCGATGCGCGTCACCGGGCCGATGCCGGCGAGGTTGCGCAGGTTGGCCTGCGCGGCGACGTTCTGCACGACGTGCGAGCCGAACTTGATGTCGGGATGCGTGCCGTCGACGCCGGAATCGTTGACGACCACGCCGATGCCCTTGCCGGTGTAGGGCAGGCCGTTGCGGCGCAGCGCGGGGTCGAGGCGCAGCGCGTCGACGCTGGTCAGCGCGGTGGCTTCGCGGTTCTCGTACTGCAGCGGCGCGTTGTACCAGACCGAGCGCACGTCGCTCATCGCCAGCAGCTGGCGGACCTGCGCGGGCGTGGCGAGCACGCCGGCGATCGGAAGCGAGTCCATGCGGCGCCCGGTGAAGCCGAGCGCGCCGAGCCGCGCGAGCTGCGCGTCGGTGAGCGGCCCCGTTCCGTGGAAGCTGACGATGACTTCGACCTGCTGCGTGGCGGCGAGCGTGGGCAGCAGCGCTTCGAGTGCGGTATCGAGGCGGCGCGCGTCGGCGATCAGCGGCGAGGCGAGGATCGCCGCGGCCAGCACGCTCGCGTGCAGGCGACGGGGGGACGACAACGGCATGACGGGCTCCAGCGGGACGGGGCGCGGATTGCGCTCCGGCAGCATGGGAGCCCGCCGCGGTCGGTCGCATCGGTGACATGACCCAGCCGCGCAAGCGGGAAAACCCCCATGCGCCGCCGAACGGGCGCCGGCGGACTGCATCGCCGGCGTCGCGGGATCGCCCTTCGTTTCCAGTCGCGCCGTACGGAAGCGCTCGCCTCGAGTCGAACGGGGGTCGTCGCGACGGCCGATGGCGGGCGATCGCGACGTCAGACTTCCAGCGTCGCCAGGTCGCCCTTCGTCTCGAGCCACGCCTTGCGGTCGGACGCGCGCTTCTTCGCGAGCAGCATGTCCATCAGCCCGCGTGTCGCGTCGGCGTCGTCCACGGTGAGCTGCACCAGCCGGCGCGTGTCCGGATGGATCGTCGATTCGCGCAGCTGCGAGGGGTTCATCTCGCCGAGGCCCTTGAAGCGGGTGACGTTCACCTGCCCCTTGAGCTTCTCGCGCTGGATCTTCTCCAGCAGCAGGCGCTTTTCCTCCTCGTCGAGCGCGTAGAACACCTGCTTGCCCACGTCGACGCGGAACAGCGGCGGCATCGCCACGAACACGTGGCCGGCCGCGACGAGCGCCGGGAAATGCCGCAGGAACAGCGCCGACAGCAGCGTCGCGATGTGCAGGCCGTCGGAATCCGCGTCGGCGAGGATGACGACCTTGCCGTAGCGCAGGCCCGACAGATCCTCCTTGCCCGGATCGCAGCCGATCGCCACCGCGAGGTCGTGCACTTCCTGCGAACCGAGCACGCTGCCGGACGCCACTTCCCAGGTGTTGAGGATCTTGCCTCTGAGCGGAAGAATCGCCTGGAACTCCTTGTCGCGCGCCTGCTTGGCGCTGCCGCCGGCGGAGTCGCCCTCGACGAGGAACAGCTCGGTGCGCGAGAGATCCTGCGAGGAACAGTCGGCGAGCTTGCCCGGCAGCGCCGGGCCCTGGGTGACCTTCTTGCGGACGATCTGCTTCTCGGTCTTCAGTCGCGCGGCGGCGCGCTCGATGGCGAGCTGCGCGATCTTCCCGCCGAGCTCCACGTGCTGGTTGAGCCACAGCGAGAACGCGTCGTGCGCGGCGCCCTCGACGAAGCCGGCGGCCTGGCGCGAGGACAGGCGCTCCTTCGTCTGGCCGGAAAACTGCGGGTCGGTCATCTTCAGCGACAGCACGAACGACACCCGGTCCCAGACGTCCTCCGGCGCCAGCTTGACGCCGCGCGGCAGCAGGTTGCGGAAATCGCAGAACTCGCGCAGCGCGTCGGTGAAGCCGGTGCGCAGGCCGTTGACGTGCGTGCCGTGCTGCGCGGTCGGGATCAGGTTGACGTAGCTCTCCTGCACCAGCTCGCCCTCGGGCACCCACGCCACCGCCCAGTCCACGACCTCGGTGTCCTTCTTCAGCGCGCCCACGAACAGGTCCGGCGGCAGCAGTTCGCGCCCGGCCAGCTCGCCGCGCAGGTAGTCGCGCAGGCCGTCCTCGTAGTGCCATTCGGCGCGTTCGTCGCTGGCGACGTCGTGCAGGCGCACGGTCAGCCCCGGGCACAGCACGGCCTTCGCGCGCAGCAGGTGCTTCAGCGCGCGCAGGTTGAACTTCGGCGTGTCGAAGTACTTCGCGTTGGGCCAGAAACGCAGGCGGGTGCCGGTGTTCTTCCTGCCCACGGTGCCGACGACATCCAGCGCGGACGCGCGGTCGCCGTCGCGGAACTCCATGCGGAATTCCTGCCCCTCGCGCTTGATGTGCACCTCCACCTTCTTCGACAGCGCGTTGACCACGCTGACGCCGACGCCGTGCAGGCCGCCGCTGAACGTGTAGTTCTTGTTGCTGAACTTGCCGCCCGCGTGCAGTCGCGTGAGGATCAGCTCGACGCCGGGGATCTTCTCCTCGGGGTGGATGTCCACCGGCATGCCGCGGCCGTCGTCGGCGACCTCGCAGCTGCCGTCGGCGTGCAGCACGACGTCGATCGCGCGCGCGTGCCCGGCCAGCGCTTCGTCCACCGCGTTGTCGATGACTTCCTGCGCGAGGTGGTTCGGCCGCGCGGTGTCGGTGTACATGCCCGGACGACGCTTGACCGGGTCCAGCCCCGACAGGACCTCGATGTCGGCGGCGTTGTAGCGGGTGCTCATGCGATGGGGTGCTCCGAAGAGGCGGCGAGGATGGCGACGCCCCCGGAGGCGGTCAAGCGCGCGGCCGCATTCACCCCGCGGCCAGACCGGCGCGCGTAGCCTGCGGCGACGTCATCCGCACAACGCTGGAGGTTCCCATGAAGCTGCGCGCCCTGGTGCTGCTCACCGCCGCCATCGGGCTGGTCGCCGCACCGATGGTGATGGCCCAGCAGCCGCAGAAGGCCGGGCAGGGCGAAGGCGCCCAGTCGGCGGACGCCAAGAAGGCCGAAGCCGAGAAGAAGCGGCAGGAGCTGGAGCGCAAGCGCGCGAAGGCCGCCGAGCAGCAGCCGCGCGAGCCGGAAGAGGAAGACGAGCGCGGCTGACCCGTGCGTCCGTCCGTTCCGGAAACGCCCCGCCACCGCGGGGCGTTTTCCTTTGCGCTCAGTCGGTTGCGCGCCGCGCGACGCGATGCACCCGCTCGCGGCGCCCGGGCCGAGCGGCTAGAATGCCGGTTTCCAGCGCCCCCTCTGTCATGACTCCCCTGATCTTCGTCACCGGCGGCGTGGTGTCCTCGCTCGGCAAGGGCATCGCGGCCGCGTCGCTGGCGGCCATCCTCGAATCGCGCGGCCTGCGCGTGACGATGATGAAGCTCGACCCCTACATCAACGTCGACCCGGGCACGATGAGCCCGTTCCAGCACGGCGAGGTCTACGTCACCGACGACGGCGCCGAGACCGACCTGGACCTGGGCCACTACGAGCGCTACGTGCGCACGCGGCTGTCGCGCAGGAACTCGATCACCACCGGCCGGATCTACGACAACGTGATCCGCAAGGAGCGCCGCGGCGACTACCTCGGCGGCACCGTGCAGGTGATCCCGCACATCACCGACGAGATCAAGCGCTGCATCGTGGAGGCCACCGAAGGCTTCGACATCGCGCTGGTCGAGGTCGGCGGCACGGTCGGCGACATCGAATCGCTGCCGTTCCTCGAGGCGATCCGCCAGATCCGCAGCGAGCGCGGGCCCGAGGGCGCGCTGTTCCTGCACCTCACGCTGGTGCCGTGGATCGCCGCGGCCGGCGAGCTCAAGACCAAGCCGACGCAGCACTCGGTGAAGGAGCTGCGCTCGATCGGCATCCAGCCCGACGTGCTGCTGTGCCGCAGCGAGCGCCCGCTGCCGGACAGCGAGCGGCGCAAGATCGCGCTGTTCACCAACGTGCCGGAGAAGGCGGTCATCTCCGCCATCGACCTGGACAACATCTACAAGCTGCCGCAATGGTTCCACGAGCAGCAGCTCGACGCGATCGTGCTCGACCGCCTGCGCGTGCAGGCCGGCCCGGCGGACCTGTCGGAATGGAACGCGGTGGTGGACGCGACCGAGCACCCGGTCGACGAGGTCGTCATCGGCGTCGTCGGCAAGTACGTCGACCACCAGGACGCGTACAAGTCGCTCGCCGAGGCGCTGAAGCACGGCGGCCTGCGCCAGCGCACCCGCGTGCGGCTGAGGTGGCTGGAATCGCAAGACGTCGAGCGCGACGGGCTGAAGGTGCTGCAGGGGCTGGACGGCATCCTGGTGCCGGGCGGCTTCGGCGACCGCGGCTTCGAGGGCAAGGTGCACACCGCGCGCCACGCGCGCGAGGCGGGCATCCCGTACTTTGGCATCTGCTACGGCATGCAGGCCGCGGTGGTGGACTACGCGCGCCACGTGGCCGGTCTCGAGGGCGCCAACAGCACCGAGAACGACAAGGCGACGCCGCATCCGGTGATCGGCCTGATCACCGAGTGGCGCACCGCCACCGGCGAGGTGGAGCGCCGCAGCGAGGAGTCCGACCTCGGCGGCACCATGCGGCTCGGCCTGCAGGAGCAGCGCCTCAAGGCCGGCACGCTGGCGCGCGAGCTCTACGCTCGCGACATCGTCGGCGAGCGCCACCGGCACCGCTACGAGTTCAACAACCGCTACCTGGCGCGGCTCGAGGACGCGGGCCTGGTGATCAGCGCGAAGTCGATCGACGAGACGCTGGTCGAGATGATCGAGCTGCCGCGCGCGAAGCACCCGTGGTTCCTGGCCTGCCAGGCGCACCCCGAATTCCTGTCCACGCCGCGCGACGGGCACCCGCTGTTCATCGGCTTCATCCGCGCGGCGCGCGAGCACAAGGCGCAGGCGGGCGGCCGCCTGCTGAAGGAGGCGAGCGCATGAAGCTCTGCGGATTCGATGTCGGCCTCGACAAGCCGTTCTTCCTGATCGCCGGCCCCTGCGTCGTCGAATCGCTGCAGCTGCAGCTCGACGTCGCCGGCCAGCTCAAGGAGATCACCGGCGCGCTCGGCATCCCCTTCATCTTCAAGTCCAGCTTCGACAAGGCCAACCGCACGTCCGGCACCAGCTTCCGTGGGCCGGGCATGGAGGAAGGGCTGAAGGTGCTGGGCGAGGTGAAGCGCCAGATCGGCGTGCCGGTGCTCACCGATGTGCACGAGTACACGCCGATGAACGAAGTCGCCGCCGTCGTGGACGTGCTGCAGACCCCGGCGTTCCTCGTGCGCCAGACCGACTTCATCCGCAACGTCTGCAGCGCGGGCAAGCCGGTGAACATCAAGAAGGGCCAGTTCCTAGCGCCGTGGGACATGAAGCCCGTGGTCGAGAAGGCGAAGTCCACCGGCAACGACCAGATCCTGGTCTGCGAGCGCGGCGCGAGCTTCGGCTACAACAACCTCGTCAGCGACATGCGCAGCCTCGCGGTGATGCGCGAGACCGGCTGCCCGGTGGTGTTCGACGCGACGCATTCGGTGCAGCTGCCCGGCGGGCAGGGCACGTCCAGCGGCGGCCAGCGCCAGTTCGTGCCGGTGCTGGCGCGCGCGGCGGTGGCGGTGGGCATCGACGGCCTCTTTGCCGAGACGCATCCCGACCCGGAGAAGGCGCTCTCCGACGGCCCGAACGCGTGGCCGCTGCCGAAGATGCGCGCGCTGCTGGAGACGCTGAAGGAGCTCGACGCGGTGACCAAGCGCAACGGCTTCCTCGAAAGCGGCCTCTGAGCCGCCGCACCCATTTCCCCCATCGCACAGGCATCCGACGACACGATGACCACGATCACCGCCGTCCACGCGCGCGAAATCCTCGACAGCCGCGGCAATCCCACGCTCGAAGCCGAGGTCACGCTGGCCGACGGCAGCAGCGGCCGCGCCGCGGTGCCGTCCGGTGCGTCCACCGGCACGAAGGAGGCCGTGGAGCTGCGCGACGGCGACAAGACGCGCTACCTCGGCAAGGGCGTGCGCCATGCGGTGGACAACGTCAACGGCGCGATCGCGAATGCGCTCGACGGCTTCGACGCGGCCGACCAGGCCGGGCTCGATCGCCGCCTGATCGACCTCGACGGCACCGAGAACAAGGGCCGGCTCGGCGCGAACGCGCTGCTGGGCGTGTCGCTGGCCGCGGCGCACGCGGTGGCCGCCTCGAGGCGCCAGCCGCTGTGGCGCCACCTCGCCGGCGATCGCGCGGTGACGCTGCCGGTGCCGATGATGAACATCATCAACGGCGGCGCGCATGCCGACAACAACGTCGACCTGCAGGAATTCATGGTGCTGCCGGTGGGCTTCGAGTCGTTCTCCGAAGCGCTGCGCGCGGGCACCGAGATCTTCCACGCGCTGAAGGCGGTGCTGAAGGGCCGCGGCCTGAGCACGGCGGTCGGCGACGAGGGCGGCTTCGCGCCGGACCTGCGCAGCAACGAGGAAGCGCTCGAGACGATCCTCGAAGCGATCGGCAAGGCCGGCTACAGCGCCGGCGAGGACGTGCTGCTCGGCCTCGACGTGGCGTCCAGCGAGTTCTACGAGAACGGCAAGTACCACCTCACCGGCGAAGGCAAGCGGCTGACCAGCGAGCAGTTCGTCGAGTTCCTCGCCGGCTGGTGCCGCGAATACCCGATCGTGACCATCGAGGACGGCATGGCCGAGCATGACTGGGCCGGCTGGAAGCAGCTCACGCAGGCGCTAGGGAGCAAGGTGCAGCTGGTCGGCGACGACCTGTTCGTCACCAAC
>JXCB02000061.1:13266-14261 GCA_000828075.3 Tolypothrix campylonemoides VB511288 | reverse complement strand
GGTTGAGCGACTGTTTGGTGATGCCGAGATGACCGATCAGCGCACCCACGGTCAGGTCCGGATGACGACCGATGAAGTAGAGCGCGCGCTGGTGCGCCCGGCCCAGCCCGAACTCGGCGAGCAGCGGCTCGATCGCGCGGCCCAGTTCCGCCTGGCCGACGAACAGCAGTTCGAGGCCGCGCCGGACTTCGGCTTCGCGCAGGAAGAGGGCAGAGGCGCCGCCTGTGGAGAGTGCCATGTTGACCGGCCCTGCCATCGGCCATAGGCGGCTGGCAAGTTCCAGGGGACTGAGATGAACGCTGCCGCTGCTCTCGACTTCAGCTTCACCGCCAACCCGGCGCCGGTGCCGGCGAACGAACGCGACGAGAAGCTCGCCAATCCGGGCTTCGGCCGGCTGTTCACCGATCACATGGTCACGATCCGCTACAGCGAGGCAAATGGCTGGCGCGACGCGACGATCGGCCCGCGCGGGCCCCTGTCGCTCGACCCCGCGACGGCGGTCCTTCATTACGCCCAGGAGATTTTCGAGGGGCTGAAGGCTTATCGCCTCGACGATGGCGGGGTCGCGCTGTTTCGCCCCGACGCCAATGCCCGCCGCTTCCGCGATTCGGCCCGGCGCATGGCCATGGCCGAACTGCCGGAAGAGCTGTTCGTCGAATCGATCCGCCAGCTGGTGCAGGTCGACCGCGCCTGGATTCCGCCGATCGAGGGCGGCGCGCTCTACCTCCGCCCGTTCATGATCGCGTCGGAGGTGTTCCTCGGCGTGAAGCCGGCGTCCGAATATCTCTACATCGTGATCGCCTCGTCGGTCGGCGCCTATTTCAAAGGCGGCGCGCCGAGCATCAGCGTGTGGGTGAGCCAGGACTACACCCGCGCCGCGCCGGGCGGCACCGGCGCTGCCAAGTGCGGCGGCAATTATGCCGCGAGCCTCGCCGCTCAGTCGGAAGCGATCCGCGAAGGCCATGTCGTAGCGCTGCATGGCGGTGTCTGCATCG
>JXCB02000061.1:11134-12367 GCA_000828075.3 Tolypothrix campylonemoides VB511288 | reverse complement strand
CCGTAACTATAACGGTCCTAAGGTAGCGAAATTCCTTGTCGGGTAAGTTCCGACCTGCACGAATGGCGTAACGACTTCCCCACTGTCTCCAACACAGGCTCAGCGAAATTGAATTCCCCGTGAAGATGCGGGGTTCCCGCGGTCAGACGGAAAGACCCCGTGCACCTTTACTACAGCTTCAGAGTGGCAGTGGACAACAACTGTGTATGTGTATAAGAGACAGACCGCAAGGAGGCAGCTGACCACGGTAGGCTCAGCGACTGGGGTGAAGTCGTAACAAGGTAGCCGTAGGGGAACCTGCGGCTGGATCACCTCCTTTCTAAGGAAATGGGCGTACTGCGCCGGGCTTGTCCCGGACTGTCTCTTATACACATCTAGATGTGTATAAGATACCGATCCAGCGCGGCCAGGCTCCCGATCCGCATGGCTGGGTCCAGCGCATCGACTAAAAGTCTTTTCAGGGCCGGCGGCGCGGCTATAAGCGCCGCCGGCCTGCTGGGGCGTCGCCAAGTGGTAAGGCAACGGTTTTTGGTACCGTCATTCGCAGGTTCGAATCCTGCCGCCCCAGCCAACATCTCTCGCCGATGAGCGACGCGCCCGCCGATCGCCCGCGCAAGATCATCCATATCGACATGGACGCCTTCTTCGCGTCGGTCGAACAACGCGACCGGCCCGAGCTGCGCGGGCGGCCGGTGGCGGTGGGCAGCGCCGAGCCGCGCGGGGTGGTTGCGGCCGCGAGCTACGAGGCGCGGGCGTTCGGCGTCCGCTCGGCGATGCCGTCGGTGAGCGCGCTCCGCCGCTGCCGCGAGCTGATCTTCGTGCCGCCGCGCTTCGACGTCTATCGCGCCGTCTCCGCCCAGATCCGCGCGATCTTTGCCGATTACACCGAGCTGATCGAGCCGCTCTCGCTCGATGAAGCCTATCTAGACGTGAGCGAGGATCGCCGGCAGCTCGGCTCGGCGCGCGGGATCGCCGAGGAGATTCGCGCGCGCATCCGCGCCGAGACCGGGCTCACCGCGTCGGCCGGCGTCTCCTACAACAAGTTTATCGCCAAGCTCGCGTCCGACCAGAACAAGCCCGACGGCCTGTGCGTGATCCCGCCGGCGCGCGGGCCCGAGTTCGTCGCCTCGCTGCCGGTGCGGCGCTTTCACGGCGTCGGCCCGGTCACCGCGGCCAAGATGGAGCGGCTCGGCATCCGCACCGGCGCCGACCTGCGCGCGCAGAGCCGCGTGT
>JXCB02000061.1:0-2202 GCA_000828075.3 Tolypothrix campylonemoides VB511288 | reverse complement strand
TAGGTCGCTAGCTGTCTCGGTTCTCACGCGCGTCCACAGGTCGTGATCCGGCCAGCGGGACCGGTTCGAGTCTTCCGAGGGCGTCGTGTAACGGACTGCATCGAGAGTGGCGGCGATCGTGTCCCCAAATCGCTCGTCGAGGTCGGTCCAACGCCTAATGTTCCAACGCTCTTTAAGGTGGTGTTTGCCAGCGCGGAGCTCGACCCGCCAAACCCGGCTTTGTTTAGGATCTTCGCGAGTAAGCGGCTGCTCGCCGGCGGAGAGGAGTGCTGCGTCCCAAATGTCCCACCATGCAAGCTTCCGCTTGGCGATGATCTCTGCGCGCTTGTCATAGACGATCACGACCCGTCCCGGATTACGGCCGACCGTCACGGACGTGCACCGACTCGACCTTCCGTTCACGGTCAGGTCGACAGATTCGAAATGCTCCCCCAGGTTCGCATTCGAGTGAGTGACAAAGTTGTCTTTGATCAGGGTGAACTCAGGAGCCAGGAAATCGAGCGCATAGTCTACGCGTCCAATGCTCTCTCCTTCGCGGCCAAGCCGAACATCGAGTTGGGCGAGGGTTTCGTAGAGGTGCGCTCGCGCACCTCCTAAACCGTGCATGGCCAAGTGAAATGAGGCGCAAGAGACACGCACTCCCCATGGGTCACGAGGGTTCGGTTTTTTGAAGAACCAGGTGGCGCCTAAGGCGCCTGTGCTCGCGATATAGGCATACCCGCCCTTCGCTCCACTCTCCTTGATCTGCATTTCAACGCCGTTCCAGGCGAGGTGCGCGTCCTGATGAGTGGCTTGCGCGCGTTCCTTTGCCTCCGCCAGCGCCGCGGCGAACTCAGCACTGATCTGCCCGGCAAAGCTCACGTCGAGCCCGTCAAAGCCACGATACAGCAGCTTCATTACGGGTGCTCGCGCATGTATTTCTGAAGGGGGGTGCTACAAAGACCCCCCTCCAGAGCCGTCATAAGCGGCAGGTGCGCTCCTCGCTGCCGCTGCGGTTCGCTCTGCCGCATCATCATGACTGAGACCGAACAGGAACGGTAATCGACTGGTCGACCCAAGCTCGAAGCAAGTAGCGGGGGTAGAGTATGCGGCCGCTTTGCTTGTGGAAGCTCGGCCCGGTGCCGAGCGCGCGCATCCTGGCGAGAGTCCTGGTACTGCAACGAAGGATGTAGGCAGCCTCCGCCGCCGTTAGATACTCGTGTTCATTCGAGCTGCTGCCCATGGCACTTGTTCCCGAACCAGTGGGCAAGGGCATCGCCGACGCGACGACACCGCCACCCGAGATAAGGAGGTTGCGGACGGGCAAGGTATCAGCTGATCGGTTCGAGCGCTGGTGGAGGACCCGCCTCCTGCTTGGCTTCTCTTTGTCTAGCCAGGCTAACCACTCATGCTCGGTGGCGCCATCTCCTAAGCTGACGTGCCTGCGGGTCTCTCGTTCTATGTTATCGTCTGGGTGCAGAATGTGTCCGGAATGCCTGTCCTGGCGGAATGTAGGCTCAACACCTCGGCTACTTGCAAGGGTTTTCTGCTCGGATTCTTCGGCTGACAGCCGTTGTCTTGAGTTGTCCGTATGCCGTCTCTGTATGCGTTGCGGCGAGCTCGCGGGGAACAGCGTCGGCGGGTTCAGGCGGCCATCAAGTCTCCTCGGGCTCGGCCGCTCAGGTAGGTGCGATAGCGCTAGGAACTTGCGTTTCTTGGCGCCGAATGGCGCCGTTCTCTCCTGAGAATTTGCGAAGCTCAGGAGAAATCTTGTGTCGGAGAGCAGACATCAATTCTAGTGCAGCCTGAGGTGCGCCACGCGGATGCGATCTGGCGTGACGATGCGGGCACGGTGCGAGACCTCATCACACGTAACCCGGCACTCGTGCACGAGCACGTCCGGATCGACGGCGCCAGCAACTGGGGACCCCCGATGTCGTACGCGGCGACCCTCGGGCGGGCTGCACTCGTGCGTCTGCTGCACGAGCACGGCGCGAGGGATCTGGAGTTCGCCGCCGGTCGCGCAGCGCTCGAAGGCGAGGTCGACACGGTGCGATTGCTCTATGAACTCGCAGGGCGGCCGTCGCTGCAGCGACTGTCACTGGCCGGCCCAGCCTACACCCTCAGTGTCGAGGGCACCGCTGCCCTGCTCGCGCTCGGTGTGCAGGTCGTCGGTCCTGACGGTGTCGATCCGAACGTGATGGAGCACCTGCTGGGGACGGA
>JXCB02000060.1 GCA_000828075.3 Tolypothrix campylonemoides VB511288 | reverse complement strand
CGCGCGCTGGCCGCGGCCGGCGCCGACTGGCGCGACGTGCTGGCGCGCGAGGCGCACGCCATCGCCGAGGAAGACCTCGCCGCCAACCGCCGCATGGGCGCGCTGGGCGCGGCGCTGATCGCGCCCGGCAGCGGCGTGCTGACCCACTGCAATACCGGCTCGCTGGCCACCGCGGGCTTCGGCACGGCGCTGGGCGTGATCCGCGCCGGCGTCGCGCAGGGGCGGGTGGAGCGCGTCTATGCCGGCGAGACGCGGCCGTGGCTGCAGGGCGCGCGGCTGACCGTGTGGGAGCTGGAGCAGGACGGCATCGCGCCGCTGCTGATCGCCGATTCCGCCGCCTCGCACCTGATGAAGACCGGGGTCGTGCAGTGGGTCGTGGTCGGCGCCGACCGCATCTGCGCCAACGGCGACACCGCCAACAAGATCGGCACCTACCAGCTCGCCATCGCCGCGCGCCACCATGGGCTGAAGTTCATGGTGGTCGCGCCGTCGTCGACCGTGGACATGGACACGCCCGACGGTGCGGCCATCCACATCGAGGAGCGCGACGCGGCGGAGCTGTTCGCCCTCGGCGGCGTGCGCACCGCGGCCGAGCGCGTCGGCGCCTGGAACCCGGTGTTCGACGTCACCCCGCACGCGCTGATCGACGTGATCGTGACCGAGCGCGGCGTGATCGAGCGGCCCGACGCGGCGGCGATGCGGGCCGCGTTCACCGCCTAGGCGCGCGGGTGCCGCCGGCGGCGCGCACGGCCGCGCCGGGGTCGCACGCAAGTGCTTGATTCGCCGCCCGAAACGGGTGCGGCGAACCCGCCGCGCGTGGTAACATTTCACGTCTTTTTCAGGCGCGCGTCGCAGCCCGCGGGGAGCGGTCGCGACGGGCGCCTGGACGAGCGGAATCCAGCCCACCGCGACCGCGCGCGGGCCGCCCGCGCCGGGTCCGCCCGCGCCTTTCCAGCTACGGAATCCTGATGGCCGAACTCGCCAAGGAAATCATCCCGGTCAACCTCGAAGACGAGATGCGTCGCAGCTACCTCGATTACGCGATGAGCGTGATCGTCGGCCGCGCGCTCCCGGACGTGCGCGACGGCCTGAAGCCGGTGCACCGCCGCGTGCTTTACGCGATGAACGAGCTCGGCGCGCACGCCAACAAGCCCTACTACAAGTCCGCGCGCATCGTCGGCGACGTCATCGGCAAGTACCACCCGCACGGCGACCAGTCGGTGTACGACACGCTGGTGCGCATGGCGCAGCCGTTCTCGCTGCGCTACCTGCTGGTGGACGGGCAGGGCAACTTCGGCTCGGTCGACGGCGACAACGCCGCGGCCATGCGCTACACCGAGGCGCGGATGTCGCGGCTCACCCACGAGCTGATGGCCGACATCGACAAGGACACCGTCGACTTCCAGCCGAACTACGACGAGAAGGAGCTCGAGCCGACGGTGATGCCGTCGCGCTTCCCGAACCTGCTGGTCAACGGCTCGGCCGGCATCGCGGTCGGCATGGCCACCAACATCCCGCCGCACAACCTCACCGAGGTGGTCGACGCGCTGCTGGCGCTGATCGACGACGCCGCGCTGGACGTCGACGCGCTGATGCAGTTCATCCCCGGCCCGGATTTCCCCACCGCCGGCATCATCAACGGCACCGCGGGCATCCTGTCGGCGTACCGCACCGGCCGCGGCCGCGTGCGCATGCGCGCCCGCGCCGAGATCGAGGTCAACGACACCAGCGGCCGCGAGGCGATCGTCGTCACCGAGATCCCGTACCAGGTCAACAAGGCGCGGCTGATCGAGAAGATCGCCGAACTGGTGAAGGAGAAGAAGCTCGAGGGCATCAGCGAGCTGCGCGACGAGTCCGACAAGGACGGCATGCGCATCTACATCGAGGTCAAGCGCGGCGAGTCGGCCGAGGTGGTGCTCAACAACCTCTACTCGCAGACGCCGATGGAGTCGGTGTTCGGCATCAACATGGTGGCGCTCGTCGACGGCCGGCCACAGCTGCTGAACCTCAAGCAGATGCTGGAGGCGTTCCTGCGCCACCGCCGCGAGGTGGTGACGCGCAGGACGATCTTCGAGCTGCGCAAGGCGCGCGAACGCGCGCACATCCTCGAGGGCCTGACCGTCGCGCTGGCCAACATCGACGAGATGATCGACCTGATCAAGACGTCGGCCACGCCCCAGGAGGCGCGCGAACGCATGCTGGCGCGCACCTGGGAGCCGGGCATGGTCGGCGCGCTGCTGGCGGCGTCCGGTGCCGACGCGTCGCGCCCGGAGAACCTGCCCGCGGGCGTCGGTCTGACCGGGTCCGGCTACCAGCTCACCGAAACGCAGGCGCAGCAGATCCTCGAGATGCGCCTGCACCGCCTGACCGGGCTGGAGCAGGACAAGCTCACCGACGAGTACCGCCAGCTGCTGGAGACCATCCGCGGGCTGATCGAGATCCTCGAGAACCCCGACCGCCTGCGCGAGGTGATCCGCGAGGAGCTGCGCAACCTGAAGGCAGAGTTCGGCGACGCGCGCCGCAGCGAGATCCGCGCCAGCGAGGAGGACCTCGACATCCTCGACCTGATCGCGCCGGAGGACGTCGTGGTCACGCTGTCGCACGCCGGCTACGCCAAGCGCCAGCCGGTCAGCGCCTACCGCGCGCAGAAGCGCGGCGGCCGCGGCCGCGCCGCGGCGGCGACGAAGGAAGAGGACTTCATCGACCGGCTGTGGCTGGTCAACACGCACGACACGCTGCTGACGTTCACCAGCAGCGGCCGCGTGTTCTGGCTGCCGGTGCACGTGCTGCCCGAGGCGGGCCCGAACGCGCGTGGCCGCCCGATCATCAACTGGATCCCGCTGGAGGCCGGCGAGCAGGTGCAGGCCGTGCTGCCGGTGCGCGAGTACGGTGAGGGCCAGTTCGTGTTCTTCGCCACCCGCAACGGCACCGTCAAGAAGACGCCGCTGACCGAGTTCGCGTTCCGCCTGCAGCGCGGCAAGATCGCCATCGGGCTCGAGGACGGCGACGCGCTGGTCGACGTGGCGCTGACCGACGGCGCGCGCGACATCATGCTGTTCGCGAGCAACGGCAAGGCCGTGCGCTTCGACGAGAGCGAGGTGCGCTCGATGGGCCGCACCGCCACCGGCGTGCGCGGCATCCGCCTGGCCGAGAACGAGTGCGTGGTCAGCCTGATCGTGGTGGAGGGCGAGGGCGACATCCTCACCGCCAGCCAGCGCGGCTACGGCAAGCGCACGCCGGTGGCCGAGTACCCGAAGAAGGGCCGCGGCACGCAGGGCGTGATCGCGCTGCAGACCACCAGCCGCAACGGCAAGCTGGTCGGCGCGGTGCAACTGTCGGACCACCACGAGGTGCTGCTGATTTCGGATGCCGGCACGCTGGTGCGCACGCGCGCGGCGGAGATCTCGCAGGTCGGCCGCAACACGCAGGGCGTCACCCTGATGCGGCTGGCCGAGGACGAGTGCCTGCAGGCGGTGGAGCGGGTGGACGCATCGCTGGACGACGAACGTATCGTCGACGCGCCGGCGATCGCAGACGGCACGCCGGAGCCGGTGGAGCCCTCCGCGCCGTACTGACGGTTGCGCGGGCCGCATGCGAAGACGCCGCCCGCGGGCGGCGTCTTCGTTTCCGTGCGGCGATCGGCGCGATCGATCAGAACTCCAGGCGCGCCACCACGGCGCTTTCGCCGGCGGGCGCGCCGGTGCCCCAGGCCGGCACGCCGACGGCCGGCAGCGCGTTGCCCTGCACGGCGTTGTTCGCGTCCGCCCGATGGTGGCCGACGACGAGCACGCCGCCGTCGAATGGCGCCACGCCGGTGAGCGCGATGTTGCCGCCGCCGGCGCCGCTCGAATCCCACTGGCCGCTCAGGATCGAGCCGTAGGCCAGCGTCTTCAGCGTGGGATCGAACACGCGCACGAAGTCCGGCCAGCTCGGCGTCGGCTGGCTGCTCGACTTGGGCATCTTCTGGAACGCGTTGCGGGTGGTCACCGAGCGCTGGCCGGTGCAGAGCACGTAGACGCGACCGGCGAGGTCGGTGCGCACGTCCGGCCGGCAGCGCGTGGTGTTGAGCTGCGGCCAGCCGGCGTTGTGGCTGGGCCAGCCGTCGAGGATCGGATCGGAATACGGCGCCTGCGTGAGGTCGTGCGACGCCTGGTAGGCGGCGAGCCAGCTCGCGTGCATCAGCCGGCCGTCACCCAGCCGCAGCTTGCCGACCCAGGACAGGTGGATGTTGCCGTTCGTGCCGGTGAACCCGTTCTGGAACGCGAAGCCGGGGTTGTCCGGATTGCGCGAGGCGGGAATGGCGTTGCCCGGCCACAGGTTGATCGTGTTGTTGCCGTGGCTGCGCGCGAGCACGACGACGCTGCCGGCGTCGGCGGGCTTCGAGTAGTCGATCGCGAGCGCGTCCACGTACTGGTCCGGCGTGGAGCGCGACGTGCTCTCGCGGTACAGCCGCGCCCACCAGCGCTTGCGGCCGTCGGCGTCGAACGCGATCACCGCGGGCTCGAAGTCCGGGTTGCCGTCGGGCAGGCGCGACTGGATGCTGAAGCCGACGAACATCGCGCCGGTGCGGCGGTCGAGCGCGACGCCGCCGATGCGCTGCGTCGGATGCGCGCCCATCGCGTAGCCGGTGTAGCCCGGCCCGGACTGCGTCGTCGATCCGGCGTTCGGGTTGCACGGCCCGTCGAAGAACAGGTCCATCGGCCACTGGCCCTGCTTGGTGGTGCCGTTCTCGTCCTCGATCACCGCGTCGTAGTCGGCCGCGGTCCACGAGCGCAGGTCGCAGCGGTTGGTCGTCTTGAACACGATCTGGCTGCCTTCGAGGTCGACGTCGGTGCGCGAGGACGCCGGCGTCCAGTGGCCTTCGACGCGCGCGCCGCCGGCCTTCAGCGTCGCGACGTGGTAGCGCCAGTGTTCGACCACGTCGGGCGTGCCGTCGGCCTTCAGCCGGTACAGCGCGGCCCAGTCGTCGCCGTAGGGCTGGCCGCTGGCGTACACCACGCGGCCCTGGCCGTCGACGTCCCACGGCTGGAAGACCTGGTGGTCGCCCGTGGCCCAGACGTTCTTCACCCAGGCGAACGCGGTGGGCGCGGCGTCGACGAAGTTGCCGTTCAAGCGCGCGATGAAGTAGCCGCCGCCGTTGGCCTTGCTGTCGCGCGTGGTGCCGGAGACGACCAGCGCGCCGGTCACCTGGCCGGGCACGTTGGTCGCGCGCACGAAGCTGATGTCCTCGGCCGCGCCCGCGGGCAGGCGCACCACGCGCAGCAGCGTGGACAGGTCGACGCTGGCGTGCAGCAGGAACGCGATGCGACCCGTGCCCTGCGCGTTGCGGATGGCGGAGCCGTCCAGCGTGGTGCGCGGCACGTTCGCCGGCACCCAGTCGAGATCCTGCGCGCTGCCGCCGATCAGGACCGTCCCGTCGGACAGCACGTGCGTCGCCTTCAGCACCTCGCGCCCGAGCGCGCCTGCATAGAACACGCGATCGGTTACCGTCGCGGGCGTGGTCGGCGGCAGCATGTTGCGCGCCGGAGTGCCGCACCACGCGTCGATGCCGATCGCGGTGTCCGTCGTCGCCGGCTGCGGCGTCGCGACGACGGGCGGGGTCGTGACCGTCGGCGCACCGGACGATGCCATCGTGCGCGTCGCCGCTTCCGTTCGCGGCGACGGCCGCTGCGGCACGAGCGCGGCGAACCACGCCAGCAGCGCCAGGAGGCCGAACAGGGACAGACCGCTTGCGCCGAGCACCAGAATCCGCATCGCATCCACTCCGTCGTCGTCGCGGCCGACTGTACCCGCCCACCGCGACGTCCGGACGGCATGCGATGCACACGCATGACCGGCGGTCGGCGCGCGCATGGCGGGGCGTGACGCAGGTCTATACTCGCCGCGACCTTGGGAGGGCGATATGCGCGGCGCGAAGCGACCGGACGGATCCGGCTATGCGTGGTGGCGTGTGTGGGGATGTGCGGTGCTGGTGGCGGTCATGGCGGTCGCGGGGTGCCGACGCGACACCGACGGGCAGCTGCCCGAGGCGAGCGGCGAGGCGGTCAAGGCGCAGCGCGCGGCGGTGCAGGGCTTCGGCCTGGTCGCGGCGTATCCCGACCAGGACGACGACACGCTCGCGATCGCGCTCGAGTTCAGCCGACCCCTGGTCGGCGCGCAGGCGTTCGATACGCTGCTGTCCGTGCGCGACGCCAACGACGCGCCGGTGAAGGGCGGCTGGGTGCTCGCCGACGATGCCAAGGTGCTGCGCTTCCCGCACGTCGAGCCCGGCAAGGATTACGTCGTCACGCTGCGCGCAGGCCTCACCGCCGCCGACGGCACGCGGCTGGGACGCGAGCAGGCGCGCACGGTGCACACGGGGCCGCTGGATCCCGTCGTCGGCTTCGCCTCGCAGGGCAGCGTGCTGCCCGCGCGCGACAGCCGCGGCCTGCCGGTGGTGTCGATCAACGTGCCGGAGGTCGACGTCGAGTTCCTGCGCGTGCGCGAGAAGGAGCTGCCGCGGTTCTTCGCCGAATACCAGCGCGGCGGCCGCCGCGGCAGCTGGGAGCTCGGCAGCGAATACGGCGAGCGCGAGCCGCTGTCGAAGGTGGCCGAACCGGTCTACGTCAACCGCTTCGTGCTCGGCGGCAAGACCAACGAGCGCGTGCTGACCTACCTGCCGGTGCAGGACATCGAGGAGCTGCAGGCGCCGGGCCTGTACTTCGCGGTGATGAAGAAGACCGGCGAATTCCGCGACGAGTACGAGACAGCGTTCTTCACCGTCAGCGACCTCGGCCTGCACGTGCGCGCGTACGAGGACCGCCTGTTCGTCCACGCCGCGTCGCTGGAAACCGGCGACGCCGTCAACATGGTCGAGCTGCGCGTGCTCGACGCCAAGGGCGAGGACGTGCTGAAGGGCACCACCGACCGCCACGGCAACGCGCTGCTCAATTACGCGCTCGACGCCGGCCACCTGCTGGTCGCGCGCAAGGGCGACGACGTGTCGCTGCTGCCGTTCAACCAGCCCGCGCTGGACCTGTCGGAATTCGCGGTCGCCGGCCGCGAGCAGGCGTGGTTCGACGTGTTCGCGTGGTCCGGCCGCGACCTCTACCGACCCGGCGAGACCGTGCGCGTCTCCGCGCTGCTGCGCGACCAGGACGGCATGCCGATCGCGTCGAAGGGCAAGCGCGGCGCGCAGCCCGCCGGCGCCGCCTCCGGCGGTGCCCAACCGGTGTTCCTGCGCTACGTGCAGCCGGACGGCAAGACGCTGATCGAGACGCGCCTGCAGCCCGACGCGCAGGGGTACGTGCGCCACGAGCAGGTCATCCCGGCGGACGCCGCGACGGGCCGCTGGCGCGTGGAGTTTCGCACCGATCCGTCCAGCAAGGACGCGGTGCAGGGCATGACGCTGCGGATCGAGGAGTTCCTGCCGGAGCGCCTCAAGCTCGAACTCGACGCGCCGCCGGTGCTGAAGCCCGGCCAGCCCCTGCAGCTGCGGGTGGATGCGGACTATCTCTACGGCGCGCCGGCGGCAGGCAACCGGTTCACCGCGAAGCTCGCGGTGGCGGTCGAGCAGCATCCGGTCGAATCGCTGCCCGGCTACTTCTTCGGCGACCCGACGCTCGCGCTGCCGAAGGAGGCGAAGGACGTCGTCGACACCGCGCTCGGCGCCGACGGCACGCTGTCGCAGGCGATCGCGCTGCCGACGGAAGCGAAGCCGGTGTCGCCGATCGCCGCGATCGTCGCCGGCAGCGTGTACGAGACCGGCGGCCGCAGCGTCAACCGCACGCTCAAGCGCGTGCTGTGGCCGGCCGACGCGCTGGTCGGCGTGCGCCCGCTGTTCGACGACAAGGAGGGCAGCGACGCCAACGCGACGGCGGGCTTCCAGCTCGTGCGCGTGGCCGCCGACGGCGCGCCGCGTCCTGCCAAGGGCCTGCGCGTGACGCTGGTGCGCGAGCATCGCGACTACCACTGGACGCACGACGACGAGGGCGGCTGGGACTACGACTTCACCCGCCGCTTCGAGGACATCGAGACGCGCACCGTCGACGCCGGCAGCGCGCCGCTGCGGCTGGACTTCCCGGTGGAGTGGGGTGAGTACCGCGTCGACGTGTTCGATCCGGCGACGAAGCTCACCACGCGCTATCCGTTCCGCGCCGGCTGGAGCTGGGACGACCAGAACCGCGGCCTCGACGCGCGCCCGGACAAGGTCAAGCTCGCGCTCGACCGCACCGGGTACCGCGCGGGTGACACGCTCAAGGTGACGGTGACGCCGCCGCATCCCGGTCGCGGCCTGCTGATGGTCGAGAGCGACCGGATGCTCTACGTGCAGGCGATCGACGCCAAGCCGGGCGCGACGTTCGAAATCCCGGTGACGAAGGACTGGGAGCGCCACGACGTCTACGTGACCGCGCTGGTGTTCCGCGGCGGCAGCGCGGCAAGCAAGATCACGCCGGCGCGCGCGGTCGGCGTCGCGCACGTGCCGATGGATCGACGCGATCGCCGCGTCGACGTCGGCGTGTCGGTGCCCAAGCTGATGCGGCCGGAGCGCGACCTCGCCGTCGCCGTCGCCGCACCGGCGCTGGCTGGGCAGGAGGCGTTCGTCACCGTGTCCGCGGTCGACGTGGGCATCCTCAACATCACCCGCTTCCCGGTGCCCGACGCCGGCGCGCACTTCTTCGCGCAGCGCCGGCTCGGCGTCGACGCGTACGACATCTACGGGCGCGTGATCGAAAGCTTCGAAGGCGGCGTGGCGCGCATCCGCTTCGGTGGCGACGCGCCGCTGGAGGCGCTGCCGCAGGCGCGGCGGCCGACCTCGCGCGTGCAGACGGTCGACCTGTTCAGCGGCCCGGTGAAGCTCGACGCCAAGGGCGTCGCGCGGGTGCGGCTGCGCGTGCCGGACTTCAACGGCACGGTGCGCGTGTCGGCGCTCGTGTACGGAGGCGGGCGCTACGGCCACGCCGCGAAGGAGACCGTCGTGCGCGCGCCGCTGCTCGCCGAGGCGAGCATGCCGCGCGTGCTCGCGCCGGGCGACCGCAGCAATGTGACGCTCGACGTGCAGAACTTCACCGGCCGTCCAGGCAGTTTCCAGCTCGAGGTCGACGGCATCGGCCCGCTGTCGATCGCCGACGGCCGCCGCACGGTGTCGCTGGCGCCGGAGCAGAAGACCACGCTGACCTTCCCGCTGGTCGCGCGGGAGGGCTACACGACCGCGCAGGTGCGCGTGCGCGTGGCAGGCAACGGCGCGCGCGTCGACCGGCGCCACGACCTGCCGGTGCGGCCGGGCTGGCCGTCGGTGCTGCGCGCACGCACGCGCGTGCTGGACACGCTCGACACGCTGCGGCTCGACGCCGGCCTGATCGACGGGCTGATGGCCGACTCCGTCAACGTGCAGATGACGGTGAGCGCGCTGCCGCCGATCCCGTTCGCCAGCGCGCTCAAGGGCGCGCTCGAGTATCCGTACGGCTGCGCCGAGCAGACCACGAGCAAGGGCTACGCCGCGCTCGAGCTCGACGAGGCCACCGCGCGGATGTTCGGCATCGAGGGCATCGATGCGAAGCAGCGGCGCGCGCGCATGGAGGGCGCGTTCGCGCGGCTGGCGGGCATGCAGATCGCCTCCGGCCACTTCTCGATGTGGGGCGACGACGGCTACGTCAACGCGGCGCTGACGCCGTACATCGTCGAGTTCCTGCTCGACGCACGCGACGCCGGGTTCGCCGTGCCCGAAGCGATGCTGCAGAAGGCGCTGAAGGTGCTCGGCGACGACCTGCTGTCCGGCGGCGGATCGTTCTACGGCTACGAGCACCGCGACCACCTGCAATTCGCCTATCGCGCGCACGCCGGATACGTCTTGGCCCGCGTCAACCGCGCGCCGCTGGGCACGCTGCGCGCGCTGTACGACACCGACCGCAAGCGCAGCATCACCGGCCTGCCGCTGGTGCACCTGGGCCTCGGCCTGGCGCTGCAGGGCGACCGCAACCGCGGCACGAAGGCGATCGCCGAGGGCTTCGCGCGCGATCCCGCCGCGCGCCGGGGCTACCTCGGCGACTACGGCAGCCGCCTGCGCGACGACGCGCTGATGATCGCGCTGGTCCACGAACACAAGCTCGCGCTGCCCGTGCATGCCGCGCGCGCGGTGGACCTCGGGCGCGAGCTCGACGCGCGTCGCGACGCGGGCTGGCTGTGGCTGAGCACGCAGGAACAGGTGGCGCTCGCGCGGCTCGGCAAGGCGCTGATGGCCGCGTCCGACAAGCGGGTCTCGGGGCAGTGGACAGTCGGCGACGACGTGCGCGAGGCCGCGGCCGCGCGCATCGTCGGCCGCCGCTTCGACGCGGCCGAGGTCGCGCGCGGCATCGCGTTCAAGCCGGCCGGCGCGACGCCGCTGTACGCGAGCTTCGAGGCCGCCGGCGTGCCGCGCCGCGCGCCAGAGGCGGACGACCGCGTCATCGCGGTCAAGCGCGCCTGGTACACCACCGAAGGCGCCGCGTGGAGCGGCGGCACGCTGGAGGAGGGCGAGGCGCTCATCGTCGCCGTCAGCATCACGCCCGACCGCGACATGCCCGACGCGCTGCTGACGGATCTGCTGCCGGCGGGGCTGGAGATCGAGAACTTCAACCTCGGCGACGGCAAGCAGTGGGCCGGCGTCGTGGTCGACGGCATCGAGATCGGCGAACGTGCGCAGGCCGCGGAGCTGCGCCACGAGGAGTTCCGCGACGACCGCTACATCGCCGCGCTCAAGCTCTCCAGCGGCAGCACGGCCAAGGTGTTCTATCTCGTGCGCGCGGTGACGCCGGGCACCTACACGGTGCCGCCGTCGCTGGTGGAGGACATGTACCGGCCCGACCTGCGCGGCGTCGGCCGCGGCGGCCCCGCGACGATCACGGTCACGCAGCCGGGGCGGTGAGGGATGGGTGCCGCAACGCCCGGTCCAGCACGCTTCGCGTTTGCCGCTCGTCATCCCGGCCAAAGCCGGGATCCATGCGCGTCGCGCCTTGCCGATGAACACGACCGCTGCCGAGCAGGACGACGTCCGCGGTTGGCCGCCGACCGCGGCACGCACGCGGAACCGGCCTTCGCGGGAATGACGGGATAAGGTGATCGCGCGCCGTGGTGCCCGGTTTCGTCAAGCGGTCCGCACCGGCGCCTGGTGCGCGACATCCCGTCCGACGGCGCCTGCTCGTCGCCACGCTCGTCGCCTTGGGCGCGGTGACCGCGGCGATGCTGGCCGACCTCGCGTTCCCGCTGCCGCTGCCGGACGCCCGCGACGGCGGCGCGGTGGTGCTTGCGCGCGACGGCGCGCCGCTGCGCGCGTTCGCCGATGCCGACGGCGCGTGGCGCCAGCACGTGCGCCTCGACGACGTGTCGCCGCTCTACGTCGACGCGCTGCTGACCTACGAGGACCGCTGGTTCTGGCGGCATCCCGGCGTCAATCCGGCGTCGATGCTGCGCGCGGGCGTGCAGATGCTGCGCAGCGGGCGCGTGGTGTCGGGAGGCTCGACGCTGACCATGCAGGTCGCGCGCATCCTCGATCCGCATTCGCGCACCGCCTGGGGCAAGGCGAAGCAGGTGCTGCGCGCGCTGCAGCTCGAAGCGCGGCTGTCCAAGCGCGAGATCCTGCAGCTCTACCTCGATCGCGCGCCGTTCGGCGGCACCGTGTACGGCGTCGAGGCCGCGAGCTGGGCGTATCTCGGCAAGTCGGCCTCGACGCTGTCGCATGCCGAGGCCGCGCTGCTCGCCGTGCTGCCGCAGGCGCCGAGCCGGCTGCGCCCGGACCGCCATCCCGACGCGGCGCGCGCCGCGCGCGACAAGGTGCTCGCGCGCATGGCCGCGCGTGGCGCATGGACGGCCGCCGTCGTCGACGATGCGCGCATCGAACCCGTCGTCGCGCGCGCGCTGCAGCCGCCGCTGCACGCCGCGCTGCTCGCACAGCGCCTGCGCGACGAGCGCCGGCGCGACGGCGCGCCGCGCGCGCCGCGCATCGCGACGACGCTCGACCGCGACCTCCAGCGCGCGCTCGAGGACCGCGTCGCCGCCTACTTCTCGCGCCTGCCGGAGCGCACGTCGGCGGCGCTGCTGGTGGTCGACAACGCGACGATGGAGGCGCGCGCCTACGTCGGCTCGGTCGCGTTCGCCGACGCCGCGCGGCTCGGCCACGTCGACATGGTCAGGGCCTGGCGCTCGCCCGGCTCGACGCTGAAGCCGTTCCTCTACGGGCTCGCGCTGGACGACGGCCTGATCCATTCCGAGAGCCTGCTGGTCGATGCGCCGCAGTCGTTCGGCGGCTACCGGCCCGGCAACTTCGACGCCGCGTTCAACGGGCCGGTGTCCGCGGCCGATGCGCTGCGGCTGTCGCTCAACGTGCCGGCGGTGGACCTGCTGGACCGCATCGGCCCCGCGCGCTTCGACGCGCGCCTGGCGCATGCGGGCATCCGCCTGCGCTGGCCGAAAGGGGCGGCGCCGAACCTCGCGATGATCCTCGGCGGCACCGGCGCGCGGCTGGAGGACCTCGTCGGCGCGTTCGCCGCGCTCCATCGCGACGGCGTCGCCGGGCGCGTGCGCTACGTCCCCGACGCGCCGCGGCAGGACCGCCGCCTGCTGTCGCCGGGCGCGGCGTGGATCGTGCGCGAGGTGCTGGCCGCGCATCCGCGCCCCGGCACGGCCGACGCGTTCGATCCGCGCGGCCGCGCGCGCGTGGCGTGGAAGACCGGCACCAGCTACGGCTTCCGCGACGCGTGGGCGCTCGGCGGCACGCGCGCGTGGACGGTCGGGGTGTGGGTCGGCCGTCCGGACGGCACGCCGCTGCCCGGCCAGTACGGCGCGGTCACCGCGCTGCCGCTGCTGTTCGAGGTGGTCGACAGCCTGCCGTCGCGGCGCGCGGACGTCGCATCGCCGCCGCGGCCGCGCAGCGTGCGCGAGGTGGACGTCTGCTGGCCGAGCGGCCTGCCGGCGGATGCGCAGTCGCCCGCGCTGTGCCAGCGCCGGCGCACGGCCTGGGCGCTCGACGACGCGGTGCCGCCGACCGCGCCCGAG
>JXCB02000059.1 GCA_000828075.3 Tolypothrix campylonemoides VB511288 | reverse complement strand
CGCTGAGGCCGAGCCACGTGTAGAGGCGGCCCATCCACGCGGAGTCGCGGCGCGCGAGGTAGTCGTTGACGGTGACCACGTGCACGCCCTTGCCCTGCAGCGCGTTGAGGTACACCGGCAGCGTGCCCACCAGCGTCTTGCCCTCGCCGGTGCGCATCTCGGCGATCTTGCCGAGGTGCAGCACCATGCCGCCGATCAGCTGCACGTCGTAATGGCGCATGCCGAGCACGCGCCTGGACGCCTCGCGGCACACCGCGAACGCCTCGGGCAGCAGCTTGTCCAGCGATTCGCCGTTGGCGAGCCGCTCGCGGAACGCCGGCGTCCTGGCCTGCAGCTCGGCGTCGGACAGCGCCTGCATCTGCGCTTCCAGCGCGTTGATCTTCTCCACGGAGCGCTGCAGCTGGCGGAGGAGGCGTTCGTTGCGGCTGCCGAAGACGCGGGTGAGCAGGCTGTTGAGCATGTGCGATCCGAAAGGGCGGGCGCCGCCGGTGCGACGGCCACGAACGAAAACAGGGCGCTGGGCGCCCTGTCCGGGACTACGTATGAAGCCGGGCGCATTCTACCGTGGGGGCGCGGCCCGGCATATCAACCGCCGCCGGGCTCCGGGCGGCGGGGCGCTGTCTCAGCGCAGCAGCGGCGAGCGCTGGGCGAGGAACTTCCGCGGGTTCACGACCTGGCCGTTCTCCCACACCTCGAAGTGCACGTGTGCGCCGGTCGACCGGCCTGACGAGCCGGCCTTGGCGACTTCCTGCCCGGCGCGGACCAGATCGCCGACGCGGCGCGTGAGCCGCGAGTTGTGCGCGTAGCGGGTGACGTAGCCGTTGCCGTGGTCGATCTCCACGGTGTGCCCGTAGCCGGAGCGCGAGCCGGCGAAGCTCACCACGCCGTCGGCCACCGCCAGCACCGGGTCGCCGACGTTGGCTTCGAAGTCGATGCCCTTGTGGTACTGGCTGCCGCCGCCGAACGGGTCGGCGCGGCGGCCGAAGCCGGAGGTGATGTAGCTGTCGGCGATGGGCTCGCGCGACGGCACCGAGTTCATGTCGAGCTGGCGGTTGAACAGCAGCGACTCCAGCACGGAGAGCTGCTCGCCGGACGCGGCGAACTGGCGGTCGAGCTGGTCGAGGCCGGCGTCGAGCTCGGGCTTGTCGATGTCGCGCGTCGGGCCGGCGCCGCCGATGCCGACCGGCGTCTCGAAGTCGAACTCGCCGTCCTGCAGCTGGCCGATGCGGGTCAGCCGCTCGCCCAGCGCGTTGAGGCGGTTGGCCTCGGCCTGCAGCTCGCCGAGGCGGGCGGCGAGCGCGTTGAGCTCGCGCTGGGCGTCCTGGCGCACGCCGTCGAGGCGGACGTCCTGCGCCTGCAGCTGCCCGCGCAGGCGGGCGTTGTCGGCGAATCCGAGGCTCGCGCCCAGCATCAGGCCGATGCCGAGCACGGCGCCCAGCACGGGCAGCGGACGCTCCTGAAGCATTCGGCCGAGGTCGAGGAAGCGGAACTTCCCGCCGCGGCTCTTGGTTACGATGGCTCGATACGTCATGTTGCTGCGATGTCCCGGTCCCGATCCCCGCGCCCTCCGTCCGGTCCCCGCCCCGCGCTCGATGCGCTGGCGACGGAGCCGTCCGGCGACGCGATCCGTCGAGCGCTCTGGCTGGACGAACTGGATCGCAGGTTGCGCCCCTGCCTGCCGCCGTCGCTGGCCGCGCATGCGCGGCTGGCCAACGTCGATCGCGGCAGACTCGTGTTCCTCGCCGATTCGCCCGTGTGGCGCGCCAAACTGCGGCTCGCCACGCCGGACATCCTCGTCGCTGCCCGATCCGTCGGACTGGATGCGCGGGAGGTGGTGATCAAGGCCGCGGTCGGACCGCCGCCCCGCCCGCCGTCCGCTCCCCCGCGGACGAACAGGACCCTCGCACCCCGTTCGGCCGCCACCCGCGAAGCGCTGGCGGCGGCCCTGGCATCGTTGACCCCGGTGCCGCCGCGGAAAGGCGATGCCTCCTGACCGCGCCCCGGGCGTGCCGGGGAGGGGGCATGGTAGGCGTGGGAGGGGGTCGGGGTGTTAAAAAGCCGGCCCGAAACGTTAGAACCGCGTTAAAGCGGCGCTAAATCATCACCCGAAGTTCACGTCTGTGACGGAGAACGTCACCCGCATGTGGCCGGGTTGGCGAGGCCACGAGACGCGACCGACGAGCGGCCGGCGACCGACAGGGGGCCTCAGGCGAGCGCCGGCATTCCGTAGACGACCGGCGGATCGCCGGCGGCGGGCTCGGCGTAGGTCGTCTCCTCCCACGCGTCGCGCTCGGCCATCAGCGCGCGCACGAGCATGTTGTTGAGCGCGTGGCCGGACTTGTAGCCGGCGTACGCGCCGACGATGGGGTGGCCGGCGAGATAGAGGTCGCCGACCGCGTCGAGGATCTTGTGGCGGACGAACTCGTCGGCGTAGCGCAGGCCGTCCTCGTTCAGCACGCGGAACTCGTCGAGCACGATCGCGTTGTCCATCGAGCCGCCGAGGCCGAGGTTGCGGTCGCGCATGTACTCGAGGTCGCGCATGAAGCCGAACGTGCGCGCGCGGCTGACTTCGCGGATGTAGTCCTCGGTGGAGAACTGCACGCGCGCGTGCGACTTCGACGCAGGGATCGCCGGGTGGTCGAAGCGCACGGTGAAGTCGAGGCTGAAGCCGTCGTAGGGCGTGAAGCGCGCCCACTTGTCGCCGTCGCGCACTTCGACCGGGCGCAGGATGCGAATGAAGCGCTTCGGCGCGTCCTGCTCGGCGATGCCGGCGGACTGCAGCAGGAACACGAACGGGCCCGCGGAGCCGTCCATGATCGGGATCTCGGGGCCGGTCAGTTCGACGTAGCAGTTGTCCACGCCGAGGCCGGCGAGCGCGGACATCAGGTGTTCGACCGTCTGCACCTTGCCGGTGCCGCAGCTCAGGCCGGTGCACAGGGTCGTCTCGCTGACCAGGTCGGCGCGCGCGGGGATCTCCACCACCGGGTCGAGGTCGATGCGGCGGAACACGATGCCGGCGTCGACCGGCGCCGGCCGCAGCGTGAGGTGCGCCTTCTCGCCGCTGTGCAGGCCCACGCCGGTGGCGCGGATCACGTTCTGGAGGGTGCGTTGGCGGACCATGTCAGCGCTGCCGCGCGCCGGCTGCGGCGCGGCCTGGATACCTTGCAGGGAACGCCGTGACGGCGTCCGTGAGCGGGCGCGCAGCGTAGCACGCGACGCGCTGAACCTGAACGGAAGTAGCCTCGTCTGCGAGGGGATGCACTGTCCCGCGCATGCGCTGCGCTCCTGTCGAAAGAGGCCGGCCGGCGCGGACGCCGACCGGCCACAAGCCCCGGCGGACCGGGGCGAAGCGGTGATGCTGCCCGCGGCCGACACGGCGCGGCCGCGGTGGTGCGCGATGCGCCCGGTCGCCCGGGCGCATCGGTGCTGCGCTCGATCAGTCGGCCTGGCGACGCAGGAAGGCCGGGATGTCGAGGTAGCTCGCGTCGGTGCCGAAGTCCGCCACGGCCGGCGCGGCCGGCTCGCTGCGGCCGCGCAGGCTGCCGGCGAAGCTCGGCGCCGCCGCCGGCTCCATGCGGTCCATCGCGGAGAACTCCGGCTGGCCGGTGGTGGCGTTGCGCACGAGCTGGACGTGCATCGGCGCGCGGTGCACCTCGCGCTCGACGCTGCGCACCGGCTGCCGCGCGGCCGCGCGGTTGAGGCCGGTGGCCACGACGGTGACCTTGACCTCGTCCTGCATGTCCGGATCGAGCACGGTGCCGATGACGACGGTCGCGTCCTCGCTGGCGAAGCCCTCGATGGTGCGGCCGACCTCGTCGAACTCCGCCATCGTGAAATCGGGGCCGGCGGTGATGTTGACCAGAATGCCGTTGGCGCCGGCGAGGTTGACGTCGTCGAGCAGCGGGTTCTGGATCGCCGACTCCGCGGCGGCCTGCGCGCGGTCGTCGCCGCGGGCGCTGCCGGTGCCCATCATCGCCAGGCCCATCTCGCTCATCACGGTGCGCACGTCGGCGAAGTCGACGTTGATCAGGCCCGGGCGGACGATCAGGTCGGCGATGCCCTGCACCGCGCCGAGCAGCACGTCGTTGGCCGCGCGGAAGGCCTGGATCATCGTCGCGTTGCGGCCGAGCACGGTGATCAGCTTCTCGTTGGGGATGGTGATCAGCGAGTCGCAGTGGTGCGACAGCTCCTCGATGCCCTTCAGCGCCACCTGCATGCGCCGGCGGCCCTCGAACGGGAACGGCTTGGTCACCACGGCCACCGTGAGGATGCCCATCTCCTTGGCCAACTGCGCGACGACCGGCGCCGCGCCGGTGCCGGTGCCGCCGCCCATGCCGGCGGTGATGAACACCATGTCCGCGCCGGTGAGCGCGTCCATGATGCGTTCGCGGTCCTCGAGCGCGGCCTGGCGACCGACTTCCGGGTTCGCGCCCGCGCCGAGGCCCTTGGTGACGTTGCCGCCGAGCTGCAGCTGCAGCTTCGCGCCGCAGTTCTTGATCGCCTGCGCGTCGGTGTTGGCGGTGATGAACTCCACGCCGTCGACGTTGCCGCTGACCATGTGGGCCACGGCGTTGCCGCCGCCGCCGCCGACGCCGATGACCTTGATCACCGCGTTCGGCGCCATTTTTTCAACGAGTTCGAAATGTGCCATGTCCGTGTTCTCCGCTTCTGTGGTCGGGATCGGGATGCGCGCATCGCCGTGCCGACGTCGTTGTGTGTGTGGTGCCGGGGCTACCCGTCCTGCCGTTCCGCTCCGCCTTCCGCTCTCGTCCGCCTTCCGCCGCCGCCCGCTCTCCGCATCGCTCGCGCGCCGAGTCCGTCAGAACTCGCCGCGATACCAGGTCTTCAATTTCGCCAGCCAGTTGCCCGCCCGTCCGGCGCTGATCACCGGCCGGCGCGGGTGTTCGATCTGGCTGCCCATCAGCAGCAGGCCCACGCCGGTGGCGTGCACCGGGTTGCCCACCACTTCGCCCAGGCCGGTGACGTGCTGCGGGATGCCCACGCGCACCGGCATCTGCAGCATTTCTTCCGCGAGTTCGACGAGGCCTTCCATCTTCGCGGCGCCGCCGGTGAGCACGAGGCCCGCGCGCACGTGCGGCTCGAAGCCGCTGCGCCGCAGCTCGGCCTGCACCATCTCGAAGATCTCCTCGTAGCGCGCCTGCACCGCCTGCGCCAGCGAGTGGCGCGGCATGCGCCGCGGCGGGCGGTCGCCCACGCTCGGCACCTGGATCGATTCCTCGGCCGTGGCCATCTGCGCCAGCGCGCAGGCGTAGCGCACCTTGATCTGCTCGGCCTCGGGCGTGGGCGTGCGCAGCATGTGCGCGATGTCCTCGGTGACCTTGTCGCCGGCGATCGGCAGCGAGGCCGAATGCGCGATCGCGCCCTGCACGAACACCGCGATGTCGGTGGTGCCCGCGCCGATGTCGACCAGCACCACGCCGAGCTCGCGCTCGTCGGCGGTGAGCACCGCGGTGCTGGAGGCGAGCACGCTGAGCACCAGGTCGTCGACCTGCAGGCCGCAGCGCTGCACGCACTTGCTGATGTTGGCCGCGGCCGACTGCGCGCAGACCACGAGGTGCGCGTGCACCTCCAGCCGCACGCCGGTCATGCCGACGGGGTTGCGGATGCCTTCCTGCGAATCGTCGAGCACGTAGTCGCGCGGGATGGCGTGCAGGATCTTCTGGTCGGCGGGGATGGCCACGGCCTTCGCCGCCTCCAGCACGCGCTCGAGGTCGCCGTAGGTGACCTCGCCGTCGCGGATCGGCGCGATGCCCTGCGAGTTGCGGCACTGGATGTGGCTGCCGGAGATCGACGCGTAGACGGAGCGGATCTCGCAGCCGGCCATCAGCTCGGCCTCTTCGACCGCGCGCTGGATCGACTGCACGGTCGATTCGATGTCGACCACCACGCCGCGCTTGAGCCCGCGCGATTCGTGGCTGCCGATGCCGATCACCTCGATCGGGTTGCCGGCGGAGTACTCGCCCACCAGCGCCACCACCTTCGAGGTGCCGATGTCGAGGCCGACGATGAGGGATTTGTCGCCTTTGCGGTTCATGCGATCGCCGTGATGCGTTGGGAGCTCGCGCTCGTGCGCGGGACTCGGGACTCGGGACTCGGGACACGGAGGAGCGGGGCGCTCGCGGTCGGACGCAATCGGGCGCTCGCGCTCGGTGCGGCGTCCAGAACAGGGCGCGGTGCCGCGGTGTCGAGTCCCGGGTTCCGAGTCCCGAGTGCCGGCTTCTCCGTCCACTCGAGCGCGAACCCGTTCGTGTAGCGCAGGTCCGCGCGCACGAGGCGCTGCGTGCCCTGTGCGAGCAGGCGCGGGAGCAGGCGCGCGAAGCGGCCGAGGCGCGCGTTGGCCTCCGTGCGGCCGACGATCACGCGCGCACCGTTGTCCAGCGTCAGCGCCCAGCTGCCGCGCGCGTCGAGCGCGACCGCGCGCACCTGCAGCCCGATCGGCGCGAACAGCGCGCGCGACTGGTTGTAGAGCGCGACCACGTCCGCCGCGCGCGCATCGGGCCCGTCGAAGCGCGGCAGCTCCGCGGGCACGTTCGCGCCGCGCACCGCGAACAGCCGCCCCTGCGTCGACAGCACGCGGTCGGCGCCCCAGCGTGCGAACGGCGTGTGCTCGACCACGACGACTTCGAGCGTGTCCGGCCAGCGCTTGCGCACCTCGGCGCGCGCGACCCACGGCAGGCGCGCGACGTCGGCCTGCGCGCGCTCGATGCGGATGGCGAAGAAGCCGCGCTTCGCGTGCGGCAGCAGCGCCGCGCGCAGCTGCGCCTCGTCCACGCGCTCGAACGGCGCGGTGACGCGCAGCTTCGTCAGCGGCCACTGGTCGGCGCCGATCCAGCCGTTGAGCACGGCCACGATCGGCAGCGCGACCAGCGCGAGCGCGAGCACCCAGGCGGCGAGGCGCAGCACGGCGTTCACGGGTGCACGCTCCGCGTGCCGGGACTCGGGACTCGGGACTCGGGGCTCCGGAGAAGCGGCGCGCTCGCGGCGCATCGTGCGAATGCCGCGTCGGTTCGCGCCCGTGACGCGCGTGACGCGCGCATGGCCCCGCGAGCGAAGGACGCTCGACGAGTGCCGAGTCCCGGGTCCCGAGTCCCGGCGCTCATAGCGTCGTCTCCAGGATGCGCCAGCACAGCGATTCGAAGTCGATGCCGACCTGGCGCGCGGCCTTCGGCACCAGCGAGTGGCTGGTCATGCCGGGCGCGGTGTTGACCTCCAGCAGGTGCAGCGTGCCGGTGGCGCGGTCGCGCAGCACGTCGACGCGGCCCCAGCCGCCGCAGCCGGCGGCCTCGAACGCGGCCAGCGCGAGCGCGCGGATCGCGTCCTCGTCGGCGCCGTCGAGGCCCGGGCACAGGTACTGGGTGTCGTCGGCGACGTACTTCGCGTGGTAGTCGTACCACTCGCCGCTGGGCACGATGCGGATCGACGGCAGCGCGCGGTGGCCGTCGCCGTCGGCGAGGATGCCGACGGTGAGTTCGTCGCCGACGATCATCTGCTCCATCAGCATCTCGCCGCCGTATTCGGCGGCCGTGCGCACGGCGGCGTCGAGCGCGGCGGCGTCGGGCACGCGCGCGACGCCGACGCTCGATCCTTCGCACGACGGCTTGACGAACACCGGCAGGCCGAGCGACGCGGCCGCGGCGCGCACGTCGTCGCCGGGCTGCAGGCGCACGTAGCGCGGCGTCGACAGGCCCGCGGCCAGCCACACCTGCTTGGTTCGGATCTTGTCCAGCGTCAGCGCGGAGCCGAGCACGCCCGAGCCGGTGTACGGCACGCGCAGCGCGTCGAGCAGGCCCTGCAGCACGCCGTTCTCGCCGTCGCCGCCATGCAGGATGTTGAACACGCGGTCGAAGCGCCCGGCGAGCAGCGCGTCCAGCAGCGCGGGGATGCCGTCGACCGGCTGCGCGTCGACGCCGCGCGCGCGCAGCGCCTCGAGCACGTTGCGGCCGGAATCCAGCGAGACCTCGCGCTCGGCGCTCGCGCCGCCCATCAGCACGGCGACGCGGCCGAAGCGCGCGGGGTCGGGGGTGCGGGGGGGCTGGAAGAACGATGTCATCGGCATGCTCCGCCAGCGGGGCTCGGGACTCGGGACCCCGGACTCGCGCAAGGCGAACGCCGCACTCGCAGCGCTCGAGGCCGCTCCTGCAGTTGACGAGTCCCGAGTCCCGGGTCCCGAGTCCCGACCATCACCCGTCTCACTGCTCACCCCCGAATCCGTTCGCGGCGATCTGCTGCGCGACCGCGCCGATGTCGCCTGCGCCCATCATCAGCAGCAGGTCGCCGTCGCCGAGCACGTCGGGCAGCACCGCGGCGAGTTCGCCGGCGCCGCCGACCACGACGGGATCGATGCGCCCGCGCGCGCGGATGGTGCGCGCGAGCGAACGCGCGTCGGCGCCGGCGATGGGCGCCTCGCCCGCGGGATAGACCTCGGTGAGCACCAGCGCGTCGACGGTGGACAGCACCGCGGCGAAGTCGTCGAACAGGTCGCGCGTGCGCGTGTAGCGGTGCGGCTGGAACGCGACCACGAGGCGCCTGTCCGGCCAGCCGCCGCGCGCGGCCGCGAACACGGCCTCGAGTTCCTTCGGGTGGTGGCCGTAGTCGTCGACCAGCTGCACCGCCGCGCCCTTCGCGGTAGTGACGGTGCCCAGCGCGTTGAAGCGGCGGCCGATGCCGGCGAAGCGCGCGAGCGCGCGGCCGATCGCGTCGGGCGCGACGCCGAGCTGCCAGCCCACCGCGGCGGCGGCCAGCGCGTTCTGCACGTTGTGGCGGCCGGGCAGCGCCAGCGCCACCGGCGTGCGGCTGCCGTCGGGCAGGCACAGCGTGAACTCCATGCGGCCGCCGTGCTGTACGACGTCCTCCGCGCGCACGTCGGCGCCGGCATCGAAGCCGTAGGCGATCACGTGGCGCGGCATCTGCGCGGCCAGCGCGGCCACTTCCGGATCGTCGATGCACAGCACCGCCAGCCCGTAGAACGGCAGGCGATGCAGGAATTCGGAGAACGCCGCCTGCACGCGCGCGAAATCGCCGCCGTAGTTCTCCAGGTGGTCGGCGTCGATGTTGGTGACCACCGCGATCTGCGGGTTCAGGCGCAGGAAGCTGCCGTCGCTCTCGTCGGCCTCGGCGACCAGCCAGTCGCCCTGCCCCAGCGCGGCGTTCGCGCCCGCGGCCAGCAGCTGCCCGCCGATGACGAAGGTCGGATCCATGCCGCCCTCGGCCAGCACGCTGGCGGTGAGCGAGGTCGTGGTGGTCTTGCCGTGCGTGCCGGCGATGGCGATGCCGCGCTTGAAGCGCATCAGCTCGGCGAGCATCTCCGCGCGCGGCACGATCGGGATGCGCTGCGCGCGCGCCTCCAGCAGCTCGGGGTTGTCGGCGCGGATCGCGCTGGACACCACGACGCAGTCCGCGCCCAGCACGTTCGCCGCCGCGTGGCCGCGGTGCACGACGACGCCCTGCCCGGCGAGCCGGCGCGTGGTCGCGCTGTCGGCCATGTCCGATCCGGACACGGCATAGCCGAGCGTGCACAGCACCTCGGCCAGCCCGCTCATGCCGACGCCGCCGACGCCGACGAAGTGCACGCGCGGCGCCTGGCCCGCGGCGACGGCCTGCGCGACGTCGCCGATGTACTGCATGCGGCGGCGCATCTGTGCGCTCATGCGCGCGGCTCCCTGGACAGTTCGATGACGGCGTCGGCCACGCGCTCGGCGGCGTCGGGCTTCGCGAGCGCGCGCGCGGCCTCGGCCATGCGCAGCAGCACGCCGCGGTCGGCGAGCGCGTGCAGTTCGGTGGCCAGCCGCGCGCCGAGGTCGGCGCCCTGCGCCTGCAGGCGCGCGGCGCCGCGTTCGACGAGGACTTCGGCGTTGCGCGTCTGGTGGTCGTCCACGGCCTGCGGGAACGGCACCAGCACGCTGCCGACGCCGACGGCGCAGAGTTCGGCCAGCGTCAGCGCGCCGGCGCGGCAGACGACGACGTCGGCCCATGCGTACGCGGCGGCCATGTCGGCCACGAACGGCTCGACCGACGCGGCGACGCCGGCCTCGCGGTACGCACGTTCGGCGTCCTCGCGCAGGCGCTCGCCGCTCTGGTGTCGGACCTCGAACGCGTGCGCGCCGCGCAGCGCGGCGATCGCCTGCGGCACGGCCTCGTTGAGCGCGCGCGCGCCCTGGCTGCCGCCGAGCACCAGCAGGCGCAGCGGCGCGTCGCCGCGCGCGGCGAAGCGCGCCGACGGTGGCGCGACGGCGGCGATCTCGGCGCGCACCGGATTACCGACCGCATGCTCGCCGGCGAACGTTCCCGGGAAGCCGGTCATCACGCGCGCGGCGACCTTCGACAGCACGCGGTTGGTAAGGCCGGGGGCGCGGTTCTGCTCGTGCACGACCAGTGGAATGCCGGCGAGCTTCGCCGCGATCCCGCCCGGCCCCGCGGCGAAGCCGCCGAAGCTGATCACCGCGCGCGGCCGCTGCGCGCGCACCACGCGGCGCGCGGCGGCGATGGCGGACGCGAGCACGAACGGCGCGCGCAGCAGCGTCGCGACGCCCTTCCCGCGCACGCCCTTCACCGCGATGGTGTCGATGGCGATGCCGCGCGGCGGCACGAGACGCGTCTCCATGCCGCCTTCGCTGCCGAGCCAGCGCACCGGCACGCCGCGCTTCGCCAGCGCGTCGGCCACGGCCAGGCCGGGGAAGATGTGGCCGCCGGTGCCGCCGGCGAGGATGAGCACGGGCGCGCTCACGACACCGCTCCCAGCGTCGGTTCGACGCGGCGCTGCAGCCGGCTGGTGCCGCGCGCCGCTGCGGACGGCGGCGCGCCCTGCGCCGCGGGCGGCGCGGCGTCGCCGCGGCGCAGCGCCACCTGGCGACGCGCGCGCTCCAGCTCGTAGGACACACGCAGCAGCAGGCCGAGCGCGCCGCAGGTCATCACCATGCTCGAGCCGCCCGACGAGATCAGCGGCAGCGTCAGGCCCTTGGTCGGCAGCAGGCCGAGGTTGACGCCGATCGAGACGAACGCCTGCAGGCCGAACCACAGCGCGATGCCGAACGCGCAGTAGCCCGCGAAATGGCGGCGCATCAGCACGCACTGGTAGCCGATCCAGAGCGCGCGGCCGACAAGCAGCGCGAACAGCGACACGACGCCGAGGATGCCGACGAAGCCCAGCTCCTCGCCGATCACCGCGAGGATGAAGTCGGTGTGCGCCTCGGGCAGGTAGGACAGCTTCTGGATCGAACCGCCGAGGCCGACGCCGAACCACTCGCCGCGGCCGATCGCCATCAGCGCGTTGGACAGCTGGTAGCCCGAGCCGAACGGATCGGCGAACGGGTCGACGAACGAGGTCAGGCGCTTGACCCGGTACGGCTCGGCGATCGCCACGATCGCCAGCAGCGGCAGCCCGACCAGCACCGGGCCGAACATGCGCGGCATGTTGACGCCGCCCAGCACGAGCATGCCCGCGGTGATCGCGAGGATGAGCGAGGACGAGCCGAAGTCCGGCTGCAGCAGCAGCAGCACGACCAGCCCGCCGGCGACGCCGAGCGGCTTCAGCATCGCCTTCCACGTGGCGGTGACTTCCTCGCTGAAGCGCTTGAGGTAGCTCGCCAGCCAGACGATGTAGAGCAGCTTGACCGCTTCCACGACCTGGAAGTTGGACAGCCGCAGGTCGAGCCAGCGGCGCGCGCCGTTGACCTCGTAGCCGAGGCCCGGCACGAACACGACGAGCAGCAGCAGCACGCAGGCCGGCAGCAGCCACGGGCTGTATTGCTCGACCGGCTTGAGCTCGGTGCGCATCAGCCAAGCCGCGAACGCGGCGCCCGCGGCGAGGAACACCAGGTGGCGCACGAGGTAGTGGTGCGGCGTGTCGGCCTGCGCGATCGAGGCCGAGCCGACCATCACCACGCCGAACGAGGCCAGCGCGATCACCGCGCCCAGCAGCCACGGGTCGTAGCGGCCGCCGATGGCCTCCAGCCGCGTCGCCTGGCGCGCGCCGAAATCCATCAGCGCACCTTCAGCGTGGCGAGGCCGACGAGCACCAGCACCACCGAGATGATCCAGAAGCGCACGATCACGCGCGGCTCCGGCCAGCCCTTGAGCTCGAAGTGGTGGTGGATCGGCGCCATCCGGAACACGCGCTTGCCGGTGAGCTTGAACGACGCCACCTGGATCATCACCGAGAGCGTCTCGACGACGAAGATGCCGCCCATGATCACCAGCACCAGCTCCTGGCGGACGATCACCGCGATCGTGCCGAGCACCGCGCCCAGCGCGAGCGCGCCGATGTCGCCCATGAACACCATCGCCGGATACGTGTTGAACCACAAGAAGCCGAGGCCCGCGCCTGCGATCGCCGCGCAGATGATCACCAGCTCGCCGGCGCCGGGAATCTGCGGGATCTGCAGGTATTCGGAGAACACCGCGTTGCCCGAGGCGTAGGCGAACACGCCGAGCGCGCAGGCCACCAGCACGCTGGGCATGATCGCCAGCCCGTCGAGGCCGTCGGTGAGGTTGACCGCGTTGGAGAAGCCGACGATCCAGAAGTAGGCGATCGCCACGAACGTGATGCCGACCAGCGGCAGCGCGACCGCCTTGAACAGCGGGATGTAGAACGTGGTCGCCGCCGGCACGTCGGCGGTGTAGAACAGGAATAGGCCCGCGGCGAGGCCGAACAGCGACTGCAGCGCGTACTTCGTGCGCGAGCGCATCCCGTTGGGATCGCGCTTGACGATCTTGATCCAGTCGTCCCACCAGCCGATCGCGCCGAACCCGATCATCACCGCCAGCACCAGCCAGACGTAGCGGTTGCGCAGGTCGCCCCACAGCAGTACCGAGGCCGCGACCGTCATCAGGATCAGCGCGCCGCCCATCGTCGGCGTGCCGGCCTTGGAGAAGTGCGTCTGCGGGCCGTCCTGGCGGATCGGCTGGCCGCCCTTGTACTGCGCGAGCTTGCGGATGACCGCGGGACCCCACCACAGCGACAGGCCGAGCGCGGTCAGCGCGGACAGGATGCCGCGGAAGGTGAGGTAGCCGAACAGACCGAAGAGGCTCTGCAGCTGTTCGAGCCAGCGCGTGAGTTCGAGCAGCATCAGGCGTTCCCCTCGGC
>JXCB02000057.1 GCA_000828075.3 Tolypothrix campylonemoides VB511288 | reverse complement strand
GATCGCGCTGACCGCGACGCAGGGCTGGGGCGGGCGCAGTCCGGCCGCGCTGGCCAAGCGCGGCGATGTCGTGCGCGTGCGACGCATCGAAGCCGATCCGAAGGCGCCGGCGGGCGCGGCGAAGGCGGAATCGTGGAAGCTCGAGCAGGTGCCGCGCGCGCAGGCGGCGCTGGTGTCGCTCGAGGCCGACACCGGCGCGCTGCGCGCGCTGTCCGGCGGCTTCAGCTTCGCGGCGAACAAGTTCAACCGCGCCACGCAGGCGCGCGTGCAGCCGGGGTCGAGCTTCAAGCCGTTCGTGTACGCCGCGGCGTTCGAGCGCGGCTACAACCCGGCGTCGATCGTGCTCGACGCGCCGGTCGTGTTCCGCGATCGCCGCGGCAAGCAGTGGCGGCCGCAGAACGACACCGGCAACTTCGCCGGTCCCATGCGCGTGCGCCAGGCGATGGTGCAGTCGCGCAACCTCGTGTCGGTGCGCATGCTCGACGCGATCGGCGTGGCGTACGCGCGCAAGTACATCAGCCACTTCGGCTTCGACGAGGCGGAGCTGCCGCCGAACCTGTCGATCTCGCTGGGCACGCCGTCGCTGACGCCGCTGTCGGTGGCGCGCGGCTACGCGGCGTTCGCCAACGGCGGCTTCCGCATCACGCCGTGGCTGATCGACACCGTCAAGGACCGCGCGGGCGCGGTGATCTTCAAGGAGACGCCCGCGGTCGCCTGCCGCGCCTGCGTGCAGCGCGCGGGCCAGGCGGTCGCGTCGACGGTCGTGGACGGCTTCGACCTCGGCCCCGCGCCGTCGTCGTCCGCCGCGTCGTCCGCGGGCACCGCCGCGGACCCGAAGGCCGCCGACCGCGATCCGAAGGCCGTGCAGCCGCAGGCGCCGCCGGCGGACGCGGTGATCGCCCCGCGCGCGATCGACGACCGCATCGCCTACCAGATGGTGTCGATGCTGCGCGACGTCGTGCAGCGCGGCACCGGCACCGCGGCGAAGGTGCTCGGCCGCGAGGACGTCGGCGGCAAGACCGGCTCGACCAACGACCACCGCGACGCGTGGTTCTCCGGCTTCGGCGGGCCGCTGGTGACGACGGTCTGGGTCGGCCGCGACGACCACAAGTCGCTGGGCTATCGCGAATACGGCGGCAAGGCCGCGCTGCCGATCTGGATCGACTACATGCGCGTGGCGCTGAAGGACCAGCCGATCGCCGCGAACGATCCGCCGCCGGGCATGGTCAAGGTGTCCGTGGGCGCCAACGGCGCGCTGATCCCCGACGGCGACGGCGGCATCGTCGAATGGGTGAAGACCGAAGACCTCGAACGCATGGAGAGCATCGTCGACTACGGCGACGACGGCGTTCCCGCCGAAGAGTCGTTCGACATCTTCTGACGATGCGGCCGGCGCGCAGGCGCGCCGGTCACCCGCGGCGTGCTAGCGTGCGTTCGCCGGTGACCCGGCCGTCGCGGTGGCCGCCGCGGCGCGCAGCCGCGGAGGACGTATGCGCCACGCCCAGCGACAGCATGCCCAGGCCCACGCGCAGACGCGCACGCGCGAACGCCGCCACCGCCTCGCCCACGAAGCCGCGCGGCTGATGGCCGAAGGCGGCATCCGCGACTACCACCAGGCCAAGCTCAAGGCCGCCGAGCGGCTCGGCATCCACGACGACGCATCGCTGCCGCGCAACCGCGAGATCGAGGACGCGCTGCGCGAGTACCAGCGCCTGTTCGCGCGCGGGCACGCCGACTCGCTGCGCGCGCGGCGCGAGGCGGCGCTGCGCGCGCTGGAGTTCTTCGCCGCGTTCGACGCGCGGCTGGTCGGCGCGGTGCTCGACGGCACCGCGGACGACCGCAGCGCGGTCGCGCTGCACCTGCACGCCGACGACGCGGAGTCCGTCGCGCGCTTCCTGCAGGACCAGCGCATTCCCGCCGAGTCGCGCAGCCGCCGCGTGCGGCTGGATCGCGAACGCAGCGTCGATGCGCCGGTGTGGCTGTTCGCCGCCGACGACACGAGCTTCGACCTGACCGTGCTGCCGGGCGAGGTGCTCCGGCAGGCGCCGCTGTCGGCGTTCGACGACCGGCCGATGCGGCGCGCGACCGCGGCGCAGCTGCGGCAGCTGCTGGCCGACGAGGAGATCGCCGGCTACGAGGCCGGCGCCGCGGCGGATCGCTGACGCGCAGGCCGTTCGCGAGCGCTCAGGCGCGCGTCGAGGATCCGACCGCGCGCGCCCAGCCGAAGACGTTGAGCTCGATCACCGCGAAGGCCAGCAGCCACAGCGCCGCGTCCCAGGCATCCAGCCACGCCGCGGCGCCGCCTTCGGCCAATCCCAGCAGCAGCCACGCGACCAGGAACGACGCCAGCGCGACGTACAGCCCGACGGTGAGCGCACGGCGCGCGCGATGGAAGCGCCGGCGCGCCGGCGGCACGCGCACCTCAAGTTCGAGCGCGACGACCACCGCGACCCACGTCGCGGCGTTGGCGAAGTCGAGCCACTCGCGCTCGCGCGCGTAGCCGATGCAGGCCCAGGCGATCGCAAGCGCGGCCGCCGCACGCACCGCATGTGCCGCCCGCCGCTGCAGCGACGACATCCGCCATGCGCCGGTCTCCCATTCAAACAGCAGCAGCAGGACGACCCACGCCGCGGTGTCGAGCTGCTCGTTCAACGTGCCGTGCAGCCCGTACAGCGCGACGTTGAGCGCGAGCAGCGCGTAGACGGTCCACTTGAACACGCCGAACGCGAGCGCGGAAACGACGAAGCCGCGGACGGGCCGCGGCTTCGTGGACGTGCGTCCTGCGTGCACCGGGATCAGCGGCGATCGGCGGCCACGTAGTCGCGCTGCGGCGAACCCGTGTAGATCTGCCGCGGACGGCCGATCTTGTTCTCCGGATCCTCCTGCTGCTCCAGCCAGTGGCTCACCCAGCCCGCGGTGCGCGCGATGGCGAACATTACCGTGAACAGCTCCACCGGGATGCCGAGCGCCTTGTAGATGATGCCGCTGTAGAAGTCGACGTTGGGATACAGCTTGCGCTGCACGAAGTACTCGTCCTTCAGCGCGGCCTCCTCGAGCCGCATTGCGACCTCGAGCAGCGGATCGTTGACGCCGAGCTCGGCCAGCACCTTGTGGCACATGGCGCGGATGATCTTCGCGCGCGGGTCGAAGTTCTTGTAGACGCGATGGCCGAAGCCCATCAGGCGGAAGCCGGACTCCTTGTCCTTCGCCTTCGCGACCGCCGATCCGACGTTCTCCGGGCGGCCGATCTCGGCCAGCATCTTCAGCACCGCCTCGTTCGCGCCGCCGTGCGCCGGGCCCCACAGCGCGGCGACGCCGGCGGCGACGCACGCATACGGGTTCGCGCCGGTGGAGCCGACGAGGCGCACCGTCGACGTCGACGCGTTCTGCTCGTGGTCGGCATGCAGGATGAAGAGCAGGTCCAGCGCCTTCGCGGCGACCGGATTGAGCTCCAGGGGCTCGGCGGGCACTTCCTTCATCATGTGCAGGAAGCGCGTGGTGTACTCGAGCGAGTTCTTCGGATAGCGGATCGGCCAGCCGATCGAATAGCGATGGCAGGCCGCGGCGATCGTCGGCACCTTCGCGATCAGGCGGATCGCGGCGAGCCGGCGCTGCGCCGGATCCTCGAGGTCGAGGTCGTTGTGGTAGAAGCTCGCCATCGAGCCGAGCATGCCGACCAGCATCGCCATGGGATGCGCGTCGTGGCGGAAGCCGTAGAGGAACGTGCGGAAGGCCTCGTGCATCATCGTGTGATGCGTGACCTCGTGCTCGAACGCGGCGAACTCGCCCGGCGTCGGCAGCTCGCCGTTCATCAGGAGGTATGCGACCTCGAGGAAGCTCGAGTGCTCGGCGAGCTGCTCGATCGGATAGCCGCGATAGAGCAGCACGCCGGCGTCGCCGTCGATGTAGGTGATCGCCGACCGGCAGCTCGCCGTGGCGGTGAAGCCCGGGTCGTAGGTGAAGGCGCCGGTTTCCTTCGGCAGCTTCGCGATGTCGATGCAGGGTTGGCCGAGCACCGGGTGGCGCACCGGCAGCGTCACGTTGGCGGACCCGGCGGTCAGGGTGACCTGGTCGAGGCCGGCGGACGGGGATTCGTTGGAGGACACGTAGCGACTCCTCGGGACTGCGGCGCGCGCTCGCGCCGCACGTGGGTGGGTTCACCGTGGAAGGGCTCGCGGCCGCGCCGCGAAGCGCGAATTATCTCACAGTGTTCGCGGCCGCCCGCGCGTCGCCGTCGCGCGGCTGTGTATGCCGATCGCGATACGGCGCGCCGCATCGCGACGCCGCGGGCCACGCGGTGCGCGCAGAACGCACGAAGCCCGCCGGGTGGCGGGCTTCGGTCGGGCGTCCGTCGGCGCGATGGCCGCAGGCGTCGTGGCGCGCGGCTCGGCCGCCGCGCTTACTTCTGCGCGTAACGCTTGCGGAACTTGTCCACGCGGCCGGTGGTGTCGACGATCTTGTGCTGGCCGGTATAGAACGGGTGCGAAGCCGAGGAGATGTCGACCTTGATCAGCGGGTAGTCCTTGCCGTCCTGCCACTTGATCGTCTCCTTGCTGCCCAGCGTCGAGCGGGTCAGGAAGGAGTAGTCGGTGGTGACGTCCTGGAAGACGACTTCGCGGTATTCGGGGTGGATGCCGGCTTTCATGGCGCGTGCCAGGTTGCTGCGAGGAAGCGGGCAAGTATAGCGGCCGGCCCGAGGCCGCCGCAAGCCGTCCTCAGCCCGCGGCCAGCGCGGCGCGGATCCGGGCCTCGAACCGCGCCTGGTCGTAGCGCAGCAGCAGGCGGGCGTTGTCGCGACCGCCGTCCTGGCGCTGCCAGTCGACCACGGTGGCGCCGCGGGTGTGGCGGCCGGCCAGTTCGACGGCCAGCGGGCGCTCGACCGCCTCGGTCGCGCCGTCGGGTTCCAGCGCCCAGGCCATCGCCAGCGCGTCGGCCGAATGCCAGCGCTCGCCGCGGCGCTCGCGCGCCCAGCCGCGGGTCTGGCGCGAGATCGCGTCGTAGAACGCCGCGCGCGGCGTCCCCGCACCCAGCCAGGCGTCGACGTCGGCGTGGGAAAAGCCGTGGGCCATCGTCGCCTCCCAGTCGGCGACGTCGGCGCGATCGAAGGCCTCGAACACGAGATGCGCCGCTTCCGGGTCGAAGGCGACGTTGAATTCCGCGGCCGGCGTGATGTTGCCGTGCGCGGTGAATGCCCCGCCCATGACGACCAGCCGTGCGACGCGCTGCGGCAGCGTCGGGTCGAGCTTCAGCGCGACGGCGAGGTTGGTCAGCGGCCCCAGCGCGACCAGCAGCAGGCGCCCGGCGTGCGCGTGCGAGAAGCGCAGGATCGCCAGCGCCGCGTGCTCGGCCTCGGCCGCGCGCGTCGGTGGCGCGTAGCCGGTGTCGCCGAAGCCGTCGCGGCCGTGCACGTACGCCGCGTCGCGCGCCGGATGCAGCAGCGGCGCGGCGCAGCCGGCGAAGACGGGCGCATCGACGCCGGCGACATCGCACAGCTTCAGCGCATTGCGCACGGTGTGCCCGAGGCCGACGTTGCCGGCGGCGATAGTGAGGCCGACGACCTCGTGGCGCGCATCGGCGAACGCCATCAGCAGCGCGAGCGCGTCGTCCACGCCGGGGTCGGTGTCGATCAGCAGCGGGATGCGGTCGGTCATCGTCGTTACCAGCGGGTATCGTGTTCGCATGCCTCGCCATCGCGGTCGCCGTCCATCCTGGCGCCCGGACAGTGCGCGACGAAGTAATCCGCCTCCTCCCGCGAAGTCATCTGCGAGCAGTGGATCCGCCCGTCGCAGTGGAACACCGGTGCCGCGGCGGCACTGCGAGCGGGCCGTGCGTCCTCATGCGACGAGATCGGCGCAGTCGGCGAGGCTCCGGGGACGACCGCATCGCTCGACCAGCGCGAGTGCGCTTGCCAGCCCCCGATCGCGATCAGCGCGAGCAACCACCATCGCATCATGACGCCCCCTGCTGCGCCGGCCTAGGCACCAGCGTAGCGCACCGCGCCGCCGACCCAGCGTTCGACGATGCGCTCCGCGATCGCCGGCGCATCGTCCATCAGGCGCTCGCCGATGCGCTGCACGGCGGGCAGCAGGCCGGCGTCGCGGGCGAGGTCGGCGACGCGGAACGCGGCCAGGCCGGTCTGGCGCGTGCCGAGCAGTTCGCCGGGGCCGCGGAGTTCGAGGTCCTTCTCGGCGATGACGAAGCCGTCGTGCGTCGCGCGCATGGTTTCCAGCCGCTGCTTCGCCGCCAGCGACAGCGGCGGCTGGTAGAGCAGCACGCAGCTCGACGCGGCGCTGCCCCGCCCCACCCGCCCGCGCAGCTGGTGCAGCTGCGCGAGTCCGAGCCGCTCGGCGTTCTCGATGATCATCAGCGAGGCGTTGGGCACGTCGACGCCGACCTCGATCACCGTGGTGGCGACCAGCAGGTCGACGTCGCCGTCCTTGAACGCGCGCATCGTCGCCTGCTTCTCGGCCGCCTTCATGCGCCCGTGCACGAGCGCCACGCGCACGCCCGGCAGCGCGCGCGACAGTTCCTCGAACGTCGCCTGCGCGCTCTGCGCGACAATCTCGTCGGAGTCGTCGATGACGGTGCACACCCAGTACGCCTGCCGGCCTTCGGCGCAGGCGGCGCGGATGCGTTCGACGAGTTCCGGCCGGCGCTCCGCGCTGAGCGCCACGGTCTGCACCGGCGTGCGCCCGGGCGGCAATTCGTCGATGGCCGAGACATCGAGGTCGGCATACGCGGCCATCGCGAGCGTGCGCGGGATCGGCGTGGCGGTCATGACGAGCTGGTGCGGCACCACCGGCGAACGCGCATCCTGAGCTTCTCGAAGGACGCCCTTGTCGCGCAGCGCGAGCCGCTGGTGCACGCCGAAGCGGTGCTGCTCGTCGACGATGGCGAGCGCGAGGTCGTGGAAGGCGACGCCTTCCTGCATCAGCGCGTGGGTGCCGACGACGACCTGCGAGGTGCCGTCGGCGACCTGCGCCAGCGCGTCGCGGCGCGCGCGGCCGGTGACCTTGCCCGCGAGCCACGCCACGCGCACGCCGAGCGGCTCGAGCCACGCGCGCAGGTTGGCGAGGTGCTGTTCGGCGAGCAGCTCGGTCGGCGCCATCAGCGCGGCCTGCCGGCCGGAGGCGACGGCGAGCATCGCCGCCAGCGCGGCGACGACGGTCTTGCCGCTGCCGACGTCGCCCTGCACCAGCCGCAGCATCGGCCGCGGCTGCGCGAGGTCGTCGCGGATCTGCGCAAACACGCGCGCCTGCGCGCCGGTCAGCGCGAACGGCAGGCGCGCGCGCAGCGCGTCGGCAAGCGTCGGATCGAGCAGCGCCGGCGCGGCGTGCGCCTGCTGCGCCAGCCGCTGCCGGCGCAGGCTGAGGTGGTGCGCGAGCAGCTCCTCGAATGCGAGCCGCTGCTGCGCCGGATGCGTGCCGGCCAGCAGCGCGCCGACGTCGGCGTCGCGCGGCGGGCGGTGCACGGTGAGCAGCGCATCGCGCAGCGGCGGCAGGTCGAGCGGCGCGCGCAGCGCGTCGGGCAGCAGCTCCAGCGACGCGTCGTCGGGCAGGCGCTCCAGGGCGGCGAGGATCAGCCGGCGCAGCGTCGCCGGGCCCACGCCCTCGATCGCGGGATACACCGGGTCCAGCGCCTCGTCGAGCGCACCGGCATCGTCGTCGTCGAGCACGCGGTAGCTCGGATGCACGATCTCCAGCCCGTGCTGGCCCGGCCGCACCGTGCCGTAGCAGCGCACGCGCTTGCCGACCTGGAACTGGTTCACCTGCGCGGCGCGGAAGTGGAAGAAGCGCAGCACCAGCGTGCCGCGCGATTCGTCGCCGATCGCCACGCGCAGCAGCGGCCGGTAGCGGAAGCCGCGCTCGACGGCTTCGACGCGCCCCTCGACCTGCGCGACCGCGCCCGGCACCAGCGTGCGGATCGGCGTGAGCGCGGTGCGGTCCTCGTACTGCCGCGGCAGCAGCAGCCAGAGGTCCTGCAGCGTCGCCAGGCCGCGCGCGGCGAGCTTCTCGGCGACCTTCGGGCCGCAGCCCGGCAGCGCGGTCAGCGGCGTGTCGCCGATCGCCGCGAGCGCCGGCGCGGGGCGTGCGGCGCGCGGCATGCGCTCAGTCGAGCACCAGGATCGCGTCCACCTCGAAGCGCGCGCCGCGCGGCAGCGCGGACACCTCGATCGTGGAGCGCGCCGGATACGGCGCTTCGAAGTAGTCCGCCATCACCGCGTTGACCGCGGCGAAGTCGTCGAGGTCGGTGAGGTACAGGCCGAGTCGCACGACCTGCTCGAACGAACCGCCCGCGGCTTCGCAGACCGCGCGCAGGTTCTCGAACGCGCGGCGCGCCTGCGCGGCGACATCGCCGGCGACGATCAGCCCGGTGGCGGGATCCAGCGGGATCTGCCCGGACAGGAACACCGTGTCGCCGGCGCGCACGGCCTGCGAGTAGGGGCCGATGGCCGCGGGGGCGCGGTCGGTGTGGATGGTCGTGCGCGGCATGCGCGGCTCCGGTGTGGCGGTGCGTGGATTCTAGCGGTGCGCGTGGCGCGCGCCGATCGGAATCCGCCGCGTGATGCGCAGGACTTCCGCGCGTCGTTACATCCGCTGCACGCCGAGCACCACGCCCAGCCGGCGCACGCGGCGGATCACGTCGGCGAGGTGCTTGCGGTCGGTCACCTCGATGCCGAACTTGATCACGGCGACGTTGGCGTCGCGCTCGAGGTATTCGACGCGGTCGATGTTCGATTCGCCTTCGGCCACCGCGGCGGCGACCTGCGCGAGCGCACCGGGGCGGTTGTCGACCTCGATGCGCAGCGCGGCGGCGAAGTCGCCGGTGACGCGGCGGTCCCAGCCGATGGCGACCCAGCGCTCCGGCGACTTGCGGTAGTCGGCCAGGTTCGGGCAGTCGAGCCGATGCACCACCAGGCCCTTGCCGGCGGTGTGGTAGCCCATGATCTCGTCGCCCGGCAGCGGCAGGCAGCAGTGCGCGAAGCTGATCACGCCGCGCTCGGCGCCGGTGATCAGGATCTTGTCCTCCGACACCGCCAGCCGCTGCTTCGGCGGACGCGCGGCGTGGCCGCCGTCGTCGCGGGTGAGGGCGAGTGCGACCTGCTGCGGCATGCGGTTGCCCAGCGCGATGTCGGCCAGCATCGCCTCCAGCCGCGGATAGCGGTGCTCGCCGAGGAACGCCTCCAGCCGCTTGGCCGGCACGCGGTCGAGCGAGCTGTCCAGCGCCTCCAGCGCGCGGTCGAGCATGCGATGGCCGAGCTGCACGGCGTCCTCGTGCTCGAGCTGCTTGAGCTGGTGGCGGATCGACGTGCGCGCCTTGCCGGTGACGACGAATTCAAGCCACTGCGGCTTCGGCATCGACGACTTTGCGGTGATCACCTCCACGCGCTGGCCGCTGGCCAGCTTCGTGCGCAGCGGCACCAGCTTGCCGTCCACGCGGGCGGCGACCGCATGGTTGCCGACGTCGGTGTGCACCGCGTAGGCGAAGTCGAGCGCGGTGGCGTTGCGCGGCAGCGCGAGGATGTCGCCCTTCGGCGTGAACAGGTAGACCTCGTCCGGGAACAGGTCGACCTTGACGTTCTCGAGGAACTCGAGCGACGAGCCGGTGCCGCGCTGACCTTCCACCAGGCTCGCGATCCAGCCCTGCGCGCGGCTCTGCGCGCTGTTCGGCGCCGCGGTGCCGCCCACCTTGTACGACCAGTGCGCGGCGACGCCGCGCTCGGCGACGAGGTCCATCTCCTCGGTGCGGATCTGCACCTCGATCGGCGAGCCGTACGGCCCGAACAGCACCGTATGCAGCGACTGGTAGCCGTTGGCCTTCGGGATCGCGACGAAGTCGCGGAAGCGCGCGTCCAGCGGCTTGTACGCCGCGTGCACGACGCCGAGGGCGTGGTAGCAGTCCGGCACGCCGCGCACGACGATGCGGAAGCCGAACACGTCCATCACCTGCGCGAAGCTCTTGTGCTCGGCGCGCATCTTCGAATAGATGCTGTAGGGCGACTTGACCCGGCTCACCAGCCGGTGCGCGAGCTTCTCCTTCGCCAGCCGCTGCGCGAGGTTGGCCTCGATCTGCACCATCGCCTCGCGGCGCATCACCGGCTGGGTGCGGATGCGCTTGGCGATCACGGCGTGGCGCCAGGGATGCAGCGCGCGGAAGCCGTGGTCCTGCAGCTCGGCCTTGATCAGGTTCATGCCGAGCCGCTGCGCGATCGGCGCGTAGATCTCGAGCGTCTCGCGCGCGATGCGGTGGCGCGCCTCGACCGACTGCGCGCCGAGCGTGCGCATGTTGTGCAGGCGGTCGGCCAGCTTGATCAGGATGACGCGCAGGTCGCGCGACATCGCCAGCAGCATCTTGCGGAAGCTCTCGGCGGCCGCTTCCTGGCGGTCGCGGAACTGCAGCTTGTCCAGCTTGGTGACGCCGTCGACGAGCTCGGCCACCGCCTCGCCGAACTCGCTGGCCAGCTCCTCGCGGGTGAGCGGCGTGTCCTCGATGGTGTCGTGCAGGATCGCCGCGATCAGCGTCTCGGCGTCGAGCCCCTGCTCGGCCAGCACGCGGGCGACCGCGACCGGATGGGTGATGTAGGGCTCGCCGGACTTGCGCGTCTGCCCCGCGTGCGCGGCGGCGCCCACCTGCCAGGCGCGGCGCAGGCGCGCGCGCAGGTCGTCGGGAAGATAGGCGGCGGCCTGCTCCAGCTCGCGGACGTAGTCGGGCACCACGTCGTCGGCGACGACGGCGGCTCGCGACGGACGCGCGACGGTGCGGGGCGGGGTCATGGCCCGAATCTAAGGGCGGCCGGGAGCCCGCGCAATGCGCGCGCGGCCGCGCGGTGCGGAACCTGAAGCCGGCGCCCGCCGGAAACGAAAAGGCCCCGCGTCGGCGGGGCCTTTCGATGCCGGCGGCGGGCGCCGTGCGGAGCCGCGGTGGCTCAGTCGTCGCCCCTGGACAGGTCGTCGTCGGCGACCACCTCGGCGGCGGCCCACTCCAGCGCCTCGCGCTCCTTGCGCTCGCGCTCGGCCTTCTCGACGGCGTCGACGTAAGCCGAATCGATGCGGCGCGCGGCGATCTCGCGCAGCGCCAGCACGGTCGGCTTGTCGTTCGACTCGGCGTTGTCCAGCTGCGGATCGACGCCGTTGGCGAGCTGGCGCGCGCGCTTGGCGGCCATCATGACGAGCTCGAAACGGTTGTCGACCACTTCCAGGCAGTCTTCTACGGTGATGCGGGCCATGGGGCTCCCGGCGGCCTGGGGCCGCGTTGCAGCGAAAGAGGGCCGCGGAGTCTACGCGCGGACCGGCGGCCGGGCAAGCCTTCCCTTGCGAATCAGTCAGTTAGGCGGGCGCGCCGCGGTCGGGCCGCGCCGCCGATCAGGGCGCGTCGCCGGCCCCTTGTCCGCCAGCAGCGCCGTGATCAGCCGCGAATGGCGCGCCACCTGCCGCTCGCGGCGCAGCCGGCTGGCGGTGAAGATCGAGCACATCTCCTCGACGGCTACCGCGAACGTCTCGTTGACGATCACGTAGTCGAACTCGGTGTAGTGCGACATCTCCTCGCGCGCGGCGTCCAGCCGCTGGCGGATCACCGCGTCGCTGTCCTGGCCGCGGCTGCGCATGCGCTGCTCCAGCGCCTCGCGCGAGGGCGGCAGGATGAACACGCTCACTGCATCGGGCACCTGCGCGCGCACCTGGCGCGCGCCCTGCCAGTCGATCTCCAGCAGTACGTCGCGCCCGGAGGCCAGCTGCGGCTCGACCGACTGCCGCGCGGTGCCCTTCCAGTCGCCGTGCACGCGGGCGTATTCGAAGAAGTCGCCGGCGTCGATCATCCGCTGGAACTCGGCCTCGGCGACGAAGTGGTAGTGCTCGGCGTGGCGCTCGCCCGGGCGCGGCGCGCGCGAGGTGAACGAGATCGACAGGCAGATGTTCGGATCGCGCGCGAGCACCGCGTTGACGATGCTCGACTTCCCGGCGCCCGACGGCGCGGCGACGATATAGAGGGTTCCGCGCATGGGCCGTACGGCGACGCCGGTGAAGCGGCTGCCGCCGCCGGGCCGGTAATGTGGACGGGCGGTCCGCTCAGCGCAAGACCAGCGGCGGCTCGCCGCCGACGATCACCACGTCGGCCGCCCGTCGCGCGAACAGGCCCACCGCGACGACGCCGGGCACCTGGTTGAGCTGCGCCTCCATCGCGACCGGATCGACGATGGACAGGTTGTGCACGTCGAGCACCCAGTTGCCGTTGTCGGTGACCACGCCTTCGCGCCACACCGGCTGCCCGCCGGTGAGCCGTACGATCTCGCGCCCGACCAGGCTGCGCGCCATCGGAATGACTTCGACCGGCAGCGGGAAGCGGCCGAGCACGTCGACGCGCTTGGCCGGGTCGACGATGCACACGAAGCGCGTGCTGGCCTCGGCGATGATCTTTTCCCGGGTCAACGCGGCGCCGCCGCCCTTGATTAGGCGCCTGTGCGGATCGCACTCGTCCGCGCCGTCGACGTACAGCGGCAGCGGGCCGGTGGCGTTGAGGTCGAGCACGTCGATGCCGAGCGCGCGCAGCCGCTGCGTGCTCTGCTCGGAGCTCGACACCGCACCGCGGATGCGGTCGCGGATGCGGCCGAGCGCGTCGATGAAGAAGGCGACCGTGGAGCCCGTGCCGACGCCGACGACCATGCCGTCCTCGACGAACTCGATGGCCTTCTCGCCGGCCAGGCGCTTGGCGTCGCTCACGGGCGCTTCGATTCCAGGGACAGGATGAACTTCCACTGCGCCGCGCTCACCGGCAGCACGGACAGGCGGTTGCCGCGGCGGATCAGCGCGAAATCCTCGCCCAGCGCGTCGGCGTGCGCCTTCAGTTCGTCGAGGCTGATCGTGCGCTTGAGCTTGCGGTCGAACGCGACGTCGACGAGGTCCCAGCGCGGGTGCTCGCGGCGGCTCTTCGGGTCGAAGTAGTCCGACGTCGCGTCGAACTGCGTCTCGTCCGGATACGCCTCGGCGGCGATGGTCGCGAGCCCGACGACGCCGGGCACGTCGGTGTTGGAGTGGTAGAACAGCACGCCGTCGCCGACGCGCATCTCGCGCATGAAGTTGCGCGCCTGGAAGTTGCGCACGCCGTTCCACGGTTCGGTGCGCACGCGTTCGAGGTCGTCGATCGAGAACGTGTCCGGCTCGGTCTTCATCAGCCAGTAGCGGCGGCGTGCGCTCATGCGGGCGTCGGCAGGTGGGTGGCGGTGTCGGTGCAGACCGCGTCGAGCGGGACGTCCCACTCCGCGGCGTCGAGCGCGTCCACGCGCTGCAGTTCGAACGCGGCGCCCGCGAGCCACGGCGGCGCGGCGGCCGTGCGGCGGAACGCGAGCGTGCGATCGTACCAGCCGCCGCCCATGCCGAGCCGGTGGCCGCGCGCATCGAAACCCACCAGCGGCAGCACGACCATCGCCAGCTGCGCGGCCTCGAGCAGCGACGTCGGCGCGAGCACGGGCTCGGGGATGCCGAACCGGTTCGGCGCGAGCGCGTCGCCCGGACGCCACGGCGCGAAGCGCAGCCGGCCGTCTTCGTGCAGGACCGGCAGGCAATACACGCAGCCCGGCGGCAGGCCGAGCTGCCATGCGTGCAGCGCGAGCTCGCCGTCCATCGCCCAGTAGCCGGCGACGTAGCCGGACGTCGGCGCGAACGGCAGCGCGAGCAGGCGCGATGCCACGGCCATCGCGGCGGCGATGCGGTCGGCGGCGGGCAGCGCGCGGC
>JXCB02000056.1 GCA_000828075.3 Tolypothrix campylonemoides VB511288 | reverse complement strand
GCTGACTTTCGGGCTGGTAGGAGGGCTGACTTTCGGGCTGGTAGGAGGGCTGATTTATGGACAGATTTTTGGGCTGATTTATGGGCTGATTTTAGGGCTATTAGGGCTGTTTATAGGACTGATTTATGGGCTGATTTCAGGGCTGAGAGGAGGGCTGATTGGAGATGAAATTCAAACGGTTGAAATTCTAAAATTTTCTATTAACAAGTTTTTCAAAATGCTAAGAGAAGGGCTGATTTATGGGCTGACTTTCGGGCTGATTTTAGGGCTGTTTGGGCTGATTCCAGGGCTGAATTCAGAGATGAATTTAGGATTGTTTGGGCTGTTTATAGGACTGATTTATGGGCTGATTACAGGGCTAATTTTAGGTATTTATAGTACAGAAATAGAAAACAAAAATAGTCCTAATCAAGGGATTCATCAATCAGTTATTAACACTGTTATTATATCAACAATAATTTGTTTATTAGGTACATTATTAATATTTTTAACTATGAAAACTGTACAACAAGATATCGAATCCAACCAAGTCTTGTTTTTTAGTTTACTATCAGGATTATTTCTTGGACTGCTTATCGCAATACCTAGATGCGGAACACCTGCTATCAAACATTTCGTTTTGCGTGTAATTCTCTGGGTGAGCGGCTATATGCCTTGGAACTATGCCAAGTTTCTCGACTACTGTACCAATCGCCTTTTTTTACAACGAGTAGGTGGCGGCTATCGTTTTATGCATGACCTGTTACGTCAACACTTTGCCAATTCCTATAGCCAAAAGAATTAGCACCTGTTCAAGCAAGTACACAAGAATCTTAATTGCAACTAATTATCAATAACAGATATATCTGCGTTGCTGGGAACGAAATTTGGTTGTTTCACGTCATAAGTATCGGATTTAGAGCTATTTTTCCGATACTCCTACATTTTTTACTATGACCAGACGACTTAACACCCATTACAGAACTAGAGAACATCTTACATTAGATGAAGTGACTGAGTTAATCCATGCAGCTTCCACTAGAGGTAGACATCAACATCGTGATTCCGTGTTGTTACTGATGATGTTTCGCCACGGGCTAAGAGCTACCGAAGCCGCACAGCTAAAATGGGATGCTATTATGTGGAAGGAGCAAAGCATCTGGATAAACCGTGTCAAAAATAGTGAATCCGGTATGCATTTTCTACCGCCAGACGAAATTGAAGCGCTGACAGAACTTAAGCGGCTTTACCCCAATACCTTATATATTTTCCCAACGGAATCAGGCAATGCGATGAGCGTTGATTCCATAGAGCGAATTGTTACTGAAGCTGGTAAATTGGCAAGGCTTGGAAAAGTCCACCCCCATCAACTCAGGCACTCGTGTGGTTTTCATCTAGCCAATCAAGGAGCGACCACTAGAGATATTCAAGACTACCTTGGACATAAAAATATTCAACATACTGTCAGGTATACCAAGTTAAATCCCAACCGATTTAAAGCATTTCAATGGTAAAACGAAAGTGACTTTCAAATGTATCGACATCTACGACAAAATGAAAGTCACTTTCGTTTTTTGTGATAAGACCCCCTTGGATTCAGGGTCAAACCTTTTGTATTCCATCACTTCTCAAATTACTATTTCTTCTTCAGCACTGGAATCAAATTTTCTGTGATTCCCTCTAGCTGAATAACATTGCATCCAAGCTTATAAGCAAATTCAACAGATTCTCCTGCACCCAGTGCATTGTAAAAGCCTGTTGCAAATTTAATTGCAGCTTTATCACCAATCTGCTTGTTCATTCCAATCACATATGGAATATGCTTAACAATCGCTTTGGCTTGAACTTCCGAGTAACAAGCGTTGAGGACAACACATTCGATGGTACTGGAAAATAACTCGAATAGGTTAGCCAGAGCTACGGTATCTACTAATCGCACATTCCCGGTTTCATCCTCCAGTACTAGACCATCGTCTCCCGAACCATGACCGCTAAAATGAACAATTTGTGGTTTAAAATCTAACAATGATTGGTAAACCTCTTGAACACGCACAGCCCAGCGTTCTCTCAGGTCAAATAGTTCCCGTTTTTTGGCTCGTTGCAATCCAGCATCAATTTCTCGTACTTCTTCATCTAATCGTAAACGTGAGGTGTTTTTTGGATTGGATGCCAGAATTAGAATTGTTTTGACAGGAGAATTGTTAGTTTCTGTTTCTTTGGCTTGCTTGTTGTTAGTAATGTCACCACCTATTTGATGAGCTTTTACTGAATGAGCATCTACAAGACCACCACCGAATTGAGCGCCTTGTAAGTTGAAATTAGATTGTTTTTTAGGAGCTTCTGACATAGATTCACTCTCCGCATTAGCTGTAACATCAAGAGTATTTTGAATAATATTTTGAATAGGTCTAGTAGCCATTGATTTAGTGATTTCCAACAAATCAGCGCTTTGCTTTCGGTAAATTTCTATCTCTCTATCTCTAGCTTGTAATTGGGTACGATATGTTTCTTCAAGTAAATTAAGTTTTAATCCATATAGTTCTTTAACGTGACGTTCAATCTCTGATTTATTAATATTTGATGGAACCTCTAGCCTAATTACAAATACATCACCGCTTTTCCTTTCAATAGCTTGAACTGATAATTTTTCTTCACCGTATTCTTTCTTTAATTCTTCTAAGGAAAGTAGAAAAGCTTTCCAGTCTATGCCATCAGTAAAAATTAAATCAACAGTTTCTTGAACTTTTTGGAAGAGTTTTGTAAATTCCCCAGGAGCAAAATTTTTGTTAATATCACTAGGGCGACGTTCTTTTTGTCCCTCGCGTAAATAGATATAATCACAAATCACATCAGTAAAATTTGTTGCGCTGTTGATATTCCAATCTTCTATACAAGCTCCTGTAAAAGTAGCTCCTGTAAAATCGGTTCCTAATGCTTGGACTTTACCTAAGTTTGTATTACTCAAATTTGCATTACTAAGGTTTAAGTCATTGAGATTTAAAGCCCTAAGATTAGCATGACTAAAATTAGTTTCGCTAAGAATAGCATTATCAAGTGTAGCTCCCTCTAAGATACATTCGCTTAGGTTAGCTTTTCTAAGATTAATTCTTATAAGAGTAGCATATTTCAAGTTAACTCCAGATAAATCAGATGCTTGTAAATTAACGCCACTTAAATTTGCATTAATAAAACTGGCATTTACCAGCTTAAATTCTTTAAAATTAAGCTTCATTAGGTTTTGTCTATTAAAGTTTTTTTTAAATCCCAGCCCAGTCGCCAGCACTTGACGTAGTTCTTGGTTACTAAGGTAAGTTGTTCCAAATCTGATGATGTCAAGTTTTTTAGTTTTATAAAAATATGTACGGATAAGAATAGCTTCTCTAAAATCTGTACTTTTGAGGGTTGCTCCTAAGAAATTGGTATCAGTTAAATCTGAAAAGCGAAAACTTGTTCCTTGAAAAGCTGCAACAGCAACAGCAATGTCACGAATAAGGACATATTTTGGGTCTTCTTTAAGAGATTGCCTACTAATATAGATACTTAGTAATATAACGGCGAAGGCGAAGGCGACAGCGAAGGCTCTGGCTCCGGCGTAGGCTCCGGCGAAGGCGTAGGCATAGGCTCCGGCTCCGGCGTAGGCGGAGCCGACGGCGAAGGCGTAGGCTCTGGCTCCGGCGTAGGCGTAGGCGTAGGCGTAGGCGACGGCGAAGGCGTAGGCTCCGGCGAGGGCGACGGCGACGACGAGGGCGACGGCGAAGGCGTAGGCTCCGGCTCCGGCGACGGCGAAGGCTCCGGCTCCGGCTCTGGCGTAGGCGACGGCTCCGGCTCTGGCGTAGGCGAGGGCGATGGCGTAGGCGAGGGCGTAGGCGAGGGCGTAGGCGTAGGCGTAGGCTCCGGCGAAGACTGAATTTAACCCTTGGCGAATTATAACTATAAAGACAATAATGACTGCTATCAAAGCAGCCCAACCTGAAACTCGATTGCTTAAACTTGAACTGTCAAATATATAACTTATTAACGCTCCAACAAAAGCCGATAAAAATCCTGCCAATCCGGATATTAACAACGAAACAAGCACTAAAAAAATTGCCCAGCGCTTTTGCAATCCAGCTTTTGCATGGCTAAAATTTGCACCTCTCAAAATAGCACCGCTAAAATCAGCGCTTCGGATATCAGCACCGCTAAAATCAGCGCCCCTTAAGTCCTGGTTCTTAAAAGAGCGCCCACGGAGATTTTGACCTGAGTAGTCTGGGGGCATAGCTGGGCAAGGTAGATAACCGTAAACACAGTTTTGCTACAGATTCTATCTTCTATATTTCGGTTTAGCGACGAAATTTTCCGCTACTAAGAATACGCCACTCTTTAGCATTACGCCAATGTGTCAATTCGCTGTAGTCCATTGAACTAAGTTTTTGTACGTAACCCCAACGTAGTAAAACACTTTCTAGAGTTGACTCTAGAAAGTGTTCTCATTAATTTATACTTATCTACTTAAGTAAATGTTGTTAAGGATTCAGGGGGTTACTTACGAGTAACATTTACAACTTCGCATTCAATATTAAAATGCAACAAATCGTCAGAAGCTTGTTTCAAAGTTTCAGTTTCGTTACAATACAAATCCCTGCTTATTTTAGTGACTTTTAAATCTACTATATGTCCTCTAATATGAGAAACCGATAGGATTTCACCTACTTGAATAGGTACTGTCGTATTGTAAAAACGCGATTCAAAATTATAGTTCTCGATGTGTCCGTTTAAGTTGTATTGGACAGAATAACGAATTTCCATTGTCTAAACTCCTTGATAGCGGATATGTACAATTTCCCTTTTTTTTGGGAATGGGTGTGCCAGAATGCCAAAACTGGTTTTAGGCGGATTCACACCCTGGTTTTCGGTATTTTGAAAGTCACTTTCAAAATGAATCCTGCTAAATATTCTTTTGGAATCAAAACAAATTCATTTGAAAATGGTTTTGATTCACGGTACTATTTGCTTTGATTCCAGGTAACTCATATACGTTACGAGTTACCTTGTTTCGATTTAGCTTCAAATCTGCTCTAAGTTTTTGACCATTCAATGGTTCAAAAATGTATTGTTCAAATCCAATCCGAGAATAAGGGTCTTGATACAAAAACTTGTAGAGCCTTCCGTTGATTTGATAGACCTTATTCTTTGATAGAAGCGTTGTGTCATGAACTCGTTTTAAATCTTGCATCATGGCTATTTCAAACATTTAATAATCGAAAAGTCGATTTGGAATCATCCAACCATTCAGCCACTTCGCTGGCTACCAAATCATCAACAAATTTTCTAATTTCATCTACTTTTAAAAGTCTCTTGTTGAATCTCAATTTACAAAGGTCAGTCACTTTAAATTGAGAGACATTTGGCTTTTTCTCTCTGACCCACCCTAAAAAACCAGTAGAAGTTTCAGAGAATGTATCCTTAATTTCTTCTGTCTCCTCCTCTTGAGGTTCTTGTAAGTATTGAACTGAAGGATTCAACATTGTGGATATATCAGCCTGAGCATCAAGTTCAATAGCCCATCGAGCCACCTCGGTATTTTGATTAAGCTGAAGGTCTTCTAGTTCAAATTCTGACTGTCTAACAATGTAATTTGTTTGTTCAATTCGCTCATATTCCCTCAATAGAATTGAACTAAAAACCAAACTCATGGCACTCCCCAGGAATAATAAACCAGTACCAAGAGCTTTGTACTCTACTCTCCCAGGAATCATTTCTACTTCTGCAAACCCTTGTGGTAGAAACTCATTTAGCCTAATGTAAGTTGATTCCTTAATTTCATAACCGAATACTTTTGATGTTTTTTCTATCCGCCTCCAGGTATTTACATTTTCTGGGACAGCCAGAAACAAACCCAATCCTGCAAGAACTACCCCAACTCCCAGACCTAAATGCTTTGATTGCCAAACAAACTTCGGATTCATTTCACTTTCCTCCTATTTTCGGAGTAAGACCAGCTTCCATATATCTCCAAGCCATAAATCCAAGAATCCCCACCGCCACAACAACTACAATTGAAGTCAGAACGGGAACCCAAAAATAGATTAGTAATTCTCTGATTCCTATGCTTATTCCCAAAGTGATAGCAGCAAACCTAAAAAAACTGGATTTTGGACAGTTCTCAAAAGTCAAAATCGTGTAAATTATTGCTATCACGTAGGCTAAAGCTAAAACAATCTCAATTTGTCTAAAATAAGCTGCTGCTAGTGCCAAAGCCAATGAAACTGAAAAGAATGTAGAAGCTTCACTTAAATTTTTAATGTTCCTTAAAAAATCTGCTTTAGGGGTTGGAATATCCTCAATATTTATAGTCATAAAAACTCCTTAACAAAATGAAAGTGACTTTCAAAACCCTCTTAGTTTGTAAGAGGGTTTTGCTACCAGTTCTTAGTTACTAGCTAAATGAGCAGTTTTTAACTGATGCTTCATCTCTTGCAGCTTATTTTTACGGTCATTTAGTATTTGTTGACGTTGTTGCTTGAGATTATCAGTGTGTTCAGCAGTTTGAGTCCCTAAACGAGCTTGTTGATTTAAACCAGCAAGAATTGCATTATGTCTGGCATCTTGAACGGATTCAAAAGCATTGTAGGCAGCATCAATTATTTGTTGTTGCTGTTTGACCCTTTTTTCAAGATTTGCAGCTTTTCTCAAGTAGCGGTAGTAAGCTACAAAAGCTTTAGCTTGAGCGGCATCAATTTTAGATTTTGCTTTCAAAGTTTCAACAGCTATTTCTGACTCAAATTCTGCAAAATTTACCTGGAAACTCAAAAACTTCATAACACAAGGTTTAAGCTCTTTCATCTGAATAAGCTTTTCGTCAAGCTGTGAAGCCCGTTTTTTAGCCTCGATAATGCCTTCTTGTGTCCAAGCTGAAGGGTCAAGGATATCAACTCCTAGACCTTGAGAAATTTCAGCAATCATGGGTTTCATAGCTTCAGGTACTACGTCTTTTGTACTCAAGGTTTGAGTATTAATTTTGAAAGTTCCAGCTTGAGAAGTAGGAGTGATTGCAGTTGATTGAGATTTGGTAATGGCTGAACTGTTATTGGTTGATTTTTTGGATTTGAATTCCATTTGAATTACTCCGTTGAATTATGCTTGAAACAAACTGATAAGTGATTCCAGTTATAAGAAGTGAGAAGAGAACTAGCATTAAAAAGCCCCATGCTTCAAACAGTCCGCTCTCTAATTCTTCTTCTGACCTCTCAGTTTTGGTGGTGGTCTGGCTACCATCTGAGAATTTCTCAGATACTTCAGTCTTAATGTATACACGCTTCATATTTCGCCTAAATAATGCTCAAGGTCTTCATCAATTTCTAGCCAGTTAAAATCATTATCTGTTTCTTCAGCTAATTTCTTGGATTCATCTCGTAACAAAAGAATCTCATTGAGCCTCTCATTGATGTCTCCTTCCTTACTATTGAAGAGATAAAAAGCTTCGATTTTATTAAGCTGGTATTGCTTGATAAGCCCTTGCTCTAATAAATCCCCATACCTAATCATTTCTTGCCTATTCATTATTCCCCCCTTGTTTTATTAGTATTTGATGTACCTGATTGATGATTACTTGTTCGTCTGATGTGCGTTCTCTGGTGTTATCAACGGTTATCAGGATGTATGCAGCCATCCTTGCTAATTGGTAATCGACACCATGCTGTACCAAATCATCAGTCATACTTTCTGTTGAAGTTTTTAGTCTGGCGTTTCCGGTTCTGCACTGTTCCACTAGAGCAACTTGCAATGATTCCGCGTCTGGTACTGTAATGTTTTGCAGAATCTCAATGCACTTTTCTACCTCTGGAGTAGAAACAAACAGGTATTGGTTTGAATCAATCAGCGCAGCATTGATTGAATATTCACTGCCCATCATGTCTCGACCTATGACAAAGTAAGTGAGAATAGCGCGAAGTTGCAGCTTTTGGGGTCGGTCGAGTTGCTCTAGTTGTGAGCCAAATTGCTCTGTGAGTTGGTCAATTTGATTATTCTGAATGTGGTAAGTTACTGGTTTCATCCTTTTTACTTCTTTGCAAGAACACTGGCACACACTGAACAACACAGACTTAAACCTAAAGAAGATATAGCCAAGCCTCGGTACATTTGAGAGGATGCTGCAAAATCCGGAGCAGATTTTTTATACCCCATACCTCCTTTAATCTCACTTGCTCCCCAACCAACTATGGAAATACAAGCGCTTAAAGCTGCAACTATCAACGCTGTACCTGCTACATTACCGAGTCCTACAAAGATATAGTCACTTAGCTTCTCATGCCATGAACGAATGTAAGGCTCTCTGGACAAATCAAGTTTAGGTGGTTTGTAACCACATGGATAATGGTTTTTCAACACTTCCTGAACACCCTGGATGGAATCATGAAGAGTTACATCAGGGTGAATATTTAGCTCAGAAAATTCTGGTGATTCCGTTACTTCTTCAATCAATTCTTTGGCTATCTCAAGTTTCTGTATTTGGTTATACTTCAACATTTTCATTCTCCTATTTGAGGTAAGTTTCCTAGTAAATCTAGAGCTAATTGCAAATCCTTTATCTGCTGGAAAGTGTAGGTAAAAAGAAGAAACGTAAGCTCATGATCATTTCTTTCCTTGACTAGCTGAAAAAAGTAACTTGGATGCCAATCATCCTCTTGTTGAATTTCAATTAAAAGGTTCAATTGCTCTTTGGTAAACATACGTGACTCCTTAGTAAAAATGAAAGTGACTTTAGTTTCTAGATAAAATCGATATAAACGAAAGTCACTTTCAAAATCATCATTGGTTTGAAAAAGACTCGAATTTTGAGAAATTAATGCTTGGTAAAGAAGCTTGCTTATTTTCTTCTTCGATTGCCTTCTCAATGATTTTACGAAGATACCACGAGGGTTCCATACCTTTTTGTTGAGCAATTCTTTTTAAGTCGTTGACCATCGATTTTGGAACATTGTAATTAAACCGCAAGTTCGATTTCATTTTGTTTCTCCTGGTTGTTGTGAGCTAATGCATTTGTAGGGTGAAGTGAAACAATGTTTGACGATTCAGGTGATATTTCTTCAGATGGAATCAGGTAATCGAGAACTCCTGTTATTCCAATAAGTCCTGGATTTGGAGGGAAGATGAGATTATTTTTATTGCCTCCAGAGTCCAAAATTCTTTTTTCAATGATTCCCTTCACAGGTGGGATTTCAAAACCTCCGCCACAGAAGATTATTGGAGAATGACGTGATATTGTTACTAACTGCTCTAATGCAAATTGAGCAGGGCTTTCAGTAAGCCACTGATTTATTGCATAGGCAACCTTATCTGAAACATCAGAGCCATCAAAACCAAATACTTGAAGGTTTTCATTCTCCCATCGGCTACTCTCTAAAATTGCAGCTACTTGAGTTTGAGTAAGATATTCACTAGAATCACCATTTGAAAGAGCTTTAGTAACTTCTCGCTTAAGAGATACTATTCCACCGCCTCCATGATAAGAATCTCTAGATTTCTTACTTGGCAATTGGTTTAAAATGCTAAATTCAGCAATCTGAAATGTTCCTGCTCCAAGGTCACAGAGAAAAAGAGTTTTTCGGTCAGAAAACTGAGCTTTTCCTTTTATGGCAGCACCATGACCCTCTACAAAAGAATGAGTATTGTTTGTGAAGTTTAAGCGGTACTTGATGCCTCCGACGATAATGTATTTACAGTGTTTGAGTTGTTTCTTGAGTTCTGAGGCATTTGCTATTGAGAGAGTAGCCAAATCTATACTCAAGGTTCTATTCTTTTGACTCTTGCCACTTGATAAATCTTTCAAGTTAGGAATAGCTGAGATAACTCCCATTAAGAGAATATGAAAATTCTCAACTTTAGCATTTGAACTGCTCGTCATCATAGTCGCATTAGAATAAGCTAATGCTCTATCTCCAACAACCCAATGCTCTTCAGTTTTAACTTTAACTGGCTTTCCTTTCTCATCTACCTGTGTTTGATGAGGATGTTCTAGTCCAAGAGTAAAACCCCCAAAATCATTTCCAGGTGAAGATTCCAGTTTTACGACACAGGACGTTAATTTGTCTACTGCAATTTCTTGTCCCTCAAAATAAGCCAGACTTTTACAACTACTTCTACCCAAATCAGCAATCAGCAAGAAAGGTCTATATGGCTCTTTTTGGCTCTCCTTTTTTGGTTTGATTCCGGTTGCTACTGGTTGTTGTGAAAGCTCGTTTTGAAAGTCATTTTCATTTTGCGACTCATCAGAAATAACCTCTTCAGAAGTACCATTTATGTTGCTTTCTGGGTCTAATACATCATTATTGGTTTCTGCATCAGCAGACTTTTTTCTTGGCATTTTATAGCCTCCTTTTTGATAGCGTTAACAAATTCATAAAATCTCTGTCGATACTGCCACACCTACTTACGTAAGCATATATGTGCTGTAATATGTGCGTATAGCTTTTCTAAGGGCTGTAAGGGAAGTTAACGAGTTCTGGTCATTCTCAGCATTCTCAAATTCTCAGACCTATGAGAATAGCTAGTGAGCATTGAGAACTGAGAATCTGAGAACCTGAGAACGGCTCTTATAATAGTGAAAAGCTATGTAAAATCAGTAACAAAGCATAATTGCTTAGGAACAAAATTACTGGTTCAGTATCGACACTGGTTTAATCGAAACTCAAAATCTGTAATGAGCTATTGAAGAATGGAACAGTAGAATGCAAACTTCAGCTTGAGCTAGAACACCACCCCAACTACCCGCAGGATTTATGTTGGTGCTTGGCGTTCACCCTGTTTCGCTTTTATCTACTCTTCTAATATAACAAATTGTGGCAAATCTGTGGCATATCAGTTGCAAACTATATCTTATGTATCGACAACAATCAATTGGGGATGCTTATCTATTGGGGCAAATATGGGGCAGAATGGAAAAAAGTTATAGGAGTAACCTTTGATGCCCAGGAAAGACGATAGACTAACTGTAGCCCCATTAGGAGAATGGTATGAGGATTTGCTCTCGGCTGATTCCACTATCAATGCTCGGTCGGTAGCTGTTCAAGCCTCCAGTTTATTGGGAAGTAAGCTCCAGGAGCGGGAAGCCAAAATAAAGGAGCGGGTACAGTATCTCGCTAAAAAACGCGGAATCAGCTTTGATGAGTGCTGGAAGCAGTGTGTTACTGGTACACTGGAGAAAATCACCCCAGAGGAATGGGCTGAAATGCCTGGTACAGAAGAATGATGGGGAAAGACGCTATCACCTGTTGTACCGCTCCATAAGCTCGACTCATAGGAACACAGGCTTAATATTTCCCGCCGGAAATCAATCACGAAGGAATCATACTTTAAGGGGCTATCGGTTGTTCAACTGGTAGTCTCTCAAAATATACATAGATGGTCAGTACAGTTTTAGCCATAATATTAATTAAAAGTTCTATAATAAGCCTAATATTGTAAAAAAGTAGATTTTTATACATATACTGAGGCACAGTGCCAAAGACAATGAGACTACTTACTAAGGTCTATCTAGTATACAGCCCTCTAAAAAGAGTGTGTATACTAAATAAATTTTAGTAATTTTTTATACTATAAACACTCTGAGTTATACGCTTGTTTTTCTGGAATCGATGACTTTAATATAGATAATAGGCAAATAATAATTATTGACAAAGCCACAGTTTCGCACTAATCTAAATATTAAGACAAGTCCCCAACGGACAGTTAGTCTGTTGGGGACTTGTTATCTGCTCAACCCTGAAAAAAGTTTTTGCCGACCGATTCAGGATTCAAGGCAGTAATGTCGTTTGCTAGCCAGTTATAATACTGGCTACTTTAACTATGCCACAAAACTCTAATTATAGCAACAATCCTGATTCAAATGGTGAGTTAGCACCATCGACTAATACAACCACCGAAGAAACTTCCTTAGAGGTTTTTGCTGAGGTCGTAGACAAGGCTTTGGATAAAGCAGTAGAAGAAAACCCGACCAAGCAATGGATGGAGGTCGCTGCTCCAATTCTAAAGTCGGGAGGCAAGACTGTAGCAATAATCTTGTCACTAGGATTTGTAGCCATCCCCTTAACGCTCTTTGGTAGCCCTTGGATTGGAATCATACTTGCAACAGGGGCAACGATAACTGCCGTTTGCTCGTGTTTGATGGTCACGCAGTAACAACTAAAACTTGCTAACCAGCCGTCTGTCTCCCGCTGGCACTTTTTTCTAGCGGAAGCCACAGAGACAAGCAGTTAGTTTTTTGTCTTGCTCCGCTCAATGATACCCCTCCGTTCAGCAACCATCTGAGCGTGAGGGGTATCATTGTTGAGAATCCACAGCTGCACTATTGAGAATAGCTGCCGCGCGGTCGCTGGCAATATGGCTGGGCAGGTTGATTCCAGAATTTTTTTTCTACCAGTTGAAGCGTAGCGGTGACTGAGCAGCGCGAAGCATCCAGAAGGAACCGAACTAACCTGAACGATGCTCAGTCATCAACTGGTTATATCGATTAACAAGCCATTGACCGATAGTACCAGTTTGAAATAAGATTTGATACTCAAAAAAGAAGCTTTTATAACATTACTATCTCAGTGCGTAGACGTTTTACCCATGATTCCGGTTGGGCAGTGGTAACTTTAGTTATCACTCTTAAAACTGCCACTGTCTGAAATACTTGTGAATAAAGACTTTTTTAAAACTAAAGTGGTAACTTTCTTTATGAGTATAAATACTACCACTGTCTGAGAGTACCGAGATTACAAGGGTTTTGATTCCAACAGTGGTAGCAGTGGCAATTATTTACCAATAGCTATAAAATAATTTTTTAAAATGTGATGGTGTGATACAAAATGAAAAAGTTTTTGTATACTACCATCACATTTTTTTTTATTTATTTTATAGTAATAGGGATTTTTGAAAATTTGCCACTGTTACCACTGCCTATTTCTAGGAATCATACGTACCAAGCGTTTGGCGCTTCAGTGGTAAATTAACTTGCCACTATTAATAAAATAAATTACCACTGTTTTGAATTTTTGGTCTATGTAGTTTGCAAGTAGTATAGACCAAAGTCTATGAAAATAGATTTTATCTTGTTCAAAGCTGATTTTTTGTATTAAAAATACTCAGTATAGTACAAATGCTTTTTAATATTCTTTGAAATCGACATTTTTACAAAAATTAATATTAGTTAAAAGCTCTTCTTTTTCTTATAATCAATTGCAGATATGTTATATTGATGCTATAAAGTGATACATAAGCTCAACAATTAAGCTAAAAACAATTTTGCTCTAAATGAGTAAAGTCACTTTCACACTTTCAATTTTTTTTTTGGAATCAAAGGTATTTTAGTTATGGTGAAAAAGAAGAAAGATTCCGAAGTTAGACCAAGAACATCGGCTCATCGATATCGTTATGCTTACCGAAGAAATCCACAGTTGACTTATTTTACCGATGCAGAATGGGATGCACTTCAGAAATTAGCAATTAAGCATCAAACAAATAAAAGCGCTCTCATTCGTAACGCATTAAATCTGTATTTCATAGAATCAAACAGACTCGATTTTATGCTACAGCAAGCAAAGAATGAGCCTTATTGCCAGTCTGGTTTATTTTCACCTTTCTAGTTTTTGATTGTGGCTGTCAATAATTTAAGCTCTGTGTTTTTAATTCCTCAGTAATTTTATCGTCCAATTTTCGTAGTAAAATAACCATATCTGTAAGTGATTTTAAATAATTAAGCCCTCGACTAGCTGGAACTAATCAAGGGCGACGTAAAAATAAAGTCACTTTCAGAATCCATCCACCATTTAGTAAGGAATTTCATAGGTATGTCTTCTGAAGTTGATTCAATTTTAGCACAGAATTCTGTACAGCATCAAGCTGCTGACGAAAATTTTCCAGAAAGTAACAAAAATGAGATAGTAGAAGTTTCTGGAAACGAGAATCCAATAAAGTTTCAATACACAAGTAAATGGTTTGGAAAAAAACCAAGCAGAAAAGAAGCTTTTCATAAA
>JXCB02000055.1 GCA_000828075.3 Tolypothrix campylonemoides VB511288 | reverse complement strand
GTTGGGCTCGACCACGTAGCGGGTATTGCCCATCTGCCGGTGCCGCTCGTCGCGCTCGGCCATCTTGGCGGCGATGAACTCGGGGCCCGTCTTGGGCATGATCTCGGTTTCGAAGCGGCGGACGAGCTCGTCGAAGAGCTTGCGGTCGCCGGTCAGGTAGCGGGCCTCGAGCGTCGCGGTTCGGACGGTCATGTCGGAGCGGGCCATGCGGATGCAGTCGTCCACCGAGCGCACGGCGTGGCCGACCTTCTGGCCCAGGTCCCACAGCATGTAGAGGATGTACTCGGTGATCTGCTCGCCCCAGGGCGTCTGCTTGTAGGGCAGGATGAAGAGCAGGTCGATGTCGGAGCCCGGCGCCAGCGTGCCGCGGCCATAGCCGCCGACCGCGGCGATCGAGATCATCTCGGCGCCGGAGGGATTGTCGACCGGATAGACGTCGTTGACGGCGAAGCGGTGGATGGCGCGGATGATCTGGTCGGTCAGGAACGCCTGGGCATGCGCCGGTGCTCGCCGTCGCGCCGGGCGCGGCGGCCGCGCGCGCGCGCGGCAGCACCGTGCTCGACGTTCGCCGCTTCGGCGCGAAGGGCGACGGCATCGCCGACGACACCGCCGCGTTCCAGCGCGCGATCGACGCGCTGCCCGAGGCCGGCGGCACCGTGCGCGTGCCCGACGGCGACTACCGCATCGATCCGCTGCGCAGCGTGCGCCTGCGCAGCCGCATGCACCTGCAGCTCGCGCCCGGCGCGCGGCTGCATGCGATCCCGAACGCCGCCGAGCGGGCGTACGTGCTCAACGCGCACGGCGTGCGCGACGTGGAGATCTCCGGCGGCCGCATCCTCGGCGAACGACACCGCCATCTCGGCACCAGGGGCGAGTGGGGCCACGGGCTGATGGTGCGCGGCTGCACCGGCGTGACGGTGCGCGACCTGCGCATCGACGACTGCTGGGGCGACGGCATCTCGATCGGCGGCATCGACGCGCCGAAGGGCCGTGCCGCCACGCCGAGCCGCGACGTCGTGGTCCAGCGCGTGCGCTGCATCGGCAACCGGCGCCAGGGGCTCACGATCGGGCGCTCGCAGCGCGTGCGCGTGTCCGACTGCGAGTTCGCCGACACCGGCGGCACGCCGCCGGCGGCGGGCATCGACGTGGAGCCCGACGCCGGCCACGTCGCCAGCGACGTGCGCATCGAGCGCTGCCACGTGCACGGCAACGCCGGGCCCGGCATCCAGTTCTACAAGCGCGTGCGCGGCGCGGTGGTGGCCGACTGCACGATCGAGAACAACCGCGGGCCCGGCCTGCTGCTGCTCGAGGCGACCGACATCATGCTCGTCGGCAATCGCGTGCGCGGCCACCGCGGGCCGGGGCTGTCGCTGCGCCGGGGCGCGGGGCGCGTCGTGCTGCGCGACAACGCCTTCTCCGCCAACGGAAGCGGCCGCGCGAAGGCGGCGAAACCGAACGACGACGCAATACCGTCGCGTCACGTCGCGCGCGCCGACGGCGCGTTCGACATCCGCATCGAAGCGGGCAACACGTTCCAGTAGCGCGCGAAACACGGACTGCGTCACGTGCATCGCGCGTGCCACGTCCGCTCATGTCACTGAGTTCATTCAGCCCTTCACAAAACCGCACGAAGTTTATGACGATTCGTACACACGCGACGAATTCACGTGCGCTAGATTGCCCCCTCACGCGGTCCTCACGTCGCTTCGGCACGTGCGGTCACGACGTGACACATCGCTGACTTTCTTCTGAATTAGGTGGCCATTTGGCCTGGGGATCGACGTGAAGAGCAATGAACTCGTGCAGCAGTCGCACGGGGAAGGGATGCCTCGGCGGAAGTTCCTCCGCAACACCGTGATGGCAGCGGCGCCGCTGGCGCTTTCCGGCTTCTCGATGCCGATGCTTGCCACCGCCGCCTACGACCCGGCCAGCCGCCAGCGCGGCAGCACCCGCCTCAACGTGCGCAACTACGGCGCGCTGGGCGACGGCTCCGGCGACTACACCGCCGAGATCCAGGCCGCGATCGACGCGCTGCCCGCCTCGGGCGGCACCGTGTACGTGCCGGCGGGAACGTATCCGATCAACGTGGTGAAGTCGATCCGGCTGCGCAGCAACATGCATTTCGAGATGGATCCGGGCGCCAAGCTCGTGGCCATCGCCAACGGCGCCGAGCAGACGTACGTGCTGCTGGCCAACAAGGTCAGCGAGGTCGAGATCTCCGGCGGCCAGATCATCGGCGAGCGCTACAAGCACCTGGTGACCACCGGCGAATGGGGCCACGCCATCTTCATCCGCGGCTCCAAGCGGATCACCATCCGCGACGTGCGCTGCGCCGACTTCTGGGGCGACGGCATCTCGCTGGGCGCGGCGCTGGTGTGGCAGGGCGACCCGATCCCGTCGGACGACGTGGTCATCGCCAACGTGGTGTGCACCAACAACCGCCGGCAGGCGCTGACGGTGGGCCGCGCGTACAACGTCAAGGTGTACGACTCCGAGTTCAGCAAGAGCAACGGCGTCAAGCCCGAGACCGGGATCAACGTCGAGCCCGACGAGCCCGGCATCGCGTACCGCGTGCACGTCGAGAACTGCGTCATCCGCGACAACAAGACCTACGGCGTGAACATCTGGAAGCGCGCGCAGGGCGTGACCTTCAAGAAGTGCACGATCGAGGAGAACGGCAGCTGCGGCATCGTGACCTACAGCTGCACGTCGATCTACGTGGCGTCGTGCACGATCCGCAACAACTCCGCGACCGGCATCCGGATCAAGACGACCACCAACAACGTGCAGCTGAGCCAGAACACGTTCTACGGCAACTACTCGCGCCTGTCGTTCCCGGTGCGCACGCCGTTCGAGCTGGCCGGCTGGGCGCCGAAGATCGAGCGCGACATCATCGTCGAGAGCGGCGCGACGGACGTTCGCATCACCACGAACTACTACCGCTGACGCGCGCGTCGCCGGCGGCGGGGAACCGCCGGCGACGTACCGACGAGCCGGTTTTCACGCGGCGGGACGCACACTCCCGCCGCGTTTCAGTTTCCGCGTGCCGCGAATGACCCCTCCCCAAGCAGGCAGTGCCGCCGCCGCGCTGCCCCACGACGGCCGCGCGCCGGATCCGGAGCCCCCCGCCGCCAAGCCGCCGGCGCCGCAGCGCCGCGTTCCCGCGCCGTGGCGGCGTGCGTTCGCCACGCTCACGCTGCTCGGCGGCGCGACCGCGTTCGGCGCGGTGCTGGTGTTCCTCACGCAGACGCTGCTGGCGCGCGTGCTCGGTCCCGCCGATTACGGACTGTTCGCCTCGTCGCTGGCGACGGTGACGATGATCGCGCCGCTGGCGGGCTTCGGCCTCACCCAGTTCCGGCTCAAGGCGTACGGCGCGGAAGGATGGGGCGCGCATCGCTGGATGCGCTCGTCGCTCCGGTTCACGACGCTCACCACCGGCATCGCGCTCGCGGTGCTGCTCGGCTGGGCGTCGCTCGGCGCGCCCGCCGACGGCACGCGCTTCGCGCTGTGGGTGCTGTCGCCGGTGGTGCTGTCGATCCTCGCCGTCGACCTGGCCAGCAACAAGATGCGGCTCGAGGACCGCTTCCGCGCGATGGCGCTGTGGCAGCTCGCGATCCCCGCCAGCCGCTTCGCCGTGGCCGCCGCGCTGCTGGCGCTGCCGCAGCTGGACGGTCGCTTCGTGGCGGTGAGCTACGGCGCGATCGCGATCGTGGTGGCGGTGCTCGCGATCCCGCAGCTGCGCGCGCTCGCCGCCGGGCGCATCGACCTGCACGGGCACGGGCCGCGCGAGCGCGCCGTGCCGATCGAGGGCCCGCCGCCGGGCATCGCCGCGCTGTGGTCGCAGGCGTGGGCGTTCGGCGTGTACGCCGCGCTGTATCCGGTCTTCTACCAGATCGCCACCGTGCTGCTGAAATACCTCGCCGGCGACGCACCCGCGGGGCGCTGGAGCATCGCGCTCGCGGTGATGACGGCGATCTACCTGATCCCCGCGACGATCTACCAGAAGTACCTGCTGTCCAAGCTGCATCGCTGGGCGGTGCACGATCGCCCGAAGTTCTGGCGCGTCTACCGCCAGGGCAACGTCGGCATGCTGCTGCTCGGCATCGCGGTGGGCGCGGGCTTGGCGATCGCGGCGCCGTTCGCGGTGCCGCTGGTGTTCGGCCCGCAGTACGTGGCGGTGGTGCCGATCCTGACCGTGCTCGCGCTGTGCCCGCCGATCCGGTTCCTGTCCACCGCGATCGGCGCGGCGCTGCTCACCGAGAACCACATGCGCCTGCGCGTGTACGCGATCGCGTTCGCGACCGTCGCGGCGATCGCGCTGAACGTTGCCTTGATCCCGCGGTTGGGCGAGTTCGGCGCGGCGTGGGGAACGGTCGGCGCGGAGCTCCTGCTGCTCGCCGGCACCTGGCTCGGCGTGCGCCGCTTCCACCGCATCGAACGCGAGCGCGACCGCGCGCGCTGACACGGCGGCGCAAGGCGGCGTCCACGACCGGCTCACGCCGGCTCGGCTGCAATGCGCGGGATGAGCGCCGTCACCGCCGATTTCCGATCGTCCGCCCCCGCGCGCCGCGCGTACGAACGCCCGCTGCGTCCGGCCGCGGTGTACGCGATGTTCGTCGCGTGGTCGCTGTTCGCGGTGTTCGTGTACAGCCGCTACAGCCAGCTGGGCGACGCCGAGTCGTACCAGACCGGTGCGTACGGCGCCGACGCGCAGGCGCGCACGTACCTCGTCACGCTGATCGCGATGCGGGTGACGTCGCTCGTCGGCGCGACGTTCGCGCACGTGGTGTTCGCGCTGTTCGCCGCGACCGGCGTGGCCTACCTCGTGCACCAGGCGCGGCTGCGCGGTGCGCATCGCTGGCCGCTGTTCGCGCTGCTGCTGATCCCGAACTTCGGCGTGTGGGCGACGGTGGTCGGCCGCGAGGCGATGTTCATCGGCCTGCTCGGGCTGTTCATGGGCGCGATCGTCGGCCACGTACGCGAGGGCGGCGCCGGCAAGGTCCTGCTGGCGATCGCGTGCGCGGCGGGCATGGTGTTCCTGCGCGCGCCGTTCGGTGCGGGCATGGCGCTGTTCCTGCTCGTCGCGCTGGCCTACGCGTGGGGCCCGCGCACGCGGATGAGCGTGGGCGTGCAGCTGCTCGGCCTGCTGTCGCTGGCGGCGTTCGTCGGCGTGCTGTTGTGGCCGCAGATCGACGCCTACATCGCCACCGACGTGCTGCCGAAGGCGCGCAGCTACTTCACCGTCAATTCCGCCACGACGCGGCTGTGGGTCGACATGGACCAGACCGGCGAGCTGTTCGGCAGCCTCTGGTGGGCGCTGCCGCTGTCGCTGCTCGGGCCGACGCCGGCCGAGGTGATGGCGCGCCCGATGATGCTGCCGTTCTTCCTGTCCGGCCTCGTCGTGCTCGGCCTGCTCGCGCACCAGATCCGCGTCGCGCTGGTGCGCATGCCGCGCGGCACGCCGCGCGCGGTGATGCTGGTCGGATGGCTGCCGGCATTGACGCTGATCCTCGTCAGCTACGTCCCGTTCGGCATCTACAACCCGGGCAGCGCGATCCGCTACTCGGCGACCTTCCTGCTGTTCCTGGTGATGCCGTCGATGCTGCTGTCCGGCCTCGGCGCGCACACGCCGCGCGTCCCGACGGAGACCCGATGAAGTTCATCCTGTTCGCGAACACCGACTGGTACCTCTACAACTTCCGCCTGTCGACCGCGCGCCGCCTGCAGACGGACGGCCACGAGGTGGTGATGCTGTCGCCGCCGGGCGAGTTCGGCGCGCGCTTCGCGCAGCACGGGTTCCGCTGGGTGCCGCTGCGCACGATGGATCGCGCCAGCCTCAATCCGCTGCGCGAGGCGCGCGTGCTGGGCGAACTCGTGCGCGTGCTGCGGGCGGAGAAGCCCGACCTGCTGCACAGCTTCACGGTGAAGTGCGCGGTGTACGGCGCGCTCGCCGCGCGCGCGGCGCGCGTGCCGGCGGTGGTCAACGCGGTGGCCGGGATGGGCTTCGTCTACGCCAGCGACAGCGCGCGTGCGCGGATGCTCCGCCCGGTGGTGTCGCGGATGATGCGGATGACGCTCGGCGCCGGGCGCTCGCGCGTCATCCTGCAGAACCCGGACGACGCGGAGGCGTTCGTGCGCGCGAAGCTCGTGCCCGAGACCCAGATCCGGGTGATCCGCAGCTCCGGCGTCAACCTCGAACGCTTCCGACCGCCGGCGCGCGACGACGCCGTCGCACCGGCCGCGCGCAGGCCGCTGCGCGTGCTGCTCGCCGCGCGCCTGCTCTGGGAGAAGGGCGTCGGCGAATACGTCGAGGCCGCGCGGATCCTGAAGGCGCAGGGGCGCGACGTCGAGTTCCTGCTCGCCGGCACGCCGGATCCGGGCAACCCGCGTTCGGTGACGCAGGCCGAGGCCGAGGCCTGGGCGCGCGAAGGCGCGGTCCAGTGGCTCGGCCACGTCGAGGACATGCCCTCACTGATGGCGTCGGCCGACGCGATGGTGCTGCCGAGCTACTACCGCGAGGGCGTGCCGAAGAGCCTGATCGAGGCCGCGGCGTGCGGGCTTGCGCTGGTCACCACGAACCTGCCGGGCTGCCGCGAGGTCGTGCGCCAGCACGGCATCTGCGGCCTGCACGTCGAACCGCGCAATGCCACGCAGCTGGCCGAGCGCATCGCGCTCCTCGACGACGACCGCGCGCTGCTGCGCCGGCTGGGCGAGACCGCGCGCAGCCGCGCGCTGTCCGAGTTCGACGAGCAGATCGTCATCGGCCGCACGCTCGACGTCTACCGCGAACTGCTGCCGCCGCGCGAGGCGACGCCCGCGCCGGTGCGGATCGCCGTGGGCGGCTGACCGCAGGCGACCGTCCGCGCATGCTCGAGCGCCTGAACGACCTCGTCGTCGCACTCACCTATCCGCCGCTGCTGTCGCTGTGCGTCGCGATGCTCGGCGCGCTGGCGTTCGCGCTGCGCTGGCGCCGCAGCGGCGTCGCGCTGTTCGCGCTCGCGTTCGCGTGGTCGGCGGTGTGGTCGCTGCCGGCGAGTTCGCGCTGGCTGCGCGGCACGCTCGAGCAGCGCAACCCGCAGGTCGCCGCGTCCGCGCTGCCGCGCGTGGACGCGATCGTCGTGCTCGGCGGCGGCGACCACTACCGCTGGCTCGAACGCGCCGACGTCAGCGCCGACGACCTGCCGTACAGCCGCCTTGCCGCCGGCGCGCGCGCCTGGCACGCGGAGCGCGCGCCGTGGGTCGTGCTCAGCGGCGGCGGCGCGATCGGCCGCACCGAGGCGGACATGATGGCGCGCGCGATCGGCCGCCTCGACGTGCCGGCGTCGGCGCTGCTGCTGGAAACCGAGAGCCGCGACACGCGCGACAACGCGCGCAACACCGCCGAGCTGGCGCGCGCGCGCGGCATCCGGCGCATCGTGCTGGTGACGTCCGCGCTGCACATGCCGCGCGCGGCCGCGCTGTTCCGCGCCGAAGGCCTCGAAGTGACCGCGATGCCGGTGCCGGAAGGGCCGGCCGCGCGCGATGCCGGCTGGCTGCCGTCGCCGCGCGCGCTGTGGCGCAGCGGCCGCGCGCTGAAGGAGCACCTCGCGCTCGTCGGCGATGCGCTCGGCGACTGCCGGCGTGGCTGAACCGCAGCGCGTCACGCGCGCGACGTGACGTGCGCGTGACTCGGCGTTTCACGTCGCCAACGCAGCGCGCGCCGTAGCGTCGGCGGCCCGCGTGCCAACGCCGCGGGCGCGTCTCCCACAACAACAACGCACCAGAGGACGCCACGTGAACGCATCCCTCCGCGCACTTGCGCTCGGCATCGTGTCGGTCGCCGCGCTCGCCGCCTGCTCCGGCCAGTACCTCGCGCCCCGCGACAATCCGCAGCCGGACCTCATCGACAGCGGCCAGGTGCAGGTGGTGCCGATCACCACCGAAGTCGTCGCCGGGCTGCGCGGCCAGACCGCGACGGTGCCGCAGGAACTCGCGAGCTACCAGCCGCAGGGCTACCAGGTGCGCCCCGGCGACACGCTGCTCGTCACCGTCTGGGACCATCCCGAACTCACCACGCCGGCCGGCACGCAGCAGCAGACGATCGCCAACGGCCGCCTCGTGCAGTCCGACGGCACGATGTACTTCCCGCACGCCGGCAAGATGCAGGTCGCCGGCAAGACGCTCGAGGAAGTCCGCGACATGCTGACCTCGCGCCTCGGCCGCGTGCTGCAGCAGCCGCAGGTCGACGTCAACATCGCCAATTTCGCGGGGCAGGTCGCGCTCGAGGGCGCGTTCGCCAACGCCGCGCCGCAGCAGATCACCACCGTGCCGCTGACGTTGGCGCAGGCCGTCGGCCGCGCCGGCATCGACGCGCAGAACGCCGACGCGTCGGGCCTCACGCTGATCCGCGACGGCCGCTCGTATCCGGTCGACATCGACGCGCTCAACCGCAACGGCCGCGTCGCGCCCGAGATCTACCTCAAGCCCGGCGATCGCCTGTACATGCCGTACAACGACCGCAAGCAGGTCTACGTGCTGGGCGAGGTCGTGCGTCCGCAGGCGATCAGCTTCCGCACGTCGGACATGACGCTGACGCAGGCGATCGGCCGCGTCGGCGGGCTCAACCCGATCACCGCCAACGGCAAGGCCGTGTACGTGATCCGCGGCCTGCAGCAGATCGAGGACGGGCAGGGCGCGCAGGCGACGGTGTACCAGCTCGACGCGCGCTCGCCGGCCGCGTTCGTGCTGTCCAACCAGTTCCCGGTGCGCGCCGGCGACGTGGTGTTCGTCGGCCCGGCCGGCATCACCCGCTGGAACCGCTTCCTGAGCCAGCTGCTGCCGCTGTCGGGCCTGGTGAGCAACATCGCCAACGCGCAGTACGACTTCGGCAACAACTGACGCGTCTCGGCCCGCGCGACCGGCCTCGGCTATCGTGCGCATCCGTTCGACCGGATGCGCACGACGCCATGGGGAAGGAAAGAAAGACCGCCTACGTCTGTTCCGAGTGCGGCGCCGACCACAGCAAGTGGCAGGGCCAGTGCGCCGACTGCGGCGCGTGGAACTCGCTGTCGGAGTTGGCCGTGGAGCCGGCCGGCAAGTCGGTGGCGTCCACGCGCCGCGCCGGCTGGGTCGGGCGCGCCGACGCGCCGGCCGTCACCGCGCTGAAGGACGTGCGCCACGAGGACGCGGCGCGCGCCAGCACCGGCATCGGCGAGTTCGACCGCGTGCTCGGCGGCGGGCTGGTGCACGGCGCGGTGGTGCTGGTGGGCGGCGACCCCGGCATCGGCAAGTCGACGCTGCTGCTGCAGGCGGTGGCCGCAATGGCGCCGACGCTGCCCGCGCTCTACGTCACCGGCGAGGAATCGCTGTCGCAGGTGGCCGGCCGCGCCGCGCGGCTCGGGCTGGAGGTCGACGGCGTCGACGCGCTGGCCGAGACCGGCATCGAGCGCATTCTCGAACACGCCGCCGCGCGCCGGCCGCGCGTGATCGTCGCCGACTCGGTGCAGACCCTGTGGACCGAGCAGCTCACCGCCGCGCCCGGCTCGGTGAGCCAGGTGCGCGAGAGCGCCGCCCGCCTGGTGCGCTACGCGAAGGAAACCGGCACGTCGGTGTTCCTCGTCGGCCACGTGACGAAGGAGGGCGGCATCGCCGGGCCGCGCGTGCTTGAGCACATGGTCGACGCGGTGCTCTATTTCGAAGGCGGAAGCGGCAGCCGCTTCCGCGTGCTGCGCGCGTTCAAGAACCGCTTCGGCGCGGTCAACGAGCTCGGCGTGTTCGCGATGGCCGACAAGGGCCTGCGCGAAGTGCCGAACCCGTCGGCGATCTTCCTGTCCGGCAGCCGCGAGCCGCAGCCCGGCAGCTGCGTGATGGTCACGCGCGAAGGCACGCGCCCGCTGCTGGTCGAAGTGCAGGCGCTCGTCGACGCCTCGCCGCTGTCGAACCCGCGCCGCGTCGCCGTCGGCATGGAGGGCAACCGGCTGGCGATGCTGCTCGCCGTGCTGCATCGCCACGGCGGCATCGCAGTGGGCGACCAGGACGTGTTCGTCAACGTCGTCGGCGGCATCCGCGTGCAGGAGACCGCCGCGGACCTGCCGGTGCTGCTCGCCGTGCTGTCCTCGCTGCGCGACCGCCCGCTGCCGGCGCAGACGATCGCGTTCGGCGAAGTCGGCCTGTCCGGCGAGATCCGCCCCGTGCCCAACGGCGAGGACCGCCTGAAGGAAGCCGCGACGCACGGCTTCAGGCGCGCGATCGTGCCGCGCGCGAACGCGCCGAAGGCCGCGCGCATCGGCGAGATGGAGATCGTGGCGGTCGAGCGGCTGGCCGAGGCGCTCGAGCACGCATGAGCGCCGGCCGCGCGTACGTCGTCGCGCGCTGGGTGTCGGTCGTGCTGCATCCGTTCGCGGTGCTCGCCGCGCTGGCGCTCGTCGCCGCATGGCGGCACGAGCCGGCGGCGGTCGTGCGCACCGGCGTCGGCATCGGGATCGCGATGCTGTCGATGTGGGCGTTCGTCTGGCATCGCCGGCGCAGCGGCCGCTGGCGCACCGTCGATGCATCGGACGCGCGCGAACGCCCCGTGCTGTACGTCGTCGCGCTCGCGGTGGCGCTGGCCTACTGGGCGTGGATCGGCGGCGCCGCGTCGCCGTCGTCGCGCGGCGTGCTGCTCACGGTGGCCATGCTGTGCGTGGCCGGCATCCTCAACCGCTGGATCAAGCTGTCGCTGCACATGGCCACGCTCGCGTACGCCGCGGTGGCGCTGCTGCGGCTGTGGCCGGAGGCGGGCGTCGCCGCGACGGCGTGCGTGCCGCCGCTGGCATGGGCGCGGCTGGCGATGCGGCGGCACGAACCGGGCGAAGTGATCGGCGGCACCGTGCTCGGTGCGGCGGCCGGCGCCGTCCTGTTCGCCTGGCGCTGACTGCGCCGACGCGACGTGGGGCTGTCCCGGCGCCTTTTTCTGGAGCGCGCGGGTATCAGGTCGACATCGGGCGCCGGACGACGTCCGCGGATTCCGGTCCGCTCAGCCGGTGCGGCCGAGGACCAGCTCCAGCACCGCGCGGCTGCCGAAGAACGCCAGCAGCAGCAGCGCCATCGCGACCAGCGTCCAGCGCACCGCCACCACGCCGCGCCAGCCGCGGCGCCAGCGCCCCAGCAGCAGGCCGCCGAACGCGAGCCACGACAGCACGCTCAGCACGGTCTTGTGCACGAGGTGCTGTGCGAACAGGTCCTCGACGAACAGCACGCCGGTCAGCAGCGTCGCCGACAGCAGCGCGAAGCCGACGCCGATCGTGCGGAACAGCAGCGTCTCCAGCTCGATCAGCGGCGGCAGCGCGCGCAGCCAGCGGTGGAATTCGCGCCGCCGCAGCGCGCGCTCCTGCAGCCACAGCATCACCGCGAGCACCGCCGCCAGCGCGAGGGTGCTGTACGCCAGCAGCGCGACCGACGCGTGCAGCTGCAACTGCCACTCCAGCGCCGGCTGGCGCCTGTGGTCGACCGCGAGATACGACAGCGCGGTCAGCGCCGCCAGCGGGAACACCACGCCGCCGAGCGCGGCCATCCGCCCGCTCGCGCCGACCAGCGTCGTCAGCGCCGCCATGCCGAGGCCGACGAGCGACAGCGTCGCGAAGAAGTTCAGCTCGAGCGCACCGGCCATCCGCCAGCCGAGCACGTGCGCGCCGGCATGCAGCGCCAGCGCGAGCGCCGCCGGCAGCAGCCACGCGCGCGAGTGCGACGCATCGCGCCGCGCCTGCACGAACAGCGCCGCGCCGGCGACGAGATACGCGAGCGCCGCGATGAGAACCATTGTCAACATGCGGCCAGTGTCGCACGGCCGCCGGCGCCTGCGGCGGCCTCGCGCGCGAGCGCGCCCGGCCGCGCGCGCCGGAGCATGAAAGCCTGCCCACCCGCGCGCCGCGACCCGGCGCGTCCCGGGGCGGGCGCCGGCACCTGCGCGGCTATACTGCGCGGCCGTTTTCGCCGTCCGCGCACCGGATTTCCCGCATGTTCGAATCGCTCACCCAGCGCCTGTCCGGCACCATCGACCGCCTGCGCGGCCGCGGCCGGCTGACCGAGGAGAACATCCGCGAGTCGCTGCGCGAGGTCCGCATCGCCCTGCTCGAAGCCGACGTCGCGCTGCCGGTCGTGCAGGCCCTGATCGAGCGCATCAAGGTGCGCGCCGTCGGGCAGGACGTGCTGAAGAGCCTCACGCCCGGCCAGGCGCTGATCCGCGTCGTGCGCGACGAGATGACCGCGGTGATGGGCGCGCAGGCCGCCGAACTGAACCTCAACGTGCCGGCGCCGGCCGTAGTCCTCATGGCCGGCCTGCAGGGCGCCGGCAAGACCACCACCGTCGGCAAGCTCGCGCGCCACCTGAAGGAGCGCCGCAAGAAGAAGGTGATGGTGGTGTCGGCCGACGTCTACCGCCCGGCCGCGATCGAGCAGCTCAGGACGCTCGCGCAGCAGGTCGACGTGCGGTTCTTCGCCTCGTCGCCCGACCAGAAGCCCGAAGCCATCGTGCGCGCGGCGATCGAGGACGCGAAGCGCTCGTTCGTCGACGTGCTGATCGTCGACACCGCCGGCCGCCTGGCGATCGACGCGGCGATGATGGACGAGATCAAGGCGCTGCACGCGGCGGTGAAGCCGGTGGAGACGCTGTTCGTCGTCGACGCCATGACCGGCCAAGACGCGGCCAACACGGCGAAGGCGTTCTCCGAAGCGCTGCCGCTCACCGGCGTCGTGCTCACCAAGACCGACGGCGACGCCCGCGGCGGCGCGGCGCTGTCGGTGCGCTACGTCACCGGCCGCCCGATCAAGTTCATCGGCACCGGCGAGAAGACCGACGGGCTCGATGTCTTCCATCCCGACCGCATCGCCAGCCGCATCCTCGACATGGGCGACGTGCTGTCGCTGGTGGAGCAGGTCGAGCAGCAGGTCGACCAGGACAAGGCCGCGAAGCTTGCCGAGAAGGTCGCCAAGGGCAAGAAGTTCGACCTCAACGACATGCGCGACCAGCTCGAGCAGATGCAGAACATGGGCGGCATCCACGGCCTGATGGACAAGCTGCCGGGCATGGGTCAGATCCCGGACGCGGTGAAGAACCAGGTCACCGGCAAGGAAGTGCCGCGGATGATGGCGATCATCGGCTCGATGACGAAGAAGGAGCGCCGCAACCCGGCGCTGCTCAACGGGTCGCGCCGCGCGCGCATCGCCCGCGGCTCGGGCACCACGCCGGCCGACGTCAACCGCCTGCTGAAGCAGTACCAGCAGATGGAGAAGATGATGGGCAAGCTCTCCGCGGGCGGCATGAAGGGCCTGATGCGGGGCATGAAGGGCATGATGGGCGGGCGCGGCGGGCTGCCGTTCCGCTGAGCCGGGGTCGCCGCAGGCTGGCCCGGCCGGGATCGGGCCGCTATACTCGCCGGCTTACCTCGCCGTCCCGGCGACTGGGCACCACAGGAAGCAACCCACCATGGTCAAGATCCGTCTGACCCGCGGCGGCGCGAAGAAGCGTCCGTTCTACCACATCATCGTCACCGACTGCCGCAACGCGCGCGACGGCCGCAACATCGAGCGCGTCGGGTTCTACAACCCGGTGGCGTCGGGCAACGACAAGCCGCTGGAGCTGGATGTCGAGCGCGTCAAGCACTGGGTCGCCAACGGCGCGCAGATGACCGACAAGGTCGCGAACCTGTTCAAGCAGGCCAGCAAGGCCGCCCCGGCCGCCTGAGCCGCTCCGGCCGCGCGCTTCCGCGCGGCCGTCCGCGAGACCGCACCGTGATCCGCGATCCGTCGCGCCCGATCCTGCTGGGCCGGGTGCTCGGCGCGGTCGGCGTGCGCGGCGAGCTGCGGCTCGAGTCGTGGACCGAGCCGCGCGCGCAGATCCTGCGCTACCAGCCTTGGCTCCTGCGCGACGCGCGCGGTGTCGAGCGGCGCGCCGTCGGCGCGCACGGGCGCGATGCAGGCAAGCACCTGGTCGTGCGGCTGCCGGGTATCGACGACCGCGATGCCGCCGAAGCGCTGCGCGGCACCGAGGTGCTGGTGCCGCGCTCCGCGCTGCCGCCGCCCAGGGCGGGCGAGTACTACTGGGTCGACCTCGAGGGCCTCGAGGTGCGCACCGTCGACGGGGTGGCGCTCGGCCGCGTGTCGCACCT
>JXCB02000054.1 GCA_000828075.3 Tolypothrix campylonemoides VB511288 | reverse complement strand
GATTCGTCGCGTCGGCGCCGTTGCCGCTGCCATCCGTGGCGCTACTTCGATGCGTCGGATCGATCCGGCCCGGCCGTCCTGGCCGGGCGTTCGCACCGCAGCCGATGCCCGTAGGCATCGGCTAGGCGCGGGTGCTCACCCCATCATCCCGTGCGAGGCCATGCCGGCCGGCGGCCAGTTCTCGAGCTTCATGCCGAGCGAGAGACCGCGCTGCGCGAGCACTTCCTTGATCTCGGTGAGCGACTTCTTGCCGAGGTTCGGCGTCTTCAGCAGCTCGACCTCGGTCTTCTGGATCAGGTCGCCGATGTAGTAGATGCTCTCGGCCTTGAGGCAGTTGGCCGAACGCACCGTCAGCTCGAGGTCGTCGATCGGGCGCAGCAGCATCGGGTCGACGCCGCTGGCGGCCGGCTTCGACGCGCCGCGGTCGCGGTGCGTGAAGTCGCCGAACACCGACAGCTGGTCGGTGAGGATGTCGGCGGCGGTGCGCACGGCTTCCTCGGCGTCGATCGTGCCGTTGGTCTCGATGTCGAGCACGAGCTTGTCGAGGTCGGTGCGCTGCTCCACGCGCGCGGCCTCGACCGAGTACGCCACGCGGCGCACCGGGCTGAAGGACGCATCGAGCATCAGGCGGCCGATCGTGCGGGTCTCCTCGTCCGGACGGCGGCGCGCGGCGGCCGGCTGGTAGCCGTAGCCGCGCTCGATCTTCAGCCGCATGTTGACCGCCGTGTCCTTGGTCAGGTGGCAGATCACGTGATCGGGGTTGAGGATCTCGACGTTGTGGTCGGTCTTGATGTCGCCGGCGGTGACGATGCCCGGGCCCTGCTTGGACAGCGAGAGCGACGAGGTGTCGCCGGTGTGCATGCGGATGGCGACGTCCTTGAGGTTCAGCAGCACTTCGAGCACGTCCTCCTGCAGGCCTTCGACCGTGGTGTACTCGTGGAGCACGCCGTCGATTTCGACCTCGGTGATGGCGAAGCCCGGGATCGAGGACAGCAGCACGCGGCGCAGCGCATTGCCCAGGGTGTGGCCGTAGCCGCGCTCCAGCGGCTCGATCACGACCTTGGCGCGATTGCCGGTCAGGCGCTCGATCTGGGGGCCACGCGGGCGCAGGACCTGGTTGGCGGTAACCGTCATCTTGTGGGATCTCCTGCGGGCCGTCGTGGGGGACGCGGCCCGGTGGCAAAGGATTACTTCGAGTACAGCTCGACGATCAGCGCTTCGTTGATGTCGGCGGGCAGGTCGGCGCGGTCCGGCACGGCCTTGAACACGCCGGCGAACTTCTTGCTGTCGACCTCCATCCACGACGGCACCAGGTCCATCTGCTGCGCCACCGTGACCGCTTCCTGCACGCGGAGCTGCTTCTGCGCACGCTCGGCGAGCGCGATCGCGTCGCCGGCCTTGACCTGGTACGACGGCAGGTTCACCGGCTTGCCGTTGACGGTGACGCCGCGGTGGCTCACCAGCTGGCGCGCGGCCGGACGCGTGACCGCGAAGCCCATGCGGTAGACGACGTTGTCCAGGCGCGTCTCGAGGAGCTGCAGCAGGTTCTCACCCGTGTTGCCCTTCTTGTTCGACGCCTTCTTGTAGTAGTTGCGGAACTGGCGCTCCAGCAGGCCGTAGATGCGCTTGACCTTCTGCTTCTCGCGCAGCTGGGTGGCGTAGTCGGACAGCTTGCCCTTGCGCGCGGTGGGACCGTGCTGGCCGGGCTTCTGCTCCAGCTTGCACTTCGAATCGAGCGCGCGCGCCGGCGACTTCAGGCCGAGGTCGGAACCCTCGCGGCGGGCGAGCTTGCAGGTGGGACCAATGTAACGAGCCATGTTCGGTCAGCTCCTCAGACGCGGCGCTTCTTCGGCGGACGGCACCCGTTGTGCGGGATCGGCGTCACGTCGATGATGTTGGTGATCTTGTAGCCGACGGCGTTCAGCGAACGCACGGCGGACTCGCGGCCCGGGCCCGGGCCCTTGATGCGCACTTCGAGCGACTTCAGCCCGTAGTCCAGCGCGGCGCGGCCGGCCTTCTCGGCGGCCACCTGCGCGGCGAACGGCGTCGACTTGCGCGAACCGCGGAAGCCCGCGCCGCCCGACGTCGCCCACGACAGCGCGTTGCCCTGGCGGTCGGTGATCGTGATGATGGTGTTGTTGAAAGAAGCATGGACGTGGGCGACGCCGTCGGTGACGACGCGCTTGATCTTCTTCTTGGTCTTTGCAGCGGCAGCAGGCTTGGCCATGATCGTCCGTCCTTACTTCTTGATCGCCTTGCGCGGTCCCTTGCGGGTGCGGGCGTTGGTGCGGGTGCGCTGGCCACGCACGGGCAGGCCGCGACGATGGCGCAGGCCGCGATAGGCGCCGAGGTCCATCAGGCGCTTGATCGCCATGCCGACTTCGCGGCGCAGGTCGCCCTCGACCACGAACTTGCCGACCTCGGCGCGCAGGCGCTCGACTTCCGGCTCGGACAGGTCGCGGATCTTGGTCGACGACGTGACGCCGGCGGACTCGCAGATCTGCTTCGAACGGGTACGGCCGATGCCGTAGATGCTTTGCAGCCCCACCCAGACGTGCTTCTGGGCAGGCAGGTTGACGCCCGCAATACGCGCCATATGGCGATCTCCAACTGGATTGGCGGCCGGGCAGCGTGGGCCGTCCGGCGGAGTGAACTCGAAATTTTAACTGCGTCTCGGGTTGCAAGGAAGCCCTGCGGCCGAGGCCGCACGACTCCGGCATGGGGAGTGTGCCCATGCTCCGGCGATGAACCCGGATTGCCGGACCCGACGGAACCGCCGGTCCCGGCGCCGCGCGCTACTCTGGCGCGCGGACCGATCCGGGCTCACCCGCGCGCGAGACGCCGCGCGGGCCGCCCTGGTGTTCCGGACCGAAGGTCGCGGAACGGGGGTGCGGTCCGGGGACCGCGCCGCCGGTGAGGCCGGCGGGGTGGAGCGATCCGGGTGGATCGCGTCCGGTGAGCGTGCGAGGGGGCTGGTGAGCGGCCCTCGCGTTGTACACCACAGGTCGCCATCCATGGCGCCGGCGTACCGGCTTCGGCTGGCCCTGCCCGGTCATCCTGACCGGGCCGTCGCACGGACCAGGCGGCTTCGCCGCCTAGCGGGTCCGTGCTCCGCCCTTCAGGTTCGCCTTCTTGAGGAGGCTTTCGTACTGGTGGGACATCAGGTGCGCCTGGATCTGCGCGATGAAGTCCATCACCACCACCACCACGATCAGCAGCGACGTGCCGCCGAAGTAGAACGACGTGTTGAACTCGGCGCGCATCACTTCGGGCAGCAGGCACACCACCACCAGGTAGACCGCGCCCGCCGCGGTGAGCCGCGTCAGCACGCCGTCGATGTATTCCGCCGTCGCCTTGCCCGGGCGGATGCCGGGGATGAGCGCACCGGACTTCTTGAGGTTGTCCGCGGTCTCCTGCGAGTTGAACACCAGCGCGGTATAGAAGAACGCGAAGCCGATGATCAGCGCGGCGTACAGGATCATGTGCAGCGGCTGGCCGGGGTTGAGCGCCTGGCTCGCGCGCTGCAGCCACGTGTCCGCGTTGGCGCCGTTCTGGCTGAACCACGTCGCCGCGGTCGCCGGGAACATCACGATGCTCGACGCGAAGATCGCCGGGATCACGCCCGACATGTTGAGCTTCAGCGGCAGGAACGACGACTGGTTGAGGTAGGCGCTGCGGCCGCCCTGGCGGCGGGCGTAGTTCACCGTGATCCGCCGCTGGCCGCGCTCGACGAACACCACCAGGTAGGTGAAGACCAGCACGATCGCGACCACCAGCAGCGCGACGATGACGCTCATCTCGCCGTTGCGCACCTGCTCGACCATGCCGAAGATCGCCTGCGGCAGGCCGGCGACGATGCCGGCGAAGATGATCAGCGACACGCCGTTGCCGACGCCGCGCTCGGTCACCTGCTCGCCCAGCCACATCAGGAACATGGTGCCCGCCGTCAGCGCGATGACCGCGGTGACGATGAAGCCCATGCCCGGGCTGTAGACCACCGGGATGCCGTTGGACGCGCCCTGCGCCTGCAGCGCGGTGGCGATACCCCAGGCCTGGAAGACCGCCAGCGGGATCGCGCCCATGCGCGACCACTGGTTGATCTTGCGGCGCCCGGACTCGCCTTCCTTCTGGATCGCCTTGAAGCTCGGCACGATCTGCACGAGCAGCTGCACGATGATCGACGCCGAGATGTACGGCATCACGTTCAGCGCGAACAGGCTGAAGCGCTCCAGCGCGCCGCCCGAGAACATGTTGAACATGTCCACGATCGTGCCGCCGGCGGCGTTCTCGCGCAGCGAGTCCATCAGCTGCAGCATCGCTTCCGGATTGACGCCCGGCACCGGCACGTAGCAGCCGATGCGGTAGACGATCAGCGCACCGAGCACGAACAGCAGGCGCTGGCGGAGCTCGGTGAACTTGCCGAGACCGCCGCCGAGACCGCTCATCGCGTTGCCGCTCCGCGCCATCCGGGATTACTCCTCGACCTTGCCGCCGGCCGCTTCGATCGCCGCCTTCGCACCGGCCGTGGCGAGCACGCCCTTGAGCACGAACGCCTTGGTCAGCTCGCCCTTCTTCACGATCTTGGCCTGCTTGGCCGTCGACGGCACGAGCTTCGCGGCGCGCAGCGCGGCGAAGTCGACGTGGCCGGCGTCCAGCGTGTCGAGCTTGTACAGCAGCACCTCGGCGGTGTCCTTGGCCGACTTCGAGCGGAAGCCGATCTTCGGCAGCCGGCGCTGCATCGGCATCTGGCCGCCTTCGAAGCCCGGCTTGATCTTGCCCTTGCCCGAGCGCGCGAAGGAGCCCTTGTGGCCGCGGCCGGCGGTCTTGCCGAGGCCGGAACCGATGCCGCGACCGACGCGGGTGCGCTCCTGGCGGGCGCCGTCGGCGGGCTTGAGAGTGTTGAGACGCATGGGTTACTCCTCGACGCGGACGAGGTAATGCAGCTGGTTGATCAGGCCGCGGACCTGCGGGCTGTCCTTGAGGACGCGCACGTCGTTGAGCTTGTTGAGGCCGAGGGCGCGCACCGACAGGCGGTGGCGCGACTGCGTGCCGCGCAGGCCCTTGACCAGGCGCACCTTGACGGTGCCGGCTTCGCTGTTAGCCATTGAGGAGTTCCTCCACCTTCTTGCCGCGCTTGGCCGCGATCTTCGACGGCGACTGCATCTCCGACAGGCCGCGCATGGTCGCACGCACCAGATTGATCGGATTGCGCGAACCGACGGCCTTGGCCAGCACGTTCTTGACGCCGACCGCTTCCAGCACGGCGCGCATCGCGCCGCCGGCGATCACGCCGGTACCTTCGGACGCCGGCTGCATGAACACGCGCGCCGCGCCGTGGCCCGACTTCACGGCATGCCACAGCGTGCCGTTGTTGAGGTCGACGGTGGTCATGCTCTTGCGGGCGTACTCCATCGACTTCTGGATCGCGACCGGCACTTCGCGCGCCTTGCCGTAACCGAAGCCCACCTTGCCGTTGCCGTCGCCCACCACCGTCAGCGCGGTGAAGGTGAACTGGCGACCGCCCTTGACGGTCTTGCTGACGCGGTTGACCGCGATCAGCTTCTCGACCATGCCGTCGTCGACTTCCTCGCGGTTGCGATCGCGATCGCGGCCGCGCTGCTGACGCTCTTCTGCCATTGTCTTGTCTCGAGATTGGAAGGGATTTGCGGCGTGGCCGCTTATGGTTGTGATGTGCAGCGGGTGGACCGACGCGGGAGCAACCTCCCGCGGCGTCCGGCGCAGACCGCGCCGGCGGCATGACGCTCAGGCGTGGGGCCTGCGCCCCGCGCATTCAAGCGTCGCGATCAGAACTGCAGGCCGGCCTCGCGCGCGGCGTCCGCCAGGGCCTTGATGCGGCCGTGGTAGCGGTAGCCGGAGCGGTCGAAGGCGACCTTCTCGACGCCGGCGGCCTTGGCCTTCTCGGCGATCGTGCGGCCCACCTTGGCGGCGGCCTCGAGGTTCTTGCCGCTGCTCAGGCCGTCCTTGACGTCGGCCTGCGTGGTGGCCGCGGAGGCCAGCACGCGCGCGCCGTCGGCGGTGAACAGCTGGGCGTAGAGGTGCTGGCCGGTGCGCAGCACCGACAGGCGCGGCACGCCCAGTTCGCGGATGTGCGAACGGGTGGACTTGGCGCGACGCAGGCGGGCGGTCTTCTTGTTCATGCTGTGTGTCCTCGGAAGCGAAAGGAAGAGCGTGTCCTGAAAAGTCCGAACAGGGATGTGCGGGCTCTTGCGAGGGACTCGCACTTACGCCTTCTTGGCTTCCTTGCGAATGATGACTTCACCGGCGTACTTCACGCCCTTGCCCTTGTAGGGCTCCGGCGGACGGAAGCCGCGGATCTTGGCGGCGACCTCGCCGACGCGCTGCTTGTCCGCGCCCTGCACCACGATCTCGGTCTGCGTCGGCGTGGCGAGCGTGATGCCCTCCGGCGCCTTGAACACGACCGGGTGGGAGAAGCCCAGCGACAGGCTGAGGTCCTTGCCCTGCATCGCGGCACGGTAGCCGACGCCGACGAGCTCGAGCTTGCGCTCGAAGCCCTCCGACACGCCCTTGACCATGTTGGCCAGGATCGCGCGCAGGGTGCCGGCCATCGGCACCTGGGAGGCGTCGTCGGTGTTGAACGTGGCCACGCCGCTGTCGACGGCCAGCGTGATCGACGCGGGCTTCGCGATCGACAGCGTGCCCTTCGGGCCCTTGACGCTGATGCTGTCGGGCTGGACGGTGAGGTCGACGCCCTTCGGGAGCGCGACCGGCTTCTTGGCAACTCGGGACATGGTCGGTCTCCCTTACGCCACCAGGCACAGGACTTCGCCGCCGACGCCCTGCTGGCGCGCCTGCGAGTCGGTCATGATGCCCTTCGAGGTGGAGATGATCGCGACGCCGAGGCCACCGAGGACCTTGGGCAGCGCGTCCTTGGCGCGGTACTGGCGACGGCCGGAGCGCGAATAGCGCTCGAGACGCTCGATCACCGGACGGCCTTCGTAGTACTTCAGCACGATCTCGAGCTCGGTCTTGCCGACGCCGGCCTCGACCACGCGGAAATCCTGGATGTAGCCCTCGCCCTTCAGCACGCCGGCGATGGCGGCCTTCACCTTCGACGCGGGCATCTTGACGGCGGGCTTGCCGACGGCGGCCGCATTCTTGATGCGGACCAGCATGTCGGCGATGGGATCAGTCATGCTCATGGAATGTCACCTGTGAGTAGCACCGATATCCGCTTTCGCGAAAATCTTTGCGGAAGCGCCCGGCACGCGCCGGACGCGGTTGGAACCCGTTACCAGCTCGCCTTGCGCAGGCCCGGCACGTCGCCGTTCATCGTCGCCTTGCGCAGCATGTTCCGGCCGAGGCCGAACTTGCGGTAGACGCCGCGCGGACGCCCGGACAGCTCGCAGCGGTTGCGCTGGCGGCTCGGGGAGGAATCGCGCGGGAGCTTCTGCAGCTTCACCACCGCGTCCATCTTCTCTTCGTACGACGCGGTCGTGCTGGCGATGATCTTCTTGAGCGCGTCGCGCTTCGCGCCGTGGCGCTTGGCGAGCTTCTCCCGCTTGATCTCGCGGTTGACCATGGAGGTCTTGGCCATGTTTCAGTCCTCGGACATCAATTACGGAAGGGGAAGCGGAACGCTTCCAGCAGCGCCTTCGCCTCGGCATCGGTCTTCGCTGTCGTGGTGATCGCGATGTCCATGCCGCGCAGGGCGTCGACCTGGTCGAAGTCGATCTCCGGGAAGATGATCTGCTCCTTGACGCCCATGTTGTAGTTGCCGCGGCCGTCGAACGAACGCCCCGACACGCCGCGGAAGTCGCGCACGCGCGGCAGCGAGATGTTGATCAGGCGGTCGAGGAACTCGAACATCTTGGCGCGGCGCAGCGTGACCTTGCAGCCGATCGGCCAGCCGTCGCGGATCTTGAACGAAGCCACCGACACGCGGGTCTTCGTCACGATCGGCTTCTGGCCGGTGATCTTGGTCATGTCGGCGACGGCGTTCTCGAGCACCTTCTTGTTGCTCGCGGCCTCGCCCACGCCCATGTTGAGCGTGATCTTGACCAGGCGCGGCACTTCCATCGGGTTCTTGTAACCGAACCGCTTGGTCAGCGACGGCACCACTTCATTCTTGTAGAACTCTTCCAGCCGGGTGGTCATCTCAGCATTCCTCAGGCGTCGACCGCCTCACCGCTGGAGCGGAACACACGCAGTTTGCGTCCATCCTCCAGCACCTTGAATCCGATGCGATCGCCCTTGCCGGTGGCCGGGTTGAACAGCATCACGTTGGAAATGTGGATCGGCGCCTCGCGCTCGACCACGCCGCCGGCGACGCCGGCCTGCGGGTTGGGCTTGGTGTGGCGCTTGATGACGTTGACGTTGGACACGACGATCTTGTCGCCGGCCACGCGCACGACGTCACCCTTCTTGCCCTTGTCCTTGCCGGCGATCACGACGACCTGGTCGCCCTTGCGGATACGGTTCATGTCTGGTTCCTCCGCTCAGCTCAGAGCACTTCGGGCGCGAGCGAGACGATCTTCATGAACTTCTCGGAGCGCAGCTCGCGGGTCACGGGCCCGAAGATGCGCGTGCCGATCGGCTCGTGCTTGTTGTTGAGCAGCACGGCGGCGTTGCCGTCGAAGCGGATCAGCGAGCCGTCGGCGCGACGCACGCCCTTGCGGGTGCGCACCACGACGGCGTCGTAGACGTCGCCCTTCTTCACCTTGCCGCGCGGGATGGCGTCCTTCACGGTCACCTTGATGATGTCGCCGATGCCCGCGTAGCGGCGCTTGGAGCCGCCGAGCACCTTGATGCACATCACTTCCTTGGCGCCGGAGTTGTCGGCCACGTCGAGGTAGCTCTGCATCTGGATCATGATTCGCTCCTCGTCTTACTCGCCGGCCCGGGTGACGATTTCCACCACCCGCCAGTTCTTGGTCTTGGACAGCGGCGCGCACTCGGCCACGCGCACCACGTCGCCCTCGTTGCACGAGTTCTGGGCGTCGTGGGCGTGCAGCTTCGTCGAACGGCGGATGTACTTGCCGTACAGCGGATGCTTGACCAGCCGCTCCACCAGCACCGTCACCGTCTTGTCCATCTTATTGCTGACCACACGGCCTTCGACCGTGCGCAGCTTCTTCGTCGTGTTCTCGGTCATGGCGGAGTCCTCAGCTCTTCTCGCCCAGCAGCATGTTGACGCGGGCGATCTCGCGCTTGACGCGACGCACCTCGTGGGTCTTGGCGAGCTGGCCGGTCGCCTTCTGCATGCGCAGGGCGAACTGCTCCTTGTGCAGCTCGACCAGGTGCGCCTTCAGGGCGTCGGCGGACTTCTCGCGGAGTTGCTTGAGTTCCATCAGCGCACCGTCCGGGTCACGAAAGTGGTGGTCACCGACAGCTTGGCCGCGGCCAGGCGGAACGCCTCGCGCGCGATGTCCTCGCCGACGCCCTCGATCTCGTAGATCATCCGGCCGGGCTGGATCTGGGCCACCCAGTACTCCACGTTGCCCTTGCCCGAGCCCATGCGGACTTCGATCGGCTTCTTGGTGATCGGCTTGTCGGGGAACACGCGGATCCACATCTTGCCGCCGCGCTTGACGTAGCGGCTGATCGAGCGGCGGGCCGCCTCGATCTGGCGCGCGGTCAACTGGCCGTGCGAGGTGGCCTTCAGGCCGTACTCGCCGAAGCTGACGGCGTTGCCGTTCCAGCTCAGGCCCTCGTTGCGGCCCTTGTGGACCTTGCGGTACTTGGTTCGCTTGGGTTGCAGCATGAGTTAGTCCCTCGCCTCGCGCTCGCGGCGCGGACCACGCGGACGGTCCGCACGGTCGTTGCGATCGCCGCGGTCGCCGCGCGGCGCGTTGTCGTCCTGCTTCTCCTGGCCCACCTGGGAGAAGTCGAAGACCTCGCCCTTGTAGATCCACACCTTGACGCCGATGACGCCGTAGGTGGTGCGGGCCTCGGCGAAGCCGTAGTCGATGTCCGCACGCAGGGTGTGCAGCGGCACGCGGCCTTCGCGGTACCACTCCGAGCGCGCGATCTCGGCGCCGTTGAGGCGGCCGGCCACGTTGACCTTGATGCCCAGCGCGCCGAGGCGCATCGCGTTGCTCACCGAGCGCTTCATCGCGCGGCGGAACATGATGCGGCGCTCCAGCTGCTGCGCGATCGACTCGGCCACCAGCTGCGCGTCGAGCTCCGGCTTGCGGACCTCGGTGACGTTGATGTGGGCGGGCACGCCCATCACGTCACTGACTTCCTTGCGCAGCTTCTCGATGTCCTCGCCGCGCTTGCCGATCACCACGCCCGGGCGGGCGGTGTGGATCGTGACCCGCGCGTTGTTCGCGGGGCGCTCGATGAAGATCTTCGAGATGCCGGCCTGCGCGAGCTTCTTGCGAAGCATCTCGCGGACCTTGAGGTCGGCGGCGAGGAAGCCGGCGTACTGCTTCTTCGTGGCGAACCACTTCGAATTCCAGTCCTTGGCGATGCCCAGGCGGATTCCGGTCGGATGAACTTTATGACCCATTGTCTGCTCCGCCTTACTTGCCCGCGCCCACGACCACGGTGATGTGGCTGGTGCGCTTGAGGATGCGGGTGCCGCGGCCCTTCGCACGCGCCATGAAGCGCTTCAGCGAGGGACCCTCGTCGACCATGATCGTCTTGACCTTCAGGTCGTCCGCGTCGGCGCCGAGGTTGTTCTCGGCGTTGGAGGCGGCGGAGAACACGATCTTGTAGATCATGTGCGCCGCCTTCTTGTCGGAGAACTTCAGCAGGTCGAGCGCGCGGCCGACCGGCAGGCCACGCACCTGGTCGGCGACCAGGCGGGCCTTCTGCGGGGAGATGCGCGCGGTGCGCAGGATGGCTTTCGCTTCCATGGTCATCTCCTTACTTGCCGGCCTTCTTGTCGCCGCCGTGACCCTTGAAGGTCCGGGTCAGCGCAAACTCGCCGAGCTTGTGTCCGACCATGTTCTCGTTGACCAGCACCGGGATGTGGTTCTTGCCGTTGTGCACGGCGATCGTGAAACCGACCATCTCCGGCAGCACCATCGAGCGACGCGACCAGGTCTTGATCGGCTTCTTGTTGTTGGCCGCGGTCTCCACCTTCTTCATCAGGTGGTGGTCGACGAACGGGCCCTTCTTCAGTGAACGTGGCATGGCCGGTTAGCTCCTGCGGTCGCGCACGATGAACTTCTGCGTGCGCTTGTTCTTGCGGGTCTTGTAACCCTTGGTCGGCACGCCCCACGGGGTGACGGGGTGCGGATTGCCCTGGCCGGCCTTGGCCTCGCCACCGCCGTGCGGGTGGTCGACCGGGTTCATCGCGGCGCCGCGGACGGTCGGCTTGATGCCGCGCCAGCGCTTCGCGCCCGCCTTGCCCAGCTTCTCGAGGTTGTGCTCGTCGTTGCCGACCTCGCCCACGGTGGCGCGGCACTCGGCCGGCACCTTGCGCATCTCGCCGCTGCGCAGGCGCAGCGTGGCGTAGCCCTGCTCGCGCGCAACGAGGTAGGCGCTCGCGCCGGCCGCGCGGGCCAGCTGGGCGCCCTTGCCCGGCTTCATCTCCACGCAGCACACCGTGGTGCCGACGGGCACGTTGGTCAGCGGCAGCGTGTTGCCGACACGGATCGGCGCGTCGCGGCCGGAGATCACCTGGTCGCCGGTCTTCAGGCCCTTGGGGGCGATGATGTAGCGGCGCTCGCCGTCGACGTAGCACAGCAGCGCGATGTGCGCGGTGCGGTTCGGGTCGTACTCGATGCGCTCCACGCGCGCGGGAATGCCTTCCTTGTCGCGCTTGAAGTCGATGATGCGGTAGTGCTGCTTGTGGCCACCGCCGATGTGGCGGGTGGTGATGCGGCCGTGGTGGTTGCGGCCGCCCGTCTTGCCCTGCTTCTCGATCAGCGGGGCGTACGGATCACCCTTGTGCAGGCCCGGCGTCACCACGCGGACCGCGCTGCGGCGGCCGGCGGAGGTGGGCTTGAAGGTCATCAATGCCATGGATAGGAATCCTCGAATAGAAGTTCTGACGGGTCAGAACTTCGTCAGGCCGTGGCCATCACGTCGATCGTCTGGCCTTCGGCCAGCGTCACGTACGCCTTGCGCCAGTCGCCGCGGCGGCCCATGCGGAACTTGAAGGCCTTGTTCTTGCCTTTCACGTTCACCACGTTCACCGCCTCGACCTTGACGTCGAACAGCTTTTCCACGGCCTGCTTGATGTCGGCCTTGGTCGCGTCCGTCGCCACTTCGAAGACGTACTGGTTGGAAACTTCCTGCAGGCGCGCGGTCTTCTCGGACACGCGCGGCGCGCGGATGATGCTGTAGAGCCGGGCGGCGCCGAGCTCGGGCTGCGCGTTGGTGGTCATGCCAGCCACTCCTCGATCTTCTTCACCGCCTCGGTGGTGAACACCACGGAATCGGCGCCGACCAGCGACACCGGATCCAGGCCCTGCACGTCGCGCACTTCGACGTACGGCAGGTTGCGGGCGGACAGGTACAGGTTCTCGGTGGCGTCCTCGGTCACGATCAGCGGGCGCTTGCCCACGCCGAGGTCCTTCAGCTTCGACACCAGGCCCTTGGTCTTCGGCGCGTCGATGTCGAACGCCTCGACGACCGTGATGCGGCCTTGGCGGTTGAGCTCGGACAGGATCGCCGAGATCGCCGCGCGGTACATCTTGCGGTTGACCTTCTGCGCGAAGCTGCGCGGCTTCGCCGCGAACGTCACGCCGCCGCCGACGAAGATCGGCGCGGTCAGCGCGCCGTGGCGGGCGCCGCCGCCCTTCTGCTTCTTCGACTTCTTGGTCGTGCCGTTGACTTCCGAACGCGTCTTCTGCGCCTTGGTGCCGGCGCGGCCCGCGTTGCGGTACGCGACGACGACCTGGTGCACGAGGTCCTCGCTGAACTCGCGGCCGAAGACGGCCTCGGAGACCGCCAGCTTGTTGTTGCTACCGTTGATGGCGAGTTCCATCGTTAGGCTCCTTTGCTCGCCGGACGGACGACGACGTCGCCGCCCGGGGCGCCCGGGACCGCGCCGCGCACGGCGATCAGGCCGCGCTCGGCGTCGACCCTGACGACCTCGAGGTTCTGCACGCTGCGGGTGACCGCGCCCATGTGGCCGGACATCTTCTTGCCCGGGAACACGCGGCCCGGCGTCTGGCGCTGGCCGATCGAACCCGGCGAACGATGCGACAGCGAGTTGCCGTGCGTCGCGTCGCCCATGGTGAAGTTCCAGCGCTTGATCGTGCCCTGGAAGCCCTTGCCCTTGGTCACGCCCTGCACGTCGACGATCTGGCCGGCCTCGAAGATGTCGGCCTTGATCTCGCCGCCGATCTCGAAGTCGCCGATCTTGTCGTCGGCCACGCGGAACTCCCACAGGCCGCGGCCGGCTTCGACCTTGGCCTTCGCCAGGTGGCCCGCGGCGGGCTTGTTGACGAGCGCCGCGCGGCGCACGCCGACGGTGACCTGCACGGCGCTGTAGCCGTCGCTGTCCACGGTCTTGATCTGGGTGATGCGGTTCGGCGTCGCCTCGATCAGCGTCACCGGCACCGACTTGCCGTCTTCGGTGAAGACGCGGCTCATGCCGGCCTTGCGGCCGACGATGCCCAACGAATGCTTCTTCGCGGTCATGGTGGCGGACCTCAGGTCAGCTTGATCTGGACGTCGACGCCCGCCGCGAGCTCGAGCTTCATCAGCGCGTCCACGGTCTTGTCGTTGGGGTCGACGATGTCGAGCACGCGCTTGTGCGTGCGGGTCTCGTACTGGTCGCGCGCGTCCTTGTCGGCGTGCGGCGAAACGAGGATGGTGTAGCGCTCGATCTTGGTCGGCAGCGGGATCGGGCCGCGCACCTGCGCGCCGGTCCGCTTGGCCGTCTCGACGATCTCGCTGGCCGAGCGGTCGATCAGTCGGTGATCGTACGCTTTCAGCCGGATTCGGATCTTCTGGTCCGCCATGACGGTTTCCTTGGGTAAAGAGCGACGGATCCGACGGCTGGGTGCGCCGGACCCCGGTTCTGCAGCACGCGCGCGGGGACGGGCCCTGCACCCCGCGGCGTCGTCGAGCGGCGCCTCGTGCGCCCAAAACAATGGGCAGGCCGGTCACCCGGCCCGCCCAGACGGAGATTCGAGAACGCGCAAGCCGCTCCGCCTTATGCGTCCCGGGAACCCCCGGAACCGACGAAGCCCTGCCGCGCGACGTTTCCCTGTCTGGCGAAGACGAGGCGCTTCCTGCACCTCATTTCGCAGTCCGCGGCGGTGAGGCCGCGGTGGACCGCCATTCTAGCGGGGACGGATGGCGATGTGCAAGCCTCGTGAGGCTGCGATCGCGTGTCCCGGCAACGAACGGCGCGAACGTGGTTTCCAGGCGCCGAAGGCGGACCGTGTCCGGCCCGCCGTCGCGCCCCGCCCCCGGTCGCCCGGCGGCGGCCGTGCCGCGATTACTTCAGGATCTTCGCCACC
>JXCB02000052.1 GCA_000828075.3 Tolypothrix campylonemoides VB511288 | reverse complement strand
GCTGGCCGAGGAGGGCACCGCCGCCGCCGTCGTGCGCCACGGCGGCACGCCGCACCTCGCGCTGGCCGCGCCGGCGTACGCGGACGCGCGGCGGGTCGGCGTCGCCTACGTGCGGATGCCGCTGGAGCGCCTGAGCGCCGGCTTCGACCAGGCGCGGGTGAGCGAGCACAACTACCTGGCGCTGCGCCAGGGCTCGATCTCGGTGCTGGAGCGCGGCGACCCGGCGCTGGCCAACGGCGCCGAGGCGCTGGCGGCGAAGGTGCCGGGCAGCGACCTGCGCATCGCCGCCGCGGTGCCGGACCAGGCGGCGGGACCGCTCGGCCTTGACGCGGCGCTGTCTAGCATCGTCGCCGGCGTGTTCGCGCTGCTGGCGCTCGCGGCCTGGCTGCTGCCGCGACGACTCGGTCGCGGGGCCGGGCACGACGCGGCGGACGCCGGACCGACGCTCGCCGAGCAGGCCGCGCTGGACATGGGCGCGGGCGCCGTCCCGCCCCCCGTCTCCGACGCTTCCGACCAGGCCCCCGTGATCCCCAACGTCCAGACCACCGTCGACCCCGCCCGTCGCCCCGACGCCTACAACCTCGACCGCGGCATCTTCCGCGCCTACGACATCCGCGGCATCGTCGGGCAGTCGATCGACGCCGACGTCGCCGCGCTCATCGGCCAGGCCGTCGGCACCGTGATGCAGGAGCAGGGGCTCGACGACATCGTCGTCGGTCGCGACGGCCGCCTGTCCGGCCCGTCGCTGGTGGAGGGCCTGATCGCCGGCCTGCGCCGCGCCGGCCGCAACGTCGTCGACGTCGGCATGGCGCCGACGCCGGCGATCTACTTCGGCGCCTACCACCTGCGCGCGGGCAGCTGCGTCGCCGTCACCGGCAGCCACAACCCGCCGGATTACAACGGCTTCAAGATCGTCGTCGGCGGCGAGACGCTGTCCGGCGACGCGATCGTCGACCTGTACACGCGCATCCACGACGGCCGCCTGCACGAGGCCGCGCCGGGCACGCTGAGCCAGCGCGACATCGGCGAGGACTACGTGCAGCGCATCGCCGGCGACATCCAGCTCGAGCGCCCGCTGAAGGTGGTCGTCGACGCCGGCAACGGCGTGGCCGGCGACCTCGGCCCGCGCGTGCTCGCCGCGATCGGTGCGGAAGTCACGCCGCTGTTCTGCGAAATCGACGGCACCTTCCCGAACCACCATCCGGACCCGAGCGAGCCGCACAACCTGCGCGACCTCACCAAGATGGTGCAGCGCCTCGACGCCGACCTCGGCATCGCCTTCGACGGCGACGGCGACCGCCTCGGCGTGGTCACCCGCGACGGCGAGAACATCTTCCCCGACCGCCTGCTGATGCTGTTCGCCGCCGACGTGCTGGAGCGCAACCCCGGCGCGCAGATCATCTTCGACGTGAAGTGCACCGGCCGGCTGCCCAACTTCGTGCTGCGCCACGGCGGCAGCCCGCTGATGTGGAAGACCGGCCACTCGCTGATCAAGTCGAAGATGCGCGAGACCGATGCCGAACTCGCCGGCGAGATGAGCGGCCACTTCTTCTTCAAGGAGCGCTGGTACGGCTTCGACGACGGCCTCTACGCCGCTGCGCGCCTGCTGGAGATCGTCGCCGCGCGGCCGCAGACGCCCACCGAGACGCTGGCCGCGCTGCCCGACGGCGTGTCCACGCCGGAGATCAAGGTCGACGCGCCGGCGGGCGACCCGCACGCGTTCGTCGAGCGCTTCCGCGCCGCGGCGAAGTTCGAGGGCGCGCGCGTGTCCACCATCGACGGCGTGCGCGTGGACTATCCGGACGGCTGGGGCCTGGTGCGCGCGTCGAACACGACGCCGGTGCTGGTGATGCGCTTCGACGCCGACAGCCGCGAGGCGCTGACCCGCATCCAGGAAACCTTCCGCGACCAGCTGCTCGCGCTGCAGCGGGATCTCGTGCTGCCGTTCTGAGCGGTCGACTCGGCCGTCCGGACGGACGCGGCTTCAAGGAGGCGCGGTCTCAACGCCGCCGGGTCGATTCGGGAACGCCGCCGGGCGACGCCGGCCGCGCGAACTCCGCGGCGTGCGCCGATCAGCCGGCGGACGCCACGCCGCGCAGCTCGCGCCAGCGGCGCACGGCCTGGTCGAGCTCCGCGTCGACCTCCGCGCGCGCCTTCTGCTGCTGCACCAGCATCGCCTGCTGGCGCAGCAGCTCGCCGTGCTGGCGCTGGATCTCGTCGCGCCGGTTCTTCGGCACGGGCTTGCCGGCGAGCTCCTGCTCGTTGGCCTGGCGCAGCAGCGTCAGCAGGCTCTGGCGCAGGCTGGTGATGCCCAGCCGCGAGGCCTTCACCGTTTCGTCGAGCAGCGCGATGCGCTCCTGGAACGAGCGGAGCAGCGCGTCCTCGGTCGCGTAGGACTCGGCCATCGCGTGCTCGCGCCGCTTACGCGCCTCCTCGGCGACCGCCGCCAGGCGCGCGGCCTCGGCCTGCGCGGCCTGCTCCGCCTGCTCGGCCGGCGTCAGCGCGCGCTGGACCTCGCCGGTGCGCATGCCGGTGCGCGCGTTGATCTCCGTGCGCGCCGCGTCGACGGCGCTCGCCGGCAGCGCGTCGCCGCAGACCTTGCGGCCGGCCTCGTTCCAGCAGTAGAGCTTCTTCGCCGGCGCGTCGGCCTTCTGCGCGGCGGCGGTGCCGCCCAGCGCGAGCAGCAGGGCCGCGGCGAGCGTGCGTGTGATCGGATGCATGTCGGTCCCCTCACCGTCATGGAGTCAGTCGCGGCTGCCGTAGGCCTCGCGATAGGCCTGCAGGCGCGCGCGCTGGTCGACAAGCTCCGACGTTTCGCCGGTGAATGCAAGCAGGTCGGCGAGCGTCGCGACGGCGATCACCGGCAGCCCGTGCGCGTCGGACACCGACTGCGCGGCCGAGCGCCGCGAGACCGCCGGATCGACCGCTTCCTGCCGGTCCAGCGCGATCACGATGCCGGCCGCGGTGCCGCCGGCGTCGGCGATCAGCGCCAGCGACTCGCGGATCGCGGTGCCGGCGGTGATCACGTCGTCGACCACCAGCACGCGGCGGCCGGCCAGCGGCGCGCCGATCAGCCGCCCGCCCTCGCCGTGCGCCTTGGCCTCCTTGCGGTTGAACGCCAGCGGCAGGTCGCGGCCGCGGCGCGCGTACTCGCAGGCCAGCGCGGTGGCCAGCGGGATGCCCTTGTAGGCCGGGCCGAACAGCAGGTCGAAACCGACGCCCGCCGCGTCGATCGCATCGGCGTAGCACGCCGCGAGCTCCGCCAGCGCAGCGCCCGAATCGAACCGCCCGGCGTTGAAGAAGTACGGACTGCTGCGGCCGGACTTCAGCGTGAACTCGCCGAAGCGCAGCGCGTCGGCGCGCAGCGCGAGCTGCAGGAAGCGGGAGCGGTGGTCGGTCGGCACGGGACTCGGGACTCGGGACTCGGGACTCGGATTCTGAGGCAACGCCGCGCGCGCGGACCGCATCGCGGGCGATGCAAGCGCCGCGCTGCCGCGATCGGCTAGGCTCCGCGAGTCCCGAGTCCCGAGTCCCGAGTCCCGTGAGAGTCGTCACCTTCAACGCCAACGGCCTGCGCTCCGCCGCGACCAAGGGCTTCTTCGACTGGTTCGCCGGCGCCGACGTCGACGTGCTGTGCGTGCAGGAGACCAAGGCGCAGGAGCACCAGCTCGGCGCGCTGCAGCCGGCCGGCTACCGCGCGTGGTTCAAGGATGCGATCACCAAGAAGGGCTACAGCGGCGTGGCGATCTACAGCCGGCGCGAGCCCGACGAGGTGCGCACGTCGCTCGGCTGGGCGCCGTTCGACGACGAGGGGCGCTACGTCGAGGCGCGCTTCGGCAACCTCAGCGTGGTGTCGTTCTACATCCCGTCCGGCTCGTCGGGCGAGGTGCGCCAGGCGTTTAAGTTCGAGGTGATGCAGTGGCTGCGTCCGATCCTCGACCAGTGGCTCGCGAGCGGCCGCGACTACGTGCTGTGCGGCGACTGGAACATCGTGCGCGCGCGCAACGACATCAGGAACTGGACGTCGAACCAGAAGAACAGCGGCTGCCTGCCCCAGGAGCGCGCGTGGCTCAACGCGCAGATCGCGGACCGCCATGGCGACGGCACGCCGGCGCCCGCGGTCGGCTGGCGCGACAGCTTCCGCGTCGCGAAACCGGACGCGGTCGAATACACCTGGTGGTCGCAGCGCGGCGCCGCGCGCGCCAACGACGTCGGCTGGCGCATCGACTATCAGCTGGTGACGCCGGCGCTGGCCGCGCGCATCCGCGGCTGCGCGGTGCACCCCGAGCCGCGCTTCTCCGACCACGCGCCCTACGCGGTGGACTATGACGTCTGACGCCGGCAAGCCCGCGCCGGGCTGGCGCGGCGTCGTTGCCAACCTGCGCCAGCCGTCGGTGCTGGTGATGCTGCTGCTCGGCTTCAGCTCGGGCATCCCGATCTACCTCGTCGGCAACACGCTCGGCTTCTGGATGCGCGAGAACGGCATCGAGCTGTCGACGATCGGCTTCCTGTCGTGGGTGGGCCTGGCGTACTCGCTCAAGTTCCTGTGGGCGCCGCTGGTCGACAAGGCCGACGCGCCGCTGCTGGGCCGCTGGCTCGGGCGTCGCCGCGGCTGGATGCTGCTGTCGCAGCTGGTCGTGGCCGCCGCGCTCGTCGGCATGGCGATCGTCGAGCCGCGGACGGGCGACATGGTCGTCGCCGGCGTCGCGCTCGACCAGCTGCTGGTGTTCGGCGGCCTCGCGCTCGTGGTGGCGTTCGCGTCGGCGACGCAGGACATCGTGATCGACGCCTGGCGCATCGAAACCGCGCAGAACGCCGAGCAGCAGAGCCTGCTGACCTCGAGCGCGACGCTCGGCTACCGCGGCGCGCTGCTGGTCACCGACGCGCTGATCCTCATCGTCGCCGCGCACGTGGGCTGGACGCTGTCCTACCAGACGATGGGCGCGCTGATGGGCGTCGGCGTGCTCGCCGTGTTCCTCGCGCGCGAGCCGGCCCGCGCCGCGGCGGCGCAGGCCGTGCGCGCCGTCGCCGGCGTCTCCGACGCGGTCGCGGTGCGCTGGCTGCTCGGGATGGCGGTCGGCCTCGCGTGGCTGGCGTGGGCGCTGGTCGCCGGGCTGGACGACGCGCCGGTCGCCGCCGTCGAATGGCCGCTGCTGGTGCTCGCGCCGCTGCTGTCCGGCTGGCTGCTGCGCCGCCCGACAGGCCCGGCCGGCGAGGGCACGTGGACGCGCCCGCTCGTGCGTCCGATGGTGGTCGTGCGCGACGCGGTGTTCGAGCCGTTCGCGGCGTTCTTCCGCGCGCACGGCACCTGGGCGCTGCTGATCCTGCTGGCGATCAGCCTGTACCGGCTGCCGGACTTCCTGATGGGCCCGATGGCGAACCCGTTCTACGCCGACCTCGGCATCGACAAGCAGACCGTCGGCGCGGTCCGCGGCACGTTCGGGCTGGCGGCCACCGTGCTCGGGGTGATCGTCGCCGGCCTGAGCGCGGTGCGCTTCGGCTTCTTCGCCACGCTGGTCGCCGGCGTCGTGCTCGGCCCGGGCTCGAACCTCGCCTTCGCCTACCTCGCCCTGCACGGCGCCGACGCGGGCGTGTTCACCGCGGCGATGATGATCGACAACTTCTGCAACGGCTTCGCCAGCGTCGCGCTGATCGGCTACATGTCCAGCCTGACCAGCGTCGGCTACACCGCCACCCAGTACGCGCTGCTGAGCTCGTTCTACGCGCTGCCCGGCAAGTTCCTGAAGGGGCTGTCGGGCGTGGCCATCGAGCGGCTGGAGGCCGGCGGGCGCACCCTGCTGGAGGCGTATTCGCTATTCTTCCTCGGCACCGCGCTGCTGGGCATCCCCGCATTGCTGCTGTGCCTGCTGCTGGCGGCGCGCCGCACGCGGCCCGTTCCCCTGGAGGTGATGCGATGACCGAAGTCGTCCTCCGCGAACTCGATTCCGTCCTGAAGGAGCGCGTGCAGCGCGTCGCGCAGGCGCGCGGCTGGAACGTGCAGCAGGCGCTCACCCACCTGATCGAGCAGGGCCTCTACGTCGTGGAGACCGAGCTCAACGCGCGCTTCACCGACACCGACGCGAAGGCGCTGCAGGAAGCGATCGCCGCGCTCGAGGGCATTCCCAACGACTCGGGCTTCTCGCTGATCGGCCGCGTCGGCGGCGCCGGGCGCTGACGCCTCAGGCGGGATGCACGACGCCGAGCACGCGCGGCCCGCGCGCGCCGGTGACCGACGGCAGGTTGCCCGGCAGCCCCGCGAGCGTCTGCCGCGCGAGCCAGGCGAACGCCATCGCCTCGACGAAGTCCGGATCGAGGCCGTAGGCCGCGCTCGACTCCAGCGCGACGTCGCCCAGCCGCGCCCCGATGCGCGCCATCAGCGCGGCGTTGCGCACGCCGCCGCCGCAGGCGATCACGCGCCGCGTCGAGGGCTGGCTCGCGCGCAGCGCGTCGGCGACGGTGGCCGCGCTGAGTTCGAGCAGCGTCGCCTGCACGTCCTGCGGCGCCTCGTCGCCGCGCAGCCGCGATCCGACCCACGCCAGATGGAACTGCTCGCGCCCGGTGCTCTTCGGCGGCGGCTGCGCGAACCACGGCTCGTCGAGCAGGCGTGCGAGCAGCGCCTCGTCGACGCGCCCGCCCGCCGCCCACGCGCCGTCGGCGTCGTAGCCGCGGCCGGTGTGGCGCGCGCACCACGCGTCGAGCAGCGCGTTCGCCGGCCCGGTGTCGAAGCCGCGCACGTCGCCGCGCGCCGGCAGCAGGGTGAAGTTCGCGATCCCGCCGAGATTGAGCACGGCGCGATCTTCCGCGTCGTCATGCAGCATCGCCGCGTGGAACGCCGGCACCAGCGGCGCCGCCTGCCCGCCGGCGGCGATGTCGCGGCGGCGGAAGTCGGCGACCGTGGCGATGCCGGTGCGCTCGGCGATCACGTGCGCATCGCCGATCTGCCAGGTGAAGGGATGGCGCCCGTCGTGCGCCGCGCCGGCGGGGCGGTGCCGCACCGTCTGCCCGTGCGATCCGATCGCACGCACGGTGCGCGCGTCGACGCCGGCCTCGCCCAGCACCGCCAGCGTCCCGGCGGCGAACGCCTCGCCGACCTGCACGTCGAGCGTGCCGAGTTCCTCCAGCGAGGTGGCATCGCCGCCTTGTCCCAGCGCGACGAGACGCGCGCGGACCGCCTCGTCCCACGGCACGGTGCGGCCGGCGACCAGCGCGGCCTGCGGTCCGTCGAAGCGCACGAGCGCCACGTCGATCCCGTCGGCGCTGGTGCCCGAGATCAGCCCGGCGAACAGGCCGTCGGGCGCCGCCGTGCGGACGCTCAAGCCTTGCGCGTCCGCGGCTTGCGCGGCTTCGGCTGGGTGCCGGCGTAGATGATGTGCTCGACCTGCTGGATGCGCGCCAGCGCCGGCGCGGTCTGCGCGCGGAACGCGGCGAGCTCGGCGCCGCGCAGCGGCTCCGGCGGCGGCATCGTGATCGACAGCGGATTGCGGTGCACGCCGTTGACGCGGAATTCGTAGTGCAGGTGCGGGCCGGTCGCCAGGCCGGACGCGCCGACGTAGCCGATCACCGTGCCCTGGCCGACGCGCTGTCCGCCCTTGATGTTGCCGAAGCGCGACATGTGCCCGTACAGCGTGGTGTAGCCGCGGCCGTGGTTGAGGATGACCGTGCGCCCGTAGCCGCCCTTCCAGCCGACGAACTCCACGCGCGCATCGCCCGCGGCCATGATCGGCGTGCCGGTGCGCGCGCCGTAGTCGACGCCCTTGTGCATGCGCACGCGGCCCAGCACCGGATGCCGCCGCGTGCCGAAGCCCGACGTCAGCCGCGCGTACGGGATCGGCATGCGGATGAAGCTCTTCTTCAGCGGGCGCCCGTCGCCGGTGAAGTACTCGGCCTTGCCGTTGCGCTCGAAGCGGAACGCCGTGTACATGCGCTCGCCGGTGGTGAACGTCGCGGCCAGGATCGGCCCGGTGCCGATGCGCTCGCCCTCGCGCCACTTCTCGTCGACCACCACGCTGAAGCGGTCGCCCTTGCGCAGGTCCTTTCCGAAGTCGATGTCGTACTTGAAGATGTCGTCGGTCAGCGCGTCGATCGCGCCCGGGCTCAGTCCCGCGCGGCGCGCCGCGGCGTACAGCGAGCCGCTGCCGATCTCGCCGCTCAGCACCACCTTGCGCATCTCGACCGGGCGCTCGACGACCTTCTCGATGACCTCGTCGCCGCGCAGCGTCAGCTCGACGCGGTGCGCTTCGTCGCGATCGAAGCGAAGCGTGCGCAGCTCGCCGTCCGCCGGCAGGTCGAACGCCAGCTCCGCGCCGGGCTTCAGCCGCGTCAGCACCGGCTTCACGCCCGGATGCTCGAGCAGGCGATGCATCGTCGTCGCCGGCAGGTCGAGCTCCTCGAAGATCGCGCCCAGCGTCTGTCCCGGCTGCACGTGCACGACCTGCCACGAATCCGCCTCGACGCCGCGCAGCTTCGACAGCGGCAGCGGCGGCAGCGTGAGCGCCATCGACTCGCGCTGCACGGGCTGCGGCGTGGACGCCTCGAGGTCGAAGCCCGGCACGATCGCCGCGACCAGCATGCCCACCGTGGCGAACAGGCTCGCCTGCACCCACTGCCGGCGCGACCAGCGGCCGTTGAAGCCGTCGGACAGATGGCGCGCGAGCACCGGGCGATGGAGGGCGGCTTCGCGCAGCGCGGCGAGGCGTTGGCGGCGGTGTCCGTCCGGACGGTTCGCGGTCGACATGCGCGCGCGTTCCCCTGTGTGATGATCGCGTGGTGCGGCTACCATAGTCACGCGAACTCCAAGCGTCAAACCCTTGAACCGCTTGGACTTTTTGCCGAGTGTCCGTTAAGCGGATTTAACCGGGCCGTCACGTTCCCTGCACCCGCAGCGGGTGCCCGGTCGCGTTTCGGCCGCATCCCTTCTTCCCGCAAAGCGAGTGCCCGTGTCCCTGCAAGACGCCATCGACCTCATCGCGCGCGGCGCGGACGACATCCTCAAGCGGGAGGAACTGGAAGCCCGGCTCGCGCTCGGCCGCCCGCTGCGGGTCAAGGCCGGCTTCGACCCCACCGCGCCGGACCTGCACCTCGGGCACACGGTGCTGCTCAACAAGATGCGGCAGTTCCAGGACCTCGGCCACACGGTGATCTTCCTGATCGGGGACTTCACCGGGATGATCGGCGACCCCTCCGGCAAGAACGCCACGCGCAAGCCGATGACGCGCGAGGACGTCGAAGCCAACGCCCGCACCTACGCCGACCAGGTGTTCAAGGTGCTCGACCGCGAGCGCACCGAGGTCCGCTTCAACATGGAGTGGTTCGGCGCGATGAGCGCGGTCGACATGACGCGGCTCGCGGGCCAGCTCACGGTGGCGCGCATGCTCGAGCGCGACGACTTCGCCAAGCGCTTCGCCGCGCAGCAGCCGATCTCGATCCACGAGTTCCTGTATCCGCTCGCGCAGGGCTACGACTCCGTGGCCCTGCAGTCGGACGTCGAACTCGGCGGCACCGACCAGCGCTTCAACCTGCTGATGGGCCGCGCGCTGCAGGAACACCACGGCCAGCCGCCGCAGATCGTGCTGACGATGCCGCTGCTCGAGGGCCTCGACGGCGTGCAGAAGATGAGCAAGTCGCTGGGCAACTACATCGGCATTGACGAACCGGCGATCGACATCGTCACCAAGACGATGAAGATCGACGACGCGCTGATGTGGCGCTGGATCGAACTGCTCAGCTTCGACATCGGCGCGGCCGAGGCCGTGAGCCTGCGTCGCGACATCGACGCCGGCGCGCTCAACCCGCGCGACGTGAAGCTGCGCCTCGCGCGAGAACTCGCGGCGCGCTTCCACGGCGTGGGCGCGGCCGAACAGGCCGTCGCCGGCTGGAACGCGGCCGTGCGCGGCGAAGGCGACCTGGCCGCGCTGCCGCTACAGGAGGTCGCCGTGCCCGCCGACGGCCTGCGCATCGGCGCGCTGCTCACCGCGGCGGGCCTGACGCCCAGCAACTCCGAAGCGACGCGCAAGCTCAAGGAGCGCGCGGTGCGCGTGGACGGCGAGGTGATCGAGGATCCGGCGCGTCTGTTCGCTCCCGGCTTCGAAGGCATGCTCGCCGTCGGCAAGCGCACGTTCGCGCGCGTCCGCCTCGTCGCGCGCTGAGCACCCGCATCGTCTTCACGAACCCGTCCGCGCATCGCGCCGCGCGGGCTTCCCTTCGCCGCAGCGCGTCGGCACAATGCGCGCCCTTCCGATGACGTTCGCGTTGCGGAAGGGTCCGACCACCGCGTCAGCGAGCGTCGGACGGGACGAAGAAATCTCGATCACGAGGTGTTGACGTCCCGAAAAACCGCTGTATGATGTGCGGCTCGCTCGGGCGAAACGCATCGGGTGGAGGGGGAGGCGCTGAGGCCGACTCCGGTGATCTTTGACAGTGTGCGCAGGTGACTTGTGCGGGCGTCTGGTGGTGGTGACTGGCCACAGCAGACGTTCGTAACAGAGCAACAAGTCAATTCAATGCATAGCAGCGAGTGATTTCTTGCCTGGAACGGGCTCTGCACTTCGAAGCTTTGGCTGGTTCTACGGGACCGGTCGCAAGACTTAAGTGAAGAGTTTGATCCTGGCTCAGAGTGAACGCTGGCGGCAGGCCTAACACATGCAAGTCGAACGGCAGCACAGTCCCGCAAGGGATGGGTGGCGAGTGGCGGACGGGTGAGGAATGCATCGGAATCTGCCTCGTCGTGGGGGATAACGTAGGGAAACTTACGCTAATACCGCATACGTCCTACGGGAGAAAGTGGGGGATCGCAAGACCTCACGCGATGAGATGAGCCGATGCCGGATTAGCTAGTTGGCGGGGTAAAGGCCCACCAAGGCGACGATCCGTAGCTGGTCTGAGAGGATGATCAGCCACACTGGAACTGAGACACGGTCCAGACTCCTACGGGAGGCAGCAGTGGGGAATATTGGACAATGGGCGCAAGCCTGATCCAGCCATGCCGCGTGGGTGAAGAAGGCCTTCGGGTTGTAAAGCCCTTTTGTCCGGAAAGAAATCGTGCCGGTTAATACCCGGCGCGGATGACGGTACCGGAAGAATAAGCACCGGCTAACTTCGTGCCAGCAGCCGCGGTAATACGAAGGGTGCAAGCGTTACTCGGAATTACTGGGCGTAAAGCGTGCGTAGGTGGTGGTTTAAGTCCGATGTGAAAGCCCTGGGCTCAACCTGGGAATGGCATGGGATACTGGACTGCTGGAGTGCGGTAGAGGATGGCGGAATTCCCGGTGTAGCAGTGAAATGCGTAGATATCGGGAGGAACATCCGTGGCGAAGGCGGCCATCTGGACCAGCACTGACACTGAGGCACGAAAGCGTGGGGAGCAAACAGGATTAGATACCCTGGTAGTCCACGCCCTAAACGATGCGAACTGGATGTTGGGTGCAACTAGGCACTCAGTATCGAAGCTAACGCGTTAAGTTCGCCGCCTGGGAAGTACGGTCGCAAGACTGAAACTCAAAGGAATTGACGGGGGCCCGCACAAGCGGTGGAGTATGTGGTTTAATTCGATGCAACGCGCAGAACCTTACCTGGCCTTGACATCCACGGAACCTTGCAGAGATGCGAGGGTGCCTTCGGGAACCGTGAGACAGGTGCTGCATGGCTGTCGTCAGCTCGTGTCGTGAGATGTTGGGTTAAGTCCCGCAACGAGCGCAACCCTTGTCCTTAGTTGCCAGCACGTAAAGGTGGGAACTCTAAGGAGACCGCCGGCGACAAGCCGGAGGAAGGTGGGGATGACGTCAAGTCATCATGGCCCTTACGGCCAGGGCTACACACGTACTACAATGGTGGGGACAGAGGGCCGCGATGCCGCGAGGCGGAGCCAATCCCAGAAACCCCATCTCAGTCCGGATCGGAGTCTGCAACTCGACTCCGTGAAGTCGGAATCGCTAGTAATCGCAGATCAGCATTGCTGCGGTGAATACGTTCCCGGGCCTTGTACACACCGCCCGTCACACCATGGGAGTTTGTTGCACCAGAAGCAGGTAGCTTAACCGCAAGGGGGGCGCTTGCCACGGTGTGGCCGATGACTGGGGTGAAGTCGTAACAAGGTAGCCGTATCGGAAGGTGCGGCTGGATCACCTCCTTTTGAGACATGGCAGCGTCGCTGCCAGACGTCCGCACAAGTGACCTGCAACCAGAAGCCGCTCGCGATGGCGAGGCGGCGCGTGCCGTCGGGGCTGCTACAGCACCTGGGGCCATAGCTCAGCTGGGAGAGCACCTGCTTTGCAAGCAGGGGGTCGTCGGTTCGATCCCGACTGGCTCCACCAGGTGCGGCTCCGAGCGAAGCAACAGCATTTGGGTCTGTAGCTCAGGTGGTTAGAGCGCACCCCTGATAAGGGTGAGGCCGGTGGTTCGAGTCCTCCCAGACCCACCATTCCGGCGACACGAGACTTCTGGTTGGCGCACACAACTGTCTAAGAACCGCGGCGGCGCTGAGGCCGGTGCGGCGTTCTTTGAAAATTGGGACGTAGCGAGCGTTTGAGACGCATGTCCAGACGTGTCGTAGAGGCTAAGGCGGGTGCCGCAAGGCACCTAATCATGAAGTCGTTGAAGTTCGCGAGTCCGGGCGACCGGACGCCGTGACCCCGAAATTGCTTGGGGTTATATGGTCAAGCGAATAAGCGCACACGGTGGATGCCTTGGCGGTCAGAGGCGATGAAGGACGTGGCAGCCTGCGAAAAGCGTCGGGGAGCTGGCAACAAGCTTTGATCCGGCGATGTCCGAATGGGGAAACCCACCCGCAAGGGTATCGTGCAGTGAATCCATAGCTGCACGAGGCGAACCCGGGGAACTGAAATATCTAAGTACCCGGAGGAAAAGAAATCAACCGAGATTCCCTCAGTAGTGACGAGCGAACGGGGAGCAGCCCTTAAGTCGAGCTGGTTTTAGCAAAACGGTCTGGAAAGGCCGGCCATAGACGGTGATAGCCCGGTATGCGAAAGGGCCAGTTCGATGAAAACGAGTAAGGCGGGGCACGTGAAACCCTGTCTGAACATGGGGGGACCATCCTCCAAGGCTAAATACTCCTGACCGACCGATAGTGAACCAGTACCGTGAGGGAAAGGCGAAAAGAACCCTGGTGAAGGGAGTGAAATAGACCCTGAAACCGTGTGCGTACAAGCAGTCGGAGCCCGCAAGGGTGACGGCGTACCTTTTGTATAATGGGTCAGCGACTTACTGTTCGTGGCGAGCTTAACCGTATAGGGGAGGCGAAGGGAAACCGAGTCTGAAAAGGGCGCATAGTCGCGGGCAGTAGACCCGAAACCGGGTGATCTAGTCATGCCCAGGGTGAAGGTCAGGTAACACTGACTGGAGGCCCGAACCCACATCTGTTGCAAAAGATGGGGATGAGGTGTGATTAGGAGTGAAAAGCTAATCGAACCCGGAGATAGCTGGTTCTCCTCGAAAGCTATTTAGGTAGCGCCTCGTATGTATCCTCTCGGGGGTAGAGCACTGTTATGGCTAGGGGGTCATTGCGACTTACCAAACCATGGCAAACTCCGAATACCGAGACGGACTGTACGGGAGACACACGGCGGGTGCTAACGTCCGTCGTGAAAAGGGAAACAACCCAGACCCACAGCTAAGGTCCCCAAATTACCGCTCAGTGGAAAACGATGTGGGAAGGCACAGACAGCCAGGAGGTTGGCTTAGAAGCAGCCACCCTTTAAAGAAAGCGTAATAGCTCACTGGTCGAGTCGGCCTGCGCGGAAGATTTAACGGGGCTAAGCGGTATACCGAAGCTTGGGGTGTCCCCGCATGGGGACGCGGTAGAGGAGCGTTCCGTACGCCTGCGAAGGTGGATCGAGAGGTCCGCTGGAGGTATCGGAAGTGCGAATGCTGACATGAGTAACGATAAGGAGGGTGAAAAGCCCTCCCGCCGAAAGCCCAAGGTTTCCTTGCGCAACGTTCATCGGCGCAGGGTGAGTCGGCCCCTAAGGCGAGGCAGAAATGCGTAGTCGATGGGAAGCTGGTTAATATTCCAGCACCTCGCGCAAGTGCGATGGAGGGACGGAGAAGGGTAGGTGTACCGGGCGTTGGTTGTCCCGGGGAAAGGCGGTAGGTGGGGGACTTAGGCAAATCCGGGTCCCTGCAACACCGAGCACCGAGACGAGCCCCTAGGGCGAAGTCACTGATCCCACGCTTCCAGGAAAAGCTCCTAAGCTTCAGCTTGCGCAGACCGTACCGTAATCCGACACAGGTGGGCAGGATGAGAATTCTCAGGCGCTTGAGAGAACTCGGGTGAAGGAACTAGGCAACATGGCACCGTAACTTCGGGAGAAGGTGCGCCCTTTCTGGTGGCCCATGCGGGCTAGAGCTGGGAAGGGCCGCAGTGACCAGGCCGCTGCGACTGTTTATCAAAAACACAGCACTCTGCAAACACGAAAGTGGACGTATAGGGTGTGACGCCTGCCCGGTGCTGGAAGGTTAAGTGATGGGGTCAGCCGCAAGGCGAAGCTCTTGATCGAAGCCCCAGTAAACGGCGGCCGTAACTATAACGGTCCTAAGGTAGCGAAATTCCTTGTCGGGTAAGTTCCGACCTGCACGAATGGCGTAACGACAGCGGCGCTGTCTCCACCCGAGACTCAGTGAAATTGAAATCGCTGTGAAGATGCAGCGTTCCCGCGGCAAGACGGAAAGACCCCGTGAACCTTTACTACAGCTTTACACTGAACGTTGAGTTCGTCTGTGTAGGATAGGTGGGAGCCTATGAAACCCCGGCGCCAGCTGGGGTGGAGGCAACCTTGAAATACCACCCTGATGTGCTTGACGTTCTAACCTGGCTCCGTGATCCGGAG
>JXCB02000051.1 GCA_000828075.3 Tolypothrix campylonemoides VB511288 | reverse complement strand
CCGACGCCCGCGCCGACCTCCGCCGCAGCGACGCCGGCACCCGCCGCCGCAGGCACGTCGGCCGCACCGACGCCGGCACCCGTCGTCGCCAGCAGCGGCCCGCAGCCGTTCGCGTCGTGGCTCGAAGCCGGGCTGCGCGGCCGCGTGCGCCTGCGCCATCCGGGCACGCCGATCCTGATCGACTTCAACCTGCGCCAGTACCACGCCGGCACCGCGCTGAAGCCGCTCGCGCCGCTGTTCGTGACGCGCTTCGACCGCGCGCAGTTCGAGCCGGTCGACGATGCGACCTGGGCGGCCGACGCGCACGCGCTGGGCGATGCGCAGCCGCTGATGCGGCTGGTGTGGTTCGCCGGGCTGCTCGCCGGCGACGGCGCGCTGCCGGCGGAGTTCGCCGGCGACCAGAAGTTCCGGCTGACCAAGTGGCCGCAGACCGAGCGCGAGTACCCGAAGCACTTCCGTATCGCGACGGTGATGATGAAGGGGCCGGCGACGTTCGCCGAGGTGGTCGAGGCCAGCGGCGTCACTCCGTCCGAGGTCGCCGACTTCATCAACGCCAACCTCGCCACCGGCTACGCCGAGCCCGTGCGCGATCCCGAACCCGCGCCGGAGCCGGCCAAGTCGGGCCTGCTCGGCCGCCTGCGCGGCCGCTGAGCGGCCCGCGCCCCGCTGAAGGCCGCCCGCGCCGCGCCTTGCCCGCCCGGCGACGCGGCGGGACAATCACGCCCCCACTTCGCCACGCCGGCGATCCGCCCTCCGCGCCGCACCCGGGCGCGCGCACCGCGGATCGCGTTGGACGCCGCCCCGGATGATCGATCCCCAGCGCTACCCGCGCCTCTCGCGCATCGCCGTTCCCGCCGACCTGCGCCAGCTCGGCGAGGACGAGCTGCCGGCCATCGCGGACGAACTGCGCGCCTACCTGATCGAGCAGGTCGCGCGCGTCGGCGGCCATTTCGGCGCGGGGCTCGGCGTGATCGAGCTGACCGTCGCGCTGCACTACCTCTACGACACGCCGACTGACCGCCTGGTCTGGGACGTCGGCCACCAGTGCTACCCGCACAAGATCCTGACCGGCCGGCGCGACACGATCCACACCGTCAAGCAGAAGGACGGCGTGGCGCCGTTCCCGAAGCGCGAGGAGAGCGGGTACGACACGTTCGGCGTCGGCCACTCGTCCACGTCGATCTCCGCCGCGCTCGGCATGGCGATCGCGCTGCAGCGGCAGGGCGACGAGCGCCGCATCGTCGCGGTGATCGGCGACGGCGCGATGACCGCCGGCATGGCGTTCGAGGCGCTCAACCACGCCGGCGGCATGGAGCCCGAACCGAACCTGCTGGTCATCCTCAACGACAACCAGATGTCGATCTCCGAGAACGTCGGCGGATTGACCAAGATGCTCGGCCGGCTCTCCGGCAGCCGCACGCTCAACGCGCTGCGCGAGGGCGGCAAGAAGCTGCTCGGCGACAAGAACAAACCGGCCGCGCGCTTCGTGCGCCGCTGGGAGGAGCACTGGAAGGGCATGTTCGTGCCGTCCACGCTGTTCGAGGAGATGGGCTTCCACTACACCGGCCCGATCGACGGCCACGACATCCCGGCGCTGGTGTCGACGCTGAAGACGCTGCAGACGCTCAAGGGCCCGCAGCTGCTCCACATCGTCACCGTCAAGGGCAAGGGCTACGAACTCGCCGAAGGCGACCAGATCGGCTACCACGCGGTGTCGCCGTTCGATCCGGCCACCGGCATGGTCGCCAAGGCCGGCGCGAAGAAGCCCACCTACACCGACGTGTTCGGCGACTGGCTGTGCGACATGGCCGCGGTGGAGCCCGCGCTGTACGGCATCACGCCCGCGATGCGCGAGGGCTCCGGGCTGGTGCGCTTCAGCAAGGAATTTCCGGACCGCTACTTCGACGTCGCCATCGCCGAACAGCACGCGGTGACGCTCGCCGCCGGCATGGCCTGCGAGGGCGCGAAGCCGGTCGTTGCGATCTACTCGACGTTCCTGCAGCGCGCCTACGACCAGCTGGTGCACGACGTGGCGATCCAGGAGCTGGACGTGCTGTTCGCGATCGACCGCGGCGGCGTCGTCGGCCCCGACGGCGCGACGCACGCCGGCAACCTCGATCTCTCCTACCTGCGCTGCGTGCCGAACATGGTGGTGATGGCGCCGGCCGACGAGAACGAGTGCCGGATGATGCTGACCACCGGCCTCGCGCATCGCGGCCCCGCGGCCGTGCGCTATCCCCGCGGCACGGGGCCCGGCGTCGCCGTGCAGTCCACGCTCGACACGCTGCCGATCGGCCAGGCGCAGCTGCGACGCCGCGGCGCGCGCGTCGCGCTGCTCGCGTTCGGTGCGATCGTGCCAGCCGCGGAGAGCGTCGGCGAGCAGCTCGGGCTGACGGTGGTCAACATGCGCTTCGTCAAGCCGCTCGATCGCACGCTGCTGCTGGAGCTCGCGCGCACGCACGACGGCTTCGTCACGCTGGAGGACAACGTCGTCGCCGGCGGCGCGGGCTCGGGCGTCGCGGAGCTGCTGGCGGCGGAAGGCATCGCGCTGCCGGTGCTGCACCTCGGCCTGCCGGACGCGTTCCAGCACCACGCCAGCCGCGAGCAGCTGCTCGCCGAAGCGGGCCTCGACGTCGACGGCATCCGCGCCGCGGTACTCGCGCGCTGGCCCGCCCTCGCCTCGCCGCGGAGCGCCGCCACCGGCTGATGGCCGGCGACTGAACGCCGGGCGCGCGGCACGGCGTCCGGCACGGTCGAACGGCATCCGCACGCGGTATCCATCGCGTATCCCCGCCGCTTTCCCGAGAGACGCGCCGATGCACCGGATGCCCGCGACGCTGCTTGCCTGCGCCTTCGCCTTCGCTTCGATCGCGGCCGCGCACGCGCAAGGCTCCGTGCCAGCGCCGGCCGCGTCGCCGGTCGCGCAACCGCCGCAGGCGGCGTCGCCGCCTGCCGGCGCGAACGATGCGGCGGTCGACGAGGACGGCGTCCGCCGCCTCGGCACCGTCGTCGTCAGCGGCGCGCAGCCCGGCCCGGGCATGTGGAAGGTGCGCAACGGCGCCAACACGCTGTGGATCCTGGGTACGCTGACGCCGCTGCCGCGCGACTTCGACTGGGTGTCGCGCGACGTCGAGGCGGTCATCGCGCAGGCCGACGCCGTGCTGGCGCCGCCGGGCGCGAAGTTCGACGCGGACATCGGCTTCTTCCGCGGGCTCACGCTGCTGCCGACCGCGCTGCGCGCGCGCAACAATCCGGACGGGAAGCGGCTGGAGGAGGTCGTGCCCGCGCCGCTGTACGCGCGCTGGTCGACGCTGAAGGCGCGCTACGTGGGCCGCGATGCCGGCCTCGAGAAGCGCCGGCCGATCGTCGCGGCCGGCGAGCTGTACCGCGCGGCGATCCGGCGCGCCGGCCTGTCCACCGACGACGCGGTCGCCGACGCGGTGCGCCGCGCCACGCGCAAGGCCGACCTGAAAGCCACGCCGGTGCAGGTCGAATTCAAGATCGCCAACGCGAAGGACCTGCTCAAGGAGCTGGCCGACACCTCGCTCGACGACATGGACTGCTTCGCGCGCACGCTCGACCGCGTCGAGGGCGACATCGAGAACATGAAGCTGCGCGCCAACGCCTGGGCCGTCGGCGACATGGACACGCTGCGCGCCCTGCCCTATGGCGACCAGTTCGAGGCCTGCCTCGACGCGGTCACCGGCAGCGCGCTCGCGCGCAAGGCGGGCGTGGCCGATTTCGAGCGCCGCGTCGGCGACGCCTGGATCGCGGCTGCGCGCAGCGCGCTCGACCGCAACGCGGTGACGTTCGCGACGATGCCGATGGTGGTGATGCTGCGCGACGACGGTCCGATCGCGCGCCTGCGCGCGCTGGGCTACGCGATCGAGGAGCCCTGACGCGACGACGGCCGCACGCGGCGGCCGTCGACGACGTGCACGCGGGTCGTCGCGCTAGTCGCGCATGTCCTCGAGCTCGATGCCCTTGGTCTCGCGCACCGCGCTCATCACGAACACGAGCGACAGCAGCGCGAACGTGGCGTACAGCCCGTAGGCGAACGTGAGGCCGACGTCGGCGAGCAGCGGGAACGTCGTGGTGATGGCGAAGTTGGCCAACCACTGCGCCGCGGCGGCGACGGCGAGCGCGATCGCCCGGATGCGGTTGGGGAACATCTCGCCCAGCAGCACCCACACCACCGGGCCCCAGCTGACGCCGAAGAACACGACGTAGAGGTTGGCCGCGATCAGCGCGACCGGCCCGATGCCGTCGGGCAGCACGAGCCCGTTCGGCCCGACGGTACCCTGCGAGAAGCACCAGGCCATCACCGCCAGCGTGATCGTCATGCCGATCGAGCCGATCGCGAGCAGCGGCTTGCGGCCAATGCGGTCGACCAGCGCGATCGCCACCAGCGTCACCAGCACGTTGACCACCGAGGTGAGCACGGTGATGGTCAGCGCGTCGCTTTCGCTGAAGCCCACCGAGCGCCACAGCGTCGACGAGTAGTAGAAGATCACGTTGATGCCGACGAACTGCTGGAACACCGACAGCAGCAGGCCGATCCACACCACCGGCAGCAGGCCGCCGGTCGGGCGCACGAGGTCGCGCAGGCGCGGGCGGTGCTCGCTCTTCAGGCTGCGCTCGATGTCGTCGACCTTGCGCGCGAGCGCGCCGTCGTCCTGCACCCCGAGCATCTGGCGCAGCACCGCCACCGCGCCCGCACGGTCGCCCTTGGCGACGAGGTGCCGCGGCGATTCCGGCAGCCGCGCGGACAGCACGCCGTAGATCAGCGCGGGCACGATCAGCGCGAGGAACATCCAGCGCCACGCATCCAGTCCGAACCACAGCGGCTGCGACGCGCCGCCGGCGAGACCCGCGAGCCACGCGTCCGAGAGCAGCGCCACGAAGATACCGATCACGATGGCGAGCTGCTGCAGCGACCCCAGCCGTCCGCGCACCGCCGCCGGCGCGACCTCGGCGATGTAGGCCGGTGCGATCACCGACGCCACGCCGACGCCGGCGCCGCCGATGAACCGCCACAGGATCAGGTCCCACACGCCGAACGCGAAGCCGCAGCCGACGCCGCTGACCAGCAGCAATACCGCGGCGACCTGCATCGTGCGCACGCGGCCGATGCGGTCGGCGATCGGGCCGGCGTACCACGCGCCGAGCGCGGAGCCGAGCAGCGCGCACGACACCGCGAAGCCGGTGAGCGTCGCACTGAGGCCGAAGTCGCCGCGGATCGCGTCGACCGTGCCGTTGATGACGGCGGTGTCGAAGCCGAACAGGAAGCCGCCGAGCGCCGCGGCGGCCGCGACCATGACCGCGCGCGCGGTGCCGCCTGTCGTGGCGATGTCGCCCTGCGATGGCGCGCCGTGCGTCTGCGTGATGGGTTCCATGCGCTGCCCTGAGGTTCGAGACCGCCGGATCATGCGTGCCGCGTCCCCGCGCGACAACGCACCTCGACGGCGCGGCGCCGACGACCCGGATGTATTCGATTGCAGCCCCGTTGTGCCCGCGTTTGCCGGCTCGGACCTGCCGCGATGCAGCACGTGCTTGCGACATCGGAGGTACGGACCGCCGGTGCGCCGCAAGTGATCGCGTGGCCTGACCGGTTGGACCGCCGCAGCCGATTCAGCGACGACCCTTTCTTCGCGCCGTGCGCCGCAGCTCCATCTTGGCGCCTTCGCCGATGAAAGGGTCCGAACTCAGCTCCTCGAGCAAGCGACCTGCGTCCGGCTCTCCGCGCAAGGAGATGACCCCGAGGAATGCAGCTCTGCTGTACCCGTGTCGCCTGTTGCGCGCCAGCTCGAGGATCTCCGGAAAACACTCGCGACCCGCGCATGCGGCGAGCACGAGTCCATACGTGAACTTGATCCCGCCGAAGCGTCTTGCGGATCGGCACGGAGTACCCGCCGTCGAGATGACGCATCAGCACGTCGATGGCCTGCGGATACGGCTCGCGTCGCATGAGCAGATCGCTCAACTCCGCGACCTCGACGCCGACATCCCGCAGATCTTCGACGATCGGCAGCGCCTCGGCGTCGAGACGTTTCGCGCGTTCCGCGAACTCCGCATCGAGTGCGTCGCGCTTGGCCTTCCACTTGGGGTCCGCCTCCAGCGACCGAAGGAACTGCTCGGCCGTGGGTTGATGACGCTTCATCGCCGCCCGTCCTGTCGACGCTCGCTCTAAGTCGATCTTTGCCGCCGCGTGAACGCGTCGAGGTCGCCGGGGATTCGGCCGGCCATTCGCGGCGGCCCAAACGCAAACGGCCGCGCTCACAGGAGTGCGGCCGTCGCGTGCAATGAATGGTCGGGGTAGCCGGATTCGAACCGACGACCACCAGTCCCCCAGACTGGTGCGCTACCAGGCTGCGCTATACCCCGACGCGATGCCTCGCGGCAGGTGCGCAGTATACGCAGCGCGGGCGTCGCTGTCCCGCCGCGCTCAGCGACGCAGCAGCTGCAGCACTTCCTCGAGCTCGACGCGCACCTGCTTGATGATCTGCGCGCTCAGCGCCGCTTCGGTCTTGCCCGATTCGCCTTCCAGCCGCTGGCGCGCGCCGCCGATGGTGTAGCCCTGCTCGTACAGCAGGCCGCGGATCTGGCGCACCATCAGCACTTCGTGGCGCTGGTAGTAGCGGCGGTTGCCGCGGCGCTTCACCGGGCTGAGCATCGGGAACTCGGTTTCCCAGTAGCGCAGCACGTGCGGCTTGACGTCGCACAGCTCGCTGACTTCGCCGATGGTGAAGTAGCGCTTCGCCGGGATCGGCGGCAGCTCACGGTTGCTGCCGGGATCAAGCATGGTCGCCGCCGATCACGCGCGTGCCGCTCGCGCCGCCGCTGACGACGGTGTACGCCTCGACGCGCTCCTTGAGCTTCTGTCCCGGGCGGAAGGTGACGACGGTGCGCGCGGAGATCGGGATCTCCTCGCCGGTCTTCGGGTTGCGGCCCGGGCGCTGGTTCTTGCGGCGGAGGTCGAAGTTGCCGAAGCCGGACAGCTTGATCTGGCGGCCGCCTTCCAGCGACTCGCGCAGCGCGTCGAAGAAGGCGTCGACGAACTCCTTGGCCTCGCGCTTGTTCAGCCCGACTTCGTCGAACAGCCGCTCGGCCATTTCCGCCTTGGTCAATGCCACCGTGATCCCCGTCTGCGTCTCAGGCCCGGATCCGCGCGCCGTGGTCGCGCTCCAGCGCGGACACCACGCCGGCGACGACCGCGTCCACGTCGCGGTCGGTCAGCGTGCGTGAATCCTCCTGCAGAATCAAGCCCATAGCGAGACTCTTGAACCCGGTTTCGACGCCGCGGCCCAGGTAGCGATCGAACAGCACGAGCTCGCGCAGCGCGGGGCCCGCGGCCGTCTTCAGGGTCGCTTCGAGCGCCGCCCACGGCACGTGCTCGGCGACGACGAACGCGAGATCCCGGCGGACGGACGGATACTTCGACAGCGCCCGCGCACGCGGCAGCGCGTGCGCCTGCAGCGGTTCGAGGTCGACCTCGAACGCCACGACATCGGTCTCGATCCCCAGCTCGGCCTGCAGGCGCGGATGCAGCTGGGCGATCCAGCCGATCGCACGACCGTCGCGCGTCACCTCGGCCGCACGGCCCGGATGCGCCCACGCCGGCGCCGCGGGCGCGTACCCGAGCGTGGCGCCGGCGAGCGCGGCGATGCCGTCGAGCACGCCCTTGAGGTCATGGAAGCCGATGTCGCGCGCGCCGCCGTCCCACTGCTCGGCGCGCGCGCGTCCGCAGGCGACGGCGGCGAGGCGCTGCGTTTCCGCCGGCGCGTCGCCGGCCACCGCGGGCGCGGCGAACACGCGGCCGATCTCGAACAGCCGCACGCGCGGCTGCTGGCGCGCGAGGTTGCGCGCCAGCGCGTCGACCAGGCCGGGCAGCAGCGAGGTGCGCATCACGCCGAGCTCCGCGCTCAGCGGATTGGCCAGCGGCACCGCGCCGGCGTCGGCGTTCCAGCGGCGCAGCAGGTCGCCGTCGACGAACGCGTAGTTGATCGCCTCCAGGAACTCGCGCGCGACCAGCCGGCGGCGCACGTCGGCCTCGGGCACGACGGATTCCGACGGCGCGCGCAGCGGCGCCGCGCCGACCGGCAGCGTCGCCGGCACGCGGTCGTAGCCGTGGATGCGCGCGATCTCCTCGACGAGATCCTCCTCGATGGCGATGTCGAAGCGACGCGGCGGCGCGGTCACGCGCCAGCCGTCGGCGGTCGCGTCCACGCCGAGTCCGAGCGCGCGCAGGATCCGTTCGACTTCGGCATCGTCCACGCGCACGCCCAGCAGGCGCGCGAGGCGTTCGCGGCGCAGCGCGACCGTGGTCGCGCGCGGCAGGTCGGCGTCGCGCACGACGTCGACGATCGGCCCGGCGACGCCGCCGGCGATGTCGAGGATGAGCTTCGTCGCGTACTCGACGGCGACGCGCGGCAGCTCCGGGTCGACGCCGCGCTCGAAGCGGTGGCCGGCATCGGTGTGCAGGCCGAGCCGGCGGCTGCGGCCGATGATCGCCGACGGGATCCAGTGCGCCGCCTCGAGGAACACGCTGCGCGTCGCATCGGTCACGCGCGTGTCCAGCCCGCCCATGATCCCGCCGAGCGCCACCGCGCGATCGCCGTCGCGATCGGCCACGACGAGGAAATCCTCGTCCAGCGCGACGGTGCGTCCGTCGAGCAGCGCGAGCGTTTCGCCGTTCCGCGCGGGCCGCACGACGATCGCGCCTTCGAGCGCATCCAGGTCGAACGCGTGCATCGGCTGGCCGAGCTCCAGCATCACGTACTGGGTGACGTCGACCAGCAGGCTGATCGGGCGCACGCCGCTGCGACGCAGGCGCTCGACCATCCACGGCGGCGACGGCGCGGTCGCGTCCACGCCTTCGATCACGCGACCGGCGAAGCGCGGCACCTTCGCGCCGGCCTCGAGCCGCACCTCGCGCACCGCAGCGCTGCCCGCCGGCACCGGCGCCGCGTCGAGCGCGCGCACCTCGCCGCCGAGCGCGGCCGCCACGTCGTAGGCGATGCCGCGCACGCTGAAGCAGTCGGCGCGGTTCGGGGTGATCTTCAGCTCGATCGACGCATCGGGCAGGCCGAGCGCCTCGGCGAGCGGCGTGCCCGGCGCGAGCGTCGCCGGCAGTTCGAGCAGGCCGGACGCGTCGGGATCGATGCCCAGCTCCTTGGCCGAACACAGCATGCCGTTCGACTCGACGCCGCGCAGCGTCGCCGGCTTGATCGTCAACCCGCCCGGCAGCGTCGAACCGACCGTGGCCAGCGGCGCGAGCAGCCCCGCACGCGCGTTGGGCGCGCCGCAGACGATCCGCAGCGTGCCGTGCGCGCCGGCGTCGACCGTGCACACCTGCAGGCGGTCGGCCTCGGGATGGCGCACGGCGTCGACGATGCGCGCGACGACGACGCCGTCCAGCGATTCGCCCAGCGCCTCGACGCCTTCGACCTCCAGCCCGATCGCCGTCAGCGTCGCGACGAGTTCCTCTCGCGTCGCGGGGGTCGGCACGTGGTGGCGCAGCCAGTTCTCGGAGAATTTCATGGGGATACCGGGACTCGGGATTCGGGGCCCGGGGCCCGGAACAGCGGAACGTCGGGCGACGTCGGCATGGAAGAACCACGCCGAGTCCCGCGCCCCGAGTCCCGGGTCCCGCGCATTTCAGGCGAACTGCCGCAGGAACCGCGCGTCGTTCTCGAAGAAGCTGCGCAGGTCGTCCACGCCGTAGCGCAGCATCGCGAAGCGCTCCACGCCCAGCCCGAACGCGAAGCCGGTGTAGCGCTCGGGATCGATGCCGCAGTGGCGCAGCACGTTCGGATGCACCATGCCGCAGCCGAGCACCTCGAGCCAGCGCGTCGAGCCGTCGGGCTGCTGCCACGCGATGTCGACCTCGGCCGACGGCTCGGTGAACGGGAAATAGCTCGGGCGGAAGCGCATCTCGAAGTCGCGCTCGAAGAACGCACGCACGAACTCCACCAGCGTGCCCTTGAGGTCGGCGAAGCTCGCATGCTCGTCGACCAGCAGGCCCTCGCACTGGTGGAACATCGGCGTGTGGGTCTGGTCCGAATCGGAGCGGTACACCTTGCCCAGCGCGATCATGCGCAGCGGCGGGCCGCTCCTCGTGGCCACCGCGTCGAGCATGTAGCGCACCTGCACGCCGGAGGTGTGCGTGCGCAGCAGGCGGCCGTCGCCGAAGTAGAACGTGTCGTGCATCGCGCGCGCCGGATGGTGCGGCGGGAAGTTCAGCGCCTCGAAGTTGTGCCAGTCGTCCTCGATTTCCGGACCGTCGGCGCGCACGTAGCCCAGGCGGGCGAAGATCTCCGCGATGCGCTCCATCGTGCGGCTGACCGGATGCAGCCCGCCCTGGCCCGCGTCGAGGCCCGGCAGCGTGACGTCGAGGGTCTCGCGCGCCAGGCGCGCATCGAGTTCGGCGCGTTCCAGCACGCCGCGCCGCGCGGCCAGCGCGGCGGTCACCGCGTCGCGCGCGGCGTTGATCGACTCGCCCGCGGCCTTGCGCTGCTCGGCGGGCAGCGCGCCGAGCTGCTTGAGCTGCGCGGTGATGCGGCCGCTCTTGCCGAGCAGCGCCACGCGCAGCGCCTCGACCGCGTCGACCGATTCGGCCGCCGCGACGTCGGCCAGCGCCTGCCGTGTCAGGTGTTCGATGTCGCTCATGCCCCGTCCATCTCCGCTGCGGACCCGCCGCGCGGGGCCGGAAACGAACATGGGGAAGGACTCGCGCCCTTCCCCATGCGGTGTGTCGCCGATGCGCGCGGCGCCGGCCGCGGCATCGCTGCCCCTCGAGACGTCCGCGCATCGACGTGCGCGCGCCTCGCAGGGGAACCTGCACCTATGCGAGCGCGCCCTTCGCCTTCTCGGCCAGCGCGGCAAAGCCCTTCGCATCGTGCACGGCGATGTCGGCCAGCACCTTGCGGTCGAGGGTGATGCCGGCCTTCAGCAGGCCGTTCATGAAGCGGCTGTAGCTCATGCCGTTGATGCGGGCCGCCGCGTTGATGCGGGTGATCCACAGCGAGCGGAAGTTGCGCTTCTTCTGCTTGCGGCCGATGTAGGCGTACTGCAGCGCCTTGGTGACCGCCTGCTTGGCGACGCGGAAGACCTTGCGCCGCGCGTTGTAGTAGCCGCGGGCCTGCTTCAGCACCTTCTTGTGACGACGACGGGCGGTGACGCCACGCTTGACTCGTGCCATGTGTCAGCCCTCCTCAGAGATACGGAAGCATGCGGTCCAGGCGGCCCGCGTCCTCGGCACGAACATGGTTCGTCTGCCGCAGGTTGCGCTTCCGCTTGGTCGCCTTCTTGGTGAGGATGTGGCTCTTGTTGGCGTGGCCGCACTTGTACTTGCCGGAAGCGGTCTTCCGGAAGCGCTTGGCCGCCGCCCGATTGGTCTTGATCTTGGGCATGGTGAGGTCCGTATCGGTGTCTTGACTGGCACGGGCGGTGGCGGTGGCCACGCTTTCCATCCTGCCCCTGCCGGCGGGTGGCCGGATCCTGCGATCCGGCGGGTCCTGGCGCCGCGGGCGGCGCACCCCGGCTGAACCGGGCCGCGCATTATGCAGGCGGGGTGAAGTCGTTGCAAATCAGGCGATTGCGGGGGCTCGACGTGGGCCGCGGCTCAGGATGCGGGTCGTCGTGTCGTCTCCCCGGCCGAAAGGAGGTGGTCCGAAGGACCGGATGAGGCGCAATCGGGCCGGATGGCGCTCACGAATGCGAAGGGCGCCTTGCGGCGCCCTCCCCTCACCCTTCCCTCTTCCCGCAAGCGGGGGCGAGGGGGACGGGATGCGTCGGCACGCGGCCGACCTCACTTCTTCTTCGGCGCGATCATCATCACCATCTGGCGGCCTTCCAGCCGCGGGCGCGACTCGACGACGATGTCCTCGCCCAGATCCGCCTCGATCCGCGCGGCCATCTCGCGGCCCAGCTCCTGGTGGCTCATCTCGCGGCCGCGGAAGCGGATGTTGACCTTGACCTTGTCGCCTTCCTCGAGGAAGCGGCGCATGTTGCGCAGCTTGATCTGGTAGTCGCCCTCGTCGGTCACCGGGCGGAACTTCAGTTCCTTGATCTCGACCTGCTTGGACTTCTTCTTGGCCTCGGCGGCCTTCTTCTGCTGCTCGAACCGGAACTTGCCGAAGTCCATGATCTTGCAGACCGGCGGATCGGCGTTCGGCTGGATCTCCACGAGGTCGAGGCCTTCCTCGTCGGCCATGCGCAGCGCTTCGTCGCGCCCGAGCACGCCGATCATCTCGCCGTCGCTGCCGATCACGCGCACGCGCGGCACGCGGATCTCGTGGTTCTTCCGGTTCGGTTTCTCGGGGGTACTGATGTGTCGATCTCCAGGATGAAGCAGGCCGGCCCGGGCGTCTCAGCCGTCGGGGCCGGGGGTGGCGGCGCCTAAGATACCGTCAACGGGCGCCTTCGTCGCGCAAGCGGTCGGCGAAACCGGCCACCGGCATGCTGCCGAGGTCCTCGCCGGACCGGGTCCGGACGGCCACGGTGCCCTGCTCGCGCTCGCGGTCGCCGGCCACCAGCAGGTACGGCACCCGCTGCAGGGTGTGCTCGCGGATCTTGTAGCCGACCTTCTCGTTGCGCAGGTCGGCCTCCACGCGGAAGCCCTGCCCGGCCAGCGTCCGGCGGACCTCGGCCACGTAGTCGGCCTGCGCGTCGGTGATGTTCATCACGACCGCCTGGACCGGCGCGAGCCACGCCGGGAACTGCCCGGCGTAGTGCTCGATCAGGATGCCGATGAACCGTTCCATCGAGCCGACGATGGCCCGGTGCAGCATCACCGGATGGCGGCGCTGGCTGGTCTCGTCAACGTATTCGGCGCCCAGCCGCGCGGGCATCATGAAGTCGACCTGCATCGTGCCGAGCTGCCAGGTGCGGCCGATGGCGTCGCGCAGGTGGTATTCGATCTTCGGGCCGTAGAACGCGCCCTCGCCCGGCAGCTCCTGCCACTCCACGCCCGCGCTGCGCAGCGCGGCGCGCAGCGCTTCCTCGGCGCGATCCCAGGTCGCGTCGTCGCCGAGGCGCTTCTCCGGCCTCAGCGCGATCTTGATCTGGACGTCGTCGAAGCCGAAATCCGTGTAGACCTGCAGCGCCTGCCGGTGGAACGCCGTCACTTCCGCTTCGATCTGCGATTCGAGGCAGAACACGTGGCCGTCGTCCTGCGTGAAGCCGCGCACGCGCAGGATGCCGTGCAGCGCGCCGGACGGCTCGTTGCGGTGGCAGGCGCCGAACTCGCCGTAGCGGATCGGCAGGTCGCGGTAGCTGTGCAGGCCGCTGTTGAACACCTGCACGTGGCCCGGGCAGTTCATGGGCTTCACCGCGTACGTCCGCTTCTCGGACTCGGTGAAGAACATGTTCTCCTTGTAGTTGTCCCAGTGACCGGACTTCTGCCAGAGGCTGACGTCGAGGATCTGCGGGCAGCGCACTTCCTGGTAGCCGCTGTCGCGGTAGACGCGGCGCATGTACTGCTCCACGACCTGCCAGATCGCCCAGCCCTTGGGGTGCCAGAAGATCAGGCCCGGCGCTTCCTCCTGCAGGTGGAACAAATCCTGCGCCTTGGCGATCTTGCGGTGGTCGCGCTTGTCGGCTTCCTCCATCCGCTGGATGTAGGCGTCGAGCTGCTTCCTGTCGGCCCACGCGGTGCCGTAGACGCGCTGCAGCTGCTCGTTCTTCGAGTCGCCGCGCCAGTACGCGCCGGACACGCGCGTGAGCTTGAACGCCTTGAGGAAGCGCGTGTTCGGCACGTGCGGGCCGCGGCACATGTCGACGTATTCCTCGTGGTGGTACAGGCCCATCGCGGTTTCGCTGGGCATGTCGTCGATCAGCCGCAGCTTGTAGTCCTCGCCGCGCGCCCTGAACGTGGCGATGACCTCGTCGCGCGGCGTCACCTTCTTGACGACGTCGTAGTCCTTCGCGATCAGCTCGGCCATGCGCGCCTCGATCGCGGCCATGTCCTCGGGCGTGAACGGGCGCTCGTACCAGATGTCGTAGTAGAAGCCGTCCTCGATCACCGGCCCGATCACCATCTTCGCCGTCGGGTACAGCTGCTTGACCGCGTGGCCGACGAGATGCGCGCACGAGTGGCGGATGATCTCGACGCCTTCCGGGTCCTTCGGCGTGATGATGCGCAGGCGCGCGTCGCGGTCGACCACGTCGCTGGCGTCGACGAGCCGGCCGTCGACCTCACCGGCGACCGTGGCCTTGGCGAGCCCGGCGCCGATGGACTGGGCGACCTGCATGACGGACACCGGCTGCTCGAACTCGCGTCGGCTGCCGTCGGGAAGGGTGATCGTGATCATGGCGATGCGTTCTCGTGCGGCGATGCCGCGATGATTCGTCCGGTGCCCGCGCGGGCATGAAAAAGGCGCCACGCGGGCGCCTGCGACCAGGGCCTCGCGGGGGTTCAGCGTCGGCGGCGGGTAGTGCTCATGTCGCACGCTCGGCCGGCGTTGCCGCGGGCCACCTCGGTTCGGGCTGCGCGACGGCGCGGCAGCGGATCCGCATGGTCCGGGACGGCGGCGGCGGCGTCAACGGCCGCGAACGCGCGGATCAGCCGGTCGCGAGGCGCAGCGCCAGCCATGCGGGCACGCCGAGATAGACGATCGCGCGGCCGACCGCTTCGAGCGCGCGCCGCGCGCCCACCGCGGCCGACGTCCGCAGCCCCAGCGTGACCGCGCTGCCGGCCTCGATCGCGATGCGCAGCGCGGCGGCGAGCAGCATCAGGCCCAGCGACCACGACGCCCACCACACCAGCAGGCCGAGCAGCCACGCCCCGGGCCCGTAGGTGTAGGCCTCGCCGAACGTGCCGCCGAACGCGATGTGCTGGTGCAGCCGGAACGCGACCAGCGCCGGCAGCAGCGGGAACAGGCCGAACTTGAGCCACGCGCGGTCGAGGCGCGAACGCGCGGCCGCGCGGACGCGCGCGAATTCCGCGGCCGGCGCG
>JXCB02000050.1 GCA_000828075.3 Tolypothrix campylonemoides VB511288 | reverse complement strand
CCGATGCGCAGCGCGATGCGGCGCGCGCGGCGGGCGAACATCTCGCGCGCCAGCAGCGCCGTTCCGATCGGCTTGAACAGCGCCGACGCCCCGTAGAACAGCGCCGAGTTGCGCGCCTCCACCCGCACCGGCTGCACCGGCGCGCCGGTCGCGCGCGCGAAGCGCAGGAAGCCGCGGCGCCAGCGCCCGTCGGCCACGCCGCGCAGGCCGAGGCGTGCGACCTCGCCGGCCGGGAACACGATGACGCACTGCTCCGCCTCGAGCGCCGCTTCGATCGCGCGCAGGCTGTCCGCGCTGGGCCGTCCGCCGAGGATGCGCACCGGCAGCAGCAGGCCGCCCATGCCGTCCAGCACCGACAGCAGTTCGTTGGCGACGATGCGCACATCGCGGCGCACGCTGCCGACGAGGTCGAGCAGCGCCAGCGCGTCGAGCGCGCCGGAGGGATGGTTGGCGACGATCAGCAGGCGACCGGTGGCGGGGATGCGCGCGACTTCCGCGGCATCGGCGACGTAGCGCGCCTGCAGGTAGTCGAGCGCGGCGCGCACGAAGTCGAAGTCGCGCAGGTGGCCGTTCTCGGCGAGGAACGCGTCGAGCGCGTCGAAGCGCGACCAGCGCCCGATCGTGCGCAGCAGCGGGCGGGCGACGGCGGCGCGACGTCCGCGGAACCACTGCGGATAGCGCTCTTGCAGGCGTCGTTCGAGCTGGAGCATGGGCGGCTCACCCGGATCTGGCGCGCACGTTCGTCGCGCGGCGCGACAGGGACGTAACGGTTCGGCGTCAGTTCGGTGACACCGTTTCGGGCGGCGCGAGCGCCATGCGGAACACGACCGTGTCGACGCCGGCGTCGTAGAAGTCGCGGATGCGCGCCTCCTCGTCGAAGCCGGCGCGCGCGTAGAACGCGCGCTGCGGTGCGAACTCGGGAGTTCCCGCGGTCTCCACCAGCAGCACGCGCCCGCCCGCGGCGCGCAGCGTGTCCGCCACGTGCGCCAGCAGCGCCGCGCCGCGGCCGCCGCCCCGCTGCGCGGGATGCATGCCGAGCAGGCACAGGTTCCAGGTGCCGCGGGTCATGCGCTCGCGCGCGACGTACGCCACGCCGGCGAGCATGCCGAGGTCGAGCACGAGCCACGCGTCGTCCTGCCCGCCGCGGCCGGCGAGGTGGTCGTCGACCAGCGCGTGCAGCGTCGCCAGTTCGTCCGCCTCGAACAGCCCGACGTCCGCCAGCAGCCGGTGCAGCGCCGGCACGTCGTCGCCGGTGATCGGGCGGATCGTCATCGCCGCGGCCGCGTGCGGTTGCGCGCTCATGCCATCGCCGCCCGCCGCCGCGGCCACAGCGCGCGCAGGTCGCGGCGGCGCAGCCGGGCCAGCGCCGCGCACGCGACCCACACGCCGCAGGCCATCGCGAACAGCAGCCCGCCGTCGCTGCTGCCGTCGGCGTTGCGCACGGCGACCCCGAGGGGCGTGAACAGGTGGAAGACGATCGCGCCGCTGATGATCGCCAGCCCCAGCAGCGCGCCGAGCCCCTGCAGCCCGCGCCGCGACGGCATCGCCGCGCCGGCCAGCAGCAGGACCGATGCGACGAGCTCGGCGCTGCCGATCACCGGCGCGCTGAAGAGGCCGCCGGGCGCGAACAGGCCCGGCAGCCCGAGCGACGCCGCCCACGGTTCGAGCTTGCCTTCGAAGATGTAGCGCGTTTCCGGCGAACCGGCGAACTTGAAGAACAGCGACTGCACGAACACGAAGGCCACGTACAGCGTGAGCAGCCAGTGGCCGTGTCGCTTGAGCAACGTCATGGTGGGTCTCCTTCCGCTCGACGGGAACGTCACTTCGCGCGCAGCAGCTTCGGCCAGTTGGCGTCGCCCGAGCGGATGTAGGCGTCGCGCTTGCCGAGCCACTGCTTCTGGATGTCCGGCGAGTAATTGAGATAGAGCTTGTCGCCGACGACGCTGAAGGCGGACGGATCGATGCCCGCGGTGTAGTTGTTGCCGACCGCGTACGCGCAGTAGCCGCCGTATTGCGGCGCGTAGCGCGCAGGATTCGCCTTGAACAGGTCGCGGTTGGCGGCGCTGGCGAAGCGCCAGGTGGCGCCCATGTACGTCGCGGTGAAGCGCTCGCTGCCCTTCACCGGCTTGCGCTCGGTGTGGTAGGCGACGGTGTCGTAGCCCTTGATGGCGGTGTCGCCGAGGAAGCCGGTGTTGACCGGATCGAGCGCGAACGCTGCGAACGCCATGAGCGACAGCGCGAGCGCGAGCACGACGCGGGCCAGCGGGGAACGGACGGGGGACATGAGGAATCCTTCAGTCGAAGGCGGCGCCGCGCCGCAGGTCGTCGCGGAACAGGCGCAGCAGGGTGAACGCGGAGGTGGTCGGCACGCCGGCGCGCGCGTTCGCCGCGCCGATGTCGTAGGCGATGCGCCAGTGCGCGCAAAACGCCACCCACGCGCGCCACAGCGACGCGCCCGGGTGGTAGACGTGAGCGGGCTCGGCGGTGACGCCGTTGAGTTCGAGCACCTGCAGCGCCTCGCCGCGCGCGAGGTGCGCCGCGTCCGGGCAGCGCAGGTCGAACCGCCCGTAGTGGAATCCCGGCAGCGCGTCGAGCACGTCCTGCATCGCCGCCTGCAGCCCGGGCCCGGCGAGCGCGCAGGCGTCCTCGAACACCGCGCCGCGGCAGTGCGAGCCGAGCTGCACGAGCGGCACGTGCGTGCCGGCGGCCGGCACCGCGTCGAGCCGGTCGCCGAGCGTGCGCGCCAGCAGCGGCGCGATCAGCCGCGCGCGCGCGTCGTCGTGGATCAGCCGGCGCAGGGTGCGCGCGCCGTCGCCACGCACCGCGGGGAAGCGCTTGTGCACGATCGAGGTGACCCGCACCGCGCCGTCGCGCGGATCGCGCACCACGAACACGCCGTATTCTTCGCCGCCGACGTAGCGCTGCACGAGGCGGTCGCCCGGCATCGACCGCAGCGTGGCGGCGAGCGCCGCGCGGTCGCGCACGATGCGCACGCCGCGGCCGCGCTGGCCGATGTCGGGCTTGACCGCCAGCGGCAGGCCGCCGAGCGCGTCGACGACGCGGTCGATCGCCTCGTCGTCGACATCGCCGGCGGGCACGACGGCGAACGCCGCGACGCGCTCCGGCCGCGCCGCGGCGAGCGCGCGCAGCGCCACCGCCTTGCGCTCGCCCACGACGCCGCCGTGGTCCATCAGCGGATTGGTCGCGGTGAACGCGGTGGGCCGCCGCGTGCGCACGGCCTGCACGAGGATCCACGCGACCACCGGCACGTAGAACAGCCACGCCGGCCAGAACTCCCATTGCCGCATGCGCGCGATGCGCACGCCGATGCACTCGACCAGGCCGGGACGCCACGGCGACGGCGTCGATGCCATCGGTTCGATGGCGCTCACGCCGCCGCCCCGCGCGCGCCGCGCAGCGTCGCGGCGGCGTAGCCGAAATCCGGACGCGGCACGCGCGCGTCCGCTTCCAGCGCGGGCCGCATCAGCGCGAAGTGGTGGACCGCGTGGCTGGCGAGGAACTGCAGCTCGCGCCCGACGCTGGACGGCGCGTCGGTCTCCATGCCGGCGGCGGCGCATTCCAGCGCCACGCGCAGCGGCGTCGACGGCGGAAGGTCGAACGTACCCAGGTCGCGCGCGAGCACCGCGATCGCGGCCAGCGCCGCGCGCGGGTCGCGCTCGACGTCGGGGTCGCGCGCGCGCCGGTCGTAGTGCACCGCGCCCTGCGCCGCGCCGGCCAGGAACGCCGCATAGTGCTCGATCACGTGGCGCAGGTGGCCGCCGACGGCGCGATAGCGCGCGCCGTCGTCGACGTAGGCGTCGGCGACCGCGGCCGCGTCCGCCAGTGCGCCGCGCGCGGCGGCGACGAGATCGGCGAGCGACGCGTGCCGGCTCATGCGCGCACCCGCGCATCGCACGGCGACGTGCGCGCGACCAGCAGCGCGTAGCCGGCGGTGAAGCCCACCGTCGGCAGCAGCCCGGGCAGCAGCGTCAGCAGCACGTGCGGCGTGTGCAGCGCAAGGTGCAGGCCGACGCTCGCGGCATAGGTCACGACCAGCGCGCCGAGCGCCGCGAGACCCGCGTGGCAGACGCGGCGGTGCACCGTGGCGACGAGGCGCACGCCGACGAACGTCAGCGCCGCGCTGATCGCGCCGTGCAGCAGGCCCGCGCGCACCGCCGCGTCGACGCCGCCGTCGAGGTTGGCCAGCAGCGCCCACCCGCCGTAGGCGAGCGCGGCGCCCGCGCCGGCCAGCGGCGAGTCGAGGGCGAGGCGGAGCGTGCGCAGCATCGTCATCGTTCGGTCATCCGGTCCGTTCGCGGACGTGTCCGCGGCGAGGTCACGTTAGGCCGGGCGCACCGGCCGACCTAGGCTAGAGTGACCGCCGTTCATGACCGATCGTCCGGCCGCCGATCCGCTCTCCGACCTGCTGCGCGCGCATCGCCTGCGCGCGGAGGTCATCGCCACGCCCGCCGTGTGCGGTCCGTGGCAGATCGGCACCTGGGGCGCGGGCCGGCCGGTGTTCCACCTCGTCGTCGACGGCGGCGGCTGGCTGCACACGGACCGATCGTCCACGCCGGACCCGTTGGCCGCCGGCGACCTGCTGGTGGTGCCGCGCGACGCCTTCCACATGGTCACGCCCGACGGCGTGCTGCGCAGCCGCGAAGAGGTGTTCGCGCGGGACGACGACGGCGTCGCCGCGCGCTTCGTGTGCGGCACGTTCGATTTCGTCGACGGCGGCGCCGACCCGCTGCTGCGCGGCCTGCCCGACATCGTCGTGGTGCGCCACGCCGACGGCGGCGCGGACCTCACGCGCGCCGCGCAGTGGCTGGTCGACGAGGCCGGCCGCGACGCGCCGGGCCGCGGCGCGCTGCTCGATGCGCTGGCGTCGTCGCTGTTCTGCATCGCGCTGCGGCATGTGCTGGAGCACAGCGAGACGCCCGGCGGCCTGCTCGGCGCGCTGCGCGACCCCCGCCTCAACGCGGCGCTGATGCTGGTCCACGCGCGGCCCGCGCAGCCGCCGGCGCTCGCCGAGCTGGCGGCCGCCGCGGGCATGTCGCGCACGGCGTTCGTCGAGCGCTTCACCGCCACCGTCGGCCAGCCGCCGGCGCAGTACGCGCAGGCGTTCCGGCTGTCGCTGGCCGCGCGCCGCCTGCGCAACAACCGGCGCGCGTCGGTGCAGGCGATCGCCGAATCGGTCGGCTACGCCACCGAGGCCGCGTTCCGTCGCGCGTTCGCGCGCCACTTCGGCTACGGGCCGGGCCGGCTGCGCCGCGACGGCGCGTGATCCGCGCTCCGTCGCATGACGCGCCCGCGTCAGCGCGATGACAGCGTCGACGCGATCCACGGCGTTCCACGCGCGCCGCGAAAGCGCACAATGCGGGCGCCGCCTCCGCCCGGTATCATGCGCGGCCATCCTTTCATCCGCATACAGGGATATTCGACGCCGATGTCCAGCTACCTCTTCACCTCCGAATCCGTGTCCGAGGGCCATCCGGACAAGGTCGCCGACCAGATCTCCGACGCGGTCCTCGACGCGATCCTCGCGCAGGACAAGCGCGCGCGCGTGGCGTGCGAGACGATGGTGAAGACCGGCGTGGCGATCGTCGCCGGCGAGATCACCACCAGCGCGTGGGTCGACCTCGAGGCGCTGACGCGCAAGGTCATCCTCGACATCGGCTACAACGACAGCGAGGTCGGCTTCGACGGCGCCACCTGCGGCGTGCTCAACCTCATCGGCAAGCAGTCGCCGGACATCAACCAGGGCGTGGACCGCAAGAAGCCCGAGGAGCAGGGCGCCGGCGACCAGGGCCTGATGTTCGGCTACGCCACCAACGAGACCGACAGCTTCATGCCGGCGGCGATCCACCTGTCGCACCGCCTCGTCGAGCAGCAGGCCAAGGTGCGCAAGGCGAAGAAGTCGCCGCTGCCGTGGCTGCGCCCGGACGCGAAGTCGCAGGTCACGCTGCGCTACGAGGACGGCCGCGCCGTCGCCATCGATGCGGTGGTGCTGTCCACGCAGCACGACCCGAGCGTGAAGCAGAAGGACCTCGTCGAGGCCGTGCGCGAGCACATCATCAAGCCCGTGCTGCCGGCGAAGTGGCTGCACAAGGGCACCAAGTTCCACATCAACCCGACCGGCAAGTTCGTCATCGGCGGGCCGGTGGGCGACTGCGGCCTGACCGGCCGCAAGATCATCGTCGACACCTACGGCGGCTGGGCGCGCCACGGCGGCGGCGCGTTCTCGGGCAAGGATCCGTCCAAGGTCGACCGCTCCGCCGCGTACGCCGCGCGCTACGTCGCCAAGAACGTCGTCGCCGCCGGCCTGGCCGACCGCTGCGAGGTGCAGGTGAGCTACGCGATCGGCGTGGCCGAGCCCACCTCGATCTCGGTGACCACGTTCGGCACCGGCAGGATCAGCGACGACAAGATCGAGAAGCTGATCCGCAAGCACTTCGACCTGCGCCCGTACGGCATCATCCAGATGCTCGACCTGGTGCACCCGGTCTACCAGGCCACCGCGGCGTACGGGCACTTCGGCCGCAAGCCGGAGCAGGTGAGCTACGTCGACGCCGCGGGCAAGGCGCAGAAGGCCACGTCGTTCTCGTGGGAGCGCACCGACCGCGCCGACGAGCTGCGCGCCGCGGCGGGGCTGAAGCGCTGATCCCAGCGCGACGCGTCACGAACGAAGGGCCGCGCGAGCGGCCCTTCTTCGTTGCATCGTCGCCGGCGAGGCGCCCCGTCCCGTCGCACGCGGCCGCCGCTGCGCGTTCGACGGCGCGGATGCACGCGTCGCGACGCGCTACTTCGCCTCGACGGTGGCCTCGATCCGCGACGTGCCGTTGCGGAAGTCGCCGTCCGCGTTCTGCGAGATGACGAACAGCCGCTCGGCGATGCCGTAGTCGCTGTTGCCCAGGTTGCGCGCCCAGGACACGGCGAAGTCCATGTTCGACGCCACCGGCTGGCCGTGCTGGCCGCCGACGAGCAGGTCGAACGGATCGCTGCCCGGGTTCGATTCGGCGGCCGCGCGCGTCTGCTCGCGGAACGCGGTCATCTGCTCCTCGGTGAAGGTGATCGTGGCCTTCTGCCCGGGGCGGATCGGACCGCCCGCGCCGAGGTCGCCGGTGAGCGCGGTGTTCAGCAGCTGCGCATGCGACGACTCGAGCTGCTGTTCGGCGGCGGCATCGCTGCGACCGAGCAGGTTGTCCCACCAGCTCAGGTCGACCTTGTGGTCCGTGCTGACGGTGAACTGGTAGCTGCGCTCGGACACGACCTCGTTGCCGGCCGCATCGAAGCGCTGCGTCACCTGCAGCGGCACGTTGCCGGAATACTGCAGCTGCATCACGCTGGTCGACGACCCGTCGGGATAGGTGATGTCCACCCGCGAGCCGGTGTTCTGCGCGCCGGCGAGGTCGGCCGACAGCGGGCCGAGCTCCAGCTGCGCGCGCGTCTGCGAGGAGAAGTCCACGCGCGCGATCTGGGCGACGTCGGACACGCCCGGCGTGGCATGGGCGACGTCGCCGGTGGCCACGAAGTGCGCGTACGCGGCCTGGGCGTCGGGATCGGACAGGTCGAACGTCGCGGTGCCGACGCTGGAGAACCCGAGGTTGTCCTGCCGGCCGAGCATCGCGGTGGCGACCTGCGTGGTCACGCCGATCCCGTTGAACGCCTCCACCGCCTCGTTCGGTCCCGTCGTCACGCGCACGCGGTTCTCGTCCACGCGCGTGACCGAATAGCTCGCACCCGCCGCCTCGGTGAGGCCGTGCTTGATGCCGATGTGGCGGAACGCGCCCTCCATCGCGGTCTGGGTGAACGCCTGCCCGTCCAGCGTCACCGTCGCGCCGACCGGGATCGTGGTCGGGTCGAACGGGTTCACGCGCGCGGCCGCTTCCGGCGTCTGGTTCTCGCCCGGCAGCACGACCTTGTAGCGCGCGCGCAGGCCGGCGCCGGCGGTCGCCTCGCCCTCGACGAGCCCGCGGCTGGTGCGCGTGCTGGCCGACGCGGTGGCGCTGTCGGTGGCCTGCACCTCGACGGTGAACTCGGTGTTGCCGTCCTTGTTCACCTGCCCCAGCGTCACCGCGGTGTCGCGGCGGGCTTCGAACTGCACCGGCGCGGTGTCCTGCTGGCCCGGCGGCGTGGCGATCGCGCTGCCGGTGACCTTGACGCTGCCGTCGCCCGGATTCCACGTCACCGCGCCGCCGGCCGCCTGGCCCTGGCCGCCGACGGTGTATTCGCTGTTGGGCGAGGGATAGGTCGGGTTGAAGTCGCTGCCGACCGGATCGCGCCCGACGCTCATCGCCTGCGGCGGCACGGCGAGCGTCGCGCCGGCGAGCGCCTGCGATTCGCTCAGGCCGGGCTCGTGGTGGCGACGGTCCTGGTTGACCGTCTGCAGCAGCGATGCGTTCGCCTCGCGCACGGCCTGTTCGGACACCCGGTGGCGCGCGGCGAAATCGGCCAGCGTCTCGCCGGGGCGCAGCGTGTCGGAGGTCGGGTTCGGGGACGGAACGTCGAGCGTGGTGTCCTGGCGGACGCTGGTGACGGACATGGCGGGCGCACGTGGGGGACGTCGGCCGCAGTGTCCCGGCCGTCGCCCGTGCGCGGTGAGATGGGGCCGACCCTAGGTGCGGCGGACCGTTCAGCGATGCCGCGCCGCGCTCACGCGGCGGGCCGCCCGCGCGGCCCGCGCGTGCGCGGGACGACCGCGGTCAGCGCTGCACCTCGAGGCTCATCGGGATGCGCGAGGCCTCGAGTCCGTCGATGCCGCCGGGATCGCTGCCGGAGGCGATGTTGAACAGCTTCGACGACAGCCCGTAGTCGCTGCCGTTGAGGTTGCGGCCCAGCGCGACGGCGAAGTCGAACGCGCTCGGCGACGGCCGCGAACCGTCCGGCTGCAGCGCGCCGAGCAGCGTCGCTTCCGACGCGGTCGGCGAGTTGGCGACATAGGCCTGCGTCTGCTGCACGAGCTGCCGCATGCCGGACTCGTTGAAGGTGACGGTGACGGTGTCGCCCGGACGCACCGGGCCGGTCTCGGCCGCGCGGAAGTCGCCGGCCGCGGCGATGTTGAGGAACTCCGCCGAGCCCTCCGCCGCCTCGATCGTGTAGCTGTAGCGGCGCTGCGCGAGGATCTCGTTGCCGGACGCGTCGAAGCGCTGCGTGATCGCCATCGGCACGTTGCCGGAATACTGCAGGTTCGTCGTCACCGCGACCGAACCGTCGGCGTAGGTCGTGCGGATCTGGCTGCCGACGTTCTCGGCGCCGCCGATCGACGCGCTCAGCGGGCCGAGCTGCGCCTCGATGCGCGTCTGCGACTGGACGTCCAGCTTCTCGATGGTCACCACGTCGCTGACGCCCGCGCCTTCGCGCGCCTGCCCGGTGCGCAGGAAATCGCCGTACGCCGCGCGGCCTTCGGCGGTGGACAGGTCGAACTCCGCCGAGCGCAGCGTCGCCGCGCCGACGTTGTCCTGCCGGCCGAGCATCAGCTGCGCCTGCTCGAAGCTCAGGCCGACGCCGTTGTAGGCCTCCACCGCCTGCGTCGGGCCGGCGGTCACGCGCACGGTGTCCTCGCCGGTGCGCTGCACGGCGATGGCGACGCCGCCGGCCTCGGTCACGTTGGTCACCGTGCCGAGATGGCGGAACGATCCGGCCAGCTCGGTGTTGAGGTAGGCCGCGCCGTGCAGGGTGACGGTCGCGTCCTGCGGGATCGTGGTCGGGTCGAACGGGTTGATCCGCGTCGCCGCCTGCAGGCTCGCTTCGCGGCTCAGGTTGCCGTCGGGCAGCGTCACCTCGTAGAAGCCGCGGAAGCCGCCGTCGACGGCGTAGCTGCCTTCCGCGCGCCCGCGGCCGACCTGCCCGGACGCCTCGAAGCCGCTGCCGAGCTCGAGCTCGAGCTTGTACGTCGTCGTGCCGTCCTCGTTCGTGTGGTACTCGGTCACCGCCGCGCGGCTGGTGGCCTGGAACTCGCCGCCGGCGCGCGGCGTGGTCGCGTTCGGGTCTTCCGGCGCGCCGGGGATGTGCTCGCGGTTGACCTCGACGCCGACCGCGCCGTCGCCCGGGTTCACCAGCACGCTGCCGCCGTTCTGGCCGGCCTGGCCTTCGACCGTGAACTCGTCGTTGCTGGTGCCGAAGCGCGTGTCGATGTCGCTGGTGACCTGCTCGCCCTGCGTGCTGCGCGGCGGCAGCGCGATGGTGTCGCCGGGGCGGATCAGGTCGGGGTCGCGGATCTGCGGATTGGCCTCCAGCAGCGCATCGGTCGTCGTGCCGTAGCGCGACGCGATGCCCTCGAGCGATTCGCCCGCACGCACGGTGTGCGTCGACGGCGACTGCGCCTGCGCGAGCTGGCTGGAGACGACGGACTGCGCGGACTGCGCGAGCTGGCCGGTGGCGAGCGCCTGGATCGACATGGCGGGACCTGCGTGAGGGGGACTGCGCTCCACGCTAGTCGCCGGCGCCGTCGCGGCTGTAGCTAGGGCCGACCCGCGGTGTGCGGCATCGGTTCAGTCATGTGGTCGCGGCGCCCGCCGCGATCGCGTACGCGTGTCGCGTTTCGCCGAGCGCAGTGCCGCGGGGACCGAAGCGGCGCTCGACGATCCGCACGTCCGCGTCGCTCACCAGCACCACGGTCGACGCACGCGTGCCGTAGGTGTCGCCGGCGATGAACGCCGATGAGAGGAAGCGCTCGCGCTCCAGCCCGACGCCGGTGTCGGGCAGCCGCGCGTCGTCGGCGCGCCCGGGATCGGCCAGCGCGGCGAACAGGGGTTCGATGTCGGGCGCTTCTTCGACATCGGGCGCTTCGATGTCGGGAGATCCGTGCGATGCGCGGTCCAGCGACGCGGCATCGTGCGGGCGCGAGTCGTGATCCGCGGCGTATGCGTCGAGCCACGCCGCCATCGCCGCGCGCAGCGCTTCGACCTTCGGCCACGGCGCGTCGAGCGGCCCGTTCGACAGACCGTGCAGCCCGGGCGCGAGTGCCTGCATCGAGAACGCGGGCCGGTTGCCGGCGTACGCGAGCGCGCCGCCGTCGTGCACGAGCAGATTGAACGGCCGGTACTCGCGCGCGTCGCCGCGCAGCGCGTCCGCGTACGACGACGCCGACGCGGCGCCGCCGACGAAGTCGCGCACGAGATGCCCGCGCGAACGCCCGTCCGGCTCGTGCGGCAGCCGCACATTGGTCACCGCCGCGAGCCGGCGCCCGCGCACGGCGAGCCAGCTCCCGCCGTGCAGCGCATCGCGCCCGCCGACGATGTCCGGCCGCTCCGCCCACGGCGCCAGCGCCAGCGTCGGCCGCGCGTGGAACTCGTCGCGGTTACCCGCCAGCACCAGCGGCCAGCGCGGATGCACGCGCCACGCGACGACGATCAGGCACATGCGCGCCGCCGATCGCCGCTCACTTCCCTGCCCGCTTCGACGACGGCGCAGTCGCGCCCGCCTCGCCGCGCACGTGCCGCTCCAGCCACGCGTCGGTCTCGGCGAGCATGTGCAGGATCGATTCGCGCGCGCGGTAGCCGTGCGATTCGTTGGGCAGCATCACCAGCCGCGCGGTGCCGCCGAGGCCCTTGATGGCCGCGAACAGGCGCTCGCTCTGGATCGGGAACGTGCCGCTGTTGTTGTCCTGCTCGCCGTGGATCAGCAGCAGCGGCTCGTCGATGCGGTCGGCGACGTTGAACGGCGACATCGCCAAGTAGGTGTCGCGCGCCTGCCAGTAGTTGCGCTCCTCGGCCTGGAAGCCGAACGGCGTGAGCGTGCGGTTGTAGGCGCCGCTGCGCGCGATGCCGGCGCGGAACAGGTCGCTGTGCGCCAGCAGGTTCGCGGTCATGAACGCACCGTACGAATGTCCGCCGATCGCCATGCGCGCGCGGTCGCCGACGCCGCGGCGCACCAGCTCGTCGACCGCGGCCTGCGCGCTGGCGACGAGCTGCGGCACGTAGGTGTCGTTCGGCTCGGCGTCGCCCCCGCCCACGATCGGCATCGACGGGTCGTCGAGCACCACCCAGCCGCGCGCGAGGAACGCCTGCGGGCCCCAGTAGCCCACCGCGTTGAAGCGGTACGGCGAATCGGTGACCTGGCTCGCCGCCGCGGCCGATTTGAACTCCTGCGGGTACGCCCACAGCAGCGCGGGGCGCGGGCCGTCGCGCTTCGGGTCGTAGCCCGGCGGCAGGTAGAGCGTGCCGGTGAGTTCGACGCCGTCGGCGCGCCGGTAGCGGATCTGCTCCTTGCGCACCTCTTTCAGCTGCGGCGTCGGATGCGGAAAGCGGGTCAGCGCGCGCGGCGCCGCGTCGCCGTCGCGGACAAAGAAGTTCGCGGGCTCCGTCGGCGACTCGCGCGTGGTCAGCAGCCGCGTGCCGGCGGCGTCGAGCAGCGCGCGCGGGCGCTCGTACGCCGGCGCCTGCGAATGGAACAGCCGCGCCTTGGCACCGTCGGCGAGGTTCCAGCGATCGACGAACGGACGGTCGCCCTCGGGCGAGGCGCCGTCGCCGATCACGAAAACCGTCTCGCCCTCGCCGACCAGCAGCCGCTCGTGGCCGGCCGCGTCGGTGACGGTGACCGGCGTGCCGGGGTCGGCGTAGCGGTCCTCGAACGAGCCCTCGAACAGCCGCTGCGGATCGCGGCCGCCGTCCGGCGCGATGCGCCACAGCGTCGTCGCGCGCGTCTTCCACCACGCCTCGCTGAGCAGCGCGAGGTCGCCGCGGCCCCAGTCGATGCGGCCGAGGCGGCTGCCGAGGCGCGCGATGGTGACCGGCGGCCGGTCGAACGGCGCAGCCTGCATCAGCACCGCGTCACGGATGGCGGCCGGCTTCGCGGGATCGCCGCCGTCCTGCGCCTCGACCCACGCCAGCGTCGCCGGCGCGTCGCTGCGCCAGTCGATGCGGCGCACGCCGGTGGGCACCGCATCGTTGCCGGTGGGCAGGCCCTCGAACAGCGGCAGGTCGGCGACGGTGTGCACGATGCGGCCGGTGTTCGACGCCAGCACGTCGATGCGCCGCGGGAAGAAGCTCCACGGCACCAGGTAGGAGAACGGCCGGTGCAGGCGCTGCACCAGCAGCAGCGCGCCGTCGGGCGACGGCTCCGCGGCGACGAACAGGTCGGGGCCGCCGAGCGTCGCCTGGCCGCCGCCGAGGTCGAGGAGCGCGAGCTGCGCGCGCACGTAGTGTTCGAAGACCTTCGCGTCGGCCTCGTTGCGCAGCAGGTCCTGGTAGGTGCGGATCTGCGTCACCGCGCCGCCGGCGCCGGTCTCCTGGATGGCCGGGCCGCTCGGGATGCCGTCACCCGACGGCGGCGTGCCGAGGTTCTCCGGCTGCAGCATGACGAGCAGCCGGCGGCTGTCGGGCATCCACGCGTAGCCGCGGCCGCTGACGGTGTTGAGCGTCGACGCGAGCCGGCGCGCGCGCTTCTGCGCGACGTCGACCAGCCACAGCTCAGTCGCGCCGCTGGCGACGTCGACGTGGTTGAACGCGATGTGCGCCTGGTCGGGCGACCACTGCAAGCTGGCGACGGCCAGCGGCGACGGCAGGCCTTCGATGCGCGTCTCTGCGCCGTCGGCGAGCGCGAGCAGCGACAGCCCGCTGCCGAAGCTGAAGCGGCTGGCCGCATGGAACTTCGGATGGATGCGCAGGCCGGCGAGCTTCAGCTCCGGCTGCGCGACGACGTCGATGCCCGGCAGCGCGGGCGTCTGCACGACGGCGGCGAGGTCGCGCTTCGGGCCCAGCAGCACCTGCGGCGGGCGCGGCGCGTCGACGATGGCGCGCAGCTCGGGCGGCGGCAGGCGATAGCCGCCCGCGGACGGCGCCTTCTGCGGCTGCGCGATCGCGGCCAGCGGCAGCGCGAGGCTCATCAGGACGGACAGCGCGGCATGGCGCCGGAAGCGACGGTGCATGGACGACTCCCCTCGTGCGGATGGCGGCCGGTCGGCGCGTCGCTGAACCGGCGGCCCGCGAGCATAGCCGCTCGCGCGCGCCGGGCCGGGTAAACTACGCGCACCTCCCCGAGGGGCGCTGCGACCACCGGCGCGAGCCTCGACCGCCACGCGCGGTGGAGGCCGCGGGACACGCCACGTGTCCGATCCGCTGGCCAGGCTCGGGGATGTCCATGCGACAACGGCGCCCGTGCAGGCGGCACTCGAACGAGTCGTCCGCCGACCTCCGCGAGACGTATCGCGGTCGTCCACCCACCACGGAGCACATCTGATGAACGCAGTTCCCTCGCAGTTTCCCCACGACTACAAAGTGGCCGATCTCTCGCTGGCCGACTGGGGCCGCAAGGAGATCGACATCGCCGAGCAGGAGATGCCCGGCCTGATGTCGATCCGCGCGAAGTACGCGCCGCAGAAGCCGCTGGCCGGCGTGCGCGTCACCGGCTCGCTGCACATGACCATCCAGACGGCGGTGCTGATCGAGACGCTGAAAGACCTCGGCGCCGACGTGCGCTGGGCGTCGTGCAACATCTTCTCCACGCAGGACCACGCCGCCGCGGCGATCGCCAAGGCCGGCACCCCGGTGTTCGCCTGGAAGGGCGAGACGCTGGAGGAGTACTGGGACTGCACGCTCGACGCGATCAGCTTCCCCGGTGGCCGCGGCCCGCAGCTCGTCGTCGACGACGGCGGCGACGTCACCCTGCTGATCCACAAGGGCTACGAGCTCGAGCGCGGCGACGACAGCTGGGTCAACTCGGCGTCGGGCAGCCACGAGGAGCAGGTCATCAAGAACCTGCTCAAGCGCGTGGCCAAGGAGCGCCCCGGCTTCTGGACGAACATGGCCAAGGAGTGGAAAGGCGTCTCCGAGGAGACCACCACCGGCGTGCACCGCCTCTACCAGCTCGCCGAGGCCGGCAAGCTGCTGGTGCCGGCGATCAACGTCAACGACTCGGTCACCAAGTCGAAGTTCGACAACCTGTACGGCTGCCGCGAGTCGCTGGCCGATGGCCTCAAGCGCGCGATGGACGTGATGCTGGCCGGCAAGGTGGCCGTGGTCTGCGGCTACGGCGACGTCGGCAAGGGCTCGGCCCACAGCCTGCGCGCGTACGGCTGCCGCGTGGTCGTGACCGAGATCGACCCGAT
>JXCB02000049.1 GCA_000828075.3 Tolypothrix campylonemoides VB511288 | reverse complement strand
GCAGGCGCCGCCCGCGCCGTCGCCGCTGCCGCCGCTGTACCCGCCGCGCTGACCGCGGCCGCGCGGCGCGGCTTTGCTACAGTCCCGGCGCTTCGGTCACGGAACCCCCGCATGAGCCCCGACACCGCCGCCGCCAAGGCGCGCATGCCGCTGCACTGGAAGATCGCCATCGGCTTCGTCGTCGGCCTCGTCGCCGGTCTCGCCGTGCACTACGGCGTCGGCGCGGACGCACCGTTCGTGGCCCGCCTCACCCAGTGGGTGACGCAGCCGTTCGCGACCCTGTTCCTCAGCCTGATCTTCATGCTGATCGTGCCGCTGCTGTTCTCGGCGCTGGTGGTCGGCGTCACCGAGATGGGCGACATCCGCGCGCTCGGCCGCATCGGCTGGCGCACGCTGGGCTACACGGTGCTGCTGTCGGCGATCGCCGTGCTGGTGGGGCTGGTGCTGGTCAACCTGGTCAAGCCCGGCGCGGGCGTGGACCCGGCGCTGGCGAGCCAGCTGCTGGCCGACAGCGCCGACCGCGCGCAGGCCATCGTGAAGGACAGCACCGAGCAACCGAAGGGCATGGCGCTGCTGCTGTCGATCGTTCCGCAGAACGTGGTCTCCGCGGCGTCCAGCAACGCCAGCATCCTCGCGCTGATGTTCTTCGCGCTGATGTTCGGCGTTGGCATCGTGCTCAGCCGCGCGACGCCGGCGATCGAGGCGCTGAAGCGCGGCATCGAGGGCCTGTTCGAGGTGTCGATGACGCTGATCGGGCTGGTGATCCGGCTCGCGCCCTACGCGGTGTTCTGCTTCATGTTCAACCTGGCCGTGCTGTTCGGCTGGGACCTGCTGCTGCGGCTGGGCACGTACGTGCTGGTGGTGGTCGCGGCGCTGGCCATCCACCTGTTCGTCGTCTACCCGCTGGCGCTGCGCGCGCTGGGCGGCTATTCGCCGGCGCGGTTCTTCCGCGGCGTGCAGGAGGCCATGCTGATGGCGTTCTCCACCGCGTCGAGCAACGCCACGCTGCCGACCGCGCTGCGCGTGGCCGACGAGCGCCTGGGCCTGCCGCGGCGCGTGTCGCGCTTCGTGCTGACCATCGGCGCCACCGCCAACCAGAACGGCACGGCGCTGTTCGAAGGCGTGACCGTGATCTTCCTCGCGCAGTTCTTCGGCGTGGAGCTCACGCTGCTGCAGCAGGTGCTGGTGATGCTGGTGTGCATCCTCGGCGGCATCGGCACCGCCGGCGTGCCGTCCGGCTCGCTGCCGGTGGTGGCGCTGATCTGCGCCATGGTCGGCGTGCCGCCGGAAGGCATCGGCCTGGTGCTGGGCGTCAACCATTTCCTCGACATGTGCCGCACCACCGTGAATGTGACCGGCGACCTCGGCATCGCCACGCTGGTGGCGAGGGGCGAGGCGGACACCGCGCCCGCGGTCGAGGCGCCCGCGCGCTGATTCCGCGGCCGTGAACGCGTCCGGCCGCCGGCCGCGCGGAGCGTGGGACAATGCGCGCCCGCGCCGCCCGGCGCGCGCGCCTTCCGCCGACGCCCCCACGCCATGACGCCTGCCGCCGACACGCCTTCCCGCCTCGACCTCGCCAACGCGATCCGCTTCCTCGCCATCGACGCGGTCGAGGCCGCCAAGTCCGGCCATCCGGGCATGCCGATGGGCATGGCCGACATCGCCGAGGTGCTGTGGAACGACTACCTCGTCCACAGCCCGAACAACCCGAAGTGGTTCAACCGCGACCGCTTCGTGCTGAGCAACGGCCACGGCTCGATGCTGCAGTACGCGCTGCTGCACCTGGCCGGCTACGACGTGTCGATCGACGACATCCGCCGGTTCCGCCAGCTCGAATCGAAGACGCCCGGCCATCCCGAGAACTTCATGACGCCGGGCGTTGAGACCACCACCGGCCCGCTCGGCCAGGGCTTCGCGAACGCGGTCGGCATGGCGCTGGCCGAGAAGCTGCTCGCGCAGCGCTACAACCGCCCGGAGTTCGACGTCGTCGACCACCGCACCTGGGTGTTCCTCGGCGACGGCTGCCTGATGGAGGGCATTTCGCACGAGGCCGCGTCGCTGGCCGGCACGTGGAAGCTCGGCAAGCTGGTGGCGTTCTGGGACGACAACCGCATCTCGATCGACGGCGACACGTTGGGCTGGTTCACCGACGACACCGGCGCGCGCTTCGAGGCCTACGGCTGGCGCGTGATCCGCAACGTCGACGGCCACGACCCGGTCGAGATCAAGACCGCGATCGACACCGCGCTGAAGCACGACGACAAGCCGACGCTGATCTGCTGCCGCACGACGATCGGCTTCGGCTCGCCGAACAAGGCCGGCAAGGAATCCAGCCACGGCGCGCCGCTGGGCAAGGACGAGGTCGCCGCCACCCGCGCCGCGCTGGGCTGGTCGCACGGGCCGTTCGAGATTCCGCAGGCGATCTACGACGGCTGGCGCGCCAACAACGCAGGCCTGGTGCGCGAGGAGCAGTGGAACCGGCTGTACGACGCGTATTCCGACCGCCATCCCGAGGTGGCCGACGAGCTCGTGCGTCGCGGCCGCGGCATGCTGCCGTCGCGCTTCGACGAGATCGCCGAGCGCTACATCGCCGAGCTGCAGGACAAGGCGCTAACGATCGCCTCGCGCAAGGCCTCGCAGATGGCGATCGAGGCGTTCGCGCCGGTGCTGCCCGAGCTGATCGGCGGCTCGGCCGACCTCGCGCATTCCAACCTCACGCTGTGGTCGGCCAGCAGGACGGTCGCCAGCGACGACCCGAACGCGAACTACGTCTACTACGGTGTGCGCGAGTTCGCGATGACCGCGATCAGCAACGGCCTGGCGCTGCACGGCGGCTTCATCCCGTTCGACGCGACGTTCCTCGTCTTCAGCGACTACGCCCGCAACGCCGTGCGCATGAGCGCGCTGATGGGCGCGCACGCGATCCACGTCTACACGCACGACTCGATCGGCCTCGGCGAGGACGGCCCGACGCACCAGCCGATCGAGCACCTCGCCTCGCTGCGCTACATCCCCGGCAACGACGTCTGGCGCCCGTGCGACGCGGTGGAGTCGGCCGCGGCGTGGCGCGCGGCGATCCTGCGCCTCGACGGCCCGAGCTGCCTCGTCTTCTCGCGCCAGAACCTGCCGCACCAGCCGCGCACGCCCGCGCAGCTGGAGCTGATCGAGCGCGGCGGCTACGTGCTGCGCGACGCCGCTTCGGGCCTGCCGGACGTGATCCTGATCGCGACCGGATCCGAGGTCGGCCTCGCGATGCAGGCGTCCGAGCGCCTCGCCGCCGACGGCGTGCAGGCGCGCGTGGTGTCGATGCCGTCGACCGACGTGTTCGACCGCCAGGACGCGGCCTATCGCGAGTCCGTGCTGCCGCGCGCGGTGCGCCGCCGGGTGGCGATCGAGGCCGGCGTCGCCGACTTCTGGGCCAAGTACGTCGGCCTCGACGGCGCGGTGATCGGCATCGACCGCTTCGGTGCGTCGGCCCCGGCCGAGGCGCTGTTCCCGCACTTCGGCTTCACCGTCGAGCGCGTGGTGGAGGCGGTGAAGGCGCTCGGCTGAGCGTCAACGCGCGGTCGCGGCCCCGGTCGTCGGCGGTTCGCCGCTGACGACGAAGCTCAGCGTGATCTGCTCGGGCGCCTCGCCGAAACGCAAGGCGACCGCGCGACGCGCGATCGTCGCGATGTCCTGCGCGTGGTGCCCCGCGGGGATGCCCTCGTAGACCACGGTCACGTTCGTGTAGCGCCCGTTGTTCCACTGGAATCCGACCTGCGGGCGCACGCCCGTGGCCCGCTCCAGGTCGCCCGACACCGCCTCGGCGTCGCGGATCGCGTCGTGCGCGGATTCGACCATCCCGCAGCCGGCGGCGCCCAGCAGCACGAACGCGGCCAGGGCCGCACGCGTGGATGTCATCGTCGATGTCCCCCGGCGCGCGTCCGCGCGCGTGCGATACCGAGGATGCGATGCCCGGCGTGCATCGGGCAAGCGCCGCCGATCGTCAGCGCGCCGTGCGGCGCAGCGCGAGCGCGAGCAGGCGGGCGTCGAGCCGCGCACGGACCGTGCGCGGTGCGTCCAGCCGCATGCGGACCAGCGCGTCGTGATCGCGTCCGCGGTCGCCCGGCTGCAGCAACGCCGAGGTCAGCGTGCGCAGGAGCCCGCCCCGCGTCGCGGTGGCGCTCCGAAGCCAGGCCAGCGCGCGCACGAGCCGCTGCTCGACGTCGGTGAAGTCGCTGCCGAGCGGGTAGTCGGGCAGGGTGCCGTCGCGCCGGAACGGCGCCAGCGCATCGGCCACGCGCGCGGCCGTGTTGCGCGACCACGCGGGTGGCGGCGTGAATCCGTCGGAGAGCTTGTGCGCGGAACGCGCGCGGGCGAGCAGGCCGGCATGCGCGGACGCATCGGCGATCGCGGCCATGCGCAGCACGCAGTCGCCGTCGGTCGCGCCGCGCAGGTCGGCGATGCCGTACTCGGTGACGTACACGTCGCGCAGGTGGCGCGGGATCGTCGCGTGGCCGTACGACCAGCGGATGTTCGATGCGGCGCGGCCGCGCTCCTCGCGCGTCGCGCGCAGCATCAGCACCGAGCGCGCGTCGTCCAGCGCGTGCGCCATCGCCACGAAGTTGTACTGCCCGCCGACGCCGCTGACCACGCGGCCGTCGTCCAGCGCGTCGGATACCGCCGCGCCCAGCGCGGTGGCCATCATGCAGCTGTTGAAGAAGCGCGCGTGCGCGCGCTGCAGCCGCTCCAGCGCCTCGTGGCCGCCGTACAGCGCGTTGACCGCGCCGACGCGCTTCATGCCGATCGCGCGCCGCGTCGCCTCGTCCAGCCCGCGCAGCCAGGCGTAGAAGTCCGGCGAGCCGAGGTAGAACGCGCCGTGCAGGAACTGCCCGTCGCGCTCGAGCCGCGCGCGGTCGCCGAGGTTGGCGGTGCCGTCGGCGATGCGCTGCATCAGCGCGGCGTCATCGACGACGCGGCGGCGGATCACGCCGGCCTCGACCAGCCACCGGAAGCCCTCGTTGAGCATCTCGCTGCAGCCGTACAGCCCGGTTTCGAACGGGCCGAGGCCGCCGCTTTCGACGACGGCCGGATGGCGTTCGATGTCCGGATCCAGCGCCAGCAGCACGCGCCGGTAGGCCGCGTTGTCGACGTGCCGCAGCACCAGCGCGTGGCTCAGCGCATCGGCGAGCGCGCCGATGCCGACCTGCAGCGTGCCGCCGTCGCGCACCAGCGCGCTGGCGTACAGGCCGATCGCGTATTCCGCATCGCCCACCAGCTGCCGCGGCAGGCCGAACAGCGGCGGATGCGGCGCCGGCGGCGCGACGACGATGTCGAAGGACGCGGCATCGACGACCGCCTCGCCGTCGAGCCACGGCAGCTGCGGATCGATCTCGGCGATCAGCAGCGGCCGCGGCCGCCCCGCGCGCGCCAGCGCTTCGAGCGTGTCGGCGGTGAGGTCGGTGTTGCTGGAGATCGACAGTCGCGTGCCGTCGGCGCTCGCGGCGGCCTTCTGCACGACCAGGTTGACGCCGCGCTGCGCGAGCGTGCGCGCCACGTGCGTGTAGTTGAGGCTCGCGTAGTCGCGCTGCGCGGCGCCGCTGCCCAGCAGCGCGCCGGACTGCACGTAGAACTCCTCCACCCGCACATGCGCCGGCAGCGCGTCGCGCTTCATGTCGCGCACGTAGTCCAGCCGCACGAAGTCCGCGCCGAAGTGGCGCTCGACGAACGGACCCACGAAGCGCGCCTCCAGCCCGTCGCCGCGCGCCGACGGCGGATCCAGCGACAGCGCCGTGTACAGGGTCATCGGCCGTGAGGGATCGGCCGCGACGCGCGCGTACAGCGCGTTCAGCAGTCGATGCGGCTTGCCGAGGCCGAGCGGCGCGGCGACGTGCAGCGGGCCGCCGATGCGCGCCAGCGCGGCGTCGACGGCGGCGTCGAGCGAATCGGTGCGGAGCGGTGCGTCCATCCGTGCAGCCTACGCCGACGCGTCGAGCCGGTGCACCGCGTCGGCGATGCGGCGCACCTCGTCGGGCTGGTGGCTGACGTAGATCATCGGCAGGCGCGCCTCGTCGCGGACGCGGACGAGGTAGGGCAGCAGCTCGTCGCGGCGGTCGAGGTCGAGCATCGACAGCGGCTCGTCGAGCAGCAGCAGCGCCGGCTGCGACAGCAGCGCGCGGCCGAGCGCGACGCGCTGGGTCTCGCCGCCCGACAGCGCGGCGGTGCGGCGCGCGAGCAGCGGGCCAAGGCCGAGCAGGTCGACGACGCGGCCGAACGCGAAGCGGGGCGCGGCATCGGTGCCGTGCAGGCCGTACAGCAGGTTGGCGCGCACGTCGCGATGCGGGAACAGCCGGCCGTCCTGGAACACGTAGCCGATGCGGCGGCGGTGCGCGGGCAGGTCGATGCGCGCGTCGGCGTCGAACAGCACGCGGCCGTCGACGGCGATGCGCCCGCGCGCCGGGCGCAGCAGGCCCGCGATCGCGTGCAGCAGCGTGGTCTTGCCGCTGCCCGACGCGCCGACCAGCGCCAGCGTGCGCGCGTCGCTGCGCACCGCGAGCGCGCGCTCGAACGCGCCGCGACGCACGGTGACATCGAGCTCAAACGTCGGCGCGCCGCTCATACCGCCGGCTCCGCGCTGCGCCGCTGCACCAGCCATTCCGACAGCAGCAGCGCGGCGAACGAGAGCGCCACCGCCACCGCGCACAGCCGCCACAGGCCGGCCTCGCCGTCGGGCACCTGCAGCAGGCCGTAGACGGCCGCGGCGAGCGTCTGCGTCTCGCCCGGGATGCTGGACACGAACGTGATCGTCGCGCCGAACTCGCCCAGCGCCTTGGCGAAGCCCAGCACGCTGCCGGCGACGATGCCCGGCCACGCCAGCGGCAGCGTGACGCCCGCGAACACGCGCCACGGCGGCGCGCCCAGCGTGGCCGCGGCGTGCTCGAGGCGCACGTCGACGGCCTCGATCGACAGCCGGATCGCGCGCACCATCAGCGGGAAGCCCATCACCGCGCTTGCAAGCGCCGCGCCGGTCCAGCGGAATGCGAACACGACGCCGAACGTGTCCTGCAGCCACGCGCCCAGCGGCCCCTGCGTGCCGAACAGCACCAGCAGCGCGTAGCCGGTGACCACCGGCGGCAGCACCAGCGGCAGGTGCAGCGCCGCGTCGAGCACGAGCTTGCCCGGGAAGCGGCGCCGCGCGAGCAGCCAGCCGGCGGCGATCGCGAACGGCAGGCTCGCGAGCGTCGCGACGACCGCGACCTTCAGGCTCAACGCGACCGCGGTGGCTTCCGCCGGGCTGAGCATGTCAGCCGAGCGGGCGGAACCCGCGCGCGACGAACAGCGCGCGCGCCGTGGGGCCGCGCAGCCAGCGCACGAAGGCCGCCGCGTCCGGATGCGTGGACGCCGCCACGCGCGCGGCCGGATACACGATCGGCGGATGGCTGCCGGCCGGGAACGTGGCGACCACGCGCACGCGCGGCTCGGCGCGCGCATCGGTCGCGTACACCGCGCCGAGCGCGGCTTCGCCACGGGCGACCAGCAGCAGCGCCGCGCGCACGTTCTCCCCTTCGACCACGCGCGGCTGCACGGCCGACCACGCGCCGAGCGATTCGAGCGCGGCCCGGGCGTACTTGCCCGCGGGCACGCTGGCGGTGAGCGCGAGCGCCAGGCGGCCGTCGGGGCCGAGGACGCGCGACAGGTCGACGCCGCGCGACAGCGTCACCGGCCGGGTGCGCGACGCCGCCGGCGCCACCAGCACCAGCGTGTTGCCGAGCAGGTCGCGCCGCGTGGTCGCATCGACCAGCGCGCGCCGCTGCAGCCAGTCCATCCACTCGAGGTCCGCGGAGACGAACACGTCCGCCGGCGCGCGCTGCTCGATCTGCCGCGCCAGCGCGGAGCTCGCCGCGTACGACACGCGCACCGGCGTGCCGGTTTCGCGTTCGTACGCCGCGGCGGCGGCGTCGAGCGATTCCTTGAGGCTGGCCGCGGCGAACACGGTCAGCGGCGCGCGCGGTGCGGCCGCTGCCGCGCACGCCGCCAGCGCGAACAGCCCGGCGGCGACGCGCAGCAGCGTGCGGCGCCGCACCGCTCAGCGCCCCAGCGCGCGGTTGAGCATCGCGGCGAGCCGCGCGCCGGCCTCGCGCAGGCGGCGCTCGGCGAGCGGGCGTTGCGCGTCGAAGTACGCGTCGTCGAGCACGCGCCTCGGCGGGTACAGCCCCGGCGTGTCGGTGAGCCGGCACGATTCGACCGCCCAGTCGACGGCCGGCGTCTGCGAGCGCAGCGTCGGGTCGCGCGGCAGCGGCGCGCGTGCGCGCAGCGCCGCGGCGTACGCGGCCGGTTCGCGCTTCGCCGCTTCGAGGATCGTGCGATCCCACACGGCGTGCAGGTTGCTGCCCTTGCCGCGCACGTTGACCTGGAAGTCGTTGCCGCCCTTGTCGGGTCGATGCCCGGCATGCAGCGGCTGGTGCACGTCGCCGACGAAGTGCACGAGGAACTTGAGCGCCTCGGCGCGTTCGGCGTCGCTGCGGCGCGCATCCGACAGCGCGAGGAAGTGGCGGTTGATCGCGCCGACCACGCAGTCGCCCTTCGCGCAGTCGCGCGCGGCGTCGTACGTGCACGTCGCGTCGGCGAAGTTGACGTAGTGCCAGCGCGACGTCGCCTTGCCGCGCTCGGGATCCTCGTCGCGCAGGCGGTCGGCCCAGGCGGCGACGCCGGCGAGCGTCGGCTCGGGTTCGCCGGCGAGCAGGCGCGCGACTTCCGCGCGCGCCTTGGGGTTGAGGTCGGCGGCGGCGAGCTCGCCGACGATGCGGTGGCCGTCGCTGCTCCAGGCCGCCGCGACCGACGGCAGCAGGCAGGCGAACAGGACGGCGACGAGGCGGAGCGGGGGGCGGCGTCGGATCATCCGCGCACTGTAGCGGACGCCGGCGACCGCCCGGTGTCGGCCGCGTCCGCTCAGAAGCGCACGACGTACGCGGCGCCGTAGGCGATCGGGTCGATCTCCACCGTGCCGAGGTCGGCGCCGTCGAGGCGTGCGTCGGCGTCGATGTCGATCCAGCGTGCGTCCAGCCGCAGCGCGCCGCGGCCGAGCGCGATGTCGACGCCGGCATGGGCCGCGAGGCCCCACGAGTCGTCGAGCTCCAGCTCGCCGCCGGCGAGCGGCCCGCTGGTGTCCTCGCCGAAGAACAACGTGTAGTTCACGCCGGCGCCGACGAAGCCGGAGACCCGTTCGCCGCCGAAATGGAGCTGCACCGAGACCGTCGGCGGCAGGTGGCGCGTGCTGCCCACGCGGCCCAGCCCGCGGATGGCGATGTCGTGCTCGAACGGTGCGGACGCGAGCACCTCGATGCCCAGGTCGTCGCGCACGAAGTACTCCGCGGCGATGGTGGGCCGCACGTCGCGGCCGACGTCCACCGCCAGCGCACCGCCGGCGAGGCGGCCGTTGTCGCTGGCGGGATCGACGGCGTGCGCGCCGACGGCGAGCGTCCAGTCGCCGGCGTCGCGCGCGGCGGCGGGCAGGGCGGCGGCGCCGAGGACGGCGGCGAGGGCGAGGGCAAGCGTGCGGGTCATGGCGGACGGCTCGTGTGGACTGCGCGCACTCTCGGCGAACGGCCCGCCGTGCGACTTGATCCGCATCAAGCGCCGCGCGCCGTCGCGCCTGCACGCGGCCTGCGCGCGGGCGGGCTGTTAAAATCGCCGGCCTCGCTTGTCCCCCGTTCGCCCGTCCGGCCGCCCGCGCGGCCTCCAGGAGCTCGCCCCATGACGATCAAGATCGGCATCAACGGCTTCGGCCGCATCGGCCGCAACGTGTTCCGCGCCGCCGTGCAGAACTTCGACGACGTCCAGATCGTCGGCATCAACGACCTGCTGGAGCCGGACTACCTCGCCTACATGCTGCGCTACGACTCCGTGCACGGCCGCTTCCGCGGCGAAGTGTCGATCGAGGACGGCGCGCTGGTCGTCGACGGCCGGCGCATCCGCCTCACGCAGGAGCGCGATCCCGCCGCGCTGAAGTGGAACGAGGTCGGCGCCGACGTGGTCATCGAGTCCACCGGCCTGTTCCTGGACAAGGCCACCGCGCAGAAGCACCTCGACGCCGGCGCGCCGAAGGTGATCCTGTCGGCGCCGTCGAAGGACGACACGCCGATGTTCGTCTACGGCGTCAACCACGGCACGTACAAGGGCGAGGCGGTGATCTCCAACGCCTCGTGCACGACGAACTGCCTCGCGCCGATCGCCAAGGTGCTCAACGACACCTGGGGCATCAAGCGCGGCCTGATGACCACGGTGCACGCCGCCACCGCGACGCAGAAGACCGTCGACGGCCCGTCCACCAAGGACTGGCGCGGCGGCCGCGGCATCCTGGAGAACATCATCCCGTCGAGCACGGGTGCGGCGAAGGCCGTGGGCGTGGTGATCCCCGAGCTCAACAAGAAGCTCACCGGCATGGCGTTCCGCGTGCCGACCTCCGACGTGTCCGTGGTCGACCTCACCGTCGAACTCGAGAAGGCCGCCACCTACGCCGAGATCTGCGCGGAGATGAAGCGCCAGTCCGAAGGCGCGCTGAAGGGCGTGCTGGGCTACACCGAGGACAAGGTCGTCGCGACCGACTTCCGCACCGATCCGCGCACGTCGATCTTCGATGCCGACGCCGGCATCCAGCTCGACCCGACCTTCGTCAAGGTCGTGAGCTGGTACGACAACGAGTGGGGTTACTCGAACAAGTGCCTGGAGATGGCGCGCGTGGTGGCCGGCAGGTAAGCCGAGCTCCGACGCATCGCGTCCCCACGAAGCCCCGCCTCGGCGGGGCTTCGTCGTTTGCGCCGGACGCATGGCGCGAGACGGAGGCGTCCGTGCCTCGCGACGGCGCGCCGCGCCCGGAACCGCAGGTCAGAACGCCGCGTCGAACGCGACCTCGCCCTCGACGCCGACCTGGTAGGCCGACACCCGCCGCTCGAAGAAGTTGGTCACTTCCTGCACGTCCTGCAGGTCCATGAAGCCGAACGGGTTGGTCGCGCCGAAGTGCGTCGGCATGCCGAGCTGCCGCAGGCGCTGGTCGGCCACGTATTCGAGGTACTGGCGCATGTCCCGCAGCGACAGCCCCGCCACGCCGCCGGACAGCACGTCCTCGGCGAACTGCAGCTCGCAGGCCACCGCCTCCTCGAACATGCGCACCACGTCGCGCTCGAGCTCCGCGTCGAACAGCGACGGCTCCTCCGCGCGCACGGTGCGGATCACCTCGAACGCGAACGCCATGTGCCCGCTCTCGTCGCGGAACACCCAGTTGGTGCCCGACGCCAGCCCGTGCAGCAGCCCGCGCGAACGCAGGTAGTAGACGTACGCGAACGCGGCGAAGAAGAACAGGCCCTCGATGCAGCCGGCGAAGCAGACCAGGTTGAGCAGGAACCGGCGGCGCTCCTCGCGCGTCTCGAGTCGGCGCAGGTCGTGGATCGAATCCATCCAGCGGAAGCAGAACGCCGCCTTCTGCCGGATCGAGGGAATGTTCTCCACCGCCGCGAACGCCTTCGCGCGCGCGGCGGGATCCGGCAGGTAGGTGTCGAGCAGGGTCAAGTAGAACTGCACGTGCAGCGCCTCCTCGAACAGCTGGCGCGACAGGTACATGCGCGCCTCGGGCGCGTTGAGGTGCTGGTACAGGTTCAGCACGAGGTTGTTGGCGACGATCGAATCGCCGGTGGCGAAGAACGCCACCAGCCGCTCGACCAGGTGCCGCTCGGCCGGCCCGAACTTCTGTCGCAGGTCGTTGACGTCGAGCGCGAAGTCGACCTCCTCCACCGTCCACGTGTTGCGCACCGCGTCGCGGTACATCTCGTAGAAGCGCGGGTAGCGCATCGGGCGCAGCGTGAGGTCGAAGCCGGGATCGAGCAGGCGGGGAGGCGAACTTGACGCGTCATCGCGCATGGAAAGGCCTTTGTCGTGTCCTTCTCCCTCCGGGAGGAGGCGGCGCGGAGCGCCGGATGAGGGTTCGGACGTGCGAGCGAGCGGACGTGGGTCGGACCTCTCGTTCTCCGGACCCTCACCCCAACCCCTCTCCCGGTGGGAGAGGGGCTCGGCTGGACCGCTCACTGGCACGCCTCGCAGCTCTCCGGGTTCTCCAGCGAACAGGCCACTGCGTCGAGCGCTTCGCTTGCACGGGTCCCCGGTCCCCAATCCCGGGTCCCGGCATGCGCGCCGGGATGCGCGCCCACCGTGGCCTTCGCGATCCGCGTCGCCGGGCGCGAGCGCAGGTAGTAGGTCGTCTTCAATCCCTGCTTCCAGGCGTACATGTACATCGACGACATCGCGCCGATGTTCGGGCTTTCCATGAACAGGTTGAGCGACTGGCTCTGGTCGATGAAGGCGCCGCGGTCGGCGGCGAGGTCGATCAGCGCGCGCATCGGCAGCTCCCACGCGGTGCGGTAGATCGCGCGCAGGTCGGCGGGGATGGCGTCGATGCCCTGGATCGAGCCCTCGGCGAGCTTGATCGCGTCGCGCATCTCCGACGTCCACAGGCCCAGGCGCTTGAGCTCGTCGACGAGGTAGCGGTTCACGACGAGGAAATCGCCCGACAGCGTCTCGCGCTTGAACAGGTTGGACACCTGCGGCTCGATGCACTCGTAGCAGCCGGCGATCGAGGCGATGGTGGCCGTCGGCGCGATCGCCACCAGCAGCGAGTTGCGCAGGCCGTGGCGCGCGATGCGCGCCTTCAACGCATCCCAGCGCTCGGGGTGCGACGGCGCCACGCCCCACAGGTCGAACTGCAGCGCGCCCTGCGCGGCATGGGTATCTGCGAACGCGGGATGCGCGCCGCGCTCGACGGCGAGCTCGTTCGACGCGTCGAGCGTGTGGAAGTACACGGCTTCGGCGATCTCGCGGGACAGCGCGCGCGCGGCGGCCGAGTCGAACGGCAGGCGCAGCTGGAAGAACACGTCCTGCAGGCCCATCACGCCCAGCCCGACGGGACGCCAGCGCAGGTTGGCGGAGCGCGCGGTCTCGATCGGATAGAAGTTGAGGTCGATGACGCGGTCGAGCTGGCGCACCGCCAGGCGCACGGTCTCGCCGAGCCGGTCGAAATCGAACCGGCCCAGCACGGGCGCGCCGTCGGGCCCGGCCACCGGGCCGTCGGCGAACAGCTCGACGTGCCGCGCGAGGTTGATCGAGCCGAGGTTGCACACGGCGGTCTCGTCCTGCGACGTCACCTCGAGGATCTCGGTGCACAGGTTCGACAGGTGCACCACGTGGCCGTCGCGCAGGGTCTGGTTGCAGGTGCGGTTGGCCGTGTCCTTGAAGTTCATCCAGCCGTTGCCGGTCTGCGCCAGCGTGCGCATCATCCGCGCGTACAGCTCGCGCGCCTTCACCGTCTTCGTCGCCAGGCCCGCGGCTTCTGCAGCGCGGTAGGCGCGGTCGAACGCCTCGCCCCACAGGTCGGTGAGCTGCGGCACGCGGTGCGGATCGAACAGCGACCACGCGCCGTCGGCCTCGACCCGGCGCATGAATTCGTCGGGGATCCAGTTGGCGAGGTTGAGGTTGTGCGTGCGCCGCGCCTCGTCGCCGGTGTTGTCGCGCAGCTCGAGGAACTCCTCCACGTCGGCGTGCCACGGCTCCAGGTACACGCAGCACGCGCCCTTGCGCTTGCCGCCCTGGTTCACCGCGGCCACCGACGCGTCCAGCGTCTTCAGCCAGGGCACGATGCCGTTGGACAGACCATTGGTGCTGCGGATCAGCGAGCCGCGCGCGCGGATGCGGGTGTAGCTCAGGCCGATGCCGCCGCTGAACTTCGACAGCTTGGCCACGTCCATGTAGCGGCGGTAGATCGCCTCCAGCGAATCCTCCGGCGAATCGAGCAGGAAGCAGCTGGACAGCTGCTCGTGCGTGGTGCCGGCGTTGAACAGCGTGGGCGAGCTCGGCAGGTAGTCGAGCTCGGCCATGCGCCGGTACAGCGCGACCGCCTCGCCGACCGATTCGCCCAGCGCGCAGGCGATGCGCAGGAAGAACTGCTGCGGCGTCTCGATCACCGTGCGCGCGGTCGGGTGGCGCAGCAGGTAGCGGTCGTAGAGCGTGCGCAGCCCGAAGTAGTCGAAGCGCGCGTCCAGCGAGGCGTCGAGCGCGTCGTTGAGCTTGCGCGCGTGCGCCTGCACGAAGCCGAGCAGGCGCGCGTTGATCAGCCCGAGATCGAAGCCGCGCTGCACCGACTGCGAGAACGCGTGGATCTCCTGCCCGCGCACCTCCTTGGCGATGGTGCCGGCGAGCAGGCGTGCGGCCAACCGGCCGTACTCCGGCTCCTCGGCGGTCAGCAGCGCGGCGGTGCGGATCGAGAGCTCGTCGAGCTCGCGCGTGGTGGCGCCGTCGTACAGCCCGGAAATGGTGCGCGTGGCCACGCGCATCGGGTCGACCGCGTGCAGGCCGGCGGCCGAGCGCGTGACCGCGCGCACGATCTTGTTGAGGTCCACCGGCTCGCGGTGGCCGTTGCGCTTGGTGACGGTCATGCCGGACGCGGCGGCCGGCGGGGTCAGCGCGAACCCGGGCGCGGCGCCGACGGGCGCGGACGAGGGCGGGGCGACGTCGATGGCGACGTCGGTGTCGTGGATGGCGGTCATGCGGGCTCCGGTGCGTGGCGCACGGCTCGCCGCCTTCTCCCTCGGAAGGCGGCGCACGGGAACGCAGGCGCACGACGGCGCGCCGGTCGGCGGTCGTCGCACGGCCTGCGCCCCCGCGGGCGCGGAACCTGGAGGATGGAAACGGGGTGTCGCAGCGGCCGAGACGCGGCCGGATCGACACCCGGCCGTCCTCCCCCGAGGACTCCCTGGCCGGGACCGCGCGGTGTGCGGCGCGCGGCTGTCGGCAGGTCTTCGGGCTCGGGACGTGGGGCGAGGAGTGAGGCAGGGGAGTGAGGAGCGAGAGACGAGCCGAAGCACCCTCTCACTTCTCACTTCTTCCCTCTCGCTTCTCGCCCAAGCCTACTGGCGGTCGCTTCCCGGGCGCTTCGGCCCAGTGCCATGACCGCGGTCGTTTCCCATACCGCTGCGGGGCAGCGCCGGAGTCGCACCGGCTTCCCTTTTCAGCCGGCCGCGCGAGCGGACGGCACCGACGGGCACAACATAGTGGGGTCGGCAGGCATCGTCAACGCGAAATGTGGGGGCGGCCGCGCGGTGGACCGGGTCGATACAGCGGTGTCGCACGGTGGTACCGTGGCGCCGGGGCGCAAGGGGAATCGGGATGGAAGGCTGGCTGGTCCTGCTCGGGCTGTGCGTGCTCGCGATGCCGGTGCTGCTCGTGGTCGCGCTGGTGCTGGTGGCCTCGCTGCGCCGCCGCGTCGCCGAGCTCGAAGAGCGGGTGGCGTGGATCGAGGACGCGCAGGCTGCGCCGCGCGAGGTCGC
>JXCB02000047.1 GCA_000828075.3 Tolypothrix campylonemoides VB511288 | reverse complement strand
ACCGCGAAACGCGCGGGCGGCCGCAGCTGGAGGACGCGTTCGACGTGCTGCCGCGCGGCTGGCCGGTCGCGGCAGTGACGCGGCAGCGCGACGTCGGCGATGCGGCCGGCGCGCTGTGGCTGCGCGCGGATCCCGCGTACGTGCGGCCCGACATCAACGGCGCGCGGCTGCTCGCGCACGGGCCGGCGCTGCGGATGGACGCGGCCGATCGCGATGCGCTGCTGCCCGCGCTGCGCCCGCTGTTCGGCGATGCGGGGTTTCCGCTCGATGCGCCGACGGCGGAGCGCTGGTACCTGCGCCTGCCGCCCGGCGCGCGGCTGCCGCGCTTCGTCGCGGTCGACGAGGCGCTCGGCGCGGACCTGTTCGAGCACCTGCCGGGCGCGGACGATGCCGGCGCCGACGCGCGCCGATGGCGCGCGCTGCTGAGCGAGGCGCAGGTCGTGCTGCACAACCATCCGCACAACGCGCGACGCGCCGAGCGCGGATTGCCGCCGGTGAACTCGCTGTGGTTCTGGGGCGCCGGCGCGCTGCCGGATGCGGTGCGCACGTCGTTCGGCGCGGTGCTCACGACCGACGACACGCTCGCCGCGTTCGCCGCGTCCGCGGGCGCGCGCGTGCTCGCGCCGGGCGATGCGTCGCCCGACGGCGACGACGCCGTGCTGATCGACCTGCGCGATGCGCGCGCGCTGGACGAGGTCGGCGCGCGCTGGATCGAGCCGCTGCTGCAGGCCGGCGCGACGCTGGAGGTCGACCTCGCCGACGGCCCGCGCTTCGTCGTGCGCCGCGGCCAGCGCTGGCGGTTCTGGCGGCGTCCGCAGGCGACGCTGGACGCATGAAGCCCGTCGCGACGCTGCGCCGCCGCGCATGCCCCGCCGGCGCGTCGACGTGGCCGGAGCACGTGCCGGCGCTGCTGCGCCGCGTCTACGCCGCGCGCGGCGCGCTCGGGATCGAGCACGCGCAGCCGAAGCTGGCGCAGCTGCTGCCGCCGGACGGACTGGCGAACCTCGACGCCGCCACCGCGCTGCTCGACGAGGCGATCGCGCACGACCGGCACGTCGTCGTGGTCGGCGACTTCGACTGCGACGGCGCCACCGCGTGTGCGGTCGGCGTGCGCGGGCTGCGCATGCTTGGCGCGATGCGCGTGTCGCATGCCGTGCCGAACCGCATCGTGCACGGCTACGGGCTGTCGCCGGCGCTGGTGGACGAGCTGGCCGCGCTGCAGCCGGACCTGCTGGTCACCGTCGACCACGGCATCGCCTGCCACGCCGGCATCGCCGCGGCGAAGGCGCGCGGCTGGCAGGTGCTGGTGACCGATCACCACCTGCCCGGTCCCGCGCTGCCGCCGGCGGACGCCATCGTCGATCCGAGCCTCCCCGACGACGCGTTCCCGAGCAAGGCGCTCGCGGGCGTCGGCGTGATGTTCTACGTGCTGCTCGCGCTGCGCCGCCGGATGCGCACGCGCGGCGCGTTCGACGGGCGCGAGCCCGACCTCACTGCGCTACTGGACCTGGTCGCCGTCGGCACCGTCGCCGACCTCGTGCCGCTGGACGCGAACAACCGCGCGCTCGTCGCGGCCGGCCTGCGCCGCCTGCGCGCGGGGCAGGGCTGCGCCGGCCTGCACGCGCTGATCGAGGTGGCCGGACGGCGCGCGGAGACGCTGACCGCGGCGGACATCGGCTTCGCCGTCGGCCCGCGCCTCAACGCGGCCGGGCGGCTGGAGGACATGGCGCTCGGCATCGAATGCCTGCTCACCGACGACGCGGCCCGCGCGCGCGACATTGCGACCGTGCTCAACGAGATCAACGGCGAGCGCCGCGCGGTGCAGCAGCAGATGACCGACGAGGCCGAAGCCGCGGTCGCGCGCGTCGCGCTGGCCGGCGACGCGGCGCCGGCCGCGTGGTGCCTGTTCGACGCCGAGTGGCATCCCGGCGTCGTCGGGCTGGTCGCCTCGCGGCTGAAGGACCGCGTGCATCGCCCGGTGATCGCGTTCGCGCCCGCGGAGCCGGGCAGCGAGCGGCTGCGCGGTTCGGCGCGCTCGATTCCCGGCTTCCACATCCGCGACGCGCTGGCCGACGTCGCCGCGCGCCATCCGGACCTGATCGAACGCTTCGGCGGCCACGCGATGGCCGCGGGCCTGTCGCTGCATCGCGACGCGCTCGATGCGTTCCGCGCCGCCTTCGACGCCTGTGCCGCGCGCCTGCTCACGCCGGAGCTGCTGCAGGCGGAGGTGCTGAGCGACGGCGAGCTCGCGGTCGAGGAATTCACCCGCCTGCACGCCGACTGCCTGCGCGACGGCGGACCGTGGGGCGCGGGCTTTCCCGAGCCGCAGTTCGACGGCGACTTCGACGTCTTGTCGTGGCGGCCGGTCGGCGATCGGCATCTGAAGCTCGAGCTCGGCTGCGGCGCGCGCCGCCTCAACGCGATCGAGTTCAACGGCTGGGCCGGCACGCCCCCGCCGGCGCGCGTGCGCATCGTGTTCCGGCTGGAACCGGACGACTGGCGCGGCGGCGATGCGGTGCAGCTCGTCATCGTGCATCGCGAATCGGCGGCCTAGGTCGGTTCCGGAGCGCGCGCGGCGACGGTGCTGCGTGCCCGCGGCCCGAGTCCGAACAGCGGTCGCAGCACGTCGACGCGCCGCACCAGCTCGAAGCCGGCGACGCACAGTGCCAGCGTGCCCAGCACGAGCAGCGGCCCTTCGACCGCGGGGCGCAGGCCGAGCGGTTCGAGCCGTTCGGCCAGCACGATGATCAGCGTCTGGTGGAGGATGTAGACCGGGAACACGGCCTCGGTCAGGTAGCGCCGCGCCGGGCCGTCGCCGGGCGCGATGCGCGCGGCGAAGCCGACGATGGCGACGATCGCGCTCCACTGGAACGCGCCCCACGCCGCACGCTGCAGCAGGCGCAGCGCGTCCGTCGGCGGCGGTGCGCCATCGGCGAAGGCCGCGAAGTACCACGCGGTGAACGCGTAGCACGCCACCGACACCATCGCGGCCGGCCAGCGAAGCGCCGCGAACCGCGTCCACACCGCCTGCGCGCGCGCCACCGCGTAGCCCATCAGGAAGATCGGCAGGTACTGCGCGTGGTTGTACCAATCGTCGACGAGCGCATGGGTCGACTCGAAGCGGCCCACCAGCGCGATGCGCGCGGCGATCAGCGCCGCCGCGGGCCACAGCAGCAGGCCGGCGCCGGAGAGCGCGCGGACGACGTGCGACGCGCCGCGGTCGAGCGCGCCGCGCAGCGTCCAGCGCAGGCCGCAGAGCACGACCGTGTAGACCCACAGGTAGGCGACGAACCAGAGATGGTTCCAAGTCGGCATGTCGGGGCATTCGCCGCCGCGGCAGAAGCCGTCGTCGCCGCGCAGATAGCGGCCCCAGAACGCGAGATAGCCGTCGTGGTCGCCGCCCGGCAGCGTCTCGACGACCTCGTAGTAGGACTGCGGCGGCACCACCACCAGCATGCCGAACACCAGCGGCACCAGCAGCCGCCACGAACGTCGCCGCAGGAAGCCGTCGGCACCCTTGCCCAGCAGGAAAGCCGTGGCCACGCCGGAGACGAAGAACAGCAGCGACAGCCGCCACGGCGCGCTGGCGAGCATCAGCGGTTCGAGCGCGGGGCCGGCGAACGGACTTTTGACGTGCCAGTCCCAGGTCACGTAGTACATGCCGACGTGATAGAGCACCAGCAGCGCGAACGCGCCGATGCGGACCCAGTCGAGGAAGTAGTGGCGCTGCATGGTGGCGGCGTTCCGGAGTGGTGGACGCCGCCACTCTCGATCGCCGCTTGCGATTCCGCGCCGAGGAAGTGACCAGCCGCGGCGCGCGGTGACGAATCGCGGGCCCGCGGGGACGGGCGCAGGCCGGCCGCACCTAGAATCCGCGGATGACGTCGCCCGCCGTGCCCGGTCCCGCTCCGTTCCCGTCCCATGCCTGGCGCCGCGCGTTCGAGGTGGGCTTCTGGGTCGTGATGACCTGCATCAACGCCGCGGCGAACAGCGTCACCGTGCTGATCGACATCGAGAACACGGGGCTGGGCTTCGCGCGCTGGGAGCCGGTGGCCTGGGAATGGTCCAGCGGCGTGGTGACGCTGGCGCTGGTCCCGGCGGTGGTGCTGTTCACCCGGCGGGTGCCGCTGCACTGGGACGGCTGGCGGCGCGCGCTGGCCCTGCACCTGGGCGCCAGCGTGGCGTTCTCGCTGGTGCACGTCGTCGGCATGGTCGGCATCCGCGAGCTCGTCTACGCGGCCTACGGCGTCGAGTACGACTTCGGCGACTGGCCGCGCCAGCTCGTCTACGAATATCTCAAGGACGTGCGCGGCTACGCGTCGATGGTGGTCGTGATCGAAGGCTACCGCTTCATCCGCCGTCGCCTGCAGGGCGAGGCCAGCCTGCTCGCCGCGCCGGACGAGGGCGAACCGGTCGAGCCGGTCGAGCGCCCCGAGCGCTTCCTGGTGCGCAAGCTCGGCCGCGAGTTCCTGCTCGCGGCGGCGGACATCGAATGGCTGCAGGCGTCCGGCAACTACGTGAACCTGCGCGTGCGCGGGCACGACTATCCGCTGCGCAGCACGATCGGCGGCATCGAGGAGCGGCTGGACCCGGCGCGCTTCGCGCGCATCCACCGCAGCTACATCGTCAACCTCGCGCAGATCGCGTCGATCGAGCCGCTCGACGCCGGCGAGGCGCGCGTGCACCTGCGCGACGGCACCGTGCTGCCGTGCAGCCGCCGCCACCGCGAGGCGCTGCGCGCCCGCGCCGCGGCCGGATGACGCCGGGCCGCACGCGGATGGACGCCGTCAGCTCCGGTACCGCAGCCGCCGGTTGATGCCGAGCGCGAGCAGAGTCGCCACCGCGCCGGACAGCAGGTACACCCCGAGCCACTCGAGGCCGAACCGCGCGCACAGCGCGAGCGCCACCAGCGGGGCGAACGCGGCGCCGATCAGCCAGGCGAGGTCGGACGTGAGCGCCGCGCCGGTGTAGCGGTAGCGCGCGCCGAAGTTCGCCGTCACGGTGCCCGCGGCCTGCCCGTACGACAGGCCGAGCAGCGCGAAGCCGAGCACGATGAAGACATCCTGGCCGAAGCGGCCGGCCTCCATCAGCGTCGGCGCGAAGCCGCTGAACATCGCGATCGCCACCGCCAGGCTGCCCAGCGTGCGCGCGCGGCCGACGCGGTCGGCGATCACGCCCGACACCACGACGCCGACCGCGGCGACCGCCGCGCCGAGCACCTGCACCAGCAGCAGGTCGACGATCGAGCGCTCGCCGTACAGCGACAGCCACGACAGCGGGAAGATCGTGACGATGTGGAACAGCGCGTAGCTGGCGAGCGCCGCGAACGCGCCGATGACGACGTGCCGGCCCTTCGCGCGGAACAGTTCGACGACCGGCGTCGGCGCCAGCTCGAGGCGCTCCATGCTGTCCTGGTATTCCTCCGCGACCACGAGGCGCAGCCGCGCGAACAGCGCCACCACGTTGATGGCGAACGCCACGTAGAACGGATAGCGCCAGCCCCAGGCGAGGAAGTCGGCCTCCTCGAGGCTCGCGTAGATGAAGGCGAACACCGCGCCGGCGACGATGAAGCCGATCGGCGCGCCGAGCTGGCCGAGCATCGCGTACCAGCCGCGCCGCGGCTTCGGCGTGTGCAGCGCCAGCAGCGACGGCAGGCCGTCCCAGGAGCCGCCCAGCGCCACGCCCTGCAGCAGGCGGAACAGCGCGAGCAGCACGATCGCCGCCGCGCCGATGGTGGCGTAGGACGGCAGGAAGGCGATTCCCGCCGTCGACGTGCCGAGTAGGAACAGCGCGATCGTGAGCTTCGTCCCGCGCCCGTAGCGCGCCTGGATCTTCATGAACGCCACCGTGCCGAGCGGACGCGCGACGAACGCGAGCGCGAACACCGCGAACGCGTACAGCGTGCCGGTCAGGCGGTCGGCGAACGGGAAGAACACCGCCGGGAACACCAGCGCCGAGGCGATGCCGTAGACGAAGAAGTCGAAGTATTCCGACGCGCGCCCGACGACGACGCCGACGGCGATCTCGCCGGGCGCCACGTCGGCATGCGCCTTCACGACGTGGTCGTGCGCCGTGGGCGTGGCGTCGGGATGCGGATGGGCGGTCGGGGCGTGCATGGCGCGCGGGTCTGCGGATCGTGCGGCACAGGCTGCCACCTTCGCGCGCGCGGGGCGATAGGACAAAACGTCCAATGTCGCCGGTCGCACGGTGTCCCTACATTGAGCGCATCCCCGGACGAGCCGCGCACCCCCATGCCTTCCGCCCGACGCCTCCTCCTTGCCGGCCTGCTGGCCGGCGTGGCCGCACTGCTGTCCGGGTGCGGCCTGGTGGTGCTGGATCCGGCCGGCGACGTGGCCGCGCGCCAGGGCGACCTGATCGTCGTCGCCACCGCGCTGATGCTGATCGTCATCGTGCCGGTGATCGCGCTGACGCTGCTGTTCGCCTGGCGCTACCGCGCGTCCAACCGCGCCGCCAGGTACACGCCGGACTGGGATCATTCCACGCAGCTGGAGCTGGTGATCTGGGGCGTGCCGCTGCTCATCATCATCGCGCTCGGCGCGGTGACGTGGATCAGCACGCACCTGCTCGATCCGTATCGCCCGCTCGACCGCATCGATGCCGGCCGGCCGGTGCCGGCGGACATGAAGCCGCTGGAGGTGCAGGTCGTCGCGCTCGACTGGAAGTGGCTGTTCGTCTATCCGGAGCAGGGCATCGCGACGGTGAACGAGCTGGCGGTGCCGGTCGATCGCCCGGTGCGCTTCCGCATCACCGCCTCGTCGGTGATGAACACGTTCTACGTGCCTGCGATGGCCGGGATGATCTACGGCATGCCGGGCATGGAGACCGAGCTCAACGCGGTGATCAACGAGCGCGGCACCTACGAGGGCTTCTCCGCGAACTACAGCGGCGCCGGCTTCTCGCACATGCGCTTCCGCGTGCACGGGCTGGACGCGCGCGGCTTCGACGCATGGGTCGCGAAGGTGCGCACCAGCCCGCTGGCGCTGTCGCGCCCGGCGTACCTCGAGCTCGAGAAGCCGAGCAAGCGCGAGCCCGTGCGCCACTACTCGCACGTGGACGGCCTGCTGTTCGACGCGGTGGTCAACCGCTGCGTCGACCCGGCGCGCATGTGCATGCACGAGATGATGGCCATCGACGCCGGCGGCGGCCTCGGCCTGCAGGGGCTCGAGCGCCTCGCCATGCCGCGGCGCGGCGATCCGCGCCTCGGCGCGTACGTCTCCTCCGACGTGTGCCGCGCCGGCGATCCGGCACCGCTCGCCGCGTCCGTTTCGACTTCGTCCGCCGTCCGCTCCGCGCCGTGACGCGCGCAGGCGACGGCTCCGTTCGCAGGTGATCCGCTGATGTCCTCCGAAACCGCCACCCAGTCCACGTCGGTGCTCTTCGGGCGCCTGTCCTGGGATTCGCTCGCGATCCTGCACGACCCGATCGTGGCCGCGGCCTTCGTCGGCACGCTGCTGGCCGGCATCGCCGTGGCCGGCGCGATCACGCGCTACAAGCTGTGGGGCTGGCTGTGGCGCGAGTGGTTCACCAGCATCGACCACAAGAAGATCGGCATCATGTACATCGTGCTGGGGCTGGTGATGCTCCTGCGCGGTTTCGCCGACGCGCTGATGATGCGCCTGCAGCAGGCGATCGCGTTCGGCGACAACCTCGGCTACCTGCCGCCGCACCACTACGACCAGATCTTCACCGCGCACGGCGTGATCATGATCTTCTTCGTGGCCATGCCGCTGGTCACGGGGTTGATGAACTACCTCGTCCCGCTGCAGATCGGCGCGCGCGACGTCGCGTTCCCGTTCCTCAACAACTTCAGCTTCTGGATGACGGCCAGCGGCGCGGCGCTGATGATGCTGTCGCTGTTCCTCGGCGAGTTCGCCGCCACCGGCTGGCTGGCGATGCCGCCGCTGTCGGGCAAGGCGTTCAGCCCGGGCGTGGGCGTCGACTACTACATCTGGTCGCTGCAGATCGCAGGCGTCGGCACGTTGCTGTCCGGCATCAACCTGCTGGTGACCATCGTGAAGATGCGCGCGCCCGGCATGGGCCTGATGAAGATGCCGGTCTTCACGTGGACCGCGCTGTGCACCAACGTGCTCATCGTGGTGTCGTTCCCGGTGCTCACCGCGGTGCTCGCGCTGCTGTCGCTGGACCGCTACGTCGGCACCAACTTCTTCACCGCCGACCTCGGCGGCAACGCGATGATGTACGTCAACCTGATCTGGATCTGGGGCCACCCGGAGGTCTACATCCTGATCCTGCCGCTGTTCGGCGTGTTCTCCGAGATCGTCGCGACGTACTCGCGCAAGCGCCTGTTCGGCTATTCGTCGATGGTGTACGCGACCGTCTGCATCACCGTGCTGTCATACCTGGTCTGGCTGCACCACTTCTTCACGATGGGGTCGGGGGCGAGCGTCAACTCGTTCTTCGGCATCACCACGATGATCATCTCGATCCCCACCGGCGCGAAGATCTTCAACTGGCTGTTCACCATGTACCGCGGCCGCATCCGCTTCGAGGTGCCGATGCTGTGGACGATCGGCTTCATGGTGACGTTCGTGGTCGGCGGCATGACCGGCGTGCTGCTCGCGGTGCCGCCTGCGGACTTCGTGCTGCACAACAGCCTGTTCCTGGTCGCCCACTTCCACAACGTGATCATCGGCGGCGTGGTGTTCGGCCTGTTCGCGGCGATGACGCACTGGTTCCCGAAGGCGTTCGGCTTCCGCCTCGACGACTTCTGGGGCAAGGTCAGCTTCGGCTTCTGGTTCGTCGGCTACTGGGTCGCGTTCACCCCGCTGTACGTGCTCGGCCTGATGGGCGTGACCCGCCGCATGAGCCATTTCGAGGATCCCTCGCTGCAGATCTGGTTCCAGGTCGCCGCGGTCGGCGCCGTGCTCATCGCGATCGGCATCGCGGCGTTCCTGTGGTGCATCGTGGTCAGCGTGCGCCGCCGCGAGCAGCTGCGCGACGCCACCGGCGATCCGTGGGACGGCCGCACGCTGGAGTGGTCCACGGCCTCGCCGCCGCCGGCGTACAACTTCGCGTTCACCCCGGTCGTGCACGACAGCGACGCGTGGTGGGACATGAAGCGCCGCGGCTTCGTGCGGCCGACGTCGGGCTTCCTGCCGGTGCACATGCCGCGCAACACCGCCGCCGGCGTGGTGCTGTCGGCGCTGGCCACCGTCTGCGGCTTCGCGCTGGTGTGGCACGTGTGGTGGCTGGCCGCCGTCGCGCTGCTGGCGGTCGTCGGCTACGCGATCGCGCACAGCTTCGACTACGACCGCGACTACCACATCCCGGCCGACGAGATCGCCGCCACCGAAGCCGCGCGCACGCGGCAGCTGGAGCTCGCCCGTGTCTAGTCCGTCCGTGACCGCGTCGGTCGGCATCGACGCACCCGCGGCGCCCGCGGTGTTCCTCGACACCGCGGGCCGCCACCGCCCGCAGAACGGCACGCTGTTCGGGTTCTGGCTGTACCTGCTCAGCGACCTGATGATCTTCGCGTGCCTGTTCGCCACCTACGGCGTGCTCGCGCGCAGCTATGCGGCCGGGCCGTCCGGCGCGGACCTGTTCGACCTGCCGCTGGTGGCGCTGAACACCGGCGTGCTGCTGGTGTCGTCGATCACCTACGGCTTCGCGATGCTGGCGATGCAGCGGCGAAGCCGGCGCGGGCTGCTCGGCTGGCTCGCGGTGACCGGCCTGCTGGGCCTGGTGTTCTTCGGCATCACCAGCTACGAGTTCGCGCACCTGGTCCACCTCGGCGCGGGCCCGCAGCGCAGCGCGTTCCTGTCGGCGTTCTTCGCGCTGGTCGGCACGCATGCGCTGCACGTGCTGTTCGGCGTGGTGTGGCTGGCGGTGCTGTGCGTGCAGCTGGGCCGCCTCGGCATCACCGCGCCGAACGCGCGCCGCGTCGCGTGCCTGTCGATGTTCTGGCACTTCCTCGACGTGGTCTGGATCGGCGTGTTCTCCTTCGTCTACCTGATGGGCGTCCTGCCATGAGCCTCCCGCACCAGCTCGCGCACGAGCACGAACACGACGACGGCCACCACGACGACGGCATCCCGCACGCCTCGATGCGCGACTACGTCGTCGGCTTCGTGCTGTCGGTGCTGCTCACCGCGATCCCGTTCGCGCTGGTGATGGGCGAGGTCGCGCTCGGCACGCCGGTGCTCGTCGCCGTCATCCTCGCCTGCGCGGCGGCGCAGGTCGTCGTGCAGATGGTGTATTTCCTGCACATGAAGCCGAAGTCCGAGGGCGGCTGGAACCTGCTGGCGCTGGTGTTCACCGGCGTGCTGGTGGTGATCGTGCTGGCCGGCTCGCTGTGGGTGATGCACCACATGAACACCAACATGATGCCGTCGGGCCACGAGCACGCCGCGCAGGCGGCGGCGCAGTCGATGTGAGCCGGACGGCGCCGCTGCCGGGTCGCGCGCGCCGCGGCGCGTTCGTGGCGCTCGCGATCGCACTGGCCGTCGCCTTCGCCGGCTTCGTCGCGCTCGGCGCCTGGCAGCTGCAGCGGATGCAGTGGAAGCACGACCTGATCGCGCGCGTCGAGGCGCGCGTGGGCGCGCCGCCGGTCGCACTGCCGCCGCGCGCGCGGTGGCCGTCAATCGATGCCCGGCGCGACGAATACCGGCGCGTCCGCGTCTCGGGCAGCTATCTCGCGAACGCGGAGGCGCGGACGCAGGCGGTGACCGAGCTCGGCGCCGGCCACTGGGTGCTGACCGCGCTGCGCGCCGTGGACGGCGGCATCGTGCTGGTCAACCGCGGCTTCGTGCCGATCGGCGCGCAGCCGGATCCCGCACCGGCGGGCCCGGTCGTGGTGACGGGCCTGCTGCGCATCACGGAGCCCGGCGGCGGCTTCCTGCGCCGCAACGATCCGCGCGCCGATCGCTGGTATTCGCGCGACGTCGCCGCGATCGCCGAGGCCCGCGGCCTGCCGCCCGAGGCCACCGCACCGTTCTTCGTCGACGCCGAAGCCGCCGCGGGCGCCGCGGCCGAGCGCTGGCCGCGCGCGGGCATGACGGTGGTGCGCTTCCGCGATCCGCACCTGACGTACGCTCTGACCTGGTTCGCGCTCGCCGCGCTCACCGCCTGGGCCGCGCTGCGGCTGCGGCGGTTCGAGCGCCGCCGATCGGAGCGCGCCGGGCAGGAGATCGACACGTGAACGCCATCGTTTCCCCAGCCAGCGCGCGCCGACGCCGCCGTGGCTGACGCACGACCGGCACCGCGCACGCCGCGCGCGCCGGACCATACCGGCCTGCGCAACATGCAGCAGCTGGTGCAGCTGCGCTGGATCGCGGTCGGCGGACAGCTGGCGACGATCCTCGTCGTGCATTTCGGCATCGGCCTGGCGCTGCCGCTGGTGCCGATGCTGGTCATCCTCGCCGGTCTCGCGACATTCAACCTCGCCAGCCAGCTGTGGTGGCGGCGCCGACGACGCGTGCCCGAGCGCGCGCTGCTGATCGGGCTGCTGGTCGACGTGGCGTCGCTGACGCTGCAGCTCTACCTCAGCGGCGGCATCACCAATCCGTTCGTGTTCCTGTACGTGCTGCAGGTCGCGCTGGGCACGATGCTGCTGCGGCCGTCCGCGAGCTGGATCGTCGCCGCGGCGACCACCGCCTGCGTGCTCGCGCTGGTGCTGCTGCCCACGCCGGTGCGCATCCGGATGGGCGCGGGCGGCCTGGCCGACCACTACCTGCAGGGCCTGCTGATCTGCTTCCTGCTGGTGGCGTCGCTGCTGGTCGTCTTCATCGGCCGCATCGCGCGCATCCTGCGCGAGCGCGATGCGCGCCTGGCCGAGCTGCGCCAGCGTGCGGCGGAAGAAGAGCACATCGTGCGCATGGGCCTGCTCGCGTCGGGCGCCGCGCACGAGCTGGGCACGCCGCTGTCGACGCTGTCGGTGATCCTCGGCGACTGGCGCCACGTGCCGCGGATCCGCGCCGAGCCCGAGCTCGCGCGCGAGGTCGACGACATGCAGGCGCAGGTCGACCGCTGCAAATCGATCGTCACGCGCATCCTGCTGGTCGCCGGCGAGACGCGCGGCGAAGCGCCGGAGCAGACGACGCTCGCCGCGTTCCTCGACGACCTGGCGGGGCAGTGGCGCGAACTGCATCCCGCGGCCGGTTTCGACTACCGACGCCTGTTCGACATCGACCGGCGCATCGTCGCCGACACCGGCCTGCAGCAGATGGTGTGGAACGTGCTTGACAACGCGCTCGAGGTGTCGCCGGGCTGGATTCTGTTCGAGGCCGACTGCCGCGACGGCTGGCTGGTGCTCGACGTCAGCGACGCCGGTCCCGGCTTCGCGCCGGGCGTGCTCGAACAGCTCGGCGCGCCGTACAACTCGACGAAAGGCCGGCCCGGCGGCGGCCTCGGCCTGTTCCTGTCGGCCAACGTGGCGCGCTCGCTGGGCGGCCGGCTGCAGGTGGAAGCCCGGCCGCAGGGCGGGGCGCGCGTGCGCATGACGCTGGCACTGGCGTCGATCGCGATCGAGGAGGTGGACGATGGACGCTGACCGTCGGCTGTTGATCGTCGAGGACGATGCCGATTTCGCGCGCACGCTCGCGAAGTCGTTCGAACGCCGCGGCTACGCGGTGCGCGTGCTGCCGGGCCACGACGGCCTGCCGGAGCTGCTCGGCGAGTACGCGCCCACGCACGCCGTGGTCGACCTCAAGCTCGCCGGCAACGCGTCCGGCCTGGCCTGCGTGCGCACGCTGCACGCGCACGATGCGGAGATGGTGATCGTCGTGCTGACCGGCTACGCCAGCATCGCCACGGCGGTGGAGGCCATCAAGCTGGGCGCGCGGCACTACTTGGCCAAACCCTCCAACACTGACGACATCGAAGCGGCGTTCTCGCGCGCGGTCGGCGACACCGGCGTGGCCGTTGACGGACGCAAGAGCTCGATCAAGACGCTGGAGTGGGAGCACATCCACGAGACGCTTGCCGAGTCGGACTTCAATATCTCCGAGGCCGCGCGCCGGCTCGGGCTGCACCGTCGCACGCTGGCCCGCAAGCTCGAGAAGCGCCGGGTGAAGTAGCGGCGCCCGCGGATGGGGCGTGCAGCGCCCGCGCCTCGGCCATCGCGCCCGCTGCTAGAATGCGCGGCCCCGCGCAACCCGTCCGTGCCGCAATGATCGAGCTCAATCCCGTCCGCCAGCGCATCGCCGACCTCGTGGGCCGGCTCGATGCGCTCCGGGGGTATCTTTGACTACGACCGCAAGGTCGAACGCCTCGAAGAAGTCAACCGCGAACTCGAAAGCCCCGACGTCTGGAACGACGCCGAGCGCGCGCAGTCGCTGGGGCGCGAGCGCGCCTCGCTCGAGAAGGTGGTCGTCGGCATCCGCACGCTGAAGGACGGCCTGGGCGGTGCGGACGAACTGCTCGACCTCGCCGAGATGGAGAACGACGAGGACACCGCGAACGCGGTCGTCGCCGACGTCGACCGCTACGCGAAGGACGTCGAGAAGCTCGAGTTCCAGCGCATGTTCAGCGGCAAGATGGACGCGACCAACGCGTTCGTCGACATCCAGGCCGGCGCCGGCGGCACCGAGGCGCAGGACTGGGCGGAGATGCTGCTGCGCATGTACCTGCGCTGGTGCGAATCGCGCGGCTGGAAGACCGAGCTGATGGAAGCCAGCGGCGGCGACGTCGCCGGCATCAAGTCGGCCACCGTGCGCGTGGAGGGCGACTTCGCCTACGGCTGGCTGAAGACCGAGACCGGCGTGCACCGCCTGGTGCGCAAGTCGCCGTTCGATTCCGACAACCGCCGGCACACCAGCTTCACGTCGGTGTTCGTGAGCCCCGAGGTCGACGACGACATCGACATCGAGATCAACCCGGCGGACCTCAAGACCGACGTCTACCGCTCGTCCGGCGCCGGCGGCCAGCACGTCAACAAGACCGAGTCGGCGGTGCGCATCACCCACGTGCCGACGGGGATCGTGGTCGCCTGCCAGACCGGCCGCAGCCAGCACCAGAACCGCGACACCGCGATGAAGATGCTGGCCGCCAAGCTCTACGAGCTGGAGATGCAGAAGCGCAACGCCGAACGCGACGCGGTGGAGGCCACCAAGTCCGACATCGGCTGGGGCAGCCAGATCCGCAACTATGTGCTCGACCAGTCGCGGATCAAGGACCTGCGCACCGGCATCGAGCGCAGCGACACGCAGAAGGTGCTCGACGGCGACCTCGACGAGTTCGTCGAGGCCAGCCTGAAGATGGGCCTGGACGCCGGCGCGAAACGCAACGACGCGGCCTGACGCCCGGGATCGGTGGTTCGGGATTCGCGAGCGCATCGGCGCAGCGCCCCCGACGACCGAATCCGTTGCCGGATCGACGCGACCTGTCCCCGAAATCCGAATCCCGACTTCCGAATCCCAGCTCGATGACCGACGCCCCGACCGACCTGCCGCACGACGAGAACCATCTGATCGCCGAGCGTCGCGCGAAACTCGCCGCGCTGCGCGGGCAGGGCGTCGCGTTCCCGAACGACTTCCGGCGCACGCACTTCGCCGGCGACCTGCAGGCGGAGTTCGCCGACGCCGGGCGCTGGAGCGCCGAGGCGCTGGAAGCCGACGGCCGCCGCGTCGCCGTCGCCGGCCGCCTGATGGCCAAGCGCGTGATGGGCAAGGCCAGCTTCGCGCAGGTGCAGGACGAGTCCGGCCGCCTGCAGCTGTTCCTGCAGGCCAACGCGCTGGGCGACGCCTACGACGCGTTCAAGGGCTGGGACGTCGGCGACATCGTCGCGGCGGAAGGGCCGCTCACGCGCACGAAGACCGGCGAGCTGTCGGTGAAGGCCGAATCGCTGCGCCTGCTCACCAAGTCGCTGCGCCCGCTGCCGGACAAGTGGCACGGGCTGTCCGACGTCGAGCAGCGCTACCGCCAGCGCTACGTCGACCTGATCGTGACCCCCGAGGCGCGCGACGTGTTCGTCAAGCGCAGCCGCATCGTCGGCGCGATCCGGCGCTGGCTCGACGCGCGGCGCTTCCTCGAGGTCGAGACGCCGATGATGCATTACATCCCCGGCGGCGCGACCGCGCGGCCGTTCGTGACGCACCACAACGCGCTCGACCTCGACCTCTACCTGCGCGTGGCGCCCGAGCTGTACCTCAAGCGCCTCGTCGTCGGCGGGCTCGAGCGCGTCTACGAGATCAACCGCAACTTCCGCAACGAGGGCGTGTCCACGCGGCACAACCCCGAATTCACGATGCTCGAGCTGTACGAGGCCTACGCCACGTACACCGAGGTGATGGACCTGACCGAAGGCCTGATCCGCGACGTCGCGCGCGAGGTGCTGGGCACGACGGTGATGACCTGGGACGAGGCGACGATCGACGTCGGCCCCGCGTTCCGCCGCTGGCGCCTGGACGAGGCCGTGCGCCACCACAACCCGGAGATCGGCGTCGCCGACTGCCGCGACCGCGACGCGCTCGCCGCGCACTGCGCGCGGCTGCGGATCGCGGTCAAGCCGTCCTACGGCTGGGGCAAGCTGCTGCTGGAGATCTTCGAGAAGACGGTCGAAGGCCGCCTCGAGCAGCCGACGTTCATCACGCACTATCCGGTCGAGGTCTCGCCGCTGGCGCGCGAGAGCGACAGCGAGCCCGGCATCACCGACCGCTTCGAGCTGTTCGTGAACGGGAAGGAGCTGGCCAACGGCTTCTCCGAGCTCAACGACCCCGAGGACCAGGCCGCGCGCTTCCGGGCGCAGGTCGACCAGAAGGCCGGCGGCGACGACGAGGCGATGCACTACGACGCCGACTACATCCGCGCGCTGGAGGTCGGCCTGCCGCCGACGGGCGGTCTCGGCGTCGGCATCGACCGCCTGGTGATGCTGATGACCGGCTCGTCCTCGATCCGCGACGTGCTGCTGTTCCCGTACATGCGCCCCGACGACGCGCGCTGATCCGCCGGGCGCCGCCGCCCGTCTGAATCCCTCAGCCCGCGCGATGGACGGCGCTCAAGTCCGGGGCGCCCGCGCCGCCGCTGACGGGCCTGCCCCACCGCGCTATCCTGCGGCCATGACCCCGCAAGGCCGCCCCGCGTGAACGTCGTCATCGTCGATGACCAGAGCTCGGCGCGCACCATGCTGCGCCACATCGTCGAGGACATCTCGGGCGAGCTCGCCGTCCACGACTTCGGCGAGGCCGAGAGCGCGCTGCGCTGGTGCGAGGGCGACCAGCCGGACCTGCTGCTGCTCGACTACCGCATGCCGGGGATGGACGGGCTGGAGTTCGCGCGCCGGTTCCGGCGCATGCCGCTGCATCGCGACATCCCGATCGTGCTGATCACCGTGGTCGGCGACGAGCCGGTGCGGCAGGCCGCGCTCGACGCCGGCGTGATCGACTTCCTGGTCAAGCCGGTGCGCCCGCGCG
>JXCB02000046.1 GCA_000828075.3 Tolypothrix campylonemoides VB511288 | reverse complement strand
GGTGGCGAAGATCCTGAAGTAATCGCGGCACGGCCGCCGCCGGGCGACCGGGGGCGGGGCGCGACGGCGGGCCGGACACGGTCCGCCTTCGGCGCTTCAAGGGCCACGTGTTTTTCCGACGTACGCCAGTAGCTCAATTGGCAGAGCAGCGGTCTCCAAAACCGCAGGTTGGGGGTTCGAGTCCCTCCTGGCGTGCCACTCGTGCGGATTCCTCCGCGAGAGCCCGCGATCGATGCGGGTTCTTCCGCAAGAGCCCGCACATCGATGTGCGGACTTCCCAAGAAAAGCGTCGGCTTTCGAACGAAGTCGACGCGCACTGAAGACAACGATCACGACGTGAACAGCCGAGTGGACATCCGGGACGGCGCTTCGCCGGCCGACATCGCCAAGTACGCGATCGCGCTGCTGCTCGTCGGCGCCGGCGTGTTCGCGTTCTACTGGTTCGAGCAGTGGCCCACGGCGCTGCGCGCGCTGGCGGTCGCCGGCGGGCTGGTGCTGGGTGCGGCGGTGTTCATGCTGACCGCGAAGGGCGCCCAGACGCGCGAGTTCCTGTCGGAATCACGCTTCGAGCTGCGCAAGGTGGTGTGGCCGACGCGCCAGGAAGCGCTGCGCACGACGTGGGTCGTGATGATCGCGGTGGCCGTCATCGCGCTGATCCTGGCCGGCTTCGACCTGGTCATCCAGACCCTGATCAAGCTGCTGCTGGGGCGTTGAAATGAGCGAAGTGCAGAAGCGCTGGTACGTGGTGCACGCCTACTCCGGCTTCGAGAAGCCGGTGGCGCAGGCGCTGCGCGACCGCATCGCGCGGTTCGGGATGCAGGACAAGTTCGGCGACGTGCTGGTGCCGACCGAGGAAGTGGTGGAGATGCGCTCCGGCCAGAAGCGCCGTTCCGAGCGCAAGTTCTTCCCCGGCTACGTGCTGGTGCAGATCGCCGTCCACGACGAGGCCGGCATCCCGCGCATCGACAGCGAGTGCTGGCATCTCATCAAGGAGACGCCGAAGGTGATGGGCTTCATCGGCGGCACCGCCGATCGCCCGCTGCCGATCGCCGACAGCGAGGCCGACGCGATCCTGCAGCGCGTGCAGGAAGGCGTCGAGAAGCCGAAGCCGAAGGTGCTGTTCGAGCCGGGCGAGATGGTGCGCGTCACCGAAGGCCCGTTCAACGACTTCAACGGCGTCGTCGAAGAAATCAACTACGAGAAGAGCCGCCTGCGCGTGGCGGTGCTGATCTTCGGTCGCTCCACCCCGGTCGAGCTCGAGTTCGGCCAGGTGGAGAAGGCCAAATAGGCATTACCCGAACCTTCGGTTCGGATAATTGCCGCTGTTCATCCGGCCGTTTGGCCGGATAACACCGGCGGGGCGAAACCGGCGCAGCCGGTTTCGCGTTTTCAACCAAGCGGAGGAGTCACCGGTTCGCCGCTGACGTTCGAACTCCAGGAGAAACACCGTGGCAAAGAAGGTTGTCGGTTACATCAAGCTGCAGGTGAAGGCCGGCCAGGCCAACCCCTCGCCGCCGGTCGGCCCGGCGCTCGGCCAGCGCGGCCTGAACATCATGGAGTTCTGCAAGGCGTTCAACGCCGCGACCTCCAAGCTCGAGCCGGGCCTGCCGACCCCGGTGATCATCACCGCGTACTCGGACCGCACGTTCACCTTCGTCACCAAGAGCACGCCGGCGTCGGTGCTGCTGAAGAAGGCGGCGGGCATCCAGTCCGGCTCCAAGCGCCCGAACACCGAGAAGGTGGGCAAGGTCACGCGCAAGCAGCTCGAGGACATCGCCAAGGCGAAGGAACCCGACCTGACCGCGGCCGACCTGGACGCGGCGGTGCGGACGATCGCGGGTTCGGCCCGCAGCATGGGTCTGGTGGTGGAGGGCTAAGCACATGGCACTGAACAAGCGACAGAAGGCCATCCAGGCCGCGGTGGTGCCGGGCAAGGCCTACGCTATCGACGAGGCGATCAAGATCGTCAAGACCGCGACCAAGGCGAAGTTCGTCGAGTCCGTCGACGTGGCCGTGCGCCTCGGCGTGGACGCGAAGAAGTCCGACCAGCAGGTGCGCGGCTCGACCGTGCTGCCCGCCGGCACCGGCAAGACCGTGCGCGTGGCGGTGTTCGCGCCCGCGGGCGCCAAGGCCGACGAGGCGCTGGCCGCCGGGGCCGACGTGGTCGGCATGGACGACCTCGCCGAAAAGATGCTCGGCGGCGATCTCAACTACGACGTGGTCATCGCCACGCCGGACGCGATGCGCGTGGTCGGCAAGCTCGGCCAGGTGCTCGGCCCGCGCGGCCTGATGCCGAACCCGAAGGTCGGCACCGTGTCCCCGAACCCGGGCGAGGCGGTGAAGAACGCGAAGGGCGGCCAGGTGCGCTACCGCACCGACAAGGCCGGCATCATCCACTGCACGATCGGCAAGGCCAGCTTCGACGACGAGTCGCTGAAGACCAACCTGCACGCGCTGCTGGCGGACCTGGTCAAGGCCAAGCCGGCCACCGCGAAGGGCCAGTACCTGCAGAAGATCGCGATCAGCTCGACCATGGGTCCGGGCGTGATCGTCGACCAGTCGACGCTGGCGCTGGCGAAGTAATCGCGCGCGGGGTTCGCCCCGCGCCCCTTTTCCCGAACCGGCAGGACAGCGCCGGTTCCCGATTTTGAAGGCGCGGCCGGTGCATCGGCCGCGACCGTCAAAGACCGCAGGTGCGGTCTGCGCCGACCGGCGACGGGCATGGACGCTCACACGGCAAGGGACTCGCCGTCGGTCGCAACGCGGATCGCTTAATTCCCGCCTGCGTAGATGGTGCCCTTCTGGAAATTCGTTTCTGGACGGCCACCACCGGGATGCCGCGAGGCTCCCCGGCGCCACGGATCCGGCGCCGCCCCGTCCCGCGACGGCGATGCGCCGTCCCGGAGTTCAACTGGAGGAGTGCAATGGCTCTCAATCTGTCCCAGAAGCAGGAAGTCGTCGCGGAGCTGGCGGATATCGCCGGCAAGGCGCACTCCCTGGTCGCGGCCGAGTACGCGGGCACCACGGTCAGTCAGATGACCGAGATGCGCAAGAAGGCTCGCGAAACGGGCGTGTACCTCCGGGTCGTCAAGAACACGCTGGCGTCGCGTGCCGTCGAAGGCACCGAGTTCGCCTGCGTGAAGGACGCCCTGGTCGGTCCGCTGCTGTATGCGTTCTCGCTCGAGGAGCCCGGCGCCGCCGGCCGCCTCATCAAGGACGCGTCGAAGACCAACGACAAGCTCAAGGCCAAGGTCGTGTCGGTGGAAGGCAAGCTGCTGCCGGCCGCCCACGTCGACGTGCTGGCCGCGCTGCCGACCCGCGAACAGGCGCTGGCGATGCTCGCCCGCGTGCTGGCCGAGCCGGCCGCGATGTTCGCGCGTGCCGTCAAGGCCGTGGCCGACAAGCAGGGTGGCGGCGACGCCGCGCCGGCCGAGGCTGCCGCCGAGACCGCGGAAACCGCCTGAGCCCGTCGACGTCTTTCCTGATCCCAATTTCGAAACCAATTTCCAGAGGTAGATCCCAATGTCCCTGTCCAACGAGCAGATCGTCGACGCCATCGCCGCCAAGTCGCTGATGGAAGTGATGGAGCTGGTGAAGGCCATCGAAGAGAAGTTCGGCGTGTCCGCCGCCGCCCCGGTCGTCGCCGCGGCCGGCCCGGCCGCCGCCGGCCCGGCGGTCGAAGAGCAGACCGAGTTCAACGTCATCCTGAAGTCGGCCGGCGAAAAGAAGGTCGAGGTCATCAAGGCCGTCCGCGCCATCACCGGCCTGGGCCTGAAGGAAGCCAAGGATCTCACCGAGGCCGGCGGCACCGTGAAGGAAGCTGTGTCGAAGGACGACGCCGCCAAGATGAAGAAGGACCTCGAAGCCGCCGGCGCGACCGTCGAGATCAAGTGACGCATCGGCGCGACCGCGCTCCGCGCGGTCGCCTTTGCCGATGCGTCATCCCGGCATGCTCCTGGCCGGGATCCACGGTGGTCGCTGCGTCATCCCGGCGCGCTCCTGGCCGGGATCCACTGACTTCGTCGATGCGTCATCCCGGCATGCTCCCAGCCGGGATCCACGGTGGGCACTGCGTCATCCCGGCATGCTCCTGGCCGGGATCCACAGCTCCCGATGTCGCGTCAGTTGCATCGAAATCGCCGGTTCCCGTCCTTGCGGGAATGACGGTAGAAGGACCGGAAGCCGGGGGCGCGAGCCCTCGGCCTTCGGCGTTGTAGAGGCACCGCGTCAACGCGCGCGCGGATCGACGGACAGGCGGCACCGTCCATCGCTCCGCCTCCGCGGGCAACACCGCAACACAAACCCACCGAGTTGGTAGTTGGAAGCAGCTCCAGAAGGCGTGCGCGTGCCGGCAATACGCGCGGCTTCCAACTGACAGTTCTGACCGGGGGTCCGGGATTGGATGCGAAGGCGTGGGTCCGCCGCCTTCCGACGATTCCGGATCCCGCATCCCGGCTTCAACGAGGCGCAGCTCCCCATGACCATCACGTCCGCGTCGAACTACTCGTTCACCGAGAAGAAGCGCATCCGCAAGGACTTCGGCAAGCGCAAGTCCATCCTGGAAGTGCCGTTCCTGCTCGCCATCCAGGTCGACTCCTACCGCGAGTTCCTGCAGGAACACACCGAGGCGTCCAAGCGCGACGACAAGGGTCTGCACGCGGCCCTGAAGTCGGTGTTCCCGATCGTCAGCTACAGCGGCAACGCCGCGCTGGAGTACGTCGGCTACAAGCTCGGCGAGCCGGCGTTCGACGAGCGCGAGTGCCGCAACCGTGGCCTGAGCTACGGCGCCCCGCTGCGCGTGACCGTGCGCCTGGTGATCTACGACCGCGAGTCGTCGACCAAGGCCATCAAGTACGTGAAGGAGCAGGAGGTCTACATGGGCGAGATCCCGCTCATGACCGAGAACGGCACCTTCATCGTCAACGGCACCGAGCGCGTCATCGTCTCCCAGCTGCACCGCAGCCCGGGCGTGTTCTTCGACCACGACCGCGGCAAGACGCATTCGTCCGGCAAGCTGCTCTACAGCGCGCGCATCATCCCGTACCGCGGCTCGTGGCTGGACTTCGAGTTCGACCCGAAGGACGCGCTGTTCACCCGCATCGACCGTCGCCGCAAGCTGCCGGTGACGATCCTGCTGCGCGCGCTCGGCTACAACAACGAGGAGATGCTGCGGCACTTCTTCGAGATCAACACGTTCCACATCCTCCCCGAGGGCGTGCAGCTCGAGCTGGTGCCCGAGCGCCTGCGCGGCGAGACGCTGAACTTCGACCTCGCCGACGGCGACCGCGTGATCGTCGAGGCCGGCAAGCGCATCACCGCGCGCCACGTGAAGCAGCTCGAGCAGTCGGGCATCGCCGCGCTGGCCGTGCCGGACGAGTACCTGCTCGGCCGCATCCTCGCGCACGACGTGGTCGACGCGAAGACCGGCGAACTGCTGGCCAACGCCAACGACGAGATCACCGACGACCAGCTGGCGAAGCTGCGCAAGGCCGGCATCGAGACCGTCGGCACGCTGTGGGTCAACGACCTCGACCGCGGCCCGTACATCTCCAACACGCTGCGCATCGACCCGTCGAAGACGCAGCTCGAGGCGCTGGTCGAGATCTACCGGATGATGCGCCCCGGCGAGCCGCCGACGAAGGACGCCGCGCAGAACCTGTTCCACAACCTGTTCTTCACCTTCGAGCGCTACGACCTGTCGGGCGTGGGCCGGATGAAGTTCAACCGCCGCCTCGGCCGCAAGGAAACGGAAGGCTCGGCGGTGCTGTACGACGCCAAGTACTTCCAGGACCGCAAGGACGAGGAGTCCGGCCGCCTGCGCGCCGCCAACGGCGACAGCTCCGACATCCTCGACGTGATCCGCGTGCTGACCGAGATCCGCAACGGCCGCGGCGTGGTCGACGACATCGACCATCTCGGCAACCGCCGCGTGCGTTCGGTGGGCGAGATGGCCGAGAACGTGTTCCGCGTGGGCCTGGTCCGCGTCGAGCGCGCGGTCAAGGAGCGCCTGTCGATGGCCGAAAGCGAGGGCCTGACGCCGCAGGAGCTGATCAACGCGAAGCCCGTCGCCGCCGCGATCAAGGAGTTCTTCGGCTCCTCGCAGCTGTCGCAGTTCATGGACCAGAACAACCCGCTGTCCGAGGTCACGCACAAGCGCCGCGTCTCCGCGCTCGGCCCGGGCGGCCTGACCCGCGAGCGCGCCGGCTTCGAGGTGCGCGACGTGCACCCGACGCACTACGGCCGCGTCTGCACCATCGAGACGCCGGAAGGCCCGAACATCGGCCTGATCAACTCGCTGGCCGTGTTCGCGCGCACCAACCGCTACGGCTTCCTCGAGACGCCGTACCGCAAGGTCGTGGACGGCCGCGTCACCGACGACGTCGAGTACCTGTCGGCGATCGAGGAGAACGAGTACGTCATCGCCCAGGCCAACGCGCCGCAGGACGAGAAGGGCCGCATCACCGCCCAGTTCGTCGCCTGCCGCTACCAGGGCGAATCGATGCTGCGTCCGCCGAGCGAGATCCACTTCATGGACGTCTCGCCGATGCAGACCGTGTCGGTGGCCGCCGCGCTGGTTCCGTTCCTCGAGCACGACGACGCCAACCGCGCGCTGATGGGCGCCAACATGCAGCGCCAGGCCGTGCCGACGCTGCGCAGCCAGAAGCCGCTGGTCGGCACCGGCATCGAGCGCGCCGTGGCGCGCGACTCCGGCGTCACCGTCAACGCGCGCCGTGGCGGCACCGTCGAGCAGATCGACGCCGGCCGCATCGTGGTCAAGGTCAACGAGAACGAGATTTCCGGCGAGACCGATGCCGGCGTCGACATCTACACGCTGATCAAGTACACGCGCTCCAACCAGAACACCTGCATCAACCAGCGCCCGCTGGTGAACGTGGGCGACGTGGTGGCGCGCGGCGACGTGCTGGCCGACGGCCCGTCGACGGACATCGGCGAGCTCGCGCTCGGCCAGAACATGCTGGTCGCGTTCATGCCGTGGAACGGCTACAACTTCGAGGACTCGATCCTGCTCTCCGAGCGCGTGGTCGAGGAGGATCGCTACACGACGATCCACATCGAAGAACTCACCTGCGTGGCGCGCGACACGAAGCTGGGGCCGGAGGAGATTTCCGCCGACATCCCGAACGTGTCGGAGCAGGCGCTCAACCGCCTCGACCAGTCGGGCGTGGTGTACATCGGCGCCGAGGTCCGCGCCGGCGACATCCTCGTCGGCAAGGTGACGCCGAAGGGCGAGAGCCAGCTCACGCCCGAGGAGAAGCTGCTGCGCGCGATCTTCGGCGAGAAGGCGTCCGACGTGAAGGACAGCTCGCTGCGCGTGCCGCCGGGCATGGACGGCACCGTCATCGACGTGCAGGTGTTCACCCGCGACGGCATCGAGAAGGACGCGCGCGCGCGCCAGATCGAGGAGTCCGAGATCAAGCGCGTCAAGAAGGACTTCGACGACCAGTTCCGCATCCTCGAGGCGGCGATCTACGACCGCCTGCGCTCGCAGCTGCTCGGGAAGGTGGCCAACGGCGGCGGCGGCCTGAAGAAGGGCGACACCGTCACCTCGCTCGTGCTCGACAGCCTGCCGCGCAAGGAGTGGTTCAACCTGCGCATGAAGGACGAGGACGCCGTCGAGGCGATCGAGCGCGCGCAGAAGCAGATCGAGGTGCACCAGGCCGAGTTCGACAAGCGCTTCGCCGACAAGCGCGGCAAGATCACCCAGGGCGACGACCTCGCCCCGGGCGTGCTGAAGATGGTCAAGGTGTTCCTGGCGGTGAAGCGCCGCATCCAGCCCGGCGACAAGATGGCCGGCCGCCACGGCAACAAGGGCGTGGTGTCCACCATCGTGCCGGTCGAGGACATGCCGTACATGGCCGACGGCCAGACGGTGGACATCGTGCTCAACCCGCTGGGCGTGCCGAGCCGAATGAACATCGGCCAGATCCTCGAGACGCACCTGGGCTGGGCCGCCAAGGGCCTGGGCCAGAAGATCCAGCGCATGCTCGAGGCGCAGGCCAAGATCGCCGAGCTGCGCGCGTTCCTCGACCAGATCTACAACCACGACAAGAGCCTCGCCGGCCAGCGCGTGGACCTGGCGCAGTTCTCCGACGAGGAGCTGCTGCGCCTGGCCCGCAACCTGACCGACGGCGTGCCGATGGCGACGCCGGTGTTCGACGGCGCGGCCGAGGCCGAGCTCAAGACGATGCTCAAGCTCGCCGACCTGCCCGAGAGCGGGCAGACCACACTGTTCGACGGCCGCACCGGCGAGGCGTTCGAGCGCCCGGTGACGGTGGGCTACATGCACATGCTGAAGCTCAATCACCTGGTCGACGACAAGATGCACGCGCGTTCGACCGGTCCGTACTCGCTCGTCACCCAGCAGCCGCTGGGCGGCAAGGCGCAGTTCGGCGGCCAGCGCTTCGGCGAGATGGAAGTCTGGGCGCTGGAAGCCTACGGCGCGGCCTACACCCTGCAGGAAATGCTGACGGTGAAGTCCGACGACGTGCAGGGCCGCAACCAGATGTACAAGAACATCGTCGACGGCAACTACGAAATGGTGGCCGGCATGCCGGAGTCCTTCAACGTGCTCGTGAAGGAGATCCGCTCGCTCGCCATCAACATGGAGCTCGAGGAGCACTGAGGCACGGGACGTCCTGACGCACCCGTGACCTCTGCCCCCGAATCCCGGAGATCCCCATGAAAGACCTGCTCAACCTCTTCAACCAGCAGCGCACGGTCATCGACTTCGATGCCATCAAGATCGGCCTGGCCTCGCCGGACCTGATCCGCAGCTGGTCCTACGGCGAAGTCAAGAAGCCGGAGACGATCAACTACCGCACGTTCAAGCCCGAGCGCGACGGCCTGTTCTGCGCGGCCATCTTCGGCCCGATCAAGGACTACGAGTGCCTGTGCGGCAAGTACAAGCGCATGAAGCACCGCGGCGTGGTCTGCGAGAAGTGCGGCACCGAGGTCACGCTGGCCAAGGTGCGCCGCGAGCGCATGGGCCACATCGACCTCGCCTCGCCGGTCGCGCATATCTGGTTCCTGAAGTCGCTGCCGTCGCGCATCGGCCTGATGCTCGACATGACCCTGCGCGACATCGAGCGCATCCTGTACTTCGAGGCCTACGTGGTCACGGAGCCGGGCCTGACGCCGATGGAGCGGGGCAACCTGCTCACCGAGGAGCAGTTCCTCACCGCGCGCCAGGAGCACGGCGACGACTTCGAGGCCGCGATGGGCGCCGAGGCCGTCTACGAGCTGCTGCGCACGATCGACCTGCAGGCGGAGATGGTGCGCCTGAAGGAAGAGATCGCCGCGACCAACAGCGAGACCAAGCTCAAGCGCCTCACCAAGCGCATCAAGCTGGTCGAGGCGTTCCTCGACTCCGGCAACCGCCCGGAGTGGATGGTCATGACCGTGCTGCCGGTGCTGCCGCCGGACCTGCGCCCGCTCGTCCCGCTGGACGGCGGCCGCTTCGCGACGTCGGACCTCAACGACCTCTACCGCCGCGTCATCAACCGCAACAACCGCCTGCGTCGCCTGCTCGAGCTCAACGCGCCCGACATCATCGTGCGCAACGAGAAGCGCATGCTGCAGGAGTCGGTGGACGCGCTGATGGACAACGGCCGCCGCGGCCGCGCCATCACCGGCACGAACAAGAGGCCGTTGAAGTCGCTCGCCGACATGATCAAGGGCAAGCAGGGCCGGTTCCGCCAGAACCTGCTCGGCAAGCGCGTGGACTACTCGGGCCGCTCGGTCATCGTGGTCGGCCCGACCCTGCGCCTGCACGAGTGCGGCCTGCCGAAGAAGATGGCGCTGGAGCTGTTCAAGCCCTTCATCTTCTCCAAGCTGCAGCGCCTGGGCCTGGCCACCACGATCAAGGCGGCCAAGAAGCTCGTCGAGCGTGAAGAGGCCGCGGTTTGGGACATCCTCGAGGAGGTCATCCGCGAGCATCCCGTGCTGCTGAATCGCGCGCCGACGCTGCACCGCCTGGGCATCCAGGCGTTCGAGCCGGTGCTGATCGAGGGCAAGGCGATCCAGCTGCACCCGCTGGTCTGCACCGCGTTCAACGCCGACTTCGACGGCGACCAGATGGCCGTGCACGTCCCGCTGAGCCTCGAGGCGCAGCTGGAAGCGCGCGCGCTGATGATGTCGTCGAACAACATCCTGTCGCCGGCGAACGGCGAGCCGATCATCGTGCCGTCGCAGGACGTCGTGCTCGGCCTGTACTACATGACCCGCGCCCTGGAGAACAAGAAGGGCGAAGGCATGGCGTTCGCCAACGTCGCCGAGGTCAAGCGCGCGTACGACAACCGCGTCGTCGAGCTGCACGCCAAGGTCAAGGTGCGCATCAGCGAGACGGTGGTGAGCGAGGACGGCAGCCGCCAGCAGCGCACGTCGGTGGTCGACACGACCATCGGCCGCGCCCTGCTGCGCGAGATCCTGCCGGACGGCCTGCCGTTCGCGCTGGTCAACACCGAGCTCAACAAGAAGGCGATCAGCCGCCTGATCAACACCTGCTACCGCATGCTGGGCCTGAAGGAGACCGTGGTCTTCGCCGACCAGCTGATGTACACGGGCTTCGGCTATGCCACGCGTGCCGGCGTGTCGATCGGCATCGACGACATGACCATCCCGCTGGAGAAGAAGGAGATCCTCGCCGAGGCCGAAGCCGAGGTGCTGGAGATCCAGCAGCAGTACCAGTCGGGCCTGGTCACCGCGGGCGAGCGCTACAACAAGGTCGTCGACATCTGGTCGCGCACGAACGAGCGCGTGGCCAAGGCGATGATGGACGCGATCGGCACCGAGAAGGTCGCCAACGCCGAGGGCAGGACCATCGACCAGAAGTCGATGAACTCGATCTACATCATGGCCGACTCCGGCGCGCGCGGTTCGCAGGCGCAGATCCGCCAGCTCGCGGGCATGCGCGGCCTGATGGCCAAGCCGGACGGCTCGATCATCGAGACGCCGATCACCGCGAACTTCCGCGAAGGCCTCAACGTCCTGCAGTACTTCATCTCGACCCACGGCGCCCGCAAGGGTCTTGCCGATACGGCACTGAAGACGGCGAACTCGGGCTACCTGACCCGCCGCCTCGTCGACGTGGCGCAGGACGTGGTCATCACCGAGCCCGACTGCGGCACGTACGAGGGCCTGACGATGACGCCGATCGTCGAAGGCGGTGACGTCGTCGAGCCGCTGCGCGATCGCGTGCTCGGCCGCATCGTGGCCGAGGACGTGTTCCTGCCGGGCAACGACGAGGATCCGGTCGTCACCCGCAACATGCTGCTCGACGAGCAGTGGGTGCAGAAGCTCGAGGACGCCGGCGTGCAGTCGATCAAGGTGCGCTCGACGATCACGTGCGAAAGCGCGTTCGGCGTCTGCGCGCACTGCTACGGCCGCGACCTCGGCCGCGGCCACATCGTCAACCTCGGCGAGGCCGTGGGCGTGGTCGCCGCGCAGTCGATCGGCGAGCCCGGCACGCAGCTGACGATGCGGACGTTCCACATCGGCGGCGCGGCGTCGCGTGCGGCGGCGATCGACAACGTCACCGTCAAGACGACCGGCACGATCAAGTTCAACAACCTCAAGCACGTGCAGCACGCCAACGGCCACCTGGTCGCGGTGTCGCGCTCGGGCGAGCTGTCGGTGCTCGACGGCCACGGTCGCGAGCGCGAGCGCTACAAGCTGCCGTACGGCGCGACCATCACGGTCAAGGACGGCGCGGAGATCAAGGCCGGCCAGCAGGTCGCGAACTGGGATCCGCACAACCATCCGATCGTGTCGGAAGTGGCCGGCTTCATCCGCTTCATCGACTTCATCGACGGCGTCACCGTCATCGAGAAGACCGACGAGCTGACCGGCCTGGCCTCGCGCGAGATCACCGACCCGAAGCGCCGCGGCACCCAGGCGAAGGACCTGCGCCCGATCGTCCGCATCGTCGATGCGAACGGCAAGGACCTGCAGATCCCCGGCACCGACCTGCCGGCGCAGTACATGCTGCCGCCGCGTTCGATCGTGAACCTGCAGGACGGCGCCCCGGTGGGCGTGGGCGACGTCGTCGCCAAGATCCCGCAGGAAGCGTCGAAGACCCGCGACATCACCGGCGGTCTGCCGCGCGTGGCCGACCTGTTCGAGGCGCGCAAGCCGAAGGATCCCGCGATCCTGGCCGAGCGCTCGGGCATCGTCAGCTTCGGCAAGGAGACCAAGGGCAAGCAGCGCCTGATCATCAAGGACACCGACGGCACGGAGCACGAGGAGCTGATCCCGAAGTACCGCCAGATCATCGTGTTCGAAGGCGAGCACGTGGAGAAGGGCGAGACGATCGTGGACGGCGAGCCGAGCCCGCAGGACATCCTGCGCCTGCTCGGCGTGGAGCCGCTGGCGTCGTACCTGACCAAGGAGATCCAGGACGTCTACCGCCTGCAGGGCGTGAAGATCAACGACAAGCACATCGAGGTGATCATTCGCCAGATGCTGCGCAAGGTCGAGATCACCGACCAGGGCGACGGCCGCTTCCTCAACGGCGAGCAGGTCGAGCGCCAGCGCGTCATCGAGGAGAACGCCAAGCTGGCCACGCGCAACGAGCTGCCGGTGAAGTTCGATCCGGTGCTGCTGGGCATCACCAAGGCGTCGCTGGCCACCGAGTCGTTCATCTCCGCGGCGTCGTTCCAGGAGACCACCCGCGTGCTCACCGAGGCGGCCGTCCGCGGCACGCGCGACAGCCTGCGCGGCCTCAAGGAGAACGTCATCGTCGGCCGCCTGATCCCGGCCGGCACCGGCATGGCCTACCACACGCAGCGCCGCCGCAACGCCTCGGGCCTCACCGAGTCGGAGCTGGAGACGCTGACCGGCGGCGGCGAATCGACGCAGGCCGAGGCCGTGGACGCCGGCGAGGAGAGCGGCAGCCTGTAAGATGGCGTCATCCGGCGGTCCGCAGCGACCGCCCCAGATCCCGAAAAGAGGCGCCACGGACCCGGCGCCTCGTGTTCGGTCCAGGACGGGTGGATCCGGGCGTCGGCCCGCCGCCATCGCGGCCGGCCCCGCCCATCGAAGCCCGGCTCGCGTTGACGCTCCGCGTTGACGCGGGCTATACTTTTCCGTCTCGGTGGGCCGGGTTCCGGCCTGCCGTCGTTTTCCGCCGGGCCCCGCCCGACCACACAGAACCCAACGAACGCATGGCAACCATCAATCAGCTCGTCCGCAAGCCGCGGCAGGCGACGACCTACAAGAGCGCCTCGCCGGCGCTGGCGAACTGCCCGCAGCGTCGCGGCGTGTGCACGCGCGTCTACACCACCACCCCGAAGAAGCCGAACTCGGCGCTACGCAAGGTGGCCAAGGTGCGCCTGACCAACGGCTACGAGGTGATCTCCTACATCGGTGGCGAGGGCCACAACCTGCAGGAGCACTCGGTCGTGCTGATCCGCGGCGGCCGCGTCAAGGACCTGCCGGGCGTGCGCTACCACACCGTGCGCGGCTCGCTCGACGCCGCCGGCGTGCAGAAGCGCCGCCAGGGCCGTTCGAAGTACGGCGCCAAGCGCCCGAAGTCCTGATCGCAACCGATGGTGCGGGCCCGGCCCGCCGCCTGTGACGACGACGGGCCCGCCCCGTCCTAGAGAGAAATCGAACTATGTCGCGTAAAGGTTCCACCCCGCAGCGCTCGGTCCTGCCCGATCCCAAGCACGGCAGCGAGACGATCGCGCGCTTCATCAACATGGTCATGCAGAGCGGCAAGAAGTCGGTTGCCGAGAAGATCGTGTACGGCGCGATGGACGTGATCGGCGAGAAGAACCCGAACGCCCTCGAGCTGGTCGAGAAGGCGCTCGGCAACGTCGCCCCGGCCGTCGAGGTCAAGTCGCGCCGCGTCGGCGGCGCCACCTACCAGGTGCCGGTCGAAGTGCGCGCGTCGCGCCGCACCGCGCTCGCGATGCGCTGGCTGATCGACTCCGCCCGCAAGCGCGGCGAGAACAGCATGCCGCGCAAGCTCGCGGCGGAGCTGCTGGACGCCTCGGAGAACCGCGGCGGCGCGATCAAGAAGCGCGAAGAGACCCACCGCATGGCGGAAGCCAACAAGGCCTTCGCCCACTACCGCTGGTAAGACGGCCGTAGTCCGGCGCCGGCACCGCCGGCGCCCACGCGCAGCGCGCGTGACCCGGCGGAGCCCCCGCCGAGCGAACCGGATGCCGCCGACGAGGCGGCGTCCGGCCATCTGGAATCCCGAAAAACCGAGAGGCTCCCGTGGCTCGCACCACTCCCATCGAGCGCTACCGCAACTTCGGCATCATGGCCCACATCGATGCCGGCAAGACCACCACGACGGAGCGCATCCTTTTCTACACCGGCGTCAACCACAAGATCGGCGAAGTGCACGAAGGTGCCGCGACGATGGACTGGATGGAGCAGGAGCAGGAGCGCGGCATCACGATCACGTCGGCCGCGACGACGTGCTTCTGGAAGGGCATGGACATGTCGCTTCCGGAGCACCGCTTCAACATCATCGACACCCCCGGCCACGTCGACTTCACCATCGAGGTCGAACGCTCGCTGCGCGTGCTCGACGGTGCGGTGTTCGTGCTGTGCGCCGTCGGCGGCGTGCAGCCGCAGTCGGAAACCGTGTGGCGCCAGGCGAACAAGTACGCCGTGCCGCGCATGGCGTTCGTCAACAAGATGGACCGCACCGGCGCCAACTTCGACAAGGTCGTCGACCAGCTGAAGTCGCGCCTGAACGCCTACGCCGTGCCGATGCAGGTGCCGATCGGCGCCGAGGATCAGTTCGAGGGCGTGGTCGACCTCGTCAAGATGAAGGCGATCGCGTGGGACGCGGCGTCGCAGGGCACGAAGTTCGAGTACCGCGACATCCCGGCCGACCTCAAGGAGAAGGCCGAGGCCGCGCGCGCGTTCATGGTCGAGGCCGCGGCCGAGGCCAACGAAGAGCTGATGGACAAGTACCTCAACGAGGGCGAGCTGTCCGAGGCCGAGATCATCGCCGGCATCCGCGAGCGCACCATCCGCACGGAGATCGTGCCGGTGTTCTGCGGCACCGCGTTCAAGAACAAGGGCGTCCAGGCCATGCTCGACGCGGTGATCCAGCTGCTGCCGTCGCCGGCCGACCGTCCGCCGGTCAAGGGCATCGACGACGACGAGAAGGAAGCCGAGCGCAAGGCGCTGGACACCGAGCCGTTCTCGGCGCTGGCCTTCAAGATCATGACCGACCCGTTCGTGGGTTCGCTGACGTTCTTCCGCGTCTACTCGGGCACGCTCAACGCCGGCGACCAGGTGTTCAACCCGATCAAGTCGAAGAAGGAGCGCATCGGCCGCATCCTGCAGATGCACGCCAACAACCGCGACGAGATCAAGGAAGTGCGCGCGGGCGACATCGCCGCGGCGGTGGGCCTGAAGGACGTCACCACCGGCGACACGCTGTGCTCGCAGGACAAGGTCATCACGCTCGAGCGCATGACGTTCCCGGAGCCGGTGATCTCGATGGCGGTCGAGCCGAAGACGAAGTCCGACCAGGAGAAGATGGGCATCGCGCTGTCGCGCCTCGCGCAGGAGGATCCGTCCTTCCGCGTGCGCACCGACGAGGAGTCGGGCCAGACCATCATCTCGGGCATGGGCGAGCTGCACCTCGAGATCATCGTCGACCGCATGAAGCGCGAGTTCAACGTCGAGGCGAACGTCGGCAAGCCGCAGGTGGCCTACCGCGAGACGATCCGCAAGTCGGTGAAGTCCGAAGGCAAGTTCGTGCGCCAGTCGGGCGGCAAGGGCCAGTTCGGCCACGTGTGGCTCGAGATCGAGCCGCAGGAGCGCGGCGCGGGCTACGCGTTCGAGAACGCGATCGTCGGCGGCGTGGTGCCGAAGGAGTACATCCCGGCGGTGGACAAGGGCATCCAGGAAGCGGTGGCCAACGGCATCATGGCCGGCTACCCGATCGTGGACGTCAAGGTGCGCCTGGTCGACGGTTCGTACCACGAGGTCGACTCGTCGGAAATGGCGTTCAAGATCGCCGGCTCCATGGGCTTCAAGGAAGGCTTCCACAAGGCCAACCCGGTGCTGCTCGAGCCGATGATGAAGGTCGAAGTCGTCACCCCCGAGGATTACCTCGGCGACGTGATGGGCGACATCAGCCGTCGTCGCGGCATCCTGCAGGGCCAGGACGACAGCCCGTCGGGCAAGCTCATCAACGCGGTGGTGCCGCTGGGCGAGATGTTCGGCTACGCCACGTCGCTGCGCTCGATGTCGCAGGGCCGCGCGACCTTCACGATGGAGTTCGACCACTACGCCGAGGCGCCGGCCAACATCGCCGAGTCGGTCATCAAGAAGTCCTGATCCGCGTGACCGTCGCGCCTTCCACGGCGCGACGGCCGCTGCGGTCCCCCATCATTCCCCAAGCATCAGACATCCCGGAGTAGAGCAATGGCCAAGGGCAAGTTCGAGCGCACCAAGCCCCACGTGAACGTGGGCACGATTGGTCACGTGGACCACGGCAAGACGACGCTGACGGC
>JXCB02000045.1 GCA_000828075.3 Tolypothrix campylonemoides VB511288 | reverse complement strand
GATGCGGCACCGCGCGGCGCGTCGCGGCGCGCCGGGCGCGCGCCGCGCTCGTCGGCGCGTCCGCCGGGACGTGCACGATCGCGCGCCGCATCGACGGTGTCGTCCAGCCGGCGCGTCAGCGCGATGCGCTTGCGCGCCACGTCGACCTCCAGCACCTTGACCTTGACGATGTCGCCGGCCTTCACCACCTCGCGCGGATCGCGCACGTAGCGGTCGGCCAGCGCGGAGATGTGCACCAGGCCGTCCTGGTGCACGCCGATGTCGACGAACGCGCCGAACGCGGCCACGTTGGTCACCACGCCTTCCAGCACCATGCCGGGCCTGAGGTCGCCGATGTCCTCGACGCCGTCGGCGAAGCGCGCGGCCGCGAATTCCGGGCGCGGGTCGCGGCCGGGCTTCTCGAGCTCGCGCAGGATGTCGCGCACGGTCGGCACGCCGAAGCGCTCGTCGACGTAGGCCTCGGGCTTCAGCGCGCGCACGAACGGCGCGTCGCCCATCAGCGCGCGCACGTCGCGCCCGCACTGCGCGACGATGCGCTCCACCACCGGGTAGGCCTCGGGATGCACGGACGATGCGTCCAGCGGCTCGTCGCCGTCGGCGATGCGAAGGAAGCCGGCGCACTGCTCGAACGTCTTCTCGCCCAGCCGCGGTACCTTCAGCAGGTCGCGGCGGCGGCGGAACGGGCCGTGTGCATCGCGGAACATCACGATGTTCTCGGCCACGGTCGACGACAGCCCCGCCACGCGCGCCAGCAGCGGCGCCGAGGCGGTGTTGACGTGCACGCCCACCGCGTTGACGCAATCCTCCACCGCCGCGTCGAGCCGGCGCGCGAGCTTGAACGGATCGACGTCGTGCTGGTACTGGCCGACGCCGATCGCCTTCGGTTCGATCTTGACCAGCTCCGCCAGCGGATCCTGCAGCCGGCGCGCGATCGACACCGCGCCGCGCAGGCTGACGTCCAGCGTCGGGAACTCGCGCGCGGCCAGCTCGGACGCCGAGTACACGGACGCGCCCGCCTCGCTCACCACGATCTTGGTGAGCCTGAGCTCCGGTGCGCGCTTGATCAGGTCGGCGGCCAGGCGCTCGGTCTCGCGGCTGGCCGTGCCGTTGCCGATCGCGATGAGCTCGACGCCGTGCTTCGCGCACAGCGCCTGCAGCGCGTGCAGCGAGCCGTCCCACTGCCGCTTGGGTTCGTGCGGATAGATCGTCGCGGTGTCCACCAGCTTGCCGGTGCGGTCGACGACGGCGACCTTCACGCCCGTGCGCAGGCCGGGATCGAGGCCCATCACCACGCGCGGGCCGGCGGGCGCGGCGAGCAGCAGGTCCTTGAGGTTGTCGCCGAACACGGCAATCGCGTCCGCCTCGGCGCGCTCGCGCGCCTGCGCGAACAGGTCGAGCATCAGGTGCAGATGCAGCTTCGCGCGCCACGTCAGCCGCACGGCCTGCATCAGCCACGCGTCGGCCGCGCGGCCGCGCGCCGCGACGCCGGCATGCGCGGCGACGCGGCCTTCGGCCTGCTGGTGGCCGGCCTCGGCGTCGGGGCCAGCGTCGAGATCGAGCGTGATGACCTCTTCCCGTCGCGCACGGAACAGCGCCAGCAGCCGGTGCGACGGGATCTTCGCCAGCGGCTCGGCGTGGTCGAAGTAGTCGCGGAACTTGGCGCCGGCGGCCTCCTTGCCCTCGATCACCCGCGCGCGGATCACGCCGACCTGCTGCAGCCAGTCGCGCAGGGAGCCGACCAGCGCGGGATCCTCGCCCCAGCGTTCCATCAGGATCGCGCGCGCGCCGTCGAGCGCGGCCTTCGCGTCGGCCACGCCCTTGTCCGCATCGACGAACGTCGCGGCATGCGCTTCGGGCTGCAGAGTGGGATCGACAAGCAGCGCGTCGGCCAGCGGTTCGAGCCCGGCTTCGCGAGCGATCTGCGCCTTCGTGCGGCGCTTCGGCTTGTACGGCAGGTACAGGTCTTCGAGCCGCGACTTGCTGTCGGCGGCCTCGATGTCCGCGCGCAGCGCGGGCGTCAGCTTGCCCTGCTCGTCGATGCTGGCGAGCACCGCGGCGCGGCGCTCCTCGAGTTCGCGCAGGTAGGCGAGGCGGGTTTCCAGGTTGCGCAGCTGGGTGTCGTCGAGCCCGCCGGTGACTTCCTTGCGGTAGCGCGCGATGAACGGGACGGTCGCGCCTTCGTCCAGCAGCGCGACGGCGGCGACCACCTGCGCGGGCGCGGCCGCGATCTCCGTGGCGATGGTGGCGGCGATGCGGGTGGCGGTGGCGCGGTCGGTGGAGCTGGACGTCATCGGTGGGTGCGGCGATCGGAGCGGAGCGCGATTGTCGCGGCCCGCGCGATTCGCGGATACCCGTTGACACCCGACGCGCGCTGCGGTGCGCGCTCGACGGGACGGCGCCCCGCGCCGCGGCGCGGGGCGATAATGCGGCGATGACGCACGCCCCGCCCGACGACCTCGCGCCTCAGCCGGCCGCACATGCCACCGCGCTGCCGGCGCACTTCTATGTCGATCCCGCGATGCCAGCGCTCGACCGCCGCGCCGTGTTCGACCGCGCCTGGCAGCTCGTGGCGCACGTCGCGCAGCTGCGCGATGCCGGCGACCACGTCGTCGCCGACCTCGCGGGACTGCCGGTGGTCGCCGTGCGGGGCGACGACGGCGCGATCCACGTACTGCACAACGTCTGCCGCCACCGCGCCGGGCCGATCGCCGCCTGCGACGGCCGCGGTGCGAAGGCGCTGCGCTGCCGCTACCACGGCTGGACCTACGCGCTGGACGGACGCCTGCGCTCGGCGACGGAGATGGGCGGCGCGGACGGCTTCGACGTCGCGAACGTGCGGCTGCCGCAGCTCGACGTGCGCGTCTGGCAGGGCCTCGTGTTCGCCTGCATCGATCCCGGGCGCGCGCCGCCGTTCGAGGCGGTCGTCGCCGGCATCGACGCGCGCCTCGGCCCTACGCGCGGGCTGGAGGCATACGGCCACCACCGGCACGTCGCGTACGACGTGGCGTGCAACTGGAAGGTCTACGTCGACAACTACCTCGAGGGCTACCACGTCCCGCACGTGCATCCCGGGCTCAACCGCCTGCTCGACTACCGCAGCTACGCCACCGAGCTGGCCGAATGGCATTCGCTGCAGTGGAGCCCGCTGGAAAGCGACCCGGCGCTCTACGGCGACGGCGACGCGCTGTACTACTGGCTGTGGCCCAACACGATGCTCAACGTGCTGCCCGGCCGCCTGCAGACCAACCGTGTGCAGCCGCTCGGCGCGGACCGCTGCCGCGTGCACTTCGACTTCCATTACGCCGGCGACGACGCGGCGAGGCAGGCCGCCGACCTCGCCTTCAGCGACGAGGTGCAGCACGAGGACCTGGCGATCTGCGAGGACGTGCAGCGCGGCCTGGCCTCCGGCAGCTACGTCGCCGGGCGCCTCAACCCGCTGCGCGAGACCGGCGTGCACCACTTCCACGAACGGCTGCGCGCGGCGTACCGCGACGACGCCGCATGAGCGCGCCGGCGCCGCGCCCGCTGGGCGTCTGGTCGGCCACCGCGCTGGTGGTCGGCAGCATGATCGGGTCCGGCGCGTTCCTGCTGCCGGCGTCGCTGGCGCCGTACGGCGCGGCGAGCCTGCTCGGCTGGGCGGTGACGCTGGGCGGGGCGCTGCTGCTGGCCTCCACGTTCGCGCGGCTGGCGATGCGCTGGCCGGAGACCGGCGGGCCGTACGTCTACGCGCGCAACGCGTTCGGCCGCGCCGCGGGCTTCGCGGTGGCGTGGAGCTACTGGATCTCGATCTGGTGCGCGACCGCGGCCATCGCCATCGCGTTCGCCGGCAGCGTCGGCGCGCTGGTGCCGGCGGCCACCGCGACGCCGGCGCGCGCGGCCGCGGTCGCGCTGTCCGCGCTGTGGCTGTGCTGCGCGGTGAACCTGCGCGGCGTGCGCGAGGCCGGCCGGCTGCAGGTCGCCGCGACGGTGCTCAAGCTGCTGCCCCTGCTGCTGTTCGGCCTCGTGGCGCTGTGGTTCGTCGACGGCGCGCGCTTCGTCCCGTTCAATCCGACGCCGCAGCCGCTGCCGGGGGTGGTGCACGCGACCGTCGCGCTGACGCTGTGGGCGCTGCTCGGGCTGGAGGCGGCGACCGTGCCCGCCGGATCGATCGAGGACGCATCGCGCACGGTGCCGCGTGCCACCGTCGTCGGCACGCTCGTCGCGGGGCTCGCAACCATCCTCGCCTGCACCGCCGTGCTCGGCGTGCTGCCGGCCGACGCGCTGGCGGCGTCGAGCGCCCCGATGGCCGACGCCGCGACCGCGCTGTGGGGCCGCGGCGCCGGCGTCGCGCTCGCGCTGGTGATGGCGGTGTCCTGCCTCGGCGCGCTCAACGGCTGGGTGCTGCTGTCCGCGCAGCTGCCGCTGGCGCCGGCGCGCGACGGCCTGTTCCCGTCGGCGTTCGCGCGGCTGGACGCGCGCGGCACGCCGTGGATCGGCGTGCTCGTCGGCGGCGTGCTCGCCAGCGCGCTGGTGGCGTCGAACTACAGCCGCTCGCTGGTGCAGGTGTTCACGTTCTCGATCCTGCTGTCCACCGCCGCGACGCTGCTGCCCTACCTCGCCGGCAGCGCGGCGTGGCTGGTGCGCGGCACCGGCGTGGGCTCGCGCATCGTGGCCGCGCTGGCGCTGGCGTACAGCGCGTACGCGCTTCTCGGCACGGGCGCGGAAGCGCTCGCGTGGGGTGGCGTGCTGCTGTTCGCGGGCGTGCCGGTGTACGTCGCGATGATCCGCCGCGCGCGTCGCTAGAGGCGTTCGGTGGGTTCCAGCGCGGCCGCATCGGCCGTGCACTTCGGCGGTTCGCGGCGGCGCGTGATCTCCCAGCGCCAGAACACGTAGCCGAGCGCGGTAAAGCCCGCCGACACCAGCGCCATCGCCAGCGGCGTGTGGCTGATCAGCGGCGACAGCGCGCCGGCGATCAGCGCGTTGATCACCAGCCCGACGAAGGCCTGCAGCGAGGACGCCGACCCGCGCTGGCGCGGATACATGTCGAGGATCGCCAGCGTCACGATCGGGAACACCAGCGCGATGCCGAGCGCGTTGAGGCTCATCGGCAGCACCGCCAGCGGGATCGCCGGATCGGCGACGAGCGCGTTGTAGAGGATGTTCAGCGCGCCGGCCACGCCGCTGATCGCGAAGCCCATCGTCGCCATCCGCGCGCCGTTCATGCGCCCGGCGAGCCGCCCGGAAATGAACGCGCCCAGCACCATGCCGCCGATGGTGGGCACGAAGAACCATCCGAACTGGCGCTCGTCCAGCCCCAGCACGTCCATCACGAACGCCGGCGCCGAGGCGATGTACAGGAACAGCCCGTTGAAGCCGAACGTCGACGCCAGCGACAGCCGCTGGAAGCTGGGGTTGGTGAAGATGCCCGCGTAGTCGCGCAGCAGCCGCTTCGGCGCGAGCGACAGCCGCGCTTCGCGCGGGTGGGTCTCGGGCAGCGCGACGAACGTCAGCGCGATCAGCCCGACGGTGAACGCGACCAGGAACCAGAAGATCAGCGGCCAGCGACCGAAGCCGAGCAGCCAGCCGCCGATGATCGGCGCGATCGCCGGCGCGATGCCGAAGATCATCGACACCTGGCTCATCAGCCGCTGCGCGTCGTCGCCCTGGTAGACGTCGCGGATCACCGCGCGCCCCACGATCAGGCCCACGCCGGCCGACAGGCCCTGCACCGCGCGGAACGCCAGCAGCGTCGTCAGGTCGGTCGCCAGCGCGCAGCCCACCGACGCCAGCCCGAACACCGTCAGCCCGGTGAGGATCACGCGCCGCCGGCCGATCGCGTCCGACACCGGCCCGTGAACGATGCTCATCAGCGCGTAGGCGACCAGGTACACGCTGATGGTCTGCTGCATCGCGACCTTGTCCGCGGCGAGCTGCGCGCCGATCTGCGGGAATGCCGGGAAGATCGTGTCGATCGAGAACGGCCCGAACATCGCCAGCCCGCCGAGCAGCACGGCAAGGCGGACGCGGGACGCGGGAGCGGTGGGTGCGGCCATCGAACACGCCGGACGTGGCGGCACAGGGTAGCCGGCGGCGCGCGGCGGCCGCGTGCCCCACGGCGGGCCGCGTGCCAGAATCGGGCCGGTGCATCCCCGGGGGAAGGATCCATGCGCAACGCCACGACGCTGTCTCTCGCCACCGCGATGCTGCTCGCGCTGCCGGTCGCGGCGCCCGCCGCGGACGCCGCGCGCGGCGAATACAGCCGCAGCGCCGCACTCGCCGCGCCCGCCTGGCGCATGCCGGCCTACCCGCAGGCGCGCACGACGCGCGTGGCCTATCGCGAGCTCGCCATCGAGCGGCTGCTGAAGCTGCAGCGCGACAACGCCGCGCCAGCACGCAAGGCGACGCAGATCGGGCTGGCGCGGCGCGCGGATCTGGAAGCGCGCCTCGGCGGCGACCTCGCGCTGCGCTGGGTCGCCGACGGTCGCGGCGGTGCGGTCGCGCGCGTCGAGCTCGCCTCGCCGGACGCGCTCGGCCTGCGCGTGGGGCTGCGCGCGACGCGCATGGACGATCGCGTCGAGCTGCGCGTCGGCGGCTCCGACGCGCCCGCCGCGCCGGTCGCGCAGATCGACGGCGCGCGGATGCGCCGGCTGGTGGACGCCGAAGGCCTGTACTGGACGCCGGCCACCGACGGCGAGCGCCAGATCCTGGAGTTCCACCGTCCCGCCGGCGTGCCCGCCTCGGCCGTGCGCGTGGGCGCGCCGAAGCTGTCGCACCTGGTCGCCAACAGCCGCAACGATTTCAAGATCATCGAGAAGGTCGGCGAGTCCGGATCGTGCAACGTCGACACCGTCTGCCGCGTGGCCGAGCTGGGCCAGCGCTTCGTCGACGCGAAGAACGCGGTCGCGCACATGATCTTCGTGCGCGGCGGCGGCACCTACATCTGCACCGGCACCCTGCTCGCCGACACCGTGCCGTCCACGCAGGTGCCGTACTTCTGGTCGGCGAACCACTGCTTCGCCGCCGACACCCGCGTCGCGCCGGTGGCCTCGCAGATGCAGACGGTCGCCAACACGCTCAACACCGTGTGGCGCTACGAGACGACGGGCTGCAGGAACCTGACGTCGGCGACGACCACCCGCCTTACCGGCGGCGCGGCCTACCTGTATGCCGACCACCTCACCGACGCCATGCTGCTGCGCCTGAACGATGCGGCGCCCGCGGGCGCCTATTTCTCCGGCTGGTCGGCGGCGCCGCTGGCGGGCTCGACGGAGGTCTTCGCGATCCACCATCCGCAGGGCGACGCCAAGAAGGTGTCCAGCGGCCAGCTGCTGTCCTCGAATCCGACCGGGCACACGGTCGGCTGGCTCAGCGGCACGACCGAAGGCGGCAGCAGCGGCTCGGGCCTGTTCGTGCGCGCGCGCAGCGGCGAATGGGAGCTGCGCGGCGGGCTCTACGGCGGCGACGCGGCGTGTTCCAACTCGGGCTCGCTGGCGAACGCGCTGAACCAGGATCACTACTCGCGGCTCGACGTGGTGTTCCCGCAGGTCCGCCAGTACCTCGCGTCCGAGGCGGTCCCGATGAACGGCTCCGCGCCGCTACTGCCGCCGGGCACGCCGACCGCCGCGCCGCCGGCGGCGTCGCAGCCGAGCCTCCCGGCGGCGTCGGCGCCCACAGACGCGCGCGGCGGAGCGCGCGGGGTGATCCGCTTCCGCGGCCTGCGCCTGCCGTTGCGCTGAAGCGCCGTCGTCGCGCGGCCGCGGGCTATACTTGCGCCCGCAGGACGCGGTGGGAGAAGCGGGCGCGAGCCCGCTGCCGAAGGCGCAACGCCCGTGATCGCTCAGGCCCCATGACCGCCGCGTCGCACAACTCTGGAGAGACCGGTTCGATCCGGCGCCGAAGGGGCACGGGGCGCGCGTAGCGCCTCCAAACTCTCAGGCAAAAGGACAGAGGGGCGAAGCCGGGGTTTCGAGCGGCGACGGCCGCGAGCCGGCGAGCGCCCGCGCGCATGCAGGCGCGCGGGCCGGACGAGCGGGGCGATCCCCACGCGTCCCGCCACGCGTCGAAGCGAGCCGGCACCAGCGGTCGAGCGGCGACAGCCGCGAGCCCGCGAGCGCCTGCGCGCATGCAGGCGCGCAGGCCGGGCGTGCGCTGGATGCGCGTCGCGACTGCGCGCCGGAGCGAGGCAGGACCACAGTCGGTCCACGGCGCCGCCGGGATCGCACGCCCCTCCACCTCCAGCGGCCCCGCCATGTCCGACACCAAAGCTTCCCTGCGCGACCTCGAGCAGCACGACGCCTTCCTCGAGCGCCACATCGGCCCCAACGACGCCGAGATCGCGCACATGCTGCGCGTCGTCGGCCACGAATCGCTCGACGCGCTGACCGACGCCATCGTGCCCGCGAGCATCAAGTCCGCCGCACCGCTCGCGCTGCCCGACCCGGTCACCGAGGTCGAGGCGCTGGCCAAGATCCGCGCGATCGCGTCGAAGAACAAGGTCTTCCGCAGCTTCATCGGCCAGGGCTACCACGGCACCCACACGCCGGGCGTCATCCTGCGCAACATCCTCGAGAACCCCGCCTGGTACACGGCGTACACGCCGTACCAGGCGGAGATCTCGCAGGGCCGCATGGAGGCGCTGATCAACTTCCAGACGATGGTGGCCGACCTCACGGGCATGGAGATCGCCAACGCCTCGCTGCTCGACGAGGCCACGGCCGCGGCGGAGGCGATGACGCTGGCCAAGCGCTCGGCGAAGTCGAAGTCCAACGCGTTCTTCGTGTCCGACGGCGTGCATCCGCAGACGGTGGAGGTGCTGCGCACGCGCGCCGAGCCGCTCGGCATCGAGCTGGTGTTCGGCGACGACGCGCAGGCCGCGGAGATCGACGCGTTCGGCGTGCTGCTGCAGTACCCGACCACGTTCGGCGCGGTGCGCGACTACCGCGTGCTCGCCGACGCCGTGCACGCGCGCGGCGGCCTGGTGACCGTGGCCACCGACCTGCTGGCGCTGACGCTGATCGCCGCGCCCGGCGAATGGGGCGCGGACATCGTCGTCGGCAACTCGCAGCGCTTCGGCGTGCCGTTCGGCTTCGGCGGCCCGCACGCGGCGTTCATGGCCTGCCGCGACGCGTTCAAGCGCTCGATGCCCGGCCGCCTGATCGGCGTGTCGATCGACGCCGACGGCAAGCCCGCCTACCGCCTCACGCTGCAGACGCGCGAGCAGCACATCCGTCGCGAGAAGGCGACCTCGAACATCTGCACCGCGCAGGTGCTGCTGGCGGTGATGGCGTCGATGTACGCCGTCTACCACGGGCCCGAAGGCCTGACCCGCATCGCGCGGCGCGTGCACCGGCTCGCGTCCATCCTCGCCTCGGCGCTGCGCGGCTGCGGCTCCACCGTCGAGGGCGACTTCTTCGACACGCTGCTGGTGACCGGCGTCGACGCCGCCGACGTGCACGCGCGCGCGGCCAGGGCCGGCATCAACCTGCGCCGGATCGACGCCACGCGCGTGGGCATCAGCCTCGACGAGACGACCACGCGCGAGGACATCGTCGCGATCGCCGGGCTGTTCGACGCGCGCCTCGACGACGTGGACGCGCTCGACGCCCGCGTCGACGACGCGCTTCCCGCCGCGCTGCGCCGCACGTCGTCGTTCCTGCAGCACCCGGTGTTCAACACGCACCACAGCGAACACGAGCTGCTGCGCTACATGCGCCAGCTGGCCGACAAGGACCTCGCGCTGGACCGCACGATGATCCCGCTGGGCAGCTGCACGATGAAGCTCAACGCCACCGCGGAGATGATCCCGGTGACGTGGCCGGAGTTCGCCAACGTCCATCCGCTGGCGCCGGCATACCAGACCGCCGGCTACCGCGAACTCATCGCGCAGCTCGAGGCGATGCTGGTGGAGTGCACCGGCTACGACGCCGTCAGTCTGCAGCCGAACTCCGGCGCGCAGGGCGAGTACGCCGGCCTGCTGGCGATCCGCGCCTACCACCGCAGCCGCGGCGAGGGCCATCGCGACATCTGCCTGATCCCCGAATCCGCGCACGGCACCAACCCGGCGTCGGCGCAGATGTGCGGGATGACCGTGGTCGTGACCAAGTGCGACGCCAACGGCAACGTCGACGTCGCCGACCTGCGCGCGAAGGCCGAGAAGCACGGCGAGCGCCTGGCCGCGCTGATGGTCACCTACCCCTCGACGCACGGCGTGTTCGAGGAAGCGATCGTCGAGATCTGCGAGATCGTCCACCGCCACGGCGGCCAGGTGTACACCGACGGCGCCAACATGAACGCGCTCGTCGGCGTCGCCAAGCCCGGCAAGTGGGGCTCCGACGTCAGCCATCTCAACCTGCACAAGACGTTCTGCATCCCGCACGGCGGCGGCGGGCCGGGCGTCGGGCCGTGCGCGGTGAAGGCGCACCTCGCCCCGTTCCTGCCGCGGACATCAGTTCGTGCCGACATCCATGTCGGCCAGAATCAAGAAGCGGCCATCCATGGCCGCACTTCTCAAGGAGCAGAGGTCGGCATGGTCAGCGCAGCCGCCTTCGGCAGCGCCTCGATCCTGCCGATCAGCTGGATGTACGTGACGATGATGGGCGCGCACGGCCTGCGCCGCGCGACGCAGGTGGCGCTGCTCAACGCGAACTACGTCGCCAAGCGGCTCGAGGCGCACTACGAGACGCTGTACGCCGGCCGCAACGGGCTGGTCGCGCACGAGTGCATCCTCGACCTGCGCCCGATCAAGGACGCCACCGGCATCAGCGCCGAGGACGTGGCCAAGCGCCTGATCGACTTCGGCTTCCATGCGCCGACGCTGAGCTTCCCGGTCGCCGGCACGCTGATGGTGGAGCCGACCGAAAGCGAGTCGCTGCACGAGCTCGACCGCTTCGTCGACGCGATGATCCAGATCCGCGAGGAGATCCGCGCGATCGAGGACGGCCGGCTGGACCGCGAGGACAACCCGCTCAAGCACGCGCCGCACACGGCGACGCAGGTGTCGGCCAGCGAGTGGACGCACGCGTATCCGCGCGAGCTGGCGGCGTTCCCGCTGCCGACGCTGAAGCAGCACAAGTACTGGCCGCCGGTGGCGCGCGTGGACAACGTCTACGGCGACAAGAACGTGTTCTGCACCTGCGTGCCGATCGGCGCGTTCGAGGACGAGCCGGAGGCGTTCAGCGAGCCGAACGTGATGTGAGGGGTTGGGGGCTGGGGCTCGGGACTGGGGGCCAGGGACCAGGGATCGGTCCGGAGCTCACCGCGCCTCTCCGGATTCGTCATTCCTGCGCACGCGGGAATCCAGTGTCTTCGCACCGGCAAGATGGGTCCCGGCCCTCGCCGGGACGGCAGCTTCAGTGGCCTCGACACTCTTGCTCGTCATCCCCGTGCAGGCCGGGATCCATGGACGTTGGCGTTGCGCCGACATGGGTCCGGCCTTCGCCGGGACGACGGCGTCGAAGCGCTCGGCGATGCGTCCGCGACGTGCCGCGCGGACGCGCCTCCGCATTCGCGCGGCCACGGTCGACGACAGCGGCTAGAACGGCTTCGCGAGCACCAGGTAGACCACCGCCACCAGCGCGAACACCGGGATCTCGTTGAACCAGCGCAGCGCGCGCGATGACGGCAGCGCGCCGCCGGCGGCCGCGCGCTTGAGCCAGCGGCCGGCGACGACGAAGTGCACGAGCATCAGCACCACCAGCGCGAGCTTGGCGTGCAGCCAGCCGCCGGCGATGCCGAAATGCAGCCACAGCGCCAGCCCGACCAGCACCGCGATGCCGAACATGGCGTGGCCGAAACGGTACAGCCGCCGCCCCATCAGCGCGAGGCGATCGCGCACCGCGGCCTCGCCGCCGGCCTCGGCGAGGTTGACGAGGATGCGCGGCAGGTAGAACACCGAGGCCATCCACGCGATCACGAACACGAGGTGGAACGTCTTGGTCCAGAGGTAGGCCTGCGCCATCGGATGCACCGTCGATCGTGGAAACGCGCTTAGGATCGCACGCCGCCCTCGCCGACGACCGCCGCCCGCGACGCATGACCAAGACCTACGACCGCGCCTACTTCGACGGCTGGTACCGCGACGCCGGCATCCACGACGCCGCGCGGCTCGCGCGCAAGGTCGCGATCGCCGTGGCGACCGCGGAGTACCACCTGGAACGCCCGCTGCGCACCGTGCTCGACGTCGGCTGCGGCGAAGGCGCGTGGCGCGCGCCGCTGCTCCGGCTGCGCCCGAAGGCGCGCTACCTCGGCTTCGACAGCAGCGAATACGCGGTCGCCCGGCACGGCGCGCGGCGCAACCTGCACTTCGCGCGCTTCGCCGACTTCGAACACCTGCGCCCCTGCCCGCCCGTCGACCTGCTGGTGTGCAGCGACGTCCTGCACTACCTCGGCGCGCGCGAGATCGACCGCGGGCTGCCCGGACTCGCCGCGCTGTGCGGCGGCGTCGCGTTCCTGGAGACGTTCGCGCGCGGCGACGCGATGGAGGGCGACACGGTCGGCTTCCAGCGCCGTCCGGCGCGCTTCTACCGCGAGCGCTTCGCGCGCGCCGGCTTCGTCGCGCTGGGTTCGCACCTGTACCTCGCGGCGGCGCGGGCCGCGGATGCGGCCGCGCTCGAGCTGCCCGCCGGGCGTTAACGCGACCATCCGGCCGATCGGCTACGCTGCACTGCAACATCGCAGCGCCCGCCCCGTCGGCGGGCCAGAGGGGCTGCCGCATGCTGTACCACCTGCACGAACTCGGCCGCGCGTGGCTCGCGCCGATGACCTACTGGGCCGAGGCCAGCGCCAAGGCCTACGGCGACGCCAGCAGCTGGCTGTCGAGCCTGCCCGGCGCCTCGCGCGCGGCGGCCGGCTACGAGCTGCTGTACCGGCTGGGCAAGGACTACGAGAAGCCCACGTTCGACATCCACGCCATCACGATCGACGGCACCGAATACCCGGTCGTCGAGCGCGAGGTGCTGCGCACGCCGTTCTGCCGCCTGCTGCGCTTCAAGCGCTTCGCCGACCAGGCCGACGACCTCGCCGAGCTGCGCGACGACCCGTCCGTGCTTGTCGTGGCCCCGCTGTCCGGCCACCACGCCACGCTGCTGCGCGACACCGTGCGCACGCTGCTGCGCGACCACAAGGTCTACATCACCGACTGGACCGATGCGCGCATGGTGCCCGCGGTGGAGGGGTCGTTCACGCTCGACGACTACATCGACACCGTGCATCGCTTCATGCGCCACATCGGCGCCGGCACGCTGCACGTCATCAGCGTCTGCCAGCCGACGGTGCCGGTGCTGGCCGCGGTGTCGCTGATGGCCGCGCGCGGCGAGCCGGTGCCGCGCTCGATGGTGATGATGGGCGGGCCGATCGACACGCGCGAAAGCCCCACGCAGGTCAACAACCTCGCCATGCAGCGCCCGCTGTGGTGGTTCGAGGCGAACGTGGTGCACGTGGTGCCGCCGAACTATCCCGGCCACGGCCGCCGCGTGTATCCCGGTTTCCTGCAGCACGTCGGCTTCGTCGCGATGAATCCGGAGCGGCATTTCCAGTCGCACTGGGATTTCTACCAGCACCTCGTGCAGGGCGACCTCGACGACGCCGCCTCGCACCGCCGCTTCTACGACGAGTACAACGCGGTGGCCGACCTGCCGGCGGAGTACTACCTGCAGACGGTCGACGTCGTGTTCCAGAAGCACCTGCTGCCGAAGGGCGCGTGGTACGTGCGCGGCGAACACGTGCGGCCGGCGGCGATCGAGGGCGTCGGCCTGCTGACGATCGAAGGCGAGCTGGACGACATCTCCGGCCAGGGCCAGACGCGCGCGGCGCACAAGCTGTGCACCGGCATCGCCGAGGCCGACCGCGCGCATCTCACGGTGAAGGGCGCCGGCCACTACGGCATCTTCAGCGGCCGCCGCTGGCGCGAGCAGGTCTACCCGCAGGTGCGCGACTTCATCGCGCGCTACGCCGGCTGACGGTCCGCCGACGGCGCCGGCCGCGGTCCGACCGGCGGCTGAACGTCGAGGCTTGCGATCGGCCGCCCGCGCCCGGATCTTCGCTCCACGCCCGAGGAGAAGCGCCATGAAATGCCCGAACTGCGATGTCGCCCTGGCCATGACCGACCGCCAGGGCATCGAGATCGACTACTGCCCGCAGTGCCGCGGCGTGTGGCTGGATCGCGGCGAGCTGGACAAGCTGATCGAGCGCGCCGGTGCGCCTGCGCCGCGCGCCGCGCAGGCCGCGCCGCCGCCGGTGCAGCCGGCGCACGCGCAGCCGCCGCCGGCGTATCCGCCGCAGCAGCAGCACGGCTACGGCTACGGCCAGGGCCACTACAAGTACAAGAAGAAGAAGAACCTGCTCGGCGAGCTGTTCGACTTCTGAGCGCCGGAGGGCGGCCGATATACTGCGCCGCCCTTCACGCCGCCACCGCCATGACCTCGCCCGTCTCCGAGCTGATCGAACTGCTGTCGCTCGAGCGCCTCGAGGACAACCTGTTCCGCGGCCAGAGCCGCGACATCGGCACCAAGTACGTCTTCGGCGGACAGGTGCTCGGGCAGGCGCTGTCGGCGGCGCAGGCGACGATGGATGCGAAGGAGCCGCGCGCGGCGCATTCACTGCACGCCTACTTCCTGCGCGCCGGCGACATCGAGGCGCCGATCGTCTACGACGTCGACCGCACGCGCGACGGCGGCAGCTTCTCGGTGCGGCGCGTCACCGCGATCCAGCACGGGCAGCCGATCTTCGTGTTCGCGGCCTCGTTCCAGCGCGAGGAGAGCGGCGGCGAGCACCAGCTCTCCGCGCCGGAAGTGCCGCAGCCGGACGACATCGCGCCGTCCGATCCGCTGCCGGCCGACGTGTTGGCGAAGCTGCCGACCAAGATCCAGCGCTGGGTGTCGCGGCAGGGGCCGTTCGAGTTCCGCCACGTCTATCCGCGCGACGAACTGAAGCCGCCGAAGCGCCCGCCCTACCAGCAGGTGTGGTTCCGCCTGAGCGAGCGCGTGGGCGACGCGGCCGAGCTGCATCGCGCGCTGCTGGCGTACGCGTCGGACTTCCACCTGCTCGGCACGGCGACGTTCCCGCACGGCATCAGCTACTACCATCCGAACGTGCAGATGGCCTCGCTCGACCACGCGCTGTGGTTCCATCGCCCGTTCCGCGCGGACGACTGGCTGCTGTACTCGATCGACAGCCCCAGCGCACAGGGCGCGCGCGGGCTGGCGCGCGGGATGATCTACAACCGCGCGGGCCGGCTCGTCGCCAGCACCGCGCAGGAAGGCCTGATCCGCGTCGTCGACGACGCGAAGGCCGCCCACCCCGTCCATCCGAAGGGCTGACATGCGGCAGGTGTTCACCAGCGCGCGCCTGGAAAACGTCGAAGCGGTCGCGGCGATGCTGCGCGAGGCCGACATCGAGGTGCGCATCACCAACGGCCGCTCGTACAAGGGCAACCGCCGCAGCAGCTTCAGCTATCGCGAGTCCGCATCGAGCGGCCAGCAGCCCGCGGTGTGGGTGGTGAAGTCGGACGACCAGGTGCGCGCGCGCCAGATCCTGCGCGACGCGGGCCTGATCGAGTCCACGCGTCCGGGCGAGAGTTCGTACCTCGCGCCGACGTTCCGCAGCGAAGTCGAACTCCGCGGCAACGCCAGCGCGAAGCGCGCGCTGCGCATCAAGCTCGCGCTGCTCGGCGCGATCGCGGTGGCGCTGGCGCTGTCGATGGCGAGGATGGTTTAGGGGCTGGGGGCTGGGGGCTGGGGGCTGGGGGCTGGGGGCTGGGGACTCGGGACTCGGGGTTCTTGAGATTCGGAGCTCGGAGCTCGGGTCGGGCGGCGGCGCTGTCGCTTCCTGCCCGTCATCCCCGCGAAGGCGGGGATCCAGGGACGTCGCGTCTCTTCCGATGGGCGCTCGAAGCGGCATCGGCCGGGCCGGCCGCGCCTTGCTGGGTCTCGACGAGGGGTCCCGGCCTGCGCCGGGACGACGGATCGGCGGGTCTGCCACCCGGTGGACGAGTCCGCACATTCGTCCGAAGACTGCTTGCGACGACGCGGCCCTCCCCGCGTGGAAGGACATGCCGCCCTCACCCGTGCGTTGCGCTCACCCGTGCGTCGACGCGCTCACCCGTGCATCGACGAGCACACCCGTGCGCCGACGCGCACGGTTGGGGACTCGACGCGCACGGCGTCACTGCCCTGCGCGCAGATCCTCCCGCGTCACGTAGCCGTCGCGGTTCTCGTCGTGCCACGCGAAGCGCTCGGCCAGGCGCGGCATGCCGGCTTCGGCTTCGCCGCGGCTGATGCGGCCGTCGCGGTTGGTGTCGGCGGCCGTGTAGCGCGCGTCGAACGCCTTCTCGCGCTCCGCCCTGCGCTCGGCGCGCAGCTGGTCGCGGTGCGTGCGCAGCTCGCTGCGGGTCAGCGCACCGTCGCGGTTGCGGTCGATCGCGTCGAACCGTTCGGCCAGCCGCGGCTGCGCGGCGACCTCGGCGCGGCCGAGGCGGCCGTCGCGATCGGTATCGAGCGCGGCCGCGTCGCGTTGCCCGCGGCGGCCGCGGTCGCCACGCAGGGC
>JXCB02000043.1 GCA_000828075.3 Tolypothrix campylonemoides VB511288 | reverse complement strand
GTCGGTGCGACCGGCGTCGCGTGCGACCGCCGCCGGCGCGCCGGTGGCCACGCGCACGCGGCGCGCGCGCATCCAGGCGTCGAATTCGTCCGCGGTCATCGCGCGGCCGTCCTGGTGCATGTCGAAGCGGTGTTCGCGCCCGGCCGGCGCGCCGGCGGCGGACGCGTCGGCGAGCTGCGCGCCCGACATCGGAATGGACGCGACCAGGCGGTCCATGCCGCTGGCGACGGCGTCGGACGACGTCGCGTCCGCGGCGGCCGGTGCGGCGGCGCGCGCGGTCACCGGCGCGTTACGGCCGGGCACGAGCGCGCGCACTTCCACGCGGCCGGTGCCGCGCGCGTGGATGCCGAGCTTCACCGCGGCCGCGTAGCTGAGGTCGATCACGCGGCCGTCGTGGAACGGCCCGCGGTCGTTGACGCGCACGACGACAGTCTTTCCGTTGTCCAGGTTGGTCACGCGCGCGAAGCTCGGCAGCGGCAGCGTCTTGTGCGCGGCAGTGAAGGCGTACATGTCGTACACCTCGAGATTCGACGTGCGCCGGCCGTGGAACTTGTTGCCGTAGAACGAGGCGATGCCCTGCTCGACGTAGTCGTCGACCCGGTCGAGCACGCGGTACGACTTGCCGAGCACCTGGTACGGCGAGCGGTTGCCGTAGCGCGAACGCGGCTCGTCGACGACGTCGGGCTCGGGGATGCGCTCGACGTCGGGCACGTAGTCGGGGACGGTGTCCTTCACGCCCGGCGCGTAGAGCCCGCCGGCGACGTAGTCGCCGCGCTTGCGTGGATCCTCCTGCGCGGGCGCGTACGGCGACACCTTGCGCGGCGTCGACGCGGCGGGCGTCGGTGCGTCCGCCGTGGGCGGCGGCGTGGACTTCTTCGGCGGGCCGGCGCAGGCGGCCAGCAGCGCGGCCAGCGCCAGCGCGCCGGTGCGCCTCATGCCGCGGGGCTCCCCGTCGGCGGCGGCGCGGGCGGCGCGGTCACGTCGCGTCCGGCGATCGCCTCGGCGAGCTGGAACACCGCCATCGCGTAGTGCGCGGAGATGTTGTAGCGGGTGATCGCGTAAAAGTTCTGGAAGCCGATCCAGTGCTCCAGGCCCTGCGCGCCTTCGAGCCGGATCACGGTGGCCGGCGACGGCGCGACGATCGGCTGCGCGGGCGTGAAGCCGCGCGCGGCGAGCGCGTCGAGCGTGTAGACGTTCTCCAGGCCGTCGGGCCGCCAGTCCGCGCTGCCCGGCGCCATCGTCGCGCGCACCGCGACCGGCGCGCCCGGCTGCCATCCGCCCTTGAGCACGAAGTAGTTCGCCACCGACGCGAACACGTCGTCGAGGCTGGCGAACAGGTCGCGGCGCCCGTCGCCGTCGCCGTCCACCGCGTAGTTGCGGTAGCTCGACGGCATGAACTGGCCCCAGCCCATCGCGCCGGCGTAGGAGCCGGTGAGCGCGGCGATGTCGAAGCCGGTCTCGCGCTGCAGCGCGAACAGCTGCGCGAGCTCGTCGCGGAAGAACGCCGCGCGCCGGGCCTCGCGCTCGGCCCTCGCGGGATCGCCCGTGCGCGGATACGCGAACGCCAGCGTGTACAGCGCATCGAGCACGCGGTGCCTGCCGGTGTTCGCGCCGAAGCTGGTCTCCACGCCGAGGATGGCGACGATGATCTCCGCAGGCACGCCGGTGCGCGCCTGCACGCGCATCAGCGCGTCGCGGTGCGCGGCGAGGAATTCGCGGCCGCCGCGGATGCGCGCGTCGGTGATGAAGATCGGGCGGTAGTCGCGCCACGGCTTGGCTTCGGCCGGGCGCGCCATCGCGTTGACGATCGATTCGCGCAGCGTCGCCTGCGCGAGCACGCGCTCGATGTCCGCCGCGGGAATGTCGAAGCGTGCGGACGTGTCGCGCACGAACGCCGCGCGCGCCGCGGCGAGCGTCGCGGCATCGGGCAGCGGCAGCACGGTGGACGATGCGGGCGGATTCACCGCGGATGGCGGCGGCGTCGTGGCCGGCGCCTGCGTCGGCGGCGCCGGTGCGGGCGACGGCGACCGCGTCGCGCAGGCGGCGAGCAGGACGGTCAGTGCGCCGATGCAGGCACGGCGGGCGTCGGTGCGGCGGATCATCGGCGGCGAGGGTAGCACGCGTGCATCGGCGTCAACACCGTGTTTTCCCGCTGCAACGACGCGTGGATTCAGCGATCAGCGCGCGTGCACCGGGCGATGCGCGCGCACCGCCATCACCACGCCGAGCCCCGCGAGCAGCGACACCGCCGACGTGCCGCCGTAGGACAGCAGCGGCATCGGCACGCCCACCACCGGCAGCAGCCCGCTGATCATTCCGCCGTTGACGATGACGTACACGCAGAACGCGAGCCCGAGCGCACCGGCGAGCAGGCGCGAGTAGCCGTCGCGCGCGTCGCTGGCGATCCACAGGCAGCGGCCGACGACGAACAGGTACAGCGCCAGCGTGACCGCCACGCCGACCCAGCCGAACTCCTCCGACAGCACCGCGAAGATGAAATCGGTGGTGTGCTCGGGGATGTAGTTGAGGTGCGACTGCGTGCCCTCGCCGAACCCCTTGCCGGTGAGGCCGCCGCCGCCGATGGCGATCTTCGACTGGATGATGTTCCAGCCGGTGCCGAGCGGATCGGATTCCGGATCGAGGAAGGTGAGGATGCGGTTCTTCTGGTACTCCTTGAACACGAAGAACCACGCCAGCGGCGCTGCCGCCGCGGCGCCGGCGATCGCGGCGGCGAACCACCACCACGACAGCCCGGCGAGGTACAGCGCGAACGCGCCGCTGGAGGCCACCAGCATCGCGGTGCCGAAGTCCGGCTGCAGCAGGATCAGCCCGGTCGGCACCCCGATCAGCGCGCCGGCGGCGAGCACGGTGCCGATGCGCGGCGGCAGCATCTCGCGGTTGAGGAACCACGCCACCATCATCGGCAGCGTCAGCTTCAGCAGCTCGGCCGGCTGGAAGTAGAAGACGCCGAGGTTGATCCAGTGGTTGCCGTGCTTGCCGTCGCCGATCACGAGCACCAGCAGCAGCGGCACCAGCGACAGCCCGAACGCCCACGGCGTCCAGTAGCGCAGCTGCGCCGGCGGCAGCCGCGACAGCAGCCACAGCGCGCCCAGGCCCACGCCGAAGCGCGCGCCCTGCGCGACCACCAGCCGCATCGACTGGTCGCCGGCGCTGTAGAGCACGACCAGCCCGATCGCCATCAGCGCCAGCAGCGCGCCGAGCAGCGGCAGGTCGAGCGTGCGCGTGAACGCCGCGAGGCGGTCGAGGAGCCAGCGGAGGATGATGTTCATGGGAGCCGCGACCGCGGCGGGACGCGGGACTGCAACGAGGCTCGGGACTGCAACGGGACTCGGGACTCGGGACTCGGGACTCGCGTATCCCGCGTCCCGGAGCCTGCCGACGCGCCGCCCATTCCGGACAGGCGGATCGCTGCGAGCGACGGCGTCGGAGCATCGAGCGGACGAGACGCCGCATCCCGTTCTTCCAGGTCCCGATTCACGAGCCGCGAGTCCCGGCTCTCCGAGTCCCGAGTGCCGAGTCCCGGGTCCCGACTATCCGGGTCCCGATTCACGAGCCGCGAGTCCCGGCTCTCCGAGTCCCGAGTCCCGAGTCCCGGGTCCCGGCTCTCCGGGTCCCGGCTCTCCGAGTCCCGAGTCCCGAGTCCCGAGTCCCGGCTGCCAGCCACGATCTCCCCCGTCGCCTCCGCATCCGGCGCGACCGGCATCGTGCCGAGGATCCACGCGTCGAAGATCTTGCGCGCGATCGGCGCCGCGGTGCTGGAGCCGTAGCCGCCGCCCTCGACCACCACGGCGAGCGCGATGGTCGGGTTCTCCGCTGGCGCGAAGCCGACGAACAGCGCGCGGTGGCGCAGGTGCATCGGCAGGCTGCGCGGGTCGAGGCTGGCGCTGCCCTTGCGGCTGATGACCTGCGCGGTGCCGGTCTTGCCGGCGATGCGGTACGGGATGCCGATGCCGATCGCGCGCGCGGTGCCGCCCGGCCCGTGCACGGTCATCGTCATGCCGTCCTGCACCACGCCGACGTGCTGCGCGCTGTCGCTGATGCGCGCCGGCGCCGGCTGCGCGATCGCCGTCCACGGCGCCTCGAAGCCCGCGCGCAGTTCGCGCACGAGGTGCGGCTTGCGCAGCAGCCCGCCGTTGGCGAGCGCGCCGGCGGCCTGCGCCAGCTGCAGCGGCGTCGCCTTCCAGAAGCCCTGCCCGATCGAGCTGATCACGGTGTCGCCGGGGTACCACGGCTCCTTGCGGTTGGCGCGCTTCCAGTCCGGCGACGGCAGGATGCCGCCGATCTCGCCGGTCAGGTCGATGCCGGTCGGCTTGCCGAAGCCGTAGCGGTCCATGTAGCGATCGAACGTCTCGATGCCCATGTCCAGCGACAGCCGGTAGTAGTACGTGTTGACCGAATCGGCGATCGACTTGCGCAGGTCGGTCCAGCCGTGGCCGTGCACGTGCGAGTCGCGGTAGCCGCGGCGCTGGCCCGGGATGCGGAACTCGCCGGTGGACAGCACGCGGTCCTCCGGCGTGCGCAGGCCCGCGTCGAGGCCGGCCAGCGCGATCAGCGGCTTCAGCGTCGAGCCCGGCGCCACGCCGCCGAGCACGTTGCGGTTGAACAGCGGCCGCGCGGGATCGGTGATCAGCGGCCGGTAGTCGCGCGTGGAGATGCCGTTGACGAACAGGTTCGGGTCGAACGCCGGCAGGCTCACCATCGCCAGCACCTCGCCGGTGCGCGGGTCCACCGCCACCGCCGAGCCCTGCAGCTCGCCGAAGGCCATCACCGCGGCGCGCTGCAGGTCGAGGTCGATCGACAGCCGCAGGTCCGCGCCCGGCGTGGCCGGCACGCGGCCGACCTCGCCCATCGCGCGGCCTTCGACGTTGGTCTCCATCTTCACGAAGCCGACGCGGCCGCGCAGCTGCGGCTCGTAGTAGCGCTCCAGCCCGGTCTTGCCGATGTGGGTCAGCGCGGCGTCGCCTTCGCCGAGCGTGGCCAGGTCCTTCTCGTCGATGCGGCCGACGTAGCCGATCACGTGCGCGAACAGGTCGCCGTGCGGATAGCGGCGGTTGAGGTAGCTGACGAGCTCGACGCCGGGGAAGCGCCAGCGGTCGACCGCGAAGCGCGCGGCCTCCTCGTCGCTCACGCGCAGCTTCAGCGTGATCGGGCGGAAGCCGGCCTTGGCGCGGCGCTCCGCGCGGAAGCGCGCGACGTCCTCGGGCGTCAGCGCGACCACGCGCTGCAGCGCCGGCAGCCAGCGCTCGGGATCGCCGGCCTCGTCGGGCACGACGTCGAGCCGGTATGCGGGCACGTTGTCGGCCAGCACGCGGCCCTTCCGGTCGTAGATCAGGCCGCGGCCGGGCACCACCGGCAGCAGCTTCACGCGGTTGGCCTCCGAGCGCAGCGCGTAGTCGTCGTACTGCAGCACCTGCAGGCGGAAGTACCAGCCGGCCAGGCCCGCCAGCGCGAGCACCACGCCCGCGAACGCGAGCGCCGCGCGGCGGCGGAACTGCTCCGCTTCGGCGTGCGCGTTCTTGAGCATGCGCCGCCGCTTCACGCGCGCCTCCACGTGCCCAGGCGCAGGCCGTCGAGCAGCAGGAACACCGGCGACCAGAACAGCAGGCCGATCACCGGCGCGAGCCAGTACGCCGCCGGCAGCGTCGGCTGGCCGAGCGCGACGTGCACTGCCGCGGTGACGATGCGGTCGTTGAGCAGCAGCCCGCCGATCGCCAGCGCCTGCTGCGACAGCGGGAAGAAGCGCAGCCGCGCGCGGAAGCGCTGCAGGATGAAGGTCATCACCACCAGCCGCAGCGCCTGCTCGCCGAGCAGGCCGCCGACGACCAGGTCGGCGACGAGGCCGACCGCGAACGCGACGCCGAGGCCGACGCGATCGGGCTCCTCGAGCACCCAGTAGCCGAGCGCCAGCGCGAGCCAGTACGGCCGCAGCGGCGCCACCGCCGCCGGCAGCGGCAGCAGCGCGAGCAGCAGCGCGGCGAGCAGGCTCACCGGCAGCACCCAGTGGTGGCGGGTGCGGCTCATGGAACCGGGACTCGGGACTCGGGACTCGGGACTCGCGCATCCCGCGTCGTCGGGGCGGCCGCCCGCTGGGGTTCCGACTCGCGTGCGGGGCGCGTCGACGGCGGGACTCGGGACTCGGGACTCGGGACTCGCGCATCGCGCGTCGTGGGGGCGGCCGCCTGCGCGGGTTCCGACCCGCGTGCGGGACGCGTCGACGGCGGGACCAAGCCCTCCGAGTCCCGAGTCCCGAGTCCCGAGTCCCGCCCCTCCGAGTCCCGAGTCCCGAGTCCCGAGTCCCGGCCGTCCCAGTCCCGCGTCCCAAGTCCCGAGTCCCGCTGCTCCGTATCGAACGCGAGCGTCTGCGCCGGCGGGGGCGGCGGCACGGACAGCTGCACCAGCACGTCGCGCCCGCGGTCGAGCTGCGCGGCCGGCGCGACGTCGCCGACGAGGTAGGCACGGCTCTCGTCGGGCCGCAGCGCGGTGACGGTGCCGACCGGGAAGCCCGGCGCGAAGCGGCCGCCGAGGCCGGAGGTCACCAGCACGTCGCCGACCTTGACGTCGCTGGACGTCGGCACGTTGGTCAGCGCGAGGCGGTCGCTGCGCCCGGTGCCGTACGCGACCAGGCGCACGCCGTTGCGCACGACCACCACCGGCACCGCGTGCGCCGGATCGGTCACCAGCAGCACGCTGGCGTACAGCGGCGTGGTGCCGGTCACCTGCCCGAGCAGGCCACCGGCGTCGATCACGCTCTGGCCGACGCGCAGGCCCTGGTTGCCGCCGGCGTCCAGCACGATGCGCTGCCGGGTGGGATCGAGGTCGACGTCGAGGATCGGCACCAGCAGCACGTCGAGGTTGCCGCGCTCGGCCGCGTCGAGCAGCCCGCGCAGGCGTGCGTTGTCGGCCGCGAGGGCCTGCAGCCGCGCCATCCGCGCCTGGTCGAGCAGGCGCTGGCGGCGCAGCTCCGCGTTGCGCTGGGTGAGCTGCGCGAGCGTGCCGGCGTCGTCCTGCACGCGCTCGACCAGCCGCCCCGGCGCCCCGGCCAGCATCCACAGCGGCTGCACCACCGCGTCGGCGTGCCGCCGCACCTGGTTCAACCAGCCGCCGCGATGGTCGAGCACGATCAGCACCGTCGCCGCGGCGAGGTACGCCAACAGCCGCAGCGTCCCGGCGACGTCGCCGGGTCGGGCTGCGGAGGGGCCGGCGTAGGAGGGCACGGGAGGCGGGGGCTGGGATCTGGGGGCTAGGGACTGGGGAAAGGCAACGGAGGCAGCAGCTTGGCGACGCGTCCCTCGCGTCCTGAGGACATCGAGGGCAAAGGGACGTCAATCGAAAGGGCGAAATGCGTTCGGCCGCACGCTCTTCCCTAGCCCCTGGATCCCAGCCCCCAGCCCCCGCTCCTCGCTCACTCCGGCGCGAAGAACTCGTTCCCGTGCATGTCCACCAGCTCCAGCGCGCGGCCGCCGCCGCGGGCGACGCAGGTCAGCGGGTCGTCGGCGATCTGCACGTGCAAGCCGGTTTCCTCGCTGAGCAGGCGGTCGAGGTCGCGCAGCAGCGCACCGCCGCCGGTGAGCACGATGCCGCGCTCGGCGACGTCGGCGCACAGCTCCGGCGGGGTCTGCTCCAGCGCCTGCTTCACCGCGGCGACGATGCCCGACAGCGGCTCGCGCAGCGCCTCCAGCACCTCGTTGGAGCTGATGGTGATCATCTTCGGCACGCCTTCGGCGAGGTGGCGGCCGGAGATCTCGATCGAGCGCACGTCCTTCTGCGGATAGGCGCAGCCGATCTCGAGCTTGATGCGCTCGGCGGTGGCGTCGCCGATCAGCATGCCGTGCGTGCGGCGGACGTAGGCGATGATCGCCTCGTCGAAGCGGTCGCCGCCCACGCGCACCGACTGCGAGTAGACGATGCCGTTGAGCGCGATCACCGCCACCTCGGTGGTGCCGCCGCCGATGTCGACCACCATCGAGCCGCGCGCCTCGGTCACCGGCATGCCGGCGCCGATCGCGGCGGCCATCGGCTCCTCGATCAGGTACACCTCGCGCGCGCCGGCTTCCTCGGCGGATTCCTTGATCGCGCGCCGCTCCACCTGCGTGCTGCCGCACGGCACGCACACCAGCACCCGCGGGCTGGGGCGCAGCACGCGCGACTTGTGCACCTTCTTGATGAAGTGCTTCAGCATTTCCTCGGTGTAGGTGAAGTCGGCGATGACGCCGTCCTTCATCGGCCGGATCGTGTGGATGTGGCCGGGCGTGCGGCCGAGCATCTGCTTGGCCTCGGTGCCGACCGCGGCGACCGAACGCGAACCGTTCACCAGCCGGTCCTGGCGCACCGCCACCACCGACGGCTCGTTGAGCACGATCCCCTGCCCGCGCACGTAGATGAGGGTGTTCGCCGTGCCCAGGTCGATGGACAGGTCGTTGGAGAACATGCCGCGGAACTTCTTGAACATCGACGGGGAGGCCCTGGGGGAGAGGCGCCGGACGCGGCGCGAAAGAGGCGGCTAGCGTAGCAACCGGCGGACATCGCCCGCAACGAAAAAACCCGTGCGGACAAGGACTTCCGGGCCCTGCAAGCGCCGGTCCCGGCGCCGGCGACGGACCGCCGCCGGTGCGTCGCGGTGGCCGTGCGCGGGATCCGCCGCTACCCTGTGCGGCCGCGCGGCCGGGGGGCCGCCACGCCCCGAGGTGTTCGACCGATGTCTGCGCTGATCTGCGGTTCGCTGGCGTACGACACCATCATGGTGTTCCCGGACCAGTTCAAGAACCACATCCTGCCGGACAAGGTCCACATCCTGAACGTGTCCTTCCTCGTGCCGCGCATGCGCCGCGAGTTCGGCGGATGCGCCGGCAACATCGCCTACAACCTCAAGCTGCTCGGCGGCGACCCGGTGCCGATGGCCACCGTCGGCCAGGACTTCGGCCCGTACCGCGAGCACTTCGAGGAGTGCGGCATCCGCCTCGAGCACGTCAAGGTGATCGACGAGCTGTTCACGCCGCAGGCCTTCATCACCACCGACCTCGACAACAACCAGATCACCGCCTTCCATCCCGGCGCGATGATGCGGTCGTACGAGAACCACGTGCGCGACGTGAAGGGCGTGACGTTCGGCATCGTCAGCCCCGACGGCCGCGAGGGCATGCTGCAGAACGCGAAGGAATTCGCGGAAGGCGGCATCCCCTTCATCTTCGACCCGGGCCAGGCGATGCCGCTGTTCAACGGCGCGGAGCTGCGCGACTTCATCGAGCTGGCCGACTACGTCACCGTCAACGACTACGAGTCCAACCTGCTGCAGGAGCGCACCGGCTGGAGCGAGGCGGACATCGTCCAGCGCGTCAAGGCCTACATCACCACGCGCGGGCCGCACGGCTCGCAGATCCACACGGCCGCGAAGACCTACGAGATCCCGCCGGCGCACGAGCGCCGCGTGACCGACCCCACCGGCTGCGGCGACGCGTTCCGCGCGGGCCTGATCTTCGGCATCGAGCGCGGGCTGGACTGGATGACCATCGGCCGCATCGGCAACCTGATGGGCGCGCTGAAGGTCGAGCATCCGGGCACGCAGAACCAGCGCTTCGACTTCGACGAGTTCGCCGAGCAGTTCAAGCAGCAGTTCGGCTACGCGCTCTGACGCTCAGTCGAGCACCGACCAGTCGGGTTCGGGCAGCGCTTCCAGCGCGGGGCGCGCGAACAGGTAGCCCTGGAACAGCACGACGCCGAGCGCGCGCAGCGTGTCGAGCTCCGCGCGCGTCTCCACGCCTTCGGCCACCAGCCGTGAGCCGACGCGCGCGGCGAGGTCGACCATCGTCGCCGCGATCGCCTGCTGCGCCGGCGCGGTATCGATGCCGCGCACCAGCGCGATGTCGAGCTTGAGCACGTCGGGCTGGAACCTCGCCAGCAGCGTGAGGCCGGCGTAGCCCGCGCCGAAGTCGTCGATCGCGGTGAGGAAGCCGCGCTGCTGGTAGTCGCGCAGCACGCGCAGCAGGTGCGCGGGATCGGCGATGTGCTCGCCTTCGTTGAGCTCGAACATCAGCCGGTCGGTCGGGAAGCCCACGCGTTCGGCGGCCGCGAGCGTGAGCCGGATGCATGCGGCCGGCTCGTAGACCGCGTTCGGGCTGACGTTGATCGACAGCCACGTGCGCAGCCCGAGCCGCGCGGCGGTGGCGATCGCGAGCACGCGGCAGGTCTGGTCGAAGCGGTACAGGTGCGCCGGCTCGATGCGCGCGATGACCTCGGCCGCGCCCTCGCCCTGCGCCCCGCGCACCAGCGCTTCATAGGCGAATACATCGCGCGCGGCGACGTCGACGATCGGCTGGAACGCCATCCGCAGCGCGACCGGCAGCGGCGCCTCGTCGCGGCAGCGGATGCAGCCGGCGGCGTCGGGCATGTCGGCGAAGAAGCGTTCCAGCTCCACGTGGCGGTCCGGTCCGATCGAGCGTGGCGTCAGCGTCGCACGCCGATGCGTGATCGCGCCATCGTCAGTTCCACGCCGGCAGCTTCGCCGGGTCGAGGCCTGCGACCTCGTAGGTCGCGGTGCGCGTGCCGCCGGCCTTCACCGGGAACGCGATCGCGATCGTCCGGGCGTCCTTCGCGATGCGCCACAGCGCGCGTTCGTCCTCGATGAACATCGCGATCGCCTCGTCGGTGTCCGGGCGCGAGGCGGCCATGCGCCGCGGCGCGGCGTCGTCCACCGTGACCGACACGCGGCAGCCGCCGTAGCAGTCGAAGTCGCCGGAATCGAGCACGAGGTAGCTGCTGCGTCCCCACTCCGGATGGTCGCGGAAGATCAGCCGCACCGGCGCGGCGGTGCCGGTGCCGGGGTCGACGCGCTCCTTCGAGTAGATCGCCGCGGACAGCTGCGTGCCCTTCGCCACCGGCTCCGCGCCGTAGGCCCACAGCGACGCGAGGCGGCGCTCCTCGCGCATCGCGTCGCCCTTCGCCTTGGCTTCGTCGATCTGGGCCCTGCGCTTGGCGACGGCCTGCGACTGCGGATGGTCGAGCAGCAGCACCGCGCCGTGCGCGGCGGCCATCTCCCAGTTGCCGTTGGCGACCTCGGTGTCGAACTGCGCGGCGGCGGTCTCGGCGGCCTGCTCGCGGGCGGCGGCCGCGGCGGCCTCGCGGTCGACGCCGGGCTGGCACGCGGCTAGCGCGATGGCGAGGGCGAGGGCGAGCAGGCGTGCGGTCATCGCGGGTCTCCGGTGATCAGCAGGTCGAGCAGCGCGGCGACGTCGTCCGGACGCTCGACGATGGACATGTGGCCGCAGCCTTCGAGCAGCGCGCGGCGGGCGTGCGGGATGCGCGCAGCGTAGAGCGCCATCGCGCTCGGGTCGATGACGGCGTCCTGCGCGCACCACAGCAGCAGGGTGGGCTGCGCGATGCCGTCGGCGCGGTCGCCCGGCAGGACGCGTTCGTCGCTGCGACCGATGCGGTCGAGCACGCGCTGCTCGAACGCCGCCTGCGCGCGCCGCCGCGCGATGTAGGCGCGATCGGCCGGCCACGGGATCGACGGCATCGCGTCGCGATCGAAGAACACGGTGTCGAGGTAGCGCCGCAGCGTGGCGGCGTCGCGGACCTCGAACGGATTGCGCCCCGCGAGCACCGCCCGCCCGAACGCGTTGTCGCGGAAGCGCACGCCGGCGGCGTCGATCAGCGCGACGCGGTCGGCGCTGCGCGGATGCGTCGACGCCGCGAGCGCGACGATGCCGCCACCCATCGAATGCCCGGCCAGCACGACCTCGCGTCCGTCGACGCGCGCCACCGTGCCGACGAAGCGCGCCAGCCGCGCCGCCTGCGCGGCGTAGCCGTAGTCGGCGTCGGCGATGCGCGTGCTTTCGCCCCAGCCGGGCAGGTCCGGAACGACGAGCCGGACCCGGCCGCGCAGGCGCGAGGCGAGCGGATACCAGTTCTCCTTCGACCCGGTGAAGCCGTGCACCAGCACCAGCGTCGGCGCATCGCGCGGCGCGTCGTCGCTGGCGGCATAGACCCAGGTGTGGTCGTCGAGCGTGGCGCGGCGCAGCTCGAGGCCGGCGGCGACGCGCTGGCGCACGAGTTCGGCGCGGATCAGGCGCTCGGGGTCGCGCGCGACGACGACAGCGATCGCAACGGCGACGAGCGCGAGCAGCGCGAGGATGCGTGTCGTCGCGACGCGGCGCTTCGATGATGCGATGGGCGGGCGCGTCATCGTGCTACCTGGCCTTCATCGCGTCGTGCCCCCTCCCCAACCCCTCTCCCACGAGGGGAAAGGGGCTGGGTCTGCGCAAAGGGTGGCGATGGAGCGATCGCACCGCACGGCGCGAAAGCCCGCGTCAGCCCTTCGACGCGCCTTCCGCCTTCGCGATCACGCCTTCCACCGAGCCGGTGGTGATCGGGTGGTAGCCCGGGCGCGCCTTGGCGAAGACCTCCTTCGCGAACGCCAGGCCCTGCGGCGTGGCGGCCAGCGCTTCGTAGGTCGGCATGATCAGCTTGCGACGGCCGATGCGCTGCAGGAACGCGGCGATCGCCTCGTTGGCCTGCGTGTAGCCGCTGCGCACCGCCAGCGGATACCAGCGCTGCGCGATCTCGCCGTTGCTGGTGCCGGTGAACGCGTACGCGGCGTCGAGCGCGGCGAGCTGCTGCGTCGACAGCGTCTTCGGCATGCCTTCGATGAAGTGCACCCACTCCTGCGTGGTCCACTTGGCGGTGGTGTCCTTCGCGGGCAGCGCGCCGCCGTCGAGCCAGGCCTTGCGCGCGGCGTCGACCGCGTCGAAGCGCCTGGACACGGTCTTCGGCGCGAAGTCCGGCACGCCGGGCTGGTGCACCCACTGCTCGATCTCGGCGTCGGTCACCTTGCCGGGATACTTCGCCATCAGGTGTTCGCGCAGGTAGCCGAGGAAGTCCTGCGTGGTGATGCTCTGGAACGCGAAGTGGTCGAAGTACGACTTCAGGAACGGGTCGAACGCCTCGCGCCCGTAGCGCTGCTCGAGGAACTGCAGGAACCACGCGCCCTTCGTGTACACGGTGCTGCTGACGCTGTTGTCGGGATCCTTCCTGGTGCCCGGCTTCAGCGCCAGCACCTGCAGCGACGGATCGGTCTCGGCGAACTCCGCGGCCAGCTCGTTGCGCTCGATGACGTTCTCCATGTCCGCGCGCTCGCGGCCGAACAGCGCCTCGACCAGCCGGTTCTCCACGTAGGTGGTGAAGCCCTCGTTGAGCCACGCGTCGTACGGCGTGGCGAAGGTGACGAGGTTGCCCGACCAGCTGTGCGCCAGCTCGTGGGCGATCAGCGCGACCAGCGACTTGTCGCCGGTGATCACCGTCGGCGTGGCGAACGTCAGCCGCGGGTTCTCCATGCCGCCGTACGGGAACGACGGCGGCAGCACGAGGATGTCGTAGCGGCCCCAGCGGTACGGGCCGTAGAGCTTCTCGGCGGTGGCCATCATCTCGTCGGTGTCCTCGAACTCGGCCACCGCGGCCTTCACCGTGCCGGGCTCGGCCCACACGCCGGCGCGCTCGGAGATCGGCGCGAACACCAGGTCGCCCGCGGCGATCGCCAGCAGGTACGACGGGATCGGTTGCGGCATCTTGAACTCGTAGTCGCCGTCGCGCGCGGCCTTCGGATCGTTGTCGGCGCTCATCAGCACCATCACGTCCTTCGGCGCGGTCACCTTCGCGGTGTAGGTGAAGCGCACCTGCGGCGTGTCCTGCAGCGGCACCCACGAGCGCGCGTGGATCTGCTGCGACTGGCTGAACATGAAGGGCGTCGTCTTGCCCTGCGTCATCTCCGGCGTCATCCACTGCAGGCCCGAGGCCTGCGGCGAGGTCGCGTAGGTCACGCGGATGCGCGCGTTGCGCTCGGCGGTGTTGATGGTCAGCTTGCTGCCGAGCGCGGCGTCGGCCGGCGCGAGCGCGAAGGTGAGGTCCGTCCACTTGCCGTCGGCGCGCTCGCCGACGACCTTCTCGATCGTCAGGTCGCGCGTGTCGAGCACCAGCTGGGTGGCCTTCGGATCGACCCAGTCGAGCGTGTAGGTGGCGCTGCCGGCGAGCTGCTTCTTGTCGAAATCGACGTCGAGGAACAGCGCGATGTCGCGGATGCGGACCTTCTGCGGCTCGGCATACGAGGTGTCGTCGGCGTGGGCGGTGGCGTTCACGGCGGGCGCCTCCTGCGCGGCGGGTGCAGGCGTGGACGCGTCGGCGGCGGGCGCGGCGTCGCGCTGGCAGCCCGCGGCGAGCGCGGTGGCGAGGCAGAGGGCGAGCAGGCAATGGCGCATCGGAGCGGTCCGGACCGGGAAAGGACCGGAGTGTAGAGCGGCGGGGGTCAGGAATCAGGAGCCAGGAGTCAGGGGGCCAGGGCACGATGCAGCAGGCCGCGCGACCGGTCGCGGCCAGGAATCACGTCTGTTCCGCGCCGGAGCCTTCGCGTGCACGCCCGATGGGCGTCGACGAGGCCACGCGACGTCCGGCCCGCGGAGGCTCCCCGCCCCTGGCTCCTTGCCCTAGACCCTGTACCCGGTGTGGATGGCGACGATGCCCGCGGACAGGTTGCGGTGGCCGCAGCGCTCGAAGCCGGCGGCCTGCATCATCGCCTGCAGCTCCGCCTGCGGCGGATGCTTGCGGATGCTCTCGGCGAGATAGCGGTAGCTGTCGGCGTCGTTGGCGAACAGCCGCCCCAGCCGCGGCAGCACCTGGAAGGAGTGGAAGTCGTACAGCGGCCTGAACCACTCTGCGCGCACTTCCGAGAACTCCAGCACGCGCGCCTGCCCGCCCACCTTCAGCACGCGGTGCATCTCGCGCAGCGCGGCGTCCTTGTCGGTGACGTTGCGCAGGCCGAAGGCGATGGTGACGAGGTCGAAGCTCGCGTCGGGAAACGGCAGCGCCTCGGCGTTGCACTGCACATACTCCAGCCCGGCGACGCGGCCTTCGTCGGTGAGGCGGTCGCGGCCGACGCGCAGCATGTCGCCGTTGATGTCGCCCAGCACGACGCAGCCGTCGCGCTCGTCCCGGGCGCGCCCCGCGCCTGTCGAAGGGCGCGCTCGAACGACGCGGTCCTGCAGCAGGCGCGCGATGTCGCCGGTGCCGCCGGCGAGGTCGAGCACGCGGTCGCCGGGCTTCACCTGCGCGGTGGCGACGAAGTAGCGCTTCCACACCCGATGGATGCCCAGCGACATCAGGTCGTTCATCAGGTCGTAGTTGCCGGCGACCGAGGAGAACACCTCGCCGACGAGCTTCTGCTTCTGCGCGCGCGGGACGTCGCGGAAGCCGAAGTGGGTGGTGTCGCGCTCGCTCATGGCGGGCCTGCCGGTGCGTGGGGGCGCCGATTATCGCCCGGCGGCGCGTGCCGGCGCGGTCAGGCGAGCACGACCACCGGATCGCCGACGCGCACGGTGCCGGCGCCGCGCGGCAGCAGGTTCTGGCCGAACGTCACCCCGTCGGGCGTGCGGCGATAGGCCGTCAGCGTGCGCAGCGGCTCGCCGTCGGCGTCGCGCTCGCCGCGGTCGGGGTCGACGGTGGTGAACACGCAGCGCGTGCAGGCGCCGGCGACGTCGAACTCGACGTCGCCCACGCGGATGCGGCGCCAGCCGTCCTCGGCGTGCGGCGCGGTGCCGGCGATCACGAGGTTGGGGCGGAAGCGCGCGATCGTCACCGGGCGCGCGAGCTTCGCGTTCAGGGCGTCGAGCGCGGCCTGCGACAGCAGCAGCAGCGGGAACGCGTCGGCGAAGCTGACTTCGTCGCCGGGCCGCGAGCGCGCAGGATCGACCGCGCGCACGGCGCCGTCGTCCATGTGCACCAGCCGCAGCGGCCGCCCGAGCGCGTCGCCGAGCCAGGCGTCGGCGGCGTCGCCGGCGGGCAGCGCATCGACGGCGTCCTTCCACACGGTGTCGCGCACGCGCGCCCCCGCGGCGGGCACCGGCACGCGCAGCGGCGCGCGGCCGCTCGCGGCGAGTTCGATGCCGCCGTCGTCGAGCGGGCGCACGTGGATCCGCGTCATCCGCGCCAGCTGCCGCCCGGTGACGAAGCGTCCCTCCGGATCGACCGCGAGCCAGCGGCGGTCGTGCGCGAGACCGCGCGGCAGCACCTGCGCCGACTCCACCGCGAGCGGCGCGCAGGACTTCATCGGATGCAGGAACAGCGCGGACAGGTGCATGGCGGGCTCGCGTGGGACGCGCGCAGCATGCCGCAGCCGCGGCGGCGCGCAAGCGCGCGGCGCGCTACCGCTGCGGGCGATCGCGCCCGCGCACGAGTTTGCCGCGTCGAGATCCTTCTCGCGGTCGGCCGCCGCCTTCTTGATCAGCGTCCTGACGGCCTCGTACTCCTCGACGCCCAGTCCGCGGACGAGCGCGTCGTGCAGTTGCGACTTTGCGTCGAACATGTCGCCGAGCTGTGAGTACGCGAGGAACGGACGGTACTCGACCGACGCGGACAACCAGCCCGTCTCCTTCAACGGCGTCGTCTTGCTCGGCGTCTTCACGACCGTCTCGCCATCGCCGAGCGCGGCGTCCTGGCCCCATTTGCGCGAGAAGCTGATCGGCCCGACGCCCTCGACCACGAGATCTGCCGAGATCAGCGGCGCATGGGTCTCGTGCCGGTTCCGCCAGCCCTCGGAGGCGACCGGTGTGGAGAACCGGGAGCACGCGTTCGTGAACAGCAGCTCGGCGGCCTCGGCGAAGCTGCTCTTGCCCGATCCGTTGCGGCCGCTGACGATCGTCAGCCCCCGCCCTTCGTCGATCTTGAGCGTCCGCTCGGGACCGATGCCGCGGAAGGCGCGGACGGTGATGGCCCTGAGGTACGCGCGTG
>JXCB02000042.1 GCA_000828075.3 Tolypothrix campylonemoides VB511288 | reverse complement strand
CGCTGCGCGCGCGCTTCGCCGCCGCGTACAAGGACGGCGCGCGGCTGCACGTGGTCGCGCGCCTGCGGGACGGGCGCGCCAGCGTGCGGCTCGAGGCGCTGGCGGCGGACGATCCGCTGGCCGGCGGCGAAGGCCCCGACAACCGGGTGGCGATCTGGTGCGATCGCTACGCCGAGCGGCCGCTGGTGATCCAGGGCCCCGGCGCAGGCGCGGACGTCACCGCGGCGGCGCTGCTGGACGACGCGCTGCGCATCGCGCGGCGCGCCGCGGGGGACTGATCAGCGCGCGTCGCAGGTCGCGCGCACGCCGGTGGCGCGCGCGATGTCGCGCCAGTCGAACGCGCCGACCGCCTGGTCGTCGTGCACCGCGTAGAACGCGCCGGCCGGGAAGCGCGCGCTGCCCCGCTGCTGCAGCCAGATGCCGTCGGTGTTGCCGACCGCCTCGCCCGCGAACGCGCCCAGGTGCGCGAGCGTCACCCGGTCGAACAGATGGAACAGCGTGCGGTCCTTGAACTGGTCGGTGGCGATCCACACGCCGCTGCCGTCGGCGCACGCCCACAGCGCGATGCCTTCGGCCTGCGCCTTGAACAGGCCCAGGCCGACGGTGCGGCCGCGGAAGCGGCCCTGGAGGTCGTATTCGCGCAGCGCGGTGCCGGTCGGGATGTCCTCTTCGGAGATCAGCAGGCGGTCGTGGCGCGGATCGCCCCAGAGCGATTCCGGAACGCGGATCGCGCCGGCGGCCGTGGTGTCGCCGAACGTGCCCGCGTGCGTCGCGCTGACGCGCGCGCCGTCGACGCGCACGTCGAAGCGGTGCACGCGACGGTCGAGCTGGGCCAGCGGCGGCGGGATCTCGTCGCCGTCGGCGTCCTCGCCGGCCATGTAGGCATCGGTGACGAGCAGCTCGATGTCGCCCGGTGCGCGCTCGCGCAGCCACAGGCCGTACGGCTGGCGCAGGTGGTCGCTGCCGAACACCGCGCGCGTCTCGAACGACGGCAGCGCCAGCACCTGCACGCGGCGGTTGTCGCGCTCGACCACGAACGCGAGGTCGCCGTGCACGAACACGCCGTTCGCGCGCAGGAACTGGCCCGGCATCGAGCCCGGCGTGCCGACTTCGCGCAGCGTCGCGCCGGTCTGGCCGTCGTACACGACCAGCCCCTTGCCTTCCTTCGCGGTCGCCAGCAGCCAGACGTCGCCGCTGGGCGCCATCCAGGCGGCGGGCGAATCGATGTTGTCCGCCGGCGTCGCCGCGGTGACGAAGGCCTCGCGCACGACGCGGTGCGGCACGTTCGCCGCGGCGAGCATCGGATCGCCGCGCGCGGCCTCGTCGGGCTCGGCCTCCGCCGCCGGCGCGCGCGCGCCGGGCGTGGACACGCAGGCGCACAGCGCCAGCAACAGCGCCGCCATCGCGGCGTCACGCAGCATCATCGTCGTCCCCTGCAACTGCGGCGCGGCCGCGGCAGGCTGCGGTTATACGTCAGCGCCGCGACGCCCGCGTTGCACGCCAAGTGACGTGGAACTGTCACGGTTCCGCCATGCGGCCGCTCCTCAATAACGCGTCTTTCACGCAGGGGTGGGCGATGCGCAGGACGGGGCTGGCGGTGGGCGTGCGCTGCGCGCTGACAGGGGCGGCGCTCGCGATGGGGATCGCGACGGCGCACGCCCGGCAGGCCCCGTCCGGCGCGGCGGACGCGTCGGCGGCGGAGCTCGATCGCGTGGTGGTGACGGGGGAGATCGTCTACCGCGACCGCGCCGACGCCACGCCGCCGACGCTGAGCTACGACCTCGAATACTTCCAGCGCTTCGAGCCGCTGACCGTCGGCGACATGCTCAAGCGCGTGCCCAGCGTCGCGTTCGTGTCGGACGTGCTGGAGTACGACGGCGCGCGCCTGCGCGGCCTCGATCCCGGCTACACGCAGGTGCTGGTCAACGGCAAGAAGGTGCCCGGCGGCGAGAACGACCGCGCGTTCTTCGTCGACCGCATCCCCGCCGAGCTGGTGGAGCGCATCGAGATCGTGCGCAGCCCGAGCGCCAACCGCTCCGGCGACGCCGTGGCCGGCGCGCTCAACATCGTGCTGCGCGACGCGTACGAATTCGACGGCGGCTACCTGCGCGCCGGCGCGCTGCGCTTCGACGACGGCGAGACCAAGGGCACGTTCGGCGCGGTGGCCGGCGGCGAGTTCGCCGGCGGGCGGCTGCTGGGCGGCATCAACACGCAGGGCCGCTACAACCCGAAGAAGAAGCACAGCGACCGCTTCGAGGAACCCGGCGGCGACTTCGTCGACCGCGAGGACCAGGACGACGTCCGCGACGGCACCGACACGTCGGCGAACCTCTCGTTCGTGCGCGACCTCGGCCCGGGACGGCTGTCGCTGTCGGGCGTGCACGTGCGCACCGACCGCGAGGAGCGCGAGCACTCCGAGGAATACAACGTGCCGGCCGGCACGTCGCGCGACAACCTGCTGTCGGTCAACGACCAGCTCCAGGAGATCGACCAGCGCAACACCTCGCTCGGCGCCGGCTACACGTGGGACGGCTTCGGCGGCACCACCGGGATCGATCTCGGCTTCGCGCAGTTCGAGGAAGCGCGCGTCGACACCGAGGAGGAGTTCGGGTTCGACGACGAGGACACGCCGCCGTCGTTCGACGGCCTCGAGGGCGCGCGCACGCTGACCGACATCGACGACCGCGAAGCGGGCGCGAAGATCGCGCACGTCCGCGACTTCGGCGGCGCGAAACTGGAATTCGGCGTCGACGCGCAGCGCAAGCAGCGCGACACGATCCTGCGCGTAAGCGAGGTCGAGGTCGAGGCCGAGGACGAGGACGAGGGCGATCCGCTGCCGCCGTACGCCGACTTCGAGCGCAGCGACAGCCGCATCGAGGAGCGTCGGCTGGATCCGTACGTGATGCTGTCCGGCGACGCGGGCGCAGTGCGCTGGGAAGCCGGCCTGCGCTACGAGACGACCGACGTCGACGTCGAGCTCGACGGCGGGACCGCCGGCGACACCGACTTCGCGCTGCTGCTGCCGTCGGTGCACCTGCGCTGGGACTTCGACGCGACCAACCGCATCCGCGCGTCGGTGGGCCGCACCGTGCGCCGCCCGAATTTCGACTTCCTGCTCCCGCAGGCGCTGGAGGGCGAATACGGCGACAACGACTTCATCGGCGATCCGACGCTGGAGCCGGAGACCGCGTGGGGCCTCGACGTCGGCTACGAACGCCGCCTCGGCCGCCGCGGCGTGGTCGGCGTCAACGTGTTCTACCGCAAGGTGCGCGACCTGATCGAACTGGTGAACACCGGCGATCCAAGCGAAGCGGCGCTCGAGGATTACGAGGAGGAGGTCGAGGAGTTCCTCGACGAGAACCCGGGCGCGGACGAGACCACCCCGGGATTCCCCGAGTTCGATCCCGACAGCTTCGTCTACACCGCCGGCAACGTCGGCGACGGCGCGGTGTACGGCGTCGAGTTCGACCTGTCCACGCCGTTGAGCGCGCTGGGCCTGGAGCACACCGGCGTGTTCTTCAACGCCGCGTGGCTCGACAGCGAGGTCGACGACGCGCTCGGCGAGCGCCGCTTCAACAACCAGGCGCGCTACGTGTTCAACGTCGGCTTCATCCAGGACCTGCCGTCGCTGGACGCCGCGTTCGGCGTCACCTACCGCGAGCAGGGCGAGGCCGAGTCGCGCGTGCTCGCCGAGGAAGTGCGCACCGAGTACGACGGCGACCTCGAGGCCTTCGTCGAGAAGCGCTTCGGCACGTCCTGGGCCGTGCGCCTGACCGCGTCCAACCTGCTGGACGCCCGCAAGGACGAGGTCTTCGACAAGTTCGACACGCTGGCCGACCAGATCGACCGCGACTACGACGAATACGAGCTCGAGAGCGAGAAGGCGGGGCCGGTGTACCAGCTGGTGGTGCGGTACGCGTTCTGAGGCGGACGATAGAACAAGAAGCGAGAAACGAGGAGTGAGAAGTGAGATGGCAGGCCCGCTCTCTCTCGCTCCTCACTCCTCTTCACTCACTCCTCGCTCGACGTCCCGGCAGCGACAAGAATTGAGAAACGAGGAGTGAGAAGTGAGAAGAGGTGGTAGCGGGCCGCTCTCTCTCTCTCGCTCCTCACTCCTCTTCACTCACTCCTCGCCCGCGAAGCCGGCCACGCTCGCCGCATCGAACGGCCAGTCGAGCTCGGCGCCATCGCGCGTGCGGCGCAGCACGGGGACGCGGATGCCATAGCGCGCCTCGAGCGCGTCGTCGCCGTCGATGAAGACGCTGTCGAACGCGGGCAGGCGCGCGTGGGCGAGCACGTCGAGCGCGAGGTCGCAGAGGTGGCAGTCGTCGCGCTGGTAGAGCAGGAAGTCGGCGTGCACGGGTTCTGAACGGTGCGGGCGCATACGCCGGCGTGCGGAGGCCGGCGCGGAGCGGGCGCGTAGAATACGCGGCCGTTTCCGCAAGTCCGGATGCCGCGTGGCCGTCAGCACGTTCGACCTGTTCAAGATCGGCATCGGGCCGAGCAGCTCGCATACCGTCGGGCCGATGCGCGCGGCCGCGCGCTTCGTCGAGCGCTGGCTGGTGGAGAACGGTGATCTCGACCGCACCGCGCGCGTGCGCGCCGAGGTGTTCGGTTCGCTCGCGCTGACCGGCCGTGGCCACGGCACCGACAAGGCGGTGCTGATGGGGCTGGAAGGCCACTGGCCGAACGCGATCGACCCCGACGTGATCCCGCCGGCGCTGGAGCGCATCCGCGCGACCAAGCGGATCCGCCTGCACGGGCAGCACGAGATCGGCTTCGACGAGAAGCACGACCTCATCATGAACAAGCGCCAGAAGCTGCCGTTCCACACCAACGGCATGCGCTTCACCGCGTACGACGCCGACGGCGGCGTGATCGCCACGCGCGACTACTACAGCGTCGGCGGCGGCTTCGTGGTCAACCAGGACGAGGCCGCGGAAGACCGCATCGTCGCCGACGAGACCGAGCTGCCGCATCCGTTCCGCACCGGCGACGAGCTGCTCGCGCGCTGCGCCGACACGAGCCTTCCGATCGCCGCGCTGATGTTCGCCAACGAGCAGGCGTGGCGCGCGCCGCACGAGATCGAAGCCTCGCTCGACGAGATCTGGGCGGCGATGCAGGCCTGCGTGGCGCGCGGCATCCGCGAGGCGGGCACGCTGCCCGGCGGCCTGCGCGTGCAGCGGCGCGCGCCGGCGCTGCACGCGGAGCTGTCGTCGCGCCCGGAAGCCGCGATGCGCGATCCGCTCACCGTGCTCGACTGGGTGAATCTGTACGCGCTCGCGGTGAACGAGGAGAACGCCGCCGGCGGCCGCGTGGTCACCGCGCCCACCAACGGCGCGGCGGGGATCATCCCGTCGGTGCTGCACTACTACGACCGCTTCTGCCCGAGCGCCACCATCGAAGGCGTGCGCACGTTCCTGCTCACCGCCGCGGCGATCGGCATCCTCTACAAGGAGAACGCGTCGATCAGCGGTGCCGAGGTCGGCTGCCAGGGCGAGGTCGGCGTGGCGTGTTCGATGGCCGCGGCAGGGCTGACCGCCGCGCTCGGCGGCACGCCGGGCCAGGTCGAGAACGCCGCGGAGATCGGCATGGAGCACAACCTCGGGCTCACCTGCGACCCGATCGGCGGCCTGGTCCAGATCCCGTGCATCGAGCGCAACGCGATGGGCGCGGTGAAGGCGATCAACGCGTCGCGGATGGCGCTGCGCGGCGACGGCAAGCACAAGGTGTCGCTGGACAAGGTCATCAAGACCATGCGCGACACCGGCCGCGACATGCAGGACAAGTACAAGGAAACCTCGCGCGGCGGGCTGGCGGTCAACGTCATCGAGTGCTGACGCGCGCCGCGTCGCGGTCGCATACGCAACCGTTCAGCCCGCACACGTCGGCTTCGCGCGCCGTTTCGGTCAGGCGGGCGAGACTCGGGCCATCCCGTCGACGATCGCGTGCCATGAATCCCACGCTCCCGCAGGACCCACCGCTGCAGCCCGGCGACGGCGTCAACGTCGAGAACCACGGCAACGTCGCCCAGCGCGTGCAGCTGGTGACCGAGGCGGGCACCGTCTTCAGCTCGGTGCTGCCGCCCGGCGCGGGCGTGTCGATCGTGATCGGGCACGAGGCGCTGGCGCTGCAGATCGACACGCCCGATCCCGACTACGACGGCCTCCACCTCGTCGGCGACGACGCGCCGGACGACGCCGGCCGCGTCGGCTGAGCCTGCCTGACCGAAGTCCGCCGCCTGGCTGCGCTGCAGCATCGGGCGGGCGCGTTCTGCCGCACGTTGTCATGCCGGTTCCGTGACCGGATCCGGGCGTTCGCCGATGTCCTGCGGACATTGGCATGACAACGATGTCATGGACCCTAGGCTGCGTCCCGCGTGCCATCCCCCGGCACGCGCCGGCGGTCGAGCGACCGCCGCGACCCCGAGCCACAGGAGAGCGACCATGAGGTGGGCATCCGCAGTCGGACTGGCCGCGCTGGCGTGCGCCGGCGCGCAGCCGGTCTTCGCGCAGAGCGCGTCGTGCAGCGGCGTTCCGGCCTGGAACGCACCGACGATCTACAACCCCGGCGACCGGCTCGTTTACTCCGGCCGCCTGTACGAGGCGACCACGCAGATCTGGAACGCGCCGCCGACGCACTGCCCGAGCTGCGGCTGGTACCGCGACCTCGGCCAGTGCGGCACCGGCGGCGGCAACCAGGCGCCGACGGTGGCGCTGACGTCGCCCGCGAACGGCGCGAGCTTCACCGCCGGCGCCACCGTCGCGCTGGCCGCCAGCGCCGCCGACGCCGACGGCAGCGTCGCGCGCGTCGAGTTCTTCCGCGGCACCACGTCGCTCGGCGTCGACACGTCCGCGCCGTACGCGGCGAGCTGGACGAACGCGGCCGCCGGCAGCTACGCGCTGACCGCGCGCGCCACCGACGACGCGGGTGCGACCACGACGTCGGCCGCGGTCAACGTCACCGTCGCCAGCGCGCCGCCGCCGACGGACACCACCGCGCCGTCGGTCCCGTCGGGCCTGGCGTCGCCGTCGAAGACCGCGACCAGCGTCAGCCTGACCTGGAACGCGAGCACCGACACCGGCGGCAGCGGCATCGCCGGCTACGACGTCTACCGCAACGGCACGCTGGTGGGCTCGCCGGTCGGCACGTCGTACACCGACGCCGGCCTGCAGCCGTCGACCGCGTACAGCTACCGCGTGCGCGCGCGCGACGTCGCCGGCAACGCGTCCGCGCAGGGCGCGGCGCTGTCGGTCACCACCAGCGCGTCGAGCGGCGGCGGTGGCGGCAAGAAGGTCATCGGCTACTTCACGCAGTGGGGCATCTACGGCCGCGGCTTCCGGGTCAAGGACATCGACACCAGCGGCGCGGCGGCGCGGCTGACCCATGTCAACTACGCGTTCGGCAACGTGCGCAACAACGTCTGCGAGGTCGGCAGGACGATCCCGTCGAACGAGGCCACCGGCGAAGGCGGCGACGCGTTCGCCGACTACACCAAGGCGTTCTCCGCCGCGGAAAGCGTGGACGGCGTGGCCGACACCTGGGACCAGCCGCTGCGCGGCAACTGGAACCAGCTCAAGGAGCTCAAGGCCAAGCACGCCGGCCTGAAAGTGCTGATCTCGCTCGGCGGCTGGACGTGGTCGCGCGGGTTCGCCAGCGCCGCGCGGCCGGAGAACCGGCAGGCGTTCGTCGCGTCCTGCATCGACGCCTACATCCGCGGCAACCTGCCGGTGACCGACGGCGCCGGCGGCGCGGGCGCGGCGGCCGGCGTGTTCGACGGCATCGACATCGACTGGGAGTACCCGAACGCCTGCGGCCTGCAGTGCGGCACGCCGGAGGACCGCGCGAACTTCACCGCGCTGCTCGCCGAGTTCCGCCGCCAGCTCGATGCGGTGCGCCCGGGCCTGCTGCTCACCGTGGCCGTCGGCGCCGGCGTGGAGAAGATCGCCGCCACCGATCCCGGCCAGTACCACCCGTACCTCGACTTCATCAACGTGATGACCTACGACTTCCACGGCGCGTGGGAGCCGCGGACGAACCACCACTCCGCGCTGTTCGATTCGCCCGCCGACCCGTCCACCGGCGACGTGCGCTTCTACAACAGCAACGATGCGATCGAGGCGTTCCGCGCCGCGGGCGTGCCGGCGTCGAAGCTCAACCTCGGCATCGGCTACTACGGCCGCGGCTGGACCGGCGTGTCGAGCGTCAACAACGGCCTGTACCAGAGCGGCAGCGCGGCGCCGGGCACCTACGAGCGCGGCATCGAGGACTGGAAGGTGCTGAAGACGCGCCCGGGCACGGAGTACCTCGACCCGCAGGCGCGCGCGACGTGGAAGTACGACGGCACCACGTTCTGGAGCTACGACACGCCGGCGCTGATCACCGAGAAGATGGGCTACGTGAAGGCGCAGGGCCTCGGCGGCGCGTTCTTCTGGGAGTTCAGCGGCGACGACGCGCAGGGCACGCTGACGAAGACGATCAGCGACGGGCTGAAGTAGTCGCCGCGGTCGTCATCGGAACGGGACACGGCGGGGTGCGAACCCCGCCGTGTCCGTCCGGACGCAACGGCGTCGTCGTCGATCGATGCGGGTGCAGCGGTCGGCGTGTGTCCGTCGCGCACCCATCCGGACCCGCAGCGCACGTTCCCGGCCGCTTCCCTTGCTCGTCGTTCCCGCCTGCGCGGGGACGCGGGCGGACGCATCGCGCATGAGGCAGCAGGTGCTCCGGCCTTCGATCGTACACACGCTCGGCGCCCGATCCCTCACTCCTCACTGCTACTCCTCACTTCTGACTTCTGACTCCTGCCCCCTGACTCCCGACCCCCGCTCCCTGCAGCACCACCTTCGTGCTCACCGCGACCTCGTTCGGGATCAGCGAGGTGTCGGCCCAGTCGCCGGTGCCGACGCCGAAGTCCAGGCGCTTCACCGTCGCGCGGCCGGTCAGCACCGGCTTCGCGCCGGGCGTCCAGGTGAACGTCAGCGTGACCGGTTTCGACACGCCGCGCAGGGTCAGCGTGCCGTCGGCGGCGTACTGGTTGTCGCCGACGCGACGGAACGTCGTGGCGACATAGCGCGCGGTCGGGAACTTGGCGACATCGAAGAAGTCCGCGTCCTGCAGCGTGGCGTCGCGATCGGCGTTGCCGGTCGGCACGCCGGCCAGCGGGATCGTGACGTCGAGCTTCGACGCCGCCAGGTTCGCGGGATCGAACGACAGCGTCGTCCTGAACGCCGGGAAGCGGCCGGTGAACAGTTCGCCCTGGTAGCGGCTGGCGAAGGTCAGCGTCGACCCCGGCGCCTGCACGTAATCGGCGGCGAGCGCGGGCGGCGCCGCGCAGGCGAGCGCGGCGGCGAACAGCAGGGCACGGACATCACGGCGCATCGGGGGTCTCCTGGGCGGGGGATGCGGAGGACGGCGCGACCGCGGCGCGGCGGCGCGCGGGCAGCATGCGGCGCAGCGTGTCGTCCTCGAGGAACAGGTGGTGGTAGAACGCCGCGGCCGCATGCACGACCACCAGCGCGAGCAGCAGCCAGAAGCCGTTCTCGTGCAGCCATTCGGCCTGCTCGTGCAGCGCAGGATCGGTGGCGACGATCTTCGGCAGGTTGAACAGGCCGAACCACTGCAGCGGATAGCCGGCCGCGGAGTTCAGCACCCAGCCGGTGATCGGCATCGCGAACATCAGCGCGTACAGCGCCCAGTGCGTGACCGATGCGATCGCCGCCTGCCAGCGCGGCGTGCCCGCGACCGGCGGCGGCGCGCCGGCGGCCAGGCGCCACGCGATGCGCAGCGCGACCAGCGCCAGCAGCGTCAGCCCGAGCGACTTGTGCAGCGCGTAGAGGCGGATCTTCTGCACGCCGTTGGGCAGCTCGCCCATGGTCAGGCCGATGATCGCGATCGCCGCGATCAGCAGTACCACCAGCCAGTGCAGCGCCTGGCTGACGTGGCCCCAGCGGTCGGCGTTCTTCCAGCTCATGGGCGCGGCTCCGGATCCTTGGGTTCGTTCGTGGAGGCGGGCGCCGCGGATGCGGCGTCGTCGGCGTCGCGGTCGCGGGTGGCTTCGGCCTCGATGCGCAGTTCGACCGTGTCGCCGATCAGCGATTTCCACGCGTCCGCGCCGAACGCCGCGCGCGACAGCGTCGCCGTGGCCGAGAACCCGGCCGTGCGCCGGAACGGCGGCAGCGGGTAGCGCGCGATCGCGTTGACGGTGACATCCATGCACAGCGGGCGGGTGACGCCGCGCAGCGTGAGCGCGCCGCAGACCTGCGCGCTGCGCGCGTCGCGCGCGGTGATCGCATCGGAGACGAAGCGCGCCTCCGGGTGGCGCTCCCCGTCCAGCAGGCCGCGGCCCTGCACGGCGGCGTTCCACTTGGCGTCGCCGAAGTCGAGCGCGGCCACCGGCACGCGCACGTCCAGCCGCGCCGTCGTCCAGTCGATGCCGCCGTCGGCGTCCGCGAACCACACCGTGCCGGTGCTGCCCGAGACCGTGCCCAACGCCTTGGAGAAGCCCGCGTGGTCGATGGCCAGCAGCACGCGCGTATGCACCGGGTCGAGCGCGTACGCCCGCGGCTCGGCGAAGGCGGCGGCGGACGCCGCGAGCAGCAGCAGCGGAAGGACGGACGCGGGGCGCATGCGTGGACTCCGGGGGCGTGGGCGATTCTAGGCATGCCGAGGCAGCCGATCGTTGCGCCGCGCCGAACGGTCCGGCCCGGTTGCGCGGCGCGGGCGGCGTTGCGAGCATCCGCCGGGGCCGCAGGAGGGGACGGGCATGGAGCGAGTCGACGCGGAGCGCGGGCGCGCGCGGACGGGGCTGCGGATGCGCGCGGTGCTGGCGCTGCTGCTCGTGGCGGTCGCGACGTCGGCACATGCGGGCCTGCCCGAGACGCCGCGCCTGCGCCAGCTGACCGTCGCCGACGGCCTGCCGTCCAACCGGGTCAACGCGCTCGACGAGGATCGCGCCGGCTATCTCTGGATCGCGACCAGCGACGGGCTCGCCCGCTACGACGGCGTCGGCTACCGGCTCTGGCGCGACGGCGCAGGACTCGAGGACAACCTCGTGTGGACCGTGCATGTCGACGCGCGCGACCGCGTCTGGATCGGCACCGAAGACGCCGGCCTCGCGGTGCTGGATGCCGGCCGCAGCCGGCCGGCGCCCGTGGCGCTGCCCGGCCTCGGCATGGCGGCGGTGTGGGCCGTGACCTCGACGCCGGACGGCGTGCTGTGGGTCGCGACGTCCGGTGCCGGCCTGTACCGGCTGGCGCCGGACGGCGGCGTGCGCCGGTTCCTGCCGCGCGCCGGCGATGCGCGCAGCCTGCCCGACGCGCAGGTCAGCCATCTGGCCGTCGCCCGCGACGGCACGCTCTGGGTCGGCACCAAGGACGGCGTGGCGCGCTGGACGGGACGCGATTTCGAGCGGCTGCCGTCCGAGCCGCTGTCGCTGCGCGACGTCAACGGGCTGACGGTGGACGACGACGGCACGCTGTGGATCGCCACGTCGCTCGGCGTGCGCGTGCGCACGCCGGACGGACGCGTGGGGCCGAGCCCGTGGGGTCCATCCGCGGGCGTGGTGCACGTCCTGCTGCGCGACCGCAGCGGCCAGCGCTGGCTCGACATCGTGTCCGGCCTGGGGCGCGACGAGGGCGGTGTCGCGACCAACGTGCCGCTGTACAGCGAGGCGTCGCGCGGCATCGTCAAGCCGTCGTGGACGCTGGGCTACGAGGACCGGCACGGCGGCCTGTGGTTCGCCAGCCAGGGCAACGGACTGTGGACGCTGTCGCCGCGCTGGCGGCAGTTCGCCGCGCTCGCGCGCGTCGACGGCGACGCCTCGACGATCGGCAACGGCGCCGTCCACGGCATCGCCAATGCCGCCGACGGGCGCATCTGGCTGGTCGGCAGCGGCGGCGTGCTCGACCTGCTCGACCCGGAAACCGGCGAGGTCGAGCATCGCCTGCGCGACGCCGGCGACGGCGAGATCCCGGAAGAGGTGTTCGAGGACAGCCGCGGCGTCGTCTGGGTGGCCGCGCTGTCCAGCGTCGCGCGGATCGAAGGCGACACGCTGCACCGCTGGCGCCGCGACGACGCCGAGGACGCGCCGGCGGGCCGCGGCGTGCATTCCATCGTCGAGGACGGCGAAGGGCGGGTCTGGATGATCAGCGCTAGCGGGCACGCGCAGGTGCGCGACGCGGACGGGCGCGTCCTGGTCACCGTCGCACCCGGCGACGGACGCGGCATCCCGGCGGGCGGCGTGCTGCTGCACGCGCAGCGCGGGCCGCACGGCGCGCTGTGGGTGGCGGGGTCGCACGGAATCCTGCAGTGGAACGCCGGACGGCGACGCTTCGAGCCGCTGCCCGGCAGTCCGCGCGAGCCGGTCTCCGGCATCGCCGTCGCCGACGAGGCGCGGGTGTGGGTCGCGGTGCGCGGCGCCGTGGTCGGCATGCGCTGGGACGGCGAGCGGCTCGCCGAGGACATGCGCATCGACGCGCGTGACGGCATGCCCGCGCTGCTGCCGTCCGGCCTCCTCGTCGACGCCAGCGGCGTCGTCTGGGTCACCAGCACGCGCGGGCTGCTGCGCGTGGATCCGCAGCGGCGGCTCGTGCAGACCTACGGCGTGCGCAACGGCCTGCCCAGCCAGGAATTCGAGCACCCGCCGGTGGCGCGCACGGGCGACGGCCGCATCCTCGTGGGCCATCCCGACGGCCTGCTGATGTTCGATCCGGCCGTGATCCGCCCGTCGACCGCCGTGCTGCCGCTCGTCATCGAGACGCTCGACGTCAGCCGCGACGGCCGGCGCGTCGCGCTCGATGCCGGCGCGCGCGTCGCGCTGCAGCCGGGCGACCGCGACCTGCGCGTCGTCGCCCGCCTGCTCGCGTTCGACAACGCGCGCTCGCACCGCTACCGCTTCCGCCTCTCCGGGCACGACCGCAGCTGGGTCGACGGCAGCGACGGCGAGCGCGTATTCGCGCGGCTCGAGCCCGGCGACTACACGCTGGACGTGAGCGCGCGCGCGGCCGACAGCGGCTGGTCGCCGGTGCGCACGCTCGCCATCTCCGTGCCTCCGCCGTGGTGGCGCACCTGGCCCGCCCTGGCTGCATTCGCGGTGGGCGCGCTGCTCCTGGTGGCGTGGACCGCGGCCGCCTACCGGCTGCGCCTGAGGCGGCGCAACGCATGGGCGCTCGCCCAGCGCGAACGCGAGCTCGCGCGGCAGGCGTCGCTGGCGAAGACGCGCTTCCTCGCCACGCTCGGCCACGAGGTGCGCACGCCGATGACCGGCGTGCTCGGCATGAGCGAACTGCTGCTCGCCACGCCGCTCGACGCGCGCCAGCGCGGCTACGCCGAGTCGATCCGGCGCGCGGGCGAGCACCTGCTGCGGCTGGTCAACGACGCGCTGGATCTCGCGCGCATCGAATCCGGCAAGCTCGAGCTCGCCGACGCGCCGTTCGACCTGCGCCGCCTGCTCGACGACGCGGCCGCGCTGATGCGGCCGCTGGCCGAGCGCAAGGGGCTGGCGTTCGCGGTGGAGATCGACGACGGCGCGCCGGCCGCGCTGCGCGGCGACGCCAGCCGCGTCAGCCAGATCGTGCTCAACCTGCTGAGCAACGCGATCAAGTTCACCGAGGACGGGCGCGTCGCGCTGCGCGTCGCCGCGCTCGCGCCGGGCGTGCGCATCGAGATCGCCGACAGCGGCCCCGGCCTCAACGACGAGCAGAAGGCGCGGCTGTTCCGCCGCTTCGAACAGGCCGAAGGCGCGCGCACCGCGGCGCGCTACGGCGGCAGCGGCCTGGGGCTTGCGATCTGCCAGGAGCTGGCCGGCGCGATGGGCGGCCGCATCGACGTCGACAGCGCGCCCGGCCAGGGCACGACGTTCCGCGTCGACCTGCCGCTGGCGGACGCCGCGCTCGACGCGCCGGCCCCTGCCGTCGCACCGACGCCCTCGTCGCGCGCGCACGACGACGCGCGCGAGGTGCTGCTGGTGGAGGACGACCCGACCGTCGCCGAGGTCGTCGTCGGCCTGCTGCAGGCGCAGGGCCGGCGCGTGGCGCACGCGCCGCACGGGCTCGCGGCGATGGCCGAGGCCGCGACGCGCCGCTTCGACATCGCGCTGCTCGACCTCGACCTGCCGGGCCTGGACGGCTTCGCGGTCGCCGCGCAGCTGCGCGCGCAGGGCTTCGCCGCGCCGATCGTCGCCGTTACCGCGCGCGCCGACGGCGAGGCCGAGCCGCAGGTGCGCGCCGCCGGCTTCGACGGCTTCCTGCGCAAGCCGCTCACCGGCGAGATGCTCGCCGCGACGATCGAGGACGCGCTGCGTCGCGCGCCTGCGCGCTGACGCGGTGCGCGTCAAGCGCAACCGGTCGCATCCGCGCGTCGGCGTTCACGCGCCGGCGGCGGACATGAAGCGGGGTTGATCGCGCGCTTGCTACCGTCGCGCGCTGGTTCGCTCTCGAAGCCGGTGGATGAAGCAGTCGATGCGGTATCCGGCGCACGCGGCATCGCCGCGCGCGCCGTCCTCCACCGATGCCGGCGCGGCCGTCGCCGACGGGTCCGCAGCGCAGTCGCCGGTGCCGCTGCTGTGGACCGGCGGCTGGGACTCGACGTTCCAGCTGTTGCGCCTGCTGTTCGCGCAGGGGCGCGAGGTCGCGCCGTTCTACCTGATGGACGAGCGCCGCGCCTCGACCGCGATCGAGCTGGCGACGATGGACCGCATCCGCGATGCGATCGCGCATCGCGATCCCGACGCCGGTCGCCGCCTGCTGCCGACGCGCACGTGTGCGGTGTCGTCGCTGCGGCCCGACGCCGCCATCGCGCGCGCGTTCGACGACGCGGTGCGCGCGTCGTTCATGGGCGACCAGTACGGCTGGCTCGCCGCGTTCTGCCGGCAGCACGGACTGAGCGACATGCAGCTGTGCATCCATCGCGACGACAAGGCGCATGCCGCGCTGGAGCCGTACGTCACCGGTCGCGTCGAGCGCGACGGCGTGCGCACCTACCGCGTGGACCCGCGCTACGCGGCGCTGCCGCAGCACACGGTGTTCGCCGCGTTCGCGTTCCCGCTGTTCGATCTCGGCAAGGTCGACATGGCCGAGCGCGCGGCGGCGAACGGCTGGACCGAGCTGATGCGGATGACGTGGTTCTGCCACCGCCCGCGGCGCAACGGCCAGCCGTGCGGCCGCTGCAATCCGTGCCTGTACACGATCGACGAAGGCCTCGGCTGGCGCCTGCCGGCGAGCAGCCGCGCCGCGTCGGTGGTGGAGCGCGCGCTGCTGCGTCCGCTCAAGCGCGCCGCGAAGGCGGCGCTGCGCCGCGGCCGCTGAGCTCAGCGCGCGCTGAGCGCGTGCACCGCGTCGACCAGCACGGCGACGTGCGCGGGATCCATGTCCGGCGACATGCCGTGGCCGAGGTTGAACACGTGGCCCTCGCGCGAACCGCCGTTGCCGTCGCGGTAGGCGTCGAGCGCGCGCGCCACTTCGGCGCGGATCGCATCGGGCGACGCGTACAGCGTCACCGGATCGAGGTTGCCCTGCAGGGCCACGCGCCCGCCCGCCGCGCGCGCGGCCGCGTCGAGGCCGATCGTCCAGTCCACGCCGACGCCTTCCGCGCCGCTCGCGGCGAGATCGGCGACGTAGGCGCCGTTGCCCTTGCCGAACAGGATCAGCGGCGCGGCGTCCGGGCCGGAGCCGCGCGGCAGCTCGCGCGCGATGCGTTCGAGGTAGCGCAGCGAGAATTCGCGATACATCGCAGGCGACAGCACGCCGCCCCAGGTGTCGAACACCTGCAGCGCCTGCGCGCCGGCGACGCGCTGCGCGTCGAGGTAGGCGATCACCGCGTCGGTGACGACGTCCAGCAGGCGGTGCATCGCGGCGGGATCGTTGAGCGCCAGGGACTTCACCCGCGCGAAATCCTTGCTGCCGCCGCCTTCGACCATGTAGCAGGCCAGCGTCCACGGGCTGCCGGAGAAGCCGATCAGCGGCACGCGCCCGTCCAGCTCGCGGCGGATCAGCGAGACCGCGTCGGTGACGTAGCGCAGCCCGGTGGCCATGTCGGGCATGGCGAGCCTGGCGATGTCGGCGGCGCTGCGCACCGGGCGCTCGAACTTCGGGCCTTCGCCTTCGACGAAGTACAGCCCCAGCCCCATCGCGTCGGGCACGGTGAGGATGTCCGAGAACAGGATCGCCGCGTCCAGCGGGAAGCGCGCCAGCGGCTGCAGCGTGACCTCGCAGGCCAGCTCCGGGTTCTTCGCCATGCCGAGGAAGCTGCCGGCGCGCGCGCGGGTGGCGCGGTATTCCGGCAGGTAGCGGCCGGCCTGGCGCATCAGCCACACCGGCGTGCGGTCGACGGGTTCGCGCCGCAGCGCGCGCAGGAAGCGGTCGTTCTTCAGCGGAGCGGTCATGCGGTTCTCGTGTCCCGGTTCTGGTTGCGCTTCGGCGCCATGGTCGCCGCCGTCCCCGGCGCCAGCGTGCGACCGTCGGACCGCCCGGCCCGGCCCTCCACGGCCGGGCGCTCGCGCGCGAATGGGCTGCCGGGAGGGCAGCTCACGGACCCGCGCCTTCGCCCTGGGCGAACGTGATCTGGAAGCCGCGCTTGAGCTGCGCGTCGCGCGCCTGCTCCAGCGCGGCGAACGCGGCGTCGCGGTCGAGGAACTGCTCGCGCTTGAGCGTGCTGCGCCCGCCGACCTGGCCGGCCTCGCGCACGAGCGTCCAGCCGCCCAGCAGGTCGGCTTCCAGCATCAGCTGGACGAAGCGCGGGGCCTCGCGGCCGTCGGGGCGTTGCTGCAGGAACAGGCGCATGGGCCGCGCATTGTACGGGGACGCGGACCGCGCTCAGCCGGCCAGCACCGCGCGCACCTCGGCCTCGTCGATGCCGCCGGCCACGCGCCCCTGGCCCGCGTGGTCCCACAGCACGAAGCGCAGCCCGTGCGCGCCGGCCTTCTTGTCCAGCCGCATGCGCGCGATCAGGGCATCGGCATCGAGCCCCGCCGGCCGCGCGGTCGGCAGGCCGAACCGCCGCAGCAGCGCCTCCAGCCGCGCCGCGTCGGCGTCCGGCGCCAGCCCGAGCCGCGCCGACAGCCGCGCGGCCAGCACCATCCCCACCGCCACCGCCTCGCCGTGGTTCAGGCCTGCGCCGAAGCCCTGTTCGACCTCGATGGCATGGCCGAACGTGTGGCCGAAGTTGAGCAGCGCGCGCTCGCCGCGCTCGAACGGATCGCGCGCGACCACCTCGGCCTTGTAGCGGCAGCTGCGCGCGATCGCCTCGGCGAGCGCGGCGTCGTCGCGCGCGAGCAGCGCGTCGGCGTGCGCGTCGAGCCAGTCCAGGAACGACGCCTCGAGGACCGCGCCGTACTTCACCACCTCCGCGAAGCCCGCGCGCAGCTCGCGGTCGGGCAGGGTGCGCAGCGTGCGCGTGTCGGCGAACACCGCGCGCGGCGGATGGAACGCGCCGACGAGGTTCTTGCCGGCGGGCAGGTCCACCGCGGTCTTGCCGCCGACCGACGAATCGACCATCGCCAGCAGCGTGGTCGGCAGCTGCACGACGTCGATGCCGCGCATCCAGCACGCCGCGGCGAAGCCGGCGAGGTCGCCGACCATGCCGCCGCCGAGCGCGACCACCGCGGCGTCGCGCGTGGCGCCGAGCGCGGCCAGCGCGTCGAGCACCTCGGTGAAGCGCGCGAGCGTCTTCTCGTGCTCGCCCGCGGGCAGCACGTGCACGGCG
>JXCB02000041.1 GCA_000828075.3 Tolypothrix campylonemoides VB511288 | reverse complement strand
GACGCCTACGCCCAGGCGGTGCAGACGCTGAAGAACATCCAGTCCGCCCTGGAGAAGTGCGGGGCGACGCTGGATCACGTGGTCCGCACCCGCATCTACGTCACGAACATCGCCGAGTGGGAGAAGGTGGGGAAGGCGCACGGCGAACTGTTCGGTACCATCCGCCCGGCCACCGCGATGGTCGAGGTGAGCAAGCTGGTGGACCCGGACATGCTCGTCGAGATCGAGGCGGACGCGATCGTGCCGGACGCGGCATGACGCTGTACATGGTCGAGCTGACGGTGGCGGACATGGCCCGCAGCGTGGGGTGGTACCGGGACGTGCTGGGGTGGTCGATCACCCGCCAGGATGAGCGGAACGGGTTCACCCTGCTGTCGGGCAAAGCCGCTAGCGGCTTTGCAGACACGCGGCTCGCTCTGAAACGCGGAACCCCGCCGGATGACAGTGGATTCCGCCTGCACTTTCTCGTTCCCGACCTCTCGGCCGAACTGGCTCGTCTCGTGGCCCTCGGCATCCACCCCGAGTCGCCCGTCAAGACCAGCGACGAGGGCTACCGCCGGGCCGCCTTCCGCGACCCGGACGGGCACGCCGTCACCCTGTTCGAGTGGGTCGCGGGTGAATAGCGTCTCATAAACCGTTCATGCGGTACGGGATATGCTCCGGTCGTTCGAGGCCACTCCCTTCTTCCGAGTTCACCATGTCCCGTATCGTCCTCCGGTCGCTCACGCTCCCGGTTCGCCGGGCGTTCACGCTGATCGAGCTGCTGGTGGTGATCGCCATCATCGCCATCCTCATCGGCCTGCTCCTGCCGGCCGTCCAGAAGGTCCGCGAGGCGGCGGCGCGGGTGAAGTGTCAGAACAACCTGAAGCAGATCGGGCTGGCCCTGCACAACCACGAGTCGGCGCTCAAGTATTACCCGTCGTTCGCGGAGTTGCCGAAGGGCCAACTGTCGCAGCCGTGGTCGGCCCACGCCCGCTTGCTGCCGTACATCGAGCAGGAGAACCTGCACAAGCTGATCGACTTCGCCAGCGTGCCGAACGACTTCCGGGTGGCCCCGAACGTGTCCGAGATGCGGATCCCTATCTACCTGTGCCCGAGCGAGGCGAACGACCGCTCCCGCCCCACCCCGAGCATCACCTACTACCCGGTGAGCTACGGGTTCAACGTCGGCACCTGGTTCGTGTTCGACCCGGTGAGCGGGCAGTTCGGCGACGGCGCGTTCGCCCCGACGCTGAAGGCGAAACCGGGCGACTTCGCCGACGGGCTGAGCAACACCCTGGCCGCCGCCGAGAACAAGGTGTACCAGCCGAACGTGTGGGACACCCAACTGCCGGCCACCCTCGGCGCCCCGGTGCCGAACACGCCCGCCGACCTGACCGCCCTGCTCGGGTCCGGCACGTTCGACAGCAACGGGCACACCGAGTGGGTGGAGGGGGACGTTCACGAAACGGGCATCACCACCACGTTCGCCCCGAACACCGCCGTCACGGTGACAATCCAGGGGCAACCGCGGGACATCGACTTCACCTCCCTGCGGGACGGCGAATCGATCACCCTGCCGACCTACGCCGCCATCACCGCCCGCAGCTTCCACACCGGGCTGGTGAACGTGCTGCTCATGGACGGGTCGGTGCGGAGCGTGCGGAACTCGGTGCAGGTGCCGGTGTGGCGGGCGCTCGGCACGCGGGCCGGCGGCGAAGTCATCCCGGGAGACTTCTGATGCCGCGGCTCGCCGGTGTTCTCGTCGTCACGCTGTTCCTGGTCGGGTGCGGCTCGGCGCCGCCGCCGGGCTCTGGTTCGACGGAGCCAACCCGCTGCTGCGCACGGACGCCGGCCAGCGCGCGCTGCAGCGCGCCGCCGATGCCACCGCCACGCCGCCGCCGGCCGACCTGCCCGTGGCCCGCATCGGCGCCCGCATCCCGGACATCGCCCTGCCCGACCTCGACGGACGCAGCGTCGCGCTGCCGACGGCCCACGCCGGACGGCCGATCCTGGTGAACTTCTGGGCGAGCTGGTGCGCGCCCTGCATCGAGGAAATGCCCGAACTCGACCGCTACGCCGCCAGCCAGGGGCCGGACGGCGTGCAGGTGATCGGCATCGCGCTCGACGGCGTCGCCCCGGTGGCCGACTTCCTCGCCCGCGTGCCGGTGCGCTATCCCGTGCTGATCGACGCGCCCGGCCCCCGCGACAGCAGCGTCCAGCTCGGCAACCTGCGCGGCGTGCTGCCCTACACCGTCCTGCTCGATGCGCAGGGCCGGCTGGTCAAGCAGAAGATCGGCCCCTTCGCCCGCGGCGAGGTCGAGGGCTGGGTGGGCGAGCCGCGGGAACCAGGCCCCATCCCGAGCCCCGAGCCCCGAGCCCCGAGCCCCTAGCTCCTAGCTCCAAGCTCCTAGCCCCTAGCTCCTAGTCCCTAGTCCCCAGCCCCCAGCCCCCGCCTCTAGAGCCCCCGCTCCAAGCCCGCTGATCTGCCGGGCAACGTCGTCCATTCTGCGGCGAACGGCTGGACAACCTGCGGCGCGCACCGGCAGACTCGCGGCCTTCGACCCGCCGCCCGTCGCCCGATGGCCCAGCTGCTCGTCCTGCACGGCCCGAACCTCAACCTGCTCGGCACCCGCGAGCCGGAGGTCTATGGGCGCACGACGCTGGCCGAGATCGAGGCCGACCTGCGCGCACGCACCGAGGCGGCGGGGCACCGCTACGCCAGCCTGCAGTCCAACGCCGAGCACGCCCTCGTCGATCGCGTGCAGGCCGCCCGCGAGGACGGAACGACGTTCATCGTCGCCAATCCGGCCGGCTTCACGCACACCAGCGTCGCCTTGCGCGATGCGTTGGCCGCGGTGGCCATCCCGTTCATCGAGGTCCACCTGTCCAACCCGCACGCGCGCGAACCGTTCCGCCGCCAGAGCTACTTCAGCGACCTCGCCGTCGGCGTCGTCGCCGGCTTCGGGGCCGACGGCTACCGCTTCGCGGTCGACGCCGCGCTCCGACGACTCGGCCGCCCCGCTGCAGGCTGATTCCGGCCGCCGCTTCCGCCCTCCTTCCGTTCTCCTGCTCCCGAGGCCCTCATGGACCTGCGCAAGATCAAGAAGCTCATCGACCTGCTCGAGGAATCCAACCTCGCCGAAATCGAGATCAAGGAGGGCGAGGAGTCGGTGCGGCTGGCGCGCGTGCCCAAGGGCGGCTACGCGGCGCCCGCGCCGCAGGTCGTGCACGTGCCGGCCGAGCGCCCCGCCGCGCCGCCGATGCCGATGAGCTCGCCGACCGAAGCGGCCACCGGCAGCCACGCCAAGCCCGCCGCCGCCGCGCTGCCGGACGGCCACGTCGTGCGCGCACCGATGGTCGGCACGTTCTACGCGTCGCCCGCGCCGGACAAGCCGGCGTTCGTGACCGAAGGCGCGCAGGTCAAGGCCGGCGAGACGCTCGGCATCATCGAGGCGATGAAGATGTTCAACCCGATCGAGGCCGACGTCTCCGGCACCGTCGTCAAGGTGCTGGTGCAGAGCGGCCAGCCGATCGAGTTCGACCAGCCGCTGTTCGTGATCGCCTGACATGCGCGGGACTCGGGACTCGGGACTCGGGACTCGGACACACGCACCGCCGACGCGCCTATCGACGTGCGCGTATGGGTTGATGCGTCTTTCCGATGCCGGTCGCGAGATGTCCCTCGAGTCCCGAGTCCCGAGTCCCGAGTCCCGGAACCTCCATGCTCGATAAAGTCGTCATCGCCAACCGCGGCGAAATCGCGCTGCGCATCCTGCGCGCGTGCCATGCGCTGGGCATCCGCACGGTGGCCGTGCATTCCACGGTGGACCGCAACCTCAAGCACGTCGCGATGGCCGACGAGTCGGTGTGCATCGGGCCGGCGCCGTCGAGCGAGAGCTACCTCAACATGGCCTCGATCATCGCCGCGGCGGAAGTCACCGACGCGCAGGCGATCCATCCCGGCTACGGCTTCTTGAGCGAGAACGCCGACTTCGCCGAGCGCGTGGAGAGGTCCGGCTTCGTCTTCATCGGCCCGCGCGCGGAGACGATCCGCCTGATGGGCGACAAGGTCGAGGCGATCCGCGCGATGAAGGAGGCCGGCGTGCCCTGCGTGCCCGGCAGCGGCGGGCCGCTCGGCGACGACCCGGCGGCGAACATCAAGATCGCGCGCGAGATCGGCTACCCCGTGATCGTCAAGGCCGCCGGCGGCGGCGGCGGGCGCGGCATGCGCGTGGTGCACACCGAAGCCGCACTGAACTCCGCGATCCAGACCACCAAGTCGGAAGCCAAGGCCGCGTTCGGCAACGACATGGTCTACATGGAGAAGTTCCTGGAGAACCCGCGCCACGTGGAGATCCAGGTGCTCGCCGACGGCCAGGGCAACGCGATCCACCTCGGCGAGCGCGACTGCTCGATGCAGCGACGCCACCAGAAGGTCGTCGAGGAAGCGCCGGCGCCGGGCATCACGCCCGAGCTGCGCGCGCAGATCGGCCGCGTGTGCGTGGAGGCGTGCATCCGCATCGGCTACCGCGGCGCGGGCACGTTCGAGTTCCTGTTCGAGGACGGGCGCTTCTACTTCATCGAAATGAACACCCGCATCCAGGTCGAGCATCCGGTGACCGAGCTCGTCACCGGCATCGACCTCGTGCGCGAGCAGCTGCGCATCGCCTCCGGCGAGAAGCTGTCGATCAGGCAGTCCGACATCGTGCTCGAAGGCCACGCCATCGAGTGCCGCATCAATGCGGAAGATCCCGAGACGTTCCTGCCCTGCCCCGGCCCGATCCACCACTTCCACGCGCCGGGCGGCCCGGGCGTGCGCGTGGACAGCCACATCTACGAGGGCTACCGCGTCCCGCCGAACTACGACTCGATGATCGGCAAGCTGATCGTGCACGGCCCCGACCGCGCCACCGCGATCGCGCGCATGCGCGTGGCATTGAGCGAGATGGTCGTCGACGGCATCAAGACCAACATCCCGCTGCAGCAGCGGATCATGGCCGACGCCGGCTTCCAGCAGGGCGGCATGAACATCCACTACCTCGAGAAGCGGCTGAAGGAACAGAAGGAGAAGTCGCTGGCGATCGTGTGATCGGAGGATGCAATGCATCAAAGCGAAGAAAAGCCTTGGATCACATGGCTGGTTTCGGGAACGGCAGTTGCTCTGCTACTCGCGACGATAGCGGGACCCGTTTATCTCTACTTTTTTGTCGGACAGTTCGACGGCCCTCTAACAACAGACGACGAACATTGGGCCAATTTCGGAAGCTTCATTGGCGGAGTAGCCGGCCCTCTGCTTTCGCTCATCACCGTTGTACTGCTTCTTGCAAATCTACGCGTTCAAAGTCACCAGGTTGACGCGATCCAGCAAGAGCTCTTGGCGAGCCAGCATCTGCGCCTACTTGACGCCTGGCTGAGCGAGATTGAGCAGGCGCTGCGTGCCGATATCACTACTGGTCGCCCGAACGCCAAGATGAACCTGGAGTTCGCAGATATGCACGTAAAGAACGAGAAGCATCGCGCAGGCCCACAGCTATAAGCCGATGCCCTACCTCCAGCTTACCCTCCCCTGCCGCCTCGCCGAGCAGCCGCGCTACGAGACCGCGCTGGAGGACCTCGGCGCGCTCGCGGTGACGCTGGCCGACGCGCACGCCGACGCCGCCGACGAGCAGGCGATCTTCGAGCCGGGCGTCGGCGAGACGCCGCTGTGGGATTCGCTCACGCTCACCGCGCTGTTCGACGAGGCGACTGATCCGCTGGTGCTGCTCGCCGCGCTGGAAAGCTTCGACGCCGGGCTCGACTGGACGCAGGCGCGTTTCGAGGTCGTCGCCGACCAGGACTGGGAGCGCGCGTGGATGGACCAGTACGCGCCGCTGCGCTTCGGCCGGCGCACGTGGATCGTGCCCTGGAACCACGAGCTGCCCGACGGCGCCGATGCGCCCGATGCCGCGGTGGTGCGGCTCGATCCCGGCCTCGCGTTCGGCAGCGGCACCCATCCGACCACGGCGCTGTGCCTGGACTGGCTCGACGCGCTCGCCGACGACGGCGCGCTGCGCGACGCGGAGGTGCTCGACTTCGGCTGCGGCAGCGGCATCTTGGCGCTGGCCGCGCTGAAACTCGGCGCGCGCGCCGCGCTTGGCATCGACAACGATCCGCAGGCGATCGTGGCCACCGCCGACAACGCGGAGCGCAACGGCGTCGACGCGCGGCTGCGCGTCGCGCTGCCGCAGGACGCGCCGCTGGGTGTTTTCCCCGTCGTCGTCGCCAACATCCTGGCCACCGCATTGGTCGCGCTTGCGGATACGATCGGCGCACGCGTGGCGCCCGGCGGGCGACTCGCGCTCTCGGGCATCCTGTGGGGGCAGGAGGACGACGTGATCGCAGCCTACGCCGACGCATTCGACGAGCTCACCGTGGCGCGCCGCGACGACTGGGTGCGCATCGACGGGCGCAAGCGCGGCTGATGCGCGCGATGAACGCCACCGCCGCGTTCCGCCGCCGCGCCGCGGGCGCGAGTGCCGCCCGACGCGTGCACGCGCGGCTGCGCATCGACGACGACGCGCCCGCCCCGGGCGCGGCATCGACGACGACCGATGCCGCGCCGGCGCGCACTGCGCCCGCCGCACCGAGCTTCGCGCGCCGCCGCGCGCCGTCGCGCGCGCGCGGCCATCGCGTGCAGCTGATCGCGCTCGTGGTCGGCCTCGCGCTGCTGCTGGCGCTGCAGCTGGTGCTGGCGCAGCGCGCGCATCTGGCCGCCGATGCGCGCTGGCGCCCGGCGATGGAGACGCTGTGCGGTGCGCTCGGCTGCGCGCTGCCGGCCTGGCGCGAACCCGCCGCGTTCACCATGCTCGCGCGCAGCGTGCGGCCGGATCCGTCGACGCCCGGCGTGCTGCTGGTCGAAGCGCGTTTCCGCAACGACGCGCGCTGGGCGCAGGCGTGGCCGACGCTGCGGCTGGAGCTGTCCGACGTCGACGGCCCCGTCGCCGCGCAGACGTTCGCGCCGGCGCAGTACCGCGCTGCCGGCGCCGACGCCCTGGTCGCGCCGCGGCAGGCGGTCGACGTGCGGTTGAAGGTCAGGGAGCCGGCGCCGCGGATCGTCGCCTACGCGTTCGATTTCCGCTGAGCCGTCGCGTTGCCCGCGGCGACGGACCGGCGCTAGACTCTCGCCCCCTCGCCGGCCTGCCGGCATCGTTCGCACTGGCAGACCGCCGTGGGGCCTTCGACCAACGATCGCGCCGATTCCCGCGCCACGCGCGTCCCGCTGCGGGACCACGTGGCCGTGTCGATCCGCCGCTACCTCGGCGACCTGAACGGCTGCGACACCCAGAACCTCTACGAGATCGCGCTGCGCGAGCTCGAGATCCCGCTGTTCGCCGAGGTGCTGCGCCATTGCGACGGCAACCAGAGCCGCGCCGCGGCGATGCTCGGCATCCATCGCGCGACGCTGCGCAAGAAGCTCAAGGATTACGGGCTGGCGTAAGGCCGCTCGACGCGCGCCTTCGGGGCTGCGCGTGATGTGATGCGCGGCGTTCCGGTCAGCGATATCTCCGCGACGTCCGTCGTCCGCCACCGGCCCTCTCCCGCTGCTGCGCTCTCTTGCCGTCGTCCCGGCGAAGGCCGGGATCCAGCGTCTTTTCCGCATCGTCGAGAACGATCGTGCCGGACCGACGCTCTGCGCGGAGAGGCGGCGACTCCGTTCGTCCTTCCAACTGGCGAGCGAAGCAACGGCGAAGTCGCTGGATCCCGGCCTTCGCCCGGATGACGAGCGCAGACGCGGCGAAAGCGCTGGATCCCGGCCTTCGCCGGGATGACGAGCGAAGACGCGGCGAAGTCGTTGCATCCCGGCTTTCGGCGCGATGACGAGCGGAGAGGCGGCGAAGGCGCTGGATCCCGGCCTTCGCCGGGATGACGAGCTGGAACAGCGGCGACGGCGAGCGACGGCGAGCGACGGAGAGCGACGGCGCGGCGATCGTCGAGCCACCGCCGCGCACGATGCGCATCGGCGCTTCGACCGCGCGTCGCGGCCGGCCCGCCGAGCCCGCCACCTATAATTCGCGCCCACTCCGCATCGCCCGCTCCCATGAAGACTCCCGATCGCCTGCCCGTGCGCCGCGCGCTGCTGTCCGTGTCCGACAAGACCGGGCTGGTCGACCTGGCGCGCGCGCTGTCGCAGCGCGGGGTGGAGCTGCTGTCCACTGGCGGCACCGCGAAGGCGATCCGCGATGCCGGCCTGCCGGTGCGCGACGTCAGCGACGTCACCGGCTTCCCCGAGATCATGGACGGGCGCGTCAAGACGCTGCACCCGATGATCCACGGTGGCCTGCTCGGCCGCCACGGCGTGGACGACGCGGTGATGGCGCAGCACGGCATCGCGCCGATCGACCTGCTGGTGCTGAACCTGTATCCGTTCGAGCAGGTCGCGTGCGATCCCGCGAGCACGTTCGACGACGTGATCGAGAACATCGACATCGGCGGCCCGGCGATGCTGCGCGCGGCGGCGAAGAATTTCGCGCGCGTGGCGGTGGCCACCGATCCGTCGCAGTACGACGCCGTGCTCGACGAGCTGACGGCGCACGACGGCACGCTGTCGCAGCGCACGCGCTTCGCGCTCGCGGTGGCCGCGTTCAACCGCGTGGCGCAATACGACGCCTTCATCAGCAACCGCCTGAGCGCGATCCAGGCCGACGGCACGCAGGCGCTGTTCCCCGCGCAGAACAACGGCAATTTCGTCAAGGTGATGGACCTGCGCTACGGCGAGAACCCGCACCAGCACGCCGCGTTCTACCGCGACCTGTGGCCGGTGCCGGGCACGCTGGCGACGTTCACCCAGCTGCAGGGCAAGGAGCTGAGCTTCAACAACCTCGCCGACGCCGACGCCGCGTGGGAGTGCGTGCGCCAGTTCGAGCGTCCGGCCTGCGTAATCGTCAAGCACGCCAACCCCTGCGGCGTGGCCGAGGGCGCGGCCTGCGGCGATGCCTACGAGCTGGCCTACGCGACCGACCCGACGTCCGCGTTCGGCGGCATCCTCGCGTTCAACACCACGCTCGACGCGGCGACGTGCAGGGCGATCCTCGACCGTCAGTTCGTCGAGGTGCTGATCGCGCCGGACTACGAGGACGGCGCGCTCGCCTACGCGAAGAAGAAGGCGAACGTGCGCGTGCTGAAGATCCCGCACGGCGACGGGCGCAACAACGTCGACGTCAAGCGCGTCGGCAGCGGCCTGCTGATGCAGACCAGCGACATCCGCGAGGTGATGCGCGAGGAGCTGAAGGTGGTCACGCAGCGCGCGCCGACGCCGGAGCAGCTCGAGGACCTGCTGTTCGCCTGGCGCGTGGCGAAGTACGTGAAGTCCAACGCGATCGTCTACGCCAAGGACCGCCGCACCGTCGGCGTCGGCGCCGGCCAGATGAGCCGCGTGGTCAGCGCGAAGATCGCTGCGCTGAAGGCGGAGGAGGCCGGGCTCGCGGTGCCGGGCGCGGTGATGGCCTCGGATGCGTTCTTCCCGTTCCGCGACGGCATCGACGCCGCCGCGGCGGCCGGCATCGCCGCGGTGATCCAGCCCGGCGGCTCGATGCGCGACGCCGAGGTGATCGCCGCGGCCGACGAGCACGGCATCGCGATGGTGTTCACCGGCATCCGCCACTTCCGCCACTGAGCGGCGCATGGCCGGCCTCCGGCTGCGCGATGCGACCGAGGCGGACGTTCCGCGCATCGCTGCGCTCAACGCCGCCGAGGTCGCGCAGACCAGCGCGATGGATCTCGAGCGGCTGCGCACGCTGCATGCGCTCGCGTGCCATCACCGCGTCGCCGAGCGCGACGGCGACGTCGTCGCGTTCCTGCTGGCGATGGACCACGCGGCCGCCTACGTCAACGACACCTTCGCGTGGTTCGCCGCGCGCGAGCCGCGGTTCGTCTACGTCGACCGCATCGGCGGCGCGCTCTACCGCGACCTGTTCGACGCCGCGCATGCGGCCGGCATCGACCGCGTCGTCTGCGAATACAACCTCGACCCGCCGAACCCGGCCTCGCAGGCGTTCCACGCGCGCTTCGGCTTCGTCGAGGTCGGCCGGCAGCGCGTGGCCGGCGGCAAGCGCGTGTCGATGCAGCGGAAACTGCTGGCGGGCGCCTAGCCGCGCTCCTTCCAGATCTCGCGGTCGACGCCGGTAAGTTCCGGATACTTCGCGATGTGGAACTGCGGCAGCACCCCCGCGCGCAGCTGGCTTTCGTAGTCGCGGGTGAGCTTGATCACCACGCCCGACAGCAGCGCGAGCGCGGCGAGATTGATCGTGGCCATGATCGCCACTGCGGCATCCGCCGCGTTCCACACCAGCTGCACCTTCGAGTACACGCCCCACACGATGACCGCGAGCGCGGCCACGCGCAGCGCGAACAGCGAGCGCCGGCCGCCGCCGAGGTAGATGAGCCCGCTCTCGGCGTAGCTGTAGTTGCCGAGGATGGTGGTGAACGCGAAGAAGAACAGCGCGATCGCCACGAACGCCGCGCCCGCGTCGCCGAAGAACACGCTCATCGCGCGCTGCGTGACCACGACGCCGTCGTTCGCGCCGGCTTCCAGCGTGCCGGAGAGCAGGATGATCAGCGCGGTGGCGGTGCAGATCAGCAGCGTGTCGATGAACACGCCGAGCGACTGCACGAAGCCCTGGCTGGCCGGATGGTGCGGCACCGGCGTCGCGGCGGCGGCGATGTTGGGCGCGCTGCCGAGGCCGGCCTCGTTGGAATACAGGCCGCGCTTGACGCCGTTGAGCATCGCCGCGGCCATGCCGCCGAGCACGCCGCCGGCCGCCTGGTCGAGGCCGAACGCGCTGCGCATCACCAGCGCCAGCGCGTCGGGCACGCGGTCGATGTTCGTGACCACCACCCAGCCGGCGAGGCCGAGGTAGGCCAGCGCCATGAACGGCACCACCCACTCGCTGAAGCGCGCGATCGAGCGCAGGCCGCCGAAGATCACCACCGCGGTCAACAGCACCAGGCCGCCCGCGATCACCGCGTTGGACAGCCCGAACGCGTGCTGCAGCGAGCCCGCGATCGCGTTGGCCTGCACGCTGCTGAAGATCAGCCCGTAGGCGAACAGCAGGCAGAACGCGAACGTCGCGCCCATCCACTTCTGCTTCAGCCCGCGCGCCATGTAGTGCGCCGGGCCGCCGCGGTACTGCCCCTCGCCGTCGCGCACCTTGTACAGCTGCGCCAGCGACGACTCCGCGTACGCGGTGGCCATGCCCAGCAGCGCCGTGCACCACATCCAGAACATCGCGCCCGGCCCGCCGAGCGCCAGCGCGATGGCCACGCCGGCGATGTTGCCGGTGCCCACGCGCGCGGCGAGGCTGGTGCACAGCGCCTGGAACGGCGAGATGCCGGCCGCGTCGCCGCCGGTGCCGCGGCCGATCACCTTCAGCATGTGCGGGAAGCGGCGCACCTGCACGAAGCCGAGCCGCAGGCTGAAGTACAGGCCCACCGCCAGCAGCGCGTAGGTCAGGAAGTAGTCCCACAGCACGCGGTTCACCGCGCCGATGACGGGCGAGAGCAGCGATTCGATGGCGGTCAGCAGCGCATCCACGGAGGCAGGCCGGCGGGTCGGAAACGGCCGGCGATGCTACCAGCCGCCTCGCCCGCGCCCGGCGCGGCCCGTACCATGTCGCCATTCCATCGAGGCATGAGGCGCGACCGGATGAAGGTGCTGGTGATCGGATCCGGCGGACGCGAGCACGCGCTGGCGTGGAAGCTCGCGCAGTCCGCACGCGTGGCCGAGGTGCTGGTGGCACCGGGCAACGCCGGCACGGCGCGCGAAGCGAAGTGCCGCAACGTCGACGTGCCGCCGACCGACCTCGACGGCCTGCTCGCGCTGGTGCGCGATGAAGGCGTCGCGCTCACCGTCGTCGGCCCCGAAGGCCCGCTGGTGGCCGGCGTGGTCGACCGCTTCCGCGCCGAGGGCCTGCGCATCTTCGGCCCCACCGCGGCGGCCGCGCAGCTCGAGGGCAGCAAGGCGTTCGCGAAGGACTTCCTCGCGCGCCACGGCATTCCCACCGCGCACTACGCGGTGCACACCGACGTCGACGCCGCGCTGGCCTACGTGCGGGACAAGGGCGCGCCGATCGTGGTCAAGGCCGACGGGCTGGCCGCCGGCAAGGGCGTGATCGTCGCGACGACGCAGGACGAGGCCGAGGCGGCTGTGCGCGACATGCTCGCCGGCAACGCGTTCGGCGCGGCCGGCAGCCGCGTGGTGATCGAAGAGTTCCTCGACGGCGAGGAGGCGAGCTTCATCTCGATGGTCGACGGCGCCACCGCGCTGCCGATGGCCACCTCGCAGGACCACAAGCGCGTCGGCGACGGCGACACCGGCCCCAATACCGGCGGCATGGGCGCGTACTCGCCCGCGCCGGTGGTCACGCCCGAGGTGCATGCGCGGGTGATGCGCGAGATCGTCGAACCCACCGTGCGCGGCATGGCGCTCGACGGCGTGCCGTTCACCGGCTTCCTCTACGCCGGGCTGATGATCGACCGCACCGGCGCGCCGAAGGTCATCGAGTTCAACGTGCGCTTCGGCGATCCGGAGACGCAGCCGGTGATGCTGCGATTGCAGAGCGACCTCGTCGACCTGGTGGAAGCCGCGATCGACGGTCGCCTCGACGGCGTGCAGGCGCAGTGGGATCCGCGCCCGTCGCTCGGCGTGGTGATGGCGGCGCACGGCTATCCCGGCACGCCGCGCACCGGCGACGTCATCGGCGAGTGGGACGTGCCCGACGTGGAGGGCACCAAGGTCTTCCACGCCGGCACCGCGCTGGTCGACGGCCACGCCGTCACCGCCGGCGGCCGCGTGCTCACCGTCTGCGCGCTCGGCGACACCGTCGCCGACGCGCAGGCGCGCGCCTACGCCGAAGTCGCCGGCATCCACTGGCCCGGCGAGTTCCACCGCCACGACATCGGCTGGCGCGCGATCGCGCGCGAGCGCGGCGAGGCGTAGGCCGGCGCGTCAGCGCGCCAGCGCGGGCGCGGCCGGGTCTCCGACGCCGCGTCGCTGCGCCTGCTGCGGCGCATCGGGTTGCAGCGCCTGCCGCGCGAGCTCGCGGTTGGCCGCCTCCAGCCGTGCGTCGGACTGCTCGACGGGCGTGCGGATCGCGTCCTCCACCAGCACGCCGGCGCGACGATGCGCAGGGTCGTGCGGTGCGCCTTCGACGGCGAAGACGTAGCGCCCGTCGCGACCGAGCACCACGTGGTCGACGCGCGACAGCGCCGTCGCCGGCGACACGTGCTGGCCCGGGTACAGCGTGGCCGGATCCCGGGTCGAGGCCAGCAGGCTGCGGCTGATCCGCTCGCTCATCGCATCGAACGGCTTGCCGACCGACGCATCGATCGCCGCGACGCCGTCGCGGATGCGCAGCAGCGTGGCGTGGTCCGGATGCGACGGATCCGCGGGCGTGCGCGCCTCGCTCGCCGACGGCGCCTGCTGCGCGGGCGCCAGCCGCGGCACCGACCACGACGGTTCGACCGTGCGCCACTGCAGCCGCGCGGCGACGGCTTCGTCGACGGGCTCGCCGTCGCGGCACGGGTCGACGATCTTGCAGTTCGCGAGCTCCTCGCGGATGTTGCGGCGGCCGTCGCCGTCGATCGCGAACCCGAAGCCCGCGGTCACGCCGCCGGCCTGGTACGCGGTGTAGCGCGACGGATCGGCCGGCAGATCGCGCGTGCGGAACAGCGGCCGGTCGCCGTGCGCGTTGAGGAAGTCGACCATCGCGTTGAACGCCATCGTCTCCAGCCCCGGATCGCGATTGCCGCCGCCGGAGTTCGAGTGGCCGCCGGGAACGGCGGCGGCGAGGAAGCGACGGTCGGCCGACAGCGCGATGTCGATGATCGTCTGGTGGGGGAATCCTTCGCGCGCCTCGTCGGCGGCGAGCAGCGAGAAGCCGGACACCAGGCGCGGGTTCGTGCGCGCGTCGTAGTCGCGCGGCATGCTGGTCGCCACCGGATCGAAGAGGCCGATCGTCTGCACGACCTGCTTCGGCGGCACCAGCGGCGGCCGATCGCTCTCGACCGTGATCTGCCCGCGCGCATCGCGGCCGAAGCGCAGGTCTTCAGGGTGGACGATGCCGTACTCGTCGATGAGGCGGGCGAACGCCGGCGTCAGCACCGCACCGCGCGAGTAGCCGAGGGACGCGACGGAGACGACCGCGTGCGGATCTTCCTGCGTCCATCGCAACATCTGCTCGCACAGCGCGCGGTACTGCTCGTGGAGTTTGTCGTCCCAAGTGTAGGCCAGCAGCCCGTCGATCGCACGGACCGCGGGGTTCGCCTGCGTGCCGATGCCTTCGACGTAGTGGCCGGCCACCGCCGAGTCGGGCTTCCGCATGAGCTGGTTGATCTGCTCGCGGAGCTGACCGACGTTGGTGAGGCGCTGCCTCGGGTCGTCGGCGTCCTGTCCTGTCCTGTCCCGTCGAAGAGTGCGACGAACAGCCGGTGTCCCGGCAGATGCGCACCGTGCAGCAGCGGCACCAGATGCTGACGCTGCTGCGCTTGCAGCGCGTCGTAGCGAGCGAGGTCCTGTTCCGTCACCGGGCGCGCCTGCCCGTCCGTCACGATGCCGCCCATGTCGCACTCCTTGCGATCAGAAGGTCAGGGTTTTGGCCAGCACCAAGTCGTTGCGGAACGTGCTGAGCGGATTGCCGGGAACCTGCTCGGTCCGCGTGTAGACCATGGCACGCATGTACACGCGTACTGTGCGGTCGTTGATCTCGAGGAGGATGGACGGAACGGTGTCGCGCTGCCCGTCGCGCGCCTCTGCGACGTCGTCGCGCGGCACGAGGTGCAGCACCTCCTGGGCCGCGAAGATGCGCGCGAAGTCGATCGTGGCCGCATGTGCCGCGCCGTCCTTCGAACGCCACCGCACGCGCGCCGGCTCGGGAAAATTGCGGATGCCGCCGTGCGTCCCGGTCCAGTTCCTCTGGTAGTCCACGCCATAGCTGTCTGATGAGCGCTGCAGCACGTCGTCGGGCTCGTCGAGCTGGACCTGCCCCGCGTACTCCACCCGCGCGCCATAGGTGTCGTAAGTGAATGCCGAGAACGAGTGGCGCTCGAACTTCAGCGGCCACTCCTTCACCGGCTGCAGGTTCGTCGATCCACGGGTGGCGTTCGGCAGCGTCATGGCGGCGTCCTTGGCGGGCAGCGGAGATGCGCAGGCCGCGGCCAGGAGTGCGGCGGCGAGCGCGGGAGCGGGGGACAGGCTGGCGCGGGGCACGGGACCTCCCTGGTCGGCGGCGCGGCCGGGTCCGGGCCGCTCGCGGATGGTCGATACCGGCGGGCGCGGCGTCAATCGGCGCGTCCAGGCACGCGTGCGCGCGGTCACGCGTCGGCGTCTTCCGGCCACGGGACGCACGGCGCGCGGGACGGGCGCCCCGGCGCCGCGACACGACGTCGGCGGCCGGTGGTGTCTGCTGTGCCGATGGTCGCCACCCCGCCCCGCCTGCTCGTCACCGGCGCCACCGGCCACGTCGGGCGCGAGGCCGTCGCCGCCGCGCGACGGCTGGGCGTGCCCGTGACCGCGGCGGTGCGCGATCCCGCGCGCAGCGCGTCGCCCGACGACGTCCGCGCGGTCGCCTTCGACTTCCGCGACCGCGCGACGTGGCCCGCCGCGCTGGACGGCCACACGCGGCTGTTCCTGATGCGGCCGCCGGCGATCGCCGATGCGCGCGCCACGCTGGATCCGCTGGTCGACGCCGCGCGCACGCGCGGCATCGCGCACATCGCGTTCCTGTCCGTCGCCGGCGCCGAGCGCAACCGCTTCCTGCCGCATCGCCGGACCGAAGACCACCTGCGCCGCGACGGCCGCAGCGACTTCACCGTGCTGCGCCCCGGCTTCTTCGCGCAGAACCTGGAGAGCGCGTACCGCGACGACATCGTCGCCGACGACCGCATCTACGTGCCCGCCGGCCGCGCGCCGGTGAACTGGATCGACGCGGCCGACATCGGCGAGGTCGCCGCGCGCGTGCTCGTCGACCCCGCCGCGCACCGCGGCGCCGCGTACACGCTGTGCGGGCCGGGCCCGGTCGAGTGGGACGCCGTCGCCGCGACGCTCGGCGAGGTGCTGCACCGTCGCATCCGCTACGTGCCCGCGTCGGTGCCCGGCTACGTGCGACACCTGCATCGCCGCGGCCTGGCGCGCGACGCGATCGCCGTGCAGACCGTGCTGCACGTGCTGCTGCGCTTCGGCCAGGGCGCGCGCACCGATCCCACGCTCGCACGCCTGCTCGGCCGCCCCGGCCGCAGCGTGCACGACTACATCCGCGCGAACGTGCCGCGGTGGGCGCGGCGGTGAGATCGAACGGCCACCGCCGCGTCACCCCGCGGCCACGCGCGCGCGCCTACGGTGCACGCCAAGGAGAGCGCCATGACCCCGCACACGCCCGGCCCCCCGATGCAGGATCCGGTCGCGCCCACGCCCGGCCCGACCGAACCCGGCCCGGCCGCGCCCGATCCCTCACCGACCCCGCCCACCCCGCCGCTCGAAGTGCCCACGCCGACCGCGCCGCCGGTCGAAGCGCCGCCGCCCGACGTGCCCGCCCCCGTCGAGCCGCCCCCGCACGACCCGGTGCCGCCGGCGCCGATCGGGTGAGCGATCGCGGCTCGAATCGCCACCGCTGACGTTGTCACCTCGAGTGCCAGCGGTCGTGAGGCTCTACGGCCGCGCGATGCTCCCGCCATCCGAGTGGCGGCATGTTTCCGCGCGGACGACTCAACTGAGCCGCTAGCGGAACTGACCGAAGAACCCGTCATCGATCTCGTAGGTCTTTCGGCAGCGCGAGCACGGCGACGACGCGCGCGGCCTCCGCCAGAGCCGACGTGCAGTGGCAGGGCGCACGGGCGGTGTGGCCGCTGCTGCGATCACATCGAAGCGACGGACCGGATGGCCGGGACATTCGCTTCTCGAAGTCGCGAACGCAGTCCTTCGAGCGTCATCGACGGCACGCCATCACGCCGTGTCGTCCAGCACCAGCGTCGTCACCGTCCCGCGCCCGTCCGCGGCGGGGGCGAAGTCGAGGCGCCAGCCGAGGTGGGCGCACAGGCGCGCGATGAGGTCCAGGCCGATGCCGCCGCCGTCGCGGCCGCCGCGGGCGAGCCGGGCGTAGAGGCGGCTGATCTGCTCGGGATCCATGCCCTGGCCGGGGTCTTCGATGACCACGGTGGCCGGCGCCTGCAGGCGCACGTGCACCGTGCCGGCGTCGCTGTGTTCGATGGCGTTGCGCAGCAGGTTGCCGATGGCCGCGCGCACCAGCGCGGGCGGTGCGTGCAGGGTGCTCGGCTGCGGGGGGTGCAGGTGCAGGCGCAGCGCCTTGCCGTCGCCCAGCGCGCGGTGGTCGTCGACGCTTTCGGCGAGCAGCGCGTCGAGCGCGACCGGCTCGGCCGCGCGCGCCAGCCGCGCGGGGTCCTTCGCCAGCGCCAGCAGCAGCGCGATCAGGCGCTCGACGTCGCGCGCGGCGCGCTGCACGCGCTCGACATTGCTGGTGACCTCGAGGGGATCGCTGTCCCACAGCACCACGTCCGCGCGGCGGCCCGGACGGAGAGAGCCGATCTGGTCGGCCATGCCCAGCGCCTCGGCCGGGCCTGAGGTGATGGCGGCCAACGCTTGGCCCCAGTCAAGCCCGGTCGCGCCCGGCACCTTCGTCAGCGCGACCAGATTGCCCGCATATTGCGGCGAGTAGCGGGCCTGGCGTGCCTCGTCGTCGTTGATCATCCCGATCCCGACCTGCACGCCGGCCGCCTTCATCCGTCCCACGTTCGACTGGGTGGAGGCAAGCTGCTCGAAACTTGCCGGAAGGTCGGTCAGCGCGTTGGCGATGACCGGTACGCCCGCCGCTGCTATCTCGGGCGCCACGCGCCAGCCTTCCGCCGCGCCCACCAGCACCAACTTCAGCGCGGGGAACTCCCGGCGGAGCTTCAGCACGTTGCGGATGTCGTTCGCGCTTTCAACATGGACCAGGATCGGCATTTTGCCGGTGACAACCGGCACCAAAGCCTCCGCGTCCTGCCGGTTGAGCAGCGCGTCGCGCGTGTCGCCGTCATAAGCGGTGGGATTGCGGGCGTAGCGCTGCGCCGCCTCCAGAGACGCACGGAACTGCAGATAAGCGGCCGGGCGGCTGCCGCCT
>JXCB02000040.1 GCA_000828075.3 Tolypothrix campylonemoides VB511288 | reverse complement strand
ACGAGCGCGGCTACATCCTGCCGGGACTGGGGGATGCGGGCGACCGGATCTTCGGGACGCGGCTGGCGTAGCGTTCAGTCGTCGTCGGGGCCGCGCCACCAGACATGGCCGTCGTCGGGGGCGGAGGGTGCGGCGTCGGCGGCATGGATCGATTCGACGCGGCGGCGCGACGGCGCGGCGTCGCGCCAGCGCTGCAGCACCGCCTCCACCGTCGCCCGGCTCTGCGCCGCGATGCCGACGTTTCGGTCGGGATCCCATGCGTGCGCGCCGTCGTCGCGCGGCGCGTGGGCATGTCCGTGCGGCGCGCCGTAGCTGCAGCGCAGGCAGTAGTGGGCGATCGATCCGGTCCAGTCCTCGACGAGCCCGAGCCCCGGCGCCCGCGCGTCCTCCAGTGCGTCCACGTCGTCCGTGCCGTCGCATGCGACGAACGCGGTGAAGGTCTGGAACGGCGAGCGTTCGAGCGTCTGCAGCGCGTTGAGCACGGGCGCTTCGCCGCCGTCGCGCATCGTGCGCCGGCCGGTGCTCGCGCCGTCGTGCAGCACGATGTCGCCGAAGCGGTGGCCGGACTCCGGCAGCGGCACGTTGAGCAGCCGCGCACGGACGACCTCGATGCGTCGGGCCCATAGCGTCTCGCCGTTCGACCACGCGTTGAGGCGGATGCTGACGACGCCGAAATCGCCCTCGATCGGACCGTCGCCGGCGGGAACTCGGATGCCGCACGCCGCCCATTGCCGTCGCGCTTCCGCCCAGTCGCCGAGCGCGGTCGCCGCGATGCCGGCGTTCCAACGCTCGGCGTCGCCCGGCGTGTCGGCGAGCGCGATGGCGCGCAGGTTGTGGCGCAGCGATCGCGTCCAGTCGCGTCGATACTTCGCCGCAAGCCCGGCCATGTAGTGCAGGTGCGGTTCGTCGGGCGCACGCGCCGAGGCGCGTTCGAACAGGCGCAACGCGTCGCCGAGCCGGCCTGCGTCGAACGCGGCATAGGCGTCCGTCTCGATGTCGTCTGCGGCTGTGCCCATTCGCGGTCCCCGTGTCGGAAGCGCCCATTGTCGGACACCACGCCGCCGTCACCACGGCCGCTTAAACCGGCCGGTCACCGCGGCTCGGGGATTCTCCGGGTCCGGACGCGGCGTCGCGCGTCCTTCTTCCAGGAGGCTCCATGCAGACCCCTTCGATGCAGAACCCGTCCGGAGGCGGCCCCGGCAGCGGGCCGTCGTCGGGCAACGGCGGCGGCGACGCGCAGGCGTCGGCCGAAGCGACGATGGACCAGGCCCGGCAGCAGGGCCAGCAGCGCGTCGAAGCGGCGCGGCAGACGACGGCCGACAGCCTGGAGTCGCTCGCCGAGGGCGTGCGCGACGCCGCGCACAAGCTCGAGGGCGATCGCACGGTCGGCACGCTGTCGTCGCAGTTCGCACGCATGGCCGACGGCATGACGCGGGTTGCGTCCGGCCTGCGCGAGAAGAACGGCGACGACCTGATGCGCGAGCTCGCCCGGCTGGCGCGCGAGAACCCGACCGTGTTCGTCGGCGGCGCGATCGCGCTCGGCTTCGGGCTGACCCGCTTCGCGCGCGCGTCGGCATCGCGTTCGCACGATGCGATGGCGTCGGAGCGGGACCCGTCGGGCGACATGGCGTCGGGCACGTCGACGTCCGGGTTCGCTTCGGGCGGGGTCGGATCGGCGGGAGCGATCGGTGCAGGCGGCGCGAAGTCGTCGGATGACGGCGGTGCGTCGATGTCCGGCCGTGACATCGAACTGGGCGGCGCGGGCCTGTCGGGCGGCGGCGCGTCCGGCGGGCGCGGCTCGCAGGCCGGCAGCGGCACCGGCGGCTCGATGTCCGGCGCGGGCAGCGATTACGGAACCTCGGGCTCGACGCTGTCCGGCACCGGTACCGACTACGGCCTCGGCGGCTCGACGCTGTCGGGCACCGACGCCGGCGCGACGTCGGGCGGCTCCACGTCGGGCGGGATGACGGCGAACACCGATCCGCTGGGCGGTCCCGACGCCGGCCGCAGCTACGGCGGCGCGGGGTCGGGTCCGTCGCAGGACGACCTCGGAGGACACACGCGATGAACACGCCCATTCCCGGTTCGCGCGGCGGCGGATCGAACGGCAACGGCTACGGCACCGGCACCGGACTCGGTGCGGACGCATCGTCGGGCGCGGGCGCCGCGCAGCAGGGCGACGCCTCCGTCGGCGCGCTGCTGAAGCAGCTCGCGCACGAGGTGCCCGGCCTGCTGCGCAACGAGCTCGCGCTGGCCAAGAGCGAGATGCGCGAGAACCTCGCCGGCATGCAGGCCGCGGTCGGCGCGATCGCCACCGGCGGCGCGGTCGCGCTCGCCGGCCTCGTGGTGCTGCTGATGGCGGCGGTCTACGGCCTGAGCGAAGTGATGGAGCCGTGGCTGGCCGCGCTGCTGGTCGGCGGCGCGGCGCTGGTGATCGGCATGGTGATGATGAACGGCGGCAAGCGGAAGCTGAAGGACGAATCGCTGCGGCCGGACCGCACGATGGACTCGCTGCGGCGCGATGCGTCCGCCGTCCGCCCGAACACGCAACAGCGAGGAGGCCTGCAATGAGTGCGACCCAGGGCGACATCGGCATGCAGTCGCAGAAGGATCCCGCGCAGCTCGAGCGCGAGATCGAACAGCAGCGCCGGCACATCGAGGGCATCGTGCAGGCGCTGGAGAACAAGCTCTCGCCCGGCGAGATGTTCGAGCGCGTGCTGAACTTCAGCAAGGGATCCGGACGCGAATTCGCCGGCAACCTCGGCAGCACGGTCAAGGCGAACCCGATGCCCGCGCTGCTCACCGCGGCGGGCCTGCTGTGGCTGTATTCGTCGACCCGGCAGTCGTCGGCGGGGATGCAGTCCGACGCGCTGCCGTCGAGCGGCGTGCAGGCCTACCCGACGACGGAAGTCGCCGCGTCGAAAGGCTCGCGCGGCATCTCCGAGCGCCTGCATTCGGTGAAATCCGCCGTCGGCGAGAAGGCGCACGGCGCGGCGGGCTCCATCCGCAGCGGCGCGTCCAGCGCGGCCGGCTCCATGCGCGGCGGCGTGCAGCGCGCCAGCGACGGCTACGGCGCGATGCTGCGCGAGAACCCGCTCGCCGCCGGTGCGATCGCGGTCGCGGTCGGCGCGGTGCTCGGCGCGCTGATCCCGTCCACGCGCAAGGAGGACGAGATGCTCGGCGAGGCCAGCGACCGCATGGTCGACCAGCTCAAGTCCAAGGCGCGCGAGCAGAAGGACACGCTGGTCGGCAAGGCGCGCGAGATGACCCAGCCCGGCGGCGGCGCGTCGCAGGGGCAGGGCGGGTCCGGGTCCGGCATGTCGTCGTCGGGCGTGCAGCCGTCATCGTCGTCATCGTTCGATGCCATGTCGTCGGAGGATGCGTCCGCGTCGTTCGGGCAGCCGGGCACGGGCCCGGGGCTCGCGGACGACGGCGCGTCCTCGGGCGCGCGCCCGCACTGACGTCCGCTTCACGTTCGTTCGAATGCGGCCGCCGGAAGGCGGCCGCGTGCGTTCGGGCGCTGACTGCCGACGGTCGGCGGACGACCGACGATCGCGGACGACGCGCGTCGCCGCCCGTGCTCCGCGCGGCCGCGGTAGGCTGCGGCGATCCGCCCTCGTGCAGGTCGCCGTCCATGCGCCGCGTCGTCCGTTCCGTTTCCGCCACCGTGCTGTTCGCCGTCGCCGCGACCGCCGCGGCCGCCGAGCCCGCCCGGCCCGCCGTGCCCGATCCCGCGCTGGCGGAACGCCTCGGCGCCGACGCGCGCGGCATGCGCCGCTACGTGCTGGTCGTGCTGAAGACCGGGCCCACGCGCGTGCCCGACGGCGAGGCGCGCAAGGCGATGTTCGCCGGCCACTTCGCGAACATGGACCGGCTGTCGAAGGCGGGCAAGCTCGTGCTGGCGGGGCCGTTCGCAAACGATCCCGCCGGCTGGCGCGGGCTGTACGTGTTCGCGGTCGAGGACGTGGAGGAAGCGCGCCGGCTCACCGAGACCGATCCGGTGATCGTGCAGGGCGAGATGGTCGCCGAATACCACCCGTGGTACGGCACCGCCGCGACGATGATGATCCCGGAGCTGCACGCGAAGATCGCGCCCGCCGGCGAGTGAACCGCTCGCGGTCGCGCAGCGGGCGCGGTCGTCCGATTGCGGCGCGCGTCGACGCACGCGCGATGCCGAACCGGTGGGCCTGCAAGCGCGATGCGCGTCACGCGCTGCATTCCGCCTGCCGCGCGCGGCTGCGGTCGAGTCACGAATCGTCAGCGGACCGTTGACGCGCACCGGCGAATGCTGCCCCCACGAACGACAGGGGGTGTGTGATGCGCATGGGGAGCTCCGTGATCCTGGGGTCGCTGTCGGTCGCGTTCGCGACGGCGGCGATGCCGACGACATCCGAGGCCGCGACGCTGGCGGTCACCAACTGCAACGACAGCGGCGCCGGCAGCCTGCGCCAGGCGGTCGCGTCGGCCGCGAGCGGCGACGTGGTCGACCTGCGCGGCCTCGCCTGCGCGCGGATCACGCTCACCGGCGGCGCGATCGCGGTGCCGCAGTCCGACCTGGCGATCCGCGGCCCAGGCTTCAATCGGCTGGCGATCAGCGGCAACTGGCGCGGCTCGGTGTTCCGCCATGCGGGCACCGGCCTGCTGTCGCTGCGCGGGATGGCGATCGAGCACGGCTGGGTGCGCGGCGCCGGCGTGCGCGGCGGCTGCGTCGCCAGCGAAGGGCGCGCGGACCTCACCGACGCGCACGTGCGCCACTGCGCCGCGCTCGGCGGGGCCGGTGCGCACGGCGGTGGCGTGTACGCCCGCGGCGGCCTCACGCTGACGTATGCGGCGGTGTATTCCAACCGCGCGGCCGGCGACGGCGGCGGCCTGTACACGCCGGCGAAGCTGCGCGTGCACCGCGCGCGCGTGCTCAAGAACAGCGCGCGCAACGGCGGCGGCGCCACCGCGCGCATCGCGCACGTCACGTTCTCGACGTTCGAAGCCAACGCCGCGTCGGACTCCGGCGGCGGGCTGTCGCTGCCGTTCCTGATCGACGCGCCGGTCGAATACCAGCTGTCGCTGTGGCATTCGACGTTCGCCGCGAACACCGCCACCGGCACCGGCGGCGGGATCATGGGCGGCGAAGGCCGCAAGTACGTCGTCAACTCCACGTTCACCGGCAACGCCGCGTGGCGCGGCGCGGCGCTGCAGTCGTACTGGGAGGCGCAGGTCTTCAACAGCACGTTCGCGTGGAACCGCACGACGTCGCGCGATGCCGCCAACCCGTGCGGCGGCGCGCTCGAGGTGACCGACGGCACCTTCCTGTTCGTGAGTTCCATCGCCGCGCACACCACCTGCGACGGCGCGCCGGGCGTGGACATCGCCTCGCCGCACATGCCCGATGCCGAGCGCAGCATCGCCACGCGGCTGGACGTCGCGCCCCCGGAGGGCATCGTGCTGATCGATCCGATGCTGCTGCCGCTGGCCGACCACGGCGGCCGCACGCGCGTGCACGCGCTCGATCCCGCCAGCCCCGCGATCGACGCCGGCACCGACTGGATCGGCTCCGACTTCGACCAGCGCGGCGACGGCCACGCGCGCGAGCTCGGCGCGATGCCGGACATCGGCGCGTACGAGTACGACGGCGCGCGCTGACGAGCGACGGTACGCGTCGAGCAGCCATCGCAACCGCAGCGGGGCGCCGCATCGACGCACGGCGCCGGATCCGCGCGGCTCGCGCGCGACGAGTGCGGCGCACGCGGGTCGAGCGCGGCGCGACGCGTGCGTCCGACCTCGTCGTCGAAGGCGTCGGCATCCCGGTGCATCCCGGCCTTCTGGCGGGCAGCGGACGGGTCGCGCGCCGGCCGGGGGACGCGCCGCCGGTGCCGGTCGCACCCGCGTCCGTGTGGCTCGGGGCGTCGCGTACGCGCGACACGCTCGCGGAACACGACCGCCGGCTCTTCTTCCTGATGGATGCCGCCGGGCGCCACCTCGTCGCGGCGGCGCGCGCGCTGATCGAATCGCATCGATCACGGACCAGGCATCACGGGACTCAGCGGATCGCGCGGTGACGCGCGGGGGCCCGAGCGCAGCTGCCACACTCGCGCACCGTCCGAGAGGAGCCCGCCGTGACCCCCACCCAGCTCGGCGCCGCCGGCGTCGCCATCGTGCTTGGTGCCGTCCTGCCGCTGCAGGCGCTGTTGAACGCGCGCCTCGGGCAGGCCACGCACGGCCCGCTGCTGGCCGCCACGATCTCCTTCGCCGTCGGCTTCGCGCTGCTCGCGGCCGTGCTGGTGGCCACGCGCACGCCGCTGCCCGGCGCGGCGATGGCGGCCGCGGTGCCGTGGTGGGCGTGGCTGGGCGGCGGGCTCGGCGCGATGTACGTGGTCGGCGCGACCCTGCTCGTGCCGCGGCTGGGCGCGGCGGGCCTGGTGTGCCTGCTGGTGCTGGGGCAGATGATCGGCTCGGTGCTGCTGGACCACTTCGGCGTGCTCGCGATGCCGCGGCCGGCCGACGCGCTGCGCGTCGTCGGCGTGGTGCTGGTGGCCGTCGGCGCGCTGCTGGTGGTGCGTCCGTGGGCGGCGCCCGCGTGAAGCCGGTCGCAGGCCGCGTCCGGCTTCGGTGCCGACGCGGTCGCCGCCCGGATCCGCGCGGGCGCGCCGTCGCGGCGCGTCGCCCGCACCCCAACCCATGGCACAGGCCGCGGTGCGTGCGGCCGCGCTAGAAACGCGAACCCGCGCGCCCGCGCCCCCCGCGCGCGCCGCGTTCCGAAACGGAGACCGATCTTGAAGACGACCCTGCTGTCCGCCGCCGTCGCCGCGGCCCTGTGCTTCGCCGCGCCGCTGGCCGCGCACGAGGCCGACACCGCGTCCTGCCTCGACGCCGCCTGCGACATGCATTCGCTGTTCGACACCGCCGACACCGCGTCCACCGGCGGCGGCACGACCGCCACGATCGACGCGAAGAAGATGGGCACCTGGGGCATCGACACCGCCGGCATGGACCCGAGTGTCAAGCCGGGCGCCGACTTCTTCGGCTACGTCAACGGAACGTGGGCCAAGACCACGCAGATCCCGGCCGACCGCTCCAGCTACGGCGGCTTCGCCGTGCTGCGCGACCTGTCGGAGGCGCGCCTGCGCAAGCTGGTGGAGAGCTATCCGCAGGGCGACCCCGCCACCGGCGGCGACGCGGCCAAGATCGCCGCGCTCTACCGCGGCTTCATGGACGAGGCGGCCGTCGAGGCGCTGGGCGCCAGGCCGCTGCAGCCGTACCTCGCCGCGATCCGCGGCGCGAAGGACAAGGCCGCGATCGCCACCCTGATGGGCCGCCGCAACAGCGGCTTCGGCGGCAGCCTGTTCGCGCCGGGCGTGTCCGACGACCAGAAGGATCCCGACCGCTACACGCTCTACCTCAGCCAGGCCGGCCTCGGCCTCGGCGACCGCCAGCTGTATCTCGACGAGAAGTTCGCGCCGCAGCGCGAGCGCTACGTCGCCTACCTCGAGCAGATGCTCACGCTGGCCGGCTGGGAGAACGCGAAGCAGCGCGCGGCCGACGTGATGGCGTTCGAGACGAAGATCGCCGAGGCGCACTGGACGCGCGCCGAAAGCCGCGACCGCGACAAGACCTACAACCCGGTGACGATGGCGGAGCTGGCGACCGTCGCGCCGGGCGTCGACTGGCGGGCGTTCTTCAGCGCCGCCGGCTTGGGCCAAGCGCAGCGCGTCGTGCTGCGCCAGAACACCGCGGTCCCGAAGATGGCGCAGGTCTTCGCGGCCACCGACCTCGACACGCTGAAGGCGTGGCTCGCGTTCCACACCACCGACGACGCCGCGCCGCTGCTGTCGAAGGCGTTCGTCGACGCCGAGTTCGAGTTCCGCAGCAAGTTCCTCAACGGCCAGCCGCAGCAGCGCGAGCGCTGGAAGCGCGGCGTCGCGCTCGCCGAAGGCGCGATGGGCGAGGCGATCGGCCGCGACTACGTGGCGCTGTACTACCCGCCGGACGCCAAGGCGAAGATGGACGCGCTGGTGGCCAACGTGAAGGCCGCGATGGGCGCGCGCCTGGAGCAGCTGGCGTGGATGAGCCCGGCCACGAAGGCCGAGGCCAAGGCGAAGCTCGCCAACTTCGGGCTGAAGATCGGCCATCCGGAGAAATGGCGCGACTACTCGGCCCTCGAGATCCGCAACGGCGACCTGTTCGGCAACGCGCAGCGCGCACGCGCGTTCGAGTGGGACTACCGCCGCAACCGCCTCGGCAAGCAGGTCGACGAGCTGGAGTGGGGCATGACGCCGCAGACCGTCAACGCCTACTACAACTCGGTCAAGAACGAGATCGTCTTCCCGGCCGCCATCCTGCAGCCGCCGTTCTTCGATCCCGACGCGGACCCGGCCGTGAACTACGGCGCCATCGGCGGCGTGATCGGCCACGAGATCATCCACGGCTTCGACGACCAGGGCCGCAAGTCCGATGGCGCAGGCCTCTTGCGCGACTGGTGGACGAAGGAGGACGCGGCGAAATTCGAGGCGCAGGCCGCGAAGCTGGGCGCGCAGTACGAGAGCTACGAGTTCCCGCAGCTGCCCGGCATGCGCATCAACGGCCGCGTCTCGATGGGCGAGAACATCGGCGACCTCGGCGGGCTCACCATCGCGCTGGAGGCCTACCAGCGCTCGCTGGGCGGCAAGCCCGCGCCGGTGATCGACGGCTTCACCGGCGAGCAGCGGCTGTTCATGGGCTGGGCGCAGGTGTGGCGCACGCTGTGGCGCGACGACGCGCTGCGCCAGCAGCTCGTCAACGGCCCGCACTCGCCCGGCCAGATCCGCGCGTTCGCGCCGCTGCGCAACATCGACGCCTGGTACACCGCGTTCGACGTCAAGCCCGGCGACCCGCTGTACGTCGCGCCGGAGGATCGCGTCCGGATCTGGTGACGCACGCACCGCATCGATGCACGACGAGGCCGCCGCGAGGCGGCCTTGTCGTTCGCGTATGCGCTCCGCGTCGGGCCGGACGCGCTATTCGAACCCGCGCATCGCGCGCGAGCGCAGCAGCAGCCACAGCGCCACCGGCGCGCCGACGAGGCCGATCACGGCGTTGAGGTGGAACACGTGCCGCGCCCACGGCATGTGCGTGATCCAGTCCGCGGCCAGGCCCAGCGCGCCGCCGATCAGCATCACCGCCGGCAGCAGCAGGCGATGGTCGGAGGTGAGGAACAGCGCGCGCGCGACCTGCGCGGACACGATGCCGAGGAACGCGACCGGCCCGCAGAACGCGGTGACGATGCCGGTCAGCCACGCGACGACCAGCAGCGCCAGCCGCCGCGTCGTGGCCACCGCGATGCCGAGCGATTGCGCGTAGCGCTCGCCCAGCAGCAGCGCATTCAACGGCTTGACCAGCGCGAACGCCGCGGCGAGTCCGACGACGACGACGGGTACCAGCAGCCGCAGCTGCTGGTGCGTCGCGCCGGCGAAGCTGGCGTCGTCCCACGCCTTGAACGCGCTGGCCTGCGTCTCGTCGATGAAGTGCATCAGCACGCTGATCAGGCCCACGGCGAGGTAGCCGAGCATCAGGCCGACGATGAGCAGCGTCACCGGGCTCACGCGCCGCGCGAGCGCCGACAGCGCCAGCAGCACCGCACTGGAGCCGACGATCGACGCGACCGCCAGGCCGATGTCGCCGGCCAGGCCGAAGCGCATCAGCAGCGCGTTGCCGGCCACGCCCGCCAGCACCACGAGCACCGCCGCGCCGAGGCGCGCGCCGTGCACGAGGCCGAGCACGAACGGGTCGGCGAGCGGGTTGCGGAACAGCGTCTGCAGCAGCAGGCCCGCCGTGCCGAGCGCGGCGCCGGAAAACAGCGCGTTGAGCGCGCGCGGCAGGCGGAACTCGCGGACGATGTTGCGCCACACCTCCACCTGCGCGGCATCGGCGGCCACGTCGAGGCCGAGCAGGAGCAGCACGACGTCGCGCGCGCCGATGCCGACGGCGCCGAGGCTGAGTTCGCCCACGAGCAGCGCGACGATCGCGAGCGCGCAGAGCGCGTAGCGCGGCCACAGGCGACGCGCGGGCGTCGGGATCGGTGCGGGAACGGCGACGGCGGTCATCGCAGGGGCCTCAGGAAGTGGAACTCGCCCGGCGGCAGCAGGCCGGGATGCAGGGCGCGGATCGCGTCTTCCAGCGCGTGGTGCGGACGCGTCATGCCCTGGTCGTGGTACGGGTACGCGTAGTCGCCGAGGTAGCCCTTGTTGAACGCGTAGACGCGCCCGCTGCGCACCGCGTCGAACCAGCGGTAGTGCGGGTTCGACGCCGGTCCGTCGCCGGCGGAGTACTGGCCGTCCAGGCCGCCGAGCCACACTGCGGCGTCGTGCCCCTGCGCGTACACGCGCTCGAACGGAAGCAGCACCCAGCTGCCGGAATGCGTCGGCGCGTCGAGGAAATAGCGCCCGCCGGCGTCGCGGATCAGCGCGGCGGCCTGGTTGCCAGCCGCGTAGAGATCCCAGGTGCCGCGCGTGCTGGCGTAGCCGCTGATCACCTTCGGCCGCGTCGGGACGTGCCGCGTGCGCGCGGCGAGCGCCGCGTACGCGCGCTCGATCCGCGCGAACTCCGCATCGGCGATCGCCTCGCGGTTGTAGAGCAGGGCGAGGAACTTGAGCCACTCCGCGCGCCCGAGCGGGTGCGCCTCCATGTGGTCGCCCTGCGGCAGCGCCGCGACGCCGAGCTGCCACAGCGTCGGATGCATGTTGCCGGCGGGGTAGGCCGAGTAGAACGTCAGGTAGACGTCGGCCTGCGCGGCCATGATCGGCTCGATGCCGATGTGGCCGAAGCCGTACATCTCGCGCACGAGGCCCGCCTTCGCGCGCGCCTGCAGCGACGGCACGGTGATCGAGCGCAGCGACGGCACGCCGATGAGCGTGTCGGCGACGCCGAGCTGCTCGATCGCCAGCAGGATCGAGTCGTTGGCTGTCGCCAGCCGCCGGATCGGCACGCGCACGACCGCGGTGCGCGGCGCATGCGCCGGCACCGGCGCGCCGCACTGCACCAGCAGCATCTCGATCGCCTCGCCGGTATCGACGCCCGGCGTGAAGCGCACGCGCTTGTAGTGCCCGTGGTAGCTGACCCGCAGCTGGTTGGAATGCGCGAAGCGCGTTTTCTGCGGGAAGTAGTCGACGCCCGGTCGGTAGTCGGCCACGCAGCCGTCGCGCAGGTTCGCCGTCGGCGCATCGCCGACCGCGCGCCGCGGCCACTCCGACGGCGGACGCAGGTCGGGCTGTGCGCAGCCGGCGAGCAGGGCCAGCGCGGCGACGAGCGCGAGCGCACGCATCACGCGCGCCTCATCGCCGCGACCAGCGACTCGACGCTCGCGTGGCGGTGCGCGCCGTCGGGGCCGGTCAACACGTAGAGATCGCCGAGGCTCTCGATGCGTAGCGGCGCATCGGCCTCGATGCGGAAGCCCGCGCGCTCGGCCGCGCGCCGCAGCCACGGCGCCTGCGGATCGCCGTCGCGCAGGCACACCGCGCGCTCGCCCATCGGCGCGATCACGAAGTGCCCGTGCGCCGCATCGAAGCGCAGTCCGTCGGCGGCGAACACGCGCTCCAGCGTGCCGTCGAGCACCAGGTCCTCCGGCGCGCCTGCCGCTAGCCCGCCCTTGCCGTCCATCAGCCACAGGCGATCGGCCGAGCAGCGCGAGTTCCAGGTCGTGGCAGCTCAGCAGGATCGCCAGCCCTTCCTCGTGCGCGAGCCGGCGCAGGATCTGCAGCGCCTGCACGCGGCGGGGCAGGTCGAGGAACGCGGTGATCTCGTCGAGCACCAGCACGCGCGGCTGCTGCGCGAGCGCGCGCGCCAGCATCACCCGCTGGCGTTCGCCGTCGGACAGGTCGGCGGCGATGCGTTCGGCGAACGCCTGCGCGCCGACGAGCTCGAGCGCGCGGGCGACGATCCCGTGGTCGTCGCGCCCGAGCGCGCCCGACCAGCCCGTGTACGGCTGGCGGCCGAGCGCGACGAGCTCGCGCACGTTCATCAGGCCGGTGGCCACGCGGTCGGTGAGCACCACCGCGAGGCGGCGCGCGCGCTCGCGCGCCGACATCGATTCGAGCGGCTGCCCGTCCAGCGCCACCGTGCCCGCGAGCGCGGGCTGCATGCCCGACAGCGTGCGCAGCAGCGTGGACTTGCCGGCGCCGTTGGGGCCGAGCAGGCAGACGAGTTCGCCCGCGCGCAGCGCGAGTTCGAGGTCGCGCGCAACGGTCCGCGCGCCGTAGCCGATCGCCAGCGCCGACGCCTGCAGCGCGACGCCGTCGTGCGCCTGCGCCGCGAGCGCGGCCATCAGAACCTCACCCCGAGCGTCGCCGTCCACGTGCGCGGCGCGCCCGGATACGTCGGCACGAAGCTGCCGCCGGAGTCGTAGTAGCGCTCGTCGGTCAGGTTTTGCACGTTGAGCTGCGCCTTCCAGCGCGCGTCGTCGCCGAAGCGGTACGCGAGGTTGGCGTCGTAGCGCGTGTACGACGGCAGCTGGAAGGTGTTGGCGTTGTTCGCCTCGCGCTCGCCGACGTAGTGCGCGCCCACGCCGATGCTCAGCCCCTGCAGGCGCCCGCCGAGGTCGTAGGTGCTCCACAGGCTGCCGTTGTCGCGCGGCGCGTTGGCCAGGCGGTTGCCGCGCAGCGACGGATCTTCCGTGAACGTGGCCTCCAGCCGCGTGTAGCCGGCGAGGATGCGCCAGCGCTCGCTCACCGCGAACGGCACGTCGAACTCCCAGCCGCGGCCGCGCTGCTCGCCGGCGCGGATGATGAAGGTGAAGGTGGGATCGTTCGGATCGGGAATCGTGCCGTTGCGCCGGCGGATGTCGAACCACGCGATGGTCGGCGTCAGTCGCCCGTCGAGCAGCGAGAACTTCGCGCCGACCTCGCGCTGCTCGCCTTCGCTCGGATCGGGAATGGTGCCGTCGGCGAGCCGCGCGAACGGATCGGGCACGAAGGATTCGGCCCAGCTCGCGTACAGCGACACCGCGTCGACCGGCGTCCAGGTCAGGCCCGCGCGCGGCGAGATCGCGTTCACGTCGCCGCGGCCGGATGCACCGCCCAGCAGGAAGGAATCTTCCGCTTCGTATTCCGCGCGGTCGTAGCGCGCACCGACCAGCGCGATCCAGCGCTCGCCGAGGCGGATCTCGTCCTGCACGTACAGCGCCGTGGTGCGATTGACGCTGTTGAAGAACGCGTCGAACACCGGCCCCGGCTGCTGGCCGTAGACGGGATCGAACAGGTCGACCGGGCCGAGCGAGGCGCTGCGGAACGCGGAATCCTCCTCGGTGCGGCCGGCTTCGATCCCGAGCAGCACGCGATGGCGCGCACCGAGCGCCTCGAAGCGGCCGGTGAGTTCGGCCTGCAGCAGGCCGTCGCGCTCGCGGTCGAACACCGGCTGAGCGGTGCGGTTGACGCGCGGGTTCGGCGTCGCCGCGCCGCTCACCGCGGGGAACCCGTACGCGACGTACAGGCCGTTGAGCTCGCCGTCGCTGCCCTGCGCGGCCAGCCGCAGATCCCAGTCATCCCCGAGCGCATGGTCGAGCGTCACCGAGGCCAGCCGGCTGATCGTCGTGCCGCGCGCGTATGGCTCGCCGTAGTTGTTCGAGATCGGCACCTCGAGGAAGCGCCGGTTGTTGCCGAAGCCGCGGTCGAGCGCCTGCTCGCGGTGCAGGTACTCGAACTCCGCGACGACACGCGTCGCGTTGCCCGGCCGCCACTCCACCACTGGAGAAATGAACTGCGTGCGCGCATCCACGAGGTCGCGGAAGCTCTCGTTGTCCTGGTACGCCGCGGTGAGGCGATAGCCGAGCGTGTCGCTCAGCGGGCCGCCGGTGTCGAGCGTGGTGCGCAGGAAGTCGTAGCGCCCGACCGTGGCCTCGATCTGCGTGCGCTGCGTGGCGAGCGGCTTCTTGGTCACGATGTTGACCACGCCGCCGGGCTCGAAGCGGCCGTACAGCGCGGACGCCGGCCCTTTGAGCACTTCGATCTGCTCGACGTTGGCCAGCTCGTCGATCGGAATGAAGACGCTGCGGCGCAGGCCGTTCTTGAGGTTCGACGGCGTGGCGAAGCCGCGCAGGCGGAAACGGTCGTTGGTCGCGTTAAAGCCGACCTGCGGCGTGAGGCCTGGCACCGTGCGCACCGCCTCGCCGAACGTGGTGACGCCGCGGTCCTCGATCAGTTCGCGGCTGACGACCTGGATCGAGAACGGCGTTTCCTTGATCGCCGCGTCGGTCTTGTTGGCCGTGGTCGCCGTGGTCGGGCGGTAGCCGCGCTCGCGCGTACCGACGACCTCGATCTCGTCGAGCGTGGTCGGATCGCGCACGGGTTCCTGCGCGAACGAAGGCAGCGGTGCAGCGAGCGCGCAGGCGAGCGCGAGGGCGAGCGGACGAGGCGTCATGGGCGGGAGTCGAGTAGACGGAGTGATCAATCGAGGCGGGGCCGGCGCAGCCGGATCCACGCGAACAGCCAGGCGAGGAGCGCGAGCAGCGCGGGCCACGCGGTCCAGGCGGGCAGCGACGGCGCCGGCATGGCCGGCGTGTAGCCGCGGGCGGCGTCGAGGAAGGCGACGTCCACCGTGCGCGCGCCGAGCGACGCCTGGCCGATGTGCCGCTTGATCGCGGCCAGCGCGTCGAGCGTGCCGCCGCGCCAGCGCGCGTAGGTGGCGGCATCGGTGCCGGCGATCGACGCCAGCACGCCGGCGACCACCATCGGCGGCGACAGCGCCTGCGCGCGCTGCACGACCGCCTGCTGTCGCGCGAGCTGCGCGTCGAACGCGCGCACGCGCGGCGCGACGTCGCGCTCGATCGCCGTGCCGATTCGGTAGTTCATCGCCACGCGCGCGCGCAGCGCCTCGGCGCTCTCGCCGACGACCGCGTGGTCCTTCTGGTACTGCTGCGTGGTGCGCTGTTCGGCCGCGCGCGCGTCGACGATCTGCGCCAGCCGCGACGGCGGCGGATACAGCGCCTGCGCGCCGGCGTTGATCGACGCCGGCAGCACGAACACGGTGAGCACCCAGAGCCCGACCAGCGCGAGCGCGGCGGTCTCGGCGCCGATGCGCACGCTGTTGACCAGCAGCACCGCGCCCCACCACAGCAGCAGGCCCAGCGCGGCGACGCCGAGCCACAGCAGCGCCGCGGTCATGCGGTGCGGTAAATCCGGCCCCAGCGCCAGCAGGACGGCGGCGGCCACCAGCAGCGGCAGCAGCACCAGCGCGAACCGGTTGGCCGTGCGCGCGGCGAGCAGCGCGACGGGGCTCCCGGCCTGCGCGAGGATCAGCCGCGCGGTGCCGCGCTCGCGGTCGCTCGCGAACAGGCCGTAGCCGAGCGCGATCAGCAGCAGCGGTGCGACGACGACGGCGACGACCGCGAGGTCCAGCCGCCCGCGCATCAGCCGCTCCGCATGATCGAGCTGGTACGAGCCGAACAGCGTGTCGGCGCGGCAGCGCGTGCGCAGCGTCGCGGTGGTGGGCTCGATGTCGGACCGGCCGATCGAGAAGTCCGCCAGCGTCGGCACGGGGAACGCCGCGGCGCGGGCGATGCGCGTGGGCAGCAGCACGCCGTCCTTCTCGCCCAGCGTGCCGGCGACCAGCGATTCGCGCAGGGCGCCTTCGGTTTTCGCGGCCTCGGCGAGGAACGCCGCGCGCTCCGCGGCGAGCCGTTCGATCCACGCGCTGCCGGCGACGATGGCCGCGAGCGCGCAGACCGTGCCGACCACCAGCACGACGAGCGCGAGCCGCTCGCGCACGAGCTGGCGCGCGTCGAGTTTCAGCACGGTGCCGAAGCTCATGCGGCCTCCTTCGCCAGCGCGCGGCCGGCGCCGCGCAGCAGCACGACGGACAGCAGCAGCCAGCCCGCGAGCACCAGCGCGTCGACGGCCCACGCGCGCGCATGCGCGCGCCAGCCGGGCGCGCGATATGCGAACTGCGGGATGGTCGCCCAGAACGCGGGGCCGGCCTTGTAGTCGTAATCCGCGCGTCCGGCGTTGCGGATCATGTCGCCGTTGAGCATGCCGACCGTCAGCCTGCGATGCGCCTCGGCCTGCGCGGCGAACGCGCGCTGGTGCGCGGTGTCGGTGCCAGCCAGCCCGGCGGAAACGTTCTGCATCGCCGGCAGCGGGGACAGCACGGAGGCGGCGCGCATCAGCGCGCGCTGCCGGTCCTCGCGCGCGTGCAGTTCGCCGTACGCGCGGTCGAACACCGTGTTGCCGTGGCGCTCGGCCTCGTCGAGCTGGATGCCGGCGAAGTTGACCGGCAGGTCCTCCATCCGTGACACGCCGTAGCGCGCCATCGTCCGCGCCTGCAGCGCCTTCGTCGCCGGACTCTCGGGATCGAACACGTCCGCCTCGCCGAGTTCGGCGCGCACGTCGGCCCAGAACTCGCGCGCCGTCGGCAGCGGAGCGACGGCGTCGGAGAGCGTGGCGCCGAGGCGCGGCGCGATCAGTACCGCCAGCGTCCAGCCGCCCACCCACAGCAGCAGCGCGCGGTCCACCGAGCGCACGCGCGCCGACAGCGCGACCGCCAGGCACACTGCGATGGCGAGGTAGGCCGCATGCGCCAGCAGCCACAGCGCCAGCCGCTGCAGCGTATCGGCATCCACCGGCACCGGCGCCATCGCCACCGCGATCGCGGCGACCAGCAGGAGCGGCGCGAAGACGAGCGCGACCAGCGCGCCGAGCGCGCGCGCCTTCATCGCCACCAGCGCGCCCGGCGGCGCGCCGGAGGCGAGCATCAGCCGCAGCGTGCCGCGCTCGCGCTCGCGCGCGACCAGTCCCGCGGCGAGCACGCCGACCAGCAGCGGCGCCAGCACCTGCACCACCCACGCCAGGCTGAAGGTGCCGAGATCCAGCGTGCCGGCGCGGTCCTCCGCCGGGCGCGCGGCGGCGGGATCCTGGCTGTGCGCCTCCATCCAGATCGCCGAGCCCGCGTGCGGGGTGATGCCGGGCTCCAGCAGCGCCATCGCGGTGAGCGGACGGAACGCCCACGCGCTGAAGTGCGCGGCGCCGTGCGGGTTGCGCTCGCCCTGGTCCAGCCACGTCGCGCGGTCCTGGCGCTCGGCCACGGCGCGATCGCGCTCGTAAGCGCGCACCTGTTCGCGCGCCAGCAGCAGCGCGGCGAGTGCGAGAAGGGCGATCAGCACGTCGCGCCGAGCAGGCGACGGTCACGGACGAACTCCAGCGCGTCCTTGCGCAGCAGCGCGGCCGAGGCGCTCACGCCGCGCGCTCCGCCATGTGCCGCAGGTAGATCGCTTCGAGTTGGCGCGCCTCGAGCCGAGCGGGATCGATCCATTCCAGCAGCCGGCCGTGGCGCATGATGCCGATGCGCGTGGCCATCTCCGCGGCGCGGAAGATGTCGTGCGTGGAGACCAGCAGCGCCACGCCGCCGGCGGCCACGGCCTTCAGCACGGAGACGAGATCGTTCGCCGAGGCCGGATCGAGCCCCGACAGCGGCTCGTCGAGCAGGGTCGCCTCGGCGTCCTTCGCCAGCGCGATGGCCAGCCCCAGCTTCTGCCGCATGCCCTTCGAGTACGTGCCGACGCGGCGATCGATCGCATCGGACGGGAATGCGAGGGACGCCAGGATCGCGTCACGGCGCTCGGGCGCGAGCGGCGGCCGCCCCGACAGCGCGTGGAAGAACGCAAGGTTCTCCGCGCCGGTCAGCGAGGGATACAGGCTGACGACCTCGGCGACGTAGCCCAGCCGCGCGCGCGCAGCGACCGGATCGGCGGCGACGTCGCGGCCGGCCACGCGCGCGTGGCCCGCGGTCGGTGCGAGGAAGCCGAGGAACAGGCTCAGCGTCGTGGTCTTGCCCGCCCCGTTGGCGCCGAGCAGGCACACGATCTCGCCGGCGTGCACGTCGAGGTCGAGCGCCTGCAGCGCGTGGACGTCGCCATAGCGCTTGTCCAGCGCGGCGGCCTGCAGGACGGGGACGGCGGTCGTCGTCATGGACAGTCTCTCGGGCGGGGGCGGAGCGGAGACGGGTGGCGGGCGCCATCGCGGCATGGGCTTCCTTCGACGTGCCGCGCGTTTAGTTACGTTATAACATCCGGCGAAATCGGCAATAGGCCATCGGTGGGGGCGGCGAGGCGGGACACCGGATCGGGCCTCGCGCCGGCGACGGCGTGCCGGACCGCGGCGCCGCGGCGCCCTCGCACGACGCCGCTGCCGATTCCCGCGCGCGTCGATCACCCGCACGACCGCCTAGCGCGCGACACCGAACGCGCTTCTTCTTCGAAGGACTCCCGATGAGCCCCGCACGCCTCACTCGAACCCGTCCGCACGTCGCCCCGCTGCCGCTCGTCATCGCGCTGGTCCTGTCCACGCCGGTGCGAGGGCAGCAGACGCCGGTCGACTTCGACTCGGTCGTCGTCCAGGGCAGCAAGACCGGCGAGACGCTGGAGGAGACGCCGGCGTCGGTCACCGTGCTGGACGCGCGCACGCTCGACGAGGCG
>JXCB02000038.1 GCA_000828075.3 Tolypothrix campylonemoides VB511288 | reverse complement strand
ACGTCTCACGATTTATTGATTTTTGGTATCAAACAGACACGAAAATCTTAAACAGGTGAAATTACCTTATATCATGTAGTACCCGCCTAGAATCGTGTCTAAACTGTAGTTATTGTAGTATGTTACACGGGATATTGTATCTACGGTAAATACGTGTAAATTGTGGTGATTAACGAGTTAAGTACCCTTAAATGAAAAGCCCCTCAACCTGTAACAGCAAGGGGACTAATGTATGAGGTATTGATGAAGGTATTTAGAGAAAAATGTTTATGATTGTTTTAGTTACTGAATGGTCTTCAACTATTGCAAACATTGAAATTTGTTTGAATGAAGATAAATTATATTCTTGGTTTTGTTGGTACACAGGACAAGACCACTTATCTTCTTTTGATATTTGTTTTAAACAAATACACGCTTTACTTCAATCGGAAGCTTGGCTAGGTGTGGATTATTCTTACTCTAAGGAACATGATGGATATGTATACAAGAAAAATGGAGTGGTAATATCACAACCTGATGAGATAGAATTTTATTTTAGCAGTATGAAATTAATTGAAAACTTTCACAGTGTAAGTATTATTGCAGAGATTAAAACTTTCATATATGCGATAGTTAAACGTGAATATCCTGAGGAATTTTCTGATCTAATAGTAGAGAATATTTTTCAAAAATTATTTGAAGGAAAGGAAATAGAATTATTAGACTTATTCTTACTTACTTAAGATTAAGTACACTTAATCAAATCCCCCACACCAGATAGTGCAGGGGTATATAAGCTTTGTTTTTATGTTGTCTCTTTTTTAGGCTTCAGCACTGGCAAAGGTTTCTTAACTCTGACTGTGACTGAATCTTCAGTTTTTACCGGGGTTTCAGCTTTCTTAGCCGTTTCTATCCCTTGAGCTTTTTTGAACTCTCTAGTCGCTTGCAACGCTTCAGCCTTCATCTTCTTACTAGCTTTAAAGAACTTAGGCGCTTCCTCTAGTGGCAATGCCACTAGAGAATCAAAGCCAAAAACATTTCTACTAGGCAAAAACTTAGCTTTGACCGATACAAAACTTGCTTTCCCTTGCTGCTCTTTCTCTAGCTTGGGATTAAACCTAAAGGGCTTCACAGGTGCATCTTTCCACAAAATAGGTATATGGCTACCTTTCATGAATTTGACTCGCTTGTAAAGCTCAGATTTTTTAACGTGTTCCAGTCGTTCTGAGGTGAAATTTTTAAAAACTGAGATACACGGAGTTTGACAGACCGGAATGAACTGCCACAGCCCACAAATCTTAAATTCAAAATCACCTAAATCTGTTGTCACACCTTCTGATTCTACCCCTTTGTCAAATCCTACAAGCTGGAATGCCATATCGTGCGGTTTATCTTTACCAGGAAAATGGGTGATTTTTGGATATACAATCAGGCGCTGCTCTGTTTTGCCTGTAGCTTCTAGCTCCTTCTTGAGTGCATCCAAAGCTCTAAACCCTTTTTTGCTAGCCACAGGATATAGGTTATAAGTTTTACCTTGGATTGTTACCGTGGAAGTCTGCCCTAGCTCTAACGCTAAGGTGACACTGCCTCGAATAATCCCAATTGCTTGAAAGAGTGGTTGATTAGTTTCCATAGTATAACTCCTAACCCTTACTACGTATCTGTTTCGCCCCGATGTCGTCATAATTCCATCTGCTGACAGACCAAGGCTGAACTGCGTGCTAAACATCCATCAGTCTCAGTGCGCTGCTGTCATTGGGTCTAGCTTTCAAGTAACGGTCAGTCACAGAGATATTGCTATGCCCCAAGGTATCTTTCACCAATACCGGATTAGTCCCGCGCTCAATAGCGTGTGTACCGTGCGCGTGTCGCAACCAGTGGGCTGACACCTTATCACTCAGTCCAGCATCTACAGCAATACTTTTCACGATTGGGTGCAAGTTTTGGCGTTCCAAATGTCCACCTTTTTGACTGGGGAACACTGCATCTATAGCGCTAGCCGAACCCCTAAATTCCATCAATTCTGCCCACAGTTTGTCCTTAAGCAGAATAGTACGACTCTTGTTACCCTTGCCTTGTCTCACATAAACTTGACCGCTGTCTCCTCTACTGGAAAGGTCGCCCCATGTCAACTGGCAAAGCTCAGCCGCCCTTAGTCCAGCCTGATACAGTAACTTGATAATCAGCAGGTTACGCTTAGCTGTGTACTGTCGTTTTGGGGTACTGGCTTTCTCTAGTTGTTTTTCTGCCATCCGAATCATCAGCTTAACATCAGCCTCATCCAAGTAGCGCTCATTGATTGCATCCGGCATATCACCCAGTTTCAAAGCCATACCAACGTTAAAAGGGATATAGCCAATTTTATGAGCAAACGAAATTAAGCTCTTGATAGCAGCAAGGTACATCCGGCGTGTGTTTTCTGCCTTATCCGTGAACTGAGTTGCATACTCTACCAAATCCTCATAGGTCACTTGTTTAAGAGGTTTACCCAAAAATAGCAAAAAATGTTTGGTGTAGCGCTGATACGCCCTAACGCTTGACTGTGCTTTTCCATCCAACCACAACGCAATCAGTTTCGCCTCAGCATGAGGAGTAGGCAACTCTGCTATGCTGGCGCGGTAGTTTTGGACGTGGATGAGAGAAAGGGTCATATTTCCTACTGTCTAACAAACCAGACATAATCTGACTTTCGTCTTGTTTTATACTGTCTGATTTTTTATTCTCTCATTAGTGACCATCCTGGATATGAAAAGCTGACTTATTAATTTTTGTAAAGCCTATGTCGCACCACATGACCAATCATCACCCCTACCCCTAACAACGCTATCAATCCGCCTACGAGCGCCCGTTTAGGAATATCTGCATAATTCCAGACCTTTACCTCATGCTGAGACATTAACCGATGAGCGCGACCCGTGCCGATTGATTTTCATCCCTTGACCACAAACCGATGTAATTCATAGATTACATCTGATGGGATACAGGTAAAATGAAAAATGCCCTTCCAGCACGAAAAGCATTCCATGTGTAGAACTAGAAACTGGTGACTCTCATAGAATTAAGTACACTTAATCATTTATTAAAATAAATCTAGCTTTCTAGCTCTCTTAAATTCTCTAATTCCTTCTTCCCATGAGCCGTTAGTTTTCTGTATTGCTCCTGTATTTAAAAGTATTAGATTTTGTTTAAAGCTGTTAAATAGCTCTAGGTTTTGCGCTGCTTTAATTGCGAAACTAGGAATTATTTTTTGTAATTCCTCAACCATAGTAACGTTTTGGCAAGATTCAATCATAGCTACTACGTCGGCTATTGATTCATCGCTCATCCATTCTGGATATTTTGAGTCCTCTTTTTGTGCATTCTCCCAGTCTAGAAGAAGTTGCAGTGTTTTAGTATCTTTCTGTGTTAGTTCAGTTAGTTGCTCGTGGGTCAACTTCTCTCTTTGTTCTTTTGCCTCTCTTAGAGCTTTTTCTTTAGCAAAATTCTCATCCCAAGCTTGGAATATCTTGTACCTAATAGTGTCTGGAATTTTAAAGACTACTTGATTAATCCGTTCCCCACTAGGTAATGTAATCTTACCTAGTGGTTTACTTTTCATTCCCAACTTTTGAGCTAGCGACTCAATGAACTCCATAGGTCGGGGTTTTTGGAGGTTGAGCCGGATATTAAGATATCTGTCTATCACCCCTTGACTTGTTTGCTCTATGTTTTGGTAATTACTGATGATTTCTTCTACAACAGGATGGCATCTGTGCAATACCTTGCCTGCTGTCTCTAAAAGTTTTTCGACTCCTAACGCTTTCAGGAGATTAATCTTAGTTAGCTGTACTTTCTTGTACTTTTCATGGTCAAACTGATTTGATTTCAACACAAGTTCATCTCTGAATTTCACTTCCTCCTCTCTATCTAATAGGTAGTGTGTTCTAACTTCAGATAAGTAGTTTTTTCGCTTTGTATCTATTAAGTAAAGTTCTTCATTTAAGACTTCTGGATGCTCTTCTAAGTCGTATTTTTTGGCTAACTTAGTCTTTTCATAATCATAATACTTTGGCTCTGGTAAACTCTCTTCTGCTTTGGCTTTTTCGTATTCCTCATTAGGCAATAGATTCCCTCTGTCTGTTTTTTGCCATTCTTCCGTTAAAGTTTCCTCTATCGCTTCTTCTAAAATTACAGGTGTTTGTGCTTGAACCTTGTTGTCAAATACTGTGACATCATAATCTTCTTGGGCTTTTTCAATGAAGAATTCCCAGTAATTATCACTCTCTAATTTTCCTAATGCTCTAAGTTTTGCATGGTAATTTCTTATAGGCTCATTGATGGCATCTGATTCTGGTATCTCATCTGCTAGCGCTGAGTATACAGTTAAAATTTCCGATTTGATTTTACTCACTTTAAACTTATTAGCCTTAGCGCTGTAGTCGCTTCCATCCTTCTTGAATTGCATCCCCATTTTAGGGAGAAAGACAATTCTAGGTACAGATGGTCGATATCTGTATAAGCCCTGTAGAATTTCGTCGATAGAGAGAGCGCCAACAAACCCACCTACAACAATATCAAAGTGAGACTTTTCTAAGGAAACACCTGTACCTATTACGCTGGTATAGATAACCAAATCATAATCATAGAAACTTTCAATATTTTCAGCTATTTTAGAAGCATCGTGACCTTTATTTTTGGTTGCTTTGGCATAAACAGCCATTGCTTTTAATTCTTTACCTGTTTCTTGTTTGTAAGCTTTCTTTATGGCTTTTACTAGGTTTTCAGTGTGCTGTATTGCTTCTTGATGGGCATTAGAACTGTTGTAAGCTTTCTTTATGGCTTTTACTAGATTTTCAGCGCCTAATTTGCTTGCAAAGCCCTGACTGTCCACAAAGCCAAGTACTTTTTTCCCTTCAAGCAATTGCCTCAGAATTTCCTCATATGTCCTTGTCCCAACATTTTTAGAGCTTGCATAGTGCAGTTCCAAAGGAATCTTATCTGCTTTCTTTTCAAACTCATAAACATGAACCTGCTTTAAAAAGTCGCAATCTGTCCCAATTATTTCGTCTAATGCTTTAAGCGTTTTAAAATCTAAATCAGCATCCATGACAATGACTTTTTTCGCATTTCTCAAAATTTCTCTAAAATTATTGAGAATCTCAGGAGCTTTTTTAAGTGTTCCTGAGTTTGTAATGTGGTTAAGTAGTTGCACAACTTCATCTAGGATAATTACAGCATCCTTCCAATCATCAGGGTTAATGCCTTTTTGAGTATGAAGGGAGTTTATGCAAAGTGCAAGCTTATATCCCTTTAAAAATTTATCCCCGGTATTCTTGCCTGTGCTATCTGTGATGTAGTAAAGCCAAAATCTGTCTGCTTGTTGTTTTCCAAGCTTGATTCTGTGTGTTATAGAGAGTACTTTTATTGTGTCCTCAAGTGTTTTTAAGAATCTCGATACTATTTCAGTCTTCCCGCTGTTTTTTGGTGCTTTGATTGCTACATATTTGTGAGCAAAGTTTTCTACATCTTCCAGGCTCAAGTACTCTTTGTCGGTAATTCGCTTGCTTGCTGGAATATTTGAATTGATAAATCGGAGCGCTTCGTAGTAGGGCTTAATTCTCACTTTATCCCAATGACCAGCAGCTATGACATCATCAATCCCTTTCCCCAGATGCCAATCCCAGCAAGCAATAGTGACTTTGCACTCAGGATTGATATTGTAAATCAATTGTTTGAGTTTATCATATGCAGATATGAGTGGTTGTATCTGAGATAATCTTTCAGGGGCATCAAAAGCAATAGTAATTTCTTCTTTGTTTCGTACAAAATCAACTAGTGCAGGTATAGGGGTTTTCTGACTTTCTTCTGAGGTATTGCAGAGATTGTTAATTCCGACTAATCCAATAGTCACCAATCTTTTAGACAGAAGACTTGCAGCCTTTTTAGCTCCTTCAGTTATATATCCATGCTTGCAGTTGGGAGAATTCGCCCAGTCCCAAAACGGTTTTGAATCAGTACCTAGATTAAGTGCTAGCCATTCGGGGGTTTTCTTGAACCGAATGATATCAGTAGGAAACTTCGGAGGATTCTCATACTTAATTTCTTTCCCGTCAGAATCACATCGTCTGTAAGCAGCATCAGGCTTAAACTGGATGTAATCGCTGCCTACTGTTCCCACACCCCACCCAGATTTAATGTGTCCGTAGGTATTGAGATAATAGCTTGCTACTCTACCCGTGTTTGTACGGGGTAAATTACCTATGAAAAGTTCATTCAGGATATCTTCGTTGTTATCGTATGTAACAAAGTTATCCCACAAGTCAGGATGGATGGCTGATGCTTGAAACTCTGATGTGTGAAGCGCTCTTAATTGTTCGTAGGTGAGGCTGGAATCAGCGCCTGACTGGGAATTACAACTTTTTGGTGTATTGTCGCTATTTTGTAGTATCATGGGGGTAAGAAAAATTTTTTATTAATTTTGAGTCTCTTTGCAGAGGCTCATTTGTTTTAAATGGTCTTGAATCGAATTAAGGGTACTTAATTATTGAAGCCCTTCAATCATTAAATACACTTAAATAATAGACGCCAAAAACACCCATAATTTTCTTCAAAGAAATTTTCCTTCAGAAGAAAGCTAAGGGCGTTTTTGGCTTGATTTTATATAGAGTTTAGTGTTATAATTAACCTGTATATAAAATCATATTGCTTAGCTGGCAGGGTCGCCCTTAACAACGTATTGGCTCTGCCAGTTTGCTTTTGCATTTTTCTTTATTATTCCATAGAAATAAAGATTAGTCAATCATACCAGGATTTTAAGGTAAAAATTTTGACTGAGAAAATTTTGCGTTTTACTGACAGATGAATTAAGTGTACTTAATTAAGTACACTTAATCTTTTGTTTCCTAATTAGTGAAACCCTTCTACAAGGTGAAATTATTTTTTGGATCTCTTCTTCATTCCACTATCTGCATATTTTTTGATTTTTGATGCGGAATACTCTTTTTTTATCGTATTTACTAATACTTCGTCTCCTTTTCTTTCAGCGTATTTCAAAATACTAGACAAAATATCATAAGCCTGTAAAGCGACTATTTCAACCTCAGTTAACTTATTACTCTCTTTTTCTTTAACTTTTTTTAAAGCTATTTGGGTTGCAATATCATATTCGGCTACTTGACATTTTATACAAAGTCCTTTTGCGTTCAGTTCACGATAAGTCAAATGAAATCCACAATTTTTACAAGGTCTTTTTTCAGGTTTTTCAGGTTTTTCTCTAACAATTTTTTTCCTACCAAATTGAAAATCCATTTGTAGCTCCTAAAAATTTGGTTGTTTTTCTTTGAGACAGCTTAGGCGATACGAAAATCGCTTATCAATTACTAGGAGAATTTTAATTTTTAAAAACTAAAATGCTTTTCGCACTTTTTACACTTGAACTTTTGCTTACCACTTGGGGTCTTACCGTTCTTACTGTGATCTAACGCTTCAGTTTTGCAGTGTGGACATTTGATTAACTCGACCTCTTCTAGATTCACTTCCCAATCTTCTAGATTTTGCGGAGGATTGCCGCTATCTTGATATTCTTCATAATCGCCATGAGTTGGGTGTTTGACGAGCGAGTAGGAAGAATTAGATAGCAATAACGCAGGGTAGGCTGTTTCATTAATCCATTTCTCCTGTACAGGAGTTAACCGAGTTTTTCTGTGTGGTTGCTCAATCGCGTATCGTGCAGCCCCAACCAAAAATAGCTGGTAGAATGCCCCTCTAAATTCTGCATCCATCTCAATAGCTGCTGTAGTCTGTGAATGGTTGCCTACTAGCACTATCATTCCAAGCTTGCGACCCTCTACCGCTATTTGTTTGATTACTCCCATCAATGCTTTAGGGTCAAGAGAGCGCTCTAAAATCGCTCCTAACTCATCGATACAAATGACTAATTTCCAACGTCTAGAAGCGTCCTGACGGCGTAATTCTAGTTCTTTGTAGAATAGATCTATATGTTCTAGAATCGCACTTAAATCATTGATTTCGATAAATCCGTAAGGTTCGTAGGCAGAGTACTCATCCTTATGTGGGTTGAGCGCGTACCGTCTCGCCTCCTTGCCGCCTAGCTGTTGACCTAAGTAAATCATTACTGAAGTTTTACCTGCCCCTGGATGTCCAGTAATGAGCCATGAGCGCTTATCGCCTACAGTTAGAATGTCTTTGATTTTAAGGTCTGTCTGAGTCTTTCTAACCTTCCTGAGAGTGATATTTAAGGCAAGGCAACCATTCTGATAGTTTGGCTCGAAAGATGGAATAGTGAGAGAGTTTGTCAATCCGGCTATCTGCTCTCTGTTGTCTTTGTCATGGAGCATATCCGGTGTGATTTGGCGGTCGTTACGTCCTTGGTAAAAGTGGAGAGTGTAACCTGTTTCTGTTTCTTCCCATCTTAAAGCGTCTAGTTTATAGCCGAAATTCTTGTAGTAATAGTTGATGATTGCATTACCAGCAACCGCGTAATCAATAACCCCGGTAAAAGCTAAAGGTTTTTTAAGTTCACCTAGCTCATTTTCTAAATATTCAATCTTTGCGTTCAATTCCTCCATACGACTGACAGAATATTTAGTTAGTCCCATCGCTTCAGCAAACTCAGTTTCATATCGAGTTACTGTCTCTTCATTACTAGCTACCCATTCCTGAGCAATAGCTTGACGATTAGCAACGATTTCCAATTCAGCCTTAGCTGCTAAGTCAGAGAGATATTTTTGATAGTCCTCCAGTGGCACAGAGTTAGAAGCGATATCATCCAAGTACCGAATAACAAGCGTTTGTGCTTTAACTTTCAGTTCTGTGGTACGGTCAATGATTTTTTCTTGCAGGTCAAGCCCAATATCTAATAGTTCATCAAATGATTCTAAGCTTTCATACTCTTCTAATCGCTTGATGTATTTGGTTTTGAAGTCGCTCACTTCTGAAAGGATATTCTGAAGGAAGTCTGCAACGTCTGGGTAATTTCGGATTAGTGCATTGAGCAAACCCTCTAGTTTTTTGACAGAATTATGATAAGTATCTCGTACGATTCGGTTAGCTTCACTAGTAGAAAATCTACCTACTTTCTGTAGTTTTTGGTTGAGGTTTTCAATTGATTGTTTAGCTGTGACTAGTTCAATGTCGCGCTCTAGCAAAGTCTTTTCTAATGCTTGCGCTCTAATTTTCAGCGTTTCTTTCTCAGATTCTAAAGAAGATATCGTTGCAACAGTTTTGTTTATCGTACTTTGCAATTCTCTGATTTGAGCCTTTTTATCAACTAGTTCAGTGTCCTGTCGTTTTTCACTTTTCTCTAGTTCTGAATTGACTGCTGAAGTTAGTAACTCAGTAACCAAAAGACCGCTTACAGCCGTACCAATGCCAAAAGTAGAAAGAAATTTATAATCGTGCTGTGGCGACACAAAACTAGTAATCAACCCAACTGTGGAAGCCAAGCCAACACCAAGAGAAGTAATGAAAAATCTGTTTTTTAGGTTTGTTAGAATGTCTGCCATGATAGTCTTATATGGTTCCCACCTATTTCTAGGTGGGGTTTTTCTTTATTTAAGCTACAGATGCAATTGAATCTTTGAGGTACTTTTGAATGATGTTTTGAGTCTGTGACTTGATACGGTCAATTTCAGCCGTTCGCTTACCTTCTAGCGCTTCCATCTTTTGTCGTAGCTGTTCAGTTTCGTTTTGAGACGCTAGCGTCTTAATCTGTTCCTGCTTAAGGTTCTCGTTAGCTTGAGATAGCTTTTCTTGAGTAGCGGAAAGATTAACGTTTTCAATGTCGAACTTGGTAATTTCCTGCTTAACCTTCACTTCCTCGGTTGCAGCTTTGACCACAAACCCTTGAGCCTTATGCATCTGCAACTTAGCTTTACCCACTTCTGAGATATAGCTAAACCCTACCTGGTAAAGTTCCATTGCACGTTTAGCAGATGCATACTTGCTCAAGCCAGCCGTTAACTGTTCTTCACTACACTCTGGTAGCCCTTCGGGGTTGAGCAAGTCACTGGGAACCATTGCCTTAAAATCGACTTGTGGCAGAGTCAGACCGCCATAAGCGTCGTTTGTAGTTGTTAGATCGGAGCTAGCATAACTACCCTTAAAACCCTCATACCCTGCTATAGCTCCTAGAACTTGTTTAGCATCGGTTGCAGCTTGTTTGGCTTGGGAAGCACCCACAACAACAGCATTGGCAACCGCCGACACTGCTTTAGGAGCGTTATCAACCAGTTTTGCACCTACGCTTTCAGCTATCTCCTTAGCCCGTTCACCAGTAGATTTAGCTTTCTCCTCTTTGTAACGCTTCGAGCCTGTTAAACTTCCGTTTTCTTTTCTACGTGCAGCCATTTATTTTTCCTCATACATAAAATAACGAACTACGTTTGCAGACACACCGCGAACGTCTTTACAAAAATCAGTCTGGTTTCCTATACATCCACCATGTAGCAGTATGCCAATCCCTACAGTCATCAACCCTATGCTGAAAGTAAAAGAAAGTAGACTTGATAAATGTTCGCCTAGCAAATACGGTTTTCTCTCTTTAATTTCCTCATAACGAATCAAAACATTTAAAGCTTTTACATGGTCATCTACAGGACGACCAACTCGGACAAAACGATACATTTCAGCTTTAAGCTGTCTGATTTTCTCTTCATCTGGTATGAGTCCCAGTTTGATAGATTCAGCGCGAAATTCTAAATCATAGGTATTGGGAAAGATGATTTGAAAGATGTTCTTTGACTTTTCTTTTTGCTCATTCATGATTTTAATCCTTGAAAATTGAGATGAGATAGCTACCCAATTATGAGTAGCTATAGGGTTGATTTTGACAACCGATTAAAGCATTGAAAGTCCTAACAACTGAAAATTAAGTATACTTAATTTATAAAAAACCTTTTGACAACCGATTAAAGCATTGAAAGTCCTAACAACTCTATCGTCGTGTTAAAATCTTGTTGTTTATTCAGCAGTTCAGTTAGTTGGGCGTCAAAAGCTTCATTGAGTTTCTGAGTTTGTTCTTTACGTTGTGCCTTCAATTGAGCGTGTTGAGTGATAGCCATTTCTAAAGATTGCTGCTCTTGAATAAAGTCTCTGAGTCGCAATTGATTTTCAACCTGTAGCTTGACTTCCGCATAAAGCTTCTGTTCGTCATGTTGGCGTAGAGCATCCGTAGTTGCTTTACTTACAACTAACTCTTGTCTTTTCCTTTGGAGAAAGACTTGAACGCCTTGCTCACCGAATGTTTCACGGATTGTTGCAATAGCGGCTAAATCAGATTGAGTCAAGGCTACATCATTGTTAGATGTGGTCTGAATGGGTGCGGGTGTGATTGGTTGTTGTTCCTCTTGTGGTTGTGGCTGGGGTTGTGGTTGTAGTTGTTCGGTCTGACCTTGTGGGAGTGCTTTAGGTTCTTCTTGCGGTGGTAATGCTGGAGTCTCTAAAAGACCAAATTCAGCATTAAGTGTTTGCTCCTGTTCGCTAGTTAGTTTTGAAGTGATAGTCCAATTTTTACTAGAGGAAGAAGTTTTTAAAAAATTTAGTACTTGTTGTACTTCGAGGTTGTTGTGTTGTGCGTATTGACGTACTTGCATGATTTAAACTCCTTGCTGATATTTACGAGTGAGAATTTGACAAACGCGGTCGTGTGAAAACTTGCTTTTGAGGTCTTGGATCTCTTCAAGAAAGACGACGTGACTAGACCTAATCCGCTTACCGTTTAAAGTGCCGTCTGAGTTGAAATATTCTTTAAACTCAGGAATGTAAGAAAACCCAAAGTAAAGATATCTTTCAACAGTCCGGACACTACAATTAAGCGTTTTGGCGACTTCGGTCTTTTTGTATTCCGGCTCATAAAGTGTAAAATCCACTTTAATTCCATCGGAATAAAGACCTATGTCAGTACATAAGTCTGTATCTATACTCTCTGTATACATAGTCAAAAACTTCTAAGTATGACGTGACATGGACGAAACTACTAGTTACACATACTTCGCAAATAAGCTGTACATAAGGTGCAAGTATGTATTGTTGGTGTTTCGTCTCTGTCGCGTCCTGTTCGCTACTCTTTAAATATAGCTTTTGCACTGCTGCAATGTCAACAGTGCAACCAGTCAGTTTTCAAAATTCAGTGGACATGGCAAAATGTTAACAGGTTAACAGTGCAGATAAGGTTATTATGAATGGCTGGAAAGCGTAAAAATCCTGATTATCATCAACTTTGCGTCTACGTGCCTAAAGAACTAGCTGTTAAATTTAAAACATTTTGTACAGCCAAACAACTAGAACAAAGTGAAGTAGTAACAGGTTTTATAGAAAATTGGGTAGAAGAACAGGAGCAAAATAAATGACCCAAGACCAACCAAGCAGATTAGACCGGATAGAAGCTCTACTAGCAGACACAGCCGATTTAGTGTTGGCTCATGACGAAGCACTAGCCAGGATTGAAGAACAGACCAACAGGAATGCACGAGCAATTGAGGCGCTAACAACCTCCACAACCGAAACACTGCGGTTGGTGGCAGATAACAGCCGCAGGATAGAACAAATTTTAGAGTATCTGTTTCGGGAAAGACCAAACGGTAGGGGTGACGCTGGTCAGTAAAGAGAATAAAATAAAAATTTTATGTGGTATGCTTTTTCCGCTATCTTGTTTGAGATAGCGTATTTTTTATACTTTTACTTGATGTGAAATTACGGTTTTTTGATAGCGGTTGATATCACCTCACTCAATTGATACCATCAACCAAAATGGCTAAAAGTATTGATTTTACGTGTGTTGATAACAGTTGATATCAACCGACTCGGTTGATAAACGTGTTGATGGCTGTTGATGACTAAGCTGAAACGCTTGCTAGATTTAGGTTGTTGATAAAAGAGGTGATAAAAAGTGGTCTAAACCAGGGTTTTTGGAAAATTCAAGAGTGAAAGTAGGACGAGAAACAGTGGTCAAAATAATTTATACGTAAAGTTCTAAGTACAAATATCTCTGTACAAACCCTCTTGACAATATATTTATCCTTGATTACACTAAATATAGCGAAAAAGACAAAATTAAGGTAAACAAGGAATGAGTAGAGAGCTTAAACCGCCTGAAGAACTAGAGAATACTTATATTGATGAGCGCGTAAGATATCTACTGCCTATCTTTGAAGCGCTCGCACCATACAAAATCACCCAGAGAAAGAAAGGTGTAGGCGATATGCCAGGGTGGGAGCGGCTAGCAGCACAAGAAGCACGCTTGCTCAAGGGCAGATACCCAGATGAGAACAAGTTAGAGGATGAAAAAACTTATGGAACTTGTTTGAGGCAAATTACAGCACTTAAAAAAGAGCTTAAATTAGCCTCAAAAACGAGCCTGAAGGATGCTGCACTCTTCCACCCAGTAAATACCATCATCACTAACTTTGGTAATGCTCTCTCATTCTTATTCAGTGAGTACAAGGTACGTCAAAATGTTGTGTACCGAGAGAAAGTACAAGAGCGTAGGCAGAAGGAAAACAGAATTATTATCGACCTCACAAATTCACTTAAAATTGCTCACACCACATTGTTAGAAGCTAAAAACGGTGAAGATGTGAATTGGATGGATGTTAGTTGCTCCATTGCTTTAGCCACAGGGCGACGTATGGCAGAGGTGCATTTGTCTGCCACTTTCAAGCAGATTGGTGAGTATGAAATAGCTTTTACCGGACAACTGAAGGGCAAGACCAGAAAAGAAAAAGTAGGTGATAAAAAGGTTGCTCTTAGAGATTTTGTTTTCAATATTCCAACCCTAGTACCCGCTGAATTGGTTTGTCTTGGCTTGCAATGGCTCGATGAAAAGGGTAAACGCTTCTCTCCAGATGAGGATACTGAGAGGGTAAATAGACGCTGGTCAAAGGTACTAAATGAGGCTTGTAAAGACTGGGATATTTTCCCAGAAGATGAGCGAACGTATCACAAGTTTCGCGCGGCTTATCTTAGAGCCTGTATTATCAACGCCAATGAAGACCCTTACGACTTCACAGATTACGCCAGCAAAATCTTAGGTGATGACGACGAAAAGACTATAGATGCCTACAAACGCTACGAAATCAAAGAAGGTAGCTTGACCAAAATATAAAAAATAATCCCTATACAAACCCACTTGACAATAAATTAACAAGTCGGTTAGTATAGGGATATGTGAATAATCAACTTATCTCAATTGTATGTCTCAAACCACTGAAGCTCAAAAACTTGCAGAAAAAGTAGTACAAAAGTTACAAAATATTACGGATGAAGAAACAATTAAATCAATCACCCTTGAAAGCTGGAAAAAACTACAAGAATCAATCCCCAACCCGAATAGCTTTAAGCGCCCTGGTGCTGCTTTTAGAAAAGTCGTAGAATCTGCTTTCCCTTCTGGCAATGACCCCAAGCCAGGGTTTTATAAAACTTCTGCTGGTAAGGAAAAAGAAGAGCGATACGAGCATCTAGCGCTGTGGTATTGCACAACCAATACAAAAAGATGGGATGTAGTAGGCGATGCGGCTCGTGCTGAATACTGGGGCAATCTTCCTCCACTTCCTGAAAAACAGCCCGATGAGCAACCCCAACCTATAAGCCAAGCTGCACAGACAGAAGAACCCATAGAAAAATCAAAAACAGCTAAAAAATCTACATTGACATTAAAAGATATGACACTTGAGCAGTTAGAACTTGATAGCGAAACTCAGCAGATTGTTAGCGATGCCCTTAATCACTCAGGAATGTCTCTTGCTGACTTTATCAAGCAAGCTTGCAAAGTCTATGCAAAAACAGTTACAGGTAAAGCAAAACAGTCTGAAGATGACTTATCTAATGTATCTACAGAAGAATTATTAAATCCTTCTCAAGTTGTTAACGGTAAAGAAATCAGAACCAAGTACTATACACACCCAGGACGCGCTGAAGAGCTAACCAAACGGGCAATAGTGGCTATCCAACGGCACAATGACAATGCTCCTGAGAAAGACCAAAGATGGATGATTACCCAAACCTCGCTACAATCGCTCACTGGTTCCCGTCCAGCAACCATCAAGAAGATTATTGAGCAGTACAAAGGGATGATTGATGACCATAACAATAAATACGGTCTTAACCCCTATGACAATCGCAAGGGAGGAGACAGAAAGATTGAAAATGAAATCAACTTCGCTCAATTAGTACCTGATGGATTAGACCTCTAAAAACAAAACTCAAATATCTCTCTTATTTCCCCGCCTAATACAGTGCGGGTTTTTAATTAAGTACACTTAATCAAACCGTGGCTTCTCCACTTGGTAAGCAAGTCAGACAAGCTTTTGGGTGTCAATTCAACAATCGAATTGGCAATGCTGAGTCTAAAAAGTAGCTCTGATACAGTGTTCCGAAACTTTTATGGTATTGGTATACCCGATAATCTCAAAGCCAGCTTAAAAACCTCTTTTGCTGCTTCACTGACAGTAGTTTTAGTAGCTGTATCACCTAAAGATTGTCCCCATTTAACTAGCTTGCCTAAAACTGTGGGGTCATTCTCTGCTTTTTTGGCTAAGTCTTGAGCAGCTTGCTGTTGGGCTTGTTCTTGGCTATATCCTTGATTTTGTAGTTGAGTTAAAAGCTGTTGAATTTCTGCTGCTGCTTCCACTAAATTTTGTTTTGAGGAATAATCGATATTTGATGAGTAGTCATTTAAAGTACCACCAATCGTAGTGCCTCCATCTCCTGAAAAACCACCACCGAATTTTGGATTACTGAAGTTATATTTAGAAGTTTCTGATTTTTCTGACATAGTATCTCCTTGATTCTGATAAGTTTCTGCATTAATACTGGGTTTTTCAATAGCTGTTCTCATTGCAGTATCAACTTGTCCAGTTAGCATAAGAATTGTTTTTTCTTTTTCTGTCACTAATCCTATTAAAACCTCTGGTGGCAATAATTTATATTTGTTATATTCTTCAAAATATTTTGCATTTAGTTCAGAGTGATTAGCATCTTCTGCTGTTTTGTTTTTAATTAAAACTTTGTCATTGTTAGTACCTCGCATCTCTACTGCTACAGGTAATATCTCAGCCTCTGGGTTATTATCAATTAGCTGATTTAAAGCTAATCGAGCAGCACGAAGGTTAACTGGCTTGTTATGGTACAGGTCTAGAGTTTTGACTATGGGAGCAATAAATTCAGCAAATTCACCTTCTTCAAAAGTCTTGTCCCAATCATCGGGTTTGCGACGGCGATTTGGGTCGTCTTTTGTTTCTACTCGCATAAAGACGTAATCACACTTGACTCCATCTAATTTGGTTTCACCTGTAATGCCCCAGTCTTCTATAGTGGCTCCTGTGAGTGTAGCACCCGTAAAGTCAGTTCTGTCTAATTGAGTCTGCACTAACTTTGCTCCAGATAAGTCAGCATTCCGCAAGTTTGCTTCACTTAAGTCCGCACCAATAAAGCTGGCATCAACCAAGTTTGCTTCATGCAGATTAACACCCCGCAAGTTTAAATTATCAAAGTTTTTACCTTGTCCTTTGCCTGTGATTACCATTTTTCGCACGAGTGCATCTTTTAGATAAGTGTTTCCAACAGCAGAAAGATGCAGTTTTTGTGCTTTCAACCAGTATGTGCGTATAAGGATGGCTTTTCTGAAATTGGTGTTTTTTAGTGTTGCCTGTGTAAAGTTTGCACCTGTCAAATCAGCATAACAAAATTTGGTTGCAAATGTTACAGCAACGGTAATAACTACAGACCGAGTTGCCATCCAGGTATCATTTCCAACTATTGTTTGCCTACCACCATTTATTCCCATGAGAGAAGCTACTAAATTTATTAATATAGCTATAGCTTCAAGACCAGTTCTATTTATAACTCCAATTTTTGTTGCAACTTGTGTTGCAATTACACATCCCACAATGCTAGCGAGTACTACTATAATTGCTGAGACAAAACCACTTATACAAATAACTCCTGCTACAGCAAGGATGAAGCCAACAGCAGAAGCCGCAATTAAAGCAGCTACTACAGTTGTAGCCATAACAATACCAGGAGAACCATAACTATTTCCAAACTGTGATTGAGTTATTGCTGTAACTAGAATCAAAATTAAAGAAATAGCTGCACTTAAAGCACCAAACATTGAAAAACCAAGAGAAACAGCCCCTTCCCAGGCTTGAAATATATTTGTAGAGTTAGTTCTCAAATTTTGACGTATAGATATTGCAAGGAAAATTATTAGAGTTACTAATATAGCTAATCCTGGTATAAAAATTAATATTTGATTATTTCCTGGAGGAATTAAAAAACTTGTTATATATAGACCAGTAAGAGTTGCAATAAATCCTAAAAGTGCTGATAGAAGCCATGCAACAATTAGTAGCGCCATTGTCCAACGGCGTTGTAGTCCAGCCGTAACACCTGTAAAGTTTGCCCCTTTTAACTGAGCGTTGGTAAAATCCGCACCTCGAATATCTGCGTAGCTAAAGTTTGCTCCAGTAAGGTTTTCACCTTTGAAAGAACGACCTCGCAGATTTTGATTGGAGAAATCCTGACGCATCCGTAAGTGTTCTGCCATAAATTCCTGTGCAAAACGTAAAGAATCGTTAATGATAATGTCCGATTAGGCACATCAAGGACTGATAGGCGTTAGCGTAAATGTACTGTCAGCAGTACATCAATTACCTCACCCAGTTGGGTGAACCGGATGGGTGATTATGGCATTCGAGTAGTCGGGCAAAAGGTTACGCGGTTGTTTACAGGCAATACTTGAAAGGTTGTGCTGATAGTCAAAATCAATTTCTGCAAGCAGAGGCAACTGCCAAAAAACAGCGCCTCGCATTCTGGAATCAGGATAATCCTGTGATGCCGTGGCACTATCGCCGCACTGCTCAAAAGCCAACACAACAACAGGGCAACTGTGATCCCTCTTACCCAGATGTTTGCATTCCTAAAAACTCTGGTAATCTGAAATGTTCAGATATCTCTTATCGTAGGTTCAAAGTATTGTCACCTGACCCATACAGATTTGACCGCGATGGAGATGGGGTGGGGTGTGAACGGTAGCCAACAAAAAACCCCGGTGAAAGCAACCGAGGTAACGCTAGGAGAAGTCCAAATGTCGATGAGAGATACCGATAGCGAGAAGAAACTCTTAGCTAACGCTCAAAGCAATCAAAACTACTTGTCGTCATCCTTAGTTGAAAGTGACTGAGCGAGTAAAGGCAAGCTGATGGAGGCAACGAACGGAAACTGATTTGGAACTTCGCAAGCAGTAAAAATCAGCGAACCGCAGACGGCTATTGATAGGATGATTTTTTTAAGGTGTAACATTGTTAAACCTACTAAATTTACATCCTTAGAGTTCCACCTTCGCGAAATTTTGATTTTGGGAGTGGGGAGCATCGCAATTTGGTATGAGGTGATTCCAAGAATTAAGTACACTTAATTTTGATTTGGGTACTATGAGATTGCATTGTGTGCAAATGCTTATGTAATATATGTAGTACTACATAAATACCACTAAATTTATCGGAATAGTGTACTTTATCTACACGGCGATTCTAGGCGGGTACTACATGATATAAGGTAATTTCACCTGTTTAAGATTTTCGTGTCTGTTTGATACCAAAAATCAATAAATCGTGAGACGT
>JXCB02000037.1 GCA_000828075.3 Tolypothrix campylonemoides VB511288 | reverse complement strand
GCGAGCACGCTGCACCGCCTGCTCGGCACCGTGCCCGACACGCCGCGCTTCCGCCACGACGCCGCGCATCCGCTGCCGTTCGACGTGGTGGTGGTCGACGAGGCGTCGATGGTCGACCTGCCGCTGATGTGCCGCCTGGTGGAGGCCGTGCCCGACGGCGCGCAGCTGGTGCTGCTCGGCGACCGCGACCAGCTGCCCTCCGTGGAGGCCGGCGACGTGCTCGCCGCGATCGACGATGCGGCCGTCGATGCCGTCGATGCCGTCGATGCCGGAGGCGCGATCGATGGCGGAGGTGCGGCGCACGGCGCGGTCGGCGTCACCGGCGATCTGTTCGCCGCCAACGCGTCCTGTCCGCGCCCGGCGCGCGTGCACCTCGTGCGAGGCTTCCGCCAGCAGGACACGCTCGAGGTCGCGCCGCTCGCCGCGGCCGTGCGCGACGGCGATGCCGCGCGCGCGCTCGCGCTGCTGCACGACGGCGCGCTGGCGAACGTGCGCTTCCACGCCGGCGCGCTCGATCCGCTCGCTGGCGACGCCGCCGACGCGCTGCTCGCGCCGTGGCGCGCGCTGCGCACGCTGCGCGATCCCGCCGAGGCGCTCGCGCAGGCATCGCGCGCGCGCGTGCTGACCGCGCTGCGCGACGGTCCGCAGGGCGCGTCGGGCCTCAACGCGCGCATCGAGGAGCGCCTCGCCGGCGCGCAGCGCGACGCGTATTTCCACGGCCGCCTGCTGCTGGTCACCGAGAACAGCCCGCGCCACGGCCTGTTCAACGGCGACCTCGGCGTGTGCATGGCCGGCGCCGACGGCACCACCGTGTGGTTCGCCGGCCGCGACGGCCCGCGCGGGTTCCACCCCGGCGCGCTGCCCGCGCACGCCAGCGCGTTCGCGATGACGGTGCACAAGGCGCAGGGGTCCGAGTTCGACACCGTCTGGCTGCAGCTGCCGCGGCAGGACGCGCGCCCGCTGTCGCGGGAGCTGGTCTACACCGCGATCACCCGCGCGCGCGCCGCGCTGCACGTCGCCGGGCCGGAGGCCGTGCTGCGCGCCGCGCTGTCGCGCCACGTGCAGCGCGTGTCCGGCCTGCGCGCGCGGCTGGAACGCTGAGCCGCGCACACGCGTCCGCCGCACGCCGCGCCTACACTCGATCCCCCATCCGCCGCGAGGGCCCGCGATGAAATACCTGATGCTCGTCTACACCGATCCCGCGCTGATGGAGACGCTGCCGCCGGAGGAGTACGACCGGCTGATGCGCGGCTGCCTGGAGAAGGCCGACGCGCTGCGCGCCGACGGCAAGCTGCTCGCCTCGCAGCAGCTCGAACCCGCGGCGACGGCGAAGGCGGTGCGCGTGCGCCAGGGCCGCAGCACCGTCCTGGACGGCCCGTTCGCGGAGACGAAGGAAGTGCTGGCCGGCTTCAACCTGCTCGAGGCCGACAGCCTCGACGAGGCGGTGGCGATCGCGCAGGCGTTTCCGTGGGCCGCCTACGGCTGCCTCGAGGTGCGCCCCGTGCGCGACATGGACGCGGTCCGCGCCCGCGTCGGCGCACCGGCGCGCACGTTCGCCGAGGCCTGAGCGCGTCCGTCGTGCTGGCAGCCGACCCGCGCGGCTGCCAACCGTCCATGCGCGGCGCGCTCTAGATTCGGGGCGCACGCGACGGAGGACGGCATGGGTGACGATCTTCGCGACGACGGCCAGGCGCTGCGCCACGGCGCGCCGGCCGCGCTGTGGCAGGCGCTGGTGCGCGAGGCGGGCGAACGCGCCGGCGAGCGCCTGGACGAAGCGCGCGAGAGCTACCTCGTGTTCGTGCTGCTGAAGCACCAGCGCGACGCGCAGCTCGGCGCGCGCATCCAGGCGCTGGACTGGCTGCAGGCGCAGGCCGAGGCGCGTGCGTCGCGAGCGGACGCGCTGCGCGACGTCGGCGACCGCTGCCTGCTGATCGCCGGCCTCTACCCGCAGCTCGCCGACCGCCGCCGCGTCACCGTCGACTACTTCATCGAGCTCGGCCGCGGCGCCTACCAGGGCGTCGCCGAGGCCGGCCGCAGCGCGACCGCCGCGCTGTTCGAACAGCTCGCGGCGAGCTACCGCGAGCTGGTGCGCGTGCTGCGCGGCATGGGCGCGATGCCGCTGCGCCTCGACATCGCGCCGATGCGTCCCGGCGCGGTGGTGATGCCGGCGTCCGGCGCGCGGCACTGATCGTGCGCAGCTCGACGATCAGCGTCCGCAATCGCCATCGCGCGGCCCGGCCCCGATAGCGCATCGCGCCATGCGCATCTCCACGCGAGACCGTCGCGAAGCGTGAATCCAGCTGACGGATTTCAGTTCACCCTGGCCCCAGCCCCCGTCAATCCAGCACCCGGCAGAACACCGCCTTGAGGTAGCGGCTCTCCGGCACGCTGGCGAGGAACGGATGGTCCGGCCCGGCGCCGGCGATCTTCAGCACCTGCACGGTGCGGTTGGCGTAGAACGCCGCGCGCCGCAGCATGTCGAGGAACTGCTCCTCGCTCACCAGCCCGGTGCACGAGAACGTCGCGAACAGCCCGCCCGGCTCCACCACGCCGAGCGCGAGCTTGTTCATGTCGAGGTACTTCTTCAGCGCCGGGATCACCTGCTCGCGGTCGCGCGTCATCTTCGCCGGGTCGAGGATGACCACGTCGAACCGCTCGCCGGCGTTGGACGCATCGCGCAGCCACGGGAAGATGTCGGCCTGCACGAAGCGCGGGCGCACGCTGTTCAGACGCGCGTTGGCCTTGGCGATCTCGATCACGTCGGCGTCGATGTCGATACCGACCACCTCGGCCGCGCCTCTAGCTGCGGCGTACACGGCGAAGCCGCCGGTGTTGCAGCACAGGTCGAGCACGCGCGCACCGTGCACGCGCTGCGACAGCCACTGCCGGTTGTCGCGCTGGTCGGCGAAGAAGCCGGTCTTGTGCGCGCCGGCGGGGTCGGCGCGGAAGCGGATGCCGTGCTCGACGATGGTCGCCGGCGCGGCCGGCCCGCTTCCGCGGAAGTCGAACGACTCCTGCTTCTGCACGTGCTCGTCGGCGAACGCGTGGAAGCGGCAGCCGGGGAACTGTGCGCGCAGCGCCTCATAGATCCACTCGCGGTGGCGGAACATCCCGGCGGCGAAGTACTCGACCACCAGCAGGTCGGCGTAGCGGTCGACGACCAGCCCGGACAGCCCGTCGCCCTCGCTGTGCACGACGCGCCAGGCGTCGGTGGACTCGTCGAGCTTCAGCACGTCGCGGCGCAGCGACACCGCTGCGGCGATCTTCCGCGCGAACCAGTCCGCGTCGACGGCGACGTCCGGATCGGTCTCGAGGATGCGCACCGCGATGCGCGAATGTCCGTTGTAGAAGCCGCGGCCGATGAACTCGCCGTCCACGCCGACCACGTCGACGATCGCCCCCGGCTTCGGCCGCACGGCGGGCTTCTCGACCAGCTTCTGGAAGATCCACGGATGGCTGGAGCGCCAGGCGTTCTTCAGCCGGACGACGGTCGGGGCGGGCGCATTCATCGCGAAAGTGTAGCGGCGCGGCCGTGCGCGGCCCGGCGTCGCCGCCGCGCCGGCTTACAATCGCCGACTTTTCCGCCGCCGGACCGCCCATGTACGACGCCATCGCCGATGCCCTGCGCCGCGGCGCCCATGCCGAGGCCCTCGCGGGCGCGCAGGCGCTCGCCGAGCAGCTGCCCCACGACGTGATGGCGCAGCGCCTGCTCGCCCAGTCGCAGCGGCTGACCGGCGACCGCGCCGCCGCGCAGGCCACGATCGAGCGCGCGATCCAGCGCCATCCCGAAGAGGCCGCGCTGCACCTCGACCGCGCCGGCCTGCTGCTGGAGGAGCGCCAAGTCGACGAGGCGAAGGCCGCGCTCGCGCGTTCGATCGGGCTGGATCCGAACCAGTTCCCCGCCTACATCATGCAGGGCCAGCTCGCGCTGGGCCGCGGCGACGTCGCCGAGGCCGAACGCCTGTGGAAGAGCGCGCAGCGCATCGCCGCCGACCATCCGCACGTGACCGCGCTGGAAGGCGCGATCGCGCTGCGCCGCAACGACGCCGACCGCGCGCTGGCGCTGCTGTCACAGGCCGCGCAGCAGGCGCCGGGCGATTCGCTGGTGCGCCACAACCTCGGCTTCGCCTACCTCGCCAAGGGCCACCTCGCGTTCGCCGAGCAGGCGTTCCGCAGCCTCGCCGAGCGCTCGCCGGAGTCGCTCGCGCTGCAGCTGCTGGTCGTCGACCTGGTGCGCCGCCAGCAGCGCTACGCGGAGGCCGCCGACATGCTCGCGCCGCTCACCGAGCGCGCGGACGCGAGCGCCGGCATGCGCCGCTACCTCGGCGAGCTCGAGCTCGCCGCCGGCCGCAACGAGCGCGCGGCGGCGCCGCTGCGGGCGGCGTTCGCGGAGATGCCGGGCGACCGCGCGACGGTGAGCGCGCTGGTCGAGGCGTGGACGCGCACCGGTGCCGTCGACGAGGCGCGCGAGACGCTGGAACAGGCGCTGACGGCGCATTCCGACCAGGCCGTGCTGTGGCAGGCCCGGCTGGCGTTCGAGCCGTTCGCCAGCGACGAGGCGCATCGCGTGATCGCGCGCTGGCAGGTGGCGATGCCGCGGCACATCCCCGCGCTGGAGGCGCAGGTCATCGTCCACGAGCAGGCCGGCGACGCCGAGAAGGCCGAATCGGTCGTGCGCCGCATCGTCGAGCTCGAGCCCGGCTACACGCCGGGCGAGCTGCGCCTGATCGAACTGATCGCGCGGCGCGATCCGGCCGAGGCGGTCGCGCGCGTGGAGCAGCTGCTCGCGCAGGCGCCCGATCCCAACGTGAAGCGCAGCCTGCGCCAGCTGCGCGGGCACCTGCTCGCGCAGGCCGGGCGCGCGGACGACGCGGTGGCCGAATGGGTCGCGCTGCAGGCCGAGGTCGCCGACCAGCGCCTGCCGCTGCCGCCGCATTCCACGCCGCGCAGCGAGTGGCCGGAGCCGGGCCCGATGCCCGACAACCCGCCGGCGCTGATGCTGCTGTGGGGCCCGCCGGGCTCGATGGTCGAGCGCCTGGCGCAGACGTACCAGCTCGCGCGCTGCCCGCTGTTCGGCGACCGCTACGGCGCCACGCCGCCGAACGACTTCCTGCAGCGCTACACCACGGTGCCGACGCTCGACGACGGCAGCGCGGATCCCGCGGCGCTGGTGGACGAGTGGCGCGCCACGCTGGTGCAGCGCGGCGCGCGCGACGGCCACGCGTTCGACTGGCTGCTGTGGTGGGACAACGCGCTGCTGCGCGCGCTGCGCCCGCACGTGCCGGAGGCGCTGCTGGTGATCGCCATGCGCGATCCGCGCGACATGCTGCTGGACTGGATCGCCTACGGCGCGCCGATGCCGCTGCGCGTCGAATCGCCCGAGGCCGCCGCGCGCTGGCTGGCGCAGCTGCTCGGCCAGGTCGCCGCGCTGCACGAACAGGACTGGTATCCGCATCGCCTCGTGCGCCTGGACGCGGTCTCGGAGGATCCGGCCGGCATCGCGCAGGCCGCCGGCGACGCGCTCGGCATCACGCTGTCGCCGCCGCCGCCGGGCAGCTTCGGCCCGCGCCGCTACGGCCCGGGCGAATGGCGCCGGTTCGCCGGCGGGCTCGGCGCGGCGTTCGCGCTGCTCGCGCCGGTGGCCAAGCGGCTCGGCTACGCGGAGGGCTGATCCGCGCCGCGGTATCGTTCGGCCCTCCTGCCACGCACGCGAGGGACCCATGCGCATCCGCAGCGACAGCTTCGAACACGGCCGGCGCCTGCCGGCCACGCACGCCGCCGGCCAGCGCACCGGCGACGGCGTCGGCTTCGCGCCGAACCGCAATCCGCACCTCGCGTGGGACGACGCACCGGCGGGCACGCGCTCGTTCGCGCTGCTGTGCATCGATCCCGACGTGCCGACCGTGGGCGAGATGGTCGGCAAGCCCGGCGTGACGATTCCCGTCGACCAGCCCAGGACCGACTTCACCCACTGGGCGATGGTCGACCTCCCGGCCGACGTGCGCGAACTCGCCGAAGGCGCGCTGAGCGACGGCGTGGTGCCGCACGGCAAGCCCGACGCCGTGCTCGCCCGCGCCCCGCGCGGCGCGCGCCAAGGGCTGAACGACTACACCGGCTGGTTCGCCGCCGACGAGGCGATGGCCGGCGACTGGCGCGGTTTCGATGGCCCGTTCCCGCCGCCCAACGACGCACGCCTGCACCGCTACTTCTTCCGCGTGTTCGCGCTCGACGTCGAGCGCCTCGACGTGCCGGATCGTTTCACCGCCGCCGACGTGTACCGCGCGATGCACGGCCACGTGCTGGCCGAAGCGACGACGTACGCGACGTATTCGCTCAATCCGGACGTGCGGGACTGAGCGTCCCTCACCCCAACCCCTCTCCCGTGAACGGGAGAGGGGCCGACAGCGGGCGGCGTGGCGATGACAAGGCTCTCTTCCGCCTGCGGAAGGGGTTGGGATGCGGGCACGGCGCGCCGGAACTCCCCGGAATCACTCAAGCACCACCGTCCCTTCGCCCGTCATCCCGGCGAACGCCGGGATCCATCCGGTTTTCCTCGTATCGTGGGCGCGTAGCCGGATCAGCGCGCAGCGCGCATCCGGGTCCGTGATCGCCTGCGCCGCGGGTGCGCTGTGCACCCGCCACCTTTCCGGTTCCCTATTCCCCCGCCGGCAGCCACGCCAGCAGCACGATGCCCAGCGCGATGCGGTAGAGCGCGAACGGGGTGAAGCGGTGGCCGGCGATGTAGGCCAGCAGCCAGCGCACCGCGGCGAAGCCGGTGACGGTGGCGGCGACGAAGGCGACCGCGAGCGCGGTCCAGTCCTCGGCGGGCGCGGCGGGTTCGGCGAGGTGTTCGACCACCGCGAAGCCGGTGGCCGCGAACATCGTCGGGATGCCGACCAGGAACACGAACTCCGCCGCCGACGCGCGCCGGCTCAGGCCCAGCAGCATCGCGAGGAAGATCGCCGCGGCCGAGCGCGAGGTGCCGGGGAACACGCCGGCCACCACCTGCGCCAGGCCCACCGCGATCGCCACCGTCCACGTCACCGTGTCCGCGGGCGGGCGGCGCTCGGCCAGCCGCTCGGCCACCAGCATCCACACGCCGCCGACGATCAGCGCCCAGGCCACCGGCGTGACCGTTTCCGGCAGCTCCCAGCCGGCCAGCCGCACGGGGATGCCGACGATCGCGGTGGTCGCGAACGCGGCGGCGATCTTGAACGCGTAGTCGCGCGTCTCCGGTGCGCGCCAGCCCGCGGCCAGCGACAGCAGCCGCTGCCGGTAGACCAGCGTGATCGCGAGGATCGCGCCGGCCTGCACCGCGATGTTGAACAGGTCCGAGCGCGGCCCGAGCCAGTGCTGCGCGATCAGCAGGTGGCCGGTGCTCGAGATCGGCAGGAATTCGGTGATGCCTTCGATGAGGCCGAGCAGCAGCGCGGCCAGGAGGTCGGTCATTGGGGTGGGGGCTGGGGGCTGGGATCTGGGGCTGGGGCGCAAGCAACCGCCCGAGCCTGGCGATGGCGAGGATACGTGAGGCGATGTGTGCACCGTCGAGGTGCATGTGCGCCTGCATGGTGCGGAGCGGCGCGGCGACCGTGAGCGAACACGCGTCGCAGTGCGCCTCTTCACTTGGCACACACCTTGCTTTACCGGCGCGGTCCCGGCACCGCACGCGCTGCCGCCTCTGCTGACTCCAGCCCCCAGCCCCTAGTCCCCAGCCCCCGGAGCCCGCCATGTCCCTCGACCACGTCGAAAAGCTCATCCGCGACCACAAGGTCGAATTCGTCGACCTCCGCTTCGCCGACATGCGCGGCGTGCAGCACCACGTCACCTATCCGGCGTCGATCGTGGAGGCCGCGCTGTTCGAGGACGGCAAGATGTTCGACGGCAGCTCGATCAGCGGCTGGAAGGGCATCAACGAATCCGACATGGTGCTGCTGCCGGACGCGTCGACCGCGTTCCTCGACCCGTTCACCGCCGATCCCACGCTCAACCTGACCTGCGACATCCTCGACCCGGCGACGATGCAGGCCTACTCGCGCGATCCGCGCGGCGTGGCGCGTCGCGCCGAGGCGTTCCTGAAGTCCAGCGGCATCGCCGACCAGGCGTTCTTCGGGCCGGAGCCGGAGTTCTTCATCTTCGACTCCGTGCGCTTCGGCAACGAGATGGGCCACACCTTCTTCCACGTCGATTCGGAAGAAGCGCACTGGAACTCCGGCCGCGAGTACCAGGGCGGCAACACCGGCTACCGGCCGATGGTGAAGGGCGGCTACTTCCCGGTGCCGCCGCTGGACACGCTGCACGACCTGCGCGCGGAGATGTGCAAGACGCTCGAGGCCGTCGGCATGGAGGTCGAGGTGCACCACCACGAGGTGGCCAACGCCGGCCAGTGCGAGATCGGCACCAAGTTCAATTCGCTGGTCAAGAAGGCCGACGAGCTGCTGACCATGAAGTACGTCATCAAGAACGTCGCGCACCGCAACGGCAAGACGGTGACGTTCATGCCGAAGCCGCTGGTGGGCGACAACGGCTCGGGCATGCACGTGCACCAGTCGCTGGCCAAGGGCGGCGTGAATCTCTTCTCCGGCGACGGCTACGGCGGCCTCAGCCAGACCGCGCTGCACTACATCGGCGGCATCTTCAAGCACGCGCGCGCGATCAACGCGTTCGCCAACTCGACCACCAACTCGTACAAGCGCCTGGTGCCGGGCTTCGAGGCGCCGGTGATGCTGGCCTACTCCGCGCGCAACCGCTCGGCGAGCTGCCGCATCCCGTACGTGTCCAACCCGAAGGCGCGCCGCATCGAGATCCGCTTCCCCGACCCCATGAACTCGGGCTACCTGATCTTCGCAGCGCTCTTGATGGCCGGTCTCGACGGCATCCGCAACCAGATCGACCCGGGCGAGGCGATGGACAAGGACCTCTACGACCTGCCGCCGGAAGAGGCGAAGAACATCCCGACCGTCTGCCATTCGCTCGACCAGGCGCTCGAGGCGCTCGACGGCGACCGCGAGTTCCTCAAGGCCGGCGGCGTGTTCACCGACGACTTCATCGACGGCTACATCGCGCTGAAGATGCAGGAAGTCACCAAGTTCCGCGCGGCGACGCATCCGCTCGAGTACCAGCTGTATTACACGATCTGATTGCGGGGGCTGGGGGCTGGGGGCTGGGGGCGGGGGCCGGGACTCGGGACTCGGGACTCGACGCGTGCGGGTCGCCGCTGCAGACGCGCAGCGGCGATGCGCGGGGCACGAAATCGGTCGGACGGGGCGCGAGCGATGCGCGAGCGGACGCGGACGGCAAGGCGGGGGCACTGACGATGCGCATCGTCGCAGGCCTGCTCGAGCATCCGCAGGTGCGCGCGCTGCTCGCTGCGCACCTGGCCGGCATGGCGGCGATCACGCCGGCGGGGAGCATGCATGCCCTCGACCTCGCGCGGCTCGCCACGCCGGACATCACGTTCTGGAGCGCGTGGGACGGCGACGTCGTGATGGGCTGCGCCGCGCTGAAGCAGATCGATGCCGCGCACGGCGAGGTGAAGTCGATGCGCACCGCCGACGCGTACCGGCGGCGCGGCGTGGCCGCCGCGCTGCTGCGCACCGTGATCGACGAGGCCACGCGCCGCGGCTACGCGCGGCTGAGCCTCGAGACCGGCGCGTCGCCCCATTTCGCCGCCGCGCACGCGCTGTACCGCCGCGCGGGGTTCGTGCCGTGCGCGCCGTTCGCCGGCTACACCGACGACCCGCTGAGCGCGTACTTCGCGCTCGACCTGACACCGCCACCGCCGCACTGACCGCGAGGCCGCCCGATGTCCCGACCGACGCCCGTCCGCCCGTCGCCATCGCGCTCTTCGCCGCACCGGTCCGTCCGCGCCTCGCGCGTGGCGACCGCACTCGCCTGCGTCCTCCTCGCCTGCGCGCGGCCCGCGCTCGCCACGCCGCCGGTGGTGCACAAGGGCGACACCGCTTGGATGCTCGTGGCCACGCTGCTGGTGATGCTGATGGTCGCGCCGGGGCTGGCGCTGTTCTACGGCGGGCTGGTGCGCGCGAAGAACGTGCTGTCGGTGCTGATGCAGGTGCTGGTGGTCGCCGCACTCGCGCTGGTGCTGTGGGTCGCGTACGGCTACTCGCTGGCGTTCGACGGCGGCAACGCGGTCGTCGGCGGGCTGGGCAAGGCGTTCCTGCGCGGCGTGGCGCCGGACTCGGTGGCCGCGACGTTCAGCGCGGGCGTCGCGATCCCGGAATTCGTCTACGTCGCGTTCCAGGGCGCGTTCGCCGCGATCAGCTGCGCGCTGGTGGTCGGCGCGATCGCCGAGCGCGCGCGCTTCGCCGCGGTGCTGCTGTTCACGGCCGTCTGGTTCACCTTCGCGTACGTGCCGCTGGCGCACATGGTGTGGGCCGGCAACGGCTGGCTGTTCGGCCACGGCGCGCTGGACTTCGCCGGCGGCACGGTGGTGCACGTCAACGCGGGCGTCGCGGGTCTCGTCGGCGCGTGGATGCTCGGCCCGCGGCTGGGCTACGGACGCGAGCGGCTGTCGCCGCACAGCGTGCCGATGACGCTCACGGGTGCTGCGCTGCTGTGGGTCGGCTGGTTCGGCTTCAACGCGGGCTCGGCGCTGGAGGCCAACGCGACGGCCGCGCTCGCGTTCGTCAACACGCTCGTCGCCGGCGCCGCCGGCGTGCTGGCGTGGAGCGCGGTCGAGGCGTGGCGCCGGGGCTACGCGTCGATGCTCGGCGCGGCGTCGGGCGCGGTGTCGGGGCTGGTGGCGATCACGCCGGCCTGCGGCACCGTCGGCGTCGGCGGCGCGCTGGCGATCGGCGCGCTCGGCGGGCTCGCCGGCTTCTGGGGCGTGGGCACGCTCAAGCGGCGCCTGCGCGCGGACGATTCGCTCGACGTGTTCGGCATCCACGGCGTCTGCGGCATCGTCGGCGCGCTGCTCACCGGCGTGTTCACCGCGCCCGCGCTCGGCGGCTACGGCGCGGCCGACTACGCGCTGTGGCGCCAGCTCGGCGTGCAGGCGCTCGGCGTGGTGGTCACGATCGCGTGGTCGGGCGCGGTGTCCGTCGCCGCGCTGTGGCTCGCGCGCGCGCTCTTCGGGCTGCGCGTGGACGCCGAGGCCGAGCGCGAAGGCCTCGACATCCGCACGCACGGCGAGTCCGCGTACACGCCGTAGCGGCGTCGATCGCCGTCGGCGATCCGCGTCCGGCCGCCCCCGCACGACACCGCGCAGGTCAACGCGGCCGGCTACGAGGTCGAAGGCGCCGACTGCGGCGGTCCGTGGATCCGATCCGTCGTGTCGGTCGCGTACGCCTCCGGCGACGACGTCTCGCTCGGCTTCATCGTCGGCAACCTCACCGACGAGGCGCCGCGGGACGATCCGCGGCGTACCGGCGGTTCAACCGCTTCCACTCCAGCGGGCTGGGGCGGTCGTTCCGGTCGAGCTCAACCGGCGGCTCGGCTCGACGCGCTAGCGCTGCATCGCACGCGCGCGACGCCAGGGACGGCGGCGCGCACGGACGAACGTCGGGCTCCGCGCGTCAGAGCGACAGGTGCTCGATCGCCGCGACGCGGCCGAGGCGGTCGGCGAGGCGACGCAGCAGGGCGAGGCGGTTCGCGCGCACGGCGGGATCGTCGACGTTGACCATCACCCCGTCGAAGAACGCGTCCACCGGCGCGCGCAGCGCGGCCATGCGCGCGAGCGCGGCGACGTAGTCGCGGCGCGCGAGCAGCGGGTCGGTGTCGGCTTCGGCGGCGACCAGCGCGGCGTGCAGCGCGCGCTCGGCGTCCTCGGTAAAGCGCGACGCGTCGACCGCGTCCGGCACGTCGACGTCGGCCTTCTTCAGGATGTTGCGGATGCGCTTGTTCGCCGCGGCCAGCGCTTCGGCTTCGGGGAGCTTGGCGAATTCGGTCACGGCGTCGAGCCGGCGCACGAAGTCCGGCAGCGATGCGGCGTCGTGGATCGCGCGCACCGCCTCGAATGCCTGCGCGGGGACGCCGCGGTCGGTCGCGTAGGCGCGCAGGCGCTCGATCACGAACGCCTCGATCTCGAGCGTTTCGAGGGCCGCGGCGTCGTCGCTCGCCGCGGCGGACGGCACCGGCTGCAGCGCACGCGCCTCGCGCAGGGCGTGGTGCAGGTCGAGCTCGATCCCGCCCTCGACCAGCGTCCGCGCCAGCCCCAGCGCATTGCGGCGCAGCGCGAACGGGTCCTTGTTGCCGGTCGGCTTCAGGCCCGCGGCGAAGCCGCCGGCCAGCGTGTCCAGGCGCTCGGCGATCGCGAGCACGCGGCCCAGCGGCGACGGCGCGATCGCGTCGCCCGCGAAGCGCGGCATGTAGGCCTCGTCGAGCGCGGCGGCCAGCAGCGCGCGCTGCTCGTACGGCAGGTCGGCGAGCTGCCCGTCGTCCATCCCGTAGTAGCGCCCGGCAATGCCCTGCAGCTCGGGGAACTCGTTGACGAGCCGCGACTGCAGGTCGGCCTTGGACAGCAGCCCCGCGCGCCGCGCGAGCGCGGGGTCGACGCCGACCTCGGGCGCGATCGCTTCGGCCAGCGCGGCCATGCGCTCGGCCTTCGCGAGCACGGTGCCGAGCTTGGCCTGGTAGGTGACGTTGGCCAGGCCCGCGTTCATCGCGGTCAGTCCCTGCTTGAGGTCTTCGAGGAAGAAGAACTTCGCGTCGGCGAAGCGCGGGCGGATCACGCGCTCGTAGCCCTTGCGCACTTCGGCTTCGTCGGTGGATTCGATGTTGGCGATGCCGACGAAGCGCTCGGTCAGGCGGCCGTCGGCGTCGAGCACCGGGAAGAACTTCTGGTTCGCCTCCATCGTGGCGATCAGCGCTTCCTGCGGCACCGCCAGGAAGTCGCGCTCGAAGCCGCAGGCCACCGCCTTCGGCCATTCGACCAGCGCGTTGACCTCCTCGAGGATGCCGGCGTCGATGCGCGCGGTGCCGTTCGACGCGCGCGCGGCGGCCTCGACCTCGGCGACGATGCGCGCGCGGCGCTCGTCGGGATCGACCAGCACCTTCGCGCCGCGCAGCGAATCGACGTAGTCGGTGGCCACCGAGAACCACACCGGCTTGTCGTGCAGGAAGCGGTGGCCGCGGCTCATGCGGTCGCTCCTCAGGCCCATCAGCTCGACGTCGACCACGTCGCGGCCGAGCAGCACCACCAGCCAGTGCACGGGACGCGCGAAGCCGTAGTCGTGCGCGCCCCAGCGCATCGGCTTCGGGATCGGCATCGCGGCGATCGCCTCGCGCAGGATCTCCGGCAGCAGCGCGGCGGTGTCGGCGCCGGGCTTCACCGCGCGGTGCACGAAGCGCTCGCCCTTGGCGTCGGCGACGCGTTCGAGCTGCGTCCACTCCACGCCGGCCTTCTGGGCGAAGCCGGCAAGCGCGCGCGTCGGCTGGCCCTCGCCGTCGAGCGCGACGTTGACGTAGGGGCCCAGCACCTCGCTGCGCTGCTCGGGCTGCGTCGGCGCGACCGCGGGCAGCAGCACCGCGAGCCGCCGCGGCGTGTAGAGCGGCGTCGCCGCGCCGGCGTCCACCTCGACGCCGCGCCGGCGCAGGCCGTCGAGCACGCCGTCGAAGAACGCCTGCGCCAGTCCGGGCAGCGCCTTGACCGGCAGTTCCTCGGTACCCAGTTCGATCAGCAGCGGCAGCGTCATGCGGGGGTTCCGGCGGAGGGGGCGCGGTTCGGCACGGGCGCGTCGAACGGAGCGTAGTGCGCGGCGAACTCCGGCCGGGCTTCGGTGCGGTCCACGCGCGCGCGCAGCGCCGGCCACGGCGCGATGTCCAGCGGCAGCGCTTCGCGCAGGTGGGTGACGTAGCAGGCCACGGCGATGTCGGCGTGCGTCATCGCCTCGCCCACCAGCCAGTCGTGCGCGACGCGCGCGGCGCAGTGCGCCTCCAGCGCGTCGAGCGCACCGGTCACCTGCGTGCGGCAGCGCGACAGCCACGCCTCGCTGTGGGTGTCGACCGGACGGAAGATGCGCTCGAGCACGATCAGCACGGCCTTGTCGATCGCACCGGTGGCCAGCGCGATCAGCCGCTGCGCATCGCGACGCGGGCGACCCGTCGCCGGCATCAGCGCGCGCGCGGGGCCGACGCGGTCGTCGAGGTAGTCCAGCATCATCGCCGACTCGGTCAGCGCCTCGCCGTCGTCCAGCACCAGCGTCGGCGCGCGGCCGAGCGGGTTGTACCGGCGGATGCGGTCGAAGTCGCGGCCGACCGACCACGCGCGGTGCTCGAACGCGATGCCGTACAGCGCCATGGCGATGGCCACCCGCCGCGTGTACGACGAGTCGTACATGCCGATGAGGATCACGCGGCCTCCGCGCGCGCGCCCTCGAGCACCGGGAAGCCCAGCTTCTCCCGCTGCGCGAAGTACGCCTCGGCCACGCCCTGCGCGATCCGGCGCACGCGCAGGATGTAGCGCTGGCGCTCGGTCACGCTGATCGCGCGGCGCGCGTCGAGCAGATTGAAGCTGTGGCTGGCCTTGCACACCTGGTCGTACGCGGGCAGCGGCAGGCCGAGCTCGATCAGCTTCGCGGCTTCGGCCTCGCAGGCGTCGAAGCGATGGAACAGTTCGGCGACGTCTGCGTGCTCGAAGTTGTACGCGCTCTGCTCCACCTCGTTCTGGTGGTAGACCTCGCCGTAGGTGACGGCGCGCCCGTCGGGGCCGTGCGTCCACACCAGGTCGTAGACGTTGTCGACGTTCTGCAGGTACATGCACAGGCGCTCAAGGCCGTAGGTGATCTCGCCGAGCACCGGGCGGCACTCCAGCCCGCCGGCCTGCTGGAAGTAGGTGAACTGCGTGACTTCCATGCCGTTGAGCCACACCTCCCAGCCCAGGCCCCAGGCGCCGAGCGTCGGCGATTCCCAGTTGTCCTCGACCAGGCGCAGGTCGTGCACCTGCGGATCGATGCCCAGCGACTTCAGCGACTCGAAATAGCGCTCGACGATGTCGTCGGGCGAGGGCTTCATCACCACCTGGTACTGGTAGTAGCGCTGCAGGCGGTTCGGGTTCTCGCCGTAGCGGCCGTCGGTGGGGCGGCGGCACGGCTGCACGTACGCGGCGTTCCACGGCTCGGGGCCGATGGCGCGCAGGAACGTCGCGGGGTGGAACGTGCCGGCGCCGACCTCGAGGTCGAGCGGCTGGATCAGCACGCAGCCCTGCGCCGCCCAATAGGCATTGAGGCGCTGGATGAGCTCCTGGAACGTGGGCGCGGCCATGCCGTCCTTCGGCGCGTGTCGGCGCGTGAATGGGGCGCGCTAGTATAGCGACGCGCCCCGCGGCGCCCGGCGCGCGCCGCGCCGCCGCTCCTTCGAAGACCGCCCGTGACGTCCACGTTCCTGATCCTGCAGACCGGCCGACCGGTCGCGTCCATGCGCCGCCACCGCGGCTTTCCCCACTGGATCCGCGTCGCCGCCGGGCTCGGCGCCGACGAGGCGGTGGTGGTCGACGTCGAGCACGGCGAGCCGCTGCCCACGCGCGACGGCTTCGCCGGCGCGATCGTCACCGGCTCGGCGGCGATGGTCACCGACCGCGCGGCCTGGAGCGAGCGCACCGCGGCGTGGCTGCGCGACGCGGCGCACGCCGGGCTGCCGCTGTTCGGCATCTGCTACGGCCACCAGCTGATCGCGCACGCGCTCGGCGGCGAGGTCGCCGACAACCCGGCCGGTCGCGAGATGGGCACGGTGGCGATCGCGCTGCGGCCGCAGGCGGCCGAAGACCCGCTGTTCGCGCGCCTGCCGCCCACCTTCGCCGCGCAGGCCACGCACCTGCAGACGGTGGTGCGCGCGCCCGACGAGGCCGTGGTCCTGGCGGCGTCCGCGCTGGACGCCTGCCATGCCTTCCGCTGGCGCGAGCGCGTCTGGGGCGTGCAGTTCCATCCCGAATTCAGCGCGACCCACATGCGCGGCTACGTGCGCGCGCGCGCCGACGCGCTGGCCCGCGAAGGCACCTGCGCGCGTACCACCGCCGCCAACGTCAGCGCGACGCCGCACGCGCGCCGCGTGCTGCGTCGCTTCGTCGCGCATGCGCGCGCGCTCGCCGCGGGCTGAGCGAGAATCCGTTCGTACCGCGCCGCCGGGCGCCCGAGGACCGCATGACCGACATCCGACACGTGCCCGCCACTGCCGCCGCCGACTGGCTGCTCGGCGGCGTGCGCCTGCTGCGGCGTTCGCCGACAGGCCTGGGCGGGCTCGGCGCGATCCTCGGCGCGCTGGGCCTGGTCGCGGCGGTCGCCGCGCAGCGCGGCGGCGACGCCACGCTGGCGCTGGCCGCGCAGCTCGCGTTCCTGCTGATCGGCCCGCTGCTGCTGGCGGGCATGATCCACGCCGCGCGCGAGGTCGACGAGGGCCGCGGCGCCACGCCGGCGCACCTGCTCGCCGGCCTGCGCGAGGGCAAGGCGCTGCGGCTGATCGGCACGCTGCTGCCGCAGGTCGCCGCGTTCGCGCTGTGCGCGTTCGCGCTGATCGCGCTGCTCGGTCCCGAAGGCACCCAGCAGGTCATCGACGCCTCGCGCAAGCTGCAGGCGCAGGCCGCGCCCAACCCGGCCGACTTCCGCGACCTGCCGGTGCTGCGGCTGGCGCTGTGGTTCCTGCTGCTGGGCGGCGCGATGTTCGCGGTGTGGCTGCTCACCTTCCTCGCCATCCCCGACATGATCCTCGGCGACCGCGGCCTCGTCGCCGGCCTGCGCAACAGTGCGCGCGCCGCGCTGCGCAACCCGATGGCGCTGCTGCTGTTCACCGTGCTGATGCTGATCGTGCTGTTCGCGCTGGTGATCGCCGTCAACCTCGTCGGCCTGCTGCTGCAGACCCTGCTCGGCGACCTGATCGCGCTGGCGGCGGTGCAGATCGCGATGAACGCCGTACTCATGCCGATCGTCACCGGCGCGATGTACCTCGCCTGGAAGCAGATCCTCGGCGGCGACGCGGCGGGCGCGCCGCCGGCGGTGCGGCATATCGAGGTCTAGGTTCCGGGAATGCGATTCGCGGCGGCTGTTCCGTCGACGACGGGCGCCCGGCGTGCCTAACCCGCCGCCTCGTCCACCACCGCCGGCTTGGCCACCCAGCGCGAGGCGATGATCCCCAGCTCGTACAGCAGGCACATCGGGATCGCGAGCATCAGCTGCGACACCACGTCGGGCGGGGTGATCACCGCGGCCAGCACGAAGATGCCGACGATCGCGTAGCCGCGGCCCTCGCGCAGCTGCTGCGGCGTCACCCAGCCCAGCAGCGCCATGATCACCAGCGCCACCGGCAGCTCGAAGCTGGCGCCGAAGGCGATGAAGATCACCAGCACGAAGTCGAGGTAGGCGTTGATGTCGGTCATCATCGCCACGCCGTCGGGCGTGACCTTCGCGAGGAAGCCGAACACGGTGGGCAGCACGAAGAAGAACGCGAACGCGCAGCCGGTGTAGAACAGCAGCACCGCCGACACCAGCAGCGGGAGCGCGAGCTTCTTCTCGCGGCGGTACAGGCCCGGCGCCACGAACGCCCAGGCCTGGTAGAGCAGCCACGGCATCGTCGCCAGCAGCGCGAGGAAGAAGGCCAGCTTCAGCGGCGCGAAGAACGGCGAGGCGACCTCGACGGCGATGAGCTGGCCGCCCGGCGGCAGCTTGTCGAGCAGCGGCTTGGCGAACCAGCCGTAGAGCGTGTTCGCGAACGGCAGCAGCGCGACGAACACGACCAGCAGTCCCGCCGAGCCGCGCAGCAGGCGTCCGCGGAGTTCGATCAGGTGGTCGATCAGGCGCGGCTCGGCCGCGGCGTCAGCGTCGTGCATCGGCTCCGCCGTCGTGCGAAGGGGCGCGGACGTCGAGGTCGTCGATCGGCAGCGGGCGCGGCGCGCCCCCGGCGTCGGGCAGCGGATCGCGCGTCACCGGCGCGGCGTCCGCGTCGAAGCCGGGGAAGCGGTCGTCCGCCTCGTCGGCCTCGTAGAGCGCAAGGCGGTCGGCGTCGCGCGCCGATTCCAGCGGCCCTTCGGCCTCGAGCGACGCCGCCGCGCCGATCGCGCGCGCCTGCGCCTGCACGATCTCGCGCGTCTCGTCGAGCTCGGCGCGCACCGCCGCGCCGGCCTCCTCGAAGCCGCGGCGGGTGTCGCGCAGGCTGCGCTTGAGCTCCTCGTCGGCGATCTCGTTCTCGAGCTCGGCCTTCACCGAATACCACTGCGCGCGCGCGCGCCGCACCCACAGCCCGGTAAAGCGCGCCGCCTTCGGCAGCCGCTCCGGGCCGAGCACGACCAGCGCGACGAGCGCGATGATCAGCAGCTCGGAGAAGCCGATGTCGAACATGGCCGGGCCCTAGGGCCGGCTCAGCGCGGCTGTTCGTCGCGCGCCGACTCGGTGCGCTGGGCCTCGTCGCGGCGGGTCTCGTCGGACAGACGCTTGGCGTCCTCGTCGTTCATGCCCTTCTTGAAGCCCTTCACCGCTTCGCCCAGGTCCTGGCCGACGTTGCGCAGGCGCTTGGTGCCGAACACCAGCACCACCACGGCCAGCACGATCAGCCAGTGCCAGATGCTGAAACTACCCATGGGACACGCTCGCAGGTCGGACGCTGTGGCAGCGGGAGGGTGAGGATACTCCACGCTCGATGACGCTCCGCGTGCCGTCCGGCAGCGGCGTGTTGCCGAAGTGAACGCGGCCGCGGCTCAGGGCAGCGGCTCGACCTTGGTGGGGCTTTCGACGGTCTCGAACGGCTGCGGCTGCGGCTCGGACGCCTGCGGCGCGCCGAGCGGCTGCGTCTGCGCGCCCGACGTGGCCGGCGCCGGCGG
>JXCB02000036.1 GCA_000828075.3 Tolypothrix campylonemoides VB511288 | reverse complement strand
CGGCGCAGCGCCTGCACCAGCCGGATGCGCGTGCGCATCATCTGCTGCATCTCCGGGCGGCGCAGGTCGAGGTAGCGGTACTTGAGGCGGATGTCCTCGCCGGCGTTCTCGTGCGCATGGAACGGCAGCGGCTCGGCGCGGTTGAGCACTTCGATCGCGGTGGCGACGACTTCGACCTGGCCGGTGCGGATCTTCGGATTGACGGACTGGCGACGGCGCACGACGCCGGTGACGCGGATGCAGTCCTCGTAATGCAGGTGCGCGGCGGCGTCGATGACCGCAGCGTTCGCGTCGCCAGCGCCGAGCGCGGGATCGTCCGTCTGCTCCGCCACGACCTGCACGATGCCCTCGTGGTCGCGCAGGTCGACGAAGCACAGGCCGCCGAGGTTGCGCGCGACGTCGACCCAGCCGCAGAGAGTGACGGTCTGGCCGACCAGCGCCTCGTCGACGAGGCCGCAGAAATGGGTACGCATGAAGGCTCCGGTGACCGCGGCGGCGTGGAGTGAACGGATCGCCAAGGACGAGCCGGCCCCGGATGAATGGGGCGTTGCGCGACGCGGGGAGCGCGTATGTTAGCGCCGGCGCGGCCGGGCGGCCGCGCACCGCCCAAGGAGTCCTCCGATGAAGCCGATGCTCCGCGCCCTGCTGCTGCTTTTCGCCCTCGCCCTGTTCGCCGCGCCGGCCGCCGCGCAGCGCGGGCAGCGCGCCTATGCGCCGGAAGACCTGCGCGGGCTGTCGTACAACGACCAGGTCCGCGTTATTTCCCTCGAATACGAGGAACAGTCGCGCGGCCGCCGGATCCCGGACGACCAGCTGCGCTTCTACATCGACCAGGTCAACCGCTCGAACTGGCGCTTCAGCCAGATCAAGAGCGACATCGCGCGCTCGCTCGGCGGCCAGGCCGGCGGCGGCTACCCGGGCCCGGGCAACGGCGGGGGCGGCATCGTGCGCTGCGAAAGCAACGACAACCGCGGCCGCACCTGCCCGACGCCGTGGCGCGGCTCGTCGCGGCTGATCCGGCAGGTGTCCGGCTCGCCGTGCATCGAAGGCCAGACCTGGCAGAACCGCGACGGCGCGGTGTTCGTCGTCGGCGGATGCCGCGGCGATTTCGGCCCCGGCTTCGGCGGCGGCAACGGCGGCATCGGCTCGCGTCAGGTCCGCTGCGAGAGCAACAACAACCGCTACGTCACCTGCCCGGCCGGCGGCCGCGTGCGCGACGCGCGCCTCGTGCGCCAGCTGTCCGGCACGCCCTGCACCGAGGGCCAGACCTGGGGCACCACCCGCGACGCGGTGTGGGTCAACGGCGGCTGCCGCGCGATCTTCGAGGTCGACGGCCGCGGCGGCGGCGGCAACGGCGATCCGAACTACTCGGTCACCTGCGCCAGCAACAACAACCGCTACACCACCTGCGCCTGGAACGCCGCCTACGGCCGCCCGCGCCTGATCCAGCAGATGTCCGGCTCGCCCTGCGTGCAGGACAGCACGTGGGGCTACACCCGCGGCCAGCTATGGGTGAGTGGCGGCTGCCGCGGGCGGTTCGGGACGCGCTGACCGGGACGTCTCACCGGCGACGCCGGTCGCGGCCGGCGTCCTCCTCGCGGAATGCGAAAACGACAGCGGGCCGCCGGGAGACCGGCGGCCCGCTGCGTTCGGGGCTCGAGACGCGGTGCCGCGCGCGTCAGGTGGACGGCGCGGCCTTCGGCGCGGGCGTGGGCGTCGCGGCCGCGGCGGGCTTCGATTCGGCGGGCTTGCTCTCGGCCGGCTTGGCGTCGGCCGGCTTCGCGTCGGCGACCTTCGATTCGCCGTTCTTCGCGTCGCCCTTGGCTTCGCCCGCGCCGTCGCCAGCGAGGTTGCGCTTCCTGTCGCCGTCCTTCTTGAAGTCGGTCTCGTACCAGCCGCTGCCCGCCAGCCGGAACTGCGGCGCCGTCAGCTGCCGCCGCACCGCCTCCGCGCTGCACGACGGGCACGTGGTCGGATCGGCGTCCGACAGCTTCTGCAGGCGGTCGAAGCGGTGGCCGCACTCGGCGCATTCGAAGGCGTAGATGGGCATGGGTCGGTCCTGCGGGGTCTGGCGCGGCAGGTGCGGCCACGCGGGCGGAATTCAAGCGGCGTCGTAGAGCGCCAGCAGCGCCTCTTCGGCGGCGGCGAGGTCGCGGGCGAGGCGCTCGCGTCGCTGGGCGAGTTCGGCGATCGACGTCGGTCCTGCGGTGCGGTCGGGATCGGCGAGGTCCATGTCCACCGCGTGCAGCTGCGCTTCCAGTTCCGCGACGCGGGCTTCGGCCGCGGCGAGCTTGACCGGGTTCGCCTTCTTCGCCGGCTTCGCCGCCAGCGCGGGCGACGTCGCGGCGGCCGCGGCAGGCACCGCGGCGCGCGGCTTGGCCGCGGCGGAGTCGCGGTTGCGCAGCCAGGCGGCGTAGGCGTCGAGGTCACCGTCGAACGGCTGCGCCTGCCCGTCGGCGACGCGCCAGAACGTGTCGCACACCAGCCCGATGAGATGCCGGTCGTGGCTGACCAGCACGATGGCGCCGTCGAAGTCGGCCAGCGCCTCGGCCAGCGCCTCGCGCATGTCGAGGTCGAGGTGGTTGGTCGGTTCGTCGAGCAGCAGCACGTTCGGCTGCAGCCACGCGATCATCGCCAGCGCCAGCCGCGCGCGCTCGCCGCCGGAGAAGCCGTCGACGCTCTCGAACGCGCGGTCGCCGGGGAAGTTCCACTTGCCGAGGAAATCGCGCAGCGCCTGCGTCGCCACGCCCGGCGCGAGCTTGGCGAGGTGGTCGATCGGCGTCTCGCCTTCGCGCAGCGACTCCACCGTGTGCTGCGCGAAGTAGCCGATGCGCAGGTCGGGATGCCCGCCGCGCTCGCCCGCGATCAGCGGCAGCTCGCCGACCAGCGACTTCACCAGCGTCGATTTGCCGGCACCGTTCGGGCCCAGCAGCGCCACGCGCGCGCCGGCCTCGAGGATGAAGTCCACGCCGTCCAGTACGACGTGGTCGCCGTAGCCGCACTGCGCGTCGGTCACCCGCAGCAGCGCGTGCGGCAGCTTGGACGGTGCCGGGAAATCGATGCGCAGCGAACGCTCGGCGCGCACGGCCTCGGTGCCGGCGAGCTTGGCCAGGCGCTTCATGCGGCTCTGCGCCTGCTTGGCCTTGCTGGCCTTCGCCTTGAAGCGGTCGATGAAGCTCTGCAGGTGCGCGCGCTCGGCCTGCTCCTTCTCGAAGGCGATCTGCTGCTGGCGCAGCTGCTCGGCGCGCTGGCGCTCGAAGGAGGTGTAGTCGCCGGTGTAGAGCTTCGCGCGGCCCTCGTGCAGGTGCAGCGTGTGCGTGCAGATGCCGTCGAGGAACTCGCGGTCGTGGCTGATCACCAGCAGCGTGCCGGGATAGCGCAGCAGCCACTGCTCCAGCCACAGCACGGCGTCGAGGTCGAGGTGGTTCGTCGGCTCGTCGAGCAGCAGCAGGTCGCTCGGCGTCATCAGCGCGCGCGCCAGGTTCAGGCGCACGCGCCAGCCGCCGGAGAACTCGCGGACGCGGCGGCCGTGGGTGTCGGCGCTGAAGCCCAGGCCGTGCAGCAGCTTCGCCGCGCGGGCTTCGGCGTCGTAGCCGCCGAGCTCCTCGATGCGGTGATGGGCCTCGGCGACCGCATCCCAGTCCTCGCGCGCGCTGGCCTCGCGTTCGGCGAGCAGCGCGGCGTGCACGGCGGCGTCGCCGGACAGGACGAAATCCAGCGCGACGTCGTCGAGCGCCGGCGTTTCCTGCGCGACCGAAGCCATGCGCGCCTTGCCGGGCAGCTCGACGTCGCCGCGGTCGGCCTCCAGGCCGCCTTCGATGGCCGCGAACAGCGACGACTTGCCGGTGCCGTTGCGGCCGACGACGCCCACGCGCCAGCCGGCGTGCAGGGCCAGGTCGACGTGGGACAGGAGGAGGCGTTCGCCCCGGCGGAGGGCGAAATCACGGAAGGCGAGCATGGCGCGGATTCTACGCGCACGCCGCGCGCACGAGCGATGCCGCGCGATTGCGCCGGTGGAACGCGCTTGCGAAACTCGGGAACACCCCCGATGCCCGAGGTCCGCCGATGCCGCATCACACGCCGCTGATCGCCCTGCTCGTCGGAGGCTTCGTCCTGGCCTTCGTGTTCGGGATGATCGCGCGCCGGCTGCGGCTGTCGCCCCTCCTGGGCTATCTCATCGCGGGCATTCTCGTCGGCCCGCACACGCCGGGCTTCGTCGGCGATCAGAAGCTCTCGGTGGAACTCGCCGAGATCGGCGTGATCCTGCTGATGTTCGGCGTCGGCCTGCATTTCTCGCTGCGCGATCTGATGAGCGTGCGCGCGATCGCCGTGCCCGGCGCCATCGTGCAGATCGCGGTGGCGACGCTGCTCGGCTGGCTGCTCGCGCGCTGGCTCGGCTGGTCGAACATGGCCGGGCTCGTGTTCGGCCTCGCGTTGTCGGTCGCCAGCACCGTCGTGCTCCTGCGTTCGCTGGACGAACGCCGCCTGCTCGATACCGAGCGCGGCCGCATCGCGGTGGGCTGGCTGATCGTGGAGGACATCGCGATGGTGCTCGCGCTCGTCCTGCTCCCGGCGCTGGCGGAGGCCGCGGCCGGCTCCGGCACCTCCGCGGGCGACGTGGCCGTCGCGCTCGGCACCACGTTCGCCAAGGTCGGCGCATTCGTGGCGTTCATGCTGCTGGTCGGCCGGCGGGTGATCCCGTGGACGCTGACACGCGTCGTGCGCACCGGTTCGCGCGAACTCTTCACGCTGTGCGTGCTGTCCATCGCGATGGGCGTGGCCTTCGGGTCGGCGTACCTCTTCGGCGTCTCGTTCGCGCTCGGCGCGTTCTTCGCCGGCATGGTGCTCAACGAGTCGGAGTTCAGCCACGAGGCTGCGAACGAAACGCTGCCGCTGCGCGAGGCGTTCGCCGTGCTGTTCTTCGTGTCGGTGGGCATGCTGTTCGATCCGGCGATCCTGATGGAGCGACCGCTTGAAGTGCTCGCGACCGCATCGATCATCATCGTCGGCAAGTCGGTGGCTGCCTACGCGATCGTCCGCGCGTTCCGACGCGACAACGACACCGCGCTGCTGATCTCGGTAAGCCTGGCGCAGATCGGCGAGTTCTCCTTCATCCTCGCTGCGCTTGGACTGCAGCTTCAGGTTCTTCCGCAGGACGGCAGCGATCTGATCCTCGCCGGCGCGCTGCTGTCGATCGTCGCGAACCCGCTGCTGTTCGCGTGGCTGGACCGCCGGCGCGAGAAGCAGGCGGAGCGCAAGGCGCGCCAGGACGCCCGCGACGCGGCGGCCGAACCGGCGCCGGTCCCGGACGACGTGCGCGACCACGCGCTCGTGATCGGCTACGGCCGCGTCGGCCGCGCGGTGGTGGACCTGCTGGCGCAGCGCGGCGTCACCGCGGTGGTGATCGACGACGACGACGACCGCGTCCGCGGCCTGCGCGAGGGCGGGCGGCTTGCCGTGCGCGGCAACGCGGTGGACGAGCGCGTGCTGCTCGAGGCCGCGGCGGATCGCGCGCGCATCGCGCTGCTGGTGGTGCCCAACGCGCTCGAGGGCGGCGAGATCGTGTCGCGCCTGCGCGCGCTCGCTCCCGCCGTGACCGTGCTCGCCCGCGCGCACAGCGACGAGGGCGTGCGCCACCTGCTCGATCGCGGCGCCGACGCCGCGGTGATGGCCGAACGCGAGCTCGCGCACAGCCTGGTCGAGATGGTGCTGGCGACGCCGGCGTACCGCGGCCAGCGCCACCTGCCGCCGGCGACGGTGTGACCGCGGCACGGCGTCCCGGCGCCCGGATCCGGGATTTCCGCCGGCGACGCCGCGCACGCGGGGCGCGCTCGGGGTAAAAGGGGCGGCAGGCCGCAGGCCGCGGCCGCTCTCCGAGGACCCGTCATGCCGCGTTTCCCGTTGAATCCGCTGCTGTCCGCCCTCCTGCTCGCCCTCGCCGGCCCCGCCCTCGCGCAGGACGCACCGACGCCCGCGCCCGCCGACGAGGAGCCCGGCACGCTCGACCAGGTCATCGTCACCGGCACGCGCGTCAGCGACCGCACCGTCGCGGAGTCGCAGTCGCCGATCGACATCATCACGCCGGACGCGCTGCAGGCCACCGGCACGGTCGAACTGGCCACCGCGCTGTCGCGCACGCTGCCGTCGCTGAACTTCCCGCGCCCGGCGATCACCGACGGCACCGACGCCGTGCGCCCGGCGCAGCTGCGCGGGCTGGCGCCGGACCAGGTGCTGGTGCTGGTCAACGGCAAGCGCCGCCACACCACCGCGCTGATCAACCTCAACGGCTCGCAGGGCCGCGGTTCCTCGCCGGTGGACCTCAACGCGATTCCGATCGCGGCGATCGAGCGCGTGGAGGTGCTGCGCGACGGCGCATCCGCGCAGTACGGCTCGGATGCGATCGCCGGCGTGATCAACATCGTGCTGAAGGGCGCCGGCGAAGGCGGCAGCCTCAACGCGCGCGGCGGCCAGTACAGCGCCGGCGACGGGCGCCAGTGGCAGGTCGACGGCGACACCGGCTTCAAGCTGGGCGAGCGCGGCACCGTGCACCTCGCCGCGCAGGTCGGCGAGGCGGACCAGACCGACCGCGCGCGCCCGTACATCCTCGGCCCGGGCACGCCGGCGCGGCCGGCGACGGCGCCGCCGTTCGGGCAGGTGGTGCAGCGCTACGGCGATCCCGAGATCGAGCAGTGGGGCGTGTCGGGCAACGCGGCCTTCAGCCCGGCCGAAGGCGTCGAGTTCTACGCGTTCGGCACCGCGAGCCGGCGCGATGCGCTGTCCAACGGCTTCTTCCGGCCCGCGGGCGACACGCGCAACATCCCGCAGATCTATCCCAACGGCTTCCTGCCGCAGATCCGCAACATCGCCGAGGACCGCGCGTTCGTCGCCGGCCTGCGCGGCGAGACCGCCGGCGGCTGGCGGCTGGACCTCAGCTACAACTACGGCAACAGCGACCTCAGCTTCGGCGTCGAGAACAGCCTCAACCGCAGCATCGGGCCGACCTCGCAGCGCAACTTCGACGCCGGCGCGCTGGAGGTCACCCAGCACGTGCTGAACTTCGACGCCAGCCGCGCGTTCGACGTCGGCCTCGCCTACCCGCTCACGCTGTCGCTGGGCGCGGAATGGCGCGGCGAGGGCTTCGAGCAGCGCGCCGGCGAGCCGGCGTCGTACATCAACGGCGGCGCGCTGATCCCGCCGGTGCCGCCCGCGACGGTCGGCACGCCGGCGCCGTCGGGCTCGCAGGTGTTCCCCGGGTTCCGTCCGGACGACGCGGGCGAGTTCGATCGCGAGAGCTTCGCGGTCTACCTCGGGCTGGAGGCGGACATCACCGAGAAGTTCTCCGCCGGCATCGCCGCGCGCGCGGAGGAGTACAGCGACTTCGGCAGCGCGACCTCGGGCAAGGTGTCCGCGCGCTACGCGTTCACCGATGCGGTGGCGCTGCGCGGCACGGTGTCCACCGGCTTCCGCGCGCCGTCGCTGCAGCAGCAGTTCTTCCGCTCGACCGCGACCAACTTCATCGGCGGCGTGCCGTTCGACATCCGCACGTTCCGCGTCAACGACCCCGCCGCCGTCGCGCTGGGCGCGGAACCGCTGAAGGCGGAGGAATCGCTCAACTACAGCCTGGGCCTGGTGCTGCAGCCGGTGGAGCGGCTGTACGTCACCGTGGACGCGTACCGCATCGAGATCGACGACCGCATCATGCTGTCGGAAAACCTCACCTCCACCGCGGTGCGCACGTTCCTCAACGCCACCGTCGACCCCGCGCTCGGCGGCGGCCGCTACTTCACCAACGCCATCGACACGCGCACCGACGGCGTCGACGTGATCGGCACGTACCGCTTCGACCTCGCCGGCGGCTCGCTCGACGTGACCGCGGGCTACAACTACAACAAGACCGAGGTGGAGCGCATCGCGCCGAACCCGGCGCGCCTGACCGCCATCGACCCGACGGCGGTGCGCATCGGCCGCGTCGAGGTCGGCCGCCTCACGGTCGGCGCGCCGCGCGACAAGTTCCAGCTCGGCGGGATCTACACCGCCGGGCCGTGGAGCTTCAGCGCCAACGCCACGCGCTACGGCGAGTTCACGGTGCTGTTCGGCAACAACCCGGCCGACACCTCGCGCGACCAGACGTTCGACCCGCAGTGGACGCTGGACCTGTCGGCGACGTTCACGCTCGATCGCTGGGCGTTCACGATCGGCGGCGACAACGTGCTCGACGAGTACCCGGACGAGGTGATCTACGTCAACTCGACCAACGGCCAGCTGCCCTACTCCGCCTCGTCGCCGAACGGCTTCAACGGCGCCTACGCCTACGGCCGCGTGAGCTACCGCTGGTGACCGACGCCGCGCCGGCAGGACGACGCGACGCATCGTCGACCTGACCGGCGCGGTTCGCCTTCGAAAGCGGCATCGCGACGGCGCACGTGTCCACGATCGAGCCGCAGCGCAGCGGCATTGCCGACGTGGCGCGCGCGCACGGGGCGATGACGGCGTCGGCGGGATCGCAGGCGGCTCGACGAGCCCGGCGACGCCGGTCAGTCCGCCGCCTGCTCCGGGACGTCGCCATCGAGGACGGCGTCGTCGTCATCGTCGGGGCCTTCTTCGACCGCGTAGTAGATGTCGATGTTCACCGTCCGGACGTCGCGCATCTGCAGCACGAACGCTTCGCCGGGAATGGGCGTCCACGTGGCGAGCGCCGTCGATGCGTGCGCATCGGATTCGAGCGGACGACGCGCCACGTTGCCGCGGAAGACGACGCGTTCGAGCACGCCGTCCCGCGCGACCCGGTACTCGGACAGGAACCCGGTGTAGAGGTACGCGCGGCCCGCGTGCGTCACCTCGGCCGTCAGCACGACGAACTCGACGTCGGTGCCGGCCTGGCGGCCGAGCAGGTCGTTCCAGACGGCCGGTTCGCGGGGCGCCAGCCAGCGATCGGTCGCGCGGCCCGCGGCGAACCCGAGCGCGGACAGGCCGAGGAAGTACGCGCCGACACGGAACGGATGGTCGGCCACGCCGCGCAGCGCCGCTTCGGCGTCCACGCCGTCCACCTGGCCTGCGAGCATCACGAGCGCGTGCGCCGGCACCGGCGCCGGCCCGGCGAAGACCGCGGCCGCGGCGTAGCCGAGGAGCAGGCCGACCAGGTGCAGCGCCGTCGCCGCGGCGAGCGCGGCGATGAAGCCGAAGCTGAAGTGCTGGTCGAGCGCGGTCGGCGGCCGGTTCGGCGACAGCAGCCGGTTCAGTCCGTAGACGAAGGCGACGCCCGGCAGGAGCAGCAGCAGGGCCGTCAGCGCGGAGAGTCCGAGGCCCATCCCGGGGTGCCGCGCGCGGTCGGATCAGCGGCCGGACGGGCGGGTGCGGAACCGCAGGCCTCCGGCGACGTGCACCTGGCCGGGCTGGTCGGAGTTGCGATCGCGCAGGACCGCGTCGAGCACCTCGCGCGCCTTCGCGGGATCGCCGAGCACCTTGCGCGCCTTCTCGGACATCGGGGCTTTCGCGGAGTAGGCCTTCATGGATCAACCTCTGCGTTGTAGACACAGCGCGCGGCGGGAGTGCGCTGCGACTATAGCACCGCGCTCCGCGCGGCCGGCCGCGCCTAGGCGCGGTGGAACACCAGCTGCCCGCCCGCCGCATCGACGCGGACGGTGTCGCCGCCGGCGTACTCGCCGGACAGGATGCGCTGGGCCAGCGGGTTCTCCAGCTGCTGCTGGATCGCGCGCTTGAGCGGGCGCGCCCCGTAGACCGGGTCGAAGCCGACGTCGGCCAGCAGCGACAGCGCGTCGTCGGACAACGCGAGCTTCAGCCCGCGCTCGGCCAGCCGCTTCTCCAGCCCGCGCAGCTGGATGCGCGCGATACCGCGGATCTGCGGCTTGTCCAGCGGATGGAAGACCACGATGTCGTCGAGGCGGTTGATGAACTCCGGCCGGAAGTGCGCCTGCACCACGCCCATCACCGCCGCCTTCATCTGCACGTACGACTCGGCGCTGCCGTCGGCGGACAGCTCCTGGATCATCTGGCTGCCGAGGTTGGAGGTCATCACGATGACGGTGTTGCGGAAGTCCACCGTGCGCCCCTGGCCGTCGGTGAGGCGGCCGTCGTCGAGCACCTGCAGCAGTACGTTGAACACGTCCGGATGCGCCTTCTCGACTTCGTCGAGCAGGATCACCGAGTACGGGCGCCGACGCACGGCCTCGGTGAGGTAGCCGCCCTCCTCGTAGCCGACGTAGCCCGGGGGCGCGCCGATCAGCCGCGCGACGGCGTGCTTCTCCATGAACTCGCTCATGTCGATGCGCACCATCGCCTCATCGGTGTCGAACAGGAACTCCGCCAGCGCCTTGCACAGCTCGGTCTTGCCCACGCCGGTGGGGCCGAGGAACAGGAAGCTGCCGTTGGGCCGGTTCGGATCGCTCAGGCCCGCGCGCGAGCGGCGGATGGCGTCGGACACCACCTGGATGGCCTCGGCCTGCCCGACGACGCGGGCATGCAGCGCGTCCTCCATCTTCAGCAGCTTCTCGCGCTCGCCCTCGAGCATCTTGCCGACCGGGATGCCGGTCCAGCGCGCGACCACCTCGGCGATCTCCTCCGCGGTGACCTTGTCCTGCAGCAGGGTGAAGCCGCGCGTCTCGGCCTCCTGCGCGGCGGCGAGCTGCTTCTCCAGTTCCGGGATGCGGCCGTACTGGATCTCGCTCATGCGCGCGTAGTCCTGCCGGCGCTGCGCGGCCTCGAGCTCGAGCTTGGCGGCCTCGATCTGCTCCTTGAGCTTCGTGGTGCCCTGCACGCTGGCCTTCTCGGCTTTCCACACCTCCTCGAGATCGTTGAACTCGCGCTCGAGCGCGGCGATGTCGGCTTCGAGGTCGGCCAGGCGCTGCTTCGACGCCTCGTCCTTCTCCTTCTTCAGCGCCTCGCGTTGGATCTTGAGCTGGATCAGCCGGCGCTCCCTGCGATCGAGCTCCTCCGGCTTGCTGTCGATCTCCATGCGGATGCGCGAGGCGGCCTCGTCCATCAGGTCGATGGCCTTGTCGGGCAGCTGGCGGTCGGCGATGTAGCGGTGCGACAGCTGCGCGGCGGCCACGATCGCGGGATCGGTGATCTCGACGCCGTGGTGCACGGCGTAACGCTCCTTGAGGCCGCGCAGGATGGCGATGGTGTCTTCGACCGAAGGCTCGCCGACGAACACCTTCTGGAAGCGGCGTTCGAGCGCGGCGTCCTTCTCGACGTACTTGCGGTACTCGTCCAGCGTGGTCGCGCCGATGCAGTGCAGCTCGCCGCGGGCCAGGGCCGGTTTCAGCATGTTGCCGGCGTCCATCGCGCCTTCGGCCTTGCCGGCGCCGACCATCGTGTGCAGCTCATCGATGAACAGGATCACCTGCCCCTCGTTCTTGGCGAGGTCGTTGAGCACGGCCTTGAGCCGCTCCTCGAACTCGCCGCGGTACTTCGCGCCGGCGATCAGCGCGCCCATGTCGAGCGACAGCACGCGCTTGCCGCGCAGGCCTTCGGGCACTTCGCCGTTGACGATGCGCTGCGCGAGGCCTTCCACGATCGCCGTCTTGCCCACGCCGGGCTCGCCGATCAGCACGGGATTGTTCTTGGTGCGCCGCTGCAGCACCTGCACGGTGCGGCGGATCTCCTCGTCGCGGCCGACGACCGGATCGAGCTTGCCGCCCTCGGCGCGCGCGGTGAGGTCGATCGTGTACTTCTCCAGCGCCTGGCGCTGGTCCTCGGCGTTCTCGCTCTGCACCTTTTCGCCGCCGCGGACCTTCTCGATCGCGGCTTCGAGCTTCGGCCTGGCCGCGCCGGCCGCCTTGAGCGCGCGGCCGACCGCGCCGCCGTCGTCCAGCGCCGCCAGCACGAACAGCTCGCTGGCGATGAAGGCGTCGCCGCGCTGCTGCGCGAGCTTGTCGGTGACGTTGAGCAGGCGCGCGAGGTCGTTGCCGAGGCTGATGTTGCCGGCCTGGCCGGACACCTTGGGCAGCGCGTCGAGCGCTTCGCCGACGCGTTCGCGCAGCAGCGGCACGTTGACGCCGGCCTGGGCCAGCAGCGGGCGCGTGCTGCCGCCCTGCTGGTCGAGCAGCGCGGCCATCAGGTGCACGGGTTCGATCACGCTGTGGTCGCGGCCGACGGCCAGCGACTGCGCGTCGGCGAGCGCCTGCTGGAAGCGCGAGGTGAGTTTGTCGGTGCGCATGACGCCGATTCCGGAACGGACTGAAGGAGGCGCCGCGAAGGCGGCGAATGCCGCTCAGATGCGGCGTCGCGCGGCCTGTTTCAAGCGTCGCGAGCGCCTTCCGTCGGCATCGTCCCGTCGTCGCACGCATCGGGTCGCGCGGAGCACCGCCGCGACGCGCGCGCCAAGGTCGCGTCAACGCACCGCTTACATCGCGCCGTTCATGCTTGTGCACATGGCGACTGCATCCCACACCGACCTGCCGCCACCGCCGCCGCTGGACGCCGGCTGGGCGCTCTTCCTCGATGTCGACGGCAGCCTGCTGGAGTTCGCGCCGCGGCCCGAGGGCGTCGTCGTGCCGGCGACGCTGCGCGACAGCCTGCAGGCATTGCAGCGGCGGCTGGACGACGCGATCGCGCTGGTGAGCGGGCGCGCGCTGGCGCAGCTCGATCGGCTGTTCGCGCCGCTGCGGCTGCACGCCGCGGGCCTGCACGGGCTCGAACGCCGCGGCCAGGCCGCGCTGCCGCCGCCGCCGGCGCTGGCCGAAGTGCGCGCCGTCGCGCAGGCCGCGGCGGCCTCGCAGCCGGGCGCGCTGGTGGAGGACAAGGGCCCGGCGATCGCGATGCACTGGCGCGGCGTGGCCGATGCCGCGGCGGCCGAAGCGGCGTTCGCCGCGGTCGGCGCCGCGGCGCTCGAACGCCTGCCGCACTACCGCCTGCAGCCGGGCGACCACGTGCTCGAGCTGCGTCCCGACGGCGCCGACAAGGGCGCGGCGATCGCGGCGATGCTCGACGCGCCGCCGTTCCGCGGGCGCGTGCCGGTGTTCGTCGGCGACGACCTGACCGACGAGGACGGCTTCGCGCTGGTGCGCGACCGCGGCGGGCTCGCGGTGCTGGTCGGCGCACGCCGGCCGACGCTGGCCACGCACGCCCTGCGCGACCCCGCCGCGGTGCGCGCGTGGCTGTACGAGGCGGCCGCGCACGTCCCGGCGCCGACGGCGGAGGTGGCCGGATGAGCGCGCCCGCGAGCCTCGACCTCGGCCTCGTCGGCAACGGCAGCGTGGCGATGCTGATCGACCGCGACGCGCGCGTGGTGTTCGGCTGCGTGCCCGGCTTCGACGGCGACCCGGCGTTCTGCGCGCTGCTGTCGCCGCGCGAGCACGCCGGCGGCGACTACGCGATCGAACTCGAAGGCTGCGTCGCCACCGAGCAGGCCTACGTGCCCAACACCGCGGTGCTGCGCACGGTGCTGCGCAACGCGCAGGGCGACGCGGTGGAGATCACCGACTTCTGCCCGCGCTGGCGCGAGCACGAGCGCTTCTACCACCCGGTGATGCTGATGCGGCGCGTGCGCCCGCTCGCCGGCCGCCCGCGCGTGCGCGTGGTGCTGCGCCCGCTGTGCGACTACGGCGCGCGCCGGCCCGACGTCACCTGGGGCAGCAACCACGTGCGCTTCGTGATGCCGGGCTTCACGCTGCGCCACACCAGCGACATTCCGGTGCGCTTCGTGCGCGAGGGGCTGCCGTTCCTGCTCGACCGCGACCAGCACCTGATCCTGGGGCCCGACGAGACGCTGACCCAGCCGATCGGCAGCTTCGTGCGCACCGCCGAGGAGCGCACGCTGCACTACTGGCGCGAATGGGTGCGCTACCTGTCCATCCCGCTGGAATGGCAGGACGCGGTGATCCGCAGCGCGATCACGCTGAAGCTGTGCCAGTCGGAGGAGACCGGCGGCATCATCGCCGCGGTCACCACGTCGATCCCGGAAGCGCCGCACAGCATCCGCAACTGGGACTACCGCTACTGCTGGCTGCGCGACGCCGCGTTCGTGGTGCGCGCGCTGAACCGGCTGGGCGCGACGCGCACGATGGAGGACTACCTGCGCTACGTGTTCAACCTCGCCAGCCACGACGTCACGCTGCAGCCGCTGTACGGGCTGGGCTTCGAGCACGAGCTGGCCGAGGAGGAAGTGCCGGCGCTGGCGGGCTACCGCGGCATGGGCCCGGTGCGCCGCGGCAACCTCGCGTGGCTGCAGGTGCAGCACGACGTCTACGGCTCGGTGGTGCTGGCCTCGACGCAGCTGTTCTTCGATCGTCGCCTCGCGGTGCCCGGGGACGTGCAGACCTTCGCGCGGCTGGAGCCGCTGGGCGAGCGCGCTGCGGCGCTGTTCGACCAGCCCGACGCCGGCCTGTGGGAGTTCCGCGGCCGCGCGGAGACGCACACGTATTCGGCCGCGATGTGCTGGGCCGCCTGCGACCGGCTGGCGAAGATCGCGCGCCAGCTCGGCCTGCACGAACGCGCGGGCTACTGGCGCCAGCACGCCGACCGCATGCACGACACGATCTCGCGCGCGGCGTTCGATCCGCAGCGCGGGCACTTCGTCGACGCGTTCGGCGGCCATCGGCTCGACGCCTCGCTGCTGCTGCTGGCCGACCTCGGCTTCGTGGCGCCGCACGACCCGCGCTACGTCGCCACCGTCGAGGCGATCGGCCGCGACCTCAAGCGCGGCCACGGGCTGTTCCGCTACGTCGCGCCCGACGACTTCGGCGTGCCGGAGACCAGCTTCACGATCTGCACGTTCTGGTACATCGACGCGCTCGCGTCGATCGGCCGCATCGACGAGGCGCGCGACCTGTTCGAACGCGTGCTGGCGCGGCGCAACCACCTCGGCCTGATGTCCGAGGATCTCTCGTTCGACGACGGCGAACTGTGGGGCAATTTCCCGCAGACGTACTCGCACGTCGGCCTCATCACCGCGGCGATGCGCCTGAGCCGCCCCTGGCAGGAGGCGACATGATGCGTCGGAACTCTGGACTCGGAGGCTTGGGCGCGGGACTCGGGACCCGGGACTCGGGACTCGCAACAGCGCCTGGTTTGCGCCTTCCAGCGTCGCACCGCGAAACAGACCCTGGACCCGGCAGTGCCGCTTCTTCGAGTCCCGGGTCGCGGATCCCGGGTCCCGCACGCAGGAGGCACGCCTGATGTCCCGTCTCGTCGTCGTCTCCAACCGCGTCGCGCTTCCCGAGGAATCGCGTCCCGGCGGCCTCGCCGTCGCGCTGCGCGCCGCGCTCGCCGAGACCGGCGGTCTGTGGTTCGGCTGGAGCGGGCGCATCGACCCCGACGCATCCGGCCGCCTGCGCGAGCAGGAGGACGGCGACATCCGCTACGTGACGATGGACCTGTCGCGCCGCGACCACGAGGACTACTACAACGGCTTCGCCAACCGCACGCTGTGGCCGCTGCTGCACTTCCGCATGGACCTCGTGGACTACAGCCGCGAGACCTACGCGGGCTACCGCCGCGTCAACGCGCTGTTCGCCGAGAAGCTCGCGCCGCTGCTCGAGGACGACGACATCGTCTGGGTGCACGACTACCACCTGATCCCGCTCGCCAAGCTGCTGCGCGAGAAGGGCGTCAAGGCGCGGCTGGGCTTCTTCCTGCACGTGCCGATGCCGTCGTCGGACCTGCTGGCCGCGCTGCCCGACCACGCGCGCCTGTTCGAGGGGCTGTCGTCGTACGACCTGATCGGCTTCCAGACCGAGCGCGACCTCGAGCGCTTCCAGGACTACGTGCGCCTGTTCGGCCGCGGCCGCGTGATCAGCCACGGCGTGCTGGAGACCGCGCAGGGCCAACGCCTGCGCGCGGCGGCGTTCCCGATCAGCATCGACACCGCGCACATCGCCCGCCAGGCGCGCGAGGCGGTCGGCAAGGCGAGCGTCAAGCGGCTGGGCGGCAGCCTCGCCGGACGCGCGCTCGCGATCGGCGTGGACCGGCTCGACTATTCGAAGGGGCTGCCGGAGCGCTTCCGCGCGTTCGCGCGCTTCCTCAAGCGCCATCCGAACCAGGCCGGGCGGCTGACGTTCCTGCAGATCGCGCCGGTGTCGCGCGGCGACGTCGCCGAATACCGCGCGCTGCGCACCGAGCTCGAGCAGCTCGCCGGCCACATCAACGGCAGCCACGCCGATCCCGACTGGACGCCGGTGCGCTACGTCAACCGCACCTATCCGCACGCCTCGCTCACCGGCTTCTACCGGCTGGCGCAGCTCGGGCTGGTGACGCCGATCCGCGACGGCATGAACCTGGTGGCGAAGGAGTTCGTCGCCGCGCAGGATCCGGACGATCCCGGCGTGCTGGTGCTGTCCACCTTCGCCGGTGCGGCGCGCGAGCTGGACGGCGCGCTGCTGGTCAATCCGTTCGACCTCGACGGCGTGGCCGACGCGATCGCGCGCGCGCTGCAGATGTCGCTGGACGAGCGCCAGGTGCGCTGGCAGACGATGATGCGGCGGCTCGAAACCTACGACATCACCCGCTGGCGCCGCGATTTCCTGAAGGCGCTGCGCGAGGGGCCGGCTCAGCCCGAGGACGAAGGCCCGGCGCCGCGGCGGGCATTCCCGCGCTGGAGCGCGAGCAGCGCCATCAGCGCCGCCAAGCCGACGTAGCCGCCGGCGAACTGCAGCGCGATCGCGCGCTGCAGGCCTTCCAGCATCCACGGCAGCTGCAGCGCGCCCTGCGGCTGCACGGAGTGGATCACGCCGAACAGCGTCAGCACCGCGCCGGCGAGCAGGAAGCCCGCCGCGCGCGGCAGCCGGCCGTCGACCATCGCGACCACCGCCGACGTCCACACCATCGCGGTGATGATGAAGCCGTTGCCGAGCGTGGTGATCACCGCGAGCTCCGGCAGGCCGTGGCCGTCGAGCGTGGTGGACAGCGCGGCAAACGTCGGCGGGTCGATCCACGCCGGATTGCCGACCTTGATCGACAGCATGTACGCCACCGACGGCAGGAAGCCCAGCACCATCGCGCCGGCGTGCTCGCGCGGCGTCGCCTGGAACGCCTGCGTGGTGATGTCGATCGCGACGTACACGATGATCGGCGCCAGCACCGCCAGCGGCAGCCACTGCACCAGCCCCGCGACCACGCCGAGCATCCCGCCGAATCCGATGAACAGGCCGGTCAGCAGCGTGTAGCCGCTGCGCGCGCCCATGTGCTTGTAGGCCGGTTGCCCGATGTACGGCGTCGTCTGCGCGACGCCGCCGCACAGCCCGGCCACCAGCGTGCTGAACGCCTCCACCAGCAGGATGTCGCGCGTGCGGTAGTCGTCGCCGGCCGCGCGCGCGCTTTCGCTCACGTTGATGCCGCCGACCACCATCAGCAGCCCGAACGGCAGCAGCAGCGGCAGGTAGGGCACGGTGTCCGGCAGCGCGTCGAGGAAGCCCAGCGTCGGCCACGGCAGCGCGGGCGTCAGCGCGACGGCTTGCGGCCACTTGAAGCCGGGTGCGCCGAGCCCCAGCGCGCCGAGCCCGTAGTACAGCGCCGCGCCGAACACGAACGCGACGAACACGCCCGGCAGCCGCACCGGCAGCCGGCCCTTCGCGATGAGCACGTACAGCAGCAGGCCCAGCGTCACGAAGCCCACCACCGGCGAGCGCAGCGCCTCCACCAGCGGCAGGAACCCCATCAGCACCAGCGCGATGCCGGCGATCGAACCGAGCAGGCCCGCGCGCGGCACCAGCCGCGTCACCGCGTCGCCGGCGAAGGACAGCACGAACTTCAGCGCGCCCATCACCATCAGCGACGCCATGCCGAGCTTCCACGTGGCGATCGCCGCGGCGTCCGGCGCGAGGCCCGACGCCTTGTACGCGACGAACGCCGGGCCGAGCACCAGCAACGCCATTCCGATGCTGGTGGGTGCATCGAGCCCCAGCGGCATCGCGGTCACGTCGTCGCGTCCGCTGCGCGCGGCCAGCCGGCGCGCCATCCACGTGTAGGCGAGGTTGCCGACCAGCACGCCGAACGCGGTGCCGGGGAACATGCGGCCGAACACGACGTCGGCCGGCATGCCGAAGATGCCGATCAGCGCCGCGACGATGAAGCCGAGGATCGACAGGTTGTCGACCACCAGCCCGAAGAAGCCGTTGAAGTCGCCGGCGACGAACCAGCGTGGACCCGTGCGCCGCATGTCGCGCCCCCGTGTGCGAGGCGCGCAGGTTACGGCAGGAAGCGCGCGGCCTGCCCCGGCGCCGGCAGGACGCAGGCGTCGCGCCGGCCGAACCACCGGTAGCGGTTGCGCGCGATCGCGCGGTACGCGCCGTCGCGCAGTCGCCGCGGCACCAGCGCGACGAGGCCGGCGCAGCGCCACGGCCCGCCGAGGCCGGCCAGCACGCGGCGGATGGCGTCGGTGTCGGTATGGGCGCGGCCGCCGTCGACCAGCAGGAACGACACCGGGTCGTCCGCGTCGAGCCCGTGCCGCGCGAGCAGTTCGCGGCCGGTGGCGCCCTGCATCGCCGCGAACCGGTAGCGGCCGCGACGGTCGTGCCGCAGCAGGAAGCGCACCCAGCCGTTGCACAGCACGCAGACGCCGTCGAACACGATCACCGCGCCGGCCGGATCCGCGGTGGCGGCGCTGCCGCGCGTCGCGTCATCGCGCGGCCCGGCCGTCGAGGCCGCGTGCCCGGGCGGCGCGTGTGCGTCGCGCCCGATCGGGTGTCGCGGTGACGAGGCGTGCAGGTCGACGGCCATGCGCGCAGCATCCGGCCGCGCGCACGGGCGGTCAACGCCGTCCGCCGTAGGGATCGATCGGCGTCGGCGTGCCCCGCCCGGGCGCATCGACGGGATTCGGGTTGGTGACCAGCGCGCCGGCCGGCAGCCGCAGCAGCGGAGCGTGCGAGGCGCCCTGCCCGCCGGGCCGCGCGCCGGG
>JXCB02000035.1 GCA_000828075.3 Tolypothrix campylonemoides VB511288 | reverse complement strand
GACGGGCTGCCGCCGTCGCAGACCGAGATCGCGCGCGCGTTCGGCTTCTCCGGCGTCCGCGCCGCGCAGTACCACCTCGAGGCGCTGGAGCGCGAAGGCCACATCGAGCGCCTGCCCGGCGTGGCCCGCGGCATCCGCCTGCGCGGCCCGGCGGCGACGCGCGCGCAGGTCGCGCCGCCCGCGGACGACGCGCTGCGGCTGCCGATCCTCGGCCAGGTCGCCGCCGGCCTGCCGATCGGCGCCGACATCGGCTCCGAGGAGGTGGTCATGCTCGACCGCATGTTCTTCTTCCCGCAGCCGGACTACCTGCTGCGGGTGAAGGGCGATTCGATGCGCGACGAGGGCATCTTCGACGGCGACCTGATCGGCGTGCACCGCACGCGCGACGCGCGCTCGGGCCAGATCGTGGTGGCGCGCATCGACGAGGAAGTGACCGTCAAGCTGCTGAAGATCGGCAAGGACCGCCTCGGCAACCAGACGCTGCGGCTGCTGCCGCGCAACCCCGACTACGCGCCGATCGAAGTGCAGCCCGGGCAGGAGTTCGCGATCGAAGGCCTGTACTGCGGGCTGGTCAGGCCGAACCGGTGAGGACGGGGCGCGCGATGAAGTCCGTGATCCATCGCTCCGGCGCCACGCTCGTTTCCCAGCAGTGGCGCTGGCGGCTCGTGGCCGACAACGGCGAGCCCATCGCTGGCGGCGTGGAAGGCCACGCGAGCCGCGGCGGCTGCGAGCACGGCATCCGCCGGGCGCAAGCCGCCGGCGTCACGACGTCGGCTTTGCGACGCGAACCTCGAGAACCCGTCGTCATCGGACATCGCCCCGCCCACGTCGCGAGGATGTCCGAGCGTTCGCGCGGCGATGGCCCATGCGTCGTCCCGGTCGCGTCATGCACGCTGGATCCGGCCGTCTTAACCGCTGCGACCGCGGCCCGCTAACCTTCCTCCAACGAATCGCGAACACGGGAACCCGAGCAATGGACGACAACAAGAAGCGCGCCCTTTCCGCCGCCCTCGGCCAGATCGAGAAGCAGTTCGGCAAGGGCTCGGTGATGCGCATGGGCGACCGCGTCGCCGAACCGGCGGAGGTCATCGGCACCGGCTCGCTGATGCTCGACATCGCGCTCGGCATCGGCGGCCTGCCGAAGGGCCGCGTGGTCGAGATCTACGGCCCCGAATCCTCCGGCAAGACCACGCTCACCCTGCAGGCGATCGCGCAGTGCCAGAAGGCCGGCGGCACCTGCGCCTTCGTCGACGCCGAGCACGCGCTCGATCCGACGTACGCCGCCAAGCTGGGCGTCAACGTCGACGACCTGCTGGTCAGCCAGCCCGACACCGGCGAACAGGCGCTCGAGATCGCGGACATGCTGGTGCGCTCCGGCGCGATCGACATGGTCGTGGTCGACTCCGTCGCCGCGCTCACGCCGAAGGCCGAGATCGAAGGCGAGATGGGCGACCAGCTCCCGGGCCTGCAGGCGCGCCTGATGAGCCAGGCGCTGCGCAAGCTCACCGGCAACATCAAGCGCTCCAACTGCCTGGTGATCTTCATCAACCAGCTGCGCATGAAGATCGGCGTGATGATGCCGGGCCAGAGCCCCGAGACCACCACCGGCGGCAACGCGCTGAAGTTCTACGCCTCGGTGCGCCTGGACATCCGCCGCATCGGCTCGATCAAGAAGGGCGAGGAGATCATCGGCAACCAGACCCGCATCAAGGTGGTCAAGAACAAGCTGGCACCGCCGTTCAAGCAGGTCATCACCGAGATCCTCTACGGCGAGGGCATCTCGCGCGAGGGCGAACTCATCGACATGGGCGTGGAAGCCAAGCTGGTCGAGAAGTCCGGCGCCTGGTACAGCGTCGGCAACGAGCGCATCGGGCAGGGCAAGGAGAACGCGCGCCAGTACCTCAAGGAGAACCCGGAAGTGGCCGCGCGCCTGGAAGCCGCCCTGCGCGAGAAGTTCGTGCCGGCCGACGCGCCGCGCGGCGACGACGCGGGCCTCGACGACTGACACCCGACGGGTCGGGGCGGCGGAGGTCAGTGGCCGCCGCCCCGGCCCGCCGGTTTCGGATGAAATGAGCGCACGGGGCACGCGACTCCAGGCAATCCGATCGTTCCCGCATGACGACTCATCCCGACGACGACGCGCCTGTCCCGACCGGACCCGATCCGGATACCGCGGATGGGTCGAGCGATCCGGGGGCGGGCCGACCGTCCCGGCGCGGTTCCCGACGGCAGGAGCGCACCCCGCTGCAGGCCGCCCTGAGCCTGCTGACCCGCCGCGAGCATTCGCGTCGCGAACTGCAGCGCAAGCTCGCCGCCCGCGGCCACGGCGACGACGCTGTCGGTGCCGCCATCGAGAAACTCGCCGACGCCGGTTGGCAGGACGACGCACGCTTCGCCGCCAGCCTCGTCCGCAGCCGGGTCGCGGCCGGCTACGGTCCGCTGCACATCCGCGCCGAACTCGGCACGCACGGGCTCGATCGCGAAGCCGCGCAGCGCGCGATGGACGCCGAGGCCGTCGACTGGAACGACGCCGCCCGCGACCTCGTGCGGCGCCGCTTCGGAACCGACGTCGCCTCCGATGTCGCAACGCGGCGTCGCGCCGCCGACTTCCTGATCCGCCGCGGCTTCACCGGCGACGCGGTGCGCGCGGCGACGCGCTGGGACCCGTCGGACGACTGAGCGTCCACCCGTCCTCGGCGAGGAGGGCTTGCGCGATTGGCTGTTAAGCTTTGACGCTTTCCGGCGAAGGTTGCCTGCTCGATCCGGTGCCCCCATCGTGGGCCCACGGGCGGCGCGAGCGCGTCCGGACCCGTCATCGAGCCGCACGCAATGAAGACCACCCAGGACATCCGCCGCGAGTTTCTCGAGTTCTTCCGCGGGAAGGGCCACGCGATCGTGCCGTCGTCGCCGCTGGTGCCGGGCAACGACCCGACGCTGCTGTTCACCAACGCCGGCATGGTCCAGTTCAAGGACGTGTTCCTCGGCGCCGAGAAGCGCGCCTACACCCGCGCCGTGTCCAGCCAACGCTGCGTGCGCGCCGGCGGCAAGCACAACGACCTCGACCAGGTCGGCTACACCGCGCGGCACCACACGTTCTTCGAGATGCTGGGCAACTTCAGCTTCGGCGACTACTTCAAGCGCGACGCGATCGTCTGGGCGTGGGAGCTGCTGACCGAGGTGTGGAAGCTGCCGCCGGAGCGCCTGCTCGCCACCGTCTACCACACCGACGACGAGGCCTACGCGATTTGGAACGAGGTGGTCGGCCTGCCGCCGGAGCGCATCATCCGCATCGGCGACAACAAGGGTGCGCCGTTCGCGTCGGACAACTTCTGGCAGATGGCCGACACCGGCCCCTGCGGCCCGTGCACCGAGATCTTCTACGACCACGGCCCGCACATCGCCGGCGGCCCGCCCGGATCCCCGGACGAGGACGGCGACCGCTACATCGAGATCTGGAACAACGTCTTCATGCAGTTCGACCGCCAGGCCGACGGCACGCTGGTGCCGCTGCCGGCGCCGTGCGTGGACACCGGCATGGGCCTGGAGCGCGTGTCGGCGGTGCTGCAGCACGTGCACAGCAACTACGAGATCGACCTGTTCCAGCATCTGATCCGCGCGGCCGCGGCGATCACCGGCACGCAGGACCTCGAGCACAAGTCGCTGCGCGTGATCGCCGACCACATCCGCGCGTGCAGCTTCCTCATCGTCGACGGCGTGCTGCCGTCCAACGAAGGCCGCGGCTACGTGCTGCGGCGGATCATCCGGCGCGCGATCCGCCATCTGTGGAAGCTGGGCGCGCTGAGCGCCGAGGGCAATTTCTGGCGGATGGTGCAGCCGCTCGCCGAGGTCATGGGCGAGGCGTATCCGGAACTGGTCGCCAAGCGCGAACTCGTCGAGCGCGCGCTGAAGGCGGAGGAAGCCGCGTTCGCGCAGACGCTCGACGCCGGGATGCTGCGGCTCGAGGGCTATCTCGCGCAGGGCGGCGGCCGCCTCGACGGCGAGCAGCTGTTCCAGCTGCACGACACCTACGGCTGCCCGCCGGACCTCATCGTCGACATCCTGCGCGAGCGCCCGGGCACGTCCCTGGCCGACGATGCGATGGCCGACTACGAGCTGCGGATGAAGGAGCAGCGCGAACGCGCGCGCGCCGCCGGCCGGTTCGCCGGCTCGGTCGCGCTGCCGGCGGAACTCATCGCGCAGCTGCAGCCGACGCGCTTCCTCGGCTACGACCGCTTCGTCGAAGGCGGGCTCGACGTCGTCGCGCTGGTGCGCGACGGCCGCCCGGTCGACGCGATCGAGGCCGGCGAGGACGCGATCGTCATCCTCGACCGCACGCCGTTCTACGCCGAAAGCGGCGGCCAGGTCGGCGACACCGGCGAGCTGGTCGACGCGCAGACGCGTTTCGTCGTGCGCGACACGATGAAGCTCGCCGGCCAGTACCACGCCCACATGGGCTCGCTGTCCAGCGGGCGCCTGCAGCGCGGCGATCGCGTGCTCGGCGCCGTCGACGAGCAGCGTCGCGCCGCCACCGTGCTCAATCATTCCGCCACGCACCTGCTGCATGCCGCGCTGCGCGGCGTGCTCGGCACGCACGTGACGCAGAAGGGCTCGCTCGTCGCGCCGGATCGCCTGCGCTTCGATTTCGCGCACTTCCAGCCGATCGGCGACGCCGAACTCGCGGAGATCGAACGGCGCGTCAACGCCGAGATCCGCCGCAACCACGCGGCCGAGATCCACGAGATGGCGATGCAGGAAGCGCTCGACTTCGGCGCGCTCGCGCTGTTCGGCGAGAAATACGGCGACCGCGTGCGCGTGCTGCGCCTCGGCGACGCGTCGATCGAGCTGTGCGGCGGCACCCACGTATCACGCACCGGCGACATCGGCCTGTTCAAGATCGTGTCCGAAGGCGGCGTCTCCGCCGGGGTGCGACGGATCGAAGCCTTGACCGGACAAGCGGCGCTCGACTACGTGGCCGACGAAGAGCGTCGCCTCGACGAGGCGGCCCGCCTGCTCGGCGGCCAGCCTGCGGACGTGACCGACAAGCTGCGCGCGCTGCTCGACCGGCAGAAGCGCCTCGAGCGCGAACTCGAATCGATGAAGGCCAAGGCCGCGACCGGCGCGACTGCCGAACTCGCCGCCTCGGCCGCCGTCGTGGACGGCGTCAAGATCGTGGCGACGCGGCTCGAAGGCTTCGACGCCAAGGGCCTGCGCGAGGCCGTCGACCGGCTCAAGCAGCAGCTCGGCGATGCTGTCATCGTCCTCGCGGGCGCAGCGGACGGCAAGGCGGCGCTCGTCGCCGGTGTCCACGGCGACCGCGCATCGCGCATCAAGGCGGGCGAGCTGCTCGCGCACGTCGCCGGCCAGATCAACGGCAAGGGCGGCGGGCGCGCGGACATGGCGCAGGGCGGCGGCGACGACGGCCCAGCGCTTGTTCAGGCCTTGGCTGGTGTGCCGGCGTGGGTGGGTGCGAGAATGTCGTAACAGGGAACCGTGACCAAAGTCATGTTTCTGGCCGCTCGCCGGACCGGACTCGGATCGCGTATCAACGAATCACAGGCCGCTCGCGTCCAACGACTCGACGGAGACGCCGGCACCGCGGTGCCGGTACAGGAGGTTCCACCATGCTTATTCTCACGCGTCGCGTCGGCGAGACCCTGATGATCGGCGACTCGGTCACGGTGACCGTGCTCGGAGTCAAGGGCAACCAGGTGCGCATCGGCATCACCGCGCCGAAGGACGTCGCGGTGCATCGCGAAGAGATCTACCAGCGCATCCAGCGCGGCGAACCGCCGGCGGATCCCGCGACGAAGAACTCCAACGGCGCCGGCTGACGTACGCGCCGCGCGCGTTGCCCCGTCGGGAGCGAATCGGTATCCTTGCGCGCCTCGCGATGCACTGCGAGCGCATGCGTCACGGAGAGTTGCCCGAGAGGCCGAAGGGGCTCCCCTGCTAAGGGAGTATAGGGTCAAAAGCTCTATCGAGGGTTCGAATCCCTCACTCTCCGCCAGTCGCATGCGACGGCGGTCGATGCGATCGCAGCACGCGCATCCGCGATGAATGTTTGACGACGTGATGTCGAACCTTCATACTTTTTCGACTGCGCGCCCGTAGCTCAGCTGGATAGAGCACCAGGCTACGAACTTGGTGGTCGGGAGTTCGAATCTCTCCGGGCGCGCCACCTTTGCGAAGGGCCGACGATTTCGTCGGCCCTTCTTTTTTTGCGTCCAGGTGGGACGACTCCGCAGGGAAGAGCGCGGGGATCCGGTAATCGATCGCCCGAGCGGCGATGCGAAACGATCGGTATGCCGCGTCGCCGGGCGACAGGCGTCCGGCGACGCGATGGCGCTACTTCACGACGAACACCACTGCCGTGCGCGCCGGGACGTGGAACGTGCCGGAGGTGCGGTCGATGCGCGCCTCCGCGGCGCGGCGATCCGCGGCGTCGAGGCGGCGGTGCACGGGATGCAGCGCGTAGGGCTTCGCGGCTTCCGCGGGGATCGCGATCGTCTGCGCGCGCGTGTCGACGTTGACGAAGTACAGCAGGTCGCGCACGTTCGCGCCGGGGTAGCCGCGACCGTCGAGGTGCGCGACCAGCACCGTCGGCACCTGCGTGCTCCCGGTGTTGTGGAACGTCAGCCGCTCGCGGATCTCCTGCGACGTGCGCAGCCGGAACAGGCGCGAACTCGCGCGGATGCGCAGCAGGTCGCGGAACGCGTCGCGCGTCCAGCGGATGTCGGCCGCCATCGGCATGATCTCGTTCGCCATCGCCAGGCGCGGGCCGATCACCGACCAGTTCGATCCGTTCTCCCACTGCGGCGGCAGGCCGGTGCCGAAGAAGTTGGTGCGGTACGTCCAGTCGATGCGGTTGAACCAGTCGCCGCTGTCGTAGCTGTTGCGGTCCATCGATTTGCTGCGCAGCGTGTCGATGCCGGCGTGGAAGTAGCTCACGCCCTGGCTGAAGGCGTTGATCGCCGCGGCCAGCACCTGCACCCGCGCGCGGTCCTCGCGCGTGGTGTTCGGCGGCAGCTTGTAGACGTTGTTGTCGAACAGCGTCTGGTTGTCGTGGTTCTCGACGTAGTTGACGACTTCCTGCGGGTCGCTGATGTAGCCGGCGGGCTGGCCGTTGTAGTCGATGTCCTGCAGCTTCAGGCGCACGTCCCAGTGCGTGGTGAGCTCGTAGTCGCGCACCGAACCGGCCAGGCCGACCTTGACGATGTCGGCCGACCACATCAGGTCGTTGCGCGTCTTGCCTGCGCCGCTGCCGTTGTCGTCGTAGAAGAGCCCGTTGACGTAGCCCTGGTTGCGGATCAGGTCGTTGCCGGAATCGAACGGCGCGCCGCCGCGCACGTGGTCGCGCGCGCGGTCGCTGAAGGTGCCGATGCCGGAACCGTTGAGCGAGAGCTGCGAGGCCTGCACGAAGCGCGCGCCGTTGGCGACCTCGCCGAAGTTCCAGCCTTCGCCGATCAGCTGGATCGGGCGGCCGGCGGCCTGTGACACCTCGGCGTACAGCCGCTCCATCACCGCGCGCGGCTGGTGGCCCATCAGGTCGAAGCGGAACGAGTCGACGTGGTGGTCGACGGCCCATGTCTTGACCGAGTCGATCATCAGCCGCGCCATCATCATGTTCTCGGTCGCGGTGTTGTCGCAGCAGGTGCTGCGCTCGACCTCGCCGGTGGCGTTGAGGCGGTGGTAGTAGCCGGGGACGATGCGGTCGAGCACCGAGCGCGCGTTCTGGCCCGAGGCCGTGGTGTGGTTGTAGACCACGTCCATGCCCACGCGCAGGTCCGACGCGTGCAGCGCCATCACCATCGCGCGGAACTCGCGGATGCGCGCGGCGCCGTCGCGCGCGTCGGTGGCGTAGCTGCCCTCCGGCGCGGTGTAGTGCCACGGGTCGTAGCCCCAGTTGAAGCAGTCCTCGCCGCGCGTGGCCGCCACGGCGGCCTGCTGCGCGTCGGAATCGGGCGCGGCGTCGGGAATGGCCGGCGCCTGGTTGCAGCCGGTTTCGGGGACGCTGGCGATGTCGAACACCGGCAGCAGGTGCACGTCGGTGAGGCCGGCCTTCGCGAGCGCGCGCAGGTGCTTCATGCCGTCGGACTGCAGGAACGCGAACGCGCCGTAGGTGCCGCGGTACTTCGCCGGCACGGTGGCGTCGTCGCGCGAGAAGTCGCGCACGTGCAGCTCGTAGATGCTCATGTCCTCCTGCGCCTGCACGGTGCCGGGCGTGCGGTCGCGGCGCCAGCCGGGCGGGGCGAGGCGCGGCGAATCGAGGTCGCCGACGTAGCTGCGCTGCGAATCGGCATCGAGGCTGATGGAATACGGATCGGTGACGAGGTTGCGCACCACGCCGACGCCGCGCACGAACACGTCGACGACGTAGCGGTAGTAGCGACCTTCCTGGTTGCCGGGCAACGCTGCGCGCCACGCGCCGGTGGCGGCGTCGCGCGTCATCGGCGACACCGCGCTGCCGCCGCGCGCGCCGTACAGGCAGAGCTGCACGTTGCGCGCGGTGGGCGCCCACAGCGCGAAGCGGGTGCGGCCGCGGTCGATGCGCACGCCGAGGTCGTCGATGCGTTCGGCGTCGGCATGGCGGTCGTCGAGCTGGCCGGCGACCTGCAGCGTCGTCGCGGACTGCACGAGGCCCTGCGCGTCTTCCTGCACCACGACCACCTGCCCGCGCAGCGCCTCGGCGAGCGCGGCGTCGTCGGCGGGATCCACCGCGAGTTCGACCCCCGCGCCGACCCACTTGAAGCGCTCGCGCGCCGCGGCGGGCACGTCGGTGGCCGGTTGCAGCGCGATCGCGCCGTCGGCACCGGACACCGGCGCGCCGCGGCGCACGACGAGCTGGCCTTCGCGCGAATGCACCAGCCGGAACGCGCCGGACGCGTCGACCTTCGGCCAGCGCAGGTGGCGGCGATCGAGCCAGACCGCGCGCGCATCGACCGTGGACGCGCGGCCGAGATCGGGCGGCGCAACGAACACGGTCGGCTCCTCCTGCACCAGCCAGACGTCGCCGACGCCGTCGGCGACCGACAGCGCGGCGTAGGCCACGCGGACGTTGGCGTTCCAGCCGTCCTTGTTGTCCACGCCGCCGGCCGGGTTGGACGGCAGGCCGTGCACGATGAACTCCACCGCCGCGCGCGACGGATCGTCCTTCGGGTTGAGCACCGGCAGGTCGAAGCGCACCTCGCTGCCGTCGGTGGCGGCCTCGTAGTTCGGCATCGCCGACAGCGGCACCGGGTTCGTCCACTGATCGATCGCAAGGCCGGGCAGGCGCGCGACGTCGATGCCGCTGGTCGGCCACAGGTGCAGGCCCCAGTCGGCGTAGTCGCGGTCGTAGCGACGGTAGTGCACGCGCACGGTACGCAGGTCGGGCGCGCCGGCGAGCGGGTTGCTGCGATAGATCGTGGCGTCGCCGGAGCGCAGCCAGAACGCGTTGCCGTCCTCGAAGCGCCAGATGCGGTCGACGCCCGGATCGCCGCCCTGGCCCGGCGGATGCACGATGAAGCCGAAGCCCGCCGCCGCCGGATGCGTGAAGCCGCTCGCAGCGATGTCGAACACGGCGCCGTAGTCGTCGACGCCGCTGCGCGCCAGCGGGCGGTCCCAGGCGACGCCGGCATAGTCGGCGACGTAGCGGCCGTCGGCGTCCACCTGCCACACGTGCAGGCCCCAGTCGGCGTACTGGCCGTCGGGGCGGTGGTAGCGCACGCGCACGTCGACCGGCGCCGTGCCGCCTTCGACGCGCGCGACCGGGATCAACACCGTGCTCGGCTCGGCCTCGCAGACCGCCGCGGTGCCGGGCAGGGTCGGCGCGCCGATGGCGCCGCCGCCGTCCGGGCCGTCCACCGCGCCCGGTGGTTCGTCGCAGCCGGCGCCGAGCAGGGCGAGCAGCAGCAGGCCGGTGCGCAGCAGGCGCGGCAGCAGGGTCGGACGCATGGCGGGCAGCCTCGGGATCGGGTGCGCGGACTCTGCGCGGCGCGCGGCTGCGACGGGCGTCACTGCAAACGTATGCAGGGTTCGCCGTCCGCGAATTGCCGGAAAACAGCACAGATTGACGCGGCGCGACAGTTCGCTGCACGGCCCGGTGCGGCCGGCCTGGGCGTCGCGGACGCCGGAAATGCTGCGCCGCAACCGGCGCCGGCAGTCAGCCCTGGGCGATTTCGCGCAGCGTGCGCAGGCGCGCGGCCTCTGCCTGCGCGCGCGATTCGGCCGCCGAGCGGTCCGCGGTGGGCGAGTCGGCCAGCAGCGTCCAGCGCGCGGAGGCGGGCGTGACCGGCGCGCGGGTCACCACCACGACCGCCTGGAAGCGGCCGTCGCGCAGGCGGACGACGTCGGATGCGATCACTGCCGGCATGGGGCTGGCTCTGCGGGGACTCGCGGGAGGCGTTCGCAAGAGGTGGGCCAAGGTGACGGCGTTCATATCCGGTGCCGTGTCGTCATCACGTCGAAGCGAGGGCGCCGCGAGGGCGGCGCGAACCGGCGACCACGATGGCAGGCGCATTGCCGTCACGCGCCGTGCACGGAACGGGTTCCACCGTGCCTTCACCGGCCGTTCGCGGTGACTGGCGCGGCGCGCCGCGTCCGCGGCCCTCGAGAGGCCGGTTGGAACAACGTCCGTGACCACCGACACCCGCCCCGCGATCGCAGGCCCGGCCGACGCCGCCGCGCCCGAGGCGACGCCGCCGCGCGAGGACGGCGCGATGCGCGGCCGGCTGATCGTCTACGGCTGCGACCGCGACCTGCGCTACACGTGGATCGTCAATCCGGCGTTCGGGCTGGCGGTGCACGACATCGTCGGCCGTCGCGACGACGAGCTCATGCCGGGCGTCGACGCGTCCGCGGTGATGGCGCTCAAGCGTCGGGTGCTCGCGACCGGCGTCGCCGAATCGGCGGAGATCGAGCTGACCCTCGCCGGCGACCCGCGGCTGTACGCGCTGACCGCCGAGCCCGTGCGCGGCGCGGACGGAGGCATCGACGGCCTCACCGTCGGCGCCTACGAGATCACCGGGCTGCGCGAGACCGAGCGGCGGCTGCGCAGCAGCGAGACGCGGCTCGCGCTGGCGACCACGGCCACCGGGCTGGGCATCTGGGACTGGGACGTGCGCACCGGGCGCATGGTGTATTCGGCGCGGGCCAAGGCGATCTACGGGTTCCCGCCGGATCGCGAGCCCACGCTGCAGGAGATCGCCGCGCGCACGCATCCGGACGACGCGGCGGCGACGCGCGCCCTGCGCGAACGCGCGCTCGACCCGGCCGTGCGCGATCCGGGGCCGTACGAGTACCGCATCGTGAGGCCCGACGGCGAGGTCCGCTGGATCAGCGCGCACGGCGAGGCGGTGTTCGAGGAGGTCGACGGCCGGATGCAGGCGGTGCGCTACGTCGGCACGGTGCGCGACATCACCGCGCGACGCGCGCTGCTGGACACGCTGCGCGAGCGCGAGGCGCTGCTCAGCGCGACGTTCGAGAACGCCGGCGTCGGCATGGCGCTGATGGACGCGGGCGGGCGCTTCACCCGCGTCAACGGCGCGCTGTGCCGCATCGCCGGGCGCAGCCGCGAGGACCTCGAGCGCGACGGCTGCCTGCGCTTCACCCATGCCGACGACGTCGCGCGCCACCACGACGCGGTCGCGCGCCTGCGCGCCGGCGAACAGCCGGTCTGGCTGGAGAAGCGCTACCTGCTGCCGGACGGCAGCGCGCGCTGGGTGCGCATCACGCTGTCGCGCGTGAACGAGGCGCTGGCCCTCGCCGTGATGGAGGACGTCACCGAGCGCGTGGAGGCCGAGCACGCGCTGCGCGAGAGCGAGGCGCGCTTCCGCGCGATCGCCGACAGCGCGCCGATGCCGATGTGGATGAGCGACGTCGGCAAGGGCGGCATCTGGTTCAACCGGCCCTGGCTCGAGCTGACCGGGCGCAGCCTGCAGCAGGAATGCGGCGACGGCTGGCTGGACGGCGTCCATCCCGACGACCGCGAGCGGGTGCTGCGCGTGTGCGGCGGCGCGTTCGACGCGCGCGAGCCGTTCCGGCTCGACTTCCGCCTGCGCCGCGCCGACGGCGCGTGGCGCACGGTCGACGACGTCGGCGTGCCGCGCTTCGCGGCCGACGGGCGCTTCCTCGGCTACGTCGGCGCGACCGCCGACGTCACCGAACAGCGCGAGAGCGAAGCGCGCCTGCGCGGCGTGTTCGACGCGCAGCTGATGGGGCTTGCGATCTTCGACGTGCGCAGCGGCGCGACGCTGGCGATCAACGACTGCTTCCTGCAGATGACCGGGCACACGCGCGAGGAGTTCGACGCCGGCCTGTGGGACTGGCGCGCGTTCACCGTGCCCGACGACCTGCCGCTGGACGAGCGCGCGATCGCGCAGGCGGTCGAGCGCGGCTGGTGGGACACCTACGAAAAGCGCTACCGCCATCGCGACGGCCGGCTGTTCCCGGTGCGCATCTCCTCCGCGCCGATGCCGGGCCAGTCCGGTCGGGTGGTGGTGGCGGTGCAGCACATCGGCGCCGAACGCGACGCGCGCGACGCGCTGGCCGAGAGCGAGGCGCGCCTGCGGCTCGGACTGTCCGCCGCGCGGATGGTGGCGTGGGACATCGACCTCGCCACCGGCCAGGCCACCTACTCCGACAACGGCGACGAGATCCTGGGCGACGGCTCGGCGTCGGAGGATTTCCAGGCGCGCATGCCGCCGGAGGACCGCGAGGCCGATCTCCGCCGCATCGCCGACGCCATCGCCGGGCGCGCGCCGTCCTACGTGAGCGAGTTCCGCTACCGCCATCCCGACGGGCGCTGGATGTGGCTGCACAACCGCGGACAGGTCGAATACGACGCGCACGGCACTGCGCGCCGCTTCCACGGCGTCTGCCTGGACATCACCGAGCGCAAGGAGAACGAGGACGCGCTGCGCCGGCTCAACGCGCAGCTCGAATCGCAGATCGAGGCGTCGCGTCGCGAGCGCGACCGCATCTACGAGCTGTCCAACGACCTGTTCGCGGTCGCCGGGTTCGACGGCTACCTGAAGACGATCAACCCGGCGTGGTCGCGGCTGCTCGGCTACACCGACGCCGAACTGCTGTCGCGGCCGTTCACGGGGCTGGTCCATCCCGACGACCACGCCGACGCCGCGCGCGTGGTCGGCGCGCTGCGCGACGGCGAGCCGCTGCAGCGCTTCGAGGACCGGCTCGTCGGCGCCGACGGCAGCATCGCGTGGATCTCGTGGGCCGCGGTGCCGCTGGGCGACCGCTTCTACGCCGTCGGCCGCGACATCACCCGCGAGCGCGAGCGCGAGGCGGCGCTGCGGCAGGCGCAGAAGATGGAGGCGGTGGGCCAGCTCACCGGCGGCATCGCGCACGACTTCAACAACGTGCTCGGCGCGGTGATGGGCGGCTTCGACCTGATCCGGCGCAAGCCCGACGACGTCGAGCGCGTGCGCCGCTGGGCCGGGCACGGGCTCGCCGCGGCCGAGCGCGGCGCGAAGCTCACCGGCCAGCTGCTGGCGTTCTCGCGCGCGCAGCGCATCGAGCTGAAGCCGCTGCGCGTGGACGATCTGCTGCACGGGATGCGCGAGCTGCTGGCGCGCACGCTCGGGCCGATGGTGCGGCTGCGCGTGGAGCCGGGCGCGGCCGACGCCGGCGTGCTCTCGGACGCGACGCAGCTGGAGATGGCCGTGCTCAACCTCGCCATCAACGCGCGCGACGCGATGTCCGACGGCGGCGACCTGCGCATCCGCACGCGGCCGGTGCGCATCGACGGCGACGCCGAGCTCGAGGCCGGCGAGTACGTGACGATCGAGGTGTCCGACACCGGCAGCGGCATGCCGCCCGACGTGCTGGCGCGCGCGTTCGATCCGTTCTTCACCACCAAGCCGGTCGGGCAGGGCACCGGGCTGGGGCTGAGCCAGGTGTACGGCATCGCGCGGCAGGCCGGCGGCACCGCGCGCGTCGAATCGCGCGCCGGCCACGGCACGAGCGTGCGCCTGCTGCTGCCGCGCACGTCGCTGCCGGTGCAGGATGCGGGCGCCGCGCCCGCGGCGTCGCCTGCCGCCGCCGCGCACCGGCGCGCGAGGGTGCTGGTGGTCGACGACGACGACATGCGCGGCGTGCTCGTCGACGCGCTGGAGGCGATGGGCTACGCGGTCGTCGCCGCCGCGGACGGCGCCTCGGGCCTGCAGGCGCTGGAGCGCGCCGCGCCGGATGCGCTGATCGTCGACTTCGCGATGCCGGGCATGACCGGCGCCGACGTCGTGCGCGAAGTGCGCGCGCGGCACCCGTCGCTGCCGGTGCTGTTCGCCAGCGGCTATTCCGACACCGCGGCGATCGAAGCCGCGGCCGGCCGCGACGCGCGCGTGCTGCGCAAGCCGTTCCGCGTCGACGAACTGCGGCTGCTGCTCGACGAGGTGCTCGGCCGCGGCGACCGCTGACGCCGGCGCGCGACGCTCAGGACGGGCGCGCCGGCCCGAGTCCGTCGTCGATGCTGCGCGGATACAGCGGCGTGCGCGCCTCGTCGTGCAGCGCGGGCACGATGTGGCGGATCAGCGTGCGCTCGTCCTCGTGGATCATCACCGCGATGGGCACGCCGAGCGCGTTGCTCAGGTAGAAGGCCTCGCTCTTGGCGGCGCTCGACGCTTCCAGCAGCGTGGCGAACGTCTCGCCCGACAGCGCGTTCTGCAGGCGCGGGCCGGTGAAATCGCGTTCGACGATGTCCACGGTGTACGGCATCGGCGGCACTCCGGTCGGGACGGCGGGTGGCGGGCCGGCGCGGCGCGGGCCGCGCGCGGGCGCGTGTGGCGTCCGTGCCGCTGGATGTCGCCGATGCGCGCATCGCGACGCGGCCGACTCTGCGCAGCGGCCCGTTGAAGCGGCGTGCAGATGCGGCGTGCGGGGCGGCGCGGCGGTCAGCGTCGTTTCATGCGCGCCGCCGGGCCGCGGGCGCATGATGCGTGCGTCGCCCGTGGAGCCGCTTCCGTGACCCAGTTCCGTTCCGGCCGCTTCGCGGTCCTGCTGTCGATGCTGTCCCTCGCGCTCGCCGCCTGCGCCACCGGCGGCGGCGCGGCCCAGCGCGACGCCGAGCGGCTCGCGCTGTACGCCGCCAACGCCGGCGAGCCGGTGCCCAGCATCCAGTACTTCGGCCGACTGAACGGATGGACGCCGCTGGGCGACGACGCGCTCGCGCTGTGGACGCGGCCCGGCGAGGCGTACCTGCTCAAGCTCGATCGCTGCCCGGACCTGCCGTACGCGTTCGCGATCACGGTGAGCGAGCAGTTCGGCCGCATCCACTCGCGCTTCGATCGCGTGGTGGTGCTCGATCGCACCTCGTCGATCCGCATCCCGTGCCGCATCCAGGAGATCCGCCCGCTCGACGTCAAGGCGATCCGCGCGGCGGAGAAGGAGCGCCGCGAGGCCGGCGACGTGCCGGCGGAATCGCGCGCGGCCGATCCGGCTCAGCCCGCCGGCGGCGGCACGTAGCCCGCGGGCGCCTCGGCGCCGTCGCCGAACAGGAACTTCTCCATCTCGCCTCCGAGGAAGGCGCGGTGCTTCGGATCCAGCGGCGAGAGCCGGTTCTCGTTGATCAGCATCGTCTGGTGCGCCAGCCACTGCTGCCAGCGCGCGCGGCCGATCTCCGCGAACACGCGCTTGCCGAGCGGGCCGGGCCACGGCACGAAATCGAGGCCGCCGGTCTCGCGCTGTTCGTGGCGGCAGAACACGGTGCGGGGCATGTCAGGTCTCCTGGTCGGTGTCGCGGCCGGACGCGATCAGCCGGCGCACGGGCGCGGGAATGCCGAGCGCCAGCAGCTCCGCGCGCGCGACCCAGCGCAGGTCGCCGTCGTCGCCGGTCGCGTCGCGCGGCGCGACGTCGCGGAAGCGTCGCGGATGCAGCGTCAGCGCATAGTGGCTGAAGCCGTGCTCGACCGCCGCGACCGTGGCGCCGTCGTCGAAGCGCGCCGCGCAGTGGCGCTCGAACCACGCGCGCGCCGCGTCGTCGTCCTCGAACTGCGGCAGCGACCACAGCGACGCCCACACGCCGGTCGGCGGGCGGCGCTGCAGCAGCACGCGGCCCTGCGCGTCCTCGATCCACAGCACGCGCGCCTCGCGGTGCGGCAGCGCCTTGCCGGGCCGCGGCGTCGGCAGCTCGGCGGTGCGGCCCTGCAGGCGGGCGACGCAGTCGGCCTGCAGCGGGCAGTGGATGCAGGCCGGATCGGCGCGCGTGCAGACCGTCGCGCCGAGGTCCATCTGCGCCTGCGTGTAGTCGGCCATGCGCGCGTGTGGGAGGTGGGCCTCGGCGTGCGTCCACAGGCGCTTCTCGATCGCGGGCAGGCCCGGCCAGCCTTGGACCCCGTGGTAGCGCGCGAGCACGCGCTTGACGTTGCCGTCGAGGATCGCGTGGCGATCGCCCCATGCCTGCGACAGGATCGCCGCGGCCGTGCTGCGGCCGATGCCCGGCAGCGCGATGAGCGCGTCGAATTCGCGCGGCAGGTCGCCGCCGTGGCGCTCGACGCAGAGCCGCGCCGCGGCGTGCAGGTTGCGCGCGCGGCTGTAGTAGCCCAGCCCCGACCACAGCGCCAACACGGTGTCGGGCTCGGCGGCGGCGAGGTCGCGCAGCGTCGGCAGCGCCTCGACGAAGCGCAGGAAGTAGGGCACCACGACGCGCACCTGCGTCTGCTGCAGCATCACCTCCGACAGCCACACGCGGTACGGCGTGCGCGGATGCTGCCAGGGCAGGTCGTGGCGGCCGGAGACGTCGAACCAGCGCAGCAGGCGCTCGGCGAACGCGTCGCCGGCGGTCGCGGGTTCGACAATGGCGCCTCGCTGCGGACTCACGGCGTCGGTCCGTCGCGCAGGCCGATCTCGACGCCTTCCAGCACCGCGCCGGCGACCTCGAGCCGTGGCGAGCGCAGCGTGCCGTCGAGCGGCGGCAGCGGCGAAACGCCCGCGGCGTCGATCCACGCGAGCATGCGCGGCAGCGCGAAGCGTGCGTCGAACGTCGCGTCGTCGCGGCGCAGGCGCAGCGACAGCGGCGCGTCGAATCCGTAGTCGCCCGCGTAGCGCAGCGCGAACGGCAGCGGCGCGCGCGACGTTCCGATCGGCGGCGGCAGCGCGGGCCACGCGTCCGGCCAGGCGGCGAGCGTGCCGCGCAGGTCGACGACCGCTTGCTCGCCCACGGCGAACGCGCCGCGTGCGTCCAGCGTCGGCACGACGTTCGCGCCCGGGCGCAGCGCGGCGCCGTCGACGCGCTGCCAGAGCACGCCGTCGCGCCAGTGCAGCGGGCCGGCCAGGCCGATGCGGAACGGCACCCGCGTCGCGTCGTCGACGTAGGCCGCGAGCGCGCCGAATCGAGCGCGCTCGAGCCGCAGCGGACGTGCGTCGTCGGCCGCGTGCAGCGCGCCGTCGAGCGCCACCGTCGACGGCAGGCGCCAGTCGTCGCCTTCCACCTCGACGCGACCGCGCAGCGTGATCGCGGCGGGCAGCCCGGTTCGATCGAGTGATGCCTGCAGCGCCGTCGTCGCGGCGACGGCATCCGACACGTAGCGCCCGCCGACGCGCGCCTGCAGCGGCGCCCCCGGCACGAAGCGCGGCACGTCGAACTCGATCTGCTCGACGATCCAGCCCTCGGCCAGCAGCCGGCTCTCGCGCACGGCGAAGCCGCGCGTCAGCGTCGGCATCGGTCCGTCGCTCTCCGGTCGCGTGTCCAGCCACGCCTGCAGCGCCGCGACGTCGAGCGTCGCGCCGTCGATCTCGATGCGCTCGACGACGGGTTCGCGCCCGCGCGCGCGCAGCGTCGACCACGGCACCAGCAGGTCGATGCGCTCGGCCCGCAGCAGCGGCGCTTCGCCGGGCTGGCGCGCGACGACGTGGCGCAACACAAGTCGCGGCGTGCCGCGCAGCGCGTAGTCGCCGCCTTCGGCTTCGATCTCCAGGCCCAGCGTCGCGCCGATGCGCGCGAGCAGCAGCGGCAGCGCCTGTTCGGGCCGGGTCAGCCAGCGCAGTGACAGCGCGAGGACCAGCAGCAGCGCGATCGCGATCGCCGCGCGACGGCGCCAGCGGCGCGGCGCCGCGGCTGCGTCGCGAGGAGGGGACGTCGCGTCGGACACGGACGATCAGCCGCCGAGCGCGTCCGGCAGCAGCGCGTCGACGAACGCCTCGGCATCGAACACGCGCAGGTCTTCCGGGCGCTCGCCGATGCCGGCGAAACGGATCGGGATGCCGAACTCGCGCGCCAGCGCGAACACCACGCCGCCCTTGGCGGTGCCGTCGAGCTTGGTCACCACCAGCCCGGTCACGCCGACCGCGGCGTGGAACTGGCGCACCTGACTCACCGCGTTCTGCCCGGTGGTGCCGTCGATCACCAGCAGCACCTCGTGCGGCGCGGCGGGATCGAGCTTGCCGAGCACGCGCTTGATCTTGCCCAGCTCGGCCATCAGGCCGGACTGCGTGTGCAGGCGGCCGGCGGTGTCGGCGATGAGCACCTCGGTGCCGCGCGACTTCGCCGCCTGCAGGGCGTCGAAAGTGACCGACGCGGCGTCGGCGTTCTGGCCCTGCGCGATCACGGCAACGCCGTTGCGCTCGCCCCAGGCCTGCAGCTGCGCGACGGCGGCGGCGCGGAACGTGTCGCCGGCCGCGAGCATCAGGCTGCGGCCCTCGTCCTTGAAGCGGCGCGCGAGCTTGCCGATCGTCGTCGTCTTGCCGACGCCGTTGACGCCGACGGTGAGCAGCACGAAGGGTCTTGCGCTGCGGTCGATCACCAGCGGCTTCTCGACCGGCTTCAGCATCGCGACCAGCTCCGCCCGCAGCGCGCTCAGCAGCGCGCGGGCGTCGGCGAATTCGCGTGCCTTCATCCGCTTGCGCAGACCTTCGATCAGCTTGGTCGTGGCCATGACGCCGACGTCGGCGGTGATCAGCGCGACCTCGATCTCGTCGAGCAGGTCGTCGTCCAGCTTCGGATTGCGCGAGAACAGGCCGCCGAGGCTGCGCGCGATCGCGCTGCCGCGCAGGCGCTCGCGCCAGCCGGGCTTGCCCGCGGCGGCGGGCGCGACG
>JXCB02000034.1 GCA_000828075.3 Tolypothrix campylonemoides VB511288 | reverse complement strand
AGCTAATCAAAAGACAAGATAGACTGCACCTGAAGGTGCAACGCATTCATCCCACGGCTAAAAGCCGATGGGCTTTCTGCTCTCGATATTGTAATCGAGTTTTGTGAAGCCCATTTCTCCATCCTCTCCTCACTGCCTTTCACGTTACCGTTTCTCGTCTGCGTAAATTCTACCTGGCTACATTAATCCATTACAGACAACCGAGAAGGAGAATGTCATGATTCAATATGACTATATTGTGATTGGTGCAGGTTCGGCAGGCTGTGTTGTCGCCAACCGTCTGACACAAGACAGTGACACAACTGTGTTACTACTCGAAGCGGGTAACCCAGATACGAAACCAGAGATTCACATCCCGGCAGAATGCGTCAATCTATTAGGCACTGAGGTGGACTGGGGATATTTTACTGAACCAGAACCCTACCTGAATAACCGCAAAATCTTTTCTTCTCGCGGGAAAGTCTTGGGTGGCAGCAGTTCGATTAATTTCATGTTTTACGTTCGCGGCAATCGTCATGATTATGACCACTGGCAGGAATTGGGAAATCCCGGTTGGAGTTACCAGGATGTATTGCCATATTTCAAGAAATCTGAGAACCAGCAACGCGGTGCCTCTGACTTTCACGGGGTTAATGGAGAGTTGAGCGTGACCGATCCGATTTCCCCTAGTGTCGTATCCCAACGCTTTATAGACGCAGCGATGGCACTGGGCTATGACTACAATCCTGATTTCAACGGTATACAACAGGAAGGGGCGGGACTCTATCAGTTGACGGTCAAGGATGGGAAACGACACAGTGCTGCGGCTGCTTTCCTTGTGCCTATTCTCCAGCGTCCCAATTTGACCGTAACCACTGGCGCATTGGTCACTCGATTATTGTTTGAGGGAACTCGCGCCGTTGGGGTGGAATATCTGCACGAGGGAATGCTTCACCAAGTCAGGGTCAACAGGGAAGTGATTTTAAGTGCCGGTACGTTCGATTCGCCCAAGCTGCTGATGCTTTCCGGCATTGGGGATGCTGCACAGCTGGAAGCATTGGGGATTTCTGTCGTCGTCAATTTGCCAGGTGTCGGTCAAAACCTGCAAGACCACCTTTTTATTCCTGTGCCATACCAGGCAACTCAGGATTTACACCTTGCAAGCACCAGTAGTGTCGGAGAAGCTGGATTATTCTTGCATAGCGAGGGTAATTCGGAGGTCGCACCCGATTTACAGTTTTTCTTCGGTCCCGCTGTGTTGGCACCGCCTGGTTATGCTCACTCTGGTTCAGGATTCACGGGTGTAATTTCTTTGAACCGTCTACAAAACGTTGGTAGTGTCAGCTTACGTTCATCTGATCCTAAAGAGCCACCCATGTTTCGGATGAACTATCTGCAAAGTGAAACCGATGTGCAAAAGGTAGTGGCTGCAATTAAATTAATGCGCCAATTGTTTCACACCAGCTTCTTTGATGAGTTTCGCGGTGCAGAAATCGCTCCGGGTGCCGACGTGACTAGTGATGAAGCACTCGAAGCGTACATCCGCAACAATGGCGGCACGATGTGGCATCCTGTCGGCACCTGCAAAATGGGTACTGACCCAATGGCAGTTGTAGATCCCGAACTACGGGTACATGGAGTTGAGGGGTTGCGTGTTGTCGATGCATCCATCATGCCGACAATCACCACTGGAAATACGAACGCACCAACCATCATGATTGGTGAGAAGGGAGCGGATTTCATTAAAGCGGGTCACACAGCGCAGACCATTCCCAATAAATTCAACATCTCAACTTCGGCACGTTCGTCTATTTAGGAATCGACTCAGAATTGACGGGCTAGGGCTGACGCGGGGACGTGGGGACACAGGAAGGCGGAGAATTTTAACTCTGTAAATCTACCTTGGCAGACTTCTAGGAATCGGTGATCGTCTCTACCAACAGTTAGTCATCCGAACTGGTGAACATTTATCTGCCGAAGTGAAGAAGCAGTAAATAAAACACTCGACATCTGCAAAGGAGCACAATGGCACAGATTACGACACCGTTTGGGCGGCATTCCACCGCTGCTGAGGTAGTAGAAGGAATCGATCTCTCTGGCAAGCGGGCGATCGTCACAGGAGCAGCATCGGGCATCGGCATAGAGACGGCGCGGGCACTGGCTCGTACCGGAGCTGAGGTGACACTGGCTGTGCGTAACACTGATGCTGGAATGCAGACGGCGGCTGACATCACCGCTACCACTGGGAACCAGAACATTCACGTCGCCCCGCTTGACCTGAGCGATCGCGACTTGATCCCCTCGTTCATTGCTACGTGGGACGGTCCGCTGCACATACTCATCAACAATGCGGGTGTGATGGCATCGCCCGAACAACACACGCCCGAAGGCTGGGAGATGCAATTTGCCACTAATCATCTGGGACACTTTGCCCTGGCACTCGGACTTCATGATGCTCTTGCTGCGGACGGTGCTGCCCGCATCGTGTCCGTCAGTTCTAGTGCACATATGCTCTCGCCGGTTGTATTTGACGATATTCACTTCGCGTTCCGCCATTACGATCCGTGGCTGGCGTATGGACAGTCTAAGACTGCAAATGTCCTCTTCGCTGTCGGTGCTACTGCGCGTTGGTTCCGGGATGGCATTACTGCCAATGCTTTGATGCCCGGTGCCATTCCCACCAATCTCCAGCGTTACATTGGCGGTATTTTGTCCCCACCGGAGCTTCAGAAGACACCGGAGCAGGGTGCTGCCACCTCGGTTCTGCTGGCAACGTCCCCGTTGCTGGAGGGTATCGGCGGTCGCTACTTTGTGGATTGCAACGAAGCCGCGATCGTGACCCAGCGAACCGAAGACTACAGCGGTGTCGCCCCCTACGCCCTCAACCCAGATAACGCCTTTCGCCTCTGGGAAGAATCGTTGCGCTTGCTCGCTTGACCTGGTGTTTATAAATAAATACAGAGAATACAGTTACCCAGGTGACTGAGAGATGGGTGCTCGTTTAAGGGGTGTACCACAGAAAGCACTAAGGTTTGAATTTGGATTCCAACTTGAGTTGGAGCTAACCTTCCATTTTGAGATGGACTGATTCATCAATCATTCTATTATGCAAAAGTTTCAACTCAAAGTGGACGACAAACCAAAATCAATTGCATATATTGAATACATGCAAACACTCATAGCAACGCCCGTTGCAATATTTAAGTTTGCTTTACATAAATATTGCGGAAAGAGGGTTGTATGGCGAGCGCTTGCGATGAGCATACTTTCTTTTGGAGGTATCAGTAAGCTATGATCATGACCACAGTTCGTTATTCATCCCATCATCAACACAGGAGCACATACAAGGTGTGCTAAGTGCCACCGTGGTGCTGATGACGTATCGGGCTATCAATATCTGTTGCGATGCCGTAGGCACGCTCTCGTCCTCCGGACACGCGCAAGGGACGCTAACAAAAGGTGATCTAGACTGCCGTAATCGAATGCAATCCAAAACTTCGGAGCTGAAAATGAAACTCATCTCTGTCAACGTTGGACTTCCACGTGAAGTGACCTGGAAAGGGAAAATAGCTACAACTGGAATTTTCAAAGAGCCAGTCAGCGAACGAGTGATGGTGCGAGCGCTCAATTTAGACGGTGATGGACAGGCGGATCTCACCGTTCATGGCGGAGCAGACAAAGCAGTCTATGTCTATCCGTTCGAGCATTACGATTACTGGCAAAGCGAATTGCCTGACACAAAGCTACCATTAGGCATCTTTGGTGAAAATTTCACGACCACTGGGCTGAGAGAAGAAGAACTGAACATTGGCGATCGCTTTGCGATTGGCACTGTAAAACTGATGGTGACACAACCTCGCCTACCCTGCTACAAACTTGGGATTCGGTTTGGGCGACCGGATATGGTGAAACGATTTCTTGCGAGTCGTCGAACCGGATTTTACTTCCGTGTTTTGCAAGAGGGCGAAGTCGCAACCGGAGACACTCTAGAGTTGGTGAGTCGAGATGACAACAATATTACCGTTGCCGATATCACTCAACTTTACGTTCGTGAGCAGGACAATCCAGAGTTACTTCACCGTGCTGCTCAACTCGAAGCGTTACCCGAAAGTTGGCGCGACTACTTCCAGGAGCAAAGTCGTCGTCAGGATATGAAATAGATGCTGCCCTTGAAAGAGTATTTCTGAAGCCAAAACTGGGGCTACAAAGCAATGCGACAGGCATTTTTGCTTCAGTTTTTGTCCGCTACTGAGGATAGAGCATCGTAAATTCAAAGGAGGAAAATCATGTCTGAAACAGTAGAAACGCCACAGATCTCGCGAATTGAGGTGCTGGCATCTGGTCTGGATAGTCCACGTAAGCTGAACTTTGGTCCGGATGGGGCACTTTATGTTGCCGAAGCAGGACGAGGGGGAACAGGTGCTAGTATTCCGTCTCCAACTCAACCGGGCGCGTCTGCGTTCTATGGTGCAACAGGTGCAATTACCCGAATTCAAAACGGTATTGTAGAACGAGTCGTAACTGGACTACCATCGCTGGCATTACCCGATGGATCGGATGCAGCAGGTGTAAGTGACATTGAGTTTGATGCCTATGGAAACGCCTATGCTATAGTGGGTCTTGCCAGTAATCCAGCCAATCGAGATAATCTTCTACAAGTTCCTGATTTTAGCCAGTTGATCGCAATCGATAACTTTGATGGTGGTGCTTCCTGGACAAGATTGAGCGATTTTGGCGCTTATGAGCAAAATAACAACCCCGATGGGCAAAACGTAGACACCAACCTCTATGACTTGCTGATTAAGGACAATACCGCCTATGTTGTGGATGCAGGTGCCAATGTTTTGCTCAGTCAGCGAGCATTTGGCGGCGAACCGACGCTCTTAACCATCTTTGCGACTCGTACCGCGACTAATTCGTTCACGGGTGAAGCAATAGTGCAGCAGCCTGTCCCCACCTCAGTTACCGTTGGTCCGGATGGCGCGCTCTATGTCGGCGAATTGACTGGGTTTCCTTTTCAACAAGGGGCAGCACAAGTTTATCGCATCAATGCTGAAGGTCAACCAGAGGTTTATGCACAAGGATTTACAAATATTGTTGATCTAGCGTTTGATCACTCTGGCGGTCTGTATGTCCTGGAATATGATGCGGATGGAATCTTGAATGGAGGCAACGCAGGTGCCCTGATTTATGTGTCTCCAGATGGTAAAACTCGCACCACGATCGCGGATGATGAGCTAATTAGTCCGACGGGTTTAGAAATCGGTTCTGATGGGGATATTTACATTTCAAATAAAGGTTTTATCGCAGGACAAGGAGAGGTGCTGCGGTTGAGTTTAGAGAAGGATACAAGCTTTGGTAGCGCTCCGCTGTATGACCTGGTGAAGGACTGCATGGCGATCGCGGCAGATAGTGATCTGGCGAATGTCTCCCATCCTCTGTTGGGTTATTCGTTTCCTGTCCAGTCACATTCAGGAGCTTAAACGCCTTTTGTCTATAGCGGTTCGGGGGTTGAGTGCAATACACCAAGTTAGGAGAACCACAGATGGACACAGATAAATTTGTACTTCATTCAAACGAGAAGCGCTATAACTACCAATTTGAAAAAAGAATGCGACAGATACACACTGTCAAACCCTCGTTATATCTGGCTTTCTTAATCCATGAATTTTGAATTGGTATAAGTTCTGACGAAACCGAATAATCGCAGGAGGTCTAATGTTTATCAATTACATTTCACTCATGCTTATTAACCTGGCATCTGGACTTGCTTTGTTAGCTGGTTATGTGTATTTTGGTCTTGGTAGTTCAAATCAGAGACGCTGGATTCCAAGCTTTGGTGTAGTCGGTGCGATCTCTTTAGTAACTGGCTTACACATGACTTTTACCTGGCCCATTCCTGGGAGTTTCAATATTGCTTTTGGTGAAACAACTGTCCTGTTTGGCGTTCTATTTGTCGGAACTTCACTAACTCTGGCGATGGGTTGGGAGTTACCTGCTCTAGGCATTTATGGATTCTTTGCAGGGCTTGTATCGCTTCTAATTGGCTTTCGGATCATAAACCTGGGACTAACACAGCTTCCTTTGCTGGCAGGAATTGGGTTCATTCTCGTTGGCTTAGGCGGAATTTTTTCTGCACCAACCCTCTATCTCAAAGCAACCCGGCTCTTGCGAACTATTGGAGGGATTGTGTTAATTGTAGCAGCTCTCATCTTCGCTTTTATTGGATTGACTGCCTACTGGGTACATCTTGCTAACTTCTCGACATGGCAGCCCCTGCCAAAGTAGTTGCCGTAAAACGACCATCATTAATAACGTAACTAAAAAGGAGTTCAATCATGCAGAACATCACGCTTGACAGCATCACTCAAGCCGTTATTAATCATGGCGATCGCGGCAAATCTCACCCGCGACTGTATGAAATTTACACAAGCTTGATTCGACATTTGCATGACTTTGTGCGTGAGGTGAATCTGACTGAATCAGAATTGCAGCAGGGACGTAATTTTCTCAACTCTGCAAGTCATAACACTCAGGAGATTCCCACTGGAGAAATCCATCTGTTAACGGATCTACTAGGGATCTCAGAGTTGGTAGAATTGCTGCACGATGCCCATCGCGGTACAGAAAGCAATTTAGAAGGACCCTTGTATGTGACGAATGCACCAGAACGGCAGATGGGCGATCGCTTGGGTATTGATGCAGAAGGAGACTCGCTTTTCCTGTCAGGCAGGGTTTTAAATTTGAACGGTCAACCAATCGCCAATGCTCTGATTGATGTTTGGCAACCTAATTCCAAAGGATTATATGACATCCAAGACCCATCTCAGCCATTGGGGAACTTTCGGGGACGTTTCAAAACGAACAAGAGTGGAAAGTATATGTTTGAAACGGTGGTGCCACTAGGTTACAACGTGCCAACTAGTGGTCCATCTGGTGAGTTGCTGCGACTCTTGGGACGGCATCCCTGGCGGGCGGCTCACATCCATTTCAAAGTCAGTGCCCCGGAGTACACTTCGCTGACAACACAAATTTTTATTGCTGGCGATCCTCACTTGGATTCAGATACAACCTTTGCAGTTCGTAGAGCGATCGTTGAATTACAAAAGCACGAAGCACCAGACGAACTCAAGGCACGGAATCAAAGTAAACCATTTTACACAACGGAATTTGATTTTGTGTTGAAACCCGTTACTCTCTAAGCGCGGAGAATCATAAAGCAATGGCTACACATTATGTCTACACCATCAACCCAGAACAATCCGCTCATTGGCATTTGGAAGTTAATTTCTGCAACTGCTATTCACGCTGATGGAACGGTGACTCCAGACGTGTATGGTACTCATGCTGTTGGTCACTTACATTACACATTGGATGGTCACATGATGGTGATGTTTTCCAGGAGCAATCGCCCACCGCTGAGTCAAGAGGTTCAATCGCCGCTGAGTCCGGAGCTCCAATCTCTACCCGTGGAAGAGCTTGCTCAAGCATTCACGACATTCAATGCTTACGCTGGAACTTATACATTGAGCGGGAACACAGTAACTCACCAGATCGAAATTGCATCAATTCCTAATCGGGTTGGTACAGCGTTAGTTCGCTCCTTTACTCTGAGTGAGAACCGAGCGATGCTCTCGACACCGCCAGTTTTGAGTGATGGTGTTGAGAAGGTGTTCGAGTTGGTGTGGGAGCGCATTTAATTGCTTAGCAAGATGATATCTGGCAAACGCCACAATTTCACCACCTATAACTTTATAAGGAGCAAAGTCATGACCACATATCGCACAGTTTCAATTGATGGTTTAGATATCTTCTACCGGGAAGCTGGAGAGCGCAGTAATCCAACCATTCTACTGTTGCATGGTTTTCCAACTTCCTCTCACATGTTCCGCAACCTGATAAGAGCGCTTGCTGATAAATTCCATCTAGTTGCCCCCGATTATCCAGGTTACGGTAACAGTTCTATGCCAACTGTGGATGAGTTTGATTACACATTTGATCATTTGGCACAGATCGTAGAGAAGTTTATTACTGCGATCGACCTCAAGAAATACAGCCTTTACGTGATGGATTATGGAGCTCCCATTGGCTATCGTATTGCAGCTAAATATCCAGAGCGAGTGGAAGCACTAATTGTGCAAAATGGGAATGCCTACGAGGAAGGACTGCGTGAGTTTTGGGACCCGATTAAGGCATACTGGCAAGACCCTTCTCCTGAGAATGCGGACAAGCTCAAATACCTTGTCACATTGGAAGCAACGAAGTGGCAATATACCAACGGCGTTCGCAATCTTGAAGCAATCAGCCCTGATACCTGGAACATGGATCAACTCTTCCTTGATCGCCCCGGAAACGGTGAGATTCAATTGGCGCTGCTGTATAGCTATAGTACAAACCCACCATTATACCCGCAATGGCAGGAGTATTTCCGCAAATATCAACCCCCCACTCTGATTGTTTGGGGCAAGAACGACTACATCTTCCCAGCCGAAGGCGCTTATCCCTACCAGCGCGACCTGAAAGACGTTGAGTTTCATTTACTTGACACCGGACATTTTGCCCTGGAAGAAGATGGGGACGTGATCGCAAACCACATCGCTCAATTTCTCGCGTCACGACTGTAACCCATCCCTGCCTATTGAGAACAAAGAAACACCACTTTGATTTCTATTGATTCTCTTAGGCTATGAATCAAGCAATGAAAACAATTGAACGAGAAAGATACTCAAGCGTCAACAAAGTTTTAGAGGGTTTACAGATGAAGATTTTTGTTGCCGGGGCAACAGGAGCGATCGGTCGCCCAACGCTCGACCAATTACTTGCCAGAGGACACAATGTTGTCGCGCTGACCCGCACCCAAGAAAGAGCACAGTCCTTAGCGGCACAGGGAATCGAACCGGCGATCGCGGATGTATTCGACGCAGATTCAGTTAAAGCGGCTATCATCCGCACCCAACCGGAAGTGGTGATTGAACAACTCACCTCCCTACCCAAGACTTACACTCGGGAGTCAATGAGTGCAGCAGCTACCCTGAATACTCGGATTCGGTTAGAAGGGGGAGCGAATGTGCTGGCGGCAGCACAGGCGGCAGGGGTGCGCCGTTACCTGAGACAGTCGATCGCATTCTGGGCAGTTCCCGGTGCTGGATTGGCAGATGAGGAAACGCCTTTAGCGTTTGATGCCTCACCGGCAGTTGCCGCAGATGCTCGCATCGTGACCCAGATCGAGCGCCGTTTACTTGAAACCTCTAATTTGGAAGGAATTGCCTTACGCTATGGATTCTTCTACGGACCCGGCACTTGGTTTAATTCCGATGGCGATGTGGGGCAACAGGTGCGGCAGCAACAGTTTCCAATTGTGGGCAATGGCGAAGGGGTTTGGTCATGGTTACATATTGAGGATGCGGCGATCGCCACCGTTGCAGCCGCCGAGCAGGGCAATCCTGGCGTTTATCTGATTACTGACGATCGACCCTTGCCAGTGCGCGACTGGCTGCCTGCCTTTGCTCAATGGCTGAATGCTCCACCCCCGCCGCAGATATCCATTGAGGAGGCGTTGCAAATCGGTGGGGCAGATACGGTTTACTACGGGACGAGGATGCGAGGTGTCTCGAATGCCAAGGCAAAACGTGAACTGAATTTTCAGCCGCGATCGCTGGAATGGCTCGTTAAAACTGCCGTTGCTGATGCCAGCTAACGTTCTAGCATCCATAGGGCTAACGAAATTGCTAAATCACAAATAACTAGAGAACACCGGCATAGTTAAGGAGATCGTTCATGAAAGTTGCTCAATATGGAACAGCGATCGTGGTTCTTCACGCGATTGGGCATGGACTGCATGGTTTAGCCCATGTCCAAATTCCAATTCCCCTCTCTGTGCTTCAGCTTGTGTTTATTGGCTTTGTGATCTGGCTAACTCCAATCATTGCCGCCATTTTGTTATGGACACCGTTCTACCGCGTTGGTGGTTGGCTCTTACTCAGTTCAATGGTTGCAGCAATTCTTTTTGGTATTTACAACCATTTCATGGTAATGAGTCCCGATCATGTTTCTCAAGTTTCCTTTGTGGGCTGGGGTTTACTTTTCCAACTTACAGCGATTCTCACCTTAATTGTGGATGGATTTGGAAGTTGGAGTGGCTATCGGCAGTAAACTTTAGTGTTTTGAATCAAATGGTTGTTGAAGAATGAGGACATCATGACAACTCAAAATGTAACCATTCCAGCCTTTTCAGGGGGCAGTTTTAGCGCCTATCTAGCAGCACCTAGTACTCAGCCTTGTGCAGGAATTGTGCTGATTCAAGAAATCGTTGGGGTCAATAATAATATGCGACAGACTGCCGATGATTATGCTAAGGAAGGCTATTTGGTGCTCGTGCCAGATTTGTTTTGGCGACTGGAACCCGGTGTGCAGCTTGATTTTGACGATGAGAAGCAGCGTGCTAAAGCCTTTGAGCTAGTCGGAGCGTTTGACGTGCATAGCGGCGTAGAAGACCTGAAGGCAAGTCTGTCTTTTCTGCGGCAGCATCCTAGCAGCACAGGTAAGGTCGGCAGTTTGGGGTTTTGTTTGGGCGGCAAACTGGCATACTTCATGGCAACACGCACCGATGCGGATGCCAACGTGAGTTACTACGGTGTTCACATTGACCAGAATTTAGCAGAGGCGACAAAGATTCAGAAACCATTGCTATTGCATATCAGTGGAAATGACGAGTATGTGCCACCAAGTGCTCAAGCGTCCATTCAGCAAGGGCTGAAAGACAACCCTCTGGTAACAATTTATCGCTATGAAGGAGTGAGCCACGGGTTTAGTCGCATGGGTAGTTCCGCTTATCGCAAAGAAGCCGCAGAATTAGCACGCGAGCGCACGTTGGCGTTTTTGAAACAGCATTTAGGCGGTGGTGTCAAAGTCTCAAATGGGGCGACTACTGCCAGATAATTTGCCACTCACATGATTAAGGACATCATGCTAACCCCCAGCAGGAAATAATGTCGCCTCGGAAAGGATGTTGATAGAAAGTGATTGTCATTTCACAATCACTGCTCATCTACAAACGCTGTCAAGCTAATTGGCTTAACAGTGCTATTTCAACAGATTGTTTACATCATCAACAAAAGGAGAACTTATGGTTGCTCAAGCAAATTCACAAGCAATGGAAGTTTTGGAAGTCGCAGATGATCCGCGTCTTTCCAGGGGAACGAAGGAATTTTTGAAGGGGCTGAACTCAGCAGGTGTGGCGTTAGAGACATTAACTCCACTCGAAGCGCGTCAGGTGCTAGTGGATGCACAAGCTGCCGTTGACGTGGATCTTTCAGGTATTGAAGAGTCTGAGAAGACGATTACCGCCGACGGTTATCCAATCACGCTCAATATTGTTCGACCTGCGGGTATTCAAGGCACATTGCCTGTTTTCATCTTTATTCACGGTGGCGGTTGGGTGCTGGGTGATTACCCAACGCACAAACGCATGGTTCGCGATCTCGTTGTGCTTTCAGGTTTTGCGGCTGTCTTCGTCAACTACACTCGCACTCCAGATGCTCAGTATCCACAGGCTATCAATGAGATCTATGCCGTGACGAAATGGGTTGCCGAGCATGGTGAGGAGATTGGGGTGGATGGCAAAAATCTAGCGATCGTCGGCAACAGTGTTGGCGGCAATATGTCAACGGTAACTACGTTGATGGCGAAAGAAAAGGGAGGTCCGCACATCAAGCTGCAAATCCTGATGTGGCCGATCGTAGACGCTGATTTTGAAACGAATTCTTATCACCAATTTGGCGATAAACGTTTCCTGACTACACCGACGATGAAGTGGATGTATGATATGTACATCGCTGACCCGGAAAAACGCAAAGACATCTATGCCTCTCCCCTACAGGCTACTATTGAGCAACTGAAAGGATTGCCTCCAGCGTTAATTCAGCTTGCAGAAAGCGATATCTTGCATGATGAAGGCGCAGCGTATGGACGCAAGCTAGATGAAGCTGGGGTAACAGTGACAACCGTGCAGTACAACGGCATGATTCATGACTTCGGACTGCTTAATGGTTTAGCCGAAGTTCCGGCAACCCGTTCTCTTTTTGTCCAAGCAGCTGCTGAACTGAAGAAATATCTGCAATAGGAAATGATCGTTTCTTTTTCCGCCAGTTGCAATTAATTCTCGTTCTTGTCAGGTTTTGGCGTCGCGGGCTTGAGAGTGCTCTGACTTATCCAATCTTCGTTGGGTAAGTCAGAGATAAGCTAACAACTGGTGATCGACTCCACAGTTTGCGTTTGAGAATACGGGCAAGGGGATTGAGAAAGTTCAGTGCGTTAGCGCCAGAACAGAGCAACGACCTCGTGAAAGCAACTGCGTAAGCGCAACATCAATAAAGTCATTCTCCTGGGAATGCTGGCAAATATTTGTGTTGAAGCTCACCTGCGCGATTTGATTGAGCAAGGATTTGAGGTCCTTGTTGTCAAGGATGCAACCGCTGCCCCGCGACACCCGGAGCTAGGCGATGACTACAAGGCAGCACTGATCAACTTCGGATATATCGCCAATGCAGTTCTGTCCACAGACGAGGTTGTAGCAGCAATGGCATAACGCCAAAGGCAACTAGTTACCAATTTCACCAGTTTTCAAGTTAATCATGCGGACAACAAAGCCCATTTTAGGGATTTCAGCAATCCAGTAGGAATACAGAGGTGATCACAATGATGGTTTTTACATGGAAAAAAGTTCAAAGATTGTTGCTGTGGCTACTCGTATTTAGTGTTGTCGTTATGGTATCGATGCATCCAGCATCAGCCACTTTAAAGGAATTAGCCCAAGCGTCCGACTCTAAACCTTTGATCGTTCTTGTTCATGGTAGCTGGGCCGACGCTACATCATGGCAACACGTCATTCCGCTTTTGCAACAGGATGGCTATACAGTGACCGCTGTGCAAAATCCGCTTACTTCTCTGGCAGACGACATTGCCACAACCAAGCGGGTGATTGATGCCCAACAGAGACCCGTTGTTGTGGTCGGTCACTCCTATGGTGGAGCTGTGATCACAGCTGCGGCAGCTGGCAACCCGCAAGTGAAAGCATTGGTTTATATCGCTGGTTGGGCACCAGAGCCAGGCGAAAGCGTTAGCCAGTTAATTGGCTCCTACGCTCCCCCTCCACTCAGCACAGCAATTGTAGCTGATACAGCAGGCTTTCTCTACATCGATCGTGAGAAGTTTCACGAGGTCTTTGCTAAAGACGTATCGACAGTCGAGGCGCAAGTGATGGCAGTGACGCAAAAGCCGGCCGCCAGCACGGCTTTTGACCAATCAGTGGACAGCGCAGCTTGGAAGACGATTCCCTCATGGTACCTCGTGTCTCAGGAAGACCAGGCAATTAACCCTGAGCTTCAGCGATTTATGGCAAACCGAATCGGTGCTAAAACAACTGAGATCAAAGCAAGCCATGTGTCCTATATCTCTCATCCAAGAGAGGTTGCCGAACTGATTGAAGCAGCAAGCTCTGCTGTGGAGTAATCCCAATAGCCAAATGAAGTATTAAATGACAGTGACATTGGCGGGACGACAGCGACAGCCCCTGCCTACCCCGGAGGGTTAAATCTGCTGTTTTCGCAGTTGTAACCAGGACGCAAGTGTAGATACGTCACAATTCTTTACACCCAAATGAGGATCTTAGGCTAATGACAACCATCCAAATTAACCCCAACGAGTTATCCGACAAGAGAGTGCTGGTTACAGGCGGGACTAAAGGCATGGGCGAAGCGATCGTCAAACGTCTCTTGCAAGCCGGTGCAACAGTCATCACAACCGCCCGCTCAACGCCTAATGAACTTCAATCGCCGGATTTATTTATTCAGTCTGACATCAGCACGCCTGATGGCGTGGAAAAAGTCGTCAAGGAAGTGTTTGCTCGTCTCGACGGCGTGGACATCCTAATCAATAATGTTGGTGGTTCTTCGGCACCGAGCGGTGGAGCACTTGTCCTCAGTAATGAGGATTGGCAGCAGACATTCAATGCGAATTTGTTCGCTGCTGTCCGCTTAGATCGGGCGTTTCTGCCCCAGATGCTAGAACAAGGTTCGGGTGTCATCATCCATATTTCCTCTATCCAGCGGACCCTGCCGCTTTATGCAACCTTGCCATTAGCTGCGGCAAAGGCGGCGTTGACAAACTACAGCAAAGGACTCTCCAACGAAGTTGCACCTAAAGGAGTGCGGGTTAATACGGTTGCTCCCGGTTTCATCGAGACACCAGCCACCACAGCACGGATCGAGAGATTAGCTGCAAATGCAGGAACGGACTTTGATACTGCAAGACTTGGGCTAATGGAGTCCCTTGGTGGGATTCCGATGGGTCGCCCTGGTCGCCCCGAAGAGGTTGCCGAGCTTGTTGCTTTCCTGGTATCCAACCGTGCTTCCTATATCAACGGTACTGAATTCGTTATTGACGGTGGAACCATTCCTACAGTGTGAGATATCGAATGTCGAGGGTTAAGTCAGTGTGAGACATCGAATGTCAAGGGTTAAGTTCTCGCATTTTCGCAATCCGTTGTGGATAACTCTTTCACCCCTCAACAACTACAGGATTCATCCAAAATGAAAAAACTAGAAGGAAAAGTTGCTCTTGTCACCGGCGGTACTTCCGGCATTGGTCTTGCCACTGCCAAGCGCTTTGTCGCCGAAGGTGCTTTTGTCTTCATCACGGGTCGTCGCCAAACTGAACTCGATGCCGCCGTGAACGCGATCGGTGAAAACGTCACGGGTGTTCAGAGCGATGCTTCCAATCTGGCAGACCTCTCACGCCTGTTCGCCAAGATCGAGAAAGAGCAAGGACACCTCGATGTGATCTTCGCCAATGCTGGCGGTGGAGAAATCGCCCCACTTGGAGCAATCACCGAAGAACACTTTGACAAAACGTTCAACACGAACGTCAAAGGACTGCTGTTCACCGTGCAGAAGGCACTGCCTCTGTTGCCAGAGGGTGCTTCCATTATTCTGAACGCCTCGACTGCTTCTACCGTGGGTACCCCAGCCTTCAGTGTTTACAGCGCTACCAAAGCCGCCGTGCGCTCGTTTGCCCGCAATTGGACACTCGACCTCAAAGAGCGGCATATCCGGGTTAACGCCATTAGCCCTGGCGTAGTTCCTACTCCTGGTTACAATCACTTGGGACTGAGTGATGAGCAGGTGCAAGAATTCGTGGATAGCCAAGCCAGCACCATCCCACTGGGAAGAGTAGGCACGCCGGATGAGATTGCCAAAGCCGTTGTCTTTCTCGCTTCAGACGACAGCAGCTTTGTGAACGGCATTGAGCTGTTTGTCGATGGTGGTATGGCACAGATTTGAAGCGCCCTAAAAGCGGTCGGTAATTTTCGCTCTTTGGCTGTGTATCGTTCAACTTTGGGTATATCGCCAACGCAGTTCTGTCCACGGACGAGGTTGTAGAAGCAATGGCGTAACGCCATCAAAGGAGATGGAAGTGGACACCCAATACTACGACGACATTAGAGTTATCCCTAAAGTACACAGCTCTTGTAGAACTACACCCAAATCTTTTGCATTCTGGAGATGTATTATGGCAATTCTAAAACTTGAAGATGGTACAACTTACACTTCTGTGGATGATATTGCGCGGGAACTGGCTCCCTTAAATGTTCAGCTACAGCGCTGGTCGATTGGAGACAATCCAGACGTTCAAAATCTACTAGCAAAGGATGCCCTCAGCGATGAGGAGAAGGCACAGGTTCTCGAAGCGCTTGATGGCTACTTTGAACAACTCAAGCAAACAGCCGGCTATCAGTCTCGTGACTTAATTGTGCTGCATCCAGAGGTTCCAAACCTTAGCACTCTCCTGGCTAAGTTTGACGCAACTCACTACCACACTGCCCCTGAAGTCCGCTACATCATTGCTGGTGATGGGGTATTTGGCTTTGTGCGTCCTGATGGCACTCAGGTCGAGTTGACGGTGCAAGCAGAGGATTACATTAACCTCCCAGCGAACACTGAACACTGGTTTGAGCTAACACCATCGCAACGGATTAAAGCTGTGCGCTACTTCACGACGACTGAAGGCTGGGTACCGGAATATACGAATACTGAAAAACGTTTCCCTCAAGCTCAAGCTGTCTAACACGACAGATGACATAGAGGGAATTACCTCCAGGAGCCAAAGCCATAGCAGCTTACTTTATGACTCGACAAGTCCTAACGCTAATTTGAGTTTGGGTAGAGGAACCTCGCTCGTCAATCTGGCATTAATGTCGAAGCAATTCGATTTGAACGATTTGAGTCTAATTAGTTTTACAACACTCTTGAAAACAATGAAAACACTACTGAAAAGATCCGCGTTACTCCTTGCTCTGCCAATCAGTGTCTTAGCTAATTTTTCCTTAAGAGCCTCTGCTGATTCTACTGCTGGCATCATCCTAAGTACGAAATGCCAGAATGGTTACAACATCAATATTTGGCGCAATTATACGGACGGTGAACTGCTCTATCGCGCGACTAGTCCCAACGGTAATTTAAGTTTGGGCTCAGGAACTAGCCAAGCGACAGAAGGTGTTCGAGTGTATAAGTTTCGGAATGGAATTTATGAATATTGGGTGTGGGATGGCACGTTGGATAACTCGCAGTCTGGAACTTTAGAGGTGTATAAAAACAACCGTATCTTGATGCAGCAAGCTTGTACGAAAAGTTGAATCAAGAGAGCGGGTGTTATGCACTTTTTTGAAATCTAGTTAGGGCAAGCATTTTGAGTTATGCTCGCCAAATGCGGCGAGCGCTAAAACCCTCTCAGGAAGCCAGTCTTTTTTGAAAACTGGTGGAAAAGAAGTTGTGTTCCCACTGCCATCAGTGAATGATATCTGTTGAAGTTTTCTACTTAGGAAAAGGACAGTAGGATTGCCGCGATCGCCAGCACCGCCGCGCCCGAGATCGGCTCGGTCTATACAAACCATTTGTTAGTCACGCCTTCACGAGCATTGTGTATCAAATCGGCTATTAGCGGTTGATAGAAGCGCGGTGGTATGCCCATTAGGGTTTTTTGAATGTGCGCTTGAAACTCAGCAGAACTCAGAGTTTCGATGATTTTACGAATTTGCTGCTTGCGCTGCCTTGCTTTTCCCATACCTGCTCCATCAAATATAATCAAATGATATAAACCAAAACACCAAAGTGTAATAACTGACTCCAGGAATGCTCTTGACAGTCAAAGCAACTCTTAACAACTTTGCGGCTGTGCGGAGTGGAGAGCCGCTGCATTGAGTCAGTGTTGTTACCAACAAGCGAGTCTAAGTGGCAGCGTGCTTTCCACCGCGAGCGTTGAGCGATAGCGCTTAAGAGTTGCGCCCCATTTCTCAACGACTAAGCCCCTGATGTCGGTTTTCTGATGACTTTTCTTTTTCAAGTTGCTTAGAGCGCGCGGATTCAATTTTTGGGATCAACTGCTGGAAATGCTGCACAACGGAGTCTGTCAATTGAGAGCGCTCAGTTTGCTCCCAATGCGATTCCTTATATCTAGCTCGAATTAGTTGCGCTCTGTCGCTGTTTCTGACCAAAACCAGTTGGTCCAACTCCCAATAAACAGTATGTTTTTCTCCCTCAAATCGCGTTGTTCCCGTAGCTTCTAGAATACCTGCAATAATGGGTGCAACAATTTGAGTTCGCTCGAATTGGATTTTTTCATTATCATCTTTTCTAAATGCTGTTTCTCTAAATGCTGTCGCTAGTGCTGTGTCGGGTTGGTCATCCTTAAGCGGATGCTGATTAATTTGTATCGGTTTAACTGGGTTTAAAAGCTGCTGCTGAATCTTTAGATCATCACGTTCAAACTTGTAGTCAACTGCCTTATGTTTTTGTAATCCGGGGAAAGTATACGCGCTCCCTAACTGAGAACCACTAAAGGCTTGCCCATCCATTAAATAACTGATACCTTTTGATTTACCATTACGTGTAAATCCGTGGCGAACTTCCACACCTAATAGTTGCAGTCGCTCAATCAGTTGGGGCATCGTTGGATGGTCTGTTGTGGCGTGGTCGATGAGTTCTTGGAGCTTTTCCTTAATTGGCAGTTCTGGCGGCGTTGCGCGTTTACCATTCTCGTACTCCTGTTGCTCCCGCCTCATGCGTCTGATTTGTCCAGTGCTGGTTGTACGGGCTAGTTTCTCGCGGCTACCTTGTACTTGGGTTAGTCCATATTCTTTTTCGAGTTCTCGCAGTACCTTTTCTGAGCGCACATAATCCCAGCTATCGTTTACTACTAAACTAGTATCAAACCTGATTCTGCTGGCTACAATATGGATGTGGTCATCATCGGTGTTGTTGTGGCGGTAGGTGGCGAACTGGTTGGAGTCAAAGCCCATCTGCTCCATGTACTTGTTGGCAATCTCACACCATTGGTCATCATCTAGGCGATCGCTCTTGGCTGCTGAAAGTGATACGTGGTACACTGCTCGCTCAACTTCTGGGTTAAGCTGTCTTGACAGTTTGAATTCCCGTGCTAATTCAAGAGCGTTCCGTCCACTCATGTTACCACCAATTAACCGAGAACCTGGACTGGATTCAAGATAGTCCAGCAGTCCCCGAAATCCCCTACCCTTCTTCTGCTTGCCAATCATCCTCTGGTTCCTCCGACTCATAGTCGTCGTCCGAGTTGTCAACATCCACACAAGCTAGTTGTCGCCTGCACTGGTGTAGCAGTTCTAGAAGTTCGGACAGTAGTTTTGGATCTGCGGGTGGCGAGTACCCCACTTTGATTGCAATATTTGCAGCTTTGGTTAGCTGGTTGATGTTGTTTCCGATGCGTCCCAACTCAATGTAAGTGGCAAGCGAGATTTTACTTAGTCGTTTGGGGAGTGGTTTACCCAAAGTTAAGCGCCTAATGAGTTCACTGGCAGGCATCCCCGCATCTTGGGCTTTTATGCGTAGCCAGTCCAATTCGATATCGCTTAAGCGCACTGGATAGTTGTGTGTTCTTTTTGTGGCAGAGGACAAGCACTTTTTTGGCATAAATTTATCGGTTGACACTCCCACGGCTATGAAGATTTCGCTTCGCTCATCTTCACAAAAAGCCGTGGGATTCTAGGCTCAACGTCGGAAGTTGCTTATGCAGGTTTGCACCAACATGAGTAGAGCTTCCAACTCCCCTAGCGTTTCTTGCCTTCTTCTTAGAAGTCGGCTTGCTTTCCCCATGCCCTGAGGTAGCAATTTTTTCTTTGCCCTTACGAAGTATATTGATTGCAGCCGCATAGTCACGTTGCAGAACACAACCACATTTGCAAGTGTGCGTTCTAGTTGACAACGATTTCTTAACCATCGTGCCGCATTTTGGACACTCCTGTG
>JXCB02000032.1 GCA_000828075.3 Tolypothrix campylonemoides VB511288 | reverse complement strand
CGCGTACTTCCGCGCGGCCGCGGAGTTCCAGACGTCGCTCGACGCGGCCAAGGCGCGCGGCGAAGCGCCGGCGAAGACGCTGGGGCAGTTCGACGCCGAGTGGGACGCGGCGCATCCCAAGCGGCCGACCGACATCGCGCAGGTGCTCGACCAGATCGACCACGCCATCGCGGTGCTCGGCGAGGACCACGTCGGCATCGGCTCGGATTTCGACGGCGTCGGCGGCGCGCTGCCGGCGCAGCTGAAGACGGTGGCGGACTATCCGAACCTCGTGGCCGGCATGCGCGCGCGCGGGCATTCCGACGCGGTCATCCGCAAGGTTCTGGGCGAGAACCTGCTGCGCGCGTGGCGCGCGATCGAGGCGAAGGCCGCGCGCTGAGCGCGGGCCGGCGCGGCGTTCCTGCGCACGACCGCGCCAACGAAAAAGCCCCGCTTCCGCGGGGCTTCCTCCTGCGACGCCCGAAGGCGGCTGCGCGGGATCACTCCTTCGCGCCGGCCTTCTTCGTGACGACCTTCTTCGCCGGCGCCTTGGCGGCGGTCTTGGTCGCGGCCTTCTTCGCCACCGGGGCGGCGACCGCGCCGGCGGCCTTGGCGACGGCCTTCGGACGCGCGTTGCCGTAGCTGGAGTTGTAACGCTTGCCCTTGGCGGTCTTGCGGTCGCCCTTGCCCATACGGTGCTCCTGGAACTGATGCGTGTGTGTCGTGGATTCGCGCCGCAGCGTGCGGCCGCGGCCGGCGCGGAGGATCGCGCCTGCGCGCGAGGGGGCGAAGCCTAGCACAGGCGCGGGTTTGCCGGCCTTTCCGCGCGCGGCGCTCAGTGCGCGCAGCTGGCGTCGTGCACGTGGCCGTGGTTGAGGCGCAGGTTGACGAGATGGGCCACCGCCACCAGCGTGCCGCCGACGGTCATCACCACCGCGTGCGCCGCGTTGCGCGCGTCGTGCAGCGGCGCGTAGAGCAGCGCGAACCACAGCAGCGCCAGCCCCGGGATCATGAAGCCCAGCGCACGCAGCGCGTGGTGGCGGCGATAGCCCCAGACGAGCGTGAACACGCCGAGCAGCGTCGCGAACGCCACGAAGCCGCGCTCGACCCCGTCGTCGGTCCACAGCGCCAGCCCCAGCGACGGCAGCAGCGCGAGTCCGATCGGCAGCAGCGCGCAGTGGATCGCGCAGAGCAGCGAGCCGGCGGCACCGAGGCGATCGAGCCAGGAGGGGGGACGGGTCACGGGCAATGACTTTCGGCGGGGGACGACATCGTGCGTGAAACTTTATAACATTGCCGCATCGACTTCCAGTGAAGGCCCCCATGCACCGACCGACCGCTCCGCACGCACTGCCCCGCCGCCGCCTGCTCACCGCCGCCCTGCTGCTCGCGCTCGCCGCACCCGCCGTCGCGCAGCAGGCGCCGCCGCCGGGCGATCCGCACCGCGAACCGGTGGATCTCGATTCGATCGTGGTGACCGCCTCGCCGCTGGGCGGCAGCGCGGAGGACATCTCGCGTCCGGTCGAGGTGCTGGCCGGCGAGCGCCTCGACGAGGTCAAGGCCAGCTCCATCGGCGAAACCGTCAGCCGCCTGCCCGGCGTGCAGAGCTCCTACTTCGGCCCCGGCGTGGGCCGCCCGATCATCCGCGGCCTCGACGGCGCGCGCGTGCAGGTGCTGAGCGAAGGCCTGGCCTCGGCCGACGCCTCCACGGTCAGCGTCGACCACGCGGTGACGATCGAACCGTTCCTCGCCGACCAGATCGAAGTGCTGAAGGGCCCGGCCACCCTGCTGTACGGCAGCGGCGCGATCGGCGGCGCGGTGAACGTCGTCGACGGCCGCATCCCGGAGCGCGCGACCGAGCAGCCGTTCCAGGGCCGCGCCGAACTGCGCGGCAACACCGTCAACGACGAGCGCACCGGCATGTTCCGCGTCGACGGCACCGGCCTCGACGGCCGCCTGGTGCTGCACGCCGATGGCCTGGTGCGGCGCACCGACGATTACGAGATCCCCGGTTTCGCCGAGAGCCGCGCGCTGCGCGAGGAAGAAGCCGCCGAGGGCGAGGAGCACGAGCAGGCGCGCGACGTGCTGCCCAACAGCGCGGTGAAGACCGACGCCGGCGCGCTCGGCGCGACGCTGCTGTTCGACCGCGGCTTCTTCGGCGTCGGCGCCAGCCTGTTCAACACGCGCTACGGCATCCCCGGCGGCGCGCACGAGCACGAGGACGAAGAGGAGCCGCTGCCGGGCGAGGAGGAGGAGGAAGAAGAAGCCGCCGTTCGCCTCGAACTCGACCAGCGCCGCTACGAGGTCCGCGGCGGCCTCAACGACCTCGGCGCGTTCGAATCGCTGCGCGTCAAGGTCGCGCACACCGACTACACGCACACCGAGTTCGAAGGCGCCGAGATCGGCACCGTGTTCGACAACACCACGACCGAGGGCCGCGTCGAGCTGGTGCACGCGCCGTGGGGCGGCTGGCGCGGCGCGTTCGGCGTGCAGGGCTCGAAGCGCGACTTCGAGGCCGTCGGCGAGGAGGCGTTCGTGCCGCCGTCGGAGGCGCGCGACGTCGGCCTGTTCTGGATCGGCGAGCGCGACTTCGGGCCGGTGCGCGTGGAGCTCGGCGCGCGCCTGGATCGCACCAGGATCGAGACGGTCGAACAGGAGCTGCTGCCCGACCGCCGCCTCGAGCGCGACTTCGACACCGAGAGCGCGTCCGCCGCGCTGCGCTGGAACATCAGCAACGACTTCCACCTCTCGCTCGGCCTCGACCGCGCGCAGCGCGCGCCGACGGCGGAGGAGCTGTACTCCAACGGCTTCCACGTGGCCACCGACCAGATCGAGGTCGGCACCGACAGCCTGCGCGAGGAGACCGCCAACCGCATCGAGCTCGGCGCGCACTGGCACACCGACCGCGTGACCGTGGGCGCATCGATCTACCACGTGCGCTACGACGACTTCATCTACCTCTCCTCGCTCGGCTCCACCACCGTGCCCGGCGAGGTGCTGACCGACGGCGGCGACGTGGTCACGCTGTGGACGCAGGCGGACGCGCGCTTCAACGGCGCCGAGGCCGAGGTCGACGTGCTGCTGGCCGACAACGCGTCCGGCGAATGGAACGTGCGCCTGTTCGGCGACTACGTGCGCGGCGAACTCGACGGCGGCGACGAGCGCGTGGTGCCGGTCGTGATCACCCACGGCGACCACAACCACAACCGCACGGGCATCCTCGCCGCCGACGGCACCCTGCCGCGCATCGCGCCGATGCGCGTGGGCGGCGAGCTGCGCTGGGCGCGCGGCCCGCTGCGCGCGTCGCTCGGCGCGATCCGCTACGACCGCCAGGACAAGGTCGCCGAGCTCGAGAGCGAGACGCCCGGCTACACGCTGGTCGACGCGCACGTCGCCTGGCACCAGGACACCGCCGCGGGCAACGCGTGGGAGATCTTCCTCGACGGCACCAACCTCACCGACGAGGAGGCGCGCCTGCACACGTCGTTCCTGAAGGACGTCGCCCCGCTGCCGGGCCGCGGCGTGGCGTTCGGCGTGCGGATGTTCTTCTGACCGCGCAGGGCGCTGCGCCCGCGGGCGCGGCGTCGACAGTCTTCGGCCGCCGTCAGGGTCCGGCGGCCGGGGTCGGAGCGCCGGCCGCGAGGCCGGCGCTTTTTTTCGTCGGGGAAGCGGGCGCCGCGGCGACCGATGGCCGCTTCGATCAGCCGCGCGCGCAGTCCGCGCAGAGCCCGTGCACTTCCAGCGTCTGCGCCGACGGCGCGAAGCCGAGCTCCCTCGCGCGCGCTTCGAGCATGTCGACCACGGCGCGGTCCTCGAGCTCGGTCGCGCTCTGGCAGCGCTCGCAGATCAGGAACGGCACCGCGTGCTGCTCGCCGCCCGGGTGGTGGCAGCCGACGTAGGCGTTGATCGACGACAGCTTGTGGACGAAGCCGTGCTCCATCAGGAAGTCGAGCGCGCGGTAGACCGTCGGCGGCGCGGCGCCCTCGTGGCCGGCCTTCATCAGGTCGAGCAGCTCGTAGGCCTTCACCGGCCGGCCGGCGTCGGCGATCAGCCGCAGCGCGTGCGCGCGGATCGGGGTCAGCCGCAGGCCGCGCGCCTCGCACGCGCGCTCGACCTCGGCCACGAAGGCGTCGCCGTCGTGGACGTGGTGGCGCGGGTCGGTGCAGGCGTGCTGGCTCATCGGCGGATCGGCGTCAGTCCACGACCAAGGTGAGGGCGCGGTCGATGCGCTTCAACGCGGCGTCGCGGCCGGCGAGGAAGACGGTGTATCCGATGTCCGGGCTCACCTGCGTGCCGGTGACGGCCACGCGCAGCGGCTGCGCGACCTTGCCCATGCCCAGGCCCAGCGCCTCCGCGGTGCCGTGAAGGGCGCCGTTCACCGCCTCGACCGTCCACGCCGGCAATGCGGCCAGCGCGTCGCGCGCGTGCTGCAGCGGGGCGCGCGCGGCCGCGCCGAAGTGCTTCTTCACCGCGGCCTCGTCGTAGCGTTCGACCGGGCGATACCAGACCGCCGCGCGCTCGGCCATCTCGCGCAGCGTCTGCACGCGGTCGCGCAGCGCGACGACGACGTCGGCGGGATCGGGGCCGGCGTCGACGTCGTAGCCCGCCTGCGCGAGGTGCCAGCGCAGGTGCGCGGCGACCGCCTGCGGATCGTCGTGCTTCAGGTACTGCTGGTTGAGCCAGCCGAGCTTGACGGTGTCGAAGCGCGCCGCGGACTGGTTGACGTCCTCGACGCGGAACAGCGCGACCATCTCGTCGATCGAGAACACCTCCTGGTCCCCGTGCGACCAGCCCAGCCGCACCAGGTAGTTCAGCACCGCGTGCGGCAGGTAGCCGGCGTCGCGGTAGTCCATCACCGACACCGCGTTGGTGCGCTTGGACAGCTTCTTGCCCTCGGCGTCGAGGATCATCGGCAGGTGCGCGAACGCCGGCGGCGTGGCACCCAGCGCGTGGTAGAGGTTGATCTGGCGCGGCGTGTTGTTGACGTGGTCGTCGCCGCGGATCACGTCGGTGATCGCCATGTCGATGTCGTCGATCACCACGGCGAAGTTGTACGTCGGGAAGCCGTCGCTGCGCACGATGACGAGGTCGTCGAGCTCCTCGTTCGCCCATGCGATGCGACCTTTCACCTTGTCGTCGAAGACCACTTCGCCCGACAGGGGATTCTTGAAGCGGACGACCTTGTTCGGGTCGTCGCGGTCGGGCAGGTTCAGCTCGCGCGCGCGGCCGTCGTAGCGCGGCTTGCCGCCCGCGGCCTGCGCGGCTTCGCGGATGGCGTCGAGCTCCTCGCGGCTCTCGTACGCGTAGTACGCCTTGCCGGCCTGCACGAGCTCGCCGGCGACCTGGCGATAGCGGTCGAAGCGCGCGGTCTGGAACACCGGGCCTTCGTCGTGCGCGAGGCCCAGCCACTGCATGCCGTCGAGGATCGCCTGCACGGCGGCGTCGGTGCTGCGCTCGCGGTCGGTGTCCTCGATGCGCAGGATGAACTGTCCGCCGCGGCGGCGCGCCTCGAGCCAGCAGTACAGCGCGGTGCGCGCGCCGCCGATGTGGAGGTAGCCGGTGGGGCTGGGGGCGAAGCGGGTGCGGCAGGACATGCGGGGCGGCCGTGCGGACGTGGCCGGCGATTTTACCGCGCGCCGCCGTTGCCGCCGCGGCAGGTGCGCGGCACGATGCGCGCATGATGGACGCCCACGCCGATCCGCTCGCCTGCGACGCCCGCGGCATTCCGCGCTGCGTCGTCAACTGCGTCGCCTACGGCCGCGACGGCAGCCGCCGCGACATCACGCTCGACGCGATCAGCGACGTGCTCGCCGTCGACGACGGCAGCTTCGTCTGGGTCGGGCTGTACGAGCCGCAGGAGGCCGTGCTCGACAAGCTGCAGGAGGAGTTCGGCCTGCACGACCTCGCCGTCGAGGACGCGCACCATGCGCACCAGCGCCCGAAGCTGGAGAGCTACGGCAACTCGCTGTTCATTGCCGCGCACACCGCGCAGCGCACCGACGGCGCGATCCGCTTCGGGGAGACGCACGTGTTCGTCGGCCCGCGCTACCTGGTCACGGTGCGCCACGGCGCGTCGGTCAGCTATGCGCCCGCCCGCGCGCGCTTCGAACGCGAGCCCGAGGACATGGTGCGCGGCCCCGCGGCCGGCCTGTACATGGTGCTGGACCAGATCGTCGACAGCTTCGCGCCGATCGTCGACGACTTCGGCAACGAGCTGAACCTGCTGGAGCACGACGTCTTCGCCGAGGACTTCCGCAAGGACACCGTGCGCAAGCTGTACGACCTCAAGCGCGAGCTCACGCGGCTGCGCATGGCCGTGGCGCCGCTGCAGGACATCCTCGGGCAGCTCGCGCGCATGCGCGGCGCGCTGGTCGACGAGAACAGCGCGCTGTACTTCCGCGACGTGTTCGACCACACCGTGCGCCTCAACGACAGCACCGACACGCTGCGCGAGATGCTCACCGCGGCGATGAACGTCAACCTGTCGCTGGTGACGATCCGCCAGGGCGAGGTGGTGAAGCGCCTTGCGGGCTGGGCGGCGCTGCTGGCCGCGCCGACGCTGATCGCGAGCTGGTACGGGATGAACTTCGAGTTCATGCCCGAGGTGCACACGCGCTGGGGCTATGCGGCCGTGATCGCGGCCACCGCGGTCGTCTGCGGCATCGTCTACCGCCTGCTCAAGCGCGCGCGCTGGCTGTAGGCGCGACCGCGGTCGCGCTTCGACCAAGGTCGCATGCGCCATGCGGCGGCGTGCATTGACCGCGACCGCCCGCGGCGCGACGCTCGCGCGGTTCCCACCGGAGGCGGCGGCATGAAGGGGCTTTCCTGGATCGGATGGATCGCGCTGGCGGTGCTCGCGGCGTTCTGCCTCGGCACCGTCGCGCTGCATCGCGGCGAGACCATCGGCGCGATGTGGCTGGTGGTGGCGTCGGTGTGCACGTTCGCGATCGCCTACCGCTTCTACGGCCGCTGGATCGCGCACCGCGCGCTCGGCATCGACCCGACGCGCGCGACGCCCGCGTGGCGGCGCAACGACGGCCTCGACTACGTGCCGACGCCGCGCAGCGTGGTGTTCGGCCACCACTTCGCCGCGATCGCCGGCGCCGGCCCGCTGGTCGGCCCGGTGCTCGCCGCGCAGATGGGCTACCTGCCCGGCACGCTGTGGATCCTCGTCGGCGTGGTGCTCGCCGGCGCGGTGCAGGACATGCTGGTGCTGTTCTTCTCCACGCGGCGCGACGGCAGGTCGCTGGGCGAGATGATCCGCGCCGAGATGGGCCCGGCCGCGGGCGTGATCACGATGGTCGGCATCCTGATGATCATGGTGATCCTGCTGGCGGTGCTCGCGCTGGTGGTGGTCAAGGCACTGGCCGAAAGCCCGTGGGGCACGTTCACCGTCGCGATGACGATCCCCATCGCCATCCTGATGGGCCTGTACCTGCGCTGGTTCCGCCCGGGCCGCATCCTCGAGGTGTCGATCCTCGGACTGGTGCTGCTGCTGCTCGCGATCTGGCTCGGCGGCCACGTCGCCGCCGACCCGCGGTGGGCCGCGGCGTTCACGCTGCAGGGCACGACGCTGGCGTGGCTGATGATCGGCTACGGCTTCGTCGCCGCGGTGCTGCCGGTGTGGCTGCTGCTCGCGCCGCGCGACTACCTGTCGACGTTCCTCAAGATCGGCACGGTCGTCATCCTCGCGCTCGCCATCGTGATCGCGCAGCCCGAGCTGCGGATGCCGTCGATCACGCGCTTCGTCGACGGCACCGGGCCGGTGTTCGCGGGCTCGCTGTTCCCGTTCCTGTTCATCACCATCGCCTGCGGCGCGGTGTCGGGCTTCCATTCGCTGATCAGCTCCGGCACCACGCCGAAGCTGATCGCCAGCGAAGCGCACATCCCCGTCGTCGGCTACGGCGGCATGCTGATGGAGGCGTTCGTCGCGATCATGGCGCTGATCGCCGCCTGCGTGCTCGATCCGGGCATCTACTTCGCGATGAACGCGCCGGCCGCGCTGCTGGGCACGAGCGTGGAGTCGGCGGCGGAGGCGATCCGCGGGCTCGGGTTCGTGATCACGCCCGAGGCGCTGACGGCCACGGCGAAGGAGATCGGCGAATCCACCATCCTCTCGCGCACCGGCGGCGCGCCCACGCTGGCCGTGGGCATGGCGCAGATCCTGCACGGGCTGATTCCGGGCGAAGGGATGATGGCGTTCTGGTACCACTACGCCATCCTGTTCGAAGCGCTGTTCATCCTCACCACGATCGACGCCGGCACGCGCGTGGCGCGCTTCATGATCCAGGAGCTGATCGGCCTGGCCTACGCGCCGTTCAAGCGCACCGAGAGCTGGACGGCGAACATCGCCTGCACCGCGCTCGCGGTGGCGGGCTGGGGCTATTTCCTCTACCAGGGCGTGGTCGATCCGCTCGGCGGCATCAACACGCTGTGGCCGCTGTTCGGCATCGCCAACCAGATGCTCGCCGGCATGGCGCTGGTGTTCTGCTGCGTGGTGATGGTCAAGATGAAGCGCGAGCGCTACCTGTGGATCCCGCTGGTGCCGACGCTGTGGCTGCTGGTCTGCACGATGACCGCGGGCTGGCAGAAGCTGTTCCATCCCGACCCGAAGATCGGCTTCATCGCCAACGCGCGGAAGTTCGCCGACGCCGCGGAGCGCGGCGAAGTGCTGGCGCCGGCGAAGTCGCTGGACGCGATGCAGCGCGTCGTGTTCAACAACTGGCTGGACGCGGTGCTGTGCGCGCTGTTCATGCTGGTGCTGCTGAGCGCGGTGGTGTTCGGCGTGCGCGCCGCGCTCGCCGCGCGTCGCAGCCGCGAACCGACCGCGCAGGAATCGGGCTACGTCGCCCTCGATGCAGTCGCCGCGGCCGATGCGCGCTGATCGCACCGGGGCCCGCACGCTCGCGCGCCTCGGCGCGGCGCTGCGGCGCGCCTGGCAGCTCGCCTGCGACACCGCGCGCCTGGCGGTCGGCATCCCCGACTACGAGACCTACGCCGAGCACGTGCGCCGCGTCCATCCGGGCACGGCGCCGATGTCGCGCGAGGCGTTCCATCGCGAGCGCATGGCCGCGCGCTACGGACGCGGCCGCAGCCGCTGCTGCTGAGGCCCGCGAAGCGCGCGGAACGCCTACGCCACCGCCTGCAGCGCGAGTCCCACCAGGTACGCGCAGTACGTGCCCAGCGCGTAGCCCAGCACGGCCAGCAGCACGCCGACCGGGGCCAGCGCCGGATGGAAGGCGCTCGCCACCACCGGGGCCGACGCGGCGCCGCCGATGTTGGCCTGCGATCCAACCGCGAGGAAGAACAGCGGCGCGCGGATGAGCTTTGCGACCAGCAAGAGCAGTCCGCCGTGCACCGCGATCCAGATCAGTCCCATCGCGAACAGCCACGGCCGCTCCAGCAGCGCGCCCAGGTCCATCTGCATGCCGATGGTCGCCACGAGGATGTACAGCAGCACCGAGCCGACCCGCGATGCCCCGGCGGCTTCGAGCTCGCGCGCGCGCGTGAAGCTCAGCGCCAGCCCGAACGTCGTGGCAAGCACCGTGATCCAGAAGAAGCGCGCCGTCAGGCTGTAGTTGCGCAGGTTCCACTCCGCGGGGAGGCTGCCGATCCACGCGACCAGCGGATCGGTGATCGCGTGCGCGAGTCCGGTGGCCACCAGCGCCAGCGACACGATGATCATGAGGTCGGTCAGCGACGGTACGCGCGTGTGCGCCGCCTGGTAGGCCTCGATGCGCCGCTTGACGTCTTCGATCGCGCCCACGTCGGCGCCCGTCCAGCGATCGAACGCGGCGCTGCGCGCGGCCAGGAACAGCAGCACGGCCATCCAGACGTTTGCGACCAGCACGTCGACGGCGACGAATTGCCCGAACACGTTGGGGTCGACCGCGAAGACCTCCTTCATCGCCGCCTGGTTGGCGCCGCCGCCGATCCACGAACCGGCCACCGTCGTCATGCCGCGCCACGTGTCGCCGGCGACGGTCTCCGGGTGGATCAGCCGCATCGCGAAGAACGCCACCAGCGCGCCGAGCATCACGCCCGCGGTCCCGGTGAGGAACATCACCACCGCCTTCGGCCCGAGCCGCGCGATCGCCTTGAAGTCGATCGCCACGCACAGCAGCACCAGCGAACTGGGCAGGAGGACGTCGCGCGCGACCGGATACAGCGCCGACGCCGCGCCGTTGATGATGCCCAGCGTGTTGAGCACCGCCGGCAGCAGGTAGCACAGCAGCAGCGCGGGCACGATGCCGTAGAAGCGATGCCAGAAGCCGGAGGGGCGCGACGCCGTCCAGAACACCGCGCCGAGGATCAGCGCGAGCAGGCCGAGGACGACGACGTCGTTGGTGACCAGCGCGGTGTTCTCCACCGCCGCATCCGCGGGCGCCGCCATCCGTCAGCGCCCGCCGCCGATGTGCCTGCGCAGCCAGGCGTTGACGGTGTCGTGCCACTGCACGCTGTTCTGCGGCTTCAGCACCCAGTGGTTCTCGTCGGGGAAGTAGAGGAACTGCGACTCGATGCCCCGGCGCTGCAGCGCGGTGAACGCGGCGATGCCCTGCTCCACCGGGATACGGAAGTCCTGCTGGCCGTGGATGACCAGCATCGGCACGCGCCACTTGCTCACGTGGTTGACCGGGTTGAACTTCTCGTAGTTCGCGGGCGCATCAAACGGCGTGCCGCCGTTCTCCCACTCGGTGAACCACAGCTCCTCGGTCGCGTAGCCCATCATCCGCTGGTCGAACACGCCGTCGTGGTTGACGAGGCATTTCCACGGCGAGTTCCCGCTGGAATCGAACCAGTTGCCGGCGATCCAGTTGACCATGTAGCCGCCGTAGCTCGCGCCGAGCGCGCAGGCGCGATCGCCATCGAGGAAGGCGTACTTCTCCTGCGCGGCGGCCCAGCCCTTCTGCAGGTCCTCCAGCGGGCGATCGCCCCAGTGCTGGCTGATCGAGTCGGTGAACGCCTGGCCGTAGCCGGTCGAACCGTGGAAATCGATCATGACCACCGCATAGCCCTGCCCCGCGTACGTCTGCGGGTTCCAGCGGTAGCTCCAGCCGTTGCCGAAGCTGCCCTGCGGGCCGCCGTGGATCAGGAACGCGACCGGATACGTCTCGCCCGCCTTGTAGTTCCACGGCTTCACGACGTAGCCGTGCACGGTCTCGTCGTTCCAGCCCTTGAACGTGAACTGCTCGAAGTCGCCGAACGCGGCCTCGGGCACCATCTCGCCGGCGCTCGGCGTGATCGCGCGCGCGTTGGCGCCGTCGGCCTGCGCGACGAACAGCTGGTCGCCGCTCTTGAGCGTGCTGCGGGTGAACGCGAGCGTGCCGCCGGCGAGGTCGAAGTCCGACACGCTGCCGTCGGCCGCCACCTCGCGCACCGCGCCGCTGGCGACGTCGACCGCGAACAGCGGATGCTGGCCCACGTGCTGCGCGTTGACGTACAGCGTGCGGCCGTCGGCGGACAGCGCGAGCGCGTCGGCGCTGCGGTCCCAGTCGGCGGCGACCTCGCGCCGCTGGCCGCTGGCGAGATCGAGCGCGACGATGCCGAAGCGGTCGGCCTCGAAACCCGGGCGCTTCATCGCGCGGTAGTACAGCGTCCTGCCGTCGGCCGCGAACACCGGGCCGGTGTCCCAGGCGGGGTTCTGCGCGGTCAGGTTGCGCGCCTCGCCGGCACCGTCGGCGCTCGCCTGGTAGAGGTCGAAGTTGGTCGACCACGGTTCGGTGCGGTCGGCCTTGCGCGCGGCGAACACGAGGCTGCGGCCGTCCGGCGCCCACGCGTATTCGCTGTCGTCGCCGAACGGCTTGGACGGGATGTCGCCGATCACGTCGTCGCTCACCAGCGTCGCCTGCGCCGCGGGCTTCGCGTCGCCCGCCGGCAGCGCGGCGACGAACAGGCGGTTGAGGCGTCCGTCGTTCCAGGCATCCCAGTGGCGGATGAACATGCGCTCGAACAGCACGCCGCTGCTCTTGCGCGCCGCGGTCGCGTCCAGCCGCTTCTTCGTGCACGCGAAGTCGGCGCCGCAGTCGGGGAACGCCTCGGCGCTGAACGCCACGCGCGTGCCGTCGGGCGACAGCTTGAAGCTGCCGACGTCGGCGTCGAACGCGGTGAGCTGCCGCGGCGTGCCGCCGTCGGCGTCGATCGCATAGAGCTGCTGGCTGCCCGACTTCGCGCTGAGGAAGTACACGGTGCGGCCGTCCGGCGAGAACGCGGGCGAGTTGACGTTCCAGCCGTCCGGCGTCAGCCGCTTCGGCGGCGCCGCGTCGCGCGCGCGCAGGTCCTCGATCCACAGCGACGTGCTCGCCTTGTTCGCGTCGAAATCGACGACGCGCCTGGCGAACACGACGTGGCGACCGTTCGGCGACAGCGTCGGCGACGACACGCGGTCGAGCGTGGCGAGGTCGCGGATGGTGAAGCCGCGCGGCGCGGCCTCGGCGTGGGCGGACAGCGCGAGCAGCAGCGCGGACGACAGCAGGGCGGTGCGGACGGTCACGTTGACTCCAGCGGGTGCGGGGAAGCGGGCCCGGGCACGCGCCCGGGCGTCGGGGAAGGGATCAGGCGCCGCGCACGGCGGCGCGGGCGCCGGTGCGGTAGAGCAGCCAGCCGACGATCGCGAGCACGGCCAGGCCGACGACCTCGCCCTGCTGGAAGCGCTCGGGCACGACGAGGACGTCGCGGTCCTTGGTGGCGTAGATGGCGATGCCGACCGCGATGCCCATCAGGGCCTCGCCCGTGATCAGGCCCGCCGCGAACAGCGTGCCGGGGCGATGCACCCGGTCGCGCGCGGCTTCGTCGGCGGTGCCGACCACGCCATGGCGCCGTTCGACCAGGTAGGCCAGCAGGCCGCCGAGGAAGATCGGCACCATCAGCTCCAGCGGCAGGTAGATGCCGATGGCCGCGGCCAGCACGGGCACGCGGAAGTGGCTGCCGCGCGCCTTCAGCGCCTCGTCCACGGCGATGATCGCCGCGCCGATCACCGCGCCGATGGCGATGATGCCCCACGGCAGCTCGCCGCCGAACAGGCCCTTCGCGACCGACGCCATCAGCGTGGCCTGCGGGGCCGACAGCGGGTTCGGGTGTTCCGCCGTCGGCGCGCCGATGCCGTACGCCTCGGCCAGGATGTTCAGCACCGGCGCCATGATCAGCGCGCACGAGAACGCGCCGATGCCCAGCATGAGCTGCTGCTTCCACGGCGTGGCGCCGACGATGTAGCCGGCCTTGAGGTCCTGCAGGTTGTCGCCGCCCACGGCCGCCGCGCAGCAGACCACGGCGCCGATCATGATCGCGGCGACCGCGCCCAGCGGTGCGCCGCCGCTGCCCACCGGTGTCTGCCCGGCCGACCCGAGCAGCACCAGCAGCACGACGGACGCGAACAAAATGGTCGCGATGGTGATGCCGGACACCGGGTTGTTCGACGAGCCGACCAGTCCCGCGAGATACGCCGACACCGACACGAACAGGAAGCCGGCCACGATCATGATCACCGCCATCGGCACGCTGACGTGCCACATGCCGACGATCGCCTGGTACAGCAGCAGCAGCGGCACGACGAACACCACCAGCGCCACGAGCATCCACTTCATCGGCAGGTCGCGCTCGGTCTCGGCCACCGCGCCGCCGCCGGCACCGGCGCGCGCGGCGGCGATGCCGCTCCGGACGCCGGACAGCAGCGACTTGCGCAGCGAGAACAGCGTCCACACGCCGCCGACGAGCATCGCCCCGACGCCGAGGTAGCGGATCTTCGCCGACCAGATCGCGCCGGCGACATCCTCCGCGCCGGCACCGGCGATGCTGGACGCCAGCGCCGGATCGCTGCCGAGGAAGAACATCTGGTAGAGCGGGATCGCGATGTGCCACGACAGGATGCTGCCGGACACCACCACGATGCCGATGTTGAGCCCGACGATGTACCCCACGCCGAGCAGCGCGGGCGACAGGTTCGTGCCGAGATAGCCGAGATACTTGCCGAAGAAGCCGGCGCCCGCGGCGGTGTCGGGGATCAGGCGCATGCCGCTGTGCGCGGCCACCTTGAGCGCCGCGCCGATCGCGGCGGAGAACGCCAGGATCTTCAGCCCGGGCCCCGGGTTCTCGCCGGCCTTCAACACTTCCGCGGCCGCCTTGCCCTCGGGGAACGGCAGCGGATCCTCGACGATCATCGAACGGCGCAGCGGCACCGAGAACAGCACGCCCAGCAGGCCGCCGAGACCCGCGATGGCGAGCACCCACGAATAGCGGAAGTCCTGCCAGTAGCCGAGGATGATCAGCGCGGGGATCGTGAAGATCACGCCGGCGGCGATCGACGAACCGGCCGATGCGCCGGTCTGCACGATGTTGTTCTCCAGGATCGTGCCGCCGCCCAGCAGGCGCAGCACGCCCATCGACACGACGGCCGCGGGGATCGCGGTGGCGACGGTCAGGCCCGCGAACAGGCCGAGATAGGCGTTGGCGGCGGACAGCACGACCGCCAGCACGATGGCGAGCAGGACCGCGCGCAGGGACAGCTGGGGAACACGGGCCGGTGAGGACATGCGGGCTCCGGGGCTCGGACGGTGAATCCGTCGAGAATACCCGAAGCCCGCACCGCGCCATCCGTGCCGGATCGGCCGTTTCCGCGCGCCACCGCGGCGACGGCGGAAGCGACCCGCGACGCCCGCTACTTCGCCGCGGCCGCCCCGCCCGCGGGCGCCGCGCCGCCGAGGTGGCGGGCGAAGAACGACAGCAGGCGGGTGTAGTAGGTGCGGCGGTTCTCGATCTTGTAGTAGCCGTGGCCTTCGGTGTCGAAGTACACGCTCTCCACCGGCACGCCGGCCTCCTTCAGCGCGCGCTCCATCCGCCTGGTGTGCTCGATGGGGGCGCGCTCGTCCTCGCCGCCGGCGGCCAGGAAGACGGGCACCTTGATGCGGTCGGCCATGCGGTTGGGCGAGTACGCGGCGACTTCGTTCGGCGGGCCGAGCCACTCCATCAGGTAGTTCTCACCGGACCGACGCTCGCTGATGTCGCCGCGGCTGTGCATCATCGGCAGGTCGTACACGCCGACGTTCCCGGCCGCGCAACGATACAGCGACGGTTCCTTGGCCACGCCCATCAACGACGCATAGGCACCGTAGCTGGCGCCGTAGATGCAGATGCGCGCGGGATCGGCGATGCCCTGTGCCACCGCCCAGCGCGTGGCGTCGGTCAGGTCGTCCTGCATCGCCTTGCCCCACTCCTTCGCGCCCTTGTGGTGGTAGGCGCGACCGTAGCCGCCGGAGCCGCGGAAGTTCACTTGCAGCACCGCGTAACCGGCATCGGCCAGCATCTGCACGTTGCTGTCGAATCCCCAGTCGTCGCGGATGCCGAACGGACCGCCGTGCGGCATCAGGATCAGCGGCAGATTCCTCGGCTGGCGCCCGCTCGGCGTCGTGAGATAGCCGTGCAGATCGAGGCCATCGCGTGCGCGCAGCGTGACAGGCGCCATCGCCGCCCTGCTGGCCGGATCGATCCAGTCTGCTCGGCTCAGCAGATGCGTGGCCTTCTTCGCGACGGTATCGAAAAGGAAGTAGTCGCCCGGGTTGCGATCGCTGCGGGTCTGCACGAGCGCGAGCTTGCCGTCCGCCGTCTGCGACGTGATCGTGACCGCTTCGTCCGCGAACGCGGCTTCGAGACTCTTCTGCAATCGCGCTTCGGGACTGGCGGCGTCGAAGAAGTGCGTGCGCGGCTTGCCGTCCATGAAGACGACGCCGACCGGAATGCCGGTTCGGTTACGGTAGATCACCTTCGCCGGATCCACGATGTCGTCGCGCACGAGCGTGCGGCGGCTACGCGTCCGCGGGTCGAACTCCACTACGGCATCAGGACCCTCGGGCTGTTCGACCAGCAGGTACGCGACACGATTGTCGGCGGAGAACCCGATCGGAACCTCGAGTCCGCCGTTCGCTTTCTCTTCGCTGATCAGCTCCCATTCCGTCCCGTCCCCGGCGCGGTGGTAGAGCTTCCGGTTGTTGTCCGCCCCCGCGCCCAGGGCGAAGCGGACGATGCCCGCGTTGTCGGTGGTGAATGCGGCGTTGCGCACCGGGGCCCGGACGATCGGCGCGCGGCGACCGGAGTGGACGTCCAATCGTTCGGCGCGGGTGTAGGGATCCTCCGAGAAGGGCCACACGGCGATCACGACGTTCCTGTCGTCCGCGGGAAGCGAGTCGACCAGGAACGCCGCCACCAACTCCGCCTTCTTGTCCTGGATCTTCGAACCGGGGCCGCGTCCCTGTACGCGGTATCCCACCAGGATCTCGGCATCCGAACCGTCGGCACTGACGGCGAACAGTTCACCCGTGGGCTGCGGCGTATCGAGCTCGCCGAACTTCTGCGCCGCGCTGACGATGAGCCGCTGGTCGTTCACCCAGACGAAATCGCTCACGTGGTTGTTCTTTTCCAGCGCGAGCTTCGTGAGGACGGCGTTGTCGCTGCGCCGGATGACCGCCAGAACCGTCCGGTCCTCGAGCGGCACCGTCGCAGCGAGGTACTCGCCGGTCGGCGAGATCTTGATGTCGTTGAACTTGTCGCGCTTGATGTACTGCTCGACGTCGACAGCGGCCGTTTGGCCGATGATCGCCAGTGATAGCGCGAACGCGACGACGCGTCCGCGGATCCGATGCTTCATGTCCTTGTCCCCTGCGTCCTGAAGTGATCCGCCCACCCCGGGCGGCGACCGGATCTTAACGCCGTCCCCGGCGCGTACGGAACGCGACGGCGGAGGCGGGCGACGGCGCACCCGTGGATGATCGGGCGCCGCTTCATCGCTCGCAGCGCGAGGTGCAGCCGGTCAGCGCAGCGTCGAATCGAGCGCGTTGCGCCACGAAGGAAGCACGACGTATCGGGACAGTCTCGACGTGTCGAGCACGGTATAGGCCGGCCTGCGCGCACGCGTCGGGTAGTCACCGGTGGAAATCGGGACGAGCCGGGGGCTCCGATGCAGGAGGCCGGTGCTCACGCCGCGCTGGATGATCGCGCCCGCGAATTCGCACCAGCTCGCCTCGCCGCTCGCGGTCAGGTGGAGGATGCCGCCCGGCACGTCGGGAGTGCGCAGCAGCGCCGTCGTCGTCTCCGCGATCAGCCACACCGGTGTCGGCGTGCCGCGCTGGTCGTCGACCACGCGCAGCTCGTCGCGCTCCGCCGCGAGGCGCAGCATGGTGCGCAGGAAATTGTGGCCGTGGAGGTCGTAGACCCAGGCGGTGCGCAGGATCAGGTGGCGCGCGCCGCTGTCCGCGACGGCGCGTTCCCCGGCCAGCTTGCTCGCGCCGTAGACGCCGAGCGGCGCGGTCGGATCGTCTTCGCGATAGGGCCGCGTCGCCGTGCCGTCGAACACGTAGTCGGTCGAGTAGTGCACCAGCGTCGCGCCGACGTCGGCGCATGCCGCGGCCATCGCGGCCGGCGCCCTCGCGTTGACGGCGTATGCCGTCTCGACGTCGTCCTCGGCGCGATCGACCGCGGTGTACGCCACCGCGTTGACCACGACGTCCGGCGCGACGCGCTCGATCATGCGGCCGACGGCGGCCGCATCGGCGACGTCGAGCGCTTCGCAAGGGGTTCCGTCGACCAGCACGCCGCTGCGCGTGGTCGGGACGACCGTGCCGAGCGACGGCAGCGTGCGGGACAGCGCCCGCCCGACCTGGCCGCCGGCGCCGAGCAGCAGCAGCTTCATGCCGGATACGTCGGCAGTCGATCTGGGGCGACGTCGCGCAGCAGCGGCGCGCGCCGGTCCTTGTCGGACAGCAGCGGGGCCTGCACCGGCCAATCGATGGCGAGCGACGGATCGTCCCAGCGGATGCCGGCGTCCGCGGCCGCGTCGTAGGTCGCCGTGCACAGGTACGAGAACAGCGCGCGTTCGCTGAGCACGACGAAGCCGTGCGCGAACCCGTCCGGGATCCAGAAGTGGCGCTTGTTGTCGCCCGACAGCAGCACGCTCGTCCAGCGTCCGAACGTGGGCGAGCCGCGGCGGATGTCCACCGCGACGTCCCATGCCTCGCCTTCGAGCACGGTGACGTACTTGCCCTGCGGCTTCGGCCACTGGTAGTGGAGGCCGCGCAGCACGCCGCGCGCGGAGGAGGACACGTTGCCCTGCACGAACGCGGGCGCGAGTCCGTGCGCGGCGAGGCGGTCGTGGTTGAACGACTCGTAGAAGAACCCGCGCTCGTCGCCGAGCACGCGCGGCTCGACGACGACGCAGCCCGGCAGGTCGGTTTCGATGACCTTCAAGGCACGGGTCCCCGCTCGATCAGGTTGAGCAGGTATTGCCCGTATCCGTTCTTCGCCAGCGGCCTCGCGAGCGCCACGAGGGCCTCGTTGTCGATCCAGCCGTTGTTCCAGGCGATCTCCTCGGGGCAGCAGATGCGCAAGCCCTGGCGCGCCTCGATCGTCTCGATGAAGTTCGAGGCTTCCAGCAGCGACTGGTGCGTGCCGGTGTCGAGCCACGCGTACCCGCGGCCGAGCTGTTCGAGGTGAAGCGAACCGTCCTCGAGATAGCGGCGGTTGAGATCGGTGATCTCGAGCTCGCCGCGCGCGGACGGCAGCAGGGTCGCGGCGATGTCGCTCGCGCGGCCATCGTAGAAATACAGCCCCGTGATCGCGTAGTTGGAGCGTGGTGCCGACGGCTTCTCTTCGATGCCCACGACGCGGCCGGAGGAATCGAACTCGGCGACGCCGTAGCGCTCCGGATCGCGCACCCAGTAGCCGAACACCGTCGCACCCTGCGCGCGCTCGTCGGCGCGATTCAGCATCGCCGTGAGTCCGGGGCCGTGGAAGATGTTGTCGCCCAGGATCAGGCAGCTCGGCTGCCCGGCGAGGAAATCGCGTCCGATCAGGAACGCCTGCGCGAGGCCGTCGGGACTCGGCTGCACGGCGTATTCGATGCGCATGCCCCATTGCGTGCCGTCGCCCAGCAGCCGCCGGAACAGCGCCTGCTCGTGCGGCGTGTTGATGATCAGCACCTCGCGGATGCCCGCCAGCATCAGCACGCTCAGCGGGTAGTAGATCATCGGCTTGTCGTAGACCGGCAGCAGCTGCTTGCTGATCGACTGCGTGAGCGGGTACAGGCGGGTGCCGGAGCCGCCGGCGAGGATGATGCCCTTGCGATCCATGGCGCGTCCTCAGGCCTGTCCGATGCGCTCGAGGCGGTAGCTGCCGTCCAGCACGCGCTTCACCCAGTCCTGGTGGCCGAGATACCAGTCCACGGTGCGTTCGATGCCCTGCTCGAACGTCACCGTCGGCGCCCAGCCGAGCTCGCGCTTGAGCTTGGACGCATCGATCGCGTAGCGGCGGTCGTGGCCGGGCCGATCCTTCACGTAGGTGATGAGCGACTCGCGCGCGCGACCGCCGGGGAGCGGCCGGCGCGCGTCGAGCAGCGCGCAGATCGTGGCCACCACGTCGATGTTCGCGCGCTCGGCGTCGCCGCCGACGTTGTAGGTCTCGCCGATGCGGCCGGCCTCGAGCACGCGCCGGATCGCGGCGCAGTGGTCGCCGACGTACAGCCAGTCGCGCACGTTGCGCCCGTCTCCGTACACCGGCAGCGGCTCGCCGGCCAGCGCCTTGGCGATCATCAGCGGGATCAGCTTCTCGGGGAACTGGTACGGGCCGTAGTTGTTGCTGCAGTTGGTGGTCAGCACCGGCAGCCCGTACGTGTGATGGAACGCGCGGACGAGATGGTCCGACGCCGCCTTCGACGCGGAGTACGGCGAGTTCGGCGCGTACGGCGTGGCCTCGGTGAACTTGCCGGTCTCGCCGAGCGATCCGTAGACCTCGTCGGTCGACACGTGCAGGAAGCGGAACGAATCGCGCGCGGCGGCGTCGAGCGCCTTCCAGTGGTCGCGCACCCGCTCCAGCAGCGACAGCGTGCCGACCACGTTGGTCTGCACGAACGCCGCCGGGCCGTCGATCGAGCGGTCGACGTGGCTCTCGGCGGCGAAGTTGACGACCGCGTCGGGGCGATGCTCGCGCAGCAGGCGCGCGACGAACGCGGCGTCGCCGATATCGCCCTGCACGAACACGTGGTTCGGATCGCCGTCGAGCGCGGACAGCGTGTCCGGGTTGCCGGCGTAGGTCAGCAGGTCGAGATTGACGACGCGGACGCCCGCGCGCACGGCGTCGAGGACGAAGTTCGCGCCGATGAAACCGGCGCCGCCGGTGACGAGCCAGGTGGACACGACAGGTTCCTTGCGTTGCTCCGGCTGCCGTCGTGGCGGCCTTGGTGGCGCCATGATACCGGCCCTGCCGCAGGCGCCCTGAACCTGCCCGACGCCGAGGACGCGCGGCGCGCGACGCATCCCGCAGACGAACGAAGGCCCGCAGCGAGCGGGCCTCCGCGCGGGCCACGCCGGCGGAGTCAGAACGGGATGTCGTCGTCCGCGAAGTCGTTTCCGAAGTCCGCATCGCGCGCAGGCGGCGCCTCGCGCCGCGGCGCGGCTC
>JXCB02000031.1 GCA_000828075.3 Tolypothrix campylonemoides VB511288 | reverse complement strand
GAACAGCTGGCCGCCGGCGAGCACGGCGAAGATCACCGCCATCGGATGCAGGCCGATGCGGTCGCCCACCAGCTTGGGCGTGAGCCAGTAGCTCTCGATCACCTGCCCCACCCCGAACACCGCCAGCACGCCGAGCAGGTGCGGCCAGTCGCCGTACTGCACGAGCGCGGCGATCGAGCCCAGGATGATGCCGCTGGCGGGACCGAGGTACGGGATGAAGGTGAACAGCCCCGCGATCAGGCCGATCAGCAGGCCGAGGTCGATGCCCACCGCCCACAGGCCGACGCCGTACATCACGCCGAGGATCAGCATCACCAGGAACTGCCCGCGCAGGAACGCGCCGAGGACGTCGCTGGATTCGCGCGCGAGCTGCGCGACGACGTCGATGCGGCTTCGCGGGACGAGCGACGCGGCGCGCTCGACCAGCACGTCCCAGTCGCGCAGGAAGAAGAACGTCAGCACCGGGATCAGCACGATGTTGGCCAGCCACGCCAGCACCGCGAAGCCCGAGCGCGACACCACGCCCAGCACGTTCGCCGCGATGCCGCCGGCGCGCTCCCAGTGCTCGCGCACGAGCTCGATCAGTCGGTCCAGCTGCAGCCAGCCCGACACCTGGAAGCCGGTGCGCGCCTCCACCCACGGGATCGCGCTGCCGAACAGCCAGTCGCGGTAGCGCGGCAGCGATTCGACCAGCGTGGTCACCTGGCGCTCGACCATCGGCACCAGCAGCAGCAGCGCGACCAGCACGATGATCGACATCACCGTGAACACCAGCGTCACCGCGACGTTGCGCGAGCGGCCGGCGGCCTGCAGGCGGTCGACCAGCGGATCGCCGAGCCAGCCGAACAGCGCGGCGACCACGAACGGCGTCAGCACCGGCCCCATCCACCACAGCAGCCAGAGCACGCCGACCACGACGGCAGCCCACTGCAGGCGGCGGAGGAACACGGCGATCTCGTGCAGCGACTGGGCGTTGTCCATGCGGTCGGGAGTCCTTCGGGAGCGGCACGACGCCGCGGGCGCGCGTCAGCGCAGCTGGTACACCGGCGTATCGCCCTCGACCGGCGCCAGCACGTCGCCGGCGTCGGTGACGCGCCTGAAGCCCGGCAGGCCGCTCAGCAGCTCCAGCTCGAGCTCGACGCCGCCGGCGGTGGCGCGCACCGGCACGATGCGGCGCACGACCGGCAGGCCCTGCAGGTAGCCGGACAGGCGCATGTAGTCGGCCGCGGTGTCGAGGCCGATGAAGGTGACGACGTAGTTGCCCGGCGGCCCGACCGGGCTGCGCTTCGCGTAGCGCCGCACGAGCGCGTCGGCCGCGCCGTCGGCACCGGCCGCCATCGCCTGCCGCGCGTCGGCCTTGTCGACCGTCCAGGTCGACAGCACGCGCCCGCCGTCGACGAACGCCCACTCCGCCGTCCAGCCGCCCTTGTTGCGGTAGAGCTTGCCGACCAGCTGCATGGGCGGGCTGTAGCGCGCCGAGGCGCGCGCGATGGCGGCGGTGTCGCCGCGCCAGATCGCGCCGACGGCGGCCTGTTCGGCCGCATTGCCGGACGGCAGGCCGAGCCGGTAGCCGCGCGCGATCGCCTGGTCCAGCGCCGCGCGCGCCGCGTTCGCCTGCGGCAGTCCCACCAGCCGCGGGCCGCGGCCGTCGTCGATGGCCAGCCACAGCACGGGTTTCGGGCGCGGCTGCGGCCACACCGGGATGCCGAGCGTGGCCGCCAGCGCGTCGACCTTGTCGCCGTCGTAGCGCACGACCAGCAGCGTGCGGAACGTCGGTGCGCCGGTGCGCGAGACGCCTTCGTCCTGCCGGTAGTCGTAGCCTTCGACGTACTCCGCGGCGCGCCGCAGCTCCTGCCCGACGCCCGGCAGCGCGGCGACGTTGCGCGTGCCGGACAGCTTCGACAGCACCTGGCTGAGCCCGCGGGCGAACGCGGTGCGGCGCTCGGCCTCGCCCTGCCCGTTCACGGGCACTTCGGTGGCGTAGGGCCCTTCGGCGCGGGCGCGGTCGCCCTCGACGCGCTGCGCGGACGCCGCCGACGCGATGCACGCCAGCAGGAGGGCGAAGGCCAGGCGGAGCGCGGGGCGGCGGAACGTCATCGGGAATCCGGCATCGAACGTGCCGGGAATGGTGCCGCAGCGGGTGCGGCGCGTCCACGCGCGGCGGCCCGCGGCCGGGCCTCGGGTAAAATCGCGGGCTTCCCCGCGCCGCAGGCCCGCCGATGTCCTCCACGCCTTCCACGCCCGGCGCGCCGCCGTCCACCGGCCTGACCTACCGCGACGCGGGCGTCGACATCGACGCCGGCAACACCGTCGTCGAGCGGATCAAGCCGCTGGTGAAGCGCAGCCTGCGCCCGGAGGTGATGGGCGGGCTCGGCGGCTTCGGCGCGCTGTTCGACCTGTCGGGCAAGTACCGCGAGCCCGTGCTCGTCTCCGGCACCGACGGCGTCGGCACCAAGCTCAAGCTGGCCCAGCAGCTCGGCCGCCACGACACCATCGGCATCGACCTCGTCGCCATGTGCGTCAACGACGTGCTGGTGCAGGGCGCCGAGCCGCTGTTCTTCCTCGACTACTTCGCCACCGGCAAGCTCGACGTCGACACCACCGTCGCCGTCGTCGGCGGGATCGCGCGCGGCTGCGAGCTGTCCGGCTGCGCGCTGATCGGCGGCGAAACCGCCGAGATGCCCGACATGTACCCGCCGGGCGAGTACGACCTCGCCGGCTTCTGCGTGGCCGCGGTGGAGAAGTCGAAGCTGCTCGACGGCGCGAAGGTGCGCGCCGGCGACGTGCTGCTCGGCATCGCGTCCAGCGGCCCGCATTCCAACGGCTACTCGCTGATCCGCCGCATCTACGACCGCGCCGGCCGCCCGGCCGACCTCGACCTCGGCGGCACGCGACTGATCGACGCGCTGATGGAACCGACGCGGCTGTACGTGAAGCCGGTGCTGGAACTGCTGTCGAAGCACGACCTGCACGCGATGGCGCACATCACCGGCGGCGGCCTCACCGAGAACATCATCCGCGTGATCCCCGACGGGCTCGGGCTGGACATCGACGCCGGCGCGCTCGTGCTGCCGCCGGTGTTCGACTGGCTGCAGCGCGAAGGCAACGTCGCCCGCGAGGAGATGTGGCGCACGTTCAACTGCGGCGTCGGCTTCGTGCTGGTCGTCGCGCCGGGCGACGTCGGCGCGGTGGCCGCCGACCTCGACCGCCTCGCGCTGCCGCACCGGCCGATCGGCCGGGTGGTCGCGCGCGACGGCGCCGCCCACGAGCGCGTGCGGATCGGATGAGCGCCGCGACGCCGGCGGTCCCGCTGTCGTCGGACGATGCCGGCCACCTGCGGCTGCTGGCCATCTTCCACTACGTCGTCGCCGCGTTGATGGGGCTGTTCGCGCTGGTCCCGGTGATCCATCTCGTCGTCGGCCTCGCGCTCGCGACCGGGCATTTCGGCGACGCCGGCTCGCCCATGGAAGCGCGTCTGATGGGCTGGCTGTTCGCGGCGATCGCGCTGGCGTTCATCCTCGGCGGACTCGCCATGGCCGGGCTGACCGCCTACGCCGGGCGCTGTCTGCAGCGCCGCAGGCGCCATACGCTGTGCCTGGTCGCCGCCGCCGTGATGTGCCTGTTCGTTCCGTTCGGCACCGTGCTCAGCGTGTTCTCCATCGTGGTGCTGTCGCGTCCCGCGGTGCGCGCGGGATTCGCCTGAGCCCGTGATCCGCCTCGCCGTTCTCGCCTCCGGGCGCGGAAGCAACCTGCAGGCCGTGCTCGATGCGATCGATGCGGGCGCGCTGGATGCGCGCGTGGCCGGCGTGTTCTCCGACCGGCCCGAGGCGCAGGCGCTGCAGCGCGCGCGCGACGCCGGCATCCGCGCCGTCGGGCTGCGGCCGCGCGATTTCGCCACGCGGCTCGACTACGACGCGGCGCTGTTCGACGCGGTCGATGCGGCGACGCCGGACCTGATCGTCTGCGCCGGCTACATGCGCCTGATCGGCGAACCCGCGCTCGCCGCGCGCGCGGGGCGGCTGGTCAACATCCATCCGTCGCTGCTGCCGGCGTTCAAGGGCCTGCACACGCACCGGCAGGCGCTCGCCGCCGGCGCGCCCGTGCACGGCGCGAGCGTGCATTTCGTGACGCCCGAGCTCGACGGCGGGCCGGTGATCGCGCAGGCGCGCGTGCCGGTGCTCGCGGGCGACGACGAGCGCACGCTGGCCGCCCGCGTGCTGGCTCGCGAGCACCCGCTGCTGCTGGCCACGCTGCGCGAGTTCGCCGCCGGCCGCATCGCGTTCAACGTCGGTCGCGTATACCGGGACGCCGTGCCGCTGGCGCGTCCGCTGCAGATGGACGACCACGGCCGCCTCGCGCCCGACGCCTCCGATCCGTGAACCGCGCCCTCGCCCTGCTCGCCGCCGTGCTCGTCCTGTCGCCCGCGCCGGTGCGCGCGGCGCTGGAGCCGTTCGTGGCGACCTACGACGTGCTGCGCGAGGGCCGCAAGCTCGGCGAGGCGACGATGCAGCTGTCCGCGGTCGGCGGCGACCGCTGGCGCGTGGACCTCGTCGCGCGCGCGACCGGCGTGGTCGCGCTGACCGGGTTCAGCGCGCAGCAGAGCACCGTCTTCACGCTCGACGGCGACGCCTACCGGCCGCTCACGCAGAGCGCGGTGCGCTCGCGGCTGTTCTCCAGCCGCCGCAGCACCGGCGTCTACGACTGGGCGGCCGGCACCGCGACGTGGACGGGCGACGTGAAGAAGACGCGCCGCGCGCCGGTTCCGCTGCAGGCGGGCGACATGAGCGGGCTGCTCATCAATCTGGCGGTCATCCGCGACGCCGCCCCGGGTGCGACCCTGCGCTACCGCTTCGTCGACGACGGCCGCGCCCGCGACCACGTCTACGAGGTGGCGCCGGAGACCGAGCCGGTCGCCGTCGACGACCTCGCCTACAGCGCGATGCGCGTGCGCCGCGTGCAGGCGGGCGACGAGGAGACGGTGCTCTGGGTCGCCGCCGGCGTGCCGACGCCCGTGCGCATCCTGCAGCGCGACGACGGCGCCGACCGCTACGACCTGCGCCTCACCGGATACCAAGGAGCCCCCTGATGCCGACCGCCCGCCTCGCCACCCGCGCCCTCGCCGCCGCGACGCTGCTGCTGGCCAGCCTGCCCGCGCTCGCCGTCAAGCCGTTCACCGCGGACTACGAGGCCAGCTACATGGGCATGCAGGCCGCCGGCCGCATGCAGCTCGCGCCCGCCGGCGAGGACCGCTGGCGCTACAGCCTCGACATCAGCAACCAGATCGCCAACCTGCGCCAGAGCACCGTGTTCGAGGACCGCGGCGGCCAGTGGCGCCCGCTGTCCGGCAGCGACGCCAACACGGTGCTGGTGAAGAAATCCGAGAAGAACGCCACCTACGACTGGCAGCGCGGCGTCGCGACCTGGACCGGCGACGTGAAGCCCGAGCGCGCCGGCCCGGTGAAGCTGCGCGCCGGCGACCTCGACGCGCTGATGATCCACCTCGCGCTGCCGCGCGACGTCGCCGCCGGCAAGCCGCTGCGCTACCGCATGGTCGAGGACGGCCGGGTCAAGGAGCTGGCCTACACCGTCGCCGGCCAGGACACCGTCACCGTCGACGGCAAGGCCATGCGCGCCACCAAGGTCGTCAACGTCGACGGCAACCGCGAGACCACCGCCTGGATCGTCGCCGGCATGCCGGTGCCCGCGCGCATCACCCAGAAGCGCAAGGGCGAAGTGCTGGATCTGCAGGTGAAGGCGGTGCGGTGAGGCTTGGGCGTCCGGGGCTCGTGACTCGGGGCTCGGAAGTCGGGGTTCGGGACTCGGGACTCGGGGCTCGGGGCTCGGGGCTCGGGGCTCGGGAGTCGGGAGTCGGGAGTCGGAAGTCGGAAGTCGGAAGTCGGGATTCGGAACCGGACGGAATCGCGAGCTGGAAGCGGAGCATCGACTCCCTCTCCCCCGCTCGCGGGGGAAAGGGTTGGGGTGAGGGGGCGCGCCGAAGGCGCGCTCTTCATGCACGTCGCAATCCCGCGATAGCAGACGAATGCGGCTCGCATGTCCCGAGCCCGTCGACGCCGCCGATCGACGCGATACGACACGCCCGAGCCGAACGCGCTCGGCCCCGGATCACCCCACCCTTCGGATCGACGCCCCCAGCCCCGACAGCTTCGCCTCGATGTTCTCGTAGCCGCGGTCGAGGTGGTAGATGCGGTCGACCACGGTCTCGCCGTCGGCCACGAGCCCGGCGAGGATCAGCGACGCCGACGCGCGCAGGTCGGTCGCCATCACCGGCGCGCCGCTCAGGCGCTGCACGCCGCGCACGACCGCGGTGTGGCCGTCGATGCGGATGTCCGCGCCGAGCCGCTGCAGCTCCTGCACGTGCATGAAGCGGTTCTCGAAAATCGTCTCGTTGATCACGCCCGCGCCCTCGGCGATGCAGTCGAGCGCCATGAACTGCGCCTGCATGTCGGTCGGGAACGCCGGGTACGGCGCGGTGACCAGGTCCACCGCCTTCGGCCGGCGGCCGTGCATGTCCAGCGTGATCGCATCGCCCTCGGTCACGATCTCCGCGCCGCTCTCGCGCAGCTTGTCGAGCACGGCGTCCAGCGTGTCCGGGCGCGCGCGGCGCGTGGTGACACGGCCGCCGGTCATCGCCGCGGCGACGAGGAAGGTGCCCGTCTCGATGCGGTCGGCCAGCACCGAATGCGTGCAGCCGTGCAGCCGCTCCACGCCCTCGACCACGATGCGCGACGTGCCCGCGCCGGTGATGCGCGCGCCCATCGCCGACAGGCAGTCGGCGAGGTCCACCACTTCCGGTTCCGCGGCCGCGTTCTCGAGCACGGTGATGCCGTCGGCCAGCGTCGCGGCCATCAGCACGTTCTCGGTGCCGGTGACGGTGACCATGTCGAACACGAAGCGCCCGCCGCGCAGGCGTTCGGCGCGCGCCTTGATGAAGCCGTGGTCCACGCCGACCTGCGCGCCCAGCGCCTGCAGGCCCTTGATGTGCTGGTCCACCGGGCGCGAGCCGATCGCGCAGCCGCCGGGCAGCGACACCTCGGCGTCGCCGTATTTCGCCAGCAGCGGGCCGAGCACCAGCACCGAGGCGCGCATGGTCTTGACCAGCTCGTAGGGCGCCACGTGGCTGTGCACCGTGGTCGGGTCGACCACCACGCGGTCGCCCTCGAACGTCACGCCCGCGCCGAGTTCGCGCAGCACCTTGATCGTGGTCAGCACGTCGTGCAGGCGCGGCACGTTGTCGATCGTCACCGGCGCGTCGGCCAGCAGCGTCGCGCACAGGATCGGCAGCACCGCGTTCTTCGCGCCGCTGATGGTGACGTCGCCGCGCAGGACGCGGCCGCCTTCGACGAGGATTTTTTGCATGGGAGGCGGGGGCTGGGGGCTAGGGGCTGGGGACTGGAAGAAGCGGCGACTGTGGCGTCGGGCGGCGGCAGTGGAAGAACTGAGGTTCTGCTTTTGCCAGCCCCCAGTCCCTAGCCCCCAGCCCCCGCCTCTTCCGGCGTCAACGTCCTCAGCGCCAGCGCGTGGATCTCGCCGCCCATGCGCTCGCCGAGCGTGGCGTAGACCAGGCGGTGGCGGGCGAGCGGCAGCTTGCCGCGGAACGCGTCGGACACGACGGTGGCTTCGAAGTGCACGCCGTCGTCGCCGCGCACGTCCGCGCGGGCGCCGGGCAGGCCCTGTTCGATGAGCGACTGGATGATGGCGGGGGTCACGGGGGCCTCGGAGGCGCGCGGCCCGGCGCGCGAAGCGGCCGGCGGCGGAAGCGAATAAAATCGCGGGCTAGCCTAGCGGAAAGCCCTCCGCCCCGAAACGCTCGCCGGCGGAACGCGGTTCCGCGACGGGCCCGTCACGGACCCACGATGCCCCACGCCGCCGCCCCCGTTTCCCCCGACCGCGACGTCACCGACGCCGCGCTGGCCGCCAGCGGCCGCCGCGTGTTCGCGATCGAGGCCGAGGCGCTCGGCGCGGTGTCCGCGCGGCTCGACGGCGCGTTCGCGGCCGCCTGCCGGCTGATGCTGGGCGCGCGCGGGCGCGTGGTCTGCACCGGCATGGGCAAGTCGGGCCACGTGGCGCGCAAGATCGCCGCCACGCTCGCGTCCACCGGCACGCCGGCGTTCTACGTGCATCCAGGCGAGGCCGCGCACGGCGACCTCGGCATGGTCACCGACGCCGACGTCGTGCTCGCGCTGTCGTATTCCGGCGAGAGCGACGAGATCCTGCTGCTGCTGCCGGTGCTGCGCCGCCAGGGCAACAAGGTGATCGCGATGACCGGCCGGCCGACGTCGTCGATGGCGCGCGAGGCCGACGTCCACCTCGACGTCAGCGTGCCGCAGGAAGCCTGCCCGCTGGCGCTCGCGCCGACGTCGAGCACGACCGCGTCGCTGGCGATGGGCGACGCGCTCGCCGTCGCCCTGCTGGAGGCGCGCGGATTCACCGCCGACGACTTCGCGCGCTCGCACCCGGCCGGCGCGCTCGGCCGGCGCCTGCTGCTGCACATCGCCGACGTGATGCACACCGGCGACGACGTGCCGCGCGTGCGCGCGGACGCCTCGGTCAGCGACGCGCTGGTGGAGATGACGCGCAAGCGCCTCGGCATGACCGCCATCGTGGACGACGACGGCCGCCTGCTCGGCCTGTACACCGACGGCGACCTGCGCCGCAGCCTCGACGACGCGCAGGTCGACCTGCGCGGCACGCGCATCGACGCGGTGATGACGCGCGCGCCGAAAACGATCGGCGCCGACGCGCTCGCGGTGGAGGCCGCGCAGCTGATGGAGACCCACAAGATCGGCGGCCTGCTCGTGGTCGACGATGATCACAAGGTCGTCGGCGCGCTGAACATTCACGACCTGTTGCGCGCGCGCGTCGTGTAGCGGGTGATAGTGCGAGGAGCGAGGGAAGAGGAGTGAAGAGAGAGCGACGTTCCGCTCCCGCTTTCCCTCACTCCTCACTTCTCCTCCCTCACTTCTCTTCCCCTCGGCAGCACACTCACTCCTCACTCCTCACTCCTCACTCCTCACTCCTCACTCCTCACTCCTCACTCCTCACTCCTCTTCCCTCCCCATGCCAAGCCCCGGCGCGACACCTCCCGACCTCCTCGCCCGCGCCGCCCGCATCCGCCTCGCCTGCTTCGACGTCGACGGCACGCTGACCGACGGCCGCCTGTTCTTCGACAGCGAGGGCCGCGAGTCGAAGGCGTTCCACGTGCACGACGGCCAGGGCCTGGCGCTGCTGCGCAAGGCCGGCATCGCGGTGGCGTTCGTCACCGCGCGCGCCGGTTCGATCATCGAGCGGCGCGCGGCCGAACTCGGCGCCGAGGCGCACGTCGGCATCGCCGACAAGCGCGCCTGCGTCGAGGCGATCGCGCAGCGGCTCGGCGTCGGACTGGACGCGGTGTCCTTCATGGGCGACGACCTGCCCGACCTGCGGGTGATGCCGCACGTCGGGCTGTCGGTGGCGCCGTGCGACGCGCACGCGTGGGTGCGCGACCGCGTGCACTGGCGCACGGCCGCGCGCGGCGGTTTCGGGGCGGCGCGCGAGCTGTGCGACCTGTTGCTCGCCGCGCAGGGCCACGACGAGCGCCTGCTCGCGGAATTCGCCGGCACGGAGCGCGCGCGGTGAACTGGCGCCCGGTCCTCGCATTCGCGCTGCTGGTCGGCGCGCTGCTCAGCGGCTGGGCGGTGTGGCGCCAGCGCGATGTCGAAGCGCGCGTCGGGCCCGCCTCCGGCCGCCCGGACTACGTGCTCAACGACTTCGAGCTGATCGCGCTCGACGACCGCGGCCGCGAGGCGTTCACGCTGCGCGCGCCGACGCTCGCGCGCGACCCGGCCGACGAGCACATGGACATCGCCACGCCGGTGTTCACCATTCCCTCGACCGACGGCAGCGGCGCGCCGTGGACCGTGCGCGCGGACACCGGCCGCGTCGGGCCGAAGGGCGAGGAGCTGCTGCTGCGCGGCGAGGTGCGCGCCGAGAGCCGCGACGTCGACGGCCGTCCGCTGCGCATGGCCACCGAGCAGCTCGATCTCTATCCGGACCGCGACCTCGCGCGCTCGCGCGTTGCGGTCCGGGTCACGCAGCCGGGACTTATACTCACCGGCCGCCGCGGTGCCGAGGCCCGCCTCGACACCAAGCGCATCCTGCTCACCGACGCGCACGCCACCTATGACCCGACCGCCCGCTAGCCTGATCGCGCTGCTGCTGCTCGCCGCCGCCGGCAGCGCGGGCGCGCGCTCGTCCGATCGCAACCAGCCGATGGACGTGGACGCGGCCAGCAGCGACTGCAACATCGGCAACGACGCCGCGCCCTGCCTGCTGCGCGGCGACGTGCGCATCGTGCAGGGCACGCTGAAGATCAACGCCGCCACCGCCGACCTCAAGCGCGCCGGCGGCGACATCCAGCGCGTGCTGCTCACCGGCGGCCCGGTGCGCATGGAGCAGCAGCTGGACAGCGGCGAGCTGGTGCGCGCGAATTCGTCGACGGTCGACTACAGCCTGCGCACCGACACCGTCGTCTTCACCGGCAACGCGACGCTGTCCAAGCCAGACGGCTCGGTCAGCGGCGAGCGCATCGTCTACAACATGGCCACCGGGCAGATCCAGGCCGGCGGCAACGGCACGTCCGAGCGCGTCAAGCTGCGCTTCCTGCCGAAGAACGGCGCCGGCGCGAAGGGCGGCGGCTGATGCTGGTCGCGCAGGGCCTGCGCAAGGCCTACCGCGCGCGCCAGGTGGTGCGCGATTTCGGGCTCACGCTCGACGCCGGCGAGGTCGTCGGCCTGCTCGGCCCCAACGGCGCCGGCAAGACCACGTGCTTCTACATGATCGTGGGCCTGGTGCCCGCCGACGCCGGCACCATCGTGCTGGACGGCAAGGACATCACCTCCGAGCCGATGTACGCGCGCGCCAAGTACGGCGTGGGCTACCTGCCGCAGGAGCCGTCGGTCTTCCGCAAGCTGAGCGTGGCCGACAACGTGCGCCTCGTGCTCGAACTGCGGCCGGACCTCGATCGCGCCGGCCGCGAGCGCGAACTCGCGTCCCTGCTCGACGAACTGCAGGTGACCCACGTCGCCGACCAGATCGGCGCCAGCCTGTCCGGCGGCGAGCGGCGCCGCGTGGAGATCGCGCGCGCGCTCGCCGCGCGCCCGCGGCTGATGCTGCTCGACGAACCGTTCGCGGGCGTCGACCCGATCTCGGTCGGCGAGATCCAGCGCATCGTGCGCCACCTCAAGAACCGCGGCATCGGCGTGCTGATCACCGACCACAACGTGCGCGAGACCTTGGGCATCTGCGATCGCGCGTATATCCTCAGCGAAGGCGGCGTGCTCGCGCAGGGGGCTCCGGACGCGCTGCTGGCGAACCCGGACGTCCGACGCGTTTACCTCGGCGAAACCTTCCGCCTGTAATCCTTCGGTCGACCGGCTCCCCCGGGCGTCGCGCCGCGATGCCGCCGGCATCACGAGTACGACCGACCGAATGAAGCCCCGCCTGCAAGCCGCGCTCGGACAGCACCTGGTGATGACGCCGCAGCTGCGTCAGGCCATCCGGCTGCTGCAGCTGTCGGCGGTGGAGCTCGAACAGGAGCTGGTCACCGCGGTCGAGAGCAACCCGCTGCTCGACTGGGAGGAGACGTCGCTGGAACTCGCCGACGGCGCCGACGGCGCCGATGCGCCCGCGCGCGAGGACACCGGGTCGACCGCCGACGATCTCCCCGCCGAGCGCAGCGACGACGTGGAATGGGCGCCGGACGACGAGCCCTGGCAGGAGCGCGGCGGCCGCAGCGATTTCGAGGACGGCCCGGCGGCCGAACAGGTCGCCGAAGCCGACACGCTGCACGACCACCTGCTCTGGCAGCTCCACCTCAGCCGCCTCACCGAGCGCGACCGCCAGATCGGCGTGGCGATCATCGACGCCATCGGCGACGACGGCTACCTGCGCGATCCGCTGGAGAGCATCGCCGCGGCGCTCGGCGCGGAGTTCGCCGCGGACATGGACGAAGTCACCTGCGTGCTGCACCAGATCCAGCGCTTCGATCCGGTCGGCGTCGGCGCGCGCAACCTCGGCGAATGCCTGCGCCTGCAGCTGGACGTGCTGCCCGCCGACACGCCGGGCCGCGCGCTGGCCTACACGCTGACCGACGGCGCGCTGGAGCGCCTGCCGAAGGCCGGCGTCGCCGGCATCGCCGCGGAACTGCAGCTCGACGAAGGCGACGTCGAGCTCGCGGTGCAGCTGCTGCGTTCGCTCGAACCGCGCCCCGGCAGCCAGATCGGCCCGGTCGGCACCGACACCTACGTCGTGCCCGACGTGGTGATCTGGCGCCAGCACGGGCAGTGGCGCGCCGCGCTCGCCGACGCGATGCGGCCGAAGGTGACGATCCACCGCGGCTACGAGAGCCTGATGCGCCGCGCGAGCGGCAGCGACGCCACCTACCTGCGCGGCCAGCTGCAGGAGGCGCGATGGCTGCTCAAGAGCCTCGAGGCCCGCGGCGACACGCTGCTCAAGGTGGTGCGCTGCCTGCTGCGCCAGCAGGCGGGCTTCCTCGAATTCGGCGACAGCGCACTGCGTCCGCTGACGCTGCGCGAGGTGGCCGGCGAAGTCGGGCTGCACGAATCCACGATCTCGCGCGCGATCGCGCGCAAGTACGCGCGCACGCCGCGCGGCACGATCGCGCTGCGCGCGTTCTTCGCGTCGGGCGTCAGCAGCGACAGCGGCGACGAGATGTCGAGCACCGCCATCCAGGCGATGATCCGCCGGCTGATCGAAGCCGAGAATCCGCGCAAGCCGCTGTCCGACCAGCGCCTGGCCGAGACGCTGAAGGCCACCGGCGTGCCGGTCGCGCGGCGCACGGTCGCGAAATACCGCGAGGCGATGAGCATCCCGTCGTCGCAGGATCGCGTGCGCATGGGCTGACGCGCCGCCGGCCGGGCCACCGGCCGCCCTTGCACCGGCCCGCGGGCGTGCCATCCTGTGCATCCGTCCGACGAGAGGAGGTCACGATGCGCATCGACACCCACGGGCAGCAGATCGACATCACCCCGGCGCTGCGCGACTACGTCGAAACGCGGCTCGCGCGACTGGAGCGCCACTACGAACACGGCTTCGACGTGCGCGTCACGCTCGGCCTCGACAAGCCCTCGCACCGCGCCGATGCCACCGTCAACATCGCCGGCCGCACGCTGCACGCGGATGCGGCCGCGCAGGACATGTACGCGGCGATCGACCTGCTCGCCGACAAGCTCGATCGGCTGCTGGTGAAGCACAAGGAGAAGATGGTCGACCACCATCGCGGCGAAAGCCTGTCGCGGATGAACGGCGCCGGCTGACGCGATGGCCAGCATCACCGCCGGCGAGCTGTACGAGCAGCAGCGCGAACGCCTCGCGCTGCGCTGGCTCGCCGGCCAGCAGGGCGAGTCGCGCGTGCTGGAGGCGGTGGAGACAGTCGCGCGGCGGCCGTCGCTGGCGGGCTACCTCAACATCATCTATCCCAACCGCGTGCAGATCCTCGGCACCGAGGAGCTCACCTGGCTGGACGGGCTCGATTCGCGGCAGCGCTGGGAGACGATCGAGAAGATCATCCAGTACCGCCCGCTCGCGCTGGCGATCAGCAAGAACCAGTCCTGCCCCGAGGACCTGCGCGAGGCCGCGGAGGAAAGCGGGACGCCGCTGTGGTCCTCGCCGCGGCGCGGGCACGAGCTGCTCAACCACCTGCAGTACCACCTCGCGCGCAAGCTGGCGCCGCGCATCACGCTGCACGGCGTCTTCATGGAGATCTATTCGATCGGCGTGCTGATCACCGGCGAATCGGGATCCGGCAAGAGCGAGCTCGCGCTCGAGCTGGTCACGCGCGGGCATCGCCTCGTCGCCGACGACGCGCCGGAGTTCACCCAGATCGCGCCCGACGTGCTCGACGGCACCTGCCCCGACCTGCTGCAGGACCTGCTGGAGGTGCGCGGCCTCGGCGTGCTCAACGTGCGCGAGATGTTCGGCGACACCGCGGTGAAGAAGAACAAGTACCTGCGCCTGATCGTGCACCTCACGCAGCCGTCGCTGGAGCCGAAGCCCGCCGGCGTCGAGCGCCTCACCGGCGAACTCGGCACGCGCCGCGTGCTCGACCTCGACGTGCCGACGATCACGCTGCCGGTCATGCCCGGCCGCAACCTCGCCGTGCTCACCGAGGCCGCCGCGCGCACGCACATCCTGCGCGCGAAGGGCGTCGACCCGGCGGCGGCGTTCATGGCACGCCACAGCCATTTCCTGGAGCGTGCGGAATGAACGCCGACGCCGCACCCGGCACCGCGTCCGCATCGGCCCACGCCGACGCCGCGCCGCCGTCGCTGGTGGTGGTCACCGGCATGTCGGGCTCCGGCAAGTCGGTGGCGCTCAACACGTTCGAGGACCTCGGCTACTACTGCGTCGACAACCTGCCCGCGGAGCTGCTGCCGCAGTTCGTGCAGGGCGTGATCGCCGCGCAGGATCCGGCGTCGAAGCTCGCCGTCGGCATCGACGTGCGCAACCGCCACAGCGACCTGACGCACATCGCCGACTGGCTGTCCGAAGTCGGCCGCCTCGGCCCGGATCCGCGGCTGGTGTTCTTCGACGCGCGCGACGAGGTGCTGCTGAAGCGCTACGCCGACACGCGCCGCCGCCATCCGCTGAGCCACCTCGGGCTCGGTCTGGCCGACGCGATCGCGCTCGAGCGGCAGGTCGTCAAGCCGGTGCGGCTGATCGCCGACGCGGTGGTCGACACCAGCGACCTCAACGTGCACCAGCTGCGCCGCAAGGTCATCACCGAGTTCGGCATCGGCGGCGCGTCGTCGATGTCGCTGCTGTTCGAGTCGTTCGCCTACCGCCGCGGCGTGCCGGCCGACGCCGACTTCGTGTTCGACGCGCGCGGCCTGCCGAACCCGCACTGGAACGCCGTGCTGCGCCCGCTGTCCGGACGCGACGGCGCGGTGCGCGAGTTCCTCGACGCCGAGCCGGACGTCAACCTGTTCGCAGGCCAGGTCGAACAGTTCCTCGACACCTGGCTGCCGCGCATGCAGGCCGACGGCAACCGCAGCTACGCGACGATCGCCATCGGCTGCACCGGCGGGCGGCACCGCTCGGTCTACCTCGCCGAGCGGCTGGCGCGCCACGCGCGCGAGGCCGGCTGGGACGAGGTCGCCGTCCACCACCGCGAGCTCGAGTGACGCCCGTGCACCGGCGCGCCACGCCGCTCTGCTAACGTCGCCGCATGGCCGTCGGTCTGCTGCTGATCACCCACGAAGGCGTCGGCGCCGCGATGCTCGCCGTCGCCACGCGGCTGCTGCGCACGCTGCCGCTGCGCGCCGAGGCGCTGGACGTGCCGTTCGAGGGCGATCCGGTCGGCCTGCTGCCGCAGGCCAGCGCCGCGCTGCGGCGCGTCGACCAGGGCGACGGCGTGCTGGTGCTGACCGATCTGTACGGCGCCACGCCGAGCAACCTCGCGCGCGAGCTGTCGCGCCTGGGGACGCCGGTGAAGCGCGTGTCCGCCTTGAGCTTGCCGATGCTGCTGCGGGTGATGAACTATCCCGAGCTCGGCCTCGAGGAAATGCCCGGCGTCGCCGCCGGCGGCGCCCGCAACGGCGTCGTGCTCGACGACGCCTGACCGTTGTCCCGTTCCCGCGCCCTGCCCGTCCGTACACTGCCCGCATGATCGAACGCGACCTCACCGTCGGAAACCGCCTCGGCCTGCACGCACGCGCCACCGCGAAGCTGGTGCAGCTGCTCGGCGGCTACCGCAGCGCGGTGACGCTGACGGCCAAGGGCCGCGAGGTCAACGCCAAGAGCATCATGGGCGTGATGCTGCTCGCCGCCGGCCAGGGCACGCAGGTGAAGCTGCGCGTGGACGGCGAGGACGAACAGGCCGCCGCCGACGCGGTCGTCGCGCTGTTCGAACGCAACTTCGACGAAGGCAGCTGATGCGCGCGCGTCCGGCTCCCGGAGTCGACCCCGCGCATCCGCATCGTCCGTCGTCCGTTCCCGTCGTCATCCGCGGCCGCCGGGCCGCGCGGAGGCGCGGATGAGGCAGGTCTTCCACGGCACCGGCGCCTCGCGCGGCAGCGCGCTCGGGCGCGCGCGCGTGCGCCAGGCGCATGCGCTCGAGGTCGCCGAGGAGCGCATCGCCGCCGACGCGGTCGACGCCGAACTCGCGAAGCTGCACGCCGCAATCGACGGCGTGCGCGCCGAGATGCACGCGCTGCGCGGCCGGCTGCACGGCGCGCTCGCGGCCGAGGTCGGCGAGTTCCTCGACCTGCACGCGCTGCTGCTGGACGACCCGGAGCTGCTGCAGGGCCTCGACGAGCTCGTGCGCACCGGCCGCTACAGCGCCGACTACGCGCTGCGCCTGCAGCGCGACCGCATCGTCGCCGTGTTCGAGACGATCGACGATCCGTACTTCCGCAGCCGCGTCGAGGACATCGACCAGGTGATCGGGCGCGTGCACGCCGCGCTGCACCGCGACGACCTCGACGTGGAGGGCGCCGCCGGCGAGATCCTGGTCTGCGAGAGCGTGGCGCCGGCGGAGCTCGCGCAGCTGCAGGCGCAGGGCGTGGTCGGCATCGTCGTGGCCGGCGGCAGCGCGCTGTCGCACAGCGCGATCCTCGCACGCAGCCTGCACCTGCCGATGATCGTCGGCGCGGCGGCGGCGCTGGCGCGCATCAACGACGGCGACGCGCTGGTGATCGACGGCGCCAACGGCGAGGTCGTGCTCGAGCCGGGCCCGGACGACCTGCGCGCGCACCACGCGCGGCAGAAGGCGATGGACCGCGAGCGCCGCCAGCTCAACCGGCTGCGCCGGGAGCCCACGCGCACGCGCGACGGCGTGGACATCGCGCTGTTCGCCAACGCCGAATCGCGCGAGGACGTCGCCGAGGCGCACGCGCTGGGCGCGTCCGGCATCGGGCTGTACCGCACGGAGTTCCTGTTCCTGCAGCGGCAGGAGCTGCCGGACGAGGAGGAGCAGTTCCGCGCCTACCGCGATGTCGTGCTGGGCATGAACGGCCGCGCGGTCACCGTGCGCACGCTCGACCTCGGCGCCGACAAGGCCGACCGCACCGGCCTGGCGCTGCGCGACGAGCCCAACCCCGCGCTGGGGCTGCGCGGCGTGCGCCTGTCGCTGGCGCGGCGCGAGCTGTTCGAAGTGCAGCTGCGCGCGCTGCTGCGCACGTCCGGCTACGGGCCGGTGCGCGTGCTGGTGCCGATGGTGGCGTGCGCGGAGGAGATCCGCGACGTGCGCGCGCTGATGGCGCGCGTCGCCGCGGCGCTGCGCGCGGAGGGCCACGAGATCGCCGCGCACGTGCCGCTCGGCGCGATGATCGAGGTGCCCGCGGCCGCGCTGGCGCTGCCCGGCTTCATCGACGACGTCGACTTCCTGTCGATCGGCACCAACGACCTCGTGCAGTACCTGCTCGCGGCCGACCGCAACAACGAGGCGCTGGGCGATCTGTACTCGCCGCTGCATCCGGCGATCGTGCGCCTGCTGCGCGGCGTGATCCGCTACGGCCACGCGCGCGGACGACGCGTGGCGGTGTGCGGCGAGATCGCCGGCGACCCCCACTTCGCGCCGCTGCTGCTTGCGCTCGGGCTGGACGAATTCAGCCTGCATCCGGGCACGCTGCTCGAGGTGCGGCGCCGCATCCGCACGCTCGACCTCGGCGCGCTGCGCGCGCAGCGCAACGCCCTGCTGCGCGCGCGCGACCGCGCGGAGCTGGAGGCGTGGCTGGCGCGGGCGGAGGGTTGAGCACGCGTCATCGCACGGCACCGGGAGTCGCATCCGCTCGCCGTTCCTTGGCGCTTCTTTGCTCGTCGTTCCCGCGCAGGCGGGAAGCCAGCGTCTTGCCGATGTCCGGCACGGTGGCGCGCCCCGTTGTTGCGAGGCCGGAAAGTCCTTGGATTCCCGCCTTCGCGGGAATGACGCGCGGAGGACTCACGCCCGCGCCGGAATGGCGGGCGAACCACCAGGCCACCGACGCGCACCCGCGCGGATATCCGTACCCACGATCCCGGACCCCTTCCGTACAATGCGCGCCATGAACGCCTGACCCGGTCGCATCCCGTCGTGGATGCGGCTCCCGCCTGACCGGAGCCCGCATGGCCGAAGCCCACGACAAGACCGCGCGTCAGCTGCGCCTGCTGTCCGACGCGCTCGACAGCGGCCGGCTCGGCCCCGTGCGGCGCATGGTCAACACGCTGTCGCCGGCGGAGATCGGCAACCTGCTCGAATCGCTGCCGCCGAACAAGCGCGCGGTGGTGTGGGGCCTGGTCGATCCCGAGGACGACGGCGAGGTGCTGCTGCACGTCGGCGAGGAGGTGCGCGAAGGCCTGCTCGCGGACATGGACCCGGACGAGATCGTCGCCGCGGTCGAGGACCTCGACATCGACGACCTCGCCGACCTCGTCGAGGACCTGCCCGACACGGTCATCGACGAAGTGCTCAAGTCGATGGACCGCGAGAACCGCGAGCGCCTCGAGCAGGTGCTGTCCTACGACGAGGACACCGCCGGCCGCCTGATGAACCCCGACGTGGTGACGGTGCGCGCCGACACCACCATCGACGTCGTGCTGCGCTACCTGCGCCTGCGCGGCGAGCTGCCGGACCACACCGATCACCTGTACGTGGTCAGCCGGCGCCACCAGTACCTCGGGCGCATCGCGCTGCAGGCGCTGCTGACGCAGGATCCGAGCACGCCGATCAACCGCCTGATCGACGACGAGCAGCCGGCGATCGACGTCGGCGAATCCTCCGCGGACGTCGCGCGGCAGTTCTCCGACCACGACTGGATCAGCGCGCCGGTGGTGGACGACAACAACATCCTGCTCGGCCGCATCACCATCGACGACGTGGTCGACATCATCCGCGACCAGGCCGAGCACCAGGCGCTGGGCGCGGCCGGCCTCGACGAGGACGAGGACCTCTTCAGCCCGGTGTGGCGCGCCACGCGGCGGCGGCTGATCTGGCTGGCGATCAACCTCGCCACCGCGTTCCTGGCGGCGAGCGTGGTGGGCCAGTTCGAGGGCACGATCGACCAGCTCGTGGCGCTCGCGGTGCTGATGCCGATCGTCGCCGGCATGGGCGGCAACGCGGGCACGCAGGTGCTGGCGCTGATGGTGCGCGGGCTCGCGCTCGGCCAGGTCGGCGCGACCAACATCCGCACGCTGCTGTGGAAGGAGGTGCGCGTGGCGCTGCTCAACGGGCTGGCGCTGGGCGCGGTGCTCGCGCTGGTGGTGCTGGCGTGGTTCCAGAACCTCGGACTGTCGCTGGTCATCGCGGTGGCGCTGACGCTCAACCTGCTGTTCGCCGCCACCGCCGGCGTGCTGGTGCCGGTGACGCTGCGCCGGCTCGGCTTCGACCCGGCGCTGGCGAGCAGCATCTTCCTGACGACGGTGACCGACGTCATGGGCTTCTTCACCTTCCTCGGGCTGGCCACGCTCATCCTGCTGCGCTGATCCGTCGACGAGAGCGCGCATGAGACGCACCGCTTCGCTATCCGCAGCGCTCGCCCTGCCCGCGCGTCGCGTCGCATGCGCGCTCGCGCTGGCCGCGCTGCTCGCCGCGTGCGTGGGCGCGCCGACGCGGCCTGCCGTCGGCGGCTTCGTCGAACGCCGCGTGGTCGTCGAAGGCGTGCCACGCCGCTACCGGGTGTGGGTGCCCGCGCACGCGGCATCGGGAGCGCGGCCGCCGGCGATCCTGTTCCTGCACGGCGCCGGCGAGCGCGGCGACGACAACCTGCGCCAGACCGAGGTCGGCCTCGGGCCGCACCTGCGCGCGCACGCGGCGACGTTTCCCGCGCTCGTGGTCCTGCCGCAGGCGCCGCCGGAGCGCGACTGGAGCGACGAAGCCGCCTTCGCCGTCGCCGCGCTCGACGCGGCCGTGCGCGAGTTCGACGCCGATCCGTCGCGCGTCTACCTCACCGGCCTGTCGATGGGCGGCTACGGCACGTGGGAGCTGGCGCTGCGCCATCCGGCCCGGTTCGCCGCGCTGGTGCCGGTGTGCCCGGGCGTCACCCCGCCGGCGCACCGGCCGACGCTGCGGGTCGACGCGGTCGCCGCCGACGCCGATCCGTTCGCCGCGCTCGCGGCGCGCCTGCGCGACGTGCCGCTGTGGATCTTCCACGGCGCGCGCGACGACGTGCTGCCCGTCGGCCAGTCACGGCGCGCACACGCCGCGCTGCGTGCGGCCGGTGCGCGCGACGCGCGCTACACCGAGTTCCCCGATACCGGGCACGACGCGTGGGATCCCGCGTACGCGACCGACGCCCTGTGGCCGTGGCTGTTCGCGCAGCGGCGGCCTGCGCGCTGAGCGCCGCGCTGCTACCGTGCGGTCGGCCGAGAGACCGACCCGCCATGCCCTTCCTGCGACGACCGCCCCAGCCCGCCCCACCGCCCGCCGTGGCCGACGACGACGCGCCGTCGACGACGACGCGGCTGCGCGTCGCGTTCTTCGCGCACGTGTTCGCGCGGGCCGATGCGCCCGACGCCGTCGTCGGATCCGACGCCACCGCGGCGTTCCGCGACGCGG
>JXCB02000030.1 GCA_000828075.3 Tolypothrix campylonemoides VB511288 | reverse complement strand
AAGACCACGTTCATCTATTTCTTTGTTGTCCGCCTACTTTAGCACCAGACCAAATAATGTTTCGATTAAAAGGATATACATCAAGAATCCTTAGACAAGAATTTCCATACTTGCTTAAACTGCCTTCAATGTGGACTAGAAGTTATTTTTGTGGTACTGCTGGAGATGCTTCAAGTGAAACAATTAAAAAGTATATAGCTAATCAAAAGACAAGATAGACTGCACCTGAAGGTGCAACGCATTCATCCCACGGCTAAAAGCCGATGGGCTTTCTGCTCTCGATATTGTAAACAATTGCCAACTCAGGCGGAATCCCTACAATCGGCTTTTGAGCGTTTTCTACGACAAAAGTTTGCAATTCAGGAGCCTTATCCAGCAAAGCTTTGAAAGCATTTGAAACCAAAAAGTTTGCAATAGACTGGTGAGTTTTGCCTACCGCCTCAGCAGCATTTGTCTCACTCAGCAAGTACCTTCCGCGTCTCTTCTCAAATCCCGGCAATCCGAACACCACCTCGGCGGTATCCCAACTATCGGCTTTTGAGCGCCCTCCACTGAAAAACTCGACAATTCAGGAGTCTTGCCCAGTAAGGTTTTGAAGGCGTTTGACCCCAAAAAGTCTACAATAGAAGTATGGGTTTTTCCAACAGCTTCAGCCGCATTAGTCAACCGGAGCGTATCTGAAGAAAGCGATCGCTCTTAAAATCCCCCCGAAATTCACCCCTTGCAGATGTTAGTTATGAATGCCCAAGGGGAACAATAAGAGTTTGCGTGTTGGCAGCCTCCGGTAGGCGTTGCCCTAAGCCCTCAGCCCGACGCGCAAACAGCACAGGGGAAAAGAAAAAACTGCTGCGGCGACGCGGCGGTTATTCCTGTAGCGCTTGCCCGTCGCCCACGCCTACCTGCGGCTGCTAGCACGTTGGTCAAGAGTCATTCGTCATTGGTCATTAGTCATTGGTCAGTGGTGGCGCTTCCCCCAGGGCAGTGGTTCCCAGGTCGTCCGCTCTCTGTTGCGTTCCGGTGGCTGGGGGGTTGCCTTGTGGTTTGCAGCTGCAGGTTTGTTGCCGGCGCGGGTTGGTTTCTTCCGCAGCTGGTGGTTCGCTTCACTCGCTCCCTGTCGTTTTCCTGGTCCCCGCGCTACCAGGTCATTGCCTCCGGTTCTACGTCGTTCTGCTTTCCACTCTTTAAGTATACCTTGTCTACTTGGTAATCACTACTTTAATTTACATTTGTTTACATTGTTCAGCCTCAATCAACTGGGCGATCGCACCCCTAAGTTTTGCTTGCCACCCAGGAATAGCCCTCAACTCTTGCCTCATTGTTTCCGTGAGCCTGATGTCGAGTTTCGCTGTTAGCGGTTCTTCCCCCGCTGACTTAAACTGTGTTGCTTCTCGCTTCCCCTCAAACGCCCTTAGATTGCCCATACTGTTTACCTTGTCTACTTGGTAAATTATAGCGTAATGTTTATGCAATCTTTACATAAAACACTATCTATACCTTGTAGACTTGGTATAATTGAAGGATAAGCACAAAAAACCCGGCTACCAACCGGGAATCGATTAAAAACACTAATTCCATTATGACGATTCAAGCACCATCAGCAGCAAACCAACTAGCGCTCACCCTTGAGCAGTTCATTGGTAAAGCTGAAGCATTTCTACAAAACCACTACGTCGTAGGCAGTGACAGCAGCGACGTTCAGACAATTCTGAAAGCAATTGCAAACTTGCAGTTAGATGTTGATACCGAGCGGTTGGAAGAAGAATTTCGCTTGCACCAGGAGAAACGAGACTTGATGGTTGATCACTTCGACTCATCCTGGTTCTAAAAAAACGACCTGGGTAAGTCGGTAAACTGCCCAAGCCACATACATCAATAACCAACTGGATTCTAACCATGCAACTATCCGAATATCCAACCGCAATTGCCAAACTCCAAGCAGAAGTGTTCGACCTCGACTTACTGATTGACCAGACCCACACCACGGTGAAGCAAATTGAAGCTGAGATTGATAGCGCGATCGCTTTCGACCAAGGACTTAAAAACGACGCACAACGAAAAGCCCGACGGCAGCAGCTACTTGACCAACACCCCAACTACTGGGAACAGCAGGAAATTTTGAGCCAGTACCGCACCAAGCGCGAGTCTTGCTTTATTCAACTTTGCCTGAGACGTAATGAGTTTTCAGTTTTGAAACTGGAGAAACGGGAAGCGATCGCTCGGCTAGAATTGCAGGCTAACAGCTAATCCCCACACACATATAGAACTAAGCGCCCCGGCACCCGCTGGGGTTTTTTGCTGTGTCAGTGACACACCTCAATTTTGGGAGTTATGAGGTTGATTGACATCCCCATTCTGAAGCTTCAGCAATTCCTCAACCTTTTCAAGCCGCGCCTCCAATTCCCAACGACGAGCAGACTCAATGACATCAAACAACAAGCGTGCAGCAAGGATAACGTGATAGTTGGATGTGTCCTGGTTTTCAAGGATTCCTCGGAGTCGGGTAGCGGCAGCGATCGCGCCTGCACTTAGCTCACCAACGGCACGACTATGAATTTCAAGAACCGCTTCACGTAGACATTGCTTGAAATTCTTATCACGTTTTATCCGTTCTATGCCGCCGACGCTCATTCCCAGAGCCTTAGCAATCTGCTCATTAGAATGACCCGCAAGCAACATACAAAGGACTAGAGAACGCCGAGGAGATATTTCCATAAAACCTAGGAGGAACCTTATTTTACCTTACTTTTCCGCCGCTCTCAATTTGGCTCACGCCTGCTAACTCCGTCAAGACAAGGTACGGCATTAGTCGATTGAGTTAAGGCTGAACGATTTTGAGCCGACGCAGATCAGTGAATGGCAAGTAACATTCAAACCACCGGAGTTGTCCTAAAGCTGAGTCATCCAAATAAACCCGAACCAGGTTCTCTCGGATGCTCCTAACCGTGCCAATGCAGTCATTCCTTATGCTGCCAGGCATGATTACTTGAACCCGGCTACCTTGGGTGATTGTTGGTTCCTCGACTTCATCATTAGTAGATTTCGACTCCACCGGCGGAACTTCGTTGCCATCAGCATCCACAGCATTTATTGGACTAGTGGACAAAAAAGTGGACTCTATTTGTCCAAAAGTGGACTCTAGTGGACTGATATTGGACTCCGAGTCCACCGCTGATTTTGGCTCAGTGTCTTCATTCTGAGTTTTTAGTGGACTGACAATCTCTCCTTGTCCACTAAAGTCCACTACTTCTTGAGGTGTTACCAAGTCTGATTTAGCAAAAGTCGTCGCGTCTTGAGGGTGGGGGGTCGAGTCCACTAAGTCCACTTTTTTATTATTTAAGTCACCTAATGTATTATTGGCAAGTGTTTCAAGCTTTTCTACTTGAGTCCACTTTAAGTCCACTTTTAGTCCACTGGAGTCCACCGAGTCCACTTTTTTATTAGAATCACCAAAAACTCTAAACTCTAACCTAGTTGGTACGCCGCGAACTTCTCCCAACCCAAGATTGACCGCTTCCTGCATCCACCCCCTAACAATGTCTGGCTTAGGGCGAGACTTGCTGTTGTAACCAGATTGGATATCCTTAGCTTTGACCCATCCTTCCTGTCCAGCTAGTCGCAATCTCCGGGATAGTTCCATCATTTTGACAATGTGCGGTGCTGTTCCTTCGTCAAAAGTAGAGTAAAGTAAGCGAGTTTGCCCGATAAAGAAATTCATGAGTGCTAGAGCCTCACGCATCCGCTCAACTGGAATCTCTGTTGACGGTGTGGACCTGCCTGTGGATAATTCGTGTAAGACGTGCAAATTTAAAGCTAACCGCCCAGTGTACCCCTCTGCCTTGGAGTAAACTGCCCTCATGCCAGGATTGGGGTGAGTAACCCTCATTTGCTCCAGTCGGTTGTAGTAAGGTTGGTAAACTTTAAATGCTTCTCGTGATAAGGTGTACTGCCGTGCTGGAGTGTTGTGCAGTTTGCGGTAAACCCCAGCAAGTAAGTCCACTATGTCCACCGCCGAGCCGTCGTCATCTCGCAAGAATGATGCAGCCAAAGGTTGTTGCACGTAGAGGAATCGCGCCCATTGTCCGTCGGGGTCTTGACTGCCACGCATCACACTGCGGATTACTTCAGGCTGAATGGTTCCGAAGATGCTTAAATAAATTTGAGGAACATCCACTTTGACACCAGAAGAACGCAGAACGGTTTGACCCGTGCCATCGTAGTAGCTCAGTAAATCTTGCTTGTCAGACCCTCGCCCACCACGGTATTTATCGCTCGAATTAAAGAAACCCGCTAACTCGTCCACCAGAGCAAATAACGTTTTGGTTGGTGCATTTTGCGCCTGTGCCTTGATACCTTCCCCGGTAGCTTCAGTAAAATAAAAGATTGGTGCAGGTGTCGGTTCCTTTGGTGCTGGTTCAGTAAACTTTGTTCCCTTTGGAGTTTCTGACTTCCTCTGCTCCCAATCTTGTAGTTCTAACTGGTAATCCTCGTAATCCGCCGCGTAACTTTCTAGAGCTTCTTTCTTAAGAATTGCTAAGGGCTTGGATACAATCTGCTTAGTGATGGGAGATTTCTTCTGTCCACTTTCCGCAACCATCGCACTAAAAATAGTAGGTGGAACAGAAAAGCCCTGTGTACGATGAATTACCAACTCTGTACCGACTTCATGTAAACTAGAGGTTGCCGTCAACAGTGCTAGTAATACAGTTTCTGGTTTGACGTTTAACCATTCACAATACAAGCTCAAAGGGTTAGCTAAAGTAGGTGGTAAGTAATCCGCCAGCTTTAAGGACTGGTCACCCAACTTCAACAGCTTCTCTAGCTCTTCCCGGTCGTCAGTCTTCGCATCAGTTTTTTGCAAGTCGCAAGCGATCGCATTCCACAACTTGTCCAATTCAGGAGCTAAAATGCTGGGATGCCTGCGCCGTAAATCAATTTTTGCAGCTTCAACTTCAGAATCGGATAGCTGCTTGCTTAACAGCAGTTCCTCAATTTCATTTTTGATAACGCCGACCGACGCCTGTTGTGTTAGAGCAGGGTGAGCAACTACGTTACCAGTAACTTGTTTTGAACTGCTAGCTGGTCTATTTGACGCTGGCATCTCAACTCCTACTTCGTCTGCCAATTCTTTAACCGCCTCTACAAACTCTTTGCCGCGTAACGCCCCGCTGCCACCTCTTAATCTGTGGCGATATTCCAGAACCCCGCCCCCAAGGTCACACGCTGGACAACGCCAAACAGGTGTGTTACCTTTTTTTTCACAATAAAAGGCAGTTCCTGACTGGCTATCATGCCAGGGGCAATTACCTTTGAGTTTGTCACCAGACGCTTGGAAGTCGTGACCGTGCCAGTTAAAGCTTTGCTCTAGTGATAGACGGGGATAAATTTCCTGATCCAGAAAATCACCAAGTTGGCTGTCTGTGGCGCTAGTTCTTGTTGCTTGCTCAGTTGGTTGGGTTTTTTGTGCCTTTGTTTTCTTTTGGACTGGGTAAATACCAATTTGTTCTGGACTGGTAACAACTGGGGGATATTCACTCCAGCGTACCCAGTAATATGGTTTACCAGTGACACCTACTGTAGGAGGTAGCAGCGTGTGTGCGCCGTTCTTTGTAAGCAGTTCCCCAACGTGATAGCTACCATCTGCCTTGAGGCTAAAGCCGCTGTTTGCTTTGAACTTTTCTGGCTCCGTATCGAATGCCACCAAGAAGCGATAACCACCGCTGGGAGTACGGAACATCGGAGCTTCCTGTGCCAACGGGTACTGCTGCTGCCATTCTTCTATAATGCGATCGCACTCGTCAGGACTTGCAAAATCTTTTTGGTCAAAGTCAATCCAACCCAGCCAGTGCTTACCGTTCCATCCGCCTAATGTGCCAATGCCCGTTTGCGGATTGCAAAACCAGCTATCAATGATGTCTTTAATGGGTTGAGTATTCTGCCATTGTTTCCAACTAACTGATTTAAGGTAGCCCTTGCTGTCTAGAAAACACGGCTGCTTTGGCTCCCGACCTTCCTTGGCTGCTTCAATCGGGCATTCTGGAAGAGGTGGACGACCAAGCCGCAGTAACCAAGAGATTGTTTCGCGGACGTTACGAGGAGGGGTAGAGTGAACTGATGCAACCATTAGCCCTCACCTCCTATCTGCTGTATATAACCAAGCCAAAAATTTGCTGTATCGCCTTCAATACCGCGCTTTTCCAACAACTCCAAACAATCGGTAAGGCGGTGTTGCTGGATGAGGTGAGTTAATGATGAAATCTTTACTGAGAGTTGATTAGAGGTGACGCTCCGGAGTACAATAGCATTAATAATTGTTCGCGGAGCGCCTGGATCGGGAAATTTGGGCGCTTTCGTGGTTTTCATTTGGGGATGTGGTTCTCATCCCGGTAGCTCTTATTTATTACTCCAATAGGCTAAGCTGAAAATAGTATTTTCATTTTTGTTTTGGTTGGTGACGTTTTTTTGAAACTGACACCCAGGCACAACTTATGAATTCTGCAAAAATTCCGTAAGTAGTTGCCAATGCTGGAGTTGTTTTTGAGTAACAACCAATGCTGAAGCTGTTGTTTTGGAGTAACAAACGGAACTAACCAGGCTTTACTCTTCTAGATAAACACAAAATATAGACTTGTAAAAGTTTTTGCGATTAAGTCGTGAAATCTATACAGGGCAAGACTTCCAAAAGTGCAATTTTGCACAATTCGTGAAACTCTTGCAGTGTAAGGCTTCCAAAAGTCCCTTGATAGGAAACTTTCTTAATTGCATTACCCCGCCCTTGTTGAGAATAAAGCACGTCGTCTTTAACAATGTGCCGCTTAAATTCTGGTGAGTCAAAACTAGTAATCATTTTTCTCCAAGCATCAAGAAAAGGTTGGTAATAATCAGTCTTAAAATTTTGGGACTGCCCAGACAGCGCGATCGCCACATCCAAAAGTGTTGAGAAAGAAGAACCATCTTTAAGTGGGTTCTCAAGTTGGTTCGCTGTATGCCAAACCTTAAGAGGCTTACGGACGATAGAGCGCTTTTTATCAGCATCCTGCCTGCTAACCTTTGCAGTTTTTTGAGTACTTTCTACCCGCGCCTGGTTAGCTAAAGCCAAGGCGATCCCCATCAACATCCACTCTTCCCAAAAAAGTTGAAACCACTCTTCTGCATTAAAGTAAGTAAGTTCGTAGCCTGCTGAGCGTTGCCGACCGTGGCACTTTTCACATAAAAGAAACACCTGCCTGAAAAATTCCCCAAGTGGCTTGTAGAGTTCTATCAACTTGCGATCGCCTGGTATTTTATGCTGTGGGTTCCACTCAAGTTTGATAGCCCAATGCAAACCGATTGTATTTAACTCAACCTCTTTGAAAATCAGCAGTTGCTCAGAGGTCGTTGGAATCCACTTTAGTTTTAAGTCATAGATGCCGTTGTGGATAGAGGGAAGCCCTTTTACCAACGACTGTCCCGACTTACTCCACCTTGAAATATTTTTAAAGGTCTTACCATCATGCATTTGGATTTTCAGTAACGCTGAAATTTTTGGATGTTGAAGCAGAGCCTTGTCCAAAAGCGCAAACTCATACAATAGGCAAAGTTGCAGCGAGGGTTGAAAAGCGGATTTAGATTTTCGACCCATTCCCCCCCCCATTAGTCAATTTACAAAGCTAACAATTCTAACCCACTCCCACACTGCTGCTTCTGCGTTAAGTGTTCGACTCGAACAGCAACGCGCGTGTGTCAGTGACACAGCGAGAGGATGAACAATTGCCAAGTGTGCCACTGGCACAGGCAGCTTAGACATTCGGTTCCCCACCTCTGCCATTGGGTCTTTCACGAAACAGATACTCAAGAATTTGCTCAATTCGCTGGTTGTTTTCAGCTACACGAGTTGTCAACTGCTCAATCGCGTTTTCAATACGGTTAAGCGCTTCATCGTGTGCCAGCACCAATTCTGCTGTATCGGAAAGGATTGCTTCCAGTCGGTCAAGTCTACTGCTGGGTGGTTCTGCGTTGGTCATTTGTCCTCCTAGTTATGTTGCAGCAGCTGCCTCTGCCTTGGGCTTGCGCTCAAAAACTTGAATATTCGGCTCTAGCAACACAAAGCCGTTCTCTGTCGCGTCGCCCATCTTCCCCGCAATGGCAGCGACCCACTGGGGGTAATTCGCCTGAGCATCGGTAAGTTTCTTCCAGACTTTTGGTTTAACCGTGATGCTGATAATGCGTCCGTCGCAGTCAATCTCGAACTGCTGCCAGCCGTTCTCCACGGTCTTGGATTCGGGGAGTTCGTTGATTTTTACTGTTACTTCGAGTTTTCCTTGGGTCATATCTTCCTCTTTCGTCAATTTCCAAGCTTGTTACTTTAAATTAAGCCATTGCTCAAATTCGTCGATTGCTTGAATTTGGTCTGAAATTAAGGTGCATTGCTCAAGTATTGATATGTTGAGTTCTGGCAACAACTCGCTCGACATAATCTGTTCGTACCCGTGGGTTTCCAAAAACACTGATGGTGTCTCCTCCCGTAAATGGTAAAGTTTGAGCCGATCGCTCTCCCAAAACCAAACTTCAGCAACTCCCAAGCGTCGATAAGTTTCTAGCTTTTTAATGCTGCCACTGGTGACAACCACCTCTATAGCTAAGTCTGGAATGTCCTTTTCTTCTCCAATGCAGTAACATTCATCTGGTTCTGCCCCAGTTTTCTTTAATTGATTTCTAAAGGTGGTACTCCCCATAGGAGTATGTTTAATCTGCTTTCTAAAGAGATAGAACTCTATAAGGAAAGCTAAACGTGTTTTGATTTTTTCATGTCTTCTTGACGGTGACACAATTTCTAATATCCCATCCAAGTAAGTGACGCGGTAATGAGAGTTGTCTTCCAGCTTTGCTAGCAGTGCTTCATAGATTTGCCAACTCACACCACTGGTAGTGAACCTCTCCTCTGGATCGTCAATAGAAGCGAGTTCTGGTTCCGAGATCAGTTCTTTAAGGCTGCTGACCATTTCTTTACCTCCAGTTGTAATCTTCCAGCTTTTCGGTCATCCCTCACCCCTTCCATTGCCCGATTGCCCCAGCAGGTATTCCCAAATCCGCCGAATTTCTGCTTGGAACACTGAGCGATCGCTCTCAGCATTTTGAATTGAATGCATCACAATATCTCGCAAGCTATCAACCTCCTCTGTTAGCCCGTCAACTTTGGCTGTCAGTTGAGCGATCGCTGTTGTATTAGTTTGCTGCTGTTGAGTCAGTTGAGCGATCGCTGTTGTATTAGTTTGCTGCTGCTCAGTCAGTTGAGCGATTGCTGCTGTATTAGTTTGTTGCTGTTGAGCAGTTTGCAGCAGTATCGCCTCAATCTGGGCTAACCTGTTTTGTCCTCCGTCAGCCGTCATGCCGCCCCCTTGTCTTTCTTGGGTAAGGGGGCTTCGTTTTCTTGAGCCTTCCTAGTGGCTATTGCCTCCTCAATCAAAAGCGCTGCCATCTGGCTTTTAGTGCGTTTTTCTGTCTCAGCAAGCATTAAAAGCTCCTCATAAACATTGTCAGGAAGTATCGCGTTTAATCGTTGACTCGCACCAGAGCATTTGTTAAGGAGAGGTTTAAAGTGAACAATCATGGCTTTTTCGACTGCTGGCAACAACTCAGTATCGCTGCACTCTAGCCAAGCTACCCGAAGCTCACCGCTTACACCATACAAGTGCTGCCATATATGATGAGCAAGCCAACGTTGATAAAGGTTAGCAGTTCTACCAACGTATAAGATGTCACCATCTTTAATGACAAAGTAAATACCTGAGCATTTAGGCAGTTGCGATCGCTCAGCCAGTGGCAGTGACGGCAAAGCAAGCGGGTCAACTTGAGCAATGTTCATGCAACCCCCTTGTCTTTCTGCTTGAGTGCGGATGCCTTGCTATTAGCTTGCCTTTGATTAATTGCCTCAGCAACTAACCCCTCTACTAAATTGCTAATTGAACGACGGTCGTCGGATGCCCAATTAACAAGGTACTCTTTCATCTCTGGCGTGCAGGTAAAAGTCACTTTCTCTGTCCGTCCATCTCTCATGTCAATGTCTCAGAACTTCTCGCATAAATTCAGTTAACCTCTTTTATCGTCAAAATGCTTTAGAGGTTTGATGAGGTTATTTGACAAGTTCCGAACTTTTCATTTATCGTATCACCATAACCGCAAAAGACAACCACTGCTAGAGATGACAACACCCGTCATCTGCTAAATTTTCATGCACATATAAATCAGCAGTAGCTCAAAGAACACAATTCCCAAAACACTCAGGAGAAATTTTGAATGATTGTAATACCGCCAGCAAACGCCAGCCCTGGCAATATTGGGCAGCTCACACCATTGGGCTTTGATGGAGGCAATGGCTTTTCTAAACTCACCCACAGCGACGGAGTGATTGTATCCCCTAGCTACTACCTAGAATTACGCTCAGCCAGTGAAAGCCCGAACATCATCGAATACTTGGACGGAACCCGCACCGACCTAAAAGGCAAGCGTTGGGTAACAGGTGACGCTGCTTACCTCGAATCCCCGCTGGCATATCAGCGCGTCGTTGACGAGAAATTGGGCAAACTCGAACTGGGCTTACAAACTTTTCTCGGTTGCCTGCAACGACTTCCACACCAACCTAGTTGGAATATCGTTCTATCGCTCTCAATTCAAGATGCAGAAATTTTAGGCGATCGCCTGAAAAAATCCTTTGACGGTTCCCACATTGTAGAACTCAACGGACGGGAAACAACGGTTAATGTCAGCGCTCGCGTGTTTGAGGAAGGCAGAGGAGTTATTGTCAACGCCCTTAAGGTTGGTATTCTCAAGCCCCAAAGCCAAACAATTCTCATAGACCTCGGCTACGGGACCACAATCACCGCTGTCTTTTCCGGTACGCAGCTGGTGAAACAATCCCGCACAATTCACCCTGGAGGAGTGAGGGAACTGGTAGAAGCTCTAGCACGCCACCCCAGCACAAGAGCAAATTTAGGTCAAGAGGGAGATAGAGCAGTTATCCGGCAAGGCATCGAAAACGGAACTTTTGATTACGGCTGTAGTGGTTGGAACTTCAGAGAAATTTACCACGAGCAATTACCAGTGTGGGTGAGAACAGTACTAACGCCAGCACTTAAACCTGTTGCGCCCTGGCGTCCAAGATGCGAATCCATTATCGCTACTGGTGGCGGTTCTCTCTTACAATATCGAGAGCAGAAAGCCCATCGGCTTTTAGCCGTGGGATGAATGCGTTGCACCTTCAGGTGCAGTCTATCTTGTCTTTTGATTAGCTATATACTTTTTAATTGTTTCACTTGAAGCATCTCCAGCAGTACCACAAAAATAACTTCTAGTCCACATTGAAGGCAGTTTAAGCAAGTATGGAAATTCTTGTCTAAGGATTCTTGATGTATATCCTTTTAATCGAAACATTATTTGGTCTGGTGCTAAAGTAGGCGGACAACAAAGAAATAGATGAACGTGGTCTTCCATAATTTCAAGAGCTAGGATCTCACAATCTAGCTCTTTCGTTTTTTCATAAAGCAATTCTTCTAGTCGTTTTGCAACTAGTCCGTATAATACTTTTTTTCTTCTTTTTGGTATCCATACGAAATGATAGTTAATCAACGTGACTGACGTTGTTTTGTGCCTATACTTGTCAAGCATATATAAAAATCGTGTAAACTTGTGGTCAATAGCTTGTATCTATCAACCATATTATGTTAGATTAATTTTACAGAAAATACAAGGAGGTGAGTGAGCGCGTGTTAGTTCTAGAATACAAAGCAAAAGCTAATAAAGCACAATATCAAGCAATTGAAGAATCTATTAAGACTACTCAATTTGTTAGAAATAAGTGTTTGCGTTATTGGATGGACTCTTCTAAAGAGGACAGTATTAATAATGCTGCTATTAGCCGATATTCAACAGTACTACGCGCTAACTTTCCCTTTGTTGCAGCACTTAATTCAATGGCAGTACAAGCTGCTGCCGAGAGAGCATGGCTTGCTATTTCTCGATTTTACGATAACTGCAAAAAAGCTAAACCAGGGAAGAAAGGATTCCCACGTTTTCAACATGACAACCGTTCTGTTGAATACAAAACTAGTGGATGGTCACTACACCCAACAAAGCGTAGAATCACTTTCACTGATAAAAAAGGCATTGGTGAACTCAAGCTAATGGGCAAATGGGACATACACACGCATCCTGTTAAGTCCGTTAAACGAGTTCGGATTGTCCGTCGTGCTGATGGGTACTATGTCCAATTCTGTGTTGATGTGGAATGCAAGGAAACGGTTCAATTTACAGGTCAAGAGATTGGTTTAGATTTTGGATTGGAACACTTCTATACCGACTCAAACGGATACCATGAACCCAATCCTCGTTTTTTGCGTAAAACCGAGAAACAAGTTAAGCACGTTCAACGAAGAATATACAAAAAGGAGAAAGGTAAGAACGGTAGAAAGAAGGCTCGAAACCGATACGCACGTAAGCACCTGAAGATAAGTAGACAACGTACCGAACACGCCAAATCGAGGGCGCGTCACGTCATGCGGTCTAACGACTTATGCGTCTACGAAAACTTGCAGGTTAAAAATATGGTGCGTAACCACCATCTAGCAAAAAGCATTAATGACGCTGGATGGAGACAGTTTCGGAGCTATCTAGAATACTTTGCCCAAAAGTATAGGAAGGTAGCACTTGCTGTGGAACCACACTATACCTCACAGGAGTGTCCAAAATGCGGCACGATGGTTAAGAAATCGTTGTCAACTAGAACGCACACTTGCAAATGTGGTTGTGTTCTGCAACGTGACTATGCGGCTGCAATCAATATACTTCGTAAGGGCAAAGAAAAAATTGCTACCTCAGGGCATGGGGAAAGCAAGCCGACTTCTAAGAAGAAGGCAAGAAACGCTAGGGGAGTTGGAAGCTCTACTCATGTTGGTGCAAACCTGCATAAGCAACTTCCGACGTTGAGCCTAGAATCCCACGGCTTTTTGTGAAGATGAGCGAAGCGAAATCTTCATAGCCGTGGGAGTGTCAACCGGAATTAATCAGCTATTAGCCAAGCATGGAATTGCGACTCTGCCGGATGCTCAAGTGGCGAATAGTCGCGGCTTATTTCTTATTGCTCAACATTCAGTTAAAGGAGGTATCTAATGATGCGAGTTAGTATTCGCCCCTACTTACACGATTGGGTCAACGAAATTGGGCAACAGATGGGGTGCGAGGATGCCACAGAAGTAGTTAACCACCTACTACGAGAACACAAACGACTCATAGCACAGCAACCCACAGCCACTACTTCCACTACTCAAAGCAACTCAAACCCTAACGACAGTTTGGTTAATGTCCTGAGTAACGAGTTTGGAGTCTGGCAGTAAGCCAACAAGGAAAATTCAACAGAGGTTGCAAATGTTAAACAATCAGCAAATTGACCAACTCATAACCATTGAGCAATGGCTCGAAGAGATTCAAGATTCAGAAGAATTCGAGGCTCTTGATTATCACCCAGACCTTACAATCGGCGATGCGAGAATGGCGATCGCAGACCTGTTAAACATCCAAGAGCTAAGCAACTTCACCCCATCAGAAGATAAGCCAGTGATGCACCTCCGCATCGTTCGCCCCTGGTGGCAGAAAGTTCAAGACTGTTTACTCTCAAAGCTTGCCGAAGCTGCGATCGCTAGTTTATTCCTGTCCGGTTTCTTGGGTTCTGCTGCACTGTTTGCTTGGGGCATGGATGGAATCAACCGAAATCGTGATTTCTTTCACCGTGTTGATTGGGAGGAGGTAACACAGACAACGAGCGGTGCAGCATTGTCTACTTTCGCGGTGTTCTTGGGAGTTTCTTTGACGGGTGGTGTAATCGCCGGAGTACGCAAAGATGTTTAATATTACAGATTTGACCATGGATGGACAGTACCTGATTCAAGGTGAGCGTGGTGAGTGGCACTACTCAGGTACGACCGGGAGGAAATACAACTTTTGGCGTTGGGCAGAGGGACAACAAGAGCGCAGGGTGAGCGTTGCACTTTCTAAAATCCAGGTACAACGTAAAGTCTGGCAACAGGTGCAAGCACTGAATTTGGCTAGCTTGGAGGCATTTCGCGGTGAATGACCTACAGATGATCAACTGCCCAACCCTATTGACCCAGGCAAAAACTTTTCAAATCAATGGGACTCTCTACCGTTACCTGTACTCAGAGGGCAGCATCAAACACACACAATACTTATTTCGACCACTGCCAGCGCAACGCAAGACGGCTGATTTGAGGCTGAACCGTGACAAGGCGCTACGGAAGGTTTACGAGGTTCCTGGGCTGTACCGTCAGCATCACGCCATAGTTACTGACACAGTGATTCAACAAAGTTTGTTTTAGGCGATCGCCCGCGCTGTCAACAATTAGGGGTGTAAGGGGGTAAGGGTGTAGGGGTGTAGGGGACCCCATCAATGAATTGAGGGGCTTGAAACTTCGACGCCATATTTCTTGCACTACGTGTCTCGAAATATATCTTTTTCTTTTTTTCATGTTTAAAAACAGGGGCTTGTACCCTTCAATTCGGGGCGCTTTTCCCCTACACCCTCACACCCCATACCCCTACACCCGCCCCGAAGGGGCTTGGTCAACAAGAGCGATCGCCTTGGGTGCATCTACCGCCGCATAAACGATAAGTACACAACATTAAGCATCATACATCATGGCTACAAAACCATTAGGCTACTGGGGCTGCGACTATAACCTACCCCTTATCAAAGACATTGCAGAAACGTTTGGGGAATTTTTCGAGAACTTGAGTGAAGCTGATACGCTCTGGCTCATTGCTCGGATTGCTCATGAAGCGTGGCAAGAGGAGCCGTCAGACCAGCCACCAAGCGATGAAGCGGAAGAGGTGCGAAATCGATTGTATGAACTTAGCCTTTCTCAAAAGATGGCTTTAATCCAAGCTTTAGCTAATTCCTAACTATGACCTACCAGAAGCAAATAGCCTTAGGGCTTGCGGGTATTGCTGTGTGTGCAATACCCATGCTTCTGCCTTTGATACTGAAGATTACAACATACGCACAATCTGAAAGGCTCAAGGCAGAAGAAGAACTGCAACGAGCAACTATCGCAGAACGGGCTAAGACATCTGAAGCGCTTTACCAAGCGGGCATTGCTCCTACTGCTACAAGATTGCGAATACGGCGTTACATTGACACTTCCTCGCGCGACCCTAAGCCAGACACTACGGGATATGGTGCATCGGAACTAGTTTACGTCTACGACTCGACCGGGGTGTGCATTGGAAAGATTGAGCAAAACCAGTGGTACTGGGTTCATAAACACAACGATGCTTGCAATTAGGAGAGAAATGAATGGCTTTAAATTCAAGTGCCTCTGGTTCAAATGAAAAAGGGGAATCGGGGAAGCAACAACCAAAGCGTTCAATCGGTCAAATCATTGATTTCCTTGCAAAATGGGCTGTTTTGATTGTTGGTTTACCCATTAGGATTGCAGCTGCTATTGTGGCTCAATTCGTTGCCAATGGCGGTGCAGGTCGGGCTGTGGTTGGTGGTTTACTTTTCATGCTGGGGAGTGCCATCAGCGCTGATTCCATCTGGCAAACGGTATTCAGGCAACGCGCTTTATTCCCCTGGTTCGAGTCGGGGTGGTCATGGTTTAATATTCCGGCAGCAGTGTTTAACCCATTCTTTTACCTTGCATTCCTTATCGCGGTAGGGTTGCAGGTAATCGAAGCTTATGCCCTCCGTGGTAAAAATCCTGATTCAGCACGGCGAGAACTGCAAGACCACATGGTTTATGACCTGGAATCTAAGCCAAGTGGCAAGATTGACCTGGTTGGCGAATTATGGCGAGATTACAAGGTCGCTGGGATGCGCGATCGCTCAACGGCTGGTTTAATTAGCCTAGCAATCTGGACGTTTGACCTGGTAACAACCTTTGCAGCTCGTAACCCATTCGCCTATACCGAACCATTAACAATTGTCACTTGTATCATGTTTAACATTGCAACGATGCTTGCAGGTGAAATTGGCTTTGCTATCTGGCAGCTAACCAAAGACTAAAAACTTAAAGCGCTCTAAGGGAACGCAGTCCCAGAGCGCTTTTTGTAACTCTTGATAGGTTCTTATATGGTCAATCCTAACAACAACATCCCCAAGATCACAACCCGTCAAACTGAATACTTGCGCGACCAGTACCCCAGTCTCTCACATCTTGAAGCTGGGAACGTTGCAATGTGGCTACAGGAACGAAAAGACCAGTTATTTGAGCAAGCACTCGCAGTGGAGGCAGAAGCGGATACTGCCCGTGTTTTGGGAATTGTTGCAGCTGGCGTTGGAACTGTTTGCTATGCGCTTAATCCATTTATGCTTGTTGGTGGCATGATTGGCGGTGCAGCCTGGTTGTGGACTGTGGTAGAACATTTTAACCGCACCAAGGAAATAGCCCCGCTGCCTTTTGTGCGTGGTAACTTCTTGGATGCTCTAGCCAGGGCGGGAGACTTTGACGCAAGGCAAGACCATCAAGTCAATCATTTAGGAGACACAATAAAGTTTCTGCCAAGGCATGACGCAATAGAGTACACTTTTTTGTTTACCAACTTTGAAACGGTTGATGAGTACTTAGTTCAAGTAGAGCCAGGTAAGCGGTTCTATGCCTATCGTTGGCTGTTGAGTTGGTTTGAGAAGTTCTCTGGGCGATCGCTACCGAACAGAGAATCCATGAATGCTCACCTACAAAACGTCGCCGTTGACAGCAGGGTTAAAGTTGATGAGGTTAGGGCAATTCAGCAAACCGTCGTCCCCACTTTTGCACAATTGCTACAAACTACCATTGTTGAATTACCAAAGCCCAATGTTGTAGAGCTGCCAAAACCTCAAATAGCTAGTGCAGAGGATACACCCAAGACCGAACCATCTGCCAGTGAAGACATTCTTACAACACCTCAGTCCTTCGCCTCCATGCCCTTAGACCAACGAGCCAAGGCGGTGATTGATGCTCTTATCTCATCCGGCTTCAGAATTGATGAAATGATGGGTTCACAGATAATTGCAATCTCCGGTACTCAACGAGGCGGCAAAGGCACTTTAGCAGCAATACTGGCTACTTTATCCAAAGCACTCGACTCAGGGCTGAATGTGCAATATTTCACGGCTGGGGTGGACGTGTACCCGTTTAGTTGCAATCTGACCAGCGCTCTCAAGTATTCGGGTAGAGATGCAGATACAGTCGATGGTTTTGTAGCACGTGAACTGTTGATGTTCCTTAAAGGCTTGGACGGCTGTGAACCTTACACCCACAAAAACTTACTGCTCATTGTGGATGAGGCGATGCGGTTACTGTCACTGCTTGAGGAAAGCGATCGCACCTGGGCAATTCAATTCCTGCTCTCACGATTCGCTAAGTGTGGCGGCACGCTGATCATAGTTTTACACGCCAGTAACCTAACTAGCGTGGTAGGCAAGGCGACGGCGGGACTAGCTGATACCTTTAAGGCTTCGGTCAACTTCATTGGTTGTGTGGCTAAATCCGTCAGTGCTGGAGGACTCCGTAAGATGAATGTTGCTAGTGGTGAGTACTTCAAGGCAAATCCTGAGAATTTTGGCACCCCTATCAAAGGTGGTGAATTGGGCGCTGTACCCGAATGGCTAAAGACAGAATTGCACCCAGGTAACGGACAACCTGATCCAGTGCGATCGCTCTTAACTTTCTTCCCAGAATTATACGAAGAACCACCAGCACAGCCAAAGAGTAAGGACAAGTTGAGCGAAACTATCCAGAAGCTTGAAGCCAGTTTCAGTATTGAAGCCGAAGAACCTGCAACCTCTAAGCTAGAAAATGATAATAGCCCAATTAATCAGCCATCAGAATTAACCAGCCACGAACAACAACTTCTCTCCTGGATTGTGACGCGCAAGACAACGGGGAAGGAATACGACTTGAACTGTGCTAACAAGAATTTGGACAAGATTACAAAGCCGGATGACTTTGATAGCAAGGCGGAGTATCTACGCTATCTAATGAGACAGTTAGCCAGCAAAAAGAAAGGTAAGCTAACCAACCCCAATCTGTTTGAACCAAATTAAAAATTGGACTGCCTTCCGGTTCCCGATGCGGTTTCCAGGATGCTGCTAAAAAGCCCACTCGGAAACCGGAAACCGGAAACCGGAAACCGGAGAAAACCCGGAAGCTAGCCCGGACAAGCCCGGAAGCGTTTCCGGGTATTCTTGCCATCGTTCCGGGTTCCGGGATTCTTCCGTCGCAGAAGCGTACTTGGACGGGGTAACGTACCTTCTACAAAGCAATAGTTGCACCTTGGGCAATACCACTGCTGTTTACCCTTGCGGGTTCCATCACGACAAGCGACCCCAGCACAAATTGAGCATGGTTGATTCGTCATTCGTTTTGTTTCTCCAGTTCCCTAATAAATAAGTCAATCGCCTTCCCCGCTGCGGATTGTCCGCCAAGTTTGAGTTTGTTGAGGACAAGCGATCGCACTTTCTGGTAGTCTATATGTACTACTCTTTTTTTAGGTTGCCTAGCCAGGTTATCTAATTTAGTTAACTGGTGACGCAGTTCCTCATTTTCTTTTTGCAGCCTATCAACTTCGTTGTCTAGCCCGGTAGATTCGACCTTATCTATCGGGCCTTTGATTTTCCCGCCAATTCCTCAATTGCTTTTTGCTGTTGGATAACCAGTTGCTTAAGTTCCGCCATCTGTTCAGTCAGCACTGTTATAGCGTTCTGTTGTGGTTGTTCGTTTTGTGTTGAGCTTGTCTTAGTGGCAGTCGCGTCTTCAACCTGTTTCTTACTCTTTGGTGGTTGCCTAATGGTTTGGGAAACTTCAATCAATCGGTTACGTGTAACCTCGTTGCTTCTACCAATGAACTTTTTATGCAACCTTCCAGAAACCTTTTTCACCGCATACCAGTAGTCAACCCCCGATAACTTCTCTTTTCTGGCACGGTAACTGTCTTCTCCCCCCACCCCCGCCTCAAATCGGAAGGAATCATTTTGCTCTAACCAGTTGAGGAATGCTGGTGTATCTAGCTCTATTTCCTGTCCACCATCAGTTGTGAGGTACGGCGTAACATCGCTGGCACGGTTGTTTGATGGTTGTCTCTTCTCAGCCATTGGTTGCCTATACTGGTTATATAAAAAATTATGTAACTAGTATATCTAACCGAACAGTAAACCAACAATCAGTTATCTATAGTTACTTGTTAAAGTTATATAAGCAACCTTGACTAGTTGACTATTGACGTTGCCTATACAGTTAACTACATTGGTTAGATAAGCTTGCAACTACCATGACACAAGACACAGCACAACTACTCGCAGCGCTTACCAGGCAGGAACAGCTACTTCAAAAGTTATTGGCAGCATTGGACAAGCCCCGGCTCGGACTCCATAGCGACGTGGGAACCTGCAAAATTTACTGCAACAGACAGCATAGTTCACTCTGGTACACCCTTAGTCATGGTGAGGCTACAGCTGTGAATGCCACAGGACTGACCGGATACTTGAAAGAACTGCGCTTTGAGCAGGCAGAGCGACGTGGTAAACCATGCCACAAACTACTAGCCACCATTGCGGCAGATAGAGTCTACATCCTGGAAGCCGGACACGATACGCACTTCAGCAAAGGCTTATTGATGGCTCTAGCCAGCCTCAGCCCCCAGCATTTGGCACAGCCAATCACAATTCAACCAGTTGCCGGCGATGATGAGAGCGTGTTGTTTTGCCGAGTATGGACGGGTTCAGAACTGGTGAAAGCACCCTATAGCGAGGATACTGACTGGCGGCAGATTTCCAAGACTGCTTTAGCCCATGTAAGAGCAGCAAACCAATTTTAGTACATAGATACTTTGCTCTCACCCCACCAATCGCCCCAGTCCAGCTAACTTACCCTCAAGAAGTGCTACACGACTCTCAAGAGATGCGATCGCTCCTTTTACAGCATTCGGATCAACCCGCCCCAGATACTGTGCTAAAGCTTCACGAATAACAGCCGATTCTTTTTGTCCAGTGGCAGATGCTATTTCCCTAATCTGCTGGTACCATTCCTCAGGAACACGACACCCGACCATAGGCGACTCTGCCATCTTTGAAAACCCTGCTATCAACTGCACATCAAGGATAGCCGATTATAGCTGTAATCGGTGATATCAGCGCTATCATAAGCAGATTTAATAATGTCAACGAAGTCATCAGGGTTCCAGCAATTACCACCTATAAGCCTGGATTAACTACGCCGAATACCACAGCATGAGGAACGAAAGAATCAGGGTTAAAGTCAGTTACATTATCTTCGTACCAAATGATAGTGTAGCTGTAACCCTATGAAAATCAACCGCTTCGGTAAGGCAGAAGTCCTAACCCCCGACCAAGTTAATGTACTCTTTAATGAAGGATTTGTGAACCCCCGCGATCGCGCTTTATTTGGAATATGTCTGTATTGCGCTTGTCGCATCAATGAAGCTTGCACCCTGTTGACTGGGGATGTGTTCGGGAAGATGGGCGTTAGGTCTAAAATCCTGTTTCGCTATTACAACACCAAAGGCAAGAAGGAAACCAGGGAAATTGAAGTACACCCAACCTTGAGACAGTACCTTGAGGAGTACAATCCCAACCGCCAAAAGGAGTTCTTGTTTCCCGGTAGGCATGGCTTAGGGCATATCCACAAAGCTAGCGCTGATTTAATCCTTAGAGAAACGTGCCTAAAACTGGGCATTGAGGGCGTCTCTACCCATTCCTTTCGCCGTACAGCCTTAACCGTCATGAGCGACGGCGGCATACCACTACGCCACATCCAGTCTATTTCTGGACACAAGACCCTATCAGCACTTGAGCGTTACTTAGATGTGAGTGATGAACAGAAACGGAATGCGATCGCCAAATTAGATTTTTGACAGACAGTATCCCAACTATAGGTCTTTGAGCGTTTTCTACAACAAAAGTCTGAAATTCAGGAACGTTGGTGCATAAGGCTTTGAAAGCATTTGATGCCAAAAAGTCTGAAATAGATTGAGGTGATTTTCCAACAGCAGCAGCCGCATTAGTCAAGCTCAGCAAGTACCGACCACGCTGTTTTTCAAATCCCGGCAGCCCAAATACTTCTATCCCCCCAGCAGCCGGAATAACGCACCGAAATAACGGTGACTCTTTGATAATTGGTAAGTCCATTGACACTCCCACGGCTATGAAGATTTCGCTTCGCTCATCTTCACAAAAAGCCGTGGGATTCTAGGCTCAACGTCGGAAGTTGCTTATGCAGGTT
>JXCB02000029.1 GCA_000828075.3 Tolypothrix campylonemoides VB511288 | reverse complement strand
GCCGGCGCCACGCACGCGGGCGCGTTCACGCATGCGGTGCTCGACGCCATGCCGGCGCGCGTGCGCTGGTGCGTCGGCGTGATGCCGTTCGACGACGGCTTCGTGGCCGACGGCGATGCCTGGCGCACGACGGTGCGCGCATCGGCGCGGCAGCAGGTGCTGTGCACGCCGTGGTACGACGTCGCCCGCGCGCGCTTCGACGCGGTCTAGGCGGGGCCGCGCAACGGAAACGGGCCGCGTCGCCGCGGCCCGTCGCCGGTCGCCGTCGCGATGCGCGCTACAGCAGCGGCACCAGCAGCAGCGCGACGATGTTGATGATCTTGATCAGCGGATTGATCGCCGGGCCCGCGGTGTCCTTGTAGGGATCGCCGACGGTGTCGCCGGTGACCGCGGCCTTGTGCGCCTCGCTGCCCTTGCCGCCGTGGTGGCCGTCCTCGATGTACTTCTTGGCGTTATCCCACGCGCCGCCGCCGGTGGTCATCGAGATCGCGACGAACAGGCCGGTGACGATCGTGCCGATCAGCAGGCCGCCCAGCGCCTTCGGGCCGAGCACCAGGCCGACCACCACCGGAATCACCACCGGCAGCAGCGACGGCACGATCATTTCCTTGATCGCCGACCTGGTCAGCATGTCCACCGCGCGGTCGTACTGCGGCTTGCCGGTGCCGTCCATGATCCCCCTGATCTCGCGGAACTGGCGGCGCACTTCCTCCACCACCGCGCCGGCCGCGCGGCCGACGGCCTCCATCGCCATCGCGCCGAACAGGTAGGGGATCAGGCCGCCGATCAGCAGGCCGATGATCACCTCGTGGTCGGACAGGTCGAAGCGGAACGCCTCGAACGCCACGCCCTCGGCCGCCGCGCGCGCGGCGCCCTGCGTGTTGAGGTTGTAGGTGTAGTCGGCGAACAGGACGAGCGCGGCGAGCGCGGCCGAGCCGATCGCGTAGCCCTTGGTCACCGCCTTGGTGGTGTTGCCCACCGCGTCGAGCGGGTCGGTGACGTCGCGCACGTCGGACGGCAGCTCGCTCATCTCGGCGATGCCGCCGGCGTTGTCGGTGATCGGGCCGTAGGCGTCGAGCGCAACGATCATGCCGGCCATCGACAGCATGGCGGTGGCGGCGATCGCGATGCCGTACAGCCCGCCCAGCTCGAACGCGCCCCAGATCGCGATGCAGACCGCGATGACCGGCAGCGCGGTCGACTTCATGGACACGCCGAGGCCCGCGATGATGTTGGTGCCGTGGCCGGTGGTCGACGCGGCCGCCACGTGGCGCACCGGCTTGTACTGCGTGCCGGTGTAGTACTCGGTGATCCACACGATCGCACCGGTCAGCACGAGGCCGATCAGCGCGCACCAGTACAGGTTCATCGCACCGTAGCGCGAGTCGTCCATCAGCGCGGTGGTGATCGGATAGAACGCGATCGCCGACAGCACGGCCGAGACGATCACGCCGCGGTACAGCGCGCCCATGATCGAGCCGGCCGCCTTCACTTTCACGAAGAAGGCGCCGATGATCGACGCGATGATCGACGCGCCGCCCAGCACCAGCGGGTAGAGGATCGCGTTGGCGCCCACCGCGGTGTCCGCGTTGGCCTGCAGGATGCCGCCGAGCACCATGGTAGCGATCACCGTCACCGCGTAGGTCTCGAACAGGTCCGCGGCCATGCCGGCGCAGTCGCCCACGTTGTCGCCGACGTTGTCGGCGATCACCGCCGGGTTGCGCGGGTCGTCCTCGGGGATGCCGGCCTCGACCTTGCCGACCAGGTCGGCGCCGACGTCGGCCCCCTTGGTGAAGATGCCGCCGCCGAGGCGCGCGAAGATCGAGATGAGCGAGCTGCCGAACGCGAGGCCGACCAGCGCGTGCAGCGCGTCGTCCTGCTCGATGCCCATGCGCTGCAGCACGAACCAGTAGCCGGCCACGCCGAGCAGGCCCAGGCCCACCACGAGCATGCCGGTGATCGCGCCGCCGCGGAACGCGACGTCCATCGCCGGGCCGATGCCGCGGCGCGCGGCTTCGGCGGTGCGCACGTTGGCGCGCACCGACACGTTCATGCCGATGTAGCCGGCCGCGCCGGACAGCACGGCGCCGATCGCGAAGCCGATCGCGGTGAGCCAGTCGAGCGCGAAGCCGATGGCCAGCAGCAGCACGACGCCGGCGACGGCGATCGTCAGGTACTGGCGGTTGAGGTAGGCGCGCGCGCCTTCCTGGATGGCGCCGGCGATCTGCTGCATGCGCTCGTTGCCGGCGGGCTGCCGGCCGATCCAGCGCGCGGAGATCAATCCGTACAGCACCGCGACCACGGCGCATGCCAGCGCCAACACGAGACCCTGCTGCTCGAGCATTCCACCCTCCCCGGATTCGAGTGCGCGTCGGTCGGGGCCGATCCGGTGCAGGCTGTCGGCGCACGCCCGTCGCAGTTGTGACCCGCGCGCCGTTCAGCGCCGGGACGGGCGGAGCGTAGCCGAGCCGGATGTGATGGGCCTGTTGCACCGCGGCATCCGCGACGGGCGGGCGCGCGAACGGGTCGATGTCGATGCCCGGTTCAGCGCGCGGCTGCGAGCCTCGGGCGTCCGAACCGTGTCCCGGAGTTCCGATGCGCCGACGCTTCGCCCTGCTCGCGCTCGCCGCCGCATGCGTGTGCGCGCATGCGGCCGACCCTGCACCCGAAATCCATCGCGACCCGGCGCCCCCGCAGGCGACGGGTGCCGCGCACACCGTCCGCGCGATCCCCGAGGCCTGCACGCGCATCGAAGGCGTGTTCACCGGCGACGGCGCGACGCCGTACCGCATGGCCGCCGTGCGCACCAGCGCCCAGTGCCGGCCGCGCGCGCGCTTCGTCGATGGCGCGAAGGCGGCGCCGTCGGCGTCGAGCGGGTGGATCCTCAACGACATCGTCCGCATCCCGCACGCGGCCTGCGCGCGGCAACACGCGATCGTGCGCGTGTGGCGCAAGCCCGGTGATGCCGCGCCGCCGAAGCTCGACGCGCAGGGCCGCGCGCGGCTCTACCTGGGCGACGCGCAGCAGGCCGCCGCGTCCATCCCGGCCTATGCGGCGGTGGTGGAGGTCGACGGGCGCTGCGGCTGAGCGTCGGTGCACAGCGCGGTGTAGCGCCGCTGCATCTCCTCCGCGTCGACGTGCTCGATGCTGTGGCCGACGTTCCAGCGATGGCCGAACGGATCGACGAAGACGCCGGAGCGCTCCCCGTAGAACTGGTCGCGCGCCGGCATCGCGAGCGTCGCGCCGGCGTCGAGCGCGTGCGCCAACACCGCGTCGGCGTCGTCGACGTGCAGGTGCAGCGTCACGTCGTGGCCGGCGCCGGCCGATGGCGGTCGAACACCGAACTCGGGAAACGGTTCGCACAGCATCAGCGTCGCATCGCCGATCTTCACCTCCGCATGCCCGATGCGCCCGCCGGGCTCGACCAGCCGCAGCGTCTCGACCGCATCGAACACGTGGCGATAGAACGCGATCGCAGCGCGCGCATCGGCGACGCAGAGATAGGGGAACAGTTCATGCACGGCCATGGCGCGGCTCCTCCTGGGATGCCTGCGAGCTTGCACGGACGACGGCGAATGGTCTTGGACGGAATTGACCGGTCCCTGCCGCGCCCGCGCGCCAGGCCTCCGGCGTGAGCCCGGAGAACGCGCGGAACTCGCGGATCAGGTGGGACTGGTCGCAGTAGCCGTGCGCGTCGGCGATCGCGGCCCAGTCGCACGCGTCGCCCGACGCCGAGGCCAGCACGCGGCGGAAGCGTCGCAGGCACGCATAGCGCTTCGGCGCGATGCCGACCGCCGCGCGGAACAGCGCGATGAAGCGCCGATGGCTGCGATCGGCGGCGGCGACGACCGAGGCGACGTCGCGCCCCGCGTCGAGCAGCGCGACCGCCGCGAGCACGTCCGGGTGCGGTGCGCGCGGTGCGCGGAGCCGCGACTGCAGCGCGCGTTCGAACAGATCGAGCTGCAAGGCCGCATCGTCGAGAGCGGCGAGGCTCGTGCGCAGCGCCCGCGCCCCGTCGCCCCACAGCGCGTCGAGCGCGACGTGGCGTTCGGCGATCGTGTCCGCGGCGACGCCGAACAGCGCGCGCGCCGCGCCCGGCCGCAACTGCACGCCGACCGTGCGCCCCGGGAGGGCGACCTTGTCGTAGGGCGTCGAACGCGCGCCGCAGACCACCGCCCCGGCGCGCCGCGGCCCCACGCCGGACAGTCGCGACGCACGTCCGTGCACGCGGATCGCCACGTGCATGTCGCCCGTCGGCAGGGTGCGCTCCGGGCGCGCGCCGGCGATGTCCGCCGACCACACCGCGGACACCCACGGCGACAGTGACGCGAGTCGCGGCGGGCGCGGCAGCGTCATCGCGTCCACGCCTCCAGCCGCTTCGGCACCGTCGCCTGCGGCAGTTCGACGTAGCGCGGAATGCCGTCGCGGCCGTACGGCGGCGGCGCCTCGCCGCGGATCAGCGGCTCGAGGTAGGCGCGCGCGGCGTCGGTGATGCCGTAGCCGTCGTCGCGGATGAAGCCTTCGGGCATCGTCTTCTCGCGGTTCGCGATGTCCGACAGCGGCGCCGGCTCGATGCGCCAGCGATAGGGCGTGTCGCGCGTGCGCACGATCACCGGCATCACCCCGTTGCGGCCGGCCAGCGCGTACTCGACGGCCTTCGTGCCGACCGCGACCGCCTGGTCGAGATCGGTCTTCGAGGCGAGATGCCGCGCGGAGCGCTGCAGGTAGTCGGGCAGCGTCCAGTGCACCTTGTAGCCCAGCGCGTCCTTGACGCGCCCGGCGAGGTGCGAGGCCACGCCGCCGAGCTGGGTGTGACCGAACGCGTCCTTGCCCGCGCCCGCATCGGCGACGAACGTGCCGTCCGCGGTGCGGATGCCTTCGCTGGCGACGACCACGCAGTAGCCCACGCGCTCGACGACCGCGCGCACGCGGGCGAAGAAGTCCGCCTCGTCGAACGGACGCTCCGGGAACAGGATCAAATGCGGCGCCGCGTCCGGCCCGCGGCCGGCCAGCCCCGCGGCGGCGGCGAGCCAGCCGGCGTGGCGGCCCATCGCCTCGTAGACGAACACTTTCGTCGACGTGTCGGCCATCGCCGCGACGTCGAGCGCGGCCTCGCGCACCGACACGGCGGTGTACTTCGCCGCCGAGCCGAAGCCCGGGCAGGTGTCGGTGACGGCGAGGTCGTTGTCCACCGTCTTCGGCACGCCGACGCAGGTCAGCGGATAGCCGCTCTGTTCGGCCAGCTGCGACACCTTCAGCGCGGTGTCGGCCGAATCGTTGCCGCCGTTGTAGAGGAACCAGCGCACGTCGTGCGCGCGGAACACGTCGAGCAGCCGCTGGTACTGCGCGCGGTCGGCGTCGAGCGACTTCAGCTTGTAGCGGCACGAGCCGAACGCGCCGCCCGGCGTGTGCGCCAGCGCGCGCACCTGCGCCGAGCTCAGCGTCGAGGTGTCGACGAGCTCCTCGCGCAGCGCGCCGAGGATGCCGTTGCGGCCGGCGAGCACGTGGACGCGCCGCGCGCGTGCGGCGCGGATCACCGCCGAGGCGGTCGCGTTGATGACGGCGGTGACGCCGCCGGACTGCGCGTAGAACAGCGCACCGTGTGGACGTGGGGCGGGCGTATCGGCGGCCATGGATGCTCCGGTCGGGGGGCCGGGTGCGGTAAGCTGCCTGCCACTTTTCGGCCCGGCCAGGGCGGACGCCGCGAGTCTAGCGCCGCGTGCATCAACGGCCGGCGTCGGCCGACAGCAGGAGCGAGTGGATGCGATTGGTTCTTCTGGGAGCGCCCGGATCCGGCAAGGGCACGCAGGCGACCCGGCTCAGGGAGCACCTCCAGGTGCCGCACGTGTCCACCGGCGAGCTGCTGCGCGCCGAGGTCGCTGCCGGCACCGAGCTCGGCCGCCAGGCCCACGAGGTGATGGCGCGCGGCGAGCTGGTGTCCGACGCGATCCTGCTCGGCATGCTGGAATCGCGCTTCTCGCGCGCGGACACCGCCGGCGGCTTCGTCCTCGACGGCTACCCGCGCAACCTCGTGCAGGCCGACGCGCTGGACGTGCTGCTCGCGCGCATCGGCCAGCCGATGGACCTCGCCGTGCTGCTCGACGTGCCGACCGAGCTGCTGGTCGAGCGCATCGCCGGCCGCGCCGCGGCCGAGGGCCGCGCCGACGACAGCCCGGAATCGGTGCGCCGCCGGCTCGAGGTCTACCGCTCGCAGACCGCGCCGGTGATCGACCACTACCGCCAGCAGGGCAAGCTCGCCATCGTCGACGGCGTGGGCTCGCTGGACGAGGTGTTCACGCGCATCCTCGAAGCGCTGGAACCGGCGCCGGAAGTCGGCTGAGTTCCGCATCCGCCGTCGCGACGGGAGCGCCCCGCACGGGGCGCTCCGCGTTTTCGCACGCCGCGACGCGTGCGGCCGCCCGCGCAGTTCGGTGACAATCCGCGCATGAGCAGACTCCACATCCTCGGCATCGCCGGCACCTTCATGGGCGGCGTCGCCGCGCTGGCGCGCGAACTCGGCGTCGAGGTCGAAGGCAGCGACCAAGCGGTGTATCCGCCGATGTCGACCCAGCTCGAGCGGCTGGGCATCGTGCTGAAGCAGGGCTACGACCCCGCGCACATCGCCGCCGACTGCGACGAGATCGTCGTCGGCAACGCGCTCTCGCGCGGCAATCCCGCGGTGGAGCAGGTGCTCGACGACGGCCGCCGCTACGTGTCCGGCGCGCAGTGGCTGGCCGAGCGCGTGCTCCCCGGGCGCGAGACGATCGCCGTGGCCGGCACGCACGGCAAGACGACGACCACCACGATCCTGACCTACCTGCTGCAGGCGGCCGGGCGCGAGCCGGGCTTCCTGATCGGCGGCGTCGCCGAGGATTTCGGCGTGTCCGCGCGGCTCGGCGCGGGGCGCGAGTTCGTCGTCGAGGCCGACGAGTACGACACCGCGTTCTTCGACAAGCGCAGCAAGTTCGTGCACTACCGCCCGGTCGTGGCGATCCTCAACAACCTCGAGTACGACCACGCCGACATCTTCCCGGACGTCGCCGCGATCCAGCGCCAGTTCCACCACCTCGTGCGCACCGTGCCGCGCCGCGGCCGGCTGATCGTCAACGGCGAGGACGCGCGCCTGCGCGAGGTGCTGGCGATGGGCTGCTGGACGCCGGTGGAGACGTTCGGCCTCGACGCGTCGCAGGCCGACGGTCGTGCGTCTGGCGGCAGCGCGTTCGACTGGACCGCGCGCCTGCTCGCCGAGGACGGCAGCGCGTTCGTCGTGATCCACGGCGGGCGCGAGATCGGCACCGTGCGCTGGCCGCTGCTCGGCCGGCACAACGTGATGAACGCGCTCGCGGCGATCGCGAGCGCGCACGCGGTCGGCGTCGACATCGCCGCCGTGCTGCCGGCGCTCGCGGAGTTCCGCAGCGTCAAGCGGCGGCTCGAGGTGCTCGGCACGCACGGCGGCGTCACCGTCTACGACGATTTCGCGCATCACCCCACGGCGATCGCGACCACGCTCGCCGGCCTGCGCGCCAAGGTCGGCGACGCGCGCATCGTGGTGGCGATGGAGCCGCGCAGCAATTCGATGCGCCTCGGCGCGCACGCCGACGCGCTGGCGCCGTCGCTGGACGGCGCGGACGTGGTCGTGTTCCTGCACCGCCCCGGGCTGCCGTGGGACGCGGCGAAGGTGGTCGGCGCGCTGCGCGGCGAGGCGGTCACCGCGCCCGACGCGGACGCGCTGATCGCCGCGCTGTCCGCGCGCGTGCGCGGCGGCGACCACGTGGTGTTCATGTCCAACGGCGGCTTCGACGGCGCGCCGCGCCGCTTCCTCGCGACGCTGGCCGAACGCTGACGCGCGCTACAGTGCGGCATGGATGCCGCGCACGACGACACCGCCCCGGGCTCGACGACTCCGCTCGCGCTGTTCCCGCTGCACACCGTGCTGCTGCCGGGTGCGCGCCTCGGCCTGCGCGTGTTCGAGCCGCGCTACCTCGACCTCGTGCGCGAATGCGGCCGCCTCGGCCGCGGCTTCGGCGTCTGCCTGATCCTCGAGGGCGAGGAGGTCGGCGCCGCCGCGGTGCCCGCGGCGTTCGGCACCGAGGCGGTGATCGAGGACTTCGGCGCCACCGAGACCGGCCTGCTTACGCTGCAGGTGCGCGGCGCGCGGCGCTTCCACGTCGAGCGCGTGCGCGTGCGCGACAACGGGCTGCAGGTCGCCGACGTGCAGTGGCGGCCCGAGGATCCGGCCGATCCGCTGCGCGCCGAGCACGGCCTGCTCGCCACCGTGCTGGAGCGCGTGCTCGACCACGTCGGCGGCGAGCACGCGCGCGCCGGCCATGCGCGCTTCGACGAGGCGGCCTGGGTCGGCTGGCGGCTCGCGGAGCTGCTGCCGCTGCAGGATCCACAGCGCCAGGAGCTGCTGCAGCTCGACGATCCGCACGAACGCCTGGACCGTCTGCTCGCGCTGATGCCCTGAGCGCGCCGCGCGTGGCGCGCTACGGCGTCGCCGTGCGCACGCGCAGCACCGGCATGCCGCCGTCGGCGCGGCGGTCCTCGACCGCCTCGGCGCCGTCGAGCGCGCGACGCAGCGCATCGAACGCGCGCCGATCGCCGAGCTCCGGGCGCCACAGCGCGGCCGCGTCGAACGGCCGCGCCAGCGTCATCACCTGCGCGGTGCCGATCCACAGCGGCGTGCCGTCGTCCAGCGCCGCCGGTGCCGGCCACAGCCGCAGCGCGAAGCGCTCGCCCGGGCGCGCGCCGTCGCGCAGCAGCAGCAGCGTCTCGGCGCGCGTGTCCAGCGTCGCCGGCAGCACGACCTGCTCGCGCGCGGGACGATCGCGATCGAGCAGGCGCACCGTGTCCAGCCAGTCCGCCTGCGGCTGCACGCGCCAGCCCTGCGCCTCGAGCCGTTCACGCAGCGGGCCGAGCGGGCCGGCGACCTGCACGTCGAGCGGCCAGCGGCGGCGCGGATCGGCTTCGTCGCGGCGCGCGGGCAGCCGCGTCCAGTCGCGCTCCCACCAGTCGCCGGCGTCGAGCACGACCGTCGGCTCCGGCGCCGCGAAGCGCGCGAGCATCCGCTGCGAGGCGCCCGGCAGGTGCCACACCGCGGCCACCGCGAAGCTGCCGTAGAACGCCCACGCGAGCGGCCGCATCCAGAAGCTGCGCGCGACGTGGCGGCGGTATGCGATGCCGAGCACCAGCAGCCACACGATGCCGAACAGCGTGCCGCCGACCAGCTCGCTCGCCCAGTGCGCGCCGAGGTACAGCCGCGCGAACCCGAGCAGCGTGGAGACCACGCCGGCCAGCAGGTACGGCCACACGCGCCGCCGCCCGGGCAGCTCGCGCGCGATCAGCACCGCGAAGAAGCCGAACGTCACCGTCGTCATCGTCACCGCCACCGACGGGAAGCCGAAATCCCCCGGCGCGTTCGCCGGCCGCGGCATGTCGATCGCCGCGCCGAGCACCGCGGTCAGCACCAGTCCGAACATCAGCGCCGCCAGCCAGTGCGCAGCGGCGATCCAGCGCCGCCGCCACGCGAGGTAGAGCAGCCCGCAGGCCGCCGCGACGCCGAGCGTCTGCGCGTCGCCCAGGCTCGCCAGCGCGGCCATCATGCGATCGGCCAGCGGGTTGCGCAGGCCGGCCATCGCCTCGTGGATGCGCACGTCCAGCAGCAGCGGGCCGCCGCTGGCGAGCACGGTCGCCAGCAGCGTGAACCACGCCCAGCCGATCGCGATCAGGCATGCGGCCAGCATCAGCAGCGACGGCGATTCGGGGCGGTTCGGATCCATCAGCGCCGCGGCGTAGCGGCCCAGGCGCGGGTGGTCGCGCGACCAGCGCAGCGCGCGCGCGAGCAGGTGGTCGGCGTGCGCGGCGAACCAGCGCCACGTGTACAGCGTCGCCGCCCACACCAGCGCGATCGCCGCGAGCAGCGCGCCGAGCACCAGCGCGAGCCGGTCGGCCACCGCGGCCACCGCGTCGTACGACGCGCCCAGCACCCAGCCTGGCGCGAGGAAGGCCGCGGCCCACGCGAGGCACGCCAGCATGCTCGGCGGCAGGTAGCGCGGCAGCGGCATCCGCAGCATGCCGGCGATCGCCGGCACGAACGGCCGCACCGCGCCGACGAAGCGCGCCACGAAGATCGCCTTCACCTGGTTGCGCAGGAACAGCGACTCGCCGCGATCGATCCATTCCGGATACCGGGCGAACGGCCAGCGCTGCCGCAGCTGCGGCCCGTAGCGCCGTCCGACCCAGTAGCTCAGCGCATCGCCGACGAACGCGCCGGCCGCCGCGCACGCCAGCGCGTACGGGCCGTTGACGTGGCCCAGCCCGATCAGCGCGCCGATCGCGAACAGCAGCGGCAGCGCGGGCACCACGATGCCGACGACGATCAGCGCGTCGCACAGCGCGATGGCGAAGATCAGCGCGCCTGCCGCGACCGGATGCGCACTGATCCACGCGGTGACGGATTCCATCCAGGCGGACTGCATCGCCCAAGTATGGCAGCGCCGCGCAACCGCGGCATGGCGGCCCGCGCACCGCGCGCGCATACACTGTGCGGATGCAGCAGGACGTCGAGATCGCCGCGCTCAAGGCCGACCAGTTCGGCCGCATCGCGCTGATGCAGGGCGTCGACGGCCCGTTCGTGCGCCGCGACCTGCGCCACGTGCCGTGGTGGCTGCGCCTGCCCGCTTGGTGGCTGGCACGGCGCGAGGCGCTCGCGCTGCGCGCCGTGCACGGCGTGCCGGCGACGCCGCAGCTGCGCGCATGGAGCGGCCGCGTGCTCGACCGCAGCTACATGGCGGGTGCCGCGATGTACCAGCGCCCGCCGCGCGGCGACGTCGCCTATTTCCGCGCCGCCCGCCGCCTGCTGGCGCAGCTGCACCGCCGCGGCGTCGCGCACAACGACCTCGCCAAGGAGGCCAACTGGCTCGTGCTCGCCGACGGCTCGCCGGGCGTGATCGATTTCCAGCTCGCCAGCCGCGGCCACCCGCGCTCGCGCTGGATCCGCCTGCTCGCGCGCGAGGACCTGCGCCACCTGCTCAAGCACAAGCGCACCTACTGCCGCGACGCGCTGACGCCCACCGAGAAGCGGCTGCTGAAGCGCCAGTCGTGGGTCCGCGGATTCTGGTTCGCCACCGGCAAGCCCGTGTACCGCGTGCTCACGCGCCGCATCCTGCGCTGGGAGGACAACGAGGGGCGCGGCCCGAAGCCGTGATGCTGGGGGCCAGGAGTCAGGATCCAGGGTCCGGTGGTCATGCGTCGGACCGACCTGCGGCACGTGACACGGAGCCGGACGTCGCGAGTGCTGCCTTCGCGTCGTGCTTCTTGCCGTCACTCCCGCGAATGCGGGCTCCGCGTGCGCGCCGCCGCGGCACCATCCAGCGTCGTTGATCGAGCACGCCAACCACCCTCACGGCGCGTAGCCTCTCCCGAGTCCCCAGCCCCCAGCCACCAGCCCCCAGCGCAACCATGCCCTCCCTCCGCAACCGCACCCTGTTCATCACCGGCGCCTCGCGCGGCATCGGCCGCGCCATCGCGCTGCGCGCCGCGGCCGACGGCGCCAACGTCGCGATCGCCGCCAAGTCGTCGGTGCCGAACCCGAAGCTGCCCGGCACGATCCACAGCGTCGCCGCCGAGGTCGACGCCGCCGGCGGACGCGGCCTGGCGCTGAAGTGCGACATCCGCGAGGAGGACGACGTGCGCGCGGCGATCGCCGCCACCGTCGCCGCGTTCGGCGGGCTCGACATCCTCGTCAACAACGCCAGCGCGATCTGGCTCAAGGGCGCGCTCGACACGCCGATGAAGCGCTTCGACCTGATGCAGCAGGTCAACGCGCGCGGCAGTTTCCTGTGCGCGCAGGCGGCGCTTCCGCACCTGCTGCGCAGCGACAACCCGCACGTGCTGACGCTCGCGCCGCCGCCGTCGCTGGATCCGAAATGGTGGGGCCCGCACGCCGGCTACACGCTCGCGAAGATGGGCATGAGCTTCGTCACGCTCGGCCTGGCCGCGGAGTTCGCGCCGCAGGGCGTGGCGGTGAACGCGCTGTGGCCGCGCACGATCATCGCCACCGACGCGCTCAACATGATCCCCGGCGTCGACGTCGCGCGCTGCCGCCGCCCGGAGATCGTCGCCGACGCCGCGCACGCGATCCTCGTGCGTCCCGCGCGCGACGCGAGCGGCCGCTTCTTCCTCGACGAGGAGGCGCTGCGCGACGCGGGCATCGACGATTTCGCGCGCTACGCCGTCGACCCGTCGCAGCCGCTGCTGCCGGACCTGTTCCTCGACTGACCCGCCGCCTCCCACCCCGCCGGAGACACGCCATGCAGTACCTCCACGCCATGGTCCGCGTCCGCGACCTCGACGCCTCGCTGCGCTTCTATCGCGACGGGCTCGGCCTGATCCAGACGCGCCGCAAGGACGTGCCCGAGGGCCGCTACACGCTGGTCTTCCTCGCCGCGCCGGAGAACCCCGACGCCGAGATCGAGCTCACCCACAACTGGGATGACGAGGATTACGGCAGCGCGCGCAACTTCGGCCACTTCGCGTTCGCCGTCGACGACATCTACGCCACCTGCGCGCACCTGCAGGCGATGGGCGTCACCATCAACCGCCCGCCGCGCGACGGCCGCATGGCGTTCGTGCGCTCGCCGGACCTCGTGTCGATCGAGCTGCTGCAGAAAGACTGCCGCCTGCCGCCGCAGGAGCCGTGGGCGTCGATGCCGAACACCGGCGTGTGGTGATTCCGCGTTCCACCGGCGGCGGCTGCACGCGGCCGGCCGGTGGCCGACAATGCGCGCTTTCGTCCCGTCCGATCGATCCGCGATGACCGCGTCCGCCGACCTGCTCGCCCTCGCCGAGCGCTACTACGTGCCGATCTACCGCCCGCGCCGCATCGTGCTCGCGCGCGGCGCGGGCTCGCGTGTGTGGGACACCGACGGCCGCGACTACGTCGACTTCGGCGCCGGCATCGCGGTCAACGCGCTCGGCCACGCGCATCCGGCGCTGGTGGCCGCGCTGGCCGAGCAGGCGCAGCGGCTGTGGCACACCAGCAATGTCTTCGTCAGCGAACCGCCGATGCGGCTGGCCGAGGAGCTGGTGCATGCGTCGGGCTTCGCCGAGCGCGCGTTCCTGTGCAACTCGGGCGCCGAAGCGAACGAGGCCGCGATCAAGCTCGCGCGCAAGTGGGCCGCCGCCGCGGGCCGGCCGCCGTCGCGCCGCGGCATCCTCACGTTCCGCGGCAGCTTCCACGGGCGCACGCTGGCCGCCGTCACCGCGACCGCGCAGCCCAAGTACCACGACGGCTACGAGCCGCTGCCGCCGGGCTTCGTCTACGCCGATTTCAACGACCTCGCCGCCGCCGAGGCCGCGATGGCCGACGGCGCCGTGTGCGCGGTGCTGGTCGAACCGGTGCAGGGCGAGGGCGGGGTGACGCCGGCGCGCGAGGACTTCCTGCACGGCCTGCGCGCGCTGTGCGATCGGCACGATGCGCTGCTGATCCTCGACGAGATCCAGTGCGGCATGGGCCGCACCGGCGCGCTGTTCGCATGCCACGGCTTCGATGTGCGGCCCGACGTCGTCACGCTCGCCAAGGCGCTCGGCGGCGGCTTTCCGATCGGCGCGATGCTGGTCGGCCCGCGTGCCGCGGCGACGCTGCAGTTCGGCGCGCACGGCACCACGTTCGGCGGCAATCCGCTTGCCGCCGCCGTCGCGCGCACCGCGCTGCGGCTGCTGCAGGACGCGGCGCTGCGCGCGAACGTCCTGCGCCAGGCGCAGGCGCTGCGCGACGGATTGGCCGCGCTCGACGCGGCATTCGGCCTGTTCGCCGAGGTGCGCGGGCGCGGCCTGATGATCGGCGCCCAGCTGCGCGCCGAGCGCGCCGGCGAGGCCGCGGCCATCCTCGATCGCTGCGCCGAGCGCGGCCTGCTGCTGCTGCAGGCCGGCCCGGACGTGCTGCGCTTCGTGCCCGCGCTCAACATCGACGACGACGAGATCGCCGACGGGCTCGCGCGGCTGCGCGAGGCGCTGGCTGCGCACGTCGCCGGCTGACCGACCGGCGCGGACGCGCTCGTCGCGCGGATCAGCCGGCGACGATCGCGAACGCTGCGCGCGCCGCGTCGACGGTGTGCGCGATCTCCGCCTCGCCGTGCGCGCTGGAGACGAAGCCCGCCTCGAACGCCGACGGCGCCAGGTAGACGCCGCGCTCCAGCATCGCGTGGAAGAAGCGGTTGAAGCGCGCGGTGTCGGATGCCTTCGCGTCCTCGAACGTCTCCACCGGTCCTTCGCGGAAGTACAGCCCGAACATGCCGCAGGTGCGCGTGGTCGTGAACGCGACGCCGGCCTCGCGCGCCGCCGCCTCCAGCCCGTCGCACAGCGCGTGCGTGGCGCGCTCCAGCGCATCGTGGAAGCCGGGCGCGGCGATCAGCTCGAGCGTCGCCAGCCCGGCCGCCATCGCCACCGGATTGCCGCTCAGCGTGCCCGCCTGGTAGATCGGCCCGCTCGGCGCGATCTGCCGCATCAGGTCGGCGCGGCCGGCGTACGCGCCCACCGGCATGCCGCCGCCGATGATCTTGCCGAACGTGCTCAGGTCCGGCGCCACGCCGTAGCGCTGCTGCGCGCCGCCCGGCGCCACGCGGAACCCGGTCATCACCTCGTCGAAGATCAGCAGCGCGCCGTGCGCGCTGCTGAGCGCGCGCAGGTGCTGCAGGTAGCCGTCGCGCGGCAGGATGCAGTTGGCGTTGCCGACGACCGGCTCGACGATCACCGCGGCGATCTCCGCGCCCATCTCCTCGAACAGCCGCGTCGCGCCGTCGAAATCGTTGAACGCCAGCGTCAGCGTCAGGTCGGCCAGCGCGGCCGGCACGCCGGGCGAGTTCGGCAGGCCCAGCGTCATCACGCCGCTGCCGGCCTTCACCAGGAAGCTGTCGCCGTGGCCGTGGTAGCAGCCCTCGAACTTGACGATGCGCGTGCGCCCGGTGGCGCCCCGCGCCAGCCGGATCGCCGACAGCGTGGCTTCCGTGCCCGAGTTCACCATGCGCACCATCTCGCAGCTCGGCACCAGCCGCGTGATCGCCTCGGCCATCGTCACCTCCAGCGCGTTCGGCACGCCGAAGCTGAGCCCGTCGCGCATCGTCCGCGCGACCGCGTCGAGCACCGCCGGATGCGCGTGGCCGGCGATCATCGGCCCCCAGGATCCGACGTAGTCGACGTAGCGGTTGCCGTCGACGTCGATCAGGTACGCGCCCTCCGCGCGCTGGGCGAAGAACGGCTCGCCGCCGACCGACTTGAACGCGCGGACGGGCGAATTCACGCCGCCGGGAAGCAGCTCGAGCGCGCGGGAGAACAGGGCATGCGAACGGTCGGTATTCATCGAGACTCGTGACGGGAAGAGGGCATGTCGAAGCACGCGGCGTACGCGCGTGCGGCGGCTGCGGGATCGGGCGCGTCGAACACGCCCGCGATCGCCGCGATCAGGTCCGCGCCCGCCTCGACGAGCGCGCGCCCATTGTCCGGCGTGATGCCGCCGATCGCCACGCGCGGCACGCCGAAGACCGCCGAGTCGCGCAGCAGCGCAGGCGTCGCGCGGCGCGCATTCGGCTTGGTGCCGCTGGGGAAGAACGCGCCGAACGCGACGTAGGACGCGCCCGCGCGGACGGCGCGGCGCGCGCGCTCGAGATCGTCGTAGCACGACGCGCCGACGATCGCGTTCGCGCCGAGCCGCGCGCGCGCGTGCGCGACATCGCCGTCGTGCTCGCCCAGATGCACGCCGTCGGCGCCCACGCGCTCGGCGAGCGCGACGTCGTCGTTGACGATCAGCGGCACGCCGCGCGCGCGGCACATCGGCAGCAGCGCCCGCGCCTGCGCTTCGCGCAGCGCCGCGTCCGCGCCCTTGTTGCGGTACTGCAGCCAGGCCGCGCCGCCGAGCAGCACCGCGTCGACGCGCGCCGTCAACCGCCCGGTGTCCGGCTCGTCCGGCGTGATGGCGTAGAGGCCGCGCGCGGCGCGGTGTGTGTCCATCGTTCGCTTCCGTGGGGCGCGGGGCTCTGGGACAATGCCGATCCCGCAGTCGCCGCCATTATCCGCCCATGTCCGACGCCGCCACGATCGCCAGCTACCGCACGTGGATGTGCGTCGTCTGCGGCTTCATCTACGACGAGGCGAAGGGCCTTCCCGAGGAAGGCATCGCGCCGGGCACGCGCTGGGAAGACGTGCCCGACACCTGGACCTGCCCCGACTGCGGCGTCACCAAGGACGACTTCGAGATGATGGCGCTCTGAGCGCCGTCAATCGCGCGCGATGCCAGGCCCGAACGTGAGCGGCGCCCCCGGCGCGAGCCCGAGCTTCGACGCCTCGCCGGCATTGAGCTCGAGCACGTAGCGGGCCGGACCGTCGCTCGGATAGCTCGGGCAGCGGTCGCCCGCCGAACACGGCGGCACGCCGAGCTGCTGGCTGACGAGCCGCCGCTGCGCATCGAAGTAGAGGATGTCCAGCGGGATCCGCGTGTTCTTCATCCAGAACGCCTGCGGCCGCTCGTCCTCGAACAGGAACAGCATGCCGCGATCGCTCGCGAGCTGGTCGCGGAACATCAGCCCACGCGCGCGCTCGGCATCGTCGTCGGCGATCTCGACCGTGTAGCGCTTGCCGCCGAGCTCCACCCACGATTCGGCGGCATCGCCGCTGCGCGCGCAGCCGGATGCGCCCCAGAGGCAAGTGGCAAGTAGCAGGGCGATCGGCAGGCGCATCCTTCGGCTCTCGTTGACGGCGACGCGCCACGTTCCGGCGCGGGCCGCACGCGCGTCAAGCGCCGCGTCGCTCGACGAACATGAGCGGACACGAACACGACGGCAGCGATCGCGTCGAAAGGGCTTCCCATCGCCCTCTCGCATATGCAGAATGCGCGGCCCGGTGACGCCCACGCGACGCCGGCCGGCGCGAAGGCTCACCGAGCTGAACGTCGGACGCGGTGCAGCGGTGATCTCGACGTCGAAACGGTGTTGACGTCCCGAAAAACCGCTGTATGATGTGCGGCTCGCTCGGGCGAAACGCATCGGGTGGAGGGGGAGGCGCTGAGGCCGACTCCGGTGATCTTTGACAGTGTGCGCAGGTGACTTGTGCGGGCGTCTGGTGGTGGTGACTGGCCACAGCAGACGTTCGTAACAGAGCAACAAGTCAATTCAATGCATAGCAGCGAGTGATTTCTTGCCTGGAACGGGCTCTGCACTTCGAAGCTTTGGCTGGTTCTACGGGACCGGTCGCAAGACTTAAGTGAAGAGTTTGATCCTGGCTCAGAGTGAACGCTGGCGGCAGGCCTAACACATGCAAGTCGAACGGCAGCACAGTCCCGCAAGGGATGGGTGGCGAGTGGCGGACGGGTGAGGAATGCATCGGAATCTGCCTCGTCGTGGGGGATAACGTAGGGAAACTTACGCTAATACCGCATACGTCCTACGGGAGAAAGTGGGGGATCGCAAGACCTCACGCGATGAGATGAGCCGATGCCGGATTAGCTAGTTGGCGGGGTAAAGGCCCACCAAGGCGACGATCCGTAGCTGGTCTGAGAGGATGATCAGCCACACTGGAACTGAGACACGGTCCAGACTCCTACGGGAGGCAGCAGTGGGGAATATTGGACAATGGGCGCAAGCCTGATCCAGCCATGCCGCGTGGGTGAAGAAGGCCTTCGGGTTGTAAAGCCCTTTTGTCCGGAAAGAAATCGTGCCGGTTAATACCCGGCGCGGATGACGGTACCGGAAGAATAAGCACCGGCTAACTTCGTGCCAGCAGCCGCGGTAATACGAAGGGTGCAAGCGTTACTCGGAATTACTGGGCGTAAAGCGTGCGTAGGTGGTGGTTTAAGTCCGATGTGAAAGCCCTGGGCTCAACCTGGGAATGGCATGGGATACTGGACTGCTGGAGTGCGGTAGAGGATGGCGGAATTCCCGGTGTAGCAGTGAAATGCGTAGATATCGGGAGGAACATCCGTGGCGAAGGCGGCCATCTGGACCAGCACTGACACTGAGGCACGAAAGCGTGGGGAGCAAACAGGATTAGATACCCTGGTAGTCCACGCCCTAAACGATGCGAACTGGATGTTGGGTGCAACTAGGCACTCAGTATCGAAGCTAACGCGTTAAGTTCGCCGCCTGGGAAGTACGGTCGCAAGACTGAAACTCAAAGGAATTGACGGGGGCCCGCACAAGCGGTGGAGTATGTGGTTTAATTCGATGCAACGCGCAGAACCTTACCTGGCCTTGACATCCACGGAACCTTGCAGAGATGCGAGGGTGCCTTCGGGAACCGTGAGACAGGTGCTGCATGGCTGTCGTCAGCTCGTGTCGTGAGATGTTGGGTTAAGTCCCGCAACGAGCGCAACCCTTGTCCTTAGTTGCCAGCACGTAAAGGTGGGAACTCTAAGGAGACCGCCGGCGACAAGCCGGAGGAAGGTGGGGATGACGTCAAGTCATCATGGCCCTTACGGCCAGGGCTACACACGTACTACAATGGTGGGGACAGAGGGCCGCGATGCCGCGAGGCGGAGCCAATCCCAGAAACCCCATCTCAGTCCGGATCGGAGTCTGCAACTCGACTCCGTGAAGTCGGAATCGCTAGTAATCGCAGATCAGCATTGCTGCGGTGAATACGTTCCCGGGCCTTGTACACACCGCCCGTCACACCATGGGAGTTTGTTGCACCAGAAGCAGGTAGCTTAACCGCAAGGGGGGCGCTTGCCACGGTGTGGCCGATGACTGGGGTGAAGTCGTAACAAGGTAGCCGTATCGGAAGGTGCGGCTGGATCACCTCCTTTTGAGACATGGCAGCGTCGCTGCCAGACGTCCGCACAAGTGACCTGCAACCAGAAGCCGCTCGCGATGGCGAGGCGGCGCGTGCCGTCGGGGCTGCTACAGCACCTGGGGCCATAGCTCAGCTGGGAGAGCACCTGCTTTGCAAGCAGGGGGTCGTCGGTTCGATCCCGACTGGCTCCACCAGGTGCGGCTCCGAGCGAAGCAACAGCATTTGGGTCTGTAGCTCAGGTGGTTAGAGCGCACCCCTGATAAGGGTGAGGCCGGTGGTTCGAGTCCTCCCAGACCCACCATTCCGGCGACACGAGACTTCTGGTTGGCGCACACAACTGTCTAAGAACCGCGGCGGCGCTGAGGCCGGTGCGGCGTTCTTTGAAAATTGGGACGTAGCGAGCGTTTGAGACGCATGTCCAGACGTGTCGTAGAGGCTAAGGCGGGTGCCGCAAGGCACCTAATCATGAAGTCGTTGAAGTTCGCGAGTCCGGGCGACCGGACGCCGTGACCCCGAAATTGCTTGGGGTTATATGGTCAAGCGAATAAGCGCACACGGTGGATGCCTTGGCGGTCAGAGGCGATGAAGGACGTGGCAGCCTGCGAAAAGCGTCGGGGAGCTGGCAACAAGCTTTGATCCGGCGATGTCCGAATGGGGAAACCCACCCGCAAGGGTATCGTGCAGTGAATCCATAGCTGCACGAGGCGAACCCGGGGAACTGAAATATCTAAGTACCCGGAGGAAAAGAAATCAACCGAGATTCCCTCAGTAGTGACGAGCGAACGGGGAGCAGCCCTTAAGTCGAGCTGGTTTTAGCAAAACGGTCTGGAAAGGCCGGCCATAGACGGTGATAGCCCGGTATGCGAAAGGGCCAGTTCGATGAAAACGAGTAAGGCGGGGCACGTGAAACCCTGTCTGAACATGGGGGGACCATCCTCCAAGGCTAAATACTCCTGACCGACCGATAGTGAACCAGTACCGTGAGGGAAAGGCGAAAAGAACCCTGGTGAAGGGAGTGAAATAGACCCTGAAACCGTGTGCGTACAAGCAGTCGGAGCCCGCAAGGGTGACGGCGTACCTTTTGTATAATGGGTCAGCGACTTACTGTTCGTGGCGAGCTTAACCGTATAGGGGAGGCGAAGGGAAACCGAGTCTGAAAAGGGCGCATAGTCGCGGGCAGTAGACCCGAAACCGGGTGATCTAGTCATGCCCAGGGTGAAGGTCAGGTAACACTGACTGGAGGCCCGAACCCACATCTGTTGCAAAAGATGGGGATGAGGTGTGATTAGGAGTGAAAAGCTAATCGAACCCGGAGATAGCTGGTTCTCCTCGAAAGCTATTTAGGTAGCGCCTCGTATGTATCCTCTCGGGGGTAGAGCACTGTTATGGCTAGGGGGTCATTGCGACTTACCAAACCATGGCAAACTCCGAATACCGAGACGGACTGTACGGGAGACACACGGCGGGTGCTAACGTCCGTCGTGAAAAGGGAAACAACCCAGACCCACAGCTAAGGTCCCCAAATTACCGCTCAGTGGAAAACGATGTGGGAAGGCACAGACAGCCAGGAGGTTGGCTTAGAAGCAGCCACCCTTTAAAGAAAGCGTAATAGCTCACTGGTCGAGTCGGCCTGCGCGGAAGATTTAACGGGGCTAAGCGGTATACCGAAGCTTGGGGTGTCCCCGCATGGGGACGCGGTAGAGGAGCGTTCCGTACGCCTGCGAAGGTGGATCGAGAGGTCCGCTGGAGGTATCGGAAGTGCGAATGCTGACATGAGTAACGATAAGGAGGGTGAAAAGCCCTCCCGCCGAAAGCCCAAGGTTTCCTTGCGCAACGTTCATCGGCGCAGGGTGAGTCGGCCCCTAAGGCGAGGCAGAAATGCGTAGTCGATGGGAAGCTGGTTAATATTCCAGCACCTCGCGCAAGTGCGATGGAGGGACGGAGAAGGGTAGGTGTACCGGGCGTTGGTTGTCCCGGGGAAAGGCGGTAGGTGGGGGACTTAGGCAAATCCGGGTCCCTGCAACACCGAGCACCGAGACGAGCCCCTAGGGCGAAGTCACTGATCCCACGCTTCCAGGAAAAGCTCCTAAGCTTCAGCTTGCGCAGACCGTACCGTAATCCGACACAGGTGGGCAGGATGAGAATTCTCAGGCGCTTGAGAGAACTCGGGTGAAGGAACTAGGCAACATGGCACCGTAACTTCGGGAGAAGGTGCGCCCTTTCTGGTGGCCCATGCGGGCTAGAGCTGGGAAGGGCCGCAGTGACCAGGCCGCTGCGACTGTTTATCAAAAACACAGCACTCTGCAAACACGAAAGTGGACGTATAGGGTGTGACGCCTGCCCGGTGCTGGAAGGTTAAGTGATGGGGTCAGCCGCAAGGCGAAGCTCTTGATCGAAGCCCCAGTAAACGGCGGCCGTAACTATAACGGTCCTAAGGTAGCGAAATTCCTTGTCGGGTAAGTTCCGACCTGCACGAATGGCGTAACGACAGCGGCGCTGTCTCCACCCGAGACTCAGTGAAATTGAAATCGCTGTGAAGATGCAGCGTTCCCGCGGCAAGACGGAAAGACCCCGTGAACCTTTACTACAGCTTTACACTGAACGTTGAGTTCGTCTGTGTAGGATAGGTGGGAGCCTATGAAACCCCGGCGCCAGCTGGGGTGGAGGCAACCTTGAAATACCACCCTGATGTGCTTGACGTTCTAACCTGGCTCCGTGATCCGGAG
>JXCB02000028.1 GCA_000828075.3 Tolypothrix campylonemoides VB511288 | reverse complement strand
AACCCATCCCCGCTACAATCGCCTACAACGTCCTTGTCTTTTAAAACCACCTAATACTCGCGATTCCAAAAACAAGCCCCTCCACGCTCATTCTGAAAGGGCTATTGCTATACAGGTGCGGACAGAAGTCATGGCGGTGGCGATTCAAGGGGCGGAGCGCAATGGAGATGGCTGGCTACCAAAAGGGAACTCTAACAACATCTCCGGATCATCTGGCATCTACATCTACTAACACCGTAGCCAGTCCCCCGATAACAAGAGGGCTGGCTACTGGCTTACTAGTTGACGGCGCAATATCCGTTTATCTTTCTTGTAAATATTTAAATACATCCCTTCACTGGCATTTTCACGCCACGAAACTGAATAAGTATAATCACCATTTTCCCACGTAATACCTCGATAGCCGTTATGACGCCATGACGTTCCGTTTTCTAAATTTATGCATTTACCTTGAGCGTCACAACCTCTGTAGGTTTTACCATTTTCCCCTTGATCCAAAGTAATGGTAAACTCTCCCGCGCGGTAAGTATCTGCTTTTGCATAAGTAGCAGTTGTTCCAATCACCAAAGCAGTCAGAATCGTAGCTAGAAAGAACCCTTGCAAGCGTTTAGCCATATTTACTTTTGGAATCTTCTGATAAAGTCAGATTTATTTTATACCTCATCTCAAGTATGCGATCGCCAAAGAACCATACTTATATATGGAAAATTGCAATTGCATAAGAATTTATCTATACCTCGAAAAACAGTTTTTCAAAATTAGAAACGATTTCTATGAAGTTATGAGGGTCAAATAAACTCAGATGCTTAATAAAAGGGCTGGCTACGGGGTTGGCTACGGGTGACAACAAAGGCTGGCTACTAATTACAGGAGGCTGGCTACCAACAACAAAGGGCTGGCTACCGTCATATGAACTTTTGTATCACCGATTGTATCTGTTTTAATTTACAATTACAGTTGCTCTGTGTAACCCTAAAGGTTACGATTTTGGTGTGATAAAAACGTTCAAACACAAAGGATTAAGAAAACTTTTTGAAGATGACGACAGAAGCGGGGTTCAACCGTCTCATTCTGAGAAGCTTTTGGATATTCTTGATCGGCTCGATGCTGCTTGCGATATCCAGGATATGCGATACCCCGGTTCTGGGCTGCATCAGCTACAAGGAGATAGAAAAGGAGAATGGTCTCTTACTGTTTCCAAAAATTGGCGTTTGACCTTTACGTTTGAAGATGGAGACGCTTACGACATAAATTACGAAGATTACCACTAGGAGGAAGCAATGATTAATAAAAGAAAACCTAGGCATCCAGGGGCATTGATTAAACGTCAATATCTTGAGCCTTTAAACATGACAATTACTCAGCTTGCCGAAAACCTTGGGGTATCTCGTAAAACTTTGTCTGAAATAATCAATGAACAGGCGGGTATTACCCCTAACATGGCGCTTCGTTTGGCTTCAGCTTTTCAAACGACTCCTGAGCTTTGGTTAAACCTTCAGCAGAAATACGATTTGTGGTGTGCTGCCCAAGAATCGGAAGCTTGGAAAGATATCCTGCCTATTGATTTACACGCTTGTTAAAGTTCACCCTAAGCACCCGTGGTCTGCCAATTCACTCAAAGCCCGAACCATCGTAGTACTTAATAATCTGATAAGTTTGCCCACATTCTAGTATTCCTGCCAACTCGCTCAAAGCCTGAACCATCGGAGTACCGTAAATCTTTTATTGCGATCGCCAACGAACACACCACCATGTTTATTGAAGATTTGTCCCAGCAGGTGGCGAGCGATTCTCTCACCAAATCTTTGCATTGAGGTTTAATCTCAACATCTCCGTTATTTACTCGATAAACAAGCATCCCTATATCTTGTTCTTGATCAAAGTCGATAACTTCAAAAAAGTATGTTTTGCTCAAAAAATCTTCCATTGCAGCGAAGCGATTTAGACAAATTCTTGCCTGCTTACTTTCGCCCCACATTTTATCGACAACTTCCTTAAGCGAATCTTGCGACAAGATGCCTGTTTCTACGCTATGAATTGTCAGCAAATGTTCTTTATTTATTGAAACAACGCTTGCTGCAAATCCTTGAAGGTTTCCGAATAATCCAATTTGGTAATTTCTTTCCATATATCACCTCAACTTACTTAAATCAAACCATGATTCTTTTTGCGGTGCTACAGCAACAGCGAAGGCTACTGCCATCAATAAATCATCGTGCTTGCCACTTGGAGATTCTAACTTCTTACCTTTGCGCTTAAATGATAGTAACTCATCAACTAAAGGTGAATCTATGGGATATGTTAGCTCTCCTTTTTCGAGTAACAATTTGACTCTATCAAGCATTTCTGGCTTGCTGTCTCCCGTTGTTCTTATTCCTTGAAAATCGGTATTTTTGTAAACTTTTGATAGTGCTTCTAACCACACCTGTCCTGTGCCGCCAGTTGTTTCAATCGCCACAACTTGCGGGTGATACTCTTCTATTAACCTTCCAAGGTTGAACAAATGATATTCGCTTGTCTGCCGTCGCTGGCGATAGAATTGCACTAACGAAAGCTTTTTATCCAGCAACTTCAAAACAGCGCCAACAGCATAATCTTCGCCTGTCGTACTAGCATCAATGCCAACAAAGTATAACCCTCTAGCATCATACTTAGCTAATGTCGCTACAGCGCACTTTCTGATTATATCTGCGGAAAAATAGTTGCTTTCAGACTCTCCGAAACTAAGATTGTATTCTTGGTCAATAGTTGCCCAACTTAGCTTTTGTTTTTCATGCACCTCCTCTAAAAAATTCGGATTACTGCCGTAGATGGGGTGCGATCGCCAATGAATTAGAACTTTTCCCCAACCGCCTTCATCCACCCAATATTTAAAAGCTTCTGCTTCACCACTAGAAGCTTGACTACAAATGGATTCAATATCAAGACTGCCATTTCCGTTACTCAGCAACTCCCAATAAAAGCCGTTCTTTCCATTAGGAGTCGATACGGCGAATACTCGCGCCTTATCACCTACCATCTGCATTGCTGGGGCGAGAGCGTCATACACTTCCTTTCCTGTCTCTAAAAACCCCAGTTCATCGAGAAACACATCTACTACCGATTCAATACCTCTAGCTGAATCAGGCTTACTGTTGCGAAATAGAATTCTGCCATAACCTTGAATTTCGATATCGCTAAGGTTTTCTGTTGCAGTTTTCAACCCTAAGCTGGCAATCATGCGCTTCATTCTTCTAGCAAGTAATGAAGAGTCTGTTTGGGTTTTACTGAAGACCAGTCCAAGATAGCCAGGGTTTTGACACGCACGCCAAAGCATAAAACAAGTAATGGTTTCGCTTACCCCCAATTGTCTGGACTTGCAGACCACTACTGACCGTTCTAGCATCAAATCGACTAATTCAATCTGGTACGGATAGGGATTGAATGCCTTCACGTTTCCGCCTGACCGAATCTTGACCATTCTTGCAAAATCAGCCCAATTGGGGGGAACAACCAAAGCGCTTTTACCTTGTTGCCGCTGTTTCTTTTGAACTCGTTTTTCAATCTGCCTGATTCTCGCTTGGGTCAATGCCATCCAACAAACTTTCCACTTTCTCTAACCGTTGCTCCAATTGCCATGATTTAAAGCGTTCCAATTGACCGAACAATAGCGCGATCGCACTAATCCGAACTCGGTCGCTTACATCTGGATCTCCGATAATGCGCCGTAACTCTCGCGCTGCCTCTGTTGCACCTAGTCCTAACTCAGCAATGCTTTGAATGTAGATTTCTTGGATAGCAGATTGCAGTAGTTCTTGAAAATCGGCTTTTTGTTTCCACTTCTCAATCGTGCTTAAGCTCACACCAACCTGTAGGGCAGTTTCCTTGTTGCTTCTGCCCGTAGATAAAAGAAGAATTGCCTGTAGTTGTTTGGTGTCCAGAGTAGTTACTGTTTCTTACTGCTAATTACGGTCATTTCTAGAGTTCCCTTTCAGGATGCAAACAGATCAACATACTTCATCTGGACTCCATAGTTAAGTTGTTGCCAGACTTCATTAACCAATGGTTGTGGCAAGAGATTATACACTCTTCGAGCAATTTCGCTCCCCATTACTACTGCTCTATTGAGTCGCCGTTGCCACACAAGGCAGTCGTCCGAAGTTTCAGGCATAAACATCGGGTCACGCTCTCGAATAACACTATCCACAATCTTTATAGAATCAACTTCTACTGTTTCAGCAACTGTATTTTCCTGGGTTGCCGCTGCTGCTTTAGCTGCTTGTGTTGCTGGTTGTTCGGTAACAATATTTTCCAAACTTAATTGTACTGGTTCTGCCTTATGGTAAAAACTTGATATGCGATCGCGTACCTCTTGAGTCACCAAAGCCAAAGCAGCATCGACCAGCGTTTTGTCGTTACGCGTTAGTATATCCTCGTATTGCTCACGGGTATCGATGATTGTCAATACTTCTGCTAAGGTTTCGGGAGTAAACCCGATAGTCTCTACTGCTGTCTGTACCGTCGTCTGTACTGCTTCTGTTTGAGTTTCCTTAGCTTTCAGTACTTCCTTATGACGGACGAACATTTGAGTGTACTGCCAATCCTCATCCTTGATTTTGCGTAACTTCCACTTTTGCCCCTCAACCGATTTAGTTTCAAATGACAATCCAACCTGACGCATCAATTCACCAAAGATTTGACCAGCAGTGATATTTTCTACTGACAGCCCTAGTGCATCTTTAATATGGCGAGCGTGTTGCTTAACTTTCTCTACCATCGGCTTGTAGTGTTTTGGCTCCCACCATTCACCTGGCTTTAAAAATTCTTTTAGTCCTAGCCACTCCCGACACTTCCACTTGCGACCGTTCCAGCGAACGTCACCAGCAAAGCGACCGTGACCCCGCTTCTGTTGCCGATATTCTGCTGCAAAGTCCCGACCAACAGACTCACTCAAATCTTGAGACAACAAGTAGAACGCTTCCAAAGCTCGCCCATAATCTCCTCTGGCATTTTTCAACGCCATTGCAGCATAGCCAGTGAACTCTTTACACGTTTTTTTATGTTTGAACTTCGTTGCCTCAATCAATTCTTCACCGAAATAATCCCGCATTTTAGTTTTTCGGTACGCTGGCAGTAGCTCTGGGGGTATTGCCTCCTGAGAAAATTCAAGAGCTTCCATCTCAGTTTCACTAAGAAACCGTGCCGCTGCGATCGCCTCTGCCTCAGAAACTTCGATATTAGTCCAGATTTTTTTTAAACTATCCTCAACTGCCTTAGTCCCTCCCTCTGGAATGTTTTCCTCTTCAATAATCCCATACCCTATCTCACGCAAGTGGTCTAGCGTGAACTGGCGTAGATTTTTCATAGTAATGGCACGATACGCCAAGTTCTTGCAATACAATTCAAAGTGTGGAGATGACCACTCCTCTCTTATCGGGTCATACTCTGGCTTGTAGCCAAGAATGTGCTTTGAATTGGGTTGATAATTGCGTTGATAGTATCCCTTTATCTCCTCTGGCGTACTAAGTTCGTTGTCAATCCCCATAACCGGAAAACCTTCTTCTGCTATCCAAAGGTGAATGTCCTCGGCTCCACGAACACGGTTTAGAAACTGCTTGATTTCACGATCCATAAGAATACCATTACAGAAACCAAATATCCCATTAATGAACCGCTTATTTTTTAGAGAAACTCCAGATACTACAGATGGACTGCAAACTATTAGTAAATACTTCTTAGATTCCTCATCTGGATTTTTAAAGAACGCTTGTACCCGTGGGTCATTTGAATTGTCAGCATGAATTTCTAGAACCATGTCAGCAATTTCTGGCATGGTCAGGCGGACGAACTCAGCCAAGGATTTACATCCCCTAACACCATTTTTCATGTCATCCAAAACAAAGCAGGGTATTCTATCACCTAATTTTTGGATTAATTTATCAACCAGTCCGTCTGGAGTTGAAGAGGGATCGTGGTAAATCTCTGGTCGTTTTGGTTGGTATTTGTTGACGATTAAACGGACTGGTGTTCCTTCTGGTGCAATGGCTTTGATGTAATCAATTTCTTTTTGAGTGATATCAGCAGACATACAAAGAGCAATGCCCTTACCAGCAATTACCGACTCAAAATGCGCTTCTAAAGTTGATAACAGTAATGGTCTAATACCGTCTTTGTTACAGAGTGAACCGAAGAGAAAGTCAAACACTTGGTCGCATTCATCAAGTAGTAAGATACCTTTATTTGATAAGTGCTTAGGGTCGAACTGATAAGCAGATGGAGCGCAAAAAGCAGCCTTTTTCTTGTTATGACGTGAGACATCATCTTTGTAGTTGATTCCCAGAGTACCACTCAGCATCTTACCAAGAGATATTCGATTATGCCAAGAGTAAACAGCATCAGCTTCTTTAGCTAAAGGGATGATTGACTCGCTCTTGCCCGTGCCAGTATCTGAAATGATAATATTAATTGTTCCTGGCTCAATAAGGTCTTTCAAGACCTGTCCCATGTGTGGAACATTAACAACTTTATAAGGAATCTCGGTAATATGAGTCAATCGGTTTCTCGCGACACTTAACCGTTGCAATTCCTGCTGTGATTCTTGGCGCTCTTGTTCTTGTTGTTGTCGCGCTTCGGTGTTTTTTATTTCTGAATCTGCTATGCGGAAAAATTCTTTACTGTCAATATATTGAATCAGGCTATAATCCGCTGGCTTGAGTTCATCAATATCAAAAAACTCTTTATCAACCTGCCCCCACCAAGCGAACCGGAAAGACCACCCCAGTTTACTTAACAACTCACAATTCTTGCGCCAGCGGCTAACTACTTGCTTGTTTCTAACGTCACCTGCATCGGGATAAAGCGTAACTACCTTCTCTCCCCCGACTTCCAAGTGCGATCGCTCAAGGTATTGTTCAAGTAGCTTTGGAGAATTCGACCACTGACCGCCAGCAGCGCCAAGTACAATTAGGTTTAAGCGCTGTGCCGCTAGGAAAGGCTTGGCTCCTGTCCCTTCTACCAAGGCAATCCCCTCTGGCTTACCTGTGGGTCGCAACACAGTTAGAGGGTTTTCACCTTCTGGGTATAGTGCCAAAGTCTGACGATTACTGCTTAGCCAACGATAGCGATTACTATCTGTTGGGTTATGTAACCGCAGCTGCAAGGCAACAATCCGTCCTTTAAAATCATACAAGGGGCATAAGTAGCCATTGCCGCTAGCGACCAATGACTGTCCATCTTTGCTAACTCCAGGCAGTCGCGTGTCAACTGGTAACTTTAACTTCTGCCACTCAACAACAGACTTAAACCCGCAAAGTTGGATTTCTGTTTCGCTAAATTCGCGTTGTCGCAAATCAGCCAGAGTCTTCTCATCAAGTATCAACTGATCTAAGATTTGTAAGTATAACGAGTGACGGTCATCAGCTGATAATGCTTTTTCTTGTCTCTCCCGCTCATCTTCTCTAGCTTTTTGCTGGCGAGATGCTTTCCGTGCTTCCCACTCTTGCCGTCGCTGTTCTGTCCACTCTTCACTGTTGTCTGGCTTGAATGTCGCCGTGTGACCACCAGCAGCTTTTACACAAACGTAACCATTAACCTTTTCACCCTTCCTGACATCTACTAGTCCGTGACAAAAAACAGTGTCATCGGCAAGTGTTCGGCAAGCTCCATTAATACCTTCACATACTGGACAAGGATTATTGCGGCTACTGGGGATGGGGCGGCTTGAAAGTGTCATGCTGCCACCCCCTTTTCTGACGAGTTGAGCAACAACACCCAATCTTTAAGCTGTTGGCGCTTTCTTGGGGATAAACGCTTAGTTGCCTCCCTTAATGCTTTTGGTGGTGCGAAGCTTCTGAGGTCTGCGACCATCTCAGCGTTTTCGCAGATCTGTAAGCAACTGGCAAGGTATGCGACAGACGAAGGGCTGAGCCATTCTTTGAGGAGATCTGAGTTCATCGTCTGCCCCTCCGCTGTTGCTTGGGAAGGTCAGTGCTAAACAAAAAAACGTCACAAGAACCGCACTTGAAGGCAACGCGATCGCCTAACATCGGAATTGCGCTTGCTCCTGTGTAGCCGCAAACTACACAGGGTTCTAGCTTGTCAGGTGGGTCAATTTTTGGTAGAATCGATGCACGATTTTTCACGAATGGCTGCTCCTCTGGTTGATAATGGGGAGCAGCCCTTTAGCTTTTTATGGCGATAATGTCGCTTTAACAAGTAACTCGTTTAGGATGTAAATAGATTTGATTTGTTGCTGGTGGGAGACCAGTTTGGGAACGACGGCGGGAACCGTCGGCGGTAATTAGCGAAACTGTGCGAGTTACTGCCCGAAAAGCTTAGGGCTGCCACCTCTTATTTACTTTCTTTTTGCTGATACTACTAAGAAAGCATGAAAAAATAGTGCGTGACCATTTTTGCCATTAAGTCTTGAAAGCCTTGCGCTGCAAGATATCCGGCGATCACTGTTTTGAGCAAAAACTAGAATGCTTGTCTGGCGAGGATTCTAGCAATCTCAAAATTTCAGAGTAATTGGGAAAAATTTTGGTAATTGGGTAAGAATACTTACCTTTTCCGTCTTGAATACGAATTCCTCCTTTGGCATCTCGAAAGGTTCTTACATGGCGTTTGTCTAATTCGTCAATCATGTCTCGCCATGCTTTAGTAAACTCGTCATAGTAATCAGTTTTAAATTTTGGAAAATCCCGACTTTCGGCTATCCCCATTGCAATAGTTAACAGAGATAAGAGTGCTGAGTGTTTATCGCTTCTGACTGAAGAAAAAGATTTTACTCTACTACAAATCTGATGATGCACCCTAACTATTTCTCGCTTTGTTTGGTGATTAGCAGTGTGTGTGTCTGGGTATATCTCCAATAAAGTTTTATTTATTCCACTAAAGCTTAGATCAATGACAATCTGAAGAAACCATGCGCTCGGGTTGGGATACTTCACCTTTCCCCCGCTCAAGACTAGAATGTTGTGGCACTGCTGACAGAGAATCAGCAGGTGTTTCAACCAAAGCCCTTTTGCCTTACAACTGTCCTTAAAAACACAACCATCGGGGAATTTGTGCTTTGGGTTCCAGAAGTGCCGAATCATCCAATGCAGTGTTGTTCTTACTTCTTCTTTATTTACGGCAAAAGCAGCTATCTTGTGAAATGCTTCTTCGGACGACAACCTCCCGGCTTTTACATCGGGGCGCATCTGGTCAGCAAACATCTCATCAAGTATTCGCCCATTGCCTTCTAAAATTCCAAAAAGCGAAGGGTCGCTACCTGCTTTTAAAGTTTTGCTGTCAATATCGTACTTTATCTCATGATGCTTGATGCGTTTTCCATCTTGACAGGATGTCACACGCAGGCTGTATTGAACTTTTTGCTGTGTTTCAAGTTTTATCATCTTATTGTGGTTAGTCATTCCTCAGTATCAATCATCGTTCGCTATCCTTTGCTTTTTGGCTTTTTTGATCACCACCCCTTGTCTCACCCAAAGGTTCTAGTTCTGGGCTAATAACACCTTCGCTTTTTAGCGCTTCAAACAACATATTTTCAAGGAGCCTATTAGCGCTTGAATTCTTACGTTTAGCAAGTTCTGCAAGTCCGTCCAGAATCGCTTCGTCTAGTCGAAAAGCTCTAGTTTTTCGGACTCTATCCATTTCCAAGACATTCATTATAAGCACTAGGTATTCCTCTATTAAATACGTTTGCGTGGCTTTTGATCTATTTTTACTCTTAGTTTCTTCAATATAGTTGCTTTTGAAATATTTTTGATATGCAATTAATTTATCAAAAGTACTGCTTTCGATAAACAAGACTGATATCAAAAGCATTACAAAATGAATGCTTTTGTTCTAGTATTGTAAATGTGAGCGCAAACAGAGGGACACGGCGAGCCTCAGAGAAGTAGCCAGCGCGATCGCCTTAACACAACCAAACTTCATTAAAGGTAAAACCATGATCCAATTGCCAGATCTAGACTCATTGATCGCTGACGCCTGTGCCGTTGCCTGCCGGTACACATTGAAAGAGGTTTTTGCACACCTCAGGGCGCGGGGTTTTCGAGACGACGAAATTTTGAATGGTGTTGGAGATGTTTTCGCTGAGGAAGGTCACGCCGAGGCTGCTCGACTGGTTGAAAATGCGGTGATGTTATTGCCATCAAAGCCGAGGGAGAAAATCAATGATGACGACCTCAGTTTTTTGTAGGAAACAATGAAATCTTCACTCAAACCACTAAAACAATGATGTCAAACAAACTATCTGACCTAATTCTGCAAACAGAGAAGTTACTGGACGCGATCGCCAGTAACTCCGAATATCAGCAATTGAAAAAAGGTGAGTACCTTACTGACCTTGACGTTCACCTGGGGGACGTGGAATTGTTCCTGTGGCAACTAAACAAAGCCCTTTTAGACGCAACACAAGCAACCTCAGTTAAAAATTCCAACAGTTAGACATGAAGATATTGAAGCCTATTTTCTGTGCAGAACAATTGCAACGTGGAGGGATTTACCAAATCGATGGCTGTCTGTACGAATACCTCTATCCCGACCCCTACGCCCGAAGTGACCACCCTCGATATGAGTTTCGCTGTTTGCAAGGACAACGCAAGAAAGCTGATGTCGTGTTGAACAAGAACACGATTCGCAAGGCTTATTTAGTACCCGGATACCAAGCACAGCGCGGTTCAACAGTCCAAGGTGAAGCAATTCAGCAAAGTTTGTTCTAAAGAAGGAGACGACTATGAAAATAAATCAAGCAGCGCACACATATGGCGTAACCACTAAAGAACTTATATCGGAACTCAAAGCCAGGTTTCCTGGTCAGAAGTTCACTGCCAACACTGACTTGCCAGAAGGCTTTGAACGTACTGTTCAAGAGCAGGCTGAAGAGTATGCTCAAGTCTCCGATATTACGCTTCCAGAGACAACGGGCGAGATTACCCAAGCTGATGAGGACGCGATAGTAGACTCCAAAACACAAGAGTGTTATCACTACGGCATTCTTGAAGCAGTTGCCCGTCTCCGTTCTGAAGACTTCGCTTTAGATGGTCAACTTTCAGCAATTGAAGACGTTCAAACCTTCCGTGCTTCTTACAACGAAGTGTGGACACTGTTTCACCAAGGTGAAATCACACAGCAAGAACTTCGTAGCCAAGGATTGAGTGAGCGGATGGAGGCGATCGCAACAAAAAAGACCGAGTTAGGCAAGCAGTTGGAGCAGCGACAACAGGCTCAAGTGTCCATCGAGACTACACAGCAGCAACTGAAAGACAAGCTTGCTTCGCTTATGGCATAGGCGGATTGATTGTCGTTCAAGCTTTGTTATCAATCACTCTGCTTACATTCGTTATCACCTTAATTTTTAGGTCTATCAATCATGAACAACCAAGACCAGCAAATTCAACTCAAGCAACAATTAGTATTACTGACCGACGCATACATCAAGCTCTCTGAAAATCCAACTTGGCTTTCACTAGCCGAACGATTTCCCGAACTAGAAAACGCCCGTCAGCAAGCAATTGCAGCTAGCGACAATGTGTGGTGGCAATACAGGACAAAGTTGAATCCTTAAGGGCGAACGACTGCAAAGACTCTCACCTCTTGCAGTCGCCCAAGTCTCGCAACTTGACTAAACGAAACTATTAGGTATTATCTCATGCCAAGAGTAAAACAATCAGGTTCCCTAACTGGCAGCAAACATTTCAAAAAGCCAAAGGATACCCCACCTTCTACACCTCCATCCACACCAGATTCTACCCCTACTCCAGAACAAACGGACGCGAGAGCCAGAGAGCGACTGAAAGACCGTTTTCAACAAACAGCCCAAACTGTAGGCAATGCAGCGCAGGCTGTTGGCAATGGTGTCAAGACAGTAAACAACGCGGTTAAAACTGTCCGGCGCGGTTTCGCTGGCGGTAGTGCGATTGTTACCAATTCCTCTGGTGATTCCCTTAAACAAGCTGTAGAGATTGCCCAGCAGTACGGTGTAGGTGAAATTGACATCAAAGAGATGCTGGGGACTGACCCTTATAAGGCAGATACTGCCATCCCAGAGATGAAAGCAGTAGACGCTAACCGAGAAAAGCTTAAGATTCAGCGTCAAAACAATGCTTTGGAGGTACGTCACGAGAAGATTAAGCAAGGGCGTAAGGTGGTTGCGATCGCCACTGAGCAACGTAAGTTTGTAGGCGACTTTGTAGACTTTGCGACGGCTGGCATTGAAACGGCAACCAAACTTGTTAAGAATCAAATTGCTGATACCAAGTACGGTATTGAGCAATCCAAACTTGAGCAAACAGAAGAACAACTGATTCAGCAACAGATTGCGACTCAAGGCACACTTAACCTAACTGCTGGCATTGAAGAGGAATGGTCTTTGAAATTCCAGAGCCAGCAAGCAAAAAACGACCGATTGAGGCTTGAGGTAGAAGGGTCAATTCAGGACAACGAGCGCAAGCGTGAGGAACTGGAAGCAAAGTTGCTTGAGGGGTGAAACAGCAATAGGGAGCGTAAAAACTCCCCTTTGTTTATAAATATTGGAGTAAATTAAATGGCATTTATCAGTTTGAATGCAGCTTCTAGAGGACTGTCTATTGTTGCTGGCTTGCTTTGTTTGGGTGGGGTTCTCAGTTACGTTAAGGCAGACGAACGAGCCAAGCCACTGGCTCTAAACATTGCAGTAGGCGCGGGTGTTCTTGCTGTGGGAAACCAGTTAAGCAGCAAGTGGTACGAGGATTTAGCTAATAACCAGCTTATGGAAATCACAGCTAACTTAGAGAAAGAGCGCGACTCTATCAAGCATGATTGCCAGAGACAAACCACAGCTTTAGCAGAGGTTAAGGCACTATTAGCCAAACAATCCGACCAACTAGTAAAGTTAACTGAAGAACTCCAAGCTAAAGACACAGCCGTCAAGTTGTTGCAAGATAACTTAAGCAGAATTAAAGCTGAGTTTGATGCTAAAGGACGGGAGTTAGACGCAAAACTGCAACAGGATGACACCCGCTTTGAAGACTTGTTGCACGAGTTCAAAGGACAATTGGCTGAAGATTTAGGCGATCGCATTTACAAAGCCTACAATCAACTATCTAATAGTGTAGAGGCTCGGTTGCAACGTGAGGACTACCAAGCTATCCATGAGAACCTGCAACAGTTTTTTGACTCACTGGAACCAAAATACAATTTCCATTGCAGCTTGCTGACTGAAATTACTAACCTGGATGGTACTGTTTCAGAGATTCTCACTAATGCCATTGACATCTACCACCAAGTTAGTGATGAGATTGCAGCGCTTAAAGTGAGATTTCGGAACCTGCTAAACGTCGATGAGCGTCGTGCCTTAGACAATGCTTACGAAACCTTGGCTGATTACTCCAAAAAGTTTACTCCAGTTGACAAGGCTCAAAGCTTACTTAATGAGTACAGCCAGTTCCAAAAACAGCAACTGGAAAACTTGTACAACTCCATCAGCGAAAACGACAATTCTCTAGAAGAGATGAGGGGACAGGTTAGCGATTTATTGAACCAGTTGGACGCGGAACACTTAAAAATTGCCCAACTAAATCAACAAATCATTGAACTCAAGAAACCTTTGAAATGGTCCTTTGCTCAGTCCCGAGAACTTCAGATTGGCAATCTCATCATTGAGTACTTCTGGCAATCGGGCATCTATCTTGACCGTACCCACAGCGAAGGTGATGTTTACTCGGTCAAACTCTACTTCCAAATAGACCGTAACTCCCGCGCCATTATACCCAAGGAACTGAATGAACATAGCGAAGCACTACAGACCTATTGCCGTGTCCTTAGACCTGTAGTCTTCAGTTGGGATGCCGATGTTGCTTTAATGTGTGCTGACGTGGCTTTGAAAGAACGCGAGAAAATTCCTACCTCTATTGAAGAGATTCGGCGACTAATAGAACCTGCTAGCAAATTTGGTGACATTGTTCGCAAGTACCATGACCACACACAGGACGGTTGTCCAACTCTGCGAGTGATGACACGGACCGGCGGCGGTAAAGGTGTTGCGGTCAAAAATATCCTTCATAACTACGTTAATAACTTAGAAGGCTTTGAGATTTGGCTAAGTGACCCACAGCACGGTTCTCAGCAAGATTACTGGGACATTTCCAAAGCTGCGAAGTCCCCCGGTGAAGCTAAGGCACTGCTTGAAACTTTCATTGATGAGTTCCATGCTCGTAAAAATGGAAAGTCCAAACATCCCAACGTGCCAGTGTTGGGCGTATTTGACGAAACAGATAAGACATTTGACAAGAACGAGAAGAAGGCGATCGCCGAAATTTGGACAGAAATTCGTCATAGAGATATGAGGTTAATCCTTATTGGTCAGTCGGGTGAGGTCGGGAAGCAGGGCTGGACGTGGGACGAAATGAATAACTGTGCTTTGCTGTTCATTGGTGAAGCGATAGGGACTGCTATCAAACACGCTGATGACATGGGCTGGGACTCTGGCATGAAAGATAAAATTCCTTCCACCTACCGGACAGTTTCTGAGTGGATGGCAGAAGCTAACAAAAACATCCCTGCTAAAAACCGCTATCGGTTGGGGCTGCTGGTCAGAGGGTTAAGGTATGACTTTGTTGAGATACCAGTAGCAATTGAGGGAAGCTTTGCGAACAATCTATCAATACTGGTCACTAAGCCTTGGGAATCTCAAAACTCGGAATGGACAGAAATTAAATCTCCTGCTGAACTAATGCCAACAGTGTGCTGTCCTCATTGCGGCTCCAAGAACATCAAGAGCAATGGAACAACCCAGTCAAAAACACCTGTTAAAAAATACCAGTGCAAGGATTGTGAGCGCTATTTTACGGAGAAAACCAAATCAACTAACAGTAATTAGGAAAAAGATAGGCGTTTTAGCGCTGGGTGCTATTTGGCTGCTAGCACCCACTGCTTGGGTGATAGCTGGGTGGGGTGAACCTGGAAGTATTGTTCTTACGTTGGTGCTAGCAGTGGGTTCTTTTCCTATAGAGGGCAATGGGTGTTTTTGACTGCTGGCATACGTTTCTATTAACTGAAAATCTACAAGCTTAAAAACAGTGTCTTTACATTGTCTTTTCTTAATGTTAATCAACTATCATTTTTCTCCTAACAATTGAGTTGCAATAGAAGACTAAGTTTTGCAATAGAGGCACTTTTTTGGCATGGAGTTGGCACGAGGTTGGCACAGGGTTGGCATTTTAACAAATCAAATCACGGTCAAAACAAAAAACTGAAAGGTCATGACAAACGAAAACACAACGACAAATGGCAAAAGAACATGGACTGATATCAAGTCATTGGAAGTTATTGAGGGTTCTGAAATGCTTAGCTCACTGCAACCAGCAGACAATCCAGCCAAGAAGTCACGCAAGGGGGCTATTATTCAGAACAAGGCTGTGTCTGTTGCGTTAGACTTAGACGCTGGTAGTTCCCGGTGCAAGTTTGTGGTTAACGGTTGGGCGGGGAGTTACCCCAGTGTATTCAAGGAAGTTTCGGGAGAACTACCCAGTGGCATCTCTGGCTGTTTCTCACTAGGAGCTAAAAACTACGCGGCTGGTCGAGTAACGAGTTCCCTCAATGGAACTCTAACCGAAGCCTTTCGTGACAACAAAATCAAGTACCTCCACATCTGGCTGCTAGGAGCGTTGACTAACTGCCCTGATTTGTTGGCAGACATAGCCGAGAGTAGAAAGTACAAAGGCAAGCCAGCACGGCTAAAGATTACGCTACGGTTGCTCTCTCTAAGTTCAAGTAGAAAAAACGACATTGCAAAGACGTTGCAGGGAATCAAAACATTCACGTGGGAAGGAACTGCCTTTGAGATTGAGCTTGCAAACGTGGATAACTGTCTGTATCCGGAAGGCTACGGCAGCGCTTGTCTCGCAAGTAGTTTGCTGTCTAATTCAGATGCTGGTGTACAGGAGTTCTGCATCATTGATTTAGGCGGTGGTACTCTAACATTTAGTACCTACCAGGTTGGTAAAAAGCCACGCGCCGTGGAGCAAACACCAGGTTCTGGTAATGGTATGAAAGCAATCATTGAGAGACTGAGTATTGCTTTGTCTCGCACTGACCGAGGTGGTATTCAGTTCAAAAAAGACAATTTGGAATCGGCGTTACAGAATTCAAAGCCAGATGCTAAAGGAGGTCATTCGGTCAGGTATAGACACGGGCAAGAATCCCTAGAGATAGGTGATACCGTCACCCATGCTCTCAGTGAGTGGGTTGCAGAAATGCCGATAGTCGAAAGCTTGTTAACTAAAGTTTCACAGGCGTTATTGAACGGGACACCAGTGTTTGCTTGCGGTGGAGGCTTTGCTATTAGCGCGATTGCTGATTGGATCAGAAGTTACGTTTGTGCTGACATTGAAAATCCTCAGTTTCAAGTGTTGGAGAACCCCCAAAGCATTAACTTAACCGGATTGCGTCACTTAGACCATTAAAACAAAGCACTGGGACGACGGCTAATCACCCAGCGCCCCGGTGTCCATATATAGAAGGAATCTCTGCAAATTATGTCACGTTTCCCTGTTCGCCGCGAGCACCGTGATGACCATGTACCTGGCTATGTGTACTTAATTGAAGCCATCGGTGTTACTGGCATCATTCCAGGTAAACTAGTCCGTCGTTGCAAAATCGGTTTATCTCGCAACCCGGAACTTAGACTACAGAACTTCATCGACAATCAGCCGCCATGTGACTTCCAAATTGTGAAAGCAATTTATGTTTCTGATATGGCAGCGACTGAAGACCAACTCCACAGCCAGTTTAAACATTGCAATCTCAAATTAGAGAAAAGCCGCGAATGGTTCGACCTAAATCCTTGGCAGTATGCAATGGTCCTTTGGGCATTTAGCCGCTATGAGTCGCGCCGGATCAGCTTTGAAAATATACCCATTCGCTTAGTCGCTGGCGGATTGGTGGCACTGCTAGGGATAGGGATGCTGATAGGTCACGGGATGCGATCGCCATCACCGGAAATGCAGCCAGTAAACAGTAGGGTGCAAAAATAGGTTGCGAGAACCAAACTTCTCATCACCCAATAACCCGTTAGCACTTTCACCTCAATCATTAGCGAGGTTTTACTTGTTAGAAATGCCTTTCTGAAAAGTAGTTTGCAAGGTCTAACGCCATACAGGTTTTGGTTTATCGCTATTTTATAACTAGTTACTTGACGCTTTCTAACGAGTTAGATAACATATAACTAGTTAAACAAGAGGAGTAATGCAGTGAGCGAAACACTTGAAGAAAAAATAAATGAATTGTTTGAGGCAACTAAAGACCTCATGACCTTAGAGGAAATTAAGCCGCATTGCGATCGCTTTAATGAGTGGATCAACACTAAATCAAAAATAAAGGTAGGTAGTTTAGGTTCACAGTTGAGCAAGTACGGTTTTTATAAAAAATTTGAATCTGTAACTTTACTTCAAGACAAGAACGCTATAGCAGTACCCAAGCACGACGCACAAGGCAACGTTAATGGTACTAAGTTGAGGCACTATGCAATAGTCTTGTGTGGATTAACTAAGGAACAATGGAACGAACGCAACCAATCTACACGAGTAATCCAGCGTCTGGAGAATAGCACGGAAATCGACCCGGACACTTATCTGGAAACTACGGGCAAGCTACTAACTAGTGATGACCCTCATGAGTTGGCTGTTGGCTTAATTGCCGCAACCGGACGACGACCCCATGAGATTATTGCCCGTGCTAAGTTCACCGTTATAAAAGATAAGCCTTATCACGTAATGTTTGAGGGGCAAGGCAAAAAACGTCATGAAAAGCCAGTATTTGAAATTGCAACGCTTTATCCTGCCGATTATGTTGTTAAAGCCTTAGCAAAGCTACGAAAAGAAGCAAGCACTCAAGCACTACTGAAAGAAGTCGCAACGCAATTTCCCAAAAGTATAACTAGACAGAACGTAGAAATCGATAATCGTCGTGGTCAGTCACTGCGTCGCGTCGTTCGGGCATATTTTGGAGATAGGGGACAACAGACGCCCGTGCTAGCCTTCCGGCATGGTGACGAAGCAGATAACAACAAAGCGCTGAGGGCTGCTTATGCTGTACTAGCTACAGAAAGAGATGTTAAAGGGGGTTATGGCGCAAAAATCTTAAATGCATCCAGGATTCTCGGTCACTACACGCCTGCAAAAGAAGACGACAGAAGCCTAACAAAGCTGGCGACTTCAGTAGGTTACAGCGATTATTACATCACTAAGCCAGTTCCTTTTCCAACAGCACCACAGCCACCACAAAAGGAAAAGCTGATTACCGTTAGAGTCACTGAATCAGATTTTCAAACCATTGCACAGACTCAAAAGCGAGAGAACTTGCCGAACCAACAGTCTGCTGTTAGATGGTTTATCGATCATCGGATTCGATTTGTTCTTGCATCAGATCAATTATCAAAAGCTAAAAATGAAATTGCTTTACTGCAACGTCAATTGAAAGAAGCGCAAGAAATAAATAATCGTTTGTCTGAAGAGAATGCCCAATTACAAAAGGAGAAAGCAGAAATGAATTCAGAAATGAGCGCGATCGCCAACCAGTCACAAGAAAATATCGATTCTACCGATCTAGAAGCATTGGTCGAAAGAGTGGTAGAGCGCAAGCTACGAGAAATACTTGAAGCCAAGCCAGTCCAGCAAGTTGTTAACGAACCCGCAACAGTAACGCCAGCCGAACCAAAACCTATTGTTTCTAAAGAAAAAGAGTCTGTTGTTGATTGGGAGTTAAAGACAAACGAGGAACTGTGGTCAACTAGGGTCTCTGGAGCAGCTAATGAAAAGATTCGCCGTAGTTTCCAAGCCATCTGCCTCTACAATGACACCCTGGCAACTGGCGACAACGACCGATTAGCTGTGACGAACTTAGCTCTTAGAGAGTTATCGGGAGTTAACGGTTGGTTGATCGGTGATTGGATAAAAAGCCATGCAGATGAAATTATCTCCCACCACGCTAAGTATGAAATGCAAAATTCAAAAGACCCTAGCAAGGTAGAAACCTATTACAACAAGCGACATGGTAAAGAAAAGATTGAGCAAATCCTGAAAACAATTAACGAAAAGTTCCTAGATGGGTTTGCCAAAGTTTAACTATCATTCATAACTAGTTAGATAAGTAATTCTAATTCATCTAACTAGTAAGATGTGTTGACAACTAGTTAGATATTGTTTATATTAGGTGTAACAGGTTGAGGCGAACAACGCCACGAAACGCCCAACCACCACTACACCCAATACAAGGAAATTAACCAATGCAAGCTTTACTCAATAACTCAATCATCTTCGTTGTCGCTATCTTCTTCGCTTTCGTACTTTTCGATTTCATTGTTAATGTTGTTGTTCTCTGGGATAGCTGCAAGCCTCAAGAAATCGTTTCACAACAGATGCAGTCAGAGCCAAAAATCGAACAACAGCAAGAAAGATTGCCGGATGTTTGGGAGGAGTCACAAGAGAAGGTTGTTAAAAGACCAATGCAAGCAGCGCCAATGATATTTCAGTTGGCACTGCCACCTGCAAAAGAAGCCGTTGCAGTTGCCACACCAACTAAGAAGCGTGGCAGACCTAAGAAGACAGCGCTAGTAACTACTCTGGCAACAGCAGAAGCGAGTCTTGCAGCTACCTTCTGTCAACCCGAACAGATAGCAGTTGCTCCCGCGAAAAAGCGTGGTAGACCTAAGAAGTCAGCGGCGTAAATCAATCGGGTGAGGGTGCATCTACTTCTATTTATTCTTTTTTGAGGGATTGAAAAATGCACGACCAAATTTTTGAAGAATTCAAAGATCTCAATTTTGACTTTTGGGAGCAACTAGTCCTGGATTTACTTCATGAAGTAGAGAACGGCGAACCTTTTGCACTAGAAAGATGCAAACAAATACTTTATTCTCTTGATTCAAAACAAGACTGGGAGTCTCTTTTGATATTGATAACCCAAGGACAAGAAGAATATGTGGATATAGCAGCAGATTATTTAACAGAGGCGATCAACAGTGAATCGAATAATTGGAAACTTCAATTATTGAATGAAGGGTAAGCGATCGCCGACCTTGACAGCAGTTATAAAATAAATCTGCTGTCACGAGAGAACGTTTATGTTCATAGTTAAGCTTTGTTTCTTGGGATTCTTCTTAAATAGTGCTAATAGCTCAGGAAAATATGACAACATAACTATTGAAGAAATACAAGACGAAATAAGAAAAGGTTCAATTTTTGCTTATCTCGATGAACGCTTAAAAGGAGATATAGATTTAAGTCTTATAACTTTAGATGAAAAAAGAGAGCTTGTTATCGGGGGCTGGCTACAGGGGTAGTAGATACCGGATGACCGGAGATGTTATTAGAGTTCCCCGTTCGCTAGCCAGCCCTCCACTTGATGTGATCGCCGCCTCATCCACCCCAATCACCTCATAAGGGGTTGACAAATGTGACATCATACTAATTTGCCCCTGATTGCATGAACCTTCTATTTACGCCGATTTGAAGGAATTGTAGAATTAAAACTAATAGATTCACTTGGATTAATACTGTGTCCGGTTGCAAGAGACTTTAAACTACCTACATTCAACAAGAAGTAATAATATGCGATTGAGTAGGTTCCAGATACTTGGTATGGTCACTGGATTAACTTTACTAACTAATACAGCGGTACTTCCTGCAAATGCTACTCTCTCTAACAATTTATCTTTTCGCAATGTAGTAAACCCATCACACGTAATAAGCGTCAAAAATGCCCCAGCACTTCCACCAACTTTACCTTCGCACTTTAAACACTCTCCAACCACGTTAAATCGAGAATTACCTTTTCTAATGGCAATTCGACCGGACTGCTATCGAGTCCCAATGCCAAACTGCGGATTGCGTATGTCAGGTAGAGAAGTACAATATATACTAACTGGTGGGGTAGCAGTAGCTGGCATAAAAATCTGTGCTGGTACGGCAGGTACTCAGTGCCACATTGCTGCTGCAATTATTGGTAGTGCCAGTAGTTTTTTTACAGAAATATTAAGAGAGGAACTCGGTCGCGGAAATTGTTTATATATAGATACCGTATTTAGACAATACCACCGAGTCGTTAAATGCAATAGCGGTCGATCTGTTAGGGATGTTTTTTTCCATGTAAGGGTTTAGCCAAGGGTATTGTCAATAGTTGTGCTTCTTCAAAGTCAATACCATGTTTTTCGTTGTTACTCTCGCTTTTTCCGCCGTCGTATTCAAAGGTATTCATTCTAGTTTTATTTGTAACCGCTAAACTTAGTTTTCCAGTAAGGGACTTTTTGAGAAAGCTTGCTAAGGCTACAGCACAAGAACAGTCTTAACTCAATACCCTATACCAACTTTCCCATCAGATGCACCCATTACTCCAAACCCTATTGTTAATGGGGTTAGTTTTGTTTTGGTAGCGCGATCGCCCACCGCCATTACTTCTGTCAGCACCTGTACAGCAATAGCCCTTCCAGAATGAGCGTGGAGGGGCTTGTTTTTGGAATCGCGAGTATTAGGTGGTTTTAAAAGACAAGGACGTTGTAGGCGATTGTAGCGGGGATGGGTTGAGGGAATCAATTAGGCAACAGTTTCCTATTTGATTTAGACGTTGTAGGCGATKGTGGMGGGGACAGGTTGAGGGAGAGGGGTAGYGTACTACAAGAGGGGGGTAGGTCGAAAAACCTCATCTAAGTGAAGATAAGCCAGACAGTATACTTTATCACGACACCCCCCCCTTAAAATTTAAGTATTTAGTATATATTAGGGGGGGGGTGTTTGGCAACAAGGCAAAATTATTCGCAATAAGCCAAAGGGGGAAAATGTAGTATGTTTGTAGTTAAATTCGATTAAAAAGCCATTGTTAATTGTGAGCCTTAAAGTAAAAATACTTATTGTGAAGCAAAAACTATTCGTAACTTGAAGTGATGGCAGGGTGGTAAAATGCGGTTGTCACCACCGACGCCGGAAGACCAACCCGTAAGAAGTAGAGAACTAGTTACAAGAAAATGTAACTAGATGCGAGGGGAGTGAAGGTGAGGAGGAGATAATTTTGGCAGCGGCGTGATTCGCTTTGGTGGTAAAGTGAAAAGTTGAGGAGGGGGCGATGAGACTGGCGATCGCCTATGGCGGGACTTCGTCCATCGCGTAAAAGCGACAAACCAGTGAGAAAAATCAACTCGTTACAACTCAAAAATAACAAGATGGGAGGAAACAAAAACAAGAAAGAACTAGTTAGAAAAAGATGTAACCAAATGCAGATATGCAAATCTCAGTATCATAACTAGTTAGATATTACTTAGAGAAGCTTAGAAAGATGTAACTAGATGGAATCAAAGAAGTAACGGGATAGGAGAGAAGATAGCATAAACGCGAAACCTAAAAGCCAAGATGCTTATACAGTAAGGGTTTCAGCTTCATTAATTAACTAGTTAGAAATGCAGACATAACGAGATGATATAACTAGTTATTGCAGACATAAACTTGTTACATAACGACTTGCAGATGTGACTCAACCCGTTATAACAAGTTGTGTCCGG
>JXCB02000026.1 GCA_000828075.3 Tolypothrix campylonemoides VB511288 | reverse complement strand
GCTCGCGAAGGGCACGGTGACGGTCAAGGACCTCAAGCGCGAGGACCAGTTCGAGGTACCGCGCGCGGAGCTCGCGAAGACGCTGCGCGTCGAGCTCGCGCAGGCGCAGGCGCTGCCGCGGGCGACCGGCTGACGTGGCCGCCGCGACCCGCGCGTCCGTCCGCCTCGACGGCCGTTCGCTCACCCGCGCCGATCTCGTCGCCGTCGCGCGCGGCGCGCCGGTCGCGCTCGACGAAACGCGCCTGCCGGCCGTCGCGCGCGCCGCCGCGTTCCTTGCCGAGCAGGTGCGCCGCGAGGAGCCGATCTACGGCGTCTCCACCGGCTTCGGCAGCAACGCGGATCGACTGCTGGGCGCGCACCGGCAGCGCGAGGAACTCGCCGGCGCGACGCTCGGCGACGAAACGCTGCACGAGGAGCTGCAGCGCAACCTGATCGAGACGCACGCGGTCTGCGTCGGCGAGCCGTTCGCGCCCGACATCGTCCGCGCGATGCTGTGCATCCGCATCAACACGCTGATGCGCGGGCATTCCGGCGTGCGCGTGGAGACGCTGCAGGCGCTCGCGGCGATGCTCAACGCCGGCGTGGTGCCGGTGGTGCCGCAGCTCGGCTCGGTCGGCGCGTCGGGCGACCTCGCGCCGCTGTCGCACCTCGCCATCGTGCTGCTCGGCGGCGGCGAGGCGTTCGTCGACGGCGAGCGCGTCCCCGGCGCGGAGGCGCTGCGTCGTGCGGGGCTCGCGCCGATCCGGCTGTCGTACAAGGAAGGCCTCGCGCTCAACAACGGCACCGCGCAGATGCTCGCCTGCGGCGTGCTGGCGCTCGACCGCCTCGAGCGCCTGCTCGACACCGCCGACCTCGCCGCGGCGATGACGCTCGACGCGTTCGCCGGCCGCACCGGTGCATTCGCTGAAGCCGTGCACGCGCTGCGCCCGCATCCCGGCCAGGTGCAGGTGGCGGCCAACCTGCGGCGCCTGCTGGCCGGCTCGACGCTGGTCGACATCCCGTACCACCTCGTGCCGAAGTTTCGCGTGTGGCAGCCCGCGAGCTGGGACGTCGCGGATGCGCAGGCGCTGCGCTTCGACATCGGCTGGGACTGGGTGCCGTTCGGCCAGCGCCACGGCCGCGAGAAGTTCTACACCCGCTTCCGCCCGTTCCGCGGCGGCAAGAAGCACCAGCCGCAGGACAGCTACTCGCTGCGCTGCATCCCGCAGGTGCACGGCGCGGTGCGCGACGCGGTCGCGCAGGCCGGGCGCGTGCTCGACATCGAGCTCAACGCGCTGACCGACAACCCGATCGTGTTCCCGGACGCGCACGCCGCGCACGTCGAGGGCGCGCATGTCGAGAACCAGGTCGTCTCCGCCGGCCACTTCCACGGCATGCCGCTGGCGCTGGCGATGAGCTACGTGAAGGCGGCGATCCCGGTACTGGCGAGCATCTCCGAGCGCCGCCTCAACAAGCTGGTGGATCCGTCCACCAGCGACGGCCTGCCGGCGTTCCTGATCGGCAACGAGGACGGCACCGAATCGGGCCTGATGATCGTGCAGTACACCGCCGCGGCGATCGTCAACGATCTCGCCGCGCGCGCGCATCCGGCGAGCGTCTATTCGATCCCGACCAGCGCCAACGCCGAGGACCACGTCTCGATGGGCGCCAACGAGGCGCGCCACGTGCTGGCGATGGCCGAGGACCTCGGCAAGGTGCTGGCGCTGGAGCTGCTGGTCGCCGCGCAGGCGCTGGACCTGCGCTCGGACATGATCAACGCCGCGCGCGCGCTGGCCGATCGTGCGGATGCGCGCGCGCTCGCGTCGAAGGTGCAGGGCGGGCCGTCGCCGGACCATGTCGACCATGCCGGGTTCCTCGACGAGGTCGACGGGCTGCGCGCCGAACTCGCGGCCGCCGACGCGTTCCGGCCCGGACGCGCGGTCGCCGCCGCGCACGCCGCGATCCGCGCGCACGTCGGCTTCGTCGCGCGCGATCGCGCGCTCGATCGCGACGTCGCCGTGGCAGTGCGGCTGGTCGAGACCGACGTGGTGCTCGCCGCGGCGCGCGCGGCGCTGGCGGACTGAATCCTCAGCGCGTCGGCGCGTCGGCCGCGCGCGTGGCCGTCCACCACGCGCCTTCCGGCCCGCTGCGCGTGGCCGAGACCACGCGCCCGTCGGCGTCGCGCGCGAACGCGAGCGTCGAGTCCGGCCCGGCCGCGAACCGGTCGTCGCCCATGGTGATCAGCGGCAGCGTGGCGCCGTTGCTCCAGCGCAGGCGCAGGTAGCCGTCCGCGGGTTCGATCGCGAAGCCGTCGCGCTGCGGGATGTCGTAGCGACCGGCGTACGCGGCCGCGTCCGGCGGATCGGCCAGCGGTCCGTCGTGCAGCAGCGTCGACTGCTGGCGCAGCAGCAGCCAGCGCCCCTCGACGCGCACGAACGTCGCCGTCCCGCGCAGCCACATGTCGCGACCGCGCGCGCGATCGCGCATGCGCAGCACCGAGCCGCGCACGGCGGTGTCGCCGACCACGCGGATCGCGATCTCCGCCTCGTGGCGTTCGGTCGTCTGCCGCGGCAGGCGGCCGGTGTCGACCAGCGCCAGCCAGGCGTCGCGCGAATCGATCTGGCCCAGCGCGTGCAGCATCTCGAAGTCCGGATGCACGATCGCGCGCAGCGTCGCGCCGTCGCGGCGCTCGACCGCGGCCTGCACGGCCTGGAACGCGGCCTCCACGTCGGCGCCGACGCGCGACGTCACGCCCGTCGCCGCCGCGGCGATGCCCGCGACCAGCAGCGCGACGATGGCGGCGAACGAGCGACGCATGGCCACGGCTCAGGCCTGCACCGGCGTGCGCCACAGCCGCACGCAGTCGCGGCCGCCGGCCTTGGCGGTGTACAGCGCCTCGTCGGCGAGCTGCAGCGCGGCGTCGATGCCGCCGTCGGCATCGGGATCGATCTCGTGCACGCCGATGCTGGCGGACAGCCCGATCGTGCCGCGGCCGGTGTCGCACGGCTCCTCGCGCAGCCGGCGCCGCAGGTGTTCGCCGACCTCGGCCGCCGCGGACAGGCTGTAGCCGGGCAGGGCGATCACGAACTCCTCGCCGCCCCAGCGCGCCGGCAGCGCGCGGTGCACGCGCAGCGTCTGCCCGATCACCTGCGCGGCCCAGCGCAGGCACTGGTCGCCGGCGAGGTGGCCGTGGCGGTCGTTGATCTGCTTGAAGTGGTCGAGGTCGAGCATCAGCAGCGACAGCGGCTGCTTGCAGAGCCGCGCCTCGTCCAGCATCTGGCCGAACGCCTCGCGGAAGTGGCTGCGGTTGTGCAGGCCGGTGAGCGCGTCGCGGCGGCTGCTCTCGCGCAGGCGGCCGTGCGCGTCCTCGAGCAGCTGCAGCGCGCTGCGCAGCTCCGCGGTGCGCGCCTCGACCTGCTGCTCGAGCTGCTGCGCGGCCTCGCGCACGATGCGGTCGTTCTCGTTGCGCAGCGCCGCGTAGCGGTAGCCCAGCGCGACGGACAGCAGCAGCATCTCCAGCGCCGAGCCGATCTGCACGCCGTACTCGGTGAGGAAGGTCTTGGGCAGCAGCCCGAACGCCACCGCGGTGAAGATGCCGGTGCCGAGCAGGAACATGCCCCAGGCGACGAGGAACATCCGCGCCGGCGCGTAGCCGCGGCGCAGCATCAGCGTCGCGCCCAGCGCCACCCAGCCGATGCTGACGAACACCGACGCCGAGGCGACCGGCGTGATCGTCGAGTACGCCACCACCACCGCCGACAGGCCGAGCAGCGCGAAGTAGCCCATGATCGCCAGGCCGATGCGGTCGCCCCACGGCCAGCGCTGCGCGGTGTCGAGGAACATCCGCGTGAACTGGATCATGGCGATCTGCGCGAGGCAGATCGACAGCGGCACCGCGTGGTCGGCCATCCAGGCGGAATTCGGCCACAGGTATTCGAAGCCCAGGCCGTTGAGCGTGAGCAGCACCAGCCCGAACGCGCTGATGTGGAACAGGTAGCCGAAGTAGCTCGGATCCCGCAGCGTCAGCCACAGCACCAGGTTGTAGAAGAACAGCGCCAGCAGGATGCCGTAGTACAGCCCGATGCCGAGCTGCGCGTCGCGCGAGGCCTCGGTGAACGCGGTCGGCGTGTAGAGCTCCAGCGGCACCTGCATCGAACTTTCGCTGGCGACGCGCACGTAGACGTCCACCGGCGTGCCGGCGGGCAGGTCGATCCAGAAGTTCGGATGGCGATGGTGGATGCTGCGCGCGGCGAACGGCCGGTGGTCGCCGCCGACGCTGTGCACGATGCGGCCGTCGGGATAGCGCGCGTAGACGTCGATGTAGTCGCTCAGCGCGTAGGACTGCACGAGCAGCCAGCGCGGTTCGTCGGCGCGGCGGTTGAGCAGGCGCGCATGGAACCAGAACGCGCCGTCCGGCTGGAAGCCGAACGCGGAGTTGCCGCCGGGCAGCGGTGCGAAGCGCTTCGCGTCGCCGGCGATGATGGTTTCGATCGTTTCGTGGCCGCCGACGTCGTGGAAGTAGCGCGTGTAGGGCGCGAGGCTGACGTCGCGCGTGCCGGCATCGAGCGTGAGCGCGGGCTGCGCGGCCACGGCGCCGCTCCACGCGCACAGCAGTGCGGCGGCCCAGACGCGCCATCGTGCGAGCACCTGCAACGCGCGGCCCATCGGTCCCTCTCGGTCGTCTCCCGCGACCCAGCCCGGAGTGTACGTTCAGCCGCCGGCCATGTGCGTGGGCGGGCCGCCGTCGCCCCCGGCCGCCCCGGGTCTCGTCCGGGCTCCGCGGCCCTCGCGGTTGACCGGGCTCGAACCGCCGCGCTATTGTGTTAGCGCGTTAATACATTGAGCGAGCCATGAAGCGGCGGTCCCACGACCTCGATACCGGCGACGCCCTCGACGACCTCGTCGAGGCGATCGCCGGCCTGCGCGAGCCGGCCCGGCTGCGGGCCTTCCTCGAAGACCTGTGCACACCGGCCGAGCTCGAGGCGATGGCCGACCGCTGGCGCGTGGTGCCGCTGATCGCCGACGGCGTGCCCTACCGCGAGATCCACGACCGGACGCTCGTCAGCGTCACCACCATCGGCCGCGTGGCCCGCACCCTCGAACGGGGCGCAGGCGGGTACGCGGCCGCCCTGCAGCGACGCCGTGTCGCCACGGACTGAAGACCTCCATGACCCCGCCGAACACCGCGCAGCGCGACCGCCTGCGCATCGCCATCCAGAAATCCGGCCGCCTGGCCGAACCCGCGCGCGCGCTGCTCGCGTCCTGCGGCCTCACCTGGCGCGAGAGCCGCGACAAGCTGTTCTGCTACGGCGAGACGCTGCCGGTGGACCTGCTGCTGGTGCGCGACGACGACATCCCCGGCCTGATCGCCGACGGCGTCTGCGACCTCGGCATCGTCGGCCGCAACGTGCTGCGCGAGCAGGGCAGCGAGCGCGACGCGGCGGGTCGCGCGCCGGCGTTCCGCGAATGGCGTGCGCTCGGCTTCGGCGGCTGCCGGCTCGCCGTCGCGGTTCCCGAGGAGTGGGAGTGGACCGGTGCGGCGCAGCTCGCCGGCAAGCGCGTGGCGACCAGCTATCCCGCGCTCACCGCGCAGTGGCTGCGCGAGAACGGCGTCGGCGCGCAGGTCGTGGTGCTGTCGGGCTCGGTGGAGATCGCGCCGCGCCTCGGCCAGGCCGACGTCGTCTGCGACCTCGTGTCCACCGGCGGCACGCTCGCGGCGAACCAGCTCAAGCCGGTGGCGACGATCCTCGAAAGCGAGGCCGTGCTCGCAGGCCCGGTGGAGCGGCTCGACGACGTGCGCGGCGAATACGCCGACCTGCTGCTGCGCCGCATGGAAGGCGCGCTGCGCATCCGCCACAGCAAGCTGCTGATGTGCCGCGCACCGCGCGCGCTGCTGGCCGAACTGATCCCGCTGCTGCCGGATGCGGACGCGCCGACCGTGCTGCAGGTCGACGGCAAGGACGACGTCGCCGTCCAGGCGCTGTGCCACGGCGCGGTGACCTGGCAGCGGCTGGAAGACCTCAAGCGCGCCGGCGCGCGCGGGCTGATGGTGCTGCCGGTCGAGGGGATGCTGGCATGAGCGCCGCCGCCAGCCCGCTGCCCGGCAACCTGCTCGACGGCGATGCGATCGCGTGGCGCGTGCTCGACTGGGCGTCGCTGGGCGAGCTGCAGCGCGAGGCCGTGCTACGCCGTCCGGCGCAGGCCACGCGCGACGAGACCGCCGAGGCCGTGAGCACGATCATCGAGTCGGTGCGACGCGAAGGCGACGGCGCGCTGCGCCGCCTCGCGCTGCAGTTCGACGGGCGCAGCCCCGACCTGCTCGCGGTGGACGACGCCGAGTTCGCCGCCGCCGAAGCGGCGCTGACGCCCGCCCTGCGCGCCGCCATCGACGAGGCCTACGCGCGCATCCGCGCCTTCCACGAGGCCGGGATGACGGCCCCGTACGCGTTCGACACCGCCCCGGGCGTGCGCTGCGAGCGCGTGCTGCGGCCGATCGCGCGCGTCGGGCTGTACGTGCCCGCCGGCTCCGCGCCGCTGCCGTCGACCGCGCTGATGCTGGGCGTGCCGGCGCAGCTCGCGGGCTGCCGGCAGGTGGTGCTGTGCACGCCGGCCCGGCGCGACGGCCGCGCGGATCCTGCGGTGCTGTACGCGGCACGGCGCTGCGGCATCACGCGCGTGTTCAAGACGGGCGGGGCACAGGCGATCGCCGCGATGGCGTTCGGCACGGCGACGATCCCGAAGTGCGACAAGCTGTTCGGGCCGGGCAATGCGTACGTCACCGAGGCGAAGCGCCAGGTCGCGCTACTCGAGGGCGGCGCGGCCATCGACATGCCCGCCGGCCCGTCGGAAGTGCTGGTGATCGCCGACGGCGGCGCCGATCCCGCGTTCGTCGCGGCCGACCTGCTGTCGCAGGCCGAGCACGGGCCGGATTCGCAGGTCGTGCTGCTCAGCGACAGCGACGCGATGCTGGAGGCGGTCGCGCGCGAGGTCGACGCGCAGCTGGCGACGCTGACGCGCGCGGCGGTGGCGAAGCAGGCGCTGGCGTCGTCGCGCCTGATCCGCGTGCGCTCGCTCGACGAGGCGTTCGAGGTCAGCAACCGCTACGCGCCCGAACACCTGATCCTGGCGCTGCGCGATGCGCGCGCGTGGCTGCCGAAGGTCGAGGCCGCCGGTTCCGTCTTCCTCGGCGACTGGGCGGCCGAAGCGCTCGGCGACTACTGCAGCGGCACCAACCACGTGCTGCCCACCAGCGGCGCCGCGCGCTTCGTCGGCGGGTTGAACGTGGCGAGCTTCCAGGTCGCGATCACCGTGCAGGAAGTGTCGGCGGAAGGCCTGCGCGCGATCGGCCCGTGCGCGGTCGAACTCGCCACGGCGGAAGGACTTGACGCGCACCGCCAGGCGGTCGCGCTGCGGCTGCAGGCGGTGGCGCGATGAGCGCGTCGCCGCTCTCGCTGGTGCGCGAGGACCTGCGCGCGTTCGCGGGCTACAAGTCCGCGCGCACCGAGGTCGTGGACGGCGCCGTGTGGCTCAACGCGAACGAATCGCCGTGGGCCAATCCCGCAGACGAGGCCGGCGCGGTGCGCCGCTATCCCGATCCGCAGCCGGCCGCGCTGCGCGCGCGGCTGGCCGCGCTCTACGGCTGCACGCCCGCGCAGCTGCTCGCCGGGCGCGGCAGCGACGAAGGCATCGATCTCCTCGTGCGCGCGCTGTGCCGCCCGGGCGGCGACGGCATCGTCGTGACCACGCCGACGTTCGGTATGTACGCGGTCTGCGCGCGCCTGCACGGCGTGCCGGTCGCCGACGTGCCGCTGGTCGAAGGCGCCGACGGATTTCGCTGCGACCTCGACGCGGTGCGCGAGGCCGCGCTCGCCGCCGGCGCGAAGATCGTGTTCCTGTGCTCGCCCGGCAATCCGACCGGCGCGACACTGCCGCGCGACGGCGTGCTCGCGCTGGCGCGCGCGCTCGACGGCCGCGCGCTGGTCGTCGTCGACGAGGCCTACGCCGAGTTCGCCGACGCGGCGTCGTTCGTCGCCGACATCGCGGCCCAGCGCAACCTCGCCGTGCTGCGCACGCTGTCGAAGGCGCACGCGCTGGCCGCGGCGCGGCTGGGCGTGGTGATCGCCGATGCCGAGCTGATCGCCGTCCTGCAGCGCTGCCAGGCGCCGTATCCGCTGCCGACGCCCTGCGTGCGGCTGGTCGAAGCGGGGCTGGACGATGCGAGCCTCGAGGCGACGCGCGCGCGCATCGCCGACGTGTGCGTGGAACGCGAACGCCTCGCCGACGCGCTGTCGCACGCGCCCGGCGTGCGCCGCGCGTATGCGTCGCAGGCCAACTTCGTGCTCGCGCGTTTCGCGGACCCGCAGCGCGCGTTCGACGCGCTGCTCGCCGCCGGCATCGTCGTGCGCGACATGCGCCACCTGCCGCAGCTGGGCGACGCGCTGCGGATCACCGTGGGCACGCCGGAGCAGAACGCCCGCGTGGTCGACGTGCTGCGCGCCGCGGCGCTGCGGGGTGCGGCATGAGCGGCACGCCGATCCTGTTCGTCGATCGCGACGGAACGCTCATCGAGGAGCCAGCCGACTTCCAGATCGACGCGTACGAGAAGCTGCGCTTCGTCGAAGGCGTGATCCCGGCGATGCTGAAGCTGCGCGATGCCGGCTGGCAGTTCGTCATCGTCAGCAACCAGGACGGGCTCGGCACCGACGCCTATCCGCAGGCGACGTTCGACGGCCCGCATGCGCTGATGATGCAGGTGTTCGAAAGCCAGGGCATCCGCTTCCGCGACGTGCTGATCGACCGCTCGTTCCCGGCCGACAACGCGCCGACGCGCAAGCCGCAGCTCGGCCTGGTGACGCCGCTGCTGAAGGACCGCTCGATCGACTGGGCGCGCTCGGCGATGGTCGGCGACCGCGATACCGACATCCGGTTCGCCGACAACCTCGGCATCCGCGGCTTCAAGCTGAGGAGCCCGCAGTTCGGCGGCGAGTGGGACTGGCCCGGCATCGCGCATGCGCTGGCGGATGCGCCGCGCACGGCGACCGTCGAACGCACGACGCGCGAAACGCGCATCGTCGTGTCCGTCGACCTCGATCGCACCGCCGAGCCGAAGGCCGCAACGGGCTTGGGCTTCTTCGACCACATGCTCGAGCAGCTCGGCAAGCACGGCGGCTTCGCGCTCGACCTGCGCTGCGAGGGCGACCTGCACATCGACGAGCACCACACCATCGAGGACAGCGCGCTCGCGCTCGGCCAGGCATTGCGCGAGGCGCTCGGCGACAAGCGCGGCATCGGCCGCTACGGCTTCACGCTGCCGATGGACGAGACGCTGGCCAGCGCGGCGCTGGACTTCAGCGGGCGGCCGTACTTCGTGTTCGAGGGCACGTTCCGGCGCGAGCGCGTCGGCGAGTTCCCGACCGAGCTGGTGCCGCACTTCTTCCGTTCGCTGTGCGAGACGGCGGGCCTGAACCTGCACCTGCGCGTGCAGGGCGACAACGATCACCACCAGGTCGAGGCCTGCTTCAAGGCGGTCGCGCGCGCGCTGCGGCAGGCGATCCGCCGCGAGGGCGCGGAGCTGCCGAGCACGAAGGGCACGCTATGACCGACGTCGTACTGGTCGATTCCGGCGTGGCCAACATCGGCTCGGTGGTGTACGCGCTGCAGCGGCTCGGCGTGGAGCCCGTGCTGACCACCGACGCGGCGCGCATCCGCGCGGCGGATCGGGTGATCCTGCCCGGCGTCGGCGCGGCGCCGCCGGCGATGGCGCGCCTGCGCGAAGCCGGGCTCGTCGACGTACTGCGTGCGCTCGATCGTCCGCTGCTCGGCATCTGCCTCGGCATGCAGCTGCTGTACGACGCGAGCGAGGAGGGCGACGAGGCCTGTCTCGGTCTGTTGCCCGGCCGCGTGCAACTGATGCGCGCGCAGCCCGGCGTGCGCATCCCGCACATGGGCTGGAACGCGCTGGAGCGCGTGGCGGATTCTCCGCTGCTCGACGGCATCGACGACGGCGCGCAGGCCTACTTCGTGCACAGCTTCGCGGTGCCGGTGGACGCGCACGCGATCGCGCGCAGCGTTCACGGCGATGCGTTCGCCGCCGTCGTCGGCCGCGGGCGCGTGTTCGGCGCGCAGTTCCATCCGGAGCGTTCCGCGGCGGTCGGCGCGCGGCTGCTGCGCAACTTCATCGAAGGACGGTTCCCGTGAGCGCGTTCACCCTGTATCCCGCGATCGACGTGCGCGGCGGCCGCGTGGTGCGCCTGCGCCAGGGCGACTACGCGCGCGAGACGCGCTACGCGGACGATCCGCTCGCGCTCGCCTGCGCCTACGCGCAGGCCGGCGCGGAGTGGCTGCACCTGGTCGACCTCGATGCGGCGCGCGCGGGCGGCTACACGCTGGGTCCGCTGCTCGGGATGATCGCCACCGCGACGCGGCTATGCGTGCAGACCGGCGGCGGCGTGCGTCGCGAGGACGACGTGCAGCGCCTGCTCGACGCCGGCGCCGCGCGCGTCGTGGTCGGATCACTCGCGGTACGTGAGCCGGAACGCGTGGCCGATTGGATCGCGCGCTACGGCGCCGATCGCATCACCGTGGCGCTCGATGCCCGCGAAGGCGCCGACGGCACGTGGCGGCTGCCCGTGTCCGGCTGGACCGAGGACGGCGGCGCCTCGCTCGACGCGTTGCTGCCGACCTACGTCGACGCCGGCGCGCGCCACCTGCTGGTCACCGACATCGGCCGCGACGGCATGCTGGCCGGCCCGAACGTCGATCTGTACCGTCACGTCGCGCGCGCCGCGCCCACGCTCGCGCTGCAGGCCTCAGGCGGCATCCGCGACCGCGACGACATTGCCGCCTCGCGCGCGGCCGGCTGCGCCGGCGCGGTGCTCGGCCGCGCGCTGCTGGAAAGCCGCTTCGCCCTCACCGACGCGCTCAGGGACGCCGCATGAGCCTCAGCCGCCGCATCATCCCGTGCCTGGACGTCCGCGACGGCCGCGTCGTCAAGGGCGTGCGCTTCCGCGACCACGTCGACATGGGCGACATCGTCGAGCTCGCGATGCGCTACCGCGAGGAGGGCGCGGACGAACTGGTGTTCTACGACATCACCGCGAGCCCGCAGGGCCGCAGCGTCGATCGCGACTGGGTGGCGCGCGTCGCGCGCGTCATCGACATCCCGTTCTGCGTCGCCGGCGGCATCCGCTCGGTCGAGGACGCGCGCGGCGTGCTGCACGCCGGGGCGGACAAGGTGTCGGTCAACACGCCCGCGCTGCAGCGGCCGGCGCTGCTGACCGAGCTCGCCGACGCGTTCGGCGTGCAGTGCGTGGTGGTCGGCATCGACAGCCTGCGCGACGCCGACGGCGAGTGGCGCGTGCGCGCCTACACCGGCGATCCGTCGCGCACGCAGGCATTGCCGCGGCGCACGCTGGACTGGGTGGTCGAGGCGCAGCGCCTCGGCGCCGGCGAGATCGTGCTCAACTGCATGGGCAGCGACGGCGTGCGCGACGGCTACGACCTCGAGCAGCTCGCGGCCGTGCGCGCGGTGTGCGACGTGCCGCTGATCGCATCCGGCGGCGCGGGCGCGATCGGGCATTTCGTGCGCGTGTTCGAGGCCGCCGACGTCGACGGCGCGCTCGCCGCGAGCGTGTTCCATTCCGGCGCGGTGCGTATCCCCGATCTCAAGCGCGCGCTCGGCGCCGCCGGCGTGGAGGTGCGCGATGCCGCCTGATCCGATGAGCTTCGACGCGAACGCGCTCGCCTGGGACAAGCAGGGCGGGCTGCTGCCGGCGATCGTGCAGGACGCCGACACCTTGCGCGTGCTGATGCTGGGCTACATGGACCGCGCCGCGCTCGAGGCGACCATCGAGACCGGCCGCGTCACCTTCTACAGCCGCAGCCGCCAGCGCCTGTGGACCAAGGGCGAGACGTCCGGCGACGTGCTGAACCTGGTGTCGATCGAGGCCGACTGCGACGCCGACACGCTGCTCGTGCGCGCGCATCCGCGCGGCCCGACGTGTCATCTCGGTCGCACGAGCTGCTTCGCGGATGCGCGCGGCGATTTCCTCGGCGCGCTCGATGCGCTGGTCGCGCGCCGCGAGCGCGAGCGGCCCGCCGGCAGCTACACCACGAAGCTGTTCGACGGCGGCCTGCGGCGCATCGCGCAGAAGGTGGGCGAGGAGGGCGTCGAAACCGCGCTGGCCGCGGTGTCGCAGGACGCCGACGCGGTGGCCGGAGAGGCCGCCGACCTGCTGTACCACGTGCTGGTGCTGCTGCGCGCGCGCGGACTGTCGCTCGCCGACGTCGTGGCGGTGCTCGAGCGTCGGCACGCAGGCTGATGCGGGCGGCTTGCCCGCGCGCGCCGTGCGCGGGATGCTCCGCCTCCGCCTCCGCCTCCGCCTCCGCCTCCGCCGCGCCGCCGCCATGACCGCACCGCCTACCGACCTGCCGATCGAGCGCTTCGCCACGCCCGCCGCGTTCGAACGCTGGCTGGAGCGGCACGCGGACGGCCCGGGCGTCTGGCTGCAGATCGCCAAGAAGGACGCCGGCGTGCGCACGGTGACGTATGCCGAGGCGCTCGACGTCGCGCTGTGCCACGGCTGGATCGACGGCCAGAAGCGCGCGTTCGACGAAGCGTTCTTCCTGCAGCGGTTCACGCCGCGGCGTCCGCGCAGCGTGTGGTCGAAGATCAACGTCGGCCACGTCGAGCGGCTGGTCGCCGCCGGACGGATGCGTCCGCGCGGGCAGCGCGAGGTCGACGCCGCCAAGGCGGACGGGCGCTGGGACGCGGCCTATGCGGGCTCGCGCACGATGGAAGTGCCGCCGGAGCTCGCCGCGCTGCTGGCGAAGAACGCGAAGGCGCGCCGCGCGTTCGAGGCGCTCGACCGCACCAACCGCTACGCGTTCTGCTGGCGCGTGCACAGCGCGAAGAAGCCCGAGACGCGCGCCGCGCGCGCGGCGAAGTTCGTGGAGATGCTCGAGCGCGGCGAGCGGCTGCACGGCTGAGGCGGCACCGGCGACGACGGCACGCGTCGCGGCGATGGCGCGTCGGCGGCTACGCGTCGAGTGCGACCGTCGCGAACGATTCGTGCCGCGGATGCCCGTGCGTGGCCTCGCCGAGGCGCGGTTCGGCGTAGTCCTCGCGCCGGTCGATCAGCGCGGTGCGCAGCCCGGCTTCGCGCGCGGCGTCGAGCTCCTCGACGACGTCCGACAGGAACAGCACGTCGCCCGCCGGCACGCCGATCGCCTCGACGATCCGCCGGTAGCTGTCCGATTCGCGCTTGCCGCCGACCTCGGTGTCGAACCAGCCGGAGAACAGCGGCGTCAGGTCGCCCGCGTCGCTGTGGCCGAAGAACAGCCGCTGCGCCGGCACGCTGCCGGACGAATACACGTACAGCGGCAGGCCTGCCGCATGCCAGCGCGGCAGCGCCTCGGCGGCGTCCGGATACAGGTGCGCGGTGAAGTCCGCGCCGCGGTAGCCGTCGGCCCAGATCATGCCCTGCAGCGCCTTCAGCGCCGTGTGCTTGCGGTCCTGGTCGATCCAGCCCTGCAGCACCTCGACGATGGTCGCGTCGGTGCACACGCAGCCCGCGTCGGTGGCCACCATGTCCAGCCAGCGCCGCACGCCCGGCTCCTGCCCGCGCGCCTTGACGAAACCCGGCAGCGCACGGCGCGCATACGGGAACAGCACGTCCTTGACGAACGAGATGCTGCTGGTGGTGCCTTCGATGTCGGTGAGGATCGCGCGCATGCGAGAAGAGAGTGAGGAGAAGTGAGGGGCGAGAGGGACGATCGACCGCCTCTACGCCGATCGACAGGCGAACGCATCGTTGCAGAGGCTCGAGAAACGCTTCTTCTCGCTTCTCGCTCCTCTCCCCTCGCTTCTCACTTCTCGTACCGCGGAAAGCGCTGCGCGATGTCGGTGCCGGTGAAGTGGCCGACCCAGCCGTCGGGCTGCTGGAAGAAACGGATGGCGACGAATTCCGGCTCCGGCCCCATGTCGAACCAGTGCGTGGTGCCGTCGGGCACGGCGATCAGGTCGTCCTTCACGCACTCGATCTCGTAGACCTTGTCGCCCACGTGCAGCGTGAACAGGCCCGAGCCGGCGACGAAGAAGCGGACCTCGTCCTCCTTGTGGAAGTGCTCGTCGAGGAACTTCGCGCGCAGCTCGTCCTTCTTCGGGTTGTCCGGCGCGATGCTGATCACGTCGACCGTGGTGAAGCCGCGCTCGGCGGTGATCCGGTCGATGTCGGCCTTGTACGCGGCGAGCACGTCCTCGGGCGAAGCGCCGGCCTCGATCGGCCGCGTGGCCCGCCAGCGCTCGAAGTGCACGCCGATCTTGGCCAGCTCGCGCGCGATCGCGTCGCCGTCGGTGGCGACCAGCTCCGGCGCGTCGGGCGCGCTGTCGGAAAAGATGCGAAGGCGGCTCATCGTGACAGTCTCCTCAGCTCGAGCTCGCAGGCGAGCAGGAATTCGAACGCTTCCAGGTGGCGGCGGGCCTCGGCCATGTCGCGGCCCCAGGCGTACAGGCCGTGGCCGTCGATCAGGTAGCCCCACATCGGCTGCGCGTCGAGCAGGGCGTCGACCTGTGCGGCCAGCGTCGGCATGTCCTGGCTGTTGGGCAGCACGGGCAGGTCGACGGCCATCTCGTGGGTGGAGTTGCCGGCGAACGCTTTCAACAGCTCGTAACCTTCCAGCCGCACGTGGCCGGCGCCGGCGTACAGGCGCGAGGCGACGGTCTGGTTCAGCGAGTGCGTGTGCAGCACGCAGCCCATGTCGGGAAAGCGCGCGTAGAGCTGCGTGTGCAGCAGCGTCTCCGCGGACGGGCGGTGCTCGGTGGCCACCGGCCGGCCGTCGAGGTCGACGACCATGATGTCGCCCTCGGTCAGCTTTCCCTTGTCGCGTCCGGACACCGTGATCGCCGCGTGCCGGGCGTCGATGCGGCGCGAGAAGTTGCTGCTGGTCGCCGGCGTCCACCCCCGCGCGGCGAGCTCGCGCACGTTGACGATGATCTCGCCGGCGCAGTGCGCCAGGCGCTGGGGATCGTAGGGCAGGGCGTCGGTCATCGCCGAAGTCTAGCGCCTGGCCCGTGGCGGTTCATGCGCATCCGCGGAACGCCGCCGCTTCGGTAGTCGACCGGTCGTGCGCGCTGCGGCGGCCGCGAACGCGAACGGCGCGCCGAAGCGCGCCGTCCGTGGGCGAACCGCGGTGCCCGTCAGCGTCCGCCGGGCGCGTCTTCCTTGTAGGCGGGCAGGTCGTGCGGGCCGCCGCCGGCCGGCAGGCCCTTCTGCAGCTGCGAGTTGTGCATGCCGTAGACGAAGTACAGGACGATCGCCGCCACCGCGTACCACGCGAAGAACACGAGCACGCGCGTCTCCACGGTGAAGATCAGCGAGAAGCAGGCGACGATGCCGAGCACCGGCAGAGCCGGGTACAGCGGGACGCGGAAGCCACGCGGCAGCTCCGGATGCGTGCGGCGCAGCCAGATCACCGCCAGGCAGACGATGCCGAACGCCGCGAGCGTGCCGACCGAGGTCATGTCGCCCAGCGTGTTGATGTCGAAGAAGCCCGCGGCCGAGGCGGTGATCAGGCCGACCAGGATCGTGTTGATCCACGGCGTCTTGAAGCGCGGATGGACGGTGGAGAACACGCGCGGCAGCAGGCCGTCGCGCGCCATCGTGTAGAAGATGCGGGTCTGGCCGTACATCAGCACCAGGATCACCGAGGTCAGGCCGATGATCGCGCCGATCTTGATCGTCTTGGCGAACCACGCCCACTGCGGGCCCAGCGCGTCCACCGCCACGGCGACCGGGTCGGGCACGTTGAGCGACTTGTAGTTGACGATCAGCGTCAGCACGATCGACACGAGGATGTAGAGGATCGTGCAGACCAGCAGCGAGCCGATGATGCCGAACGGCAGGTCGCGCTTCGGGTTCTTGGCCTCCTGGCCGGCGGTGGAGACCGCCTCGAAGCCGATGTAGGCGAAGAACACGATCGACGCCGCGCGCAGGATGCCGCCCCAGCCGAACTCGCCCTTGTCGCCGGTCGGTTCCGGGATGAACGGCTGCCAGTTCACCATGTAGGTGTCGAGGTCCTGCAGCACGAACCAGCCGACGATCAGGATGAAGGCGATGATCACCGTCATCTTCACCGCGACGATGATGTTGTTGACCTTCGCGCTTTCGGACACGCCGATCACGAGCAGCGCGGCCAGCGCCATGCAGATCAGGAACGCGGGCAGGTTGAAGATCGTGGTGACCGGATTTCCGGCGGCGTCGAGCACGGCCTTGCCGTCGCGCATCAGCGCGTGCCCGGCCGGGCCGGTGAACTCCGGCGGGATGAGGATGCCGAAATCGCCGAGCAGGCTGACCACGTAGCCGGACCAGCCGACCGCGACCACCGACGCGGCGAGACCGTACTCGAGCAGCAGCAGGCCGCCCATGATCCACGCGGCGAACTCGCCGATCGTGGTGTAGCTGTAGGTATAGGCCGAGCCCGACACCGGCAGCGTCGAGGACAGCTCCGCGTAGCACAGGCCGGCGAGCGCGCAGACGGCGCCGGCGATCAGGAACGACAGCAGCACCGCCGGGCCCGCGTGCAGCGCGGCCGCGTTGCCGGTGCGCACGAAGATGCCGGCGCCGATGATGCAGCCGATGCCGAGGAAGACCAGGTTCCAGGGCCCGAGCGTGCGCTTGAGCTGGCTGGTCTCGGTCTCCTGCTGCACCTGGGCGACGCTCTTGCGCGCCAGCATGCGGGCCACGAGGCCCCTGTTGGGAGTGCTTGCCATGAAACGTCGCTTCCTCGTTGTGTCGCGTGGCCTCGCGGCCGGAGGGCACGACACGGCGATCGCCATGCCGGGCTACGTTAAGATTTCGCGACCATAGCCCGACCGCCCGCCGCAGACAAGGCGCGGCACGGCCTGTACGCCGGGTTGTCTCCGCGAGGAACCGCATCCGCATGAATGCTTCGGACGGCCACGACGCCGCGCTGGCGCGCTCGCTCGCCGCATACGTCGCGGCATGGCCGGAGGAAGCCGGGGCGGTCGACGCGTTCGCCGCGCTGCTGTCCGACGCCGCCGATCCGTTCGTGCGCGACCGCCTCGAAGGCCATTTCACCGCATCGGCCTGGCTCGTCGATCGCGCCGGCACGCGGCTGCTGATGACGCACCACCGCAAGCTCGGTCGCTGGCTGCAACTGGGCGGCCACGCCGACGGCGATCGCGACCTCGCGCGTGTGGCGCTGCGCGAGGCGGAAGAGGAGAGCGGGCTGTCGGGGCTCGTGGTCGAACCGACACCGTTCGACGTCGACCGCCACTGGATCCCCGAGCACAGGGGCGTGCCCGGGCACTGGCACTACGACGTGCGCTACGTCGTGCGCTGCGGCGGCGGCGAGGCGTTCGTGGTGAGCGACGAATCGCACGCGCTGGCGTGGCGTCCGATCGCCGCGCTGCTGGACGACGCCGAAACGGATCCGTCGATCGCGCGCATGGCGCGCAAGTGGATCGCGCGCGGCGGACACTGACGCCGAACGCATCGCGTCGGCGTTCGACGCGCGATCCTTCAGTCCGCGCGGCCGGCGAACTCGCCCGTCGTCGTGTTGACCAGCACGCGCTCGCCGGTGCCGATGTACTCCGGCACCATGATCTCGATGCCGGTGGCGAGCTTCGCGGGCTTCGGCCGCTTGGTCGCGGTGCCGCCCTTGAGCTCCGGCGGCGTTTCGACCACTTCGATCGCCACGCTCTGCGGCAGCTGCAGCGCGACCGGCGCATCGTCGATCAGCGCGATGTAGCAGCCGGGCAGGCCGTCGGTGATGTAGCCGGCGGCGTCGCCGATCGCGCCCGGGTCCAGCGTGTACGGCGTGTAGTCCTCGTCGTCCATGAACACGAACGCGTCGCCGTCCTTGTACGAGAACGTCGCCTGCCGACGCGTGAGCTCGACCTCGCGCAGGTCGTCGTCGGCGTCGAAGCTCGCGTCGAGCTTGCTGCCGCCGGGCACGCTGTACATCGTGAAGCGGAAGCGCACGTTGCCGCCGCGGCCCTGCGGCGCGCTGCGTTCGATGTCGCGGATCTGGTAGACGCCGCCGTTGTGCTCGACGACGTTGCCCTTCTTGAGTTCGGAGGCGCGCATGGTGGGATGGGGCTGGGGACTGGAGGCTAGGGACTAGAAGGGCGTGGCGTGGCGTTGGCGCGATGCTCGACGGCGCGTGGGCATGGAGAAGCGAGGACATCCGTCCCCAGTCCCCAGCCCCGAGCCCCCTACTTAGGCGCCAACCGCGTCGCGCCGTCGAGGCGGATCGTCTCGCCGTTGAGGTAGGTGTTGCGCAGGATGTAGGCGACGAGGTCGGCGAACTCCGTCGGCGTGCCGAGGCGCGAAGGGAACGGGATCGACGCAGCCAGCGACTGCTGCACGCTCTCGGGCATGCCGTCGACCATCGGCGTCCAGAACACGCCCGGCGCGACCGTCATCACGCGGATGCCGAACTTGGCGAGCTCGCGCGCCATCGGCAGCGTCATCGCCACCACGCCGCCCTTCGACGCGGAATACGCCGCCTGGCCGATCTGGCCCTCGTACGCGGCGACCGAGGCGGTGTTGACGATCACGCCGCGCTCGCCGTCGGTGCCCGGCGCGTTGTGCTGCATCAGCTCCGCCGCCGCCTTGGCGACGTTGAAGCTGCCGACCAGGTTGACCATCACGGTGGACTGGAACTGCGACAGTTTCATCGGCCCGTCGCGGCCGAGCACGCGACCGGCGCCGAGGATGCCCGCGCAGTTGATCACCGCGTTCAAGCCGCCGAGGAATGCCTGCGCCTCGGCGAGGTTCGCCGCGACGCCGGCCTCGTCGGTGACGTCCGTGCGCCAGTAGCGCGCGTTCGCATCGCCGAGCGCTTCGACCGCGGCCTTGCCCTTGTCGTCGTTGACGTCGAACAGCGCGACGCGGCCGCCCGCGGCGACCAGGTGCTGCGCGACGGCGAGGCCGAGGCCGGAGACGCCACCGGTGACGACGGCACGGACGGATTCGAGCTGCATGCGGACTCCGCGGGAACGAACGGGCCGCGATTCTATCGGATCGGGCGCTGCGGCCGGCGCGTGCGGCGGCGCGCGTCAGGCCGCCGCGAGCGCGCGACCGACCTTGCTGCCGGTCTCGCGACCGAGCAGGCCCGCGAGCCAGCGGCCGGTGTCGGCGAGCGCGTCGAGGTCGACGCCGGTCTCGAACCCGAGCCCGTGCAGCATGTACACGACGTCCTCGCTCGCCACGTTGCCGCTGGCGCCCCTCGCGTACGGACAGCCGCCCGCGCCGGACACCGCGCTGTCGACGACACGCACGCCGTCCTCCAGGCACGCCAGCACGTTGGCCAGCGCCTGGCCGTAGGTGTCGTGGAAGTGGATCGCCAGCGCCGGCATCGGCACCGCCGCGGCCACCGCGCGCAGCATCGCGCGCGCCTTCGCCGGCGTGCCGACGCCGATCGTGTCGCCGAGCGAGATCTCGTAGCAGCCCATCGCGTGCAGCGCCTGCGCGACGCGCACGACGTCGGCCACCGGCACCGCGCCCTGGTACGGGCAGCCGAGCACGGTCGACACGTAGCCGCGCACGCGCACGCCGTCGGCGCGCGCGCGCTCCATCACCGGCGCGAAGCGTTCCAGCGATTCGTCGATCGATGCGTTGATGTTCCTGCGGTTGAACGCTTCGGATGCCGCGGTGAACACCGCGATCTCCTCCACGCCGACCGCGCGCGCGCGCTCGTAGCCCTGCAGGTTCGGCACCAGCACCGGATACGCGACGCCCGGCGCGCGCGCGATGCCGGCATAGACCTCGGCGGCGTCGGCGAGCTGCGGCACCCACCTGGGGCTCACGAAGCTGGTCGCCTCGATCGTGCGCAGGCCGGTGCGCGACAGGCGATCGACCAGCGCGATCTTGTCGGCGGTCGCGATCGTCGCCTTCTCGTTCTGCAGCCCGTCGCGCGGGCCGACCTCGACGATGCGTACGGACTCCGCCACCTCAGGCCTCCAGCACGACCAGCACCGCGTCGCCCTCGACGAATTCGCCGGCGGCGGCGCGCAGTTCGGAGATGGTGCCGGCGCGCGGGGCCTTCAAGCTCAGCTCCATCTTCATCGCTTCCATCACCAGCAGCTCCTGGCCTTCCTCCACCGTGTCGCCCGCGCCGACCTTGACCAGCACGATGCGGCCCGGCATCGGCGCCTGCACGCGGTCGGCGCCGCCGCCGCTGCCCGCGGCCTGCGCGCGATACACCGCGACCGGTTCGAGCACGAGCCGACGCGTGCCGTCGTGCGCGACGACGCGGCGCGCGTCCACGTCCACCGCGACGCGACGCCCGCACGCGTCGAAGCGCGCGCTCAGCACGCCGTGCTCCAGCCGCGCGCCCTCGACGGCGACCGTGCCGTCCGCATGTTCGATGCGATAGCGGCCCGCGGCACCGTGCGCGACGAGTTCGATGCGTTCGCCGCGATGCTCGAACGCGAGCGGCCGCTGGCCCGCGTGGCCGAGGCGCCAGCCGTCGGCGATCGCCCACGGCGAGGTCGGATCGTTCGACGCGGCCGCGCACGCGCGCACCTGCGCTTCGTGCACGAGCAGCTGCGCGGTGGCCGCCGCCGCCAGCAGCGTCGGCTCGCGCGCGTCGTCGCCGAGCACGTCGTCGAGATGCCGATCGAGGTAGCCGGTGTCGATCGTCGCCTCGACCACGGACGGATGCCGAACGAGGCGCTCGAGGAAGGCGATGTTCGACTTGGGACCGGCGATGTCGCACTCGGCCAGCGCGTCGCGCAGGCGCGCCAGCGCGCGCGGTCGGTCGACGTCGTGGACGATGAGCTTGGCGATCATCGGGTCGTAGAAGATGGTGACGGTGTCGCCCTCGATCACGCCGCTGTCGATGCGCACGTGCGCCGACGGCGGCGGCAGGCGCAGGCGCTCGAGCCGGCCCGAACCGGGCAGGAAGCCGGCGTCCGGATCCTCCGCGTACAGCCGCACCTCGATCGCGTGCCCGCGCTGCGCGATCGCATCCTGCGCCAGCGGCAGCGGTTCGCCGGCGGCGACGCGCAGCTGCCACTCGACGAGGTCGAGCCCGGTCACCAGCTCGGTCACCGGATGCTCCACCTGCAGCCGCGTGTTGATCTCCATGAAGTAGAAGCCGCCGTCCTGGCCGACGATGAACTCCACGGTGCCGGCGTTGACGTAGTCGATCGCGCGCGCGGCCTGCACCGCGGCCGCGCCCATCGCCGCGCGCAGGGCAGGCGTGAGGAACGGCGACGGCGATTCCTCGATGACCTTCTGGTAGCGGCGCTGCGCCGAGCACTCGCGCTCGTTGAGGTGGATGACGTCGCCGTGGGCATCGCCGAACACCTGGATCTCGATGTGGCGCGGACGCTCCACGTAGCGTTCCAGCAGCACGCGGTCGCGGCCGAAGGCGTTGCGCGCCTCGCGCTGGCAGCTTTCGAGGTTGTCGATGAACTCACCGGACGCGCGCACGATGCGCATGCCCTTGCCGCCGCCGCCGTGCGCGGCCTTGATCATCAGCGGATAGCCGATCCCATCGGCCTCGCGCTGCAGGCGCTCGGGCGACTGGTCCTCGCCGGTGTATCCGGGCACCACCGGCACGCCGGCGGCGGCCATCAGCTCCTTCGCGCCGGCCTTGCTGCCCATCCTGCGCATCGACGCGGCCTTCGGGCCGATGAAGACGAGGCCCGCGTCCTCGACCGCGTCGGCGAAGTCCGTGTTCTCGCTGAGGAAGCCGTAGCCGGGATGGATCGCCTGCGCGCCGGTCGTCCGCGCGGCGTCGATGACGGCGTCGCCGCGCAGGTAGCTGTCCTGCGGGCGCGCGCCGCCGATGTGCACGGCCTCGTCGGCCTGGCGCACGTGCTGCGCGTCGGCGTCGACGTCGGAATACACGGCCACGGTGCGGATGCCGAGGCGGCGGCAGGTGCGGATGACGCGGCAGGCGATCTCGCCGCGGTTGGCGATGAGGATCTTCGAGAACATCGTGCTCGCGGGCATCAGGCGGGGATCCACGTCGGCGCGCGCTTGTCGAGGAAGGCGCCGAGCCCTTCCTGGCCTTCCGGCGACACGCGCAGCGCGGCGATGAGCGCGGCGTTGTCCGCGTCGAGGCGGTCGCGGTCGCCGCCGGCCGCCACGCGGCGCACGAGGGTCTTGGCCTGCGCGGTCGCCACCGGTCCCGCCTTCAGCAGCAGGTCGATCTGGCGCTGCACGGCGGCATCGAGCTCGTCCGTGGCAGCGACGTGGTGCAGCAGGCCTAGAGACAGCGCGACGTCGGCGTCGAAGAGTTCGGCCGTCGCGAAGTACCGCCGCGCGTGCCGCGCCCCGATCGCCTCGATGACGTACGGCGAGATCACGGCCGGCAGCAGTCCCAGCCTGCTTTCGGTCAGCCCGAATTTCGCCTCCGGCACGCCGATGGCGATGTCGCAGCAGGCGACCAGCCCGACGCCGCCGCCGAACGCCGCGCCGTGCACGCGGGCGATCGTGGGCTTCGGCAGCTCGTCCAGCGTGCGCATCAGGCGGGCGAGGGCGAGCGCGTCGTCGCGATTGGCCGCCTCGCTCGCGGCGGCCATGCCGCGCATCCAGTTGAGGTCGGCGCCGGCGGAAAACGACGCGCCCGCGCCTTCGAGCACCACCGCGCGGACCGCGCCGTCGCGGCCGACGGCGTGCAGCGCGTCGGTCAGCGCGGCGATCAGGTCGGCGTCGAACGCGTTGTGCAGCTCGGGACGGTTCAGCCGCAGGCGGGCGACCGGGCCCTCCTGCGTCACGTGCAACGGTGCGGTCATCGGGCGCGCCGGCGGTGCGGAGTCCGCATGATAGCGGCAGGCCCCGCAAAGGCCCGGTGCCGCCGGTGGGTGATAGGATGAGAACAGTTCCCATTTGGTGGCGGCCGCCGTGCCCTCGCCGGAGCATCCGACCTTGAAGCTGTCCGATCTGCCGCGCCGCACGCCCGCCACGGTGCAGACGGTGCACGACGATGCGCCCAACGACCTGATCGCGCGACGGCTGCGCGAGCTCGGCTTCGTCGCCGGCGAGCGCGTGGAAGTGCTCGCCGCCGGGCCGATCGCGGCCGAACCGCTGCTGGTGCAGGTCGGCTTCACGCGCTTCGCCCTGCGTCGCAGCGAGGCCGCGCGGATCCGCGTGGCCGCCGGCAAGGACGTGCCCGCATGAGCGCGACGTCGCTGCGCCTCGCGCTGGTCGGCAGTCCCAACTGCGGCAAGACCGCGCTGTTCAACCGGCTGACCGGCAGCCGGCAGAAGGTGGCGAACTACGCCGGCGTGACCGTCGAGCGCAAGGAAGGCCGCTTCGTCGCACCCAGCGGCCGCGGCTACACCGTGCTCGACCTGCCGGGCGCGTACAGCTTCCACGCCGCGAGCCTCGACGAGGCGGTGACCCGCGACCTGCTGCGCGGCTTCTACCCGGGCGAGCCGGCGCCGGACGTGATCGTCTGCGTGGTCGACGCCACCAACCTGCGCCTGCACCTGCGCTTCGCGCTGGAGGTGCGCGCGCTCGCGCAGGCGACGTCGAAGCCGATGGTGCTCGCGGTCAACATGATGGACGCCGCGCGCCGGCGCGGCATCGACATCGACCTCGACGCGCTGTCGCGCGAGCTCGGCGTCCCGGTGGTGCCGACGGTCGCGGTGCGCCGCGACGGCGCGCGCGCGCTGGTCGCCGCGATCGACGCGGACACGCCGCTGCATGCGCCGCTGCACGCATCGGACCGGGCGATCGCGGCCGAAGACCCCGACGCGCTGCACGCCGAGACGCGCCGGCTGCTCGCGCTCGCGGTGACGATGCCGCGGCGCACCGCCGAGACCGACGACGCGCTCGACCGCTGGCTGCTGCATCCGGTGTTCGGCCTGCTCGCGCTGGTCGCTGTGATGTTCCTGATCTTCCAGGCCGTCTACGCGTGGGCCACGCCGCTGGCGGACGCGATCGACGCCGGCACCGCCGCGCTCGGCGGGTTCGTCGGCGGTGCGCTGCCGGAAGGCCCGCTGGCGAGCCTGCTGGTCGACGGCATCATCGCAGGCGTCGGCAGCGTGGTGGTCTTCCTGCCGCAGATCCTGCTGCTGTTCGCCTTCATCATCGCGCTGGAGGAGTCCGGCTACCTGCCGCGCGCGGCGTTCCTGCTCGACCGGCTGATGGCGTCGGCGGGGCTGTCGGGGCGCTCGTTCATCCCGCTGCTGTCGAGCTTCGCGTGCGCGATCCCGGGGATCATGGCCACGCGCACGATCCAGGATCCGCGCGACCGCCTCGCCACCATCCTCGTCGCGCCGCTGATGACGTGCTCGGCGCGGTTGCCGGTGTACGCGCTGCTGATCGGCGCCTTCATCCCGCGCCAGCAGGTCTGGGGCGTGCTGAACCTGCAGGGCCTGGTGCTGTTCGCGCTGTACGCCGCCGGCATCGCCAGCGCGCTCGTGGTGGCGTGGGTGATGAAGAAGTGGCGTCGCGACAAGCACGAGCATCCGCTGATGCTGGAGCTGCCGTCGTACCGCGTGCCGCATCCGCGCGACGTGCTGATGGGCCTGTGGGAGCGCGCGTGGATCTTCCTGCGCCGCGTCGGCGGCATCATCCTCGCGCTTACGATCCTGCTGTGGTTCCTGCTCAATTTCCCGGCGCCGCCGGACGGCGCGACCGGCGCGGCCATCGAGTACAGCCTCGCTGGCCGCATCGGCCAGGCGATGACGACGGTGTTCGCGCCGCTCGGCTTCAACTGGCAGATCTGCATCGCGCTGATCCCGGGCCTGGCCGCGCGCGAGGTGGCGGTGTCGTCGCTGGCGACGATCTACGCGCTGCAGGCCGCCGACGACGCGGCCGCCGCCGAGGCATTGACGCCGATCCTGTCGGACACGTGGTCGCTCGCCACCGCGCTGTCGCTGCTGGTGTGGTTCATCTACGCGCCGCAGTGCATCTCCACGCTGGCGACGATCCGGCGCGAGACGCACTCGTGGAAGCAGGTCGGCATCGCCGCGGGCTACCTGTTCGCGCTCGCCTACCTCGCGTCGCTGGTGACCTACCAGGTCGCCGTGCTGCTGGGAGCCGGCTGATGGACGCAGGCCTGCTCGCGCAGTACGTGGTGGTGGCGCTGGCGATCGCGCTGAGCGCGGCCTACGTGGCCAGGCGCCAGTTCCCGCAGGCGACGCGCCGGCTGCGCGTCGCGCTCGCGCTGCCGCTGCTGCGCGACGCGCG
>JXCB02000025.1 GCA_000828075.3 Tolypothrix campylonemoides VB511288 | reverse complement strand
AAGAAGCTGGCGCCCGGGCGCGCGGTGACCGTCTGCTTGCCGGCGTTGATCAGGTCGGCGTCGACCTCGGCCTCGGTCGGGAACGGGCCGATGCCGAGCAGGCCGTTCTCGCTCTGCAGCCAGACGTCCATGCCGTCGGGGATGTAGTTCGCCACCAGCGTCGGCAGGCCGATGCCGAGGTTGACGTAGGCGCCGTCGGTGAGTTCCTGCGCGGCGCGCTGCGCCATCTGTTCGCGGGTCCAGGGCATTGCGAAGTCCTCGTCAGGCGGCGCGCACGGTGCGCTGTTCGATGCGCTTCTCGGGCGAAGCGTTCACGACGATGCGATCGACGTAGATGCCGGGCAGGTGCACGTGGTCGGGATCGAGTTCGCCGACCCCGACCAGCTCCTCGACCTCGGCGACGCACACCTTGCCCGCCATCGCGCAGGCGGGGTTGAAGTTGCGCGCGGTCTTGCGGAAGACGAGGTTGCCGGCCGCGTCCGCCTTCCACGCCTTCACCAGCGACACGTCGGCCTTCAGCGCGGTCTCCATCACGTACATCTGGCCGTCGAACTCGCGCGTTTCCTTGCCCTCGGCCACCACCGTGCCGTAGCCGGTGCGGGTGAAGAACGCGGGGATGCCGGCGCCGCCGGCGCGCAGGCGCTCGGCCAGCGTGCCCTGCGGGTTGAACTCGAGCTCGAGCTCGCCGGACAGGTATTGGCGCTCGAATTCCTTGTTCTCGCCGACGTAGGACGAAATCATCTTGCGGATCTGGCGCGTGCCCAGCAGCAGGCCGAGGCCGAAGCCGTCGACGCCGGCGTTGTTGGAGATCACCGTCAGCCCGGACACGCCCGAATCGCGCAGCGCGGCGATCAGCGCCTCCGGGATGCCGCAGAGGCCGAAGCCGCCGACGGCGAGGGTCTGGCCGTCGGCGACGAGCCCGCGCAGCGCGGTGGACGCGTCGGGGAACAGTTTCGAGCGGCCGCCCGAGGCGGCGCGTGCAGCGTGCGTCACGTGGAAGTCTCCGCGGAACGAAGGCGCGTAGTGTAGCCGGCGCGCCCGCACGGCCATGCGGCGAAGGTGCACCGGCTAGACTCGCGGGCCCCCGCCCCGTCCCGCCGCCGATGCGCCTCGCCCTCGTCACCGCCATCGCGTTCCACGACGCCGACGACGACCTGCCGCTGCTGCGCGAGGCCTGCGCCGCCGCCGGCATCGCGACCGAAACGCGCGCATGGGACGACGCGAGCGTGCAGTGGTCGCGCTTCGACGCGGCGCTGCTGCGCTCGCCGTGGGACTACACGTGGCGGCTGCCCGCGTTCCTGCGCTGGTGCGAGCGCGCGTCGCACGCCACGCGGCTGTGGAATCCGCTGCCGGTCGTGCGCTGGAACACCGACAAGCACTACCTCCGCGACCTCGCGGCGGCCGGCATACCCGCGGTGCCCACCGCATTCGTCGAACCGGACGTCGAGCCGCTGCCCGCGCTGGAGGCATTCCTCGCGACGCTCGATGCGCCGGAGTTCGTGCTGAAACCCGCGGTGAGCGCCGGTTCGCGCGACACGCACCGGATCGCGCGCAGCGACGTGTTCGCCGCGGCCAACACGCTCGGCGCGCTGCTGCAGGCCGACCGCAGCGCGATGCTGCAGCCGTATCTCGACACGATCGACGCGCACGGCGAGACCGGGCTGGTGTTCCTCGGCGGCGCCTTCAGCCATGCGATCCGCAAGGCCGCGCTGCTCGCGCCGGACGGCACCGCGCATGCGCACGACACGCTGCCGGAGGCGATCTCCACCCGCGCGCCGGCCGCCGACAAGCTGGCCCTCGCCCAGCGCGTGCTCGACGCCGCGATGCGCCGACTGGCGCTGCCGGCGCCGCCGGTCTACGCGCGCGTCGACCTCATCCGCGCGGCGGACGCCACGCCGATGCTGCTGGAGCTCGAACTCGTCGAGCCGTCGCTGTTCCTGTCGACCGCGCCGGGCGCGGCGGAGCGGCTCGCGGGGGTGCTGGTGGCGCGGTTCGCCGAGCGCTAGCCGGCGAACGCGGCCAGCACGGTACGGACTTCGCCGACGCGTTCCTCGACCAGCGCCGCATTGCCGCGCGACTCGATGTTCAGGCGCAGCAGCGGTTCGGTGTTCGACATGCGCAGGTTCATCCGCCACTCGCCGAAGTCGGCGGAAACGCCGTCGGTGGTGTCGATCGCCGGGGCGAGCGCGGCGAAGCGGGCCTGCACCGACGCCATCGCGCGACGCGGGTCGGACACGGTGAAATTGATCTCGCCGCTGCAGGGAAAACGTCGCATCCGCTCGTCGACGAGCTCGGCCAGCGGGCGGCCGGTGGACGAAACCAGGCCGGCCACGAGCAGCCACGGGATCATGCCGGAGTCGCAGTAGGCGAACTCGCGGAAGTAGTGATGCGCGCTCATCTCGCCGCCGTACACCGCGTCTTCGGCGCGCATGCGCTCCTTGATGAAGGCGTGGCCGGTCTTGGACTGCACCGGCACGCCGCCTGCTTCTTCCACGAGCTCGCGCGTGTTCCAGACCAGGCGCGGGTCGTGCACCACGCGTCCGCCCGGATGGCGGGCGAGCAGCGCCTGCGCGAGCAGTCCGACGATGTAGTAGCCCTCGATGAAGCGACCGTCGCCGTCGAAGAAGAAGCAGCGGTCGAAATCGCCATCCCATGCGATGCCGAAATCCGCGCCCGCTTCGCGCACGGCGCAAGCGGTCGCGTCGCGGCATTCCGGCAGCAGCGGGTTCGGGATGCCGTTCGGGAACGTGCCGTCCGGCTCGTGCTGCAGGCGGACGAACTCGAAGGGCAGCGATCCGGCCAGACGGTCCACCACGAGGCCGGCGGCGCCGTTGCCGGCGTTGACGACGATCCTCAGCGGCCTCAGCCGGGCGGCATCGACGTAACCCAGCAGGTGACGCACGTAGGCGCCCTCCTCCGGCATCTGCACGGTTTCGCCGGATACACGCGTCGGGCGCGCCATCGCCAGCGCGTCGTCGCGGATGCGATGCAGCCCGCTGTCGCCACTGATCGGCCGCGCGCCGTCACGCACCAGCTTCATCCCGTTGAAGTCCATCGGATTGTGGCTGGCGGTGACCATGATCCCGCCCGCCGCGCGCAGGTGGTCGGTCTGGAAATACACCTCCTCGGTACCGCAGAGGCCGATGTCGACTACGCGCCGCCCGGCGGCATGGAAACCCTCGGACAGCGCAGCCTGCAGCGCCGGGCTGCTCAGGCGAACGTCGCGGCCCAGCACGACCGGCCCCGGCCCCATCTGCGCCGATGCGGCGAAGCCGATCCGCGCGGCGAGATCGTCGTCGAGCTCGTCGGGCACGCGCCCACGGATGTCGTACGCCTTGAATGCGGCGCCGGCACCGCCCGCCGCGGACGCGCTCATGAGCGCCCGTACACGTCTTCGAGGCGGACGATGTCGTCCTCGCCGAGGTACGCGCCGGACTGCACCTCGATCAGCTCGACCGGTGCATCGGTGCGATTGCGCAAGCGATGCACGCTGCCGAGCGGGATGTACGTGCTCTCGTTCTCGCGCAGCTCGAACACGCGGTCGTCGCAGGTGACTTCGGCGACGCCGGACACGACGATCCAGTGTTCCGCGCGCTTGTGGTGCTTCTGCAGGCTCAGCGCGGCGCCCGGCTTGACGACGATGCGCTTGACCTGGAAGCGCTCGCCCATGTCGATCGAGTCGTAGCTGCCCCAAGGCCTGTAGACCTTGCGGTGGAACAGGTGTTCGGACCGGCCGGCGGCCTTGAGCGTGTCGACGATCCGCTTGACGTCCTGCACGCGGTCCTTGCGCGCCACCAGCGTCGCGTCGGGCGTGTCGATGATGACCAGGTCCTCGACGCCGAGCGTGGCGATCATGCGGCGGTCCGACGCGCGCACGAGGCTGCCGCGGGTGTCGAGCGACACCACGTCGCCGTCGTAGCGGTTGCCGTCGTCGTCGCGCTTGGCGACGGACCACAGCGACGACCATGATCCGATGTCGCTCCAGCCGCAGCTCACCGGGACGACCGCGGCGGCGTTCGTCTTCTCCATCACCGCGTAGTCGATGGAATCGTCCGGGCTCGCGGCGAACGCGGCCGGGTCCACGCGGACGAAGTCGAGATCGCGCTGGGCCGCGGCGTAGGCGGCCTCGACGGCGGCGGCGATCGCCGGGGCATGTGCCCGCAGTTCGTCCAGGTAGCGCCTGGCCTGGAACAGGAACATGCCCGAGTTCCAGTCGTAGTCGCCCGACGCGAGGTAGCCACCGGCAGTGGCGAGATCGGGCTTTTCGACGAAGCGATCCACCGCGTACACGCCGTCGCCCAGGATGGCGCCGCGGCGGATGTAGCCGTAACCGGTCTCGGGATATTCGGGGCGGATGCCGAAGGTCACCAGCCGGCCGTCCGCCGCGTGAGGCACGGCGCGCGCCACGGCATCGCGGAACGCGGCTTCGTCCTCGATGAGGTGGTCCGCGGGAAGCACGAGCAAGGTCGCATCCGGATCGCGATCGATCGAATACAGCGCCGCCAGCGCGATCGCCGGTGCGGTGTTGCGGGCCGACGGCTCCAGCAGGATGCCGGCGTCGACGACGCCGATCTCGGCGAGCTGCTCGCCGACCATGAAGCGATGGTCCGCGCTGCAGACCGTGACCGAGCTGCCGACGGACGGCAAGCGACCCGCCCGCAGGATCGTTTCCTGGTAGAGCGAGCGCTCGCCGATCAGGCGCAGGAACTGCTTCGGCTGGTTCTGCCGGGACAGCGGCCACAGGCGGGATCCGGTCCCGCCGCTGAGCACCACGGGATGGAGCATCCGAGCACCATGGAACATCGAGGGGCGCGCAGGATATCCCACGCGCTCACCGGCCCGTAACATTCCGCTGAATCCCGGCCGGGTGCGTGCGTGCAGGATCCCCAAACGACGATCGCCCTGGGCGATGCCACGGCGACCATCCGCCATCGCGGTGCACAGGTCGTCTCGTGGCGCCACGGCGGCTGCGCACAGCTGTTCGTGAGCGAGCGCGCCGTGCGCGACGACCGCACGCCGCTGCGCGGCGGCATCCCGATCATCTTCCCGCAGTTCGGCGCGCGCGGACCCGGTCGGCGCCACGGCTTCGCGCGCACCGCCACATGGACGCGGACCGCGCTGTCACCGGACCGTGCCGCGTTCGCGCTCGGCGCCGCGCCGGTCGATGCCGGCTGGCCGCACGACACCCTCGCGTCGCTGGAGGTGGCGCTGCACGACGCCGGACGCCGCCTTGCGGTCGCCCTGACGGTCGAAAACGCCGGCAGCGCGCCCGTCGCGTTCACCTCGGCGCTGCACACCTATCTCGCGATCGACCTCGCAGGCGGCGTGACGCTGCCGGAACTCGCGGACCGCGACTGGCGGGACTCCCGCGAAGCGACCGATACGCCGCTTCGGCGCGACGCGCTGCATTTCGGGCCGGAGGTGGATCGGCTGTACCCAGACGCTCCCGCGACCGTCACGCTGACGGAGGCGGGTCGCCCTCGCCTGCAGATCGGGATGTCGGGGTTCACGGACATCGTGGTCTGGAACCCCGGTGCCACGCTCGCCGCCACGCTTGCCGATCTGGGTGAGGAGGCCGCCAGCCGGTTCGTCTGCGTCGAGCCCGCTGCGGCCGAGCGCCCGGTCCGGATGGCACCCGGCGGCGTCTGGCGCGGCGTGCAGTCGCTCACGATCGTCTGACGGGCCGCTGCCGCCGCTCCGCTAGAATGGCGGCCCCCCGAAGCGACTCCGGACCCTCCGCACGATGAAGATCCTCGTCGGCTACAAGCGCGTGGTGGACTACAACGTCCGCATCCAGGTCAGGCCCGACGGCGTCGGCGTGGTCACCGACGGCGTCAAGCTGTCGCCGAATCCGTTCGACGAGATCGCGCTGGAAGAAGCGCTGCGCCTGCGCGACAAGGGCGTCGCGACCGAGGTCGTCGTCGCCACCATCGCGCCGGCCGATGCGCAGGCGCACCTGCGCAACGGGCTGGCGATGGGCGCCAACCGCGCGATCCACGTGGTCGCAGACAGCAGCGCCGACGTGCAGCCGCTCACCGCCGCGCGCGTGCTGCTGAAGCTGATCGAGCGCGAGCAGCCGGACCTGGTCATCCTCGGCAAGCAGGCCATCGACGACGATGCGAACCAGACCGGACAGATGCTCGCGACGCTGTGGGGCCGCCCGCAGGCGACGTTCGCCTCGAAGCTCGAGGTCGCCGGCGGCAAGGCGACGGTGACGCGCGAGGTCGACGCCGGCCTCGAGACGCTGGAGGTCAACCTGCCGGCGGTGGTCACCACCGACCTGCGCCTCAACGAACCGCGCTTCATCAAGCTGCCCGACATCATGAAGGCGAAGAGCAAGCCGCTGGAGACGATCGCGCTGGCCGATCTCGGCGTACAGGCCGACGCGGGCCTGCGCGCCACGCAGTACGCATCGCCGCCGAAGCGCAGCAAGGGCATCATGGTCAAGGACGTCGCCGAGCTCGTCGGCGTCCTCAAGCAGAAGGGGTTGCTGTGATGGCGAAGGTCCTCATCGTTGCCGAACACCTCGAGGGCAGGCTCAACGCGTCCACCGCGAAGTGCGTCAGCGCCGCCGCGGCGCTGTCGCCCGAGGCCATCGATGTCGTCGTGCTCGCCTCGGATCCGTCCGCCGTCGCCGCGGAAGCCGCGCAGATCGCAGGGGTGTCGCGCGTGCTCGCGGTGGCGAACGCCTCCAACGCGAACGCGATCGCGCAGGTGCTCGCGCCGCAGGTCGCGCAACTCGCATCGGGCTACACCCACGTGTTCGGCCCGAGCACGACGTTCGGCAAGGACCTGATGCCGTGCGTCGCCGCGCTGCTCGGCGTGCCGCAGGTGTCCGACCTGATGGCGGTCGAGGGCCCGCACACGTTCAAGCGCCCGATGTACGCGGGCAACGCGATCGTCACCGTCGAGGCGCCGGCCGACCGCGCCGTCGTCGCGACGATCCGCACCGCCTCCTGGCCCGAAGCCGCGCGCGGCGGCAGCGCCGCGGTCGACGCCGCGCAGGTCGACGCTGCCCTGCCCACGCACACGCGCTACGTCGGCCTCGCCGCCGGCTCCAGCGACCGCCCCGACCTGCAGAGCGCGAAGCGCGTCGTCTCAGGCGGCCGCGGCGTCGGCTCGGCGGAGAACTTCAAGGTCATCTACAGCCTCGCCGACAAGCTCGGCGCCGCCGTCGGCGCCTCGCGCGCGGCCGTCGACGCCGGCTACGTGCCCAACGAGCTGCAGGTCGGCCAGACCGGCAAGATCATCGCCCCCGAGCTCTACATCGCCGTCGGCATCAGCGGCGCGATCCAGCACCTGACCGGCATCAAGGACGCCGGCACGATCGTCGCGATCAACAAGGACTCCGACTCGGCGATCTTCGAGATCGCCGACATCGGGCTGGCGGGGGATCTGTTCCAGATCCTGCCGGAGCTCGAACGCGCGCTGGGGTGACTGCCCAGACGCAGGGACAGCGGATGCAGCCGCAATCGCACACAGGCCTGGTCAGCGTCGTGACGCCGGTTTACGGCTGCGCGGGTTGCCTCGAAGCGCTGGTCGAGCGCGTCAAGCTCGCACTGGATGGCGTGGGTCAACCGTTCGAACTGCTTCTCGTCGATGACGGAAGTCCGGATCGCTCGTGGGATCGCATCCGCGATCTCGCGATGCGGTTCTCCGAGGTCCGCGGACTGCGGCTGGCGCGCAACTTCGGCCAGCACAGCGCGATTGCCGCCGGCCTGGCGCATTCGCGGGGGTCACACGTCGTGGTGATGGACTGTGATCTGCAGGACGCCCCGGAGGAGATCCCGAACCTGCTCGCGGTCGCTCGCACGGGCGTCGACGTGGTGCTTGCCCAGCGGTCGATGCGCCGCGACGGCCTCGCGAAACGGCTCGCGTCCTACGGCTTCCATCGCATCCTCGCCTGGCTCACCGGCGTCCCACAGGACCATACCGTCGCCAACTTCGGCGTGTATTCGCGCAAGGTGGTCGACGCGCTCGCGTCGATGCCGGAGGTCGAGCGCGTGTTCCCGCTGATGGTGCGTTGGGCCGGGTTCCCCGAGGCGCGCGTGCCGGTCGTGCACGCCGAACGGGCATCGGGTCGCAGCGGCTACAGCATCGGCAAGCTCTTGCGGCTCGCGCTGCACATCGTGCTCTCCTACTCGGACAAGCCCTTGCGGCTGGTCGTCAAGATGGGGCTCACGTTCGCCGCGGCGGCAGTCGTAATCGTATGCCTCAGCATCTGGCGATATCTCGTTGGCGACGTGCAGGTGGCCGGTTTCACCAGCATCATCGCGTCGATCTGGTTGCTCGGGAGCGTGATGATCCTCTGCATCGGCCTCGTCGGCCTCTACGTCGGCCGCTTGTTCAACGAATCGAAGCGACGTCCGTCGTTTCTCGTGCGCGACGACACATCGGAGGACGCGTGAGAATCGATGACGGGCGGGCGCCGCTCGCGCTCGAGATATCGCCGCTCGATTCCGCGCGGTTCGGGTTGCGCGTCTTCCGCGGCCGGGGCATCGTTGCGGACGAACGCGACCTGTTCCGCTCGCTGTTGGCCGGGAGCGTGGACGTGGCGATCCTGCGCACGCCCGCCGGGTCCACGCGCTGGTCCCGATTGCCGCGCTCCGGGCTGCAACCGATCCACGCGGACACGCTCGTCTACTATGCAGTCGACTTGCGCACCCACGAGCCTCGCGCGCTCCGCAACGCCGACCTCGTGTTCGAAGAAGCCGGTCCGGACGATGCAGCGTCGATCGCGCATCTCGTCCGCACGACGTTTCGCGATTACGTCAGCCACTACCACGCGAATCCGGTGTTCGACCCAAACCAGATCGTCGCCGGTTACATGGAGTGGGCGACGAGCTACACCTCCTCGGCCGCCGATGGCCGCACGACGTGGGTGGCGAGACGGAACGGCGAGATCGTCGCGTTCGCGTGCTGTTCGTTCGACGCCTCGATCGACGAGTGCGAGGGCGTCCTCTATGGAGTGCATCCCGACCACGCGGGCGGCGGCCTCTACGGCGACCTGATCCGATACTCGCAGGCGGCGTTCCGCGCGCGCGGCTTCGGCACCATGAACGTATCGACGCAGGTGTGGAACTACGCGGTGCAGAAGGTCTGGGCGCGGGAAGGCTTCGCACTCGTCTCCGCCTTCGATACATGGCACGTGAACGCGATGCTGGACGGCGGAGCCATCCTGGTGGATCGCCCGCTGGTGTTCGATGCCGCGCAGGTCGAGCGTTTCGCAGCGGCAACGGGTGATCGGAACCCCGTGCATTTCGACGATGCCGCGGCCCGGGCCGCCGGATTCCCGTCGCGCATCTCGCATGGGATGCTGGTCGGCGGCGAGCTGTCCAAGATCTTCGGGACGGAAATCCCGGGCCCCGGAACGCTATTCCTCCGCTCGAGCCTGGCATTCCTGTCGCCAGTGTTTCCCGAACAGCCGTATCGCCTCCGCGTGCGCGCGCCCGGGCGTCCAGGCTCGAGCGGGCACGTGCCCGCCGTTGCGACCGTGCACGACAGTGCGGGGTCGTTATGCGTCCTGGCTTATTCCGACCTCCTCAAGCGGAGCTGAGCCATGGGATACGTCTATATCGCGCTCATGCTCGCGCTGACGCTTTACGGCCAGTTGGTCCTCAAGTGGCAGGTCGGCCGCCTCGGCCCGATCACCGACGGCGATGCACTCGCGACGGTCGCGCGTCTCCTCCTGTCGCCATGGGTGCTATCGGGACTCGCTGCGGCGTTCGCCGCGTCGGTGTGCTGGATGCTCGCACTGACCCGACTCGAGTTGAGCCGGGCATATCCTTTCACCGCGCTCGGCCTCGTGCTCATCTTCGCGTCGAGCGCGATCCTCTTCGGCGAGTCGTTGACGATCGGGAAGCTCCTTGGGGGTGCACTGATCGTCGCCGGCATCTGCGTCGTCGCCTACTACGGTTGAGGGAGTCAGCCATGGCGCAGGTCACCAGCGGAATCCGAACCATCCTGTCCGTCCCGTGGATCTACGATGCATCGCAAGCATTGCTCGGCGCACATCGCTCACGACGGATCCTCGCTCGCGAGCACCTTCGGGCCTCAGCCGGACAGCACGTCGTCGACGTGGGCTGTGGGACCGGCGAGATCCTGGCCTATCTGCCTGACGGCATCGACTATCACGGCTTCGACCTCAGTCCGGACTACATCGCCGGCGCACGCATGCGCTACGGCGCGCGCGGCCGTTTCGAGTGCGCGGACATCACGCAGCTCGCGAGGGACGCAATCCCTCCCTGCGATCTCGCGATCGCGATCGGCCTCTTGCACCACCTGGACGACGACGGTGCGGCATCGCTGCTGTCCCATCTCGCTGCACGACTTGCGCCCGGCGGACGCCTGGTCACGGTGGACGGCGTCTGGGAGCCGGGTCAGTCCCGCGTAGCGCGCGCGCTGCTCGCACGGGATCGCGGCCAGAACATCCGGGATGCGGAGGGCTATCTCGGTCTCGTCCCTTCCTGTTTCGCCTCCCGGGCGCTGGTGATCCGCCGCGACCTGCTGCATGTCCCCTATTCCCACGCAATCATGGAGTGCGTGCGGTAAGCGCACCCAGCGCGACGCGTTATTCCCGCCCGTCAACCGATTTGTCGAGAAGAAGCCTGATGATCCCCTTCAACAAGCCCTTCATGACCGGGCGCGAACTCAGCTACATCGCGCAGGCGCATGGCAAGGGGCACCTATCGGGCGACGGCGCGTTCACCCGCGACTGCCACGCATGGCTCGAAGCGCATACCGGCGCGAGCCGCGCCTTGCTGACGCATTCGTGCACGGCCGCGCTCGAGATGGCCGCAATGCTGCTGGACCTCTCGCCCGGCGACGAGGTCATCATGCCTTCTTACACGTTCGTCTCGACGGCGAACGCGTTCGTGCTCCGCGGCGCGGTGCCGGTGTTCGTCGACATCCGCGCCGACACGCTGAACCTCGACGAGCAGCTCATCGAGGCGGCCATCACGCCCCGCACGCGTGCGATCTGCGTGGTGCACTACGCGGGCGTGGCGTGCGAGATGGACGCCATCGGCGACATCGCGCGCCGTCACGGGCTGTCGATCGTCGAGGACGCCGCGCAGGGAATCTACTCCCGCTACAAGGGGCGCCCGCTCGGGGCGATCGGCGAGCTGGGCGCCATGAGCTTCCACGAGACGAAGAACATCATCTCCGGCGAAGGCGGCGCGCTCCTCGTTCGCGACCCGCACCTTGCAGAACGTGCCGAGATCCTGCGCGAGAAGGGGACGAACCGGAGCCGCTTTTTCCGTGGCCAAGTGGACAAGTACACCTGGGTGGACATCGGCTCGTCGTATCTCCCTGGGGAGATCGTCGCCGCCTTTCTGAAGGCGCAGATGGAGGACGGCGTCGACATCACCACGCGACGGATGGCCATCTGGGATCGCTACCACGCATGGGCGGAACCGCACGAGGCGGCGGGCCGCCTCCGCCGGCCCGTCGTGCCCGCCGATTGCGTGCACAACGCCCACATGTACTACCTGCTGCTCCCGAGCCTCGATGCGCGGACCGCCTTCATTGCCGGCATGAAGGAGCGCGGGGTCGGCTGTGTCTTCCACTACATCCCGCTGCACAGTTCGCCCGCGGGCCGTGCGAACGCACGCTCGTCCGGAGACCTGCCGGTTACAGCCGACATCAGCGACCGGTTGGTACGGATGCCGCTATGGGTCGGGCTCGAGGTGCACCTCGATCACGTTCTGGAGGCTGCGGACGCGACGCTGCGCACGCTCTAGCGCGTCCGCGCATCGATGCGACGCACGGTGACTCCTCGGAACGCAACGCGTCCGCCACCATCGCTGAACACGCGGAACTCCACGGCCTTGACCGGTTGATCGAGGGAAAAGTCGACCTCTGGCTGGGAGTCCACCGTGCTCAGCAAGGATCTCCGGCCGTGAGTGGCCTTGCCCATGCCGGACACGACATCGACCGTACCGCATGATCCGGGTTCGTCACGCGCACAGGTTACGTCGAACGTCGCGACATAGCGCCCCGCAGGCATGGGCAGATATGGCCCGAAATGCAGCGCGCCCGCTTCCTCCGGCTCGGAAACCAGCACAGCGCCGCCGTGATCCAGCCGGCCGATAGCATGCGGCGACAGCGACGTCACCAGCAGTGTCATCGGATGCGCGAAGTCTCCCGACCAGCCGGGCAGCGCGCCGGCCGGATTCCGCGCGTAAAGCACGACGCGGAATCCGCCGTCGCGGAACTGCCGCGTCGGACTGCCGAGATAGCGCTCCATGACCGCCCAATCGATCGCGTCGTATTCCGCGTCGTTCAACAGGAAGAACGTCGTTCCCTGCCAGGCATCGGGCGTGTACCAGCGGTTCGATCCGAGATGACGCATCGGCAGTGGCATGCCCTGCTCGATCTTGATCTGGCGGACTCGCACGCGCTGCCCGCTCAACACCGTGAGCGCGCCGGCATTCCAGTAACCCGCGTAGCCGTAGCGAAGCCCCGCGCGCTGCAATGAGGCGAGCAGCGCGTCACGCGGGTCGACGGCTGCCGGACGCAGCGGCCGCGACAGCGGATTCTGAGGCGAGAGCGCCGACAGGGCGAGCACGACCACGACCCCGAGCGCCCCGAAGCGCCGCGCGTTGTTTGGCGGGGCCGATACGGATACCTGGGCGAGAAGCAGCAGAACACCGAAGATCATCGGTACCACGAGGTATCGCGACGACGTCACCGGGTCCCGCATGTCCGGCAGGGTGGTGGCAATCTGAAGCAGCAAGACAATGCTGAAGGACAGCGCGGTGAAGGCGCCGAACAACCGCGTTCGGAACGGCTGGTCGACCTTCAGCGAACGAACAACGGCGACACAGATGAGCCCGATGGCAGCCGTCGCGACGACGAGCCGGAGCGCTGCGAACACGCCGCCGATTCCGACGACGCTGTCCCCCGCGGGGGGGAGCCCGCCTAGCACTGCGATCAACCCTTGTGCGGTATAGCCCAGGTTGTCGGCGATCCCTTCAGCGTCGAGCCAGCGCGCCGAGCTCGCGCCCTCGGTGTTGTTGACGGTGCGCAGCACCCATGCGTGCAACGCGGTCCCCGCCATTGCGCACGCGAGGATGCCCGCCACCAAGCCCATGCAACGCCAGCGGGACGGTTCCGGGGCCCTCCTGGTCACGGCGACGAACGCGATCGCGCCCAACAGCGGGAGGCCGTATGACGCCACTGCACGTTGCGGATTGGACCAATAGATCGCGATGGTGAGCAGCGCCAGGGCGACGATACACGCTCGATCGGGCCAACCGATCGGGCCATGCGCGCCGAGCAGACGTCCTGCGAGATAGAGGCTGAAAGCGGCGAAAGAGAGAACGGGCCCGTACGAGACCTGCCCGAACAGACTGTCCGCTCCGACGGCAGACAGTCCGCTGGCGCTCAGTGCGACGCTGGCCCATCGCACCCATGCCGAACGGGAAAGCAGGCCGGTCACCAGCCAGACCGACGCGAGCACCAAAGTGGCCGATGCGACGCCCGCGAACGCATGTGCCTCGAATCCATTGTCAACGAAGGCGAGTACGGGCACGACGAATAACTGCCCGAACAGGACCATGAGGTCGCCATTGACGTAGTTCCAGTCGGGCGGAAAGAAGGCACCCGACTCGAACATCTCCTGCGCCAGCAAATTCTTCGCCGACGCATCGGTGTGAAAGTCGAACCGGAAACCCCAGACGATGTACGTCAGCAGAAGGGCGACGTTGAACAGAAGCACTACGACCACCGCGAGGCGGATCGTCTTCGGCCAACACGGGGCGTTGGGGGCGGTCATTCCAGAGGTCCGGCGGATGAGGTCAGCTGGAGAGCATCCAGCGAAGAGTGTCGGCAAGCGGACGCCGCGGTACGGGCCCGACGGCCGCTTCCAGTCGGGTGGTGTCACCGGATAGGCGAACGACCTCGTTCGCACGTACGAACGCCGGGTTCACGCGGACCTCGGGAGCGTATCCAGAAATGTCCTCCGCGAGTTCCAACACATCCCGTAACGAGTGTTCCGCGCCCGAGCAGACGTTTAGCGTTTCGCCGATCCCGGGCCGAGTAGCCAACCGCCCGTAGACCTGCGCGACATCGCGCACATCGTTGAACTCCCGCCAGACGTCCAGGTTCCCGAGTTCGAGTACCGGTCGCCGCTCCCTGAAATGCGCGACGATCTTCGGGATCAGGAAGCGATCCGACTGACCGACGCCGGTGTAGTTGAATGGTCGGACCACGGTGAGAGGCAACTGACCGGCCCAGAGGTGGGCCATGTGTTCCATTGCGAGCTTGCTGACTGCGTAGTCGTTCTGCGGCGCCGCAGCCGTATCCTCGGCGATTCGACCCTCGACGTTGCCGTAGATGTTGGCGCTGCTGGCCAAGATCACGTTGCTCGGCGCGCGGTCGCCACTGGCTACGGCCTCGAGCAGGTTGCGGGTACCGACGATGTTGGCCGCGTACAGTCCTGCCACGTCCTCGTGCGCGACGTAAGCGACGGCGGCAAGGTGAACGACTACATCGGCGTTCGCCAGCCGCACCGCACGTCGGACCGCCTCGCGATCGAGCAAGTCGACCGGCTTGCCGATCGCCTCCTCCAGCGTGATCGCCTCGCGTCCAGCGTCACCAAGGGCCGCCGCGACGTAGCGCCCGGTGAAGCCGCTTCCGCCCGTCAGCAGCACGCGCACTTTCAGGCTCGCTGGCCGTGGCCGGCGTTCCGGCGGAGGTCGGCTTCGACCATCATCGCGCAGAGCTCTTCCAGCGTGGTCTTCGGCTCCCAGCCCAGCTCATCCTTTGCCTTCTTCGCGTCGCCGATGAGCAGATCGACTTCTGCAGGCCGATAGAAGCGCGGGTTCACACGCATCACCGTTCGACCAGTGCCGCGCTCGATCGCACGCTCGCCCTCGGCCTCCCCCTCGAATGCGACATCGATGCCCGCCGCCTTGAAGGCCATCGCGACGAAATCGCGAACCGTCTCGGTGCGATTCGTCGCCAGCACGAACGTACCCGGGCGCTCCGCCTGCAGCATCCGCCACATGCCGTCGACATACTCCCGCGCGAACCCCCAGTCGCGTTTCGCATCGATGTTCCCCAGTTCGAGGCAGTCCAGCTGACCCAGCCGGATCCTCGCCACCGCGTCGGTGATCTTGCGCGTGACGAATTCGAGGCCGCGCAGCGGACTCTCGTGGTTGAACAGGATTCCGCTGGTCGCGAACAGGCCATAGCTCTCGCGATAGTTGACCGTCATCCAGTGCGCATAGAGCTTGGCGACGCCATACGGGCTCCTCGGATAGAACGACGTTTCCTCCGTCTGTGGCACGGCCTGCACCTTGCCGAACATCTCGGAGGTGGAGGCCTGGTAGAACCGGATGGAGGGATCCAGCAGACGGATCGCTTCGAGCAGATGCAGCGCACCGAGGCCCGTGATGTGAGCCGTCGTGGATGGCTGCTCGAAACTCACGCCGACGAAGCTCTGCGCGGCCAGGTTGTAGATTTCGTCGGGGCCAACGTTCTTGACCAGCGCCATCGTGGCGCCGAGATCGGTGAGGTCGTACTCCACCAGATGGAGACGAGGATGCCCAAGCAGTCCGAGCTCGCCCAGTCGCCAGAAATTGACCGAGCTCGTGCGCCGGTACGTCCCGTACACCGTGTAGCCGTTGGCGAGCAGGAGCTCGGAGAGGTATGCACCGTCCTGCCCGGTGATACCGGTCACGATTGCCTTCTTCATGTCGTTCCGTCAATGGTGGTTTGATCGCGCCCGCCCGGAGCCAGGACATCGGGCTGCACCGATTCGGCCGGTGCAGGTCGGCTCCAGTGGATTTGGCCCAGCATCGATCTCAAGCGTGCGCCGAGCGCCGAGTAGCGATGCGCCTGGCGCCAGCGTTCTGCCGTCGCAGCCGTGGCCCGCGCGAGGTCGCTGTCCGCGCGCAACTCGCGCATGAGTGCTTCGATGCCATCGGCGATCGCTTCCGCGGATGTACCAGGTAGGTCGAACACCGCCGGGCGGACGTCGTCGAATATGGGCAGCGGGGTGACCGCGACGGGACGCCCGGACGCCAGGCCGTAGCGCACCGCACCGCTGGCGGACTCCCCCGTGTGCTGATACGCATACAGGACGAGGTCTGCATCGGCCAACATCGCGAGGCTTTCCTCGTCGGGCAGGAAGTCGGTAATCAGCTCGACGCGCGACTCCAGCTCCAGCGCTGCTATGCGGGCTCTTACGCGAGAGATCAGCGCTTCGGAATCAGGCGCCGGGTACGCCGCGTTGACCATCCTCAATTCGACATCGCATCCGCGTGTCGCCAAAGCTCGGACGGCTTCAATAACCTCTTCGAGGCCCTTGTGCGGCAGGAAGAACCCGTACGTCGCTAACCGGAAAGAGGATCGAACCGACCGCTCCTCGGCGGACCAGTCAACAACGCCGTGCGGAAATAGGGACACGTTGGCGGTGAGCCCGATGTCCTTCAGGCGGTTCAAGTCGGCGACTGAATGGACGAGGATCCGGTCACATCGCTTAAGCGCTCCTGCGAGCATGCTCATCTTCTTGTTCGGCGTTTCGACCGGATCCGTGGTGGCATGCATCATGACGACCACGGCAATCCGGCGGTCCACGAGATCGTTCAGCAGCAGATTGAGGGGCTCGAACTCAAAGAAGGAGTGCTGAAACTGTATTAGGGCGACATTGATATCACGCGACGCAATGTTCGAAGCGAGTTCAAGCGCTTCCTCGTTCAAGATCCCGGACCAGCCCCGGACTACACCGGCGTCGTCGCCTTCCAGGAGTTCACCCCCTCCCTTTGCAAAGAAGACGGTGTCGAGTTGGAGATGCCGGGAGAGGTGGGCGACATAAGTCGCAATTCCACACTTCACGTTCCAAGTGCTGACGACTCCGATTCGAGGCTCGGGACGCGGCGTTCGCGACGCGAACGCGCGCGCCGATGTTTTCAGTCGCCGGGCGACATCGCGCCAGCGGAAGGATTCCAGCAGGCGCGTGCGCGCAGCCTTCACCCGCACCGCCCTCGCTTCCGGCGGCGCCTCGTAGACCTCGCGCATGGCACGCGCCAGGTCGGCCACATCCGGCTCCGCCCAGACCGACCCGTGAAGCTGCAAATGGCTCTGGGCTTTCGCGAAGCGATAGTCGACCAGCCATGCGGTCGACTCGTCGCAGAAGTCCAATTGTCCGCCCCATCCCGTCGTGATCACCGGCAGGCCGCACAGCATGGCTTCGGCCAACGGCAGTCCGAAGCCTTCCGCCCGGCTCGGCGCGACCATGGCGTGGCACTGCAGGTAGAGCGCCTTCAGCGCTGCATCGTCGAGATCGTCTTCGATGATCACCACGTCTGGGAAATCGGGCCGGTCCGCGCGAGCCTCGCGCAGCCAGTCATGGACGCGGTTGTGCGGATTCGCGAACGTCTTGATGATCAGCGTCACCTCGTCCGTTGCGCTGAAAGCTTTTCCGTAAGCCTCGAGCAGGACGTCGGCACCCTTGCGCGGGAAACACGACGACACGTGGAGGAAACAGAAACCCCGCGCGCCGATCGGGAGCGGCGGCCCGGCCTCGATGCGCTCCCAATGGTCCACGCCGTTACCCGAAACGACGACGGGCACGTCCAAGCCGTTGTCGACCAGGACACGACGCACGTGCTCGGACACGCAGATGACGCCGTCGAGCGATTGATTGAATTCAGCGATCCAGTCCGCGGGAAACCCGCTTTCCTCCCAGGCGTAACCGTGGAGCAGGTTCAGGCCGCTCCGCATGTCGGCAACGCGTGGCGGGTACAGGTTCCGGCTGCACACCTCGACGACGTCCGCGCTCAGCACCGAGGCGCGCTGCGCCAGGCGATCGAACGCCGGGTTAGCGCGAAGAAACGCGGGATCGGGCGGGTAGTCTCCGGGTCCATCGGTCGAGTGCAATGCGACATCGACATGCTGCTCCGCCAAGGCGGCGGCGAGTTCCCGGTTCACGATCGCCAAGCTGTAGCTGCTGTCGTACGGTCCTTCCATCCGCCACCGCAATGTGGCCGGGAGTGGATCGCGGATGTTCAGCAAAGCGAGGCGACGACGGTTCGTTTCGATGCAATCGGCGACCTCGGCGCGCTTTTCGCGAGATGGAGTTCCCCCGTCGCGGGGGAGCCGGGCGAGTTCACGGATCAGCGCATGATGGTCCAGGCCGGCGCGCGAGGACGGACGGCCTCGATGCGAAGCGAGACGATGCGCCTCTTCGAAAGCGCCGAGGGCCCGGCGCGCGCTTTCGCGCCAGGAGAACAGGCGCGACTGTTCTGCGGCGTGTTCGCGCAGCGCCGATGCGAAGTCGCCATCCTCGAGCACGCGCGCGATCGCTCCCGACATCGCCTCGACGGACGTCGGATCGAACATGGCATCGCTGCGACCGATGACTTCCGGGATGCTCGTCGTGTTCGATCCGATGGTCGGCGCGCCGCAAGCCATAGCTTCGAGCGCGGGGAGCCCGAACCCCTCGTGCAGGGACGGAAAAACGAAGACCGCACACCGACTGTAGAGATGGACGAGATCCTCGTCGGAAACGTATCCCGTCAATACGACCCGGTCCTGCAGCGACATCTCCTGGAGCAGACGCTCGATCTCGCGTCGCTCATCGGGATGTGCCTTTCCCGCAAGAACGAGCTGGTGCGTTGCGCGCAGCCCCGCCGGCAAGCCCGCATAGGCCGAAAGAAGCCGTGGCAGGTTCTTGCGTTCGTCGAAAGCGCCGCTGTAGAGGATGAAGGGTCCACGGATGTCGAGTCGGCCCAAGCGCTCCCGGGACGCGTCTCCGACCACGGCGCACGGGACGAAAGCATCGCCAACGGCGGAAGAGATGTTGACCACACGCTGCGGCTCAAGCCCCAGCATGTCCAACGCCTCACGGCGCGCGTGTTCGGAGATGGCAAGCAGGACATCGGCATTTTGCAGGCTCGCGAGCCTGTGCATGTACCAGTCGCGGATCCAGTCCGCTCCGAGGTAGCGCTCCTTGCGCGCGAGAGGGATCAGGTCGTAGAGCGTTGCCGCACTCGCATACGGCGTCTCACGATCGATCCGAAGTACAGCGTCCTCCTCGGTGCCTTCGAACAGGCTGGCCACATGCACGATGTCGGGTCGCAGTCCGCGCAGGAACGATTCTCGGAGAGCCTCGGCAGCGAGCCGGTTCCACGGCCGCCCGCTCCGCCCCCAGTGGTTTTCGCTCGGTGCAGCGAAGCCTACGATGCGCTCCTTCGGCATGACGCCATCGAGCGCGCGCTGGATCTCCGGGATGCCTGCCTCGAGCGACGTGTTCACGCAGGCCCACAGCTCGTGCGGTCCGCACTCCTGCGCCATCGCACGCGCCAAGGCGGTGGAGTATCGGCCGATTCCACGCAGACGACTCTGCGTCTGGGCTCCCTGCAGGTCGACGAGGATGCGCATCAGCGCACCTCCATCGCGCGCTCGAGTTCGGCGAGGATCAGCGCCGCTGCCGGAGACAGCGCCAGCGCACGCGGCACGGCCGCGTCGCGGGTCCGGCGTATCGAGGTCGCCGGGCCGGGAACGAGATACTCCGTCGCGGCGAGTGCGCGTAGACGATCCCGTACGCCCGGTGCCCTTGCGAGTACCGCCTGTGCAACGAGCGTGAGACGAGGAGAGCGCAAGACGGCAGCCATGGCGCCGACCAGGACGCTGCGCCCCCATCTCCGGGGAGCTCCGCGGATCCTGAGCACACGGCGTGATGCCCGCAGCGGCGCCGTGATGCGCCACGACGTGCTTCGCAGGAGCGCCGCGCGGTCAGCCCGCAGAGCCGCGCATTCGGCGTGCAATGCATCGCGTTCGCTGGTCAACGCCTCGGCCGTCGACCACCAACGGTGGGCTTCATGCCGCTGCGCATCCAACTCACGACGGACCGCGTCGACCTCGGCGCGGAACCACACGAGGTCCGCGTCGCGTCGACGTTCCACCGCTTCGCGCGCAGCGACGAGCTCGGCAGAACGAGCCTCGAACGCCGCGTCTTGGCGCGCGCTCGCACCGCGAAGTTCCTCGATCTCCTCGCGGGCACGTCGGAGCTCGTCCAGGAGCGTTTGGCGTTCGCGCTCTGCGGCATCGCGCAACGCGGCGAGCGCCTCGGTGTGGCGTCGATCGATGCCTCGACAGAACGGTGAGTTCGCCAAGCCGCTGAGTTCGAAGTCGTCGAAGATGTTCGGCCCGCGGTCGAACGCCTCGAGCAGCGCTTCCCTACCCGGGGCAACGTAGTAACGATTGAGGCCGTCGTTCCACGCGAAGACGTAACCCTTCTCGAGTAGCAGGCCCTCCCACTCCGCGTGGCTTGCATCGGCGCTCAATGGCCGAGTGCTCTCGACAACGACGATCCAGGGCAGCGTGTGGCACCCGCGCCAACCCGCCAGCACTTCGCGCTCGGCCCCCTCGACGTCCACCTTCAGCCAGTGGACATCGGCTCCCTGGACGAGCGGAAACACGTCATCCAAGGTGACCGCGGCGACCGATGTCGCGTGCGCACCGAAGCCGGCCCGGACGTGGTCACGGGCGATGCTCGCATCCAAGGTGCTGAGACCGGTTCCGTCGATCGCATGGAACGTTCGGACCCCGGGAACCGCAGCGAGCACCGTCTCCAGGACGATATCGCCGGGCCTGGCTGCCCGCAGGCGCTCGGCATACGCCGGAACCGGCTCCACGTGGATTCCTCGCCAACCGTGCTCATGGAAGAGGCGGCTGACGGAATCCACATCGGGATCTTGGGCCCCGATATCGATGTATCGCCCATCCTGCACGTGCCCGAGCGCACGCCAGAGCATCACGTCTTCGAAGTTCTGTGCGAAGGAAACGATCTTGGCCATGTCTTCGCGCTTACGCCCCTGAACGGACGCGCGTCGGTTCGGAGCGCTCAACTTCGAATTCCGCATCGAGCCAGCTGCTTCCGATGAAGACCGGCACGCCGGCATTGATGACGTCGAACACGAGCAGATTGTCCGTCCACTCGAAGTTGTCCGCCAGATGCGTGTCCGAGCTCACGAGAGCCGGTGACACGGAGTACGAACCGGGGCCCAAGGTACAGGTGAACGCGAGGCGATACCGCACTCGTTCGCCACGAGCGACCTGCTCCACGACCTGCCCGGTATGCCAGGTGTTGGAGCCCCAGATCACGTGGCCCTGCCGGTCACGGATCATGAAACCGAGCACCAGTCGCGACAAATCGGAGTGGGCGTCCGCTTCCAGCTCGATCGCGAGCCGCTGCCCGACGCGGGCGATCGCCACATCTAGCCCCTCCTCGTCGACCAGCCGGATGGAACGCACTCGCGCTTCGCCACTTCCGCTACGGGTGAGCAACCACCCGTGCTTCTCCCGTCGCTGTTCGATCGAGAGCGCCTCGCTCTCCTTGCGAGCGACAAGAGCGTTGTAGAAGTCGATGACTTCTTCGGGCGAGCCATCCTTTGCGACCGCCCCGCGATCGAGGAGGATCACTCGGTCGCAGAGCGTTCGCACATCGGACATGCTGTGGGAGACGAGCATGATCGACGTCCCCTGCTCCCGGAAACGTCGGATCCGGTCGAAGCTCTTGTGCTGGAAGTAGCTGTCGCCGACCGAGAGCGCTTCGTCCACGATCAGCAGCTCGGGGCGTAGCGCCGTCGCGACGCTGAATGCGACGCGCACTTGCATACCGCTGGAGTACGTCCGGACGGGCTGGTCGAAGTATTCGCCAATCTCCGCGAAGGCCTCGATCCCTGGCATCAGCTCGCTGACGGTCTCCGCCGGAATGCCCATGAGGCTAGCGGACTGAAGCACGTTCTCACGCCCCGTCAGCTCCGGGTTGAACCCCATCCCGAGTTCGAGAATTGCCGCCACCCGGCCCGTACGCGCGATCGCACCCGTGGTCGGACGGACCGTCCCGGTGATCATCTTGAGCAGCGTGCTCTTGCCGGCGCCGTTGGCACCGATGACGCCAACCGTCTGCCCCGGTGAGATCGAGAAGCTCACGTCGCGCAAGACCCAGTGTTCGTCGCTCGCCCGCACGGGCACGCCCAGCCAGGACACGATGCGGAGCAGCTCACTGGACCAGCGTCGATAACACTTGCCGACGCCGTCGACGATCAGCTCGCCGCTCATAGCAGGTCCACCATTTCCGCGTTGGCACGCCGAAACAACGCCAATGCAATGAGAAGCAGCCCGACGCCCGACGCTGCGAGCCACGCCAGCCCGACGAAATCCGGCGGGGTCCCGAACACCATGACGTTCTGGTAACTGGTCACCAGAGGATAGAGAGGATTCTTGGCGAACCAGACCTGGAAGCGTTCGGGCAGGATGCTCAGGCTGTACACGATCGGGGTGAGCCAGAACAGTGCCTGCAACAGCACGGGCACGGTCTGGCCGATGTCGCGGACGAAAACGTTCAGGACACCCAGCACCAAACCGACGCCGACCGCCAAGAGCAAGGTAACCAAGATCAGAAGCGGCAACCACGCCACTTGCGCGCTCGGGGCATGATCCAGAACGGCGAACACCGCGAAGATCGCACAGGCCAGGAGGATGTTGGTCACGAGCGAGATTCCAGCTGCAATCAGCGGCAGACAGATTCGCGGGAACGCCATCTTCTTCATCAGGTTGCCGTTGTCGATGAAGAGCGTCAGGCATTTCGACAACATTTCGGCGAACAAGGTCCAACAAAGCGTTCCAGCCATCAGGTACAGCGCGTACGCATGCTTGTTGTCGATCCCCGGCAGCTTGGCGGACAGAACTTCCGACAGGATGAGCGCAAAAATCAGCACCTGAGCCAACGGATGGATCACCATCCACAGCGCGCCGAGCTTGCTGCGCACGAACCGGACGCGAAGCTCGTTCTTGACCGACGACTGGATGAAATGCCGATAACTCCATGCGGCGCGGGCGAGGTCACGCATCACCGGATCCTGTTCAAGACGTTGTGAGGCTGTAACCGATCGTTGCAAGTCGGTTATCGAGGGCATCCGCCACGCGAGCAGGAGACAACAGGTCTGCGACCGCGCGCGCGGCGCGTCCGATCTCGGCTCGTCGGCGCTCGTCATCGAAAAGCATGCGCAAAGCGCGCCCTGCCTCCGGAATGTCGGGATCGGCCCACATGCATCCCGATCCATGGGGATACATGCCCTGGGGAACCGGAACGAGCTTCGCTCCGACAAGGCAGCTGTTGGTTTCGGTCATGAACGCCAGATTCCCGGACCATCCCGTCGCCACGACCGGCTTGCCCATCGCCATGCATTCCGCCAGCAGGAGCCCGAAGCCCTCGGCGCGGTGGAGCGACACGAATACGTCGCAGCACTGCTGCAGAGCCCGCATCTGGGACTGATGAATCACATGATCCCGCAGAAGAATGCGTGGATCTCCTGCAGCCGCCTCGACCAGTCGCTGCCAGTCGGCGACTCGAGCCTCTGCATGGCTCGTCTTCACGATGAGCTGGACGCGCAGATCCGGTTCGGGAAACGCGCGCTGGAACGCCGCGATTGCCGCCAGCGGGTTCTTGCGTTCGAACTCGGAGTGGAAATCGAAAGCGGTCAGGACAATGAAGGTGTCATCTTGCAAGCCGAAGTCGGAACGGCTCACTGGAATGACGTCCCCGATCGAAACCGGCACGGGCAGGCAAGTGATGGGCTTATCCGTCAGCCGAGCGAACGCCTGCGCAACGAATGGAGACGCGACAAGCATTTCATCCACCCGCTCCACGGCCGGGCGCCATGCATCCGGTATCCGGTCAAGCTCCCAGAACCAGCAGCCGATCAAATACTTGCCGGTCGCTTCTTCCGTGGATGCCACGGCCGCGATTGCTTGGTCGAAGTGATCCGGGTTGACGAAGATCAGTACGATCGGGCACGGCACCGTGCCGTGTAGCGATTCGAACGGCGCGGAGCGGAGCGTCTCATGCGGGATCGCTACCTGCGCCTCGCGCATCACAACGTGACGCCCGGTCTCGAGAAGCGCGGCCGCATAGGACCTAGCTGCCTGACCCAGCCCGAACTGACCCCTGAAGAACCCGACGACTTCCACCCCTGAGTCCGACGCAGTGCGTGGCAGGGAACGTGACGGCTGCGCTTCGATGAGCTCGCTACGCGCCCTTGGGAGCTTCTGAAATCGGTGGGAACGCAGCTGCCTGCGATGCTTGGCGGTCCGGAGGCGCCGGACGCACCACGCGGCCACTCGCTTCAATGTCATGACGAGGCGCCTAGCAGAACGCATGCGAATCGCCAAACCACGCTACCGCTCACCCAGCGCCCGGGAGAGAGCGTCACGCAGGTCGTCCACCGCCTCCACCCCCACGCTCAACCGCACCAGGTTGTCGTCGATGCCGAGCTGCGCCCGCCGCTCCGGTGGCACGCTGGCGTGCGTCATCACCGCCGGATGGTTGACCAGGCTCTCCACGCCGCCGAGCGATTCGGCGAGCGCGAACAGCTCGGTGCGTTCGCAGAAGCGCTTGGCGGCGGCGAAGCCGCCCTTCAGCCAGATCGACACCATGCCGCCGAAGCCGTCCATCTGGCGCTTCGCCAGCGCGTGCTGCGGGTGCGCGGCCAGGCCCGGGTAGGCGACCTTCTCGATGGCGGGATGCGCGGCGAGCCATTCGGCCAGCGCCTGCGCGTTCTCGCAGTGCGCGCGCATGCGCAGGTGCAGCGTCTTCAGGCCGCGCAGCGCGAGGAAGCTGTCGAACGGGCCCTGCACGCCGCCGACGGCGTTTTGCAGGAATGCGAGCTTCTCGGCGAGCTCGGCGTCGTCGCCGACGACCGCGATGCCGCCGACCATGTCGGAGTGCCCGTTGAGGTACTTGGTCGCCGAGTGCATGACGATGTGCGCGCCGTGCTCGAGCGGGCGCTGCAGCACCGGCGAGGAGAACGTGTTGTCGACGACGACGACCAGGCCGCGCCGGCGCGCGCGCTCGGCGACGGCGGCGATGTCGACCAGCTTCAGCAGCGGATTGGTGGGCGTCTCGATCCACACCATCCGCGTCTCAGGGCGGATGGCCGCCTCGAACGCGTCAAGGTCGCTCAGATCGATCCAGCTGAAATCGAGGCCGGCGCTGCGGCGGCGCACGCGTTCGAACAGGCGGTAGGTGCCGCCGTAGACGTCGTCCATCGCGATCACGTGGCTGCCGGCGTCGAGCAGCTCGAGGATCGTCGACGTCGCCGCCAGGCCGGAGGCGAACGCGAAGCCCCGCGTGCCGCCTTCGAGCGCGGCCACGCAGCGCTCGTAGGCGAAGCGCGTGGGATTATGGCTGCGCGAGTACTCGAAGCCCTGGTGCTCGCCGGGGCTGCGCTGCACGTAGGTCGAGGTCGCGTAGATCGGCGTCATGACCGCGCCGGTGCTGGGGTCGGGCGACTGGCCGGCGTGGATGGCCAGCGTGCCCAGCCCGAGGCGGCGCTCGGGGGATGGATCGGTCATTACGGACGTCCGTTTCGGGTACTGCGGAGGGCGCGGATTCTAGCATCGCGGCCCGGCTGCACCGTCCGGGCAGGGCCGCGGTTCAGCGCGGGGCCACGGCTGCCGTGGTCGGCGCTACTGCACGCGCCGGCGCAGGTAGTTCAGCAGGTCGATGCGGGTGATCAGGCCGAGGAAGCGCTCGCCGTCCACGATGATCGCGACGTGGCCGCGGTCGAACACCGGCAGCAGCGATTCGATCGGATGGGCGACGTCGATCTTGTCCAGCTTGCTCACCATCGCCGTGGACACCGGATCGCGGAAGCGCGCCTCGTCGCCGTACACGTGCAGCAGCACGTCGCTCTCGTCGACGATGCCGACGATGCGGTCGCCGTCCATCACCGGCAGCTGCGAGACGTCATACAGCTTCATCCGCTGGTAGGCGGTCACCAGCAGGTCGTTCGGGCCGACGACCACGGTGTCGCGCTGCGAGTACGGGCGCAGGATGAGGTCGCGCAGGTCGCCGGTGGCCTGGCGCTCGAGGAAGCCGTTGTCGAGCATCCAGTAGTCGTTGTACATCTTCGACAGGTACTTGTTGCCGGTGTCGCAGACGAACACGAGCACGTTCTTCGGCGTCGTCTGCTCGCGGCAGTAGCGCAGCGCGGCGGCCAGCAGGGTGCCGCTGGAGGAGCCGCCGAGGATGCCTTCCTCCTCCAGCAGCAGGCGCGCGGTGAGGAAGCTCTCGCGGTCGCCGATCGCGTACGCCTTCCTGACGCGCGAGAAGTCCGAGATCGAGGGCAGGAAATCCTCGCCGATGCCTTCGACCATCCAGCTGGCGGACTTGTCGCTCAGCGTGCCCTCGTTGATGTACTCGGCGAGGATGGAGCCGACCGGATCGGCCAGCACCAGCTCGGTGTGCGGCGACTGCTGCGCGAAGCAGCGCGACAGCCCGGTCATCGTGCCCGAGCTGCCGCAGCCGAAGACGATGACATCCAGCCCGCCGACGTCGGCCATCTGCCGCAGGATCTCCGGGCCCGTGCCGTGCTCGTGCGCGGCCGGGTTGTCGGGGTTGCCGAACTGGTTGACGAAATAGGCCCCGGGCGTCTCGCGCGCGATGCGCTCGGCGAGGTCCTGGTAGTAGTCGGGGTGGCCCTTGGCGACGTCGGACCGTGTCAGCACCACCTGCGCGCCCATGGCCTTGAGGTTGAAGATCTTCTCGCGGCTCATCTTGTCGGGCACGACGAGCACGAGCTTGTAGCCCTTCTGCCGGGCGACCAGCGCCAGCCCGATGCCCGTGTTGCCGGCGGTGCCTTCGACCAGCGTCGCGCCCGGCGCGATGTCGCCGCGCGCTTCGGCGGCCTCGATCATCTTCAGGCCGATGCGGTCCTTGATCGATCCGCCGGGGTTCTGCGACTCGAGCTTGAAGAAGAGGTTGCAGACGCCGGCGTCGAGCCGCTGCGCCTTGACGATCGGCGTCTCGCCGATCAGCTCGAGCACGGATGCGTGGATGGTCATGCGGAACCCTGCGGCCGCGGCGCGGCGTGAGCGCGGATTCTAAGGGGCGCACCGGCGGAGGCGCGTGCGCGCGGGGCCGTTCGGCCGGTTCCGGTGCACCGCCGCGGCTGCGTCGTCCGCAGCCGCGGCGGCCCGGACGCGGGCGGGGCCGGCCGACGAGGAGGCCGGCCCCGCCCGCGCGAGCGTCAGGCGTGGTGCTGCGCCTGGTAGAGACGGGTGAGCTTGTCCTTGGCCGCGAGCTTCTCGCGCTTCATCTGGCCCAGCGTGACGTCGTCGATCGGCAGCACGCCGAGCTCGGCGGCGGCGACCTTCTTGTCGAGCTCCTTGTGGCGCATGTAGAGCTGCCGGAACTCGGGGCTGGTCTGGATGATGGCGTCGATCTCATGCTGCGGTCGTTCTTCGAACATGGAGGCCTCCTTCAGCACAAATGACGACGCCCCGGCCGGGCGGCCGAGGCGTCGCGGGGTGGCTGGTGATCGAGCGGGCGGGGCGCGTGCTTCACCGCAAGCACCCCGCCATCCCGGAGGGCGGCGGCGGAATCCTGCGGCGAGATCGGATGCGTCATCGGCCAGTCGCTCGTGGCCAGACGGAGCGGTCCGTCCGGGGAATCGACGCTACTCCTCCCCCCGGGGCCGGGCAAGACCCGAAATGGCCGCATTCAGTGCCGTGCGCGCGCGAATCCGCCCCACCGTGATCCGGGCCAGCGGTCGGATCGGCGCAGGTTGCCTGCGCGTTGACCGCTGTTCGCTACGGATGCGTCAGCTGGATCTCGACGCGCCGGTTGCGCGCGCGGCCTGTGGCGCTGCCGTTGTCGGCCACGGGCCGGTCCGCGCCGACGCCGGAGGCGCGCACGCGCTTGCCGTCGATGCCGGCCGAAACCAGCGCCTGCCGGACCGCGTCGGCGCGGCGCTGCGACAGCGCGCGGTTGGCGGCCGCGGCGCCCTGGTTGTCGGTGTGGCCGGTGACCTGCACGGTGGTGGACGGCAGCGCGTCGAGATACGCCGCGATCGCGGCGACCTGCGCGCGCGCGGCGGCCGTGAGCGCGGCCTGGCCCGAGGCGAACGCATCGCCTGCCAGCGTGAACGTCTCGCCTCGGCCGTCGCGACGCGAGGACGGAAGCTTCGTCCCGCTGACGAGTTCGGCCTCCTGGCGTGCCAGCGAGAGCTCGCGCTCGCGCGCGGCATCGAGCTTCGCGGTCTGCGCGCCGGTGACGCCCGCCAGCGTGCCCTCGATGTCCTGCATCGCGGCCTGATCGGCCAATGCCTGTTGGCGCAGGCGCTCCGCCTCCTCGGCCTGGATCTGCGCCTGGATGCGCAGGCGCTCGGCCTCGGCGCGGGCCCGCTCGGCGTCCTGGCGACTGGCCTCGATCAGCAGCGTGCTGCGTTCGCGCTCGAGCCGGTCGACTTCGCGCTCGGCCGATTCGGCACGCGCGGCGATTTCGGCGGTCTCGACGCGTCGCTGCGCGATACGCAGCGCATCGCCGCGCTCGCGCGAGCGCGCCGCGGCGAGCGCGTCGACCGCCTGGCGCGCGCGCAGGCGCTCGTACGCCGCCATGCCGGCCGTCACGGGATCCGCGTCGAGCGCGGACAGGCGACGCGCGAGCGACTCCGCCTGCGGGTCCGCGTCGGCCGCCTGTGCGTCGAACGCGGCCAACAACACCAGCGCGAGGACCGCGACGCGCGGCGCGAACCGACCTGCGAAGCTCATCGCACATTCTCCGGTGACAGGCGGCCGCGAAGCGCTTCGATTTCCGCGCGACGCTGCTGCAGGTTCGCCGTCGCCACCGCGTCGCGGCTGCGCGCGTGCGCATAGTCGGCTTCGGCGGCGGCGAGCA
>JXCB02000024.1 GCA_000828075.3 Tolypothrix campylonemoides VB511288 | reverse complement strand
CTCAGAACTTGCAGGTCAAGAGAATGCAATTGTAACAGAAGATAACTCAGAACTTGCTGGTCAGGAGTCCAGTAACCAACAAGAAAACAACCTCCCAGTAAAAGCTGATTCACACCAACTGGACGAATACCAACGGAACCAATCAATCATCATCAGTACCATCAACACCGCACCAACTGAAATCAGGGATAATCTCTTACAGCGATATGCTCAGCAACAGTTTAACCAAGTAGCTGATTTACTAGCTTTCAAACAAACTATTGACGACGAAATCAATTCCTACTTCACTCGCAAGCTGGCGGAACAGAATGCAGCCAATACCCAGAAGTGGAGAGCAATAGAGGAAGAATTCAAAGTAGAAAGTGACCAGGAGGTTACAAGACGGCTTGAGTCGTTTCGTAGCTTCCTTGAAGACTTCCGCTCCAAGCTTGTCTAAGTTGTCCCAATATGTAGTTATTGTTACAACTTTAATCTTTATGTTTCCGCTGTTGCACCAAATCTCTTCTAGTATCTGGTATCGACTGACTGAAACTCCCAGACAGAGGGAACAGAGATTAATTAAGGAAGGATGGATTTGTGATTACCCCTGCCCCGATTGAATAGGAGTATTAAGCATGAATGGTAAATATGTGCGCGATCGCCTCTCAGGTTATGGAAAGGCTCTAGACAAAGCTACTCAAAAGCACTTTGGTATTAGTAAGACACTTATTGTCAAGGCTGCACTGGGCGATGAGAAAGCACTTACTCAAATAGGCGACATGGGCAAGACCGGAGAACGGTTAAAAATAGCTATGCCATTGATAAGAGAAAACCTCAAAAACTATATTGAAGGCACCACAGAGTACAACACGTCATTAGCAGATATCCTCAGAACTGGTGGTAAAGGTGCGTTGAGTATTGATAAGGCTGCAAGTGACCTTACCCTGGACAATGTGCGTTACCAAAACCAGATTGAAGAGTACAAGACCCGGTTGTTCGCCCAACTGGAAGCAGAGAACCAACGCCATGATGATGCAATGGACGTGATAGAGTTGCAAGCTTGGGTCGATGCTCAGATGGCAACAGTTAACGCTCAAGCCAATTTGGAATCAATTTCTAATAAGCCCTTTGTCGCTCAAATGAAAGAAGATAGGGCATATGAAGAGAAGAAAATCCAGCATTTACTAGAGAATGGTTCCGATAGCGATTTAAGTCTAATTCCTAGAAAGCATTACTCAACTAATCCGATTGTGGAACTGTGGAACAATATACGTTCAATCTTTAGCTAATTGTTAAAAAATCCCCCTAGTAAAACGCTAGGGGGATTACCAAGACTGAGTGTAACACCATGCTAAGAGAGCTATCTGATTTAGAAGAAAAATCTTATCAAGAAAACTATCCAGTTGAAACGGATAACGCTTTTATTCCAGATGAGATAGAAGCGATTAAGGAATTTAAAGCTAATCAATTAAAAAAGATAAGTAAAAACAACTCAGTTAGAAAGGGGCTTGAAGTCAGTTTTTGGGGCATTCTCAGCTACTCTCTTGCCAGGTTTTTAGTACTAACTAGTGGGACTAGTGGTGTCGGGCTAGCAGTCGCCACGGCATTTTTTATTAACAACATTGCTAATAGGGATTGCTTAGATTCATTTAACGTTGAGCGAAAAGAAGGACAGTTTGAAATTACAGGTATGGGTCAACTCTTGAAATTTGCATTAAGTACTTTAGTGACTGCAATTGTCATTTGGAATGCTACTGGCGATTTACTACATATGATGAATACTTCTGAATCTAATTTCAAAGCACTGGAGCAGAAAGTAGAAGAGTTTAACCGACTGCCGTCAGAAAACCAAAACAAAATACTAATAATTGGCGGAATTATCATAATAGCGGGTTTATGGGTAATTGTTGATTCAGTCTCTACCAGAAGAAAGTAGTTTATGAAATCTTCAGTAGCTTTAACGTTTTTAGGAGTTGCTGTCAGTTTGTCCAGTGCCTTCTATCTTGGACAAACTGACAGACCATTTGAAATAGTGGGAGTTAGATTTTGTCCTGAGACAGCGAATAGAGGACAAAAGTATGTGGATTCTCAAGAAGAATCACAATACGCATTAGATAAGAGATTTTGTAGGCACGAAGTAAAGATGCTTAAGAGGGTATGGGAACAGAAACAGCTTGAATCTTCTTATCCCTTGCCAATGGAATCATTGAAAATCCGTGTTATTCCTCCAACCGATTACAGTGCTATTTGGTTTTTAGTTGCACCTGTTTCGATGGGCATTTCTTACCTAGCTTGGGCTAAAAAGTGTGAGGAGGATGAAATGAATGCTCATCTAGAGCTAGAGGGATTTAAAACCCAAATCAAACTAGTAGGAGTATCCGCACGTAACGAGCGTGATTTTAAGTCTCAAACCATTAATACCAACTGGGATAAGCAACGTGTCAAAGCTGGATTCATCAGTGTAGATGCTATACAAGATAGGTTACGGCGACAAACTGAAATTACCAACAAACAACATGAAGCAGCATTAAATGATTATTCAGCTATGATTGCCGAACTACAGAAGAAAAGAGATGAATCATTAAGAGATGCTGCCAAGGCAAGGAAAGAAACTAAGAAAGATTCAGACACCTCTGATACTACAACCGCTGCCACACAAGTATCTTCTGACAAAGAACTGGTTAACCAACTAGTAGAAGCACTAAAAAGTCATGAGTCCGGTTGGTTGTGGACTGTTATCAAAGCTGTGAAACCCCTGTGGATTATAGGAGAGCAAGGCACGGGTAAGACAAATACAGCAGTAGCGATCGCACTAATCAGAAAGCATTGTCTAGATGTTCCCATTTACCGAATCGCTGATAGACACATGAACGGAGCTAACAGCAAAGCTTGGAAGCTATTGGATGCTCAAGTCAAGGCTGACAACGATTCAGCAATTATAGAAGCACTGCAAGATACTTATGAACGCAGGTTAGAGCGGATCGAACAAGACTTACCAGATAACCAGTCCGAGCAATTCCTACTGGATGAATTCACCCATCTCAAAGATATTGATTCGGAGACAGTTAAGCGATTCATCAAGTCTACTTTCAGCGATACCAGGAAAGCCAAGGAAAGGTTTGTCGGTGTAACTCACCTGGGGACTAATGAGGCATTCGGAGATGGCACGGCGGCAATGCGTAAAGCAGGCAGCATTCTAATCGAGAAATTCACAGTGGATGGAGAGCGACCATTACCACGTGTGGTCGTTAGGCACGGGCTAGTAGATGATCTGGGTAACAAGCTTGAGGACGTTGAAAAATCCCTTCCTGGTTGGTTTGAAGCCAATAAGATTTACAACCACTTCAACGGAAAGCCGATTGACGCGTGAAACCTAAGTTTTTAGATTTAATGACCCTCGCTTCGCTCAAATTCAAAATTCAAAGTTCAAAATTCAAAAAACGATGCAAGCCCCTGAATTTATTTATGGAGAATGTAAAAAATGTTTTCCGAGGCGCGTAGCGCTCTTGAAAACGGTGTCCTTATTTCAAGCCCCTAAATTTATTTATGGGGATTCTTAATTTTGAATTTATAATGCGTGAATTTTGAATTCCCCGAAGGGGTGACAGGAGTACGCGAACGCATCTTGGAGGTAGCCGATGAATTGTTCTATCGGGAAGGGATACGCGCTATTGGAGTGGATACGATAATTGCCAAATCCAGTGTTGCCAAAACAACGCTTTACCGTTATTTTCCATCGAAAAACGACCTGGTGGTGGCATATCTTGAGGAGCGCAACCGTCGCTTCTGGGCATTGTTCGATTCGGCGGTTAATAAGCATCCTTCAGACCCAAAGGCGCAACTGCGATTATAACAAAACTGCAAACCGCGATGGAAGAGATGGAGGCGCTAACGGCGTTACTTGAGGGTGAGGCGGAAGCGGATGAAGTTTCACGAATAGAATAAAAGCAAACCCAAACCCAAACAAGAATATAGATTTTATGACGCAAGCCTTACCAAAAATAGTTACCTTTGACGAATTCATTGCTTGGTATCCTGAAAACTCTGGGGTACGCTACGAACTGCATAATGGGGAAATTGTCGAAATGTCACAGCCTACAGGGAAACATGAAAGGATAAAAGGATTTTCAGCTGCTGAATTAACTTTAGAGTTTAGACGATTAAATCTCCCCTACTTTATCCCTAATCAAGCAATAGTAAAACCACCGGAAAGAGAATCAGGTTATTTCCCAGATGTATTAATATTAAATGACGCTGCTTTGGCGGATGAACCTTTTTGGGAAAAATCTTCTACTGTGACTAAGGGTACATCAATTCCTTTAGTTATTGAGGTTGTTAGTACCAACTGGCGCGATGATTACTATATAAAACTTGCAGACTATGAAGAAATGGGCATCCCCGAATATTGGATTGTTGACTATGCAGCCTTGGGAGCTAGGAAGTTTATTGGTAATCCCAAACAACCCACAATCTCAGTCTATCAACTCATTGATGGAGAATACCAAGTCACTCAGTTTCGGGGTAGCGATAAAGTTCTCTCTCCTTCTTTCCCTGAGTTAAAGTTGACGGCAGAACAAGTTTTTAATGCTGGTCAATAAGTATTGATTTTACTAAATTATCAGAGGTAGGTAGTAAAGATGAGTGCAGAACAAGAATTATTAACAAAATGGCGTTCCCTTCCACAAGACAAGCAAGAGGAAGTTTTAGATTTTGTCGAATTTCTTTACGTTAAAAACTCTGTTAATAAAGCCTCCTTGGGAGAACGTCTACGGCAGATTCGCTCTAGAATTGTTGCTTCGGGTGAACCTTTATTAAGTCGAGATGAAATAGAAAAAGAAATTGCTAGTCGTCGTGGAGGATTACAATAAACTGACACATGAAGATAACTTTTATTGATTCTGGAGTGCTAGTAACTGCGGCGCGTGGTGTGGGAGAAGATTCAGAGAAAGCTTTGGAAATTTTAGCAGATTCAAGCCGCGAATTTGCTTCAAGCGAATTTATCAAAATGGAGGTAATACCTAAAGCAATTTACAATCGAAAAACGGCAGAAGCTGAATTTTATGAATTATTCTTTGGTGCTGTTACTTACTGGGCTAACGATATAGAAAAAGTAATACAAGATGCTTATCACATTGCTTGTCAGTATGGTTTAGCTGCTATGGACGCGCTTCATGTAGCTGCGGCGTTGTCAGTTGGTGCAGAGGAATTTGTGACAACTGAGAAAAAAACAAAGCCTATGTTTAGAGTATCTAGTATTAAAATAATTTCTATTTTTGATTAATGTTTTATTGTCGATATTAAGCGAGCAATGTCTAAAGGATAAACAGTAATGCACAGTATTAAACTAAAAAAACGTATCGGATCAGATGGGATTTTACATTTAGATATCCCAGTGGGAATAACAGATAAAGAAGTAGAAATCATGGTGATTTATCAACCGCTAGAAACACCAACACAGCCAAAAACACCAGAAGAATTGGGCTGGAGTCCTGGTTTTTTTGAGCAGACTGCTGGTTGTTTAGCAGATGACCCAATTCAAAGATATCCCCAAGGTGAATATGAAGAACGAGAGCCGTTATTTGAATGATTTATTTGTTAGATACTAACGCTTGTATTGTTTATTTAAATCGCCCCATGTCTCTTGTGCGGCAAAAGTTACAATCGCTGTCACCACAAGATATTGCTGTATGTTCGGTGGTTAAAGCTGAACTATTTTATGGTGCAATGCGAAGCAACAATACTACACGCACCCTAGCTTTACAAGAAGCATTTCTAAATAATTTTGTATCGTTGCCTTTTGATGATGCCGCCGCCACTATTTACGGTAGAATTCGGGCTGAGTTAGCTGCTAGTGGTACGCCGATTGGCCCTTATGATTTGCAGATTGCTGCTATTGCAATGGCGAATAATTTAATATTGGTGACGCATAATACGCAGGAATTTGGTCGGGTGAATGGGTTGCAGATTGAAGATTGGGAGGAAGAGAGTTGATTGAGTTTGGAGAATTGCCAGAGGGTTGGATTCTGACCAGTTTAGGTGATGACGAACCCGCATCTGTCCTTTTAGAACGCATTCGCACAGAACGTGCCCAACTGGACACCAAAACCAAAACCGCCAAAAAGTCTCCTAGCCCAGCTAGTGGCGATCGCCGCAAGAAAGCAAAACCACAAGATGCAGAACCAGTGCAGTTGGAACTGGGGTTGGAGTAGCAATCAAAATCAAAGCGTGCGCTTAAACTAATAGCCATCCGTACAACCTCTACCTGGTTTTACGGATAACACTACTTGCTAAGGTATTTTAATTCTTACGTGTAGAGAACTATATTACAGAATGCACTTCTGTGTAGCATCTTATTTTATATATCGCAAATACACTTGATTGAATAATAATTATGGATAAATACGATTTTTATCGAGATTTTCCTCAAACGAATATCAAAAAAATACTAGACCAGTTGGCATTCACTGGTCTTCAATATAGAGAACAAGTTTCAGCGATGAGTCACATCTTGGAACAAATTAATAGCTCTTACATTGATAGATTCTCTTCACAATCAGATATAATTAAACAATTAAAACTCATCAAAATTGATTCTGGCAGCACAAGAAGTGACATCATTGGTAAAAATAATTTACTCACTGAAATCAATACCCAATTTGTTTCAAATGCAATATCTAGTATCTCTAGAAGTATTAAAATAGCCGACTTAGCTCAAAGCTCACTACAGCAATTATACTGTTCAGAAAATCTGAAATCTTTACAGATTCACAAAGACTTACACAAGTCTTTGTACAGTAGTTTTTTCAATTTATCAATTTCATACTCAAATTTAACAGCCTCAGTAGAACAACTCATTTTAGAAAAACCATTATCATTCAGAATTATTTCTGAACTTCCTGCACTAGAAGTGCTTAATAATGTAGAGATTTTAGAAACTGTATCAACTCCTGAAAAAGAGAAAATAGAGGATGAACTTAAGGAAGAAAAACAATCGATTAAAAACGAACTTTCAGGAGAAAGAGAGGAAATAGAAAAACTTTTAATTCATGTTGGTTCGCCAGATTTAGTTCCAATGTGGCAAGGAGCTAAAGCGGCTTTAAATTCAACAGAGAATCCAGATTATGCTCGTCACTGTGCGGTATCACTACGCGAATTATTTACTCAAATCATTCATCGATTATCTCCAGACAATGAAATGAAAAAGTGGAGTGAAAATAGTGATAATAAAGAACTTTTTCAAAATGGTAAACCCACAAGAAAAGCTAGATTACTTTATATATGCAGAAGTGTCAATCACGACATATTTTCTGATTTTATCGAAAAAGATGTAGACGCGATTTTAGAAATTGTTAATCTATTTCAGCGCGGCACTCACCAGGTTACTATTCCGTTTACACACAAGCAGCTTATCGCACTACAAGCCCGAATTGAATCTGCCATAAATTTCTTAATTGAAATTTGGCAGCTAAACGAGTAGCAATACAAAGTAGCACTAAAAACTCACAATTGACTATAATTTAGTTATCCTTTTTCAACATCCCCGTCAATAAATCCGACATTTCCCACTGGTCTTTATTCCTATTATCATCATAAATCATCAACGTCCGTGGGTCAGCGTGCCGACTCAACTTCTGCACCTTCCTAATATTTCCATCCGTCGCATCCAACGCCGCCGTAATCGCGCTATGCCTTACCCTATGCGGTGACATCGGCTTCTTCACACCCGCCGCCTTAAACGCACGCGCCACAATTTTATGTATAGCATCCCCACTCAATCTATGCCCCGAATTATAAAAATCCAAAGCCGTAAAAATCGGCAAATCCGGATTATAATCCCCCCTAGCCATTAACCAAATTGCAATCGCATTCGCCACATCTTTTGACATATCAATATATTCTTCATTAGTCCCCTGACCCTTCCCCAAAATTCTTAACTTGCGCCCATAAAAATCAAAATCACTCACATTTAATTGACACACCTCATTCCTTCGTAAAGCCAACCCCCATAGCACCAGAAAAATTGCATAGTTGCGTTTACCCAACTTAGTCTCTCTATCAAACTGTCCAATCACCAAGGCTATAGTCTTAGAATCAACACCCCGCGTATCCCGATACGCTTTAACTCGCTCAGACTCCACATCCTCCAAAGAATAGTTACAAACTCCCAACTTTCTCCCCATCTTCGCCAGAGATTTAATCGCCGCCAACCGCCGGTTGACAGTTGCTTCGCGCACCCCACTTTGGATGAGCAGCGCCTTATATTTCAACACCACCATCACAGCCTGCTCCCGTTCCAGGTGTAAAAACTCCAGCACACTATCCCGGTTCGGTAGTACATCCGTCATCTTCAAAAAAAAGTCCTTAATATCTTTCTCATACGCCCGCCGGGTATTGGGATTGCGCTTATCAGCCAACAACTGCTCCAACACATCCGGATCATCATGCAACGGTTGGGAAAAATACCGTACCACCGGTGCATCCAAACAAGCCTCCAACACCGACTTGACAATTTCACCCGATTGTGATTCATTTTGCATAATGCCCGACGCAGACGTTAGCGATAATGTATGTTTCCAATAACGAATATCACGAGTAGCAGAGTTTTCGCCTTAACGTTTACATTCAGTAATTAATTACATTTAGACTGCGGAAGTTATTGAGTGCCAGTTAACGGTGTCCCCTATGTGAAATCGCTGAAGAGATATCAGGATTGATATCAAAAAGGAAAGCGATTCGCTGAGTCCTTACACGCTACGCGAACGCTTGCTTCTCACCTCTGAGTACGCGCCATCGCTTGAGTGTAGAAAACCGTATAGAAGCTTGTCTATACTTTTTGGGGAAATCGCCCAACAACAGAGAATTAGATGGGTGTACGTTCACAGACAAAGTGAAAATTGTCGCGGACTATGTGAAAATTTGTCGCAGACAAGTTGAAAACGGTTGGCTGTAAATTAAACTACAGAAGTTCACCAAATCTTTTTAGGTTGGACAAACTTTGGCAGTCAAGGCTGGAACCATCACGAAACTAGTTGTGCTTTGAGACAACGCTTATGTTGCCTATGATTCACGATTACTAAACTGGCTATTAGCACGCTGTCCTAACTGCCTGACTAAAGCAATGAGTTCAGTCGTAGGTACATCTTTTTTGCAAAAAGCATCCAAGCTACCTATTTCCCTCATCTGTTGAAACGTAGGGTCTTCCACTGAGGAGTAAGCAATAATCTGAGTATTTGGAGCAATACTTTTAATATGAGATGCAGCGCTCCAACCGCCCATCTCGGGCATATGTAAATCGAGAATAACCATGTCTGGGCGGTAGCGTTCAACCATTTCTATTGCTTCTCGACCATTGCTGGCTAAGCCAACGACTTGAATATTTTCCTGAGCAGAAAAAGCTAGTTTCAGGGTTAATCGAGTCAGTTCGTGATCGTCAACTACTAGAACTCTAATGGTGCTACTTGTTGGGAGCGATTGTTCTCTACTGCTTTCATTCTGATATAGTGGCAACTGTACTGTAAACGTTGCTCCTTGTCCAACGCCAGGACTTTCTGCAGTGACTGTCCCACCATGCAGTTCCACTAGGTGACGCACTAGCGCCAGTCCTAGCCCTAGTCCGCCAAATCTGCGTGTAGCGCTACTCTTTGGTTGGCGAAAGCTGTCAAATACATAGGGCAGAAAGTTTGAACTGATTCCCTCCCCTGTGTCAATCACTTGGATTTGGGCTAGGGAGTTAACTTGCGCTAGCCGAACTTCTACTCGACCGCCAGAGGGAGTAAACTTAACAGCATTGCTAAGTAAATTCCAAACGACTTGCTGTAAGCGAGTTGCATCGCCCGCAACTTGCCCCACATTCGGTTCAAACACTGTCTGAAATTGGATTGACTTGGCTTGAGCTACTAAACGAACCGAATCTAGCGCTGTCGAAATTATAGAGACTAGATTGACGGAGGACGCATTCAAGCTCAGTTTGCCTTGCTGAATTCGGGATAGATCAAGCAGATCGTTAATCAGTTGAGACAGTGACTCAGCATTACGCTCAATATATGTTAAGGCTTGAGCTGTCTTTGCTGAGTCAAACTTGCGACTTTGGAGTAGTTTAGCCCAACCAAGCACTGTGTTCAGAGGTGTGCGGAGTTCGTGGGAGATGGTCGCTAGAAACTCGTCTTTAAAGCGGTTCGCTCTCTCTGCTTCAGCCCGTGTCGTTTGCTCAAGTTGCAACAGGCGATCGCGCTCGGCTTCGGCTTGCTTGCGTTCGCTGATATCTTCCATCAAACCATCAATTACGGTTTCACCATCAATGCTGCTCAGGGTCTGTTTCAACAAAACACATACTGAGCTTCCATCTGCTCGGCGTAACAAAACCTCTTGTTCCCATTGTGTCAGTTCAGGGGGATGTTGTGCTTGCAAGTAGAGTTGCTGTATGTTTGTGCTTTGAACTTCTGACAATGAGTTCAAACCCAGTAAGCTCAAAAATGCTGCATTACCCTCAAGCAGCCGTCCATCAACAGTTAACCGAAATACACCAATGTTCACCCGATGTAACAATGATTGCAAGCGGGTATCTAAACGAGCGGCTTTTCGTTTGGCTTTGGCTCGTTCCAAAATATTACGCACAGCAACTGTCAAGCGGAAGTTGTCTGTGGACGACTTCATGACGTAGTCGTCCAACCCTACCTTTAGGGCTTCTGCAATAATCTGCTCATTGCCGCTACTAATAAACATGACCACCGGATGGTCCGGAGAAATCTCCTTAACGGCACGCAAAACGTTCAGCCCATTGCTCCAGCGCAGTTGATCGTCTATCAACACCAAATCGAAACTACCTACTGAAAGTGCCTGGAATAAGGCTTCTGCCTCTGTAATTTCCTCTACCTCAATATTAGGAAAAGTTTGCTGCAACTGCTGGAACATTAAAAAGCGCTCATCGGGGTTGTCATCAATCAAAAGGATGCGTATTATACTTCGAGTGAGAATTTCAGACGAACTAGTTGACTCTGAATCTGCATTCCGCACATCCTGAACGGGGATACCCACTATTTCATTAAGTAGCCCCGCTTTGAACAGAGCCTCAATGTGCTTCAACCCGTCTTGGGAACCTTCCAAAAATAGCTTTACGCTACCTACTTCAATCTTTTTGAGTGTTAAGGATAGATCACCCGAAATTTGACGCAAATGGGCAACTATAGCTTCTGCACGTGCTCTGTCGATTTCATCAATAGTGGCACTTAATACAAGCATCCATTTAGCCTCGCAAGGCTTTTCCTTCAGGTCTTTTTTTACATGAAGAACAGGGATTGAATGCTCCGGTATGCTTTGCAGTTGAATCTCTGCACGACCAAACTTGTATGCCATATCAATTGAGCGATTTGCCCCCAACGCCTTATAAAAACCAACAGAGAAAGCAATCGCAGCGCGATCGCCGATTGCTTGATTCATGCCAATTACGAACTGAATGTGCTTGGCAATAGCCTCCGCTTGGGGCTGTGAATAACAAGCATTCAGCACCACACAGTTGACTTGCTCGGCAAACAATTCAAATATTACAGCCAGAGCATCAGGTTCAATAGGTTGAGCTTGAGCCAATTGATTTTCAAAGCACAAAGCGCCAGTACTTGTGCCATGTCCAGAAAAATGCACAATTTGTGGCTCAACATTCAATATTGCCTGAGTGATATCTTCGACACGCACCGCTAGTTGTGGCTTTAACAAAAATCTTTCCCTATGCTTGGCTAGTTGCAGCCTCTCTTCAATATCTCGATACTCCTGCTGCAAACGTAGACGGGAAGTATCACTAGGGTCAGACGCTAGAAACAGGATTTTAATAAGATTATCGCTGTTCATTCAGAGTTGCCACACAAACCTAGTTGTTCATTAGTATAACTTCTGTCAAGTCAACGCTATCTGCTACGATTGAACTGCTGAGTGCAGAAATTTTCAATTAGTCCGCTAATTATGTAGGATTTTTTCACGCTTGTCCGTGACAAATTTTCAATTAGTCTGCGACAAGAGAAGCCAGAAACCTTATAATTACGTCAAAAAATTTTCATTTAGTCTGCAAACCAACAATGGGCATCTCGATTCAATACCTATTCAATGTAATTTTTTACATTTTTACATTTTTACAAAAGAAATATCTGAAGAAATGGCTAGCCGTTGAGCTACCGCATCGCGCAAAGCAGCTTTGCTGGGAAAATGCCGATAAATTGTGCCGTGACTCACCTCCAGAAAACGAGCCACATCGACTACCGTCGCCTTTGCCGGACCGTAACGACGCAAAACCTCTGAAGCAAGCCTGCAATTTGACTATCTGAAGCCATAAGCTACCCTTTCAGACTTTCCTGAAAAAATGCTGCCGTCAGCTGCGCGATCGCCTACTCATCCATCATCAATTTAAACTTCCGCTTCACTTGCTAGTCGCAGAATGCCATAAACTCAGCAAGGGATTCAGCTTTGGCAGCTAGGTGGCGTTTCTCGTCGGATGCAATTTAGGAATGTCTTAAATTTAGCAAACAGAAGCTTACGGACACTTAGCCTCTGCCCAGATTACTTTTGTAATAATGTCAAAAAACACAAATACACAAATGTAATTATGTAATTATGTATTTATAGAATCAATTATATTAACCCGACAATTCCTTTTCAACGGTTCCCTAATTTTTCTTTCTTGTAACTGTTGCTGGGCGCACAGGGGTGATTTAGCCGAATAGCGGTTAAAGTCGGCTGTGTTAAACGTAAGAATATGAGGAGCGCTCGTGAGCAAGCATTGCAAGCAACAAGCCTTGCCTTTGTTGGATATTGACTCCCATTACGCCGTATCCCAAAACAAGTCTTCTCCATCAGGATAAATCTCAGGTACATCTGGCAGTATCGGAAAAAGCGAATAAGCCCTTGTAGTTCTGCCACTGTTCATGACCATAACACCATCAAAACAACAAATATACAGCCGTTTTCATTTGAATGAAGTACAAATTCATCTGTGTTTATCTGTGTCCATCTGTGGTTTCATCATTCTTTGATGTATTACACTCAGTTGCAAACCGCTATAATTATGTAAATATGTAATTATGTAATTAATTACAATTGTAATTGTGTAAATATGTAAAATTTTACATTAATCCTCCAACTCCTTTTCAATTAGGGCAATCATATATTCTTTGATGGTCATACCCTTCTTGGTAGCGCGGATTTTAATCTCCTGGTGCTGTGCCTCTGTTACCTCAAAGGTGATTCGCTTGCGAATGCCATTGCTAGTTTCTTCCTGGGCAACAGTACTAGGCGCGTCAGTACCATTGCGACTTTCAACCCATGCTGCTGCGGCTTCTTCTGGAACAGGCGTTGTCTGAACTCCTGGCTTTAAGCTGAGTTTTTGTGATTTTTTAGTTTCTGCCACGATCCGTTTCCTCCTTTGCTGCTAATATTTCCTCAACAACTGCCCGCACTTCATCGCTTGCAGCACTTTTTGGGGCAGTCTCCAAAACAGTACTCCCAATATTCAAACACTCAGCAAATGCTACCCTTTGACTTATCTGTGCTTTCAGCACCGGAAAGGGATATTCCTCTAATACTTCGGTCACCTCTCGCCCGATGGCAGTATTCACAATTTTTCTGTTGATCACAAATGCTGCTGTTAGTTCTGGCTTATATATAGTGGCTTCTTGTACCAGTTCCACCACTTCATGCACCGCCCACACATCCAGGGGAGATGGTTGCACGGGAACCAGCACAAAGTCCACTGCCATGATTGCCGAACGCGTCAAGTCAGAAACCCTCGGCGCACCATCGATAAAAACGTAATCGTACCCCTGCGCTAGCTTGGGCAATTCTTTGTGCAGGATGGGACGATCCAAACCAATTACGCTAAATGGGGAATCCCCATCTCGTGCCGCCGCCCAGTCGCGGGTTGAGCCTTGGGGGTCAGTGTCTACTAGTAATACTCGATACCCTTTTAAGCAAAAAGCATGAGCCAGATGGATGGATACTGTTGTCTTGCCACTGCCCCCTTTTTGATTGAGAATGGCAATTTTCATATATGTGTTTTTGTAATTATGTAAGTATTTACATTATTACAAAGCTAAAATACCTGAAATGTTAAGCTTTAAGATAAAATTACAAATTTACAAAAAAACAAATTTACAAATGTAATAAAATACAAACTTACAATTATCAATTGGTTATAGCTCTTTACAGCTACTCCGCATAAAATTTAAGCTTATGTTAAATTTATTACTATAATATTCTGCGAAGCTTTTTATGTGGATGCTTAAGCCAGGGGAGTGACTCCCTGGCTTAAGCATCCAGCTATGAGTTTGGTCTATCTCTTTAAGTGTTCAGCAACAGATCTATAACACTACCGTTAATCATTATCCTTAGATTCCAGTCTGTCCGGCTCCGAAGATTTCTTATTCCGCAATCCCAAAATTAATGGAGTAGCAGCAGTAACCAACACAGGAACCAAAGCAAGATAATCATAGAGTGTTGGTGTAAACGGTTGACCTAATTGGGGGTTTGAAGTTGAGTCTGTTGGTGGAATCTCAATACGAGTTCTATTTGACGATTGCTCTTGAGTGTTCGATATCATAGTGTTGATTCCTTTTAATTCACGACAAACTCTGCCAGCACCGACCGCGAATCAGTGTTGGTGGAAGTGTTGGTGGATATGAATTGCTGTGCCGTATCAAATTGCTGTACCAAGTAGCCTACACTCTATTGGGGTTGAGACGAGATCCGTGTAAGTGCGATTCGTTCTGGAGAAACCCCTTTTCTGAAGGAATTTCAGGCTTTGGTAGAGTAACCCCTAAATAGTTGAGTATGGGCGGGGCGCACGCTGAGCGCAAAGCGCACGCACTCGCGTTCGCGAACGCAGTTTAATCCTCACTCGTATCTCATCGAAATGTCCTTATACCAAGACCTCCGATGAGAAGGGTTAATTTTACTCAAAGAGACATTTTTTTTACAAAACTTCATTTTTTACGCTTAGGAACTTCCAAAACCCAAACTAGAAGCTTGAGTTAAGACTCACTAGTCCGCAACGTGATCCAGTTTGAGTCAAAAAGCGGTGAAGGTGTGGGCAACGGGATAGCTGTCTAATAAGGCTTTCAGCAAATTGTGTTTCTTTCATATGTAACGGGAGCGATCGCCGCACCCGTGAGAGGCTCATATCTTGCACCTCTCCGTACAAAACCGTACAAAGTAAAAATATATGCGAGAAAGCTACATTATTTTCATTAGCCTTTCTCGCTAAATCAAGGACTTCTTCTTTAATACTGAGTTGCAAAACAACATAAATTTTTCTTGGTACAAGATGTGAGCCCAGCCGAGATTCAACCATCCGACTAATCCAGCGTAAGAGAGTCCGAAATCGGAACTGGCTTTCACCGCCTCTACACCCTGGTCGGTTTCGTGCCAATGTCATCCATCCACACAGTGCAAGGCGATCGCTACGATTAACAACTTCTCAACATCCCGCCTAAAAAAATTGAGATTTTTCCCAAAAATGCATAAAACTACCCTCAGGCTTTGGAGACTAATATAGGAACCTGAACAAAACGGAGTGCAAACCATAGTCAACAAAGCCTATCGGAGGAGGAAGCAGCTTGGATATACAGTTTTGAACAGTTCATTATCAGTGATTGTCAAGACAATACCTATCGTTATGCGAATTTTTGTAAATAAAAATGACAAGACTAACTAAAAATAAATAAAACAAACGCACAAATAGGGGAAGCTTGCTATGGAGAAAAATCAATCACCGCCTTCTTTAGAAGAACTAGCTGTGATAGCTAAAGAAGCAGCAATACGAGCAATACAAGCAAAGAATGATGGGCTGAGTCGTGAAGCAGAACAACAAGCATTATTAGAAAAACAAATTAAACTTACAGACCTAATGACTGTACTCATGGAAAGAGTAAAAATCGAGATACCGAAACTTCAAAACAATGATTTATCAGGAGGGTATCTTTATGAAGAGTCGCTTCAAGAACTTTGGCTATATGTATGTAAAAACATTCACAAATACGAGCCAAAAAAAGGTTCAGTTATGGGTTGGATTTATTTTATGTTAACAAAGAAAAAAATTAATGTTTTTCACTGGCTTAATTGGAATGGAAGGGTTCTGCCCATATACATAAATGATGAGGGTTATGAGATGGATATTCCTGATATTAAGTATCCAGATATTCATCCTCTTACACGTGAAGAAATGATAGCATTTCTTAAAGAAGACCCAGAAGGATTGCTAGCAAGTAAGCTGTTCAAGAATAATCCTAAAGCCAGCTTTCAATCCATTGCTCTCAAGAGAATTGAAGAAGAAAAAACCTGGAAAGAAATTGTCCAAGAATTAGAATTAGGAAACACACACGGTCCCGTTTACAAATTTTACATTCAATACTGTGAAAAGTACGCTGCTTACTTTAAAAAGTATCTTTGTGAATAATGGAAATATACGGAGAAAACAAGCAATGAGTCCTTCTAAAATATCTGCTTTGACTGTACCTATCAATGGCAAAATGATTGAAATTGCAAAAAAATTGAGTCAGGGGCAAGGTAACCACAAAAAAGCACGTGAAGTTTATCTGAATACATTGGCAGTCTTGGCAGGTGACTTTTACTGTCAATGCATGGAAATTGAGACAGAGTTAGAAAAAAGTTCTAGTTGGGATAGCGTCACATCATCTTTAATGAATACCGCAGGCTTGTTTATTAAAGATAAGGGTTTGCTAGAGTGCCGTCCAGTCACCCCTAGAGACACATTTTGCCACATTCCCCCAGAGGTTTGGTCAAACCGTATTGGGTATCTAGTCGTGGAAATTGATGAGGCTAATAATCAAGCACGACTACTAGGTTTTGTTCAATCAGTTGACAAGGAAGAGTTACCTCTTAGTGAATTAAACTCTCTGCAAGAGTTCCTAATTTATCTTCACAACTTGCAAACTGAAGAAATTCCAGATGTCAAAACAGACTTCGTAGAATTGACTGCTGCTAAAGTCAGCAAAGGTCTGCTTCAGCTAAGCAAATGGTTTGAAGGTTTGTTTGATGCTGGGTGGCAATCTGAATTATCTGTTGCTGCTGCGACAAGAGATATTTCTCCAGTTAATATTACTGAAAAACGAGAAGTAGGTGGTGCAAAAATTATTCACCTCATGCATTTGTCTCAGTCAGTAGTTTTAATTCTTCGTCAAACACAGTTGAGTCAGGATGAAATTGAAATTCTCTTACGACTTTATCCTGCTGATGAATCGATTTTCTTGCCAGATGGAGTCAATATGAAATTGCTAGATGACAAAGATAATCCAATTCCTCATCTCGAAAAACAAGCAAAGGCGAATAACTGGTTGCAACTGAGATTCAAGGGAAATATTGGAGATAAGTTTAGTTTGAGAATTAGTCTAGGAGAAGATAATTTCACAGAGAAATTTGTCATTTAGTTACCAAACTTGGGGATTTTGCATTTTCAAATTAATATGGAAATGCAGTCATAATTCGATTGCTATCACTTTGAAAAATACCAACAAGGATGAAGTTATGATTGATAGTATATATGCTTTTTTAGTAGGAATTAATCATTATAAATCTCCTACAATTCCCCTCTTAAAAGGATGTATTAATGATGTGATAGCCAGTGGTGAATTTTTAAAAAAAAGATTTGCCAACAATAATGATAAGCTATTTATCAAACAACTCATTAATGACCAAGCAACGCGTCAAGCAGTTATTGATGGCTTTCGGGAGCATCTTTGTCAGGCTCAAAGCAACGATATTGCGTTATTTTACTTCAGCGGACATGGTTCTCAAGAATATGCTGCAAAGGAATTTTGGCATTTAGAACCAGACCATTTGAATGAAACTTTAGTATGTTGGGATAGTCGCACAGACAATATTTGGGATTTAGCCGATAAAGAATTGGCTAAATTAATTGCTGAAGTTGCTGAAAATAATCCCCATATTGTTGTGATTTTAGATTGCTGTCATTCTGGTGGAGCATCACGCAGTCGTTCTTGTGAATATACAGGCGTGCGTACAGTTGACACTGACTTCAGGCAACGACCACTTTCTAGTTTTATCTTTTCACCTGACGAAATCAATAGTCTACTCTCTTCTGATAATTCTAGCGGCAATACCCTAAGTAAGTTTTCTTTACCAAAAGGAGAGTATATATTATTAGCTGCTTGTCGAGATAATGAAAAGGCTAGAGAGCACTACAGTCAAGAAAGAGGAGTTTTCTCCTACTTTTTAATTGATAGTCTGCAAAAGAATGGTAGTTTAACTTATCGAGATTTATTTAAGCGAACTAATGCGTTAGTACGTAGTTTTTACCCTAACCAGTCGCCACAAATTGAAGCGACAAATTCAAGCTACTTAGACCAGCCTTTTTTAGGTGGTACGATTACTAAAAGGCAGCCTTATTTTACGGTGACTTATCACGGAATCAACGGCTGGAGTATGGATGGGGGAGCTGTTCATGGTATTGTACGTGGTTCCGGAAACGAAAAAACCAGACTAGCTATTTTTCCTCTCGATACAGAAAATATTAACCAGCTTTCATCTGCTATCGCTGTGGCAGAAATCACAGAAGTCTTGGCGCAGTTGAGCAAAATTACCATATCAGGGGAAAGAGAAGAATTAGACCCAGAGCTTACTTACAAAGCTGTGATTACCAATCTGCCTTTATCTTGTTTAAAAGTTTGCTTTGAAGGAGAGGAATCAGGCATTTATTTTGCACGTGAAGCTATCCAAAAAGTCTGTTTCGGCGAGCGACCTTCACTTTATGTATGTGAAGTATACGAATCAAGTCAAGCAGATTTTTATCTACAAGCTTTTCACGATCAATACCTCATTACTCGTGCGAGTGATTGCCGTCAATTAATATCTCCGATTGCAGGGTTTAATTTTGAAAGTGCTTTCTGTGCGATTCAAGCTTTAGAACATATTGCTAGATGGATGAATGTCGCCACTTTATCTAGTCCTGCAAATGGGCGAATTCAAGCCGATGCAGTAAGAATGCAGATTTATCAAGAAAAGTCAGAAATTCAGGATTACCAGATTCGTTTGGAGTACCAAATCAATGACGGCAAGTTACAACCTCCAGCAATAAGGATAAAACTAACTAATACAAGTGGCAAGGCACTTTACTGTGTTTTACTCGATTTAACGGAACGTTTTGCAATCTCGGCAATTCCTTTTGCAGGGGGTCAAATTGGAATTTGGCTCCAACCAGGACAAGAAGCTTGGGCTTTAGAAGGGAAATCTATCCCTGTTTCCATACCTCAAAATCTCTGGAAACAGGGAGTGACGGAGTATAAAGATATCCTTAAGTTGATTGTTAGTACTGACGAATTTGATGGTAATTTATTGGAACAAAGCCGTATTGAAATCCTTTACAATCGTTCATCAAATACTGTTAACATACAAACACCTATTTCACATGATAATAATCTCAACCGCATAATACAACGAGTTAAAACTCGTGCCATAGTTCCCTATCCTTCCGATTCTCAAGTTTCTGAAATTTTCGATGACTGGGTGACTAGTGAGATCATGATTATGACTGCGGTTCCTAAGGGAGTTTTACAGGGTAAACGCATCTAAACCTGGCACACATATTGTTAACAAAAAGTTAGTTTGATGGATTCGACGGAGCCATCGGATTTATCGCGATACGCTTCTAGCGTCTGCGCTCCGCGCAATCGCTTCTTTTGACCTACTTATCAAAAGTAGGTCAAAAGCAAAACTAAGTGTTATATCAATAAGCAGTGTTTAATGCGATTCTTAAGAACTTTATTAAGAATTAGCCGTTCTTATTAACAAGATGCGTTTGTTCTGGGGGTTTATGATTGCAGTTTCAGATTATCTTCAAAGGCGAATATTCCCGTTCATCTCAGAAAATCTTTACAAACGGTATTCTAATCAAGCAGAGTTAACTGCTGACCAACAAGTTGCTAGAAATATATTGGTTCTTGCCAACAAAAATTTCTCTACTTGGCAGTATCTGACTGGATGGGAGTTAGATATCAAAGGTCAATTAGGGCATTTATTAGTTCAACATAAACTAGCAATAGAAGCAGAACTTGCTGCAAAGTGGCAAAGGGCTGATTTTTTCTGGAATCAGGTGCAAATTGAATTAAAGGCTTTACTGAAACAGCCAGAAGTATGGCAGGAAATAACACTAACTGTAGCCAATATTTCTGGTGTTCAGATAATGAACGATCCTGCAAAACTTCGTCAGTGCTTGTTGAATGAATTATTTATTGATACTCACTGTGCTTTTTATAATGGACTGATACCAAAGACTGTAAAACCGTCTTGGAAAGAGCGTGCGTTTGTTCACATCGACTATATTCAGCAGTTGCTTGAGTTATCTCCCGTTTCTGTTCAAGAAGTAGAAACTTTATTAGCAGAAGCTTGGCAGGCACGAATTACTGCGTGTAAAGAAGCCCAAAAATGGCGAAAAGGAATTTATTATTGCCAGCAACGGCTGAAATCTTCACCCAATTTTATTAAACTTCAGGACGAGTTAGCAGAGATTAACTACTTAGCGACTCTGGCAAAATTACGGGAAGCAAAAACAGAGGTTCAGTATCAGAAAAACGCTAAACATCTACTAGTTGGGATTCAAGCCTTAGAGAAGTGTTTAAAGGATTATCCCTATAATTTGACTATTTTTGAACTGTTAGCTAGTTTATACCATCTACGGGCGATTAGTTTAGCCAATCATAATTCTTTCGCTCTGGCACTGCTTTGTATTCAAAAAGCCATAACTTACAATCCTTACTTCCAGAAAGCTTTTGAGAGCCGTAATGAGCTAATTGAAACAATGGAGCAGCTGCAAGAGCAGGTGAATCAACTTCAGGTTGATATGAGACATGGCGCACAACTGACTCCCAAAGGGCAACGGATGGTAGCTGAAGCCAACAAAGGTTTTGCACCAATGAATATTTATATTGATTCTAATGAAGCTAAGGAAACAGCTAATGATTTTTATATAGCTGAAGCTGTTTACCTTTGGCATAAAATTGGGCTACCAACTCCCCCCGAAGGTTGGCAGAAGGAGTCGCCTGTTGGGGTAATGCATACCGCCAATGGCAATACAATACCAATCGAATCTACCAGTAGCTGGATTAGAAAGGCACTCCATTTATGGGATGCAGTGAGAAATGTGTTGCAAAACCCACCATCAAGTAAAGCGAGTTTGGCAAGTCTATGGCAATGGGCAATTCTTGATAAACCTGACTTGGCGGAACTGGATGCTGATGTTATCTGTGCATTTCTGGAACGCAAGCTGTTTGAGGAGGAGAGCGATCGCGTTTTAGTAACACCTCCCACAGGTACAACAACAGAAATATCTCTGCTCAAACCAACTTACGCACGGCGACAACCAGGAGCAGAACCTTTCCTACCTTGGCTTTTCAGTTCTCAGGATAGACGAATAAAGTTACAGGCGGTTGTCGCTACTGTGCTAGTAGCAGTCACTGGTTACGTATTTATACGAGAACGTACCACAGCAGTTGTGCGGGATCAGTCTTATCAACAGCTGATCACTGCTGAAAACTTGCAGAACGATGAGCAAGTGCTAGAAGCAGCAGAGAATTTCTTCAATAATGCGTCCCTTATGAGCAAGGATGCACGAACATCCCAGGTGATGGAACTCTACACAAAGTCTTTTGTACGTTGGTTTGCTCAGCAACCAGAAACGCAACTCAATGAAGCTGCTCAGAAACATTTAGAACAGTATCGTCAATTACAGAACACCGTAAAGCTGGAAGGTAAGCAATTATGAGAAGAATTATTAATTTCGTAAGTATTGCTGGTTTAATACTGGTTCCTACCGCCTTAGGAGTGGTTTACATTCAAACCCATTCTTCTGAGAATGTTGCCCAAGCAAAAGATGCCATCATCAAGCAGAAAACACAAGAAAGTTTTCCTCTCAACAAACCGCAAGTCATCAGCTTTGAGTCACAAGAAGGTTTCAAGAGGTTGACATCACGCCAAAAGTTGGATCAGTTGCGAGACTGGTTATCGGTAACTGTAGTTGCAGGAAAAGGACTTTCCGCCAAGGACATCAACCAAAGCGTCTATGACTTACCTACAGTACGCTATGACTACATGAGTCCCGTTGCCAATTTTGAATATGGCACTACTCGTTCTGTATACATCGGTAATGACACAATCGTTGCTCTAGTGCCAAAAACTACATCCCAGGCAGAGCGCATGGATGACCTGGCACATATTGCTGACAGACATCGCAAAGACCTGGGGAAACAGCCCAAAACTATTGAGGTATTTGAATACGAAATTAGTCCTGACAAACAGTCCGCCTTGATTACAAGGCGCGAGGAGATAAACGCTGCCAAAATCTTTAGCAGTAACTATGGTTACTATGAAACTACCATTAAGAGCCAGGATGACCTACAAAGCTTTCTCAATCAAGTAGATGATATTACCTTTACCCAGGGGAACGGCTCCAGTTTACAAGTAGGTGGACGTAAAATATACAGCCGTAAGTCTCAGGGTATTGGGGTAGAAGATATTGCGGCACTTTGGCAGTCCGAAAAGAAAATCGAGACGCAATTAGCCAATTTTCAACAAAGTTTAGAAACTAAGTTAAGTTATTTGCCACCCTTCGAGCAAGAAAAAGCCTACCAACAAGCTTTAGAAGAAGGACGCAAACAAGGGATAGTAAATGGCAGCGGCTTTTCATTAGACCCAGCTTACGACTTTACCCGCCTGCAACAGTTCTTTACGCAAGCAAAACCAATTCTGCGTGATTTTGTAAGCAGTAGTGATGCGGGAATAACTGAACAAGATATTAACCAGACAGAACTTAGTCTGTCTAAACAAGATGAAAAACCTTACCTCAAACTTCTAGGTAAACTTGACAAGAGTAACAACCAAAAGGCAAAACTTTTTAGCCAATATGGGGCGTTCGCAGGAGAAGTCAGTAGCTTTCAGACCGCCCGCTACGATGGAGAGCTCAAAGGCACGGAAGTCGGAATGGTGTTATTCTACACTGACTTACTTGCTAAACTTTGGGCACTCAATTATTTAGGTACAACTCCCAACCAAATCATCCCCGACTTTGACCCCCTCACCCGAATCAAAGTTTCATCCATTTATGCTAAGGAAATTAAAGAACTTTCCCATACCCGTCTATGGTTTGGTCATCAAGACCGAGGATTTCAAGTCGCAAATCAGGGTCACAGCTTGTTGTTTGCCCGCAACGCTACCCGCATTTACGCCGCATCTTCCAGCGCCTTCACTCCAGGGGTAGAAACCTCTGCCGCTGCAAATACCAATGCGTTTTTAAGTTGGTGGAACTACCATTACGAAGAAGTTGCCCGCTACGAACCTCAATACGAACGACTCAATCAAATTATGAAATGGAGCCTGGTGATTAACTGGCTTAACCAGTCAAAGCAAGGCGACTTATTAAGCTTTTTACAAGATGTATCGGTTAAGCGAGACAACTGGTTTCCTCAATGGGTACAGGCTCAAGGTACAAATTTGAGATTTCAACAGTGGCAAAAGGTCGGTTTTTTTGAGAAAGGACACAACGGCACACAAACAGAAGCTATGCCCAGACTAGCCTCTGAATCTTTTCAACTTTTTGGTGAAATCAAACAGATCAGTGGAGGAGTTTCCCTTCCCAACATTAGCACTTTTGAGAAGCGTATTGCTTTACCCAATAATACTGAACTTAGCAAACTTGGCTTTAGGTCTAACATAGACTACAAAACTGTCAAACTTGAAAAAGGTCAAGTTCAATTTACAACCCTAGAGGGTGCTACATACAAAACAAAACCTCTGAGTGAAAATCTTAGCGAGACAATAGCCCAAGCCAAAGCAGAAACTAAATTCCGCAGTCCAGATGCCGAATTGAAAAATCAGGTATTTACCCGCAATGTCGCTCAAACAGCCGACGGACTGGAGATAAAAACTGCTATTGGTGATACGGAATTTGGCAGCTTGAATGTCTCCAAGACCGGAAATGGCTTTAAGGTCGGGTTTGCCAGTCGAGATATGGATGCTGGATATTCCCTTGGCTTGCGTTTGAGTCGGGATCAAAGACCCATACTAGAAGTGTTGAAAGAAACTGAAGGTGTTCAAGTTGTCATGGCATCTCGCACCCAGCCATCAGATTACATTGTAAAACTATCCGACTCCAAGGAATACCTAAAAATCAGCGAACAGCCAAAAGCCGGAGGAGGCGGTAGTGGCAGTAGGAACCCTCCCCCCCCGCCAATAGATGCTCAAATGTTTGTTGGTGACTTGGGAGATGACTCGCGCAACTTCCGTCTATCTTGGCTGGATAAAAAACAGCTTCAGAAAGAACAAGCTGCTGGAAAGTATAAGGAAGTTTATTCTAAATCCTCTCCAGAGCCAGAAGTAGAAACCCGGAAAATTAATTATGACCAAGAAGCCAGAAAGATAGCTCAAGATCCACAACAGTTTATCTTACTCAAGCAGAAATCATTAAAAACTGGAATCAAGAAAGTGGATAAGTTGCTGAAAGCGGGGGAAGACACAAAAGCACTAAAACTAATTGACCAATTAATTGAAGTCCACGGCTCAGAGCCAAATTTAATGTTACGTAAGGCGAAGGTAGAAATTAGTCAAGGTAGGCTCAGAGTTGAACAAGTATTTCCCAAAGAAGAAATTAATCCGTCTCAGATTAAACAAAACTTCCTTGATGAAATTAATAAACAATTGGAAAACAATCCGAGCAGTGTTAAGAGAGTTGAGAACGATACACAGTTTCTCTATGGGCAAGACTCTCCTAAGTTTAACAACTTAGATTTTAAGGTTCCAATTGAACAAAGCATACCTTCTGGTTCTGGAGCTAGAGTCTATAAACTTATACCAGGGGAGATTGGTACGACGAAACTTCATATGAGCGGCTTAGGTGATGCTGGTGCTTCCAGTCATGCTTCCACCCAATTCCAAGGCACCAACCCTGCAAATGCTTTGCGGAACATCAGACTCAACAACGCTAGTAGACTTGTTGCAAATGACCAATGTCAGAACGAAACTGAGCAAGAGAAAAAAGACAATTCCCAATGTCATCAAGAACCCCAAGAAAAACCTGTTTACGTTGTAATTACACCAGAGAACAGTTAATTTGGTGGCGCATAATTATGGGATGAACTGTAGAGGCGTTCAGGGGTAATGTCTCTACAATACGTCAAATTTTATCATGTTCTATTTCAACATCATCCCCCATTTGTGAGCAGCACAGTGGATTTACTGTAGGAGGAATATTTTGACATTCGATAGTTTTGATGAACTCAACGCTGCTTTTGAATTAGCCCAAGCAAAATGGCTTCGAGGTGATATATTTGGAGCTTACAACAGCTTGCTAGAAATCTTCACCTATCGTCTTGATACGAGATTAATTGATGCAGATTTGAAAGTCATACAATTACTGGCAGATTTAGCAGGATTATTGGGCGAATTTCAAGCGGCTGATGATTTACTTTATAGTGCTATTTCCCTATATGAAACTGCCAAAAGCATATATTGGGCTGACTATACTCGCCTGAAACGAGTTCAACTTAGTTTAGATAGTGGAAAGTTGTCTCTAGCAAGAGATTTACTCCAAGAAATGGCTCCCCGTATTGGTGATATTGAAAACATTCAGTTTTCCTCTTCAGGTTTATTACAGTGGGAGGCAGGTTGCTTTTGGCACGATGCTGACACCAAAGACAAAACTGTATTATTCGCTGAACTTTATCTAGCAATGGGGCGTTTGCTATCAGCCTTAGGACAGTATGGCGAGGCTCTGGGGGCGCTGCACCAAGGATTGCTTCATACTGAGGGTAAAGAAGTACCATCATTAGCACAGCAGACTATATTACCATTGAAGCTAGCCATTGCAGCTGCTTACCTAGAGCAGGGTAATTTTAATGATGCAGATACCTATATCTCAAATCTGCAAAGCCAATTAATAGAAGAGCGTCAGCATTTACAATATCTTACCCGTTGCTTAGAGCTATCTGGCAAACTAAATCTGCTACGGGGAAACTTGGGCGAGGGGCTGAAACAATTTCAACAAGTTCAACAAACCTGTCGCCAATTTGGCTCTTCACGAGCGGTGTTGCAGTCAACTCTCAATCTTGCTCATATCTTAATTCTTCTCAACCAAACCGGCACCGCCCTAAATTATTTAGTAGATACCCAGATAGATGCATTAGGAATAAAAGATTCCGCTTTAGTCAGCCGTGCAGAATTATTATTAAACCTTGCTCATGCTCGTGGTCGTTCTTTGATGATGGGCAGTCCAATAGCGGTCACCAAAATGCGTCGTAGAAGACCCGATAACCAGACTGTGGCAGAAGAACAGGCAAAGCTAGACTTATCTACCCAATCCCCCAATTATCTAAGTTGGTTTGAAGACCGTGCTTTGGCGTTCCAATGGCAATTAAGCGATTATAACCTGGATACGGCAGGAGCTTTGCTTCGGCAAATTCAACAGGTATTTAAATATACCGATTCGTGCTTAATTAAATTACAAATTGGCGTGCTTGAGGGTATGTTTGCTTACTATCAAGGTACAGAAAGTAACAACCTCAGCAGTATTCAACAAGCGAACCGAATTCTAGAGGAAGTCTGTCCACAATTAGAGGAGATGGGTTTAACTCCTGAACTATGGCAAGCACAAAGAATTTTGTCTTGGTGTCGGACAAAATTGAATTATCCAGCAGATGAACTCGAAGATTTAACAGCGTCAACGAATCAGTTACTGGAGCAAATGACTTCATCACTGACTTCTGAAGACCAGGTATTTTATCTGCTAAATAAATGGACGCTAGATGAAGATTACATCGCTACAAAGATTAATCAGCTACAACGGATACAATTTAGACTGAGTAAAAGTCCATTTTGGCTACGACCTTGGCGACAATTGCAATTAATGCAGCGACTGAATGCTCTAGTAGAACATATTGATAGATATAAGGATGCATTAGCTAAGCGTACCATCAAAGGTGAGAAAGCAAAGGTTGCATTTTTGCCCCCAGCATCACTTTGGTTGCGTTTACTGACTCACCCTAAAGACAGAGTTACCCTCTCATTTTTGATTCTGCCTGATCGCGTATTTGTCGTGAAAACGGGTCGATTTTTGTTTGATTTTCGCGTCATTCCTACCACCCGTTTAGCAGTACGTAACTTGGTGCAGCGCTGGTACGAGCGCATCCAAGGTATTAACGGCAGCCGCGATATCGATTACAAACGCATTCAAGATATAGATGGCAACCGTGATATTAATGACCGCCGAGATATGAATTGGCAGGACGAATATGAAGAGGAGATGGTAGAGGTAGCAAATGTGGGGCAGGAAATAGCTAATACCCTTGCAGAAATGTTGGCAATCCCCAAGCTGCTAGAAGGTTTACCCAAACGCATTCGGGCATTGACAATTGTACCTGATGATATTTTACATGGCTTTCCTTTTGCCGCCATAGTCTACAAAGGGAAGTATTTGATTGAACATATTGAACATTATGCCCTTTCCATAGCTTATGAGTCCAAAGGCAGGCGATCGCCTCTTACGTCACCTCCTCACCAAGAAAAAACTCTGTTAGTAGGAATATCTCATGGCAACAGTCAATTTAAAACACTGCCTTATGTCAACCAAGAACTCCAGCAGCTAAACAAGTGGCTAGACGGTCGCCAAATTAAGCCTATTCTCCTCATTAACGATTCAGTCAACAAAGGTGTAGTTACTGAAGAATTATCTCAAGCAACTCTGCTCCACATAGCTTGTCACGGTATCTTTGAGCTAAATAGACCTGACCATTCTGGACTGGTACTAATTTCTGAGTTTGGAAAGCAGGAGGAGATTCTTAGTCTAAGAGAATTATCTGAATTAAATCTAACGAAATTGCGCCATGCTACCCTCTCTTCCTGCTGGTCAGCAGACCACTTTATCCTACCTGGTCGCTGGATTATTAGTTTACCAGAAACCCTTTGGCGGGCAGGTACTCAAAGTATCCTTGGTTGTCTGTGGGAAGTTTCCGATAGGGTAGCAGTTTCTTTTATGACCAAATTTTATGAATACTTAGACGAGTTCCCACGGGATGAAGCTTTGCGTCGGACTCAGCTAGATTGCTTAAACAACCGCCTGCCTAACTGCGGCGTAGATAGCGGCGTAGATACTAGTAACCCCTTCTTTTGGGCAGGATTTTGTCTTTACGGTGACTACACTGCTTTAAAGTTGTCTTCTCAGCGTTAATCGTGTTAACTAAATGTACTGGCAACAGAATTCAAAATAAACTCAAATAATCTAAAGTTTTCACAAATAATTCATCTGTAGCGACAAGGTAGATGTCCGTCATGCGATAAAGCGTGCTAATAGATACCGCACTATCTTGGCTCAACAGAGGCACAACTTGCCACAGAAATCTATGTATTTTTGCACTAAAGGGCGTACCTAGCCTGCCTCCAGGTAAAGACGGTAGCCCACACAAATTGTGCTCTGTTTGCACCTCCGTTGTGCTGATTCTGCACCCAGTGCTACCCCACGAGTGGTTTTCGGATAGTGCCATCCTTTTTTTGTGGTATATGTACCGACTGGCGCGAGGCACAGCATCTGGTAAAAGCGTACGCCGGGAGCATCCAAACTGACTCAAACTCTTTTGAGAGCTATCGCGCTCTCAGGGGGTTTTCATAATGAAACAGTCGATGCCCTTTACTACAATCGAAATCCCGCATCCACTTCTATCTCTGCCTTAGCAATGAGGTCATCCTCCGAGTCCCAAAAACCATCATCATCCTCATCATCCTCATCTTCCTCATCCCCCTCATCCTCCTCATCCCCCTTATCAGGAGCAACGGAAGCAACGCTCGCCTTGGGGACAGGTGGTACAACCTCCCTTGTAGCCGGTACGCCAATACTCGCTTGCTTTAATGCTATATTAACCGTCGGCGAGACTAACACCGATTGTGCCATCCCTTCCAAAGAACAGATCCGCTTAATCATATTAATCTGATTCTCCAAATGTCCAATTGCCCAAAGTGCAATCGAGCGCAATTCAGCTTCATTTGCCCCATTCTCTTTCATTGCCAGTGGTAACCAAAATGCCTTGAGCGTAAATACCACCATCTCGACTATCCCCATATCGGAGGGATGCTCACTCAAATAGCGAAATAGTTTCCCCGTTTGGGTTGCTGCACTGCGCTTTATCTGTGGAATCACCTCAAACTTATGAAGCCCCATTCCCTACATCCCCCGCACTCAGTACATACCAACCCACCGTCATTATCAAAAGCGCTCGCACTCGCGCGCGTACCTCCCGGCACTCTTGACATACCTCCCTTTTCCTGACCATAACTACACATTCCCTATCGACTTACTATACTTTTTAAGTGAATAAATGTATTTAATTAAACTATACTACTACTGGGCAAGTAAAGTCATGTTATTTCATCTATTACTATGCTCAAGTAATGTAAAAGCAACTTAAGTATAGTTAGAATCGCCCCTACCCAACCGACCGCACCGAACACCCCATCACCAAAAGTCAAGTAAAGTCAACTTATAGCAGTGTTAAGTCAAGTTATGACAACTTGGGACTTCACCCAACAATTCTACTCTACTCAAGGGGTGAAGCTCTTGCAGGGTAAGGATTTCGGTCATTTTAGACCCCAATGTGGGACTACCCCAAAGGGGTTTTCGGGTAGGGCAGATTAAAATAATCGTACTCACTACGGCTTTTTGCCCAGGGGGTGGGCTTACGCCCATGCCTCACTGTCGTTCGTCACAAAAAGCCTGCGTTCGCCCCTTCGGGGGGTTGGTGTCGCCAGTTATCTGGTGTGGTGCGGTAGGGTTG
>JXCB02000022.1 GCA_000828075.3 Tolypothrix campylonemoides VB511288 | reverse complement strand
GCGCGTCGGCATCGCGCTCGGCGACCTTGCGCATGCGATCGGCGCGCACCGCCGCGTCCACCTGCGCCCGCACCTCGGCCAGCGTGCGCTGGCGCTCGGGCTCGTCGCGCGTCACGCGCAGCAGCACGATGTGGTTCGGCGCGATCTCGATCGGCTCGCTCGACGTCTTGTCCTGGATCGCGCTGTCGAGGAACGCCGCGCGGCGCACGGCGGGCGTCGTGAGAATGGCGTCGGCGCTCTCGCGCGACACCGGGCCCAGCGTGCGCAGCGGCAGGCCGAGTTCGCGCGCGGCGGGCGCCAGCGACGACGGGTTCTTGTACGCCGCATCGACCAGCTTGCTCGACGCGTCGCTGAAGGCGCGCTCGCGCTCGGCGGTGGCGACCTCGCTGGCGAGCTGCTCGCGCACGTCCTCGAACGCGCGCTGCTGCCCGCCCTGCACCTCGCGCAGCTGGATCACGTGCCAGCCGTACTGCGTCTTGACAGGCTCGCTCACCTGCCCCGGCTGCAGTGCGAACAGCGCGCGCTCGAATTCCGGCGCCGGCGTCGCGCCGCGGCTGAGCCAGTCGAGGTCGCCGCCGTTGTCGCGCGTCGGGTCGTCCGAGTACGTGCGCGCCAGCGCGGCGAAGTCGGCGCCCGGCGCGCGCGCTTCGGCGGCGACGCGGCGGATCTTCTCCTCGGCCGCCTTCTGCTGCGCGGGCGTGGCGTCGGCCGGCACGGTGACGAGGATGTGCGACGCGCGGCGCTGCTCGTCGCCGGCGAAGCGCGCCTTCTCCTGCTCGTAGCGCGCACGCAGCGTGGCCTCGTCCACCGCCGGCGCCGGCAGGTCGTCGGCCTTGAGCTCGACGTACTCCAGCCAGACGCGCTGCGGCTGGCGGTACGTCGCCGCGTTGCCCTTGAACCACGCCTCGGCCTCCGCGTCGGTGACCGGCGCGGTGTCGGCAGGCGGCGCCGGCAGCGCGACGAGGCTAACGTCGCGCTTCTCGCCCAGCAGCGCGACCAGGCGCGCGTACTCGGCGCCGGTCGCGAACTCGGACGCACCGAGCTGGCTGGCCAGCATCAGCCGCTGCAGGTCCTCGCGCACGCGCGCTTCGAACTGCGCCGGCGTCCGCGGCGGATTGCCGCCCTGCAGCGCCAGCAGGTACTGGTTGCGGTCGAACGCGCCGTTGACCTGGAACTGCGGGATCGACGCGATCGTCTCGCGCACGCGCTCGTCGCTGACCGCGAGCCCCGCGCGCCGGCCGGCGATGCCGACCACGCGCTGGTCGATCAGCGCTTCGAGCACGCGTCGCTTGTTCTCCACGGTGTCGAACTCGCGCGGATCGAACGCCTCGCCCTGCTGCTGGATCAATCGCGCGCGCTCGTCCTCGAGGCGTTCGCGGAAATCCTCGGCGCTGATCGTCTCGTGCGTCCAGAACACCGACACCGGCCACCACGACGGCGCGTCCGGCCACCACGTGGGCGCGATGTCGATGCGCGCCACCGCGTTGTCGGTGCGCTGGACCATGTACTGCTCGATGCCGACGAACGCGAACGGGATGATCAGCAGGCCGAGGATCACGGTGGCGATCCAGCCGGAGGTCTTGTCGCGAAGGGTCTGCAGCATAGGCGTGGCGGCGTCGGAAAACGCGCGAGTGTAGCGTGGAAGCCCGGCCGCCGCCCGCGGCGCGCGGAGGTCGGATCGGCGCGGCGCGCGTGCGCAGCCTCGGCGCACGGCGTCGCATGCCGCCGGCCGGAAACGACAAAGGCGCCGTTTCCGGCGCCTTTGAAGAAGTGGCGGAGTGGACGGGACTCGAACCCGCGACCTCCGGCGTGACAGGCCAGCATTCTAACCGACTGAACTACCACTCCGCGCTTGAACCTCGTGGGCCGGCGATTATGCCGCACCGGCCTTCGCGCATCAACCGTGCTTCGAACCGGCAGGGACCCTGAAGCTGGTGGGTGCTGAGGGTTTCGAACCCCCGACCCTCGCCTTGTAAGGGCGACGCTCTACCGCTGAGCTAAGCACCCGAGCGAGTTCGTCAGTTTACAGCGTCCTTCAGGGCCTTGCCAGCCTTGAACGCCGGCGCCTTCGACGCCTCGATCTTGATCGTCGCGCCGGTCTTCGGATTGCGACCCTCGCGCGCCGCGCGACCGCGCACCTCGAACGTGCCGAAGCCCACCAGCGTCACCGGCTCGCCCTTCTTCAGCGAGGTCGTGATCGTGCTGACCACGGCATCGACGGCTTTGCCGGCGTCGGCTTTCGAGATCGCCGCGGCTTCCGCGACCGCGGAGATCAGGTCGTTCTTGTTCATTCAATGGGCTCCCGTTGCGGACGTGGTCCGCGTGTTCTTGTGGGATCGGACGCGCATGGCGTCGCGATCGCGATTCCGCGCGTGAAGACTGAATCAACGCCGCGGTCGCCAGCGTTATACCAGCGGCGAACGCGGCGTCGCAAGGCAAAACCCGCTGAAACGCCGCGTTTCCAGCCCGTCCCGCGTGCGCGGAACGGGCTCTCCGACCGACGGCGGCGTCAGTGCTTGACGCCCGCCTGCGCCGGCTCCGGCTCTCCCTCGCGCACCGGGAGCTCGACGACGTCCGCGCTCGCCGGCGGCGACAGCGGACGCTCGAGCGCGAGGTCGAGCACCTGGTCGATCCACTTCACGCTGACGATCTTCAGGCCCTGCGTGACCGACTTCGGCAGGTCGGCGATGTCCTTCCGGTTCTCGTCGGGGATGATCACGGTGCGGATGCCGCCGCGCAGCGCGGCGAGCAGTTTCTCCTTCAGCCCGCCGATCGGCAGCACGCGGCCGCGCAGCGTGATCTCGCCGGTCATCGCCACGTCCGCGCGCACCGGCACCTTCGTCAGCATCGACACCAGCGCGGTCGCCATCGCGATGCCCGCGCTCGGGCCGTCCTTCGGCGTCGCGCCCTCGGGCACGTGCAGGTGCACGTCGTGCTTCTGCAGGAAGTCGAGGTCGATGCCGAGGCGTTCGGTCCGCGCGCGCACCACCGACAGCGCGGCCGACGCGGATTCCTTCATCACGTCGCCGAGCTGGCCGGTCAGCAGCAGCTGGCCCTTGCCCGGCACCAGCGTCGATTCGATCTGCAGCAGGTCGCCGCCGACCTCGGTCCATGCCAGGCCGGTGACCAGGCCCACCTCGTTCTGCTGCTCGGCACGACCGAAGTCGAAGCGGCGCACGCCGAGGTACTTGTCGAGGTTCTTGCCGGTAACCTTGATCGCGCCGCCGGCCGCCTTGCGCTTCGCGCCCGCGAGCGCGATCTCCTTGACCACCTTGCGGCAGATCTTGCTGATCTCGCGCTCGAGGTTGCGCACGCCGGACTCGCGCGTGTAGTAGCGGATGATGTCGCGGATCGCGGCTTCGGCGACGCTGATCTCTTCCGCCTGCAGGCCGTTCGCCTTGACCTGCTTCGGCAGCAGGTGGCGCATCGCGATGTTGAGCTTCTCCTCTTCCGTGTAGCCCGGAATGCGGATGACTTCCATGCGGTCCAGCAGCGGGCCGGGGATGTGCAGCGAGTTCGACGTCGCCACCCACATCACCTCGCTCAGGTCGAGGTCGACTTCCAGGTAATGGTCGTTGAACGCCGAGTTCTGCTCGGGATCGAGCACCTCCAGCAGCGCTGACGACGGATCGCCGCGGAAGTCCATCGACATCTTGTCGATCTCGTCCAGCACGAACAGCGGGTTCTTGCTGCCGACCTTGTTGAGGTTCTGCACGATGCGGCCCGGCATCGAACCGACGTAGGTGCGGCGATGGCCGCGGATCTCGGCCTCGTCGCGCACGCCGCCGAGCGACATGCGCACGAACTTGCGGTTGGTGGCCTTCGCGATCGACTGGCCGAGCGACGTCTTGCCCACGCCCGGCGGGCCGACGAGGCACAGGATCGGCCCGCGCATCTTGTTCACGCGCGACTGCACGGCGAGGTATTCGAGGATGCGCTCCTTGACCTTCTCGAGGCCGAAGTGGTCCGCGTCGAGCACGTCCTGCGCGGCGGCGAGGTCCTTGCGCACCTTGTTGCGCTTCTTCCACGGCACGCCGAGCAGCCAGTCGAGGTAGTTGCGCACCACCGCAGCCTCGGCCGACATCGGCGACATCTGCTTGAGCTTGTTGAGCTCGGCCTTCGCCTTCGTCTCCACCGGCTTCGGCATGCCGGCCTCGGCGATCTTGCGCGCGAGTTCGTCGATGTCGTTCGGCGCGTCGTCGATCTCACCCAGCTCCTTCTGAATGGCCTTCATCTGCTCGTTGAGGTAGTACTCGCGCTGGCTCTTCTCCATCTGCGACTTCACGCGGCCGCGGATGCGCTTCTCCAGCTGCTGCACGTCGATCTCGCCGTCGACCAGGCCGACCAGCAGCTCCAGCCGCGCGCCGATGCCGTGCGCCTCGAGCAGGCGCTGCTTGTCCGACAGGCGCACGCCGAGGTGCGCGGCGATGGTGTCGGCAAGCCGCCCCGGCTCGTCGATGCCGGCCAGCGTCTGCATCAGCTCGGGCGGCAGCTTGCGGTTGCTCTTCACGTACTGCTCGAACAGGCCCATCAGCGTGCGCATCACCGCCTCGAGCTCGCGGTCGTTGCGGTCGTAATCGGGCTCGGCGACGTGCGCGCGCGCGGCCAGCACGCCGCTGCGCTCGTGCACGCGCTCCACGCCCACGCGCGCCACGCCCTCGACGAGCACCTTGATCGTGCCGTCGGGCAGCTTCAGCAGCTGCAGCACGTGCGCCAGCGTGCCGACGGTGTAGAGGTCCGCCGCGCCGGGATCGTCCACGTCGGCGGACTTCTGCGCGACCAGCAGGATGCGCTTGTCGCCGTCCATGGCCTGGTCGAGCGCGCGGATCGACTTCTCGCGACCGACGAAAAGGGGAATCACCATGTGCGGGAACACGACGACGTCGCGCAGCGGCAACACCGGCAGTTCGAGCACTTCGGATTCGGTGGTAACGGCCATGGCAACTCCGGAAGAGGTGCCGCGTGAAGACCGACGACGACGCGGCACGGAAAGCAGGGTCGGCAGGCCGGTTATGAGGCTGCGGACGCGCAGATGCAAGCAGCCCGCGCGTGAAGCGCGGGCCAGCGTTGTGAAATTTCAGCGGATCAGACACTTGCGCGGCCGCCTGGGCGCGGCCGCGCGCCGTTTCAGTCGGCCGACGCCACTTTCGGCGCCGCCGACGGCGTCTGGTAGATCAGGTACGGCGCGGTCTTCTGCTCGATCACCGCCTCGTCGACCACGACCTTGCTGACGTTCTGCATCGACGGCAGCTCGTACATCGTGTCCAGCAGCACGGCCTCGACGATCGTGCGCAGGCCGCGCGCGCCGGTCTTGCGCTTGAGCGCCTTGCGCGCGATCGCGTTGAGCGCGTCGGGGCGGAACTCCAGCTCCACGCCCTCCATCTCGAACAGCTTCTTGAACTGCTTGGTGATGGCGTTCTTCGGCTCGGTGAGGATCGACACCAGCGCCGCCTCATCGAGTTCTTCGAGCGTCGCGACCACCGGCAGGCGGCCCACGAACTCGGGGATCAGGCCGAACTTGATCAGGTCTTCCGGCTCGACGGCGGCGAGGATCTTGCCGGTGTCCGCCTTCACCTTGGTGCTCTTCACCTTGGCGCCGAAGCCGATGCCGCCGGCCTCGGTGCTGCGCTGCTGGATGATCTTGTCCAGGCCCGCGAACGCGCCGCCGACGATGAACAGGATGTTGCGCGTATCGACCTGCAGGAATTCCTGCTGCGGATGCTTGCGCCCGCCCTGCGGCGGCACGCTGGCGACCGTGCCCTCGATGAGCTTGAGCAGCGCCTGCTGCACGCCCTCGCCGGACACGTCGCGCGTGATCGACGGGTTGTCGCTCTTGCGCGAGATCTTGTCGATCTCGTCGATGTAGACGATGCCCTGCTGCGCCTTGTCGACGTCGTAGTCGCACTTCTGCAGCAGCTTCTGGATGATGTTCTCGACGTCCTCGCCGACGTAGCCGGCTTCGGTCAGCGTCGTCGCGTCGGCGATGGTGAACGGCACGTTGAGCAGGCGCGCCAGCGTCTCGGCCAGCAGCGTCTTGCCCGAGCCGGTCGGGCCGACCAGCAGAATGTTCGACTTCGCCAGCTCGACGTCGTCGTTGCGCTGGCGGCTCTCGATGCGCTTGTAGTGGTTGTAGACGGCCACGGCCAGCGTGCGCTTGGCGCGCAGCTGCCCGATCACGTACTGGTCGAGGACCTCGAGGATCTCCTTCGGCTTCGGCAGGTGGCTGCGCGCCGACTGCGCCTTCTCCTCGAGTTCCTCGCGGATGATGTCGTTGCAGAGCTCGACGCACTCGTCGCAGATGAACACGCTCGGGCCCGCGATGAGCTTGCGAACCTCGTGCTGGCTCTTCCCGCAGAACGAGCAGTAGAGGATCTTGTTGCTGTCGCGGCTCTGTCGGTCGTCGGTCATGCCAATGCCTGCGTGGTGCGGTGGTCGGAACGCCTGCAAACCGCGCGCCGAACCGGGAGCGGCCCGAGAATACCATAGCGATCCGGCCGGGCCCCGGCCGGATCGCCGCGCGTGCTAACGCTTCAAAAACAAGGGCTTGGCTCAGCCCGCCTGCACCGAATCGTCCGGCCGGCGCTCGAGCACCTGGTCGACCAGGCCGTACTCGCGCGCGGCCTCGGCGCTCTTGAAGTTGTCGCGCTCGGTGTCGCGCGCGACCGTGTCGAGCTGCTGCCCCGTGTGCTTGGACAGGATCTCGTTGAGGCGCTGGCGCATCGACAGGATCTCGCGGGCGTGGATGTCGATGTCCGTCGCCTGGCCCTGGAAGCCGCCGAGCGGCTGGTGGATCATCACGCGCGAATTCGGCAGCGCGTACCGCTTCCCCGCCGCGCCCGCGGCGAGCAGGATCGCCCCCATCGAAGCCGCCTGGCCGACGCAGATGGTGCTGACGTCGGGCTTGATGTACTGCATGGTGTCGTAGATCGCCATGCCGGCGGTGACGATGCCGCCGGGCGAGTTCACGTAGAGGCTGATGTCCTTCTCCGGGTTGTCGGCCTCGAGGAACAGCATCTGCGCCACGATGACGTTGGCCATGTGGTCGTCGATCGGACCGACGAGGAAGATCACCCGCTCCTTGAGCAGGCGCGAATAGATGTCGTACGCGCGCTCGCCCCGGCTGGTCTGCTCGACCACCATCGGGACCAGGTTGAGGGCTTGGATTCGGTTGTCCATGGAGACGGTTCGCTCGATTCTGGACGGCGCAAATGCCGCGGCCCGGTCAACTTGGGGCCAACCGGGCCGCAACGCAAGAGCCTGCATTGGCGGGCCGACGGCCCGTCGATTCAGAGGCGGATCGCCTCGCTGAAAGCCATCGGCTGGTCGGTGTGCTGCGCGCGCTCGGCGATCCAGTCGATCACCTGCTCCTCCATCACGCGCGCCTGCAGGCCCGACATCAGCTGCGCGTCGTTGCGGTAGAGCTCGATCACCTGCTGCGGCTCCTCGTACGTCGACGCGATCAGCTGCAGCGTCTCGTTGAGACGCTTCGGATCGAGCGTCAGCTGGTTGCGACGCGCGGTCTCGCCGACCAGCAGGCCGACCAGCACGCGCTTGCGCGCGGCGTCCATGAACGGCACGTGCGCGTCGGCCGGAAGTTCCCCGATCGAACGGCCCTGGCGGCGCGCCTGCTCGAATGTCTGCCGCGCCAGCTCGCGCGCCTCGGCCTCGACCAGGCGCGGCGGCATCTCGACGTGGCTGTAGGCCGCGATCAGCTGCTCGCCGACTTCGCGACGCAGGCGCGTCATCAGCGCACCCTTGAGCTCGCGCTCGAGGTTGGTGCGGATGTCCGCGCGGAACTGCTCCATGTCGCCGCTTTTGACGCCGAAGCTGCGGATGAACCCGGCGTCGACCTCCGGCAGCACCGGCTCGGACACCTTGATCGCCTTCAGGTGCACGCGCACCGTGCGGCCGGCGAACCGGGCGACGCGCCAGTCCGCCGGGAACTCGACGTCGACGGCCTTCGCTTCGCCCGCGGCCATGCCGACCAGCGCCTGCTCGACGCCGGCGTACATCGCACCGGAGCCGATCGCAGTGACGCCGCGCTCGACGCCCTCGGCCGGGATGCGCTCGCCGTCGACCTCGGACCACGTCTCCAGCTCGACCGCGTCGCCGGCCTGCGCGCCGCGCTCGACCGGGTTCCAGGTGCGGCGCTGCAGGCGCAGGTTCTCGATCATCGCGTCGATGTCGGCGTCGGTGACCTCGGACGTCGCGCGGGTCACCGCGAGCGTGGACACGTCGATGTCGCCGAAGTCGGGCACGACCTCGAACGTGGCGACGTAGGCCAGGCCCTCGGCGTCGGTCGCCGGCTCGATCCGCGGGTTGCCGGCCAGCTGCAGCGCGTGCTCGCGCACGGCCTGGCCGAAGCTGTCGCGCAGCAGGCCGTCGAGGATCTCCGCGCGCACCTGCGCGCCGAAGCGCTGCTCGATGACCTTCTGCGGCACCTTGCCGGGGCGGAAGCCCTTCAGCTTGGCCCCCCGCGCGATCTCGCGGAGGCGTGCGCCCACCTGCGTTTCGAGGCGCTCGGCGGGAAGCTGGAAGGTCAGCCGGCGCTCGAGCGCGCCGGTGGATTCGAGCGAAACGTGCATATCCACTCCTGCGACCGCGGCTCCGGCCGCGGCATGTCTGAACGAAGGTCGGGGCTCCGTCCGGGAAGCCCGCCAACGGAACGGAATAGTCTGGCCGATCGCCGCCGCGCTTGCCAGTCGCGGACGCTTCGCCGGGCCGGAAACGCCGACGGGGCGCCTGCGCGCCCCGTCGGGTACGGCGAACCGGCGGCCGGGGTCAGTCGCGGCTCTGCAGCTTGGCCAGCAGGCGCAGGAACTCGAGGTACAGCCACACGAGGGTGACCATCAGCCCGAACGCCCCGTACCACTCCATGTACTTGGGCGCGCCGGCCTCGGCGCCGCCTTCGATGAAGTCGAAGTCGAGGACGAGGTTGAGCGCGGCGATCACGACGACGAACAGGCTGAATCCGATGCCGACGAGGCCCGACTCGTGGATCAGCGGGATCCGGATGTCGAACAGGCCCAGCACGATCGTGGCGAGGTAGACCAGCGCGATGCCGCCGGTCGCGGCGACGACGCCGAGCTTGAAGTTCTCGGTCGCGCGGACCAGGCCCGAGCGGTAGGCCATCAGCAGAGCGAGCAGCGTGCCGAACGTCAGCATCACCGCCTGCAGCACGATGCCTTCGAACTGCGCGTTGTAGATCGCCGACACCGCGCCGAGGAAGAAACCTTCCAGCAGCGCGTACAGCGGCGCGGTCACCGGCGCCCATTGCGCCTTGAAGATGGTGACGAGCGCCAGCATCAGGCCGCCGATCAGCCCGCCCCAAAGGTACAGCGTCGCGCCGGCGACGCGGCCGTCGGGCAGCACCTCGACCTGCGACCACGCGAACGCGGCCGTGATCATGCACAGCGCGAGCAGCACGACCGTCTTGTTGACGGTGCCGCCGATGGTCATCGCCTGCGCGTCGCCGCGCACGACGGCACCGCTGCCGAGATCGAGGAACGTGGTGTCTTTCAGGACCGGATTGCCGCTGCGCATGGGACGCGCTCCGTGACGGACGATGGGGCGAGCATAGCGCCCTCGCCCGCAGGCCCGCCATCGCGGCCATCCGCGGCCGGTTGGTGCGAAAGGAGGGACTCGAACCCTCACGGGGCTACCCGCTGGAACCTAAATCCAGTGCGTCTACCAGTTCCGCCACTTTCGCGCCGGCGCATTGTCGCGCCAACGGCGACGAAAAGGCACCGGGCGAGCGCCGGAGCCTCGACGTGGTGGACCGTCGGAGTCGGACCCGAGCGCGCGGTCGGCCGGGCTCGGGGGCGCGATGCCGGCCGCACCGGCGCGACTGGACCTCGAGACGTTCCGCAAGGCCAAAGAAAAAGGGGCTGCGCTTGGAGCGCAACCCCTCGTCCTGTTTGGTGGGCCGTCAAGGATTCGAACCTTGGACCTATTGATTAAGAGTCAACTGCTCTACCAACTGAGCTAACGGCCCGTGCTGCGAAGTCTAACCAGACAGCGTGCGCCGCACAATGCGCACGATGCGAGATGGGGTGGCTGAGGGGACTCGAACCCCCGACAACTGGAATCACAATCCAGTACTCTAACCAACTGAGCTACAGCCACCGTAAAGCGTTGCCGCGTTGGCGCGCCCAGCAGGACTCGAACCTGCAACCACCGGCTTAGAAGGCCGGTGCTCTATCCGGTTGAGCTATGGGCGCGTGGGAACCGATGGTACCCGACGCGTCCTGCAGGCTCCTCGGACTGCATGCCCTGCGGATGGTCGGGGCAGAGGGATTCGAACCCCCGACCCTCTGGTCCCAAACCAGATGCGCTACCAGACTGCGCTATGCCCCGGGCCAGACTTCCGTGGCGCGCCGACGCCGCGAAAGGCCCGACATTGTGGGGAGGTGCCCGCGAGGTGTCAACGACGCGGGCGGGCTCGCGCGGCTCAGAGCCGGCGCGCGATCGCCTCGGCGAACGTGCGCGTCGTGCCCTCGCCGCCGAGGTCCGGCGTCAGCGTGTCCTTCGCCTCAAGCGTGCCAACGATCGCGTCGCGCAGGCGCGTGGCCTGCCCGGGCAGCGCCAGGTGGTCGAGCATCTGCGCCGCGCCCAGCAGCAGCGCGCAGGGATTGGCGATGCCGCGGCCGGCGATGTCCGGCGCCGAGCCGTGCACGGCCTCGAAGATCGCAGCGTCGGTGCCGATGTTCGCGCCCGGCGCGAGGCCGAGGCCGCCGACGAGGCCGGCGCACAGGTCGGAGATGATGTCGCCGAACAGGTTCGTGGTGACGATGATGTCGAACTGCTCGGGGCGCATCACCAGCTGCATGCAGGTGTTGTCCACGATCATCTCGTTGCACTGGATGTCGGGGTACTGCAGCGCCACTTCGCGCGCGGTCTTCAGGAACAGGCCGGAGGTCGACTTCAGGATGTTGGCCTTGTGCACCACCGTGACCTTCCTGCGGCCGGTGCGGCGCGCGAGCTCGAACGCGTAGCGCACGATGCGGTCGGAGCCGCGGCGGGTGATCTTCTGCGTCAGCAGCGCGGTCTCGCCGTCCTCGCTGAGCGACTGGCCTTCGCCGATGTAGGCGCCTTCGGTGTTCTCGCGGACGGTGATGAGGTCCACGCCGCTCGGGAAGCGCGACTTCGTGTTCGGGAACGACTTCGCCGGCCGCACGTTGGCGTACAGGTCGAAGCGCTTGCGCAGCTCGACGTTGATCGAGCTGAAGCCCTCGCCCACCGGCGTGGTCAGCGGGCTCTTGAGCGCGATGCGGTTGCGGCGGATCGAGTCCATCGTCGCCGCGGGCAGCAGCTCGCCGTGCTTTTCCAGCGCGACCAGGCCGGCGTCGGCGAATTCGTACTGCAGGCCGAGCCCCATCGCGTCGAGGACATGCAGGGTGGCGTCCATGATCTCCGGGCCGATACCGTCGCCGCGGATCACCGTGATGGTCTGGGTCATCGCATCGTGTTCCATGCAGGCGCCGCCGCGCGCGGTGGCGCGGCAGGCGTGGAAAAAGCGGGCGCGCAGTATGCCACAGCGGCCGCGCCCGGCTTCTCCTGCAGCGGCGCGCCGCCGCCGTCAGTCGTGCGCGTGCGCGTCCGGCGCAGTGCCCTCGCCCGCTCTCAGGCGGTCGAGGAAATCGACGGCGCGGCGCAAATGCGGGATGACGATGCTGCCGCCGACCACGAGGCCGACGCTGAAGGTCTCGAAGAACTCGTCGCGGTTCACGCCGGCCTCCTTGCACTGCGCGACGTGGTAGCTGATGCAGTCGTCGCAGCGCAGGACGAGCGAGGCGACGAGGCCGAGCAGTTCCTTCGTCTTCACGTCGAGCGCGCCGGCCTGGTAGGTCTGCGTGTCGAGCGCGAAGAAGCGGCGCACGACCTGGTTGGGCTCGGCGAGGATGCGCTCGTTCATGCGCTTGCGGAACGCGGTGAACTCGGCGACGCGGTCGCCGCCGCTGGCGTCGTGGGTCATGGTGGTCTCGGTGACGGGAAGAATTCGACGGCGCGCGGTCGTGGAACGTCAGCGCGCGCGGCCGTCGAGCAGCGGATCGAGCTTGCCCGCGCGGTGCAGCGCGATCATGTCGTCGTAGCCGCCGACGTGGGTGTCGCCGACGAAGATCTGCGGCACGCTCGTACGACGCGTGCGTTCGACCATGCGCTCGCGCTCGCCGGGCTGGAGGTCGACGCGGATCTCGGTCCACGACCGGCCCTTGCTCTTCAGGAAGTTCTTGGCCGCGACGCAGTACGGGCAGATCGCGGTGGTGTAGATGACGATCGAGGGGGCTGCGGCGTCGTTCAACGCGGTCTCCGGCGCTTCGGGAACTCGGGCGGCGTCGACGGGTCCGACGCCGTGGCGAAGGCCGCGAACTATGGGCGCGGCGGGCGTGCATTTCCAGTCCGCGCGTGCACCGTGCCGTTCCACCCGCCCGTCGCGCCGGATTAACGACGGATTCACACCCCCACCGCGTGCGCGGATCATCCTGCGACGCCTGCGCAAGCATCGATTCCCATGACCCTGCGTCGTCCCGCCGTCCGCTGCCTCGCCCTCGCGCTCGCGCTCGCGGCCGTTCCGCTGTCGGCGCAGGAGGCGGCGCTGCCGGACATCGGCTCGTCGGCGAACGAGCTGATCACCCCATCGCAGCAGCAGGAGTACGGGCGCATGCTCGTCGCGCAGCTGCGCCAGTACGGCTACCTGCTCGACGACCCGCTGATCGACGGCTGGCTGGACACGGTCGGCGCGCGGCTCGGCGCGCACAGCGACCGCCCGCGGCAGTCCTTCACCTTCTTCATGCTGAAGGACCGCGACATCAACGCGTTCGCCACGCTCGGCGGGCACATCGGCATGAACACCGGGCTGGTGCTCGCGGCGGATCGCGAGGACCAGGTCGCCGGCGTGCTCGCGCACGAGATCTCGCACGTCACCCAGGACCACGTCATCCGCGGCGTCGAGCGCGCGCAGAAGGACCAGCTGCCGATCCTGCTCGGCATGCTCGCCGCGGTGGCCGCGGCCAGCGCGTCGGACAGCAGTTCCAGCGACGACGCCACCCAGGCGGCGATCGCCTCGGCGTACGGACTGATGGCGCAGCGCCAGATCAACTACACGCGCTCCAACGAATCCGAGGCCGACCGCATCGGCATCCAGACGCTCGCGCGCGCCGGCTACGACACCGCCGGCATGGCGGAGTTCTTCGAGAAGATGCTGGTCGCCTCGCGCACCAACCGCGGCAGCGATCCGCTGTACCAGACCCCGGACTACCTGCTCACGCACCCGGTGACGACGCTGCGCATCAGCGAGGCGCGCCAGCGCGCGGAGCAGATCGCGCGCAGCGGCGTCGCCTTCACCGGCGACCTCGGCGGCAGCGACAACCCGCTGCTGCCGGCGGGCGTGCGGCTGGACGGCGCCGGCGCCGGCGGCGCGACGGGCGTGTTCGACTATGCGCGCGAGCGCCTGCGCGTACTCAGCGCGGAGACCCCGCGCGCGGCGCTGGCCGAATACGAGCGCATGGCGCGCGCGAAGCCGCTCACGCCCGCGCAGCGCTACGGCCAGGCGCTGGCGACCATGCGTGCCAACCAGCCGGGCGCGGCCGCCGACACGCTGCAGGCGCTGCTGGCCGGGCAGCCGCGCAATCGCTGGATCACGCTCGCGCTCGCCGAGGCCGAGGCGAAGGCCGGGCGGCCGCAGGCCTTCGAGCGGTTCGATGCCCTGCTCGCGCAGGCCCCGACCGATCGCGCCGTCGCGCTGACCTACGCCGCCGTGCTCAACGAACGCGGCACGGCCGATGCGGGGCGCCGCGCGCAGGCGGTGCTGCGCCCGCTGCAGGGGCGCGTGGCGGAGGACGTCGTGTTCCAGCGCAGCTTCGCCCGCGCCGCCGAACTCGCCGGCGACCCGATCCGCGCCGGCGAGGCGTACGCCGAGGCGGCGTTCCTCGGCGGGCGGCCGGAACTCGCGCTGGTCCAGCTCAACAACCTGAAGAAGCGCGACGACCTCGACTACTACGCCCGCGCCCGCATCGAGGCGCGCATCGCCGCAATCACCCCGACGGTGCTCGAGCTGCGCCGGCAGGGCATCCGCGACGAGGACCTGCGGCGGCGCTGAGCGCGCCGCGTCACATGACGCGCCGGTTGCGCTGTAACGGGAAAGTCACAAAACGGTAGTGTACTGGCGCGGCCCCGCCCGCCACCGGTGACTGCGTGCAGAAGCGCATCCTGATCGTCGAAGACGAACCCGCCATCCGCGACATGGTGTCCTTCGCCCTGCGCAAGGGCGAGTTCGATCCGATCCACGCCGGCGACGCGCGCGAGGCGCAGGCCGCGATCGCCGACCGCGTGCCCGACCTGATCCTGCTCGACTGGATGCTGCCCGGCACCAGCGGGCTGGAGCTGGCGCGGCGCTGGCGCAAGGAATCGCTGACCCGCGAGATCCCGATCATCATGCTCACCGCGCGCGGCGAGGAGAACGACCGCGTCGGCGGGCTCGAGGCCGGCGTGGACGACTACGTCGTGAAGCCGTTCTCGGCGCGCGAACTGCTGGCGCGCATCCGCGCGGTGCTGCGCCGCTCGCGCGAGGACGACGAGGACGGCAGCGTCGGCGTCGGTCCGCTGCGCATCGACGGCGCGGCGCATCGCGTGTTCGCGCGCGTCGACGGCGCGGACCAGCCGGTGCAGATCGGCCCGACCGAATACCGCCTGCTGCACTTCTTCATGACGCACCCGGAGCGCGTGTACTCGCGCACGCAGCTGCTCGACCACGTGTGGGGCGGCAGCGTGTACGTGGAGGAGCGCACGGTCGACGTGCACATCCGCCGCCTGCGCAAGACGCTCGAACCGCACGGGCTCGACGGCATGGTGCAGACGGTGCGCGGCGCGGGCTACCGCTTCTCCGCCGCGATCGCCGCTTAGACTGCGGGGATGCCGCCCCGCGCCCGCTCCGCCTGGATCCGCACGCTCTACCAGCTGGCGCTGGTGCTGTCGCTCGCGGCGCTGCTCGGGCTGGCGATCGGGTATCCGTGGCCGGTCATCACCGTCGCCGCGCTCGGCGTGGTGGCGTGGCACTACGCGCGGCTGCGCCGCGTGCTGCTGCGGCTGACCGCGCGCCAGCGGCTGGAGCCGCCGACCGGCGACGGCATCTGGAACGAACTCGACCGCCTGCTCTACCGCGGCCAGGCCGAGATGCGCGGCCGCAAGCGGCGGCTGATCGAGATGCTGCGCGCGTATCGCGCCGTCGCCGCGGCGCTGCCGGACGCGATCGTCGTGGTCGACCGCAACAGCCAGCGCATCGAGTGGTTCAATGCCGCGGCGACCACGCTGCTGCACCTGCGCTACCCGCACGACATCGGCGCGCCGCTGGCGGAGAAGCTCAAGCCGCTGCCGATGGCGCACTGGCTCGCCGCCGGGCGCAACGCGGAGCCGCTGGAAGCCGCGTCGCCGTGGAACCCGGCCGCGACGCTCAGCCTGCGCCTGATCCCGTACTCCGAGACCCTGTGGCTGCTGGTCGCGCGCGACGTCAGCCGGCTGCTGCAGCTCGAACAGATGCGGCGCGATTTCGTCGCCAACGTGTCCCACGAACTGCGCACGCCGCTCACCGTGGTGCACGGCTACCTCGACATGCTCGATCCGGACGAGCATCCGGAATGGGCGCCGATGCTGGCGGAGATGCAGCGCCAGTCGCAGCGGATGACGCAGCTGGTCGAGGACCTGCTGACGCTGTCGCGGCTCGAGTCGCAGGAAGGCCTCGCGGTCGAGGAGCCGGTCGCGATGGCGTCGATGCTGTCGACGCTCAAGCGCGAGGCGGCCGTGCTGAGCCAGGGGCGGCACGAGCTGGTCGTCGACGACAGCGCCGACGTCGACCTGTTCGGCTCCAACAAGGAGCTGCACAGCGCGTTCTCCAACCTGGTCAGCAACGCGATCCGCTACACGCCGGCCGGCGGACGCATCACGATCCGCTTCCGGCGCGACGCGGGCGGGCGCGGCGTCGTGCTCGAAGTCGCCGACACCGGCTACGGCATCCCGGCCGCGCACCTGCCGCGCATCACCGAGCGCTTCTACCGCGTGTCCAACAGCCGCTCGCGCGAGACCGGCGGCACCGGGCTCGGGCTGTCGATCGTCAAGCACGTGCTGCACCTGCACCAGGCGCGGCTGGACATCGCCAGCGAAGTCGGCCGCGGCAGCACGTTCTCCTGTCATTTCGGCGCCGACCGCGTGCGCCCCCGCCTGCTCGAGGCCACCGCATGAATGCGCAGCAGTCGCCGCCCGTCGAGGCCGGTCCCGACATCGATCCCCTGCGCGACCCGTCGCTGTACTTCAACCGCGAGCTGTCGCAGCTCGACTTCAACTTCCGCGTGCTCGCGCAGGCCGAGGACACCTCGGTGCCGCTGCTGGAGCGGCTGCGCTACCTGTGCATCTCGTGCACCAACCTCGACGAGTTCTTCGAGATCCGCGCGGGCACGCTGCTGCATTCGCACGAGCTCGGGCTGGGCCCGGCCAGCGACGGGCTGGCGCCGACGACGGTGCTCGACCGCATCCACGACCGCGCCGCCGAGCTCGTCGCCGCGCAGTACCGCTGCTGGAACGCGGTGCTGCGGCCCGCGCTCAACGACGCCGGCGTGCGCGTGCTCGGCCGCCAGTCGTGGGACGAGAAGCAGACCCAGTGGCTGCGCGCGTATTTCCGCGACGAGATCATGCCGGTGCTGTCGCCGCTCGGCCTCGACCCGGCGCATCCGTTCCCGAAGATCCTCAACAAGTCGCTCAACATCGTGGTGGTGCTGAAGGGCCGCGACGCGTTCGGACGCGAGGGCAACCTCGCCATCGTGCGCGCGCCGCGCTCGCTGCCGCGAATCATCCAGCTGCCGGAGGCGGTGTCGGGCGGGCGCCACGACTTCGTGTTCCTGTCGTCGGTGCTGTCGACGTTCGTCGACGAGATGTTCCCGGGCATGGAGGTGCTGGGCGCGTACCAGTTCCGCGTCACGCGCAACTCGGAGCTGCTGGTCGACGAGGCCGAGGTGGACAACATCGCGCTCGCGCTGCGCGACGAGCTCGCCGGCCGCGGCTACCTGCGCGCGGTGCGGCTGGAGATCGCCGAGCAGTGCCCGGCGCCGATCGTGCGCATGCTGCTGGAGAACTTCAACCTGCCGTCCAACGCGGTGTACCGGATCGACGGGCCGGTGAACCTCAACCGCGTGACCCAGGTGTACGACATGGTGCACCGGCCGGAACTCAAGTTCCCCGCGTTCCAGCAGCGCTTGCTGCCGGGCAGCGACGCGATGTTCGAGCGCATCGCCGCCGGCGACGTGCTGCTGCACCACCCGTTCGACGCGTTCTCGCCGGTGCTGGAGCTGATCCGGCAGGCGGCCGAGGACCCGAACGTGCTGGCGATCAAGCAGACGCTGTACCGCACCGGCAAGGACTCGCCGATCGTCGAGCACCTGGTGCAGGCCGCGCGCAACGGCAAGGACGTGACCGTGGTCGTCGAGCTGCGCGCGCGCTTCGACGAGGAGGCCAACCTGCGCCTGGCCGACCGCCTGCAGGAGGCCGGCGTGCAGGTCGTGTACGGCGTGGTCGGCTACAAGACGCACGCGAAGATGCTGCTGATCGTGCGCCGCGAGGGCGCCAGGCTGCGCCGCTACGTGCATCTCGGCACCGGCAACTACCACAGCGGCACCGCGCGCGTGTACACCGACTTCGGGCTGCTGTCGGCCGATCCCGACCTCGGCAACGACGTGCACCTGATCTTCCAGCAGCTCTCCGGGCTGGCGCCGGCGATCAAGCTCAAGCGCCTGCTGCAGTCGCCCTTCACGCTGCACGCCGGCGTGCTCAAGCGCATCGATCGCGAGACGAGGAACGCGCGCGCCGGCAAGCCCGCGCGCATCGTCGCCAAGATGAACGCCCTCAACGAGCCGCAGGTGATCCGCGCGCTGTACCAGGCCTCGCAGGCCGGCGTGCAGATCGACCTGATCGTTCGCGGCGCGTGCACGCTGCGGCCCGGCGTGCCCGGCGTGTCGGAGAACATCCGCGTGCGCTCGATCATCGGACGCTTCCTCGAGCACCACCGCGTGTACTGGTTCGCCAACGACGGCGAGCCCGAGCTGTTCTGCTCCAGCGCCGACTGGCTGGAGCGCAACCTGCTGCGCCGCGTGGAGACGGGATTCCCGATCCTCGATCCGGCGCTGGCCACGCGCGTCTACGACGAGGCACTGGCGAACTACCTCGCCGACAACGTCAACGCGTGGTCGCTGGAGACCGACGGGTCGTACGCGCGCATCGCACCGGTCGACGGCACGCCGTTCTCCGCGCAGCAGGCGCTGTTGGAGAAGTGCTGCGGATAACGGATCATCCGCGCGATGAACGACGTCTATCCGAGCACCCGCCTGCCGCTGCAGGACGGCGACCTGCTGGCCGCCGTGGACCTGGGCTCCAACAGCTTCCACATGGTCGTCGCGCGCTACGTGCTCGGGCAGCTGCGCATCGTGGATCGCCTGCGCGAGACGGTGCGGCTCGCCGAGGGTCTCGACGAGTCCGGCGGGCTCGCTTCCCCGGCGCGGCAGCGCGCGCTGGAATGCCTCGCGCGTTTCGGGCAGCGCATCCGCGACGTGCCGCCGCAGCGCGTGCGCGCGATCGCGACGAACACGGTGCGCCGGCTCGCGGCGCCGCAGCAGTTCCTGGTGCCGGCGGAGGACGCGCTCGGCCATGCGATCGAGGTCGTCTCCGGCCGCGAGGAAGCGCGCCTGATCTACCTCGGCATCGCGCACGCGCAGCCGTCGAAGCCGGGCCAGCGCCGGCTGGTGATCGACATCGGCGGCGGTTCGACCGAATGCATCATCGGCAGCGGCTTCGAGGCGATCGAGCGCGAGAGCCTGCAGCTCGGATGCGTGGCGACGACGCGCCGCTTCTTCGGCGGCGGCAAGATCTCGCGCAAGCGCTGGAACGCGGCGCTGCTCGAGGTCACCGCGGAGTTCCAGCAGTTCGCCGGCGCCTACCGCGCGCTCGGCTGGAGCGAGGCGCTGGGCTCGTCGGGCACGAACAAGGCCATCGGCGAGATCTGCGCGGCGATGAAGCTCACCAAGGGTGCGGTGACCGACGAAGCGCTGGTGGTGGTGCGCGAGCGCCTGCTGCAGGCCGAGCGCATCGAGGACATCGACCTGCCCAGCCTGTCCGGCGACCGCAAGCCGATCATCACCGGCGGCCTGCTGGTGCTGGAGGCGGCGTTCACCGCGCTCGGCATCAAGCGCATGGCGGTGAGCAAGGCGGCGCTACGGGAAGGGGTGCTGTACGACATGCTCGGTCGCGGCGGCGCGGACGATCCGCGCGACGCCTCCGTGCTCGCGCTGATGCAGCGCTACGGCATCGACGCGGGCCAGGCTGCACGCGTCGAGCAGACGCTGCTGCAGCTGTTCGACCAGGTCTGCGCCGCATGGTCGATGGACGACGACGACCGGCTGATGCTGCAGCGGGCCGCCAAGCTGCACGAGCTGGGGCTCGCCATCGCACACAGCCAGTACCACGTGCACGGCGCGTACGTGATCGAGCATTCGGACATCTCCGGCTTCTCGCGGCAGCAGCAGCAGTTCCTCGCCGCGCTGGTGCGCACCCACCGCCGCAGCATCCCCAAGGCCGCGTTCGATGCCCTGCCCGACCGCCTGCTCGCGGCCGCGCGGCGTTCGGCCGCGCTGCTGCGGCTGGCGGTGCTGCTGCACCGCGCGCACGAGCCCGATCCGATCCCGCACCTGCAGGCCCGCGCCGATGGCGCCACGCTGACGCTCGCGGTATCGAAGCGCTGGCTGGAGTCGCGCCCGCTGCTGCAGGCCGACCTCGCGGGCGAGCCGGAGGACATGGCCGACCTCGGCATCACGCTGGCGATCGAAGCGGCCTAGCGCCGCCAGCGGCCGCGCGGCGCCGCCGCGGCTGCGATGTCACCGCCGTGTCACCGCGCTGCCACGGCGGCGGCACACGGCCGGCGCAGGCTCTCCCAAACCGGAGAGCCGCATGCGCTTCGTGATCGTCACCGAGACCTATCCGCCGGAGATCAACGGCGTCGCGCTGACGGTGCAGGGTTTCGAGCGCGGGCTGCGTGCGCGCGGACACGAGGTAGGCGTCGTGCGCCCTCGGCAGATCGCCGACGGCCGTGGCGACGGGCTCGCGCACGAGCTGCTGGTCCGCAGCGCGCCGCTGCCGCGCTACCCGGGCCTGCGCATCGGATTCCCCGCCACGCGCGCGCTGAAGGCCCGCTGGCGCGCCAACGCGCCCGACGCCATCTACGTCGCCACCGAGGGCCCGCTGGGCTGGTCGGCGGTGCGTGCGGCGCGCGCGCTCGGCATCCCGGCCGCGACCGGGTTCCATACCCGCTTCGACCACTACATGCGCGATTACGGCGCCGCGCCGCTGGTGCCGGTGGCGCTGGCGTGGATGCGCCACTTCCACAACCGCGCCGACGCCACGCTGGTGCCGACGCTGCAGCTCAAGGCCGAGCTCGAGGGCCGCGGCTTCCGCGGCGTCGTACGGCTGCCGCGCGCGGTCGACACGCGGCTGTTCGACCCGACGCGGCGTGACCACGCGCTGCGCGCGCAGTGGGGCGCGCTGCCGGAAACGCCGGTCGTCGTCCACGTCGGCCGCATCGCCGCGGAGAAGAACCTCGAGCTCGCCGTGCGCGCGTTTCGCGCGCTGCAGGGGCAAGCGCCGGACGCCAAGTGCGTGTGGGTCGGCGACGGACCAGCGCGCGCAGCGCTGCAGGCCGACAACCCGGACTTCGTCTTCTGCGGCATGCAGCGCGGCGAGGCGCTGGCGACGCACTTCGCCAGCGGCGACCTGTTCGTGTTCCCGAGCCGGACCGAAACGTTCGGCAACGTCACGCTGGAGGCGATGGCCTCGGGCGTGCCGACGGTCGCGTTCGACTACGGCGCCGCGCGCGAATTTCTGCGCGACGGCGTGCACGGCGCCGCGATCGCGCCGGGCGACGACGACGCGTTCGTGGACGCCGTCGCGCGCATCGGCGTCGATGCTGCGGGACGCGTTGCGATGGCGCGCGCCTGCCGCGAGGCGGTCGCCGGGCTGCGGCCCGAGCAGGTCGCCGCCGATTTCGACGCACTGCTGTCCGCGCTGGCGGATCGGAGGACCCATGCATCGGTTGCCGCTGCATAAGCGACTCGCCGCCGGCGATTCCGGCTGGTGCCTGCGTGCCAACCGCTGGTGCGAGGGCCGCGGCTCGTCGCGCACCTACTTCGCCGCGGTCAGCCGGCTCGGCGACGGCGTGTTCTGGTACGTGCTGATGGGCGCGCTGATCGTGGCCGACGGGCTCGACGGCCTGCGCGCGTCCGCGCACATGGCCGCCACCGGCGTCATCGCGCTGGCGATGTACAAGGCGCTGAAGCAGTGGACCAAGCGTCCGCGCCCGTTCGCCTCCGATCGGCGCATCCAGGCCTGGGTCGCGCCGCTGGACGAGTTCTCGTTCCCGTCGGGCCACACGCTGCATGCGGTGGCCTTCAGCCTGGTGGCGATGGCGCACTATCCGGTGCTGGCGTGGCTGCTGGTGCCGTTCACGGCGAGCGTCGCAGCGTCGCGCGTGGTGCTGGGGCTGCACTATCCGAGCGACGTGCTGGCGGCCACCGGCATCGGCTGCGCGCTCGCGGGACTGTCGCTGTGGCTGGTGCCGGGCGTTTCCTTGTTCGCCTGACGATCGGCCGCGCTCCAAACGGAACGGGCCGCTCGCGCGGCCCGTTCTGCTTTCCGGATCGGACGCCCGTCAGGGACGCCGGTCAGGGGCGCCTCGCCAGCGCCGCCTCGTCGCGCGCCTTCGGCAGCAGGTCCTGCTTGGTCACCGCGAGCACGCCCAGCGTGAGCAGCGGGCAGGCGATGAAGATCGTCGACACCGTGCCGATCAGGATGCCGAGCATCTGCGCCTCGGCCATGCCGCGCAGCGAGCCGCCGCCGTAGAAGTACAGCGCCAGCACGGTCAGCAGCGCGACCAGCGAGGTGATCACGGTGCGCGACAGCGTCTGGTTGATCGACACGTTCAGCACCGTGGTCGGATCCGCGCGCATCGAGCGGAAGTTCTCGCGCACGCGGTCGAACACCACGATCGTGTCGTTGATCGAATAGCCCATGACCGACAGCAGGCCGGCGAGCACGGTCAGGTCGAACTCGTGCCCGGTGAGCGCGAACCAGCCGGCCACCACCACCACGTCGTGCAGCGTGGTCAGCACCGCGGCGACGGCGAACTTCTTCTCGAAGCGGAACGAGATGTAGATCAGGAATCCGACGACCACGAAGATCAGCGCCCAGATGCCGTCGATCGCGAGGTCCTTGCCGACCTGCGCGCCGACCTGCTCGCCGGAGACCGCCTGCGCGGCGTTGCCCTCGGTGGTGGCGATGCGCTGCACGTCGGCGCGGGTCTGCGCGAGGTCCTGGCCCTGCTTCGGCTGCAGCCGCACCAGCAGGTCGGTGCCGGTGCCGAGCGTCTGCACCTGCGCGCTCTCGTAACCCGCCGCGCGCAGGCGCTCGCGCACCGCATCGACCTCGGCCGGACGCTCGAAGCGCAGCTCCACGCCCATGCCGCCGGTGAAGTCGAGCGCGAAGTTGAAGCCCTTGAACGCGATCGCGCCGATCGCGGCCACCAGCAGCAGCAGCGCGATGGTGAGCGACACCCACCGCAGGCGCATGAAGTCGAACTTGCTGTCGTTCGGGAACAGGCTGAAAGGTTTCATGGAGGCGGGTTCCCGTCAGATCGCCAGGCCAGTGAGCTTGCGGCGGCGGCCATAGATGAGCGTGGCGATGCCGCGCGACACCGACACCGCGGTGTACATCGAAGTCAGGATGCCGACGATCAGCGCGACCGCGAATCCCTGCACCGGCCCGGTGCCGAACGCGAACAGCGCGATGCCGGCGAGGATGGCGGTGATGTTGGCGTCGGCGATGGTGCCGGAGGCCTTGTCGTAGCCGGTGGCGATCGCCGACAGCGGCGGCATGCCGGCGCGCAGCTCCTCGCGGATGCGCTCGTTGATCAGCACGTTGGCGTCGACCGACATGCCCACCGTCAACGCGATGCCCGCGAGGCCCGGCAGCGACAGCGTGGCGCCGAGCAGCGACATCACCGCCACCAGCATCAGCAGGTTCAGCAGCAGCGCCAGGCAGGTGATGATGCCGAACATGCGGTAGTAGATCAGGAAGAAGCCGAGCGCCAGCAGGAACGACGCGGCGACGGCGGTGAGGCCGCGCTCGACGTTCTCGGCGCCGAGGCTCGGGCCGATCACGCGCTCCTCGACGAAGTCCATCGGCGCGGCCAGCGAGCCTGCGCGCAGCAGCAGCGCGAGGTCGGAGGCTTCCTTCTGGGTGAGCCCGGTCGTCTGGAACTGGTTGCTGAAGACGCCCTGGATGGTGGCGACCGAGATCACCTCCTCGTCGGTGCGCGTGCTGCGCACTTCCTTGCCGTCGACGATGCGGACTTCCGGCACGCGCTCGATGTACACCACCGCCATCGGCTTGCCGACGTTCTGGCTGGTGAACTCGTACATGCGCTGGCCGCCGACGCCGTTGAGGCGCACCGACACCGCCGGCGTGCCACTCTGCGGGTCGATGGTGGTGCTGGCGCCGATCAGCTGGTCGCCCGAGGCGATCACGCGGCGGTTCAGCAGCACCGGATTGCCGTCGCGGTCCTTGAACAGGCGCGCGCCGGCGGGAACGATGCCGGTGCGCTCGGCTTCCGCCGCGTTGCCTTCGACCACCGCGCGGTATTCCAGCGTCGCGGTGGCGCCGAGGATGCGCTTGGCCTGCGCGGTGTCCTGCACGCCGGGCAGCTGCACGACGATGCGGTCGGTGCCCTGGCGCTGGATCACCGGCTCGGCGACGCCGAGCGAGTTGACGCGGTTGCGCAGCGTAGCGACGTTCTGCTCGATCGCCTCGGCCACCGCGCGATCGAGCGCGGCCTCGGAGAGTTCCAGCGTGAGCGTGCTGCCGCTGCCGGTGACGCGCACCTCGGGCTGCCCGCCCAGCGGCGTCCCGGCCGTCTGGCTGGCGGTCACCAGCTCGCGCGCGCGCTGCTGGTCCTCGGCGCGGTTGAGCGTGGCGGTGATCGCGGAGCCGCGCGCCTCCACCGACTGGAAGCCGATGCGGTTCTGGCGCAGCGTCGAGCGCACGTCCTCCGCCGCGGCCTCGAGGCGCTTCTGCAGCGCCGCCTGGCGATCGACCTGCATCAGGAAATGCACGCCGCCCTGCAGGTCGAGGCCCAGCGACATCGGCCGCGCGCGGATGCGCTCCAGCCAGTCCGGCGCGGTCGGCGCGAGGCTCAGCGCGACCACGTAGTCGCCGCCGAGCGCCGGGCGCAGCGCGTCGGCCGCCTTGGCCTGCGCGTCGGGGGTGCGGGTGCGCACCAGCAGGTTCTCGCCGTCCAGCTCGATGGCCTTCGGCTGCAGGCCGGCGGCCTTCAGCGCGGCGGCCACGCGCTCGCGCAGCGCGGCGTCGACCGGCGCCGACCGCGCGGCGGTGACCTGCACGGACGAATCCGGCGGGAACAGGTTGGGCAGCGCGTACAGCGTGCTGGCGACGAGCACCAGCACTAGGACGACGTACTTCCAGCGGGCGTAATTCAGCATCGGGTTCCCCTGCGGCGCCACGGGCGGGCGCCGCCTCTCCGGATCAGGGCGTGGCGACGGTCGGCGCCGACTTCAAGTCGGGCGGGCGACGGAATTCGGTCGGCCCGGCGTCAGGCGGACTTCAAGGTGCCCTTCGGCAGCACGTTGGCGATCGCGCCCTTCTGCACGCGGATGCGCACGTTGTCGGCGATCTCCACGGTCACGAAGTTCTCGCCCAGCTCCGACACGGTGCCGGCGATGCCGCCGGAGGTGATCACCTCGTCGCCGCGCCCCAGCTTGTCCAGCATCGCGCGGTGCTCCTTCTGCCGCTTCATCTGCGGGCGGATCATCAGGAAGTACATGATCGCGATCAGCGCGATCGGGAAGATCAGCGACATCCCCACGCCGGGAGCGCCGGCAGGGGCGGCGGCCTGGGCGTGGGCGGGGGCGATCAGGAGGTCGAGCAGGTTCATCGGCGGGTTCTCGTGGCCGGCGGCGGTCGATGCAAGCGACGGATTATGCCACGCGGCCCGCGCCGTCCGGCCGCGGGGATCAGCCGGCGGCGCCGGCCCCGCGGCGCGCGTGGAAGTCCGCGCGGAACGCCTCGAACCGCCCTGCCGCGATCGCATCCCGCATCCGCGCCATCAGCCGCTGGTAGTAGCGCAGGTTGTGCAGCGTGCCGAGCATCGGGCCCAGCATCTCGTTGCAGCGGTCGAGGTGGCGCAGGTAGGCGCGGGTGAAGCCGCCGGCGCAGGCGACGCAGTCGCAGCCCTCCTCGATCGGCCGCAGGTCGCGCTCGTACTTCGCGTTGCGCACGCGCACGGTGCCGGCGTCGGTGAAGAAGTGGCCGTTGCGCGCGTTGCGGGTGGGCATCACGCAGTCGAACATGTCGACGCCTCTGGCGACCGCTTCGACCAGATCCTCCGGGCGTCCGACGCCCATCAGGTAGCGCGGGCGGTCCTGCGGCAGCTGCGGCGCGGTGTGCTCGAGCATCGCGTTGCGCTCGTCCTCGGTCTCGCCCACGGCCAGCCCGCCGATCGCGTAGCCGTCGAAGCCGATCGCCTTCAGTCCTTCCGCGGACAGCGTGCGCAGGTCGCGGTGCACGCCGCCCTGCACGATGCCGAACAGCGCCGCGTCGTTGCCCTCGTGCGCGCGCTTCGAGCGCTCCGCCCAGCGCAGCGACAGCTCCATCGAGCGGCGCACGACCGCCGCGTCGACCGGCGTGCCGTCGACGTGCACCGGCGGGCATTCGTCGAAGATCATCACCACGTCCGAATCGAGCACGCGCTGGATGCGCATGCTTTCCTCCGGCCCGAGGAACACCTTCGCACCGTCCGTCGGCGAGGCGAAGGTCACGCCGGCCTCGGTGATCCTGCGCCGGTGCGCGAGCGAGAACACCTGGAAGCCGCCGGAGTCGGTGAGGATCGGCCCGTCCCAGCGCTCGAAGCCGTGCAGCCCGCCGTGGTCGGCGATCACGTCGAGGCCGGGGCGCAGGAACAGGTGGAACGTGTTGCCGAGGATGATCTCCGCGCCGAGCGCGCGCACCTGCTGCGGCAGCACGCCCTTGACCGTGCCGTAGGTGCCGACCGGCATGAACGCCGGCGTCTCCACCGATCCGCGCGGGAACGTGAGGCGGCCGCGGCGCGCCGCGCCGTCGCGGCCGAGCAGTTCGAAGGCCATGCGCGACATGCGCTACTCCGGCCGGCGCATCGCGAACGCATCGCGGGTGCGCGTGTACAGCGGGCCGCCGAGTCGGGCGATCAGGTCGAGCTTCGCCGGGTCGACGTGGCGTCCGTCGCGCAGCACGGCGTCGTCGACGTGCGCCAGCAGCACGCGCGCGAACACCACGTGGCTGGCCGGCGCTTCGCGCGGATACGGCATCAGCTCGGCGAGCGCGCATTCGAACGCCACCGCCGCGCCGGCGATCCGCGGCGGCGCGACGCGCGCGCTCGGCAGCCGCGCCAGCCCGGCGTGCTCGAACTCGCTTTCCTGCGGCGGCAGGCGCGCGGCGGTGGCGTTCATGGCCGGGCCCATCGCGTTGCTGACCAGGTGGATCACCAGCTCGCCGCGCGCGCGCAGGTTGCGCAGCGTGTCCTTCTCGCTTCCATCCGGCGTGCCGCCGATGCCGATCATCAGCGTCGGCGGCGCGTCGGCGACGACCTGGAAGAAGCTGAAGGGCGCGAGGTTGTCCACGCCGTCGGGCGACCGCGTCGACACCCACGCGATCGGCCTCGGCGTGACCAGCGCGGTGAGCCAGCGGTAGCACTCCGCCGCCGGCATCGAATCGAACTCGAGCGTGCTCACGCGTCGCCGCCCGGGAACAGCAGCATCGCGTCGCCGTAGGAGAAGAAGCGGTAGCGCTGGCGCACGGCGTGCGCGTACGCCGCGAAGATGCGCTCGCGGCCGGCGAACGCCGACACCATCATCAGCAGCGTGCTCTGCGGCAGGTGGAAGTTGGTGATCATCGCGTCCACCGAGCGGATGCGGTAGCCGGGCAGGATGAACAGCCGCGTCTCGCCGGCGAACGGCTGCAGCTCCGGCGCGCCGTCGGCGGCGGGGCGCATCGCCGATTCCAGCGCGCGCACGACGGTGGTGCCCACGCCGATCACGCGCCCGCCCGCCGCGCGCGTGCGCCGCACCTGCTCGACCAGCCCTGCGCCGACGTTGAGCCATTCGCCGTGCATGCGGTGCTCGCGCACGTCGTCCACGCGGACCGGCTGGAACGTGCCGGCGCCGACGTGCAGCGTGATGTGCCCGACCTCCACGCCGCGCGCGCGCAGCGCGGCCAGCAGCGGTTCGTCGAAATGCAGGCCTGCGGTCGGCGCGGCGACCGCGCCGGCCTCGCGCGCGAACACGGTCTGGTAGCGCTCGGCGTCGTCGCGGCCGGGCGCGCGCTGGATGTACGGCGGCAGCGGCAGCTCGCCGGCGTGCAGCAGCCACTGCTCCAGCGAGCCGTCAACGTGGAAGCGCAGGTGCCAGAACTCGCCCTCGCGGTCGACGACCTCGGCCTCGCCGCCGGCATCGAGCGCGATGCGCGCGCCCGGCTTCGGCGGCTTGCTCACGCCCAGCTGCACGCGCGCCTCGGCGCCGCCGAGCAGGCGTTCGATCAGGATCTCCACGCGGCCACCGCTGGCCTTCTGGCCGAACAGGCGCGCCGGGATGACCCGCGTGTCGTTGAACACCAGCAGGTCGCCGGCGCGCAGCAGGTCCGGCAGCGCGCGGAACGCGCGGTCCTCGAACGACGCCGGCGCCGGCGGCACCACCAGCAGGCGGCTTGCGGAGCGCTCGGGCAGCGGCTCCTGCGCGATCAGCTCCGGCGGCAGGTGGTAGTCGAAATCGGACTTCTTCAAGGCGGTGCGGCCTGCGGGGAGGCGCGATTGTAGGGCCTGCGCGCGCCGGTCCCGCGCGTCAGCGCTCGAACTTGGCGGACAGGATGATCGACGAGGTCGTGCGCTCGACGCCTTCGACGGCGCCGATGCGGTCGGTGAGCTCGTCCATCTCGCCCACGGTCGGCGTCAGGCCCAGCGCGACGAGGTCGAACGGTCCGCTGACCGAATGCAGGGCGCGCACTTCCGGCATCGCGCGCAGCGCGTCGACCACCGCCGGCATCCGCTTGGGCAGCACGGTGATCATGATGTGCGCGCGGATCTGGCCGCGCTCGACCGCGTCGTGCAGGCGCACGGTGTAGCCGGCGATCACGCCTTCGCGCTCCAGCCGGTCGATGCGGCCCTGCACCGTCGTGCGCGACAGCTTCAGGCGGCGCGCGATCTCCGCGGTGGACGCGCGCGCGTCCTCGCGCAGGGCGGCGAGGATGCGCTGGTCGGCCGGGGTGAGCTTCATGTCGTGGCGGTCTCGTCGGATCGACGGGCTTTGGCCGCCGTTTCGTCGATCTAGGGGGTACGAATCGACGGATTACTCCGGATAATAGCTGAGGTGCCCGGTCCGGGCCGGCCTCAGGAGCGTGCCATGAGCCTCATCGACATCCTCGCCCCGCTGCGCGCCCACGGCGGCGCGCGCCGCACCACCGGACTGGACGACGCGACCGTTCTGCGCTTCGCCGACCGGCATCCGGACCTCGTCGCCGCGATCGAAGCCGCGGGCGCCGAGTACGCGCGCATGCGCGACGAGTTCGCCGACCTGCTGGACCTCGACGAGGACGCGCAGCTGCACGCCGTGCAGGCCGGCTTCGTCAACTTCTACGCGGACGACGGCATCAACCCCTACGTCGCGCTGACCGCGCGCGGGCCGTGGGTGGTCACGCTGAAGGGCGCCGTCGTGCACGACAGCGGCGGCTACGGGATGCTCGGCTTCGGCCACGCGCCGCAGGCCGTGCTCGACGCGATGGCGCGCCCGCAGGCGATGGCCAACATCATGACGCCGAACCTGTCGCAGCTGCGGCTGTCGCGCGCGCTGATGCGCGAGGTCGGCCACACCCGCGGCGGCTGCCCGTACTCGAACTTCCTGTGCCTCAACTCGGGCTCGGAGTCGGTCTCGCTCGCCGGCCGCATCGCCGACATCAACACCAAGCTGCTCACCGACGCAGGCGGCCGCCACGCCGGCCGCCGCGTGAAGCGCATCGCGGTGAAGGGCGCGTTCCACGGGCGCACCGAGCTGCCGGCGATGTATTCGGATTCCACCCGCCCGACCTACGCGAAGCACCTCGCCAGCTGGAAGCACCACGAGCACCAGCTGGTGACGATCGAGCCGTACAGCGTCGAGCAGCTGCGGCAGGCGTTCCTCGACGCCGAGGCCGAGGGCGTGCACATCGAGGCGATGTTCCTCGAGCCGGTGATGGGCGAAGGCGATCCGGGCCGCAGCGTCACCCGCGAGTTCTACGCCGCCGCGCGCGAGCTGACGAAGGCGCACGGCACGCTGCTGCTGGTCGATTCCATCCAGGCCGGCCTGCGCGCGCACGGCGTGCTGTCGATCGTCGACTATCCCGACTTCGAAGGCCTCGAGGCGCCGGACATGGAGACGTACTCGAAGGCGCTGAACGCCGGCCAGTACCCGCTGTCGGTGCTGGCGGTGAACGAGCGCGCCGCGGGCCTCTACCGCAAGGGCGTCTACGGCAACACGATGACCACGAACCCGCGCGCGATGGACGTCGCCGCGACCGTGCTCGACCTGCTGACGCCCGAGCTGCGCGCGAACATCCGCGAGCGCGGCCGCGAAGCGCTGGACAAGCTCGAGGCGCTGCGCGCCGAACTCGGCGGGCTGATCGCCAAGGTGCAGGGCACCGGCCTGCTGTTCTCGTGCGAGCTCGCCCCGCAGTTCAAGTGCTACGGCGCGGGCTCCACCGAGGAGTGGCTGCGCGAGCGCGGCATCGGCGTCATCCACGGCGGCGTCAATTCGCTGCGCTTCACGCCGCACTTCGCGATCACGTCCGAGGAGCTCGACCTCGTCGTCGGCATGATCCGCACGGCGCTGCTCGATGGCCCGCGCGTGGAGCAGGCCGCGGCGGCGTGACCGCCACGAGGCATCGACGCGCGAAGCGAAGGCCAGGGCGACCCGGCCTTCGTCGTTCCTGACGATGGCATCGTCGTCGTCGAGCCGTCGGGGCGATCGCATTGCGATCGAGTCGTGCGGTGACCGCACGCCGCGGCCGGTCGCGCCGGTCGCGCCGGTTGCGGATCAGGCGCGGTGACCGCGATCGCGCCGCGCGCGGCGACGGCGCAGCGCCCACCACGCCATCGCCGACAGCGCGATGGCACCGAGGAGGCCGAACATCGTCCAGCCGCCTCGACCCGAAGGCGGCGCCAGGCGCTCCGCGGCAGGCGCGGCGATGACATCGCCATCGTCGTCCGCCGTCCGCTCCGTCGCGTCGGCGCGCAGCCGCCAGGCGCCGTCGTGCAGTTCGATCCGCCCGGCCAGCGGCGGCAGCACCAGTTCACGCCAGGTGACGCGCAGGTCGCCGACCTGCGGGTCGAGCGGGTTCTCGCTGCTGCTGAGGCCGTCGCCGTCGGGCTGGAACGTCGCGGCGAGGTTCGCCGGCAGGCGTGAGAACCCGGGGCGGAACTCGCGCCACCTGCCCAGCGCGCGCAGCACCTCCGGCGACAGCGGGCGTCCGTCCAGCGTCGCGTCCTGCGACCACCAGCGGCGGCCGGCGAGCGGCATCGCCGCCGGATTCGCGCGTCCGTCGGCGAAGCCGGTCGAATCGATCAGTCCGGCGCTCCAGGCGCGTTCGTAGCGGCCGCCGTCGCGCCGCCACTGGTACATCTCCACGCGCCGCTCGAGGCCGAACAGCCGCGTGCTCACGCCGAAGTCGGCATCGCGCAGCACCTCGCCGGCCACCGGCGCGCCCTCCGGCTCGGCCGGCGCGGGCGACTGCGCGGACGCGACGCCGGCCGTCCACAGCAGCAGCGCCGCGCAGGCGGCGCGGATCATGCCGCCAGCGCCCTCGCCCGCAGCGCGGCGACCTCGTGCGCGGTCGCGTAGCGGCCCTTCGCGTCGCGCACCACCTGCGCCAGCGCGCACGCCGGGTCGTGGGTGAAGAACAGATGGACGTTGCGCGCCTGCATG
>JXCB02000021.1 GCA_000828075.3 Tolypothrix campylonemoides VB511288 | reverse complement strand
ACCTGCATAAGCAACTTCCGACGTTGAGCCTAGAATCCCACGGCTTTTTGTGAAGATGAGCGAAGCGAAATCTTCATAGCCGTGGGAGTGTCAATGCCATATTTGTTGAGTACAGAAAATCAGTTGCACAACCTGCTATTTGATCGCCTCCTTCAGTAGATGTATTGCCTCCTCGTGAAGTGCGTTCGTCTGCGCTCGCGACATCACCGATTCTTCAGACACGAGCGTGAAAAATAGCCGATCGCCCAAAGTCGCCACGCCGACTAAGCGATCGTTTTCAGCACCTATCCTCACAACAGGTCCATAGATTGCCTGAAGTTCAAGCTCTCCATACTGTTGCTGGATCGTCAGTCGCCCCAGATTGCTAACGCCTATGTCGGAGTCGAATAGTTGGTCTCTAAATCCTTGTAGGACGACATCGGGACTGGGATGGGTGGATGCCCATTCCTGAGTTTGGAAAATTTCCTCAAAGAACTTGTCTGGTGTCATGATTTGATTGAGTTGCTGCTTCACAGAACGGGCAACATCCCATAAATTGGCATCAGCGCTTAAGTGGTGTGATGTCCGTCCAGCACTAATCCAGAGAATGACATCTTCCTGGTTGACAGATGTCAAGTAGGGTCTAAGATTAATCGGTGACATACACTTGAGGTTCTGCGGCTGTTCTGAATGATTTTGGTGACGGACTGCTAAGAGAAAAGCGGCACAAATCGCCCCATGAACGCTCGTTTGCTCTTGCCGAGAGCGAGTTAGGAGCAACAGCGTTGTTTCCGGTGAAAGCGAACTCGAACTGACATATGAACGGTTATTTTGCCTCACACGTTGCACAACAGGGAAGGAATCGCTCATCCTTGTGAATTTAGGCATCGGCTTTAACCCAGAAATCGTTTGGGGGGCTTTCCCTGGAACCAAGTCCTCTCGCGACGGCGGCACAGGTAAAGACTCTCCGAAGGCAGTGGGTGTGGCTAGCGCTTGCAAAATATCTCGAATTAAGTAAGTAATCGAGATTCCATCTGCGATCGAGTGATGGGACGTCACAATTAATTCCGATAATTCTGTATCATTGCTGGAGTGAACTAAGACGACACGCACTAAGGGAGCTTGCGACCAAACAAAGGGCGTTTCGATTTCTCGCTCAACTTCTCGCTCAAAGTGTTGTTCGGATTGTCGCTGCACAACTCGCAGTGGAATGGAGGCAGAGTCTTCAACAAACCAAGGTTGCTCTGCTTCATCAAGCGCAATGCGAACTCGCAGTAATGGATGCCGTTGTTGTACGAGGGTCAGTGCTTGCTGAAGTTGATGAACGCTGAATCTTCCTCTGATTTGTGCAGTGAGAGCGAAATGGAGAGGATTAGCTTGGTCGTGGAGCCAGAAGAGATGCTCTAGTGCTCCAAGGGGGCGACACACAGCAACAGCTTGAGTGCGATCGACGCATTGCATACATTTAATCTCCAATACTGTTCGGATGATTGGCAATTCTCAAAGGAGCGAAAGTTTGATCGGGAATGAGCGGGAATTGATTGGTTTAAAGACCGCTCGATGAAGCCTACCAGTCTTGATCGCCGATTCCTAGATAAACTGAGTGTGCCGGATTTTGTATGTTGTATTTGTCGCGAATGGTTTGCGGTGTGCGATCTGTGGCGTCAATTAAATCCGCTGGTAGGGTTCCGGGGGGACCGAGAATTTCGTCACCGATCTCAGCGGAAACGCGCTCAGCCAGAGCCATATCCGGTGTTTCTGCCTCACCCAACGTACCTACTGCTGCAATCAGCCGAGCAAAGCCACTGGGCGCAGCAACGACCAATCCACGAGCTGGCTTATCGCTGAGTACGGCGACTACGTGGGGTGTGCCAACCGGAATCAGGAAGCTTTCACCAGCGCTCAACACAGCCTTATTCTCACCTGCCCAGACTGTGAACTCCCCGGACAGCACGTAGAGTTGTTCGGAGTAGCGGGTGTGGCGATGCAGAGGGGTTTGCGTACCGGGCGGGAAGTAGCCTTCGATCAGATCGTACTGACCTGCGGTGGTGGTGTGGTCTGCAACGATGTTCAGACGGGAACCAAATAGCCAGAGTGATTGTGTCATGAGATTGTTCCTAGTAATTAATGACTTGTGTCATCAGGAGGAATTGAAGAAGTGCGATACGCGTAGCGTCAAGCCTCCGGCTTATCGCCCAACTGCTGTTCTAATTCAGCAATCCGAGCTTGCAGGGGAGCCATCATCGCTGCAACTTCTGTCTCTGAATAGCGGATGGGAATATGCTCTTGACAGTTCTCGCTAGTGGCTTCTACGTGGAAGAGGATGGCACCTTGTACTTCGGCTGAATAGTCTGAGTCTCGCAGTCGTTCAATCAATGCTGGATTATCTTCAACATATTCAGCTCTTCCCCAAATCTTGATACGTTTGCGATGCCGATAATCCATCAAGAACAAAAACGCTTTGTTGTTGCCAGACAGATTGCCTAGCGTGATGTACTGCACATTCCCAGTAAAGTCGGCAAAGCCGAGGGTTTTCTCATCGAGTACCTTCAGGAAACCGGGTGGTCCGCCCCGAAACTGGATATAGGGATAGCCATTAGAACTGACGGTTCCCAAGTAAAACCCGTCGAGTTGAGCGATGAATTCCTCAATTTTGGGAGTAATGGAATCATTGTCAGGACCATTAGCAATGTAGCGTTCGTAGGTCTGCCGCGAACCCCGTTGTTCTTGTGCGGCTTGCACTTGGGGCGTAAAAGCAATTTCTCCAAATTTACGTGGCATGATACCCTCCTTAGCGTGGCATCGTTTTCTCAATCAGAGCTTGCACATCGGCTTCTTTAGAAACAGCAGTCCGCTTCAAGTGAATTGAAGCATATCCGGGTTATGCTTTGACACCAAAGCGAGTCCGCATGAAGGCAATGTATTCGTCCTCGGAAGTCTCTCGCCGCGCCTTCACCATTGGTTTAATGTCTTGGGTTGCTACATAGCGCAAACGATTCGTGCCATCGATCGCCGCCTGGTAAATTACTTTCGCAACGTCCTCCTCCGTGGCTAGGCGCACTTCGCGGAGACTCGCAAAGACATCATTGGTATGCGCGACGAAGCGATCGTAATCAGGAATCGCACCATTCTGTACAGTCTCGGTGCCGCTACGCTGCTCGAACTTCGTGTTCCCTATACCACCAGGCTCGATAATCTTCACAACAATATTTTGCGAAGCTAGTTCATAGGAAAGTGCCTCGCTGAAACCTTCAAGGGCGAACTTGCTGGCGCTATACAGCGAAAGCATCGGCAGGGTGAATACACCAGCTCCCGAACTTATATTGAGAATCAAGCCGCCTTTGTTTTGCCGGAAATGCGGCAAAATCGCACGTGTAACATCCATGACCCCAAAGACATTGACGTTGAATTGCTCCGCGACCTTCTCAGGTGGCGTTGCCTCGAACAACCCGAAGAGTCCAAAGCCAGCATTATTGAGCAAAGCGTCGATCTGCCCAAATCGAGCGATTGCAGCTTCGATTGCCGTGGCGATGCTTACGCGATCTTGAACATCCAACCGCGTGACAAGCACATTGAGAAGTTGGACAAGTTCTCGTTCTTCCTCCGGTCGTCGCATTGTGGCTACGACGTTCCAGCCTTGGTGGGCGAAAAGGCGCGCGGTGGTTTTGCCAAGGCCAGAGGAGCTTCCCGTAATCAAAATGGTTTTCCTCATATTTACCTCAGATGCTTTTGTTTGACGATTCTTTGCCTAACTTAATGATTTGCAGTGACAATGGCTGCCATCAACTGCTCAATGTTCCAGCGATCGATATAGCGAATTCCATTAATAAACAAAGCTGGGGCAGCCGTTACTCCACTGTGTAATCCACTTTCGATATCTTTATTGATGCGATCGATGTGCACTTGTTTACATATATGTTGCAGAAATTGGGAGATATTAAGTCCTAGATTATTGGCATACTCCACCAGATAGCCGTTTCCCAATTCTTGTTGATAGGTGAACAGAATGTCATGCATCTGCCAAAACTGACTTTGAGCACCAGCCGCTTCCGCCGCTTCCGCCGCACGTTGAGCATGAGAATGGATCTGTATCTGTGGAAAATGACGGAAGATGAAGCACAAATAATTCTCCCCAAAAGAAACACTAAGCTGTCGCCCAATGACTTTAATCAGCCTATAAACGTCCGCACTCCGAGAACATTGATAGTCCCCATACATCACCAGCACCACGGTGGCACTCAGCACACCTTGAATGTGATCCTGGGTTGAAGGTCGGATGAATAACAAATTGGGGTCACGCTCATAACTCACTGATACCTCCGAGGGAAAGTATGCTCATCGCAAGCGATTGCACAGGTGCCAGTGCCCCGAATCGTAATCGCCATACAACCCTCCTTTCCGCAATATTTGTGTAAAGCAAACTTAAATCTTGCAACGGGCGTTGCTATTAGTGTTTGCATGTATTCAATATATGCAATTGATTTTGGTTTGTCGTCCACTTTGAGTTGAAACTTTTGCATAATAGAACGATTGATGAATCAGTCCATATAAAAATGGAAGGTTGGCTCCAACTCAAGTTGGAATCCAAATTCAAACCTTAGTACGACTTGCTTACAAACTGACAATCCCTCGTTTAACGGCAACAATCACGGCTTGAGTGCGATCGTTCACGGACATTTTACTTAAAATTCGATTAACGTGAGATTTGACGGTGCTTTCACCGATAGTCAAAGCGGTGCCAATTTCTAAATTACTCATTCCTTGCGCCATTAAACGCAGCACCTCTAGCTCTCGTTCACTCAGTTCTGGATTGCTAAGGCGCTGTACCAGTTTTGCCCCGACGGATGGTGGAATATACTGCTGACCAGAATGCAGAGTGCGAATCGCACTTAGAAGTTCGTTGGGTTTAGCATCCTTGAGTAAGTATCCTTTAGCACCTGCCTGCAATCCGCGATAAATATCTTCATCACCATCGTAGGTTGTTAGCACCATAATCCGGGCAGGTTTAAATTCAGCACAAATCGCAGTAATGGCTTCAACTCCTCCCATCTGCGGCATTCGCAAATCCATCAGTGTTACATCCGGTTGGTATTCACGAAAGCAATCAATCGCCTGTTGTCCATCTTCTGCTTGAGCAATCACTGTCATTTCTGGATCACGGTTAATAATGGTTGCCAATCCTTGTCTAACAATGGAATGATCGTCAACAATCAGAACACGAATATTCATTGATTGGCTCATAATTATTAAGAAATTGAAAGTACAAAATTAGAAGTTGACCAAAAAAGTAGTCCGCAGCTAGGAACTCAGTAGTCAGAATGAATAAGCAAGATTTAACTATAAATTGTAGAGTTCTCGTAACTGCTGCGGAGGTTCAAGCCCCCACTAATTGCATTCTGTGTTCTGTGTTCTGCGTTCTGACGACTGAGTTCTTCTTCAAATGTTCCTCACTTTACATTTGTAAAGAGTGCATTTTTAATATTCTTACTCTCGATTGATAATGACAACAATTTCTGTTCCTTGCCCAGGTTGGCTCCTAATCATTAGTTGTGCTCCAATATTTTCTGCCCGCTCGCTCATTCCCAGCAATCCAAATCCGCCAACTCTTGGGATGCTACCAACCCCAAAGCCCCGTCCATCGTCTTTAACGCGCAAGATACATTGTGCATTGTCATACACCAACTCAACACGAATTTCGCCAGCATCAGCGTATTTTATCGCATTGGTTAATGCTTCCTGTCCAATCCGTAGTAAGTTATTCTCAACCTCGTTAGGCAAGGGATAGGCTGCGCCTTTAATTTCGTAGATAAGAGCGGTATCGGTAGTCGCTCTCATCTGAACCACCAGACGGTAAAGGGCGCTGTGCAAGCTGCCATCTTCCAATAGCTGCGGACGGAGTGCTGTGACTGAACGACGGGCTTCGCCAAGCCCAGTTCGTGCCAGTTCATCCACCATTTCCAGGTGTGTCTGGGTCGCTGCGACATCATCCGTTAGCACTTGCGTTGCAGCTCCAATATGCAGCAGAATGCCAGTAAAGGCTTGCGCTAGAGTATCGTGAATTTCTCGTGCCATGCGGTTGCGTTCTTCCAAAATTGAGGCGGCTTCGGCGCGTTTGCGTTCACGCAGTGCAGCGTTTCGCTGTTCGCTAATGTCTGTGATTAGACCGTAGAATCCTCTCACTTGAGCATTGTGATCAAAATCGGGGATCAAGGTAGCACTGATATACTTTTTACCAAGCGAAAAGGGGATTTCTGCTTCAATGGTTGTCGTTTGCCCTTCTAACGCTCGATTAATATACGGTTCAACAATTTGATAAGCCGCCTCGCCCAGGAGTTCACTCACAGACTTGCCCAGAATCTCATCTCGACTACGGCTAAACCAAACCTCATAGGTGCGGTTGACAAATCGATAGCGCTGATCTGCATCCACATAGCTGATACAAACCGGTAGAGCGTCGGTGATCAGCCGTAATTCCTGTTCTCGTAAGCGAAGCTCGTCGTAGACATCGCGCAGTGCGGCTTCGCTTTTCTGTAAAGCCGCCGTTCGTTGAGCTACCTGTTGCTCTAAGGTGCGGTTGTAATCGGCTAGCAGTTGCTCGGATCGTCTCCGCTCTGTGATGTCTTGAAAGGCTACGATCGCATACGCCACATTGCCCTGTTCGTCAAAGACTGGAGTTCCCCACGCCTCAACTGGAATTATCGTGTTGTTTCGGTGAATTTCCATATCGTCAACCGTGATGCGTTCGCCGCGCAACGCCCGGACGATTGGCAGTTTCTCAGTTGGATATTTTTGATTTGTTCCCGCCAGATAAAATTGATAAACCTCTGCGAATTGATCCGCTGTCACGCAAGGATCGATCCCTTTACCCACTAGTTGAATTCTCCGTTGATTAGCGTAGTAAGGGCGACCAGCTGCATCCACTACAACAATTGCCACCGGGACAGCTTCTAGAAATTGCGTCATCCTACTTTCGCCTTCGCGTAGCTTTGAGTAGAGTTTGGCATTTTCAATTGCAATGGCTGCCTGAGATGATAACAGATTCAAAACTTGCGCTCGCTCTGGTGTAAATACTCCAGTTGCTAGTTGATTTTCTAGATACAACACGCCAACGAGCTTAGCTTGATTCAGCAGTGGCAAACAGAAAATAGATTTAGTTTGGCTGTGTTGAATGTATGGCTCATTGGTAAAATTACCTTCACTCGTCGCATCATTTAAAATGATAGATTCATGAGTCCGAATCACATACTGAATAATTGATTCAGGCAGGTGATTTTTAGTTGGGAGCGATTGCAGCACTCGCGTAGCACAGACATTATCACAATCATTGAGTTCACAAGAAGCCTCAATCACCCATTCTCCTGAGTTTTCCAAAATCAAAAATCCTGTTTGTGCTCCAGCATTTTCAATTAAGACCTGCATTAAGGAATTGAGTAACTGCTCCAGTTCAATTTCGCGGGAAATTGCTTGAGATGCCTTCATCACTGCTGCTAAATCGAAAGCGATGGGTGAGCTATTAGAGGTAGTTTTAGACGCTTTAGGAATTAGCGTGTCAACTGTGCTCGACGACTGAGGAAAGAACTGTGGATAGCGAGTTTCTAAATCTCTTACTTTCGCAATTGCTCCCCAGCGTTCATAACAGTAACGGGCTTCCTTCATGTAGAGCTGGGCAAACTTTTCCAGACCTCGCGCTAGATAATGCTTGGCAGCTAATTCGTATGCTAACGCCTCTTCCTGGATATATTTGTTTTCTCTGGCTCCTTGAATCGCTTGTTCGTAGAATTTTTCTGCCTCAAGCAACTGACCCAAAACTCGCGCTTTCTCTGCCTCGACTAAATTATATTTATGCAAATAATTCATTGGCGCATAACGTGCCCATTGTTTCATTTTCTCCTGGTTAAAAGCAACGTTTTTGAGGATTTCTGACTGCACTTGGGCGCTGTTTCCGGGGTATGTTGCAAGTTTTGCCAGAGAATCATAGAGGTAGTACAAAGGTTCAAGGGGTGCCGCTCTTCCTTGGATCAAATGACTTTTCGTTAGGGCTGCGTTTTCAGCTGCTTGAGAATACTCAGAAAATAGATAGCATAGGATCAGTTTGTTCAAATATACCTGAAAGATTACGACTCCATCTTTTTCGTATTGTGTCGGTCTATTCTCCTCATTATAGGATTTACCAATGAGACGGGTTGGATTGACCGAGCATCCCATCAAATTTAAGACAGACTGCTGAAATATTTGAGTCCAGGTGAGTGCTGCTTCCTGTTTGATTTGACGCATTGCTTCATTGTATGTTGCCATGTCGCGTTCAGCTTCCACAAGTTCCTTTCCGACGACGAAGGATTGGAGGCAGTAACAATGAGCGCAATAGGAGGCAAACTCTAAATCCCCAGTTTCTAGCCCACTTTGATAGCCGAATAGTAATGGCTTGGATATTTCTCTAACATGTTCTTTCCAGTGGATGATGAAGTTATTTACAATCAGCAGTGTCCGAGCTTTAAGTGAATGAGTATTCGACTGTGACAGCAGCCTTAAAGCAAGCTGTCCAAACTCGTAGCCAGACTCTATGTTTCCGATCATCCCACAAAGAACGAACCCAAAGTTCGCATAAGCAAAGGGAGATACAAAGGCATTGCCATATTGGATTGACAAGTTGACCTGTTTAGACACCAGTAGAGGCATCAAATCAGGAGCAGCAATATAGGCAGCAATCGTTATACTTGACAGGATTCGCATCGCCGCCAACTTGTCCGGCTCGGTCATTTGGGGCAAATGGATCAACTCAGAGATGGGCTTCTTACTCAAGAGGGATGTGATTGTGTCGAGTTCAAGATGAATATCTGACTGGCTGGGCTTTTCGGGAAAACTAATCCCCAGTTGCTGCAAAACTTGCAATGCAGTATTGATTGCCTTCAATGGCTGGCTCTGCGCGATGTCGGTTTGAATTTTGACTTCGTAAAGTTTTACGATGTCGAGAACCGTTTTAGCGAATTGTAGAACGATCGCAACGCAGTATTCCACCTGCTCAAAATCGCCACACAAGTACGCGACTTCTGTTGTTTCTGTATATAACTCTAAAGTTAGGTCATAGTTAGTTTGCCAGCTAGAAACTGCCAGCCAAACTCTTGCTGTAGCTAAATATTTTTTCGCCACACTATAGGCGATCGCCCCTTTTGCTTTCTGACCTGCCATCAAATTCAATTTGGCAATTTCATTGCGTTCCGATTGATCGGCGACAAGCTCAATCCCATGATTTAAGTGATCAACAATTTCAAACAGCCGCTCTGATAGTCGCTCGCTCAACGTTTTTTCGAGGAGATTGCGACCGATTTGTAGATGAACAACTTGTTTCTGGGACTCATCGATTAAGGCATATGCTGCTTGCTGCACGCGATCGTGCAAAAACTTATATTCTTGAATCAACAAGTCCTCGTCTAATTCAGATAGCGGTTGAATTAATCCAGCTTGTATCGCTGCTAGTAAATCACCGAAAACCTCTTCAGGTGATTTCTCACAAATGAGCGATAACGTATCTAAATTAAATTCAGCCCCCACACAAGCCGCATAGCGGAGAATTTGCTGTGTGTTCTCTGGTAGTTTCTTTAACTTGAGGAGCATCAACTCCACAACATTATCAGTGATATTTTGGGCTTGAATCTGAGCAATGTTCCACTGCCAGATTAAGTGTTGTGCATCAAAGGTCAGAAGATTTTCGCTATACAGCAATCGCAAAAATTCACCGACAAAGAAGGGATTGCCCTCGGTTTTACGCAACACTAACTGGGCTAAGGAACGAACGGTTTCAGTATTGTGATGTAGCGTCTCGGCAATCAACTGACTCAACGCCAAGAGCGTTAAGGGCTTCAGGATAATCTCTTGAATCACTGCCCCACCTTTGAGCAGTCTTTCGAGCGTTAATGCCAGTGGATGCGTTGAATTGACTTCCGAGTCTCGATAGGCTCCAATCAAAAATAAGAATTGGGTTTGCTCATCGAGCAGCATCAGTTCGATTAACGTAAGCGTTGCTGAGTCTATCCACTGCAAATCATCTAAGAAGATAACAAGCGGGTGTGACTCTGAACAAAACACCCGCACAAACTTCCCAAAGATTAAATTAAAGCGATTTTGAGCTTCAGTTGCTCCAACTTCTGGTACAGGCGGTTGCTTGCCAACAATCAGTTCAACTTCAGGAATCACATCAATGATGATTTGTCCGTTGGTTCCCAAAGCTGTGAGCAGACGCGATCGCCACTGTTGCAACTGCTCATCGGGTTCACCCAGCAGTTGCTGCACCAATTTTTGCAGGGCATGGGCTACAGCGCTGTAAGGAATATTGCGCCCTAATTGGTCAAATTTACCAGAGATAAAATAGCCGCGCTTTGCTGTGATGGGTTTGTAGAGTTCCTGCACTAACGCTGATTTGCCAATGCCAGCATAGCCACAGACCAGCATCATTTCGACTTTGAATTGAGAATTTCCTATGCTTTCCTCTGGTCTAATGGCTTCGCCAACATTCCCCGTTCCGGCGACTCTGTCAAACGCCGCCAATAATGCTCCAATCTCCGCTTCGCGTCCATACAGTTTTTGTGGAATTTGAAACTGACCCCAAACGTCTTGAAGACCTAATTGAATGCAATCAATTTGCCCTGTTTCTATGAGTTGGTTAGCACAGCATTCCAAATCCGCTTTGATACCCCAGGCACTCTGATAACGATCTTCTGCATTTTTCGCCATCAGTTTCAGAATCATATCTGAAACTGATTTGGGAATCGTTGCATTCACCTGATGAGGCGCTACAGGAAGTTTTGCAATATGACAATGGACGAGTTCAAGAATGTCCGTTGTTGCAAACGGCAACTGTCCGGTGAGCAGTTGGTAGAACGTCACACCGAGCGAGTAAAAATCCGTGCGGTAATCGAGCAAACGGTTCATGCGCCCGGTTTGCTCCGGAGATACATAGGCAAGTGTCCCTTCTAAAACATGAGGATTTTTGAACGTCGGATTGGTACGGTTAAACCGAGTAGCAATCCCAAAGTCAATGATTTTGACAACGCCAGTATCCGGATTGAGGACGATGTTTCCAGGGTTGATATCCTTATGAATGACATTGGCTGCATGGATTTTGCCCAGAATATCTGTGAGGTCGATGGCAAGAGGTAGAAATGTGGATAAGGGCATCGGGCAGAAGTCTAGGCGCTTGTGCATCCATTGCTCTAGGGACTCTCCGCCAAAGTCTTCTAAAAGAATAACAAGCGTGCGTTGATAATCCTGCTGACTGTATGCCTTAACAACTCCTTGGATGTTGAGGGAACGAGTAATTTGATATTCTTGTCTGTAGCGAGTCAGTTCTTGAGGAGAGGGATAATCAAGCTTTAGCATTTTTACGATGATCGCCTGACCATCCTGTACCCTGATACCCCGGTACACAACAGATGCTGAACTCTCATAGATTTTGCTTTGGATGGCAATTCCAGATAGGGCAATCATAGAACTCTTTCCTGATGAGCATCATGGGTTGTGTTGCAAAAACTGCAGTATGACAAGCGATTAACTTGACTAAGACTCGAGAGAAGCAACCACTCCAAAAATTTGAGTTCCGAATTCTGCGGCTGCGCTAAAATATTCCCTTTGGTATAGTAACGCTTTTAACTTGCCCTTTGCAAATTATGTACAGGGCTGATAATCCAAAGAATCGTTCGACCGACAGTGTTGAACGAAGCAAACCCCATTCCAGGTTTTATTAGCCATTTGATGAATCGATTCGCTTGCTCTACCCAATTGTTCTAGTACTTTACAACTCATCGTTGAGTAGCTATGGGCTGCTTCTCAGGGAGCAAGGCTGCTTCTCTTAGGCTAGGTTCACGACCTGCGGCAACTCTAACCCATTGGTAAAGTTTGTCATGTAGCATGAGCCACATACCATGCTAGTCTTCGGTGCTTAAAGCCACCAAGACACTTCGCTCTTCACAAGTCGAGATATCTAAAATTATAGATATCTTTATATTCAGGTATCTTTATACTGTGATATCTAAATATCTAGACAGTTAGAGTTAATCTCTGTATGCTCTGCTATATCGAATTGGGGTTTAACCCATGCGAACCTGCTCATGCATCTCCCTCTCCGGTGGACAGGGGAAAACAACCACTATCTTCTTTACCTCACTGCTACTAGCACGACTTGGCTTACGAGTGTTGACTATAGACGCTGATCCACAAGCAAATCTGACTTTTTATTTAAATCACGAGGTAGACCCAAACCAGCCCAGCTTATTTGAAGTGCTAACTGGGCAAGTGACAACAGAAGATGGTATTTACCCTACCACCCATGAAAATCTATTTCTTATCCCAGCGGATAGGGGACTGTTTAAGGTTTCAGATTTCCTCAGTAGCAGTGGTACGGGAGCATTTATCCTCAAACTACGCCTCAAATCTGTAGCCAATATCTTTGATTATGTCCTGATTGACGTGCAACCATCGCGCTCCCAACTCTGCCTAACAGCGGTGGGAACGTCTGATTATGTCATCATCCCCGTTGAAGCCAACGTTAAGGGAACCAACAGCTTAATTGATACCCTGAGCTTCTTAACAGAACAAGCCAACTTAATGGCATTTACAGGGAGAGTATTAGGGATAGTTCCTTTTCGTGATCGCTGGGTAGGAAATACCCAAACCTTAGAAGGCAGGCAAAATATTGAAGCGATGCGAGAGTTTGCTGAAGATATCCCAATTTTGCCTTCTATCCGCGAGTCGGAGAAATTTAAGAGTGCAATTCGACAAGGCAAGTTGTTGTCAGACCTGGGGCAAGAAGACCTGCAATATCCATTTGAGCAAATTATTGAGGCGTTAACTCATGAGTGATGCACTAGAGCGATTGAAGCAGCGGAGCCGTCCGAGTGTCAAGAGTCGAGACACTTCGCTAACTTCTGCAAGTCAAGATACCTCGATATCTAGAAATCAAGAGACTCAAATACCTGAAATGCCCGAAAATCAGGGTACTGTATCTAAACAGCCGTTGCAAACAAAGCAGAGTACGCTGCGGTTGGAGCAGGGAGTAAGCTCACGCCTACAACAGGTGTGTCGGGAGAACGGCATTTGTCGAGAGGTTCTGATTGAAGCCATGTTTGAGTATTGTGAGGCAAATCCAGAATTTCTCAGTGTAGTGTTATCTGAAGCGATAACGAAGAATGATTACAGGCAACAAGTGGCAAATGTGCGACGGGCGAAGTCGATGATGCAAAAGTTCTCTTAGCGCATTTTGGAGGAGGGGTGGGGTTCTTCAATAAATGGTTAAGTGATTCTTGGAATCCCCCGCTGAACGGAGTACCGTTACAGCGGCGGGAGGATGTCAACAAAAGGTCTTTCTACGAAAACACAAGCATTTCAACAATTTCTATACTAGGCACTGGGTATCGGTTCCGTCACCCCAGTTTCTCTAAATGAGGTCTGATATTTTGTCCGTCATCTGCTTTTGTAAGTTTTGGCGGTTATCATCATATTTCAACACCGTCTGCACTTGCGCGTGTCTGCTGAAGCGCTGGGTAGCGCGGTAGTTGCCATTGTTCTGATCCAATACCGTAGTAATCGCACTGTGGCGGACACGGTGTGGTGACATCTTCTTAGTAATTCCGGCTTGCTTGCAGAGTCCGTCCACCAGTCGCCTGATTGCCTCCCCTGTTAATCTTTCTCCATTTTTGTGATAGGCTAGCACGGTAAACATGGGTTCCCTTACACGTCTTTTCTTACTCGCTTTTAACCAAATGGCTAGAGCATCAGCAGTTCTATCCGATAAATCAATGACTTGTTTCTGGGTACCTTTTCCTTTACCCTGGATATTAATAGTTTTTTCCTTGGCGTTGAAGTCGCCTACATTCAAGCTAACTATCTCATTACGACGCAGGGCATTATCCCAGAGTAACCGCAGGATTGCATAATCGCGCTTGCCCTTAAGGGTGTTGCGGTCAACCAGCGCTATAACTCTAGCATAGTCAGTCGCTGGAATTCCCTTAGTGTCTCGGTAAGCTTCGACCTTCTCCCCTTTGATATCATCTAGGGAGAAATTGCACACTCCCAGTCGTCGCCCCATCTCAACCATAGATTTGATAGCACTTAAACGACGATTCACCGTAGCTTCAGCCAGTTTTTTCTTGATGAGGTGCGCTTTGTACTTCAGAACCACAGCAACGGCGTGACGCTGTTCTAGGTGAAGAAACTCTAAAACCAAATCCCGACTGGGTTCTTTTTTGGCAATGAACACAAAAAAGTCTCGAAGGTCTTTTTGATATTCGCGCTTGGTGTTCTCTGAGCGCTTATCGCCAATCAACTGCTGGATAACATCGGGGTCATTTTCTAGAGAGAAACCCTCTCCGATGACTAATGCAAACGAGTTTTCTAGGACGGTAATATTTTCAGGATGAATGGGGTTCATTGGAATTGGTTTTTGTATTTTTTACTATAAGTGGTGTGAAAAAGTGCATTGTCGCACTATGTCAGTCAGCTAGTATCCATCACATCTGGACAGTTTTTGTCAGCCAATTGACGGTTATTGAGCACAATTCCCATAATCCTTCCCCAATGAAAGTGTAAGCGCTGACGAATTGACTTGCGTGATAATTCGGTCCTATAGGGGTATTTTCCCAAAAAATTAACCAAGCGAGAAAATTCGAGCGCTTGTTAAGGGAGAATGCCAAATATCCTAGTTGTCACTGTAAGGATAAAATGAGCAACGCCTGAAAGTATAAGTTGAGCAATTAGGTGGAGGAAACCCTTTAATTACGTCGCTCTTCATTAGTCGAAAACAGATAATGAAAGCAGAACCTGAGCAAAAGTTCTGTTTTGAAAGCACAAAGTGAGCAAATAAATTCACGCCAAGTATTAAAACTTTGTTTGGGTAGAGCTTCTTATAAGAAGCTCTAAATCAAGCAACAGCGTTGTCCCTCCTCCTCCACACAACATTTACTTTTGTAAGCATAAACCCTTGCAACACGCTTTGAAAGCATAAAGCAAGCAACTTGCTCATCTTATGGTTACAGTGACACTAGTTGCAGAAGAACGAATTGCTATCAAAAATGATATCAATTTGTCTGCACCAGCGTCTACACCATGTCTATACCAAAACCGACCATGAACGACTACTATTACTTGTAAACGGCGATGTCGGTTCATGCGCTTATATGCGGACAAACCGACAGTTACGTATAATATTACGTAGAAGTATTGAGCTTTCAACGCAGCATTCTCAGTTTTATTGATGTCTAGTAAATAAAGGACAGGCGCTCAAACTATGCTTAGTAGCAGTAGAAATAGTATTTACAGTGATGAGTTGATTAGTCCAGAACTGGAGAAAGCTTTCAGTGACTCCACCGACTACGTGCCATTGACTCCACCGACTACTGAAAGCGTTATTGCATGAGCCAGATGATGCAACTATGTGTAACAACTGCTACTTCTTCTGAAAATGTAGTACCGCCAGAAGAACTACTCTCTAAACCGCCAACAGATATATCTACTGAAGAAGCTCTTGAAAACCCAGCCGCAGAGTCGTCTCTTCAAGCTGAAATTGCTGCACCTGCACTACAGTGGCTAGTGGTAGCAAAGAATCGACGAGTTAATCGGGACTGGGAATTGTTACTGTTGCGTGCGCCCGAAAACGCTCGTCGCTGCTATGAGGATTTATGTACCGCCCCTATGACTAGAAAACCGCGCGCGAGTTTTTCCATTAAAAGGCAAACGCTATAAGGGTGCAAGCAAATCAACTTATGCACTTTTAAACTTATCGACAGAATATAGTACACGGTAATCAAGAACAAGCTATCTTCAACCCTTACCAAAGAAAGGCACAAGGCATTCTTACTCCTGCTCTCTAAAAAAACTTTAGTTATGGGTTTAAAGCCCATTTAAAAATCGCGCTTGCGCTGCGTCTAGTGCATCACATAGGTGAAAAATCCTTAAAATTGAAAGAATCAAGGAAAATAATTGATATGCAAATTACTATTGAAATTCCTGAAGAAATCGGCAATCAGCTACAACAAAATTGGCAAGACTTACCCCAAAAAATTTTAGAAGCTTTAGCCTTAGAAGCTTATAGAAGTGGGATAATGACTTCGGCTCAAATTCAGCAGTTACTTAAATTCTCGTCTCGGTGGGAAACTGAGCAGTTTCTCAAACAATCCCAAGCTTATCTTGATTATACGGAAGATGATTTAGAGCAAGATATTCAAACGCTGTATCAGGTTTTATCAGAATGATTGTGATAGCAGATACTTCTCCAATTTGTTATTTAGTTTTAATTGGAGAAATTGAACTTCTCCCTAAATTATTTGGGAAAGTTCTGATTCCTCAAGCTGTTTACATAGAACTAAGTGCAGCTGGCGCACCGCAAGATTTACTATCTTGGATTGCCACTCCTCCAGATTGGTTAGAAGTTTGTTCAACTACTGTCAAAAATGACCCACTTTTAGCCAATCTTCATACAGGTGAAAGAGAAGCAATTTTATTAGCAGAAGAATTGAATGCTGATGTAATTATTTTAGATGAAAAAGCAGCTCGCAAGGCAGCACAACAAAAGGGATTAAAGGTTACTGGATTGCTAGGTATTTTAGATTCAGCTGCTAGCCGAAATTTTATTAAATTACCATCTGTGATTACAGCTTTACAGAAAACCAACTTTCGAGCGGCTCCGAGCTTATTAAAATCTTTGTTAAATCGTTATTCAAAACTAGATTAAAAATTTAATTTTACTAAGAAATGGGACTACTTACAGATTATACTTGGGCAACTAAGTTCGACAATACGTCCGCTATGATTCGGTTGCTCTTCTAAGATTTCAAAAGCCCCAATGGACAGACTATCAATAAACTTCCTTTGGGCTTGATTGCCCATCCGGTCCAGCAACAGATAGCAAGTTTCAGTGACAACGCACCAAGTAGTAATTAGAGGTTCGTTAAGTCTAGTAAGGGCAAGTTGCGCCCTTTCATGATAATCATCCCGCCGATTGGCAAGAGCTAACCAGAAGCCAGAGTCAGCGATTACCATATTTGGACTGCAATCTAGTTTGCAGAACGGATTTGTAATTAACAGAAAGATTTGGGGAGGCTTCCCCACAGCCAATAAAGCCAGTTTGCTCTAGCAGCGCCAGTGGGTTCTTGTGTTTAAAGAGAAGCTGCTGGTAGTAGAGGTCTATGGCGTGTTTAACCACCTCTGTTACATCCTGATTGGTCTGCTGTTGAATGTAAGCCAGTTTGCTGGCATCGCTTTCATTGAGTTGGGTATTAATTTGCATGGCTTTTTCTTTTAGATGATAATCGACGGAGATGCTTTGAGCGTGTTGGTACAGAACTTTTTATTCTACTGCTACGCACCTACTATTCGAGCCTAATCGCCAAAAGTGTTCTTCACTTTGTGATGCGCGAGCATACAGAGAGAAGCTGTTTTGAGCAACTGTTTTTCTTTAATAACAAACATACTGATGGATGAGTCACAATGCCACGTCTGAGCATGGAATCATCCCTATGTAATTTTCATCACGCTGTTATCAAGCCAATCTTCGCCATTGCACTGGAGGAACTAGTCAGTGCAGTGGCGAATACTATGGTTTCGCTCTTAGGTTCTTGGAACTGTCCGGATACCCTAAAATAACTGGAAGTATTGATGACTATACGGTTCCAGGTGATAGCCATGTAACTAATTTCAAAAATTTTTCGGTTACTGGATATATCAGTTTCTCGTGTCCGGTTATCTGGACATATCCAGTAACCGGATTCCGGATATTTGGATATGTCCAAAACCTGAAATATATGGATATAGTGCTTGAAAATACTAGCACCTAAAAAATAGCACTTAAACAAGTGTCAAAAAGTTTAAGTATTATTACTTTTACTTAGATTCTCTTTCCTTGATTGCTTCCTGGCAAAGTTTGACAACCATTTGGCTGAAAGGACGGCTATCATCCTCAGCCATTTGAGCGATTTTATCGAATAGCTCAGTAGGAAAAGTGATTGTAATTCTTTTACCTTTGTATTGACTAGATGTCATGTTTCAGACAGAACCTATTAGAACCAAGCATCATCATTGCAAATATCTATAGAAAAATCAAATGATTCTAATAGGTTCTACTAGGTTCTGTAATGCTACTATGAAGTTGTGATCCCTTGAGAACTGCTAACAAAACCCAGATAAATGGCTAGTAAAGCTTATAGCCAAAAGTATCGTCAGCTTAAACAAGTTTTTGAACAGGTTTATCAAAAACCAGTAAGCGATATCTTTTGGTACAGACTGATATCTCAATTGAAGAGATACTTAAACTTTTCAATTGATAATCCAAATGCAGAGATAATCATCAAACAAATTGCTCTTATCAAGAAATCATATAGAAATTTCCGGATTAATTCTGCAATTTTTGAGGAATGCTGGAAATTATTTCAGTATTACTATCGCCAAAATACTGAAATAAGTTGTGCTGACTTTTTAGCCGATTTAGCCAAAAAAATCGATATATCTCAGGTATCACGTACCACAAGATATGATTGGTTCTCCAAGGCGAAAACACCCTATAAAGCAGCGAAGAAATACAGCAGTAAGAATTTAGCTTTGGTGGCTTTTTATGCAGCGAAAAGCATCAAATCTAAGGAATGGGAGCAAGTTCAAAAGTCAACAATTGAAGTGAATGCCATTGTCATTAAGGAGAAAAAAGCATGACGACTTCTAAATTTTACAACAACGTTAAGTCCAGATTGAATAAGAAAGGGTACAGGGGGTTTGTGAAATCTGATTACATTGAAGCTGCTGAAAAAATTGGTGTGGAAGCTTTAGAAGACCCTACTACTGAACAAATTAATCAAGCCGTCGCTTATTTGATTGATAAACAATCTAAAACGTTAACTGTAACCGAAACTATGAATCCAACGGCTGATGAAATATCTCTAACCGCTACGTCAGACATTTCTGAAGAATATACCGAAATCCAAGAAACAGACAGTGAGTCAGAAATGAAAAGTAACTTTTCAAATTCTGATGCTGAAAATTCTACCTCACTAACGACTACCCAAAGTGAAGTTAAAGGAATGGTCAACTACAAAGCTTCTCTTATGGGTATTCAGTTAGCTGCTAGTGAAGTTGATGTGATTGCTTCAAAAGTTGATGCTGCTGGTACTAGCTTTACCGAGACATTGAATCAGATTGAATCGGCGCTCATCGCATACGTAGATTATCAACAGTCCAGAGAAGCAAGCGAAGTTGATGGGATGTTTGACAGGGTGACTAGAAGGGTAGTTGAGAAAAACCAATCAACCATCAACCACCTAACAAGAGGAATCAACCAGTTCAAGACCGCGATGGAGGTAGCGGAACAGCATCAAAAAAGGGAACTCACAAGCATCCTCAATCGGCTCAAAGTTCCCAGTTAATTTGGTTTATTTGGTTGTTGTGGGAGTGTTCTTACTCCCCCTCTTATTTCAGATGTTGGCTAACCTAAGACCCTTAACATCTAGCCAGCAACGTCAAAGATTAATTGAACTTCGTTATATCTGTTATCAACAATGCAAGGATGAACTATGAAAGCTAAGTACGTAAAAAACCACGTATCGACCTACGGTAAGCAAATTGTCAAAGCTACAAATCAAAAGTTTGGTATCAACAACGCTCTGATTGTTCGAGCCATTAACGGAGATGAAAAAGCCCTTACTCAAATCGGGGATATGGGTAAGACGGGAGAGCGTTTACTTATGGCTATGCCAACAATCAGAGAGAATCTGAAAGCTTACATTGATGGGACTAAAGAGTACAATACCGCTCTTGCAGACATCTACAAAACAGGTTCTAAAGGGTCGTTAGCAATCGATAAGGCTGCTGGTGATATGACCTTAGAGAACACCCGATTTAATCACCTCATGGAGGAGTACAAAACTAAGTTATTTTCTGACTTGGAGAAAGAGCACCAACGTCATGACGATGCTCTAGACGTGATTGAGCTAACTGCTTGGGTCGATGCTCAAATGACAACTGTAGAGGCGAAAGCATCTCTAGAAGGAATCAGTAACAAGCCTTTTATAGCTCAAATGAAAGCTGATAGAGATTTTGAAGATAAGAAGATACAGCATCTACTAGAGAATGGTTCAGACAGCGATTTAAACTTGATTCCAAGAAAGCATTACAGCACTAATCCCATAGTGAAACTTTGGAATCAGGTAAGAGAAATCTTTAGTTGATCTGCTTGACTTAGGGGTCAACAGCCCTGAGTCCAAAAGGACACGCTGCGCGTTGGCTGCGCCTGCGCTTTGCGCTTACGGGCAGGGGAAAGGTTAAAGGAAAAAGGGGAAAGGTTTTTTCTTATTCTTTTCCCCTTTACCCCTTACCCTTTTCCCTATAACTGCCACGAAGTCTAATGTACTTTGATTATGTCACAGTTCGATTTTGAAGATAATAGCACTACCAATGACAACTATCCAATAGAGACTGACACGGCATTTACACCAGATGAAATCGAGTCTATTAAGGCATATAAAGAGAAATTAACTAACAAATTAAACAAAAATCGTAGTGTTTTAAAAGGTCTAGAGGTCAGCTTTTGGGGCATCACATCTTATAGCCTAGCTAAATTCTTAGTATTAACCAGTGGCACTCAAGGAATCGGACTAGCAATAGCAGCTTGTTTACTGATAAATCAAATCACAAACCGCGATTGTTTAGACGCATTCAATGTTAACAGAAGGGATGGACAGTTTGAGGTTGATGGAATGGGGAAGTTAGTAAAGTTTGGATTTTCAACTCTGGTCAGTGCTTTTGTCATTTGGTCGGCTTTAGGTAACTTCATTCAAGTAGTCGAAACCTCAAAACACACTTATAACAAGCTACAAGATACAGTGACAGAATTTAATAAGTTACCATCAGATAAACAAAACGCAATCTTTATTATTGGTGGATTATTAGGTTTAGCTGGTATCTACACTCTTATTGATGGAGCCAGAAGAAGATGAAACCGTATGCGGGATTGACAGTTTTCGGGGTGACAGTTGCTCTTTCTAGTGCTATGTATTTAGGTCAATCACCAAGACCTTATGACCTTGTAGGAATCAAATTTTGTCCTACCACTGCTAATATCAATAAAGCTGATGCGGTTGAGTCACAGGACAATCTAGATAGAAAATATTGCCAGTTTGAGCATAAACTTCTCAAGGAAGTTTGGGAACAGAAACAGTTTTCAGCATCACATCCTCTACCAGAATCATCCTTTGTGATCCGAAATATTCCAGCTATTGATTCCGGTGTGGGGTGGTTTCTTGTTGCTCCAGTGGCTTCTGGACTGGCTTATTTGGCATGGAGTAGAAAGTCAGAAGATGACGAAATGACCGCACATAATGAACTGGAGGCTTATAAGACCGCTATTAAACTGGCGACAGTCAGCAACCAGGGTGAGCGTGAATTCAAAACACTTCAGACTAATCGAGCTTGGGATAAGCAGAAAGTTAAGCACGGTTTCATATCAGTAGAAGCCATGCAGGACAAGTTGAATCGACAGACTGAGATACAGGACAAGACCCATCAATCAGCACTCAAGCAATTTGACACTGCTAATTCCCAGATGGACAAGACCATTGCTGAAAACCTGAGAGATGCAGCTAAGGCTGATAAAGAACGTGAGAAGCTTTTGGGTAAAGTGTCTAAGACTGAACAAGAGGGTATAACACCCGATTCCAAACTCAAGATATCACTGATAGAAGCCCTTAAAAGCCATGAGGACGGGTGGTTATGGAAAGTCATAGACAATATGACCCCACTTTGGCTCATCGGTCGTCAGGGTAGCGGTAAAACTTACACAGCAGCAACAATAGCTCTCATCAGAAAGTACTGCCTTGACGCTCCTATCAACTACTTAATTGACCGTCACGCGACGGTCGATAACCAAAAAGCATGGAAGTACTTGTCAGTTCAAAATAAAGCTGAATCAGAAGATGAAATAGCAGATTCTTTTGATGCTTTATGCTCACGTTGGCTGTTAAGAATTAAAGGGAAAAACGAGTTAGAACAGCAAATATTGATAACACCTGAGCAAGTGCTAGTTGATGAGTATACCAACCTCAAAACGCTCATTGGTGAGCCAGCAGAGAAATTTTATAAGTTGCATTTAACCGATACCAGAAAAGCCAAAGTCCATGTTATTGGTATCACCCACAATGACACGAACGCTTCGTACCCAGAGAACACACAAGCTATGAGGGAAGCTGGCACAATCTTGATCCAGAAATTTTCAGCTAACGGTCGTAGTCCTTTGAATCGGGTGAAAGTCGTCAGAGGACTTCTTTCTGATGCTGGTGATGAACTAGCTGATGCTGAACGGACACTGCCTGATTGGTTTAATCCTAAATCTATCTACTCACACTTTAACGGCAGTCCTTTAAGTTTTGAAGTCAATTGATTTCAAATAGATGAATTTGTCAGTGTAAGACCCCGTATCTGAAATTCAAAAGGCTGAAAGCTATCTATAACAACACTTTGAGGGGAGTTGGCACTTCCCGCGTAGCTACCCTAATATTACCCCGATTTAATGATTTATCGGGAAAGGCAGAGGGCAGGAGGCAGAAGGCAGAAGGGAATTCTGATTCCTGCCCTCTGCCAGTGACCAAAGGGAACAAGGGTTTAAGACCCCCACTGAACCCTTGTGAGCGTGGCTCTTGTTCAGGAGGGGTCGGAATCCCCTTCTGAACAAAACCTTCTGCCCTCTGCCCTCTGCCTTCTGCCTTCTTCAAACCGTTTTACTTCTGGGGTCACTGAATCCACAAGGTCATAGTAGAAACTGCGGTTTACGCATCAACTCTATGCAGGCGCAAGGCGTACGCTTTGCTCAAGCAACAACCATAAGTGATGCGGGTGTGCCTTCTACGCCTTCTTGCAAAAGCAAACCGCTTACTGCTGTCCCCACTTTGAGTGGTTTGTTAGCGCTGACCCAGTGAAAGCTATCTGGTGTAGCTTGTCCAACGCGCTGGACAAGGTATTCCTCGGACTTGGCATCTGCTACCAAAACACGAAAGCGATTGTGCGAGGTTTCTGGCTCAATTGGTTCTGGCAAGCCGTGATAATGTTTATCTTGTTTTTTTATTAGCTCAACTAAGGAATAAAAATACTCAGATTGTAAGGAGCGCTTTTCTGAAAGCATTGTTACGGTTTGTAAATCATTCACCTCAAAAAGTATTTCGTTCCCAAGAAAAACTGGCAATGACTAGAATCACGGATTTTTTGTGATTTATTCAGATTGTTGCCTACACTGTTGCAACCTTCTGGGAAATTCTCCCAGAAGGTTGAAGAGGTCAGCGATTGACCAAGGGGCAGTGGCAAAGCCAGTTGCCTACAGTAAGCGTTTACTAGCGATATTTGGCTAAAAGCGGGTTTAAATGCTTGAGACGACTGTGTTTCTCTAGCCACCATCTACAAGCTTCATTAACAAGTTGTATTTCTTCAGGGGTCAATATATCATCTGTTTTTCCAGAAGCGAGGATTTTAGCGGCTTCTGCTGCTTTTTCAAAGCTAACACCATGTCTGATGAGTTCAGATTGATATTGCGTCTCCTTGTCCTTAACTGAAATCGTAAACCGCTGCATTGCTCAAGCCGTTCATTAAGATAGGTGATTAACTTAAATTTTGTAAACTTCTAATGTAATTACAGCACATTAGGAAGTACAAACATTTCACACTAAGAGCAGTTGACAAAAAATGTGGGTATCATCTCTCTAGAGAAGGAAGTTCAATTCCTTCTCTAGAGGGAGAAGCCAAAATGTCTAAGCTTTGTACAATCCTGGGTATTTTACTGGATTATCTACTAATCCCACTGCAAAAGTACGTGAATGCTCCAGCTTTTACCTACTTTTCCCGTGGCATATGGTTAATGATTAAAATTCGGATGGTTCCCTGTGGCATCCCCCAAAAGTTACTGGATTCTGATCCAATTTTGGCGGATACAAAATTAAAAACGATTAGGCTGTCTAGAGTTCCTGCTGTTGGAGAATATTTAGTGTGGCGAGATCACAACTTTAGAATCACCAAGGTAACTCATTATTCTGAGGATTACGGCGTAGCCGCTGAAGTAGAAATGTGGTGGTGTGAGAGTACTTAAATAGGACACGTATCCCGGCTGACCCCCGACTTAAGTAATTTCCCACATTCTAAATTCATTTTTATGTAGGAGATTATAGGAAAGCCACCGCCTATTAGCAGTGACAATGAAATCCTGTTTAGAGTATATCCTGCTGCAATTCGTCAATCTAACAGTAGATGATGCAACAACCGATGCAGCCTTAAACCGATTTAAAACTCAAGCTGTTGATGGCTACGACTTGTTGATGAAGGAAGCCATTATTGACACTCCCACGGCTATGAAGATTTCGCTTCGCTCATCTTCACAAAAAGCCGTGGGATTCTAGGCTCAACGTCGGAAGTTGCTTATGCAGGTTTGCACCAACATGAGTAGAGCTTCCAACTCCCCTAGCGTTTCTTGCCTTCTTCTTAGAAGTCGGCTTGCTTTCCCCATGCCCTGAGGTAGCAATTTTTTCTTTGCCCTTACGAAGTATATTGATTGCAGCCGCATAGTCACGTTGCAGAACACAACCACATTTGCAAGTGTGCGTTCTAGTTGACAACGATTTCTTAACCATCGTGCCGCATTTTGGACACTCCTGTGAGGTATAGTGTGGTTCCACAGCAAGTGCTACCTTCCTATACTTTTGGGCAAAGTATTCTAGATAGCTCCGAAACTGTCTCCATCCAGCGTCATTAATGCTTTTTGCTAGATGGTGGTTACGCACCATATTTTTAACCTGCAAGTTTTCGTAGACGCATAAGTCGTTAGACCGCATGACGTGACGCGCCCTCGATTTGGCGTGTTCGGTACGTTGTCTACTTATCTTCAGGTGCTTACGTGCGTATCGGTTTCGAGCCTTCTTTCTACCGTTCTTACCTTTCTCCTTTTTGTATATTCTTCGTTGAACGTGCTTAACTTGTTTCTCGGTTTTACGCAAAAAACGAGGATTGGGTTCATGGTATCCGTTTGAGTCGGTATAGAAGTGTTCCAATCCAAAATCTAAACCAATCTCTTGACCTGTAAATTGAACCGTTTCCTTGCATTCCACATCAACACAGAATTGGACATAGTACCCATCAGCACGACGGACAATCCGAACTCGTTTAACGGACTTAACAGGATGCGTGTGTATGTCCCATTTGCCCATTAGCTTGAGTTCACCAATGCCTTTTTTATCAGTGAAAGTGATTCTACGCTTTGTTGGGTGTAGTGACCATCCACTAGTTTTGTATTCAACAGAACGGTTGTCATGTTGAAAACGTGGGAATCCTTTCTTCCCTGGTTTAGCTTTTTTGCAGTTATCGTAAAATCGAGAAATAGCAAGCCATGCTCTCTCGGCAGCAGCTTGTACTGCCATTGAATTAAGTGCTGCAACAAAGGGAAAGTTAGCGCGTAGTACTGTTGAATATCGGCTAATAGCAGCATTATTAATACTGTCCTCTTTAGAAGAGTCCATCCAATAACGCAAACACTTATTTCTAACAAATTGAGTAGTCTTAATAGATTCTTCAATTGCTTGATATTGTGCTTTATTAGCTTTTGCTTTGTATTCTAGAACTAACACGCGCTCACTCACCTCCTTGTATTTTCTGTAAAATTAATCTAACATAATATGGTTGATAGATACAAGCTATTGACCACAAGTTTACACGATTTTTATATATGCTTGACAAGTATAGGCACAAAACAACGTCAGTCACGTTGATTAACTATCATTTCGTATGGATACCAAAAAGAAGAAAAAAAGTATTATACGGACTAGTTGCAAAACGACTAGAAGAATTGCTTTATGAAAAAACGAAAGAGCTAGATTGTGAGATCCTAGCTCTTGAAATTATGGAAGACCACGTTCATCTATTTCTTTGTTGTCCGCCTACTTTAGCACCAGACCAAATAATGTTTCGATTAAAAGGATATACATCAAGAATCCTTAGACAAGAATTTCCATACTTGCTTAAACTGCCTTCAATGTGGACTAGAAGTTATTTTTGTGGTACTGCTGGAGATGCTTCAAGTGAAACAATTAAAAAGTATATAGCTAATCAAAAGACAAGATAGACTGCACCTGAAGGTGCAACGCATTCATCCCACGGCTAAAAGCCGATGGGCTTTCTGCTCTCGATATTGTAAAGCTGGTGCAGGAGAAGTCAAAATTATCACAGATGATATAAACTACGCTGTTGTTCCGAACATTCAGGTTTTTACAAGCAACCGCGAAGCCATTCAAGCTGCTACTTTTCGCTCGCTTCCTTAGTGGTGCGTTAGGTGATTAACCGCAGCCAAAGGGCAATGCGTCACACTACACTCGGTAGAATGCAAAACAACGGCAAAGCACTGAGCAGCAACTTTACCTTTGAAAAAACGGCAGAAAAATGTTAATCTAGCCTCAGTCAATCTGCAAGTAAAATTAGGTCAGTTCACATACAGAGGAGGTTCAACCAACCATAGCAATGTATTTAGATAATCAAAATAGTCAGGTGAGTCGTTAGTTGGTCAGTATTGGTGTCAGAAGACTTGGCGGTCAGAATACACCAAACTGTTGATCTCTAACAAAGCCTCACGACTCTACCCCTGTTGGCAATATATTAGCACACAGGGGCGGGGGAATTCTATGCCTTTTTGGACAAACAGTAAAAAAAAGGCATCTGGCTCTACAGTTTCTCCCAACTCGCGGATTGAAAGCGGAATGTAAAAGCACGTTCGCTATTCATTAACTACAAATATTTTAGGGAGGAATCTCACGGCTGGGTGCCTTGCGCGGAGGATAACTGTCGTGAATATTTCATTTTTCAGCAAAAATATGCTTTATTTAACCAAAACCCAGCACAATTGGCGGTTTTTTGCATTGCTAGCTATCCACAAGCAAACCTCAAGCGCTACATAAGTCGTCTGAGAAGCTAGGGAGAGTAAGCAACTTTTTAAGAAATCGGCTAGCTGCCCACACGCGCTGACACTAGGTTAGCTATCAGGCAACCAACCGCAAGATAATAAAAAAACTAACCTCAATCTAGCAATGTTTGCGTAATTGAGGCAAAGCTGTAAGTGTTGTCATCAAGTGGCATCAATTGCCTAAAACCTTGATTGCGGTGAAGATTTCAGAAGAAAAACTCCTTTTTGCTGGGTTATTCATTTCTCGTTTGAACTATTCTTGATTTGAGACAGTGAAAATTAACGTCTTGCATTCGAGTTTCAGGCGTAGAATGTCAGCTCCCTTTAATTAGGACAACTGGTGGATGAGCCAATCTGAAATATTTCTCTGTTAAGCACTGTAGCACTTGGTTTGGTTCCGGTTAGTAGAAGCTGTGGGTAGCTCCGATGGACGCAAAAATCATCGGAGGATATCAAAATGGCACAAGAGCACTCTGGTAGTGAATATGAGACTTTCCAAAACAACTTAGAGGAGCAGAGGGAGCAGAAGGAGCTCTTGGAGAAGAGGGAGCAGAGGGAGCAGAGGGAGCTCTTAGAGCCTATGAGCTCTTGTGCAGAGGAGCTCTGTTGCAAAGGAGATGAAGAGTCAACGTCCATTAGCTCTCTCCCCCCAGCCCCCCAGCACCCCAGCACCCCAGCTGAGTCTACACCTGATAATAGTAGCTGCAACTCGGTATTAGAACCTCTTCACCGAACCGAATGGCTAAACAGCGCAGTAGATGAGGAAATCGTTCGCTTAAATGTCAAATCCCTCTCTTGCTACACACCACTAGAATATTTACTTTATGCCCTACCCCAGAACGCTAGACGTAATGACGGGCGATTGAGAGACTCTTATCTCAGGAAGTACTCACACACAACCAAAGGCGGCTGGTGGGTGAGCGGACTTGATCCCAAAAACAATTGGAAGTCAATGGACTGGGGACGGTTTAAGCCGAATGATCCCCGATTAGAGTGGGACAAAGAAACTCAAAAACATACCGAAAAGCTGGTAAAATACGAGTCACCCATTAAAACCCCCAACCGCGTCACCTACCTGCGGGTTCCTCTGCACATCTGGAAGATGGTAGCCGAGCGCTACAACATCCCTATGCCAGAGCAGATTGTCGTCACACAATCTGGAGAAGCAATTGGCTTTTGGGCTTGGGTAGTTGCTCATCCCCAAATTCCTATTATCTTAACTGAAGGCGAGAAAAAAGCAGCATCCCTGCTCACACTAGGGTTTGTTGCTATAGGTTTACCCGGAATTTGGAACGGACGAGTAGGCAAGGGCGAATTAGAAAAACTACATCCCGATTTAGTCCCCGTAGCCCAAAAAGGTCGCAAATTCATTATTTTATTTGACTTTGAAACCAAACCAAAAACCAAGCAGGACATCTACCAAGCTACTTGCCGCACCGGCTGGGCAATTCTGCGCCAAAATTGCTTTTGTGAGGTAGCATTGCTGCCGGGACAGGAAAAAGGTGTTGATGATTGGATTGTGGCTCTCGGTAAAAAAGCCAACACAGCACTCACCGCTCTCATTGACGATAGCCGCACTTTAAGCGAGTATCAGCAAACATTTACTTGGCGTCGTCCAATCGGACTACATAAATATAAACCGAATATTATAGTTAATACACGCTACTTGTCCAACGCCATCCAAAAATTGCCTGATGCTGGGTTAGTTTGTCTGCTGAGCGACATGGGAACTGGGAAAACCGAACTGCTAGCACGTTATCGCAAACAGCATCTAGACGAATCTTTCTTAAATAACGGTCATAGAGTTAATCTACTGAAAAACTTGGCAGTCCGCTTAGAAACTGTCATGTATAATTCTGTTAAGAATGGGAACTTGGGGCGAGCAAACGCTCTGAGTATCACCGTTGATTCCCTGTATAAATTGGCAAGCAATCTGCAAGCTTACGGCTGCGTATTTATTGATGAAGCTTGCCAGTACCTTGCCCACTTATTGAAGTCCAAAACTTGTCGGGAGCACCGGGGGGACATTTTAGAAGTTCTAGAAACCGTGGTTTATCGGGCGAAGTTGGTCGTTTTGGCTGATGCTCATCTTGATGATTTGACCATTGATTTCTTCCGGCAAATGCGACCAAAAGGAGAGGTACCTTTCATCATCCAAAATGATTGGAAGCAAGGGGGACGTGAGGTTTACTGGTATTCGGGTAGTAACAGCAGCGCTCTGGTAGCTCAAATACACGCTGATATCTTGGCGGGTAAGCGCCCTATGGTGGTTTCTGACAGCAAGCGGTTTATCAAGAAACTTGAGCGTACCTTATTGAGTGTGAAATGGCCAGCACTTTCAGCAGATACAGATGATGATACGCCAGAACCGGAAGAAGACCGCAAGTTGCGGGTGTGGGCTATCCATTCAGAAAATAGCGGTTCCGAGGAAAATATCATCTTTATTAAGGAAATCAACACCGCGATTAAAAGCGTTGACGCACTTTTAACTTCTCCCAGTTTGGGCACAGGAGTTGATATTTCAGAGAAGCATTTTGACGTTATCTTCGGCGCTTTCCATGCTGTGTCTCAGTCAGCGACCGAATGCGCCCAGCAGTTGTGGCGGAATCGACCTGATGTCCCCATGCACGTTTGGGTTGCAGAGCGTCCACCTTTTGGTTATGCTGAGACCAATGCCAGAAAGATTAAGGAGAAATATCTCCAGAAGAATGAAATGACTGCTTTCCTCATCCGCATTGACAGGGAAACTGGCAGGCGGGGGGCTGAAAAGGATTGGGCGCTTGAGACTAGTTGTAAGATTGAAGCTCAAAGGAATTGGTCAATTAATAATCTTAGAGCTGATTTGCGCTCGCTGCTTGAGTCTATGGGGAATACTATCATTCCTCGGGGCTCGGGACTTAATGAAAGTGCCAAAAAACTGATGAAAGCGGCTGGTAAACTTATCGACTGGGAACACTGTGAAGCGGTTGCTAGCGCATTAGATATTGACCGCAAAACCTACGAAGCAAGACTGCACCAGGATTATCTAAAACCGAAAGAAATTTTTGAATGTGAAAAATTTCGGATTCGAGATGCTTACGGGATGGATGTTACCCCGGAACTGGTAGAGAAAGACGACGGGGGACAGCTCATGGGCAAACTGATAGCTCTTGAGGCGATTCTTTCTTCCCCAGGAGAAGTTATCACCGACCAGGAGGGGCGGGAATTCCCTACTCCTCCGCTATTGATTGTAGAACGCGATCGCTCTGAGCGGGAGCGGTTGACAATTTGCACTGATTGGGCTAACCATTCTACGACTTGGCTGATGCGGTATAAGTTGGGGCTAAGAGAAGTCCTGGTTGCACTGATGCAGGGGCAAGAATTTGCGCTGAGTGAAGAAATGGTGCAAACTGTCGTCCAACGCTCTTATCAGCTTGCACCCCACATTAAGCAAATCCTCAATCTCACTATTTCACCGGACGCAGAAGGCATGTGGATTCTAGGGAAGTACTTAGAGCAACTGGGGTTGTCTACTCAATGGCGTCGAGTTGGACCAAGGGGTCATCAGGTGAGACATTATACACTTAATACCGAGGAGCGAGATTTTGCTCAAAAGGTACTTAGCTACCGCCAGCTAAAGCGAGAGTCCAAGGAGCGCAAACGCCAGTTGGAGCGCGAAGCGGCGGAGCGCAGAATGGCTGTAAGGTATAAGCAGTATGGGATAGAGCCAGATACTCCGGACGTAGTCACATCCCCCCCTAATATAGGTGGAGAGCAATTAGAGGGGGGATGTGACTACCGCCCAGAGGAAGCACAAAACAAGAGCACAAATCAACCGGAACAGGAAGAAGTACTTACACCCGATTGGTGGCAGAGAGTGAAAAACTATACTCAGGCAGTGATGGAGAGATTGAAGTTTGGGGTTGAGGCTGTCAAAGAACTACTTAATGGGCTGAGTAGAGATGAGCGCTGGGGGGTTATGGTTGAGTGGGAAGACACTAATCCTTATGGATTCAACAAATTTGCAGAATTGATGCCAGACTGGGTTGAATTTTGCAATGCTGGATTTTGAAGAAGGCAGCCTCCTTAAATAGATTTTGTCGTCACATGGTTTATGAGTTTGTGTCGCCTGATGACTCAAGAGATGCGGTGCTGCAAGCTTGGTTTGAGCGTGAGGCAACTGTCACTTCTTTCTATTTATCGGATCAGTCCCCAGCTTTTTCTCAACTCGTTGCAATTTTACATTTGTGTACCCAGCTTGCTCACGAGTATACTGAATCTTCTCACTCTCAGAAAAAGGCAGAGGAGCAGGCGCAACACCAAACACAATCCGAGTTACGAAAGCAGTGCTACTACAAGCAGCAATCAAAATTCCTCCAAATACCCCAAGCAGCTTATAGTTCAAGCCCCCCAGAGCGCTCCCTTCTTTCCCTAACAATCCAAGTAGGTTCAGTTTGTTCTGCTGTTGGTTCTGGCTCCTGTTGTGCAGCTGGTTGAGTTGATTGCTCATTTCCTCCAATCGCGCTTCTATCTTCTCCACCTTCACGTACGTCCCCCGAAAGTGCGCTTCTGAGTACGTCAGGTGGTTCTCCACTCGTCGCATCAAAGAAAGATTGTCGCGAACCGCTAACCTCTCTTTCTCCATCACCTCCATCCACTTCTGAAATAGCAAGTTCGTGCTGGGAAGGCTTTCGGCGACGACTTTCAAAAGCCTCAAGAGTTCTGGCAAGCTCTTCAATTGCTCCAAGAGCTGATGAGAGGTCACGTCTAGACTGTTCAATGCTGTCCCAAGCGCTTTGCTGGATTGGGCTAAGCTTTCGGTCACTTTGATATGTTGGCTGTCTATCTGTAACTTCTCTGTTGTTAGAAGGCTCCATTCATCCAACTCCTGCAACACCGATTTAAACAACTGCCTGATATCTTCTGGCGCTTGTTCAATTAAAATCTTGAGATGCCCAATCGCTGCAAAAATTACAAAGAATTCTTCATCAGGATGGATATTCCAATCCAACACAAATTGCAGCACATCAGCACGATGCTCCGCCGATTCATTCTCCAGTGCTTTGGCTAGATTATTCTTCGCTCGTTCGTACTCCTTCTTCACTTCCATTTACGCCTACTCCTTGACCGCCAGCTTCTTGAAGATTCTTAGCTCATCGATAGCCTCACCACTCTCTCGGAGGAATCGCTTAATTCGCTGCTTATCGACCTTACCAAAACCCAAGGAAGTCGCTTTATCCAATGCTTCCTGATAGCCCAAGCTATTGTCACGAATAATCTTGAAAGTTTCAATTCCAAAAAACTCTGGTAAGACCATCTCCGGTACACCACACTGTTGCATTAGTGTTTGCAGCCGCTTATCCTCATCAATCAATCTCCAATCCTTATTAAGATTTGCACCATTATTTTTGACGAGAATGTGGTGAATCTGCTTACCATAAGTTGCCAATGATTTATACAATGCACTGACCGATTCCACACTTCCATCTGAAACAAACCAAAGGTAGAATTCATTCTCCCCCGAAATCGCTTCTAAAATTTCATTCTGTTTCAACCAAAAACTGACAGCCTCAAACGAAGCAGCAGACAAATTAAAAAGCACGTTGGCAATATCCGCCACATCCACAATCACAGATGCCGCATCCTGTGCGTGAATTGCTTCTGAGAAATACGCCTCCCTAATATCGATTCCCTGCTTCTTGTAAGCCTTCCTCAAATCAGGTGCAGACCTATCAGTATCGAACGCAATAAACGGTATTTCATTCTCAATGAAGTACTCCAACAAGCGCTTGCAACAGGTGGACTTCCCCACGCCCCCCTTCTCGCCACCTACACCATGAATGTCTGGCATATTTATCTCCTTCTAAGCGTCATTGGTTCGTAATCATCAGTCAAACTATCCACATCCACAGTTGATGTTTCTTCCTGTGTCTCAGACTGTGGCTGTGGCTTCCTCTGTAGCTGTGGCTGACTCTGTGATTGTCGTTTGGACTGTAACTGTGGCTGACTCTGTGATTGTTGTTTGGACTGTAACTGTGGTTGAGTCTGTGGTTCTGATTGTGGCGATTGCTTGCGAGAACCATTGTGTTCAGCATCATTCTCAGTTGCCGACTGAGATTCAGAAGCCCCCAGTGAAGTGCCAGCCCCGACACTACCACCAACCTCACTACTATCTGCCTTCTTCTTTCGAGAGCGAGTTTCTTTGCGGACTTCTGAGAGCAAATACTTGATTCGGTTTCCACTGATGTGGATATCCAACCCTGCCAGCACTTCAGATACTTCATCATAGGTGTACCCTAGCTTCAGCACCCGCTCAATTTGTCGTCGCATTTGACGGATGGCAACTCTAGCCGGGACATCAGGTAGTTCCTTAGCATCAAGTGACCTCAGCGCTTCTAATGCCTGTGGGATTTTATCTTTGCCGATTCTCTCTTGTTCTGATTTATTGTCTAACACTCTGACACCACTGATTTTATGTATGATTTACAACTTATAGATAACTGTAGAAATACTACGTACGCTTTTAGTAAAGTAGGCTACTCTGTTATCAAGATGGCTCACGAAATTAAGAGTGTCAATAGGTGTTCAAGTTACCCCAATTCCAAGTCGTGGGTGTTATCCCCGTCAAGAAAGCAAGCTCCCCCTTTGGGTGGAGTACCCCGTTCAAAAGGTCGCCCCTCGTCGTGGTTGTAGCCCCCGGACTCTCTCGCTTGCACCGCAGTGGGTGTAGTCCGCGTTCTCTCGCCATTCCCCCCGTGGGTGTAGTCCGCGTCCCCTCGCCAATAAAGCGCGTGGGTGGGGAGCAAGCCATGCCCTTTGGCTTACGCCAAGCCTCGCTATCGCTCAGCACGGGCAGGCTTGTCCAAGGGGAGTACCCCTTGGAGAACCCCCAGTCTCAGGCATCGTTACAATATCGAGAGCAGAAAGCCCATCGGCTTTTAGCCGTGGGATGAATGCGTTGCACCTTCAGGTGCAGTCTATCTTGTCTTTTGATTAGCTA
>JXCB02000020.1:21813-43572 GCA_000828075.3 Tolypothrix campylonemoides VB511288 | reverse complement strand
TGCTGGGAGAAGAGCATCCGGATGTCGCCTCCAGTTACAACAACTTGGCATTACTCTACTCTTCCCAAGGACGGTACACTGAAGCTGAACCACTTCTTCTCAAAGCTTTGGAAATAGCTGAACGCAGCTTAGGGGACAATCATCCCAACACAATCACTTTCCGTGAAAATTTAAAATACTTGCGTGAGCATCCCCAGTCTTAGTACATGATTGCATAAGTTCACGCGCGAAAACTTAAACGAAAACTCTGCGTCACGAATGCGTTTAAAAACATTATGAATTCATGAAATGCTGTACCTAAGACAGTTACCAGTTACCAGTTATCAGTTACCAGTTATCAAGTACCATGCTGGTACTGTTCACTGCGGCTGGTACTGTTTTAAGAGCATTGTCCGTTGAATCTTGGCTCCACAGCAGCCGCATCAAACGCATAATCACATTTTCCCACAGCGGTGCTAGTATCAATTAGCTTAATCATAAGAAGCGATCGCCATGTAGGGCGGCTCATGAGGGAACATCGCTTCTGGAGAAACTTCTTGTCAATACTAGCGATCGCCTCTTCGAGGTGCGCTTTGCGCGATCGCATCTTATTTCTCCAGAAGAGCATTTTTTGTCCAAATTGTCAAGAATTAACTTCTACATCTAGTCTTCTACATCTAGTACTGTGCCCCAAGTGAGCGGCACATATTGTTCGGTTAGTACAAAAACGCCTCAGGGTATGAACACCAGGGCAGATGTTAGCCTAGATGATATCGATTCCGATTTTTTTGCATCACGCAAGAGATGCAAAGAACGTGAAGGGGACTGGGTATTAGGGATTAGGGATTGGGGATTGGGAAAACAAGCCGAAAAATTATGGAAGGGGCAACAAAACCCCTCCCAAATTTTGACATTTTTCCCAGTCGCCAGTCCCCAACCACGAAACAGGGAGCGCCCATTCATGAGGGCAGTGCGGTGGACGGGTTCCCCGGCATAAAGCAACTGCCCGTCCCACCACCAAATCAAAGATTATGGTGGGGGCATTCTGGGCGCGACTTGGTAACAGCAACAAATATTTTTCAATGTGGTTAAAATTTGGCGTAGATGAAGATGGGACACTGGTAAGTATCGAAGATGTTACCAAGGGAAAAACCTCACTGAAGTGTCCCTATTGCGATTGCAAGCTGACTGCCAAAAAAGGCAAGATAAAAGAACATCATTTCGCTCATACAGAAGAAACCTGCCGTCCGGTATCAACTGGTGACTTTCCAGTTCTACCACTCTATGACAACTTCAACATTCATTTATCAGGGAAAGATTTAAAGCAATTGAAACTACTCTGGCAAGAATATGGCTCCAAAAATTACTTTATCAGTTCTGAGCTAGTTCCTTCTGGTCTAATTCGAGCAGGATTATTACAAAAAAATGTTTATACTTTCCCGCCTCAATATGAATTCACCAATCTGGGTAAAATTCCTGTTGGAGCACTCTCGTTAATGCTATTTAACGAAGTACAAGAGCCGTTATTACTCAAAAATTTACTCAAGTTAGAGTTAGCCGTAGAACACGCAAAACATAAGAATGCTTCTGATTTGGACTACAGATTAACAGATTTGAAACTGTATTGCGCTCAACTCAAACGAATCCTATCCTGCACCCTGTATTTTTTAGAGATTCAAACAAACAAAGGGATTTTGTACAAAATTGGAGTCACCCAGCGACCGATTGAAAAGCGAGTAGCAGAAGTAGAAATGGATTTACTTGAGCATTACCAAAGCGTTGACATCAAAGTGCTAGGAACTTGGGAACATCGAGGGAATGTAGAATTGTATTTCAAGCACCGCTATCACGATTTCAATCACAAGATTGGAAGTTTGACAGAGTACTACAAATTTAACACTGAAAATGTCAAAAATGTGCTGAATGACCTACAACAAATGAAGCCCAAAGTACTCGACCAAAATGAAAGGAATATTCTTGAAGAGCCTACTACAGCACGGCAGAAATAAAGCTATTCTTCAAACAGTACCAACTTTTGCTGTAAACTATCTACACCTAAGTGTATATGTAGATGTAGACATGGTTAAGGTGATACGAGAATCGATTAACTTCAAATTGCCCAAACCCTTAGTAGCAGCACTACGCAAAGCAGCCAGAGAACGTAACACCACAGCCACCGATTTAGTTATCCAAGGTCTGCAACGCATTTTGGGCGATGTTCCTGGTACAGAAACTAGTGTAGAAACTCGTCTTGCCCAACTGGAAGAATTACTAGCAAACGGTAGCGACACACGTATTGACGACAGTACAGAAACACGCTTGGCTCACCTAGAAATCAAACTTGAAACAGTCACAGCCCGTCTTGCTCAATTTGAATCCGCCCTGATGACAGTACAAAATCACCTCAATGCTCGTTCGTCGTACAGTCGTAAATCATCACCATACTACACTCAAGGAGCGCCAGCGCAGTTGATGCCATTGGAGGAAAAAGACTTGGCACTGCGGCTTAATACCAGTCCCTCGACGCTCCAGGAAAAACGCGCAACTCTTAGCTCTAAAGATTTTGAATTTTGGACTAAAGAGCGTGACCCCAGTAAGTATGCGTGGCGATTTCACTCAAAAGATAAGCTTTACCACCCCATAAAATAAAAGTCCTCAGCACAGAATGTAGTGGATCTATGCTCAATAGCCCAATTACTTTCATAAAATCGGCGATCGCTTTCCTTGGTAATCGCCGATTTTATATCATTATATGTTGTTTTTTTAAGGCAAGCTTAAATTTATCCTCTAAGAATAAACCTAAAAATCCGGAAAGTCACAGGGAAGGTTTGTATTTTAATTTACTACTACCAAACTGATGAGCTAGTCTTATGACAGAACCTCTAACGGCAGCAGTGATTGTCTCTTTATTTTTCTCTGAGGCAATCAAAGAAGGTGGAAAAGCTTTAACTAAGGGCGTTACTGATACATTTGCTCAATTAGTCAATACCATTCGTGAAAAGTTTAGAGCAGAGGGAATGGAAGGACTGCTGAAACGAGCAGAAAATGACCCCACACAAAAGAATAAAGAAAAGCTACAAGACGAACTGCAAACCCAGATGGATGCAGATGAAGCATTTACGAGTAAACTCAAGGAACTTGTCCAACAGCTAAAAGCACAAGATGAAAGGATACGTCAGGTCGTTTTGAGTGAGATTGAATTAACTGGTGACTTGAAAGCAAAAGATATCAAACAGAAAGCCACGCGGGATGGTTCCGTTGAGCAGGAAATGGTTAAAGGTGTGAAAGCTCAAAACATTGATTTAGGGAATTTAAACCAAGAAGCTTAAATCAGTGAGCAGTACCAGCCGCAATGAACAGTGATAACTGGTAACTGGTACTGCAGGTACTTGGTAACTGATAACTGATAACTGATAACTGTTATGACTAGCAACCCAGAACCAAATATCCAGCAGCAAGCAGAAAATTCAACGCTTTCTGGTGGAATGCAAGCGATTCAAGGTGACAATAATATTCAACTGCAAGGAAATAGTCAATCAGTTGTACAAAAAATCTTTGAGGATGTGCGGGTTGAGGGGAATATAACAGTAGGAGACATTACTCAGGTTTACCAAACTGTAAACAATTTGAGGAATATTCCTAAACCAACAGGTTTTCCCCAAAATATTCCTCCCAGTAACACAGAGAAGTTTATCGGACGAGCGCGGGAATTAGAACGCCTCCACCAACAGTTACAACGCAATCATGAAGTCGTCATTGCTGCTGTTGAAGGCATGGGGGGAGTTGGTAAAACAGAATTAGCAATCCAGTACTCACTGCTACACTTACAATTGGACAGCTACCCTGGCGGTATCTGCTGGCTACGTGCAAGAGAAGAAGATATTGGTTTGCAGATAATACAATTTGCTCGAACAAATTTGGGCTTGGAGCCGCCAGAAGATTTGGATTTACCAGAACGAGTACGCTGGTGTTGGCAGCATTGGCAGCATCCGGGAAACACGCTTGTGGTTGTGGATGATGTAAACAATTACCCTCACATAAAACCTTATCTACCACCTCAATCATCCCAGTTTAAAGTACTCATAACAACACGACTCAAGTTAGATTTAGCTGATCCTGATCGTCTGTTTTTGGAAGTTTTGCAGGAGGATGATGCACTTTCATTACTGACTGAATTGGTTGGGGAAGAAAAAGTCACCCAAGAATCGATAAAAGCAAAAGAACTCGTTCAGCGTTTAGGCTACTTACCTCTGGCGTTGCAATTAGTCGGGCGCTATGTGAAAAAGCGTAAGATATCTTTGACTGAAATGCTGCGACGCTTGGAGGAAAAAGGGCTAGGGCATCCTTCTTTAATAGTGGATCAAAATGACCGCACTTGGACTCGAAGTATCAAACGTGGAGTTGCAGCTGCTTTTGAATTGAGTTGGGAAGAATTAAGTGAGTCTGCTACTGAGTTAGGATGTTTACTAAGTTTATTTGCTTTAGCTGGGATTCCTTGGTCACTAGTGGAACGTGCTGCTGCTGATCTTGACGCAGAAGAACTGGAAGATGCAAGAGTAGAATTAGAAAACTTGCACCTGTTACAGGGCGAAGATACTTATCTGTTACATCAGTTGATTCGAGAGTTTCTGAGAGACAAGCAAAAGAACTTAGCTTCAGGCGACTCGCAGAAGTCTAGTTTTTGCCAAGCAATGGTAGAAGTGGCGAAAGAAATTCCTGATAGACCTAATCAGAACCAAATCACTGCCTTAACACCTGCTATCCCACATTTAGCAGAGGTAGCACAGAATTTGATTGATGCAGTCAGTGATGAAAATTTATTTTGGGTTTTTACTAGTTTGGGTTGGTTTTATCAAGGACAGGGTTTGTATGCACAGGCTCAACCGTGGTTAGAGCAATGTGTATCAGTAGTCCAATCCCGTTTGGGAGAAGAGCATCCCCATGTCGGCGGCAGTTACAACAACTTGGCAGGACTCTACTCTTCCCTTGGACGGTACACTGAAGCAGAACCACTCTACATTAAAGCATTGGAACTAGCGCAACGCCTGCTAGGAGAAGAGCATCCCCATGTCGCCACTAGTTTCAACAACTTGGCTCTCCTTTACTCTTCCCTTGGACAGTACACTGAAGCTGAACCACTCTACATCAAAGCATTGGAACTAAGCCAACGCCTGCTGGGAGATGAGCATCCGGATGTCGCCACTAGTTTCAACAACTTGGCAATGCTCTACTCTGACCAAGGACGGTACACTGAAGCTGAACCTCTGTACAAAAAAGCATTGGAACTAAGGCAACGCCTGCTGGGAGATGAGCATCCCTATGTCGCCTTAAGTTTCAACAACTTGGCTAATCTCTACTCTGACCAAGGACGGTACACTGATGCAGAACCACTTTTTATCAAAGCTTTGGAACTAAGGCAACGCCTGCTGGGAGAAGAGCATCCGGATGTCGCCTTAAGTTTCAACGACTTGGCAGCACTCTACAATTCCCAAGGACGGTACACTGAAGCTGAACCACTTTTCATCAAAGCTTTGCAGCTATATAAACGCCTGCTAGGAGAAGAGCATCCCTCTGTCGCCACCAGTTTCAACAATTTGGCAGAACTCTACTCTTCCCAAGGACGGTACACTGAAGCTGAACCACTCCACATCAAAGCTTTGGAACTAAGCCAACGTCTGCTGGGAGAAGAGCACCCGGATGTCGCCTCCAGTTACAACAGCTTGGCTGGACTCTACAAATCCCAAGGACGGTACACTGAAGCAGAACCACTCTACAAGAAAGCATTGGAACTAAGGCAACGCCTGCTGGGAGAAGAGCATCCCCATGTCGCCTCCAGTTACAACGACTTGGCTGCACTCTACTATTTCCAACGACGGTACACTGAAGTAGAAACACTTTTCATCAAAGCTTTGCAGCTATACAAACGCCTGCTGGGAGAAGAGCATCCCTTTGTCACCACCAGTTACAACAACTTGGCTCTTCTCTACCGTTCCCAAGGACGGTACACGGAAGCGGAACCACTTTTCATCAAAGCATTGGAAATTGCTGAACGCAGCTTAGGGGAGAATCATCCCAACACAATTAATATCCGTGAAGGTTTAAAATTCTTACGCGATAATCGCCAGTCTTAGTGAGTGAAAGTCGTTTCTTTTGTCGTTCGCCTTGGCGACTTCGTTGGCGCAGCGTCCCCGCTCTTGAGACGGAGTATTGCTTTTTCAGCAATCGTGGATAACGATAAATTTCACGAATATTTCTCTCGCAACTCAGAAAAGATTTGATTTGATGGTTCGCCAATAGCTGTTCCACTATCAATATCTTCTAAGCGCTTGGTTAATTCTGCATCCCAAGCAGTTTCTACATCATTATTTTGTCCATCACTGGGGCGCGGGACACTCACGCCACCATCTACCATCAACAAAAGCGCTTCAGAAATGATTGTTTGAGGAAGTTTCCCAGTTTTTTTGACCAATTTCTCCAATACAACTCCCGCTTCTTGGTCATAACTTTTGCCGCTTTCCCAATACCGTCGCCCATTCTTATCCACTTTCCAGACACTGACTTCTTCTTCTTCCGCCATTAGCTCACGCTCCATTTTCCGCATCAGCTTCACGTCGTCCATCTTGGCTTGCACAGCCTCTTGAGTCACTTTATCACCTGTCGCGGTAAAGTAATCTCGTACAGGCTCCATCATCGGTGTTGCTAACTGAAGCGCCATGATAGTCCCAACCTGCCATAACACCAATGGCAACCGGACAAGCTTTATCCGTTTATTCGCGTCGCGTTCTGTAAAACCCTTTTCCTGCAAATACTCTTGCCACTTGCGGTTGTGCTTGCCGCATTCTTGCTTCTTATCCGCCAATTTCTGTGCTATCTCCTGACTTAGAAACGCCTCTAGTTCACGCTGTTCCTCGATTGGAAAATTTTTTAGAAAATTTTTTGCAGAAGCGATCGCAGTTGCGTCAATGTTTGTTATCATAGCTTTAGTTAAATGCATTAAGAACTAAACAAAAGCGCTCACGTTTGCAAGACAGGGGGCGCTTTTGTTTTTTATATTTTACCATGCTTTCATAAGTAAAAAGCACAATAAATATAAATTTCTATCCTATTTCCTAGGTTTATTTTTGTTACAAAACCCCATATTTAGCCGCACATTCTTAGCGCGTGATTTCTCCAACTTCTAAAAAGCTGGATGCCACCAAAGAGCCATAACATCAATAGCAACCAGACAAGCTTTATCCGTTTATTTGCGTCGCTTTCTGTTAAAGTCTTTTCCAAATCCTCTTGTCACTTGCGGTTCTTCTTGCTTCTTATGGGCTAATTCCTCTGCTAAGCTGCTACGCAGCTAAATTTAATAAACAGCATTACCTTTATTTTTAATCTTGCGCTCCCATTTGATAACAAGACCGCCTTGATTGAGTAATTTCTTTAACAACTCTTCTAGCTGTGATACGGACTCGAACAATCTATGAGCTATATATTCTTTTGCTGAATGCCAAACCAATTCAATTAAGTTATAATCTGGACTATAAGGTGGTAAAAACTCTAGAATAATATTTGGCATTTCTGACTCAATCTTATCTAAAATATCTTTTCTTTTATGGAAGCTAGCATTATCTAGAATAATAACTATTTTCGCCGAACTATCTTGAAATTTTTCAATTGGGTTTCCTTGCTCTATCCATTCTTGTAAAAGAAAATTATTCAACTCACATCTTGCACCTATCCGTAGAAAACCGTACAAACCAAAAATATGTGCAATAAAGCTACATTATTTTTATTGGCTTTTCTCGCTATATAAAGGACTTTTGGTTTCATACTGAGTAACGAAGTACCATCAAATTTTCTTGGTGCAAGATGTGAGTCAAGGCTCTTATCTGTTCATAAAATACATCTGCATTTCCTTTTTGAATGACAAAGTTTATTCTTTTTTTATCATGATAACGTAACCCTCCCATAATATTTACTCTTCCTCTTCTCCTTTGTCCTGTAATTTGTTTTCTTGTACCTTTCTTACCCCAGTTTTTTCTTCTTATCACTCTTAAACTAAATCCACTTTCATCCCAGAACCATACCTGTAAACGTTCTGGTGTTTCTTTAGTAATTCTTAAATATTCTGATAACTTTTCTTTAAACGCCTTACGTTTTTCAGGATTCTGTTTGTCCTCCAGGCTATACTTTGCCCAGAGGTAAACGTACTTTTTTCGCTCTAATATTCTCCTCACTTGAGACCCACTTAACTTAATTCCTGTTACTTCTTCGAGATATGTTGCTAGTCTTGCTGCTGTCCATCTTCCAAATTCATATCCATATTCTACTGGTTCTTTATCAACTATTTCTAACAACAAATCTTCATATTGTTTGGTAACTTTACGGAAGTTACCTTCTCTTCTTCCATCTAAAAAACTTTCTAGGTTATCTGGGTCGCCATGAACTGCCCAATATGCTACTGTTGGATATGCAATATCTAAAAAATCACTAATTTCTTGATAAGTTTTTCCATCATTCATCAATAATAGAATCAGAACCTTCTCTCTTACATATGGATTTTCATGCTCTTTTAGCGTTTTTTGTAGCCGTTCCTTCTGCTCTTGAGAAAGATGGTTTTTTGCTGGCATAGGTGGCTGATTATAGTTTAATTACTTAACTCATAATTATACAATCAAGCTGCGTAGCAGCTTATCTGCTGCCTTGCAAGCGTCTCCAGTTTAACCAGTTCCTGGATTGGAAGATTTTTTATAAGATTATTCATGTGAATGCGCTGAATCTCGGAAAAATTTGATTTCATAACTTTAGTTAATGAATAATAACTAAACAAAAGCGCTGTCCGTCTCCAAACTTTGAGCGCTAAGGTTATTGTATATTACCATGCTTATATAACTAAAAAGCACAATACATCATATAGATTTCAGCCTTGTTCTCCAGGCTTATATTTCAAACTTTTAGATGGACGAGCAACTTATTCAGCAGCTTTACTAGATTAATTGTTTGTGTGTTTAAATCTTTGATTTCATCCCAGTCAATTAACAAAGGATGAATGAATAATTAGTTCAACGCTTGTGCCGTTCGCCTGCATTGCCCCCACTCGCCTGCCTACGCTGCCACACTGGATACTAGAACAACATCCTCATCGCAGAACTCAAGCGAAATGTCGTCAAAGAATGCCTGCACCCAGGTTTTTCCACAAGCGATGTAACTGTCAACAACTACACCTTTCCAATCATGAAACTTTGACCCTGGTCTGTTAACCCGAATGGTATCGCCTAAGTGCCATTGTTGGGTGCTCGTCGTTTTCAGCTGCATTCTTAGCTCATCCTCCACAAATAACAACGGTGAATTTATCGGCACATCCCAACGGCTAAAAGTGGTGTAACTACCAGGATAGGGTTGGTACAACTTGAACTCTCCACGCTTTGAAAAACGTGGATTCTAGACTGTTGTTGCTACGTGGGCTAAAAGCCACACTTTGCAACTTTGTCTCGTGTTTTTGTAAAACACGTTGGCTGGTTCAAACAGCCCTACCCGCCTCGACCCTTTCGGGCTGTACGGCTACTTCGGTATCTTCCAACCATGAAGATTTTACGTATTGATGGCTCTAAAAAGACTTTTCAACACAACCCCATATCTTCAATTGTCGTGGTTCACCATGGCATCACGTTTGTTTTTTGGAGTTTTTCATCCTGTGCTACCATGACAAAAATCTAACATATTAATGATGTCATAAGTAGATTTAGTGCAAGATTTTCGCTCATAAGAGTATGAAGAATTGGTAAGACTAAGCAAACAAAAAGAGAGGTCGATGAATAACTTAATTAGAGAAGCGGTAAGGCAATATCTTGAAAGAGAAACAAAGGGATAAATTCCTTTGTGTCGGGTTTCATCCCCTGGTTTAAAACACAGATGTAGTTTTCCTCCGTGCGTCAAACTACATCTTCCCTTCGGGACGCTACGCGAACAGGGGTTCTCACCCTCCCACTATGTCTTGATAGGGATTGCTGACAATAGCAGAAAAGTAGTAATTTTGGAGGCTGCATTACATTTCCATGTTTCGCTTTTTCCAATAATCGGGTTTGCGCTTTCCATGTGCGATCGCTATCACCCAAATAACTTCTTCAAGCTCTATATAAAAGATGAGATAAGGGAAACGTTTGATGGCATAACGTCGCACCCCTTCAATTTTGTATGGTGTTCCTAAATTTGGATTTTGCTGAATATTTCCAAGAACTTTCTCCACCTCAGATAATAAATCAAGTCCTAAGCCAGATTTTTGCTCCTCATAGTAAGCTATTGCAGCATCAAGTTCCTTTCTGGCTTCGGTGTGGATAATGATAAACTTCACCGTCGCTTTACTCCAAGTTAAAAGTGAAAAGTTAAAAGAATAAATTCTCTTTCTTATTACTTCTTAAGAATATTTGTCTCGCAATTCGGAAAATACTTGATTTGATGGTTCGCCAATAGCTGTTCCACTATGAATATCTTCTAAACGCTTGGTTAATTCCGTATCCCAAGCAGTTTCTACATCATTATCAACATCTCCATCTAAAGATAGAATCAAAAAATGAGCAATTTCGGCACGTTCTTGTGCAGAGAGTTGAGAAAGTGCAAGCTTGAGTTTTTCCGCAGTTTCAGTCATTTTATCGTTTCTCTTGAGCAATTGAGATATGAGGTTTAACTATTAAAACAATGAACAGTGAACAGTAACCAAGAAACAGTGAACAGTGAACAGTGAACAGTGACCAGTGACCAAAAAAACTTGACAACGATAACTCGTACCCGACAATGGTAACTGATAACTGGTAACTGGTAACTGATAACTGGTAACTGATAACTGTTTTAATGTTAGCTGCATTAACTAATCGGTGTCTTTACCAAATGCTTAACAGAAGATAGCAATTCTAGTTACTCGCCTTCAGAAATTTGACTTCTTAGCCGACGGTTTATAAGCCGTTTGTTACTTCCTTCAGCATGAACCGCGAAACCTTTTTCCCAAAATATGCGGTGTAACTCCGCTGGCTTCCATCCTTCCGCTTCTGCTAGTTCCAAAGCTTCTTTATAAAGCGCTTCTGGGACAGAGAAATCTATTCTTACCATTCTGGGTGCATTAGTTTCCGGCATAGTGACTTGGGATTGAGCGTTACTTCCCATAAATTTAACCCTTAGTAGTCCCACGTATCACCTATTTTATCATTAGTGATTACTAAGGGACTATGAAGGGACTAAGAATGGTATATAATCTTTATTAACAAGAAGTAATGCCTACTAAATAAAAGCGCCCCTGGTGAAAGTGGTGACGCACGTACACCAGAGGTCTTCCCAACCCACAGTTCATGCCTGTAGGAGGGCAGTTTCATTATGTCAAATCTTTGCATCAAGGCTATATCAGTTCAAGAGTTTCTATCAAAGCATCCGATGAGCTTAAGCACCTTATCCAGGATACTAGGAGTCAGCGAGGATGCAGCGAAATCTTGGAGTTGTGGAAGGCGATCGCCACTTCCTCAAATCCTCACCCACTTAGCCACAATTGATGAACGCTTTACAGAAAATCCTTCTTTAAGAGAAAACTTTGTAAACAAAGGAGTACACCGTACACAAAATTAAGCACAGAAAACCAAAAGTGTACGTTGTCCATTGCTGCCACTTGGCAGCTTTTTTTAATGTGTAAGCAGTCATTCCAAATGCTTACCATGTCACTTACATTCAGAGAAGCGAAGGCACAGTTAAACGCTGCTAGTGTTGCTGAACTACGCACACTTTTAGAGCAAGTAGGCAGACCAACTACCGAGCCTATATCAACAGAAGATTTTGAGATGTTAAAAGTAACTTATCCCTTGACAAAGCAGGGGATGAGTGTACAAGAAGCACTCAATTTATACAATGAAACACCCCAGAATAATCTACCTCTTATTGACGAAATGTTCAACACATTAAGGCAAGAATTTCTTGCCAGTAATGTAGAAGATTCTCTGCGGCGTGACGTAAAAACCTTTTATTTACTGTACTTTCAGATGTGGGGTGATGCCATGAAAAGCCCTGAGATTTTGAATGACCCAGACGTTAAAGCAGCTTGTAAAGGTGCAGCCATTTCTACGCTCGAAGCAATGCAGGAAATTAACTCTACTTTTTTAACGAGCTTCAGAAACAGGCTACGAAGCAAAGGCTTTCTACCATCAATAAATCAGCCTCAACTCATAGAAGCAGAGATAAATACTCAGGAGGCGGCTTGATGGAATTTTTAGTTATTAGTAGTGCGCTCGTCCTGCTAATAACACTCGTAAATTACCTTATGACTAGACCACAAGTAGAGGAACAATGGCAGATACAACAATCAAAAAGTCTACTCAGGTAAAGCTGACTTATACGGCTGTAGATTTAGCAAAAGAACTTGGAACAAGCGATCGCAATCTCTCACAAAATTGGTTGCCAAAACTAGAAGAGGTCTTTTGGTGGAGAATTACCGACCTTAAAGAAGGGGATAGATTCACTGCTTGGGCGCGTGAGGAATTCTTCGCGCTTCAAGCTGCTATTAGCCCAAAGGTTCCAATGCGATCGCCTGATGGCATCATATTGAGAGACGACGCAGGCAAACCCTTGATGCAAGGCAACCCAGATAGGATTGGCATTGAGCAATACAAGCGCCAAATCTGGGAAAGGTACAATCGCGTACCAGAGAAGCGGGTCGATGCACCATCAGCCATTGTACCTGTTGAAGTATTGGACGCAGATTTGATTGACAGAGAGGAAGCTGCACTAGAAAAAGTGGATAGTTTGGGTGAGTTTGTCAATCTGAATTTAGAGCAATTACGTCAAGCAGGGCGATCGCTTGGGCAGGAAATCGCCGCGACATTCTTAGAGGAAGTGACCACCGGAGCGGAAGAAAGCATCAAATCAGGACTCAATAGCCTGGGAAAGGCACTATCACCTCGCCGCCAAAAATCTTGAACTGGTTAAGCGCTCATACATTTGTAGTGGCGATCGCCATCGGGCTTGTTTGGTTTTGTCAATTCACTATCTCAGGATATCTCAGCGCCTGGGGTCAATCACTTTTTTACAGATACGAGCAAAGCAATGACACAAAATAACTCTACGGAATTAACGCCCCTCAGTGCGGCGGTTCTTGCTCTTGGTGCCGCTGCTTGTGTAACTGGTGCTGTTGCTGGAATGGTAATTAAACCTGAAGACATTACCACATCTGTGCAACAAGCATCTGAACAAATGCAAGCTGCCGTACAGGATTACTTAGGAACAAATAACTGTAAACGCTAGGGGGTAAGCATGGCTACCAAAAACACCACAAATAACACTTCATGCCAGCCATCTGAATGGATGGACGAAATGAGCTACCAAGCAGGTAAGCATATTGAATTGGGTAAAGCGCGAGTTCACAAGCTACGCGGGTACAAAGCTAAAACCCGTGCAGCTAAGGCATGGGCGGATAAACAGGAAGTGAAAGCGGAACGTCAGGAAGTACAGTTAAAAACTGAGCGTACCAACTTACAAACGGATAAGGAGAAGGATGCGATCGCAACCACGAACCTCAAAGGTACTCAAGCTGATGGTGTACTGAATCAGGTTAGTTGGGCGCAAAAGTTGACCAAAAAAGCTTACTCCGTGGGAGTGAAGCCGGGAACACTGGGAAACAAAGCGTTACCTCCATCATCAGCCGAAGTGGTTAACCTAGTTGACCTAGTCCGAACAAAGGACACAGTTAAAGAGACGGTCAATCCGAAGGAAAAATGAAGCCATCACTTTATATAGTCGTCCTGACTACGACTATTTTGATGCTTTTCTCCCTACTCGCGGATGGCTTCAAATGGATGTACTCATTCAACAAGATGCTAACCGTACCTTTGATATTTAGCAGCATCCTCATAATTTTTGGTTTAATTTCCTTCTTGAAGAAATGACAAAGCCCCTGCAATTTTTGTTGGCATCTATCAATATTGGCACTGCTGCGTTATACCCAGTTTTGAGTTTTCAGCATAGTGTTGTAGCCAGAATTGCGGGGGTTTCTTGTGGACTTATCGCTATCTCATTGTCGCGTGGTGGGCTATTTCAGCCCATCATTTTTTTGAACAATCAGCGGTGGATTCTCAAGAAAGAAGTAAGACGGCTAGAGTCTGAAATACCTTTACTCAAGCGAAAACTACAAGACATCGCTCTTGTCAAAGAAAAGGAATTCAAGGAACGGGAACAAGCACTCTTCCACAAAGAGCAGAACTTACAAGAACAACTACAACAAGTAGCCAGTGCCAAGGAAGCAGAATTAAATGAGCGTGAGCAATCAATAATTCAAGCTGAAAAAGAACTGGAGGAGCAGATAACAGCAGCGAATGTTGAGCTAGAAACTGATAAAGAAAAGTTTTTGAAAGAGCAAGAAGACATCATTGCTCAGTACCAGTCTAAGATTGACCTCTTAGAATCTGAGCTTGATGAGATGCGATCGCTCTTAGCCCAATATGAAGCCCCAGCATTACCGGAAGGGTCAAGTTTTGAAATTATTCTGGTGCGGCACTGCATGGAATTGTTACTCGCCAAGCGGGTAATTTGTGAATTTAAGGGGGTGACAGTTGACCCCGACGGCTACGTAGTAGCGAGATTAAAACCACAGGATGGAGGACAAAAAGCTATTGAAAAGTGGGCTAATCATTTACATATTGAAATGGAGTTAGCCGAGCCGCCGAAGTTTGAAACATTGCGCGGTGCAGTGCAGATATGGCTGAAGCCTCAAGAGATGGTAAAGCTTCCGGCTGTGCCTGGTGGTAGTTCGCCGAACCCCTCACCGAACCCTCCGAACCTACGGATAATCAAAACCGAAGTCATTGACAATTCGCCCGAATCCCTCACCGTGAAAGCAGTTCCACCAAATCCAGCGGAACCCAATAAACAGTTCGATGAACGGCTGATGACCTTCGTTGAGCCTTCGGCGAAGCTTCCTCCGTTCGGTGCAATCCGGCAAATAGAACGTGATTGGGTCGGTTATTTGTATTGCTTCCGGGAACCACCCACCAGGAACCAAAAAGAAATTATTTTTAAAGTTTGGGGATACAAGAGCGGTGACAGCAACGGTTATCGCAGCGCTAGGGCACGACTCTACACCATTTTGAGTGATGCAGGCATTGAGATTAAAAAGAGGAGTAACCAGTGAATAGTTTGGAATTCTGCGATCGCTATCTACCATCCATCTGGGCAGAACGAGATTTACAGTTACTCATTCAAAAGCGCCTCCGACGCTGGTGGCTAAGAGCACCCGACGAGGTACAGGTAAGAACCCCTGCATCGCTAAGAAGAATTGATATTGCTACCTGGCTTACTATATATGAGGTGAAAAAATGGCTAACCAGGGATAACATCTTTCATGCAGTGGCACAGACAGAACTTTACAGCCATTATGGTACTAAATTGTTTTGGGTAATTCCTAAGCGCCGTGTCATTGTGGGACTTGCTCCCACCGACCCCATCGACTATGACCAGGCGGTGAGGGTAGCGAAGGATTTTAGGAGGATGGGCATAGAAGTCATTTTCCTTAATGAAACTGGGTTGGATTTCCCGGTTCCAGAGTTTGGGGCTGTGATGATTATTGTTGGTGCTGTAGCGTTCATTGTGGCGATTGCCCTTTGGGCAGTGGGCTAAAGCCCAATCGCTTTCTACATCCTTGTATAGATGCAGTGCTGATAAAGTCTTCCTCTAAGAATCTCTGCACTATCTTCTATACTTTCATCTACACCAATAACGGTAAAGTTTACCGTCACTCTTTTTTAGCAACAAGAAGCAACCCGCTAGAATGCCTCTCTAAAGAATCTTATAAACTCCAGGTAAAAAGCGCTGTCTCCAGGTGTCCGCCCAGAAGAAATTTATTCCGGCATTTACTGCACATTTTTCGTCATCAGGACGACTGCTTATCATCCATGATTCATCTAATCCCGCACGCTATACTCCTACTTACTGTTTGGTAGCCCTAGCTTTTTACGGAATTCTGGGTCGTAAGTTGCTTTTTCCCAATTGTTGGCTTGTTTCACTTGCTCTGGTGTTAGGTTTTTAGTATTCCTGAGGTCAGTGCATATGATTTTCTCTTTATAATTTTTTACACAGCCAAACTTGGCACCTTTGAGGTTGGCACCTTTGAGGCTGGCACGTTCGAGGTTGGCACTTATGAGGAAGGCATCTTCAAGGTTGGCACGTTCGAGGTTGGCACCTTTGAGGCTGGCACGTTCGAGGTTGGCACTTATGAGGAAGGCATCTTCAAGGTTGGCACCTTCGAGCTTGGCACGTTCGAGGTTGGCACCTGGGAGGTTGGCATATACGAGGATGGCACCTTCGAGGTTGGCATATACGAGGATGGCACGTTCGAGGCTGGCACCTGCAAGGTTGGCACCTTTGAGGTAGGCAGCGTAGAGGATGGCACGTTCGAGGAAGGTATCTCCGAGGTTGGCACCTGCAAGGTTGGCACCGTAGAGGTTGGTATTTTTAAGTGCAATATTATTTAAAGGAACACCTAGCTTAACCAGTTCTTGAAGTGCAGCGATTCTTGCAGGACTATATCTTTCTCCCTTTGCAGCCTCAACAGTATCCCAATGTGTCCTAATTCGCATCTGTTTTTCAGCAGCAAATCCTAAAAATACTGCTAAAGCAACGATAGGAATAAAACCAAACCCAACTAACCTTAAACGATTACTGTGTCTGTATTTGATACTTTCTACAATAAATTCACCAGCCAAATCTGATAGCGCTAAACTTATATTTTGTTCTTTTTGAAATGCTTGAGCTTCATTTAACTGTTTACCCAGCAACAAGTCATCTTTTGACTTCCCCTTATCTCTCCACTCAACTGCTGCTGCTTCAATTTTACGTTTCTGTATCAATCGTTCTCTATTTTCATTTACCCATCCACGCAACCTTGTCCATTCCCGTATCAGTGCTTCATGAACAACCTCTACTGTTTCTTCTCCTGATTTATCGTTGCGCCCTGTCACCACTAATCGTGCTGAAGAACCTGCTAAATCAATCACTAAATTCCAATTCTGATGACCAATTTCCTCACGGGTTGCGACTCGTCTGGTGTCTTCTGTTCCTTCACCCAAGCGCACTAAGGAAAGAAAAATACGCTGTGCTTGCTGTTTTTGTGATTCATTGAGTTTGAGATAAACTTGTTCGCTGTGTTTGACAAGTGCTTGTTTGACGCCGCCTATTTCATCATAAGCTTTATGCGTCAATTCAGAATTGTTCTGCTTTGACCATAATTGAGTTAAAGCAAATTCTAATAATGGTAAATTACCAGGTTCTTGACCAACATCATCTAGTATTCTTTCTGCTAGATGTGTCTGTAGTTGTACGTTTAACTTTTGAGCGGGTTGTTCAATGGCTGTTTGTAATTCTTCTCGATTCATTAAACCGAGTGGTTGAAATTGAATTTGTTGTAATGCATCGCTAAAGGGACGGTAAGAAAGAACATAACCGTAGAAATCGGCTCTCAATGTAAAGACCAGTGTTATACTTTTTTGGTTAGTAGCCAGCAGTAACGTATCAATGAAGCGCTGTTGTTCTTCCTTGTCTTGGCATTGAGTGTAAAGTTCTTCAAACTGGTCTATAACTAATAAAAAGCGTTTTTGTGGTTGATTTTCTAAAATTTGGGATGCAACTTGATGTAATTTAACTTCATTTTTCTTTAAACTTTCTGCGAGTTTACCAATTTTGATAACTTTTTCCACACCATCAAGGTTGGGTTCCAGTTGACGCACTAAAGCAAGGGCAAGTTCATCAAAGGGTTGACTTTTGGGACGAAATGAAGAAATCAACCAAATCCCTTCTGAACGCAATCTTGGAATTAACCCAGCAAACACAACAGATGATTTCCCACTTCCACTTGCACCTATGACTGCAACTAGTTGTTGTTGGTGAGTCATTTGAAACAACACATCCGTAAATTTCTCCCGTCCAAAAAAGAATGCTGCATCTTTCTCACCAAAAGCAGACAAACCCTGGTAAGGGTTGGGGGGAATATCACCTGCGACAAATTGAATATCAGATGGATGGATGGATGTAACTTTTAGGACTGGAGTTTGGTCTTGTTTTAACCCAACAAGGACAGCACAACCCAAATTATAGGCAAACTGCACCTCTTCTCCTGCGCCCAGCGCATCATAGAAGGCGACAGCAAAGGCAATCGCAGCTTTATCCCCAATTGCTTGATTCATGCCAATCACATATTTAATGTATTGGCTGATGGCTTGGGCTTGTTCTTCTGAGTAGCAAGCATTGAGAACAACACACTCAACACCTTTGACTGCAAATAACTTAAACAATCTAGACAGCGCTTCTTTTTCTAAGGGCGCTGGTTGTCCGGTTTCATCCTCCAGAACGATACCATCAACCCCGGTGCCGTGACCACAGAAGTGAACAATTTGAGGCTTATGTTCTAGAATAGCTAGGTAAAAGTCACGCGATCGCACTGCCCATTTTTGCACCAACCGAAATTGTTCGCGGTGCTTCAGCGCGTAATCAATTTCTCTGACTTCCTCATCCAGCCGTAGCCTAGAGGTGCTTGCAGGATTTGCAGCCAGAACCAAGATTGTTTTGACAGGCATAGGAGTCGAGCATTGCTACCTATATTTTGCGACATTAAGGTTTGACAACAATACTACATTTATTAAAACAGTACCAGCCGCAGTAAGGATGGGTTTGAAATTCCATCTTATTGGGGCAGCGTTTGAAGTGCGGGAATATTTATTTTGGTGGTAGCGATTGCCTTTGGCACTGCGAAGAGCGCAATCGCCTCCCGGATGGCACATGAAGCTCACGCTTTCTACACTGTTACTAATTTCCTCTAAGAAAAAGCGATTGCATAAAGGCACTGCGAAGAGCGCAATCGCATTCTGGCACTGGCACATGAAGCGATCGCATTCTACGTTGTTTTGCTCTAAGTCCCGTTATCCTGGTGGACTACAAACTATAACCCACTCAAGATTATTCCATCCTTAGCTCGCATATAAAGCACTGGTGTAGCAAAGTCGGGTTTATCCAGTCCAACTTCTATAGAAATAGCGTTGCGGGTTGTCTGGATGGCAGCGTCTACAGGATAGCCCAGGGCAAGAGTGCGGTAGAATTCGTCTGCAAAAAGCTTGGCGGTGGTGTCAAGAATGGAATATTGCATGGCAACAACCGCAGGTATTCCCCGCTGCACTAAGTTGGGTGCTATACCTGCAAATACTTGATGGGATGACACCACTGCACCTTGACAGGAATTGAGCACAGCTAACCCCAGGCTGCGGTTACCCAAGAAGAAGTTGGCGAAACCTTCATCATTTAACAATTTAGCTTTGCCATCCGAATCTACAAGGGCAATGAAACCTTTATTGTTCTCAAAAACGCCGTGACCAATGAAGTGGAAGATATTATAGGGCTTTTCGCGCAGCTTTTGGTTGATATTACGGATAGTGGCTTCTGGTAGCACATCTAACTCGATTTTGCCTGCATCTATGTGTTTTGCCAGTGCTTCACGAATCAGGCGTTCTTCCCCAGCAACATCCAATTTAACTAAGTTAGTTGGGCTAGAGATGACTAGCAGGATTTTGAGTGGTAGGCTAGCGGTTTTGAGGTCGCGCTTTTGCAGCGGAATGTCAATATAACGTGAGAGTGCGGTTTCGGTGTTGTTAGCTAAAAAGGTGTTAGTTCTGTCGTCATAGAGAAATTCCCAAGGTAAGGCGGCTAGTTCTGGAGATTCAAACACTAGCCGCAGACGCACATTGTATTTATCCTTCTGTGCGCCTGCTATTGTAGCTCGCAACTGACCACGAATATTTGTGGGGAAAAGCGCTTCGTAAAGTTCGCTACCTAGTCCTTTAAGTAAATCGGTATTCGTCTCCCGACGCTCAATCAAATTTGACGTTAGCTTAATTGTGTTCATTCTCAACTGAAATTCGCCCCGCTCCTCACCTTGTTCTGAGGAAACACGAATCGTACGGTCATTTGTAACTAATATTTGAAAATCCTGGTAATTCATAGTGGTTTGATTTCTGGCTAACATCAAAGATTCATTCCTGTTTTGCTCTAGTTCCCATAGCAACGGTGTAGTCTGGGGATTTCGTTCCCAATTTGCTTCCAGGGATGGCAAATTAGCATCGTCAATTAGCCTACGCACATCGACCATTTGATAACTATTCTCGCACTCAATCTGATACCGACCTGCGTTCAAGCGCTTATACAAATTGTCCAAAGGATAAGTATAGGGAGTCTGGCTTCCTTCACATTCTCTGCAGTTACAAGGAACAAGAGTTCTATACTGCAAACGTTCAAAAGACTGATGAATTTTTTCGAGTTCGTGAATGACGACTGCTAGCAATTCTTTCTTGCGGTTTCCGGCTACACGGACTTTAATTTCTCTTTGATTGTAATGTTCAATCACTTCGGCACGGCTTTGGTCTTTATTGAGAACAACGCCGCTTCTCCAAACAAGCTTTTGTTGTTCAATCCAAGGGTGTGTCTCAACAATGAAGCGGGTGAGAATTCCCTTGGGCATGAATTCGTATTCATAGCGTAAAATCAAGTTATTACTCTCGTCCCAATTATAATCAGGTTGGTTGATATCAAGTAATTGCGGTGCAATATAGTTGTTAGGACGATTAGGAATTGGGTAGCAAAGCTTGAAGCGCATCATCAGTTGCAGGAGTTCATTCTGCATATCAGCATATTCGTCATCGCTCCAGATATCTTGAAGTTCGTCCTGGGTAAAACATCCCAGATTTTTCCTGACAGTATCATTGTCCAACACTTTATAAACAGCAGTTGTACCCCATTCTGGTTTGAGGATGACATGGTTTTTCAGTGTAGAATCGTCTTGAAAGTGCAAGCAAACACCAAGGTCGTGCAGATAACGACTGAGCCGTAACATATCTTTACGGTCAGTTAAATGATTTCGTTTGCAAAGTTGGTAATATTGTTCAAGATTAATGTGGTTGCGAGAATCGTTTTCTAGGGCAGACCTGACTCTCACCCAAAGTTTTGGTAGAGGTGTACCAACGTGGGTCAGCCTGGTGATGTATTGCTCAATTGCGTCTTTTATCTCTGGTAGACCGCGATTAGTTGCTAAGTTAGTTGCTAGAACTTCTTTTAAATTAGTGAATTCTCCTCGCAACGAGCGTTCATTAACTTCGCACTGACGGTCTTGTTTTTCGTTTTTGATAATCACAACAGGGCTATTGTCGCTCAAGAGTTCCACAACCTTAAGCCACCAGTAAAAGTCAGTATTTTCTTTGCGAGTATCGGCAACTAAAGCATAGAGAGAACGTTCGGTGAGGAAAAACTGGTGAGTTTGGTGATAAATTTCTTGACCGCCAAAGTCCCAGATATTAACGCGAAAGTCTTTTCCATTGGGCAGTGTGAATTGCCACTGAATCACGTCAATACCTTCAGTTGATTTCTCATTCGACTGAAGTTTGTAGTTTTCGTCTTTAATTTTCTTCGCTAAGGAGGTTTTACCGGCTCCTGGTTCGCCAACAATTAAGAATTTTGCTTCATAAAGTGGTTCAGTTTCGGTTGGATCTTGTACCCGGAAATAGAAATTGAGAATTTCATTTACATCACCTGGATCTTCGTCCAATCGCTTTGGTCCCAAAATCTCTGGTGGAATAGGGACTGGATTTCCACGTAGATCCAGCTTTTTCAACTTGGTGAGTTGTCCAAATTCGGGCGGCAGAGCACTCAGTTGATTGCTGTACAGGTCGAGCGTTTGCAGGTTGGTGAGTTGTCCAAATTTTTCAGGCAGAGCACTCAGTTGATTCTCGCTCAGGT
>JXCB02000020.1:11907-20459 GCA_000828075.3 Tolypothrix campylonemoides VB511288 | reverse complement strand
TTGCAAGTTGGTGAGTTGTCCAAATTCTTCAGGCAGAGCACTCAGTTGATTCTTGCTCAGGTGGAGCGATTGCAAGTTGGTGAGTTGTCCAAATTCTTCAGGCAGACTTTGTAGGTAATTGTCAACTATCTGAAGTTCTTCAAGCTGATTTAGTAATCCGATTTGGGCAGGTAAAGCACTCAGATTGTTCCCGATGGCACCGACGATATATCCCTTTTCGTTATACCGATATTTACCGAGAATCAGTTTTTTAAGTTGAGTCAGCTTGCCAATCTCAGGCGGTAAAGCCGTCAACTTATTACCAGAGAGGTCAAGTTCCGTCGCCCCCTCTGTTGCTGCTTGTTCAATTACCTCTAGCAGTTCTGCCTCAGTCATAAGCGTTTCCGAATATCATCCTTCAATTGAGCGAATCTCTCCATCTAGGGCAATTCGTGGGAATAGCAGACAAATCAGAATTGTTTTGACCGTGTGCCGATACATATGAATATAGGTCTTGGGTGAAAGCTGATTGATTCTAAGTTTGTCGGTTCTCACTAGTCACTTCTCCTTACCACTTAACCACTTTATCGGCTTATCTCACCTTAAAATCATGCACCAGTCATCTCAATTCAAGTGAAAAAGAGGCATAGCGATCGCCTACGGCGGCTCCTCCGGAGCATCGCCCGAATGGCACTGGCAAGAAAGTGCGATCGCATGAATGGTGTAGCCCAGACGCTGAAGAGTGTTGGTGCAGCCTGTCCGCAGGACTTACGGCACTGGCACATGAAGCGATCGCATGATTGCACTGCGAAGAGCGCGATCGCATTCTACACTGTTACTAATACTAATTTCCTCTAAGAAATTTACAGCAATACTTAATGAACGTAACGTCAGAAAACTCCCGTTAATTACTTAGTGCTGTCTACTGCCAGTGTTATTGTGCATTACTTATCAAAATATTAGTGTTCTAAATATGATTTCCTAGAATGCCCCTTTTGATAAGCGATGTCTCAGACTACAGTTTCATCATTGGTTTTGACAGTACCGCCGCCACTGACGGAACACCCCGCCTCGGTCTATCTCTCGACACTTGCGTCGGGTTCAGAACCGACGATGAAGCGAAGTCTCAATTTAATCGCCCAACTGTTGACCAATGGCGAGGCTGATTATTTAACTCTCAACTGGGCTGCGCTGAGGTACAAACATACCGCCGCTATTCGTGCAGCACTGGTTAAAAATTATGAACCCGCGACGGTTAACAGGGTATTGTGTGCATTAAGGCGTGTTCTCAAGGAAGCGTTGAGACTTGAATTGATATCACCTGTTGACTATGCCCGTGCAGTTGATATCAGCAGTGTGAAAGGGTCGAAAGAACTGAGGGGACGGGCGCTGAGTCAGGAGGAGATTGATTCGTTGATGCAGGTTTGTTTTGGCGATCGCACTCCTGCGGGTTTTAGGGATGCTGCATTAATCGCTATCCTGCGGGGCGCTGGACTGCGACGGGCGGAAGTGGTAAATCTCGATTTGAAGGATTTTAAATCTGATGATGGGCAAATCAAAGTTCGGCATGGCAAGGGTAGAGTTGACCGCACAGTTTATTTAGCTATGGGAGCGTCCAAAATAGTAGATGATTGGATTGAAATCAGAACTGATACAGCTGGTCCACTGCTATGTCAGGTTAATAAATCTGGTCGTGTGATAAAGCAAAGACTTACGCCCCAGGCGGTGCTATTCATTTTACAGAAGCGTTGTAAAGAAGTAGGATTAGAACATTTCTCGCCTCATGATCTGCGGCGTACATTTGTATCTGACTTGCTAGATGCTGGGGTGGATGTTGCTACTGTGCAGAATTTGGCAGGTCACTCTAACCCAGCTATAACCACTCGTTACGACCGTCGGGGAGAGGAGAGAAAACGTCATGCTGTTGCTTCATTACAACTTCCAGAAAGGATTCACTCTTGAAACAGTTATCAAGTATCCGCAGTATCAGTTACCAGTTATCAGTTATCAGTTATCAGCTTTTTGTTCACTGTTCACTGCTTACTGGTCACTGGTCACTGGTCACTGGTACTGCGGCTGGTACTGTTAAATTTTCTCAACTTTCCATCCAGCCTCAGCCCCAATCTTTCCAGTTTTGACAAACCTAAAAGCCCCGCGTGTGTAAACTTCGCCGTGGGGCTTAACCTTTATTAACTCTTTCACAACTCTTGTTGGCAGTATCCACTGTTTTTCGGCTGCCTTCTCAAGTTCCTCATAAGCTGCTAGTAACTTAAGCTCCTCTTTAGGCTGTGTGGATTGCACAACTTCTATCAGTTTATTCACAATCTCATGAATAATCATCAAAGAATCTGGTGTTTGGGCATAGGTGATGCCTTCATCATTTTCATCATTTTCATCATTTTTATCACCCCCGACAACCTCCGACACGTGAAGAGGTGTAGAGGCATCAGCCTTCAGCTTTTTTAATTCCTCAAGCCTATAATGAGCTTCCTTGCCATTATCGCCTTCAAGGTAAATTGGGTGTAACTTCCCCCGCTGTGAATATCGCTCCACACTACGCGGTGAAACTCCCAAAAACTCTGCTGCCTCAGCTTTTGATAGTTTATCCCCCGACACCCCCGACAACCCCCGACACTTAATAACAACGCTCAAATACTACCTTGAAACAACACCCCCGACAACCCCCGACAACAAGAAAAATGCTCAAATACTACTTGAAATAAGACGGACGACAACCCCCGACACAACCCCCGACAACAAGAAAAATGCTTAAAACAGTACACAGTACACAGTACACAAAAAGCTGATAACGTGATAACTGGTAACTGATAACTGATAACTGATAACTGTTAACTCTTTGACTACAGTGGTTTCATTAATAATCTGATTTATCATTTCCTAGGCGGTCAGGGTTCATATGTGCCAGATATTTACTTTCTTGCCGATATGGGATTCCCCATAATTGGTGCTACATTTTCCTCTAAGAATCAATTCAAATATTGCCACTCAATCTATATCTATAAAGATTGTTCCCGAAACGCGAATAAGCGCAATTGACAAAAGTCTTCCTCTAAGAATCCGCTAGCTCAAACTTCTCATGCCACAGATTGAGAGGTCGAGCCCAGGCGCGAGGTCCTGTTTGTACACCATGTCGCCACCGCAAAAACCATTGATTTGGGTCGAAGGACAGGCTACAAACCTTCCCTATTTTGACAGTTTGTGAGCAACACACAGTAAACATATCTGCTTCAATCTTTGGAAGCGTAATTATTTGATGAATCACAAATGGCGAGCGCTCTGAAGAATCGACATCAGTTGCTACCATCCAAACTTTGTAGATAGTTCCCTTTTTGATGTTGCGCCATTGACTATCTGGCTCTGGAAAGACTTGGTGACTCATAAAAAATACCATCTTGAAGTACATCTAAGATGGCAAAGGCTTGTGCTATTGACAATAGTCTAAACGTCTAAAACATTCTTTTATTCTGTTGTTGCCTCAAGAATGGTCTGAATGTCAGATTAATTCTAGGTTCAGCCAATCTAAGATTTTTCGGTAATTGGTGCAGACTCCGTAGCTTGACCCTCGCTGAGTCCTGAGCCCTGAGTCCTTACGGACACGCTGCGCGAACGGGCACGGCAAAGCCGTTAGCGCAGCTCCTCCGCAGGAGGCACGGACACGCTACGCGAACGCTCAAATTCAAAATTCGCTCATTCAAAGTTCAAAAAAAAACAAGCTAAGCTGCTGTACCATTTTTCCTCTAAGAATATTTGAAAGTTGCTACTGATAATCTGGGAGATCGATATGGGAAATCCCATATCGAACAAGTAAGCGCATTCATAGCGTTTCTATGCTTCGTTTGAATCGTACTTGCTCGACATTGACTGCTTTGAATTCATAGATACTGGGGATAAATCTTTGTTGCCAAACATCTGCCCACATAAAATTTACCCCGGCTGCTTGCACACATTGCTCATCTTCTAGGCGATTGCGCGGAGCGCAGTGGCAAAGCCAATCGCCCGAATGGCACTACCCCGAATTGCGATCGCATCCTGAAGCGACAAGTAGCGGTAATGCTAGAGAGTCTGTTATGAAATGCCACGCAGAGATACTCTCGTTCTGATTTTATTTTTGGTTTTGGAACTTATCCAAATCTCTCCTGATTTTGATGCCAAAAATTCATCAATTCGTAGTAAGCAAAGAAGAGCGATTGTTACAAACTTTCATTAATTTTAGACACACAGCAGTTGATAATAAAAATAAATCAAACCAATAATTATGGTTTACTAGACACTGGTTAGCTATTGCTGTTTGGAGGGGTGCAATGTCCAAAATGGCTACTCGTTGGGACGCTTTATTAGGAATTGCGATCGCTGGTGCCTATACTTTGAGTCCAAATTGTGTTCAGGCTCAAATTACACCGGATGCAACTCTCCCCAATAATTCCATCGTCAACATCAATGGCAACACCTTCAATATCACTGGTGGAACGCAAGCAGGAGCCAACTTGTTCCACAGCTTCCAACAGTTTTCTGTCCCCACTGGTAGTGGAGCTTTCTTTAACAATACGGTTGACATTAAAAATATCATTAGTCGGGTGACTGGTGGGTCAATATCTAATATTGATGGGTTGATTCGCACCCTAGGTACGGCTAACCTGTTTTTGATTAATCCCAATGGAATTGTCTTTGGACAAAATGCGCGGTTGGATATTGGCGGCTCTTTCTTTGCAAGTACGGCTAGTAGTCTAAAATTTGCTGATGGCTTTGAGTTTAGGACAGACGGTACCCAAACAACACCATTGCTGACTATAAGTGTTCCATTGGGTCTGCAATTTGGACAGAATCCAGGAAAGATTCAAGTACAGGGGGATGGTCAAGGGAGACGAACAACCACTAATTTGATTGATACAACAAATGCGCTCCGCTTAGGAGCGAATCAAACCCTAGGATTGGTTGGTGGTGATTTAGAACTTTCGGGTGGAACGCTAAAGAGTACAGGCGGGCGGATTGAATTGGGCAGTGTGGGGTCAGACAGTTTGGTCGGTCTTGTGCCGGTTGCGAACGGGTGGACTTTGGATTATGGCGGTGTGCAAAATTTTCGCGATATCCAACTCTTAGAAGGAACAACTGTAGATGCAAGTGGAATCGGGGGTGGAAATGTCCGTGTACAAGGCAGACAAATCACCCTCAAACAAGGGTCTCGGATTGAAGCGAGTAATTTGGGTTTGGGGTTTCAGTCAGGAGGAACCTTGGAAGTCACGGGTATTGAATCGATTCAGATCGATGGTTCAGGAGCCACTTATCCAGCGGGGGTATTCACTCAAGTCTTTCGAGGCGCAAATGGCAATGCAGGAAACATTATTCTCACCACTGGCTCACTTTCCTTAACTAATGGTGCTGGAGTGATTGCCAGTACCTATGGACAAGGGGATGCAGGCAGTATATTGGTGCAAGCAAAGGATTCTGTGTCTGCTGCTGGTAACAGTGTCATCTTCAGCAATGTGGAAAGGGGAGCAGTGGGCAAAGGTGGCGACATCAACATCACTGCGGCAACACTGTCGCTCAAGGATGGCGCTCAACTGGGAATCGGTGTTCGTCGAGCATCTGACAACCAGCCAGCAGGACAAGGTCAGGCGGGGAATGTCAACGTTAATGTCACAGGAGCAGTGACGATTACTGGGGTGAAGGACGCACCCAGTGGTATTTACAGCACATTGGGAAGGGGGGCGATTGGTAAAGGGGGAAACATTAATGTCACATCAGGCTCATTTTCCTTAACTGATGGTGCTCAACTAGATGCCAGCACCTTTGGACAAGGGAATGCAGGGAGTGTGTTTGTGCAAGCAAAGGATTCTGTGTCTGCTGCTGGTAGGGGTGGCATCTTCAGCACTGTGGAAAATGGCGGTGTGGGCAAAGGGGGAAATATTAATATTACCTCTGGTTCCTTGTCTTTAAATGATGCTCAACTAATAACTAGTACCAATGGACAAGGGGATGCAGGCAGTATATTGGTGCAAGCAAAGGATTCTATTTCGATAACAGGTAGCAATGCCCGCATTAATAGCGCTGTGTTGCCAAGTGGTGTGGGCAAAGGAGGCGACATCAACATCCGTGCAGCAACACTGTCCGTCACAGATGGCGCTCAACTACAAAGCGCAATTTTTTATAATCGTAGGACTGGAGCCGCCGGACGGGGGGATGCGGGGAATGTCAACATTGATGTCACAGGTGGGGTGACGATTGCCGAGGTGAACCAAACGCCCAGCGGCATTTTCAGCTTGGTGTCACCGGGGGGAGTTGGCAAGGGGGGTAACATCAATATTACTGCTGGCTCGTTCTCCTTAATTGATGGTGCTACCGTATCAGCCAACACCATAGGACAAGGGGACGCAGGCACGATTCAAATTAATGCTACTGATGCTGTCAGGATTTCTGGAACGAATTCCACTTATGGAGGTTCCAGTGTATTATCTACAGAAACCTACTCCTCAGGTAGAGGAGGGGATATGATTATCAACACCCGCACCTTTACCGTGTCAGATGGTGCAGTTTTGGATACCCGAACCTTAAATGATGGCAATGGTGGCAATATTAAAGTGACTGCGAATCGGGTTGAGGCTATCAATGGGGGACAGTTTCTCGCCACCTCCTCTGGCACGGGAAATGCAGGTAAGATTACGGTTAACGCTACTGACCAGGTAATCGTCAATGGCAGTGATGCGACTTTCAATGAGCGGATTGCCAAATTTGGTTCTACAGATAATATTGAGAGTGGTGCCAGTGGCTTGTTTGTACGTTCTCGAGGTTCAGGAGCAGCAGGAGACATTGAAGTTACCGCACCCCAAATTCGTTTGGACAACTCCGCGAGGTTCAATGCTGAATCAGCATTTGGTAATGGCGGCAATATCAACCTGCAAGTCGGAGACTTACTGCTGCTGCGCCGTGGAAGTTTCATCTCAGCCACTGCGGGTACTGACAAGCTTGGTGGCAATGGCGGTAACATCACTATCAATACTCCGTCGGGCTTTATTGTTGCCAACAGGGGTGAAAACAGTGACATCACCGCTAATGCGTTTAGTGGCAGCGGTGGGAGAGTCACTATTAGCGCTACAGATATATTTGGCATCGCACCCCTGAGTCGGCAAGACCTTCAGAGATTGCGCCCTGACGATTTAGACCCTAGTAAATTACAGACAAATGACATCACCGCAATTTCGCAAACGAACCCTTCATTAAGCGGTACTGTAGAACTCAACACACCCGAAATAGACCCCAACAGTAGCTTAATCAACTTACCAACAGTACCGGTTGACACTGAAGTCGCTCAAGGATGCAACTCTCCCAACTATGCTCAAAGCAGTTTTGTCATCACTGGACGCGGCGGCTTACCCCCCAACCCTAAAGACATTCTCACACCTGACGCCGTAGAAGTAGATTGGGTTACTCTCAACCCAAACATTAACAACCGTAAGAGTCCATCTGTTACCACCAAACCAACTACAGCTACACCAGAACGCATTGTAGAAGCTACTGGGTGGGTGAGAAACTCTAAAGGTGAAGTAATCCTCACAGCGAATCCACCCACCACCACGCCTTATGAATCATGGCAGAAACCCGTATCTTGCCGTGCTTCTTAGATGCCAATGTGTACATCAGTCTCGGATAGAGGCGACTGAATGTAAGTATTTGATTCTGTTGAGGGCGATCGCCATCTCTCCAGAAACCGCTACTTTTGTCAACGAAATCATTCATTTTGTGGTTGATTGACTTTTTTGGTTGATTACTTTGTCCTGGTATCACAGACCAGGGTTGCGAGATTAAAACAGTACCAGCCGCAGTACCAGTGAACAGTGAACAGTGACCAAAAAACTGGTAACTGGTAACTGAAAACTGATAACTTTCCATTCCTTAGCGTCGGTCAAAATTTCCTCGCTCGAATGCTTGGTTATGAACCTCCAAACACTCAATATAAAAGGATTTTGACCGATGCGGGAATTCCCGTATCGATATGGGAATTCCCATATCGATACGGGAGTTATGGAAACGCTTATAAGCGCTTCCAAAAAAGGTTACTTTTTAGCCTTTGACCGCCTAATGAAGTTGATAATTTCTTCAAGCGGTACGCCTAATTTTTGCATCGATTGAATCATAGGAATCGCTCCCACAGGCACAGATCCAATGCTTCTCCCCTTCCATTCACCGTCGATTTTCTCCTCCCAATTGAACCCCCAACGCCAGTGTTTAGGGTTATCTGGTGAGCGTCCACCCGGAACACGTGGGTAAGATGCAATGGTTCCGTCCTTGAGTTTTTTATTTTCCAGATACTTGTACAAGCATCCTTTGCGGTCGCGTTTCTTCTTTTCCTCTAAGAATTTTTCGGGTGTCGATTCAGACGGAGATTGACTGTAAGTACAAGACTCTCCTGAGGGCGATCGCTGTGGCTCGTCTTCTTCCGTTTCCTCTAAGAATTTTTCGGGTATCGATTCAGACGGAGATTGACTGTAAGTACAAGACTCTCCTGAGGGTGATCGCTGCGGCTCGTCTTCTTCCGTTTCCTCTAAGAATTTTTCGGG
>JXCB02000020.1:4886-10587 GCA_000828075.3 Tolypothrix campylonemoides VB511288 | reverse complement strand
TGATTCTTAGAGGAAATTTGCTCATCCAGTTCTTCCTCTAAGAATTTTTCCTCTAAGAATTCTTCCTCTGCTGGTGGCTGATTCTTAGAGGAAATATTAGGGAAAGCCGAGCCATCATCCCATGCAGGATCTACTATGAATCGCGCACTCCCTTTTTTCTTAGAGGAAAGTTGCTCAAATTCAAAATCGTAAATGGGGGCACTGGCGGAATATTTACTCGTATCGAATAATTCTTCCATTTCACACCTCCCATCCTCTAAGAATTGCGCTTTCTAGAGCTTTGTACTGATTCTGCACATTTCGAGCATCTTTAATCCACGCTAAAAATGCCCTAATTCCTGCTTCTACTTTTTGTGGAGGAACAAGAGCGATCGCTTTTTTGACTGCTTCTAGCTTTGGATTTGGGATTAATTCTTCCCCGCTTCGCACATACAGATAGATGGCATACAACCTTAATCTGTCCTGGTACTTGACAAATAGGTCTTCTTCCTGTTCCAAAAAATTTACTTTTTGGACACTACCCTCCCTTTCTGTAGTGTCTGAAAAAGTCTTTAAAGTCTTAAGAGTCTGAGGCGATTTAGAATCCTTTTCTGACAAGGGTTCCGGCGTTTGATTTTCGCAAATTTGAGAATTTTGTCTCATTTTTGAGAAACTTGTCTCATTTTTGAGACGACTTTCGCAAATTTGAGAAGCTTGTCTCATTTCTGAGACAGTTGTCTCATTTTTGAGACTGGATACACCTCTTAAGTTACGTACATTGAAGCCGTTATCTTGAAAATCAAAGAGTTCAAGCTCTTGAAACTTAGCAATCGCTCTGTAAAATGTAGCTTTACTTACAAAGCATTCCTGTAGTATTTCTAGTGTTTCAATTTTTTGGTAGCGATCGCCCCAAGGGTCGATTTCTACTAAGTAACTCCATATTCGCCACTCTGCGGCAGTCAGTTTACCTTTCCGAAGCTTTGCTGTAATATCCGATGTCAACGGATAGAAACTTCCGCTAATCTTTTGTTCTGTCATAATACGGTTGTAATTAATTGAAAAGCTTTAAGCCCTGGCAGATGCTAGGGCTTTTACTTTTTATTGGAACGTGAAACTCAAGATAAAAAAACCTAAATTTCTTAGAGGAAACTTAAGCTTCCCTTGAATGATATCATTATATTAAAGTGGGATATGCAAGAAAATATGATTGATTTCAGAGCAGCACTAGCCGCGACAATGAAAGAATATGGCATAAAGGGTACGTGGTTAGCGTCCAGAGCGGATATCACCCCTCAAACGATTTCGCAGTTTATTTGTGGAAGATGTCAGATAAAAATCGATACGCTTGAGCGGTTGATTAATGCATTACCGCCAGATGCTCAAGAATATTTTTTCTTTCAAATGAAACCCATAGGCAGGGATATTATATCCCTGGCTCGCAAGGCATCAGATGAAGAAAAAGCAGAAGTTTTGCGTGTTTTTGCAGCTTCTTACTCTCGGCAAGAGGTGCAAGTATAAAAAAATGCCTTTGGACTGCTTTACAAAAAAGGGAGATGCGCCTAAAAAAATATTGGTGTATCTACCTTTTTGTTCGTATGAATTTAGAAGAAATAATCGCTCAATGCGATCGCTTTGACGCTGAGGGGAAGGCGCAGATAATAAAGCACTTGCTTGGCGATTCCTCTATATCTATTGTCATCAGAAATAGAAACCAGGATTTGCAATCAGAAGAGATTGCACAGACGCTGAATGCGATCGCCGATAAGATTTCCTCTAAGAAAATTCTTAGAGGAAATTAGTCTATCAGTGAAGTCTGGCAAGCCCCTACCTATAAAGCAAGGGCAAGCCACCGGGGGTGCTGCCCAAAGCCCTTGCCCGCGTCGCCGCACGCGCTACTGAGTTGATCTGTTGGTGCTGACATTGAATCTAGGCGCGGCGACGCCGCGCCCGCACCCCCGGTGGCTGCTGCCGTTTAACAGTTATCAGTTATCAGTTATCACGTACCAGCTGCAATCAATCTATCGCCGCAGTTTCGAGTTACCAGTTATCAGTTATCAAGATGTCCCAAGTCAATCTTCTCACTGGTCACTGCGGCTGGTACTGGTCACTGCGGCTGGTACTGTTCACTGTTTTAAACCTGTCTGTCTTTGGCTTTCCGGCTAGGCTCTAAGTTACTCATGGTTTTTTAAAAAAATCAAGGATTAGAATAAGCTCAACTGAATTGCTTTCTCAGTAATTCGTGCCATTAACTGTCCGCGTAACGCGGGAACTTCATACACCCTCAGTAAAACTTTATCGCGGTTGAGTCTCAAGTCTGCCTTCTTTCGCTGTCCCGCGAGTGGGCGAAAAAAATATTGAGTGTATTTGATGCTGTCACTCACCCATAAATAGCGGTAGAGTGTGCCATCTATCAAATAAATGTTTCTTTGGGTCAGCAGGGTGGTGCAGCTTATCAACGAAGTGGTGTACATTAGTATTGCCTCATTCAGGGGTAGCTGAGGGTTTGAATCTTTGGTCGGATGCCTTCCCCTCAGCTTTTTAATGCCCTCGCTTGTGGCTGTGGGCGCTCAGCCAGAGGTTAAAATTCAATCTCTAATTCTTCTTTTTCTTCCTCGTCAAAGCTCCATTCAGTGCGCTGTTTTTCCTCTAAGAATCTGTCGCGCCGTTCCATAAATTGATATTCATAATGGCGTTGGCATTCAGCCCCCAAATATTTCCACACTGCAAATATGTGTTTATCGGGTATCTGTCCTTGTGTAATTGGGTTGGCGATTAGGTGTTTTATGGCTGTTGCATCCTGCTCAAAAGCTTTTTTTAATCCACTGTAGGCGTGACAAGTGCAGGTTATTTCATGTAGTGTCAGATTTAATTCGTAAAAATCCCCTGTATTACCCATAGCAATTAATTCATTCCAATCGCTGCCGGGTTGTAGTTTGTAGGGGTCTGCTTTTGCCCAGGCTCGGTCTATCAAAATTTGTACATAATCAGCTTTTGAAATAAATCGGCTGATACCTCGAATGCGGAGGCGCGAGCCTCGCTTAATAATAAAGTTTGGAATATGCAAATATACAATTTTTTCGTAAATGTCGATGGTTGCATGGTCAATTCCTGCTTTAATTTGGTCTGGTGTCCATCCCCATTTTTCGAGCAAGTGTTTTGTGTTCTCCAAACTGTAAATGTGTCTCAGCGCGTAATCTTCGCTGTTATTTTCGTGCAGCAATGATTTATGAAAATTTGAGTAATTGTAGTCAGTGCGGGTGTGCGCTTTAGCTGAAAATTTGGTCATGGTCGGATGCTTTTTTAAATTCTTAGAGGATGAAGAGAAGAGAAGGCGATCGCCCAAAAGCGACCGCAATTTAATTAATTAAAATGGAACTGCGTGACGGTCAAAGTAAACTTGTAAGTCAGCAGGATTCATTAAAATTTCAGTGCCAATTGAGGTGCGGCAAACTAACCGCAGATATTGCTTACCATCAATAAATTGAGTCACCGCGCCGGCGACTTCAACATAGTCGTTGAGGCAAGGAATAAAAATAGAAACTGGTGAATTTTTGTCTAGCATTGGTCGGATGCTTTCTTCAGTGTACCCCTTTATTATAGCGCGTACACGCTCTACTATATACCTTGGTTTACAGAATCTTCATCAAATTAGTGTGTGTACAAGCTATGATTGAAGCGTAGCCAAGGAGCGATGACAGAGGTATGGGCAGAGGTAGACCAGGTGGAAACCCAGATTTTGGGACAAAATTTAAATTTGATTTTGGCAATGAAGAGAAGCGAGATAAGCCACTAACTATTAGGTTTTCTGCTTCAGAGATTGAAAAATTAAAGGAAATTGCAGGCGATCGCTATAGAGATTTTTGCAGAGAAGTTATTTTAAAAGCAGTGTCATCAGGGTGCAACGATTAATTTTAAGAAGAAGAGGGGGTGCGCTACGCGCACCCCTTCTTCTTTGTTGGGGCAACGCGACCCCAAAAAAAACTAACGGTTCGACACTTCGACAAGCTCAGTGCATCGCTTCGCTCACCGTTAGCCCTGAGCGGAGCCGAAGGGCTAAAACAATGACAGCTGCACCACTGCCGGGGAACCTAGCGCACCCGAACAACCAAACCAGCCGGGACAGCCGGGAACGGGCGACAAACCCCACCCCGCCGGCGCGGGAAGCGACCGCAAAAAAACGAGGCAAGACACACCGGAACCGAGGGCAAAAGCCAGTGAAGCCCACGACCCAAAGCCGGAACCGGAGAAACAACGCGAACTGGAAGACGAAGGCAGCAGCCCAGCCGGACACGCCGACGACGGGAACGACACCCACAAACCACCACCAGCAGCGACGGCACGAACACACGCAATGGAACGAGCCGCGAACGCACCGCGACCAACACCCCACTGACCAGAACTGACAGCGAACACCTGAGCGCCGGGGAACGCACCACGAAAAAACGCATCGACCCCAGGCGCACAACCGATTAACACGCGGGAGCCAGCCGGAACAACAGCAGCTGCAACTGACAGGGGAGTGAAAGAACCAACCCACTCGCGAGAACCAGAAAAACCGAAGCAAGCAAAGCGGGAGAAAACTGAAGATAACATGGTCGAATGCCTAAGATACTATATACATTATAGCGCGTATACAAGCAAATATAAAGTTATTGCATACATGAAAAAGGTGAACGCAGATATGAAAGCCTGCGATAAAAGCGTGACTAACTATTTATTAGATCCGGGAAAATCTTTTAAACCTCCTCATCTGAACCGGGGCGGCGGCGCTGGGCGGAATGAGGCTGGTGGGCAGCCGCACTACACGAGTAAACCTGAATGCAGGAGCATAGCGTGGGCGGCTGCCCACGCCGAACCGACCAGCGCACACCGACGAGTCAACGCGAATAACTGCCTTAACGAGTAACCGTGATTCACTGCCTCAATGAGTAACTGTGATTTACTGCCTCGATGAGTAATCGTGATTCACTGCCTCAATGAGTAAATCATGTGTAACTACCTTCTGCATAAATATAATCTGTTCCTTGAGGATAGAAGACAACCGATTGTGAGAGTGAAGGTATGCGGATGTATTTCTTTTCGGTAATCCTTAGCTCACATTCGGAATCGTCGGGATAACTTATAGGTAGCACTTCAATGACACCATTTGTGAACAAAGTGACTTGCCAAATCAAATTTATTGGAAATGTCGGTTCATGGCGCTGTCTACCTGAGTATCGAATCCGCAAGCTATCTTGCGATGGTCGGCTGATGTAAACTTTACCAATTGAGCGATCGCCTGGTGTGATATATAAACCATGTTTTGGTTTAGGGTCATCACCTATATCTACAACACTGCTACTTTGATATCCAAAAGTGATGTAGCTATTTGTGCAAAGATAAATTTCGCGAAAGCTTGTTCCATCAAAAGGAAAATCAAAACCTAAATTTGGAATCACCAAACAGCCGTCCTTTTTGTATCCTGAGTAGATTACCGTCATTTCAGAGACTGGTTGTTCTGTTGCTGGTGATGAACTATAGCGAGAATCAATAATTGTTTGAGGGAATTGAGTGGGAGTGGGAGTGGGAGTAGGTGCAGGTGTTGATTCTGGTTCTGGGGTAGGGGTAGGTGCAGGTGTTGATTCTGGTTCTGGGGTAGGGGTAGGTGCAGGTGTTGATTGTGGTTCTGGGGTAGGAGTAGGTGTTGATGTTGATTGTGGTTCTGGGGTAGGGGTAGGTGCAG
>JXCB02000020.1:0-4801 GCA_000828075.3 Tolypothrix campylonemoides VB511288 | reverse complement strand
GTTGATTGTGTTTCTGGGGTAGGGGTAGGTGCAGGTGTTGATTGTGGTTCTGGGGTAGGGGTAGGTGCAGGTGTTAGTTGTGGTTCTGGGGTAGGAGTGCGAGTCAGTATTAGTTGTGGTTCTGGGGTAGAACGTGGTTCATAGAACCTAGCCCAGGTCAAATAGACGCTCTTAAATGAATAGTTAAGGATTTGTTTTTTCCTGATTCTTCTGAGAAAGTTGTAGAAATCCTTTTTGGCGATCGCATTATTCGCGCAAAAAGTCACAGGGTTGATTATTCCTCCTCTTTCTTGGTTCCTCCAGAGTTGATACATCATTTTGCCTTCAGGCTTCATCAACTCCCCAGTGAAATCAATCTCATGAGTAGGCAAGTTAGATAAAGTTTTAGCCCAGGATATGGTGATTGCATCTATTTCATAAGTGAGAATATTGGCTTCACTTAAACTAGATAATGCTGAAAGGCAGTCAACGGAGTCTATTTGCCATTCTTGTGAAATTGCTAATAAATCGATTTCGCAAGGGGATGGCTTTGCTTGTTCCTGGAGAATCCAAAAGACATAAGCTGCTTTGGACAATCCTAAAGAATATAGTGAATGAAGCTCATTGGGTGAAATCGACTCGGGGTTATGAGTAGCATTTGATGTCCAAACCAGTGTTATTGCTGGTTCTACATTAACCTGGTTAAGCCTGTTTGTAAGCTTCAGGATTCTGGGTAAAGCAGCTATTAAGTCAGCGATTGTAATGTTCCATTTTGTCAGAAAAGCAGAATCAAGCTTGACGGTTCCGAGTGTGGCTTGAATAGCATTAAAAATATAAGTTGTCTTGCCTACAGTATCACCAGAACGCAAGACCTCATCCTTTGAGATGGTTGCATGGTTCCTCAACGATATACTTAAGACAGGGAATGGGCTAATTTCTACGAGTTTTTTCTGTGCGAGTTCACAAGCAATAATGAATCGGTCTACTTCGTCATAGCTACTTGTATAGTTAACCGAGTTACTAGTGAATGATATGGTCGCTGCACTTGAAAGCGATCGCAGTCTCAAATACGTATAGAAAACTTCATCAAGTAATCCAGCCCGATAGAGGCTGGTCATGTTCTGCGTTAAATCCATGACAACAGCCTCTAGGTTAGATTAGCCAAACAACAGTAATATTGGTCAAGTCGAGTGTGATGACATTGGAATTATCTTGGTTTTTACGCTGGCTTATATTCACTATCTCTTGTAGTAATGTGGATGGCGTTATACTCCAAGGACTTGTCGAGTAATTATCTGGGTTTACAGTTTGGGTCAGTCCTCCTCCTTTGTTGAGGAGTAGCGCATAGTAAACGTAGGTGGTTGTATTTATCAAACCATCCTTTTTCATCGCCAGGACTTCTTCCTGCGTGATTGTAGTGGATTCAGTTTCCCCCCACGTGACGGTCATTTGTGTGGGATTAATTTTAAGAACTTTCTTTGTTTCCAGCGACTGAAGATATTTCAGTAAATCACTGTTTGAAACTCCCCATTTCGCTTGAAAATCATCTGTGTCGATATCTTGAGTGCTATTGTTAGGGTCTTTTCCCCACCGCAGCGCAAGATATGTGTATTCAAGACCTGAAGCAATTTTGTAAGTTTTTAAAGCCGATATTTCTGCTCTGTCGAGAGTAATAGCCATTAGTTTTTTTTGAGAGTATAGTGGAATCTCTCAGAAAAATACTTAATTGGTAAATCGGCGTCTGCTAGAAGACGCCGATTTTTATCTATTATATTGTTTTTGATTGTGTCGAGTAATCATCTCTCATACCAAATCCGGTTTTTTAACCTCCTTTTAGCCCAGGCGATGTTCGTAATCGCGGCTACATTAGCAAAAAGATTTTCTTAGAGGATTAGAGAAAATAGCTATGATGAAAACTTCCTACTCGTTATTTTGTAGGAGGCTTTGAACTTAATTTTGTAGGAGGTTTTGAACTTAAATGCTAGACTTTCCTCTAAGAAAATTGTCTAAAAAACTGTTTAATTAAGAGCAGTTGCGATCGCTTTCCCAGGGCGAACACATCTAAATATTGATGTGGAGAACAAAACAAGAGGCTTGGAGGCATAACCGTAAGCCATAAGGATTGAATAGGGTGTCGGGGGTAGGGTGTGGGATCAATAGAATCGGTGCAGCACCAAACCAATTGGGGACACCCCCATTGACCATTTCGTGAGCAGGGTGGTTTCATACAAAGAAAGAAAAAATTTTATCAAGTTGGTTGGCGATCGCTTCATGTGCAGGGCGGCTCATGAAGGAGCATCGCTTCTGGAGAAACTTCTTGTCAATACCAGCGATCGCAAGAAGGCACGCGAAGCGCGAACGCTCTAAGGCACTGGCACATGAAGCGATTGCCTGCGGCACGCGAAGCGCGAACGCATCTTAACCTTCCTTTTTCTCGCTTGCATTTTTTGTTCCAATTGTCAAGATTTTACTTTTACATCTAGTTTTCTACATCTAGTACTGAGACAAACTTAAATTTCTCCTCTAAAAATAAACTTAAAAATCCGGAAACTCATACCGAAAGCTTGTATCTTAATTGTGCTACTACCAAACTTATGAGCTAGTCTTATGACGGAACCTCTAACGGCAGCAGTGATTGTTTCCTTATTTTTCTCTGAAGCAATCAAAGAAGGTGGAAAAGCTTTAACTAAGGGCGTTACCGATACATTTGCTCAATTAGTCAATACCATCCGTGAAAAGTTTAAGGCAGAGGACATGGAAGGGCTGCTGAAACGAGCAGAAAATGACCCCACACAAAAGAATAAAGAGAAGCTACAAGACGAGCTGCAAACTCAGATGGATTCAGATGAAGCATTTGCTCATAAACTCAAGGAACTAGTGCAGCAGCTACAAGCACAAGATGAAACGATACGTCAAGTCGTTTTGAGTGAGATTGAATTAACTGGTGACTTGAAAGCAAAAGATATCGGACAGAAAGCCACGCGGGATGGTTCCGTTTCGCAGGAGATGGTTAAAGGGGTGAAAGCTCAAAACATTGATTTAGGCAATTTAAACCAAGAAGCTTAAAGAGCGTGAACAGTACCAGCCGTAGTAACCAAAAAACTGGTACTGCGGGTACTTGGTAACTGGTAACTGATAACTGATAACTGATAACTGTTATGACTAGCAACCCAGAACCAAATATCCAGCAGCAAGCAGAAAATTCAACGCTTTCTGGTGGAATGCAAGCGATTCAAGGTGACAACAATATTCAACTTCAAGGAAATAGTCAATCAGTTATACAAAAAATCATTGAGAATGTCCGGGTTGAGGGTAACTTCACAGTAGGAGATATCACTCAGATTTACCAAACTGTAAACAATTTGAGTAAGATTCCTAAACCAACAGGTTTTCCCCAAAATATTCCCCCCAGTAACACAGATAAGTTTATCGGACGAGCGCGGGAATTAGAACGCCTCCACCAACAGTTACAACGCAATGATGAAGTCGTCATTGCTGCTGTTGAAGGTATGGGGGGAGTTGGTAAAACAGAATTAGCAATCCAGTACTCACTGCTACACTTACAGTCGCACACTTACCCTGGTGGTATCTGCTGGCTACGCGCAAGAGAACAAGATATTGGTTTGCAGATCATAGAATTTGCCAGAATAAATTTCGACTTGCAGCCGCCAGAAGATTTGGAGTTACCAGAACGAGTACGCTGGTGTTGGCAGCGTTGGCACCAAGGAAACACGCTTGTGGTTGTGGATGATGTAAACAATTACAGTCACATAAAACCTTATCTACCACCACAGCCATCCCAGTTTAAAGTACTCATGACAACACGACTCAAGTTAGATGATCGTGGTTCTCTGTTTTTGGAAGTTTTGCAGGAGGAGGATGCACTTTTATTACTGACTCAATTGGTTGGGGAAGAAAAGGTCACTCAAGAATCAATAAAAGCAAAAGAACTCGTTCAGCGTTTAGGCTACTTACCTCTGGCGTTGCAATTAGTCGGGCGGTATGTGAAAAAGCGTAAGATATCTTTGGCAGAAATGCTGCGACGCTTGGAGGAAAAAGGGCTAGGGCATCCTTCCTTAGAAATCAAGGAAAATGACCCCACTTGGACTGTAGATATCAAACGTGGAGTAGCAGCTGCTTTTGAATTGAGTTGGTCCGAATTAAGTGAGTCTGCTACTGAGTTAGGTTGTTTACTAAGTTTATTTGCTAATGCTCCAATTCCTTGGTTACTGGTGGAAAGTGCTGCTGCTGATCTTGACGCAGAAGAACTGGAAGATGCAAGAGTAGAATTAGAAAACTTGCACTTGCTTGTGGGCGAAGATACTTATCTGTTACATCAGTTGATTCGCGAGTTTCTGAGAGACAAGCAAAAGAACTTAGCTTCAGGCGACTCGCAGAAGTCTAGTTTTTGCCAAGCAATGGTAGAAGTGGCAAAAGAAATTCCTCAAACACCAAATCAGAACCAAATCACTGCCTTAACACCTGCTATCCCACATTTAGCAGAAGTGGCACAAAATCTGACTGCATCAGTTAGTGATGAAAACTTAATTTGGGTTTTTACTGGCTTGGGTAGCTTTTATGAAGGACAGGGTTTGTATGCGCTGGCGAAACCGTGGTTACAGCAATGTGTATCAGTAGTACAATCCCGTTTGGGAGAAGAGCATCCGGATGTCGCCTCCAGTTACAACAACTTGGCAGAACTCTACCGTTCCCAAGGACGGTACACTGATGCAGAACCACTCCACATCAAAGCTTTGGAACTAAGGCAACGCCTGCTGGGAGAAGAGCATCCTCATGTCGCCAACAGTTACAGCAACTTGGC
>JXCB02000019.1 GCA_000828075.3 Tolypothrix campylonemoides VB511288 | reverse complement strand
AGTAGTTTTAGACGCTTTTGCACAGTCCTAAGAAAGCGCGCATATTTGCTGTATTGGGTATCTAATTGTACACAAGGGCTGAAATACTCAAATGGCGTTTAGTACATAAGTACAATGCGTAAGTCCTAAATACAAACAAAGTAGTAGAAAAATTATGTCTCAAACTCAATCAAATAACGATGCCAATGAGTTTAATGAGCGAGGAATGTCCCGTGCAAAATCAGGTGATTTTGAAGGTGCAATTAAAGATTATGAGCAAGCAATTCGGATTAACTCTAACTTTGCTATTGCTTACTATAACAGAGGTATAGCTCGTACTAATTTAGGTGATTTAGAAGATGCAATTGAAGATTATGATGAGGCTATCTATATCAATGAAGACTTTACTGAAGCATACTTTATGCGAGGTAATTTACGGGCGAAATTAGGGGATTTAGCTGGAGCAATTGAAGATTATGATGAGGCTATTGATATTAATCCATATTTTGCCGAAGCCTATTACTGTAGAAGCATAACCCGTTCTTATTTAGGAGATGTAGAAGGGGCGGTTAATGATTTCAACCAATATATCTTTAATAAAGATGATAGCTCTTATGATAGTCAAGTTAATGAAAACAAAAATATATTGGATGTGCAAGGTGTTATTCAAAACGCTCATCATAACTTGGCTGAAGCTTTTTTAAATAAAGGTTTAGCTTCTGCTGAATCAGGAGATTTCTTAAATGCAATTCAAAATTTTAATCAAGCCATAAATATTAACCCTAAATATGCTGAAGCTTACTATAACCGAGGATTAGTCTATGCTGAATCAGGAGATTTAGAAGAATCAATTAAAGATTTTAACCGAACTCTTGTTATTCAGCCTAAAAATTTCAGTGTTTACTACAGCCGGGGAGTAGCACGCGCCAAGTTGGGATATTTAGAAGCAGCGATTGATGATTTTACAAAAAGTATTTCTACTAATCCTAAATTGGCTGAAGCCTATTGTAACCGAGGTGTTGTACGTAGAAAATTAGGATATATAACAAAAGCAATTGAAGATTTCCAAAAAGCTTTAAGTATTAATCCTAATTATGCTAATGCTTATCATAATTTAGGTTTTAGCTATCAGCAGTTAAAAGATATGAAAGGAGCAATTGAAGCATATACTCAAACTATACGTATTAATCCTAACCATACTGAAGCTTACTATAACCGAGGTATTGCCCGTGCTGATTCGGGAGATACAAAAGGAGCAATTGAAGATTTTAACCAAAGTTTACATCTTAATCCCAACTACGCTAAGTCCTTCAATTATCGAGGTATCGTCCGCAATCAATTGGGAGATATAAAAGGAGCAATTGAAGATTTCAATCAAGCCTTATACATTAGTCCTGGTTTCGATGAAGCCTATTCTAACCGAGGTAATACTCGTAAAAAATTAGGAGATTGGAAAGGGGCGATTGAGGACTATAACCAAGCCCTTCGCATTAATCCTAACTTTGATATTACATACTATAACCGAGGCACAATCTATCAGCATTTAGGCGATTTTAAAAAAGCAATTAATGATTATGAACAAGCTATAAGTATTAACTGTAACTTTCCTGAAGTCTACTATAACCGAGGTACTATTTATAAACTCTTAGGAGATAAACACAGAGCGTTCAATGATTTGGTCAAAGCCGTTGAATTATTCCAAAAGGAAGGTAAAATAACCGATGCACAATTCGCACTTAATTTAATCAAAGAAATGTAATTAATCATCATTGTTTATCTAAACATCTAATGTAGGAGTTACGCACTGTACAAATTTACCATAATGTGGTGTACGAGATTTAGTAGTTTCAGACGCTTTTGCACAGTCCTAAGAAAGCTCGCATATTTGCTGTATTGGGTACCTAATTGTACACAAGGGCTGAAATACTCAAATGGCGTTTAGTACATAAGTACGATGCGTAAGTCCTAGCAGCTAAAATCAACATCAAGAGATGTCAAGGACGACAACGCTATCCGCTACCCGCTCAAACTCAAAAACTACAACGACTTGAGATTGGATGACTTTGCTATTCCCAGAATCTTAGTTGTGGTGTTAATCCCCGACAACTTAGCCGACTGGTTGCAACAGTCAGAACAAGAACTTTGTATGAGGTATTGCGGCTATTGGGTATCGCTCTTGGGAATGTTAAGAACGCAAAATACAACGACTGTGACTGTCACCATACCTAGAACTAACCAATTCACAGTCGCCACTCTCCAATCAATTATGCAAGGAATTGGTCAAGGAGTAAAACCATGAAAGTTACCGTACGGGATGTGGAAATTCTCAAAACTATCGAGCCACAACAGCTTAGAGATTACTTACAGGCTCATGGCTGGCATTTTGACCGTCCTTTTCTCGATAATGCTACCATTTGGCTCAAGCAAGAACTAGAGCGCGGTGAATTTGAAATATTGCTACCCAATAAGCGCAATCTGGGTGATTATGCTACTCGCATCCGGGAAGCCATAGAAACACTAGAAATTGTAGAAAATCGCTCGCAAATTGAGATTTTAAGCGAACTCATTACTACTGCTCCCAATATTACCATTCAGGGAGTAGTCATGCAAATTAATACTCCCAATGACGATAAATTAAGTGGAGAAATTACGCTACTTGGTGTTGTGGGTGAGAGATTGCGGAAAATCAAAACAGAACTTGCTGACCATGATTATATCCTCGCCATTAAAGCATATCAAGAACGTTTACCAGTCATTTGTACAGGCGATTTCATCAAAGAAAATGATACATTTTTTCTCAAAAATACACGGAGATTTAGTTTAGAGCACATATAAACAAGGGAACAAGCGTTACTTTCACTGGTTCTCCAAGCCAAACCGAACTCACGCTCAATGCTGCCATCTACGCCTTAATTCTACCTGCACAGCAGAAAACATCCCTCATTATCCGCTTCAATATCACGCCTGAACCTGCCCGAACAATTAATGACCGGGCTGATGGCGTCCATTCATCTAAATTGACAGGCGTCTTTCCTTGTGTGAGCGACTTTCGCCCAAAATGGGTGTAGAGAAGTGCGCTTCTCGCAACCTATTTTTTTTGGGTGTGGTGCTATAGCATTTGGTAGAGACGGGGCTTTTGGCAGCGTTGCTTCAAAAAGCGCGGTTCTTTTGTTTTGATGAGTATCATTCGGATAGCAAGTTATGAACACGCATGGTAACAGTTGTATTTGATGGGAATGTTTTACGTCCAGATGCGCCATTGGATTTGACGCCAAACACGCGCTATGTAGTTGTGATTCAAGAATTGAAGGAACCATCTATAGCAGGTGATGCCTGGGATGTGCGCCCTTGCGATGGCAGGAACGTTCTTAAGCACCGCCAGATTGGTCGAGCGAACATGACCGTTACTTGTATGGTACGCCCAAAACAGAGGCGGAAGGCGCTCCATGTATCCCATCCCCTTGACAACCTATGGCTGTTTTCCATCAAAGATGCATTCATTCGCCGCTGCAGAGAAATTCATCTCAGCACCGAGGCTTCGCCTACGGTGTAAGGCTTTTTTCGGATTTAGCTAAAATAATATCGATAGCGAATTAGATATCAATATTGATATCAATATGCCTGTGCAGAAGTCCGACAAAAATAAAAAGACCCCAAAGAGCCAGATGATCCGCCCCGTTATGTCAAATAGCTTTTACATTTTTGATTATAATTAGGAAATATAGAACAAGCCATTTTGACAAGTTTCAGTCCTCCAGCGAACAAGGGCAACTCAACTATGAAAGAGATCATCGCTGGCAATATAATCCGCTACCGCAAAGGTCTAAATCTCTCTCAAGAGGAACTAGCAGCACTGGCGGAGGTGACTCGCCAGAGCATCAATAACTACGAGAACGCCAAAACCTTACCTGATAGCAAAACCCTGTCTGCTCTCGCCCGTGCTTTGGGCGTTAAGCTCGATGACCTGCTACGGCAATCGTATGCGGCGCTGCCTTCCTTCCGGTTTCGCGCTCATACATCCTTTGACAAAAAGCCCCAGTTTGCTGCCCAAGTGCTCCGGTTGCTAGAAGACTATACTGCTCTAGAGCAGGCAGTCGGCATACCCACCTATGCTCCAGAAAGCACCCCTTGTCACCAATTAGAAGGCAACGAAAAGCGGATTGCGGAAATCGCTAATCAGTTTCGCCACCGATTGGGATTGGGAGATGGTCCCATTCCGAATCTGTTTGAAGCTGTGGAAGAGATTGGTTTAAAAGTTCTGCGCTACAGTATCCCAATTCCAGGGTTTTTTGGACTAAGCGCTTGTAGCCTTGAGCAAGGAGCCTTCGTTTTAGTCAACAGCCACAATATCAGCATTGAACGGCAATTGTTTACCCTGGCTCATGAAATTGGACACTTAATCTTTCATCGAGGCGAGTACCAAGACACTTTAATAGAAGAAGGAACCAAAGAGGAAGAAAAGGCACGCTCAGCAGTCGCTAACCACTTTGCCAGTCATTTACTAGTGTCTCAAAAAGCTCTAGACCGGGCATTAAATGTATTCACCGACCTGATTCAGTTAAAGGCTCACTTCCAGGTCAGCTACACAATGATGCTAATGCGACTGGATCAGATGGGAAAGCTAAAGTATGGCGATGCTATCCAGAAAATCCATAGTGAATACAAGCGACGGACTGGACAATCCCTACCCAAAGAGATTGAGCTTGAACCAGTTTTACCAGAGTCGGATTTCCCAGTAAACCAACGATTTACCAAATTAGTCTGGCAAGGTCTTTCCTTAGGCAAAGTTTCTGAATTAAAAGCCGCAGAGTTACTTAATTTGACCGTTGAAGACTTGCGGCTTGCTCGTAGAGAAGCTAGGGGTTATGCCATCGATGCCATCTTCTGATAGCGGAGCGTGGCACGCAAGTGCGATAGGACTCATTCTGGACGCCACAGCTTTAATTGACTTTTGCTGGCTAGATGAGTGGGAGTGGCTACAACAGCAGTATAGCCCTCTGTTTATTGCTCAAGAAGTTTTGGACTCGGATCGGCTAGAAGAGGCTACTCGCGCAGCTGCTACCCGATACCTGGAACCCCTTGCTCTTGATACTGAAGAGATGTTTTTGAGTTTCATGGAGTTTCAGCTTAAAGCACCGTTGCTCAGTGAAGCAGACCGCTCGACCTTGGCTTTAGCCCGTCACCGCTTCTTACTGTGTGTCAGTGATGACAGCCGGATGATTACGGTTTGCGAAGAGTACGGTATCAGCTACATTCGGATGCTGCGATTACTTAGCCAGATGGTACAGACCGGACACAGAAGCGTTGAAGAGGTGATTGTTATGGCTGATACCTTAGTCAAGGATAGGGGGAAATGGATTGCCCCAGCGATTTTGGAAAACTGGAAGCGATCGCTCACTATATAACTGTTCCATCCCTATGAAATCACTTCATTCGAGAATGCCAATAACGTTATTGGAAACCATCCCCATCAATTCACTACACTTTACCAGTCGTCGCAAAACTGGCACTTCTGGCAGCATTGACAGCCATATTTTTTTCATATCCATCCTTTCGCGAACCGATAAATACGTCAGAAACATAGTCAGTTTCAAGGTCATCTTCTCCTTGACCCGCTGCAATAATAGCAATACGTCAACGCGGCTAAGGTAAAAGTTAAGAAATCGAGCCATGAAACGCCCAAAGAACGTCTGACCCAACTGGGAGAACCCTTTCTTCGTTGAAAGTTTGTGAATAACTGATATTAGTTCATCCCGACTACTACCAAAAAGTGTCAGTATATCTTACATATCTTAAAATCGTTCCCACGGGGGTTTGATTCAAACATTCCATCGTCCGCTAAGAGTGTGCGGCTCTAATTAGGGCAGCAATGCGACCGTACTCTTGCTGCACAACCGAGACAGGCAACCGATTCAATCGGCTCTCTAGTACGAAGGGAACGAGCGTTGGGAATTGAGTAATCTGCGATACCCACCAGGTTTTTTGTGTAATGCGGGAGTGGATGTCATGTCGCCCGTCATTGTCGGAGATGTGAATTTCTAAAAGTCGCTCTGGTGGGAGTTTCAACCATTGCAGTTTTGCTTCTTTGCTGTGGTAATGCCAGATGTTGAGGTGTGCCAAATCAACGACTATCTTGATTTGGGGGGCATCTTGGCAAAACTGGGCAACTTCTGAGGCATTGTCCAAAAGGTTCTCTTTACCGCTTGTGGGGAGTGTGGGATACATTGTTTCAACACCAAGAACAATACCTCGCGTGCTTGCAAGCTGGTGGAGGCAATGAACGTTTTCGAGAAATGTTGCATAAGCTTTGGCGCGATCCGTTCCGGTTGGAAAATGTCCCCCATGCACTGAGTAAGCTGTAATACCATTACTTGCTAACCAGTCTGTCAGTCGCTGGAAATAGTTCCAATCTTGCGGTTGCGCTAAATTGAAGGGATAATGGCGATCGCCCCAGACGAAGGCGTGGTGCGCTCGATAGACCATTCCTTGTTGCCCAAAATCCCGGATTGCCTGCACTGCATCGGTATCAGGTTTCGGACCGATTGCCAGTTCAACATGCCGAATTCCTGCCTCCCAAAACACGGTCAATGCTTCACGGGTTGATACAGAGCCGTAAGCAGACAAACTGAGATATAACTCCATCAGTCCTCCCGTGTTGATATATATTCAAAGATTGCAGTTCTGGGCGTGAGGGCAAAGATTTTTGTGGCATACCCCACCAACACGCTTATTTCAGCCGCTAACTGATTTCTTTGGGCTTCTGGGTGTTCTATTTCTATGAGCAAGTCTTCCACCGAGCCTAAAATGTAGTAGTCGATTTGTTCTTTCAAAGAAGACTCTCTGCACTCATTCAAGCTGTAGATGCGTTTGTAAGGCACCTCAACAAAACGCTCAACCGAGCCTAACCTCAAGGACAGAGAATAGCTATACAGAGTATGGGTGCGCTCATCATCATAGCCGTTGGGGTCTTCCTGTGTTTGGTAGTTGCTTAAACTTATCGGTAGTTCGAGGGTTGCCAATAACCAGGTAGTTGGATCGTCTGCGACGGTAGACTTAGATTTCCGAGTGTACCAGTAATCGCTCTTAATCTGTTTCAACTCCTGCACAAACGCGCTCAATTCCGGTGTTGGCAGCAAACAACGAGCATCGGTAGCGAGGGCATCGGTGATGCGTTTCAGTTCTATTGCCTGTGCTTCCACCAGTGACTGTTCCTGCCGACGGAGTTCTTGCATTCGTGCCTGTACTAGTTGTTGTAGGGCTGCAATCTCTGGGTCGAATCGGTTGGCATGATTTTGCACCAATGCTTGATAACTAGAAAGCAGGGAATTAGAATTTGTCATGGCATTCCTCACCTCAGGAGTGCGAATTGTTAATGACTGTTGCTCAAGAGCAATTTCTGCAAACCATTTTATAGTAATTTTGTACTAATATACCATTGATAACCGCTATGAACTAGTGGATGACAAACGTGCGTATTGCGACAAAAGTCTTTTTATAAATTATTTAATTGTTTTATTCTTAAACTTAAGTAACTCCGCCCAATTCGCTCGTGATCTCCAATGCGATGTCTGACGACAAGCCGCAAAGCGTTTACGCAAATTTTAATTTCTCTCCTGAGTCGCTGGCGTTAACTCAACCAGTACCGCTGACGCTACACCCAGCTGAGGTTTACCTGCGGTCGTTGGGATCTGGTTCCCGGCGGACGATGCGCGAAGCACTCAATGCGATCGCCCGGTTGTTAACGTCGGATACTTGCGATGCTTCAACTCTCGATTGGTCTCTTTTACGCTATCAGCATACTGCTGCGGTACGTGCTGTGCTGATGGAAAAATACAGCCCCGCGATGGCGAACAAAATGTTGTGCGCGTTGCGGCGAACGCTAAAAGAGGCATGGCGGTTGGGGTTGATGTCTACGGAGGAGTATGGACGGGCAACTGATATTGAATCTGTGCGGGGTAAAAGCTTGCTGAAAGGGCGGGCGCTCGATGCATCAGAAATTTCTGCACTGTGGGATGATTGTAGAGAGGATAACTCGACTTTGGGGGCGAGGGATGCTGCCATGATGGCGGTTTTGACGGTCGGGTTGCGTCGCAGTGAGGTCACGCACCTTGATTTGAATGATTTTAAGCCGCGCAGTCGGTCGCTCACTATCCGCGAAGCCAAAGGGCGGAAGGAACGAATTGTATACTTACCTGAAGCGGGAGTACGGGCTGTGCAAGATTGGTTGCTTATCAGGGGGAAAGCACCGGGACCACTATTCTATCCATTGGATAAGGCGCAGAAAATTATACATCGACGGATGAGTGAGCAGGGGGTATTGCGAGCATTACAGCGGCGCTCTGAACGGGCAGGTGTCGATGCGTTTACACCGCACGACTTTCGGAGAACTTTTATTGGTAATTTATTAGATGCGGGGGCGGATATTGTGACGGTGCAAAAACTTGCAGGTCATGCGTCGCCAAGCACTACGAGTAAGTATGATAGGCGTGGGGAAGCTGCTCAGAAACGGGCGGTGGATTTGCTGGATGTACCTTACAGCGGGCGGGATAAACGCAGATAATGAAGTAATGCAATTTCAATAAAAGTTGACCGCAGTCGTGGATGTAAAAAATATCCTCAGCTTGCAAAAGAAAGAGCGAGGAAACAAGCAGAAATAGAAAGACTGCTAGCGAATAAGAGAGAACTTTACAGTCAAAATAGACAAGGATGGAAAATTACTGTTTTTGATATTTCAGAATTAGATAAATATGGAAATAAATTTGTTGTAAAAATTAAAGGCAGTTTACGCTCCACTAATATTTGTTTGCGGTAGTCATCCTCAAAAGATATAAAAGCGTCAGTTACAACTGTATAAGCAGCAGCAAACCCAGGCATACCTAACAATTCACCTGTAAACCCTAAAAAATAATTGCTCGATATGCCCGTCAATTTAGACATGAATATGAGCCATTCATCAATGCTTTGACCGTGCCAATGTATAGATAAATCTAAATGCAATCGAATCTCCCTTTCCAAAAGTCCTATAAGCAGTCGTAGAGTTACTGCTTTATAATTTGATGGATACCAACTAGGAATTTGTAGTTCATCCTTGAGCATCAATTCTAAAGCTTTTCTCTCGACACACATTGCCTGAGCTTCTAGCAGCAAAAAATCTTCTGGTGAAAGTGTGTTAGACCACTCCTCTCCATACGCCTGCATTTGCCAAATATGAACTGAATCGTGGATAATGTGCCAAACAAAAAACTGGGCTGGTCGAAATATTCCAGGGTCAATAAGCGTTGGGCGATTCTTCAGCCGCCGCCAACACCGCCACACTTCGGTACTCCAGTCCACAACTTGCAAACAAGCAGCAGGATAGATATCTGCTCGTTGGGGAAGATATTTATACAAATGATTGATTGCAAAAGGAGTAAACCATTCAACGTAACTTCTACTGTAAATAGAAGACACTTGTAAATGCCAGTCTTTAGGTGGGCAATCGGAGTTTATTTCTCGTTCTAATACTGCTTCAAGTTCTTGGTTGTGACAACCAAGAAATTCACAAATACTTTCGACTCTGTAAACAATCAAATCGTCAGGAGTATAAGTATTCTGAATCAGTCTTAAGTCTAAACATGAAGGAGCAAGTGGCTTTTTGCAGATGTTTTCGGCAAGCTGTAGATATTTGTAAGCCATACCGTGTTGCTGGTGATACTCTAGTAATTTTGCAGCTTTTTCTAGCTTCAAAGCAGCGGCAGTCCCGCCATAGTCTTTGCAGATTTCCGGGAAGACATCAATAAACTGCCGTAAATCAGTAAAGTTATTTAGGAGTAGTGCAGTTACTGTTTCGTCATATAAAGCCTTTGCAGCCCAAGCACCTACCCCTACTTTCCTATATTCATCTATTTTTCTTGACATTTTAATTCCATGTAGAGTGAGTCATACCAAGACAGTAAAGCTCCTAAGCCCAAGTAAACTGAGCTTTCAATTTTCGGGAGGTCATCAGCCGAACAAAGTTGACAAATACATTCAAGTGCAGCTTGTGAGTGTTCGATATCACCTACTGCATGAACATCAAAAAAGATTGTATTTACAGATGGGCAAGCCAGTGAAAGTTGTTCTGCAATTTTTGGCATTAACTTTGGGTAAATGCCCTCACGAGCATAGCTAGAAGCTAAACCGGAGATAAGACTCGACCTATAGTGCATCTCAAGTGCTGAAAGCATAGTTGCAGTTCCAGCATGGATTTCTGGTTCAGTTTCCACACCTAATGACTGTGCAGTAACCTTTGCAAGTGAATAATGGCTTTGGCGAGGTATCTCCGCGTTTGGATAGTAACCATCTTCTTCCACCATGACCGCGAGCAAACTATGACGTATTTTCTCGTCTTTACATAACCCATAACGTAAACCAGTAATCCTTGGAATTTCAGACGCAAAATGTAGATACTGACCAACTACAAATCTTGCACCATCCAACTCTCCAATTAAATTAAGTAATGGATGTTCAAGTATACGAAATACTAGCTCATCTGTAATCTGACACAAGTGAACAAATACATCCGATGCTTTCAGTAATTCAATACTCTTCTTTTTCAACATATCTCTACAGTACCGTCCTTATATAAAATTTATAAAATTTGATTTTTTCAAACATTTGTTACTCAATTTTTAAAAAATCAAATTTCTCAAAAACAAAATCCTTTAATTCATATTTTTCGACAATCACGGAATCTGATTGCTATTGGGGTAAATGTAGGAAGCCGCTAACCAAGTAAATTAGAAGACCAGAGGCATTCGTGACAGGTTAAGATAACATTGCTTTTGTCAATTAGCAATTGTGTTGAAGATTTCGTGAATGATGAAGTATCAAACCAACCTTAGTACTGAGTTTTTCAGGGAAGAGTAAATAATGCGTGTAAATATTACGCAACCACTCCCCCAAAAATTATGTTTTCTCCCACGGTTTTCGGGACATTTTTAAGTAGCATTACTTATTGACAAACGTGCTATGACCTTAACTTGTCACGGATGGACCAGAGGTAGATTTTAAACAAAGTTCACACTCTTATGGGCAACTAAAACTGAAAGTTGAAAGTATTTGAGTACAAGCATTTGAAGACTTACTTTGTACAGGAGTGTCTACGAAGCTATGTTTACCCCTGGTCAGATACTATTTGCTTAGTGCTCTAAAGCACCATAATTGTTTTTGGCGTTGCACATCCAAGGATGAAACTCTCACGCAAATATGCAACACCTTGTTTCTAAGTCCAGCTTTAGTTCTATTAAACTATGCTTGGTTTGGAATGCAATGCCAACGTCCAACGTCACATTTACTGCATGGGACGACAGTTTGCTTATCATCATCCCAACGCCAAGCAACTGCTGGGGAATCGGAAACTTCGCAAGCTTTGTGGAAAGACACTTGCAAATCACTTTCAAAAGAAACTATACCCGGCGGTAAAGGGGCGAAGTTGCCTGTAGAGTCGTGCATATGAGGCATACAAATGCCCAAGCCATATTCAGATAACTTCTTGACCATTTCTTGAACATCAGGGTTAGAAATAGCACTTTGGGCTACTTGAAAGATAGATGATGCGACCATTGCTTTACAACTCCTGTGTAAATGCTGACAATTGCATGGATTCTGGGATTTTGAGGCGGTGTCTGCTCCAAAATCTTCTCGTGTCCTGTCTCAATGGACTCTGTAACTCAGTAGTTAGGATAGGTACTGTCTACCCTAACTGCTTTTATAAACTGGCTAGCTATTGCCTCCACTACTGGACGAATCAGAGGAATTGCCTTGACCTCCCTGTGCAACATAGGCTGCCACTTGAGAAATAGCTGCCTGTGCAGCGCGATTAGGTTCTTTTGAGCCTTGTTCTGCATATTTCTGTTCTTTGGTTTCTGTAACTTTTCTATCCATGTTTTCTGACATAAGACTTACCTCAGACATTCTTGAATCTAGAATCCAAAGTAGAGGATTAATTTTGCCCAAGTAAATTTTCCCAAGGTACTTAAAAGCTTGGTAAAATCAGGAATACAACCTTGGGAAAACATAATCCTTGGGAAAAAGCTTAGGATTCCCAAGGTTTTTCAAAAATTTTTCTTTTCTATCATGAACAATAAAGGTCGGCATCTTAGCTGGAAAGCAGGTAAAGAGAATGCAAGGATATTGGTAGAGGCATTGCACTCTCTTGCTGACGGGGATTTAGACAATCTAGATGATTTTTCATATTTTGAGACAACTGTCAAGCATCATTGGGAAGAAACTAACTTATGGGTGACAAAGACAACACTTCGCCATTTATCTAATTTGACGGACAAACGAGGTCAAAAGGTCGAGCCAGAGCAAATTCGCAATGCGCTTCACTGCTTAGAAGCCTTAGGAATCTTAGAAGACAAACGCCGCGCAAGCAACTCCAAGACAATTACTGGCACCCGCGAATGGTGCTTTGTGCTGAAGCTGCTGAATGGAGACAAGCAGGAAAACCTGGATAGGCTGTTTGGTAAAAGGGGCGAAGAGGGAGAGTGGGAGCGTCGCAGAAATAACGGATATCAAGTCACAAAATCTAAAAAACATCAGAAAGTCCCGCTGCCCCAGTCTCTGGTTATTCCCCCCTGTCCCTATCGCGGTCTGTTGGCTTTCCAAGAAGAAGATTCAGAGTTTTTCTTTGGGCGGGATACTTTTGTTGAACAGCTAGTGACAGCAGTGCGAAAAAAGCCATTAGTTCCCGTAATTGGGCGTTCTGGAAGCGGTAAGTCCTCAGTAGTCTTCGCAGGACTCATCCCCAAGCTGCGTCAAGAAGGAGGCTGGCTCATCCGTGACTTCAGACCCGAAAACCGTCCTTTTTACAACTTAGCTAAGAAGCTCAATTCTTTGTTAATCCCTCAGTGGGAGACAATGAGCAATAATGAACAACGGCATGAAACTAGAATCTTGGCTAACAATCTCTGGCGGGGTGTTGATTCATTACAGGATGTGGTAGCCGACATCTTACAGGATAACCACTGTAACCATCGCTTGCTATTAGTTGTTGATCAGCTTGAGGAACTGTACACCATCAGCCCAGAAGATGAACGCCAGCCATTTCTCAATCAATTGCTGAGAGCCGTCCGAATAGCATCTGCCAGACAAACACCAAATTTCATCGTGGTTTTAACCCTACGCGATGACTTTTTAGGACAAGCCCTTGACTATCCTCTTGGCAATGCGTTGCAGGAATTTAAGCCGGAATTACTGTGTCCCATGACCCGCAAAGAACTGCAAGAGGCGATTGAAAAGCCAGCCGCAAAGCAGAAAGTGACGATTGAGGAATGTCTTACGGAACGCATCCTAGATGCTGTTGTCGGACAGCCTGGAATTCTACCATGCTTGGAGTTTGCTTTGACCCAGTTATGGGAAAAGCAGAGAAACTGTTTACTGAATCATAGTGCTTACAAGGAAATAGGTGGTGTAGAAAAAGCCCTAGCTAATCATGCAGATCAGGTGTTTGAAGCACTCAATGAGCAAGACCAGCAACGGGTCAAACGAATCTTTATTCAATTGGTGAATTTTGAGGAAAAGAAGCAGGACACCCGCAGACTCGCAACCTGCACTCAGGTTGGAAAAGACAACTGGGATTTGGTAAAACACCTAGCTGATAAACGATTAGTTGTAACTGGGCGAGACGAGGCAACTAAGGAAGAAACAGTTGAAGTTGTGCATGAAGCCCTGATTAGGGGATGGGATCATTTGGATCAGTGGATGGAGGAAAATCATAAGTTCCGCACTTGGCAAGAACGCCTGAGAGATGCAATTGAGCGATGGGAAGCAATTAACCGTGATGATGGCGGATTATTACAAAAAGCACTCTTGGCGGAAGCAGAGGATTGGATAGAGAAACGAGGCGACGAAATCACGCCAGATGAAAAAGCATTTATCAGAAAAAGTCGAGAGTATGAGGATAGGGGGAGAAAATTACAGGAAGAATTACGACGACAGGCAGAAATTTCTGAGATCAATACACTGGTTCAGCTATCTCAGAAACAGATTCTGTTGCACGACCAGCTTGATGCATTAGTAAACGCTGTCCAGGCTGGTATAAAATTACAGCGGACACAAGCACCGACAGATGATATCAAGCGTGCAACTGTATATGGTCTACGGCAAGCGATCTATGACATTCAAGAGCGTAATCGTTTCCAAGGTCATACTAACAAAGTCAATGACGTAAACTTCAGTTCTGATGGTCGGATGATTGCCTCTGCAAGTCACGACAAAACTGTGAAACTTTGGCAAATTGATGGCACACTACAGCAAACATTTCCACATAGTGATTGGGTTTATGGGGTGAGTGTCAGTCCTGATGGTCAGATGATTGCCTCGGCTTGTGCTGACACTATAGTAAGACTTTGGCACATTAATGGTAAGTTGTTGCAAAGCTTCGAGGGACATAGCAAGATGGTCAATAAGGTGAGCTTTAGTCCCGATGGTCAAATCGTTACTTCAGCCAGTGATGACAAAACGGTGAAACTCTGGCAGCTTGACGGCACACTTCTACAAACACTTCAGCATAGTGACATGGCTTACGGGGTGATTTTCAGCCCTGATGGTCAAATGCTAGCCGAGGCTAGTCTTGACCAAATGGTAAGGCTTTGGCACATCGATGGCACATTACTACACACTTTTGAGGGGCATACTGAAAGTGTCAACCGAGTGAGTTTCAGCCCTGATGGTCAGATGATTGCTTCAGCTAGTGATGACCATACAGTAAAACTTTGGCGCATTGATGGAACACTATTGCAAACTTTCTTTGGGCATAGTGATGTTGTTAATACCGTAAGTTTCAGTCCAGATAGTCAGAAAATAGCCTCAGCTAGCTCCGATAAAACAATCAAACTTTGGCGTATTGATGGTACGCTACTGCAAACCTTTCAAGGACATGATGACAAAATTTATGGCATTAGCTTCAGTCCTGATGGCAACATAATCGCCTCTGCCAGTGATGACAAAACGGTTAGACTATGGCGCATTGATGGTACAACCTTTGCAGGACATACTGATAAGGTATGGAGTGTAAGCTTCAGTCCCGATGGTCAGACGCTTGCTTCTGGTAGTTGGGATAGAACAGTAAGACTTTGGCAACTTGACGGCACACCCTTGCGAATTTTCCGAAGGCACAGTGATAGGGTCTTTAACGTTACTTTCAGTCCCGATGGCAAAACAATTGCCTCGGCGAGTGATGACACAACGGTGAAACTCTGGAGCATTGAAGGTACTGAACTGCAAACATTTCGAGGGCATACCAATAGGGTTTATGGAGTAAGTTTCAGTCCCGATGGTCAGATAATTGCCACGTCTAGCCATGATACAACGGTGAGACTCTGGCACATCAATGGCGAACCTCTACAAATTTTTGAGGGACACAGCGATTGGGTTTATGGAGTAAATTTCAGTCCTGATGGTCAGATGATTGCTTCTGCTAGCCATGACAAAACAGTGAGACTTTGGCACATTGATGGCACACATTTAAAAACTATTGAGGGGCATAGCGATCGCGTCTGGAGTGTTAGTTTTAGTCCACAAGGTGGTATGATTGCTTCGGCTAGTTTTGACGCAACTGTGAAACTCTGGCGGATTGATGGAACGCTAGTGGAAACCTTGCAGCATAGCGATATTGTGAACAAAGTGAGTTTCAGCCCGGATGGTCAAATGATTGCTTCTGCTAGTAATGACAAAACAGTCAAACTCTGGGCTTTAGATGGTACGCTGCTTCAAACTTTTCAGGGGCATACTGATAGGGTATTGGGTGTGAATTTTAGTCCCGATGGTAAGACGATTGCATCCTGCGGTGAGGACAAAACGGTGAGAATCTGGCAACTCGACGGTACAGAAGGAATTTTGGATCTCGATGCTCAACTGGATAATCTACTGGTGCGCGGCTGTAATTGGTTGCGTGACTATCTGAAGACTAGCCCCAATGTGAGTGAGAGTGATCGCCTCCTGTGTGATGGTATTGATAATGCACAGTAGTCGTGATTGTGAGGGTCAGGGAATAGCGATTACTCGACCGCAAAGCGACCCTTCACCTGGATACGCATTTTTTTTACACATTTTAAAATCACGACTTACGCAACTGTCACAAGCGTAAGTCCTGTCAGTGAGATGCGATTACACATCCAAGTGCGATCACGGCGAGCAACCAGCCATCGTCCGCCACAATCGCGCAAACAAGCCTTGGTGACATAACTAATCCCTATCCCATCATGGTGTAGGAGAATACCCCGTCCAATTATGGGCGGGGTAGTTGACTGTGTTTAATCGCCCCTCTCTAACGATTGCCCTGCATAGCACTGCGCTGAGTCCCAAAGGGACACGCACTCGCGTTCGCGCAATCGCGCCATCAAATAAGCAACTCGAACGCCGTGTACCGAGTACCTATGCCACCCACAACATTTACTATGTACTTCTGCTTCGTCTTGTAACTAATCCTGTCCAAGTCAACTGGTGAGGAGGCATGACCAAACACCTAATAATTTGTCCGAGTTTCTTCAACCATCCACACAGTAATTAAGAGAAACTCGTAATTGGCGAACACGGAGAGCTGCATGTTTAGCTTTTTCTAAGTCGGTCATCGCTTGCTACTCCAATCGCACCTTAATTAATTTACCATCTCTTTTAATACATATGTACCAATTAACAGCGGTATAGGTGGCGTAACAGTCCTTTACAAGCTGTCCTAATTTACAGCTTGTCCTCGCAGGCGTGAGCACTTTGTGAGCGTCCTTTCTACGACTCTGCCTCCACTTCAGTATCCTCATCTTCAATCGCAAACTCGCTAATATAGTCCCGCACAACACGCTCAAAAAACAGGGGTGCGGGTAAAACAGTCCACTCGCTATAATGACCAAAACTATAGCGCAGTGATTCCACAAGGGAAGCTAGACAATCAGAGTCATCCTGCGGTTGGCGTAACGTAACAACAATCTCAAGGGGGTTTGGAGTAGGCCACTGATCCAAAAATGGTGGTTTCTCCGAAAGTTGATGAACCTCTAACCCAGCCTGGTTACAAACTTTTTCTCGTGAATCATCGTCTTTTTTTAGAATTACAAGTGTATTTATTTGCGTTGGGCGATAGCAACTTTGACCACGTAAATACTGGTGGAGTGTTTTACCTCCCACAGATAGATAAGCAACACACTCAGTTTGGTTGGTTGCGCTGAGTCTGAATAATCCACTTGAACTAGATGCAGAAGGTAGTTTGAGGGTTGGGGGCAATTTTTTTAATTCCTCTTTAGACCGTGTGTCTTCTAAAGAGGTTTCAGCTAGCAGCCTTTCTTTTTTATCAATAATTCCAGGGGCAAGGTCTTGGCGAATCCGAACTATGCGTGCGCCTTGCCACTCGTCCTGCATCCACTGATACTGCTGCCCAAGGTCAATTTGATTGGCGTTAATTTCAACATCTTTTAACCAAGGCCACAGTTGGACACAGTTAGAAGAATCAATCATTACCAGTGGTTGTGCCCCTTCATCCACAGAATTAGAAATAATCTGTTTAACGAATTCCATGAATCGAGTCTTACGCACTTCATTTTTATCACCCAGTTTGATCGGAGAAAGTTGGGCAATAAACGCGATCGCATCGGAAAAACTGCTCCAGGGGCTGATTGCTAAAGTATTTCCTTTGTCGTAAGCGCAGCAAAGTTCACACTTGCCTGTATCTACCTTGAGGCGCATTGCTACTGCTAAAAATGTATTTTCGATGCGACCGCGAACGCGACCCCTCTGTTTGCGGACAACTGTAATTGCCAAAATTTCTTTTGGTCTAGCTTCTGGGGGAATATCTTTCAGATACTTGTCAACCTTCTCTTGCACGCCATCAATGCGACCAGAATGGGCAGACAGCAAATCTTTCAGAGCTGCTTGTACTCGATGGAAGAAATCTCCTAGTTTGAAAAGTTTTGTTGCTTGAGTCTTCTCAATTGGTAAGACAAACTGTACGCAAGAACCAGCCATTGCAGCCAAAGCTTGGCGAGTTGAAGGCTTATTCACCCTATCATCATGTTTTGGATTGTTCTGTCCCTTGGGATCTGGGTAAAATTCCCGCGCCATTATCAAGCAAAAAGTTCGCTGTTCGCGTACAGCAAGTTGCTCTACAATAGGTTGCCACGCCTCACGTCGGCATTCCGAACGCTCCTTGGCTTTTAATTCTTTGCCTGGTAATGCTTCTCTCGGCCCATGAGTATTTGCTGGTAAACGAGTGACTAGAAATTCAATTGTTTCTCCCCACAAAACACGGATAATTGCCTCTAGCAATTTCATCTCTGTTTGCAACTCGTTTTCATAGAAGATGATGAGTAACAACCGTTCATTAGGGTAAAGTCGCCGCAAAGCCTCTTGGTTTGCCCGAATAAGGGATACAAGTTCATTTGTCTGGTCTTTCGATTTGGAGTTACCAAATTGGAGAGCTTTTCTTCCCTGATAAATCCCTTCTAAACCAATATCAAAGTGTTTGCGTAGCAAGCTGTTGAGTTGGCTATCGTCAAATTGCTTGAGATATTTTGGGGTAAAATCTAGGTGGCAATTTGTTTCAAGAGCTTCAAGACATGCACCAAGCAGTGTGGGGAGATTAATCATGCGTGATGCTGTATCGTCTGGATTGTGGCTGGATACAAGCTGCGAGTAACCCTCAAATTCTTGAATTCCAATCGGTTTAAGAATTTTCGCAATTGCCTCAAATGCTTCTAACTTATCAGTCTCCGGTACACCTGCCTTAATTCCATATTCTTTTGCACCGTCCTGAAGCCCGTTGCGGTAAGTCAGTACTACTGTATTGTTGTTGTCGTTGGCTTTACCCAGTGCAATATCTTGCCCGCTAAACGGTTGCATTTTTAGCCTCAGTTCGCGACGCAACGCTTCAAAGTCTTTATCTGTCGTCCACTGCCAGTTTTTCTTATCATCCTTTTTGCAAATTACTCGGTAACTAAAGGCGCGATCGGTAGAATCTTTAGAAAAGACAAAGCCAGTAATATCATTACGATCAAACTCAGGAGATTTCAACTGACTTATCCAGCGCCGCTTAGAAACATCAATTTTCAACAAAGGCTGATGAATCGAAGGATATGTTATTATCTCTAGACGTACCACAAGACTGAATGTACCTTTTTCGGATTTATCAGAGATACTGATTGGAGCGGTAATTAGTTCTGCAACGCCAGAAGTTAGTCCACCGCTACTGGAAATAATCCGCTTCATTAGACCTAGCCCTTGAAAAATTTCTTTACCAGCAATTTGGCGAGCTACGTAGTCAGCTAGAACCCGATACAAATATTTGTTTTTTCTGGTATCGGGATTGGTTGTACCTGTTTGCTCAGACCAAGGCCAAGGTAAAGCTTGGTATTTAAAGGGTGTAATACTTAAAAGTTCTTCGTTTTCTCCCAATTCTTCGAGTCGGTCAAGAATTTCCTCGGACACTTTTTCTCGTTTAGCATACGGTCTAAGAAAGTTAGTAATCCAGTCGTTGAGTAGTGTTTGAATAGATTTTTTAATCGCTTCTAAACTGTCATCAATCAAATAGGCAAAAGGTTCTGGTTCGCTTGTACTTTTAGTATTTAAAGCAAAGGGGCTAAGACCTAAATCTGAGTCCAGTCGTGCTAGATTTTCGAGTCCTACTTCCAGAAGTCCCTGCAGTGAAGCATAGGGAAGATTTTTAACATTTTTCTGTCCATCAGTGCGATTCCCTTTTTGAATCGCGGCTAAATTGCCTAGAGCAACCTTTGTCCAGGCAAGCGTATAGCCCTCCACCAATACGGTCGGCAAATCGTCTGGTATCGTAAAGGCTAGAGGGAAACGTTTGACACTTTTAGGCTTCCCTAGTGGAATATAAAAGGATTCCGAAAGTGAATTTGTTTCAGTTACGTCGTCTTCATCCAGTTCGGATAAATCTACCCCTACGGGGAAGCCAGCTACATTAAACTCAAATTCATCAGAAAAATTGCTACCCATTATTACATCTCCAATAATTATGTAATTCTGAAAATTAGTGAACTTGTCTCAGTACATTAACTCTTCTTTTCGGCGCATGATTTAAAAGTAAATTACGCACTACATCTCTAGTAATGCGGAAAATTCATCAAAATCTTCTTCGTCTACAAACTCTTCTTTTGAACGCAGACCTTCCGGGTATATAACCCCTTCAATTCGTCGCAGAGGTGTCAAAAATGTACCGTAAAGTTCTTGATAAATTTCCCGAATTACAGGGTCAGGATGATTTACGCATTCTTCTAAAATGATTCGCATTTGAACCAACATACTGTCTCGCCCAGAGTCGGGTTTATCCTTCGTAGATTGAATCGCCCAAGCTGCGTCTACAAAATAAACTGCAACTGGACAACCATTCCGCATCCCTCGCCCAATTGTTTGCAAAATAGCAACCATTTGATTAGCTGTAAATGGTCTAAACAATTCGGGACCGAGACGGCTAGCCATCAAGGGTTCGCGTAATAATCGATTGGCATACCGCCAAAGGTCTATTCTAGCTTGCTTCCAAGAAGAAGCAATGGCGCTTAGGTTTTCTGCTTCGGTAAAAACTTTACTATCGAAGTCTTGCGTTGACTGTCCTGCTAGGCTGTATAAAAGCTGCATATCATCCGTGGATGGGTGAGGACGAGTCAAAAAGTAAATCGAGCCAATTGCAGCATCAAGTTTCCTCTGCCCTTTGGTAAAAACAATATTTACGCCCCGACCAATTGCCAGTATGGGAAAAATTAAAATGTCGCAGGTTTCATCATCTCCTAGTGCTTCACACTGAGCGGTTGTAACAAAATCTATTGGTTGTTCTCCTTCTCTCAGATAGCGCACAACTGCCTTTGTACGCCGCCCAATCTCTGAATGATGGTCATTAAGAAATTTCTTGATAGTGCGAGCTTGCTCGTAGCTATTGACGATTAAGGCGGCTTTGCGGTGAATACCGTGTTTTACATCAAAATTACGGATAGACTTGAAAATTTCAGATTTTGTAGTACCACCCCGTACCAATGCATCCACCATTCGCTTCAAATTGCGTTCCTGAAGTTCGCCAGCGCCACTGTATCGCAGGGGTTCATCGCCGCGTTCGCGGTCGGGAATCCATTTGAAGCGGTAAACGCTGCGTTCTGGGTCGTGTTCCGATTGGCGCGGTTTGAGCAAATAATGCGGACCTGCGTTAATGTGGTAAGCCGGACTTGCTTCCAGAAACGATGTTGCTGAGGTCATTAAAATAGCTGGTCCTGATTGTTCCCCATCTGCTTCTAACAACTTATAAAAGCGGTGCATCAACATTCGCGGCGCACCCACGAAGGTGATATACGAAAGTTCCACATTTCGGGCGGTAGTACGAGTTGTCTGTGCTTTCTTGAAACTATATTTCACCCCAGAGAACGAACCGAGAATATTTTCCGGGATAATCTTTCGCAGTTCTGGCGTTGCTGTGGACTCCACAATTGGTTCCCGAATTAGCCCTTCGGCCACCATTGTCCTGGTTCCCGGTACAATGCGTTGGTAGCCCAAAATCATGAAAGTGACGGACACTAACAATGTAATTACATCGTTTGCTTCGGTCGGTGGAGAACGGTCGAGAAAGCAGAGGGGAAGAAACAATTCAGCAATTTCTTCCACAATTTTGTCGCGTTGTTTAATCGAATTTTCAGCTAAGTAACGGCGGAAGTGCTTAATCAGATTTTTCCAGTGTGGTTCTAGAACATTACGGTTTGTTTCTAAAATTTGAGCGCACAAATCAGCTTTAGCCCAGTCCGTTTCCTCAATACCTGTGCGGTTGTAAAAAGCACGGTAAGCTGCTGATTCCCAAATTTCAGTCAGCGCCCGACTTTTGCTGAAACCAAGTTTGACTTCAAGGTCATCAAGGCGATCGCGTTTGGAGTATTTCTCAAAACCATCTAATAGGTCGCTGAGCAACCTTAATACAGTTAGCAGTTGGTTTTCGTAACGTTCCCCCACCCGTGACGAGGGCATATTTTGAATAGCGGTCATGAGGGAAGTATTGTGATTGCCAAATTCTGCCAAGTCACGACTGTAGAGTTCCACATCCCGGTCGGATAGTCGATGGTTTTCGCCGCGAGCAAAGCGGTTATGAATTTGTTCGAGAATTTCCCTGTGAATTGACTTGTCCGAACCTGAGATGCTTAAAGTTGCAGCCCCGTAAGCATCCAAAACCGATTGCACCATGTCGGCTTCGTCGAAAACAACTACATCGAACGTGCGTGCAATCAACTCAAAATACCGCAATTGTTCCCGAATCGCGTGGGGTGGTACTTGAGTATCGAGCGATCGCACATGACCAACCCAAATATCTGCACTTATCAAATCTCGCGGTGCTTTGTTACGACCGCACATTGTCCACAAAGGACAAAGGCACTTCTTCATTTGCCCTTTCTTGCCCCCACCTTGCAAAATCTCTTCGCAAGGTGCGTAACCAAAACCCCACATGGAAGTGTCGGCATTTGAAAAGGCTGGTAAAACACAATTCAAGCCAAATACTTCTGCCCCTTCCAGGGTATGGGCAAAGCCACCATTACCTCCACCCGCTGCAATTGCCTCAGCAATATTGTCTGCATGGCGACGACGAGTCTCATCACTTTGACCCACTAGCATTCCCACCTTAACCTCATGAAATGCCAACTGGGCCATGTACTGTCTGGCTACTTCAATGGAGGGAAAAAGAAATATTGCTTTATAACCATTTCGTCCCAGCCAAATAGCTGTCAGTACGAGAAGGGTTGTTTTACCTGCCCCTGGCAAGCCAATTAAATGCTTGATACCTTCTAGTTCCAAGGTGTCATCTTCTTTCCGCAGCCCCTTGCCAATGGACGGTATCATCAGGTCAAAGTGTTCAAAGCGACTCGCCCAGTTCCCCGGTCGCCGTTCGGGATTTTTTGACTCGCGCTCGTCCATCTCAATAGCCAAGTCGCGCAATTCTTTTAGGGGAATGCGAATTTTTCCTTTTGGCTGACGGTTGAGGGAATGGGTGCGACGTTCGGCGAGAGGGGTGGTAATAGGATTAATAGGTACTCTGATTGCCGTTGTCTCTTGACCTAAAGAAACCACCATTGCCTGACGAGGGTCGGCAACGGTTGCACTATGTAACTGATAGGACATTGGCGCACTGAGAATTTTACGCGCCTTTGAAATTAACGGGTCTTCTAAGGGGTCTGTTCTTTTAAAGCGAAGCGTCTGGGCATCAATTTCATAGGTTCCTTTTGTTTTGTTGCAGTAATGATGGTCGTTATAGATTGCGACTGCGTGTTTTACTGACTGCTCGGTCACATAAGTCAGCGACATCTGCCGCATATTGAAAATAGCCTGACGAGCTTGCTTTAATTTAGGTGCATTTAAGATACTCGCCATGCCTGACATCGCCACTGGCGCGTACTCCAGTAAATCAGTACCAATAAATTCTTCCATTAAGACGCACAGCCAGCAAATTCGGTCTGCACCTTGCCAGAAATCAGGTTTGATTCGCATAAGTAGAAGAAGGAATGAGGAATAAGGGAAAAGCTTTTTCCCGACTGTTTTTAGTTGGAATGTTACGTTTAATTATTTCCACCCACTTACTACATCTGTTTCAAAAACTCAAAAACTTCGGAAACTAACCAAATTTCTAAAGTAGCGGGGTCGCCCTTTTTATCAAGTGTTGACTTGAGGGTTGAAATGTAACTAGGGTTTTCTTCAATTAACTGGTCGCTGACGGCAATAATGCGGCGACGATAGTGAATCAATCCCCCAATGCTACGGTTAAGGCGTAGAGCTAAAGACACGGGACTTGTGTAAGATTTAGCATCAATACCAATTGCCCGTTCATTTATCGACACATCGCATAAATCAGATTCTGGGTATAATTCAGCATTTAGTCCATATTGTCGGGCTGTATCAAAAATTTCTAATTCATCAATTGCCGGACCTGTCCAGTAGGTTAGAATTTGAGGCTTGGCAATCAGCAAACGGTCTTGAGTTGGGTCTAACTTCTGGGAAACTTTTGCTTTTTTGCGGCTGTTACACTGGCGGATTGGACAGCGCCCTTCTGGAAAAATTTTTTTATTAGGATGTGGTCGCATCAACGTGCCGCAATGGGCACAGCGGTGAGCGACACCTTTGATTAGCCAGATATCTGGTACTGGGTCGAAGAATGTGTCAATTATCGTCCCTTGTAGGGGGGTTAGGTTGTTGTCAACCAAATAATCCAATAGCTGACGTTCTCCTATAAGTGAGTATCTGCCAACTAGCTCCCGTAAAGCAGTGTAGGCTTTATGCTGGCGACGACTTCCCATTCGCTCAGTTGCCTCACGCAAGTATCTATGCAGCCGATGCTCAATCACATTGTCTTCGCCAAAAGCTCCACTGATACCAGCAATCTCTGAACAATCCGAAGTTGGCACGCGCAAATCCGGGTCAATGAGAGTAACTGCACCAAAGCGAAAATCAGAGGAGCGAAAAACCTCCAACTTCCACGGATCGGAAACAAGCGAATATCTAGCACGTTCCAAAACAGTATGTACGCAAGCAGCACTATCAGTTAGTCCTTCTTCGATATATAGACGACCCAACTTGCACATTGCCTTATAGAGTTCGGGTGGCATACTGTCCTGTTGGCACACAATTTCTCTACCAGGAAGAACCCGGTCATATTGGCGAAGAATTCCCTGCGCCAACAGGACAATAGCATCTTCAGCCAAATCGGATACTTGGCGATGTCCCGTAGATAGTGGCAAAGGAGTTGTTTGCATTGTAGGCGACCACGTAGGGTCTTGACCATCAGCCTCTGCAATGATTTGTCTCTCCAAAACATCTTCAGGAAATGAAGGCAAAACTTGAGCGATCGCTGCAAGTGTCCAGCCTTTCTTCAATAGGAGAGCAGTTGCCAATCCCTCCAAAATCTGTCGAAATCCAAATTCTTGTCCTTTGGATTGTGATAGCAGTTGCTTCGCTCTCCACGACCGAACGGTTCGCAGGGCAGGTGACTCCACAGACAGTCCAAGCTGTTCAATCTGGCGTTTTAGCTCTTTTGTAAGCGCCTCCGCAGTTCCCTGCCACTGACGCACGTCCTCAAAATACATGGCTATGCAGAACAACTTATTTACATAAAACCATATTTACACTAAACGATGTAAATAAAAATGTCAATCAGTTTTGCGCGCGTTAGTAGCGACCGACTAGCGGCTGTGCCACCCGTTATGAATAATCTTCCCTTCAGCTCCCGCTGCTTTGTTTCTTGAAAGCTTGTTGGGAAGATAGATTGGATGGCAACTGGTGTCATCTTCGCGCTTTGTTATGCCATAACGTGTATTAGAAATTTGGTTGTTTCAGGCGCTTCGCACATTGCAATCTACTTCAAACACTTGAAAACCAATTGATTCGATTGCTATTTCAAGGTACATAGTATTGGTACGAGGGAAATTCCACAATTGTCAGAATTTAATTCGTTTACTACCCACACGCTTACAAAACATCAAGCAACTAACTGTTAATTCTGTTTGCCAGTGCAGGCAAGCCGTCTCAGTCAAGCAATTGAGGTAAGTCATGACTGATAATTTCGACAAATCAAACTCAGAACTTTATCAAACTGCTGAAGATTTGTTAACACGAGCCGCTTCGCAGCTAACTGTCAATCAACGACGCCAACACATCCGTAAAATGACCCCTGTTTGGGCGTGGTTTCATATCACGCAGGGCATGGAGCGGTATCAAGTTTTAAGCGATAACTGGCAAGAAGTGACTGAGCCGGAGATTTTGCAACTTATCGAAAAATGTGAATTCACCGAACTTGATGATATGTCAGAAAGCACTGATGTCAAAGCAGGACAGATGTTTGACATCGGGCTAAACGGTTGGTGGGGCAGTGAGATAAAAGCTTGTAAATTTGGTAACACGGAGACAGATGGGATACTGTTCTTCATCGCCAAACATCGCCAAGATTAACCAATACAGCGAACAAAAGAACAACTCCCCATTCTCACCGAACCTGCCCACAATCATATTTTGCCGCAGGTTCCAGTTTCGTTAAGGCGAAAAATAGTGAGTTTGGCATCTGGATTAGTATACTGATTACGAACTTGTTGCAGTAAACCTTCTAGTTTCGGATCAATGAGGTAGTTTTCGCTGTCCGCATCGATGGCGATGAACCAGTTGTAATGGTTTTCGATTAGTTGGGGACTCAGGCGCTCAAAAATTGCACGACACCGCGTACCCAGTTCATGACGTTGTACTTTACGGCGATGCAATTCTGAGGGTGTTACCGTAGCCTGCGGCAATATCCGACTTCGGCTTGCTTTTGATAGCTGAGTCATATAAAAAAGCTGTTCGGGGGCAGTATTTCAATTATTGCGTACAATAATGCCGCCATCAGCAGTAATTGTGATATCTCCACCTTTACCATCAGCTTCGCTCTTCATGCTAAAACCATCATTAATTAAGTCAAGGTTGGGAGGTCTAAAATTAAGTCAAGGTTGGGAGGTCTAATAGGATCGCCCTTGGATCTTTTAGCGGCAATTGTTGTAGTGAGTGAGCCAGTAGTAGTGACGTTAATATTACCACCCCCACCACCGCCTAAATTTCGGGTGGATATACCACCAAGAGTGATAACACTCCCCAAACATACCCACCATTACCCCGAAGCTGCGCTCTCACCTACGCCACACACTGCAATTGCTCTACCCCACAGTTACCTTACCTCAATTTCACCCACGATTCCCCCAATCACACCCACGCACACAGAGCGCCAACTACCTATCCAACAATCCAAAATGAATCTTCATCTTTAATATATGACTCTCTAAGTGGCGGATGCACCAAAACGCCGCTTCCCTGGCTTTTTCTTGATTTCCCTCACGCTCCAACACAAACGGCCAGTACAAAAGCCAAGCCGCCTGCAACACCAACTGACTCGCCGTCTTCCCATCTTCATTAATCCGATGATTGTAACAATTCATTAAGAACTTAAATAACCGACCTGCACTTGAGTTTTTATTTCTTCTTATCCTAATTTCAACAACATCCGTGCTTTTCGTCATGAACTTCGTCTCAGTATAAATAAGTTTTTTATTTTACTTTTTTAGCACGCAGGGACAAATATCACCTTTAGTAGGGTAAAACTTTCCAAAACTGTCCAAAACTCGCCTCATTATGGACAATTCTTTGTTTAGAAAAAATTACTAATTATTCTACATAGAAAAAATTGTCCAGATTTTTCCATCAAAAGTAGGCATAACACTCCCAATTATGTCCAAAACTGTCCCATTGATTCCAATGCCCCATATCTCGCCACAAATACTCCGAAACCCCCACTGTACAACACGCGAGCGTGTTTGCTAGACTAATCGTATCCCGCCGTCCCATTTTGGCTAGCGAGCAATGGCGGCGTATTACATTTTTTCCGGGAAATTTTAGTTTGTAGCGCCGCCTGCTCGCCAAAAGGGGGACACCCCCTTTTGGATTACCCCCAATACTCGATAGGAAAATAGTATATTCCTGTCACCAATATTAAGCGCGATCGCTATTAATCACATATCAATTTATTGACTTGCCGTAGATTAAAAAACTTCCTTATAACTTCCTTATATATATGGATAAAAAAACTGAAACCAAAAAAGTTTTTAAAGCTGGACGCTCTTCCCAACCCAAGCCAAAGCGTACTAATCTTATCAGCCTCAGACTTACCGACTCAGAAAAAGAAGATTGGGAAGCAAAAGCCCTTGCTGCTGGTATGGGGAAGAACCTCTCCAAATTTATTCGCTACTGTGTTGAACGCGATCGCATTTACCTCGCTCCACCAGTACCCGCCATCAACTCAGCGACATATGCACAACTTGGTCGAATTGGCAATAACATCAACCAAATCGCCTATGCAATCAACCGGGCTGTGAAAATGGGAGAACCCATCGATTTCGACCCCCGTCCGGAAATCGAAGCCTTAAAACCATTGCTGCTGTCCGTAAAGCAGATATTACTAGGAATGCCCGAACATCCCGAACAGTTTGAACATCCCTCTGAGTCAGAACAATCTGCACTTGTGGCTAACCAACCCGAACAATCCGACCTGGTGGTTGCTAGAGAGGGGGAAGACTCCGAATGATTGGCAATATCACCAAGGGAAATGGATTCTACGGTTGTGTAGCCTATGTTCTGGGTAAATCAGACGCGCAACTAATCAATACTAATATGGCTGGGACTACAGCTGCCCAACTTGCCTGGGAATTTCGCTCCTTCGCCAATAAAAACCCCAGAGTCCAAAAACCAGTACTGCACCTATCGTTTAGTCCCGCCGTTGGTGATAGAATGCTCGACGAGTGGGAACTGTGCCAGATAGGACAACACTTGCTTGACGGGTTGAAACTGTCGAACAACCAGTTTATTTTAGTTCAGCACAATGATGCCTTCTTTGACGGACAACCCAGACCCCACGCCCATATGGTCATTAACCGGGTATCCTACGATGGCGAATGCAATGATGACTACTTAGATTACTACCGTACTGAGAAATTGCTGCGCCAAATTGAAAAACAATACGATTTGATTATTCAACCATCCAGTTGGGAAGTCCAGAAGAAAAAAGCATATCCCAAACACATCCAACAAGCAGAAGCAGAAGGCGAATTAAATTTAGTTGAAAGATTGCAGAGTGCGATAGAACAAGCGGCGGCAGATAAACCCGCGATGCCAGTATTTGTAGCCCGGTTGTTAAAAGAAAATATCCAAGTCGATTGCAAGTTTACCCGTACTGGTAAGCTCAAGGGGATAAGCTACTGCTTGGAGGGACAAGCATTTAAGGGTGGGGATTTAGGGAAGTTATACACGCACATAGGTATCCGGGAACATTTAAAAGTAGGTGTTCATGAAGATTATCGACACCCAATTGAGTCGCTAATCGAGAGCTACAAACGTGGACGAACAATTGACGATTACCGGATAAATCATCTACAAGCTTGGATTGATAACCGCAAGCATTCTACTGATGACACTAACTCCAACTACGAGGAAGAATCCACAAATTTAGAATTAGCCGCGACACCAACGCAGCCAGTAGCAACAACACCAACAAACAATATTATTCCGCTACCAATTCAACAACCAAAAACCAAAATTAATTCTTTATATGTTCCATCCGAGGAACTTCAACAGACGGTGGTGTCAGGAGAAACAACAATCTCAGAATCAGAAGCAATTACACCACGCGCAATTTTATCACAGTCGGAACAATTAGTACCACCAGAGGCTCGAGCAATAACGTTATTGGGAGAATTGGGTTCACCCAAAACACCGCTAAAATTGGAGCCAGAAGAAGAAGCGATGGCGAGCGAGCAATCTGCCGGAGGTGGCAACGCAACGCTTACGCCCGGAGCAGCGATCGCCTCCGGCGCAGCGTTCGCGTTCGCGGAGCGTGCGCTTTGCGCTCAGCGTGTCCGAAGGACTCAGCTGATCGCACGATTGGAAGTTTTAGAAGTTGCAACAAAAGCCAACAGTGACAACAACCTTTCTCAGCAACACTCTTACGCTATGGCGCTCGCCTCCGGCGCAGCGAAGCAGATCGCACAAACTGTACGTCAGTTGTGGGAACGACAAGACCTGGTTAAAAAGTCGAAGAAGTACGGACTCCAGCTTGGTGAGGACAACGTTATATATGTAAGCCACAAGTCAGGAGAAACAATTGCGTCCATACCTCTCGATGATTCCCAAACCCCACAAGGGATTGCACTTACTCAAGAAGATGTAAACAACTTCCAAAAAATACAAGAAATATTGGATGCACTAAAGCAACAGACTAAATCAAGTAAAAAAGCTAGCGATATAGAATACTAAAGCACATGAATGCGCTCACAACAATAATATAAAGTCAAAAATTGTTCATTATTATTTACATCTCTGGTGATGAAAGCACGTTTCATTGGCAGACATATATAGGCTACACGCAATAAACGAAAAGCTCTCCATCCCACACCAATTAAAATAGGAGTCAGTGTCATACAAGCATCTAAATTATCAAGCTAATTATCCCCTCGACTACCGCAAGCTATCCCATGTTCTGCCCAATGCTGCTCGATTGTAAAACCATGACTGGGGTAATTCATAATTGCCCCAACTTATCAGAATGCTTGAGAAATTCTCGCCTCAACCGAATCCAAGCGCTGGTACTTTATTTCCTCAATCAGGGAATTAAACCCGAAGATATCAAAGTCGATGGTCAACCTTTACAAGTAGGTCAAATCCTAAATCAATTATCTGACCTCGACCGAACAAATTTTGTTTACAGCAGGGACTATCAAACTAGAGATAATATTATTTTTGGCACTTCTTTAGAGTGGTCAGAGGTGTTTGGTGGTGCTAAAAATTTCTATAACCTAAGTATTGACCAATTGCAACAATTGGTTGATTCGGGGTTTGCTTCTCCTATTGAGAAGCATAATGAGTCGCCCGCTATTATTGAATTTATAACATTTGCTCGTATCCAGCTTTTTAAGGGATTTATATTTACGTTTGAGGGGTATGTAGTTAGCCCCTTCCGTGAAGATTATCGGGTGAGTATTGATGGAATTGTTTTTAATGGTACTTGCGAGCCGGAGTTAGTTGCAGATTTCCAAGCATTTGTTGGTTGTCCAGATGAACTTGATATTAAACCTAATTATCTGCGGGCTTGGTGGGATTAGAAAGATTAGTTGTATCGGCTGTCGTTAAATATTAAGTAGATATAAGGCACGAAAATGCTCCGCCGAGAAAAAGACTTGTCTTTTAACAATCTTAGTGTTGGTATTTTACTTGGATTATATGGATGAATTTTACCTCAAACGTTTAGAGGCGATGCGCTCTTCAGAAAATATGGATGCTGGGCTAAAAGCAGCATCTTAAATATTAAGGTAACTCCACAGTTTGTAGTTTTATGGACAAATATCCACTGCCCATACAATGTTGCACACCTGCTACGAGGAAAATTTTCCCAACCGTGTATACATCCACTCGATATCAGCTTTACTGAATGCTGGTGGGGGTGGAGTCTGGGTATAATCTATCGATAGGTCGTACCCTGCTTCGTCGTAAATTGCCTGAAGGGCAGCTTGCAGGTCGAGAACAGCATCGGGGTCGGGGTTGCGAAGAGGAACGGGAACTGTGGGGAGCGTATCTTGTAACGTTACGGGCCACACGTCGATAACTCCAGATCCCGCACGGGTGAGAGTAACCAAGTAGGGAACGTCTGGGAGACGGGGGTGGTTGAAGGGGCGCGTTCCTCGACGTAGTAAATCGATTTCAATCAAGTGGACATTGGCATTGTATAAACGCTGGCGTTTTTTACGGTAATCGGTCAAATTGGGTTCGCGTTTGTTTACGGGGGAGAGGATTTCGATACAGCTTACCAGTACGTTGTTGGCTGTATCCCGAATCTCAACGGTGGGGATGCGGACAACGACTGGTTGAATGACTGGAAGCGTTAGTGGTGCGGGGGTTGTTGCAATATTTGATGTGGGGGTAGGAGGAGTTACGTCGCGGCGTTGTCTTATCTGCAATACCTCGACATCTGGGTACAAAATACCAATTTCACTTGAAGGGGAAGTATCCTCTACGACATATACTTCCAGCCGTGCAGCATATTTGGGACGCAGTTGTGGGGCGAGGAAGGCACGGATTTTGCTGGAAAGCGCGTTATGCACGTCGGGCCACAGCCCTGCTTCGAGGTATGGGTCCATGCCGGGAAAGGGAGAGGGCATCGCAGCGACCAATGTATGTGAACCTACGCCTTTATTTTAGAGGCTTGTTATTGGAAATTCCTTCTCTATCAAACTTTAATGTGTCGCCTAGTGATAATATACTATCGCCCTAAAAGGGCAGGTGTTTCGGAGCGTCACTTGAGCTAGAAATATAAGTAAACATGAAGTAGGTATCATCATGGGGAAAAGACACTTAGCGGAAGTCATTCAACTGGACTCAAAACGTAAAACTCATTCCAACCAAGAGAAGTCAATTTACTATAGCAAAGGAATATTTGAGTTAAGCGAACATTGGGAAGCTTGGGAATTAGTCGATGCGGAAGAATCCGATTATGATTTTATCGAAGAAGGAACATTAGATGAGTGCCTCCAGGCACTAACTAATTTAATCAGTTTTGAGGTTACAACTGAGTTATTAAGACATAATCTAGGACCAGAAGAATGGAGTAGAAAACAACAGTCACGGCGAGAAGAAATTAAGCAGAAGTGCTACCGTGAGGGAAGATATAAAGGTAAGGGGTGGGTCATCCAATCTGTCATCGATAAACCTACTCTCGAATCAATGATTAAAGATGAGCTTTTTGAACCAATTCAATAAGTTTTTCAGTTGAAAATGCTCTCAAAAGCCTTTTCTATTTTTCACGAGAAAGTTTGGGAGATTTTCACCGTATCAAAACAAGATTTCTTATCACAGATGAAAAATAACTAGAAAGATGCTTTAGTTTCTATTAAATGCTCAAGGACTTCTTCTAGACTGGGAAAACTCTTTAGTTGCTCGACTTGCTTTCTACCAACATTTGTATCCAAATCAGGCGTACCATAAGCTGCTTTCCAACCAGTCGTAAAACGCAGAATCGTTAAGTGTCCATCATGCTTAATTCGGGCATAGGTAATTGCCTGATTTAACAAAAATTGTAGTTGAGGATTATTGGCAGTGACAAATTCTTCTCTAGCTGTTCCGTAGTAGCAGTTAATTACAATCTGGTCATCGACAGATGGATTTTCAGCACAAACAAGATTATCTAGTTCGCAGCGTACCGCATCAACCTTCGCCCTTGCAGAATCTAATTGTTTACAAGTATTACTTGACTTGCCATAGGCATCTTGAAGTTGGAAATAAATATCAGCTAGTTCTTCCCTAAGAAGCTTCAATTTAAATCCCAACAACTGATGTTCTTCTAATGACAAACCTTTCTTTCTTCTTGGCATACAATATGGCATTACTTAAAAGAAGTCGTCCAGGCAACTCAAAGGCTTAGTTTAACTCGGCAGCCTGCATTGATCCAAGTGCAAGTTTATAGAACGCAGCTGTCAGGAGTCGGCACGCTCATCATACGCAGTCTCTAAGCTAAAGGGCAGACAACCTGGATTCGCAGCTGCCCACGCCTGTGCTTCTGCAACCAGCACTTTGTCCCCTGAATCGAGGTAAAATTGCATTTTGGCAGTCTGCTCCAGGCGTGAGCGTTCCTGACCACCGATAATTCGTCCCACAATCAGGCAGTATTGTCGCACCGTTGCCCTCGCACGAGATCCCGCCATTAGCCGCAGTTTCGTCACGCGCTTGAGTTGTTCGATGCTTGAGTCAGTATCGGCAGTTGCATCGCCTCCAGATGCGTCCTGCAAGCCGTTGTTGGTATTTTGGAGTGGCGGTTCTGGTGTCACTGTAGCAGGGGTCAAATCAGCCTCAGATAAGCCTTGCAAGCCATTGTTGGCACGTGAGCGCGATGATTCTGCTCTCCCCACAGCAGGTGTCTCTTCACCCGACGATGCGCCCTGCAAACCGTTATTGGCAATTTCCTGCCCTGGTTCTGGTGTCAGGAGTGCAGGTGTCGAAACTACGCCCAGCCCGTTATCCTCCACAATTAATAAGTTTTTTTTATCATTTTTTGGCGACGCGCCGGAGCTACAAGAGTATAAAAAATCCTGATGAGAATTGAATTCATTTGATGGTAAAATGTTTGTAGAAACTGAATTCTCTAATTGACTGCTGGGTTGATTGAAATTAATTTCAGCACTATTAGAAGAATTTATGATTTCCAGATTTCCCTCCGGCTGAGTTACACACTCGTCCTCCTGAGAAACCGATGTTTCTTCAAGAACCTCTGCAGACTCCAGCCCTTGAGGGGCTGTCGCTGCAGGAGGTAAACATAAAACCTTCATATAGGGGGGAAATGTGTATCCTTCGATTTGGTAAGGGTTTTGGGCTTTTTGATTTTTTTCAGAGGTTTCAAAGTTGTCTAAACACCTGTATCCTTCGATTTGGCAGGTGTTTGAGCTATTTTCACCGTTAGAAGCCCAGGGGTCTTCTATGTAGGTTTTGGGATGCCACAAATGTAAATATTTGTGTAATGTCTGTAGGCTCAGAGATTTGCCAAACTGACGTTTGCACTCAGAACATATCTGTTTGGCACGTGCTTTCGCTCCTGGGGCTAACCCGGTTTCCCACTCTATGGCTTTTACTGCCCACTTGATGCGTCTTTGGGCTTGTTGGCTGCGCTGTTCACTTTGAGTAATGCGACGGTCAAATGGGATTACGTTGTCTTTGGGTTTTACAATCTTCCTAATGGCTGCTATGGCTTCTGCAAATGTTTTGCCGAAGGTCCTCAATAGACGGGCTGGATAACTGGCATAAGGGGTGTACCATTCGTTGCGAATTGTGCATTGAACCCATTGTCTTACTCTGGCTTCGATGTTGTGCTGGTGGCGGCAATATTGCGTGTAACCAGGGGCATCTGTAGCGGTCTTTAAGGCGTATTGAATTAGGTTTTCACCCTGTAAGTCCAAAAAGACGATTCCGTAGCCTACAAGGATTTGTAGGATGGTGTTGGTTTGTCCAAAACCTGTCCAACCTGTGGCGATAATTTCTTCCCAGTTGGCTCGCCATTCTTCTACGTTGGCAGAGGTTTTTTTGCGATACTGTTCTCGCTTGTGGCGCTTTCTAGCTTTTTTGCAGGCGTATTTAAGTTTTGTTAAATCTTGGCGACGTGCTGCGCGATCGCAATGGTCGAGGAAGATACTTACATCATCGCTAATTGGTTGTAGGTCATAATCGAGCAATAACGCACCGCTACCAGGTTGCATGGGACAGCGGATGGCGTTGTAGTTAATTATGCAATCTTCGCCCCAAGGTTTTACGTTGGGGAAGATTTCTAAATGCCCTTTGCGGATGATGAAGCCTGCATCTTTTAGGGTTTGTTCGATGGCACAGGCTAGGTTGAAGGTGGGCTGGGGGGAGGTAAAGGTTATTATCAGGTGGTAGCCGCCACTAAAGCTGGATTGGATGGGGATGATATCGACTATGCCGATGTCTTCTAGGGCGGCTTTGATACGGTTTACGGATTCATTGCTATGGTAGTCGCCGCCTGTATCGAGGTCAATTATGGCGTAACGGGTATTGGAACCAAAGCGCATACCGACTAGCTGCTTACTGTCAGCGTGCAATCTCCACAGTTGCGACGGTTGAAGGTAATAGTTGATGGTACGCCACGCTGGTTTTGAGACGAAGGCGGGTACTGGGGCGACTATGGCACTCCAAGGATGCCAGAAATATTTAACATAGCGTTTGCCCACTGGGTCGGCGGGCTGGTGGGGTTTGATTTTGTGGGCAGAAAAATATGTCCGATTTGATTTGACGGAATCGTCTGAATTTTCAGGGAAAAACATAACTGGCTACCTCGATACACCAAAAAAGGTCTAAGGGTAGCCGCTAGTTGGTTTGGCTAGAAAGAGACTTATAACCTAGAATGAAATCAAATTGAAATTTAAAACTAAGGCTAAAGGAGTTGGATAGCTCCTCTAGCGTGCGTGCTGTGCGAGCGACTGGTAATCGCTACACCTAGCGGGTTTTCATTCTGGGCTTTTACAGTCTTAGTTCACTGAAACCAAGCACCTAGCGGACTACCCAGCTTTTTTTTTGCAATTGACATAACTTTTGATTAAGTTTATCCAGCAGTTTAATTTTTAGAGCCATACACAGAATTCCTCGGTAAATACAGTAAAGCACCTTGTGACCATCTGACGCTGCAACACGCGATCGCGTTCAGGCAGAACATTTGACAAGTACGCCAAGAAGCGTGATTTGCCCCCGGAGGCAGACAGTCGCAAAAGTACTATTGCCATATCATGCCATATCTGTAAAAACGGTTCAGAAACTGCTGATTTCAGCACTTTAAGTTGTTCTAAAAAATAAAAACTCCCATATATCAATGGTTTTACAAATTTTTCGTTGCTCGATACTAGAGTTTTCGTTGCTCGATACTAGAGTTTTCGTTACCCGATACTAGAGTTTTTGTTCTAAAGCTCAAAGCTTTACAGGGTAAAGATTTGAAGCCTATTTTTTCAAGAAATTGTTCTAGAACAAAAATTAAAATTAAGAGAACGCGCACAGGAGGGTGAAGAGAGGTTATCAGCTTGTACTTGATAAGCATTAATACTTAAACTTCGATATCTAAAAGCTCTAGCAGATGGGCAGCAAGTTGTGGAGTAATAGTACGTTTGCCCAGTTCAATCAAAGATACAAGCTTTTGAGAGACACCCAAGGAACCAGCTAGTTTAGCCTGCGACCATCCTTTGGCAGTACGTGCTTCTCTAACTTGATTACCAGTCAAACTAATATTTTGTAGCGATATTTCCTTGGTTTTAAACTGTAATCGTTTTACTTTTGATTCAGTTTCGGATGCTACGAGATCGAAAATAGGGTATGGAGGTTTGATTGTAAGTTCAGCATTCAGAAATTTGTTAAAGTAGCCTCTAGGCTTTTCTTCCTCCCAGCCAGGTCTTAGCCATTCTGGATATGTTTCAGGGTCATAATCAATCTGCAATTTTAGCTTTTCTACCAATATCTTTAAAGCAGTATCCCAACGTTCCTTCAGTTTAAAAGCCTTATTACGGTTATTTTGAGCTTCGATAATCGCTTTTTTAGGCAATGCTATTTCTAATAATTCTTCTACTTTGTAAGCTCTATCTAGGCGGTCTCGACTTTCTAATGTCGCATAGATAGCTAGTCTTAATGCAAGTTCTTCATGATAGGGGTCGATTGTCAAAAGTTGTTGAGCTAAATAGCCAAACTGATATAAAGCTTCCCGTGATTCTGCTCCAGCTCTATTGAGAAAGTATCGAGTCCAAGTACCAGGTTGAATAATTAGTTTAACTTCGTCAGGTTCTTCTATCTTTCCAGATGAACTCATTTGACCATATGGAACAATTGTAATATTCCACATCCGCCCTACAGGAGTGCTGGCATTTATACCACCTTTTTTATTTCTACCTTCTACCCATACAGCTTTCACTAATAAACAATCCAATGCAAATGCAGTTTTGGCTATTTCTAACAATTTTTGATGTTTTGGTAAATCAGTTCGTTTATCCCAACCTATTTCTTTTATTAAATAACTACCATCTATAATAAACATACTCTCCCAGGGTCTTTCTTGCTTCATTGCACAAGCGGCAAAGATTAAGTGCAGTTTGGCACTGGTAAACCCAAACTTATCAATAATTTGTTGAGCTTCATTCCAAGGAAGTAGAGTTATATCTCCAGATGTTGTTATGTAATGCTCAATATAATTTTTTGGGTTACGTTTATCGGAATGCTTTGAAACTGCTATACCATCTTCATTTGGTTGCCATGTCTCTTCTTTTTTGATTTGACACTGCACACTATAAAGCATCGCTGGTACTGTAGGGACAGGCTCAAATACTTGTGATTTAAATAGCTGGCTTTGTCGTTTCTCTAAATAAGCTTTTATTGTTTTACTATTGTTAATTATTTTATCAAGGGCTTGCTGTTTTTCTTGAAGAGAGAATTTATTATCAGATTTTTTATCCTTTATACTTGCTATAGCAAGCATGCTGTAGAACACTTTATTAAATTCATTTTCAAAAAAACCTTGAATATAATTTTCTGTAGATAAAGATGTATTGGGAAAAACTAAACCTTCAGTCAAATCAATAGATTCATTATTTTCGATAAAATATTGTGCTGCTTTTCCAAGTACAGGCAAAATATAATTTATAAATTTCTCCGTATCATCATAATCTATAGAAGCAATAATTTTGGCAATATCTTCATTCATAGCATTAGTGCATTTTTTGCGCCTCTAGTTAGTAGAAATGAAAATAGCTATAGCAAAAATTGGTAGCCAAGCACAAAACTGCGCTTGTTGCTTATTACTACTGACCACCTCCTTGTTTTGATTATTAATACGAATTATCCACATGAGTTGTAGATCACTCTGTTAATCATGTATCTTTCTTAACCCCTTGATTTTCAGTAGGTAAAAAATGATTATCGGCTTGAGCAAGCCATAGTGCGATCGCCTGCTCAAGTCCATCACTATGACTTACCCCCCTACGAGTACAGGCAATTTTAAAGTCTTTAGCCATTTCACTGGGAATATGTCCACTTATTTGGGAATAATTCGGATCGTCTCGCTTAGAAACCACTATTAGTCCATCATCCAACACACTTTTACCTCCATATTCCCACACGACTGAAAGAATCTTAATATTCGTGCATACACGAATTCGTGTATGCGTGTATGATAGAGACTATCCTATCATCAACACACGAAAACTACCCAAAATCCTTACCCTGTGTAAAGCACAGCCGATTTTGGGAGAAATTCGTATTGCCTAAAAGCCTATGAGCGAAAACCTCGAAAGCGGGAACCCCAAACCCCAAAACCGCAAAAAAACCAAGCCTTCAGTTAGAAGTCGGAAATCAAGGCTCTTGACGTTTGTCCTACTTATGGAAAGAGATTTGCTACTTTCTTGTACGCAACGCCGTTTTTCATAGCTCGCTGCGGACAGTATTTTCAACGCCTGAGGACGATGCACGCGCGTTGCTCCCGGCGAGGGCGTCAATTAGAGGAGGTGCAACCACTCCAATCCTTATTAAACAAGCGCTATTGATGCCCACGCTAGCGGGGTGTCGAGAGCAACGGTGCATCGCTACCCCAAGCGTGGCAGTAAATTCCAAAATCCTTATGGTGAAAACAGTTGCAGTTTTTGCAGTGCTTGCATCTTGCAGTTAATACCCCAATTTCAGCTTCCCTAACTGTCATCTCTATGCACCGTTACACGGTTGCCAAATTTCTCCCAAAGCCAGAAATATTGATTTTTCGTTAGTTGGGTTGCAGTGCAATACCAAAGTGTGCGTAGTAACGGCAGTGCAGTTGGTTGTCAGTAACTATCAAGAAATATGAAAAACAACCATGCTAAAAAATACTTTGAGGTTCACTATGAATCTGAAATTAGTGATAGAGCTTGGTACAGACTTAAGCGTGCTTTACGCGAATCAGGACTGGAGATTAACAGAGATAATATTCAATTAATTGCTGATTTAAAAAGGAGAACATCATACACAAAACTGTCTTTAAAACAGCTTATTTATTGCCACCAACAAGCACTTCAGATAGCCGCCAAAAGAGTAGTAGTTAAGGGTGATGTAGTCTACAGAGAACTTCAGAAACTTAGCAGAAATAAGGCACACCGTACAACTATTCTCAGATGGTTTCAATCAGTTCCCCAGAAAGAAGGGAAATATTTTGATAAAAACAGGGACTATAAGGCGGAGGAATTAGTACCAGTATTTGCTGCTGCTTGTCTGTACGTTCAAAAGCAACTCTCACGAAAAATATCTAAATCGGGCGTAGGAGGAAACAAGAATGATTTCACGTAACTATATAGAAAACATTCGTAAATCTGTCAAACAAGAAGGTGACTATAAACCTACCGCAGAACAAATTAGAGAAGCAATTTTGAAAGTATGTCCTGACTGTAAAGATATACTTCAGCACAAAATGGAAATTGTGCAGGAAGTCATCAAAATGCAAGGTACTAGCAATGAAATAGTTCCTCTAAATACGGAAGAAACTATTGTGACTACCCCTGGAACACAAATACAAACTATGACCGACAAACAAAATCAAATTCAGCCTGCGTCAGAAGAATCACAAGCTGACTCAGATGGCATTACTGTTATTACTAACAATTCTACTCCTGAAACAACACCACCAGTTAACCAACCAGTAGAAAAAGAAGACTACCTCGCACTACTTGATGAATCCCACAAAACTACCACAATCACCACTACACAAAAAGGAGAGATTGTTCAAAAAGCTTTCTCTCAACTGGGATTTACAGCTACAGAATCAGAAGTTTTTGAAATTGTCAAAGCATTTGAAACCACCACTATAGCCGAGGAGGAATTTTTCGCCTTGGTGCTACCAAGAGTGAAGGAGTGGATTAAAAGGAAAACAGAAGAGAGGGTGCTGAAGTATGAAAGTGCGTATCAGGAAATTGCAAGTGACGTATGTGAATCTCTCCAAGAGATTGTGGAAGCTAAAGAGAAGTTTGAAACCAATTTATTTACATTTAGACAGACTTTGGAGTCAGTTACAGACAACTTTCGAGACAATTCCAGAAAGAGTATCAGCAACATCCAAGAGTTCTTTGCAGCAAGGTAACAAACTAATCGGTTGGTTATCCAATCTAGACAAGCAGCAAATAGTGAATGGACTCATTTATGGACTTATCGCATTTCCACTAATATTTTTTACTGTCATATTCTCAACCCATGCAACAAGAAGAGAAGAACCAGTTCAAAGAATTTCCCCAAGTGAAAGAAGAGAGCCAGTTCAAAGAATTCCCCCAAGTGAAGGTCAAATTATTCAAATCAGGGGAACTCAACTTTGAAGGGGAATTAAATTCAGAAAGTCAAAAACTACTAGAGCAATGCTTACAGCAAGCAGAATATTATCGTCAAAAATCATCTGAAAGCGAAACCAAAGGATTAGATTTTAAACACCAAGTTGATTCAGTAGTAATAGTATTTTTCGCTTGCCTATTAGCTCTAGTTAGTTTTGGTAGCTATATCGTAGTTTCACACGTTACAAATTGGTTTAGAGAGGTAACAACAGATGTTCGGAGATAACCCACTGGGAGTTAATAACACATCAGGAGTAACAGACCAAAACTCTGTGTTGAAATCTGGCTATGACCCTACTGTAGTTAAAGGTGCGCCAGGGTTAAGGAAAGATTTTGTAGAAGCTTTGGAACTCAACCCAACTGAAGTTACAGAAGAGAAAATACTAGCAGCAGCTAAAAAAGGAGGAGATTTAAAAGGACTAAACGAAATGGTTAAACGCTGGTCAAAAGAAAAACTAAATGTGGGGCGACAAGCACTTAATGTTTACGGAACTGTCTTAAGCCACGCTAATCAATCTGCTGGATTAGAACTCCAGTGGGAACGAACCACACAGCGAAATTTAGAATCACTATCAACCAAACTTCTAGATATGGGAATTGTCCAAAACCAACACCAAGGGTTTGCAACTTACTGCAACCAAGCCGATAAACTGCTCAAATTCTGAATCCAACAACCAATATAAGAGACTTGGTTACTAATAGCTAAGTCTCTTTATGTTCTATCAGGATAAATAATGAATAATGATTTACAACCTCTCAATTAAATATACAGTTTACTGTGGTTTAAGTTTTCTAAGCTGTATTGCAACCGTCTTTCCAATTACCCGTGTTGGGATCTACCTTATTCTTGCAGGTTGGACGGCTTGGCTAATAGCAGACACCGGGATCAATTACGCAAGAATCGAGAAAGAAAGATTGGAGAGAGATAAGAAAGCTTTATTGTGGGCTGTTCTTTGGAACTTACCACACTTTCTCCTCACCCTGATGGCAATAACAGTTGGATGTTATTTGGGTAATAGCTAATGCTGGGCATCAAATTATTCGACTCAGAAATATCTGAACTACAACGAGAGGTATGGCAGAAAAGATTGATGCAGATAGGGGTTAGTCTAACTGCAATTACCCTACCTCTAACAGCAGTAGTTGTCCCCAACCAAGCAGTTGAGTTAAAACTGTGGCAGTTAGGACTAGGAACCTTATTTGGTGGGGCATCTGCGTATATAGCAAAACAAAGAGAAGATTTAGAAAATCGTTACCAAAGTTTTCTAAACTTAAGAAGGGAAGCAACTAAACAAAAAATTAAGAACGAGTTTGGTTTTGGTTTAGCAGTCCAACAAATCCAAGCTGAATTAAAACTAGCTTCGGTGGTTTCAAGTCTTGACAGTAACGCACAACTGAGATACTTAAACCACTTCCAATTACACGGATTGCTAAACCCAAATCTACAAGAAACTCCACAATATTTCACCCTAGAAGGAACACCACAAGTTGAAAAGCTAGAACCACCAAAACTAACAAGCGATATCCAATGGTTAATAGAATTAGTTTCCGAACTCGTACTTAAACCACTTGATAAACGTAAGCATCATAATTTTATCATTCACGGTGGCTCGCAATCAGGTAAGAGTACCCTTGTAAGTGCAATAATCCTGCTAGCAGCCCACCTCCTGGGGCAGACAGGAATAAAAGTAAAAATCAACCTAATTGACCCCAAATATCCCGAATCCAACTGGGCTTTTGAGCCAAATTACAAAGATTACTCAGAAGTCCTACCAGGGTTACAAGCCAGCTTCCAAGAACTAGAGAAGATAAGAGGTGAAGCCAAAAAGCTAGGTAAAAGTGTTAGTAACAAGTATGGATTCACGTTCACCATTGTTGACGAGCAGGATAATATTTACGGTAATGGTGAGGGATATCCTGGGAAAATCTCCAAACCAGAAGTAGACCAAATTTTGAATCTAGAATCAGCACTAATTAAAGAAGGTGCTGCCTACAATTTTTGTACTATAGTAATTGGTCAATCACCCCTAAATCAAGATACGGGTTTCAATCGCCAAATCTATAAAAATGCAACTCATATTGTTTTAGGAGACGCAGCGTTAAGTTGGATTAAAGATAATTCTTTTCCGTACAAAAAGTTTGCTGCTGAACTAGAAACATTATGCTATAGACACCTCAATAATGGGGAAAGATTTGCTTTAGTAATCCCCAAAGGAGGACTCCCCTATATTACTGGGTTATCCCAAGAGATTAAAAAGCTAGTAGTTCAAGGATTTAACCAAACAATTGAAGTTGAAGCTACTACAGAAATCTCTAATCCTGAACAAGAAGACCAACCAACAGACCAAGAAACCAAGCAAGAACCACAAGAAGAAAGACAACCAAGTCAACAACCACCATTCAATCCAGTAGAAAAAATTAGGGAATGGTGCTTACTGTGTCGAGAAAGGTTTGGAAGTTTCCCAAACAGTGAAGAAATAGCAGAAGCTTGGAGGAGATTAACTGGACAACAACTAACACCAGAAGGTTTACAAGTATTAATAGAAAAACTGAATTTAAATTTAGAAGATTAAGATTGTTTATGGCAATTGAAGCCCTAACCGCCATTACTAACAAACTTAGCATTTTCTATCTATGGCAACCAGCAGTAAGCGACCCAGATGACGACTTTATAATATATTTAGCCGTAGAATCAGAAGCTGATTTTATTATCACTTACAATTAAAAAGATTTACAAGCAGCAGAAAAATTTGGCAGTCTTGGTTGTATTACCTAAAGAATTCTTACAACACGTAGGAGAAATATCATGAGCAACTTAAACGTACAAATTCCCGATTCTTTGTATAAACAAATTGAAGCATTAGCTGCAAAAGAAAATATGTCTCTTGAACAACTTGTAGCCATTGCCTTATCTGCACAAGTTTCAGCATGGATGACCAAAGATTATATAGAAGAGAAAGCTAAACGTGGTAGTTGGGATAAATTTCAGCAAGTGTTGAATAAAGTTCCTGATGTGGAACCAGAGGATTATGACAAATTGTAGGGACTATTTGTCTATATTATTTCAAACGGTAAATAATTGATGCTTCCACCAGGCATCGCCGCCCTTACCACTACCAAGAATGAAACGTTAAAAGCTAGTGAATATGTAGAATGACTCGCCACAAATATATGGCGAAAAAATCTGCTTACAAATACTTTTCTAGAGTATTAGCCAATGTAGTTTTAGGAACAGCACCAATTATCATGTCAACCCTCTGACCACTCTTAAAAATCATCAGCGTTGGAATGCTGCGGATACCATAGTGAGAGGAAACATCAGGATTTTCATCTACATTGACTTTGAGTACCTTTAATTGCCTAGCATAATCAGCAGCGATTTTATCAATCAATTATAACCAATTAGTCAATTCATATTTTAAGCTCGAAAAAAGCCTAGTTGATATTCAACCAGGCTTAATATCATGTGATACAATTAGCTCAATACTCTAGGCAGAGAAAAGCTCTACGCTGCAGGTTGTTCCAAATTAACCTTGACGACTTTATTTTTTTCTTGCTCGGTTTTAGGCAGAGTCAAATTCAAAATTCCGTCTTTGTATTCTGCCTTGACGTTAGTATTTTGAATCCGAACTCTTAGAGGAATGACTCGTTGGAACTTGCCGTAGTAGAATTCACTTCTTGTTTTGCCATTCTCGTCAGTTTTGGTTTCTGACTTACGCTCAGCAACCACCTTAACTGCATTCTCGGTGACTGAGATATCTACATCTTTAGCATCAACACCAGGGAGTTCCAACTTCAGGTGTACTGCTTCTTCGGTTTCATGCAGTTCGGCTGCTGGAGTTTTGACAAAGGTTGGTGCTTGCAAATCTTCAAAGACTCGGTCGATTTGACGTTGCAGTGCGTTCAATTCTTGCCAGGGGTTGTAACGTACTAATACCATAACTCGCTCTTGTGATTCGTAATTGTTTCTTTATTGACTTCAGGATTTATCAAGCAGCTTTGATTCTTATAGTAAGGATGATTTTAATAGCTGAAAATACGGTTAATAGCACCAGAAGAATTGATGATTACCGCACAAGAATTACGGCAGAATCAAAGGTGGTACAATCATGTATTGATTAGTACGGTAAACCCGAAAAATAGGGAATATAAGCTAATAGATAAATCACCACATAAAGCTGACAAGGAAGGTAGTCAAATCCAAAAAGAACGCAAAGGTATATGTTAATGGAATTGCCACTGCGCCAAGCAACATCGAGAATTTATCCAACGCCTGTCAAAATTAAAGGGCGTTGGTACTGTAACTATTCAACTGGAGTTGATATAACACGTAACAGATTTACATGACCGAAAATAGCCAACGGTTGGAAGAGATTTTAGGAACGGCAATTGTCGAGTATACCCCCAACGCCATCAAGTTTACAGGTTTATCGTTGGATGGGCTGGAGCAATTGCTGGCATCCGGTTATACAACTGAAAACACAAGTTACAATGCCGCACCGACAACCGCCAAGTTTATCGAGTTCGGACGGTGCTGTGTCTCTATGGGGGCAGTGGCGACGTTTGATGGTGTTGCCTTTACTTGCCAGGATGCAGACGTAGTTATTGACGCCATAAAAGTGGTGGGCGTTCAAAATTTGGACTTTGCAGGCGAATTTGTGAAATTTACCAGGGGTTGCGACGAAATTGAAGTGTCATCGCAGCGCTTATTTGCGTGGTGGGATTGATTTTAAAGAAAAATAACGCGTGTCGGTTCGCGGACTAAATGAAAAATTTTTAACGGAGTTACAGGGATTCTGGCTCCTCATGTCGCAGACTAAATGAAAATTTGTCGCGGAGTATATGAAAAATTCCTACCGAATTCGCGGAGTATATGAAAAATTCCACCAAATAGGGCATAAAAGTGCAAACTCAATAGAGGATAAGGCTTTGGAGGAATAATTCTGTAGATTGCGATCGCTGTGTAGTACGAAAGAATAAGGGTTACACAAACATATTTTCAATTAGTCCGCGACAAATTTTCAATTAGTCCGCGACAATTTTCACTTTGTCCGCTTATACGTACTTGGTAATTTCCACTATTTGATGTAATCAACGTAGTATAAGCTAGTTATATGCTTCGTTATATATTACATATCCAGTACAAGTCTTCAACGTATCGATCGGCGCAACCAGACTCAGGCATTGAGTCCTAATTGAGTCCTATATAAGTTTTTCTAACTTTGTAGACAGTGTTTACAGCGTGAAGTTCAAGCTCTATAAGCTTTTTGGTGATTTATATGTTTTCAAGTACATATAAGTCCGCGAACCGACTGTCACTGTAAGGATAAAATGAGCAACGCCTGAAAGTATAAGTTGAGCAATTAGGTGGAGGAAACCCTTTAATTACGTCGCTCTTCATTAGTCGA
>JXCB02000013.1:42084-51614 GCA_000828075.3 Tolypothrix campylonemoides VB511288 | reverse complement strand
TAAAAAGTTCATATTCATTGCTGATTGTAAAGCAGGTGCGATTGCAACTCGCGCTCAAATTGCAGCAAATGGTGGGATTTATTGCTTCCCTGTGCCCATGAGTGGACAACACCCCCAATATTTGAAGCAATGGGTACTAAACCCACCAGCAGAAATCCAGTCTATTCGTTTACCGCGACAAGATGAAGAAGAACCTGCTGTGGGCAAGGGTTTTGAAGTGGAGTTAGGCAAGTTTTGGTTCAATGAAGAAACTAACAAGTGGGTACGTTGGCATGAACGCTTCTTAGTAGTTTATTCCCAAAGCCTTGCAGCATCAATGATACGTGGTCAACAGCAACGCATCAATAGCGCTCAAACAGCTCTCAATAAATTAGCCGCAAAACCAGGAGAAGATCCACAAGCATTAGCGCATAAAGTTGAAAACATACTTGAGCGCTATCGTGTCAAAGATTTCTTCAATACGACAATTACAGAACAAATCACTCAACAGACTCGTCATGTCGGACGAGGACGACCATCAAAAAATTCTCCCACTGAATCGGTAACCAGTATTTGCCTTCAACTTCATATCCAGCTTCAAAATGCTGCAATCGAGTGCGCAGAAACCTTGGCAGGGTGGCGATTGTATGTCACTAACGCGCCAATTACTCAACTGAGTCTCTCTCAAGCCGTGACGTATTACCGAGACGAATGGCTTTTAGAGAGAGGATTTCACCGTTTTAAACGCGGTTGTTTGCCAGCCCTACCCGTTTACTTCCAAAACCAAAAACGAATTATTGGCTTAATGTTTTTGTTGAACATCGCTTTGCGGGTATTTACCTTAATGGAGTTTGTGGTACGACAGGCACTTATAGACACTCAACAATCTTTGGCTGGTCTTTACGATGGCAATCCCAAGCGAAAAACTGACCGCCCATCTACTGAAAAAATGCTTAAAGCTTTTTGTAACTTAACTCTTTATTTCTTACCTGATTCTACCATCTTCATCACACCAATTAACGCACTTCAAAAACAAATTCTTTGTTTAATGAAAATGCCACAGTCCCTTTATCAGGTAGCTCCGGTAGGTACTTCGACGTAATTTTTCGATTTATAAAGAATAACAAACGGAATTGAAGTCCGATTTCAATATTAACCAATATCCGTGTAATACACGCTAATCTGAGCCTTGAATAGCACTGCTTTATCGTGTATTACACGGCAGTTCTGATCTATGTAATACGCTCGCTCATGAATTGATTTCCCATGTAATATACGGATTCTCGGGGCTGGGTTTACCATGTATTACACCTAGGCTCTCAATCCCCTTTTTCCACGTATTACACGGAGGGGTTTTTAGCCGATCCACAATCGCATTGAAACCTTACCCTGTCAGGCATTAATTCCTCTCTCCCTTCAAAAATAAGCGAACGTACAGTTATTAAGGCATCGGCGTGCCTTCTACAATCTCACGTTGATCAATATTTAGATGCGTTTGCCCTGGATACCGCATCAACACCACCTAAAAACTCCTCATGCCACGGTTTTGGTAATATTGAAAGCAAAGCAGCCATAATTTTCGCTTGCACTTTCACACGAGTTGCTTCTATAGTATGCTCCCAGTAGTGACGGTTGAAATGCTTGTGCCAAGAAAATATTTCTGATAACAACTTAGTATTTGATTCGTACTGTGCCAAGGACAGCATCATATTGCGTTCAATCAAATGAGTTTCTTGTTGTAGCTGACACAACTCCGAGTCCGAATTATTCCTATTACTATAATTCGCATTTAAGAACGATAGGAATATTTTTAGCCACTGTTTCCAACTCCCACCAAATTTAGTTGCTAGCTTAGAGATGTAACCTTGGCTAATTCCAGAAACTGCCTCTACAGCTGACTGGTTAATTTTCTGTCCTTGTTCCCAAAGTTCTTTAACAGTCTGCTTGACTTCCCACCAAGATTTCTCATCTAGTGAACCCGCTTCAATAGTGATATCACTAGCATTAATGCACTCTAGTTCCTGTTCCAAAAAGCTTAGGTCATAATCCGCACAGAAATAGAAGTAAAGTTGTTGTTTGAGGCGGTTGTGCGCTCGCAACCGTCCAATGGCTTGTTTAATTTCTCCCTGTGTTGCCCAATCCACGAAGTCCTGGAATTCTTCATGTACAGTCCCCTTTGAATTAGAATTACTATCACCCAATGTTAAGTAAAGCACCTCTAGGGAACCGATGTTCTGGTAGGGAATGCCAAAAGTGGCTAAGGCAGTCACATTTTGGAAATCGTTTGATCCCCGACTATCCCTGAACCACCCTCCATCACCGTCAGTACAAAACTTCACAAAATCAATGAATTTGATGTCGGGGTGACGTAGGTTAAACTCGTATCGGAGTGCTTCTACTCTACCTTGGCAATGAGAACTGCGATTTTTGGAAACTTGTCCTAGTCCTGTTACTTGAATGATTTTCAGATTCTTACTAAAAGATACCTCTTGCTCAATAGTTAGAATGTCTTTTTCGTCAATATCCATCCACCAAGACAAATACTTAGGGGTTGCTGTGGCATCCAGGTAAATGTTGCACAAAGATGCTCGTGCTATCAATGCGTGTCGTTCGGAACGGGTGGTCACTAGAAGCTGACCTTGGTTTAGACGCAAAGCACCTTTAATTCGTCGTCCCCAGACTTGCAGAAATGGCACAAACCAATTGAGAATAATATCGTGCTGAATTTTTTGTGTCACCTCAAGGTTTTGGGAGCCAAAACGTTTTCTTCGTTTCCCTGGCAAATCATTAAGGTTTACAAGGTTTACTCCATACTCCCAAGTCGTATCGAGTAGCGATTCTAGGTTGGGGTGTAAAATCTCCATTACTAAGGCAATGATTTCATCCAAATTACCCGGTGCTACGCCAAGCATATCTCTCAGTGCCGCATCATTCCACCCGTGGTGAGGTTGCTTGATTTCTCCTGTCAAGCACTGGCGTAGAACCCTCCACAATGACTGTAATTGAATGTTGATTTGCGGATAGTAGATAGTCAGCTGTGCCATCACTTGGTCGAGGTCTATGGGGCGTACGACAATGGAACTAATTGGCTGCAGTGTCCGCATCGCTTCATCCCAAAAGTTGACACAATTGGACCAGTCATAGTTCTTAGTATCTGGTGCGCTGTCAGGATGTGCAAGAATGCGATCGTTTTTCAAAGTCTCCCGTCGCTTGTATCGGTATCCAAACCCTGGTCCACAAGAGGAACGACACGCTTCTAGTAAATGACAAGTCCTGCAAACGGGATTTTCTATACCTTCATTTATCGAGATATTTTTCTGACGCAACGCTGCAAAGACAGAACTGCGATCGCAGTTACCGCTTGTGTCAGGGGTTTCTCCATTTTTGGGCCATCTCAAATATGCTTTGCCGTTTGGGGTATAATCCCATACCATCCCCGAGTTACGAACGTCCAGATAATTGTAATTGCGCTCAACAGTTTCTGTAGTCACATTTCTAGCATGAGATGTAAAGTACCACAGTTTGTCTACTCCAAAAGCCTTAGGTTGAGCAATCCCTGCATCATAACTTTTGAATGTCCCAGTAGAACTGTTGTCTAAAATGTGTTTCCACCCAGCGGCGATCGCTTCAGAGTAAACTTGCAACCGCTGCCCTTTTTTAAACACAATTCTAGGTGGACGTTCAAAATCACCCCATCTGGGTAATTTACCTGGTTTATACTCAATTGTACTGACATTTTCTCCCGAATCCAAATTTTTCTCAACTGTTTGTGGTATTGGATTTTGTCTGCCAAAACCATTCTTGGGTCGATATCGCTCTACCATCCGCCGGAACCACAGCTTAAGTTTATAGAGCATTCCCCACTCTCTATCTACGTCAGCAAAAGCTTTCTGGATTGTTTCCGGACACAGGGCAAAGAAATCTTCTGGTGTGATGGTTGTACCGTTCCAGGCTACGACTACCCGATATCCACCTTTGCGGCAGTAGTTAATACCTGTTGCATACTGGCGAATTAAATCCAGATTCTCTGTGGAGTCTCCCAGGGGTCGCAACTCAATCAGCTTGTCCTCTATTTGATGGAATGAACTGTGTTTGAGTAGCTTTGTGATTTGGTGATGAATGTGGCAGCTCTTGAGGTAAGCTGCACTGGTAATCAGTTTAATTTCATTTTGACGATTAGCTGCTAGCAATTCGTCGATATCCAGATGTTGTTTGGTCTCGAGTTGTCCCCAATCACCCACACTCAATCGATATCTCCATAGAAGGCAGCGTTGTAGAGTTTCGGAGTTAGCTAATGCAATATGGGGATTGAGTATTGCCCCCGCATCCGGCATAAGTCGAATTTCTTTAGGGCGTAATCGTTTAAGATAATCTTTCAGGGTTTTCTCACCATATCGAGCAGCATTCGCTGTACCGATAACGGTGATATCAGTTTGCCCAGAACGCCATAAAAGAACTGCTGTCAGTAGTGACTTGAGTGCCCCTTCGCAAAGAATCACCACTTTCACCCTTTTGGCATCGGGGTGTTTCCAGCAAAATAGTGGTAGTTCTCCATTTGGTAATTGTGGTCCAATTCCCCCTTGATTACTACCACTCAACCAAATGTATTTAGGGCTAGTACGTAAAGTAGCAATTTGGAAGCCTGTAATCTGAAAATCGGGGTCAAGGGCTGCTACAGCTATCCCCTCTCTTCCTAGAAGTTTACCAACAGGAGATATGCCAGGGAGGTCAGCCGTTATGCCAAGGGGAGCATAAACACCTGGTTCCCAAGTTCTGAGCCAACCTAATGCCTCAAGCCAGTTAATTTCGTCAGTACTCAATTGCCTTTTTTGCTGTAGGTGTGAGGAGTGTTGAGTACTCAGCTTTGTCACAATTGTTTGCAACAGCAACTGGAATTGACGATGTCGTTGGGCGACAAGCCGGTGGGCATCTACACGTTCCTCTACACTCAAACGCTTTTTGACTTTACTACTAAGAGAATACCGCTGCTGTTGAGAGTACAGAGATTTTTCCTGTTGGTGGTTACTGCCGTCGTCCTCCACAAACAGACCGCCCATGTCGTTAGCCAATAGCTTGATGAAGCGATAGCCACCGGGTGCATCCTGTTGACTAAAACTCCGTAAGCACTCAATTAAGTTGTCGGAACGTGTGGCACAGCCGTGATGGTTACTGCAGATGGGACAGGGATGGCGCTTGGAAGTGTATTGACGTTTCATGACGCAGAGGCGGAGCTTTGTTGCTCCAGTTGGCGAAATTTATGTGCGTCATTTATAGTAGCGTCCTGTTTGAGTACTCAATTTTATGCGATTAGATGAGTACTCAAAACTAAAACTCTTACGGTGTAAGCGTTTTAAGAAATTAATTATCACACGAGGGGGCGTTAACTATCACATGAGGGGGCGTTATCATCACGCGAGGGGGCGTTAATTAGCCATACTTGAGTACTCAAGAAAGCAAAAATACTTATGCTGAGTACTGTGTGTGAGCGCAACCGAAAACCGCTAGCTAACAATACCCAAGACTTCCTTCAGTTTGACCGCATATTTCTGTGGAACCGGCTTGTCTCTACCCTCAGTTTCGATATCTCGTAGCCAACTTTGACTCATACCAATGGCACTAGCAACCTGCCTTTGACTTATACGCTTGGCTGTTCTAAGCTGCCGTACAATTGCCCCCGTCAGTTCACCAGTTCTAGCCAACTCAATGATTTGTGGAGTAGTGTTTGCCTGAGAAGACGTTTCCGCTAGTTCAGGAGTGCTAGTTGAGGTAGGAGTAGCGGGATTGTTTTTCTGGTTTTGAGGCTTGTCACCAGATGTATTTGTTTTCCGAGGCTTGAATTGATTTAGATGCCTTTGAATTGGAGATGGAAGTTTAAATATCAACTTTGCTGGAAATAGAAAGTTTTGGATGTAATTATCTGGGAATCGCTTAGTTCCCAGTAGGTGTTGATTTCTCTCCTTAACGGACAGGCAACTCAGTTCGTCCGGCATTGCCCACAAAGGTCTGAGCCACATTGGGTAAGTTTCATCATCAAACTCAATTTTTATACCAACTTTGTCTTTTAAAATCAGTAATGCCTCTTCTAGCGTTTCTTTAAGTCTCCAACCATACCGATAGTCATTAACTGCCTGTTCAATTTGAGAGGATGGCAAAATCTCACTCAGTAAACTATGAATCGTGTACGTACCACTCTTGTGAGTGCGACTATTCTGGATAATGTACAGCGCCAAGCTAGTGGCAAGTTTCTGGCGATGTGGATCTATCTCAAAGACTTGCTTTGGGATAAACCCGTACTGATACAAAGCAGTTTTTGATTGCTCACCTTGGTAATTGAGGAAGTTGTAAGTCCAAAGACCTGGTTGCACCCGGATTATAACTTCGCAAAGTTCGTCTGGGTCTCCAAATAGATTTGGCTGACTGTATTCCTGCACGCTTACCATCCAAAGTAGACAGCGCTCTTTGATACAAAGGTTCAACTCTCCTTCGTACCAGTAGATGACTGCACCAAGAGTCCCAACAACCAAAGCCAAATCTGCTATGGCTTTCAGTCTTTGTGATTTCGTCAGCTTTTTGCTTTTGTATACCTTCAGTGTTTTGATGAGTTCCGAACCACGCAGAATAAACGACTGTTTCCAAGGTTCCGCTTGCCCAGCAGCATACGTGGCAAACACAGCATGGAGTCTTGCTGCCATCACACCATATTGCTCAAGGATTTTATGTTCAGCGCAGTCTGAGAGGTATTGCGGTTGATGCTCCTGTTTGTGAAGTATGTAAAACTCAATATAACGACCCTTCCCGAATGGTTTTTGGAGGTAAAGACTGCCATTACCGTACTCACTCCAGTCTGGATGCTTAAGGTACGCTTGAGTGGCACTGACAATTGGTGCACCTGTTGCCATCATCTCGTAGTTTTTGTTTGCAAAGAGTGGTGGTTCTGTGAAAGGAAGGTTTTTGGTTTTCCTGAGCCGCTTATTGGCTATTGTTGCCTGTGGGACATTGACGTCTAACCCAGTAATCACCACTTGGCAGCATGGTAATTCAGGGCTGGTATACCCCTTATTGTCTTTTGCTACTGGCATCAAGACTGTCCTCCCCCAGAATGCGAAACACTCAACTGGATGTTATGTAAGAATTCTTGTTTGCTTAAAGACGTAGCCAGAACAATATAATTTGTCAGAGAAAAAGCAAACAACAAAATTTGTGCCGCTACATGGCGGTAAGTGCAAAGCTCGTGCAACGACAACCCCTGTGCTTAACTAATCGAATACCTGACTCATGCAGAAGTCCCGCTCCGCATATCTACGGAAATGCTGAGCCCACTCTCCCTTAAAGCCGCCCTACCTTTAGGGTAAGCCGCTGCTTTGTGGTACAGCTAAGAGAGATAATAACCATTGAAATTAAATAACTTCTGACGCAGGAATCTCAACAAAATCCTGATAAATCTGCGTACTTTGGGCTGTGTTCCTTCTGGAAACAGTCTCTTCCAAAAGCTTTGCTACCCAGTCTACTACAACCAAACCAGAATCTTTGGCAGCGTCTTGTATCAGCGGTAACAAGTGGGCGGGAAGCTGTAGAGTTAGGGTAAAGGTTTCTCTTAATGGTAGCCGAGCCTTTTTGATTTCATCTGACTCTCGTCCTCGATAAGTCCAGAATTCGCATTTGGCTCCTCGTTCATGACCGTCCTTTTCAATGAAGCTCAATTTACCCAACTGGTAGCAATAAAAGCTTTGGGGATCATCTAGGAACTCTCGGCTGCAATGAGAGCAATTCCAGCAGCTACGAAGAGTTGACGGTATAGAGTTGTTAGGTGATTGGTTTTGTGGCTCGAGAGTTTTCTGTTTCCTGGGTGTGGTCGGTACACTTGCTCTTTGATATTCTCTTGCAACTTGGGTAACGTGAACAGCTGTGACTTTGCCACTTGGAGCTGTAGAAACCGCTTTAGCCCATGCTTCTCGTTGTTGTTCGGGAGAGAGTGCCACGAGAGGACGAGCTTGGCGCTCATTGGCAGGAAGAATTTGTGCGCCATGGCGCACATTTTCATAAACCGAGGCTGCCTCAATTAATTGATAAGCCGAACGCCGAGACATTTCCCAGCGAGTGATACAGTATTCTTCAAAAGTTTTGTACTGTTGTCGATACAGATGTTTATCTCGAATCCCTCTTAGGGCTTGTCCTATCTGCCAAAAAGCTTTTAAACAACGTTCAACTGTAGCTTCCAACTTCCTTAGTTCTTGTGCCTCAGCCTCGCTGAGGGTATTTTCTACGCTCGACAGGCTTTGACCATTAGCCTTGTTTTGCTGACAGTCCTTATTTAACTCTACTTGCTTACTGTCGTAAGTGAGAGTAAGGTTAAGTGTATCCAAATCAACAGTGGAGTTAGAGGATGACATTAATATGTTTTCTCCCTGTACAAGGTTGAAAGTTTTTTATCGTATGAAGGTTACCTAAATGCTCCATTTTTGACTGATGCTTTTGTACACACCAACCACATTTGCACTATGCAATATTAAGCCTTGCACGATGCAAGACTGATGGCATCAGTGCTTAAGAAATATTAATATTTTTATTTAGTAAAATTTTATACTAAAAATAAAAACATCTATGGTAATAGCTTTTTGTGATAAGTTCCTCAAACCCTTGTAAATGTAAGAGTTTTCGTTATAAAGTAGTACTATATGACCAACTATTAAACTCCACAGCGTCAGACCCTAACCGTACTTTTTGGCGGAGGTTAAGACACAATGGAATTAAAGACTAAAGTAGTTCACGTAAGTATGACCCATAAAGTAACTTTGATGAATGATGATTCCGGGTCTTCTACCATCCAGGGACGCCAAGAGCGGCTGGCTCAATTGATTGAGCAGCTACTAAAAGACAACTGGACTCAAACTACTTTAGCCGAAGCTATTGGTGTAGATTTCTCAACTGTGTATCGGTGGTTGAAGGGTAAAACTATTCCTGAAACTGACTCCAAAAACTTTCGGCAATTGGCAAAGCTAAGCGGTGGCGACAGTAGAACGTTACAACTTTATTTAGATGGGGAAATTTCTTTATCGGCATACCGTCAAGGTTTGGAGAGAAAACCAGTGGAGAAAGTAAAAAGCAGCAAAATTTTGGCTTCTGAGACGATTAAGAAAGAGGTTCTGGCAAAGATTTATTTACTTGATCCAGTAGATATTGCAGAGATAATTTCTACAAGTGTAACGTTTTTAGCTAAGCGAGCATGAGCTAGTTACATTTGCGGTTATCAGATAAATAGGCTTTAAAAGTATACACTAATTGATTTATTAAAGACTATTGTACCTTTTTAGTACCATTCAAATTTAGTAACCTCACATCTTGCACCTGGAAATATGGATGTCAAAACCAGAACTACGTGCAAGGGGAATCAATCGCTCAATATCAAGTAAAAGAAGAGACAGTGCGAATTGAGGAAAAATAGATTCAAGGGCAGTTTGGGCAGCCTCACCCCAATCAGGTGGTAATGGTAACTGAGTCTGAAGATAAGTCCAATGAGTGATAAGATAGGCAGTTAGAGAAAGAATAAGCCA
>JXCB02000013.1:22589-38864 GCA_000828075.3 Tolypothrix campylonemoides VB511288 | reverse complement strand
CACCAGTATCCAATTTCTTCTCCCCCTGCCTCCCCTGCTCCCCCTGCTCCCCCTGCTCACCCAAGTGATTGATTATTTTTTTATTTGGAAGTCCCCATCGCAGATGAAAATCTCCCTCCTTTTACGTTTCCCCTTTTCCTATTTTCATAGGAGACGGTAATTATCTTCAATGGTTCTACGTCGAAGCAAAAAACATGACTCGAAAACGATTATCATTATTTTGGAGCACAATCATTATCAAATTCCATGTCATCAGAAAATCCCACTCCCAATAACACTGATAAGAGTGCAACCACCCTAATTCATCGTCCCCGTCGCCTGCGTGGCACTGCGACTTTACGTCGCATGGTGCAGGAAACTACACTGACTGTGGATGATCTCATTTATCCTATGTTTGTGATGGAAGGTGAGGACCAAAAATTTGAAATTTCCTCCATGCCTGGGTGCTACCGATATACTTTAGATTTGTTACTCAAAGAAATAGCGCAAGTGTATCAATTGGGTGTTGGTGCTGTTGCACTTTTTCCAGTCGTAAGAGAAGTAAAGAAAGATGACTTGGGGTGTGAAAGCTACAACCCAGAAGGATTGGTACAGCAAACCGTAAAGGCGATTAAACAAGCTGTACCAGAGATATTAGTCATTACTGATGTTGCCCTTGACCCCTTCACAACCCACGGTCACGATGGTATTGTTGATGAAAACGGCGTTATTCTCAATGACCCCACAGTAGAAGTCCTGGTGAAAATGGCGGTAAGCCAAGCCGCTGCAGGAGCAGATATGGTTGCACCATCTGACATGATGGATGGTAGAGTAGGAGCAATTCGCAAAGCACTTGATGCTGAAGGATACATAAATGTGCGGATTTTGGCATACTCTGCAAAATACGCTTCTGGATACTATGGTCCATTTCGGGATGCTTTGGATTCTGCACCCAGGTTTGGGGATAAGAAGACTTATCAGATGGATGCGGCAAATGCTAGGGAAGCTATCAAGGAAGTGGCGCTAGATATTGCAGAAGGTGCAGATATTGTGATGGTCAAGCCTGCTTTGGCATATTTGGATATTATCCGTCGAGTCAAAGATAATACGCATTTGCCTGTAGCAGCTTATAACGTCAGCGGTGAGTATGCCATGATAAAAGCTGCTGCTCAAAATGGCTGGATTGATGAGAAAAAGGTGATTTTAGAAACTTTGACCAGTATGAAACGGGCGGGTGCTGATTTGATTCTGACTTACTTTGCCAAGGAAGTTGCTTTGATGTTGGCTAAGTAAAGGTTAAAACTCACATCTTGCACCAAGAAAATTTGATGGTACTTCGTTACTCAGTATGAAACCAAAAGTCCTTTATATAGCGAGAAAAGCCAATAAAAATAATGTAGCTTTATTGCACATATTTTTGGTTTGTACGGTTTTCTACGGATAGGTGCAAGATGTGAGAAAAGAGGATTTTTGGGTATGTCTGGTTTAAAAGCAAAGATACAAGGCGAATTTGAGCAGCACTGGCGAGGTATGCTGTCGGATTACGTGATGGCAATCGCTTGGTCTTTTAATGGTGAGACAATAGCCGCCAGTTCCGCTGCGGGAGAAGTGATGCTATGCTGTGTTGACCAAACATTGCATAAAACATCTTTACAGGAGGGAAACGGACAATCAGTAGACTGTCTTGCCTTTTCCTATGATTCACAATTTCTCGCTGCAAGTGGGCAAAACGGTGAGGTGAAAATTTGGCGTTTACAGTCAGATGAGCCAGAACTGGTTAGTATTCTGAAAAATGACCGTGCTTGGGTAGACCGCATGGCGTGGAGTCCAACGACAAACAAACTGGCATTCAGTTTGGGTCGAGTCGTGCAGGTGTGGAATGCAGACAAAGGCGAAATTGAAACCACTCTCAATTTTGATAATTCCTCTGTACTTGATATCACCTGGCATCCCAATGGTGAAAGTTTAGCAGTTGCGGGTTATCAAGGGGTAAAGATTTGGATCGTTGAGAATTGGGACGATGATCCCTGTTTGTTGCCAGTTGATTCAGCTAGCTTGGTAATATCGTGGTCACCCGATGGCAAATATATTGCCTCTGGTAATATGGACCGCACCATCAAGATTTTGGAGTGGAATAACCCCAACCCTTGGGTGATGCGAGGCTTTTCAGGCAAGCTGCGCCGCTTGGCGTGGTCAGATATACCTACAAAATCAGGCGCTCCTCTGCTTGCGGCTTCTAGCGTTGAAGGGATAGCTGTGTGGGAAAAACAATCTGATGAGTGGAACGGTCGAGTTCTGCCAAGACATGAAGACGTTGTGCAATCAATTCAATTTCAACCATATAGCCACATGCTAGCTTCTGCTGCTTCTGATGGCTGGGTTTGCTTATGGAATAAAGCTAAACGGTTACTTCAGGTTCTCGATGGTGCTCCCAACGGATTTTCAAGCCTCGCTTGGCATCCTCAAGGGCATCAACTAGCTGCTGGGGGAAACAACGGTGAGCTAATTGTCTGGTCAAAAGGGACGCGGGGGCAAGGATTTGGGCGACGTTAGAGAAATCAAAATCCTGGTATGATTGGGCTGTGACTGCCCTGGTTGTCGTGCTTTGGCGCTTGTGATGTTGCAAAGCGGTAAACTGCCTCTTTCACAGTAGGACTGTAACTGCCATGCAGCCGTCGTCTATCTCGCCTGAACCTGCTTAAGAAGCTAACGTAATGAGTTGGGTCGAGTCAGGATACCACCAGATGGGCTAAAAAAGAGCGCCAACAAAAACAGCATGGACGAAACCAGTACAATTGCAGGTCCAGAGGGAATATTGTGGTAATAGCTAATGTAGACCCCCGTTATGCTGGCGATCGCACCAATCAATGCTCCTGTTGCCATCATCTGATGCAGTTCCTTAACTAAAAGATATGCGGTGAGAGCAGGTCCTACCAGCAGTGAAATCACGAGGATAACACTGACTGCTTGCATACTTGCAATAATCGTCAGAGTCGTTGCCGCCATAAAGCCGAAGTGAATAGCATTGACTGGTAAACTCACATCTTGCACCAAGAAAATTTGATGGTACTTCGTTACTCAGTATGAAACCAAAAGTCCTTTATATAGCGAGAAAAGCCAATAAAAATAATGTAGCTTTATTGCACATATTTTTGGTTTGTACGGTTTTCTACGGATAGGTGCAAGATGTGAGTCTACAGAAGAGAAACCCACAGCAGCTAGAGTCAAAGAATTGGTGAAAAAAATTAAAGACAGCAAAGTGCCTACGATTTTTGCTGAGTTAAGTATCAATCCTAAGTTGATTTCAACAGTGGCAAAAGAAGCAAACGTGAAAGAGTCCCAAACTGTTTAAAGGTTGCTGAAGATCCACTTGAGATAAAGCAATTTTCAGCATTTTAGCCACCTGCGCTTGCAGATAAGACTCCAGCAGAATCTGGCGCTCTTCTAGTTCAATCATAAGAAAAGCTTTGCGGTAAATTAATTTTTATTTATTCAGAGTATATAAGCTTTGTGTTCTGTAAATTCGGATTTTGAAAGAGTAATCTAGTCAGGGTAAGCGCATTTCAAACCCTATTGACAAGAGGGTTTGAAAGCATCATTATGATGAGAGAAGCAAGCAGCTAAAATCGTCAACATATAATAGTTATAGGAATCATATTTGATTTCTGAAAAGAACTACGCGATAATACGGAGGAGTATATCTGTCTAACAGCGAACAATGATAAACCAGCATCTACAAGCCGCGATTGCCCAAGGGGCAGTGCCGGAGGCAATCGCAGAACTACAAGAATTTATAGATGATCGCCCAGATGCGCGTGAGGTGAGGAAAGCATTGGCAGTCAAACTGGTTTATCAAGGCTACAAGTATGAGGAAATTCAAACAATTTTAGATGTGTCACTGGGTTCGATAACCAGCTGGAAACAAGCCTACGAGGAATATGGAATTTCGGGACTGTCCCTGAACCACAAGGGAAGAAAAAGCTACTTAAGTATTCAACAACGAGAAGAAGTCTTAAGTTGGTTGCAAACAAAAGAATGTTGGGAGCTTGGGGAACTCGAATATAAATTGGTTTTTGAATACGATGTAACTTATGAGTCAAAACGCAGCTATTATGACTTGTTTGATGCGGCAGGAATTAGTTGGAAGAAAACTACAAAACTCAATCCAAAAGCAGATCCGGAAGCTGTGGCAGTAAAAAAAACAAATTGAAACGTTGTTGGCAAGCCGTAGAAAGGAAATAGAAGCAGGGCTATTGAGAGTATTGCTCCTAGATGAGTGCCATTTGATGTGGGGAGATTTAAGTGGATATGTTTGGGGAAAAACTGACCAGGAAATAGCAGTTCCAGTCATCAATGAGCGAGACAAACAGACCTACTATGGAGCAGTTGATTATCTCCAAGGAGAACTACTTCTCAAAGCATATGACGCAGGTAATTCAGAAAATACGATTGATTATCTACGTTATTTATTAGCCCAATCCCCTAACCAACAATTACTGATTTTTTGGGATGGTGCTTCTTACCATCGTTCTCATCTTGTCCAAGGCTTTTTATCCGAGGTAAACCTTGGTTTACCTGAAGAACAATGGCAAATTCACTGTGTCCGCTTTGCTCCGAATTGCCCGTCACAAAATCCCATTGAAGATATTTGGTTACAAGCTAAAACCTGGGTGCGACGTTTCTGTGCTTTGATTCCTTCATTCTCTCATCTCAAATGGATGTTTGAGTGGTTTATCCGACACACTACCTTTGATTTTGCCACTCTTCAAATGTACGGAGCTTTTTCAGAAATCAAATATTAGTCCTATAGTATAGCAATGATTAAAATATCTGTTAATAAATGCACACGATTTCTTTCTATACGAGGGTCATCTATGTCGTTAAAAATTGATGACATTTTTTCTGTCAATGCACTCGCATTCGCGAGTGCTCAAAGCCTTTGCGCATAAGCCAAGAGAATTATTAGAAGAATTAAAACCCGATCCCATGAGACTGACCTTGATGTATAATGAACAACTTGCTTATTAACACTCCGTTGCCAGTGGATGCGATCGCTGCCTTGATTGAGTGTCATATAAGTTTAACTTTGGATTGTGCTTCTACACCATGCAATATACGGTTGGGATTGTGCGTAATACACGGAAAGTTTCTCTTTCACCATGTATTACACCGATAATTCCAAAACTTTTCCCAAGTATTACACGGTATGACCGTGATTCAGCTCCACACATAGTCAGGCATTAATTCCTCTGACCCGCTCCTTGCAGGAGCGAATGTACAGTCTGTTGTCCGAGTGCAAAGCGTCCAGATATTGATAACCCACAACCTGAATTGTTAGCGTACTACTTAATGTATTTAATACTCAAATTTGACTCCCTTTTACATATTTGAGGACAAGAATCTGTCTTTTTAGATACAAAATTAAATGCGCTTCCCCTGGTAATCTAGTGAGGCAATTGCTCCTATTTGCGCCGTAGGTATTGATTACTCTAAAGTCGAACTTTTTTAGACTTATGGTGTTGAGAACGCCTCCCTGTTAGTTAGCGCAGGCATTACCTGAAAACTTGGTATCGATATATTGCTTTACAGTTTTTTAGCTCAAAAAACTTAGCAAATCCAAAAACTTGGTTAGGCGATCGCTTGAACGGCGACGTCTTTTTAAGTGCGATCGCTTCAATAGATTTTTTGCAGCAAGTTGTAAATTGCTTCATCTCTAATTTGAATCGGCATACTTATTTCCTCACTCTGAGGTTTGGCTTGCTGTTAGCCAGAGCCATAATATCACCATATCACCTGTCTTACAATTTACAAGTCCTAAACCAAAAAATAATTGGTAGAATTTTTTACTTTAAAACCCGATCATCCCTTCTCGACATCTTTCTTAATAGTCTCTATTCCTTTTTCACGAAGGCTTTTCAGGCTCAAGTCGGTTTTTTCTCATTAATATTTACTATAAATTCTTAACTGATTGATAATGATTTTCAAAGCTAGCAGAGCAATATTTGATTGTAACTGGGATACTGTAAAGCTTGTTGTATTGCCTGATAGAAAGGATTGCATTAAGCAAAGGTGAAATGGTAGTATTTGTAGCTTTTCCGTTCTAACTTAGCGCATCGTCAGCGCTCATAGCAAAGTTTTCTGTACATTGCTATGCCCCTATAGGGCATAAGAATAAAAAAATATTTTTTGCTCGCTCCCATTCAAGTTTGACAACTTGTCGTTTGACACCGTTGCTGCAAATATAAATAATTTCAGTAGACCGAAAAGATTTCTAGAAGGCTTACCATCCGTTGATTTGACGAATTGCATACAATCCACCAGAATGCCCGTATCATCTGCTTTTTGAGCAATAGGGTTGTAGATCAGTTCTCTAGCCCAGGTAAGCGATCACTCTCGTGGATCCCAGAAGCGTCGCCTGAAACTCTTATTGTTTCGTCAACTTACAAAAGTTTTCGGTCTACTGAATTTATAAAAGAGTCATTTTATAAAAACTCAATAATTCTGCTTCGGATTTAGTCCCGAAGTTCTACTTGGCTAAAGTTAGTTTTCAAATTCTCTATCTTTTATTAAGAAGTATTATTGTTATCAAAAAGTGTGATATTTACTTAGTAACAAAAAAAAGCATTCTAGCTACTGACGCTTGCCAAATCCTTTTGGTAGCTGGGAGTTCATTGCTGTTCAAACTACTTTGGTGTGAGGGATTTATGAATCAACTGCATCTACTGAGGAATTTAGGACTAGCTGTGGTCATAGCAGTGATTGTCAATCAGCAAGCTTTGGCAGGAGCTAACACCACGAAAACAAGTCATACAGCAAAAATAGTCCCTATTACAGAGATTCCCCAACTTAAAGATATCCAGCGTCCTTACACCAACGTTAAGGAGTGGCTGGCGCAGCAAGAGCAATCGAGTCAGATTATTCAAGTAACAGGGGTCAGGCTGAGTCAAACACAAAATGGCTTGGAAATCATCTTAGAAACATCTGCTACATCTGACAAGCTGCAAACTTCACTCAAAAGTGAAGGTAATACCCTGACTGCTGTGATCACCAATGCTCAATTACAACTGGCTAGTGGTAATTCTTTGCGCTCTGAAAAACCTATTGCGGGAATTACGCTCTTACAAGTTACAAATCAGAATCCTAATACTGTCCAAGTGACAGTGACAGGTGAAGAGAGATTACCAAAAGTCGAGGTGTTTGACAGCGATGAAGGTCTCATTTTTGCGGTGACACCAGCTGTATCCTCAGCTGTGAAGCCTACCCCTAGCCCTTCCCCGCCTACGGCACCCCCGCCCACAGGCGAGGAAAGCTTACCTAAACCTGGTACTGAAACACAGTCTGCAAAACCATCAGCTTCTGGTGAAGAACCCATTGAGCTAGTAGTGACGGGTGAGCAAGAGGAGGGATATCGGGTTCAAGAGTCAACAACCGGAACCAAGCTACCTGTCCCGCAACGCGACTTGCCCCTATCAGTACAGGTAGTACCCCAAGCCGTGATTCGCGATCGCGGGCTGACACGTCTGGAAGAGTTCACTGAAAATATCAGCGGTGTGACTCGGTTCCCTGGCTTTCCGTTTGCGCCCGGATACCGGGTGCGAGGGTTCGGGGAAAGTTACCAACAACTCCGCAATGGTTTTCCAGACTCGGCTTTTATCAATCCCCACGGCTTTGCCAATGTCGAACGGGTGGAAGTTCTCAAAGGACCAGCTTCAACACTTTATGGGGGCAATTTCGCCTTTGGTGGTGTTGTAAACACAATCACAAAGAAGCCTTTAGATCAACCGTTCTACCAAGCGAATTTTACGGTTGGGAATTATGATTTTTTTCGTCCAACATTCGATATCGGAGGTCCTCTCACCGCAAGTGGTTCTCTCACCTACCGTTTGAATGCTTCCTACGAATCCGCAAACAGCTTTCGCGATTTTGTCTTTAACGAGGACTATTTCATTGCGCCAGCTTTTACCTGGCGCATGAGTCCGCGAACAACGTTAACAGTAGAGTACGAATATTTCAAAATTTCTAATAATATTTTTGGTGCTAACTTTCCACCAGAGCGAGAGTTTTTGCGAGTGCCTATCAGCAGGTATCTTAGCGAACCAGACTTGGGACCCACTACGGGAACAACACACTGGGGATATTACGACTTTGAACATCGCTTTAGTGATAATTGGAGATTTCGGCAGGGGTTTAGCGTACTCGTTGCCGATCTCAATATTGGATCTGAACGATTGGCTAGCACTGCGCTAGAACCGGATCGGCGAACGCTCAATCGTGAATCCGTTAAGGGACCGCAGAACAATCAACTCTACACGCTGCAAAACGAAGTTATTGGCAAGTTCAATACAGGTTCGGTGCGACACAATCTTCTGTTTGGTGTAGAATTAAGTCGATTTGTCTATCCCTATACTCGCAGGACCGCGCCTCTAGGTTCCATCGATATCTTTAATCCTGTTTATGATGACCGACCGGGAACTTACACTGTATTGGACTCTGCGGAATTTGGCAACGATAGTCTCGGAATTTACATACAAGACTTGGTTGAGCTTGCCTCAAATCTCAAGGTGCTAGGTGGCATTCGCTTTGACTCTGTCTATTCCTTCTCTGAAAATAGACTAACGAATGACTTGACAGAACAATCGGATACAAAATTCTCTCCCCGCGTGGGCATTGTCTACCAGCCAACAGATTCTACTTCTGTCTATTTCAACTATGCACAAGCCTTCGCTCCCAACACTGGCTACATCAGCCGGACGGGATTATTAGAACCGCAGACCGGAGAACAGTTTGAGTTTGGACTTAAACAAGATTTCTTCGAGAATCGAGTTTCAGCAACTCTGGCATTTTACCAGATTACCAGACAGAATGTGCCAACAGCTGATCCTGACCCGGAATCTCGAGACTTGTACAGTGTTGCAACGGGCGAACAACGCAGCCGTGGGGTTGAATTGGATATTGCCGGAGAAATTTTGCCAGGATGGAATATCATCGCTAGCTATGCTTACACGGATGCAGAAGTTACAAAGGATACGGACCCGGATATAGTTGGCGATCGCCTGCCTGGTGTTCCATATCATAGTGCCAGTTTCTGGACGACCTACGAACTGCAAAGTGGAAGTTTGCAGGGGTTGGGATTTGGCTTCGGGCTGACATATGCACAAGATGCTGAGGTCATACTACCCAATACCTTCAAAATTCCCTCTTATCTTAAAGCAGATGCAGCTATCTTCTACCGTCAAGATAACTTTAGATTCGGGCTAAATTTAAAAAATCTCTTTAGCACAAGATATTACGACGTTGATAACGGCTTTGCGTTGATTCCTGGAGCACCTTTGACAGTGTTGGGAACGGTGTCTATCAATTTCTAATTTGAGTGTGTCCTATGAATCGGAAGACAGTATCGAATTTAATAACACACTTAGTGGCAATGTACAAAAATTATCCCACTAGTAGGCAATGCTTACCCGGTCAGGACTTACGCAAAATCTCTCTGAAAGCCTCTTTCCTTCCTGTCCTTCGTGTCCTTTGTGGTTCGTTTTTCCGTTATTACTGCGTAAGTCCTACCAGTAAAACTTATCAGCGCACGTCTCATCTCCTTCGCTTGTTAGTGGTGCTGCTGTTAGTAGGAGCGGCTGCTTGTAGTCGGGTTTCCCAGAACCGCTCACTGCTGAGCGCCACCTCTGGGTCCAAGGAGCAGATTATGGTGGACTTGGGGTGGGATGAATATCATATATATGAGAAAGGGTTCGACCCAACAATGGGTTGGCATTACGCCGGTCCTCCTCTGTTTCAAAGTACGCTGCTAAGCCGCAACGAAAATTTAGAACTGGTCAATGATCTAGCCCAGAGCTACACCGTCAGCAGCGATCGCAAGGTCTGGACAGTGAAAATCCGCCAAGATGTTCGGTTCACTGATGGTCAGCCTCTCTTGGCAGAAGACGTCGCTTACACCTTCAATACAGCAAAAGACAGTTTGGGGCGACTGGATATGGAGATTTTGGATCGCGCTGTTACTACAGGTAAGTATCAGGTCGAACTACACCTCAAACGACCTGATATTACCTTTGTCAATCAACTTGCCAGTTTGGGTATTGTACCCAAGCATACCCATAACAAAGACTACGCCCGCAACCCAATCGGTTCCGGTCCTTACAAACTAGTGCAATGGAACCAGGGCGAGCAGGTCATCATCGAAGCCAATCCTGACTACTACGGGCAGAAACCAGCTATTAAGCGTGTCATCCTTCTCTTCACTCAGGGAGATGCTGCTTTTGCCGCCGCCAGAGCCGGTCAAGTTCAGGTGGCTGCAGTTCCCAACCATCTAGCCTCACAGCCAGTGGAGGGCATGAAGACCTATGTGATTAAAAGTCTCGGTCACGCTGGGCTTATGTTTCCCTATCCTCCCCGTACTGGGAGGAAGACACCTGATGGCTACCCAATTGGCAACGATGTCACTTCAAACCGAGCGATTCGTCAGGCAGTCAATTATGCGATTGACCGCCAAACTTTGGTTCAAACCTTGTTTAATGGTTACGCTTCCCCAGCGATGAGTCCTGCTAGTGGTCTTCCCTGGGACGAACCAAAAGCAGACATTCAAGACGGTGATATCAACAAAGCCAAGCGAATCCTGACTGAGGATGGTTGGCGGGATACGAATGCTGACGGCATTTTAGAAAAACAGGGGATCAAGGCAGAATTCACTCTCCTTTACAATGCCCAAGACGCTTTCCGGCAGGGACTGGCTTTAGCAGTTGCCCAAATGCTCAAACCTGTCGGGATTAAGGTAAATGTTGAGGGTACGAGTTGGACTGAGATTGAACGCCGGATGCAAAGCAATGTTGTCCTCTACGCGCTGGAAACCCACGACTCGCAGCAGTTATCCTTTCTCTTCAAAAGCTCTTTGGCTCAGGGAAAATACCAAAATCCCGGTTACTATAGCAACCCAGTGGTTGATAGAGCGCTTGACCAAGCAGCAGCATCCGCTACAGAGACAGAAGCAATCCAATTTTGGAAGCAGGTGCAATGGGATGGTCAAACCGGAGTAACCACAAAAGGCGATGCAGCCTCTGCCTGGCTAGTCAATATCGATAAAACTTACCTTGTCAGTACCTGTCTCGACGTTAGTAAAGCTACCGAACAATCCCGCCACTACACGCTAACGCTTCTACATAACTTGCCTAATTGGAAATGGATTTGTCAATAGCAGCCCATCCTTTACTCTTCTGGGTGACTTTATCATGCACTTCCTGATTCGATTTATTCTGCAAAAACTCTTGCATTTATTGTTGCTCCTGCTAAGCGTCGCTGTCCTTACCTTCGTGCTAGTTAGCTTATCTCCGGTTGACACTGTCAATGCTTACGTTGGTTCTGACGTAATTCGCCTCGGTTCAGAGCAAAGAGAATTGATTATCCAGCGTTGGGGGCTTGACAAACCTTGGATTATGCGATTCATTCTCTGGCTGGGGCAACTGCTTCAAGGCAACCTTGGAACTTCCATGACCTACAATCAACCAGTTTCTGATGTCATTGCTGAGCGTTTTCAAGCCTCACTTTGGTTAATGGCATTGGCGTGGTTGGGTTCAGGCATTTTAGGAGTCGCTTTAGGTGTCTTAGCAGGAGCGAAAGAAGCTTCACTGCTGGATCAAGCAATTCGGCTGTATGCTTACACTTTGTCCTCTGCTCCCACCTTTTGGATTGCACTGCTGCTGCTTATCACCTTCTCCGTCACTTTAAAAGTCACTCCTATGTGTTGTGCGACTCCACCAGGAGTGTTGCTTAAAGATGTCACTTTTTGGCAACGTCTATACCATTTGTTACTACCTGCTCTCGCTCTTAGCGTTATTGGGGTTGCAAATATTGCTCTGCAAACCCGCGAAAAACTCATCCAAGTCCTCAATAGTAACTATGCCCTGTTTGCTTACGCTCAGGGAGAAACAACGACTGGAGTCATTTTGCACCACGGTTTACGCAATATTGCTTTACCAGCCCTGACTTTGCAATTTGCATCTCTTAGCGAACTGTTTGGTGGTACTGTCTTAATTGAGAAGGTCTTTGGCTATCCTGGGTTAGGTAGTGCGACCTTACAGGCAGGTTTGCGTAATGATGTTCCGCTACTGGTGGGTATTGTTTTGTTCAGCGCCATCTTTGTGTTTATCGGCAACACCTTGGCAGACCTCAGCTACCAAGTGATTGATCCCCGCATCCGCATAGCAGGTACGAGAGCATGAAACTTCCCAGTGCGATTTCAACCCCTCAAACTTTAGGGCGCAAACTATCACTCATCTTCAGTAATCGTCGTAGTCGGACATTGGTGCTCATTGCTCTGTGCGTTCTCATTCTGAGCATCCTGCTGCTTGGCACCCAACTGATTGGTAAAGCTGGTTTGGAAATTTCCTTACAAGAACGCAACCAACCTCCAACGCTTGCTCACCCGTTTGGCACTGACTGGTTGGGACGAGATATGTTTACCCGTACGCTCCACGGTTTGAGCTTGAGCCTATGGGTGGGGCTGCTAACCGCTAGCTTTAGCGCCGTGATAGCCTTGGTACTCGGGACGCTCTCAGGTACACTGGGTGGTAAAGTTGATGCCTTTATCATCTGGATAATCGATGTATTCTTCAGCCTGCCTCACCTAGTATTAGTTATCCTAATTGCCTTTGCTGTTGGGGGCGGAGTCAAGGGGTTAATCATCGCCATCACCATCACCCATTGGATGAACTTGGCTCGTCTGCTGCGGGCTGAAGTGCTTCAGATCAAAAGTTCTGATTACGTGCAACTCTCTTCTAAACTAGGGCACTCGCCCCTGTGGATTGCCCGCAATCACATACTGCCCCACCTAGTGCCCCAGTTCCTCGTTGGGTTGATTTTGTTGTTTCCCCACGCAATTTTGCACGAGGCTGGGCTTACTTTTTTGGGTTTGGGTCTACCGCCAGAGATTCCGGCGATCGGGATTATCCTGTCGGAGTCAATGCGATACCTATCCACTGGCTACTGGTGGCTGGCGGTAATGCCAGGAATAGCGTTGCTTCTAGCAGTGAAAACCTTCGACATCTTGGGTCAGAGCCTGCTTGCTTTGCTCGACCCAAAAACAAGCCAGGGGTAACATTATACTATGCTATCAGTTCAAAACCTCAGTGTCACTTTCACCATGTACGATGTGGGTCTGACCCAAAAACGGCTGACCGTCATTACGGATTTGGATTTAGAGGTTGGTGCGGGTGAGGTGGTGGCAGTGGTTGGCTCTAGTGGCTCTGGTAAAAGTCTGCTAGCTCACGCCATTTTAGGTATTTTGCCTTATAATGCCTTGGTTACAGGCAAGATAATTTTTAAAGGAGAACTCCTAACCCGAGAGCGTCAGACCAAGTTGCGGGGCAAGGAAATTGCCTTGATTCCCCAGTCAGTTAGTTATCTTGATCCCCTAATGAGAGTGGGTTCGCAAGTACATCGGGCAGCTCGTTTGAGTGGATTGTCTGCTACGCAAGCAACAGGAGTTGTGAATCAAACCTTTGAACGCTACGCTCTTTCCCTGCCAGTTAAACAGCTTTACCCCTTTCAACTTTCAGGTGGCATGGCTCGACGAGTACTAGTTGCTACAGCAGCCGTCGGACGGGCTGAACTGTTGATTGCTGATGAACCGACTCCTGGTTTAGATATAGATGTAGTCGTTGAGACACTTAACCATCTACGCGAACTGGCAAATGAGGGCAAAGCGGTGATTCTTATCACCCATGACCTGGAAGCGGCTGTGCGAGTTGCAGACAAAGTAGCTGTGTTCTATGCAGGTACGACATTGGAAGTGGCGGCGGCAGAGGATTTTACTGATGGTAATCTGCGTCATCCTTACACACAAGCGCTGTGGCGATCGCTGCCCCAAAATGGCTTTATCCCGGTTAAAGGCACCCAACCCAGTCCAGAGGCGCTTCCTGATGGTTGTCTGTTTGCTGACCGCTGTCCCTTAGTGACTGACGCTTGCCAAAAAGCCCGACCCCAGTTTCAGATCGTGCGAGGCGCTCCTGTGAGGTGTATTCATGCTCAAGGGTGAACAGTTGTCTTTTCGCTACCGAGTCAATCAACCTTGGATTTTGCGTGGTTTCAGTATTGAAATCAACAAGAGTGAAATTGTGGGCTTGCAAGGTCCAAGCGGTCAGGGCAAAACGACTATAGGTAAGCTACTAGCCGGGTATCTTCAACCAACGGAGGGTAGAGTTACAATCGACGGTAAGCCTCTGCCAAAACAAGGCTATTGCCCCGTACAGCTCATCTTTCAGCACCCAGAACTAGCAATGAACCCCCGCTGGCGGATTAGCCAAATCCTAGCAGAGGGAAAAGGAACATCTAGGGAACTCCTGCAAGCTTTGGGAATTCACTCTAGCTGGCTGAGTCGCTTTCCCCATGAACTCAGCGGGGGAGAGTTGCAGCGCATTGCAGTGGCGCGATCGCTTAATAGAGCAACCCGCTACTTAATTGCTGACGAGATGACTGCTATGTTGGATACCAACACTCAAGCACTCATCTGGCGTGCAGTCATTGACTATGCCTGCCAGGTTGGAATAGGTATTTTGGTTATAAGTCATGACATTGCGCTACTCAAGTACCTGTGTCACCGTAGGATTGATTTAAAAGCAGCGCATTGAAGAAAAGGGTTCATATCAGGGGGAACGCATCTTAATTCTTCCTATTAATGGCGTATCCCGGCTGTACCTCTAGAAGGGCTTTGGGATAACCCAGGTCGAGGGGGAAAACCGAAGTGGAAGGAAGAAGACATAGTGTTTTTGGAAGAGTGCCTTAAAAAAGAACCACGCACATATAACAGTCGCCAACTCACTCTCAAATTGGAAAGCGATCGCCATATTCTGTACTAAGATTTTCAGAAACAGGACTTACTGTACGTTCGCTTATTTTTGAAGGGAGAGAGGAATTAATGCCTGACAGGGTAAGGTTTCAATGCGATTGTGGATCGGCTAAAAACCCCTCCGTGTAATACGTGGAAAAAGGGGATTGAGAGCCTAGGTGTAATACATGGTAAACCCAGCCCCGAGAATCCGTATATTACATGGGAAATCAATTCATGAGCGAGCGTATTACATAGATCAGAACTGCCGTGTAATACACGATAAAGCAGTGCTATTCAAGGCTCAGATTAGCGTGTATTACACGGATATTGGTTAATATTGAAATCGGACTTCAATTCCGTTTGTTATTCTTTATAAATCGAAAAATTACGTCGAAGTACCTACCGGAGCTACCTGATAAAGGGACTGTGGCATTTTCATTAAACAAAGAATTTGTTTTTGAAGTGCGTTAATTGGTGTGATGAAGATGGTAGAATCAGGTAAGAAATAAAGAGTTAAGTTACAAAAAGCTTTAAGCATTTTTTCAGTAGATGGGCGGTCAGTTTTTCGCTTGGGATTGCCATCGTAAAGACCAGCCAAAGATTGTTGAGTGTCTATAAGTGCCTGTCGTACCACAAACTCCATTAAGGTAAATACCCGCAAAGCGATGTTCAACAAAAACATTAAGCCAATAATTCGTTTTTGGTTTTGGAAGTAAACGGGTAGGGCTGGCAAACAACCGCGTTTAAAACGGTGAAATCCTCTCTCTAAAAGCCATTCGTCTCGGTAATACGTCACGGCTTGAGAGAGACTCAGTTGAGTAATTGGCGCGTTAGTGACATACAATCGCCACCCTGCCAAGGTTTCTGCGCACTCGATTGCAGCATTTTGAAGCTGGATATGAAGTTGAAGGCAAATACTGGTTACCGATTCAGTGGGAGAATTTTTTGATGGTCGTCCTCGTCCGACATGACGAGTCTGTTGAGTGATTTGTTCTGTAATTGTCGTATTGAAGAAATCTTTGACACGATAGCGCTCAAGTATGTTTTCAACTTTATGCGCTAATGCTTGTGGATCTTCTCCTGGTTTTGCGGCTAATTTATTGAGAGCTGTTTGAGCGCTATTGATGCGTTGCTGTTGACCACGTATCATTGATGCTGCAAGGCTTTGGGAATAAACTACTAAGAAGCGTTCATGCCAACGTACCCACTTGTTAGTTTCTTCATTGAACCAAAACTTGCCTAACTCCACTTCAAAACCCTTGCCCACAGCAGGTTCTTCTTCATCTTGTCGCGGTAAACGAATAGACTGGATTTCTGCTGGTGGGTTTAGTACCCATTGCTTCAAATATTGGGGGTGTTGTCCACTCATGGGCACAGGGAAGCAATAAATCCCACCATTTGCTGCAATTTGAGCGCGAGTTGCAATCGCACCTGCTTTACAATCAGCAATGAATATGAACTTTTTA
>JXCB02000013.1:0-21199 GCA_000828075.3 Tolypothrix campylonemoides VB511288 | reverse complement strand
TTCAACATCAGCTCCTACCGTGTATTACACAGTAAGTTTAACGTTAAATTAGTGAAGACCACAATGTAATCTGTTGTATGACACAAAAAGGCAATTTACAGCGAACTCCCCATGTATGACAGGTTAACATTTACTCTTTCTCGTCCATGTATGACATGGTTGTTCTCCAGCAAGCTTTACCACGTATTACACGGAGGGGTTTTTAGCCGAGCCACAATCGCATTGAAACCTTACCCTGTTAGGCATTAATTCCTCTCTCCCTTTTAAAATGAGCGAACGTACAGAAATTATGTCGGCTGATTCTTCCCCAAACTTAAATGAGACAGAGAGTTTTAACATTAAGACAATGATTCAAGAGACTAGAGGGAATGAGTCTAAGTACTTGCATTAACTCTCAATCAAAAGCATAAACGAGCAAACGTGGAAAGAGAATGTGGGTGTCACCGGAGATAATCATTGGTTAATCTAGATTCAATTACTTGCTACAATTTCCAAAAGATTGGAACCACCATTGGGATTTTCAAACGGGTGAGCAGAGTTGCCAGCAAAAAAAGCGCCACCATTTTCCCCCAGCATTTTGATGATTTCAAAATGAGCCACCGGACCTCTAGCAATAGTTTGAGTTGCTCCTTCTAACGTTGTCACTGTGAGCTTATCGCGATATGTTGCATAGACGAGTGGACGCGGAAAGGGGATATAGGTATCAGCACAGATGATCATCGGTAGATTCCGGTTCGGTTGTGTTAGTGTTAGACCAGAAGTCAGGACAATTGAGCGCGTGTTTGGTTAAAACAATAGAAGGGTGTACCGCACAATTCAGATAATGGTTGTCTTGAAAATATCCACAGTTCCAACAACGAAATTGTTGGAAGCGGTTAATAGTTGCTTTGCGATTTTGTAGATACTTCCAACTATTTGATAGAAAAAGAAAAACCGCGAACGCCCAAAGAATGATTAAGCAAATAGGAGCAACCAAATGTTCTGGATCGGGCATGAATTCGATAGGTGGTTTAGTTGTGGTATTATCTGTTGCCCCTCCCACTGTGGCTGACATCAGGTGTGTCTGATGAAAACTATTTTCTGTTAATACATAAAGTCGGAAAAAATCCGAATTATACATATTAAAAACCTCTAGTTATAAGAGTTACCCATCACCCTTATCCGCAAATCTTACATTTTGCACCAATAAAAATTGATATAACTTCATTACTCAGTAATAAACTGAAACTCTTGATTTTGCCATAAAAGCCAATAAAAATAAGGTAGCTTTTTCAGGCATATTTTTACGTTGCCTGCGTTTGTACGGTGAGGTGCAAGATATCAGAAATGGGACCCCTAGTCCCCCGAATCCCCAAGAGGAAGAGAGTTCTCCTTGGGGAAAGCAAGGGGAAAAGTTGGTCAAACTTATTTATTTGGATAAGACAAATAAGTTATCGGTGAAGATGGTCAAGCCACCACGAAAACGAAAAATCTGGGTTTTCAAAACTAGTAACTGTAGCGGCATAGACCTTGCGTTGTCCAACGCAAGAATAACTCTATGAAAACCCTAACCGTTGTATGCGCCCTTACTCTTAGAGAGAGTAGGTGGTTAACCAACCAGTGAGGAGCTGCCTGCTGGCTTGAGCGGCTTCCATTGCATATGTTGGAGCAGATTTGTCACTGAAAATGAACCAGGGGGATTTGCTAATACTGACATCTTGCACCAAGAAAAATTTATGTTATTTTAAAACTCAGTACTAAGCCGAAAAGCCTTATTTTACGTATAGAAGCTCAGAAAAGTCATATAACTTTATTGCGCTGTTTTTGAGTAGCTCCTGGGTTATACGGATAGGTGCAAGATATGAGAATATGCTTTTTTCCTCGGTTGCTGTCTGGTTGCTATCTGGCTCAGTATCGGTGTCCCTGCTCCAAACAGAGGTGATAACTTCAATTTTATGAATCTGTAGTAGTCCGCAATACTTGAGGACAACGCAATTACGACCACCAACCTCCTGCTTAATTTGAGGAACTAGCAGGGTTTCAACTCCTGCTGCTAACCAGGCTGACTGCAATAGGGATGAACCTTCCACAACAACTATTGATTCAACAGGGATGGTGTGGCAAGGTTTAATCATTTGCCCACCCATATACAAAGTTTTCGTAAAAGAGATGAGATGACCTGTACGGTGAATATTGGTAATTTCGCCCTTAAACCGAATTGTGATTGGAGCACCTAAGTCTTGAATCATCTTAGGGTCAGGTGCATGAGGGGAGAAAAAATAGATATCCATGTCTAATGATGTATGAAAGTGGAATTTGTTTGTATGCTTGAGGCGATAGAGTTGGAAGCTTTGCTTGGGAATGGTCGAGCTTCAAGCAAGCAATTCTTGAGCGAATAGTAAACAGAGTGAGTTTTTTTGAGAATGACTTTGAGAGCGGGAGTCATCATTGGATTGATTGCCATTGCCAAGATGTAGTCAAAAGCATAAATAGTTGGATTATCTTCTATTGAAATGACCTGGTTCTCTCTTAAAATTCCTAGAACAGTGCATTTTTCAGGTAACTGAATCTCATTCAAATAGATGCCACAGTGAATACTATTGGATTGAATCAGAACACTAAATAGGTTGGGCTCAACAAACTCTTGAGTTTCAAACACAAAATAGTATTTCCTTAAGCTCTAGTACTATTGTGTAATACTTTTTTAAAAAAATATGCACTTCCAAATATATTTTGACCTATTTTAAACTACTATACCTAAAATAATATCTCTGTTTATTTTTCAACTAAACTCTCTATATTTAGAAATATAGTTTTCAGCTATAAACTAGTTAAACACTGTTAAAAATATAGCGGTTCTCAGTTGAGTGAGGTACAGTAGCCGCAATGATTAAACCAACCAATAATGTCATTTAAAGTCACACTTTCAAAAGCTTGTGTGATAGCTTCGTCTAAATCTTTGTATGTTCGAGCGGCTTGAGAACGTAAAAATTCTTTGATTTTCGACCAACAATTCTCGATTGGAGAAAATTCAGGAGAATAAGGAGATAAATAAATTAGATGTGCGCCTACAGATTCAATCGCTTCTTTTATACCTGTCACCTTATGAGAACTGAACATACCATACGAACACAAGCACCAACCCATAAATTAGGCACTAAAACTTCATTCACATAAGTTTTAAAAGCTAATTGGTCATTTCCTCCTTTAAAAGTCATTGCGGCAACAATGCCTTTTAATGACAAAGCACCAATCACAGTTACATTTTTACCTCGTTTATCAGGTCGAGTCCCATGTGCCCTTTTCCCTTTTAAGGCTCTAGCATAAAGCCGAGTCATYGCAATATTAACGCCTGACTCATCAACGAAGACTAAATTATTGAAATTAAATGTACGAATAAGTTCCCAGAACAATGAGTCTTAATTTTTTCACTCTGTCGCTGTTCTGTTCGTCCGCATGAAACGTTTTTTTTTGCGGGTCAATTGAAGTTTTTGTAATAATCTGTCCATCGTACTTCGACTAATTCTAATTTTTGTTTTTGAYTCTAAGACATCACATAATTCGGACATTGTGGCATCACTATTTTCAATTACTATTTGCCGCAGTCTCTCAATCTGCTCAGATTGTAGTTTTGATTGTTGTCCACCTCCATGAGGCAGCGCTGATACACGTCCTGTATCTCTGTATCGACTTACAAGCTTTTGTATAAAACTTCGACTGACACTAAAACGTTTGGCAATGTTGCGGAACGAGTCTTTTGAATTATAAGCATCAATGATTTTTTGACGCAAATCAATCGAGTAAGCTTTCATTCGTGATGCCCCAATACATCCTTGTCTCAATTTACCAATACTGTGTACCTCACTCAAGCGGGAACCGCTATATGTATAGCAATCCGTGCAGGAATTACAAACAAAGAAATCGCCGACTTCACCGAAGTTGTCGGGTATCTGAGCTTTTCGGTGTTTGCAAATCAAATAGGATTGCTATATGAAAAATTGATGTGAAGAAGTTTTTGCTAAATTGAACTTCTTCTTTGTTAAAATTTTGACGTTCTCACATCAAATAGATTACTGATTTCATGCGAAACGGTTATTTTTTTTTATAGAAAGTACAGGAAATATTAGAACAATGGGAAATAGATAATAAAAACTTCCTCTTATTGCAAATAACAAGCTGATTTTCAGCAGGTGAATTAGAATTAGATTAATCTGAATTTAGAGACTAATGGGAGAAACTGATAGAGCCTTGGCTATTTTTCAGATGAGATGATATGGATATCGATTTGGTGAAGCGATCGCACGAGTTGGTTAATGAGAGACCCTTTGAACAGAATCTGCCATTGTGAGCGACGAGTTTGACCTATGACCACCTGAGTGATTCGGTATGACTTTGCAACAGAAGCAATTTCTTCTGCGACATTCTGACCGGATACTTGTAAAAACTCACCCTTAAACTCTTGACAGATTTGCTTACAAGTTTCAACGTGCAGTGCTTCTACTTTTGTCAGAAAGTGGTCAGAATTGTTTACAAACAGAACGTAGAGCGGTGCGTTCATATAATCAGCAAGTATTGCTCCCCGTCGAATCAGCCGTACAGAGTTTGGATCACAAGAAACACAAACCAGTATTCGTTCGTGGATACAGCAGACATTTGCGCTTACAGCTTTACCGTTGCAGTTGAGTCGAGCAGCTTGCTGAATTTCTTTCTTTTCTATGTTATCGGCTACTTGCCGCAGTGCTAATTCCCGTAGAGCCACAAGGTTGGAACGTTGGAATAAATTTTGTACAGATTGCTCAATTTTCTTTGTGGGATAAATTTTCCCTTCCAACAATCGCTCTTCCAATGTTTCAGGCGTGACATCTACAACGACCACCTGGTCTGCAACTTCCAATAAACTATCTGGAATACATTCTCGCACAACAATACCCGTCATCTGAGTGACCTGATTGCTGAGGCTTTCGAGGTGTTGAATGTTGACAGTAGAGTAGACATCAATGCCGGCTGCCAAAATTGTCTCCACATCCTGGTACCTTCTATTGCGTTCTGCTCCGGGAACATTGGTATGAGCGAGTTCATCAACCAAAACAAGCTGAGGTTGACGGGCAATAATGGCATCGCTATCCATTTCGCTGAAGATGATTCCACTGCGTTCTATCCTCTTTGGTGGAATGATTTCTAAATCCTCTGCCTTTGCATTTGTTTCCGGGCGATCGTAAGTTTCCAGCCATCCAATAACGACATCTATACCATCTTTTTTTTGTCGCGTGGCTTCATCCAGCATCCTGTAGGTTTTGCCCACACCAGGAGCCATACCAATAAAAATCTTGTGCTTACCGCGACGAGCAGGACGTGAGTAAGTACTATCAGAACAGACAGTATAAGAACTGTACATCATTTGCACATTAACATTGCTTAACATATATTACTTCCGTTTTGTACTCAGAAGTTCGAGAAAAATTCAGAATTTCTTTATTTTTTCTTATATGGGTAACTTACTTCCCTTAACTTTAGGGTTTCATCTTCCATATTTTTTCTAAAGTTTCAATCTGCTGTTCCCTTTGAGAACTAACTGTCTCGTCAATATCAGGCGTCATTTTCTGTATCTTTTCTAAATTGTCAACTTCTTGAAGGATTTCAGCCTGACGTTTAGCACGCAATTTTTTATACCTTCTATGCTGAAGGAAACATCCTAGGACAAAGCCGATGAACACGAAACTTAGAAAAAATCCTACAAGAAAGCTTAAGTTATGGTCAGTTTGCCCAGCTAAGTTTGGTTGACTAGACTGAGTCGGCTGGGAAGCAATTGCAACAAAAAAAGATTGCATACTCTCAGTAGATGGCTTGCACACGATTCAAAAGAGCAACGTTAACAGGAGTCATCTCACTTTCATCCTCAAGTTTTCTACTTTCCAAGCAGCATTTGTCAAGTGTGATTGAATTGCAGCAACGCAAGCAATAGTGAAAAAAGCAACATAGGTAGCAGCAAATGTTGTAAAAATCCTCCAGAGTATATTGCTTGAGCCAGATACTGTTGTGCCTGAAACTGCTTGAGACATTTCATCCCGGACTAGCGTAGTGCAAGCAGCCCCAGCCAGACGCGGATCTAAGACCGCAGTTACTTTGGGTGCAACATCTTTTGCTTCCATTTTTGCTTTTAGGTGATACCAAGCTTGTGTTTGAGGGTCAAAGACTGTGATAGAAGCGATGGAGTGAAGATCCAGTGCTGCAGTGTATGGGGTTATTGAAGCAGGTATATTTTCTTTAAGGCTACACCCAAAGTAAGTTTCAAAATCGTCGTTTCTTCTGACGCTTGCAGATGGCTTTGATGGAAAAACAACGTGTTTTGGCAGATTATTCAAGTCTTCCAAAACCTCTGTCGCTGAAGTATAGCGTCGTTTAGTTGCTTTTTGCAGTAACTTGCAGAGAATCTGCTCCAGAGATGGACTGATTGGTTTGGTCAGATATTCGCGCCAAATCCAAGCATCTTCACCACAGTCGTGCAGATCAAATGGCGACATCTGCGTCAGTAAATGCAAGCAAATAACACCCAGGCTGTAGAGATCGCTAGCAAATACAGCTTTACCTTTAATCTGCTCAGGCGCAGCATATTCAGCACTACCAATCAGAGTTCCAGTTTTTTCTATAATTGGGCTATTGACAGACTTTGCAGCTCCAAAATCTACCAAAACTAGTTGGTGAGAGCTTCGGCGACAAATAATATTAGCGGGTTTAATGTCGCGGTGAATCACCTGATGGTCGTGGACAAACTGCAACACAGGCAAAAACTCCAAGAGCAACTGCCGAATTTCAGCTTCATTGAATGCTCCTGCTTCTGCCAATTCCTCTTCTAAGGTTTGCCCGTCAATCCATTCTTGGACAATATACTGCTGTCCATCCTGCTCAAAAGTGTCTAGCAGTTGGGGAATTTGGGGATGCTTGCCGAGTTCAGCTAAACGCAGAGATTCTTGTTGAAATAGTTCAAAGGCTTTCTGGTGATGGTGGATAGTGTGATTTTGTGGAAAGAATTGTTTGATGACACAGAGTCCAGTTGTTGGGGAAGTCTGTTGCCAATTCTTATCAACAGCGAGAAAGGTTTTTCCAAAACCACCCTGACCAAGGGGTTTGAGGATACGGTAGCGGTCATTTAGCAGCAAGTTCTCCTGACTGGAGGAAATGCTACCATCTTCCAGAGGTTGTGAGGATTTGTAGGTGGAAGGAAGACAGTCACACATAAAACGAAGAAGTCCCAGAGGTATTCCAGTGTGGATGGATAAAGAATTAGGATGAGGAAGATAAAGGAAGGGCTTATTTTCTCTGCTTCCCATCCCTTGATTCTCCCATCTCTCCATCTTTCTCACTAAATTGCAGACTTTAAGGCATCTAAAGCTAAATTCAGCTTCAAAACATTGACTCCAGGCTCACCAAAGATGCCGAGAAAGCGATGATCGATGTTTTGGGCTATCAAGGTTTCTAGCTGGTTGGGTTGCAAACCTCGTACCTTTGCCACACGTCCAATTTGCGCTCTAGCAGCTTCGGGGGTAATATGGGGGTCAAGGCTGGAACCAGAGGTGTAGACCAAATCTGCAGTCGGCTTGACACCTGCTGTTTGCAGACGGTTGAAATCACCTTCAATCCGTTTGCTCGGGTCGGGGTCATTTTTGCCTTTGATGCGTTCAAGCAACGCTGGATTACTGGGAGCCAGGTTACTAGCGCCGGACACTCCTGTTTTCAGAACTCCAGCTTCATCTTTTTTCGCGTCGGCGGTGCTGTAGCTGGTGGTACTAGGACGGCTGTTAAAGTAGCGGTCTGTTGTAAAAGGTTGACCAATCAAAGCAGAACCGATAACATTACCCTGAGGATTTTTAATGAGACTGCCGTTTGCCTGAAACGGAAACAGAATTTGCCCAAAGGCAATCATCACAAAGGGATAGATGATAGCTGTAATGACCCAAAGTATCAAGGTAGAACGCACGGCTCTACTTGCGTCACGTGCAAAACTCATCAGAATCTCTCCGGTACAAACATCACGAAAAACAGATAGACAGAAAGACCAACTGTGACCAGTCCTAACAGTCCCAATGCCCAAGCTTGGGTGCGTCCAAGAGTTTGATCAGTAGCTGCGTAAACTACAGGCGCAACCACTAAGTTAAAGCACATCCCCAAAAATAGATACAATGGCAGCTTTTGCCTGCGCCATTGGATCCAAATTTCGGTCACTGCTTCAAGTACAGAAGCAGAGATTTGGGGTGGAGAGATGCTGTGTTTTCTGTCAATAGGTTTCATAGCAATTGTTAGTTGTTAGTCGTTAGTAGTTACGAAAAGCTGAGTGGTTAGGATAACGGCAGAATGATATCTATCAGTTTGATGGCGATGAAGGGAGCAATAATACCGCCAACACCATAGAGCAAGATGTTGCGTCGTAGCAGTTGGTCCGCTGTTAGGGGACGAAACTTCACCCCTCTTAGTGCCAAAGGAATGAGTGCTGGGATGATGAGAGCGTTATATATCAGCGCTGAGATAATCGCAGATTGGGCACTTTTGAGTCCCATGATATTAAGTGCGCCAATTCCAGCCGCCGCAAAGATAGTTGGAATAATGGCGAAATACTTAGCAATGTCGTTGGCAACAGAGAATGTCGTCAATGCCCCACGGGTAATCAGCAACTGTTTCCCAATCGTTACCAGGTCAATCAGCTTGGTGGGGTCGGAGTCTAAGTCCACCATGTTAGCAGCTTCTTTAGCAGCTTGCGTACCAGAGTTCATCGCCAAGCCCACGTTTGCCTGAGCCAAGGCGGGTGCGTCATTGGTACCATCCCCAGTCATTGCTACTAGCTTACCCTGAGATTGTTCAGAACGAATCACCTCAATCTTGTCTTCCGGAGTTGCTTCAGCGATGAAATCATCAACCCCCGCTTCCTGAGCAATAACCTCAGCAGTAATTCGGTTGTCACCTGTGAGCATGATGGTTTTAACACCCATACGGCGAAGTTGGTCAAATCGTTCTCGTAGACCAGGTTTGACAATATCTTTGAGGTAAATGACGCCATAAATGTCATTGTCCTGACACACGGCTAACGGTGTACCTCCTAGCCGGGAAACTCGCTCAAAGGCTGCGTCTAGCTCTGATGGAACATTGCCGTTACGCGATCGCACAAACCCCTTAATCGCATCTACTGCCCCTTTACGAACTTGTTTGCCATTAGGCAAATCGGTACCGCTCATACGAGTTTTGGCGGAAAACTCCACACCCTGCGCATTACTTGTGTCGAAGTCTACTCCAACTCGGTGTTTTTCTGCCAATCCCACGATAGACTTGCCTTCTGGTGTATCGTCAAACACACTAGCAGCTAGGGAGACTCGCGCTACATCTTCGACTGAGTGACCATTGACAGGAATAAACTCATCAGCCATCCTGTTACCCAAGGTGATCGTACCTGTTTTATCTAGCACTAGGCTGTTGATGTCACCGCAAGCTTCTACGGCTCGTCCGGAAGTGGCAATCACATTAAATTGGGCAACTCTGTCCATCCCAGCGATACCAATGGCACTGAGCAAACCACCAATAGTGGTAGGAATCAACGCTACTAGCAGCGAAATCAGGATGGCAATTGTAGCGCCAGCACGCAAATCGTTCCCCGCCTGAGTTCCATACACAGTGCTGATAAAGTTAGCGATGTAACCAGCAAAAGGAGGAACTGTTGAAACGACAATCAGAAACACCTGCGTCAGCACGGCAAGCAGTACCGTCAAGGCGATTTCGTTGGGAGTTTTGCTGCGTTCTGCTCCTTCTACCAGAGAAATCATGCGGTCAATAAAGCCCTGACCGGGGTCAGCAGTAATGCGAATGGTCAATTCGTCGGAAAGCAGACGCGTACCTCCGGTAACTGAACTGGCAATATCTGTACCAGGTTGTTTTAGTACAGGAGCGGATTCCCCGGTAATGGCAGATTCATCCACCGAGCCAATACCCTTAATGACTTCCCCATCGGCGGGGATAGCGTCACCTGCAATCACCTTTACCTGATCGCCCCGCCGCAGATCCGTGGAATTGACTTGTGCAATAGAACCATCGGGCAGTATTTTGCGGGCATTGGTATCTGAACGCGTCGCTTTGAGCGCATCTGCCTGTGCTTTCCCGCGTCCTTCAGCAACGGCTTCTGCAAAGTTTGCAAAGACAACTGTGAAAAATAGAATCAAGGTAATCAACCCATTTAACAGGCGTTGCTGATTGACATCTGCCTGTACTGTGCCAAATAAGTTGGGGTTAAGAGTGACTAGGAAAGTGACGATTGTCCCTATCCAGACAATAAACATGACTGGGTTTTTGACGGCAGTTCGGGGATTAAGCTTGACAAATGACTCACGAATTGCTCTTTGGTAGAGTCCCCGCATATCTGCCTTAGGGGTGTGTCTGCGCGAGTCACGGGTTCCTTGCGGCGCACCAGGCGGACGGGGAGAAGAGGATGGTTCAGTAGAGGTTTGCATACATTTAGATAGTGGGGGCGTGGGAGCGTGGGAGCGTTGAGTTTTTTACTCACAACTAATTACTAACCACTAACTCCTTTAGCAATAAAGAAGGCTTCGCCAATTGGTCCCAACGCCAGCACCGGGAAGAAGGTGAGTGCGCCCAGGATCAGAATTACACCAGCGGTTACGCCCGTAAATAGTCCGGTATCGGTTCGTAATGTACCAGTCGTGAAGGGAACAGTTTGCTTACGGGACATACTATCGGAGAGCAGCAGCAGACCTATGATTGGGATATAGCGTCCTGCTAGGAGACTGAAGCAGGTACTCAAGTTCCACCATAGGGCGGTTACGGTCGTTTTTGCACCAGTAGCGATCGCTATTGGAGACGGTTGTGAATCGCCTAAGCCTTCAAACCCAGAGCCGTTGTTGGCAGCAGCTGAGGCGTATTCGTAAAGGACCTGAGAAAAGCCGTGGAAGCCTGGATTACTAATCCCTGCCAGTTGGTCAGGAAATGCCAGGGTAATCCCCGCCGGAATCAGAATGGCAATTGGGTGAACCATCAAAATCAAGAAACTGGCAAGCACTACTTCACGCTTTTCAATCTTGCGTCCCAGAAATTCTGGTGTGCGTCCTACCATGAGACCTGTGACGAATACTGCCAGGATGAGGTACGCAAACAAATAAGCCGTTCCCGTACCCTGTCCACCAAAGACAATCTGAAAAAACATATTGGAAAGCGTGGTAAAACCACCATTGGGCATAAACGAATCGTGCAAGCTATTGACGGCTCCGCACATGGTGGCGGTTGTAATTACGGCATACAATGCAGATTGCGCCCAACCAAATCGGACTTCCTTACCTTCTAGGTTTGGCTGCTGACTACCCAAAAGCGCGTTTACAGCAGGATTTCCGTTGTATTCACCAATTGCTGTAATAATGACAAAGACCACCAGAATGGCTAACGGGATGCTGTAGACCAACCAAGCTTGCTTGATGTTATTGGCAAAGATACCATAGGTGTATATCAGCGAGGTGGGTATCGAAAGGATTGCTACAATCTGGATGAGATTGACCAAACCATTTGGATTTTCAAATGGATGTGCCGAATTGATGGCGAAAAAGCCACCGCCGTTCTCTCCTAGTTCCTTGATGATTTCAAAATGGGCAACCGGACCACGAGCGATCGCCTGACTAATTGCAGGGTTTTCTAGAGTGGGAACTACCGCAGGACCTGCCAAGGTTTCTGGAACACCAGCCGCAATCAGAATGAGTGCCCCTACAATACTAATGGGCAGCAAAACCCGCGTGATTGCGCGAATCAAGTCTACGTAAAAGTTGCCCAACGGTCTACCCGTCAACCCCCGAATAAACGCAATTCCTACCGCCAACCCGGTTGCAGCCGAGGTGAACATATGATAGCCTAGCCCCCACATTTGGGTGGCGTAACTCATATAGGTTTCACCAGAATAGTGCTGCTGGTTGGTATTGGTGATGAAAGAAATGGTGGTGTGCAGTGCTGTGTCCCAAGTTGGGGCACCAACCCTAACTGGGTTGAGAGGTAACCATCCCTGACTCATAATGATGAAGAAGATGAGCAACCCCATGACTATGTTGCTGTACAAGATTGCTCGTGCATACTGCCAACCCGTCATGTCCTCCCTGGCGCTAACGCCTATCAGAGAGTAAAGTAAGCGCTCAATTGGGTTTAAAATTGGGTCGAGAAACGTCCGTTGTTCTTGGAAGACACGCGCCATGTATCGCCCAAAAAATGGAGTTATCGCTACCACAATTAGTAGCGTTAATGCAATTTGAATCCATCCTTGTAGCATGAGTTAGTCTAACTCCAGCATCAATAAATTAAATTTGAGATTCTCATGTTTACAGTCTGCTGTCATGAATCCAATAATTTAGAAGTCTATCGGTATCCTTAAGCGCGAACAGGTTTTTACTCTCATCTAACTAGAGGCTTTCCTCAAAGGAAAAGCTATAGAATCAACACCAATGTAAATGGAGATGCTGTTTCAGACGCTTTCCACTGATAAATGTACACTTGAATGGACTTAGATTGAGCATTTCATAGGAGATTCTATTCTTTCTCATCATCACGCTTTTGACCTATTTTGACTGCTTCTCAAGTCTATCATTATCAAATTTTTCTTAAGAAATTACAAGGTATAAATTTTCATTTATGATTTTTATATATTGGCATATATTTCTTAAGAAATAGGAACGTTTAGTGCGTTTAGATGATGTCTATATCTACAAATATAGAAAGAAGTAAATGCAAAATAAACAACTATCTTTAGTCAAAAATAACTGGCTTTTTGAGGAATTTGTTATACTTGACAAAAAGCTTATATGCTCCTTCTCCAGATGTTGCTCCTCAAACTTGCTACACATAAAAACAACCCGCGTTTGAGAACATCCTGGATAATTGTTGGACTGTTTACGATTGTGATGCTATTGGAGTACTCTACTCCACCAGACTACGTGTTTGGTTACCTTTATATCGGTCCAATTATGCTAGCAAATGCTCGTCTCAGTCGAATGGCAACGCTAAAACTCACTCTAGTCGCTTGTGTTTTAACGATTTTGAACGTATGGCTTCCAACCAAGTTTCCTGTTGGAGCTTCCACAATTGCTAGTCGATTGATTGCAGTCATAGCATTGGTTGTGACAGGCGTTCTCAGCGATCGCAATCGTCTGTATCAAGAAGCACTCTTGAAACAACAAGCAAAACTTCATGCACAACAGAAGTTAGCCAGTGTGCGTGAAGACTTTGCCTCTACCCTCACCCATGACTTGAAAACTCCTTTATTGGGGGCAATTGAGACATTGCAGGCGTTTGAGCGAGAAAATTTTGGTCCTGTTGTTCCCGCCCAAAAGAAAGTTATCGCTACAATGATGAAAAGCCATCAGACGAGTTTGCAGATGGTAGAGACGCTCTTGGATGTGTATCGCAACGATGTAGAGGGGTTGAAGCTTCAGTTAGCACCTGTGAATCTTGTAGAAATCGCTGAAGAAGTGGCAATAACGTTGATGGGACTGGCTTCCAGTCGTCGCGTCCACATTTCCTTTAACTACGGAGAGTCTGACTTTCGCAAGTTCCTTTGGGTTCATGGTGATGCTTTCCAATTGCAACGAGTATTTACCAATCTCCTGACTAATGCTATAAACCATTCTCCTCGGGGTGGCAAAGTGGAGGTTGTACTGGAAGCAGGTTCCTCTTATCAAACTGCTAAAGTTATAGATACCGGAGCAGGTATCAAGCCAGAAGAACTCCCAAACCTTTTTAAGCGGTTTTACCAAGGACATAGCGATCGCCAAGCAAAAGGTTCTGGCTTGGGGTTGTATTTGACACGTCAAATCGTGGAAGCGCATGACGGAAAAATTTGGGCAGAAAATCAACTTCCTAACGGCGCAATCTTTGCATTTAGCTTGCCAGTCTTACCGTTTCAAACCTGAAACTAAGGAAAGTCTGCGGTATCTTGTAACTCAAGAATACATAAATGCCAGTTACAGACTAGGTGAAAGTCAGAATGCTAAAGTTGTCTTTGTAAACCCAGGTAAAAGCACAGACGTGGTGAACGAGTTGGTTAAAGAATCGGTAACTGAGGAAGGTAGTAATGGCAAGAGGACTGAAAATGGTTCTACCTAGTACAGATGAGCTCAAAATCTAAAATTCCTCATTCCTCCATCGCCGAACGATTGGGAGTATTGTTTTTATCAGCGGAAATAATATGTAAATCAACGTTTTTTAGGAATCGTAGCAATTTATGAGTTAAAGAGCCTTTTAGGAGAATTTGCCAACGTGTGCGCTGACTTGCTCCAATGACAATTTGGGTTATGCGGTATTTTTCAGCAACTTCTGCAATAGCTTGGGCTACGTCAGTGTTGGTGATACGAATGAATGTACCATCAAATTCTTTACAAAGCTTTTCACTAGTTTCTATGTATAGGCTTTCCTCTTTAGTGAGGAAATAGTCTGGATTAGCTACGAATACGACATACAGAGGGGCGTTCATGTAGCTAGCAATCCTAGCTCCCCGACGTAACAATTGTACCGAGTTGGGATAAGTGGAAACGCACACCAAAACTCGCTCGTGAATATTGCAGAATTGACCTTTTAGAGTGCTGGCAACTGCATCTTCCTCAACATTATCTGCGACTTCGCGTAGTGCTAACTCACGTAAAGCAATGAGGTTGCGGCGTTGGAAAAAGTTATCGAGTGATTGTTGAATTTTTTGTGGTGCGTAGATTTTGCCTTCTAACAAGCGTTCTTGCAGTGTTTCTGGTGTAACATCCACTACTACGATATCATCCGCTTCCTCTAGGATTCGGTCAGGAACGCGCTCTCGCACGACTACCCCAGTAATCCTTGCTACTAGGTCATTGAGGCTTTCCAGATGCTGAATATTCATTGTGGAGTAAACATCAATACCTGCTGCCAAAATGACTTCTACATCTTGGTAACGTTTTTCTCGTAGCGAACCTGGGACATTGGTATGTGCTAGCTCATCAATTAACACTAGCTGAGGCGATCGCGCAATAATTGCATCCGTATCCATCTCTGTGAGAATTAACTCACCCCGAGGAATTTGTTTGCGGGGTATCATTTCTAACCCTTGAGCCTTTTGCGCTGTTTCTTTGCGTCCGTGGGTTTCTAAAAGCCCAATAACGACATCAATTCCTTCGTGTTTAAGGGCATGAGCTTCTTCCAGCATCCGGTAGGTTTTGCCTACTCCAGGTGCCATACCTATGTATATTTTATGCTTGCCTCGTCTTGCTGGACTCACGTTAGCAAGCAAAGAAGCAGGTCTAGTTCCGGTTTGTGGTGTTTGAGTATTATCAAACATCTGGTAGTGTTATAAATCCTGAAAGTATTTAGAAGACAAAAATCAGAATTCAAAAAACTAATGACTACTTATCTATTGTGTTAGCGGTTAAACTCATCAAAATTCAGAGCGTAATTCAATTTTATAACATTAACCTCTGGTTCACAAAAAATACCTAAAAATCTCTTGTATATTAATTCATATTTAATAAATGCTGTTTTGTTTCAGCCTACAGAAATTATCTTTTTGGATTTCCGACCCCTTTGTACGGTAATATGTAGTAAATACTGCATTTCATAAATACGTGGCGAATTGAACGACCTACCGATAGGGGTTTACGGCACTCAATAACGTTACGAACTTGTGAAATCTTGTACTAACGGTTCAAGGTTGGAATTGTATTTATCTTGCCAGATTCTTGAAGCGCATGGCTGTATAATTTTGGAAGAAGAGAATCGCGCAAGTAAGGGGGCAATATTTGGGTTTCCAATCCCTGTTTGTCTGCTACCAAGGAATTAGGATGGGACGGTAGGGAGATTTTTGACTTGTGAACTCATAACTAAAAGTGAAACCAGGTGTGGTAATAAAAATATTACTCGTTGAGGATGATGAGCTGTTTCGCCTGGGGCTGCGAATGCGGTTACAACAGGAAACGTGTATAGAAATTCTAGCCGAGGCAGAAGATGGTGAGCAAGCTGTAGAACTAGCTAATCGTTACCCGCTGGATTTGGTTTTACTAGATGTTGGTTTACCAGGGATTGGTGGAATTGAAGCTTGTCGTCAAATTAAGCAGCATCACCCTCATTTACCCATTCTCGTTTTAACATCTCGTTCGGAAAAAACCTTGATTGCACGGTTGATTGAAGCAGGCGCGGCTGGTTACTGCCTTAAAGGAATCCCTTCTGAGTCTTTGATATTGGCATTACGTTCGGTAGCAGCAGGTGCTTCTTGGTGGGATCAGACAGCAACCACAGAAATTCGAGCCGCTTTTGGGGGAAACAACGTATCAGCATCAGCCACACAAAATGTTGAGTCACGAGAAAATCCGTTGACGAAGCGTGAACAAGAAATTTTGGCGCTGGTGGCTGCTGGTAAAAGCAACCAAGAAATTGCAGAAATTCTTTACATTGCTCCTGGTACGGTCCGGGTTCACGTTCATGCGATTTTGCAAAAGTTGGAAGTGCGCGATCGCACTCAAGCTGCAGTGTTGGCTATTCAGAAAGGATTGGTTGCAAAAGAACTGTTGGGAGGTGAGTAACGTTTCTCCCGGAGCAAGACGATTTTGTGAACAGGACTTACGCAACTGGCACAACGCGATCACCAACTATAGTACGCAAGTATTAGTAAGAGGACTGACGCAACTGTGTGACTTGAAGAAGATTCTGTCCAGGTTGTCCAACTTTACCTTCCAAAAATAGATGTCCAACTTTACCTTCCAAAAATGTTAAAAAAATCACATGAAAAAAACTAAAGGAAAAGTTGACTTGGAGTAATATTAAAACAACGGACAATTTCAGAGAGAAAATCCAAAGAAATGCCAGGTCTGTAAGCATGATTACAGCGTTGAGGATTAGAAATTAAGTGGGATCTAATCCAAAAGGAAAAAGAAAGGTCTTTTAACCCTTCTTCATCAAGATGCACGCAACGTTCATGGAGGTACAAATAAACATCCTGAATCTGAGGTCGTTTTGATAAAGAAGGTGTAATCGCAATTAACTCTTGTAAGCAAGAGATGTTTCGTTGATAGTTTTCCAAATATTCTACCGAGCTAAAATAAGTAGCCAAATTAAGGGGAGGCTTTCTTTGACCTAACCATTCTCCACAATGAGAACAATAGCCTGGTTGGCAAAAATTTAACATTCTTTGATGGCAATAGGGGCAAGTATTCTCTAATAAAATGCGATGTTGAGGACAAAACTTAACATTTTCGATTAGCCAGAGTAAAGGAATGTAAATAACTTCTCCTTGCTCTCGCCAGACTTGATAACAATAAGGACACCAAGCACAAGAATGTTTCAAAAGTGGCTCTACTGAATCAAGGACTTTCAGCCAACTGATTAAAGTTAAAGAGTATAAATATTGACGAGATGTTAACTGTTCTATAGCCGAAACAATGATTGGAGTAATAGATTGAAATCCATTGAGAACTGATAAATTAGAAGAAGTTGTTTTGTTCGTTAAAAATATCTGTTTAATGGAAGTTTTTTTAGTATCTTTCTGCAATAAATATTCCTCATGTTGAATCAAGGGAACGAGTTCATAAGTATAAAGTTGCCAAGGTCGAAGGCAATGCTGTCGAGCTAATCTTTGCAGATAGCTACTTAAACTCTCAGTATTAGGAGTTCCTAAACCTATTGGTTGCAGAGGATAAAGGTGGCTTCTTTTAGGTAGATTTTGAATCGTTAAATTCCAAGAATCATAAGGAATGAAAAAAGTCTGTTTCTTTCTCCTCCTTTTCTGACTCCTCCTTTTTTAAGGGATAACGGCGAGGAGAAGTTTGTGCAATCTGCTTTTTCGGATTTTTTTGCTTCTTCTTGCTTTGGCTGTGTTTCTCCTGAGCAGTACCATGAGATAAGGGGATTAGTTTCAAGTCTTTTTGTAGTTTGAGTAAATCCTCTGATGACTCTTGTAGTTGTTGTTCACCTATTGAAATAGATTTCAGCATTACCAAACATTGACGGACTCCCAAAGCATGACGTTGCAAGTCAGATAAAGTAATAGTCCGAGCATTTCTATCACTCTCTAAAACATCATTAAGTGTTACAGAAAGCCAATCTTTAAGAATACCTACACAACCTAAACTCCTCTCATAAAGAAATTCCCAATTAGATAATAAATCTGGCTGTTGAGGTAAAGGAAGATATTGACTAAAAGTTTGCACCACACTTTTAAACGCTTTAGCCTCTTGCGAATTATCAGCATGATACCGTTGAAAATGAATGGTTTTACTACGTCGGCATAACTGATCTCCTAAATCAATTAAAGGTAATAAATCATAAGTTCCAGTGGGAATAATCTTCACTTGAGTTAGATTGGCTAGAGATTTGAGAGTTTCGGGTTGATCTTTTAATTTCCGACCACTAGGTAACATAGCAAGATGATGGGCTTCATCAATATAAAAAGCATCGGGAGAACGATGAATTAAAGCCGATTCCACTGCACTCCGCCACTTTGAGCAAGATTGCCCATAATTAATCTTTTTTTCGATTAAAGGTTCATTTAGTACTTTTAACAGACGAATATAAAAATCTTTCCAATCAAACTGACTAAATTCTGGGGCTTTAGCCTCTAAACCAATTACAGGGACTTTACCCTGATTGTGCTTTAATTCAGGTAAGGCTTTCTCGGTTAGTTTTTGCTCTAAACGGCGCAGTAAGGTAGTTTTCCCTACTCCGGTTGCTCCTACTACAAAAATTAAGGAAATCCCTGGTGCTTGATAAACCGATTGCATTACTTCATTAAAAGCCTGAATTAGATGAGGATGAGCCATTGTGTAATTCACAAAAAATGTGACCCTTTCAGATGTAGAAGCTTGCAATAATTCTTGAGGTAATCGCTGTTGTTGCATTCGTTAAAATTCTCCGTAAGATTCAAGAGCTTCTTCATTATCAGCATTATTCTGTAAGACATCTGAATGGTCTTCACTCTCAGAAAAATAAGTCGTTTGAAGACTATTTTGAGAAAGTTGTTTTCCTTCAATCAAATTAAGTACCGTTTGATTTTCTAAAGCTTGCAAGCGTTGTTTGAGCAATTTTTCCTCGACTTGATAAGCTCCTTGTAAATGTTCCATCAATTCAGTATTAGACAAAACCGTTGCTTGACCTTGATGTCTCTTGCGTTGGCGTAAGTCAGTGCTAATTACTTGTAGTTCTTTTTCCGTGCGCCCTTGGAGATAGGGATAATGATTCGAGGTACATTCATGCCACAGCCCTTTCACATAGCAATAGGCAACACTGACATTGAACGGGTCAATTTTGACCTCAACTGCTGTTTTCTCCACTTCTGGATCGCGGAAAGCATGACACCAATAATAAATATGGTTCACTTTCACTCCCCTTCCGGGCTGTACGATTCGGGTATCGCCACTGTGAGGTGAAGGTAAGGTTAAAATTAAAAAGGTTTGGTCATATTCCAAACGACGACTTTCTCGAATACCTCCTAATTGAATACCAGTTTCATAAGCTTGAAATGGGGAAAGTCCTAAACTTGAATTAAGTCGATTATCATAAATTGAATAAGCCCATGTTTCTAATGATTGATAAAGTTCACCAATTGTCCAAACAGCCTGATGAATGGGATTGACGGACTTGGTTACTTGTCTGTTGTTTTTGAGAATTTGGGTATTTCCTTGTAATTCATGTAACCATAAGGTGTTAGTTGTTCCAAATACTCTTTCCACAGGACTTCCATAACGAGGTTCTCCTGAAGGGCGATATTTATGATTACATTTGTAATAAGCCAAAAGTTGTTTAAAATAGACGCTGTGAAATTCTTTTCCATTATCGGTAATTATGGTTTGAGGTAATCGACCAAACCTTTTGACACAAATCCGAATTACCATTAAACAACTACGATAACTGGGTGGTTCAAAAGAAAGATAGAGCGCTAAAATCCTTTTACTATAACCATCTACCAGAAAAGTTGCCCAACAACGACCTAAGCTGATTTGTTCACTGGAAATAGCACTACTAATATTACAAGTTGCTAGGGAAATTAAGGAACTAACTAGGTTAATATCTAAGCAAGTGTGGTCAATATGAGCATTTTCCCAAGGTAATTCTCCATCTTTAGGCATTCCACTGATTGAGTGAAAGGGCTTAGTTTGTTTGGCTACTTTTGAGCCTTGGCGGGCTTGGGTGAGTTGATAATTTTTTTGTCGTTTAATCTGCTCGCGAAACGTTTTTTCTGAGGGAGGTTTAAAGGGAGGTTGTTGTTGACTACAGGCTAATTGAAATTCTCGATAGACTCCACTAACTCGTCTATTTTTGGCAGTAAAGTAATGTTGTTTAATGAATTCTGCCATAAAATCTAAGAGTGCTGGTTCTAGTTTTTGATGATGACCTTTATCTAAATGTTTGGGGAGTAAGCCAACGTAACCATGATTTTCTCCATATAGTTTTTGTGCTTGCTGATATTTTTGACGCCAACGACGAATACTGCGACTGGCTTTGGTAATAGGTAGAGAATTTTCTTCTAAGTATGGTTTAATGGCTTCATAGCGAGCATTAGCGGTTTCTAAATCTTGAGGACGTGCTTTCAGCAGAAGTTTTTGAACTTTTTCGTAACTCCGAATAGAGGAATCTTCTGTTAGGTCTGATAATCCCTTTTTTTCATAGAGTTCAGCTTGTTCTCTTGTGAGGAAAATATGAACGCGGTCAGGTTCGGCTAAAGGGGCAGTATTAAAGTTGATAAAGAGCTTTTCCGAGGCAATTAAACTATTGATTTCATCAGGACTAATTCCATTTATGGCTAATAGTAATTTGCTATAAGTTATTCCGTAAATTTCTTTTACTACAGATAATATTGTTTGATTAAGGCTCTTGTTTTCTTCTAAATCTTTTGCTTGAAAATAGGGTTCTAACCATTGATAATTTCTCAACCGAATTGTATTTTGTTCCTGATCTGTTCTGACCCGGTAGTTAAGCCCATATTTTTGGGCATATTCCTCTCCTGGTGGACAAAACCAATTTCCGGTTTCATCTTGGACGTAGCGGTTGGGTTGGTGTTGTGCTTTTTTGATTAATTCACTAATTGGTTTAAATTCTTCCCATCCAGCCCAGTTTACTTCGATTACGAAAAAATCAGGAGTATGCATTGTACGAACTTGGCGATCGCTTTTTGAAAAGTAATTTAATTCCAAGGGCGGCGGTTGGTCGTAATATTCTAAAACTTCTCGGTTATGCTCTAATTGGTCAA
>JXCB02000009.1:67328-73269 GCA_000828075.3 Tolypothrix campylonemoides VB511288 | reverse complement strand
CATCAACTGGGCGGTGAAGCCCTTCTCGATGGCAGCGCTTGGCACATTGTTCATCGGTTGGCTGTTCGCGCCGCTTCTGCCCGCAGGGGAGGGGCCGTCCTACATCGCTGGCCTGATCCTGCTCGCTGCGGCACCGTGCACGGCCATGGTGTTCGTGTGGTCGAACCTGTGCGAGGGCGAGCCGACCTACACGCTGTCCCAGGTCGCGCTGAACGACGTCATCATGGTGTTCCTGTTCGCGCCGCTCGTCGGGCTGCTGCTCGGCGTCGCTTCGGTGACGGTGCCGTGGGACACGCTGCTGATCTCGGTGATGCTCTACATCGTCGTGCCGGTCATCGCCGCCCAGCTCGTGCGCCGTGTCGTGCTGACGAACGGCGGACAAGCCGCGCTCGACCGGCTGCTCGGTCGCTTGGGGCCGGTGTCGCTCGTCTCGCTGCTGGCGACGCTCGTCCTGCTGTTCGGCTTCCAGGGTGAGGCGATCGTGGCGCAGCCGTTGGTGATCGCACTGCTTGCGGTGCCGATCCTCATCCAAGTCTATTTCAATGCAGGTCTAGCCTACTGGCTCTCGCGCCGCTTCGGCGTTGCCTGGTGCGTGGCGGCGCCTGCGGCGCTGATCGGCGCATCCAACTTCTTCGAATTGGCCGTGGCGGCCGCGATCTCGCTGTTCGGGCTCAAGTCGGGCGCGGCGCTGGCCACGGTCGTCGGCGTGCTGGTCGAGGTGCCCGTGATGCTGTCGGTCGTCTCGATCGTGAAAGCATCCCGGGGCTGGTACGAGCGCGGGGCGCACGCATGACCGGCCTCCGCGTCACGTGTCTCGCGCCGGGCGAGCTGGATGATCTGGCCGGCGCGCTGGCAGCCGCCAAGCTGCCGACCGCCGATCTCGCCGAACCCGGCCGCGCCTTCGTCCGCTTCGACGACGACGCTGGGTTGGTCGGGTTCGGCGGGATCGAGGGCGAAGGGTCGGACCGCCTGCTCCGCTCGCTGGTGGTCTTGGCCGATCGCCGGGGCGCCGGCATCGGCGGTGCGATGCTGGCGCTGCTTGAGGGCGAGGCGCGCCGGCTCGGCGCCGAGCGGCTCCACCTTCTGACCGACACCGCGGCGCCATTTTTCCGGGTGAACGGCTATGCAGAGGCCGATCGCGCTGCGGCGCCGCCTGCGGTTGCCGCCTCGCGCGAGTTCACCGCGCTCTGCCCGGCGTCGGCCACCTTTCTCGTGAAAGCTCTTTGATGCCGCTTCGTACGCTCACCGATCCCGACCTCCTGCCGGCACTCGATCCAGCCTATATCCGCGCGCGGCCCGCCACAGGGCTCGGGCCGCTTGATCCGGCACCTCGGATACTCCTGCTCTACGGCAGCTTGCGTGAGCGCTCCTTCTCGCGGCTCGCCACGGAGGAAGCGGCACGCCTGCTGCAGTTATTCGGCGCGGAAACGCGGATCTTCGATCCCTCGACACTGCCGCTCCCCGACCAAGTGGCCGGAGACGATCACCCGGCCGTCCATGAGCTGCGCGAACTGGCGCTGTGGTCCGAGGGCCAAGTCTGGTGCAGCCCGGAACGTCACGGCCAGATCACCGGCATCATGAAAGCGCAGATCGATCACCTGCCGCTCGAGATGAAGGGCATGCGCCCGACCCAGGGCCGTACGCTCGCGGTGATGCAGGTGTCTGGCGGATCGCAGTCGTTCAACGCCGTCAACACGCTGCGGCTGCTCGGCCGCTGGATGCGGATGTTCACGATCCCGAACCAGTCGTCGGTCGCGATGGCCTACAAGGAGTTCGACGAGGCCGGACGCATGAAGCCGTCGAGCTATTATGACCGCATCGTCGACGTGATGGAGGAGCTGGTCCGCTTCACGGTCCTGCTACGGCCACACGCGACGCAGCTCGTAGAACGCTACTCGGAGCGCAAACAGGCCGGCGTGCCGGTCGACACGACGACGGACCTGTCGAGCATCGCGACCGCGCCACAAGGCCGCTGGCGGTGAGCCGCACCACCCGATCGGCAAGGAAGTCGCCACGGCGCCGCCCGACCTCGTGTCGGGCGGCGCGACGCGGACCTGAAAGGGCAGCGGGCGCGCCAGTCCGCCAGGGCTGGCGCGCTGGGGCGACGGGCCGCCTCGCCCGCGACAGGAGAGGAAAGGGGGTCCGATTATCACCGGACCCCCGGCCTCGCTGTTCAGGCCATTTCCTCGTCGGTCATGTCCTCCTGCTCGCTGCCGTCCTTGTCCATGTCGGCGTCGCATTCCTCCGGCTCGCGCTCCGCTCGGTCGAAGGCGCCGATCCGCATCGGGGCGGGAAGCCAATGGGCGGGCAACCGCTCGGACACGTTCACGGCAAGGTCCGCCTTCTTCTTGATGGTGGCGCAATTCTCGGCACTCGGCGCGCCCACTTCCTCGCGCAACAGGTCGATCATCGCGGCACGGCGCATCTTGTCGAACAGGCCGATGGGGGCGGTCCAGCGCGACGCGATGTTCACGCCGCTTGCGCGCGCGATCTGCTCGAACCGGTGGTGGCGCTGGCCGGGGGAGCCGCCCGCGAACACCGTGCCGTCCACCGTCATCGCGACAAGCCCGGCCAGCAACGCCATCTTGTCGTCGGTGCTCATGGCGCGGATCGCCTCGAACCGGCCTTCGGCGGGAATGGCGGCGAAGCGGGTCGCCATCATGTCCTCGACCGGACGTACGTCGCTGGTCGCCATCAACTCGTCCGACACGGCGGTCGCCACGGCCTTGGCCTGAACCTCGATCGCCATCTGGTAGCTGTGCGCGCCGTGGAGCAATTGGCCCGCAAGGCTGTCGAGCACGATGTCGAGCGCCAGCGCCGGGTCGGCCGCAACCGCCTCCTGCACGATCCGCGTCTTGATGCGGGTGAGGTCGGCAAACAGGCTGTTGCTGTAAAGCGGGACGGGACCGTCGTGGTTCGCCTTCGGTTTCGGCTCTGCTTTGGCACGGTAGAAGCTCTTGCCCAGTGACCCGTCGTGCGCGACCCAGAGGGCCACCCCGCCCACGGCCACCTGCTCGCGATTAAAGGCGCGCAAGCCTTCGGTGATCGCGTCGCGCTCGTCCGATAGCGGGTCGATCCGCTCGCGGTCCTCGCCCTCGGCCTCTGCGATGGCCTCGATCTCGGCGTCGATCGCGGTAAGCCTCGTCGCCTCGTCGTCGGTCGGCTCGCGCGTCGCCGGGTACATGCTGCCCTTCATGTAGAGGTCGTAAGGGCGTTCAAGCGCCGCAYGGACTTCGTGCCACCCGATAGCGCGATATTCGTCCGCGAGTGCGTCCAGCTTCTCTTCTGCCAGTTCCCGCACCAGCTCGGGATCGTCCGCGAAGCCTTCGGCCCCCTGGCTGAACAGGTCGACCGTGATCGTACCGCCTTTGGCCTCGTAAGCCTCCCGCCCGACGAACAGGAACGGGCCGCTGGTGGTGTCCACCTTCTCGGTGGTGAGCATCCGGCGGATAGTGTGCGCGTGGCCGTTAGCGGCCTTCCAGACCTTCATCTGCTGGCTGTGATCGTCGGTGAGGGTGAGCGCACGTGCGGCCTCAAGGCTCAACTGATCCTTGGCGATCAGGTCGATCAGCGCCGGGGCAAGCGCAGACAGGCGGAGCATCTTGTAGACGAAGCTGACCGCCTGACCGAACCGGGCCGCAATCTCCTCGGCGTCCATGCCCGTGTCGCGGAGCGCGGCGAAGGCGCGGATGCTGTCGGCAGGGTGCATGTCCTCGCGCTGGAAATTCTCGGCGAGCGACAGTTCGATGGCTTCTTCCTTGGTCCGCAACTCAACCGGGAAGGTGTCGCTGCTTTTGATCCGCTTGCGCTTCACCAAGATTTTGAGCGCGCGGTAACGCCGCCCTCCGGCAAAAACCCACAACAGCCCCTCGTCCTCATAGGCGACAAGGTTCTGCAACAGCCCGTGCGCTTCGATGTCGTCGGCCATCGCCTCGACGGCGGACGGCTTCACGCGGCGCTGGTTTAGCGGGGAAAGGCGAAGCTGGGCGAGCTTGGGATGGATGATAGCCATGATGATGCTCCGTGATCTGGATGGATTTGACTGGGAGGGGGTCAGCCTTCGAGGCTCGCGAGTTCGTCGAACTCGGCCGAGGCGCGCTTCGCGCTGCCGCCTGCGTAGGTGACGCCGGTGCGCGGATAGAAGAACACGCGCTCGCCCTTGCGGTACGGGGTGCCGTCGGCGCTGGTGCCGGGGGACTTCGCGCGCTTCCAATAGGGATCGCCGGTGTATCGGGTGTAAGCCATTGTCCTTTCTCCTTCTTTCGAGGCGCAGCCGGTTGCCGCTGCAACCGGGTCTGCCTCTCCGGCGAGGAGCGGGATGGGGAGGGAGGAGCGAAATCGATGGCCTGGCGCGGGCAGGCCGCCCTAGCGCGGCCGGCGCCCCACAAGGGCGCCGGGTGCCGCGCTCGGCGGACCACACGGGGCTGTCGATTTTGCTTCGGGAACGAAAGGGCAGCAGCCCTTGGTGTTCCCCGCGCCAGCGGGCCTCCGGGGGAGGGCCGCGGTGCCCTGCCAGCGACGTCCGCGCCGCTGGGCGCGGCCATAGGTGTGCCACGTGGTACACCTTACGCGAGGATCGTCACCCGCTCAGGGCCGAGACGCCGGCACGGTGGCTCGGTCGGCGCAACGCGCCGATAGAGCCGTGCCCGGCAGGGTCGCGCCCGACCGGGATCGTTGCCCCGAAAAGCGCTTTGCACTGGGCAGGTTGCTCAGCAAAACAGCGCGCTGCCCTTGGACGGGTGGGAACTGACCAGGCGAGAACGAATGACCCCGATCGAGAGGATCTATTTTACATCGCGGATCATCCACGGCGATTTGAGTTCGGCAGATGGTGAACTGTCAGGTCAGCTCGGTCCTGCGGGCACGTGGGTTCCGTTCATCAAAACGGCCCTGATGGCGCTCGGGAACCTTGCCGATTTGGAAGGACCGATGCGCTTCATATACCGGGACGCACCAGAACTCGCCGACCAGATGAAAGCGATCGACGCCGACCTTCAGTTTGCGAAATACCTCCGCAATGTCTTCGGGGGTCATCTCAACGAGGCGCTGATCGCCAAAGCCTATGAGTGGCGGCCCGAGCTGCGGATGCTCCCCGATATTCGCGAGCTGAACGGCACCGTGATGCTCAACGTGTTTGTGCTCGAGACAGCGATCAACACCTATGTCGCGCAGGATGGCCACCACGGCATGTTCTCATCCGAAACGGATCTCGTGTACCCGCCCGATATGGAGCGGTTCTGCACATGGCTTTCCACCACAGTTCGGGCCGCCATTCGGATTTGCGACATGCTCGGCGAAATTACCCATGCCTCAGTGACGCCGCTGGGCGAGCAAGCCGATATGTTCGAGGCGTACAAGGCTGCCGGGCTGACCGCCTTCGCTCGGATCAGGAAGGGCCGGTAAGGCTCGCTCACCCTGTGCTGCGCGTCGCGAGACGACAAGAAAGGGCGCGCGCCGGTGCCGCGAAGCGAAGCCGGCGCGCGCGCATAGGAGCCTGGAGCGACCCTCGGGGTCGCTCCAGACCGTTCCCTAGTCGGCGTCACCATCGTTGATGGCATCGCACGCGGCTTGGCAGGCTTCGCGGCTGCCATAGGGGCCGATATGCGGGGTGTTGTTGTCGTCGACGCCCCACCAGCCCTTGTCGACATGCCGCCCGCTGTCCCGCATCAACGAGCGGGTCCCGCCACCAATGTGGATCGGATCGAGTGTACCTTTGATCGACATATGCTTCGTCCTTCTATGCCCGTGATTGGGCGCACAGAACCGCGCGAGACCCGCGAATTGGGCGTCGCTCTACCGACCGAAAGCATCCGGTCGGCGCGGTTCGATGATTGATTTACAAGTGTCGATTTCGCGCACGCCCGGGACGGTCGGGAGAACAGGAACGCGGCCCGTTTCACGAAAGATCGGGGCCGCGTATCCATCACGCTGCGACCGACAT
>JXCB02000009.1:53788-67213 GCA_000828075.3 Tolypothrix campylonemoides VB511288 | reverse complement strand
ACCATCCTGTACCACATTCCTTCGGTGACGGCGGTCGACATCTCGGTCGGGCTGGTCGAGCGGCTGAAAAAGGCGTTCCCGGGCGTCGTCACCGGCGTCAAGGATTCCTCCTGCGACTACCCGACGACCGAGGCTTTCCTGAAGTCGCATGGCGAGCTCGCCATCCTGGTCGGCGACGAGCGCTTGCTCGGCCGCGCCGTTCGCGCCGGCGCGCAGGGCTCGATCTGCGGCGCTGCCAACCTCGTTCCGCATCTGCTGCGCCCGATCGTCTACGAGGGCGCCGAGGACGCCACGGTGAACGCGCTCGTCGACGAGATCTGCTCCTACCCGGTGCTGCCGGCGGTCAAGGCGCTGGTCGGCCATCTCCATGGCGATGCTGGCTACGGCCCGATGCGGGCGCCGCTGGTCGCGCTCGACGAGGGCCAGCGCATGACGACGTGATCGCCGCTCGGCTGATAATAAGGCTGCGATCCGTGGTGCCGGACGGTGACGGGGACGCGGGCAAAGAGGGTGTCCAACTCCGCGTCGCGTTCGTGGGGATTGGTCGCGGTGAGGATCGGCGCGGGGGCCGGATACTTCGCCTCGATGCCGTCGATCTGCTCGGCATTGAAGACGGTGTAGCGCTTGAGGAATGCTACCTGCCGCTTGCCATCGTCGCTGGCTTCTCCGCCCCTGTCGGCGTCCACCTCGATCGTGTTGGCATAAACGACGGTTGAGCCCTTCTCGCCCTTGCGGACGCACCCGCCGAGCGCGAGCGCCTGCTTGAAGGTCAGCCAATGCGGCGAGGCATAGCCCTTTGTCATGGCCGCTACCCAAAGGGTCAGGACGTTGATGCCGCGATAGGGAACGCCGGTCGAGCGCAGCGGGATGTTGGGGGCGGTGCTGCCGTTCCACGATTTCGACCAAGGCCGGGTGCCCGCCTCGATCATGGCGATCATCTGGTCGGTGATCTCTTGGTAGATGTCAGCCCGGTTGTCGGTGATCCGTGCCATGGTCTCTTCCTTTCCTTCGAGGCTGAAAGCCGGTCGCAACAGCAACCGGCTCTGCCTTTCCGGCGAGGAACGGGATGGGGAGGGAGGGCGAGAATCTGGCTCCTGGCGCGGGCGGGCCGCCCTAGCGTGGCCGACGCCCAGAGGGCGTCGGGTGCCGCGCTTGGCGGATTACACGGGGGGCCTGATTGTCGTTCGGGAACGAAAGGGCAGCCGCCCTTGGTGTTCCCCGCGCCGGCGGGCCTCCGGGGGAGGGCCGCGGCGCCAGCGAGCCTGTGCCGGGCCAACGGCCCGTCCTCGGACCCGTGACATGGCCTTGGCAGCGGGCGTGCTTTGCGCGATCTGTTGATGGATGATCGGCACAACGCCGTGGCGGAGCGACAGCGCGTGACCAGCATTCGGATCCTGCACCGCGACCCAACCGGCAAGGTCTTTGACGGGGGCGTCGAGTATGGGGTGGAGCAGTTTGCCGGCCAGGTGCCCGCGATCGGCGACACGATCCTCGATCCCGGCGTGATCGCGGGTCAGGATCGGAACGATCCGCAAAATCGGTCGATCTGGACGGTGGTCGGCCGTGTGTTCAACCCGAGGGACCGGGAAGACACGGTGGCACTGATCGTGGAGAGTCGGGACGGCAACCTCGCCGACGAAGCCTTCGCGTGAAATTCACGGCAGAGGGGGAGGTCGTTGCGGCTCCCCCCTGCGGTTACTCGGTTGATACGCCATGAGTATGCCCTGAGTGACGTCTACATGGGCACTGGCTATACTTTGCAGGGCCGCTGCGGCTCCCGGCCGGAGCCCTGAGAGGCGCCCCCCCGGGCGCCCTTGGCGCCTTACGGGGGCGGCGCTGGGGGCTCCCCCTCAAACTTGAACCCCCTACGCGCGAGGGGCATATCCGCCGGGAGAAAGGAATAGCCCCATGGCGGCCAAGAAGCAAACTGACAGCAGCTCCGATCTGCGAACGAACGAGAAGAAGTGGACCAAGCCGCTGATGGATGCGGGTTGGACGGCGCTGCCGAGCGTCATCATCGAGAACCAGCGTCAGCTTGGTCTCGAACCGCTCGATCTCAACATCGTGCTGTATCTGGCGAGCAAATGGTGGACGGCGGAAGGGAAACCTTACCCGTCCAAAAGCACCATGGCGCAAGCCATGAACGTCCACCCGCGTACGATCCAGAAGCACATCGCGAGTCTGGAGGCTGCCGGATACATCCGGCGCGAAGAGCGCCGGACCGACCAGGGGAGCCGGACGAACATCTACCATCTCGACGGACTGATCGAGGCGGCCAAACCCTTTGCGGATGAGAAGCTCGCGGAAATCAAAGAGAAGTCCGAGATCAAGAAGATCCGCCAGAACCGCAAAGGAGCTCCCAAGCTGCGCCTGGTCAAGGATGATGACGCGTGAATGCACACATTCAGGAAGCGCCGCCTCGGGTAGCGCCGCGCCTGAAGGGTGCGCCGAAGATCCGTCAGCTCTTCTGGTGCGATTTCCCGCAGGACGCGCAGCTACCGGAGTTCTGGAAGCGGCGGCCGGTCATCGTGATTTCGTATCGGAACACGCTGCATGGAGCGGTGACGGTGATCCCGTGTTCGACGCAGGCGCAGCCAGGTAATCAGTGGGCTTTCCCGTTGCAAACGACGATCGACGGGCGCGCCGCGTTCGCGATTTGCGACAAGATGACAACGGTTGCGGTGAGCAGGCTCGTTCCCGACAAGGAGGGAATCGTGCGCATGCCAGAAGCCGAATTCAACGATATGTTGGGCCTGGTGCTGTCATGGCTGCCCAAGCTCCCGGTGCCGCCCGATCTCCCTGCTGCGGCCCCCGAGGCGTAGGGGGCTTCGGGGCTCCTTAGATATAAGTTGAATCTTCATCGTTGGCATTCTACATGGGGAGCACTCGCGGCCTCCCCCTGTGGGAGTGTCCGTTTCCCGAGAGGGAACTAAACGGCCAGGGCCGCCCCAAAAGGGCGGCCCTTGGTTTGTCTGTAACGGATGCGTAACCCGCTATCTAGGACGCTACCGCGATCGTCGCGATCAGCGACAGAATGGCGATCACGATGCCGGCGACGGTCCAGGCATGTGCGCGGTTCAAAGCGCTCCAGCCGCCTTCGGTCAGACGGAAGACGGTCTGGGTTCGGGTAAAGAGAGGTCCAGACGGCAACTTCATGTCCGGCGTCAGATCGCCGGTCGGCATGCTGTCATGAAGCNACCATCCTGTACCACATTCCTTCGGTGACGGCGGTCGACATCTCGGTCGGGCTGGTCGAGCGGCTGAAAAAGGCGTTCCCGGGCGTCGTCACCGGCGTCAAGGATTCCTCCTGCGACTACCCGACGACCGAGGCTTTCCTGAAGTCGCATGGCGAGCTCGCCATCCTGGTCGGCGACGAGCGCTTGCTCGGCCGCGCCGTTCGCGCCGGCGCGCAGGGCTCGATCTGCGGCGCTGCCAACCTCGTTCCGCATCTGCTGCGCCCGATCGTCTACGAGGGCGCCGAGGACGCCACGGTGAACGCGCTCGTCGACGAGATCTGCTCCTACCCGGTGCTGCCGGCGGTCAAGGCGCTGGTCGGCCATCTCCATGGCGATGCTGGCTACGGCCCGATGCGGGCGCCGCTGGTCGCGCTCGACGAGGGCCAGCGCATGACGACGTGATCGCCGCTCGGCTGATAATAAGGCTGCGATCCGTGGTGCCGGACGGTGACGGGGACGCGGGCAAAGAGGGTGTCCAACTCCGCGTCGCGTTCGTGGGGATTGGTCGCGGTGAGGATCGGCGCGGGGGCCGGATACTTCGCCTCGATGCCGTCGATCTGCTCGGCATTGAAGACGGTGTAGCGCTTGAGGAATGCTACCTGCCGCTTGCCATCGTCGCTGGCTTCTCCGCCCCTGTCGGCGTCCACCTCGATCGTGTTGGCATAAACGACGGTTGAGCCCTTCTCGCCCTTGCGGACGCACCCGCCGAGCGCGAGCGCCTGCTTGAAGGTCAGCCAATGCGGCGAGGCATAGCCCTTTGTCATGGCCGCTACCCAAAGGGTCAGGACGTTGATGCCGCGATAGGGAACGCCGGTCGAGCGCAGCGGGATGTTGGGGGCGGTGCTGCCGTTCCACGATTTCGACCAAGGCCGGGTGCCCGCCTCGATCATGGCGATCATCTGGTCGGTGATCTCTTGGTAGATGTCAGCCCGGTTGTCGGTGATCCGTGCCATGGTCTCTTCCTTTCCTTCGAGGCTGAAAGCCGGTCGCAACAGCAACCGGCTCTGCCTTTCCGGCGAGGAACGGGATGGGGAGGGAGGGCGAGAATCTGGCTCCTGGCGCGGGCGGGCCGCCCTAGCGTGGCCGACGCCCAGAGGGCGTCGGGTGCCGCGCTTGGCGGATTACACGGGGGGCCTGATTGTCGTTCGGGAACGAAAGGGCAGCCGCCCTTGGTGTTCCCCGCGCCGGCGGGCCTCCGGGGGAGGGCCGCGGCGCCAGCGAGCCTGTGCCGGGCCAACGGCCCGTCCTCGGACCCGTGACATGGCCTTGGCAGCGGGCGTGCTTTGCGCGATCTGTTGATGGATGATCGGCACAACGCCGTGGCGGAGCGACAGCGCGTGACCAGCATTCGGATCCTGCACCGCGACCCAACCGGCAAGGTCTTTGACGGGGGCGTCGAGTATGGGGTGGAGCAGTTTGCCGGCCAGGTGCCCGCGATCGGCGACACGATCCTCGATCCCGGCGTGATCGCGGGTCAGGATCGGAACGATCCGCAAAATCGGTCGATCTGGACGGTGGTCGGCCGTGTGTTCAACCCGAGGGACCGGGAAGACACGGTGGCACTGATCGTGGAGAGTCGGGACGGCAACCTCGCCGACGAAGCCTTCGCGTGAAATTCACGGCAGAGGGGGAGGTCGTTGCGGCTCCCCCCTGCGGTTACTCGGTTGATACGCCATGAGTATGCCCTGAGTGACGTCTACATGGGCACTGGCTATACTTTGCAGGGCCGCTGCGGCTCCCGGCCGGAGCCCTGAGAGGCGCCCCCCCGGGCGCCCTTGGCGCCTTACGGGGGCGGCGCTGGGGGCTCCCCCTCAAACTTGAACCCCCTACGCGCGAGGGGCATATCCGCCGGGAGAAAGGAATAGCCCCATGGCGGCCAAGAAGCAAACTGACAGCAGCTCCGATCTGCGAACGAACGAGAAGAAGTGGACCAAGCCGCTGATGGATGCGGGTTGGACGGCGCTGCCGAGCGTCATCATCGAGAACCAGCGTCAGCTTGGTCTCGAACCGCTCGATCTCAACATCGTGCTGTATCTGGCGAGCAAATGGTGGACGGCGGAAGGGAAACCTTACCCGTCCAAAAGCACCATGGCGCAAGCCATGAACGTCCACCCGCGTACCTGTCTCTTATACACATCTAGATGTGTATAAGAGACAGGTCCAGAACGCTCCCAGCGCCCAACCGAGGTGCTGAGCCTTGTCGTGGCCATTGGTGATGTCGAAACCGAGGGCGGCACCAATATGCCATTGGTATTGGCTTACCTTCTCGTGTGCATAGCCATGGCCGTCCCGCTCCGTATCGATGTACCGGCGGATGTCCTCGCACTGGATCCGCGCCCCGGCATAGAGTCCGGTACGCTCGGCGAACGACAGGTCATCGCGCTTGGCTTCATCATAGATGGATTCCAGCACCCCGAGAGAGAGATTCAGATCGTTCATGCTTGCCCCACCAGTTGCGTTCCGTAGAACATACCGTGAATACCATTCAGGGGCTAGGCGCGCGTCGCGCGAGATCGAGGGTCGAGCATGACAGGCATTGACGAGCATCTGCGCGCGATACTGGCAAGGCATCGCGTCGACACCGGCCCTTATTCGCCCGTGCGGGCGGTTCAGACGACCATAGACCCGGTCATCCGCAATTGGGGTGGGCAGTTCATCGTCGACATTCGACCGAGTGGTTCGTTCCCAAAAGGAACTGCTGTCCACGGCGGCACGGATATCGACATCTTCGTCTCGCTCACGTCGACGCTGTCCGACACGCTGCAACGCATTTCAGACACGCTCTTCACGGCGTTCTCGCAGGCTGGCTATGTCCCGCGCCGCCAGAACGTATCGATCGGGCTGACGGTGAATGGTTGGAAGGTCGATGTCACGCCCGGGCGTCGGCAGGATCAATATGGTCAATACCATAGCCTGTGGAGCACCAAGACGGGAAGTTGGCTTCAGACCAACATCAATGAGCACATCCGCGTCGTCTCGAACTCCGGCCGGCTTGATGAAATCCGGTTGATGAAGATCTGGCGCAATCGCTTCGGCATCGATTGGCAGTCCTTTTACCTGGAGCTGTTCGTCCTTGATGCGCTGCACGGTGCCCGGACAGGCAATCTCCAGGCTAATATCGTGACAGTCTTTCGCGCGATTACGACGGCGCTCAGCACGAGGCGCTTCATCGATCCGGCCAATACCAACAATATCGTGTCGAACGTGCTAACAGCAGATGGGAAGGCAAGGATCGTGGAGATGGCGCGCTCGGCTCTGAACAGCCCCTGGAATACGGTGTTTCAATGAGCTCAGATTGGTCGCTCGCAGCTCTCTTTGCTGACTTCCATGCAAAGATCCAAAGCGAGCTTGCGACCGCTCGTAAGCTGGGACACCCGACCGACAAGGGTGATGCCAGCGAGCAGGTGTGGATCGATGTCCTCACGCACTATCTGCCGCGCCGGTACGAGGCCCGGAAGGGGTTCGTGGTCGATAGCCAAGGCGTCTTCAGCCAGCAAATCGACATCATCGTCCATGACCGGCAGTACTCGCCTTTCGTGTTCACGTTCAAAGGCACCGATGTTGTGCCAGCGGAAAGCGTCTACGCGGTGTTTGAAGCCAAACAGGAGCTAACGGCGGATCACATCCGCTATGCCGGCGAGAAGGCCGCCTCCGTGCGGCGGTTGCATCGTACCAGCCTCTCGGCCGAGACCATCGACGGGCCGTCACGAGCGAAGCCGCTCCACCACATCCTTGCTGGCATTCTGACACTCAGCGCGGGCTGGAGGCCGCCTTTGGGCGACACATTGGCGGGGCATCTCCGGCGCGATGCCGCGGACGAGCTACTCGACATTGGCTGCATCGCCGATGCTGGCTGGTTCACCAGGAAGGTGGATCAATTTGAGTTGAACACGGTCGATAAGCCGGCGACCCGCTTCTTGTTCGAGCTGATCGCCCAACTTCAGGCAATCGGGACCGCGCCGATGCTCGACATTCGCGCTTATGCGAACATGATCTAATGCCGTTGGTGGCAGTCGGCGCCAGATGCCTGCCGGGCACCATCTCGTTTACCAACTACGGTGTCTGGCGCGGGAAGTGGAGAGTAACGTGGGAACGCTTTATGCCATCGGAGTCTCATCAGGTGATATCGGCGCCGCTATTGCAGAGGCCATCATCCACGATGTCCGCGTGAATGGGCTTGGCATTCAAGGCTTCCCTCAGGTCGTGGTTGCGCATCCTGACAGGGACACGTTCGCGATCACGCTCAAATTCGACACCCATACCAGTGCGTTCACGATTTCGGCGGCCGAGGCGGGCCGCGCCGTCAAAGCCATGAAAGCCGGCAAAGGCCATGACAACGGGATCTTCCGCCGCGTCCAGGACGCGGCGGTCGAGATCGAGGCGGCGCACATGCGCGGTGTGCAAGGCGGCTAGGGAAAGCTCAGAATCCCGAGCCACTGATGAGGCGCTGAACCCTCGCAATTTCCTCGGACGCTTCGCGCACGGCGCGCATCACGGGACTGTTCTGCATCTCGCGCATCGCCCGCATCGTGGGGCTCTCCTGCAGTTCACGCATGGCCCGCATGGTTGGGCTGTTCTGAAGCTCTTCCATTGCCCGCATAACGGGGCTCTCGCGCAAACGACGTGCGGCTTCCTGTGCCGCCATCATGCCTGGAGTGTTCATCATCGCATGTGCCGCCTGCAGCCCTGGGCCAAGCGCCTCCTGCATCTTGCGTTGCGCCTCCATGAGCTGGCGAGCCGTGCGTGGCGAATAAGTCGCGCCTGCACGACGGGCAGGTGCCAGGACCGGAGCGGTTGCACGCCGTTGGTGTGCCTCGGCGAGGTAGGTGGCGGCCCCCGCTTTCCACTTCACTTGGAACCGGCGAATTTGCGATTGCCCAGGATTGGCGATGATCCGGCGGAACGCGGTGGTCGCCTTCAGAGCTGGGTTTGCGGCCATGAGATCAGCCACCTTTTGCAAGGTCGGCATATCATCGATACCCGAGCCGAGCGGACGTCCACGCCCACGCTTCTTATTGTTCATAGCCGATCCTTTCACTTGCTGCGCAGCAAATTGCCTACGAATTCTGCAAGTTCAAGCGATAAGAAATTAAGCAAAAAAGCGAGGAAAAATAGCGAGATCAACTACCTCACCTTTGGCCAGAGCGAGGATAAATCCGGATTTAAACTCGCTGCTGCCCACCTGTGCCACGTGGCACACCTCCCGCGGATCTCGTGCTGGCCCTAGGAGCGGCGGAACCAGGAGAAGGCACGCTTCGGAGCTGACCACTCGTATCGGATCACCCATTCGCCATCCGAGGTTTGAAGGGTGTTCCCTTCGACGTTGCGATGAGAGTTCTGGATGACGTGGTTCCACCGGTCGCCTGTGGCCACGTCAGGTACGGGGATGAAAAAGTAGCCGGTGAGAATCACGGTATCGGCACTGAAATGCTGGCGGCCCACTACGTTGAGGAAGATCGGAAGATCGAAGCCCAAGGCCGTCACGGTGTCATCGACTTGGATCACGGCTGCTATCGGGGCATCTTCGGCGAAAACGACCGCGGGTAGCGGGTGCCGGAGACAAAGCCGCCCGACCCGCTCGATCGCGCGGTCGCACCTGAAGGTCGGGACAGTAGCAAGCGGCTGCGTGTCGATGCCCGCGGCGCTTGGTGATCGGCCACGCTCCCGGTCCTCAAGATAGACCTGCCCAATCATGTTCTGCTGGTCGCGCGTAAAATCGAATGCCTCGAATGCCACGGCTTTCAGGACGCGCGTGGCCTCGTCGTCAGGCAGCGAGGAAAGCGGGTACTCACGCCACAGATCGTTATCGAAACGATGCTCGAGGAGGCACCGCCCTTCGGTCGCCAGCACCCGCTCGTTGACCTCGCTTACGCCGCACTCGTCTGCCATTCGCCAGAACATCTCGGCTGCGAGGTTGTGAATGGTGGCATCATCGAACTGCATGAGCGTTGTTCCTCATGTGAGGGAGAGCCGATCCGGCTCAGCATGAACATGCGCTGGGCCACTGGCCTCATACCCATTGCCCCCGCAGCGCGTCGTTGAACTCCACGGCGAGCACGATAGCGCCCGTCGCGAGCGCAGCCAGGGAGAACAGGACAAGGCGCGTTCGCGCACCAAGGGCGCTGCGGTCGCGGGTGATGATGAGGGCTGCGCCGATCGCCACGGCCAGGATTAGCGACGGCCCTAGCTCGTAGAGAATGAGACCAGGCAGCCTATTCGGGAGCAGGTACGGATACGCGCGGATGAGGCTGCCGGCCAGCACGGCCGCGATAACGAGCGAGAGCGCCGCGCCCCATCGGCCGATGGCTTCCGCCGGCGAGGAGCCGCGCTCAAGCACCGGCTGCCTGCACTCCTGCATCCCCGCCCGCGCATGAAGGCGGCGCGTTGCGGCCTAGTCGACTGTCACCCAGACGGGCCGAAGTGCGCGGGAGGGGGTTCGCGGAGCGGCGCTTCGGCGCCGCGGAGAAGAGTGCGGGAGGCAAGGCTCTGCTACTTCTTGATTGTCTCGACCGCGCATCCTTGCGGCACCTGCGCCCTGCGGATCGCGAGCTGCCGCATACCCTCGTAGTCCACCCCCCATAGCCCGGCCCGCTGTGCTGCTGCCTTCCGCATCAAGTCGACATAGGCCCCTCCCGAGAACACGCGGTAATCCACCGCATAGCCCTGGGCGACCATTGTTGCCCCGACGCTCGCCCTGTTCGCGGGAAAGCGGCATGCCAGGTTCAACCGGCCGTAGCTCTTGGGGTCGGTGCGACACTGGCTCTCATGCCGCAGTGCATAGTCGAACATCGATACCGAGCAGTCCATTCCGCCATCACGTGCCGACAACCGCCGCAAAGCATCGCTCGACAATGCCTTGAGCCCAGGCAGATCGTCATCAGGCGCATCGATCCCGACGACCCGCACTCGCCCATTGGGGAAGTCGATCGTATCCCCATCGATGACCCTCGGGCTCGGCGACGACAGCCGGGTCTTGGACACCTCGACGAGGGACTGCCTATTTTGCGAGATAGCATAGCTCGCGACGATCAGGAACGTCGCGCCCATCGTCCATCGTTGAAAGCGCGTCGCCCCGGGAAACAGCTTCATAGCGAACGTATCTCGCGCAGAAGGTCGTTCCAGTCGCCAGCATGGGGTGGCGGCTTGACGACGAGCTGGCGGCCGTTGGCCGTCAGGTGCGGGGTGGCGCGCTCGATCGCGCGCGCCGCCTCGGCCCCATGCTGGCTGTAGATGATGACGGTATGGATGCTCTCGGGGATAGCGATGGCCTGATACCGCTCGATCCCCAACACGGGCCACACGGAATGGCCGGCGCCGAGCAGGTTCATCACGCTGGCCGCGTCCTCGACGCCTTCGGCGAGGCGCAGGATGCCGTCGAGCGGGATGCCGCCCCAGCGGACCGCACCGACGCCCGGATTGCCGAGCATCCGCTTGGGCTCGTCCATGTGGGCCTTCCAGCGGCCGTCCGGCGTCAGGAAGGTCCGGTGTATCGCGACGACGCCGACGTCCTCCTCGATCGGGACGATCAGCGCCGGCGCGAACGCCTTGGCGGCGCCGGCACCGCACTGGCAGCGCGGATCGAAGCGAGCGTTGATCCCGTCGGGGACGATCGAGCGGCCTTCGCGCAGGTAGCGATCGGCGAGCGTGCCGGCGAAGGGCTCGGCGTGACGCCACACGGCAAGCGCGAGCTTGTTGAGGTCGGCCTTGCCCTCCTGGCGCTGGCCCGGGTCGTGGTCGACAGGCGCGAGGATCTTGCCTGAGCGCAGTGCCGCCATAATCGCGTCGACCGTGCAGCCTGCGAAGCAATGGAACAGCACGGCACGTTCGCCGACGCGGATCGACAGGCTGGCCTTGCCGTCGGCGTGGGCCGGGCACCGACACATGGCCGACGCGCCATGCCATTTGCCCCCAAGCTGGCGGACGATGCGGTCGGCCTGATCCTCGATCGTAGCGGTCTGACGTTGGGCCATCTAAGACACCCCCGGTGCAGGACGCATACAGGCTATCGGGGGAAGCCACAAAGCACCAGTGAAAACCGCATGAATCACTACGGGGGAATAGGGTGGAGTTGGATTTACTGCTCGAGCGCGAACTGACGACGCTGCGGCCACCTGGCGGCACGATTACCGACGTCCATGTATGTCAGCGCGACTGCGGCAGGTGGCACATCAACGTCCGGGTGAGCTGGCGCGGTACAGCGCTCTTCCACGTCGGCCTCTACGATAAGAAGCGGATTCGCCTGTATAAAAAGGCTGCCTCGGCCATCCGCCATATCGTCCTTGGTTACGGGTATGAGGACGTGATCCATGTCCATCCGTGGCCCGGTCTGAAGGACCAAGCGACATTTTAACGCGATAGAATGTTGCCGCCGGAATGAACCAATTGTCATTTTCAGGCTAGGCAACCACGTTCGAGCGATTTAGCTTGTCTTCACTCTAGGAGTGAAAACATGGCAAATCGCTTGTTTTCGTACGTGCCAGTTGCTGGCCTCCTGACTGCCTCGATGGCGGCGGTTCCGGCTCGCGCAGCCGATTCTACCTGGGCATGTGAAGTGATGCTCTGCGCGAGCAATCCCGGTGGCTGGATGCAATTTCGGGAATGCGTGCCCCCGATCCGCAAGCTCATCACTCATCTCGGCCTGGGCGGAGGCTTCCCGACGTGCAGTGCCGGCGGGGTTCGCAAGGCGGACTATACCAAGCCAAAGAACGGACGGCCCGGATACGTCGTGATGACGATGCAGGACGGCTCCCGCACCCGATACACTGTGCCGAGTAGCGCACAGGTCGCCCAAGCGGAGGCGACAGCGCAGGCGGGGCCGATACCGGGCTCCGGAACACTGGAGCGATAACGATGCTCCCGTCCGCGATCGTCTTGGGGTTGGCAGCGCAGTGTGCGCCAGGTGTCGCCCCGGAGACGATCGCGGCGATCGTGCAGACGGAAAGCCAGGGCTTCGAGCTGGCGATCAACGTCAACGGGCTCGGCCGCAAGGTAGGGCCCGCGACGAACGTGGCACAGGCGATCGCGATCGCCCGCTCCTATGTCAGCAAGGGCTATTCGGTCGATCTCGGTCTCGGGCAGATCAACTCCCGGAACATGAAGGCTCTCGGCCTGACCTGGGGCAACGTGTTCGATCCCTGCACCAACATCGCCGCGGCAGGCGCGGTGCTGTCCGGCAACTACCATAGCGTGCGCGCGGGGCTGCACCCGCAGCGCGCGCTCCGCATCGCCCTATCAATGTATAACACCGGGTCGCAGTCGCGTGGCTTCTCCAACGGCTATGTCGGGAAGGTGATCGGCAATGCCGGCATTTCCGACGGTATCCGGCCCGTCGCGGTTCGCGTGAGCGCGTTCACCGACGCGACAAACACCGGCGAAGGGTCGAGCGCGGCTGCGCAGCTCGCCGCGCTCGTCGAGGAAAACACGTCCCAAGCGGGGCAGCCCAAGGCTGCGCCTCCCCCACCGCCGCCATCCTGGGACGTGTTTGCGAGGGCGGAATATGAGCGAGCGCGGCTCGCCGGAGAAGGAGAAAACCGATGAATCTCGCATCTTTCGGTGGGCCGGCGCTCGCCCTCCGAAGCCGTGTCACCGCGCGCGTCGGCGCGATGACCCCGCGCCAGCGCAAGGTCTCGCGGCTGTTGTCGATGTTCGGCGTGGTGGCGCTGACGTCGCTGCTCTCGGCCGAGCCGGCGTTCGCGCAGACCAATCTGGAGAGCTTCGGCAACGCCGTTCTCGGCCTGCTGAGCAATGGGCTGCTGCGCATCGTCGCGATCCTCGCACTCATCGCGGCGGGGTTCGGGTGGCTGACGGGGCGGGTCAACACCGGGGCGCTCGTCACCGTCATCATCGGCATCGCGATCATCTTCTCGGCGCCTTGGATCGTCGACCAGCTCCAAGGCTGATGCTCTTGGAAGCGGGGTGCGCCGCACGCCCCGCTTCCGCCTGTGTTTCGCGAAAGGGCCTAGCGTGGACGAACAAGGCGGTGATGAGCAAGTTCGGCATCTACCTCGGCGAAGTGACGCTCGCCTTCACCAAGCCGTGAGCTCACGATGCCGCTGAACCCCCGCATCACCGACTGGCCGCAGCAGGTCTGCTGGCTCGTCGGCGCCTCCACCGGCATCGGCCGCGCGACGGCCGAGCGCCTGCTCGCGGCCGGTGCCACCGTCGTCGTGTCGGCGCGCAACGGGTCGGC
>JXCB02000009.1:50214-51796 GCA_000828075.3 Tolypothrix campylonemoides VB511288 | reverse complement strand
CTTATACACATCTAGATGTGTATAAGAGACAGCTCAAGAGCGATATTGCGCACTCGATCCTCGAACAGGTCGCGACCCAGGTGATGCTTCCCAACCCCAAGGGATCACGCCGCGACTATGTAGAGGGCTTTTCCCTCACCGACGCGGAATATCAGCTCATCCGCGAGGAATTGTCGCCGGAGTCGCGCAAGTTCCTCGTGAAGCAGGGCCATGACAGTGTTGTGGTCGAGCTGGACCTGACCGGCCTCGAGAACGAGCTGGCGGTGTTGTCGGGTCGCGCCGAGACGACGCCGATCGCCGTCCAGGCCGCGGCCGAGTTCGGCCCCGATCCCGCCAACTGGCTCCCCGTATTCCACCAACGTCGTCGGCCAAGCTGAAGGAGAGAGGGACATGCGTAGAATGAAGGCAATCGCACTCGCGCTGTCAGGATCGGCGCTCATGCTGGCCAGCTCGGCGCGCGCGCAAGGCATTCCGGTCCACGACGTCGGCTCGATCCTCCAGCAGATTGAGCAGGTGAAGCAGGGCGTTCAGGTCATCCAACAAGGTGCCGACCAGATCCGCGAGGCGCAGAAGCTCTACCAAGACCTCAACAAGATGACGGACATCGGCAACGTCGCCCAGCAGCTCAAGAACGATGTGCTGCGCAACAGCAACGTGTCGTCCAGCTCCCTCGACGGCTACACCAACGGCGATCTCAACGTCGTTGGCGGCCTGCGGGGCAAGGCGAACGACGTCTATCAGGATCTCATCGGGCGCGGCTCGCCAACGATGACGGCCGATCAGCGTGCCGCGTATGAGCAAGGCTCGCGCCAAGCGGCCGTGACGACGGGCCTGGCCGGCAACGTCGGCGATGCAGTGACGAGCCGGCGCCAGGGCCTGGAAGCGCTGAGGAGCCGGCTAAATGCCTCAACCTCGGCCGCGGAACGTGCCGACATGTCGGCGCGGCTCCAGCTCGAACAGGCGCAGATGATGAACGATCAGATGGCGCTTCAGGCGATCGAGCTTCAGCGCCGTGCAAAGGCCGAAGCTGATTATCAGCGATACGTCGCCATGCAGCAGTCGGATCGCGCCAGCTTCAAAGCCGGAATGGGGATCGATTAATGCTGCGCACCTTGCGAGCCGCGACTGTCAGCTTGGCGATCGTTGCGCTCCCTTCCTGCTCACCATCAGAGCGGCAGCAAACCGGGGATGATCTTCGGTCTGACATGCCGCTTCGTGATGCCGCCTTTTACACGCAGCACGAACAAGAGCGTGTGGAGATGGGTGGGGTTTGCGAGAAGTGGAAAGCGTCACAACGCCCTCCAGCGAGCTGGCCCTCAGTTGTCGTGAATAACTGCAACAACGTGGATACAGCTAATCAACTCATCCAATCGAAGAAGGATCGAGACGAGTTCAAGAGTGGCATGGGTATTTAGCTTTACGACTCTTGGCTGAGTTGGATTGAAGGGTAGGTAGAATGGGTAATCTCTTTCAGTCGATGTTTACCTACCTGAATGACGCTCTGGCTGCGATTATCGCGGTTTATGCTGGGGTGATAAGTTGGATTTCCGGGCCGCTCCGGATCGGCGTGACGATCTATATC
>JXCB02000009.1:40183-48909 GCA_000828075.3 Tolypothrix campylonemoides VB511288 | reverse complement strand
GGGACCGGGATCGGTTCGTGGCCGCAGTCCGCTCACGCCGGATCGCTTGGATCGTCGCCATAGTCGCGATCGTGTTTGCCGCGATCTGCGCGGCTGCGGTGCTGGCCCTCTCGCCGCTCAAGACGGTCGTTCCATACGTCGTCACCGTCGACCGATCGACGGGTGCAACGGAAGTCACCCAGGAGCTGCACGGCGACAAGACGATCACCTACGACGAGGCAATCCGTAAGTATTTCCTCGCCGACTATGTGCGCGCTCGCGAAGGGTGGATTCCGCAAGCACGGGAAGAGTTCTTCCGGAAGGTGCTCTCGCTCTCGGCGCGCGAGGAACAGACCCGTTGGACAGCCTTCTACAAGAAGGACAATCCGGACTCCCCGCAGAACCAGTTCACCGCCAATGACGCGGTTTTCGTAGCGATCCGCTCGGTAGCGTTCATCTCCCCCAACGTCGCACAGGTCCGCTTCATTAAGCGGCTTCAACGCGATCAACAGGTGATCGAGACGCCCGCTATCGCGACCATCACTTTCGATGTGCTGTCGAAGCCGGAAACGGAAGCCGGTCGCTACGCCAATCCGCTCGGATTTCAGGTGAAGACATACCGGGCCGACGTGGAGGTTCCGACGCGATGAGGACGATCCTGCTTCTGGCCACGGCGATCAGCACCGTGGCGGCAGCGCCGGCACTGGCGCAGACCCCCGCGCAGCACGGTCCCGACGCGCGTATCCGCGAGGTCAACTATACCGACGGGAACGTGATCCAGATCCGGAGTGCGTTCCGGACTGCAACGCAGATCGAGTTCGCGCCCGGCGAGGTCATCAAGTTTGTAGCGATGGGCGACACGGTGTCTTGGGAGGTCGCCCCCGCTGACAACTCGCTGTTCGTGAAGCCGCGCGAGCGGGCTGGCGCCACCAACCTGATCGTCGTGACGGAATTCCAAGGCACCAAGCGCAACTACACCTTCGAGCTGTCGGCTGTCGCGACGGCTCGCTCTCGGGGCACCTTCTTCAAGGTCCGGCTGCGCTATCCGGAATATGAGGCGGCACAGGCCCGCTTGGCGCAACAGCGCGCGCAGCTCGCCGCGGCGCTCGCCGCGCAGAACGGCGCGATCAAAGCCGCGCTGGACATCGGTGTTCTCGAAGGCACCCGGAATCTCAACTACAAGGTCCAAGGCTCGTCCGAGCTGCAACCGTCCGAAGTCAGCGACAACGGGCAGTTCACCGTGATGCGCTTCCCGAACCAGCGCGAGATACCTGCGATCTTCACCGTCAACCCCGACGGTAGTGAGGCCACCGCCTCGTTCGACGTGCGCGACGAGTTCGTCGTCGTCCATGGCGTCTACAAGGAAATGCGTCTGCGCCGGGGCAAGGTGGTGCTGTGCATCTACAACGAAAGCCCGAGCTTCTACGGCCGCGATCCCAAGACGGACACGGCGTCGGAAGCGGTCGAGCGCACGACGGAGAACTGACGTGTCCGATAAGCGATTCGACATCGACGCGACGCCCGACGTGAACGAGATTGATCGCGCTCCCCCTGCGGCCGATCGCCCGAACCGCATTCCGTCACTGAACGCCGTCCAATGGGACAACAAGAAGATGGTCGTGGGTGCGGCGCTGGCCGGCGCGGTCGTGTTCGGCGTACTGTCGCTCGTTTCCGGGTCTGGTGGCGACAACAAGGCATTGGAAGCCAGGAAGGCCCCGCCCCCGGCTGCCGAGGCGCCCTACGATCCGAACTCCGTCATCGCACCGACGCTCGCGGCCGCGCCCCGCGATCCGAACGCCCCGGTCCAGCTCACCGGCGAGCAAGTACCGGCCATCGGCCCTGACGGTCAGCGGATCACTCCGTACGGATCGGCAGGTGGGCAGCAGAGCCGCGGTGTTAGCGAGGCAGAGCGGCGTGCCAACGAAGCCCGGGAGCTGCGCGACAATGCGCGGCGATCGACGCTGATCGCCTACAATGGCGACCAGACCGCCAGGCGCGTGCTCGGAGAGGTCGCCGGCGCCGGCAACCCGCAAGGTGATGGCGAAAATGCGCCGTCCAGGACCAGTCTCGACAACCTCAAGCAGACCTCGGCGATCGGGACTGCCACGGCGCGCATGATCGGCGACCGCAACTATCTCGTCACAGCGGGCGCCATCATCCCGTGCACGCTCCAGACCGCGATGGATAGCAGCGTGCCGGGCTACACGACGTGCATCATCCCTCGGGATGTTTATTCGGACAACGGCCGCGTCGTGCTGCTCGAGAAAGGCACGCGCGTCTTCGGCGAGTACCAGGGTGGGTTGCAGCGCGGCCAAAATCGCCTCTTCGCGATGTGGACGCGGGCGGTCACGCCCCGCGGCGTCGCGATCGACATCGGCTCGCCGGCATCGGACCCGCTTGGTCGTGCCGGCGTCACCGGGAAGATCGATCGGTTCTTCTGGCAGCGGTTCGGCGCCGCAATGCTGTTCAGCGTGCTTGATGCGGGCGGGCAAATCGCCGGCCAGGCCGTCAGCCCGCAGGGCTCGACGGTGTTCCGCACTCCCGGCGACACGACATCGCAAATCCTCAACGACACGCAGCAAATTCGCCCGATCGTGCGCGTCAATCAAGGGACCGAGATGGCGATAACCGTCGCCAAGGATTTCGACTTCTCGCAGGTCTATGGGCTCGGCCTCAAATGAACGCGCCGTTCCGCAACACGGCGATCCTCGATCACGCTGTTCGCCCGCTGCGCCAGTATCTGGATGACGATGGTGTAACCGAAGTCGTCATCAACGAACCGGCGATCGTCGGCGTCGAGCGGCATGGAGGGTGGACCTGGGAGCATGAGGGCGATCTGACGCTCGATGCCCTCAACCAACTGGCCAGGGCCGCAGCCGCGTTTACCTCTCAGGACGTGACGCGCGAGAATCCGATCTGCTCGACGATCTTTCCGACCGGCGAGCGCGTCCAGCTCGTGCTTCCGCCCGTCGTGCCCGACGGCACCGTGTCGATCACGGTCCGCAAGCCGTCCACGAAGACGATGACGATGGCGGACTTCGAGGCGAACGGCCTTTTCGCGGAGACGAAGGTGGCCACCAAGCGGGTCAGCCCCGTCGAGGAACGATTGCTTGGCCTGCTCCATGCGGGTCGGCATGTGGAATTTTTCGAACTCGCGGTTCAGAACCGGCTCAACATTCTGATCTCCGGCGCGACGGGCTCCGGCAAGACGACGTTCTCCAAAGGCCTCATCAAGCTCATTCCGGAGAATGAGCGGCTACTCACGATCGAGGACACGCGCGAGTTGGCCGTGCCCCACAAGAATGTCGTCCATATGATCTACAGCAAGGACGGCACCGGCACGGCCAAGGTGACGGCCAAGGAGCTGCTGGAAAGCGCTCTGCGCATGCGGCCCGATCGCATCCTTCTCCAGGAGCTGCGTGACGGGACTGCGTTCTTCTACCTGCGCAACGTCAACAGTGGCCACCCCGGCTCGATCACGACAATTCACGCGGACTCGGCCGAGCTGGCGTTCGAGCAACTGACGCTGCTGGTAAAGGAGAGCGAGGGCGGCGCGGACCTGGCGCGCGAGGACATCCGCTCGCTGCTGAAAATTCTGGTCGACGTCGTGGTTCAGATGAAGAAGATCGACGGCAAATTCCGAATGACCGAGATCTACTATGATCCGGCAGGGCGCCATGCCGCCTAAAAAGGGCGCCATCCTCGCGCTCGGCATCCCGGTCGGGATTGTGGTCGCCTTCCTCATCACGTCGGTCGTCGCGTGGATCTACCTCGGACTCCCCAGCGCAAAGTTCGACATATTCAAGATGCCGGCGTTCTTCTGGTATTACCGGCATGACCCGGTGGTGCTGAAGGCCCTTGCCGGAGGTGCTCTGGTCGGCGTCATCATCGCCGGCCTGATGCTGTGGTGGGTCGCGAAGCAGAAGCCGCCCCTCCACGGTGCCGCCCGCTTCGCCAAGGAAGGCGAAATCCGCCGCGCCGGCTTTCGCGCCGATGAAGGCATCGTCCTGGGTAAGAAGGGTGGCAAGTTCCTCACCTTCGGCGGCAGCGAACATTGCATCGTCGAGGCCCCTACCCGCTCGGGCAAGGGCGTCGGCATCGTCATTCCGAACCTCCTGTCATGGCAGGAGTCGGTCGTCGTCCTCGATGTGAAGCGTGAGAATTGGGACGCGACGGCGGGCTTTCGCAAGAAATACGGCCAAGCGGTTTACCTGTTCAACCCGACCGATCCGGAGGGGCGGACCTCCCGCTACAACCCGCTCGGCTACATCGATCGCACCGATCCCGACCAGGTAGTGATCGAGCTGCAAAAGATCGCAACGATGTTGTTCGTCCCTCCCGAACGTGGGGAACCGTTCTGGACGGACTCGGCGCGGACCGCCTTTGTCGGTGTCGGTGCTTACCTCGCGGTCGCCGACCAACCCTTCACCATCGGCTCGATCTATCGGCTGATGACGACGGGCGACACGCGCGGGTTCTTCAAGCGCGTCCTCGAGGATCGCTCGCTTGCTCTGTCGCAGGGGTGCCGCAACGCCCTCGCCGATTTCACGTCGGGGGCCGACAATACGTTCGCCGGGATCGTCCAGACCGTCACGTCCAAGCTGAGCCTGTGGCTCAACCCCCGCGTCGACGCGGCGACGGAGGAGTGCGACTTCGATCTGCGCGAGCTGCGCACCAAGCGCATGTCGATCTATCTCGGCGTTTCCCCAGACGAGCTGGATCGGGTCGCGCCGCTCTACAACCTCCTGTTTCAGCAGCTTGTCGACCTGAACGTGCGCGATCTGCCCGGTGCCAAGACGCCGCTCAAAGTCCTCGTCATCCTCGACGAGTTCGCGCGGATCGGGCGGGCACAGGTGATCGCCAGCGCCTTTTCCTACGTCGCCGGCTACGGCATCCGGCTCCTGCCCGTCATCCAATCCCGATCGCAGCTCCGCGCCGTCTATGGCGAGCATATCGCCAACGAGATCGTCGCCAACTGCGGCGTCGAGGTCGCGTTCACTCCCAAGGAGCTGCGGGTGGCAAACGAGCTGTCCGAGCGGATCGGCTACGTCGGGCAGGAATCCATCACAAAGTCGCTCACGATCCACGGCGTCCTGGCGAACCGCTCCAAGTCCATGTCGGACCAGCGCCGAGCCCTTCTGCTCCCGCAAGAGCTGATGCAATTTCCGGATAGCGAATTGCTGCTCCTCCGGGGCGGCATACCTCCGATCCACGGCGACAAGATCCGCTACTATGCGGACGGACTCTTTCGTGCGCGTGTCGAGCCGGCGCCGGAAGTGCCCCCGATCCCGCGCACGTTGCGCGACGACGAAGACCTGCCCGACTGCGCGATGCCGACATTCGACCAGCTCACGGACCCTGACCCGTTCACGTTCGCAATGGATTGCGTCGTTACCCAGGATCACCCCGACATGCTTATCGACGTGTCGGCCGAGCAGCGTGGCGACGAGGTCGTTGGTGTAATAGAACAGGAGCGGTGACATGGTTGAAAATGTCGAAGCTGCCGGCGCCGGCAAGGAAGGCGAGGCCCGCCGTAGGCGACCGATGGAAGTGCCGCCTGAGCTGGACTCACGGTTTCTGCGGGTCGGGAACAAGCTTTATCGGAGCGCACACGACAAGCAGCCGGTCGCGACGATCACGCCGGATCGCATCAAGGCCAAGGACCGGGACTCCCTCCCTGACCTGATCCGGCTCGCGAAAGAGAATGGGTGGACGTCGATCAAGGTCAGCGGCGACGCCGAGTTCCAGCGAGCGGCCTACCTCGCCGCCTCCGCACAGGGTATCAAGGTCGATGGCTACAAGCCCGACGACAAGACGAAGGCTGCTGCCGAACGCGAGCAAGCGCGGCAGGCCGGCCTTCCCGACAACCAAGGGCAAACAACGCGGACTGCCAACCAGGCGCGAGACGCGAGAGAACAGCCCGAGCCTCGAACCGATCTGGCGGAGCGGTTTCGCCGGCAGTCAGACGTCCAGAACGCAAAAGATCCGGAGCTGCGGAAGGCCCAAAGCCATGTCGCGCTCGCGATGACGGTTGCAGCCGACCGCTTCCCCAACGACCACGAGAAGCGGCGCGAGTTTGTGGCGGAACGCAAGGAAGATGTCGCGGCGCGGCTCGGTCGCGGCGAGGCCATCGCCGGCATCGAGGTGAAGGCTCGACAGGAGCAACAGGTGCGCGAGATGACCCAGGACCAAGTCTTGCAAAAATCGCGATCCCGGTGACTGGGCGCGAGCACAGCCGGGTGTGCCACGTGGCACACCCTGGCCGTCATGCCCCTAGTCTGATGCTGCAGGCTCCTCGCTTGCCGCCTGGGGCGCCGGGAACAAGCCGGCTCGACCCAACCCCTCGATCCCGGTGAACATCACTGCTTGGGGACTGGCTTTCACGTTCGCAGGGGGATCGGTATTCTCCACGATTAGAACCTGTCGGTCGCTCCCCCAGCTCTCGAAATACGAGTAGAAGTGATCGTTCAGATCCGTGCTGCGGAGGTCGTCCGCCGCTCCGTCAGGCTCCCGGTAGGACAGGAGTGGCGAGTCAACGACAAGGAAGCCAGGATGGGGCGTCTTTTCCGCCACGCAATACTCAAGGAGACCTGTCGAGAACGCTGTTTGCGTGATCGCACGAAGCCCCTTCCCGAATGAGGTACGCGCCTTCCCGTTGATGACAAGGTCGCGGACCTTCATATCAAAGTGAACACGATCCACGCCTGGGAAGTGCCACGCCTTCAACACGTCTCGAACGATGGTCGCAAATCTGTCGGCCGTGCTGGTTGATAGATCGACGTCCGCGGTGCTCGAGCTACCGGATCCGTCTGCCATTTCGCGTTCGAGCTTCGCCTTTCGATCCTCGAAATCTAGCAAGCCCCGATGGACTGCGATGCCTTCACGGACTTCACCGGTCTTGTCCGCGAGCTGCCGATAACTCGAACGGAGCTGCTTCAGATTGGGAGCGACCACCCGATCGATCTCACCTGCCACAGCGGTGAGCCGCTCTTCCAGACGTGGCAGTCGCCGTTCAAACTGAACAGCTTCGTTCCTGAGCGCATCTACCGTGGAATCGAGATCGGCCTGTCGGGACGTGATCTTCGCGATTTCAGCACGAGCCGCAGCGGCGATAAGGCTGGCATTACCCTCGCAATCATCGGTTTGCTTATGCTGGTCTGGAGCAGCCCCGCATAAGGGGCAGTCAACCTCGCCCAAAGCACCAAACAGCGTTCCAGCCTCGGCGATTGCTTCGAGTCGTGCGAGGTCGGATCGATAATGAGCGCCAAGCAGCAGAAAGCGTTCGAGGAGAACCGTGATCTCGGCGAGGCGGTTGCGCCCTTCTTCTACCCGTCGAGCCAGGTCGCGGCGCTCGGTCGACGCGGTGCGGAAGCCTGCTTCCGAAATCGCTAGCTGCTCACTTTGACCTTCCATGGCCGCCTCGAGCTTATCGAGCTGCTCCTGAAGCTCGTCCGACCCCGCGAGGTCCTTCACCTGTTTCCGATAATCAGCGATAAGCTGATCGAGCAGCAGGATTTGTGCGTCCCGGGTTTGATCTTCCGGCGAACGCGTCTTGGCTGCAGCAAGCGAGGTGTCGTCCACTCCTGTAAGAAGCAGCTTGAACACCGACGTGTTCGCGGTGTCCCCCATCCCATACCCGCCGTCTGAAAGCGGAGATCTCTGCTGAATAATCTCTTCCTCGTTGATGACCACGAGTCGAGCGATATTTCGGAAACTGAGGCTGTTCGTGTCTCCCTTCTTATTTCGGCGGACACGCTTGTGCGCCAAGCCCAGCTTCTCAAGCAAAAACGCCGACAGATTATCATCGCGCCTGTCGTTGTGCTGATCGGCGAGTACCTTCCCGTCGATCGACGGCATCTCCTCCGCAAACAAGCCTTCATAAAGGACGAAAGGGCCGCCATCGACGGCGCGGCCGATCGTGAACTGATCGCCTACGGTCGTCTCCATGCCCAAGAGCACATGTTTGTAGCCGACCCGCTCTGGAATGTCGCGAAGCGGGCCCTTACCCCCAAGCATGAAGTCGATCGTATCAACGATGAATGACTTCCCGGTGTTCGACGCACCATAGATCACGTTCATGCCGGGCTTGAACGTCACGACGGCAGGTTTCCGGAACGGGCCATGATAGCTCAACGAGCAAAGGCGCAACCGCACACTCATGCCGCTCCGCCCAAGCTCTGCTCGACATGCTGGAACTCCATAACCCACTGGTCGAAGAACCGGCGCATCAGCTTGTCGAACTCATCTTCTCCATACGAGCCAAGGTGGTCGACTAGCCAAGTGGCTCGGCTCTTAAGCTCCGTCGAATACGGCGATTGCAACGCGTCCAAGAAGGTCTCCGCGAGCTCTCCTGCCTGGTATACGATGCCGTCCTTACGGATCACGGAACCTTTCGTGCACCCGTTCTTCCGCGCCAACCTCTACCGGATTGCCGGGCGCGATTTCGACATCCAGCTCGATTTCGGCACCGGCGTCGCCAGCCTCTCGTCAGCCGTCCCGGCCACAGGCAAGCCGGTGCTGGCCGTCGCCACGCACGCGCACGTCGATCATGTCGGCAGCTTTCATGAATTCGTCCGCCGCGCCGGACACGAGGCGGAGACCGAGGCCTTCGCCACGATGACGGACCAAGCCACCCTCGCCTCCTGGTTTGCCGGCATGGAGGGCGCGCTGGCGCAGCCGCCSTCGCCCGGCTTCGCCATGGAGAATTATCGCCTGACGCCGGCGCCGCTGACGGAGACCCTGACTGA
>JXCB02000009.1:38486-40145 GCA_000828075.3 Tolypothrix campylonemoides VB511288 | reverse complement strand
CTCACGGCTGTGTCCATCGCAGACGATCGTCGTTGGCGAGCTGATGGCAGATCCCGTGACGATCCTTCACGAACGCGCTTGATCCAAGCGGGTGTGCATCGAGCGGAACGGTCTGAGACGCCTGAGTGACAGCCTTTACGCGCTCGAACCCGTCGACGAACGTGCCCTCGGCGGTATCAATAACGCCGTCGTGGATCTCGTCCTGCAGGCTTTCGAACGTGCCAGGGTCGACCTTCTCGCGAAGAAATACCCGGAACGACTCGGCGTGGTAAAAACTCTCGCGCTGACGGTTCAGGTGATCGCTGAGCGGTTTCCACTTCTTGAGCGCCGCTATGTCGGCGATCGCTTCCTTCTTGTGTTCGGCATACGCGGCAAGAAGGTGCTCAACATAACGTTGTTCGTGACCCTGCACGGCTTCGGGTGGCTTCTCGGGAAGCGGACGCGCAGGTAGCTCCCCGCCAAAGCGCTCGAGGAAATATGGCGTCTTCCGATGTTGCTCGATAAGCTCTCGCGGCGAGATCGCCTTGAAGATCGAAAAATCGAACTTGTCGACGTACGCGGCAAAAGCGCCGGTTAGATCGACCCTCTGTGTGCCAGTGATGCTTTCCGCTATGTTCTTCGCCCAGACCTTCTTCGTCTCAGCCTTAAGGTTAGCGGCGTGACCGAGCAGCAAGTTAAGCTTGGTCCCGACGCCGCGCGGCGCGACGAAATAATAGGCGCGTGGCGCAGTGTAGTGGCCGTTAAAGGAGAACCACAGGATTTTCCCAATCTCCGGCCACGCCACGGTCGGTGACAGGGGCTGGGCGTAGTGCTTGCACTGAAAGTTGTCCCAGACGCCGTTCAGGCCGTTTGCGTCGACGAACCCGGCAACGTCGATGCCTTTGTCGCCGCTGCCAGTGAACCGAGCAACCGACTTGTATGATGCGCTGAGCGCGGCAGAGACCCACTCTTCGATGAAGCTTTCCCAGTCATCGGGGCTGTAGATCATCAGCCGTGCGATCGGGGCGATGGGAGGGCCGCTTTGAAATTGTACGACGCTCGGGAGGGTCTTAGGCAGCGTTGGGGGCGCCACTTCCTTGAAATCAGTCATCCAACCCCCTGCACCCCTTTGACGCGGGCCCTAAACGTCCACTCTCGCGGGTGGAAGAGGTATGGCGTTCTCGACGAATTGTCTCCCGATTCCAGCACCGGTCTGAAGGCGTCCGGTCCGTGACGCTCATCGCCACCTCGACGGAGGTGGAGGTGTGCCACGTGGCGCACCCTGCTCCTGTGCCGGTTCGCTCCTGGTTCGCTTTTCCGCATCCCGCACGCGCGCCTCAGCCTCGCGCAGCATCCGATCCGGAACAGTGTCGATGCTCGCTCGCTCCCGAAGGAACTGCCTCACGTCGCGCGCGAGGTTGCGATCCTCGCGATCGGGGCTGCGGTCGAGCCGTTCGGCCGCTGCCTCATAGCGCCGCTTGGTGTCCTGCCAACGCGCCCGGGTTTTGGACACAAAGGCGGGCTGCTGCGCTTTCCCAAGCGCGATCTGCATCGCCTCGCGCGCTTGCCGTAAGTCGGCCTCAGTCGGCTGACGTGAAGCGCCGCTACGTATACGCGCGCGAAGCTGCGTCAGCGCCATGCTGGTGCCGGCCCTTCCCTGGCCTCGCGTGTAGCGTGGCG
>JXCB02000009.1:33834-38411 GCA_000828075.3 Tolypothrix campylonemoides VB511288 | reverse complement strand
CCGCCTGCTTTACGGTGTCCGGGTCGGTTCCCGCCGGCATAGAAAACACCATTGCCACGGCCGACACGGTCGTGCCCTGGCGCCAATATACTGGATCGGACCACTCATCCGCGATCCGCTGTGCGTCCTCCTTCGTCGAGATCTGCTCGCCATCACGCGTCTCGATCCGGATGTCACCGTGGCGGCCGATATAATCGAGATGTGCAGCGAGATGCTTGGCGCCCTTCTTCCGTCCGGTCACCTTGACGAGCACTTCGGGCGTGCGTCGAACGACACGCGCCAGCGTAGCCCGAGCATCTCCTAAATGATGCGACGCTGCCAGCGATCTAGACGCAAACGGCCCCGTGCCGTTCACGACGTGCCGGGCATATTTGACGTTCGGATCGCTGACGAGGCGCGGCTTGAAGCTCGGCTTCATCGCCTCCCATAATTCGTCCTCGCGATCCCCGAACGGCATCAGTCGGCGACCTCCCAGAAAGCGGTCTCACCACGCAGCACGTCCGCCAGCGATGCGATCTGCTCGTTGATCTCCTCTCGCATATCCGCGATCCGGCGCAGCTCGCGATCGATCTGCAGGCCACTGTCGGCCATCATCGCGGCGTTACCAGCCTTCATTGCCTGATTGAGATTGCGGCCGATGCGCTGGAGCTGCATTCGGATTGGCGCCACGGCATCGCGCAGGCCATCGTCCACACCGGCCTTTAGCGCGATGTGCCGGCGCACAAGCGCCTTGATCCATCCAGCTCGATCTACACCCCGCTCGGCCGCGCGACGATCGAGGACGGCCGTTTCGGCGTCCGTGAAGGTGAGCGACACGCGATTGCCGGCACTGTCGGCGCGCGGAGCGATCCGGGGGGCGTCGGCTATATGCTTTAAGGCTTGCTGAAGCACGGTGCGGAGAAGCGCGCTGCGCCCTCCCCTGCCCTCGGCCACGGCGTCGAACGCGGCAAGCAGCTCGCGATCGATGCGCGCCGTCAACATCGCTGAATTTTTGTTGGGGGATGCAGATTGCGGCGCGAGCGACATGGCCCTACAAGGGTAATGTAATACGATGAACGCAGCAACACCTATCCTGCCATCAAAGATCCCCCACAAAAATCAGCCTTAAAGTGTGCCACGTGGCACACCCAAACCGTTCCCGAATTGAAGAAGTCGCGGAAGGGAGGATTGGACCTGAGCGTGAGTGTCAGTCGCTACCGACGCTCGCGCTCAGCCGGCGCAATCAGCGCCAGCTTACGATGCGGGGTTCCGCCTCATCCTCAAAGTGCAGCAATGCCTCGACAACCATCGCGCGCTTGCCTTCGATCTCAATCGTTGGGCGCTCCACCCGCTGCTTGCCCGCCCTGGACTTAGATGGCGAGCGAGGCGCGGGTGCAGGGGCCTCGGCCACAGCACTGTCTGTCAAAGCACGACCGACAGGCACCGGCGTTTCGTCCATTGCCCGATCGGCCTCGTCGTCCCGGATCACGTCCGTCGTCGCCGCCGCTTCGCCTCCGTCACTCGCTGCCGGATCATCTTCGCCAGTAGCAGGTGTCGTTTCGGCTTGAGGGACAGGCGCGGGCTTTGGCGCCGACTTCTTTGCGCCAACCTCGCGCGCGAACCGCTCGCACGCTAGCACCGTCATATCCTCGACGGCGGTGTTGGCGACGAATGCGCGGGTTCCCGCATCGTCCGTCTTCGCGGCCTGAACAAGGGCAACGGCGCTCCGCATTGAAATGTCGGCAAACAGCGCAGCGATATAGTCAGGTGCCTTCGCGAGTCCTTGATAGCGGGTCAGCAGCGTACGGTTTCGGCCGGTCGCCCGGGCCAGCTCGGCGAGCGAGCGTCCATTTGCGACCTGTCCGGTGACGAACCGGATCATGTCGGCCGTCGACAGATCCTCGCGCTGGTCGTTCTCGATGAACTGATCGATCCGGACTTGCTCGACATCGTCCGTCTTGCTGACGATCGCGCGGACTTGCACCCCGAGCTTCTGGCATGCGCGCCAGCGCCGCTCGCCATACATGATCCGATAGCGCCCTTCGGCATCCTTCGGCGCAACGGTGATGGGCTGAAGTTGGCCACGCTCCTTGATCGTCTCGGCCATCTCGTTGATTTTGGCCGGGTCGATCTCGCTGCGGACGTTCTCAGGATCGGGGTACACCAGCTCGGGATCGAGGAGCTGGACGCGATCGGCGTCCGCCACGGCCGCCTTCTCGCTGAAAACGTCGAAGCCGGAGAAGTCTGTCATTTGTGGCTCCCGATCCGGGTCATGGCTTCCTCGAGAAAAGCGCGCATGGGCGGGAGTGAGGTCCGCACATCCTTGTCGAACCGCCACACCGGCACATGCTCTTGGATGGCCTGGCTGTAGTGCGCTCGCTCTGGGAGAAAGTTGGTGAACAGGTTGCGCCCGATCTTCTCTTTGATCGCAGCCAGCATCTTCATCTGATGCGTGTCGTTGGCGCGTACCCGGTTGGGCACGAGCCCTACGACGTGGATCGGCGTTTTCCGACGCTGATTCACGGTCTGGATCGAATCCGACACCTGCTTGGTCGCTGCCGGCCCGAACGGCCCGAGTTCGACGGGGACGATCAAGTGGTTGCACACCAACAGAGCCGCGAAATTGATCCACGACCAGGAGGGTGGCGTGTCGATGATGCAGAAGTCGAAAAACGGATCGAGCGTCGGAAAATTGGCGTTCAGAGCCGACAGCGCGCGGGGATAGTCAGCGTCATATTCCCCGCCCATGCGATTGGAGTAGATCGCGAGCCGCGGGAATGTAGCGGGGGGAGCATATTTCGGCTCGAACAGCGGCTTGCACGTGCCGAGGCTCTCAAATTCGACGAGCGCGTCCGTCGCATTGCACTGGCGATCGAGATCGAGGAACAGCACACGATGACCGGCGTCGGCGAGCAGCCATGCCAAATGGCACGCGATCATGGTCTTGCCCGCGCCGCCCTTCTCGACATTGATGGCGATGGTCTTCACGCCCTACCAGCCTCGATCAGAATTGTTGTTCCAGTGCTCATAACCGCGATAGTTGGAATCCGTGCGGGTGTTGCGGCGCCCCTCCTCATCCGGAGTGTCGCCACTCCAGATGCGCGGGGTAGAACCGCCACCGCCTCTTAGGACGGCCCACGCGATCAGGACGAATAGCCCGATCGTCAGCAGATTACCCAACATGGCCTTCCTCCGTCGCCTTGATGAAAGGCACAACCTATAATATACGATACCGCAAATGCCGTCAATATGCGGTATCGGTAATTACTAGGGCAATGGATGACGTCTAGCAAGGTCCGTTCCGTTGGTCGCCCTCCGATGGAGGATCAGACGCTTGCGCGTTTTCCGAAGGGCACGCTTGGGCGCATCAAATCTGTCCTGCGCGAGAGCGAGAGCCAGGCCGACTTCATTCGCGAGGCGGTCGAGCTGGAGCTTCGCAGGCGGGAAGGGCCGCCGGTAGGCGGCCCCGACCGCGCCTAGTCGCGGTCCTCTGAACCCTTGGCGAGAACCGCGAAGCCGTCCGCGATCAGCTCCACCGTGTAGCGCCGGCCCTCGGCCGTATCGTAGGAGTTTTGGCGGACGCGGCCTGTGATGTGGACCAGATCGCCCTTCTGCGCCTTGGCGGCGCGCTCGATCAGCTTGCTGAACAGTGTCACCTCATTCCAGTGCGTGTCGGTCACCCATTCGCCATTCTCCTGGCGGTTGTAGTTGGCGGCGACGTTCACCTTCGTCACCTTGTCGTGCTCCGTGATCTTCCCGACCCGGCCGATGATCCGAAATTCCGCAATGTTCTGCATGGTCCTGTCCTTCCGATCGATCAGGCTCATTCCTGATGGGAATTGGACGGGCGTGCAGGCGCCGCGATCAAGCGAAAAAACGGAGGGTCCGCATCGCGGAAACCGTAGGCACAGCCGGTTATTCGCTTGATCGTAGAAGGCGGCCAACGCCCATCTTCCCATCGTCCAGGGATAGCGGATCGGCAGGGCAGGTCTGAGATCGATGCGGCACAAGTCGTCGACCGGGAAATCGCCACGGTCCAGGAGCTGACGGCCGGGTCGTTCATCACCAGCTTTGGCGGTAGAGCCGCATCACGCCGGGAATTGATGACGCTTCGGTCGAGCCACCCCTTACGCCTTGGCGCTACGGCCGCGGTCATGACCCAAAAACGGCTGCAGCAAGCACGAACATCGCGATTTGGAACCGACAGAAGCCGCTTGCTCCCACTGGGGAGCATTCGCGCCGGCGTAGCCGGTGCGTCCTTCGGTTGCGGTACGTGGTGAGGGTGTTGGTTGGTGATGTCGGTGCTGCTTTCGCGCCGTCAGGCGAGTTGCGTTGGCCGACTAGGCCAACACCGTCTGCGCCTTATTATATGAATCCGTTAGCGGTTGCGGATCAATTTGAGCTTCACGCTCCCGACGATCGACAGCCGCGCCGAGCTTCGCAAGAATTTTGCCGAGCGAGCCACTGACGGTCGCCTCGGCGAGCTCACGGCAAGACAAGGATTTCAGCATGTGCCGGGTGTCGGCTTCGCGATCCGCGTGGCGCTGCACTTCGTCCTCGGGAAGCGGGGCGGGGCGTAGCCAACGCGGAAGGTAGGA
>JXCB02000009.1:32278-33424 GCA_000828075.3 Tolypothrix campylonemoides VB511288 | reverse complement strand
TCCCCCACCGATAAAGCCATCTTCCACCCTCCTTTTCGGAGGCCAGGACCAGGCAAAACTCATCCGTGGCGCGAAGCGCGCTCCCTTGAACCGAGGCTCGGAAACCTCTATGTCAGGAGTGTCTAAGGTCTCCGGTTTCACGCTTGCCGGCGTGCGACATTGAGATTTCAGGGTGCCCGGCCTTCGTGCCGGGCATTCGTTTATGTGGTCACAGCCGTTCCCCGCTGTGCCGATCGCTGCATGCAATCGGCTCTTCACTATTTGTGCAGGATTAGCCGCGTCCTCGAAACAGCTACGATTCGTGCTTTCGGCGACCAGAGACTGGAAAAGTTCGTGCTTTCGGCGACCGCATCAACATGCGTTCGTGCTTTCGGTGACCCGGCTTCGTGCTTTCGACGACCGAAGTTCGTGCTTTCGGCGACCGGTGACCGAATCACCTTCCTGCCGATTCGGAAAACGCCAAGCGGCTCTGCCGATCAGCCGGCTTGCAGCAACGGTTGCGGCGTAATCCGGATGCTGTCCTTACTCCCCGACCGACGCGGACGCCGATCAGGCGCAGTCAAGCCGACGTCATTCAGCACGAAACTGAAGCCGGGAACGGCATTCGTGTCGACGATACCCTTCAGAACATAGCGGAATTGTTTGAGGGGGCTTTGGTAACCGAGTTGCAATCGCAGGTCTTCAAGCTCGATTTCGACGGGACCATTGATGCAGGCAGAGCGCGCCACTTCATACAGAAGACGCTCTACGGGCCCGAGCTGGAAGTAGTTGGGGTCGTAATCCAGTACCCGCCGGTCGCGGAGGATCGCGCGGTAGAGCCAGTCGCAGAGGCGCACCTTCACCGCCTTCAAACGCTTCTCGCCAGTCTTGGTCTTCGAATAGTGGAGCTGCGCCTCGGACAGCCAGGAAAAGAAACCCGCCTGACCCTCGCCGCCTGCTTCGATGTCCGTCTTGATCTGCGTGCCCTGCAGGCGCTCCAACGCGTCGGATAGGCGCGAGTAGGAGCGTGCCGAGCCGTTGACGCCGGTGACGCGGAAGAGATCGTGAGCCGTGAAGTAAAAGTCTTGGCCGACCTGATGGCCAGCATCGAGCTTAGCGACCATCAAGCTCGCGATATAAAGCAGGATTTCCTTGTCGTAGATCGTC
>JXCB02000009.1:29817-31411 GCA_000828075.3 Tolypothrix campylonemoides VB511288 | reverse complement strand
CGCCGGCGATCGGCGTCTCGGTCCCGACGCTCTACCGCCACCTTCCCGCGCCGGAACAAGAGGCGATCAGCGCGGAAGGGGTATAGCACCGACCGGATCAGTCGGCGTCGAACGCGGTTAGAATGGGGCAGGGGCCTTCCGAGCCCGACCCACATTCATGAGCAAGCCGCTGGAGTGATGCGCGGACGCGCTTCAGCTCCTGGATCTTTGCATCCAGCGCCGCGATCCGCTCGTTGGCAAGCTGGCGTGCCCGAGCGCGATCGTCGGTCGCGTCCAGCGCCACCAGTTCTCCGATCTGCTCCAACGTGAAGCCAGCGGCCTGCGCCGATCGGATGAACCGGAGCCGGCGAACATCGTCTGCTGTGTAGCGGCGAATACCGCCATTCGAGCCCGATCCTTCAGGCCTCTCCGGCGTCTCGAGCAACCCTCTGCGCTGATAATAGCGGACCGTTTCTACACCGACGCCGCCCTCGCGCGCGAGCCCCGCAATTGTCACGTCGGCCATGCCTTGACTCCGTACCATGGTACGGCCCCTATATAGGTGTCGCGAACATGGTGGAGAAGAACATGGCGACCGCGGCGCCCAAGAAGGCAACGATCTACCGCATGGTGATGCCGACGCACACCTGCCCCTACGGCTTGAAGGCAAAGGACCTGCTGCACCGACGCGGCTACGAGGTCGAGGACCATTGGCTGACGACGCGCGAGGAAACCGACGCATTCAAAGCCGAGCACGGGGTCAAAACGACACCCCAGACCTTCATCGGTGGCGAGCGGGTAGGCGGCTACGACGATCTGCGCCGGTTTTTCGGCAAGACCGTGGCCGACCCCAAGGCGGTGACCTACCGGCCGGTCGCGGTTGTGTTTGCGATGACGGCATTAATGGCGCTGGCGGCCAGCTATGCCGTGCTCGGCACACCCTTCACGGTACGCGCCGGTGAGTGGTTCATCGCCTTCTCCATGTGTGTGCTGGCGCTGTTGAAGCTCCAGAACGTCGAGAAGTTCGCGACCATGTTCCTCAACTACGACTTGCTCGCGAAGCGCTGGGTGCCATACTCCTATATCTACCCCTACGCGGAAGGCGCGGCGGGCGTGCTGATGGCGGCCGGCGTGTTGACCTGGTTGTCGGTGCCGATCGCGCTGGTGATCGGGACGATCGGGGCGGTCTCGGTCATCAAGGCCGTGTATGTCGACAAGCGCGAGCTGAAATGCGCGTGCGTGGGCGGTGACAGCAATGTGCCGCTGGGCTTCCTGTCGCTCACCGAGAACGTGATGATGGTCGCCATGGCTATCTGGATGGTGCTGGGCGTCGCGCACTGATCTGGTGCAGCGTCCCGGCGCAGCCTAGAAGGGCCGCATGAGCTTCGGCCGCCTCGCCCGCACACTCGCTCTGCTCCTGCTGGGCGCGATGCTGTTCGTGCGGATGGGCCCAATGTGCGAGGCCATCGCGCAGGCTGCTCCGCCTGCGGAGGCGCATGCCGGAATGGCCGATTGCGATCGAGCGCCGCCCACGCCCGTGAAAAAGGCCCCTTCGGTGGACTGCGTAGGAGCCTGCATCGCAACGGCCCTCGACGTTCACACGTCTCCCGCGCCG
>JXCB02000009.1:25874-29107 GCA_000828075.3 Tolypothrix campylonemoides VB511288 | reverse complement strand
GGGTGGCCATCCCCCCGCACGGTGACGGGGGGAGGGACGGTAGTCGATTACTGGGCGCTCTTGCCATGCGCCCGCAGCCAGGCGTTCAACTCGCCGATCTCGCGGGTCTGCTCTGCGATCGTCTTGGTGGCCATCTGGCGAACCTTGGGGTCCTTGGTCTCGCGAAGCACGATACGCGACATGGCGATGCCGCCACGGTGGTGCTCGACCATCTTGCGGACCCACGTCTCGGTGGCATCGGCACCCATCGCCGACATCATCTTCTGATGCATGTCCATCTCGGCCTGCGGGTACGGGTTCGCCGGCGTCGGCCGCATCATCTGCCCGTGGTTCATGCCGGAATGGTCCATGCCCTGCATCTGGGCGACCGCGGGAGCCGCGCCGAGGGCGGTCGCGACGGCCATAATCATCATCTTCTTCATCGTGTCGCTCCTGCGTCAAAACTCCCGCTCAACAGGGATACGGGCTCAAACCGATTAGCCCTCAAGCGATGTTGCTCAGCGGATCGGCTGAAGCGTGTTGACGCCGACGCTCTCGTCGGTTTCGGGGGGCGGGGGAGGCACCTGCTTGTCGCGATAGGAGGGGAGGTCGGGCGCATTGTCGGGCGTGGGGTGCGCCTCAAGCCGGGCGATGTAGCGCTTCATCTGCGCGATCTCGCGGACCTGAGCGTCGATGATCCCGTCCGCGAGTTTCCGCACCTCGGGGTCTTTGATGTGAGCGCGCTCGCTGGTCATGATCGCGATCGAGTGATGCGGGATCATCGCCTTCATATAAGCAACGTCTCCGACCGTCTCCTGGCTGCGGACAAGCCACAAGGCACCGGCGAACACCGCGATCGAGGCCGCCACGATGCCGAGATTGGCCCGTCGGTCGGGATACATGCCCCACATGAAGCCGATCATGATGAGCGCCATCACGGCGCCCATGACGATCGCCATCCACGTCCGGGTCTGACTGTATTCGACATGGGCGAGCGCGTAAGTGTTGAGGTACATGAGCCCGAACATCACGACCGTCGACGTCGCGATCATCGCGGCGAAGCGCCCGTAGCTCATCCCCATACCGCCCTGTTTGGAGCCGGGGTCGTCGTGGTTCATGATGCGCTCTCCTGTGCGGCCCCACCCACTGAAGGATACGCAGCTCTCTAGCGGACCCCTTGAGCTTTTCTGCGACGTCGACGGGGCCAGCGCATGAAGAGCAGGATCGCCCCGGCGACAGCGAACACGAGTCCGCCCGCTGCGAAAGCGTTGAGCCACGGCGTGTTGAACCGCTCGTGCTCGGTCCAATCCATGATGTGAAGCCCCCAGAAGAAGTCGTAGAGCCGCCACGTGCCGGTCCGGACCGATGTCAGCCGCCCCGTCTCGGCGCCCACGTAGATGCGGGTCCCGTCGTCATCGGCGAAGGAAGCACGCCAGGCGGGGAGGGCACCGCGGTACTCGGTGCTGAGGCGCTCGATCCGCTCGACGACGGGCGCCGAACCAGTTTCGCCGCGATACGCCTGCCTTGCGATCAGCGCTGCGGCCGGGCCGTCGACCGGGGGCAGCGGCTTTGCGGTGCGGGCGTCCAGCAAACGCACCTTGCCGTCGCCGAGCTGGGCTTCGACGATCGGCCGCCCCAGCAGCATCCGGTGCTGGAGCTGACGCACCGGCGCTCCGGCCGATGCGAGAAGGGCAGGGACGGGCGCGAAATCCTGAGTGGCGATCAGGGCCGGTTCGACGTTCCGGTCGATCCGGTGATCGCCATGCACGGTGTCGATCGGCAGCAGGCTCATGACGAGCCCGCTGGTGAACCAGACGATCGCCTGCGCCCCGATCAGGAGCGCAAGCCAGCGGTGAACCTTGCTTGCCCCGACATGGAGGCGGAGCCGCGGGCTCAGAACCAGGTCCTCACGCCCGCGACGAAGCTGAAGCCGCCCGTATTGTCACCGCGTGCGCGGGTGAAGCGCGCGGTGTCGCCGAACTGCCGCTCCCACGACACGCCGATGTAGGGCGCGAACTCGCGCCGGCCCTCGTAGCGAAGCCGAAGCCCGGCCTCGAGGTCCGTGAGCCCGGAGCCGGTGCCGGTTTCGGGCACGTCCTGCGCGGCGAAGGCCGCCGATCCCACGCTGACACCCACGCCGCCCTTGAGGGACCACCACGTCTCGAGCACCCGGAACTCCGACCTCGTGCGCTGCTCCGGGGGAAGCCGCAGGGCCCGGCTCGCCGCTGCAGATCGCACCGTAGGTGCTGGGCCGAGCGTGGTCAGCGGGTCGCACGACCCGCTGCGCGCACGCCGACTGGGTCGGGCGGCCCATTCGGCTCCCGAGCAGCCACCCGAAGGTCAAGGTCTGGTGCGGAAGCGTCGACCTGAGAGGTGTTCGGCCGTCGTCGCGGGAGGAGCAGCATGCGCAGCAGGAGACCCAGCGCCGCAGCACTGCTCTGCCTGCTCGTGGTCGTCGCCGCCTGCGCTGCGCCCCCGCAGCCCGCTGCGCCCCCGAGCGCACCGACCCCCGCCTCGCTCCCGGCGTGCGCCGGGGTCGCGGGCGCCGGGTCCGACATCGTCGCGGCGGCCTCCGCGGACGCGACCACCTCGACCGTCGCGGACGGCGCTGACGACCTCGTGCTGGTCGCGCTGGACGACGAGGGTCGCCCCGAGTTCGTGCCGACCGACGTCGCCTCCGCCGCCGACGACACCCGAGCCCTCTCCTCGGAGCCGGGGCTCGACGTGGTGGGCCTGGCAGTGGACCGTCCCGTCTCGATCGCGGGCGCGGCGACGCCGACCGCCGCGGCGTCCCCCACCGCCGGCGACCCCCACCGTGCCCAGCAGTGGGCACTCGACCACCTGGGCATCGACACGCTGCGCTCCCGGTCCCGTGGCCAGGGCATCGACGTCGCCGTCATCGACACCGGCGTCGCCGCCGGGCACGTCGACCTGGGCGCCACCAGCTGCAGCGGCGTCGCCTTCCTGGAGAACTCGGGGGTGGCGCAGGCGGGCAAGGGCGCGCAGGACCCCCACGGACACGGCACCCACGTCGCCGGCATCGTCGCCGCGACCACCGGCAACGGCCGGGGCACCGCCGGGGTCGCACCGTCGGCACGCATCATCCCGGTGCGGGTGCTGGGCAGCAACGGCAACGGCTGGAGCTCCGACGTGGCCCGGGGCATCACCTGGGCCGTGGACCACGGCGCCGAGGTGATCAACCTGTCCCTCGGCGGCGGCCACGCGTGGCCGGTCGAGGTCGCCGTGGACTACGC
>JXCB02000009.1:17077-25448 GCA_000828075.3 Tolypothrix campylonemoides VB511288 | reverse complement strand
TCCCTTTTTAACCTCGGGGGCATTGCTGAAATCGCGCATGGAATGGCTCATGCCGCCCATGTCCATCCCGCCCATCTGATCGCCGTTCATCGCCGGCATCGTGCCGGAGCCATGGTCCATACCGGCCATGGCGCCGCCCTGAGCCTGGCCGTGGTCCATGCCTGCCATGCCGCCTGCCGCGGTGCCGGCCGCGCCGTGGTTCATTTGGGAATGATCCATACCCGCCATCGCGCCGGTGCCCGCGCCATGCCCCATCGCAGCATGGTCCATGCCGGACATCGAACCCGCAGCGCCGCCCATGGCGCCATGATTCATGCCGCCGTGGTCCATCGTGCCATGATCCATGCCGCCCATGCCCATGTCCTTCATGGTCGCGAGCGGGCGCTTGCGGAGCGGGGGCACCTCGGCCGCCATGCCCTCGCGCGGAGCGAGCGTCGCGCGGGCCATGCCGGAGCGATCGATGCTCTCACCGACCAGCGTATAGGCGCGCAGGTCAGGCGGGGTGACGATCGCGTCATAGGTCTCGGCCGGGCCGAACTGGAACTCGTCGATCTCGACCGGGCGCACGTTCAAGCCGTCGGCCGCGACGATCGTCATCGGCAGGCCCGGAATGCGGACGTTGAAGGTGGTCATCGACGAGGCGTTGATGAAGCGCAGCCGCACCCGCTCGCCGGGGCGGAATAGCGCGGTCCAATTGTCCTTGGGGCCGTAGCCGTTGACCAGGTAGGTGTAGACCGAGCCCGTGACGTCGGCGACGTCGGCGGGGTCCATCCGCATCTTGCCCCACTCCAACCGCTCTTTCAGCGACTGATCCTTGCCGGCGAGAAGCCCGGCCAGGGTCTGGCGCTGGCGGTTGAAGTAGCCCGACTCCTTCTTCAACCGATCGAAGAGGTAGTGCGGGTGGTGGAAGCTGTGGTCGGACAGCACGATCACGTGCTCCCGGTCGAACTTCACCGGATCGGGGTTCTTCGGGTCGATCAGGATCGGGCCGTAATGCCCCTCCTGCTCCTGAAGCCCCGAATGGCTATGGTACCAGTAGGTGCCGCTCTGGATGATCGGGAACTCGTAGGTGAACGTCGATCGCGCCGGAATGCCGGGGAAGGCGATCCCGGGAACCCCGTCCATCTGGAAGGGGAGAAGCAGCCCGTGCCAGTGGATCGAGGTTTCCTCGTCGAGCTCATTGACGACGTGGAGGCGGACGTTCTGCCCCTCGCGCAAGCGGATGAGCGGAGCGGGCACGGTGCCGTTGATGCCGATGGCGTGGCTCTGCCGCCCGTCGATCATCATCATCTGATGCGCGACCTTGAGCGTGATGTCCTCGCCCGACACCGTGGGCAACGGCTTGGCGATGCCGGCCGAGACGGGCTGTGCCCATGCCGGCATATAGGCCGACAAGGCGAGGCCGCCGCCTGCCAGACTGGCACCGCGCAGCACCTGGCGGCGGTCGAGAACGCGCGACATGCAAGCTCCTAAGAATGGGGCCGTGAAGGGCCGTCGACCCTTCTACGCGGCCGATCTGTCCAACCCTCAGCGGTTCCCTAGTTTTTCGAGCAGCCGCGCCCGCGCGCGATAAAGGCGAGTTTCCACCGCCTTCTGGCTGATCCCCAGCACCTCGGCCGTTTCGGCCTGGCTCAGCCCTTCGATCGTCCGAAGTACCAGAGGCTCCTTCAGGTTAGCCGGCAGGGTCGAGATGGCGCGCGTCACGCGGTCGAGTTCCTGCCGATCGCCGGCTGCGTCGTCGATCGGCACCTGTTCGTCGACGATGCTCTGGACCTGTTCGTCGTTCGGCAGCGCGAACGACAGAAACCGGCGCACGGCACGCTTACGCGCCCAATCGCGGCATTTGTTGACGGCGATGGTCGTTAGCCACGCCTGCATCGATCGGTTGGGGTCGTAGCGCGACAAGGCCTGATGCGCGGCCACAAACGCTTCCTGCGTCACGTCCAGCGCTTCGTCGGCATCGCCGAGGAAGGCGCGCGAAAGCCGGAACATCGGCTGCCGATAGCGTCGCACGATCTCGGCGAAAGCGGCTTGTCGGCCGGCGATGCTGAGCGTCGCCAGTTCGCCATCCGACAGCGCGGTCCAATCGAGGCTCACCCCTGGCCGTCGGTGAGCGCCTTCACCACCGCGTCATCGAATTGAGAGGTCTGATCGGGCCGGAGAAGCTGACGCATGGCGAAGATGTGCGCCAGCGTCGCCTTCTGCAGCTCGCCCATCGCGGCATGGCTCTGGTCGACCGCGGCGGCCACTCGCGGACCATTGCCGTGCTCGGCCTCGATCGCCTCGGCAAGGCGGGCATTGGCGGCACGCATCTCCAGCTCGAGGGCGCGGCGTTGCACCGCGAACCGGTCTTCGAGCACCTTCAATCGGGCCTGCTGGTCGCCATCGAGCGCGAGCTTGTGGTGCAGCACCTCGTGGAGCGCCGCACCGGGTTGCTTGGGCTGCGGCAGCAGCGCGCGCCCGATAAAGACACCACCAATCGCTGCCAGGAAGGCGAGCAAGGCGCACAGGACAACCCGCTTGGTCGAGGTCATGGCTCGCCGATCAGCAACGCGGAAGGAGCGAGGGGGGAGGCTCCGCCGAGCGGCGCGAGCGAGACGGCAGGGCTTGCCGTCGCGGGCAGCTCGGCACCGACGATCCCGACACCGAGCGCCGCGGCGGTTATCACACCGATCCCGAGCCCGGCTCCGCGCACGGCGGGGCGGCTGCCGATCCGTCTGAGGACTTGGTCCTCGATACCCTCCAAAGCGGCCGGGGCGGGTGCGCCCGCTAGTCGCGCCAATGCTCTGTCTAGATCGTCCATGCTTTCCACTCCACCCCTCTATCATCGGATACGCATCGCTGCCCATCATCCCTCAACCGCCGGTGAGGGGTCGGGCAGCGCGCCGCGTAGAAGGGTGCACGAACCTCGTCGGAGTACCCCATGCGTAGTCTCGCCCTTCCTGCCGCCCTCACTCTCCTGAGCCTCGCCAGTGCGGCGCAGGCTCACCCGAAGCTCGTTGTGGCCTCACCCGCGCCCAACGCGACCGTTGCCAAGCCCGCGCGTGTCGCTTTGCAGTTCAGCGAGAGGCTGATGCCGAAATTCTCCGGTGCGGACTTGATGATGACGGGCCATGGCGGCACCACGCACCCACCGATGAAGGTTGCAACCACCACCCAGGTTGCACCCGATGGCCGAACGCTGGTCGTGGTGCCCAAGTCGCCGCTCGGCGCGGGCCGCTACAGCGTCGCATGGCACGTCGTCTCGGCCGACACGCATCGGGTGTCGGGCAACTTCGCCTTCGCGGTGAAGTAAGGTGGATGCCGACTGGCCGTTGATCGGGGTCCGCTTCGCGCTTTATGCGACGTTGAGCGGGCTGTTCGGCCTGTCGGCGTTCAGCCTCTACGGGCTCAAGGCCGGGGAGCGCGCAGACGCACTCGCCTTGCGCCCTTGGCTGGTGGGGAGTGGCCTGCTCGGCCTTCTGTTTTCAGGCATTGCGCTCGTCCTGCTCGCCGCGGCAATGGCTGGAGCGCCGCCGTGGCCGATCGATCGGGAAGCGATCGGAATGCTGATCACCGGCTCCGCGACGGGCACGGCGTGGGAAGCGCGCATGGTCGCGCTGATTGTGGCCGTGATCGCCGCGCTGATCGCGGCAGGACGTACCGCGCCGCTCGGCATGGTGGCGCTCGCGGCGGGCATTGCGCTCGCGACGCTCGCCTGGACAGGCCATGGCGCGATGGATGAGGGCGCGACGGGCTGGGTCCATCTGCTGGCCGATATTCTGCATCTGTTGGCGGCCGGAGCCTGGGTCGGCGCACTGCTCGGGTTGACGCTGCTCGTGGTGCGACCGGCAGTTCGCGTCGACGTCGCGCATCTCAGACTGACCCACCGGGCGTTGCACGGCTTCGGTCTGGTCGGCACGCTCGTGGTCGGCACGATCGTTGTGACGGGCCTGGTCAATGGCTGGCTGCTGGTCGGTGCCGGCAATTTACCGAGACTTCTGACCACCCTTTACGGCCAGCTCCTCCTCGCCAAGCTGGTACTGTTCGGCGCGATGCTGGGGCTGGCCTCCCTCAATCGTTTCCGGCTGACGCCGGTTTTCGAGCGCTCGGTTGCCGCGGGCGATCATCGGGCCGCGCTTGGTGCTCTGTGGCGCAGCCTCGCGATCGAGACGAGCTGTGCGGTCACGATCCTCGCTCTGGTCGCCTGGCTGGGGATGCTCGAGCCCCCCGCAACGGCGATGTGAGGAGCGGGCGGCCGATCGCCACCCGCCCATCACCGATCAGGCGGCCATCTTCTCGCATGCATCAGCACAGCGCTCGCACGCGGCGACGCACTCTTCCATGCCGTCGAGCCCGCGGCAGGTCTCTGCGCAAGCTCGGCAGATCTGGGCGCAGATGCCGCATACGAGCTTATGCTGGTCGGACCCGCGCGCCATGAAATCGAGTGAGGTGGCGCAAATTTGCGCGCAATCGAGCATGATCTTGATGTGGTCGGGCGCGGCATGTGCGCCGCCCACCTGAAGGCAGTGCTGGGTGGTCATCGACAGGCAGGTGACGTGGCAGTGATGGCAGGCGTCCATGCAAGCCTGCATCTCGGCGCTCATATGATCGTGCATCGGTGATCTCCGCGTGAGCCCCCGCTCAAAGAGTAATACGCGGCTTGCTACTTGTACCCTCAAGCGTGCGAGAGGGCGTCTATGACGCGGCAATCAGCGATGATCGTGGCAGTGCAGGCGCCGCCCCACTGCGCGATCTCAGCACGGAGCGCAGCAAGGTCCGCTAGCTTGCGGTCAATCTCCTGAATGTGAACCGTAGCTATCGCGTCGGCCTCTGCGCAGGAACCGCGAGGATCGTCCGCCAAGCGAAGGAGGTCGCGCACCTGGTCGAGGGTGAAACCCAGATCACGCGAGCGTTTGATGAACGCGAGACGATCGAGATGCGATTGCCCGTAGAGCCGATAGTTTCCACCGCTGCGCTCCGGGGGCGCGATCAGACCCTCGGCCTCGTAGAATCGAACCGTCTCGACCTTCAGCCCGGTCCGCTGCGCGATCTCACCAATCTTCATCGCTTACCTCTTGACCCTCTAGTAGGATGAGGGTTCATATAGAGCGTCTGATCCACGAATCGAGCTTCGATAATGGCAGACGCTTGTTGCTCAGCGAAACGCGACACGATCGCGGAACTCGGTCGCAAGGCCGAGCAGCGCCGCGTGCTAATCATCGTGATGCTCATCAATCTCGCGATGTTCGTGGTCGAATTTGGCGGCGGCGTTGTCGCGCGTTCCTCCGCCTTGATGGCGGATTCGGTCGACATGTTCGGCGACGCGGTGGTCTATGCGCTCAGTCTCTATGCACTGCATCAGGGGGCGCGCTGGGGAGCGGGCGCGGCGCTGGCGAAGGGCGGCATCATCTTGGCTTTCGGCGTCGCGGTCATTTTCGAGATCGCGGACAAGATTGCGAACGGCGTTCCTCCGGCATCGGGCTTGATGCTCGGGGTTGGCAGCGCCGCGCTGGTTGCGAACCTCATCTGCCTGGCGCTGCTCTGGCGCTTCCGCCGCGAGAATGTGAATATGTCGAGCACGTTCGAGTGCTCGCGCAATGATGTCGCGTCGAACGTCGGGGTTCTCGCGGCTGCCGGATTGGTCGGCCTGACCGGCTCGGTTTGGCCGGACATCATTGTCGGCGGATTGATCGCCGCGATTTTCCTGCGCTCGGCATGGCGCGTGCTTCGCGAAGCCTGGCCGGCATGGCGTGCCGCGAAGGCACCGGCTCGCGAGTTATTGCAATGACATGGAAACCTCTCCGTGGTAAGGGCGGGTTCGTGCGAGCCTTTTTGCCTCTCCTGACATGCCTGATGCTGGTTCTCACCAGCTTCTCCGGCATGGCTCATGCCGCCGATTTGGCGGGGGGAAGCATCGCGGGCGTTGAGTTTACCGTTCATACCGCCGGTGACATCGACGAGGTTCCGTCGGATGCGGACAAGAACGTCCCGCACCATCACAATTACTGTCACGGGCATGATGTTGGTGCGCCTGCGCGCACGACGATCGAATATACCCACGTCCTCACGATGCCCAAGCCGACAATCTCCGCCTCTGCGTCGCTCGATGGCCGCACTGGCATGGTCCATTTGAGGCCTCCGCAAGCCTGACGTCCGATTTGGGCGCGCGTTGGGCGCGCCCCTGTCGATCATCGTCAGGAGTCCTATTTTCATGTATCGTATCCTCGCGGCCATGCTGGCCGCAGCGTCGTGCGTCACTATGGCGCAGGCGCAGGTCGGACCGTCCGCGGCTGTTACGCAGGACGTGCCGATCTACACTCTTGACCAAGCGGTCAGTGCAGCGGGTGGTTCGGCCCCTGCTGCCGAAGCGGCGACAGCCGCGATTGACGCGGCCCGTGCGGGCCGTACGGTCGCCGGATTGCGGCCCAACCCGGTTGTCCAGGGCCAGGTTGAGAACGTCATCGGCTCGGGGCCGTATCGGGGTGTCCGCAGCGCGGAATCTACGGTCGGCTTTGCGATCCCGATCGAGCTAGGCGGCAAGCGCGGCGCCCGCGTCGCGGTCGCCAATGCGCAATTGTCCCGGGCCGAGATCCAGGCCGCGATCATCGCAGCCGATGTCCGGCTTCAGGTGACGCAGCTCTATGTCGAAGCGGTCGCAGCCGACCGGCGGGTGGCGACGGCGCGGGATCAGGCCCGGATCGCCAGCGACGCGCTGCGCGCTGCGAGCGTCCGGGTGCAGGCGGGACGTGCGTCGCCGCTGGAGCAACAGCGCGCGGATGTCGCGCGCATCAATGCCGATGCCAATGTGGAGCGGCAGCTTCGCTTGGCAGAGGCCGCCCGCGCCAATCTGGCGCGTCGGATTGGCCGACCGATCGACGGCGCGCTCGATGACACGCTGCTCGATCGCCTGCCGGGGGCGAACGTCTATGGGCCGGTGGCACCGGTCAACACAACCGGCACGCTCGCGCTGGCGGCGGCGAACGCGGATTTCTCGATCGCGGAAGCCGGCGTGCGGCTCGCGCGCGCCAATCGCGTCCCTGACCTCAATGTCGGGCCTGCGATCCGCCGCCTGGAAGCGACCAACGATATGGCGGCGGTGTTCACCGTGTCGATCCCGATCCCGGTGTTCAACAATGGTCGCGCGGCGATCGCGCAGGCGACCGCGCAGCGGACACAGGCGGATGCACAGCGTCGCGTGACCGCGCTCGACATCGAACAGGCGATCACGGACGCGCAGGCGCAAGCGGCCAATGCCGCAACGACGGCTCGTGCGGCGTCTGGGCCGGCGCTGGCGGCTGCACAGGAGGCCGCCCGCATCGCGCGGATCGGTTATCGCGAGGGCAAGTTCGGCCAGCTCGAATTGCTCGATGCGGAACGCACTCTCGCTGAAACGCGGGTCGCCGCGATCGATGCGCTTGCCAACTACCAGAATGCCCGCGCGCAAGTGGAGCGACTGACCGCTCCTGCGCCCAATGGGGGAAATCAGTGATGAAGAGCTTCTATCTCGCGGGCGCGGCGTCACTCGCCCTGCTGTTGGCTGCCTGCGGTGGCAAAGACACCGGGAACGAGGCGGCCGCCAATGGAGCAGCCGGCAATGAAGCGGCTGCTGGTGCGGAAAAGGGCGGTGCTGAAGGCGGTCACGCTGATGAGGGCGTCGTCCTATTGGGTGCCGATCAGATCGCTGCGGCGGGCGTCCAAGTCGGACGGCCGATCATCGGCGGAGCCGGAACGATCGAGCTTCCCGCGATCATCGAGGGCGATCCCCAAGGCACGCAAGTCGTCTCGGCCGCGATCGCGGGACGGGTGGTCGCACTGACGCGCAACCTTGGTCAATCCGTGGGGCGCGGCCAGACTATTGCGGTAATCGAGAGCCGCGAGGCGGCGCAAATCAAGGGCGAGGTCGAAGCGGCACGGGCACGGCTTCAGCTCGCCAATTCGAACCTCGCACGCGAGCAACGGCTGTACGCGCAGAAGGTGTCTCCTGAGCAGGATCTGATTGCTGCCCGCACGGCGGCGACGGAAGCGCGGATCGCGCTGACGCAGGCGCGGAGCATGGTGTCGGCCGCCGGTGTCGGCGGCGGTGGTCTCAACCGGCTCGGCATCGCCGCGCCGATCTCGGGACAGATCATCGCGCGCCCCGTGACGCTGGGACAGACGGTTGCGGCGGACGCCGAACTCTATCGCATTGCCAACCTGAGCCAGGTGTCGATCGCGCTCAATCTGAAGGCTGAGGATGCGGGCCGGGTACGCCCCGGCAACACGGTACTGGTCAAGGCGGCGGGCCGTCAGGCGACCGCGCGCGTGACCTTCGTGTCGCCAGCACTCGATCCGCAGACGCGGCTCGTGCCCGCCCTTGCCACGCTCGACAATCGCGGTGGTGAATGGCGGG
>JXCB02000009.1:15297-16950 GCA_000828075.3 Tolypothrix campylonemoides VB511288 | reverse complement strand
CCACATGCGGGTCATTGCTCTCTGTCGCGAGCCGGCCGCCGTGATCGCGGAAGGCGGCGGCTTGGCCGCGGGCGTCCACGAAGAAGCCGATCCCGGCGCCTTGCCGCTCTTCGGTCAGGTAGCGCCGGCGCACCGTCTCCGGCACGTCCCCGGGCCGGGACGCGCGTGCCGCGCCGCCGGACTCGACGCTGTTCAGGCTGTCAGCCATGGGGTGACTCCAGATCGGGGATGCGGACGGACGCGTCGATGAAGCGCTCGACCCAGGCCTCCACCTCCGCCGAGGACGCGCCTTCGGGCGGAGGCGGCTCCAGCCCGTCCCGCTCGAGGGACGCGACAACGGCTTCAAGGCTCAAGGCCTCGGCGCTCAGGTCCAGGGCGGCCGCCGCCGTTGGCGGGCCAAGCGCGGCCGCAGGCGGGTGAACGTCTGCAGGGCGTGCAGGAGAACCTGCCCGATGGCGTAAACCCCGAAATGGGTCCGATCGCGACCGGCTTGGGCGAGGTGTATATGTACACCGTTCGGCTCGAGCATCGCGCAGACGACAAGCACAAGCCCGGTGAACCGGGCCAACAGCCCGATGGCAGTTATATCACGCCAGAGGGCGAGCGACTGACGACCGAAGAGGACAAGGCGACCTACCTGCGCACTGCGCAGGACTGGATCGTCACGCCGCTTCTCAAGAACACTCCGGGCCTCGCCGGCGTCGACTCGATTGGCGGTTACGCCAAGCAGTTCCTCGTCGTGCCCGATGTGCAGAAGCTGGCCTCGCTCGGCATCACGCTGACCGACCTGGGCAATGCGCTGGAGCGCAACAACACCAGCGTCGGCGGCGGCTTCGTCAATCGCAATGGCGAAGGTCTGGCTGTCCGCTCGGATGCGCTGGTGCGCAATGCCGGCGAGTTGGCCAGGACCGTGATCGCGACACGTAACGGCGTGCCGATCACGGTCGAACAAGTCGCGACCGTGAAGACGGGTCAGGCGATCCGCATGGGTTCGGCCTCGGAGAATGGCACGGAAGTCGTCGTCGGCACCGCGATCATGCGGATCGGCGAGAACAGCCGCGTCGTGTCGACCGCGGTCGCGGAGAAGCTTAAGACGATCAACGCGTCGCTGCCCCCTGACGTCGTAATCCAGCCGGTGCTCAACCGCACCGAACTGGTCAACTCGACGATCAAAACGGTTGCCAAGAACCTGTCGGAAGGCGCGGTACTGGTCATCGTCGTGCTCTTCCTGCTGCTCGGAAACTTCCGTGCGGCGCTGATTGCGGCGCTGGTCATCCCGATTACCATGATGCTGACCGGCTTCGGGATGCTGCGTGCTGGCGTCTCGGCCAATCTGATGAGCCTCGGCGCCCTAGACTTCGGTCTGATCGTCGATGGCGCCGTCATCATCGTCGAAAACGCACTGCGCCGGCTTGCCGAGCAACAGCATCATGAAGGCCGATTGCTCAGCGTCAAGGAACGGCTCGCAACCGTGGCAGCCGCTGCGCGTGAGATGATCCGTCCCTCGGTGTACGGGCAGGCGATCATCATTCTTGTCTATGTGCCGCTGCTCACATTGACAGGCGTGGAGGGCAAGACGTTCGTGCCGATGGCGCTCACCGTCATCATCGCGCTCGCCTTCGCCTTCATCCTCTCTCTCACCTTCGTGCCGGC
>JXCB02000009.1:8734-14955 GCA_000828075.3 Tolypothrix campylonemoides VB511288 | reverse complement strand
CGTATTCCGGCGACGTCGGTCCAGCAGAGCCAGGCGATGCAGGTGCCGATCGAGCGAATGATGTCGAAGCAGCCGGAGGTGCAGTTCGTCTATTCCAAGACGGGCACCGCCGAGCTGGCGGCCGACCCGATGCCGCCGAACGCAACCGACATGTTCGTTATCCTGAAGCCGCGCAAGGATTGGCCGGATCCTGAGCTTCCCAAGGAGGAGCTGGTCAGCCGGATCGAGGGTAAGCTCGCGAAGATCCCGGGCAATGCCTACGAGATCACCCAGCCCATCCAGATGCGCTTCAACGAGCTGATCGCCGGCGTGCGCGGTGACATCGCGGTGAAGGTGTTCGGGGACGACTTCAACCAGATGAACCGGACGGCCGAGCAAATCGCTGCGACGCTGCGTAAGACGCAGGGTGCCGCGGACGTGAAAGTCGAGCAAACGACAGGTCTTCCCATGCTCGACATTCGCGTCAATCGTGACGCGATGGCGCGCTTGGGCGTTACGGCGCAAGACGTGCAGGACACCGTGACTGCCACGATCGGCGGGCGAACCTCGGGCCAGATCTTCGAGGGCGATCGTCGCTTCCCGGTGGTGATCCGCCTGTCTGAGGCGCAGCGCGCCGACATCGGCCTGCTCCAGCAGGTGCAGGTGCCGGTCGCAGGCGGCGGCTATGTGCCGCTGTCCAGCGTCGCCGAGATCAAGGTGGTCGACGGTCCCAACCAGATCAGCCGCGAGAATGGCAAACGGCGCGTGGTGGTGCAAGCCAACGTGCGTGGCCGCGACGTCGGATCGGTGGTTGCGGATGCGCAGGCAGCGATCGCCAGCCAGGTTCGGCTGCCTGCCGGTACCTATCTCGAATGGGGCGGCCAATTCGAAAACCTGCAATCGGCAAGCGAGCGGCTGAAGCTGGTTATTCCGGCCTGCTTCATCCTGATCCTGTTGCTGCTCTATGGCGCATTGGGATCGGTCCGCGATGCCGCGATCGTCTTCACCGGCGTGCCCTTCGCGCTGGTGGGCGGTGTCCTGCTGCTCTTCTTGCGAGGCATGGACTTTTCGATTTCGGCGGCGGTGGGCTTCATCGCCCTGTCGGGCATCGCGGTCCTCAACGGCCTCGTGATGGTCAGCTCGATCCAGGATCTGATCCGGTCGGGGCTATCGCGCGAAGAGGCGGCCCATGTCGGCGCAATGCAGCGACTGCGGCCCGTGGTCATGACCGCGCTCGTCGCCAGCCTCGGCTTCGTGCCGATGGCGCTTGGCGAGGGCGCGGGTGCGGAGGTGCAGAAGCCCTTGGCGACAGTTGTCATCGGCGGCTTGATCTCGGCGACGCTGCTGACGCTGTTCGTGCTGCCGACCCTCTATGCCCGCTTCGGTCAGAAGGTGATCGAGAAATCCGAGCACTACAATGAGGAGCATGAAGGGGACGACCACGGTCAGACCTTCGTGAACAACTTGGCCTGATGGGTGAGCGGGGGCGATCCGCGATCGCCCCCGCTCATCTCTGGGAGATGAGGATATGCCTCGCACCATAACCAGCTCAATGCTTCACGGCGGGCCACTGCGGATCTGGTCGGCACTCACCGACCCGGATCATCGCCGAGCTTGGAGCCCGCTGGTACTCCTCGATAACCCGGGTCAGCTCGGCGACACGAGAGGAACCTTTGCGATCCAGGGCATCAACCGGCCGATTCGGACGCCGGCACGGATCGATCAATTCGATAAGCCGCGAGCCTTCGCTTGGTCCTGCGGCATCCCTTATCTGTTCACGCTCGAAGAGCGGTACGAGCTGGCAGGGGACGATGGTGGCACCAGGCTAACACATAGCTGCACGCTGCGCGGGGCGCTGTCTCTGCCGTTCGCGGCGATGATGTTGCGTCGCCTGCGGTCCCTGATGATCGAGGCTGACGATCGCCTCGCAACCTATCTGCGCTGGCGGGTGGGTCAGCCTGCCCTTGGGATCAATCGTCAGCGCGTCCCCTCCCGCTACAGGAGGAAGGCGCGATGATGCCGTCGAAGCGGGTACTGCCCGCCCTCATCCTCGTTGTCGGGCTGGCGGCTTGCACGGAAGGCAAGCCGCCAGCCCCGCCAACGGAGCAGCAAATCCATTCGTCCGACAGCGCCGTGGCGACCGGGGAAATGGGGCGCCATCCCTATCGCTGTTCCGACGGGGAACCGCTGTTCGTCGACTACAAGGACAACGGCCTGCAGATCGATTTGCGGCGCTCCAGCAGCGCCGTGCCCATAACGCTGACCGCGCCAGCGCAGGGCCTCCAATATGTCGGCGAGACAGCCACCGCGACCTTCAAGGGGTCGCAGCTCACCGTCGTGGAAGGCGAGGGCCGCACCCGAATCTGCGAACGGGAGGGCACCCGATGAACCGTCCTGTCTTCCGACATGTCGCACTGCAACGGGAGAGAAACGATGTCTGACACGTCGATCTCGAATGTGATGGCCATTCGCGCCGAAGTGATCGCGCGAAGCCGCGCTTTGCGTGAGGCGCAGCCGACGGCACCACCCGGCGTGACGCCGACCGCTCCGGTGTCGAACTTCGCCGACACCCTCAATGCCGTGGTCGCGAAGGTCAACGAGACCCAGGAGCAAGAGGATGTCGTCACCGAAGCATATGAGCGTGGCGAAACCACCGACATCGCAACCGTCGCGCTCATCCAGAGCCGCGCATCCATTACTTTCGAGGCGACCCTGCAAGTCCGGAACAAGCTGCTGTCCGCTTATCGGGACATCATGAACATGCCGATCGGATGACGATCGCTACGAGATTTAGGGCGTAATTGATATGATAGTCGGCGCGAGGCCTCGTTTTAAGCAGATCATTATCGAGGTTTGGAAGCCTCTCACGATCCTGTTCGTGTGGGACGTGGCGGTGACGGCATTCCACATGATGACCCCGATCAAGGAACCGCCTTTGCCGACGGCGCTGTTTGGCACTGCCATCGCGCTCTTCATGGGGTTTCGGACCAACGCTGCTTATGCTCGCTGGTGGGAAGCGCGAACCCTTTGGGGCGCGCTCATCAATGCGTCGCGCAGCCTGGCTAGGATCACACGCAGCCTGACCAAGGGAGAACCCGAGGGCAGCGAGATGCGGCACAACATCATCCTGCGGCAGATCGCCTTCGCGCACTCGATGCGCTGCCAGCTTCGCCGACAGTCGCCCTATGAAGAGATTGGCCGGATCGCTGGAACGGACGTCGCCGATATGGCGGTCGCTCGCCTGAACCCTGCGAACGCACTCTTGGAGGACATATCGGGCATCTACGCCGACGCGCTCGCGGAAGGTCGGATCACCGAAATCCAGCAGGCGACTGTAGAGCGCGTCCTGATCGACATCGCCAATGCGCAGGGCGGCATGGAGCGGATCAAGAACACGCCGCTGCCCAATGGCTTTCGGTTCTTTCCGAACCTCTTCACGCGCGTGTTCTGCGTGCTGCTCCCGATTGCGCTGGTCGAATCCCTGGGGCTCGCCACGCCGATCGGATCGACGCTGATCGGACTCGTCTTCCTTGCGGTGCTGAGCATCGGCGAGGATCTGACTGATCCGTTCGCCAATAGCGTCCACGATGTCCCGCTCACGGCCATGTGCCGCACGATCGAGATCGACCTTCTTCAGACGGCTGGACTGCCAGCCCCTGAGCCGGTGACGCCCGATCACGGCGTGCTGTGGTGAGGGCGATGCACGCCGTGCGGCACCTGCCTGGCCTGACAGCCGCGCGCATCGGCGCCGTTCTGTTCGCGGGTATGGTCGTAGGGGCGTGCAATCCCGCGCCGAGCGGACCGACTGAGCCGGCGCATGAAAAGCATCTGACACCTCGATTGATTGCGCAACGCATCATGTATTGCGACGACGGATCGCGCGCCGATGTCGACTTCATCGACGACGGCCTGAAAATGGCTGTCACCTGGCTGCCCAGGGGCAGAACTGAGATCCTGCGCGCGCAACGTACTGGCGAGGAATTTCGCGGCGACCGGTCGCGGGCAGTCGTGGCCGGCGGGTCGATCGCCTTCACGCAGCGCGGGAAGATCCGCGTCTGTCATCGAACCCCGGAGGAATCATAGGATATGCAGGCATTGCTGTACACGCTTGCGCCTGTGCTGGCGGTCGTGCTCGGCGCGATCATCGCGAGCCGGACCAAATTAAATCCTGGCGTCGTGGCGGGCCTCCAGCATCTCGCTGCCGGCGTCGTGTTTGCGGCGGCAGCGACTGAAATCCTGCCGCAGGTCAAGCATGAGGCTTCACCTAGCGCTACGTTGATCGGCGGGGCGGCGGGCGTTGCGACGATGCTGGGTCTCAAGGCTTTCGAGGCCCGCTTCAAGGGGCCAATGGCACTGCTCGCCGCGATCGGCATTGACATTCTGGTCGATGGTCTGGTGCTCGGCCTCGCGTTCGTCGCGGGTGAGAAGGCGGGATTTCTGCTGACGATCGCGCTGACGCTCGAAGTGCTCTTCCTTGGTCTGACACTGACCGACGAGCTGGCGGAAACCTATCGCTCGCGCCTGCGCATCATCGTGACTGTGTCGGCATTGGCGCTGCTGCTGCCGATCGGCGCACTCGCGGCTGTTCCTGTCGCCACGCTCTCACCGGTAATGGTCGCTGGCTTCCTGAGTTTTGGTCTGATGGCGCTGCTCTACCTCGTCACGGAAGAGCTGCTGGTCGAGGCGCACGAGAAGCCTGACACCCCACTCATCAGCTCGATGTTCTTCGTGGGATTCCTTGCCCTGCTGACGCTTGAGGAGATCATGGGATGATTTCGAGCAACGACAACAATGGCGGGCAAGAGCGTCGCACACTTTGGATCGTCCTGCTGCTGAACGCGGCGATCGCGGGGGGTTTCTTCGTCTCAGGATTTTTCGCGGACTCGAGCGCTCTGATCGCCAACGGCGTCGACAACCTGTCCGATACGGCCGTGTATGCGCTGAGCCTTGTGGCGCTCACCCGGGGCCAGACGTGGAAGACACGCGCCGCGGTCGCTTCGGGCGTCATGCTGCTGATCTTCGCGGGCGGCATCCTGATCGACGTTGGCCGGCGCTACCTTCAAGGCAGCGAACCGATCGGACCGACCATGATGGTCATGTCGGCGATCGCCGGCGTCGTGAACTACCTCTGCCTGCGGCTGCTCCAGCGGCTCAAGGATCCGGACGTCAACCTTCGGGCCGCCACCACCTTCAGCTTCAATGACTTCATTTCCAATGGCGGCATCCTGATTGCCGGCGTGCTGGTGCTGTGGCTGGGCACCAACTGGCCGGACCTTCTGGTCGGCTTCGCTACCGCCATCATCGCCATCAAGGGCGGTGTCGAAATCCTGCGCGACGCGCGCGCCGAAACCAAGAAAAGCGAAAGGAGGTCGTCATGAACGACAAGCTCGAACTCGATATTCCAGTATTGTTGCCGGACCTTCCTGACGCGGCCGACGCTTGCCTGGACCGTCTCGTATCGACCCTGTCGAAACGCGAAGGCGTCGAGCGAGCGCATGTGATCTGCCTCGAAGGCGACACGCCGGCGGCCCTGTGCATCCATTTCGACGCCGCCAAGCTGCCGTTGCCACGATTGCGCGAAATGGTGCGGGCCGCAGGCGCAGAAATCACCGAACGCTACGGCCATGCGATCTGGCAGGTGACAGGGATCAGTCACGAACGGCGGGCGCGCACGGTCAGCGATGCGCTATGCGCGTTGCCCGGGGTGGTACAGGCAAGCGCCAGCACCAGCGGGTCGGTCCGGGTCGAATATGATCGCCGAGAGACCACAGAAGAGGAAGTGCGCGCTGCTCTTCGCAAGCTGAAGGTGAGGGTTGGCAAGYGGGTCGCCGCCGATGACCATGCCGGCCACGACCACGGCCCCGGGGGCCACGACGCGGGCGAAGAGAAGCACGGCCCCGGCGATGGTCACGACCATAGCCACGCCGAATTTCTAGGCCCCAATACCGAGCTGATCTTCGCGCTTGCCTGCGGCGCGCTGCTGGGGATCGGCTATGCGATCGAGAGGCTGGTTGTTGGCGCACCGGAGTGGCTGCCCACGGCCTGCTATGTCGCAGCCTATTTCTTCGGCGGATTCTTCACGCTGCGCGAGGCGATCGACAACCTTCGGATGAAGAAGTTCGAGATCGACACGCTGATGTTGGTCGCTGCCGCCGGCGCCGCTGCGCTGGGCGCATGGGCCGAAGGCGCGCTGCTGCTATTCCTGTTCAGCCTTGGCCATGCGCTTGAGCATTACGCGATGG
>JXCB02000009.1:0-8519 GCA_000828075.3 Tolypothrix campylonemoides VB511288 | reverse complement strand
CGACGATCAGCACGAGCGGGATGTAGACGCGCACCACCCGCTGCGGCAGCGTGCTCAGGTAGCTCATGCCCTCCGAATGGTCGGAGACGGCAGGTTGCTGGACGACGCTACTCATTGTCCTGCCCGCTCTGCCACTTGCGGCGCTGCAGCCCGAACCAGCTGACCATGATCGCGGCCAGCAGGAACGGCACCATCGCCGTCGAGATCGCCGAGCCCTCGCCGATGCGCCCGCCGAGGATCGCGGTGTTGTAGGACATCGTGGCCATCAGCTCGGTGGCGCCCGCCGGCCCGCCGTTGGTGAGCACCTTGATCAACTGGAAGTCGGTGAAGGTGAACAGGACCGAGAACGTCATCACCACCGCGATGATCGGCGTCAGCAGCGGGTCACCGATGTCGTGCCCGTCGATGGCGCCGATGAAGGCGAGCTGCTGGTGCTGGCCGTCGCCGTCGAAGCGTTGAGCGACCATCCTCTGGCCCAAGCGATCGTCAAGGACGGCCGCGAACGACTGAACGATCGTGCCGTGCCGACTGCCGGCGACCTCAAGAGCCTGACCGGTCGGGGCGTCACCGCGAGCGTGGATGGCGAGACGGTCTGGATCGGCAAGGCCGAGATGTTCGGGAGTGAGGGCATTCCGGCGCTAGGGCAGGGAGCGCAGAACGCGATCGCGAAACTGCGCGAGAACGGTCGCACGACGATGGTGGTCCGCAAGGGGGACCGCGACCTGGGCGCGATCGGCCTGATGGACACGCCCCGCGAAGCGGCAAAGACCGCGCTGCGCCGGCTGCACGAGATGGGCGTGTCGCGGATGATAATGATCTCTGGCGACCACCAGAAAGTCGCCGAAGCGATCGCTAACGAAGTCGGGATCGACGAGGCGTGGGGCGACCTCATGCCCGAAGACAAGGTTGCCGCGATCAAGAAACTCGCCGGCGAAGACAAGGTCGCAATGGTGGGTGACGGCGTGAACGATGCCCCGGCGATGGCAAGCGCCACGGTCGGCATCGCGATGGGCGCGGCGGGGTCGGACGTTGCGCTGGAGACAGCCGACGTCGCCCTGATGGCTGACGATCTGGCGCACCTGCCATTCGCGGTGGGCCTAAGCCGGCATACGCGTGGAATCATCCGGCAGAACGTCTTCGTCAGCCTGGGTGTCGTCGCCTTTCTCGTTCCTGCCACCATCCTTGGCCTCGGTATTGGGCCAGCAGTGGCGGTTCATGAGGGATCAACGCTGCTTGTTGTCATCAATGCGCTCAGGCTGCTCGCCTACCGCGATCCGGCGGGGAAGGCGGCATGAAGTGGATGATCGCCTTCGACCTCGACGGCACACTTGCCGAGAGCAAGCGGCCGCTATCGGAGGATATGGCCGCAACCCTCGCCCGATTGCTCGCCGTCACGGATGTGGCGGTGATCTCGGGCGGGGACTGGCCGCAGTTCGAAAAGCAGGTCGCCTCGCGTCTTCCTGCCGGCGCCGCGCTTGACCGTCTCTGGTTGATGCCGACCACAGGCACAAAACTCTATCGGTTCATCAATGGCGCTTGGCGCGCGGTATATGCCGAGCTGTTCGACGACGCAGAGAAGGCGACGATCCGCACGGCCTTCGATCAAGCCCTGACCGATGCCGGCCTCGCCGACGAACGTATCTGGGGCGAACGGATCGAGGACCGGGGCAGCCAGATCACCTTTTCGGGGCTGGGGCAGGCAGCGCCGCTAAAGGAAAAGGAAGCGTGGGATCCCGACCGAAAGAAGAGGACCGCTTTGCAGGCCACGTTGCGCGCGACGCTGCCGGACCTCTCGATTAATCTGGGTGGCACGACATCGATCGACGTGACCAGGGCAGGGGTGGACAAGGGCTATGGCCTGAACCGCCTGAGTGCTGAAAGCGGCGTCCCGCTCGACGGGATGCTGTTCATCGGCGATGCGATCTTCCCCGGTGGGAATGACTATCCCGCCGCTGAAATTGGCCTCGATACGGTGAGAGTGCGCGACGTTGCGGAAACCACCGCCGTCGTGACCGCCATCATCGCATGTCTGCACCGGTAGGGATCTCCGGTGTTCACGATCCCCGCCTTGGGCCTGAACGTCTGTGGGACTCCCCGCCCGACCTTACCCCTTTACCTCCGATCTGGAGCAATCGCGTAGAACAGGCAGGCCGGCATGTTTCAAAGCTCGTGGTGGGAGATAACCACCCATATCATCAGTCTCGCCGTCGCCTACGCACTCGCCCTTCCTGTTGGCTGGGATCGCGAGAAGGACGCCCGCAGTGCAGGCATCCGTACATTCCCGTTGGTTGCAATCGCCAGTTGCGGCTTCGTGCTGGTGGGCATCGCGATCCTCGGCCGCACGTCTCCAGCGCAAGCCAGGTTGCTTGAAGGTCTGATTACGGGCGTCGGCTTCATCGGGGGCGGCGCGATTCTGAAGAAGGGCGACAAGGCGTCAGGCACGGCGACGGCGGCCAGTCTGTGGGCGACTGGGGCACTCGGCGCGGCCGTAGGCTACGGCCTATACGACATCGCTTTCATCCTGAGCGCCACCACCTTCCTCACCCTGCGCTGTTCTCGTCCGCTTAAGCGCGCCACCAATGGCGACGTCGGCACCTCGGCGAGCCCATGACGAGCCCTTGGGCGAGCCGATGGATGCGGCCTGTGCGATGCCTTACCCGGCGCTGGGCACCGGTGAGGACCATCGCGGCGCGGGACCGCCAACATCGCTTGCTGCGCTGGGCGACGCTGCTGGAGCGCAACCCCCACCAGATCATCGGCCTGCTGTCCCCCTCTTGGGCGGGCGGCGACGCGCGCGGCACGATGGTCGATCGGCCGAGCGCGATCGATGTCGCATGGAGCGACGTGGTGCTGCGGGTGATGGGGTTGGCGGGGCGATCGCGCGGTGAAGCAAAATCGTTCTTCGGGTTGTCGGATGCCGAGCTGGATCGGATTGCCGCAGGTTCGTGGCGGTGTCCGGTTCGACCCGCTTGGCAGCTCGCCGTGCGGATCAGGAACGTCGAATGTCCGCGCCTGGAAAATCGGATCGTTGGGTCCGTCGTCGCCCTCCTGCTCGTGATTTGCGCGATCTCCTATTGGATCTTCTGACGAGGCTGGTTTGTGTTCGACATTATAACATCGATCCTCGCGTCACTAGGCGGCCTTGGCGTCTTCCTGTTGATGCTGGCGGAGAACGTCTTTCCGCCGATCCCGTCGGAAGTGATCCTGCCACTTGCCGGCTACACCGCTGCGCAGGGGCGCGGCTCGCTGTGGGTAGTGGCAATCGCCGGCACCCTTGGATCGGCTGCAGGGGCAGTGCTGTGGTACTATGTCGGCCGCTGGATCGGCATCGATCGATTGAAGCGCTTTGCTTCCCGCCACGGCCGATGGCTGACGTTGACGCCCGGTGAGGTCGATCATGTCGACCGCTGGTTCGACCGCTACGGTCGTTGGGCGGTTCTGTTCGGGCGCATGGTCCCGGGAGTCCGGACCCTGATTTCGGTGCCCGCTGGGGTCAGCGGGATGCCCCTTGGTCCATTCTTGGTCTCGACGCTCGCCGGCTCGGCCATATGGACCGTGATCCTCGTGCTGGCGGGCTATGAGCTGGGCGAGCGCTATAGCCAGGTGGCGAGCGTCATCGAGCCGGTCAGCAACGCCGTGCTCGCGCTGGCCGTCATCTGGTATCTTTGGCGGGTCGCGACTTTCGGGCGATCAAGGGGTGGCCACTGATGGCTGGCCTGCTGCCCGTGCCTCCTGCCGGCCTTTGGCTCATAGCGGCTTCGATGCTTGTCCGCATCACACGCTTCGCACGTGCCTTTAGCCTGATCTCGCCAGCTAGCGCGATCGTTCTCATCAAGTGGGTTGCACGGCTTCACCGCAACGGATTTCACGCATGGCGTCGCAACGGAGGGAAGTGGCGTTGGGCCGTAACATGGAGAGGATCAACATAATGAGAAACAGTAAATAGCGGGTGCTCATCGCCGCTGGACCCTTCTCGCCTTTGCGGACGCAACCGCCCATCGCGAGCGCCTGTCTCGACACGAAGCGTCGCAGAAGAGCCCGGCCTAATCACCGGCTCCAGGAGATCCGGTGGCTCGCTACGCGACGTCGTTTGGATGGGGATACCTGACGCAAGGTGAAACCGCGCCCATATGTCGAACGAGCCCGAAACCCTGTGGGGATCAGCCGGTGTTCGCAGTTGCCGGGTTCTAGCAGCGCACAGAGGACGGCAACGGCTTTACGATGGTGACGTGTGACCCCAACACGCTCGTCGCGCCGATCCACCCGAAGGCGATGATTACGATCCTCGAACCTGAGGACATCGATACCTGGTTGCGCGGTAGCTATGACGAGATCGTCGCGCTGCAGAAGCCCTATGACCCCGCCAGGATGACGGTGAGGGGACCAGTCTTCCCGACCCGACGCCCCGAACGCTAGGCGAAGCCTAGCGGCTCCGATCCTTCCCGCGATCCGGGGGCGGTGTACCCGGTGAGGAAGGCGGGGCGGACGCCCCTTCGAGCGCGGCCCCGATCTTGATCCGGTCGGCGACAAGCTGGCGAGTGGATTCCCCGACCGTGTTGACCATGCGCGCGCTTTCGCCGCGCTCGCGCGCCTTCTGCATGGCGTCGTCGACGATCGTCTGGGCGGGCGCGAGACGTGGGTCGGCGTGGTTCTTCTCGGCCGTGTTCTTCAGGAACAGCTCGGCGAGCCGCTCCTGGCCTGGCGAAGCCCCAGGCGGCAGGATCGGCCGCTCCAGCGAGCGAACGGCGCGCTGGAGCTGCGCTGGCTGCTGCGAATTGATCTGGACGCCGAGAGCCGCGCCGATCTCGCGGACGCGCTCAAGCGGAGTCTGCTGCGGGGTGATGACCGCATCGACCTGACGCACGCCAAGATAGGTGAGAAGGTGTGACTGGTAGATCGGGCCTTTGGCGTGGCGGACATAGGCCAGCTCGGTGCGGGCGTTGGCGATGACCGGGGAGGGGGCGCCTTCTCGAATGAGGCTGCGTAGCCGGTCGGCCGCCTGCTGGCGGGCGGCCGGGAGATAGCGATCCAGTTCCTCGCGGGCCTTGGTCAGCGTCACCCGGTAGCGCTGCCCTTCGGGCGGCGCACGTTGAGGCAGCAAGGCTATCCCGGCGGGACCGATCCGCGCTTCGGGCGCAAGGTCGCGACGGATCGCCGCCTCGGCGAGCACCGCGGCCATAGGCCGATGATCGCCGGTGAGGAAGCCATGCCGGGACGCGTCCATCCACGCGGTCTTGTCGATCGAGGCGATCCTGATGGGATGGCCGGCATCGCGGGCGAGCTGCGCCGCGTGGTGGCGCATCGTCCGCCCGTTTCCCTCGCGGAAAGGGTGGATGGCATTGATCTCGTTGATGTGGTTGCCGAGCCGGTCGAAAAACTCGTCGCGGGCGAGGCCCTTCAGCGCATCGCCCGCCCGCGTATCGGCAAACCGCTTATCGAGCTCGCGCGCGATGTAAGGCACGTGCGCGAAACTGGAGCCGCCCTTGGCGATATTGACGGTGCGATCCTGACCCGCCCAGTCGTAAAGGTCCTGGAAGAGGTGCCGATGTAGGGCGCGATAGCCGTCCGCCGTCGCTGGAAAGGTGAGGCGCGCGGCTTCTGCGCCGCGCGCCAAGGTCAACCTCCGCTCGGCCTCCATGAGGGTCTTGTCGTCCGTGATCCCAAGCCGGTTCCGGAGCGTGTCGGTCCCCGGATAGGTGTAGGGATCGTCTGCCAAGGTCAGGCCGCGATCTGGTGGGTTCCTGGCTTGTAGAGGCCGAGGATGATGGACGGCATGAGCGAAGGGGGAACACCCTCATCGAGCATCATGGCGAACATGGCATCCTCGTCGCCGGTCGGCGTCATGTCCTCGATGACGAGGTTGGCGCGCGCCTCTGCTACGTCCTCGCGCCAGAGCGCGATCTGCTCGGGGGTGCCACGCTCAAAGTCCATGGAGCGGATGCGCTCGCGCAGCGTGTCGAGATTGATCTGGGCCATCGCGTCATCCTTTCGCCGTTAACCCTACGCGCTCCCCCGCGATTTCTCAACAAATCACGTTGGCGCAGGTCCGTTTCGGCACGGTTGATCCGCGCTCAATCGAGCGCGGATCGCTACGCCACAGGCGTTAGTATTCGCTGGCCAGCATGATCGTCAGCACCCGTTTAGTCTGCTCGGGATTCCACGGAGCGTCACTGCCGTAGGTGAGGCTCGTGTCGTAGCAGTCGATCTTCCAGAACACCGTCTGCACAACCGCCTTTGCATCGTCCGGACGGTCCTGCGTCCACGCGCCGGTTGCGAGCTTATAGATCGCGCCGAAATCGTGCTCGCCATGAGGGTCGTTGTTGCCATCGAACTTCGTGAACCGGGTGATCGCGACCAACGCGGCGAAACGGTCCAGCTCGGGGAGGGCCTGGAATCCCATCGTAACGTTGGCGAGGCTCGCGAGGCCAGGGTGGGTACGCGCCGCATCGTTGAGACGCCGGATGGTGTCGATCTGCTCGGGGGTCGGCATGGGTGATCCTCCTTGTTGGCATGGGCCGCAAGGCCGTTCGGCCTCACGGCCCTGCCTGTCCGGCGAGGACGGGATGGGGAGGGGAACGAGAATCTTGGTAAGCTGGCGCGGGCGAGCCGCCCTAGCGCGGCCGGCACCGACGGGGCCGGGCGCCGCGCTTGGCGGCTTACACGGGCGGCAAGATTGTCGTTCGGGAACGAAAGGGCGGCGCCCTTGGCGTTCCCCGGCGCGGGTCGCCCCGCGCCAGACAAACGGATAAGGTTCGGGAGGGGACTTCGGGGGGAAGCGCGAATGTCGAACTGGGCGGAGCGGGCGTCGGCGTCGTTGCTACCGCTCAGCCGCGCGAGCACCCTTGGCGCCGCGCTCAAGGAGTGGACCTATACGGGGCGCTTCTTCGACCTCGAAGCGGCGGACGGCACCTGCGAGCTGTGCGGGCAGCAGGAGCTTCGCTACCATTTCGAGATCGAGAACGACGGCACGTCCGCGTCGTTGCTGGTCGGCTCCGAGTGCATCAAGCGCTTCGAGATCGCCGGCATTGACGAGCAAGGGCGACGGCTCGATGCACGCGATACGGGAAAGCTGGTGGACCGTCACCGCCGCGGCCTGGTGGAGGACGCGCGCAAGCAACGCGTCATGACCGCGCTGCTCAAGCTCGGTCGCAAGGCACCCGACTTCGACGCGCAGAACTTCATCGCCTTCGTCGACGACAAAGGTGCGTTCACCCCCAACCAGGTGGCGATGATCTTCTGGCGGCTCGGCTCGGCCGGGGTGGAGTATCGCCCGGCCGACTGGAAGGTGCGGCTGCGCCGCGACAGCGATATCGGCCAGCTCCGAACGATGAAGCCGGCCGCTTTCAAGCGAGTCATGGCGGCGCTCACCGCGGCGCAGCGGCGCCGGATCGACGAAATCGAGGCTCGCTTAGCTCAGTATGGGCAGCGCTGGCGCGAGTGATGTGCCGCCCGCGGTGCGGACCGTGATTTTCTGCTTTCGTTCCGCTCGGCCCTGACTCATAGAATCGTCATGCCGATCATGCCGGAACATCGCTGGCTGTACCCGATCGACTGGCCCGAGCTGTCCAGGCTGATCCGGTTCGGCCGCGCTAAAGGCCGCTGCGAGCATTGCCGACGGCCGCACGGTGCGCGCGTCTTCCATCTTGGCGATGGTCGCTGGTGGGATGCCGATCGCCGACAGTGGCGCGACGGGCGGGGACGGCGCATCCGTGTCGTCGGGGCAGACGTCGCCGCGATCGTCCGGCTCACGCGGGTGTATATCGCCTGCGCGCACCTCAATCACGACCCGACCGACAATGCGCCGCGCAATCTCGCCGCGCTCTGCCAGCGCTGCCACATGATCCACGACGCGGCCGAGCATCGCCGGCGCCGGTGGTACAACGCCTATCGCAGGCGTGCGCTGGGCGATCTTTTGGCTCTGCTCGATGGGCTGCCGACGATCGGGGCGGGGCAGGGTGTGCCACGTGGCACACCTGCGCGTCACACCGCCTAAGCCCCCCATTCACTCGAACCGCGGTAAGGGAGAAGGCCTATCGCTCTATGATATATCTGCTATGCTGGATATATGGAAAACGAGTTAGCGATCGCGGCACTGGGGGCGTTGGCGCAGGGCACGCGCCTCGACGTGTTTCGTCTGCTGGTGCGGCACGAGCCTGACGGGTTGGCTGCAGGCGAGATCGCCCGCCGGCTGGATGTGCCGCAGAACACGATGTCGGCGCACCTTGGTATTCTGGCCCGTGCCGGCCTCGTTCGCTCCGAACGGCACAGCCGGTCGATCATCTACCGCGCCGACCTCGACGGGCTGCGCGCGCTAACGCTGTTCCTCGTCAAGGATTGCTGTGCCGGCAACGCCGAATTGTGCGGGCCGCTCATCGCCGAACTCGCTCCCTGCTGCTGAAAGGACGCCCCATGAGCCGGACTGACTCGGTCGTCGACATCGTCATCTACCACAATCCCGAGTGCGGCACGTCGCGCAACGCGCTCGCCATGATCCGCAATGCCGGCATCGAGCCGCACGT
>JXCB02000006.1 GCA_000828075.3 Tolypothrix campylonemoides VB511288 | reverse complement strand
TATAGCGGTTCTCAGTTGAGTGAGGTACAGTAGCCGCAATGATTAAACCAACCAATAATGTCATTTAAAGTCACACTTTCAAAAGCTTGTGTGATAGCTTCGTCTAAATCTTTGTATGTTCGAGCGGCTTGAGAACGTAAAAATTCTTTGATTTTCGACCAACAATTCTCGATTGGAGAAAATTCAGGAGAATAAGGAGATAAATAAATTAGATGTGCGCCTACAGATTCAATCGCTTCTTTTATACCTGTCACCTTATGAGAACTGAACATACCATACGAACACAAGCACCAACCCATAAATTAGGCACTAAAACTTCATTCACATAAGTTTTAAAAGCTAATTGGTCATTTCCTCCTTTAAAAGTCATTGCGGCAACAATGCCTTTTAATGACAAAGCACCAATCACAGTTACATTTTTACCTCGTTTATCAGGTCGAGTCCCATGTGCCCTTTTCCCTTTTAAGGCTCTAGCATAAAGCCGAGTCATYGCAATATTAACGCCTGACTCATCAACGAAGACTAAATTATTGAAATTAAATGTACGAATAAGTTCCCAGAACAATGAGTCTTAATTTTTTCACTCTGTCGCTGTTCTGTTCGTCCGCATGAAACGTTTTTTTTTGCGGGTCAATTGAAGTTTTTGTAATAATCTGTCCATCGTACTTCGACTAATTCTAATTTTTGTTTTTGAYTCTAAGACATCACATAATTCGGACATTGTGGCATCACTATTTTCAATTACTATTTGCCGCAGTCTCTCAATCTGCTCAGATTGTAGTTTTGATTGTTGTCCACCTCCATGAGGCAGCGCTGATACACGTCCTGTATCTCTGTATCGACTTACAAGCTTTTGTATAAAACTTCGACTGACACTAAAACGTTTGGCAATGTTGCGGAACGAGTCTTTTGAATTATAAGCATCAATGATTTTTTGACGCAAATCAATCGAGTAAGCTTTCATTCGTGATGCCCCAATACATCCTTGTCTCAATTTACCAATACTGTGTACCTCACTCAAGCGGGAACCGCTATATCATCAACGTTGGGAAGTAGAAAACACGATAGATGAATTGAAAATCCATCTTTTGGGACGAAAAACTCATGTTCGTTCTCAAAAACCACGTGAAGTTGTGCAAGAAGTATACGGCTGGTTATTGGGGCATTGGTCAGTAAGGGTGTTGATATTTCAAGCTGCAACTAGTGCTGGAGTTCCACCATTACGCCTTAGTTTTACTGGAACATTACGAGTTATCCGTCGTGCTATCCCGAAATTTCAACGCCTAAAAAGCGAAGAATTCCCCCTTTTTTCGATTGGTTAACTGTGGAGATTCTCGATACCTTGTTACCCTACCGTGAGTACCGTAATAATCCCAGGGTTGTAAAAAAACCTGTATCAAAGTTTCGTTCCAAAAAACCAAAACATCGAGGTACTGGACTACGAGTTGAAGCCCCCAAATTTCAGATTACTAATAAGCCTTCCAGCCTTAACTGAACCGTATTGGGTTTTAATCCTAAATCATCTAGTTCGCTCCAAATTCCATTTTCTACTTCAATAAACTCATTCTTTTTTAGTCTCAAACAAAACTGTACAGCCTCCTGCTTTAACCAGTTTGCTAACTTAATAGAGCAAAATTCTCTATCTCCCAATACAATTGGTCTATATTTATTAAATAATGGTAAATTTTTCGAGAACACTTTTGTTTGTTCTGTAAAATTACTCGAACCTAATTTAGGTAAAAATTCAAAATATATAGGTATAGCTCTGTTATCATAAATGATGCTAACCACCATTAAATTTATACGTCCCCAACTTGTTCTATCAATCGCTAAATATAAAACTTGGTTCAAAGTGAAATTCTGAGCCAACCAACTATTGATAATAGGAAACCAAAGTTTTTCAACATTAAGTATTGGTAATGATAGAAATCTTTGTAATTTTTTACGTCTACTCTCAAATAAAATCGGTAGAGGTAAAGCAAGCGCTAATTTTTCGCTCGCTGACTTCTTTGATATTTTGTAGCACATTAATATAAAAGGTACAAAAGCAAGTATTCAGAACGTGCTAGTTGATTTTCTAAGTGTGTTTGGTAGAATGATGGTAGCATTTTCAATCTTATTGGTCTTGTTGAGAATTAATGACCTATCTTTTTCTACCATGATTTGGTCAAATCATTACGGTACCTAAGTTTTGGGGTGCTTGTCGCCCCTTCAGCTTTATACTCTGCACAATATTCATCTACGATCGCAACTGTTGGGTGGGCATCTCTTGCCAAATGTTTCAGGATTTGTAATTCTACATCCATTACTCTACTTACCTTCCAGAGTTTTATATGCATGATTCTTTTATTCAGAATACTCGGAAAGTGACAGAAGAGGGATAAGTCTCTCTAGCAAGCTGGCAACCCTCACAGAGGTCGTGCAATTTTAACCGTCCTCGCCACAGTACCTGGATACCAATTGGAGTTTTGCATTGATGTTTTAGGTAACCTCCTAAACGAGCGAAGCCCGACAGGGCGGGCGGCTACGCCATCGCTTCCACAGCCCAACTAAGTGTTAATATCTTGGGTAGTTTGGAGGATTTAGCTTTTAAAACCTTAAGCTGAAGAGGATTGAGCAGTTCAATGGCATTGGCGTTCGGCTGGTTGCGATGTAGATAAGTCAAATGCAATAGTTCAACAGCAATCACACTCAAGAAACCAAGTAGGGTCTTCATGCCAAGAGCCGCAAGTCTGTATCGTTCCACCTGACAACCCGACTTCAAAATTTTGTGATATTCCTCTACTCGCCAGCGGTAAGAATACCAACGCAAAATCGTGGTAGCCATGTGGGCGTCTGCTACTTCTTCTGTTGTCAGCAGCATCCACTCTAGGGGTGTTTCGCCTTTTGGGTAATCCACTTGTGTGGCTAAGACAGCATAAACTTTGAGGGGGTCACGGTTATCAAAACCGTAGGGAGTACGGAGATTGCCTTAAAAACCGCATTACTTTTGACACAAGCAACGCAACGCAACTGATGCACAAAGAAGATTTTCGTCAAATTTGGCATCATCATATTTTTACTCATAAAATCTAAAACAAGGCAAAGTCTAAATTTCCTAAATTAATTTGTCTGTTAATAATTCAGGGTTAAACTGCTATCGCTAATTTACAAATGGTAGACCGGATAAATGATATCGCTTGGCAAGCTCATCAAGGTAGCGTTGCTGCGATTATTCAACTTTTGAATGAAAAACTAGCCTCTTCTGGTATCAGAACCAGAGCTATTTTTGACGATGGTGTCTTACAACTTCTTTGTGAGGCTCGTACGGTGGAGCAACTTGAGCAATCAAGTTTGGTAAAGCACATCCAGCAGGTTCTGGAGTCAATTGCACCACGCAATATTAGTCGAGTCAATATCAACAGTCGTATTGTTCGGGAACAGCAGTTGCTGTGGCTAGAGGAAATTAATCGCAACCCCGAAAATCAATTGCTGTGGTCACAGGAAATTACATTAGTCAAACCTAATCTTTTTAAGCAAAAAATAAAAGAATTGAAAGAGCGTACAACTGAACAAGGAAAGATAAATTTACCTAAACCTCAATCTTCTCGTCTTTCAGTAGTTAGTTATAACAATAAAATCAAAAATTCTCCTGTAGGACGAATGCTGGGAGGAGCGAGCTTTTGTATGTTTTTTCTGTCGCTTGGTATAGCTGCATATGCTTTGCTAGGAGATAAGCTGAAAAACCCAATCCAACCAGAAACACTAAACTCTCTAGCCCCAGTACCTACCAACCAAAAACAACCTCAAGCACCGCCGCCTACTGCTAGTCCAAATGGTTCTACTTTTTCTGTAGATCCCTTTGCAGCAGCAGTACGAATTGCCAACAAAGCTTCTGCAACTGGTAAAACTGCTACAAGTTCAGCTCAGTGGTTGGATCTTGCTGCTAGGTGGCAAAGGGCTTCACAATTGATGAGTAACGTACCACCAAGTCACAGCCGTTATCAGGAAGCTCAGATTCGGACTAAATTATATAGGCAGTATAGCGAGGCGGCGCAGAAAGAGGCACAGAAGAGTAAATCTTAACCGGGATTGAGCGATCGGCTATCTAATACCAATTCTCCATGAAGATGCACTTAATATTTATTAAACGAACCGCTAAGACGCCAAGTACGCGGCTGAGTGAAAGAGTAAGTATTAAGTGCAAGTTTCCAGAGAATTGGTATAATCCCACCTAATACCAATTTAATGTGAAGCAGCATAGAAAAGGGCTTCTAAGATAAAGTTATAAGAAGAGATAGACATCACTTGTTCAAGCGTGAGTTGGTCAAACATCTCTTGCAGGCGATCGCGTAAAGCTTGCAAGTTAGAGAAAAGTTCATTTTTGAGTGATTGTTTGAGGAACTGCCTTCATGCGCTCAATCGGGTTGAGTTCAGGAGAGTGAGATGGCTGAACTAGAGGAATCACGTTCTCCGGCCAACGAATTGCTCAATTCATATGAGCTGGAGCTTGGTCAATCTGTAAAATCGCACGCAGCAGACCCCAACTGGTGAGATAACCAGTCCAAAAACTCTTGAAAGTAGTCCCCATTGAGTTGAGGGTATTCGTGAAGGAAATGGTCTCCCGTCAAGGGTTCAATTGCACCGTAGACCCAAAAATTCTCCCGTCCCCATTTCACTTCCACGGTTGGTTTTACCCCTGGAGCGGTAATAACTTTGCCTGTCAGAGTCTTCATCCCAACCCTAGTTTCATCTTGGCACAGATAGCGGACTCGCGAACCTTGTGCGAGCAGAGTTTCCAAGCTCAGTGCTTCTCTACTTTTCAACCCAACTTAACAAAATCATGTAGAGACGCGACAAACCCGCGTCTCCACAAAACCCAACCTCCCTAAACACTCATCTCCAACATCCGCTGCATTGGACGCAACGCCGCCAGCCGTATCTCCTCAGGCATTGTAATTTCTGGAGTGCGATTTTTCATCGCCCAGTAGAGCTTTTCCAGGGTATTTAACCGCATAAAAGGACACTCATTGCAAGCGCAGTTATTCAGCGGTGGTGCAGGTATAAAGCGCTTGTGCGGTGCTCGTTTTTGCATTTGGTGAATAATGCCAGGTTCCGTAGCAACGATAAATTCTTGAGAAGGGCTTTCTTCACAATACTTCAGTAAAGCTGCGGTCGAGCCGATAAAACTCGCGTGGCGCAATACACTAGTTTCACATTCTGGGTGGGCGATCGCCTCTGCTTGTGGGTGTGCCATTTTCAACTGCACAATTTTCTTTTCAGAAAAAGTTTCATGCACAACACAGCTTCCTTCCCACAGCACTAAATCTCGCCCAGTTTTTTCCATCACATACCGCCCCAAATTTTTATCTGGAGCAAAAATAATCGGCTGGTCTTTGGGAATCTGCTCGACGATTTTGACAGCGTTGGAACTGGTGCAGATAATATCGCTCATTGCCTTAATGTCGGCAGAGCAGTTGATGTAAGAAACTACCAAATGGTCTGGGTGCGCCGCTTTAAAAGCAGCAAACGCCTCTGGTGGACAACTATCGGCTAAAGAACAACCAGCATTCAAATCTGGTAAAAGTACCATTTTGTCAGGATTGAGAATCTTTGCTGTTTCTGCCATGAAATGGACACCTGCAAAGACAATTACATCTGCATTGGTGTTAGCTGCTGCTTTGGCAAGCTGTAGCGAATCCCCAATAAAGTCTGCAATATCTTGAATATCCGGTTCTTGATAGTAATGTGCCAGGATAACAGCATTGAGTTCTTTTTTAAGAGTCTCAATGGACCAAAATAAATCTAGTGGTAGATCACCCTGTTCCGTTTTTCCACGTTGAGCAAGTGCAGTCGTAAACACAGTTAGACGTTGCTGAATGTTACAAGTTTTATCTAGTGGATTCAATTATAGTAGTTTTTACCAAAAATGTTTGACGGGTGATGCTCCTCCCCCGGAATTGTGTCAAAATCCCGTAATTTTCATATGCTGGAAACAGATGGCAAGGAAAGTGGCATGACCAGTCAGAAAACAAACTCAAAAACTTTGAAAATTGCTGTAGTAGGAGATGTTCACGACCAATGGGAAGAAGAAGATGGCATTGCACTTAAGCATCTGGGTGTTGGCTTAGTCCTGTTTGTTGGGGATTTTGGCAATGAGTCGGTGGAAGTGGTAAGAGCGATCGCATCCCTCGACATTCCCAAAGCAGCCGTGATGGGAAACCACGATGCCTGGTACACTGCCACAGAATGGGGACGTAAGAAGTGTCCCTACGACCGCACCAAGGAAGACTGGGTACAGCAGCAACTGGATTTATTGGGTGAAACTCAAGTCGGTTACGGTAAGCTAGATTTTCCGGCTCTAAATTTAACGGTTGTTGGAGGTCGTCCCTTTAGCTGGGGTGGACCAGAGTGGAAATATACTGATTTCTACCAACAGTGGTATGGTGTGACCACTTTTGACGAGTCCACAGCTCGCATTGTCGCTGCAGCAAAGAGTGCGGCTTACCAGACAATAATCTTTTTGGGTCACAACGGTCCGACTGGGTTGGGCGATCGCCCAGAAGACCCCTGCGGCAAAGATTGGCATCCCATAGGCGGGGACTTTGGCGACCCAGATTTAGGAGAGGCGATATCTCAGACCATCACGGCTGGTAAAACCATTCCCCTCGTCACATTTGGTCATATGCACCACAGCCTGCGACACACAAAGAAAGAGCCGCGAAAGCGCATCTTTAGAAGTCCAGAGGGGATAGTTTACTTGAACGCCGCAAGTGTACCCAGGATTGTGGAACATGGCAGCCATAAGCAGCGTAATTTCTCCATTGTCCTTCTAGAAGGTGGTACCGTCTCCCAAGTCTCCCTGGTTTGGGTTGGAAAGGATTTCACTGTCACTTCTGAGGAAATTCTTTATCAAAAACCCAGTCCAGTAGTGCAACCTGCGTAGAGGATGATATATACTATGTATTTGGTCGGCGTTATAAGCCGACTGCTGACAGCTAAGTGCTGACAGCTTACTTGGAGAGGTGGCAGAGTGGTCGATTGCGTCCGACTTGAAATCGGATGAACCGAAAGGTTCCGGGAGTTCGAATCTCCCCCTCTCCGTTGAATGATTTGTGATAGTTGGTTGGGCGATGCTCCTCTGGAGCCGCTCCGGGGCGCGATTGCACAGGAACAACAGACGCCTGCGGCGTATCACACTTGATCCAAGCTTGAATAGTTTATTCTGAAAAAGACTCATGAGAAAAGATAACAGAGGCTTTTAGGATGGAGGCTTTCAGTCTAGCTTCAATTACAGCAGGTGTTCTGACAGGTATCTTGGGAAACACAGCTGATAGGGCATTATTGAGTGGGTTTAAAGCTTTCATTAACTACCTCAAGCAAGGTGGTAAGCCAGTCAATCATGACTTGCAAAAATCTCTCAGACGCTGTTTTTTCTCAGCACTGCAAACAATTGCATCCGAATGTTTGGAGGAACTACCACCACCGCAGCTAGTTCGAGACAGACGTATATATCATAATCTACAACATCAGACTGAGATTGAATGGTTGGAAGGAAAGCTCAAGCAACTGACAAATGAGCTAAAAAAAATTAATCAATTGACACCAGACATTGCGATTCCGATTTCGTCACTTGACGAAATAGAATTGCTGCTAACACCAGAAGGTAAGTTAGCCCAGGAGCGCATTCAAGTACTTAAGGAGAAACTACTGGCACTCGCTTTAAAGGATGATGTTATTCCTTGTTACAAAGCTAAGATAGAAGATAGCTTATTTGAACGAGTGTGTGCCTTTTTCGTCTTTGAGATAAAAAATAATCAAGTTGTTAGGGATATTTTGGCATCACAGTTGTTAGCGCAGATTAATGTAAATTTGCAAGGGCAACAGTTGACGATTGAAGATGTAGAAGCTCATGTGCGAAGTACAGCAGCAGCCGTACCGCAGGTATTGAACAAGTTAGACAATTTAGAGGTGGCAATTCAGCAACTTGGATACAATTTGAAAAACCTCAATCAAGGTGTTATACCGTTTCTATATGAAGATGCATAGAAAGAACCCCACCGCCTGCGGCACCTCCCCAAGGCATCGGAGAGGTTAGGAGGGGTAAAAATAATGTGCAGCTTTACAAAAAATTGGTATTACTAATGTACTGTTTTCTGTCAATAGCACTGCGGTTGGTATAGAAGAAATTAAGGCACTGTTAAAGCAAGCACTGGAAAAACAATCACAAATGTCCAGCAAGGTTCGCCACAATTTGCCCCAGCCAGACTATGGACAATTTATCGGTCGAGAAGCAGAACTTGCCAAGGTAACGCGGCAAATGCGTCCTTATCCCCATTGTCAACATTCATTGGTGACAATTGATGGCATTGGGGGTATTGGTAAAAGCGCCCTTGCTTTGGAAGTTGCTCACCGTTTCCTACATGGATTTGACAGCTTGGTACCAGAAGAACGTTTCGCTGCTATCATCTGGACTTCAGCTAAACGAAATACGTTAAAACCAGATAAGGGCATTGTTGAGCGTAGACAGGTACTACGTACTTTAGAGGATATTTGCCAAATAATAGCCCTAACTTTAGGTATTGAAGACCAATTACGGTCACAAACAGAAAATAAATTAGAGTTTGTTTGTAGAGCTTTAACGCAACAAACTACCCTGCTTATCGTAGACAACTTGGAAACTGTAGACGATGAAGCGATGATAGAGTTTTTGCAAGAGCTACCCGCACCAACAAAGGCAATTGTCACAACTCGTCACCGTATTGATGTTGCTTACCCTGTACGACTGCAAGGAATGCCGTGGGAAGATGCTAAGGTACTAATTGAGCAGGAATGCCAAAAGAAAGAAGTAACCCTCAATGATGAACACAAACACAAGCTTTTTGACAGAACTGGCGGCGTACCACTGGCAATAGTTTGGAGTGTTGCTCAAATGGGATTTGGCTACCCTGTGGATACTGTACTGGCTCGACTAGGTAGTCCAAAGAGTGATATTGCGCGGTTTTGTTTTGAAGAAACGGTAGCTCAAATTCGAGGTAATGATGCGTACAAGCTTTTACTTGCTCTTGCACTCTGTATAAGTGATGCTAGCCGCGAGGAATTAGGTTTTGTTGCGGGATTTGGTGAAGATGAAATGAGTCGAGACGATGGGTTAGTACAGTTAGAAAAACTTTCCCTTGTCAACAAACAAGGTGATAAATTCAGTATGTTACCTCTAACAAAAGAGTACGCGAAACTTGAATTAGAGGCTGCTGATTTCACCACAGAAGCTGTCCACCGTCTAATAGACTATTATGTTTCAAGAGATGAGATAGTTACTAGTGAGTATCTTACACGTTATAAAAGTAGACTATCACAAACTGCGATAGACAAAGCCTTTGATGCAATTTGGTATAAATGTGAAGAATGGGCGGTACATATGGGTGACCCTTACGGCTACAGTCTTTGGGTAAAAATAGTGGAAGCCGTAGGTGGGATAGAAGCAGTTCAAGAATTGAAAAAAGGTTATGGTGGCTTCAATGTATATGATCCTGATGGCTGGATGAATCAGGAATATATTGATGCTTTTGGACGATTGATTGATACGCTGGGACGATCAGGAGAACATAACGTTCTAGTAGAAATTATGAGAAAGTATTCAGAAGACAAGTCGTTAAAAGCTGAATGTCTACAAGCGATTGAGAAATTTGCAAACAAGAAACTCATTCAACCACTACAAGAGTTACTTAGAGAGGAAAGGAATGAGGATATTGCTGCTAAATTGCAGGAGGTAATTACCAAGCTAGAACAGGCATAATCAATGTGAAGTAGAAAAGATGTATCGCACTTTACCAACAGTGCGATCGCCCCCTCTCCCTTCCAATCCACGCCAGTTGCATCATGCTACCATAACCAATAAATTCAACTAAGAGGTCGATACATGGCTATCGTTCATGATGTAGATTTACCTGATGACTTGTATGAACAGCTACAAGAGCTAGCTACAGCCGAAAACAACTCAATCAACGCCCAAGTCATCACTCTATTACGAAATGCTTTGTTAGCTAAGATAAAGCAACCTCAAGACCAGAGGCGACAGAATGTCGCAAAACTCTTGGAGGAAAGTCGCCGCCGCCGCCGCGTGAATCCAGCGGACTTTGGATTACCTGATAGCACCGATTTAATTAGAGAAGACCGTAACAGATGACCACTTCCCTTAGATGTGTGGTGGACACTAGCGTGTGTATCAAGCAATTTATCGCTGATCCGCTAACCCCCAAGGTTAATCAGCTATTTGACCATCTTGATAATCCACAGGCTGAAATCTTTGTACCAGACCTGTTGTACATTGAGTGTGCTAACACTTTCTGGAAATATGTCCGTGCAAGGATGTACACTGCTGCTGAAGTTCAGGCAGATTTAGCTACTCTTAAAGCTTTCCCCTTGCGTGTTGTCTCGACGGCTGACTTGATGGCTGATGGTGTGAGTATCGCCTTGACTTATGGCATTTCCGCTTATGATGCTTCTTACGTAGCCCTTTCACATCAGGTTGGTGCGACGCTACTGACTCTAGACCAGCGCCTAGTTAAGGCTTTAGGAGCTACGTCTTATGATGTTTGCTTGTTCAATGACTTTGAGATTCCACCGTTGCCCTGAATTTACAGGAGGAGCAACGCTAACTTAGCTTCAGTATCTAAAAGTTAACCAGCAAAATTATCACAACCTTTGTTCAATTAATACCGCATATCTGCTGAACTAAGCCAGGTAGGTAGTTACGTGTATTTGCACTGGTAGTATTACATTGGCAGTGCTAGCCTGACAGCATTACTCAAAATGCTTTTGTATCAGAAGTTTAACAAATACAGGTAGGTACTGAATGGATCGTGGTAACGAAGAACAAAGTAGCAAATTTATCACTACCGAACCGTTAAAAGCTAGCAGTGAAGCGGGTGAGCAAAAAGTTTGGGATGCTGTTAAGAGTGCTTTTTCTGATAGAAACTGTATCGGTTACTGGCGCTATCCAATTTTCTCGAAGGTGGGAGAGATTCGTAAGGAGCCTGACATCCTCATTGCTGATAGAGAATTTGGTTTAGTGGTTATTGAGGTTTTGCCTGTCACCATTGACCAAGTTGTTGCTATTAATGATGACATTTGGCAGTTGCAAAACTATCACATCGCAGAAACTAATCCTTATCAACGAGCCGAACATCAACTACGAGCATTGATTGCATACACTGACCGCGAATCTGCTATCTGGCGCAAGGTTACCGGACGATCGCTCGTTGCATTACCTCTGATTACCCAAGAACCATGGCAACAAAAAGGTTTTGACCAATTACCCAACTGTCCTCCTGTGATTTTTCAAGACCAGTTAGGCAAAGTTGGTTTACTCGAACGTATTCAACAAATCTCTTGTGTCGTTCCAGGAGAAAGCCTGGAAGATAAAGACTGGGAATTGCTACTGTCAGTGATTAGCGGGACACCTGTACTTCGTAAACCTCCTCGCGCTACAACCTCAACCACAGGCAAAACCCGCGCCAGCATTATGGACAGTTTGCGGCAAAGGCTATACGAAATAGATTTACAGCAAGAACACATAGGAAAAGAAATTCCCCCAGGACCTCAGCGAATTCGCGGTATTGCAGGTTCAGGTAAGACAGTGCTGCTGTGTCAAAAAGCGGCGATGATGCACCTGAAGCACCCAGACTGGGATATTGCTTTGGTGTTTTTCACGCGATCGCTCTACGAGCAAATTACCGGACTAGTAGATAAGTGGATACGCCGCTTCAGTTGTGGTGAGATGAAGTACGACCATAAGACAAACCACAAACTGCAAGTACTTCATGCTTGGGGAGCGAGGGAACAACCAGGCTTGTACGGGACGATTTGCGAGTACCACGGTCAAAGACGTGGAACCGTTGCAGATACAAAGAACAAACAGCCTAACCGAGGTTTGGCAGAGTTATGTAAACGGCTACAAGAGGAAATAGAGATTGAGCCGATGTTCGATGCCATGTTGATTGATGAAGGTCAAGATTTAGTCACTGAAGATAATTTGAAATATGAGGATAAGCAAGCTATTTACTGGATGGCTTATCAAGCCTTGCGACCAGTGAGTGAGGAAAAACCAGAGGACAGGCGTTTAATTTGGGCTTACGATGAAGCACAAAGCCTCGATACTATAGTAGTGCCAAAAGCTAAAGAGGTATTTGGCGAGAATTTGAGCAATCTTTTGAGCAAGCAACCACAATATCCAGGCGGTATCAAACGTGCTGTAGTGATGCGCCATTGTTACCGCACTCCTGGACCAATTCTCACAGCAGCTCATGCCATTGCTATGGGTTTGCTACGCCCAGAGGGAATGGTTTCTGGTATCACAAATAAAACATATTGGGACAGAATCGGTTACGAAGTCACAGGAGACTTCAGGCGTGTCGGTCAGCCAATAACTGTGCATCGACCTCCGCAATATTCACCAAATCCAATTCCTGAACTTTGGGACACACCTGTATTGGAATTTCAAACTTACGGTTCTCGCCAAGAAGAAATGACTGCGTTGGCGCAGAACATCATGCATAACATCGTCCATGATGGTCTTAATCCCAGCCGCGATATCTTAGTGGTGATTTTAGGCTCTAATTCCGAGGCAATGGATTTAGAAACTCAGGTGGCGGAATTTTTGATGCAACAGGGCATTGATATCTATATTCCCAGTGCTCCCAGCAGTAACATCTTAAAGTTTGAATGGCAAGTTAGTCAGCCAAACAACTTCTGGTGTGATGGGGCTGTTACAGTCTCTCGTGTCCCTCGCGCTAAGGGAAATGAGGCTGATATGGTCTATGTAGTCGGCTTTGATAATGTCGCTCGTAATGAAAGTGATGTGAATTATCGTAACCAGTTGTTTGTCGCTTTAACCAGGGCGCGGGGTTGGGCAAGTGTAAGTGGTGTCGGTAATTATCCGATGTATGATGAGATGCGGCAAGTCATTACCAGTGGTGACACTTTCACGTTTACCTACAAACGCCCACCGAAGCGCGATATCGGTGACGCAGATGAAGCATAGCAGCGGATGAGGTAGTGGATGTAGCGGATGTAGGGAATGATTTATCTGTAATTTCCCCAGTCAATCTATCCGTTACATCGGTTATTTTATCCGTTGCTTCACTCTTCTACTACTTCAACCAAATCTTCAATCATTACGTCCAAGGCACGCGCCATCTTCAAGATTGAGGTAAAATCAACCATTGCCAGCCCTGGCGCTCTTGCGTAGGCTCTCACCGAACTGTAGGCTACTCCAGAACGGTCAGCCACATCTTTAAGCGTCCAACCCTTCTCGTTAGCAAATTCTTTAATCTTTAGCCTAATTAGTCCCATTTTGCTGCTTTAAAATGACTCATATGAGTCTTTTTAAAGCATTTCCCTAATCTTTTACCACCTCAACCAATTCCTCAATCATCACATCAAAAGTCCTCGCCAACTTTTGGATAGCGGTAAAATCTACAGTTGTTAGTCCTGGTGATCGTGCATAAGTTCTGAGAGTGCTGTAGACCACTCCAGAACGATCAGACACCTCTTTCAGCGTCCAACCCTTCTCAGCAGCCAACTCTCGAATCTTTAGCCTAATCATTCCCATAATTTACTTGACAAATGACTTGTATTAGTCGTTTAATAATTTTAGTCTAAAAAACGATCGCCCTTTGGCGTAGCAAACTGAAGAGCGATCGCATTGATATTCAATAAATCCCCTAAAACGACAGCTATTTTTTCCGGAGACATATTTATCTGATTATTCGGAAACCATATTCCGAGACCATATTTCTCTGATTATTCCGAGACCATATTTCTCTCATTATTCGGAGACATATTTTCGGAGACATATTTATGGTATCATCACTCAAGCCAAAAACGCTGGTCATCCGCGAATCGAAAATTGTCCACAAATCGTCCATTCTCCACCAGCTAGCGCGATTTGTGACCGAAGAGGCAGTTTGCCTGATGTTTAATATCAAGTTAGAAGATATCTACGTCGTGGAATGCTGGCGTTACGTGGTATACGTCCACGCCAAGGGTGTCAGTAAGTTTGTCAGCTACGCAGATTTTCCGCCAATTATCGGAGTCAAGCCACCCACTCCAGCAGAATTTGTCAAATGGCGCAAACGCTGGCAAAGACGAAACGACCCTGCTCAAAGTAAGCAAGCACCCAAATGGTGGGCAGAATTTTTTGCCAATGAATTTTGGCAAGCTCTCTCAGAGCCTGTGTTGTGCAGTTGGGGCAAATTAGTTGGTTTAATCAAGTTTGCCTTAACAGAATCGACATTGCAGAAACTTCGAGAGAGCTATCGCCACGATTTGGCATTGCTAATGGGTTCGTAGTCGCGTGTCGCAACTACAAGCAAATTCCCTATTCCGAGACTTTGTTCTTTGCTCGTTCTGCACGCGCCTCGGCTGATGCCATAACTTCGTCCATATTTTCTAGCATCTCGCCTGGGAAATTTTCCAGAACTCTCGTGGATAGAGCAACCCGACCTTTGCCTTCATCCAAGTCTATGATTATAGCTTTAATCGGCTGACCGACTTGAAACACCTTTTCCAGATTTTCAATAAATTTCTGGCTGATCTGCTTAATATGGAGCAAGGCGCTTGTGCCATCTAAATCCACAAAGACACCAAACGGTTTGATACCACTGATTTTCCCAAGCACCAGCTGATTCACTTCCAATGTACTGAAGCTAGCCGAACGAGTTGCTATGCGCTGCGAAAGGATAAGCTTATTGTTGCTCTTGTTAACTTCCAAAAAGCCAGCATTGAGAGATTGACCCTTGAGTGCTTCTAAATTATCTCGCTCAACCAAGTGCGATCGCGGAATAAATCCTCGCAAACCCTGAACATTGACGGTAACGCCACCTTTATTGACATTTATTACCCGCACTTGCGTCGTTTGAGAATTCTCCTGCATTTGCGCCAGTCGATCCCAAATGTGCTGGATTTCCAGTTGCTTTCGCGAAAGGGTAACTTGACCTTCTGCATCCTGATCCCTGATGATTAAGAATTCTAAATTCTCATTTAATGGCAGTATCTCGGACAAATCGGTTACTGTTCTCAAAGAAGCCTCATCGCGAGGGACAAACGCCGACGACTTGCCACCAATATCGACATAAGCTCCATCAGGATCAAGTTGAAACACTCTGCCGTTTACCACCTGTCCCTTTTGAAACTGGTAATCGTGTTTTTCCAGTGCTTTGGCAAAGTCGTCCATTGTAAACGACGAATTGGCTTTTTGAGATAATTTCGCTTCGGAATCCATGACTGTTAAAGATAAATTGCGATTCTAGCTGATGCCACTGGAGTTTTACTCAACGCTAAACAACACTATTCGAGTGACTGTGATTGCTCGTCAAGACTATCATTAGTCATTAGTTCTTTGTAATGACCAATGACTAATGACTAGAGACGACCTGAATGCAACCAGAACGCAAATCAAATCGGATAGCTAAAGTTGTCCAAACAGTTGTTTTACCTGCTCCCACGCATCAGCAGCAGCTATAGAATTATAGCTGGCACGTTGGTCGCAGAAAAATCCGTGGTCAGCTCCATCGTAGCGAAACACACGATGAGGAATGTTGTATTTTTCTAACTCAGCCTCAATCTGGTCTACCTGTTCCTTTGGGATACTGGCGTCTTCCATACCAAAGAAGGCATTGAGAGTGCCTTTAATCTCTCTTGTGCGAGAAATGGTAGGTTCTCCACCCCCAAACGTGCGAGTGGCGATTCCAGCACCGTAGAAGGAAGCGGTAGCCTTAATATCTGGTAGGGTAGAGGCAAGATATGCCACATGACCGCCAAAACAAAAGCCTATACAGCCAAAGCCATCTTTTTTCACCTCAGGGAGGGTTTTGAGATAGTCAATGGATCGTTGGATATCGCTCAGTAACTCTGATGCCTTGGTTTGCATTGCGTAGTTTCTGCCTATTTCAATATCTTGCGGGGTGTAGCCAGTTTCAAAACCAGGGGCAATTCGTTGGAACAGTGCAGGTGCAATTGCGACATAACCTTCTTGGGCGATACGTTCTGTAACGTTCCGAATGTGGGAGTTGATTCCAAAAATTTCCTGCAATACTACAACTCCTGGATAAGAACCTTCTTGAGAAGGCTTAGCTAGATAGGCGTCGATTTGCAAATCATCTTGCGAAAGTTTAACAGTTGTGGTATGTATTGCTCGCTCTGCCATAATAGGTTTTACCAGTGCTGTGTGATTATAAAGAAATAGCTATGCCAAAATTTCAAGGCGATCGCCAATCAAATTATCAACCACGAGTAACAACCACACCAGAATTTTCCCTCCATAGAAATTCAATATATAAGTAAAATATTTGACAGTTCGCATTTGCAGCTGGTCATATGCAGCTACTATCATGCAGGAGCTTTGGTGATGATTCAGTTTCGTATACAGCCAGACAGTGAAATCCCCGCATCAAACCAGCTGTTTAATCAAATTCGGTTTGCGATCGCCTCTCGGCAATATCCACCTGGGTATAAACTACCGAGTACGAGAGCGCTGGCAATGCAGACAGGTTTGCATCGTAATACCATTAGCAAAGTGTACCGTCAATTGGAAGACGACGGGCTTGTAGAAAGTCTTGCGGGGTCAGGGATTTACGTCCGCGCCCAGGGTCATGAGGGTGGTAGTAGACTGCAATCACCGATTCTCAAAGAATATCCTCAAGCATACAAAGTTGTTCAGCTTGCACTAGACGAGCTCCTTTCTCAAGGCTGTTCCCTCAGTCAAGCACGTGAGTTATTCTTAGCGGAAGTTGATTGGCGCTTGCGTTGTAGTGCGCGAGTGTTGGTTGCTGTTCCAACTCAGGATATCGGTGTTGGGGAATTGATGGTCTATGAATTAGAACAAGCCCTGAAAATACCAGTGCAGTTGGTGGCGATGGAACAATTAGCTGCTGTGCTAGATCAAACTTCCTCAGCGACGGTTGTCACCAGTCGGTATTTTATTGGCGAGGTGGAAGTCATCGCCGCACCTAAAGCTGTGCGCGTCATACCTCTTGACATTCATGACTACGCCAACGAATTCAACCAGTTTAAAAACCTACCAAAAGACAGTTGTCTTGGCATAGTCAGCATCAGTTCTGGAATTCTTCGAGCTGCAGAAGTTATCCTCCACGGTTTACGGGGGGATGAAATACTCGTGATGACTGCACAACCAAAAGATGCTTACAAACTTCAGGCGATCGTCAAGCGGGCACAAGTTATTTTTAGCGTAGATCAAGTGAGTTTTTCTGCGGTGCAAGCTGCTATGCAAGCTGCTATGGATGACATTATTCGCCCACCTAAACACATGACTAGCGAAAAATATATTGGTACCAACTCGATTAACTTGCTCAAACGAGAGCTGGGTTTGGGTTAAAACAGTTAACAGTTAGCAGTGAACAGTTAACAGTTTTCTTCGCTGTTAACTGTTCACTGATAACTGTAGATGGGTAACTATGAATAAGCCAATTTTCTAGCCTAATCTTTGCTCTAGTTGCAAGAACTCTCGCACCCGTTTGAGGTAAGTAGCTGAGTCTTCCAACATAGGGAAATGAGCCGTATTGCGAATCAAGCAATATTCTACTTTATCGTTAAGTGCGGCTGCCTGACGACCCATTTCGGCTGGAATAATTTTGTCGAACTCGCCCGCTACCAGTAGTGTAGGCACTGTCAGCTGAGCAAATTCCTGCGGCATTAACTCAGATGCCGCTTTACTAACAGATGTAAAAATTGTACCCAAAGCAGCATCGTAGTCTGCTATCAGAAAATCCTGCAAGAAAGCTTTGCGTTCTGCAGCTGGTATGGCACGGTGTAGAAATCGCGCCATAAACATTCGGTCAACAAACGGTATTTTATCCAGCCACTGCGGACGAAATTTGACCACGTAGCCACCGAATTTATGAAAAGCTGTAAATGCTTTTTCGTCATACTCAAAAATACCGCTACAGGTGAGAATTGCTCTTTCCACTCGTTGGGGGTAGCGGTTGAGAAACAAAGTAGCAATGGACGCCCCCATCGAATGAGCATTGATGTACACACGTTGGAGCTGCAACTCATCTAACAAAGCTGCCAAGTCCTCAGCGTATTCCTCTAGCTCATAAGTTAACTCTCGGATGGCTTCAAATTCTGCCTGCGGTGAGTGCAACTCGACAGACTCAACAACAGCTTCACTCGCTTTAGCTAGGGTAGGTCGCCCACGGGAACGCCCAAACCCCCGTAAATCGTAAAGTAAGCAATCAAATTGTTCTGATAAAGTATGTGCCGTACTTTGCCAGTACCGATTGGAACCAGCCCAACCGTGGATAAAAACCATCACAGGCTTGTCTTCAGTCTCCGACGGCTTTTTTATCCACTCGTAGTAATTCTCAACACCACGAACGTTTATATAAGGCATTTGTCAAAAGTCAAAAGTCAAAAGTGAGCCAGCGCTGCAGGGGTTTCCCTCCGCAGGCGACTGGCGTTGGCGCAGCCTCTCCGGAGGAGATACCCCGTTCGCGTAGCGTGCCCGAAGGGCATAGGGGTCAAAAGTCAAAGATCAAGAGTTAACAGTATTTTACTCATGACTAATGACTAATGACTAATGACTAATGACTATTACGCTGATTCTGGTTTGGGTAGTGTGGATGGGTGTATCAGGAGTTCGGCGGTGGAACGCTTCTCTACCATTTCCCGCGTGACTGTGCAACGAGTCACATCTTTGCGCGAAGGCAACTCGTACATCACTTCTAGCATCAATTCTTCCACAATGCCACGCAGCGCCCTTGCACCGGTTTTGCGGCGGTAGGCTTCTTGAGCAATAGCTCGCAGAGCCTCTGGTTTAAACTCTAGCTGGACATTATCCATCTTCAGCAGCTTTTGGTACTGCTTGACTAAGGCACTACGCGGTTGAGTCAGAATCGCCATCAGCGCTTCTTCATCCAGTGGTTCTACCACCGCCACCATTGGTATGCGCCCAATAAATTCCGGAATCATGCCGAATTTCACGAGGTCATCCGGTTCTAGATTGCGCAGAGTATCTGCTGTGCGTTTGTCCTTCGTCTGCCCTTCTCCAGGTTGTACAAACCCTATTGACTTTTTGCCAGTTCTCTGCTCTACGACCTTTTCTAAACCGACGAATGCACCGCCACAGACGAACAGGATATTGCTTGTATCAATCTGGATGCAGTCTTGATAGGGGTGCTTGCGTCCTCCTTGGGGTGGTACGTTAGCGACCGTCCCCTCTAACATTTTCAGTAAAGCTTGTTGTACGCCTTCGCCAGAGACATCTCGGGTAATTGAGGGATTCTCACTCTTGCGAGCTATCTTATCGATTTCGTCGATGTAGATGATTCCCCGCTGCGCTTCTTCTACATCCAAGTCTGCAACTTGCAACAGTCGCAGCAAGATATTTTCCACATCTTCTCCCACGTACCCTGCTTCTGTTAGCGTGGTGGCATCAGCAACAGCAAAAGGAACATCGAGAATTTTTGCCAGAGTCTGTGCTAGCAGAGTTTTGCCGCAGCCTGTCGGACCAATCAGGAGAATATTGGACTTTTGGAGTTCTACAGCATCATCCAAACCTTTGCCACTGCCTTTAGACTGAACCAACGCTAGCCGCTTGTAATGGTTATAAACTGCGACTGAAAGCACTTTTTTGGCTTCGTCTTGACCAATAACGTGTTCGTCTAGGTACTTTTTAATCTCTCGTGGCTTAGGTATTTGATTCAACGAGAGATTAGAGGAACGAGCACGGCGTTTCTGAGGTGGTTCTGACCTGGGTGCTGGTTGCGACGATGCTGCCGCATTTGTGTCGAGTAACTCCTCATCCAGGATTTCATTACACAAGTCAACGCATTCATCGCAGATGTAGACTCCCGGTCCGGCGATGAGTTTACGAACCTGCTCCTGAGACTTGCCGCAAAATGAACACTTTAAATGGGAGTCGTACTTAGACATACCAGCCTCTTATTTGACAATGGTGACGTTTTCCCCTGGAGAGGGAAGATTTTGCCTGGAGATGACCTGATCAATCAACCCATAATTTTTCGCCTCTTCAGCCGACATGAAGAAATCGCGATCAGTATCGGCTTCGACTCTTTCTAATGGTTGACCAGTATGAGTCGCCAATAACTGATTCAACTTAGACTTATGATAAAGAATTTCTCTGGCTTGTATCTCGATGTCAACGGCTTGTCCTTGTGCACCACCAAGCGGTTGGTGAATCATGATTCGGGAATCAGGAAGAGACATGCGTTTACCTGCCGTTCCTGCGGCTAACAAGAACGCCCCCATGCTCGCGGCTAATCCAAAACATATCGTGACGACATCAGGACGGATTTGCTGAATAGTATCATAAATAGCCATGCCTGCTGTCACCGAGCCACCAGGAGAATTAATATACAGTTGAATATCCTTTTCGGAATCTTCAGCATCTAGAAACAACAACTGCGCAACAATTGAGTTGGCAACGTTATCGTCTATTGGCGTTCCTAAGAAGATAATCCGCTCGCGTAGCAAGCGAGAGTAGATATCGAAAGCGCGTTCTCCCATGCCAGATTGTTCTACCACCATCGGGACGATGTTGTTAGGACTGCCTAGGGAGTGGAGTTTGAAGTCACTCAAACTGTTAAATTGGTAGTTTCCCGACTGCGATACAAGCATAAAAGAACGTTTCACACTAAGTGTAACAATGGTCGAGACAGCAACCGCTGCCTTTTTAAGGAATTTGATTTTTGATGTGGCTATGTGTTAACCATTATGCCTCATATAAATTCCTATCGTGTAAAACAGTATCAAACCAAGGGTGTTACGTATACTGTTACTTATTTAAAATTTCTTAGACTTCCACCTTAGGAGAGGGAGTGAGGGAGAGAGGGAGGGAGAGAGAGAGGGAGGGAGAAATTCCAAATTTTGAATTTTGAATTGATTTGTCCCCGTGTCCTCTTGTCATCTATTGTGCCTCTTTTGACTCTGCGTCTTGTGGTGAGATTTCTGCACTCACTTGGGGGGTTTGTTCTACTGTTTCAGTTGCAGCATCTGAGTCAGCAGCTTTGACTTCTTCAGTCTCAGTTTCAGTTTCAGTTTCTGCTGCACTCAAAGAACCTTCAGGGACTAATTCAACTGTTGAGCGTTCTAAAAGCCAATCGATGATTTTTTCGGTCAACAATTCGTTTTCTACGACTTCACGCAGTCTTTCCTCATCAACATCTTTTTCGGCGTACTGTTCCAACAATTCTTGGACTCTAGCGTTGATTTCTCCTTCTGACACTTCGATGGACTCGCGTTTACCAATTTCTCGCAGCGCTAGAGAACGCTTAATGCGCTCAACTGCTTCACCGCGAGAACGTTCCCGCAACTGGGGAATCACATCTTGGGTAAACAATTTCTTTATATCAAGCCCCTGTTGAGAAAGCCGCATGGCTGTTTGCGTCAGCATTGCATCCACTTCCTGCTGAATCATTGATTCTGGCAAGTCAACTTCTACGTGCTTAAGCAGTTCACCCAACAGAGCTTCTTGCTTGTTCGCTTTTGTTTTCTGTTCAGCCTCTTTTTGAAAGCGCTCTTCTAAAGAAGAACGCAAATCTGCTAGAGTCTCGAAATCGCTGGCTTCTTGGGCAAAGTCATCATTCAATTCCGGCAGTTCTTTTTCCTTCAGTTCTTTGATTGTTACGGTGAAAACAGCCGGTTTTCCTGCTAAATCTTGATTGACATAAGGGTCTGGAAACTGAGCTGAAACTTCTCTGGTTTCTCCAGGATTCATTCCCACTATCCCTGTCACAAAGCCGGGAATGAATTTGTCCTCCTGCATCTCTAATTGGAAATCAGTTGCTTCACCGCCAGGTATTGGCTGGGGTTCTGCTGTTTCGTCTTCACCCTCGGATGCAACCACAACACCTTTAAAATCGACGACAGCAACATCACCTATCTGTGCTGAGCGTCCTTCCACAGGAATTAACGTCGCCATTTCTTGGCGTTCGCTTTCCAAGACTTTGTCCACTTGCTGTGGATCGTATTTGACTTCCTCGGCTTTGAATTGTAAGCCCGTGTACTCACCCAGATTAGGTTCTGGTGGCACATCTACAGATGCGGCAAATGTTAGGGGTTTCCCTGGTTCATAATTATTAATCAATTCCTCAAATGAGGAACGCAGCTGTGGTTGACCAAGCGCCTGGATTTGTTCTTGTTCTAGCGCTTGCTCAATGCCATATTGAATTAATTCTTCTAGAGCTGCTGCCTTGATTCGAGTTACCCCAAGGCGTTGTAACAATATTTGCCGAGGGACTTTGCCCTTGCGAAACCCAGGAATATTTGCAGTACTGGCTAAGTTTTTAACAACTTTTTCGTAAGTTTCCTTGCTCTTTTCTGGGGTAATCTCTATTTCTAAACCAATTTGACTGGCGGGAAGTTTTTCCTGGGTAACTTTCATGCTATGTCTCTATTCTGGGTATTTCTTTTTACTAATTACGTGACTAATTACGTGATTTTGCGCAAGGGAATAGCGTCTTTTAAGTTAAAGTTTCCTGACTTGAAAGATGCCAACTGTTGACCCAAGTGTAAACTATCGAGTTAGAAGTATGCACTTCTTGCTGAATCCGGTGCTTCTAGACAAGGATACAACACCTGAAGATTTTCTCGACAAAGTTCTCCAAGGGCTTGTATCCTGTTTATTCCTTCCTTTGTGCATCCTTCATCCTTTACCGTTTAGCTGATAAAACTTGTTGACACTTTACCGCTAACTACTTTACCGCTAACTATTTTACCGATTTCAACTCTAAATTGTTTTTTACCAAAGGGTTAACACCGTGATATCCTGTTTTTGAACTACCAGTTTGCATTTCCATTGTTGTAACGTTGGTGCTAGCTGCCTTGTAAGACTGAGCGAGAGCTTATGCTTAGCTGCTGCCTCGCTGAAAGCTCTCGCTGATTGGCTTGCTGGTTTCAGTCCATTTGAATCATGGTACACCAATCATCAAGACGAACGCATCTTAAAGACACTAATACCTGTGTGAAGGTAATATGCATCAAGCTTGTGTCATGCTGACGTTGAAAGATAATCTGCTGTATAATAGATATTTTAAGCGAATCCTAAGTTGATTCATAAATCATTATAAATTGCAACATAAATCAGGATAAGTAACAAAATAAATGTATTAAATTAAGAATTACAATCATTTGCAAAAAATAATCAAAGTATTAAAAAGTTTATTTAATGTCTGCTATTGCCATTTAAACTTTGAATTTTTACAAGAAATTGCACATAATAACATCTAGTAAAGGAGGAAGCCTGTTTGTCTAAATCCTACCGTGTAGCTATTTTGGGAGCGACTGGTGCCGTTGGCAAAGAGTTGCTGGAATTATTAGAAAGTCGAAATTTCCCTGTTTCTGACATCAAGTTATTGGCTTCTGTTCGCAGTGCAGGGCGATCGCTGCCTTTTAAGGGGGAAAATTTGCCTGTAGAGGCAGTGAGCGAAAAAGCCTTTGAGAATGTCGATCTGGTGCTGGCAAGTGCAGGCGGTTCCACATCGAAAACATGGGCACCAAAAGCTGTCGCGGCGGGTGCTGTGGTAATTGATAACTCCAGCGCGTTTCGCATGAACCCAGAAGTTCCTTTGGTGGTTCCAGAAGTGAATCCGCAAGCTGCTGCTGATCACAAAGGTATTATTGCCAACCCCAACTGCACGACAATTTTGATGACACTAGCAGTGTGGCCCCTACATAAAGTTTCACCAGTGCAGCGTCTTGTTGCCGCAACTTACCAATCTGCTAGTGGCGCTGGTGCTCAAGCAATGGAAGAAGTGAAAACCCAAGCAAGCGCCATTTTAGAAGGTAGAGAACCAGTTGCTGAAGTATTTCCATATCCTTTAGCGTTTAATGTCTTCCCGCACAACACCCCATTGAATGATTTGGGGTACTGCGAGGAAGAAATAAAAATGGTTAACGAAACTCGTAAAATTTTTGACAATCAGGATATAAGAATTACTGCAACTTGTGTACGGGTTCCCGTACTCCGTAGCCATTCGGAAGCGATTAACCTAGAATTTGAGGTGCCATTTAGCCCAGATAAGGCAAGAGAAATTCTAAGTCAAGCACCTGGTGTGAAATTGGTGGAAGATTGGAAGGCAAATCATTTTCCTATGCCAATTGAAGCGACAGGTCGAGATGAAGTTTTGGTAGGGAGAATTCGTCAGGATATTTCTCACCCGTGCGGCTTAGAACTGTGGCTATGTGGCGACCAAGTGCGTAAAGGTGCAGCTTTGAATGCAATACAAATTGCTGAGTTGTTAGTAGAAAAAAATCTGCTTAAAGGGGCGGTAGCCGTTAGTCAGAAGTTATAAGTCATGAGTTGTGTGGTCATTGGTATTAGACAAAGAACAAATGACTTATGACAAAGAGAAATTATAAAAGACTAAGGCGCTTGCTAAAGCAAAGAAAGTAATAGTCAGATAGATTATTACAATAGAAAACCACCAAAACCCAAAAAAACAAAGAACAAAGAGGAATATTTAGGAGTGAAAAGAGGGTGGTAGATTTTGGCAGAGTTCTAACCGCTATGATTACGCCGTTTAAAGAAGACGGCAGTGTCAATTATGATGTAGCAGCAGCACTGGCAGCACATCTAGCTGACAACGGTACAGATACACTCGTGGTATGTGGCACCACGGGAGAATCTCCTACCCTGAGTTGGGAGGAAGAATACCAGTTGTTTTGTGTGGTGTTGCAGGCGGTGGCGGGAAAAGCTTCTGTGATAGCAGGATGTGGCTCAAATTCCACGACTGAAGCAATTGCCGCTACCCAAAAGGCGGTTAAAATAGGAGTACATGGCGCACTGCATGTTGTTCCTTACTACAACAAACCACCGCAAGCGGGGCTTTATCAGCACTTTAAGGCGATCGCTCAAGCTACGCCTGACCTACCTGTGCTGTTATACAATATCCCTGGTCGTACCGGTCAAAATCTTCAACCAGAAACAGTTGCTCGGTTAGCAGAGATTGACAATATTGTCGGGATTAAGGAATCTACCGGCAACATAGACCAGGCAAGTGAAATCCTTCGCTTGACGCCAAAAGAATTCCAGATATACTCTGGAGATGATTACATGACTTTGCCTCTCTTAGCAATAGGGGCGAAGGGTGTGGTCAGTGTGGCTTCTCATCTGGTAGGAAACGAACTACAAAAGATGATTCAAGCCTTTGATGCGGGTAAAACTCAAGTAGCCAGGGAAATACATCTCCAATTGTTCCCTCTGTTTAAAGCTTTATTTGCAACTACAAACCCTATCCTAGTCAAGAAAGCACTGAAACTTTTAGGTTGGGAGGTTGGTTCGACTCGTCCGCCCTTGTGCGAAGCTGATTCAGAAGTCAGTCGAAAGTTAGAAGTGGTTCTCAAAGAGCTAGGTCTAATTTAGCAGCAAGTTGTTGAACGCGCTCGTTCGCGGAAGAAATTTATAAAAAGTTGGTGCGTAATTTTACAAAAATCCAGGTGAAAAACCTGTGCTACGACTGAATCAATAGATGATGAATTTTGAGCTTTTAAAGCCCAATTAATTAAACAACAATTGAATATCTCATAAAAATTCAACTGTTTTGAGAGTGATTTGATAGATTGGTTGTCTTGTGATTACAAGAGCTTAAATTCCACATCTAAAAAGACAAAGAACAATCTCTAAATTTTACATTTTTAACGACAAAGAACAATCTAAGGAGAAAATGACTAAAAACGAATCTTTAGCCGCCCTAAAAATTATACCGTTGGGCGGTTTGCATGAAATTGGTAAAAATACTTGTGTTTTCGAGTATGACGACGAAATTATCTTGTTAGATGCAGGATTGGCTTTTCCCACAGACGGGATGCATGGAGTCAATATTGTTCTTCCAGACATGACTTATGTACGGGAAAATCGCCACAAAATTAAAGGCATGATTGTGACCCACGGTCATGAAGACCATATCGGTGGGATAGCCTTTCACTTGAAGCAATTTGAAATACCCGTGATTTACGGTCCCAGACTAGCACTGGCAATGCTAGAGGGCAAATTGGAAGAAGCGGGAGTGCGCGATCGCACAGAGTTAAGAAGCGTCGTTCCCCGCGATCTGGTGCGAATCGGCAAACATTTCTTTGTAGAATACATTCGCAACACGCACTCGATCGCTGATAGCTTTACTGTAGCCATCCATACCCCTCTTGGCGTGCTTATCCACACAGGCGATTTCAAATTTGATCACACACCAGTAGATGGTGAGCATTTTGACTTGCAAAGGCTCGCTGAACACGGTGAAAAAGGCGTACTGTGTTTGATGAGCGACTCAACGAACTCAGAAGTCCCAGGATTCACGCCTTCAGAACGTTCTGTGTTTCCAAATCTAGACAGGGTATTCAGTCAAGCCACTGGGCGACTGTTCGTAACCACCTTTGCTTCCAGCGTGCATCGCATTAACATGGTTTTGCAGCTAGCGCAGAAGTATAACCGCGTCGTCAGCGTGGTAGGACGTTCGATGCTCAACTTGATTGCTCACGCCCGCAATCTAGGTTATATCAAGTGCGAGGATAATCTATTTCAGCCGCTGCACGTTGTCCGCAATCTTCCAGAGGAAAATGTGCTGATTTTGACTACTGGCTCTCAAGGTGAGCCAATGTCAGCAATGACTCGGATTGCTAATCAAGAACATCCCCACATCAAAATCCGACAAGGAGATACGGTAGTCTTCTCAGCTAACCCAATTCCTGGAAATACGATCGCCGTAGTCACCATCATCGACAAATTGATGATGCAGGGGGCAAACGTTATCTATGGTCGGGACAAAGGCATTCACGTCTCCGGTCATGGATGTCAGGAAGACCAAAAGCTGATGATTGCTTTGACTAAACCCAAGTTCTTCCTACCAGTTCACGGGGAACATCGGATGCTGGTGAAGCACGCCCAAACGGCTCAGAGTATGGGTATTCCCCCTGAGAACATGGTGATTATTCAGAATGGGAATATTGTTGAACTCACTGAGGAATCCCTCCGTGTTGCTGGTAAAGTGTCAGCGGGTCTAGAACTAGTGGATACTTCTGGTTCTGGTATGGTCAGCGCGAAAGTTCTGCAAGAACGGCAACGTATGGCAGAAGAAGGTATTGTCACAATTGCGACGGCGATAGATTGGAATGGCAAGCTGATGGCGAAGCCAGAAGTTCACCTGCGAGGTGTTGTAACGAGCATCGAGCGCTCTTTATTGCAAAAGTGGATACAACAGCGGCTCGAAGAAATCCTCACCGTGCGCTGGTCAGAATTTGCCCCTTCTTTTGATGGCGACCAGCCAGAGGTAGACTGGGGTGGATTACAAGAAGTTTTGGAGAAGGAACTAGCACGCTCTTTGCGAAAGGAACTGCATTGTCAACCATCTGTTACCTTGCTGATGCAAACTCCTGATGAGCCGCCAGTAAAAGTTAGTGATGGTAGAAGGCGTCGTACTCGTACTGCTGCTCAAGTTGCATCGTAGTCATTAATAATCTCGCGCAAAGACGCTAAGACGAGCCAGCGCTGCAGGAGGGTTTCCCGAACTCACAGCGACTGGCGTCGCTAAGAAAAACTTTGCGACTTTGCGACTTGGCGCGAGATTTAAACCGGGTTTTTCACGCTTGTACAGGGGTAGAGTGTTCACAAGGCGCTTGTGCTGCCAATTAAGGGTAGCGCATAGCTAAATCTGAACCTACTTACGCAGTAATACCAAGAGCGGGTGTGTGAAGCTCGAACTTCTGAGCATCAGTTGCCCAGACATTGTAGTCACTGTCTTCTTCACGTTTATAGAAGATTCTATGCCCCTCATCCGCGTCCGCTGGTTCTACTGAAAGCAGAACACTTACCTTGGTTTGCGCTGATCCAGTTTCTTCTTTCTCGACTGGTATCGTACCTTGGTAAAATTCGCTCTGACCAATGGTAACAATACCGTCAAATATCAACCTTTCACTGTGAAAGTCTACATCTTCGATATTATGTTGCCAAATAAAATTGGCTGTACCGTTCTTTTTAGTGACGATAAAAGTACCTACACTAGGAGCGAGAAATCCTACATCCTCAAAATCAGAGGGAATAGTAGGCTTGGTATCGGATAAATCTTGACTAAAAGTTTTGGGAAACGTCATAAAAACAAATTCCTTTGTTTGGCTGATTAGAGTTGAACACAAGACAATCGTTTTGAAGCCTTGTGACAGTTAATAGTTGTATGTGAAATTAACTTATGCACTTTTGCCGGTGAGTAGCATTAGATTAAGATATAAAATTTGAATAATTATATTTACTGAATCCACAAGTATAATAGAAGTAGAGTTAACATTGTCAGTGGCAACCCAAAGCGGAGATGTTCCCAAAAAGTCAGCTTGTAGCCTAACTCAGTAGCTGCTTCGACAACGATAAGATTGGCGACTGAACCAAACAAAGTTAAATTTCCAGCCAAGGTTGAGCTGGCTGCAAGCAATAGCCAAGACTGAGTATCATCTTTAGGAATTAAGGGTTGCAGCAGGAGTACAGCTGGAACATTGGAAATCAGGTTAGACAGAACGGCTGTGACGCTCACTAGACCAGCAGAAGAGTTGACTGCATAAGTGAATTGCTGCAACAAGTTCAACTTCTGTGTCGCTTTCGTGAGGATGAACAGTCCAGAAAACATCACTAGCAGGTTCCAATCCACTTCTTTGAGAATCCGCTGTGGTTTAATCCGTCGAGTGATAAGCAAAAGGCTAGCAGCAACTAGGGCAGACACTGCAAGAGGTAAGCCTGCAGCAAAGGCAATAAGCAGCCCAGTGGTGATAATAATAGTTTTTTGATACAGAGGTTTGAAGATACGTGCCTTGCCAAGGCGTAATTGCTCGCTGGGTTGAGTTGAGCGCACCTCAGGGTAAAGTAGCCACAGTAATCCCACCTGAATTGCCAAGCCTATCACAGCAACAGGAGCTAACGCCCGCAAAAAATCGATGTAGCTGATGCCTGAGAAAGAGCCAATGAGAATGTTTTGCGGGTTCCCGCTCAAGGTGGCTACTGAACCAACGTTTGTTGCTCCAGCAAGTGCAAGTAAATAGGGAATTGGATTCAAACTTAGAGCTTCTGTCAGGCTCAAAGTCAGTGGTGTAAAAATCAGCGCCAAGGTGTCATTAAGAAAAAAGGCGGAAAGAATACCACTGGAAAAAGTTAAGGCGATTAACAGGCCTAAAGGACTGCGAGTGAAACTCAATAGCACTGATAGCGCTCTTGGGAAAAACCCAGCAAAAGATAGATTCGCGTTCACAACCATCATGCTTAACAAAAACACGATGGTGGTGGCATCGATCGCATCCCATGCTTCTTGCAATCTCAGAACACCCAAAGCAATGAGAAATGCAGAACCAACTACGGCAATTGTGGCACGGTTCATGCGTAAACCCGGTAGATAACCCAGTGCTAACCCCAGGTAAGTCAGCCCTAACACACTGTAGATTGCAAATTGTCGCAGGAGAATCACAAATTTATCAACTTATTCACAGCAGCGATATAACTATCAGCAAAATTACTCATATTTCAATGCAAGATTACCACTTCTAAACTAGGAGTGAGAATATGAGTGAAATCACGGAAAATAAACTCTTAAAAAAAGGTGATTTGCGTTTTTTGCCAAACTTTCTTTGGTTTATTCTATGTATCTCCTACTTAACCTCTTTTACATATAAGTTTTTTTTTGGTGGCAAGGATGTAATATTTAGAGGTTGCTCTCAATGTAGAATTCACGCAGTTGTCCTAGTAGCTCATAACTGCTTGATACCAAAAAAAGTATTTTTACTCAAGCATAAATACTGAGGAAAGATATTTTGTAAAGTTTTTGTAAATGAGAGTTTGCCCTCTGCCTTTTGGTAGATGTCTTTACTATAATTTTATCTGTGTCAAGTTATAAACAAGATATCCATACCATACTTCCTAGGAAAAGGAAATTATTGTTAATTTGACGTAATATAGAACAGGTACTGAGGCTAGTAGCTACTCAATCATCAGATTGCATCTCAGTCAGAACAACATTCTTCCCGAATATGTCGTGGCAATGTTGTAGATGTTCATCAGGCAGTTCAAGAGCCTCAATCAAATAGAGGAGTGAACCATGAAGGTATATTGTAATACCAGAAAAAAGATTTTCTTGGCAAGCTGGGTGTTGATAAATCAAGCACAAGGTGACGCTCATGGAACCGAGCAGCAGCGCCCTTCTGCCAAGTCTCAAATTGATATTTTCCAACCCATACGGCGTTGGTTAGACAACGTTCAAATTAGCGATCGCCAACTTGCTCATCGCTTGTGCAAGGCGATTCCTTCCCAGTGTCCCTTTGAGCGCGATGTGAAATTTTTGGGTAAAACCTTGTTTCATATTCCGCCAATGTGCAAGCTCAACCCTGTGTATGAAGAACTGGTTAGCTTACGTTTTCGAGCGCTGTGTTATCTAGCGGATCAATGTGGCGAGGATGTCACACAGTACTGCTGATAAATGAGCTTCTTGTTAAGGACTCACATAGACTGTTTAGTAGTTAGGTTTAGTAGTTAGTAGTTAGTAGTTGGTACAAAAACTCATAGCCAACGGCTAACAACTAACAACTAGCAATAGCGAATAATTATTGACTACTTTTTTCCCATTGTGCAATTGCATTTTGCGCTTTTTTATACGCAGCTGTTCCCTCTGGAACTAGAGTAGCGGTTGCAATTGCGGCTTTGAATTCTCTTCGCGCGGCTCTTGTTTTAGCAAGCTGCAAAATATTTTCACTCCAGCTATCAATAGATTTTTGGGCAACATCAAACCCTGGTTCACCTTGTGGGACTTTTTTGGCAACTTCTATAGCGCGATTGTAGGTAGAAGCTTGTCCCGACCGAATTAAGGCAACAGCAGCATCGATAAGCGTTGTATTACTGACATACTGCTTTGCTTCTAGCCGCCACTGGTTAATAGATGTTTGTGCTTTTGCATATACAAGTTGGTCTTTGGGGATCAACTGTGCTGCTGAGATAGCACCCGCATAGAGTCTTTGCTTAGCACGATCTTGGGCTAAATCAAAAATCATGCGGCTCCAAATCTTGATGTTGTCTTGAGCTTGTGCGTACAGCGGTTCACCTGGCTGAATTTTACGAGCCGTATTAATAGCTTGCCTCAAATCGCTAGCTTGAGTTGGACTCAGGGACATTTTCTGCAATTCCAACAGTGCTTGGTTACGCTGTTTCGATTCGTCAGCACTTGGAGTGACTTGTGGGCTGGAAGTGACTTGAGGAGTTGATTGGACTTCTGGTTGGGCTAGTACGATTGGTGATGCTGTGGGGCTGGGTTTTGGTGATGCTTTAACTAGCTTTGTGTTATTGCTAGCAGGCTTGGAGGACGCTGGTAATATCTGGGCTAACTTGAATAAAGGGCGATCGCGGAACAAAACAACCACGATTAAGCATAGAAGAAGTATTGTAGCTATGCTCCCCAGTAGAAGGTGCGGCAAGAATTGCTTGTTTGATGACTTTTTGTGGGGATCGGGGGATGAGGGAGTGAGGGAGGGAGGGAGTGAGGGAGTGAGGGAGGGAGGGAGTGAGGGGGATGAGGGAGTGAGGGAGTGAGGGGGATGAGGGAGTGAGGGGGATGAGGGAGTGAGGGAGTGAGGGGGATGAGGGAGTGAGGAGGATGAGAGACTATTGTTTGCCGCTACTTGTGCTAGTTCTTTGACTGTTGGTTTGGTTTTCTCGTGCAATTGCGGGGAGGGAACCTGCGGCTTTGATACAAAAATAGTGATGGGGGTTTGTGTGGGACGCCAGTAGTGTTGACATAGTTCTGGCGTGCGAACACTCAGGTATCTTTCTAAATTCGCCAAATTGGTACGATTGCCGTAACGCAAAGCTTCTAACAGTGCTGCTGTAAAGAATCCGTGACCTAATTCGCTACTTTCGTGAGAAAATTCGTCTGGTTGACAAGAAAGAATAATAGGAATTTGTAGTTCTTTAGCTAGTTCTATCGTTTCTTTGCCAACGCGAGCATCTGCGTGGCTTCCAAAAGCACGGTTAATATCGAATAATAGCAATGCATCAAGGGCAGCAACTTGCAGGCTTTGCATGAATGCTCGCACTTCTATACCCGTTTCTTCGATGCGATTGGGATCACCTTCGACCGCCATTAAGTAATCTTGTCCCTTGTGGTTGACGCCATAACCGCTAAAGAAAAACCACAATCGGTCTTGTGGTCGCCAGCAAGTGGCTGCTAAATGTTCAAATAACAGGAAAATATTCTCTTTACTGGGATAGGTAGACCTCTCTCCAAATGGTGGCGAAGTTTCTGTCATCAGCAGACACTGTTGCGGCGAAAAACCACCTTGTGTTACCAAAAAATCTTTGATCGCCTCGGCATCTGTTTGGGCGCAACTTAAAGGTTGAAAGAACTGATATTGATTGATGCCAATTGCGATCGCCCAATTATTTGCCATCGCGATTTTTGTTACTCGTTGTTTACTTGCCTTTTGGTAGTCGTTGGCTTTGTTAAAAAAAACAAGCCTAACCTACGTCATAATAGTCTAGCTAAACCACAGATCACCAGTACTGGCCCAGCAATACCTCAATTCGGGGTAAAAGGGACTAGGGATTGGGGATTAGGGATTGGGGATTGGGTTATCAAACGAAAAATTATGGAAGGGGCAATAAAGACCTAAACATATTTTGGGGCATTTTCCCAGTCGCTAGTCCCCAATCACGAGACAGGGAGCGGCATTCCTCCCCCACCAACGAGTACGTATGGTGGGGGACTCCTTGTCGCGACCAGTTGATCCAATGGGAAGGACTGGATCTATCAATAGACCTCTTGCCAAAAGGCAAAACTTGCCCGAATCCTCAACCCCTTTTCCCAATTTTGGGATTCGGGGAGCCAATTTAAAAGTCCCTCTCCCAAGCTTGCCAGAGGGATTTAGGGTGAGGGTAAAGATTCATGCAAGAAGTCTAATGTTCCCGCACCGTTGGCTCCTCCTGCACCAGACGCAAGCAAAATAGTGATTTCTACCCAAGAACCCACTGCATTTGTTTGTATGCTTTAGAATAAAAAGGTTGTCTATATTTGCAGTACCCGTTACAATGGCTGTTCCAAAGAAGAAAACATCCAAATCTAAACGAGACAAACGTCGAGCTACATGGAGGCACAAAGCCGCAGTTGAAGCGCAGAAAGCTCTTTCTCTGGGCAAGTCTATTTTGACTGGACGTTCTACATTTGTCTATCCAACTGCTGAAGAAGAGGAAGAAGAGGAATCATAATTCCTAAGTTAAAAGTCCTCAGGGTTGAGTCCATAGTCAAAAGTCTAGAGTCCTTTGACTCAATGACTATTGACTAATGACTAACTATCACCTCTGACTGATTAACAAATAACCCTATAAAAATTAGATTGTCTTCAGAAAAGCTATTTTTCTGTGACTATGGTAAGAAAATTTTTTCAAAAGCCTACAAGCCAAGAGAGCGATCGCGTTCCTCCTGGTCAGTACTTGACCAAGGGATTTCCTGTATTAACTTACGGTGCGACTCCGCAAGTTAGCATCGACGAATGGGAGTTTCGGGTATGGGGTTTGGCAAAAGGAGCAACCTTTACCTGGTCAGACTTTATGGCGCTTCCGCAGCACGAATTCACAGCAGATTTTCACTGCGTCACCCGCTGGTCGAAACTTGATGTCAAGTGGACTGGGATCAAGGTCACAGACTTTATGAAACTCATTGAGGTAGACCCCAAAGCAGTCCACGTTATGGAACACTGCTATGGTGGCTATACTACCAATCTCCCATTGCAAGACTTTGTACGGGAAGAAAACTTCTTTGCTTTTAAAGTCTTTGGAGAACCGTTACCAGCAGAACATGGTGGTCCATTGCGGCTTGTCGTTCCCCACCTCTACGCCTGGAAAAGTGCCAAGTGGATTAATGGTTTGGAATTTCTAGAACGCGAGGTATCGGGCTTTTGGGAACGCAATGGCTATCACCGCCGTGGCGAACCCTGGGCGGAGGAACGATATAGTTAGTGGTTTTGGGTAGCCCTTTCAAGGTGACTCGTAAAATTTCTTCTTTCCTCTCTGTGGTCTGGAGCGTCTCAGCGGTTTATTAAGTTATTAATTTAACCACAGAGACACAGAGAACACAGAGTAAAGAGGTTAAAGAGAATTCCTTGACCAAAATTTTTACCCACCTTGAAAGGGCTGGTGGTTTTGGGTTTTAGACTTGACTAAGTAGGTGGGGCTATGCTCTATCTACTGGCTTAATTTATAAGTACCTATAACTTTTCTGGTTTTGGAATGACAAACAGCGTTGCATGTGATCAGGCTAATTTCAGTAACAGGCATTTCCCCAATATAAATATTTTCCAATTCTTTGACTTTATTTTGAAATGAGGAACTCGGCTCATGTGTAAATCTACATAAGGTCATGTTTCCAAAAAATATAGTATCAGAAATATATTTTTTATTATCTGGTACGCCTATTTCTCTTAAGCCAAAATCTAATGTTTGAACTAATTTTCTGAGGGTATCATTACAATACCCTAACAGAGCAACACTCGTTGGAAACAAAATTAAACCTTCAAAACTAAAATTGAACGATTGAAAAGTTGGAATTATTTGATTAAATAATTGATGAGCTTTAACTACATCTTCCTCATTAAAAAGAGAGGGATTATGTATAGTTCGCAAATTTTTAATAGTTAAGTGGAGTAATTCACTCGAATAATAGAAATGGTTAGGGTCTGAGCTTTTTAATGGTTCAATTATTTTTTCTAATATTATTTTGGCAATATCTTTGGAAGTAAAAGCCACTGATGTTAAACAAGTTTGGTCATCGTTTTCATAATCACTTTGCATCTCAACAATGCTCGATTTACTTTGCCCTTGGTGAATACTATCCTTCATCTGTTGGATAATTTTTTTTTGCTGTACAACGTAGTCATCATTCATAATGAAATACTTGTTCTATTGGTAATAAGTGCCGATAGATGGAGGGTAAGGAGGGCAATTCCCACCCTACCAGCCTACTTACTCTAACCAATCAGTCGCTTCAGTAGAGGCAACTTACCTTTGTAAGGAGCATATCGCCATTTTAAATCGAGCCAGAAGGGATTATGCAAGACACTTTTGTAATGGGAAAAAGTGTCAAAGCTGAATTTACCGTGATACTTACCAATTCCGCTATCACCCACACCGCCAAATGGTAAAGATGAAACAGCATACTGCATGACTGTGTCGTTAATACAAACTCCACCGGATGAAGTTTCCTGCAAGACTCGTTGTTGCAGGTTTTTGTTATTAGAAAATAAGTACAAAGCTAAGGGTTTTGGTTTAGAGTTAATTAGGGCGATCGCTTCTGTTATATCTGTGTATTCAATCACAGGAAGAATTGGACCAAAAATTTCTTCTTGCATTACCGAGTCTGTCAAGGAGACATTATCAACCACTGTGGGAGCAATATAAAGGTCTGAAGGATTAGTTTCTCCGCCAATGCGAATTTCGCCATTTTTCAAGAAACTAACTAACCTGTCAAAATGTTTTTGATGGATAATCCTTGCATAATCAGAACTTTTGGCAGGATTGTTTCCATAAAATTCTTGCAGACGTTTTTGAATTTCATTTAACAAATTTTGTTTAATTTTTTTATCAACTAAAATATAGTCAGGTGCGATACAAGTTTGTCCAGCGTTGAGAAACTTTCCCCAAGTAATGCGTCTGGCGGTGTGTTCGAGATGAATATCAGAATCTACGATACAAGGACTTTTGCCCCCCAATTCCAAAGTGACAGGTGTCAGGTTTTTGGCAGCTGCTTCCATGACTATTTTGCCTACAGCTGTACCACCAGTAAAAAAGATATGGTCAAATTTTTCTGCTAGTAATTGTTGACTTGTTTGCACACCTCCTTCGATGACCGCAATATATGCTGGCTCGAAATATTTTTCCATCATCTGACTTAAAAGACGAGAGGTGTGGGGTGCAAGTTCTGAAGGTTTGAGAATGGCACAGTTGCCTGCGGCAATGGCACCTAGTAATGGTAAGATAATTAATTGAAATGGATAGTTCCAAGGAGCAATAATTAAAACCACTCCTAACGGTTCAGGATAAATTTTTGCTGAACCAGGAAATAGTTGCAGGGAAACTGGTGCTTTCTGAGGTTTAGTCCAAGTTTTGATATGTTTGATAGCATGGTCAATTTCTAGGAGTGTTCCAATTTCTGTAGCATAACTTTCAAATTCTGGTTTCTTCAAATCCGCTTTTAGTGCGTTGATAATCGCTTCTTTATTTTCAGTAACTACTTGTTTTAAAGTTTTCAGTTGTTCAAGTCGGAAATGAATGTCTTTTGTCTGACCAGTCTTAAAAAAATCACGCTGTTTGCGGATGATATCGGTAATTGATAATTCTTGAGCAATCATCTTTTTGTCCTTGCTAGCTAAAATTAACCCACCCTTCAGCAGTTAAGCCCTAAGTTCTAAGCTATGAATACTGAGTAAATTTCCCTCACCGGAATGCACCCCACCCCCCAACCCCCTCCCCCTTCGGGTATGCCTTCGGCACGCTACGCGTTCGCCGTCAGGCGTGCGCTTGCGCTTACGCCAGTTGCCTGCGGAGGGAAACCCTCCTGCAGCACTGGTCTCACCGCAAGCGAGGAGGGGGCAGAAAAGAAGGGTTTTAAAGCTTGGTGGAAGATGTGAATTTCCCCTAGTTTCCTTTATCTCATTCAATACTCGGTACTCACTAAACTTCTTACAAAAGTCAATTGGATGAAAATGAAACCACAGATGCACACAGATTAACACTCGTTAATTATCTGTGTGCATCTGTGTCCATCTGTGGTTTGAAATATCCATTAATCATACTTTTGCAAGAAGTGTAGTACTTAGCGCTATTTTGGTGACGGTGGGCTGTTTGCCCATATCTTATTTATAACTAATCTCGAATAACCGATAATAATTACTGTTTGATAGGCAAACATACTGTGAACACACTCCCTTTGCCGACTTCTGAATTCATGAGAATAGTGCCTTGATGTGCTTCGACAATTCGGCGAGAAAGGTACAGTCCTAAGCCACTACCAGAACTCTTGTGACTTCCTTGGCGAAATCGTTCAAATAAAGTTGCTTGTTCTTCAAGAGGAATACCTGGACCTGTATCTGCTACTTCAACGGTAATATATTCATCTGAAGCAGTTGCTGGCGTAATGCGAATGGTCACTGATCCGGTATCGGTAAATTTGATAGCATTACCTATAAGATTAGTGAATAGCCGATGCAGTTCTAGGCGATCGCCCATAACTTTACTGATCCCTGACTCCTCACCCAAATCCAAATTGACTGCAAGTTCCTTTTGTGCTGCTAAAGAACTTAATTCTTCAGAGACTTCTTCTAGTAACTGGGTGAGATTAACGGGTTGAAACGCCAGGGTTTTGCGACCTGCTTCAAAGCGATAAACTTCTAGCAAGGTATTTACCATAGCCAGCAGGTTGCTGTTACTGCGAGCCATAATCTCTATGACTTCCTGCATTTGATCTGACAGATTTCCCAAAGCACCCTCCTGAAACAGCAACAGCATCCGATCCGCTGCGACTAGGGGTGTGCGTAAGTCGTGGGTGAGGCGAGAGACAAAATCTTGCCGTTGGCGGGCGATTTCATCGCGTTCATCTATACTATGCTTGAGACGAAGGAGCGATCGCACTCGCGCCAGCAATTCATCTACGGTGACAGGTTTGCGGATAAAATCGTCAGCACCCAAATCTAATCCTTGAGCAACGTTAGGTGAGTCATGGGCGGTAATGAGCAAAATTGGGATAAATGGCAATGCCATATTTTGGCGGATGCGCTTGGTAACTTCATAACCATCTATACCTGGCATCATCAGATCTAGTAACACTAAGTCACAAGCCGATGTTTCAATCTGTGCCAATGCTGAAGCGCCATTTTCTGCCGTGCTAACTGTGTAGCCTTCTTCCTCCAAAATGGTTTTAATTAGAAAGACATTATCAGGAGAATCATCTACAACCAGAATTTTATCAGAGTTAGAAGATTTAGACATACAGCATAGAAGAGATGCAGTAAAACTAGATGAGTGTATACAAAGCTAGACTTGTATTATTTTTGTCATTTTTTACTTAAGTTGACTTCCTACGGAGGAAACATTTTTTACTCTAAAATTTTCTCAACTTAGTCTTTATTTTTTTAGAGGTTGAATGCTGCTCCTGTTTGCCAGAAATAATGACAAGCTAATTAAATCATGGCTCGTAGAATTTTAGAACAACACACAGGCGATAAAGGTTACGATTTTTGTAGCAGTAAGTCAGGTAGCCAATTTTAAGTAAAATTACTTGGAAAAGAGTGACTCTTGTTCTAGACTCCGGCTTTCATACAATATTGCTGTTGTGGATTGGACAGTGTAAAAGGGGTGAGACGCCCATCCACAAGAAAAACAGCTTTAGCCCCTTGCTATCTCTCCCTTTTGCAATATTATCCACCTGTTTGAGTATCATGCTGTTGTGGTTGCTCAGGTAAAGATTTTAGCGGTGTTTTGAGCAAAACCCAATGGAAGTAGATGAAGAGAATCTGCTTTTTCAGCAAGAGGTTGAGGCGTTTGAGGTTGCGCTCTTTTAGCACCCATTCCCAAAACTTCTCTAGTAGCAGACCAAGAATAATTTCAACAGATTTATTAATGATTATTTCCAGCATTGCGATCGCCTCAGTAACTTGACTGAGTTCACTGTCGCAATTTTCTTTTGTAGTTATTTATTTGACTTGCACTGACTTAGTTTGACTTATCTTGACTGAGGGTGAAATTGCCATAAAACTTAGCTAAACTGAACTTTGAGGCGATTTTAGATAAGGTATATGTCGTTACCAGAAGACTTCCTCACGCAACTGAACGAATATGGCGAATTGTCGAAAAGAGAAAAGGAAGTATTTCTGGAAATATTTGGTCGTGGTAAAAGTCGAGTCCAAATAACTCAAGCGCTTAACATCTCCGACAGTAATCTTGGTAGTTGCCTAACAGGAATATACAAGAAATTCAGCATCAGTGGCAGTGGTCCTATTAAAGAAAACCGCTTGCGGGAGTATCTGAGCAAACGATACGCACAGTATCAGCCTTCTGGTTGCTTAACTTCTGATGTTTCGGAAAATGCGATCGATACCCTAGTTGAAGAAATCCGCGAACAGGTCAAACTCAGCATCAAAGAACGGTGTGGAACCATGCGGGTGCTAGATATGACCCAGCCTATTGAGTTGACTGGAGAACGGGGTATCTACACCAATGTCAATATCTTGAAGAAAATCACGGGACGTAGGCGACTGGAAATCGCGGAACTGTTGCAAAACTGTGACGTGGAGGACTTTGAGCGGTTTGGACTCAGCAGGGTGAGTGAGGAGCGAGTACCGGGACTGGAGGCGGTAAAGCGTTACAGCAAGCTGATGGTGTTGGGTAAACCGGGAGCGGGAAAAACCACGTTTTTGAAGTATTTGGCGATGCAATGCATCGAGGGGCTTTTTCAGGCAAACCGAGTTCCCTTGTTTATCACCCTTAAGGACTTTGCGGAAACACCTGGTCAACCTGATTTGTTGACTTACCTCTCCTTGTGGGATGGGCATCTTGCCCGTCCGAAAACTAGGGCGGACAAGATGTCCACCCCACAAGAGTTACCCATACAGAGGATTTTGCAGGAAGGTCGGGCATTGGTGTTGCTGGATGGGTTGGATGAAGTCCGGGAAGAAGATACAAAGCGGGTATTAAGGCAAATTTTAGAGATTTCCGACCAGTTTCACACTAATCAGTTTGTGATCACCTGTCGCATTGCTGCCAAGGAATACACCTTTGAACGGTTCACCGAGGTGGAAGTGGCAGATTTTGACAATGAGCAAATCGCCATTTTTGCCCAAAACTGGTTTAGGTCGCAAGAGAACCCCTCCCCAACCCTCCCCGCTTCGGGGAGGGAGCTTAATTTTTCCCCCCGCTTTGGGGGGACTAAGGGCGGTAAAGCTGAACGCTTCATCCAAAAACTGGAACAGAACAAGCCAATTCAAGAACTGGCAACCAATCCTCTGCTGCTGACCATGCTTTGTTTGGTGTTTGGCGAAGCAGGAAACTTTCCAGCAAATCGTTCTGAGCTTCACAAAGAAGGGTTGGATGTGTTGCTGAAAAAATGGGATGCTAAACGCAACATTGAGCGGGATCAGGTTTATAAAAACCTGTCTTTGCAGCGCAAGGAAGATTTGCTGAGTCAAATTGCCCTGACCACTTTTGAGCAGAAGGACTATTTTTTTAAGCAAAAGATGGTTGAGACATACATCGCTGACTTCATCCGCAATTTACGAGATGCTAGTACTGAGCCGAAGGAATTGGAACTGGACAGCGAAGCCGTTTTAAAGTCGATTGAAGGGCAGCATGGGCTACTAGTGGAACGGGCAAAGGGCATCTATTCCTTTTCTCACCTGACATTTCAGGAGTATTTCGCTGCTAGGGAAATTGTTGCCAATTCTGCTTTGGAAAATTTAGTGGAGCATATTACGGAGAAACGCTGGCGAGAGGTGTTTTTGCTAACTGCTGCGATGATGCGAAAGGCTGATGATTTGGTGTGGTTGATCAAGCAAAAGATTGATGCTTTGTTGGCGGGAGATGAAAATTTGCAGCGCTTTTTGGGGTGGGTGGATGAGAACGTGAGAGTAGTTGAGGTGGAGTATAAGCCTGCGGTAGTCCGGGCGTATTATTTTGAAATTGCGTTTGCGCTTGCGCTTGCACCATCTCTTGCTCATGATAATGCCCTTGCCGATGTTTCTAAGGAAGGTCGCCTTATTCTTTCGCTCAGAGGTACTTTTGCCCTTGTTCTTGCCCATACCGTCAGGGGTGATGATACTCCTAAGGGTGATTACAAAAGCTTTGGAGAAAAACTGGCTGTAGACTACGCGATTGTTTATGCGCTTGTCCTTACTTTTGCCTTGACTATTACCAATGTTGATGATACTGCTTTGAATCTTTGTCTTGACCGTAGTCTCAACCATCGTCTTGATGCTGCTATCGACTGCACCGAAAATCTTGACTTAAACCGACTACTACTGCAACTCAAAGTTCAAATACCATGCCAAGAAGATAACGAGGGATACAAAGCTTGGTGGAAAGCAAACGGTCAAGCATGGACTGAGCAACTAAGAACCTTGATGATTGAACATCGCAACATAGGACATGACTGGCAGTTCACCGATACACAAAAGGAACTATTGCAGCAGTATTACGATACCAATAAGCTGCTTGTGGATTGTCTGAATAGCGATTGTTATATCAGCCGGAAAGTCAGACAGGAAATTGAAGATACGTTGCTGTTGCCTATGGCGGAGATTGAAAAGCGGCACAGGTGAGGCGATCGCCTATGGAAAAGAAAGCGCGATCGCTAAAAATCAGAACGTCTACGTTCCTGCTTTGTCTTTTGAACTCTCTCAAGAAGTTCCGAAAAACGAGCAGAGTCTTCAAGATCTGCCATAGTTCCATTTGCCAAAACAGGTTCAGTTTTCAGCTTCTCCATGTAAGCATGAAAAGCTTGTTCATCATCTCGATGTTCAAGTATGTAAGCGCGAAGTTCTGCCCTACTCATCGAGTGATAATTTAGCTGTGTCATAAAAAATCCCACCTACCATCATTGGGCGATCGCCCCTTAAATATCACAACTGTTCCCACTCATCCTTTTCAATTCCAGCTTGTCGCAATATTTCAGCCAAAAGCCCTTTACCAATGTCACTTCTGTGAGGGTTTGGTATTCGTACCGTGATATCATCCTTGACCATATACTGATGTTTGCTACCAGAGTACGGTCCCTCAAACCCTAGTTGCCTCAAATACCTAATTAAGTCTGGGCGCTTAATAGATCCGAAGGAAGGCATTATGCTACTTTCTTGATTGAAAGTTCAATGCCATCAACTATAGGTAATGGCAGATGGTGAGAAACTCGTAAGAAAATCCACTCTTCCAAAACCTCTGCTAATTCCTCTCTACAAGCTTCTAAAGTATCTGCATTAGCCCAGACACCTTGGAACTCGGGTATTTCTCCGTAAAACGTGCCATCATCTGACAAAATCTTATATTTTGCTTTAACTAGAGCAGCTTGTATGTATTTCGTTAGCATAATTTGTGTGCAATAATAATGAAAGCTTGTGTCAACTCTGCTCATCCCTAATTTGCAGCTGATACTTCAAAGGGTCTTGAGTGAGTTTAACTATACCAGCATACTTGTTTATAGTAAACTCTTCTTTTTGTTGTAATTGATAAGCCTCCAATATTTGCTCAATTTTCTACCAGTCTTGATAATCAATCAACACTGCAACTGGACGCATTTCTTCATCAGTTACAATTTTTTTATTAACAGGTAACATAATTGTTTGCTTTCGATGCAAAGTTGAACTGTTACATCATCACTTTAAACAAAAAAATCGATGATGGTAATTTCCTCCTTTCATGATTCTCCCTTGGATGTACTCTGGTTAAGAACTTGCTGGAATTCTTCTATAGAACCAATAGTGATCGCGCTTGTGAAAAGTGTTTCCAGGATAGACATATTCTCGATGTTATTGATAACTTCCACAACTGGCTCAGGGACTACTCCAAACCGCGTCTGTAGGATTTTGAGTACATGCTCTTTTGCCTTTTGGAGCATTCCTTCTTCTTTTGCCAGCCGTTCAATACTAGTTACATACCGCATCCTCTGTACCTCCTCGTAACTTCTTACCTCTGCTTTAAAACTACGCGCCAATTCCTCTGGCAATACCATTATCCAGTCGATAAACCGAAATAACCCCAGAATCTCTTCTCGGCTATATCCCCGTTCAAATAGTCTTCTTACTAGACTTAATTTCCACTGTAACCGACTTTCTGGTTTACGGTGTGTTGCCTTGGTTTTTAGATGTGCCATGACGACTACACTAAAGGGATTGGTGCTTTGTTCTAACGTTTCCCACTGCGTCTCATAGTCCAAAAGTTTCGCTACGGGAAACTCTAAACTGACGCGACATCCTCCTAGTGAATAACCGTAGCTTGAAGGTCGCCAATTTACCTCTTCGTCTGCCAAAACTGCTAAACTGATGACTTGCTTTTGGTGGCGGTCAAACAAGCGGTAATTATATGTGTACATCCGTTGGGCAAATTCACTGTCATACTGTCCTTGGACTTCGACATGAACCAATACCCAAGCTTCTTCACCATTTAGTAGCCAAACTTTTGCCACTTTATCGACGAGTCGTTTGCCAATTTCTGCATCTGGTTCTAGCTGTTGCAGTTCTGTATCGAGAAATTCATAGCCTCGTTCCCAGTCAATGACGGCGTAAGCGTCAGGGAAAAAGAATTCTAAAAAGCGAGGAAAAAAGCTTTCAATAACTTCCTTCCAAGGACTATCGTAATCAGTGCGTTGTTCGGTCATGTCATTGTCAATTGTCGAATTTGAAAGAATAAATAACTTTGCTAACGCACTCTTACCCCAAAGCAAGCGATCGCGTAAAGCGCCCACCAACGATTATCGCCTTTTCAAATAGCCTCAACATCATGAAATAAGTTCCAATGCTAAAGCGATCGCGCAAAGCGCAGGCTACGCCGACGCGCAGCGTGTCCCAAAGGTACTCAATGCCTGCATAATTGCGAACACGAAAGTATTAATAACCTTCCTTAAAAAGGTTAAAGAATTGTATTGTTTGAGAACTAGTACCTTTTTCTATACATATAGTGGATTCTATTCCCATTAGTTGCACACTAGATATTTGGAGGTGCCAAAATGGTTCATACTTACGAAGTATTAGTGGATATCAAGGAATTTGCTGATCTGAAGAACAATACCTGTCAAAGCGGGACAACACGATACGAAATCGACGCAGAGTCAAAACATAAAGCTGATAGCATGGCGCTCCTTCAAGCTAGAAGTGACCATCCAAAAGGCACTGAATATGACGTCAGGGTAACAAGGTTACTTAAATAAAGCTCTCACTGATTTGAAAATTAACAACAGTTTTTCACCTAACAGTTTTTCACCTATCTGTTCTGTGGAATGTAGGTTGCACCTAAGCCTGGTTGTTATCACTAGAGACAGTCATGGCAGGTGCCCCTACAATACTAAAAGATAAATAATTAAAGAAACTTTTTAATACCAAAAGATAAGATATCAAAACAAAAAGTATCTTTGCGCCATCGGCAAAACTGTTGCAGGTTCACACGTCAGCAACTCGCCATCAGCCCTCACTTCATAAGTTTCTGCATCCACTTCAATATTAGGTAACGCATCATTCAGCTTCATATCCTGCTTACTCAATTGGCGTGTCCCAGAAACTGCAACTGCTTGCTTTTGCAAACCCAACTGACTGGGAATCTCCCTTTCCAAAGCTGCTTGCGAGACAAAAGTGAACGATGTAGCGTGACGCGCACCTGCAAAACTACCAAACATCGGTCGCATATGCACTGGTTGCGGTGTGGGAATACTTGCATTTGCATCGCCCATTTGTGACCATGCAATCATCCCGCCTTTAATGACTATTTCCGGCTTCACACCAAAAAACGCAGGACGCCACAAACACAAATCTGCAAGTTTTCCTTCTTCCACTGAACCCACATATTGAGAAATACCGTGGGTAATTGCTGGGTTAATAGTATACTTTGCAACATACCTCTTAGCCCGAAAATTATCTGCTCTTTGCCCCTCTCCTTCTAGGAGAAGGGTTGGGGTGAGGTCTCCGCGTTGCACTTTCATTTTGTGCGCTGTTTGCCATGTACGAATTATCACCTCTCCGACTCGTCCCATCGCTTGGGAGTCGGAGGAAATCATACTGAATGCGCCTAAGTCATGCAGAATATCTTCAGCGGCAATTGTCTCACGACGGATGCGCGACTCTGCAAACGCCACATCCTCAGCAATTGCTGGATCTAAGTGATGACACACCATCAGCATATCCAGATGTTCATCCAAGGTATTGACGGTGTAAGGACGTGTTGGGTTGGTGGAAGATGGTAGCACATTCGCTTCCCCGCAGACTTTGATAATATCTGGTGCGTGACCGCCGCCTGCGCCTTCGGTGTGGTATGTATGGATAACACGATTCTTGAAAGCGGCGATGGTATCTTCTACAAACCCCGCTTCGTTTAAAGTGTCGGTATGAATTGCTACTTGTACATCATATTCATCGGCGACGCTCAGACAGGTATCAATTGCTGCCGGGGTAGTTCCCCAGTCTTCGTGCAGCTTTAACCCGATCGCACCTGCTTGCACTTGTTCCACAAGTCCTTGAGGTAAGCTGGCATTGCCTTTTCCTAAAAATCCTAAGTTCATAGGAAAAGCATCGGCAGCTTGCAGCATTCGGTAAATGTTCCAAGGACCAGGAGTGCAGGTAGTAGCGTTTGTACCCGCAGCAGGACCAGTACCACCGCCAATCATCGTGGTAATCCCGGAAGCGATCGCCACTTCAATCTGTTGCGGACAAATAAAGTGAATGTGGGTGTCGATACCGCCAGCAGTGAGAATCATGCCTTCCCCAGCTACCGCCTCAGTACCAGGACCAATAATAATATCTACATTGTCTTGAATATAGGGATTTCCAGCTTTACCAATTTTGAATATTTTGCCGTCTTTAATGCCGATATCTGCTTTAACGATACCCCACCAATCGAGAATTAAGGCATTGGTAATGACTAAATCAACCGCACCATCAGCGTTGGAAATAGGTGACTGTCCCATCCCATCACGGATAACTTTACCGCCGCCAAATTTCACTTCGTCCCCGTAGGTGGTGAAGTCTTGTTCAACTTCGATAAATAATTCTGTGTCAGCTAGTCGGATGCGATCGCCTACTGTTGGACCAAAAGTTTCCGCGTAGGCGCGGCGATCCATTCTGTAACTCATAACAACTCCTCACAAACTGCGAATTGTGAATTTTTCAAACTTCATTGGGAAGCCATTCCCTTCAGGAGAAGCACACATGACACCAACATTCACTGTTTCCACAGGAGTGAGATACGCCAATCTCAGCATCGTGTAATCATTCCCATCCAGAGAATATTGCACTTCCACAGTAGTCCCGCGTCGAGTCACACGCACCCAAATTGTAGAGGGATTTTCTTTTATTGGGATAACAGACCAATCCGAGTAGTCGCGTGTGACGACAGCACTGACTTGTTGCACACCATGAACAAATTCAATGCCACATTTCAACCAATGAGACTCATTTAAACGCACCATCAGTCCAGCTTGATCATACAATTCTTGATACTGACCACTGACTTTTACCTCAACAACAAAGTCACCCTGAATTTGTTCATAAAAAAAGTGCCCATTATCTCTAATAAAGCCATAGTGCGTTTCACGCCAAAAGTCCGTTTTCGATCCAGAGGTGATGTGGATTGTATCATCTTGGACATTCCAAACAGGCGGTTCATTGTACCATTCCATCTCTGTTGAATCCTTACATCTAAAGTGTGTGCTTACGCCTTTGGCTTTTGCGTGGGTTAAGTTGGAACCGATTTTTGATAACTTCGAGTTTTTTAGTAGCTATTGCACACTTATCATGAATCTAGCTGTCCGTTAATTCTGGCGTTGAAACCGTAAACTTGGCGACTCCCAACCAAGGGGACTAATGTGATTTCTTTTTCATCGCCTGGTTCAAAGCGAACTGCTGTCCCAGCGGGAATATCGAGACGCATTCCCCGCGCTTGTTCTCTGTCAAAATTCAACGCAGCATTAACTTCGTAAAAGTGAAAGTGAGAACCAACTTGTATCGGTCTATCTCCTGTATTTGAGACTTGTAATCTTACAGTAGGACGACCTGCATTAAGTTCTATTTCCCCAACTGCTGTGATAATTTCCCCTGGAATCATTTTTTACCTCTATGTGCAAGAATTAACGAATTGGGTTATGCACTGTTACCAACTTTGTCCCATCAGGGAAAGTCGCTTCCACCTGCACTTCATGCACCATTTCTGGTACACCTTCCATCACATCATCCCGCGTTAACAGCGTTGTACCATAACTCATCAATTCTGCAACTGTTCGCCCATCTCTTGCACCTTCCAAAATAGCAGCAGAAATATACGCCACCGCTTCCGGATAATTCAACTTCAAACCTCTTTCTTTCCGTCTTTCTGCTAATAGCGCAGCAGTAAAAATCAACAATTTATCCTTCTCCTGCGGCGTAAGTTGCATTTCCTACCTCTTTCTCTCCTCTCTTGGCGTCCTTGGCGTCTTGGCGGTTTGTTCAAATCTGCCAAACTCTTGGTACACAACTAGAACGTACCAAAAATGATTGACGCAATAGCTGCCAGACACCAATAAACCAGTTTCTCACCTCAGATGTCGTAGAACCACGATATCGACACAATAATCCACATGAAAGACGAGTCACACCTGCTTGTCCTTCCCCACGCCACAGGGAACGCGCTTTCTCCACCAAATCAGATGAAACCTCTTGCCCAACGTATACCAGACTACCCGCTAAAGGTTGCCCTGCCAAGCCGTGAGGACTGTGAAAAACCTCAACCCTACCCGGTAACCATTGCCTATCAATCCATAAAGGAACGCCTTGCTGCCAAATTTCCGTGTGCGATCGCCATTCTCCTGTTGCAAATATCTCTCCTCTGGCGCTGCGTCCAAATCGGTTGATTTCCCAGCCCAAAAAGCTACCTTCCGTAGCTAATTCTACCCGCAAGTCTTGCCGATAAATCGCCCCGTTAAACACAATTGTTTCTTGGGGTAACCACTCCAAACAAGCACCAGCATCAACTGTGATCTCGATACTTTGTCTTGCTTGAGTGCCATTACTGCGATATATCTTACTTGCTGCGGCTGTGGTGATGAGTGCTTGGGCGTTGCGTTGGAGGTGAAAATTGCAAGAAAGGCGATCGCCTCCCACAACTCCTCCAGCTGTATGTAAAATCACGCTATGACAAACCTCTTGTCCTTCTGGATAAAACGGGCGTTGCACCTTCAGTGGTGCTTGATTTTGGTTGTGAATCAGCGCTGTTGTATTTTGGCGATGAGCATATACTAAATTAAGTTTGCCATGCCAGCCAGTCGGAAGTTCTTTCTCTAAAAGGCTACTCATTTGATGCTTCAGCAAGGTGTACGCTGGTACGATAAACCATATAAACAAAACCGCGTTCATTGCAAAAGCGTTGATACAACTGTTGCAAATCAGAAACAACCTGCTCGTACACTAAGCCTTCACGAGGAAGATAGGAAACACTCATTGCACGTCCAATAAGTCCAGTTAAATCTAACTCTTGCCTATAAACAAACGTATATTCGCGGACGTTAACAAAATGTGGAGTTGCAAGCAGTGGTTGCACCGACTCCATCCGCGATTCAGCAGGGTGGTTATTCGATGCTGCGCGTACCAGTTGGCTATATTCAGCAGTCAACTCGTCATTTTGATCGCGGTTATTCCATACTACCGCTAACCGTCCCGACGGTTTGAGAATACGACGAAATTCTAATAAACTTGGCTCAGAGTTGAACCAGTGAAAGGCTTGAAAACAAGTCACTAAATCAACAGATGCGTCAGGTAATTTGGTAACTTCCGCTGTTCCATCCCGAAATTCCACTCCTGGATGAGGTTCAGCAGCTTCTTTCATTGCTGCGTTTGGTTCAATAGCAATGACATTGACACCGCGTTCTGCTAACAACCGGGAGGAAATTCCCGTACCCGCACCAATATCTGCTGCTACGAGTTGCAACGGCGGCGCTAACCCTTGGAGAATAATATCAATTGCTGCGGCTGGGTAGCTTGGTCGGTACTTCACATAATCCTCTGCTCTATCAGAGAATCGAGTCAGCGGATTCATTGTGTGTAGATGTGTGGGTTCAAAGTTATCAGTCATGGGTGTATTGCCCAGTCTACTTAATATTTCTTACGATTTTTTTATCCATATCATATAGTTGTTTAGGTAATTTTTTTAGGCAAACTTCGCCAAAGCAGCTACTTGAGGATAACTGTTCTTGGCATTTTGGCTACTCTTGTTAAGAACAAAAGGATAGATTAGGGCGATAAGCCGTCATGCACATCGTGGTTGAAACACCGTCAACCCCAGGTAATAAGCCTGGGGTTTTATTTTGGCTATTATTGCTTAGTTACTTGGCAATTTGGCAATTCTTTGGATTGAAGCAAGCCTATCTTTATAAATTAATGCGGTCTTGCATAAAAGACTCAAAGTACACGACAAAACCCCTTTTCCCCGGTTTTACTACCGGGGTTTCTTGGAAATTGTGGTAAAGGTCAACGTTTTAGTCAAAGTCGATCCCACATTTGGAGTGGTAGTCAAGGTCTATGTCAAGGTCAATGATGACGTTGTTGTCAAGGTGAAAGTTTTGGGAAATGAAAGGTCAGATTGATAATCCTATGCTTAGAAAGCCTGGGATTTTTTCTTTTTTTGAAGGCTTGGTAGTAAGCGCAAAGAGCGCTCAAAGAGTCTAGGACTAAACTCCTTACTACAAACTTATACAACCATCATAATTAATGCGATGAACTACTAGTTGAACTCACATTATTCATCGTCTGAACTGTCAGCACTTGGGGTGGGGTGGCGTCTGGCGGATAGAGGAAGTCTACTTCTACTAATCTTCTCTCGCCTGCTTTCATATTTAACATCACTAATGGTTCCCCTTGTTGTCCCCGTTTCTGCACCAAATGCAAATACTGTGTTTGGGGTAAACCTTGGTCATTTTTGTAACGTACCCTTACGGAACCCCGGAAGAACACTTGCGGCGCTGGTGGATTCAAAAAGCGCAATCCTGCTTTGGTTAACTGGTCTTCTTTTATTGGTGTCTGCATGGACACCATAACAGTTTGCTGATTTTGAGTATTGTTATATAGTGGCAATGTTAAGCTGTATTGCACAGTGTAATTTCCATGAGCGCGATATGCGGTGTCAGGATAGCGCACTAGCATCGGCGCACTTTGTATTTGACTCGTTCCTAAGGTACCGCGATTTAAAGCACTAAGAGCGTAAGAAAAGGCTTGTCCAGAACTGGGTATGGTCAGATGTTGAGTTTTTGGATCATCTATTAATAATGCTTTCCATTCAGTCCCTTGGGCGACTCCGGCAACGCGACCATATATGATTGGTTTGTTCGTCTCTTCAAGAGGCGTGGGGACTTTATCGCGTGGTCCGGATAAATCACCATTATTTAGTAAATTTTGCCATTCTTCTAAAGTAGGCGATCGCTCGCTGCCATCAGCATTCTTTGGTGCAAACATTGCCAGACTCGCTGCATACACTGTATCGTTACTCCACAGTCGCATGAGTGTAGACCGACCATTTAACGGTGGTGTCAGTCCGTTCACAGGAATGGGCGCATTGAGCAACATTTGGCTTTCGCCTGGTGGAATAATAATTTGGGGAGGAAATGTGTCTTGTCGTTGTCCCCGGAGGATATCAGCCATCACGCGATCGCCTGGTCCAGCGAAAATTGTCCCTAAAATATTCTCACTCTTTGATGGCAACTCCGCAAACGGCGCATCTGGTTGGCTTAAATAACTCGCCGCCTGCAAGATATTCACTGTCACAGGTTGTTTTCCTGGGTTGTGGAGGATTATCCCCAGATAAAGCGATCGCAAGTCTTCTGGTGTTGGTGCTTCAGCAACATGGTGGGCAAAAACATCAAATCGTCCTTTAAAAGGAAAATTCAGGTGTGCGGTTGGGACTTTTTTCCCTGCGGATGGAAAGGTGGAAAGTAAAATTCCTTCTTTAAGTACCTTTTCTGGACTATTGCTGTTAAATACAGGGATATTATCCAAATTACCTGGTAAAGGACGCACTTGTTGCTGTTGCACAATTTCTTGCGGTGGCGGTGCTGCAGGGGGAGGAGTGATTTGAGCAATAGGAAAAATCAGTAAGAATGGCAACATCTACCTACATATATTTTCATATATTTTTCTCCTAAGAGACGCAAACAACTTTACGAAAGTGCCATTCTGTGAATAATCAATAAAAAATCGTCAAGGATTAAGGGCAAATTGTCTTCAGTCAAAATAGGAACGTGGACAAATATGCAAGGGGTTCTTAGTTGGTGTTGGCGTAGTTCATCTAAAACGCAATAGTAAAGACCTTCGCAAACAAATTTTCCGCAGTCGTGACTGATCTCAACAGCCCTTGCTCCCGCCACTAATTCTTCTAAATCAACTGTTGTCTGCAACACATTTTCTCCACAAGTAGCGCTGACTTCCACACTTAATAGTGTCCGCTTTCGTGCCATGCCACAGCAGATAATGCAGTCTGGTTGGAGTTCATGGATTTTTTCTATGACTCGAAAACGGGCTCGCTGCACATCTACAGGCAATAGTCGCAACAAGGTTAAATCATAAGGTAACGAGTTAAGTCGAGCAACTTCTGCCAACAAATCATCAGAAGAATTTGATTTTTGATCAGATAGCCAAGTGTCAAAAGAAGTTAATAGAATTCTTTTCTTCATATCGAATATTATTTAATATAGAAATACCCTCCATCATAAATTTAACAGGGAGCAGGTAAATGACAGTGATTGCAGTCGTAGACTACGACATGGGAAATTTGCACTCGGTTTGCAAAGGTTTGGAAAAAGCCGGGGCAACTCCTAAGATTACTGACTCTCAAAAGGAATTAGAAAAGGCAGATGCTATAGTTTTGCCGGGAGTGGGTGCATTCGATCCAGCCGTGCAACACTTGAGATCACGTGGTTTGGAAAAACCAATCAAAGATGCAATTGCATCTGGCAAACCTTTTTTAGGCATTTGTTTAGGGCTGCAAATTCTTTTTGAGTCAAGTGCAGAAGGAGTTGAACCCGGACTCGGAATTATTAAAGGAACAGTCAAGCGATTTCACCGAGAACCAGGAATTGCTATTCCTCATATGGGTTGGAATCAACTCGAACTGACTCACCCAAAAAGTAATTTGTGGGAGTATCTCCCATCTCAACCTTGGGTTTATTTTGTCCATTCCTATTATGTTGATCCACAAGATCCGCAAGTTTGTGCTGCAAATGTTACCCACGGTAGTCAGACTGTAACAGCTGCCGTAGCCCGCGATAACCTTATGGCAGTTCAGTTCCACCCAGAAAAATCCTCTAATATTGGATTGCAAATTCTGTCTAATTTTGTATCCCAAGTTTGGACACAAGTTGCTGCCTAAATACAATTGTGGATGAGTCAATAGTCTCTAGTCACAAGTTGCTGCCTAAATACAATTGTCGAACTCGTCAATAGTCCATAGTCTCTAGTTCATAGTCAAAGGGTTTTTTGAGAATTGATTGTTAAAATTTGTAAATTTCATATAGGATGGCATTGCCCACCTTTACAAGTGACTGGTGGGTGATGCTTACCGAATAAAAAGATGTTTGCATCTCATGACTAATGACTAATGACAAATGACTCTTGACTAATGACTAATGAGTTTAAGAATTTACGGTAATCGACAATTAAAAACTTTACCAGGGAGAGAAACCCGACCCACAAGTGCGCGGGTACGGGAGGCAGTTTTTAATATTTGGCAAGGGACAATAGAAGGTTGTCGCTTTTTGGATGTGTGCGCCGGTACTGGTTCAATGGGCGCAGAAGCTTTATGTAGAGGAGCCAGCCTAGTCGTAGGGATTGAAAAATCTAACCGTGCTTGTGCAATTATCCAACAAAACTGGCAGAGCTTAGCGAGTGCCGAACAACAATGGAAGGTACTGCGGGGAGATGTCGTACAGCTTTTGCCAAAATTGTCAGGACAATTCGACAGAATTTACTTCGATCCACCTTATGCAAGTGGATTATACCAGCCAGTGCTAGAGGCGATCGCTCACTCTGGGCTTTTAAACCCCAATGGTGAAATAGCAGTCGAACATAATCCTCAAGATTGGACACCTCCAGTCATTCCATCTTGGGAAATCTACCGCGAAAAAGTTTACGGAAACACAGCTTTAACCTTTTACAGGGTTGTGGAGTGAGGGAGTGAGGGGAGTGAGGGGAGTGAGGGGAGTGAGGGAGGGAGTGAGGGGGATAAGGGGGATGAGGAAGATGAGGAGGATAAGGAAGTCGAAGAAAAATTACTACTGTCCCTAATCTGTCTCATCTTCTCATGCTTTCTTTACAAACCTAGCTGATTGCCGCGCTTGTATTGTTGGTAAGCCTTGTAAAACAATCCACTCAAGGTTACGAAGATTAGACCCAGCACAATGCCGTCAAGCAAGGGTTCAACCACTTTAAATCTCCTTTGTTGCTATCATTCAATATTTTGTTCCCATCCTTGATTCTACCAAATCTCGCATGAATCCCTTCTAAAGGCTCACCCTATCCCCCTCCCTCCCTCACTCCCTCCCTCCCTCCCTCACTCCTCATCCCCCTCATCCCCCTCACTCTCTCCTTCCCTCACTCCCTCACTCCCTCCCTCATCCCCCTGCTTAGTTAGCAAAAAAACATTTGTCTGTGCTTGCAGTCACAATCAAGAACTTTTAAGCTATGTGTATGAAATGAAAACTTTTTGTACACTTCGACTTAAACAGCAAACTTTTGGATAACCAGATTACCAAACCTGAAACTCTGATTTGGCGAATCACTCTAACGGCGCTGGCGATTCTGCTAGCAGTCGTTTTGAGCATTTTTGCTGTTCGCATAACCAGAACTTCCGATCCATACGTCAAAAGCGTTCTATCCCTTAAAGGCGACCAAGTACTAGGACACGCCATCTTTCAAATCAACTGTGCTGGTTGTCATGGCTGGGAAGCAGATGGGCGCGTAGGTCCCAGTTTACAAGGAGTCTCAAAGCGTAAATCCCCGTATGGTCTGATTCACCAAGTCATTAGTGGGGAAACTCCACCTATGCCGAAATTTCAACCTAGCCCGCAAGAAATGGCGGATTTGTTGAGCTATTTGGAAACCCTATGAACTCCCCAGGAAATAAAAGGTAGGGACTGGGTAGTGCATACCAGAATTTGCCGACAGGATTATAGCACAATAATTGCAGTAAGTAGCTTTCGCAATGGCGTACCTTGTGAATTGCTTATGTCCCTGGTTGGGCTGAAAAAGACTGCTCGAAAGCAAATTTTGTGACTTGTTCATCAGGCTTTCTAGAACTCGTGTCATCTACATGATTCGAGCTACAACAGCCGTCTGTCCAGTCTTTACCCGGTTCGTGCTTACATACTTTCTTAACCTGCTTGCTCATATTACAGCCATTCTTTTTGAATGCTACAGCGTACTTAATTAATATAGCATTCAAGGTAATAAGCGGTAATAAGCGGTAATAAGCAGTAATAAACGGAATAATAAGGGTGTAGTGGAATAAATAAGCTGAAAATCCTATAATTTGCCTACCATATTTATAGCAGGGGACTAGGGACTAGGGACTGGGGACTGGGTGAAAAGCCTTTTTGTGTCTAGCTTTTATCATCTGTTAGCGTCGTACGCACCTTGGCTGTTGCTATAAATGAAATTCTTGTGGGGGAGCGTAAGCTCCAGGAGGGTTTCCCGCTCTCACGGCGACTGGCGTTGGGTATCCGGTTCTTGGTGTCAACTTAAGCCAAAACCCTTTTAAAATCTCGTTTACAGGTTCTACCTGGAAATGCCCTTGAGGCCGCTAGTAACGCAAGTAAAGGAGGCAGAGCCTCAAGTTATGCATTCCCAGCCTGAGGCTGGGAACGAGGCAAAATGAAATGTTACAGCAGAATTCAGAAGTCAGAAATCAGAAATCAGAAGTAAAATTTGCTCTCTATCTAACTTTGAGATAACAACGTTGTACTTCATTTACTTGCAATGTGCTGTATTTAAATAAAATTCTTGTGGGGTGGGCATCTTGTCCGCCCAAATTGTGCTTTCTTAAAGGCACAACACCTTAGACCCTCTGAACATAACTTCTATATTTCAAGGGTGAGGGTTTTAGGAATACATTTCTTTGGCAACAATAAATGGTCAACAATTTGGTTGCGTAACTCTTTTGAAGAGTAACAATCTCCTCGAATACATTCTATTAATAAAATATTGGCGTAAAAATAATCTTTCAAAGTATTGATTTGCTTTTGAGAAAATTTCACATCATCAAAACCAATATGTAAATACAACCTCATCAATCCTTTCAATTTTTTTGACCACTCTTGCCATTCCCAAGTCAGGGCGTCATCAGAGGGAAAGCAATCTTGCAAGTATATCAATTCATCTGCTAAATCGTCATATTTCAGTTGTCTAGCACGAGCAACTATATCTTCTTCACCCTCAGTTATGTCTTCTACATCACTCTTGCTATCATTTTGAAAAGGAAAATGTTCTTTATCAAGAGTTATTTGGTTTTCCTGTTTATGAATACTAATGATACCCTTTTCCTTATCAATAGTGAGTCCACCTCGGAGTTGAGCAGCATTAACACTAACAGGAAGTTCTTTTCTTAACAAAGGGTTGATGTTATGAGGTTCAAATTCTTGTTCGTAAGCTTTAGCAGAAACTTTAGCAGAAATATCAACTAAATTTAATGCAAAATTGGACAATTGGGAACGTTTGATAATTTTTTCTCGTTCGTCATTGAACTCTTTCAAAATAACTGCAAGTTTTAAAGCCAAGTTAGAATCAACTTTTGTCAATCGATTCGTGTAAAGTTCAAACTCCTGATCAACAAATAAATAAAACGCTCTCCATGAACTCGATGTTACTGTGTGTAAGGCTGTTACATCATCCAGCCAAGTCAACATATCTTGGAAAATTTTACTCTGAACTAGCTTGTTGATTTGGCTAAAAATGAGTTTGAGAAATTCATCAGCATTGGCGAGTCGTCCTGCAATCATGAGAAACACTTCTCGCCACTGATGATTTGTTAAGTGCTGCTTGATAATTTGTTTCAAAATTTCGGGGTTTCGACTCTCCACGACGTAATGAGCAACGAAGTATTCCTGAAAAGTTAGGTGGGAGAATGAATAAAGTTCTTGAGCTTGCTTAACGAGTAATCCATGATTGGCTTCGATAGTTTTCAAGACTGCTAAACTGTCAATCCTCAGCGTCTTAGGAGAAATTTCAGGAAGATTTTCAATATAATTCCTAATTAACTCTTCTAGTTCACTCGTTTGCCAAAAATACTTTTGTGGTTCTTGGTTAAAAGCTTCATAAGCTATCTGGCTAAGCAGATTAACTTTTCGTTGATGTGGTAAGTTAAATTGGTTCGCCCAATTGCGTTCAATTCGCCTACTAGCATCCCATTTGCGTAGTAGGACATTTATAGCATCATCAATCAGCGAGTATTGATTTTTGGGCAGTTTATAGTAATCCTCAAACACTAAACACAACATAGTGAGTAGTAGAGGATTTGTTGTTAACTCTTTGATAGAACTGTTTTTTTCTATTTCTCCTAAGAATTCCTCTCCTAATTTGGGGTCTTCATTAGAGGCAAACCATTTATTAACAAACATCACAATTTGGTGTTCATTAAAATCTGCCATCTCCACTTCTGTAAAATATTCAAATGTATAATCTGAAGCTCCGGAACGGCAGGTTATAACAAAATGGTTTTTGAAAAATTGTTCTACCAAAGTATTAATACTTCTGTATATTCGGTTGCTTTCTGCTTCTGTGACTTCATCAAAACCATCTAATAATATCAAGCAACGACCTTGTTCTAGTAACTCCTGAACAAGTGACGCTGACACAGAAGCGTAAGTGATCAATTCTCGTTTGATGGCATCAATCAGGCTATGTTTATCTTCTTCATCTGCAAATGCTTTCAAGGAAATAAAAATCGGGATAATTTGCTGTCCTAATTCTTGGGTAGTATGCAAAGCTAAGTGTTTAAGAAAAGTCGTTTTACCTGCTCCTGGTTTACCCCAAATTAGAAGCTTAGGATAATGTTTAACGGCATCTAAAGCTGCTATATTTATATTACTCACTGTATAGTTGATGCGACTAAAGCTTATACTATTGACACTGTCGCTAGAAATGTTAGCTAACAACTCTTCAATTGTTGTTTGCTTTTTGCTTTTAATAGCTTCTAAAACATTGACATTCGCATAAACACTATCTAATTCTACAGGTTGAGTCATAGTTAGCACTTTCATTGTGCCGCACTTTATTCTGAGATATTCTTGGTAGCGGTCAAGCCAATCTTCATGAACATGAGTATTTGCTTGTCCTTGTTCTAATGCTGCTTGTTGTCTCAAAGCTTCTTGATAACTTTCGTATCCTAGCAATACTCTGCATAAGAAGTTAAGATTCTTCTCCTGCATTTTTGTTGGTTCAGGGTTGTTGAAGAAATTACGTAAAGTTTTGTCAGAAATGACATCTTTTGTCAAACTGTCTTTATCTTGATAAACACGATTTAACTCAGTAATGAGAAGTTTTGGTGAACTACCAAACTTTTCTATGTAAGCTTGTTTGAATTTTTCAAACACTTTTTGATGAACTGTAATGGCTGCCATTTATGCCCTCTTAACTTTTCCTCAAATCTTTAATTTTTATAAATTTTTACTAAGTCGCTACAGAGTTGTCCCCCAATCCCCAATTCCTAATCCCCAATCCCCAGTCCCCTTCTTTCTTTGAAAACAAAAGATTTATCCTTGATGAGTATCCCTGATTTACCCGTGTGGTGATCCCGAATTCTTTTTTAAGTTTCAGTTTAGTGATACTCCTCAAGATAGTAGAACAAATCTGCTTGTGGGTATACAGACTCTCGTAGAGAAAACTTGTACAGTAGAGTTAATTCCGTTAGATTCCGGTAGTTACCGCCTATTCTGGTCAACACTACAATGGGAAGTATGATATGAGAAACAATAAAGTCAGTACTAAGATAGATGCAGATTACGTTAACCAAAAATATATAAAATTTCTATCTTCTATATCTATTGAATTTAGATTTTCCCTTAACTGTCTGCTATCTTGGATTCATTTGTGGCGTCAAAGTCGATTCGACCAGAATGCCACTCTTCAAACTTTTGAAATCGTTGAGCAACACACCGAACTTCAGACTCTACTGTTGGAACAACTCCTAAACTGGCGTCTTGCTCCTCACGAAATCGACTCTGATGCTTCAAGTGTGTCACCCAATGTAGAGTTTCACTATCAAAAATTAAGGAAGTTTCAATATTCTCTGGCTATCGAGTTCAAGTCGTGCTTGAATCGCACATCTGACTTGACTCAACTATGGCGTCAAGGTCAACTTGACCGCAGTGCTACAATTGTGGCGCTGAAAGAAATTGAGCAAAATGCCAAACGTCAGAGTCAACTTTTAGAAAAACTCCTAAACTGGGATTTTGCTCCTCATGAAGATCATGAACTCTCCCATGAGTTGTCTATGTCTAGTTAAACTGCTGGGCGTAAAATCTGGCATAACGACGCCCCAGCGTTAACAATTCTTCATGAGTTCCCGATTCGACAATTTGACCGCGTTCCAGAACTAAAATGCGATCGCACCGCCTTACTGTACTCAAACGGTGAGCAATAATAAACACAGTCCGCCCTTCCATCAGCCTTTCTAGCGCTTCTTGTACCAAAGCTTCCGATTCTGAATCTAATGCCGATGTAGCTTCATCTAAAATAAGAATTCTGGGGTTCAGCAAAACAGCACGCGCGATCGCAATTCTTTGTCGCTGTCCACCGGATAAATTCACGCCTCTCTCTCCCACCCAAGTGTGATAACCATCTGGCAGTTGGGTGATAAACTGATCGGCGTTAGCAATTTTCGCAGCTTTCTCTACATCTTCCATATCAAACAAGTCTTGCCCGAAAGCAATATTTTGGGCAATTGTCCCAGAAAACATTATCGTTTCTTGGGGAACAATGCCAATTTGTCGCCGCAGGCTATCAAGCGTGACATCCCGAATATCAACACCGTCGATTAAGATTTGACCAGTATTAGGATCATAGAAGCGGGGGAGAAGATTCACAAAAGTGGTTTTCCCAGCACCGGAAGCACCCACAAGGGCGATCGCTTCTCCTGGTTGTGCCAATAAACTGATATCTTTTAAGACAGGTTCACCAGCTTTGTAGGCAAAGGATACAGAGCTGTATTCCACTTTACCAGTGACTGGGGGAAGCACAACAGCATCTGGTTTTTCCACCACTGTAGGTTGAATTGCCAACAATTCAAAAACGCGGTCAACAGACGCCTCACCTTGTTTAAACTCATTGTAGTTGTTCGTCACGTGAGCGATAGGGTCAATCAACAACCCTCCTGCAGTTAGGTAGCTGAGAAAGTCCGCTACTGTCAAGTTATCATTAGCAATTTGCCACGCGCCAACGAACAGCAGTGTTAAAACACTCAAAACTTCGAGAAATCCGATAATCGGAATCTGAATTGCTTTGAGTCGTTCGACTGAGTATTTTGCTTTTAAAGTGCGTTCTGCTTCACGGCTAAACCGGGAAATTTCGTACTTCTCTGCTGCAAAAGCTTGGATCAGGCGGATACCGCTGAAAACTTCTGTTAATATTGCTGACAAATCTGAAACACGATTTTGACTTTTTAAGGAAAACTGGCGTAACTTTTCGCCAAACCAACCAATTAAAATACCCATCAACGGTGCAACAATGACTGTAGCGAGCGTCAGTTGCCAATTCAGAGAAATCATGTAAATGGGAATTGCCACCAACTGCAAAACGCAGGGGATAAAGTCATGAAAGAGTTTGTGTACAACTTCCCCAACCCGATCAACATCTTCAGTGAGGCGGTAAGATAAATCACCTGCTTTTGCTGTTTCAAAAAAGCTGAGATTGAGCTTTTGCAAGTGCGAGTAAACCTGTTTGCGGAGATGAAAAGCAACCCGCAGTGCTGCTTTTGCCATGTAGATATCTTGTACAGATTGAAAAAATCCTCGGGCAAGAAACACTGCTGCTATGATGCCAAGTTGTAGGGCGATCGCTTTTAAATCACCACCCCCAAAAACAGTTGCAAATTGACGCACAAGAGCCAAAAGTGCCAAAGTCGCTAGCACATATCCTAAGATGCCAATGAACCCCTTGACAAGGGTTTGCCATTGGGGTCGGATATACGGTAGAAGTTGCCAGTAGTTAGAGCGGGTTTTCAAGCTACAACGTCCACAAAAATACTCTCCTTTGTTTGACGCTATCAGCTTTTCTCTAGTTTCTGAACACTCAACTAATACTTATGTCAGAATCTTCTTTAACTACAAGAGCGTAGTAGCCTTGGTAACTGCGTTACATCTAAAACATAGTTCCCAATCCACAGGACGATTTGTAGCAGCAATAAATTTCTTACCCATGCCAAATCAGTTTCAAAACTTAGGAACTTCCACGCTTCATAAAGCTGCCAAAAGCGATAAGGTAAGTATAAATAAGGAACCATCACCCACACAACTGTCTGAAATTGCCTCAGTGTTAAAATTTCAGATAGGATTTGTAACCCCAGCATCACCAAGTACGGAACAAACGCAGTTAATATGCGAGTATCACGCCACCATACACCCCACACAATCATCACCAGAGGTACTATCAGTCCCAGCACCTGCACTGTACCAAACCAAATTTTAAACCACCCTGGCAGTGGTTGAGGAAGGCTGAAGGGTTTCGAGTTTCTCCACGCCCAGCCAACAACTATCAGAAAAGATGTAGCCAGATGAAAAACACCAGGTTTTCTACAAACAGGTAGTTTGTGTTTAAGGAAGCCATGACTGTGTTAACGGGGACTGGGGATTAGGGATTGGGGATTGGGGAATCGGAAGAATTGGGTGAGTAGTTGGGAACTTTGAGCAGGATTTTAACCTCTACTCATTTTATTTCAAGATCCCCGACTTCTTAAAGAAGTCGGGGATCTGTGTCTGTCAGTTTTCATAAATCTGCGGAGGATTGCTATATGTAAACATTTAAGAGAAAGAATGAAATAAAAATAAATAATAATCAATTCAATAATGTGCCTATAAATCTTATTTTTGAGAATTTTTGCATATAGCAATCACAGGTACAAAGGCAGTATAAGAACTCACCTGGTACATCATTCATTTTAAAGCCTTAATCAAAGCTTTGATCCCAATTAAACAACTTTTTTTTTAGCTTTCATAGATTCTACTTGATTTTTAGTGTCTTGTTTGGTAACTTTGGTTATGCAACTCAACCTGAGTACGTAACCGTACTCTGTTGTCGCTTTTTACTAAAATACGTATATACGTAATCTACGTAAGAAAGCGATCGCAACGAGAAAAACCTCTTGATACCGTGATTGGGTGTGTCTCATTTTTGCTATCGGTCACAATGAGGTTATGGGGTATCTACCGGATTTTCCAGAGGTGAAAATTCATTTTTCTTTAATACCTACTTTTTTGGAGGGCTGTGGTGCTTACACTGACTGCCCTAAATCTGTAGCGTAAATTTCATGATTTACTAAGCGCATACTTTTTAGTGTGAGCGAGGATAGATCCAGTCAAGTTAGCTCATTTATGAATAGGCAATAGAATAGCAAGTTAGTGTTTGTTTGAGCTACATATATTAAGCTAAATCTAGTAAACCTACGCTTTGAGGCAAAGTAGGTGACACTCGCTGCTCAAACATTCAAAATTCAAAATTCAAAAAATATTTGAATTTATAATGGGTGTTTGCGTAGCGTGCCGTAGGCATATTTTGAATTAAGCAAAGTAGGTGATAAGGGCAGAATTTTGAATAGACAGGTTTTCTTTTTTAAGACGGAAAAGCAAAATTCATATGGCTTGTCCACATCTTGAGTGCGGGGAATGACAAAATATGATTCGTCCGCTACATATACCTCTAAATGTATAGTAAATTATTTAATTTAAGATGTTGAAATCTTTAGAGTATCAAGCTGGACAACTTAGTGATTTGCTAGAGCATTTACAAAGTACAGGTGCTAGTGGATCTGTTTGGATCAATGCAATTGTAAATTCTGAGCAAAAGCCAAGATTGCGTGTTGTCTTTTTAAACAACGGCAAGATTGTTTACGGCGGGTCAAAAATACTTAATAATCAAGAACTTGCTAGAAGAATTGGGATTAAGTTAAGTCATGACTGGGCTGAGGTTGCTGTTGGATATGCAGCGCAAAAATTACAAAATCCATCATCTTTTCGAGAACTTTTAGAGCAAATCGTGCGGATACGAGTGTTTAAGTGGGAAGAGATTGAAACCTGTATCCATACTCAATTTGTGCAAGTGTTAGAACAAACATTGCCTTATCCAGGAAAATTAGAGTTAGATCCCACAGTTGAGATTGATTTAAGTTATGGAAAAGATGCTCACGGTTTGGAATGGAAGAAACTGATCGAAGATGTTGCTCATCGCCAGCACAAATGGAGTGCACTTGCTTCTGTTATTCCCAGCATGGAGGCGGTTCCTCAACTGTTACCAGGTTGGCGAACAGTAAAAACAAGCATTGCGCAGCAGGATTTATACAAGTGGGTGGATGGTAGGCGATCGCTCATAGACATCGCCGAACAATTAGACCAAGACCCTCTAGATGTAGCACAAAGCTATAGGTCGTGGGTAGCATCAAGCTCGATAACTTTTGGACAGCATACACCTGTCGTTAAAACAGTTTCTCATGTTGAAGAACAACGTCCAGTTATTCTGAGTGTTGATGACAGCCCTGTGGTGCAGATTTTAATCAAGCGGGCTTTGGGAGAACGCTATCAAGTTCTTTTTTCAGATAACGCTTTGCAAGCGCTGAGTTTGATGAATACCAATCCTATTGCACTGTTGCTGTTGGATGTCACCATGCCAGATATTGACGGCTTAGAATTCTGCCGTACAGTACGTAGTATTCCGAAATTCAAAAAATTACCCATTATTATGGTAACAGCACGAGATAAATTCTCTGATAAACTTCGAGGTCAAATTGCTGGAACAACTCATTATTTAACCAAGCCATTTGAACCTCACCATTTACTTGAAGTTGTGGGAAAATTTGTGGGCGAAAAACGAGAAACTGTAAAAACTGTCTCTCACAAATATAACTTTCGATAACAAAGTTTCGCAAGCTTTACAATTGATTTTTGTATTGTATTGTTACCTATTTTTTCTTATATAAATTGTATTCAAATAGGTGTCATCTGACCATTGACAGTTAATTGTTAACAGTCAACATCAAGAGTAAAAAACTGCAATGGAAAATCAAAAATACCTGACATTTCGTATACATAATTTGCACTATGGAATCGAAGCAGCGCTGGTTGAAGAAATTTTCCCGATTCCGGAACTGATACCTGTTGTTGAAGCAAGTACCGATATTATTGGCATTTTTAATTTGCGGACGCAAATTGTGCCAGTAATACATCTTGATTGGCTTCAAGGATATCCCCCGAAAGTTTGCTATCTTAACGACTACATCATTATTTTAAGGTGGGAGGGGCTGCAAATTGGCATACTAGTTCACAAGGTAAACGAAATGTTAGAACTAGATGATGAAGTCATTGAAACAGCGCCTTCTGATGGATTTATTTGTGATATCAACACGACATTTCTTAGTGGTATTGCCAATATAGATTCAGAAACAATTTTTTTGCTTGATTCCAAGAAATTAGTTCGTCAACCAGATATTTTAGTCACCTTGATTTGGGATGCACAAAGCCAGTTGGAGATGATAACAGGTGATGACCAACAACAAAATTATCACGAATACCAACAGATTGACGAATTCCAAACACCAAACTTCTACGACTTATTTTGTCCCCATGCGACTCCTGAAGAAAGAGTTATTTTCCGACAGCGGGCTCTTGATCTCAGGCAATCATTACAAGACTTAGAGGTGGCAAACAAACTGATGCCTTTAGCAGTGATAGGCATTGGTGACGAGTACTATGGGCTAGACTTAGAACTGGTACAGGAATTTACGGATATTGACAATTTGACACCAATTCCCTGCTGTCCAAACCATATTATTGGCAATATGAATTTGCGTGGAGAAATTGTCACCTTAGTTGATATTCGGAATGTTTTGAATTTGCCAATCACGCCGATTAAAGTTGGTTCTAAAGCAGTGGTGGTTCAAGTTGATGATATTGTTGCCGGATTGCCTGTCGATAAAGTTTTGGAGGTGGTTAATCTCAACCCTGCTGAAATCAAACCTTTGCCCACAATAAAACTTACGGGCGATGCACAGTACCTTCAAGGAATAGCTTTCTTTCAGGAAAAAATGCTGATTGTCCTAGACTTACCTAAAATCCTGACCCAAGGAGGACTGGTAGTGAATGAACAAATTTAGTGTTACCGACAATTCGTATTAAGTATAACTCATTCATATTGACTCAATTCTGAATCAATTTATAGATATCACCCAGAAGGATATGAACATATGTTGGGAAAATTAAAGTTAAGAGGTCGAATTTTATTGGGGTATTCATTTCCGCTGTTCCTATTGATAGTGATTAGCGCTCTAGCTTTTGGAAATTCTCGAAAACTTGATGTATCCTTGAAACAAATAGAAGATAGTAAAACCGCATCTCAAGCAACAGGCAAAGCAGCATTGGGTATATCAACAACCGAACGGGCAATGCGTGGTTTGCTGATACTTAATAATGAAAAATCTTTCATACAATCCGTTGACACGGCAATCTCTCAATACGAAAGCTCCCTTGCGGTTGCTGAAAAGGTTGTTGTGAATCCGCAGCAGAAAGAGCGGTTGAAAAAACTTCGTCAACTTGGGGAGCAACTCAAGCAATTTGATCGAGAGATAATTAGTTTAATACAAACAGGTAAGAAAGATGAAGCAATCAAAAAATTTGAGACGTTAAAAGGTAGAGAGCTTGTTCGAGGTTTTGAAGCATTGCAAAATGAGTTTGAACGGGAGCAAGACAAAATTATTCAAGCATCGATTAACGAAGTCAAACAGGCAACTATCTTGATACAAATTATTGCCGGTTTGGGTACATTGCTAGCTGCCTCTATCTCCTTAGCTATTTCTTATGCTCTCTCGTCGAGTATTGCTAAGACAATCCAAGACGCCTCTAATGCGGTTGCATCTTCAACAAAAGACATTACGAGCACAGTTAACGAGCAGGAACGCACCATCTTGCAGCAGTCTTCCTCAGTGAACGAAACCACAGTTACTATTGAGCAAGTGGGAACTTATTCGCTCCAATCTGCCCAAAAAGCTGAAATCTCTGCTTCTGGGGCGCACAAAGCCTTAGAACTGGCTGAGGAAGGAACGAAAACAGTCGGTGTGGCGATGGACGGTATCTCGGAACTGAAAGACCAGGTGATTGCGATCGCCAACCAAATTGTTCGTCTTTCTGAGCAAACAGGACAAATCACCACAGTTTCTGACATTGTCGCAGATTTGGCGACCCAAACAAATATGCTGGCTCTCAACGCAGGCGTAGAAGCAGCGCGTGCGGGTGAACAAGGCAAAGGCTTTGCCGTCGTGGCTGGCGAAATTCGTAAATTAGCTGATCAAAGCAGAAAATCAGCTGACCGAATTCATATTTTGGTCAACGAAGTGCAAGCAGCAATTAACTCCACTATCATGGTGACTGATGAAGGCACCAAAAAAGCGACCCAAGGAATCAGGTTAGCTGAAGAAACAGGTGATGTGTTCATCAATATCGCCGATGCTATTAATATGGTGTTCCTTAACAACCAAGAGATTGCCATGACAGCTAAACAGCAGGCTGTTGCGGTGCAAAGGGTTGTCGCAGCCATGAATGCTATCAACTTAGAGGCAAAAGAAACAGCGCTTGGCATCTCCCAGGTGAAAGAAGCTACCGAAGACCTTAATGAAGCGGCTCAGAATCTTCAGGCTATGCTGTAACAAAACGAAACAAAACCATTCATCAAAACAGCTTTAAAGCCATGATGATAGAAGACGAAGAACTGCGATCGCTGTACAAAGCAGCCAGTGCAGAACGCATACAGAAAATCGAAGCAGGGTTGCTGCATCTCGAAAAAAATCCCCAAGACCAAGCCAAACTCGAAGGATTACTCCGAGAAACCCACTCCCTCAAAGGTGATTCCCGAATGTTGGGGGTCAAAGATGTGGAAACCCTCACCCACCAAATCGAAGAAATTTTAGGGTCTGTTAAGCAGGGTGAGCGAGTTTTTACTTCCCAACTCTACGAATGCCTTTCTCAAGGGCTGGATGCAATTCGTAAAATTGCCCATGAAGCCGTTACCGGACAACCAGCAGGAGTCAGCGTCTTCCATGTCCTAGCTCAACTTATGAGAGGTGAGTCTAGTGATGCGTGGTCGGAAATTCCAGAAGCCGTACCAGAAAACATGACGGAATCAGAGGAGGATTCCTCTACCTTCCCCTTTGCACAGTCCTTGGTCTTCGATGATGCCGAATCAGAGGACGATCCCTCGACCCTGGCAGAACCACCAATAGTATTCAATAATATAGTTGAAGGCAGTGAATATGCGGCAGCCAACGCAGACACTTTTGCAGGTGAAAGCGACTACCAAATTGACACTATCCGCGTTGAATCCCAAAAGCTCGATAAGCTCTTGACACAAGTGGGTGAACTGGTAGTTACCAAAGGTCAGATTGCAGACCAACTTGTTGAAATTGACGAAATGATTACCCTGTGGGAAGAGTTGAACCGACAAGCCTTTGTGATACGTCAAGCATACAGAGACTTAGAGCGACGCGGGCTAGGTGATCAACTCCAACAGATGCAAAATTCCTGCTCCTTAACAGAAAACCGCCTCAAGCAACTGGGAGAGTATCTCAATCGACTCCAGAAAAAAGCCTTTGACTATACTGCCAGACTCGAAATTATATCCAATGAACTTCAGTCAGGAGTCACCTCTTTGCGACTACTGCCATTATCCACAATTTTTCATCTGTTTCCTCGCACCGTACGAGATTTGGCTAAGCAGCAAGGCAAAGAAGTTGATCTTCAAATCGTTGGTGAACAGATTAGTGTAGACAAGCGGATTATTGAAGAGATGAAAGACCCGCTGATGCACATCCTCCGCAATGCTATAGATCATGGCATCGAAACACCCCAAGAGCGTTCAAAACTTGGCAAGCCCCCTACAGCAACAATTCACTTGCGGGTGTACCAAACTGGCAACACCGTGAGTATTGAAGTTTCAGATGATGGGCGCGGTTTGGATATCGAAGCCATTAAACTGGCAGCAATCCGCCGTGGGATTCGCTCTCAAGCAGAACTGGCAGGTATGTCAACGGCGGAGATTCAGGCATTGATATTTGCGCCTGGTTTCTCCACCCGCACAGCAGTCACGGAGATTTCCGGGAGAGGAGTTGGTTTGGATGTCGTGCGTGCCAACGTCGAACGACTCAAAGGAAGCATTCAGGTAGAATTTACTCCAGGCAAGGGATGTTTATTTCGCATCACAATCAGTAGCATATTCGCAACGACTCATGTGTTGATTGTGCAGGTCAACCAAAACTCCTATGCCATCCCTGTAGAATTTGTGGAAACGATGCAGTTGGTTTCTCCTCAGGAAATCTTTGCGGTGGAAGGTAGCCAAACCTTCCCCTTCCAAGGACAGCCTGTCTCGGTTGCTTGGCTTGCAGATTTATTAGGCTTACCTGTGAAAGTGCCTGCATCAACCCAAGCTTTGAATGTTGGCATCAAAAGCATTCCCTGTGTTATTCTCCGGCTTGGTTCCGAACGTTTGGGACTGCTAGTAGACACTGTATTGGAGCTACAGGACATTGTCTTGAAGCCACAGAGTCATTTGCTCAAGAGAGTTTGCAATATATCCGGTGCCACAATTCTCGGTACGGGAGAAGTTTGCATGGTGCTCAATGCTCCAGATTTGTTCAAGTCAGCCAAGAAGACAGTTGTTTCGATTACAGTTAAGGAGTTAAGCGAAAAAGCACAAATCAAACAGAAAATTCTTTTGGTTGAAGATTCCATTCCCATTCGTACTCAGATGAGGCGGATTTTGGAAACTGCTGGTTACGAAGTCACTGCTGCTGTAGACGGTCAAGATGGCTTTAACAAACTCAGGGAAAGCCAATTCGATGCCGTGATCTCGGACATCCAAATGCCAAATGTGGACGGGCTGGAACTTACAGCTAAAATTCGCCAATTACCAGAGTACAAGGAATTGCCTGTCATTTTAGTGACAACGATGGCATCGGAAGAGGACAAGCGTCAAGGCGCACAAGTGGGAGCAAACGCCTACATCACCAAAGGCGAGTTCGAGCAAGGAGAGTTTTTAGATACATTAAGGAAGTTTGTATAAATGAGTATACGCCAAAAGAAAGTGGTTTTGGTTGAGGATTCCCCTATTGCTCTGGAAATTCTTCAACGATTACTAAATTCCTCACCAGAGGTGGCTGTGGTCGGTACAGCACGCGATGGTGAGGAGGGTCTGGAAGTGATTATCAAGACGCAGCCGGATGTGATTTGTACAGACCTGATGATGGAAAATATGGATGGTCTGGAGTTGACTAAGCGTGTCATGGCTCAAGACCCGCGACCAATTTTGGTGATTAGCAATTTTGTCCAAAACACCGACATCGACACTATCTTTCGTCTGTTGCAAGCCGGTGCTGCAGATATTTTCCCCAAACCAACTACTGGTTCGCCGACTGACTATGAGAAAATCAAAGCAGCGTTGATTGCCAAAATTAAAGTCCTTTCGAGTATGAAAGTGGCTACCAAACCACAACAACAAAAACAGCCGTTGACTCCTCCTGGGTCGCCGACAACATCTGGGTCGTCCTTAAAAACTGAAATACCAGTACCAAATGTGACACTTTCCTACCGGGTGATCTGTATAGGGGCTTCCACACGAGGTCTTAAAGCTATTGAGAAGATTCTCGGCAAACTGCCGGCTGATTTCCCATTGCCGATTATTTGTACCTTGCACGTAGGTGAAGGCGTTTTGTCAAAATTGGTGGATTGGTTGTCCTCGGAGTGTAAGTTGAGAATCAAAGTTGCTGAAGTTGGTGAGTCCCCTCAACCAGGAACAGTTTATTTTGCTCCAGAGAAGAACCATCTTGAATTAGACTCAAAAGGCAAGTTTATTTATTCAAGAGCTGTACCAGGAGAAAAGCATTGTCCCTCGATTACAGTTATGTTTAAATCTATCGCGAGCTTCTATGGCAAAACAACCGCTGCAGTTTTATTAACTGGGCTTGGTCATGACGGTGTACAAGGCTTACAGGCAATTTCTCAAGTAGGAGGTCTGACAATCGCCCAAGATGACAATGGTGTGGCGTTTGGTATGGTGAAAGAGGCACTGGCACTTGGTGCTGCTCAACATTTGCTTCCCATTGAAGACATCGCCCCTTTCTTACTGTTATTTTCTTTGAACAAATAGTTAGTTAACGACCCAACGAAGTCTTGATAACGTCAAGAAGACTGGAACCACCCCAAATTAACGCAAATAAAATTGAGGTAGTTAGAACTGTAGTAAGGACTTTAGTCCTAGACTCTTTGAGCGCAAAGAGCGCTCACTACAAAGCCTTCAAAACAAATGCGATACACCACTAGTGGTTCACCACACAAAATTTGTGGGGTTTGTAGTCAGCGCTGTCTACTCAGATCTTGCACCAGGGTCAAACAAGCGGATTTCTTGAGAATGACGACACTTGCAAAGCTTAATTTGTCGTTCATCAACCCGGTTTTTTAGGTCTTGTTGAGAATAGTGCAAGATGTCAGTCTACGCGTTTAGCGCTGACTACAAACTAAGCTTACCCCTCATTTTTGGCTTTTATTTTCTTTACGGCGATTTTGCGCTTGGGAAATTGTATTTAATAAAAGTGGCAGCAGAGGTTAAGAGATTGTTATCTCTAGGGTAGAGTACCAGCTTTGCATCGTTAAACTTGCAATGAGTTAGGAAAAATAACAATAAAATGAGCTTAGAGGAAACTTCTCAAAAAACAACCTCAAAAGATTGTGCGGCTAAGGTGATGGAAACAATTCCATTGGTTATGCGAGCAATCCGAGCAGATATGCGTGCTATAGGCTCTACTACGTTGTCTGTCCCTCAATTCCGGACGCTCGCATTTTTGGATCGCAACCCTGGTGCTTCACTTTCTGACCTTGCGGAACACTTGGGAGTCACTCGCGCGACAGCCTCCGCAACTATAGAGCGGCTTGTTCAGCGCAACTATGTGCATCGCAATGATCACCCCGAAGAACGGCGGCGTGTTGTCCTTAAGCTGACTGAAGACGGGCTGCATCACTTGGAACAAGCTCGCAAACAAACTCGCGATCGCATTGCTGAACTGTTCACTCACCTCACACAAGAACAAATTCTTCAGATAGAAGAAGGATTGATTTTGTTAAAACAAGTGTTTGAACAAACTGTAGAACAGAAAGAAAACGGGTAAGCGCGAGCAAAAAGTTTGACGTAGATGAGATAATAAAAGCATTAAACCTAGTTTTGCTCTGATTGTTCTTCAGCTTGAAAAACAGATACCTAAGAGTACTAAGATTATTCTGGAGCGCTGCCATAGAGGCTGAGCTGGAGTATCGTATTAACTTCTTGTTAGCAACCTTGAGCAGCTTGGGTAATCTTGCAGGCAGTCTCTTCGGACTATTCTTGTTTTACGGTAACGGCTACACTTTTGCTGGGTGGTCATGGGAAGCAGCTTTGGTAGTTTTGGGAATTTTTACTCTGCTGCAAGGTTTTTCTGCAACTTTCCTTGCCCCAAACCTGAATAGCATTGTCCGCCACGTACAAGAAGGTACACTGGACTTTGTCCTCCTCAAACCCATCCGCAGCCAATTTTGGCTTTCCACCCGTACCGTCTCACCTTGGGGACTGCCAGATCTCATCTTTGGGAGTATTATAATTGGCTATGCAGGTACAAAACTCGGTTTAGGAATAGACGACTACCTGATCAGTGCAATTCCCCTGTGTTTTGGCTTGGTCATTCTTTACAGTTTGTGGTTCATGCTAGGAGCCACGAGTATTTGGTTTGTCAAAATTTACAACGTCACCGAAGTGCTGCGGGGTTTTTTGGAAGCTGGACGATACCCGATGGTAGCGTATCCTACAGCATTCCGCTTTTTCTTTACGTTTGTTGTTCCTGTCGCTTTTTTAACAACTATACCAGCGGAAGCGATGCTAGGTAGAAGTCAAATTGGTTGGATAGTAGGCGCAGGTGTGTTGGCGATCGCGCTGTTTTTTGTTTCCTCCAGGTTTTGGCGGTTTGCGTTGCGGTTTTATACCAGTGCTTCGAGTTAGAGACACTAGTACTCAACCAACCCAAAATTGACGGGTGAAGACAGACGGGGGGACGCGGTGACAAGGGATTGAAACTGTAACTTAATTTTTAGACAAAGCTACCCATCTCTACTCATTTTTGGGTAGATTTATTTATTGTTCGGATTTTGTACGGTTTTCCATACTTTTGCCATAGTCATTGTATTGGCATGATATGACTATAGGAGAAAATATTATGCCACAAAGAGATAGATGGTTGAAAGTACTGTTAACTCAACAGGAATTAGACAAGCTTGAAGCTTATGCTGAGAGTCAAGGATGGAACAAATCACAGGCGCTTAGAGAATGGATTAAACAATTGCCATGTTGCTCGGATTTAAAACAGAATTAAAACTGAATAAAGCGCAACGCATTGCATTGTTAAAACATTGCGGTGTGTCCCCCCATGCTTGGAATTGGGGGGAAGTCCAATTGGTGAAAATTGCGTACTGGAAAGTACTTCCACTTTAGAATGTGACAACTGCACGCTCTCCTTTTTCACCGAACCGTCTGACAACGTAATCTACAGCAACTTGGTAATCAGAAATTTTGCTTGTGACGGATATGATAAATGCACAGCCAAACTCATTAACACGGACCCCGTGATCTTTAAGGTCGAAATCTGTAGGCAGTTTGTACGGCTTGAACACCAGTTGGCAACCATTGGATGTACTTTCGATGACTGGGGCGCTCACGCTAGATATTTGCATGAGGCGGTTAGCGAGCGATGATTCTTTGCTTTGCGAGAGTGTACCTTCCAAGTGATACGTTAAAATTGCCTGCTCACGGTGGAAGTGGCGCAGCGTGAGTGCCACCAGTTGGGAGAAGCGTTCTTGACTTTCATCCACTGCGAGTGCTTCATAAAGTCCACGGCAAAGCTCACGGCTTTCTTCATCCATAACTGGTGTGAGAGGACCTGAAAGCAGAGCCTCCGCGAGGTCGTCTGCTCCCCGAGACCTAAGATTGTGACAACGCAGAGCCATGAGCACCGTGGGAACCGAATCTGCAAAAATGCTACGATTCGTTCGCAGGAGTATATCATCAATTTGACTCGCCAGCTCTTCGATCTCACCATACCTGACAAGATGACGAGCAACCTTGCCAACGAGTCCGTAAACGCGGGCACGGGTTATACGCTCAAGGACTTCACAGATTCCCAGCACGGCGATCGTTGGCCAGGGATATTCAAAATTACAAAGGCGACCGAGTGCCAGATAACCACGAATGCGCGTATGGATGGTTTGATTGAAACGTTTCAGCCAAGTATGAGCTTCGGATAAAAATTCAGCCTGTTCCTGCTCAAAGAGTGGACGGATGCTTGAGGGAACTGTGCGTGCAAGCTCAGCCTCGTATATAGCCACAGCTTGCCGCAGCTTGGCTCCCGAGAGCAGAACCAGATCTTCTCCCAAAAGTTGAAATGATTGCGCCTCTGGCTTGCTCAAAAGTTGGCGCAAAGGATTTATAAGCATATTTCTTTAAATCTTCAGATAACAAGTCTTTCAAAAAAACAGTTCTTTTGATGGGCTTCACTTTGAGACTTCCTTGTGGGTTCCAAGGGGAATCTCGACATAATAATCCCTTGCCATTTCAGCATCATAGGCAATACAAGCAAGAATATCCTCTCGCTGTATACCCGGATACTCGTCAAGCAGATCCTCAATTGTCATCACATCCATGTTTGGAACCTCTTAATATTCTTGGACAACAAAAACTTGAGTTGAAGACCCTTTTTGATTTTGTTTTTTGATTCTAATGAGTCTGCCCGTTAAAGGTCGAGTATCACTGACAATAAATTCGTGAATTTTCTCAGCCTGTCCTTTATAATCTCGGTCTTCTTTACAAATAAGAATGCCACTATGCTTTTTACCTTGCCGATGAAGACTAATAAAATCTTCTCTATTTAGAGTAATGATAACCCTCTGTTTTTCATGAGCGAAATTTAATACATCTTCATCACTAATAGATTGATTTACTTGTCCAGCTTCAGAGGAAGTCAGAACATCGTAGCCAAAGCGACGCAGTTCTTGAACTAAATCTAGCGGAAAATTCTCATTCGCATAAAACTTAGTCATTTTATTGCTCGTCAGCAATCACTTGGTCAATTTCTTCTGGATGTTCTTCATAATAGAACCAAGCTGCTTCCAAATCTTGTGGCGTTAATGCAGGATAATTTCTCAGTAATTCTTGATCTAAAGCTCCTTGCTGACGAAAAGAAACGAGAGTCCAAACAGCAATGCGGGTATCACGAATACGTGCATTACCTCCACAAACTCCTGGAGTTTTTTGAATTAATTTTTTTTGAGTTGGTTGCGACATAAAGTATTCCCCATTATTCCCCCAATTTACCTTAAACTTTTGAAGAGTCTGCTTCTGGCTCCACTTGCTACTGCATCCACTTTGACGCATCATTCACCTCCCAACCCGTATTTCCTGTAAAATCAAAACCTGAGAGTGTGGATAAGGAGATAGTAGGGGTGCCAACACTTGGTGTAAATATTGACCACATTGCCACTATCCGACAAGCGCGGCGGACGGTGGAACCAGATCCCGTGGCGGCGGCGGTACTGGCAGAATTAGCAGGTGCAGATGGCATTACGGTGCATCTGCGGGAAGATAGGCGGCATATTCAAGAACGAGATGTGCGCCTGTTGCGGCAAACGGTACGATCGCACCTCAATTTAGAAATGGCTGCGACTGATGAAATGGTGGCGATCGCCCTTGACGTCAAACCCGATTATGTGACTTTAGTACCGGAAAAGCGCGAAGAAGTCACCACAGAAGGCGGGCTAGATATCGTCGGTCAAATTGATAGAATAGGTGAAGTGGTTGATAAATTGCAAAGCGCTGGCATTCCAGTGAGTCTGTTTATCGATGCCGAAACAGCACAGATTGAAGCATCTGTCAAGGTGCGGGCACAATTTATTGAACTGCACACCGGACGATATGCTGAGGCTAAGGATGAAATTAGTCGCGACCAGGAATTAGCCTTGCTAGACCAAGGGTGTGAGCAAGCGATTCAAGCAGGATTGCGAGTCAACGCCGGTCATGGACTCACCTACTGGAACGTCTATCGCGTGGCTGGCATTCCAGGTATGGAAGAACTGAACATCGGGCATAGCATCGTCAGTCGGGCAGCTTTAGTGGGGATGGAAAGAGCAGTCCGCGAAATGAAGCAAGCGATGCGAGGGCTACTGTAAGGGCAACTGCAAAGACAATTTTGGGGTTCGACTGCGTAAATCTAGAAAGTGTTTGGTATGTTCAATACGAGGATTATTTTTTCTCCAAAACTTTTATGAGCGCAACTCAGTCGAACAGCACTCCACTTTGGGTACAGGGTAGAGACACAGTTATTGCACATAGTCGCGATGCCGAGTGGCGCTATGGTACGCCTCCGGACTATACCCGCTCAAAAGAAAATCTTGCAAAGGAAAGTACACATAACCATCTTGAAGGTTCACTGGAGGCGATCGTCCAAAACTTGGTAAGAACCTTTGAGATGGAAGCATCGTTCAAAACCAACCCTCAGCAGTGGTTGTCAGTTGTGAACGAACAGTTTCGCATGAGTAGTAATGGCGGTCCTGAGTACACAGCATCAGATGTGGTAATGGCAGGCACTTACAACTTATTTATCGGCGATACTGAAGATTACAAAGCATCCGAGGAAGATTTTGAATCATCAGCCAATCTCTTCCATACAGCATTTCCTAAAGGATTTCTGTGGGAAGTGCTTGAGGTTTACTCAGGTCCACCAAATGTTACATTCAAATGGCGTCATTGGGGAACTTTTAACGGTTCATACAAAGACTATGCACCTACAGGAGAGACGGTGGAGGTAGTCGGTATGAGTGTGGCGCGTGTCACTGATGATTTAAGAGTTCTTTCTATAGAACACTACTTCGACAACAGCCTGTTTCTTAAAAAGCTGACAACTGGTCCAAAAAAAGCAACTGGTGAACAGCAAGGAAGTTTTTGGGGTTTTGTCAGGCGACTTTGGGGATCAACAGAAAAACAATCAACTGGCGAACTGCAAGCGAGTCGTTGTCCCTTGAGTGCTTTGATCAGGTGATTCTGGTTCATTTAGATGATAGAGGTACAGTAAGCACCACTGTACCCTTATCATTATTCATTAAGTAGATAAGTAGAAATAAACAGAACTAGGTTAAGAAATTTAAAAACACCTGAAAGTCACGCCCTAGACTAATGACTAATGACTAATGACTAATGACTAATGACAGCCTCAACGAGTTAACTTTATTTGTGCCGACTTACTTAGCAACCAAAGGAAGAAAATGCAAACATACTATTACGTTTTGGCTTCTCAACGCTTTCTTCTTGAAGAAGAACCGATGGAGGAAGTTCTCAAGGAACGCACCCGTCACTACCACGAACAAGAAAAAGAAATTGATTTTTGGGTGGTTAAGCAGCCAGCTTTTTTGGAAGCACCCCAAATGGCAGAAGTTAAGGCGAAGTGTCCTCAACCAGCAGTGGCGATTATTTCCACCAATCCTCAATTTATTACCTGGTTGAAACTTCGATTGGAATATGTCCTAACAGGCGAATTTCAAGCTCCTTCACCAGAAATTCCTGATGCGTTGGCATCTTTGGCTGCCGTGTCTTAGTGTATGGTCATTAGTCATTAGTCATTAGTTATTAGTTATTGGACTATAGACTATTGACTAATAACTAAATATAATTTTTTGAGAAAAAAGTTCAATAAAATTTTATGTATAAGACTGTTGTCCAGAAATTTCAGATACCAAATGCCTTAGTGAGTGGTTTAGTGGTAGCCCTTGTCGGCTCTTCTAGCGGCATAAATTCTGCTTTGGCTCAACGACAACAAGATCTTCCCGTTTGTCAACCTCCCAATGCAGGTGAATATCTTTTGTTGGTTATCAGTCCCACAGCAGATAATCAGAAACAGTTGCGCCACGCTTTACCGTCTAACATTAAAACAACCACCTGTAGATATCTCAAAGATACAGTAGTGACACGCATAGGTGGGTTTACAAAAATAGACGATGCTAACAATTGGGCAAAGTATATCAACAATGTTGCCGGTTTGTCTGGTACTATCACCACTCGACCGTCGGACACGGCTCGCTCAAGAGAGGTGGTACAGACTCAGCCTCAGCCAGTCAGCTATAAACCCGAACGGTTGGGAGGGGGTTTCGCCGTATTGGTAGATTACTACAACCGCCCGGAAGTTGCCAATCAAGTGCGGCAAGTGGTGGGAGGAGACGTAGGTTTTGTTTCCTACGGACAACGCCCTTATTTGCTGGCTATTTACACACCTAACCAAAAAGAAGCATATAGCACATTGGAGAAGCTGAGCGAACAAGGTTTTTTTGCCCTACTTGTAGATAGTCGTAAAGTGGTGCTACTGCGCTCAACAGTGCGTTTGCAGTAGCCGTCAGCTTCTTTTGAAAAGCAGGATTGACTATGGACTAAAAACCAACACGCCGGTTGATCTCGCCAACCAAGAGACAGTTATACCCAACGCCGAGCCAGCAATGACTTGAACTGGTGTATGTCCCAGCAATTCCTTGAGGCGATCGCCGTTAAATTCTGGGTGTTCGTGAAATAATTCATCAATCATTTGATTGAGAATCCGGGCTTGCTTTCCAGCGGCTTGGCGAACTCCTGCGGCGTCATACATGACTATAATGGCAAAAATCATCGCCACCGCAAATTCCGCAGAAGCCCAACCAAGAGTTTGTCCTACTCCAGTTGCTAAGGCTGTTACCAGTGCTGAGTGAGCACTAGGCATACCTCCAGTTGTGACTAAAACACTTATATTCAGTTTACGGTTCTTGATAAGCTCGATGACGAGCTTCAATGCTTGAGCCATCAAACAAGCTACTAGAGCAACCCACAGCACTCGGTTGTCTAATATATCGCCTATGTCCTGCATGCTATTTTGCGTAAGATGAGAAGTTATGAATTATGAATGATAAATTATGAAAAGAAATGTGAATTATGAATGATAAATTATGAATTGTAAACTCGCTCAGCCTTTATCATTCATCATTCATTATTTAGTGCTTACGATTGGTGATAAAGTGCGCTAACTCCTTTAAAGGCAAAGCTTTTTCTCCAAAGGGTTCTAATTCTGCACAAGCATCTTCAATCAGCTGTTGAGCTTTTTGTTTTGATTCTTCGAGTCCCCAAAGACTGGGATACGTCACCTTTTGAGCTTTTTCGTCTTTTCCAGCAGTTTTGCCCAATTGCTCATAGGTTGCAGTGATATCTAGAATGTCATCAATAATTTGGAAGGCAAGCCCAATGTTTTGGGAATAGCGAGACAGTCGCTGCACATCTTCAGATGATGCTCCTCCTAAAATACCACCACAAACAACACAAGCTTCTAAGAGGGCACCTGTTTTGTGACTATGAATGAAACTCAACGTTTCTAGGGAAATATCTGTCTTTCCTTCCGATTCTAAATCTAGCACTTGACCCCCGACCAAGCCAGTCGCTCCCGTAGCACGACCCAAATGAGCAATGACCTGTACAACTCTCTCCAGTGGTACATTCTGGGTGTGAGTTACCACATGCTCAAAAGCATAAGCTAACAAGCCATCCCCAGCCAAAATTGCTATATCTTCACCATAAACTTTGTGATTTGTCAACTGACCCCGACGGTAATCATCATTATCCATTGCTGGCAAGTCGTCGTGAATCAGCGACATTGTGTGGATCATCTCCACAGCACAAGCTGTTGCAACTGCCATTTCGATTGTACCGCCCACCATTTCACAGGTAGCAAGGCAAAGAATCGGGCGTAAACGCTTACCTCCTGCTAAGAGTGAATAGCGCATTGCTTCGTAAATCTTTTCTGGATAATGTATGGGAATCGCTTTATCCAAAGCAGCTTCACAAAGCTTTTGTCGCTCTTTAAGATAGGCTCTTAGGTCAAATTTGGCTGGCTCAGGAGTCTTTTGAATGTTATCTGCTGCTACCATTCTTGAATTCCTTAATATTGTGTTATGTGAGTAACAATTTTACGAGGCTTTGGCACATTAAGAATCAGGAGTGAGAAGTAAGGAAAAAATTTAGGACTTAAGAGTCAAGAGTGAAGAATAATACTCATAATTCATAGTTCATAATTCTTAATTCATAATTTTTGATTCGTTCTTAAATAACTGGAAAAAGTATTTTGCAGTAACATGGCGACTGTCATCGGACCAACACCACCTGGAACTGGTGTGAGGTATTCGGCTACCTTAGCAGTGGACTCAAAGTCAACATCGCCTACTAGACGACTATTGCCATCTGAGTCTGTGACGCGATTCATTCCCACATCTACCACAACAGCGCCCGGTTTCACCATTTCGGCAGTAATGAGTCCTGGACGACCTACTGCTGCAATCAGAATATCAGCATTTTTGGTGATGGATGGCAAGTCGTGCGATCGCGAATGAGCTACAGTCACAGTAGCATCTGCCTCCAAGAGCATCAAAGCCATTGGTTTGCCCACCAAAATACTACGTCCTACTACCACCGCCTGTTTTCCCTGCAAGGGAATTGCATATTCGTGCAACAGCCGCATGATTCCCGCCGGAGTGCAACTGCGTAAACCTAGTTCTCCCCGTACCAGTCGTCCTAAGTTAAGTGGGTGCAGTCCATCAGCGTCTTTATCTGGCTCTATTTGATGCAAAAGTCCCACAGCATCCAAGTGGTTAGGGAGCGGTAATTGCACCAGAATGCCATCCACCCTTTGATCATTGTTAAGTGCAGCAATCACTTCTTCTAATTCTGCTTGGGTCGTTTGCGTGGGAAAATGTTTGCCAAAAGAGGCAATACCCACTTTCTGGCAAGCTCGTTCTTTACCGCGTACATAAGCTGCTGACGCTGGGTTATCGCCCACCATCAGCACTGCTAAACCTGGCGGGCGTCCTATTTGGGGTTGCAATTCTTTAACGCCATGAGAAAGTTCTTGCTGAATTTTTTCAGCTAACGCTTTACCATCAAGAAGTTTGGCTGTTTTTGTTTCCATGAGAATTCAACACAAGTACGCTACGCCTTGGCGTTGCTGTCAGGTGCCTGAGCGTAAACAGCAAGACCACATTCTTTATCTTCTCAGATTGGTTGTCTAAGAAGACTTGAGAACCCAGAATTTAGAATCTTCCCCAACCAGGAAAGAATTTTAGATTTTCAAGGAAAACGATTCGGAGACTGAGCGTGAAAAAAGAATGCCACACATGATTGAGTGAAACTGAGTCTATGTAGGATTTTCACATCCACGCATCCAAAATGGTATGACGAGTTGCTTTTTGCAAGTTTTTGATACTGAAACATAAAGTAATGATAATCGCTTGTTAAATTAAAATTGTCACAACCCAAGCACTGATGCCAAAATTTGCGAGTGGAGGTACTCGTTATGCAACTCGTGAAAAATTTCAACTTCTCGTTTTTATACAAATATGGCATTGTCGTACCCATACGCCTGGGATTGACCCTTTGCCTTATAGGGGGACTGCTGAGTTGTGGTAACTTGGGGCGGTTTGGCATGAATGCCATAGGAGCCAACATCACCCAAATTCAGGACTTGAAACCACAACAGGACGATGGTACTACAGTCTACATACAAGGTAAGGTAGAAAAGCGAATTCCACTTTTGAATCAATATGCATATCAAATTAATGATTCTACAGCTAAGATCTGGGTTGTCACCAATCAAACTGGTCTAGGCGAGGGAGAGCAAGTGGTGATTAAAGGTAAAGTTCGTCACCAAAGTATTCCTTTAGCTGGTAAGGAATATGGGGAACTTTATATAGAGGAACAGTAAATACAAGAGCAGTGATTGGAACGTCAACCCAACAAGTTATGGGAACTTCTTTCATCCAGAAGCCCCCAGCAATGCGAATGAATAGAGTTTTAGTATTAGTGCTAAGAAAGCATTAGTTTTTAAGGCTTCGTAGTGAGCGCTCTTTGCGCTTACGCTCAAATTCAAAATTCAAAAAAAGATGCAAGCCCCTGAATTTATTTATAGGGATTCTTAATTTTGAATTCCCCGAAGGGGGTGACAGCGACTATATTTGTTAACTTACTCTATAGCAATCCTAAAATAGGAAAAATTTATTTTTTCTTTAGCATATTTTATGTATAAGTGTTGTAATCTACGAAGTCGTCATCATTATACATTGTTGCTTTAGAGACAAAAAATACATACTTTAGATAGAGAAAGAAACAATTTTTCATAAGTTTTTAACTCTATTTATTGCGTTCTTTTTCATAAAGCAACAACTCTGCTTTTAAGGCAGGGGTATTTTGTTTGTCCTCAAACCCACTAGAAAATTTATGAACAAATCGTTTATGAACAAATAGTAGGGAACACAAACCTGCACGGGTTGGGAGAGAAGAAAATAACCCTGATTTGAAGTAGACCAACAATGAAGTGTTTAATATTTGGAGAAAAAAGTTTATGGGTTGGTTACAAAGACTTTTTGGACTGGAAAAACCTCAAGATGCTCAAGTGAATCCCGATCCCACTACAGTGAGTCAGAACAACGGCGAAGACATTCCTTTAGAGCGAGTCGGGTTAAATGGAGAGTATGACCAGAGTGGTTTAGCAAAGCGGGTCGCCCTAGCTTTTGATGAAAACCCCGAATTTGATAATATTAACAACTTGTGGGTAGCACAAACGGGCAGCACAGTTGTTCTTAAAGGGTCAGTTCCCAGTCAAGAGATTCTCGACCAACTGGTAAACATTGCAAGCGGTGTTAGCGGTGCAACAGACGTTACAACTGACGAAGTCAGTGTCGGTTAGATAAGCAGCAGGGCGTAAATAAACAAAAAACCTGTACAAGGGTAGAGGGAAAGGGTAAGAGAAGGTTACTTACCCAAATCCCTCACCTTTACCCTTCTTTACATTGAGTTTAAGGGACTTCCAAATAAAAAAATATCCCAAATTTTCTTGTGGGATGGGTGTCCCCACCCGTCCTTTGTATTCAGGGCGGGCAGGATGCCCAACGCCAGTCGCCTACGGAGGGAAACCCTCCTGCAGCGCTGGCTCCCCCACAAGATGGATAATTTATTTCTTGGAAATCCCTAATTAAACCGACCGACTTACGGTCTAATGGGTGCAATTTCAGCAATCAAAACAGGCTATGAAAAATATATTGCGATATCAATGGACTATTTCCATCGCACTTTTGACTATCTTAGCCCTCTCCGGTTGTGGGAACAAGGCTGAGGAAGGCAATACTTCTCCATCTAGCGACTCTGGCGCGTCTACATCTACAACTGCTCCGTCTGCTGGGACTGGAACCTCAGATAGTCCTGGAACAGGGACAACTGGTGCTTCTTCAACTACTGGGATTTCGGCTGAAGCTCAGAAGTTAGGTGTTAAGCCCCAAGGAGAGACCACTTGTCCTAGCAATGCTCCTGTTAAGGGCGTAGTTACCAAGAAGCGGGGCAACATACTTCATGCTCCCAAGTCACTCGATTATGAAAAGGTCAAGCCAAACATTTGCTTTGCAGATACAGCTACCGCGCAAAAAGCTGGCTTTAACCCTCCCAAGTAATATTGCTGTATAACATTCATAACCCTTGCACCGCAAGGGTTATATTAAAGAGTTAAAGTTTTTGTGGTAGTCATGCATGAGAGACAATGTTTATCGTGAACAGGTAAATCATCACAACAGGAGTGAATATGGCTACCGAAGTGGCGATCGCCATTCTCTACCAAAACAACAAGTTTCTCATGCAGTTGCGGGATAACAAACCTAATATTGTGTATCCTGGTCACTGGGCATTTTTTGGCGGACACATAGAACCGGGTGAAACTCCAGAGGTGGCGGTACAACGGGAAATTTTAGAAGAAATTGGCTATACTCTACCATCAACATTTTCTAAGTTTGGCTGCTATCGCGACAAAATTGCGGTTCGTCATGTCTTCTATGCACCCCTTCAGGTGGAATTAAATCAACTGGTTCTGAATGAAGGTTGGGATATGGGCTTAATAACACCGCAAGACATTCGTTTGGGTGCGAGTTATTCAGCTGTATCAGGAGACGTACGACCCTTTGGACCTGTGCATCAGCAGATTTTGTTAGATTTTATGGAGAGACACGATAAATTGTCTTCTGACTCAAGTGTTAATCTGACTAATAACTAATGACTAACTACAAACTACCACGATGGTTAAGTTTGAGCCTCGCATTTCCCCTGGCTGTACTCAACGGTTGGGTATTGCTTCAGGTGATGCAGTATTTTCAACCTTTGGTCAATATCTTTGTCGCCGCCAGTTTGCTGGCTTTTGTTCTAGACTATCCCATTCGGTTTTTCCAACAACGAAGGGTAAAACGCAACTTAGCTGTTGGGAGTGTGTTGTTGTTAGCTGTAGTGATTGTAGCCGCTTTAGCTCTCACCTTAGTTCCTCTGATTTTGGAACAGCTTAACGAACTGGCTAATTTTTTGCCAAGTTGGATTGATTCTGGAACTCAACAACTGCAAGCTTTCCAAGACTGGGCTGCGACTCAACAGCTTCCCGTGAATTTGAGTGGTTTATTGACTCAAGTGTTAGACAGATTATCCAATCAAGTTCAGTCCTTTACCGGTCAAATCCTCGGTTTTGCTGTGGATACCATTGGTAGTGTGGTCAATGTGCTGCTGACGGTCGTACTGACTATCTACTTAGTATTGAACGGAGAACGTCTTTGGGATGGAATTTTTCTGTGGTTCTCGCCTCATATTGGTTCGCAAGTACGACAATTATTGCGCGAGGACTTTCAAAATTACTTTATTGGACAAGCAACATTGGGTGCTTTGCTAGCGGTTGCTTTGATACTTGTATTTTTGGCGCTGCAAGTTCCCTTAGCTTTACTTTTTGGTATTGTCATTGGATTCTTTTCTCTGTTCCCCTTTGGCACGGGTATAGGTATTGCTATAGTAAGCTTATTGGTGGGATTGCAGAACTTTTGGTTAGGGATAGAAGTTTTAGCCGTTGCTGTGGCGATCGACCAAGTGAATTCTAATTTTGTTGCTCCTCGCCTTCTGGGGAATTTGACTGGCTTAAATCCCGTGTGGGTGGTCATTTCCTTGCTGTTAGGAACCAAACTGGGAGGACTACTGGGTTTATTGGTTGCTATACCTATAGCCAGTTTTATCAAAGATGTGGCGGATAGCTGGCGTGCTGGGGGATTTAGGCTACCGCCTGCGGAGCATAACTCAGGTGATAGCATTTCTGGTGAACAAACCCCAACTGTTTTGCTAGAGCGATAAAGCGATAATAAGAAAAGTCAACTATTAGAGTTTTGGAGTGGGTCATGCTTAAGCAACTCATCCTTGAGAATTGGAAAAGTTTTCGTTATGCAGAACTTCCGATTGACCCACTGACTGTTCTTATTGGTACAAATGCGAGTGGTAAATCGAATGTCGTTGAAGCTTTGGAATTTCTTCAAAGAATAGTTAGAGGCGAGGATATTGAAGCAGCTTTGGCAGGAGATAAAACTTTACCCTCAATTCGGGGTGGTGTAGAATGGGCTGCACTAAAGAATGAAACTCAGTTTACATTAAAGGCAATTCTTCAAGGGGAAGATGAAAATCCCGATTATCTTTATAGTATTACAGTACAAACAAAACCTGTTGTTCAAGTTTTGCAAGAACGTATAGAATATAAAAAAAATGATGAGCATCTTCTGGAAGAGATTTTAATTAATGATACGAAATCCAAAAAATCTTTTTTTCCAGAATTAAAGATACTTTTAAAGAAAAACAAGTTACACTCTGATATTTTCAAGCAAGTCAACAATAATGTTAAAGAATTAAACGAGTTAGTTAAGGAAATATCAGCCGCTCAAAATCAGAATAATGAGAAGATTTTACAAAAAAACAATCAAAAAGAAGTAGAATCGTTAACTGAATTTTTAGTAAATGGAATCACATCAATAAATACCAAAATCAAGACACTTAATATAGAAAAAATAGAAGAAAAAATAGATGTATTGAGTCATACATTAGACAAAATAAATCTAATAAGCTCTGCCCTCACAAATATTTTCATTCTGAATCCCATTCCTTCCAAAATGCGGGATTACTCACTGCTTTCTGACACGCTTGAAAGTGATGCCTCAAACATTGCTGGTGTATTAGCAGCATTGCCTGAAAAACAAAAAGCTGAGGTGGAAGAAACTATTTCTGCCTACGCTAAGAATTTGCCAGAAGGAGATATTCAAAAAATTTGGGCAGAAAAAATCGGTAGGTTCGGTACAGATGCCATGCTTTACTGTGAGGAGCTATGGAAACCAGGTCACATCACAGAGATAGATGCTAGAAGTATGTCGGATGGTACGCTGAGATTTATAGCTATCCTTACAGCGCTTCTTACTCGACCAGAAGGTAGTCAACTGGTAATTGAAGAAATAGATAACGGGCTTCATCCCTCGCGGGCAGAATTACTGGTAAGAATGCTGCGAGAAATTGGTGAAACAAGAAAAATTGACATATTAATAACGACTCATAACCCAGCTTTGCTTGATGCTTTAGGACCAGAAATAGTACCATTCGTGGTTGTAGCGCATCGAGATTCTGAAACTGGAGAAAGTAAACTGGCTTTGCTAGAAGATATTGAGAACCTGCCTAAATTAATGGCATCAGGTACATTGGGTAAGCTTGCAACTAAGGGTGCTATTGAAAAAAGCCTTGCTGATGCCAAGTAACGCCAAATATGAAGAAGGTTCTGATAATAGATACATCGATATTGTGTGTTTACTTGGGGGTTCCTGGCAAAGATACCTGTGGAACGGATGAGAATAAGTGGGACAAAAAGCGAGTTGATGAAATTTTAAAAAAAGAAGAAGACAGCGCATATTTTGTGCTACCTTTAGCCGTCATCATAGAAACTGGTAATCACATTGCACAAGCAAATTTGAATCGATATGAAATGGCTCAAGCTTTAGCTGATTTGATGGTGAAAGCAGCAGACGCAACAACACCTTGGGCTGCTTTCACTGAACAAGCGGAATTTTGGGACGTAGAAGGCTTGAAAAAGCTAGCGGCTGAATGGTCTAAGTTAGCAGTGCAACGTATTTCTATCGGTGATGCCACTATCAAGACTGTAGCTGAATACTACGCCAAAATCGGTTGTCAAGTGGAAATTCTTACGGGTGATGACGGGTTAAAAGCATACCAGCCAACAACTCCTGTCCAAATTCCTAGGCGAAGTAGCCGAAGAGTTAATAAACCTTGAACAATTTGAGAGTATCGTCGATATCAAGCTATCATCGGATATTGGCAGGTTGCCATGTGTATTGGTAGACATCCATGACCGCTTCTTACTCTGCATCCCAAACATCCCAGCCCAATAACCCGACTGCGCCGCACACTGACACTCGATTGGTGGATCGCAGTAAGCTGACTCAAATGTTTCAGCACTATGTTGAGACGAAGGATAAGTATCCTCATGCGATGCTGCTGTATCGAGTGGGAGATTTCTTTGAATGTTACTTTGAAGATGCTGTGACTTTGGCGCAGGAATTAGAACTCTCCCTCACCAGCAAGTCGGTAGGGGAAGTCGGACGGGTAGCGATGAGTGGTGTACCGCACCACGCCTGGGAACGCCACGCGACGCAGCTGGTAGAAAAAGGATATGCTGTTGTCATTTGCGACCAAGTGGAAGATGCTGCGGAAGCTGCTGGGAGGTTGGTGCGGCGGGAAATCACGCGCATCCTGACCCCTGGGACTTTGCTAGAGGAGGGAATGCTCAAGTCAAGTCGCAATAATTACCTGGCGGCTGTGGTCATCGCTGGGGAGCATTGGGGTTTGGCTTATGCAGATATTTCCACTGGTGAATTCCTCACCACGCAAGGTAGCAATTTAGAGCATTTGACACAGGAACTTATGCGCTTGCAGCCTGCGGAGGTGCTTATTCCGACCAACGCACCAGACTTGGGCAGTTTACTGCGTCCAGGAGAAAAATCAGAACATCTACCCCAATGTTTGCCACCATCTTTTTGTTATTCGTTGCGATCGCAAATTCCGTTCTCTTCAGGAGAATCTCGGGCAAAATTGTTGCAAAAATTTAAAGTGCGCTCACTCGAAGGATTGGGCTGCGAACATCTCCCCTTAGCCGTTCGCGCCGCAGGTGGGTTGCTGGAATATTTAGAAGATACGCAAAAAGAAAACGCTATCCCCCTACAGCCGCTACGCACCTATACCCTCACTGACTTTTTAATTGTTGACCATCAAACTCGCCGCAACCTGGAAATTACACAAACTGTGCGTGATGGCACTTTTCACGGTTCCCTTCTTTGGGCTTTGGATAAAACCAGTACGGCGATGGGTAGTCGTGCTTTACGGCGGTGGTTGTTGCAACCCCTACTTGATATTAAAGGTATTCGGACACGGCAAGACACTATTCAAGAATTGGTAGAAAATACAACTCTCCGTCAAGAACTACGGCAGTTATTACGTCAAATTTATGATTTAGATCGGCTTACCGGACGCGCTGGTTCTGGTACTGCTAATGCAAGGGATTTACTTGCTTTGGCAGATTCCCTATCTCGTTTACCGGAATTATCTCGCTTGGTGGCTGATGCTCGTTCACCCTTCCTGAAAGCATTACAGAAAGTACCGCCTGTTTTAGAAGAGTTGGCACAGCAAATTCGCGGTCATCTCGTAGAATCGCCACCGATACATATCAAAGAAGGCGGGTTGATTCGTCCTGGAGTTCATGTTCAGTTGGACGAGAGACGTGCCACTGTCGAAGACGACCAGAAATGGATTGCCAACTTGGAAGTTGACGAAAGAGCAAGGACGGGAATTCCGACGTTGAAGGTGGGATTTAACAAAACTTTTGGTTATTACATCAGTATTTCCCGTGCGAAGGCAGACCAAGTGCCGTCTAATTATATACGCAAGCAAACGTTGGTCAATGAAGAGCGCTACATCACACCGGAGTTGAAGGAACGGGAAGCGCGGATTCTGACGGCGCGAGATGATTTGAATCAGTTGGAATATGAGATTTTTGTGGCGTTGCGCGAAGAAATGGGTTCACAAGCGGAGGTGATTCGCAATATCTCTCGTGCCGTGGCGGCGGCAGATGTGTTGTGTGGTTTGGCAGAGTTAGCGGTTCATCAAGGTTACTGTCGTCCAGAAATGGTGGAAGGGCGAGAAATTACGATTGTGGATGGGCGTCATCCAGTGGTGGAACAGTCTTTACCTGCGGGTTTCTTTGTGCCGAATTGTACACAGTTGGGAGCAGAGGAAATGAACCGCAGAGGCGCAGAGAACGCAGAGGAGGAAGAGGAGAAGGGAAGAAGGAGAAAAGGGGAAACAGGAGGGAGGGAGAGAGAGAGGGAAAAAGGGAGGGAAACTTCTCTCACTCCCTCACTCTCTCACTCCCCCCATCCCGACCTGATCATCCTCACTGGTCCAAATGCGAGTGGTAAGAGTTGTTATTTGCGTCAGGTGGGGTTAATTCAGCTGATAGCGCAAATTGGTAGTTTTGTGCCTGCGCGATCTGCTAAGTTGGGAGTGTGCGATCGCATTTTTACGCGTGTGGGTGCAGTCGATGACTTGGCGACGGGTCAATCTACTTTTATGGTGGAGATGAATGAGACGGCGAATATTCTCAATCATGCAACGTCGCGATCGCTGGTGTTATTAGATGAAATTGGCAGAGGGACAGCAACTTTTGATGGTCTTTCTATTGCTTGGGCGGTAGCGGAGTACATCGCAACGGAAATTCGGGCGCGAACGATTTTTGCCACGCACTACCATGAGTTGAATGAATTGGCTTCGCTGTTGCCAAATGTTGCTAATTACCAAGTGACGGTGAAGGAGTTACCCGACCAAATTATCTTTTTGCACCAAGTCCAACCAGGAGGCGCTGATAAGTCCTACGGAATTGAAGCGGGAAGGTTGGCGGGTTTACCCAAAGTTGTGATTGCACGGGCAAAACAAGTGATGGGACAAATTGAAAAGCACAGCAAGATTGCAGTTGGTTTGCAAAACCTGGAATCGTGATGTCGATTAACAGATTAAATGTCGTCGTGGGGATTGGGGATTAGGGATTGGGGCTTACCCGCAAATCCCAAATCCTTATCCCAATCTCACCGAATAAAGCGGACTGTTGCAATCCTCGTCCTCAATTCCTCCCAGTCCCCAGTCCCCCTTCGGGTTCGCCAGTCGCCTCAACGGGGGGAACCCCCGCACGGCGCTGGACTCACCAGTCCCTAGTCCCCGTGAACGCCAAAATTATGCTGCTTTATTAACAGTTGGTTCTGGAAGCGCTTCACCTGTGGCTTGATAAGCCATTACTAGCGACTCCAATGCTTCAATTCCATTTGCAACTGCTTCCTCGTAAGTCTCTCCGTGAGTCCGCCAGTGTTGTCCGGGAAAGTCAGGGAAACCTACTAAGAAACAGTTGTCTTCCTCTGACCACTGAATAATCATTTGATATTTAAGCTTCGTCATTTTTTGACTGACCCTCTACTTCTTCAATAGCTTGTTGTACATCCTTTTCTTGGTAGCGTTTAGCATCTGCCCCATCTTTACCAGAAATTGTAAGTTTTCCGGTGTACAGGGGATGTATCCAGTTAGTGTGACTCCCTTTTCCTGGGAGTTCCGTAAAACCAGCTTGGCGAAGCATTTGCTTTAGTTCTCGAATTTTCTTTGGCATTTGATGGAGATTTTACAACAGAGCAAATTCCAAACGACTTGCTGCAAGCGATCGCCCCTTGGGCACTGCGCTCTGCGCGTTCGCGTAGCGTGCCCAAAGGGCATTGGCACGAAGTGCCCGCCATAGGCGATCGCATCCCTTCTCACCTTTAAAATCCTTTAGCTGGTGTGTTTTCCCCCTTGTGGCAAAGTTTGTTGACTCCCAGGCAATACTGCTGTCTGGTTACCGAAGAAAGGCAGAGGGCAGGAGGCAGCTATGCTGAAGGAAGAAACTATATTTTGCCCTCAGCAAGAGCGGGTTTAAAGCCCCTAAATTTATTTATGAAAAGAGTAAAAGGATTTTTTATGCCTACGGCACGCTGCGCGAACGAGACGCAAAGCGCGAGAAAAAAGGCGTCCTTGTTTGAAACCCCTCAATTTATTTATGGGGTTTCCCTTCTGCCCTCTGCCCTCAGCATAGATGCCTTCTCATTACTGGGTCGGAAAAGCTTAAATATGCGTCCAGTAATCGCACTTCGATTCTGAATCAAATAACTTAGTTCTCCAGCAACGATTGCTCCCACAACTCCACAAAACACGCTAAATAGCAGTGATTGAGTCAAGGGGTGCAGTTGGTTAGAGGTAAAAGGCAGCGAAATTGGTTTTGTTGGCTCTTCGGGAATTATGTAGACAGCGGTACTAGCACCAATTCCTGCTGCACCTAAGCCAACACCCACCATTGCAATGGTATTTTGCAAATTGCGAGCGCGCACTTTGTCAGCTTCTTCTTTATCGCGGAGAATGCTTTGGGTAGTGCGATCGCTCTCGGCTTGTTCGATTTCCACTCGTCCCTGAATGGCTGTCATCGCCTTTTCGAGTAAAGCAGCACCATGTTGAAAATACCCTAAATCTGCTTGAATTTGTTGGGTGAAAAGGCGGCAATCTTCATCAAAAAAGCTGGATAGAAAGCTGATGTCTTCTGTTGGGAGTTGGCTTTGAATATCCCTAATTTCTCGCCTGTAGTTTTGAGCGTTAATTTCTATTGTGAGGCGATATTGGTCTAGGTCGCGGATTAATTGCGAGTATGATAAATATTTTTGCGGTATGTCTTTTAAGTATTGTTTAAATTGTTGTAATTCTGCTTCATTAAGGGTTTTATCCACAGGTATTTTTTGGAAAACATCATCAAGATATGTTTCTATTTGTTGATAATCATGTCGAATTACCTGATAAACTTTACGACTGCGATGATAGGCCAGGGTAAGAGCATCTCAATCAGGCTTGACACAAGGAATCAGAAGAATCTAATGTATTGTCAATGAAACAACTAAGAACTTGAATCATATAATGATTGTCCATAGCGGTGCGCTTCATTTTTTGGCGTAGACTACGTTTGTAGGTTTGTTCACGGCCCTTGAGCATTGAGAGCAATGCGTCGTAAAAGAGCAAAATTGCTAGGACTATGGAAAGAACGAATGCGACAAGCATCTTCCGCAAAGGTACAACCCTTGAGTCCAATGAGCCTGGTTTTCAATGCCCCAATGTTTTCGGATAGCCCGACCGATAAGTTGAGCATTACTGTTTAAAGAGGTGAGATAAAACTGAACTTCACGGGTAGTCTTGTTCCAAAGATGACGCACGCGGACGACCATAACCAGGGTTTGTAAACCTGCCCATAACTTGGGTTGATAAAGCTCACCAATCGCAGCAACGGGTACAGTCCAAACTTCACGAATTTCTGTGCGATGATGTGCTTTCTCAATCCGTTTGTCATAACTAACATCAATGCCCGAAAAATTATCTGCAACAGCAGTTTCAAACCATTGTTTGACTTGAGAGTAGAGAGTGGGATGATTGGCTTTGAGTGCTAGGACATAATCGGCTTTCTTGTGAATAATTTGTTTGGCAATTTCAGTTTGTGTCCCCATTGCATCAATGGTGATGATCGCGTTGGTGATATCTAGTAACTCTAATAATGCAGGAATAGCCGTAATTTCGTTGGATTTATCTTCTTGCTCATCAGTAAGTTTAAGAACTGGGGGTAATTGTAGGGTTACATTCATAATTCATTCCTTTTGCGTTCGCGTTCGCGTAGCGTGTCCGTTCGCCGTTAGGCGTGCCGAAGGCATAGGACTCAGCGGGAGAAAAGCGCCATCGCGATTATGCGGGGCTTTGCCCATCGCACTTCCTGAAATTCTGGTGATGGGGTATTATCGGCATAGCGGCGAATATTGCAGTTGATATAGGAATCATCGCATCACTAAACCTTATCTATCCTCTATCGCGTTCCCAATCACCAATCACTTTTTGCAAATACCATTCCTCTGACATTCCTGGATAGTCGTACTTCGCCTGATCAATCAATCTTTGGGCTATTTCCCAATATCCTCCAACCAGTCTCAACAGGCGTTGTCGTAGTAACTTATACCTGGCGTTTGTTGAGTTAGAGCTAGGGGAGTTGATTTTGTTTAGGCTCTCTAAGACTTGTTGGTAATTTCCCCAGTCTTCTTTTTCACAAAAGATACTTGCTGCACGCTGATAATCTTGAACAGCGCGTTCCATTTCTTCTAAGCAAGTGTAGGCAATGCCACGATTGTAGTAAGCTGTTGCATCATCGGGATTTATTTGCAGTGCTTGAGTATAGTCGTTAATTGCACCAAGATAATTCCCCATAACCCGATAGGCATTCCCTCTAGCAATGTACAGCATCGCGTCTTGGGGTTGCATCTGGAGTGCAGAGTTGAAATCAGCGATCGCCCCAGTATGATCTCCTAGATGAGAACGCGCTTTTCCTCGGTTACGGTAAACTATCGCATCATCAAAATTTAGTCGCAGTGCTTGGTTAAAGTCTGAGATAGCCTCCCGATAATTTCCCTGTTTGCAACGCACCACCCCTCGACAGCAGTATGCTTGTGCATCTTGTGGATCAACTTGCAACGCCCAGTTTAAATCCTCCATCGCCTCGCGGGTGTCTCCCTTTTCTGCTTTTTCCAGTAACTGCGCGAAATATTCTTTTTCAGATTTGATGGGCGCAATTGTGGGAGTTGCTTGCACAATTGCAGCAGGTTGTTCCTTTGGTTGGATCTGTTTAATCTTTTCTAGACACTGGCGACAGTTCTCTGTGTCCTTTTGCTGTAAATATAATTCTGCCGCTTTTTTAAAGTTGGCGATCGCATCTTGAATATACCCTTGTTTACGGCACACTGTCCCCCGTAAATTATAAGCCGCCGCATAATTTACATTGAGACGAATCACCTGTTCCACATCTGCAAGCGCCCCTGGCAGATTTTTCAGCGCCACTCGTGCTAAAGCGCGACAGTAATAAGCTTCCACACTTTGGGGTTCTAGCTTCAGCGCTTCTGTGAAGTCAGAAACAGCATTGAGTATTTCTCCTAAATCATAGTATGCTAAACCCCGTTGATAGTAAGCTTGGGCAAAGTAAGGTGCTAGCTGCAAAGCACGGGTAAATTCTTCAATGGCTCCAGCATAGTCTTTTTGCTTAGCTCTTTCCAATCCTTTATTGTAAAATTCATTATTCATGGCATTTATTTGCAGGAGCAAGTCAGGATAAAGGTTGAAGGGGGAAATACTTCATACTTTACACTTCATACTTCAGCCTTGAGTTGACTCATTTCAAATTGTTCATAAAAATGACTAAATGACGAATGACTACCTTTACCGCTACCCAAACCTGTATCCTGGCGTCCTCCTGAGACGCTACAAGCGATTTTTTGCCGATATTGAACTCGCTTCTGGGGAAATTGTAACAGCGCACTGCCCCAACACAGGACCAATGACAGGACTTTGTACTCCTGGTAGTGCAGTGCAGCTGTCTTACAGTGATAATCCTAACCGCAAACTTCCCTATACCTGGGAAATGATTCAGGTACACGATAATGAACCCACTTGGGTAGGTATAAATACTAATTTACCTAATAAGATCATCAAACTAGCTTTAGAAAAATACCTTTTTCCAGAATTGGGATATAGCCAAATTCGCACTGAAGTTTCCTACGGGGAAAATAAATCAAGTCGGGTGGACTTTTTGTTATTTCCACATACAAACTTCAACATCCCATCTAGCGATTTGTTCCTAAAAAGTGGTAAATTAGTTTTGACTGAAAATAGCCGTCATATATATCTGGAAGTAAAAAATACAACCTGGGTGCAAGGTAGGTTAGCACTATTTCCAGACACGGAAACAACACGAGGACAAAAGCATTTGCGGGAACTGACAGCACTCCTGCCCGACAATCGTGCGGTCATGCTTTACTTTATAAATCGAGGTGATTGCACTGAGTTTGCTCCTGGCGATAGTGCTGACCCTGCCTATGGTAAACTGTTGAGGTCTGGCATTGACCTTGGTTTAGAAGTTTTACCTTGCCGTTTTGAAGTTAACCCAGAAGGTGTGCGTTATTTAGGTTTGGCAGAATGCAAGTTTTGAGCTTTAGGCATTGCGTCTGGCAACACACATGAGAGATAATGCTGCTTCTGGTGAATTGGGATTAATACCAGACAACCATTGCCTGAAACGACGATACTTCATGTGTGATCGACCATAAATGCCTTGTAAGACTTCCGCTCCAACTGTATGGTTGTGAGGATATACTTTCACTATGAAGCCCAGAGGCTCCAAAGTTTGGTAATAAAGTTCTGGCGTAACACCAGCACCGGGTATGTGGTGGGTTTCGCTTGCAATCATGGCATCATGTTCTTTTTGTGACATAAATTTACCACCACTCATTAACCGATATATCGGTACCCGTATCTTAAGGGACTTCCAAAGAATAAATTAATCAAAAAAACTCAAGAGATAGTTCCTAAACAATAATGATAATCATTGCAAGGAGGGAGAAAGCGCTTGCCGTCGGCAAGCGCTTTCTCCCCCTCAAATATGCATGAAGAATTTACACCCCTTTCCCTTTTGTTTGTCAGGTGGGATAGTTGCGAGTTTATTTAATTTATAGGTTTATAAAAGCTGTTTAATAAATTAAAGACTATGTCGCTTCACAATAGACATCTCCAAAATAGAACCATTTTGTGGTAAAAGAGGAAAAACTGCCTTTTTTACCACGAAACATGAGTGACATATTAAGTTATATTCAAAACAACCCCCAAGAAACGCAGCGATTATTAGGTGTAAAGTATGAGCAACTAGAACAACTAATAAAACAGGCGAKCGCCTTASACACTGAAAAGCAACAAGAAATAGAAGCTGCATAAAATTAGAATTATAAATAAAGGTGGCGGTCGAAAGGTAAAATTGTCAAACGAAGACCAAATTCTTTTAACTTTGACATATTTAAGACATCTGACAACATTTCAATTGTTAGGTATACAATTTGGTGTGAGTGAGTCAACTGCCAACGATACGTTTAATTACTGGTTTCCGATTCTCCAAGAGCTTCTACCATCAAGTTTATTAGAACAGGTAAAAAAAACGCTAGCGATTATGAGATAGTTCAAGAAATTTTAACTGAATATGAACTAATAGTCGATAGCTGTGAACAGCCACGAGAAAGACCTGGAGAGTATGAAGAACAACAAAATTATTACTCTGGGAAAAAGAAAAMCCATACATTTAAAAATCAAATTACTGTTTTACCTGAGGGTCAAGATATTGTTGATATAATCGCAGGAGAGCCAGGACCAAAAAGTGATATAACTTTATTTCGTCAAGGTCAGAAAGGTTTTACTCACAATCAAAAATTTCAAGGTGACAAAGGTTATATTGGAGAACCATCAATTAAAACTCCCACGAAAAAACCGAAAAAAGGAGAATTAACACCTAACCAGAAATCGAAAAATAAAGAAATGGCATCAGCCCGAATTTTTGTCGAACATTTRATTCGTGTATTGAAAATATTTAGAGTGGCTTCTGAAAGATTTAGACTAAATTCAAGTAAATACGAACAAATAATTATGACAATATGTGGACTCGTAAGACTCCGGATAGGCTCGTTAGTTTTACCATTATAAAAAATTTGACACAGCCAGAGAAAGAAATGGTGTATRYATACACCATTTTTAGCCAAGTTATTAACAGSAACTATCTCAAAACCTGATTTTGGCGTTGAAACTGAGGGTCTGCAAGTTATGGCGATCGCTTGCTTAAAGCTCAGTCACAGAGGGGTATTGGGATTTTTCGGAGATGTCTAATAGATATCAATAAACCATTTCCCTAAATTGGGAAAATCTTCATTTGTAGAATTAGTCAGACGTTTTATTTGTTTTTCGATTTCGGACATAGCTTTTTTAGTCAACTTAACTCCTTTTTTATAAGTTTGAGTTACTAACTTAACAATTGGATGTTTACCTTTCCACGTCATATTTTGAGCAAAGTTTAAAGCGGTCTCTATCCCATCCTAATTCTTTTTGAGCTAGTAGTTGCCCTCCGTAACCTAAAGACATTACAGTTTGTACTTGGAAACGCCGTTTGGCTACACCTTTCAATTGAGTTGCTGTTTCTTGAAGTAGATTCTTTAGTGAGTCCGTTAATTCAATTGTCACTCAAAAACCTCCAAAAACTTGAATTATACATAATTAAATTTACGACAAAAAGGGGAGTCAAGGCTGCTGTCGGCAGCCTTGACTCCCCAAACTCCTATAACTATTATCATTCTTATAAGCTGATTATTTTATTTTTTGGAAGTCCCTTATAAAGCCAGTTTGGGCTTCATTTGGGCTTAATTTTTGTCTAAGTCCCGTTAAATGCTTCGTCGCGGTAGCAGGCTTCAAAATAGCCTCTTTATTTATGGAAGGATGTCAAATTTGGCGAAATTCAGTTAAAAAACCTAACCATACACCTTAAAAGCCCCTCTGAATTTAATCAGACAGGCTTTATTTTTATAATTACCCTGGCACCGAGCTATTGTCACAGGCAGCTACCCGCCAACTATCGTCGCCACAGCAGCGTTTCACAACTGAGTTCGGGATGGGGTCAGAGTGGTTCCACCGCGCCATAGGCACCAGGAAAAACAGTGGTTAGTTACCAGTGACCAGTTACCAGTTATCAAAATTCTGTTCAGTGATAACTGTTAACTCAGAACTGATTCAAAACCCTGAAGACTGCATAGTAACGCAAATTCCACCAATAATTCATTCAAAAGTTGAAATTCAAATTCTTTTTTTTTKAATTTTGAATTTTGAATTTTGAATTGTTGAAGTCAAGCCCTCGGTCTATTAGCACGGGTTGGCTGCGTACATCACTGCACTTCCACCGCCCGCCTATCAACAGGTGTTCTTCCTGTGACCTTACCGAGCCTTAGCTCGTGAGAGTACTCATCTTGAGGTGGGCTTCCCACTTAGATGCTTTCAGCGGTTATCCGCTCCGCACTTGGCTACCCAGCGTTTACCGTTGGCACGATAACTGGTACACCAGCGGTGCGTCCCTCCCGGTCCTCTCGTACTAAGGAGGGCTCCTCTCAATACTCTTACGCCTGCACCGGATATGGACCGAACTGTCTCACGACGTTCTGAACCCAGCTCACGTACCGCTTTAATGGGCGAACAGCCCAACCCTTGGGACGTACTTCCGCCCCAGGTTGCGATGAGCCGACATCGAGGTGCCAAACCTCCCCGTCGATGTGGACTCTTGGGGGAGATCAGCCTGTTATCCCTAGAGTAACTTTTATCCGTTGAGCGACGGCCATTCCACGCTGCGCCGTCGGATCACTAAGACCGTGTTTCCACCCTGCTTGAGTTGTGACTCT
>JXCB02000003.1:87292-109637 GCA_000828075.3 Tolypothrix campylonemoides VB511288 | reverse complement strand
ACGCTCGCTCATGAATTGATTTCCCATGTAATATACGGATTCTCGGGGCTGGGTTTACCATGTATTACACCTAGGCTCTCAATCCCCTTTTTCCACGTATTACACGGAGGGGTTTTTAGCCGATCCACAATCGCATTGAAACCTTACCCTGTCAGGCATTAATTCCTCTCTCCCTTCAAAAATAAGCGAACGTACAGACCTAAGCCTTCTTGTCATGCAGTTATGACTGGTAGCTGGACTCCTTCTGGTGAAGATGCAAACTTGGGGCGTGCGCCCGGTTTTGGCATGACCATCAATATTATCAACGGTGGTCTTGAATGTGGCATAGGCACACCTGGTGCGGTAACTCACATCTTGCACCTATCCGTAGAAAACCGTACAAACCAAAAATATGTGCAATAAAGCTACATTATTTTTATTGGCTTTTCTCGCTATATAAAGGACTTTTGGTTTCATACTGAGTAACGAAGTACCATCAAATTTTCTTGGTGCAAGATGTGAGGTAACAGATAGGGTAGGCTTTTACCAGCGTTTTACCCAAATGTTGGGTGTAGACATGGGCGACAACGTTTACTGCGATCGCATGGCGCATTACTAAGCAACATAGGGGTTCTCATTTTCAAAAAACTCAACTGTTCAAAGGAGAAAATCATCACTATCAATGAAAACACAAACAACTTTGACGAATTACTTAAGAGCAATGATGTTCGTACAGACTTCATCTCTGGAGCAACTTATAGAAAATTTTCATGTGCTTTGTCGAGAACTTGTACCACGCTCTTGATGGTATCACTTACACTCTTGCTCCTTTTCATCAATCCTTAAGGAGCGATGGCGCAAAGCGCCCACCCTGAAGGGGTGATTGCACAAAAGTCGTCAGCTACAAACCATACCACTTGATTATCAATTACCAACCTCCGCGCCGATTCACAGGATTACTACAACGGCTGGAATTTGGCACAGATGCACTGTGGTTCTACGCGCTTGACGCAAACATAACGGGCGCTATCGTGTCGAAGATAACCAGATTATCGACAGCAACTATGAAGATTCTGTTTCAAAACGTTTTTGGTGAGTGTTCTAGAAGCATTGTGCAACACATCTAAAACACTTCCACAAAAAATTTTTGATTGTAAGATGAAGGGATTGTTATGTCTGAATTTCTCGGTGTGGCCTTTAGTCCTTATGTTGGCCACTGGACAGGAACAGCTCCAAATGCCAAGGTTCCGCTTTGGAACTCATACAGCGAGCAGGATATTGTTCGGATGCTGGATGCGATCGCGCCCCAGTTCAATAAAATCAGTACCTATGGCATGGGTTATGCAGGGTATTACCCGCCCACAACACCTTGGAATCAGCTCGATTCCAACTGTCACGTTGCTGGTGCTGCTGCACAGTTGAATCGGCAAACAGGCAGGGTTGCCATTGAGGTGGCTCAGGGAATATATCAGCAGGCCAATCCCGCGCACCAACAGGCAGAAATCGAAGCGGCTTTTTCTGCGGCAAAGGAGGCGAATACTGTTTACCCCAAGACGGTAACTTCTTTGGTTTTCACCAATGAATATGTCATCAACGCAGAGACTGCCGATGCTGTCAACGCAATGATTCTAGCTAACAAGCAGAAAGCTCATGAGTTCAGTATTAAAGTGGGTGTGCGATCGCATACCTTCGGGGAAATCGCCAATCCAAACAGCCCCTATTACACTCAGTTAAAGACACTAATCCAGAATTGCGATTTTATCCAATGCAATCTTTATCCCGGTGTGAACGCTGCCAGCCCAACCGAGGGTGTGAATCAAGTGGGTCAGGCTTTCCATCAAATCAAGAGGGCGGTTGCAGACATCAATCCCCAATGCGAGGTGATGATTGGCGAAACTGGGTGGCCATCGCAGGGGATTAGTTTCAACAACACGGACAACAACGTGGCGAATCTCCTTGCCTATTACGAGGCAATTGACAAGTGGGCACTCGAACATCGTGTGATGATTTACCTGTTTGAAGCGATCGACGAACCTTGGAAAAGCAACCAGAACGCCAAGGTTCCGCCGGACAACCCCTGGCAAGGACCGAATGGTGCCGAGGGACACTACGGTCTTTGGTACCTCAATGCTCAGGGTGAGTATACGCAGAAGAAAGCCTAACACACTACCCAAAGTATACTTAGTTCTCGTTGCAGCTTGGAGTATTGATGCTTATGGTGAAGGGCAATTGCCAGCAACCACTTTTTGAACCCTAAGTTAGGGGTGCAAAAATGGCACTTAACCTATGAGTAAACAGGTGTTCAGGCTCTAAGAGCGTTGACCGAACAATCAACTCTTACTCTACATCTTCTCTTCTTTCGTGGAAACAAATCAAACAAGTTTTAATGGTGTCATTATGGCTCAAATAGAAATTTTTTCGGATCCCAATTTCGCAGGAGATGCTTCAGGTGTGCTTACAGATGAAAAACCCTATGTAGGAGATTTTTGGAACGACAAAATCTCATCAATTAAAGTCTACTCTGGTACTTGGCAGTTTTTCGAGCATGCTAATTTCCAGGGAAGGAATTTTCAACTTGGACCTGGCGAATACTCCCAACTAAATAATGCAACAAATGATACTATCTCGTCATTTAAACCGATTACTGGAACTACGACTTTTGCTGAAGAGATTTTAAACGCTCATAACAAGTACAGAGCCGAAGTAGGAGTTCAGCCACTGCAATGGTCAGAAGATTTAGCAGCAAGTGCTCAACAATGGGCAAATCATCTGGCTCAAACTGGGACATTCCAACACAGCAGATCTGGAGAAAACCTAGCTCTTGGTAGTACTGGTACTTTTTCCGTCACTCAGCTAGTAGATATATGGGGTGGTGAAAAGAAAGATTTTAGAAACGGTATTTTCCCCAATGTCTCTAGTACTGGAAATTGGCAGCATGTGGGTCATTACACTCAAATTGTTTGGAGAAATACAACTTCTGTTGGGGGCGGTTTAGCCCGTGGCAATGGCAACGATATTCTGGTTTGTCACTACAACCCGGTAGGTAACTTTATGGGACAACCTGTTTACTAACGAGCGTTTCTCAGTGCGAGTGAAACTCTAGATGGTGACATTTAGTAAATAAGTAAAGTTAACAGCCCACGACGATCGCTCACATAATGAATCTTTTAGCTCTTGAGCCACTATGGGAAAAAACGTCGGGTAGCCCACAAATATGCATTGCTGTACTCGACGGACTGATTGATTTAAAGCATCCCTGTTTCCTGGGAGCAGACTTTCACCAGCTACCGACGCTGGTTAGTGGGGAGGCAAATCCTGATGGCGGGATGTCTCTGCATGGGACTCATGTTGCCAGCATCATCTTTGGTCAGTTGGGTAGCGGAAAACAAATTCTTCAAAAAAGCAACATATAGATTGCCCCATAAGCAGCATTTTGATCCAGGAGTGAAATGATGTTGGACAGAAGAACAATGCAGCGCACATTAGAAAACGAATTTGAGAACGAGTACGAAAGTTATCAAATCTCTACAAGGCAACCATGACGACTATCTTTACCGACATTTCAGCATTGTCTGGAATTAAGTCCCTCTGGTTGGAGTCTCTAGGAGATCCTGGCATTTGCGTTGCCGTACTTGACGGCCCCGTTGACCAGTCTCATCCCTGCTTTGACGGAGCTAATTTAACTCCGCTTCCCACCTTGGTTTCTGGTGTCGCCGATCGCGGTTCTGCATCCCAGCATGGAACGCATGTTGCCAGCGTCATCTTTGGTCAACACGACAGCCCTGTGCATGGTGTTGCACCTCATTGTCGAGGCTTAATCATCCCGGTGTTTGCGGATGGGAGAGATGGGCTAGCCCCTTGTTCCCAAATCGACCTTGCACGGGCGATTACGCAAGCCGTTGAGCAGGGAGCTAATGTTATCAACATTAGTGGCGGTCAGTTGGTAGCATCGGCTGAATCTGATCGATTACTGGCTAATGCTGTCCGTTTATGCGAAGAAAACAACGTTCTGATTGTGGCGGCTGCGGGCAACGATGGCTGTGATTGTCTCCATGTTCCGGCTGCTCTTGAGTCGGTACTGGCGGTGGGGGCAATGGATGTCCAAGGAAATCCGATTGGGTTTAGTAATTGGGGCGAGGCTTACCAATCCCAAGGGATTCTCGCTCTCGCTGAAAACATCTTGGGTGCTATCCCTGGGGGTGGAACGACGGCTAAAACAGGTACTAGCTTTGCGACTCCCATTGTCTCGGGCATTGTGGCGCTGTTGCTCAGTATCCAAGTGCAGCGGGGGGAAAAGCCTGACCCCCATGCGATTCGTGATGCCATTCTGCAAAGTGCTTTGCCTTGCAACCTCTCAAAGGGGCTAGATAGCCGTCGCTGTCTGGTTGGAAACCTGAATATTTCTGGGGCATATGCCCTTATTACCAAAGGAGAACTTAAACCAATGACAAACCACACACTAGAGGAAATCATCATCCAACCTGTTGAAGCTGACAATTCGATTGCCCAATCGCAACCCAATGATGTGATTGAATTCGAGTTGCAACAACCTGCTATCCAGTCGTCTGCGATTGGTGTGCAGGCTGCGGAAGTGAATGGATCAACATCTGTACCAACTGCTATGTCAATTGAGAAAAATCCGATGATGCTTACTAGCAACGAAACGAATACTTCTATCACTCCTTCTGAATGTGCTTCTTGTAGCGGAGGTGGGAAAATACAGCTAGTTTATGCTTTAGGAGAGTTAGGCTACGATTTCGGTACTCAAGCGCGTCGAGATTCATTTACCCAAGCCATGCCTGCGGGTATGAATCTGCTGGACTATCTAGAGCAAAACCCTTTTGAAGCACAATCGCTGATTTGGACGCTGAATCTTGATGCTACGCCCATCTACGCAATCAGACCCAATGGACCTTATGCTAGCGTGACTTATGAGCGACTGCGCTCCTTCCTGCGCGACGAGAACATCGAGCGGGTTTCGATTCCAGGGTACTTGGCGGGCAGTGTGAAGCTACTTTCGGGTGAAACCGTTCCTACCATCATCCCAGAAGTGCGAGGGATGTACGGATGGTCAGTTGCCGCGTTAATTGAAAATTTAAGACAAGCTTATCCAGCCGGTCCCTCAGAAGAAGACTATAGCAATAAAATTCGAGAATATCTGGAGCGGATCTATTATGAATTCCGCAATCTAGGTGTCACACCCCAGGAACGGGCGCTCAACTTCTCTGCGACCAATGCTTTCCAGATTGCCGATGTGATGTCTACTGGTACGGCTGCCGATGTTGGACTGGACACCATTACGGTGGAGAAGAGTCCTATCTGTCGCACCGATTCCGATTGCTACGATGTGAAATTGCATTTTTTTAACCTACAAGATAGTCGCAGAGCCGGAAAAGTTTATCGGTTCACAGTTGATGTCAGCGATGCGATTCCGGTTTCGATCGGTAGAGTCCGCTCTTGGTCTGTTGCCAGCTAACTGGCACAAGAATAAAGCATTCTTTCGGGCTATGTCTGCCCGTTACCGAGTGTTTGATTCAATGCATGATGTTATTGATACATTTTGTCAAGGGCTGAGAGAATTAATGAACATGCCAGAAAGATTACGTTCACTTACGAATTTTCCACATTTGAGAATTACGTTTGAGAATGCGGATTAGTATCAGACACGACTTGACCTGTGAGGGAGAGATTTTCTCGCTTGCACCTCGCAGAACGAACACTCAAAACTAAAACAAGGAGAAACAATTATGAAACTTCCAATTCAAGCTCAACCGATTAACAGAAAAGTGAGTTCCATTCACAATCCGCTGGACGGATCCAACGGCGTGAAGCCTCTGTTCTTCTGTCCGTTTGGGTGTGGCCTGGTCGACTGCAACAACGGCGGGCACTGTGTCGACACCGGCTTCATGCAATGTGAGTGCCGATAACGAATAGGAAATCCAACGGCTCTAGGGGCTGTTGACATTTCCACTCCGCGAACCGGCCGGGCGGCGCGGTGCAGGTCTTGAATTCAATGCTTCCAACCTGTGGAGTGCTTTTGGATTAAAGACTTGTAAGTAAGTAGTAACAGAAAAAGCTTATTTACATCTGTTACTACTTGCTATCTCTTTGAGATTGAGACAGGTTTCATGGCAAAGCGATCGCTGCTTTCGTAGGGTGCGTTAACGAACGCACCATCTAACGGGACTTAAACAAAAAAAGAAAAAAGAATAGGGTATAATGCTTGACGGGCATAGGTTTCACGTTAAAGTAACACCCAATGAAAGAGACAACCCCCGCAGCCATGCCACCGTGTTTTGAGAAATGGTGTCAACGGTTTGATGAAGCGTTTACTCATAAAGCTCAAAAAAGAGGTTTTAGGCATTATTTAGGAGGATTATTGGGGGAAAGTGAGAGAAAAAACGTGTTTCAGATGGCATCTAACACGATAGGGGTCGAATACCATCAATTACACCACTTTTTAACTGAAGCTCCATGGTCTGATTTGAAGGTAAATGAGCTGAGATTAGAGACGATGAACAAGTGTAGTCAAACGAGAATAAGTAGAGGATTTAGCTTAATAATTGATGATTCAGGTCATAGAAAAAGTGGGAATTTTACTGATGGAGTGGGAAGGCAGTATATTGGAGAGATTGGTAAAACAGATAATGGGATAGTAGTGGTAACAACGCATTTGTACGATGGACGAAAAAGCTTACCATTAGATATAGAGCTATACCAGCACGCGGATTCCTTAGCATTAGGTAAACAAGACTGTGAATTTGAGAAAAAAAGTGAACTGGCAATCAAGTTAATAGACAGAACATTGGCGCGAAAATATCAACCAGGAATTGTACTGATAGATGCTGGATATGGCAACAATACATCGTTCTTATTAGAGTTAGAGAAGAGACAACTAAAGTACGTGGGAGGATTAGCCAAAAATCGAAAAATAAGTCTCAGCATATCAGAAAATGTTCAACAAACAATGAGGCTAGATGAATTAGCACAAAGCCTGTCTCAAGAGGCTTTCACCAAGGTTGAACTCAACTTAGATAAACCGAAAACAGTATGGGTAGTAACTAGAGAAGTAGAGATATCACAACTCGTAGGAAAGCGAAATATTGCTATCGTTATGAATGCTGACACTTTCTCCGAAGCGACTGATATTGACTACTTTATCACTAATGTTTCTACATCAATTGTTTCGCCTGAGTGGATAGTTAATACCTATGGAGAAAGAAATTGGGTGGAAGTTTTCTATAGGGAAGCCAAGGGTTGGCTAGGGTTAAAAGAATATCAAGTTCGAGATAAAACAAGTCTACTTCGACATTTTATCTTGGTTTTTTGTGCATATACTTTTATTCTTTGGCATCAGATGACTGGAGGCTTGAGACGAAGGTGGGCAAACAAACCTTTGAATACCTTTACTGAAGCTTTGGAAGCATTTAGAACAGCTATGTCTTACCGTTTCTTTGATTGGTTGAATAATAATCGTGACGTATTTGCCGCTTACAAAGCTAGTTTAGGCTACATTTGGGCTTAATTTTTGTTTAAGTCCCATTAGCTAAATCTTTAAAAACTCGATTACGTTTTGCTCTTTGTGTCAAACAGATTTCAATGAATGTGGAATCAATAAAATTAATACCAGTATTTTGAGCACGACGTAGATGAAGATACCAGCATAACGGTATTAACGTACTTTTATTCAATTCTATAAAACGATTGTAACTAACAAGGTTAGGAAAATATTTTCGGAAATAATTACAGACGTGTTTAATATAGTAATATTTGAAATTCCTGTAAGAAGATTGATGAAAGTAAATAATAATTGTCAGAACTTCACTTAAGCACAAATTTAGTTTATTGTTACGTTTTCGGTCACCGTTAGATAGTAGTTCTTGTCGCCAAATTGTTTCAAATTGCTGGCAAAAGTCATCTACGTCACAAAACAGTTTCTCTAATTCCATAAAGAAAGAAAATCTCTAAAGATGAAATAATCACAAAATGAAATCAAGAATTTTCTTTTAAATCTTCTTGAGACACAGTTAGTGAATACAGCTTTGAAATGAGCTTGGCAAGTGATATCCGTGCCTACCTAGTTATGTTTGAGAATTTTTTTGGCTATTTTAACAGCTTCATACTCAGTTATTTTTTATTTTGTGATTATTTCATTGTTGAGCAAATTAGATGTTGTTTTTGATTCAAAAACAGGTGCTAATTCTGTAATTATTTCAGATTTTTCTTCTAAACTTGAATCTATCACAAAATCATATTGATTGTCTGGAAATTTGGATTTTGTGACAGATTCATTTCCCGGCTTTGATCAACAGCAGGCGATCAACTGGACTCCTGTTTGGTCAATGACCAAGCAAACGCACAAATACCTCCCCACCGCCTTTCTGCATCAGGAAAATCAGCAGTTCGTTTTAGAGTCTCCCCTCTCCAAAGCAAAAATTATTCTGCTAGATTGGCGGGCTACCGCCCTAATTGCGAAACTGGCTCAATTCGATTCGTCATTCACGCTCTTAAATTTGGCAGATACCCTCATTGATCCACAGACAGCGCAATCGTTCATGCAGTTGCTGATTGCAACCCAGATGATTGCTCTTGAACCAGAAACTAAAGCGTTAGCTCAATGGCAATTTCATAATCTTCTGTTTCATCGCCAAACTCGGTTACAACGACTTGATGATCCGCGTAAATCGAAACTTCCTCGCTTGGAGGATCATGAGCAATCAGGGATTGTGAAACCACCCATGAGCAATCAAGTGATTTCGTTAGAGAAACCGGATCTGGCAATTTTAGCCAAAACAGATTGTTCGTTAACTACAGCGATTGAGGCAAGGCAATCGATTCGAGAATATGATGATCAGCCCATCACCCTTAACCAGTTGGGAGAGTTTCTATATCGCTGTGCCAGGGTGAAAGAAGTTTACACCCCTGAAGAAGATCCTCTCAACATTGGAGAATTCACCAAACGTCCCTATCCCTGCGGGGGTGCGTTATACGAACTGGAGATTTATCCAGTCATCAATCGCTGTCAGGGATTAGATTCAGGATTATACCACTATCAACCCCTGTCTCACACTTTGCACCTAATTGCGGATTGGAATCGGGAGGTTGAAGCCTTAATTTACGATGCTTGGAAAGCAACTGGACAACAGGATATCCCACAAGTGCTTTTCATTGTCACAGCCCGATTTGGGCGGTTGTTCTGGAAGTATTATGCTATTGGTTACGGTTTGATTTTAAAACATATTGGTGTTTTGTATCAAACATTTTATCTAGTTGCGACTGCCATGAAGTTAGCTCCCAGTGCGATCGGCGCAGGTAACTCGGAACAGTTCTGTAAAGTAGCCGCCCTGAATGAATATGAGGAGTCTTCTGTCGGAGAGTTTAGTCTCGGTTCACTGAAGCAAACAAACGACAATCCCTCTTAGAGCGTGTTTGTAAAGTAAATCTTAAATATGTAGGGTGTGTAAAAGCGCAGCGTTACGCACCTTCAAACGTGTGGTGCGTTACGGCTGAAAATAATTTTACGCAACCCAAAATACTTGTCGAGCCGTAACACAACGGCAATAAAGCGAGAACTCTGAGCGGCGGCTTCCGCCGATCAGAAGTTCGGTGGGGAGGAACATCCACGCCGCTTTTTGCCTCCCCTACTTAAGGTTTTCTTTATAAACACCCTCTTAGAAGTTTCACCGATTGAGCCACTTTATAACATTTCATTTAATCGATTACTTGTATGCCCGATCTTAATACCATTCCTGGTTTTGCTGCCCTGCAAGCTCTTACCCTCGGTGATTCTCGCATCAAAATTGCCGTCCTTGATGGTCCTGCGGATCTCGGTCGCGCTTGCTTTCAGGGTGCTAATATAAGTCGTATTAAGCCCTACTGGCAACAAACTCTGGAGCCGATTGATCCGTTCTACATCCAACAAGAACTCAAAATTAAGGCACTCAGCGATCGCAAGAAAGCCAGGAAAGAGCAGTCAAGCCAAAATACAGATACAGCAATATTATCCGATAATCACGTTGAGTTGAAAGCGAGACCCATTACTCAGGTTACATCGTTGAATAATGGGCAATGGCAGGGCAAAGCTACTACTGTCTTCAATGCATTGTTAGAAAGCAAAGATACACTACTACTGGAACAATATCGTCAGTTAAGTGCTTCTAAGCAGCAAAAAATACTGAAACCAGAAATCCCCTCAAATACTGACTATACTGCTACTGACTATACTGCCGCAATTGAAGCATTAGAGGCAGAGATTAAAGCGCTAGAAGACACAATTCCCAAACCAGTGCGATCGCGTCTGGTTGGTGTCTTCCATGCGACAGGCATCTTTGGCACGATGTTTGGGCAACCCGCTTCCCCCGTTGAGGGAGTGGCTCCCTACTGCACTGCTATTAATATCCCCCTATTTGAAACCACAACTAGCGATGAAGCACTCTCTCCGCTCAACCTAGCTCATGCATTTAACCTGGCATTGGAACTAGGCGTAAACATTATCCATTGTGCTGCCTGTCATCCCACCCAAACCGGATTTGCCCACGAAATGATCCAAAAAGCGGTGAAACAGTGCCAAGACAATAATATTCTGATTGTGGCTCCCAGTGGCAACAACAAGGGTGAATGTTTTTGCGTACCTGCGATTCTGCCGAATGTCCTAGCAGTGGGCATGATGAAAGACAATGGACAACCAGCAAACTACAGTAATTGGGGTGGACAGTATCAGGAACAGGGCATTCTGGCACCCGGCGAAAACATCGTGGCGGCGCAACCCGGGACTGATGAACCCGCTCGTCAAGAAGGAACCAGTTTGGCTGCTCCTTTAATGACAGGTATCTCTGCTCTGCTAATGAGCCTGCAATTGCAACGCGGAGAACAACCCAACGCTGAAGCCGTTCGGCTTGCCCTTCTCAATAGTGCCATTCCCTGCAATCCGCAAGAGGTAGAAGAGCCAGAACGCTGTTTAGTCGGTAAATTAAATATTCCCGGAGCGTATCAGTTACTCACTGGGCAACCCTTGTCTAATGTTCAACCTACTCATACTGTCCATCCACAAATCGTTCTGCCAGCCAGCAGCAACTCTTTGCCAGATAGTTCCGAATCTGTAGTGACATTTTCTCAACCCAAGAGCGAGATTAAGAGTTCTGCACCCACTCAACTCATTACCGCCTCATCTGCACTTGCAGACATTCCCCCCTCTCCCCCCTCTCCCCCCTCTCCCCCTGCTTCCCCTACCTCCCCTGCCTCCCCTGCTTTTCTTTCCCCCTCCACCATTACCCCTAGCGCCGTCTCCAACAAAGTCTATGCCCTCGGCACATTAGGCTACGATTTCGGCACCGAAGCCCGCCGCGACACCTTCAAACAACGGATGCCTGCGGTTAGCATGGATGGGGTATTAATTCCCGCCAATCCCTACGATGCCCGCCAGATGGTTAATTACCTGGAGTTAAACCCTGCTGAAGGTAAATCTCTGATTTGGACGCTGAACCAGGAACTCACTCCCATTTACGCTCTAGAACCCCAAAAGGCTTTTGCCAGTGAAATCTATGCCGTCTTTGCAATGATGCTGGCTGGGCAAATTCAGCCCGAATCGAGCGATAATCATATCGAGCGAGTTAGCATTCCTGGTAGTCTTAGTGATCGCACCGTCGAACTGTTCTCCGGGCAGGTTGTCCCTGTCCTTGCACTGCCAAATATCCGGGGAATGTACGGTTGGCAAGTCAACGCTCTTGTGGAAACAGCCGTTGCCACCGTTAGCCCTGAAACAAGCGAATCTAACAACGCGAGCATGCAACGTTCTCTCAAGAGTTTTCTGCATCGCATCTACTATGATCTCCGCAATTTAGGACAACTCGATCGCGATCGCGCCCTCAATTTTGCTGCCACCAACGCCTTTCAAGCCGCCTCTACCTTTGCGTCAGCCATCGTGAGCGGCATGGGACTAGAGAGCATCGAAGTTGAAAAAAGCCCCTTCTGTCGCCTTAACAGCAATTGCTGGGATGTGAAGCTGAAGTTTTTCGATTCAGAGAACAGCCGTCGCGCCAAGAAGGTATATCGATTCACCATTGACGTTGCCAATATTATGCCAGTCACCCTGGGCCAAGTGCGATCGTGGTCAGTGCCACGTTAGCAAGGGCAAAATGGCGTAGATAACCCGGATGGTAGTAGTGGATAGTAATGATATCAAGTCCGGATGAATACTTGTCATTACCCTAGGAACCCCCTTTCCCAACCCCAGAGGGGACCCAAGCGCCCCCGTAAAGCTACGCTTCACGTCCCCTCCCCACAAGCGGGGAGGGGATAAAGGGGAGCCAGCGCTGCAGGAGGGTTTCCCTCCGTAGGCGACTGGCGTGTGGGGTGCAGTTAACGTGGAAATCATAACTAATTAGCCGGACATGATATGATTTAGAGAATGGCAATGTTTTACGAACTAGTCGTCCAACTCGTTGCCGTAGGGTGTTGTTGAATCTTTCAATATAGCTTGTCTTGTGCTAGGTAAATCAAACAAAGATCGATGCATAAATACGGTTCTGGACTCTCAAAGTTCCCTGTTGCTTGACTACTAGCCCCGACAAAAGCAATTCTCTTTCCTCTGAACTATCAACTGCAACAATCTCTCCTTGATGCAAAATTTGTCGATAGAGTTCTAGTAGCCGAACGGATTGTTTGCTCTCAAGGAGGCGATCGCGGATGGTTCTCAAATGCTCTGGTTCATCCTGTGATTCCCAATTCTCTATTACCTGAGTTCGCACCAAATTTTCAATCCATTCGGCTTCTCTGTTGGTAGGGATAGGAGATGAAGAATTGCGGATGAGTTTACATAGCTTTTGGGTCAAAAAAGGCTGACCATTGGTCCAGGCTAACACTTCTTTCAGCACTGTTTGAGGATTACTCACTTTCTCTGCCAATCCCTGAAGTAAAGGTTGCGCTTCATGCTCTTTAAAGCCTTCCAATTGAATGGTCTGACCGATGTTAAAAGGCGTTCTTTGGTGGTCAGTAATTAAGTCGCTAGGGGTAACGACTCCAAAAAGAGCAAAAGTTAAACGTCGATACTCTGGATTAATACTACGCTGATTATAGCAGGAGCGAATCAGAGCAAAAAAGTCATTAACTGGGAAATTCAAGCCCAAGACGTTATCTATTTCATCGATAAAAATTATCAGGTTTTTAGAGATAGTGTCATCATTTTGAGCAACTTCAACGAGCAAAACTTCTTCAATAAATTGGCTCAACCTCTGAACCGGAGAAATATCTCCTTGCTCTTGCCACCAAGTTTTTAGATTAACCTTTCTTAACAAACCAAAACTTCGCCATAGCTCTACTGTCAAGCCTTTGTACCATTGGTCAGGCGTGACGTTTTCGCTACCAATGCGGGTTAGATCGATTGCCCCGCAGCTAAATCCCTCATGCTGGAGATGGTGTATCATGCGTACCATCAGGCTTGACTTGCCCATCTGCCGAGGATTGAGAATATAACAAAACTCCCCGCGCTTCAACGCCTTGTAGAGATAACGGTCTGCTGAACGCACAACATAAGTGGGAGCATCCATCGGCAAACTTCCTCCCACTTGATAGTCAAAGGTAGAGGGTTGTTCGGCACTTTTGAGTAACTCGTTTTCAAAGAGCAGTTCGGCTTGGGTGGCTTTGAGAACTTCTAGGGTTTGTGAGAGTTCATGAGTGCGCTCTTGTACTCTCAGCTCTAGATTTCGGTTATAATCTTCTAACTGTCCGTAAAGACGGGCATTTTCAATAGAGATAGCAGCTTGAGCAGAAAGAATTCTTAAAACTTCAATGCGATCGCTCGTAAATGCATCTGTGGTTAAATTGTTTTCTAAATATAAAATACCGCTTAGTTTGCTTTGATGTAACAAAGGAGTACAGAGAATCGATTTTGGTTGAGTAGCGACGATGTAGGGATCGCGGATAAACTGTTCTTCTTCGGTAGCGTTATTAAGAACTACATTTTCTTGAGTACGGACAACGTAGTTAATGATCCCAACTGGTAGGATAGGTGTCTGCGTATCGTCATCTACAGAGTCAATGGGAAGCGATGCTCCCTTTGGGAGCCGAGCCCTTGCGGGCGATCGCAGTAGAGTCACGTCATCAGAATCTACTGTCCCTTCAGCTGCGATCGCCCATTTATGATCTTTTTCCAGTATCAGAAAGCCTTTTTGAGCACCGCCATTTTCAATTACTGTTTTCATTAACTTAGCCAGCAGTTGGTCTAGTTTAATTTCGCTAGCTAATATTTGAGAGGCTTTGGTAACTGTGACGATATCAAGAGCTTGGGGATTTGTACTAGCAGTAGATTCAGTTGTATTAATGCTTTGGTTTTCTTTTCGGTCGTTTATATCCATTAGAAACTGTGGATACTCCAATTCTAAAGCTTGAACTTTGGCTAAAGCGCCCCAACGAGAATAACAATGATAAGCATTTCTCAGATATAGTCGTCCTATTTCTTCTCTACCCAGAGAGAGATAAAATTCTGCTGCGCGTTCGTAAGCTATGGCTTCTTCGTGAATAAATTCAGATTTTTTAGCACCTTGAATTGCTTTTTCATAAAGTTCTTGGGCTTGCCAATTTTGTCCTAAAACTCGTGCTTTCTCTGCTTCTACTAAATCGTATTTATTTTGAAAGTTAGCTGGGCAATGACCAGCCCATATTTTCATATTCTCCTGATTTTTTTCTACTTGTTCTAATATTTCTTTTTTTTGCTCTTTATCGCAATTATAATAATGAGCGATAAAAGAAAGAGAAGAGTAAAACTTGTGTTGTGGTGCAGGTAAATAGTACGAACAAAATTTTACGTATTTTTCTGCATTAATTCCGCTTTTAAAAGCCCATTCATAGTTTTTAAAGATATAGCATGATATTGTCTGACAAAAGTAAGCTATTAAAAGTAACCATCCGTTGCTTATTTGCACCCATTTATTTAAATATTCATTCTCTTCATCCCAACAATATTCGTTAATAACTTGACCTTTGTTCGCTTTTGGGTTGATTAAATTTATAATAATTTTACGACATATTGTTATATAAACAATTAAATATTCAATTTTATTTTTTTTAACTAATTTAATATAATTGACATAGTTTTTATCAACCTCTTCTAAACTATATCCTCCAAAGAATTTTATTAAACAATAGGTTATAATTGCAGAATCAGCATATTCATTGTTTCCTGTATCTAAACCTGTTTGATAAGCTTTTAATAATTTTTTATGTGCCTTTATATTTCTAAGAAAATTTTTCCAATGCCAAATAGATCCGTAATAAAGATGCATTACTAAAACTTCTAATTTTCTTGTATTGTATTTTTCCTGCAACTTGATAGCAAGTTTCCCCCATTCATATCCAGAATTAATATCTCCTATTACTCCACACATCATTGCTCCATAAAAACTATAGGTAGCAGCAGTCTGGGGAGCATTTCCATATTCAATACAGAGATTAAGCTGGCTTACGACTACTTTAAGAAATAAAAACAAATTGGTAGTACCAGTAGCAGTCATAATTTTTTGGAGTATTTCTATAGCTACCAGTTTATATGGATTGGTCATTGTCGGCAAATTAATTAAATCCTCAATTTGTTTTCCTTTCAATCCAGATTGCACTTGTTGTTTAATCTTATTTATATCATTTTCATTATTATTTGGAGGGACGATAGATATTCCCAGTTGTTCCAAAGCCTTAAATGCAGTTTCTATAGCATTGCTTGGTTTAAAATCAGCATAATATGAAAGAATTTGTACCTCATATACCTTCACTTTATCGAAAGTATTATTAATTTTATGCAAAACATTTACAGACAGTTCCTGAACTCGCTCAAACTTAGCATTTAAGTAGAGTACTTCTAACGTTTCTACATGGATATTACAAGTTAATTTATACTGTTGTTCCCAACTATTTGATGCTAATAATCCTAGCCCAGTCTCTAAATATATTAAAGCAGGTTGATAAGCTGTTGATGCTTTTGCTTTTTTCCCACCCTGAAGATTTAATTTAGCTAAATTATCTCTTTCTGACTGTTCGGTAATTAATTGAGTTCCTTCGTTAAGTTGATTAACAATATCAAAAATATTTAACTCTAAATCATTTTCTTGAGTGTTTTCCAGTAGGAGACGACCTACTTGCAGATGAACTTTTTTTTTCTCATCTTCTGGAATTAAAGCATAGGCAGCTTGCTGAACTCTATCGTGCAAAAATTTGTAGGGGATATATTTGGGAAGTTTGGGAATAAAAGCATCGGATATTTCTGAAGTATCCCTTGATATTTCTTCCTGATTCCAAAGTAGAGGTATTTTATATTCATTAGTTAGAGGTAAAATCAAACCTGACTCTAGTGCTGGCTGAAGTTCTCTAGCTGTAGTTATTTGAGATTTATGGTTGACAAGGGAGAGAACTTCTAAATTAAATTGGTTGCCAATACAGGCAGCCAATTGCAAAATTTTCTGAGTTCGTTCATTTAGTTTGATAATTTTGGCGATAGTTAAATCAACGACATTATCAGTTATTCCTACTCTTTCAATTTCATTAATATTCCACTGCCAATCATTTTTCTGATGGTCAAATGACAAAGTATTTTTTTTGTACAGATATTGAAGTAATTGAGTTAAGAAAAAAGGGTTTCCTTGAGTTTTATTGGTTAATAACTCTGCTAAAGGTTTTGACTTTTCCGTAGAGCAATTTAAAGTATCGGCAATTAATTGGTTGATATATTGGATTTCTAATGGTTGCAGCGAGATATTATTGACCCTAGCACCTTCTTTTTCAATTTGCTCTAAGGCTTGCATCAAAGGATGAGTAACATCGACTTCATTATCTCGGTAGGCTCCGATTATCAATAGATATTGGCTGTCAGCATCGGTTATTAATAGCTCAATTAACTTCAAAGATGCTAAATCTGCCCACTGTAGATCGTCGAGAAAGATAACTAAAGGGTGTTCTTTTTGAGCGAAAACAGTAAGAAATCTTTGAAAAAATAAATTAAATCGATTTTGAGCCTCAGTTGCTCCTAATTGCTCAACTGGTGGTTGTTTGCCGATAATCTGCTCCAATTCAGGAATTATATCGATGATAACCTGAGCATTAGGATTCAATGCTGCTAAAAGTTCCTGTTTCCAAGTTTGTAGTGCTGCTTCAGATTCGGTAAGTAATTGCCGTGTTAAGTCTTGAAATGCTAAAGCGATCGCCGCATAAGGAATATCTCGCTGCAACTGATCAAATTTTCCGCTAATAAAGTATCCTCGCTGGCGTAATATTGGTTTATGAACTTCATTAACCAAGGCAGATTTGCCAATTCCTGAATAACCAGAAACCAGCATTATCTCACTGCTGCCTTGACTAACTCGCTCGAAAGTAGTTAATAGTTGTGTGATTTCTTCTTCCCTACCGTAAAGTTTTTCGGGAATGACAAAGCGATCGCAAATATCCTGAGTTGCTAAACAAAACTCGTCAATTTGCCCTAAATTCTCTAAGCGATCGCGACAGGTTTCCAAGTCGGCTTTGATTCCCCAAGCACTTTGGTACCGTTCTTCTGGGGTTTTTACCAACAATTTCATCACAATGTCTGAAACGGCTTTAGGTATTGGTTGAGAGGTTAAATTTAACGTTTCTACAAGTTCATGTAGGGGAACAGGTTGTTGAGCAATATGACAATGAACTAATTCTATAGAGTCAGTGGTGGCAAAAGGCAGTTTATTGGTGAGCAATTCGTAGAAAGTGATACCCAGCGAATAAAAATCGCTGCGGTAATCTATCCCTCGGTTCATTCTTCCAGTTTGCTCTGGAGCAATATAAGCTAAAGTTCCTTCTAAGCGCTCAATATTGCCAACTGTCTGATTTTCTCGCGATAAACAGGTGGAAATACCGAAATCGATGATTTTGAGTTGTTCGGTTTCTGGATTATAGACGATATTAGAGGGGTTAATGTCTTTGTGGATAATATTGGCAGCGTGAATAGCCGCCAAACTCTCAGTGGTTTTGATGGCAATAGAGAGAAATTCTTTGAGAGTAAATTGGCGGTCGGAGATTAACAATTTTAAAGATTCACCGCCAAAGTCTTCTAAAAACATGACTAGACTATTTTCATATCGCTGCAAATTGTATACTTTAATAACTCCATCAGTATTTAAGGAGCGGGTGACTTCATATTCCTGCTTGTATCGAGTTAGTTCTGAGGGAGTTGGGTAGTTTTCCTTGAGAATTTTTAAAATAATAGGTTGATTATCGGGCTTAAGGATAGCTCGATAGACTAATGAATTAGCACTTTCATAGATTTTTTGGATAATCTGATAGTCTTTCATAGCAATCGTGAGTCAATTCTTACAAGTACAATTTTTCTTATTGTCCCTTCCCAATTCTAAAGTGCTTGAAAAATTTTAAAATTTTATCTTTTTACCTTGGAGTCAGTTCTCTGATAAATCTCAGTTACCATAGTGGTGGTAACTTGAAACGTATTTTTAAAAGCTCTGCTAATAACCTGTGACTTCCACATATCGCAGTTTTTACAAGCCGACCTATTATCTAACTGATTGAGGATTAGATCGCGTCTAAGTTGATTAAATAAATTTCCACTCCAAATATCTTGCAGCGTTTGTTTGTTGTAATCTCCCAGACTAGCAATATCCTTGTCAAACCCAAGTCTGAACAAGGTTTCAATGCAGTAGTATATTCTGCAGTCAGGCAAAACAGCCATTTCTATAAAGGGAAACAGACAAGCCCATCTCCCTTGCACTTTTTGAATATAATGTTTGAGCGAATCTTGCAGAGCGTCGTTAATCTTGCTAAGACGCATATTAGTTTCTTGATATTCAGCTAAGTTCAAAACAAAAACACTATCTGCTTTTGCTAGCCAACGTTCTCGAAATTTTTGTTCTTCTTCGATAGTAACATCCTGATTTCTGACAAATGATGTCCTTACCTCACAAGGAATTCCCAAGCGATCGCGCAGTCGCAGAAAATTGATAACATTAGATTCGACTCGGTTGAGATTAGCACCCCTAACTTTTAAGTAAGTATCTGGCTCAGCAGCATCGATGCTAATATCAATACTGGTTAGACCTGCTTGCAATAATGCGATGGCTCGACTTTCATCTAGCAGTTGACCGTTGGTAGTTAGATGAACTCTGGGAACTCCTTGTTGTCTACAAAGTTGAACAAAATCTATAATCTTAGGGTGAAGCAATGGCTCCTCCACACTGCCAATTAAGATCGTAATTCCCTGTTCCCCACATTCTTGTGCCAGTTTTTCCATCATCTCCCAGGACATTGCCTTGTTACCTGTGAAGAAATCTGTTGTATGTGTTGGCTTAAGCCAAGAACTATGATATGGACACATCACGCATTTGAGGTTACAAGTATTCCCAACAATTGCCCTAACATAGGAGGGTTTTACAGCCGTGCCATAATAGTCCGCAAAGTAATGTAATTGTTCGTCAGGATCGGTCTGTGAAATAATAGTCAAGGCTGTTGGAATGCCAAAAATTCCCTGATTTTTACTTTCAAATTCTTGTAATAACTGACTCCAGATATTACTTAACTCTTGGGGATACAAATAGGCTAAGGTCGGATATTGAGGTAAACCTAATTCTGATGAAACAGGTAGGGTGGGTCTGAAAGCAACTACGTTTTTTTCAGATTTTACTGCTGCTATGAGTCTTTCTACACTTTTTGAGTGTAAGGGAATACCATGAGGTGGTACTTCCAGCACCATATCCGACATTTCCCAATTGTCTCGGATTTGAGTTGGTAAAAGCTTTTGAGTATCTTTGATAATCATCTTTTTTTCTACAGGATTTAGATAGCACCAATGAAGAAAAAAGCCACCCTTGTTTTAGATGCGGGTGGGGTCTTTAGCAATTTATGCTTTCATAAGATTAAGATGTTTTAAATCGAGAAGACCTCGCCTGAAAGTCTAGTTATAAGCCAGTTAAAACCTGAATATTTAAGAGAAGCTCAATTCTAGAAAACTTTGCTTCTCTTAAATTAAGTACAAGTTGTAGGAATATAAGGGTTGTCCGCAAAATATTCATCTTCTTCTCTGTTTGCGATCCATTCCTCCAACTCATCTAAAGTAACTGTCACTTCCCCAAGTTGTGGGCGCGGAGGATAGGGAATGACAAATTTAAAAAGGCTAGGACTATTTCTATCTACATCCTCTAGCACTCCATTAAAGCCATTGACAGTGACTTCAAACAAATAACCAAGATTATCTGATTCTTCTCCTAGTTCAAATTGATCAAATATAGGAAAAATCAAGTTTTTGTTAGAATTATAATCAGGAAACACTTCACGGAGTAACTTGGCTTATTTTACATTTTCTGTTGGGTTATCTTCTTTAGGATTAGCTGCCAATAACTTTTTCAAGTTTCCGCCAACATTTTGATGTTTTTCAGTAGGGCGTACAAAATATTCTTTTAATTGTTTTGCAATCTCTTTTTGCGGTTTTCCGTTAGCATCAGCCCAGCGCCATATATAAGCAATAATTTGAGAAAGTTGTTTAGATTGTTGATAAAGTCGCCTTAGAAATGTGTTTTGTTGTTCACCTCGACTTAGCTCTTTTTTCTCTACTGCGAAAACTACATCATTCAAATTCTGGATTGCCATTATTTTCTCCTTAATTAGATGATTGATGTCAGATTATTTTTTGTTTGAATACCTAGCTATAAGCTAGTATTAGACCTGAATACTTACGTTCAATTCTAGAAGACTTTGCTTATTTTAGTTATCTGATTAGCTTATTTGAATTAAGAAGAGGTTGCTGGAATATAAGGGTTATTTTCATAAAAGTAGGGTGGTTCATCTGGAGCTTGGTTTAACCACTCTTTTAACTCAGATTGCTTAACAGTAGTAAATCCATTTTGTTGTATTACAGTGTTACTACCCTCATCAAAATCATCAAAAATTTCTGGACGTGGAGGATAAGGAATTGTTACAGTTAGTATGCCATTCTCACTAGGTCCAGGATCGCTGATATTACCTTCAAATTGATCGGTTACTACTCTAAACACGAAAAATTGTTCATCATTCTCATCAAAGATAGGAAGATACTTTTCTTCTTTAAAAACTTTGAGCAGTAATTTGTATTCATCTGTTTCCGGCTCTTTAGCAAATAACAATTTTTTCAACTCATTATTATTGCCTCTTTTAAAATAGCCATCTAACTTTTTTGCAGTTTCATGATCTTCCTCAAACCATATATAAGAAATAATTTGAGACATTTTTTTACCTTGCTCCAACAATTTCTTAAAGTACTGAACATTTATTGTTTCTGAGGTTAGATTGTCTCCTTGTTCTCCTTGTATGGTAACTTCAACTTTAGATATCCACTGTCTTGTTCCTATCATGATAATTTCTCCTTTGCTATTAAGTTAACTTTTTCCATTTTATCCAAACCATAAAAACGGCGAGGATTATCCCAAAGAATCTTCTGCAAAGTTTCTTTCGATAATTTTTCCTCAAGCTTTACCATGTCTGCAACAATGTTCGGCTTGTGATCCATATGGGGATAGTCCGAACCAAAGATTAAATTGTCCGTGCCAATATATTCAATCACCTGAGCCAAATAAGGTTCTGAAGGCTCAATGGCAATAAAACACTGGCGACGAAAATATTCTGAAGGCTTGATTTTGACATTATCATTAATTTTATCCTCCCAATGTAAATTTTCGTATTCTTCATCCAGTCGCCACAACCAATAAGGAAGCCAACCACAACCGGACTCCAGAAAAGCCACTTTCAGTTTAGGATGACGTTCTAATACCCCTCCTTCAATCAACGCTAATAAAGCCATCATCTGTTCCATCGGATGAGAGCAAGCGTGGGTAGCAAAACGAGTGTTAAACCTTTGTGTACCTGTAGTTGGCAAGCGACTGTGAGTCCCTTCGTGAATACCTACTGCTATTCCTAGTCGCTCGCATTCTGTCCAAAAAGGCTCGTAAGCGGAGTCGCTCAATAGTCTTCCTTTTACGGGGTTTGGGCGTAAAAACACGGCTTTCCAGCCAAAATCGACAATCCGATGCAATTCATGCACCATTGACTCTGGCGCGTGCAGATTAATTGCTCCTACCCCCTTCAACCTATCTGGAGCGTAGCTGCAAAAATCCTTTAACTCACATCTTGCACCTGTACGAGTAAACCCTAAAAAAGCTTACCAACAGCACAAAAATGTAACATAAAAAAAATGAAGAGCTTCAGTAATAAAGAGTCGCTATTGTTACTACAATAATAGCGATAATACTTGATTCAAGAAATTGCTCACAAACAAATCAGACTTTATTGATAATGATAATAACATAGCAAGAGAGTGTAGGCGAGCGTCGCTCGCCTACACTCTCATATTCATTCAATTACCCTTATTGAGGAAGCGCTC
>JXCB02000003.1:75907-86052 GCA_000828075.3 Tolypothrix campylonemoides VB511288 | reverse complement strand
CGCACTGTCTCTTCTTTTACTTGATATTGAGCGATTGATTCCCCTTGCACGTAGTTCTGGTTTTGACATCCATATTTCCAGGTGCAAGATGTGAGTTAACCAATTGTTGTAAGCGCGGGTAAAAGCGCCAGCAACTTCCGCTCGCATAGTATTGCTCGCCCAAACCCACAATCCATAAGTTGGGTAAAGGAATGCCACATCGATCCCCATCAGCATCATCTCTTGAACGTGAGACTCGACATTGTAGCCTTGGAAATAAGCATTAGGATGAGCTTCCATCATCTGCTTATTCGCCTTATCTCGAACTTGGCTAGAGACTTTTCTTACAATGTCTACCCCTTGAATTTTCATGTCTGGTGAGGGGGCAAACTGTTTAAATTCTGGTTCGAGATATTCAGCCCACATACTGGGAGGTTCAATAACGTGGGAATCCGCATCAATAATCGAATATCCGTTTAACATCATCTGTAATCAATCTGTCTCGGAATTGGGAGTCGGTGCGTGACGCTACAAGTTTGATTACTACGCTGAAATTTTTTCGTAGCTTCACACATCTTACAGTTTTTCGTGTCACTTGCGTAAGCCCTATTTTTATCAAAAAAGCGGTGAAATAGCCTTAATTGTACTACTAGTATTCGACACAATACATTTGACTTTGCCACCTTTCAGATGTATGGAATTTATTCAAAACTCAAATAAAATAAAATTCCTATACTTAAAAAGCGCGTTCGACTTGCTCTACTAGAGGTTTAACTGAAGTAACGTATTCATTAAGAATTTTTTGAATACGTTTCATTTTTTGCTCATCTATTTTCTTAAATGAAACTTTAGCATCAAATCGACACAGTCGCTCAATCTTATTGGAACTTAGTCCTTCTTCAAATTCTTTCCTCAGTTGGTTATGGCTTCTAACTGTACTAAAAAGAATCTGATTATAAGCTCTAGCTGCTTGTTTTTTTTCAGCCACTATTTCCAGAGCTTTATTGTAGTCTTCTGTTAAACTTTCGCCTACTGTAATTTGAGCAGCAACTTGTTGATAATTACTTTGATTGCTTTCTCCAGTATCTAGCTTATTTAAAACAACAAAGTAAGGTTCATAGTAATTATTAATTGCCTCTGTTTCTATGCCTAAAGTTCCTCCCTTACTAAGATAACTGTCTTCTACAAGAAATATTAAGCCTCCTATAGCAGGTTGATAAAGATCAACACCATTTTTATTAGTTGCTGGAACTGAATTCCCAGTTACGTATTTATGGATAGGATCATTGGTACAAACAATCGCTTTTTGGAGAGCATCCTCTCGAATTTTATTGGTTACTAAATCAAATAATACTTTGAGGATTTTGTTGCCTCCCTCCACTGCATTTGCATCTAGCTTTTTCCCGCTAATAGACAAATTCTTGATACTTTGACCTAAGTTATCTATTGAGTTATCTAAAGATAAATCTTTCCCGCTTGCTATTGCACCTAGAGCATCCATGTAGTCAATTAAAAGACTAACTGCATTTTTGAAATTGTCAGAATCAGGTCGCTCAGTTGTCTCACAACTGTCTCGTCGATTATCGCGAATAGAGATTCCATTATCGGAAACTAATTGGACATATCTAGTACGTCGTAAACAAGATTGATAAATATCTTTAGCAAAATCATTAGAAGCTTGTTGAACTCTCTCTCGACTATTGCTAAAATTTTTTACAGACTGAAAATTAGCTCTACAACTTCCTAATAAAACAGCAATCGGAATAGCGATACTGATTAAAGATTTTATTTTGTGCATTTTCCTTTTCACTTTAGGTATTTAGCTGATCACCAAAAGATTTAAGTTCCGTAACTAGAGTGCTGATTGCAGCTATACCGCCTCCTGAAATGACGTTGGAAAGAACTTGCCCTAATTTGATTAGGCGACTTAAAACATCAATAAACTTCTGAACTTCTTGAATTTTTGCAGCCGCTTTATCAAGAGTATTAGTAGCCTCAATTATTTTTTTAGCTGGTTCATCCATATCGGTTAGAACTTTATTAAATTGCATACTATTAATTTTGGCAGCAAAGTCTAAAATTCTTTGACACTCATTGGTAATTGACTTGTATTCACGAAAATTAATTTTGTTGTTGTCCTAAAGATATTTTGCTCTTTCCCGAAGTTTGTTTTGTATATCTATTACCTTATCTCTCAAAGAGTGAGGCTTTTTCACTAAAGAATTAACGTCCCAATCCTCTCTGGTGATTGCATTGTTAGTTAAGAGCATAAACAGTAATTATCCTTTTTCAAAAAGTAGCTAGAACAGTTATCAACACGATAATTTTTTTTTAATTGACCTACTTAATCGTTATTTGGCGCTCTTATCAAGGTGATATTCTTTGACCCATTTCAAGCTTTCTGCATAGCCTTGACGGTAGCGCAAAAAAATACTGAGTAACCAGTGCTGAATTGGTGTTGGATGGGGATGTAACCCATTTTTCCAACCCGTACTGTAGAGCCTATAACCGATGTAACTGATCCGTTCGGACATTTTATACTCCTACAGACAAACAATTGCTGATTGGGTCAGTCAGGATACGATCGCATTGAGCCTACACAAATTAAGCGATCGCATCCTAACTCATTGACGATCGCTAAAATTTCAAGGTTGCGTCGGGAATATCCCAAAAGCAGTGAATTACCTTTGATATTAGTTTTTCTCTCAGTCTCTGAAACTCATAAAAGTTATCCCAGAACTCATAGAAAAACTCATGAAAAATAACATCTCTAAGTAGGGAGAACCTCACATCCACATCGGAAAAGAATTGAAAAGCGCTGAAATTTGCATAAATCGCCTAAAATTGAAGTTAACCGCGTGTTAGACGAGTTAAAGGTAGAAAAACATCCGGTTAAAACTTTTATCGTGAACTTCCCCCTTTGACAAAAGTCGTATGCGGCGAACTTTGACTGCGAGTGAGGTTGTCAGGCTGATAGACGTTGGCTATACTCACTTAGAAAAGCGTTAAATTTCGACAGCCTTGTTTAGTTTTGCGTCCATACAGAAAAATCCCTCCAACACTTTTTTAGATCGGTCAATAAAATTTGAATTCGGAGCAACGAATTTTCACGTATCTACTTAATCTTGAAAATCAGTAGGCAGTTGGAAAACTTTTGACCATCTCTAGCACAGCCCTCAGAGAGGATATTAAGGCTCCTTGAATCCACCCTGGAGCAGGCGACAGATGTTCTCCCGCGAAGTGTAGCCGCCCCTCAGGTTTGAGTCCACCTTGATAGTACCAATCAATATCTGAGGAATCGAAATGGGTAAAGGCTCCAGTACTCCACTTGTTCTGATCCCAGAACATGGAGGCGTTACCTATGACTTGCCCTGGTTTAGTAATCTCCTCATGGAATTTGCTGATAGAATTTATGACCGTCTGAGCCCGCTCTTTCTGACTCAACACACCCAGCCGACGCGCGCTCATACCCCAGGTATAACTACCCAAAAGTACCCCCGGTTGTTTGGCAGAAGTCCCCTCGTCTCGCTTGCAGAATGCATCCGAGTAAGCTGCATGTAGAGCCACGGGTTGAAATTCTCGACCCTCCTCTTGCTCTGGCCATGGTTTGCGGTAGTCCTCGACGTGGTTAGAGGGATAGTAGGTCTGGCGGCTAATGCGATCGGAGATAGACGCACCGCCAACAATGTCGTACTTTTCGTCTTCCCAGAATCGCTCTTGGCAGTACAGCAGCACCTTAGTAGAGGACGCATAAGTAATGTTGCGGATAGCGAGCATTTTTTCAGCACTAAAGCCATTCAACTCCAGACGACGGAGAACTGAGAAGGGAATCGTGCAAAGGACGTAGTCGTAGTGTCTCTGGAGCGGCTGTTCACCTGCTGTGAGTTCCACCTCGTTTTCTTGGGTGGTGATGCCCCGTACTTCAGTTCTAAACTGGATATCCTCCCGAACAGTTCCCCTCGTGTCTATTTGCTTGTCAGCGAGGCAATTGGGGAGTCTATCCATGCCACCGATAATCTCTTGCAAGCCGCTGCTGTGACCCGCAATCGTTGATCGAAGCTCGTCAAGGAGACTGCCTTGCCACAGGTTTTCCAAGGAAGTAAGAGAGCCAATCAGCTCCATCGCTCCGTCAGGCTCAGGACGCTCCTCATGGAGAAAGTGGCGCAAAGTTTTGGCATCAAGTTTTTTCAGCTTGTCAGTCAGTTGACCACTGTAAAGAGCTAGCTTATCCTCCTGCGAAAGGTCTTCCACAATCGGGCTAAGAAGATTATCTAAAATGGCACCTACTCCCTTTGGGTAGCCATTTTCACCAATTTCACTGGCTAGCGCTAGGTCGCTTGGACGGAGGTTTTTGTATTGAGGATAGAGATTGTCGATCGCTTCAAAGATGCGGGTGATAGTGCCCCGAATATCATAGAAACCCTTAGGATTGGAAGTGATGAAGCGACCTAGTTCAAGGTTCGTTTCTTTAATGTAATGGCGGGTATAGTCGTGCTTACCTGGGATACGCATAGCACCATATTCGCCGTATTGACCGTTATCGAAGCGGTGCGTCCAGACTCGACCTCCAACTCGATCTGAGCCTTCCAAAATTTCCACTTGATGACCCCGCTTCTTTAATTCATAAGCTGCTGCTAGACCAGCCATTCCGGCTCCGAGAATCCCAATCTTTTGGCGCTCCTTACCATTATCGACATTGTTGATCTCTTTAAGTATGCTCTCAACAGTCGTCCAGGGTTGATTTATACTTGACATTTTTGACCTCCTAATGGCTAATTTTTTAACGGGACTTAAACAATTTTCAAGCCAGAACTAGCTTTACTCAGATCTTGCACCTATCCGTATAATCCTGGGTTTAGTCAAAAGCAGCGCAATAAAGCGGAGAGCGTTTTTCTTGGCTTTTATCAGTAAAATAAGGATTTTAGGATTAGTACTGTGTGTAAAAACCATATCAATTTTTCTTAGTGCAAGATATGAGCTTTAATATTAGTTTTTCTCTTAGTCTGTGAAACTCATAAAACTCATCCCAGAACTCATAGAAAAACTCATGAAAAATAACATCACTAAGTAAGGAGAACCTCACATCCACATCGGAAAAGAATTGAGTCGCTCTTCTTTTCGTGACAGCACCGCTAGTATTGCGATGGTTAAAATATCACGCTTGTTGATGCAAACGAGTCCGTTCCACTCGTGGGTCTTGAAGGGAGGCAAAACAATCGTTGAGGCGCTGACTCAAGGCGATCGCCTCAAGAGTCTTTGAACGGTTCGCCTGTTGAGCAGAAGCGGGAGCAAATCCTTTGGACAACATTAACCTTGGAATTTAGGGGGACAAGAATGATCATCGCCAAGAAACACTCTGCGAGTCATTTCGCCTGACCAATTGTGATGCCTCTCCTCAGCACTAGCATCATTCGTCTTAAAAGTCTGTATAATTAGCTACAATTTTAGATGCGCTTCCCCTGGTTTAAATCAAGAGTCGCACTTATATTTTTTGCCATAAAAGGTAGACGTTAAAAGCCTGGAAAGATTACTTAACCGGAATCCTACCTTGTTTTTGACCCTCATCAATTTTTGCACACATTACCACACTTAAAATTTATTCACAATTTATGTATTAATACGGCTATTGATGTGATGAATATTTTTTAGTACTGAAGAAAGTTGTTAGCGATCGCTGGTTTTTGATCCTACCTCACTAAATCGCGTTGCTCCGCTTTACCAACCCCACATCAATTTAACGCACTACCGGATGGGGTTTGTCCATCAGTTTTAATCCCTGTAAAGGGTGTAGGCTTTTTGGAACCCAGGTTGCAGGTACTGCCCTGTGGCCCCGAGCCGCAGGGCAGTACCTGATCGCGTGTGTTGACATAACCGATGAGGATTACGACCTGCGGCTGGGTGCCAACCGCCGCTATAACATCAGTTGATATGGATGGTATTAATGGTCACTGTGCCAACCGTGTTGATGAAGTCAATGACCTGCTGCCTTCCGAAATTGAAGTCTCCCTTGTTAGTCTTAACAAAGCCTTCATTGTTTCCAGAAAACAATCTATGTACGTCAGCGATACCAACTAGAATCTCGCCAGCATTAGCAAAGCACATTGTGGCGCTGTCGCCTCGAGGTCCTTGAAAGATGTTAAAGGTTGCAGACTCGCATCTGGCAGGGTTGACCGCATGAGCTGGCATAGCCATACCAACAAAGATCCCTACTACGAGTACAGCCACGGCAGCCCACCTGGCGACCTTACCTCGCAACGAGAGGTTTTTTAATAGGTCGTCAAGTCCCGCTCTCGCTTCTAACTCCTCATCCTTGTGATCAGTGGGTATCGTTGAGAATATTCTAAAAGCCATCTTTATGTCCTCCTTAACTCTTGTTTTTGGTAATTGAGTTTTTTGTTGAATAGAAGATGATAAGTAGTAAGGCGAAATTAATTACACACAGTCTGGGCTAAAATTATTGTCTAATCTAGAAACAGTGTGTAATTAATTCTGTCAAGTTACTTAGCTTGTTCGTTTCTATTCTGTTTCTTAGTAGTTGTAAGTAATCCACATCCCGTGAAAAGTCAGGTGATCGATGGGTGGATTACCTTGTTTTCTAGCCATGTTTTTCTCCTTAAAAGATTGAGATTTGCATCAAATTGTGGTTCTAAAGCTTTTATTCTTTCCTTCAGTTTGTGACACTTGAGGGTGCAGAATGTGAGCTTCAACCGCATTACCTTTGATATTAGTTTTTCTCTTAGTCTCTGAAACTCAGAAAACTCATCCCAGAACTCATAGAAAAACTCATAAAAAATAACATCATTCAGTAAAGAGAACCTCACATCCACATGGGAAAAGAGTTGAGTCGCTCTTCTTTTCGTGGTTCTTGCAACCAACCCATTTTCACTGGAACTTCATAAAGCCGTCCAGGTGCTAACCTTTTCCACATATGGCGCATTCCAGGAACAATTACCTTGGCAACGTGAAGCCCAATATCGGGACGAGTCTGATCTAAAACCAGCATTTCTAAACCATTGTTCTCAACGATTTGTTGACAGAGCTTGACATCTTCGAGTAAATCGTCACTTGCCATATCGCGATAATCGCCACTGACTTTAGCAGCAATTCTCCTATCTGGAACTAAATAAGGTTGATTGCTTAAAGTTGCGGTTTTCCACCAATCTACCGCCAAGCGATCGGCTGATGGAGGATATTGAGTACTTCCATCAGCTTTTGCAAATAAAACGTTAGGTAAAATTTGATTAACTTCAGTCAAAGCTCGACTAATAGCAATCTTGGCATCGAAATGAGCGCCATAACCCAAAACAATATCTTCTACAGAGCGATCGCTCCTCCGACTAATGGCTGCAAAAACAGGAATATTCAGATCGCTGGTAATATCTAAAACCCAAAGTTCCCGATTAATAGTTTGATAATATTGCTTCAGGCTTTGAAAATAAGGCTCGTCGAAACTATCTAAATCCACTTGAGGCTTTTGCAGGGAGTTATACCACCATAACGCGACAGCATCCCGCTCTACTAACTCCATAAACCCTTGCAAAATCGTTTCTTCAAGAGTATTACCCGCTGCACACCCATTAGAATCAGCCCAACAGTCGGGTTTATAGTCCGGTTGATAGCCATAATAACAGTAAGCCGTTGGCAGATACTTAAATTCCTGATGGGTTAAAGACCAAACGGGAGTCCAGTCAATTTCTCTTTCTTCATCAAAAGGTTCAGGGACTTTTTGAAACCAGCCTTGACACTCAACATTCCATTGCTCTCTATTGTGATATTGCTGTTGGCTGAAGTTCATACAAACATTGGGATGGATCGCCTTGTCTCCCATTTGTTGGTAACTGCCTTTTTCTCTAATTTCATCCCCTTGAAACACCCCAGAATATCGCTCGATCGCTTCGCAGAAACCGCTAGCCATAGCTTGAGAGTCAGTTCTACCTTTCCCTGCACTTCTACCCCCCAAATTTTGCCGCAAACTAGCTAAATCATCGAAAATACTGAGAAAATGATGTTTGGCAATGTAATTATGAGTTAATCCATTCCCAGGAATTTTATTAAGTTCTCGCACAACGCCAGTAATGGGGCTAATATGATGTTGATATTTCCTGAGAGTTTCTTGTGGCGAACAAATACGGTGTCCTCCATCGGCGGTAAAGGTTTTCTGGCGATGTTCTAAAACAACAGGTAGGGGGTTGTTGGTTAACCCATCTACCATCTTTCCACAGCTAGAACATTGAGGACGCTTAACCAAGCTATGATTTTGAGTTTGCAGTGCGATCGCATCGTAAGCAATCAAATTACTTTCTAATTGTTTATTTTCCCCTTGGACAATCCACTTAAACACCTCTGTGGCTACCATTCCTAAAGCAGTTTGTACTGTAGATGGCAAAAATCCCAAAGGAGGAGTTAAAGGGGAAGAAATGTGCTTCTGTCTCTGAATAAACCCTTCAATCGGTCTATTATCTCGCAAACGCTGGGCTAAACAGTTCCAACAACCAGTTTTCTGAGGATTAAATAAAGGACCAATCCAGACTATTGTCCCTAATGGCTTAACCAGCATCCAGGGAGATTGGGATTTTAAGGCTTGTTGATTAAACTTATCTAGCTCAACATTGAGATAATCATCGGTTAAAACTACTGTCAAATCACCTTCGTCTGCTACTTGAATTTGGAGAGACTCAAGCACAGCAATGAAGTTTTCAGCAGCAACCGAACCTAACGCTTTTACTGCTACTTTAGTTGCTCGCAATCTTTGATGGGCTACTGTAGGAGCAATATTAAGATGATGGCAGAAAATGTCTAAATGCGATGGGAGAGAGTTATCTTCTTGAACAAGATAGCCCTTTTGTTGCATTTGTAATAAAGCATATTGGGCTTTAATACTCACATTGATAACTTCTTGAAAGAAGGTGGTAGCTGACTGTAAAGATTTTGGCTCTTGCAGTAGCGACTGTTGAATGGTATCAATAATTTCGTCAATATTGCGATTGCCATCGATTAAAGCTGCTAAACTATAAGAAAGGCGATCGCTTAACCAGACTTTTTCTCGCTCGGACAACAAAAATACATTGTCTGTTTCTATAGTTTCAACAGAGTAACAAGGATTGAATTGGGGTTTAGGTTGCATTGTTCGTTATTAGTTGTTTGTTTACTAATCCCAGTGGCATTCTAACGCAATACGGTTTACTTAAGGCTCAAGTAGTTGTAAATTATGTATTTTTTCCAAAGTATCCCGTTAATAATTTTGGGTAAAAAGCAGCTCTCTAAATATTGACAAACAATGTGCTCTGTTAAGCAGTTCACTACTTCGGACAATGTTTTACTATCAGTGAAAACTGGGCTATTTGCTGTACTAAAGTTATCATTATTTTATCAATCTCATGATAAAATAATATCGAATCCTCGTAGCACAAAACTTTTTCAAAAATTTTTATTTCAGCTATTTACTTAGAAAATAAACTCTCAATTCCTAGACACATCTAAAGTCAGAAAATTGGACTTAATTTTTCTTTTAGCAGACTGATGGAAGCTGTCCACGAGCGCTAATTTGCTTGTGATGGTAGAGCGTTAAAAAACTTCTTCCTTTACTTTCTTTACTTTCTTCAGCATAGCAGCCTAGGACTTAGGCACTGTACAAAAAGACCGCATTATGCATAACGTGCGCGCTCGTGAGGGAAGCATTGTCTGTATCTGCAGATCAATTGCACTGCGGCGGCAAAATTTTTCAGCTATCTACAATCGACGTTCCATCGGACGCAGCGTGCATAAGTTGATTTCACTTACATTTATATGAGAAGTAGAAGGAGGGCTTATATCCTCACAAGGTAATAACCCCGACTTTGTTGAGGTGATTTATGTCTACTATGGCATAACCCACACAATCAAAATTTTATCAACTCACATCTTGCACCTGGAAATATGGATGTCAAAACCAGAACTACGTGCAAGGGGAATCAATCGCTCAATATCAAGTAAAAGAAGAGACAGTGCGAATTGAGGAAAAATAGATTCAAGGGCAGTTTGGGCAGCCTCACCCCAATCAGGTGGTAATGGTAACTGAGTCTGAAGATAAGTCCAATGAGTGATAAGATAGGCAGTTAGAGAAAGAATAAGCCAGCGATACATTCCAAGCAAAGTTCCTTGACCAAAACGGTGCAAACCAAAACGAT
>JXCB02000003.1:64281-74617 GCA_000828075.3 Tolypothrix campylonemoides VB511288 | reverse complement strand
TGAGCAATTTCTTGAATCAAGTATTATCGCTATTATTGTAGTAACAATAGCGACTCTTTATTACTGAAGCTCTTCATTTTTTTTATGTTACATTTTTGTGCTGTTGGTAAGCTTTTTTAGGGTTTACTCGTACAGGTGCAAGATGTGAGTCACTCCGCAAGCTTCAACGAGATTATCCTGCTAGTCCCTATGTTTTTCAGTCTTCTCGGCTAGGACCGCTAGCACAGGATACGATTAGCGGAATCGTTGAGCGAGCTGGTAAGTTAGCGGAGCTACCTTTCCCAGTTCACACACATATGCTGCGACATGGAACAGGTTACTATCTTGCAAACCGAGGTACTGATACCCGGACAATTCAGAGTTACTTGGGGCATAACAATATCCAGCATACAGTGCGTTACACGAAACTCGCATCTGGGCGGTTTCTTGGACTGTGGGATGGTTAACTGTGGAAATCAACTTAAATCTTAAGTTGTCACGATTGCACATTGCCCATCTCCCCCAAAAAAAATCGCTCTCCTATACACAGGCTTGACTCGTGCTAAGAAGCTAGCTATTATCATTGGTTCTAAGCGCGCAATTGGTATGGCTGTGCGTTCAGTAAACAAACAACAACGCTACACCCAGCTTGCTTTGAGGTTAATTCAGAAGGAGCATTTTGGCGTTGGTACCCGGATTTCAAACTGAAATTAAATGAAATCGCTTGCACAGTAACAACCTACAAATCCATCAACTCCAACGCACTACTCTCGTGGGGACGCGCCCGCAAATATCGGTCCGTAACCGACAAATCGCTATGTCCTAAAGTATCACGTATCAACACTGGATTAACCTTACGTTCGGCAGCATGGCTCCCATGCGCATGCCGCAACCAGTGGCAACTAATCTTCTCATCTAACCCTGCCTCTTCAACAATTGCCTTAATAATGGGATGAAGATTTTGTCGTTCTAAATGTCCACCCTTTTGGCTTGTAAAAACAGCATCATAGGACTTGACATTATCGCCTTTAAACGCTATTAACTCAGCCCACAGTTTAGGTTTCAGCAAAATACTGCGACTCTTATTCCCCTTCCCAGAGCGCACGTAAACTTGCCCACTGTCACCCCGATGAGTTAAATCCCCCCATGTCAACTGACACAACTCATGGGCACGCAACCCCGCCGCATACAGCAGTTTAATAATCAACAGATTACGACGGGCAATTTCTTGACGCTTCGGAGTTGTTGCGCGCTCACAAAGTTTCTGGGCAGCACGCACCAATAATTTCACATCCGCTTCATCAATATACCGAGAGTTAATCGCGTCGGGTATTTCACCCAGTTTTAACGCCATCCCGACATTAAACGGTAAATAGGGCTTGCTGAAAAAGTAGAAAAAGACAACACTGTGCAGATTGTAAACTTTATACGTCTTGTTAAGTGCAAGAAAAAGGGATAGAATAGCTCAAAAACCTTGTATGACCATGGTTAGTCAAGACAAACGGTATAATTAGTAACCATGTACAGGAAACAAGAGCAACCGCCAATTCCACCGGAAAACTTTGAACTGACCTTTGAGGGAAAATTATCTTCTGATAATCGTTGGGTAATAATGGCAAGGCTAATACCATGGTCAGAATTTGAAGAGGAATATGCATCAAAATTTGATGAAGAAATGGGGGCACCGGCTAAATCATTCCGGATGGCATTAGGGGCACTAATAATTAAAGAGAAACTTGGAGTAAGCGATCGCGAAACACTAGAGCAAATCAAGGAGAACCCTTATCTCCAGTACTTTATAGGAATGTCGTCCTATAGTAATGAAGCTCCGTTTAATGCATCAATGCTAGTTTACTTCCGTGAAAGAATAAGTGTAAATCTAGTAAATAAAGTGAATCAAGAAATGGTGAAAAGGATGTTAGAAACAACATCTTCTCAACCATCTGAAAAAAAAAATAGAAGAAAAAGAAAGAGAAATAAGTGATGATGCCACACGTGCGCCAGAGCCACTCTTTGGACTGACGAACTTGGAGGGTGAACCTAAAAATCGTGGAAAATTAATATTAGATGCAACTTGTGCACCAGGTGATATTAGTTATCCGACGGACTTAGAACTATTAAATCAAGCAAGAAAGCAGACAGAAAGAATTATAGATTCTCTTTATGAACAGATAAAGGGACAATTAAAGAAGAAACCAAGAACCTATCGGGAAATAGCAAGAATTGACTATCTGGAGGTAGCGAAGAAACGTCGTGTGTCGCAAAAAGAAAGAAGAAAAGCAATTAAAAAACAACTTCAATATATTAAAAGGAACTTATCTTATATTGAGCAGTTAATTCTCTTAGGTGCGACTCTTGAGAGTCTAAGTAAAAGACAATATAAGATGTTATTAGTGGTTTCAGAAGTCTATCGTCAACAACTCTGGTTGTATGAAAATAAAAAACAAAGTATTGATGACCGTATTGTTAGTTTAAGTCAACCACATGTTCGTCCAATAGTACGAGGAAAAGCCGGGAAGTCAGTTGAATTCGGCGCAAAATTATCGGCTAGCTGCTTTGATGGATATGTATTTCTAGACCATATTAGTTGGGATAACTTTAATGAATCAGGAGATTTGAAAACACAAATAGAAGCATATAAAAACTACACTGGTTATTATCCAGAATCTGTTCATGTTGATAAAATCTATCGTACAAAAGAAAATCGAGCTTGGTGCAAAGAGCGAGGCATTAAAATTAGTGGACCTCCCCTGGGAAGACCTCCTGCCAATGTGAGTAAAGAAAAAAAGAAACAAGATTTAGAATCCGAGAAGATTCGTAATCATATTGAGGGAAAGTTTGGACAAGCTAAAAGACGATTTAGTCTGGGTAGAGTGATGGCGAAACGTGCTAATACCTCTGAAACTGCAATTGCTATTACTTTTTTAGTTATGAATCTTTCCACTCACCTCTCACGGCTGTTTTATGCTTTTTTATGTCTATTTTTGGAAACAAAACCTTTTTTCTCGTTTTCCATTAATCAAATTTATGAATTACACTTTTGCAAATAATATACGCTTATATTTAATGTTTGTTGAGCAACCAATCAACCCTCATACTGCTTTTTGAAGACTTTTTCAGCAAGCCCTACTTAAAACGCGACAATGGAAAACTAGAAAAGCGTTTTGTTTTATCTACTAGACCCATTAAAGCTTCCACTCTTAAATGGTGGGGTAAGCGTCGCTGGCAGATTGAGGGATGGTTTAAAACCGTTAAGCATCGTTTTGGTTTGCACCGTTTTGGTCAAGGAACTTTGCTTGGAATGTATCGCTGGCTTATTCTTTCTCTAACTGCCTATCTTATCACTCATTGGACTTATCTTCAGACTCAGTTACCATTACCACCTGATTGGGGTGAGGCTGCCCAAACTGCCCTTGAATCTATTTTTCCTCAATTCGCACTGTCTCTTCTTTTACTTGATATTGAGCGATTGATTCCCCTTGCACGTAGTTCTGGTTTTGACATCCATATTTCCAGGTGCAAGATGTGAGGTGACGAAACTTTCACACTTGATTGGGATTTATGAAGCAGCATTTAGGAGCTCTTGAAGTAGTTCTTAAGCAGGGGGAGAGAAAGCGGCATCGACCAAGGGTATTGGACCCTATTCCACTTTTTCCTCTCCAATGGCACGATAGTAAGCAGCGATCGCCGCTTCTTGTTCACTGCGAAGTGTATACCGCCGAAATGCTTTCTCGCTTTGATGCCCTGTCAACCGTTTCGCATGACTCGGGTCAACTCCCAACAGCAATAACTCAGTTGCATACGTGTGGCGGAATTGGTGTGGATGCAGATTGGGAATATTAGCCAGTTCGCCAATTTTCTCTATAGCAAAATAAATGCCGTGATAGCTTAGCCGTTCCCCTTTGCGTGAATTGTGGTGGGAGACAATCAGTGGGCTTGTGCTCATCATTTGCTCCCCTTGTTCTTCTCGCCATGATAGATAATTCCCAAGTGTTTCACGGCTTTCCTTGCGCAGAGGTACCAGTCGCGGTTCATCAGTTTTTGTATCTGCTAAAAACAGCAACTTGCCATCAAACGCACCTACATTTAAATCTACAATTTCCCCCGCCCTTAACCCATGACTGAGGATATGGACAAGAGCAGTATCGCGCTGTTTAGTCTCTCCCAAAAATTCCAACGCCTCCCAAACCTGTTGCATTTGTTGAGATGTTAAACTTTGTGCTGGTGGCAGGGGTACCTTTTCAAACTTCACCCCAACAGTTGGGTTAGTAGAAATCATATCAGGATAAGTTAAAGTCAACCATTTGAAGAAACTTTTTAGGGCTGTCAGCGCACTGTTGATGCTATTTTTGGTCAAAGCTTTACCAGCATCAGTCTGTACATCCTCCATCAAATATTCTTTGTAATGTCCCAGGTGACGAGGACGTAACTCTTGGTAATGCAGTTCTGTCCAGCCCAAGAAACGCTTGAGTTCCCGTTCATACAATTTACGGCTATTAGGGCGTATGTTACTGCTTCGTAAAAATTCTTGTACCTTTACCCACCGGATATCAATCGGCGCTTTTATCTTTGCAGTTTTGCCACTGAGTTTTTTAGAAATCGTTGCAGATGCTGCAGTCCTATCGTCGAGTGGGATGAGTTTGATAGGAGGTAGGGAATTATTGCCAAAACTATAACTCAATGGCTAACACATGAACGCGATTGCCCTTCATTATAGCATACTCAATATAAAATATGTATTCAATATCTTTTATACGACGAAACTACGACTATATTCAACGAGGAATAGGGTATACTATGAAAAACGCTTGTGGGATGGGAGCTTAACCAATGCCCTCACTATTTCCAGGTATGAATCCCTATCTCGAACACCCAGCTTTCTGGTCGTCATTCCATACTCGGCTTTTGGTGGCGATTGCCGATACAGTTGCACCTCAGTTGCGCCCAAAGTATTACATTGAAGTCGAAACTCGTACTTACCAAGACCGGGATGGCGATGAGGTTTTAATCGGAATTCCAGATGCTACAGTCCTGAAAGCCAGTTCATCTAATTCAGTCACAGAGAAACTTCAGCCAGAGACAGCATCTACCCTAACTCAAAAGCGTCCGCAATCAATAGCGCTACCCATGCCCATAACCGTAAAAGAGCGGTATTTGGAAGTCCGAGAAATAGGCAGCGATACTGTGATTACCATAATTGAAGTGTTATCGCCCAAAAACAAACAAAAAGGTTCGGGTAGAACAGCCTATGAAAAGAAACGGGAGCGGGTTTTAGGAAGTCTTTCCCATCTGATAGAAATTGACTTACTACGCGCTCACTCACCGATGACCATGTTAGGTGATGTACAGCCAACAGACTACCGTATCGTTGTGAGTCGAAGTTCACAACGTCCCAAAGCTGATTTATATGGCTTTAATTTACCCGAACCAATTCCCAGTTTTCCTTTGCCACTGTTGTTGTCAGATGAAGAATTGAGCGTTAATTTGCAGGCAATTGTTGATAGTGTATGCGAGCGTGCTGGGTATAACGAACGCATTGATTACAGTCAACCGATTCCACCTCCTGCATTATCAGAGGCAAACCAACAATGGGTTGAGGAATTACTAGCGCCAATTCGTCGAGGTGGAAATGGCACGCCAGGATAGTGAAAAATGTCGGCTTTGCTCAAAACTGACTTCGCCCGAAGCACAGCAACGGCATGGAGAAGGTGGCGATGGATGTTGGAATCCAAAGTATTGCCACAACCGCCGTTCTTATTACCGCCATCGCGGGGTACGAAATTATCAAAGGAAGCAGAGGCGACGGGGACAGCAACTCTATGCAAGTGAGCAGTTGGGGCTTCGTGTCAGAGATTCCGAACGAGTTATAACGCTTGAAATTCCATCTCCAGCGGTTGGGGCGGCTGTCGTTCATTGGTATCGAGAAACAAAAGATTCCCCACTCCATGCGTTGGGGGCAGAACTGTGGATGGGTAACGACCGCGTGGCGAAGATTGAGCCAGTTCATTGCTTGGGACTGACTGAAAGCCAAGTTAAAATGCTACTCGTGAGGATTTTGAGTGTTTTTTCTGAGCATTGTGGAATGAAAATTGAACGCTTCCGTTCTTCAGTAGAATTGCATCCGCTTAATTGTCCCACTCGACCTTGCCCACTTCATCCAGAGGTAAAAATTTGAGTAAAAGTCGGCAGAGTGAACTCGATTTATGGCAATCGTTAGAAACGGCATCTAAGTTTCCAGAAATGGCAGACTTGCGGTCGCTACTTGAAGCTTTAGAGCGAACGATATCAAAACAACCATTGATACAACAGTTGCATATAGCAGGGAATGTGTTGGTGCAGCTATCACAAGTGTGTGCAGCAAGAGCAGAATTGATGATGAGTCAGTGGGAACATCAATATAATCCCACTGAACCAGTAGTGGATTTAGAAAGTTGCGTGGATTTGTTCGTTCAGTCATTGTCACTAGATGTGGCAGAGTTTTTTTGTGAACCAGACAGCGTACAATATCCTGACAGCCGAAAGAAGAAATTATCTCAAAAAGCAGATAGCTCAACTGTAAATGAAGTGGACAAAGCTGCTGTGCTAAAGCTGGTCGATGAACTATTGGCAGAGCAAACGCCAACTGAAATAGAACTGGCTGACCAGATTATAAATTTGGCGCATGAGGAAAATGTTGAGGAGTGGATTATTGCGATCGCTCAATACATGGCACAGATTAAGACAACAATCCGTTTGAGTGAACTTCAAAAGGCACTGAATATGCCACTGGTAGAGGTTTGGTTGGGATTGTTGTTAGGTGGGTTTACATTAGAGCACAGAGGAGATTTTTATGAAAGTCAGGATATTTGGGTGAGCGATCAATAAGGTTTGGTATTCCGCTTTCCTGGCAGGTCTCCTCAGCCCCTGGACTGAGGAAAGCTCAAAATTGACCTGCGACTGACTTATCTACTCATATTTTGCCTAAATTGTCAATGCGTAAGTCCTATAATTAGAGGTCAACTCCTTCGGGGAATTCAAAATTCAAAATTATAAATTCAAAATTACAATCAGTGGGGGCTTGAACCCACCACTGATTGCAGACCGCTGAATAAAATTTCAGCGGGAGCCTGTACTCAAAATTAATTAATTCAAAAGTTTCTTTATTCTTCATTTTGAACTTTGAAGTTTGAATTTTGAATTCAAAAAAGGTCAAGACGGTCAGGTGGAAAACTTCCAAAGGAATGTTGTCAGCTTATCGTAAAGCCACTGAATTCTATGTACCACCAGGTTTCATGGAGAAGAATGGCTTAATCAGCTTTGAAAGAACTTCTTGAATGTCAACTTGAAGGGCGTGTTCTTTGCTACTCAAGCTTTTGTTCAACACTTGATTGAAACTAAGCGGACTGGAAAAATCATTAACATCTACTGCATGAATGGGGCCGCATTGAAGTTTATTGAAGGTTGAAAGGTGAGTACAGGATAATCCAGATATTTTTAGGTGCGTTAGGCTGTCTTAACACACCATTTTCGTCTATTTATCACGGTTTCAGTAATTTTCGCCACGGCTTAGGCTTATCAAAGTTTATTACTACCCCTGATAAAGCTTTTGTAGATGAAACATATTTTTCATGAAGCATTAACAAAAAAGTAGAGTGTTTTTGCAAAGTCAGTATAAAGTGGCCGGATACCTTAAATAATCTGTGCTTAATGTTACTAGCTAGTCAACGATTGAATTTCAACAAATTGTTCAATTGGTGTGCAGGCAAAGTAACTTTTATTTTTGCATAGGAAATAATGTATGACAGGATTTTTTGATTTTGATGATGACTTGGATATTGATTTCCAGATAGACGATGCTTTGGAAAGGAGAGATATAGATGCTCTCCATTCAATTTTGACTGAGATAAGGAATACTATCATGAACTATCCTGAGCAAGCTTCAACTTTCCGTGAAAGGATTTGTAATATTCTGGAGCAGTTTCCTACTCTAAAAAGTGAATTTTTATTTCTTTGGAATAAATGCTCATGTCCATTAGAATATTAGAACAAAAGATAATTTATTCTATATCTATACCTGAGCAGGGCAAACGCACGTGAGTTCTAAAATGCTTACTCTATAAGGATTTTGCTCAAAAAATCGGCTTGAAGATAAAATGCTGAAACCCTTGCAATAAAAGCAATCTTATACTTTAGATGCGTTTGCCCTGTATACCTGAGAAAATGCTTGTTGTTCTCTCAAGGTCAGAAAGTAACTAACTTATTAAAGTGATTGCATTTGTTTGAGTTCATCTCTCAAAAGCAGAAAGTATCCTTTTAGCCGATTTAAGGCTTCATTAGATATTTGCTCAGGTTCACTATTTAAATATTTTGGAATTACTTCCTCCCAAATTACCTTAAGTACATCTAGGTACACAGATGTTGGTAGCTTAAGAGTTATTGTCTCAGAAAGAGAAGGATGCTGATGTGTAGAAAGGCTTGTGACCAAAATCTTTAGTAATTTGTCAATATCCTCGTTAAGTTGAGTTATTTTATCTTGTGGATAGAGAAGACCTCCAGCCTCTTTCATCTCAATGTTTTTACTGAGAACATTTCTAATTCCCAATTCTTTCAGACTGTTACATCTAAGTTTTAACCATTCACTAGCAATAGAGTCAAATTCTTTTCGCTTTTCAACATTATGCCTTGCAGTTTCACTAATATCTTGAAAATTTTGTAATTTATCCCTAAGTTTTACCTCTATATCTTTATTACTATTTGAGTTTTTCTGGAGCCACTCTTCTACAACATTTGTTACACTGGATTCTAAAGAAAGGCTATCTTTTACTGAAACTGGTTTATCGCCGCTTAACAACTCAATCGCTTTATCCAGCTTTTGCTCCAACCGTAAAAGTTCTTTTTTCTCTCCAAAATCAGCAGAAATTAACAACCATAACAAATGTTTTGAGCCAGTGACACAAGGGATTTGTGTCGCAGCTTATCTGGGTGCTGTACCACTGTATCTTCTGAGTGACCACGGCAGTGCATCTGTTGTCCACAATTGGTATTATGGCTTTGACCTAGCAGTTGAACGCTACCGAGGACTGAGCGACAAAGAAGACCACCTCCACGCTGCTACTTTTGAAGCTACACTTAACCCTGGGGAATCGCTCACCTTTGTCGCCAGTACTGACAACCAACCAGACTTGGATGGTGAAGCAGCACTCCACCACCGTCACACTCAAGAGCAGAAGTTAATCGGACAGTGGAAATCTAACCGACCCCTCCATGCTCCCGATTCTCCTCATTGGGTCAATCATCTAGTGTTGGCTGCTGACCAGTTTATTGTTGACCGCTCCGTAAAAGAACACCCTCACGGCAAAACCATCATCGCTGGTTATCACTGGTTTAGTGACTGGGGACGCGATACGATGATTAGCCTACCCGGTCTGACCCTTGCCACTGAACGCCCAGAGATAGCACGCTCAATTCTCCGCACCTTTGCTAGCTATGTAGACCAAGGAATGTTGCCCAATCGCTTTCCCGATGCGGGTGAAACACCAGAATACAATACAGTCGATGCGACTCTGTGGTATTTTGAAGCAGTCCGCGCTTACTACAGCGCCACTGAGGATGATGATTTGTTGCATGAACTCTTTGGGGTGCTTGCAGATATCATCGACTGGCACTGTCGCGGCACTCGCTACAACATCCACCTCGATTCCACCGATGGTTTACTTTATGCAGGGGAAACGGGTGTGCAACTCACCTGGATGGACGCCAAAGTCGGAGATTGGGTTGTGACACCGCGTATCGGTAAACCCATAGAGGTCAATGCGCTTTGGTATAATGTTTTACGGACAATGGCAAACTTTGCTCGCCACATTGGCAAGCCCCATCAGGAGTATTCGGCGATCGCCGACCGTACCCAAGTCAGATTTTCTCGCTTTTGGAATCAACAGACCGGCTACTGCTACGATGTGCTAGATGGTCCCGATGGAGATGACCCATCCTTGCGCCCTAACCAAATTTTTGCCGTCTCCTTACCCTCTAGCCCGCTCACGCCAGCCCAACAACGAGGAGTGGTAGATGCTTGTGGGCGGATGCTGGTAACTTCGCATGGATTGCGATCGCTCTGTCCCGACCATGCCAAATATCAGGGAATCTACGGTGGTAATCAGTATCAGCGTGATGGAGCTTATCATCAGGGAACAGTCTGGGGTTGGTTGCTGGGTCCGTTTGTCCTGGCACATATGCGTGTCTATAAAAATCCGGCTGTTGCTCGTCAGTTCTTAGAGCCAATGGCGAACCATCTCACTGCTGTACGTTCGCTCATTTTAAAAGGGAGAGAGGAATTAATGCCTAACAGGGTAAGGTTTCAATGCGATTGTGGCTCGGCTAA
>JXCB02000003.1:54510-61093 GCA_000828075.3 Tolypothrix campylonemoides VB511288 | reverse complement strand
AATATTAACCAATATCCGTGTAATACACGCTAATCTGAGCCTTGAATAGCACTGCTTTATCGTGTATTACACGGCAGTTCTGATCTATGTAATACGCTCGCTCATGAATTGATTTCCCATGTAATATACGGATTCTCGGGGCTGGGTTTACCATGTATTACACCTAGGCTCTCAATCCCCTTTTTCCACGTATTACACGGAGGGGTTTTTAGCCGATCCACAATCGCATTGAAACCTTACCCTGTCAGGCATTAATTCCTCTCTCCCTTCAAAAATAAGCGAACGTACAGTCACTGCTCACGGTGTCGGTAATCTCAGCGAAATTTTTGATGGCAATGCCCCTATGACTCCACGGGGATGTATTGCCCAAGCGTGGACAGTCGCAGAGGTTTTGCGTGCTTGGCTTACGACAGAGAATTCCTAAAAGATTTCTTGGGATGTGCAATGCCTAGAGATGAGTTTTTCCTGAGTCTATCCTGCATTTTTAGGAGTCGCATTTTCACTATCAATTTCTCAACGCTATGACAAATGGAATCGCTCTGTAGCAGACTGCGATGGCGCTCGGGGAGCAATCGCCCCAAGTAGTTTCACCTCTGACCCAACTACTCCAGTTAATCCGCTGTAAAATTAGTCTAATGATTGGACTAAAGGCAATGGTTAGAGAGGAGGCAGAGTATAACGCGCATCGGGTGATACAGCTGCTAAAATTTATGCGCTCCATACGTCGATTAGCCTTGCATCCCCGCGACTTTGTTGAAAAATACGAACTAACCCAAGCTCAACTCGCCGAACTACTAGGCGTGTCTGTACAGCTTGTCAAAACTTGGTTTGGACGAGAGAACCCACGAGAACCAGAACAGAAGTACTTAGACCGACTGGCTGAGATTGATGCCCTTTTGGAAATCAAAAAAGTCATCGATGAGAAAATTCCCCCTCACTTAAAATCGCTATTTCACTGGCAAAACAAGTCTAATGATTAGACTTAAAATCTTGACTCCATTAGTTGATGGCTTTATTGTGTTGTACAGCCTTTCATCATAGGTGAATCATGACAATCCAAGACTTTTTACCCAGTGCTGATACCTCGAATACACCCGTAACAGCCCCTCAAGCTAGCGATAACGATAAAACAGCCCCAGAAAGAGAACTCATTAAACATACACTGATTGGTTCTCCCAAAGCTGTAAAGAGCACAATTCGCGTTCTGCACCAACTCAGATACGCCGAAATTAGTGATTGGAGTCCCCAAGTGCCAACTGGCAACACAGGCGAGGTAATGAGCATTTTGATACGCTCGATTTTGGTGCAATAGCTCATCATCACTTTGCTGCACTCAACAATTTACGCCCCCAACTTACTGGGGGCTATTTTTTGCCTGCTTGCGTTATCTGTTGGGAGCTTACGCTCGCTCAAATAAGTTAAGTTAACTCTAATAAACCTGCGTTGATTACACGTCAACTCACCCCTTCAGCATTACTCGTGGGGGCAAGACGGAGCGCGCGCTGCCCAAAGCCCCAAGCCCGCGTCGCCGCACGCGCGTAGCGCGTTGATCTGTTGGTGAGTCCCGTTTATCTAGGCGCGGCGTCGCCGCGCCCGCGCGCGCTCCGCCTGCTTGTGGAAAAGAAGAAGAAAAGAACAACTTCTTGGTGCTGGTAAGTCTGTCAGCTTTAGCTATCGGGTAGGCTCAACATCGCGTCTTATCCTTTCGCTGGTGCGCTCAAAGGCTTTATCGCGTAGTTTCTTTGGCGTTTGCTGCTCAGTTTCAAATCGGCTACTGTTTTTCAGTGGTTGGGTGTCCTTGCAGGGCAGTGGTTCCCAGGTCGTTCGCCCTCTGTTGTGCTCCGGTGGCTGGGGGTTGCCGATGGGCTTGGAGCTGCTTTGTTTGTTGCCGTCGCGGGCCCTTGTTTCCTCCGCAGCTGGTGGTTTCTACTTCGCTCGCTAAGAGTCGTTTCCCCGCCCCGCGCTCGGTTCTTTGCCTCCGGTTTCACGTCGCTTTGTTTCTTCCACTCTTATTTTTTAGCATAACAGTGCTAAAAGATGTCATTTCTCTACTAGGTTCACGAAATCTTTAAACTGCAATTTGCTGCTCTAAAATAGGCTTAGTTGTTCTGCTTCTGGTTCTTTCATCCAATCCGGCAGCCAGCTAGTGTCGCCAAACTGAGTTTTAAACAAAGGAAATACATATATCTGCAATCCCCGGTACTTAGCATAAGCAATCGTTAGCCATGTTCCAGACCCGCCACCGTCTGGGCTTTTACAAGGCTTGCATTCACTGGGGCAGAGTTTGTTGGGGAAGGCATATCCCTCTTCTGTCACTTTCCGAGTATTCTGAATAAAAGGATTAAAAGAAAAAACTCTGGAAGCTAAGTAGGGCAATGGATGTAGAATTACAAATCCTCAAGCATTTGGCAAGAGATCCTCACCCAACAGTTGCCATCATAGATGAATATTGTGCAGAGTATAAAGACTTATTTAAAGAAGTAAGAAATTATGAGTGCTTCAAATATTTACACTTGGGAATAATATCGACGATAAAAAGAAAATCATTACCAGAAATAGCGAAAGTTGTAAGTATAAATTCAGCACAGTCATTACACTATTTTCTAGCAAATTCAGATTGGTCAGCAGATCAATTAAAACAACGAAGATTAAATAGACTGAAAAAAATATTAAATGGTCAGGCGATTACTGTAGTAATAGATGAAACAGGAGATAGAAAAAAAGGTAAAAAGACAGATTATGTAGCAAGACAGTACTTAGGGAGTGTAGGAAAAGTTGATAATGGAATAGTTTCAGTCAATGCCTATGGAGTTTACTCTAATATAACCTTTCCCTTAAGTGTAAAAGTATTCAAACCAAAAGGAACCCTAAAAGCAGAAGATAAATATAAAACCAAAATAGAGTTAGCGTCAGAAATTATTACAGAACTAATTGAATCAGGTTTTAAGATTGAACTAGTATTGGCAGATAGTTTATATGGTGAAAGTAGCCAATTTATTAGAAAGCTAACTGAATCTAAAATAGATTATGTCGTAGCAATAAGAAGTAATCATGGAGTCTGGTTACCAGCAGGTCAGAGCGTTAGGGCGAATAAGTGGTGCAAATTCCAGAGAACATTTAGTAATCAAAAATCAGAAACCAGATACATCCGAGAAATAATTTATGGTAAAAAAAGAGGCATAACCTATTGGGAAATAACTACTGACCCGGAAACCATGCCAGAAAATTCTACTTCCTTTGTTATGACAAATCTTCAAGGAAATATCAAAAAAACGCGATAGCGATTTATATGGATTAAGAACCTGGGTAGAATATGGGTTTCGACAGTGTAAACAGGAACTCGGTTGGACAGATTATCGGTTTACAAATTTTCAACATATAGAGAGGTGGTGGGAAATCATTTTTTGTGTTTACACAATGATTAGTTTAAATTCTCCAGCCTTGTTAGCCTTAAATAAATCTCGTCAAATTGAGACTGATGTACAAGAAAATAGTTCTGTTGACTTCTCTCATCATCAACAATGGAACCACGAATGCGGATGGAAGAATACTTTAAATAATCTGCGTCTAATCATCCAGCCACTCTTACTATTTTGGTTAATTTATCCCTGGCTAGATATTTTCCCAAATTCACATTTACTCCTGGGATTCAATCATTTAATGGCTGCAATGAATCAATTTAAACCCTGTTATGCTTCTGGATAATTTCACTTATTTACTACTTACTAGTTCCGGAGAGTGACAGAAGAGGGATATAACCAAGCATCGCTTAGGGCTGCAATCGCATCAATCATCCGCTTGCTTCTTTCGACAAAGTGCCATTTTTCCGTCCCTTCCACCTCATACACAGTCAGTTGCTTTTTATAGCAGCCCGCTGCACAAAGTTATCCAGCCCTGGCGCGTCCCCTACATGCCAGTCTGCCTTATGGTTGCTGATGAAATAGCCGAAGCCCTTGTATATGTTGCCCTCCTGCTGTTTTGTCAGTTGCCGTGGTTCTGTAAAAGCAATCTGCATAAAGGTTTCCTAAACTTTTCTCTCTTATAACATAACCATGTTTTTTTATAGCATAACAATGCTATAACAGGAGAGTAAGAAAAGACCAAGGCGGTCACCTTGGCATCAATTAAAGAACTAAAAGGATTTTAACAATGAACGCAGCTAATCTTTCTCCAGTAACAATTTACATTCCCCATCTCAAAAACTGGGCATCTGTGACTGGCGCTTGTTTAGAAGATGGAAACTTTCGACTTATTTGTAAAACCGATGATGGCAAAGTTACATTGCTAAGTCCAGACACGTTGCAAATGCTAATTAAGTGCTTTGCAGTTCCCTTCTAAATAACTCCCAACCCCGGCTGATCCGGGGGCTTTACCCTTCATTTTTCACAAAAGCTCTTCATAGAAAGAATTCACCCACTATGTACAACTGAGCATTATGACTTAGATGAAAGAACTATAGAAGAAAAAGTACATCTGCAATGCCACCACATTAGAGCAGTAATGCGAGAATTTTTCGATGCATTCACTTCTCAGGAATATTTATGGAATTGGAAAAAAGTAATTAACAGCTATAAGCGCAGTCAAGATAACCGGATGAGTAATGAAGAGTGGGGGAAATCACTCTCAATATTTCCAGCAGAGAACTGGGGAGAATTCAAACGAAAAACTAGCTAATTAATGAGCGTCCTTGTGAGTGGGCGGTTAAACCCTCAACTTTTAAAAGCTGCCGCATCCCCGCCAAGAGACAGCGGCGCTTCGCCACCCGTCAACAACGAGAGGTAAATTTATCATGACACAAAACCAAACACCCCGGATTTATGTAGCTTGTCTTGCAGCATACAACAACGGCAAATTACATGGGCGCTGGGTGGACTGCGACCAAGACGCCGAAGACATTTGGGCAGAGATTGAGGAAATGCTCTCAAATTCTCCAGAACCAGATGCTGAGGAGTGGGCAATACATGATTTTGAAAACTGGCAGGAAATAAAAATTGATGAGCATGAATCAATTGAGCGCATTGCAGAGTTAGCTCAGTTACTCTCTGAACACGGCAAAGCCTTTGCTCTTTATTGCGAATATTACGGCAATGATTCCACACTTGAAGACTTTCAAGAGCATTACTTGGGGCAATACAAAGATGAAGAAGACTTTGTTTATCAAATGTGGGAGCAAGACGGAAGGCTATTGAAGTTGGAAGAGTTAGGCATTCCTGAATCGTACATCGATTGGGAAGCGATCGCCCGTGACTGGTTTATGGATTCTTACTTTTCAGTCGAAGTCAGCTATGAGGAAACCTACGTTTTTAGTCGCCATTAAGTAGCATCATGGTTCCCCCGTATGTTGGGGAACCCATAACACACCTGACTTTGAGTTAAAGACATGAAACGCAACAAAATCAAGACCTACACCGTATCTGTGACTGTTGAAGCTAGCTGTCAGTTTGAAGTAGAAGCTAGCAACGTCAGGCAAGCCAAGGCAAAAGCCAAAGAACTAGCTGGTGAGTTAATCCAGATTGAGTTTGATGGTGAGTGCCAAAGTCCAGATTCTGAAGTTCTACCCATCTACGATGACGCAGTAGAGGAGGAATAGTAATTTTCCCTAAAACTATCAAACCGCAAACTTTGTACCCCCTTTGCAACACAATCATGCTAATTGGCAGTCAAGGCACTCACGACAGCATACAACTAAGGGCAGCTACCGCTTAGAATTAAATAGCAGTACTATGCAAAGCTGTAGCATGAATGCGCTAGAAAAATTACTTAATGAAAAAAAATGGAACATTTCTGACCTTGCCAGAGAGTATGGAAAGCAAGAATCTCCGGGCATTTCAGATGATGAAGCCATCAAAAAGTACGGTTCACTCATGCGTAAGGTGCTAAAAGACCCGGAAGACACCAAGCACAGAATTGTAAAGAGGGTGGTAGAGATTTTGGGTGGCGAGTTGGTGGTAAGGGTGAAGCGGGTTGAGGAACTGACACTGTGAGTTTCCAAGAGAATTACTAAACCAATTTCGACCGAGCGATTGCCCAAGGGGCACTGCCGTTCGCGGAGCGTCTCCGTCAGGAGAAGGCAATCGCCAGCTTTGCGATCAATGTGAAGTTGATAACCCGGAACTTGAGTTAATAAAACTCTTGTAGTTGTGAAGAACGCGGTGGTGTGCGCTGTACTTCAATTTCCCTTCCATCCGCCGCCAAAGCTTTGGGAAAGCGGGTTTTCTCCTGACGCAAGATGCGCTGCGACCAAGGTTGCCCGCGCTCACCACCTCTATCCCCCCATTTCTATACCCGCTGTTTGATGCAATTGCCCAGAGCGCTGTGCCCTCATCTGCTCCACAACCGCATAACGCGCCTGAAAGTCCTTGACTCACATCTTGCACCTGTACGAGTAAACCCTAAAAAAGCTTACCAACAGCACAAAAATGTAACATAAAAAAAATGAAGAGCTTCAGTAATAAAGAGTCGCTATTGTTACTACAATAATAGCGATAATACTTGATTCAAGAAATTGCTCAGAAACAAATCAGACTTTATTGATAATGATAATAACATAGCAAGAGAGTGTAGGCGAGCGTCGCTCGCCTAC
>JXCB02000003.1:47981-53520 GCA_000828075.3 Tolypothrix campylonemoides VB511288 | reverse complement strand
GGTTTGCACCGTTTTGGTCAAGGAACTTTGCTTGGAATGTATCGCTGGCTTATTCTTTCTCTAACTGCCTATCTTATCACTCATTGGACTTATCTTCAGACTCAGTTACCATTACCACCTGATTGGGGTGAGGCTGCCCAAACTGCCCTTGAATCTATTTTTCCTCAATTCGCACTGTCTCTTCTTTTACTTGATATTGAGCGATTGATTCCCCTTGCACGTAGTTCTGGTTTTGACATCCATATTTCCAGGTGCAAGATGTGAGCATCGCTACTGTTATCTCCATCATTACCGCTGGGTAGTTTAAAAGTTTCCTCCTGTTGTGCCTTTTTCGCTTTTTTCTTCTTTTTGGGTATGACGCCGATGTAAAGCAGCGATTGGGAACGAATAGCTGATAACTTGGTGTAATCGCGTTCTTGCTTGTAAGATAGTCCAAACTCTGACTTGAGTTTTGGTAAGCTGTAGTTCTTGCTTACCTGATAGCCTGCGATGAGTACGTTCTCTTGGACATAGGTAAATCCCAACAGTTCCTTGCCTTGGAACTTAGGTAACACCCGGATATTATTTTCCTCCAAGCGCTGGACGTACTCAGATGCGGTGGGTTGTCCTTGAATCGCTTGTGCTATTGCTCCCCTAATAATCTCTTTAGCTCCAGGGGTAGAATGTTTGGCGTTAACTTCTCTTATGCTTTTAGAGCGGTTAGGACTGGTGAGGACGGTGATACCATATTCGGATTGTAACTTCTGTGCGATCGCATTATTACTGGTAGGTGTAATTTCTAATCCCAACTCAGCACTCAGCCGACGGGTGATTTCTTGAGCTTTGAAATAATCGAAAGAATCGCTTACAGTCGTACCATCCAGCCTGATACGAGAGGCAATTAGGTGTAAGTGTTCGTGGTTTCTGTCTTGGTGTCGGACTGCAACAAATTGACTGGCGATGCTATTTTCTTCTTTGTTTGGCAAATACCCCATTTCTTTTAGGTACTCCTCTGCTACATAGCTGTACTGGCTATCATCTAAATGTTCGTGATAGCTTTCCCTATGGGCAATTGAGATAATCAGGTGGGCGCATTGCCTTGACGTTCCTTTATTGGCGTATTTGGTATCGAGAAACTGTTGGTTAAAGTCAGCTACAGTCTTTCCTGCCATGTTGGTAGTTACAAGTACAGCATCATCTTTTCCCAACACGTAGCCTAACGTGTCCAGAAAGTCAGCCTTTTTGTAAATGACAGATATCATTTATAAGTTGAAAATTAAAAGTTATTGAATACGGTTTTTGATAAAACAAACTTAAGTGACGCTCCTACACCTCACGCTTCGGGTGAGACGTAGTTTCGTGCGGGGTTAACTGAACCAAAGCTTGTTTATCGGTTTGTTCCTTTTGTACTCGCTTGATTGTATCTTTGCCAAGTTTTACCTATTTCGGCAAGAAGGATCAGTCTGTGACGGGTGTGGTCAAAACCTGTTGGTGGGGGTAGGAGGAGCTGCATGATGCGGGGGTGATGTGGTTTAATGCTGCGCATAATAAACAGTTAGGCTGCTAACGGTTACTGCTCTCGACATTACTTGGAGGCTCCTCCGGTGAGGTGATTGATCCCTAACTGCTCACGTATCATCACGATTTGACTCCCCGCTGTGTCGTCTTCCGTGCCAAGCTGAGAAATGCGCTTATGACTGGTGAGGAATCATGCTGCCGCCAAGCCAGATAAAGTCCGATTTTAGGTATCTGCTCTTGTAAAGGTCTGTAAATGACTCCGCTTCTGTGGAAGTTTTGCAAGGAGGCGGGAACGAAAGCAATGCCCAGTCCTGCTGCAACTAAGCCGATGATAGTTTGCATTTGAACTGCCTCCTGAGCCACCTTGGGACGAAATCCAGCTTGTTGACAAATGTTAATAATCTGCTCGTAAAAGACGGGTCCCATTTTGGCAGGAAATAGGATAAATAATTCCGAAGCCAATGTGGAGAGCGACACTTGAGTCTGGGCAGAAAGCGGATGGGTTTCTGGTAACGCCAAGACCAATGATTCTGGCAAAAGGCACTCCACACTCAAACCTGGCTCGATGATGGCAGAACGAACAATGCCGATATCAACCTGTTTCTGATACAGCGCTTGAATCTGTTGAGCAGTCGTCAGTTCATGCAATCGCAGTTCTACCGCCGGAAACTGTTCTCGAAATACCCTTACAATCTCTGGTAGTAACGTATACATTGCAGAGTCAACAAAGCCGATCGCCAACCGTCCAACCTCACCCCGCCCGATCTGTTGTGTCACAACGATAGCCTGTTCGAGTTGCGCTAACACTTCATACGAGCGCTCTAAAAACACTTTGCCTGCTTCAGTAAGCTGCACTTGCCGCTTCGTTCGTTCAAACAGCTTGACTCCTAGTTCATCTTCCAAACCGCGAATCTGCTGACTGAGCGGGGGTTGGGAAATGCACAACCGCTGGGCTGCTCGACTAAAGTGTAGTTCTTCAGCCACTGCGATGAAGTAGTGGAGATGCCGTAGTTCTATCACACTTATATGTCTAACCTATTAATCTTAGTCAAATATATATTGGACAGTCACATGGCTGTCTCCTATCGTAAGAAATATGAGGCGCGTCTCATCGTTCTTGTATCGGAGAAAACAAATGACAAGAGACAAAAATCGTGTCGCTCCTAAAGTTTGGTTAATTACAGGATGCTCAACAGGATTCGGACGTGCCCTAGCAGAAGCTGTGTTGAAGAAGGGCGACGAAGTGCTTGCTACTGCTCGCGAACCAGAGCAACTTGGCGCTTTAATTGACCACTATCGGGAGACTGCCAAGGCTGTACGTCTGGATGTAACGTTAGCCCAAGACATACAAGCAGCGGTTGATACAGCGATCGCCACATTTGGTCGAATTGATGTGCTAGTCAACAATGCTGGCTATGGACTAATTGGAGCACTTGAAGAAGTCAATGATACCGATATTTACCAGCAGTTTGAAACCAACTTCTTTGGGGCACTCCGTCTGATCCGAACGGTCTTGCCTTTGATGCGGAAGCTCGGCAGCGGTCACATTGTGAATATGTCATCCACAGCAGGATTAGTAGGATTTGGCGGAAGCAGCATCTACTGTGCCACTAAATTTGCTCTTGAAGGTATGTCTGAAGCCCTGGCTAAGGAGGTCGAATCCTTTGGAATTAAAGTCACTTTAATTGAACCTGGGGCATTTCGCACAGACTTCAACGGACGCTCTCTAAGAGCAGCCGAACAATCCATTGATGCCTATGCGACCGTGAGCGGAGCTTCATTGCAGTGGTTCAAAGATATGGATGGTCAGCAACCTGGCAATCCAGCTAGAGCGGCGCAAGCCATCATTCAAGCTGTGGAAAGTCCTCATCCACCGATGCGACTGGTATTAGGCACGGATGCTATGAACTTGATTCAGGAAAAACTGGAATGGGTCAAAACGGATTTGGATGCTTGGCAGCAGGTGACTGTAAGTACGGATTATACAGATAGTAACAGTGAGGTAATAATTGGGTAGCTAATACCAGTTCTCTTTGAAGGCGCACAGAATCCTAGGTTGGGGAGCCACTTGCACAGTTCGGGTTTCCCACGCCACTTGCCACAACGGGGGGAACCCCCCGAAGTTTGCCCGGAGGGAAACCCTCCTTGCAACTTCTCTCCGCAAGGCAGTGGCTCGACTTGAGGAGCCAGTGCGTTGCGAGCAGCGCTATGCAGAAGGGTTTCCCTCCTGCAGCGCTGGCTCCCCAACCTACAGTTATATGCAAGTGTGAAGAGACTTTCAACTCAACGCCGGCGCGATGCTCCGGAGGAGCCGCCCAAAGGGCGTTCGCGTAGCGTGCCCTTTGGGCATTGGCGCGGAGCGCCCGCTGGAAGCGATCGCCCAAACGGTTCGGAAGATAGATACAGCCAGTCCACCCTCTACCCTTTTGCCTCTACCCTTTAGGATGTTATGGAGAAACTTTCGACCTATCCACCCAAATGAGCGTATTATGCGGAAAGATTCGGCTTAAACAGCAGCTTTGGAGTATTATACAGAAACTTTCTGTCTATCAATTGTTAGGCAGACTATTGCGTAAAGCAGTGTTTATTTTTCTGTAGATTTGTCTTTTTCGGCATAGATAGCGTCAATCACTGCTTCGTTTGAACGTGCCCACTGGCAAAGCATCGCGATTGGCTCATGGAGTTTTTGACCATATTCCGTGAGACTGTATTCCGTTTTTGGAGGAACAACTGCATAAACCGTTCGATGTACCAAACCGTCACGCTCTAAACGCCTTAGAACCTGAGTTAGAACTTTTTTAGATATATCGGGTAGTTGTCGCTGGAGTTCGCTAAACCGTTTTTTCCCATCTGAAAGGCAATGAAAAACAATTGGTGTCCAAGCATCCGATATAAGGATGAGTAGCCGTCGCACAGGGTAATCACGCTCAAAAGTTGTTTGTGTTGCAAATTCCTCATTCATTATTTGCTGCCTATCCATACTGCCAGTCTACTGCTTAAGGTTACCAAGTGGTGCCTACTTACATTTTGGGTAACTAATCTCTATATTGAGAAAGTTCAATGAAACTGGGAAAAATGTAATGAAATCCATTCGTGTCACAACACGTGGCGGATCGGAAGTTCTCACCTATCAGGATGAACCAAAACCCGATTGCAGTCCTGAGTGTGTGCTGTTGAAAGTTATTGCCGCAGGAATAAACTTTGCTGACATCATGCAGCATCAAGGTACATACCCACTTCAATTACCACTTCCCTATACTCCTGGGATGGAAGTCATTGGCGTAGTCGAAGCAGTGGGAGCAGATGTGACAAATGTGAGAGTAGGAGAACGGATTGCAGCTATTTCGTTTGCAGCAGGTGGATACGCTGAATATCTACTGATCAAGCCAGAGCAGATAATTCGCATTCCAGATACGCTTGACGAACATACTGTGCTTGCTCTGCTAATACAGGGGCTAAGTGCTTATCTATTGCTAGATTACGCGGCAAGAATTCGACGTGGTGAAAGTGTACTGATTCATGCAGCAGGAGGAGGTGTCGGTAATCTACTTGTACAACTCTCCAAGCTAATGAATGCTAGTGATGTGTTTGGGACAGCTAGTACAGAAGCAAAACGAGAAATGATCAAAAATTGGGGATGTGATTATGCCATTGATTACACCGACTTGAAATGGCACGAAACTGTCCTTGAGATCACCAATGGCAAGGGTATCAATATCATTCTTGATCCAGTTGGCGGAAGTGCGATTGCACAAAATCTATCCTGTTTGGGTGTTGAAGGGCGTTTTGTGAGTTATGGTTGGCTGTCCGGTGATTATCCTAGTTTGACAACTGCTCAATGTCAGAAGTTGCTGTTTAACAATCAGAGCGTGTCGGGCTTTGCTGTCAACGTGGTAATGGAACATCATCCTGATATTGTCGATACAGCTTTAACACAGCTTCTTAATCTCACATCTTGCACCTGGAAATATGGATGTCAAAACCAGAACTACGTGCAAGGGGAATCAATCGCTCAATATCAAGTAAAAGAAGAGACAGTGCG
>JXCB02000003.1:13861-46731 GCA_000828075.3 Tolypothrix campylonemoides VB511288 | reverse complement strand
GAATGAATATGAGAGTGTAGGCGAGCGACGCTCGCCTACACTCTCTTGCTATGTTATTATCATTATCAATAAAGTCTGATTTGTTTGTGAGCAATTTCTTGAATCAAGTATTATCGCTATTATTGTAGTAACAATAGCGACTCTTTATTACTGAAGCTCTTCATTTTTTTTATGTTACATTTTTGTGCTGTTGGTAAGCTTTTTTAGGGTTTACTCGTACAGGTGCAAGATGTGAGTTTAGGGATTTCTTTCTGGTAGTGTTTGAATTGCTTGTCATATAAAGTTATATATATTTTGAATTTCTGTTTGCAATTTATAATTATTTTGATTTTGGTTATGTAAAATTGGCTTAATCAAAGTCGTTACGAATAAATATACTCTTTTAACGAATCTTCCTTATTCTCAATAACTTGCTTTATTGCAACTCAATTTAATTTTAATTAATAAGTTCATTTACTTAATTGAAATAGTCTGTTGATTTAGAATTGACCCTAGTAAACATACCTTGTCCAAGTACGGGGATACGGCACAATAGCAGTATCTTCCCAGTACGCCAGTGCCACCACATGACTGTTATAACCGACACAGTATGTTTATGACAATGCGTGAAATACTGCAATGCCTACAATGTTTGTGTAGTGAGATATTGTTCTAATTGTAAACACAGGCGATCGCGGGTTATTTATCTAGCTAAATATATTTAAAAGTAAGTATAAATATTATTTAAAGTACTGTAAATATTCTACAATTAGGAAATAAAATATAAGACAAAGTGTTTTATATTGTGTTACATAACGAGACGGGTAGGATTGGGAATTTGTGATAATTGAGGTGTTACTGACCCTAGTAAACATACCTTGTCTAAGTGCGGGGATATGACTTTTTAGGGCGCTCGTGTGGTAGCGAGGGGATACTACTGCAATGCTGGGATATAGCTAGTGTATGTGTAACCATACCATGAGTTTAATAATACGTATGTACTAGGGATACTCCTACTATGCTGGGGTATTGTGAGGGAAACAGGAGCATAGTCGGAGATGACATTTTCTCAGTATGAAGTTATGGTATAAGCAAGTACAGAGCAGCACTTATATTTTACGATTTGTCTATCATCTATTAGTACAATTCTCGTGCTGTAATACTTCAATTGTGAAGCGCGTGGTTAGTAGGGTTTAAAGGAAGGGAGATGACAGAATTTGTTATACCGCAGATAAAGAGGAGTGGGAATACGGAGACGGGGAAGATGTTCAAGTACTTGATATCTAACCCGATGGAGATGGGGTTGGTAGAGACAGTAGTATATACCCTCAAAGCGTTTTGGTTGCCCCTGTCGATGCATTCAGTTGGGATTAGGGGAGAAAAACTGAGGAAGGTTGCCTTATGGGCGATTGGAGTATTGGAGAGCCAAATTCAGACGATTAAGCGTGTGTGTGGATTGGAAGAGATATCACAGTTGGTACTGATTACCCCTATGGTTAGTCCGCAAACAGCAGCAGTGGTTTCTCCTGCTGTAGCGTATCAAGAACCAAATAGTAATGCTTCTTCTTCTGTTGCTACACTTGCCCAACAAGAAGAATTATCCCAACAAAACGCATCTGGGGTAGAGGATAATTATGATGACTTTTTTGATGATGATTCGGATGTGATACCTGCGGGGGCGATTGAGGGGGATGCAGGATTTAGGGTTTGACACTCCCACACCTAGAAGGTGTGGGATTCTTGAAGACTAAGCCAAGTCCCCAATATCCCATAAACTCAATTGAGTTGGCGGGTTCCCAGGCACATCGCGTTTGCTCGAATGAGCGCGATGTTGTTTCCTTTTAACCGATGTTAATTCAACGGTGGGCGTTTCAAACAATGTTAATTGCTTGAGTTCCGCAGAGTCCCTGCGTACTTTTTTGATTTTCTTGATAATTAACTGGTTGTTTTTGATTGCTCTTGTTTTGACATTGAGGGCAGCTTGTTTGTCTGCGTGTGCTTCATGACCACATGATGTACATACAAACTTCTCTCCAAAACGAGACAAGGCATCTATTACACCGCATTTAGAACAGGTGCGGCTTGTATTTTTTGGATCTACTTTGAAAAAACTTTTTCCCGACTTCGCAGCCGCGTACTGAATTTTTTCTATCAAAGTTCCCCATGAAGCATCGGAGATGGAACGATTCAACCCACGCTTAGCAGATTGACCATTCTTGAGAAATCGACCTTGTTTAACATCATCAGGCTTCGGTTTACACCTTGCTTTCATCCCTTTGATGTTCAGATTTTCCACGCTGATAGCGTCAGCTTTTCTAATTATCTTGCTAGCAATCAGCCATTGGTAGGCAGTGCGTTTGTCGGCGTGTTTTTTGTGGAGTCTAGCAACTTTTTGCGCTTCTTTGTTGCGATTAGCGCTGCCAATATTTTTTCTAGATAAGCGTCGCTGCCTGATTTTTAAAGTACGTTTACCTCTTTTAGAGGTGCTAAGGCGGGGATTGTCACGCGTCAGAACCATCTGAGCAATGAACAAGCTTAGTCAATCCCATATCCAATCCCACGAGAGTATTGACTTCTTTTGGAGTTGGAAAATCAGGAACTGAATCATCCCTAATTAATATGCTGATATACCATCCATCTGCTTTTTTACGCAGCGTCACAGTACGAATTTGAAAGCCTTGTGGTATCGGACGAGAATTGTAAAACCGCATCCACCCGATTGATGGTAGATATATTTTATTTCCGTCGAGCTTAACGTCACCTGGTTTGTATTGGAAAGAACGAAAGTTAGATCTGTTCTTGAACGAAGGAAAGCCACGACCATGTTTAAAGAAACCTTCCATTGCCGCGTCAAGACGCTTGACCAGCATCTGCAACACGTTTGAGTAAATTGCTTTGTACCAAGGTCTAGCCTGTTTCATTTCTGCCAAATAAGCATCTTGCATCAAAGAACAAGAGCGCTTTTTGATTACTCCGTTTTTGTCTGGATTCTTCCAAGGATTATGCAGATTTGAGTTTTTACTCAACGAACAAGTTAACGGGTATCGCTCAGTTTTTGTTCTGATATCGCAATACCCACCCATGATAAAGGTTTGATAATAGCCGTCAATGCGGTCAGCCAGAAACCAATTGAACAAACTACGCTGCATATCCAACCACGAATCCATGATTTTTGATTGACTTTGTTTAGGGCGTAATTTGTATTGGTAGCTAATCTGCATCTTGACTCATCTCCCTTCTCGACCTAAAATTAGCTTAGTTCACCTAGCTAAGAAATGTCAACACCAAGACCTAAAAAGAAAGCAATGAGGAACGAGCCTTTGTTCTATGATGAAGCAAAGGTTAGAAAAGCAATTTGGCTAACTCCTTCTACTTGGGATACCTTAAAGCAACCTGAGTTCGACGTAAGCGAGTTAGGCCACAACAAGCCCTAAAGCTTGAGAATGTAAGAAGTTCGCCTCTGGCAATGTTGCTAAATCTTTTGTTGTTAGATTTAATGAAGGTTTTTTGTTTTGGTAGGTATAAGCAATTAGACCCGCAAGAATATTGACCAGAAAATTGGATACACTGCGGTGGCGAGTATGTTCTATTTGGGAGATATTTTTTAATTGATCATTGACTGTTTCTATGAGAGAACGTTTTCTCAACAAGATTTTATCTATTAAAGGCATCAAACGATTTTTCATATTTTTTTTAACAGTTGTAATAAGTTGAAGATTTTGCTCTAAAAGTTGTTGAAATAATTTTTGAGAAATATAACCTCTATCACCAAAAAGTTTACCTAATAAATTTTTTGTCATTTTTGGTACGGGTTTACGGTCATCAATATTAGCAGGAGTTATCAGAAAAGACATCAACTCACCTTGGTCGTTGATTATAAGATGTAATTTAAAACCAAAGTACCAACCAAGAGAATTTTTCCCCCAATTAGCAAAACCTTTAAAAACGCGATTACGCTTAGCTCTTTGAGTTAAGCAAATTTCTATGGAAGTTGAATCAATAAAATTAATACCAGTATTTTGTCCACGACGTAGATGGAGATACCAGCAGAGGGGGATTAACGCGTTTTTCTTCAATTCTACAAAACGGTTGTAGCTGACAAGTTTTGGGAAATATTTTCTAAAAAAATTACAGACGTGTTTAATATAGTAATCTTTAAAGTTTCTATAGGAGGATTGATGAAAATAAATAATTATTGTCATCACTTCACTCAAACATAAAGTTAATTTTCTGTTACGCTTTCGGTCTCCATTAGATAGTAATTCTTGTCGCCAAATTGTTTCAAATTTTTGACAAAAGTCATCCACATCACAAAACAGTTTCTCTAATTCCATTTCCATAATTTTTTTAAATACCTCCTTATATTTGAAATAATCACAAAAACAAAGATAGCGCTTATTTTAAATCTTCCGGAGACACAGTTAATGAGTAAAGCTTTGAAATTAGCTTGGCAAGCGATATTCGTGCTGACTTTTTATGTTTGAGAATTTTTTTGGCTACTTCAACAGCTCTTGTTATAGAAGTTTTTGATTTCGTGATTATTTCATCATTGAGTAAATTAGATGTTGTTATTGATTTTGTAATTATTTCAGTTTCTTCTAAGTTTGAATCCATCACAAAATCATATTCCTTTTCTTGAGTTGTCAAATTAGATTTTGTGATTATTTCATTAATTTTTGATGTTTTTGATTCTGTGTCTAATTCAATATTTTCTCCAGAATCTAGTCTGTGGGCTAGCTCCAACACTTGTGTTGCAATTAATTTCGGCACACGGATTGTAATTGTCTCTTTATTCTTCCAAATTGGCTTCCTGCCAGCATTTTCACGTCTTCCTCCCCGCAGATCCTGCTTTAACGCTTTTTTACTACTCATCCGGATAATGAATTCATCACAAAATCATTTTACTTCCTTTAAGTATCAAAGTATTTGATGCGTGCTAGTTATTTTCATTAATCAAACCTTATTGACATGATATCAAAGGAGTTTATGTTGCTACGCTCTTTACTCTGCTTGGTTTTCAGACTTTTTCTTACGTCGAACTCAGGTTAAAGCAAGTAGCCGAATCTGAGGGTGTCAGTGTTAGCGAATTAGTTGAAAGATGGGGACGGCACTTAAAAGTGCCTGCAGCTTCCTCCCACGCCTGTTCGCGTAGCGTGCCGAAGGCATAGGACGTATGTGGGTTCCTCAGTCACCCACATACTCGTGGGCTTCCGCCTTTAATTGTTGTGAACTACCTACACGCTCCCTGACGGTGAGCGTGTAGGCTTCCAGTTTCAATGGATGTTGCCTTCTTCCCATGAACGAAGTCCAGTAATTTGCTTTGGGCAAGTTAAAGGCGTTACTATACTAAAGCGAATATTTTAGCGCGGCTGCAGAATTCGGAACTCAAATTTTTGGAGTGGTTGCTTCTGTTGAGTTTTAGTCAAGTCAATGGCTTGTCAGACCGCAGTTAAAGCAACACAACCCATGGTACTGATCGGGAGAGAGTTCAATGATTGCTCTAGCTGGGATCGCCTTCCATTGCAAAATCTATTCAAGTTCAGCATCTGTTGTCTACCGGGGTATCAGGGTGCAGGATGGTCGGGCAATCATCGTCAAACTACTTAAGCAAGATTATCCCTCTCCTGAAGAACTAATTCGCTATAGGCAGGAATATGAAATTACCCGTTCCCTCAAAGAGGAAGGAGTAATCAAAGCATATAGTCAGCAAGACTATCAGCGCACGCTCGTTATTCTCTTGGAAGATTTTGGTGGAGAATCTATCGAAAGATGGATGCGGCAGCAAGCAAACTATTGTCCGATACCTTTATCCAATTTCTTACGATTAGCAATCGATATCACAGATATTTTGGGCAGAATTCATGAGAATGGAGTCATTCACAAAGATATCAATCCTAGCAACATCGTCCTTAATCCGAATACTGGCGTTGTCAAAATTATTGACTTTGGTATTGCCACCCGCTTTAACCGCACCAATCCGACGTTCAAAAGTCCCCATGTGTTAGAAGGCACGCTTGCCTATCTGTCGCCAGAGCAAACCGGGCGGATGAACCGTTTGCTCGATTACCGCACCGATTTCTACTCGCTAGGCGTAACATTCTACGAACTGTTAACGGGACAGTTGCCGTTTCCCACCCAAGACATCCTTACGCTAGTTCACTGTCACATTGCCAGACCGCCGATTCCGCCGCACGAATTGAACGCTGCAATTCCCAAACCCATTTCAGACCTGATTTTGAAACTGATGGCGAAGAATGCGGAGGATCGCTATCAGAGTGCTTGGGGGATCAAAGCGGATTTAGAACGCTGTAGCGAGCAATTTACAACAACAGGTCAAATTGCTCATATTCAATTAGGTCTGCAAGATGTTTCGGATCAGTTTCAGATTCCCCAAAAGCTGTATGGACGCGAAGCGGAGATTGCAGCATTATTGGCGGCGTTTGAAAGAGTAGCCTCAAGAGGGAATGTTGGCGAAGCCCACCGACCAGAGTCAGGCATAGAAAATCCTCAATTCAAAGTCGAAATGATGTTGGTTTCTGGCTATGCGGGAATTGGCAAATCAGCATTAGTGCAGGAACTCTATAAGCCGATCACAGCAAACCGCGGTTATTTTATTTCTGGGAAATTTGACCAATTCAGGCGCAATATTCCCTACAGCGCCATTGTGGATGCCCTGCAAAAGTTGGTGCAGCAACTTTTGGGGGAACCGGATGAGCAAGTGCAACAGTGGCGATCGCGTCTGCTGACGGCATTAGGGAGTAACGGACAGATCATCATTGATGTGATTCCCGAAGTAGAACTGATTATCGGCAGGCAGCTACCCGTCCCAGAGGTGGGAGCCACAGAAGCTCAAAATCGTTTTAATCGAGTTTTCCAGCAGTTTATTCGAGTATTTTGTTCCCAAGAACATCCTCTGGTGATCTTTTTAGATGACTTACAGTGGGCGGATTCAGCCACGCTGAAGTTAATCGAACTAATGATGCTTGACGAGCAAACCCAATTTCTATTTCTGATCGGAGCCTATCGAGACTCGGAAGTGAATCCAGCGCATCCATTAGTATTGACGCTAGAGAAATTGCGAAAACAAAGGGCAGTGCTTCAGGAGATTACCTTAGCACCCTTAACGTTGGAATCGTTGAATCAATTGATTGCCGAGACGCTAGATCGTAATCCTGACACCGTTCGTTCTTTAGCCCAATTAGTGTTACGTAAAACCGAGGGCAACCCTTTCTTTGTCGGTGAATTTTTGCGAATGCTCTATAGCGAAAATCTGTTAATCTTTAATGCGAAACAGTTGAACTGGCAGTGGAATATTGCTCAAATTCAAGCCCGAAATATAACCGATAATGTGGTGGAACTGCTGCTGCTCCAGTTGAAGAAATTGCCAGAAGAAACACGGCAAATTCTCCGCTTAGCTGCTTGCGTTGGCTCCCAATTCGACTTAGAAACTTTAGCGATCGTTTGTGAAAAAACACCTAAAGCAATTTTCCAAAATTTACTAGCAGCCATCCAAGCAGGATTAATTCAACCTATATCTGAATTAGACGAAAACTTGTTAGTTCAAGAGTATAAGTTTTTGCACGATCGCGTACAGCAAGCTGCTTATGCCTTAATTGATGAGTCGCACAAACAAGTCGTTCATCTCCAAATCGGTCGCAATTTACTCGAAAAAACTTCACCAGAGCAACCCTCTGAGCGACTGTTTGAAATTGTCGATCATCTCGATCGAGGAATTGAGTTTATTACCGATCGCTCGGAACGCAATAAAATTGCTCGATTAAACTTATTCGCAGGTCAGAAAGCAAAGACAGCAACGGCTTATGAAGCAGCTCTTAAGTATTTCAATACAGGGCTTAAACTCCTAGATACAGATAGTTGGCAGAATGAGTATGACCTAACTTTAGCGTTGTACTCCCAAGCAGCAGGAGCAGCGTATCTTCATGGTTGCTTCGATGAGATGGAACAATTCGTAGAAGTGGTACTCGATCGCGCTAAAACAGCGATAGACAAAGTGCAGGTTTACGATAGCAGAATTCAAAGATATTTGTCACAGGGCAACCCCAAATCAGCACTGAAAATTGGACTAGAAGTGTTGCATCTGCTGGAAGTAAACTTAATAGAAAATCCCAGTCAATTAGATGTTCAAAAAGGATTGGAAGAAACATCTGCACTCCTCGGTGGACGAGAAATTGAAGACTTAATTGATCTGCCAAAAATGACCGCACCAGAACCGCTGGCAGCAATTTATATCCTAACGAATATCGTGGCTGCTGCAAATATGGTATCACCAGCATTGCTGATACTGATTGTGTGCAGAATGGTAAATTTATCGCTCGACTACGGCAATGCTACCTGGTCGCCACACAGTTATGCTTCCTACGGATTTATTCTATGTGGAGTTGTTCAAGACATCGAACTTGGTTATAAATTTGGCAAATTGGCTCTCAGTTTGGTAGAACGATTGAATACTACAAAAGGGAATGCTAAAGCATTAATGGTATCGAGCGCCCATGTTATGCCTTGGAAGGTACATTTTAGGGAAACAATACCAATGCTGGATGATGCTTATCAAAACGGAGTGGAAACCGGAGACTTTGAATTTGCTGGCTATGCTGCATATTATGCATGTTATAATTCGTTTTTTATGGGTGAGTCACTCACCCAACTGGAACAAAAAACGGCAACCTACAGCAAAGCGATCGGTCAAATCAGACGGGAAAACCCCTCTAATTGGATTGCATTATTGTGGCAGACAGTTCTTAATCTGTTAGGTAGGTCTGAGAATCCCAGCCGTTTAATTGGTAGTGTATATGATGAAGAACAAGCGCTAGCACGCACTATTACAGTTAAAGAAAAATTTGAACTTCAATACTTACATGTAAACAAACTTATATTGTGTTATCTATTTGGGGAGTATCATAAAGCTGCACAAACTGCTGTGTTAGCCAGACAGTATATAGAAGAGGTAAAAACAATAACAATTGTACCTATATTCCATTTCTACCATTCTCTAGTGCTTTTGAGTCTATTGGTTGAGAGTTCAAGCCTTGAAAAATCACCTTGCCTAAGTTATGTGAGCAGCAACCAAGAAAAGCTGCAAAAATGGGCGTATCATGCTCCAATGAATTATCTACATAAGTTTCATCTAGTCGAGGCAGAAAAAGCGCGAGTCTTAGGGCAATTTTTTGAGGCTGAAGAGTTTTACGAACGCGCTATATCAGGTGCTTCTGAGCATGAGTTTATCCAGGAAGAAGCACTCGCCTATGAATTAGCGGCTAAACATTATCTGGCGCGAGGTCGGTCAAAATTTGCCCAAAGCTACATGAAAGAAGCCCACTACTGCTATGAACGCTGGGGCGCAAAAGCAAAGGTTAAAGATATAGAAAGTCGCTATGGGCAGTTCTTTCCTCAGTCTTCTAGGGCATACCCCACGTCAGTTCCTACCACTTCTGGAACCACATCTAATAACTCACCCATCGCTTTCGATTTGGCGGCGGTACTGAAAGCATCCCAGGCAATTTCTCGTGAAATTGAACTAGAGCAGTTGCTTCGTTCCTTAATGCAGATTCTAATTCAGAACGCTGGCGCACAAACCGGATACTTGGTTCTGGAAAACGCAGGAGAATGGGCAATTGAAGCATCAGGTGAATTAAGTTATGTAGATGGTGAGAATATTTATGCTACACAATTGCTGCAATCAATCCCAACCGCAAATCGCTTACCCGAAACAATTATTAATTGTGTTATCCGCACTCATGAATCTGTCATTTTAAATGATGCGACTCGTGAAGGTATTTTTATCAACGATCCATACATTCAACAGCACCAAACCAAATCTATTTTCTGTTTGCCATTGCTCAATCAAGCTAAGTTGGTTGGCGTGTTGTATCTCGAAAATCAATTGGCGGTTGGGGCATTTACACCCGAACGATTCTCCGAAGGAGACGCTACGCGAACGCAAGTTCTGAATCTGTTATCTACCCAGGCGGCGATCGCGATCGAAAATGCTTTCCTTTACTCAAAGCTGCGGAAGAGCGAAAGCAAGATAACTCAGTTTCTCGAAGCGGTTCCGGTCGGGATTGCGATCGTGGATGCGACTGGTCGCCCTTACTATGCCAACCAACGGGGCATTCAGCTAACGGGTAAAGGAACCGATCCCTCCGTAGCACCGGAGCAAATTTCAGCAGTTTATCAGTTTTATGAAGCGGGAACGGAGCGAATATATCCGACAGAGAAACTGCCAACTGTCCGAGCGTTAAAGGGCGATCGCACCAGGAGTGAAGATATAGAAATTCGGCAAAACAACACCACAATTCCAGTTGAGGCATGGGGAACGCCAGTTTATGACGAACGGGGCAATATAGCTTATGCGATCGTCGCCTTTCAAGACATTACCCAGCGCAAACAAGCCGAGAAATTACTAGACGATTACAATCGGACTTTAGAACAACAGGTTGCCCAACGAACCGCAGCGTTACGGAGAAGTGAAGCAGATTATCGAAACCTGATACAAACTGCGAATTCAATCATCGTTCGCTGTGATATGCAAGGACGGATTCAATACTTGAATGACTGCGGGCTGGAATTTTTTGGCTATGAGGCACACGAGATTTTAGGGCGTACCTTACTCGAAACGATCGTTCCAGAAATCGATAGCTGTGGGCGCGATCTCAAACCATTTGTCCAAAACCTGTTTCACAACCCTGAATCTTATCTGCAATCTTATCTGCAAGTCGAGAATGAAAACCTGTGTCGAGACGGCAGACGGGTTTGGGTTGCCTGGTCAAATCAAGCAATTTTGGATGAACAGGGACAGGTGGTGGAAATTCTATCCGTTGGCAATGATATCACAGGGCGCAAACAAGCCGAGGCAGCTCTACAGCGCAGTGAAGCCAAGTTTCGCAATATCTTTGAAAATTCACAGGTAGGGATCTTCCGCACGCGCCTCTCGGATGGATTAATTATCGATGCCAATCAACGCTTTGCGGATCTATTTGGCTATGATTCACCCGATGAGATGATTGGGAAGAAACAGACTACCGACTGTTATGTAAATTCCAGTGATCGCCACAAAGCCATTGAATTGCTGAAGCGTGATGGTGAACTGCAAAACTTTGAAGTGCAACTGCAAAAACGAGACGGTACGCTGTTTTGGGGACTGTACTCGACTCGTCTGAATGCAGCCGATGAATGCATGGAAGGAGTGATTGCAGATATTAGCGAACAGCAAGCTGCGCTACGCGAACGCAAACAGGCAGAAATAGCGCTGCAAGCCTCTGAAGCAGAACTACGGGCGCTCTTTTCAGCCATTCCCGATCCGCTGTGTATCTTCAATGCTGAGGGGCAATTGATCTGTGCAATTCAAGGAAATCCGTCCTATGGAGAGGAGTATAGGGAGGAGTATACTGGCAAAACACTGCATCAACTCTATGCTAAAGAACAAGCCGATGAATTCCTGAATTACATTCAGCAGGTGGTGAGAACCCAACAAGTCCTCACCGTTGAATACAGCCAGTGGATAGCTGGACGAGAAATCTGGTTTTCGGCTCGCATTGCCCCGATTCAGCACGAGCAGGTGATTTGGCTGGCGCGAGATATTACGCTGCAAAAGCAAGCTGAAGTAGCCTCGATTTTGGAAGAACGTAACCGCATGGCACGCGAGATTCACGACACACTCGCTCAGGCGTTTACAGGCATTCTGGCTCAGGCGGGAGCTGCAAACCAGGTGCTAATGGATGATTTAGAAGCAACTGGGGCACACCTAGACCTGATCAAAGAATTGGCACGAACTGGACTGGTTGAAGCGCGGCGATCGGTAGTAGCGCTCCGTCCTCAGCTTTTGGAGGAGGGCAGTTTACAGAGCGCTCTACATCGTCTCGTCGCTCAAATCAGGGCTGCTGCAACGGATACCACTTTATATTATGAGATTGAGGGTGCGGTGTATTCTCTACCGACTGAAGTCGAGAGTAATCTATTGCGGATGGGGCAGGAAGCCTTAACCAATGCGATTCGACACGCCAATGCTGATGAAATTCGAGTGGAGCTAATCTACGATCGCGATCAGGTTTGCTTGCGCGTGGAAGACAATGGACAGGGCTTTGGAGTTGGGAGTATTCCATCCTCTGAGGGTTTTGGCTTATTAGGCATGAGCGAACGGGCAGAGCGCATCGGCGCACAACTGACGATTAGGAGTCAACCTGGACAAGGAACAGAAATTATTGTCACCGTCAACCCTTGAGTAGCATTACGATGAGCCAAGCCACAACAATTCGGGTTCTGATTGCAGACGATCATGCCATTTTTCGGCAAGGATTAGCCACGATTATTAACCGTGACCCAGATATGCAGGTGATTGCCCAAGCCGAAAATGGGCAACAAGCGATCGCGCTATTTGGAGAACACCAACCGGATGTCACACTCATGGATCTGCGAATGCCTGAAGTGGATGGGGTTGCCGCCATTGGTGCAATTTGTGCTACTGCTAAATCTGCTCGGATTATTGTACTGACCACGTATGATAGTGACGAAGATATTTATCGGGGATTGCAGGCAGGCGCAAAAGGATATCTCTTGAAAGAAACTGAACCTGACGAGCTTCTGAATGCCATTCGTACCGTTCATCGGGGTCAGAAGTATATTCCGCCCGATGTAGGAGCAAAGTTGGTACAGCGCCTCAGCAATCCAGAACTGAGTGAACGAGAACTAGAAGTACTCGGCTCACTGGCGCAGGGAATGAGCAATGCCGATATTGCGGCTGCTTTGAGTATTGGTGAAGGCACTGTCAAATCTCATGTCAATCGGATTTTGAATAAGTTAGATGTGAGCGATCGCACCCAAGCTGTAATTGTTGCCGTTAAACGCGGCATTGTAAGTTTGTAGGATGTACTTTCGATAGAATTGGGATTCTAACTTGAGTTATAGCCAGCCTTATACTTTGCGATGGCACGGTTACTCTATCAATTTGTACTGTAAAAATTTTAACTTGCTGTAGACGACGGCTTGAAAGCGATCTCCTATATTGAATTTATGCAAACAGTTATGCAGTCAATGGACCCATGCAAGTGAATTACAAGGTTCCATGCTTGATGCAGATGTAGAAAGATGAACGACGATTGTAGCCACAGTTCCTTACTTGTACCACCTTCAACCCAAGATTGGATTCAAGGTGTGTTGAGTGCCAAGGTAGTGCTGGTGATGTATGGAGACTATCAATGCTCCAGAAGTGCAGACGTTTACAAGATGATTAAAGCGATCAAACGAGAACTGAATACTTGTTTTGGAGAAGATTATTTATGCTTCATCTTCCGTCATTTTCCGCAAGCACAGATTCATCCCCATGCTCAACGGGCAGCCCAAGCAGCAGTTGCCGCTGCCGCTCAGGGACAGTTTTGGTTAATGAATGATACTTTATTTGCCCATCAACAAAGGTTGGAGAATGGTTATCTTGTCGAGTACGCCAATGATTTAGGGCTTGATATCCCTCAATTTCTCAAAGAGTTGTCTAAACAAGTGCATGTCGATCGCATCAATGAAGATATTGAAGGCGGAATACAGAGTGGAGTAACGACTGCTCCAGCCCTATTTATCAATAACATTCGATACACCGGACGCTGGAAGATGACAGAGTTAATGACAGCCATTGTTGCTGCAAGTCATTAAGCTCCCCAATCTTTGTTCGCCATCCATGTTTGACTGAGGACAATTTTATGAAATCCAGTCCACGATCGACCAAAGATGATTTTAAGCAATCAAGGTTTTCAACTCAGGCTGATTTTTCCAATGCTCTCTCTTCTAATCATGCCCTTGTTACGGTTGCCCAAGAGGTCGCTGAGCGGCTCCAACAAGCTTATCCTCGTCCATCTGATGACAGTAACTCGGTTAAGGCGATTGTGATTCGCGCAGTTGATTCAGACTTGAGGCAAATGATTCTCGCTCTCATCACTCACAGATCGGGAGTTGGAGGTGTTGCAATTGATTGTTGATGGAGACAACAGTATCGCGATCGCTCGGAAGCTTAATATTTCTGTAGGTACGGCAAAAACTCATATTCGCGACATTCTGAAGAAGCTCATATGAGCAATTTCTGACACATTCGTGCCTAGTGCTTATTTCTGAGAAGTGAGCAAGGTTTCAATTTAATTCATGACAATTCGGTCGATGTTTAAAGGCTCATGCTTTTAGATCTTGGGCAGCTTTCTTGCGCTCGATTTCTAACTTAAAGATTCTGTTTTTGCTTGCTAGTGCCAGTAAGCCACCTGATTTTGACGGTTAGCTTCTCCTGTCGAACAAATCACCATTTTTGCACCATGCTAACAATTACAACGCCAACCCTTGAATTCAAGAACAGAGGCTTAACGCGCACCCAGTTGCAGCAAGTACTCGACTATATTCACGCTCACCTTGACCGAGATTTGTCACTGACTGAGCTTGCAGAAGTGATCAACATTAGCCCAACTTACTTTGCAAGTTTATTCAAACAGGCGATCGACATTTCTCCACACCAGTATGTGATTCAACAACGGGTGGAACGGGCGAAATTGATGCTGAAGAAAACGGATTTGGCGATCGCAGACATTGCTCTACAAGTCGGCTTCGCCAGTCAAAGCCATCTAACCCAGCAGTTTAAGCGCCTGACTGGAATGACCCCAAAACAGGTTCGCTAACTCTATCACGCACGAGTCAAGGAGACAAAGATGAAGTTCAAAGCAACCCAAGGAAAGCAGGGAATCGGAACGGAAGTGAAAGACGTGACTTATGTGGAGGCTGCGAGGTGGGGGAAGTATCGGTGGTGGCGGTATGTTCTGGGACTGGTGGTCATCCTCTTTGCGTGGCTGGTGGTCGGGACTGGCGCCGGCGTCCTCGTCGCGTTCGCGCTCAGCGGCCAGCCGGATTACTCCGTGCTTGGTCCTTTCGGGAAGTTCCTGTTTGTTATGGCAGGTTTCGCGTTTTTCCTCGTGGGGGTTCTCATCGCCGTTACCCGTATCCACCGCCGCCACCCCCGGACGCTCGTCACGGCGCGGGAGAAGATAAGCTGGCGTCGCATCGGCCAGGGGTTTGTGGCTTGGTTCGTTCCAGTATGTCTGATAGGCGTGCTGGGACAATACCTTTTTTACCCCGACACCTTTTCCTTCAACTCCGACCTGGCGGCGTTCGCACGCTTCGTGCCGATCGCGCTGGTCTTCACCGCGATCCAGACCACCACTGAGGAGCTTTTCTATCGCGGGTACATCGTGCAGGGGGCGAGCATGATCTCGACCAACCGCGTTTTTCTGGCGCTCACGTCAGCCGTGATCTTCACCGTACCACACCTCCTAAACCCGGAGGCGATCACGGGCGGCTGGCTCACGGTCTTTTCCAACTACTTCCTCGTTCCGGGTCTGGTGTGGACCGTAGTCTCGTTGATTGACGGAACCATCGAGCTTGCTATCGGCGTACACTTCGCGAACAACATCGTCGGCTTCCTCCTGTTCAACATAGCCGGAAGCGCCGTGACGGCACCGGCTCTGTTCACCGTCAGCGAGTTCCACGCTACCTACGTGGCGCTATCGGTGCTGGTGATAATTCCCATATTCCTGGCGATCACCTACAAGGTGTTCAAACGCGACGAGGCATCCGAACCCGTTTCCCAGAGCGATCGGAAGGGTCGTCGGTGATCTCGTTAGTCAACAAAGTTTCCTGGTTGCCAAAGGCAGCATAAAGGCTCAGACGAGTAATACCTCTAAGCACAATGGAGATAACAACGTGAACACAAAAACTACTTCTATTCAAAACACTTCCTCAGTTCTGCTCAAGATGGAAGCTGCAATCAATGCTCATGACATTGATACGTTCGTGAACTGCTTTGCTCCTGACTTCGTAGGTGAACAACCCGTTCATCCGGAGCGAAACCTCATCGGTGCAGAACAGGTGCGGAAGAACTGGACTGCTCTCTTCGCTCAAGTTCCTGATCTTCAAGCGAAATTAATCACCCATACGATCGCGGGTGATATCACTTCCGTTTAGGCAGTCATCGTAAAAACAGGCTCAAACCCTTGTCCAGTCGTACTGCAAGTATGAGGATGTAAACGGAATTGATATGAGTTGGGTTGGTCGGAGTGGCACTGGCAAGGCAACCATACCAACGGCACAAAACTCGATATGCGAGGCGTTGTGGTGGTGGGACTGAGAGAAAACGCGATCGCATGGGCGCGGTTGTATATGGAGCAGCTTGCCCAAGTCGTACAGGCAGACATCCTAAAAGCAGTCTAACTGCTAATCAGCTTTAATCACCTACAAGGAACAATCACCATGTCAACTGTTGAGAACAAAGTTATTGCGATTACTGGAGCTAGTAGCGGTATTGGTGAAGCAACTGCTAGATTGCTGGCTCATCAGGGTTTACGGGTTATGTTAGGGGCGCAGCGCACCGATCGACTGGAAGCAATTGCTGCCGAAATTCGCTCTAAAGGTGGCGAAGCAGAATACCGTACCCTGGATGTCACCAACCTCGAAGACATGCAAGCCTTTGTCGAGTTTGCCCAAGATAAATTTGGTCGCCTTGATGTTGTGGTGAACAATGCAGGCTTGATGCCACTCTCCAGGCTTGAGGTGCTGAAGGTCGATGAATGGAACCGCATGATTGATGTGAACATTCGCGGTGTGCTTCACGGGATTGCTGCTGCGCTACCTCTCTTTAAGCAGCAACGATCAGGGCAGTTTGTCAATCTATCCTCGATCGGCGGGCACAACGTCTATCCAACCGCAGCCGTATACTGCGCCACTAAGTTTGCAGTTTGGGCGATTTCTGAGGGACTGCGGCAGGAATCGACAGACATCCGGGTTACGGTGATTTCGCCTGGAGTGACGGAAACTGAACTTGCCAGCACGATCACGGATGCTGAAGCAGCGGAATGGGTGGAGGGATTTCGTGAGGCAGTGATTCCAGCAGATGCGATTGCAAAGGCAATTGCCTTTGCAATCGAGCAACCCGCAGAGGTGGATGTGAATGAAATCATTGTTCGACCGATTGGACAAATGAGCTAAATCTCGGAAAGTCAATCTTGATTGAAACAGGAGAAACAAAATGATACTGCAAGATAAAGTGGCGTTAGTTACGGGAGGCGCATCGGGAATTGGTCGAGCAACAGCGATCGCATTCGGTGCTGCTGGAGCCAAAGTGGTCTTCTCGGACATACGCGGTGTAGAAGGTGAAGAAACTGCTGATTTGATTCGCGAGACTGGGGCGGAATGCTTGTTCGTGAAATCAGATGTATCGAATGAGGCGGATGTCCGGGAATTGGTGCAGAAAGCGATAAGCTGGGTACAGCTTGCGCTTCGCGATCGCAACCTACGGCAAACTCGATTGTGCCTTTAATAATGCTGGAATTGATCTTGTTGTTACACCGTTGCATGAACAATTGATCGAGGATTTTGACCAGATCATGTCGATCAATGCACGAGGGCTATTTCTCTGTATGAAATACGAAATTCAGCAGATGTTAACCCAAGGCGCAGGCGCGATCGTGAACAACTCGTCAACGAATGGTCTTGTTGCGCTTCCGGGGATCTCTCCTTACGTCGCCAGCAAACATGCAGTAATGGGGCTGACGCGATAGCGAAGCGCTGCTGCGAAGCGCAGATCGGCAGCTCTGGACTATGCCAAACAAGGTATTCGGATCAATGCCGTCAATCCTGGTCCGATTGCGACTGACCTCATGGCTCGTAGCGCTGACCAGATGGGCATCACGTTCGATGATCTCGGATCTATGGTTCCAATGGGTCGGATCGGTCAGGCTACGGAAATTGCTCAAGCGGTTGTGTTTCTCTGCTCTGATGCTGCTAGCTATATCACTGGGCAACCCAAGCGCGATCGATGGCGGATATACAGTGAGTTGATTTTTGATTGTTGATCGTGGAATCACAGTGAATCGATCCATTTCAAGAGAGAACAACCGGACTTGATTTTAGGAGAAATAGAATGATACTTCAGAATAAGGTGGCGTTAGTCACTGGAGGCACAGCGGGAATTGGTCGTGCAACTGCGATCGCCTTTGGTGCTGCGGGTGCAAAAGTTGTGTTCTCCGGCAGACGCGACGCAGAAGGTGAAACAACTTCTGCGATGATTCGTGAGACAGGAGCGGAGTGTTTGTTTGTACGATCGGATGTATCGAGTGACCAAGAGGTTAAGGCGCTGATAGAGGAAACAGTCGCAACTTACGGAAGGCTAGATTTTGCCTTCAATAACGCTGGATTTGGTACACTCCCAAAGCCACTACACGAGCAGTCTGTTGAAGACTTTGACAGCATGATGGCAACTAATCTGCGGGGTGTGTTCTTATGCATGAAATATGAAATTCAACAGATGCTGACTCAAGGAGCAGGGGTCATCATCAACAACTCTTCAGTAGCGGGATTGATCGGGATACCTGGAATGGGTCCTTATACTGGCAGCAAACATGCTGTGATGGGTCTCACTCGTTCTGCTGCGCTCGATTATGCCAAGCAAAGGATTCGGATTAATGCCGTCAATCCTGGCTATATTCGCGGCACAGAAGTAGTTACTTCTAAGAGCCTCCAAGAGATAGGCATGACTTTAGAGCAGTTTGATTCGATGGTGTCGTCGAGCATCCCGATGGGGCATAGGGGTCAACCTGAGGAAATTGCTGCAACGGTTGTGTTCTTATGTTCTGATGCTGCGAGCTACATCACTGGACAACCCAAGCGCGATCGATGGCGGAGTCACAGTGAGTTGATTTTTGATTGTCGATCGTGGAATCACAGTGAATCGATCCATTTCAAGAGAGAACAACCGGACTTAATTTTAGGAGAAATAGAATGATACTTCAGAATAAGGTGGCGTTAGTCACTGGTGGAACTTCAGGAATTGGCAGAGCTACCGCGATCGCTTATGCCCAACAACAAGCAAAGGTGGTGGTGGTGGGTCGTCGCATGGATGGAGGTGAAGAAACTGTTCGATTGATTAAGGAAGCTGGCGGAGAGGCGATTTTTGTGCAATCAGATGTCACGAAAGAAGCCGATGTTAAAGCAATGGTTGATAAAGCGGTTGGCGTTTTTGGTCGGTTAGATATTGCCTTTAATAATGCAGGAACTGTCGCCGAAAACCCCTCATTGATTGAGCAAACAGAAGCTGAATACGATCGCATGATGAATGTCAATGTCAAAGGCGTTTGGTTGTCGATGAAACATGAAATCGCTCAGATGTTGAAACAGGGAAGTGGTTCAATCGTCAATACGACATCTGGGGTTGGAGTCGTTGGATCTCCTAGCCAATCCCTCTACACCGCGAGTAAACATGCGGTAGTCGGTTTAACAAAAGCTGCTGCGCTCCAATATGCCAAAGCGGGGATTCGCATCAATGCCGTTGCACCAGCAGCAATCGAAACAGATATGTTTGAAGCAGCTACAGGTGGGCAGGATGAGGTCAAAGCTTACATAACAGGACTCCACCCGATCGGACGAATTGGAACACCGCTTGAAGTTGCAAATGCAGTCCTGTTTTTATCATCTGACCTGGTATCGTTCGTAATAGGTGAAACGTTGATGGTAGATGGTGGGTATGTAGCGCAGTAGTTGATCGGCAGTGCGAAATATTTGATACAGCACTTCAAGCGACTTACTAAAGTAACACTGAAATAGGTTCGCTAATTCTATCGGAAACTCCATAGGAATCTGCAAGAAGTTGAGTGTTGGAACTGACTACACTCACATGAACTAAGACAAAGAGAACTTAAGAGGTGATGATGATGTCCAAAGTGCCTTCTAACTCCCCACAGGGACAGGGAAAGACCTTTGCCGCTGTTTCAGAGCAGTCCTCACCCAACAAGCCCTCCCGTCCGGGCTGGCTCGAGATCGTTGTCGGTCTCGTCGTCTTTGGCGCTGTCGCACGTGGGGGTGTGTTGCTGTCCGGGCAGCTCGGTCTCGATCCCGTCGTCTACGGCCTGGCCCTCGCCGCGCTGTCTGTTATCGCCCCCTTTGCTGGGTTTGCGGCAGCGGCGCTGCTGCACCTCCGCTCGTGGAGCGCCTTCGGTGCGCGCCGCACCACGGCACGCTGGCTCCTGATCGGGGCCGGAGCAGGGGTGGTCGCCTTCGTGGTCAGAGGTTTTGCGGTCATGGCCTACACCGCCCTCACCGGGGATAGCTCCACCCCTCAGGACGTGTTCGGTGACGGTGGCAGCGGCGGGGTGCTGTTCCTGGTCCTGGCCACGCTGTTTATCGGTCTTCTCGTGCCCCTCGTCGAGGAGCTGCTATTCCGGGGTGTCATCACCAACGCGCTGCTCCGCTACGGTCCGTTGATTGGCGTTGTGGGCAGCACGCTGATCTTCGCCCTCGCTCACGGCATCAACACCGTCTTCCCAGTGGCTTTGGTATTTGGTCTCATCAGCGCTGAAATGTTCCGCCGCAGCGGCTCAGTCTGGCCTGGCGTCATCGCCCACGTTATTAACAACCTGCCCACGGTCTTTGTGTTGGTGCTCATCAGAACGGCCTGAATAATCACCACCACTCGAAAAGGGTGTCTTTCCAATGGCTCGCTTGTTTTCGAACCATCCGCCCGATCCTGATAGGCGCAGACACAACGTAGAGCCACCAACTCACGCTGGGAGGAGAACCATGATTGCTACGACTCATATCCGAATCTCGCTACTAACTGGAGCCGTGATGCTGGCCATTAGTGCTAAACGCACAATTATAAGGAAAAAGAAATGACTGAAACATTTGGTGCAAAATCGACCGCCGACGAGGTGCTTACGGGCATTGATCTCAAGGGAAAGCGATTCCTCGTTACGGGTGTATCGTCGGGCATTGGGCTTGAAACCGCCCGCTCACTGGTCTCTCACGGCGCTAGTGTTGTCGGCGCGGTCAGGAACCTCGCTAAAGCTGAGCCAGCCACTGCATCGGTTCGTGATGCCGCGTCGCAGGGCGGCAGCCTGGAGTTGATCAATCTCGATCTGGCATCCTTGCAAAGCGTTCGCGCCTGTGCGAATAAACTGTTGGCTGACGGTCAACCGTTCGATGCCATCATCGCTAACGCTGGCGTTATGGCAACCCCGTTCGGTCGGACGATCAACGGCTTTGAAGTCCAGTTCGGGACGAACCATCTTGGCCATTTTGCCCTAATCAATCAGATAGAGCCGCTGCTCGCCAATAATGGACGGCTGGTAGTTCTGTCGTCGCTCGCGCATCGCGGTGCCGATATTGACTTGGACGATCCGAATTTCGAGCAGCAGGCGTACGATCCATGGGTTGCTTATAGCCGATCGAAAACCGCCAATTCACTGTTCGCTGTGGAGTTTGACAGGCGGCATCGCGATCGCGGCATTCGGGCTGCTTCGGTGATGCCCGGAAACAGTCTGACAGATCTACCCCGCCATTTCTCGCCGGAGGACTTGCAGGGACTTTTGCAGACTGTTGACGCAGCGCGCACCGAAGCGGGTCTGCCGCCGAAAGAGTTGAAAGAAATTCCGCAGGCAGCCGCGACGTCGGTCTGGGCAGCAGTCGTGGCTAACAAAGACGAGATCGGTGGACACTATCTCGAAGATTGTGCGGTCGTGCCGATCAATGACACGCCCAACCCGTTTGCCGACGGCGTAAGGTCGTATGCGCTCGATGCTAACAAAGCTAAGCAGCTTTGGGCGAAAAGCGAGGAATTGATCAGCGCTGCGTCCTGAAGGTTATCGCGCACATCTAAACGCAATAATCCATTCCACTTTCGTACTTGGATGAACACTCACAAGAATGCCTGATTGACGTATAAGAGTTAATCACCATGCCTTACGTTTCCCGTAAACTCAACCAGGAAAACACTATGTCACAAAAACTCTCAGAAAAAGTTGCACTCGTCACTGGCGGCACCAGCGGCATTGGACTTGCCACTGCTAAGCGATTTGTCGCCGAAGGTGCCTATGTCTTTATCACGGGTCGTCGTCAGACTGAACTTGATGCTGCTGTAAACGAGATTGGTAAGAACGTTACTGGCATTCAGGGCGATGTCTCAAATCTGGCAGACCTCGATCGGCTTTACGCCACGATCAAGCAAGAGCAAGGTCACTTGGATGTAATCTTTGCTAATGCTGGCGGTGGCGAACTTGTCCCACTCGGATCGATTACCGAAGAACATTTTGACAAAACATTCAACACCAATGTCAAGGGTCTACTTTTCACCGTGCAGAAGGCACTGCCACTGATGCCAGAGGGCGCTTCCATTGTCCTGAATGCCTCAACTAATTCCATCATGGGTATCCCAGCCTTCAGCGTGTATGGTGCCACCAAAGCCGCCGTGCGATCGTTTGCCCGCACCTGGACACTCGACCTCAAAGACCGCCACATTCGAGTGAATGCGGTCAGCCCTGGTTTCATTCCGACTCCCGCTTACGATCTTCTCTGGGGACTCAGTGAAGAGCAGTTGAAAGAATTTGTGGCGAGCCAAGCTAACAATATCCCATTGGGACGAGCTGGCACGCCCGACGAGGTTGCCAAAGCCGTTGTCTTTCTGGCTTCAGATGACAGCAGCTTTGTAAACGGTATTGAGCTATTCGTCGATGGTGGCATGGCACAAATCTAAGATCGCTTCCTAGTTTAAAAGCACTACGCGATCGCGTGTAAAAGTCCATCTATAAACTTCCCATCGAACAGAGTCGAAGGAGAAACACACACGCCACAGGAAAAGATGCCACAAGTCTCTGACAAAGAACTGATGATGAAGTTTGGATAGAACTTAGGAGAATTCAACATGGTCACAGAGCAAACAGCAGACAAACAGGCAGTACAGGCAACTCCAAGCCTGACACCCGCTCAGGAAGCCTTGCAAGCGGTCTGGGAAGAGCATATCGGGCACGAGTTTGGTACTCACAGCACTGAAGATGCTCTCGCTACGATGGTTGAGGACGCTTATGTGAATCACATTCCAGTGATGACTGGGGGAGTCGGAAAAGCAGCATTGGGTGAGTTTTATTCCAAAGACTTCATTCCCCAGATCCCGCCAGACCTTGAGCTAGTTCCGATTTCGCGCACGATCGGCACGGATCGACTCGTCGATGAAATGCTGGCTAAGTTCACTCATACCATCCAGATGGACTGGATGCTACCCGGCGTTGCTCCGACTCTTAAACGGGTTGAAGTGCCGGTGGTCGCGATTATTCGGTTTCGTGACGGCAAGTTAGTCCATGAGCACATCTACTGGGATCAGGCGAGTGTATTGGTTCAACTCGGCATGCTTGATCCGAGCGCGCTGCCCGTTGTAGGAGTTGACAGTGCGCGCAAGGTACTCAATCCGAGCTTGCCCTCAAACGCACTGATCGATCGTGCTGGCGATTGCCCAAGGGGCAGTGGCGAAGCCAATCGCGACTAAGTGTAGGAGCCAGCAACCATCAATGTCCAAACCCGCCATTTTGTAACCAGGATCGTTACTCATCCTGGTTGTAGATCAAGGCGCTTCTTATTGCTGGCTCTTACAAGCATTGCTGCCCATTGTGTTTTTGCCACAAGTGACATAACCATTCACAACAATAGGAAAAAATCATGATGCTTGAAAACAAAGTTGCTTTGGTAACTGGAGGAACATCAGGTATTGGGCGAGCTACTGCGCTGCCTTCGGCTAGGCGGAGCCACCGCAATGGGATCTGCGGGCGCAAAAGTGGTGTTCTCAGGCAGACGCGAAGCAAAAGGTGAAGAAACTGCTAAGCTGATTCGTGACACTGGAGCCGAGTGTTTGTTTGTGTGATCGGATGTCTCCAGTGAAGCAGAGGTTCAAGCTTTGGTGGAGAAAACGATCGCGCGTGTCTTTGGTCAACCTGTGCAACCTGGCAGTACAGTCACAGTTGCACTAGCAGTTCAGCGAAATTCAAGTTAGGGCGGAGTGTATGAGTTTGGAGTGACTGTCTATTCAGTTGGAGAACAGAAAAAGATGATGAACCAAAACAAAGAGATTTACGAGTGCGTCATTGTCGGTGGCGGTTCCGCTGGACTCAGCGCGGCACTGGTTTTAGGCAGAAGTCGCCGTCGAGTGTTAGTCTGCGACAAAGGAAATCCGCGTAGCGCTCCCGCACACGAGTCGCACAGCTTTTTCACCCGCGATGGCATCAGTCCGCAGGAACTTTTGAGCATCGGGCGCGACCAACTCAAACCTTACAAGAGCGTTGAGTTTCAAGCGATCGGGGTCAAGGAAATCAACCCATCCGGCAATCAATTTGAAGTTGTGTTTGAGGATGGCACGATAAAAAAAACGCGCAAAATTTTGCTGGCTTTCGGGGTAATGGATGAATCTCCAATTCTCGAAAACTTTGGTGATTTCTGGGGCAAAAGCGTGTTTCATTGTCCCTATTGCCATGCCTGGGAAGTGCGCGACGAGCCGCTTGCCATTGTTGGAAATGGCGAAATGGGCATCGAAATGGCGGCATTGCTGAAAAATTGGAGTGCTGATTTAGTCCTCTGCACCAACGGCAAAGCCGATCTAACTGCCGATCAAAGGACACTGTTGGAAAACCACAAAATCCTTGTTCGCGAAGAGAGAATCATCCGACTCGAAGGCGATAACGGACAATTAGACAACATCGTTTTTGAGACAAACGAGAAAATTGCGCGGCGCGGAATACTCATCCGACCAAAGCAAACACTCCGTTCAAACCTAGCTGAAAAGTTAGGCTGTGAGTTGAATGAATTCAATTTAATCAAGACGACCAATGTTTTTAACGAAACTAGCGTCAAAGGCGTTTATGCGGCAGGTGACATCACTTCACCCATGCAAGTGATCGCCGCTGCTGTTTTTCAGGGTAGCGTTGCTGCTGGCGGCTTAAATCACTCTCTGATTATGGAAGATTTCGTCTGAATCAAAGTGATTCAATCTTGATCAGAACAAGCATCGCGGTTGGTCTAGTTTCATAGACCAAGAGAGTAGGGAAAGTCATGCGTGTTAATTACATATCAAGTCTACAGAGCGATCTAATGATGCAGTCTTTGTGGTGGTGGGTTGGTAGCGCAGTAGTCGATCGGCAGTACGAAACGTTGCGACCAAGTAGCGATCGACACCGATATGAATCCCGCAGATGCAGACCTTGCCGCAGTCATGATCGAGATGATTGCCCTTGGTCGCTATGGATAGGGTGACGAAGTAGCTGACATGGTTTCCTATCTCGTCAGTCCTGAAGCCGCTTTTGTCACGGACGCGAGCCTCAAAATTGATGGCGGCTTTACCGCTACCAAGAAAGTTTTCTCACAACTGGAGTGAGAATCCAGTCTAAATACACTCAGGAAGGGAACAAGCATGATTCACGCTTATGCAGCCAAAACAGCAGGCGGATTACTGGAGCCATTTGAATATGATCCAGGTGCGCTAAAAGATGAAGAAGTAGAAATCAATGTCGAGTACTGTGGGGTCTGCCACAGCGATCTGAGTATGCTAAAAAATGACTGGGGCATTAGCCAGTATCCCCTTATTCCTGGTCATGAAGTAGTCGGAACCATTGCAGCCGTTGGCAATCGTGTGACAACCGTTAAAATCGGTCAGCGAGTCGGATTAGGTTGGTTTTCCCATTCCTGTATGCATTGCGAGCGGTGTATGTCAGGCGATCACAACTTGTGTCTAACAGCAGAGCGAACTATCGTCGGTCGGTATGGAGGCTTTGCTGACAAGGTACGGGCACATGAAGAGTGGGTCACTCCTCTGCCAGAAGGAATTGATCCAGCTAAGGTAGGACCACTGTTCTGTGGTGGCATTACCGTGTTTAACCCAATTGTTCAGTTCGACGTGAAGCCAACTGATAAAGTCGGTGTAATTGGCATTGGCGGTTTGGGACATATAGCATTACGGTTCCTACAAGCTTGGGGATGTGATGTCACTGCGTTTTCGACAAATCCTGATAAAGAGTCTGAAGCCCGTGAGTTGGGAGCCACTCACTTCGTCAACTCTCGCGATACTAAAGCAATTGAGGATGTCGCCAACTCGTTTGACTTTATTCTCTCAACTGTGAATGCAGATCTAGATTGGGGAATATACATCAACGCGCTGCGTCCCAAAGGACGGCTACATTTTGTTGGAGTCGTACCGAATGCGATTCAGATGGGTGCGTTCCCCATAATCCTTGGGCAAAAATCCTTATCGGGCAGTCTTATTGGTAGCCCGACAACAACTGCAAAAATGCTTGACTTTGCAGCTCGTCATGGGATTGAACCTGTCACAGAGACTTTTGATTTTAGTCAAGTGAATGAAGCAATCGCTCATCTTGAAGCAGGAAAAGCTCGATATCGAATTGTGTTGAAACACTAGGGACAGGGTGACGAGGTGGCTAGCATGGTTTTTTATCTCGCCAGTTCTGAAGCTGCTTTTGTTACGGGCGCAAGTCTCAAAATTGATGGCAGCTATATCGCTTGAACAACAGGTAATCCAGCTCTGCAACCACTACAGCAATCCTAATTGGAGTCTGACGGGTCGTAGGGATGGAACCCTGGCTGAAGGCGCAGCCCTCACACCCCTTATTCACAAGTAGGTCGTAAACGCCATAAACCTTATTTAGAGAAATTCAGAGGACATCATGATTTCGCAAAAACTCTCAGAAAAAGTTGCACTCGTCACGGGCGGCACCAGCGGCATCGGTCTTGCCACTGCTAAGCGCTTTGTCGCCGAAGGTGCCCATGTCTTTATCACGGGTCGTCGTCAGACTGAACTTGATGCGGCTGTAGACGAGATCGGTAAGAACGTGACTGGCATTCAGGGCGATGTCTCCAATCTGGCAGATCTTGATCGGCTTTACGCCGCGATCAAGCAAGAGCAAGGTCACTTGGATGTAATCTTTGCTAATGCTGGCGGTGGTGAATTCATCCCGCTTGGATCAATCACCGAGGAGCACTTTGACAAAACCTTCAACATCAATGTCAAGGGTCTACTGTTCACTGTGCAGAAGGCACTGCCGCTGATGCCAGAGGGCGCTTCCATCATCCTGAACGCCTCAACTGCTTCCATCAAGGGTATTCCAGCTTCCAGCGTGTATAGCGCCACCAAAGCCGCCGTGAGATCGTTCGCCCGCACCTGGATAGTTGACCTCAAAGACCGCCAGATTCGAGTGAATGTGGTCAGCCCTGGTCTCATTCCGACTCCCGCTTACGATCTGCTCTGGGGACTCAGTGAAGAGCAACTGAAAGAATTGGTGGCGAACCTAGCTAAAAATGTCCCATTGGGACGAGCCGGCACGCCAGACGAGATCGCCAAAGCCGTTGTTTTTCTGGCTTCAGATGACAGCAGCTATGTAAGCGGCATTGAGCTATTCGTCGATGGTGGCTTCACACAAATCTAAGATCACTTCCTAGTTAAAAAGCACTACGCGATCGCGTGTAAAAGTCCATCTATAAACTTCCCATCGAACAGAGTCGAAGGAGAAACACATATGCCACAGGAAAAGATGCCACAAGTCTCTGACAAAGAACTGATGATGAGTAACACGCTCATGATTCAGCCTGAGTACCGCGAGGAGTTCTTGATGGAACTCCGGGAGATCCTGCCTCAAGCCCGCCGTTTGGAAGCGTGCATCTCACTTGAGGTCGGTGAGGTCGCCGATCAGCCTGGGATGTTTGTGCTGTCCGAGCGCTGGCATAACGGAAACGAGTACCTGAACGAGATCCTGCAACTGCCCTTTTACCAACGGTACCTGGAACGCAGCGAACCATTCTACGCAGCTCCGCGAGCAGTTCTCGTCCTCACGTCAATCTAAATGGGTGCTGTGTCCAGAGCAGCCACCTAACAATGCAGCAAACGGTCTCAAGCTGCTAGCGCTGCGTTCAAGTTTGTTTGTCGCTGCTGATTTGAGCCGTTGGGCGTTTTGGGTAATGTGAGGTGTAGAACGAATGACGGATAAACTTGAGCAGAACAAACAGACGGTCACGGCGTTTTATGACCTGATGTTCAATCAGTGTCAGCCCGCAGAAGCCATCGAGAAATATGTCGGCGACGTGTACATCCAGCACAAAGAAAGCGGTGGCCGACGGGAAGCAGGCTTTCATCGAATATTTCGAGAGGATGGCGAAACAATATCCGGGCAAGTGCGTCCAGTTTAAGCGCGTCTTCGCTGAAGGCGATTATGTAGTCTTGCATTGCTACCAACAATGGCCGAGCGACAACGACTGGGCGGGCATCGACATCTTTCGCCTGGATGATAAGGGCAAGATAGTCGAGCATTGGGACGTGCTACAGACCATCCCGGAAGCGTCGGCTAACGATAACACGATGTTCTGAACAGTCGAGTGCTGGTAGTGTGAAGGCCGATTTGTACAACGGCACGCCCAAATAGTAGGCAGTGGAATTCAGATGTAACTAAGGCGATCGCAGCCATTTTATCAGTCGCATAGTAACACCATAAAAATCTGACAAACTGTCCTAAGAATCTGAAAGAAACCGAGCATTAGAATTCATTACACTTCGGTTAAATCAGACGAGAATCCAATGCGGTATTCATCGGAGATTGCAATGCCTTACGCTACTGTTGGTCAAGAAAATTCTGCAACCATTGATCTCTACTACAAAGATCTTGGAACAGGTCAACCGATTGTTCTCATTCATGGATTTCCCCTCAACGGTCATTCCTGGGAAAAGCAGGTCTTAGTGCTGCTAAATGCGGGGTATCGAGTCCTTTATCGCTAAAAGGGTTCTAATATGTTTTCTAGACTGATGATAGTGGTTGCAACCACAGTGCTAATGATTGTGACCTCTTGTATTTTTCCAGCGGTATCACTGAGCAAAAGTGCGATCGCTCAAGTGCCAGGTGTCTATCCATTCAAGTTAGGTGATTTCACAATTACAGTCCTGAGCGACGGTACACTCCCCCAAGATTTACATACGCTGCTGTCGAATACGAACCCAACAGAAACCGATCGCCTGCTTCAGAAAAGCTTTCTGGCTAATCCTGTCGAGGCATCGATTAATGCTTTCTTGATCGACACTGGAGATCAACAAGTACTCGTGGACACGGGAGCCGGAACCTTTTTTGGTCCAAAACTGGGCGGCAAGCTTCAAACATCGTTAAAGGCAGCAGGCTACACGCCTAACGAGATTGATGCAATCCTCCTGACTCATATTCATACCGATCATAGTGGGGGGCTGGTCGAACAGGGGAAACGGGTGTTTCCTGCCGCCACGCTCTATGTCGGCAAGCCAGATGTCGATTTCTGGCTCGATCGAGCGAATGCCACGCGATTCAACGTTGCTGAAAAGTACTTTGACGAAGCCGCGAAAACTGTCAAACCTTATTTAGATGCAGGCAAGGTGAAATCGTTTTCTGGCAAGACAGCCCTTCTACCGGGAATCACCGCGCATCCCACACCCGGACACACTCCTGGTCATAGCTGCTATGTGGCGGCAAGCAAGGGCGAGAGCATCGAGTTTTGGGGCGATATTGTTCACTTTGCTTCGGTGCAATTTCCCAAGCCAGAAATTACAGTTGCTTATGATGTCGATGCCAATGCTGCTGCTGCACAACGCAAAAAACAGTTTGCGAGAGCGGAAGCATCCCGAATTTTGGTAGCAGGCGCACATTTGCCCTTTCCCGGCGTTGGACACCTTCGGGCAGCAGATCAAGGTTATGCCTGGGTGCCAGTGGATTACCGCTGGCGTGAACCCTAAAGGATTCATAGTAATCATTTTAGCAACTTGATGATAGTTGCGATGCACCACAACTATTCGAGCAAACTTCAAGCTATTGAGCAAAACTTCATGAATGACTACTCTACTACTCTAGAGACACAATTGAATACCCTTCTTCTGTCACTCTCCGAAAACATTTGCTATTGCTGAATTCTAGAGCTTTTGCATAGCAAGCGATTGCCCAAGGGGCACCTGGGAAAGGCAATCGCACGATTATTTTCTAATCACAAATACAAGACCCATTTTTTTCTAATAGGATAGCTTGTATTGATTGCCTGATGAGGCTTCTAGCAATCGCCCTCTCGGAAAGTGACAAAAGAGGGATACGATGAGAACACAAATCTCTAGCAGCCTTGAAAAAGCACGAGACCAGAGAGATACACTCAAACGTACAAACTCTCGCTACATCACAAGCAATATCATTCTCAGCGCCCTAGCCACACTCCTAGCAGGCATGGCGGGAACGATCGGTAATGCTCAAAATTGGAAAATCACCTGTCTGTTTGCAGCGGTCTGTTCGGCAGGGGTGACAGCAAGCCAGTAGGGTGAGCACTACCACAAAACTTTACTGTGAAGAGTTTTACAAAATGGTGGGCATCGTCCACCCTACTACTCTGTTTTTGTGCTAGCACCAGATGTACAACAACATGATGGGCAAGCGATCGCTATAAACAGGTAAATCGCAAACAGCAAGCAAAGGCACGCTTGATTGTCTATTCCATTAACTCATTCTTTGCCTCATGAAGAATCAGGAATCAACCATTGTTTTTGACCGAGAACGCGCTTCTAACCATGACAAGCAATTCGCTAAGTTGGCTCCGCATGGTGCTGTCTGAACTTCCTGACGATGCACGAATTCTCTGCGTCGGTGTAGGAACTGGCAGGGAATTAATTCACCTCGCCCAACATTTTCCCCAGTGGCAGTTCACTGCGGTAGAGCCTGCGGCACCGATGCTAGACATCTGTCGTCAGAAAGCCGAGGAGTATGGGATCGCATCCCGTTGCACGTTCCACGAAGGCTATCTTGATTCCCTTCCCGCATCGGATGAGTTCAATGCAGCAACCTGTATTTGGGTTTCTCACTTCATCATGCAGCGAGAAGAGCGGCGCAACTTGTTCCGTCAAATCAGTGCCCGACTTCGACCCAATGGATATTTGGTGAGTTCCGATGCAGCTTCGGATATGCCTACCCCAGCTTACAAGAGCCTTTTGGACGTTTCTCGGCGGATGTTTCAATATGCTGAGGTGCCTGCTGGGGAAATTGAAAAGATAATCAGCGCATATGGGCAGCAGATCGCCGTGCTACCAACCCAGGACGTTGAGTCAATCATTGCATCGAGCGGATTTGACACACCTGTATGTTTTTCCAGACCTTTCTCATTCATGCTTGGTATGCCAAGCGAACCCAGTGAACTAAAAGTTGTTAGTGCGATCGCCTTTCTTGCTAGCGAAAATGCCAGCTTCATCACTGGGGTCAATCTGCCAGTCGATGGGGGACTTACTGCGTACAACGGGCTAGACCCCTTCGTGTGATGCGTCGTGAGGCATGAGCACAACCTAAGCTCGTGTCAACCATGCAGGAGAAACATCTATGCAACTGAATCTATCGCAGCACAGCCTACGACTAAACGCTCTCAAAGCCTCCATCCAACTTCCCGAATATCAGATATTTAGAGAGAACATCATGAAAGCATTCCTAACTCGTTCCACAATTCTTCTGGCTTTGGCAACTAGCATGACCGCTCATTTCGCCCTGCCTGCATCAGCAGATTCCACAGCCAATTTGCTCCTCAATTTGCAATGCCAAGGCGGATACAACGTCAATATCTGGAAAACTAAAGAATCAGGAGAACTCCTTTATCGCTCAACCAGTTCCAATGGAAATTTGAGTTTGGGAAGAGGAACAAGCCAAGCAACGGAAGGCGTTCGAGTTTACAAGTTTCAGAATGGTGATTATCAATACTGGGTCTGGGATGGAACATTAGATAGCCAGCAATCTGGAACACTAGAAGTGTACAAAAACAATGCTATCCAACAGCAATATGCGTGTACGAAACCTTAGTTAAATCTTTAAGCTAGAGAACAGTTTCACTTTCGATGATATCGGGGCTATGGTTCTGATTGATAGTTAATTTCAGTAGACCGAAAACTTTTGTAAGTTGACGAAAGAATAAGGGTTTCAGGCGAGGTTTCTGAGACTGACCAGAGCGATCGCTTGCCTCAGCAGGAGAACTGATCTACAACCCTATTGCTCAAAAAGCAGATGATACGAGCATTCTGGCGGATTGTATACACTTTGTCAAATGAACGGATGGTAAGCCTTCTAGAAATCTTTTCGGTCTACTGAATTTTGATTGTCGATGATGGACTCACAGCAGGCTAATTCATTGTCCCAGCACGCTAGTCGAAACTATGCACTTTAGTGCAAGGCTTTAGCTGCTACACATTTTCTGCTCGCAACGAAGTAAGCCATCCAGACGAGAAATGATGGGAAGGACGATCGAACGAAGATGGATCGGATTGACGACTCAGTGCGTCATGCAGGAACGAGTTCACTTGGGCTTTCAGCCCACACAGGAACCTATGCACTAAAAGTGCATAGTGGTTTAGTTCAAGAGAGAACAAATGGGCTTGATTTTCAAATCGCAACTAAAGGAATTCTATGTCAATTTTTGTCTTAGTTCATGGCTCCTGGCATGATGGTTCTGCATGGATTGCAGTCGTTGACCATATAGAAGCAAAAGGACATCTGGCGTTTGCTCCTACGATCGCGGGTCATGGGAAAGGCGTAGATAAAAACGTTAACCATGCTCAATGTACGCAATTGATCGTTGATTACATTGTGAGCAAAGACTTAACCGATATTGTTCTCTTAGGTCATAGTTTTGCCGGAACAATCATTGCGAAAGTTGCTGAAACGATTGGTGATCGCATTCGACGGCTCATCTTCTTCGATGCCTTTGTCCTCAACGATGGAGAGAGCCTTACTCACATCTTGCACCTGGAAATATGGATGTCAAAACCAGAACTACGTGCAAGGGGAATCAATCGCTCAATATCAAGTAAAAGAAGAGACAGTGCGAATTGAGGAAAAATAGATTCAAGGGCAGTTTGGGCAGCCTCACCCCAATCAGGTGGTAATGGTAACTGAGTCTGAAGATAAGTCCAATGAGTGATAAGATAGGCAGTTAGAGAAAGAATAAGCCAGCGATACATTCCAAGCAAAGTTCCTTGACCAAAACGGTGCAAACCAAAACGATGCTTAACGGTT
>JXCB02000003.1:0-12974 GCA_000828075.3 Tolypothrix campylonemoides VB511288 | reverse complement strand
CGCTTCCTCAATAAGGGTAATTGAATGAATATGAGAGTGTAGGCGAGCGACGCTCGCCTACACTCTCTTGCTATGTTATTATCATTATCAATAAAGTCTGATTTGTTTCTGAGCAATTTCTTGAATCAAGTATTATCGCTATTATTGTAGTAACAATAGCGACTCTTTATTACTGAAGCTCTTCATTTTTTTTATGTTACATTTTTGTGCTGTTGGTAAGCTTTTTTAGGGTTTACTCGTACAGGTGCAAGATGTGAGTCTATTGGAGAAATAATGAAGCGATTTACCTGGTTTACTTTCCTATATCTGGCGCTGGGAGTCTGTTTGACAGCGATCGCGCTTGGGTACCCGAACCTGCCTTCGAGTCTTCAAACAAGCTTGTTCGGCAGTGCAGGAGCCTCCTACATTGCTTGTCTCCTCAGCACCTTCCCATTTTGGCGCGAGACGACGATCCGCTTCTATCGCAGACGGAATTCAGCGGTCATTCTACCCTGGTTGGTGATTGGAGTGAACATTGTTTGGATGATCTGGGAGCTTCAGAGTCAGAACTGGACGATAGAAGCCATCTTACAAGCGTTTTCGAGACTATTAGTTGTCTTATTGTTTGTAGAACTCATTGTGATTACGTGGCAAGTGAATTCTGAAGATTAATGTTTCAATCGGACGATACCGAAACGAACTCGCTCTTCACCCTAAGAATCTGGAAGAAATCAAGCATTGGAACTTAGTACGCTTCTGATCAATGCAACGAAATTAATGCTAGGAGAAGCACAATGATACTTCAGAATAAGGTGGCGTTAGTCACCAGTTGTCATTCTCTATCTTGGCATTGTGTCTACCCAGTATTCTGATGTCTCTAGAGATTAAATCAATGGCAGTTTTGAAACAATTTGGGATTCTATTTGTGTTGGGCATTGCGGGAATTGCGATGTTTACGATTACGTCGGTTCCATTAGTTGAGCAACAGTTGGTGAAACTGTCTCCAGAAATACTGGCAAAAGTTCCGCCACTGTGGGTTTTAATACTGCTACAAGGACTACAGCCTACAGTTCTACTGGCAATCAGCATTCTGATCGGAATTGGCTGTGCCTATCGCGTTGGATTACGCTCACATTTGATTGACTACTGGGTACTTCATACCCCTAAGATTCCATTTTCTGTCATTGAGATGAAATGGAGCTTGGGTGTGGGTGCAGCGACAACGATCATTCTCCTGTTGCTCGATCGGTTCATGAAACCTGCTCTACCTGAAGCGCTACAGGCATCCCATCACACAGAACCGAATTGGCTGAGTTCGCTTACAGCAATGCTTTATGGCGGCATCACTGAGGAAATTTTGATGCGCTGGGGCTTAATGTCGCTGCTTGTTTGGATAGCGTGGAAGGTCTTAAAACAAGGCATTACGTTGCCAAGCCAAGGAATATACCAAGGTGCGATTGTGCTAGTAGCGCTGGTATTTGGACTTTTACACCTGCCCGCAACTGCCGCGATAGTTCCACTCACTCCCCTTGTGATTATCCGAGCGATATTACTCAATGGGATTGCTGGCATTGCTTTTGGTTGGCTCTTTTGGCAATACTCGCTTGAGGCTGCGATGTTATCCCATGTCAGCTTTCATGCCTTTTCCTTTGCTCTTAGCCTTTTGCTGGCAAGATTTGTCTAAGCTTTTTTCTAAATGGACATGCTCCGCTTCGACCAGTTCACGAGCGGGAAAACATGGGTAGACGAGTTTGGGTCTCCAGCACGGGAAGCAGATTTCCGGAACCTCTTGAAATATTCGCCCTATCACAACATCCAGTCCGGCAAGGCATATCCCGCAATCCTCGCTACCACTGCCGACACAGACGATCGCGTGGTGCCGGGTCACAGCTTCAAGTACGTTGCAGCGCTCCAGGCGGCGGATATTGGTTCCAAGCCGCACTTTGTCCGCATCGAGACACGCGCAGGACATGGAGCGGGCAAGCCCACCGACAAGATCATTGAGGAAACGGGAGATATGTGGGCTTTTGCGGCTCACTGGACGGGACTGGATGTCGGGGATGGGAAATGATCGGAACACGGCAACAGAACATCCCGATTAACGGCTGTTAAAGCATCTACTTGAACAAAGGAGAGATTCAGATGGCAGAGAACAATAAAGCAATCTTAGAAGAGGCAAACGCGGCGATCGCTGAAAGCAATAATGTTAGTTGAGATTGAGGCAACAGCAGCCCTTAAGTAAGGATCTGCTGACTGAGTTAGCGAAGTCTCTCCAATGGGAGATGCATCGATCGCGCATCACGCTGTAGAGTACACTAGTTTTGGATTTTTGGCTGGCAACTGTTCTTGCTGCGCCAGAATCAGGCTGAAAAAAGCTAGAACGTGTTATTCTGCAACTGCAAGCAATCGGTGAGAGCAAGCTCTATGACCAGCAACCTGCTCAACTCGCTCGAACTCAGCCAACAGTTAAATAAAATAAATAAAACGCTGATGTTCTCCAGTCGGCAGATGAACTGGGATGGCGTTTTGGTTGAGCAGTGTCAAAGTCCTGCTTCAGATTTTGAAATAGAACTTCCTGCCCTCTCGGATCATTGGCTCAACTTACACGTAGGGTATCCCACCCCTCTAATTCAGAAACGAGACAATTGCCTGCATGAATCAATCCTTCACGAAGGTGACAACTTCTTCGTTCCGGCTGGACAACCAAGCTACTGGCGTCGAGATAAGAGTGATAAGAGTGGTGTCATCTGCACTCCGCTACAAATTTGCTTAAAACCGGAATTGATTCAACAAGTTGCTGAAGCCTCCGATATTGACTCAAAACGGTTCGAGCTTGTGCATAGTTTCGGTCAGCAAGATTTGCAACTTCATCAGATTGGAACGCTGATGTTCGCTCTCGTTGCAATCGGGTGGGATGATGGGGCAATTATATGTCGAATCACTGACTCAAATCCTGGTGATTCATTTACTACGACACTATTCGACCCTAACGCAACCGATTGCATCACAAAACAGCAGGTTAACTCGTACCCAGTTGCAGCAGGCGATCGATTACATCCACGCTCATCTGAATCGAGATTTATCCTTGGCTGAACTGGCAAGTGTTGTAAATATCAGCCCGACTTATTTTGCGAGTGTGTTTAAGCAAGAAATGGGGATTTCGCCCCATCAGTACGTGATTCAACAGCGTGTGGAACAGGCGAAATTGATGCTGCTGAAAACGGATTTGGCGATCGCAGACATCGCCTTACGAGTCGGCTTCTCCAGTCAAAGCCATCTGACGCAACACTTTAAACGACTCACTGGAATGACACCCAAGCAGATTCGCTAACACCATAAGAATCTGACAATTTACCCTAAGAATCTGGAAGAAACCAAGCATTAGAACTCAATACACTGAAGTCGAATCAGACAAGAATCTGATGCAGCACTCATAGGAGAGTTCAATGTCTAAAAATCCAGAAATCGGACTGGAAGGACTGCTTCGTCCAGAAGATAGCATCCTGGTACTGATTGACCACCAGCCTTATCAGTTCGCCAACTTGAACAGCCATGAACCTACGACGATCATTAACAATGTTATTGGTCTTGCCAAATCGGCAAAGGTGTTCAACGTACCAACAATCCTGACCACAGTAATTGAAGAAAGAGGGGGTTATATCATTAAGGGATTACAGGATGTTTTTCCTGATCAAAAACCGATCAACCGCACTTTCATCAATACCTGGGAAGATTCAAACGTTACAGATGTAGTGAAGAAAAGTGGCCGCAAGCAACTTATACTTGCTGCGCTTTGGACCGAGATCTGTCTCGCAATGCCAGCAATCCAGGCGCTTGGTGAGGGTTATGAAGTATTCATCGTTACCGATGCTTCGGGCGGTGTTACTGCGGAAGCTCATGACATGGCTGTTCGCCGTATGGTTCAAGCTGGCGCAGTTCCAATCAACTGGATGGCTGTACTTGCTGAATGGCAACGTGACTGGGCACGCACAGAAACATCTGCGGGTGTATCAGAGATTCTTCTTGAGCATGGCGGTGCTAGTGCGGTGGCCCTTGCATGGGAACTTCAGCTTCTTGCAACAACCTCTCTAGCGACCTCAGGTAGACATTAATACATGAGGTTTCCTCTACGGAAGCAACAAGTAAAAGAGGCAGCATTTTGAAAAAGATAAAATGCTGTCTCCTGTATTTGACTTCTCTAGTCAAAGCCATTTGACGCAGCAGTTTAAGCGATTCACTGGAATAACACCAAAACAAGTTCGTTAGGGACTTCCAAAAAATAAAATAATCTATGAATAAAAAATGATAATCATTGTAGGAGTGGTAGGGAGTCAGGGCTACCGACGGCAGCCCTGACTCCCCTTTTTGTAGTAAATTTAATGATGTATAGTTCAAGTTTTTGGGGGTCGTTGAGTGTCGATTGAATTAACGGACTCACTAAAGAATCTGTTTTAAGAAACAGCAACTCAATTGAAAGGTGCAGCCAGACGGCGTTTCCAAGCACAAACTGTAATATATGCAAGGTTATGGAGGGCAATTACTAGCTCAAAAAGAATTAGGATGGGATAGAAATACTATCCGTAAAGGACTTAAAGAACTAACTAGTGGTATTAATTGTGTAGATAATTATTCAGGAAGAGGACGTTCTAAGGCAGAAGAAAAGTAACCGTTCACAGGATTTGAAACGCTACCTAAAAAATAAGTACATGTAGATGGTAGATTAACTCACATCTTGCACCAATAAAAGTTGATGTAAATCTTACACACAGTACTAACCCTAAAGCCCTTATTTTGTCGATAAAAGCTAAGAAAAACACTGTAGCTTTATTGCGCTGTTTTTGACTAAACCCAGAGTTATACGGATAGGTGCAAGATCTGAGTTAAGAGGCATGAATGAAAACGGCCTCGCCTACGGAATTGAAATTTCCGACTTAGATTGGGAAAAAACACCAGCCAGCGTCAAACAACTGGTGGAGAGAATGGGGCTGCACATAAAAGAATTAGAAAAAAGGCTTGGAGATTTAGAAGCTAAACAGCAGGAACTGTTAGAAAAAATCAATCGAACGTCAAAAAATTCGTCATCTCCACCTTCATCAGACCCACCTAGTACCGAAAAGCGCCCAGAAAAGAACAAAAGTGGTAAAAAGCGAGGGGGACAACCAGGACATCAAGGTCATAGTCGATTTCTGTACGATGTATCCCAATGTGACAGCGTTTTAGATCACCATCCAGAAATTTGTAGTTGTTGTGGAGAAATATTATTGGGAGAAGATGCCAATCCCTATCGCCATCAGATAGTAGAAATTCCCCCCATCAACCCAATCATCGTAGAACATCGCCTACATCAACTTGAATGCTTGCATTGTGGAACTTTAACCCGTGCAAAATTACCTGTGGATGTGCATCCAAGCGGCTATGGTGTGAGGGTAGTGGCTCTTGTGGCGGTGTTAAGCGGACTGTACCGCCACAGTCAACGAATGGTGCAGAGTGCAATGCAAGATATTTTTGGAATACCGATGTCTTTGGGCACAGTCAACAAACTCAGACTTGAAGCAAGCAGTGCCGTAGAATCGGTAGTCTCTGAAGCAAAAGTATACGTGCAAAACTCTCCCGTAGTTGGAGCGGATGAAACAAGCTTTGTCCAAGGAAACGTTGATGGGTGTAATTCCAAAAACAGTCAAGCTTGGCTCTGGGTTGCAGTAACACCCCTGGTCACGTTTTTTCAGATTACACTTTCTCGTTGTACGGATACAGCCAAGAATCTGTTGGGAGAAAACTTTGGTGGTATTTTAAACTCAGACCGATATGCGGCATACAACTGGGTCGGCTTGGAGCAACGACAATTATGCTGGGCACACTTAAAACGAGAATTCATTAAAATTTCAGAGCGTCCCGGAGTTTCCAAGGATATTGGAAATGCTCTGGTAAAACAACAGGAGAAATTATTTGAACTTTGGCAGCGAGTTAGAGATGGAACTTTGACCTATTGTCAGTTTCAACTTTTAGTCCCAGAAATTCGCAACTCGCTCAAGTCTTCTCTACAAGAGGCTGCTGACTGCGAGATTGGTTCTAAAGAAAAAACACCACTGGCTAAAACTGTCCGCACTTGCCGTCAACTACTAAAAGTTGAGCCTGCTTTATGGCTGTTTGTGACGGTTGAGGGTGTAGAACCAACAAATAATGCCGCAGAAAGAGCTATACGTCCTGCAGTGATCTGGCGACGTACCAGTTTTGGTTCTCAAACTCAAACTGGGAGTGCTTTTGTCGCTCGGATGTTAACTGTCGTAACTACTCTTAAGTCCCAGCACCGGAATGTCTTGGATTTTATGACCGTAGCAACGAGTGCTGCACGCACAGATCAACCTGCCCCTTCTTTACTTCCAGAAGTTCCTCCTGCTTCTTTTCAAGTAAGGAATGCTGCTTAATTCCTACTTATAATAGTGTTTATTTACTTCTATTCAGTATGTTGGAGTCTGTGGGATTAATCCCCATAACTCCTTGAGTGACTATTGACGCATTATGTTTTTGTCCGCGATCGCCCTGGTGGTCGATTACAAATGCTCCCAGATCGTCGTTTTTAGTGAGAGATGCGCGTTAATGGTTGTCCGTTTTTGGAGAGACTTCTCCCAACCCCAGTCCCGGAAACACCTATAATTAACCACTTGTTCCCCTCACGAGTCACCCAGCAACTGGGGAAGATTTGGCGGCGACCGCGGAGTACCGGGTGCGGGCTACGATAACCGCCAACTGCCAGTCAGGGGTTTAATAGCCCGTTCCCGGTACCGCCAAATCTAGCGCAGCGTTCCCCAGTTGCGTCACTTTCAAGCCCCCTGAACGGTTACATCAAAACCGTCTGTCGATGCGGTTATCTTGGTCTTCTTTTCACTGATATTCATCCCTCTATCTGCGAGGAACTGGTTTATCTTTTCAAGTATTTTTGTTGCGTTGTCTTTGGGTTTTAGGAAAAATACCATGTCATCAGCGTATCTTACTGACGGGTGTAAATTTTCTATTCCATTGAGTGCAATATTAGCTAAAAGTGGACTTACCACACCACCTTGGGGGGTTCCTTGTTCGGGAAAGTCGGGATGTATTCCTGCTTTTAGACATCGGAAGATACCGATTTTCAGCCCTTTTGGTGCTATCAATTTATCCATGATAGTTGTGTGGTTTATCTTGTCGAAGCATTTTTCGATGTCGAGTTCTATAACTCGTTTTTCTATTCCGTTGTTACTGGAGTTTAAATTGGTGAATACGTATTTCTGTGCATCATGCACAGAGCGTCCTGTCCTGAACCCATAACTCCGGGCGTGGAAAGTTGCTTCGTGTGCTGGTTCTAGTGCGTATTTGGCAAGGCATTGCCATGCCCTGTCTGCAATAGTGGGGACTTTAAGGATTCGCGTTTTTCCGTCCTTCTTAGGTATCGGAATCTCGCGTAATTTGTTATGATGCCAGTTATGAAAGTTGGACTTGAGGAGTTTCTCAAGTGCAAAGCGTTCTTCAAAGGTGAGGGACGCTTTACCATCTATACCTGCAGTCTTTTTCCCAACGTTTAGCTGAGTTACTTGTCGAATAGCCAGTACTCTTGCAGCTTTAGATTTTAGAATCAGTTTTTGGAGTGACCGTGCTTTACGCATGTCATCTGCTTTAACTGCTTTAAACAGTCGAACTTGTAGACGGAATAGATTGCGGCGGAATTTCTTCCACGGCAGGTTTTTCCAAGATTCACTAGTGCCTTCACTGTGTCTAATCATGTGCTGACTCCTAAGACTGTTTTCTAAACACCTTGCAGCAATTACGCCGCATCCTACCCGTGTTAAGAGATTTCCGTATCTCGTCTTACCTACTTGGGTTTCGACCATCCCAAGACTCTTAACTCGTTTTTATTCGTTCCTCGGATTAGATTGTTTTGTGCCGTTAGATGTAACCACTTCAACCGCTAGAACCTCTTACTCTTGCCGCTTGTTGGATACACATCGGCGAGGTTTTAACTCTAGCAAAGTCAGGTTTTTGCGTTATGGCCTGCTTCATGGTAGGTTGCTTTTTTTAGGTTCTGTTTCATCTTGTACACTTCCTGTTAGCGTCAGTGTCAGCCCATAACAGCCGTCTGATTACGCCCTGTTCCCAGCTTCAGCCTCCGAAATTCCGAGTTCGGTCACTGTGGGCAGATAAGGTTTCACCTCTGAGTTTGAGTGGAGAGACTTTCACTCTCATCTTTTATCCGAAGTTCAACCATTTTATTTGGTTGGCTAACTTATGTACGGACTGGTTATCGTGATTCAGTTAGCAACGAATCGCACTATCCTTCCATGTACTCAGAATTAGTAGAGAGGTCTCCAGGACCAGAGCCTGCACCGATATAGGCTTGGGCTGTTTCTAGGAACGATTGAGCTGGTTCCATGTTCGCGGATGGTAATCTTTGCCGCTTGCTTTTGAGAAACTCTGCAAAGTCCAGAACCTCYTGTTGCTCGGCAGGAGACAGTGTCTGGAGTGTTTCAATAACTTGCTGTTGAATGGGTTGCATAGGGAAAATCTTCGTCTTTGGGTGCTGGGATAACTCCTTTGGCGCTTGGCAGATTTTTCATATGCCTACGGCACGCCTGACGGCTATCGTTGTGAACCAACCGTCGCAAATTGTGTTGATATGTAACAAGTTTGAAAAATATGGACACAATTAATACTCAGTAAATTACTATATTCTGCCAAACCTTTTATAATCAGCTTGTCGATATCAACAATGATATCAAATGCCTGACCAAAAGTCCCCACCAAGCGTTCCGGATTCGTGTGCCCGTTCCACTAATTGGGGTGGTTCGGCGACTATCAAAACTACACAGACAGGGGCATACAATTGCCTTGCTGCAAGCCTTAGAAGAATTACTAGGAGAATTTGATAGCAAAAATGATATCGATATAATAGCAGGCAGTAAATCAGTTAAACAGCTAGAGAAGAAGCTCTTGAAACTGGAATCCCATCTTGCAGATCTTGGCTCCTCGGTGGATACAAAACTAGAAGGGATCACCAAAAAGCTAGAGCTAATTGAGCGAGCGATATCTACGATAAGCTCTGCTAATGTCTCTGGGAGATTGGGCAACAACAAACCGCGCTCGAAAGCGTACCCGTACCAACAAACACAAGTTGAACTACAGCCCAGGACAAACGAAAGTCTTGCACCAAGACTGGGCATCACCCCACAAGGTCTCATCGCTGAAAGAGAAAACAAGAGTGCCAAAGAATTTCTGAGTTGGTCTCGTAACCGTGACCCAATGAGCGTGGGTTGGGAATGGAAGCCTTCGGACGGACTATACCACCCCCAACGCTAGAGGCTCTCTCTCCCAATACTTGTCGGTCATGATTGATAGAATAAATTAGGATAAATTTTGAATATCAGCGCACAGTCGAAGACTATTTCCATCTTCTCAATAAAGCTGGATTTATTATTGAGGATCTGCGTGAAGCGCGTCCGCAACGCGAATACTTTCACGACGTGCAAACCTACGAACGGCGAAAGCGTATTCCACTGTTTTTGATTCTCGCAGCACGGAAGCCCACATAGCGCAAGGGTATGCCTGTACCTAGCCGAGCAGTTCAATGAAATCACGTCCAAGCCTAGGCTCGTAAACACTTAGAGGCATCTATTCAAGACGTTGTAGCTTTTCATGTCTGAGCAATTGAATCAGTTTTCTCATTTACCCCTACGTTTAAAATACTCAAAGCTTCGCTTGAGCCGTCTTTTTACTAGCCAAATATTGCTCAATAGCCTCTCGGATTAAATCTGGCACAGTGCAATTTTCTTGAGCAGCCAAATTTTTTAGTTGATGCTTCATTTCTGGATACATCAATACTTTCACCTGTTCTGATAGCGGCTCTTCCCTACCATAGCTAAAGCGATACTTGGTTCCAAAATCAGGATTGCCCCCAGGTCTCGCCATTCATCTAACACCTCAAACAACATTCTGATTATAGTTCTAAAAAGCATGGACATTAATGTCATGCTAGTTGTTTCTTAATTGAGCCTCTCCCCGAAAATCGTGATCTTGAGATTCGGACTTAGCTTTTCGCCCTTATTAGCTATCTTCTTTGCTTTTGTGCAATTATCGCCAGTTTCTGGAAACTAAATGAAGTTTGATGATACCACTATCTCTTCGTTCATTTTACTGTATGATTAAAAACTAATAGCAAAGTACCTCACTATTGTTGAATAAGTTTATTACAAAGAAAATGGGAAAAGCAGATGGATAAGCCCCTTGACAGTCTTGCCACAAGCAGCGATCCTGTAGCTCCCATGGTCACTGCAAATGTCATAGTTGAAATTTTTCCTAGCGACGAGCTCACTGATGGGGAATTGCGCCTGCGCTTAGAGCTAGAACGTCAGGTAGAAAGTGCATTTTACGAAGCTGGTAAGGCTTTACGGGAACTCCGGGATAAGCGGCTCTATCGCTCTACTCACAAAACATTTGAGGAATATTGTAAAGATAGGTTTGGATTTGAGCGCCGTCATCCATATCGACTGATTGATGGTGCTGATATTGTTGATAATCTTATCCAAATGTGTCCCAATGGGACACAAATTCTTCCTACCAGTGAACGCCAAGTCAGACCACTAACCAAACTGGAAAGAGAAGAACAGCGTCAAGCATGGCAGATGGCTCTGGAGCAAGCAGGTGGTAAAGTACCAACAGGTAACATTGTTAAAGATATTGTGCAACGTATTAGAGAAAGAACGAAAGTGCCAAATCCTTACCAGGTGGGGGAAGTTTGTCGGATTCTTCCCAAAGATAATCCTGAACTTAAAGGGAAAAGCGGTTGTTGGTGCATTGTGACTTATGTGGCCGATTATAGTTGTACAGTAACGACCTGGGATTGCGAGTATGTTGTGAAATTAGAACACTTAAAGTCATTGGATTACCTGGAAGAAGAATGCACTTTTATGCAACAGTTATGTTTGCGCCTTAAGAAACTTCACCAAGTAGGCAATCTAGATACTGCTGCTTATTGGATACTACATGGAATGGGAAAGCTGTTAGCACCTTATCTAACACCATTACAAGAAAAGTTGTTGAGTGTTTTGGAGACTGAGTACGGGACAAAGTAAACTTGATTATGTTACAAAACTTCTGGAAGTGATAAAAACCCATATCCTGGGTGAAGCTTTTTACAACTACTTGGCGTATTGCTTGGTGTAGATATTTGGCACAGTAGTTAACATGAGCAATTATGGGTGCCGCTATAGTAAAAGCCAAGGCTAAGCAACTATCTCAGTTAGCCCCTAACCCTACTGTTATAGTTTCTGGAACACTTCCATGTGGGGAGATGTTTTTGAGGATGTTTGCACTTGGAACGATAGCTGTCATGATGCTACTTTCGAGATTTCCCGGACACGTTCTGACAAACCAGAAGTAATTTGGGCAACCTCGGTTCGGGAATCTGTGTCAACCCAGATTTTTTCCCAATTAAACAGCCACCGGGTAAGAACACGTCCTAAATCCACTAGTTCGGCAGAAGAGTCAACATCAATATCCACAAATTCCGGTACAATCCACTCGATATAATATCGACTCTCGCGCATTAGGCTAACAACTGTATCTGAGTCTGTGCCAGTTAAAATTAGCGATTGAATTTGGTCTAGGTGCGCTGCTAAGTGGTTTAACCGAGTCGGAATATCCTGAAGTTGAAAGCGTTTTTGATTTAGCGTTACTGTGTTCATATTTCTCCCCCCAAAAACTCCATGATAATTAGGGCAACCCGTTCTCTTATGGTAGCGTCGAGTATTTCCATTGACCTGTTTTGGCGCGGACGAAGGTTGACCATAGAGTCAAAGGTCATTCTAGAACACCGATTCAGTAATCGGAATCATAACGAAAAAACCAGGTTTCGTTGGGTTGCGACAAGAAATGTTTGGCTATAAAAGACCTTAAAACAGGGTTTATCAGTCTTGTGTTTTATTAATGAATCGGTGTTCTAGTAGTCGAGGGCATATACGCCGCAGCCCAGATATCTTGCTGTCTGCTCCCGCAATCGAGTAAAACTTGCTCGCAGTCATAATGCATTTCGCCACCACCAGCCAGGACACGACGCTCAATGTCAACGGCCACTTTTATGTAAAATTTATGCTCACTCAGCATTTGCTCTATTTGTTCTGGAGTGGCTCGCTGTCCGATGATAACAATCAAATAAAATTCTCCTTGTCGCTCTAATGGTTTATCTGCACTGCGTTAGCCAATGCAAGTGGTAAGTTGTATTATCCAATTTCAGCTAAAGCATACAGGTGACGCAAGGTTGAATTAATAAAAAATAAAAGGCTAAAATTACCTTTTTTTACGCAATGCATGAGAAGTCCCGATACGCCCGACGTGGTGAATGTACTTTGCAGTTGTCGCTGGTGAAGCATGGCCCAAATCTGCTTGCAAGTCAAAATCAGAAGCTCCATTTTTCTTAGCAAGCGTCGCATGGGTATGCCTCAAAAAGTGGGCAGAGAACTTAATTCCAGCAAAATCAGAAATTTCCTCCATCATCCGCCGCAACCCTCGGTTGCTTAGAGGTTTACCCCTATCTCGCCGACTAGGACTGGGGAACACCGGCTCATCCTCATCATTCCTTGCATCCCCACGATACTCCAATATCACAGCACTCGTTTCGGGGTCTAAAGTAATAGTGCGGACTTTGTTCCTTTTTCCCGTCACAGTTAATAGTAGACAGTCCCCATCTTCCCTAAATTGTCGCCAAAATAAACCAGGCGTAACTATCTTCTTACCTCACATCTTGCACCTGTACGAGTAAACCCTAAAAAAGCTTACCAACAGCACAAAAATGTAACATAAAAAAAATGAAGAGCTTCAGTAATAAAGAGTCGCTATTGTTACTACAATAATAGCGATAATACTTGATTCAAGAAATTGCTCACAAACAAATCAGACTTTATTGATAATGATAATAACATAGCAAGAGAGTGTAGGCGAGCGACGCTCGCCTACACTCTCATATTCATTCAATT
>JXCB02000058.1:101780-143715 GCA_000828075.3 Tolypothrix campylonemoides VB511288 | reverse complement strand
TTGACCAATTAGAGCATAACCGAGAAGTTTTAGAATATTACGACCAACCGCCGCCCTTGGAATTAAATTACTTTTCAAAAAGCGATCGCCAAGTTCGTACAATGCATACTCCTGATTTTTTCGTAATCGAAGTAAACTGGGCTGGATGGGAAGAATTTAAACCAATTAGTGAATTAATCAAAAAAGCACAACACCAACCCAACCGCTACGTCCAAGATGAAACCGGAAATTGGTTTTGTCCACCAGGAGAGGAATATGCCCAAAAATATGGGCTTAACTACCGGGTCAGAACAGATCAGGAACAAAATACAATTCGGTTGAGAAATTATCAATGGTTAGAACCCTATTTTCAAGCAAAAGATTTAGAAGAAAACAAGAGCCTTAATCAAACAATATTATCTGTAGTAAAAGAAATTTACGGAATAACTTATAGCAAATTACTATTAGCCATAAATGGAATTAGTCCTGATGAAATCAATAGTTTAATTGCCTCGGAAAAGCTCTTTATCAACTTTAATACTGCCCCTTTAGCCGAACCTGACCGCGTTCATATTTTCCTCACAAGAGAACAAGCTGAACTCTATGAAAAAAAGGGATTATCAGACCTAACAGAAGATTCCTCTATTCGGAGTTACGAAAAAGTTCAAAAACTTCTGCTGAAAGCACGTCCTCAAGATTTAGAAACCGCTAATGCTCGCTATGAAGCCATTAAACCATACTTAGAAGAAAATTCTCTACCTATTACCAAAGCCAGTCGCAGTATTCGTCGTTGGCGTCAAAAATATCAGCAAGCACAAAAACTATATGGAGAAAATCATGGTTACGTTGGCTTACTCCCCAAACATTTAGATAAAGGTCATCATCAAAAACTAGAACCAGCACTCTTAGATTTTATGGCAGAATTCATTAAACAACATTACTTTACTGCCAAAAATAGACGAGTTAGTGGAGTCTATCGAGAATTTCAATTAGCCTGTAGTCAACAACAACCTCCCTTTAAACCTCCCTCAGAAAAAACGTTTCGCGAGCAGATTAAACGACAAAAAAATTATCAACTCACCCAAGCCCGCCAAGGCTCAAAAGTAGCCAAACAAACTAAGCCCTTTCACTCAATCAGTGGAATGCCTAAAGATGGAGAATTACCTTGGGAAAATGCTCATATTGACCACACTTGCTTAGATATTAACCTAGTTAGTTCCTTAATTTCCCTAGCAACTTGTAATATTAGTAGTGCTATTTCCAGTGAACAAATCAGCTTAGGTCGTTGTTGGGCAACTTTTCTGGTAGATGGTTATAGTAAAAGGATTTTAGCGCTCTATCTTTCTTTTGAACCACCCAGTTATCGTAGTTGTTTAATGGTAATTCGGATTTGTGTCAAAAGGTTTGGTCGATTACCTCAAACCATAATTACCGATAATGGAAAAGAATTTCACAGCGTCTATTTTAAACAACTTTTGGCTTATTACAAATGTAATCATAAATATCGCCCTTCAGGAGAACCTCGTTATGGAAGTCCTGTGGAAAGAGTATTTGGAACAACTAACACCTTATGGTTACATGAATTACAAGGAAATACCCAAATTCTCAAAAACAACAGACAAGTAACCAAGTCCGTCAATCCCATTCATCAGGCTGTTTGGACAATTGGTGAACTTTATCAATCATTAGAAACATGGGCTTATTCAATTTATGATAATCGACTTAATTCAAGTTTAGGACTTTCCCCATTTCAAGCTTATGAAACTGGTATTCAATTAGGAGGTATTCGAGAAAGTCGTCGTTTGGAATATGACCAAACCTTTTTAATTTTAACCTTACCTTCACCTCACAGTGGCGATACCCGAATCGTACAGCCCGGAAGGGGAGTGAAAGTGAACCATATTTATTATTGGTGTCATGCTTTCCGCGATCCAGAAGTGGAGAAAACAGCAGTTGAGGTCAAAATTGACCCGTTCAATGTCAGTGTTGCCTATTGCTATGTGAAAGGGCTGTGGCATGAATGTACCTCGAATCATTATCCCTATCTCCAAGGGCGCACGGAAAAAGAACTACAAGTAATTAGCACTGACTTACGCCAACGCAAGAGACATCAAGGTCAAGCAACGGTTTTGTCTAATACTGAATTGATGGAACATTTACAAGGAGCTTATCAAGTCGAGGAAAAATTGCTCAAACAACGCTTGCAAGCTTTAGAAAATCAAACGGTACTTAATTTGATTGAAGGAAAACAACTTTCTCAAAATAGTCTTCAAACGACTTATTTTTCTGAGAGTGAAGACCATTCAGATGTCTTACAGAATAATGCTGATAATGAAGAAGCTCTTGAATCTTACGGAGAATTTTAACGAATGCAACAACAGCGATTACCTCAAGAATTATTGCAAGCTTCTACATCTGAAAGGGTCACATTTTTTGTGAATTACACAATGGCTCATCCTCATCTAATTCAGGCTTTTAATGAAGTAATGCAATCGGTTTATCAAGCACCAGGGATTTCCTTAATTTTTGTAGTAGGAGCAACCGGAGTAGGGAAAACTACCTTACTGCGCCGTTTAGAGCAAAAACTAACCGAGAAAGCCTTACCTGAATTAAAGCACAATCAGGGTAAAGTCCCTGTAATTGGTTTAGAGGCTAAAGCCCCAGAATTTAGTCAGTTTGATTGGAAAGATTTTTATATTCGTCTGTTAAAAGTACTAAATGAACCTTTAATCGAAAAAAAGATTAATTATGGGCAATCTTGCTCAAAGTGGCGGAGTGCAGTGGAATCGGCTTTAATTCATCGTTCTCCCGATGCTTTTTATATTGATGAAGCCCATCATCTTGCTATGTTACCTAGTGGTCGGAAATTAAAAGATCAACCCGAAACTCTCAAATCTCTAGCCAATCTAACTCAAGTGAAGATTATTCCCACTGGAACTTATGATTTATTACCTTTAATTGATTTAGGAGATCAGTTATGCCGACGTAGTAAAACCATTCATTTTCAACGGTATCATGCTGATAATTCGCAAGAGGCTAAAGCGTTTAAAAGTGTGGTGCAAACTTTTAGTCAATATCTTCCTTTACCTCAACAGCCAGATTTATTATCTAATTGGGAATTTCTTTATGAGAGGAGTTTAGGTTGTGTAGGTATTCTTAAAGATTGGCTTTCTGTAACACTTAATGATGTTTTAGAGAGTGATAGAAATGCTCGGACTATTACTTTATCTGACTTGCAACGTCATGCTTTGGGAGTCCGTCAATGTTTGGTAATGCTGAAATCTATTTCAATAGGTGAACAACAACTACAAGAGTCATCAGAGGATTTACTCAAACTACAAAAAGACTTGAAACTAATCCCCTTATCTCATGGTACTGCTCAGGAGAAACACAGCCAAAGCAAGAAGAAGCAAAAAAATCCGAAAAAGCAGATTGCACAAACTTCTCCTCGCCGTTATCCCTTAAAAAAGGAGGAGTCAGAAAAGGAGGAGAAAGAAACAGACTTTTTTCATTCCTTATGATTCTTGGAATTTAACGATTCAAAATCTACCTAAAAGAAGCCACCTTTATCCTCTGCAACCAATAGGTTTAGGAACTCCTAATACTGAGAGTTTAAGTAGCTATCTGCAAAGATTAGCTCGACAGCATTGCCTTCGACCTTGGCAACTTTATACTTATGAACTCGTTCCCTTGATTCAACATGAGGAATATTTATTGCAGAAAGATACTAAAAAAACTTCCATTAAACAGATATTTTTAACGAACAAAACAACTTCTTCTAATTTATCAGTTCTCAATGGATTTCAATCTATTACTCCAATCATTGTTTCGGCTATAGAACAGTTAACATCTCGTCAATATTTATACTCTTTAACTTTAATCAGTTGGCTGAAAGTCCTTGATTCAGTAGAGCCACTTTTGAAACATTCTTGTGCTTGGTGTCCTTATTGTTATCAAGTCTGGCGAGAGCAAGGAGAAGTTATTTACATTCCTTTACTCTGGCTAATCGAAAATGTTAAGTTTTGTCCTCAACATCGCATTTTATTAGAGAATACTTGCCCCTATTGCCATCAAAGAATGTTAAATTTTTGCCAACCAGGCTATTGTTCTCATTGTGGAGAATGGTTAGGTCAAAGAAAGCCTCCCCTTAATTTGGCTACTTATTTTAGCTCGGTAGAATATTTGGAAAACTATCAACGAAACATCTCTTGCTTACAAGAGTTAATTGCGATTACACCTTCTTTATCAAAACGACCTCAGATTCAGGATGTTTATTTGTACCTCCATGAACGTTGCGTGCATCTTGATGAAGAAGGGTTAAAAGACCTTTCTTTTTCCTTTTGGATTAGATCCCACTTAATTTCTAATCCTCAACGCTGTAATCATGCTTACAGACCTGGCATTTCTTTGGATTTTCTCTCTGAAATTGTCCGTTGTTTTAATATTACTCCAAGTCAACTTTTCCTTTAGTTTTTTTCATGTGATTTTTTTAACATTTTTGGAAGGTAAAGTTGGACATCTATTTTTGGAAGGTAAAGTTGGACAACCTGGACAGAATCTTCTTCAAGTCACATCTTGGTTGCGTTGTTTGGGAGCAACGGAGTTCGACAACCCAGCAGGCTCCTTCCTCCAATCAGATCGGCGGACAAATGTAAATACCAGAATGCTTGTGATTGATAAACCTACTCACGACAAAGGAAACCTTTGATATCGCTTAGTGAAAACAGCAGCGAAGTTGCATAAGCTTTGGAACGACTCCTAGTGGCGTAAGCGATACATCGAAAGCGTCCGTTAGGGGAAACAGCGTAACGCTAAAAGCGCTCACGCGCTCTTAGGGGTGATGTATGAGGAAATCCTATCATGAGCAATCCCACACTTACCCCGCTCCAAAAAGCTGAATTATCCAGTTGGTTCGACCTGCTGGAACAACAATGGCTTGCTGCCATCCAGCGACCTGAATCAGCCGAAGCTATTGCCCTAGCCGAGGCTGAGGCTGCTTGGGAGCAAGAACGTCAGTATTACCACGATGCTTACCTGTATTCTGACCGCTGCTAAACCATCATCAAAACTTTTGCAACCAAAACGCCCCAAACGCTATGGAAGCCTACTCAGCAAGTGTATCAATGATAACAACTACCGACATCAACCATGCCAGCCTTGCAGTGCTATCAATCACCGCCGCCCAACTGTGGGAGGAGATTGACAACTGTGAGGACGAATTAGAGTTGCAAGAGTTGCTGCACGAGCAACTAAACGTGCAGCAAGCAACAGAAGCCAAAGTAGATGCGATCGCCTACATCACTGACCAGCTCAAGCTAGACCTGGAAACCTGGGAGGCGCGGCTAGAAAAGATTGTAGAACTGCATTCTCTGGTCATCCAACGGCGTCGCAACCAGATAGCCCAAATCAAGGGGTATCTCCTTAAGTTGCACTCGGCGGGAGTGCTGAGTGAGCAGGTAGCTGGAGTTGAGCGCCGCATTGACTTCCAGAACAATCCGCCCTCAGTTGTGCTGCTGGTTGAACCCAACGAATTACCAACGGAATTTCAGGAGGTCAAGGTCAGTGCTAAAGCTAAGGACATTCTAGCAGCACACAAACGCGGCGAGGACGTGAGTGCGATCGCAGAGATAGTCACTCCTAAGCACGTCCGCTTCCGACACATGAAACAGTCTAAGTCACAACGGAGTAAGAATTGACCCTCCCCTGGCTAAAGCGCAGGGGATTCTAAGAGGATGTTCCGCAACGGGTTAAAACTACGTTGCTCCACATTTCTCTCTAGTTTGAGAAGATTAATCCTTCTTGGGGCAGTCAATGACCCCCTAGACACTCCGGCAAAGCCATTGTGCTTACTTTTCCTTCCGATATTTAGCGAACCATTTAGATCTGCGTTAACCAGATGTCCATGTGCAGTCCGATACAATCCCCGCTTAATGCGCTTGCCAGAGAACTGGTAGGTCTTAGGATTGTCGGCATTGTAAACAGGGATTTCGTCACCATCAACGGCACTAGCCTTACTGGTGTACGACTCTTCCTGTTCGGTGTAAATCAATCCGTATCGCTCGCACAGCGCTTTCAACTTAGAGCGCAAACTGTGAAACGGGATTTGGACAAAGTTCTGGTTATTGCACTTACCAATGTTGATTTCCTGTTTGATTCCAGGATTGTAACCAACAATCATCTGTGCAATTTGGTTGTCGATGCAGTGGTTCGCGATCTTACGTGCCGTCTTGTTCAGGTAATCCCTCACCTGATTGTTACGCTTAGCCACCAGCTTTACCTGTTGGTTGGTAAAACCCTTAATTCCTTGCTTGTCCTTGATAGACTGCAAGCGTGCATTGCGCTTGTTGAACCCTTGGTTAATCGATTTAATTGGTTTGCCATCCACAAGGAAGGATGCCCCATTGGTGTCAACACAAGCAGCAAGGTTATCAACTCCCAAGTCAATACTAATTGCACTACTGGGATTAACTTCTACGGGTTCGGGTTTGACTTCACTGATAAACTCCACCTCGAAGTATCGAGCATTGTATTTGGGGTGAATGCGAATCTCTTTGAGGGATTCGTAGTCAACTCGGTCTGGGAAATTAATCCAGACTTCCCCGAATTGCTTCTTGAACTGATTGGACATTGGAATGCGAAACTTGCCATCTTTGATGACCAGTCTCGGCGCTTTTGTCTTGTCTCTGCGAGTAGCCCAACCACAAGGGATTATCAGCAGGAAGTAACCGTCTTTGGGCAGGTAGTGAGGAAGTTTAACCCGTTGTTGGTAGCTTCCCTCTTTCACTGCACTAATCAACCCATAGAAGCTTTTGAATGTCCGGTCTACTACCTTCAATGTCTGTTGAGCAATGTCAGTATTGAGCAACTGATAGTTCTCCGACGCTTTGCATTGATGGTAGTTGGACTCGTAGCGCAGGTGTTTGCGTTCCTGAAAAAAGTATTGCCGAACCGTGTAAAGCCCTACGTTGTAGAGATTCTTACTCAGTCGGCACAACTCCCTGAGAGCCAAGAATTCGGACTTATTCAGTTCTCGTACTTGGTTTTTCTGGGTTAGGTACATACCACTTGCTTCGCTACTGGTTTTATTATACAGCGAAACGGCAGCTTTATTACCTGCCTCCCGTTTTCCTCCCTGGTCTAAAGACACAGGGTTTCCAACGAGGTTTTCTTATGAACATTAGCAGAAGCACAAACATCACAATTACGCCTAGCAGCTATCTCAGTTGTTTCATTAATGAAAACTTAGGAACAGCAACCCTGTACCTGAGTGGTTCAAGCGAGTCAATCGCCATTCAATTCAGCCCAGATAATCTGCCAATGTTGGAAACGCTGATATCAGAGCTACGAAAGCTAGAAGTACAGTCCCAGCAATTGAAACTGCAAGATTTGCAGCATCAAATCTCTGAGCTTAATCTGTCGCTCAATAATGTCAACGGCGACTGCAAGGCAATTGTATCTGCTGGTGATTCCTTCTAAACATCATTGGAACCATAACGCGCCCACACTCGTAGCGCATATAGTTATGGTTCCACTTACGCACTTGCCTAATATCAACATCACCTGACCCTCGCGCTCACGCGCCGTCTAGTGGTGATGTTTTTTACACAAATGCATGGCGACAACAATTGAATTCAATAGTTCTGCGTTTCCGTCCCTCATTTTAAGAGACGACCTGACACAAACGTGGAACAACATCGGGCTGGATTCTCTACCATCTGCGGAGTCCGAACCATTGCTCAAGTTTCTGGAACTCATTGAATACGAGAAACTTGAGAACTTCAACCCAGATAGTGTCCTCCTAGTCAAAGCGAATGGTGGTGTAATGCAGGCAGTATACGCCGCCGCCATCTTCCGTGATGGTGAAACCATAGTTTTGAAGCTAGGAGATAACCAATTTCCCATTACTCAAAAGGGCGACTTGTTGCACTGCGGTAAGCTCAAGGGTAAGGTAGTTGTCACTGAGGAAGAAGACCTCAGCGGCAATAAGTACCCCAAGGCTACCTGCTCATTCGTGTCCAAGAGTCGGGATGTGTTCCGGGTTCCTATCCAGCTAGCTAGTCGGGATTTGAATCTTACCGTGGCAGACGTAGAAGCCACAGTCATCAACGAAGAACCTATCCTACCTCTGTTGCGGCAAGTTCCTGGTAATTCCTTCAAGATGCACGAGCTTGGCGTTGGAGAGTACCAGCTTCACCCTTATATCTCATCCTCTGATGGAGAATACGGAACGGTGTACAAGTTGCACCTTCTGGATGGACGAACAGTGCTGTCGCGGGGCAATGTCACCGTTTTGTTGGAATCTGGCTGGCGACCAAATCCTGAAAAGCCATTGATGCTCGTCATCAGCAGGATTGAGAAGCTGGGTGAAAACAAGTTCACCGTGGACTGTGCATTGCGGGAGCGCTTGCCAATGCTAGGAGCCACAACGCGCCCAGTAGTCACAGTAGACGCGCAGTCCCAAACTGTACCTGAGCCAGAACTGGTGACTGTAGGCGTAAACGACTTTTCGGAGGACGACATTCCCTACTAACGCTCTCAACCGTAACTTCATCCATCACACATAGCCCACTGATTAAACACCAGTGGGTTTTTTCTTTTACTCAAGCTCACGCTTGCACGGAGATGAAGTTTCACCTATGACCCCATGTATCCAGAATATTTTGAAGAATTCCACTACGTTGTGCAGGACCGGGAATTAGTTGAACGTGAGATTCCCCCTCTCGAAGAAAGGTTGAAAGACCAAAACCTTTGGCAAAGCAGCGATTGGTGCTGCTATGACCAGGGAAAATGTCATGGGGACTTTGGCATACCCCAACAATGTCAAAATCCTTTTTACCTTCTAGGGTATACCAAAGGGTTTGAGAAATAACACTAACACTTTAACCAACCTTTAGCAGTAAAGGCTGGTTAATTTTTTACAACTGGCACTGTCCTTTCCCAAATTATTTGACCATTTGCCAAATACGATCGCGCTATGAACTAACTCGTTAGACCGACCGTCACCCTCAACCGACCCATGGAATTTGGCGACGAATATATCGTCCTGCGTCAGAATGGTAAATAGTAAGTCATACGAAAAAGTCTTTGATCATGTTTGCTCAAGGGGACACTGGCTGGGATTTAGCAGTTTACAACAAAGACGGTCAACTGGTGCTTGTCGTTCAGGTTAAGGGTAAACTCAATGCCTCGGCACAGTGGGCTTCCCAACTGCGAAGCAATATCCTCGCCCACGGCATCTACCCAAAAGCCCCTTACTTCCTCATGGTCTTCCCTGACAAGTTTTACCTGTGGGCTAATGAAGATGCACAACTTGACATTAGCGAACCAACTTATGCTGTTGATGCGCGTCCTATTATTCAGCCTTATCTTGATAAAGCTGGAATAACGCAAGGGCAAACAATAAGTAGTCAGAGCCTTGTACTAATAGTAGCAGCTTGGCTATCGAAAATCATTTATAATGAGCTGCCTCTTGGAGAGACGGATGAACAAGAGCGATGGCTGGTTGACTCAGGTCTTTATGCTGCTGTCGCCGGAGGCAGTTTCGATTGCGAGGCTGTTGCGTGAACGTCTACATTGAAACCAACTTTGTTTTGGAACTCGTTTTCCAGCAAGAACAGTTTGTCAGCTGTGAGCAAATTCTGCAACTTTGTGAAACTGGACGTATAAAGTTAGTCGTGCCTGCATATAGTCTAGCTGAACCCCACGAGAAATTGAGTCGTCAAGCAAAGAGTCGTAGGGATCTTCAGCAAGTACTTGACACAGAACTACGGCAGCTTGCACGTACTGCATCTTACACAACTCGCATCAATAGCATTCAAGATATTGCAAGTTTGTTGGTTCAGAGCAACAAGGATGAAGTAGTGTGTGGTATCATAATGGAGCGTGGAAAGGGTAATCAACCACTTTAAAAACCCAGTAACCTAACGGTTTATGCTGCACCTTGATAATTGAATCTTTAGGGGTTCTACTTCATAGTTCTAGTTTTTCCCAGAAGTAGGTAAAAGATTCATGGAAACTAGACGAACAGCTTTTGAACTCAAACAAATTTTGGCTTTTAGTCAACTACGGCAGGGGATGCCGAAAGTTAACGCTTGGGGAGAGAACCACCTCTGGCTTAAATACCGCAAGGGGTTTAAGCTAAGTGGACTCGTTGAACCAAGAATTGCCGCTCATGCATGGACGGCAAGTGTCAAGCATCGGTCATTTCCCACCTTCGTCGGCATCAACCAACAGTTGCGTGTTTCCTCAATCGTAACTCAATCTTATTTTGACAGTCCTGATATTGTAAATGAACTGAACAAATTTAATTGCAGCATGATACCGCGATTTGATCGCGGTTATGAGTTCATCCAATCACAACTGTCGTCTTGAATGCAAATAATTGTTGGTTTGTCAAGTAGATGTGAATCACAGTTAAATATATCTTAAAACTCCTCTTCTTCACCAGTCACCACATAAGGAGCACTGTTTCTATACAATTCGGCAATTGTTAGACCTTCCTCCTCATCTTCGTCTTGGGCTGGGTTATAAAACTCATCCGCCTCGATATACCCCTCACTCATGAGTTCTTCAGGCATCAAACCGCGCATAGACTCTTCGCGGGTCAATAATGGTAGTTTTTTGCTGGTCATAAATTTACACTACTCCGCAATTTGATTTTAACTTTTGTCAACAATAAAACAATCTGATTTACGTAAAAAACCAGATATCAATAGCAAAAAGTGTAGTCCAATCTAGATATTATAAATGCACTCACACTTCCAGCTAAACCATGACTCTAACCCTCAAACACTTTGATACAAAGCTAAAACTTGATACTGGGGTAGAAGAGAAGATAGAAAATTCCTTAGCTGAATACTTATATCCCGATGTCGAATTTGCCATCGGCACGGTTTATCCTGGTTCTACAACAGCACAAGACTTGGGGGAACATGAGGGCAAGACGCTACAGTTCGCTGCTGGAGAACGGATGTATTTCGCTAGTGACGACAAAGTGAGAGAGCGCATTTACCCTAATGCTTCAGACGGAGCAGCCTACGGCTCACTGCTGTTCACTCCTTGTCGGGACTTCAAGGAACTTAACAACCTACGCATTTTGGTGATAGACGACGCAACTGGGGAAAACGGCGGCTTTGTGCCACTTGAAGAGGCAAAAAACCTGGTAGGTGACTGCAAAGGCTTAATCAGCCTGGACTTGGCAGAAGAACTTACTGGTAGCAGCAACACTCCATTCCAGTTTCGATTAGGCATCAAGGAGCAAGAAAAAAACCTTGTAGCCCGGATTGCTAAGGGAACACTAGCTCCCTTTAGGCTTGAGCAAGTAGGAGAAGCGTTAATTAGGGATAACGGCAAAACTGGTTACGACATGGTGCTGGCGACATCTTCGTTCAAAGGTAGGAAAGGGGAAGATGCGATCGCACCAGGTGAATACAACTTAACAGTCGGCTTAGGAATCAAAACTCTGGCTGAGTATGGCGAACACAGCCTTGGCACGCAAATATTGGTCAATTACCCTCGTGCAGTAGAAGCCGATATGCTACCCCGGCTGTCCATGGATGCGATGATTTTGGCAAACATCCAATCAGATCCACGCAAAATTGCTCAGCTTTACGTTGAAACTTACGAACGGCGTAAAGCACTCGTCAACACCTCTGAGTCCGAAATTTCAAACTTTGAAGGCGACTTAGCTTTATCAGTTGAATCAGTTTTCAGCAACTTAGAGGAAAGCGGTGAACTTAATCCAGAACAGCAACAACAAGACCAGTTAGTTTATCGCCTGCTCAAAGCCGATTTAGAAGGTCACTTTCAAATACTGGAACACCCCAAAATTATTGCCGAGTTACAAGAATTTGTTCGCGCTTCCTGGGTGGATATTGCTACTGGACGGGCGATTAAATTCGATGCTGGGCTAGCTCAACCAAGTTGGCAACTTGCGGAAGATGAAATTTGTGTTCCCTATATTCCTGAAGGGGAAGAAATCATTGTCACTCGCTCTCCCTTGGTCAACTCAAATGGGGTAATTGTACTGACCAATCGGCATTTGCCTGAAGCAATGAAGCTTTCTGGGACAGTACACATCCATCCCCAAACCGCAGCTGACCACTTGCAAGCAGATTTCGATGGCGATCGCTTGGCATTTGCTCATAAGCGTGATTTTCCTACTCTAGCTGCTGAAGTGAAGGAGTACAATCTACTAGCCAACCGCTATCCCGATGTAGTCAAAAAAGCCAAAGTCCCTTATCAAGGAACTTTTGCAGAAATCGCCGTCAGCGCGATGGAAAATAAAATTGGACTCATTGCAAACGAAATTCAAAAGAACGTAGCGTTGCAATGGGAAACCCAGCTAATGCCCAAAGAAGAACAATATGGGTACCTTAGACGCATATCTGCACACTTAAGTAAAATCGGAGCTAAACACAAAAACGGCGAGATTAAAATCCCAGAAGAAATCTTAAAACAAATAGCTCCCATTGCTAAACTACCAGCAAGTCTAACTACACAACAAGTAGAACAAGGATTTCGCCAGGTAAGAAACCTATTGCGTTCACTTGTCGGACAACTCTCAAACGAGTTACAGGTAGCCGTAGATGGTCCTAAAAGCGCACTCCGCCCTGATGAATCTATCCTCAAATACTGCCAGGAAATATGCAATTACACCTCTGTTGGATGGTTGACTGATAAGAAAAACCCAGAGGCTTTTTTGAATCGGGGAATGAAAACCACGAACCACAGTCCTATTGACTTGATGGTAAAGCAGACTAATCAGCACTTTGAGGAAAACAAACTCATCGCCCGACAATTAGAGCAATTTAAAGCTTTATATCCTGGAGTTGAGTTTACCCAAGACCATAAAGACCAAGCTACCACTATTAAAAATACCTATAACAACTTGATTAAAGAAGCCATTAGATTAGAAGAAAAAAGAAAATTAGAACCAGGTCCAAGTTTAATAATTACGTCCGCAACAAGTGGTCGGAAAATCGAAGTGACTAACCTGATTAATAGCAATGTAAGTGACCAACCTTCACCAATTTGGGGTCAGCAAAAATTAGATATTAGAATAGAACCCAATCCCAAACAAAACCAGAAAACACCACAGTCCTTTGTTGCTGTTTTGCTCAAAGATCCAATCACTCAAGCCGACATTCCTCCTAGACCGATTGGCACTGTTTCAGAAGCTTCCGCTCGTGAACATAATCTCAAGGCTGGCATGACAATCAAACAAGGAAAAGTCGCCTTCCAACCAGGTGTTAGCAAGAGTATAGTAGAAGCTGCCTTTTCAAAAGCCAGTGAATACCTGGAAACGGTCAGGAACTCTACAGCCCAATCCGAAAAACTTCCACTGGCTGCAGCTCTCCACAATATTACCCACACTGAAGAAAAGCTGAAATACCAGGGGCGTAAGAAAGCCAGTGTAGCGTTTGCTGCTTTAAGCGACCAAATCATCGGACAACTGAAGGAATTACAATTCACCAATCTTTCTGTAGTTGGCACACACCGACCCAGCAGCGAACACAATGGACGCAATTGGCACGGTGAGAAAGTCCCTATCAAAATTGAGCTGGATACCGACCCCCGCGACCCCAGCCGCGACCAACGCTGGGTGGTAGCAGAAGGGAAAAAGCTGGCTATCTTTAATAGTGAATCACCCCAATTGCCCATTGGTACACAAGCGGTGGCAACAATCACTTCTCCCCCTAGCGCCTCAGTCATAATCACTTCAAGCAAAGGCAATCAGTTAAAGGTCGGGCAGATTAAAAAGTACGCCTTTGCTGACCACTCGTTTCAAGGAGAATCATGCACCGTCTCCATTGGGTTCAAATCCAACTCTGATTCTCGTAAACCACCTACGCCCCTTGCCCTAGTTAATGGCAAAGTGTTGGGGGTTATTGATAAGGATTCGTTTGCGGCACTGAGTGAAAAGGTGCAAGTCGCTCATCAATCTATAGAAAGCTTCAAATTCAGTGCCACCATCCAATCTGAAAGCGCAACAACCGCCAACCTGGTTATTGACCCAGCCACTGTCAGGTATCCCGAAGAGTGGACAAAAAATAAAGATGCGATGCAAGAGAGCGAAATCATTAAAACTGAACCCATAACTGATATCACACCAACGCCCAATGAACCCACAGAACCTACCCCTACTCCAACTACAATCCGTGAAAAATGGGAGCAGAATTTAATCACCGCCAGCCTCAAAGCGATTCGCGCCCTGGCGCATAATCAAAATGCCATTATTCAAACGGCGACCGTCGGCAGTAAACACACCGCTATTTATTCAACATCAAACAACACATTGCAAATTATTAATGACAAACACCAAGTCGTTTACCAAGCTACAAGGGATCAAAGAGCCACGATTAACCTCCTCACAGAAAAGCAAAAATCTTATTGGCAATCTATGACAACTAAAAACCAACAGTCTCAATCCGAACGCTAATCTTTTGGCTGCACTCGCAGATTACGGACTTTACCTGGTCGCGCCCAGAATGCCTTACCATACCGCGCTCGGTTAGTGGTGGGACGGGCAGTTGCTTTATGCCGGGGAACCCTTATGCCTTCTCCTGACGGAGACGCTACGCGTTGGCGCAGCCTGTCCGCAGGACTTACGGCACACCTATGGCTGACGCCACGGCTGAGCGCAGAGCGTCCCGTAAGGGATACGCCGAACGGTGAACGGCAGTCGCTGTGAGTTCGGGCTAACCCTCCTGCATAGCGCTGGCTCACCACCGCACTGCCCTCATGAATGGGCGCTCCGGTACTGGGGAAGGGTAGTGGGGAAGAAACCAATCCCCAATCCCTAATCCCCAATCCCCAATCCCCTTTACACTCTTACTTTATATTTCAATTCATCATATATCGATATATGATGTTCCCCTCTCGATATATGATGCTGAAATAGCACTCAAAGAAAAACCATGCAAATTCGACTAGCTGTAATCAGCAATGCCGGTGGCAGTGGGAAAACTACACTTTCAGTTCATTTAGCCTACGAACTGGCAAAACGCGGACTTAATGTGGTCCTCATGGATCTCGACCCCCAAGGGTCGCTAACACTCTTTTGTGGATTGAGTCCACCAGAGCCAGAACATACACTAGCCGCTGTGCTGCGAGATAACTTTGACGGTTCCTGGCCCCTAACTCCCTGCTGGAGCGAACACACGGATAAAGCGGTCATTTGTCAAGGCGGAATGGTATTGACACAAACAGCGGATGAACTAGTACTGCACAAACGAGGAGCTTACCTTTTGGGAGACCGCTTAACAGACTATCCCTTGGAGCATGACCTGATTATCTTTGACTGCCCAGCTACCCTTGGTCCATTGCCTTTGATGGCATTAGCGGCTAGCACTCACATTGTTATTCCCGTGCAACTGGAACCGAAGTCAATTCAAGGGGCGGCTCATTTACTGGAATGGTATTACTACCATTGCAAGCACTTACGCTTAAAACCGACTCCAGAAATTATCGGATTTGTACCAAACCAATATGATTCCCGACGAGCGGCGCATCGACAACTGCTCTCTGCGTTGCCATCTCAGTTGGAGCAAATGAATATCCGTGCGTTTGATGCCATTCGCGATAGTGCTGAATTTGTCAACGCCAGTGGTCAAGGGTTGCCCTTACATCTTTACCGCCCCAGCCATCCCGCTAAGGGTGATTTTAAAGACATTGCATCACATCTGGCAGGGTTGATTGGACATCAGAATCACACCAAGAAGACAAAATCAAAATCAAAATAATTATGACTGCGCGTAAAGCTCCTGACCTCACCAATTATTTTTCAGCTGCTAAGCAGTCTCAGCAGTTATCTGAAGCTGAGGAAGAGATCCAGCGATTAAAAGCAGAAATTGAAGAACTTCGTTCCTCCGGTTCTACCGAATTGGAAGCCCAATTGCAAGCGCTGCGATCGCAACTCCAATCACAAACAGGTATCCTTTCGATACCAGTTGACCAAGTTGAACCGAACCCAGAGCAACCCAGACAGACATTTTTGCCTGAAAGTATCGAATCCATGTCACGTTCCTTGGCAGCGGATGGGCAGCTACAGCCAATTATCCTGATTCAACGTGAGAACCTAGTGCTATTCGATGGGGAGCGGCGCTGGCGCAGTGCGAAAGCCTTGGGTTGGCAGAACCTCCAAGCTGTCATCATTCCAGAACCTGTTAGCTTGCACCGAAAAGCGCTACTGACCTCGCTGCATCGGGAAGACCTCAATCCCCTCGATAAAGCTGAGGCAATTGTGCGGGAATTAGCTATCAATACTGACTTGTCACAAGTGGACATTCCCCGCGTTCTCTCAACAGTGGTGCGACGGTTGAACGCACAAAAACGGATGAACTCTGTTGTAGAGCTGATGACGGTAACAGCAGATGAACAACAGCAAGGTCTAGCGGCTTTGGATTTAAGTGAAAAAGAGCAAGCAGTGTTGGGGTTATTGTTAGATTTACAACTCAATCCCGCCTCCATCGATGCCAACGTTTTTCCGATGCTGTCCTTGGCAGAAGACCTCAAAGTTGCTATCAGAAGCGGACTAAAAGGCGTTCATGCAATGGCGCTACAAAAACTTTCGGCAAAAAATTTGGGAGTCACAGAATCCTCAGCGCAGTCAATTAGGGTTAAGACGACGCAGAAAGTTATGACAGAGACATTATCTGCCAGCGCTACCCGAAAATTAGTGGCTGAAGTGATAGCTTCGCACTTACAGCCATCATCAACCTCTACGACCAAAACTAAACCTGTATCACAAGAGGCTCGTCGCCTCCAAAAACTCTCCTTAGAGTCGTTGAAGAAAGCAGAACGAACTCAACTAATGGAGTTTCAGGAAGTCCTACGTCAAAAGCTAGCAGAAATTGAAGAAGTTTTGAAACAAAAGTAATACCTTTCACGAAAATCCTGATACATTTGACCAAAAAAGAAAAGGATACAAGCCCCCAACGCGCGGTTCTGGAAAATAAAAAATGCGGAGCAAGTTTATTCAAGCCCCTGGATTCATCCATGGGGTCTTCAATTTTGAATTTTGAATTCCCCGAAGGGGCTGGCTTCCCCTGCTCAACAACTGCTTGCCCACCATGTTCTAACCTTAAAGTGAAATGGTATAAGACCTGTCCCAAGCAGTCAGTCTAATTATGGATAAAAATTATACATTTAAATTCAACTCCTCCACTGCCTTAGAAGCGCTCAAAGCTGGTGACTATGACCCCATCAACTTCTACGAGGCGCGTCTAGACCTGTTTAATCTATCTATAATGGCGGACTATGACCAGCTCGTTTGCCTGCCGACCCTCACCGCCATTGACAAATACTGGTATCAAATTGAAACCGCTAGGAAAGTACTCAGACAACTAGGCGGACGTGCATTGCTGGCGGATGAAGTTGGATTGGGTAAAACCATTGAAGCTGGACTAATAATAGCCGAGTATTTGGCAAGAGGCATGGTTAAATCCCTGCTGGTGCTGACTCCCGCATCCTTGGTTTCCCAGTGGCAGCTAGAATTAAGTGACAAATTTAACATCACCACCATCACCACAGACAATCGAGACCCGCAACAACCCATTGAAGAATTCTGGACAAATAACCCCCGCATCATCGCCTCACTCAACACAGCGAAATCTGCCAAACACTACCCCCACGTCACCAACCGCACTTGGGATCTGGTAGTCGTGGATGAAGCGCACCACCTGAAAAATCGCAGTACCCTCAACTGGAAACTGGTCAACGCCCTCAACAAGCGATTTATCCTCATGCTCACTGCTACCCCAGTGCAGAACTCGCTCGTCGAACTGTTTAATCTCCTGACTCTCCTCAAACCGGGACTGCTACAAACAGAAGCCGCTTTCAAAAAGGAATATGTCGATTCCCGCAATGGACGAGTCCCTAAAAATCCAGAAAAACTGCGCTCCCTGATGCGGGAAGTCATGGTGCGAAATACCCGCGCCTTGGTGGATGTCAAACTGCCCAAACGCTTCGCTACCACGATTAGCGTTACCCCTGCTGCTGGGGAACAAAAACTTTACCAGGACTTGAGTGAGTATCTGCGTTCTTCAGAGGACAAGCTAGACAGACTCTCTCGCACTAATCTGCTAATGCGGGCTGGTTCTTCCCCTGGTGCTTTGGCTGACTCTCTCAAACAACTGACCAAACGCCTACCCGATGAGGAACTCAAGTCTCTGGCAAGACGAGCAGCTCAGGTTAAGCAGGTGGAAAAAGCGAAAGCATTGGTAGAGATGCTTTTAAAATCTCAAAATAAAACCCTAGTCTTCACCACTCACAAAGCAACCAGTGCGTATTTGGCTGATACTCTGCGGGCAGCAGATATCCCGTTTGCAGAATTTCAGGGCGGGATGTCCCTCAAAGAGAAAGATGCAGCGATCGCCGCATTTCGAGACACCGTTTCTGTACTCTTAGCATCGGAAACAGGCGGAGAAGGGCGTAATATTCAGTTTGCCAACTGTATTGTCAACTATGACCTGCCCTGGAACCCAATGAAAATTGAGCAGCGCATTGGTCGCATCCACCGCATCGGACAAACCCAGGATGTCTTCATCTTTAATTTTTGTCTCAAAGACAGTATTGAAGAATATATCTTGCGTATTCTTCACGACAAAATTAATATGTTCGAGTTAGTCGTAGGAGAGATTGAAACCATCCTGGGTAATGTGGATGATGAATTTGACTTTAGTGAAATCGTTATGGACATCTGGCTGAAGCATCAAGCAAAACCAGAACTAGATACAGCTTTTGACTCTTTGGCGGATAACTTATTGAAAGCCAAAGACCAGTATCGGCAAACCCAGGAACTGGATGAGCAGATTTTTGGCGAGGATTTTGAAGCGTAAACTACCCATACTAACCCCCGTTTACTTGGAACGTATTTTTTGTATAAAGTATAGAAATTTTTCCATACCTTTGTTTGCCAAGAGTGGGTCGGTAATTACAAGCGGTAAGCAGCAGATTTACATTGTCCTTCGTTAATAAGCGCGTTAGGGTTCAAATCCTCCGCAGCAGGCTTGCCTATAAAGTCATCAGTTTGGAAAACTTGCTTTTCGGAGCTATACCATAGGGAATGGTAAGCTAAAGCACATTTTATTTGCATATTGAAATTTTTTTAAATTCTTGTGGGGTGGGCCGGAAAGCCCGCCCAAATAATGCAAGTTAAATGTGGAACAGTTTATCAACTATCCCTGTTTATCTGTAACTCACACTGTTGAAAAATGTAGTTAACCGCAGCAAACAACTTATCTAAATCCTGAATTGTATAAAAATTTTTATTTCTAGTAAAAATATCTAAAGTCAGCTTGCCAAACTGCCATAATTTCCCATTAGAAACAATCCCAAAAATAGTCTTTTCTAAATCATCATTAATTCGCTGTACTGCTATCATTTCAGCTAGACACTGACCCCATCCTTCTTCAAACTTGTCCTGCTTGGCTTCAACTGCCAAAAAATAGGGCTTATCAAAAACAATAGTACCGAGGGGGTTTCGCTGCGTCACTATATAATCAGGAACTCCTGATAAGTCTTCATCATAAGTTAGTGCCTGGTGACTCCAAAGCGTTAGTTTGCTCCGATAAGGCTTCCATACTTCTTTCAAAACTGGATAAATGAGATTTTCACAAATAGCATCTTCGGAATTATCAATAACTCCATCTGTAAATAGTAAATCTAGTTCTTCTTTGAAAGAGTTTTGAACTGGAAATTCTGTTTCCAGAACAAAGTTATTAAGCACATACTTTATTTGAAACTTTTTAATAACTGCGCTAATACTTTTGTAAGTGCTAAATGGCATTGCAATTCACCTTTCGTTTAAAAACTCCGCCCTGCGACTGAACACAAGTAGTGTATTTTAAATATTTTTAGCGCTTCCATTACTAACGTAGCATTCATATTCTATAAAGTGTAGAGGATAGGGACTATGCCCTATGCTCTATGCCCCATTGCCCCAGATGATGTCCGATCCAATTCTTTCCACCCTGTCAAAACTGGTATCCCTATATGATGGAGTCGCCGAACCTGATGGTGATCACCAAATGATGGTGCTGCTGACTGCCAACATTGCTAAACAGTTGCAACTGCCCGAAGAGGTGACACTCTCCACAAAAGCCGATGTACCTGACAGTGTTTTTGTCACCTATCACTCGGAATTGTTAAGTCGATTCTCGCATATTATGGGAAATCGAGGTTCAGTGAGTCCGATCGCTATCAACTACGATGGCTACCTGAAAACCACCGGATTCGAGAAACAACTCCTGCAAACGCTAAAGCCCCAGAACGGCTTAATTCGTTTCTTGGAGGCAAAACCGGAGACAACCCGTTATCTGTGGTGTCATGTAGCGTATACTGCTGAAGCTGATGAAAAAAGAGTCGGCATGGTTTCCTTTATCATCAACGAACTGACTCAAGTTACTCCAGTCGATATTGGGGATGCACTGTTTTGGGAATCTGACCGTCTCGTGGTAGAGCATCCAGAAGCAATTTCAGAAAAGTCAGTAGAGGAGATTTCCAGTTTAATTGAGCGCACCTCTGCTCAATTGGTGCAATCTGACCTAAAGAACTGGCAGGCGAAGTTAGCCAGGGCAAAAGCCAGAGATGAAGACCGACTGAAAACATACTACGACACTATCGCTGTGGAAATTCATAACCGGATTCAATCCCGTCAGTTGTCAGGGGAAGATAAAGAAAGAGAACTGGCTCGAATGGAAGCTACTAACAAGGAGCTAGAACGCAAATTGGCAGACTTGGAAGAACGGTATTCTCTAAATGTGGAAGCTTCTTTGTATAGTGTGATGGTGATTCACCTGCCCACAGTTCATATTCAGTGCGAATTGGTTCGCAAGAAGACCAAACGCATCGTCACTGCTGTTTGGAACCCCTTCACCAAAGTCATTGAACCATTGCGCTGTGAGCGAAGTAGCGTGCCAGTTTATGAGTTTTACCTGGATGATACCAATGCTCAAATCATCGCTGCGACTGCCTGGAACTAAAAATCCTCACTACCGACTTGAATGAGCGCTTTTTTTCTGTAACTGTCCAAAGCACTCCGCCTTGACCTGCTGCACAACCGCATAGCAAGTCTTAAAATTCTGGGACGGCTCCCGCATCATCTTCATGTCTGGCTAATTAATTAAAATTAGACTCTAGCCCTGTTAAGGTGACTTTTTACAAGTTAAATATGCCATTAAGCTTGATTCATGACCAACAGAATATCCCTGTCTTCACCTAAACCAAAGTCACGAGCAAAGCCTGCCAGGACTCGGCTAAAAAGTTGAGTCTTTAGTGATTTGGAATCGTCTGTAAAGGCAGCTATCAAAAGCGGAACTTAATAGTAGTTCCTCACCTCTATAGTAGAGGAACTCTCATAGCTGTAGATTTTTCTTAAATATATAGTAATAATTAAAACAGACTAATCTCCAGATTCGTTACAGCCTATTCATGATTGCAGGTGAACTTTTTAGGGGTAAATGGCTAAAAAATGGTTGATTCTGGGTGTACTTAGCTTTGGCGTTGGCTTTGGTATCAGCCTGACGCTAGACAGAGATATTAAACGAGCTGCTTTAACTGGGCTGATTACACTACCCGCCACAGCGGCAGGAGTTTTGGTTACAGAAAATGGGCGTAAGCAGCAACTTAGTGATACCTTGTCGTCTGTACAAGCACAGGTTGCAGAACTTGAGAAACAAACTGAAATTCTGACGCAGCAGGAAGCGAGTCTACAGAAAACTATTTCCACCGGAAAGGAAAACAAGCAAGGTGTAGAGGCGACGCTTGGCAATCTGCAAACAGAGCTTAACCAACTACAAACCCTCCTAGTAGCCCAGCAACACCAAAAGGCTGCCATAGAGCAGGATTTGGTAGAACTAGAGGCGCAAAAGCAACAGTTAACGGCAGAATGTAATCGCCTCCTAACATGGACTCAAGAGCTACAACAACAAGAATTAATACTAAACCAGTCTCTAGAAGCGATCGCTGCACAAAAGCAACAACTGGAAACCGGGTGTAATTCTCTTCAAGCAACGCTAACCCAGTTACAAGTCCAAGCTGCAGAGCAACAGCGTCAAAACCGAGAACATGCTGACTTGACAGCACAGAAACATCTGCTAGAGGCAGAGTTACAACGTCTGCAAGCTGAAATTCGCAATCTCAAACAACAGGAAACTAGCTTAAATCAATCACTTGAAACTATCACTGCCCAGAAGCAACAGGCGGAGGACAATTTTAACCAACACACACGAGATCTGAGCCAGCTGCAAAACCAGATTGCAGCACAAGAAAATTATCGGTCAGATATTGCTCAAGACCTAGCTGATTTGGAGCAGCAGAAATATCAGTTAGAAATTGAGTCATCTAATCTACAGATCCAAATTAATAACTTAGAACAGCAGTTAGCTTTACTAAATCAGTCCGTCACAACCATTACAACGCAGCAGCAGGAAGCACAAATAAGTCTCAGTTCCTTACAAACTCAGCTGAGTCAATTACAACAGCAAGTTTCAGAGCAACAGCAGCAGAAAGAACAACTAATTCAAGAACTGGCAGTGCTAGCTGCACAAAAAGAGGGGTTGGCAACAGAATTATCACAACTTCAGCAGGTTCAAACGCAAGCAAAAGAAAACCGCCAACCTTCAGCCACCGATACTAAGAGTGAATTACCACCAAGCCAAGCTGCCCCTGTAAGAGGTACAACCGCTTCACGCCAGCCATATCCCAGAACCAGGGCTGGCTCTACCTTTGCGAATTCTCAATATACTAAAAACTTGTGGGAAGAACAAATTTTACCGTACTGGTTCCATCGCGATCGCCCTGTTGGGCATAGATTTTTAGGTAGCATTCGTATTGAACGCGATCGCAGCGAGCAACTACTTAATATCGTTGGTCAAAACTTGAAGCAATTAGACAGAGTTACCTATGATTCTCTGCGAGATGAATTTTACGAATTAGAGCAAAACTGGTTAAAAATTCTGACTTTTTCACTTTCGGAATATGCTTACTACTATTCCAGCGAACGATTTTGGCAAGGCTTTTGTGATCGCTTAAATATTAACCACAACCAAAGAGTAGAAATTGCCCTCCGTCGAGTTGTAGACGAAGGAATTAATCTTTTAGGTTTAGTTCGGGCTAAGGGAGGATATAAATACGTATCAACCTTATGGCTACAAAGCGGTGTTCCTGAACAAAACCTGGCTCATTTCGCCCAGCTAGTTCAAGAAATTGCTGATGAATATGGCTGGTGGGAACTAGCTCATACTCCAGCTGAGGATTTATCACAAGTGCTATTAAGCTTATGTCAAGAAAAACATCCGCAATGGGGTACGCTGATAAATTTCCTCAAATCCAGCTATTCTGAGGACACAGAAACGGAACCCATTTCTGGACAACTGCTTCAAGGCATAGCCCTAGTAGCTCAAGAATTAGAGTGTCAAAAAGCTTCTCCCCAAGCTTTAGAAGATGAAAATGAGCGAGAAGAAATATTGGGTAATTATTACCTACCCAAAAATTTTTTCTTGCGTAACTGGAGTGCTTTAATTAAAGTTTTAACACCAAAACCTGGATCTGGTCGCAGTCAAGGTATTGTAAATCGGCGTAGCAAACCTCTCTCAATGAGTTTAGATATTACCGACTCTTGGAACACACAATTGTTGCTGCCAAAACAAGCTTTATGGAAGCCAGAATGGCGAAATCTGCGGGGAAGTTATTGTCAAATTCCACAAGCTAACTGGGAGGAAACAATTCCCAAAACCGGAGATTTAATAATTCCAGAACTCGTAATTGAGGTTAATCAAGCATCAGAAAAATGGAATTGTCAATTGCTAGATCATAATCGCCAGAACTTGGTGGAATGGCACTATCAAGGTATTAGCAGTAATCTTCCATGTTTAGTATTTGATGCCTCAACAGGGGAGCATTTGCCCCTAAGTCTCCCTAACCCCTCTATTATTGGTTTTGAAGAAGTAATTTGCTTCACTCCTAATGGCATCCAACTTGAATTGAAGAGTGGGATTGAGGTTTTAGATAGTTGCATTCCATCCAGTATCAGGGGGTGGCGAGGTCAGTTAATTAGGTTAATCAACCCAGAATCTTCAATTGTGTTAACTTTGCCTGGAACTAATCTACCGCAGATTATTACTTGGAAACTGGTAACTGACGATGAGCCAATATTAACGGGATTGAGGTTGAAAGGTAAGAAGTTACTCTATTTAGAAGCTCCTACTTTCTGGTATCCACCTATCAATCAAATTTTGAATATCAATGTATTAATTGAAAACATGACAGAGCGAAATATCATCGCTCGCACAATTGAAACTTTATCACCTAATAATCGCTGGGTTGCAATTAATTTGACTCAGTGGATAACTAAGCCTGGATGCTATGAAGCACGTTTCTGGTTTGAACAAAAGCGATGGTCGTATCGGTTTGAGGTGCAATCAAAATATCAAGTTTTGGGAATTACTGAATTAAATAAGCTGCGAATTCGTAGTGATTCAGGATTTTCTGAAGTAGATTTGCCTATAAAACATGATACTCCAGAAAAGTTTTGGTCAGAAGTCATCAAGTTTGAGGGACTTTGGCCCTTAGAAGAAATTATCTTGTTCTTATCCAATAGTAATGAAAAGATACCATATCAATCGCAAGCGGATACATCAGGAGTTTTAGTAATTTATCTATCTGTACTGTATGACTTAGTTCCTGATTCCGACTGGTATGCTCTAGATTACCAGCGTTTGGGGTTAGAGCCACAGCGACTAGTCCAAATGCAGACTTTAGCTCAAAATGTAAGTTGGACTTGGACAAGTCAAGCTATTCATTTGTCTGGTCTGCTACCTGGTAAATTATACTCCCTATCCTGCTGGAATTTGCTTTTACCCGATAAGAATCCAGTGGAAATCAAAATACCCTTGATACAACAAGGTGCAACAGCTACTGTAGTCCCTCTCAATCTACCAGCTGGCATTTACCATATTCAGCTAGTTAGTTCTCAACGATTGACGGAAAATTTGGGCTGGTGGTGTGGTAGTGGTCGATATAACCTACCTGAAGCTATTTATGGAGATGAAGCTAGAGAAAATTACTGCTATACAATATTAGATGATAGTGAGTCAAAAGAGTCATTTTTAGCTGCTGTTAATCAACTGAATTTGGGTTTTGACCGCCAACAGATACAAACCAGAATTTTCAGCCTGGAAAATAATAGCTATTATTTTCCAGAATGGTTAAAGCGAGATTCTTTACTTAGCAAGCTCAAAGGAGTTTTAGAACTTTTCAGCTTGCCAGAACCTCCACTTATATCGTCGCGAATTATGCCACCTTTACAACCTATAGAACCGTCGTTACCACCGCCTGTTAGTGGTAATTGGTACTTGGTCAGTATTCGTTCCAAAAAGCGTGACTTATTTCTGAAATATCTGAAAATCGCCATTGCCCAAAATAACCTGCAAGAATTAATTGTGGAGGTAAAAATTCCGCAGGAGTCAGTATATGAAGATATCGTTTTACTAAATTTAAGTAACTTTAAAACAGCATATACTCACCTGCAAAAGATTGAGTATTTCCAGACTATCGAACGCAAACCATTGCCGTCAGAACAAGTTAGCCGAATGTTGGGAAGCAAGTGATGCGCTTTGACAAAATTACCCTGTTGCTGAGCAATCATCGGCATCCTGATAATCCAGCCATACCGATGACCTTGAGTAAACATCAAATTATTACACTACTTCGTTCAAATCTCTCGCCAAATGAGTCGCAAGAGCAATTACAAACTGAGATTCAAGAGGCTTTGAGCGAGCTGCAAGCGCAAGGTGAAATTTATGCTGGGATGAGAAATCGTTACTGTATAACTCCTCCAACTGTCTTAGCTTTGGATCGAGATAACTTGAGCGGTTTGCGCTTTCGGGGCGATCGCGCTTATCTTCCCTTGACTCATCAGGTGCTGAAAACAGAGCAAAGTAACGATAATCTATCCATTCGTCCAAAAATAGGTGGCTTTAATCAAATTAAAAACCGCCTCAGCCAAGCGGGAATTCGCTTGGTGACTGTTGCTGATAGCATCGAATATCTGCCGTATCCTCGCCAGCCAACTCAGGCGATTTTGCGCTCGCCTTGGTTAGAAAACCCATTTTCAATTAGCAATTGGCAGAGCAAAGGCTCGATTCACCAATACGTACCTCGTCGCGATACTCCTCAAAAAAGCCGATGGGTACCCCTGAATTATCAGCAATTACAAGACAAAACATTGCTACAGCTTCCTACTGGTGAATATCTCTGGTTTCAAAACCGAGCTTTTTATGAATTAGAGCCAGATACAGCAATGCTGGCAGTATTCTACCAAGACAAAGAAACAGGATATCCCCTAAAAATTCAGTGGGATAAACCCCAAGGTCGGCTCAATCTCCAAGGTACTAGCTTGCCAAGCGTTTATGCTCAATTGCTTTGGCGACTATCTGAACCCGATAGTGAGCGATACAGAACTCGGCTAATCCAATCAATTAACCACCCCATCGTAGAAACTATATTTCAGCGTTTAGGATGCATTCTGGTATGACGAAAAACAGCAACTACCTCGACCCAATCGCAGCAGTTGAACAACCCCGCCAAGACTTTATTCGTTACCTGCTCACCGCCTACCCGTTGCGTGACCCCCATCTGCGCTATGCTTTAAAACAGCAGCTAGAACAGCGAGGTAATGTTTGGCAGGAGCCTTACTTAGAAGGTTCTCAACCTTATCGACCTGGGAACAGCGTTAGTAAATTGGTCAATCAGGATGTTTTGCATCCAGAAATGGCAAGACTGTTTACCCCTAGTCAACGCCCTCTCTACGAACATCAAGAAAAAGCTGTTAGGGCAGTCATTCAACAGCAACAAAATATTGTTGTTGCCACTGGCACTGGTTCGGGGAAAACAGAATGTTTCCTGGTTCCGATGTTGGATATGCTGCTCAAAGAAGAAACAAAATTATCCATACCTGGGGTCAGAGCGTTGATTTTGTACCCCATGAATGCCTTAGTCAACGACCAAGTTAAGCGCCTGCGAAAGTTACTTTGTCGTCAACAAGAAACAAAAATTAGATTTGGTTTTTATACTAGTAGGACAGAAACTAAGAAAGATAAAGCAATAGAGTCACTGGCAGAAGAGTTTGCTGCCTACGAACCCAAGGAACTTCAGGAGTTGTTCACAGAAGCGGAAATCAAAGATTTAAATCTTAGCACTCGTGAAAAGCTAATTGATGAGGCGATTGAGAAAACGCGAAAAATTCAGTGCCTTTCCCGCGAGGAAATTTGGGAAGAACCGCCTCATATTTTAATTACCAACTACTCGATGCTGGAGCATATGTTGATTCGCCCTGTAGAGCGGAACAAGATTTTTGAAGCTTCAGCATCAACCTTTAAAATGTTGGTTGTAGACGAGGCTCACACTTACAACGGCTCTACTGGTAGTGAAGTTTCCATGCTGATAGAGCGGTTAAAACTAGCAGTAGGGGTAGAAAAACCTGGGCAGATTCGCTGCATTGCTACCAGTGCCAGTTTAGGGGATGCCTCAGTTGATAACCAAGTATTGCAATTTGCAGGAAAGTTTTTTGGTGAATCTTTTATTCAAGTGATTCGAGGCGATCGCGTCACCGCCCCAGAAAGATTAGGCCAACCCTACACATTGCCAGATGATTTTACTAATGAAGATATATTGGGATATTTAAGTATTCTAGAATTACCCGCTATTGATGCTAATCTGAGTCAGTGGTTAGATCAAATTAGAGGTTTTGTACCTGCCGAAGAACTACAAGCTGCACAGTCTCAAGCTAAGGGAGATATTCACAAATTTCTCTGGTTTGCTCTTAAGCGACATCCTCTAGTACATCGATTAATTAATATCCTCAGTAGTAAACCTCAGCCTTGGGAACAAATTACACAATCAACAGAACTGTGGCAAGTAAATTTGCCAAAAAGTTTAGATGGCACTATTGATGATACAGATGCAAAACTTGCACTTGCTCATCTGCTACAGTTAGGCACTCTAGCTCGTGAAAATCCTGAAGATTTACCCTTACTCCCAGTTAGAATTCATCTCCTATTTCGTAGTTTAGAAGGACTTTATGCTTGCATTAATCCTGAATGTCCGGCTATAGTGCGTGCTCCAAACTCTTCACAAGAGCCTCGATATGGATGTCTTTATCTCAACGAAAAGATAATCTGTGATGAATGTGATTCACCTGTATTAGAGTTAGGTAGTTGCTATCAATGCGGTCAAGCTTATGCCTTAACGCAACTGGGTAATGTATCACAAATACAGCCACCACCTAGAGCAATTCAAACGTTAAGAAATAACTCCAATATCTACACCCTGACTTCTGGCATCTTAGACAGCGTTATAGAAGAAGAGGAAGTTGAAGAAGAAGAGGAAGAACAACCAGATAAAGTACCAGCTACCTTTACAATTCGCCGCCGGAATGGTTGGATTGGTATCCCTTCAAAAGAAAAGTTTATACAAAAAGCTAAGGTAAAAGGTGAATTTCATCTAGCATGGCATCGCCAACAAGATGACAAGAATAAAAAAGATGACAATCTAGATGGATGTTACTTACAAAAATGTGCCGCTTGTGGTGCAAAGCCGCTCCGTTCGGAAGCCGTTAAGCTTTTCGTAGCTTACACTGACGCTCCCTTGGAGGCAATGATTGATAGCCTTTTTGAATTACTACCTGAACCTGAAAAAACACATAGAAATGCATCGAAACGCAAACTATTGACATTTTCTGATGGGCGGCAGGATGCTGCATTTTTTGCCTCAGACTATCAACGTAACCACACAGAAACGCTTTACCGCCAGTTTGTTTGGCAAGCTTTTCAAGATGTGAAAAATTCTCACGGAATTACATCAGTAACTCAAGTTAGCAATAAATTAGCAGAAAAATTCCTAGAAACTTCCATTCCTCATCCAGATAGGAATTCCCAGTTGAATTATCTTAGCTATCGTCCCAATGATCCAGCTGAGGAGAAACCTAAAAACAGAATAGACTGTGAACAGATGGCTCAAGCTCGTGCTAGAGAATTATTACTCTGGGAATTTGCCATTCGGTTTTCCCGACGCTCCTCATTAGAAGCCTTAGGATTATTAGCTTGTCATATTCAGTTAGAAGATAAACACTTGGTCAATTCAGTAGCTGAAAAATTTGACATTCCTGACTTTGAGGCTCGAATTTTCCTAACTGTTCTTACTGACATTATTCGTCGCACGGGCATTGTTAGCATTGAAAGGGCATCCCAGTATTTTCCTGAAATTGGAGGAGTTGAAGGTGCTAGAGACTCAATGTTAGACGTTCAAGGACGCTCAAAAAATTATTTATTTCTGGAAGAGAAGCCTGTTGGAGAATATAAAAAATATAAAGACTCTCTTTCTTTTCTGCCAAAGTGGAAGACGTCAGGGGAAACAAGTAAAGGACAAAATCGCCTGGGATGGTACTATTTAAAAATCTTTGGTGAGCAACTACCCAAACGAGAGGATTTTATCTGGCTTTATGAACTATTGAAATCCTCTGGTTTACTGGTTCAAGCCCAAAAGGGACATCATCTCAACTGGAATCTGCTGAATGTTATGGAAACGCAGCGAGATTGGTATCAATGTAATTGCTGTCAACAGATAATTCATGTCCCAGGTTTATCAGAGATATCCCAACTGACTCTTAATCTTTCTGGATGTCCAACTTTCAAATGTCTAGGTAAACTTGAGCAATATATTCCTACCAGAAGTGAAGAGGTAACAAACGACCATTATCAACAGTATCTCATTAAAAATCGCTTGCTTTTGCCACTGCGATCGCAAGAACATACAGCTCAGCTGGGAGTCGGCGAACTGGAAAAACGCGAAAACCGATTTCGTCGCGGTCAAATTAATATGCTCAGTTGCTCGACTACCTTAGAAATGGGCGTGGATATCGGTGAATTGCAAGCAGTAGTTTTACGAAATTTTCCACCCCATGTCAGCAACTACCAACAACGAGCCGGACGAGCCGGACGACGCACAGATGGAGTTGCTATTACTTTAATGTACGGACAGCGTCGCCCTCACGACCGATTTTATTTCGAGCAACCAGAACAGTTAATTGCTGGTAGTAATCAAATTCCGAAACTAGATGCTGATAACTTCCAAATTCAGCAGCGTCACATTCGAGCCGAATTACTAGCTGCATTTTTGAAGACTCGCCGTGTTGGCGCAGAGCAAGTAACAATAGCTGATTTCTTCAGTTTACCTTTGCAAGATCCTGGTTCTACTTCTGATTTCAACCCTCCGCCAACAGCAATGGTATGTGAATTGCAAGAGTGGTTGCGTAGCGACATAGCCAATTCTATTACTCAATCATGGATAGATAGACTTAAAAGTTTTGGGACTGCTGTTTATATACTCAATCAGTTCATTGAAACTCTCTCAAATTTTCAGCGAGAGCAGCTGGCAGATTGGAATGATTTGGTATCTCCACTTAAAGCTATTCGAGAAGACATTATAACTGAGAATGACCGCACCAAACGAAAAGGACTAGAGAGGCGGCGCGATGGTGTTGAAGCTGAACTTGAAAAGATTGGCAAGCGCCGACTTCACGATGAGTTAGTTCAGGCAAGTGTACTACCAATTTATGGCTTTCCAATTGATGTAGTTCGTTTGCTCACTGGCGAAAGTAATGAATTTAAATCTTCTCAAGGGAAGCATAGACTAGAACGCGATCGCCGTCTTGCTCTTGGTGAATATGCCCCCGGTCAAGATATTGTTGTAGATGACCGAGTTTACCAAAGTGTAGGTATTCTCAGACCAAGAGATTTAGAACAGAAATATTATTGGGTCTGCAAAAACTGTAATAATTTTCAATCATCAAGCCAGGAAGGATTTGTTGAAGAATGTTCTGTATGTGGATGGGAACCCACCCCAGCTTCTGCTAAGAAGATGAAGCTCTACAAAGTTCCCAAGGCATTCATGACAGACTGGACAACTACTCCGAAAGTTACACCCTACACAAAGCCACAACGCCAGCCAACTTCACAGGTTTTCCTTGCAAATGATGGAGAAAATCCAGAGAACTTGTCACATGAGTCTGGTTTCTATAGTCTTATTGTCAGTCAAGGTGGAAAGTTTTTTCTAGCTAATCAAGGGTTGCTAGGAAATGGCAAAGGCTTCAATAAAGAGGGGTTTGCGATTTGTCAAAATTGTGGTAAAGACTTGAGTGAACTGGTGCAAAAAGAGCGCGAAGCGAATAATAAAAAAGGTCGGAGTAAAAAACAAAGTACAAGTTCTAAATCATCAACACTTGTTCACAATCATCCAATCACGGGCAAAAATTGCTCGCCTTGGTATGAGTTTACTCATTTAGGGCATGAATTTCGCAGTGATTTGTTGAAAATTCAGTTTGAACCAGCAACAAATCCGATGCCTTTGTTTGATAAGGTCAGTCATTTTCGGGATGCTGCCACAGTTTCCTCTGTTGCAGACAATGCCAATCAAGCCACGGATGGTATGGGATTTTGGCGTTCCCTAACCTATGCAATTCTGGCGGCGGCAGCGCAAGTCATTGATGTGCCTCGAACAGAATTGGATGGTTTGTTTAGACCGTTAGCAGACGGACGAGCAGAGGTGATTATCTATGACAATGTTCCTGGAGGAGCAGGATACAGCAAGCGCATTGCTGATCACTTCAAAGAAGTTTTAGAAAAAGCCTTAGAAATCGTGGCATCCTGTAGTTGTGACGCCAGTTGTTATGACTGCCTGAGAACTTACTCTAATCAACCATTTCACGCAGAGTTGAACCGTCATGTAGTGACCAACTTCCTCAACCCTCTGGTTGTTAAACCAGATCCAGAATTGGAAAATTTTGCCCCGGATGCTAACCGAGTTAGGTTATCTCAATTGGCAGATCGCTTGCCTGCACTTTGCCGAATGGCTGGCGAGGTCAGTGTGATTTATTTACCAACTTTGACAGATTCCTATGGTTTGAATAACGGTTCGCCGCTACCTTGGTTAAAGCTGTTGACAGAGGCAGTTTACTCTATGCAGCATAGCGGAATACCATTGGAATTGATTGTAAATCAGTTGCCGCAACCCAACGCTGTTTTTTCAAATTCAGAAAAGAGATATTTGCAAGTATTGCGAAAACGCCTGCAACAGTGGATAGACCAAGAGTTGCTCCGTCTCTACACAACGCCTGCTAATAATTTGCCCATTCTGTGTTTAAGCACTCAGCAACAAAATCGGATTGCTCTGCAACTACACCAATGCTCAGATGATGCCATTTGGGAATGGTTTCAAACCAGAAGTTTTGAAGGTGTACAGACAGTTCTCAATTCTATGCAAAACTTGCGATCGCAAGCTAGACTTGTCGAAGCAAAAGATTTGGAAGACCCCGATACTACAGTTATCTTTCCAGATAGAAGCTGGAGTAACTTAACCCTACCACAACTGCGACAAAGACTGGGAATAGACCGTGTGTTATCGGGAAGTGGGGGTGTAAAAATAGCTTATCGCGATCGCTACTTGAATGAGAAAGGAGCGAAAATTCTTGCTGACCTCTTGCAAGGCGATGGATTAGATGTAAAATCTGCTGTCACAGTTTGGGTTTTAGAAGATTTACAAGAAGAGCCAGCGTCTAGGAGAAAAGCCAATTTGGAAGCAGCGCTTGTTGAAATCAAAAAAATAGGAGTTTCCACAAACGTGAGTGTTCAACCTTGGCATCAACGCTCCCACTTTCCTCATGCACGCGAAATGGAAGTCAATACCACAAATGGTCAAAAATACAAAATTCTTTTTGATAAGGGGATGGACTTTTTAGAGCCAAGAACAAGCGGAGTCTATAGTGTAACAGAGCCGACTTATATCGTAATTAATAGGCAAGACTAATACACAAGCAGTACAGGGATAAATTCAGCCCGATCAATATCCCAAATCCGCTGTCCTCCTTTAGAGCTTTGATAGCTAATAGTGTAACGGCGTTGTTGCTGAAACTAGAAGAGCGCTTTTAAATAACTCGGCGTGACAAATAGCGATCGCGCACACGAGCCAGAGCCATTCTTTTCGCTTGCCGTTTCGTCCATTTGGGAATGGGCTTAAGGTCAGGCACATTCTCAAATCCCCTCAAAAATTTATGACTCCCCATAATCCTACTGACCACCTTAGCAATGGTTTTACAACACGAGTGGGGATGCAAAACAATCTGGGCTTCACTAAACCGAATAACTATCCAGTTCCCCTCGACAAAAAAAGAATTGCGAATTGCATCAGATTTTTGGTCAATGCAGTGGGTGGGGCGGCGCGATTTATAATCATACGGCTCGTCAATTTCACAATCAATACAAACGCCAATTTCATCAAACACAATCGCAAAATCAATGCTGTAGGCATACTCTCTGCCATTGATGGTGACAGGAAACTTCAGCTGACTCTGCACTCTCCCTGGAAAATATTGTTCCAAGACTCTGTTAAAGTCACGCTCAGAAGCACCAACAGGAGCATCACTTACACCACATGGTTGCCTGACTTGTCTGTTGAGTGCTTTTTTTAGTTGCTTGAGGCGATGCAAGGAGACTGACTCAGATGAAGCAGAGGGAACTGCAACTGCATTTACTGTACTCGCTCTGGGGGGAGAGTCTGGCAGAGTAAGGGATTTGTTGGATGTGTAATCAAGCCTTAAAAGGAGCAAGTACAGTGCGATCGCACACCCACTACCGTAACCAGTTAACACCAGCACACCCCAATTGCCAAAAGCACCCAGCAATATCCAACTCACCAGGGCGGCATAACTCAAAATAATGACAGGGAGTAGCACAAGAATATGGCGCAAGGCGACCCACTTTAACTGTACTCGCACACTACTTAACCAGTGCCGATGACTTGGGGTAGTTTTCATGGGGCTATGCGGGATACGGTTTGGCAGTTGTTCACTTCTATCGCCAACCGCCCCGACACCTGTGCTGTGAGCTGCCATGAAATCAAGCAAGAGTTGGGGCATAAGTACATAAGGATACGTACTCATAACTCAAGGCTGCTCAAACTTGCGCTCGTTCGGGGGAACTGTCCACACTACACAAAACCCGCTATAAGCTTTCCTGCCATTGAGGTTTAGTGTAACTTTCAACCGTTGGGGGTCTTTCAAGCACTCTTTGGTGTCCAAGTACCCAGCATTCCAGCGCATTAAATTCCGGGCAAACTTTCCTTCACCCGACTCTGCCCACCGCAGCGCTTGGAGCTGGTTAAATGTCAAAGAAGTATTCGATTCCACGTAACCCCCACCCCACACACCCTGCAACCAGGGAGGAACCGACATACCCAGAATAAATCCCAAGCCCAAGATAGACAACACCAGCCCAGCTGCGGGAAAGATAGAAGTGAACAAGCGCTCTGCCTCTTGTTTTTCTGCCCTGGAGATTAGTTCACCAGCTGCTTTGGCAATTGCCGCCTTCTGACGCTCTACGGTTGCTGACTCTACCAGTTCGAGGTTACGAGCCAGTTCACGGCTCCAGTTCTTAAATAGCTGCTCTAAAGTATCCGGGGCATCTTCAAGCAACACTTCCAACCTGCCCGTTGCAGCTAGAACGAGGAATAAGGGGTCATCGGGTTCTAACCCAGTTTTGGTAACGATGTCCAAGACTTTGCCCTTGAATTCATCGCCGTAGCCCTCAAGCGCAGCATCTAATCGACTCTTATTGACTGACTTTTCACCCGATAGCTCAAATTCACTCCCCATCACGGCAGTAACCCCACTTTATCCAACTCGCCATGTGCCTGTTTCAAGAATGAATGCACCCGCTGAGTTCCCAATACCCCTAGCTTCTGGGTATAATTCTTTGCAGCAGCAAACGTGAGCTTTTCTTCTAAGAGGATATCCCGCTCTCGAAACGACAGTTTAGGAAAGATAACTTGCTTGACTTTATACTTAGCGATCGCACTTTTTAGTTCTGGCTTCTCTAATACCCGCTCCCACTCATCACACATCGCGTAGTTCTTCACCAAAACATGAGTAATCGTGTCCTCAAACTTGTCAAGTGATTCCATAAATAACTTCACACTGTCATATGCCCCAGTACAGACGAACCATTTGACTACTGCCACATCATATTGAGCGCCGACTTCAAGAACACTGTTGCGTGAAATCCATTCGTTGACGAGGGGATAAACCTGCGCCGGGAGATTCACAACCACTGATTGAGTTAATGCCAAATTAAAAATCTCGTCAGCATCATAAGATTTTTTCTCATCTTCACTAAATGAGGCAGTTATGGCTCCATCCGGGTAAACTTCACTCACATCGGCATTTGTGCGATCGGCATCTACCAGCGTTAGCTTCATTTGCTTATCTATAGCGTACTGCATCAAAGTTCTGGCAAACAACGACTTACCAACTCCTCCTTTCTCGCCATCGATAAGGTGAATTTTGGTCGGGGTTTTGGGATTTACCAAAGCTTCTTTTGAGCCATTTTCTGCATCTAGTTCACTTGTAGGAATAACGTTCGTTGCAGCTTTAGATTCTTGATGTTCCTGATGTTCGTTTAAGCCATTTTCTGCATCTAGTTCACTTGTGGGAATAACGCTCGTTCCAGCATTAGACTCTTGATGTTCCTGATGCTCGTTTAAGCCATTTTCTGCATCTAGTTCACTTGTAGAAATAACGCTCGTTCCATCATTAGACTCTTGATGTTCGTGATGCTCGTTACCTTCAACTTTCTGATTTAAAGGTTGCGACGTTTTCGGATTTTCTAGTTTCAATTGCTCAACTTGCTTATCTATTGGTTCAGTCTTTTTTGCTCGTGGCATCGTCTTATCCAAAAAGTTCTTGACTATCTAAATACAAATTCCTTTTCAACCCGCCCTCGAAACTCGCGGATTCTTCCCTACTCTCACCATTCGTGGAGATATTCTTAACAGTTGGTGGCGTGGAAGCATACACCACTGGAGTCATCACTTCTCGAAAAGTTGAATTTTGGACGGTTGGACTCTCTAACCGAAATACAGCCCTCAGATAACTGATATGTTTCTCCAAAGCATCCACACAGCCGAGTGCAACTAACCGCAATTCCTCTGGGGGTAAATTCCCTCGCTCTTGGTAAGCCAGCGCTAACCAGCACATTGACAACGTTTCTAGCACTGTTTTCTTCAGCACCCGCATTTGAGAACAATTGAGATAACTCAGAACCACCCCATCAGGACTATCAGCATAAGGCGTATATCTTAGAGTCAGGTTCAACCTTTTTCTGGTTTGCCCACTCATACAATTGCCGCCTCCCGTTCTTGAAGATAAAGAAACAACCCGAATCCATCCAGCAGTCGAAATGCCAGCGCCGTTGTATTGGGATGATCGGCAAATATTGTGGTTTGTACCTGCTTCATTAATTCATCCCCCCAATATGTCGGTGTAGTAGAGAAATATTCTTGCAATTCCTTCTTGAAGTAATGTGCTGCACCACCACACAAAATGACCTCTGCCACATTCAAGTGCGGTTGCAATGTTGTATCCAACCATGCACTGAGCCGTCGCCAGTATTGGGTTCGCGACGACGCAATCGCACTGGTAATTACCCTCACTTCTTCAGCCTTGAGATGCTCATCTCGACTTTGTGCCAATCCTGCTATTGCGCTTTGGGTTTCACTAATCGCAGCACCTGCACTAAAAATTGCCTTGGTGAGCGTGTCCGCATTTTGTCCACTTGTGCGCCGCACTACCATCTCAACCATTTGGTGAAAGCCCAAATCTGTTGTGGTGGTATGAATGTGGTTTAGCTTGCCCTCTACAAATACCAAAGCACTTGTGTTTCTATGCCCAAACATTAGCGTAGCAATTGACCGGGAACGAAACCAGTCCAACCCTTTGGTACTAAGCCGACTCATCGCTAGTCCACTTCCTTCGGGACGGCATTCAAAGTGTTCTAGCTTGACTCGTAACCGCTCATCCCTAAATGTGTAATTCTTCAAACTCGCCCGCAGCAGCCGTTCAAAGCGCTCTCGGTCTGGATATTCATTCCAAGGCAACAACACCGCCAACGACACAGAAAACTTTGTTGGCAGTCCCAAAATTTGCTTAATTGCTCCAACTGCTGCCAGCACCTTGTACACCGCTCGTTCGTACTTCAGTTCCCGCATCCCCGCATCTGCCAGAAACTCCCGTGCAAGACATCCCACCACAAAACACTTGTTATCTACTACCCCCCAAGCTTCTGCTTCAGGGCGGGGATGACCAATGCGGTTTGACACATAGCTTTTCATTGCCTCATGTGTCACTAAGATGACTTCCGGTTGCATCACCAGCAGATTTGGTGTTTTTTCGTCCCTAACCTGGTACACCACTTTATTTAATGAAGCACCAGGGTCAAAGCTCATTGTTAAGTCCGTCATCCGTTTGTCATGTCTGTTATGTGTATTCTCAACTACTCATTGATAACTTGCATGACTTTTCTTTTACCTCAGAACAAAGTTAGAGGTACACTACGGAGGTTTTTTTGTATTTAAATTTACTTTTATCCAATGGCTACTGTTGTTATTTTTTGTTGTAATGTGTCGCTATTGTGTTTTGATTGTGTGTCATTATTGATATAATATTGTTCTTAATCTGTCTATAAATTGACTTTTCATTAGCTTGATTATGCTTTGATTGTGACAGTACATAATTCATTCCCATATCATTCACTCATATCTAATTAACCAACACTACAACATCGACTTTTTGATATCTACCAAACACATATTTGTCACTTTTTTCACTCAATTATCAACTAAAGTGCCATTGGCTTTCGAGTAGCCTGAGATTGGCTTGTGGGCTTGTGGACTCACTCCACAATTTTTGCCCTCACGGGCATCGCTCCGCTAAAATTGTTCCGTTCGTTTCGTCTTTCCAACCACCCCGAAACCAAACGCGAAATTCAACCGCTCTTTGAGCTATTACGGGAGTGTAGGTTTGCATCTTTGATGTGGGGAGGTTAGAAAAGAATTGCCTACGACTGTATCTTATGGCTTACACGGTTTGTCGCATTCAGAAGATTAAGGATTGGGGAACTCTGGCTGGTAGTGAACTACACACCACCAGAGAGCGGAATACGCCCAATGCAGATCCCGCCGTACATAACATTCGCCTCATTGGGTCTAAGTCAGATCCAGACCTAACGACGATATTCAAAGCGAAAATTGGCAATCAGAAAATTCGCTCCAATGCAGTGCTGGGTGTTGAATTTGTCCTGAGTGCCAGTGCTGAATACTTCCGTCCCGATGACCCATCCATTGCCGGAACGTATAACCAAAAGCGTTTGGACGACTTTGTAGATGCAACGACAAAGTGGCTTAAACAATCATGGGGCGATCGCGTTGTCCGTTGTGAATTACACTTAGATGAGGCTACTCCCCACATTCACGCTTACCTGGTGCCATTGGATGAAAAAGGCAAGCTCAACTGTCGGGCGCTGTTCGGTGGAACCCGCAAAAAACTGTCTGAGCTTCAAGATAGTTTTGCAGCTGCTGTTGCTCATCTGGGGATAGAACGGGGCATTAAAGGTAGTACTGCCAAACACACCAAGGTTAAAGAATATTACGCTTCCGTTAATCGCCAATCTCTCAACCTGGATCTGGAACAAACTCTACCGACTGTAACAGAAACTGAGAGTGCGATCGCCTACCAAGAGCGCGTCAAGGAAACTTTGCAACCATCACTCGACATCATCAACCACCAGCTTTCAGACCGCGCTGCGGCACTAAAACGTTATCAGGACATGGAGCAGAAGGCAAGAGCGTCTGAAAGAGAAAGGCAGAAGCTGGAGCTGCGCGTACAGGAATTAGAAGCAGAAGTTTTTCAGTACAAGAAAGAACTACAAGCGCTGCGAGACTTGCCTTTAGAAGATGTTGCTTACAACTTGGGACTAGATCCAGACTACAAGAATAAGCATAAGTGGAAGGGTCACGGTCGCATCATCAGCATTACCGACTCCAAGTTCTACGACTTCTCAGGTGAACACAAAGGTGGTGGTGGCGCAATTGACTTGGTAATGCACGTTAAGGGGTGCAGCTTCCGACAAGCTGTGGCGTGGCTACGAGACTGCTTTGGAGAATCGGGAATGATAAGCGCTGTAACGAATCATGCACTCAATGAAGCCCAACAAATTGCTCTCCTAGAGCCAGTTGCCACATTTACTCCCCCAGCGCCAGATGAGAAAGGGTGGCAGGCAGTGCAACACTACCTGACAAGGAAGCGCAAACTAAGTGAAAACTTAGTGCAGGCTCTGCACGAACGCGGATTGGTTTATGCTGACTCTAAACAAAATGCTGTGTTCATCATGCGCTCTCTGGACGGGGATGTGACAGGAGCTTTCTTGAGAGGAACAGTGGGTAAGGATAACACTTTCATGGGTTTTGCTGCTGGCACAAAGCGGAACGCTGGTTGGTTTTATGTGCACAGTGGTGGAACCGAAGATGATGCGATTCAAAGAGCGGTGCTAACCAAATCCCCGATAGATGCTTTGTCTGCATCTGTGCTAGAGCAGCCGCAACACCAAAGAACTTTGTACCTCGCAGTTGATAGCGCTCGAAGCGTACCAGTGGAGTTTTTGAGAAAGATACCAACGGTGGTTGCTGCTTACGATAATGACACCGCTGGAAACGAAACGGCAAGACTTATCAAGCAGCTTTTGCCGCAAGCTACCAGGCTCAAACCAAAAGCCTGCGTATTGGAACGAGGAATTGGATAAGCGTCTCTACTTTGAGACACAGAGGCGACAGCCGCAGCAAGAACTTTGACACTCTGCGTTCCTTTAAGCCGCAGATTCTTGCATCCTTTATTTTTAACTAGGCGAGGAAAATTGAGTTGAACTGCGATTGTCATCGTGCCCTGATGAAGTTAAAATCCACTCAACCCAAAATTGTCTGCCTTAATGCCAAAAGCGTCTGCTTTTTGCTACGAATGGATAAATCATTGGTAGGATACCATTTCTTACATCAGCTAGTGTTCAACAGCTTTTCACAATGCCCAAAACATATATTATCCCTGTAAAGTCAGTAGCCCAGCTTCATTCACACAGGAGCCACAAGTTTTTTGTGGCAGCAGCTCTTGTTGATAGCTTCCCCACAGATCTACCCCTTACCCCAAATATCAGAGAGCCTAACAAAAAGGCTGCRACCTTCAAAGATATCTTGGAGACTCTCAATTCTGCTCCCGAAAAATTCTTCGATAGAAACAATGGGATTAAGATTTCTGCCTATAACGTAAAGATTCAGAAAACGTCTTCAACAGAAGAACTGCACGTAGAATGTTTAGAAGACTCAGAAGGATATACTCAGTTTGGTATTTACGATGGCGGTCACACGATTGCAGCATTTAATACCGCGAGAACATTAGGCATAGACTTAAAAAAAGCTTCAGTCAAAGTGGAAATAACTTGTGGACTTCCAGAAGAAGAAGTAGCAGTCAATGCCCTGACAGCCAATACATCATCACCTGTAGATACACGCTCTCGAATTAATGCTAGAGGTGGCTATGATTTCATCAAAAAGTTTCTAGAACAACTGGAAGAAGAAGAAGAAACTCAATATAAAGTAGCCTATTATCAAAACCAAAGTGGAGTTCCAAAAGACCCCCGATGCTCTGTGCAGCATTTATGTAAAATTCTCATCTGTTTAGACAGGGTAAAATACGACTACAGCAAGTCTGGCAAGAGTCAGCATCCATCCAGTCTCTGTGTCCCGCAATTTCTCTCTCCTAAAGAAATTGAAAAGCTACAAAAGTTATTGCCTTTACTTCCTCAAGGATTATGGGTAGAGAAACAACTGTATAAACTCATAGAAAAATACATCACTAATCCCGCAGTGAAAGGAAATTGCAACCTAGCATCAATTTCTGTAAATGGCAATTCACTGCTAGCAGACGGCAGTGCCTTTGGCTTCAAAGCTCCAGCAGTACTATCTTTGCCAGTCATTGCTGCTTTTAGAGTATTTTTAGATGAAAACTATGAGTGGACACTTCCATTTGATGAGTTTGCGCCCGTAGTACTCAATAAATTGTGGGAGAAATTGAGAAGTGAGTTAAAAAATGAGAAAAGCAAAGGAAATAATGCGATTGGCACTACCTTGTACCGTCAGGTAAGCTTCTGGAGTAGTTTGTGTAACACCTCTTTAGAGGAAAAAAACAGAATTCTAGAAAGGATAACTAAGGAAATGAGAAAACAAACCACACCACCTGTTTTGAATTTAGTGCCTTAGTTAGGACGAATTGCCATAAAATTGTCAAATAATCAACCATTTCTAAGCAGTAATCTTGCATCCACTCTTCCCAAGAATAGTTTGTGACAAGCCCTCCCTTGCAAGGTAGTCCCGATGAAAAAATTTTCGGTACTGATGCATGAAAAAGGTATCTTTCCTTCTGCCATCTGCCTTTTTCAAGTCAGAGGGCAGGAGGCATTTATGATCGATGTGAAATTTTAGGCATTGCCTTTGGGACGCAGTCCAGAACGGGTACACACCGCCCCCCGTAAGTCCTACGGACAGGCTGCGCCAACTTCAACTCAAGCAGTTTGAAATTTTAATTTTTATAACCTGCAATATTCTGTTAATAAATTCATTTAATTTTTTATTAGAAAAATCTTCTTTATAGCAATTTTATAATAAAATTATATCAGTGAAAGTTTTGTTTTTTATTTGTGAGCTACGACAACGTTTGTAAAATATTAGCAGAAAAATATCCACGTGATTTTGCGCGTTGGTTGCTAACGGTAGAACCGCAAGAAATTAAAGTCTTAAAAACTGAATTAAGCATCGAACCAATCCGCGCTGATTCCTTGACATTTCTGCAAACAGAAAATCGCATTCTACATCTTGAATTTCAAACTATAACAAGGTCTAAAACACCGATTTCTTTTCGGATGTTGGATTATTCCGTCAGATTGATACGTCAGTATAAAATCCCTGTCACGCAGGTGGTCATTTTTTTACAACAGACAAATGACGAAATCGCATTCACTGAAGAATA
>JXCB02000058.1:63144-101575 GCA_000828075.3 Tolypothrix campylonemoides VB511288 | reverse complement strand
CAGTCATTTATCAGGATATTTTGCAGAAGGGAGAACAAAAAGAAGCACTTAGATTCTGTATGTCTTTACTTGATGAACGCTTTGGTGAAATTGATTCGTCGATTATTGAGCGAGTTCAAGTTTTAAATAAAGAACAGYTAGAAGCTTTAGGTAGAGCACTTCTTAGAATCTTATCAATCCCTGATTTAGTGACTTGGCTAGACCAGCAGGAAAGCAATTAACTTGTGACCGTCGCTGAGTCCCTCGCGGTGCGGCACGGCGGAGCCTGTACCGTGCGACCTCCGGAGGAGGCACGGACACGCTACGCGAACGCTCCAAGTTAACTCCCGGTTCGCTCAGTGCATAGGTAGTTCATGAGGTATTTTACGGCGCGTACTKTCTCCTACTTCCTTGGAGTGTAATCTATATCCAAATGCTCCATTGCTTTGCGCTTAGTTTCCTCCCCACGTCGGTCATACTTTGCAGTCGTCGAAGGGCTGGCGTGTCCGGCTAATTTTTGCACAGTTACAATATCCACCCCGTTATCGAGCAAGTCCGAGCAAAACGTCCTTCTAAAATCATGGGGGCTGAAGCGCTCAACACCAGCCGACTCTGCCCTTTTTCTCACAATCATCAGCACCGCCTGGGGTGTCATCCGCCGCCATTGTAACTCTCCCCCTTTGCGGATGGGAAGCAGCAATGGTCCTGGTCGTTTGCCACGGATAACAAGCCAATCTTCTACCGCCGCAATTGTCGTTGATGGCATATACACCGTGCGGTCTTTTCCGCCTTTGCCACCAAGAATCTCCAAAGCACCGCTTGTGGCATCAAAATCTTTCAAATGTAAATTGACTACCTCTTGTCGCCGCAGCCCGCAGCGGAGTATGGTAATTAACGCTGCATCACGAGCGCCGACAGGCGCTTCATCTGCAGTACAAACCTGCATCAGTGCTGTGATTTCCTTTGTCGTTAGCGCCCTGCCTTGCAGTCTTTTTTTAACATTGATGCTCGGCAAATCCACTGCCTTACGGTAGTCAGTTGCATCCATCAAATCCAACTTAAACGCTTCTTGCAGCACTCGGCGCAACGCACACAACATCTTATTTGCCGTCTGAGGAGCGTGTTTTTTCATCAAGGCAGAGCGGACTAAAGCTGTGTGCTGATATTTTAGCGCCCCCCAGTTGAGGGTCATTGCATCGCATTCCCCATTGGTCAACAATGATGCGATCGCATTTAAGGCTTGTTCCATCGTTGGTCTTGACCCAGGAGCAAGAGAATCCAAATACACCGCAGCTGGATGTAAGGTGAGCGGCAATGGCTCCGTTAAAACCAATGACTTGACTGCCCCAGAACGCATTTATTTATCAGAAGTGACATTCTAGTAAATAATTCTCCCACGGTTCGTGCATCGCCATTGCTATTAGTCAAGTATTGATTTGCATTTCTTTATAGTTATGAGAGAGTATTTTCACCTGATTGGGTGGTATAGTCCGTCAAGAGCATTCCATTCCCATCCCACAGTCATTGGATCGCGATTTCTTGACCAACTCGTAAATTCTTTTGCGCTCTTGTTTTCTCTTTCAGCAATCAAGCTTTGGGGGCTGACACCAAGTCTTTGGGCTAAATTTTCATTATTCCTAGGTTGCAACTCAACTTGGGGTTGCTGGTATGGGTAGGCTTGTTTGCGAGGTTTAATGTTGTTACCTAATCTCCCGGAGGCGATACGCCTAAAGGCGTCGGTGTTCTGCGCGATCGCCCGTTCGATTAGCTCCAGTTTCTTGGCTATTGCTTCTAGTTTTGTTTCTAAGTTAGGAGAAGTCGCTCTTTCGAGCTTCGACAGCCTCTCCTCCAGCTGCTGAACTGATTTGCTGCCTGCGGCGACATCGATATCAATATTGCTATCAAATTTTGATATAACTTCTTCTAACTCTTGCAGCAAGGCAATTGTATGACCCTCTCTGTGCAGCTTGGATAATTGGCGTACTGCTGGAATGAGCGCGGATGGGACGCGAATCATCTCGCTCTTTGGGGGCTTTTTGTTATCGTCAGACTTGTTTGCAGCCATTTGATATCAACTTTGATAGCGAAATAAGTGAAGTATAAATAGGTTAACCCCTCATATCCCCCCTTTTTTATTGTTCTAAGGAACTATTGCGGCGAGAGCGGGCAGTTAGCAGTAAAATTTGTGACCTAATTGCTAGTTTAAAAGTCCGGTACTTTAGGTGTTTATAGGATGCCTGCGGTTCCTTCCGGGCGGCAAAACGCAAATGTAGACATCTTTTTTGTATTTTTAGGTGGGGACTGCGCGAAAGCATTTTTGTTCAAATAGCTGCCAACATTCCAAATGTGTTGGATTTTGAGGAATTATCTAACACATCAAAATCTGCTAACATCAAAATTCGTTCATGCACGCGATTTTGGTGCAATGCGAACAAAAGTAAACCTAATTCGCGGTCAAGATAGCATGACCGTGGAAGCAGATTTAGTAGAGCTAGCACAGAAGCACGTCAATGATTATGCCTCCAAGTGGAAAAAACAATTAAGATTGTACGGACAAGAAGATAAATTTTGGGACTGGGAGTTTAAACTTCAGTTCGTCATTAGCAGACAACCAAACCGCGAAGGCTATGCAATTGAGTATGAAGGCGAAACTCAAGGGTTGATGCTTATCGAAACTCAAATGCACGGATCGCGGCTGACAGAGGGTAAACGGTTGGTATATGTTGATGGTATTGCTTCTGCACCAAGTAACCGGGAAATTATCCAACGTCCGCCAAAACTTAAAGGCGTTGGTACTGCACTCTTAGCGTTTGCAAGAACCCGCAGTATAGAACTAGGTTATGAGGGTAGGGTAGGGTTACATTCGCTACCAGGGGCAGAAGAATTTTATGATAACCAAGGCATGATTGATTTAGGTGAGGATGAAGATTACGACGACCTAGTTTATTTTGAGTATGGAATTCGCCGTTCTCCTAGATAAGGTAGCGAGGGTAAGTCAATGAGTCAGCAACAACCTAATTACAATCAAAGCACCTTTAACCAAGAAAACGCAGTCAATCCGATGGATTTATTGTTTGATGAAGAATGGCTGCGAAAAGCGGTTGTTGCTGAGGATAAAGTCGGTGGTAACATTGGTGCTGGATTAGATTGGGGTTCTGCGTTTGGTGACTTAATGCTCAACCGAGAACTTTTGGGACGTTTAACAACATTACGTATTTCTCTTAATAGAGAAGTGCGCTTGCTGCTTAATAATTGGAATTTAGGAACAGCCACGAAAATTGCGGTAAAAACTGCAAGAGAGAGACTACTTCAACGATTCAGGCTACCTACACCAGAGGTACGAGAATACATACTCGTTGCTTTGGGAAAAGATGAACTTTATGGCGAAGAGTTTATTTCCAACCGAGAGATACTGCGCGAACTGCTTGGGTTGTTGTTAAAACAAGAAGATTGGGAGACTATTGCAGCAGTTGCAGCAGATTCGTTAAAAGAGCAAATTATGCATCAAGTTTCCGTTGAAAAAATTTCGGCATAAGTCACCCCTAAGCCCTGAGTCCTTACGGACACGCTGCTTTGTAAGCCCAGAGGACAGGCTGCGCCAACACGAACGCGAGTGCGTGCGCTCTGCGCTCAGTGTGCGCTTTGCGCTTACGGGCACGCTACGCGTGAGGGGTCCTGCGCTTTGCGCTTACGCTTAATTCAAAATTCACGCATTATAAATTCAACGCCATGTTGAACCTCTGGCGCATCAATCCCACAGATCCGGATTTTAAGTTCTTGTCCGTTAGTTTGCCGAACTTTCAAGGTATCGCCATCAGAAACTTTAACAACTACCTAGCTGTCAGCAGGTGGTGGAGCCTCCGCATTGACTCCTTTGAGTAATTTAGTACATCCAGATATAGAGAAAATAAGTAGGATTCCTAAGCTCAAGGTTTCTATTTTATGTATTTTTATTGAAATTGTCTCTGTAATTATGCCACTTGCTATAGTAAAAAATTTTTCTAATATGAATACAGTACATTTTTAGGTCAATTGTGTTGAGAGGATATGAAAATTAATGCTTTAGGAGGAACCACTAAAGTAGCTGTGGTGAGCAACGCAAAGCTCCCCCCATCCTGCGGCTCTTTTGAGGGCTTAAAAGTTGACAATATGCCTGTCAATGCTTCATGCCAACTCAAGCCCTACCAGCCTACACCCATAGAAGCTTTGCAGAAGCAAGAACAGCCAACTTCAAAACCCCAAATGGACAAGTCGTAATTGTTCATAAAACGCCTGGTGCTGCTGTATCTATCACACTCCCTACTAGTTCAACTAGAAACTTAAGCATTTATGCTTGTGGCTTTGGTACTCTTCGCGCAACAACTAGCTCTCCTTTACCGAGCTTATTATCTCAGTCAAGCAGCGAAATACTGACTGTTTCCTCATAGAACTGAAAGTTTTTAGCGAGTATTTGATTTAACAGTAATGACAACCATTAATCTAGAATTTACTCAAGATTTTTATGCAGGCTTAATGAAAGAGGCTGAAGCTGAAGCTGCATATACAAAGGAAATTCCTATAGTCACTGCAACAAAACTGCGATGGCAGCACTACACTTGGACTGCTTACAAACTTCCAACAGGACAGCTTGTTTTCAGTGATCGTCAAATGGCACTGGCTGTTGGACAATCTAAAGAAGCTGCCTTGGATTTTGTACGCAGCAACAACTTAAACACCATCCTCGTACAACTTCCAAACCGCACCCTGATGAAAGCAAATCCGCTCTCTACAGTGGCAGCTTATTGGAAATCACTTCATCAGCTAGGCTTTACCAATTGCTCCAATTCATTTAACTGGAAGGAATTTTTAGAATGGGTAGAACAATCAGCAAGCAAGTCTTTGAAGAGTGAACTTTGCCCCATCTCCAAATTCAAAATGGATACCCAGAACCTAAAAACTGTAGTGTCAGCTCAACCTATAAAATTGCAACTACAAAACTCCTACACTAGTAATCAGAATTTACAACTAGAAGTGCTAGCACTTTCTTCAGGAGAGTACCGCATTAGCCATCAATCAGGACTCGCCGTAATCGGAACCAACTTAAACTGGTTAAAGGAATTAAAAAATTCCCCTAGAAAGTTAAGAACCTTAGAAAATAAAGGGTTCACTGGATTATCGAAATTTTGTTATGTACATACGCCAGATGGTGCCCAAGAAATTGAAACTCTTAGTCTAGACGACTGGCTGACAATTTGGGAGTATTTCGCCAACCATAGTAATACTAAAGCCAGCGCTGTTTTGAAAGCATGTGCCAAAGAGAGTATTCCAAAGAGAGCGGCAATTGCTGCTACGGCTGGATTTAACCAAGCACGGCTCAATTGAACACACCCTACCCAGAGTAAACTCTGCATCTTTGATATTGGAGTTAAAGCAACCCAGAAAATTTATTTTTTGATTCATAGTTAGATTTATCTAACCGTAACCATTGACTTAATTTAACTCAGAGATGCGCTTTTCTCACCCCAAAATGTGCTGATGGGCGGAGCATAAATGCTAGTGTCTTCTCTAGATGCTGGTTGGGCGACATATCTAGCCCGATTTTCAATTGCCAAGATTCTATCGGTGTCGCGGACATAAAGCGGCACCATAGCTTCTCTTTCTGCTAGAAGTTCATGCAACCCTATTTGAATTGGTAGAGATTGGTGGAATAATTTACGAGCTGCCTTTTCTACCATTCGAGCCAGTTCAGCTCCTGTACAGTTAACCGTTTTACCTAATAAAATCCGCCATTGGGATTCACTCAAAGGGCTATCAGGGTAGTGGTAGCGCTCATCAAATCGTGATGCGTGGAGTGTAACAATCTGCTTACGCTCAATAGCAGTTGGAAACCCAACATAAAAAATTTCATCAAATCTACCTACACGAGTTAACTCTGGAGGCAGTGCATCTAGTCGATTGAGAGTTGCCACTACAAACACAGGACTTTGCTTATCTTGCAACCAGGTAAGCAAAGTCCCCAAAATTTGTTTACTGCCGCTATCTTCCCCTGAAATTGTATTAGCAGTAAACAACTTGTCTAGTTCATCAAAGTAAAGCAGAACCGGAGCGCAGGCTTCAACATGAGTCAGCAACCGTTTTAAATAAGTTGCCCCACCCGCCGCCACTGCTCCTGTATCTACACTAACCAAAGGAAATCCCAATTCCCGTGCTGAGACATTTGCCGCCAGTGTTTTACCCGTTCCTGGTGGTCCAACCAGCAAACACCCTTTGGGTAGTGGGATATTAGCGGCTCGTGCTTCAGGCGCAAAATCGCGTTTGGCATCTTGAATAAACTGCCTCAAGTTATCCAAACCCCCAAAGTCGTACACATTCGGCTCTGGGACAAAGTTTAAATTAAATGATGCAAAGCGGTTGATTTTATAGTTCAACAGCGATTGCGCTAAACGCACGCTACGCGATCGCACTATGTCGGTTTTTTGCAAGGGGTCACTTTGGGTGGCGTTCGGCGCTTCGCCGTAGCGCTTCGCTATCGCCTGCCTTAATCCAGCTTTAATATCTTCCTTGGTTAACCCAGCAGCAGCAGTGGTGAGCGCAGCAACTTCTTGTGTGTCCAGGAGTTTACCCGTTAAAGTTGGCAAGTAAGATAAAATCAACTCAGCAATCTCATCACTTGTAGGTAAAGGCAATTCTAAAGTCTCAATTAGCCCATTCAAGGTAGAAGGCAACTCTATTTCATCGGTAACAAGCAGAATCAAAACTTTAGAAGATTCAGTTGCTGTTAACTCTGAGTAAGTATTAATTAACAGTGATTTTAATTCATCTCCGTCAATACCCCCCATACAAGCTGGTAAATTTTCTAATACAAAGATTCCTGTATGGGTTAGCTCCCTAACGAATTTTAAGGCAGCGAGCGCACGTTGACCTGGAGTGCTTTGGTTACACTCCCCAAACTCGAAACCTTCCTTTATCACAACATGCTCATCATCTTCGTTAAAGTTAACAGATTTAAATTGTTGTCCTTGCCCCAAATTCCACAAGTACATTGGCAGTTTTAACTGAGGTGTAAGCTCTTTGTGTAGCAATGATAAAATTGTTAGTCGCTCCCTTACAGGTGCAACAACAGAAATTACCCTTTCATCGGCAGCAATCAGTGTTTTTAGCTCTTGTAAATTCATTGATTTAATCTATTTCCAAAAGTATTACTGTATAGAGAAAACTTCTTTAGTAATGAAAGAACACTTTCTCCAAGTGAACGGAGCTACGTTATGGGTAGCCGAACAGGGCAAGGGCTGGAGCGTGGTTTTAGTCATTGGTGGACCTGGCTGCTGTGACTACCTCGAACCCGTAGCTTCACTCATTGATAATGTCGTACACACAATCCGCTTTGACTCGCGTGGGTGTGGTCGTTCTTCCCTAACACCACCATACGACCTCCAAACTGTGATCGCAGACCTTGATGGGCTTCGCAAAAGGCTTGAGCTTGAACGGTGGGTAGTGCTGGGTCACTCTTGGGGGGCAGACGTCGCGCTTGCGTATGCACTTGCACACCCAGACTGCACCCGTGGTGTCATTTACCTCTGTGGTAGAGGTTTACAGAATGACCAAGACTGGAAGGACACCTACCGCAGAGGACGCGACGCAGTCGGAGAGCAAACACCAGAATTTGCTTACCCACCGAATCTGGAAGCGAACGAAGTGGGCAACCGTTCGTGGAAGGCGTTCATCAAACAACCAACTTTGTGGAAGCAGGTCTCAATGCTCGCAGTGCCGATACTCGCAGTAGTTGGTAGTGAGGACATCCGCCCAAGCTGGCCAGTTGAGCAGGTGGCACACCTGATACCTGCCGCACGTTTCGAGCGGATTGAAGGGGCAGGGCATTACTTGTGGCTGACGCATTTGAGCCATTTAAGTTTGCGACTGCATGACTTCCTTGAGAACCTGTAAACTCAAGTGCCAGTTAGTCCAAAGCTTTATTTTTGAGTCTAAGACAATATTTCACTTTTACAAGATGTCACGCTCTTTCTAGTTGTTTTTGAGACTGCCTCTGAGATGGTATTTGAGGTAGTTGAGTTTGACGTTGTGGCGTGGATTTTTGAAGAACTGGCAACATTTGCTCGAAGTAAGCTAAGTCTCGCTCACTCATGCGAGTTTTCATCTGCCCTTCCGCCTTGAGCAACAGTGAACCGCGCCCATCTTTAGCATCTATCCGCACTTTGCCATCGGGAGTGGCTTTCCACTTGTATGAAAATTGACCATCAACTTGAACATTCTTTCCTTGCCTTTGAGCGTATTGACTTAAAGCTGTGGTAATCGCATTGACTCTGGCAAAATACTCTGTCTCTTTCTTACCCACAGGGGCAAATGCCCCACTAGGTTCTTCACCCCGGCTTTGAGAAATGCGGAGTTGTTTGAGGTCTTGGTACACTGATATCTCCAGCTGGCTTGACTGTGAGACACGCACTCCAATCGGGGATGCGTCAAACTGCATTAATGTCTTACCTGACTTATCACTTAAGGTATAAGATTGTCCAGAACGGGCGATGGTATAACCCGCAGTATAATAAGCAGTTGCACCTGGTGATGTGCTTGTATCAAACAAAGTTTTAATCGCTGCTGCTGCTTTGACATCACGCGATCGCGTAACCAAGGAAGCCCACGCAGTTTGAGCAGTATTCGCCACAGAACGCGCTGCTTGCTGCCACCAATTAGTGTTTTTAGGTTCTTGAAACCGCGCTTTAATTAACTCATCAAACTGCCGTTGTTGATTTTGTAGTTGAGAGCGTTGCAGTTCCTGCATTTGGTTCAGTTGAGCAGTTAAAAGCTGTTTTAAACTGCTATCGGGTAATGTCTCAAGAGCAGTCTTTACTCTTGCCCCGCCAGTTTCAGTAACAACAGAAGTTTGTTGAATTTGTGGTTGTGGTGGTATAGGATATGTTACTACTGAATCAGGTTCTTGAGGTATAACTTTTCCTAAATTAGGCTGTTCTTCAACATTCACACTTTGATTGTATTCATCTGGTAATTCCTCCTCATTCACAAAAGGATTATCCAAATCTGGATATTCATCTGTGATAGGCAGTGCCTCAATTTGTTGAGAAGTTTTATTATCATGATATTGCTCATAAAATGAATTGGTAAGTACCTTACCTAACTCATCAGATTCGAGAACAACCTTACCATCTAACTTCACTCGCATTGAAACGGCGCTCTCTACAACACCACCAACAGGAGTATTCTGCAATTGACCCAATCGCTCAAGCATAGAGGGGCTAAGGTCATTAACTCCTTGACCATAAACAATGCGATCGCCATCAGTAATTTCAATTTCTGGTTTCTTGTCTGCTTCTTGCTGCTGTTTATTTTTGTCAACAAACTCCCGCAGCCAATCTTCAATTAACCGTAAATACTGCTCGGTAAAAGAGCCAGACTCACCCGCAGAGATAGGAAAAACACCAGACATTACAATTCACCTCCATTCTTGTACACAGTCGCCAGAATGTGCAATCGATTCACAATGACTTGATTACCACAGCAAAAAACTCCTAGCTTGCCATCAAAAAACCAGGCAATAAATTTGCTTGGCTCATCTATATTTCGCTCACCTTCATAAACAACACTTCCTAGTACCTCACCTACAAGTAAGCCTTGCTGATCAAAGACTTCAGTGACCAAGGGCGAGTAATTCATTTCAAAAGGAGGTAGCTGCATCGCTTGTTCTACGCGCTCCTGCCATTCAGGATATTCGGCTAGTTGTGAAAGTAAAGATGTATTCATGCGCTATATGTCAAGTAACAAATTTAAAACACTGCTGCTAAATCTTCTTCGACAGGTGTTTCTGTTGGTGCAGGGAACAATTGTTCAGCTAAATCACGCCGCTCTTGAAATTGACGCGATCGCTCCTCATCAGTAACACCTGATGAATTACTGGCAATTAATCTTTGACGAATCAAGTCCCACTTCGCCTCACTCCAATTCATCTGAGCAATATCCGCCTGGGGAACTTTCACTGATTGCAGTAAGGGAACATACGCTTCATTACCACGGGTGTAAGCTGGGTTAATAATCACTGCCCGTCCTGTCCCTAATTTGGCAAACTCAGCCGCTTCCAGCAAGTGCCGTTTCTGGTTTTGGTCATTTAAGCTATGAGAAGTACCACCTTTGCCAGTGCTTCGAGATTTAGATTTGAAATTCACTTGCATCTCTCCCAAGTAATCAGAAAATAGCTTGGCAGATTCTGGATCTTGGGGGTTAAAAATAAACTTTGTTGCCGTTCCTCCCAAAATAGCTCTCGCCAATTCCTTACCGTAAGCTTTCTCCAACTGGGAGATATTCTGATAGCCTAAAATCCCACAAAATCCGTCTTCCCGGTTTTCGTTGAGCCAATTCACTAGTGCTGGTAGGTAGAGAGTTGGTAACTCATCCAGCGCTACAACCAGAGGGTCTTTGCGGGGAACCGTCCGCGATACATTCCGGGATACAATCATGTGTAGGATAGCAGCCAACAGCGGTCCCACAATGTCCCGGTTATTGCGGTCTAAGCCAAATACTATCAGTTGCTTACCATCTAAATCCAGGGGGAGGGTAGTCTTGCCGCAGAATGCACCTACAAAGTCTTTCTTAAGGAACCGCTGGAAGATGCGTTGAGCAGTCCCCACAATGCTGGCAACGGTTTTCTCAGAGTCCTTGACGCTGATGAGCTGAGATAAAGGTCGAGTTGTCCAGATTTTCAGTTTGTCCCTGGAAGCCGCCTCTAATCGCGCTGGCAAATTGGGTAAAGATAAAATCGCCTGCGCCATCATCAAATCGCAGTATTTATCGTCTCCAGTAAGAGTTTTAATCGCCTTGGTGACAAGCAAAATCCCCTCAACCAAACTGTCCCCTGCTTCCTCGAAAAACTTATCCCCACCATTATTTCCGCCACCTTTATCAAAGTTACGGGCAACCACCATCGCCATTTGACCTGCTGCGATTGCATCCTCTTCGTCTTTAATTAAATCCAGGGGATTGCAGACTTCCGACTCTGGAAACCCCGGTGCAAACACTCGCACTGTGTAGCCGCGCTTCATGGCATAGGCTACGGCGCGTTTGGTTTGCGCGGGATACTTGAAGTCGTACAGACACATTGGAAAACCCTGGTCAAAAGCAGAACGGATCAGGGGGTCGATTACGCTGAAGGTCTTACCAGAACCTGCTGCACCGATAGCGGCAATACCTCGTTGGGCATCTGGGACGTATAAAGTGGGGGTGGCGTTTAGCGAATGCAGTGGCTTTGTCCACTTGAGAGGAGATGGTGTTTTCATCAACCCATCCTTGCGCCATTCATTCTCTAGGCGATCGCGCATTTCTCTTGGAGTACCCACATACAGCGCCACGTTGTTGCGTGTCACTTTTAACATTTGCTTTTTAGCTATTATCGCTGCTTTTTGCTTTTCCTTGCTACCACCCCAATAGCTAGTAGCAATCTTGCCTTTCTTCGCGCTCTTAGCGCTCCAGAGTTGCAAAACTGCGATGACCACCAAACAACCCAAGAGCATTAGCCCTGATTGTGATTTGAGTAAACCCGTAAGTTGTTCACCCACTCGTCCTGTCGTAGACTGCGATGGGGACGCTGGCATTTGAATTAGGTAGTGAGTTGAAACGTGAGTATTCATGGCTGATGTCGCTTGCTCCAAGTTAAAAGTCAAAATAAGAAATGGTACTGTCACTTCGCTCGAAGTCAAAAGTTGAAGAAGAATACAGAATTCTGCAGCTAGGAATAAGACATGCACTTTCGTTGGGGATAACGCCTGCGGCACTTTGGGAACAGACCCGCTACGAAGAGTGTTGACCACCAAATCAAAGATTTGGTGTGGTGTTTCCCCCCCAAGACTGCCACCCTGTCGTACAGAACGATGGTTCCTAGCTACGGACTCTGTGGTCTGAGTTCTTTCTTGTTAAAAGTCAAAAGATAATATATTTCTCTCTTTCTTTTTACTTTTTACCTTTTACTTTTTACTTGTTCTCACCCACCTTCGTCAAAGCCTCGTTAAATTTGACAAATGCCGCACCCTGATAGCAATAGTGTGAGCGTGATACCATGCCTTCTGTTGATGTACTTTGAGTAATCACGAGGCACGAAAATCCATTCTGCACTGTGTCATCCGCTCGAATTAACACTTCACCTTTGGGTAAGTTCGGGTTAGCAATTACCGAAAGAACCAACTTACCCGACTCTTGATAAACCGGATAGATACAACCACCCACTCCACAAAGTTGCGGCGATTGGAAATCAAAAATGTATAATTTACCTGCACCGTGAGACGGGACTTGCAAAACTTTGATTGATTTGGCTTCAACACCACCTATTGAGTTTTGTCGCGACGCCCTTTCAATGAGTGATGCAGGTGCAATATCCCTAGCATCTGTCCAGGTAAGTGATTGCCCACCTTTTTTTGATGAAGTCGCCTTTACAAACAAGGCGGTAACGACAAACAATGCTATACAAATAATTGCAAGAATCGCTTGAATTTTAGAATATTTTATATTAGGGAAACGGTTCACTTTTAATTGCATAATTTACTTTAAAAACATCCCATTAATTGCAATACTTGTGTGTATTTAGCAGCTGCCTTTTCGCCATAGCCTTTAACTGAAAATTTGCCATGTACATCACTCACCGCCGCATCAATGGGAATAAAAGCACCCCCAAAGTGCATTTGTGCCACTCGTTCAATTAATCGCTTTCCAGTAAAGGGTTGCCCCGTGGTTGGGTCAATCTGTTGGGAAGCTTTTTCCAATAAGTTCGTTATGTCAGATTTAAATAAACCCTGTTGAGCTGCGGGTGGAAAATACATCATCATTTCCTCACCCGTTACCGCCTGCCCTTTATCCACCTTGGCAAGAAATTCTTGACCACCAGGATTACTTGATATAAGCGAACGCACGTCCGGGCGATACGACATAAATTGCTTTGTACCTAAGCCACGACCACAGTTACCCGCGCTATCACATACATACGTCCCCACAGAATCGTAATTGCCTTCTATCTCCGAAAATGCATCCGATAGAGCATCTATTGCTACCCCTTGATGTCGTTTTGAGCAATCACCTGAACTTGAAAAAGTAAGAGGTTTAACACTCGTATTTACGGTATTCTTCAAACTAAATCCACTACTTTTTTTACCCGTTGGCATGGAAACTGAATTGTTCCTTGCACCACCCGTCACCAAACCCAAAAAAATTGGTTCCTTTTCTTTGTAAGTTAGCCAGGGAATCGGACCAATGAAGTAAGGTGTACACCCCAAATCCACCAATCCTTTCCGCATACAAGCGCGGAAGAATAAAGCTTGGGATACCATGCCATCAACTTCTGAAGTGTCCCACACGACAACTTTAAAAGCATCACCAAACGGGTGGCGTCCGGTTGGTTCTTTCCCGCCATTTACGCTTGCCAAAATTCCTTTACCACCGCGCACCAATTGGTACTTTCCACTAATCCACTGTTTGCCTAAAACTAAGGGTGAGCCAGATAACTCTATGTGGGCGCAATCTTTCTCACACGGCACATTAAATCCTTCTTTGTTGCTGCCAGAAATCGTGCGTTCCCGCTGCTGTTCATCAGTTCCAAAAGCAATATCAACAATACCCACATCTGCACCTACGGGGTTAGCAGGATTAGGAAATTGTGAAAAAGGCACATTAGCTAAACCGGGAATTTTATCAATGGTCACACCTTGCCAATTCTTAAAAGCCGCAATCGGCGTACTATCCAACCCTGGAATCGCATCTAAACCGTAGGAGTTCATTGGCAGATTGGCAAACTCTAACTGACCTAAATGTGGAGACTGCTGCAATAATTGTCCGATTGTTTGTGTACTGTCAAACTGTGTTGCCAGTTCTTGAGACAGTAGATTAAAAATTGGTTGGACTTCGGTGATGGGCAGATTTTTTAAAGCCGGAATCGCCTGTACTAAACTCTCTAAAGTTTGGAACTGCATCACTCCAAAGTCTGAGAGATTAATTTTACTTAAATCCAGCCCCACAATTTCACTAATGGACTGAAGATTGAATTGTTGGAGTTTAAAACTATCCTGAAAATCGCCCATTTTCATGTACTGAGCGGGCGTTTGTCCAGCAACCCAAGTGCGAGACGGGTCATATCCCAGCTGCTCAGATACACTTTCGGGTGCAAAGAAAGAACCAGATTCGGTGATACCAGGTAGAGATAAAAAAGTAATTTGATTCCAATCTGGTAGCTGGGTGTTTTGCCAAGTGATTGTAGGAACTGGACTACCAGGCTCAGTTACAGCCAGCGATCGCTTACTACAATCACCCATAAAAACGCCAGAAATGACCAACGATAAACTTAATCCCGTGCCAAGCCCGCAGAATTTCCTCAGGAATTTCACTGCCTTTCCTCTGACGATTATTTAACTGTAATGATTGAAGTCGTCTGCACTGGAGGTTGAACAGGCGACGTTTTTCCTAGTTCTTGGAGGCGTTTGACCAGCTGCAAAGAAATTCCACTCTTCGCTGCGGCGACTTCAGTTGGTTCACCCACCTTAACGCTTACCAAAAAGTTTTCAATTCGCTTCCACAATGGGGAGTCACGTCGAATAAGGCGCTGTTGTTGAGCAACAATTAAGCCGCGACTCATGATCTGCCAATCCTGATACTGTGCCAGAACCGATGTCAAACGTGGGGGATGGCTCGTTACAGCTGAAGGCACTTCCTTGGGTGTGACCTCAACCGTATGGTATTTAGGGTTTTTACCCCCCATCGCCACTCGGAACACATACACCCGTCGCCCAGCTGAACCCGCAGTAACGACAGTCAGGAGTGTGCTATTTGTCTTCGGGAGTCCCGGTATATTTAACGGGTTAATCCGCCGCAGATGTAAAACAGTTGCTCCATTTTGTTTGCACTCTCGCCCTAAACCCGATAAACAACCATCCACATCCAAGGTGGCGAAAGAGGGATTGTCGAACCACACTTTTTCAACTGTCTCGCCCGTGGGAATAAAATTGATGTTGACTCCATATCCAGAAGACAATTCAATTAAAACTGGTGAGGCTGCACTTTGCCCTGTTGCTACGGGCACAGAAACACGTCGCACTGAACTAGGGGTTTCTTGGGCTAATACACTGCGACCAGAACCGAAGACACTGAACGTCAATCCAGTCGATATCAAAGCAATTAAAGTGATGCGTCGCCACAGTAAGGTTTTCATATAGCACTCCCAAATCAGTCGTGAAATCATTCGTCTCTAGTACTTTCTTTCTCTGTGTTCTCCGGACGGCAGTTGCTACAACGGGGGGAACCCCCGCAACGCACTGCCTTGCCTCTGCGATTACATTTCATTCTCATAAATCAAATAGGACTGCCATAACTCAAAACTCAAACGATTGATTGACAAATACCTGGACATTTGTCCCAGCACGGACATACCAAACATCAGAACGTTGTAGCATTTTCTGAAGGTCACGCTCGTTACGTTGTAAGATTTGCTTGGTCAGAGGTGCAAAACCTCCTTCTAATACCGCGCCTAATAAATTGGGGGACGAGCTGCGAGTTGTGGTGGAAGTGCTAAAAACAGAGCCACTTGTACTCGTCGATGATTCAACATCTGGTCGATTTATCACTTCGCCTACTTTGGCAAGCGAGCCAAATAAAAACGTTGTGGCATCGTGAGATGCGATCGCGTAGCGTGCGCTCCGCGCATTCGCACCACCTTTATTGCCCCACTTCGACGCAATCAAAGGCTGACCCTTGGTACCACGAATACTAATCGCTCCAGTTGGGAGAACATATTCTTGACCATCAATGACAATCTGCGTTGCCTCCAGCTGGGCAAGTCCTGATTTAGGAATATCAACCACTTGAGCAACAATAGCAGTACCCACAGGTAACGTCACAAAGCCCTGTTCATCAGTCAATGATTCAGCCAATTGGATAATAAACTTCTCGCTCTCGCGGTCAGACTTGGTAGCAACAGTGCTGCTCTTAGAATCAGCCCAAATTACTGGGGTAACTAACTTCCCTTGAGCTTGACCGCCCACTGTTAGCCGTTGCACAGGGACACCCGTGAGCAGAGCAGCTTCTTGGGCGGGATTAACTTGAGCTGCAACCACTGCATCAAGAGCCGCTGGTTCTTGAGGGACAAATCCATCGCTCATAGCTCGGACTGGAGTGGCACGCTTAATTGTTACTTTATCTGAAGCGGAGCGCGTCCTAACCTCCTGTATGGCTCTGTCATGCTGCTGTGAGCTTTGCTCAGAGGGCAGATGTGAAGTATCTGCCGAGGCTAAACGGGCAGGCGCACTTACTGAGGGTTGCCGCAAAGTTTCGTTTGAGGCAGATGCAGTAACTTCACTCGTTTGAGTACCGCCGTAACTCCCCAAACGACTCATTGCTGCCCATTGCTCCATTGGATCAACTGGCTTTGAATTGGACGCAGATGCGTTAGACTTCGGTGTTTCTCGCACTGTTGGGGAACTAATTGGCGCTAGTCTTACAGGTTGTTGAACTGATTGTTGAACTGGCAGGCGTAGTGGTTGTCGAACGGGTTGAGGCGGTCTTGAAACGTAAACGTAGCGGACAGGTGGTACGGTTTGACTTTTGTTCACCGCAACGTAGCGGACAGGTGGTACGGTTTGACTTTTGTTCACCGCTAATCGGGTTACAGGTGCAGTGGAGGAAGATGGTTTATCCGTTGGTTTCTTAACAGTTGTAGTTTTAGGACTCTTAGACTGCTCGACTGACTTAATTTTTTCAGCTTGGCTTGCTAATGCTAATTGCGCTTTGAACTTACCTGTCTCAACTTCCTGAGTTTCAACTTCCGTCTCTTTGATTTCGGGTTTGGATACCGTAACCATACTCGGAGCAGATTTAGGTTTTGACCTCATAATGGTGTTCAAAAACATGGCGCTAGAACCAAACACCATTAGCAATCCCAATCCCACTACGCCCAATTTCGCAAAAGGATTCCCTGATAAAGTCGGTTGGGTTTTACCAGTTTGTGGGTCATCAAATAGTTCAGATTGAGCAATAACATTCTGACTTGAATCATGAGATAAATCAGCTTTTTCACCTTCGGTAAGAGTGCCATCTACCCCTTCTGAAATTAACTCGCCTGTTACTTCTTCGGCATTCAAATCATCATCAAAACCAATCAATTGAGCCAGTTTCGCTTCATCCCACTCTGAGTCTAACTGGTCATCTGGCGGTAGTAACGTTGTTCCATTTTGAGAATGACTCATTACAAATTCTCCTCTGGTAAATCCCGAATTGCATAGATTTCTAACCCACTCGCCCGAACTTGGTAAATCACAGCCGCTAGTCCAGTCATCGTCGCGGGTGGCTCTGGTGCTGACACTGCCCGGACAAATATTTCTTTATTAAAAGCAATGACTTCTCCCAAATTATTACCACGGTCAAACACGGTTAAATTAGCAACCATTTTGACCTTCCATTTACCTTCAGCAATTTTTATAGGTGGTTGGATTGATAGGGGAACTAACACGACTTGCGTTGTCCCTTTGAACACACTTTGAGGGGTTAAATCAGCTAACAACTTTAAGAAATCTTTGCGGAAATCTTCACTTAAAGCATTGGATGCCTGCCACGCACCAGTTGTTACTTTGCCGCGTCCATTACCCACTGAATGAATGTCTACTCCTGGATCTAATTTCGGGTTATTTGCTTCTTCAACCGTTGTAGGAGTGAGAGTTCCTGACCAATTCATTATTAGAGTCATCGTGTCTGTCACAAACCGGGTTACTACTTGAGGTGTGCGTTCCAGACTGCCCAAAGGCGCTACTGTAATTGATTTACCTGTTTCTAACTGCACAAGAGAGGGAGGTGCTTTCTTACTAAGTGAGGAGTAAGAACCATACAGCATTAGCAACACAAAAAAAGTCAGAATGTGTAATCCAAATGTCCCTACAGCAAATAAAGCTAAAGCATCACCTGTAGAGAATTTAGTTTGTTGACGATTTAAAAAGCGGAGGCGCTTTTGGTCAACTGAATCATTATTAATATCTTTTGATACAGCCACAAATCCTCGCTGGTTTTAGTTATTTCAACGCTCGCGGCAGTCGCCTTCCTCGATACGTACTCGTTGGTGTGGTCAGCCGCTCCGGTACTGGGTACTGGGTACTGGGGACTGGGTACTGGGGAAGAAACCAATCCCCAATCCCTAATCCCCAATCCCCAGTTCAAGGTACAAGTCGGGTAAAAACATTGCTTAATCCAAAACGAGCAATACTGGATAAGCTATTAAAAACTGCCATGCCTCCACCAGCTGCGATCGCCATTGCTAAAATCGGGGCAAGCAGTCCAGTAGCAAAGGCAAAAATCATCGGGTCGTTCTCCCCAGCATTGACAACGAGGGTAGCAACAAGCCCACAGATAATATTGAAAGAAAGCTTTGCCATGCCCACACTAAAAAAGCCTGTTAGCCAAGCAAATATTGCTTTTTGACCTACTGGAAGCAGTGAGCCACCCACTGCTAATGGTCCCAACAAACCAGTCAGTAGCATGGTGATTTCAATTATCCATTGAAAGGCAATTGAAAAGGCAATTAACCAACCTCTCACTGCCAATTGAAATATATTCGTGCTGAAAAATTCACTCAAGCCAAAATCAGGAAACCACCCCTGACCACCATTAGGAGAACTATCAGCAATTTGTTTTGCTTGAGCAACAGCATTCTCCATACATTGGCGGCGTTGTTGAAAATCAGCAATGGATTCGCATTGAGTAGAGAGCGATCGCGCCGCATCCTGGGAACCAATATTAGCCATCGCCCGCTGATACGCATCTTGGAGTTGAATCGAAGCTGAAGTAGAAGTTAACAGCGTTTGATTCGTCTGGTTGATAATCTCACGTAAACCCCTGGTTGCTGCTGCTAAAGGTTGAGCTTGATTGCTAAGGAGAACGACGACCACAAGGGGCCAAATCAGTTCTGAGAAAGCTTTGGGGTGATCACCGTCCACCATGTCTTTCGCCCACTGAACAATGAATAACAGCAGAGTGCCAACCCCAAAGAACAGACCCAGTTGTGCGATCGCTGCATACAAGCCACCGCCTAGTACGTCATTCCAAAGTCCGTTCATAGATTCGGCAATTGCGGCACTTGCTGCTGCCCCATCTTCAGTGATTCGCGAAGCTTCTTCCCCGACTCTTGATGTTTGAGCAATAATCAATCCAGAACTAAACAGTTGAAATAACAACACAGACGACATAACTTTGTACCCTTCCTAGTCTTAGAACAACCGTGCTTTAGCAGCAGTGCGGTAGTTTTGAAATCCTTGACCGACCGTTTCCCTTTGCTTGGCTTGGTTTTGACCATCAACAGCGCGAGAGATATTAGTCAAGTTAATATTCGCTAAATCTTGCGACTGTTGCTGTCTCAGCCCATCAGCCCGCATCGCTCCCAAGATTGCTGCTTGTTGTGCGTTTTGTTGAGCAATCTGCTTCATCACGTTCTGCGTAACAACTTCGCCTTGAGCAGCCGTTGCTTGTTGCTGGACTCGCTCAATCGATTGTTGAGTGCGCTGAATTTGTTGCTGGGTGCGCTCTTGACCTTCCTTACCTAGTGTTGACGTACTAACCGCACGGGTAATTTGCCGATCCACTTCGTTAGTAGCAGTTTCCACTGGGTTAACTGCTGCTTCAGTACTAGAAGCGATTTTCTCAACTTCTTTTCTGGCAACAGTGGGGTCAGGTAAACCCAATGCACCTATCGCTTCATCTATAGCAGCTTGTAAATCTTCTCCCAAGGAGTCAGCTAGAGGTTCAATCTTGTCAGAGAGGATGGACGACACATAATTTTGCAAAGAACCAAGTTGAGAAGTAAATTGCTCAAACACCTGAGCTAAGGGATTATCACCTTGAAAGGGAACGGTCATAGCAAGAGTAGAAGTGTTTGCTGTTCCCAGGATTGCGAGCGCAAAAGCTGTACCATACACAACTTTTTTCCACTGACGTGCTTTCATAAATCCTCTAGAATTTTAGGTTGATTGCAAATTTTGTTACAGTGATTCCACTAACTGTTTAGAAAACTCAGTGAGTGCCACAAACTTGTCAGCATGACGAGCGAGTGCTGCTGTTCTTTGGGCTTGCTCGTGGGGATTATTTGCCACTGCTGCTAGGAGATTTAGGGCTGGGTAGTAACGACAAAATGTAAACACCCCAGCATCATCTAACAGCCATTGCGAATAAATCCCAGATTTTTTAGGAAAGAAACTTTCTGTGGCATTGCGCCCAATGATTTCTCGCGGATACTTGAGAATTGAGACAAAACTATCCACTGCTGTTGGTTGAATTCGACCAATCAGGCGAGTGGTCAAGTTCTGGAAAATCTTGGCACCAGCTGGAGACCTCGCAATCGTGTCAGGGTCTTGAGCTGATAAAATGACACGAATCCCTGCTTTAGCACCATTGGCACACAAGCGCCCCACGAGGGCAGCGATTGAATCGTATTCAAACAGAATCGGACTTTCATCGATAAAAAACACACTTGCTGGAGCCGCCAACGCCCGACGTAACGCTGCTGAGTAAGCACTCAAACTTAAAATGGCTGCATCTTCATCGTTAGACAGGTTTCGCAGCGCAAAGACGAGTAATCTAGCATCACTGTTAAACGTACTCGGTTGAGAGATTGCCTTACCCACCCGACTATTGAGCCAAAAGCGCAAGCGCAATTTCACTTGCTCTAATCCAGCTTTGGTATCTCCAGCCAAAGCGTCCAAGCGCAGTCGTTCGTGGGAGCAAAAGCTCAAGAAGTCAACCAGGGTAGGCATCGCCTGCCATTCTGGTGAACCAAAGCCCGAAGTGAATGCTGCCCCGTAGCGATCGCGGATTTGGTCATCACTGAAAAAAGCTGTAATTGCCAGTGCCAAAATTGACCGCACTGTATCGGTCATTACCAGCGAAGCTGCACCACCTTCGGAGCGTTTTGTTCCCACAATCATTGCTAACAGCGCCGTCTGCAAGAAATCTTTGTAGTCTTCAAACCGCTCCTGCTGCAATTTTGGGTCGAGCGATCGCAGATTAGGTAGCTCGAACAAATTTGAACTTTCCCGCCCAATGTCGAAGTACGCGCCATCTTTCCCCATAAAGCGGGTATAATCGGTAAACGTGCTACTACCATCTGGTTTAGGATAGTCCATCGCCACGACGGGCATTCCATGAGCTAAAGCTTGGGTGAGAATTCCCGCTGCTGCTACGGATTTACCACTGCGGGTTGTACCGAATAATCCCAGGTTCTTGTGCTGTGTATAGAGATTGAGGAAAGTGGGCGTCCCGCCTTCTTCAGCAATGAGTTCAAATCCCGTGTCATCTCCGGCTTTCGTCCTCACCAAGGGCATCAATCCAGGGACTTCACCACTAAGGTGAACCAGCCGTCGATTGAAAGGAACGGTCATTAAGCGTTCCCACGAAATCGGGAAAGTCTGTAACCAAATTCGCCAAGGGTATTCGGTTTCGCGTACCACCCAAGCTGGACGCAAAAAACAAGATTGCAGATATCGGCAAGCTTCATCCAGCTGCTCACGGGTTGTTCGATGCACCAGAAACACTACAGCAGTGTGGATGGGAACGGCTCCCTCATATAACTCTTCCTGAGCAGCAATTGACTTTTTGATATTGAGCAAGGATTTAACATCAACCGAGTTTTTCTCACTGGCGATTTGAGCGCTGGTATTTGATTGCTTGGTAAGACGCTGCATATTAGTTTTGACCAAGGTCTCGTTCGCCCGCATCAGCTGTGCATATATCTCGGTGTCGTAAACCCGTTCCCGTGAGACAACCTCCCACAGATAACGCAGCTGGCGCTCCTTGTCCGTCCATCCACCAGGCTTATCAGCGAAGGTGAGTGCGCCAATATATTTCCCTTTAATGTGTACCCAACGTCGGTCAGCAACGGGAATTGATGACTCACTCTCCATCAACAACGAAGTGGGATGCACTTCTGAGTACACTTCTTCTCTCAACCCGTCTTCATCCAAAACCAGCAGTTGGGGGATGTCCCGTGGTGGCGTGTCGTTAAACCGCTCCCAGAGAACTGCCCAAAGTTCCTCTGCAGACAAAGGGCGAATATCTAAGCCCATTTTATTAGCGAGTAATTGTTCCCATAGCTGGTAGCCATCAGTAAAGGATGCATAGAGTAGGCGCTCAATCCGAACAAATTGCATCTCGTTGATTTCACCCGTGAACGACTTCCAGGAACGTTCCAAGCGAGACAAAAGTTTTTCAATTGCGTCAGTTGTGCCTGCTATGTCCGGCTCTACGGTATATGTGCAGTATAACCTTAAAGTTTTTGGTTTACGAATCCCTTGCTTTGTTAATTGTTGGACGCGCGATCGCTCTCCCATCAGGAGATACTGCAATTCTTGGTTAGGAGCAGTTGCAGATAAATTGCGTAGTTCCTGTTGCCTTTTTTCATCTGAAGTAAAAGAGCCAAGATGAATCGTTAAACGTTCTCCTTCGGGTAAATCTTTTAAACCTGATTCAATTGCGTCAAACACTGGGTCAATTTCTTCTGTTCGCAATGTGGCATGAATACCTTTGCATTCAAACCCAAAGTGAATCATAAAGTTGTTCAATCCCTTTCGCAGCACGTAAGCGCCAACTTGCCTACCTTGCAGATTAATCTGCAACATCGACACTAAAGCAAAGGCATCTTCCAAAGGTGAATAACGAACTTTTGTTACCCCGTTGTCAACGGTTGCTTTACCAACTTTTGTTTTTCCTTTAGGAGTCACATTATCACCTCGTTCTTCTAACTTTCTTGACTTTCTTCGGTCCAGCGTAATTATTTAATTGCAATATTCGTTGATATGGTACGCGCACTCTTGTCCAAGTAGGAGTCATCACAAACTTAGCTAAGAATCGCCAAGCTTTTGACCCTGTAAGCACCCACCAAGTAGATATTCCCCAAGCAGCCACAGCGCACGTCCAAATCCAATTCAATTTCAACATTCCATGACAGAAACAATAAGAAATGCCAAAAATAACTGCCCAAGGAATAAGTTGGTCTGCAGGAAATGGACCAATATTCGGTTGCTTTCCGAGAGTTGCATTTACAGTGCGAAATTTAGATTTATTCGGCTCCATGCCTAGCCACCAGTACCGCCACCGACAATCAAATTCGCCAGAATATCGCCCATTGTTACCGCAATTAGAATAATCATCGGTGTCCGGGCTAAATTCTGCCAATCCTCATCTTGACGTGCTGCTTGGATGACCTTAACTAAGGAAATTCCTAAGTAAAGTAAGAACAAACCCCGCAGCACGTTAAAGACCAAAGGAATCGCCTCACCAGCATCTCCAAACTGCCCGCTCATCCAACTTTCTGCATTTTGAAAAAACTGGGCAGAAGCTGGAGTTGCCAAAGCATCTAATAGGAAGAAAGCACCCACCAGCGTAAATAAAACAGTGGCAATTTTATAGCGACGGTTAAATCGAGTTAGCCAATTGAAAAAATGATTGAGTTCGTGTCGCCAGATAATTGCGGCAGTTCCAAAAACTGCGCTACCAAAAGTTGCAAAGCTGATTAAACTTGCACTCAAAATCATATCCAGTAACATGACTACAGTCGCCCCAATCATCAATGGATAGATGGTGGTTGATTGACGTGAGGAACGATGCTGCGATCGCCTAAGTAAAAAACCAGTTTTTTCAGTTCTAAATGTTCTTGATGACATCGGAAAAACACCTTTCTCTGCAAAAGAGAGCTGACAACAAAGTTTGCTATATCTGTGTTAACCTTTTGTCACCAGAACTCCCATCAAACCATTGTTAGAGGTCAGCAACAGACTTCCAGTCTTTAAATTAAGGTAATTATTAAATAATTCTTAAGGGTTTTGGATAAAAAGCAGCCCTTCCAAGGCTAGATAGCACTCGAAATCTACGTAGATGTAACAAAAAATTTTAAGAATTATCAATTCTATTAGTATATAATTTATGAGCTAGTAAATTTACTGAAAACTTTTGCACTCTATCAACAGATAGAAAATAGAAGTTAAACTTAGGAGCAATCATCCGCTTCGACAAAGCACTTCTTTGAGTTGAACCCTCTGCAGTCGCGCCGCAGATTCACGCCACATCCTCGGCTGACTCCGACATAAATGACGTATGTCTGTCAATTCATTTTATTTTTTGACAGACATACTTCTGGGCGTGACCGAAAAAGAAAAGGATACAAGCCCCCAACTTATGGTATGGACAGGAAAAAATGCCCAGCAACATTATTCAAGCCCCCGGATTCATCCGTGGGGTCTTCAATTTTGAATTTTGAATTTTGAATTTTGAATTCCCCGTTCGCGTAGCGTCTCCGATAGGAGAAGGGGTTGACCTCGCTCCAGCGTTATTTTAGGTGTAATCGAGGACAAGTGGGATGAAAGCGCCTTGGACTGGCGACCGAGAAGCCGGGAGCATCCCCATACCAAGTCGCATCAGGCAATTGTGCTTAAATGCGATTGCCTTCACTAGTGCCACTGCTATATAAGACAATAGTGATCGAGCGACGAGGGCTGTTTGTATAGCCCCAGCTGTCCAAAAAGTTGGCAATTTGCTGGTATTGTTTCCCATGGACATCCCAAAAGTGCATGAGTTGATTTTGCTTATACCTATAAAAAAATAAAAGGAAAGCAAACAAGTTTAACTTTCGTTCAGCAAAAAAGTTTTTAATTCACAATTTGATACTAATGTCAAGTCGTCAATTCTAGAATTTATGAATCCGCACAATCCAAAACGGAGTCGTGGCGTTATACTTACTCTCTCAGGCTGGGAAAAGCTTCAGAAGGGAAAACTTGAATGGGAATTTCGCGAAAATTCAAGCCGTAAGTACACCTTGGAAGAAATAAGTGAACGCGCTGGATTAACTCCGAATACAGTGGCGAAGGTACTGGCTCGCTCTGAAGGGGTAGACAAACAAACGCTTGTTCGTTTGTTTATCGCGTTTAATTTAGAATTGAGTAAAAGCGACTATACAAAGAGCGATCCCAATTGGGAGAGACTTCAAGGCTTGAAGACCCCCAAGCGCATTGATTGGGAAGAAGAAGTTTGTGTCTCAATTTTTTATGGACGCACAACAGAACTGGCTCTCTTGGAGCAATGGCTCCTTCAGGAGCACTGCCGAGTTGTAGCGCTGTTGGGAATGGGGGGCATCGGTAAAACCTCTCTTGCTGCTAAGCTAGTCCATGAAATTCAGGGGCGATTTGAGTATGTTATTTGGCGATCGCTCTACAATGCTCCCCCACTTTTCGAGCTTTTGGCTAACTTGATTCAATTTTTCTCTGACACCCAGGTTTTAGAAACTGATTTACCAAACAGCGTAGACCGCAGAATCTCGCGCCTAATTGATTATATGCGACAACACCGCTGTCTGATTATACTCGATAACGCTGACACCATTCTGCAAAGTGGTGCTATTGCTGGAAGCTATCGAGAAGAGTATTCGGATTATGGTCAACTCATAAAACGGGTGGGACAAGCGCTTCATATTAGCTGCTTGCTGCTGACTTCTCGGGAAAAACCGAAAGATGTAGCGTCACTCGAAGGAGAAGCACTACCTGTTCGCTCATTACAACTGAGAGGTCTTTCTGAGGAGGAAGCAAAAAGAATTTTTCACTTTAAAGGTCTGTCGGCCGAAGATTCCAAAAAGAAAGCACTGATTGAGCGCTATTCTGGCAATCCATTAGCTTTGAAGATAGTTGCGACGACCATTCAAGATGTCTTTAATGGTAACATTTCTGAGTTTTTAAACCAAAAAATAGCAGTTTTTGGTGATATTAGCGCTCTTTTAGAGGAGCAGGAGGAGCGCTTGTCGGATTTAGAGCGTGAAGTTATGTACTGGCTGGCAATTAATCGTGAGCCGATTACCCTCTCCCAATTGCGAGAAGATATTGTATCACCAGGAACACCACACAGATTAGTAGAGGCTTTGGAGTCTCTGGTGCGGAGAAGTCTCATCTACAAAGCTACGCCTACACAAGTAGAGAAAAGCGCCCTACTCTTCACGCTAGAACTTGTATTAATAGAATATGTGACTAACAAATTAATAAAGCAAGTTTGTGAAGAGATTGCCACCGGGGAAATTGTATTTCTTAGGTATTATGCTTTAAGCAAGGCTCAGTCTAAAGAATACGCTAGAGTTGCTCAAATAGATTTTATCCTCAAACCAGTTATTGATGAACTGCTTACTATCTTTAAAACGCAAAAAAAACTTGAAGAACAGCTAATTCAAATTTTAGCAAAACTGCAAGAAGAATCTCCGCAGGAACCTGGCTATACAGGTGGGAATATTTTTAACCTGTTTTGTCAGCTTCATACTAATTTAAGAGGGTATGATTTTTCTAATTTGAGCGTTTGGCAAGCAGATATGCGCTTTGTAAATTTACCTGAAGTTAATTTCCAAAACGCTAATTTATCCAAGTCGGTTTTTACTAAAAACTTTAGTAGAATTTCTGCTGTAGCATTCAGTCCCAATGGAAAAAGTTTGGCGACGAGTGACGCTAATGGTAAAATTAGCTTATGGCGAGATTTTGCTGATAGTGAACAATTTTTGACATGTCTTGGACACATCAGTTGGGTTCGAGCGATCGCCTTCAGTCCGGATGGCAGTATTATAGGTAGCGGGGGTACTGACCAGAATGTGAAGTTGTGGGACACGAGCAGCAGTGAATGCCTGAAAAGTTTGAGCGGACATGATAAGCAGGTACAAGCCGTTGCCTTCAGTCCTAGAGGTAATATCTTAGCTTGTGGTAGCGATGACCAAACGGTGAGTTTGTGGAATGTCAACACCAGTAAGTGCCACAAAATTTTGCAGGGACATAGTAGTCGGGTACTGTCAGTTGCTTTTAGTCCTCAAGGTAAGACCTTAGCCAGTGCTAGTAGTGACGAAACCGTGAGGCTATGGAATATCAGCACGGGTCAATGCTACAAAATTTTGAAGGGGCATATTGGTTGGGTTTGGTCAGTAACCTTCAGTCCCGATGGCAAAACCCTAGCAAGTGGCAGTGACGACCAAACTGTGAAGTTTTGGGATGCCAGCAGCGATAAATGCCTCAGAACTTTGCGGGGACATAGTAACCGGGTAAGGTCAGTCACTTTTGCTCCTAAAGATAAAATTCTGGCTAGCGGTAGTGATGACCAAACTGTGAAGCTTTGGGATGCCAGCAGTGGTGAATGCCTCAGAACTTTGCAGGGACATACTGATAGAATCTGGTCAGTTGCTTTCAGTCCTGAAGGTAATATCCTTGCAAGTGCCAGTGATGACCAAACTGTAAGGGTTTGGGATGTCTGCACTGGTCAGACCATAAAAATCTTGCAAGGATACAGTAATGGGGTAATGTCTGTTGCCTTTGCTCCTGGAGGTAAAACCTTTGTCAGCAGCAGTGACGACCAAACCGTACGCTGTTGGGATGCCAACACTGGTCAGTGTAACAAAACTTTGCAGGGACATGCTAACCGAGTACTAACCGTTGCCTTCAGTCCTGACAGTAACATCTTGGCGACGGGCAGTTACGACCAGGTAGTGAGGTTGTGGGATACCAGCACTAACCAATGCTGTAAAATTTTGCAAGGACATACTGGTTGGATAAAATCAGTCGCCTTTGCTCCTGAAGGTAATATCCTAGCAAGTGGCTGTGATGACCAAACTGTGAGATTATGGGATGTTAACACTGGTGAAGTTTTGAGAACTTTGGAACATAGTCATGGGGTATGGTCAGTTGGCTTTAGTCCTGAAGGTAATATCCTGGCTAGTGGCTGTGATGACCAAACTGTGAGTTTGTGGAATGTCAGCACAGGTCAAGTTTTGAAAACCTTATCGGGACATAGCGGTTGGGTATTGTCAGTTGCTTTCAGTCCTGAAGGTAGGACTCTAGTTAGTGGCAGTAAAGATAAAACTGTGAGACTCTGGGATTTTAGCACCGACCAATGTCTCAAAACTTTCTTAGGACATACGAGTTGGATATTGTCACTTGCCTTTAGTCCTGAAGGTAATATCCTCGCCAGCGGTAGCGTAGACCAAATGGTAAAATTGTGGGATATTGGCACAGGTCAATGTCTCAAAACTTTACAGGGTCATACCCACTGGATAAGGTCAATTGCTTTTAGTCCGGATGGTCTAAATTTACTTAGTGGCAGTGAAGATGGGACAGTTAAGTTGTGGGATGTTTTGACGGGTGAGTGCCTAAAAACTTTCAGAAACGAAAGACCTTATGAGGGAATGAACATTACTGGCGTGACAAGTTTAACGCAAGCAAGTATCACTTCTCTAAAAGCTTTGGGAGCTATGACTAACTAAAGGGATCGCTCCAGAAAGGATGGTAACAATTTCTTTATGCCCACTTTTTTTGGCAAGATCTAAGGGGGTATTTCCTTTCTTGCCTTTGATGTCTAATCGGGCACCTGCATTGACGAGGAGCCTAACTCCTTCAACATTGTTTTGCCAAACTGCATCGTGTAAAGCAGTATATCCGTTGTAAGGACCTTGAGCATCTATATTAATACCATACTCAATCAGAATTTTCATCACCTCCGGATGCCTTAGATAAGCAGCAGCGTGGAGTGCAGTGGCTTTCATACTTGAGTCTACCGCGTCAATATCAGCCCCAGAGTCAAGGAGTAGCTTGACCATTTCAGATTGACCGTTAGCAGAACTGACAATCAAGAGGCTATTTCCACTGCTGTCTGTTTGATTAACGTCTGCACCGTTTTCAATTAATTTTTTCGCCAATTCAAGGTCATTATTGTTTACGGCAGCAACTAGATTAGTACTCATATCTGCAGGATGTGCGGATTTATGCATTCATATGAAGAAGTTTAAGGAACACGGCTTTGCGATCGCAAGGGTCAATTTTTCTTTTGCAAGTTTGTATTATTTGAGTTGTGCTAAGTATCACTGTTTATAAGTAGTAATGACACCTTGCGCGTTAATTCATTTAAAGTCTATTTGTAAAGTGCGTAAGCCCTAAGTGCGTAAGTTGATTTTACTGACACCTATTAAGAATGCAGCTATAGGGACTTATGTCCTCTAGGTTCCAAACCCTACTAAAGTTGAGGTGATTTATGTCTTGTGTACTACGGCTTACAGCGGTTTTCTTTCAGGTGGGTATTGCTCACCAATATCTCAAATGTTTACCATATGGGGTTTTACGGGTAATGCCCACCCTACGATTTGTGGTCTAATCATAAGGATAAGGGCTGTAATACACAAAACCAAACTTTTGTTAACGTGTAAATATTAGGACAGTTCAATCGGCAGATTCCAAACTAGCGATCGCATTAATACACTCCACCAAACAAACTTCAGCTCACTTTTCAGCACCACCATAAAGTGCGCATTCTGTCAACTCCTTTGACTGGACTAACGTTCTAGGTATGGGTGCCAAAATACTCCGGCAACTTTAGGTGTTATCTAAACACTTTTTGAGCGAGCGAACCATCTCTCGAATGACATCGCTCTTTGTTCGCTGCATCTTCTCACAACCTGAGTTCGACGTAAGCGAGTTAGGCCACAACAAGCCCTAAAGCTTGAGAATGTAAGAAGTTCGCCTCTGGCAATGTTGCTAAATCTTTTGTTGTTAGATTTAATGAAGGTTTTTTGTTTTGGTAGGTATAAGCAATTAGACCCGCAAGAATATTGACCAGAAAATTGGATACACTGCGGTGGCGAGTATGTTCTATTTGGGAGATATTTTTTAATTGATCATTGACTGTTTCTATGAGAGAACGTTTTCTCAACAAGATTTTATCTATTAAAGGCATCAAACGATTTTTCATATTTTTTTTAACAGTTGTAATAAGTTGAAGATTTTGCTCTAAAAGTTGTTGAAATAATTTTTGAGAAATATAACCTCTATCACCAAAAAGTTTACCTAATAAATTTTTTGTCATTTTTGGTACGGGTTTACGGTCATCAATATTAGCAGGAGTTATCAGAAAAGACATCAACTCACCTTGGTCGTTGATTATAAGATGTAATTTAAAACCAAAGTACCAACCAAGAGAATTTTTCCCCCAATTAGCAAAACCTTTAAAAACGCGATTACGCTTAGCTCTTTGAGTTAAGCAAATTTCTATGGAAGTTGAATCAATAAAATTAATACCAGTATTTTGTCCACGACGTAGATGGAGATACCAGCAGAGGGGGATTAACGCGTTTTTCTTCAATTCTACAAAACGGTTGTAGCTGACAAGTTTTGGGAAATATTTTCTAAAAAAATTACAGACGTGTTTAATATAGTAATCTTTAAAGTTTCTATAGGAGGATTGATGAAAATAAATAATTATTGTCATCACTTCACTCAAACATAAAGTTAATTTTCTGTTACGCTTTCGGTCTCCATTAGATAGTAATTCTTGTCGCCAAATTGTTTCAAATTTTTGACAAAAGTCATCCACATCACAAAACAGTTTCTCTAATTCCATTTCCATAATTTTTTTAAATACCTCCTTATATTTGAAATAATCACAAAAACAAAGATAGCGCTTATTTTAAATCTTCCGGAGACACAGTTAATGAGTAAAGCTTTGAAATTAGCTTGGCAAGCGATATTCGTGCTGACTTTTTATGTTTGAGAATTTTTTTGGCTACTTCAACAGCTCTTGTTATAGAAGTTTTTGATTTCGTGATTATTTCATCATTGAGTAAATTAGATGTTGTTATTGATTTTGTAATTATTTCAGTTTCTTCTAAGTTTGAATCCATCACAAAATCATATTCCTTTTCTTGAGTTGTCAAATTAGATTTTGTGATTATTTCATTAATTTTTGATGTTTTTGATTCTGTGTCTAATTCAATATTTTCTCCAGAATCTAGTCTGTGGGCTAGCTCCAACACTTGTGTTGCAATTAATTTCGGCACACGGATTGTAATTGTCTCTTTATTCTTCCAAATTGGCTTCCTGCCAGCATTTTCACGTCTTCCTCCCCGCAGATCCTGCTTTAACGCTTTTTTACTACTCATCCGGATAATGAATTCATCACAAAATCATTTTACTTCCTTTAAGTATCAAAGTATTTGATGCGTGCTAGTTATTTTCATTAATCAAACCTTATTGACATGATATCAAAGGAGTTTATGTTGCTACGCTCTTTACTCTGCTTGGTTTTCAGACTTTTTCTTACGTCGAACTCAGGTTTCTGTAAGGTTGAAGCGCCAATATCGTACCCCCATAACGCAGGTGGTGATTTTCTTACAAGAAACAAGTAACGAAATCGCCTTCACAGAGGAATTTGTAGACGAGACGACTATTCACCGCTATCAGGTTACGCGTCTGTGGGAGCAAGATCCAGCATTCTTTCTTGATAATCCTGCACTGTTACCTCTAGCTCCTTTAACCCAAACTGACTCACCTCAAGCATTGCTGGCGCAGGTTGCACAGAGAGTGGCTAGAATTCCAGATAGAGACGAGCGGCAGAATATTGCAGGGTGTACGGAGATTTTAGCAGGATTGAGGTTTGAGAAAGACATAATTCGTCAATTTTTCCGGGAGGATATTATGCAAGAGTCGGTGATTTATCAAGATATTTTGCTTCAAGGGAATAAACAAGGGGAAGAACGTGTGATCCTACGGCTGCTTAATAGGCGTTTTGGTGAGATTGATTCATCATTGATTTCGAGGATTCGAGGATTATCTATTGAGCAGTTAGAGAATTTAGCAGAAGCATTGTTAGATTTTTCAGAACTTTCTGATTTAGTTGCTTGGTTAGAACAAAAGTAAAAAAATAAAAACAAGTGGAAGCCAAAAGGTCGGAGATAATACTCCGACCTTTTTTTCTGTCCTATTTCAAAGTCATATATAGCGGTTTTTAGGTAAATGAAGCACATTTGTGACCTCTCTCCAAACCTCTCTCCTATAAGGAGAGAGGCTTTGAATCTTTCCGCCAACGCTAGTAGGGAAGGGGGTTGGGGGGTTAGGTTTCTTGGCGTAGTCTAATTAACAACAAAATTGCTATAGTTTACGCGCCACCGCCAGGTGTACCGTCCAATGGTTTGGAAACTGTAACGTACTATACCATTTGTGGGATAGATACAATGCCTGAAACCCTGATGATTTCGTTCTATCCCACAAATTAGCTTCCTCACAAAGGTTTGAGGTACTTTGGCTGGAGATTTGTTGAGAGTAATTCGCATTTGTTTGGACGAAAATTTGCATCCCACAAAAAAGCGCTGTAGAATTATTTCAGGGTAAGGCTTCTAGGAGCTGGTCTTTAAACTTCTTCGGAAGTTGAATTAATGGAAACTTTTTGCAGCTTTTCTATTTCGCTTCTATGTATCCATTCTTTAAACTTCTTCGGAAGTTGAATTAATGGAAACTTTTAGGAATCTCCCTTCTTCCACATCTGCTAGGGTAACTTTAAACTTCTTCGGAAGTTGAATTAATGGAAACTAACCATAGCCGTCCGTGCCCCTACCGCGAATATTGGTATTACTTTAAACTTCTTCGGAAGTTGAATTAATGGAAACCTTCTGATGAAGTATCCTCACCTTTGTTTACTTCTTTCTTTAAACTTCTTCGGAAGTTGAATTAATGGAAACACTTGGATGCCTTGTTCAGCATAGCCGCCGGTCACTGGTCTTTAAACTTCTTCGGAAGTTGAATTAATGGAAACCTTGTAGCCTAAGTTTTTGAGACAGAGGGAAAGATCTTTAAACTTCTTCGGAAGTTGAATTAATGGAAACTAAAAACTTATTACTACCAATTTCGGTACAGTATATAATTCTTTAAACTTCTTCGGAAGTTGAATTAATGGAAACACTGTTTGATTACTAGATAAACTAGTAGCACTTGACTTTAAACTTCTTCGGAAGTTGAATTAATGGAAACAGTATCTCCTTTACTGGAGAAGTAACTTGAGCTGAGCTTTAAACTTCTTCGGAAGTTGAATTAATGGAAACAGGAGTACGCAAAACCTGGAAGAGTGTATCCTATAGGCTTTAAACTTCTTCGGAAGTTGAATTAATGGAAACTGGAATAATCCTTCTTGTGTAGTATTATCCATTTTGTCTTTAAACTTCTTCGGAAGTTGAATTAATGGAAACGGTCTGAACCAACCCGGCTCGGATCTTAGCATTACTCTTTAAACTTCTTCGGAAGTTGAATTAATGGAAACATTATTTTTTAATCCCTCCGCAATAATCTGCTCACTTCTTTAAACTTCTTCGGAAGTTGAATTAATGGAAACATATTTTGGCCCTGAACCTAATATTTGCCAAATTGCTTTAAACTTCTTCGGAAGTTGAATTAATGGAAACGTGGGTGATCTCCTCTTTGTCTTCGCTACTTAAGACTTTAAACTTCTTCGGAAGTTGAATTAATGGAAACCTTCTGTTTCCAGTACCGTAATACTGGTAAACACTTCTTCTTTAAACTTATTCGGAAGTTGAATTAATGGAAACTCTGTGCGTGAATCATTTCGCGATGTCTGACCGTTGCTTTAAACTTCTTCGGAAGTTGAATTAATGGAAACAGCTGTAACATTTTTCGTAGTCCTGAAGGGATATCATTCCTTTAAACTTCTTCGGAAGTTGAATTAATGGAAACGATAAACAGGAGCCAAGTAAAAAGTAAGAGGGTTAGTGTTAAACCCTCTCTTTAAAAATGGAAACTACCAAATTGATAATGTATCTTTTAATTTTTTATTTAATTAGCAAATTTATTTTGTGTTTTATTTGGAAAACTTAATGATTCCAACTAAAATAGTGATAAGTACGCTAATTTCTTCGGGAACTCGATATAACTTTAGGTCTTCCACAATTTGTTTTTCTTGACGTTTATATATTCCAAAACGCCAATCTTCACCAGTTGTTACCGCTCCATATAATATTGGCGTATCTGCCTCAGTCCATTTGTCAAGAGCAATTAATTCCACCGCTAGCTGCGTAAAACCTCTACTTAGATCTGCTTGTTTTGCTTCGATAACTACCAGTCCTTTACCTTTAATGATGTAATAGTCAAAACTATCTCTTAGTTGGTCACTTACGCTGACTGGATACTCAATATTTAATTGTGTTTCTGTAATATCACACACTTCTAACAAAATAGGTGCAATTATTGCTTGTTTGCGTGCATCTTCGCTTAATAATTTCACACGTTTTAAATTACGTTCAATGAGAATACGTAATTCCTCAATTCGGTTGAAATCACATTCTGATTTTGGTAATTGCAGTCTTTCTCTGTCATAAGAGCATCCTAACTCTGCAAGAATGTCTTCTGGCGCAAATGGTAAGTCAAAATATTTACTAAATGTATAGCTTTGACCAGGTTGTAATATACGCGGACGGCTCATAAATTATCCCAGATCCAACAGTGTAATGTTAGTATTATTATCGCAAAGTGTTTATAGTTAGGTATCATTACCATTTATAACTTATTGTAGACTTAAAAATTCAACGCAGAACGCACACCTTCATCATCCCGGTTTCCTAAAGAAACCGGATTTTTTATTGTTAGGTTTTTTATGTCCTCTTTCAAAGTCATATAAGTCATATACAAAGTCATATACAACTTCTTAGTATGCATATACGAAGTCATATACCACCCTGAAACAATAGAAATGTAGGACAGGAAAGCAAAACATCCCTGACTACAACCAATACAAAGGTGAAGTAAAATTATGCCCAACATCTACATAACTGAACAAGATGCGTTACTAAAAACCCAGAACCAAAACTTCCAGGTTTTTCATCAACAAGCGCAATGTATTTCAGTTCCCATTCGCCACGTTAATCAAATTATCATCTTTGGTAACTTGCACTTACCACGCGATGTGATGAAAACCATGCGCTTACATCACATACCCGTCTTATATTTAACCCAACAAGGCGAATATTTAGGACGGTTAGAAAATACATCTCAGCTACAACCTAAATATTTAGCCTACCAACGAAAACGCTCACGTGATGTAGAATTTACCCGCGCCACAGCAGAAAGTATCATTTGGGCGAAACTGCACAACCAACACCTTTTCTTGCAAACTTGGACTCGCTATCAAAAGCACCATGCATCACAAATGGCGCTCAATTATTTGAGTCTGCTGATGGATGACTTACCAATGGCGAAATCCCTCAACGAATTACGGGAATACGACGAAGAAGCAAACAATTTGTACTATCCGGCGTTCAGCAATTTACTCAATTTCCATCACGGATGTTCGCGTACCACGAAAAACCTAATTAATACACTGTTGAATTTAGGCTACCAATTGCTGCATCAACATATTTACACACTCCTCCACACATCGAAGTTACACCCCGACTGCGCGATTTTCCATCACCAGTCGCATCACGAATTCCCCTTAGCTTGTGACTTGATGGCTGAATTCCGCGCACCAATCGTGGATGATTTGGTAATGAATTTTGTCAAAAATCGCTTCTTAGCTGACGCAAACGGTACAACCTCCAATAACGGGAATGGAATTAACAGTTGGCGAACATTACTCAAAACCTTTCTTCAGCACTGGGAAGCAAAACTGCGAACCGTAGTATTGCATCCCTCAGCTGGGGAAGTCACCTACCGCCAGTGTATGGAACTCCAAATACGCGAATATCTCGCCTGCGTCCTTGGGGAGATTGAATATTACCGTCCGCTAGCGTTGAAGTTCCACCCTGTACATCCTGATTTCACCAATACAGTTGAACCGCAAAAAGTTCCCTTAGGGTTGGTGAAGCAGTAATGTTTTATCTAGTTTGTTACGATATCGTCAGTGACAACCGTCGCAATAAGGTATCGAAACTCCTCGAAGCTTACGGGTTGCGAGTGCAAAAGTCAGTCTTCGAGTGCGTATTGGATGAGAAACAGTACGAAATGCTATCTAAATACCTGATGCGACTTGTCAACAGACGCGAAGACCAAGTTAGATTCTACCCCATGTCTGCACACAATCGTTGCAAAGTTGCAGTCTTGGGAACACAACCTGAGTTTGTCGTCGATGACGCAGCGTTTATAGTTTAACTCGCAATTTTTGGCAAAGCTTTCACTCTATTAGGAATACCAAAATGAGCGCCCCTGAAAAAGTGCGTTCCCCTCCCTTTTTGAAGTTAAAAGTCAAAAGTTAAAAGTCAAAAGACTTTCTTTTACCTTTTTACTTATTTTGTTCCGTCTCATCTTTAGACTTAAAGCCCAAAAACAACTCGATGCTTTATGCCCAAAAGACCGCAAGCAATACGAAAAAGCTTTCCAAATTTTAGCAGAATCTGGACCTGCTTACAGAAGTTTAAGAACCCATCGGTACAAACATAAAGGCTGTGAGACTTGGGGTTCTTCTGCTTCTATGGCGAAAAGGTTCTATTGGCATTATAAGTCGGAGCGAACCATCTTGGTTACAAGTCTAGATTCTCATTAATAGATTCCCTTTCTTTCTCGTTCCTTGTTTCTCACTAGGAATGAGAAAGAATCCTTCGGGTGCATACAGCGTGCGTTGATGATTAAAAGAGGTTTGATGATGCCTAATCCTCGGACTTTACAAGCGCGAGAACTACACCTGATTTCACTTTATAGTCACTGGGAATTCGGCATGACACCAAGAGAATTTTATGCCAAATGGGCTGTCAGTTACGAACAAATTGCTCTTATTTGCTCCCGTTCCGATTCTACTGTAAAGGGTTGGTTTAAACAAGGTCGTAACAGGCGATATCCCACTGGTAATGATTTGCGTCATCTGGCTGTGATGGATTTCTTGCTAGAACATTTTGAGGAGATTCCCGAACACATTTTATTCTTGTTGTGTCTTAGTCATTCCGAATAATGGTTGCTATCCACCACATAATAATGCAATTGTCAATATCAACTAGACCTGTCTTTAGAAATGCCTCCTGAATTAGGGTAAGGATAAGCAATTTCAAAGCGAATTACAAAAAGTCAAAAGTCAAAAGTTACAAGTTAAAAGACTTTTCTTTTGCCTTTTAGCTTTTTACTTTTTACTTGGAGCAAAGCGACTATGACCTATTCTGAGCAATTGCATCCGTGGTGCATTATCCGCACTCTTCCTAACAATGAACGTATTGTTGTGGCACGATTTCGTCGTCGTGGTGATGCTGTTGCTTATTTGCAGGTGCTGCAACGGTCGGTCAATCATTTCACTTTTATGGTAACTTTTGATGCCATAAAAGTGAAGAATTCGCTTGATAAATGACGCTGAAATTGCTTGACTTCATCAGAAGTCGAATTAATGGAAACATCTGCGTTACGTTTACCAATTGTGTCATTAATAATCCCCAGTAGTTTCGGCGGCTGGGGATTTTTTATTATATTATAGGGAGATTGCCTCGCCTCTGTTTAATGCGCCCAACCCTTTTCAACTACCAACTCAATTCCTAACTATGGTGCAAACAGTTCAAGCCAAAGAGATAAACTTACGCTACCTCATCGATAATTTTGGTCTTCAGCTAGTTCAGGATGACCAATTCTTTCTGGAGTGGCAAGAAAATTTACCAGAAATCACAGATTTAGATAAATTACTTTTAGACAAAGTGAAAGCGGGTTATTTCAATCTCCTTAACTACCCACCGCTACTAGAAGATGTTGTCAGAATGGCAATCCTTGACCCCATTCTGTTTATTGGAGATTTTTATTTAGCTCCCTTTTATGTCAAGTCCGAGGAACCTGTAGATATTGCGGTAGAAGATGAAGGAGTTATCATCAAAGGAAGAATCGACACATTAGTGTTAAAAGACCAATTTTGGGTGATGGTTATTGAGTCAAAAAAAGCTGCTTTTTCTATTGAAGAAGGACTAGCGCAGATTTTGGCTTATATGTTAGGAAATCCTAACCCAGATAAACCAAGTTATGGGATGATTAGTACTGGAGGAAGTTTCATCTTTATTAAATTACTTAAAGGAGAAACACCACAGTACGGCACATCTGATATTTTCGATATTCGCAACCGTGGAAATCAATTGTATGATGTCCTACGGATTTTAAAGCGCCTAAGCCAGTTGGTTACAACAAGTAAAAAGTAAAAAGTAAAAAGGCAAAAGAAAGAATCCCCATAACTAAAGTTAGGAGGTTGAAGCAAGGACGCCGTATTTCTTGCGCCTACTCGGTCATTTGCGCGGAAGAATAGAAATCGCCAAAAGTCTGATTCTTTCGTTGACTTCCGCGAACGTCCTACAGATAAGGGTTTGAGGCTTATTGATATCTTTTTATTGAGAAATGATTGCAGTTATTCTGACACAATTTGACGTTCCGCGCAAAATGGTTGTAGACTTGGCTCAAGGGAAAGCTTTGAGAACCCTGCTCTGTTAAACTTCTCCCGAAGTTGAATTAATGGAAACTCCTGCTATCTGGGTATGCAATAATAATAATGCAGCTGTTAAACTTCTCCCGAAGTTGAATTAATGGAAACCCACTTGATGATTAAATCTGCCATCCGGGGAGACAACCCTGTTAAACTTCTCCCGAAGTTGAATTAATGGAAACTACCAAACCCGCTACTACACAACCTTTCTCAGGCCTGTTAAACTTCTCCCGAAGTTGAA
>JXCB02000058.1:0-63104 GCA_000828075.3 Tolypothrix campylonemoides VB511288 | reverse complement strand
CGAAGTTGAATTAATGGAAACGTATCGAGTGCGATCGCATGACCTCTATCTTTGTACAACTGTTAAACTTCTCCCGAAGTTGAATTAATGGAAACGGGTTAGGATTTGGAAAAGCTGTAAACATTACTCTGTTAAACTTCTCCCGAAGTTGAATTAATGGAAACGCCGATTGTCACACCTGATCGTTGCGTCCGGTTCACTGTTAAACTTCTCCCGAAGTTGAATTAATGGAAACGTTTAGTGCCACAAGACGGAGATTTATGCACGTACCTTACTGTTAAACTTCTCCCGAAGTTGAATTAATGGAAACCCAAAGACGTGAACCGCACCTTTCTCAAAGCTAATCTGTTAAACTTCTCCCGAAGTTGAATTAATGGAAACGTAGCAAAGCCCGTCCAACCCGCTAACTCAAATTGCTGTTAAACTTCTCTCGAAGTTGAATTAATGGAAACGTACCCTCTTCAGCGTCTTTCAGTGCGTCCATCTCAAGCTGTTAAACTTCTCCCGAAGTTGAATTAATGGAAACCCTGGCTAAGTAGCACGCGTCGAACATCGCCTGCAACTGTTAAACTTCTCCGGAAGTTGAATTAATGGAAACTTTGACGGGAACTTCTTAGCCAAGTCGGTGCGGTTCTGTTAAACTTCCTCGGAAGTTGAATTAATGGAAACGTGTAATCCTTGTAGCAGCGCTGTGTTGGCTCGATGCTGTTAAACTTCCTCGGAAGTTGAATTAATGGAAACGAAATGTTGTAAGTGGCGATTTCTTTAAGAATTTCCTGTTAAACTTCCTCGGAAGTTGAATTAATGGAAACGATAAACAGGAGCCAAGTAAAAAGTAAAAAGTAAAAGGGTTAACTCAGATTCCGAAAAGAGTCATTTAGCAGAAGTAAAAAGTAAAAAGAAAGAGGGTTAGTGTTAAACCCTCTTTTTCAGAACTCAAATTACCTTGTTGAGAATTTGGTGTCAGAGATAAAAAAGTTAGTGTTAAACCTTTTTTTTCAGAACTCAAATTGCTAAGTAGCTGATTTCTCTTTTTACTTTTTACTTCTCATAAACCCTCACAATCGCCTCTCCAATCCCCTTAACCTTCTCCACCAAATCCTCTGGTTGCACTACCTTAACATTCCCACCAAAACCTACAATCCACCGCAAAAACTCTACATCATTTAACGACCATTTCGGCAACACCACTTGAAAACGATTAGGAAAGCCTTTATCTCCCGTTTTACTCAAACAAAAAATCGACTTTGGCAGTGTTAACTTCCCTCCATCCACTGGCGGTGACATCTTCATTTGCTGCGCTGGAAATCTCTTTGTCCCTTCAGTAATAAAGCGGAAGATAGCATCATTAAACCACAATTCCACCGTGACACAAACTTTGTCACGTTCTCGTTTATCCTTACTCAGAAACAAACGCTGCTCGCTAGCACTATACCCTAAAAAAATCCCTGCGCTAACAGTGTATAACTTCTGCAACTTCTGCAAAGACTTTTCTTGTTCCAGCCTTGAACGCACTTGTCCTTGAGGTTTCCCTATAAATAATCTATCCAAACGCTCAAACCGGAACAACCCCCCATACTTCCCCCCTTCGCACTCATAACCCAGATACCACGCCAAATTGCAAAACACAATCTGCAATGGATATGCTAAAAAGAACCCTTCTTCATCAAGAGCAAACTTACCGCCGCCACGAAAGCGGTTTAATTCCAGTATTTCACCGTTAGCGATCGCTTCTTCTAACTGCTGTAAATTATTTGAAAGGGCATCTTGAGGCAGAAACTCTGGGTCAATCATACAGCGATTGGCAATTCCCCGCACCGGATACACGCTACTCACATCCTGCTTACTCCGTGTTATCCTATCAGCAAATGTCTCATAAATATCCAACGCCACAGGGTCATCCAAACTCTTCGCCTGAGACTGGAGAACGCCAAAAACCTTGATTAATTCTTGCTGTGACAAAATTGCCGTTCCTGCAAAGTAGCCATCCCGCAAGGGAAACTCAGGTAATATTTTGTACGGCTTAAGAACTCTTTCAATATCCTTGCGGACAGTATCCAAGCCATCACCGACAATAATCCCATTTTCCCGAAGTGCAGACACCAGAGTTTTCAGACTCCCTTTTCCCGAATCTTGCAAAAATGGGTGATGCAGAATAAACCGAATTGTTTGCACCAAGCGTGTGAAGGTGTCTAAGTCAGAGTAGGCGTGAGTCACTAAAGAAGATGAGGTGAGGGTTTGATTTGCTTCCTCTGTGCTTTCGGGAGGAACTGAACAGGAGTGCAAACCACCAACGCCAATCAGACCATTTTTTTCTAGCCAACGTAAATCAGAGGCGATCGCACTTTTATCTGCATAGATTCTCCCGTATAATTTACCCATAAAGGCAGTAACTTCATCCAAAGCACTTCCAAACTGGACAACTGTGCCAAAAATGCTTTCTACCAAGCTGGAGTCGGTTGCTTGCAGATTTCCAATTCCTGGATAGCGAATAATCAAGGAAATCAAGTGCATCAAGCGTTCAAAATCCAGAAGCTTGCTATAAGAATGTAAAGTTATGTGACGATGCAGAGTGCGGTTGGTGCGGTTGATGAGAGTACGAGGAAGGTGTTTGATTTGGGTTTGGATTTGTTGAATGTCAAAGTTTGGGGAAGTGACATCGATTTCTTTGACGGCTGCAAAACCTTCTGCTGGTATTGGCGGAAAGTCTTGCAGAGATTTGGACATTTCCTCAATGACGTTATCTGGAACTGTGCGAGTTCGTTTTTGGTTCCAAGCAAAGCAAGTTTCTAAAGGGGTTTGCAAGTACCACGCCATCCATTGCACCTCACCTCCAACCCCTTTTGAATTCAGCTTCATCATCAATTCCATCCGCCATGCGCGTTTGGCATTGGTAGCATCATAGATGATGGCATAGCTTTGGGCGATCGCGCTTGGCGCAGTGTTCTTTGGGGCGATGGCACGGGAGTGCCCGCCAGAGGCGATCGCATCTCTTATTTGGGAGATAGCAATTTCTTCAATCTGACTCCACTCCCCTTGGATAGCTGCATCACCATAAAGTTCTTGGCGAATTGCGTCGGTGGAAACGATGCGGTAATTTCCCAGTTTCGCCAACATGGCGGCGAAGGTAGATTTACCGCTACCGGGGACACCAATGAGGAAGTGACAAATCATATAAAAGTTAAAAGGTAAAAGAAAAGAATAAGTGTTTATCGAAGCAAATATTCGTTAATTTTTCTTTATACTCCTTCTTTTTGCTTTAATGTAAACCGTCGTTTATCAAAGTTTTGATAACCCAATCTTTCACTTCCGAATAAATGTAGTGTTCATTATTATCACCGATAAACTTATAACGATATCCATTTTTAACAATTGGAATACTACTACTGAGAATTTTTCCCATATTTCTTAAAATATCATCTGGCTGACAAATCAGTGGATTCTCTTGATACTCTTGGTCAAATAGTTCCTGGGTTCTGGCTTTAGAAACACCCTTAGCACCGTGAATTAACTTGTTACGATGCGTACACCAATAATCAAAGCTTTTGAGCAGATTTAGTATCTCTTGCCAAGCCTGTAGTTCTTGGGGAAGATTGCGTGAACACACTTGCTGGTCTATTAATTTTCGTTTATCAAACCGATTATTAAACTTTTTAAAACTCTCCTCGCAGTTTAAATATATTGCCAATTTTTCTAATATTACTTCATAAAAAGAAGACATCCGAGCTAAAAAGTTCGCTACCTGATTCAGTTTCCATAAAATTCTACATTGAGTGTATAAATTTAGTACCTTATCATAATTTTGAACTTCATTTACCAGGCGGATAGACAGCTGTTGCTTGGAGTTGGAGCGCAAAATCTGTTTGGCAGCATCACTGTCTAAATTAAAACAAGCAATACCAATGCTTAAAGTGCTGATGACTCTAGATATTACTGCATTACTATCAGCTATATCCTGAGAATCTATGACATTATGCTTTATAAAAAAGTTCAGTACCTCGTTCCAATCTAACAAAATTTGGATAGCACCGTTAAAATCCCAGCGATTCTCATCTAACAACAATTTTACTGTTTGATATTTTTGCGTTCGCATATATTGCCAGTAGGAAGTGAGTTTGCAATCAGAAAACTCACCCGTCAAAGTCTTACTAATTGAAAATTGAGGGTCTATAAACATTAAGCGCGATACAGAAGATGCAATAGCTTGCATTTTTAAAGCTGTATGCATTTGTGGCGTGCCGCCTTTAATGCTAACTATCACCGTATCATCACTGCTGATATTTTTATGAAAAAATTTATAGTAGTAATCCAAAAGGTCATCTGATTCTTTTGCTGTTATTTTAATTGGTATCTCTTCGGCTATTAATTGAATCTCGTATTCGCGTTTGAACCAATGCTTAAGAATTTCAAACAGATAAATAGTATCTAACTTATGCTGAGGTTTTTGATTGGTAACAAATAAGTGTATTTTGTCAAGCGTAAATTTGTTTTTAGCATCTATAATCACTCCGCCGATACGACCAGGACGAATGCGAGAATGCCAGGTATCCGGCTTGCTGAGGTAAGTTTGGAGAAGCTTCTCGCTAAACTCGATAAAAGAAAATTCTGGCTCTCCTGTCCTTGGAGATTTGCTAACGCAGACATTTAATTCATCACACAGTAGTTCAGTATAGCTATTTCTGTTATGCCAAATCTCTAGTTCATCAGTTGTTAATCCGGAAATATCTTCATTTGGTTCTCGTCGTTCAAAAATTGGTAGGTAGTAGTTAAAACCATCAATTTTTACAGCCAAGTCAGACGTGCCGATATTTGCAATCAGAATTATCATATTACTTAGTATTATTCCTAAATTAATAAAAGTTACCAAACTTGAATAGAGTCGCGTGGTAAAGCCTTGACGAAAGCAGCGCGATCGCTGTTATCTACCCCAAAAATCGTTACAGTTTGGTAAGGTTGCCCAGAAGTGGGAAAATTAGACTGAATCACCACAAAAGAAGGAGTTCCCAACTTGCCACCAACTTCGGGATTACCCTTTTGTTCCCGGTTAACTCCCTTATACTTTGGGCTGCTATAAAGCAACTCCAAAGCCTTACCCCTCACTGATGAAGTATGCCCTTCCCCCGACCAATTGCGGACATTTTTAGGATGTCTCAAGCCTGCAGTTGGTACTAAATAAATCCTCGCATTGGTATTCAACACATCCTGATAACGGTTATGTGAATTTCCAGAATTACCAGCAGCAGGTGAACCTTCAGGACGTTCCACGGAAAGAAACGCATCCCGCACCTGTTTGAAAAAATCCTGCCAAGTTTGTTTATCACCTGGTAATATTGCATTCGTAAGTTCCCAATAACATCCTCGTAACCTTGGTTCATTCCAATGCAGAGGTCGTCGTGAACCCCTACCTATTCCAGCAATATGGGATGATAAGTGCAGCACTTTTTCCACTAGGGTGAGGTGTTGTTGCTTCTTTGCCTCTAAAAGAATTTTGCCCTTGTAGACATAAGCGCGTTCGCTTTGTTGTTCCTCCCACTCTACAGAAATGCGGATACTACCTTCTTTGCTTTTCGGTTCTATAGTACCAAACAGAGTTGCTTCTAGTGCTTTGCATTGACTGGCTGAATAAATCGAGAGTGCGATCGCTCTAAACCAGTACCGCAACATCCCCCGTAATGCCACTGGACGAAATTCTGGGTTGTCAGTAAAAGCTCCATACATTCCCTGAGTCCATAGCTGAAAATCATGAGATGATGAATGTGGTAAGGTATGGCTCAAACTCGCTCGTCCATATCCCCCACTCAAGCGCGAACCGATTCCCATTGCTAAAGCTTTTTCCAACCATCCCTTGACTTTTTCTACATCATCTGCATTATTTCCTCGGCTAGTGCGAATCAACCCAATTACCAACTCAGGTTGTTCCATTGAGAGTAAAGCGTGGGGTTCAGGGTTGTATTCAACGTTATTTTTCTGCCAATGCCATTGGGGATTTGCCATATCGACACTCAGACAAGGTGCGCTGGGGAAAGCATCAAGAATCTGTACGCAACCGATGCCATCATCAAGACTTCCCAGGAGGCGATTGACTTCAGGTTGAGTCTCATGCTGGAGTGCGATCGCCCGGATAGCACTTTTGAGACTGCTAGAGGGAATGTAAGGCACACCATACACCGGATGAAACACAGGCAATAACAATTCGCGGAAGCCTCGCATTCCCCCTACCCGCACCCGCCAGGGAAACTCAACAGTGATGGTGACATCGGCTAATTTTTGGGTTTTCTCTGTTAGCTGCTTGTACAGAGTTTCACAAGTTTCATCAGCAGCAGCTGCGGCTTCCAGCACAGGTTGAGCTAGTTCATTCTGCTTTTTATCTGTACCAAATTTCGCAAAGTTCAATTCCTGAAGCGGACTTTGAAGACTTTTGTGTCTTCCCATCACTGGCGATGAATTGGGCAGTGTTCTTGACTGATTTATAGGTTGTTTGCGTGAACTCTGCGCTGATTCGGCGGGTAGTTCACCTACTGCTAGGTTAAGTCTTTTCTGCTGCCAATAAGCAGGCATTTTAGATTTAATTTTCTGGAGTTTGCTCTGAGCTTCTTTTCTCTTCTCCTCTGTGGAGAGGTACAGTTTTAGAGCCGAATCACCATCTTCAGTCAGTCCGCTATCTTGAAGTAACTCGTAGAGAGGATTTTTGTCTTTTTGGAGTTTCTTCAGAATAGCTTGCCATTCCCGGTTGTAACTCATTACACCTTTTTCTCCATCTCATAGGGATTAGCGTTTAGGGATTAGTAAGCAAAAAGATTTATCTTATTTGTGAATGCCTTTTCACTTTTTACTTTTATTATTCCTCTGGCTCTCCTAAAACAGCAGATGCCCAAAAAGACCATTCTCGTGCCAATTCAATCGCCAATCGGTTGAGAGCGGTGTATTCTTTGAGAGGCATATTGAGTAAGCTGCCTTCATCATCAACATTAAAATTCTTGCCACTAAAACTCTTAAGCGACCGCAGAAACTTTTTATAAATCTTACCCTTGTATTTAGTATCCTCCGCTTTGCCATTTAAGAACTTCTTTGCATCTCCACTAAGACGATGCAATCCCCAAGTAGAGATATAAGCAATCAGTCCTTGAACCACTCCACTAGCTTTTTTGTGATACTTTTTATCCAAATAATAAAGGTCTTTTGTATCTGTTGCTATTGCAGTCAAAGCTGTATAAGCTTCCTGACTAAACTTGCGGGAATCAAGCTTTCTCATTTGCCTTCCTTATTCAACTCTACAGTCTTTAAATCAGCCCAACCTCTACCTAATCCTTCTAACCCACCAAATTGCATTCGTTCATTCAAAGTTTTAGGTGTAGATAAGCGAATATTAGTAGTTTTATCAAGGTCTTTGCCTGGTTTCATCCCCCAAGGAAAGAACAGCACTGTTTCTGGAGGAATCGCTTCTTCTGAGCGGAAAGAACCACCTTTTACAGTTTTCGATTCTTTTTCCAGCGTTACTCGGACTTCTCTTTGCAACCCGGTTTCTACCAACGCTATGCAGTCTTCATCCGTTAAAACGACTAATTTGTTAACTAGCCCAGAAATAATTCCCCCAGTAGAAGTTAAGGGTAAAATTTGCTCTGCAAGTGTTGCTACATCTATTTTTTGGAGATCCGATTCACTTAAAAGTGCTGTTTGCAAGTAAAGTTCTTTGGACTGGAAGCTTACGACTGCTGACTTTTGACCAGATAAAATTTGTTGACATTGTTTGATAATTGGTTGTAGTGGTGCTTTATCAAGCCAACGGTTCCAACGTTCCAGCCACAGGGGACAAGTTACCCAAACTAAATGATGACTCAAAGACGCAATGGGAAAAAATAGCAGTGTCGCATCAGCAAACCAAACTTCACCCTCAGTAGGTTGCTGACCATCTTTAATCTTATGTCCAAAAAATATTTCCGCTTCTTCAGGATGTTTGCGTTCTAATTCGGCGCGAATTTTACCCCGCAACGACGAAGCAGGGAGATAGGGGAATTCTGTGTGAACTTCACGGGCAATGCCCATCATATTGCCTTCATTTGAACTGCCGCCAGTATGTAGAGGTGTGAGCAGATATAAATAAGTTAGATAATTAGTCATGGTCTTTTACCCCACAATAGTTTTCCATAGTTCAATTGTTGAAAGGTAGTTAGCCAATTCCCCCCAGTTGTTGGCAGTAGGTAATCTGCTTGTTCGGGAATCTTCTCAAACAGGTACACCGTCCCTGGTGGTACAAATGCCCGTTGGGGAAGTAGCGCAAATTCTTTCTCCTGTTGGTTTTTACGCTCAATAGTGGATACGCCACCCCACAACAAAGCGCGATCGCTCACACAACCAACTAAATTCTCTTTCCAGCTTGTGGGATAAACTCCATACACCGCTGGCTGTTTTTCAGCTAGCCCTGGTGTGAGCAAATATGCAAAATTACTTGTATCTGTGGGCTTTTCATAAGCTGCTAATTTCTCCCAGTGCTGAAAATCTGGCAATGGGGAAACAAGCGCTCTATGTCCCTCACCCCCCAAACGCACCACACAAGGTTCATCCAGCTTGTAGTTTACACCAGCTACCAGTTTCCACCCAGAATGCAGACGTATCGCCACCTCAGTAAAGTACCCTTCCTCATCCCGAACTTGCCTAGTGCCTGTCTCCATGTGAATATGCGGTAAAATTTGCACACTCCAAGGGTTATCATGAAAATCCTGCGGAGTATCAAGATTTTCTCCCTTGAGATACTGACTCAATGCATCAGCAGTCATCCAAGCTTGAGGTCCGCATATAAATTCATTTTTGTCAATACTAGGTGTGACCATTGGTGGCAATTCGTTGGAATCAAAGCAAAGGTGTTTCCATGCTTTCACTTGTTGCTTTGCTCTTTGTAAGCGTTCAGTTCTATCCCAGTCATCCGTTTTATCATCTAAGTCATCTTCTGAAGTTTCCTGATCAGGTGGTAACTTGGTTTTGACCGCTAACAAATCCTTTGGCGTTGGCACCCATAAAGTGTTATTAGTATCTAAAAGAAACGGACCAAAAAATTCTAAGTCTCGATTTTTTTCTTCATACTTATCTAAAGCTGAACGTAGTGCTTGAAATACCGTAATAGGCAGCGGTGGAAACTGTCCCTTAGCCCAAGAACCCTCACCAGGACTAAAGGGTTTAGCTTCCCGAAATAGCAACACATCCAACGGTTCAATTGCATACCAATACATAAATAAGTAAAAAGTAAAAAGTGAAAGGGTAAAACAAAGAGTATACAGTTAATAGCAAAAGTCATAATTGACAATTAAGTCATTTTATTTTTACTTTCGACTTTTAACTTCCAATTCTGGCGCTGCACCATTTTATCTACCCAGAATGCACTGAACCGCAGCAAATTTCCTAAATCTCCAGGTTTCGTCCCTAGTCGTTGTTCTACTTCTAACTTATCAATCCATTTTTTCCAAGTCATTTTTTCTGGTTTTAAACTTTTAACCCAATCTTCCCAAACATTCAACCAATCTGTTATGTTTTTAAAATTACCGAGTTTTTTACTTTCATCCCGGCGAGCCATAATTACATTAGCAGCTTGAGCAAATAGTTGATAATTTTCAGTCACAGTAGCGCGACGGGGCAGTTCTTCTGCTAGTCGTAAAAGTAACGGACTCAATTCTTCTGTAGGGGAGGAGAGTAACTCGTACCAAGCAGATAGTAACTTACCTTTCATCACAGCTTCCAGTGTGTTTCCACCTCCATAAATTACGCGGAAACACAAACCATCTTTACCTGGGAGTTTTTTCGCTCGTTCCTTTTCTGCTTCCCAAAGACTTTCTAAAACTGTGGGCAAAGGCACACTTTTGTGGGCGATAACAATGCCCATGCTCATCGTCGCACCTTCCCCCATCGTGAAGTAGGGACGGTTGGGCAATCCTTGAATTAGTTCTTTAGGATACCAGTAACCACCTCGGCTCTCAAATTCATCTAGAGGGTCAGTGCCACCACACCAAGCAGCACGCAATGAGCGCAAAAACTCTGGCAAATCCTCCAGAGGTAGCACTGCCATTACATCGTCGCCACCACTGTAGACCACTTTGCCGCAGAATCGCTGTTCTGTTATATAAGGCACTAGACGATTAGAGAAATCTAACAGGGCGCGGTTCAGTCCTACATGAGTTGCTGGACCCATGCGCTTTCTAGTTTTTAGCAGTTCCTCCCACCCCTTAGCTGGAAGATTAGCTATTGCTGACTCGACTATGTAGTGCTTGTATTCCTTCAATTTTGTGCCAGAAACATACTTGCCCATGCCATCACCATCGGCGAGGACAATTACCCACCAATCAGCTGGACTACCATCACCGAAATGACTATCTTTATGCGCTTTTTCTACTAGCCCCCGCAAAGTTTCAACTTCCTTACCTTGCAAGTCCATATCTTCAGCTAGCCACTTACTGGAGAACATGACACCGTTGTAATCTTGACCATCTCGACCGTGGGGGTTGATTTTGGCATCAGTTTTATAAACATGGAAGGGACGACCACGAGTGCGAGAACCAAATTTCTGATGTTGTTCTGGTAAATTCTTTTGAATTAAGTGATTGAGGTTATTCCAGTAAGTGCGAACTTGGGGTAGATTCTCATAGGCAAATTTGGCAGCAGCAATAGAACTCAAATTAGGAAAGCGAATCAATCCTTCGTAGTCAGGTTGTCCCTCAGTGATGTTAATTGTAATGCCAAGAGATTCAGCAACCCTTCCATACCCCCAAGCCATGCGTTTAGTAAGTTCAATGGCATTCAACTTTTCGGAACCATTAAACAACCCTGGGTAAACTTCAGCCATCACTCGCCAGAAGAGGCGCATTGAACTGGTTGATACACCCGCACCTTCTTTAAAATTACTTTTGTAATGCAGTTGAGGATGCACCGCACTAAATTGACCAGAAAGGGTGGAACGCTCTCCTGGTGCTGTAGGTAGCTGCCAAGTACGAGTATTCTTTACCGATTGAATCAACTGTCCGAGACGGGATTGCACATTCCCCCACCAAGTGCCAACGTTTAGGGTGTGGTAAGTTATTTCTTCGGCTTGTGTTGGGGTGAACTGCTCAAAACGCGAAGGTGCGATCGCTTCTTGCCCTTGTTTCCAATTACCATCAAAATTACCACCTTCTTTAAAAATCGCCAGTGGCTGATCTGGGTTGCCCAAAGGCACAGCTGTCCAGTAACTTTCCCAAGTATTCTCTATTTGAGCATCCCAGAGTTTATTCCACTCCCAACAACCCTGTTGCTTCCATTTTTGTAGCTCACTGCGGTAGGGATTTGTGTCATTACTGCTGGGAAACTCAGGCGCAATGACATCCCACAACCCCTGTTCATCAGTAATGATGGCATCCATGACACGCTTTTTGATATCAGAGCGCACATTGTCTGCGATCGCCTTCCATTCATTCGGCAGCTGTTCCCCCAATTTCCTACCTAATGCTTCAGCGGCATCTTTTCCCGGCACCAAAACTGTGATGACATTAGGAAACCCCGCTGTAGTCAGGGAAGTGGATTTTTTATCCTGAAAACGACCAACAGGATCTGTCCCGTCTTGCAAGCAGGCAAAGTCAGCAGCAAAATCTGGATATTTCTGAACCAGCAGCGCGTCAATAATCTCCTGACTCCAAAGCGAGGGAGTAATCACCGCATCTGGTCCATAAGTTTGGGCAATATACCAGCACAGCTTTACACTTAAATAGTGCAGCAGATAGGAACCCGCCCAGAAATCCAAAAACTTGCGTGACGACTTAATAAACTCCTGAACTGGCGAGAAAGTGAACAGCAACAAATAGGGATGTTCAGCTTCTCCAGAAAGCCATTGTTCCGGAAACATGGCACCAACAAGTGCAGAAACAGTACTTTTATAACTGTGAAGCGGACAATCTGGGAGAATTTTGTGAGCGGGAATTAAAAGTGCATTAAGTTGTTTACTTGCCAGCGCCTCTGGATAGAACCGCCAAAACCACCAAAACACCTTTTCCACATCTGGTTCTGCAGCTATCTGACTAATTTCAAATGCTATATCAAATTCCTGTTCCGTAATTTCCTGAGACTCTCCACTGATTGGATGGCGCACCTGCACATTGTTAAAGGCAGCTAGTGAATTCAATTCCAGGTTGACTCGGTCGGAAGAACTGCTAATCTCAGCCGCCTGCTCACCGAGACTGCTTCCCTTACTCCACCACCATGTGTCTAATTCCACAAGATGTTCTTGTAAGCATTGTAGCTGTTTACACATAATATTGCACCGAACAGGTTTTGTTGGTTCGTGCAATAGAGCATACAACTTGCGGTGATAGACGTTCATGCCCATGTATCCTTAGAGACTCCCCAAGTTTATAACACCAGCATTTGAAAACAAGTAGTTTTCATGCGAATGACAAAATTATTACCACCTGCGAATGCTCTTGGGGTGGATTTGTTATTTTATGTATATAATATTACATACAAGCCAAATGATAGCTATCCGGATTCTTTTGCCAAATGTATTCGTCTTTCACAAAACGCTTGCAAGTTAACCTATAGACCTGTCTAAAATATAAATTGGTGATATGAGAGGTGGTAAATAAGAGTTGTCAATAATACTACCGATACAAAATCTAGTCAATCATAAAAAGTTATCTAGCTCCTGTGTAAACAGGAACTAGACAATGGAATTAGAACTCAGCAGTAGTCGGAAGTTCTACAACGTTGTTCTGCTGCTCTTGACGAGCCTTGCGCCGCGCCCAAGAACGGTCGTTGATTTCCTGTAAGTCTTGCAGCGACTTACCGAACTTGCGCCCTGCATATTCCAACAACTGGTCGAGGGAATAGCGCCGTTCTTCAACAGTGCCGAAGACTTCAGTAAAGCGTTCTTTGAGTTCATCCCAAGAGAAGGAATCCCCTAAAGAGCGCTTCACCGACAACCCCTGCAACTCGCGCAAAGCGTAGTACACCGTGGCATACTGCTTTTCGCAGTGGTCGGATGTGTTGTACTCACCGAGAGCAGAGGTATCGATGGGCTGGATAGCGGCGGTAGTAGATTTACGAGGTGCCATAATAGTAAAACCAAATGAATTTCACTTTTTCATGAGCGTCAGCGATTCTTTAGAAGAACTCAAAGGCATAACTGAGTGTTGTGGGTAACTTTTTTTAGCTGTCTAACGCATAGGCGAATCGACTTCGGCTAGATAATACAGGGTGCTAATGCTAATCCTGGTGGGGTTGAAAGTTGACCACTTGTAAGCGCACTCTCCCGGCTTATACTTGCTCGACTGTCGGCTCCAGTCTTCCCACAAAGGCAACAGCGCACTTGAGTGGGAGTACAGCGCCATTCCGACTCTGATCCAATCTTGATAATCGTCGGCGCGGTGGGGATGAAGCCGCGACAGTAGTGCAGCAATGTGACGGTGCGTAGCGTCCCCTGCTGGCTGAGTCATGCTAGCGGGATGTCTACTCACTGTAATTGGCGCACGGCATTTAGGTTGCTTTTTGACCATCAGCTGTATCAGCCAATCTGGAGCAAAGGCGATCGCTCTAGAACTGGGACTGCAATTCTTTAGCCAGCGGTAAGGTTTGTGGGTGATGGGGTGAATTGATGGTGGCAGGACGGACATCAATCCTTTAAACCGCAATTCCAACCCGTGATCCAGCTTGCGAGAGTGAAGTAAGGGGGCTATATCGGCTGACACCTTGAACAACCGCTGACAACGCCCCGGTCGCCCAGACGTAAAGGCGACTGTATCGGGCAGAGGGTTTTCTTGTGCCAGTACGAGCAGCACTTCGGCTGCGGCTGCACCGTCTTGGTCAAGTGCCAGCAGATAGTTGCACCCTGACTCGATTGCCGTGCCAGTCAGCAAGCCAAATCCGGTGCAGTGATGACCATTGGCAAGCCACTGGATGAGCTGCGCCGGAGTATAAGGACGCTGATTCCAGCCCTTTCCTCCAAGGGGTTGTTTCCCTGAGACAGGAACTAACCCCCAGTCGGTCGGAAGTGAGCTTAGTTCTTTATGAAGTTGTTGCATCACTGCTCAAATTCTTCAGCTTCTTTGAATAGTTTGAGAAACCGTTTTACTATGTGTTTCATCCAACACAAAAGCTAATATTCCGAGGGCAGCATTAACACCTTTTCAACAACATAAAGTTTGATGCAAGGCAATGGAAAATCGGTGTACTCAATCTCCTGCCGTAAGATTTCCAAATTTGTATCCCGTTCACAAATTAATGTGGCAGATTTGTTATCATTAACCACCAATCGCCAAATTTGGAAGTGCCGCAACTCGGGCAGCGCAAGCAGCTTGTTGGTTTGATGGGAAGCAATGGCATCAATTAGCCAGTAGGCGTTGCCAGCAGTGGCTAGATATCTTACTCCGCAAGTGTAAAGCAACCCCAGTGAATGTTTGTACAGTGATTCTGAACTTGTAAACTGGTCAAGGTCTGTTTGCTTTAGTGTCATTTTCAGTGTTAAATAAAGTTGGTATGAAATGCCATGATCCATGACAAAAAACAACTCTCCCGCCAAAACGCGGAAAAGTTGTTTTTAGGAGTTGGGGGAAGTAAAAGGTTTATTTAGACTTACTACCGATTGCGGTTTTTACTTTGGTTCCGTTAGCACCTCCAGCGCCTTCTACATTGGAATCTGCTGGTGATGTTGGTAATGAGCCAGTATCGGGAGAGTTATTTTCTACCTCCGTTAAAAGCGTGTTAGTAGATGTTAAGAAAGCTGACACAATACAATCAGCGCCTAACTCTTTAGCCTGAGTTTCTACCAAGCTTTGCACCTGCTCCGAAGTCAGTCCGGGAATGCGCCTTAACTGTTGAGTTTTGATGAATTTCCAAATTGCCAGTGCCTCAACTGGCGTTGCTGATTGAACAGCTTTGCGTGAAGCTGCAATCAACTTTTCTGTCACTATATTGACCCTATTTTCTGGAGACATATCTTTTGTCTTAGCCATTGAACCTCTGGGGTAATTGATACATTTCATTTGCCTTAAGGCGTGAGCCTAACCCCAAAAAAACAACATGAGCCAAAATTTCGGCTCATGTCGTTATGGAGAGAAACAGGTAATGCGAAAATACTCACACTTGGTTTTTTGGTTTAGTCGATTGCGATCTGCCTTTGGCAGCAGCGCTTGCCCTAAGGGGCACGCTTCTCTCCGAGAGGCTCCGCCAACGCGTTCGCCCGATTCGTGCGCTTGCGCTTACGCTATCGCCTCCAGTAGCGCCAGCCCGACTGTTTTATTGAGCGCCGTGTTGCCTTGCGGACATCCGTGCAATTGCAAGCACTTGGGACAGCCAGCTTCACAGCTACAAGCTTTTGAGAGCAATGCAGCGCTATGAGCAAACTTCTGAAACTGATGGAATATCGCTTCGCTACAGCCATTTCCTCCATCTACCGCATCGTAGAAGTAGCCCACAGTTTCGCCTTCATCAACAACAATGTAATTTAAATCGAGGCTGGAACTGAGGATGACGAGTGGCACGGCAAATATCATTTGATGACCCATGCTGTGGAGGGCGATAGAGTCAGCAGCAGCTTCCCACAAGGTAGCGTAGGCTGACAGAATGCTTTCGCAGTTAGAACGAAGAACTTGTTCCTTGATCTGTCGGACTTGGGTTGAAATTGCCTGTTTAGTCTCGTCGTTGATTTCCACCTTTACGATGGGTGTTTTATACTGGGTGCAGTAGGGCTTCTCAAACGCTATTTCGTCGATGACGGTCACGAGTTCGACGTTCTTAAGGCGAGTACCGCAATACATACACAACTTGCCAGAGACGAGACGGTGATAATTGCGACATCCCGAAGAAGTGCAAGTTAGTTCGTACTGTTTGACGCATAGTTTGTAGCCAGTCACCGATGATGTAATTTCACCCCAGCCCAAAGTTAGTTTTAATTCACCTTTGGGGATAGAAAGCGCGACTATTTTGGGGTTCGCCAGCGGTTCGAGCATCTCAATATCCAGCTCAGTCTCAGCTATGGTGAAAGTGTTGCTTTTGGAATCGATTCGGTTGAGGATGGCTATTCGTTGGCTGACATCCAGCGCGGTCGATTTGTATTTGATAATCTCACCATCGCCGTCCTGAGCGCTGTAGATAGCGCCGGGAAATACCTCTCGGAAAGCCATATCCAGTGACATTTCCTCAAAGTCCTCGCCGATGCCGTTGTCAATCAACTTGACACTGGCGGCTGCGTTCCCGCGCAAATTGATTTCCTTATGGGGATAGCCCCGTCCCCAAAGTTGTCCGTTTCGGCTGAGAAACAGTTGATTCTGGTTCATGAGGGCATCAGCTACAGCCGCCGCTCGTTCGCCGAAGTAATGAGTTAGCATAGCGATGGGAATGCCGCTTTCCACAGCAGCTGCCATCAGGTGCTTGCCCAGCAGTATGGGATAATCAGGATTGAAACTAGCGCTCTCAGCTATTGAGTGCAGGAGTACATCAAGGTTGGTGCTGTAATAGTTATCCAGAGGGCTTTGAGCTACTGGCAGGAAGATGACTAGCCCAGGATTTCGCCGACCAGCGCGACCGATTCGCTGCCTGAACGACATTAAACTTCCGGGCCAGCCGCGCACCAAACAGCAATCGAGTTCGGGTAAATCTAGTCCCGCTTCAAGAGCAGACGTACTCAGAAGCCACCGAATCTTACCTGACTGCAACTGCCCTATGATGTCACTGCGGCGATCGCTTCGGAGTGAACCGTAGAAGATAGCCACTCCTTCAGCAAGGTGCGAACACCCCTCTTTGCGAGCTTCTTGCTTGATTATGCTCAACAGACTCTTAACCGCAGAGCGATTGTTGCAGAAACAAATCCCCGTGAGTTCCTTTTGCAGCATTCCGAGGATAATTTTGGCAGCATCGGGATTGGCAGTGCTGCTGGGCTTCAGACACAGAGTTGTCCGTCCTGCAATGAAAGCCCCGCTGCGCTCAATCAACTGCAACCGCTCTGGTGTCGTCTCCCGCCCGGAAAAGCGCAGTGCCATTTCAGCCGGATTGCCAATTGTGGCACTGCTGAAAACCCACTGCAAACAATTTGAGTCCCCACCAACAGTATCAACTGCAACTCGCAGCCGTCGCATGAGGTTGGTGAAATTGGCACCAAACGTCGCCACATAAGTATGCGATTCGTCGATGACTACGTAGCGCAAGCGCCGCAAGAACTCGCGGAACGACTCTCCTTCGTCTTTCTTCCGCACATTGTAAAGCTGGTAGTGCAGCAGGTCGGGGCTGACTCCCAAAATCTGGGGCGGTACAGGACTAAACAGCCGCTGCCGTTCTGCTATTGAGGTATCGCCTGTCATCAAGCCTACTTTAATTTGTGCGTCTTGGGGTAGTTGGGAAACAAGCGATCGCAGCTTGCCAACTTGGTCAACTGCTAGTGCCTTAAGCGGGTACAGGTACAATGCAGTTGCATTGCTGGTGAACTACCTACACCGACCTGACGGTACGGTGTAGGCTTCCCAATTCATTGGGGATTGCCTCAGTTGTCATGGATTTTTTACGTCCCGGCAGCTTTGGTCTTACATCCCCTCCAAGGGCAGAAGCGCTAGTTCCTAACGCCCATAATCGCAATCCTTCATTTCTAATATTCATTGCAGCATTGATGTCTCTATCATGCTGACTCTGGCAGTGTGGACAGTCTACAAACCTTACACCCAGCGAATCATATCCATTCTGTAGCATTGGGATTGGTAGTAGAGTCTCACTACAAAGTTGAGATGAAGGGAAGAAACGCCCTATCTCTTGGTAGGTATGACCAAATCTCTCAGCTTTGTATTTAAGCATGGTTAAAAACATTCCCCACCCTTGGTCACTAATAGATTTCGCCAAGTTAGGATTCTTCACCATGTTCTTAACCGCCAAGTTTTCTACACAAATTACTTGATTTTCGTATGCTATTTTGCGAGATAGCTTGTGTAGAAAGTCCTCTCTCACCCTAGCAATCTTGCTAGAGACTTTTGCAACTAGTTGTTTAGCTTTAAATCGTTTGTTGGAAGTTTTGTCTGTTTTTCTGGACAACTTCTTTTGCTTACGCTTTCTATTCTTTTCTAAAGAAGCTAGTTGTTTTTTGGGTAGGTCATACTTAGAGCCATCAGAAGTTATAGCAAAGTTTTTTAACCCAAGGTCAACACCAATAGCTTCTCCAACTGCAACTACTGGTTCATCTTCTTGATTAAAAAGAATAGAGGCATAGTATCTACCGTCTGTATTTTTCGATATCGTTACACTCGTGAATTTTGCATTGCTGTATTCTTTGTGAAATACGGTTTTTACTATCCCTAAGTTACCAGGAAACTTAATGACAGAATCTTCTGGCATTAGTTTCACATTTTGGGGATATTGAATCGATTGTTTACCATGCTTGGATTTGAAGTTGGGGTATTGAGCGCGTCCTTCAAAGAAGTTGACAAACGCGCTTGAAAGGTTGAATGTTACTCTTTGCAACACCTGACTGTACGCAAGTCCTAACCATTCATATTCCTTTTTTAATCCTGGCAACAACTTGTCCATTGCAGCCTTAGAAAGACCTTTACCCGTTTCTTTGTATGCGATAGTCGTGGCATTAAGCATATAATTCCACAACCATCGGGTATTACCAAAACATTGAGCAAGATAAGTTTCTTGCTCGTCAGTGGGATAAATTCTAACTTTAACTGCTCTATACATGGCATCGACCGTTACCGTGTTTGTACAATCATGATAACAGAAAGATTTCAAGGTACAACAAATACACAAAGATTTGTTCGTTTCCGACCTATTCCCTTCCCTCGTGCTCCGCACATTGGTCGCTTAATTGTCGTCAACTCACGCGCAATTCATCTCAACACTTACCGCTATGCCTATGGCTAACGCCACGGCTATCGCCGAACGGCACGCACTCGCGTTCGCGGTAAGTGTGAGCCTTCTTGCTGTTTAAGGTAAACTAGCTGTCCAACTGCAACCCAGTCTGGTGGCGTGGGTGAGGAATGAGACACCGCTTTGACGAGAGCAGCGTAGTCCGGTTTGGAGGATTCTGATTGACTCATGACAATCTGCGTAAACCTAAATTTCCTCCCCTCCCTGCCGTGAGGCAGCAATATAAAAAAACCGACAGCGTTAGGAGCGTGTATAGCCACCCAACACCGTCGATTTCACAAAACACCGCTACACTAATTGCACACCATCTTCATCAAACGGCATCGCAGGATCTGGTTTCTTCCCACTCCTGCTGTCGCGCGGGAAGTTCATTTTCTGCCACCAGATCCTCTTCAGCCCATTCTTCGCAGTACCCCTGTGGATAATCTAGATTGACCGTGTAATTCCAGGTACTTGCAGAATACTCATCGAGTCGCAAACCGGTAATTTTGCCCGTTGCCCATTCTTTTGGTTGGCAGTAGTTGGTAATTGCAACGCGAGCGCCGAAAGTATATTTAGGCGGTTCGGCTTCGGCGTGATTGAATTTGATTGTGTTGACATCTCCCCTCTTTAGAAAAAAGGGGATTCTAAACTGTTGTTGCTGCGAGGGCTAAAAGCCCATCTACGCAACGTTTACGATATGATTTATTTAATCGCGTAAACAAATCAATTCGTTGTGGGAGTGTCAAAGCTCCCCTAACCACCTCGACTAAGGATACCCGTAGCTGTGTGGCTACTTTTGCAAGAATATTGGCTGCACCGTTGCAATCTGCATTAATTAAAAAGCCTCTTGCTGTTTTGTATAATCCGCGCTCAATCCTTGAACCTGATGGCTTCCATCCTTCGGGTTTTTCACCGTGTTTCGGTAAAAAGTCACCATCAAGAAATGACGCTTTCGATGTGTATGCTTCCTCAGTAATTGTTAGAACAATCCCGTATTCGGGACAAAGTTGCTTAAGTCGTTCAATCAATCGCCCTGTAGGGATGACCACAAAGTTTTGATTGTTGCGTTTACCCATATTGGAGCCGTTCTTTTGTCCCTCGTTCCAACCTATAACAAGATTGCCTACTCGGTCGTTGAGGCACTGATTAACGATAAATCGTGCTGCTTTGTTAATCGCATCACGCATTTGATTATTGCGTTTGCGCTGAACTCGGTCTAGGTTGCTGTCCCAGTAGAAATCTGATTTCCCCTGCTTATACTTGGCAACTAGACGGCAATAACCTTGATTCATTGATTTAAGCTTCCGTCCATCAATGATTAAGCTTTTGCCGCGCGTTGAGACACCTGTTAGCCAGTTGGTTCCTCCATGGTCAAAACTCCAGGCTTGGGTGTAATCTAAGTTGGAATTATTGCTGATGGGTTCCTTACCATCATCAATCACCCAATCAATCCACAATTCACCAAGATTAGGACGAATTGTCACTTCCTTAACCCAGTCTGAATCAATGAATTCAGGCAATTGTAAGGTAATGTCTGTGAGCAAATGTGGCTTAGTATCACGACTAATTGATGGGTAGAAGCAACCATCTTTGTAGTTGAGTGCTTGGCGTGGGAACGTTACAGAAGCAAGTCCACCACGCTTTCTATACTTTGGCAATGATGGTCTTTCAACTTCGCCTTTGTAGTAGGCTGTGACTAGTCCGTTGTAACTGATGATCGACTCGCCTACTGTCTTAAGAGTTTGCTGTGCTGACTGTGCAGCCATCGCTTTGTAATGTGGATTGTCCTTAAGAACTTTGTCTAGTTCTGGGTAAGTAGTGCCACATTTGTAAGTCTTCCATCCGTAGCGTAATTCATCACCACGCCAATAAGTTGTAAACGCATCTTGTTGCTGTTCTAGCTTGCTGTAATGAGTCTGTCTAGTATGGTAAATCGCTGAATTTATCAAACTATTAGCGTGTTCACATTGGTTGACCCAAAACACCTGCTCTTCATCAGTAAACGTCGCTTTAACAGGTATTGTCTTGTACAACTTGTCATCACCTCCTGTTGTTTATTATCTTAGTTACTACATATTGCGTCAACAAAATCTCGGACAATGGCAAAACTTTCTGCATATGACCATGAGTACAGGAGGACTGAGAATTCCGTGTCCTCAATTAATTATCATTTTGTGTTTGTTCCAAAACGACGAAGACCTGTGTTAGTCAGCGATGTCGCTAGACGACTACAAGAAATTATTTTTGAATTGGTACAAGAACACAACTGGAGGCTTATCGCATTAGAAATCCAGCCAGACCACGTACATATGTTTATTAACGCACCTACAGATGAAGCGCCTTCACAGATTGCGAAGTGGGTCAAAGGTAGAGCATCTCATCACTTGAGAAAAGAATTTCCAGATTTAAAAAAACTACCCGCATTGTGGACACCGACCTATTTTGTAGCGTCAACAGGTCAAGTCAGTACTGAGGTAGTAAAAAAGTATATTGAAAACCAACGTGGGAAGTAAGAGAAACAACAGGTTAAAACCTGTTGAGTCGAGCTTCATCCCCTGGTTAAAAACACAGGGGTTCTCGCTCTCCCATTATGTTCTGATAGTTTTCAAAACAGTAGTAAAGATAAATTTCACTATCTCCGTGGCGTGAGCCATCAAAAAAGAACGACCTTTCCGCTCAGGTGCGGAAAGGCGTTATTCCACAAACCTACAACGGGATGATTCTCTGCGCTATTAACTCGGCTATCTTTTCTTTGAACCCTTCTGGACGTTCTATGGTGTTCATAGAAAGCCGTCCCTGGATTACGCATTGCTGTGCGGAGCGCAAACTACTTAGCTGCGTAGCGAGGTTTTCACCCCACGCCACCACTTTGATGGTTGAGGGAGGGGGTGGTACTTCCTTCTCATGGTGGTGAGGACTGTAGAATGCCCCCAAGCACTGAGCGATGTGGTCGCCGTCGCGGGTGTGTCGGTATTCAGGAGTAGCAACTACCGTGATTGCTATTGTGCAGTCATTCATAGATGATTCCTAAAAAGTGTCAAGATTAGTGTTATCTTCTACTTGGAGTCTGTCTTGTTTAGACCCTAGCAGGTGTAACTGATTGGCATTAACAATAGGTTTGGAACGTAGAGCGTCTGTAGTGCAGTCATTCCAGGTTTCAATCTTTAGGTAGCCACTTACACCAATTTGGTCGCCTTTACGGACGTAGTTGGCGGCAATTTCTGCTGTCTTTCCCCACAATTCGATATTGAACCAATCTGGGGGTGCGTCCTTAGCCCGCCGTCGCACGGCCAGTGATAAAGTTGCTTTGGCGCTCCCCGACTCAAAGAAGCGAATTTCTATGTTTGCACCAACCCGACCAATCAAGTTGACACAGTTGAGGGTGAGGATTTGGGGTGTAGGTGCGATTATCTCCTCAACTGCTGGCTCTGTTGCCTCTACTGCCTTTGTATCCGATATTGGCAGCGAGTCATCGGTGGGTGCCGGGTTAGTAGTAGTGGATGTTTTTCCCATGTCACTAAAATGAAATATCAATAATGCTTTGGCGTGAGCCAAAATAATTGACACGGTGTTTTTATTAAAAACAAATAACTAGATGCGCCAGTTGTAACCCTCAAAATCAAACTCCCCATAAAGGGGAGTGATTGGTTATTTTGGTTTACATGGCTATCTCAGTAACTGCTGGATTTTTGGATCTAATGCAAAGCCTGGGTATTTATCTAAGTCCTTTCGCACAGTCCAGATATTAAGGCTGAACCGTTCAGCAGAATGTTCCAAAACTCCATGCTGATGTTTGCAATTGAAGCTATAGATATCGCCATCATTAAGCTGCAACTTTTGAATGCTTGAAGCGTTTGGATTGCTGCTTTTCCTATCAGTGTTGTAGATAAAGGTAGCAGTACCTAGATTGACACCACAGGCGCGTTCTATTGCATAAGTATCATCTCTATGCAAAGCTATAGTTCCTTTACTGCTAATGCCTTGCGTTTCTCCACCGAAGGTGAGTAAGGCGATGTTAGAACCGGGATAGATGCGCTGGCAAAAATCCCACAAGCGCTGGTCAAAATGCGCGGCGATAATGCGATGTCGAGATAGCAAAGCTTCGTGGAATAGCCAGAGGCGATAGCGACCAGGAGCGTATTTACTAACGTCTCGTGTCATTTTTGGTATTAAACTTTGGCAGTACGAACGCAGTGCTTCAAGTGTACTGGCTCTGACTTGGCTAAATTTATTGAAGGTCATATTTGTGTTCCTCAATTATTGCAATCATCGTTGTGTGTAAACACATCTTTGATTTCTGTCGCCTTATAGGCATGGGGAGTGTCAATACTACAGGATTAGTAGAGGGTGGAAGTAGTCTTAGTTCAGGAATGGGTAAACTTAATTGTCCTTCCTGTTCAACTTGCGTTTTCTCAATTGAACAGTGTGAATAGGTAATGCGAGTTGTGTAATCACCGCTATAGCGGGGGTCGCCAAATACTCGTAGCTTCACAACGCGCTTTGTGAGTTATCCACCCCCGTTCGCTTTCTTTTCCTTGCAAAAGCGGTGGAAGAATATTTGTTTGCCGCTCAATGATGACAATGCGATCGCCTCCAGCACTGCGCTCCGCGCAATCGCCTGATAAATCTTTCCACATCAGTCAAAGATGCTTTCGTCATTGCACACCACGCCATACACACCACGCTTTGTACATTGAGGGTGGGGACTTGCGCGAACCCGTTAACGGCTTGGGGGTTCCTGAAAACCACGGTGACGCTGATTGATAAATCATGGTTATTGCTTGTTAACTTGCACTAGGGCTGTTATTCTTAATTTACCCTAAATATTAGGACATCTTAGCCGAAAAGCTCGAACTAGGAGAGATGCAAAGGAGGCAAACTTGAGTAAGATTGCAATGCTAAATCTATTGTTTGCCAATCCCAAAGCCTTGAACCCTGAAAAGTTTTGCGAGAAGTACGCTAAGAAGCAAAAAGGTGAGTGGGGCTATAGAGCCAATTGGAATAAGCTCTTAGCCTACGTGCTTGACGTGAGCGAGAAGACTGTGGAATCCTGGGGACCTAACTTTGAAAACTGCCCAGAAAAGTACCAAAAGCGACTCGCTGAGATTGATGCCCTCAAAATTGCAGAGGCAATTCTTAAAAAGCATGGGTTAAGTCAGGAGTTTTTGGATGCTCTTGATTAAATACCCTAAAAATTTCTCCTAAAAATTAGCTCTAAATTTTAGGGTAAAATATTGCCCTTCACAAATTAGGGGTTTATTGTTAAAGGGAAGATTCATGGAATTGCTCAAATCTTGCCTGTAAAGTCCTGTCCACTTTGATACTCCCCAGTGAACTCAATCTGGGAGAGCATTGCCAACGGTCAATTAACAGAACATAATTGGGATGCAATATGTCTTCTGACACCTTTGTACCGCCCATTTGGGTTGTATGTACTCAGGAGGGGCTAAGGATGAGAATTGCCCTTAAGCCTGAATTATTTGGAACTGTTACCAATGGTGAGCAACTACAAACTATTAGACGATTCCAAAGATTCGGAAGTAGCCCTACCAATGGTGACTACATTGAGGGCGTTGTCGCCGTAACCAGCCAAGTTGGTCTGGTCATTGGGATTCATCGGAGATTGTATGTTACCTGGATGTCTCCAGCGGTTGATCCTGTGCTGAACTTTAGTCGGTACTTCGCCACAGTCTTAGCACTGCCTCTCGCCATAACTGAGCCATATCCAAAAATACCCAGCCGTTCCACTCGTGCTGTGTCTCTTCTAGAAACGCAACGCTTTGCAAGTCCATCAAATCTTCCAGAAAATACTGACTCTGAACCACGAAATTAAGGGCGCTGGTTGAGAATCCTTTGCTCGGATTTCCAAGCGCCTCCGCACAAACCTTATGCAGCATTATTTGTAAGGTCAACAGCAGTTTCCGACATTTGACATTTATGGATGCAATTGCTGGGATGCGTCGGTCTTTACGGAAAGCGCACTTTTCAGTTACAGCGTAGTTTCTCCGGATTGATTTGAAACTGTATACTGCTCATCTTCCGCTTTCCGGGTAGCTCTTGGGCATCTAAGATATAGCCCTCAGCTTGCAGTTCCTCTATTGTCCGCCACAAAATTTGATTGTTCCTAGATAGGTTACTGCCGAACAAATCTAGATTCTTAAATAGATATTGCTTAGAAATTAGCAAATATTGTCCATCAGTTAATGTATCCCATCTCATCCGATTAGCAAGATAAATGAGTAACTTCGTCTTGTAGTCATACTTGGCATTACTTCCCTGCTTTTGTTTAATATCAATACTGTTTGAAAACAACACATAATCTCCCGTCCGTTCTGGTCCTTCAAAAAATTCCAGCGCCACCGTATAAGCATCTGCTAATTCATAGGTGTAATCGGCAGCCTTTGCTAAATCAAAATCTCGCGGCAGATTATCGATTTCGTAATCTCGGATGCGGAGGATACTCTTGACAATGACCTTCGCTCCGATTGTGTTGCCTTTTTTCAGAGGTTTAGCAAACACCAGCTCAGTTCTATGAAGAGCAACCAGGTCTTGGTTGAGTTGCGACCTTGACCTAGCGGTAATAGTACCTTTTTGAGTAGGGGTATAACCCAGATTCTCCAACAACTCGTTAGCCCGAAAATAAACCAGAGGACCGTTACCCTGCTCTCGCGCTTTCTTGTATAGGAATAACACAATGGCAATTTGCCTTGGGTTTAAAAATGTAAGCAATGCCATAAACAAGCGCTGAATGCGACGGTCTTGAATCTTCTCAAGTCCTTTGCTAATTCCTTCGTCTGTACACGCTTTGATATCAAGATTGGCATACTGCGCCTTTATTTCTTCCCACTGCTCTTGTGAAAGGTCTTCCAGTCGGACACGACGGGTAAGAGCAACTTCGCTTTTGTCTTTGGGATCAGCTTGAACTCGCATTTCTAAGAAATAGCCATCTGCGTCCAGTTGAAAAATAGGCAGTTGCACATCAGAGTTTCTAATTGTTGCTGCTGCTCTGGGCAATATCATCAGCAGCTCTCCATCAACTGGGAAAACAATGTCTTTTTTGTTCACATATGCTCCCTACTATATAGTGCCATTTCAATAAATGTTACCAAGCACTGTGTTACTGTCTTCAAGACGACCAAACACTTTTTGTAACAAATCTAAACAATCGTATGTGAGTCCGGCGTATAGTTTTGTATGTGAGTCCGGCGTATATTACTCCCGTTTTGTATGTGAGTCCGGCGTATAGTTTTCTCAGTAAGTTTATGTAAAAAAACACTCATTCTTACTCTAAAAAACGTTTTAAATAGTTATTTTTACGTAAAAAAAGTTAGTATGTAAAATAGTTTTATACAGAATCTTTGCGTATATTACTCTCATTTTGTATGTGAGTCCGGCGTATAGTTTTGTATGTGAGTCCGGCGTATAAGTGATTTTGCCCCTTGATATCAAAAACTTTCAATGCTAGGTTCTAAACTTAACAGCTTGTTTGTTCAAGACTGTCAATCTGTTACTTTGCAAAAGTGCTACATGAGGCTGCTATGTTTACAACCAAAAGCACGATGCCTACGGCGGGCTACGCCTACGCTCTTTACCATTCGACTTATATGAACCAAAAGCGACACAAATACCTATTCCCAGATTCACCAATTCCAAACTGTCCTGGCATTTAAAGTAGAAAGCCGAGGAGAACAGCTAAGGTTCTCTCCCGACTTACCTAACAAATGGAACTTTGTTAAAGTCAACGCAGTTGGCGCTGCGTCCAAAAAGTCCAAACCATGTAGACTTTACTTTAGCAAACTTCTCGTTAAAAGGTAAGCGCGGAGAATTATACTTTTGCTGCTGTCCCGGCTCCGTAAACTAAGAAATTCACGGAGTTCGTGTTCAATGAAAGTAACCTCCACAAACTTTGCTTTTTCTGACTGGCTAAACTTTGATACTGGCATTAGACAGCGATATCGTGACAGTTCCTCTAAATACCGTCATTACGCATTAGCTGTCTTCTCTGCGCTCATGCCTGCTTTGAATGAGGAGGGCGCTTAGTGATGACTACACAATTTTCATCGTTTGAAATTGATACCTCACAAGCGATTAGGCAGCTAGAGCTTTTGGGATACCACCGGGGCGATGCTGTTTATGTCCGGGCTTTCTTGCCCAAAGAAGACCCGCGTTATGCTCCTAACACAGGACGCAAAGCTGATAAGCTCAAGTTCAAACAAATTTTGCACTGGCAGCAGCAGGGTTATGGCATATATTTTGTGATCAACGGCGGTGGTCATAAAGATGAAGATGTTCAACTCTGCCGTGCAGTTTTCATTGAGCATGACGACCTGGAAATAGAATTACAGCGGGATTTGTGGCAAACCAGATCGCTACCAGAGCCAACCTTTCAAGTCCAAACTCGCAAATCAGTCCATTCTTACTGGGTGTTTGAAAAACCTATCCCAGTTGAAGAGTGGAAGCAGTTGCAAACTGACCTGCTGACCTACACTGACGCTGACCCAGCCATCAAAAATCCTAGTCGGGTGATGCGATTGGCTGGAGCATGGCACATCAAGCCGGGAGAAAAGCCCCTACGTTGCAATATGATCTCCCAGTCTGGTCTTCGGTACACTTATGAGGAATTGCGCTCCTGTGTTCCGGTGCAGCAGCATCCCAAGTTAATCGAATCACAGGTTGAAGCAGTCCAATTACTAGCTCAACTGTCACTACAAGAGCAACACTACACTCGCTATCAAGATATTTCTGTGCCAGTGCCAGTTGCGGTACCGCTCGAAGTCTGTCTTTCCAAAGAGTCTCGCGCTTTGCTTAACTTTGGGGTGAACAAGGGGGTCCGCAATACCAATGGGGCAAAACTAGCACGAGACTTAATTGGTACTGCCAATCATCTTACTACTATCGGTCAGCGGTTTGACGGTGATTCACAGCAACTTTTGCAGGACTACGCCAATCGTTGCACCCCACCGCTGCCAGCCAAAGAAGTTGATGCCATCTGGAAGTCAGCCGAGAAAAACCGTCCTGGTCCCAGCTGCACTCCTGAAGGTGTGGAAACCTGCATTAGGGCTTGGTACTGGAATACTTATATCAAGCTCAATCAAAATTCATTGGCTAGTTTTGGTGGTTCGCCTACAAGTCCTGGTTTTAGTAATGTTTCCAGTGTTGGGAAGAAGTCGCCTATTTCAGATGTTGCACTACCCGAATCTCCTACGGAGACGCTACGCAAACGCATTCTACAAATTTTGGGCAGTTATAATTCCGAGTCAATGCGAGCGATCGCACTGATGGATTTGGCAGCTTCGGTAGGACTTCCATATCGGCAAATTGAGCAGTTAGCTAAACTACTGACTTTTGAAGTAGATTTACAAACTGATACTTTAGTTGCCACGGAGAAACTTTCATCTCTGCTGAAAACTTGCCCTCAGCAACTTGACCTTACCCGATTGCTCGAACCTCAGTTCGCCCGACTGTTGATTGATACTGCTAACGCCATGCCGACAGCTCCGGAATTTTTATTCACGACGCTCCTAGCAACTGCGGCGTCTGTTGTTGGGTCAGCTGCACAGGTCATTGTGAAACCATCCGGTAAGTACACCCAACCGCTGGTAATGTGGACGGGCATTGTAGCTGAATCTGGCTCTGTGAAAACTCCGGCACAGCGAGTCATTATTGACCCCTTAGTGCAACTGGAAGCAGAGGCTTTTGATCGCTATCAGATAGAAGCGGCTGAATATAATAAGCTACAAACAAGGCGTAAAGGCAAAAAGCAGGATGAAGACTCACAAGAGGAGTCGCCAACAATACCCGTCCGCCAGCGCTACCTAACTAAAGACAGCACATTAGAGACGTTGCAACGGATTCATAGCGAAAACCCACGGGGGCTGCTGTACTACCGGGATGAACTAGCAGGGCTATTCAAAGCCCGTAATCAGTATCGCGGTGGTTTAGGAGCTGATGAAGAGCAGGAACTCGACCAATTCAACGGGTCTGCGATTATCTACGATCGCTCAGAAAAATCTGTGTGTTTACCCAAGAGTGCCATTTCACGCACGGGTAGCATTCAGTGGGAAGTCTTAGCTGCTATGATGGGGGATCATAACGACTACAACGGTAATTTTGCCCGGTGGCTGTTCTGTGCTGCTAAGTCTCCCAAACGTTACCTACGGTTAGTTGGAGAAAATACTGCTCCCGATACTGGTATCTCCGAAGCACTGCGTCAACTTTACATAAAACTCACCCTAGTGCCGGAACAAGATTACTTTTTTAGCACAGAGGCGGCTGTGTTTTTCGAGGCGTGGCAACATTCTCTTGTAGATGCCCAAGTTACTGAGGAGTCCTATGGACTCAGGGTAGTCTACGCCAAGATTGAAGCTTACACAGCGCGGTTGGCTCTGTGGTTACACATTGTCAATGCTGTCTTAAGGGGTGAAACTCCAAGCCAGGTTATTTCTGGTGACACGATGGAAAAAGCAATTGAGCTAGCTGCTTATTTCCTTTGGCAGCATAAATTGATTCATGCTCAAAATTCCCCGGAATCTGGGCTGATGTCTTGGGGTCTGAAAATCCAGAAGGTGGCTGAACGCCTGGGAGGGGCTACAGCTTCCATGCTTAAAAGTGGCATCCGCGCTTTCCGAAAGAAACCGACTTTTGAAATCCGGCGACTGATGGAAATGTTGGCAGCTGCGGGTTGGGGTCGGATTGAGGATAAAGGATCTAATTTAGTCTATGTGCCTAATGGTGCGCCACCAAGCGGGATTGACAAAATTGACAGAGAATTGACACAAGTGTCAATTGCTCAAACATCCACCAATACTGCCTTTGACAACAGAATTGACTCAGTTGACACAATTATGGCGGCATCTGTTTCTTCAGAGCAAATCACTAGCCGCCACTTAGATTCCTCATTGGAAGCGGAAGATGTAGAGTCACGTCAATTTGTCAATTCAACTCTTCAAATGCCTACCGCTACTGGCAGTGATTCGATTGACACTCTTGTTCAATCGGGATGTCAATTGTCAACTGATGAATTGTCAAATATAGAATTAACAGGCGATTGCCTGAGCCTGCGGCACGGCTGCGCGGAACGGCACTGCGCGGAGCGCGATAACGAAGCTGATCGCTCTAATGATAATGCGCCTCATCTCGTTGAGGAAGGCAGTGTACCAACGCTCTCGCCATTAGATGGTGAGTCAGCACTGTTAGCGGAGGGTCTCCCCCAGGAGAAGACGGGTTTCTCCGAAGTTTGCCAAGAGGGAGACCCTCCTGGGAAGTTCTCTCCATCGCACGTGACTGACGCTCGCGCTGGCGCAGCCTCTTCGTTAGGAAAAGCTTATCCGAAGGATTCATCTCGAAGAGGTGATGGTGAGTCAGCACCAGAGTACTTCTTACAAGCATCTACTCAAACAGTAGTCCCTATGACCGCTGACTCAGCTTTCCCGGACGCGACACCCCAGACAGAGCAAGATGTGAACCCAACGGCTATAGGTAGGAACTTAAACAACCGCAATCTCCAGCCAGTCGAGGTGTTAACGGCGGCTGGAGAGTGGATTCGTGGATATTTCATTGATGCTTGCGTGAAGATTGCCAATTTAGTCGGCGTTAGTCAACAATTCACTTTATTTAATGCAGATGGGACTCGGTACGCATTTGTTGGACAAATCCGACCAGCACCATCGAGCTAGGTTCGAGCGTATTGAAAACTCCGACTTTTGTTGCTTTAGAGCATCTTGTGTTCAATTCTCACCTTTTGTGACACTCTTAGGGTGCGCTTACGTTCACGTTCACAAGTAGTAACCACACATCAGCTAGGTTCCGTAGCTGATGAACTCAAGAGTTAGGAAGTACGCTCATACCGTGAAAACGGACAATAACCGCATTCTAAAAGTGAAGTTCCTCCGTACAAAAGTTTCAGCAGTTTTGAAGAGGTATCAATTATGACTGCAGAACTGGAATTCAAGCCTGGTAAAGAAGTTCATGGAAAAAAAGCGAAGAAGCAGCAAAAAAGAAGTGGTAGCAAAATTTCAGTCCCCACGTCCTCTAATCCTTTAGAGTGTGAACTGGTAGAGGGCAAATCCAAGCTAAGGGAAGAATTTTCAACCCTATCTGAATTATCAGCAGTTGATACCGCAGTAGTTGCAGTTGAGGTGCTAGAGGAGCTAACCGAGGAGGAAGTAGCTGACCGCCACAGATTGGAGCTAAAAATAGAACGGGCATTTTATGAGGCGGGTTGTGCTTTGAGGGAGCTGAGGGAACGGCGCTTATACCGGAGTACTCACAAGACTTTTGAGGAATACTGCCGCGCTCGCTTCAATTATAGTCGCGACACTGCTTACCTGAAGATTGCGGCTGCTGTTGTTTGTGACAACATTCAGAAATTTTTGCCGACCAATGGTCGGCAAATTCCTATGCCGACCAATGAGCGTCAGTTGCGCGATTTGGCTAAAGCGAATTTTGAACCAGAGATTCAAGCAGCTGCATGGTTGCAGGGTGTAGAAGAAGCTGGCGGTAAAGTACCAAGTGGACGAATTGTCAAGGGGATTGTGGAAAAGCTGAAGCAAAAGCCTTTGTTTCTTGCTACTGATTTTTGCCAAGTAGGTGACGTGTTTATCTTAACTAGGTTAGAGGGTGCTGAACGTAAATATAATGGCTGTTGGGCGATCGCATCTGTACTCAATGACTTTACTGTAGAGGTTGACGTTCATGATACTACCCTAAACGTGAAACCTGAAAATCTCAACAAAATTGACTCCCCAGAACTGCATCGCCAACTGCCACAAATCCTCAAACGTATTAAGCGTTTACAATCTAGTGGAATGCTAGACCGCTGTGCCTACACAGTGTTGGAGTCTTTAGGACGGCAGACTTACTTGACCCCTGTTGAGTCCGGCTTGTTGCAATGGTTGGAGAAGTATTATGGAGTTGGTGACAAAGAAAACTAGAAAGAGCGCGGAAAACCTACGGTTGTGTCAATACGGTTCAGTTAAGGTTGATGTGTAAAAAATAACGTGTGTAGAGACGAGAGGTGGCGCGTCTCTACATTGTGTTCCCGATAAGGATTCTAATCTTATCAGAACGGTATTGCCCGATAAATATGCAAAATAAATGTCTGCGCTCACAAACAAGGAGTGCAGTCAGCAGAATTGCTATCAACTATGAAAGCCAGTTTAAACTTTTTGAAAATTACGTTAACTCTCAAGAAACACTTTGCGTAAAGCTTATGTAGCAAGGGTTGTAAAAGATGTTGTGAGTGGGATGTTTAGAAAGTCGGCTTGGGGTGCGATCGCATTCGTGGCGGGTGCTCCACACCATCGCACTTAGAGACCATTTATAAAGTAAATCTTTAGACGGCTAGACGACGTAACATAATACGAGTCATAACGGCATATATGGCAGCTTCGCTGATTTCAGGAAGACGTTCGTAATCCTTACTCAAACGATGGTACTGGTTAAACCAGCCGAATGTTCTTTCTACTACCCAACGCTTGGGTAAAACTTCAAACTCTTTATCAGTACGGCGCATGACCTCAACATGAGCTTGAGTCATCAACCAAACAGCCAGTGCAAACTTATCACCGTCATACCCCGAGTCAACCCACATGACTTCAACTTTTTCCAATAATTCTGGGCGTTCCTCCACTAGTTCCATCAAAGCATACGCTGCAAGCACTCTTTCACGAGCATTGCCTTCACTCACAACCACTTTGAGCAATAGCCCAAGGCTATCAACGATTGTCTGGCGTTTCCTTCCTTTGACTAGCTTGCCACCATCAAAGCCGTAGACATCCCCCTTTTTTCAGTCGTTTTTACCGACTGACTGTCTGCGGCGATTGCCTCCGGCACGCTACGCGAACGCCGTTGGTTGTGTTGATTTACCTAATTTTGTGCGAACTTGATCACGCAGTGTATGGTTTAATTTTTCCCAGATTCCCTTACGCTGCCATTTTCGGTAGTAGTTGTATACTGTTGAGCTTGGTGGAAAATCTCTTGGCAACATATTCCATTGACATCCTGTTTTCAAGTGATAGTAGATTGCATTGCATACTGCTCGCATATCAGTTGTGCGAGGATGTCCACCTAACTTAGCTGGTGGAATTAGCGGAGCCAGGATTTCCCACTCCATATCATTTAAGTCTGTGGCATAAGACTTTCGTGCCATGAACGTCTATGTAAATACACTGTATATGATGTATTTTAATCCTTGCGACAATCTCCTCCTACCACCTTTAGATTTACTTTATAAATAGCCTCTTAGCGTCGCGCGTGGGGCAGTCCTCAAGAAACACCTTCGGTGGTAGAAGATTGAGGAACCAAATCAAAGCCCAAAGACTGCGCTTTTTTCTTAAGGTTGTGGAATACACGTTCCTGATATTGTTGCTCATAGTAGTCTAGACCTGGGTCAACATACTCGGCAGCTTGAGTCCACATAAGGTAAAATAAGCGTGCCAACTTGTGTGCGGTGGCAGTAATGGCTTTGGGTGCGCCCAAACGCGATTTGATTCGACGGTAAAAAGCGCCCAAAGCAGAGCGACTCTGCTTTAAAGAAGAAGCAGCTAAGCGAAAAGCATTTGCAGCACGATTGACAACTGGGCGAGTTTTAGAGCTTTTGACTTTGCCGCCAGTAATACGTTGCCCTGGGCATAAGCCCAACCAGGAGGTAAAGTGCTTAACACTCAAGAAGCGTTTTGGATCTAATCCCACCTCAGACAAATTTGCGCCCAGGTACAGTTTTGACGTAGTGGGCATTCACCAGCTTGACCTCAAAACCACGGCTTTCTAACACTTGAAACACAGGTATCCAATATACCCCTGTTGATTCCATTGCTACTGTCTCAATCCCACACTTGTTTAACCAATCCGCCATTGCATATAGCTCTGCTGTAAAACAGGCAAAACTACGTACACTCTCACTATCTCTGTCAACAGGAACACTCACCCAATGCCTATCCGCACCAATATCGATGCCTGCGGCATTCGGGTTAATCACAGGTAAATTTCCTTTCCCTGAACCAATTGGCTGTTCCTGCTTACTCATATGTTTTGACCACAGCGATCGCATCATTTTTGTGTAAGGATGTACCATGCCTGGGTGAGGCTGATCAATTTAATCTCTCAAACGGGATAGTAACTGTCGTTACTTCACCAATATTTTTGCCAAAAGAAGCAAATGCCACCAACCGAGAAGGTAATGGGAATACATAACCAGGTGGATAGGGCAAAATGCCTGACCTGAAAGGGTGCTGACGTATGGCAGCTGAATCTCTTGAAATGCCTTTGTGATGTTACCGAACTCAAAAGGAAAAGTTAGATGCAGTCCGCTGGGATTGTGAACGTAACTCCGAGAACTACTGATTGGCAAAGCATAGATTGGTGCAGAGCCAACAAAGTAGTTAGGAGACTCAGACAAAGAATTTTCAAGGCTGCCACTCAGGGTAAGTTGAAATTGGTTCGCAACCTACAAAGGTTGCTAATGCGTAGCTACTCCAATATCCTGTTATCGGTAAGGAAAGTAACGCAAATCAACTCTGGCAGGAATACACCGGGTGTGGACAAACTTCTGGTGAAAACACCTCTAGCCAGGGGAGTGTTAGTAGATGCACTAATACAATTTATCCCTTGGAAACCACTTCCAGCTAAAAGGGTGTATATCCCCAAGCCAAATGGAAAACAAAGACCTCTCGGAATACCTTGCATAATAGACCGCTGCCTACAAGCGATTGTAAAAAACGCATTGGAACCCTATTGGGAAGCTCTATTTGAACGCAGCAGCTACGGTTTTCGTCCTGGCAGAAGCGCTCATGATGCAATTGCAAAAATCTATGGAATTGCTTGTCCTCACAGAAGGAAGAAATGGGTTGTAGACGCCGATATCAAGGGGTGCTTTGATAACATTGCACACGAACCATTAATGAAAGCCATTGGTAATTTCCCAGCCAGGAAATTAATTCAACAATGGTTAAAAGCAGGGTATGTGGACAATGGAATTTTCCATTACACTGAAACGGGTACACCGCAAGGTGGAATTGTTTCGCCGTTATTAGCCAATATAGCTCTGCATGGAATTGAACAAGTGTTAGGCATAAAATACAAAAAGAATGGCGAACTCATAAGTAAACGCGCTTTTGTACGCTATGCCGATGACTTTGTGGTTTTTTGTGAAACTAAAGAGGATGCTGAATTATCAGTATCTATCCTAAACGAATGGATGAAGTCAAGAGGACTTACCCTCTCAGATGAAAAGACCAAAATTGTTCATATTAGTGAAGGATTTGATTTCCTCGGATTCAACGTTAGGCAGTATCCAGTAACCAATACAAAAACGGGCTGGAAATTGCTAATAAAACCCAGCAAGAAATCCATACAGAGAATACGGAATAAACTCCGACAAATTTGGCTTGAACATAATAGCGAAAATATCGATGTTTTAATAGATAAGCTTAACCCGATTATTCGAGGCGAGGCTAACTATTTCCGTATCGGGGTTTCCTCAGAAACATTTCGTGGTCTAGATAATTGGATGTTTCAGAGGGAAAAAAGGTACACCAAACGAATGCACCCTAATAAACCACAGGGATGGCGAGTGAAACGATACTGGGGAAGATTAAATCTTGACAGAAATGATAACTGGGTGTTTGGTAACAAACTTACAGGGAAACATCTGTTGAGATTTAGTTGGTTTGGGATAGAAAGACACGTTCTTGTTAAAGGGGCATCATCACCCGATGACCCGAATCTGAGAACATATTGGAAGAACAGGGAAAAGACAAAATCCAAAGATTTAATTCCCAGTTACCAGAAGATAGCTCTCAAACAAGATTATCGATGCCCAATGTGTAATGAATCCCTGTTTAACGGGGAACCATTACACACTCACCATCAAATTCCTCGTCATTTGCAAGGCAACAATAGTTATGCCAATCTCCAATTGGTACATTACTATTGTCATCAACAGATACACTCCCGTTGAAAGTTGGTTCTATGAGTAGACGAGGAGTTACCCAATTGGTAGTTTTATGATTTGCTTGAGCCGTGTGCGGTGTAAAGTCGCTCGCACGGTTCTGAGGGGGGAAAGGGGTAGAAATACCCCCGCCCTACCCGACTGGGCAAGAATTGACACAAAAGTTCTTGGTTAATTTATATGCATTTCACGCCCAATTCTGCTCATATTTTCGTTCATGGTGCAAATCCAGGCACTTCTCCTATTTAACGATCGCCTGTACTGAGGTTCATTACCGTATTCTCAATATTTCTATAGTTCTAAATATAACTTGTTATTCCGTAATATCATTCTTGCTTCTGGTGTTACTTTCTTACACTTTTATTCGTGTATTCAGGGTTTATTCATAGAGGTGCAAGATATAAGCCTCCTACGGGCGCGTTTCTCGCTCCCGCAAAATATAGAAGAAACACAGGTTAAGAGGGTTCTAAGGCCAATAAATCTTACACTAGAGTAGTACCATGACAGCAAAAACCGTTTTAACAATGGTGCTGTGTGCGCCCGAATGTAAGCCTGGTTCTGGGTGATTTTGGCAAAAATATTGGTGAAGTAACGACAGTTACTATCCCGTTTGAGAGATTAAATTGATCAGCCTCACCCAGGCATGGTACATCCTTACACAAAAATGATGCGATCGCTGTGGTCAAAACATATGAGTAAGCAGGAACAGCCAATTGGTTCAGGGAAAGGAAATTTACCTGTGATTAACCCGAATGCCGCAGGCATCGATATTGGTGCGGATAGGCATTGGGTGAGTGTTCCTGTTGACAGAGATAGTGAGAGTGTACGTAGTTTTGCCTGTTTTACAGCAGAGCTATATGCAATGGCGGATTGGTTAAACAAGTGTGGGATTGAGACAGTAGCAATGGAATCAACAGGGGTATATTGGATACCTGTGTTTCAAGTGTTAGAAAGCCGTGGTTTTGAGGTCAAGCTGGTGAATGCCCACTACGTCAAAACTGTACCTGGGCGCAAAACGGATGTTTTAGATTGCCAATGGCTACAAAAATTACATAGTTATGGTTTATTATCCGGTTCATTCCGTCCAGATGACCAAACCTGTATTCTGCGTAGTTACATTAGACATCTCCGGAAACAGCCAAAGTCCTACCATTGCTACCTTATAAAGTGCGATCGCCCGAATACTCATATTGATAGCTTGTACGTTAGAATAAGCCTTAGAGATGTTTCTTATAGGGAATCAGCCAAAAAATAGCAGATATGTGAAATAATTTAGTTTTTCCTCATTCCAAGTCTCTATAACTAGAAGAGGTATGTTCCAATTCGTAACCGAACAAGTCCACAAATCGTCATGATTACTTGTTCATACTTACTTGAATGTAATCGAAATCTTTCTTGTGCTACTCTGAATATCTTCACCAGGGTAAGAGCATCTCAATCAGGCTTGACACAAGAAATTAGAAGAATCTAAAGTATTGTCAATGAAACAACAACTGAGAACCTGAATCATATAATTATTATCCATAGCGGTGCGTTTCATTTTTTGACGGAGACTACGTTTGTAGGTTTTTTCACAGTTAAGGGCATTAAGAGCAAAGCGTCTTAAAAGAGCAAAATTCCTCGGACTGTGGAAAGAACGAATGCGACAAGCATCTTCGGCAAAAGTACAGTCGAGAGTCCAGTGACTGTACGTTCGCTCATTTTAAAAGGGAGAGAGGAATTAATGCCTAACAGGGTAAGGTTTCAATGCGATTGTGGCTCGGCTAAAAACCCCTCCGTGTAATACGTGGTAAAGCTTGCTGGAGAACAACCATGTCATACATGGACGAGAAAGAGTAAATGTTAACCTGTCATACATGGGGAGTTCGCYGTAAATTGCCTTTTTGTGTCATACAACAGATTACATTGTGGTCTTCACTAATTTAACGTTAAACTTACTGTGTAATACACGGTAGGAGCTGATGTTGAAGCGGGACATTCAAGGGAAGTTTGCCCTTAAGAACGATGATTATCGTCAAGTGCGCTCAGTAAGATTAACTGATGAAACTTGGAAGATTCTGGGGATTACTGCTGAATGCTTGGGTATGACTAGAGCTGATTACTTGGAACAGCTGATGACGGGGAACGCTAGCCCAAGTATTACACGGGAAAAAGAGCCAATAGATCAAGACAAAACTACTGCTGTTGAACTTACGACTACGCCATTTAGGGTAACAACACTTGAAACTTTACGTGACCAAGTTTTACTAGAATTGAAGTTAGGTAAGCAAGCTCCAGGCTACAAAGCAGCACTTAAAGCCCTCAATTATTTTATTGCCGTACTAACCAGGTAGTATGCACAGGAGTATCAATCCCCTTTCTGTATCAGTGAAGGTCGAAAAACGGTGGAAATAAGTTCTGAGCGCATCGACGATATTCCCGTAATAGTGGAGTGGCTTAAGCAGATGGAGATTGCCAAATGTATTGACCAAAAACTGAAGGAACCACACGGAAATTACCAAGGGCTGAGCTATGGGCAATTAAGTGTATTGTTATTGACATACATCATCACCCAGTCAGACCATCGGTTGTCTGCTGTGGAACCTTGGGTGCAGACACATCGAAGGATTTTAGAGTTAACTACGGGGTGGTCAATAGGGGAAAAAGATACCACTGATGACCGATTGGCAAGGGTAGTCGAAGAGCTAGGTAGGGCTTGCTGAAAAAGTAGAAAAAGACAACACTGTGCAGATTGTAAACTTTATACGTCTTGTTAAGTGCAAGAAAAAGGGATAGAATAGCTCAAAAACCTTGTATGACCATGGTTAGTCAAGACAAACGGTATAATTAGTAACCATGTACAGGAAACAAGAGCAACCGCCAATTCCACCGGAAAACTTTGAACTGACCTTTGAGGGAAAATTATCTTCTGATAATCGTTGGGTAATAATGGCAAGGCTAATACCATGGTCAGAATTTGAAGAGGAATATGCATCAAAATTTGATGAAGAAATGGGGGCACCGGCTAAATCATTCCGGATGGCATTAGGGGCACTAATAATTAAAGAGAAACTTGGAGTAAGCGATCGCGAAACACTAGAGCAAATCAAGGAGAACCCTTATCTCCAGTACTTTATAGGAATGTCGTCCTATAGTAATGAAGCTCCGTTTAATGCATCAATGCTAGTTTACTTCCGTGAAAGAATAAGTGTAAATCTAGTAAATAAAGTGAATCAAGAAATGGTGAAAAGGATGTTAGAAACAACATCTTCTCAACCATCTGAAAAAAAAAATAGAAGAAAAAGAAAGAGAAATAAGTGATGATGCCACACGTGCGCCAGAGCCACTCTTTGGACTGACGAACTTGGAGGGTGAACCTAAAAATCGTGGAAAATTAATATTAGATGCAACTTGTGCACCAGGTGATATTAGTTATCCGACGGACTTAGAACTATTAAATCAAGCAAGAAAGCAGACAGAAAGAATTATAGATTCTCTTTATGAACAGATAAAGGGACAATTAAAGAAGAAACCAAGAACCTATCGGGAAATAGCAAGAATTGACTATCTGGAGGTAGCGAAGAAACGTCGTGTGTCGCAAAAAGAAAGAAGAAAAGCAATTAAAAAACAACTTCAATATATTAAAAGGAACTTATCTTATATTGAGCAGTTAATTCTCTTAGGTGCGACTCTTGAGAGTCTAAGTAAAAGACAATATAAGATGTTATTAGTGGTTTCAGAAGTCTATCGTCAACAACTCTGGTTGTATGAAAATAAAAAACAAAGTATTGATGACCGTATTGTTAGTTTAAGTCAACCACATGTTCGTCCAATAGTACGAGGAAAAGCCGGGAAGTCAGTTGAATTCGGCGCAAAATTATCGGCTAGCTGCTTTGATGGATATGTATTTCTAGACCATATTAGTTGGGATAACTTTAATGAATCAGGAGATTTGAAAACACAAATAGAAGCATATAAAAACTACACTGGTTATTATCCAGAATCTGTTCATGTTGATAAAATCTATCGTACAAAAGAAAATCGAGCTTGGTGCAAAGAGCGAGGCATTAAAATTAGTGGACCTCCCCTGGGAAGACCTCCTGCCAATGTGAGTAAAGAAAAAAAGAAACAAGATTTAGAATCCGAGAAGATTCGTAATCATATTGAGGGAAAGTTTGGACAAGCTAAAAGACGATTTAGTCTGGGTAGAGTGATGGCGAAACGTGCTAATACCTCTGAAACTGCAATTGCTATTACTTTTTTAGTTATGAATCTTTCCACTCACCTCTCACGGCTGTTTTATGCTTTTTTATGTCTATTTTTGGAAACAAAACCTTTTTTCTCGTTTTCCATTAATCAAATTTATGAATTACACTTTTGCAAATAATATACGCTTATATTTAATGTTTGTTGAGCAACCAATCAACCCTCATACTGCTTTTTGAAGACTTTTTCAGCAAGCCCTATGTAAAGTTTTTGGTATTTGGGGGGCAATAGTGGTACCTCCGCACTCGAAAAGTAGGCGAGATTGGAAGCCGATGGGGAGAACTCGGTTGTCCGGTTGTGCGGGGGGCGAAGCGTTACCAAGCGTTGATCATCCCACATGATTACCCACAATTCACGCAAAACTTCACCCACAACTTTTCTAACTTATGGTTGAAAGCTGTGGGTGAGGTGCTTTAAGTAGGTTTGTGGAATTAAAATGAACCATCCTAGTAGGATGGGAAGCGCGATAGCGTAACCCATGTTGCTCAAGGAATTGATGCCCTGCGGCTGCGCCTAACATATCCTATGTTTAATTATGTCCGCTTAGTTACTATCCACCATGTATCAAGCTTTTTAGGCGATTTTAGTATATTTGCATATGCTAATTTCAGGTTAGCAGGCTAAGATAACAAACTTACACAAAGCTTAACTTTTCCGTAAGTTTGTTAACTTGAGTTGTTAAAGTTTTGTTTAGCAAGCAAACTCAATGGCATGAGACATCAATTTACCAACTAAATTGACCAGGGTGCTTGATATGACCAATAAGCAATGCTGCGAAATTTTTAATTCTTCTACACTGCCTTGGGATACCCTCCCGTCGCATATTGAGTTTGTCGCTCGACAGTTAGTAGAACAGAGTATAAACGATCCGTGGGACGACGTCTCATTTACTATCTATGACACAATTCGTGCCGGGGTTCTGCCGCCAGGGCTACAACCAAAGGGCTTTTTGGACTTTATCTTACGCAATTAGAATGAAGATGGCAGTTGGAGCGTTTCTGATGCCGATCGCATTGTGCCCACCTTGGCGATGACGTAAAGTCTCCTTCAGTTTGTAGAGTGGGGCAACAAGCACCGGGTAGTTGGTGGCAAGAGTTTAGAACAGAAAAACATTTTATCAAAACCAATTTATCATTGCATCTTGGGTTGCCTTTGTCACAAAGCAAGCACTACCCATTCTGCAATACACATCACTTTAGTTGAATAAGCAGAATAGCGAAAAACCATACTGTCTGCAATCTATCTACCGCTTATAAGTGAGAGCTTTCTGGTAGATTTCCTCTAGCCTCTGCATAAGTAGAGCCGTTTGTCAACCTATATGCATCTACTTTGCTCCTATGAACACTAAATCTTTTCCTACCAACAGAAATAGAGCTAAGAAGTTAAAATCTGATACCAATAACGCATTTACCCCAGTTCAGACTACGCAGATTAATAAGACATGCAAACATAGCATTGTCTCACCATCTGAGTTATCTTTGATCCCCGAGCGTTTCGCAGATGTCCAGGCAAAACCACAGTTGGACATCGTGTCTCTCAAAACAAGGCAGCAATTTGCACCTGTCTCAGTGGCTGAAGCGATCGCCAAAATGCTGGAAGATATGGGAGTGCAATATGCGTTTGGTGTTTCGGGTGGTGCGTGCTAGAGGCGGCGGCTTCCGCATCGCACCCCTCTAGCACGCACTGCTACAGAGTGACATACGCGTACTGCACATTCATCATGAAGCGTGAGCAGCTTTTGCAGCAACCGAGGCGTACTTTGCAAGTGGTCGTCCGGTCGTAGTGTTTACCACAACAGGTTTGGGGATTACTAACCCGTTAACAACGCAGATGTTTTTACATCGGGATCGCTATTTGACTAGGCTACCACTCAAAAAGTGCAACGAGCAACTCCAGTGAGATTTCTCTAAGGCTCGCCCTGGGTGTAGCACAGCTGAATGGCTAGGAAGCTCATCTGAGTATCCCCACTGCCATTGAGACAAGTTCGAGCAAGAAATTTTTCCACGAGTGACTTTCTCTCATATAGAGCAACCGCAAGCGAGGAAACGAACCATGGGTAATAACTTTTTAATTGATACTGAACGGGTGCGTATTGCGCTTGACAAAGTAATGCTGAAGACTGCCAACCCCACTAGCGTCCATCAACCCACCTCTGCGGAGAGCGGGGAGCGCATCGCTTCAAAGATGATTGATGCAGACAGCATAGTTAAAACTCAGAAGCTTTTAGATCAGGCAATAGTATTAGCTTGGAAGGATATAAAGTCGAACCGTAGACCACCGGCTCTGACTCGTACGCGTTGGGTATGGCGACTTGCAGGTGGTTACCATATATCTCACCCCAACCCGCGACTGATGGAGGAAGCTGCTCAGCGCTTTGCTTCGATAGGTCGCAACAGTTTAGCACAATGGGCTGCACAGAAAGCCAGAGAGGAGGCAGGTCACGACCGACTAGCCCTGCTCGATATTCAATCAATGGGATATAACGCTGAGGCTGTGGTGCAAGCGCTCGTTCCATCTGCTGTAAAGGCTTTAATGGATTACTTCACCCAAACTGTGCAGGCGACCGACCCAATTGATTGTGTCGGCTGTTCCTATGTGTGTGAGCGCCTAGGGGTGTTGAGAGGAGAAGAGTACATCCAGAGTGTAAGGGCTTTGCTACCACCGGATATCCATGCTACACGTTGGTTACGCGTACACAGCGGTGTTGGCGCCGAAGTGAAGCACGTAGAGGATACAGTTGAGGTTGTTGCAAAGCTTACTCCCCAAGACTGTATCCGCGTTGCAAGAGCTTGTTATGAAACCGCGTTATTGCGCTTTACTCCACCCAAGGAGGACTACATATCAGACAAAGAACTTCAGAATATATTGAAACCGCTAAAGTTGAATACTTGCCTACGAGCGTGAACTAATTTTCTGAAGCCAAATAAATGACCCGGTAAGCAAGAAGAGCTTTTCTCAGACACCCTTAACTGTACTTTTCAAACTCTAAGGAGAAGAAGGATGCGATTTCGGATTTTAGATTTTGGATTTTCGATTTTAGTATGGCTAGGTTTAGGTTCTGCCTATGAGGCTGTTTTTTCACAGAAAGCAATAAAAACTACAACTATCGAGCAGCAGTCTTTAAGGCATGATCTCACCAGCAATCTCCTTAAGATTAGTTTCGATATATTGAATGGCATCGAACTTGATGATTTGGAAAGTATCATAAATGAGTTCGCACAAGGATTGCCAAGCGACACCGAATTCGGTGCTTTTTAGATTCAGCTTATCTGTTCGTTTAGTGGCTTAGAATTGAAACGATCGTTAACCCTGATTGTCTAGTCTCTGTTAAGCTAGGAGGTGCAGCAGCCTCAAGGCGGTTAGCCCTAGCTGCCGTAACAGTTAGATAGTCAGGGATTAATACTGATTAGACTGAAAAAATCTTCCATTCATCAACCTGATGTTTTAGATAAGGTTTGCGGTAGGCTGATCTCTCTCGGTGGTGAAATCTCTACTGGTTTCATATAATTGCTTGCAGAGACTGTTTTTCACCAGCAACTGCCCCCAAAACTTTCAGCGTAGCAATAGTCGCTGTAGTTAAACCTGTAACCCCGACAATGTTCATCCGCTCGTATGGTTTCTCGGCTTTTAGAGTTTTTAAGCACTCACTTGTTGCTATATTCCACAGTCTAATTGTTTCATCTTCACTACTGCTAGCCAAAATTTGATTATCAGGACAAAAGGCGACTGACCAAACCCTGCCTATATGTCCTTGCAACGTCCTGAAACATTGACCAGTAGTGACATCCCACAGCTTAACTGTATAATCGTGACTGCTTGTTGCTAGTGTCCGGCTATCTGGACTAAAGGCAACTGACTGTAACCAACCCATATTTTCCTGCACAATTCTTTTGCATTCACCGGTGCTGACACTCCATAACCTTAATGTCTCATCCGGACTAGTACTTGCCAGCAAATCACCATCCGGACTAAAGGCAACTGACCAAACCCAGTTTGTATGCCCTTCCAATGTTCTTTTGCACCTATCGGTGCTGACATCCCACAATTTGATTGTCTGATCCAAAGAGCCACTTGCTAACATCGTTCCTTGAGGACTAAAGGCAACTGACCAAACCGCAGCATCATGTCGCTGAAAAGTTTGCAAGATTTGACCCGTATTGACATCCCACAATCTCACCGTCTGATCGTCACTGCCACTTGCCAGTGTTTGCCCATCTGGACTAAAGGCAACTGACCAGACCAGAGCACGATGTCCTTGGAAAGTTTGTAAGGCTTGGCCCGTATTCACATCCCACAACCTCACCGTTTGATCTTCACTGCCACTTGCCAGTGTTTGCCCATTTGGACTAAAGACAACTGACCGAACCGCAGCACAATGTCTCTGGAAAGTTTCCAAGGCTTGACCCGTATTGACATCCCACAACCTTATTGAAAAATCACGGCTGCCACTTGCTAGCGTTTGCCCATCTGGACTGAAGGCGACTGAGAGTACCTGATTAGTATATCCCTGGAACGTTTTGAGACATTTACCAGTGTAAATACTCCATAACCTCACCGTCTGGTCATGACTGCCACTAGCTAGAAGATCGCTCTCTGGACTAAAGGCAACTGAAAATATCCAACTGGAATGTCCGTGGAAAATTTTGAGGCACTCACCAGTGCTAACGCTCCATAGCCTCACCGTCTGGTCATGGCTGCCACTAGCTAGGAGATCGCCCTGTGGACTAAAGGCAACTGAAAATACTTCATTGGAATGTCCGTGGAAGGTTTTGAGGCATTCACCAGTAGTGACATCCCATAACTTCACCGTCTGGTCTTCGCTGCCACTCACCAACATTTTACCATCAGGACTGAACGTAATTGACCGTATTCCATCACAGTGCCCTCTAAAAGTTTTGAGGCATTCACTGGTGTTGATATTCCACACCTTAATTGTGTGGTCATCACTGCCACTCACCAGCGTTTGCCCATCTTTACTAAAGGCAACGGAGCATACCCAACTTGTGTGCCCCTGGAAAGTTCTTTTGCATTCACCAGTGCTGACGCTCCATAACTTCATCGTCTGGTCATCACTGGCACTCGCTAGCGTATTACCATCCGGACTAAAGGCGACAGACCAAACCTCGTTATCGTGTCCTTGCAAGATTTGCAGGCATTCACCAGTATTGACATCCCACTGCTTCACAGTGTAGTCAATACTACTGCTAGCAAGGGTTCTACCATCAAGACTAAAGGCAAGCGACACAACCCAGTTAGCGTGACCTTTACAAGTTAGAAGTTGTTTCCAATCCGAAACTTGGTACAAGTGAATGTCACCATTAGTATCACCCAAAGCCAAAAGTTTGCCATCAGAGCTAAAGGCTACTGACACAACACCACCGAAGGTTTCAGCAAAAACAGACTTAGCTAGATTGGCGGAATGGAAATTTACATCGTGCAATTTCACATTCCGCAAGTCAGCTTGCCAAACAGCTAGGTGAGAAAAATCATAGCCGCTTAAATCTGTCTTTAGATGAGAAAGCACATTGATAATATTTCCAGCCGTATAACTTTGTTCTAGCGGAGATTCTTCTCGCTGCCTTGCTAGAATTTGGGTTAACTGATTTACAAGGTTTTTTTTGCTTCTATAAACAGTGACCAGCCCATCAATAACTGGTTTAAGGATGAGGCGAATTTGAGTTTCCCTAACATAGTCTTTCGCCGTCGCCTTCATTAAAGCATGGCACCTAAACAAATCAATATTCTGAGTCTCAATCTCTCCACAAACCTGCTCCACCAATCGATTAGTCACATACTCCATAACTACAGGTTGTAGCGTGAAGAGTGCTGCACTTTTCTCAACGAGCGTAGGCGCAGTCTTCTCGGTTAGATATCGCCTTAGCAGAGACTCCAGCGCCTCCAGTAATTTTTGTGGTGGTACTGGTGATACAATATCTTCTCGTAACTCTGATAGCGAAACTGGCTCACGATTGATTGCTAGCCAGTAGATTATATCCTTTTCTATATATGACAAGCGGGCAAACTGCTGGTCTAAAAGTTCGTGAATGTCGCCAAAAACAGCCGTGTCTTGTTTGAGAAATTCAGAAACATTACCACCAAAGACATCTTGAATTGTCGTCGCCACTATCTTCAAGGCTAAGGCATTGCCTGCATAGCGCTCAACGACTGTTCGCAATTCTGACTCGGAACCAGAAAAACCCTTGACTTGAAAGATTTTCTGCCCATCTACCGCCTCCAAACCACTTAGTCGTAATGAGCGAACGGGCAATGCTTCTCCTTCGAGTGACGCCACATCTTTGGGTTTTTCCCGAGAAGTTAGCAGCAAGCAGCTCCTGTGGACAACTTCTCCTAAGCGTCTTATCAGACGACCATAATCCTCATAGCCTTGTCGATAGCTTCCCGCAATAGCGCCACTTTGCAGAATCGTCTCAGCATTATCGAGTATAATCAGACAGCGCTGTTTTTGCAAATAATCCATCAGTAGCGAGATTCTGCCCTCTACGCTGGTTGGTAAATCAGCTTCTAAAACCTGCGAATTGTCGAAAAATTGAATCAAGTTACCCAGTAGCTCAAAAAGTGGTGGGGCATTATAGAGCGATCGCCAGATAACATACTCAAACCGTTGCTCAATTTGACGTACCAGCTTTGTCGCCAGAGAGGTTTTCCCCATACCCCCCATTCCCAACAACGCCACTACTCGGCATTGCTCTTTCATGAACCATTGTTCCAACAGAGTCAGTTCTGCTGTGCGTCCATAGAAAACAGATACATCAACTGCCTCTCTCAAATCAACCCGCTTGAGGAGCTTCAAATTTTCCTGTTTCTCTAAATCCGACTCTGGCTTTGTATAATCGCTACTATCCAATTCTAAATCAAACGCCATAAACAAACGAACAAGCGTTTGTTTGTCAACCCCAGTTTCGCGAGTCAGTACCTTCCTGAAAGTGACAGGAGTAATCCCAACGCGTTCACTTAATTCTTCCAGGGTACACCTGGTGCCATTATTCTCCTGATATTCCCACTCAATTTTGGCATTCTCAAGTTTTTGCCAACCTTCACGACTGAGTATAAGCCCACGGTTGCGCTTTTGGTTTTGCGGTTTCATATTTTTTTATCTTAAGATGGCGGACTTGGATTATTTACTCCGAAGGAACTGCCACTCTTACCGATCCCCGTGCGGTCTACCTCACTCAAACAGCCCTGAATTGCTCTGATATTATTATAGTACTTGAAAAGTCCTTGAAAAACAATGACCATGCCGAGAAAAGATGCTGCTAACTTGACGATTCAGTTCTCCCAAGAGGAGAAAAAAATTTTGGAGGAATATTGTGAGAACCTGAGTTCGACGTAAGAAAAAGTCTGAAAACCAAGCAGAGTAAAGAGCGTAGCAACATAAACTCCTTTGATATCATGTCAATAAGGTTTGATTAATGAAAATAACTAGCACGCATCAAATACTTTGATACTTAAAGGAAGTAAAATGATTTTGTGATGAATTCATTATCCGGATGAGTAGTAAAAAAGCGTTAAAGCAGGATCTGCGGGGAGGAAGACGTGAAAATGCTGGCAGGAAGCCAATTTGGAAGAATAAAGAGACAATTACAATCCGTGTGCCGAAATTAATTGCAACACAAGTGTTGGAGCTAGCCCACAGACTAGATTCTGGAGAAAATATTGAATTAGACACAGAATCAAAAACATCAAAAATTAATGAAATAATCACAAAATCTAATTTGACAACTCAAGAAAAGGAATATGATTTTGTGATGGATTCAAACTTAGAAGAAACTGAAATAATTACAAAATCAATAACAACATCTAATTTACTCAATGATGAAATAATCACGAAATCAAAAACTTCTATAACAAGAGCTGTTGAAGTAGCCAAAAAAATTCTCAAACATAAAAAGTCAGCACGAATATCGCTTGCCAAGCTAATTTCAAAGCTTTACTCATTAACTGTGTCTCCGGAAGATTTAAAATAAGCGCTATCTTTGTTTTTGTGATTATTTCAAATATAAGGAGGTATTTAAAAAAATTATGGAAATGGAATTAGAGAAACTGTTTTGTGATGTGGATGACTTTTGTCAAAAATTTGAAACAATTTGGCGACAAGAATTACTATCTAATGGAGACCGAAAGCGTAACAGAAAATTAACTTTATGTTTGAGTGAAGTGATGACAATAATTATTTATTTTCATCAATCCTCCTATAGAAACTTTAAAGATTACTATATTAAACACGTCTGTAATTTTTTTAGAAAATATTTCCCAAAACTTGTCAGCTACAACCGTTTTGTAGAATTGAAGAAAAACGCGTTAATCCCCCTCTGCTGGTATCTCCATCTACGTCGTGGACAAAATACTGGTATTAATTTTATTGATTCAACTTCCATAGAAATTTGCTTAACTCAAAGAGCTAAGCGTAATCGCGTTTTTAAAGGTTTTGCTAATTGGGGGAAAAATTCTCTTGGTTGGTACTTTGGTTTTAAATTACATCTTATAATCAACGACCAAGGTGAGTTGATGTCTTTTCTGATAACTCCTGCTAATATTGATGACCGTAAACCCGTACCAAAAATGACAAAAAATTTATTAGGTAAACTTTTTGGTGATAGAGGTTATATTTCTCAAAAATTATTTCAACAACTTTTAGAGCAAAATCTTCAACTTATTACAACTGTTAAAAAAAATATGAAAAATCGTTTGATGCCTTTAATAGATAAAATCTTGTTGAGAAAACGTTCTCTCATAGAAACAGTCAATGATCAATTAAAAAATATCTCCCAAATAGAACATACTCGCCACCGCAGTGTATCCAATTTTCTGGTCAATATTCTTGCGGGTCTAATTGCTTATACCTACCAAAACAAAAAACCTTCATTAAATCTAACAACAAAAGATTTAGCAACATTGCCAGAGGCGAACTTCTTACATTCTCAAGCTTTAGGGCTTGTTGTGGCCTAACTCGCTTACGTCGAACTCAGGTTACAGAATAATCTAGCATCCGGAAGGGAAGCGGGGGATTAGATATGGTGAGGGTTTGAAATTCAATGTGTAAAATACGATTCGCTGTTTGTAGAAAAGTGACAGAATCTGCACGAATTGGTTCTAAGGAGAGTTCTGTTTTAAGTATCTTAACTTCTGTCGTTTCAATTGACAGTAACCAACTGACAAATTCTGCTGGGTATTGTTCAGCTAAATATTTACAAATATTATCAAAACTCAAACTTGACAGTCCATTTTAGGCGATAACAATTTTTACATTAACAGAATGAGTGAAAAGTAGAAAATAAAATTTCAGGATATATTTAGCTGGTTTTGAAAAAGAGGTGATGACTTTTCCACTCAACTCACCTCTTTTTACTTGCCTGTTAACAGCCGTTTCCATTAATTCAACTTCCGAAGAAGTTTAAAGTTCAGAACTTTGAGATAATTGTAGTTGATTCCGGCTTGTTTCCATTAATTCAACTTCCGAAGAAGTTTAAAGTTTTAATCTACCTGCCGCAAGTCAGTTAGTTTCCAGGTTTCCATTAATTCAACTTCCGAAGAAGTTTAAAGTTTTTTGGTTTTTTGGTTGGCTTTTTGATACCAAATGTTTCCATTAATTCAACTTCCGAAGAAGTTTAAAGCTAGGTGGCAACCAAGCCGCCCAGCAAATTGCAGATCGAGTTTCCATTAATTCAACTTCCGAAGAAGTTTAAAGTTTTGAATGGCAGGTTCCATCTCGTTTAACACTTCAAGTTTCCATTAATTCAACTTCCGAAGAAGTTTAAAGAAGTGAAGTAACTACTGCAGTAAAGGTTGCCGAAACACAGTTTCCATTAATTCAACTTCCGAAGAAGTTTAAAGATTTCTCCTATAAAGCCGAAGTAACGTTTACAATAACAGTTTCCATTAATTCAACTTCCGAAGAAGTTTAAAGTCCTTATGACACCTACGAATTTAAAGGATTTAGGTTAGTTTCCATTAATTCAACTTCCGAAGAAGTTTAAAGCTTTTGCGCAAACTGTTAAAAAAGCAGATGCAGGGTTTCCATTAATTCAACTTCCGAAGAAGTTTAAAGCTGTTGTTTCTCACGACGGTGGCGAACGGAACATGAGTTTCCATTAATTCAACTTCCGAAGAAGTTTAAAGTCTATATCCGGACAAGATCTACGTATAGATGCAAGTTTCCATTAATTCAACTTCCGAAGAAGTTTAAAGTCTATATCCGGACAAGATCTACGTATAGATGCAAGTTTCCATTAATTCAACTTCCGAAGAAGTTTAAAGTGGATGATGGTGACGACTCAGGAATGGCTCACAAAGTTTCCATTAATTCAACTTCCGAAGAAGTTTAAAGACTTTCGTAAGGATGCGATATGGGATGGAGGTTCGGGTTTCCATTAATTCAACTTCCGAAGAAGTTTAAAGACCAGCTCCTAGAAGCCTTACCCTGAAATAATTCTACAGCGCTTTTTTGTGGGATGCAAATTTTCGTCCAAATAAATGCGAATTACTCTCAACAACTATCCAGCCAAAGTACCTCAAACCTTTGTGAGGAAGCTGATTTGTGGGATAGAACGAAATCATCAGGGTTTCAGGCATTGTATCTATCCCACAAATGGTATAGTAGGTTACAGTTTCCAAACCATTGGACGGTACACCTCCACTTCACCCACCAAACAAGCAATATACTCTCGCACCTGTAACTCTATACAACGGCGATATGCTACCTTATAGCCCGTGTGGGGATGCGTCGTCTCAGTTTGTAACTTTTCCTCCCAATGCTTGAGATACTTCTTCAGCGCACTTGCTTGTAAGTATACACCTCCACGTTCGTCAGGTGGAGTAAAATCTTCAGGAGTTAGAATTTTTTTATTTACAAGGTAAGCAACAAACGAATCAACAATTTGGGCGCGGAACTCCTCCATCAAATCAGAGACTAAAGCTGGATGATTATCGCGGGGGGTATGTAAATTCCCAAAGTGCGTGTGCAGTCCAACAGACTGGATAAACGAAAACACCTGCTGGCTTAGTAAAGTGTAACCCAAGCTCATTAAACTGTTAATTGGGTCAGTTGGCGGACGCTTGGTGCGCTTATCAAAGGCAAAAAAACCTGTAAACAAGGAACCCAAAGCTTGGAAATATACAGTCGCAGCTTTCCCTTCATACCCACGCAGCGCATCAAGACTTTCTGCTTGAGGTAAACTATCGATTAAAATCTCAATCAAATCTATCGCTTGAGTAGCAATTTCTGTTGGACGACGACGGTTTAACCGCATTAGGAGTATGCGTGAATTATGTAGCTTCGCTGCAACAATTGCTTCTGCTTGCTGGCGAGTAAACTGAGTGTTCTCACAGCACTTCACCTGTTGCATTAAATATTCAACCCTAGCATCTCCTTGTACTGCTGTATGCCCAAAATACCTCCCTTTTTGAGAAAGATACATGATTGGAATTCGTCGCCGTAATGCCATACTAACTGCACCGTGTGATACATTACAACAACCAAACATAACTATATTGTTCACCCGCGTTGCTGGAACTTTTATCTTGAGTTCCCCTTGATAAAACACCTGAAACTGCTGATTTTTGACACTCAAATAAGCGCCTTGGTCAGTTACGTATAATGTTGTCATAAATTCCTGCCAAAGATGAGATATAGGTGCTGTAGGAAATTTGATAGGACTTGCGATACTGCAAGCCTTTGGCGGACGGGAAACAAATTTTACCGGGCGTGACTTTGGGCGAAAATAAGGTAAACCTGATTCGTTCGTTACCCATTCCCCCTCACGAGTCATAACTGGTGGCGGTGGTGCGTAAACTTCGCCGCCTGCAAAACGGTATCCCAGAAAGGTAAACTCATCATCGGGTGCAAAAATTTGTGTCTTTTCTGGCTGAAGATTTAAATAAAGTTCCCCCAGCCAAGTCGTAATTTTGTCGAGAATGCGATTTGCTTCCAGCCAACTGCTACACGCAATTGCAAAATCATCTCCGTACCGCACCAAATTAATCCCATAACTGAGACATTTTCTTTCAAAACTAGTCAGGTATAAATTTGCCAACGCGCCAGAAAGTACACCACCTTGTAGAACTCCCTTACCGGGGTAAATCGGTTTTCCCGCGATGACAATTCCCGATTTCAGTTGCTGTTCGAGTAATTGCAGTAAAATCGGTTCTAGCTGCAAATCCTCCAACGCAGTGAACAGCAACGCCCAACACAGGTTGTCAAAAAACTCCGCAATGTCCGCTTTGATAATCCATTTTGGTTGATACTGGTAGTAAGAATAAAGATGCTGTACTGCTTGCTGAATATTCCTTCCAGGACGATAAGCGTAGCTGCAATCCAGAAAAGTATCTTCTAAAGGAAAATACAGTTCCTCAAGTAGCAAACGTTGCACAATTCTGTCCCGCACGGTAGGAATACCAATCAAGCGTTTACCGCCGCTTTTTTTGGCTACAAAGAACCCTTTGGCGGGACTAGCGCGGTAAGATTCTTGTTGTAACTGGCGTAGGAGAATGCGTAACTGTTCATTGACACCAGCAGCAAACAAGTCAACCGTCATTCCATCCACGCCAGCACCACGACTTCCCGCACGGACGAGAAGCCATGCAGATGTGATTTGTTCGATGGTGAACATGGTATAAAGTAAAAAGTCAAAAGTAAAAAGTAAAAAGAAAGAGGGAAACGCTAAAAGCTAAGTGAACTGCGTTCACTATTGCTCGTTGGTCAAGTAAAAAGTAAAAAGAAAGAGGGAAACGCTAAAAGTCAGAAAAAGCTATATCTTTTGCTTTTTGTCTTTTAACTCTTAACTTTGATTGTCGCTGTGGCGTATTTAAGTATGAGTATGAGTTATTGACTGATGTATATGACTTCGTATATGACTTTAAGCAGGCGAGTTTTTGGGTTAAGCTATGGCAAAGCGTTCTCTGGTTGCATCGGATGCAGGCATCAAACGCGCTAAACTTGCCCTACAGCGCCAAAACCTAACTCAAAAAGCTTTGGCTTACGAAATAGCGATCGCATCCTGGGCAACTGTCAGCAAGTTTTTTAATGCTAAACCCGTTGACCGTAGCAAATTTATTGAGATTTGTGAAAGACTAGATTTAGATTGGCAAGATATAGCAGCGCCATTTCTTGCAGAGGAAGAAGAGGAACAGCTTTCTCAGGAGATATCAGCCGAATTAGCAGCGGTACAACGCAACTCTCAACGTGCCAGAACAGCCCTCGACCCCTACATTCTACCCCCAATTCGCCGCGAAGCCCTGCTGGAAAAATGCCTCAACGCCATCCGACGCGGGGTAGTGGAAGAGAAACGCCGCGTTATCCCCATACTCGGTGCTGCTGGTTATGGCAAAAGCACCATCCTTGGTACTATTTATGACGAATTTAATACTGAACTGACACAAACTGGCAAAGGTTGGCTGGCGTTAGTGCGTTGCAATGACCTTATCGAAACGGTTGATACTTTTGCTACCGAACTGGGAGAAAAAGTCAGTGGTGTCCGAGAATCAATCGTAGAAATAACCGCTAGATTAAGCGCCCAACATGGCAGAGGGGTACTGCTCATCGACACCCTCGATTTAGTATTAGAGAAAAAATTAATACCAGTGCTACGCGGTCTTTTCTTGCAGCTCTTAGAAAACGGCACTACTGTAGTCTTTACTTGCCGCGATGCCGATTTTAGAGACTTTTTTGAACCTTACCACGAAAGCTTTGCAGGTTTCAATGAAAGTATAGAACGCTGCTTCATTACAGAATTTAACGATGAAGAAGTTAAAGCAGCAGCGACAGCTTTTTGTGAACAAGAATTAGGAATTGATACACCAGAAGGTTCCATAGATTTCGCCGACAAGATTATCGCACTTTCTGCCGACAGCAAATCCCTGGCTGACATCACCCGTAACCCTTTGTTGCTGGCTTTGATGTGTAAACTCTTTGCAGAAGATGGGAATGTCCCAGAAGACTTAACTGTCAGCCAACTTTATCAAATGTACTGGGATTTTAGAATTGCCGTCAGTCGGAAAAATCGCGCAGACAGTCGCCGTGTCGGAATGTCAAAGCAAAATCTCTGCTTGGCGATTGCAGAAACTATGTACAACTCTTCGGGTGAACGCCTCAGAGATTTTGTGTATGAAACTCAACTGGAACTGAACGAAACGCAATTTTTAGCTTATGAAGAACTCTTGAGTGACGGTGTTCTGCAAGAACTGGGTGCAAACCGAGTGAGTTTCTTTCACCAAACATTTCTAGAATATGCGATCGCCCGCTACTTTGAATCAACCCCAACAGGAGAACAAGCCAAACACCAAGAATTAAACCAGTTGACACAACCCGAAAATACCTACTCTAAACACTATATCTGGCCTGTTGTCCGTCAACTGCTGAATCTTGTCAACATAGCCGAGTTCCATCGCATTTCCAACCAGTTACGCTTTCAAGAACTTTCCCCGTTTCGTGCAGTTGCTTTCGCAGCCGTTTCCCGCACCGAACCAGAAAGTTCCAACCTGCTGCTGCAACTACTCCCCACCGCACTCCAACTCGGCGACGCCTACCAAGATACACTACTTGTCGCCGCCTCTGGCGCACCCAAGCGCCACACCCAAACAGTTTGGTTACTCGTTTTGGAACTACTGAGTCAAACCGGACAGACATTGGTGAATAAAGCAGCAGAAATTGCTGGAGACTTACTCACCCGTATGCAAATTTATACTGAAAACCCTATCGAACAAGTATTTTCTGCTGTTGCTAAACGGAAAGTAGCACAAGAACTTGATGCCAAAGAAGAAGCAATCAAAGTCTTTGGCAAGTTGATGAGTGCTTACGCCAAAACACCTAAAACGTGGGGACGCGGAATTGATGTCAATTTGCTACGCTCTTTAAAAGAGCGTTATTTTTCCTTCGGCAGCAATGCGCGTTCAATAGTAGTGCAATTATATCTAAATCCAGGAGTTCCCGATGCACTACAACGCGAACTTTTGATGTTAATTATAACACAACAGATAACAGAACAAGCCAAGGAAAAGGAAAATGTAGTAGAACTCCTCAAACATTTACTGCCTGGTTTAATTCAATCAGGAGATTCACCCTTTGGTTCTTCTTGGATTGAAGCACTCTATGCACCATTACCTCAAGGCTGGAATTTAGTGCAAGCAGCAGCCGTCGGTGATCAAGCTGCCAATGACCCTGATTTGATGACAAAATTAATCAACGAGTTATTTAAAGATAACTTATCTGAAAAGGATGGTGAAAGACTGCGCCGTCATCAGGTTGCTATCAACGAAGCCATCAAGAAAGGTGCCAGAAATTGTGTCGCTTCATCCTTGATAAATATCCCAATTAACACTGTTACAAAGAATCGTCTTTCTACTATATGGTTGCTCATTAAGGAGATTGCACATCAAGTTGATGAAAACCAGATTTCACCAGAATTATGCTTGTCTTTGGCAATGTGGATTTTGCCAAAAGTTAGCAGTTATCCTACCGAATTAATCCCGGTTCTAGATGTACTTGCATCCCATGAACAACGAGTCGAGGTATTACTGGGAGAAGTATTCGGACAAGTCATATCTGACTTGCCTCAGCAAAAAATTAATTCGATTGTTAAAAAATTCAAGTATGTTTCCTCAACACTTGAATCCTATTTAACTGCCACCTCAAACTATAAAGAATCAAGGGCAGCATTAGTCAAACTTTACCAACGTCAAGCTGAAAATTGCCAATCTGAGTCAGCCATAAAATCTCTGCTTTCTTTTTGTTTGGACGATTCTCGTGAGGTAGCTCTTGAAGCCAGTACAATTCTCCTCAGAATCGCAGAAAAGCTACTTCAAATTCCGGTTGCTGATTTTCTTCCCATCCTTGCGAATTCAAAAATACTGGGTGTACGTTATAACTGTTTAAAATTGTTAATTAAAAGGGTAGAATTGGGTGGAGTTGTGACAGATGCAGATATTAGTGGTATCTGCACTACTTTCAAGAATGAAAGCCTCCCAGAAATCGTGCAACCACTCTACGATTTAGTGAAATGTTGGGTTCACAATAATAACTATATCACAGATGATTTAGCTGCAGTCATATTTGAAATGACTAACCGATTGGTGAACGAGAGAAAGGGTGTATTGGTTAATGGCGGAATCGCACATTCTGCCTTTGTTACCTTAAAACATATTGCCAATTTGGAAGACTCGCGCCTCAATTCTCAATTAAGGTTATGTACTATAAATTTACTACGTGCTACAGATGTCAAAGACGTAAATAGGGTATATGTTATTGGTCTACTGGATAAGGTAGCGAAATTTAACTCTGAGTTTTTATCTCAAATTGTCAGAGAATATTGTGTAACAGAAAACGGAATTTTACCGCTTGCTAATCTTTATGCTCTTGTTGTTGCAATTATATATAATCAAGGAAAAGATTCGCCTTTACTTAATGAAATGTTAACTAATGAACAGTTGCCGCTAGACGTAAAAAAACGGATAATCCAAGAGCGTGAGGGCTGACAGATAAAGTAAAAAGTAAAAAGTAAAAAGACAATCCCCATATCTAAACAAATAACAAATAAAAAATAAAAAGAGAATCATCTTTATGAGTGCCTTTTAACTTTTAACTTTTAGCTTTTAACTTTTGACTTGATAAAGATAGGGGCATTAAACCTTTGCCAAAAGCTAAAACTTCGTTCCGGATTTTATAACTATTTTTCTTTATAAGTGCCTTTTAACTTTTAACGTGAGTTCGACGAAACCTAACCCCAACCCCTTCCCTTGTAGGGAAGGGGCAAAAAATCCGTAACGCACGTACGAAAGAATAGGCTTTTTAAGCCTCTCCCCGCTTCGGGGAGCCAGTGCGTTGCGGAGCCAGCGCTGCAGGAGGGTTTCCCTCCGCAGGCGACTGGCGTTGGGGTTCCCCCCGTTGAAGCATCTGGCGTGAGAGGTTTGGAGAGGGGTCAAATCAGGATATATCGAACTCACGTTAACTTTTAACTTGATTCGGTAAAAAGGCACTTTACACCCACCGCCGACGTGTGCGCCCCACTGGTACCATTAAGAAGTACGTCCCGTATGCATAAAATCGCACTTTTGAACAGAGGCGCGATAAATCTTAATACAAAGGTCGCAGCCTCACGGCTGGAAGAGGGAGAAGTTTTTCCTATCTTCCATCTATGCAACAACTAGAACTCTGGGACTTGCTTCCCTCTGTAGAAAACGGCTCACAAAACATAAAGCCGCTGCTGTTCCCCAATCCCCGCAAAGCTGAGAAGCTGCGCTCATTAGCTGAGGGAATGACCGAGGCAATAGCAGCAAAGAAAAATCCGCCTATCGCTCAACTCAACCCCACCCGCCGCCGCGCCGGAATTGCCGACTCCCTTTACCAAGAAGCGTTGAGGTTGGAGCGCATTCAGTCCTGGCTTTACGCTATGGCTGCTCGTGCCGAACAAGGAAACTTGCCTCCTATTCTAGAAGGAATCAGCGCCAAAACTCAACTGGAAGTCCTGGCATCCATGAGCAAGGATAGCTGGACTGACAAAGATATAGAAGACGTATTCGCCTCGGACGGTTGGTACAAGGAGTGGGTGAAAAAGCTGAAAAGTGCTGGCATCCGCACTCCCCAACAGTGCCGAAAAGCGATCGCAGCTCTCAAGGAGTTGACTACAGAACGTCCCAAAAGTACCTCGGAAGTCGAAGCTTTAGAAATCTGCCAACTCAAGCGAGAGGCAGTATGGCAGAAAATACCCGATTACTTTCCCACGCCACAGCACTTGTTGGAGCGAATGATTCAACTCGCTGAACTCAAACCGCAGATGCGAGTGCTGGAACCGAGTGCAGGTTCAGGGTCGATCTGCCTTGAACTGAGGGCAGCAGGCATCGAACCCGATTGTTTCGAGGTGTCGCCTACCCTCCAAGAAATCCTCACTCGCCAGGGATTCAACCTGATTGGTGACGACTTTATGCAAGTGACTCCAAAACCAATGTATCACCGCGTCATTATGAACCCGCCGTTCAGTCTCGGCAACGATATTTACCACGTTCAGCAAGCGTTCAAGTGGCTACTCCCCGGCGGACGGCTGGTGAGCATCGTTAGCTGTTCCTACACCTTTGGAACAAAGCACAAATACCAGCACTTCCGCTCTTGTGTGACTTGAAGAAGATTCTGACCAGGTTTGGAAGAAGAAATTGGACAGAACGTAAGCTGAAATACTTATGACTTCGTTAAGGAATTAATACAGCAAGCGGAATTTTGGAAAAAGAAAATGGACAGAATCCCAAAATGGAAGAAGAAAATGGACACAAGTCCGATAAACTAAAAACAAAAACCAAACTCTAACCAATCAATGCTCACAGAAGAAGAGTTTGACCAATGGTGTAGTCAACTCAGACTTGCCCAAAATACCCGCTCTCTTATAGCTCAGATTCGCCAAGTACCACCATCTCGCAAAGTACAAGGGAATTATGGCAATGTTTGTGGGAATTATTGTAGTGAAAAAATGGGTCAAACCATTCAGTTTGAATCTCATCGAGGCGAGTTAGCACATATTATTGACCAATTAGAGCATAACCGAGAAGTTTTAGAATATTACGACCAACCGCCGCCCTTGGAATTAAATTACTTTTCAAAAAGCGATCGCCAAGTTCGTACAATGCATACTCCTGATTTTTTCGTAATCGAAGTAAACTGGGCTGGATGGGAAGAATTTAAACCAATTAGTGAATTAATCAAAAAAGCACAACACCAACCCAACCGCTACGTCCAAGATGAAACCGGAAATTGGTTTTGTCCACCAGGAGAGGAATATGCCCAAAAATATGGGCTTAACTACCGGGTCAGAACAGATCAGGAACAAAATACAATTCGGTTGAGAAATTATCAATGGTTAGAACCCTATTTTCAAGCAAAAGATTTAGAAGAAAACAAGAGCCTTAATCAAACAATATTATCTGTAGTAAAAGAAATTTACGGAATAACTTATAGCAAATTACTATTAGCCATAAATGGAATTAGTCCTGATGAAATCAATAGTTTAATTGCCTCGGAAAAGCTCTTTATCAACTTTAATACTGCCCCTTTAGCCGAACCTGACCGCGTTCATATTTTCCTCACAAGAGAACAAGCTGAACTCTATGAAAAAAAGGGATTATCAGACCTAACAGAAGATTCCTCTATTCGGAGTTACGAAAAAGTTCAAAAACTTCTGCTGAAAGCACGTCCTCAAGATTTAGAAACCGCTAATGCTCGCTATGAAGCCATTAAACCATACTTAGAAGAAAATTCTCTACCTATTACCAAAGCCAGTCGCAGTATTCGTCGTTGGCGTCAAAAATATCAGCAAGCACAAAAACTATATGGAGAAAATCATGGTTACGTTGGCTTACTCCCCAAACATTTAGATAAAGGTCATCATCAAAAACTAGAACCAGCACTCTTAGATTTTATGGCAGAATTCATTAAACAACATTACTTTACTGCCAAAAATAGACGAGTTAGTGGAGTCTATCGAGAATTTCAATTAGCCTGTAGTCAACAACAACCTCCCTTTAAACCTCCCTCAGAAAAAACGTTTCGCGAGCAGATTAAACGACAAAAAAATTATCAACTCACCCAAGCCCGCCAAGGCTCAAAAGTAGCCAAACAAACTAAGCCCTTTCACTCAATCAGTGGAATGCCTAAAGATGGAGAATTACCTTGGGAAAATGCTCATATTGACCACACTTGCTTAGATATTAACCTAGTTAGTTCCTTAATTTCCCTAGCAACTTGTAATATTAGTAGTGCTATTTCCAGTGAACAAATCAGCTTAGGTCGTTGTTGGGCAACTTTTCTGGTAGATGGTTATAGTAAAAGGATTTTAGCGCTCTATCTTTCTTTTGAACCACCCAGTTATCGTAGTTGTTTAATGGTAATTCGGATTTGTGTCAAAAGGTTTGGTCGATTACCTCAAACCATAATTACCGATAATGGAAAAGAATTTCACAGCGTCTATTTTAAACAACTTTTGGCTTATTACAAATGTAATCATAAATATCGCCCTTCAGGAGAACCTCGTTATGGAAGTCCTGTGGAAAGAGTATTTGGAACAACTAACACCTTATGGTTACATGAATTACAAGGAAATACCCAAATTCTCAAAAACAACAGACAAGTAACCAAGTCCGTCAATCCCATTCATCAGGCTGTTTGGACAATTGGTGAACTTTATCAATCATTAGAAACATGGGCTTATTCAATTTATGATAATCGACTTAATTCAAGTTTAGGACTTTCCCCATTTCAAGCTTATGAAACTGGTATTCAATTAGGAGGTATTCGAGAAAGTCGTCGTTTGGAATATGACCAAACCTTTTTAATTTTAACCTTACCTTCACCTCACAGTGGCGATACCCGAATCGTACAGCCCGGAAGGGGAGTGAAAGTGAACCATATTTATTATTGGTGTCATGCTTTCCGCGATCCAGAAGTGGAGAAAACAGCAGTTGAGGTCAAAATTGACCCGTTCAATGTCAGTGTTGCCTATTGCTATGTGAAAGGGCTGTGGCATGAATGTACCTCGAATCATTATCCCTATCTCCAAGGGCGCACGGAAAAAGAACTACAAGTAATTAGCACTGACTTACGCCAACGCAAGAGACATCAAGGTCAAGCAACGGTTTTGTCTAATACTGAATTGATGGAACATTTACAAGGAGCTTATCAAGTCGAGGAAAAATTGCTCAAACAACGCTTGCAAGCTTTAGAAAATCAAACGGTACTTAATTTGATTGAAGGAAAACAACTTTCTCAAAATAGTCTTCAAACGACTTATTTTTCTGAGAGTGAAGACCATTCAGATGTCTTACAGAATAATGCTGATAATGAAGAAGCTCTTGAATCTTACGGAGAATTTTAACGAATGCAACAACAGCGATTACCTCAAGAATTATTGCAAGCTTCTACATCTGAAAGGGTCACATTTTTTGTGAATTACACAATGGCTCATCCTCATCTAATTCAGGCTTTTAATGAAGTAATGCAATCGGTTTATCAAGCACCAGGGATTTCCTTAATTTTTGTAGTAGGAGCAACCGGAGTAGGGAAAACTACCTTACTGCGCCGTTTAGAGCAAAAACTAACCGAGAAAGCCTTACCTGAATTAAAGCACAATCAGGGTAAAGTCCCTGTAATTGGTTTAGAGGCTAAAGCCCCAGAATTTAGTCAGTTTGATTGGAAAGATTTTTATATTCGTCTGTTAAAAGTACTAAATGAACCTTTAATCGAAAAAAAGATTAATTATGGGCAATCTTGCTCAAAGTGGCGGAGTGCAGTGGAATCGGCTTTAATTCATCGTTCTCCCGATGCTTTTTATATTGATGAAGCCCATCATCTTGCTATGTTACCTAGTGGTCGGAAATTAAAAGATCAACCCGAAACTCTCAAATCTCTAGCCAATCTAACTCAAGTGAAGATTATTCCCACTGGAACTTATGATTTATTACCTTTAATTGATTTAGGAGATCAGTTATGCCGACGTAGTAAAACCATTCATTTTCAACGGTATCATGCTGATAATTCGCAAGAGGCTAAAGCGTTTAAAAGTGTGGTGCAAACTTTTAGTCAATATCTTCCTTTACCTCAACAGCCAGATTTATTATCTAATTGGGAATTTCTTTATGAGAGGAGTTTAGGTTGTGTAGGTATTCTTAAAGATTGGCTTTCTGTAACACTTAATGATGTTTTAGAGAGTGATAGAAATGCTCGGACTATTACTTTATCTGACTTGCAACGTCATGCTTTGGGAGTCCGTCAATGTTTGGTAATGCTGAAATCTATTTCAATAGGTGAACAACAACTACAAGAGTCATCAGAGGATTTACTCAAACTACAAAAAGACTTGAAACTAATCCCCTTATCTCATGGTACTGCTCAGGAGAAACACAGCCAAAGCAAGAAGAAGCAAAAAAATCCGAAAAAGCAGATTGCACAAACTTCTCCTCGCCGTTATCCCTTAAAAAAGGAGGAGTCAGAAAAGGAGGAGAAAGAAACAGACTTTTTTCATTCCTTATGATTCTTGGAATTTAACGATTCAAAATCTACCTAAAAGAAGCCACCTTTATCCTCTGCAACCAATAGGTTTAGGAACTCCTAATACTGAGAGTTTAAGTAGCTATCTGCAAAGATTAGCTCGACAGCATTGCCTTCGACCTTGGCAACTTTATACTTATGAACTCGTTCCCTTGATTCAACATGAGGAATATTTATTGCAGAAAGATACTAAAAAAACTTCCATTAAACAGATATTTTTAACGAACAAAACAACTTCTTCTAATTTATCAGTTCTCAATGGATTTCAATCTATTACTCCAATCATTGTTTCGGCTATAGAACAGTTAACATCTCGTCAATATTTATACTCTTTAACTTTAATCAGTTGGCTGAAAGTCCTTGATTCAGTAGAGCCACTTTTGAAACATTCTTGTGCTTGGTGTCCTTATTGTTATCAAGTCTGGCGAGAGCAAGGAGAAGTTATTTACATTCCTTTACTCTGGCTAATCGAAAATGTTAAGTTTTGTCCTCAACATCGCATTTTATTAGAGAATACTTGCCCCTATTGCCATCAAAGAATGTTAAATTTTTGCCAACCAGGCTATTGTTCTCATTGTGGAGAATGGTTAGGTCAAAGAAAGCCTCCCCTTAATTTGGCTACTTATTTTAGCTCGGTAGAATATTTGGAAAACTATCAACGAAACATCTCTTGCTTACAAGAGTTAATTGCGATTACACCTTCTTTATCAAAACGACCTCAGATTCAGGATGTTTATTTGTACCTCCATGAACGTTGCGTGCATCTTGATGAAGAAGGGTTAAAAGACCTTTCTTTTTCCTTTTGGATTAGATCCCACTTAATTTCTAATCCTCAACGCTGTAATCATGCTTACAGACCTGGCATTTCTTTGGATTTTCTCTCTGAAATTGTCCGTTGTTTTAATATTACTCCAAGTCAACTTTTCCTTTAGTTTTTTTCATGTGATTTTTTTAACATTTTTGGAAGGTAAAGTTGGACATCTATTTTTGGAAGGTAAAGTTGGACAACCTGGACAGAATCTTCTTCAAGTCACA
>JXCB02000053.1:114646-237118 GCA_000828075.3 Tolypothrix campylonemoides VB511288 | reverse complement strand
CCTACATTCCGCAGGTTAGCAGGTCGAGTAATGGTATTTTCAGATCCCACACGGCATGAGTCTGGGAGGGTCTTGGTTGTTGGATAATAATTTGATGGCTCTTTGAAAGAGCGATCGTTAACTCACTCGCAAGTTTCTTAGTACAAGCCATGAAGCAGCAATTGCCAGACATTCAAACCCAAGACATAGATCATTTGGGAATTATTGCGGGTATCGTTGATGACATTGGCATTGTAGAAAAAATCGATACATTGATCGGTACTCACCCGCTAGAAAAAGTAAGTGCGGGTCAAGTTGTTAAAGCCATGATTCTCAATTGTATGGGATTTTTAACTGCCCCATTATATTTATTTCATCAGTTTTTTATAGGTAAAGCAACGGAGCATCTGCTAGGTTCGGGGGTATTACCTGAACATCTTAATGATGACAGATTAGGAAGAGTTTTAGACCAACTACACGCGGTTGGACTATCAAGAGTGTTTCTAGAAATTGCATTGGTTGCTGCCAAACGGTTTAGCATATCTTCAAAAAGAATGCATTTAGACGGGACAAGTTTTCATGTGCATGGAGAATATAAAGATGACTCAAAAGCCAGAGAAATTGAGTCATATCCGACGACACTTCAGTCATTACCAACTCTAACCGTAACCAAAAATGAGGTAGCACCACTACGAATAGAAACGACTAAAAAATCAGTTGTCATAAAAAGCGAAAATCAAGTTGAAACTGAAGATTTTCAGGCGATTCACATTACCCACGGTTATTCTAGAGATCATCGTCCTGACCTCAAGCAGTATCTTATGAATATCATGAGTAGTAGTGATGGAGATGTGCCACTATTTTTGCATATTGGAGATGGCAACGAAGCTGAAAAAACTAGATTTCCCACACTGATTAAAGAATTTAAAAACCAATGGACTTTTGAAGAGGTTGAAGTCTTTGTTGCTGACAGTGCTTTATACTCAGAGTCCAATATTAAGACATTAGGAGATTTGCCGTGGATTAGTCGAGTTCCTCTGACTTTGAAAACAGCTAAACAGTTGGTAGAAACGCTAGCTTCATCAGAATTTCTCCCCAGTCAAATCGCCGGATACACTATTGCTGAAATCAAGAGCGATTATGGAGAAGTGGAGCAGAGGTGGTTAGTTGTTGAAAGCCAGGTGCGGCGAAAAACTGACTTAAAACAATTGAGTAAACAGTTAGATAAACAACAGAAAATCCAGCAAAATGCTTTACAGAAACTGTGTCGTCAAGAGTTTAATTGTGAAGCTGATGCCCGTGAAGCCGCTCAACAGCTGGCTACTAAAATGAAATATCACCTTCTGGAGAATATAAAGGTAGTAAAGAGCGCTCATTATCACAAATCAGGTCGCCCTYGTGCATTGCAACCGCCGAGTCAGCTAAGTTATCATGTTCAAGCTAATTTAGTATTCAATCAAGTTGCCATAACTACTGCTGAAAATCAAGCAGGACGGTTTATCCTAGCAACTAACTTAACAGACTTTGAACAATGGAGTCCGACAGATGTACTTCTAGAATATAAACAACAGTCTGGTTCTGAGCGAGGTTTTAAGTTTCTCAAAGACCCGATTTTTTTCGCTTCGAGTGTATTTGTCAAATCCTCTAAACGGGTAGCAGCTTTGGCAATGATAATGGGTTTATGTTTGCTAGTCTACACGATTGGACAGCGACAACTTCGTCACAATTTAGCAGCCGATAACGAGACGATTCCTAATCAACTAGGGAAACCAACTGTGACTCCTACTTTGCGTTGGGTATTTCAATGTTTTCAATCTGTTCATCTAGTTTTAGTTTCAGGAACTAAACTGGTAACTAACCTGACTAACGAACGAAAATTTCTCCTACAATTTCTGGGTTCAGCTTGTCAAAAATATTATCTTCTCTATTAAAGCTTTTCCCCAGCATAAGCGCGAATGAGGACGTTTATTTTTGTGCTTCTCCCTTACCTAATAACAGCTCATTCTCACTCAAGCTCATAGCTACTACGAGTGAACAGTAAAACTCATTTGTATTTAACGATCGCTCTTTCAAAAAGTAGCCAATTTCAGTAGACCGAAAAGTTTGGCGAGCGCTAAAAAATAGTAGTCTGTAATACCGTTTATTCAGGAATGTACAAAAGCTGATTTTGAGAGACAATTTATAAGTTGAACTTATAAAAAGAGTGCTAAACCAACCAAAATCAGCCGGACGGTAAACAAACTTCACAGGCTACCCCATAGTTGCGGTCTACTGCCTGACGTAAAAATTCAAGCATTTGTTTGAGTGTAAAAAGATGAGAAAAAACTTGCCTAGAACTTCTTTTTAAACGACTGAGATAATGCCATACTAGATAAATCCAAACATTAATAATTAAGAATGCCAAAGCTACAAATAGAAACCGAATAGTGGGATTTTTAATAGTAGTTTTTATCCGGCATTGGTTTTTCATTCGGTAGCTGCTTTCAATTCCAAAACGGAGGCGATAGTCATCATGTATAAGCTGCAAAGTTAACTTAACTTTATAGACTGCGTAAACAAAAAATTCTCGCCCATGTGCGCGTCTTTTACCATTTTTATATGTGCAAACTATCCAGACTGTAAAAGTTACTGAACCATAGAAGATCGCTGTTTAAAGTGTAACTAGTTTTGTAACTACGCCGACCTCTAATTAATTGTCTAGTCCCGGACGACTTACCTCGAATAATAGCTGGCATTTCAAAGGGAATATCGAGAGATTGCAACCATCTGATGACTGGCACACAAAAGAATTCCCGGTCTAAATACAATCGCTCAATTCTCAAATTCAAAGGCTCAATTAGTGCTAAAAGATAAGTGATAATTGCAACTAAAGTATTTTGTTGTTGAACAGCTTTTATAGCTAAAGTGACTCGTTTATTTTTCTTAATTACATAGATAGTCGCGTAAGCATAAAAAGAACAAGTACCACTTTTAGCTTGACTTCTATAAATGAAAGGTGCTTCGGCTGTGGATGGCTCACCATAATAAGGAATTAAGTTAAAATCGATAGCAATTTTTTGTTTCCCTTGTCGAATTCCTTCTGGTAAACGGCTTTGAAGTGCAGCATTTAAGTCTGATTCTAGAGAATTTATGTCAGTATACTTCTCTAAATGGTAACGAACATCGTTGCTTGTCGGAACATTTTTTAGGACTTTAGTAGTGTTTTCAATGCTATCCCTTTGGGTGGCTGCCCGAATTAAAATTTCAAAAATATTTTGTTGTTCACACTTGCCTTGAGTCCGAATTGGAATATGTTCTGTTAAACAGTTAACTACTTCATTTAAGGTTTTACTATCCGTTAAAACTGGCTCCTTTGAACTCATAGCCAAACCAAATAATCCTCTATTTTGCTTCTTTACCTCCATACTTTACAAAAATTGCATACTACGGATCTAGAACTATGTTTTGGTGGGCGCGTTATCCTTAACTTTTTAGGTGATAAATTAGTTTTACTTATTTAAAGTTTCTCAAGAAGTTTTCGAGAAAATGTATCTAAGAATACGGTTTTTTGAACAACAGTCGGTTTTATAGGTATTGCTCTGTGCGCGATCGCCAAACTTTTCGATCTACTGAATTTAATAACTAAATACTACTTAAGCCTATTTCATCTTTCCTTGTTACACTTTTGCCTCTTTATTCGCTGATTTGCGGTTTCTCCTTACAGGTCCAAGATATAAGATTACTTAATCTGCTTACCTGCGGAATGTAGGTTTGACGAGTGCGGCTGGGGATTTTATCTATTTGATATAGCTGGAACTCTAATGGAAATTATGGATGCTCCAAGTCAGTACCTAATTTTTCGAGAATGTCTACTAAAAGGTTACGAGAAAGTATCTCCCTTGCCTCTCACTCACATACAACAAATAGAAATGTTTATGGCAGCCCAAGGTCTAACTTTTTTACAATGGGTTTTTACAGCAAAAAATCCAGAAGTTCGTCAACAAAAAATGAAATGGGTTACTGAGATAATAAAACGTATTGAAGATTTTATTTCGGGTTGAATAAAAATTGAAAAGCAAAATTTGCTTATGACTGTAGCTAATAAATATAAGCTGACTTTAGAAAAATTCTTAAAAGTTCCAGAGACTCAGCCAGCATCAGAATTTATTAATGGAGAATTCAAAAACCAATGCCTCAAGGTGAACATAACCTACTTCAAACTACCCTTTGCAAAATTATCAATGGAGTCGCTAAAAAACAGAACATTGCCATAGCATTTCCAGAACTACGTTGCACCTTTGGGGGTAATTCTATCGTCCCTGATGTTGCTGTATTTAATTGGGAAAGAATCCCATTGCGTTCATCAGGTAGGATTGCTAATACCAATTTTTTGTAAAGCTGCACATTATTTTTACCCCTCCTAACCTCCCCAAGGCATCGGGGAGGTGCCGCAGGCGGTGGGGTTCTTTCTATGCATCTTCATATAGAAACGGTATAACCCCTTTGAAATTCAACCTGACTGGGCGATTGAAATTCTTTCCTCAGACCAGAGACAAACAAAAGTTTTGGGTAACTTGTTGCATTGCTCGCGATACGGCAGTCAGCTAGGGTGGTTAATAGATCCTGAAGAGGAGAGTGTTCTGGTAGTGTTCCCTGGTCAGCGAGTGGAAGTTTATGGGAGAATGTCAATTTTGCGAGTGAGTGAGCAAAACGTCAGCAATTGCTTGGGAAATCGGTAAGCCTGGACAGCCCTCAAGCCAGAAGAACTCGCCGACTGGGTTAACCTCCAAGAATACGTGCCGACCATCAGGCGTCAAAATTATATCAATCGCCCCGTAGTTCAAGCGGAAGTTAGTCATCAGTTTTAGAAGCTTCTCCTCTACATCTTGGGGCAAGTCGTAGGGCTGCCAAGCGTCGAGTAAACCGATCCCCTGTCGCCGCCAGTCATAACGAGCCTTCTGCAAAGCCTGGGAGTCAACCGCAGCGGTAAACACACGCTTTCCCACAATAATCGTCCGTAGTTCCAACGCCTTCGGGACTTTCTCCTGAAACGTCATGGGGCAGAAACGCAGTCCATCAAGGTGGTCGAGATCCTCAGGTGCAACTGGATTCGTGAATACAACGTTTTCCCGCCCTTGCTTGTCGTAGATGGCGAAGGAGGAGAGCATTTTTGTAATTATACCTTGCTCACATTCAGAGGCAAATTGCCTGACTGAAAGTGGATTGTTTGTAGTCAAAGTGCGCGGGATATCCAGACCCACCTCCCTTGCCACTTGCAGCTGAAGTTGCTTATTCTCTGCTCGACGGATATGTGGTATAGGGTCAAGGTGGAACCCCTTGATGCTGGCAATCATTCCTTGAATGGTAGCGCGAGATTCACCAATTGAGGCTTGTCGAAGTTGCCGATCCATTGTGCTGGGAATTCTTACCCCAATTGCGATGCGCCGATACCAAACTGCTGATACCTCACTTAAATCTAGTTTCTGGTCGTCGCTTTCCAGAATCAGTCGCTCACATCCCTTGCCATAGTAGACATCCAGCCGTACTTCTGTGGGAAATCTGTCTGTGTCAAACCGAAATGCTTTCCCTCCTTGATCTGCGATCGCCTCAAGAACCAGAGGAATGCTTTGATTGTCTTGGCTGTGAGTAATGATTAAAATAGTCATTTGCGACTCCGACCTAACACAGTAAAGCATCTGCGATCGCTTCCGCAATCGGGTAGCCCAAATCTCGCTCTAACATTCCCCACTCTCCTGTAGGGTTAACTTCCAAAAACACGTATTCTCCTGATGGTGTTTGGATCAAGTCAAAAGCTCCAAACACAAGCCCAAACCTTTCCATAAAAGCATTGAGACAACGGACTACATCCATTGGGAGTTCATAAGGTTGCCACACACAAGCCTCTGTTGTAGCACGTCGCCAATCGACTGTGGATGCTGCATAACCAGATGCATCTAGCGCCCCCACAAACAGATTTCCCGCCACAAACACCGCCCGCAGTTCCTGCTGCTTGGGAATTTGCTCTTGAAAGACCATTGGGCTATAGCGCAGCGTCTCGGCATCCAGCAAGTCTTCCTCTTTGACTGCGCTGGTGTAAACGAAGAAAGGGGAGCCTTTCATGCTATAAGAAAGAGGTGTCAATAGCTTGGCAACCATTTTTCCCTCTACCTTTTGGAAAAACTCCCGTACTTCCTCAGCGTTGTTGGTGACTAGAGTCTGGGGGATAACAAGACCAACCTCACAAGCAACCCTCAGTTGGCGTAGCTTGTTCTCTGCAGCCTTAATCCGCTGCAAATCATCCACCCAACGAGCATGCTTGAGGCTGTCCCAGAAACCATCCAGAGCTGCTAGTGATTCTCTAGTGCAGGCTGCTTGGAAGTGTGGAGCTAATTCTTTGCTTAGCTGGGGCTGCCAAATACGGCGCATCCAAACCGCTTGCACTTGTTCTATGCTGATAGACTGCCCACCATACTCCAAAGAGTGATTCAGCCCTTGATTGCTGAGACGGGCTTGTAGTTGCACTACAAGCGGAAATTGATCCGTATCAAGGCGAAATGGTTGTGCGCCCCGTCTTGATAGAGCTTGTGCCACTCTATCTACTGTAAAGTAATCACCACTATGGGTAATTAATAAAACTACATCACGGTCAAGGCGCATACAACAACATTTTACAAGGAAATTTTACAAGGAATGGCGTTTTCCGTTTGCACCCTGCTCAAAAGTTAGCAGTTATAACTTGAAGAATAAAGAATGGCAATGTCAAAGCTTTACTCTACAGAAAAACCTTCGTCATCACCATCTGATGGATACTTTTGCGTAGTGACTATTCCACCACCGCCTTCTTCTTGATCAGAGGGGTACTTGAGTGTAGTGACTGTTCCACCACCGACATCTTCTAGATCAGAGGGGTACTTCAGTGTCGTGTTTATTTGACCTCCCCCTGTGACAGCTTCCATTTCTTCAACAGATAGCTCTTCACATTGTCCTTCTAAGTAGCGGGCGAAGAAAGGCACCGCTGGTGAATTCAAATCTTGCAAATTGATTTTAGACATATACTGCCTCCTTTGGGAATATGGATGTAAATTTATACAATGTATTAAACACCCATTTACCCCGTAAATTGGCAACTTTGCAAATATTTAACACTCCTTACACAAAAAGCGATCGCTCTTTAGGAGTGCGATCGCTTTTCAATGATTTTAAAATCCTTAAACCAGCAAACTTTGCATCAAAGGCTTATCTTCGGATAACTTACCTGTCCGCAACCATTCAGCCAGTTCATCTGGTGCTTTAACTTGGTTAAGACGTTCCCGCAGTTGTGTACCTTCCAAAATTTCCTTCTGCAACAGTTCTTCTGCGGTTTGCTGCAGTAAGTCGCGGTTTTCATGCAAAATACTTAAAGCGATGTGGTGGGCATTATCCACTATTTGCTTCACCTCGCGGTCAATTGCTTCTGCCACTTTCGGGCTAACAGAACGGCGGGGGTTGCTGTAACCTTCAAGAAACTGCTGTTGGACTTTTTCAAAGGCAACAGGACCAAGTTCATCGCTCATACCATACAAGGTGACATAACGTTCTGCTAAGTCAGTGGCTTTTTGAATATCATCACTTGCACCAGTAGACACTTTACCAAAGACTGTTTCTTCTGCGGAACGTCCACCTAACAAAGTAGCAATGCGACCGCGAATTTCGTCTTCTATCATCAAGAAGCGGTCTTCTTCGGGCATTTGAATTGTGTAACCTAAAGCACCAACGCCACGAGGAACAACCGAGATTTTCTCAACTTTACCAGCTCCAGGCATCAAAGCACCGATGATGGCGTGACCAACTTCGTGATAAGCGACGGTCTTTTTCTCAGTTTCATTGAGAACACGAGAGCGTTTTTCCAAACCAGCAACAACGCGCTCAATGGCTTCGTTAAAATCTGCCATAACCACGGCTTGCCGATTTTGACGTGCAGCCAAGAGTGCAGCTTCGTTCACCAAGTTGGCTAAATCTGCCCCAGCAAACCCAGGAGTTCTGATGGCGATGGTTCCCAAGTCCACATCCTCAGCCAATTTGACATTTCTAGCATGAACTTTGAGAATGGCTTCGCGACCAATTTTATCAGGACGATCCACAACAACTTGACGGTCAAACCGACCGGGACGGCGCAATGCTGGGTCGAGAACTTCGGGACGGTTCGTAGCGGCGATGATAATCACCCCTGTGTTGGCATCAAAACCATCCATTTCGGTGAGCAACTGGTTGAGGGTTTGTTCGCGTTCATCGTTACCACCTACAAATCCACCAGCACCGCCGCGAGACTTACCTAGTGCGTCTAATTCATCGATAAAGACGATACAAGGAGCTTGTTGTTTTGCCTGCTCGAATAAGTCGCGGACTCGCGCCGCACCGACACCAACAAAAAGTTCGATAAATTCAGAACCAGAGATGCTGAAGAAAGGAACACTAGCTTCACCGGCAATTGCCTTGGCTAAAAGTGTTTTACCTGTTCCTGGAGGTCCTACCACCAAAACACCTTTGGGAATTTTCGCTCCCAAACGGGTGTATTTATCAGCACTTTTGAGAAAATCAACAATCTCTTCCAGTTCGGCTTTTGCTTCATCTACACCAGCAACATCGATAAATTTTACACCAGTGCTGCCTTCAGAGTAGATGCGAGCCTTACTTTTACCCACAGTCAGCGCCGCAGGACCGCCTCCCTGACGATTGAGCAAAAAGCCCCAAATACCAAAGAAAATTAACGGAGGCGCAACCCAGCTCAAAAGAGTGCCGATCCAACCATTTTCGTTTGGCGGTGGTGCACCAAACTCTACGTTATTGTCGCGGAGAATTTTGGGTAAATCCAGGTCGAGCGCTACTGGTGTGGTAACGAAAACTTGTTCAGCAGGTTTCCCATCTGGAGTTTGGGTTTTGATGGAATACTGAATGCGATCGCCTCCCACAACAGCCCGCTCTACTTTACCTGCTTGTACCAGAGCAATAAAATCGCTATAGGGAACTTGCGGCAGTCTGGGACCAAAAAAGCTGGGAACAATCGCGTTCAGGAGAAAAAGAAGGGTCAACAGAATGAGCAAACTCCCACCAAACTGCCGGATTCTAGGCGGTTTGATTTGGCGTTTATTATTATTAGTTTCAACTGGCATTTTTGGATATACCCTCCACTAAATATTGTTATTTTTTAGTAGTTACTTTTTCTGCTTCAATTTATTGTAAAGACTGGGTCCATATCTCCCTTTTCGTATCGACCCCCCAGATGTATGTGAATTGCCGTACTTTTATGCAAAATCAGTTTGGATTTGTTCTAAAAGTGTTTCTACTCTCGGCTGGACTCTCTGTCTTGATTAAGTACGTTCTTCCGAGTGTATCTATTCCAGCGACAGCGACAAACGCCTTGATTATCGTTTTTTTACCGACTTTAATTATGGCAAGTGTTTTACTGTGGCGAATCGCAACGACAGCAAAATTAATTAAAAAGAACTAGCTGGAAATTGCTAGAATCAGCTAACCAAGCTGCATTCAGAGGAAATAGCAGCTCATCAACAGCCAGGAGACAGGGAGTGAATCTAGGTCAATGGATTGGTTTAATCGCCATACTTATTTCTTTGTACATTCTGTGGCAGATTCGCGAAGTCGTGTTGCTGATATTTGCCGCAGTTGTCTTAGCGACTACCTTAAATCGGCTGGCTCGAAGATTCCAACGCTTAGGAATGAAGCGTGGATTTGCTGTATTCCTCTCGGTAACCATATTTATAGCTTTAATTGTCGGTTTTTTCTGGCTGATTGTGCCGCCTTTTGCAGATCAGTTTCAAGAACTTACAAAACAGGTTCCCAGAGGTTTGGAGCGCTTTAATACTTGGCTAGATGAATTGAGAACTCGCGTTCCCAGCCAATTGACTCCGTACATACCTGATATCAACAGCCTTAGCGAACAAGCACAGCCGATTATAAATCGTGCAGTGGGAAGCTCGTTCGCCTTTGTCTCTGGCTCTTTGGAAGTTGTTCTCAAGGTTTTGCTAGTGCTAGTTTTAACAGGGATGTTTTTAGCCGATCCCGAAGCTTACCGCAAACTCTTTGTGCGGCTGTTTCCCTCGTTTTATCGCCAGCGAGTGGATGGAATTTTGGATAAATGCGAGGTGTCATTGGAGGGATGGATCACAGGCGCTTCCATCGCAATGGGTGCAGTGGGACTGATGAGTTTAATTGGCTTATCAATTTTGCGCGTGCGTTCAGCACTGGCTTTAGCAGTTTTGGCGGGATTTTTAAACTTGATTCCCAACCTTGGTCCTACAATGAGTGTGATACCAGCAATGGCGATCGCACTTCTAGATGCTCCCTGGAAAGTCCTCGCTGTCTTGGTTCTCTACTTTATTATTCAGCAGACTGAGGGCAATTTTATCACGCCCATCGTCATGGCGCATCAAGTGTCGCTGCTACCAGCTATCACCTTAATTTCACAGCTATTTTTTGTGACGTTCTTTGGTTTTCTAGGCTTGTTTCTCGCACTACCCCTAACTGTTGTCGCTAAGATTTGGATGCAAGAAGTCTTGATTAAAGATGTTTTAGATCAATGGGGTAGTAAGTCTAGTAGAGAGGCTGAGTTTGTTATTGTTTCTGGCAAACCACAAACAGAGAAATCTGTGGAAAATTTGGCAAATGACGAGGAACAGCCGATGAATCAATAGCTACTCGTCTTTTGTTGCTGCCCTATAGCCTTAATGAGACTTATTTGAGATTTATTAAAGCTCCAAGCAATAAACATTATTCAAACAAGAATAAATTTATTTTATTGACAAAAAACAAAGACTATGCATTAAATTTTATGAGCTAAACGTATGTTGAAGATAGAGTATACCTAGTGCAGATTGAAAGTTTGTCAACACCATCCTAAGCTTTAAGGTTGTTTCCTCCTGGCTGATTACCAAAATTTCCAGGTGATTTACTTTATGGCAACAAAAGTAACAGTGCCAAAGCCTACGCTTTCTACAATCGATGCAGTTGCCTTGATTGTAGGCATGGTGGTGGGCGTAGGCATATTTAAGACACCAGCCCTAGTCGCAGGGAACACGCAAAGTGCAGGGATTGCACTGCTAGCGTGGTTACTAGGTGGAGGAATGTCCTTCGTCGGTGCTCTGTGCTATGCGGAGTTGACCACCGCTTATCCCGATGCTGGGGGAACTTACCACTATCTCATGCGTGCCTTTGGCAAAAGTCCTGCCTTCTTGTTTGCTTGGGCGCGGCTGACCGTTATTCAAACTGGTTCCATCGCCTTACCAGCGTTCGTGTTTGGGGATTATGCTGCTCAGTTGCTGCCTATAGGAGAATACTCTTCAGCGATTTACGCCGCAGGTGTAGTCATTTGCCTGACAGGTTTAAATATTTTAGGCGTGCAGCAAGGCAAGTGGACTCAGAACTGGCTAACAGCGGCAAAAGTACTAGGTTTGCTGTTGATAGTTCTTGTGAGTCTTGCCTTTGCTGTACAAGTGCCACAGCAGACATCAACTGCGGCTACTCAAAACAACGCATTTGGTCAAGCAATGATTTTTGTGTTGCTAACCTATGGTGGTTGGAATGAAGCTGCCTATATTTCAGCAGAAGTGCGAAATGGCAAACGCAATATGGTACGTATATTGTTGGGAAGTATTGCCATCATCACAGTGATTTTTCTGTTGATTAACGTGGCATTTATTTACCGTTTGGGACTTGCAGGTTTAGCTTCATCGGAAGCACCAACAGCAGATTTAATGCGTCGCGCTGTTGGAGAAAACGGAGCAAGGTTCGTTAGTTTACTAGTTGCAGTTTCAGCCTTAGGTGCAGTCAATGCCACTATTTTTACTGGTGCGCGTACGAACTACGCTTTAGGAAGGGACTTTCGGAAGTTTGCCTTCCTAGGACGTTGGCAAGAGAATACTGGTACGCCAAAGAATGCCTTGGTAGTTCAAGGCGCAATTTCGTTGGCGTTGGTGGTACTTGGGGCTTTAACTCGCAAAGGCTTTGAAACGATGGTAGACTATACAGCGCCAGTCTTCTGGTTCTTTTTTCTCCTGTCTGGGGTAGCATTGCTGGTGCTACGCTCCCGAGAGCCAGACGTACCGCGTCCTTTCCGCGTGCCTCTTTACCCCTGGACACCATTACTGTTTTGTGCTATGTGTGGCTACCTACTATACTCTAGTATCACTTATGCAGGTATCGGAGGTATTACTGGTCTGGTAGTTCTTTTAACAGGTATTCCTTTACTGCTTCTCAACCGTCAACGAACCACTTCCACAAACCCTTAATTCATGGAGAAAGATGTCATGAAATTACAGGCAACGTTAAAAGTTTTGTTTGCAACAGTAAGTATAAGTAGCCTAATGCTGGCTGGTTGCACTTCCACTCAGCAAGTGAGTTCTCAGCAACAGGATGAAGCGTCTCCTTCCATAGTGGAAGTGCAGCAGAAGTCTCCAGGTGCATCTCAAACTGCACAACGGACGCCTGATGTTGTGTACGTTCCAACACCTCCAGAAGTTGTCGATAGAATGTTGACAATTGCCAAGGTTAACAAAAATGATGTTCTGTATGACCTTGGTAGTGGGGATGGACGGATTCCTATTGCCGCAGTACAAAAGTATAAAGTCAAAAAGGCTGTTGGTATAGATATTGACCCCCAACGCATCAAAGAAGCTAACGAAAATGCTCAAAAAGCAGGACTTACTGGTAAGGTACAGTTTCTCCAACAAGACCTGTTTACGAGTGACTTTAGCGATGCAACAGTGATCAGCCTTTACCTGCTCCCGGAACTCAACCTCAAGTTGCGACCCAAGCTGTTGAAACTCCCACCAGGTACGCGTATCGTGTCCCACGCTTTTGACATGGGGGACTGGAAAGCTGACAAAGTCGAGCAAGTAGATGGCAGAACAGTTTACTTCTGGACTGTACCAAAACAGATTCCGAAAAATTTACAGAACTCAACTCCTAGCAGTTAGAGTGAGAACTGAGGACACAGAATATAGTCGTTTTCAATTGGGTGCAATACAGGTTGTTTCGAGGGGTACAGTATACTGTGCCCCTTGCTTGTGGTATGTGCTTTTCACTTCCAAGGTGACGGAATAGCATTCACCGACAAAATCTTTGCCACCTGTAACTTAATCGCCACCTTACCACAATGGGGACAAGTGACCTTAATTTCTTCTTGTTGTGGCTCTCGTTGGTGCTGAATCAACACGCCTTCGGTGCAATGCCAACACTCACAAATGACACGTCCTTCAGGTTTGTTAACATCCAACAGGCGGATGTGTTGCCCAAATACTGGTTCCGGTTCTGGTCCTGAGTCCCAGTCTTTTTGGAAGTTGCGTTCTGGTCGGGAACCTCGGTCTGGTCGGGAACCTCGGTCTGGTCGGGGAATGGGTTTGGGAATCGAGCGGGGTTGGTTAATGTTTTCTTGACTCATAACAAAACCCGCCTCAGCAGGTGGATAATTTTCAGCCATTCTGATGTTAGCAGGTAGCAACTACTCTTATGTAGACAACATTATTATCAGCCTTCCCTTGCAAGTCAGAGGGCATCCGGAAAGAAAAAAAGCTTTTTAATCGCGACTGGGGACTGGGGACTGGGGACTGGGGAACAGTGTGCAAGAGTCTCTAATCCCTAATTCCTTTAATCGGGACTCGGGACTCGGGACTGGGGAACAGTGTGCAAGGGTCTCTAATCCCTAATTCCTTTAATCGGGACTCGGGACTCGGGACTGGGGAACAGTGTGCAAGGGTCTCCAATCCCTAATTCCTTTAATCGGGACTCGGGACTCGGGACTGGGGAACAGTGTGCAAGGGTCTCCAATCCCTAATCCCTAATCCCTAATCCTTAATCCTTAATCCTTAATCCCCAATCCCTAATCCCCAATCCCCAATTCCGGGCAGTGGTACTTATCTGGTAGTATTGCGATCGCAGTCACTTTTTCTACCACAAGTGTGAGTTGCAAAGAACCCGATATTTGCAACTATTGCGATGGAGAGATAGAGAGGCATTCATGCAGATTCATACACCAGACTGGGTTAAACACGCTGTTTTCTACCAAATTTTTCCAGACCGATTTGCCATAAGCAAACAACCCCGCAAACGGGTTTTACGCACTGCTCGTTGGGAAGATTGGGAAGCGATGCCAACACTCCAAGGTTATAAGGGCGGGGATTTGTGGGGCATTATTGAGCAGTTAGACTACATACAGGATCTGGGAATTAATGCGATTTACTTTACCCCTATCTTTCAATCGGCTAGCAATCACCGCTACCACACGCACGATTATTATCAAGTTGACCCGATGCTGGGAGGTAACCCGGCTTTCAAGGAATTGCTAGACGCAGCTCATCAAAGGAACATCAAAGTTGTTTTGGATGGAGTGTTTAACCACGCCAGTCGGGGCTTTTTCTTTTTCCACGACATTTTGGAAAATGGTCCTCATTCACCTTGGGTGGATTGGTTTAAAATTCATGCTTGGCCCGTTTCTCCCTATAATGGTGAGTTTCCCGCCAATTATGAGGGTTGGGCTGGAAATCGAGCGTTGCCAGTATTTAACCACGATAACCCTGAGGTGCGGGAATATATTATGGAAATTGCCGAATATTGGATAAAATTCGGCATTGACGGTTGGCGCTTAGATGTGCCTTTTGAGATTAAAACTCCTGGTTTTTGGCAAGAGTTCCGTCAGCGAGTCAAAGCGATTAATCCCGATGCTTATATTGTCGGCGAAGTTTGGGGAGATTCCCGTGAGTGGTTGGATGGAACTCAATTTGACGGGGTGATGAATTATCTGTTTGCAGGACCAACGATCGCTTTTAGCGCAGGCGATCGCGTTGTCCTAGATCAAGTCCAAAGCCGTGACTACAAACCCTACCCACCATTGTTCGCCACTGAGTATGCCCAGAAAATCCAAGAACTCCTGCAACTTTACCCTTGGGAAATCGCGCTGACTCAATTAAATTTGCTCGCTAGTCACGATACAGCACGATTGCTCACTATTGCTGGCAATGATAAAGCGAGTGTGGAATTAGCAACTTTACTGCTCCTCACCTTTCCTGGTGCCCCCAGTATCTATTATGGTGATGAAGTTGGTTTACCAGGAGCTTTAGACCCAGACTCGCGCCGTGGTTTTCCACTAGAAGCTAATTGGGATAAGGACATTCTCAAGACTCACCGCGAATTAATTGCTTTACGTCATGCGTACCCTTGCTTGCGTACGGGTAATTATAAAATCCTCTATGCTCAAGGAGAACTTTACATCTTTGCGCGAGTTTTGGGAACAGAAGAATTGATTGTTGCGGTTAATGCTGGAACTGCATCAGCAAAAGGGAATGTTGATACAGCAAGTTTGAGCACTCAACCTAACAAACTATTATATGGCGCTGCTGAGGTGGAGTGGAGTGTTGAGGCTAAGCATCTCACTTTAAGTGTTCCCCCACGCACTGGCTGCATTCTGGGTGTAGGTTAAGCCAACAAATTGCATTGCACATTTAACAAATGGTTTGACAAGTTTTGTGGGGTGGGCATCTTGCCCGCCCTTGCTATTTTAGGGTAAGCAGGATCTTTGCCCCACAACAATTTAAAGGGGATTAGGGATTGGGGATTAGGGATTGGGGATTAGGGATTGGGGATTAGGGATTGGGGATTAGGGATTGGGGATTAGGGATTGGAGATAGTCAACAGTGAACAGTGGGTTCTGGCGTCCCCCCACCAACGAGTACGTATGGTGGGGGACTCCGTGACCTCACCAGTTGAATGTATAATACCTAGTACTTTTTGACTGTCTAGTTATTTCTGCCGCGCTGTACTAGTGTCCAGCAACGATCGCAGGCATCAACACTGCATCAATAACATGAATCACACCATTATCGGTAAGAATGTCAGTCTTCACAACATTGGCGTCATTTACTTTCACTTTGCCATTAGCAGAATCAACTGCTACGATTGACCCTTCTAACGTTTCCGCATGGTCTATTTGGATCAAGTCGTCAGACCTAACATCTCCGTTGGCGACATGATACATCAGAATCTTCTTTAATTTGGGGATGTCTTGCAGCAATGAATCTAAAGTTCCTGCTGGTAGCTTGGCAAATGCGTCATCAGTAGGTGCAAAGACTGTGTAGGGACCGGGACTTTTAAGAATTTCTACAAGTTCGGCAGCTTCAACAGCCTTCGCTAACGTATTGAAATTTCCAGCATTAACAGCAGTTTCAACAAGATCAGGCATGAGATGATGTTTGATGAAGATAATGTTACAAAATACTTATAGAGTGACAAAAAACTATCAGCCTCTATCAATAGAGAGGTTACTTGCAACCCAACAAGCAGCAGTAAACGCATTGGTGCTGCTAAACTGGAGAGAATGACTTCACGCTCACCAGTAATTATGCTAAAGCGTTCTAAATTCGAGACAACTCAATCTCAGATTATGCACCGTGCCGAGGATCTGATTAGTGCAGCTTCAAATCGCTACCGCATTACAGTTCAAGTGGCAAATCGCGCTAAGCGCCGACGTTATGAAGATTTTGACAGTGCGGATGATATGATGATGAAGCCAGTACTGAGGGCAATTATCGAGATGTCTGACGAACTGACTCAACCAGAAATTATTGGCGAAGTCTAAAGTGATGCCAACTGGAAAATAGAATGAGCAAAAATTTAGAGTTCATTCAAGTGACGCTCAAATCTTGGCAATTTGTCAACTCCCCCTTAAAGAAGGGGGTTTTCGCGATCATTGTGGTTGGTGCATTTCTTTTAAGTTTAGGGATAATTCAACCTGCCAATGCCCAAAGAAGCACTCCCGGCGATGCTTGGCAGCAAGTTTATCAACAATTACCCGACTTACCCCGAGAAAATCAGTACGTTAGTAAAGAAACGGGGAAACGAGCTGAAAATAACACCTTGGTCAGTCGTATGATATGGTATCACTCGTATTTGAAAGGACGTGCGCCAAATTATCGACTCGATTGGAAGCTGACTTTGGCTGATTATCTGGGTGCTAATGAAGTCATGTATGAAACCACTTATCCTGGAAAGGATAATCTACAGAAAAATCCTTTTGATGGCGATCGCGCTGCTGTTGCACGCCTTAACCGTCGCCAGCGGGACGCCTTGGTACAAGCTTTAGTTAATGTTTTCAGTTCTAAATCGCAAAATACACCAGCTACCCCCAACACCTCATCCCCGTCACAGCAAACTACTCCACCTCCGAGACAGGTACCGAAAAAAGGAGGCGCAGAGCTATTAAAGTAAAAAGGGGACTGGGGACTTGGGACTCGGGACTCGGGACTCGGGACTCGGGAGTAAGGAACAGTCCCCAATCCCTAATCCCCAATCCCTAATCCCCTATGGAACGTGTTATAAAAAGTGGAGTTGGTTGGCGCATCGGCTGGAACCCAACAGCGCCAGAGTTTAAAGGTTTAGTGGGTACAGATGATTGGGCGTTTGAATTAACAGAAGCCGAGTTGAATGATTTTTGTCGCCTACTGGCGCAACTTGCAGACACGATGAGGCAAATCGCGACTGAATTAATGGATGAGGAAAAGATTGCCTGTGAAGCCGAAAGCGATTTATTATGGATGGAAGTAGAAGGTTATCCTCATGCCTATAATCTGCGCTTAATCTTGAAAACAGGGCGTTGTGCAGAAGGTCAATGGAATGATTCTGCTGTTCCTGGTTTGCTGCAAGCCTCTGTTATGCTCAAGGTTTTTTAGATTGAGACCTTGATAATTTTAGTTCTTATTGCTATAATTGGAAAGTTGACTACGGGGCGTAGCGCAGCTTGGTAGCGCGCCACTTTGGGGTAGTGGAGGTCGTGGGTTCGAATCCCGCCGCTCCGATTGATTGAGAAGTATACCTGCTGGTCTTTGTAGAGAGTGGCAGGTTTTTTAGTTTTGTATCAAATAATGCCATGCATATTTGACAAGATGAGGAGAGAATCAGGGAGATGTGCAAGATGTGGCTTTGACTACTTGCCCATTTCCCCTGATCTTCCTCACCTCCCCTATGAATTAGGGATTCTTATTTTAGAAACGCCACCAAGTCTTTTGTACGTAACTCAGAATAGCCATAGCAATTGCGCCAAACAGCAATAGCCAAATCACTCCTCCTGGAAGGAAAGTGAGAATACCAAAACCTCTCAATACCCAAAATGCGATCGCAATACCAAGAAAAACCCCAAAACCCTGATTTAACACGCGATTTAATTTAGAACTACTCACCTAATTTCCCTCAAACTCTACAGTCATAGCATTTTATTCCTGATTTCCCGTCTTTCGATGTTTACAAGTCTTTTTGTCTTATTTTCGCTGCATCCTGATATTTTTTTTGTTTTAGTTCATCTCCCTAATTTTGTCTTGCTAAAATTTTCATAATAAGTGAAATTACGGTAGCTTATAATGCATATTATCTGTTAAAGATAAGTACTTAGATTAGCGCTGGGTGGTTGACCATTTCTCTTTCTATTTTTTGCTGTTTTTATAAGTATATATGCTTAAGAAGTTTGAGATCGAGTCGGTTAACAGCCAAAATGAAGACTACCTTGAGGACACAAACACACAGCGAAGAGGAGGGTTTTCATGATCAGCTGCTAGACAACTTGAGACTTTTATATAAGTGATAAACATGACATATTATGAGTGAAGTTTCGGTAACTATAGCCAGAAAATAAGTGTTTCCGGAAAATCCATATATTGTAGTGGAAGTAACATTAGTGAGTGAGACTCAACCAAGTCAGACATTCACCATTTTAAACGCGTTTAGTTGATGTGTTGAGGAGTGACTAAAAACATTATGTCTGCGTTCTTTATTTCAGACTCAGTTCCCACAGGTTCAGACATAGCTTGGAATCAGGACAAACAAAGATTGCTGATGCAGGGCGAAATTCTGGTGGAAACGCGATCGCATACAGCTTGGGGTGGTGCTGTGACTGCTTGGATGTATGTACCGTTAGTGCGATCGCACGTGTGGCAGCAGATAACAGATTACCCGCGTTGGGTGCAATATTTTCCTGATGTCACTAAAAGCGAAGTTTTACAACGTGGCGAAGTCAAACGTCTTTATCAAGCAGCACAAAAAGCTTTTTTCTTTTTCACGGCGCAAGTAGAAATTTACCTTAATGTGGTGGAAGAACTTGGGCAGCAGATACAATTTAAGCTGGAAAAAGGGAGTTTTCACGATTTTACAGCCGAATTAGAACTAAAAGATTGTGGTAATGGAACTTTGCTCGGCTATACTGTTCAAGCTACCCCAACTATTCCCATACCATCAATTTTTATTCAACAAGCAATGAATTTTGAATTGCCTGCAAATATGCGTAAAATGCGACAAGTTCTTTGTAAGGGTTAGTAAAACTCATGTCACAGGCAAAAGAAATTTTGGACTTTTGGTTTGGTAGTCCCGATGAACCGGGCTACGGCAAACCAAAGTCTTTCTGGTTCAATAAAAAACCGGAGTTTGACGAAGAACTGCAAATCCGGTTTTTGACAGATTACGAAAAAGCGGCAGCAGGATACCTAGACGATTGGATCGGTGCCTCTGATAGTTGTCTAGCATTAATTTTGCTGTTGGATCAGTTTCCCCGAAATGTGTTTCGCGATACTCCCCAAGCCTTTGCTACTGACTGGGAAGCACTTTCAGCAGCCCAGCACGCTGTCGCACAAGGATATGACAAAAATTTGCTGCCCGTACAACGCTGGTTTATTTACTTACCTTTTGAACACAGTGAAAACATAGAGCATCAGCGCCAAGGAGTACGACTCTTTCAGCAACTGGGCGATGATCCTGATAGTGCTAGTTGCATTGATTATGCAATTCGCCATATGCAAGTGATTCAGCGTTTTGGGCGCTTTCCTCATCGCAACGAAATTTTAGGAAGAGTTTCAACTCTAGAAGAAAAGGAGTTTTTGAAACAAAAAGGATCATCATTTTAAGTTGATCAGTGCTTAGTGCTGAGTCATGAGTTGTGAGTTCCAAGCAATGAGTCTTGAGTGACTTGTTCCAAATTTTCTTTATCCTACTCAGCACCAGGCACTTAAAACTGGAGTAGAGAGTTTATATCAAAAATCATTTTTTAACTTGCTAATGCTGTACCTTATGAATTTGGAATTTTGAATTCTCCGTAAGTGCAAACCGTGTCGGAAGGGCTTATGGGTGAGCTTGGCGGTTAATAATTTATACCAGACAACCTTTGATATTGTGATAAATTTAATGAACTTTCAGAAATGCTTGGTTCGCTACCAAACCAGACTTCATCTAGATCAGTTTCAGTAAATGTATAGCCAAGACTAGCAGCAAAATTAACTATCTTAGTTTTATCCCAATCCCAGATACCGAATAATCCTCGTACGCAGCACTGACTATAGTACTGCTCATAAATTGCTTGCTCGGACATCAAAACCTCATAAAAATCATTCACCTGCTGTACCGACATAGATTACCCTCCCTAATTATTGGGTTTTTTTACGGATAATAAAAATTAAATTGACTAACACACCGATTGCGCTTTCTATAATTGATATTCAAGATTTATTAGTCATCACAAGGATAAAATCAGAAAATGTTCATAAAAATCTATTGTTGCTTCAGATTCTACTTCTCACATATATCATATGGTCACATCTATCATATGGTAATTTGAAGTATGAACTGAAGGCAAAAATATAGAAGTATAAAATTTTCATCTTTTATCCTTTTTTGGTGACTTTTGATGCACTACAAGGCTGTATTTCATCTCTAAATAACCACCCGTGGGTTCCATCAGGCAGTTTAACTTCTACAAAGTCACCTCGTACTTGAACAAATAAGACCATCGCACCCAAATTTAGTTGTTTGACACCGCCAACTTCTGTTTGAGGTTCAGGGCGTAATGTAGCCGAAAATCTGCCGCCAGGGGGAGAAATAACACGGCACAATTGTGGTTGCTGTGATATGAAATTTTGTTGTGCATGACTTCCACCTATATAATTAGGATTCAAAAAGCTAAAGCCACCAATTGCACTCACGCAAGCTACTACACTCATTCCCAGTAATTTTGGTACTTTAATTGGTGAAGGTGATACTACTGACTGAGTACTCAACAAAACTTCTAATGAATTTTGCTCAGACTTCTTGACTTTTGGTATCCGTGTGGTGTGAGCAACAGCTTTTTGACGTGAGATTGGAACAATAGAGTATTCTAACGGTACATATCCACCAGGATATTCATTGCAAACAATGGCACTTACTTTAAAATTTTGTTGCCCCAAGCGTATACTGCTGCCAACAGAAAGTGGCATTTCACCAGCTAGAAGCAACTGTCCGTCAACGATAGGAGGGTTCCTCTGACGCAGATTCCGCAAATAAAATGTCTGCTTTTGCTGATGAAAGAAAATTTCAATATGTAAAGCTGACACTGTTGGATCTGGTAAAACAATATCGCATACTTGCGGGTCACGACCAATGCGGACTCCTCTACTAGGATTTTTACTTTGTTGCTTCTCAAGAATTTTGCGATTTTTGAGTTGTCCGTTTTCTTCCCACTCTAAAGAGAGTTCATGAAGGATATTTGTAGTACCAGAAGCTTCAGATATCGGTAATTCGTTCCGGCTTACCGCCAATTCTCGTAGCGCTTGCAACACCTCAGCCACTGTCTGATAACGGTCTTTGAAGTGATAGCGCGTCATCTTAGCCAGAATCGCAGCTAACCCCGGGCTAACAGTCGTGAGATATTGCCACAGTATTTCTCCTGTATTCGGGTCATCTTGAAGTTCGTTAGGATACACTCCTGTCAGCGCCTGAACACCTATCATCCCCAGCGCATAGATATCACTACAGGGACGTGGTAAACGTCTGATTTGTTCGGAGGGCATATATCCCCGAGTTCCGATGATGAAAGTGATGTTGTTTCGTCCTGTCGCAGCTGCTGTTTGGTTTCGCAGTTGCTTAATTGCTCCAAAATCTATCAGAACTAATTTGTTGTCTGAAAGACGTCTGATGATATTGTCAGGTTTGATATCGCGATGAATGACCCCATGACTGTGGACAAATTCTAAAATACCTAGTACCTCTATGAGCATTTCTATAATATGGCGTTCCGTCCATCTTTTACCTGGAGGAAGTTCCATACTCAGGGTATGCCCGCTGATAAATTCTTGTACCAAGTAAAATTCTTGGTTTTCTTCAAAATAAGCTAAAAGCCTGGGTATTTGGTCATGGTTGCCCAACTGTTGCAAAGTTTCAGCTTCTTTTTGAAAAAGCCTTCTGGCAGTTTCTAAAATATCAGGGTCGGTACTAGAAGTTTTGAGATGTTTGAGGACGCATTTAGGGTTTCCAGGGAGGTGAATGTCCTCTGCAATGTAAGTTTGCCCAAAGCCCCCCTCACCTAATACTTCAAGGACTTTGTAATGTCCTGCTAGTAGCTGACCAATCATGTTGTAATGGTAATTTTAAAAAATGACTACGAAGAGAAGGAAGAAAGGAAAAATATAGGTAATCTTGCACCGATAACGGAGCAAGAAGCAGGGTATTGCAACGGCGATTAATCCTATTATATTTCTCACAGCACCCTGAATGAAAAGCTTTGTGATGTTCATTAGGTAATGATAAATAAAACGCTCCTGGTACATCAATGAATAACAAATTCAAGAAACTAATGTTGCCAGTTTGGCACATTGTTCCAAAGAAATATCAAACTATTTAAACTATGTTTAGTTAGTTGTTTTGTCACTTTTATAGCAATTTAAATTTAATACATAGGCTATACTTAGCGTCACGCAAAAACTATTGAGTAAATAAAATGTTACATCATAAAAATATAAGTAATTTTCTTTAAAAAAAGCAATAATAATTACTAGAAAAATATAAATATTAAACCATTTTAATATACTCATACAATTTTGAAATACGGAAATGTTGAAAATTCAACATAAGCGCTATATAAACTGCAGGGACTAGAAGTCTACCCACTCTCATTGATAATTTATTTGTTGGAATACCCTTAGATGATGAGTGACATAATAGGGATAAGTAGGCGATCGCCTGTTTAGAACATCTCTTTTGCAGCATCGCCGTAGTCGCGTTTAATCTCAAGAAGACTAAACAAAAACCGATGCAAGCCTATGTACCAAATGAACCCCACGAGCTTGTTCTCTGGTAGAGCAACAGATTATGCTTTGTATCGACCAAGCTATCCAGCACAGGCAATTAATACCATCCTAGAAGGATTTGACCAGCGCCAACATCTCATTGCAGCCGATGTTGGCGCTGGGACAGGTATCGCTTCTCGGTTGTTAGGCGACAGGGAGATAAAAGTCATTGCCATTGAGCCAAATGAGGAAATGAGACTGGCGGCAACTGGGCACCCAATGGTAGAATATCGCTCTGCAACAGCAGAAGTGACGGGTTTACCAGATGCATCGGTTGACCTCGTGACTTGTTTTCAATCTTTCCACTGGTTCAATCCTTCTCCAACGCTTTCGGAGTTTCGCCGCATCTTAAAGCCATCTGGACGCCTTGCTTTGGTTTGGGGTATCTGGGATGAAGACGACTCATTCACCAAAGATCTTGAACGTTTAGTTTTCCAAGCGTCAAACAATATTGCTGGATTACCAAGTCGTGAGTCGATGGTAAGCGCACTTTTGGAGAGTCCCTACTTCCAAAAAGTTCGCCAAACAAATGTTCCGTATCAGCAATGGTTAGATTCACAAGGATTGATTGGTCTTGTCCAAAGCCAAGGGTTTGTCCCAGTTTCAGGAGAGGAACGACAACAGCTTGTCGCCCAATTGCAAAAGCTATACAAGCAGGCGGTTGATAGTAGCGGCAAAGTTTGTGTGGTATACCGTACCGATATTTACCTGGCTGAACCAATAATTTGACACCCTTCGGGCAGCTTTCTGTAGAATATAAAGTATAGTATTTTACTTAAGCCCACAAAAAGCCGTCCTTGAGGCATCTGCATACTTTATCTTCATCCTTTAGACTTGATTTGGTCATCCTAAAGCAGGACGGTGCTGAATCCAAGGTTTTGCGGCTTCTAGTTGGGCTGCTAAGCTAATGAGAGTGGTTTCCGCAGCAGGACGTCCCACCAATTGTACGCTTATTGGTAAACCGAGTTCGTCAAAACCTACAGGAAGAGCGATCGCTGGTTGTCCAGTCGCATTCGCTGCGGGACATGGCGCAACCCAACGAATAATATTTTGGAATGTCTCTTCTGGACTCAAGTTTGCCCATTCTCCCACGCGGATAGGTGAATGCAGATAAACTGGTAACACCAGAACATCCACAGTGTCGAAAAATGCGACGATTTGTCGCGCCACCATCTGCATTTGGTAAACTGCTTGCAGATACTCACCTGCAGAACCGGTTCTAGCTAATAGCCAGCGATTCAGTGGCTGTAAAATTTCAGCAGGAATACCCGACGAAGCTACGCTTGTTTGCCAAACAACTTGAAATGGTTCAACTAATCCACTAAGGTCTATGCTTTTGGGTTCAACTGTATGACCGAGTTCTTGCAATAATTGGACTGTTTGCAGAACGCCTTGCTGACAGTTTGCATCAGCTTCCCCTAAAGGAGGAATACTCGTAGTATAGGCAATTCGTAAAGTACCTGGTTTTTGCTGGGTAGCAGCAAGAAAGGATGGTTCGGGATCGCTTAACCAGTATGGATCACCAGTGACGTATCCAGACATGATATCTAAAAGAGCAGCCGCATCAGCAACAGTACGTGCTATCGGACCATTTATTGCAATACCATTGAGGCGATCGCCTACTGGCGCATGAGTCACTCGTCCTCTTGATGGCTTAATTCCCACTAAACCACAACAAGCAGCAGGTCCACGAATCGAACCACCACCATCAGAACCTTGGGCGATCGCGCATAATCCTGCTGCTACTGCTGCGGCTGCACCACCACTCGAACCACCTGCGGTGTATTCCAAATTCCAGGGATTTCTAGCTGGGGGAAATCCCGTAGGTTCTGTGTAAGGAGTTGAACCGAGTTCTGAAGTTGCTGTTTTGCCCAGAAGAATAAACCCAGCTTGCTTAATTCTTGTTACTACCCCATCATCATAGTCAGAAATATTATTCAGTAAGGCAGGATTTCCGTAGGTACAAGCGACACCTGCAACAGGGTTGAGGTCTTTAATAGAAATTGGCACTCCAAAAAACGGTGGGAGTTCTGATGCATTAGGCAGCATTTCCGTTTTTGCTTTGGCATCTGCGATCGCTTGTTCTGCCGTCACTGTAAAATAACTTCCCAGTTGGGGATTCAACCTAGAGATGCGTTCTAAATAAACTTCCACCAACTCCAAAGGGGACACTTCTCGACGATGGATTAACTTTGCCTGTTCTAGTGCTGGGGTAAAAGCTAAATCTACTTTATTCATTGAAACAATAACCTCTTAAACAAAAACCCCCTGCTTTTGGGGGATTGGATTTTATTTCACCCTCTCAACAAGGTTACACCTTTTACAATTGTTAACCTTAAGAGAATTTTGTAGATCTAGGGTTATATTACCACCTCGTAAACAGCCTAATTTCTTTATCGACTCTCCAACCAGCAGTTATCCCAGTGGTTGTGAGATTGCAAATTTGGGATTTATAGAAAAAACTTAATCGGCAACTCAACTTGTAGTTGAGCAAAAAACTCTAGCTAAATTGTTCTAATAAGCTGAACTGCAAAAATAGGAAACACGACTGTGACAGCAAATCAACTGGCTATAGATGTTCGCTACAAGCTAATTTTTTCGCACCATATCGATGTCAATACTGATTGCGGTACCTTTGATTTGTCCATTAAGAGGATAGTATGAGACAAATCCACGGCTTGGACTGTCGAAGAGATACCCACGACGCAAGGCTGGAACCTTGCCTTGCTTAACCAGGGACATGAAGGCTTCGAGATATCTGCGTATACTTTGACGATTCCCCTGAGTTCCGCTTGTATGATTCTTGATCAGCATCATGAACAAGTCCAAGCTGCGGTTATCTTGTCCGTCAATTAGACTACCGTTTTCTAGAAAAGAACTTGCTACGATTTTTCCATTAATTTGTTGCACTTTGAACAGAGTATAATAGCGCGATTCTTTTTTAGGATCGTTCACATAACAAACCCAGGAACCGTCGGGATTCTGTATAAAACCTTGTTGCGCAAGGTAGGAAAACGGAGAATTTGTTGGCTGATTTTGTGGAGTCGGCAACAAATCTGCTACTGGATCGAAAGAGCAAATTCTCTGTAGTGTTCTCTGTTGAGGAGCAGTCGTAACTTCCTCTGCTACTGCCATAAAAGAAACAGCAGCTAACGCAGACGCAGAAACAGCGAATGCGCTAAGCAAACGTATAATTATATTCATGTTTTTTGGTTATAAGCGATTAGTGAGACACCTTTTCGTAGTGGTCAGGCGTCCCTTTTTAGTTCTTAGTAATTATCTTCAATAGCCTGATAAAATTCCCGGAAAAAAACTCCCGCAACATATTTAATCCGTCTCGTTTCAGGTTTAGTATATATTCATACAATTTTCTATAAAAAACAGTAAATATATATAAGGAATTATTTTTGACTTAATTTAAAGATTTTTAGTTCTTTCCTTGAAGTGTTTTTAGATACTAATTGTTAAATTTAATTTATACAATTCTTATATATATGATTCCTAATTGCAGAAACTTGAAGTATTCAAAATAACTCACATTGTCAAACAGCTTTTGGTAATGCTCGTAGTAATTGTCGATAAACCTTATATAGGACTAGTATTTGATTTTTGAAAAACCAAATGAGCTAAGAGCTTGCCGTATAAAGGTTTAGTTCTCAGTATACGTAGCAACAATCAAGTACGATTCCTATATAGCTGGAGATCATTGAATTTTGGGACCAATGTACCCAATGATTATCTTTGCTGGTCCTAATTCGACGGAGAAATGAAGCCGCCAAGCTCCTGGTGTCATGCGAACGTGCAAACTGAAGATACGCTCTTTGCCATCAGGACATTTAAAAGTTAATTCCTTCTTAAATTGCTTTAGCCTTGAATCACTCTCTGGAGATACTTTACAAGGTAGGTTCTCCATATTAAACCCTCCCTCTGTCCAGTTTTTGCAAGATTCGTCCAGTTCAAACAACCGTTTCAGTACCTGTCGTAGCATCGGGTTACCACTGCCAAGGCTTTGCATTTGCTTATAGACATCATTGCAAAATTCTAGACTAGAGAATAACTCTTCTCTTCGATTCCAAAGATCCAATCCGTCAAGGACTCCTGTACGGATACCTTTTTGAATCCAATCAACGTGTTCCTGCACATGGTTACTACAGCTAGCGTGAATGACTTCTACAATTTCATCAATGACCTCTCCATTTTCATTTTCATCTATTCTTCTAAATCCCAACTGTAAGCGGCTGCAATTCCATCGTTCCTCTGAAAACAAGCTCACTGCGATTGTGTCAAGAATATGAGCAATACCGAGTCCAATTGCTTGCTCTCCCTGATACCAGAATTCAGATAAGCCTGCATTCTTTTCAATGTTTTGAATTTCTAAATTTGTAACATCAGTTGAGAAGGGCGTCTTTGTTGCAAGTGTTTTAATAAACTGCCGTTCTACTTGGTCTACTTCTTTATCATTAAGCCAGCGACGAAGAGGATAGTTAGGCGCAAGTATCGTAGTATGAAAGTCATACTTAGTGCGAAGATTCACCTTGACACCTTGAGCCTTTATTGCCTTGATAGTCCTAATCAAACATGACATCCATTGTCGTGCTATTTCTTCATTAGAAGCAGGCTTCTGCAGCGAAAGCTCATTTAATATTAGGTCAAGCTCCACACTTTATTCTCCCGCCGCAGGTTCTAACAAAGCATCTAAGCTTTTTTCCCACTCATCAAAGAAGCCTTCGGGCCATTTATCAATTCGTCCGTTTCTATCAATATGTGGCGAGACAACTTCAGTAAAAGCTTGCCCTTGTTTTTCTTGACGCTGGAAGTAGTGTAACTGGACATTTTTGGGATCAAGTTTGCCGCCATGAACAGCCAGACGAAGACCGTTTAAAACATGGTCGCTATGAGTTTCTATCACCACCTGAATACCACAACTGGCTGCAAGTGCCAGCAATTCACCCATTTTTGCTTGCCCTTTTGGATGGAGATGAGCTTCTGGGTTTTCAATAAGGATTAGTGTACCTGGTTTAGATGCAAGTACTGCCACAATAATTGGTAGTATGTAGGTAATTCCGAAGCCAACATTGGTCGCACGGTAAGGATTACTGAGTCCATAAGAGTATTGAAAACTGACCAGATCCATGTCCGGATTCGACTTAATTTCTATGCGTGTACCAGGACTCACTTCTCCCATCCATGCTTCAACTTGGTTTGTGAGGTTCCATGATTTTGCCTTTGGATGGTTGAGATTACCATGAAAAATATCTTTATCTCTATATATTGAAAGAAAGTGTGGAGTGTATTCCCCTTGGGTACCAAGTTGCCCATGCTGTCGCACTTGGAAATCTGATATTTCAAAGTATGTGCGAGGACCAATACGTTCTGCTTGAAGATAGTGGAAGTCATCGCTGAAAAGACTAGATTTATATATATCAGTAGGAGTTGGCTGTGAAGTAAGAGCTAGCACGTCTGCCTTTTGGTTGTAGTTGAAAACCCATATTCCCTTCCTATCATCTTCCAAAACAAGTTCAAAACCAATTGAGTCATCTTGTGCTCCCTCAAAAAGAGCATCTTGGGCTGTACCAATACAAACAAATTCACCATTAAGAGCCAAACCTATCTCTGGCAATAAGTCCTGTTGGTATGATTGGCGCAGTAGGAGTAATGCTTGAAGAACCGAAGACTTACCCGTACTGTTAAGACCAGAAAGCAATGTAAAATGTCTGAATTCAAGTAACTGATCTTCAAAAGCTTTGAAGTTTTTTAAGCGCAATGAACTGATCATGACAGCAATTCTTGTAGCAATTTTTCAATAGTACTAAACCGATAATTTACTGTACTAATTTTGCTAGTACTTTGGGAAATAGAAACCATAAAATTATCATCTCTATCCATTATGTCAATAATTCTATCAAATAATTGTTGCTTTCTTTGTAGCAATTTTTTAATGCCTTGACTGCTAAGCTTGCTAAGACTAACTGACCAAACTTCAAACAAAGCTTTATTAATTGGATATTTTCTAGAAAGATTTGATTTAGAAATTTTCCGAAAAGCATATTGCCCAAATATATCATATGCTAACCTCATAGACTGTAAAAAAATCTCTTCAATATAATTGAGTTCTTGGTCGTTCATTTTATTTAATTTTACCATCGTTTCATTTAGGAATACATCTATTAATTTAGCTTGGTAGTCAGTATATGAAGTAATACTGAACGCCAAAAAACGAAGTACAAATTCATGGTCTTCCATACGATTTTTACTTCGTTTTGTCATACCAGTAGCCATTAAAAAGTCCGGTGAAGCAGCAAGCTTAGTTAAAAATTTTGTTGCTTTTCCCTGATTTAAAGCGTGACGTAGCTCTTGAGGTGAGAGAGGTAAACCACCAGTATTAATACGTCGGAAAATATTAAATTTAACTTCAGGTGGTGTACCTTTTTCAATAAGATATACTGTAATCACGGTTTCAAGAATTCGACGTTGGAAATTACGAGGAAGTTCATTATAAGTTTTTCCCTCAAACTCTTTTAGGTACTCAAGATCCTTGAGCTTGAATTGTTTATTAATAACGAACTGCTTTAAAGCAGTTAACCTTTGTAATCCATCTATAACCAACCATTTATCCTCATTCGTTGCGTCTAAGTAAAAGGCTGGCAAGGGAATACGGATAAAAATAGACTCAATGAGCCGACTTTTAGCAGTGTCAGTCCAGATTCCATCACGGCGTTGGAAATCAGGTGCTAAATCAAGTTCATCATACTTAATGCGTGAAAGCACTAAATCAATGGTCATTGGTCTAGTATCAACTCTAATTTGAGTAGGATCAAATGGCGCAGTAATGTCCTCTTTTTCTTGCTCAATATCTTCTTCTTCATCAATTTCAATACCTTTCTCAGGAAATTTTGGGTTGAAATTTTTCAGTTCTGTCATAGCGCGTACTCCTTAGCTTTAAGATCCAATTAGTCCCCTGCTGGTAATACTTGGCGTCGCTATATGAGCAAATTGGGTTCTTTGGAAATGACGTACTTGGATCGTACTATTTTTGAAACTTAGCGGCTGGACTTGCAAAAACTACAACTGATCCCCAGCATTCTGTCACTATATACAGCAAAGCAACTGGCGTAAACCAGCTGCTTTGCTAAAAAATGCGTTGTGTTTACTTTGTTACAACCAAGTTAACTGGCGCAACGCCCGCCATATCCAAAATTGGTACAATCAAATCTTCGCGCTTGACCGCCATCATATGGACACCCTGACACAATTGACGCGCTATCTGCACTTGTTCAGCGGCAATTTTCATCCCTTCCTCAAGGGGGTCTTTTGCTTGCGCCAATCTATCAATAATGTGGTCGGGAATATTCACCCCCGGTACACACCGATTGATAAACTGAGCGTTTTTCGCTGATTTCAACAGAAAAATTCCCGCCAAAATCGGTTTATTACAACCTGCGGCTATGGTGTCCATGAACTTTTCTAGCCGATCAAAATCTGTAATCAACTGACTTTGGAAAAACTGCGCCCCCGCTGCTAATTTGCGCTCAAACCGACTTTGCAAACCAGACCAACTGGCACATTGCGGATCGACGGCTGCACCCGGAAATAAGTCCAGCGCACCATCAGTCAGCGGTTTTTCGTTGCAGTCAACGCCGTGATTCAGTTTTTGGATCAGTTGCAGCAGGCGCACCGCTTCCAAGTCAAACACACCCTTAGCGTCGGGATGGTCGCCTGCTTTTACGGGATCGCCCGTCAAAGCTAAGATGTTGTAAATACCCAAGGCATGAGCGCCCATGAGGTCGGCTTGCAAACCAATACGATTGCGATCGCGACAAGCAAGTTGACAAATCGGCTCAATGCCGTTTTGTAACAAAATTGCCGACGCCACTAATGAAGACATCCGTAGCACTGCGCGGCTACCATCGGTAATATTCACGGCATGAACCCTCCCCTTAAGGGTCGCCGCCATTCTTACCATGTGTTCTGGATTACCGCCTTTTGGTGGTGCCACCTCGGCGGTAATCAGGAATTGACCAGTTTTTGCAGCTGTACGAAAAGAAGTTAAAGCAGTTGGATTTATGGTATCCAGCATAACAATGACGATTTCAGTCTGTAGGTACAGCTATAGCACAATATACCAACTTAGAAAAGCTCATAGTGGCATAGAGTAACCCATAGCGGCTTTGACTTCATTGAGAGTTTGATTGGCGATCGCCTCTGCTTTTTGCTTTCCATCCCGCAACACGGACTCTAGATAGCCTTTGTCGTTCGTCACCGCCTGATATTTCTCTTGGATAGGTTTGAGGGCGTTAATTGCCGTTTCTGTCAACAAAGGCTTAAATTGCCCCCATCCCATATCCTGGCACTCAGCCGCTACCTCTTCCTTCGTCTTACCAGAAAGCAGCATATACAGTGTTAATAAATTGTTACTCTCAGGACGTTCTGGATTGTCAAACTCTAAACCACGAATCGGGTCAGTTTTACAGCGCTTAATTTTTTTGGCAATCTCATCCGGCGAATCTAGCAAATTGATCCGACTCAATTCTGAGGGATCGGACTTCGACATTTTCTTCGTACCATCCGTCAAACTCATCACCCTCGCCCCTTCTTTACGAATCAAAGGTTCTGGTAACTTCAGCACTGGCTGATTTGGTTTGGCAAATTGGTGATTAAACCTGTTAACAATATCCCGAGTCAGTTCCAAGTGTTGCTTTTGGTCTTCACCCACTGGTACTTTATCAGGATTGTACAGTAAGATATCCGCCGCCATCAGCACTGGATAGTCTAGTAAGCCAACACCAACATTTTCTCCTTGCTTAACTGCCTTTTCCTTGAACTGGATCATGTCCTGGAGCCAATTAAGAGGTGTGATACAGTTAAGCAACCAAGTCAGTTCACTATGAGCAGGGATATGAGATTGTATAAAGATAGTCGAATGGTTGAGATCAAGACCACATGCTAGATACAAAGCAGCGAGGGTGTAGGTATTAGACGCCAGTTCTGCCGGATTGTGTGGCACGGTAATGGCGTGTAAATCGGCTATGAAGAGATAATTTTCGTACTGGCTTTGGATTTCTACCCAGTTGCGAATTGCACCCAAGTAATTGCCCAAATGTAGATTGCCAGTTGATTGAACTCCAGAAAGAACTCGTTGCCTGCCCATAGATTTCAAGATAGTTTTTTCAACTCCGACAATAGCGGGAATCAAAGTGATTTTTTTAGTTTGACATTTGTTTACATTTCCCGCAAAGCCGAGGAACGGATTATGTAGCAGATGTAGCAAATGGTTTATCTGTTGTCCGACAAATAACTTATTTGTTAAATACATCATGTCATCCGTTGTCACAATTACGTTTATTCAGTTCTCCTTTACAAAAATCGACAAAATTTAAGCTTTTTTGAGAGAATACAGCAGTAACCTTGAACTTAGTTAACTTTTTTTACACTCAGAGGTGTGTGCTTTATGAAAGCTTTACTACTCTGGCCAATAATGCCCAATTCCTTCTGGTCTTACCAGGAAACACTGGATTTAGCAGGGTTACGTGCGACCAATCCGCCGCTGGGGTTAATTACAGTGGCAGCAATGTTGCCTGCTGATTGGGAAATCCGCTTGGTTGACCGCAATGTCCGTCTAGAGACAGATGAGGACTGGGCATGGTGCGATATGGTGATAATCTCTGCAATGATTATCCAGAAAAAAGATTTGTGGGAGTTGATCCAAAAAGGAGTTGCGTTAGGGAAAAAAGTTGCAGTGGGTGGTCCCTTCGCGACATCAGTACCAGAATTTGCCTTGGATGCAGGAGCGCACTATTTGATTCTCGATGAGGGGGAATGTACGATCCCCATGTTTTTGGAAGCTTTGCAAAGGGGTGAAGAACGAGGAATTTTCCGCTCTCCAGAAAAACCCGATGTGACTCAGACACCAGTACCCCGCTTTGACTTGCTAGATTTAGATGCTTATTTGGCAGTTACAGTGCAATTTTCGCGGGGATGTCCTTTCCAGTGCGAGTTCTGCGACATCATCAACTTATTTGGTCGTAAGCCACGCACAAAAACGCCAGAACAGATGCTGGCTGAGTTTGAAGTCCTCTATCAAATGAACTGGCGACGCTTAATCTTTGTCGTAGACGACAACTTCATTGGTAACAAGCGCAATGCCAAAGTTTTCCTGCGTGCTTTGATTCCCTGGATGAAAGAGCGCAACTACCCGTTTCTTCTGCTGACAGAAGCATCTTTGAATTTAGCAGAGGACGACGAGTTGATAGACTTGATGGTGCAAGCTGGCTTCACAATGGTCTTTATGGGCATTGAAACACCAGATGTAGACAGCTTAGCCGTAGCCCATAAAGAACAAAATACACGCCAGTCTCTGGTAGAATCTTGCGACAAGATTACGCGAGCCGGATTACAGATTATGTCTGGCTTCATTCTCGGTTTTGATGGCGAAAAAACGGGTGCAGGACAGCGCATTCAGGCATTTGTAGAAGAAACAGGAATTCCACAAGCTCACCTTGGTTTGCTGCAAGCATTGCATAATACAACAATGTGGACCCGTCTCAAGCAGGAGGAACGATTAGAAGAGGGATTGATGGATTTCATGGGTTCGCAGAAAGCTTTGATGAACTTTGTGCCGACTCGTCCCTTGGAAGAAATTGTCAGGGAGTATATCGAGAGTTTCTGGAATATGTATGACCCAATGCTGTATCTTAAGCGCACGTTCCGCCACTTTAACATGATGCAGGGTAAGCGTCCCAACAGCAAACGCCCCCTCACTTGGCACGAACTGCGTCTGTTCCCGATAGTTTGCTGGCGTCAAGGTGTGGTTCGCTCAACTCGTTTGCTCTTCTGGTGGCAATTACTGGCGATCGCACTGCGTAAACCGCATCTGTTCTATGATTACTTTGTTGCATTGAGTTTTGGCGAACACTTCTTTTCTTTCCGTCATGAGGTGAAGGCGCAACTAGAAGCACAATTGGAAGCTTGGAAGCAACAAAAGCCAGCACCACAGCAGGAGGAAGCAAATCTTCAGTTATCACCTGTAACTTAAATAAATCATTTTTCATTCACGCTTTTTTACAACGGATAAAATAATTGATGTAACGGATAAATGATCTGTGGGACAACAGATAAACTCTCCGTTACATCTACTTTTGCTGCTAATGGATAATTTGCTGAAATTCAATAACTGCATCTAGTGGTTCAGGTTGATTAGCTAAGTTTTCTAAAATATTAGGATTCATAGCTTTACTTCCACTTTGCGGTTTTGCGCTTATACGCTAAATATTAACTAAATCATCTGTACCAATTACACTGACTACATCGCCATTGAAGAGCTTCTTTACTTGGCAAATAAAATTCATTTGTGGGTGGTCGCAAAGATTTGTTGTGAAGCTCATCTTCATAATAAGTACCGCGTAAGCTAGGAGCAAGGTGTACAGTCATATTTTCTGGGTTAATGGTAATCAAGTTAAGGTCAAAAAGTGTATGTAAGTCTGCCCGTAGGAGCAATCCATTAGAAATATCATTGTCTTCAGTCTTGCAGTAGGGAATAATGTGGGCAGCTTCTAAGGCTTCTTGTGCATCACAGTCCGACATAACACAGCGATAGTTATAGGCTTCAAGCAAATCTTTACGAAACTTAGCCTGCCCTTGCCGTTGAGCAATGGATGTGATTATTTGTTTTTGAGCTTTCTGAATATTTGTTGGTGTGTAGTAATTTTTCTTGTCAAGGCGGTTTCTTTCAGCATCGAGCTGATGGGTTTCTGTAGTAATGGTTGAGTTAATTCTGTCTTGCATTTCCTGGCTTTGGTTTATGGCAACTAGAGCCGTATAAGTTGCGCTTGCCAGGTTACAAGTTTCAATCACACAGAAAAAGGCACAAAGAGGAGAAAGAACAGCATAATGATTCAACACCTCGTCTACTCTAGGTCCAACTCCATATCCCAAAACCCTTACCCTGGCGCTTAATCCGGAAAGCCCCAAAAGTCCTGGTATCCAAGTCACGTCACCCGTTAATGGAATAACACTTAACCCCCAACGAGGAAAATGTCCCTTTGGCACTTTGTCTAGGTCTAAGGTTATTTGAGTATAATTAAGCCAGCCTTTTTCGGAAAGCCATCCCAGGTGATAACCTAAACTACCAAAGGCAAAAAAGTCTGCTTTAGCATTTTTTCTGATACTGATAATTGTCTTCCATAAGGAGCTTTGGATAGTAATACCAAAGCGTTCAGCACTGTAATACATCCAAAGTAGGTCAATAGTTTGTAGGTCTATGCAAGGAAATTGCTTGATGTCTTTGTCGTAAAGAAAGCTATCTTCGTTTTTCCCAACAATCTTGAGAATTAGCCTTGCCGTTTCGCTATCAGCATTTAGCCAGTCCTTAGCTACCAGTAGGTTACGCAGCCTACTGTAGTCTACACCAACAGCAGATAACAGTTTAATTTCAGACATACAAACGCACCCCTTTTTTTGAATTATTAATTTTCAATCGCTCACAATCGCTTCGTTTCAATATGTCTCAAAAATTGAATTATTGCCATATTTTCTCTTTTGCAAGACGCGGTTGAGGAAAAGGAGTTTCTTGGTATAATTAGCGCTCGCACGCTTCCCAAGCAATCAACCATCGCCCGAAAATGCGAAAATAACTGCACAATTGGGTTAACAAAGATGAAATTTCTCGGAATTGACTTAGGGTGGAAATCCCAGCCCACTGGCTTATGCTATTTACAATTAATACACGGAAAACTGCAAATACAAGACTTAGATCGCAAAGAATTTATTGCAGATATCCTAACCTGGATTGATACTTGCGTTCCCCCACAAGAACCCGCTATCATCGCCGTAGACGCACCCACGCTGATCCCCAACGCTACCGGGAGTCGCCTACCCGACAAACTTACCCACAAACACTTTGGCAAATATCACGCTGGCTGCTACCCAGCCAACCTCGGCTTACCCTTTGCAGAACGGACAGTCAAATTTGGCTTAGAATTAGAAGCCCGTGGTTTTGCTCACGCACCAACCATCGAAGCGCAAAAACCTGGTAAATATCAAATAGAAGTGTTTCCCCATCCAGCCATAGTTCATTTATTTGGCTTAGAACGAATTCTCAAATATAAAAAAGGACGCCTCAGCGATCGCCGCTTAGAACTGATCAAACTCTACAATTACATCACAGATATTCTACCCTCTCTCCATCCTCCTCTGTGTTCTCTGCGCCTCTGCGGTTCCTTCCTTCCAGAAATTCCCACCACAGGCGCAGCCCTCAAAGAAGCCGAAGACAAACTCGATAGCCTCATTTGTGCTTATGTCGCTGCATACTGGTGGTATTGGGGTGAACAACGTAACCTAGTACTAGGCGATCGCACCACAGGTTACATTGTCATCCCCTCAAAAAGTCAAAAGTAAAAACTTAAAAGTCAAAAGAATTTCTTTTTATTTTTTACTTTCTACTTGTTTATTGTGCCCAAACAATCAGCCTTGGTTCATAAGGACTAGAGAGGTCTTTGTGTTTTGGCAACACGCGCAGAGATAAGCCCTGCAAACCAGATATATTATACACGATATTAACCGTGTAAATACTTAATCCGTCCTTATCCTCGCCTTGGTAATCCATCACCACAGGTACACCGTTGATAATATCGCCATTGGCATCAATAGCACCTTGGTAAAGTTCCACCTGCACATCATCGTTCGTCAAAGTTGCCAAGTCAATCTTGGCTTTAACGTTGACGGTTTGGTTAACTTTAATATCTGAATCTGAAGATACGTTAACATCTTTAATTTTGATGTCGTACCAGTGTGCGGTGAGGTTCTCTTTCCAATGAGCTAATTCTTTAGCTGGGGCGTAGTTATCGACAGTGAGAGTGTGGTAGCGATCGCTTGCGGGGAAATAAGCCCGCTCTGCATATTCTCGCACCATCCGCGCCGTGTTAAAGAACGGACAATTTAACTGGATTGCATCCTTCATTTTGTCAATCCAGCGGCGAGGCAAACCATCGACATCTCGGTCGTAGAATAAAGGCACGACTTCCTTTTCTAGGATATCGTACAGGGCATTCGCCTCTATTTCATCTTGGTAATCGGGGTCATCATACATTTCCCCGTGTCCGATTGCCCAACCGGTACGGACATAATCAGCTTCATCCCACCAACCATCAAGTACGCTTAAATTCGGCAATCCATTCATCGCCGCCTTCATACCACTGGTACCGGAGGCTTCCCGTGGACGCCGGGGATTATTTAACCAGACATCGCAACCCGCCACCATCAATCTGGCTATATGAATGTCGTAATTAGGAACAAACACTATCTGCTTTTCCAAGCCTTGTTCTTTAATAAAGTGATTGATATCGCGGATGAGTTCTTTACCAGGAATGTCTTTGGGATGTGCCTTACCAGAGATAACAAATTGTAACTTACGGTCTTTGTTAGCTAACAAAAGCCGCCTGATTCGCTCAACATCCCGCATCCACAGGGTAGCACGTTTGTAGGTTGCAAAGCGACGGGCAAAGCCGATAGTGAGAACATTTGGGTCGAGAACTTCTTGTGCAGAGGCAATTTCTGAGGCAGAAGCACCACGATCTCGCAAATGCTTCACCAAACGCTCGCGGACGTACAAAACCATGTCCAAACGACAGCGTTCGTGATTGCGCCACAACTCCTGATCGGGGATGGCGTCCATCCGTTCCCACAAAGGGTTATCGGTTCCTGCTGATGACCAGCTTGGTCCTAAGTAGCGATCGTACAACTCCTGAGTTGATTTAGAGACACAACTACGGGCATGAACGCCGTTAGTAATTGCGGTAATCGGCACTTCCTGTACTGGCACATTCTGCCACAAACCCTTAAACATTTGCCGTGACACCACACCATGTAGCTGTGCGACACCGTTAGAAAATGTCGCCGTTTTCAGTGCTAGCACAGCCATACTGAAAGGTCCAGACAAATCACCAGTATTTTCGCGCCCTAAAGCTAAAAATTGGTCTTTATTCAAGCCAAAAATCTCAGCATAGCGTCCCAGGTAGTGCAACACTTTGTCTGGGGAGAACAAGTCAATTCCCGCTGGCACTGGCGTGTGCGTGGTAAAGATATTACTAGAAGCGACCACTTGTCTGGCTTCGGTATAACTCAGCTTCTCTTCCTGAATCAGGATGCGGATACGTTCTAGGGCAGAGAAAGCCGCATGACCTTCATTCATGTGATAAGCAGTCACCTTGTACCCTAGCGCTTTTAGCATCCGGACACCACCGATCCCCAGCATAATTTCTTGGTGGATACGCATATCGATGTCGCCACCGTAAAGCTGATCTGTGATGTCCTGGTCGTAAGCGTTATTCGGTTCAATGTTAGTGTCTAGCATATACAGAGGCACCGATCCCACCTGTACACGCCAAACCCTTGCATATACGATGCGCCCTGGATAATCTACCGCAATGCGCAATTCTGAACCATCAGGATTGCGTTCCAGGTGTAAAGGCATATTGTAAAAGTCGTTGATTGGGTAGCGTTCCTGCTGCCAACCATCGGCGTTTAAATATTGAGCAAAATAACCTTGTTGGTACAGTAAGCCCACACCAATTAAGGGTAACCCCAAGTCACTAGCAGATTTGAGGTGATCCCCAGCGAGAACTCCCAAACCTCCAGAGTAGATGGGCAAACAATCTACAAGCCCAAACTCAGCGGAGAAATAGGCGTAGTATTCTTTTTGCTTTTGACCCCGCTGTTTTTGGTACCAAGTACGCTCTTGCAAATAATCCTCTAACTGACGAGCAGAGCGATCCATTTGTGCCAGGAAGCCTTCATCTTCCACAACTTCCGACAGACGCGCTTGGCTAATGGTACCAAGCATCAAAACTGGGTTGTGACGACTAGATTCCCACAGGTCGGGGTCTAAGCGACGGAATAAATCTTTCGTCTCAACGTTCCAATCCCAGTGGAGGTTGTATGCCAACTTCCGCAGCGGCTCAAGTCGCTGCGGTAGTGAAGGGGAGACATTAAAAGTGCGAATTGGCTGCATAGGTTAGCGAAACTCTAGCTTTGGCTATGGTTATTGTTGACTGTATTTCCCTTATGCTGTCAATTCTTTATACTAAGTTTGTGAAGTTACCGTGACATTGTTAAGTTTTGCAAAGTATTCTCAGTTTTCTTACCAAAGCGGACAACAAGGATATTTCAAATTCTCCGTGTTACCCTTTGCCCTATCTTGAGTACAGGCAAACTTCATGATTTTGGTATATTTTCTCCGCAAATCTATTAAATATTAATATTAAATTTACTAATCTTCATATTATAGGAGACTGCTACTACATAGACAAGGTGTATCAAACGTTGACCATTTTTGGCGGTAATACCATTTTGGATATTTTAGATTTTAGATTGTGGATTGTGTTCACATAGCGTCTCGTAACTCAGATCTTGCGCCCAACAAGAGCCAGAGGCTCTAATATCTCGTTACCAGGTTGAAAGAGGTAACGAGGGTTGGGAGGCTTCGCCGACTCACTGTTGCAACAGGTGCAACTCAGGTAAGTCCTGCGGACGTGCTTTCTTCGTGCGTAGCGTCTCCGACAGGAGAAGAGCTACGCACTTTTGATTACTGAGCGATCAATCCTTGGGGTCTTATTACTCCTTCCAAATCAGCCCCCTGTAGGTTTGCTCCTTCTATGTTCGCATCTGTTAGATTTGCCTTTTCTAAGTCTGCGTCAAATAGGTTCGCTCTTTGCAGGTTTGCTCTGGCTATGTTTGCCTTACCTAAGTCTGCTCCTTGAAGGTTTGCCGCTAGCAGATTTGTTGACTGTAAGTTAGCCTTTTCTAAGTCCGCACCTTGCAAGTTCGCGCCTTCCAAGTTTGCCGCTTGCAGGTTTGCTCCTTTTAAGTCTGCCCCAATTAGGTTACAGCCGACACATTCTTTGGTTTGTAGTAAACGTCTAACGTTTGCTGTTACAGACTGTGTTGACGATGCAGCTGGAGATACGATTGGAGCCTGTGTGGATTCTGTGGATACTGATGGTGTGAGTGATTGAGCAGTAGCGTTGGGTTGGTCAAGCAGAGAAAATCCCGCTACAAGTACTAGAAATACTGCTGCTACAACCCAATGAGTGAGTTTTTTTAAATTTGGTTTTTTCATTTGGCTTCCGTGGCTTTGCTTTGATTGCAGCCATCAATAAGGTGCTTAATGTTTACTTTAAATAGGTCAGTTGAGAAAATCAAATACTATTTTTATTCAAATTTATAAATTAAAGTGATGAAAAAAATCTTTAAATACATAGCGCAATACGCTTGGTGATAAGCCTTTTTTGTTTCCCCCTGCACCCCCTAGACCCCCTGCTTGCCTGGCTCAGATCACTTTTCTTAAGTGAGCCGTATTGGACTTACAACTATTTTCAGTTAATCGAACCACAGATGTTCCCAGGGGCAAAGGCATTGAACAGCCCGTACCAGGTGGTTTATTTCATTGAAAAGCGCTGTAAAAGTGCATAAGCCAGTTTTTCTGCTCCTACCAAAGAAATAGATGAGATTTTATTGAAACAGCAAAAAGGATTGACTCATGAGTAATAACAATGGAAATAAACCCTTAACTGAAGAGCAGCCTTTATCTAGTGAAATTAGACAACCAATTGGTAACGGTTTTCACAGCGAGGAAATCGTACAACAAAACATTGGTAGAGCAGAAGTTCATAACTTCAATATTTCACAAAAACCTATAGAAACAGACTTTTGGATTTACCGTATAGTTGTTGGTGGACTGATATCAACTGTATTAGGTTGTCTGATTGGGGCAATTGCATTACAGGTAAGTAATAGAGCAACCCCTGAACTTTTAACTGCTCTTGCAACAGGTTCATTAGGTGCGTTGTCTGGGCTATTAGCACCATCTCCGGTAAAAAAATAATGTTTTATTCCCGCAGCGATCGCCTCTGGTGATCCAATACGGTTCGGATAAGATCTCTCCACCTAACGGCGATCGCCGATGAATTGAGCGTAAAGCAGGAAAATAGCCCTCTTTTTTACGGCGTGATAAACAAGCTAACCGAACTGTATTGGGAAGCTTACGCATTTGCTCACATCTTGCACCAAGAAAAATTGATGTTATTTTCAGACTCAGTACTAAGCCTGAAGTCTTTGTTTTACCAATAAAAGCCAATAAAAGTGATGTAACTTTATTGCGCTGCTGTTGACTAAACCTAGGCTTATACGGATAGGTGCAAGATCTGAGTTTGTAGGTATTGACAAAATTGTCATTATTTAGCTGTTTTTGTAGAATGTCCATTAGCCATTCAGCTAAAACATGGCTAAAGTAAGAAATCTTTTGGCGGTTACTGACTTGTATGAAATCTGCAACTTACCCTCTCATCGCAATCAGTTTGGGAGCAGTTCCAGGTGCGCTGAGCCGTTATTACCTGACTATCTTTTTTGCGCGTTGGTTAGGGACGGCGTTTCCTTATGGAACTTTTTTCATCAACATCACTGGCGCTTTTTTGATGGGCTTTTTTATTACCCTTACATCAAAGCTAGCAATTTTTCCTCAGTTAAATCTTTTAGTTGCAGTAGGTTTTTTAGGTTCTTATACTACATTTTCCACTTATGCCCTAGATACCTCAAATTTGTTACGGACTAAAAACTACCTAGCTGCAATATTTTATTGGTGTGGTAGTCCGATATTAGGGTTTCTTAGTATAGAATTAGGAATATTCTTAGCAAAGATATTATGATGTTTTTTGAATTAGAACGCTAAGGCGATCGCCTTTAATTAGGTCAGACAAAAGTTAACTTGTTAGGACTATCATTAGCCTAAGGCGTAAGTTTCAAGTGTTTTTACATCTCTTAATATAGCTCTGTTTATTTATACCTATCTACTTATCAGGTAAATATTGATTGACTTACAGTTATTCTGACTAGTTATTATTCTTGTTTAATACGGATAAATTCAGCCAAAGTATTTCCTACTTGCAGGCATACTATTGCTAATACGGCACTGCCCAGCCAGTATAATAAACCAATTTCTAAGCTGCGTTGTTGAAGTAGTTTAGCTGTATCCAACTCATAAGTTGAGAACGTGGTATAAGCCCCTAAAAATCCTGTAGTTACTAACAGTCGGGCTTCAGGATGAATCGTAATGAATCGTCCCAGTGACAGTGTCGTAAAAAAACCCATGACAAAAGAACCACTCACATTAATAATGAGCGTACTATAGGGAAACCCTGTACCGAAAAGCTGATTGAACCACAAACCGAGGTAATAGCGCGAGAGTGCACCAGCAATTGCTCCAAGACTGATAGCAACAGGAGTACGAATGGCGGAATTTTGCAGCATAGCAACACATTCAAGAGTGGAAGCTGTAGACATCATTCGCGGAAATTTTGCCGATTTAAAATTATAGAAATATTATGTGTTTTATTGCTCAATCCAATACATTTCTTGCAAAAATACAAAGAAGCCCAAAAAGAACCGCAGATAAACAAGGAGCGGTGAAGCTCCTAAAATCAGAGGAAAAGCTTCACCGCTCTGGTATATTTGGTTTTGCATCAGAATCCTTCTTTACGGGACGGAGTCTTTGAAGGATTAGAAGCGGAGCCCTACCCCTGTTTGCAAGCTGACAGCGTCAGCGTCACTGCCTTGGTAAGCGTCAATACCCCACTTGGCATCACCATACACAACGACGTTCTTAGCAACTTCTGATTCAGCGCCAAGGGTTACAACAGGTGCGTTCTGATTTCCCAACTGGCTTGCTTGACCTTCGTCTGTCTGGAAGGAGTAACCACCGCCGATGTAAACGTTAGTGTTTTTAGCGATGGGTGCATCGTAAGTTAACAACGGCATAGCTGCGGTTGAATCGCCACCAAACAGAACAGAACCGCGAAGTGAAACAGGCGCATTAGGAATCGCGTATCGTCCTTGAATATTTCCACCGAATAGAGCTGCATCATTTTGTCGTCCGCCATTGGTCACGCCAGCAGAAGCACCAGCACCAAGATAGCTACCGTTCATACCACGTGTTGCAGCCTCTTGAGTTGTAGCTGTTGTTGGAGCAGTTTGAGCCGAGGCAATTCCAGCAGAAAGGACAACAGAAGCAACAGCAAGTGTAGAAGTTAATAATTTTGCAAGTTTCATAAGTTTCTCGTTACTAGAGTTAAATACAATCAATACTCTCTAGTACTAGAATCTCTTTTTTGACAAAATTCACCTTCATGCACTCAGGTTATCCAAACGGGTGAATTTGTTTCACCCACTTGGGTGAACAAAGTAGGCAATTTAAAATTCAAAAATCTATTGTTGTTGTGCTAAGCATATTTACTATTCATCCAATAGCTCCTTGGCAACATCATCCAGTTTTGTGTTTGTATCGTCGTATAACTTGAACAAGCGCTTACTAGCAACTCCAGAGGTAAGCCCCACAGCTGTTGTTGCTGCTGCAACTGATACATTGTTCATGCAAACTGAAACAGCAGTCGCGATACCAAAGATGACAGTAGCTGTCGCTAAACCGATAGCCAGATTAAAACTTGCACTTGCTTGTCTAGAGCGTTCTTCGTACCACTGTGTTGCAATATTCTTGCTGAAATGCTCTGTATTCGTGTTAATTTTGGATGGTTTGTTCATTACCATTTCCTTAAAGAACTAGGATTGAAGCTCTTATCTCAGATTTAACCTTGAATTTTGGAGAATAACCCGTTTAGGTACTAAAAATCACATTTCTCCCAGTCTGAGAGCTATTGAGTGCCAAAATCATCTAGATTAAACAAATAACTGAAGAGCGAAGAAGCAAAGAAGTACCGCTGTTATATATGCACAAGTAGCATTTCATTTGGAGTTTGTGCAAAAATACTCACAAATATTTCCAATGATTATTTTTTGCTTAAAATTTAGGTAAAAGTTGTCGCCTTACAGTGATAGGACTTCTACAGTGTATAAGTATAGTTACTATGAGTGTAACGCTACAGTTTAGCCGTTACTGAGAGAAAGCGATCGCTTGAGAAGTTGATAGGATTTTATTCATCAAGCAGAGAAAAACTCGGTCGGATAAAGTTCCCAATCCCGAACTTATAGACTGTATTTAAGTTCTCGGATTTCTGCCAATTCACTAGCCAAAAAGCGCTTGAAAAAGATGAATGGAAAAAAGTTCAACGAAATATTAGACGATCTGACACCTGAGCAAAAAAAGGTGCTAAAGAAATTTTTGGCAGGCGAGACTGATGACCAAATTGCTACCGAGAGGAATTGCGATACATCCGCAATTAGGAAACTTTTGAATAAGGTATGTACAAAATTTGGTCTGGTAAATAGAGAGGGAGAACGCTTCTCCTACCGAGAAGAGTTGGTGGACTTGTTTGTAAAATACAAACCAAAGTGGGTCAATTTTGATTACTGGGAAGACCATCGTCCCCACCAAATTAAGCCTGATTTTCCAGGACGTCCCGTATCGTCACAGTCTCCTTTTTACATTCAGCGTTTATATAATGAGCATTTATCGCTCGACACGCTTTGTTCGCAAAAAGTATTGCAATCTGGTGCTTTAATTCGGATTAAAGCCCCAAAAAAAACAGGTAAAACCTCCTTGGTGAATAAAATTTTGGCTGAAGCTAGACATCGCAAGTATCGAACAATACGTTTGAACCTGCGGCAAGCCGAGGAATTAATCCTGGAGAATCTAGATCATTTTCTCCAGTGGTTTTGCACCAATATCAGCCAACAGCTTAATCTAGAATCGCGCATAGATGATTATTGGGACAACGAGAGATCAGGCAGTATGGTCAGTTGTACCACTTATTTTCAGGCTTATCTATTAGAGCAAATAGATACACCTTTGGTTTTGGGGCTGGATGAAGTAGATCGGCTCTTCGAGTATGAAAAAATCGCCAAGGAGTTTTTTACTTTGCTCAGGAGCTGGCATGAAGAAGTAAATAACTTAGAGATTTGGCAAAAATTGAGATTGGTGGTGGCTTACTCAACGGAAGTGTATATCCCGCTTAATATCAATCAATCACCTTTCAATGTGGGTATGCCCGTTAAGTTACCAAATTTGACTTTGGGACAAGTACAGCAGTTGGCAAAAGAATATGGATTGCAGTGGTTAGCTAAGGCAGAACTAGAACGACTATGGGTAATGGTTGGTGGACATCCTTACTTAATTCAGCTAGCTCTTTATCACCTCTACCAGAAAGACATGACTCCGGAGCAACTTTTGCAGACTGCTCCCACTTTAGAAGGAATTTACAGCAGCCATCTGCAAGGACTTTGGGTCATGTTAAATGAACATCCCGAATTACTCGAAGCCCTGAGAAATTTGGTTGATGCAGGAGGTAGGGCACAGATACAGCAAATACTAGCTTACAAGTTAGAGAGTATGGGCATAGTGCAGTTTGAGGCAAATCAAGTCACGTTTAGCTGTCAAGTTTATCACAGTTATTTTTCATCTTGCTTGGGGGCAAAATGAACTCAACTTTAGAATTAACCTTCGATTACTATCAGGTCGGTGGCAGCTTAAAGCCAAATGCCCCCAGCTATGTCAAACGGCAAGCTGACAAACAACTATATGATGCGCTGATGGTTGGGGAGTTTTGCTGCGTGTTCAATAGTCGGCAGATGGGCAAGTCTAGCTTGCGGGTGCAGGCGATGCATGAACTGAAGCAGTCTGGCGTTAGCTGTGCTGCTGTTGATATCACCAGAATTGGTAGCGAACACCTAACTCCAAAGAACTGGTACGGGGGTATAGTATCTGATTTGTGGCGGGGATTTAACCTCTTTGGTAAGGTGAATCAAAAAAGCTGGCTGCGGGAGCATGAAGAGCTTTCTTTAGTTCAGCTCTTAGATCGATTCATTGAAGAAGTCTTGTTGGTGCATGTGCCAGGAAAAAGGATTGTAATTTTTGTCGATGAGATAGACAGCATTATCAGCTTAGATTTCTCAATTGATGATTTTTTCGCGCTGATTCGGGCTTGTTACAACCAGCGAGTTGATCAACCAGAGTACGAGAGGTTGACATTTTGTTTGCTAGGGGTGGCGACGCCTTCGGATTTGATTAGAGATAAAGCCCGCACTCCGTTTAATATTGGCAAGGCAATTGCCTTGGATGGGTTTAAGTTTGAGGAAGCCCAGACTTTAGAAAACGGGCTATTGGGTAAGGTTAGTCATCCCCAGGAAGTGCTAAGAGAGATTTTATACTGGACAGGAGGACAACCTTTTTTAACTCAAAAGCTGTGTAAGCTCATATCAGAGAGATCAACACTCGAAAATCCCCTATCAGTTGAGCAAGTAGTTAGGTCAAAAATTATTGAGAATTGGGAATCTCAGGATCAGCCAGAACATTTAAAGACTATTCGCGATCGCCTTCTTGCCAATAAACATAGAACACAGCAGTTGCTAGGACTATACCAGTCCATTTTGCTACAGGAAGAAGTAGATGCAGATAACTCTTATGAACAAATGGAATTGCGGCTGACAGGGTTAGTGGTTAAGCATAATGGCAAACTGAAAGTTTACAACCCCATATATAAGCAGGTTTTTAACCAGAAGTGGCTTAATCAGGAATTGGAGAAGCTTCGACCCTATGCGGAAACTCTAAGTGCTTGGGTAGAAAGTCAGTATCAAGATGATTCACGCTTATTGCGGGGACAGGCATTTGAGGAAGGATGGAATTGGTTAGTCAAAAAAGGCTTGGAGCGAAACAATCAATTTAGTATTGATGAACATCGGTTCTTAATTGCTAGCCGAGTCCTAGACAAACGAGAGACTTTAGCGGAAGCAGATCGACAAACAATCGCGGTAGCAGAACAATTGCTTGGGAAGGTTAGCAATCCTCTAGCTGTAATTAGAAGAGTACTGTCACTCACTAGAGCCGAACCAGTTCTTTCTCAAAAGCTTTTTCAAATCATCCTCTGTGATGAATTTTCAATTCGCGAGGGTGAGGATGAAGCTGATTGGGTGGAGCGGATGGTGCGTGAGCGCATCATTGAGAACTGGGAATTTCAAGACCAACCAGAACACTTAAGGAAAATACGCAATTCTCTCCTACATAATAAGGACGCCGAAAGTCTACTGCAGGTGTATCAGCAAGTTTTGCAGTCAGGAAAGGTAGTAGCAGATGATAGTCCCAAACAACTAGCTTTGTCAAAACTAGGTTTAGTAGTTAATCGACACGGTAACTTAGAAGTTGGTAATCGTATTTATGAAAGCATTTTTAGTCAGAATTGGGTTGATAAAGCATTAGAAAAAATCAAGACACGAAAGAAGCTGCAACAATTTAAGTACACTGCAATAGCTTTGGTTATTTTTGCTGCCAGTTTTGGGACTATTAGTATTTCGTCAGGCGGTTGCCCAGTTCATGAGGTAATCATTAGTACCTGTGTAGGGACTTTGGCTAAAGTAAAAAATGTCCCTTCAGGAACGTTTAAATATGGTGGCTCTACAAGTTTTGCCCCTCTTAGGTCTTCACAAGTACTTAAGATTCTTAAGCAAGCACATCCTTTATTTAACTTGGAGTATGTTGATTCAAGACAAAAAAATCCTGGTTCGCGAACAGGTATTGAAATGCTTTTGAACAACAAGTTAGATTTTGCTGAGTCTTCCCGCGATCTCAAACTATATGAGTTACAAGCTGCTAAAGAACAAGGTTTTGCACTAGAGGCAAAGACTGTTGCGATTGATGGTATTACCGTTTACGTCAATAATAGTGTTTCAATAAACAAGCTAACCCTGCCGCAATTGAGACAGATTTTTGCCGGGGAAATCACGAACTGGAAGCAACTAGGTGGTTCTGACTCAAAGATTAAAGTCTTTAGCCGTGACCCGAAAGTTGGCGGTACTGTGGATTTCTTTAAAGAAGCAGTGTTAGGTGAAAAGAACTTCGGTCTTTTTCAAGTGGTAAAAAACACAACTGAGTCTTTAAAAATGGTTGCCGCAACTCCTGGTGGAATTGGTTATGCCACAGCTTCAGAAGTTGTTAACCAAAGGGCTATACCAATAAAATCTCTCCCGTTGGCTTATAATTCTGACAAACCTTTTATACCTCCCTTCAGCAATAAAAACATGAATCAAGTGAATCAACAGGCTTTTGCCGATGCTGATTATCCAATTACTCGGAAACTTTATGTGATCATCAAGAAAGACGGTGGTCGAGATGAGCAGGCAGGTACCGCTTATGCTAACTTGCTCTTAAGCATTGAAGGTCAAAAACTAATAGAGAAAGCAGGTTTTGCACCTATTCGTAAACTTAGCCCTCAATAGTAATTGAGCCGTTCTCTCTATCTTTTCAAAAAACGCTGACGCAAACGAGATACAAAAATATTGACTTCTGGTAATTTCATCCATGCGGCAATCACAGCAAAAACGCTGATGCCAACTAAACCAGCAATAGACAATTGCAACAGTTGAATCGGCAAACCATTTGTACCTAAAAACCGCTGCAAAACCTCAAGAGTTCCATAGCTTGCTGCTCCAGCTACCATGCTACCAGCAGTTAAACCTAGAATTGGCAAACTCCACTGTTGCCAGGGTAATCCATTTAGTCTGCGATTTAGTAACCATAACAGCATCAATGTAGAGCTAAGATTTACCCCTACAGTGGTTAACACCAAACCAGGAGCACCTAAGTTCAAAACATTGATAAAAAAGAAAGCTAAAAGGACGTTGAGAAAGATGTTAACACTGCTGATGCGAAACGGTGTATCGCCATCGCCTAAAGCATAAAATACCCGAACCAAAATATCACGCGCCAAATAGACAAACATTCCGGTACCGTAAGCAACAAGCAGGGAAGATACCAACTGTGATTCTGCTTTTTGGAAAGCACCGCGTTCATACACCACGCGCACAATTGGCTCCGCCAAGGTTATCATCAAAGCACCCAAAGGCAGCATCGTAAAAGCGGAGAGGATGAGTCCTTGACGAATGCGTAATTTCAAATCATCCCAATCCTTAGGGTCGGTCAGTTTGGAAAATATCGGTAATAGGGGAACCAAAATCATATTAGAAATGATTCCCAATGGTGTTTGCACCAAAAGACCAGCATTCGCGATCGCCGAAGCAGCAGATGGAATACCGGAAGCGAAAAACAAAATCACCCAGAGATTAATTTGTAGCATTCCAGAGGAAATGGTCGCTGGTCCCATAATTTTCATGACCTCGCTGACTCCAGGCTGTTTGATATTAAATCGCAGGCGAAAGCTACCCATACCAGCCCGTGCTTGCGCGACAAGCTGCACTATCCATTGCAGCAAGGCTCCAGCTAAGGTTCCGACCGCTAAAACCACTCCGCCTAACACAGCATTTTCAGGAGCGGTAATTTTGTTACCCAGCTGTAGCCACAAAACACCCAAACCAATAATAACGGTAATGCTGGAAAACAGAGGACTGATTGAGGGAAGCCAGAATAGATTGGCAGCGTTGAGAGTACCAAAGCCAATACCAATGAGTCCGGCAAGAATCGCCATTGGTGCCATAATCTGGAGCTGTTGGATGGCGATCGCCTTTATCATTCCACCTTGTGCCAGTTTATTTAAGCCAGGTGCTACCAAGTCAATCAGGTTTCCAGAAAAAAGAACCAAAATCATGGTCAAAACCAGCAGTATAGCACCCACAAGCGTGGTAATTGTCTCCACTAAAGGAGCAGCTTCTTCTTGCCTACGCTTGGCTAAAACACTGACAATCGCACTGTGGAATGGTCCATTAATCCCGCCAAGTAAAATCAAAAGAAAACCGGGAATAACATAGGCATATTGATAGGCATCAGCCACGACACCAAGACCAAAAGCAGCAGCAATTGCTTGCTGCCGCACTAAACCGACAACTTTGCTAATTAAAGTACCGGCGGCAACAATTCCCGCAATTCCGGCAACAGAACGAGAGGCTTTTTGTTCTTGTGTCACAAATCGTACCTGACAACTTTCTCAAGGCGCTTATCTGGAAACATTTAACCTGAAATTTACGAGTTTGTCAGGGTATTTTTGACAAAATCAGAAATGTAAGGGTGTAACTCAGTATCGATTTTTCAAGTTGATGCGTGGAAAAACACTTACCTTATATCTTGCACCTGGAAATTTGAATGTCAATTCCTTGACTAAGTGCCACATCTCTCAGGCGTTCAATATCTTGTAAAAGAAGTAACATTACCAAATGCGGAAATATAGTTTGGAACGCGATTTCTGCGGCTTGTCCCCAATCAGGTAGATTTGTAAAGGCGAAGCTTGCGCGACGCCTTGCGGCGTTCGCTTCGCGGGGAGGATTTTCGCCGAGCGCCGTCGATAAATAAGCCCAATGCGCCAAAACATAAGAAATAAGGGACAGGACGAACCAACGGTAAACGCCTAAAAGTGTCCCCTGTCCAAAGCGGTGCAACCCAAAACGGTGCTTTGCAGTTTTAAACCAGCCCTCTATCTGCCATCGTCGTTTACCCCACCAAGAAATAGTGCTAGCCTTGAGAGCTTTAGTAGAAATTACAAATCGCTTTTCATACTTACCATCATGACGTTGAAAATAGTACCAAGATACATAGACAGGAAACTTCAAGCCTTGAAGGCGAAGTTGTTGTCCTCGTTTATGTAGTTGAGCAACACAGCGCCCATCAATTAACTTGCGGGTACGAGCAATGCCAGCAATTATATGGTATTTTTTCTTTCGGACACCGTGTAAAAATTGCACACTACCAAAGCCTGTATCTACCAAAACCATTACTTGGAAGTGCTGGGTTAATTTTTTAGGCAAAGATTTGACCATTTTTAATCCCAATTGTGCGGGGGAAGAGGTTCGTTTACCTCTCCATACACGGAAACTCCAAGGTACTCGCCACCGACCAACAACCAAATACACTACAACCAGGTGTAAACCTCGTTTCCCGTTGTATACGCGGATTAAATTTTCAAATCCTTTAAATTTCCCAAACTTCTCCAAAGTTGTCAGGTCAATAATCACTTGTAAAAATGGTTTGCGCCCTAAAGTCCGTTCCGAGAGAATTTCCTGAATAACACGGTTACGAGTAGTACGAATTACACTCAATGTTGACCAATCGTAGATATTAAGAAATCGGCTCAAGGCGCTAGCAGACTTGCTTTTACTATGTTGAGGTAAGGGATAACCTTGTGCCTGCAAAAACAATCCCAACATCGCTTCAAGATTTTTTTGTTGGTACACAGAAGGCATCAGCGATAGTAGGGTATAAACTAAATTTTGGGCGTGGGCAAGAATTGAAACCATTTTTCTTGCTTTGATATATGCTTTTCACGCCCTTTTTTCTCATATTTCTGCGCTTGTGTGCAAATCCATCTACTCTTTCAAGTTAGCGATCGCCTGCTCCTTAGGAATTTACGTAATTTCACCCCTTGTTGGTTATATAAATGTCTTTTTTCTACTTAAACACCTGCTCACTGCTGGAGTCACTTTTTTACACTCTTATTTGCCTATTAGTGGTTTATCCCCAGAGGTGCAAGATATAAGTTACTTGTACTGCATTGCAAAGGCTTTTCTCACAACTTTTGCCAAGAGCATAAGTTAATTTAAAGTACATCTATATAAAAATAAGGGCTATTCAAGTTTAAGATAAACTTTTTTCCAGCAAAAGGAGAATCACAATGACAGTCAACTCTAAAAGCACTATAGTTCAGCCAGGTCAAGGTTCCACATATTTGGTTTTGGGTGACTTCTACACCTTTTTAGCTGTGGGAGAAGATACAGGTGGAGCATATTCGCTAACTGAGATAGTATTGCAACCGCAAAGCATGACACCATTCCACTTTCATGACCAAACGGACGAAGCGCACTATATTCTTGAAGGTGAGGTTGAGTACCAGCTTGACAAGCAGACAATCGTTGCAGTTCCAGGAACCTTCGTTCATTTGCCTAAAGGTCAAAGCCACGGTTATAAGAACATTGGGTCAAAGCCTGCTAAAATACTAATGCACGTTACACCAGCAGGCGGTGAGCAGTTTTTTGTAGAAGTGGGACAGCCAGTGAAGCGACCAATAAACGAGGAAGAAATACGCAGTCTTTCCCATCCTCCCAGTCCTGAGGAAATTGAAAAAGCTATTGAAGTCGCTACGACAAAGTATGTTCGATTGCCATAAGCTGAAAATCCTACAATTTGCACACTATATTTAAATAAAGCTCTTGTGAGGTGGGCATCTTGCCCGCCCAAATAGTGCAAATTAAATGCATAACAGCTTAATTGTTGTCACTGATTGTCTTTGCTTAAGCATAAGCTGGACTGGCGTAAAGCAGCACCCATAACCAAGCAAGAACCCAAACCACAATCAATCCCAATATACGAAGTAAAATTTTTTTCATAAGTTTGTCCTGTGTCCTGTGTCATTAGTTATTAGTCAAAAGACTAAGGGACTTTCAAATAAATAAATAAATTATCCAACTTTTTCTTGTGGGATGCTTCTAGTTCCTCCTATAAACTGGGCGGGCTAGAAGCCCACCCCACTCTGATTGGATAATTTATTTGTTGGAATACCCTAATCACTAATGACTAATGACTAATGACTAATGATTACTTCCAATCTTTACCAATACGAATGGTAATGTCAGATTCTAGATCCCCGATCGCAGCAACCTGGGTATAACCAAAGCCTAATAATTTTTGTAGTTCTTCTCCTGCTTGTCTGTTGCCTTTCTGGACGATAATCTGGGTTCGGCGTCTGCTGTCAGCCCAATCAGGTATAGCGTAGACTTTAGTAAAACCTTTCTGTTTAAGAGAGTTGATAACTTTTTGAGTTAGCTCGGGTTTATTGGAAGCATTTTGAATAGCAATTTTGAGGCTGGATAGCGGTTTTGCACTTGGTTTCATACCAGATATTGTCACCCCAGCATAGTCCTCAAGTAAATCAACTCGCCCAGTCAGATCTAGCCAGTAGCTATTGGGGTCTTGGCTTAAACGGCTGAAAATACCAGGTAGTATGGTCATTTGGAAACTATCTCGCCTAACGTTTAAGCCAAAGTTGACCAGCGCCATCATTTCTTCCAGCTTCAGGTTGGTGTCGAAGTGCTTTCGCATAATGCGGACGAGTTGAGGTAACCTGGGTAAGACTGTTGGACTATCTAGACGAGAGCGTAATGCCATCAGTAGTGCTTGCTGTCGCTGTACTCTTTCGAGATCTCCCATTCCTGGTTCACGGTAGCGCACAAATTGTTCTGCTTGTTCGCCATTGAGAGTTTGCCAGCCGTTAACTAAGTTAATCGAAAATTTATCGCCAGAGTCTTTATTGACCATTGGTTTGGGAACAAAGACCTCTACTCCACCCAACTGATCCACCATCTGTCGCAACCCACTAGTAGATATACGAATGTAACGGTCAATAGGTGCATTATTTAAAGTACGACTGATGACGCGTGCTGCCAAAACATGACCACCTTGAGCGTTGGCATCAGATACCTTAGTTAATCCTTTTTCTGGAATAGCTGTCATTGTATCTCTAGGGATCGAAAGCACCCGGATTGTTTTGTTACTTGGGTTGACTCGTATCAACAGTACCGTATCGCTTTGACCTGCAAAACTTTCTGGAGAACCATCTACACTCCTGGGTACTGGTTCAATGCCCATCACCAAAATATTCATTGGTCGGGTGAGTTGATATTGTGAAATATTACTCCACAACTCTCCAGGCAATGGTGTTTTTTGCTCTTTCCCATCCAAGCCCAATTCTTCATCTGTTCGATCCATGTCACTCCAAAGTGGAGTCCAAAGTGCCAAACTTGATACCAGCAAGCCTGACAAAGTGATCCCTACAACAATTGTCAGTATCCAAAATAGCCATCGAGGCATGGCTAACCCGAGCCTGTGGTAAAGCTGGCTGGGAATTGAACCTGTAGACTCTACGAAGTTACGGGAAACATTTTCTTGCTTTTTTGTTATCACTCCATTGGGTGATTGTTGAATTTCCTCAGATGTGCTCTGATTTTCTTGACCTACGACTTGTTTAACCACTATACTCTCCCCACTCATCCACTCCCTAAAGGTAATGTTAATGCAAGACACAAATCTTGCCAGTTAACAAGATCACTTGAAGCCTGAAGTGTAAAGTTTAAAATTTTCTTTTTACCCTACAAGAAGCCGCCCGGATGGCGTCTATATGATTTACTGTTGTTAGCCCTTCACTCTTTTTTGGTATATATCTCGTGTCATTTCCTCTGACTGTTCAACTAGAGTCAACTACAAGCCCTGCCTTTTAGATATGTAGATTGCACTCAACTACAGGTTGTTAACAGTACACTTATAATGTTCTTTAGTAAGTTTTTATGACACGATGACTAGACCGTTGTTCCCTGTCATCCTTGCCGGTGGTAAAGGTGAGCGTTTTTGGCCTCTAAGTCGCCAAAATCGACCCAAGCAATTTTTGAATCTTGATGGTAGCAATAGAAGTCTTCTGCAAGCAACTGCTGACCGACTACTGACACTTGCAGACGGTTGGAAGAACTTGTGGGTCATCACTTCTAGTCAGATAGCTCAAGGAGTGCGAGAACAACTGCCTGAACTGCCATCTGATAACCTACTCGTTGAGTCACAGGGAAGGGACACTGCTGCTGCGGTTGCTTGGACAAGTTTGGAAATTCAAAAGCGTTACGGAGATGAGGCTATTATTGGCTTTTTCCCTGCTGACCACTGGATTGCAGACCAAGAAGCATTTGCACGTACAATAAATGCAGCTACAGAACTTGCGGCAACCCAAGCAGCAATTGTGACACTGGGGATCAAGCCAACTTTTGCATCAACTGGTTACGGCTACATTGAACAAGGGGAAAAGATTGGTAGCTTTAATGACTTGCTAGCTTATCACGTCAATAGATTTACGGAAAAGCCTGACCGTGAAACAGCAGAAAAATTTCTCTCTACAGGACGCTTTAGCTGGAATAGCGGGATGTTTATTTTTCGGGCGGGCATTGTTCTTAAGGAACTGCGCATACACGCTCCGGAAATTCTCGAACCGATAGAAAAACACGGTTCGCAAATCTACCCAGAGCTACCTAAGAAGAGTATAGACTATGCCTTGATGGAAAAGACAGATATCGCCTATGTCTTGCCAGCAGAATTTGGCTGGGATGATTTAGGTGATTGGAATGCGATTGAGCGTTTGCTGAAAAAAGAAGGCACTCCCAACGTGGAATTGGCTACTCACGTAGGACTTGATACCCAGGGATCTATCGTTTACTCGACAAATGAAGAAGATGTCATTGTGACCATCGGGTTAGACGATGTGGTAATTGTGCGCGATCGCAACGTCACCTTGATAGTCAAAAAAGACCGTACCCAAGAAATTAAGCAAGTCCTCAAAACCTTGCAGAGCGATCCCCAATTTACGAACTTGCTTTAGAATTTAAAACCCTTGGCAGAGGCATAAAAGGTGAATTTACCAGTATAACTTTTCTGTCTCGTATTTCATTTGAACAATTATGCAAATCATTAGTTATCAGCTTCTAGCCAAGGGTATGGCAATAAAGCGCATAATTGCCTATCAAAAATATATTTTTGCGCACAAAAATTCGTGTCCCCATCGTCTACACGGTGGGGATTTCTACTCAAATTACGTCAAATGGATGCTAAGCAAACAAATGCTGAGCAAACAAAATTTGACAAAAGTTGTAAAATCGTCTTTATAAAGATTTAACATTGCGCGGAAGCAAGCAAAATCTTAAAAGCTAACAGCAGTACCAATGACTTGCGCTGCATCATCATTCGCTGCTGCTTACCTCTCTAATCTCTCTGTTCCTCTTTCTGTTGCACTCTCGGTTGCCTCTGCGGTTCATTAAAATTATGTTTATAACCCAAACTGTTCCTCGTCAAAGAGAAATTATTGAAGTTCTACTTCGCAATGGCTGGGACTATATGCGACGGCTGCTGACTGGTGGTAAAGCCGATGAACCCCAGCTACCCACACCTGCTGTCTTAAAAAACATTTTGGTAGATTTAGGACCAGTTTACGTCAAACTCGGTCAGTTAATGTCTACCCGTCCAGACTTGCTAAGCGCAGCATACATAGAAGAACTATCAACACTGCAAGACGAAGTGCCGGCAGTTCCTTGGGCAGAAATAGAAGTTCTCATTCGCAAACAACTCAAACGTCCCTTAGAAGAAACCTTCACCACAGTAAATGCTATACCAGTAGCAGCTGGTTCTATCGCCCAAACACACAAAGCTACACTCGCAGATGGTCGGGAAGTTGCTCTTAAGGTGCAACGTCCAGGAATTGATCTCACTGTTGCTCAAGATATCGCTTTAATTCAAGGTATTGCTGATTTAGTGGCTCGTACCGAATTTGGGCAAACTTATGAAATCAAATCGATAGCCGAAGAATTTACCAAGGCGCTGGAAGCAGAGTTAGATTTTACACGGGAAGCAGGTTTCACTGACCAGTTGCGACGCAATTTATCTGAAAGTCGCTGGTTTGATCCTACACAATTAGTCGTAGCGGAAATTTACTGGGATTTGACCACACCAAAATTAATGGTGATGGAGTGGCTGGACGGAGTTCCCCTGCTGTCGGCGAATCTTAGCAGTGACAACAACGGTAAAGACCCTGCCGAAGAGCGGAAAGCAATCACCACCCTACTATTCCGTGCTTTCTTTCAGCAACTGTACATTGACGGCTTCTTCCACGCCGATCCCCATCCAGGAAATATATTTTATCTCAAAGATGGTCGCGTTGCTCTGTTAGACTGCGGCATGGTGGGACGGCTTGATCCGCGCACGCAGCAGATATTGACAGAAATGTTGTTGGCAATTGTAGATCTGGATGCTCAGCGGTGTGCTCAGTTAACTTTGCAGCTAGCGGATTCAGCAGAGCCAGTGATTATGGTTCAGCTGGAAAATGATTATGACCGAATGCTGCGAAAGTATTACAACCTGAGTGTGGCTCAGATGAATTTCAGTCAAATCATCTATGAACTGTTGCAAGTTGCCCGCAACAATAAAATTCGCTTGCCCAGTAACATGGGCTTATACGCCAAAACCTTAGCTAACTTAGAGGGGGTAGCGCGAGGATTTAACCCAGAGCTGAACTTTATCGACGAAATTCAGCCATTGCTGACAGACTTGTTTCGCCGACAACTGTTTGGGGATAGTCCGGTGCGATCGCTCCTCAGAACAGCGCTCGATCTCAAAAGCCTTTCTTTACAATCTCCCCGTCAGATAGAGTTGCTGCTAGACCGAATTACCTCGGAAACTCTACAGTGGAATATTTCAGTGCGTGGTTTAGATGGCTTGCGGCGTACGACAGATGATGCTGCCAATCGTCTTTCTTTCAGCATCTTAGTTGGTTCGCTGATTATGGGTGCAGCAATTATCTCTAGCAACGCGCGGACACCTCAACTTTCTTTTTTAAGCAATGTGTTGTTTGCCGTCGCCAGTTTGCTAGGGCTGTGGTTAATCATTAGTACCTTGCGATCGGGACGTCTACGTTAAAACCTAGTATCGAAAGGCGTAAGCCACCAGCAAATACATTGAACCTCATCCTGCCCTGTCAGGCATCCCTCTCCTTAATAAGGTTACGGTGTACACACAAGTCATCAAATGACTCAAAACTCTTGACTCTACGCGCGCCAAACCTCACCCTGCCCTGTCGGGCATCCCTCTCCAAAGCTTTGGAGAGGGAAATATTTTAGCGCAGCTAAAAGTGAGGGTGAGGTAAGAAGTGAGATGTGTACACGATTGCCTTTTTGAAAGGGGGCTAGGAGGGATCAAGTATTATCCGAAAAGTGTGTAGTTTTACTATTTGCCGCACTGAGTAGGAGTAGACCCCAAACCATTCCTATTAGATGCATGGGAGATCAGGGTAACATTCCCCTTACCGTCGAACACCCAATCTGTAGCAGGGACAATTTCCACAGCATTACTCTTAGATGGTGGTTTAGCTGCGCTTCCTTCTGAACGTTGCTGTTGTGATGTGATAGCTTCCGTGCGAGTGTCTAACCAGATGACATCAGTGCTGAGGGGTTCGTAGGGGCTGGGAGGCAAACCACCGCGTCCGGTGATAGTAAATTTGCTTTTATCTGTGTCAGCATCTGTGCTAGCAATGGCATCACAGCCAGTGTCTGCTATTAGGTTTGTTGTCTGTGCTAACACTGTGGGGAGTTCGACGAATCCTGTGCGTGGGTCAACATCTGGTGTATTGATAGTGACCTGACCGCTTAAAGTTGGGTTGGTTAGGGAAAATGCTGTGATGTCGTTGCTTTGTAAGTCTTCCGGATTGAGTTGATTTGGGTTATCAGTTCCCAACTCGCGCACCAAGTCTTCCCGACTACGCTGATTGAAGTTAAAACTACGTAATAATTTGATATCGATTATACCACCAGTACCATTGAAAGCATTGGCGATGATGTCGCTGTTTTCATTACGGACACCAACAATAAAGCCATTGGGAGCGTTGATAGTGATGTTACCGCCATCGCCACCCTGCTGTGCAGTACCGGCAGTCGCAGAGATCAAACTTCCACCACGCAGCAGCAGTAAGTCTCCAACTCGCAGGTTGATATTACCACCATTACCTGATGTTGATTCAGCACTAAGTACACCCTGGTTGTCCAAACGAATAGAGCGAGCATTTATCTCTAGGTCGCCTGCAGCGCCTGTTCCGCCACGTCCCACAAATACTCCAGCCCTATCCCGCACAATCAATTGTTGGGTGTCAATTTTTAAGGAACCCGCCGCCCCGGTTGCAAAAGCGCCAGTTGCCAAGACGCTAATAGATGCCTGACCATTGGCAGATGTACGAAAATCACTGATTTCCACTTTTTCAGTGGCATTGACAGTCAAATTCCCACCCTTGCCTGCACCCAATGTGGTCGTAATAACCCCTGCCCCGTCCCGCACAATGAATTCTTTGGTATCAATTTTCAACTCTCCTGCATCGCCGATTCCAGCAGTACCAGTCCCCAAGGCACTAGGAGATGCCTGACCATTGGCAGATGTAAAAAAACCACTGATTTCCACTTTCTCAGTGGCATTAACAGTCAAATTTCCGCCCTTGCCTGCACCCCCTGTGGTCGTAGCAACGCCTGCCCCCTCCTGCACAAGCAATTGTTGGGCGTTAATTGTCAAATTTCCGCCATTACCTTGTGCTTGAGGCTGCACAATATTGAAGACTTCACTCCCTTGCCCTATTTTTATTTCTCCTGTTGCATTCAGGGTAATATCTCCTGCAACAGCGCCAACTGATCCCGAACCTTGCGCAATGCCAGCAGTTAGGGAACTTCTTCCCAAAATGTTTATATTTCGGGCGTTGACTGCAATAGAACCGCCATTATCAGCTTGTACATTGACACGAGCTTGATTGGTAAGAGAGACATCTGCTCTGGTTACGTTATCAGGAAAACCCAAGCTCAAATTATTGCCATCTACTTGAAGCGCCAAAGTTCCAGGTTCAGCCAATCCTCCCAACTCGACTCGTCCTCCTGGTGCATCCAGGAAACCTGCCTCTATCGCAACATCACCGCCTACTAGCGCCAAGGTTTTTCCAGGTTGAACAATAAGACCATTAGTCGCACCCAGTGATGGAGATTGATATTGAATCCTTCCCGGTTTCGCCCCAAATTGCAGACCCAGTGGAACACTAATAGTCAGCAATGGTGTTGTTTGAGTACCGTTTATCCTAAACTCTGTGCCATCAGCAAATTTCAGACTACTAGCCGTACTCGCTAAGAAAGAGCCACCAATGTTTAATTGGGCATTGGGACCAAAAATAATGCCATTGGGATTAATCAAAAACAGGTTGGCTGTACCTAGGGTGCGAATCAACCCATCAATATTAGATATCGACCCACCTGTCACTCTACTAATGATGTTCGCAATGTCAACCGTATTGTTAAAGAAAGCTGTGTTACCAGTAGGAACAGAAAACTGTTGGAAGCTGTGGAATAAATTACCGCCTGCTTGGGTTCCCCCTGTGATATTGAACGTGTTGCCATTTATGTTGACGATGGAATTATTCGGTAAAGTGCCATCAGGGGTAATTTGAGCTTGAGTGCAATGTCCAGAGAAAGTATAGACACCACCAATAGCAATTCCTAAGAAAGCGCCCCAACGAGTACTTATGCTAGACATTGCACTTGCGAACTTTTTTAGTGTTTACATTATTACTTACTAAATCACTATACTAAAGTTTTATGGTGCAAACAATACAAGCAAAAGATATAAAATTACGCTTTTTAATCGACAACTTTGGTCTTGAATTAGTTTTAGATGACCAATTTTTCTGGAAATGGCAAGATAATTTGCCTGAAACTACAGATTTAGAGAAATAACTTTTAGACAAGGTAAAACCAGCTTATTTCAATCTAATTAACTATCCACCCTTGCTAGAAGATGTCGTCCGAATGGCAATTGTAGATCCTATACTTTTTATTGGAGATTTTTACTTAACTCCTTTTTACGTAAAATCAGAATAATCTATAGATATTGCTGTGCCTGATGATGTCATTATCAAGGCAGAATTGATACATTAGTTTTGAAATACCAATTTTGGCTAATGATTATTGAGTCGAAAAAAGCATCCTTCTCAATTGAACAAGGACTAGCACAAATTCTTGCTTATATGTTGGTTAGTCCTCACTCAGACAAAATTTGTTTCGGTATGATTGTCACTGGTAGTGAGTTTATTTTCGTTAAGTTAGTTAAAGCAAATCCACTCTGTTATGCTTTATCCAAGGGGTTCTTGATGCGTAATCCCGGAAATGATTTATACGACCTACTTCGCATCTTTAAGCACTTGACTCAGTTAACAAGTGCTTAAACCTTTGAGCCTGACTGAGTGCGAAAGTATAAAATAAAAACAAATTTGTATTGCTTATACAAATTGAAAGACAATAAGATATGGAACTTTTTTAAGCAAACTTTGTTGCTAAATCCAATTTATTACCGTCTGTTATGTCACCAGAATCGCCAGTACACAATGTTTCTACTGCAAATGATTATAGTATAATATCCGTTCAAAACCTGAGCAAAGTTTATCCTGTCGCCGTTAAAGAACCAGGCATTGTAGGGACAATCACCCACTTTTTCCGCCGCACCTACCGAGAAATCAAAGCAGTTCAAGATGTTTCCTTTGAAATTGCCCCTGGTGAAGTGGTGGGGTTTTTAGGACCAAATGGTGCTGGTAAAACCACGACGCTGAAAATGCTCACGGGGCTGATTCATCCTTCTAGCGGTCAAGTCAGAGTTGCTGGAAACGTTCCATTTCGTCGCCAAGAATCATTTCTGCAAAAAATTACCTTGGTAATGGGGCAAAAACAGCAACTGCTTTGGGACTTACCAGCACTTGATTCTCTTAAAATTAACGGTGCTGTCTATAATATCTCTGATAAAGAGTTCCGTCAACGGGTAGGAGAATTAACCGAGATGCTGTCGCTGGAAGGTAAATTGACTCAAGCCGTGCGGAAACTGTCTTTAGGTGAACGGATGAAGGCAGAACTCTTAGCAGCACTTTTGCATCGTCCGCAGGTACTATTTTTGGATGAACCAACACTCGGATTGGATGTAAATGCTCAAGTGGGAGTACGTGATTTCTTGCGCGAGTACAATCAGCGATATCAAGCGACAGTATTATTGACAAGCCATTACATGGCTGACATTACAGCTTTATGTCAGCGGGTTCTGCTCATTCACCAAGGACAGTTGATGTATGACGGTAGCTTGGATGGACTGCTGGAACGTTTTGCGCCTTACCGAGAAGTCCATCTGGAGTTAATTAATCCTGTACCTAAAGAAAAACTGATGTTATATGGTGATGTGCGACAGATGGAAGGGCGATCAGTTTGTTATATGGTGCAGCAAGAGGAACTGACCCGTACCGTGGCGCGGATTTTAGCAGATTTGGATGTCGTTGATTTGACAGTCACAGAACCGCCAGTTGAAGAAGTGATTGGGCGAGTTTTCCAAGCAGGAGTGGTCAACGTTTAAATATAGTGGTTCTTAGTTGAGTGCAATAGATCAAGAAATAAGAACCACAGATGGACACAGATGGACACGAGATTTATCTGTACTTCATCTGAACCACAAGCTCCATAACTCATAACTAATGACTAAATCTTTATGATGAAGCGAATTTTCAAGAAAGCGCTGACATTCCTGTCAGTGTACTACGCGTATATGGTTGAGTATCGGGCGGAACTTATTTTATGGGTGCTGGCAAATTCTCTGCCAATTATTCTCATGGGAGTGTGGATACAGGCGGCGCAAGGAGGGCGGTTCGGTCTGTCACCTGTGGATTTTGCCCGTTACTTTCTTGCTGTTTTTCTCCTTAGACAAATCACAGTTGTTTGGGTTGTTTGGGAGTTTGAAAGGGAAATAGTAGAAGGAAAACTTTCTCCTCGCTTGCTACAACCTATTGATCCAGTATGGCATCATATTGCGTCTCATATTTCTGAAAGAGCAGCCCGTTTACCTTTTACATTGTTACTGGTGGTGATATTTTTTCTCCTGTATCCCCAAGCTTTTTGGTTGCCAAATATAGCAAATTTTTTGCTATTTATGTTGGCGGCGATGCTCGCTTTTGCTTTGCGTTTTATTATGCAATACTCATTTGCAATGCTTGCCTTTTGGACGGAACGGGCGAGTGCTGTCGAAAATTTTTGGTTTTTGTTTTATTTATTTTTGTCTGGGATGATTGCACCTCTGGAGGTTTTTCCTCCAAGCGTGCGGGCGGTAGTCCTTTGTACACCGTTTCCTTATATGATTGATTTCCCTGCAAGTATTTTGGTTGGCTTACCCGTGGATTTAGGACGGGGATTTTTGTCAATGGTGGGTTGGATTTTGGTGTTTTTGGGTTTAAATCGTTTGCTGTGGCGGCGGGGATTGAAGAGATATTCTGGAATGGGAGCATAATCTCGTATTTGCACAATTTGGGCGGGTAGGATGCCATACGTGTCAACTTAAGGTGAAACCCTTCTAAAATCTCGGGCGCGGTGGTTCCACCTAGAAAGGCAATTGAAGCGGCTAGTAACGCTCTTAAGCAGGCGATCGCTTTCTAAGGCTGCATTCCCAGCCTCAGGCTGGGAACGAGGCAAGCGTTACACACTTACACCCCTAGTTATTGACGGATACCCACCCCACAACAATACTCAACAAGGCTTAATATTAAAAAGTATTAAATACTCAGCTTTAATCTCTCACCCTTTACCTTGTTGAGATGGACTGGCAAGAAATATCTGGCAACTGGGTACTCGTTCCGCGAAATCCTGTTGCAATCATTCACTTCCTGGGCGGCGCATTCGTCGCTACTGCACCTCATCTGACTTACCGCCACTTATTAGAACAGCTGGCAAGCAAAGGCTATGCTGTGATCGCGACGCCGTTTGTGAACACTTTGGATCATAGTGCGATCGCCAAATCTGTACTCTTAAACTTTGAACGCGCTGTAGAACGCTTACACGATACTTCGGCGCTACGCAAGCGCTACCTTCCCATCTACGGAATCGGACACAGTATGGGGTGTAAACTCCACTTACTTATTGGTAGCCTTCTTCCTGTAGAACGCGCTGGCAATATCCTCATATCCTATAACAACTACGCCGCACGCGAAGCCATTCCCTTAATCGAACAGTTCAACTTAGCCGCCGCTGTCGAGTTTACCCCCTCACCGTTAGAAACCAATAAACTCGTGCAAGAGCGCTATAATGTTCGCCGCAACTTGTTGATAAAATTTACTAACGACACGCTTGATCAATCAAAAACTTTAACTGAACTCTTGAAACAACGGTTTCCAGAAATGGTGACGGTACAGACACTCACCGGGACTCATACCACACCCTTAGGGCAAGATATTAAATGGCAGACGGGAGAATCGTTCACGCCGTTTGACGCCTTCGGACAGTGGTTCAAGCAAGAAGTATACCGTGACCTCAATCAGCTCCAACGCACGATCCTCTTGTGGCTAAATCCTCTTTCCCCTCCATAATGATCTACACAGATAGTCAAAAGTCAAAAGCCTTGAATTACTTATGACTTATAACTGACTAATGACTCGTGACTTAATGACTAATGACTAATTTGTATCAAATCTTAATAATTGATGATGACCTGGCAGTACAGATACTTCTGACGAGGATGCTGGAAAGACAGGGTTATAAAGTCGTGGTTGCTAGCAATGGTGAGGAAGGAATTGTCAAGGCAATTGCTTCCTGTCCGGCGCTGATTATTTGTGATTGGATTATGCCAGGGTTAAATGGACTGGAAGTTTGCCAACGAATCAAGGCAGATCCGCAGTTATCTACTACGTTCTTTATTTTATTAACATCTTTAGATTCAGTCGCCGATCGCGTTAAGGGATTAGATGCGGGTGCTGATGACTTTATCACTAAACCGATTGAACACAATGAATTGCAAGCAAGAGTAAGAGCAGGATTGCGTCTGCACCAACTTAGTAGGGATTTACAAACCCAAAAGCAAATTTTAGAAGCAGAATTGGCAGAAGCAGCAGAATATGTGCGATCGCTTCTACCACTCCCTATGACGCATCCTGTGGGTATCAATTTCCAGTTCATTCCTTCACGTCAACTCGGAGGTGATTGTTTTGATTACTATTGGCTTGATCCTGATTATTTAGCAGTATACCTGTTAGATACTGCTGGACATGGGCTGAGAGCAACTCTCCCTTCGATTTCTGTGCTAAATTTACTGCGATCGCGTGCTCTTAAAGGTTTGAATTATTATCAACCTAGTGATGTCCTGCAAGCGTTAAATAATACTTTTCAAATGAATTATCAAAATGATAAATACTTTACTATTTGGTATGGAGTTTATAACCGAATTAAACGCCAATTAATTTACGCAAGTGCCGGTCATCCGCCAGCAGTCTTAATATCTGCAAATCCAACCTCCACTAAAGTCAAAAAATTGAGAACTCCGGGTGTGCCTGTGGGTATGTTCCCACAGGTAAAATATGTAGATGAGTTTTGCAATATTGAAGAATCGAGTTCTCTTTATATTTTCAGTGATGGTGCTTACGAAATCACGCAATCAGATGGCACTCTTTGGACGTTAGAAGGTTTCATCCAGATGCTTGTGACCTCACAGCGACAATTTGAGGGTAAACTTGACCACATATTAAATAACATCATCTCTTTAAACTCAAAAGAAGCTTTTGATGATGATTTATCTATCATCAAGATAAAATTTGATTAATTTATTTTAGATATGGCAACTTTGTTAAATTCCTCTTGATTAGGAAATATTTCAAATATCTTATCCATACCGGTCAATTCACACAATATTCTCACTTGTTCATTAATCGAGCAAAGCACCAAATTCTTATTTACAGCCTGTAGAGCTTTGAAAGCTAACACCAAAGCACCCAAGCCAGAACTGTCCATAAAAGTCACATCTTTAAAATCAACTAATACTATTTTGGTGCTACTTTCTTTTTGTATAATTTCATTAATTTTTTCTCGAAACTCTTGCGATTCAGTAGTACCTAACATTCCAGTTAGTTGAATAACTTTTACTTGGTCTATCATAACGTAGGAATACTAATTAGTATAAATTTTTCTTGGCATTATTAGTCTATACCAATAGTAATTCATTTAAAAAACGGGTACCACATAACTATGTAAAACTTCTGAATAATAAATTGGGATTTACCGAGAACTATTTGTTTGTAATTTTTCAAACGTGAGTGCCTGTTTCTGCTATTCTTTGCCTACACTTTTGGTGAAACGGGGCTGACCTTAGCTCGATATAGCAACTTGTCACCTTGAAGGTAACCAGTGTAACGCACCTTGACAATTTCACCAACTTGTGAATTCCCTTCGAGAAGCTGGTGGAGTTGTGGGTTATACGGTATTTCTGCTCCCACAGGTGCTATGGCTTCCACCCCCCACTGCTGGAGAAGTTTTTCTAAGGGTTTGTGCACCAACGGAACGATGTTTACCGCTGGTAACTGGGGATTTTCTCGTGCTTTATGTGCGGCTGTGGGAAATTGCACTAACAAAGATTCCAGCAGTTGCAAACTAGACTGCTGGAACTCTTGCTGTAATACTTGTCGTTGCTGTTGTATTTGCTGTTGCGATCGCTCGTATTCTTTTTTTAATTGGTCTACATAATGTAACAATTCTTGGGTTGGTGTATCTTTATCTATCACCAACTCTACTTGAGAAAAAGTTGTAACTAATTCATTTAAGCTAAGTTTCAGCGCTTGCGACAACTTAAGTAGGACATCCACGCGCATTTGCGCAACTCCGAACCGTCGCAACCGCAAAATTTGACGTTCTGAAACATCAGCAGTGCGACTCAACGCTTTAAAACTAGAAATACCCACCCGTTGCATCAAATCATGCAACTTTTGAGTGAAATCGGTGTCGGACATGACAGCACACGAGGAATTGGAAATTGGCAATGGGGAATTGGTTGTTTTTGCCGTTCCCCATTCCCCATATCTTTATTCTTCCAGTAAACTTCTCAGCATCCAAGCATTCTTTTCGTGTACCTGCATCCGCTGAGTCAATAAATCGGCAGTAGGTTCGTCATTAACTTCATCCACAACGGGGAAGATAGACCGCGCAGTTCTCACAACGGCTTCTTGTCCTTCGACAAGCAGGCGGATCATTTCTGTAGCTTTGGGGACACCAGGACTTTCTGAAATCGAACTGAGTTGGGCAAACTCGCTGTAAGTACCGGGTGCAGGATAGCCTAATGCTCTGATCCGTTCGGCAATCAAATCAACTGCACCCGCTAACTCTGTATACTGGGTCTCAAATAACAGATGTAGAGTTTGGAACATCGGTCCTGTGACATTCCAATGAAAGTTATGAGTTTTCAGGTACAGCGTATAAGTATCAGCCAGCAGGCGAGACAAACCTTCGGCAATTTTAGCCCTGCTTGCTTCGTCAATACCAATGTTTACTGGGAATGTTTGACTTGGCATAATTTTCTCCAAATTAATTTATTGAATTGTCGTACAAAAGAGAGTACCAAACACAAAAGACAAGCTTATGCCAGATGCATCTTCAAAACGCTTTTAGGTGCTTTGCGGACTCTAGCTATGATGGTTTCTTTGCCCAAACGCTGGCAAGCTTCGTAGCGATGGCATCCAGAAAATCCGTAGTACTGTCCATCGACTTCTAAAACATCGATTGGTTCTTTCTGCCCAATGGCAGCAATCGATTCCATTAACGCTTTTACCTTTTCTGGGTCGTTTTGGCGTGGCAAAGGTCGCCGTATCTGATTTAAAGGAATTTCTTGAATAACCATAAATGAGTTGTGTTTTGTCGCTCTTTATAAATCATAGTCGTTATGACTTCAAGTTGCAACTTATTTTGATTGTGAAACAGGTATTAGTTTTTTGCAAATAACTTGTGCCAAAAACTACTACACTACATAGGAATGTCAGAATGCGAAAAAGGAACCCTAAAGATGAAAGGGGGGTCTTAGAATCAGGATGCTTCGCTTGAATTTTTCTGGACGGATTTTTTCCGTTTTAGGGGCTTGCAACCAAGTATGTCTGACATTATCCTTCTTACCTAATAATGATTTTGGCGATCATCTACCCCTAGACAGCTGTGGCGGCAAAACAAAGATTCCATGAAAATCATTTGGCGTATTTCTTACACGGTACTTACCACGTTTTGTTTGTTAGGTCTAACTGGGGCGTCGGGTCCTGCAAGTAGAACAAAGGATGTGGAAATCAGCATTGGTATTGTGCAGCGATTTGGAGATCAGCCTACAGAAGCGCTGCAATTGGAACCTACTAAAGGCGATCGCTTGAGATTGAAATTTCAAGATGGGAGTAGCCGACAAACTTTAGTCACGACCAAGCCTGTCAAACTAGAAGTCTTGATGCAACCTTTAAAAGCAGCAGTCGTCAAGGAAAGGGTCGTGTTGGGAACATTCCGTACGTATGAAACCGCTGAAGATAGCGCCCAAAAGTGGCGCGATCGCGGAATAGAAGTGGAAATAGCCCAACCAGAACGCTGGCAAGTTTGGGGAAAACGGGAAGTTTACAACACTCCTTTACTCAGACGTTTGCTGTTGCAAAGCGTGCAAGCTGCTGGTCAAAAGACTGCTTTTGTCGATACCCAAGTTTTACAAAACGTACCACGAGTCACTTGGCAAGTGAATGGCAAACGCTTCAGCCCAGATAATTTGGAAATTAGTAGCGACAAAGATTTGATTCGGGTCAATGAAAGTAAAAAACCCGAGAAAGCACGTCTTTACGCTGGACGCATGAAGTTGCAGCCAAATGCCTATGGTGACTATACTCTCGTTAATGAAGTGTTTTTAGAAACATACTTGCGTGGAGTGGTGCCGTATGAAATTGGCGCGACAGCACCAATGCCAGCAATGGAAGCACAAGCGGTTCTCGCCCGGACTTATGCTTTACGGAATTTACATAGATTTGCTATAGATGGGTATCAATTGTGCGCTGATACTCACTGTCAAGTTTATTATGGGTTGAGTGGAGTGACACCGAACACAGATCGGGCGATCGCCACAACACGGGGTATGGTTCTCACTTATAAAAACCAGCTAGTGGATGCTTTGTATTCTTCCACAACTGGTGGCGTCACCGCTTCCTTTAGCGATGTCTGGAATGGTGATGACCGTCCCTATCTCCAACCGATAGTAGATGCTCCAAGCCATGATACATGGAACTTGTCTGGGCAGAATTTAGCGGATGAAAACCAATTTCAACGGTTTATCAGTCTCAAACAAGGATTTAATGAAAGTCAGATGGACTTGTTCCGTTGGCGTCGGGAAACGAGCTTGAAAGAGATTACCAAGGGTTTACAAAAATTTCTCAAGGTGAAAAACAGCCCCTATGCGAAGTTCAAAACTATCCGAGAAATGAAGGTAGTAGAGCGAAGCAAGAGCGGTCGGATTCTCAAACTCGATGTCAAAACAGATATTGGCACATTTTCTTTACATAAAGACGAAGTTCGCAGTGCCTTTATGGCTCCTGTCAGCACTCTGTTTTACCTACAACCAATAAATAAAGGCAAATCAGAACTTTGGGGATACGCCTTTGTTGGTGGTGGTTTAGGACATGGAGTTGGCTTGAGTCAAGTGGGTGCTCAAAATTTAGCTAAACTCGGCTGGTCAAGTCCAAAAATTCTTCAGTTCTACTATCCTGGGACTAAAACTCAAATTCTCGGTAACGGCGGGATTGCGCAAACAAACTGAGCAAATCTATATCTATCACACTCAAAATGCTTTCCTTCCCTTGCAGCTCAACACAGGGATGCTTGTGGAGATTGCTAAAATTAAATTAATAAAGCAGGAACGCGGGATTCCCTGTGCTCCTGCTTAGGTAACATAAATCTAGACTGAATGCCAAAGTAGGTGTTGGAGCAGACACAACAGAGGATGTTTTCTGTTGTCTGTACTGCTTCTTTTACTTTTATGTCTCTACCACATCGGATATTGCAAGAGGTTGATTTTGGAGGTGCCTAACTTTTAGTAAAGTTCCTCTTCTTTGTGGGTTTCGATGGTGCAATCTCCAGTTGGGTAAGCCACACAAGTCAGGATATATCCAGCTTCCATCTGGTCATCATCTAAGAAAGACTGGTCAGACTGGTCAGGCGCAGAACCAGATTTGAGTTTACCAGCACAGGTAGAGCAAGCACCAGCACGGCAAGAGTAGGGTAGGTCAAGACCAGCTTCTTCAGCAGCGTCTAGAATATAAACATCGTCATCAACGTCAATTGTTTGGTTTAGCCCTTCGCTTTCGCTAACCAGAGTTACCTTGTAAGTCGCCATTTAGTAATCCTCTTTTTTGCAAACGAATAGTATAAGTTATGCTAAAGCAAATAGGGCGGCTCTTCCTATAGGAACAGCCGTTTGTTAAAATTTGCTTCACTTCTGATACTACGAGAAAAATAAAAGGATGCAACCGGAAATCCAACTCGATTAGTAATGAAATTTAGTTAGTTAATCCTGATAAGTTTTTTTTATACTACTAAGCCTCTACTTGTTAGATTGTTAAATAAAGTTATAAACAAGCAAAAAAAATCAATGTATAAAAATAACATAGTAAACCAATCTGACGTTGGTTGAGATGTTAAAGCTGTTTGTTGTGGGAATAGGAGTGTAGACAGAGGAGTCTATTTTTCCCTATATTCTTACCTCGATACGAGCGTAATGCCTTTACGCCCTTATACCCATTGGTTCCTCAACGGTTATACACAACAATAAACAAAGCGGTGACAACAATAATGTATGATAACTCTGCTTTTTCGCAAAAATGCCCAGTAAGGGTGGGTTTGGTTGGTACTGGGTATGCAGCAAAGCTCCGGGCTGAGACATTGGTGCATGATCAACGCTCACATCTCGTTGCTGTTGCCGGTCATACGCCCGAGAAAACAGAAGCCTTTGCTAGAGACTACCAGGCTAAGGTGATAGATTCTTGGCAGCAACTGGTAGAGCAAGACAATATAGACTTGGTGGTGATTTGTACTGTGACTCGGGATCATGGTGCAATTACACGAAAAGCGCTGCAGAACGGTAAACACGTTGTTGTAGAGTATCCCCTTTCTGTAGATGTGGCAGAAGCTGAAGAACTTGTTGCCCTTTCCAAAGCACAAAAAAAATTGCTCCATGTCGAACATCTTGAACTGTTGGGTGGTGTACATCAAGCCTTGAAGCAATACCTCCCAGAAGTTGGTCAAGTATTTTTTGTGCGCTACAACACCATTAATCCCCAGCATCCTGCGCCCCGGAAGTGGACTTACTGCCACGAGCTTTTCGGCTTTCCTTTGATTGGCGCACTTTCCCGCTTGCACCGTCTTGTAGATTTGTTTGGTAAAGTTTTATCAGTCAACTGTCATAACCGATTTTGGCAGATAGAAGAAACAGAGTATTACCAAAGTTGTTTCTGTGATACTCATCTGTCCTTTAATAACGGACTGTTAGCCCATGTTGTCTACGGTAAAGGCGAAACTTTGTGGCAACCAGAACGTAAGTTTGAAGTTCATGGTGAAAACGGCGGATTACTTTTTGACGGTAACACGGGAATTTTGGTACAGCTAGGAGAAACAAAGCCGATAGAAGTTGGTAATCGTCGGGGTTTGTTTGCCAAAGATACGACAATAGTGTTAGACCATCTCATTGATGGTACTCCCATATACGTCACCCCAGAAGAAAGCTTGTACACTCTGAAAGTGGCGGATGCGGCACGACGTTCTGCCGAAACGGGGGTAACGGTAGTATTGGATGATGCTTTAAATTAAATTTCATGAAAAGCGAAACGATTGTTATTTTATCTAACAGAGAACTAGACAAGATGCGTAAGGCTGGACGCTTGGCAGCCGAACTTTTACACCATCTTGAACCACTTGTCAAGCCAGGGGTAAGCACCCTCGAACTCAATGATGAAGCTGAACGGTGGACACAGGCGCATGGTGCAAAAAGCGCACCTCTTGGGTACAAGGGCTTTCCTAAGTCAATTTGCACGAGTGTTAATGAAGTCATCTGTCACGGGATTCCGAATGCCAAGCAAATCCTTAAGGAAGGTGACATCATTAACATTGATGTGACACCACTTGTTGATGGCTACCACGGTGATACATCCAAGACATTCTTTGTTGGTACGCCTTCCCCAAAAGCTAAAAAGCTGGTTGAGGTGACACAGGAGTGCCTGAGAAGGGGCATTGCTGAGGTTAAGCCAGGAGCACGGGTTGGGGATATTGGTGCAGCCATTCAAGAGTATGCCGAGGCGCAAGGCTTTTCGGTGGTGCGAGACTTTGTAGGACACGGTGTCAGCAACGTTTTCCACACTGCGCCGGAAATTCCGCATTTCGGGACACGAGGCAAGGGAAAACGTCTGCGACCTGGTATGGTTTTTACTATTGAGCCGATGATTAACGAAGGCACCTGGGAAGTCGAAGTTCTGGGCGATGGTTGGACTGCGGTGACACGCGATCGCAAACTTTCCGCTCAATTTGAGCATACTCTCGCCGTGACGGAAGACGGCGTTGAAATCCTCACGTTACCCTAAGGCGAGACTTAACCATCAAAAGCCTTCTTTGTTGATGGCGTCAGAACTATGGCAGGGATCTGTGTCGTTTTGCCACAGATCCGGCGGGAAAATTAAATAACCAACAGCTTTATTGAACTGTAAGGTAAATTCATGATTCAGTTTCAGCTACCAAACCCTCATATTATTGATGTCGTAGTTCCTCGAAAAAAGGTAAATACGTATCTATCTTTATTATGGGAGAAGTTGTCTGAAAAGTTTCTATCGACAGCCCTAGTTCTGCCTAAAATGAGAAGTGGTTCTAGAATCTTCAAAAGACTTCAAAAGATACAAGATGCCTACATTAAAGCTGACCAATGAGCAAGTCGTTGAATTAGTTAAACAGCTACCTACCGAACAGCAAGTAGAGGTGTTTAGATTCCTACTTCTCCAACAGTGGGGACAGTGGGAGGCGCTATCGCGTTATGGAGTCGATAAAGTTAGACTTATTGCCCAAGAACGAGGCTACAACTGGGATACAATGACCGAGGAGGAACGCGAAGCTTTCGTTGATGAAGTCGTGCATGAGGATTAGTGCGATACGTTGCGGTTTTTGATACTAATATTTTGATATCTGCTTTGTTGTCTACAAGCGGCAATCCGTTTGGATGTTTGGCATTAGCAAAGATTGGACAAGTTGAGTCTGTAACTTGTCAGGAAATCCTGGATGAGTTTGCCCAAAAGTTGGTGCTTAAGTTCAAGTTTTCTCAGGAGATGGCACAAGCGGCAGTTGAAGAGATACGTAGTTGCTCTCGTTTCGTTGAGATTTCCGCGACATTAAAGGCAGTGCCAGATGATGCGGATGATGATATGGTTGTCGAGTGCGCCATAGTTGGCAATGCAACTCATATTGTCACAGGTGACAAACATCTTTTGACTCTAGGGAAGTATCAAGATATTGAGATTGTTAAAGCAACTGAGTTTGTTGCGTTGTTATCTCAGTCTTGACAGTCCTGCATCAAAGAGATGCATGGAATGGTTAACCCAGCTACAGGGTCAAATTGTTAGCTTGGTCAAGCGTTATTATTGAGATGCTGTAGACATCAGCGATGCTGGATTAGCAGTAGTGAGCGAGTCATGAATGAAGCGTATTTGACAGATTTCAATTCGTGGATTGACCAGACAGCCCAATTCTTGCGGGAGCGTCGCTGGCATGAAATTGACGTAGAGCATCTGATTGAAGAGGTCGAAGACTTGGGGAAGAGTGAGCGGCGCGGAATTGCTAGTCAACTAACTCGCCTTTTACTACATTTACTCAAGTGGCAATATCAACCTCAGCGTCGCTCCGATAGCTAGCTAGACTCCATAACTGATGCACGCACTCAAATTGAATTAACCATTGAAGATAGTCCTAGTCTTAAAAACTATCTCACAGAGCAACTTGAAGAGAGTTACCAACGCGCACGTCGCCAAGCAGCTAAGCAAACTAATATACAGATTTCAGTATTTCCAAAAGAGTGTCCATATCCTGTAGAGTTACTATTAGACGAAGATTGGCTGCCATAAGAGAGTAGAAGACAGTAAGTGACGTAGTAAGTGACGTATTCATTGGTATTGAGCTTTATGATCGAGGCGAATTGCTTGCTCTAAAGCTGCTTTTTCTCTGGCTTTACGAGCATACGGCTGCAATTTTGTGATATTCCAACCTGTGATTATACTTATATCTTCTAAATTCATTCCCTTCATCAACATTTCTACACACCATGTTTGTTGAGCTTGCTCAATGGCTGGCTTTTGCCCTTCTGGTGTTAATAATCCCTCAGTTAATATTTGCCAGCGCTGTTGTATTTCTACCTCGGAAATTGGCATTCCATCGTCATTGAGAAATAATGCAGAGTGGTTATCTTTACGACTTTTTAACCACTGAGTTAAGGGATTGTGAGTATAAGAGCCATATCGTTTACCCATGATCCACTGATTCACAGGAACTTGTCGAATAGAGCCTTGGGTGATTTGCAATAAGTGCTGCTTGGCGTCGTTAATTTGGTGAGAACGCTCTAAGTTCGCAATTTCTTCTGAAGATAAACCTGCTCCAAACAAAACATACATTAGGGCATAATCTCGCAGTCCTGATTTTTTGGCTCTTTGCAAAATAGAGTGAACTAAATTTGCTGGTAAATCTATCACCTTCTGGGTTGGAATAGATTCATTATTGATTTGACTTGAAGAGTTTGTGGCTACTTTTAAAAACAGCGCTACCAAATTTTCCAAAAACTCATCTCTGTCATGCCAAAGTTCATGAAATTCGCTGGTAAATTCAATCACAGCATATCCTACCAACATACTATTAAGTAAACTGGCTAGCTTTTGAGGCGGCAATTGAGTGTATAATTGCTCACGCTCCATCATTGTTGCTAAATATTCAGCTACATAGTTGTTGGCTTGTGCTAAGCTTCTTCCTAGTGCTTGACGATTCTCTATTGGATATTTTCCTGACTCACCGACTACAGAGCGTACTAATTCAGGAACTTGTTCTAAAGCCGTTAAGCGCTCTTCGCAATAATCTTTGAGAGCTTGGTAAACACTGTTCGTTTGACTGGCTTGGGTTTTTAGAGATTGACCCAGTTCTTTAAACACTGGTGATTCGGAAATCACCGCTAGAACCAATCCCTGCTTGTTGCCAAAATGACGGAATAACGTCACTTCATTCACTTTTGCTAATTCTGCGACAGCTTTGGTTGTCGTCTCGGTAATTCCTTGCGCCGCGAATAACTCCATTGCTGCATTAATCAGTCGCTGTCGCGTTGAAATTATTTCTCCAGACATAAGTAAAATCTGCAAGTGGCACTTGCATTTAAAGAGTATCCTTGCTAAAGTAACAGATGTAAGTTGCACTTGCATCCTCTCCTCCTACTTTAGCTGTCAACGCGTGTGTTTGCAGAGGATGGGGTAACGAGTACAGTCTTCTGCACTAGTTTATTTACGGCATTCACGTCAAAGGAAAGATTTATGACTATCAACTCAGCTGCGGCTGTTGGTAAGCAGCCGCTTACTCTGAGCTGGATCAACGTGGCATTTTTCGGTACATTTCATGCCTTGGCAATCCTCGCTCCCTGGTGTTTTTCTTGGTCTGCTTTGGGAGTGATGATATTCCTGCACTGGTTGTTTGGCAGCATTGGTATTTGTTTAGGATATCATCGGCTTTTGACTCACCGAAGTTTACAGGTGCCGAAGTGGTTGGAGTATGCGATCGCCATCTTGGGTGCGCTTGCCATGCAAGGAGGACCAATCTTTTGGGTAGCGGGACATCGGCTACATCATGCGCATACAGAGGATCCAGACAAAGACCCCTACTCTTCCCAGCGTGGTTTTTGGTGGAGCCATATGCTTTGGATTTTTTACCCGCGTCCAGAGTTTTTTGAGGAACAACATTACAAAAAATTTGCCTCGGAATTATACCGTGACCCATTTTATTGTTGGCTGAATCGCTACTTTTTGCTACTCCAAATTCCTGTTGGTGTCTTATTGTATGCTTTGGGTGGATGGAGTTTTGTGATCTACGGAGTCTTTCTGCGGGCAGTAGTTCTGTGGCATAGTACTTGGTTCATTAACTCAGCGGCTCATTTGCGCGGTTATCGTAGTTTCCAGTTGAAGGACAACTCTCGTAATCTTTGGTGGGCGGCAATTCTAACTTATGGTGAAGGTTGGCATAACAATCACCATGCTCATCCAAATGTCGCAAAAGCCGGGTACGATTGGTGGGAAATAGATATGACTTGGTGGGCAATTAAAGTTTTGCAGACTCTGGGATTAGCGAAGAAAGTTGTAATGCCTCCAACGTCAAAGGCACAAGTTTGACACCCTGTTGCAAAAATCTGGTTTGAGGGTATTTGGAACCGCAGATGCACGCGGATAAACGCAGATAATTTATCTTACTTTTCACGGCATGTGGTAAACCTCTCTCCAAACCTCTCTCCTAGTAGGAGAGAGGCTTTGATTTTTCCCCCTTCCCTAGTAGGGAAGGGGGCTAGGGGGTTAGGTTTTTCGTGGATTTTTCCACATAGCGTGAAAAGTCAGGATAATTTATCTGTGTCCATCTGTGGTTTCATTGTTAATTTTGAATTTTGAATTTTGAATTGGTATTACCTGCCCAACTTATTAGGAATGCCTTCGCAACCACCGGGAATGGTACTTCTGGTTTTTTCGCCTCCCCAAGCGCAGCAATAGTACCGCGCAGATTCAGACATTCGTTGGGCATTGGTGAAATCAGCGTCTTCGAGAACAGCCCCTGTGTGTTCGCCAGTCTCGTAGTTTGGCGGTGCACTACGGCTGCGGGGCGAGGCGGTTTCAGCGGAACCATAGAACAGGCGAGTTCCGTTCAAATCAGCACCGTTGAGTTTTGCTTCATATAAAATAGTCCGGGAGAGATTGGCTTTTACCAAGTCACAGTTAGTAAGGTTAGCGCGGACAAGATTGGCTTCCGACAAATCAGTCCAACGCAAATCAGTACTAGCAAGATCTGCTCCCGCAAGCATCACTCCTAAATCGATGACACGCAAACCAGCGTCTCGATCTTCTGAATAACCGCCATTACCGTCGAGAATAGCACGCCCAAGATGGCGATCGCGCTTCAAGGGTGTCAGCAATTTGGAACGCGAGAGAAAGCGGAGAACTTTCGCTTTCCCACTACCATCTACACTACTAAGAATTGCTGCTGTGCGCCCTTCCGCAATCATCCGTTCTTGGGGCCAATCTTCTAACAATCCTTGTTCATCTAATACTAAGTCAGAGATACCTTGGAAATAGGAATCTATCGTCTGCTGCTGGGTAATAATGTTTTGCTGAACGGTGAGGAGGTTTTGCTGAATCGTCAAGTCTTTAGAAATGATGTACTGTCGCCAAGCAACATAAACGGCAATAATGGCAATGAGAATTTGCCCTAAAGCGCCAAACCATTCGGCGAGTGTCCCAGCAGCGTCCCAGTTTATTCGGCGTCCAAAAGCTAGAATGCGATCGCCTAAACCGCTGAACTTAATTCCACCAATGACACCTGCTACGACTCCTAAAAACGCAACAAACAGCGCTCGTTCTTGAGCTGAAAACCACTCTTGTACCACAGTGACTATAGTTGGTAACAGCACTGCTAGTGACAAGACCAAAGTTCCCAACGTTCCCAAGATACCAATGAGCCAGTTATTGATGGCTATTCCTATGAAAGTGATGGCGATCGCTACTAAGATCAGCAACAATGCCCTGGGTTTGACTGTTACAGGTCTAGTGAACCCTTGGAAGGTGGAACGCGCTTGTTGGAGGGCAGCTGTGTTGCGCGGAGATTGCAGCGATGAAATTGCAGAAAGGGCTTGTTGAGTGGCAAGCCCATCTGGTATGAAGCAATTTTCACCTACATCCTCGAAGTCATCTGGTTGTAAGTTGTCTTCAAGAACAGGTTCTTGTTTATGAGACAGGGATGAGTTGGAGTTGGATTCAATCGGCATGATTATATTTTGCCACGAGCACGCTTGTGTTCAACAGCTGTCTCATGGTATCTGCTAGAAGGTGGGGTTAGGCAACAGTCGCAGGTAGCAATACAAGCCGAAGAATCACCTCTACAACAGCAGTCCACAACAGCTGCTAACTCAATAAATGGCGATGCAGTTGGCACTTTTAAACCGGGCATTCCTATCAATACTTGCAAAAAGTAATTAATAAACGCAAGCGGTTGCTGAATGAATTGGGGCGCTAAAAATAGACGTTATCGCTATTTATCCTGAGGCATAATTACAGGAATTATTTGATTTTTGTTCTTACGATAGACGAGAAAATCACTATCAAAAGTTAACAAAATACTATCCGCCCGAACACCCAGCCCACTTCTGAGCAAGGGTTAAAGCAGACACCCGTGGCTGTTGTTCTTGATTAGAAAACTCTTTTTTCAGAGTTTTCGTTTGCAAAAACTCCACAAAATCAAGCGCCTCCTGTTGCTTTTCGAGGGGCAAAGTTCTCAGCTTTTCTACAATTATCTGTTCAATACTCATTTCACACTGTATGTTATTTACTAGCATCTGATCCAGCTTTGAGATCCTCAGCTGCCAACTGGTCTTCAAAAGTCAAGAGTAACTCTGGGCTGCCTGCAAAAACAATTTGTATAACTTCTAAAAATAAATCAATTGCATCTATCTTACAACAGAAATGAATTTTGTTATTTTAGACATGAGATTCTTAAGATAAAGGAAACAGCAAATTTTACCTTTTCATCTACGTATACTATGGTATAGTTGATGAGAGGAATTTTTTGTCAAATATTTTAGCTTCAGCGAAGGTTATGATACATTTTTTTATCCATACTTTTGCTAAAATGTCAGTATGTCTTTATACTTCTTTTCAAGAAGAAAAAGATTAGGATGATACTAAGAGTTCTATAATTAAGCATGGTCAATTGGCGTTGCTTTGTTGCTTATAGCTTTTTAACGACTGTATTTCTATCTGGCTGTGGTGAGTGGGCAAAATCAGCTGGACAAAATAGCAAGCAAGTGATTAAAGAAACTAATGTTGCCCAGTTGATTACAGAAGCAAATGATGCTCAAAAGGCAGAAAACTATTTCACTAAAGGGAATAGTTTGTTCGACTTGCATAGCTACGAAGAAGCAATAGCAGCATACGACAAAGCGATATCGATTAAATCTCAGAGTGCTGAAGCATGGATTAACAGAGGTAATGCATTAACCGCTTTGCAACGATATCAGGAAGCTGTACAATCGTACGACGAAGCAATTGCTATTAAAACAGACAAACATGAAGCGTGGTTTAACAAAGGTAATGTTTTAACAAAATTGCAACGTTATAAAGAAGCCATAATATCCTACGACAAAGCAATTGCCATTAAACCAGACAAGCTTGAAGCTTGGATAAATAGAGGCATAGCCTTGACAAAGTTGCAACGCTATCAGGAAGCTTTAGCATCGTACAATAAGGCGATCGCCATTCAACCAAACAAGCATGAAGCTTACTACAACAAAGCTTGTACCTATGCATTACAGAATAATACGAAATTAGCAGTTGAAAACCTACAAAAGGCAATTCAGCTTTTTCCTGGTAAGTACGACAAGTTAGCAAAAACAGACTCAGATTTTGCCAAAATTCGTACTCATAAGAAATTTCAGGAATTGATACAATAGTTTGTAAACTTTGAAACTACAATAGGGTGCGTTATGGCAAAACTAACGCACCCTAATTCTTTAAAATTTATTTTTTAGAATTGTTAGTGTTACCTTTAGTTAAAGTATAAATTTTCAATATGAAAAAACTGTTAATTACTGGCGCAAGTGGTTTTTTAGGATGGCACCTTTGCCAGATAGCAAAACAAGAATGGGAAGTTTATGGAACCTACTTTTCCCATTCTTTAGAAATTCCAGGCATAAAAATGCTGAAAGTTGATTTGACAGATTTTCCAGAACTGAAACAAATATTTGATGCTGTTCAACCAGCAGCGGTGATTCATACCGCCGCAATATCCCAACCAAATTTTTGTCAAACTCATCCAGATGAATCACACGCAATCAATGTGACAGCATCCTGCAATATCGCCGGGCTTTGTGCAGATTCTTCTATTTCTTGCGCCTTTACATCAACCGACTTAGTTTTTGATGGTTTAAATGCTCCCTATCGTGAGACAGATCCTGTATGTCCTGTTAATATTTATGGTGAGCAAAAAGTCATGGCTGAGGAAGGTATGCTAAAGCGTTATCCCATGACTGCTATCTGCCGTATGCCGTTAATGTTTGGTAATGAAACACCCACAGCAACAAGCTTTATACAACCATTTATTGAAATTCTTAAACAGGGGAAAGAGTTAAATTTATTCATAGATGAATTCCGCACGCCTGTCAGTGGCAAAACTGCAGCAAAAGGATTGTTATTAGCATTGGAAAAAGTGAACGGGCGTATTCATCTAGGAGGTAAAGAAAGAATTTCACGCTATGATTTTGGTCGTTTATTAGTTGATATTTTTCAACTTCCCTGCGACGGATTAAAAGCCTGCCAACAAAAAGATGTAAAAATGGCAGCACCGAGACCATCTGATGTTTCTTTAGATAGTTCGAAAGCTTTTTCTTTAGGTTATCATCCTCTATCTTTACGAGAAGAATTACAAAGCTTAGGCAAAGATTTTTCTAGTAACATTTAAATGTAGGCTGTGTTAACGCAGTGTAGCGCACCAATTCCAATTTTTTATAGATCACAGGAGGTCATATTAATGACTATCGCCACCAATCGTGCTGATCGCGTGCTACTTTACAACATCAGTTGGCAACAGTTTGAAAATCTCCTAAAAGACTTGGGAGAGCATCGGGCAGCACGGGTAGCTTATGATAATGGCATATTTGAAATTATGACTCCTTTACCTGAACACGAATATTACAAAGAGACAATTAGCGACTCAGTTAAAGACATTGCTGAGGAATTAGACCTAAACTATGAAAGCCTAGGTTCTACCACTTGGAGAAGAGAAAGCCGAATGGCGGGGGTTGAACCAGATAACTGCTTTTATTTCCAGAATGTAGATGCAATTCGGGGTAGGCTGGATTTAGACTTGACGCAAGACCCGCCACCTGATTTAGCACTAGAAATTGATGTTACAAGTAAGTCTTTAAATCGCTTTCCCATTTATGCCCGTTTGGAAGTACCAGAACTATGGTGTTATGACTCAGGTGAACTCAAGATTTACCACTTACAAGATGGTGAATATATTGAAGCACAAAGAAGTTTGGTGTTTCCTAATTTAGCAATTCGGGAATTGCCAAAACTTATTGAGCAAAATCGTGCCGGTGGAAGGCTAGCAATTCGGCGGGCGGTGCGAAAGTGGGCGAGGGAAAAGGTTTAGTTAACGACTCGCCTCGTCAGCCATTTGCAAAACACGGTTATACAGCGCTTCAGTTACCCAGAAACCAGCTTGCACGATTAAATTATCCAGCAAAGGTTTGACAGCAGTAATCAACCCGTTAGTCTTAGCTTCCAAAAGAACTCCCAACACTCCTGTAAATTTGAGTCCTAATCGAGATGCTACTGTTCTGCCTAAATGCTCGTCAATAAGTAGTAGTTGAGCATTTAACTCAATGGCTAATGCAATTGCTTCGGCTTCTCCCTCATCTATTTCTAAACCCAGTGTAGTCACAAATTCCTGATTTACTACTGATAGCGTCTGAATCCAGTTTTGTGTTTGCACTTCGGTAGCGCCTGCTACGGGAATATCCACACCAGTTAGTTCAAGCTTTACAGCTTCAGGAATGATAATGCCGCCGTAGAGTTCTCGCAACAGGTTGAGCTGGTTGATAGCAGCTAGATTGTTGATGGGAGAAGTGTTACTGACTACAATCACAATCTACCCATTTCTCGCAGTGTTTTGATGTCAGCTTCAAAGTCTTCGACATTGTAATGAACAGGAATTTGGCGACTAGCTAACAAGTGTTGAAACTGGAGTTGATTCATTCCTGCAAGACGACTAGCTTGTCCTAAAGTTAGCTTTTCTTTTTCAAAGAGCATAACTGCAATTTCCTGCTTTAACTCAGCTTCCGACATCCGGGCTGCGTGTAAAATTTCATCTGAGATGACGACGCTCATTTTGTTTTCTGTATGAAATCTAGGTAACTATTTTCAGCTTAAGCGATGCCTGCGGCAAGCCGCTGTGCGTCTACGCAGTTGTTGTTATGTTGAAACCAACACCCGTCGTAAACCTCGTCTTTCTTTGTAGCGTTACACATGATCGTGTCGATTAATTTGAGTCTATCTATTAATTGAGCCGTTTTTAAAAGGGTACTTGCACTACTGATGAGTTTTACCTGATCCTGGTGCGCCTAGGATTAATAACCTGCCTGCGATTTCTGGCTGGTTAAAAACATCCTTAATATCTGTTTCTGAAGGCAAGGGTGTACTTGGCTGAGTACCGATTTTCACCTCTGCATCCCAAGGGCGTTTTACCTGGTAGGGTTGTTCCTCCTTCTGTAACTTAATCGGATCAATATTATGCAGTGACTGCGATCGCCGCCCTTCCACTTCGTTCTTCACTTGCGCCAGTAAAGCACGGCGGTTTTGATATTCTTTGCGGTTAAGGTTTTGTCTAGGTGATCCCTGATTGAAGGTGGGATTGTTGATTACAGGACTACCACCCTTGATGTTTATCCCATCCCAATCTTCATTATTCATTGGATTCATTAACTTCAGAAATTAAAATTCGGGTTGTTGATTGTAGGATTGCCACCCTTAATGTTTATCCCTTTCCAATTCTCAATTGTGGTGATTGGTGTTTGTGCTTTCACCGCATCTGCCAAAGCTTGAACTGCTGTCGCAATATCCGTATCTGCCTTTGCCGCTGACTCTATCTTTTCCACCAAAACTGCTTCACCATAATTTTGTGGTTGCTGTTCGGCTAATTCTGGACGTTGTTGCACTTACTGTTTTATGGTGTTGCAATTGGCAACTATTGACCCCATTCTAAAGTAATTTCTATATTTGCCGTATTAGAACCCTTTACCAGTAAAGCTGTCAGTTTACCAGATTCAATGCCAATATCTACACCAAACTTTACACTAGCTCTATCTGGCTTAACTTTGTGTAATGCTTCCGCAATTTCCTTAGTCAGCGATTCAATCGCGGTGGTGACTTCCTCAAAAGGTCGAGTTTGAAAATTGATTTTGCGATCGCCTATCTGTGTAGCTTCAACTCTAACACTTGTACCATCAGCAAGTTCTACTGCAATAATTTTGGTTTGGAGTTCCATGTGTGTTTGACTGGATTACTTTGCTTTTATACCATTCCATCCTTAGTCATAGAAATCATCAAGAATACAAAAAGTATACAAGCCGAAGTTCTACTTTGTTACGCACGCGCGAACCTAGGAGATAGGCAAGGTGAAAGAGAGAAGAAAGTAAATAACTTTTATTCTTCAATTTCTCTCATCCTCCTTCTCTTAACCACCTCCGACATTCATTGCTGCTAAAACAGCTTTCTGGCTAACATCTTTGTACACTGTATCTAAATACTTCATCACCACATCAGCAGCAGTTAAAGAAGTTAAATTTTCCTCTTCTTTTGCTAAGGGAATTGGTCCCAACACATCTAAAACTGTTTCGTTTGTCGATGGTACAATGACTACCAAAGAAGACTCTAGTGGCTCATTATATTGCCAAAAAGAGTTCATTGTTACAGAAAATTGTTTTTTTGGTGTTGACTCTTGTACCTGAGATGTTTCAGTTGCAGAAGTTGCAATACTTTTACTACGTAAGTGACGTAAATCACTGATAATTTGCTCTTTTGTGCGTCCCCGTAATTGAAATAAAACAAATGGGTCTTCACTAAAGCGATCGCCTAACTGATAGTAAATTGCAGCAACGTGTTTGCAGGGATTAGCCTTATCAGGACAAGAACATTTACTGTGAACATCAGATAAGGTAAAAGGAAATAGGGAAAGACCATTGCTAGTGAAAACGTCTTCCATATTTTGCGGCATTTCCCCTGCCAATAACTTTGCAGCAAAAATAGACTTTTGCGACATAGTTTCAATCACATAACCCCACTGTTCCTCACTAAAGGGGTCAAGCGACAGGGAAACTTTGTATGGTTCTGGATCCGAACCTTGCACCCTAGCCAAGACTTTTGCCCCTTTAAACTCGATGCTAAGGACATTTCCCTGACGTGCATAGTTTCGCCCACGTTCCAGACGTTTTTTAAAACGATAAGAATCTAACAAATCAAGCCACCGTTGTGACCACCATTCTCGACTCGCTTCAAGCGTGTAACTTGTCATTGTGTTTCCTCATCTATAACTGTATAAAACCTCACCCCCCTACCCCCCTCTCCCCTGGCGGAGAGGGGGACATTTCCTCCCCTGGTTACTTGCGACAAGTCAGAACTATTTCCTCCCTTGCTTGCTTGCAATAAGTCAGAAGTATTTCCTCCCCTACTTGCTTCCAACAAGTCAGAAGTATTTTCTCCCCTCCTCGCTTGCGGGGAGGGGTAGGGGGTGGGGTTCCTAATCATTCTGAATCATCATCTATCACTGCACTACGGTCAAGTATGAGCAAATTACGGAGTTGGTCTGTATCGAGTTCAGTCAACCAATTTTCACCTGCACCGACAACTTGTTCAGCAAGTTGTTTCTTGCTTTCAATCATGTCGTGAATTTTTTCTTCCAAAGTGCCAGTGCAAACAAATTTATGGACTTGAACATTGCGGGTTTGACCAATCCGAAATACTCTATCTGTTGCCTGATTTTCAACTGCTGGGTTCCACCATCTATCAAAGTGGAAAACGTGATTTGCCCTTGTTAAATTCAGTCCAACACCACCCGCTTTCAGCGACAGAATCATAATTGGTGGTCCTTGGGGATCGTGTTGGAAACGGTCTACCATTTCCTCACGTTGTTTTTTCTGAGTACTTCCATATAAAAACAACGTTTCTCGCCCTATCTGTTTTTCCAAATATGGTTTCAGCAACTTACCCCACTCAGCAAACTGGGTGAAAATTAAAGTGCGATCGCCTTCTGCGATCGCTGTCTCCAACATTTCTTGCAGCCGCTGGAGTTTTCCAGAATGATGTTGTTCCAATGTGTCTTGCTTCAAATAATGCGATGGATGGTTGCAGATTTGTTTTAGCTTGATGAGTAAAGCTAAAATCATTCCCCGGCGTTGTAAACCTTCGGCTTCTTCAATTTCAGCCAGAGACTCTTCCACCACTTTTTGATAAAGTGCTGCTTGATCAGCAGTCAGACCACAAAATACAGTCATTTCTTGCTTTTCTGGCAAGTCTTGAATAATTTCGCGGTCACTTTTCAGACGGCGCAGAATAAAAGGTTGAACTAATGAACGCAATTGATTTAACGAAGCCGCATCACCATACTTTTCAATTGGTATGGCAAACCGTCGCTGGAAAAATTGCCGATTTCCCAAATACCCTGGATTGAGAAAATCCAAAATAGACCAAAGTTCTTGGAGTCTATTTTCTACTGGTGTTCCTGTCAGGGCAATGCGAAATGTAGATTCTATTTGCCGTACTGCCTGCGACTGCTTTGCCTCTGGATTTTTCACATTTTGCGCTTCATCTAACACAACCACTTGCCAAGAAACGCTTTGCAATGACTTGACATCACGCTGAATCAGCGAGTAACTCGTGATGACGATATCATGCTTATTTGCTGCTTCCAAAAACGCCTTTCCTTTGGCGCGTTTGTCACCGTGATATTGCAAAACTTTCAGTGTTGGAGCAAATTTTTTGACTTCACGTTCCCAGTTTCCTAACACTGAAGTTGGGCAAACAAGCAAAGTTGGTTTTTCCAGTGTTTCCTGTTCTTTTAGGTGTAAAAGGAAGGCGATGAATTGGATTGTGTTATGACAGATAATATTGTTAGCGACAAAATTATGATGTTCACTAACTTCAAAGTCATAAACCCAACCTTCATACTCAACATCCTGTATGCTTTCAATTTTGCAATAGAAAACTTCCTGAGCCAGAAGATGTTGCAAATATTGACGCGTTAAGTTCAACTGTTGAATGTCTAGTTGTGCATAAGCTTCAAGTGTTTGAGTTGTCCATTTAGAAGATTTTAGTAGCTGATACTCCTGTTGGGCTTCTCCACTGCTCATGCGGTTCATTCCAGCTATGACTTGCTGCAAGCTATTCCTGGAAAATTCCTGCGAACCATTAATGTAAACCGTGTTGTGCATACCAAAATGCCGCAAAGGAAGCCTCGTTGCTGTGACTGTTTGGGCAACAATATCATAAGCAGGAATTCCCTCAACATTTGTGTTGCTAACTTGTTGACAAATTTCTTCTAACTTCCGCTGTTTTTCTGGGATACTATACCCAATTTCTTGCAAAAATCTGCGCGCAGAATTTCCTTCAATAACACCAATATAGTATGTACGTAAAGTACGAGTTCCATTTGTGGCGCACTTTTGCTTGGACGATATTCGTAACCAGATACCGAAGCGTCGTAGCAGCGTAGAAAGTTGTTGAATAAGCAGTGGTGAAGCCGTGGCAATTTCGATACTCCGCATACGAGAAATAACAGCAGATTCAGCATCGAAGTAGTTTTGTAAAAAGATACGCACACTATCTAAGTCTGCCTGCATAATGAAGGGCGGAATTGACTTTTCTGCCGACAGTTTGCCCCAAACATAACCCTTAGCTTCTAAAAATCGCCGATAAGCTTGGCTATTAACTCTTAGACATGAAACTCTGGTAGGAAAGGTGCAGATACTGGGGCTGTTAATCTTTAAGTCATAGCGCTTGCCAATGCGTTGCAAGATTTGGAGTAAATCTTCTAACACTCTGGTATCTTTCTGTGATACTGTCAATTTTCCCAAATCAAGCCGTTCATGACCTTCGGCAATTTGCCAAGCAAGAAACTTAACTAAATCGGGATCTTCAGCTTGCCCGTTCCAGTGCATTTTTGCTGGTACGCAAACGTAATCACCCACCCCTAATTCATTTGTCCATCCTTTACTCGTTAGCAGTTTGTGACGACGGGTAATGGTGACACTGCTACCATCTTGCAGCGTGACCTTTCGCAATTTTTCGCAAACTTGCTGCCGATAAAGCTGCCGGACAGGAGTTTGTATTATTTTGCCACTTTTCTCATCTATGGAATTTACCAGTAATTGCTCTGTAGGGTCAGCCCAAAATCCCTCGCCATCAAACTTTGTTTCTCCAGCATAGGTCTGCCAAATTTCTTCTGCTGTGCGTAGTCCTCCATTTACGTATATAAATGTATCTTTCGACAGGCACTTTCCCAATCCCATGTCGTCTGCGAGACAAGCGCCCAAGCCCCAACGTTCCAAAAAGGCAAGCCAAGCTACCCCGCGTTCTTGATAAGGTCGTAACTGTCCTTGGAAACTGGCGGGTGTAGGCAGAGGTTCGACAGCTTTGTTGTTCGTCAGCGTCGTGACTAACTCTTGCAATGCCCCAGACGCCTCAAAGCTGACCACTGGTAATTTTTCAATCGTCTGGGTATCCCCTGTACTGATGCGCAAAGCATCTTCCAAAGACAGCGCCATTTGGTCTTTACGAGAAGCAAAAAATGCTTGCGCTGTCTTGATATCTTGAGGTCGCAATTCCACCCACTCGTTGTTAATTTCTACTAATGGGCTATTGAGTGCCACCAGCTTGTCAAATTCTGCTTTAGAAAGAGTCTGCCCACCAATTGCTAATTCCCACTTAAAATTCAACAGACTCTGCAAACCCAAGCGTTCTAGCTTTTTCTTCTGGGTTTGAGCTGTGACTTTTAAACCCAAACGGTTCGCCCATCCTTCACGGTTCGTTAAAGTGGCAGGCAAAACGACGCCTAAACCGCTATCTTCAAACCGCCACGCAACAGATTTGATAAACTCGTAAGCTTGAACTGGGTTGAGGCGGCAAGATTCAGGATATTGGGTTTCTAAGCTGGGTTGAATTGGTGGATACAATCGCGAAGCCAATCCCAAACCCCGCAAAAATGTCTCTTGCGGTTGTTCAATTGTGCGATTTTGGTAAACCAATTTTTCCAGAGGATGGTTCCAAATTGTTGTCGCATCTACTAGAAAATTTGGATCATCAGCGGCTTGAAGCAAATAAGCCAAAGTCCAATCTGTCTCGCCTGACTCTGGGGAACGCAGTACAAAACACGTACGAAACTGGTTTTTCGCCCCCATTTGGTATTGCAAGGGCATAGTCCAAGCTTTCAGCGCCGCCTCCAGTCGTTCCACCCCAAATGAATCGGTGCTGACTGTGTTTGACGCAGCCGTCAAAGAATGTAACCACTCTCGCACTGCAGACGGTAGAGACGCCATCACTCTGGGTTCTACCAAAGTTTGGGAACCCACCATCACTCGTACTTGGGCATCTATCGTACTGTGAAGAAATCCCAGCAGCAACTCTTGGGGTTCGGGCGGGAGGTTTATATGAGGGTATAAGGAGGATGTTGCTTCCTGATCTTGCCCACTTCCTTGGTAAGTCCGACAAGCCAGTGGCATCAATTGGGAAAATTTTTCCAGGCGAGTTCCGTCTTGGGCGCTGTCTAGAAGTGCTTGCCATTTGGCGACGACGGAATTATCTGGTTGTCGTTGAATGATAGGCAAAAACTTACTACGGGAAATTAAATCTAAACTCCAGCGGACAACCTGCACCCAAAAGCGTAAATCTCCCCCCAAAAAGCTATTTTCCCCGTTGGTGACATTGAGTGGTAGGGAAGTGAGAAATTTTATTGCCTCTTCAGGGTTGAGACAAAAACCTTCAATCAGCCACGGTTGCAGGTACTGTAGAGTTTCTTCTTCTAAACCTAATGCGGCAGAATGTGCTGGGAATATTGATGCTGTTTGCTCCTCAGTATTTTCTAAAATATGAGTTGGTAAGGCAATGATTTGGGAGTGCGTCGGCAAACTGACTTCATCAGCACTGGCAGCTTTACGTGTTTTGCGATTTCGTAGAGAAGTTGTATGCAACGTCTCTACTTCTTGTTTTTGCAGGCTTCTAGCGATTGAAATGTTACGCGAATGCAGCCATTCGACTAATTCTAATGGTGTCATCGCCAATGGATGTGGCGGTATATGTGATGTAGCCTTACTAGAATTTGTCTCAAGAGTTCGCCAAGTCTCCCCCCAAATAAATAAACAACTACCCTGATTTTGTGTTAACCAACTACCATGTAAAATTGCCATTTGACAACAACTTAGATTTTCGCTTTTTTAAGGTCTAGAATTCTTTTTTTGCCTTGCGGCGCGGGTATAAATTAAGTATAATTTTAGTGTCGCGCTCTACGCTCTAGACGAGCCAGCGCTGCAGGAGGGTTTCCCTCTGTAGGCGACTGGCGTCGCAAAAATTGTGTATTTTTTACATTTTGGCACTGATGTGTTTCATACCTAAATTTAGCAACGCTTTTCTTGTAATATCGCAAATGACTTGTTTTGGTATATTTTGTATTATTTAAAATTATTTATAGATATTTATAGACAAGTCTTTCATATAGATAACATTTAGAAAAAACTGAATAAATATTAGTAAATCTGATGAAGTGCAATACACAAGCCAAAAAAATCTTGGATTTTTGTTGTAGAGACGCGAAACTTGCTCGCTCGTTAGGAGACGCTGTTTGGACGTCTTTTCATTAGAGTAGAGCTTTGCAAACGTGTCTTTACATACCAGGTTAGTGTAGGCATATTTGCAACGCTGGTTTCATTGTACAACCTAGACTGCGTAGGCAAGGAATTAAGGAATTCCTGAGCATTGGCGAGTTTTGTGAGAAATAATGTAGGGCTATGAGGAATAAGCCTACCGTCTCCGGTACGCCTGTAGGAAGATAAATTTTCCTGCTTCCCCTTACTCGCTTGCCCTGTTATCAGAGCCTCAACAGGCTAGACTTAAATGCGTAAGTTACAGTTGTTTATCTTTGTATGGAACCGACGTCAGCAATAGAGCATAAATGTTAGGATTGCCACAGAGAGAGAATAGCGTGCATAGAAGGAAAAAAAACTGAATGGGAGAATTTGAGAAGTCAATATCCTTTGACGGACGGGATATTCGACTGAAAGTTGGTCATCTAGCTCCCCAGGCTGGTGGCTCAGTGTTGATAGAATCTGGGGACACAGCAGTTTTAGTGACGGCTACGCGTTCAGAAGCCAGAGAAGGCATTGATTTTCTTCCCTTAACAGTAGATTACGAAGAAAGACTGTATGCAGCAGGTAGAATTCCCGGAGGGATCATGCGGCGGGAAGGTCGTCCGCCAGAAAGAGCAATTCTTACCAGCCGTCTCATAGACCGTCCCCTGCGTCCTTTGTTCCCGTCGTGGTTGCGAAATGACCTGCAAGTCATTGCTTTGACGTTGTCGATGGATGAATTGGTGCCACCTGATGTATTGGCAGTCACTGGTGCTTCGATCGCCACTTTGATCGCTAAGATACCATTTAATGGACCAATGGCAGCAGTGCGTGTGGGTCTTGTGGGAGATGATTTTATCATTAACCCTACTTATGCAGAAATTGAAGCAGGAGACCTTGACCTGATAGTTGCTGGTTCACCAGAAGGTGTAATCATGGTGGAAGCAGGTGCCAATCAACTGTCAGAAAGAGACATTATCGAAGCGATTGATTTTGGCTACGAAGCTGTACAGGACTTAATTAAGGCACAGCAAGATTTGCTTGTAGAAATGGGTCTGGAAATTGTCGTGCAGGAGCCACCAGAGGTAGACCCGACGCTGGAAAATTATATACGCGATCGCGCTGCCGAAGAAATTAAGAAAATTCTGTCGCAATTTGATCTCGATAAAACAGCACGGGATACAGCTTTAGATGCCGTAAAGGATTCCATTGAAACAGCGATCGCCGAACTTCCAGAAGAAGACGCAGTTCGCCTTGCCGCATCTGAAAACAGTAAAGCTCTTGGTAATACCTTCAAAGAGCTTACCAAAAAGTTTATGCGCCGTCAAATTATCGAAGATAACGTCCGCGTTGATGGTCGCAAGCTCGATGAAGTACGTCCTGTATCTTGTGACGTTAGCATTTTGCCCAAGCGAGTCCACGGCAGTGGTTTATTTAACCGGGGATTAACTCAGGTGTTATCCGCTTGTACTCTCGGTACACCGGGAGATGCCCAAGCATTAAACGATGACTTGCAACAGGATCAACAAAAGCGCTACATGCACCATTACAACTTCCCACCGTTCTCCGTTGGGGAAACCAAACCCCTACGTGCGCCAGGACGACGGGAAATCGGTCACGGGGCGCTTGCGGAAAGAGCTTTGTTGCCTGTGCTACCGCCAAAAGAAGATTTTCCCTACGTCATCCGGGTGGTATCAGAAGTACTTTCTTCCAACGGTTCCACCTCTATGGGTTCGGTGTGCGCTTCGACACTAGCGTTGATGGACGCAGGCGTACCCATCTCTAAACCCGTTAGCGGTGCTGCAATGGGTTTGATTAAGGAAGGCGATGAAGTCCGAGTCTTAACTGATATTCAGGGGATCGAAGACTTTTTGGGTGACATGGACTTCAAAGTAGCCGGAACGGATAAAGGGATTACCGCCCTGCAAATGGATATGAAAATTAACGGTTTGCCTTTGGATATTATCTCCCAAGCCGTCCAGCAAGCTAAAGAAGCACGGTTGCACATTCTGGAGAAAATGCTCCAGACAATTGCTCAACCGCGTGAGGAAATGTCACCTTATGCCCCACGTCTGTTGACCATCAAGATTGATCCAGACATGATTGGTTTGGTTATCGGACCAGGAGGTAAGACGATTAAGGGCATCACTGAGGAAACAGGTGCGAAAATTGACATCGAAGACGATGGAACGGTGACGATTTCTGCTGTGGATGAAAGCAAGGCTAAAAAAGCGCGTAACATCGTCCAAGGCATGACACGAAAGCTCAACGAAGGTGATGTTTACGTAGGTCGGGTGACACGAATAATACCGATTGGTGCGTTTGTGGAATTTTTACCTGGCAAAGAAGGGATGATCCACATTTCCCAACTTGCTGACTATCGTGTTGGCAAAGTTGAGGATGAAGTCGCAGTCGGTGATGAAGTGATTGTCAAAGTGCGGGAAATTGACAACAAAGGCAGGATTAATCTCACCCGCCTAGGTATTCATCCAGAACAAGCGGCTGCTGCGCGAGAAGCTGCGGCTGTGAATCGGTGAAGGGGACTGGGGATTGGGGACTGGGGATTGGGAACTCTTGTAACACACGAAAAATTATGTCTGGGGCAACAAAGCCCGGACAAATATGCGTGGACATTTTTCAAGAGTCGCCAGTCGCCAGTCACGAGACAGGGAGCGCCCATTCATGGAACCACCAATTCATTACTATTATGGTGGGGACATATCTGTAGCAACTTGGTAATCTCTAAATCAAGATTTAGATTTACCGATTGTGGATGAATCGCCAATCTAAAATCTAGATAGCCGCACGAGTGAACTTGCGGCTCAATTGCTAAGCAAAATTTAGATAGCCGCACGAGTGAACTTGCGGCTACACGGATCAAGCCCGCCTGCGCGGGCTTTAGAATTTTTCATTTAAATACCTTAGCCGTGGGAGGGTCAAGCAAACACCCAAATACTCCCATTGGTGTATTTGAGGTATTTTGAGGAAATGTAAAGCTATAAAAAGTTAGCTTTCATTTTAAACTTGACACACAGCATTGTGAGTGCTAAACGTTTACCAGAAACTACCGCCCATGTGAGGATTATCCGTCAATCCTGGCAACAAGGCTTTCTTGAAGGTGAAGTCAGAGCAGGTGACTTTGAATGGCAGTTCCAATGGCATTTCCGCCGAGGAGAACTGTCTGTCAAACCTTCTCAGGGGCGAGCTTTAATCAAAGAACCTCTCGGTCGCTTTTTGGAGCAACGAGACTACCAGCTTGAACCGGGAGGAGACTACGCTTTTACTATTCGGGCACAACTGTAAAAAAGAACATAGAAGACACAAGAAAGAAGACAGAATGATTTGTTCAGTCTTCTTTCTTTACGGCGAAACAGTTAAACGATTGAGGTATCTTTCAATTAACAGGATGGCTACAATGTCATCTATTGGTCGTGGTGGTTGCCGAAAGCCCTGTGGTATCAGCTTGGCGAATCCTTTGGGAGGATACATTTGCCAGTAGCGATCGCGTGCCTCTAAGGTAGTGTAGCGCTCATCCACTAAAATAACGTTCAGCGGATCTGCTAATTGCTCATACAATTGCTGTTTCCAGCGTTTTGCCGTGGTTTGGTCCCCCATCACCAGTAAGGAAATGGGAAATTTTTGACGCAGCGACACAATAGCGGCGATCGCTTCACTTGCCGATACGACTTGGTGATGGTATAGTTGTCTATCCAGTCCCATCACAGCTAAACCACACTTATCACGACCTGGGTCGAAGCCCAAGATAGCTGGTTGAGTTGGCAAGAATTCACGCAAAGTCATAAATAATAAAGTTAAAAGTCAAAAGTCAAAAGTCAAAAGTCAATAGCTTTTGGGCTATGAACTTTTGACTAGAAATTATTAAAAATTAACAATTAGCAACATACCTCAATACGGTTCAGATAAAACCAAAAGCGTTAGCAGGATACCAATGTAGAGACGTAGCATGCTACGTCTCTACATCTCACCGAATCTTACCAAAAATCCTTAACTGAACCGTATTGCAACATACCTCAATAACATTGGTACTTAGGCATTTTTCGTTTATCCTTACTTTTTAAGTGCTAAAAATAATCTGTCCGTTTTGGATTGCCACTAGTTTAACTTTCAATGGTCCGGCTGTATATGTATCCTCTGCGGCAATAGCCTTGATATCTATAGGCTGGTTGTACTGTCTCAACTGGGCGATAAAACCAAAGAAAGTCCCATCGATTTGAATACTTTCTAAAATTCCAGCGTTACGGGCACGAAATTGCGAAGCAGAAATGAGCTGTTCCAGCCGTTGGCGTACTTGATAGGATGTCATGGTGTTGGGATCTGCGCTCGTGGTTGCTATAACCTCACCTCCGGTAAAAACGACTAGATTGGGCGCTGCATCAGCAAAAAATCCAATCTGCTTTTCTCCTTTGACATAATTGCCTGCAGAAAAAATTCGCACTACATATTCTCGACCATCATTAATCTGCTTGCTCAACTGCTCTACCTGCTCTTGTGTCACTTGGAGCGGCTGCGAATTTGTCGGATTCGTCCCAGGCTGAGTTAATTCGATGCTAGCGTTTCGGTTAGCTTGTTGTAAAAGTTGAATGATTGCCTGACGTGCTGCAACAGGCTGATTGACACGAACGACGCCTGCGGCAAGAACTTGACCACGAGATAGTGCTAGTTTCCCTAAACGCAGGTCACGGTAAGACTGGTAGTATTTTTCCAGCCTTGCCACTTCCTGTTCCAGAGAGTATTGTTGTGTTTCCAATTCTTGGAGGCGAGATTCCCGTTGAGTAATCACTTGCTCTCGGGCTGCAATTTCTGCATTGCGTTTTTGAATGAGTTGATCAAGTGCGGTGATTTTTTTATCACGTTCTTCAATAGCTTGCTGTCGGTTGGCTAGTTCGCGATCGCGTTTCGCAATTGCTGTTTTGGCTTGCTCAATTGCTTTTTTCGCTTCCGCATAAAGTCGTTGGCGTTCTGCTTTTCTTTGTTCTATTTCCACCAACAGCTTTTTTTTCTCGTCAGCAACGCTTTCAAGTTCGCGTATCGCTTGTTTATAGCGAGTGACTGCTCCTTTAAGCTGGTTTTGTGTGCCTTGCAGTTGAGCTTGAGTCTGAGCTTGTTGGCTTATGGTACGGTTCAGTTGAGCTTGTGTTGCCTGTTGTTTGGCGTTTGCTTCCTGCAAGGACTGATTCGTCTGCTGCAAGCGTTCTTGTTGAGCCTTTTGTTCTTTTCGAGCTTGATCTAGCTCTCCTTTGGTGTCTTCTAGCTGTTTTGCTGTTGCGTTCAGTTGTTCGCGCCTGCGCTTGAGGTCTTTTTGAATATCCTCTAGCTCGAACACTCCTGTGCGCAAACCGTCATCGACAGCAAATAAAATTGCTAGGGTAGATGCCGAGATCAAAGTCCCTGTCAAAATCGTTACCAGTACTGCCGTGTTTTTAGGACGCAGCTTGAACAGTGAGAGTCGCGCTTTGCCAACTCTTGTGCCAATGCGATCGCCTACGGTGGCAATCACGCCTCCCACAATTAAAATTGCCAAAATCAGGATGTACCCGGTGGTCATCTTCAGCTACCGACGAAATCCTTCCAGATACAGCCTACTACTTCCAGTCATTATCTGTGGGAAATTGGGAAAAAGGCAAGCATTGAGTTCACTCAATTTTCACCTATCCTTATTCCAATCCAAGAAAGCTTTGAGTTTTGAGTCCTAAATTTTGAGTTCTTTTGTGTGACTTTTTTTATCTTACTCATAACGAGAGGACTCATTGCTCAAAACTTTTTTAGGTGAATTGCCGACTTAAGGTAACAGGCTTATGAACAGTAATCTTTTTCTTGTGTATGGAAATCATCTTTTTCTCGCGCAAGTCACCTAGTAACCTAGTGACGGTAACGCGTGTTGAACCAATGGCTTCAGCGATCGCTTGATGAGATAGCTTCAGATCAACTGTGATTCCATCTGCACACGGAACGCCAAAATCACGACAAAGAATTAACAAAAAACTCACCAACCTAGAACCCATATCTCTGTGAGCGAGTGTTTCTATCATCATTTCTGTCTGTAAAATCCGCGAAGATAGTCCTCGCAGCATTAACATTGACAATTCTGGGTTTTCCTTGAGCGCTTGTTCCACCTGTTCAATTGGTGCTGACAGCAATTCTACAGATGTAAAAGCAACCGCATGGTAAAACCTATCTGACTTGTTTCCTGTCAGCAAGGACAAGACGCCGAAAACGCTATTTTCCCGCAGCAGTGCTACGGTTATTTCTTCTCCTGCTTCATACACCCTGGAGAGTTTAACGGCACCTTTTAATAGAAAATACACTCGTTCGGCAGGATCGCCGGGGAAAAAGATGGTTTTATTACGTTCAAATGTTTCCACAACCGGCGGAAACGCTCCGGTTGCCATCTGACGAAAAACATTTGCTAGGGCTTTATCTTGTGTCACAATCATCTCCCTTCCCCTACCCAATGCCGGAAAAACTAAAACCGATTCCCTAAGAATACACCTGAAAAATCAATCACACATTGTCAACGTTTTTGTACTTCTCTATACTTATCATCTTTGCCTTATAGTTATTTGTTCATCATAATACATAATTTTTAGTCTCTAGATCTAGTCCTTTTCAATAGTTAATTACAAAACTTCTTTTCCAAAGTTTTATGAAGTAAAAAAAATAGACATAGTGATTCTATTGAAGGTATGAAAAGGTTCTTGATAGTAGTATTTGCCAGATAGGGATAAAAATCCTATTGACTACCTAATACCTACTATCTACTACCTACTTTCAACCAGCTAGCGCCTACCCAACAATCATTAATAACAGCTATATGTTGACCATGTCTTAAAAAATAAGTGTGAATTGTGTTGTATCAAAAGTTTACTGAAAAATCATGTTTGCAAATAGTACCCAAAAGAAAGACAAATTGGTGTCAGATTCTAGTATGCTCAAGCATGAATGTTCACATTAAGAATTTCTATGCTGGATCTCACCGGAAAAAATGCCTTAGTAACGGGAATCGCAAACAACCGCTCGATCGCCTGGGGGATAGCCCAACAACTACACAAAGCAGGAGCTAACCTAGGAATTACATATTTGCCAGATGACAAAGGCAAAATGGAGAAAAAAGTCGCAGAACTGGTAGAACCGCTAGACCCTAGTTTGTTTCTTCCTTGTAATGTCCAAAACGACGAGGAGATTAAATCTACCTTCGATACCATTAGCGCTAAATGGGGGTCTTTAGATATTCTTATCCATTGCCTTGCCTATGCCAACAAAGATGATCTAAGTGGAGATTTTAGCCAAACCTCCCGTTCTGGCTTCAATCTAGCTTTAGAGGTCAGTACCTACTCCCTAGTGCAACTCGCCGGATATGCTAAACCTTTGATGACACAGGGAGGAAGTATCGTCACTCTTACCTACCTAGGAGGTGTGCGGGCAATTCCCAACTATAATGTGATGGGAGTTGCCAAAGCAGGGTTGGAAGCGAGCGTCCGATACTTAGCAGCTGAGATGGGCCCGCAAAATATCAGAGTGAATGCCATCTCTGCCGGTCCGATTCGGACTTTAGCCTCTAGTGCTGTAGGAGGCATTTTGGATATGATTCATCACGTGGAGCAGGTTGCTCCTCTAAGACGCACCGTCACTCAGCAAGAAGTGGGCAATGCGGCGACTTTCCTATGTAGTGACCTGGCAAGTGGAATCACAGGGCAAGTCCTGTACGTGGATGCAGGATATGAAATCATGGGAATGTAAAGTTAGTATTGCTATTTGTTAACTGATAATCACTATTTGTCTATTTACCATTAGCGATTAGCTGTTAGCAAATGGCTCTGACCCATTACTCTATAGTAAGCATAAGCTAGGTTCTGTATGCAAATAAGCGACGCCTCCGCCAACGACTCCGTCCTACGCCAAATTCTCCCCTCACACAACGAAGCGCCTCCCAATGGCGATCGTATTGCCGAAATTAGCCGCACGACAAGCGAAACAGATGTGTATGTCAGAGTTAACCTCGATGGTACAGGCGTTTGCAATGCAGCAACCGGCATTCCCTTTTTAGATCATATGCTGCATCAAATCACCTCCCACGGGTTATTTGATTTAGAGATCAAGGCGACGGGGGATTTGCACATTGATGACCACCATACCAACGAAGATGTAGGTATTACCTTGGGTCAAGCTATTAGCAAGGCACTTGGCGATAAAAAAGGTATTGTCCGCTTTGGTCATTTCTTTGCACCTCTTGATGAAGCACTCATTCAGGTGGCGTTAGATTTTTCTGGACGACCCCACCTCAGCTACGGCTTGCAAATTCCCACTCAGCGGGTGGGAACTTATGACACCCAGTTAGTACGCGAATTCTTTGTCGCTTTAGTGAACCACAGCCAAATGACACTGCACATTCGCCAATTAGATGGCATGAATTCCCATCACATTATAGAAGCAACGTTTAAAGCATTTGCCAGAGCAATGCGGATGGCAGTAGAAATCGATAAGCGTCGTGCAGGTATGATTCCTAGTTCTAAGGGGACGCTGTGAACAAGCAGGGGAAGCAGGGGGAATCAATTCAAAATTCAAAATTCAAAATTATGAGTTTCCCTCCCTCCCTCCCTCCCTCCCTCCTTCCCTCCCTCCCTCATCCCCCACAAAGAGGACATTATTCAATAAGGTGTTATTATTGTCAGTCAACTGGGTAATTTATCATTACTTCGTATTTTTGCTGTAGCCTTAAGCACAACATGATGTCTGTTGCAGACGCCCCCGACTCTCAAATAAATACCACTGGCATTCCACCTGTTGTCCTAACTTCTGAGTTGCGAAAAGTTTATCGTACTGGCTTTTTTTTGAATCAAAAAGTCGTATCCCTTAAAAGCTGTTCTTTGAAAGTTTATAAGGGAGAAACTTTTGGGTTACTCGGACCGAATGGTGCTGGGAAAACGACGCTGTTGAAATTGTTACTAGGAATTATTCGCCCAACATCAGGGCGGGGATTGCTTTTGGGTAGACCATTAGGCGATCGCAGTGTTAAAGAACGCATCGGCTACCTCAGCGAAAATCCTTATTTGTATGACTACCTGACTGCGTGGGAATTTTTACAAGCAGCAGCTGGGCTATTTCAAATTCCTAAAAAAGTGCAACGTCAACGCATTCCTCAACTGTTGGAATTGGTGGGGTTATCTCAAGCAGACGCCCGCAAAAAGCTGCTTCGTCGCTATTCTAAAGGAATGCTACAGCGTGTCGGTATGGCACAGGCACTCATCAATGACCCAGAACTGGTGTTTCTTGATGAACCGATGTCCGGTCTTGACCCTGTGGGGCGTTACCAAATGCGCGAAATTATCCTGACGCTAAAAGCCGCAGGTAAAACAGTTTTTTTCAACAGTCATATTCTTAGTGAAGTTGAGCAGCTTTGCGATCGCATCGCTATCCTTGCTCAAGGAGAATTAATCTCCTCTGGTTTCCTTGATGAACTATTAGGAACAAGTAACGTATATCATGTCAAAGGTCAAGGTGGTGATTGGGAAATCCTCAAAAAATGGATTCCCAATTTAGAGTATCAGCCTAATGGTTCTTGGCAAGGTGAAGTGCAAGGCGATGCTTATGATTTTCTTGCCAGTCTTCGCCTCATGGGAGGGCAACTCATTGCCATGAATTTGTCTCGTCCTTCTTTGGAGGAGTTTTTTGTCCAACAAATCCAAAGACACAAGAGCTCTCCTGGATAGTTTGACGGAGATTTTACTAACTTTTTTTCCTCACCGTCCTTAGTCACATACTTTTTGTAACTATTACACATAACAGATAACTATAGATAACTATAGATACATAGAGTATCTCAAAGCTTTGTCTGCTTTTACTAATATTTCGATTGTGGTTTTATCCTGTTTAGACGCACCCTATGCAACCGAAAAATCCTAATTTTCTTACACGTAATATTTGCTAAAGAAGAATATTTTTGTTTATACTACTAGGCGAGTGCAAAATAAATCATATAAAATGTGATGACAACCACAATATTTTAAAAAGTAGGTACAACCAAGATTCAACTTTAAATGAACTTTACTAAAAATTCAAAGACAAGAAACAATTATGCTCCTGAAAAAGAAGATTCTTTAAGAAGAGATGATTGTGAGGAACTTGAATAGGTAAGAAGAGTCAAGCTAAAAAAGTTTAGAAAGTACTTTACTAAATAGTAGTCTCAGGTAAATATGGATAATGCAAGGTTAAAATTTATCAGTAAACCATTCGGGGGTGTGGTACTGTTAACTGTTGTTCATATAGCGTTTCCGTCTGTTAGCTTAGCTCAGAATCAAGTCAAACAACCAACAACACAAATAAAAACAAGTCCTCAAAGACAAGCCGTACCAACAACGACACAAATAAAAACAAATCCTCAAAGCCAAACTGTACCAACAACGGCGCAAAGAAAAACAACTTCTCAAAGCCAAACCGTACCAGCACCGACAAATAGACAAACGCAAGCCGCACCATCAACCATACAGAAAGAGACAAACTATACTCAGAGACAAGCTGTACCAGCCGCAACGGGTAGGGTAGATACAAACTATACATTAGCAGGCGGCGATCGCATCAGAATCAGCGTATTTGAAGTTCCAGAGTATTCAGGGGAGTACCAAATTCCGCCGGGTGGAGGGATAAACCTACCTCTGATTGGTACCGTATCCGTGTTAGGGCTAACAACAGAACAATCAGCCGATTTAATTGCTCAGAGATACTCTCGTTATCTCAAGCGTCCTATTATATCAGTCAATCTTTTATCATCCCGTCCTATCAATATTACTGTTGCCGGAGAGGTGACACGTCCAGGAGCGTACAGTCTCAGCTTGCAAGGAGGCGCAGGCGACAATCCTGGTGTACAATACCCAACTGTATTAGCAGCAATTACCACAGCTCAGGGAGTGACACAGAGTGCGGATCTGACTAGAGTGGAATTACGGCGTAAGCTAGGGCGTGGTCCAGAGCAAGTCCTCACCCTGAATTTGAGGGAGTTCTTACGAACAGGCGCACTCCCACAGGATATTACCTTGCGAGATGGAGACACGATCTATGTGCCAATGGCAACTAATTTAGACTTGGCGGATGCACGAAATTTATCTGCCGCAAGTTTTGCTGCAAGCCCCACCACACCCCGTACAGTAGCAGTCGTTGGTGAAGTTCTTCGTCCTGGAACTTATCTTATCACCCAAGGTGCCACAGAAGCCTCAGGCACCACAACAGGTACGCCTACCATAACAGGTCTGCCAACTTTAACACGGGCATTGCAGTTAGCTGGCGGAATCACGTCACAAGCTGATATCCGCAATGTCGTGATCCGCCGACCCACAAGAACCGGTGGAGAACAAAATATAAAGGTTGACCTGTGGAAACTTGTGGAAAGTGGTGACATAAATCAAGACCTGATTGTACAGGACGGAGATACAGTTTATTTTCCGACTGCAACAGAAATCAACCGAGCAGAAGCGACTCAATTAGCGACAACAACTTTATCGCCCTCACGCATTCAAGTCAACGTGGTCGGCGAAGTCAAAAGACCAGGACCAGTAGATATTCAGCCCAATAGCTCCTTAAACCAAGCACTACTTGCCGCTGGTGGATTTAACGATGCGAGAGCTACCAGGGCTAATGTCGATTTGGTTCGGCTTAATCCGGATGGATCTGTTACCAAACGTTTGGTAAAAGTGGATTTAACAGCAGGAATTAACGAGCAAACCAATCCCATACTTCGCAATAATGATGTTGTATTAATCAGCCGGAACGGTCTAGCTAAGACTTCTGATACCATCAACAGTGTAGGAGGACCTTTAGGTACTATCTTGAGTATTATCAGATTTTTCGGAATCGGCTTTTAATGCTTTGGGATTGGGTAGTGGGGACTGGCGACTGGGGAAATGCTCTAAAATTTGGGGGGGTTAAAGCCCCTTCGATAATTTTTCGTTTGATAACCATTACCCCAATCCCGAATCCCCAATCCCCAGTCCCCTTTGTGTCCCCAGATTTCCAGGAAACTGTATTGCGATTAGGAAAGTCATAAATTTTGCGCTACTAATGAAAGCGTGACTAATGACTCATGACTTATATGCAGTTTCAGCTTGGCAAACATTCGCGTAAGGTATCCTGGCGACAAAGATTACTCTCTCTTTTGACGCTTGCTTTGGGATGGGGTGTCGCAATACCCTCAACTCTGGCAGCGGAAACAGTCACTATCCGCTTAGGTCCATTTCAGCAGTCGGTAGCGATCGCAGACTTAGAAAAGTTTGCCAAAACCGGGAAATTACCATCCGGGCTAGAAGTTTTGTCATCGATGCTCACGCCTGAAGTCAGAGGACTTCTGACGAAACGTTTGGAGGTCAATCCTGCTTTTGCAGATAAATTTGTTGACGAGCTCGTGCGATCGCCAGGAGGTAGAGAGTTTATATCATCCATAGGTGGAGTTATACCAGGCAGTACAGCAGAAAGTATCAAGGCAACCCTGAATTTTGCACTACGCCAGGCAAACGGTTTTAACGCACTCAGCTTCTTGCGAGCCTACCCAGGAGAGAATATTACCGTAGACGCCACGAAAGCGGTCAGTTTGGCTGTTTATTTTAACCCAAATAACTTACAAAGTCAAGCTTTTGGTCTGTTACTAGAACGAGACTTGGCTGCTGAAACTAGCATACCCTTCAAAGCAGCATTCGATCCAGCAGCGCTGGGTTCTCAAGCAGTACAGCAGCAGACAATTATTTTGAATGACCGACAGCGTAACCGTACGATTCCTGTAGACATTTATTCAAGTCAGGGAAACGCCGAAAACCCACTGGTTGTCCTTTCCCACGGCTTTGGGGGAAACCGAAGATTTTTGAGCTATTTGGCGCGTCATTTAGCATCTTATGGCTTGACTGTTGCTGCTGTTGAACATCCTGGTAGCAACGCCAACGCTGTTGGTACCTCAGATACACAGAATTTGGCACAACTGCTAAAAGCAAGTGAATTTATTGATCGACCAAAAGATGTCAGCTTTACGCTGAATGAACTGGCAAAACTCAATACTCAACCTGGACAACTTCAAGGAAAGTTAAACACCGAAAAAGTTACTGTTATCGGTCACTCCTTGGGAGGTTACACCGCTTTGGCTTTGGTAGGAGGAGAGGTAGACTTAGAGGAGTTGCGTAAATTTTGCAAAGATTCTTTAAATATTGGCGAAGCCCCTGGTGATTGGTTGCAGTGTGCGGCTGCTTCCTTACCAGAGAGAAAACTGAGGTTACAAGATCAGCGAATCAAGAGTGCGATCGCTCTTAACCCCCTAGTTGGAAACCTCTTTGGCAAAAAAGGTCTGACTCAAGTCAGCAAGCCAGTCTTAATCTTAACTGGAACCGAAGACGCCCTGACTCCAGCGCTGAAGCATCAGATAGAACCTTTTACCCAACTACGGGGAGAAAAGTACCTATTAACTGCGATTGGTGGTACTCACTTAAGTATTAGCGATCCAATATACCCAACAAGTGCAGCTACCAGTATTGTTAAAGAACGAATAGGTGAAGAAACCAAATCTTTACGTCAATTAACTCAAGGGGTCAGTTTAGCATTTATCAAGCAATTAACACCAGAAGCGAAGATTTACCAACCTTTTTTAACACCAGCTTACGCTCAATCTCAGTCTACAGCACAACTACCGTTACGTCTGGTTTCCGAATTACCAGCAAGTATCAAACGGTGGCTGGAGCCTGTGGATAAATAGTATAACGATGGGAATTGATTGGCACTTTGTCTGAAAATATTTCATCATACAGACTCACTGCGCCCAAAAAAGCCCAAAAAAGATGAATGGTGATCTGATTTTCTTGTCTGACTTTTCACGCTATGTGGAAAAATCCACGAAAAACCTAACCCCCTAGCCCCCTTCCCTACTAGGAAATAGGAGGAAAAATCAAAGCCTTTCTCCTTCTAGGAGAGAGGAATGGAAGCGAGGTTTACCACATGCGGTCAAAAGTAAGATTTTCTTGTGGGGCGGACAAGATGTCCGCCCTAAACCTTTGTATGTTTTCTGGAAACTATGTTTGATATCAAGTAGAATAATTATACAAATTGTACATTTTGTATTTTTTTATAAAATTGTACAGTTTTTTCATTGATTTCAATTTATATAGCGAGGCAGTATGAGTGTTGTAAGTGCAACTGAGGCTCGTGCTAATTTCCAAGAGCTAATTAATCGTGCTGAATACAAAGGTGAGCGTATTCTCATTCAGCGTCATGGCAAGCCTGTTGTGGCAATTATTAATTTAGAAGACCTAAGATTGCTCGAAGCTATAGAAGATGCTATTGACTCTGCTGAACTCCGTCGTGCTGTTGAGCAGAATGATGGCTTTACCACACTAGAAGCTATTATTGCTAGTCGTGGAGATGAGTGAACGTTACGATTTGAGGATTGCCAAGACTGCTGAGAAAGACTTGATAGACTTACCAGCTAAACAGTTTAAGCAAGTCGTATCCAAGATATTTTCCCTCCAAGGTAATCCTCGACCTCAAGACTACAAGGCACTTAAAGGTTATGAAGGTGGTTACCGAGTAGATCAAGGAGAGTATAGGATTTTATATACGATTGATGATGAAAACTTGCTTGTTGATATCTTCAGAGTCGGCAAGCGCAATGATAATGAGGTTTATAAAAATTTATGAACATCAGCGCCTTCTCTCCAGAATCAGTTATCAAGAGAATTAGGTTAAATTTACACAAATAGTATTTGCATACTCAACTCCCTTGGTGATTTAATAGCCATGTCCAACCCTAAGTACCTGTAAATCTTTACATTTTCCAATTGTCTTGCCTGGTACCCCAACTTGTGATATTAACATTACACATTCTGGACATTAGACTGAAGATAGGACATGGTAGTGCCACGTCCTTACATTTAATGCTAATGCCGCCAAACGTTAAATAGGAGAATACATGGAACCAATTATTGCCATAGTCTTAGTCCTTATAGGATATGCATTAGGCTCTGCAAAACTTATTAATCAGGGGAATGAAGCCTTAGTGGAACGCTTGGGGCAGTATCATCGCAAACTCAAACCAGGACTAAACTTCATTGTTCCGTTGCTCGATCAAATTGTCATGGAGGACACAACGCGCGAGCAGGTTTTAGACATCAAGCCGCAAAATGTGATCACCAGAGATAATATCTATCTAGAAGTAGATGGCGTCGTTTACTGGCGAATCAGAAATATAGAGAAAAGCTTTTATGAAATTGACGACCTTCAACAAGGGCTAACAACTTTAACTACAACCACACTTCGAGAAATCATTGCTCAAAACACTTTGGAGGAAACCAACTCATCCAGAGTGGACATGAACAGAGCTTTATTAGAAGAATTGAATCGGATAACGGAACAGTGGGGAGTTGAAATTCTCCGGGTAGATATTCAGAGTATTACACCGCCTGAGAGCGTACGCAGATCAATGGAAGAGCAGCGAGCAGCTGAAATTAATAGCCGCGCTGCAATTTTAGAAGCAGAAGGGCAGCGACAAGCGGCAATTAAGAAAGCAGAAGGTACAAAAACCTCAATGCAAATAATTTCTGACGCTTTGCGTACCAATCCTGAAAGTAAGGACATTCTGCGGTATCTTGTGGCTCAAGATTACATCAATGCCAGTTACAAACTTGGTGAAAGCCCAAATGCCAAAGTTGTCTTTGTAGATCCAGGCAAAGGTAGTGACATGATGGATTTGATTTCCGAGTCAGTATCTTCAGAAGCTGCCAAGAGTAGTGAAAATGGTTCTGCCTAATTTGGCAAAACTGACGAAGATTCTCGAAAGATTGCATCAGCAACTAAGGATACATCGCGCATTTCTTTAACATCGTGAACTCGGAGGATATCAGCGCCATTAAAGATAGCAGCACAACACGCCGCCGCCGTTCCCCAGACTCGGGCTTTCGGGTCTGGTTGATTTAAAATACGACCAATAAAACTTTTACGTGATGCTCCTACTAAAATCGGGCAGTTGAGTTGACGCAATTCGGATAAGCGGCGAAAAATTTCTAAATTTTGCTCGTAGTTCTTAGCAAAGCCAATACCTGGATCAATAATTATTTTTCCTTGATCAATACCCGCAGCCACTGCTGCGGCAATCTGTTTTGCCAAAAAACTATAAATTTCCTGTATCAAATTCTGATAATCCGTGAATTGTGCCATTGTCTGTGGGTTTCCCCGGATATGCATTAATATAATTGGCACACCCATTGTCGCCACAGTGGTCAACATTTCTGGGTCAAATGTACCGCCGGAAATGTCGTTAACTATATCCGCACCAACTTCCACCGCAGCCTTAGCAACTGCTGCCCTTGTTGTATCTACAGAAATCGGTACTGGTATCTCTTTTCGTAGAACCTGTACTACTGACAAGACTCTGTCAAGTTCTTCTGCAACAGTGATTTGCTGTGCCCCTGGTCGAGTTGATTGTCCACCAACATCGATAATATCAGCACCACCTGCTACCATTGCTTGCGCCTGTGCTAAAGCAGTAGTTGTTGTACTGAATTCGCCACCATCACTAAAACTGTCAGGCGTGACATTAAGAACGCCCATGAGATATGTTCGCTGTCCCCACTTAAAGCAGCGTTCTCGAATGATGAAATTGGGTGTCATAAGTAAGCCTTTTGAGACTTAACGGAAAAGGTCAGAAAGAAATGTCAAAACTATCAAAAGTTTATTCATTGCGATCGCAATCGAGTATTTTATATAGTTTCGCACAAAGCGTAGATTTTGTTAATTATTATACTTAGCAATCAATTTTGATTACCTTATGTCTTTACTGAAAAAATCAGCTTTCATGCTGCGTTCACAACGTTTTTGTCTCGTTCCGTTAGCTCTCACAATCTTGGGTTTCGGCTTGGGTACTACAAAAGCGAGCGCCCAAACTATCTATCCATTTCAAGCAACCTACGATCTAGTAACTAAATTTGAACCAATTACACCAAATGTCTCAAAAGTAACGGTCACGGGTGAAAGTGCTGATGCGCCCTACGGTCTGACTAAGTTTACGAGCATGAACTACACTCCAAGCCCTAATACTGGTGTGACTACATCTGGTCCAGATGCAGCCGCATTTGGTTTAGATGTACCAAGCTTAACTAACTTCTCTAACATCGGCGCTCCAGATGCAGCCGCATTTGGTTTAGATGATTTACCAATCTTAACTGACGTTTTCTTTGGAAGCGGCAACGATCAGGTGTATGGAACCAGTAGTACCACCACTGTTTCTGACTTTACAAACCTCACGGTGACGGGTTCTGGCACTGAGACTATTACTGGTGGTTCCGGGAGATTCATCGACGCTATTGGCACACTAAGCCTGATTTATACGTATAAAATTCCAGATCCAACTGTTCCAATATTAATAGGTAAGACTTTAGTAAATGGCACGATTAAAACGCCCCAGTCAGTTCCGGAACCGGAAAACACCATAACACTGGTCGCTATGGGAGTGCTGGGAGTAGGTTTTCTGCTGCGCCGACGCAGCGTTGGAGTCGCAGGATAGAGTTTCACTGTATGCATTCCCTGGCTGAGCCAGGGAACGAGAAAATGGTTGCTGAAAATTTACTTATAGTTAACAATTTTGGCGAAACCTACAGGTTCTAAACTTGCTCCTCCCACCAAAACGCCATCAATTTCGCTTTGCTCCATGATTTCGTCTATATTATTCGGCTTTACTGAACCGCCGTATTGAATTGGCACATCAGGATTGCTCAACTGGCTGCGAATTAAGCCGATAACTCGATTGGCTTCCTTAGCTTCACAAGTGTCGCCAGTACCGATCGCCCAAATTGGCTCGTAAGCAATCACCAAATTCTCCTGATCCACATCCACTAAGTCTTTTTCTAATTGGCTGATAATAAGTGATTCTGTTTCTCCCGCATCTCGTTGTTGTTTAGTTTCACCTACACATAGAATTGGGGTAAGACCAAACCGTTGAGCAGCTTTGAGGCGCAGGTTGACGGTGTAATCCGTTTCCCCAAAGTATTGCCGGCGTTCGCTATGACCGACAATAACATAGCGCACCCCAATTTCCGTGAGCATCAGCCCGGAAATTTCACCGGTATACGCTCCACTCTCTTCCCAATGGACATTTTGCGCCCCTAATTGTACACGGCTTCCATGCAAATTCTTGGACAAAACGTTTAAATCGGTGAAGGGGACGCATAATACCACTTCTCGGTCTTGGGGGGTTTCGTCCAAGGTGGGCAGAAATCCTTCTAAAAACTCCAGGGATTCTGCCTGGGTTTTGAACATTTTCCAGTTACCGGCAATAACTATTTTTCGCACAGGTGATTTCGTCAAGAACAATATTGCTACTAGATGCATTTTTCAGTTTAGGACTTTTTGTTAACCATTAGTTAATTGTTAGTTGTCGAAAAGTTTCACGCTTGTCCACCTGCTCACCTGAGTTGAAAATCAGGAGTGAGGGAGTGAGGGAGTGAGGGAGTGAGAGAGTGAGAGAGTGAGGGAGAAATATTTTTATTCGTTCTGGTGTACGCAGTTCATGATGGCTAATCATTTCCCTGCGTCCCCAATCTGCTGCTAAAAATTACTAGGATGGTAACGGGGTTTATTAAAATTTATCAGCTATAAGTAACTTAAAATTTAAAATCCAAAATTGATATGACTTCGATATTGCCCGATCCACATCATCGTAGCGATTTGCCCAATACTGGCGAAAATCCTCTCAATTTGGAGGAAGAACTCGATAGCGCGATTTTCACTTTTGATGATATTCAAGCAGAACTTAACTATAAACAGGCACGAACGGCACTACAACATTTGGTAGCTCATCTTGACCTTACTCAAGAGGAAAAAAACGGACTTGAGACGGAAATCGCCGATTTGGAAACAATGCTCTCGAAGTTAGAGCGTATGGTGGTGCAGATAGCTGCCTTTGGGATGGTGGGACGCGGCAAATCATCTCTACTCAATGCTTTGGTGGGGCAACCAGTGTTTGAAACGGGTCCCTTGCACGGCGTCACCCGCAATGCTCAAACAGCAAATTGGAGTATTACTGAAGAAGCAATCGGGGAAACAGAACGTGCTTTACGAGTGACTTTATCGGGAACTGGGCAATCTCAAGTGGAATTGATTGACACGCCAGGGTTAGATGAAGTAGATGGTGAAACCCGCACCGCATTAGCTCAACAGGTGGCAAAACAAGCAGATCTGATTCTGTTTGTGATTTCTGGCGACATGACGAAAGTTGAACACGAAGCCCTTGCCCAATTACGAGAAGCGGGTAAACCGATATTGCTCGTGTTTAACAAAGTAGACCAATATCCAGAAGCAGACCGGATGGCAATCTATGAAAAAATTCGGGATGAAAGGGTGCGGGAATTACTTTCACCAGATGAAATTGTCATGGCAGCAGCATCGCCGTTGGTGAGGACAATGGTTCATCGTCCTGACGGCACCAGAGGTGTGCAGCTGCGTACAGGAACTGCCCAAGTCGAAGAACTGAAGCTGAAAATTTTGGAAATTCTCCACCGCGAAGGTAAAGCTTTGGTTGCCCTCAACACCATGCTGTATGCTGACAACGTCAACGAACAATTGGTGCAGCGAAAACTAAATATTCGAGACACAAGTGCTAATCAGTTGATTTGGAAAGCGGTGATTACTAAAGCAATGGCGATCGCTCTCAATCCTGTCACAGTTGTGGATATTCTCAGTGGTGCAGTCATCGATATCGTTCTTATCCTCGGTTTATCCAAACTTTATGGCATTCCTATGACGGAAGCCGGAGCCGTAAAATTATTACAAACAATTGCTTTCAGTATGGGTGGTATCACTGCTAGCGAACTGTTGGCAAATTTGGGCTTGAGTTCGCTCAAAACATTACTTGGTCTATCAGCACCTGCCACTGGGGGCGCATCCTTGGGTGCTTATGTGTCGGTAGCGCTGACTCAAGCTGGTGTGGCAGGCGTTTCTTGCTACGGTCTTGGGTATGTAACCAAAGCGTATTTAGCTAATGGAGCAACATGGGGACCAGATGGTCCTAAAGCTGTGATTAGTAAAATTTTGGGAACGCTTGATGAAGGTTCAATTCTCAACCGTATTAAAGATGAATTGCGATTGAAGATAAAAGGTAATACGAAAAAATAATGGCTTTAAGCATAAGATGCTTCTTTGCTAATTTTCACCAATAGCTAATCTCTCGAATCAATACACAGCTATGCAACCCGATTTACAAAGCTTATATATTACACAAGATGATTTGAAACAAATAGCTGGTCTGAGTCCTAGAGATTTGAAAGCTTATGAAAAATTAAAATACCCACGTTTAGCACTTGTACCACTTTTAGGCGAGTATGTACAGCAGATATTGTTTTTTGGCTGGGGATTAATTCCTATTTCTTATTTAATTAAATGGAGATGTTTCAGAGAACGTCAGAAAAATATTCTTAGTCAAATAGAGAATTATAATACAGTGTTAAAAGCAATAGATATTAATGACCAGCTAGAAGCGGCGGGAAACCAAGGAGTGAGTTTAACTGAGCGAGAAAAAGCCATAGCCCTACTAAAAACAACAAGAGCCAATTTGATTTGTGCGTTAAAAACAGAACGTATTTTGAGGAAAAATAAGGAATTTATTGCTGCCAATACAGAACTTTTGGGTAACAACCTCACTGCTATCCAAGCATTACAAGTCAGCCATGATGCGAGAGAATATGTACGACAACTTGATGAAGCTTTAAAAATTGCACAAGACGTGGAAGTAGAAATCAGAAAATTAGAAGAGGATTAAAAGCAATCTGAGACGCTTGCAAGTGCAATTGTACCTTTTATTAAATCTGTCTACAAATACCAGTGCAGAATTTCTTGCGTTTAATGACAGAAAGGTTACTGAACGCACCGCTGCGTGTAGCTCTTGTAGTACCTTTTGTCGCACAAATCTCTACTGCTGTAGGGCTAACAGCATTCTTCTCCTTAAAAAATGGCCAGAAAGCTGTTAATGATGTTGCTTCGCAGCTGCGGACTGAAATTGTCACTCGGGTTCATCAATATATCACCGATTACATGAAGACACCACAAATTGTTATTCAGATGAACTCCTATTCTGTAGATTGTGGTGAGTTGGATTTGAAATCTATAGAAAGTCTAGAACGTCATTTTTGGCATCAAATGCAGTTATTTAAGTCCTTAAATCCAATCGCTTTTGCAAGTACCAAGGGAGAAATTCATTCGGTTGATCGCCTGAATAATGGTTCACTAGTCATCCGAGTTATAGACAAATCAACAGGTGGGAAATATCATACCTACACTACCGACAGCCAAGGTAATCGCCTCAAGTTAATTCGAGTTAACACAACCTTTGATCCTCGCACTCGCCCTTGGTACACAAAAGCTGTAAAAGCAGGTCAATTTACCTGGACTGAAATTTATCCGTATTTCTCTTCATTAGGGCTGGCGATTAGTGCAACTCAACCTTTGTATGACGAGGCTGGTAGCTTGTGTGGAGTGACGAATGCAACGCAATCTCTTTCGCAACTTAGTAAATTTTTGCACAGTTTAAAAATCGGTCGTTCAGGACAGACATTTATTATTGAGCGTTCTGGAGACTTAGTAGCAAGTTCAACAATTGAACAACCTTTTATCCTGAGTCAGGAGAAAGGAGAACAGAAGGGTAAACGGATAAAGGCGATCAAAAGCAGCGATCGCGTCACTCGTCTCACAACACAGTATTTACAACAAAATTTTAGTAATTTTAATAATATTTCTCCTAGCCAACAGCTCGAATTTGAAATAGATGGCAAGCGGCAATACATACAAATCATGCCCTTTACAGACGATTATGGGCTAGATTGGGTGATTGTCGTGGTGGTTCCAGAAGCCGATTTTATGCAGCATATTGAAGCCAACACGCGAATCACTGTTTTGCTATGTCTTGCAGCATTGATACTGGCTACAGTGATTGGATTGAAAACTTCTTATCTCACATCTTGCACCTATCCGTAGAAAACCGTACAAACCAAAAATATGTGCAATAAAGCTACATTATTTTTATTGGCTTTTCTCGCTATATAAAGGACTTTTGGTTTCATACTGAGTAACGAAGTACCATCAAATTTTCTTGGTGCAAGATGTGAGTTATTGCATAACTCAACCAATTCAGAGCTTAAGTGAAGCCTCTAAGGAAATCGCTAATGGTAAATTAGACCAAATTGTTACAGTAGAAGGCATCAAGGAACTCAGAGTTCTTGCTGAGGCACATAACCAAATGGCGACTCAACTGCAAGAGTCATTTGCTCAACTATTAGAAGCTAATAGGCAGCTAGAAGCTGAAATTACCGAGCGTAAGCAGGCGGAGTCGGCGCTGCGCCTTAGTGAAGAACGATTTCGCTTAGCGCTTGATAACATCCCTGATACATTTGTGATTTATGATGCCGAGCGACGGTTCCAGTTTATCAATGCTTTCGGAGTGAGGCGCAGTGGTTATCCTAAAGAAGTACTTCTTGGTAGCACAGATGAAGAATTATTCCCCCCAGAAGTCACAAATACTTTTCTCCCCATCCTCCGCCAAACTGTTGAAACACGTACCTTGCAAACCGGAGAATGCCAAATTAGTTTGCCTGGTTCTGACCCTTTCACCGTAGTTGTCACCTATGTGCCGCTTTTAAATGAACATGGGGAAATTCATCAAATTCTCGGCATCACCCATGATATCACTGAGCGCAAACGGGCAGAGGAACAGTTGCTACAGATTGCGTTTTACGATGCACTGACAGGTTTGCCTAATCGAGCTTTGTTTATGAACCGATTAGGACTTGCACTTGAGCAGAAAAAACGCCATAAGAATTATTTATTTGCTGTCCTATTTTTAGATTTAGATCGGTTTAAGTTGATTAATGACAGTCTTGGGCACTTACTTGGAGACCAATTCCTACTTGAAATAGCAAAAAGGTTAGGATCATGCATACGCTCCACGGATATAGCAGCACGGCTTGGAGGAGACGAATTTACCGTTTTGCTTGACGGAATTGAGAATGTATCAAACGCCATTCAAGTAGCTGAACGAATTCAACAGGAATTCGCATTACCTTTTAGACTGAATGGGCATGAAGTGTCCACCACGGCGAGTATTGGCATCGCTTTGAGTTCAGCAGTAGATTATAATCAACCACAAGACCTACTGAGGGATGCTGACACAGCAATGTACCGAGCCAAGGCACTAGGCAAGGCGCGGTATGAACTGTTCAACTTAGAGATGTATGAAGACGCTGTAGCTAGATTACAGTTAGAGATGGCTTTGCGCCAAGCGATCGAGCGCCAAGAGTTTCAAGTTTATTACCAACCGATTGTTTCGCTCACCAGTGGCACAATTTCAGGTTTTGAGGCATTGCTGCGTTGGCAAAGTCCCGAACGTGGTCTAGTATCTCCTACAGATTTTATCCCCATAGCGGAAGAAACTGGACTGATTGTCTCAATTGGTTACTGGGTGCTGCACGAGGCATGCCGTCAGATGCAAGCTTGGCGGATGTGCGATAATCGCACCAATTCACTCAACAAAATCAGTGTTAATCTCTCGATTAAGCAGTTTTCTCAACCGGATTTGATTGAGCAAATAGCACAAATTTTACACTCGACTGGTCTTGATGCTTGCAGTCTCGTGCTAGAAATTACCGAAAGCGTCATCATGGAAAATGGCGATGAGGCAACTGTTGCGCTCTCAAAACTTCGAGAGATGGGTATTAACTTATCAATTGATGACTTTGGTACAGGTTATTCTTCATTAAGTCGTCTGCATAATTTTCCCATTAGTACCTTAAAGATTGACCGTTCTTTCGTCAGCCCGATAGACAATAATGGCAAAAATTTGGAAATAATTGAGACAATTGTCACACTGGCACACAAACTAGGTGTTGATGTCACCGCCGAAGGGGTAGAGACAAAAGAGCAACTCGCATTTTTAAGAAGGTTGAATTGTGAATATGGTCAGGGATATTTCTTCTCTCGTCCATTAGATAGTTCAGCAGCGGCAGCATTAATCGTGACAAATCCCCAATGGTAAAGGTTCAATGAGTACATAGTATTAACATATCAAAGAGACGCTCTCGCGCTTTCATAGGAGTATCCATTGCAGCCAGATTTATTAACCCTGGAAATGACGAAAGGAGAACTGAGACGCTTAATTGGTTTAGATCCAAATAACGTCTTCCGACCTTCTATTATGAAAAATCGCGACAAGCGATTGAGTTTTTTTATGAATGAGATGGTTGTCGCAGTCGCACTGACTCCAATCATTGTCGGGTTGATTTATGGGTTTATTATTCTGCCAACAATTGGTTCCTCGATTCTGCTAGGAATCATTTTACTTATAAGCGTGCCACTTGCAGTCATAGTTGGGCGCTGGTTTTGGCGGCGTTTCACCTGTCCCAAAACACTGATAACACTGTTAGATAAAGTTGATCAATATCATGCTGTGATCAAAGCGATAGATATTCATGACCAACTACCAACATCTGAGAACACCGATAGTATAACTGATAGAGAAAAAGTTGTAGCTGCTCTGCAACTTATTAGAGAAGATTTAGTTCGCGCTTTGAAAACAGAACGAATTTTAAGAGATAATAAAGAGTTACTGACTAATAACGAACAGTTACTTGTCAATAATTTAACAAAATTACAAAGTCTGCAACTTAGCCCTGTTTCAGGCGAGTATGCTCAACTGCTAAATCAATCATTACAGATTGCTCTTGATGTGCAAGCACAAATAAGAAAAATACAGTCGTCCCATTGACTTAAAAATGACCAACAAACCAAAAATAATTGTCTTAGATGATGACCCTACGGGTTCTCAAACAGTCCACAGTTGCTTGCTGCTTATGCATTGGGACGTGGACACCTTACGCTTGGGGTTGCAGGATGATTCACCAATTTTCTTTGTGCTAACAAATACAAGAGCCCTGCCCCCAGAAAAAGCTGCATCTATTACTAGAGAAGTTTGCCATAACCTGAAACAAGTGATCTCTGGAGTTGGGGGAGGAGATGAGGGAAATGCTTCTTCATCCCTACAAGCAGCTAAAAAAGACGGGTTTCTCATTGTCAGTCGTTCGGATTCGACTTTACGGGGACATTACCCAATTGAAACTGATGTCATTGCTGAAGAACTCGGTCCGTTTGATGCTCATTTTCTCGTACCAGCGTTTTTTGAAGGCGGACGTATCACCCGGGACAGTGTGCATTATTTGGTGACTGATGATGTCACCACCCCCGTGCATGAAACCGAGTTTGCGCGTGATTCTGTCTTTGGCTATCATCACAGCTACTTACCTAAGTATGTCGAAGAAAAAACACAAGGACGTATCAGTTCTGAGTCGGTAGAAAGATTTTTATTGGCGGATATTCGCGCTGGTACTCTGGAACGTCTGATGAAACTCAGTGGGAACCAGTGCGCTGTTGTGGATGCTGAAACTCAAGCAGATCTCAACCGCTTTGCACAAGATGTGCTTGCAGCAGTCAGTCAGGGGAAACGCTTTTTGTTTCGTAGTGCAGCCAGTATCTTAACGGCTTTAGCTGCGTTACCTCCTCAACCTATTGCCCCAGAAAATATGGCACAGTACGTGCGAGGAGGGAAACCAGGTGTAGTAATTGTTGGTTCCCATGTGAAAAAAACAACTCAGCAGTTAGAGGTGCTGTTGCAACAAGAGGGAACTGTTGGAGTTGAAGTCGATGTCTCGCGGTTAGTTGATGATGTCGCAAATGAATCTGCTACGCTGTTAACCGAGATTTTAGATGATGTCCGTGCGGCACATGATGCTCTTAAAACACCAGTGGTTTACACTAGCCGTAAGGAACTGACTTTTGAGGATGTTGAGACAAGGTTACAGTTTGGGGAAAAAGTTTCAGGCTTATTGATGGATATCGTACGGGGTTTACCATCAGATATAGGATTCTTAATTAGTAAAGGTGGCATTACTTCCAACGATGTTTTAAGTACTGGTTTGGAACTAACTTCAGCACGTTTACTCGGTCAAATTTTAGCCGGTTGTTCAATGGTGACAACTCCATCAGACCATCCTCAGTTTCCTAATTTGCCACTGGTGCTGTTTCCAGGAAACGTCGGCGATGCTGATGCGTTGGCAATAGTTTACAAAAGACTAAGTAGAAATACAGGGTGAGGATTGTAAAGTTTTAAGAACGCTATTGTAAACAGCGACTAATCTAGTATAAGTAATTGCTCGTTTTCCGTATTTTGGCAAGTGTTACATGACTTCTGATTCTACTATCCCTGATTTAGAGTCAAAAAAAGCCTTCTCTGATGAGGAGGCAATCTCTGCTCTTTCTGATGTAAAGTCAACTTCACAAGCAGAGGAAAATCCAGTCCTCCCTGAAGCAGAGGTAAATTCTGTTTTGCTTTACTTAAAGTCAGATTCCTACCATCCCGATGTCGAATCAAATTCCTACCATCCCGATGTTGAGGCAAATTCTTACCATCCTGATGTTGAGGCAAATTCTTACCATCCCGACATCGAATCAAATTCTTACCATCCTGATGTTGAGGCAAATTCTTACCATCCCGACATCGAATCAAATTCCTACCATCCGGATGTCGAGGTAAATCCTGTCTTATCCAGTACAGAATCCCATCCTCACCTTCCAGATGTTCAGTCAAATTCCGTCGTTCCTGATATAGAGTCCAATCCAGCTGTTGTAAATTTAGAATTAACTGAATCACCGTCATTAGAAAATACGGTGAATCCCAATATCCAAGTTCAAATCAAAACTCAGGAAGGAAAACTTTTATTAATTTTACCAACAGAATCTCAATTGCCTGCCTCGGAACACAGTTGGACTGAAATTTGGCAACAGATGAAGCTGCGGCTTTTAGCTTGCGATCGCTCTTTTTCACCCAATACACCCGTGCATCTGATAGCGCAAGATCGCCTGCTGGATACCAGACAGCTTCAAGAACTCGCGGAAAGTTTGAACCAATTTCAAATTCAACTCAAATCGGTTTCTACCAGTCGTCGCCAAACTGCGATCGCTGCTGTCACATCTGGCTATTCTGTAGAACAAGTACAGCGACAAACAACGCTTGGTTCTGAGTCAAAACCTGCTAACCCCCCACTTGCAGAACCCCTGTATCTAGAGAAGACGTTGCGTTCTGGAGAGGAAATACGCCACCCCGGTCATGTTATTCTCTTAGGGGACTTAAATCCTGGTGGTATCGTAGTTGCAGATGGAGATATTTTAGTTTGGGGTCGTCTACGTGGAATTGCTCATGCAGGTGCCCTTGGAAATCGCGATTGTTTGATTATGGCTTTGCAAATGGAACCAACCCAATTGCGAATTGCTGATGCTGTAGCTAGGGCACCAGAAAACTCCCCGATGCAGTTTCATCCTGAGGTAGCATACATTGCGCCCCAAGGAATTCGCATCGCTAGGGTGACTGATTTTTCTAAAATCCAATTAAGCAGGATGAATCCAAGCAAGGATGAAGGATAAAACAAAGCATAAAGAATGAACGATGAAATACCATAATTTTCACTTCATACTTTATACTTGAGCTTTCATTTCATACTTGATACTTTAGCCTTCATTTTATTGTATATTTTCTAATCACTAATCGAGCTCGTTTCTCTCATGACTCGCATTATTGTTACGACCTCCGGCAAAGGAGGGGTGGGGAAAACCACGGTTACGGCAAATTTAGGGATGGCATTAGCCAAAATGGGGCATCAAGTGGCTTTGATTGATGCGGATTTTGGTCTGAGAAATTTGGATTTACTGCTAGGGCTAGAAAACCGCATCGTCTATACGGCGGTAGAAGTCCTGGCTAGAGAGTGTCGCTTAGAACAAGCTTTGGTCAAGGATAAGCGCCAACCCAATCTTGTGTTGTTACCTGCGGCGCAAAATCGCACCAAAGATGCGGTCACTCCTGACCAAATGAAGTTATTGGTGAATGCACTGGCGCAGAAGTATCAATATGTTTTGGTTGATAGCCCAGCCGGAATTGAAATGGGGTTTAAAAACGCGATCGCCCCAGCAAAAGAAGCCCTGATTGTTACCACTCCAGAAATTGCCTCAGTCCGTGACGCCGATCGCGTCGTTGGCTTACTCGAAGCACAAGGCATTAAACGTATTCATCTCATTATTAACCGTATCAGACCTGCAATGGTACGAGCAAATGATATGATGTCAGTTCAAGATGTTCAGGAACTTCTTGCAATTCCCTTAATTGGGGTCGTCCCTGACGATGAGCGGGTTATTGTCTCTACCAACCGTGGCGAACCTTTAGTGTTAGGAGAAAATCCTTCTTTAGCTGCTACAGCTTTTGAGAACATTGCCCGTAGATTGGAAGGGGAAACGGTCGATTTTCTTGAGCTAGATTCATCTGGTGACAACATCTTCACCCGTCTTAGAAGATTGTTGTGGACAAAAATCATTTAACTTCATCCCGTCTCCTCCCACCGATCTGCAATGATTCTCGAACTTTTAGAACGAATTTTTTTTCGCGGTGCTGACAACAGTCGCACTCAAGTCAAACGTCGTCTGCAATTAGTGATTGCCCATGATCGCGCTGACTTAAGCCCTCAGGTGGTGGAAAAGATGCGCCAAGAAATTTTGGAAATTGTGTGTCGTTATGTGGAAGTTGAGACAGATGGCTTAGAATTTACCTTAGAAAGCAATCAACGGACGACAGCTTTAATTGCTAATTTGCCTATCCGTCGAGTCAAAGAAACTCAAGAAAATACACCTGAGGTAGGCAGTAGCGATAAATCTAAATAGTTTTATAAAGAAGAACTCAGAACTCAGAACTCAGGAGTCAGAATTTTTTATGAATTCTGTACGAGTGGCGAATGAGTCTGTGGTTAAGATCTCGTCCCGTCAGGGGCGAAACCAGTATTAAATATTTCTAATTATGAGCAACCGGACAAATGTTATTGCGGTTTTGATTCGCCAAGGCACTTGTGTGCTGGGTTTCCCTGCGCCTTTGGAAAGTGGACGACAGTGCTGTAGGGAGTTTCTTGACCTTGAAGCAACTGTCCGTTCCGTTATTGATACTAAGTTGCATTCATAGGTATTACGCTTCGGGTATCTCCTGCGGAGAGGCTGCGCCAACGCCAGTTGCCTAGGTCGGGCTAACCCTCCTGCAGCACTGGTATCACCTCACCCCGCCCTTACGGGCACCCCTCTCCTAGTTGAGCGTGTTCTAGTTCTGATGCTGCCCACTTTTCCATTAGGTTGTAAATTTGTTAATTCTCAATATAGAAAGGATGTTTTAAAATTATATGAGCAGTTACGTCAATGGGAACGTCCAGAACTTGTTGAAGATGTCAGACAATTAGAACAAATTTACAGTGAGGATGATTATAAGCAACTCAAAAAAGAACTGAGTAAAAAAACGAAAAATAAGAAGGTATAGTAAACTCAGTTTAGCTTAGACAAACTAATTACTTAATAAGGAGTAAGAATGATTTACGCTTACCAAATATGAAATTGTTGAAACGGTTATTGGATTTAAAATACACCAGCAACAGGATGAGGGGTTCTAATTAAATATACGTAGGAAAAATTTTATTCAGGCAAACTGCTATTTTCCCCAATGATAGGTATTATATGTCTTGAAAAGAATTCGTTTATATGTTCTGCTTTTTGTATTTCTCCTTTCCGACGTAGATACTCTACAATAAAATAGACAATAAAAAATGGTAGTAGAAATAGTAAAAAACGTAAAAATAGCGGTATATCGTCTTTGGAAAGAACCACAATTAGATATATACAAACTAAAAACCACGCTAAGCTAAAAACTAAAGATATAACTATCATGCATATATTTTGTAATAGTTTAGGTAATCTCTCAAACCAAGATATCTCCTCCATACCTCGCAAATAAACTAGAAATGGAAATTGACCTTCAGAACTCATTGTGTAACTCATTGTGTCATAAGTAGATTCATTAATCCACTTTCCTGCAACTCTCCACTTTACCTGATTACCAAAGTTTTCGTAGGCTTTTAAATAATTGTTATTTTGACTTCTAAAAATTTCTTGGTAAATTTGCTTCTGTCTACTGAAACCATAACGGTATCCACTATTTTTCATCCAAAAACGGTTTATTATCTCTAAATCGTTTGAATTATTGCTGGAAAAATTCAAGAGCCCATTATGAGCCTTGATCAGTTCATAAGTTAGAAGGTCAGCCCCTTTTAAATTTCCGGATCTTATCAAGTTACAAAGTCGGGTGTAATCTACATTAGGATGGCTACAAACATCATCGTCATTAGGTACACGACCTGGTCTTTCAATTGAGTCTGAAAGCTCTGTTGGTCTTTGCCCCGTTATACCCCATTCCAACAAGTACAACGCATTATTCTCATCAATTCGATTAAAAAATTGTACCCATCTAAACTCTCTTAAAAACAACAGATGTTCAGGAAAGTCACTAACACCGGGAAGTAAAACAGGAATCACAGGAATGTTCGTTTCAACACACTGTGACATTAGCGCTTTTAATTCCCAAGCCTGCCAATTTCCCAGTCCTTGTAAACCAATGAATATAGCAGCAGATTTAACGATTGGAATTGCTTGTTGGATTTCATCTTGAAATGAACGTCCTGGTGCAATTTGCTCGTCATCTAACCACGGGTTTAAACCGCGCTGCTTAAGTTCATTTGCAATTGCTTTAATGAAAGACTTATCCTTACTATTGTGAGCTAGGAATACATCAAATCGCCGTTGAGCGCCAGTCATATATAAACTTCTCCTATTATTCCTCTACACGAGCAATTACTGCCAACCCATTTACATACTGTTCCAAATCCTGCCTCAAAGCTACAAATGTACAAGTCATAATTCTAGATTGATATTCTCCATGTAAACAATAAACTCAGTTTAGTCTAGTCTAAACTCCAGTTCCATTTTTATACCCTCAAAACACTTAATGATCGCCAACGACAAGTTGGCGATCACCTTTGAGAATATTTTTCTACTCACATTTCCCCTGCCTTGTCAATCCCTATTCAACCTCCCCTCGCTCAAACTCCTCTGTAATCTACTTTTGCACAATTGTTAAGAAAGATCCGGGCAATGCATAGCCTTACTAAGGAGAGAGGGAGGGGTGAGGAATTGAGCCGCAACTTGGTATGAACAGAGATCGACTTAGTGATAGTCGCAGAATCTGATATCTACGAATCCCTATCAGGGATGGAAATTATCTGTAAGCGACTTGTGGACCTGCCCAAACTTCTTTAATTTGACCATAGGTCACAGCCTGATCTGCATTTGTGGCAGCCACAGTCTTGCCATCATAAGCAACTGTTAACAAGGGCCATTGTTCTTCACCTAATTCGCCAGCACGGAACAATACTTGATCAGGCTGAGTTTTACTCCAGCCTAACAACACAGCAATTTCATGCTTGTTTTCTTCTTGTGAAGGAGTGACACTCTCGGAACGGTTTTGTTCGCGATCCCAAATCACTGCATGATCTGTGGCATCGGAAGTATTCATTGCTCCTTCAAATTTGCGTGCTAAAAAGCGATCGCCCTTTTGTGACCAACTGACGGGAACTAAAACCGCAATAGTTCCTTGTGCATCACCGTTTGCCGAAGATAACTGAACTTTTAACAAAGGATCATTCATCGGAGCAGTTGAGGTGACCACGTGTAACCGTTTAGTTTGCCTATCTTCTACAAACAGAACGCTTGTGACCTGGCTATTGTACATTTGTGGTTTGACTTCTAGTTTCACACGGCTGTACATTGCATATCTACCATCCGGAGAAATTACAGGCACGCTGCGGTAGTAACGCACTCCAGAAGCACCCGAGGATGCGATCGCCTCTTGAGTCGCCTGTATCCATACCCACGGAATAGCATGAGGGCTGCCGATTGGGTCTTGCTGTACTGCTTGAGCTTCTTGGGGTCGTTGTTCTACAACCGTTACTGCTGTTGGCTTTTGTTGCGATTCTTTGTGATAGTCAACTTTAGCTGCTTCCAATGTTGCACCAGCAAGCACTTCCCTTGATACAGAGCCATTATTTACTACCAAGGCTTGAACTTTAGAGGCTTTTAATCGCTGCACTAAATCATATTGACTAGCTGCTATCTCGTTCGATGCTGAGTTAGATTCTTGGATTGGTGGCGCTAGTTCAACTGCTACCAATGGATCATTATGAGGCATTTCGACTGAGGCAGAATCTTCTTCTACAGCCCAGACGTTAATTTTATCTCTTTGTATTTGAGATTGGGAAACCGCAGCTACGGACAGTGGTACAAAGTGAGATTTTTTTGTAGAGGAATTGATTTGCGTTGCTTTTGATACTGAAATTAAATTTGCTTGGTCAACACCAGCCGTTTGCTTTGACACAGACTCAGATTCTGTTGCTACAGAAGGCATTCTAGCTGCTTGTGTTTGTTTTGCTGAACTCGTGTGAGCTGATGCCGCCACTAAGGGCGCAATCAACATCACAAAAATAAAGTACTTGAGGAATGGTTGCACGCGGAACCATCCAGACAACATAAGGTGTTTAAGCATTTGTTGACTCTCTAGAGGGCGGTTGCTGTGCGAGGAGCTGTGCCTATACAGCAATGGGGCAGGCTATTTTATATGTATAACAAGGAACTCCAGTTTTAACGAAAGAATTTACTCAAATTTCGCATACTTTTACAAAAATGGGTATTTTTTAGTACGCATTGTCGCTATAGGCTTTTAGGAGAAGATACGAGTATGGTATTTGAGCCTCACACAGAAAAAACTACGTGACAGAAAATGCCGCTACTAATACCCAACCACAGCAAAATGCAGGCATAGTTACAAGGATATTCCCTGTATCACTGGAATCACTGCTATAGAGTGCTAGCAATACCTCCACCACAGCGCAGATACCAATAACGGTACAACTATGGCGTTACTAAAAAAATTTGCAAACTAACTTTGCAACTGAGCCGAGTCAAATATTACCACTGACATTTAGTCAATGGAAAATATTCTAAGCTGAACTGTACCAACTGCATAACCAGTTGCAACAAATACAGGAACGCACCACTGGTTTGGAAAGTCAGCTACAAATGCACCCGTTCCGGGAAATATATCGAAACGTAGACGCATAAACCCGGGAGAGCGGCTTCAAGGGAGAGTAGCGGAGCCTGTTCATCCAACATCACCAAACACTTAAGCTTGGCTGAAGCAGATGCGGTTAAAGGTGGCTATAATTCCAGCGAATTCATTATAACTCCACTTCGCGTTTTTTTTACGAAAATGCAACAAATTTGGCAGCAAACAACCAAGGAAACAGAAAACAACCGCAAACGCAACCACCGCATTGAAATTGCTATTAGACATCTCCGAAAAATCCCAATACCCCTCTGTGACTGAGCTTTAAGCAAGCGATCGCCATAACTTGCAGACCCTCAGTTTCAACGCCAAAATCAGGTTTTGAGATAGTT
>JXCB02000053.1:109145-113631 GCA_000828075.3 Tolypothrix campylonemoides VB511288 | reverse complement strand
TTGTTTTGAATATAACTTAATATGTCACTCATGTTTCGTGGTAAAAAAGGCAGTTTTTCCTCTTTTACCACAAAATGGTTCTATTTTGGAGATGTCTATTGATATATAGTCAAGAGGTCTATTGACTGTTGAGTGTTTACTCTTATAGCAACAGCCAAGGTGGTTAGGACATCAACCGATGATAAAACCTAGACACAAAAAGACTTTTCACCCAGTCCCCAGTCCCCAGTCCCCAGTCCCCTGCTATAACTCTTATGAAAATCGTATTCTTTGGCACTCCTAGTTTTGCTGTACCGACTCTAGAAAAACTACTGAATGATCCAGAATTTGATGTCTTGGCAGTTGTTACACAGCCTGATAAACGTCGGGGACGCGGAAATCAACTGATACCTTCACCAGTAAAAGCCGTCGCCACCTCTGCTAACTTGCCTGTATGGCAACCTCAGCGGGTGAAAAAAGACGCTGAAACTTTAACGAAACTCAAAGAATCAGACGCAGATGTGTTTGTTGTCATTGCTTACGGGCAAATTCTCTCTCAAGAAATTTTAGATATGCCTAAATTAGGTTGCATCAATGTACATGGCTCAATTTTACCAAAGTATCGAGGTGCCGCTCCCATTCAGTGGTGTTTGTATAACGGCGAGACTGAAACTGGTATCACGACAATGTTAATGGATGCAGGAATGGATACTGGTGCAATGCTGCTGACGGCTACTACACCGATAGGATTAGTGGATAATGCTCATGATTTGGCAGAAAAACTTGCAGTTATAGGTGCAGATTTGTTGGTAGAGACTTTGTTGAAGCTAGAACATCAAGAAATTAAGCCAATTCCTCAAGATAATTCTCAAGCGACTTATGCGCCTTTGATTAAGAAAGAGGATTATCAATTGGATTGGTCAAAAAGTGCCATACAATTACACAATCAAATTAGAGGCTTTTATCCAGACTGTAATGCCAGCTTTCGCAACCAACCGCTGAAAATCACTGCCACTGCTCCCCTTGATGATGCTAACGGTGATGAGCTGCCACCTGAAATCAAAGAAATAACTCATAAATTACCTAATTTGTCAACCGTATCAGGTAGCCCAGGGCAAGTTGTAAGCATTGTCAAGGGGATGGGAGTAATTGTCCAAACTGGAGAGGGTTTATTGCTATTGCGAGAAGTTCAAAGCGCTGGTAAACGTCCCCAGTCGGGATGGGATTTTGTTAATGGTTCGCGTTTAGCAGTGGGAGAGGTATTTGAGTAACAATGAAGTACGAAGGATAAAGGAAAAAATTCATGACACCCAATGACTTCATTCTTCATTGTTCAGACTTTCTTTTTTCGTAGTAGCGGCAAGTCTCACATGGTCCATCTGGGTTAACTGCACAACGAATCATTTCTGAACAAGCATTGTAGCGGCAACTGGCATCGCCAATGACCCAGCGCCCTCCTACAAAACTTTTTTCACTTGGTCGTGTAGCAGATTGTACATATAAAGCAATTTTTTGTAAAAGGTAGCGCCCTGCCTTCAGTTGATAGCGGTGGCGGCGCTCTAAAACTGCGTAGGTTTTCCCTTCAAGATCAAGGTAATTTCCGGGTTGTGGTGTCCAATCAAGTTGAACACTGCCGAGGGACTGACGCGAGTTTGTCAGAATCACCTCGGTTGGTAAAGAATTTGGTTCCATAAACTTTTGTAATGTGATTTACATTAATAGGATGGTAGCGCACCTGCCTGTGTGGACTCGCATAGTTTATGTTATAGTTAACGATTTGCTAATATTTTGTAAAAAAGAGCTTTTTGTAAGTACACATTTATACAGCCTCCACAGTTTTTTCTGGTTTTCTACAAGTCGCTTGAAACCTCATCCCCCTCTATCCGCAAAGCAGATAGGGGGTATTTTTCCCTGCTTCCGTGGTGGAAGTGTTAGGGTGGGGTCAAGAAGATTATGTACTTCTTAATATAAGTTTACACTTTTTAAATAGCCCTGATGCCTTTCCCTGCACTACCTACGAGTAAGCCATAATACATTTCAAAACGAGGTATGCAAAAACATGAGTTTGGAATTGGTGGTGGCGATCGCACCCTGGTTGGGAGAGTGGGTGACAGTCAAAATAGCCGAGGCGGTTCTTGGCGGAGTCAACACTCAGCTAAAACAACAAGACTTAGATAAAGCTTTGAAAACTTGTGTCGCAAAAGCTGATGACCAAGTGAAACTGTTTTGGCGTTGTGAACCAAGATATATTCCTAAATTTCTGGATAGCGTCTTTAAAGATGCGGTAGAAGAGTTACAAAAACCGTTCAACAATCAAGGAACCCCTCAAGTAGACTATTTCCTTGAGGTTTTTAATAAGTCATTAGAAGAACATCCTAAAATAAAACAAAATATTAATCAATCTCTTATTAAACCTTGGCTTGATACCTTTGTTAAAAATTATTTTGAAGTCACGAATGCCTATTTAAGGTTTAAAATAACTAAAGAAGCTTATCTCAACCAGATAGCAAACTACTTTGATGACGTCAAGTTTGCAGGTATTGCTGTTGAAGGACAAGAAGTAGATAAATCTGCTCAGTTACCACAAATTTTTGTCATGCCTGATGTAGTGGAAGACATGAGAGAGCGAAATTTGATAGATGAAAAAGATTTCGTATTCTTAGATGCGAATTTAGAAGCATCAGGCATCAGCAAACGTCAAGCAGAATTACTGCGAGAGCAAAGACAAATAGGACGACTTGAAAAAAGCACTGGTAAAAACTTTTCAGCACAAAAATTTTTGACTGAAAGCACATCTCAAAAATTTGTCCTTCTGGGCGCACCAGGTTCTGGTAAGACGACTTTGTTGAGTTACTTTGCTGTAATGCTTGCCCAGAAACAACCAGAAATTCTAGGTTTAACAGTACACACAGATTTACTGCCAATTATCATTAAAATTCGGGATTTAGCCAAACGTGCACAGCATCTTAGTATTTTAGATTATATTAGACAGTTCGCTAGCGGCAATTTACAGCTTAAAGAACTGCCAACAGGTTTTTTTGAGTATTGGCTGGATGATGGACGAGCGTTAATTTTACTGGATGGTTTAGATGAGGTTGCAAACGAGGCAAAGCGGTATGAAATAGTCAATCAGATTGAAGTGTTCTTGGGTCAATATTCGGAAAATAGAACAATTATCACATCTCGTCCAGCAGGGTATAAGAGCGCCTTTTTCCGCACAGAAGAGTTTCCCCGTTATACGCTGGAGTCGTTTGATGATGACAAACTTGAAATATTTATCAAAAAGTGGTATGAAAGCCGCTTTGAAGATCCAGAAGAATCACAAAGAAGGCAAGAAAGTTTACGTCAGGCTTTAGCAGAACAAAAGCGCATCAAAGAATTAGCCCACAACCCACTGCTACTCACTATTATTGCTCTGATTCATCGTTATGAAGCGTATCTGCCCAGACAACGACACAAACTTTATGACCGTGCAGTGAAAACTTTATTAACCAACTGGGATGCTGGGAAGGAACTTAATTATAAATTCCCTTGTGAATATCTCCATCACGATGATGTTGAACGTTTGATGCAACAGTTGGCTTACTGGATTCATACTCAAGGAGGTACGGGGGATAAAGAAGGCGGTACGTTGATTGATAAAGAGGAACTGATTAAGCAATTAAAGGAATTCATCGCTGAAGAAAAATCTATTAAGCCACATCAAGCAAAAGCTGAAGCAGAACGTTTTGTAGCACATATTCAGGAACGTGCAGGTTTATTAAATGAACAAGGGCAAGACTGCTACGCCTTTGTCCACAAGACTTTTCAGGAATATTTAGCAGCACAGGAAATTAAGGATAGACAGGAAGGCGATGGTGATGAGGTAGTGTTAGAGCATATCGATAAATATCTCCATAACCCTCACTGGCGCGAGGTGTTGCTGTTACTCATCGCTCAACAACACCGGAAAAAAACTGCAAAATTCCTTAAGTATATTTTGGAGCAAGATACACCTTACGAACAATGGCTGCACCGTAACCTTTTCTTTGCTGCCAGTTGTTTAGCTGAAGATTTAGAAGTGCAAGATGAAAGCATTGTGCAAGAGATTTTGCAGCAATTAGTCGATTTGGAAATTAGTGACGATGAGCGGGTAGGTGCAAAAATCCGCCAGCAGGTTTTTCAAAGCCTTTGCAGTTTTAATGAAACTCGGTTTGAAGCGCAATCACTACAAATGTTGAAAGACTCAGCGCAACACATTAGTGAAGAACGATTGCTAGAATATCGTGCAGCATTGGGGGAAAAAGAAGAAGTTATAAAAATACTGATAGCGCGACTGGCGGATGAGGATTCTTCGGTGCGTCGGAATGCAGCAGAAGCCTTGGGCAAGTTGGGCAATGCTTCAGTGCAGGTGGTGGATGCATTCCTGGGACGACTGGCGGATGAGGATTTTTTCGTGGGTGTGTTTGCAGCAGAAGCCTTGGGCAAGTTGGGCAATGCTTCAGTGCAGGTGGTGGATGCACTCCTG
>JXCB02000053.1:0-108745 GCA_000828075.3 Tolypothrix campylonemoides VB511288 | reverse complement strand
GGTGGATGCACTCCTGGGACGACTGGCGGATAAAGATGAGGATTCTTCGGTGCGTGGGTATGCAGCAGAAGCCTTGGGCAAGTTGGGCAATGCTTTAGTGCAGGTAGTGGATGCACTGCTGTTGCGACTGGCGGATGAGGATTCTTCGATGCGTGAGTATGCAGCACAAGCCTTGGGCAAGTTGGGCAATGCTTCAGTGCAGGTGGTGGATGCACTCCTGGGACGACTGGCGGATGAGGATTCTTCGGTGCGTGTGTTTGCAGCAGATGCCTTGGGCAAGTTGGGCAATGCTTCAGTGCAGGTGGTGGAGGCACTGCTGTTGCGACTGGCGGATAAGCATTCTTTGGTGCGTGCGTTTGCAGCAGATGCCTTGGGCAAGTTGGGCAATGCTTCAGTGCAGGTGGTGGATGCACTCCTGGGACGACTGGCGGATAAGCATTCTTGGGTGCGTAGGAATGCAGCAGATGCCTTGGGCAACTTGGGCAAAAACTCCAGCGATGTTGGTATTGCTGTCGTCAAATGGATTTTGCAGCACCAAGATTCAGAATATGTAGGCAGTGGAATTGATGCGTTGTGGGAATTGGTGGCGACGGATGGGTAGGGTTGATCAGTTATATAGCGCTTCTTACTTCCTTGTTATACACTCGGAACCCCACCCCGGCTTTGGCTTACGCCAAAACCGCCCCTCCCCGCATGCGGGGAGGGGTTAGGGGTGGGGTTAAAGGCGATCGCTCTTTTTGTAGATGAGAGTGCGATCGCGCAAAGTACACCATTCCCAAGGGGCGATCGCGCAAAGTACACCATTGCAAAAGGCGATCGCCTTTCTCAAACCTTGAAAAATTCATCAAAACAGGCACACGGAAAATTCTTCTAGGTAAAGTTTTGTTGCTTGTTTTAAAGAGTGCGATCGCACCTCCTGTAGTCTCACGTTGGTTTGCTATTGCACAAAGTACACCATTCCAAGGGGCGATCGCTCTTCTGGGTTACAAGATCCCCGACTTCTTAAAGAAGTCGGGGATCTGACCCCTACGACATATCAAAAAAAAGGTATCCAGGACACCTCGGATACCTCTAATAAAAAATAAAAAATATAAAAACTTGTACGAAAAGTGTAAATTGCACTTGTTTGTTTTAGGAGATTTCAAAACTAGAAATTAGGAAATAAATAATTATTGTAACCATTTTCAAATTTATCAACAAAGTGTGCAAATTGGGATTTTTTGTGTTTTGGCTCTTAAATTAAGTTTTTAAATATGCCCCTCAAGTGTGTATATATGATATTGAGGGGCGAGTAGAAAATTTAAGCAACTTGAGCCAACCCACGATTTTGATTTTTTTGTGTAGTCTTAGCATGAACTGTACCGATAGAGGAGAACTTTGTCGCTGCAACAGTGCTATGTTTGTGAGATACGATATCGTATATTGCCTCAAGTGCGGACTCAATTGAACCTTGCAGCCATGCTGGATATTTAGAACAATGTTCGCCAGCGAAGAACAAAGTATTTTGAGGTCTAGCAGCTTCCAAATAACTAATGGTGTGGTTGGATTCATCGGACATATCATCACTCCAATGAACTGTACAGCCACCAGCACTCCACTTGTAGTTACCCCAAGCAATTGAAGCGACATCAGCAACCATACCATTGCTTTGAAGTTCCGGGTGAACCTTGCTAACAATGTTTTTAACGTAGTCGTGACGTTCGGAAGAAGACATATTCCCCATTCTGTCAGCATCATCACCGATGGTGTAGCTAGCAAGCATCACACTACCACTGTTGGGATTGAATTTCACAGAAGGATAGTAGCTTTGGCGAACGCCTTCACCGCTGAAGGATGCACCACCTTTAATTCCTTGTTTTTCCCAGAAAGCGGATTGAGTGTGGAATGCCACTTTCGTTGCTGGACAATATATAGTGTTGTGGATAGAATCCAGTTTTCTTTCATCAAATCCTTCTAACTCCATTTTCCGCATTACCGAGAAAGGAATTGTACACAACACATACTCGCAACGACGGGTGTGCTTTTCTCCATTGGATAAGTAATCAATTTCTGTGTAGTTTTCACGCACCCGCATTGCTACGACTTGTTGGTTGCATGTAATCGGTGCTTTGATTGATGCTACAAGGCGTTGGATGATTTGATCCATTCCGCCTTTGATTTGCAATAAATCGTGACTGGTTTCAACTATGATGTCACTAAGGAACATATCCAGAGCCTTGCTGCAACGAGCGCGGAAACCAGGGTGGTCTTTGATAAATGAGTTCAAATCAATCGTTTCCCCATCTTCACTAAAGTAAGGTTCTAAATCCAGTCTTTCCAACTCATCCATCAAGTGTGATTTCAAGTCAGCATCCAAACTTTCGCGCAAATTACCCGGGGAGATAGTATTGACAATTGTCTTCAACCATGCTGCAAACAACCGAGTTTTTTCGCTGTAACGAGTGTCGGTAAAGATTCCTTGATAGCGTTCTTGGAGGAGGCGGGGTGCATCTTTCATGCGGAAGATGTTTCCTTCGATGTTCATGAAAGCGTTTTGTTCTTCAAAGACTGTGACAAATTTGCAAAGTTTGTCAGCTAGTCCTAATTCTTTTACATAATGCAGTGTATGTTGGTGGTCGCTGGGGATACGCATTGCACCGAGTTCTGCGTACGGTGCATCTTGTTCGTTACCGAAGCGGTGTGTCCAAATTCGACCGCCGACGCGGGGGCTACCTTCTATGATATCTACGGTATGACCAATGCGTTCTAGTTCGTAAGCTGCGACTAAACCAGCGATTCCTGCGCCTAAAATTGTGATGTGCTTGCTTTGTTGGGAGTTTGACAGTTTGCACATATCCAGCATAAATTTGGTGTCCATTTTTCCATACCTCGTAAAAGTGTGATTTGGGTGAATTTGAAAGTTTGCGTGGCGGTGTTTGTGTTTCAACCGCTTCTGAATGTTCATACCTATGGGGTTGTTGGGTTTATGCAGTCGCTGATGGTTGTAATGGAAAAATTTTTTTGAGATTGGGGACGGAAGGAGAGAGGGAGTGAGGGAGGGAGTGAGGGAAGTGTTTCTTTCATTCATAGCGGGTGGCGCGCCGCCAGTGAACCGCTTTCAAGAAACACATCTTAGCCCTCTTTTATCACTTTCAGGAGAGAATAATCTATAACCCTTACAGCATAAGACTTTTACCAAAAATCTTGATTTCAGCCATTCTGTTAGAAAATAAACCCCCAAACGCTCACTCTATCTACAGTTGAAAAATTGGCTCTTATTTTTATTTTCCCAGAGTGACTAAAGAGGGTTAGGATGCTTGTATAGCACTGCCGCTCTTAAAGCAGGCAGAGAGAGCCGCTTCAAGGGCATTTCCAGGTTCCAGCTGGAAACGAGATTTTAAGATTTTAAAAGGGTTTTGGCTTAGATTGACACGAATGGCATCTGTTTGCCCCAATAGGACGGGCAAGATGCCCATCCCACAAAATTGCATATTTTTTAAGAAAGGAAGTCCCTAAAGATGTAAACTGCTGTATTTGGAAGTTCTCAAAACCTTTACTGCCATTTGAAGGTGCTTATTACATTCTTTGAAGTTATGTAGCCTTTTAATTACGGACCTGTAGCCACTGCGGTAAACTAAGCCTTGATTATGATTCTTTCGCACCAGAAGAATACTCTGAAAGGAGATTTTTTTCAATGTCTCATACCGTAAAAATCTACGATACCTGCATCGGCTGCACACAATGTGTCCGCGCATGCCCCACTGACGTGCTGGAGATGGTACCCTGGGATGGCTGCAAAGCCCAGCAAATTGCCTCTTCACCGCGCACAGAAGACTGCGTGGGCTGCAAGCGATGTGAAACGGCTTGTCCTACCGACTTTTTAAGCATCCGGGTTTACTTGGGATCTGAAACGACTCGCAGTATGGGTCTGGCTTACTAATTTTTCGTTCGGATCGCAGTTAATTATCTCGATAGCAAGCACTTTTAGGATTGTAGGCTGGGCATTTTCTACCATTAATCACAATGGTGGGTAATGTCCAGCCTGCACAATTATTACCTCAATGTAAAAGTCCGAAATAATATCATGTTCGGCTAATTAGTTATAATTCCCACGTTGACTGCACCCCACCCCGGTTTTGTCTGACGCCAAAACCTCCCCTCCTGCCCTTACAAGGGGAGGGGACGTGATAGCGTTTGCGCAGCGTCCCTCTTAGGGACTAGCGTGGCCGTACCCACTGGCGTAGCTTTACGGTGAATCCAGCGCTGCAGGAGGGTTTCCTGAACTCACAGCGACTGGTGCTCGCGTGCTTCCTTCGGAGGAGCTGAGTGCCAAAGGCACACGCTTCGCGAACGCTAACGCGCAGCGTGCGCTTTGCGCTCAGCGTATCCGTTCGCGTAGCGTGCCGTTCGCCGTTAGGCGTGGCGTTAGCCATAGGCATAGGATTCACCCGAAGGGAGGTGGGGTAAAACTAACGTGGGATCAAGGCTTGAACGTTAAGTTGACACCAATGGCATTTTACCTGCCCAGCAAATTCAAAGGACAGGCTTTTCGGTCCATCCCACAAGAGGACTTTTTGCAAAAACGCTAGCTTTGTGTTAGCAACTATACTGAGTATATTAATTCTATAAAGAGAGTGGTGTGATCAATGTGCGGGATTGTTGGCTATATTGGCACTCAAACGGCAACAGAAATTTTGCTATCCGGGCTGGAAAAACTGGAGTATCGCGGCTACGATTCTGCGGGAATCGCTACGATATGGGAAGGTGATGTGAATTGTGTCCGGGCAAAAGGCAAACTTCACAACCTGCGTTCTAAGCTAGAACAAGTAGAAACCCACGCTCAAATTGGTATTGGTCACACTCGCTGGGCAACTCATGGTAAGCCAGAAGAGTACAATGCTCATCCGCATATGGATGCAGCTATGCGAGTAGCAGTGGTTGTAAATGGAATTATTGAAAACTACAGCGAGTTGCGCGAGGAACTGAAACAGAAAGGATACCAGTTTCGCTCAGATACAGATGTTGAAGTTATTCCCCACCTGATAGCTGACTTTTTCAAGCACTCCCCCGCTTCTGTTCCTTTTTCCCCTTCTCTGTTCCTTGAGGCTGTTCGTGATACTGTTAAAAAACTCAGGGGGGCATTTGCGATCGCCCTAATTAGTGCTGACTACCCGGATGAACTGATCGTCGTTCGACAGCAAGCACCGATAGTCATTGGTTTTGGTCAAGGGGAATTTTTCTGCGCTTCCGACACACCAGCTATTATTTCTTACACCCGTGCGGTGTTACCTCTAGACAATGGAGAAATTGCACGCCTAACACCTTTGGGCGTTGAGGTTTACAACTTTGCTGGTGAAAGGTTAAAAAAACAACCGCGCTTGCTCAACTTGAATCCGATGATGGTGGAAAAGCAGGGATTCAAGCACTTCATGCTCAAGGAAATCTATGAGCAACCAGGAGTTGTACGAGCTTGTTTAGATGCATACTTCAATGCTGATTGGAATGTAAGTGATTCTACTAATTCTCCGGTGAAGCTTGGTTTATCGGCGGATATTTACAGTGACTTAGAACAAATTCAAATCGTCGCCTGTGGTACCAGTTGGCACGCAGCAATAGTGGGTAAATATTTACTAGAACAACTGGCGGGAATTCCTACCCAAGTGCATTACGCTTCAGAATTTCGTTATGCACCAACACCGCTGACACCTAATACACTAACGATTGGGGTTACACAGTCTGGTGAGACAGCTGATACTTTGGCAGCTTTGGCGATGGAAAAAGAACGTCGTCAGGGTAAAGAACCTAAGTATCAGGCGCGGCTGCTGGGGATTACCAATCGCCCAGAAAGTACCCTAGGTCAAATGATATTTCATATTATCAATACTCTGGCGGGAATTGAAATTGGGGTGGCGGCGACGAAAACTTTTGTCGCCCAACTGATGGCGTTTTACGCTTTGGCTTTGGATTTAGCGTATCTTCGTCAAAGTATTTCTCCAACGAGATTGCAGGAAATTATTAACGGGTTGCGGCAAATTCCAGGTGAAATTGAAGCAACTTTGGAAAAACAAGAGCATTATATTGAGCAATTAGCTCATGAGTTTGCAGAAACCAAAGATTTCATCTTTTTGGGAAGGGGAATTAATTACCCGATAGCCTTAGAAGGAGCGTTGAAATTAAAGGAAATCAGTTATATTCATGCAGAGGGATATCCCGCTGGAGAAATGAAGCACGGACCTATTGCTTTATTGGATGCAAAAGTGCCAGTTGTGGCGATCGCTACTCCTGGTAGTGTCTACGAAAAAGTCATTTCTAACGCCCAAGAGGCAAAAGCCCGTGATTCTCGGTTAATTGGTGTGACTCCAGTTAACGATGGGGAAGCAGCGGAAATCTTTAACGACCTTATCCCTGTATCAAAAGTTGATGAATTGCTTTCCCCAATTCTCACAGTAATTCCCCTGCAATTGCTGGCTTATCACATTGCGGCGCGTCGCGGTTTGGACGTGGATCAGCCCAGGAATTTAGCAAAATCTGTGACGGTGGAATAATATCATTTCAGCTACAAAAGATTTTGTGGAGGAATAATTCAGTTGAACAATAACCTCTGAAAGAGTGCGATCGCAGTAAGTAGATGTGCGAACCTCCCCCCGGAGGAGCTTACGCTAACGCTTTCAGAGGTTATTTTTTATAGTTAATCGAATTTCAGATAACACGATTGTTGGCTTCAAGGTCACTCTTGCTCAAATTCCTGATTGGTAAATTTCAAAACCCGACAGTTCTCTGTGACTGTGCGAATCACATTTTCTGGTACTCCATCAGGAACAGTGACCTGAAGTTCCAAAGTAATTTCTACTTCTGCACCCACCAAACTGCTAAGGTGTTGAATGACCTCGTCCGCTATCTGTCCCGCATCGCGTCGTAACCGCAATGAGTCTAACTTAACTGAGCCATAAAAGCGTTTTGGTGGAACTGTGACAGTTGTTTGATGACCAGAGGTACCATTTTGTGTTTCTACATTATCAAAGCTGACTTTAGTACTTTGCTTTTCAGTCTTATAGACCGCTGTCCCTGTTGCTTCTTTAACCACTGAAGTCTGAGTTTTAGCTGTAGCAGCATCTGCATCAAACTGGCGTTGCGCTACTTCTGGTTTAACTATCAAGTTTTGACTGCTTAGTGTTACGGTAATATGTTCAGCTGCTTTCAAACCCAGGTAACGCCCTTTGGCTTCATCCCAGCTTGTGGCGTAAGCAAAGTTTTCACTCCACAGTAAGGCTGCGACTCCTTCTTCTACCGCTTGTAACAGCACCTGTTGATTTTTGAGGCGTGGCAAGTACAGGTAGTACGCTAGGTACTCCCACAGTTTCTTGAGGTCAAGGTGATTGACATCTCGCCACAGATACGGATCGAGGGCTTCCAAGCGCAAGCGACTGGCAGCATAGTTAGCAATCAAATGTTCTTCGTGAACTGCTTTACGACTTGCCTGCAAAATAGGAGAGTCTTGCTTTTGCAGTCGGATTTCTTGCCATTCAATCGCCCCTTGGGGGTCTGGTTGTTCCGGCACTAATAGCCAAATGTAAGCTTCCTGAATTAAACTTCTAACATCTTTGTCGGTTTGCTGTTGTTTGGTTGTCGCCTGATTGCTTTGAAAAACATCCAAGTTCAAGGCTTCTTTATCCCGCATAATCGAATTCCAGGCAAGGTACTGGCAAACAGATTGTTCTAGTAACTCAAGTTTTGCCTTGTCTGGTGCTAGGAACAGCAACATATTTTTGCAGTACCGAGGACTGGCTCCTTTTTGGTTCAGTATTTCTTCTGCTCTAGTGCGGGCTGGAGCGTTACTTTCCTTGTTTTTATGAGGATGCTGCGGTCCCAAAACAACCAGCCTCACAGCCATTTCATCAGGAACATCTGCGGTGGAGTCGGGGGCAATATGCACTCCATCGAAAATACCGCGTTGCTTGTCAGCCTTGAGTCGATGAATAATTTCATCCCAAATTTTATCCTGAGTTTGTTGAATTTGTTCGGCTCTATCTTGGGCAAGTCGGGTGACACTAGGTTGAGTCGAGAACCAGTAACGAGTATTATCGACATAAAGATGTGTAGCTTGGTCAGTCAGTCGGCGTAGGGCATCCCCGAAGGTGGCAACACTTTCCCCTGGTTGGACGCAGCCCAATTTGATGCGGTTGTCTTCTATACCGCGATTGGCTGCTCGCAAAGTGGGGGCAGAACCAAGGTAAATGGTACGCGCAACACGACGGCAAGCAGAGTAACGTCCTAAATTTGGGTTTTGGCGATCGCACGCCAAGGGTAGCGAATTATATCCATCCACATCTTTCTCAATCACTGGTACCCAGTTGTCTTCTAGGTAACGAGTCAATTCTGCTCGCACCTGTCCATCATCCATTGGCACGTTAGCAGGCATGATTAACAAACTCTTGTCCTGTTCCTCCCAAAGTGAGTGAATCACCTTTGCCATCAGTCGCAGGACACCGCGCGTGCGTTGGAATTTGTCTAGAGTTGACCAGTCGTTGTAAAGTCGGTCAAATAGTTCTGGATGGATAGGATAAGCATTTTCTAGCCGTCGCTTATAACTTGCTTCCCGACATTCTGAAGGGAATTCCTGCGCTTGAGTTTGGTACATTTCCCCAAAAGCACGGATAACGGCATCACGGGCAATAAAGCCACTTTCTTGGGTGATAGGTTGAAATAATCGCCGCCGCACAATTTCAAAGCTTTCATCAGCACTTGCTGGACGCCAAGGAGATTCGACTCTGCCAATAGCGTTTTTGAGTCTACTCAAGGCTTCTTTACCGCGATCGCCTCCAATTTCATTATCAGAAGCCGGAATACTGACCACTAACAGCGTTTGTGTAGCGTTTTTTGCCGACTCGCTCAAAGTCTGGGCAAAAGTAAAGTGAGTGTCAAAACTGCCCCCAGGAAGGTCATTTTGTTCGTGCAGCTGACGAGCGTAAGCCACCCATTCATCAATTAAAATCAGGCAGGGCGCATAGCGGTTAAACAACAGCCGCAGGGTATCGCCTGGGTTAGTTGAGGTTTCATCCGAAGAGCGAATCATTTCGTAGGCTTCTTTACCACCCAGTTGCCAAGCGAGTTCGCCCCAGAGTGTCTTGACAAGTGTGCCATCTTTTTTACATTGGGGTTGACCTGGAGAAATTTTATTGCCTACCAGCACCGCTGTGCCTACCTTCGGCGGAGGTAAAACATTTGCTGCTTCCAGCACTGGTTCTAATCCAGGTAACTCAGATGCCGGAACTCCCATAAACAGGTGGTATAATGCCAGCATGGCGTGAGTTTTGCCGCCACCAAAGTTGGTTTGCAGTTCGATAACGGGGTCGCCTCCCTTGCCAGAAAGACGTAGCAAGGCATTTGTGAGTAGTTGCTTCAGCCCTTCGGTAAGGAAAGTGCGGCTGAAAAACTCAGTAGGTACGCGGTATTCGTCGGAACCTTCATCTAAATAAACTTGCCAGAGGTCAGCAGCAAATTCCGCCTGTTGATAGTGACCAGAAGCAACATCTGGGTGAGGCGTGACAATTTCTCGCCAGGATTTTAAACCCCCTGTGGGATTGCCTTCTACAGGTTGGAGAGTAGCGCGACGAGTTTCACGACGGGCTTGTTCGGCAAAGCGAACGCGTAACAGTTCTTGTTTTTGCTTGTCAACTTCATCTGCTTCTGGTGCGGAGATGGAAGACAGTAACCGCGAGACGCTATCAAGAGCGCGATAAGCGTCTTCTGTAGAGAATGGTTCGTTATGCGCCCAAGCGTTGCGTGTTTCTTTTAACTCCCCAACTAAATTTTTTTCCGCATTGCCTAGAGTTTTTTTAAATACCTCACGCCATTGATTAAGTATCAGTTTCAGCTGTTCTGAGACATCCTGTTTAAGGAGTTGCTGAACAGTGCGCCGCAGGTTACGGTCTTCTGATACAAAAGGTGTGGCGGCGACTAGCCACTTATCGTTATAAACGGAACGCATCTCCCTTTCTACAAAGGGATATAAGCCATCTTTCAGGAGGTCTAATGCTCTGCCAACTCGTTCACGGTTACTAAGACTCATAGCTTTTTATACTAAATTATTAAGTGAAATTACCCTCACTCCTGCCCCTCTCCCAGAATGGGAGAGGGGTAAGATTGCTCCCCTTGTCCCATTCTGGGAGAGGGGTAAGATTGCTCCCCTTGTCCGATTCTGGGAGACGGGAAAAATTGCTCCCCTTCTCCCAAATTGGGAGAAGGGGTTGGGGGATGAGGGGTATCTTGGACAAAAACTTGACTAATGGTGTCTAAAGCAACAGGCAAATTTGTTTCAACCAAATGACTACTTATACGTACAAACCGCAGTCCCAAGGATTCAAGTAATTCCTGACGCTGTTGATCTGCAATCTTTTGAGACTCATGAATTGGTCCATCTACTTCCACGATGAGACGTTCTGCTGCACAAAAGAAATCAACAATGAAACACCCAATTGGTTGTTGACGACGGAATTTGCGACCTTGTAATTTACGGTTTCGCAAGGCTTGCCAGAGGATAGCTTCGCTGGGTGTAGGTTCTTTGCGAAACTGACGGGCTACCTCTTTCATTTTTTGCCGTAGGGCTGGGGGAACTTGCCATTTGTCTGATTTGCCCTCACCCCCAGCCCCTCTCCCAGAATGGGAGAGGGGAGCTAGAGTCTTTTGTTGATTTGTTGTTGTTCCTATCTCAACTTGGGATAGGTGAGTCAAAGCATTATCTTCTGTGTTTATCTCAAGTTGGGACACCGGAACCAAAGCATTATCTTTTCCCCCTCTCCCAAATTGGGAGAGGGGGTTAGGGGGTGAGGGCAAAAACGCTGGACACTTCTCAAATTCCATCTCTAAAACAACGCTACTTGTACGGGAGTCTGTTCTTCACTATCAGCAGTAAGGCGGGAAATTTCCGCCCAGGAAATCACCAAGCTGTTGTAAGCGACACCTTCAGCAGCCCAGCCTTTTCTGTCGCAAATGTTATACAGCCGATAAGCCAATTCCCTTGCTGCTTCTCCTATGGTTCCCAGTTGAGACAGCAAACTCGCAGCGCCTGTATTTCCAGCACCGTCTTGCAATTCCCGAATCATGTGCTGTGTCGCTTCCCAGACAGTGAGGCGGTTATCCGTTTGTGGGTTCCAATCTTTGGGCAACTCGTCGCGGCGCAGTAGTCGCACTTTGCTAGATTTGGCTACTAGGATGCCAGCGTTCTCCATGCCTTTGACTGAGGTATTTTTGGCTTTTGAGAGGGTTTCAGCATCGCCAAATAACCCTTCACCAAAGGCGTGCTGTTCAAACCAAATCAGAGCAAAGCGGGTTTCAGCGTCAAATTCTCCTTCTTGTTCGGCGAGGAATTCGTCTAAGGTTTGGTTGATTAGTTGCAGGGCGGTGCGAACGCGCATTGGTGTACCGTCTGATTCCAGGACTTTGCTGTAGCGGGAGTATATTGCCATGCCGGGACCAATGCTGGCTTGCGCCAAGTCTACCGGGGCGATGTTGCCTTGTTGTAGTTTGTGTAGGGCGTCGGGGAGTTCGCGTTTGAGGGTGTTGACGAATTGGCGGCGAGTGGTGGATGGTGCGGTTTCTGGGCGAGGACGGCAGACTAGGACGATGGAGGATGCGAGGGCGTTGCTGCCACTGGCGATTGTGCGATTACTTAATTCTGTACGCATGGGCAATGTGCCAGTAATGGTAAAATTAGCTTGAATTAGACCCTCAAGCATTGTTTCCCATCCTGTTGATGCTATGACAGAATTTGTCTGATTTTCGTCATCTTCTGTTTCTGTTTGTTTAAATGCATAGTAAACAGTTAACGGGTAATCATAATGAGCTACTTCACGCATTCGCGTAAAAGCTGTTCTCAACCCTTGTTCAAAAAACTCTTTAGCTTTTTGCTTGTTTCCACCAAAGCGATAGGGTGTGGCGACTAATTCTCGTTCTTTAAATGGAACAACAATAGTGCTGAAAATATCAGGATAGACAGGTGCTAAAGGGCGAAGCAGCCATAACGAGCGACGCAACCAGATGTAGAAAAAATCTGATAAGTCAGCATAACTAATATTGTCATAATAAGGTGGGTCAGTTGAGATAAGAAGATTAGTTAAGTCATTAATTTTTTCAGTTGCATCATGTTGTTTAACTAATCCTTGTACTTGACAATTGGATAATTTTAAAACTTGATAAATCCAATCAACTGCACCTAGAAAGTTACCAGTGGAGTCACTTAATGGATTCGCTTCTGCATAGTCCCAAGTCATCGGGATTGCTTGACGGGCAAAAGTATTACGTGTGCTATCTCTGCCTGTGTCCCAAGAACAAATTGTTGAATTTCTATCAGATAATCTATCAACTGCAAGTGCTAAATAAGTTACTACTGCATCAGCGTAACCCGTAACACCCATACCACCTTCGCAAAGCGGTAAATAATCATCAATCATTCCAGCAATTACAGCATCAGCAAGTACCTTTTCTCGCACTTCGCTTACCAAGTCGCTAAAAGTGGTTAGTGCTACAATCTGACGGAGAGAAAACAAGTCTGCATATTTTGTCATTCCGTAAAGCGGAACATTAACAGCAGCTTTACCAACAAGTTCTGTTTCAGGTTTCCATTCTGGTTGTACTGAAGCTGCAATTTCCTCATGTTCCTCATTAGGTAACAAATACACCCGCCCACGCTCACCTTCTGCCACAATAGCTATTAGTTGAGCGCCCATCCTTCCCACTTTGCCCTCAGCGCGAATATGGTCAAATGGTACTGGTGTATCACAACAGAGACAAATTGCACCTTTGCGGCTTACTGTTCCGTCTGGTGGCTTACCCTTGCCAGTCTTTACCTGAAAACGCACAACAGGTGGTTGCTGGCTGCCATCAATAATTGGTTCAACCCACGCTTGCTTATCCTTCTTGGTCGAAAGCGCAAAAGAACGCACCAACGGCATTTGTGCGCTACAAGCCGGATTAGGACATTTCACTGTTCTTGCCCATAACCAAGCAATAACCGTCGCTTCTTTGCCCTCACCCCCGTCCCCTCTCCCATCGTGGGAGAGAGGTGTATTTTCTTCTCCGTTTCTCCCGTTTTCGCACAGGCGTGTATCTTCTCCCCTTCTCCCGTTATGGGAGAAGGGGCTGGGGGATGAGGGTAAATTGACCTTGGGATACAAATGCCCAATTCGCTTAAAAGCTTCATCCCGCATCCATTGCCCGTAATAGCGCACATCTTCAGCCAATCCCTGTGCCCCATACCATTTTTTCGTATTTAAAGAATTCTTGCGAGAATCAGGGTTAACTGGAGGCTGATTTGCAAACTTTGGTGGAATTTCAATCAAAGCTTTAGTAATCAAAACCGCTACGGGATTAATATCACTTCCATGTGCTTCTAATCCCAATCTCTGGGCTTCCAGAGGTATTGAACCTCCTCCACAAAAAGGGTCAAGTACAGGCGGTGGATTATTATTAGTTGATTTGAGAATTTCTGCTTTAGCTTTGTCCAAAACGTCCTGATTGTTGATATTTTCCCACTTCACCAGTTGTTCGATGATTTCAAACAGACGTTTTCTTTCTGTTTCCTGCGCCTCTTCAGTGGGAAATTTATCAGGATGACTTGACGGATCATCTACCAAAGATGCAAACAACACCGCCCGACAAGCCGCCAAAGGTCGCCGCGCCCACCATAAATGCAGCGTTGAAGGATGCCCGTGTCGAATTGATTTTTCTCTTGCAGATTCCTTATTAATTGCTTCAAGTGGTAACGCGACTTCAATTAGCTTCTTGCGGTAATCCATTTAAATAAAAACTTACTTAAGAGTGATTTTATGTAAAAGATTAGGCTGCATTAAATCAGTCTGTTTACGCAGACTAGGAATGACAAAGCCTTAAGCAAAGGCTTAATGCCATGTCACTATAGATTTTTGATGCCAAGTGTTATAAAGGTCTTAAATAGTTCAAATGTATTAATTGACTATTTATTTAAACACTCTTAAACCAAGTTACGTAGCTGGAGTTTGGAATGTAATTGTCGTAAATACAGACGTTGTATAAAATTTTAGTGAAGACAGCAGCCTCGTATAAATACTAGACCTCTTGCATCAATGCAAAACCTGCCCTCATCCCCCAACCCCTTCTCCCAAAATTGGGATTCGGGGAGCCAATCTCAAAGTCCCTCTCCCAAACTTGGGAGAGGGATTTAGGGTGAGGGTAAAGATTCATGCAAGAAGTTTACTAAGTATAAAATTTCTTTTTAAGAGGAAAATGTACCGCATTCTATCAAAGCGCGAGAAGAAAGAAAAATAGCGTAACTATGAACAAATTATTCATTTCTGCTGTAATTGCTCTCGCACCCAAAGACGAAAAGCCTTCAGCGTTGCATTTCTGCCTGCGGTTTTACTTTGCTCAAGATATTGGGAAATAACCTCAACCAGCGGTAGTCCTGGAAAATTCAAGCTTTCTTGAGATTCAACATAACTCCCATCGCGCAGTACATTGATTTGTAACTTACGTTTGTCAAATCGCCAAAGCTCAGGAACTTTTATTGCTTTATAAATACTGGGATGAGTCCGTGAAGTGATATCTACTTCCAGCGCTAAATCAGGAGGCGGGTCTACTGTTAAATCTAGCCGTTTCTTACCACGAATCTTACTTTCATTTTGAATATAAAAGCACTGATCAGGTTCTATACCCTGAGCCATCTTTTGGTTTTTAAAAGTGGTTGAACCAAGGCTTCTGAACTCAATGTCCAGTTCTTCCAAAAGTGCCTTAACCAAATCACCAATAATTTCTTTATCGTCTTCATGCTCTGGCAGTGGTGTCATAATTTCTAGTGTTCCATCGTCATAGGCAATTCGTGCTGCACGATGTTCTCCGAGTTCGTCCAGAATTTTTTCAAATTCCTGCCAGGTCACATCTTGCAGTAGCACTCGTTGTCCAGGTGGAACGTTGATGCGCTTAACATCCAACAACATCTCTCCACTCCCAGCAGCTCAAACCTAAATCTAGGTTACTCCGGTTGACTGCCCTGCTGCCATAACTCACGCCAATCATAGTTAACACTTGTCACTGCAAAATCTGGCTCTTTATGAAACGGACGCCGCAGATAACGAATGACACAATCATTGTCACGCACGTTGTAAGTCCCTTGGGATGCTTTAACTTTCCAAGCATCGCCCTCGGTAAATTCCTCTGACTTTGGTACTTCTACTAGTGCCAAAATAAAATTCTCTGGCTTATTTAGCGCGGTGATAATTTCATTCTTTGTCACTGTTACTGTTTCTGCACCTGCAATTCGCCCCTTCACTTCAATAAATCGTAAGCCCTCACCCCCGTCCCCTCTCCCAGAATGGGAGAGGGGTGCCGTAGGCGGGGTGAGGGGTGCCGTAGGCGGGGTGAGGGGTGCTGTAGGTGGGGTGAGGGGTGCTGTAGGTGGGGTGAGGGGTGCTGTAGGCGGAGTGAGGGGTGCCGTAGGCGGGGTGAGGGGTGCCGTAGGCGAGGTGAGGGGACGCGACTCGATATCATAGCCGCATTTTTCTGCACTCACATCCCTTGGTTCGTTCCCCAAACGACGTTCCGCTTCCATCACCGCCGCCATTGCTGCGAGTTCAACCCGTTGAGTTTCCCTGGCAAACATCGCTGCTGCTGACTGTCGCTTGCCTTGCAGTCGTTGCAGCAAACCTACCGACACCACCAGCGCACCCCCAACCACCACAGGTGGTAATGGCGATAATCGGCGTTCTTGCTCTAATTCTTCCAAACGCTGCATCAACCGCGCTTGCAACTCATCTGCTCGCTGGCGTGCTTTGCCTGAGTTAATTTTGGCATTAGGCTTGCCAGCTTCTTCTTGCATTTTCAGTTCTTCTGCTCGATGATCCCAGTAATGTATTTCCTTGGTCAATCTGTCTTTTACCGCTACCATCGTCTTAGCAATGAGTTCCTCTTTGCGCTGCCTTAGTTCTTGAAGATGTTGGGGAACAAGGTTGGCGATCGCATAACTCTTTACTTGTGCTTCTAAATCTTTTCGCAACCAAGATTGTTCTAGTACCGCTTCCACAACAGACTTTTCCTCATCTGTTAGCGGACGGTAATTGAGATAAGGCGCATAGCCTGCATTTTTTGCCCTCACCCCCGTCCCCTCTCCCAGAATGGGAGAGGGGTGTATATTCTCCCCTTCTCCGATGTTGGGACAGAGGTGTATATTCTCCCCTTCTCCGATGTTGGGACAGAGGTGTCTCTTCTCCCCTTCTCCGATGCTGGGAGAGGGGTGTATATTCTCCCCTTCTCCGATGCTGGGAGAGGGGTGTATATTCTCCCCTTCTCCGATGCTAGGTGAGAGGTGTCTCTTCTCCGCTTCTCCGATGCTAGGTGAGAGGTGTATATTCTCCCCTTCTCCGATGCTAGGTGAGAGGTGTATATTCTCCCCTTCTCCCCTCGTGGGAGAAGGGGTTGGGGGATGAGGGCAAATTTCCACATACTGCATCCGCCGGGACACCACCCGTCGTGTACCATTGGGACTTATCCGTGCATCCTGTATCGAATGTTCCAGATAAACCAAAGCACGAACATCTTCACTGGGATCATTCTCGTCTACCAGGATAGTACCTTGTTTCAACAAATCCCGATGACGTTCCAAAGTCAAGTCAATTGTGGCATCTAACAGCGGATGTCCGGGACAGATAAACGCCGCCAGTGGTTTACCAGGAGGATTAATAAGAACTTTATCAAAACAAATCCGTTCGTAACTCCGCCCCAGTACCTCTCCCACACCAATTTGTCGCCCTCGATTACGGATAAGTGCTGGAACATGAGTGATTTGATAGCGCTGTGGTTCTCGCTGACGCACTGTTCCACCAAGCTGGGTAAAAGCTTCGAGGAACAAAGAAGCAATAAAATGAGGTTGCAGCCGTCGCGCCTGCGCCCGTTCCATTTCTTCCCGAATTTGCTGTACTTTGGCAATATCCATCGAATCTCGTGCCAAAGCTCGTTCTTCCAAAAGTTCTCGCAACCGCTGTTGGTTGAGTTTGTCTTTTACCACTTGGTTAAGACGTTCTCTGACATCTGGGCGATCGCCATAACGAATTGCCTGAATTAACAATTCTCGTAACTCAGCGCCTGCAATGGCTTTTCCTAAAACGTCAAACACTTTACCACCTAGCGCCTCCTGTTCTATTTCCAACTTCTTCAACAGCGCTAGATACACATCCCCTTCACGGGTTTTTGCTGCTACCAAATTCCACAGGTGACACACCTCTGTCTGTCCAATCCGGTGAATGCGTCCAAAACGCTGTTCGAGGCGGTTGGGATTCCAAGGTAAATCATAATTCACCATCAGGTGCGATCGCTGCAAGTTAATCCCCTCACCCGCAGCATCTGTCGCTATTAATACTTGGACTTCAATATCTTGAGTAAAAGCCTGCTGCGCTTTGCGGCGTTCTTCGCGTCCCATTCCACCGTGAATCGTCACCACCGCTTCAGTACGTCCAAGTAGCGTCCGAATCCTATCTGTTAAATAATTTAAAGTGTCCCGATGCTCGGTAAAAATTACCAATTTGCGCCGATGTCCCTCAGCATTAAACATTTCGGCATTATTTTGCAGCAAATTTGAGAGTTCTTCCCATTTTTTATCTTTACCACTACGTCTTACTTGTAGTGCTAGTTGTTCTAATTGTTGTAAAAGGACAATCTCTGTTTGTAATTCAGCAATTGTACGTGATGCCGTTGCAAGGTCAATAACTTCCTGTTCTGTAGCTTCGCGTTCTTCTCCTGGAATATCTTCCAAATCATCTTCTATATCTTCCAAGTCGATAAGTCCAAAATCAAAACTTGCTGACTGTCCCCGCTTTAATAATTCTTCTTCCCGTAGTCTTTTCTGCAACCGTTCCCGACGGCGTAGCAGTGATTGATAGATAGCTTCTGGTGAAGAAGCAAGCCGCCGCTGCAAAATAGTCAAAGCAAAGCCAACCGTACCTTTGCGTCCTTCATTTTCCAAAGCATCAGCACGATTAAATTCCTCGCGGACGTACTCCGTGACTCGCTTATAAAGAACCGCTTCTAAATCCGAAAGTTCGTACTCTATAGTGCTGGCTTGGCGTTCTGGAAATAGCGGCTTCTCATCAAATTTCAGCAAATCTTCTTTAACCAATCGCCGCATCAAGTCAGAAGTATCCATGACATGGACACCATCACGAAAGCGTCCCTCAAATCTGTCACCATCCAGCAACGCTAAAAACAACTGAAAGTCTTCTTCTTTACCGTTGTGTGGTGTTGCCGACATTAATAAAAAATGCCGCGTCAAACTTGACAGCAACTTACCCAGTTTATAGCGCTTCGTCTCCTTAATTTCACCCCCGAAGAACGAAGCCGACATTTTATGCGCCTCGTCGCAAACAACCAAATCCCAATCTGTTTGCGCTAACTTGGCTTGCAAGTCTTCATTACGACTGAGTTTATCTAGCCGTAGAATGAGTAACGGCATCTCTGCAAACGCATTTCCCGTACGTGCTGCTTCAATACGGTCATTGGTGAGAATTTCAAAAGGCAAATGGAACTTTTGACTCAGTTCATCCTGCCACTGTAGCGCTAAACTGCCCGGACAAACTACTAAACAACGATGCAAATCGCCTCGGATGAGCAATTCTCGTATCAACAACCCCGCCATAATGGTTTTACCCGCTCCTGGATCATCTGCTAAAAGAAACCGCAGGGGTTGGCGAGTCAGCATTTCCCCGTAGACAGCAGTGATTTGGTGTGGTAGTGGTTCTACTAGGGATGTGTGAACTGCTAGCAGTGGGTCGAATAGATGAGCAAGATTGATACGGTGCGCTTCTGATACCAAACGAAAGTTAGCACCATCAGCGGTAAAACTCCAAGCACCGCCAGAGGTAACAATTTCCAGAGTAGATTCCCTGTCTCGAAATACCAACTCATTCCCTAAAGAACCACTGGCGTCCTTATAAGTCAATTCGACAACATTCGAGCCATGCCACTGAGCATCGACAATGGTGACAATACTATTTGGTAGAATGCCTCTTATTTGCGTGCCTTTTGTCAGTTCTTCAAGTCTGAGCATATCGAAGCATTTTCCTTTTTAGTATTTATTCTTACAGAACTTCCTCAATGGCAGGTGAGGATAAGCTAGCTTTCTACTATACTCTTGGTGTAAATGATATTTCGGTTATTTGTTAGATAACCAAACACTAAGGGCGATAACGGAGCGATTAGATTTCGGCGATCGCCCGTGAACTCCTCGAAACAGTCCGCCGCAACGTTACCATTGACTGGGCGCAGAAAGAAAGCGTGAAGGCGAAGCTGCGACGTTTAGTCAAGCGCCTGTTGCGAAAATACAGCTATCCGCCAGACAAGCAGGAACAAGCATCACAGTGTAAAAATTGGGCTGCATGACCTGCAAGGAAGGTTTTCACAGGCTAAAATTGTTCAACGGTTTTATTTATTTACAGATTGCGGTTTTAGCTTCCCAGGCTCACCAAGTTTGTCCATAAGGCGTAATTCATGGCTATGGGATCAAAATTGTCATCATATTTTGACAATTATTAAAAATTTATCAAATTGATTTCAGCTTGCTTTATCACGCATCGTAGATTAGTACGTTGCCTTGATCAAATTGATGTCACAACATCGACACACAAGTTTCATACCATCTCCATAACCTTCAAATATATTTACTGAAAGAGTTAACAATTAGTAACAATTATTTCCGTAAATCCTCTGATGCCGGTCATCATTTCCGGTTCTCTTTGCAAATATCAGGGTTAGTAGACATGAATTCAAGCCTTATCTTATCGAACATATTGAATCCGCCAGTGTTGTTTTTCTTTTTGGGAATGCTGGCAATTTTTCTCAAATCAGATTTGGAAATTCCTCTTATAAAAAGTAGGCGTTTATGGCTATACTATCGCCGATGATACAGGTAAAGGTGATATAGGAGTCATATTTGATTTTTGAACAAAACTCAGTACACCTTTATTCCTTCTTCCCAGTCCCCAGTCCCCAATCCCCAGTCCCTTACCTCTACGAGTGATTCAGAAATCAAATCGGATTACTATATAGGCAAAGTAATTGATAATTTAGAAACACCTGCACATATAAATGGTTATGTGATGAGTGTTTTTATAAAACAATAAAAACATCAATTAGTTAGTGGAAAAATTAGACCTATCCTCAAAAAACTTGAGGCATATGTATTATTTTTGATGCTACTAGATTGGTCATTAAATGAGTTTACAAGAGACTTTTTTGAAAAAAAGTCTCTAATATTTACAAAAAAAATGATATTTTTTTTCGGAAACTCGGCTAAAAAATATGAAGTCTAAAAAGAAAGATTTATTTTTTAAAGAGGGATCTAATTGTGCCAATAAAACGCCTAATTGCAGGTCTTCATGAGTTTCATGATAACTATTTTATTACACATCGAGAGTTCTTCGAGCATTTGTCTCACGGTCAGACTCCTGATGTTTTACTTATCACTTGCTCTGATTCTCGCATTGACCCTAATTTAATAACTCAAACCCAGCCGGGAGAGTTATTTGTTATTCGTAATATTGGTAATATTATCCCACCCTATGGAACACCCAATGGTGGTGAAGGTGCTGGTATAGAATATGCTGTTCAAGCTTTGGATATTAAGGATGTTGTTGTCTGCGGTCATTCCCACTGCGGAGCCATGAAAGGACTCTTGCAAATTGGTAATCTTGCTCAGCAGATGCCTTTGGTATACGATTGGTTAAGGCACTATGGTGAACCTACACGTCGTCTTGTCCTAGACAACTACAAGGATTATCCTAGTGATAAACTATTAAAGATTGCAATTGAACAGAATGTCTTGACACAGATAGAAAACCTGGAAACTTACCCAGTTATTCGCTCTAGACTTCACAGCGGTCAACTCACTCTTCATGCCTGGATTTACGAAATTGAGAGTGGAGAAGTCTTCACATATGATGCTAGCACCAGACAATTTAAACTTTTACAAAATCGTCCATTGCCTGTACCAAATCCTCTTATAGGTGTACACTCAGAATAAGCTATCTATTTAATAAGTTATTAATTAACAATGGCTAATAAGTAATAAAGAAAGTTTATTACTTATTAGCCATTATCAATTTTTCAATACCAAAACAACAGCAAAATACATAGTTGAGCATTACCATGAAAGCTTCATTCTTCAATAAAAATACAGGGTTTATCCGCCAAAAAATTAAAGAATATTTACAACGTACTCAGCAATGGTTATTCAAGACACCAGAAAGAGCGCTATCAGAAGCTTACCAGGCGGCTCATATAATTAAAAATATTGAAATAGAACAATTTGGTGGTAAAACAATATCTGCTGACTCAGCCAATTATAGTGAAAGTGTAATGGCTTATTGGCAGGTATCTCTTCAAAAAAATTTAACTATTATCAAAGTAAAATTAGCAGAATTCCAATTCAGCTATTCTCTTTTAAATATATCAAATCCTGTTTTTCTAGATAAATTGAAGTTTATTGATGAAGTAAGCTCTAAGTATATTACGCGAGAGATTACACAAGAAAAAAATGATTTTGACGAGATAATAACAGTCTCTCAACCATTAAAAATAAACGAAAATGGAGTTAATAACCACTCAGATGGTTCTCAGAGCAACAAGATGAAACTTGACTCTGTTTTTGAGAAAACAGGTGTAATTCCCAGAACTATTGGGAGAACATTTAATAAAATCAGGGGGGATTTTTCTCCACAAGCAGAAGAAAATTTTGTGAAAAATTTTCAAATTTCTAGAAAGAGAACAAGAACTGCTATAAGATTTTTGGCAATGCTAGTTATCGTGCCTATTTTAACTCAGCATTTGTCTAAGGATTTTTTAATTAATCCAATAGTAAAGGAGATTAGAGGTGAAAATTTAAGTCAAATTTTCCTTAATAATGAAATGGAGGAAGAAGCTCTTAGCGAATTAAAAACTTTTGAAAAAAAACTAAAATTTGAGAATTTTGTTCGCCAAGCCGTGCCAATTTCTGCTGAGGTCATAGAAGAAAAACTCAAACATAAAGTTCGAGAAATTGCTGAGGAATTTCAAGAAAAAAGTAATGACGCTATTAGCAATGTTTTTGCTGATGTGATGTCACTTATAGCTTTTGCATTAGTCATTGTTACAAGCAAAAGAGAAATTGCGATTGTAAAATCTTTTATAGATGATCTTATCTATGGTCTGAGCGACAGTGCCAAGGCTTTCATCATTATTCTTTTTACAGATATATTTGTTGGATTCCACTCACCACATGGTTGGGAGGTGATTCTTGAAGGATTCGCAGAACATTTGGGGCTTCCAGCAAAACAAAGTGTGATATCTCTTTTTATTGCCACTTTCCCTGTGATTTTAGATACGATTTCTAAATACTGGATATTCCGCTATCTCAGTCGGTTGTCTCCTTCAGCATTAGCTACATTGAAAGAAATGAATGACTAATTCTCCGATGTCCCAAGTGTCTGCAAATAACCACACAAAGTTTTACTCAGCATGACATTTCCAAAATTATATGAAAGCATACGAGTTTCCAGCCAAAGTCACAACCGATTAGATGCAGGGGTGGCGGGCATTTACTATGTAGCCACACTCCCAAAAGCACGACGACAGGGATTTGCAACAGCACTGGTGCTAGCTGCCCTACACAAAGCCCGTGCCCTAAAATACAGTGTGGGGACACTGCAAGCTTTGCAAATGGGAGTGAACGTGTACACCCAGATCGGATTTCAGGAGTAGTGCAAGACGAGTCTTTACCTTTGGACGGGTAAACCAAGTTAGCATAAATGCTTACCTACTCAAAACGCCTAACTTCAAATCCCTGCAATCCTTCCGGTTCCTCGTATTCTACGAATACATCTTTAACCATTGCGGCGGGAGGTCCTTGGTAACACCAGCGAATCATCTGTTCTACTACCCCTTGCTTACCTTCAAATACTGCTTCCACTCGATTATCAGGGAGGTTCCGCACCCAACCTGTTAATCCCAGTTGGGTCGCTGTATCCACAGTGGCGTAGCGATAGCCTACCCCTTGAACTCTCCCAGAAATGATGACATGAGCGCGGACTTGCTTGGAGTGCGGTGTGGTATTCTGCATTAACTGGTCAAGTCTTTACTATTTCCAGCCTACCCTGTTTATTATGCACCAGAGAATTCTTAATTCCAACTAATTTGTTTATGTCAAATTTGTTTATGTCAAACTTGCCACCACTCAAGACAGAAACTATTTGGGCAATTCTCAATGACGAGATTGATGATGCTACAGTCAACCAATTGGTGTGGCACTGCTTGGGGTATCGCTACAACTCATCAACCGAACAGTGGGATACTCAGGAAGTCGCACCAGAATGGCGGGATGAGTACCCAGAACCACCGGATTTTATCGACTCTCGACCTGCAACAGTTAAGTTGACTCGTTCGATTCCTTCAGAGAACAAACAGCTCTTGAAAGAAAAACTGGGTTTCAAAGGTTACAAAATTGGTGAATTTGGGCCTCGGGAAACGCGGAGGGCAACAGCGGCAAACTGGTTGTTAAGTTATATGCAATTCAATAGCAGTAAATTTGAGTAAGAGAATTAAAACCACAGAGCCACAATAAATAAAAGTTTTTCCTCTGTCTTCCCCCCTCTTGTAGGGCAGGGCTGTTTTATTCCCTCAAAGGCTCATAATGTCAAGAGTTCATGAAGTGCGATGCTCCTTATTTCCTGGATAAAAATTAAATTTCCTGGGTCAAAATATACGTTTTCTATAACTTATGTCCCAAAAATTGTCCCAAAAATTATCGCGCTTCGATATTGACAAATCCTCCCTCGTTAACGAATGAAACAGCCCTGCTGTTGTAGGGGGGAATGAGGGGGGTGAACACAGATAGTTTATTTGTATGCATCTGTGGTTTCATTTTCATAATTCTTGACTTTTGCAAGAACCTTAATGACTAATAAAAATGATAAGGGAGCGTTAACGCACCCTTAAGTTTGAGAATTCAGTTGACATCAAGTTTTTGACTCATAAGTGATGACTAATCATCAATTACTTTGCTAGACACTTCGACTGCTGTCACATCTATTGTGCCTTCAGGTGTAAAGCGCCGAAAATGTCCCTGTTGCACCAATAACTGCTCGCCACAGTTAGGACATTGCAATTGAGTGTTATTTAAACCTGTAAATTCATATTGACAAACGGGACACTGGTCACTCGCCAAGTTGTATTGCAGCCACCAGCGAAACCCAAAATACACGAGAATGGGTGTCAACAACAATAGCCCAATAATAATCACTAAGGAGTTAACTAACCAGCCCAAGCCTAATGACCCAAGCAACCATGTAATTGCTAGCAAAGTGAGCCAAGGGCGTAAATTAGACAAATTAAACTGAAACGTTTTAAGGCTCATTTTTTAAATGTCGTCCTGCTCTCCTTCTAGGATAGCGATTTTACCAACAACTCAATAATCAATTGCGAATGGTCAATTGAATTTTGATTATGGATTGTTGATTAAGGACAAAAGCTGCTCTTTCAACCGTTTCTGGAAAGCATCGATACCAAATAGGGCGATCGCCTGTTCTCGCAGCCATTCCCCATGACAACGTCGGTCATCTCCTTTGAGTATTTCTATACAAGCCGCTGCCACAGCATTTGGATCACGGTGGGGGACTCGCCATCCCAGTTTACCATCCTGTAACGGATCGGCTGATCCATCTGCATCACCTGACAGCACAGGTACACCACAAGCCATCGCCTCTAGGTAGACAATACCAAAGCCTTCTTGGGAAGGCATCACGTAGGCATCAGCAAGACGGTAATGTTCTACCAATTGTTCTGTGGGAACAAAGCCAGCAAAGATGACGCGATCGCCTACACCCAAATCTTCAGCCAGCTTGGCTAATCGAGGTTGGTCATTCCCACGACCAATGACCAAGTATTTTACTTCAGGGAAAACATCAGCTATTCGTGGTAACGCCTGAATTGTAACATCCACACCTTTATAAATATCACCTGACCACAGTCGTGCCACGGTCATCAATACCTTTGCTTTTGTCAAACCATACCGCTCTAACAACGCTGTCGATTTTGTTCCGGGAGTAAACTGATTACCATTTACAGCACAAGGTAATAATTTTACTTGATTAGGGTCTAGCTGATTAACCTCACAGGCAACTTGACGAGTGTAACGGCTGACTGTCCAAATTTGGGCGGCTTTTTGCAGGCTGGATTTTATGGAAGTTGGTAACGGTTGCCAAACCTCTTTACCATGAGTCATAACTGTGTAAGGAATTCCCAAACGTTGACATAACAGACCAACCAATGGCGCAAGGTTCACATGACCGCAAAACACGTGCTGTGGTCGCTGGCGCAACAAATAGAAGAGTAACGCCATAGCCATTCTGACTCGTTCCAGTTGGGGAGATTTGGATTTGAAGTAATGAAATTTTAAACTTTCTGACTCAAAAGGATTAAAGCAGCTAGGACTATCCCTGAGTAAAAATACTTCTGCATAGAAAGGTTTGTTCAATGCTAAATAAGCTCGAAAAATATCCTTTACATATGATTGAATTCCGCCTTCTCGTTCAAAAACTTGTATAAACACGAAAACATGATGAACTTTTGTTTTTAAATCTTGACTAAAATCTATATGTTTTCCCACTTGAATGATTGGTATTTTCAAGTATATTCACTGTTATATAATAATCCTAAATCATAAGTCCTACCAGGTGCCGAAGGCTACATGAATAACAAGATTCCCGACTTCTTAAAGAAGTCGGGAATCTGATCATGCCCGATTTTCACAAAATAAACCTTCTAATTTTTACAACAAATTTCCCTAAAATTAAATAATTTTTCGGCAAAGTACGGTAGCTTACAGACAAACACCCCTATTTATACTTATTTACTCAAGAAATGACTTTACAGGCAAAGTCAGGGAGCATTTTCCAAAGAAGACTCCCCGCTTTCCCAAAGCTTTAAACACCCTGCATTTACCCTTGCTTGTTTTTCTTTACTCTGACTGCTACCCCTGTAAACCATACTTGACGATGAGCAGGCAATTTCTTCCATCTGCACCACGTTCGTAAACAACGCGGTCAGCCAAGCGCCGTAGGAGAAACCATCCATAACCCCCTACTTGGAGAGTACCTGGTTCTGGCTCTGTGATCGCATCTGGATTAAAGGGTTTTCCATAATCCCAGATTCTAACCTCTAAGCGATCAATCCACAAAGAAACATCAATTTCTATGGTTGTTTCCGGTGGTAAGGCATGATGAGCATGACGCACAGCATTCGTAAAGCCTTCTGCTAATGCTAAATTGAGGCGATAGAGTTGGCTTTCTGACCAACCAAGTTGAGGCAAGTGTTGCAGACAAAATTGTTCAAACCATTGTTGCACCTGGTTTAGAAGCTTTAGTTCGCTCTTCACCGTCAGATGGTCTTGCTGCACTATGCTTAGCATTGACCTTGACTTGAATATTAAGTAAGTGAAAGTTTGTACCTTTTGTATATTACAGACTTAAGATTCTGAAATGACATCTGTATACAAAATAAAATCCAAGATGCAACCTGGATGATTAAAATTGACGCCTGTTGATTTCTCCAGAAAAGCACATCTGCACTTGCCGAGAAACTCACAGGCGTCAAAGCCCTTTGTGGGGACTAATTTAGAAAAGCCCAAAGGTGAAGGACTTATCTATTGGGAAAGTAGCACCAATTCCCAGCCATAGAGTCACTAAGGTTCCGATTAGGAACACTGTAGTCGCTACTGGGCGGCGGAAGGGGTTTTGGAACTTATTCACGTTTTCAATAAACGGAACAAGAATCAGTCCTAGGGGTACGGAACCCATCAATACCACTCCTAAGAGTTTGTTAGGAACGGAACGCAAAATCTGAAATACGGGATAAAGGTACCACTCGGGTAAAATTTCCAGCGGTGTAGCGAAGGGATTCGCTGGTTCCCCGGTTAAGGCGGGGTCTAACACGGATAGAGCCACGATACAAGCGAAAGACCCCATAATCACAACAGGGAACACGTACAGCAGGTCATTAGGCCAAGCTGGTTCGCCGTAGTAGTTGTGACCCATGCCTTTCGCCAGTTTGGCTCTTAACTTTGGATCGCTCAGATCAGGTTTTTTCAGTGTCGCCATTTTTTAATGTGCTCTCCTGCTTAAGTTGATTTAAAGCTTTTGTCAAAGCCATCAGAAGCGCGAGCATTAGCTTTTAGCTTAAGATGCGGGGGTTTGTTTTTTTGTTTCTTATGTTTTGTGTTTGATTCTCCATAAGTTTAAAACAAATGACTCGATCTTGAAACTATCAGCTCATGCCCGATCCGCTCACGACTTCTAATTACAATGGACCAGAAATGCCTTGCTTGCGAATCATCAAGAAGTGCAACAGCATGAAGACGGCAATCAGCCAAGGCAGGACAAAGGTGTGTGCGCTGTAGTAGCGAGTCAGCGTTGCTTGACCAACACTCGAACCGCCGCGCAACAAATCAGCTATCAGTGTACCGACCACGGGAATAGCTTCTGGTACACCGCTGACGATTTTCACAGCCCAGTAGCCAACTTGATCCCAAGGCAGCGAGTAGCCAGTCACGCCAAAGGAAACGGTAATCACCGCTAGGATGACACCTGTGACCCAAGTCAGTTCGCGGGGCTTTTTGAAACCACCTGTCAGGTAAACCCGGAAGGTGTGCAAAATCATCATCAGCACCATCATGCTGGCAGACCAGCGGTGAATGGAGCGAATCAGCCAGCCAAAATTCACTTCATTCATAATGTGCTGCACCGAAGTATACGCTTCGGCGACCGTTGGTCTGTAGTAGAATGTCATGGCAAATCCAGTGGCAAACTGGATGAGAAAGCACGTTAAAGTAATTCCACCCAAACAGTAGAAGATGTTGACGTGGGGGGGGACGTACTTGCTGGTAACATCTTCAGCTAGCGCTTGAATCTCCAAGCGCTCCTCAAACCAGTCGTAAACGTTAGCCATACAATCTCAAGTTCCTAGAAATCGATTCGCGGTTGATAAACTTCCCAATCAGCAGTTTTGGGATTTTAGCAAAAAAGAATTTGCTCGTTTGCTTTTGAGCAATCAGAGTGTTCATAGTTTAAATAAAACTTTACACTCTGAAAAGAGGGTATTTATTGCGCTCTCTTAGCATCCAAACACGAAAATGTGGACACAAAGTAGATTTTATCTCTTTAGAAGTGGAATGCGCTGTCATGTGTTGACTGAACAACTTCATGAGAGCAATGCACCACTTCTATAAAAAAAGTAACATAGTCGAGAGATAGATTTCATCTAAAAGCAAGCTAGCTGGGCTAATTCTGGCAATTTGGGTTGAACGTGGAAGTAAAAATGGGGTTCATGCACAAAACGGTTTTTCGGGCGGGACTGTCACTGTTATTAGCATTTTGGGTGTTTTTTGGCAGCTTTTGCCAACCTGCCTTGGCTTTGAGCGACGAACAAAAGCTGGTAGCAGAAGTGTGGAGAATTGTTAATCGGACTTATCTGGATGAAACATTTAATCATCAAAACTGGGCATCGGTGCGGCGAAAAGCTCTAGAAAAGCCATTCCAAGACCATCAAGCGGCTTATTCTGCCATTCAAAATATGCTCAAGAGCCTTGACGATCCTTTTACCCGCTTTTTAAATCCAGAACAGTACCGCAGTCTACAAGTCAATACTTCTGGGGAACTAACGGGAGTGGGGTTGCAAATCGCTCTCAACCCCGAAACTGGTAAATTGGAGGTTGTGGCTCCCATAGCGGGTTCACCAGCAGAAAAAGCTGGAATTAGACCGCGCGATCGCATCTTGAAAATTGAGGGCATCTCTACAGAAAAACTTACCCTAGACGAAGCCGCAACCAAGATGCGCGGACCGATTGGTAGTGCTGTCACCCTGTTCATTCAACGAGAGGGAGAGGAGGAATTGGAAATTAGACTGGTGCGCGATCGCATTGCGCTTAACCCAGTTGTCGCTGAATTACGCTCTTCCCCTGAAAAAACATCTATCGGCTACATTCGCCTCACACAATTTAATGCCAACGCTCCAATGGAATTGGCACACGCTATTTCCAGTCTAGAAAAAAAAGGGGCTGATGCCTACATTCTCGACTTGCGAAATAATCCAGGCGGATTGTTACAAGCAGGAATTGAAATTGCCCGCTTGTGGTTAGACTCTGGTACTATTGTTTACACTGTAAATCGCCAAGGCATTCAGGGAAGCTTTGAAGCTTTTGGTTCAGCCATAACTCGTGACCCCTTGGTTGTTTTGGTCAATCAAGGAACTGCTAGCGCTAGCGAGATTCTTGCTGGTGCATTACAGGATAACGGTCGTGCCGTTTTGGTAGGAGAAACCACTTTTGGTAAAGGCTTGATTCAATCTTTATTTGAATTGTCGGATGGTTCCGGCTTAGCTGTCACCATTGCTAAGTATGAAACCCCCAACCACCGCGATATCAACAAACAAGGTATAAAGCCAGATAAAGCCATTCCCTCTCAACCAATTATGCGTGAACAAATTGGTACCGAAGCAGATGTTCAATATCAAGCAGCCTTGGAACTTTTGGCGAAAAACTCTGTAGTGGCGGGAGCAGCGTGACAAAACGAAGAAACAAGAACGAAAGATAAAATTTTTCTTTGTTCACTCTTGTTTCTTGATTTTTTCATAAAATCGGTTGTATTTGTCTTAATGCTGTTAAATCTAGAGAGGCGAGACGTTCATAAGCATTATTTATGACTCGCTTGCCCCGGAGAAAGCCTGTATTTCCACCGGGGCAAATGTACTGGAGTGTTGTTGGTGTGAAGCGTTTTAGTAGTAACTTGACACTGTTGATTTGTCGGAACCAGTGAAAGGTTTTGGTTGTTCGTAGGGGTACAGGTTCACCTTGTTGGTTGGGAAGGATATGACGCCCAGAAAACAATAGACCTCCTTGGTCATGGTAGTACAGGCAAGACGAGCCAGGAGAATGACCAGGTGTCCAAATCAATTGTGCTGTTGAATTTAAGGTAAAATCTATACCAAAGGTTGTTAGGGTTAGTCCGGGTAGTAAGTAAGCTTCCTGCTCTTGAATCACAACCTCACAACTTAAGGCTTGCTGAATTTCTGCTGTTTTGCCAATAGCGCCGCGATGAGTGAGAAATAGGTAACGCACGCCTCCATGCGATCGCAAAAAATCTTGATTAATTTGATCCCAAGCAGGACAATCTATCAGGATATTGCCTTTGTTTCCTACAATAAAATAAGCAGTCCCCCCTAATGTGTCCCTATTTGGTGGAAATGCAAAAATTGGATTTCCTCCCCCGTCTGATTCGAGGTTTCCTTCACTCGGGACTTCGTCACAGAAAACTGCCCGTGGTAGCTTGGCTGTAGAATTAGACTCTTGAGGCAAGGGACACATGAGAAAAACCGCGTTCTTATGAGGAGTTGTAAAAATCGGGTCACAGTTTTGGACTTTTCCAGTGGCAACTTCAAAGACCAGTACTGTTGACCGTTGTCATAAAAATTAACTTTTGGGGGCATATGCTTGTAGGAAGTGCTGCAAAACTCTGGACTACAAGCAAGATTTAACATCTCAAAACAACTCAAGATAACATGAATTTCTGGTTTCTTCTTCTACTGGGACTAGTGACTTATTTAATGGTGCAGCGCAGTGTTGCTCAAATCACCAAAACACCTGTGTGGCTGCTGTGGCTGGTACTTATGATACCAGCATTGCTATGGACGACTTGGACGATGATACACGGGGCAAAACAACCTCCGCCAAGAGCGTTGATGATTTGGCCATTAATCATTTGTCCTTTGTTATACTGGGCGTTGTTTCAATGGGGTCGCCGATCACTCAAGCAGACTCATACGGAACCGCAAAAAGCAGTAGAATCACAACTGGATAGACGTAATCTGGATATACATAATACCGCAGAACCAGTACCAGTGCGTCCCATAGAACCTCAGGAAGAAACCCAGCTACGAAATTGTTTTCCTTGGTCTGTATACTACCTTCAAAACATTGAGTATCGACCCCAGGCAATAATCTGTCGAGGTCAGTTGAGAACTACAGCAACAAACGCTTACGAGCGGATTAAGGCAAATATTGAAGAGCAATTTGGCGATCGCTTTTTGATTATCTTTCAAGAAGGTTTGAGTGACAAACCTTTCTTTGTGCTTGTTCCCAATACCCAAGCGGTAAAAAGTAATACTCGCAATCAGGAGAAGATAACGCGACCAGGATTGGCACTTATGCTGCTAGCAGTAACATTGGTAACAAGTACCTTCGTGGGTGTGAAAGTTGCTGGTGTAAATCCTACGATACTGACATCCAATCCTGCCGAACTTTTGAAAGGATTGCCCTATGCCTTAGCACTGTTAACGATTTTGGGCATCCACGAACTTGGTCACTATTTAACCGCGCGGTACTACAAAATTCGCTCGACGCTGCCTTACTTTATCCCGATGCCTTTCTTTTTGGGAACCTTCGGTGCATTTATTCAAATGCGTAGCCCAATTCCCAACCGTAAAGCTTTATTTGACGTCAGTATCGCCGGACCAGTAGCTGGCTTTATAGCGACCTTACCACTTCTGTTTTGGGGTTTGGCTCATTCTGAGGTCGTTCCTCAAACTGAAAAAACAGGGCTTTTAAACCCAGATGCGCTTAATCCCCAATATTCCATCCTACTGGCGCTCCTTTCAAAGCTAGCTCTGGGAAGTCAGCTAACGGCAAAATCAGCTATTGATATGCATCCAGTTGCAGTAGCCGGGTTTTTAGGGCTGATTGTAACAGCACTGAATTTAATGCCGGTAGGACAACTGGATGGAGGTCACATCATCCATGCGATATTTGGGCAAAGAACAGCAGTTGTCATTGGTCAAATTTCTCGCTTGTTGCTGCTACTACTTTCTTTGATACAACCAGAATTTTTCCCCTGGGCGATTATCTTATTATTCCTACCATTGGTTGATGAACCTGCTTTGAATGATGTCACTGAACTTGATAATAAACGTGACATCGGGGGGTTAATAGCAATAGCTTTGTTAGTCATGATTGTGCTACCACTACCGCAAGCACTTGCTGGCTTATTACAAATTTAACTTCAAAAACAATACAGTTCAGTTGAAGAAGAAAACAGATACGCCAGAATCATCCGTCAGAATCAATTGGATGGGGATTCAAACCCCAACCAATTGTCGACACCCTGTTAACTGTCGTTATTTAAACCCCCTTACTCATGCGCATCTGTAAGTACAGAATACCCAAGCTGAATTCTGACTCCTGAGTGCTGAGTTCTTTTGGTTAAAACAGGTGTTGATTGAGGCTGGCTACAATTCTAACGAGAAAATTATTGACCTTGTGCAAGAGGCGAAACGAGAAATAGCAGCAAAACGCCAACAGCAACAAGATTAGATGAGATGACAATAATTCCTCCTACAATAAGCTTAAGCTTTTAACTTTCAACTTTCTTTCCTTCAAGCCATGTTTGCACTAGTCTCAACTGATAAAATTCAGCTACCTGCGGGAGCAGTTGTCCGGTTGCCTGCAACTTGGCAAGATTATCAGAGTTTGTGTCACTGGCGGGGCGACAATTCAATTCCTCGGATAAAATACCAAGATGGAGAAGTCTTGCTCATGTCCCCACTTCCGAAACATGGACGTGATGCCTATTTAATTGCCAATATCATCACAACCTTGCTAGATTATTTTGGACGTGAGTACGATGCTTTTACTCCTGTGACTATGGAATTACTAGAAGAAAGTGGCATCGAACCAGACTATTGTTTTTACATTGACAATTGGCAAGCTGTCTCTGGTAAAGAGCGAATTGACTGGAGTAACAATCCTCCTCCTGATTTAGTGCTAGAAATTGATGTCACCAGCTATTCTGATGTCAATGATTACCTCCCTTATCAAGTGCCAGAAGTTTGGCTGTACCGCAAAAAACAACTGTATATTTATCAGTTGCAGGAACAAGCATATCGAATACAGAATCACAGTAAATATTTTCCAAACATTAACCTCCAAGATATAATTTCCAGATGTTTTCAAGTTGCTTATGAGCGGAATACCAGTGCCGCAATTCGTGAACTTAAACAGGGCTTAATTTGAAAAGCGCTATCACATTATCTTGCAGTCTTCAAGCTATCAATTTGCTTTGTAAACAAATCACTGAAAATGCTCATGACAGTGCGATCGCGTACTTTAATATTGACAGTGACTGACATTCCCGATTGCAGAGGTAATTGCTGATTATTCACAACCAGAGATTGTTTCTCCAAACGAATTATGGCAGGGAAACTGTCGTAAGGACGATTTTGTTCAGGTGGTAGAGCATCAGAACCAATCGAAACTAACTCACCTTTAAGCTCACCAAACTCAGTAAAGGGGTAAGAGTCAATTCTAACATTAACTTTCATTCCCTTTTTCACAAAACCGATGTCTTGATTAGTGATAAAAACTTTAGCTGTGAGAGCTTGATCCGGTACAATTTTGACAACAGGTTGACTAGAATTAGCAACAAATCCTGGAGACTTAGCTTGCAAATCGAAAACAATGCCATCGGCGGGAGAACGCAATTCTTGATATTGTAAAGTTACCCGAGCTTGGCTGATCTCACTATCAATTTGAGCAATCCGCTTCTCATCTTCTATGATTGCCTTGTTCAACTCGCTATCAAGGTTAGCAATTTGTTTTTCATTGTCAGCAATTTTCGTGGAGATTTCCTTTTTTGCACCAGCCATCGTATTTCGGAGCTTTTCTTTTGATTGGGCGATCGCAAATTTTAAACGTGCTTGCTCCTGAACCAACTGTTCCACCTCAGCTTGCTGCCGGCTAACTTCCTGTTTTTGATTGAGGTATTGAAGACGAGAAATTCCTCCTTGTTTAGCAAGCGTCTCTATGTTGTTGAGAATTGTCTGACTCACTTCCTTCGTTTCTTGAGCAGAGGATAGCTGAATTTGAGTCTGAGCCAGTTGTCTTTGTAATTTTTCTGTTTCCAATTGAGCATCTGCAAGTCGAGAATTTAATTCTGCTTTGCTAAATTCTAGACGTGCTTGTTCTTCTGGCGCTAACTGCGTGTTTTGAGATTCACTCAACTGAGCGCGATACAACCGATTTTCTGCTACCAGTGCCATTCGGTTTTTTGTCAGAGAAGCTAGCCCTGGTGGTAAATTGATTTGTGAGATAGATAGCTGTGGGTTTGATAAAGCATCTTTCGCAACCAGTTGAGAGCGGTAGAATTGAACTTCTTGCTTTAATGTATTGCGAACTTTCTGTAGAGAAAGGAGTTGAGATTTTGCTGCTGTTGGATCTAACCTCAACAGTACATCGCCACGACGTACTTTTTGTCCGTCCTTGACATAAACAGCTTTAACAACCCCGTTTACAGGTGTCTGTAATTCTTTGACGGTATCTTGCGGTTCTAGCTTTCCTTTAGCTGGAATCGCTTCCTCAATTTTGGCTACATTCGCCCAAATCACCACCAAACTTGTCATTCCTATCAGTCCCCAAAGAATAGTTCGTGACCAAAAAGGCGACTGTCTTAACACAACAGATGGTGTTGATTCGCTATTCTCACTAGAAGATTTTACGGCTACTTTGATTTCACTCCCTAATACTCTTTGAGAGAGTAAAGGTTTTTTCTCAAATTTGGTTCCGTTTAGTTCACTCATAGCCATAGTCACCAGTTAAGAGTCAAGAGTTGTAAAGGCGCTTTCATGAGAGCGCTGTACATTAGAAACGCTTGAATAAAAGCGTTTGTACATTAGTCAAGAATTAAGAGTCAAAAATTATTCTTCTTCCCTGCTACCCTGGTTTCCTGCTACCCTGCTTCCTCTGTTTTTCTGTTACCCTGCTTCTCCTGCTTCGCCTGCTTCCCCTGTTTTCCTGCTTCCGGTTTGTTTAAAGTTGTGATTCCTGCTGTTGAAAAAGGCAGTAGTAACGTCCTTGTTGCGCCATTAGTTCATCGTGGGTTCCCTGTTCTACAACTAACCCTTGATCTAATAGCAGTATGATATCAGCATTCTTCACTGTACTTAAACGATGGGTAATAAAAAACACTGTTCTACCCCGAAAGGCTTGTGCCAAATTCTGACAAGCTTGGCGTTCAGACTGGTAATCTAAAGCACTGGTTGCTTCATCAAGAATCAGCAAGCGGGGGTTTTGCAAAACGGTACGAGCGATCGCTATACGCTGACGCTGTCCTCCAGATAAGGCTGAACCTCTTTCCCCGACTCTGGTGTTGTAGCCATTAGGGAGAGACATAATAAAATCATGAGCTACAGCAACTTTGGCTGCTGCGATAATTTCTTCAGTTGTAGCATCAGGATTTGTCAGCGCAATATTTTCCTGTATGGTACCGTCAAACAAAAGTGAGTCTTGAAGCACCATACCAATCTGACGGCGCAGCGAATAAAGTTCTATTTTGGCAATGTCGTAGCCATCGACGAGAATTCTGCCAGACTCCAAGTCATATAGTCGTGGTAAAAGCTTGGTCAAAGTGCTTTTCCCAGAACCACTCTGTCCCACAATGCCAATAAATTTTCCTGCTGGAAAATCAAGGTTAATATTATTTAACTGAAGTGGACCATTGGGTGTAAAGCGAAACGAAACGTTTTCATACTTAACAGCGCCTTTAATCGGGGGTATGGGAATATTTTTGCGGTCTTCTTCCTCAGTTTCTGACGGAGTATCCAAAATATCAGCCAGGCGTTCCAAAGAGAGAGCCGTTTCTTGAAAGTTTTGCCACAATTGGGTTAATCGTAGTAAAGGAGCTGTGACGTAGCCAGCGATAATGCGGAAGGCAATGAGTTGTCCTAAGGTAAGTTCTCCTTTGAGTACTAGGTAGGCTCCCACCCATAAGACAAACAAGGAAGAAACTTGGTTCAGAAAATTGCTAGTGACACTAGCAGCAGTGGAAGTGACAACAGTTTGAAAACCAGCAGCTACGTAATTACTATAGTATTCTTGCCACTGCCAGCGCGATCGCAACTCAATATTTTGCGCTTTCACTGTTTGAATCCCTGACAGCGCTTCTACTAAATAAGATTGTGTTTGGGAATAACGTTCAGCTTTGGTACGCAGCTGTCGGCGCACGATGGACGAAAAAAACATCGTCATCACAGCAAACACGGGTACAGTCGCCAAAGCAACAAGAGTCAGCAGCCAACTGTAGAACACCATCACCAGGATGTAGATTGCACCAAAAACTGCGTCCAACACTACTGTTAAAGCAGTTCCTGTCATAAAAGAGCGGATATTTTCCAGCTCATTAGCGCGAGTTGCTAGTTCCCCTACAGGACGCCGTTCAAAATAGCGCAAGGGTAAACGGAACAAACGGTCAATAATTTCTGAGCCTAAAGTCAGGTCAATTCGGTTAGTCGTATCGACAAATAAATAAGTGCGGACACTAGTTAAAAGTCCTTCAAAAACAGCCATAATAAATAGCAAAACACCCAACACATTCAGGGTTTCAAAGCCGTTTTGAATAATTACTTTGTCGATAATTATCTGGATGACTAAGGGATTCGCCAGACCAAAGACTTGGACAAAAAACGAAGCAATGAGGACTTCGAGTAGAACTTTGCGGTATTGCAGCAGCGAAGGGATAAACCAACGTAAGCTAAACCGCTGTTTAGGGGTATGTTTGGCAACCTTGAGCAGCAATACCTGACCTTCTTCGCCCCAATTCTCAACAAAATAGTCAGGCTCTTGCTGGATAATGCCTACTTCTGGTACGCCTAGCACCAGCTTCTTTTCGCTAATTTCATAAATAATTGCGAAAGTATCTTGCCAGCGAATCATCGCAGGAGCTTGCAGTTTTGTGATTGCTCTGGCTGAGACAGTTATAAATTGAGTATTTAACCCGATAAGTTCAGCAACCGCACCGCAAAGCTGTAATGAAAGGGTTTGAGTACGCTCAACCTGATTGGTCAAGACTTGATGAATCACATCCCGGCGAAAGGGCATATTTAAATGTTGGCTCAGCATTTGGAAGCAAGCCAAAGTCGCGTTTAGAGGACCTCTACCATGAACATGAGGATATTTTGGCTGTGATTGACTGCTCGATGGTTTTTCTGGCTGGCGAGGATGGTCAGGTGCATAAGGTATTTGCTCCAGCAAGGGGTTCCTTAAGGAATCTCTGATTGCAGATGCAGACGCAGAAAGGGTTGCGCGAGGCAAACCTACCAAGCGAACATAACCAAAACTCTCGACCTCCAGATAAGTTACGACATTTTCTAGGTCTAAGCGGCTTCCCACAGGAAAATCTTTTAGCATCCCGCCACTGACAAACCACACCAGTTCAGGGTCTAGCTGCTCCAAAGGTATTCTTTCCTCTAGGAACGTGCAGACAACTGCTTCGTCTAAAACTTTTAGAGTCAATTCTTTGATATCTGTCACACCATATGAAACCAGCACAGCTTCACTATCGGCTCTTGCTGCTAACTCAGCACTCAGTAGCTCAAAAACTTCAACAGCACTACAGCGATTCTCAAAGTAAATACCAACAGCAGGAGAATTTCTGAGCAACGCTAAAAACTCTGTGGCGTTTAGAGTCAGACAAACGGTTTCTGTAGAAGCTATGACTGTTTCGCATGGAATCCCCCTTAGCAAACCAGTCCAACCCAGGATTTCTCCGGTTTTAACTAATTGCAGTGTTTCAGGCATCTGAGTATTAGGGTCATAACTCAGTAAGCGAGCCTGTCCTTCATAAATGATTGATATTTGAGCAGGCATTTGGTCCCGCACCAAAACATTTTGACCCATGCGGTAACGCAACATCTCAAACTTTGGAATTAATTTTGCCAGTTCTAATGTTGGCAGTTGATTGAAGGGGAATAATTCAGAGATGAACTCTTGTATAGAAGCGGTATAAGTCATGCGGTTTTGGATTAGCTATTTGTCCTTAGTCATGAGTCATGAGCCAAAAGTTTGAGACTTTTGGCTTTCATCCCACTACTTTTAATCCCTTTCACCCTTTGGGTATCTTCTCCGGAGACGCTAAGCGTGTCTCGGTTTGCGAGGAGCTTACGCGCTTCCGGTTCAGTGTGCCTATGCCTGATTCCGGAGCAGCTAGCTGCGCTAACGCCGCTGTTGCGTACCCACGGTGAGGGGTTTACGCTAGTTCCCGCTTGTTGGGAAACCCTACCAAGAGCGCTGCTCGGTACGCGCTGGCTCTTTCATGGAATTGGGTACTAGGAGTACAGACGCCCTGCGCCCTTCGCTCTCTACCGACTGGGCAAATGCTCCTGACTTGGGGAGGAGCAATATTTCTCCGGATATAATTTTTCGTTTGATAACCATTACCCCAATCCCTAATCCCCAATCTCCAATCCCCAGTCCCCTTTGCACTGCAATACAAACCACTCTCCCATCTCAGTGGAACATCAAAGTTAATTTGGTTTAGTTATGGCAGATATTTGCACCAATATTGAATAGAGTGCTTTCGGTAGTTTTCTGGTGTTGTTGTGTTACTTACTCCCCTAGCTCATGTATGGGAGATTCAAACAACCCTGGCTATTTTTTGGTAAGCACTCGTGCTTGCACTTTATTTTACTTTGTCGGGAATGAAAAATCAGCACAATATTAATTTAAGTGTGATTTTAAGGAGATTGTACCCTAAAAGCACATCTTTTTTGGCAAAACTTTACATAATTTACGGTGCTTTTACTGTAATATTGATATATTTTTTACTCAAAAAGTATAGTGAAAAGTTTTTCGTAAAGGGGACTGGGAATTGGGGATTAGGGATTGGGGATTGGGTAAGGGAGCCTCAAAATTTTGGAAGAGGCAATAAAGACCTAGACATATTTTGGAATGTTTTCCCAGTCCGTAGAGAGCGAAGGGCGCAGGGCGTCTGTACTCCCAGTACCCAAGGCTCGTGAGCGGTGTTGCTCCCCAACCAATGCACGAATCTGGTTGAAACTTTACAATGAAATAGCCCCCGTTAGCGGGGGCTATTTCATTTAAAATTTTAACTATCTTGACATTCTCACGGCTAAAAAGCAATAAGATTCTTGGGCTGAGAGCGCGCTTTTAGCTTGTCATTCTCATGTCACACCGTTGCAGGTGTTTCCTCAAGCGTTAATTTCCGTGTGCCCCACGGTATCAATCAATAATAGCACAGCCCCCAGCTTTTTATTAACTTACCCGATCGCGATCGTTTTATAGCCGTGGGGAGTGTCAATAGACAAAACTAACTTAATGCTGAGTTAGTTGCCTCAGAAGCTTTTGTTGTAGGCTGACTTCCACCCATGCGAATCTCAGAAGTGAACGAAGCCATACTAAAGCCACCAAAACGTTTCAGTACACTCACGCGCATACGTAAATTGGGACTGGCAAACCACAAGCGTTCCTCAGACGACATAGTTTCATACTCTGTAATTAGAGTCAACGCCTCATCACTGCCCATCTTGTAGCGTCCGGCGACAGGCGCTTTCTCGGCATAGCCCATTTCCCGCAGCAACTTGCCTTCATTGGGATTATCTTCGTCTGGAACGGCAACCAACACTGTAGAACCTGTGTGCTTTTCTTCATCCCATTCCATCGTGCCATTCCAAGTGACTCTAGCACCACAAGAAGCGCCTTTCGGGTCAATATCGTACTGTTGACATAGTTTGACCACTTCTGGATGATCAGCAGGCAGCGTCTCTATCATAATGTCTGATTTGCCGTCTTCTGATTGCTTAAAAGCTAAATGGTGACTGGTACGATGGGAAAACCATTTACCAACACTCAGTTGAAAAAACTCTTCTATATTCATCAATGAAATTACCTTGCTTCAAAATCCTTTTCTCTAACTTATTCCAAGGTAGCAGGAGCGAGGTCCCAGGGATGAGGAAGATTAGGGAGACCTAAACGAGCTTACTCCCCGCACTCTTTTCTGTACACACCTTTAAGCTTGATTTCCTGCTTCTTCCAACCGTTTAAGGGAAATCCTCGCCGCCTCAGCAACGTGTTTATGGTTATCTTTTTCCAGGTATTTTAAAGCTGAAACACTCTTGGGGCTAGGAAGATGACCTAAGGCTTCTGCAAGACGCTGGCGCACTAACCAATCTTCTGATTGGGCAAAGCGCAGAATTTTATCTACTGACTCGATATCTTTGATTTCTCCTAGTGCAGCGATCGCTGCTTGGTGTAAGACAACTTCCTCGCTATCTAATGCCTTGACGAGGATTTCACGGGCACGCAGGTCTTTAAGATTACCAAGAGCAACGGCGGCACTAAAGCGTACTAGCCAGTCTGTATCTTCATAAAATATCCGCATCAGCGGTTCAACAGCTCGGGAATCTTGTAAGTATCCTAATGCACCTGCAGCGTCGGCACGGATACCATAATCTGGGTCGGTTTCCAAAATTCGCACCAAAATTGGGTAGCATTCTTCTGTTTGCTTGATTCCCAAGGCAAAAATTGCCATTGATCTAATTTGCAGTGATTCGTCATCCAATACCTTTTTAATTAAAGGCACTGCATCCTCTGCCGGAACATTCCTCAACGAAGCAAGGGCTACCATGCGATCGCCCGAATTTGAACTTTCTAACCGAGTGGAAATTTCTTGTAAGCTTGGGGCTGTCATTTAGTCTTAAGCCTTTTTTCCATTCATGTTTATATTAAGTATTATTACCAATTCTCAGACAAATTAGCTAAATAGAGCGGTGTGCATATCCGTACCAAGTTTATCCAAAGATACAACCATAAAACCTGACTTTAAGCTCATACCAACAGTACCAACCAAGTTTTGCAAGTTTCAACCCCGTTCGATAGATCAAAGCTAACTTTTGAGTATTTGTCTAGACAACTGCCAGAGACCTTCCTAGTTCTAGGGTTTCGGAAATTTTGTTAAAAAATTTTTCAGTGCCGGAAACAAATTTTAATAAAAATAGTCATATGTTTACATAGTGTCAAGCTAACACCCATGAAAGTCCAACAATCTCAACAGTTATTTGCTAAAACAGTTGCTATTGCGATCGCTACAGCTAGTGTTTTAGTCAGCGTTCCAACCTTCGCTGGTTCTCAGCCAGCTTCATCAAGCAAGCCTGCCACATCGATTTCTCAAGCAACTGCTACAGGTACAATTGTCGATATTGCCAGTGCCAATAGTTCTTTCAAAACTCTGGTAGCAGCTTTGAAGGCAGCAGACCTTGTAGATACCCTGTCTGGTACTGGTCCATTTACTGTATTTGCACCTACAGATGCTGCATTCGCAGCTTTACCAAAGGGAACTTTGCAAAAACTGCTGAAGCCAGAAAACAAGGCAACCTTGCAAAAGATTTTGACTTACCATGTTGTGCCTGGAGCAGTTGATTCTAAAACTATTAAACCAGGTCAGGTTAAGACAGTTGAAGGCAGCCCAGTTAACGTTAAAGTTAATAACGGTAGTGTAATGGTGGATAAGGCAAAAGTCACTAAAGCAGATATCAAAGGTACTAATGGCGTGATTCACGTGATTGATAAAGTGATTCTTCCTGCTGACGTGAAGCTGTAGTCTCTGCTTGAAATGAGATGTTCAACCTAGAAAAATATTTTGTGTTCCCTTGACAATGAATTGAGTACAAGGTGCGTTGTAGCTTATGCCCAACGCACCCTAATTGTTTTGACGTTCCTTGAGTTTCAGCACAATTTGTGCATGCACCTCGCGGGTAAGTGGGTAAAAATACGTTAAAACTAAGCCACAAATCAAAGCGATCGCTGGTATGGGACCAATAGAAAAGCGAATCACTTGTAACACGGACTCTGGTTGGATTGGTATCGGGATTTCGTTTGTGGGTTTAATATAACCAGCGCTACCCAATTGTTGTAAAACCAAGTTCACTGCAATCCCCAAGCAGATTTTTTGCACAAACACTATAAAACTATAAAAAATGCCTTCTCGTCGCTGACCTGTATTTAATTCATCAAGTTCAATGACATCAGGTAACATCGACCAAGGAACAAGATAAGCCGTAGAGACTCCAAAACCTGCTACGACTGCTAAAACGTACATCAACACAACTTGACCTGGCTGTACGAAAAACAGTCCGGCTTGGGCGATAATCCACACACTCATTCCCATAAAGTACACGGCTTGTTTGCCGTAGCGCCGACTGATAGCACTCCAAACAAATAGCATAGACATAGCAGTTCCTTGCACCGCTAAAAGCACTAAGCTAATATGCCATTGCGGAAGACGCATCCAGCTGGTGACAAAGTAGGGAATAATACCAGCAGTTAGTTGAACAGATAACCAAGAACACAGATAAATGCCCACCACAAATAAGAAAGGGCGATTGGTAAAAGCAATTTTGAGTTGCTGCAATAAGGGAATAGAAATTTGCTCGGTTTCTGGGTGTAACTTTGCTACAGCTTGGGCGCGTTTTTTGGTTCCCCAAACACACCAATACACGGGCAAAACAGAGATAATGGCACAAATGGCTCCTAGTAATAAAAACTGTTGGCTGCGGTTACTAGGAATTATTAGAGAAATGACCAAACCTATAACCAGCGCAAGAATGCTACCGCCAATAGAAAAGGTAAAGCGAAAACCGTTAAGACTGGTGCGTTCGTCGTAGTCTTGGGTGAGTTCTGCTGTCAGAGCAGTGTATGGTAAATTGACAATTGTATAAAAAGTATTAAACAAAATCGAAATTGCAGTGTAATACCAAAACAAGCCCCATTGATTGGCATTTTCGTTATTACTGAAGTGGGGCACAATCCACTGCAAAAAAAAGAACACTCCAAAGGGAATTGCTCCCCAGATCATCCAAGGATAGCGCCTTCCCTGCTGACTTTGGGTGCGATCGCTCAACACCCCCACCATTGGATCGTTCACCGCATCCCACACTTTGCCGACAAGCTGGGTTTGTCCTGCTAAATTGGGATTTAAACCAGCGACATCTGTAAGGAAGGGAGACAAATAAGAAATCCCAATCATAGCAGTAATTGCCGTACCCAAATCCCCAGCACCGAAAGCAAGTTTGGTACTCAAATCCAGTTTTTCGCTTTCAGGAGTCTGTTGGGAATAGCTATCAGAAGCAGAATCGCTCATAATATCTTGCGCTCATATTAAAATCAAAGGAATTTGTCATACATTATTAGCAATAAATTAAGTTTTTTATGCCAGACCTTTACGTTTCTTGGTCAGATTATCACCAAAAAATTGAACAACTGGCTGCTCAAATTTATGAATCCGGCTGGAAATTCAACCAGATTGTTTGCCTTGCTAGAGGGGGACTGCGAGTGGGAGATATCCTCTCACGTATTTATAAGCAGCCTTTGGCGATTTTGGCAACATCATCATACAGTGGCTCCGGTAAGCAAGAACGAGGCAATTTAACCTTTTCTCGTCACCTGACAATGACCACTGAAAATTTAGGTTCGCACATTCTTTTGGTAGATGACTTAGTAGACTCTGGGGTTACACTCAAGGAAACTCTCCCTTGGTTAAAAGAGTACAGTGATTCTCCAATTGAGGAAATTCGTACTGCTGTTATCTGGTATAAAGCTTGTTCGGTTATAGCGCCTGATTACTACGTTGATTATTTGCTTGACAATCCTTGGATACACCAACCGTTTGAACCTTATGAATTTATGAGTCCAGAGGATATTCTGGCAAAGGTAAGTCAGTTGTGCTAGTGGAAAGTCGAAAAACGGGGAATTTTAAATGTTAAGAAGAACTCAGTAGTCAGAACCCCGCAGCGCGAGGATACATCCCCATAAATAAGCCAATTTCACGCGTCTCTCTCCCAGCTTGGGAGAGAAATTCAGGGTGAGGGTAAAAATTTATGCAAGAAGTCTATTGTTTCTGAATATTTATTTTAGGGCTTACGCACACTCTACAAATTCTTGGCGTTCTTGGCACGCCAGTCGCCTCAACGGGGGGAACCCCCGCACGGTGAGCCAGCACTGCAGGCGGGTTTCCCGCCGTAGGTGACTGGCGAACCCGAAGGGCGCTGGCTCGTCTTGGCGGTTCGATAAATTAGGGATTTCCAAGAAATAAATTATCCATCTTGTGGGGTGGGCGTCCCCGCCCGCCCTCGATCGGAACGGGCGAGACGCCCGTTCCACAAGAAATTTTTGGATACTTTTTTATTTGGAAGTCCCTTAAGCTTAAGCTTTTCGGCTATTTTTGCGTAAATCCTGTATTTGTTCAAAATTCTTGAGCACTCCCCCTTGACTTAAAACCGTCTGGACGGTAAAGTAAAAAATAGAGAAATTCAAACCGTCTAGACGGTAAAGTTTAACGGAAGCCGATTGATATAGCGAGATTCTGTTTCGATGATGTATTTGCACCGATGAACGTCTGCTTCATGCAACGCTCATTCGGTTAATTTGACTTGGATTGTTTTCCTAAACCGATTTATGTTGACACCAATGAACGCTACAGGATGTTTGCGCTCATTTGGCAAGTTCAATTTGCGCGTTTTCTTGATGTTTTAATAGGAGATGACTCATGCAATCAAATCAACAGTTCATCGACAAAAACCAAGCTTCTCAACTTTTCGGCAACCCCTTCCCTTGGTATGCCAAAATGCGGCGCGAGTCTCCCGTTTTCTACCACTCAAAGCGTGATAGCTGGATGGTGTTTAGGTACAACGACGTGAAGCGGATTCTCAGCGATTGGCAAACATTCTCGTCCAAAATTCCCCATCCGCCTGAACAGACTGACTTCACCCAAGCCCTGAACGTTACCGATCCACCCAAGCATCGATCGCTCCGCACGTTGGTAGCGCAAGTGTTCACACAGCGGCGTGTCGAGTTACTTGCACCACGCATAAGCGAGATTACTCATGAACTGATTGATCGTGTCCAAGAACAGGAACAGATGGATTTTATTCATGACTTCAGCATTCCCTTACCTGTGATTGTCATTGCTGAAATTCTTGGCATTCCTGTTGAAGAGCGCGAAGATTTCAAACGTTGGTCAGATGGCATCGTGGCAGAGGATCTCTGTGCATATCAGGCGATGGGAGATTACTTCCGCCACCTGCTGAAACAACGGCGAGGCAAACTAGGCAAGGATTTGGTTAGTGATTTGATTGCCGCCCACGAGCAAGGCGAAAAGCTTACTGCTCAAGAACTTGTAGATTTCTGTATGCTGCTGCTGGTGGCAGGTAATGAAACCACGACGACTTTGTTGGCAAATGCGATCGTCTGCTTCCATGAGTACCCAGAAGCATATGAGCGACTAAAGAATGAACCAACGTTGCTGCCGGTGGCAATTGAAGAGGTGCTCCGCTACCGCTCACCTGTCCAAACTATTACTCGCTTCACCAAAGTTGAAACCCAAATTGGTCATCAAACTATTCCAGCAGGACAACTGATCCAAGTTTGCCTTGGCTCGGCAAACCGTGATGAACAGCAGTTTAAGCAGCCGGATGAGTTTGTGATTGACCGTAAACCGAATGAACACGTTGCCTTTGGTAATGGCATTCACTTCTGCTTGGGTGCGCCTCTGGCTCGATTGGAAGCCACTATTGGGCTGCAGGCAGTACTGGAACGGTTGCCCAATTTACGAATTGAACCCGATGCAAAGTTAGAGTTTGTCGCAAATGAGGATATACATGGGTTAAAAGCACTTCCGGTTCTGTTCTAGTCAAAGGAGGGAACTTTGAATTTACAAGTGTTTGATTCAAAACCTGGGGTTGCCAAACAAATGAGCCAGTATGTCGGTTTACTCCACCAACGGATGACGGAACAATTGAAGGAAATCTCGTTTCCTTTTGGGGCTGTAGGCGATCGCACGCAGTTTTGCTCTCAAGAACAAGCCAACTTGGAGAAAGCTATTTCACGAAGATTCCCGTGAGCATCAACACGCTTTTAATACTCCTCTAAGTACATACCAGTGAGGTGAGGATAATGCAGCAGCCAAATATTTCCCTTTACTGCTGCATTATTTTATAACAAACATTAGATATAAATTATATTTAAAAAATGAGTGAGGAGGAAATGGCGAAGCATCCATTACAAATTGCTAACTTTCGCCTGCTGTGGCTGGGACAATCGCTGATTCTTTGTGCCGTACAGTTCTGGATTGTAGCGTTAACGTGGCTCGTACTACAGAAGATTGGATCGGGCGTGGCGATTGGAACCGTTCTCATAGCGGCAGCAGTTCCACGCGCATTACTTACATTAATTGGGGGAGCGATTAGCGATCGTTTTTCACCTTATCGGATTGCTACATTCTCTGCTCTTACCAACACGATTTTAGTTGGCATTGTTGCTACTTTATTATGGTTTAACGCCATTCAACTTGGATACCTAATTGCCATTGCAGGCATATTTGGCATCTCGGATGCCTTTTTGTATCCAGCAACGCTGTCAGCATTACCACGATTGATTGACAAGTCTTTGTTGATGAAAGCTAATGCTTTAATGCAGGGCGGAGAGCAAATTACAAACGTGATTGGACCTGCTGCAGCAGGGTTTGTCATTGGTGCTTTTGGGCTAGCGATCGCGTTCACCATAAACACAGTGCTATTTGCCTTGGGAGGGCTATTTCTCTACCTGATCCGGCAACCTAAAAATGCACAAAATCCATCAACGGCTTCTTCGATTCAACAGCTATTGAGTGAAATTGTAGAAGGAGTACGCTATGCGTGGCGCAACTCTGCAATCCGCATCAGCCTGTTAATTATCGGTATGCTAAATCTCGCCACTTTGGGACCTTTAGTGGTGGGTGTGGCGAAACTTGTGGAACTCCGATTTGGAGGCAGTGCAACCACCTATGGTTATATGCAGGCAGCTTTTGGGGTTGGTGCATTTCTGGGCGTACTTGCTACAAGTCAAATTAAGTCTATAAAAACTCCTGGAATAACATTGGTGCTGCTGGCTTACGCTTTGGGTATTGGAACTGCGGGACTAGGATTTGTGCAGCAAGTGTGGATGGCATACAGCGTCATTGCGTTGATGGGATTAGGCGGCGGGTTTGTCAGTGTGATTGCGATCGCTTGGCTTCAGCAACAAACCGTAGCCGAGATGCAAGGACGCATGATGGGCTTACTAACCTTTACTGCTGTTGCTCTTGACCCCTTCTCACAAGCGGCTTCAGGATTTTTAATGGACATCAATCTCACGCTGATGTTTGTCATTGCAGGAGTCATAATGCTGGTGACGGCTGTCGTGACCTCATTTAATCAAGCAGTCAGAACAGCTGGTTAGGACTGTGTGCAAAAGTTCAGTTGAATTTTCAAGGCACCCAAAAAGTTCAAAACAGCCACAACCAAATCGGCAGAGTCACCAGCAACAACATCGACCCCACAGCCAATGCAGTCACTGCAAGGTCGCGATCGAGATTGAAGGTTTCCGCAAGAACTAATGTGGCAAATGCTGGAGGCATCGCCATTTGCAGTACGATCGCCCTTGCTGTTGTCCCAGTTAAACCAAAAAGTGGTATAATGCTGCCTAAAATCAGAGGGACGAGTAGCATTTTGATGCCTATGCTAACGCTTGCCCTTGGTAAGCTATGCCATGAGGTAAGTTTACTTAGTCGCATCCCAATCAACACCAGAGATAAGGCTACCCCACTCCAAGCAATTTGCTCTAGCCAAAATTCAACGGGTGCAGGAATTTTTACCTGTCGAAATAGTAACCCAAACCCGAAACTCCATAGAGTAGGATTGATGATAATTGCCTTAACAACCTGTAAATGAGTATGAATACCACCGCCATAACGAGCCGCTAGAGCAGCACCTAGTCCGTAAGCCCCTAGTGTTGTCCCGAGTAAATCATAAAACAGCGCCCAGGCAAAGTATTGTGTACCAACTATTGACAAGGTAACGGGATAACCAATATAACCTGTGTTGCCCACCATTGCCGCTAAGATAAAACTCCCTTGAGTCGATTTGTGGGGAACGGTGTTTGTCAAATGAGCCTGCGCTTTTATTCCTACCCAAGCGAAAACTGCGCCTAGTAAAATGGCTAAGTGGGCGATCGCCGCTGCCATCCAAATTTGTCCTGATAAATCCGCTTTGCGTAAAAAAGCTACAATGCTTATCGGTACTCCTACCCAGAATAAGAATTGCCCTAAACGGGTAGGAACACTAGCAGGTAGTTTGCGTCCCATAGTGTATCCGACTAGGACTAGGAACACTAACTTGACGTAGAGTTCTAGGAGGTTTGTCAAAATGAAACCTAGGTATGTAGATGCAAAATTTTACCTATTGCGTTTCTTTTTCTCCAGTTTACAATCTGTTATGCATATTGAACAAACGCAGGAGTTGACTCTTGGATAATGCTGGGTTTTCTGAAAAACCGCAAGATACACCATCTACTTCTGGTGAAGATATTCCAGAAGCTTTACGCGATACTCCTGATGCAGCCCCCAAAGTAAGGATTCGCCCGTTGGTTTTGATCATTGGGGGAGTGGTGGGAGTTGTCTTGATAGCCGTTGCCAGTGGTTTTTTGTTTTTCGTAGTCGCACCCAAAAAAGCAAAAGATTCTCAGCCTTCGCCTCTTAGTTCAACTCCTACAACTGCATCAAAAGCGGGTAATTCAGCCGCCTCAAAGGATAATATAGTTTTGGGGCATTTTTCCTACACAGAAGCCCCTGAGTCAGAACTACAGCCAATTTCTAATGATAGGCGCATCAAAATGCGAAAAGCAGCCGCCCAAAAGTTTCTAGAAATGGTAGCAGCAGCGCGGAGTGCGGGAGTGGTTTTGGTGCCTATTTCCGGTTTTCGCTCTATAAAAGACCAAGAACAGTTATTTTTTACCGTTGGTGCCCAGCGCAATCAGACACCAGCGCAACGGGCTGCTGTTAGCGCTCCCCCCGGTCACAGTGAACATCATACAGGTTATGCTGTGGATATTGGGGATGGAGCAGCACCAGCAACCGATGTGAATCCAAACTTTGAAAAAACTAAGGCTTTTCAATGGCTACAGGCAAATGCAGCACGTTTTAGCTTTGAGATGTCTTTTCCTAAAAACAATGTTCAAGGTGTGAGTTATGAACCTTGGCACTGGCGTTTTGTAGGCGATCGCGATAGCTTAGAAACTTTTTACAAAGCTAAAAATTTGAAACCCGCTCAAATCCAATCAACGCCTCAGTAGTTCCTTTGCCAAAGAAAGAAGCGAACAAAGGGGAGAAAATACCCCCCTCATTTTCCTGATCTTCTTGATTAGACTCCACATTCCGCAGTATCAAAGCATAACTTGGTACGATTTCTTGCTTTCCGTGTTGACTTGAGCTTTAAATCTAAAAGATGGAAGGATTACAGGTTGGTTCAACTTCTTCTTCCTTGTTTGTAGCTCTGTTTTTAAAACTCCTAGAGCAGCTATAAGACCTACGCTAATTAAACTTAAAGCAGCAGTTGGTTCGGGAACAGAAATCGGTTTAGTGGCGGTGATGAAAGTGACTTGTACATCTTCATCTACAACTTGCAACACGCTTTCTTGATTAAACTGTTGGACGTACGCCCTGACAATCTCGTTGATAAACAGTTCATTTTTTAGGGTATCCTCTAAAAGGAGGGTAACAGTTTTGGTCTGTTCGTTAACAATAGTACCCGTACTGTTTTGGAATTGCCCAGATGCATCAAAAACTGTTAATCCTTCTGGAAAGCGTGGGGTAATAACATCGTTAATAAACTCTTGGAACTGCTCTTGGGAAACTTCCTCACCACTAGGAATGTTGCGTCCAAAAAATAAATCTACTCTAATCAACTTTGGCTCTGGGGAATTATTAAACAAGTCTTCTTCTAAACCAAAACTAACTCTGATGCCTTCATTGATAGCTTGCAGGACACTTTCTTGATTAAACTCTTGAACATATGCCCCGACGATTTGATTGATAGAGGATTCATTTGAGAGCGTGTCTTCTAGAAGAAGGCTAACAGTTTTGGTGTTTTCCCTAGCAATCATACCCGTGCTGTTTTGAAACTGACCAAATGCATCAAACACTGTTAATCCTGCTGGAAAGCGCGGGGTAATGACATCGTTAATAAACCCTTGAAACTGCTCTTGGGAAACTTCTCCATTGCCAGGAATGTTGCGCCCAAAGAATAAATCTACTTTAATAAACTTTGGTTCTGGTGAGTTATGAAATAAATCTTCTTCTAAGCCAAAGCCTACTTTCAAGTTATCTTTATTTGCAACTCGTAAAACAGCTTGTTGATTGAATGCTTGGATATAAGCCTGAGCAATATCATTGATGGCTATTTGGTTTTGGGAAGTGTCTTCAGTAAAGAGAAGAACATCTTTAGACTTTTCTTTAATAAGAGTTCTTGTGCTGTCTAAAAACTGTCCTGATGCATCAAAAATTGTTAACCCTGCTGGAAAACGGGGAGTAATCACATTGTTTACAAAGACTTGAAATTGCTCATCAGATACCTCTCCACCACCAGCAATATTACGTCCAAAAAACAAATCCTCCTGAATAAGTTGTGGAGTTAATGTTGCAGCTTCTGTTTTTGGTGTGTTAAACACGGCAGTCACAGAAACTATTGCACCTGTGGTTACAATTTGAAAAATTCTAGTAAAAATGTTCTGAGCTACTTTATTAACCAAGGATTATTCCTCTCAATTAGGTGCTAGTTTAGAGCCGAGTCTAAAAGAAGTGATAGCATTGCTAATTCTTAATTATGTGTTCCTAGTATTTGGTTGATTTGTTCTACCAAACACAGCTGGTCAATGATACTTGTGGTCAATGATGCTTGCCACTATCCCGTAGTAGCCAATATCTTGTACTCTTATTTGTGATACTGATGGTGTCATAAGTTAAAAATACCATCAATTTCTTCATTTAGGTGGGGAATGTGGGATACAAGAGGTGGTAACACTGACTAAAAGTCATTCATTACTACAGCGGTAGTATTCATAGCTGTTCGGCAATCATAAAAGAGGTAATGACAGTGATTAGAAGTAATTCATTTTGGAAATGGGCAGCCGTAATCGTTACGGTGGCATTGCTTGTGATTTTACCGACAATTGGCAGTGGTGCCAATATAAAAAGCGAGTGGAGGTTGGGTGGTCAGAACCTAAACAATACCCGCTATCAAGCAACTGAGGAATACCTCAGCCCAGCTAACGTGGCTAAATTGTCTCCCAAATGGGTTTTTACAACGGGCGGCGACATCTCGGCAACACCGGCGGTAGTAGATGGAGCTGTATACTTGCCTGACTGGGGCGGTAACTTGTTCAAGATCGATGCACAGACGGGTGAACAGATTTGGGCAAATACCATTGCCAGCTATATTAACGATCCAAGTATCTCGAAAGCTGTCTCGCGTACAAGTCCAGCCGTCAAGGGGAACAAACTGATTATCGGCAGCCAGGAAGGTGCCTTCCTGATGACAATTAACAAAAATACGGGGGAGCTAATCTGGAAGACAAAACTTGACGATCATCCAGACGCCATCATCACTCAGTCGCCGGCTATTTATGGCAACCGTATATACGTTGGGGTTGCCTCATTGGAGGAGGGAAACCCTAGCGCAGATCCAAATTACAAATGCTGCACCTTCCGTGGCAGCATGACGGCGGTCGATTTGACCACTGGAGAGATTTTGTGGAAGACTTACACCATACCGGACAACGGTGGTCAGCCAGGTGGCTACTCAGGCGTAGCAATATGGGGTAGCACACCAGCAATCGATCCTCAGCGCAACTCGGTATACATCGCAACAGGAAATAACTACGATGTGCCCCAGGCGGAAAAAGATTGCATTGCTAATTTATCAACGCCCAGCGATCAGTCGCAGTGCCTCAACCCTGACAATCATCTGGACTCGATTATGGCATTCGATCTCGATACCGGCGCGATCAAGTGGGCGAGTAGGTTCCAAGGGTACGATGCGTTCAATCAAGCCTGCATCCCAGGCTTTGATCGGACGAATTGCCCTGACCCAGAGGGAGAGGATTATGATTTCAGCCAAGCACCAATGCTCTTTACTGTTAAGAAGGCTGGAAAACCGCGCGATTTAGTTGGCGCTGTGCAGAAAAGTGGTATCTTTTGGGCGCTTGACCCAGATACTGGCAATGTTGTCTGGAGCCAAATCGTTGGTCCTGGTGCCACGCTGTTTGCACAGTGGGGTTCAGCCACGGATGGTCAACAAATTTATGTCGGAAACTTAAACACCGAATCCCAAGAGTACAAGCTACAGCCCTCGGGTGAGACTACCACAGGTGGGTTATGGAGTGCACTCGACGCAGCGACTGGCAAGATTATCTGGCAAACTGCAGATCCAGCAGGTGCGAGGGATGAGGCTCCATTGACGGTAGCCAATGGAGTGGTGTATGCTGGCTCGATGGCATCAGGGCAAGGCGCGAATAATATGTATGCATTGGATGCAAAGACTGGTAAGATTCTCTGGAGATTTAACAGTGGGGGATCAGTGGCTGCAGGTGCTGCGGTGGTTAATGGTACGGTGTATTGGGGCTCCGGCTACAGGCGCTACGATCTAAACGCATCACCTAATAATCAGTTCTACGCACTCACAGTCAAGCCGTAGTGGTTTGATATAGTTCCAGCTTTGACAAAAGCCAGTGGGTGCCAAAGGCAGGAGTTCCTAGAGCACCAAATCAGAGCCAACTGTCAGTTGATCCTAACGTAAAGCAATTGTCTAGTTTGCCTCGAAGCGGGAAAATTACTTGGAGTTGGTAGAAGCCTAAGTTATATCAAATCCGTTTGTATAGGAATGATATCTCCTTGCTCTCTGGTGCGCCCTCAGCGTCTCTGTGGTTTTTTTTGATTCAGATGCTACCGGATTTGATATTACGGGACTTCCAAATAAAAAAAATATTCAACTTTTTCTTGTGGGATGGCATTGGCGCTCGTCCTATGAACTAGCGGGCGGGGACGCCCACCCCACAATATGAATAATTTATTTCTTGGAAATCCCTTATTAAACCTCTTGCAAAAGTCAATTATCTTTAAGAATAAATCACAGATGAACACAGATAATTGATCGGTGTGCATCTGTGTTTATCTGTGGTTATATATAAAGAAGATACTTTTGCAATTTTATTAGTTTCGCCGCCTGGCTCTTGGACTCTGAGTCTTTGGTTGTGAACTCTCGGTAGCAGCTTTCTGATACTTGCCGGGATATTTCTTTTGGAAATATTCCTCCATCACTTGTAACACCATTGGGGCAGCAACACTACCGCCACCACCGCCAGAATGTTCAGCAAATGCTACAACGACAATTTCTGGCTTGTCCGCAGGAGCATATGCTCCAAACCATGCGTGGTTTGCTTTTACACGACCCTTCCACGCCTCAGCCGTACCACTTTTACCAGATGCTGGAGGAATTGTTGGCACATTTAGCGCCTTACCCGTACCTTCAGACACCACCTTCCGCAGTCCGTCACGAAGAACTTTAATTGTGCTTGGCTTCATATTTAAAGATTCGCGCCAGCTTTTTGCTTGTTCATGGTCTTTGAGCAAGTGTGGTTGGACTCTGTAGCCACCGTTTGCAGGTACAGAGAACATAACAGCAACTTGCAGTGGTGTGGTTTGCAAAGCGCCTTGACCAATGGACATATTGATAGAGTCGCCTACAGTCCAAGGCATTTTCCATACTCTCTGCTTCCATGCTTCATCTGGAACATTACCTTTTGTTTCTTCATTTGCAAACTCAATGCCAGTTTTTTTGCCAAATCCGTACTTGCGAGTCCATTCTATCAAGGTCGGACCACCCACTCTCCTTCCAACTTGGTAGAAGAAGGTGTCACTACTCCAAGCCAATGCTCCTGCAAATCCCAACGGACCAAATCCAGAGTGGTTCCACTCACCGAAAGTCACCCCGCCTACGGTGAGAGAACCGTAGGTTTGCAGCACTGTGTTAGGAGAAAATTTACCTGATTCCAGTCCAGCACTCGCAGTGACGATTTTAAAAGTACTGGCGGGTGGATAGGCGCTGCTGACAGCGCGATTGAGTAAAGGATGGTTTTCGCCTTGTACGCTTTGCCAATCTTTTGTGGACACTCTTCGCTTGGAGAAGATATTCGGGTCAAAGGTGGGGTGAGAGACCATTCCTAAGACACCGCCATTATTTGGGTCGAGTGCAACAATAACCCCATTGCGTCCATTCAAAGCTTTTTCAGCTGCTTTTTGCACATTCAAATCTATTGTGACGCGAATATCATTACCTGCTGTTGCCTGTTTTTCTCCTAACACTCGTATCGGACGACCTTTGCCATCCACTTCTACCTGCTGACCGCCCCATTCACCGCGCAACAGCTTTTCATACCCTTTTTCCACCCCCATCTGACCTATCACATCTCCGAGTCGGTAGCCTTCTTGTTTCTTTTGTTTCAACTGTTTTGGGGTCAGTTCGCGAGTATAACCGAGTACATGAGCTAACTCCTTGCCGTGTGGGTAGTAGCGTACAGCTTCTGTATGAATTTCTACGTCTTTGAGTTCATTGGCGTATTCTTTCAATCCTGTAATTTCTGCTTCGCTAAGGTCACGAGCAATCCGCACGAGAGAAGAGTTGTAACCTGCCTCCTCTAATTTCTTTTCCATTTCCTCTACAGGGATGTTGAGAATTTGCGACAGGCGCGGACCGACAACTTGCTCCCATGATGGCTTCGTGTGTGCCATTGGCCACAAATATACAGAACGCGGATAGCGAGTTGTGGCTAACAATTTGCCATTACGGTCAAAAATGTTACCTCTTTCTGGTTGTTTGGGAATCGTCCGAATCCGGTTTGCCTGTGCTCGTTCCCTGAGTTTAGGTCCTTCAACAATTTGCAAATACACTAAACGAGCGCCAATGCCAGTTGTCATCAATAGGGTAAATATGATTAAGAATAAAGGCTGGAAACCCCGCCCTACAATACGTGTATCTTTTTTGTTAGATAATTGAGGTGGTTGCAGTAAGGTCATATCACAAATAGCAATTCAGAAAATAGCATTATATGTATACGATTACGCTAACTTTTTACCCGGATTTTAAGGGAAACAATTCGGGTAGTCTAGCTTTTTTTGATGGTTTTTACTATCTAGCATAAACTAAATTGTTTTCCTTAGTTGGGTGCAAAAACCTGATTAACAATTAGCATTATTCAAATAAAATTACTAATTTTACTGAGAATAATGTCAATTTATCAAGCCGTATCTAAGGACATAGTTAATTTTGAGTAAATTAATACTATTTTTAGAATCAGTATCACTAATATGAGTTGCTAGTTCCACCTATTATTTTCTGAGTTCTCCCCAAGAATTACTTGATAAATTTATTACTTTTTTAAATAAGAACTTTGAGGCGACACAAAGGTTGCCCACGTAGTCTTATTTCAATTTACAGTTAATAATATAACTTGTCATAGTGAGGTAAACACAGGAAAGCCTAGGAACTACGGACGCTTTCCAAATGCGGAACGGCACTTGCACCAACTATCAGAGAACCTCGGTATGAAAGTATCTCCTGCAGGGCAGTGAGACAAGGCAAAGCGTGCGGTAGCGCCTCCGCTTAAAGTGTCCGTAACGCTTACGACATAACATTCCAGTGCTGTGCCGTAGGCATAGGGCTTCAAGGGAGAGTAGAAAAAGCTGGGATTATGAAAGCTCTACACTCCGTGCTCCCACAATGACAACTTTGAACTGAACTTGGTATTTACAGAATCTATCGAGGTAAACTTTGTTCCTCTGGCTGCACGAATTTTTGTATCAATCTCCAATCCCAGGTTCTAAGTTCTTTGTCTTGGCTTGTGATTCCTCACGCTCAGGTTTTTTATACTTGCCTGGATACTGTTTATGAAAATACTCTTCTAGGACTTGTAACACCATCGGTTCGCAAAGGCTACCACCATGCTCACCAGAGTTTTCACCAAACGCGACAACCACAATTTCCGGTTGATCAGCGGGGCATATGCCCCAAACCAAGTGTGATTTGGACGACCACTACCAGCTTCTGCAGTGCCACTCTTACTTGCTGCTGGGGGAATTGTTGGCACGCTCAATCGCTTACCAGTACCATCTGTGACCACTTGACGCAATCCTTGACGCAGAACTTTAATCGTGGTTGGCTTCATAAAAACAATATCCAATCTCAAGATAGTAGTTTATTGGTATAAAATAATTTTATTTTTCTGCCTAAATTGAGCGTTCAGATCATGTAGGCAGTAGATTTTCTGCTGTAAATTGTTAAATTATTTTTCTAGATAGAATAAACCAAAGTGTAACTCGTCGTTCGCGTCATCGACTACATTAAATAACACAAACACTGAAGATAACAGGAGCTAATAAAGGACTATGCCTCAAATTTTGACGCAGAATCATGGGGAGACGATGGCTTTTGAGCCGCTGGATGTTGAACTGCATAATGTTTTCAAGTTTTTTAACCAATATCCTGCTGTACGTGGAGTAGACTTAAACGTCAAACAGGGGGAATTTTTCAGTATCCTAGGTCCCTCAGGCTGTGGCAAGACAACCATGCTACGTTTAATTGCAGGGTTTGAAACAGCTGATACTGGCAAGGTGTTGATTCAAGGTCAGTCTATGACAAATGTTCCTCCTTATCGCCGACCTGTCAATACAGTATTTCAAAGCTATGCTTTGTTTAATCACTTGAATGTTTGGGATAACGTTGCATTTGGACTGCGGCTAAAAAAAATACGTCGAGCCGAAATTCAAAGCAGAGTTCAGCAAGCTTTGGAACTTGTGAAAATGGAAGGGTTGCGATCGCGCGTTCCTAGTCAACTTTCTGGCGGTCAACAACAAAGGGTAGCATTGGCACGGGCATTAGTCAACCGCCCCGCAGTCTTACTACTTGATGAACCGCTTGGAGCGCTAGATTTAAAACTGCGTAAAGAAATGCAGGTTGAACTCTCAAATTTACATAAAGAATTGAGGTTAACCTTTATCATGGTGACTCACGACCAAGAAGAAGCATTGTCCTTGTCAGATCGCATTGCTGTAATGAATCAAGGCAAAATTGAGCAAATAGGCAGTCCGAGCGAAATTTACGAACAACCCCGGACACCTTTTGTAGCCGATTTTATTGGTGATACCAATTTATTTGAGGGTGAAATAGCAGGTATCGATGGTTCAAACGTCATAATTTCGACAAAAACACGACTGTCAATTGTTGTAACGCGCCAGCAAGACACACCAACTCAAATATCGCAACCAGTAGTCGTGAGTGTGCGTCCAGAAAAAATTCAGCTTTCGCTTTATAAACCCAGTTTGCAAACGAACTGCTTTGAAGGACGGCTAATCAACATCATGTATCTTGGGACTCACGTCAATTATATTGTGCAATTGACAAACGGCTTACGCATCACTGTTTTACAGCCGAATACTTTTGGTAATTTACCAAGCCGTGAAACGCCGATATATGCATGGTGGGCGGAAACTGATTGTCTAGCTTTAGTTAAGGGTCAATAGTCAAGGGTCAAGGGTCAAGAGTAGATGTAAAGTAGGTATTTTGAAGAATTACGGGTTTATAAATTGGTAGAAGGATTAGCAGATGAAATCTGGAAAATTGTAGACGGATGGAACTTGTTTGCCAAGGATACTATTGGTAAACAGATTGTTAGGTCAGCAGATAGCATTGGGGCAAATATAGCAGAAGGAGTTGGAAGAGGTACATATCAAGACAATCGACGATTCGTAAGAATAGCGAGAGGTTCTTTAAACGAAACTCAACACTGGTTAAGAAGAGCATATAACCGTAACCTGTTGATAGCTGAACAAGTCGATACACTAAAGTTAATTATTAATAACCTAAGACCTCAATTAAATTCATATCTAAAATCAATAGGTAATGTCCCAGAAGACCCTTGACTCTTGACTCTTGACTCTTGACTTTTAACTAATGACTAACAGACGGGAATTTTTAAAAGGTGTAGCTGCGCTTTCTAGCTTGTCTTTAGCAAGTTGTGGCTGGAGACTTGGCAATGTGCGAGCTTATTCTGCTACCAAAGGTCCTCGTGACCAACTTTATATTTATACTTGGGAGCAATATACAGATCAAGAATTATTCAAAACTTATAACGCCCAAACAGGAATCAAAGTACTTGCAGACGTGTATGACTCTAATGAAAGCATGTTAAGTAAAGTGCAAGCTGGGGGTGGAGGCGCTTATAGTGTTATTTACCCAAGCGACTATATCGTGCGGAAGATGGTGAACTTGGGATTGTTAACTCAATTAAATCATGAGCTTTTAATCGGTTTAGATAATTTCTTTCCACGTTTTCAAAATCCTAGCTATGACCCTAATAATAGCTACAGTTTGCCTTTTAATTGGGGAACAACTGGTTTTATTTATAATTCCGAAAAGCTAAAAACTCCACCAGAAGACTGGGACTATCTTTGGCAGAATCAAGAACAGCTGTCAAAACAGATGACGTTGATGAATGATGTCCGAGAGGTGATGGGTGCAGTGTTGCGGATGCTAGGTTTCTCTTACAATTCAAAAGACGAAAACGAAATCAAACAAGCTTATGAAAAATTGAAAGTTTTGAAACCTGCATTAGCAGCTTTTACGACAGATGCTTGGCGCAATCAAATTTTGGCAGGAGATTTATTGTTAGCAATGTGCTACTCATCAGATGCTGTGAAAATCTCTAAAGAAAACCCTAAATTAAAATATGTGATTCCCAAGAGCGGTTCCTCATTATGGACTGATACAATAGTTATTCCCAAAACAGCCCCAAATGTCGATGGAGCTTATGCTTGGATTAACTTGCTTTTACGACCAGAAGTAGCAGCACAAACAAGTCAACGCCTCAGTCTTTCTACAGCCAACCGTGCTGCGTTTGAGCAATTGCCAAAGAAAGTACAAAATAATTTCAGCTTATTTCCTCCAGAATCCATTCTCAGCAATTGTGAACGTCTCGCCCCTTTAGGGCAAATTGAAGAAATTTACGAACGTTACTGGACTCAATTAACAAGTGGCTAGGATTTTGCATTTTTGTACAGTGGATTCTCCATTTTCCTTGATACATACCATCAGTTAAATGGTAAAGCTAAAATCCACAATCTAAGACCCAGCGCCTCCATCTTTTTGAACGCCGTTTTTATCTCGTTTCAAACTTTCTTCAAGGGCTTGAATTTGTTCTCTACGTGCTTCCAATTCTAATGAACGACGTGCTAAGTCTTGGTTTTGCAATGTTAGGTTTTGTCGCCACTGTTCTGCTCGATCTGCTTCTTCTTGTAAGAATTCCGGAGTAATACCAGTGGTTAGGTAAGCTTTTACCAAATTCAGCACCCAATTGGTGGCGTCTTCTAGTCTTTCTATATCGCCTGTTGGAGAAAGTTCTACTAAAACGAGCTTCTCAGTCAAAGTGTTGCTTTTTCCCAGAAGAATAAAAGCTTCTTCTGGGATTATTACCCACATATTTTCAGCTTCCTCACGTGCTAATAATCGCAACTGTAGCTGATCTAAAAAATCATTTTTATGGATTTGGGCTAGATATAACATGGAAATTTTAATGATAAGAAATATACACGAAATTTATAAAGATAGTGAGAATCAGTTGGTAGTTAGTAGTTAGTTCTAAATGATACCTTTTTTATAACTAAATGTACAGACGCTTCATAGCGCGTCTGTACAATCAACAACGAACATTCCTTAAAGCTATGCTAACCTAAGCAGGCGATCGCGCAAAATCTCTGCTTGTTTCTCAGCCTCAGCTAAGGCATTCCGCGCTCCCTCTACCACATCTGGTCGTGCTTGCTGCACAAAATTAGGATTACTTAACCTAGCGCTTAGAGCTTTGATTTCGCCTTCTACCTTGCTCAGGCGTTTTTCGATTTTGGCACGCAATGCATCAATATCCACCACGCCAGCAAGGGGAAGTACCACTTGCACCGTACCAACAACGTCAGCGATCGCTTTTTCTGGTTCTTGTGGTTGTTGTGTTTCTGCTTGGAGTTGATTCTCATCAACCGTTGGTGGAAACAACTGCTTCCAGAACTTTTGTCTCCTCCCAGCAAGCACTAAATTTTGGGCAATGAACCAACTTGAATAACCAAAACCAACTATTTTAAAGAAACTCCCGATTAAGGGAATATCATCAACAGAATCGGCTACCGCCAGACCCACTTTAAACAAATAAATGATGCCGATAAATAATACTATCTTTGTCCAAGTGAATCCGGATTTTTGACCAACAAAAGTTTCTTTCTTTTGCTCAGCAGCGATAGTTAAATTCTCAACCTTTGCCAAATCTTTAATATAAGGCTGTCCAGCAGTGAGAATTTGCTGTTCTTTATCGCTTGCGGTTTGCAAATTCACAGTCACTTTTACCCCAGGTTTAACATCCGCTTCTGCTCGCAAATTGCGAATTGTGCGAATTGTCCCAAACAGCAATTCAAATTGTTCCTCCAAAGCAGGGTCAATTAAGTTTTGCTGAGTTTCAGGGTAAGATTGTAAAGACAAACTTAGCTTAGAATTCTCTCCTTGTTGCGTGAGAGTTTGCCAAATTTCCTCGGTAATATGAGGCATAAAAGGATGAAGTAATTTCAAAATTCCTTCCAGCACATAAGCGAGGGTTTGTTGTGCAGTGCGACGAGATGCGGGGTTAGAATCTTTTTGTAAGCGAGATTTGACAAGTTCAATATACCAGTCGCAGAAATCACCCCAGATAAAATCGTAGAGCCCCTTCGCAGCTTCTCCTAAACCGTAATTGCCGATGTAATTATTGGTTTGTTTAACTACTTGGTGGTAACGCGAGAGAATCCAGCGATCGCTCAATTCTGTAGGGGATGGTTCTCCCAGTTGTTGCGGCGTTTGACCATCCAAATTCATCATCACAAACCGCGCCGCATTCCACAACTTATTAGCAAAGTTGCGGGATGCTTCCACCGATGGTGATTCATCCTTCTTGCGATCGTAATCCAAGCGGATGTCTTGACCCGCGCCAGCCACTTCCTTAATCAGCGTGTAGCGCAGCGCATCAGTACCATATTTGTCAATCAGTAACAACGGGTCAACGCCATTACCAGCAGACTTGGACATCTTCTTACCATTCTCATCCAGCACCAAGCCGTGAATGTAAACATCTTTGAAAGGCATCTGTCCTGTAAAATGCCCCGCCATCATAGCCATTCTGGCAACCCAGAAAAAGATGATATCAAAGCCTGTTACCAGAGTGCTGGTAGGATAATAAGTTGTCAAATCTTGAGTTTGCTCAGGCCAACCCAAAGTAGAGAAGGGCCAGAGTCCGGAAGAAAACCAAGTATCTAGTACATCTGCGTCTTGTTCTATCTTGACATTCTCGCCAAATTGTACTTTTAATTTCTCCCGTGCTTCTGCTTCCGACTTCGCCACCACAAACGGCGTATTGTCGGCGATTTCTCCCCCTGTTTCACTCACAGCGTACCAAGCAGGGATTTGGTGTCCCCACCAGAGTTGACGAGAGATGCACCAATCTTTCAGCTTCACCAACCAGTCACGATAGACCTTTGTCCAGCGTTGGGGGACAAACTGTGGAGAATTTTTCTGGTCGAGGAACTCTAGCGCCCTATCTGCTAACGGACGAATTTTGACAAACCACTGAGTCGAGAGGAGAGGTTCAACGGGGACTTTACCGCGTTCACTGTATGGAACAGTATGCTTATAATCCTCCACCTTCACCAGAAACCCATCAGCCTCTAGCCGCGCCACCACATTTTTTCTGGCGACAAAGCGGTCTTGTCCTTGGAAAGGACCAGCATTTTCGTTGAGAGAGCCGTCCTTATTCATAATATTGATAAACGGCAGATTGTGACGCTGACCCATTTCAAAATCATTCAGGTCATGCGCCGGAGTCACCTTCACGCAACCCGTTCCAAAACTGGGGTCAACCAACTCATCAGCAATGATGGGAATTTCCCGATTCATAATTGGCAGAGTCAGTGTTTTTCCTATCAGATGCTTGTAGCGCTCATCATTAGGATTCACAGCCACCGCAGTATCGCCCAGCATTGTTTCCGGTCGGGTTGTCGCCACTTCCACAAAACCAGAACCATCCGTGAGAGGATAGCGGAAGTGCCAGAGATTACCATCCACCTCTTTCGAGTCCACTTCCAAATCAGATACCGCTGATTGTGACTCTGGACACCAGTTCACCAGATACTTACCGCGATAAATCAGCCCTTCTTCGTAGAGGCGGAAGAAAGCTTCCAAAACAGCTTTGGTTAAACCCTCATCTAAGGTAAAGCGTTCCCGTGTCCAGTCTACCGATACACCCAAGCGCCGCAATTGACCAACAATCGTTCCCTTAGATTTTGCCTTCCATTCCCAAGCGCGTTCTAAGAATTTCTCGCGTCCCAAATCATAGCGAGTTTTGCCCTCTGCCTTGAGTTGCTTTTCCAGAATTGTTTGCACGGCAATACTAGCGTGGTCAGTTCCGGGTAGATAGAGGGCGTTATATCCCTTCATCCGGTGGTAGCGCACGAGAGTGTCAATCAGCGTATTGTCGAAGGCGTGTCCCATGTGCAAGCTGCCGGTAACGTTGGGCGGCGGAATAACTATGCAGTAAGATTCGCCGCCTTTGTTGGCGTCAGCTTTGTAAATTTGGTTTTCTTCCCAAAATGTTTGCCACTTGGCTTCAGTGGAGAAAGGTTCGTAAAGACTGGGGAGGTTGGTGTTTATTGCGGTCATGCTGGGAAAACTAAGTGTGGAAGGACTTTTATAAATTTTGCCACAGGGTTGAGGAGTGTTTTATGGAAATGAACCGCAGAGGCGCAGAGAACGCAGAGAGAAGAGAGTTAGGAGAGGAGATGAGACAGTTGACGGGAGCAGTCATTGGGGCGGCGATTGAGGTGCATCGGGTGTTGGGACCAGGATTTTTGGAGTCGGTTTATCACCAGGCTTTAAGGCTGGAATTTCAGATGCGGGGAATACCTCACACGTCTAAGCATCGAGTAGCAGTAACTTACAAAGGTTATCAGGTCGGCGAGGGCGAATTAGATTTTCTCGTTGCTGATGTTTTAATTGTTGAATTGAAAGCTGTGGAAAAGTTAGCTCCTATCCACGAGGCTCAAGTCATGTCCTACCTTAAAATGACCAACCACCCCCTCGCTCTCCTCATCAACTTTAACGTTCCTGTACTTAAAGAAGGTATCAAACGTATCATCCTCTCCTCTTAATTTTCTCTGCGCTCTCTGCGCCTCTGTGGTTCGTTAATCAAAAAATCTCGAAATTATTTTTTTACTCGTGTAGTTATTATTTATCAATTCCAGAGGTAGCACCCACAAAACAAGTACAAATACTTATGAAATTAAAACCTAGTTTACTTCAACTCAGTGTCATCATAATGACGGTATCCCTACTTGCTTCTTGTACCAGATTTCCAGAAACAAGTCAGTCAAATTGTGATCATCCACAAACGGCACAACAACCTTATAACTGTGATAACTCTGGTAGTCATGGTAGTAGTCGAGTTCACTATGGAGGTTCTGGATATAGATTCGGTAGTTCCAGTCACAATGATAGTAGCTCAAGCCGTTCCCCATCTAAGGTAGGTCGCGGTGGTTTTGGCAGTTTTGGTCGCGGTGGTCATGCGGGTGGTTAGGAAAGTCAAGCAATGAATATGGATATTTTTAATAGTCCTCAACGCGATCGCCTATTTCGGTCGATGAAAATGGGGTGGTATAATGTTTGTCCCATTGAGGAAGGAACAGGCATTCCTCTGACTGACCAAGAAGTTCCATATGCGCTTTATCACTGCCGTAAAGTTTCGCCACAGATGATAAAGCAAATCAAGCAAGCATCTGAGTTAGTCGGTAGTGTCTTAATGCAAGCTTGGTCAGTTATCCGCACTCTTGATGAGGAAACACTACTTTATTACGGCTTTCCTAAAGATTCTATCAAAATAGTAAAGCATGACCCTCTCCCACCATTTTGTATGCGTCTTGATTGGTGCTGGAACGAAGAAACTGGAGTCAAAAAGGTTATAGAAACAAACCCACAAACTCCTAGTTTTTGGTTTGAGTGTACTGAAGGAAATGGCAAAGTTGCTCAACACTTCGGTTTGAAACAACCAGATTTTAACGCTCAAACTATCTTAATTTTAACACTTAATCAGCATATACAAAGAGCAGCAGAGTGCCTCAAGAAACCAATTACCAATTGTCGAGTTGCTTTTACTGCTTTGAATAATGCTGAAGATTTAGGCACTATGCGATGGTTAAGCAGCCACTTTCATCATAAAAGTGCTGTTTTCCCTTTGGAGTTTCTTCGTGTTAAAGATGGTAAATATTTATTTGATTATAGAACGGGACAACCGATAGATATATTATTTATGTGGTATCCAGTTGAATGGGCAATCCATGATACTGATGAAAATGGGAAAAAGTTATGGTCTGCACTAGAGCAACTTATTTTAGAGAAGAAAGTTATCATTGTTAATTTTGGCTCTGCCTTTGCACTGCAACCAAAGAGTGTATTTGCTCTCATCACAGATTTAGGGCTGGACTTTTTTAGTCCTAAAGACGCTGATATTATTTTTAATTATTTCCCCAAAACATCATTAACTGCATCTGACTTAGGAAATTCATACTTTGCTAAACCTATTTTAGGAAGAGAAGGTGAAGGAGGATTTGCTGTCAAGTCAGGAGAAATAATTTTTCGTAGTCATAGTAATGAGCCGTGGTATACAGAACAAGATTATGTGTATCAAGAGTTATTAGAGTTTCCTCAAGTAGAAATTGCCGGAAAGTCTATGACTGCGGTTTGGGGAGCATGGCTTTATAACAATGGAAACGACAAGTTTGTCTCTGGAGGTGTAGGAATGCGTGTTTCTCAGGGGCAAATTACAGATAACATTTCATACTGGTGTCCAATTGGGTGTTAGAAAAGGAAACGAATCAAATTTATGAAAAACCAAACAGTGTCTCGTTCTCCTTGGACTTTCATCCCAACGCTATACTTTGCCTCTGGTGTGCCTTACATCATTATCAACACAGTTTCTGTCATTTTCTACAAAAAACTAGGGATAAATAATACTCAAATTGCCTTGTGGACAAGTTTTCTTTATCTCCCCTGGGTAATCAAAATGTTCTGGGCACCTATTGTTGATACTTACTCAACCAAAAGAACATGGATACTTGCCACACAATTCGCCATGTTTTGTAGTTTGGGTTTGGTAGCCTTTTGTTTACAACTCCCGAATTTCTTTTTCGTCTCCCTTGCAGCATTGACAATCGGGGCATTTATTTCCGCTACTTATGACATCGCGACTGATGGCTTCTATTTGCTGGCTTTAAATCCAGCACAGCAAGCATTCTTTTCCGGTATCCGCTCACTTTTTTATCGACTCGCTGTTATCTTTGGTTCAGGGTTTTTAGTATATTTAGCAGGTCAGTTGGAACTTTCTCTCAACAATATTCCTTTAAGCTGGACTCTTGCTATTGGCTTTTCAGCTTTAGTTTTAGCGATACTATTTATTTTTCATCGTCTTATTTTACCGTTGCCTGAGTCCGATTCTCAACTCCAGGACAAAACGTTAACAGAAACGATTCCTTTTTGGACTGTAATAACTTCATATTTTCAACAGGAGAAAATAGGAGCTATTTTAGCTTTTATATTACTTTATAGATTTGGCGAAGCAATGCTTGTAAAATTAGCTTCGTTATTCCTATTAGATAAACCAGAATTAGGAGGATTGGGGCTATCAACATCAGATGTTGGTTTAGTCTACGGTACATTTGGGGTCATTTCCCTCATTATAGGAGGGATTTTAGGTGGTGTTGTCATTTCTAAATACGGATTAAAAAAGTGCCTTTTTCCTATGGCGTTGGCATTAAATATACCAAATATCTTTTATGTTTACATGGCTTACAGTAAACCCTCTCTGAATTTAATTTATCTGTTGGTTTCCTTAGAGCAATTTGGATATGGTTTTGGATTCACGGCTTTTAGTGTTTATCTCATGTATGTTTCCCAAGGTGAATACAAAACTTCTCATTTTGCTATATCTACAGGAATTATGGCATTAGGGATGATGATACCAGGGTTAATCAGCGGTTATATTCAGGCAAAAATTGGATATCCGTTATTCTTTGTTTTAGTTTGTTTACTAACGATTCCCGGGATGATACCTCTATTTTTTATTCCTTTAAACGAAGACAATAAGCGCCAAACAACTTAAGCTAGGAATTGTAACTGCAGAGCAATACAAACCGAGGCTGATATAATAGAAAATCATCTACTTCCATCTGCTATAGACTGCTGTTGAAAATTCAAAATAATATGAGTTATGTTTTAGGAATTGATGGCGGCGGAAGCAAGACAGTTTGTATTTTGATGGATGAGACAGGTAAAGTACTAGGTCGTGCTGAAGCAGGAGCATCTAATTATCAGAGTATAGGCACAGAAGCAACGCTAAAGTCAATGGAATCTGTAATTTCTGCTGCCGCAGTTAAGGCGTTAAAGTTTACAGATGATATTAATATTGCAGCGATTTGCTTGGGGCTAGCAGGTGTGGGTCGTCCAGAGGATATCGAAGTCGTAAAAGGTATAGTGCAAGAATTACAAAATAGCATCTTGCTTCCTATAACTTGGAAATTACCAGCATCTCATATCGTCATTTGTAATGATGCTTTGATTGCTTTGGTTGGCGGAGTTGGTTATCCTGTTGGAATTGTAGTTGCAGCAGGTACTGGTTCTATAGTTTTTGGGCGAAATCAGAATGGAGATACCAAGCGAGTTGGCGGTTGGGGCTATATTTTAGGAGATGAAGGAAGCGCCTATAAAATTGCTGTAGCTGGTATGCAAGCAGCATTAAAAGCTTATGATGGACGCGAGATGTCAACAAGTCTTGTAGAGCAATTCAAACAGCATCTCGGTCTTACAACTATAGAAGGTTTAATAGAAGTTATATATCGGCGAGGATGGGGTATTAAAGAAATAGCTGCTTTGGCTCCTATAGTTGATAACGCCGCTGCTTGTGGAGATAAAGTAGCTCATATAATTATTGATGATGCTGTAAAAGAGTTGATAAAAGCAACCTCTACAGTTATTGAGGCAATTTTTAGTCATAGCGAACGTTTTCAAGTCGTCACTACTGGAAGTCTATGGCAAGGAAAATCGAGAATTCGTGATAAATTTGCCACATCTATTTTCACATTGTTTCCTTCAGTAAAAGTGATTTTTCCTCGACATGAACCTGCTTATGGTGCTGGGTTGTTGGCGTTGCAGAGGTTGGCGGGGAAAGAGTGATTTAACGAACCGCAGAGGCGCAGAGGACGCAGAGGGGAGTTCAGAGAGTAAACATCTTGCAAAATTCGAGAAACGCCCTCAGACTGGAAGTCTGGGGCTACACATACAAAGCCCCGAAGTTCCCTACGGCGGGAAACCCGCCTGCAGGACTTCTCTCTGCCTACGCAGGCTAAATACACGCTCAGTCCTTGTCTTGTGGACTTAGTTTGTATAGCAGCGACTTCTATTCATCAAATACTTTTGCAAAAGTCTTAATCTTTTAATCAAGGAGGTATAAAAAATTGGCAGAAGAAGTATATCTGAAAAAAGAAGTAATTAACAATAAATTTTCCCAGCAAAAATTATTGATGCTGAAATTCCTACGTTTATCATTCCCATTCAACCTAGATGGGCAAAGGATTTATTCGATGAAAAATTAGCTAACCAAACGCTATTTGGAGCCAAACCTGAACTTGCCTTCAACCGTGAAGCTGTGTATTATAGGTCAGTTAAAAACTCTAGAGGATTAAAAGCCCCATGCCGAATTTTATGGTATGTCAGTGGAACACAAACCGAAGGTAAAGGTAAAGGATTCAGCGGAGTAGAAGCAATTCGAGCCTGTTCTCGTCTTGATGAAGTCATAATTGGTAAACCTAAGGAGTTTTATCAACGTTTCCAACGATTAGGGGTGTATACATTAAGTGATATTTTAAAGATAAATACAGATAAAGATGGAAATATTATGGCTCTTCGTTTTAGCGATATAGAGTTATTCAGTTCACCTGTCACCTTAAAGAAACTTCAAGAACTATCATCTTTAAATTTATTACTTGCATCACCTAATAAAATTCCTAAAAATCTATTTAATAAAGTGTATAATTTAGGTGTATTTCATGAAATATGAACGGTATAAAAATGCCTAGTAATATCCTGCTACTATCAATACGTCCTAAATATGCAAAAAAAATATTTGAGGGTAATAAGAAAGTAGAACTGCGGCGGGTTCGTACTCGATTAGATCAGGGTGACTTAGTGCTAGTCTATGCTTCGTCTCCTCAAAAGGCTTTGATAGGCTCCTTTGAAGTAGATCGTATTTTGGAAATTCCTATTCAAAAATTTCCGGAAGACCTTAATAAAATTTGGAATAAAGTCAGTGAAAAAGCGGAAATAAGCCGCCAAGAATTTGATATTTATTATGCAGGTGCTTCTCTATGTGTATGTATCTTTTTTAAAAATGTTGAGCTTTTACCTAATCCTGTAAATTTAACACGTTTAAGAGAGGAATTTTCTGACTTTAGACCGCCACAAAGTTATCATTACCTAACAGAAAATGAATTTAAGCTCATTAAGTACATAGCGCAAAGTAATACTTCTAGTGTTTCTGGTTATTAAGTATATTATTCATAAATAAGAAAGAATTTACAGTATACGATTACATAATGTTAGCGGAAAAGAAAGATGAATTTGCGAGGCTGTTTCAAGAATTTTTAAACTCATATCCCTACACACCAGTTGGGCTACGTCACATAGCAGCCTATGAAGAGCAGCGTCAGCAGGGGAAGAGGAACTTTGAAGCGATCGCAACAGCAGCAGACTCTGGAGAAGACGTAATAGAATTAGTCCTGCTGCAACTACTACCTTACCCAGACACCACCAACAATCGTCAAAGGGGGGCTTGGATTCATATTGGTTCATCTGTCACCAAAGACATAAAAGAATGTTTTGAGGCAGTAATGTCGATAAAGCCGCAAGAGTGGCACTACATTGCTTTGGCGATTTTGAATTTTGTCCGTAGCTGTAATGATGATCCAAAGCAGTTGTCAGCAGCTTGTAGAAATTTTTCGCAACTGCCTTTGCCTTATGTTCAATATCTACAAACAGGAACGATCACGCCTATCCTCAACGCACTGCAACCAGAGGAATTTCTATTGCTCAACAACGAATTGATACGAGTTATTAACTATTTTGCAAATACAGCCTATACGGAAAAACTAATTGATTATCCTATATTGAATCTTACTGGAAAAAAGCTGATTACACAATTCTCCCAGCAGATGCACCAATCAGGTGTGCCAGCTTTGAGAGACGATGACTTGTTTGATATGTTCTCTCACTGGCTAGTAGCTGTTAAAAAGTATGATTTTACTGGCAAGGACAACCCACGATTTAAAGAAGTGGAATCGCAACCAGAATATACCTTAGCTGAATGCGCTGAAAAAATCGGCTTGAATGAAGCAGAACTAAAACGTTGGATACACTCAATTAATCGCAAAGGACAAGCAATATTATACGGCTCCCCTGGCACTGGAAAAACCTACATTGCTGAAAAACTTGCCCAACACTTAATCGGCGGCGGTAATGGGTTTTCTGAACTCGTGCAATTTCACCCGGCATACTCTTATGAAGACTTCATTCAAGGCATCCGTCCCCAAAGCGAGGATGGAAAATTAACATATCCGCTGGTTCCAGGTCGCTTTGTACAATTCTGTAAAGAGGCAGAAAACCGTCAAGGTATTTGCGTTTTAATAATTGACGAAATCAACCGTGCAAATTTAGCTCAAGTTTTTGGTGAACTAATGTATCTGTTGGAGTACCGCGACAAAGAAATTCCTCTAGCGGGCGGTAACAAATTTCGCATTTCCGCCAACGTTCGTATCATTGGCACGATGAACACAGCAGATAGGTCAATTGCTTTAGTAGATTATGCACTACGCCGCCGCTTCGCATTTATTGAACTCCGCCCAAACTACGATGTGCTACGACGGTATCACCAGAAAACAGGTTTTGCAGTAGAGGGGTTGATTCAGACTTTACAGCGCTTGAATCAGACAATCAATGACAAAAACTATGAAATCGGTGTTTCATTTTTCTTAACAGATAATTTAAGTGAAGATATTGAAGATATCTGGTGTATGGAAATCGAGCCTTATTTAGAAGAATACTTCTTTAACCAGCTAGAAAAAGTAAATGAGTTTCGCTGGGAGAAAGTCAAGCAACAGTTATCACTATGAAGTCAGGAGAACCAAGAATTCTTGAACTGACTGAATATGCAACACAGTCATTTCATTCTGACGAGATACCCGAAGCAGTAGGAATAGAGTTATTTAAAAAATATAAAAACCAAGTAAATATAGATTTTCCTACCTATAAAACAGGTAATAAATGGCAACTCAAATCTAATGGATGGGTAGGTTACATTCCTTTAAGCACTCAATTTGATTTAAAACTCAATCCCAAAGTGCCTATCAAAAACCTTTTTGGAATGCTGGAATATGCATACACTCTAAAGAGTTTCCGCTTTCTCGAAGGGTTGATGAATTGTGAATCTCTAGAGGAATTTTACAGCCATCTGGCTTATGTCTTAGCCCAGCGAATTCTAGAGCATTGTAGAAAAGGATTATATCGTACATACTTACCTAAAACAGAGCAACTAAGCTATGTAAGGGGAAGGTTAGATGTGCGACAGGCTATCCAAAAGCCGTGGAATATTAAACTTAAATGCCACTACGAAGAACATACGGCTGATATTAAAGAAAACCAAATTCTAGCCTGGACACTTTTTATTATTGGTCGCAGTGGTTTGTGTTCAGAACGAGTATCTCCAACGGTACGAAAAACTTATCACGCTTTACAAGGATTAGTAACGCTGCAACCGTGTAGTTCACAAGATTGTATCGGGCGACAGTACAACCGCCTGAATGAAGATTATCGACTATTACACAATCTCTGCCGATTCTTCTTAGACAACACTGCACCAAGTCATGAAAGCGGCGATCGCACAATGCTACCCTTTCTCGTCGATATGGCAAAGCTGTATGAAAGTTTCGTTGCAGAATGGCTGAAACAAAATGCACCAAAAGGCTATTTTTTCAAGCAGCAACATCAGGTAGAAATAGGTCAGAATCGACGGTTTTCTATCGATCTACTACTGTGCGATGCTGCTACTAGTAAAACATTAGCAGTGTTAGATACCAAGTATAAAGCTCCTGATAAAGCGGCAGATGCTGACATTCATCAAATGGTAAGCTACGCCACAACTACAAACTGTAACCAAGCCATTTTGATATACCCAAAACAGCTTACACAGCCTTTGGATGTTAAAAGTGATGACATCCGAATCCGCAGCCTCATCTTTTCCCTAGATGATAACCTTGATAGCGCAGGTCAGACTTTCTTAAAAAACCTCCTCCCCCTGTGTTAAACTTCTCTTTCCTCTGCGCCTCTGCGGTTCAATTCTCCTACCCCTCTCATCGCCAACAACGCCGTCCCATACGCCGCCTCCATGTTCACAGGCTGCATCACAGGAACTTGCAAATACCGCCCTCTAATCTCACTCCAAGTATCATTCACCGCACCACCACCAGCAGTATAAACGCGGGTTAATTGGTCTGCCCCGAATTCCTGTAACAATTCATACCCTTTTGCTTCTATGCGAGCAATGCTTTCCAGCAACCCATGCAAAAATTCCACGTCACTAGCTGGACGCGGTTCCAATCGCGGCGCTAAATTTAAGTCATTGTTCGGAAAGCGTTCCCCAGGCTTCAACAAAGGATAATAATCCAACTCGCTGACTTTTGACCCATCAATTTCACGGCTCAAGCTTTGTAATTCCGCTTTGGTAAAAAACTGCTGTAGCACAGCACCCCCAGTATTGGAAGCACCCCCAGTCAGCCATAGATCCCCCAAGCGGTGGCTGTAAATTCCATATTTTGCATCTTCCACACGGGTACGACTTAACAGTTTCAGCACCAGTGTTGAACCAAGCGAAGTCACTGCTTCACCAGGGAATTGGGCACCACTGGCAAGAAAAGCTGCAATACTATCAGTTGTTCCAGCACATACATAGCAATCTCGATGCAAACCGAACTGAGACGCAATTTCAGGGCGTAATTCAGCAATAAAAGTTCCAGGACTTACTACTTTAGGTAGATGAACTTTTATTTGGATATTTTCTAGCCAGTCTGGGTATGTTAACTTTTCTACGTCATAACCCAGCTTTAAAGCATTGTGGTAATCAGTAACACCTAATTGTCCATGTAGGAGAAATGCCAGCCAGTCAGCTTGATGCAGAAAATATCGGGCTTGAGCAAAAGATGGTAATTGCGACATCCACAGAAGTTTGGCAAGGCTAGAAGTTGCGCTTAATACTGTATGATTTGGAGGCGCTATGCTTCTCAATTGCTCTATCACCGCCGCCCCTCGTGCATCGTTGTACAGCAGTGGTACATCCACAGGTTTACCAGCATCATCGCACAGTAAGACTGTGGAAGACGTGCCGTTGATGGCGATCGCCCTCAATTCGCCCCGCAATTGTTGAGGAATTTGCTCAAGCAAGCTAAACAATGCTGTTTTCCAACAACTTGCTAAGTCCGAAACTTCTGACATTTCAAAGGGATAACGTGCTTGGGCTTGAATACAAGCTTGCTCGTCAATCACTACAGCCCTTGCACCTGACGTGCCAAAGTCTATGCCCAAATAACAATCCATATTTTTATAAATTTTTTTAATAACTCATAACTTATGATCAGCGATTGTTGCATCTTGTAACAACCTATTCCCCAATCTTGGCAAAACAAGGAAAAGTAGTAAACGAGCTATTCAAAATCTGTTGATATTGGGAGGTTTCAAATCATGCCAATGCTAGATACTCTGTACCTCGCTCAGGTGACAACTTCGATCTCAGATACTCAAGTGTACATCGCTCTTGTGGTGGCGCTGATTCCAGGCGTTCTTGCTTGGCGGTTGGCAACAGCACTTTACAATTCGTAACATCTCGAAGAGCTAATATAGCGCTTCTTGTTCGGATGAAGTACAGATTTACCTGTGTTCATCTGGAGGATACTGCTATGCGGTGAGACCAGTGCTGCAGGAGGGGAGCCAGTGCATTGCGGGGGTTCCCCCCGTTGAAGCATCTGGCGTTTTCCCGACCCAGGCGACTGGCGTGCAAGTGTCCGTTGTCCATCAGTGGTTCTTATTTCTTGATGTATTGCACTCAACTAAGAACCGCTATAAACCTGGCAGTACGGGGTGCAGTTCAAAAGACGCTTGCGGCTTACTATCGTAATTTGTTGGAAACCGCACACGTAGTCATGCCAGGTTTATTTTTTCAACAAATAATCTCAGTGTGCCAAGTAGGAAAAAATGAAGTAATATGACAGCTAAATAAAACCGCAATAAGTGCAGCTACGCTTTTTGTGGTGCGTCCGCTCATAAGTGCGAGGTTCTTTTTATCACTATGAACGCCTTTCAACCGTCTAGACCCCCGCTACAACCTATACAACAGCGCCGAGTCACTCCTCGACCAAAGCGGCGTCTTCGCCAACGCTCTTATCAAGTGATGGCAGTAGAAACTACGGCAAAAATAGCAGTTAATCTTGTCATTTCAACAGCAGCAATATCCGCTCTGATACAACTTTTGCCTGAGCATTGGTCACAGCAAGATAAGTTACGAGCAATCAGCATTGATGTCAAGCAAATGGAAGAACGTGTGTATAAGTTACAGGCAGAATTTAGCCGTAGCTTTGATCCGCGCCAAGCTAAGATGATTATGCAAGAACAAGGCTATCGATTTGACCCTAACCAGCGTCAGATTGTGTTTCCAAAGGATGCCACAGAAGTTGAACAAGCACAATAAAACTGATTCCTCCGCAGCGTAGTTATTACCTCATAAATAAATTGGGGAAATGGCAACAAAGATAATAGCTAATAGTGAATAGCTAGTAGCTCAGTTTTTAGGAGCTATGTAGTTATCATCTATTAGCCATTGATAGTTATCAGGATGTTTATGACTTTGCATTTCATGGATACGCCATGCATATGGCAATGAGTGCAAAATCTACCAGTTAAAATGCTGTGGATGCAGCAATTCATCTAACCAATTCTCAACTTGTAAACGCAAGCGCAAACCTGGATCCTCGGTGTTCAAGCTAACACAAGGCAGTTGAGTTAAGGCGCGACGATAATCAGCGATCGCGCAATTCCAATCGCCCCAAATATGATACGTTCTACCTCGTTCTGCTATAATGTGCCCTTCTAATTGACCAAAAAGCAGAGCCACCTCAAAATTCTCAATTGCCTCTTCGTATTGCCCCAAGTCGCGTAAGGTAATGCCTCGGTTAATCCATGCCCTAACGTGGCTGGGATTCAAATCTAATGCCCGATCATAATCAGCGATCGCTGCTACCAATTCTCCACACGCAGCATAGTAGTTCGCTCGATTGTTATAGGCACTAGCTAATTTCGGATTTAGTTCCAACGCTGTATTATAATCACAAAAGGCTTTTTGAGTTTCGCCACTTTGAAAATAAATTAGCCCTCGATTGTTGTAATCAATAGCATTGTGGGGATGACGATGAATTAATTGACTCAATAAGGCGATCGCCTCAATGTAGTTTCCTTGCTGAGCCTTTGTTAGAGCACGAGAGCGCAAGTAGCTGTCTCCCAAAGCAGGTTTGCTGCTACCGTTAGCCCCTTGCTGTTGTAGTACTCTTGTATTGTTCGAGGCAAATGGGTTGCGGTGATTTTGCTTGTCACCAAAGGGTAAAAATGAGTGACTGTTCATATATTCCTACCTGAGCTGCTTGCTCTGTGAGATCAACTTATAGGGTTCCCCGTTCTTGTGGTTTTCTAACTGTGTCACTTGTTAAGGTGGCTAATGAGTATTTGGGCATAAGCATTGCAGCTAAATGTAACCAAAGGTAATTTGTGATCTATGTCTACAAAAGTCATATAGCACTCTCAGTCCCACCAGATGAAGGCACACTATACCCAATAGATCCTTCAATCTAATAATTGATACGTCTTCCCCAAGTCGAATTCCAGAAATAGCAAATATCAATCTCATAGAGTATTTAAGTAGTGAGAGCTACAAGTTGATAAAATGCCAAAAAGCCCTATTGTCAAAGAACTCAGAGTTCGGGTGTCAGAACACAGAAAAATAAAGATATTGTGAAGATTTTCGGAATTCTGAATTGTATTCTTTTGAAGTTTTGAGAAATTTTTCTTATGGCAAGTGTCACTTCTTATCCCAATGCTCCTGATTTAGCAGCCGACGACTACATCGTCATTGGCTTAGCGACTTGCTTTGTCAAAGAAGACGGAGAAGTTCATCAAGTCGAAGTGATGGAACCTATTCCCTCTGCGTCTTTAGAAACGCTCGTTAAAGGTATTCCTACCTCCTTTAAGTTCGCTTGTGCCACAACTTTGGGTTCTGTGCTGGAGGAAGACAAACTTCAAATTCCAGCTGGTTTTCCGCAAACGGCTCAGTTTTGTGATGATTTTGTGGAACGGGCGATCGCCGCTGCTCGCACCTACAAACGTCGTGAAGCTGCTAAATCTCTGATTCCTCTAGGCGCAACTTATACTGAGTTTAAATATTCTACTGAACGCAAGCGAGTGCTAAATGCTTCCCGAGTTGTCACAAAGGAAGACAACATTAAACAGCATTCGCATACTCATAAAGTTCTTTAATGGGTCATCAGTTATCAGTCATGATTTATATGTCTCAAAAAATACCATATAATTACTGGTAACTGTTGACTGTTTATTATCACCAATTGAGTCAGTATGTTGAAACTTTACGGTGGCGCACGTAGTCGCGCATCAATTGTCCAGTGGTATCTAGAAGAACTGGGAATTCCTTATGAATTTGTCAAACTGGATATGCAGGCGGGTGAACACCGTCAGCCTGAGTATTTGGCAATTAACCCAATAGGAAAAGTTCCGGCGATCGTTGATGGTGATTTCCAGCTTTGGGAATCGGGGGCAATTTTGCTGTATCTTGCCGAAAAGTACGGCAAAACCACCTCCTTAGAAGAGAAGGCTATATTAGCCCAGTGGGTATTATTTGCCAATGCCACTTTGAGTCCAGGAATTTTTGCAGAAGCAAGCCGGGAGCGAGAATTGCCCCTCTTGATGACTGCTTTAAATGAAATTTTTGGGCGTCAACCTTTCTTACTGGGTAATGAATTCACAGTTGCTGACGTAGCTGTAGGTTCTATTTTATCTTACATTCCCATCTTGCTCAAATTAGACCTTAGCCCCTACCCAGCTGTATTAAACTACATGAAGCAGCTGTCTGAGCGTCCAGCTTTTCAAAAGAGTATCGCATCACGCGGTTAATTAACTAGAAAGCATAACCCATTATTTGGCTAATGCTGTATTTATAGCAGGGGACTAGGGATTAGGGACTGGGGACTGGGTGAAAAGTCTTTTTGTGTCTAGGTTTTATCATCTGTTGATGTCCTAACCACCTTGGCTGTTGCTATATTTTGTTATGAAGTAGGGCTAGCAAGATGCCAGCCCTACAAATTAATTTCACTCATTTCAAACGAATAGCCATTAGTCATTTGTCTTAGAGGATGACTAAGGACTAACGATAATTTGTAAATTGCAAAGCAACAGGCAAATCTTCTTGCTTCAACCGTTGAATAACAGCTTGCAAGTCATCTTTATTTTTAGCGCTAACACGCACTGCATCTCCTTGGATCGAAGCTTGCGCCTTCTTGAATTCGTCGCGAATCAACTTGGAAATTTGCTTGGCAATTTCTTGATTGATGCCTTTTTGAAGTTTGATTTCTTGACGAACCCGGTTACCACTCGATGATTCTACTTTGCCAAAATCAAAGATTTTTTGCGAAAGATTGCGTTTTGCAGCTTTCTCGCGCAGTATATTATGTACGGATTCTAAAGTGAACTCGCTATCAGTGTTCACGGTAATACTTTGTTCACCTAACTCAACAGTTGTTTGAGTATCTTTGAGGTCGTACCGACTTTTAATATCTCGCACAGCTTGATCAACAGCGTTGACCAATTCTTGTCTATCAAAGTCGCTTACAATGTCAAAGGAATAGGTAGAAGCCATAAACCATTTCGGATTTTAAATTTTGGATTTTGGATTGGTAATTAGTAATGACTAGTAGTTAGTAGTTATTGAATTTTTTATTAACCAATAAACTACTAACCACTAACCACTAACCACTAACTACTAACTAGTCCTCACTTTCCAATTAGCTAGTTGCTTGAATGATGCTGAGGACAATGAGCGCGGCATACCCAAGGGAGCCTACGACAAACATGAGCGAGCGTAAAACGGGTATATTCAATATATAAAAAATCGAGTATAGCAACCTAGCCACGATAAAAGCGATGACCGCCCCAATAGCTAGGGGAGAATTAACACCCGTCACATATGCCATCAAAGCTGCTGCGGCAAAAATCATAAACGCTTCAAACGAGTTTTGGTGTGCCCAAGTCGCTCGTTGAGCGTATGGTGGTAGTTTATCAAACATGGCACGCGGAGCAGACATATCGTATCCAACACGGGCACGAGCATAACTTACCACCAGAAAGGGCAGGTAAATCAGTACGACAGCAGCAGCAATAGAGTACAAAAAAATAATCATTAGTCACTAGTCAAACATAATAGACAAAAAACAAAGGACAAATGACAAATGATTAATCAAAGTAAAATAATGTCACCACCTTTCTTTGTTCTTCTGCATCTTTACAAGTTCGCAGCAGAATGCCACTTTCGTGAAACGCAAAGCATATCAGTTGCTGACAGCGCGAGACAATCTCTTTATTGCACAAGTAACTAGCTTCAGCAAGGGACAGATGGTCATTATTAGGATTTTCCACCAGATGCATTACCTGTTCTAGTTGCTGGCGCGATTCATGAGGCTGGCGTTCTAAGCTTTGAGGTAGAATTACCGTCAACAAATTGGGATCAGCCCGCATTGCTCCCTTGATGGCAGCTGAATTCGTACCCGCAGCACCAGAGGTGATGAGCCGATTGCCTGATAAAACCAGGGCATAGGTCATCATCTCGATCAGATTCTGATGGGTAATCGGGACATGACGTGAACCCAGCAACGCGATTCGCTTGGAACCCGTTTGCTGGATTGTCGCCAGTTCTTGCGCTAATGAATCGACGTTGATAAGGTCTGTTGACTGGCTCAAAGACGGACAAAATCAGATTAAACAACCTAGCTATTGTAACAGACAAAGGGGGAGTTCCCTGTAACCTATTTATCCTTGAGTAGACAATTTTTCTTGGTGCGTCTGACGATGACGCTCTAGCTCTTCCAAGATTGTCTGCTTTTGAGCAACATAACCACCAAAAATTTTAACCAGTAAATCGTCTTTTATCGGCATGGGTTCAGAGGCTTGTGCAATCCACCCTAAAAGCTGCTGGTTTCCTTGTTCTGTAACCTGGTAATGCGATGACATCCCAGAAAAAAATTTTCGAGAGAGCATAACCAATTCAAAATTCAAAATGGTCAAGCTGTATCTTACTCAAATGAAATCTCTGACAGATGATTTGTAAGGGCACTACACAGGGGCGCTGTGCCCCTACTACATCTTCATGAGTGGATCAAAGTGCGTATTAAGGGTTTTTAAGATAGTGCTGCTGCTGGACTTAAATCCAGTAGAGCAAGCAAGCGGTTAACATCAAAATGTTCAGCCATAAGATTGCGGATGCACTCGACTTTAATCGGTTCGTTGACACGAACTGTCCCAAAAGTGCGGTCAATAATTTCCACAGTCGTTAAGGTATCTAAGTCAACCGACAAAATTGGGATTTCTAATTGTTCAGCGCGATTGAGAATGAAAGGCGGGGGAGGCAATTGTCCGGTAAGAATCAGGCATTGGGTAGAAGTTTCCAAAGCAGCTTGCTGAATTTCTACGCGATCGCCCCCTGTCACCACTGCCATATTTCGCCGCTTCCGAAAATACTTGACTGCGGCGTTGACATTCATCGCGCCAATCGCTAAGCTTTCCACCATCAAATCCAAACGTTCATTGCAGCAAAGAACTTCTGCACCAAGCTGTTTTGCCAGTTCCCCAACGCTGACACTGCACAGCAAAAGACTTTTTGGTAACATTCCCAGTACGGGAACACCATGCTCTTCCAGAAACGGACGCATAGTGGTGTTGACAGCTTGTAATTGTTCTGTAGGAATATCGTTGATGACAACACCAACTAGGCGATCGCCGATACGCTGTTTAGCAGACAATAAAGCTTCAACTGAAAGCAGCGAATTGTACCGAGCTACCAAAAGGACAGCAGCATCCACCACTTGGGCTACTTCTAGCACAGACAAATTAAACAAGCTGCCTTCTTCTAAATTACCAGGACCCTCAAGCAACACTAAGTCGCCCAAGACCATTTGCGAATATTGCTCCGCTAGGGACTTTTGATAATCTATCTTATTCTCCCCGCGCAAACGTTTTTCCACAGTGACTTCATTCAAAGCCAGCACTGTCGGTGCAATACGATTTTTTGGTAGCTTGAGGCTCTCAGTAATGAACTGAACATCCTCCTCAACCACAGTTCCCTCTGATTGGCTCATACATGTGCCTAGCGGTTTGCCATAACTAATATCCAGCCCTTTGCGCTGTAGTTGATAAGACAAACCTAGGACTGTTGCAGATTTCCCGCAGTAAGCCTCCGTAGATCCAATTAATAAGTATTTAGCAGATTTCGGCACACATGCACTCCTAATTTCAAAAGTCAAGTAGCTTTCAGAACTTTTGTTGATTTTAGCTGTAGACGTCCGTAAGTCACCAGCAAGCCAAGCAAGCTGATAGCTCATTGCTGACAGCTTTTTACAATTCAGCTAGGTTCTACTCATTTTAGGTTGAACTATCCAATTCAAGTTGTAAACTACCTACACTGACCTTCGGTGAGCGTGTAGGCTTCCCATGCTGGGGACTGGGGATTGGGGACTGGGCAAGATGTTCTTACTTTCTTTTCGGCGGGGTTTGAATCCCCGTCCATAATCCGTCACTACCCCAATCCCTAATCCCCAATCCCTAATCCCCAATTCAAGTAGTTATGTTGCGACAACGTACAATTCAATCCTCGATACGCAGTAGTTTGCGGTAAAACGCTTGGGAAAAATCGCTTACGCGGTAACGTTTATAATTTTCTATCAATTCAATTAAAAAATTAATAAACTCAAAGCTTGCCATCATCACTTCATAGCTTAATTCCGCGTTGCCATCAAACTGCATTCGGCAACGCGTTAAGTCTGAGGGTAGAGTCCCAACATTCCAAGTCGCGACAAAGGAAATATTATCGCTGCCTTCTATCTTACGGTGTCCTTCCAAAGCGCCCTTTTGATAGAGACTAATTGCATAGCGCAAGAAATTACGTTTGCTACCTTGAATATAAGGCAAGTAGACGCTTGCTTGTTGTTGAGTCACGGGTTCGAGTTGCTCTAAAGTCATCTTTAAACATTCCTTAAGTAAGTTGACAATTAGGCTACTTAGGGGATGTTACTAGTTTTCCCAAAAAAATTTCTGTTTACACATCTGTTGCGGTAGTTCACAAAGAGATAAAGAGGCAGTAATTGGTTGACTCTTTGTGAACTCCGTTTCAAGATGTCTTAAGGAAACTTAGGTGGTTTTACGCTATGACTCCACTGGTCGCAAACTACTACTTGACTTACCGCTGTAATGCCAGATGCCATTTTTGTAACATTTGGTCATTAGAGCCAGGAAAAGAAGCTGATTATCAGACAATTAAGCATAATTTAGAAGATTTACGCCGCTTGGGAGTCAAGTATGTGGACTTTACAGGTGGTGAACCGCTGCTACGACATGATGTAGGAGAAATTTATACGGAGGCGAAGCGTCAAGGTTTTATCACCAGTATGACCACGAATACAATTTTGTATCCCAAGAAAGCCAAAGAAATTCAGGGATTAGTAGATTATTTGAATTTCTCTTTGGATGGTGGAGATGCAGAAATTCATGATCAGTCGCGGGGAGTAAAAATTTTTGACACATTGGTAGAGTCGGTGGCGATCGCCAAGTCTCTAGGACAATACCCAGTCCTTAACCACACTGTCACCGCCCAGAATTACCATCGCATTGACGAAGTGGGAGAATTAGGCAAAAAACTCGGTGTTCGAGTTTGGCTGAACCCAGCCTTTACAGCACACGAACACTACAACTCGAATAAGAATCCCACGCCGGAAATGGTAGCAGCAATTGAAAGAACTGCAAAGAAATATAACAATGTCGGGTACAATAGGGCAGCACTCGCTTTTATTGAAGCTGGGGGAAATAATACTAAAAATCCCCGTTGTAAGGCGGTAGATGCCGTTATTGCGATTTCTCCTAACGACGAGCTGCTGCTACCTTGCTACCACTTCGCCCAAACGGGAATTCCCATTAATGGACGACTCTATGAGCTTTATCGTGAGTCTGAGGAGGTAGACAAATACCGCCAATCTCAAGGTAAGCTCAAGGTATGCGAAGGTTGCACTGTTTGGTGTTACTTAATACCCAGTTTCTTTATGGGTGTAGACAAATACTGGTGGTTGAATCAGGTAACCTATGCCAGCGAATTCCTGGCCCGACAACGATTCTTACAACGAGCTTGATCCGCTCAACTCGCTTTTTTCTGACCTCTCTATGTCAGAAGAGGAGTCAGAAGAGGAGTTAGAGGAGGAGACATTCACAAGCGTGTCTCTTCCATCCCGCTTTCAAGGTCGTAGACGCAAAGCCGCTCTAGTTTTGACAATGGTCTGGAGTGGCACAATTGCACTGCATTTGGTTTCCTGGGGAGCTCTGTTCGTACTAGGGCTAACGACTATCATAGGCATTCACGTCCTCGTGGTGGTATTTGCTCGACCAAAACGTATGAACGAGCAAATTCAGGAAGATTTGCCATCTGTATCAGTGTTGGTGGCAGCTAAAAATGAAGAGGCAGTCATTGGTAGATTAGTCAAAAACCTTTGTAATCTAGAATACCCAGAAGGACAATATGAAGTATGGGTGATTGATGATAACAGCACCGACAGGACGCCCCAACTGTTGGCAGAACTAGCGCAGGAATACGACAAACTGAAAATACTGCGGCGAAAGCCAGAAGCAGGCGGAGGAAAATCAGGAGCGTTGAATCAGGTGCTAGGGCTGACAAAAGGGGAAATTTTGGCGGTGTTTGATGCTGATGCCCAGGTGTCGCCGGACTTGCTAGTGCGTGTCATACCGTTGTTTCAACGGGAAAATGTAGGCGCAGTACAAGTGCGAAAGGCGATCGCCAACGCCAATGAAAATTTCTGGACAAAAGGTCAAGCCGCAGAAATGGCAGTCGATACTTTTCTGCAGCATCAAAGGACAGCAGCAGGCGGTATTGGCGAACTGCGGGGTAACGGTCAGTTTGTCCGGCGAGAAGCGCTGTTGCGTTGCGGCGGGTGGAATGAGGAAACAATTACCGATGATCTAGACTTGACATTGCGCTTGCATCTAGATAAGTGGGATATTGAGTGCGTGTTCAACCCAGCGGTAGAGGAAGAAGGCGTGACAAATGCGATCGCCCTCTGGCATCAGCGCAGCCGTTGGGCAGAAGGCGGATATCAGCGGTATTTAGATTACTGGGATCTGATTCTCAAAAACCGCATGGGAACCCGCAAAACCTGGAATTTATTCGTATTCTTTATCCTGCTCCAGTACATCTTACCCACAGCGGCAGTGCCAGATTTATTGATGGCTATCGCCCGACATCGTCCACCAATTTTAAGTCCAGTAACTGGCTTGACGGTGACGGTATCAATGGCAGGGATGTTTGCAGGTTTACGGCGCATACGTCAACAAAAGGAATTTAAAGTATCCACTTATCTTGTCCTGCTGCTTCAGACCTTGCGTGGCGCTTTATATATGTTCCACTGGATTGTGGTCATCAGTAGCACCACAGCCCGAATGTCACTGCGACCAAAGCGCCTGAAATGGGTCAAAACTGTCCATCAAGGTAAAGAATAAAAAATCAGTAAAGAATAAAAAATCAAGAGAGAAGAATGAAGAGAGGAGATTTTCTATCTTCTCTCTTTTATTTTTGATTGGATATTGGGGATTAGGGATTAGGGATTAGGGATTAGGGATTAGGCTTCTGCGGCTCGACTGAGCTTCGCCGAACGTCCGTGAGCGTCAGCCGAACGGGATTGGGTATTGGGAGGATTATAGACGCGGATTCAAACCCCGCTGAAAAGAAAGTAAGAACATCTTTCCCAGTCCCCAGTCCCCAGTCCCCAATCCCCAATCCCCAGTCCCCAATCCCCAATCCCCAATCCCCAGTCCCCAATCCCTAGTCCCTAGTCCCCGTTAAAATTCATCTTCAATATCTGAATCATCTTCCCACTCACACATATTTGTTAAATTTTGTCGTTCTGTGTCATCTGTAAATCGGATGATTTCTCCATCAAAGAATTGTGCCAAACGTTGAACTGCGGCTGTGACTTCATCAACTTCCCAATGTTCTGTGGGAGCTTGAGGTTGAGGTGGGGAAGGTGTAGCACTGCGATCGCTAGTGTCTGAAGTAGGTACCCTACCATTATTTGTCACATTTGAAGTTGTTGTCGGAGGTGTTTGGGTTGATTTAGGAACTCCGGGAGAAGGCGCACGAGGAGGTTCGTAACTCGCAGGAGTGACAGGCTTGTTTTGAGTAGGAGAAGTTTTCGCAGGGGTAGAAGTTGATGCGGCTGCAAATTCCAGGTTTATCTTGATGTCACACCTGAAAGTTTCCTTAAACGCTGCGGCGATTTTAGGTTGGTCAGATTGGACTTTTTTATACCAAGCTTGTTTAATCGCAACACGGGCTACAGCACCATCAAATTCTATAAGATGACACATTTGGCGCAGTAGTTCTCGCGTGGAAATCGGCTCGAAATTCGCAAGCACTTGCTGCCAAACTTGAGTTAAGTCAAATTGTGTTACCTCACTTTCTACTTTAGGCGGAGGCTGTGAGGGAGGAGGGGGAGATGAGGGAGTGAGGGAGTGAGGGAGTGAGGGTTCGGAGGGTTCGGAGGGAGTGAGGGAGTGAGGGAGTGAGGGTTCGGAGGGAGGAGGGGGAGATGAGGGAGTGAGGGAGTGAGGGAGTGAGGGTTCGGAGGGAGGAGGAACAGTGGGAGTTTGTGGTGAGTTATTTATTTGGTGGTTTTTGGGTTCTTCTACTTCTACAGGTTTTGAAACAAGTTCAGTTGTTTTCTGGTTGTTTTCTGGTTCTAATACTGAAGGCGTTTTGCGGTTTGTGACTGGTGTTTGTTCACTTTTTCCCAGAGGTGGTGAAGCTGGAGGTGGCGAAACTTTAGGTGTGAAAACTGCGCCTCTACCGTTTTGCTGAACAGGGATATTCGCTGAGGGTAACAATCCCAGCAATGTAACTTCTAACCACAAACGGGGTTGTGTGCTGTTTTTCAGTTGCACTTCAGCGGTTCGCAAGTGTTGTTGTGCTGCCAAAATTGTACTTATGTCAAACTCTTGGGCAAAATCTATCAGCGCTTCCCAAGTTTGAGGAGTACAAGCAACCAAATCGTTGCGACGAGACGCAGTTTTAGCGATGAGTAAATCTCGGTAAAATCCAGCGAAATTCTGAAGAATAATCAAAGGTTCGCGACCGGAATCCAGAATTTTTCGAGTGCAGTCTAGAACAGCTTCGGGGTTGTCAGAGGCGATCGCATTCAACAAAAAAAGCAAATCGCGTTCGCTGACTGAACCAACCAAATCCCAAACTTTATCTGGTGTGACTTCACCTGGCAATAAACTTAACTGGTCAAGGAGACTTTCTGCATCGCGTAATCCGCCTTGAGCAATTTGCGCTATTAGCGCGATCGATTCCGGAGTAATATTAATATTTTCTTTGTAAGCTATATAACTTAAATGCTTCGCCATGGCTTCTAAATCTATTCGGCGAAAGTCGAAGCGTTGACACCGGGAAATAATAGTAGGTAAGACTCGTTGCGGGTCAGTCGTCGCCAGTACAAAGACAACGTTTTTAGGTGGTTCTTCGAGTGTCTTCAGTAGCGCATTAAACGCTGCTGTACTGAGCATATGGCAGTTATGGACAAGCAGCCCGTTAGCAACAAAGTTGTGGTTATCTGCTACCTCAATGTCATAGACTTTCTCCATTCCAGCGAGGTAAACAGACTCGACCGTTTCCAAATTTGTAAATGAGGGTACCGCATCCACATTCACAGGGGATAGTATCCTCATTCCTTCTTTTACGTTTCTTGCTGCTATCCATCCCCGGTCTATCCTGATCAAATGATTGCCCGTACATCTTATTTCACGGTTAGTTGTTTTTATAACCAGCGTTTCACGTTCTCCTTGGTCTAACCACCTGACGACTTTCTTGAATTCCCACTGTCCTGTAGAGTCGTTATAACTGAGAACCTGTTTACCTTTAATCTTGGGATCGTCAATTCTGACAAGACCTTCACGGGTTAAAACTTGAGAATCCCCAGTTAAACATTCATCAATAACATAAACCTTATACCTACACTGAATCGGGGCATATTGCGCTCTTTCTATAATCTCGCGGATATTATCGACACCAGTGTTACTTGCAGCGTCAATTTCAATAACATCTAAAGAATAACCTTTGCTAATTCCCTGGCAAACATCACATATGCCGCACGGTTCAGGCGTAGGTTTGTCATGATTAACACAATTAAGCGATTTTGCCAAAATACGAGCGCTGGAAGTTTTGCCCGTACCTCTAGGACCAGTGAACAGGTATGCAGGGGCAATTTTGGTAGCACGGATAGCATTGGTGAGGGTGGTAGCGATCGCCTCTTGCCCCACTAGTTCAGCAAAATTCTTTGGGCGATACTTGTGGTGCAGGGGTTCATAAGACATGGATTTGGAAATGTCAATCCCTCTGAGGGTTAATAACTAGCACCCAAGCAATTTGGGATGAAACCATTTTAAACACACACAGTCACTTTAGACATTGATAATTCTATTCTTGTAGTACAAATTTACCATAAAAAACAATGTATGGTTTAAAGATATTTTTCTCTTTATGCAAATATTTATGTCTTACTATTGACGGAAAAGTTCCCATGTGTACATCTTATTTAATTGAGTAGGGTAATGGTGCAGTGCCCAGACGCGTAAGACACCGCTACAATCTTATGGTAAACACCAACACTTACGGGTGCGGGAGATGCTCAAGCGGTTAATTCAATGGCTCAAACAGTTTTTTCAACGCTTGTTTGGCAAAAACCAAACTCTAGCCAAATCAGGGGCAAATGTTCAAAAAGAACCGCCTCCACCCCTTACGGATACGGATCTGGAATTTCTGTTTACAGAACTTTTAGAAGGCGTGCATCAGGCACGAGGGCAAGCATGGGCGCAAAAATGGCTGGATAATATTGAACATCGTGTTTCAACTCAACGTTGGGTGGAGTGGTTGCAGCGTTTTGGCGAAAGATTGCTAGCAGCACCTACGCCCAATAATGAACTAGCCTCCCGAATGGTACAACTAGGTGAATTGGAGGTTGGAGAAGTTGGAGACGTTGCTTATGATATTGGGATGCAGTTGTTAACGCGCCTAGGCGGTGGGCCAATATGGGAGTATGACGGACCAGATACAGGAAAGCAAATCTCTGCAACCGCAGAAACTCCCGACGAGCAAGCCGAAGTGATGGAAGTAGAAAACCTTCCAGAAGGAGAATACCAAACCATCACGTTAGATCAGTTGTTTGTGCTGTTGCAGGAAGATGAGAACTTACGCAACCAGATTTCTGAGCAAATAGGAATTGAGACTAAAGATCCAGAAGTCATTATCCAGGCTTTGCTGAATCAATTCCATGCTGCTAATGAATCGAGTACCAATCAAGCAGAACCATAATTTAATACCTAATTTTTCCTGCTATAGTGTATCTTAAAACACACTATTATTAGACAGGGCTTGGTTGATTTTCTCATGTGAAACTGTTGTGAATGACAAAAAACCTTGTTTCATAGGGCTGTTAATACGCAGTTAGTTTTCCAAACATACGATTAATTGCCCATGTGCTTGTGTGAGGTTTTTGGATAAGTCATAACTTTTTTAACACTGTGATCGCTAAAATCTTATGATGAACAACCTCCAATAGTGTCCGAAATGCTCAAGCGGCTAGTAAAGTGGCTTAACAAGTTTTTCAGATTCCTCTTTAGGAAAAAGCAGACTCGTTCTATGTATCCTACAGGGGAACAGAAGGTGGAATCTCCACCTGAACTGACGAATGCGGATTTGGAATTTTTGTTTACTCAGCTGCTAGAAGGTGTGCATCAGGCAAGAGGGCAACAGTGGGCGCTCAAATACATCCAAAGAATGGAACATCGGATTTCTGTTGAGCGCTGGATAGATTGGCTGCTGGATTTTGGCGAGAGATTGTTAATATCTCCTGCACCAAATATTCAATTAGCTGAACGCATGGTACAGCTAGGCGAATTGGATATCGGGACAATTGGAGATTTATCATACGACATTGGATTACGGTTGTTGACGCGAAACTTGGGCGAAGCGTATTGGGAAAATGATGGCGCACAAGATACAGAAACTATCACTCCTGCAACCCCGCTGATCGCAATACAAGAAGGGTTGACACCAAAAGACAGCAAACAGCATTCAGACAATAAACGCAGGCATGAAACAGAAACGACTATGCCTGCACCCGTTTCAAACTCTCCACAGCAAGAGTATACGAATCATCGAGAGGAATTGATATGGGAATACGATGGACCAGATGCCCAAACCACAGCATCACCTGTGGAAAGTCCGGTTGAGCAACGGGAAGAAGAATCTCGGGTAGCAAAAGAAATCCAAGCAGTCACATCTGAAGCTTCTATATCGGCTGAGTCTTCGGATTTATCGCCACCTGTAGCTGTAACGTTGGATGAATTGTTAGTCAGGTTAGACCAGAGTACCAATTTAGTTCAGCAGCTGGCTTCTGGGCTAGGAATTCAAAGCGAAGCACCAGTTAAGACGAATGCGCTTAGCAATCAACGACAGCAGAGCCCTTTTGAACAAGCACAAGCATGGTTTTACACTGGTCTTAAGCAAGCAAAAACAGGTGATTTATCTGGAGCAATTGCATCTTACGACAAAGCGATAGAAATTAACCCCAACTCGCACGAATATTGGTTTAACCGGGGGTTAACACTATTTTACTTAGGGCATTTTTCAGAGGCGATCGCATCTTACGACTCTGCAATTGCGCTCAAACCTGACTTTTATAAATGTTGGTACAATCGAGGCGCAGCACTCGGAGAAATCGGACGCTTTGAAGATGCCATCTTCTGCTTTGATACAGCTATAGAAATTAAGTTCAATTATCCCGATGCTTGGTCTAGTCGGGGTATGGCGTTGCAAAAGTTAGGGCGTTCATTGGAAGCAGTTGCCAGTTACGATCAAGCATTGATGCTGGAACCCCAAGACCAAGATAATTGGTATCAGCGAGGTGTGGCGTTGGCAGAGGCTAGGCGAACAAACGATGCGATCGCATCGTTTGAGAAAGCCTTAGAAATCCAACCTGACTTCGATTTAGCTTGGTACAGTCGAGGTGTAGAACTTTCTAATTTAGGAAGATTTGAAGATGCCATAGCAAGCTTAGAGCAAGCAATAGAAATTCAAGGCGACTTTTACGAAGCTTGGTACGCTTTAGCAAGTACATTGGGTAAAATAGGGCGACATGAAGATGCGATCGCATCTTACGAACAAGCAGCTCAAATCAATCCAGCCTCACACGAACTTTGGATTGATCGCGGTGTGGTAGAGGCGAATTTGGGGCACTGGTATGATGCGATCGCATCCTGGGACAAAGCTTTAGAAATCAAACCGGACTACTACTTAGCCTGGTTTAATTGCGCGATCGCATTGGAAAATTTAGGACATCATCAAGAGGCAATTGCTTCCTATGATAAAGCTATACAAATTAACCCCCAATTTGAGTTAGCTTGGTACAACCGAGCCGTAGTGCTATTTTCTTTGCAGAGATTTGAAGAAGCGATCGCCTCATATGACAACGCTTTGCAAATCAAACCTGACACCTGGGAAGCTTGGATTGGGCGAGGCTACGCAGCCGGAAATGCAGTTTCTAGCGACTCGCCTCTGACTTTTTTCAGTACCATAGCTGCAGCAAATCCAGATCTGTGTCAACGCGGCTATGAAGGAAAATTGGCAAGCTACGAGCAAGGGTTGAAATATGTTCGCCAAGATACACAGCCAGAAGGTTGGGGCAGATTGCGTCTGGCGCTTGGCAATGCACATTACGAGCAAGGAAAGAGACACACCACACCTTGCTATTATTGGCACCAAGCCGTAGATGAGTACAATCAAGCGCTCAATACTCTCACACCAGAAGCTTTTCCTCAATTACATCTAGAGGTTTTGCAAAACCTGATCAAAACGCTTGTATGTTTAAGCGAAACTTCGCAAGCGCAAGAATTACATCAATACGCTACAGATTTATTGCAATACTTACTCAGTGAAACCACTGCTTCTGATGAAGAAAAAAAAGAGTTAGCGCTCAAGTATGCAGGTTTTGAACAGTTAGCAGTTGATATAGCCATGCAGTTCGGTGAGATAGCGCAAGCTTTAGAAATCGCGGAACATGGGAAAAATGCTTGTTTAACTTGGCTTCTTTCTGGTTGGACAGATGAGATTATTTCGCCTAATTATCGATCAATTCACCAGCTTCTCAACCCCACAACTGCAATTATCTACTGGCATATCAGCCCCAGTACCTTACGCACTTTCATCATTAAATACAACTCTCCAGAACCTATTCCCATTTTTACACCTGTTCTGAATGTCGCGGTTGTTGATGAAATGCCTCTACCCGAAGCGGTGCAACGCTTAGTTGAATTTGAAGATTGGCTAGAAGATTGGAATCAACAATACACGGAATATCGGCAACTCCAGGCAAATGACGCACCCAACAAAAGTAGTCATTCTTGGCAAGCAGACATGGAACAGAGGTTATTAAATCTAAAAAATATCCTCAATATTTCCACAATTGTTAATGAACTTGAAGACATCACTCATCTGATTATAATTCCCCATCGTGACTTACACAGATTTCCGCTCCACGCCCTTTTCAATCTCTCCTCTGCTGCGGATGAAGAGTTATTCCAACCGCATAATTTCACATTTACATATCTGCCTAGCGCCCAAATTGGCTTGTCTTTAGAATCTCAACCTCCCCATCAAGTGCAGATACCATTACTGTTTGTGGAACATCCTGAAAATACAAATGATCCTGCACGACAATTTGCTCAACTTGAATCTGAAGCGATTAGCCTCATGTTCAGTTGTTGTGAATGTATCCAAGGCACACAAGTTTCTAAAAGGCAGTTAGAAATTGCTTTATCTGGTAATTACAATATATTTCATTTTCAAGGGTATGTAACTGACAACTTTAGTCAGCCGCAAAAATCAGAATTTGTGTTAGCTGGTGAAGACAAATTAACCGTAGAAGAAATTTGCACTCATCCAATTGCGAATTACAACTTGATCACTCTCTCAAGTTGCGAAACAGCGATGAATAGCAACCAAAATATCACTACCGAATACGCCGGTTTAGTCAGCGTTTTTCTCACTCAACGAGTCAGCCATGTATTAAGTACATTGTGGGCTACAGAATCGGCAGCTAGTGCTTTAGTGATGATAGAGTTTTATCGACGACTTCAGCAAAACAAATCGCCAGCCACTGCCTTGACAGAAGCGACTCAATGGCTTAAGGAATTGACTGCTGGCGAATTCAAACAATGGTATGAACAATTACGAAACCAACTCGCTCAAACAGGAGTCATAATCAAGGAAAATTTAGCCACGGAATTGAATAGAAGTCGTGATATCCCAGCAGAAACAAAGCTTTACAATCATCCTTACTACTGGGCAGCATTTAAAATTACAGCTAAGTTTTATTTTTAAACCAACACATATAATCGCCAAGCAAGCGATACAGTATGCTAAATGAACGTTGCTGTTGCTTCTTCTGCAAGCAGCCAAGCTTTCTGAGTCCATGCTTCATTGAATAACCCAACCGTTGGCACTTTCAATTCAAATGGATGGGGTGGTGGCGCAAGCAATGAAGGTGAATTTTTGTCATAAGCCTGAACTAAACTCACTATCCAAGGGAGAAAGTCTAAGATTTCCTCTGGCAATAAGGTTAACTCGAAGTCCCACATACGATTAAGACCTCGACATTCTTGCCCCTTTTTTACTATCGTGACTCTACCAGCGCTTTTGTTTATGGCTAACCGAAGAATAAAGGGGCGGAATGGGATAAATTCATCAGGTGCTGTGTAAGCGTAGACATTCACGTAGTTCAGGCGTTGCCTATCATCCACCCAAGACGCGATAGGGGAATTACTACTATAGGATGCACCAGTTATTCTCACCGGCACATTCATCGCAGCAGCGAACAAAGAATAAAACTCATGCCTGAGTTCGCTAACTATATGTTTGGTTTCTGGGGTCACGGTTAACTATACCTGTTAATAAAACATTGGTTATATAACCAAATCTTTTTTAAAGTTGTAATCTACTCTCACTCAAAATATCTTTATGATCTTTAAATATCCTTATGATGTTTAAAGCGTGATGACTGTTCGTTACGTAGCCGTGTTGTGTTCCGTCAGGCATTGTTATGTTACCCAGGCAATTGGGTATAGATGAGTACTGCCTGGGTAATCATGACATCAGTTTACTCAGCATGGCTTGATTTGCTGATACTTGTCCTCAATATCGGAAACGGCTCTTACGCTGCTTGTGATTGGCAACTGCTTTACGCTTGCGTTTTTGAAGGGGTGTTTCAAAGTGACGATGCTTCTTCAAATCTGGAAAAATTCCTGCCTTGGAAACTTCTCGTTTAAATCTCCGGAGGGCTGACTCAATTCCTTCATTTTCGCCAAGAATCACTTGGGTCATCCTATCTCCTTTTAAATTAGCTAAATTAGTGGCTGGACATGAGCAATTCTGTAAGCTGGATAGCAAAAAAGGGCAGACAAAGAACCTGCCCTTGAAATTTTAGACTTAAATTCTTTGTCTCAAAGCTTTGTCTTAAAGCTTATTAGTACCGTTCACGAGAGTATCCACCACCACCACGGTTGTTGTTCCCCCATCTACCACCACCAGAACCTGAGTCTGACTTGGGCTTAGCTTTATTAACCTTCAGATTACGACCCATCCACTCAGCACTGTCTAGGGCGTCAATCGCTGCTTGTTCTTCTGCCTCTGATCCCATTTCTACAAAAGCGAACCCACGCACGCGACCTGTTTCCCGGTCTAGAGGCAATTGAACGCTCTTAACAGTTCCATACTCTGCAAAGACGCGTTTGAGGTCATCTTGCTCGACCTGGTAAGATAAGTTACCTACGTAAATTGACATGAAACATCTCCAGAATCAGACTATGTAGAGAGTTAGATTCGGAGAGACGCTTGTAAATAGATAAAACACAAACTGCACAACCGAATATAAATCCTATAGCCCAAGATAACATAAATCTACAAAATATGTTGCTAAGGTTAGAGGAAATTCTATAAATTATTCAAATATATCAACAACAGAGTCTTTGTGGGGAAAAAAATGCAAAAAAAGTAGAATTACCTAAAGTGACACAACTAGCGGCACCTCAAGTGTAAGCGAGCTAAGCACTACTGGGTTCTTGTAGGGACTTTCAAATAGAACAGTATCCAAATACCTCTTGTGGAGGCATCTAGCCTGCCACTTGTCAAAGGTGGACAGAATGCCCAGCCGACACAATATTGAATAATTTATATTTTTTGGAAGTCTCCTACTGATTACTGAAGCTTCTTAAGGTACACAAGCGACTTGCTCAATTCGATTGAACAGTTCTGTGTTCAATCCATACACTACAGGATAGTAAGATTTTATTCTCTCTAGTGACGAAAGAATTGTGCTTGTTGGAGAAGCTAAAATTTCAGTCAGTATGTCATTGAGAAAAGTTTTTCTCTCAGGCGGTGAATCGTAAAAATCAAAATAATCAGCTAAACAAAATGCTGCTAATCTTTGGAATCCTTGGATGATTAAGTAATCTTGGCTAAGGGTTTCATACTGATTAATAGCTGATACTATTTCCTCAATTTTTACACAAATTTCTTTAATACCTAAATTAGTTGAATCTAATTTTTTTGCCGCCTTGATAAATTCAAAAGCCGCTCTCCACATATTAAAGTCAACCGATTTTGTAGCAATTTTTGCGATTTCAATTCCCATATTCGCAAATCGGCTAGCAGCATATTGTCGTATTTCTAATATGTTTTCAGGTAGTAAAGATATTATTCTCTTGGCTATGACTTCAATTTTGTGTGACTGATTATTACAAAAATGAACACGACAAATAAAGAAAAGAGCTTCAAAGTCATTATAATCAGCTTTACCATCAGCACCAATAGCCAGTTCTGCCCAAGCCAATGCTTCTGAGTAATTGGTTTCACTAAGGTAAGTTTCTGCTATCTCTAAATAAGGTGCAGAATTAAATGGTTCTAAGTTAAGTGCTTGCTGGTAGGATTTCCGAGCATTGTGATAAAGTTGAGTATTAATAAATCCTTGCTCATTCAAACACTCAGCTTGCAGTTTGTGAGCATAACCTAAGTTACTCCAATAGACTGCTACATCAGGGTTAGTTTTAGTTAATGCTTTGTAGACTTTTACAGCAAAATCCCAATTTTTAGTATGAATGTAACAAAGACCTAGTAGATTGCGAGCAGCATCCATTGTTGGTGCTAGGACAAGAACTTGCTTAAGTAAGGGAATGGCGCTTGACCATTCTTCTAGTTGAATTTTATTTTCTGCTTGGTCAATCAAGTTTTTAATTTCGTCGCCGTGCTTCTGCATGGCGTCATAATTTTCTCGCGCTTTTGAGTCGGAAAGCGTGTTATAAGCGATGCGAATTTGCTGAAACCGTTCTGGATCTTTTTCAGGAGAATATTTGCGAACTAACCGGAAATAAGCTTGTTTGATTTCATCAGCAGATGCCTGAGAGGAAATCTCCAGGATATGATAAAGTTCATATACCATTTGTTAGTCTTCCATGTCGTTTTCTAAGTCAAACAAGAAGTCTACAAGGCGATCGCCTGCTTTTTGAATTTCTTCAATGCTGTCATTCATCAAAGCTTTTTTAAGTTCCATAACAATATCAGACAGCGGCGATCTTTCCTGAGGCGGAATTCCAGCCATATACCGTTCTGCCTTATTGATTAACCCTTCGTATTGCTTCGCTTTGGCATTTTGCTTCCATAGTTCTTTCAGGCGAGAAGCAGCGTCAGCTATATCTTTGCTACCCATACGCTTGGCTGAATAACCATAGGATAGCTCTACACTTTTATTAATGTTAGGAATGGTGGCTTTCAGTTTAGCTATCCCATTAATGTCATAAGAAAATTCCACTTCCACAGGATAAGGATGACCGTCAGCAGCCGGAGGAATATCTGTAATTTCTGTGGCTATTCCTGTGTCAATCGCTTCATTAGGTAGCTTTGCGCTTCCTGTATTGTCTTGATAAAGACGAACTTCTAGCCGCTTTTGATCTGCTCTCAAAAGTGTGTAAGTTTTGTGAGTAGAATAAGGAATTGTTGTGTTGGGCTGAATCAAAGGTTCGTAGGTCAGCATATATTGTCCGCCAACGTAACTCACCACTTCAATCCCCAATCCAAAAGGAGCAACATCGGTGAGAATAACACCAGAATCCTCAGGAATGAAATTTTGAGCAAGAGCAGCATGAACAGATGCACCAACACCCACTGCCAAGTCTGCACCAATATCAGGTGGTTTACCTTCTTTACCAAACATTTCTGCGACTAATTGGCGAACAGCAGGAATATAAGTTGTACCACCTACAAGTAACACCCGGTTGATAGCACTGGGGCGCAACTTCTTAGCATTCAGTGCTTGACGTATGCACTCCCGCGCCTTTTCTAACAGAGGTGCGATCGCCTCCTCAAATTCTTGCTGCGTCAGTTCCACCTCTAAATCAATAAATTCACCATCTTGCGCTGCAAAATAGGGAATGCGTACGTCATGCGATCGCTGTGTAGAAAGTACTTTTTTAGCTTTTTCTGCTGCTTCTTTGAGTGCGCCATGAGCTTTTTCAGAAATTTCTGCTCCAGGATTTTCAGCTTGAAATTTAGCCTTCAGCAATGCCATCATTGCCTCATCGAAATCTTTACCCCCCAACTGCGGATTACCAAAACTACACTTGACATCAAGAACACCAGCAACCATTTCCAACACGGTAATATCTAATGTCCCACCACCAAAATCAAAGACAACAAGCTGTTCTTCAATATCAATATTATTGATGCCAAAACTTAAAGCTGCTGCTGTTGGTTCATTAATCAGGCGAATAATTTTTAATCCTGCCAATTCACCTGCATTCAGTGTCGCTTGTCGAGCAGCATCTGGAAAGTTAGCTGGAACAGAAAGTACAACTTCTCGAATCGTAATTCCTAGTGCTTCTTCAGCATTTTCCTTCAGTTTGCGAAGAATCAGCGCTGAAATTTCTTCAGGTCGATACTCTGTATCTAGCAACTTCACTGTTTCTCCAGTTCCCATCTTCCGCTTGACTTCGCGAACTCCACGACCTGATACATCAACCCAACTGCGGGCATTTTCTCCTACTAAAATTTCACCTTTTTTATTAATAGCAACAATTGATGGAATAATAGCCAATTTTGTAGCAGGGTCAGGAATTGGAAATGATTCATTATTTCGGTAAACACAAATTTCAGATGTAGAAGTTCCTAAATCAATTCCAATAGCATAATTTTTTGTCATTACTTAAATTACTCCTTTCCCAAGGTAAAAATTTCACTATATTCAGCATTTACTACCTTACAACTAAATTCCATTTTCAGGTTTTTGTAATGGTGATGCCACAACTACCTTTGCTTTTTCAATCATTTTGTCACCAATTTTATAACCCCAATTGACACACCTAACAATATTTCCTGGTGTGATATTTGATTCTTCCTCATCAATAGCTTCATGTAATTTTTCGTTAAGAGGTTCATCAGGTTGTGGAATTACACGCTCCATTCCTAAATTCATGACAATACGAGCAAATCCATCTAATATTCTATTTATTAACCGTGTATTTTCATCTGTTTCATAATCAACAGCCCTCTCTAGTAAACAAAAAAACTCGGTAGCCGCCTGTTCCCAATGATTAATTTTTCGTTGCAGTTCTCCATTTATCTGACGTTGCTCTATAAGCATTTTTTCCACAGAGTTTCTAAAATCGTCAAGTTCTCCCAACGTTTGTTCAAGTTTATTGTATAATTCTTTAACAGCAGTACTGTTGTCGAGGATGGCGTTAGTATTTGTGTAATAAGTCCGTTGTAATTTTTTTTGCTCATCTATATATTTATTAAAAGTTTCTACTATACAATTTTCTATATGATGCTTTAAGCTTTCATCTATATTTTTTTGTAAATTTTCCTGCACAACTTCCCGTAAAATTTCATCAAAATTTTGCAAATTTTTATTGTTCAATTTTTTTGAATTCATATAGCTAGCCTCACAAAAAAGAAATTGTGTTAAATATATAACATAATCATTAATGAGATGATCATCACTGCTAATAATAGCTAATAGTTAACAAAAATAAAAAAGCAATGAGCGATGAGGCGATCGCCCTTTGTAAACATCACTGAGCAGCACTGGTCTCACGTCCTATAGCGCTGGCTCGTCTTTGCGCGAAATTTAATAATAATTATTCAACCGGATATGATATTGCTCAAGCCCGTATAATAGCTTTTCTATAGTTGCAGTGAGATTGGTAAAGGGTTTAGGCAAAAAAAACAGTATGGTACAAATTCGCGGAATCGTCAAAGCAGCTCAAGTAGCACGAAATCGCTTGCAGGCTGGGATAGCAGCTAGCGATGTTGCAGATTTTAAAAAATTCATGACAAACTCTATCGAGACTATTGAGCAGTTGTGCGCTCATGGGAGAATGACACCAAGTCAGTTACCAACGCGATCGCGTCAAGCTTACTATTTTCTCAAGAGTATTGACTTAGACAATTTGCCTTTAGCTCAAACTCAGCCTACCCAAGATAAAGCGCAGACAATTCGCCTCAAAAACATCAAAACGCAACAAGATGCAATTTTGCAGAGGATTACCAACTTAGTCTCAAGTCCGACACCAAACACTGCTCAAATACAAGAACTCGCTAAAACTTTGATTCAAACTGTTGCAGCGATTGAAAAAATTTGCGCAGCATCGCAAGCAACACCAGCCAATCTCACCCGTTCCTCACGTCAAATTTATGCATGGATGAAGTTTTTGACTTATGAACGCAACCTCCAACTTCATCTTCAAACAATTTATCGAGTCAAGCAAATTGCTGAAAAACTTTGTAAAGTATATGCTCAACCGCTCAATATCGTTGTTGAGTTAACTCACTTAACGGGGATATATAAATGCAAACGCTCTTTGGTAGAAGCGACTCTCACAGTTAGCGAAGGTTTTATCAATGCTACTGATGAAACTTTGGAAGCACTCGTGAAAGCAGCTTTGTTTGGCAAGTGTCAACAAACGACGCGGCTTATTAGAGATTATGCAGCAAGTGAAGAATATAGCTCTGTATTGATAGAGCTTGATTTAATAACTGAAGTGATTGTAGAGAATGCAAGAGGAAAGTACTATAACCTGGATGAGTTATTTGACAAAGTAAATCGTGAATATTTCGCTTCTTCTTTAGTCAAACCACGTCTCATTTGGAACCAGATCAACACTTATCGTAAATTCGGTCATTATGAACCAGCAAGAGATAGAGTGATGATTGCTTTGACTCTTGACGATGCAAAAATCCCCGAGTTTGTGGTTAGCTTTGTCTTGTATCACGAACTGCTGCACAAATTCCACGGTGCTACATGGGTAAATGGCAGAAGAATGGTTCATACGCCAGAGTTTCGCCGAGATGAACGTAAATTTAAGTTGTACAAAGAAGCCGAGGAATGGCTGAAAAAGCTGGCATCATATTTAATTTAAAACCACAGATGCACACAGATTAGGAATTTCCAACAAATAAATTATCCAATCTTGTGGGGTGGGCATCTTGCCCGCCCAGATTATAGGACGGGCAAGATGCCCATCCCACAAAAAAAAGTTGAATATTTTTTAATTTGGAAGTCCCTGAACACGAGTTATTTATCTGTGTGCATCTGTGTTTATCTGTGGTTTGATTTTCATTAGTTTTGGCTAACTAGCAAAGCCACAGGGAAATGTTTCAGCGCTTCGCCAATCAGTACAGTGCCATTAGCTTGAACTGGTTGCTCAGTAATTGCATCTTTCCACGCTGAAGGCGCTGCTGCTGGTAGCTTCAAGCTTGTGTCATCCCAAACTTGTTGTCCGAGCGGATACTCTCCAGGTTGAATTAAACTGGTGAAGAAGCGCGGAGCAATAGTAACAATCGTTTTATTACCATCGCCCCTTGCAAAGGCAACAATATGTTCTTGAAACTTGCCACTCACCTCTAGAGGTAAGTAACTGCCTTTCTCAAAAACTTCTAGAGACTCTCTTCTCGCTTTTAAAGCTTGGTTAGTTAGGAACAGCTTGATTCTGGCATCTTCTTTATTCGCCAGTAATTCATCTATCAGCTTAAGAATATCTGTCTTAGCTTGCTCCTTAATTGCTTTGAGATGAGACTGCCGAGTTTCAAAGTCAACCGGACGGCGATTATCAGGATCAACCAAACTGAAATCCCACAGTTCGGTTCCTTGATAAAAGTCTGGAATTCCAGGAGAGGCAACTTTCAGCAAAGCTTGAGACAAAGAGTTGAAAATGCCATAGTAAGCAATCCGTTTCTGAAAAGGCACAAATTCTTTTAAGAAAGGATTGTCTTGTGAAGGTTCTAAAACTGCAGAGGCAAAATCAATAAAGGCATTTTCATAAGTGCTATTTTGCCGCAGCCAAGCAGTGTAAACTTTCGCTTCTCTAATCGCTTTGAGTAGATAATCTTTCACGCGCTCAACACAGCTGGCATACTCATGTTCAAAAAACGGATAAGCTCCAACAAGTGTCTGATAGAAAAGATATTCATCGTTCCTGTCCGGCATAGTTAAACGCTTGACGGTCTTTTTATGAGAACGATTGATTTCACTCCAGATTCGGACTTGTTTTTGCCATTCCTCAGGAATTTCCGAGAGGACATTGAGCCTTGCCCTGATATCTTCACCCCGCTTGGTATCATGAGTTGAACTAGCACTCATTGCCAGAGGCCAACTGTCTTGCCGTTTTTGATTGAATTCATGGAACTCTGAAGCGCTAATCCCAAACCGACCAGGTTCGCTCCCAACTTCGTTTAAGGCAATAAAGCGGTTATAAACGTATAAAGCTGTGTCTTCAACCCCTTTCGCCATCAATGGTCCAGTGTACTGTTGCAATCTCATGACAAAGTACAGCCACTGGTCTTTCTCTGCTTGAGTCAGAGAAGCATCGTATTCTAGCAACAGCAATTTCTCAATAAAATTCAATTCATTTTGCAACAGCGGTGTGTTCGCTTTGGCTGCTTCAATGACTTCCTGGATATAAGGGCGATCGCTTTCGGATATACCCTCTTGAGTGATATAAGTTCGGTAAATAGGAAAGCGAGTGAGAACTTCTGCCAGCGATCGCTTCAAACCATTGATTGTAAAGTCATTGCCATAGCGATACTTACCCGATATCTTCTTTAAGAGAAAAGCCAGGTTATCAATATCACCTGCTAAATTTCTATCTATGATCAGGTGCTTTTTCTCTGGGACAATTTCCTCAAATGTTCTTCTACTTCCTGTGAAATCCCAGTAGATTTGAGTAAACCTATCTTCGTTGTCAGTTTTACAGAAAATTCCATTGAGATAATTTAAGTAATCATAGCCAGAAGTACCTTGAACTGGCCAGTTACTTGGTAAGTCTTCTCCAGGCTGTAAAATCTTTTCAACAGTTATGTATGTATCCCCTGTTTTTTCTTTCAGCCTCTCTAAATACTGAGTTGGGTCATACAGACCATCAATGTGGTCAATTCGCAAGCCAGTAAACTTACCTTCATCCACTAGCTTACCAATCAAATCGTGGGTATTATTAAATACCTTTAATTCTTCTACCTTGACTGATATCAACTCATTGACTGTAAAAAATCTTCTATAATTCATCTCTTCAGCCCCTACTTTCCAATAAGAGAGGCGAAAGAACTGTTCAGTAAGCAGACTATCTAAAAGATTAAAACTTTCTGGCTTTCCCGGTTCACCATTAAAAAGTTGCAAATTCTCATCAATAAATGTTCTGACATCATCGTTATCCGTATAAAGCTCCCAAAGAAGCCCTTTAACAAAAGCTGCTTGGTCTTGTCTTTGCTGAGCTGTAGCCTCCGAAGGAATATTTTTTACCATGTAGAGGATACCAAGCAATCTCACAAAGATTGGATGCTTTCTACCTAAATTTTTGGCTAATTTGCCTAAATTCTGAGTCAAAAATTTGGCATAAGATTCTAGTTTGAGAGGCAACTTTAAATTATAATAATTAACATTCAGCCCACTCTCATCATACTTCAATTGAATTTCACTATTCTCCAAAGAATCTCCGTAAAAGTTACCTAGCAACGGAGCCAAAATCGGTTCATGACTACTAGCAAAAGGAGAATTCCAGGCGATATCAAAGTAGTCAACATAGTTTGAATCAGGACCATTTTCCAGGACATCCATTAAATACCTGTTTAGGCTGTCATAAGCCATATGGTTGGGAACAATATCTTGTAACCAACCGATGTTCCGCTGTTGTAATTCCTGGACTAAGGCTTCAAAACCTTCCTGGGTTCCTAATTCTGGATTTAACACAGTGGGATCAACAATATCATATCCGTGAGTACTTCCTGCTCTTGCCTTAAAGATGGGAGAAGCATAAAGGTCAGAAATTCCGAGTTCTGCTAAATAGTTTGTAATTGCTTTTGCTGCATCAAACCCAAAAGTAGAATTGAACTGAATTCGATAAGTTGCTGTTGGAATTCTCATATCAGTTACCAGTTATTAGTTATCAGTTCTTACTTTATTAGTTAACAGTTATCAGTTCATAGTTCTTTACTATTTACTGTTTACTGATAACTGTTTACTGTTCACTGTTTAATGTCCACTGCTTTCGTAAAGTGCGAAACTCTGAGAACGCAGGGTTAATTCTTGTGCATTGCTCAGTTTTTCTGGTAAAAGAGAACCAGAACCTTGCCACTTTTCATCTGCAGAATCTAAAATTTTATGACCGTCGTTCACCGTAAAGGAAGGGGTAAAAGTAGTATCGCTTTGGTTAAAGTTCATTAAGCAAAGTATCTGCTTATCTTCAGCCCACCTACGCCACCAAACAATTTTTTCAGCTTCAAGAAAGCCTACTTCCATATTTTGTCTTTCTCGCTTCACTAAAGCTGGAATTGTATTACGCAAAGAGATGAGGTGTTGATACAACGACCAGAGAGCTTGGTGTTTTCCTTCTTTGCGTTTTTCCCAATTCAATTTGCTCTTGAGAAAAGTATCAGTAGATTCGGGATCGGGTGGTTCTCCTTGAGCATGAAATGCAGCAAATTCTTGTTTCCGCCCTTGCCTAACTGCTCTAATTAAATCGGGATCAGAGTGGCTCACAAAGTAGATAAAAGGTGCGTCTTCCCCATACTCTTCACCCATAAATAACAGAGGAATATATGGAGAGAGTAACAAAGCACCAGCGGCTAGTTTCTGAGCCTCAAAGGATACGAGGTGGGATAACCGCTCACCCAGCATTCTATTACCGACTTGGTCATGATTCTGGATGCAGATGACAAACTGATTGAAAGGGCGATCGCTCGCAGAATTGCCATGAAAGCGTTGGCGATGCGGTGAATACTTCCAGTCATACACAAACGTGTCCTGGTATGCTTTTGCCAGGTGTTCGCACTTACCAAAATCTGAGTAATACCCCGTCTGTTCCCCTGTAAGCAACGCGTGCAAGGCATGATGGAAGTCATCACTCCACTGCGCGTCAATTCCATATCCTCCTGACTCCACAGGACGAACTACTCGGGGATCATTTAAGTCACTTTCTGCAATCAGATAAAGTTTTCGCCCCTGTTGCTCCCCAAGATGTGCAACATTTTCTGCCAGTTCTTCTAAAAAATGTTTAGCGCCTAAATCATAGATCGCGTGAACGGCATCTAGACGTAGCCCATCAATATGATAATCCCGCAGCCAGTACAGAGCATTTTGAATAAAAAAGTTACGCACATTATGGCTTTGGGCATCATCAAAATTCATGGCACTGCCCCAAGGAGTGCGATAAGTCTCGGTAAAATAGGGACCAAAGTGGCTCATGTAATTGCCTTCTGGACCAAAGTGGTTATAAACCACATCGAGAATTACCGCAATTCCCTGTTGGTGGCACGCATCAACCAGACGCTTCAACCCTTCGGGATCACCATAAGAGTTTTGCACTGCAAACGGATAAACGCCATCGTAGCCCCAGTTGCGATCGCCTGGAAATTGAGCCACTGGCATGATTTCAATTGCGTTCACCCCGAGTTCTTGTAAATCCTTAAGTCGGGCAATAATTGCCTCAAAAGTTCCTTCTGGGGTGAAAGTCCCAACGTGCAATTCGTAAATAATCATGCTTTCTAAAGGAATACCAGACCAACTGCTGTCATTCCAAGTAAAGCTGTGATCAATCACCTGTGAAGGACCATGTACGTCCAAAGGTTGCAAATTTGAGGCTGGATCAGGTCTGGATTCACCCTTATTTAATTGGTAGAAGTACTGCGTTCCTGGTTGGATGTCATCAGTGGTAAGGTGCCAGTAGCCCCCTTCCTGCTGCTGCATGGGCACTATGCGTTCCTGGGGCGAGACTATTTTTACCGTAGCAGCTTCTGCATTCGGTGCCCAAACCCTAAATTCACAACGACCGTCACCTAAATAATGAGCGCCAATTCTCATATGAAGTCCTAACTGCTGAATGAAGAATTCTGAGTGAGGCAGATCAGGAAAATGAGGAATCATAGTTGTTCTTTTGCTTCGTCATCTTCCTAGCCTGAAGGTCTATCCAAACCGACGTAGTACGACCATTGATCGAGCTACAACTGGCACTGCTTGAGTCCCCGTGTAACGTCTTTCCTCTGTAACGAAGCGAGGCTCCTTCGTATCAATTACAACAGCCCATTCTTTATGCTGCATTCCCTCTGGTAGGGAAAACTCTATCGTGTCATAGTGGGCGTTAAAGAATAGGAGAAAACTATCATCGCTGATGCGCTCGCCTTTAGGACCAACACTAGGAAGTTGGTTGCCATCCAAGAAAACTCCAACCGACTTAGCATAACCAACGTCCCACTGTTCCTGAGTCATCTCAGAGCCATCAGGGTTGAACCAAGCGATATCACTAATACCCTTTCCGTAGATTGGTCTGCCTTGAAACCACTTGCGCCGCCGAAACACTGGATGCTGTTTTCGGAAGTAGATGAGTTCCCGGGCAAAATTTACCAGATCCTCATTTCCCTGTGGCAACTCCCAATCGAACCAAGAGATTTCATTGTCTTGACAATAAGCATTGTTGTTGCCCTTTTGAGTCCGCCCAATTTCATCTCCCCCTACCAACATGGGGATACCTTGGGACAGGAACAAAGTTGCTAAGAAGTTCCGTCGCAGGCGTTCCCGCAATTCCAACACTTCTGGATCATCGGTTTCACCTTCAACTCCACAATTCCAAGAGCGGTTGTGGCTTTCCCCATCTCGGTTGTCTTCCCCGTTAGCTTCGTTGTGTTTGTCGTTGTAGCTGACAAGGTCATTCAGGGTAAAGCCATCGTGGGCTGTGATAAAGTTGACACTCGCATTAGGTCGCCGTCCATTTAGTGCATACAGGTCAGGGCTACCTGTGAAACAGTAAGCAAATTGTCCCAAGCTCTCATCAATACCACGCCAGAAGTCCCGCACTGTATCGCGATACCTGCCATTCCACTCAGACCACAGAACTGGGAATTGACCCACTTGATAACCACCAGTTCCCAGATCCCAAGGTTCGGCAATCAGCTTTACACCAGCCAGCACAGGGTCTTGGTGAATAATGTCAAAGAAAGCTGCCAGACTATTCACTTCATAGAGTTCTCGTGCTAAAGCCGAGGCTAAGTCGAAGCGGAAGCCGTCTACGTGCATCTCCAACACCCAATACCGCAAGCTATCCATGATTAACTTGAGGACTTGCGGTTGGCGTACATATAAAGAATTACCGCAACCTGTATAGTCCATGTAGTAACGCTGGTCATTCTCTACCAGACGGTAGTAAATGGCATTATCGATGCCTCGCAGCGTGAGTGTAGGACCTAAATGATTGCCTTCTCCGGTATGGTTGTAGACCACATCCAGAATCACCTCAATTCCGGCACGATGCAGTGCTTTGACCATCTCCTTGAACTCAGTAACCTGCTCTCCCACTCTTCCAGACGAACTGTAGCCGGAGTAAGGAGCAAAATAGTTGACTGAGTCATAGCCCCAATAATTCTTTAACCCTTTCCCAACAAGATGTCCCGGATGGGACAAAAAGTGATGCACGGGCATCAGTTCAACTGCTGTGATCCCAAGCCTTTGGAGATGCTCAATTGCTGCGGGATGCCCCAGCCCAGCATAAGTACCGCGTAGTTCTTCCGGGATATCTGGATGCAGCTTGGTAAAGCCCTTGACGTGAGTTTCATAAATCACAGTTTCGTGCCAAGGGGTTCGCAGCAGATCGTCACCCTCCCAATCAAAGGACTGATCGATCACAACAGACTTTGGCATCAAATGGGCGCTATCTAGCTCTGAGAAAGATAAATCTTCTTCAGGAGACTCCCAAGAGTAGCCAAAAAGTTCTGGACCATTGCCAATGTCGCCATCAATCGCCTTCGTATATGGGTCAATCAGCAGTTTATTGGGGTTAAAGCGATGTCCCTCGCTTGGTGCATAAGGACCATGGACTCTATACCCATACCGTTGTCCTGGTCCTACTCCTGGCAGATAACCGTGCCAAACGAAGTTGCTTACTTCAGTTAGGGCGATGCGTGTTTCTTTATCTTCTTTATCAAATAAACAAAGCTCGACACCTGTTGCGTTTTCTGAAAACAAAGCGAAGTTTGTACCTTTACCATCCCAGGTTGCCCCTAAGGGATAAACGTTACCGGGCCAGAGCGCTACGAACATAGATAAATCTCGAATAAAACTTTAGTTGTACAAAAAACTTTGAAGCGCAGCTTCTGCTCATTATTTGCTACAAACAATTCATTTTGAGTCTACCTTTAGGAGGATGTTATGAGAGCAAACTAGGTAGAAATCTCCATTGTCTAGATATACGTCTTTGGAAATAAAGAGCTTTGTTGTAGCATAACATTAGAACTCAGCACACTAGATTTTTACTTGCCCCATTTGGTAAAAAAGGCGACATTTCTAAAACTCATGATTGCAGTTACAAATCATTAGCAAAATTCTGAAATACTTAAATATCTTAAATATTAAGTACAAAAGCGTACTTTGGGTCTTGTAATTTGCATAACTAACGAGAGCAGCGCAAATATCACAGATGACAATAACGGGGAACTCTTAAACAGCAGATGCAGCAATGATCCCCTTATCCGAATGTCTGCATACATAGACATTAGCAATCACTAACAATCTTGTGATTTCGCAAAACGCAGTGCTTTTTGGGCGATGGCGTTTTTCTGCTGCTGAGTCCTCCAAACACGCTACTTTGTATGCCTGCGGCACGCTTTGCGCTTACGCTCCGGGGTAAAGTCCCGCCAAAGGCGATGGCATAGATCAACCAATTCCGGTACTAATACCATAATGCTTGAAATACTTAACTAGAGCGAAGTTGTCTGCTTGTAGGCAGGAAGAAAGTTAATTTTGGAATGCCTGGAAACATTGTATTTTTGAAAAAATAACTTAGTAATGATTTAGTAATGAGCCTGCTTTCTTACAGTAACTTGAGCTTACTATTCCTTTGTCAGCCCTAAGAAAGAAGAATTCGGTATATTACTGAATGGTTATTTTTTAGAAAAAAATGTGTTTTTAATCACAAAATCTTTGAATACTATCTTTAACTATAGGACTCATATTTGATTTTTGAAATATACGTAGGGTGCGTTATGCCTCTGGCTAACGCACCATCCAAAGGCTTTGGTGCCGTACTTTCGGCGATAACACACCCGAAACATACTTAGATTTTTTCATAAATCAAATCGGATTCCTATACTTAAACTATATTTAATTAGCTTTGAGTGAAAGTAATATTTACTACATAACTTATCCAAGCATTATGGGTTTATATGTATAAATTAAAACTTTATTATCGTCTTGGAATTCTAAGATATTGATTATTTATAACTAATGAGAACTCAAGTTATGGATGGAAGTAAAATGCTGTTCCTAAAACAGTATAAGTGATCAGTAACAAAACGCCTTCTAACCAATTAGAACGACCATCGTTGCTAATTGAATTTGTAATCAACACAGCCATAGCAACGGCTACAAGTTCAAAAGGATTAAAGCTTAAATTCATTGGCTGACCCAATACCCAACCAACCAAAACTAAAATAGGAGCTACAAACAAGGCAATTTGTAAACTAGATCCTATAGCTACAGCAACAGCCAAGTCCATCTTATTTTTGATGGCGAACGTGATACAAGTTATATATTCTACGAATCCGCCAAAAAGAGGAATAAGAATGACACCTGTAAATAGGCTAGTCAAACCTAGAGTAGAAATAGCTTGCTCCAAACTCTCAACAAGAATATCAGAGACAAATACAAGCCCTAAAGTGCAAGTTAGTAAAACAGCAACTTGTAACCCTAAATTAACTTTATGGGAATTCGATTCATTCGTATCATGCTCAGCATCTCCAAGAAAATCTGTAGGTGTAGAAGTTTTCATTGAAAACAATAGCATGAGACTGTAGAAAATAAGTAATAATATTGATGCAGCGTAGGAAAAATAATTTAAAGTAGAGGGCGGCAAACCATCAGAAGTAAATTGGATGGCAGCAGGTGTTAACAAAACAATTACCGCTAAAGTTAAAGAAGAACCATTAAGACGAGCTACAGCAGGTTGAAAACTTTGTTCAGTAAAACGCAACCCACCAAAGAGAATAGCAAGACCTAACGCTAAGAGCAAATTAGCAATTATTGAGCCTGTTAAACTTGCTTTTACTACATCAACTAAACCAGCACGCAAAGCCACAATTGAGATAATCATTTCAGTAGCATTGCCAAAAGTAGCATTGAGTAGACCTCCTAAAGATGGACCAATAACAGTTGCAATTTCTTCAGTAGAATTAGCTATCAACGCAGCCAAAGGAATAATTGCTAAACCAGAAGTAACAAATATGATTAAAGGATTCAAATGCAGCAATTGTGCAATAATTGAAATTGGCACAAAAACCAGCATCGACAATAAAATTTTATTTTTAGTTTTCATAATTACAACTTTATAATTTTATGAGATTGCGGTTTGAGATAAAGCACCTAACCTCTTAAAGTAAAGAACTTAAGTGCTGGTAAATCCTTTGATTCGCAAAAATATGAGCCATGCAAAGCTAAGCACCAGTATAATCGACATCTCTAGCCAGTCTTGGAGTTGTTGCATCTCCTACTGTTTGTGGATTGTCTGTTTTTCTGATGTACTATGATTATTCATGAAATTGTTGCTAAAATTGCCGATATTTTCTGGAAACGCAAGGCAACCACAAATTTCTTTAGCGCTAAAACAGCTTGCTTATCCGTAAGTAGTTAGTAGGCGTTAACACAAGCAAGATATAACGCTGTTTGTGGTAACACATCTATCTATAGTAAACATCTAGGGAAATTCTAAAAACTCTTGATGTCACTGTAGCGCTCTACTATACGCATTTTGATTGACGAATTTTGTGTTCGCGTTTTTGCTCTAAGACCTAGCATACTACGTCTCTAGATATCGGTCATAGCAGCAGATGTGGCGTACTACTAGTAGCGAAGCTCCTTGCACGCTTAAGGGTAAACTCGTTGAGTGTAGATGCTTGGTTATTCATGATTATCGCAATATCCGATGCCCTTGCCAGAGCTTTGCCCCGGAGCGTAAGCGCAAAGCGTGCCCCAGGCATACAAAGTAGCGTGTCCGTAAGCCAAGTGACACCGCAGGTTTAGGACTCACCGGGAGAAAAGCGCCATCGCTCAAAGGGGTTTTTACACTGCATCGCCTTTTCAGTAGCCGAGATGCTACCTGCCAAGAGTGCCTGTTTGCAAAGCTGACGGCGCTGTAGTTCTGCAGCGATCGCATAAGAACGGAATTTTACCTTAGCTGATTTGAGCGGTTAACACAAACTTACTGTTAAACGATTGAATCGTTCAACAGCCCAATTTCTAACTACGTTTAACACTTAAACAAAGCAAAGCTCAAAAACACGCCAGACCTTAGAAAACAAAATAGGGCAAGCAAAAAGCTAAGTTCAAAATATTGAGCTATGGTAGGATAGTCGCAGCAAGGCGAACTAGCCATGAAAAATCAAGGGTCAGAAAAAAGTTTTCAAAAGCCCTTGACAAAAAAAAATCTGGTGGCTAGACTAGATAAAGTGTGAAGTCAGAAAACACACGCCGAACCAAGAAAAAACAATAGTTTGAAAGCCAAAAGCATAAAAAATCCTCGTCAAAGAAATAAAGTCAACGGGGGAACCCGAAGACAAAAAACTAAGAAGATAGGATTTCGGAAATATATTTCCGAGAGTCAACGGAAAACTCAAAACGGAGAGTTTGATCCTGGCTCAGGATGAACGCTGGCGGTATGCTTAACACATGCAAGTCGAACGGACTCTTCGGAGTTAGTGGCGGACGGGTGAGTAACGCGTGAGAATCTGGCTTCAGGTTCGGGACAACAGTTGGAAACGGCTGCTAATACCGGATGTGCCTGTGGGTGAAAGATTTATCACCTGAAGATGAGCTCGCGTCTGATT
>JXCB02000048.1:228257-263526 GCA_000828075.3 Tolypothrix campylonemoides VB511288 | reverse complement strand
TTGACCAATTAGAGCATAACCGAGAAGTTTTAGAATATTACGACCAACCGCCGCCCTTGGAATTAAATTACTTTTCAAAAAGCGATCGCCAAGTTCGTACAATGCATACTCCTGATTTTTTCGTAATCGAAGTAAACTGGGCTGGATGGGAAGAATTTAAACCAATTAGTGAATTAATCAAAAAAGCACAACACCAACCCAACCGCTACGTCCAAGATGAAACCGGAAATTGGTTTTGTCCACCAGGAGAGGAATATGCCCAAAAATATGGGCTTAACTACCGGGTCAGAACAGATCAGGAACAAAATACAATTCGGTTGAGAAATTATCAATGGTTAGAACCCTATTTTCAAGCAAAAGATTTAGAAGAAAACAAGAGCCTTAATCAAACAATATTATCTGTAGTAAAAGAAATTTACGGAATAACTTATAGCAAATTACTATTAGCCATAAATGGAATTAGTCCTGATGAAATCAATAGTTTAATTGCCTCGGAAAAGCTCTTTATCAACTTTAATACTGCCCCTTTAGCCGAACCTGACCGCGTTCATATTTTCCTCACAAGAGAACAAGCTGAACTCTATGAAAAAAAGGGATTATCAGACCTAACAGAAGATTCCTCTATTCGGAGTTACGAAAAAGTTCAAAAACTTCTGCTGAAAGCACGTCCTCAAGATTTAGAAACCGCTAATGCTCGCTATGAAGCCATTAAACCATACTTAGAAGAAAATTCTCTACCTATTACCAAAGCCAGTCGCAGTATTCGTCGTTGGCGTCAAAAATATCAGCAAGCACAAAAACTATATGGAGAAAATCATGGTTACGTTGGCTTACTCCCCAAACATTTAGATAAAGGTCATCATCAAAAACTAGAACCAGCACTCTTAGATTTTATGGCAGAATTCATTAAACAACATTACTTTACTGCCAAAAATAGACGAGTTAGTGGAGTCTATCGAGAATTTCAATTAGCCTGTAGTCAACAACAACCTCCCTTTAAACCTCCCTCAGAAAAAACGTTTCGCGAGCAGATTAAACGACAAAAAAATTATCAACTCACCCAAGCCCGCCAAGGCTCAAAAGTAGCCAAACAAACTAAGCCCTTTCACTCAATCAGTGGAATGCCTAAAGATGGAGAATTACCTTGGGAAAATGCTCATATTGACCACACTTGCTTAGATATTAACCTAGTTAGTTCCTTAATTTCCCTAGCAACTTGTAATATTAGTAGTGCTATTTCCAGTGAACAAATCAGCTTAGGTCGTTGTTGGGCAACTTTTCTGGTAGATGGTTATAGTAAAAGGATTTTAGCGCTCTATCTTTCTTTTGAACCACCCAGTTATCGTAGTTGTTTAATGGTAATTCGGATTTGTGTCAAAAGGTTTGGTCGATTACCTCAAACCATAATTACCGATAATGGAAAAGAATTTCACAGCGTCTATTTTAAACAACTTTTGGCTTATTACAAATGTAATCATAAATATCGCCCTTCAGGAGAACCTCGTTATGGAAGTCCTGTGGAAAGAGTATTTGGAACAACTAACACCTTATGGTTACATGAATTACAAGGAAATACCCAAATTCTCAAAAACAACAGACAAGTAACCAAGTCCGTCAATCCCATTCATCAGGCTGTTTGGACAATTGGTGAACTTTATCAATCATTAGAAACATGGGCTTATTCAATTTATGATAATCGACTTAATTCAAGTTTAGGACTTTCCCCATTTCAAGCTTATGAAACTGGTATTCAATTAGGAGGTATTCGAGAAAGTCGTCGTTTGGAATATGACCAAACCTTTTTAATTTTAACCTTACCTTCACCTCACAGTGGCGATACCCGAATCGTACAGCCCGGAAGGGGAGTGAAAGTGAACCATATTTATTATTGGTGTCATGCTTTCCGCGATCCAGAAGTGGAGAAAACAGCAGTTGAGGTCAAAATTGACCCGTTCAATGTCAGTGTTGCCTATTGCTATGTGAAAGGGCTGTGGCATGAATGTACCTCGAATCATTATCCCTATCTCCAAGGGCGCACGGAAAAAGAACTACAAGTAATTAGCACTGACTTACGCCAACGCAAGAGACATCAAGGTCAAGCAACGGTTTTGTCTAATACTGAATTGATGGAACATTTACAAGGAGCTTATCAAGTCGAGGAAAAATTGCTCAAACAACGCTTGCAAGCTTTAGAAAATCAAACGGTACTTAATTTGATTGAAGGAAAACAACTTTCTCAAAATAGTCTTCAAACGACTTATTTTTCTGAGAGTGAAGACCATTCAGATGTCTTACAGAATAATGCTGATAATGAAGAAGCTCTTGAATCTTACGGAGAATTTTAACGAATGCAACAACAGCGATTACCTCAAGAATTATTGCAAGCTTCTACATCTGAAAGGGTCACATTTTTTGTGAATTACACAATGGCTCATCCTCATCTAATTCAGGCTTTTAATGAAGTAATGCAATCGGTTTATCAAGCACCAGGGATTTCCTTAATTTTTGTAGTAGGAGCAACCGGAGTAGGGAAAACTACCTTACTGCGCCGTTTAGAGCAAAAACTAACCGAGAAAGCCTTACCTGAATTAAAGCACAATCAGGGTAAAGTCCCTGTAATTGGTTTAGAGGCTAAAGCCCCAGAATTTAGTCAGTTTGATTGGAAAGATTTTTATATTCGTCTGTTAAAAGTACTAAATGAACCTTTAATCGAAAAAAAGATTAATTATGGGCAATCTTGCTCAAAGTGGCGGAGTGCAGTGGAATCGGCTTTAATTCATCGTTCTCCCGATGCTTTTTATATTGATGAAGCCCATCATCTTGCTATGTTACCTAGTGGTCGGAAATTAAAAGATCAACCCGAAACTCTCAAATCTCTAGCCAATCTAACTCAAGTGAAGATTATTCCCACTGGAACTTATGATTTATTACCTTTAATTGATTTAGGAGATCAGTTATGCCGACGTAGTAAAACCATTCATTTTCAACGGTATCATGCTGATAATTCGCAAGAGGCTAAAGCGTTTAAAAGTGTGGTGCAAACTTTTAGTCAATATCTTCCTTTACCTCAACAGCCAGATTTATTATCTAATTGGGAATTTCTTTATGAGAGGAGTTTAGGTTGTGTAGGTATTCTTAAAGATTGGCTTTCTGTAACACTTAATGATGTTTTAGAGAGTGATAGAAATGCTCGGACTATTACTTTATCTGACTTGCAACGTCATGCTTTGGGAGTCCGTCAATGTTTGGTAATGCTGAAATCTATTTCAATAGGTGAACAACAACTACAAGAGTCATCAGAGGATTTACTCAAACTACAAAAAGACTTGAAACTAATCCCCTTATCTCATGGTACTGCTCAGGAGAAACACAGCCAAAGCAAGAAGAAGCAAAAAAATCCGAAAAAGCAGATTGCACAAACTTCTCCTCGCCGTTATCCCTTAAAAAAGGAGGAGTCAGAAAAGGAGGAGAAAGAAACAGACTTTTTTCATTCCTTATGATTCTTGGAATTTAACGATTCAAAATCTACCTAAAAGAAGCCACCTTTATCCTCTGCAACCAATAGGTTTAGGAACTCCTAATACTGAGAGTTTAAGTAGCTATCTGCAAAGATTAGCTCGACAGCATTGCCTTCGACCTTGGCAACTTTATACTTATGAACTCGTTCCCTTGATTCAACATGAGGAATATTTATTGCAGAAAGATACTAAAAAAACTTCCATTAAACAGATATTTTTAACGAACAAAACAACTTCTTCTAATTTATCAGTTCTCAATGGATTTCAATCTATTACTCCAATCATTGTTTCGGCTATAGAACAGTTAACATCTCGTCAATATTTATACTCTTTAACTTTAATCAGTTGGCTGAAAGTCCTTGATTCAGTAGAGCCACTTTTGAAACATTCTTGTGCTTGGTGTCCTTATTGTTATCAAGTCTGGCGAGAGCAAGGAGAAGTTATTTACATTCCTTTACTCTGGCTAATCGAAAATGTTAAGTTTTGTCCTCAACATCGCATTTTATTAGAGAATACTTGCCCCTATTGCCATCAAAGAATGTTAAATTTTTGCCAACCAGGCTATTGTTCTCATTGTGGAGAATGGTTAGGTCAAAGAAAGCCTCCCCTTAATTTGGCTACTTATTTTAGCTCGGTAGAATATTTGGAAAACTATCAACGAAACATCTCTTGCTTACAAGAGTTAATTGCGATTACACCTTCTTTATCAAAACGACCTCAGATTCAGGATGTTTATTTGTACCTCCATGAACGTTGCGTGCATCTTGATGAAGAAGGGTTAAAAGACCTTTCTTTTTCCTTTTGGATTAGATCCCACTTAATTTCTAATCCTCAACGCTGTAATCATGCTTACAGACCTGGCATTTCTTTGGATTTTCTCTCTGAAATTGTCCGTTGTTTTAATATTACTCCAAGTCAACTTTTCCTTTAGTTTTTTTCATGTGATTTTTTTAACATTTTTGGAAGGTAAAGTTGGACATCTATTTTTGGAAGGTAAAGTTGGACAACCTGGACAGAATCTTCTTCAAGTCACAAATAACCACCTATGACTGTGGAGTAAAAAGGGTGTGATTGAAGGAAAAACAACTCGTCAAGTGATAAATCCTGAAGGAACTTTTGCTAACGCAGCCAGAAAAAAAGTAAATCAATTCTTGCGATATGAACTATATCAACAAAGTCATGCTAGTTGGCAGATGCGGACAAGACCCGGAGCTAAAGTATTTCGAGTCCGGTGCGGTTAAAGCTAGTATTAGCCTCGCTGTCAGACCTCCCTACAGAAGCGAGCAAGCCCTTTGGTTTGACCTTGTAGCATGGGGACACATCGCAGAAGTTATCAATAACTACGTTCGTAAAGGAACCCAGATTGCAATAACTGGTGAGTTTGGGTTTGACCGTTGGGCAGATAAAAATTCTGGTACCATGCGCCAAAAACCTGTAATCACAATTAACGCGATCGAGTTATTAGGTTCACCCCGTAAGGAAGAATCTACATCTACTTCTGCACCAAACGAACAGGCTTTTGCTAACGCCAATTTCTAGAAAAGTACTTTTCGCCTACGACGAATACTGTGTAGGCGAAAAACCATCTACTAAATCTACAAACTACAAGAACATGATTAATGCTACTAGCACTGTACGAATTAAGTCTGTAAATCAAACCCACGATAAAGAAGGAAGTTTGATTGCTTTCGGAATTGCCGAATTCTACTACCGGGGAAGAGAGGGAGTTGTCGCTGATGAGATACCCTACCGTTCCAAGGGCGCACCAGCCGTCATCATCAACTCTAAAGGGGTAGGCATACATGGTACGGCGGAAGGGTATATTGACCAGCAGGTTGATATAAGAGAAAACTACAAGGAAAAGATTGCGACGCTTGTAATCAGAAACTTTGTATTAGCAGAACCAATCAGCGAACTAGTCCAGACTAACAGCAATGCTCATTTACCTGAAACACCCGAATTTGCTAAGGAATTGCTTGAAGATAATATTACATCAACGGATGAAGAATTCGACTCTAAGCCTCCTTTCTAAGATGAGTAGTTAAAAATAGTGCTAGTACAGACAAGCTCGATTGTTTGTATTAGCATATTTTTTTTACAGAAAGCCAGAATAAAAAACCACAGTTTGATAAAATCGCGCTATATGGTTTAAAAAATCGCTTCAGCTTATATGATATGTAACGCGAACAATTAAGTTTTTTACTAGCAACGGTACTAAACCCTGATTCTGTCGTTGTCAATACTTTTCGCGCATTTCTTTACGGTCGAGCGATTTTTTCACTTCTCTTAACTCTTGCACAAACAATTAAGTTCTTAACTGTCACACATAAATACCCTGGAAATATAATACTCTCATACGGTAAGGGTTTTCGGGCGCGTGTGACAATTAGTTTTGAACCCAATTCCCAACTTTTGAACCCAATTCCCTAGTAACATGACATCAACCAAAATAATTGCCAGTTTCAACCAGTCAGGTGGAGCCGCCAAAACGACCATTACACATAACCTCGGTTATCACCTTGCCCAAAAACACCGGGTACTGCTTGTAGATATGGACCCGCAGGCATCGCTAACAGCTTTTATGGGTTTAGAGTCCGTAAAACTTGAAATTGGGCAAACTGTCTATAGTGCGATCGCCGAAGAAACTCCCCTATATATATGGGAAAAACCCATTTACGGGATGCACCTTGTACCAACAAATATCCAATTAGCAGGTGCAGAGCAAAAAATTCTTACTGACCTGACAATTGACAACCGACAAAGGCTCAAACTCGCGCTAGAAGATGTACTTGACAAGTATGATTATATTTTGATTGACTGTCCGCCTTCTCTTGGAATACTAAGTATTATGAGCTTAGTAGCGGCAACACATATTGTTATTCCAGTCGAAACTCAGTATAAGTGCTATCTCGGCACCAACCAACTGCTGGAAACAATCGCTCGGATCAAAAAAGGAGGACACAAAAAAGTACAAATCGCTTGTTTTATTCCGACTAAATACGATAGTCGCAACCTCCAAGACACAGGAATACTGGAAGAGATTAAAAAGCAAGTAGGAGAGCGTATACACATCACGAATCCCATTCCCAAATCAACCGCTTTTCCTGATGCCGCCCAGGCACATCTGCCACTTGCACTATACAAGAAAAACCACCCTGCCGTTAGCACACTGGAAGAAATTACAAAATATATAACTCAGCTATGAGCCAAAAACGCGAACTCGAAAAACTAACCGGACTCGATAATTTATTTGGTTTGGAAGAGGAACAGCCTTCATCAGATTTTAAAAGCACTTTACCCATTGCCGAAATTACTCTTCCATCCAGCCAGCCTCGTCGTTATTTCGACCCCTTAAAACTTCAATCCCTAGCTGATAGTATCAAACAGGAAGGCTTACTCGAACCTATCGTTGTCCGACCAGTTGGTGAAGTACATGAACTCGTGGCTGGTGAACGCCGTCTTAAAGCTTGTGAAATTGCTGGACTAATAGATATTCCCGTTCGCATTATCGAGTGTGACGAGAAAACAGCACTTCGTATCGGACTCGTAGAAAACCTCCAACGGGAAGAACTCAACGCTTTTGAGGAAACTATCGGTATATTATCGCTAATTTCTACTGAGTTGGAAGTTGAGTCAAATATGGTGGTTTCTCTGCTATATCAGATGAACAATGACGCGAAGGGAAATTCTAACCATAACGTTATGGTTAGTGACGAAGCCCAAGTTATTCAAAGGATATTCTCACAATTGGGCAAGATATCCTGGCAGTCGTTTGTTGCTAACCGCCTTCCCTTGCTCAAACTTCCTCCAGATATCCAAGCCGTATTAGAGCAAGGAAAAATCGAGTACACTAAGGCACAATTAATCGCCCGGCTCAAGGATGATTCAAAACGGCAAGATTTCTTAAATAAAGCGATTGAGGAAAATCTGTCACTGTCTGAAATCAAAGAGAAAATAGGAGATATTCTTCAAACTCAGGATGAGAAAAAGCCACTATCTCGCAAACAAGAAGAAAAAGAGAAAACAGACAGAATATACAAAGCACTCAAAAAGAGTAAAATCTGGGACGATGAGAAAAAGCTAAAAAAAATTAATAAGCTTTTTGCCCAAATTCAAGAGCTTTTAGAAGAATCTAACATAGATAAAGTTTCATCAGTGGAGAATAGTCTAGTGGCAGATAATGGCTTAGAAAAGGAACTTGATGGTTAGAAGTTAACTCATGGGTTAAGTAGGCATTGTCAAGTATGTGAACTAAGCCGTAGGGTGATTTTTTGCATTGCCTGTTGACAAGTATTTATTGACCAAAAATTGGTTTAACAAGACAGAGAAATAACATTACCATACCCTTCAATCAACAAAGGCTTACGCATTGGAATTGCACAAGTTACCTAACACGCACGCTTCGACTATGCAATTCCAATGCGCAAGTTTTTGGTATCTGGCTATCTAACGCATGCGTGAAACTGTTTCAAACCCTCTATCCAGTTTAAAGATGGAAGTTTTCTCGTTCGTACAAACAACTGGTTAGAAACCAAGATTTGTCGTCGAACTGATGGGGCGTTGGTACTGGAACAGTGAACATATTGCTCGTCCGGAGCGGAAGACACATATAAGCGATGAGGAGCGGGGATACCCTGATAGTTGGGAATATGAAAGCTGGGAATGGAAATCACTATTACGTCTAAATCTACATCTACAAATCCATAAAAACCGTAAGCAATTAAACACGCTTGCGGTTTTTTTTCACCATTCACTCAATTTGCCCAAAGTAAAAACTGCTACTAACGTAGAAAAAATTCTGCTCCAAAAATCGTATGGAGCAATGATAAAAAGCACTAAAGCTTACGCTAATTCTCTAAGAAATATCTATCGTACAAGAGATAACTATGGCTACTAAAACTAAGAAAGTTAGCTTAATTGATGACAGCGCAATGGGCATTTACCAGATTGCTGACTACAATGAGCGCAAGCTCAAGGCAGTCTACTATGGATTGCAGGAAACCTGGGGCAAGACCATCCAAGCGCAGTCTCAAATTAACTGGAACAAAGCCCAATGGAATGAGTTCAAATCTCGGTTTGTTGCAACATTCGGTACTATCAAAAATCCCAGGTACAACGTAGAACAAATGATTGAGTATTCTATCAAGCACTTTAACAAAGGGCTAGAAGAACTACTCGAAGTCAACAAAAGGACTTGGAAACAACGCGAACGCTGGAAACAACAAGAAACTGCAGACGCTTAATCAATAAGTCTACATGGTAAGGAAATCTCACTCGTGTCTTGAGTGGAATTTCTTTTTCTTTACACGGGCATACGCCCAGCATTCCCGAAAAAACTCATCTAGGAGACAATTATGGCTGGCTTAAAATCTACTAAAACCCAAGCTATTGTAATCGATGATTCGGCTATGGAGCAATTCAAAGTTGAATCATTTGATGTGCGGAAGTACAATGCAATTTTCTACTCCATCCGAGATTTGTACGGACGCGAATCACAACGACAATTAGGGGCTGACAATTTCGACTGGGCAGCGTTTAAAGCACAGTTTGAAATATGCTTTGGTCGTCCCGAAGACCGCCGTTACACCATCGAACAGTTGTTAATATTCGCACAAAAAAAGTTCAACATGGGTTTGGAAGACTTGTTGGTATACAACCGCAAGTCTTGGAAACGTCGTGAAGAACAGCAGAAGAAATATGCCGAGATGGATGCTCCCACTGTAGATGCTCCCACTGTAACTGATAACTCCACCGAAACCACTGACAATATTTCCAACTAAAAAAGATTCAGCTAGAGCGCAACTGTTCCGCACAGCCATGTTCTAGCTGATTTTTTTTAACCCACTACTCTACATCTACAATAATTCAAGCATTTTCGTTAACTCTTATAAAAACATTGGGGCGGGAAACAGGCGTAAAATCAAATTTAGAAAAAGGGTCGTCTGTGGTTGTAGTTGTACTATCACCTGCACTAACTCCAGAAGATTCAGCTAAAACCACTACTTCAGAGCGCGCATAACCAGTCAGTTTATCAAACTGAATAATTATATGCTGGTGCAGCGCATAGACATCCACCATTCGATTACCCATGCCAGAAGATATCTCATCAGGGATAAAAATGTCGGCGTGCCAGGATACGTTAATCCCCTCTTTTTGGAAGTAAGCGTCTATTTCTGGGCGAATGTAATCAGCAGTCCCTCCACAAAAGATCAGTTCCTCGATATCTTCATCCATTTTTGAGCGCAACCACCTCACAATCACACGCCAATACTCATCTCTGGCAAGCAATAAAGCCTTAGACATCAACTCGCCATCAATTTGAACCTCCTCGCGTTTGCGCTTGCGCGAGAGTTTTTGAAGCACCTGGGGGTCACAACTAACCCCAGCTTCTACCAACACCTCGACAATATTGGGATTATCAGGGCTTAGTCCCGATACCTTAGAAGTGAAATTGTTTACCAGCCAAGACATACCGAAATTACTAGTTATTCCCGCACTCGGAATGCCACCTCGAACAGTGAAAATACTCGCGTTGCGATAACCAAGCATCACGTACATCGAAGCAGGCATATTCTCGTCAAGCACCCTCCTGCGGTGGAAAAATACCCCACTACCCTCAGAAGCTGCATCATAACGAAGCATTTTCACTCGCATCTTACCCGCTGGCGTATCAAACCCTCGAAATGCATCCTTCAAGCGAACTTGTAACTGTTCGGAGTCTTGCACCTCCCCCGGCGGCAGCAGGATACTCAAGTAAGCTGCAACATCGTTATCAAAGTTCAACTTCTCCTTCGCTAGCCAGATTGCACCGCATATCTTGGGGACTGCTAGCTCGTATTTAAGTTCTTTTAGTTGCGATATACCCCCGAAACGACGGCGGGCAAGTTCTCCTAAAGCGCAGTACTCACCACCTATTCCTACCCAAGCACGAGAAGAGGGGTTACCTTCTGCTTCAACACTTTCAACCGAAGCCTTAGCAACATCAGCTACTTCTGAATCTAAAAGTAAGACCACAGGCTTTCCTTCAGGGTACTCTTGCACAATAGCCTTGGTTTTACTTGCACCCATGTCTATCGTGATGACTATCTTTTTTAAATCTGGTTTCCCCTTGGTCTTAGACATATATAAAGGTTTAAATTAATCTCTACTATTGCTTACAATTTAACCGTTGCCAGTATTATCTTGGTATAGAAAAAAGCCTTCTTTACAACAGCATTACGCTGTTTTAGAAAAAATTTTACAATCACGAATTATGAGATTCTTTAACCGACGATATTTTAATTTTTAATGGGGTATAAATAGGGGCTATAAATACCCCAAAAATTTTTCCAAACTTTTTCGGTAAAATTAACTCCTACAAGGGATGTATATGGGGTTCTCTTGGGGTATATTAAACTTATTGAGGCTTTATACCCCACTTGACCCCTATGAGTTCTAAGAACATTCACGCGAATCAAAAGATTTTCTGTGCGGGTTTTGATAATGGCTATGGTAGCGTCAAACTGTTGGTCGATGGTTTTGATGTCGTTAGAATTCCAAGTTACATCTCACGAGAAGAAATGGAAGATGTCCCCGGTCGGGTGGTTTTTAACGGTAATGCCTACACTGTTGGTGAGTCGGCTTTCCGGACTGGGTATTACTTTGAGCGTAATACAGATAATAATATCAATAAAATCAACAACGCGCTTATCACTTTATTGGGTGCATTGGCTCATTTGCCACATCGTAAAGTTTGGCATTTAAAGCTAGTTGTCAGTTTGCATGATGTGGCTCTCACTGATGACTTGCTAAGAGTGCTTAACGGTGAATATCAACCAATGCTCGCTGGCAAGCTATCTGATGTTAAAGTAGAAGTTCTCAAAGTCGTACCTGAGGGTATGGGCGCTCTATTCGGTAGAAAACTCCCCAAAAAGTTAACTGTCGTAGATTTTGGGAATGGTACGACGCTTTATTCTCGTTACAATCAAGGTAAAAGAGAAGTACATACCCCCTACGCTGCTGGAGTGGAAGTTCTCATCGGTGAGATTGCCAAGAAGATGAAACATCTCAACGGTGGTAAGCTTGGGGACTTATCGAAAATTCGCTTTTGCCTTGAAATGGGGCATACCAAATACAGCCGTGATATTGATATCAAAGAAGTCTACACCACTTGTCTGAAAGATTGGTATGAAAGCTATCTGAAAAAGCCTGTCAATCTTGCCCTTGATGCCAAACACCAAGGGGATGAGATTTGGGCTATTGGTGGTGGTTGCTTGCTTCCTGGGTTTAAAAAACTGCTTGTACAGAACGGGTTTGAAATTTTAGACAACCCGGTAGAGGCTAATTCATATGGACTATTGCAAATGGCTAAAACCATTGTAATGACGGTTAACAGTTAACCGTCAACCGTCAACCGTCAACAGTGAACCACCTATTTAACATGATTTCTCAGCAAGATAAAACTCCAGAAAAAGTCCGAATCAAAGATAGTTACCGCGAGCGTATCTTTGCAGAATCGCAACGATTAGGTAAAAGTTACCTTGAGACGCTTTACTTTATTGTTGATTGCTACTTTGCGTTTAAGCAGGGTGTGTTACCAGTACAGTCTACAGTAGTTAACACCCATACAACCCCCATACAACAAAATCAGCCCACTGTTGATGATTCAACTTATACCTCAAATGACCCCCAAGTTGAATCAGAAGATGGTGAGGAAACTTTTACGCTGGATTGGGAATTGTGAATGAGTTTAGACAGAGTTTTCTCATTCTAAACGAAACCCCGCATCAACTTCTATATCTGCTTTGGCAATTAGGTCATCCTCATCGTCATCAAAAAAATCGTCATCATCGTCTGAAGCTTCCCCTTCATCCAAGTCTGCTGACACCGACACTTCAGTTGCTGCAGCAGATTCAACGGAAGCAGGTTCACTCAAACCAAAAAAAGACTCTTTTGGAGGAACCAAGTTAGCAGTTGTAAGAGTTGCACTCATTGAAGGAACTCCATTATAAGGTTGAACTAGCACTACTTGGGCAAGTCCCTCCATTCCAAATGCCCGTTTTAACTTGACTATCTCGGCTTCTAAATCCGCGATCGCATCCAAAACGCAGGAGTGTAGTTCTTCTCCCCGCACGCCAGCTTTACGTAAGTAATACGGTTTATATCGCGGCATGATAGCTGCCATTGCCAAATCGCTCCCTCCCTCTTCACTCTCCTTGATATACTCCAGCACCTTACCTTCAAGTGTTGACTTTTTCCTTATCACCGTCAGCATCACCGATGACTCTAAATCTTTCTTTCTTGGCATAAATCTTAATAAAATGGGGATTCTCAGCAATTTATTTGTAATTAACACTACAATAACCTACTGATGAGAGTTGTGCCATACCCTACTCTTATCCAACTCTTACTCAGTTATTACTCCACTCTCCAAAAATAAGGTAATTAACAACTAAATGTATATTTCAGTTTATTATTTTAGTTGAAATATCATTCAACAGGGGAAGAGTAAGGTAAAAGTTAAGCCGTACTATACTCGGAGTATTTTCCTACCTTATTCCTAGATATCATGACTTGGGTAAACATGACTGAACTTCACCCAGAACCCACTCTGTAGCTGGATTTGCGCTCGGTCGCACCCTCTGCCTAAAGGAATTGCCCTACGGTGAAGTCCCAGTTTTGAAACAAGGTATGTTTAGTAGGGTCATTTTTACATTCCCTACTTTCTCAATAACTTTATTTTATTGAAAATAGTTTTGACACTGCACGCCCTCGGATGCAGTATATAGCACTACAGTTGTCTTATGACTGCGATCACATGAGTGTAATGCGAGATTTGCCCAGGGCAGCTCCCAAAGGGAATAACAAGGCTCTGGCAAAGATTTGGAATTATAAACCACCCGAAGCTGCTCCAATTAGAATTACTGAGAGAATAAAATTACTAGGGTATTATGCTTCCCCAATTAGGCTAAATGCAGCCCAGTTTTTCGGATTATTTGGATGTTGTTTCATTGTAGTTAACATTGCCTGACGCAAGGCAGAAGCTTTATCAAAACCTCGCTCCAGATTTTGATAAAACTCTGTCATTAATTCCGCAGTTGGAGCATCCGGCACTGCCCATAACGATACAATCATGCTAGGCACTCCTGCTAAAATTAGGGAGCGAGACAAACCTATAACACCGTCACCAGTCAAGCGACCTCGACCTGTGTCACAAGCACTTAAAACTACCAGTTCTGCATTGAGTTGCAGCTTCAAGATTTCTCCTGCTGTGAGCAGCCCATCATCTTCCCCTGATGGAGATAACGCGATCGCACCAGGTGTGCCTATTTCATGAAAATCATCTAGTAATCCATGCGTTGCTAGGTGAATAATTTGCGCTTTCAGCATCTTATGCAAAACGGCAACTTTGGTTGCATCTTCACCTATAATAGGCTGAGTATTTAGGAGAGGAGCAATAGCTTTTGCTTCTCGTTCAGCACCGGGTAAAGGTCTTAGCGATTGAGGTGGCTGTCCAATTTTTAAGGAAATTTTTGGCATAATTGGATTTCCTACAACCAATGCATTTCCTAGAGCTAAATCTTGCGTAAAATTTTCTTTTTGTTGAGCAAATAAACCTGAAAGCTTTTGGGTAATGGAAAGCACCTGAATGGAGGGGACTATACGAATGGTGTACTTTTCTATTAAATACTTATTCGCGGAGTCGCAAAGGGCTGAAAAGGGAATCAGAAACAAGGAACTTTGAGGTATAAAAATTACATGGGTATCAGGTTCTGTTGGTAAAAGGTCTACGATTGGTTCAATGAGAATTTGGTAAAGTTGCTGTAGTCTTTGGTTAGTTGTTGTTCGAGGTTCATTTTTGGTCACTCTGATTGCATCTCGTCCCCTCACCCCAATGGAGTCACGAGTGATTTCTACCAGTTCACTTAGAGGAGTATTTTGTCGCTTCAAAAATGTTATGTCTACCGATCTAAATGTTACATCTCCTGTAGGTTGAATCACCCAAATTAACAGTGCAGAGCTTCGGTATTTTGGCTGCTCTTTCCCTTTAAGACTGTGATAGATAAATGAGTATTCAACCAATGTTGATTTTTGGGCTATGGCAATTTGTTTTATTTGTTCAATTGTCAAAAAATTGGAGGAGGCTTGAGAAACTGTTTCAGGCAAAAATCGGTTAGTTAGGAAATCAACTAGCGCACGTGTACGACCTTGCTCAGCAACTTCCAAAGCAGTGTTAGTTTTTCCTTGAGCAATCAAAACTTCTTGCAAACTGCGATAGGTTTTAGCTTGAGTATCAAATATGGATACTTTATAAGTATCGCGATCGCCTAATTGTGCTCGAATAGAATCCCAAATTGTTATCCCAGTTCGTAAGACTTGTTCTGCTCTCTCCAAATCGCCAGAACGAAAGAAAGACATACCCAAATTATTCAATAATCCTGCCTCTGAGACCAATTCTCGCAGCATTCGTGTCAATGCTAAAGCCTGCTGGTAATATTCAATTGCTTGTTCATGGTTTTGTAAGTCATCGTAAGTATTGCCCAAAGTTGTTAGAGCCTTTCTCTCTAATCTATAGTTGTGGAATTCCTTTGCAATTATCAAACTTTGTTGAGAAAACTCAATGGCTTGGGTGTAATTTGCCTTAAAATAGTAAGTAACTCCCAAACTTGCTAAAGCTTCCCCCTCCCACTCTCTGTTATGGAGTTTATGTGCGATCGCTAAAAACCTCTGTTGGTGTTCGATAGCTTCGTCATAGAGTCCTATGTTATAAGCATCACCCAATAATTTTAGAGATTGCCCTTCCATCTCTAAATCTTGGAGTTCCTGGGCAATAACTAAACTCTGCAAATAACACTCAACTGTGGCGGTATGTTCGCCGATTAAATCGTAAACCATTCCAAGTTGGCACAAAACATTTCCCTGCATTCGATGCAGATGTCTTTGTTGTGGGGAAGAAGCTTGAAGTTCTTCGACAATTGCCAAACACTGTTGATAGGATTCAATCGCCTGAACATAGTTGTCTGAGAAATTGTATGCTTGACCTAAATTTTCCAGTACCCATGCTTCATCTTGGCGGTTTTTTATTTCCTGGGCGATCGCTAAACTTTGTTGGTAGCACTCAATCGCTTGGCTATAATTATTGAGACCACAGCAAGCTTCGCCCAAACCGTCGAGTAACCACCCTTCTTCCTGGCGGTATTGAAATTCCCCTGCAATAACTAAACCTTGCTGATAATAATCAATTGCTTCAGAGTACCTTTTGAGAGCTGCATAAGCCAGTCCCAGTTTGTTGAGAGTTTTGACTTCCTCTTTAGGATTTTGAAGATTCTGGATAATCATCAAACTCTGCTGGAAAGACTCGATTGCTTGCGTATTTTCTTCCAGGCTGTAATAAGCATTACCCAGGCTATCCCAAGCTACTTGTTGCTTGTGTTTGTCTCCAAGTTCTCGCGCCAAGGCTAAATACTGCTGATAGAACTCAATAGCATTGACATAATTTTTAAGGTCGTAATATACATCTGCCAGAGTTTCTAGAGCATCAGCTTCTCCCTGATACTCCTCAATCTCTCGATAGATTGTTAGTGCTTGTTGCCAACACTGTATGGCAGCTGATGATTGACCACTATTATACTGCTCAATACCTTGCTGGAGCAGTTGATCGGCTTCAGCTTTAGTGGTTTGCACATCTTTCAACTCCATAAAGATTCAACCTCACCTATTAATGTAAACCCAGCCCAAGCTTTTGGGTTAGGGTTTTGCTTCTTTGTCTCTAGCATTGCTTGACGCAAAGCTTGAGCTTTATCTAAACCGCACTGCAAATTTTGATAAAATTCTGTCATTAACCACACTGTGGGAGCATCTGGCACTGCCCACAAAGAAACAACGATACTAGGCACACCTGCAACAATAAAACAGCGAGACAGCCCAATAACACCATCCCCTGTCAAGTTTCCTCTGCCTGTGTTACAAGCACTTAACACTACCAGTTCCGCATTCAGCTTGAGGTTGAGGATTTCTTCTGCAACCAAAACTCCATCATCGTTTTCAGAAGGTGCCAACGCGATCGCTCCAGGAACACCCATCCCTTTGCGTTCATCCAGTAACCCGTGAGTGGCTAAATGAATTATCTTGGCATTTGGCATTTGTTGCACAATCCAAGTTTTGGTCGCTTGCTCGCCAGTGATTGGTTCGACTTGCAGAAGCGAGGAAATAGCAATTGCTTCCCGTTGTGCTCCTGGCAGCTGATTGAGTTGTTGAGGTGGCTGTCCGACTTCTAGTACAATTTTGGGCATGCTGGGATTTCCTACCACCAAAGCGTGCTTAGTAAATTCAGAAGGGTTTAGTTGTTGCTGTTCGTGCCTTGTGAAAGCAACTTTTCTGGTAATTCCTAGTACCTGAATTGAAGGAGCAGTGAGAATGGTGTATTTTTCAATCAGGTAGTTTTCATAGGGAGCGCATAAAGCTGGGAATGGTACCAAAAATAGATACGATTGAGGAATAAAAATGACACGAGCAAAATCATCTGTTGGTAGAAGGTCAGAAATCGGCTGAATCAGAATTTGATACAGTTGCTGTAGGCGTTGTTTGTAATTTGTATCTGTAACGTCTTTTGATTTTAGTCTCACCGCGTCACGCTCTTCAGTCTCGATATTCTCATCCCTACTGGTATCGCGCCCCCTTGCACCGATAACTTCACGGCTTGAGGCGACAAGGTTTTCTAAAGAAATGTTGTGTTGCTGGTAAAAAAGTTGGAGATTGACCAAGCGACAGGCAATTTCACCCGTTGACTTGACAACCCAAACGAGTAAGAGATTGCCAGAATCCACAATCGAATATTCCACAATGGTAGAATCTTGTTGTTGAGCGATTTGTTTAATTTCTGACAGCGTAGGTGGCGACTGAGTTAATTGAGTCACCATTTGGAGAGATAACCGTTCAGTCAGTAACTCTACAAACGCTCTAGCACGACCTCGCTCGGAAATGACTAAAGCATCTTCAATTTTATTTTGAGCGACCAAGACTTCTTGCAGGGTGCGGTAGGTGAGAGCTTGCCCATCAAAAATCGAGACTTTATCAACATCTTCTAATCCAAAACGCAGTGACTCCCAAACCTCGATCCCTTGATAAAGTATGCTTTCTGCAGCTGTAAGATTATTGGTTTGAAGTAGAGTTGCGCCAAGATTATTGAGAGCATTTCCCTCCTGTTCTCGTTCGCCAATCTCTTGAACAAGCTGCAACTGCCTTTGATAATAATCAATAGCCAATTGGAATTCACCTGTGGCTTGGTAAAAGTTGCCCAGATTACCAAGAGCTTTCGCTTCTCCTCTGCGATCGCCAATAACTTGTTTAATCTTTAAAGACTGCTGAAGATAATCAATCGCTTGTTGATATTGTCCTTGGGAAGAAAAAAGGCTACCTAACCCGCCAAGGTAAGCAGCAACTCCTGCCTTGTCGTCTATTTCCCGCGTGATGTCCAGTGCTTGCTGATAACAATCAAAAGCTTGGGGAAATTGCTTCAAAGAGTTGTAGATACCAGCTAGGTTACCTAATGAATTTGCAACGCCTGCCTTGTCGCCTATTTCCCGTTTAATAGCTAATGACTGCTGATGGTAATCAATAGCTTTCTGGTATTGCCTCAGCACTTTGTATATAGCACCCAAATTCCCAAGTGATTCAGCTAAACCTCTCTTATCCCCAATTCTTTCCTTAATGGGCAATGATTGCTGGATATAATCAAGTGCTTTTTGATACTTTCCTAAAGCTTCGTATGTATTGCCTAAGTTGCCCAAAGCAGTCACTTCCCCTGCCAAATTACTAGTTTGTTGGGCAATGTCTAAGGACTGTTGATAGTATTCGAGAGCCTGGAAATATTGTCCCAAGTAAAAGTAAGCATTGCCACAATTTAATAGCACTTGAGCTTGGCTGTGGCGGTTGCCGATTTTTTGTGCGACTGATAGAGATTCTTGATAAGAATCAACGGCTTGTTCGTATTTTCCTTGAAGGTTAAAAACGTTTCCCAAGTTTCCCAAGCAAACCATCTCACCTTCCAAATTACCAATTTCTCGATGGATGAAGAATGCCTGTTGATGATACTCAATGGCTCGCTCATACTGACTTAAAGCGCAGTAAGCATTGCCTAAACCCGTTAAAGAACTTGCTTCTCCACGGTGGTTCGTAAAGCGATCGCTATTAGGCAAAGTGGCTATTTTGCGTTTAATATCCAAAGATTGTTGATGGTAGTTAATAGCCTGCTGATATTCCCCTAGCAGGTAGTGAAGATTACCTAGTTCTCCTAAAGCATAAGCTTGTAATTGTAAGTTGCCGATTTCATGTGCAAGCGTTAACGACTTCTGGCAATACTCGATAGACTGGTGGTATTGTCCCAAGACACTATATACATTTCCCAAACTTCTTAGGGAGTCAGCTTCTCCAAGGCGATCACCCATGGTTTGCTTCAATTGTAGTGACTGGTGATAGTAATCAATAGCCTGTTGGTATTTACCGAGACGATAGTTGCCAGCACCTAGATGATCCAAACACTCTATTTCCCCAGCGCGATCGGCTATTGTCTGCTTCAACTGCAAAGACTGGTGATAGTAATCAATAGCCTGTTGGTATTGGTTTAATAAGTAGTAAGCTTCACCTATACTTTTGAGAGATTCGGCTTCCCCTTGTAAGTCACCTATTTGCTGTCGCAGCAATCGACACTGGTCGTGGTACTCTACAGCTAGGTGATACTCTCCTAAATTGTAGTAAGCAGCACCAATGTTCTTAAGAGAGTCGGCTTCTTCTGGCAACTCACCAATTTTATGTTGCAAGGTTTGGGACTTTTGATAATACTCTATAGCTTGCCGATACTCTTCTAAATTGTAGTAAACAGCACCAATATCACTTAGAGATTTCGCTGCTATCTGGGAGTAGTTAATTTGTTGTGCAATTTCTAAAGAATGCTGATAGGATTCAATTGCCTGCTGATATTGCTTGAGAAAAAAGTAAGTATTACCCAGAGCATTCAGTGAGTCAGCCTCGCCTTGGAAGTCAGCTATTTCGCGTTTGATTGCTAAAGAATTTTGATGATAGACAATTGCTTGGTGATATTGTTGAAGTGAGTTATAAACACTACCAATACTTCCCAGGATAGCTGCTTCTCCATAGCGATCGCCTATTTCTCGATAAATATTCAACACCTGTTCCCAGGATTCTAACGCAGCTTCAAATTCATGGGTTTCATAATACTCAATTCCTTGCATGAGGAATAGATCGGCTTTTTGGCTGAGAGCATTTTCATCCATAAAGAGCAACTTTCATCAACTTCAATTCACAAAGGCTTCACCGATTAAAGTAAAAGCAGCCCAGTTTCTGAAATGAGCGGCTTTTTCCAAAGTTTTCAGCATAGCTTGACACAACGCTTGAGCTTTGTCGTAGTGTTTTAAGTTCTCATAGAATTGCTTCATCAGCAGAGCGGTAGGTGCATCCGGAATTGACCAAAGAGTTTGTCTTAAGCCGCCAATAACATAGACAAGCTTAGTCATCTATTAACAATCGTCTTCTATATCTGAAATCAAACTATCAACAAATTCTCTTAACCGTTCTTTCCAGTCAGGGACGGTTTTTAGTTTTTCTTTGACACCTTTTCGCACGTTGAAGCATACAGGCGACCTGTCAAATGGTTCTTCGTTTAAAGGAACTGCGCCCAACTGGTGTTTTTTCTGAAAAGTCATTGTAAATTGTCGAAACTATTGATATATTAATAGTTGTACCACAGTGTTGAGGTCGCTCAATGCTTTTATCCATCAAGACTAAGTTAAAACTAACAACCGAACAAAAAACCATAATGAGTAAACACGCAGGTATAGCGCGGTTTAGTTATAACTGGGGTTTGGCGACTTGGAAAAGCTTATATCAAGATGGATACAGACCTAACAAATACCTACTTAAGAAGTTCTTTAACAATGAAGTTAAGACAGAATTGGAATGGATTAAGGAAAAAGGAATTTGTCAGAAGATTACTCAATACGCTTTCGACCAACTGGGTGCAGCTTTTGACCGATTTTTTAAAGGTAATAGTGGATATCCAAAGTTCAAAAAGAAAGGTCAAAACGATTCTTTTACTATAGACGCTGGTGGAAAACCTATACCTGTAGGTGGTTTGCGTATCAAGCTACCGACTATTGGTTGGGTCAAGACTTATGAAGGACTACCTCACACAACGACTACCAAATTAACAATATCTCGGATAGCTGATGATTGGTACATTGCGTTTGCACACCGTGTTGAAACTGAGGTGACGCTAAAGTCTGTAGAAATTGTAGGGGTAGATTTGGGGATAAAAGAACTAGCTACACTTAGTACTGGCGTCGTGTTTCCAAATCCTAAGGCATACAAGAAAAGTATTCAAAAGTTAAAGCGATTGTCTAAAGCCCACGCCAGAAAAACTAAAGGTAGTACTAATCGCTATAAGTCAAAAATTAAGTTAGCTTTGCATCACCAGAGCGTTTCAAACATTCGCAAAGACTCGCTCCATAAGGTCACTAATTACTTATGCAAAAACCACGCTGTGATAGTAATTGAAGACTTGAATGTTTTGGGCATGATGCAAAACCATAAGCTTGCCCAATCCATAGCTGATTGCGGATTCTATGAATTCAAAAGACAACTTGAATATAAGTGCAAGAAGTTTGGAAGCAAGCTAGTTTTGGCGGATAGATGGTATCCTCACATCTTGCACCAAGAAAATTTGATGGTACTTCGTTACTCAGTATGAAACCAAAAGTCCTTTATATAGCGAGAAAAGCCAATAAAAATAATGTAGCTTTATTGCACATATTTTTGGTTTGTACGGTTTTCTACGGATAGGTGCAAGATGTGAGTATCCATCTTCTAAAACCTGTAGTAATTGTGGTTGTAAAAAAGAATCCCTGTTGTTAAGTGAACGTGTTTACGAATGTGAACATTGTGGACACGTAATGGATAGGGATTTGAACGCCGCAATCAATTTGAGCCACTGCGTTGGACGGGTTCCCCGGCTTGAAGCATGTGGCGTATCGCGCAAGGCTTTGGCGTGAATGCTTACTGAGGGATAACCGCTCCCATGCTCCCCGTGACGTAAGAAGTAAATGTCTAGATTTGTCTAGGTTTTATATAGCAGATACGATACTGAATACCTTGTTCAATCACTTGGTGTGGTTGTGTACTCATCTTTACATTTCTCCAGATTTTTGGTACTGCTCGTATGGAATGAGGCGCAGCCAATTTGTAGGAATATACTGAAGCTACTTACTGATGTGACAGCATTCCAGATCTTTTCGCCGATCTGTTTGCAGAACCAGGAATGTTGCCTCTCTGATGTATGCTAACGGGACTTAAACAAAAAAAGAAAAAAGAATAGGGTATAATGCTTGACGGGCATAGGTTTCACGTTAAAGTAACACCCAATGAAAGAGACAACCCCCGCAGCCATGCCACCGTGTTTTGAGAAATGGTGTCAACGGTTTGATGAAGCGTTTACTCATAAAGCTCAAAAAAGAGGTTTTAGGCATTATTTAGGAGGATTATTGGGGGAAAGTGAGAGAAAAAACGTGTTTCAGATGGCATCTAACACGATAGGGGTCGAATACCATCAATTACACCACTTTTTAACTGAAGCTCCATGGTCTGATTTGAAGGTAAATGAGCTGAGATTAGAGACGATGAACAAGTGTAGTCAAACGAGAATAAGTAGAGGATTTAGCTTAATAATTGATGATTCAGGTCATAGAAAAAGTGGGAATTTTACTGATGGAGTGGGAAGGCAGTATATTGGAGAGATTGGTAAAACAGATAATGGGATAGTAGTGGTAACAACGCATTTGTACGATGGACGAAAAAGCTTACCATTAGATATAGAGCTATACCAGCACGCGGATTCCTTAGCATTAGGTAAACAAGACTGTGAATTTGAGAAAAAAAGTGAACTGGCAATCAAGTTAATAGACAGAACATTGGCGCGAAAATATCAACCAGGAATTGTACTGATAGATGCTGGATATGGCAACAATACATCGTTCTTATTAGAGTTAGAGAAGAGACAACTAAAGTACGTGGGAGGATTAGCCAAAAATCGAAAAATAAGTCTCAGCATATCAGAAAATGTTCAACAAACAATGAGGCTAGATGAATTAGCACAAAGCCTGTCTCAAGAGGCTTTCACCAAGGTTGAACTCAACTTAGATAAACCGAAAACAGTATGGGTAGTAACTAGAGAAGTAGAGATATCACAACTCGTAGGAAAGCGAAATATTGCTATCGTTATGAATGCTGACACTTTCTCCGAAGCGACTGATATTGACTACTTTATCACTAATGTTTCTACATCAATTGTTTCGCCTGAGTGGATAGTTAATACCTATGGAGAAAGAAATTGGGTGGAAGTTTTCTATAGGGAAGCCAAGGGTTGGCTAGGGTTAAAAGAATATCAAGTTCGAGATAAAACAAGTCTACTTCGACATTTTATCTTGGTTTTTTGTGCATATACTTTTATTCTTTGGCATCAGATGACTGGAGGCTTGAGACGAAGGTGGGCAAACAAACCTTTGAATACCTTTACTGAAGCTTTGGAAGCATTTAGAACAGCTATGTCTTACCGTTTCTTTGATTGGTTGAATAATAATCGTGACGTATTTGCCGCTTACAAAGCTAGTTTAGGCTACATTTGGGCTTAATTTTTGTTTAAGTCCCACTAACCGTTCAAAGCATTTAGACAAAAGGTACAGTTGATGCTTGCTAGAACTGAAGAAAGTTGTAAATGGGCTTTACTAATTGGCATTAATAAGTATCAATATCCTGAAATCAATCAACTGTTTGGCTGCGTCAACGATGTAGAACTCATGTCCAAAATCCTGCAAGAGAACTTTGAGTTTCCATCTGACCAGATCGCCGTCTTACGGGACGAACAAGCAACTCGTGACGGTATCTTGGCTGCTATGGATGCATTGGTTGACAGCGTTGGTGAAAATGATATTGTCGTTATTCACTATAGTGGGCACGGTTCCCAGATGACAGACCGGGAGGGAGATGAAAAAGACGGCTTGGATGAAACTATCGTACCTTACGATAGCGGACGCAGCCCCAACCCAAACCGGGATATTACCGATGACGAAATTTATCTGCGTTTGTTGCGGTTGAGCGAAAAGACACCGCATATCACCCTACTCTTTGACTGCTGCCATTCTGGTACGATTAGCCGTGACCCCTTTGGTGCGAATGAACGCTGGGTAGAACCAGACCTACGTCCTATTGAGGAACTGCCTCCTTCGCCAGTTTTAGCTGAGTTGGGTCGAGGTGTGCGGGATAGCGGACCGAGTGGCTGGCTACCTCTAAGTGAGCGTTACGTGCTAATTGCAGCTTGCCGGGATGAAGAGAAAGCCTACGAGTATACACCGACTCAAACTGATAGTATAATTCAGCATGGAGCATTAACGTATTTTCTGGGTCAAGCCTTGCGTAGCGCTCAACCTGGTACTACCTACCGCGACATTTTTGAATGGGTGAGTCCCCAAGTCTCGGCAGTGCGATCACTCCAACACCCGCAAATGGAAGGAGCTCGGGACAGGTTATTGTTTGACACCGAAGAGATTGAGCCGATGCGCTTTGTATCAGTTCGGGAACGTACAGGTAATCAAGTGACTTTGGGTGCTGGTGCAGCACACGGGATAACGCCTGGTTCGCGGTGGGCGATTTACCCTTCAGGAACCAAGCAAGTTACAACAGAAACTCCCAAACTCGGACTTGTAGAGATTACGGCGGTTAGGGCTGTGACTTGTGATGCTCAAATTCTGGAAGAATCTCATGAGGATGCAATTGTAACTGGCACTCGCGCCCTAGAAGAAACTCATTCCTACGGTCGGATGTGTTTAAAGGTGGAAATTCAAGCCCCTATCGGCTACGAAACTGCCGTCAGCGAGTTGATGGATTTAATACTAGTGTCTAGTTTGATACAACATATTTCCGCAGGCGAAACAGCTGATGCACGGATTTATCTAATTCCACCCCGAACAGAAGTCAGAGAAGGGGATGCAGTGCCACAACTAGGGGTTGCCAAGCAACCTACTTGGGCTGTCGTCGGCAAAGATGGTCAACTGATAGTTCCCCCCCAAATCGTTACAAACACGGGTGCAGTTAAGGTAGTCCGTGATAACTTGGAAAAGGTAGTGCGCTATCGTCAGACTTTATCTTTGCAAAATCCTAATCCAGATTGTCTGCTCAAAGACAAAGTCAAATTTATTCTTAAACGGCAAGCAGCCGATGGTTCTTGGGTAGCGGCAGAACCAGAAAATAGTAGCGGGCAAATTGTTTTTAAGGATGGCGAGCAGATTGCTCTAGAAATAGTCAATCAGCACAATGCTCCTATCTACATTGGTATTCTTGATTTTGGTTTGACAGGGGCAGTTAGTTTGCTTCACCCAATTGAGGGGTCTAATGAGCAGTTGGCTCCTGGGCAATCCATTGAGATAGGCGTGCGTTCCGGCGACGAAATTCAGCTCGCCATACCCTCTGACTTTCCTTTTGTGCCAGATGCGAACAAACAAGTACCAATTGGGGAAACTGAAACTTTTAAACTTCTGGCTACAACCCGTGAAACTGACTTTACCCTCAGGGTGCAAGAATCTTTTGAACGCAGACAAGTTAACAACAACCCCTTAAGACAATTACTAGACATAGCATGGATGGGAGATGATGGACGCGATGCAATCCGCAGTCGCCTCCGCAATCATCGCCGACCAGAAGAGGAGTGGACAACGGTAGAGCGATCGTTTTTTCTACAACTTTAAGTAATGTTAAGGTAGAAATTTTCTTGTCATGACTTATGCATCCAAGCTGCAAATATATCCCCACTACCAATAACTGGGGCATGAGAATCATTGGAGCAGAAAACCGGGTTAAGCGATATTACATGAATAATACAGAAGTGTTTGTTAGCTACAACCCTTGTTTTCTCGTTGAGTAGTACCAGTGTGATAATCAAAGGCAACTAACCGTAGCTGGTGTAGAATCCTTATATCATCAGATTTTCAGGCTTAACCCGGTTTTCTGGTCGTTTGCTACTAAGACCCCTTATTAGACCACGGCATTTCACAAGTTTATCAGTACTGTGACCACTTCCACTACCAGTCTTTGACCCTGGCGTTCAATTTCAAAGCGTACAGTCTCACCAGCTTGATGCTTACGAATGATACTTGTTACATCATCAGGACTGGCTATATATTGACCATCCACTTGCAAAATAATGTCACCTGACTGTAATCCGGCTCTACTGGCTGGTGAGTTTGGCAAAGTATCCTCAATAATTACTCCATTACCAGTCTCAAGTTTCTTCATCTTAATTCCTACACCAATAACAGGAGAAGCAGATCGGGTTTGAGATGAGGCTTCACTTCTAAGCTGATTTAGCATTGTTTCAGCTTCTGTATATCTATCTCCGTTGGGGTAATCCTTCAACAGTTTTTCAAGTGTTTGCACTGCACCTTCTTTAGATTGTTTATTTTCCATCTCCATCTCTGCAATCATTAGCAATGCATCATCAGCCATCGAACTGTCAGGAAAATCTTTGACAAAATCTCTATAACTTTTGATAGTCATATCCTGCCAAGAAAACTCTTGACCAGAGAGCATAGGATACTTTCCATAATATAAATAATAGTAATTAAGACCAATAGAGTATTTTGCTTTTGCAGCCAGTTCCGATTTGGGATAATTTTTTAGCAATTTCTGAAATAAACGAATGCTTATAAGATGACGATTTTGTAATTCATACTACTCTATCACTCCCCATCGTCAAAATTCGGTTTGAATTTTTTGGATCAAAACTTAAATGCCAAATTAGTTGTTGACTTGCGGAGATTTGATATAAAGGTTTTGAAGTTTTAGTTGCTTCCTTTAGACTCCAGATATGTACTGTTCCGTCAACACTAGCTGTTGCTACACGGTCTGGGTCATTTGGATCAAATTCACCCTCGCTTATTTGGCTTAGAGCTGGTAGCTTTATAGGTTTATTATTTGTCTTATTACTTGTATCCAAAACTGTTGCGGTACTGTTACTGTTGATTCTCAGTATACGGTTTGCATTTTTGGGGTCGAACCGGAGTTCATAAATTTTCCCTTCGCCTATAGGCAGTTCTAAAGGTTTATCTGGTTTCTGAAGATTCCAAATGTGAAATTTTCCCTTTGAACTAATTGTCGCAATTCGGTTTGGTTCGCTTGGAGCGAACCAACCATGTGTTATTGACCTCATTTGCATAGATAAGGTTTTACTGTCTTTAAGGTTGTTGAGATTCCATTCTTGTACACTTCCCTGGCTACTAATACTTAATACTCGGTTGGGATTGTCAGGAGCAAAAATACTATTAATGATATTAGTATTACTACTGATTATTTCTGTAGATGTTACATCCCTAACATCCCAAATTCTTACAGTTGAGTCATTACTGACAGTCAATATCTTACTTGGGTCTTTTGGAGCAAATGTTCCAAAATAAATTCCTTGGGTATGACCACGAAGTATAAATTGAGTGGTATTTTTTTTGAAATTCCATATTCTGGCGGTTCTATCTGCACTAACTGTCAAGATTTGATTGGAATCTTTAGGATTAAACTCTCCATAAACTATTTCATCTTGATGACCTTTCAATATCTGAGGCTGTTTAGGGTTATTAAGATTCCAAATATATACATTGCCGCTCTCAACAGTCAAAACCCGGTTAGAGTCTTGTGGATCAAAACTACCGTACTTAACTGTACATGAGTTATTTGTACATGAATGTCGTAAAACGATTGGCTGAGTAGGAGTATTCAGATTCCAAATGCGCGCAGTGCGGTCCTCACTAACAGTTAAAATCCGATTAGAGTTTTTGGGGTCAAAGCTACCATTCACTACCTGACCTGTATGACCTTTTAAAATTAAGGGTTTATCTAGCTGGTTGAGATTCCAAACTCTAGCTGTGGAATCACCACTAACGGTTAAAACCCGATTGGAATTTTTTGGATCAAAGCTACCTGCCCACACCTCACCTTCATGTCCTTTTAAGACTAGAGGATTATTAGGATTGTCGAGATTCCATACTCTAGCAGTACCATCACTGCTGACCGTCAGGACTCGATTGGAATTTTTTGGATCAAAACTACCGTAGTAAATTGGTCCTTTATGCCCCTTGAGAATAATTGGGTTACTAGGATTATCCAGGTTCCAAATCCGGGCAGTGCCGTCAAAGCTAACAGTTAATACACGATTGGGATTTGTGGGGTCAAAACGACCATACTCACATCTTGCACCTATCCGTAGAAAACCGTACAAACCAAAAATATGTGCAATAAAGCTACATTATTTTTATTGGCTTTTCTCGCTATATAAAGGACTTTTGGTTTCATACTGAGTAACGAAGTACCATCAAATTTTCTTGGTGCAAGATGTGAGCATACTTTACTGTGTCTTTATGTCCTGTTAATACTTGAGGATTACCAAGATTATCTAAATTCCAGATACGTGCTGTGCGATCATCGCTAACTGTTAGCACTCGCTTGGAATCTCTCGAATCAAACTCAGCATAAGTTACTTTCCCTTGATGCCCCACCAACTGAAATCGCTCATGGTTTTCTTGTAGAGCATTCAACAAAGCCAGGTCCGCCTGTGGTGTATCCTGTGTTAGTTTAGCCGCAATTGCAAGCCAAACGCTGCGTGTAGTGTCAATGTTTAAGTTCGTTTCCGAAGCGTTAGCTAATTGAAGTGACTTATTAGTTTGTCTTTGAAATTCTGCCCAAAGCCCTAATCCAACAACAGATAAAATAGATAGTGGTGCTCCTACTTTTAGAACAATGTTCCATATTCTGCGGTTGCGTTGTTCTTTAAGAAGGCGATCGCGCTCTTGCTGACTAGCTTTAACAAAATCTTGAGCAAGCTGCGATAGTGGCACAGTATCAATATTATCCTCAATCAACTTTTCAGCTTGTGCCAATTGCAGCCCTTTGAAAAGGTAGTCGGTATTACTTTCCCGTTCCCATTCCTCAGCGGCTGCTTGAATTTTCCGCTCAGTTTTAATAGCCTCTCGATTTTCGTCCACCAAACTCCGCAATCGTGACCAATGGCGAATCAGCGCTTCGTGTGCTATATCAACAACTGCAATTTCCTCTTTTCCCTGTCTGCGCGTACTGGTGACGATTAACTTAGCCTGAGCTAACTTTTGGACTACCCTATCCACCAAAGCTTCAGGGTGCTTTGCAGTGGCTAAATCCTTTTGACACACTTGTTTGCGGGTATCTGGAGTACCTTCTTGTGGTTCTCCCAGTTGAGTCAGTTTAATGAAAATTTGGTCTGCTACCTGTTGTTCATCTGGAGATAGCTGTTTATAAGCTTTTTCAGCGAGATTTTCTAAGATTTGTTGCACCCCACCACGTTTGTTGTTTTGTACCTCACCGAGGTTGTTGTAAGTTTCTAGCTTCAGCCAGTTGAGCTTTTGACGTTGCCACAATTGGTCTAGAGTATATTCCAACAGCGGTAACATTCCCGGTTCTGCAGTATTTTTCTTATCTGCGGATAATTCCGACTCGGAATTTACTCCCAAGTCTTTCAGGAGGGCGCTGACCAAATTCGGTTCAACTTTCCGCCCCCGTTTCTGTGCAGGTTCGATAATCGCCTGTTTCAGTTCTGTTGCTGTCATCAGCGTCACCATTACCAGATTTGCCTGTATCTTGCCAGCAAGTTTTTTGTAAGTGGCACATTTACCTAAGAAATCATCCCGCATACCTAAAACGATACAGAGCTTATTCTCGGTTTGTTCTAAAGCGCCTAACAAGCAAGTAATAAAGTTTTGTCTGTCGGTCTCACTTTCGCAGACTGTGAAAATTTCCTCAAATTGATCCACAATTAGTACAGTTCTCGGCGATTTCGAGGCTCGAATTAATCTTGCCAAGCCAGTAACCCCTTCTGAGATGGCATCTTCTGCGTACTTTAGTTGAACCGAACGCTCAATATCACTAGCTTGTTCATCAATAAATGCTTCCGCCAAACTTTGCAGAGGTTTTTCAAGAGGTTTATCCTTTGGTCTAACTTGTCGGATTTTCCATTTCTCTGAACCGGATAACCGCTTCCCCTGCTGCAACTCATACATTAATCCAGCTTGGAGTAAGGATGACTTGCCACTTCCTGAGGCTCCCAGCACTGCCAAAAAATTCTGCTCGGCAATTTTAACTTTATCCAGTAACTCACTTGTAAGCCCTTCTCGTCCGTGAAAAAAAGGAGCATCTTCGACTTGGAAGGACGATAAACCTTTATATGGAGAATTTTCTTCTGGAATAGTAGTTAGTAATTCACCGCGCTTGCCTGTGAGCAAGATTTCCCGTATTGGGTTGAGAAACAAAGGTTGTTGTTTCGCTTGCTTCAATTCCTTTTGCACAACCTCAATCAAGGTTTGGTTGGTGACTAATCCGTTTGAATTTTGCTCAGGGTCAAGTCCTTTGAGTAGTGCTGCTGTCAGTAAGCCATGTTTTTTTATGGTGGCTTGGGCAGGTTCAAACTCTCGTGATGCGGCAATTACAAAGCGAGAGCGCCCTTGGTCTTCCATCGTCAACTTTGCTAGTTCAGTTTTCTCAAAGTTGAGTATTTCGCCACTGTAGCAACAATCTAGCCAGACAATTTGTTCCTGCACTCGACTGTCATTCAAAATGCCCCATAACCATGTCAACGAAACCCCCCAGTGGTTTTTGTTCTGGTCTGCGTCAGTAGTAGCCAAATAGCCGTCTGTCTTGCTACCACGAATCTTTCGCAACCCATGACCTGCGAAAAATAATAGTGCTGTATCAGGAATGCTTCTCCCGTGTGGACAAAAGAGATTGGCGATCGCAGTTTCTAAATCTTCTGACTCTACCTCTTTATTCTCTTCAGCTAAACGTGTGACGTGAAATCCACCGTCTTTATCCAGGCGACGTGCTATCTCCTCCGCATCTTGATATGCCGGAATTCCCTGACCCTTTCGAGGTCTGAGGGGTTCGTAGTCATATATACTAATCCCTACTACTAGAGCTTCCCGGCGAGTCTCCATAGTAAAAGTGATAATTTGCTTTGATTACTCCATATTATTACGTAAAAATAGGCAATGTATCAACTAAAGGACCTTCTGCTAGCTCTATTGCTACCAGAGAAATGCGTAGTTATATATACTTATATTGACGACGGAAGCCTTCCGTACATCCTTCTAGAAAGTGTTAAAATTCTCTTTAAATTTTCCATATTATTACGTATCAAATGAATATATCAGTACAGAAAACTTTATTAGCTCTCTTACTAGCGCTAACAAGTACAGAAGTTTCCTTGAGTTCTACAGAGCGTTCTGCTTTAAACAGGGTAGGAAGACTCCTGAAGCGCAACCGTGATGATTGGCAAGTGATTCAAAAGAGCTTGAATGAAGTACTAGAGGAAAATCCTACTTATAAACAGGTATATCTGGACATTTTGAAACAATTAGAAACTATAGATATTGATACTTTGCTAGACAAACTACCCACCCAAGAGCAGTTAATTGAGGAACTTTCTACTGAAGATAATTTGGTATATTTGGGTAGTTTTGGAGGTAAACCTGAGCGTACAAACAATCCAATTCAAGACTGTTTTATGCCTGTGTTGGAGACAAGTAAACCGGACGAATCAGCTAAAAAATTAACCAGCTTAAATCCCATTAACATATTTCTTAAATCCAAAAAACATGAGGAAAATGCCACTTTATGAGTGATTTAATTTATCCTACACTCAAGCTGTTTATCTACGACTTACAAGAAGGTTTGGGCGATAATCAAGACCAACTTCAAGCTAATCGAGATTGTTTTTTGAAAAAGCTACCTGCAAGCATTCACAACTTAGTGCTTCAGTTTGATAAAACGTCCGACTCGGATTACATTCAGTTATTGGGCGACACTCAAATCTGTAGATTTAATACTACGTTCAAAGGTAAGAAACTTGAGGGGTTTTATTACCCTGTGAGGCTCAATGACACCTATAGTCTCTTACTAGACTGTTCAATTGATAATAAAAAAATCCCAGAACTAGCTGTTGCCAGTATTGGAATTCTCAAAAAACAAATTAATGAGAAACTAAGCAATCAGTCAGGTACGCTGGGACAAACTTGGATGATAGCAGGTTGTCTACCTAATCATGTTACAAAAACAGCCGAAGCTCTCGCCCAAGAATGCTACAAGTCTTTAATGCCTAATGGGAATTGGGACGAAGACTATCAAGAAAAGGGTATTTTTTTGGGAGGAGATATCTTTGAACTATGGCGATACACTTCCTCAGAAAATTATCATATTATTATTATTTTGTATCCTAACGTACCCACCGAAGAAATAGCAGCATCATTGAATTTTGACTGGCTGCAATTGTTTTACTATCGCCACAAGATTATGCGTGCGTATAGTCAGAGTCAATATATTAAAACACTACTTAAGCAATATTTTATAAAAATTAAAGAAGAATATGTTGGAGAACTTCCCCAAAAAGATTCTCAATGGTTAAACTTCAAGAAACTTCGCTCAATAGCAGTGAAAGCACAAAAAACCTTAGCCCAATATTCAATTAACTTGGGGTATCTAGAGAATCAAATTAATACGATTGAAATTAACCTGCTGAACTACCAAAGACACCTTGCGAAAATGAAAGAGAAAGCAGCGTCAGAAACGCTCAAGCTTTTTCTACCTAAAGAAGTATTATCACAGATACCAACTCCTGCATCCTACTTAATGCTTACGGGTAGTCAGATATATTCTCTGGTAGCTCAGTTGGCGAAATTACCAGTTTCTAGAGCGCCGGTACAGTAATCACGATTCCGGGTTAGGATGACCAAAGGGGCTGACGCAAGAGTTGTGCAGTGCCTAATTATGTAAAGTTTGGTAAGGTATTTTTCATTTAAGCGCAATAGGTTTAAACGAATGCAACCAGCTTTGTGGCACCCGCCAGTGGAATTATCAAACATGGAGCAGGCGATCGTTAAGCGTATCAAACGGGCTAAACTGTTTATTTTCCTGCGGCAAGTGCGTCATCAATTATTTGATGATGAATTCCAAACAGAGTTGGCAAAAATGTTTGATGATAAGCCCAAAGGTCAACCCCCCATATCGCCTGCGAAACTAGCATTGGTTACTATACTGCAAGCATATACCGGAGCCAGTGACGACGAAGCAATTGAGTCGTTATTGATGGACAAACGTTGGCAGTTGGTAGTGGATTGCCTTGAGTGTGAACAACCACCGTTTAGTAAACCAACAATTGTCCGGTTTCGCGCTCAACTGATTAAGCGGCGTTTAGATCGACGGCTAATTGAACGTACTGTGGAACTAGCAAAACAAACGGGTGGTTTTGGTTCGAGAAATTTACGAGCAGCGCTTGATTCGTCGCCATTATGGGGAGCCGCGAAAGTAGAGGATACTTATAATCTGTTGGGTCACGCCCTCAAGAAGGCAATAAGCGTGATAGCGCGTCAGCAGGGGCGGGAACTGACGGCAATAGCGACTGAATTGGGAGCAGAAATTATTAGTGGTTCGAGTCTGAAAGCTGCGCTGGATATAGACTGGGACAATCCAGAGGAACGCTCAGGAGCTTTGTCCAAGTTGCTTTTTGTCCTAGAAGCAGTAGAAACTTGGCTAGAGGATCAGCAACTGAGTGTCGCCGATAATATCGAGCATAATCTGAAAGTGGCACGACAAGTCGAATCTCAGGACGTAGAAGTCACAGCAAATGGGACACCTCAACTGCGGCGTGGGGTAGCCAAGGATAGACGAGTCAGCGTGGAAGACTCCACAATGCGTCACGGGCGTAAAAGTCGCACTCAACGTTTTGATGGTTATAAACGTCATGTGCTGGCTGATTTAGATATTGGAGTAGTACGGGCTGTAGGTCTGACTCCAGCTAATGTTCCAGAAGCTTGGGTGAGCGATGCCATTAGTGCTGACCTAAAAGCCCAAGACGTAACATTGGTAGAGTTGCAGATTGACCGCGCTTATTTAAGTAGCAAATTGGTACGTCACCGGACTCAACAGTTAAACATCTACTGCAAAGCATGGCCCGTGAGAAATCGTGATGGGCGGTTTCCCAAAACAGCATTTATCTTAGATTGGGAGCAGCAAAACATTACCTGTCCGAATCAAATCACCCTACCATTTGAGGTAGGAGCAAAGGTGCAATTTCCACAATCTGTTTGTGCAAGCTGTCCTTTACAACCAGGCTGCACTACAAACAAACGAGGGCGAAGTGTTTCCATCCATCCACAAGAGCAGTTACTACAAGAATTACGTCAACGTCAATTAACGGTATCAGGTCGAGCAAAACTGCGTGAGAGAGTGGCAGTTGAGCATTCTTTGGCACATCTCGGACATTGGCAAAGTAACCGTGCTCGTTATACTGGTTTACGCAAAAATCTATTCGATCTACGACGCACCGCCGTCGTTCACAATCTTCATGTTTGGGCTCGCTTGGTAGAGCAAGCCGCTACCACTTCAGTTTAAACAACAAAAGCGTTTTCAATATTTTATCTGCGTAAGGATTCAGGCACTATGCGTGGTTAATCTGCACAGGCTATCATCCAAAATTTTTGTCAACTCGGTCTGGAATGTATTCTCCAATAATTGATGCTGTATTTGGTACAGCAAAATCAACACAGGGGTGCGTTTAATACGATTAACGATCGCCTGCTCCATGTTTAATAATCCACTGGCAGGTGCCACAAGGGTGGTTGCATTTGTTTAAACCTATTGCGCTTAAATGAAAAATACATTATTAAACTTCACATAATCGAGCACCGCACAACTCTTGCGTCAGCCCCTTTGGTCATCCTAACCCGGAATCGTGATTACTGTACCGGCGCTCTAGTGACCTAAAGTTTCTAGAAAATTTCAGTAATGAAGTAACGGAAAAATACTTACTGCAAGTTCAGAAAGATAACGCTAATCTCAGTCCTGGTTTGCGATTACTAGAAAATATAATCAACTCAATTCGCGGAATAGTGGAGATTAACCAAGCTGAACAAGACCGCACCTTCCAATACTGGGCTGGCTTATTGGGTGTAGGATTAGCTTCAGGGGCTATGGGGGTTTCTGTGGCAGTAGATCAACTCAAAGCAGATGACAAGCCTATTAATAACCCTGTGAGGTCTTGGCTATGTCAGTCTGTGTCCCTTGCCAAGTGTGAGCAAGAAGTATTAAATCCTTGGTGGTTTGAGCCTGTTATCCCACTGATATATGGCGTCAGCTTAGGGTTTGCAGGAGCAGCATTATTCGCGTTAGTTTTATGGGTGATTGGTTGTGGAAAGCGATCGCGCTTTCACCAATAACGTTAAACGGGCTGGTGTTGAAAAACATATGTCCCCGCGAAGACAAATGGTAACGTCCGTAAAGCCCAGAAACTTAGCAGATACGCCAAACTAAACACGCTCTCACACTTACATAGAGGAACAAGAGGATGGCGAAGACTAGCGATGCGATGAAAATCATTAAAATCATTGACAAAATGACTCGTACTGACCCTGAGCTTGAGGCGATGGTAGCGGAAGCTTCTATTAATGCAGAAGTGGCACAGTTGATTTATGACTGTACGTTCGCTCATTTTAAAAGGGAGAGAGGAATTAATGCCTAACAGGGTAAGGTTTCAATGCGATTGTGGCTCGGCTAAAAACCCCTCCGTGTAATACGTGGTAAAGCTTGCTGGAGAACAACCATGTCATACATGGACGAGAAAGAGTAAATGTTAACCTGTCATACAT
>JXCB02000048.1:221058-227092 GCA_000828075.3 Tolypothrix campylonemoides VB511288 | reverse complement strand
TAAAAAGTTCATATTCATTGCTGATTGTAAAGCAGGTGCGATTGCAACTCGCGCTCAAATTGCAGCAAATGGTGGGATTTATTGCTTCCCTGTGCCCATGAGTGGACAACACCCCCAATATTTGAAGCAATGGGTACTAAACCCACCAGCAGAAATCCAGTCTATTCGTTTACCGCGACAAGATGAAGAAGAACCTGCTGTGGGCAAGGGTTTTGAAGTGGAGTTAGGCAAGTTTTGGTTCAATGAAGAAACTAACAAGTGGGTACGTTGGCATGAACGCTTCTTAGTAGTTTATTCCCAAAGCCTTGCAGCATCAATGATACGTGGTCAACAGCAACGCATCAATAGCGCTCAAACAGCTCTCAATAAATTAGCCGCAAAACCAGGAGAAGATCCACAAGCATTAGCGCATAAAGTTGAAAACATACTTGAGCGCTATCGTGTCAAAGATTTCTTCAATACGACAATTACAGAACAAATCACTCAACAGACTCGTCATGTCGGACGAGGACGACCATCAAAAAATTCTCCCACTGAATCGGTAACCAGTATTTGCCTTCAACTTCATATCCAGCTTCAAAATGCTGCAATCGAGTGCGCAGAAACCTTGGCAGGGTGGCGATTGTATGTCACTAACGCGCCAATTACTCAACTGAGTCTCTCTCAAGCCGTGACGTATTACCGAGACGAATGGCTTTTAGAGAGAGGATTTCACCGTTTTAAACGCGGTTGTTTGCCAGCCCTACCCGTTTACTTCCAAAACCAAAAACGAATTATTGGCTTAATGTTTTTGTTGAACATCGCTTTGCGGGTATTTACCTTAATGGAGTTTGTGGTACGACAGGCACTTATAGACACTCAACAATCTTTGGCTGGTCTTTACGATGGCAATCCCAAGCGAAAAACTGACCGCCCATCTACTGAAAAAATGCTTAAAGCTTTTTGTAACTTAACTCTTTATTTCTTACCTGATTCTACCATCTTCATCACACCAATTAACGCACTTCAAAAACAAATTCTTTGTTTAATGAAAATGCCACAGTCCCTTTATCAGGTAGCTCCGGTAGGTACTTCGACGTAATTTTTCGATTTATAAAGAATAACAAACGGAATTGAAGTCCGATTTCAATATTAACCAATATCCGTGTAATACACGCTAATCTGAGCCTTGAATAGCACTGCTTTATCGTGTATTACACGGCAGTTCTGATCTATGTAATACGCTCGCTCATGAATTGATTTCCCATGTAATATACGGATTCTCGGGGCTGGGTTTACCATGTATTACACCTAGGCTCTCAATCCCCTTTTTCCACGTATTACACGGAGGGGTTTTTAGCCGATCCACAATCGCATTGAAACCTTACCCTGTCAGGCATTAATTCCTCTCTCCCTTCAAAAATAAGCGAACGTACAGTTGAAACCTTACCCTGTTAGGCATTAATTCCTCTCTCCCTTTTAAAATGAGCGAACGTACAGTCAAAAAACGGATGGCAATTGAATTTCGCAAGCAGCTTACCATCGGTGCGCCTACCAATCAGGATGAAGCAGGGTTGCGGCGGTTAAGTCATCAGCTAAAAACTGAGAAACTCGTTATTAAACTGTTTCTGCGCCACCCCCTCCACGCCAAGTTATACTTGGTGCATCGGAATGACGTGAATAATCCGACTGTAGGATTCTTGGGTAGTAGTAACTTGACTCTACCTGGACTGGCGAAACAAGGGGAATTGAATGTTGATGTTTTAGATCACGATGCTTGCAACAAACTGCAAAAATGGTTTGATGACCGCTGGAAAGATTACGGTTGTGTAGATATTTCCAAAGAACTAGCAGAAATTCTCGATGAGAGTTGGGCGAGGGAAGAATTAATCCCGCCTTACCACATCTACCTAAAGATTGCTTATCATCTGTCTCACGAGGCGATCGCCGGACTTTCGGAATTCCGCATCCCCCGTGAATTTAATAATTTGTTTGATTTCCAAAAAGCAGCGGTGCAGCTAGCAGCGCGTCATGTAACCAGACGTGGTGGTGTATTAGTGGGGGATGTGGTTGGTTTGGGGAAAACCTTAGTTGGAACTGCTCTTGCCAAGATATTACAAGAAGATTGTTTTTTAGAAACGTTAATTATTTGCCCGAGAAACTTAGTGCAAATGTGGCAGGAGTATGTCGATAATTATCGGCTACACGCCAAAGTCTTGCCTATTAGTAAAGTACAGAGTCAGTTACCAGACTTACGCCGTTACCGGGTTGTATTAATTGATGAAAGTCACAATTTACGTAACCGGGAAGGCAAACGTTATCGAGTGATTGCAGAATATATTACTGCTAACGAAAGTAAATGCATTCTCCTATCTGCCACTCCCTACAACAAAACCTATCTTGACCTTTCTTCCCAACTGCGGTTATTCGTCCCAGAAGACCAAGATTTGGGGTTTCGACCAGAAGCTTTAATCAATGAACTAGGTGGCAGTTCGGTGGGAGAATTAGAGTTTATTAGAAGGCATCAATGTTCTGTACGTTCTTTAGCTGCTTTTGAGAAAAGCGAACATCCCGACGACTGGCGAGAGTTGATGAAACGCTACATGGTGCGGCGAACTCGCTCATTTATTAAAGAGAATTATGCCCTTACTGATACAGGACGAAAATATTTAGAATTTTCTGATGGAAGACGTTCTTATTTCCCAGACCGCATTCCTCGTACTGTCAAGTTTACTTTAGAAGGTTCTGAAACTGACTTTTATTCTCGTCTTTATTCTGGGTCAATAGTCGAAATAATTAATCAACTCAACCTACCTCGTTATGGGCTAGGAAATTACGTAGTCACTAAACACAAACAACCACCCACAGACACTGAACAACGTCAGCTTAATGCATTATTCCGTGGCGGACGTAGGTTAATGGGGTTTTCCCGTACCAATTTATTTAAACGTTTAGAAAGTAGTGGCTTTGCTTTTCTCCAATCAATTGAACGCCACATTTTACGGAATTTTATTTATTTATATGCTCTAGAACAGGGATTTGATATTCCTATTGGTACTCAGGATGCTGAGTTATTAGACACAAGCAATAACGATGAAGATGCTGATTCGGTTGCAGCAATGTTTGATACAGAAACCGAAGATGATGTTGATGATTCCTCTGTGCAAGAGGAAACAGAAATAGAAAGCTTAACAGAAAAGAATTTCCGAAAAAAAGCAGAGTCAATTTACACTGAATATGCAACCCGATATCAACGGCGATTTAAGTGGTTGCGTTCTACACTATTTGATATCAAAAGATTAAAACGGGATTTGTTGGCAGATGCCAAAGCACTGATTAATGTGTTGCAACACTGTGGCGAGTGGAATCCCAAAGAAGATGAAAAACTTGCCGCTTTGGTAAAACTGCTAACAAAAACTCACCCGAACGATAAGGTGCTAATTTTTACACATTTTGCAGATACAGTACGCTACCTTACCGACAATTTACAGGCGAGAAATATGACTCATGTGGCAGGGGTAACGGGTCAATCAAAAAATCCTACGGAACTGACGGGAAGGTTTAGTCCTATTAGTAATGGGAAAGGTAATAAAGTACCAAAATCTAATGAATTACGTATCTTAATTGCTACTGATGTTTTGAGTGAAGGTCATAACCTCCAAGATTGTGCTATTATAATCAATTGGGATTTACCATGGGCAATTATCCGCTTAATTCAGAGGGCAGGACGGGTAGACCGGATTGGACAAAATGCAGAAAAAATTCTCTGTTATTCCTTCCTTCCTGCGGAGGGAGTAGAACGGATTATCAATTTACGCTTAAGACTCCGCCAGCGGCTGCAAGAAAATGCTGAGGTGGTAGGAACAGATGAAGCATTTTTTGAAGATGATTCTACTCAGGTAATTCTCGACCTCTACAATGAAAAATCTGGGATTTTGGATGGCGAAGAGGATACAGAAGTAGACTTGACCTCAGAAGCGTTTCAAATTTGGAAAAAAGCTACCGATGACAATCCGGCTTTGAAAAAGACGATTGAAGAAATGCCGAATGTGGTTTATTCTACCCGTGCCCATAGTCCCCAGCCAGTGCAACCAGAGGGGGTACTACTTTACATGAAAACCACCGAAGGTAATGATTCTTTGGTTTATGTTGACCGCGACGGTAACAGCGTCACTCAGTCTCAATTAGCAGTGCTGCGGGTAGCGGCGTGTGAAGAATCTACCCCGGCGATCGCCAGAGATAAACAGCATCACGAGTTAGTTAAAAAGGGCGCTGAACTGATTGCCGAGGAAGAGAAAAATGCAGGCGGTCAATTGGGGCGACCATCAGGGGCAAGATTCCGCACTTATGAACGGCTGAAGATTTATGCTCAAGAAATGAAGGGAACGCTATTTGTCACTGAAGAACTTTTGAAGGCGATTGACGATATTTACCGTTACCCGTTGCGACAGTCAGCGATTGATACCCTCAACCGTCAACTCAGAAGCGGTATTAGTAATCAGCAGTTGGCTGAGTTAGTGGTGGCACTGCGGATGGATGACCGCTTGTGTATTGTAAGTGAAGAAGTAGAGAAACGAGAGCCTCAGATTATTTGTTCGCTGGGATTATTCCAGGAGTAATTGCTTATGGCGCTATCAACTCAGGTATCTTCCAACCTTTCGCTAGAAGAGTTTCTGAAATTGCCAGAAACCAAACCAGCTAGTGAGTATATCGACGGACGAATCTACCAAAAACCAATGCCCCAAGGAAAACATAGTATTATCCAAACTGAGTTATCATCTGCTATCAATCAGGTTGGTAAATCACGGAAGCTAGCTTTGGGATTAACTGAGTTACGCTGCACATTTGGGGGACACTCCTTAGTTCCAGATATTGCTGTGTTTGAGTGGTCACGCATCCCGACTGATGAGAATGGGGAGATTGCCAACAGGTTTGAAAGCTACCCAGATTGGACAATTGAAATCCTATCTCCTGACCAATCCCCTAACCGTGTCATTAATAAAATTATTTTCTGTCTTAACCAAGGGACAAAACTAGGTTGGTTTATTGACCCTGATGATAAATCGGTGATGGTATTTCAACCCAATCAATTACCAGAGGTGAAGTATGATACCGACAAATTACCTGTTCTCGATGTGTTGTCAGATTGGCAGGTACGAGCAGCAGATATATTTAGTTGGTTGAAGGTTAAATAAGTTTCTCTCCCTCATCTCCCCCCCAAACCCCTACATTCATGAGCCAGTACTACGGGAGGTTCTCCCTCCGTAGGTATCTGGCGATGTATGTGGTCTTCTCCCCTGCTCCCCGCTAAGGTGCTCCTCTGCTTCTTCACTGGCAACAGAGGCAGCAGCTCACTAAAGAGGCTCTGTTTTTATTAAATGAAAATACTTAAATATCTTATTATATGTTGTAACAAATTTATTTTTATAGTTGAAAATACGTAAGGTATTTGAAAGCAAGCCTTTCTTTACCTACGTAGTTTTCCAGGGCTGCCCAAGGGCTAACTGGCTAAAGATTCAGGTAATGATTGTAACTTAGTCCAGAATGTTAGTCAAAATTATTTTTATACAGTTAAATTTTAACCGGAAGTTTGCTGAAATTTCCCGTATATCAACTTATACTTCAATGTTTTTACTTAAATAGAAGCACTGAGGTTTTCCGTAACTATAACGACTAAGACAGAAACAGAAAAATCGCGGCTTGACAAATGATATCCGCATTAGCCGCATACTTATGGGTTAATTCAACTCTGGGGCTGTGGCTAAGCTGATAGAGGTCGCTTCTATTGCCTTAACTCACATCTTGCACCTGTACGAGTAAACCCTAAAAAAGCTTACCAACAGCACAAAAATGTAACATAAAAAAAATGAAGAGCTTCAGTAATAAAGAGTCGCTATTGTTACTACAATAATAGCGATAATACTTGATTCAAGAAATTGCTCACAAACAAATCAGACTTTATTGATAATGATAATAACATAGCAAGAGAGTGTAGGCGAGCGTCGCTCGCCTACACTCTCATATTCATTCAATTACCCTTATTGAGGAAGCGCTC
>JXCB02000048.1:186541-220008 GCA_000828075.3 Tolypothrix campylonemoides VB511288 | reverse complement strand
TTTTGGTCAAGGAACTTTGCTTGGAATGTATCGCTGGCTTATTCTTTCTCTAACTGCCTATCTTATCACTCATTGGACTTATCTTCAGACTCAGTTACCATTACCACCTGATTGGGGTGAGGCTGCCCAAACTGCCCTTGAATCTATTTTTCCTCAATTCGCACTGTCTCTTCTTTTACTTGATATTGAGCGATTGATTCCCCTTGCACGTAGTTCTGGTTTTGACATCCATATTTCCAGGTGCAAGATGTGAGTATAGTTATGTGGCGAGGGAATACCTCAAAGACATGAGGTATTTGCCTCTGGATGAAGCAGCCCACGCTACCAGTCAGTTCGTTGCAGTTAGACATAGCGATCGCAACCACGAACACTTGCATATAATTGCCTCCCGAATTCGGTTAGACGGTAGCTTAGTTAATGATTCCTACGACTATTTCAACTCTCAGGTTTCAACTAGACGAATTGCGGCTCAATTGGGGTTGGAAGTTACACCAACAACGAATGAAGCCGTCGCCTTTAAGTTAGAACAAGAGTACGGAATTACTGCCTCGACCAGTCCCAACCGCTCTCCAAGTATTAGAGCAGTCAACAGTAAGCATAAAACCCCAACGAGTAAGGAAATTATTCGGTCAGCGATAGGGGAAGCCATTAAAGATAGTCCCACCATCTCTACTTTCATCCAACGACTGGAGGAAAATAACATTGCGGTATTACCCAAGATGAGGGGAGATGAACTACTCGGCTTTACCTACATCCACAATCATGTCAAAATTGCTGGTTATCAAGTATACAAACATTACAGTTGGAAGAAACTCCAATCGGAATATAAGCTAATATATAAGCCTTCGAGGGATATAGACGTACTCCAACAAGCTAAAACAAAGGCATTTAGCCGTATAAACAATACCAATGTTAGCAAGGAAGAATACAGTACTAATGATAAACCTACTAGCAGCAGTACAAGCAACAGTAGCGGCGATACTGACAGAAACTCTAACCTACCTATTAGTACAAATCTACTGACTAGCAATTATTCGGATGAGGGTTTGATAGTAGAGCCGAAACTGGAAGATAAGGTTACTGCAGCAACTGGCGGAACAAAAAGGAAAGTACAGTTCTCACAGCAAGAACAACGCTCCCGACAGTCACTTCCCCCACAAGAAGAATCCGAAATCGAACAGTCATCACAGGCGCAACTAAAGGAACAGCACTCCCAAGACTCTCCCCCAGAAGAAACCTTTCTGCCCACTACTGAACAACTCCCTAGCAAGCAATCTGCTTCAGAAGAAACTCTTTTGCCTTCACACTTGTGCCACCTGCCTTCAACCATTACTGACTATATGCTTGTTACTAATAGGCTCCGTATCAACGGACGGGAATTGAGCGCAAGCCTAGATGAAAATGTCCTGAGTGTTTGCCGTCATGGGGACAATACTCCTGTGATGCAAACCCAGTACTCAGAGGGGAAGTGGTATGAAGTTCAACCCACCCGACTAACAGCTAACGAAATCGAGCAAATCGAAAGCCTGCGAACTTTTACTCAACAAGCACTAATCAATAAATCACAATCTAAAGGGGGGATTGAACAGTAAAAACTTGCGCTTACTAGAAAGAAGAAAATACAACCACTTACGGCACTGGGCAAAGCCCAATCGCCCATGACGGGGCTGAGCACGGAGCGCACGGACTCGCGTTCGCCCATCGCGCTTCAGACGAAGCGCGATGCCTAACAGTCGATAGCAATTTTAACGCTCGCAGCCAATACCGTTTCTGTTGCGGTCAAATCCGTGCAGAGCGGACTGTAACTATAAGCACAACCAAGATAGCAAACATTACGAAAATTACGACCAATTTAGTACTAGTTAAAACATAATCGAGTAATTCGTAAATTTTTTACCATATTTAAATCTTGATATTGCGGCAAATAAGCCTTAACAAGCAATTAACCAAGAAAAAATCAAAAATATAATTAGCTTAAAATACATACATTTTGCAGGTATAAATCAGAAAATTGTTGAATGGATTACCAAGATAGGGCAAGTAAAATCGAACTCTAGGGGTACTTTAGTGCAAAAAAGTAGAAATTTTATAAGTTTATTTTTTTATATATGACTATTCAAACTAAACATTTTGACACTAGATTAAATCAATGGATTCATATTGATGGTAATACTAACAACCCAGATTCACTTTTAAAAGAAGCGCTTAACAATACTCTACTAGAAAAATTTTTTCCTGGGGGAAACTTTTCCTTTGGGCATATGGACGAAAAGTCTACTGCTCTTCAACTAAAAAATCACCCTGATGGGCATAAGTTATTACTATCTTCAAAAACCCGATTATTATACGGTCCAGAAGAATATCTAGATGTCATTAAACAACTGTGTCCTGACAATAAAGATAGAGGTGCTTACGGCTCTATCTTCCTTGGTGCATGCAAAAATGCCGTCAACCGAGAGTTAAACGTCTTAGTTGTTGATGACAGCAATGGGGAAAACGCTAGCATCATCAACAATGACCAAGCATATCGACTAACAGGCGACTGTTACGGACAAATTTCCACAGAGTTATACCACCAGCTAACGGGACACCAAGAAGGCGACCAATACCGCGTCATCCAGCACCGCTTCGGCTGGACTGACCAGGACGGGAATGATACAAAATACCGCTTCGGTAAAGGTACGCTGCGCCCTGCAAACCTTGACCAAATCCTTAACTATCAAGACCCCAATAACCAGACCAAAATTGACCTAGTTCTTCCCCTGTCTGCATTCAAGGGAACTGATAAAGACAACCCTAATGGCGCAACTAAACCACAAATTCAACCTGGACTGTACAGGCAAAATATTTGGTTAGGTGAAAAATCACAGTCTGAACTTGGTAAGACAGCTATCTCACAGTTACTTGCTTCCTTCCCCAATGGAGTGAAAGACTTTACCGAACAACTAGAACTCGAAGCCAAAAGACTTAAGGAAGCACAGGACGACCCCCGGCAACTAGCCCAACTTTATTGCGAAAAGTACGAGAAGCGGAAAGCCTTTCTAGAAGAACAAGCAACCACACTTGAAGAACAAGCCGAAAGCGATTCAACAGTAGCATTCGAGTTAGAGACACTGCGCGATGGCGCACCATCGCCCGTCGTAGGCGATCGCCTTACTAATGACTCGTTTATCTACAAACTCATCAAAGCTGACCTGGAAGGACAAGAACAGCTGCTCGAAACCGAGAAGGTACAGCGAGAACTCGCTCGGTTCGTTCAAAACGAGTGGAAGGAAATCGCCATCGGCAAAACGCTCACGTTTGAACGGGCGATGGTCATTCCCTCCAAAGACCTGCAGAACGGCGAAATCTTCATCCCCCATTACCAAGATGGAGAACAAGTCCTCAACTTCCGCTCCCCCTTCCTCAACTCAAACGGTCTATGTGTCTCTACCAACAAAGTTGTAGAAGACATACTTGGACCAGATGGCAAACCCCTCGCAGGTGTTATCGCTGTCTCGGACGAAACAAGCGATCGCATTTACAACCGCCTAAACGAACAACTTTTATTTATCCTTCCCGAAGCCCAAGGGAAAAATATTCAGTTAGAAGGTATTGAAAATTACTTGGACAAAAATATCGGCAAGCTGGAAACTAGAGACAAAATTGAATTTACCAATAAATTTAACGAGTATATTAAAAAACTTCAATCAGCTGGTTATGAACTAGAAATTCTTCCCCAAGAGTCCGAACAGGAACGCCAAGCCCGCGATTACGATGGTGACTGCATCGGGTTCCTTGCAGCAAGCAAGTACCCTAACCTCACAGCAGAAGCTCTTGAGTGCAACCTACCTGAAAACGTTTACGCTCCAACTGTTAAACTCAAAAAACAATCTTTCTACCAAGAAGACGGTACCCAGCCTGAATTTGAAGAAATTGCTATCCACATGAGCGATGGCATTAGCGTCGGTGTTATCAATAATCACCTTACGTCAATCGAGGCGTTAGAGTCAGAAATTACCATATTGAAAACCTTTGGTAGTGAAAAAGACCAAATTGACTACGTACAGCAGGTAGCTAAACACTACGAAGATTTGTTCAAGACAGAAGCCTGGGCAAAGTCCAAGGGTATAGAAGGTAAAGAAGTTCCCGACAAGTATCGCGCTTCCTTGGAAGAGTTTGTCCAAACTGTTCGCAAGGAACCCCTAACCCAGGCAAATGCGCTCTTTGCGATGAATACCAACACCCGAATATACCGCGAAATGATAGAGTCAGCAGCATTTCAAAACCAAATTGCGGTTGACCTCTTCAAAAGTGCCAAAAAACCCGAAATGGAAATTATCCGCAACAACAGTCGGATTCTCCACCGGGAAGTCAACTACATACGGGACAAAAAGAAAGATATTTATATTGATAGTACCATCCAACCAACGGGATACTCGCCTGTTGAATTATTAATTGCTAAAACTAATCAGTATTTTGAGAAGGCTCGTCTCGAATCACGCGAACTCGTCCAATTTCAAGATTTATTTAAGGGAGTTGAATTTTCAAATTCACAGCGCTTACAATGCACCGTAGCCAAGAGGCAATTTGATGAATTATTTAACCGAGCGAGTGAGCTATCTAGACAAAAAGAAACGGAAAAAGGGCCGTCGGCAATTATTACACTTGCTAATGGCAATCAAGTCAGTGTAACTAACCTTCTACAGTATGATAACGAACTCATCTGGAAAGCTAATAAAATCACTCTCAAACTATCAGAAATACCAGACGAAAAACGCAGTATTAGCCGCTCGCATAAATATATCTTATACGCCCAAATCAACGATGAAACTGAGAATGGTAAACCCAAGTTTAGAGCATTAGGAACGCTTGCTAAGGAGCAGGAAAATAAACTGGAAGAGATAGGAATTACGCCAGGACAGGAAGTAACCTCTAACAAAATATCCTTCCAGCCTGAACTGAGTGAAGGTCAGATTAAACTTCTCTACCAAAAAGCCTATCAAGCAGCAGAGGAATTTTATAATTCGGTTCCCGATAGCGAAGCGGGACGCGATAGCGTCCTAGACCAAAAACTAGCAATGGCGGCTGCCACATGGGCAGTTTCAACTACTCGTGAAAGTAGTAATGAAAAAGGTAACGATAACCAAAAGAAGGTTTCTAATTTCGCATTTGCTGCCTTTTCCCAAGAAATTATCAGTCGGCTAGAAACACTTCAGTTTAGCGAATTTAGCATCACTGGGTTCGACCGCAATACTGAAGTTTTTAATGAGAATCAACCCCAAAATATTCGGTTTAATATAGGCGAAAATGGAAAGAGCGTAATTGAAATACAGAATCAAGAGGGTAATTACGAAACATTTGGAAACATCGAACAGAATAACGCTCGACTGCCCATTGGTACTACTGCTACTGCCAGCATCGCCAAAGGTGAGGTATATACTGCCTCTGTCACAACCAAAGTACCCGGACTTCCAGAACTCACCTTTAAGGTAGGTGAAGTTAATAAGTTTGGAAATAATTCTCAAAGGTTCAATAATGAACCTGTAATGTTAACAATCGAAAAAGTTGACCTGATTCGAGAAGACTATAGTATTTATATTCAAAATGGTAACAACCCGGAAAAGTTAGGTAATATCGATAAGGAATCAGTAAAAGAGGGCATTGTCCAAGGCTGGTTAGCAGAAAAGCCCGGAAACGGACAACAGTTAAAGCTTAAAGTTCAAACCATCACGACTAGAGAAAATGCTTATGCTATAGCAGAAACAACTGAAGGTAATCTGTTACGAATTAATATCACTAATCCAAGGTACAAAAAACAGGCTCTTAATGACCAAGGGTTTAGAGAAACTTTAGTTAGAGCATTTGATAAAAAGCACGTTTATATCGCTAAGATCGGCGACCAATCACTCGGTATTATCGGTCAGCACGCCGAACGACTCGAAGCCGAGTTAAATAAAGGAAATGGACAGATACAGTGGCAAAGAAAAGAAAGTAGCACTGTACAAAAACTAATTGATACAGGTATTATTCGCTCCAATCAGCAGCGAACCACTATCCCTGTACAAATTACCAGTAATGAAAGTACCTGCAAGATAACCATTAACCCAGAAACTGTACAGTATCCCGACCGATGGATTAAGCGCAGTCAGCTTGTAAGCAACGAGCAGCCTGTCAGGAACGAACAGCAAGAAAAAAGTAACCAAATACTTGCTAAAATTAACGAACGTCCTACAATAATGTTCCAAGATAAAGAACAAAAATTAGTAGGAATTGTGGGATTAGCAGTTGATGAAAAATTAGCCGAAAGAACGAAAAAGTATCTAGAAAAAGTAGGAGTATCATACGAACACCTTCCGGCATCACAAGCTCGGTTAGAAGCCAAAAAGGGTATGACTGTATTCATGCTCGATGAAAGTACCATCAGTGATGAACTAAAACAAACGTTTATTGACCGTGCTGGTGGTAATATCAAAAGTGCAGATACTCTTCTACAACCCACCCCAATTATTCCCGAACAAACTGTATATTTCTATAACCCAGCTTATATTGATGAAGAAGGTTCGCAACAAATCAAAGACGCTGTAGGATTCGTAGTCCCAGCACAAGATGCCATTACAGTACACGACTGGTTAGAGTCCAAAGATACAGAAAATAGTTACATCATCGAAAACGACAGTAACACGGCAATATTTATCCTGGAGAATAACCAAGTAGGCTCAGAACTTCAAGAAGGTCTAAAGACCCTGCTGGGAGAACCCATTGACATTAGCAACGGATCGGGATTTGAGTGTTACGAATCGTTAAGTCAAGAACTCAGCGAAAGGGTTTATCAACAGGGTAGCCTGCTGTCCCAAAACCAAAGTCCAGAATTAAGCGAATACAAACAGGCACTTCAATCGCTGCCTAACCGTTTAAAAAAGCTAAACCAGGAAGAAGCGCCATTAGGAATTACACCTGCAAAACCTGTACAAGAGGAAAATGCAACTGGTACACCCCCTGCGTTAGCGAAGCTTTCCATAGGAATCGCAGGCGAAGTGCCAACAGGACAAACGGAACTACAAGTAAGTATCCTTTCTCAAAAACCTGTGGCAACAGAGATAACACAAGACTACAGGTATAACCCACAAACAAACCCATACTTCAATTTACCACCAAGCACTCCAAGTGCAACGACCGCCGAAGGGCTAGATAACTCGCCACAGCGTGAAGCAGTTATTGCATACACACCAGAGTATAGCTGGGTATCAGAAGATTACGGATATTCACCTGCGATCGCATTGGTAGTAGACTTCCGCGAAATTACAAAAGCCAGAGATTTTCTTCATGAGAATGGATTCGATTTTGATGAAACTTTAGACAATACAGAGGGTTTTAATAAGGGTTATTATGAGTTTAACCTCAAAGCCAAAGATGTTTCTGATGAACAGTTACAAGTAATAAAAAAAACGTTTCAAATTAAAACAGAACTTGATAATAGTTCTAAAAAAGGCTCTCAGCAAGAGAAATTTACAGATTGGTTAGAACAACAACCAGAAGTTAGTGAAGAAATTATCAAAGAGCTAAAGTCTTACAGCAGTAATCTATACCTTCAACATAGCAAATTATGGTCAGAGTATAATCAAACTAACGTTGAAAGGTACATAGACTTAAATGAACCACCATCCGCAAGGTTTGTAGAGTTCATAGAAAGTATTCCTAACCTCAATCAAGAAGAACTTAACACAGAAGCACAAAAACTTACTAATTTAGAATTAGCATGGATTAAAGCTGCTACCGAGGTAGAAAACGAAGTACCATCTCCTACGACTAGTAGTGAGTGGAGCAAGTTTGTACAAGATACTCTAGTAAATAATTACCCTCAGCTAGCTTCTGCAACTGAAAGCTTTCCATCCAAAGCAGTTGAAGAAGTTAAACCTATTCTTAAACTAGAAAGAGAAGCTAACACAGAACTAAATGGTAATAAGCTTGAAGAAGCTCTCAAGCTAAAGCAGAAAGCTATCGAAAAATACGGTGACAAATCATTTGAATTAATTAGTCAAAAAGCAGAAAAAGCATTTGATAATACACAAAGTCAAGAAGCCGCTACAAGTAATGTAGCTATCATAAGCTTCAAGGGAATTAACAGCGATAATAAAGATGCTGCTGCGGGAGTAGAAATCACAACTCCTGATGGTAAAAAGATACAAATCAGCGAGTCTATCGGAACAGCAACGGGACCACAAGCAGAATATAAAGCTGCAATACTGGGATTGAAAAAAGCCCAAGAGATGGGAATTACGAATATTAAACTAGAAGGTGATTCTTCTACTGTTATATACCAACTTCAAGACAGATATCAAGTAAAATCATCAGACCTCAAACCGTTACATCAAGAAGCAAAAACGCTATTAACCCAGTTTCAGAAACAAGAAGTTAGTTTTGTTTCTAACAACGGAAAAAGCTCAAGCGCAAAAAAGATAGCAGAAACTAAATTAAATGAGAATAAACTCGCAGCAACTCGCAAACAAGTTGATATTGTACTACAAAATAGTACGGCAACACTCAACGAAGGACAAAAGAATGCGTTAAGGAAGATGGTTGCTTTCTCCCAACAACCGATTAGCGGTAACAGTAAAGATAACGAATTCTTACTAACGGGATACGCTGGTACAGGTAAAACTTACGTTATTCAGCAATTACTCAAAATACTCAAACAGGGAGAACAGCAGACAAAAATTTGTTTTACTGCTCCCACCAATAGCGCGGTTAAAGTATTGCGCGAAATGGGAGAATCACAAGGAATTGAAGCCGATACTAAGACAACACATTCACTATTAGGACTCAAAGAAAAGTATAACGAAGTCACCGGCGAGGTATTTTATGACCGCGATAAAAAAGAAAGGAATAACCAGCACCTCAAGTACGATATCATCGTCGTCGATGAAAGTTCGATGATAAATAAAGCGTTGCGCGAAAAGCTTGAAGAGGTTGCCAAACAAGGCGTGAAAGTGATTTATATGGGAGACGATGCACAACTTCCTCCCGTTGGTGAACCAGCCAGCGCCGTATTCCAGATCGAAAATCGTGCAGATTTAACAGAAGTCATGCGCTACGGTGGTGACATTGGTAAAACCGCTAAAACTATTCGCAACAATATCGACAGTACAAAACCTGAACCAATTCGCACCTCCGAAGACGGCACTATTGTTGCACTATCTAAAGACGATTTTAAAGAAAAAATAGTCGAACTATTTAATTCTAAGGAATTTAAGGAAGATAACAGCAGCATCAAAGTAATTGCCTATACAAACAGCCGCGTAGACCAAATTAACGCCTTCATTAAAGAGCAGATTTTCGGAAAAAATAGTCCGGAATACGTGCCAGGTATGCGAATTATGGCACGCAGTCCTGTTATTGAGGACAATAGGGAAAACCTCAAGACTCTTCTGCATAGTTCAGAAGAAATGACGATTATCAAAGCCGAGAAAATTCGAGAAAATAACTACAATGTTTGGGTATTATCAGGAGTCAACGAAGATAACAAGGAAATTGAATTCAAAGCTGTAGCCCAAGAAAGCAAACTTTTGTTTGCTGAAGATGTTGACAAATTATTCAAAATTGAACATTCCAAACCTCTAGGAGAAAGAGAATATGCCGTTCCTGCTACATATAAACAGCAATATGGGGATATTCGTCTGGCGTATGCGATTACCGTACACAACTCTCAAGGTAAAACAATTCGTAAAGGGTTAGTTGATGAAAGCAACATTAACTACCGAAGGCAGCTTGCGCTGAAAGAACAAGACCCCAAAGAACGCGAACGCGGTATCAGAGAACACAACCAATTGCGTTATGTCGCCATGACGCGCTTCAAAGAACAAATATTTGTACTCGGCGACGAACGCACTCAACAAACTGAATTAAGCACCCCAGCTATTGCTCTTGTCGAAAGTAATGAATCCATAACATTACCATCCGCAAGAGCTGCCGACCCCACCAAGGCTATCGAAATCCTCGGCAAAGTCAGTCCTGATAAAGTCGAAGCCCTGCGATCGCATCTCGAAACTCATTTCAAACCCCTGCTCGAAAACGACAAATCAAATTATTCACCCGGAAGGCAAGTAGCATGGGTAGGAGCAAAGTGGGACTTAAAAGAGAAAGACTTTAAGCCAGGAGTACAAGACGACGCACTGATGGCGCTGGTTAAGCAAGTATACCCTGATGCCGATATAGTTCTGGTAACTTACTCAGAACAACCAGGATCTGGCATCAACTACCACCGTGACGATTCCTACGCCGCAACAGAAGCCCGCAGCATCAATATAGGAAACTCGGAGTGGGGATACCGCGCCGCCAAAGAGCAAATGGCGTGGACTAAGGGAGAAAATCCTAACGCCCAATATCAGGAATTTAAGCTGGAATCGGGTATAGTAACGCGCTTCAACTGCAAAAACGAACATGCCGCCCTTAACACGGAAGCTGGCAGATGGTCCATCAACATCTGGTCGGTGAAAAATGACCTGGGTAAAGATAATAGCGTGCGCGAGAAATTTGAAAACTTCCTCGCCTCAAAGCAATCTCCCCGCGCGGTAGTCAACAGTAATGATGACCTTACTATCAAAAGCGACGAGTGGACACCTGGGGGAGAGATTAAAGTCAAACGCAGCTACAACTCCCTCAAAGAAGCCACTCGAAACACACCCACGCCCAAGCAAAATCAACTAACCGTCGAAGAAATTATTACCATTGGAAATCAGACTACAGGGCGTGCTCAAAACCCCCAGATTCCAGAAAACCCTAGTATATTTGGAAAACCAGTACCAATGGTTTACTCGCTCTTACTGCATGGTGAACCCCCCAAACTACCAGTCAACACGACCATCGATGCCATGCGCGGACACGGTAGGGTACACACCACCAGGGGAGTAGACTACCAAAAAGCTTATGGCATCAAGGAAGGAGATATTGCGGTAGCCCTTGGTAAAAATGGCGAGCAAGTAGCCTTCCGGGTAAGTAAGCAATACGAAATTACCCCCCAGATGATTCAAAACCCAGCTTATCAACAAGCCTGGGCAAACTGGGAAAAACACTCAGTAAAAGAACTTACTCAAACTCAGGCACAGAAGCGTAGGATATATGGCTTATTTATGGAACCCCTGGGGGATTACGTCAACGGCAAGATTGTTCCGTTCCCAAGCCAGTGCGTTGCACAGGACAGTGCCGTGGACGGGTTTCCCAACCTAGGGAACTGGAATGCCTCTAAGGGAGGAGGAACGGTTGCGCTTCGCGTCTGGGCAGGAGATACCTGTAAGGGCGTTGGGGTTCCCCCGACTGTGGAAACTGGCGCACCCGTACAAAAACAACCTGCCGCTTCTGTTAATATCAGTCCCGACTCCAAAGATGGGCTCTTAGCAGCACTTGCCAATGCCACTGCACTTGCCAAAGAAGAAGGTAAGCTACAAAACGATTATCAAGTTTCAGTCAATAACAACCCAGAAGCTGCTGCCGGACGGTATGGAGTAGAAACCCACTTGCAGAAGCCTGAAGGTGTAGCATATGCATCTGCCGAACACGCATTCAATCACCAGAAGCAGTTAAATCCATCGACAGATGAATACAAATTGATGGTAGAAGTACTCCAGGCTAAGCTCGAACAGCACCCTCGACTATGTAGTGCGATCGCAGAACGAGGGGGAACTGAGTGGTTAGAAAACTGTACCAATATCACCAATACCCAAGATAAACAGTGGGAAGGTAAGGGTAAGGACTCAGCATTCATCCGCGCTCTCACTGAAGTATATACCAATGTAGTCGAAAAATCACAACAAGCAACCGTTTCAGTTGCACCGACCAATATTGAAACGAAGACAGAAGTTAAGACCCAACCAGTTAAAGTTATTAGCGGCGGACAAGCTGGCGCTGATATGGGGGGACTCCGAGGCGCAAAGGCATTGGGACTAATTACTGGAGGCACAGCCGCTGCCGGATGGATGACCGAAAACGGTGCGAATCCCAACCTGCAAGAATATGGACTTGTCGAGGGGGAAAAAGGAAGTACCGCTACCGAAACGTACAACAAGCGCACGGTTGAAAACATTCGTAATTCTGACGGTACTGCCATCTTTGGCGATGTCAATAGCCCTGGTAGCCGCTTCACAGTACAAGCAGCCCAAAATATGGGTAAGCCAGTATTGCACGTATCGGTCGATACTTCACTCAATAATCGTCCCACCGCCGCACAGCAACTCCGCGAATTTGTCGAACAAAACAACATTCAAACTCTCAACATTGCTGGCAATCGGGAAAGCAAAGCACCAGGGCTACAAGCTGCGGTAGCTGAAATCGTACAAATAGGACTTGCGTACCAGCAGAACAAAGAAAACACTCGTAACTCACCTGCTACACTTGATACTGCAGAACAAGAAAAACCCGTAGTAACTTCCGAAATCATTTCACCAAAAGTTCAAACAGAAAAACAAGTAGCCCCTGGCATTAACTTTAACTCGCGTTGTCCTGACTCTCTAGGTGCTGTACTTACCAGCACAACAGTTAAATCCAAGCAAGTAGGTACTATCCAGGGTGAGTATATTGTCTCCTTCCGTGACAATCAGGCAATGCCAGCTGGTAGCTATGGACCAGAAACCTACACGCAATCAAAACCCGAAGGGCAACCGTTCTTGTCGGCAGAGCAAGCTTTCTATGCCTATAAAGAAACCTTGTTATTAGGCGAACCCAGAGTTCAACTAATGGCTGAAATACTTACTGCACGGTTTGAGCAACACCCGAGACTAGTTGAAGCAGTCACAGAACGGGGTGGAGTCGAATGGCTACAACAATGCACTTATTACGTGTCCAACTCAAAAGATAACTTTTGGGAAGGGAAGGGGGAACAATCGCCGTATATCCGAGCGCTAAAGATGGCGTACATCAATGTCCTAGAAAAGAGCCTCTTGAAAGAGAAATCCCCTCCTAGTCCAAGTCCAGTAAAACCGCTGCAACAAACCCAACAGCCCAATATTGAGCAGGCGCTTGCATCGCCTTCTCATCCCAGAACACAGCCGGTTGGAGCGATGGATGGAATCATCGAGCGGATGAGAGCAAATACAGTTCAAAATCTTCAAGATTGGTATATAGCTGCTCAAAAGCTTAATAAATCAGAAAATTATTTATCACGAATTCAAGAGGTAACTGATTTATACATCAAAGAAAATATTAGTCTTGAAAAGACTTTTAAAGCAATGGAGCGAGATATTAAAGAACTAGAAAAAATTAACGAAATGACAAGTCTTGCCCAACGTGTGGTTAAAACAATTGGGCAAGAAGATATCAATGGCATCATGTCAGTACAAACTGAAAAGTACAAAATCGCCACCAAAGCCCAAAACCAAACTTACTTAGTTAAGGATAAAGATGACAACATATTATTATATATTAAAGAAGGAAAAACCCAGGTAAATAACATCAATGATGAAAGCTTACAAGATTTTCAATTCATGAACTTCCGTATTGAAAACACACTGAAAGATATCAAAAAAGATTTAGTTGAAAGGTAAAAATCAAATGGAAACACTAATTAAAATCGCATTGGAACAAGGATATACAGTTTCGCAAGCAGCTAGTATGGTTAGAGAGTTAATCAAACAGCTTGATATTCCTTCTAAAAAATTTGAAGAGGCAGCACTCAATCCTCCTAGTGCCGAAAAACAGAAAGAAGTTGCTCAAAATTTAAGTCTAACCCTAAACGAAATCAACCAAGAATCACAAGCTGAAGGAAAAATTAAGTCAGTAGAAATTGAACAAATAACTTTCATGAATCAACAATTATTTTCATCAATTGAAAAAAATAAAATAGTGGAGGAGACTGCCGAATCAGAGTTTAAAAGCAACTCCACAAGTAAAAATGACGATAACAGTGGCAACCCAACAGAAGACAGTCAAGAAGATAAGAGACAACCAATCGCCACTGAATCTCAAATTCAACAGTTCGTTATTCCTATGATTATAAAACGCTTAAATACATATGGAAAACTAGATAATGAGACACAAAGTATTGTTTATAAGGGTGAGGAATATACCGCTAGCCTACGGTTAGAGAAAGGCTTACAAACTCTCAGTCTTGATAGAACTTATCCTGAATTAGAAGAAAACCAAGAATCACTATTAGCATCTAGGAACAATAACTCAGAAGAATACTCTATCATCATTAATAACCTTACTAAAGATGAATTGGAGCGCTTAAAAGCACTGTTTGAACAACAAGCACGCCGTGAAGAAAATCAGCAGCTAACTCAAACCAAGCAATCTGATAAAGAACTCGGTTAACTTGGTGAAGTCCTAGATTAGCCCTGCCCAGATTCCATAGAAATAAAATATAAATATAAGAAGATACCTTTGTTTCATCTGGAGGGGCATCTTAGGACAAACAATAACAGCGTATGCCAAATAAAAAAGAGACAAAGCATAATCAGCTAAATTTGTTGATTTTACAGGCAATAAACCTAAGCCAATAAAACACAACAATCCCATGATAAGCCAGCCACAAACTGCTTCAATTGTATCTAAAATTTTATTTTTATCTTTCATATTATTTAATAAAAAGTTTATCAAAAACTATTTATTTTAAAACAAAATTACGTAAATAAATATACGTAAGTAGCTCATTTTGAACCAGCCAAAAAAACATAAAAATTATAAATAATAGGACTTTGATTGAGTGCCATTTTTATTTACAATAATCGTTACAAAGCTATATTAACTATATATTCTTTGTAAAGAGTATGACTCAACCTAAAAAGAGATGATATAAAGAATATGACAAAGCCCTTCGGGCAACGCAAAGGACAGACGAGCCACTGCGTCCTTGGAGGTTCCTAAGGACAGTGCCTTCACCCGCTGAGAGCTAGCGCTAACGGAGGAGGGTAAAGAAAGCCGGAAGAAACCGTCCGTCCCGTTGAGTGCAAGTGGTGTGCCAGACAAGAGAAGGAAATAAGTTTTTGATGATACTAAAAGCCCTTGTGCCTTGCGTAAATGGTATAACCCCCTACCTTATGGCAAGGACAAAATAAAATTATATTCCTTGTTAAATTCCTCTACCTTATGGCATGGAGATTGCCTTCTGCCTTGTGTCTATGTCCTCCGAACACTCTACGCGTGCCTCGCTCTGCGTAGCGCTTACGTACTTTTGCCTTTTTAATCATTTAACATAATATCATTTTTTTCTATGAAACTCATTAATATTGTGATTATTGAGAATGAAGATGTATCCAGAATCGGCGCAGCAACCATACTATCCGAAACCGGAAAAATTCAGGTATGTGGACTTGCCAAATGTGGTAAAGAAGGGTTAGAGCTTATCAATAATCAACAACCAGATATCGTCATTGTTGATATTGATTTACCTGATATTAGTGGTGTTGACATTGTTAGTAGAATTAAGTACACAAATCAAGCAGTTAAAATAGTCGTTATGACTGCAAATAGCAGTCGGGAAGTTATTAACGCAGCGCTAAGTAACGGTGCGGACTGCTACTATAGTAAAGGATGCACCCGAGAAGAAAAGGGAGAACGACTCGTTGAAGCAGTACTTGCTGCGTACAATGGCGAATCGTGGATTGACCCAAGCATCAATCGCATTCTAATTGAGAGTCTCAGATCAAAGGACTCGTTTGAAAAAAACTCATACAAATTACTAAGCGAATTTTCTGTCAAAGAAATAACAATTCTTAAACTCATTGCCCAAGGTATGAAAAACGACCAAATCGCTAACAAGATGTACTTGTCTGAGGGTACAGTGCGGTCGTATATGCATACCATGTTCACCAAACTCGGTGTAAAAGATAAATTAAATGCTATGCGTGAAGGAATCCGACTAGGAATTTTAGATTTCACAGACATGAAGATTGAACAAGAGACTAACGAACCATCTTGCACAGTAGTCAAGAAAAACAGCCAAAAAAGCAAAAGAACTAGCAGCCAACACAAAGGCTGGGCTGCATGAACAGCTAATCAATTGCAATAATACAACCGCCAGCAAATTTTTTCTGCTGGCGGCAAGTTCTGATAATGGCGGCGTTTTTAGTATAAATGCTATACGCTACCTTACCCTCATCTGATTTTGCCCAGTCCAAAAGCTTTTTGTCTTGGGGTGGCAAAACGGCTTGCGAAGATTTTGCAGTACTTGCAACCGTCATGTGTGTAAAAACACCAATAGCAGTTCCTAACGCCAACACAAATCCCAATACCCCCGCTACTTGCGCTAGTCGCCAATTACTTATGCTCAAATGTGGTAAACTTTCACCAACATCCTGCTTGGTCTTTTGAATCAAGTCCTTCGCTGCTTGTGCGATCGCGCTCTTTTGTTGCTGTACAGCCACGTGAGACGCAGTGTTAAGTTTATCATCCACCATATCAGCCCAACCCACCACAACCGAGTCAAGCTTACCTGGTAGTTGCTGCAACGCAAACTGGGTTGTACCTAACTCCGCATATAGGTTAAACAAAGGGTCATCTGGTCGAATGCCCAACTGAAGTATCCAATCAGCAACCTCAGCTTTTTTCTCCTCAGTGTAGGTGGCAACAAGTTTTTCAACAACTTTTACAATATTAGTCATAGGTCAATTAAATAATGAATTTAAAAATCTAACTTTCAACTTGGTAAAGCAAGTACTTACCATTTCTCTGGTTCAAAGTCTTCAGTTGAATCAAGATTGTCAGGAGTTTGCGTACTTGCACCCGAAAACACTAATTCCGCACGAGTAGCACTCAAACCCAAATAGTTAGAAGCAATTCCGTTAGAAACTATTGAACTGTGGAAATTCTCCACCCAGTTAAATACTATCGAACGCTGAATCATGTTAAGCTGCGAGTCAGCTTTAATTGCCTGAACATAGGGTAAAGCCGTATCCTCAAGCAACTGGTAAAAATCATTATGCAACGCACCTAAAACCAACTCCAAACCGTTTAATTTTTGAAGCTTAGCTTGGACTTGACTGCCGTCATAATACCGAAATTGGTTACCAAAGTAATGATTTTTTATAATCACATAATCAACGCGATCGCCAAAGTGTTGGCATAAATCCTGAAGATACTCCTCAACACAATCTTTCCGATGGGATATCGGGTGCAAGAAAGTGACACGATATCCCAGACAGTTGATATTTTCTATCAGCGAAACATCTTTCTCAAAAATCTTAAATTCTGGTAAGTTTTGACCTGGCATATCAGTCAAAATTACTTCAATATTCGGGAACATCTCTAAGTCAAGTAACAGCCTATCAGAATCACCCCTAGAAAAACCCAAATGGGTTATATCAAAGCCTTCTGTTTGATACATCGACAACTTATTGCGATACCCGTGATAGAAAACACGCGCATTAAGTTTATTTTTCAGGTACAATTCTAGTAGAATCCTGGAAATTGTGGACTTACCGACACGGGCATCCCCAACCGTAATTACAAAACGTTTTCCATTCATCATCAAGTCACCAAAATAAATATATTACACAGGAATTTTTTGAGAGTCTTCTTTTCCTTTATTTGTAGCATTTGTTTCGATATCCTCTTTTTCTTTATTTGTAGTATTTATTTGAGACTTCTCTTTTTCTTTATTTGCAGCACTTGTTTGAGACTTCTTTTTTTCTTTTTCTTTAGCTTTCTTAGTCTCTTCAATCATCTTGTTATAATAACCAGAAAGTGGTTCTTGATTGAAGCCTAACAGATGAAAAGCTGGCTTAATTTTTTCTTCAAAATCAGTAACCCAAGACTTAACCCTTGCTTTAATGACAATATTTGTTTCATGATGAGTAAGAGCATCATTAAATGTCAAACGATAACGGTCAATAAAATCATAAGGCTGGTAAAACAAGTCCGGCATCATTATTTCTACCAGCCCTTTTGATAACAGTTCCTTACGAATTTGAGAGTCATTATAGCGCTCAAATTTTTCTTCTTCACCATGAAATAAATTCTTGACAACAATATAATCTACTTGGTGTTGACAAAGTTCTTGCAATTTTTCTAACACGTTAACAGAGTCAAGTACCCTACTAATAACCGAAACTATCGTAACTCGACAATTAATGTCCCTTAAAAGTTCAAAAAATGACAATTCTTTAACATAGTTTTCAAAAAAACCACCTGACTGAGCAGGTAAATCTAACAAAAAGAGAGAAAATTGTCTCTCATTATCCATATCAATTAACAACTTATCAGCTTGACCCTTACGAAAGATATCAACATAACGTATTAAAGGTCTATACTTGTCTACATAATGCCTCTCTAATTGAGGATTGCGTTGGTCGGCTTCGTATGCAAGACACACCAAATCTTTATTAATGTAAAGCTGTAATAACCCTCGTGCAAAGGTACTTTTTCCCACACCCCCTTTGTCACCTGTAACAATAACCAATCGTCGCTGAGACTGATTATTAGTAGATTCAGAAGAGTTCTTGTTAGTGTTATTATTGTCAGACATTTTTGTACCGTTGTAATTTTTATTTGGAGACATGACAATCCTCTACAAAGTAAATACACTTTGCTGAGAAAAGAGAGTTTTTTCAACCTTCAAGTAGAAGAAATCATTTCTTCTACAAGAGTTGACAACCAGTTAAAATAAGTAACTTTCAAGGATTCAACTAATTGATTATTCAAGCTTCCAATCAAACTGCATAAATTTAGTGCTTGTAAAAAAACACCTCCTTTTTAACAGTTACCAGTTATCAGTTATCAGTTATCGGAAAAGGCAGAAGGCAGGAGGCAGAAGGCATCCGGGAATTCTGACTCCAGATCTGAAGCCCGTGACCGAAGGGAACAAGGGTTTAAGACCCCCACTGAACCCTACCTAATTAAACCTGACCATTCTGTTTTATATACATTTAGTTATTAGTAGAGAATTTCACAACTTCGTAACGAATGACAAGCCGTTTCAGCCTTACTAGTTGGGCGAAAGAAACGCTACGGATTTATGAAATGCTGTACTTAGTATGTACCCTCTAACTCAAAAAGCCAATCAACAAAATTCTGATATTTAATCAACATTAGTTGATTCTGTAAATTAGTAGTTAATTTCTTATGGTTTACTATTGAAGAAGAACCATTCGTCAGAATTCAGGAGTCAGAATCACTTTCGTCGGAGTAGCACCAAACACGAAAGTGAACACCGTATTAACTGTCGTTATTTAAACCCCTTTACTCATCCGCCAGTCGCACAGAATTCAATTCTGTTCGCGTAGCGTGTCCGCAAGACATATTCTGGCGACTGACACCTTCGTTCTTTCTGTTAAAAAATCGGTGAATCGTTTAGTTTCTTTACCAAAGAAAGGCAAAAGGGTTAAAAGTAACATTTGATACAAATTTGAGTCCTCTGTACTCTGCCATCCGGTAAGACAGCCCCCTATTTCGTCATGAAGACAAATAAAAAAGTGCCATTCTTATTAAAATGAACGTATTCATTCGTGGGGATGCCCCTTCAGGCTTCCTTACTCAAACAGAACCACCGTCTATAGACGTCCTACTTGAATCCACGATCAGGCGCGCAAATCGGGCGCTTCTTGAAACTGTGGGCACTAAACCCAAAAGAGGAGTGCCCCGATTTTGCACTGTCGGCAATTTTGAGCAGGATTTACCCAACCCTGAAAAACCAATCAAACAATAAATTCTTGTTTTCTCGTTAATACATTAATTAAGGTTTTTGTCAAGACTAATTAAGATGCGTTTGCCCTGGGTTCTTCATTCCGTGTAATACTTGGTAAGACATTGTCCTACAATACCCAAAGCTTTTGGTGGTTCACCCATGACGGGGAGCGAGCTAAACGATAGTCAAATAAAGTCCTTTTACCAAGTAATACACGGTTGACCCCAACCCAGGGTTTAGAGTTTATCGATTAGCTTTTCTTATAAAATTATTTTTTCCGAAAACCTGACAAAATGTATTCAAAAGTACAGTTAATTAGGCAGCATTCTGATTTTCAATCTGTTTTTTCAGGCGATTGCGCGGAGCGCACTGCCAAAGGCAATCGCAAAACTTTTCGGTGTACTGAGATTGTCTGAAACCTCCTGAATCACTCGTTTACCCTTTTTTAATTGAGAGTTACTCTCATCTAACGAATGATTCAAATTTGAATCATTCGACTGATTCAAACGGCGAGCGTTCTCTCTTTGTCTTTCTTTAGCTAAGGGACGAAGTACGTTCTCCCAGTACTGCCCGAATGGCACTAAGATAAGCGATCGCTTTCAGAGGAGCTTGTAAAAAAGTTAACAATTTTATCCACGTAGAAAAAGCTTCCTGTGTCCAGACAAACTAAATTGGAACACAACGAGGCTGTTAAAAATGTCTACTTATAATGTGCCAAATCGTGTATAAGGTTCAAACAGAAATTTACGCAAAGTTTTGGATTGCCTTTCCAAGAACTATTACCAGAAGAAGTAATTCAAGAATCTATTAACGAGTTAAAAATTAAATATCGTCGTCGCTTATTTGACCCCTTTGTGACTCTCTGGGCATTTCTATCTCAAGTTCTAGATGTTGATAAAAGTTGCCATAATGCAGTGAGTAGAGTAATTGCGTGCTTTAGCAGGTGAATGTGTAGAACTTCCTTCAACTGACACCAGTGCTTACTGTCAAGCAAGGTCTAGATTACCTGAAAAACTATTAGAGAAACTTTTTGGTAAAGTTGGACAAAAACTACAAGATAATGTAACACTCCTAAATTTGTGGTGTGGTCGTCATGTGAAAGTCATAGATGGTTCAAGCATATCAATGCCTGATACTGTTGAAAATCAGAAAGCTTACCCGATAGCTGTGTAGTCAAAAGGCTGGCTGTGGGTAACCGAAAAGCAAAAATTGGTGTACTGTTTAGCCTTGCTACAGGTGCTGCCGTTGCCTTGTGTATCGACGTTCTGAACACTCATGATATTCAATTGGCGATAACTTTCTTAAGAAGGGAGATGTGCTTTTAGGGGATAGAGCTTTTTGTGCTTATGCTGATTTAGTTCTGATTAAAAGTCTTGATTGTGATGCAGTCTTCCGTAAACATCAGTCCCGAAAAACGTCCATGCGCAGCTTTTATTTACCCGATTCTGACCTTAACCGAGAAGTATTGAAACACCAAGCCGATTTCAGAGAAAAATGATAAGTAATTAACTATAAAACTAAATAATAATATTAGTTTTGTATTAAGCATTTTTATACAAAACTAATAATTTTTAGGTCAAAATTTAGCATCAGTTAGAGAAATATCTAATGAACACATACTCCTGATTTATCAGAGATAAAATTATTAATTTTGTGTTTAGTATTTTTATACAAAAGTAATAACTTTACCCCAGGTCAAGGGAAACATTTAAGAACTTCTAAACAAAATTAATATTTTTTGTAAGTAAAGTAAGCTAGTAATTTATTTAAGCACGCAAATTACAACCCTATAAAAAGTTAAATTTAATTGGTAATTCCTAAAGCTTCCTTGATAGCAGACACGATATCTGCAATTGCGATAGCCTTGATGCACTTGTTGTCGATACAAATCACTCGGGTAGTAGACCAATCGCACTCAGTCATTGACTCAAGAGCAAAGGCAATACCTCGGTTAATTGCCTCATCCGTTGCGTGGTGAATTGAAAATTATTAATTGAAAATTCACTCCGCAATCAAGAACTATCCCACAGGGGCATTAATTCCTCAACCAGCCAATCTATCCCCACCCCAATGTCTACCATAACAGCGAAGGCATGACCCAACAATTGCCCTCGCACATCAAGAGATACATATTGAAGAATCGCCCCAAAGCGAGTACCCACCACCTGGGCAACCTGGATGAGGTTTACTATCGCCTCCACGGGAGACTCTTCACCCAGCAGAGGAAAGTAAATTTTTGCCAACCAAGTTTCATCACTAGAGAGAAGCTGTTCGCCTTGCTCTTGTGTAACACTTTTGAGTATCTTCGCAATCAATACCCGTAATTGTTTCCACCCCCCAATGTGGGACATATGTTCTTTCACAATTTGAGATACCCTTGGTTGCTTGATTGCCTTCTCTTTCGGTAACGTTTGAGCAATTTCATCAACGACATCCTGCTGAGTCGGTTTCTCATTCCCCGATAAAATTTGTCTGGCGATCGCTTTGGTTAAAACAAACTTGGTTTGTTCGCCACACTCAGCAGCCCGCCAATCTATCTCAATCGCCCGCACACTTTGGAATTTGCACCCAGGTAATTCCTCTTGCAGGAATCCGACATCGAAATCCCCCACAAAGTAATAGATTAATTCCTCTTCGGGACGCAGGTGCGCTCGCAAACGACCTGACTCTTGGAGAATTTCAGCACGAACCAAACTATCAACAAATTCTTGGAACTTGAGGTCAAGAAACTTTACCGTCGCCAGGTTTTCTTCTCGCAACGGGGCTTCTTCAACTGACATAGAAGGCACAACACCAGTCAATACTTGATACTCGGCTGCCAACTCTCCAATATTTGGATAGGGAATACCCAAACTCATCAGTACGTTGACATCCGCAAAGCGGTTAATTCCCCGCCCGTCGCGAAAGTGATACCCATCACCTGTTTGTGCAAAAGCTTTACGTTCAATAATACCAACCGACAAACCCAAATACTTGTTGGTAATAGTTTCTCTTAGCGCTGCCACTCTCTGTAAAATCGAATCGCGCCTATCACGACCCAACACGCCCATACCAGTAACGTGCACAACTGTCAAATTCTCATAGCTTGGGACAAGCTGCTCGATAACGAGGATATTTTCTACTCCCACTGCCAACTTCAGTGCTAAATAGCGCACATCTAAGGTGCCATCGAGGTAAATATTAAACTTAGTCGCAGTTGTCACTTCCCGGTGGTGATTATCTTCTAAATCTACACAAAGTATACCTTTATCAAAATGAAATGACCCTCTAATATAGTTTGCCCACACCTTAAGTAGAGGAACCAACCAGTTGAGCAATACCTGGTTAAGTTGTTCTTTGGTTTCAGTATAAGTCTGACCTCTAAGAAGTTTATTTATACGCCGCGATGCTATTTTCTCCGTCTTAGTCCCGGTACTGGCATCTATACTATCTGGAGCTGACCGTAGGAAAGATAAATTTGGACGTAGGGCAAGTTCCACCCCAAAGATTATATCATCAATATCTTGTGGTATCTCCCCCAACATCTGACGAATAGCTGTATCGTTATAGCCATAACGAGGAGCCACTCGTGTGGACACGCTTGCCGGCTTGGGTGAAGAGACGTTACGAGTTGGTACAGTAGTATCGTTTGCCCACAACATCTCTTCCCCGTACTCTTGTGGCCAAAGGAGAAACCTTAATCTCTCAAATATAGGTTTAAGTTTTGTAAATAGGGACGGCGCAGCTACAGCTAACTCCCCGACAGTTTGATTAAAATCACAGCTATCTACTTCGACTTTTTTGCGCGATCGCATAACTAGTGAAGCTTCATCCCAAAATGCACCGCACTCAGAATATTCATAATCATCACAGTTAGGCAAACTATCGGGATGGGCGCGTACTTCAGAATAGCCAAATACAGAGTAGCGTTCATACCTATAACCAAATCCCATACCCCTGTTACTGCGACAGGCATTGTAAAGGTGACAGCTAAGACAAATTGGATTAGAGGAGTTTTCAATATTAGCTATGTTTTTCGACCCCAAGGCACGAAAAATGGGAGTACGATGACAGTTTGAAGGAAATAACTTACCAACGTAAGTTCCAGTTGGATGCACCAAAAAAGGTTGCCCCATAGGTGTAAGTCTGGCATGGTCATAAGCTAACCCGTTATGGCGGGGAGGCAAATCTACAAAATTCTGCTCGACTGTGAATGTTGTTGGATTGCGATGGTCACTGGCAAGATACCACAATTGATGTAAGTTAAATTCAGATGCCTTCATAGTGCCCGCGGTGTGAGACTTACCCAACCCAGGAGCTGACTTATCTAATATATGCTGCCAACCCTTGGCGACGGCTTCCTTCCAGATAGTAACGCGCTCGTCCCCCTGGTAAATTATCTTGGGACAACCAAGTTGGATATATTCGTCGGGAGTGGGTAAGGAGCCAGGGATATATATAATAGTTGTCGCAGTCTGCTGTTGTCGGTACTGACGCTTTTGTTGTTGGAATCCCCAGTGGGGGCGAACTAACCGTTTGATTTTCCGCAGTTGGTATTTTACGTCATCCCAAAAGCGAGAAGGATTTCTCGATAAACCCTCAAATTGCGCCCAGGTGAGCAACTCGTACTTACCAGTATACTCATCCGGGTCAGCACAAGATTTATCAAGTTGTCCCCACCAAGCCACCCTTAAGGTATAGCCCCAGCTCCTCACCAACTCATAAGTACGGCGGTATTGACGCATCACGTTCTTGTTGAGAACCGCCCCGGCATCTGCCCAGAGAACCAATTGACAATTATCAATTCCCAATTGGGCTTTTGCTGCCAACAAGTAGCGCTTGAAAGTTTCAGGCGATGACCCGAAATTACCACCCGCAGCACCAATCACAATTTGCGATCGCAGTTGGGAAATAATCCACGGTTTGAGAATACCCTCGGCAAGACCAATATATTGAGGTAGAGAAAAAGCATCATTAACAGGCAATAAATTCGACTGCGGGTCAGTCACCTCAAAATTACTTATATGACTATCACCACACCCAATACGGTTCGGATAAGCATGGGAGCAGGGAGAAGGGAGCATGGGAGAGAAAGAGTTATCGTCCATTAACTCTTGTTCTCCCTTGAAAGCTGCCCCCTGCCCCCTTGCTGTCTCAACGAATAGATGTCTTAACCGAACGGTATTGTCACCACACCTCCCAGTTATCGGTAAACAATAGGTAAGAGGTAATTCCCCATTAGACAAATGAGAGGTAGGACCGTTAGGGCGCTTTTTTTTAAACCGACTCGACGCCCACCGATACTTCCCTTCGTTCTCATCAGGATTATCAAGGCGCAACTGCCAACTGACAATTTCTAATTTCTCATTCCACACCGGAACAAGATAACCCGAATCAAAGTTAGTCAAACTCCTCCCGGAAATACCTACACCTGCAAGTTGGTGTGATACCTCCCGGTCGAGTTTTTGCCACGAAACCACCGACCGAAACATTCCCGCCTTAATTAGGTCATCCGAGAGTCCCCGCCGGTGCAAGTCATCCCGGTGGTCTGGGAATAACGACAGTTGGGAAAAGATATTTCGGATGTGTTTGTCTCGCTCGGGTTCCGGGAGTAGACGAGATAAACGCTCTTTTTCAGCTTTAAGACGTTCAGCTTTAAGGTGTCGCCATCGCGAAATCCACTCGTAGCGGGCTTCGTCATCAGCTTTTCCCATATCGCGGATGATCACTCCCCACGTTCCATCTTTGGTTAACCCCCGAAAGCTAAACCCAGGAGGAGTACTGTATCCATCGGTAACACTCATGCAGAGGAACTTATTGGGATCGTCTCGCAGTTCTCGGCAACGCCTACGAGTATCACCACACACAGGACAGGGTTTGGTACGGCTGGTGGAGATAAAATTACTCATACTCCACCACTGAATTTAAAAGCAAAAAAAAGTCACATATCTTCATACGAGTTCGACATCCACTAAATTTGTGAACTCGTACCGCAATAAGTATTTAGCTGCTAATCTAGTAAATAACGTTACTGTTGGGATATATTCTCTGCTAGATTAGCCTTATAAGCTACCTACGCAGCACGAGTATTATCCCTATTTTTATTTGTAGATTCCATTTCTTTTATCTGCTTTTTATAATCCTCCCAAGTTTTTTCAAAAATATCAGACTCATACACTCGCAACAGAACCTCCTCTTTATCAGTCAAATTTGGAAGTTTCAACAACTCCGTCAAAGACACCTGAACCGGGAAAACATCACTAAACTTCTGCATCAAGCAAAATATCCTCTTTCTCTGTTCTGCAGATGGTTCATCTTGCAACTGGGCATCAATATGTCGTGGACGTAAATTCACAACTTCAAGAGACATATTCACCAAATTTCTAAATCCAAACACAACAAATTCGTTAGTTATACCAATAACACGTCCCACGATTTGCAACTCAGGGCGCAGTCTGTTCTTGAATTGATACACATGGTCAAGCTTAAAACGCCGAAACGGATTACGTTCACCATTCCGCATCCAGGCAATACCATCCTCAAGACTACAGCAGCTACCCGCCTCAATCAGGTCTATCACCTGGTTATAGATATCTTGAGCGCAAACAAACTTGTACGCTGCATCAATACTGCGGTTAAACTCCTTCTCCAGCGCGACAGCCGCCCTAAATTTTTGAACTTTTCGTAATTGCAAAATAAAATCAAATACTTTCTTACCCTTGTGATAACTACCAACACTTATATCTAGATTGTCCGAAACCTCCTGAATCACTCGTTTACCCTTTTTTAATTGAGAGTTACTTTCATCTAACGAATGATTCAAATTTGAATCATTCGACTGATTCAAACGGCGAGCGTTCTCCCTTTGTCTTTCTTTAGCTAAGGGACGAAGTACGTTCTCCCAGTACTGCCCCTCGTGAAACTTCTGGAAGTGAGTCTTCCCACCTTCTCGGTGGAGATTAAAGTCAAGTACTAGCTTCAAATCCTCTTCAGGCGAGTTTGACTCGACAAATTCCACCTTGACTAAGCTGATTCCCAGCTTACGGGCTATCTGCAGCCGACACTTACCCGCCAAGACAATATTTACACCAGTACGTGCTGAAACCTTCAAAGATTCGAGAATCCCTAGTTCAGAAATGCTTTTTTCCAAAGCAGGGCGACTCTCATTTTCACCATATATTTCTATCAGCTTCGGATGAACAACCAATTCTGAAGGAGAAATGTATACAATATCCGGATTATGTATTTCAGACATATTTCTACACCGGGTTACAAATAATCTGAAAAAGATAAATTTCAGTCTTTAAAACAGAAGCACGAAAAACAGAAAACACCCAGGTAGTAAAACTTCTAGCTCTACCACCTATCAGCAAAAACAACATGATTAAAAAAGTTAAGTTTTGTAGATAACAAAAAATTACCTACCAGGAAAACTATCGAAGGAATTTTTTGAGCAGGATTTTTTTGATGTAGAAAAGTCTCATTATCAACCCATTAAGAGCTAAGGCATTTACGCGCGAAAAAAACATGCACGAGCTTAGCTAACTCGTAAGGGGGTTGACTTTTCCAGGAGTACTCGTGGAGCATTCACCATCAGCAAATACGGCGATCGCTTTTTTGAAATGTTTCTCCCTAATACTACTGAATAGATATGTAACGCCTTCGCATCCGGGAAAAAAACATCTATCTAAAGAAAGATTTGTGAAGCTGGGTGTAATCATGATATGATGGTCATAAGTGATTAAATCGACAAAACAAAGTTCCGTCCTGTACTAATAACAGGTGGAGTTGTTTTTTCCTTAAAGCCCTGTTACGAGCAGGGCTTTAAATGAATTTTTAGAAAATATGGACGCCACAACAAAGTATAGCAGGCTTCATTCCATTTGGCAAAATTGTACAGTAAAGAGGGGTAAATTTTAGATGCCTCGTCTTCAGATATTAAATTCTATTGAAAAACAAGTACTAGAGCAGATAGCAGCAACCAGCAACAATGAAGTTAGTAAAAGAGCGAAAATTCTGCTAGGACTAGACGAAGGCAAAAAATACTTAGCCATAGCGGAAGAGATTGGTGTAACCGAAAAATCAATAGCAAAGTGGAAGAAAAGATGGACATCAAGTACCATCACACCAGAAACCTGGGATTCGGCGATTGCAAAGGCTAATGAGGTATTAGGTGTAAACGTAGGCAGACCTAAGAAGTGCAAAAGTACAGAGGCGAGCAAAATCGTCGAAATTAGCGAGTGGAGCAAGAACCGAAAACCCAGTCGTTCAAAGCACCATCACCATATGCAAGTAGCTGAAGAAGCCGCCCGGAGGGGATTGCCAACACTATCGCCAAGAAGCATAGAACGCATTTTAGCAACCCAGCCCTAATAAATAAGACAAAATTTATAGAGCAAAAAACCATCCCATCCCAAAGGGGTGGTTTTTTGTGATGTAGCAGTGCTGCAGGAATCATCGTCCGAACTGTACGTTCGCTTATTTTGAGAGCCGAAGGGGAATTAAAGCCTTAATATAAAAGGAAAAAGGGAATTTTTACGTGAATCGGTATTTTTATGTAAAATTTGTGACCATTCCAAAAGGCTAAGAGAGGCGATTATTTAAGGCGTAGGCATAGGAGAAATCATAAAATGACCAAAACCTCCTATGGGACTAAAAATGCCTGAATCGATTCCACAGCCTGAATTCCAACCCCTGTAAGGCTTAATTAAATCTTGTGGGTAAAAATGAGCGAACGTACAGTCCGAACTAAAAAAATCCTCCTAGCTCAATCCCCTGATATCGCCGGGGTAATCAAGCAACTAGCTTCCTATTTGCAAAGACTCAACAATGTGACTGCTATCAATCGACAAACCTAAAAGAAAATCAACCAACGCTTCCTTGCCTCGCTTTAAATAGGCAGAGTAGCCTGGGATTGAAGCTTTGGAGCAAAAACGCTGTAATTTTCTCGTACTTAGGTTCATCAAGTTTTGCTTCCGTTGCTGTTGCTCATCGATAGTTACTATCACTGGTAGTTCAGACGCCATTTCTAGTGGTGAAGCAGTTGCTATAAGCAAAGTTTCCTCACCACCAAAGCACTGACTTTCTAATTCTGTAAATGGCTCGCACTCAGCACCGGACACTTGCACACCAGTCGCCTCAACCGAGGTTGCCTCGGCACCGGACTGGCTCACGACATCAGTGTCCTCAACATTATCAATCACAGGCAACAACTCAGAGGAATTATTATCTTCTTCTGTAATCAACTGCTGTGGAATCTCTGAGGTAATCAACTCTTCCAAAAAAGTTTTAGAATTGTCGATTTGAGAATTACTAGGTGCATAAAACAGCAAACAAATAAACAGAAAAATCAAACCAAATAAGTAAACATCAAACAAGAGCTCGTAAGCAAAATCGATTAGTTCAGCCATGATGTGATACTCCTTAATAGCTTAATTGGGTAGATATGTCTCGAATTGACTACCCAGTACTGGGGGAAAATTCCCCCGTACTGAGTGCCAATTCGTCAACCCAAGTAATATAAGGAGTGGGAATTAATTGAAGAAGAACCCAGAAGTCAGAATTCAGGAGTCAGAATCAATTAGTGGGGGATTCAGACCCGCCACTAATTGTAGACCACTAAATCTTTGATTTAGTGGGGGACTTAAACCCCTTTACTCATCCGCGGCTTCGCACAGAATTCAATTCTGAATTCTGGCTCCTGACTCCTGAGTTCTTTCTTGTTAAGCTGAAAACTTTTCAGATTCTGGATGTCTATGACCTAAAGCGTCAAAACTCTTCTTAGACCGTAAATAGTCAACAAGCGAAACAAGATTGTAGTTGTTTTCTAACTCACGCGGACAAAAAGAGTTAAACAGTCCATCTGATTGACCGTTGAACTTGAAATAGTAACAAGTACGAGTGGTAATGTGATAAACAACTATCTTGTCACCTTGTACGCGCACGTCGGCACACCGCAATCCCTTGTTTAGTTCTCTAATCTTTTCAGGAGTAGAGAAATCCTTGTCAACTACTTTCCGGTTTTTGAAATAATTGACATAATCAACCAAAGCTGCGTCTTTACCCAATTCAGATAAATTATCTGACCAAAAGAACCTATTACCATCAAAATCAAAGCGGTAGCTGATATCAAAATAACGGTCATGAACGACAATAGAATCGTCAATTTTGATAACTTCGGCATCATTCAAACCTTGGTTAAGGTTATCAAGAACGCGAGTATCTTCAAACTGCCGCAAAACTATGCCATCCAGCAACTTTTTATCAGGGCAGTCTAAACCTTCCCATCCATAGGGATAGATACCGCAAACAATTTTATGTTCACCGTGAAGGTTAGCACAGCCTTTGCATGAGTCCAAACAGGTATTTCTAAATTGCCCGCTAGATTTCACTTCAATGTACTTGTAATGAAGGCGTAAATATTCTTTAATCGCATCACCAGGGTTAGATAAACGCGAATTAAAATATTTACCTACCAAATTTTTATCTTGTGGATATTTCACCTCAAACAAGACAGACAATCGCTGGAATTGATAGTCAGTTAGTCGATGGTAAATAATTTCAAATTTCCCAGGTTCTAAAACATTAGGTTGTGTCCTAGCTATGTCCAAGCCATATAGATTAGGATGACCATCCATGCTAGTGACATAATAGGTAAAGATTTGCTTTGGTCGAGTTTCAGGCACAAACGCGGATTTAGATATCTCAACTACCTCTTCTTCCAATTGACTGGTAGAAGTAGTAGTCGAAGCTTGTTCATCTCCCTCCTCTTCATCCAGTACACAAGTTGACAATAATCCACCAGTTAGAATTGCGCCAGTCGATCCAGCCAAACCAAGTAAGCCAGTTGCAGCTGAAGCTGAAGCAGCCTTTTGGTACAAAGATTTGTTACCAACCTGTAACCCAGCATCTGCCAGAAAACTTAACCCTACTGCCATTGGCAGAGCTATACTAACTGAAGCAATCATCAATAGTAATGAAGTCATTCCTATTGCAGAATTAGCTTCTATAAGTGAATTTACAACCTGTGCTTTGAATCTATTCAGCATAATTTCCCCTTCTTTGTGAATTTCTATTGCCAGTTACTAACAGCAACCCCGGCAAATATTTGGGGATTAGGGTATAGACTTGTCTAAAAAGACTTACTACTCTACTTCTTTCAGCATTAATGGCACTCAGTATATTGAAACCACCCATCTGATGTTCGAGTTCAGCCTTTATAAAGTCTTACCCAGGAACAATAGCAGGCATCGAACCTGCTTAGTAAGAATTCAGGAGTCAGGAGTCAGAATTCAGAATGGAATTGGCATAGCTTGTTAGTAGCCTACTAACTTCCTCTAGTTGAGGCATTAATCCTGATATATCACCGTATTCAAGGTCATTTGAAAGAATTAGATAGTAACGACATTCTTCCAAAGAACCTTGTGCAATATTTAAAAAACGTACAATAGGCTGCTGCTCCCTTTTTCTTAAAACATAGCTGCTATGTTTGCTGGAATAGAAATTGCTGTCCGTTCAACTCTGGAAGTTAGTCCATATGTTTACGATTTAGGGAAATGACCGGTAAATTGATATACTAACAAAACAAATTGATGTGCTTTTTGCCAAACTATCAAATTTTGAAATGTCTTGGCTGGTTGTCTCATTTCTTCTGACTCCTGAGTTCTGACTTCTGAATTCTTACAAAACCCGTATGTTTACTGTCCAAAAGTCCAAGTATTAGTTTCGTTTAACTCCAATTCTTCAAAACAGTTAGTAAAACTTGGAAAATGGAAATATCCTAGTGGCATCCGAGATATTAATAATAAAGATAAATTTTCGATTTGAGCTAACTGTTGCAATTGGAATAAATCATTACGAAAAGTCTCGCTGACACAGTGCAACCTATCAAAGTTATCTATCACTAGCAACTTCTGAAAACTATCCGATAATTGACTGACAATATTTCGCCAATCCTGCTGGTAATACATACCTAGACTAATAGGAATAACATCAAATAAATTATCCACGCTAAAAGGGTATTCAAGGTTAAGATAAACAGACTCTAGGTTAATGTCTTTGAGCAAGCAGTTTCTGACAGTAAAAGTTTTACCAATACCCTGCTTACCCCACAGGTGAATATTCTTGCCTGCATTTATCTTCTCAATCAACCGACTGTAGTCATTAAAACGCAACATAACCGTCATTCCTTAAATCAACTATATCTATTAACTAAACTGACATTAGATATGTAATCTTTGAAATGTATTTTTCTAAGCTATTCCTGGAAAACTGGTTAGATTCAATAAAATTATCTAGCAAAAAATCAGGTGATTGTGAAAGTCTCAACAGCACGCCATCATCACCACTACTACGATGATAGTAATGGACAATAGGTGATTGGATAACTGTCAAGTTATCGTTACGGATTGCTCGTCCTGTAACCAATCCATCCATAATAAATTTGGCAGCAGCAGCTACATTATCGCTATCTCGTCCAAAGTTTTTCAGATACCAATGAAATTCAATCCAAACTGCACCATCTAAACAAAATCCACATTCTCGGACAAATTCAGCAATTAAGTTTGTCCAGTATTTTTTAAGCTCAGCGCTCGCTTGCCAACCCGACCGTGCCTGGTTAATAATTTCGTTCATACTAGGGGGTAGAGGCATACTTAGTTCAAATATCATCTCCCTCACCTCCTTGGAAACTATTTAAAAATTCCTCAACAACGTTTCTAAATTTCTTATACGATCTACCATCATGGCGCGATAAATTAAAGACAGCTTTTACAATCTCATCAAGTTGATAGCCCTTTTGATACAAATTCAAAATTGAGTTTTTAGCTGACTCATCAAGCTGTACATTAAAATGAAAACTACCTTCAAAATCAGTCTTTGATTGCTTAGTTTTAGTAACAGCAGTGGCTTTAGATTTACCACTGTCATGACTACTCGATCACCGACGGTGAAGGAGGGATCCGGCTCTCGGTGCAGTTCCTGGACGTGGAGCGCTCCCCCGCCGATCCGCTGCATCCGCCCGTGCGGCCACGGCGACGCGACCGCGGCGGCACCCGCTCCGACGAACCGATGGCGGCCGACGGCGACGCGGACGGTGCCGGCCCCGACGACGCCGACGACGGTCTGCTGGCGCGCTCCGCCGCCTCGGTCGGCGCCGCCGCCCGGTTGGTCGCGGGTGTCGGCGGTGCCGTCGCCGGCCTGCCCGATCGTGGTGCGCAGCTCGGGGCGGTCGCTCGCTCCACCGCCCGCCAGGTCACCGTGGGTGCCCGCCGGTCACCGCTGTGGACGGAACGCTCGCTCGATCGCTGGTTCGGCACCGGCGTGCTGTCGCTCGACGACGTGCGCACCGCGGCGCACGCGTTGGGTGGCAGCGTCAACGACCTGTTCATCACCGGCGCCGCCGCAGCGGCCGGGCGCGCGCACGAGCTGGCGGGCCGACCGGTCGACGAGCTGCGGGTCTCGATGCCGGTCAGCACGCGCCATGACCGCTCCGTCGGGGGCAACGCCTTCTCCCCCACCCAGACCCTGGTCCCGACCGGCGAGCTCGCCGTCGAGGAGCGCTTCGCCCGTGTGCACGAGGTGCTCGCCGGGGTGAAGGCCGAGCGTGTCATCGACGCGCTCGAGGGCGCGGCGAACGCCGCGTCGATGCTGCCGTCGGTGGCCTTGGTGCGCACCGGGCAGCACCTGGCGGGCTCGGTCGACTTCGTGTGCTCGAACGTGCGTGCCGCGCCGTTCGACCTCTACATCGGTGGGGCGTTCATGGAGGCGAACTACCCACTCGGCCCGCTGGCCGGCACCGCCTTCAACCTGACGACGATGTCCTACCGCGGCTGGTTGTTCCTCGGGCTGGTGACCGACGTCGCAGCGGTGCAGCACCCCGAGCAGCTGCTCGCCGAGC
>JXCB02000048.1:0-186530 GCA_000828075.3 Tolypothrix campylonemoides VB511288 | reverse complement strand
CTTTGATTGCTTAGTTTTAGTAACAGCAGTGGCTTTAGATTTACCACTGTCATGACTACTACCCTCACCAGACAAACTAGCGACAAATTCATCAAAGTCTAGCCCAGATTCCCATGCAGTATAAGAGCCATTCTGGTTTTTGGCATCTATTAGCAACTGCTTGAAGTATTCAGGATCTTCATCGTCAGCAACATATAACGCCTGGAGTCGTACCACCTCAGTCGTCTTGTACAAGAAATCCCCATATCCCAGCAGATACACTGCACGCTTATCTTTATCGTCCCCAAGGATAATACAACTATCTTCAGGACGAGTCGTAACAAAGGCAGTCTTAGCTGGAAAGTTTGAGCGAATCAACGGGTCAATGACGTTTTTGTCAGGGCGCTGTGTGTACAATAGGACATGAATTCCCGCACCACCTGCTTTTGCAAGTAACTTCATCAGCGCACTCTCAATGCGCGAGCAGTACTTATCATCGGAAAGCAAGTCAAAACACTCGTCAATCAGACAAACCAATCGCGGCATCACAATACCGGGTGCAAACCGCAAGTTATACTGAGCTATTGTTTCAATGCTGCTGTGCTGTTCAAACTCCTGGTAGCGCAATTCCATCTCCTCAACCAGGTAATCAAGCAAGTTAGCAGTAGATTCTGCATCACGCGCAACTGGGGCTATAAGATGAGGTAGCCCATCAAATTTACCAAACGTCACGCGTTTAACATCAGAAAGCGCCAACCGGACAACCGATGGTGGATACCGCCGCACCAAATACAAGATTGCTGCTTTCTCAAACTGGGACTTCCCACCCCGCGTTCGTCCACCGCCCAGAATATGGGTGACATTATCGCTATACAGGGGAATTTCGACATAGGTACCATCGACATCAACACCACCAGGGATGGATACCGAATGAATGTCAGGTTCGCCGTTAAATCTAACGTAGTCACGGAAATAGGCAAATTGTCTGTCTAACCTGGGTATGTCAAATACTACCCCTCCAGTAACTACACTCACCATTGGCGCAACTTTCAAGCCCAATTCCTCACCAAGCTGCTGTACTAAGTCGTTACCAATATCTTCTACCTTTTTGTAGGTAACACCCCGTCCCAGTTTTACCTTAATGCGGTTAAAGGTAGGACCAGTTTTGGCATCAACATATTTAGCATTGATACTAAAATCTTCCAAGGTATCAACTAATAATTTTCCTGCCTGTTCCATAGTAGAAATCTGTGAATGAATGATTTTATTAGTAGCAGCCTTACTATCTAAAGATTTAGGCTCGTTAATTGTTGAACCATCTCCTGTAAGTTGCAAATCTATTGGTTTACCTGTAACACGTGCAACAAGCACTGCGGTACGGTAACAATAATTTTTGATAAAATCATCTTTAGTTTTATTAACTAACTCTAGGAAATAACTAACTTGTTTATTGCTTAAAAATAAGCTGTAAAGATTTTCTTGAACAACTTGGTAGCCAATCTGCTTAAGATAAATATTTTTGATTGAGTCAATATATTCAAATAAGGATTCCATTGGACATGAATCTGCTATTTGAACAATCTTATAGTGTATGTTACTCTGCTCCCATTGCGATGGAACACGATTGACATGGATATACTCAAGAGCATAACGTACAAACTCATACTGGTTTAAAGTACAGTGTTCTGCACACACCGATAATATTTCTTCATCACTTGTAAGAGCAATTACTGATTCATATATTAACTGGAATAAAAACTCTAAATCAAATTCAACAACCGGACGTGATAACTTCGTTTTAAAATCAATCTGTTGTAGAACGGTTTCAGCATAAGAAACTAATGAAGGTAAAGCGCGCCATACATTCACCATAATCTCTTCATTACTCAAACCATCTTGTTTGGCTTGCACAATTGCAGTCAAAACTTGTTGTTTTTGAGATTCGATATTATTGTTGTAAGGTACTAGCATTAGTAATTATTTAACTCCAAAATCTGTTAGAAGTTAATAACCTTTACCAAAAGTTTCTGAATATGGATAATTCCATTAAGTTGAATACCGAACAAGAAAAGCTTATTGTTGATACAGTTGTGGAGGGTTTAGATATTGATGAAATACATGAGAACCTAAACAAAGCATGAAATCAAAAGCTTATCGATATCATGTGGCAGGGAAAAGAGGAATAGAATTATGGAAAATACTATCACAAGTCAATGTACCTAACTTAAAACGTAAATGGCACAAACCTTTACCCTATTTTCGACCTTCATAAACTACCAGCATTTTTTGATAATAATTACGTAACTCTTCTATGGTTCGTGGATTTTGATTGTACGAGTTGCAAATAAGACTCGCCCATACCCTGCCCACTTTACATGCCGCAGTATCAAATCTTCCTACTTCAATATCACCTAAGGCATTATTACGACGAATATATTCAATTGCCATCTTGTCTTGAGAAGCTGGACTAAAATCCTTCAAGTTTAATTTTGGCGCTAAGTCATACCAACTTTTATCCAACATTTGATAAGCACCAGCCGCAGTTGAACAAACAGTTTTACCATTAATTGGAGCGCACTGTTTCTTTAATGGATGTGTCGAAAAATCATCAAAAGTTCCGTTAAATACTAACTTACGATAACTTTCAGGCTCACTCGTTCCCGTTTCTGCCCAGCGAATTGTTGCCAAAAAAGCACTCAACCGTGGTGAATAAGAACTTGTACTAACTCTTGATCCCAAACTATTTAACGATACTGAAGAAACATCAGCGCCCTGAGAACTAGAAAAATAAATACTCAAAGTAATTAAAGAAGCTACTGACAAATGAACTGGCTGAAAACGGGATATCAATTGACGGCGAGGACTCCAAATTAACCCAACTAAACCACCAACAACAAACCCAAATTTCCAACTATTGAGTACCCTACCAAAACTAGGCACCTGACAGACAGTATCTGCACCCTTTGATGTCAACGGGCATGGTAGTGAAGCCACTCCATAAGAAAATGCAACAGAGCAGGCTGCACCAACCAAACCTGATATAAAAATCGGTACAATTTGCATTTCCTAGCCAATAGCTGAATAACCTTTAACGGTTAGGTAAATACTCGTGCAAGTAAGGACGGGGGTTCTGCGCTACGCCATCAGAGCGAACTTCAAAGTGCAAATGCGGTCCTGTTGAAAAACCCGTACTACCTACCGTCGCAATCATCTGGCCACGTACAACTTGTTGCCCTTGTTGCACGTACAATTCGTTGGCATGACCGTAGAGAGTAGAAATATTTCCCTGATGTTGGATAATAACTGCATTTCCATAACCATCTCCTTTGTCACCTGCGCTCACCACCTGACCGGAATCAGCTGCATAAATTGGTGTACCCTTTGACGCACCAAAATCAATCCCGTTATGAAACTTGCGATAAGCCGGAGGCTTGACGCTTCGCGTATCGCCGGTAATGGGGTGTGTTCGCCAACCAAACTCACTAGTTACGGGAGTACCAGTCGCAGTCGGAAAAACAAACCGACCAGAAGAAAAAGTCTTGTTATCATCAGAAGATTGAGTTTGGTGTTGTAATGCACTCTGGAGAGATTTAACTTTCTTGCGCGATTCAACCCAAAAAGAAACCTGGGGAATCACCATAGCTGCAACTAAAACCGAAGTTGCGATCGCATAACCCCAATTCTGGTTAATACGACGATTTAGCCGCTTTGCACCGTTAGTACCCCCACCATGAAAATCTATAACCAACCGCATTACAAGTCAGTGACATCTAGAATTGTTGTTGTAAAGATATAATTGGGATTCTGACGGTAGCGACGGTCAGATTTTACCCGAGGCATAAACTCGTCAAGATGTCCATTCTCCGACTGTGCAGCAAGACATGCATATGAAGCTTTATTAACATACTTCTGATTGCTTCCCGAATGCTGATTAAGCCCAATCCTTCCCAACTGTATAGGTTCGCCATTAACGTCACCACTTCGATTCACATCCCGACGAAACTTCACCGGAGCAACCTGAACTAACCCGGATTCGACTCGCCCAAATATCCCGTGGTGCATACCCACTTGCCAAGCTTGATACTGCCCTGGCTCAATAAATGCTGCGCCTGCTTTCCCTAATGGATTGCGTATTGCAGGTAATCCTGGCTTAACTGTTGCTGCCCAGTTACCAACAATCATTGGACTCCCAGAACGAAACTGCAATATTATACGGCGATCGCTCCACTCGTTAATGCGATTCCCATTTGGTCTACCAAACTGATCAGCGCCACGAATGTAGATAATATTGACTTCTCCAGGGTTTTGGGATATTTGGTAGCCTTTACGCTGCATCGCTTGATATACCCGTGATGCCAAATTACTAGTAGGTTGTGGATTAACCTTTGTTTGGATAGATTGCACGATAGGCTGCAATTCGATAAACGTAGATATCGGCTGCACAACAATGCAGACAACCAACACACTCGTTACGATGGCATATTTCCAAGCGGGTGATTTATCATCAACTGATGAGGTATCAGATGCAGCGTCAACAGGTAATTTTACTGGATGAGTATCATCCTCCCTCTGTGAGTAAAACTCAATAACAAACCGCATTTACCCACCTTCACGAGTATCTTTCTTCCTAAAAGTATTCGTTTGATTGGAAAGTTTATCTTGCCAACAACCAACATTCTTGGTGTTCAAAACTGCTTCAAAATCATTACCAGCTTTCGGACAAGCAGTTGGAGTAGCAGTAGAAACAGTTCTATCGGGACTAGCAGCAGGTAAAGCAATAGAATTAACTGGTAATTTGAGTTTCTCAAATAAACCTGCTGCCCTGTGCAAATCATAGAAGCGTAGATACCCTGGTTGCAAAATATCTGCAATCCACACCAACAAAGTCATCCAAAAAATAATTCGCACCCACATACTATTCCAGTTGCTTGACAACCGGAAGTGCAAACTGTGGGACTTCCTTGGGCACAACCTCTATCTTCTTGCCTGAAGCATACCCTGGACCTGTGTAATTTCCATTTAAAAGAAAATTAATGACCATTACAAACAACCAAAACCCAACTGCACCCATCCCTACAGGCGATTTTATACAATCTCCAAGAAAGTAGGCAGGATACCAAACAAACCTCCAAGGATTCTGTGGGTGTAGTCGATGAGCTTTCCATGTCTCCACATAAGGAATCTCAATTTGAGGAATCTTCGGCTTATAAGTATTAGGTGCAGTAATGTACCTAACTTCTACTGGTTGAGTATCGTAAGTCATCATGGGAGGAACATTTCCTTGTTGCTGATTTATGACTCCTCCTTGTTGTTGTACTTGCTGCAACATATTTTGCAAGCGGTTTACAGGCACAATTGATCCGCCTTCAGAATAGTCAACATCAAAGTTGCGACGCTGGTTTTTGTTCATAAATACCTCAATAACTAACTAGCTGGCGGGTTTATCATTTACCTGGGAATTAGTATCTTCCCAGAAATCTTCATCCTGAAGTTGGGCGTAAAACTCTTCTTTTGATAACATTCCAGGTTGGTTTTGCACGTAATCTTCAACAAACTGACTACTATGTACTCGCTCTAATCCAGAAACAGTAGAACGAGGAGAAAATTGGACTACATTCTTAGCAGAGAATTCCTTATTGAATCTTGTCCCAACAGAAGGTAACACCGGGGGCACTAAAGAAGGCTGAACATCAGTATCAGAAACACCAACATGAAGTTGTTGATTGCCAGGATTTCCTAAGTTATCAGACACTTCATCTGTTTCTTCAACTGCATTGTTATAGTCAGAAATTCCCCAGCCCAGGAAACAAGCAAACCCTGCTAAGAATATAACTGCACTCATCCAATGCACGCCTGAGTTAGGGGATGGCATCATCTCGACAGTCGTGCGAGATGAACCCTCAAGAGTAGTACGAATAGGGGTACGTTTGACTGCCGCTATAACATTGAGCGAACATAAGGCTACACAAACTATCGCAGCAGCAAACTTGGCGTACATATCATCCCCCTGATTTATTAACAACAGGTTGTTTAGTAGGAGCTAGCTTATTCTGATTCTTCTTTGTCTGCTGAAGATATATCCGCCTTTGCTCCTCCCGGTGGTTTATCCTAAGGCGGATGTCTGCTACTTGCGCCATCTGCTCAACTGGATCTAGATACCCCCGCGCCCTTAACAACTGCGCCTGTGCAAGAGAGTATGGTTCTTGAGCATTTCTAATTTGAATAACCATTTGATTCAAATCCACCGACGGTTGGGACTCCAAATTCTGGGCATAATCGATCGCCTCAAGTTTACCCAGCAGCAAAACAGCAGCAGCCCCTGGTGGTAGTTTTTCTTCAACCTTTGTCCCATCAGTTCGCTTGTAGCCCCAATAAAATGTGTTGTTTCCAGAAGCTGCTTCCAACAAAACATCCAAGGAGTTGAACTTGACTATCTCCAGCGCTGGCATATAGTGCAGACGGTAAAATCCTGACTTTTCGTCAGCCTGCATCCTGGATATCTCACCCCGCAGCTGTTGTCCCCACAATGCCGCCGCTAACTGTCTCCAGCCTGTAAGAGTAGGTGTACCCTCGACTGAGGAATAACTGGAAAGATGATCCATGTTGTAGTCAGTACGCGAGAGCTTCTCCAGGTAAACCTCCCGAATCTGAGAAACTTGGGCCTTTGCTTGCTGTACCTCAGATACAGAATTAAGAGGAATTTGCTGCTTCCACCCTACCATTAGAGCAACCGAACCAATTACAGATAGCGCCCCAACAGTTGAACAAACCGTCCATAAGGTGACATTTACCTTTTTCTTCTTGCGACCTGGCGTGGCTTTATCTCGCACAGGAGTAGGAGTAAACATAACTCACCACTATGTATTATTAACAATCAGACGCAAACGTGGACGTTTATTCAACTGACGGGCAACTGCTATCCCTGCTCCACCAACAACTATCCCAGTAAGCAGTAACAATGGGTGTAAGGCAAGAGCTGCTCCTACTCCCATCAGTTGTCCTACCATTCCAGAAACACCCAGGTTCATCAACAATCCACCAGCTGTATTAATCAAAAAGTCAAATGCTGCACTCATACCTGCTCCTTGGTAAACCAAATTACTACTAGTGCCAAAACCAAACCAACTAATTCACCTATGCCCACACCAATCAAAATTGGCTGAATACTCGAAATCTCCTGTCTTTCTTGAGTTGGGGGAACTGCCACCCACGTCCCAACCACAGTACCAGTTGCTACTGAAAGAAAATTTATACCAACTGCCAGAGTAGATGTCTTACGAGCGTTGAGTAAACTTTCATCCCGTATTTGATAGCAGATGGGTAGCATTTGAGCTACTATTTCTTCTGAGATTGCCCGGTTTTCGGTTGCGAGGACTTCAACTGCAAGGGCTGCGGTGTCGATGTACCGACCAACAGTGGATGAGTCTGTTCCCCCCAATTCACCTTGCCGAAAAAATCGTTATCAATGCGCGAGTTAATTCGCTCTTGCGCTTCATCGTAACCAGGCGAAACGGAAGTATTACTTTCACCTAGCGAACTGCTGCCATGAAAAACAAATTCTTCGAGGGCAAGTGTGGAAGACTCAAGCACGACCTTATGGCGTAATTCCCCTAACTGAATGCCCCTATCTGCATCCCGGTAAAGTATTCCTACAAAGCTATCGGGCGAAGCTTGCTCTGGATCTACTCCAAATCGCTGTTTGATGTACTCGCGCTTGTCGAACTTATGTTCGCCTACTTCTGACTTGCTATCGCGCATTGCAATCAAATGCTGGGCAGCTTTTTCCAGAGACATACCCTCACGAGAAGCGACCTCTTTGAGTTGAACTAGCTGCTGCTCAACAGTTTCGTCAAGCGTATCATTTGGTTGTAAAACTAAATCTAATAACCTAATGCAAGTACGTACCACATCAGGCGACACCTGCAAAGTCTCTGCCACTTTGTTGATATGCTTCATTGCGTTCAATTCTCCTAATAACTGCTTGCACAATCGGGTTGTTTTTTTCTGACTCTGATATATGCTTGGTCAAAAAGTCATAAAGGCTTACGTCATTGACTTTTTGTAAATAAGCATCTAAGCCACCAGCAGGAATCACCTGTTGTAAGTATTCCTCACACGTTAACCGCCGAATTTTGATAGCAACGTAAAAAATATCGGCAATCTCGACTGTTGCTGCATCAAAATAGCCTCCCCGCTTTCGTGGCTTGACTATTCCAGCGTAAGGATACCACCGCTGTAAAGCGGCAATCGAAATTCTATATCTTTCTGCAAGTGTTTTCTGGGTGTAGATAACGTTTTCACATATCATCAAAACTTCATTCCAACTGAGAAACAACATCAATTGAAAGCTAATTCAACTAGCAACTCACAAAAGTGTTTGTGAATTAACAAATAATTCACAAAATGTTTAGCTTTAGTACGAGTACAGTTCAACTAGAGTACAACTAAAGTTCAGTTAATCTCCTGCTAAACTTCACACTTGTCAGGTTACATACTGCCTAGAAACAATGCAAGCACGTTCGTATATGTAAGTTTAGGAATTTTGAGAAATAACTAATAGGGTAAAAAGCACTGCGACAGAAACCCATACTCACAAGAGAAAATTTTTTGTAGAAATATGAAAATTTCTTATCTAAATCGAAAATCAAAAAATATAACTCAGGTTAGTTGATGTAAAAATCTAGATAGGAGGAGTCAGGATAATTACAACCAAAAATTTTGTCAAGCAGATATCTGTTGCATCACTTGCATCCTGACTGCATTTGCAGCAGCAGTTGCAATTTCTTCCCAGTCACTATCAACAAACAAAACTCCAAGCAACTGTCGTAAAATGTCGGAATCTTGGATAAACTCTTCCCCGTACAGGTCATTCCGCATCAAGATACCTTCAAGTATTGGTAATACAGATGCGGATGGCGATTTTAGTCGGCATAACAAAAGCGATCGCGCAACAACAACCGCAGCTTCTTCTCCCACTCCTAAATTCCACTCGGAGAGCAAATGGCGGATTTCGCGGTTAAGCGAGACACGCAGTTGCGTCATTCTACCTAGCAAACCAGGATTTTTTAATAATGCACTTATAGCTGTTCCCCAATCCAACCCTGCTGTCACATCACAGTCAGCCTCGTCCTCGATACGGATTGCTTCTTGAACTGATACAGGGTGAAATAGTAAATCGATAGCTTCGCCAATCGTTATTTCCTCGTTCATTATTTTTCCTCCAGCACTATCGTAATGGGCGACGCAGCAAACCGTACTCGAAATATGTCATATCTTCGTACTCTTCTTCGGGACCAAAGTTGGTCATGCCTTGATTTTCGTAAAACCGTTCGCTAGAACGTAACGAGTGCAAGCCAACTCTCCCACCATATCCCAGCTCGACGCTCCTAATTCGGGCGTATCGCAGCAATGCCGTCCCCACTCCCTTATATCGCGGCGGGCGTTGGATTTCCTTACGGTTCCACGGAGCTGAGGTGACGTACTGAATATATACTAATCGCTGTCCGATAGCCTCTCGGGAACCATGGAGTTGAGTTTCCACCATCATCAACCCTTGCGTGCAGCCTTCTGCTTCGAGAGCATAACCTTCTTCGTTTTCATTGTTGCTGATGTAGCCAAGTTTAAACAACCAATCCCAGAATTTATCCTCGGCTTGAAAAACACGCAATTGCTCGCGCCAGAGGTTTTCAAAATCATCGATATGATTTTGTGCAAGTTCAACGATAACCCCATCGATTAGTTGATTGTCAGTACCGCGATTTAATTGGACTTGTAGGCGCACCAATTTACCTGATGATTAGACTTAATAATTAGACTTATGCTGACCAGCGCTGCTGCTTTGTACGTTTGACTTACCAATGTAAATAACCTCGTTTTCGTGTAGCAGAAAATACACTGCACCAATCTAAGGTAACTGCTCGCTTCGATGAGTGATAGCGATGGCAACCGACTTCGGGTCAATGGCTGTTGTGTTCATTCACTGTTTTTATTTGTTTTACTTTTAACCCATTGATCAATAAGCTCTCTAGATTTTTCACTCATATTTGTCCCTTCTTTGGCGCACCAGACCTTGAATTCTGTTCGCAAAGATTCAGGAAGAAAAACTCGAAAACTTACGGTGGGGTCTTCAGTTTTTTTGTCATCTGCCATAGATAGGTCATGTATACCACACGCCTATTTTGCGTCAGACAACTCAGTTTGAGAATACCCCATACGACCTTATTGATATACATGACCTATATGCACTATCATAGCATTGTCAGTAAAAACTTCCACAAATAAGCGAAGATGAAATACTGCGAAATCCTGAAAAGCTTACCCAAAGAAGGTTTAGAACCCAGGGAATTCCTACGTCACTGCTTCGGTATAGCCGAACTTACTCCCGAACAACTGCTGGAAGAAGAAACTGACTCCCAGTACCGCAAAAAATGCATTACCGTACTGTGTGCAATTTTTGACGTGCAACGACCAACGGTTCGCAAATGGGGAAGTGACCTCAACTTCGACGGAATACCCAACTACTGCAAAGTTTCACTTGCTTACATTCACGCGGCCGAAATCGTGCCAAACCAGCTTCATAGCATTTTGAGAGGAGAATACAAAGCACCAGAAGTAGATGCTCAAACCTTTCTAGAAAAAATACTCCTTGAAGGGTTAACCGAACAGCAAATACTGCAAACTGTCTCCCACGCCAATTTTCGGACAACTTGTGTCAAAACCCTCACGCAAGTCTTACATATTGGCACCAAGTCAGTCCAAGACTGGGGTCAGGATATGTCGTTTCGCAAAATGCCCAAAATTCACAAGCACACCTTGGGCTATGCCTTGGCTGCTATCTCCCAAGCATCATCAAAAGCTTGGGACAAACAAGCAGCTTGAATTATTCGCGTTGACTCAAATAGGTAAGTGGTCTTTTAAGACCAACAAAATTAATGCAAAGTGAATCTTATCATGCCAGCAACTATCACATCAACCCCTTACTTCCAAAAGCATCAATTAGATCCAAATCCAACCTCACATATCGAAACCAGCAGTCTGGAATATTTGCACGCCGCTTTCCTACTCTACGAATACAAAACCACCTATAGCAAAAAAGAATACCGAACCTTGCTCAATACCTATGGATGGGACAAAGGGAGTTCTGAGGAAAAACGAGCGCTCAAAATAGCAGAAAACTTCCAAGAATTTTTAACTTGTCCCCAACACCTAGCACCAATTCCAGTAACAATACTTCTCAGGTTGTGTTCTCTTCAATACAAGCCAATTATCAGTCAGCTACAAGATTACCCAATTGGGGGATTAACCTGTGAACTGGTACTGGAGTTAATCGAAGAGAGGAAAGCCCTTCTTAAAACCCAAAAACAGGAACAAGAAAAAGAGATATCAATTTGGCGCAGAACTCCAAAAGGCGATCGCTATTGCCAATTCCCTCCTCAGTGGGAAGAAGACCATCAAACAGGAGTACTCACACAGGAATTGATTGACGGATATGGGCTACTCCCCCAACAAATTCTCCGCGAAGCGATCGCAGACTATCACGCCAAAATCAAATCTCAAGAAAAAGAGCAGCCCCAGGAAGAGACTGCTGAATCTGAAGTGGTTGAGTCGAGTATGCTTCCACAATTAGAAACATCCCTAACAGAGAGCGAAAAAGCTATAGAAGTTAACTCCAGACTAAAACAAAACGAACAAACCAGCACCAGTAACCCGAAAGAACAGCAGGTAGTTGGGGAAGAAGTATTAATGCTGGTAGAAAAACTCAAATTATCTACCAGCTACCATCAAATTAGAAGTGCTATATACAGGCATTTAGCTGTTAAAGATGAAGCTTGTCAGCAGCTTTCCCCAGAAGAACAGTTAAGAATTGAAAGATTGTTACCCCAGGAAGTATTAGCTCTAAAAACAGCCAGAGATAATGGTTTAATTATTGACTACTATGAGTTAGAAACTGGCTGGTTTCAAGTATTTATTGCAGATGAGAATAAGCCTGTAAGCGTTAGCAAATCAAATATAATTATTTGGCTACAAGAACAAGAAAGACTCAACTGCGTAACGACATAAACCACCACAATCAGCTAACGCCTCAGTCTTAAAAATAATCCCAAATAAAGCATATATGGAATTGTCCGGAAAAATCCCCTCAATTCCTTGCTGCTACCTAATTGAGCTATCTCGTCCGCTGGGAAATGAGAAACATCAAGCTCGCTATTACTTAGGTTCATGCGCGAACCTCAAGAAAAGATTTCAGCAGCATCTACAAGGGTCTGGAGCGGCATTTAAGGAGTGCTGCGATAAAACGCGGCATCGAATTCAAAATCGTTCACGTGTGGAAGACTTCAAGTAAACAAGAAGCCCGTCAGCTTGAAATTCAACTTAAGCGATATAAAAACCATGCACAATTATTAAGGAGAGTGCAAAATGTCAAAACGAATTCGACAAAAACTAGGTAAATACTATTTAAGACGTAGATTACGTGGAAAAGTTTTACTATCAAAGGTTATGAGCTTTAGTTGCTATCAACAGAACCATCAAGAAAAAACCTGTACAACTGCAAGGAAATTCATTCGCAATAACAATATTCAACCACCATGCCTTATCACCGTACTCAAGATATCGGGTAGTGAAGAAAAATTTTTCTTGTCAAAAAAAGGACTGTTTAGTTATAAATATGCCATCGAAAATCACAAATTATTCTCACCAGAAATAGCGTCCGTCGCTAGTTAAATCAGCTATGACTTGAATCTACTACAGCCTGCCAGATATGGCAGGCTAAAAACGAACAAGACTTACTTGACCAAGTTTATGAATATAGATGACAGCCTTATTAACTTTTTATTTTATATAAAATTTTTGATTGATGATTGCCAAAAATTTATTAAATTTTGCAGTTAAGCTGATTCAACTAGCTCTCCAAAGAGATGAAATTCTTTTTCGCGCTCCAGTAACATTAATACGCATATTGATAACTTCCTTGCTAGCGCGGTAATATTCAACAGCCTCATCTATTGTCATTCCAGTTTTAACGATATGGAGTGCAGCTTCTTCTGAAATTAAAAGTGCCGGAGCTAACCAGTTTGCTTCATCTTCATATTCTTGGTTAAAATTCCGGCATCCGCATTCGTTGAAAACTTCATCTGGCTGGTGTTGAAGGATGCCATGACTTAACTCGTGAGAAACATTGGAAGCCTGACGTAGAAGGCTGTGAGCGTCATTGTGAACAATTATTCTTTGTGTGCCATAAAACACTGTTATCGCAGAAAAACTTTTTGGGTCTTTTTCTGTGAGATAGCGAACCTCGTCAGGAATTTTATGTTGAAATTCCGACAGAGGAACAATAGGAATTGCTAAATGTTCAGCAAGCTGCCAAGGACATAAGGGATCATGTGGTTTTAAACCAAGCTCTGCCCGAAACTCCCTGGAATAAGCACTTGCCTCCTTCTTAAAGCCTCGACGGAACTTCGCCTTAACTGGCATAAGCATTTACCTCCTTCCTAAAACCACAGCGTAATATCATCTCATTGATCAAGAGCGAAGTTTCTCGTAAGCAGCTTTGATGACGGCTTCCATTGCAGATGCAGCTTCTGGCGTTAAATGGGGGTCTGCACGCAAATACGCTGTAATTTTAGCGAGTGGTTCGGATTCGGTTGGAGTATCCTGTTCGCGCTTAATGAAGGAGTCTGCGTTCAGCCCAGACCATGCGAGCATTGCTGCCATACTGTCTACATCTGGTCGTCTACCTTGCGCGATCCGAGTTAAGGTGGACGCACTAACACCAGATTGTTCGGCGACTTGTTTCCAGGTCAAACGCTTAGACAGCCGTTGGCTGTCCAATGCTGCATAAAAGGCTTCAACATCAAACTGTCCTTTTGCCATTTCACCTCCAATTTCACTCTTGCAATTTTAAATCATGTGTGCAATATAATGGATAAAATTTCACAAATGAAATTGAAAGTCAAACTTGCAACTAAAACTATGACTAACAATATTGTGGTTGAGGAGATTGAATTGGAAGCGTGGGTTAAGCAGCACGGGGCTGTACAACCACCGCTTGCAAAACACTACTTGGTGCGGATTGATGACCGAAGTTACAAAGTAGACGACCCCGTGATTACAGGAGGGCAGCTGCTTGATGAAGCAAGCAAGAGACCCGTGGATGAGTACCTCATCTTCCAAGTGCTACATAACGGTCAGTTGGAAGAAATCCGCCTTGATGAAACGGTTGAACTCAGAAAGCCTGGTATCGAGCGATTCATTACTTGGCGTAGCGATCGCTCCTTCCGTTTTGTTATCGACGGTCAGCGATTTGAGTGGGGAGCGCCCATTATCACAGGGTTAAGGCTAAAGGAACTTGCAGGTGTTGACCCTAAATCCTATGGAGTGTGGTTGGAAGTACGTGGTGCAGAAGACCGCCCAATTGCTGATAACGAATCTGTCGATTTACAAGCACCAGGAGTCGAGCGATTCTTCACTGGTAAAAAGACTACAACGGAGGGTTAAGTAATGAACTTTTTACCCTCAAACGATCGCCAATACCTGGAATACAGGGGTTTACCTTTTGAAGAAGTGGTAGATGGCAGTCAAAAGGGTGTTATTTTACGGGAATTTCAGTTACCACCTGGCCGTTTTGATACCGAACAGGCAGATATCTTAATTCTATTGCCGAGCGGATACCCAGATGCACCGCCCGATATGTTTTACCTGCTGCCGTGGGTAAAGCTGGTACAGGGTGCAAAATACCCCAAGGCAGCCGACCAAGCACACCAATTTAATGGTCAGAAATGGCAACGATGGTCAAGACATAACAATGAATGGCGACCTGGTACAGATGGCATATGGACAATGCTCAAACGGATTGAAAATGCTTTGGAGGTGGCTGCTTGATTACTGCAAGCTTGACATTGCAAGAGCAACACTCAAATTACCTGCGAGAATTGCTATTAACCATAGATGGTAAAGAGCGAGCAGCCTATGTTTTGTGTGCACGGGCAGTCATCAATGCTGACCCTTGGGATGGGCAGCCGCACCAAAAATTCATTTCATATGAAGTAATACCAGTGCCAGAGGATGAAATTATCTCTTTCTCTGCCAAACACATTACCTGGAAAACGGATTCTTTTGTTCGGGCATTGCAAGTGGCACAAGCAAAAAACCTGACGGTAGCCGTTTTTCACAGCCACCCAGAAGGTTTGAGAGAATTCTCTATCCAGGATGATACTAACGAACCAGACTTAATTCAACTGGCACAAAACCGCAACGGCTCAGATACACAGATTTTAAGTGTTATTCTAATGCCGGATGGAAATTTGATTGGTCGCCTGTGGGTAAGTTCGCAGGAAGTTATCTCCTTGCGGATGATTCGTGTGATTGGGCAGAAAATCCGTTTGCATTATCCAAATCGGGGGCTGGGGGTTTCTCCTCCAGCATTCCAACGACAGGCTTTAGCTTTTGGAGAGGCACTCAATCAAGACTTATCCATGTTGCGTGTTGGGGTCATTGGTTGCGGCGGTACAGGAAGTGCGATCGCTATGTTGCTGCCAAAGATGGGTATTCGCAACATTGCACTTTTCGATAAAGACATTGTTGAGGATACGAATTTAAATCGGTTACACGGTGCGCGTCAGCCAGATGCTGATGCTATGAGTCCCAAAGTTGAAGTTGTAGCCAAGTCACTTGTGGAACTTGGACTTGGTGTTCAAGTAAGAACATATCAAGCCTGGATTGGGGAAGCTGACTGCCGCGATCCCCTGAAAGCGTGCGACGTAATTTTTTGTTGCACTGATGACCATACAGGTCGCCTAATGCTGAATCGGTTTGCCTACTACTATGCAACACCTGTGTTTGATATGGGTTTAGCAATTGAGGTTTCTCAAGAGGATACGCCCAATTTTCAGGCTTTAGATGGTCGGGTCACGGTGCTTGCACCTGCGCCAGGACACACCTGTCTATTGTGTCGTGAAGTTATAAATCCTGTTGCTGCACGGGATGAAGCGTTGAAACGCAGTAATCCTGATGAGTACGAACGCCGCAAGGCAGAAGCCTACGTTATTGGAGAAGGAAACCCCAGTCCTGCCGTTGTTTTATTTACAACGGAGGTAGCAATTATGGCGATGCAAGAACTTGTCCACCGCCTTCAGGGTTTCCGTGGCGAGGATGGCGCAGCAGCTCACAGGGTTCGTAAATTCCATCTGACGACTGACCGTAAACCAGCAGCAATTCCTAATCCCAATTGCCCAGTTTGCGGGACAGCCGGTGCCCAGCGGTGGGGCAGAGGGGATGTCATGCCTTTTCTCAATTTGGTGGAGTAAGGGATGTTTCTTCACGGTGTAGTTAGACAGTTATTAATCTGGCTGCGTTTTATTCGTCAGCCAGACTTATCAGCACGGATAGTTCCAACACATCTTGTACCTGAGAATATAAAACTAGGGGAAATTTTAGTCGTTGGTGATGCTGAGTATCAGAAGTGGGCTTGTTTTCGTTGTCCTGGAGGATGTGGTGAAAATATGCATGCTGTCCTTGAATCAAAAGCGGCATCAATGCTCGGGCGATCGCCATTGATTCGTTGGGACGACCAACACTTCATCCTTCTGTTAGACAGCTTAACGAATGCCACTGCCACTTTTGGGTGCGTCAGGGAGTTGTTGAATGGCGCGCTGATTCAGGTCAGGAATGAACCTTATGGTCTTGTGTAGAAGAAAAATCCACTCCCTACTTACTCTTGAGAGTGTAAACAATATACTAATTGCATGAATTGTTTGTGGAGCAACAAATCTATAACGAAGTGTACAGGAATTGAGAAATAGCGCTCGCTCCCCTTACTTTGAGTTAATCACCAGACTAAACGAGAAACCGTAAAATTACTACTAACTTTAGTTCGGTTTTTACTATAAGTACAATTGTTCTTTTTAATCAAATAAAATTAAAATACAATGTAATAAAGTGCTACACAATAACTTATTGTAAGTCAATGTCGGCTAAATTCAAATGAATTTGGTTACGAACTATAGGTAATACCAGTAAGTTTTTTCTGGAAGATAGATCTTGATTCAAATATTGATGATGGTGGCATATGAAAAGAAATTACCATAGCACTGCGCTATGAATAGCCCAATTCAGTAAAGGTAAAAATAGATGTTTCCGCTGATCACACACTTTGAAGAACTGCTCAAGAACATTCAACCACCCCAAGAACGCCTTGATGCAGCACGCGATTTGCCGCCCTTAGTCCGTGAGTACATCGCCAAAAGCAAAGATTTTCCCACTGTTTACCCTCACTCTCGACTTGCAGGCTCCTACGCTCAGGACATGACATCAGGGGATGTTAAAGACGTAGATACCCTAATACGTGTCCCTGGAGATCCAAAGGCAAATGAACCAGAAGCTAAACGATTAATTCAAGACATGAAAAAGTTGCTTGATGGCTTGCCAAAAGCTTTGGGTTTTGAGGGATATGCAGAAGCGGAAATAGAGATAGAACGGGCACGCCGATCTGTCCATGTCTACTTCAAAGGCAAAGACTTTCACCTAGACTTTGTTCCTTGCATTGCACCAGATGGATTCGAGAGTGTGCTTTACGTTCCAGATCGAGGATTCAATAAGTGGATTGCATCACACCCCATTGGGTATATCAACTTACTCAATGAACTACAAGAAAAAAACGACCACAAAGTTAAACCACTTGGCAAGCTTCTGAAGCACTTCCGTGACTGCCAAATGAAAAGCCGCAAACCCAAAAGTTACTGGCTTGGCGCTCTGCTGGTTTATCACATCCAAAAGAACACTTTAGACATGACACAGCCATTGGCAGTCCTATTTTACGAGCTTTTGGATGCTATTTACCGCCAATACGATCACCTGCTATGTACTAGCAATGTTGCAACCCCAAACCTCCCCGATCCAATTCTTGGTCATAACATCTCTTGGAACTGGAGCCGTACCCACTTTGAAACTTTCATGAGACGGATTAATGAAGGACGGAATTGGGCAGCTAAAGCTTTAGAGACTGACGATCGGGAGAAGGCGATTAAATACTGGCAAAAAATTTTTGGAGAAGAATATTTTCCATCAGAGGTAGAAACCGCTGCATCCAAATTAGCTAAAGCGGGTTTACCTGGCAAATCTTACGTCAGCTCTACTGGTTTAATTCTACCCAGCCAACCTGCTTCTGGTTTATATACTTCAACCATTGCAACCAAGTTTCATGGGATTGACCAAGGCTGAATATTCTCAACTGAGACCCACTATCAACCTGGGGCTGCAAAAGTTGCACATACTGCATCGGTTTCCTGGGTTCGCTTACAGGCGAGAGCGTGGGGTAGCTGTATGGCGAGGCACGCTTCAACCCCGTCAGTTTTCCCCAAAATATCGAGTAGCAATCCGCTACAAACTTAGCTCTTACCCAACCGTTAATGTCATATCTCCCACTTTGGCACCACGACCTCCCCATGTTTGGAAAGACGGAACTTTATGCCTCTACTATCCCAAAGAAAAACCGTGGCAGAAAGATATGCTGCTTGCAGAGACTATCCTTCCGTGGACTGCATTATGGTTATATTACTATGAATTGTGGCTAGATACAGGAAAATGGCTTGGCCCATCGTCACACACCTCAGATTCAAAACTCCAAAGCTGGAGTTCCAATCCCGTTGAAGGGTATTCTATTGTGGAAAAACCGACTGAGCAGCAAACCGCATGACAGAGAGCGAACATTTGACTCCCTCACTCCTAGAACCACAGTCTCGTGGTGGTGATATTGCTGAAGGTGGCTTTTCCTTTCAGGAGCAAGTCATGCTTGCTCGCATTCCTGCTTGGCTAGCTCAGGATGGCTTCACAGCTATGATCCGAGAAGGGATTGGAGATGTAGAGTCAAAGTTTTTTGTACCCGGTCGTGGGTTTGCGATAGAATTTCTTGAAGTTAAAGACCACACACTCCAACCATCTAAGTTTTTAAATGAAATTCAACGGTTCCGAGAAGTAGATGCTGGTAGTCCAGATACCTATCAGCAATTTATACTTGTTGCGGCAGGAGTTTCCAGAGACTTAGAGCCTTTGGTAAATGGATTGCGCCGGGTTCGTAATCCTCAAGATTTTTATGAAGAAAACTCTACAGTCAAAGAAAATTCTTTTAAAGAGTATGCCCGCCTAGTCAAAAAAATTGGCGGTACAGAACAAGATGCCTTTTTCATTTTTGAAAAGGTAATAGTAGAGGCAGATTGGAACACTGCAAAATCTCATGGCGAAGCTCTTTTTAAGCAGTCTTTGGCTGAGAATCTGAGTGAATATGAAGAATTATCTTTTAAAACTTTTGATAATATCTATAATCACCTAGGCACATTTATACGACAGCGCAAGAATCAAATTATTACCCGCAAAGAGTTAGAGACAAAACTGCGAGAAAAAATTCCTCCCAGTCAACTACCAGCACTCCGTCCCATCCTAATTTACACAGCCATTGCCTCTGAAAATAACCCAGAGCATCATGGATTATATTTCGATTGGGCATCTTTTTCTGGTGGTGAAACTCGGGACATTGCCCCATCCCAACAGTGGAATCACTTACTGATTGAACTACAGGATACTCGAAGCTGGATTGAAAAGTATAGAAATACTAAGCGAATCAGGCTTGCTGGCAATCGTCGTCTGGCAGCATGTCTTGCAATAGGATCTGTCTTCTCAGCTGTTAGGGGTTACGTTATTGAAATGGAATACCGTGGAGAGGTATGGGCGACAGATGCTCACCCCACTCAAGAAACCCCCGTTTATCCTTTGGCTCATCAGATTATAGGCGGAACAGGAACCCGCTTGGTTGTTAGCATAGGTATTCTTCGAGATATTATTCCTGAAGTGGAAGTCAATCTGGAGAAGTATGAACTCACAGGTGAGCCACTGCTTCACATTAGAGGAGAGCAGCCTATTACTTCCCCACAACACGCCAATAATGCCGTTGGAAGCATTAAAAAATTAATTGTCAATACCTTAGTGTCCATAGGTGGTAAAGAAATCCATTTATTTGTTGCTGGACCTGCTCATCTTGCTCTGTTTCTGGGACATCGCTTGGATGCTACAGCACCAGTCACTTGCTACGCATGGGTATCTAATAGTCAATACTCTAAAACATTCCAACTGTTCTCAGGAATTTCCAGCTAGATTTGCTGAAGCAAACTACTTTGTTGCGATCGCGGCGGTGACTCGGTGCCGTTAAGGAAGGAGTAATACCAAGTCCGCTTAATTAGTTATCAAAAAATTTTGCGTCTTTCTTTGCGCTTGAGTAGGCGAAGAGTTTGAATCTTAAAGTTTTCGACTACAAGGGTCTCAAAACTTAATTATCGGAGATTTGGTAACACTACTGACTTTGCAACAACAGAGGCATCTTTTAGCATGTAAAGAGCGAGGTATTGTCTTGGTAAGAGCTATTTTAATTTTCGTCGTGCCGACTTGGGCGGTGTTCGGTGTGCGCCAAAGTATTTCTCACTACGATAGCGCAACCACACCCGTAACACTTGCGGAATCTGCTGTTTTTGTTCCTTAGTTAGTGTGTTGTAAAGGGCTAATGCGCGCTCACGCTCACCCCGACAAGCAGCATTGTTGTAAGCATCCCAATAGGTACGGGCGACTCGAATCCGCCGACAAACTTCCTTAAGGAGTTCTTCTCCAGTGAGTGGAGCATCTTGCTTTGCCATACTCAAATACTGTAAATTCCTAATGTGATCGTAGCGAGTCAGACTTATCCTTACAATTGCAACTCAAACGCCACCAAAATTTTTCCATTGCTAACTTCTTTCGCATTGGATTTCTCAATTGTCAATCATGTATATACCACTTTAAGGTGCGTTTGCGCTCTTTATCAGGATAGTGGAAAACGCTAACCCTCCGGTTAGAGCAATTCCCAGACCTTGATATAGTTCAGCTCCCTGTCTTGGAAAGATAAAAGCAGGATCATGCCCAAGACGCTCGTGCCTACTGACATGAAGATGGGACACTCGCCTTCACAGCGATGCTCCTAAAGGAACATCTCAGTAGGATTTATCAGTTTGAATATAATTTTATAATCTACCAAGCATAATGTAAGTAAAAAATCAGACTGATTTCTTGAGCTATGAGCAAAGTAGTCCGACAATACGAACTTAGGGATTATCAGCGCAAATGGATAAAGGATATTTGGGAATCTTGGAACAGAGGAAATAGAAGGGTACTTGCTCAGTTACCAACTGGCGCAGGTAAAACCATCTGCTTTGCTCATATCTGTCACAAATTTTTTCAACAGCATCAACAGGTTTTAGTCATCGCTCACCGCATTGAATTAATTACTCAAGCTGCCGAAAAGTTAGAAATTATTGTAGGCGAATCAGTTGGCATTATCAAAGGAGGATGTCCTCAGCATCCAGAGCGGAGAATTCAAGTTGCCAGTGTTCAAACCTTAGCCAGACGAGAGCTATTAGAACTACCATTAAACATTGGACTTTTACTTTTTGACGAGGCACATCACGCCAGCGCTTCATCATATAGACGCCTAATTGAACATTATCAAGATGCACGGATATTGGGTGTAACTGCTACTCCACAAAGAATCGACGGTCAAGGATTTCAAGAATTATTTGACGATTTGGTGGTGGGAATACCCACAGCAGCTTTAATCAAGCAAGGATATTTAAGTAAATTTAGATTATTTAGCACCAACCAAACTATTTCTACTAGTGGGGTTAAAAAGTCCCGTGGAGATTTTAGAGCCAAGGAATTAGCTGTTGCTGTCACCAGCCAAATCGGAGTTGATGAAATCTTTCAAAACTACTTAAAATATGCTCAGAATTTGCGGACAGTTATATTCGCCTGTAGCTTAGAACATAGTCGAGTGCTGGCGGCTCAATTTTGCCGTCATGGGATTAAAGCCGAACATTTAGATGGTGAAACTAAACCAGAATCAAGAGTTCAAATCCTAGAACGGTTCCGTACCGGAGCTACCCAAGTTATTACTAATTACGAAATTTTAACAGAGGGATATGATTGTCCGAATATCGAGTGTATCTACTGTGTTCGTCCAACCGAAAGCTCGACTTTATGGCTTCAGATGACAGGACGGGTTTTGAGAACCTCAAGTCTCAAACCAACGGCTGTGATCATTGACGTAACTGACAACTGGAAAAAGCACGGACTCCCGGACGAGGAGCGTCAATGGAGCTTAGAACCAAAAACCCTCACTTGCTCAAGTTCTTTGGGTTTAATCCAATGTCCACATTGCACTCATGTTTTTAAGCCTCTTTCTCATGAAAGGGCGATTGTGGATGGAGAAATTGGTGAGGACGGTTTAGTCATTGAACATCACGAAGCTATTTGCCCTAGCTGCGCCTGCACCGTTGAGTTTACTACTAAAGAAACTACAAACCAAAACCTGAAAAGCACGATAAAAATCCGAGTTCAAAATAGCCTCAACCTTGATCTAACAGAAATTGACCTATCTGTGTCGGGTAGTAGACTAGAAATGGTGTACGATATGCTGTACTCGCAGAACTTAAAAAACGCTCCTCCCGCCAAAATCTACAAAGCTATCTTTATGACCTTTATCGAAAAAATCTCAGAATTTACCTTGGGGGATTGGCGAGAGATTGTCAAAATGATTGAACCACTCGAAGTAGTAATTACTAAAAAAGCTTGGGAGCTATACACTGAAGCACTTGATAGGCATAAGAATCGCCTACTTGCTCTGTCTTTTATCGAGCAGCGAAAGTCAAAAAATCAAGATAACTTAGCACCGATGAGAGTCACTACAGATAAGTCTGTTAATCAGGTAGCTGCCAAGATATTATCTGTACCAGAACAAGAACCAAAATCACCCCTACTTAAACAAAATTTAGGCAATCCCTATTTTCAGGAAAAATATGCCCAGGAATGGAAACAATCTTTAGCTAAGTGTTCAGTGACAACTGCCGATTTTTTGAGCAAGAATGCTGGATTATTTCATGTAGAAACCACACCGAAATTTGTAAACATTTCTCTGGAGATTGAGAATATTCCTAACCTGAAATTAAAGCTCAAAGAAGTTTATAATTGCACAGAAATTCAGTCTGCTTTCAGTCAAGGCTTTGGCAAAGAGGCTAAGGTTATACTGAGATTACCGCCGACCGAAACTCAAAACCAGATCTTCGGACATCCATCAGTAAACAATGTTCAGAACTGAGTTGTCTGCTTCTTTTTATGTAACTGTAGTAGCAACTACTCAAATAAGCCCAAATAAGGGTAACGGACGGGGACATCATGCTCTTTTTCCAGTTGAAAATTAATCACTTCCCAACGCGGGTCTTCTGGATTGGAGCTAAAGTCCACAGGTATACCGTAAAATCACACTGATGTAGCCTGCGACAGTTTAGAATACCAGGGGTTACTGCGTTCTAGGTAATCGGTCATCAAATTGTTAGAATAATATTAAATTGGCTGCTGACAATGTGGTTAAAATATGGTGTAAATGAAGATGAGACATTGGTAAGTATTGAAGATGTCTCTAGGGGAAAGACCTCGCTTAAATGTCCCTATTGCGGCAGTGGACTACTTGCCAAAAAAGGCAAGATAAAAGAGCATCATTTTGCCCATACTGAAGAAACCTGCCGTCCGGTATTAACCCGTGAATTTCCAACTTTACCACTATACCAGCATTTCAACATTTATTTATCCAGTAAAGATTTAAAGCAATTGAAACTACTCTGGTCAGAGTATGGTTGCAAAAAATACTTAATCAGTTCTGATTTAGTTTCTTCTAATCTGATTCGAGCAGAATTATTACAAAAAAATGTTTTTACTTTCCCACCCGCATATGAATTTACCAATCTAGGTAAAATTCCTGTTGGAGCACTCTCGTTAATGCTATTTAACGAAGTACAAGAGCCGTTATTACTCAAAAAATTACTCAAGTTAGAGTTAGCTTTTGAACACGCAAAACATAAAAACGCTCCTGATTTGGACTACAGATTGACAGATTTGAAACTGTATTGCGCTCAACTCAAACGAGTCCTATCCTGCGCCCTGTATTTTTTAGAGATTCAAACAAACAAAGGGATTTTGTACAAAATTGGAGTCACCCAGCGACCTATTAGAAAGCGAGTAGCAGAAGTAGAAATGGATTTAGGAGCGCATTACCAAAACGTTGATATCAAAGTGCTAGGAACTTGGGAACATCGAGGAAATGTAGAACTGTATTTCAAGCACCGATATCACGATTTCAATCACAAGATTGGAAGTTTGACAGAATACTACAAATTCAATACCGAGAATGCCAAAAATGTGCTGAATGACTTACAACAAATGAAACCTAAAGTACTTTCTGCGGTTGAAATGGATATTTTTGAGAACAAGCCTAGCATTATTGTACGTAACTAATAAAACAGAAAAAGCAGCTTCACTGCATCTGGCGATACTCTGCTTTGTTTGGGTTTTGGGAAAATTTTTTAAAACGGTGATGGGTGGTGGAAAGCGATCGCCCCCCGTAACTACTCCTTTAACCACTCTGCCACCGCCACCAAATCTATCAAAATCTGCCACAATCAAGAAATTTGGGAAAATTCAAGCAACTTAAGATTGACTCTAGAAAATTTTACAATCATTCTTCAATTGCTTTGGGTTAAACCACACCCTAATAATTACCTATGAAAGCAACCTCAGTAGGCATTGATGGCTGAGGTAACTAGCAAGTAGGAGGTATCAATGTATTCAGAGTATCATTTTCTCGATGTTAAAGACCCAGATGGAAATGAGTATACTATCAAGCTAGAACAGCAGTATTTTGCTATGGGACGAAGCAACAACAACGATATAATACTTCCCGACCCAGAAAAGATAATCTCTCGACAACAATGCGTCCTTGAATATGAGGCAAAATGCTGGTGGGTGGTCGATGAATCCAGCGCAAATGGAACATATGTGCAGCAAAGTAATAACGACACTCCAATCAATGTGCGTCAGCAAGGTCGATTACAAATCAAGAATGGGGATGTGATTCTCATTCTTGGCAGGTTCTCTTCAGGGGAAGAACCAGGATTTTGGAGGCTGACCTTTCGAGACCTTTAACGAAACTAAAACATCAATTTAGTTATCAGCTTCCAGAGGCTGTTATTATTTGTTCTAGTTTCGTTAAACAAACGGGCAAGGACGTAGAGATGATCGTTTTGACACTCTCACTGCCAAACTTACGCGCTCGGCGGCAGATTCTTGCTTCAGAGAAACTTGCTGTTTAGTGCTTGCACTAACGAATCTTACAGTTTCTCCACAAGCTTGAAATACCGAGGGACACTCGGTATTTATTAACAGTTTTTTTAGCCCTTCCGCTCTTAAATTTCTTGCCGCATTCTTATCTCCCGTTAAGCTACCCTGTAACGGGAGATGAATTGCTCTATTGAGATAGACTTAATCAAGATAAAAAGGAGAGTAAAATCTTCTAAACCAACTTAGAGAATGTATGACTGTATTGTAGACCGTAATATGGAACAAGTTGAGTGTCAAGCCAAAGCGAAAAGCCAACCCGCTCGACGCTACGAATTAGATTGGCTTAGGGTTCTGGCGGTACTGCTCCTACTTTATTTCCATACCGCAGCCATTTTTTATACTGGGGAACTTGGCGAGTTTTACATCAAGAACAACCAGTTGAGTCATGCGATGAGTTGCTTCATCATATTCGTCCATCAGTGGCATATGCCGCTCTTTTTTCTGTTGTCAGGATCTGGCACTTGGTTTGCGCTATCATTTCGCTCAGCCTTTGAGTATGTGCAGGAGCGATTCAAACGGCTGTTCATCCCTTTCTTGTTTGGCACTCTAATCCTTGTTCCGCCTCAGGTTTACTACCGACTTCGGAGTAATCCAAACTACCATGACTCATACCTGCAATTCTATCCCCAATTCTTCAATGGCATTCGTCCTCACGGGAATTTTGAGTGGTCACACCTGTGGTTTGTGATCTATCTTTTCGTCTTTTCATTGATTGCCCTACCGCTCTTTCTACATTTGAAAGGGGCAGGAGCGCATTTACTCTCAAAGCTCTCAGTTACTATGGAAAAACCTGGAGCAATTTTGCTGCTGGCTCTACCCTTGGCTGTCATTGAAGCAGCGTTGCGACCCAGATGGCTAGGTTTCCAAAACCTCTATGACGACTGGGCAAACTTCTGTTTATACCTTTTGTACTTTATCTACGGCTACTTCTTAAGTTCTGACGCAAGATTTGGGCAGGCTATAGACAGGCATAAGAGTATCGCTCTGGTCTTGGCGTGTACCTGTATGTTAGTTCTTTTTGGTTTGTGGCAGACTGATAGCCTTCCAGAGCGAGGTTACTCTGTGGTATACATTTTATACCAACTACTACGGGGGGTTGACTCCTGGTTCTGGATCGTTGCCCTTGTAGGGTTAGGTCGAAGGTACTTGAATTTCAATAGCAAGCTACTGCAATACGCAAGCGCTGCACAATATCCATTCTACCTGCTTCACCAAACAGTCCTCGTGACAATTAGTTTCTACGTAGTGCGTTGGAATGCAGGTGTGATGCAGAAATTTTGGGTGATTAGCACCACCTCTCTAATCGTAACCATTGCCCTCTATGAGTTATTCATCAGGCGAAACAATCTGGCGAGATTTCTGTTCGGACTCAAGCCAATTTCTTCCCAGCAGGAACTAGCGCAACCAGTTCCTGCATCCAGAGATTAGAGGTCAACCCCTTCTCCTATCGGAGACGCTGCGCGTATAGCCCTTCGGGCATGGCTGAGTCCCAAAGGGACACGCGCAAGGGACGCTAAGGCGGAGCCTGCGCTTTGCGCTTACGGGGAATTCAAAATTCAAAATTCAAAATTCAAAATGGAAGACCCCAAAGGGTGTTGACGGGGGCTTGAATAATTAGCTCGGGCTTTTTTCTTCTCCATGACTGAAGTTGGGGGCTTGTATCCTTTTCTTTTTCGGTCAGGACGCGTGACAATTAGCGCTTCAATACTTAATGAGCTAAAAACTCCAAAACCAAAGTATTAAACTCCTCTGAATGTTCAATTTGTGACCAATGACCGCACGGGTCGAAAATATGTTGACGGGCATTCGGCAAACCTAAAGTTGCAACAGCAGCGTGAGCAACTGGCAGTACGCGATCCTGTCGCCCCCAAAGCACAAGCGTTGGTGCAGTGATAGTAGGCAATCTATCGACAATCCGATTATAAATTTCAGTCCGAACACCAAACAGGTCGATGTTTGTTTTAATAAGTGCTACAACTGCTTCCCATGCCCTAGGAAGAGTCGCAATTTGGTAAAACAGTTCAACCCATTCATTGGAAATAAGCGTTGGGTCATACACAGACTGCTTCAACGCCAAAGCTGTACCGCTGCGAGTAGGTTTGAATAATCTGCCAACAAATGGTAATGTCGCTAACCGAAGCGTAAGTGTGATTTCTTTACCTAACCCCAAGCTGTTCACCAGAACCAACTTCTCTACTTTTCCAGGAAAATTCAGTGCGAATTCCAAGACGACACCGCCTCCCAGCGAATTTCCAATCAGGCTCGCGCACTCGATACTGAGGGCATCCATGAAATCTTTGACAAACTGGGCTAGGTAGGTAAGCGAATAAGTTGCTGGTGGCTTATCGGAACGACCAGCGCCTACTAAATCAACAGCGTAGACACGATGGTGTTGAGCTAAGACGCTAATATTATACGCCCAAGTCTCTACACTACTGCCGATGCCGTGGAGCAAGATGACTGTTGTTCCCTTGTCCCCCGAAGTCCAGTAGCGTGTATTGATTTGACCAACTTGGACATATCGGTCTTGTGGTGTCTGTACAAGCATCATAGGCATCGGTCAGCATTTTGATTGGCGTGAAGTGACTTGCAGCTGTCTTCAACAATACTAGTTCCAAATAAGTTTTTGGATCTGGAACTTGCCCATTTGATATCAATTTTGGCATCTACAAAGAAAGCAAATATCCGCTTCTCCAAGGAGAAATGTTCTGACAGTATGAATTTTGGAAATTTTGACAGGTGAGTAAGTAGCAATAAAACAGAAAATTGGCTTAAGCCTTGAGGTCGGCTTCTGCTACCATCAATCCCCACACAATACCAAAACGGATTCTGGTCGCACGACAAACCGCAAAATTAGTATCTTCAAGCAAGCGGTGAAATTCATCTTCGGTGTAACACTGCTTATGAGCCGGATCAAAAATTTTAAGTATAATATCACAAATTTTACAAGTTAAATAATCTCTACACCAATCCAGGATAATAACTTTACCATCAGGCTTAAGAACACGTCTCATCTCTTTTAACGCAGCAAGTGGGTCATCGAAGTAATGAAACGAATTGGCAGATACAATCACATCGAAACTATCATTGTCAAATGGTAAAGCTGACGCACTTGCCGTCTGAAATGATACTTGAGGATAAGCACTACATTTGAGTTTGGCGATCGCCAGCATCTTCTCTGAAATGTCTACCCCAACAATCTGTTGCGATGAATACTCAGCCAGCAGTAAACGTTCAAACTCACCAGTACCACAGGCAACATCAAGTACAGTATCTAGTGGCGATATCTCTGCCCAGGTTTTGAGGAAAGATAGTGTGTTAGCGATATAACTTTTCCAACGTAGATCGTAAACGGCAGCTAACTGGTCGTACTGTTTGCGAACTGTGGTTTCAGTCATCCTGGTTATTCTAATAAGGGTTTTAGGTTAGCCAACCACTTTGCACATACTTACTGTACATTACCCCTACTTGGCAAAAAGACGCGCGAAAGTGACAACAACTCTTGCTTTAGCTCAGTAGCTCTTGTGATAATGGCTCGATTCAAACAAGCTATGGTTAAGGCTCTTACATGGGGAGTGAAATTAATTTAAGTTGAATTTAACATGGTTAATATGGACAAGTAACTCAATAAAAAATCTTGATGGCTTCCACCTATACCCTCGCTCCCGATACTATTGTTGCTGCCTTTCATGCCCTTTCTGATCCATTACGTGTTAAGGTCTTGGAACTACTGCGTGACCAAGAATTGTGCGTGTGTGATTTGTGTGATGCCTTGGGAGTCAGCCAATCAAAGCTGTCTTTTCACCTCAAAACCCTTAAGGAAGCCGGTTTGGTTCGTTCGAGGCAGGAAGGACGCTGGATTTACTACAGCCTTAATTTGCCTCAGTTTGTTGTCCTAGAGCAATATCTCTCCGAGTTCCGCCGATTTAGCCCGATATTGCCTGCTCGCTCGTGTCAAGAACCGTCCTAAAGCATCAATTTTTTTTTGATTAAGTTGTACAAAGATAACGTGTTCAATTATTGACAAAACAATTTATTTTGAAATGATTGAGATGTACCCTTAATATACCAGGGAAATCAGGTCAATGAACGCAAGGCTTGTCAAGTTGGCGCTCGCACTTGGAACGTTGGCTTTAACGACCAATTGCACGGCGACAACCAACTCATCACAAACTCAGTCATCACAAAAAGTCGCTCAAGTTAGTAACACGCAAACAATTCCGGCGACAGGGAATGTTAGGATTGATGGTTCAAGTACCGTTTATCCGATAACGCAGGCGATCGCTAAAGCGTTTAACACAGAACGCGACAGCAAGGCAAAAGTTGCTGTCAACATTTCTGGCACAACTGGCGGATTTGAAAAGTTCTGTGCTGGACAAACCGACATCTCTAATGCTTCCCGACCGATTTTAAAAGCAGAGATGGAAAATTGTAGCAAAAATGGCGTGAGATACATGGAGCTTCCCATAGCTTTTGATGCTCTCACTATCGTCGTTCATCCCCAAAACGATTGGGCAAAAGACATTACGATAGCTGAATTGAAAAAGATTTGGGAACCAGCAGCCCAAGGAAAAATCACCCGTTGGAACCAAGTACGTGCGTCATGGCCAGATCGTCCCTTGAAATTGTACGGTGCAGGTAACAAGTCAGGTACTTTTGACTACTTCACAGAAGCAACAGTAGGACAGGTCAGAGCTAGTCGTAGTGACTACACAGCCAGTGAAGATGATGAAGTTATAGCAAACGGAGTCAGCAAAGACCCGGATGCTTTAGGTTATTTTGGCTATGCTTATTACGAGGAACACAAGGGTAAATTGAAAGCACTCGCTGTTGACAATGGTAAAGGACCAGTATTGCCAACGCGTGAAACTGTAGAACAAGCTAAGTATCAACCGCTGTCTCGACCTTTATTTATCTACGTTAATTATTGGAATGCCGAAAATAGAGCGGCTATTTATCAATTTGCAGATTTTTACATTAGGAAGGCACCGACAACGGCAATCTCTGTGGGCTATGTGCCTTTACCTGAAGAAGTTTACCGCATTGACACTGTTCACTTAGGCAACGGTAAGGTAGGAACTGTGTTTGGTGGCGAAGCGCAGCTTAACCTAACGCTGGGAGAAGTGTTACGCAAGCAAAAGCAGTTTTAGGTTGATGATTTTCTTTATACATAAAGAAGTTGCTTAATATAAGCATCAAACATAGGCAGAAGGAATTGATACCTTTACTTTGATGTCTGTCAGTAGTGGTACAGTGATGGTGGATTCATGGGGGATTCAATAAGCGGTCGTGCTGTAACTCATATGGGGTATCAACTTTGTGTTTATGCCGTCTGCGCCGCATTGATTTCATAAGGCATCAACATAGCGCAGACAAACCAGTATTTCATCAACTTTTTTAATAAGATCCCAAACCTATCGGCAAGCAGCCCTTAGAACTAAGAAATGCATTATTGAGGAAGCATCTGTGCTAGATTAGCATAGACATATCAAATTTTCTTGAAACCGAAGGAGCTTTAGAACTAGAAAGGACAATGAGGCTTATACTTAAGCATCTCACGGGTGGTCTCAGGTTTCAAGTAGTACACAATACAACCTTGCCCCACCTAAGTTTTAAAAACTGCATCTATCTAGAGAAATTATGCGGAATAAGTGATGAAGAGAAAGAATCTTCTAAAGCAGCTTTCGTTTCTTGACCGTTTCCTAACCTTGTGGATTTTTTTAGCAATGGTTATTGGGGTTTGTATAGGTTATTTTATTCCTCAAGTAGATGTCCTCATTAACCAATTCCAGGTAGGAACCACTAATATACCCATTGCCATCGGCTTAATTTTGATGATGTACCCACCCCTTGCTAAGGTGCGGTATGAAGAGTTAGGCGATGTGTTTCGTAATGGCAAAATTCTTGGTATATCGCTCGTTCAGAATTGGCTCATCGGACCAATTCTGATGTTTGCTCTAGCGATTATTTTCTTACATGATTATCCAGAATACATGGCGGGATTGATTCTCATTGGATTAGCCCGCTGTATTGCAATGGTCGTTGTATGGAGTGATTTAGCAAGAGGAGATACTGAATACACAGCAGGACTTGTGGCATTTAATAGTATATTTCAAGTCCTGTTTTACAGTGTTTACGCTTGGTTTTTTATGACTGTTCTGCCACCTTTATTTGGCTTAAAAGGCAGTGTAGTCAACATTAGCATTGGAGAAATTGCCCAAAGTGTCTTTATTTACCTGGGAATTCCCTTCATTGCTGGATTCCTAACTCGCGTTCTTCTTGTGAGAGCAAAGGGCAAAAGATGGTACCACACTGAGTTCGTTCCCAAAATCAGCCCAATCACGCTGATTGCTCTGTTGTTTACCATCGTGGTTATGTTTAGCTTGAAGGGCAACCTTATTGTTCAGATTCCATTGGATGTTGTCCGAATAGCAGTTCCAATGCTCATTTACTTCATACTCATGTTTTTCATCAGCTTTTACATGGCTTGGAAAATTAAAGCTGACTATGCGAAAGCGGCAAGTGTGGCGTTTACAGCTGCTGGCAATAATTTTGAGTTGGCGATCGCTGTTGCCGTGGCTGTGTTCGGGATCAACTCCGGAGCAGCCTTTACTGCTGTGATTGGTCCATTGGTAGAAGTTCCTGTGCTGATCGGCTTGGTCAATGTAGCACTCTGGTTTCAAAGACGATTCTTCCGCTCTTCTGAACCAACAACTTTGTAGCTCTAGTTATGTGAAGGGAAAGTTGGTAATCACATCATCCCAAAAGAAAATTGAACGCGAAAACACCAGCTATCGCGTTCAAGAGCACACTAACACATTAATAAGCTGTCGCGCCTACAAGTTGGACTTTTTGTAAACTGAAGTCCTTTCAGCAAGGCTATCGGGCAGGAAAATTGTACAACCGACAGCTTATCGCCAAGTCTTATTACCAGATTGGTTTGGGGTTTTCATAATAACGAATAATTTTCGTCTCTAAACTTATAACGTTTGCCGAATAATAGTTCTGTTTAACCTACAGATAACTTGTGCTCAGAAGACCTCTCAATCCCCCTACACTGGATTTGAGAACAAAAACCAATATGATACAAAGATTTTAGCTGCGTTTATCAATAAAACTTGATGACTGCTAGTAAGACTGTCATTTATGACACAATTGCTGAGGGCTTTCACGCCTTATCTGACCCCATAAGGATTCAGGTTTTGGAACTGCTGCGCTCTCAAGAGCTACGCGTGTGCGAGATATGTCAATATCTAGAAATTACTCAGTCTAAGCTGTCTTTTCATCTCAAAACCCTGAAAGAAGTGGGATTAGTTCGCACACGTCACGAAGGTCGTGGGATATATTACAGTCTTAATTTGCCTCAGTTTATCGTTTTAGAGCAGTAGTCCTATAAATCAAGCCTTTCAAGGTGTATTATTTTGCAGCGTTTTCTGGTTTAGAATCTTAGCAGTTGAGACATGGGGCTTGTTCTTGAGGTAAGTTCGTTTTGGTTGAGCTTTCTTAGGATCTCGCGGATGACGGCGAAAAGTTCTCAGTTTGACAAGGCTTGCCAGATGTTTGAGAGTTTGTGATAATTCTGTGAAGGTCATGGTCTGAAAAACACACCATTCTTCAGGGGGAATCGCAATCATCATTCCTCTGTAAGTACCCTTGATTTCATCGGCTAAATAGTAGCTGGAAATTTCGGCTTCTATCTTCTCGGTTCCATGAACACTTCTGAGGGCTGCCTGAACGGTAGACAACAAGTTATAGGCGACTAAAGCGATGCAGAAGGTAAACAAAGCCGCTTTTGGATAGCCTAGCGTATTAATCTCGCAGCAGAGATTTTCTGTCAGGACTTGAAACAAGGTTTCGAGCTTCCAACGTTTGCGGTATATTTGGGCTATCAACATTGCATTTGCGACATCAGATGGCAGATTTGTGAGAATAAAAATTTCTCTGTCCCCATCACGATTAGGCTGCTTTAAGCAGACTTTAATGCGGCGTGCCTTTAACAGTTGACCATCATCGGCACTTAAAATAATGTTCTGCTCAGACACGATACCGCTATCACTTTGACCGACCAAACGAAAATCATCACTTGCCTGCCAGGGCAGACTTTGATGTTGCCGGATAATAAAGTAGCCTTGGTAAGCAGCAACACCGAATAAGAACTTGAGTGTACAAAAATTTCGGTCTGCGATCCAAACATCATCTTCTTCAACGGTTGGTAGTACCTCGTCAAATAAAGAACGCTCTTGAGCATGACCGTCTTCACAAGGAAATACATCTACTGCCAGCATCAAACTTGGGTCAAGTACCACCAAGGATTGTCCTGGTAATGGGGCGCTACTAATTTCACGTAATGGTTTTAAGCGGTGTTCGGTCGCCGCGATGGCATTACCATCAATAATTTTTACTCGATATCCTGGTAGCAAATCCGGCATTGTGGCATTCAGGTGTCGAATCGTCGCTTCCATTTGACCAGCAACCTCTCTGACTAGCTCCCCACTGGTACTCGGTTCAATACCATTGATTTTGTTGTAGACCGAGGTAACTGAAACACCTATTTTTTCCACTGATGCTTGGTGTGCTGCGTGTACTGATGGATGAACTCCGCAGACGACAAGGCTCATCAAATTAACTACTGTGGAGAATAATAGCTCACGAGTATACTGGGTTTTGGCACTACGTTCAAATAGTTCATCCAAGACTTGAGGACATAATGCTTTCTCTAAAAGTCCACGAACCATCACCGATACTGGACTCTCTTTGACAAAGCGCTCAAACACCTGCCCTAACAACATTTTTTTCTCCACCCGACAGATTTGCTCCTCTTTTTACCAAACTATAAATCTGCCAATCACACAACACCTTGAAAGGGCTAGGGCGTGTTTTCAAACTATAACCACAACAGAATGGAGGCGATCGTAATCATAGCTGTATAATTTACAGCCAGTTTTTCATATCGAGTGGCGATGCGGCGAAACTGTTTGAGTCGGTTGATAGCGCGCTCTACAATGTTGCGTTGACGGTAGATTTCACGACTAAATGGGCCGCGACGTGGTTCATTTGAAAGTCTTGGAATTGTCAAACGGATACCGCGACGACGGAGATAATTACGTATTCGACGACCTGTGTAACCCTTGTCTCCGACTAATCGTAAAGGGCGTAAACGTGGACGACCTCTCCCAGAACGCTTAACTGCACCTTGTTCCATTAATTGTTCCAGAAAAATGGATTCGTTGCGGTGACCTGGACTTAGAAGAAAAGTTATCGGTTTACCTTTACCCTCACAACGTATGTGTATTTTTGTACTAAAACCACCGCGAGAACGACCTAGTTTCTCGTCTTCTGCGCCCCTTTTTTTCCACCAGAGAAGTGTTGGTGGGCGCGGATCACTGTTCCATCAACGTTCCGGAACCTCCCAATCGAGTTTTCCTTGTTCATCTGCGTTAGCGAAGCTCCTCCGGAGGAGGCTCGCTTGTAGATGTTCTAAAATTTGGTTCCAGACTCCGGCTTTTTGCCATCGGTAAAACCTTGTAGCCACACTCTGCCACTTTCCATAACGTTCTGGGAGGTCTCGCCAGGGTGCTCCTGTTCTCAGTATCCAAAGAATACCATTCACAACTGTGCGATGGTCATTATTTGGCTTGCCTGTGAGCGGTTTTTCTGGTGGTAGTAGCGGTTTTAACCGCTCCCACTGTTCGTTGCTTAAGTCTCCTCGATTCATCATCACAACAAAGCGATCGCATCTTTTTTAGGATATAACGAGTTTGAAAACACGCCCTAGTCCTATAAATGATTAAGAAAATTAAAGCGTTCAGCCGTAGGGGTTGATCAAGCCTCAGAGATAATAAACCTCACGGCTTCTAGTTGGGGAGAACTAAAGCATTTCGCAAAGCTTCGATACGTTCAGGGACAAGCCGATAGTAAATCCAGGTTCCGCGTCGTTCTTTCTGAAGTAAACCAGCCTCGTACATCACCTTCAAATGATGGCTTACGGTGGGCTGAGATAGTCCCAAAGGTTCTGTTAACTGACAGACACAAGCTTCACCAGTTGGTTGAGCAGCGATAAGACTGAGCAATTGCAACCGAGCAGGTTCTCCCAAGACGCGGAAGATAGCTGCTGTTTGTGCTGCTTCGTCCGCGTTGATGAATCTTGACAGCAGTGACGGACAACAAGCGGAAATTTGTTGAGAAAAGTTCATACTTTTATATTGACATTTATCAATATATTTTGCCAGTATATTGATACGCATAAATATTGATGATTATCAATATTTAGAAGAAACGACAAGGGAGAATATTTATGGCAGTTCTAAAAACCCATGTAGCGTTGAATGTTACCAACCTGGAAAAGTCCGTTGCCTTCTATCAGGCGATGTTTGGCGTTGAACCTGTGAAACATAAGATGGACTACGCCAAGTTTGATATTCCCAGCCCTCCGTTAAACCTGACACTGAACGTGGTTTCTAGTATGCAGCCTGGTGGTGCTTTGTCTCATTTGGGTGTGCAAGTTGACAGTACGTTAGAGGTGCAAGCAGCAGTCAATCGTTTTCAAGAGGCGGGACTGGCACTATTTGAAGAAAAGAATACTGACTGTTGCTATGCGCTGCAAGACAAAGTGTGGATAAGCGATCCAGACCAGAACAAATGGGAAGTATTTGTGGTGAAAGTGACAGATACAGCGCCAGAAAAGAACGTTACGGTTAATGCCGAGCCAATAGCACAAGGTGTGAAAAACGCGTGTTGTGGATAATACTGAGTTAGATTCAGTCATGGAGACACGAGGAACATCGTGTCTCACGAATTCTTCTTTGTAATAATTTCTCTTAATCTGACAGCAACATAAACTTTTATTGTTTTTTATGAAATTATGTAATAAGAATAAAAATTTCTCAGGAAACATCAACTTTTATTGAAATGATTAAGTATACTGTTTGACAACGTTTTGTACCATACATAATCAGGAAGCAAGTCAACATGACCCACCTACTAATTATTGGTGGTAGCGATGCAGGCATCAGCGCTGCTTTACGGGCAAAAGAGTTAGATTCAAAAGTTGATGTCACTGTGGTTGTAGCTGATAGCTTTCCCAACTACAGCATTTGTGGTATTCCATTTTATCTCAGCGGTGAAGTACCGGATTGGCGCAATCTAGCTCATCGCACGGCAGAGGAAATCACACAGACAGGCATTAATCTGTTGCTCAACCACACAGCCCAGACTGTTTACCCTGCTAAAAAAAGCGTCGAAATTGTAGATCAACAAGGACAGGTGCAATGGTTGACTTACGATAAGCTTATTGTGGCTACGGGCGCTGTGCCAGTTAAACCTGCCATAGAGGGGTTGGAACTTCCAGGAGTTTTTCTTTTGCACTCAATGGAAGATACCTTTGCTGTTCACCAGCACTTGACCAACCATGCGCCGCAATCAGTAGTCATTGTCGGCGGCGGATACATAGGGCTGGAGATGGCGGATGCCTTGACGCATAGGGGTATTGCCGTTACCCTAGTGGAGCATTCAGCAACCGTCATGAAGACCGTTGACCCCTCCTTAGGACAAGTCATTGGTGAAGAACTAAGACGCCATAACGTTGAAGTCATCAATAGGGTTGAAATCGAGACTATCAAACAGCAAATTAAATACCATTCTTAAAAGCTACTGCTGATTTCTATGACAAATTTTTCTCTCATTTTATGATTCAAAAACGTTGTTTTTTTTGCTCTGGAGTTTAGATATGGTATTTCAGTAGGATAGCGATCACGTCATCCACAAGCGATCGCACTTCTGGGGTTATAGCCGAGTAATAATGATAATAAAACCGGGAGGAGGGAGACGAGCGTCGCTCGTCTCCCTCCTCTCATCCTCTAAACAATAATCATTATTAGTAAAAGAACTCGAATATTAAAAGTGAAGCATAAACTGGGATACTCATTTTTGAAGCATATCATGAGCTAAAATCTCATTTTTGAGTTCAAATCACAAGGACATCCTGCGGTGAAAACTTCAACTAGACGCTTGGACATTTTTGACTTCTCCTTTTGAACTGTAAAACTAGCCTAAACCTTATACCTGACTTCAAAGTCAAGGGGTTATATGTCACAGACTTAGGCAAATTTGGACAAAAAACCTGCCCTACGCAGCAATGGGCGTCTCTACTAAGGGGAACACTTATACCGAAAGGTTGTATGTTGTTTATGGTATGTATTCAAAATTGCGACCATACATTAAGAAAGGCACTAAGCAGTGCTTGACATATCAATTTTTATTGAAATAATATAATTATCTGGTGGTTGAAATAGGCATGAAAGYAGTTTCTAGAATRRCCTGTGGAAATCTGTTTCCCCTGTAGGAGAGGCAATCACGACCTCAGTTCTACTACTATCGCCTTTTATTTTATTGCGAGGAACTTGGCAGCATCACTTTAATTTATTTGGTTACGTCCATCTTGGAAGTGTAACTAGCTGTGCTGATGTCAAAACAACTTTCCAACGGATTCTTTTAATATTTAATACTGAGGAAACGCTTATGAAACGTGTCATGTTTGTTTGCAAGAAGAATTCGCGCCGCTCCCAGATGGCAGAAGGATTCGCTCGTACCTTTAGTAAAGGTACAATTTCAGTAACAAGTTCAGGAATAGAGACAGGTGAGGTAGACCCATTAACCGTCCTAGTCATGTCTGAAGTTGGTATTGATATCAGTAACCAAACTTCAAAACCTCTAAGCGATTTTAACCCAGAAGACTACGATGCCGTAATTTCGCTTTGTGGTTGTGGAGTTAATTTGCCAGAAGCCTGGGTATCGCGGGGGGTATTCCAGGATTGGCAGCTTGAAGACCCGGAGGGGCAACCCATAGAAACCTTCCGCCGTGTCCGAGACGAACTTAAAGAGCGCGTGGAATCGCTTGTTCTTCAATTATGGAATGCTTTGGAAGTTTAGCGATCCGAAATCAATATGGTGTTTAAAGCGAAGTAATTACTTGTGATAACAAGAGTCAATCACGCTCTGCTGCCTGATATGACAACATCCCGCGCTTTGCCTTGGACTAAGCAAAGCGCGGGTTTTTAGTTTTAATCGTAGCGATCGCAAGAGTTTACACCTTTAGCCACATCAGCTAGTAATTCATCTGCTAAGTCGAGAAGTTGAGCTATTCGTTCATCACTCAGTTGGTAATACACAAAACGCCCTTGCTGTTGACGCACAACTAAATCGCAACAACGCAAACATCCAAGATGGTTAGAAACATTAGATTGGCTTAGTCCTGTCGCTTCTACAATCTCGTTGACAGTTAACGGTCTAGAACGCAAAGCATTGAGGATAGACATACGCGAGTAGTCAGAAAACCCTCGGAACAGTTTGACCTTTAAATCAGTTGCTTTATCTTTGGCGATTTGAGTTTTAGACAGCATTAGTTTCCACAAGGCGCTATTATTACAACATATCAGTCTTCACTGATATGTTGGTCAGGATAGAGAACCGTGTCATTTTACCCGGCACTCTCTACCTGCATGATAGTCCAGGACGTTGCCTGGAATTGAGAACCATCAAGTATTAGCAGGTTCCCCCGATGAACGAGATTTCCTCCCTCAAAACCCTACAAGCGCTAGTTGGCGGTATGGACTGCGGCGGCTGCGCCAAAACCATAGAAGCCAGATTGAAGCAGTTAACCGGAGTCACCGAAGCCGAAGTGAACTTTGCAACAGGGCGCTTGAATGTATCCTACGACCCGAAACTTTTAAGTGAAACGGCAATCGCAGAGCGTGTTACTGCTTTGGGTTACACCGTTGATGTGGCTCAACCACCTCAACTCAAAACCCTACAAGCGCTCGTTGGCGGGATGGATTGTCCTAGTTGCGCCAAGACCGTTCAAGCGAATCTCATGCAAATACCTGGGATTAGTGATGCGTCCGTCAATTTTGCTGATGGTAAGCTCATTGTCTCCTATGACCCAGGACAAGTTGAGGAAACGTTTATAAAAACGCGCATACAAAAGTTAGGATATACTGTTGAACCTGTTGAAAAAAGTACGCCTGTTACAGGTGCTTCACCTACAAAACAAAAAACGCAGAAACAAGATTTCACCAGTTGGCGGTTTTGGATATCTAGTCGGCAAGGACAAAGCATTATCTTCTCTGGGTTAGGGTTGTTGTTGGGAGTCATCACACAGCAGTTGGCGCTACCCATTTGGATAGCAAGGGCTTTTTATGGCATAGGCATGGCGGTAGCCGGATTTCCCATAGCACGGGCAGGTTGGTTTGCTCTGTTGTCGCGCCAAGCCGATATGAATTTGCTGATGACCATTTCGGCAATTGGGGCTGTGATTTTGGGGGACTGGTTTGAGGGGGCGCTAGTCGTTTTCCTGTTTACACTAGGCACAACACTACAGACTTTCACCTTCGGTCGTACCCGCAACGCAATTCGTAACTTAATGAATTTGACCCCGCCTACTGCCACCGTCAAGCGAGGCAACCAAGAGCTATCAGTTCAAGTGGAGGAAATTCAGGTTGGCGAAATTTTGACAATCCGACCGGGGCAGCGCGTAGCATTGGATGGAATCGTTATCTCTGGTAATTCAGCAATTGACCAATCTCCTATCACCGGGGAATCTATTCCAGAGGACAAAGCCCCAGGTTCGCACGTCTTTGCCGGAACCCTAAATCAAACAGGTTTTCTAGAGGTCAAAGTCACTCATAGCTCAAGCGATACCACCGTTGCACGTATTATTCACTTGGTTGAAACAGCCCAAGGAAGCCGCGCACCTACCCAGCAGTGGGTTGACCGCTTTGCGTCTATATACACACCCGTTGTACTCCTGGTCGCCGTTGGCATTGCGCTGATTCCTCCATTGGTTTTCGCTCAACCGTTCACCGTTTGGATTTATCGGGCGCTGGTGATGCTGGTCATCGCTTGCCCTTGCGCCTTGGTGATTTCCACCCCCGTTTCCATTGTCAGCGCAATTGGTGCTGCAACCCGTTCTGGAGTTCTGTTCAAAGGGGGAAATGCTTTGGAAATAGCGGGGCGAATGAATACTTTCGCCTTTGATAAAACTGGAACCCTCACGCAAGGATTACCAGTCGTTCAAAAGGTTTACGGATTGGGCAACGCAGATACAAGAAAAGTGTTGCTGATTGCTGCCAGCTTGGAACAACAATCAGAACATCCTTTGGCTAAAGCTATCGTCACTGAGGCATTAGATAACGGATTAGAACTACAAACTCCTCAAAACTTTACGGCTGTTCCTGGTAAAGGAATTTCGGCGACATTCGGCAATCAAATTTACTTTGTCGGTAATCGGCGTTTGTTTGTAGACCATGATGTACCACTCTCACAAGAAGCAGTAGCGCTGTTAGATGAAATAGAGTCCCAAGGTAAAATCCCTGTGCTGGTAGGAAAACCCAACACATTATTAGGAGCGATCGCCTTGGCAGATGGAGTACGGTTAGAAGCATCTGATGCTGTGCGGCTCCTCAAACAAGTCGGACTGAAACACATTGTTATGTTGACAGGCGATCGCTCAACAGTTGCCCAACGGATTGCCCAACAAGTTGGAATGACAGAGTATCTGGCGGAACTGCTACCAGAAGATAAGCAACAGGAAGTTTATCGGCTTCGTCGTTCTGGAGTGGTCGGTATGGTTGGCGATGGCATCAACGATGCCCCTGCTTTGGCTGCTGCGGATGTCAGCTTTGCTGTGGGTGGCATTGATATTGCCTTGGAAACTGCCGATGTGGTGCTAGTAGGCGGCGACCTCAGGCGGCTTGCTTATGCTGTGGATTTAAGCCGCCGTACCGTCTCCGTGATTCAGCAGAATGTTGTCCTCTCCCTCGTGACCAAAGGATTATTTTTACTGTTAGGTACTTTCGGTTTTGTGGGGTTGGCTGTTGCTGTTTTGGCAGATATGGGAACGTCTCTACTCGTAACCGCCAATGGGATGCGGCTATTTAGAGCTAAGAACAATCAATCTTAGTAGAATTATTTCAATTTTGTCTATACAATGGCTAAAAAATTCCTTCAATCTTCCAAGTTTTTTCACTTTATAGACTGGCTGGATGTCTTTGCAATTACTGCTTGGGGAATATTGCTGCTGAAATATTGGCTAACTGAGAAACTTGTCTTGCTAGTTCACCCCAGATACTTCTGGTTAGTCATTACCACTGGGGTTGCACTCTTATTTATTGCCGTTTTCAAAGCTTGGGGGCTTTGGCGGAAACATCCTACCCCACAAGTTCAGCATTTATCGCTGTTCCCCCCAGGCTGGGCAAGTGTGCTGCTTCTGGTCATCGCCCTCGTAGGTTTAGTGGTCATTCCTCGACCTTTAACAAGCTATGCTGCAAATCAACAAAATATTACAGATTTTTCAATCGCAGCCACCCGCGTTAAACCCCAAGCGTTCCGCGCTTCAACTCGACCAGAAGACCGTTCGCTGGTTGATTGGGTGAAAACGTTGAGTGTTTATCCTGAACCAGATGCTTATATAGGTCAGAAAGCAAAAGTCCAAGGTTTTGTAGTTCACCTCAAAACACTGCCCGATGATTTTTTAGTTATTATGCGCTTTGTAATTACCCACTGTGCCTTAGATGCCGCCCCAATGGGGTTGCCTGTTAAATTAACTACTAGCCGTCAAATCTATTCACCGGATACTTGGCTGGAAATTGAAGGTGAAATGATGACAGCAGAATTGGAAGGTAAACGCCAATTGACAATTCAACCAAAGTCTATCAAACCAATTTCAGAGCCTAAGAATCCTTACGAGTATTGAATACTGACAGCAGAAGGGTACGATTTGACACAAAATAAGAGCGCTAGTTAATGGAAGGCAGGCAGAAAGAGTGTTTTGAGATTAGCGTACAATTTTCCCGTTTCGATACGGTCTCTAGTGTGCGGATGGCACAGGCTACGCTTGTAAATGGCTTGTCAAAATATTATTGTCTTGAATAAGTATTTGCAAAACAACTTTTCCTAGATGGATGCCTAAGCCAGGAAGTCGCCTCCCTGACTCGGCTACAAAACCGTGCATGAATCTTTAAATTCACACGGCTCCTCAGTAACTTGGTGCTTGTCAAACACACCTATAAATTCCGAGTTAAAAGGGATTAAGGTTGAGATAATCCTCATCTATCTCTGGAACTCTAACGGCAACATTATCTGTAGCCGTTTTGGCATCGTGGCAATGTCCGTGGAGTAATTGACGGTTGTCGTAACTATCCTTACCGCCTTTTGAGCGGGGGATTTTATGGTCGATTTCCATCAAATCGCCATCCTGGAAAAACAGTCCGCAATAAGCACATTTTCCTTTCTGCATTTTCAAGAGTGTTGCCACCCTCGTTGGTGCTTCGGGATGTTTGCCCATTCTAGAACTCCAGTACACCCAATCACCATCAAAAGGGCTACGGTTTCCTTGCACCTTTGTGTGTCTCACAATGGGAGTTTCACGGTGCTTTAGTAGGCGAAGTCCAAGGTTCTTGGGTTTAAATACCCAATTATCAGACCCGATGGTTTGCCAATATTTTTGGCAACTCCATTGAGAAGATTTATTGGGGTGTCGATGTTCTGCCCATGCCTTCAATTGGCTGAATAGTATTGAATCAGCTTTGTTGAATATGCGTTTGCTGACGACACTTGCATAGTAGTTTGTCCATCCACGAATGATGGGATTTAGGTGAGTAATTAAATCAGATTGTGGTACTGATTTGTGCCTCTCAATCAATTGACCTACCTTCTGCGTGTGTGCATTCAGTTTTGCTTTGCTTGGGGTAATTATGGTTTTGAAACCAAGTAGTGTTCCACCTCGGTTTTTACCACTGTGACATTTCCCTACAGGAAGTTGTCGAATGGTGAAACCCAAAAAATCAAAACCTACGCTATCTTCATGCTTATTAAGAGTATGAGATATTCGCGTTTTACTTGGTTTAAATTCCAGCCCAATTCCGCTTAACCACTCTGCAATAATCTGCTGACATCTTTGAACAACGGTAAGGTTTTCGTGTAGGATGACAAAGTAGAGTAGGCGACCAGCGAGTTACTAATAGTACTTTTCTGTTCGCCCCTCCCCGAACCGGACTTGCGCCTTTCGGAGCATCACGGCTCTCCAGTGTTTACATATCAGTGTTAGTTCTTTGGGTTGCACGTCCTGCATGGATATCCATGTGACATTGTTGACACACAACCAAGGTTTTACGTTGTCGTGCTGCCATAATTTGAACCCAATAAGGCGGTAAAGTTTTTCCTTCCTTTTGTAAGTCCTTAAGCGCCCGAACATGATGAACCTGGACATTTTCTTGTGAACCACAAAGTTCGCAAGTGTTAGCCAAGAGTCGGCGTTCGAGTTCTGTTCTTGAACCTACAATTTGTAAAGGGGAATCATTTAAGACTGCTTTCATATTTCGCTTTAGAGATATTCCTCCCCAGTTAGCTATCAGTGGCTTTTGTCCTTCTCCACGTTCAACCGTTACTTGCAATCCAACATATGAACCATTGCGAGTTTGAAGTGTGGTTTGATAGCGACGGTATATTGTCGATACGCTAATACGCAGTTTCTGCGCGAGCGTTTGAGTTAATGACCGTTCCATTACCCATTTCAAACGATTTAGTTGGTGTAAGTTATAAGCCAATCGATAGTATTCCACGATTCCCCGAAATTCCTGCTGATAATGAGCCACGATACTAAAAACAGAATCGTGAATCAATTCTGGACGATGTATCGGTTTACCGTGAAATAAGAAGCGGGCACATTTGCTTTTGACAACATCAGGTGGTACTTTTAAACCAATTTGCCCATTAATGCAGCGGTGTCCGCGCCTATCGAGCTTTTGGTTGTTGTTAAGCACTACAATGTCGTAACCAAGGAAACGAGCGGCTTCGGTTCGTGGATGAGAAATTAGCGTCTTGGTTTCGGACAATTCAAGCTTGAGATTATCTCTCAAGAAATTGCCGATTGAGCGCTTAATCTCTTCAGCTTCCTTGTGTGGACCACTAAAGCCAATTAACCAATCATCGGCATAACGGACATAGCGTAGGCGGCGATAGTTTGGGTCTTGTGGGTCTAAAGATGGTACTTGCTGCATTAGTTTACGAGCAATATGTGCCTCACTAAATAGACCCTTCTTTCTCAAACGTTGAGCCAGCCCTTGTAGTCGTTGCCATTCCGGATTGGGTTGGCGTGCTTTACCACGGTTATAATTTGGAATTAGTTCATTTTCAACAAATTTATCAAGCTTGTCTAAGTAGATATTCGCTCATATTCGGGCTTAGTATTGCACCTTGTGGACTTCCACTTAGAGTGGGATTATACCGCCATTCTTCTAAATATCCAGCTTTCAGCAAGTTTTCTATTAACCTCAAAAAGCGGTTGTCGTGGATTTTCTCTCTCAGTATGGTGAGGAGAACTGTATGGTTGAGTGAGTCAAAGCATTGAGCAATGTCACCTTCCACGAACCATTTTGTTCCTACCCACTTACTGTATATTTCGCTTAAGGCTGTATGACATCCGCGTCCTGGACGGAAGCCGTGAGAGGTTGGATTAAACTGCGGCTCATAGTACGCCTCTAATATTAGGCGGATAACTTCTTGCAACAATTTATCTGACCAACGAGGAATGCCAAGTGGGCGCTTTTTCAGAGAGTTTTTCTTCTCAATGTAAACACGACGCGCAGGCATCCATTGATACCTTTCATAACGTAAGTCAGAAATAATAGTATCAATTTTTGCTCTAGACATCCCATCTACGGTTTCGCCTGTTGCACCTGGTGTCATTGCCCCAGTATTACGATAGATTTTACCGTAAGCTTTTAAGAACAAATCGGGGTTAAATAATTGTCGATAAACATCTTCCAGTGGCAGTCCCCGCTGACCACGTTCATGTATAATTCCCAACACAGTTTCGGCATTTCGCATCTCGCGTACCTCACAAGTCGAGTTTCATAACACCTGTCATCCTTCCCCATGTAGACGGCTTTCCCGTCCGCTGAGTACTACGATGACTCCGTTACCCTGTGCCTCTCGGCACGGCGGGTAATCCCACTTTCCCTAAGCGCTAGATGTATCGAGCGCGACTTAGGTGCCTCGTCCATTTCCTTAAGTAAGGTCGTTCCTTACCGTTCACTGTGCGGAAAGTTCGGGTGACGACGACTTAGCCACCCTATCACAGTGACCCCGCATTTGAGACGCTGTAATCGGGGGATGTATGCTTCCATCACTGGAAACTGAGGTTTGAGCAATTCGGCTCTCACCATATCACGCGGGTCTTGCAGAACGAAATTATAAGCGTCTTCTAACTTCTTCTGCTTTATCAACATGCTACAGTCCCCTCTGACTTTCGTCATTAGGTAAGTTGTTGACCCAGAGGTCATCTTTTCCTAACCTCTCCTCTCTGTGAGAGGAGTCTAGCACCTGGTTAAATGGCGCACATCATCTGCAAATCTAATTAAGCTTATTGCCTGACGGTTAGCCGTTTTACTTCCGGGTAACGTGAGAGCAAATTGTTTAATTTGATTCTCCATACCGTGGAGGGCAATATTCGCTAACAACGGCGAAATACATCCGCCTTGTGGCGCACCCTCGGATGTTCTGCTGTAGGTTTTCTGCCTATTAGAATAGGCAGCAAAATCAATCACTCCCGCTCTTAACCATTCGCGAATTTGTCGTCGAATGGTGGGGAATGTGTTTAATTTTGACAGCAGAGCATTGTGGTTAATTCGGTCAAAGCAACGTGCAATATCGGCATCCAACACATATTTAGGCTTAAACCTAATTGTGAGGAATATTGCTTCAATTGCATCATGGGCGCTTCTTCCCGGTCTAAATCCAAACGAGTTCCCCTCAAAGCGGGCTTCCCATTCTGGTTCTAGCGCTATTTTGACTAACGTCTGCAAGGCGCGGTCGTAAATTGTAGGTATCGAGAGCGGTCTTTTTTCCCCCTCTGAATCAGGTTTGGGTATCCACACCCTTCGAGTCGGTGCAGCTTTACTCCCTAATCTCAGGGATTTTACCAAGATGAGACGTGCTTTTGGGGATAAGCTTTTCAGCCCATCCACTCCTGCCGTCTTCTTACCTCGGTTCTCTTGTGTTACCTTACGCACCGCTAAACACTTGGCTGACCAGGAATGTACCAGGGTTTTCTGGAGTTTTCTGAGTGTTTTGACATCACCACGCTGCGAGGCTTTGTAGATGCGTTTTTGCAACTTGAATACTTTCGTTTCTAACTTTCGCCAGGGGATAGCATTCCATTCCACCGTAGTCTTAAAACTCGTTTTAGACGTATACATTGCTACTTGTACCTCTACATTCCAAGTCACCGTGTCTCCGTCTGCATATCCCTTGCGTTACCAAGGGCATTAGCTTCTGAGACAATCCTTCTCCTACATAGCTTCCGGTCGGCTACCTACTCAAGAATTCGACCAATTCTTGAGAGCATATGAGGGATTTACTTCGTTCCCAATTTTCCGTTTGACGCTGGTTTTAGGATTCTCTCTCTTCACCGGGTTTGTTGTGAATGCATATTGGTCTGCCACTAATCAGCCAACCACCAATCCTTTCCCGTTTTGGGACAAGCCTAACAGCCTTTTGGCTTGTTTTGCATTACGATGATTCAATCAAGAGATTTGTATTCCTATCCATGACCAGCTATGTTAGGCGGGATTCCGCATTAGGCTAGCAGTTACCGCCATGATTCCCCGCTTTACCCCAACAAAGAACCACCTTGTTGAAATAGGGGACTTACTGTCACTCCTGCACCTGGAGGGATGGAATTACACCATCACGAAAGATTGAGTTGTCAAGGTTCAGTTGAGATTTCTCCCGAATATTTCCCTTGCCTGTCATCCCTGAGTATTACTACTCATTTTGACAGAACGAATCACACTAGCGACCTGCAATTATAAATGCCCAAATTAGATCACCAAAAGTGGACAAGACCCTTAATCCTGGCTGACGCTTAATTATAGTTGCATTTAATCCTGGCTGGAAAATGTCGGGAAGTGCAGGTCTGAGCGATTAGCATTGCAGGTCGCTACAACTAGTGCTTGGCGACTGCTATAAATAAATACCGGAACGAGTCGCCTTGACTCGTTCCGGTTATAAATCTACAAAAAATTGTTAATACCACTATACCCCACAACAACCAAAGAGATTCCGCTAATTTCTTCACCATCTGTTACTCCTCAATAGCGCAATTCTGTTTCCTAGTTACTCAAAGACACTTAAGAGCAATGCGAATCTCTAACCGTTTTCAACCTTCTAGTCTCTGGGTTATGATTATTTGACACAAATTCTGACCCTAGTTAATGGAAAACAGACAGAAAGAGTGTTTTGAGATTAGCGTACAATTTTCCCGTTTCGGTACGGTGGCTTCTAATACAGCCCTTTAAATTGGTGAATAGAACGAACGCCATTTAGCGCTGTGACATCGAGAGGCAATCGAACAGTAAAAGTGCTACCTTTACCTAACTCACTTTGTACAGTCAAACTGCCGTAATGTGTCTGAACAATAGCCTGCGCGATCGCCAACCCTAATCCAGAACCACCAGTGCTACGAGAGCGATCGCTATTCACCCGATAGAAGCGGTCAAAAATCCGAGAAAACTCCTGCTGCGGAATGCCAATGCCTGTATCTTGAACTGAAATCACAGCATTTTGGTCATTGCGGTCTAAAATAACTATCACCTCACCACCTACAGGAGTGTACTGGATGGCATTTACAATTAAGTTGAAAATTAGACGATAAAGCTGTTCAGAATTGCCTACGATATTCACAGGCTGATGCACCCGTATTAAAGATGCCAAGGATACTTTGGCTTTTGACGCCATTGCTGCAAATTCCTCAATTAAGTCACTGACAATCTCATTCAAGCAACAAAGTTCATGTCGCACTGGCATGGACTGTCGATCTAGGCGAGATAAAAGCAGCAAATCAGCAACCAAAGTCGTGAGTCGCAGATTTTGACGCTCTACAGTTTGCAGAATGTCCCGCGCTTCTGTTTCATCCAATTGCGGCATCATAAGCGCTGATTCTACTGTTGCTCGTGTTGCAGCTAGAGGTGTTCGTAACTCGTGTGCTACATCCGCTGTAAATTGTTGAATTTGTTTGTAGGATTGATAAATCGGTTGCATTGCTAATCCTGCCAACCACCAACTAGCAACACCGACTAAACCCATTGCCACTGGCAATCCCAACATTAAAATTAATTTCACAGCATTTAGATAATTACTGAAGTCTTCCAGACTTCGCCCCACTTGGATATATCCCCAATCTCGATTGTCCTGGGTATGTAGCACAAAAGAAATTTGATGATAAAGGTTGCCTTTGTCGTCTTTTAGGGTTTGCCAAAGTTTTTTGTTAAAAAGTGGAGACAGTCCCTTTGGATAAGAGCCTGCTATGGCAAACAGGCGTCCTGAGTTATCGAAAATACGTACATAATAGTAGCCTTGGCTGATTGCGCTCTCCGTATGGCGTTTGAAAGTTAATTGCTCTTGAATGCACTTGTCTCCAACTACACATATATTTGGTAGAAGCTGCTTTAAAATCGGTTCCAAGCGTCCAGGTTGCTGTAGTTTCAGTTCAATACTGTCATGCAGAGTTCCTGCAACGGATTCCAGTTCCCGGTCTAAAGTTACCCAATGAGCATGAGATATTGCTTGGTAAACGCCAAATCCGCACAGACCTAAGATAAGAGCCATGACAAGCGCGTACCACGAAGCCAAACGCAAGCGGGTTAGCCTAAATAGTTTATTTTGATTCATGGTGTAAGATTAAGTCGATATCCCATACCATGCAAAGTTTCAATGAAGTTAGAGCAGCCACTTGACGCCAATTTGCGCCGCAACAAACGTATTTGAGCCGCGACTACATTACTAATAGGTTCTGCACTGACTTCCCAAATCTGATTGCGAATCTGTTCAGTAGTAACAATTTGGTTTGGGTGCTTCATGAAATACTCCAGCAACTGGAATTCTTTATGAGTTAGGGGAATCACCTGTTTTTCTCCCGTAGCATTTTGACTGACAATTGTACTACTGCCGTAATCTAAAGTCAGGTGACCAACAGTTAATTCCATTGGTTGGAAGTTAGGCGAGCGCCTCTGCAATGCTCGTAACCGCGCCAGTAATTCCGCCATGCCAAATGGCTTTACTAAGTAGTCATCTGCACCTGCATCCAGCCCAGTCACTTTATCTTCCATTCTGTCTTTTGCTGTTAGCATCAACACAGGTAAAGGATTTTTGCTGCTACGTAGCCGTTTACATAACTCCAAACCTGATATTCCAGGTAGCATCCAATCGAAAATAGCCAGCGTATACTGCGTCCAGCTATTTTCTAGATATGCCCATGCCTCATTACCATCCATAACCCAGTCAACGAGATACTTTTGTTGATTCAAAGTTCGCTTAATAGCAGCGCCCAAATCTGGCTCATCTTCAACTAGCAACACCCTCATAAAAAATTAAGATGTCAACGGTTGGTTTAGATTTTCTGAAAATTTGCATACATAAATAGTTACAAGGATTTAGCCCAATACGGTTGCTGTTAAGACATTTATTCGTTTCGACAGCAGAGGGGCAGAGGAGAAAGAGTTATTGTCCAATAACTCTTTTTCTCCCCCGCTCCCCATCTCCCCATCCCCTCTGCTTACCTTCACTCGTTAACTTCTTATCTGAACCGTATTGGAGTTTAGTCCTAAAAAGAGTTCTTTGAAGAGCCTCTCGCCGTTCAATTACTTAAAACCTATCTGGATTGGTTGTTTTGACCGTCCTTCATCTGATTCATATTGTGCATCATTTGTTTATTGTTCATCATGTCTTTACAACAGCTACATCCTGTTTGGTTTGGCTGTTGTGGTGTCTGGTTAGCAGGCACTGTTCTTTGACCAATCTGCTGTTGAGTCTGATTTGCCTCGTTTGTAGTGTTGGAAGTCGTAGTAGGTTTCACAGTCTGGGTGCGGCTTTCTGCTAGGCTAGGACTAGCTGCGAATGTTAGCAATGCAAAACTAGCTAAGGCTCCGGTTAATACTAGCTGATGAGTGCGTGCAGTCATGTTCTTTTTTACCTCTCTATGTTTTTGTCAATTTATTAGTTCATCTCCACGAATTAATATGGAGGTACTTTTTATGGTAGAAAGTTTGAAAGTCCCACTGGGCGCAATTAGCGATTAAAACTAAAACGTCCGTTTACCTTCTCACCTTTAACATCTCCAGTAATTTTCACCTGATATTGACCAGTTGCGTTGTCTGACAGTAAACCTGTGTAGTGTTTATCTTTTGCATCATAGGTCAAAGGAACTGTTTTTTGTTTCCCATCAGGTAACTGAACCTGAGCCGTTACTTTAGCATTAGGTATCGCCTCATGATTGTCCCCTTTTTGCAAATAGAAATCCATGTGGGTTGCATTTGCTTCCTTCTCGGGGACAAACTCTAAGTGATAAACTCCTGTCTCCACAACTTGACCCCCATGAGATTCACCATGCTGTCCCTCTGTTTTCAGAGTAGGTGAAGCTGAAGGCGCACTCGACTGAGTGGTTGAGGTCGTAGAGGTAGAAGTTGTTTGACTGGTTTCTGTATTAGCTGCTTGCTCCTTGTTACTACAAGCTCCCAAGAAAAGCAGCCCCATAGTTCCTAGAACAATCAAACCTGATTTTAACGATTTCATTGATTGAGTCCTCATTAATTATTAATAATTGGAACCATTAAATGTAGTGGCAATTTCTAGTTATGAATTATCGCTCAATGACTGCTCTAACTGCCTTCCCATTGTCTACAATTTGCGTAGCTCGCTTCGGGAACAAGAACTTGCCAAACTTAGCATACAACGCGGGTAATACTACCAGTGTTAAAGCTGTAGAAGTAAACAATCCACCCAACACTACAATCGAAAGTGGTTGTAGAATTTCCTTTCCAGGACCACTCTCAACGACCAGGGGTGCTAATCCTAAAGCTGAGGTAAAAGCTGTCATCAAAATGGCGTTAAGTCGTTCCATCGAACCTTTCATCAGAACTTCTTTAAAAGCCATCCCTTCAGCAAATTTGGTGTTGTAATTATCTACTAGTAGCAACCCGTTACGGGTAGCAACTCCAAATAAAGTTACAAAACCAACTAAAGAAGCGATGGAAATAACGCCTCCAGTCAAAGCCACCGAAAAGACTCCCCCCACCAAAGCCAAAGGCAAGTTAATCATAATCATGCCGGTAGATGGAATAGATTTGACTGAAAGGTACATGATGACCGTAATGACGACAAAGGCTATGGCACTGAAAATTAAAATATTCTGAGTGGCTCGTTCTTGCGCCTCGAATTGACCAGCATACTGGATGTAGTAACCAGAGGGTATCTGTACTTGTTGCTTAACTTTGGTTTGAATTTCATTCACGATAGAGCGCAAATCTCTGCCGCTAGCATTAGCAGAAACCACAATCAAACGGGAAACATTTTCTCTGTTGATAGTGTTGGGACCAGTACCATTGTCAATTACTGCAACTTGTGCTAAAGGAATTTTATTCCCGCCAGGAGTATCAACTAATAAATTGCTAATAGTATCCAGGTTTTGCCGTGCATCTGGTTTTAACCACACAACTAAATCGAAGGTTTGTTGATTCTCCAAGACTTGGGATACGACTCGTCCATTGAGCGCGGTTTCAATAATTTCGGAAAGTTTTCCAACTGTCAAACCATATCGAGATGCAGCAGGACGGTTGAACTTAATTTGTATCTGTTCGATTGGTACTTGAGGTTCAAGTTGCAAATCTACAATACCATTAACGGTTTTCATCACCTCATCTACCTGAGTGCTAATAGTGCGGAGTTGTTCTAAGTCGGGACCAAAAATTTTCACTGCGATCGCACTCCTCACTCCAGACAACACCTCATCCATGCGGTGAGAGATAAAACCGCCAATATTCGGTGCTACCCCTGGTAACTTAGCAAATTCTTCTCGCAACTTCTCAATAGTCGCCTCCCTGTCTTTCATTCCTGAGTCACTTAACTCGATATCCAAATGTCCCAAATTCACCCCTGCTGCATCCGCATCACCAGGCGCACGTCCAGAACGTAACTGCACGTAAGGAAATCTGGGATCTCCCTTAAGTGCATCTTGGATAGCGTAGCCTGCACTGTTAGTTGCTTCCAGAGAAACACCTGGATATAGCAACACGGTATTCACCAATGTTTGCTCCTGAAACTCTGGTAAAAATACTCTTCCAAAGGAGGGAAAAATTACAGTTGCTGCAACGAGGCTGGCAGCAGCTACGGCGATAATAATTCCAGAACGGCGTATAGAAAATGTTAACAGGGGATGATACAGCCCTTTAAAAAATCTCGCAACCCAAGGTTCCCTTTCTGGCAAGTTACCGTAAGGCAAAAGAATTGCACATAAAGCGGGAGTCACCGTCAATGCTGTCACGCTAGAAGCGAGAACTGCTGCTAGATATCCCAACCCCATTGGAATAAAAATGCTACCTTCTACGCCACTCAAAGCAAAAATTGGAGAGAAGACAACTATTGTAATTATCGTGGCTCCAAATACTGAATCGCGCACCTCCTGACAGCCGTCAAATACAACATCTAGAACAGGACGCGGGTTGGGAGAGTATTTATTTTCTCGCAGGTTACGAAAGACATTTTCAGCATCGACAATCGCATCGTCAACTGCTGAACCAATTGCTACTGCTAAACCTCCCAAAGTCATCGTATTTAAACCATGTCCCAACCAATTCAGTGCCAGTACACCTATAAGCAAAGACAAGGGAAGAGCAGTTAAACAAATAGCCAAGTTGCGCCAATTCATCAAAAATGGAATCAGGATAATGGCAACAATAATGCTGCCTTCAACTAAAGCTTCTCTAACATTTTCAATAGAAGAATCGATATAGTTTTCCTGACGGAAGGTAGCAGTCGCTTTGATATCTTTAGGTAAGCCTGCTTTAATCTCTTCCATCGCCGCTTCTATGGCACGAGTGACAGTGGGAGTATCGGCTTGAGGCTGTTTATTAATCATGACAATAATTGCCTTTTGACCGTTAAAACTGCCATCGCCCCGTTTAACAGCTGCACCAATTTGCACATCAGTGACATCGGATAACTTGATAGGCGTACCATTGCGAGCAGTAATCACTGATTGCTGTAATTCTTCGATAGATTCAATCCGCCCAATACCCCGAATCAACTTTTCTCGGTCAGGAGTAATTAAATAACCACCAGGAGCATTAACATTAGCAGCTTCGGTTGCCTCCGCCACGTCTTCTAAGGTGACATTAAAGGCTTTCAACTTCTCTGGGTCAACTAATACTTGATATTGCCGACTATCGCCACCATACGCCACTACTTGACTAACGCCAGGGACAGCCAAAAGGCGGTTTGTCACTTGCCAATCGACAATACGCCGCACTTCCATTAAAGGAGTAGTTTCAGAAGTAAAGGCGTATTGCAGTACCGTACCAATGGGGGAACTGGTAGGGGAAATTTGTGGCGTTTCCACCCCTTGTGGAAGCTTACTTTGAGCTTGTTGCAATCGCTCTGTTACTAGCTGGCGAGCTTGATAGATATCGGTTCCCCAGTTAAAAATGACTTTGACAACAGAAATTCCCGCCGCACTCGAAGAGCGTACCGCAGTGATTCCCGGAGTCCCGTTAATTGCACTTTCAATTGGTAAAGTTACCAGGGATTCCAATTCTTCGGGAGCAAGTCCCGGCGCTTCAGTTTGAATTTCGACTTGGGGCGGTGCAAAGCTGGGGAAGACATCCAGAGGCATTTGGATGATCGTCCTAAATATCCAAAACATCAGGATAATTGCACCCAGGACCACTAGCCAACGGCGAGCGATCGCCCATTTAATGATGGCACTCAGCATTTTAATCGATTATTTTTATTTTTGATTAGTGACTTTTGAGTCCTCATGGGCGACGCGATGGTTATCATCCCATCTTGGCGATTGGGTGGGAGACTCTTCTGGTAAAAAAGCAAATTCTGCCGATGGTTGAAGTTGGGATTTTGTACGACGACCAGACCAAGCACCAGCCATGAAAGCAAAAGTTGCTAGCGCAGCTCCGCCACCTGCTCCTACCAACCATAGCGGTACTGGCAGATTGGGCGTTTTAGCTTCCGGAGCCTGTGAAGAAGCTTGCGGAGTTTCCGTGTGTTCGTCTTCTTTTGCACTGCTACCACCCCGCAAAGACTGAGCATAAAGTTGAGGCGCACGCTGAGTAACAATTGAATCCCCCTCGAATAAACCAGTCTTAACCTCAACTATGTCCCCAGAGGTTTGACCTAAAGTGACTTCAGTTGCTTGAAAAGCATTACCATTTTGCACGTAAACTTGTTTCTTGCCATTCGCTTCAACAACAGCCGAACTAGGAATAGCTAATGTAGCTGTTGATGTTTGGTCTGTTAAAACTTCAAGTTCGGCAAACATCCCTGGCTTGAGAACTCCACCGGGGTTATTTATTTCGGCTTTCACAGGGACTACCCGTGTTTCACCTTCTACCACTGACCCAACCACGGCAATTCGTCCAGTAAAAGTACGGTCAGGTACAGAAGCCACCTTCAAGCTTACACGTTGACCCGTCTTTACCTTTCCCAAATCTTTTTCATAAATATTTGCTGTGGCATATACCCGACTGTCATTGACAATCGTCATCAATTTGCCACCTGCATCCTCAAAGGATTGACCAATGGTAACTTCTCTATCAGCCACCCTGCCAGAAATGGGAGCCGTCACCGTCACCAGTCCCTTAGCATTGGCGCTATTTCCCAATTGTTGCAACCGAGTTTGATAAGTAGCATTGCTGAGGTTAATACGTTTTTTTGCTACTTCAACAGCTGATTGAGCACGTTTGAGTTTATTTTCAGCATCAATCACGTCTCGACGGCTACTGGCTTTGGTGAGTCCGGCTTTGGCTTGCGCTAGCTGGGTTTGGGATTCCAAAGCATCACGTCGTGGCAAAGCACCAGAATCTGCTAACTGGTTGTCCTTGTCAGACTTCTCTTGAGCGAATGCCACTTGGCTTTGTGCTTCGGCTATTTCAGCTGCGGCTATCTGTTGATATTTCTCGTAGTTTTGTTGAGCCAGCCGTAAGTCAGCTTCCGCCTGCTGCAAATCAGCTTGTCCTTCAGCGAGTTTTTCTTGAGATTCAACGCGCAGTTCCACCAAGTCAGGACTGGTGACAACAGCTACGGGTTGACCTTTTTTCACGACTGCACCAGGTTCCACCAGTAGCTCAACCACTTTAGCCCCGGAAATTGGGGTAGTCACTTCCACTTTTTGGCTGGGCAGCGTTTCAATCTGCCCAGTGGTTTTAATACCAACAGCTAGTTGCTGACGTTTCACTGGCTCGATTTTAATTCCTAAACGTTTTGCGGTTTGGGCATCAACTTGAATAGAACCAGTATTTTGAGAAGCTTTACTTCCTCCTTGAAATTCATTTCCGTGTCCGCCGTGAGCTAAAACAGTTGAGGGATTAGCTAATAACAGCAGGCTTGCAAGTGTACCAGAAACACAACGAATTGCTGTGAGTTGTTGGGAACGCAGAGAATTTAGCATCGCGCTGAAAAAATCCTTAAGTACTGGGGAAAGGAGTTGCAATCGCGTATTTATGTTAGTGGGCGCTCTTGATGCACACACCTTTTAGTCTTACAGCAAGAAATGAAATTAGGATGAAATCGCGCTTGCTCTTGCTTACTGGTTGTACCAAGCTTGTCGCCATTGCTTCATTTGGTCAATTTCTTTTTGTTGAGAACTGACAATATCTTGAGCCAATTTCTTGATTTCAGGGCGCTTGGACTTACTTAATGCATCTTGCGCCATTGTTATCGCCCCTTCATGGTGCGGAATCATTGCATTGATGAAACGTAGGTCAAACTCAACATCAGCAGTCCCTAAGTCCATGTCCATTCGCATCGCTTTAGACTGCTCAGGAGACATTGCTATTGTCTGATTTTGCTGGGTATTCCAAGCCGTTGCCGTGCTGGGTGCTTTGGGATACCATGCTGTGCGCCACTGTTTCAACTCAGCAATTTCTTTGTTTTGAGCTTTGATAATTTCGCCTGCCAGCTTTTTGATTTCGGGACGTTTTGATTTCTGTTGGGCTTCTTTTGCCATCTCCGTAGCACCTTGATGGTGTGGAATCATAGCATCAATGAACCGCAAATCGTAATTGGCATCCGCAGGACCTAAATCCATTGCCATGCTATGGTTTGTGCCACTACCATGATGCATACCACTGCCGTGGTCCATCTGTTGCTTGTTGTTAGCCTGAGTTGCGGTGGTATTTGGGGCTTGGGTTTCGTTTTGGGAAGCAGTTGTGGAACAGGCTGTAAGCACGCCGCTTGTAAAGGAAGCGAGTGTTATGAAAGTCATCGCGAAAAACCCAGTTTTCCAAGAGATACGTTGCATAGACTTGAAATGTGTACCGTAGTTTCTACTATTTTGAAATCTCCAGTTAGCTGGAGTGTCAACTGCTATTTCCCGACAAGGGTAAAATAGCCAATTTGTTATTGGAGCAATAGAACTGCACTAATTGCTTAGTATTGCAAAGACAAATGAAATTAGGATGAAATCCTTGTGATTCTAACTACAAAGAAAGCAATTGTGCATAGATAAATGAAATTAGGATGAAATGAATATTCTCCATTAGAAATAAATAATTTTCACGTCATTAGGGAGACGCAAGCACACTCATTAATTTTTAAGGTAAGGGCGAAGAGGTAAAAATGTTGCCTTCTGTAGGATTTTATAACTTCACATTAGGGGAGGAATTATGACGACAGCCCAATCTCATCAATCCCTACTGGAAACTTGCATTCAGAATTGTCTTGATTGTCTACGTGATTGCGAAAACTGTGCCGATGCCTGCTTAAGTAGCGACATGGTGCAGATGATGGTTCAGTGTATCAAGCTATGCCGGGACTGCGCTGACACTTGTGATCTGTGCGCCCGTTTCATGTCTCGCAATTCGGCTCTTCATGCTCAGATGTGTGGAATCTGTGCCGAAGCTTGCGATCGCTGTGCCGCTGAGTGCGAGAAACACGACCACGATCACTGTAAACGCTGTGCTGCATCTTGCCGCCGCTGCGCTGATTCCTGCCGTCAGATGGCTGGGGCAATGGCATAACTTGTAGTAGACACTTGGTTACTACACAAGCCTTGGCTGCTATTCCTAGACTGCTGCACGTTGAGGCAGTAGTTTGCACTTGCTACTAAAATACTAGGAGGAATTTCATGGCTCACAAAATTTCTCAATCTAGTGTAGATATTGCAGTTCACTGCGCTTATGAATGCGAACATTGCAAAGATGCCTGTTTGGGCAGTGCCTGAATGTGCTCGTCTATGTCGTGATTGTGCTGAGATTTGCTGGGCTTCTGCTGCTTTCATGAGTCGTGGCTCACGCTTTATTCCCCAAATTCTTCGTTCTTGTATCGAAATCTGTGAAGCTTGTGCCAGCGAATGTGAGAAGCACTCAGATAACCCCACTGTCAAAAGTGTGCTAAAGCTTGTCGGCATACTGCTGAGGAATTCCGCAAGGTTGCCACTGTTGCAGGTATAGCTTAATCACTTGCTATGTAAGTAGCAACTTAATTTTTGCTGCCCAATTTGACTACCTATTAGGGAAGTGAAGTTTAGGGCAGCATTAATATATTAGACTTGTCGTTTAATAAAGCCCAAAATTGATCAAAGTCCTATACAGGATAGGTTTTAGCGACTAAACACGAAAATAATGGAAATGCTTACTATGATTGGCTTTCATCGATTTTTTAGCTTATTTGGCGACAACTTTATTATTTGTCGGTTTTCTACCTCTTTCTAACCATGCTTCCCAGAACTTGGCAGCCTGAGCTTCTAATCTTTTGGAGTAACGGGTTGTATCCTCGCGCAGTCTCGTAATGCTAACACCATGTGTTGCACTTATCTCGCAAGCATGGTTTTTAAACCAAAGCTCCAGACCAAAAGTAGTAACTTCTGGATGAAACTGCAATGCTAGACCACATTTACCCCAGGAAAATGCCTGGTTTTGATACTTTGGGCTAGAGGCAAGATGGATAGACCCGACAGGTATATCGAAAGTATCACCGTGCCAGTGTAACACAAGGGTTTTCTCTGCTACTAAGTGAGCTAAAGGTGTGTGTATTCCCTCTTTACTTAGTTCTAACGGTGACCAGCCAATCTCTCTATATGGTCCTGGGTAGACTCTAGCACCAAGAGTACGTGCCATTAGTTGAGCTCCCAGACATATTCCTAAAGTAGGCAAATCAGCATCAAGGCGACGCTCTAACAAACGCAGTTCATCAACTAGGAAGGGATAATTCCGATCATCGTAAGCTCCCATAGGACCACCTAGAATGACAAAAATGTCTGGAGTTAGTGGATTGAGACTAGCAAGATTATCTAGTCCAGCTTCTACGTACGTAACTGCATAATCTTCCTGATGCAAATTTGCTACCAAACTACCAAGATACCCAAAAGCAGGGTTTCTTGTGTGTCTGATTACAGTAATATTTTTCATGCCTATCACTTTTCAAAAGTAAAATCACATCGGATTTTTTTAATCAAGTGCAAAAGTATATGAGTTTTTACAATAATTTCGGAGGATATTTTTTGAGAAAATTCAAATATAAATTGCTAGTATTTACTATTATAGAATTGACCAAAAAATTAACTCTTACATTTTAAGTAAGTCAACCTAAAAAACGTAAAATAGACTGAGTGCATCATTTCAGTGATGATTGATGTCAGCTCTGTTAAGAATATAGCTGACACCAGAAGAAGACTGTATCCTTTTAAAATTAAGCTTTACAGTCGAGCTTAGTGACATTCCAGTAGAAAACTTATAAGCCTGGCATACCAACGTAACCCTTAAGCTTCTTTATTCTGTCAATCCAAGCAACTACATTTGGATAAGCTTCTAAAGAAATCCCTCCCTCCGGCGCTAGCCCAACATACGGGTAACAAGCAACATCTGCAATTGTCGGGTGATCAAGTTCAAGCCAGTTTTGCTTTTGCAAATGTTCGTCCAAAGCTTTGAGTATCACATCTGCTCTCTGTTGCACCAACTCTAGGTCTGTCTTCAGGTTAAAAACGAAGTGCAGTCTAGCTGTAGCAGGACCGTGTTGAATCTCGTTAGCAGCGATGGACAACCACTGCACCACTTTACCCATAGACTCAGCCTCTATTGGTAGCCAGTTTTCACCGCCGTAGCGTCGTGCGAGATATACCAGAATTGCCTGGGAATCATGAATGACTAGATCGCCATCAATCAGAATCGGTATTTGACCAAGCGGGTTCAGTTTTAGAAAAGGTGGAGACTTATGCTCACCTTCCATGAAGTTGACAGGTACAATCTCATGCTCCAACCCAAGCAGCGATAGCATAAGCCGTACCTTATAGCAATTTCCCGATAACTCGTAATCGAAGACTTTGATCATTCATTCCTCCCGTTTCTATCAAATCTGAACATTACAACTTGCTCTTGAAAAATATCCACTCCCAACTTTTACCAAGTTAGCCTTTAGATGGGTCGTGACTTAAAGGAAAAGTTATCCTTCCAGTCACAGAAATAATTTGGCGAGCATTAAAACGATGAATTTGGCTGCTTCAAAAATTCTGCCTCCTCTGGCGTTGTGGCTCGACGAAAAATAGCGTTGCGATGGGGAAAACGTCCAAAGCGCTCAATCACCTCTAAGTGTTGGACAGCGGATGAGGTCATGTATACGCTGTCTGGATCATTGCCAAGTTGACGGAACAGTTCAACCGCTTGTCGCTGATGTTCGAGATTCTCGCTGTGTTCAAAAGGTAAATAGATAAACCAGCGCTGGATTTTTGGTAGCTCCCAATCAAAACCTTTGGCGATCGCATACTGAGCCAAAGAGAGTGCTTGTGGATCTGTTGCAAATGCTCGGGGATTACCGCGAAACATATTCCGTGGGAACTGATCGAGTAGGAGGATCAACGCCAGACAGCTGTGGGGAGTTTCTTTCCATTGGTCAAGTTTACCCGCTGCTGCTTTCTCATAGTCTTCCATAAAGCGGGCTTGAATCTCCCAATCAAAATTTGGATCTGGATCTTTAGTAAACCAAATCGCGCGATTTTTTCCGTAATCCTCTTCATCTTTTTTTCCAAACCAAAAGTCTAAAATTTTATTAACTCGTGACATTAAGTCCTCCTGTACATTGTGTGTAAGGTAACAGGAAGTCAGACAGAAAATAAAGACGAGGCTGTAAAGACTGGCGTACAACAGCCATCGCATTAACAAATATCAACAACTGTTTGGTACGCCAGTCATACGAGCCACGACCGAATCTGTACAGGAACGATGGCTAGATTGATATATGATAGGGTCTACAAGTCGAATTAACCTTTAGACCTTTAGGGTCGCAATCAGAAATTAGGTGCTGTTTTGACTGAGAGATAGCTGGTTTAGTTGTATGTCCTTGTCAGCTCTTATTACTCTTGCTTCAGCAGACGCCACCGCGTTACCATGACATGAGGAATTCGAGAATAGCGCTTCCATTTTTCTGGTTGCTCAGCTTGTAACCACTCCGGAGGAACTGGCTCCAGGAGACCATCAAGGACAAAACCAGCCTGAAAGCAAATTCCAAACAGATGCCACAATGGTCGGTGAAAGAAGGGATGACGTATAGGTTGACCAGGTTTTGCGTTTTCATCTCCTATTGCTGGTTGTATGTAATCTTTCACCAGAACACCTTCCGTATCAAGCCATTGGGTTTGGGTTCCTAACGAGTTAAAGCAGGGATGAGTCACTGAGAATACGAACCGTCCCTCGGGAACAAGCAGCCGACTAAAAGCCTGTATGAGAGGCTCTATGTTTGCCATATCCATAAGTGCCATTGACACCACCGCAGCATGAAAGCAGCGCTCTCCCAGAGAAGCGAGTTGATCTGGATCGGTTGCATCTAGGAGTCTATACTCAATGCTACCCGATCCATCTATGGTTCGAGCTTTAGCACGTTTCAACAGTTCTTCTGAAAAATCGCAGGCTAGAACCGATGCTCCTAACCGAGCCAGACTGCGTGCAAAGGTACCGTTACCGGATGCAATTTCAAGTACCCGCTCACCAGGTTTAATAGTGAGGAGTGTCTCCATTGCAGGGTTAACGACGTATTCATGGGCGATGTCTATATCACCTACTTGATTGTCCCACCATTGTGCATTTGCATTCCAGACATCGTGTACACGCTGGTTTATTTCCTTTATTTCAATCATGAAGTGCACCTTAATTTTGCGTAGTCTAGAGAAACTTTTCTTTGCTTATCATCCCGCCCCTTAAAAGAAGGGTAGGGTGGGATGAATTGCTTAATTTCTGTATTGCCAAAGCTTTGAGCAATTTCAATCGGTATCAGGCTACCATTGTTGTTTTTTTCCCACTGGAAAATTCCGTTAACAGATTCATTTGAGCATCCCAGAATTCGACCCACAAGTCACAGTATTTATGACATAATTTCGCAATATCATCGTATTGAGTGGGAGCGATCGCCTGCATGAGGACGTACCAAAGGTCATCTTCGTGAGTGTCGTCGCTGGCTTTAGCCTGTACATCATCACTAGTCCCATGACAGACATAGTACCCTGAGGTGACATTTATCCCTACAGCTTTTATATTTTCACGCAGAGGGGCACTGAACAGGACAACTTCCTGTTCTGCAACTGCAAGCAAGCTCGTTAGTAAATTTAAATCATTGTAGGTATCCTCCAGACACTTGCGTACCTGCTTGGCAATTTTGCTAGGAATATATCTCTGTCGTTCCTCAAGACTAATTCCCAGTTCATCAAGTACACGCTCAAACAAAGGATAGTGGGCGTTATAAGGATTGCCTCGATAGTAGCCATACTCATCGAAACCAGGCTGAAAGCCAAACTCGTCTAAATCATTCAGGGTGAGGAGAAATCGGGCATACATCTTACTACCAGGTTTGAGTCGCCGTTCCAACTGATGGGTTTGGTATTGTGCCATCAGAAGGGCATCTGTAAATATCTGCACAATCGCATGACGGTACTCAAGGTGGATGCGTTTCATCTGTTCTCGATTAAAAGCACCCCGATTCAGCGCTGCAATGACTGGATGAGTTGCAACCGGATGATGCTTCAAGCTAGAGCGTAAGTTAGCAACAAAGTTCTCGTTTTCCAACCATAAAGAAGCAGGTACTGATTCTTTCATTGCCAATCTGGCTTTTTGACGTGGATTACCCATTTCCATGATGTATGCCTCCGTGTATTTCTACTACGATTTTTTAATCCTGATTTAAGGGTGATATGGAATGGCACTAAAATCAGGCGTGGAAGATTTGAGATTGACTGCGCTTTGCTCTTTCTCTTTCCTTTTGTAAATTTCGTCTGTTGACTTAGACTGTCAGTAGCAAATGTCAAGAAAGTAGAAAGTATTTCCGCTCCTTGCTACCCCAAGCTACCTATTCTTCCAAGCCTTTACTATCCAAAGGTTTCACTTTAACAAGCGTGCCATTCATATCAAATCTGGTTGCATCAGATGCTTCACATCAATTCAAAAGCTGAATTAAATATAAAACCTACTCCCTACTGGAGAGTCAAGCCAAAACGATAAGATTTTTTATTATATTTCTTATAGAGTTAATAAATAAAAAACAATACTTCTGTAAAGCTATCTTGTCACCGGAGTTTATGCTAGTATTCATTGCTGTTCGTCATTTATCCAGGTAAATGAATCACCTATACAATATCCGTCTATAGACAGATGAGGTTGCTTTGCTTTTAATAATAAATTTTTTCTAAAATACAGCAAATATCATGCCAATATTTTTATGGTATGAACGTAAGAAAAGTTTTTGTGAAGTGAAAGAATTGTTTTTTAAGCAGGGTCGTTGAATTATGTTAGTTCAGGAACATTTACAACGAATTGGTTCAGTTGCTAAACAAAGCGGTATACCTATTAAGACAATTCGCTACTATGAAGAACTCGGTCTAGTTCAATCTTCTAGTAGAACAGAGGGAGGATTTAGACTATTTCAACTTGATGTTCTCACTCGCTTAAACTTTATCAAACGTGCTCAAAGCCTTAATTTTAGTCTTTCAGAAATTAAGTTTTTTTTAGATGTTTATGATCAGGGTGATTTGCCTTGTCAGCATATACGACCTCAGATGGAATATAAGCTGTCAGAAATTAATCAGCAAATCGAGCAACTGTCGCTCTTGAAATTAGAGCTAGAAGAGCTACTTTTGAGTTGGAGAGTTATAACTGAAAAACCAGAAAAGACTATTTGCCCCATAATTGAGAAATGTTGTTGAGAAAGCATTAAGAGTAGCAAATTCTTCATCTGTTGAATTAGGTTCGAGTTCCTGGGGTGCAAAGCTCGTATTCGACAAAATTCAAGACTCGTTTCCTAAATTACATTTAATTTGGGCAGACGCAGGGTACGCGCTTAAGTTAGTTGATTGGGTCAAATATTTATGCAGGTTGCGTACTCGAAATCGTCAAACGTTCTGATCACAAGAGTGGGTTTGAGGTCTTGCCTCGACGTTGGTTTGTAGAACGTACGCTTGCAAGGCTCACGGTCGCTATCGTTGCTTGAGTAAGGATTATGAATATCTTCCTCAAAGAGCGTGAAACTATGATTTATGTCGCGATAACGCATAGTAATGCTACGACGATTAGCTCGTGATTGCCTCCGGCACTGTGCTCCGCGCAATCAGCAAAGCCGTGCCCTTGGCGATTGCCCGGAGGCACTGCCCTTACGGGCAATCGCAATCCTTCAACTGCTTAAGATTGTCTTTATAAACACCCTCTTAGTTTTTTTCATAAATTAAACCGGATTCCCATAACAAAAATAATCATATATAGTCATGGCATAAACATCAAATGTTTAACAGCTTGCGCCATGACTACGTTTTTTATGTAGAGGCATTTTTTGTAGAAAATTTGCATTCATCAAGATATGAGAAGCAGCAAGTAATATTCAGGCTTTGAGGTAAAGCATTGCGTTTACGCAACGTAGCCCCACTTTTTATACTCTCAGAATTTTTTTCTCACTACCCCTTGACTCTCCAGCTTACTAGAGATTTCAAAATGGAATTAGTTGATTAAAAAGGTACATGATATGACACTTCAATTGAAAGTTCCTAACATGGCTTGTTCTGCTTGTGGAGAAAACATCACAAAAGCAGTCAAAACCGTCGATCCAGCCGCAACCGTTCAAAATGATACCAAAACTAAGCTTGTCCATATCGAAACTCAAGCATCAAAAGCTGCCGTCACAGAAGCAATTACGGCAGCAGGTTATACCGTTGCCTAGCACTAAATTCTCAACAAAAGCAGTTCAGGACATTGTTAGGAGGTTTGACAATGGAAAACGCGAATTTGAAACTGCGGGGCATGAGTTGTGCCTCTTGCGCTAACGCAATTGAAGATGCAATTCGCTCCGTCAGGGGTGTGAATGAGTGTAACGTCAACTTTGGGGCAGAGCAAGCTACGGTCACCTATGACCCCAGAAAAACTGACCCAGAAGTGATCTGCCAGGCAGTGAATGCGGTGGGATACTCTGCTCAACCCATGCAAGACGATGATTTATTTGCCGCAGACGATGATGCTCAACAGCAGGCACGCCAAGCCGAAAATCGAGCCTTAGTCAGAAAAGTTTGGGTTGGCGGCATTGTCAGCGCCATTCTAGTCATTGGTTCGCTACCAATGATGACGGGATTATCCATTCCCTTTATTCCCATGTGGTTGCACAATCCCTGGCTGCAATTGGTGCTGACGACTCCAGTGCTGTTTTGGTGTGGTGCATCCTTCTTTATCAATGCCTGGAAAGCTCTCAAACGTCACACGGCAACGATGGATACCTTGGTGGCGATTGGTACTCTTGCCGCTTATCTCTATTCCCTCTTCCCTACCTTCTTGCCTGGGTTCTTCACCGACCGAGGATTGCCGCCTGATGTCTACTACGAAGCAGCTGCGGTCATCGTCACTCTTATCTTGTTGGGACGACTGCTTGAGAATCGTGCCAAAGGACAAACTTCTGAAGCAATTCGTAAGTTGATAGGCTTGCAAGCTAAAACCGCTCGCGTTATTCGCAACGGCACAGAAGTGGACATTCCACTTGCCGAAGTCATTAAAGGCGATATTGTTTTAGTGCGTCCGGGTGAAAAGATTCCAGTAGATGGCGAGATTATTGATGGCTCCTCAACTATCGATGAGGCAATGGTCACCGGTGAAAGTCTCCCTGTGAAGAAGCAACCAGGTGATGAAGTGATTGGAGCCACGCTCAACAAAACAGGTAGCTTCAAATTTCGCGCAACACGAGTGGGTAAAGATACATTTTTGGCGCAGATTGTCAAGCTAGTGCAGCAAGCCCAAGGTTCAAAAGCACCGATTCAGCGATTAGCTGACCAAGTTACCGGATGGTTTGTACCTGCCGTAATTGCCATTGCGATTGCCACCTTCATCATCTGGTACAACATCATGGGCAATGTGACGATGGCGCTCATTACCACTGTAGGTGTGTTAATTATTGCTTGCCCGTGTGCGCTTGGCTTGGCAACGCCGACTTCTATCATGGTGGGAACGGGTAAAGGTGCAGAAAATGGTATTCTTATTAAAGGGGCAGAAAGTCTAGAACTTGCGCACAAGCTAAAGACTATCGTTCTCGACAAAACGGGTACGATTACGCAAGGAAAGCCCACCGTCACTGACTTTGTAACCGTCAACGGTACAGCCAATGGCAACGAGCGAAATCTTCTGCGCCTTGCAGCATCCGTCGAACGTAATTCAGAACATCCGCTAGCGGAGGCAGTTGTGAATTATGCTCAATCTCAAGGTGTGGAATTGAGGGATGCACAGGAGTTTGAAGCGATCGCTGGTAGCGGTGTGCAAGGATATGTATCAAATCAATGGATACAAATTGGTACCCATCGTTGGATGAATGAGTTAGGCATTGATACAAATGCATTACAAGAACATTGGGATCGCCTAGAGTATCTAGGTAAGACGGTCATCTGGATTGCGGTGAATAGCAAAGTTCAAGGGATTATGGGCATTGCTGATGCGGTGAAACCGTCTTCTGTGAACGCGATTCGCACATTGCAGAAAATGGGGTTGGAAGTGGTGATGTTGACGGGAGACAATCGCCGCACTGCCGAAGTGATTGCGCGTGAAGTCGGCATTAAGCGAATCTTTGCTGAAGTTCGCCCGGATCAGAAAGCCGAGACCGTCGAGAAACTTCAGTCGGAAGGCAAAATTGTAGCAATGGTCGGGGATGGCATCAATGATGCACCAGCGTTGGCTCAAGCTGATGTCGGTATGGCAATTGGAACAGGAACAGATGTGGCGATCGCGGCTAGTGACATCACCCTTATCTCTGGGGATTTACTCTTGATTGTCACCGCCATTCAACTCTCTCGTGCCACGATTCGCAATATTCGTCAGAATCTCTTCTTCGCCTTTATCTACAACGTCGCTGGTATTCCAATCGCAGCAGGAATTCTCTTCCCTATCTTCGGTTGGCTGCTCAACCCCATTATTGCAGGTGCAGCAATGGCGTTTAGTTCCGTCTCCGTAGTAACGAATGCGCTGCGTTTGCGTAACTTTCAACCTAAAACAACTGGTTGAATAAATCACAGGGAGTAGTAATGATACTTAAGAAAGTAACATTTTTTGGAACCTTGGCAGGATTTGGATTTCTGCTGGGAGCGATTTCAGGAGCGTTAGCGTAGCTTGCAATGTAGTTAAATTCGCCAACGGAGGCGTTTAAATCATGAACAAAATAGCAATCATTGGTATTATTGCAAGTTTGGGATTGGTGTTTGGAATTGCTTCTAACAAAGCAGTTGCACAAATGTCCCACGAACAGATGCAACCATCTCATACAAAGCAAACGGGTCAGTTCCGTCGCATCGAACAACCCTTGTGGGCAAAAGGAGCCGTTACTGCTGGCGGATTAGGACTGATAGGACTGGAGTTATGGTGGTTTCTGCTGAGTAAGCCAAAATCGCAAAAAGCACAATCAAAGCAAGGCGTTCAAGAAGTAACAATTACCGTTGATGGTGGGTATGAACCAAGCCAAGTGGTAGTTAATCCAGGTCAAAAAGTCCGGCTCAACTTCTACCGTAAAGACCCCAGCAATTGCCTTGAAGAAATCCGATTTCCTGACTTCCACATTGCCCAAGAGCTACCCCTAAACCAAGTTACTCCCATTGAGTTCACTCCCAACCAACCAGGAACTTACACCTTTACCTGTGGTATGAATATGTTTCGCGGTGTGATTAAAGTAGAGCCATCCAATGTTGGTACACAGCAGTTTTCTACGCAATCAGCATGAAAACGGAGAGCATCTGCGCCCAGCGTCAGCTTGATAACTAGCAGGCAATACCTTTCCAAACGCTGGGCACAGTTCCTTGTACAAATACCTAATATAGATGATATGTAGAGTCAACTATACTGTTTCCTTTTTGTACGTGTTACTGATGAGTAGGAGTGAATTATGTTAGCCCAAGAAACACTCAAACAAATTGGTGTAGTTGCTAAAGAAAGTGGCATTCCCATCAAAACAATTCGTTACTACGAAGAACTGGGCTTGCTCAAGGCTTCAGGCAGGACTGAGGGTGGATTTCGATTATTCAACTCAGATGTTTTTGCCCGTCTCAACTTTATCAAGCGTGCCCAGAGCCTTGGATTGAGCTTGTTGGAGATTAAAGAGTTTTTGAATGTGCATGACCAAGGGGACTTACCCTGCGACCATATTCAAGCAAAACTAACTGATAAAATTGCAGAAATCGAATACCAAATCGAACAGCTACAGGTGTTGAAGTTAGAGTTAGAAGGGCTGCTTTCAGGCTGGGAAGCTGTTTATGAAATACCTGAAAATACCATCTGTCCGATTATAGATCCGACTTAAAAATCAATTCTGTAATTGTGCTTTTACCCATTGCATGACCAAATTGTGAACGATAGCGTGACCAAAAGTTAACGTAATTTCAAGGTTTTGAGCAAATCTTCAACCTAACAAAATGAATCAAATTATGTCCGTGTGTTTTTAATGTGAACCATGCAATAACCAAAAGTTTTATTTTTGGACCTGGTAAAAAATGCATAAAAGAGACACTAAAATCAATCGAAAGTTTTGAACTTTCGGTCAAAATTTGGTTCCAAATGCCCACAATATGGTTCAAAAATATGTTTAGCCAAAAATTGAGTGATAAAGCGAAGCCCGCAGGGCGGGCGGCTTGCGCCATCGCCCGAAACTTGGTTTTAAAAGCTCTCGCTCAAGAACACGTACAAATGAACTATAAAAACCACGTTGCTTCCTGGAATTAAGTTTTGAGGTTTTTGAACTCAATTTATAACTTTGAAGTATATGTTGTCCTAGTGCAGAGTGAAGCGTGTCGTGTCCGCTTGGTCAAAATATAGTTCAAATCACATTTACCCTTCTAAAAAGAAAACTAAATAAAAAACTTAGATCTATCGTAAGTCGTTCTTATCTTAAAAAGATTTCACTAAACACTCAATAATTTTTTGCATACCCCCTTGACTCTCCAGTTAAATGGAGGATTTAAAGTGATTTTAGATAAGTTGGAGTTCTTCAATCACACATATAACTCCACAACAAATTACCCAAAAAAAGGTTATTGACAGCTATGGCACTACAACTTAAAGTTCCTAAACTGGTTTGCTCTGGTTGCGTCAAAACTATCACTGAGGCAATTAAAAAGGTTGATGCTAACGCTATTGTTCAAGCTGACCCAAAAACGAAATTAATTAACGTAGAAACTCAAGCACCTAGAACAGTTATTGAGACAGCGATCGCGTCGGCAGGCTATCCATCAGCCGCTTAATTTGTAATTGATTATTTTACCATCAGCTATTGGCTTCTGCTCTGCTGATAGCTGATCTTCCGATAAACTCTCAAACATTTTTACGCCAGTCAGCAAGGAGGAAAGATGGCTAAGATTGGCTTGTTTTATGGGACTCAAACTGGGAATACCCAAACGGAAGCCGAACTTATTCAGAAAGAGTTTGGTGGCGACAGCGTTGTTGATATCTACGACATTTCTAAAGTAGAATCGAGCGATTTCGAGAACTACAGCTACATCATCATTGGGTGTCCTACCTGGAATGTGGGTGAACTGCAAGACGATTGGGATAATTTCTTTGACGAGCTAGACAATATCGATTTTAGCGGCAAGAAAGTTGCTTACTTTGGGGCTGGCGGCCAGAACGGTTACCCCGACTCTTTTCAAGACGCAATGGGCATCTTAGAAGAAAAGATTTCAGAACTTGGGGGTGAAACCGTCGGCTACTGGTCAACTGAGGGCTACGACTTTACGGAGTCAAAAGCAGTGCGCGACAGCAAGTTTGTCGGTTTAGCGCTAGATGAAGATAACCAATCTGAGTTAACACAACAACGCATCAAAACTTGGGTTGCTCAGTTAAAACAGGAATTTGCACTGTAAGAGGTAAGTTTCATGAAGATATTGATGACTGCGAGCCTCCTTCGGAGGAGCTTCGCTTACGCTACAACTGCAACTCTATTATTTGCACAAAGTTGCTCGACATCACCTAATGCTCAAGAACCGTCAACGGCAGTTTTAGCTCAACAGCACAACGACAAGCATTCAACACAAGTGGGAAGTCACGCAGGACATTCGATGCATAGTTCAAGTGATACAAAAACAAATGCAGCGATTCAAGCAAAACTTACGGTTCCAGAAACGGTTGCAGTTAATGCTCCTGTCCCGTTAGTAATTAATGTTCAAGATGCAACAGAGAAACCTATCGACAAGTTTGATGTTTCTCACGAACAACTCATGCATCTCATCGTAGTCAGTGATGACCTTCGGTTTTTCGATCATCTGCATCCACGTTATGAAGGCAACGGGCGTTTTACCATCGAAGCCCAATTACCCAAATCTGGAGGGTATACACTCTTTAGCGATTACAAACCCGCTGGACAACCCGCTCAAGTCTCGACACTCAAAACCCAAGTTCCAGGGGACAGTTCATCTTCCCCGGACGTAAACTTCAAGCGTAGTCAAACATTTACCAACACCAAGGTCAATTTAGAGCTACCTACTGAAACGGTCAAAGCGGGTGAGGAAGTTGCTGTAACGTTCAATCTCAAAGGCTCTAATAATCAACCTGTCACTGATTTACAGCCTTATATGGGTGAACGGGGACACTTGGTAATTCTGCGTCAATCCGCCTCACTCACCTCCGCCGATTATATCCATGCTCACGCAATCAAAGATACAACTCCCGGACGGGTTCAGTTTGTGACCAGCTTGCCCAAACCTGGACTATACAAGCTTTGGGGACAGTTCAACCGCAATGGTGAAATCGTCACGGCTGATTTTTGGGTAAAGGCAAATTAACAAAGAACGGGCACTACAGTCTTGATGCATTCTGATTTCCCAAGGTTTTACATCGCTTTAATTGTTGGTGAGTTATGGAATCTTCTGAGTCTCGACCTTCAAATAGTAAACGTCAGTTCGCGCCAAAGTTAACGCCGGGTTTCTGGGCAATGTTAGCCTTGCTCTTAGTTGGTGGCAGTGTTGGGTCTTGGTGGTTTTTGGCTCCGAACAAGGAATCACCTCCAACGGCAGCTAGCCAACCCCCAGCGACAAAGGTACAAGTTGCGACGGTGCAAACTGCCACTATAGAGGAAAGTGCAGAATTTATTGCAAATCTTCAGTCTCGTCGCTCTGTCACTCTACGACCGAGAATTCAGGGTCAAGTCTCTCAGATATTTGTTCGGGCAGGGGAGCGAGTTAAAAAAGGTACCCCAATTTTGAAGGTTGATGCAAAGCAGCAACAAGCTTCTGTTGATAGTAGAATCGCAGCTTACGAGTCCACTCAAGCTGATTTGGAAACAGCCCAAGCAGAAGTCAAAAGCGCCCAAGCAGAAGCAAAAAATGCAACAGCGACACTAAAAGCGTTACAAGCTCGTCGAGTTTCTGAACAGTCTGACTTAAAACTCAATCAGCGGGAGTATGAGCGGTTCAGCCAGCTATATCAAGAAGGAGCCACCAGTTTGCAAATTTTGGACCAAAGGCGGAACAGCTTAGAAGCAGCCAAAGCCAAGCTTGCTCAGACGGATGCTGACATTGCAGCTCAAGAAGCCATGATTACTAGAGCAGAGGCAGCGATCGCTAAGGCAAAGGCAACAATTGTTAAGAACCAGAGGTTAGTTAACCAAGCTCGGGCAAATGTCAATGAGCAAGCAGCAGAACTTCAGTTTTATACAATTTCTGCGCCGTTTGCAGGTATTGTAGGTGATATTCCCGTTAAGGTGGGCGATTTTGTCGATACCTCTACCCAGTTAATCACCGTTTCTGAAAACGGTTCATTAGAGGTTAACATTTCGGTTCCAGCAGAACAGGTCGCTCAATTGCGATTAGGAAGTTTAGTAGAGTTGGTAGATGGTTCTGGGCAAAAGGTCGGTACCAGTCGGGTATTTTTCATTGCACCCAATACGGCGAATCAGACACAATCGGTACTCGTCAAAGCGCTGTTGGATAATTCTCAAGCTAGAGTGCGAACCGACCAATTTGTTCGAGCGCGGGTGATTTTGGATCGGCGTCCTGGAGTCCGCATTCCCACAACCGCTGTAACTCGTTTAGCCAAAGAGACGTTTGTGTTTGTAGTTGAGGAATCGCGCTCATCGCAGTCTGCCCAATCTCAGTTTGTGGCTCGGCAAAAACCTGTTGAACTAGGCAGTATTGAAGGCAATCAATACCAGGTTTTGAAAGGATTGCAACCAGGAGAACAAATCATCATCTCTAGTTTGCTCACTTTAAGGGATAGTGCGCCAATTATTCCTGAACCTGAAAAAAGTAATTAATTAGCGAATTATGCATATTTTTGTAGCAAAAGCAAGTCCTATTTGTTTATTTTTTCATTAACCGATAGTTCTTTGATGGTACAAGCCCCTGCATTTATCCGTGGAATCCATCCAAAATCTAAAATCTAAAATCCAAAATCGGTTGACCTATGTTCGCGGACTTCTTCATCAAGCGACCCGTCTTTGCGATCGTCTGCTCCCTGATAGTTTTAGTGTTCGGACTCATTAGCATTCCAACGCTGCCTGTAGAGCAGTATCCAGACATTAGCCCTGTTCAAATTAGCGTCACAGCTAACTATGTTGGAGCCAGTGCCCAAATTGTCGAAGAAACCGTGACATCGGTTTTAGAGCGACAGATCAATGGGGTCGAAGGCATGAGATATATGAATTCGACCAGCAGCAATGACGGTAATAGCACAATTATCATCACTTTTGAACAGGGCTATGACATTAACGTTGCAGCCTCTGATGTACAGAATCGTGTCTTGTTGGCACAACCCAAACTACCAGAAGTGGTTCGACAAACCGGAGTCGCAGTTACAAAACAATCAAGCGGGATTGTTTTAGCGATGGCGTTATATAGCTCGGACGATCGCTACGATGATACGTTTATTAGTAACTATGCAGATTTGTATGTGTTAGACCCGCTCAGACGTATCAATGGTGTGGGAAATGTCCTATCCTTTGGAGAACGTCGCTATGCCATGCGAATTTGGCTCGATCCCAATCGCCTTGCTGGTCGCAATCTGACGGCTCAAGATGTGGTGAATGCCCTCAATCAACAAAATTTGCAGTTAGGCATTGGTGCGATTGGACAACCACCCGCCCCCGATGGGCAAAAGTTTCAGATCGATTTGCAAGCTGTTGGACGACTGCGAGAAGCCAAAGAGTTTGAGAATATCATCCTCAAAGCAGGAAATGACGGGACGCTGATCAAACTCAAAGATGTCGGGCGAGCAGAACTGGGGGCAGAAAGTTACAGTACATTTGCTCGCTATAACGGTCACATTTCTGTAGGCTATCAAATCATCCAAATTCCTGGCAGTAACGCCTTGGAAATTGCTAAGGCGGCTAAGGCAGAGATGGCACGATTGGCAAAGAATTTTCCCCCAGGATTAACATATGAAATCCCCTATGATTCTTCCCGATTTGTTGAAGCATCCTTCTGGGAAGTGGTCACAACGCTAATTGAATCGATTGTACTAGTTGTTGGAGTTATTTTCATTTTCTTGCAAGACTGGCGGACTACCATTGTTCCAGCGATCGTGATTCCGGTTTCCTTAATTGGCACCTTTGCATTTGTCAAAGTATTTAATTTTTCACTTAATAGTCTGACTTTATTTGGTTTAACCTTGGCGACCGGAATGGTTGTCGATGATGCAATCGTTATTGTTGAAGACGTGGTTCGTTTGCTTGAGGAAAAAAGTATCAGTCCGCGTCAGGCTGCTTCTGAAGCAATGCACGAACTGTTTGGAGCCGTAATTGCAACCTCGCTAGTTCTCATGGCGGTTTTTGTTCCAGTTGCTTTCTTTCCGGGGACAACAGGACAACTCTACAAACAATTTGCATTAACCATCGCATTTTCGACTACGCTTTCCACCTTTAATGCCATTACATTTACTCCTGCCGTGTCCGCCATACTGTTACGTCGAGGACAACAACCACGCGGCTGGCTCGGCTGGTTTTTTGCAAGGGTAAATAACCTTTTAGACTGGATGCACAGAGGCTATCAACGGATTCTCGGCACTGTCATTCGCTTTAAGATGGTTGTATTGTTGTTATTTACTGTATCTTTGGTACTTACAGGTTGGTTGTATCTGCGTGTTCCTCAAGCATTTCTGCCAGAGGAGGACCAGGGCTATTTTGTCAACCTGATTCAGGGACCGGATGGCGTTTCGTTAAATTATACTCGCTCAGTCGTCATGAAAGCCGAAAAAGAATTGCTCAACGTCCCTGAGATTGAGGGCGTATTTGCAATGGGCGGTGTTAGTTTTAGCGGAAACACTCCCAATCGCGGATTGATTATGACTCCTCTCAAATCGTGGTCAGAGCGGCAAAACCCAGAGCAATCGGTATCAGCAATTCTCAATCGAGTACGCGCACCCCTGATGGGAGTTCCAGAAGCACCTGTTCTAGCCGTCAATCCTCCAACTATTCAAAGTCTCGGTAGTGTAGGCGGTTTTGTGTTTCAACTGCAAGACCGAGGCGATCAAAGTAATCGAGACATTAATGCACTGGATCGAGTCAAGAACGAGCTAATTAGCCGCGCCAATCAAACTCCAGGATTGCAAGGAGTCTTTAGTACCTATACTGCCAACGCGCCCCAGTTGATGGTTGAAGTAGATCGAAGTAAAGCAGAAGCTCTACAGGTTCCGATTGATGAAATTTTCAGTACCTTACAAACTTTCATCGGTTCGCGCTATGTAAATGATTTTAACGAATTTGGGCGAACATACCGCGTTTATGTTCAAGCAGACTCACAATTTCGCTCTAACCCAAAGGATGTTGGTCGCTTGTATGTGCGCTCAAGACTTGGCAACATGATACCCCTTAGTAATGTTGTAACGATTAAATCAACGACTGGGGCACAAACAATTAATCACTACAACCTTTACCGCTCCATTGAGATTAACGGAGCAGCTGCTCCTGGTTTTAGTTCTGGGCAAGCAATTGAGGCTATGGAAAAGCTAGCGGCTGAGGTATTACCCGCAAATTTCGGTTTTGAATGGTCGGGTATCTCCTTAGAAGAAGTAGAATCTGGCGGTCAAGCCCCAATTATTTTCAGTTTGGGGGTCTTTTTTGTCTTCCTTGTGTTGGCAGCGCAATACAACAATTTTGTCGATCCTTTAATTATTATGCTGGCGGTTCCCTTGGCGGTCTTGGGAGCTTTATCGGCTCAATCTCTGCGGGGTTTGTACAACGATGTTTACTGTCAAGTTGGCTTAGTTATGCTGATTGGGTTAGCCAGCAAGAATTCGATTTTGATTGTAGAATTTGCCAACCAGCTACGAGAACAGGGACTTTCAATTACTAAGGCAGTAGTGGAAGCTGCACAAGCACGATTGCGTCCTATTCTCATGACAACGGTTTCAACTTTAATCGGCAGCTATCCGCTGCTTGTTGCGACAGGAGCTGGATCTGCCAGCCGACTGTCATTGGGGACGGCGGTTTTTGGTGGGATGTTCATTTCTACGTTCTTGAGCTTGTTTGTAGTGCCAGTACTCTACATCATTATTATTAAGATTCGCCAACAGTTGGTGCGATCGCGAAGCGGGCGCTCTGCGCCATCGTCCGTATAGCCCCGAACCGGGACAGATGTAGCGATCGCTGCTCCGTCCCCAATTATATTACGGCGGGAAGTCACCCCGCGTGCTTAATTCATCTCTGTACGGCATTATAAATTCACGCATTAAATACCCCGTAACTAAAGTCAGCTTTACCGAAAACTTTTTCAGAAGTATTGCAGGATAAGCAATTCAGTCGATGCGAGCCACCTGACAAAATCCCCTCAGAATCCAATACTGCTCGGTTAAGAGAAAATAGATGTTGGAATAAAGAATATTTTGTTCGCGTAAAGTCTACGAGAACAAAAACAGCTAAAAACGCTGCTTGTACCTGAAGGCACTCTCGAAAAACTTAATTGTCAATTGCATATAATATTTTTAATCTGTTGAACTATAAATTGAGGATGAACAATTTACTGTATCGCCCCAAAAATGGATGTATTCAACTTGCTTGACTAGAAATTTGAAAGGATAGTAATTGTCGAGGAGTGCCATTATTTCTATGACATCGTTTTTTACTCTGAAACTTTGAGCGAGTTTTCTTGACGACTCTGGGATTACTTCTGTGCTGTGGAGATGAAATTTGCAATTCTAAAATTTCGTCAGTTAACCAACTAAAAAATACATTAATATCTGGGAATATTTCTACTGCAATCTGGAACAAAGGGATAGCACGTCTAATCACTCTCAGGCTGCCAGTAAAACTTAGACGTAATGGAGACAATCCTACTTTTTCAGCACTTTGAAACATTAAACAACGTATGCAATAATGTCCCAGTAACCAGCCATAGATTTCTTGCACTACTTCACGAGGATTTTTAGAGCGAATAGGAGTTTTTCGACCATTTAAATGGACTTTTAATTCGTCCAAAGTATTCTCTGCTTCCCAACGCTGATGATACTCAGTCGCTAAAAGCAAAGCCGGAAAAATTGAAATATCCATTAAATCGGTAATCAGACGATAAACTTTTTCTGTACCGTTCTCTTCAACAGTATATTCTATTACGCGGATAGGAATTCGGGTTGCACCCTTCTTTTTGGACTTACCATCAGGAGCAATCCACGACTTATAAGAACCATCATCAAAAGTTTGAACGATCTCGAATTTAACGTGGGCTGGTATACGTCCAAGAATATGGCATTTTTGTTTAATTGCGGCATCAACCATCTTGAATGAATGTAGTCCCCTATCCCACATCAGCAACATACCATCATTAACACTTCGTAATAATTTTAAAGCTCCTTTTCTTTCACCAATTCGATAAGGACTAATGAATGCATCGGTAATTAAATGAGTACCCGCTTCTACCAAAAAAACTAATCTAGCTTTCGGGAATGCCGGATATGTCCCAGGGCGAGAACCAGGATAACCAAATACTCTGGCATTTTCTTGAGTCTCAGGAACGTCCATTACTGTCCCATCTACAGCCATTATTCTTAATCCTCCCAGAAAGGCATCTGGCGTTAAAACTGTTGCTAATGGCTTTGCAACCATCTCAAACAAACGAGTCATTACAGATGCTCCAGTTCGTTGCCGTGCTTCGGTAATTGATGAAGAAGTTGGTGTTTTAAAACGTATTAATTCCGGTATTCGTAAACTGGCGAAACCATGAATCAGATTTTTGAACACCGATACAATAGAGTCCGATGACCAAAAACTCATGGCAATTACTAAAACCACAACTACATGAGTTGGAAGTATTCGTTGTCGTTGCCCAACAGAAGAAGTACTGATAATTGCGTTCGTTATTGTTTGAGACGGAATTACTTCATCCATTGCCAGAAGTAATTGGCTTGGGGTAATGCAGGGCTGTTGAACCTCAAAATTAACAAGTGACATTAACAAGACGGTATTTACGTTTAATTTTGGCTGTAAAATAATATAAACTAAATTCGCTTTGTTCGCGTAAATCATACGCGAACAAACCAACCCACTTAATTACCATACGCACAAGAAATGCCAGATGGTTGATTCTGACATTGTTTCTAGAGCTGAACTCATACAACAAGCCATTGCTACCTTACAACTCTCTATTCAGCAAATTCAGGCTTCAGGGGAAGTAGCGCCACCTGGTTGTTGCGTTTTACGTTACCAAGCACGCGGAAAAAAACAAGCTTATTGGTACTATAAATTACACGCTACCAAACCAATTTTTTCCACAACTCAACCCAACAAATTGAGCAAATATCAGCATTTGGGTAAGGCTGGAAGCCCTGCTCATATTGATGCTGTCCTCTCTGTGGCTAGAAGAACTCAAATCGATCACTTAACTTCCTGCATCGACTCTCTTCGTCAAAATTGGGTGGACTTGTACGATAGTCTCAAAGAGAAAAAGTAAGTCCAATTATTTTATTCGCGTAAAAGTTACGCGAACAAATTTTTCTTTGTTTTACTTCTATTTCTCCTTAACCGAGCAGTATTGGGTACTTTACTGTGTGCGAAGAAGGCGAGTTCTCAAGGAAGCGTTAAAACTTATTGATATCAGCATTGATATCACCTGTTGACTATACCCGTGCAATTGATATCAGCATTGATATCACCTGTTGACTATACCCGTGCAATTGATATCAGCAGTGTGAAAGCGTCCAAAGAACTGAGGGGACGGGCGCTGAGTCAGGAGGAGATTGACTCGCTGATACACAGTTGGAAATTTTGGGGCGTTAGGGGCGTGAGCTATTTCCTCGCTCGAAAAATAGTGGAGTAACCGCTATGATTTTTATAACTGCTCTTTTACCACTCCCAGAACTTTTTGTAAGACACATTCAATCGGTACTATTCGCCCTTTAGTTGTGTAGTAACCACCTCCTTTTATTGAGGTTGTTGTAGAGCGTTCTTGGAAATAGTCAATATTTTTCTGAAACCATTCTCGCGTTGCTGGCATTGGCAGCATATACAAAGTGCGAGGTGTGACAAAGTAATAAAACAGCCAGTTTGCTTCTGTGTACATGAAGCAGCCAGGGGTTCCCTTTTCAAAGTTGCTGTGGGTTTCAAAGAAAAAATTGCCAGTTTGATGCCTGCGATCGCCCTTAATTTCTATTGAATTTGTGCCTTGTTGAGTTGTCCAAATCAGATCAATGTCTTGAGTTTGAAACTGTGAATCTTGTTCAACGTTGCGAACACCAATAGTTTCTGGTTTACTAACCAGCCAAGCAGTGATTTTAGCAGCAGCTTCTTCTGCTACCTTCACTCCATCGCTCATGCTATAGATCATGAGTATAGACCTTTATAAATTTTTTTGCGCGTTATTACTTTTAAGATTCCCTGGAATTGAGGAGAAATTTATATTCCAGAAAAATTTCACGCTTGTACTTTCTCAACTTTCCATCCAGCCTCAGCCCCAATCTTTCCAGTTTTCACAAACCTAAAAGCCCCGCGTGTGTAAACTGAGCCGTGGGGCTTAACCTTTATCAACTCCTTTACAACTGAAGTTGGCAGTATCCACTGTTTTTCGGCTGCCTTCTCAAGTTCCTCATAAGCTACTAGGGGCTTAAGCTCCTGTTTAAACTGTGTGGATTGCACAACTTCGAGAAGCTTATTCACAATCTCATGAATAATAATCAAAGAATCTGGCGTTTGAGCATAGGTAATGCCTTTATCATTCTCATCATTCTCATCACCCCCGACAACCTCCGACACGTGAAGAGGTGTAGAAGTATCAGCCTTCAGCTTTTCTAACTCCTCAAGCCTATAATAAGCTTCCTTGCCATTATCACCTTCAAAGTAAATTGGGTGTAATTTACCCCGCTGTGAATATCGCTCCACACTACGCGGTGAAACTCCCAAAAACTCTGCTGCCTCAGCTTTTGATAGTTTATCCCCCGACACCCCCGACAACCCCCGACACTTAATAACTACGCTCAAATACTACCTTGGAACAAGACCCCCGACAACCCCCGACAACAAGAAAAATGCTTAAAACAGTGGACAGTAAACAGTGACCAATGAACAGTGACCAGTGACTAGATTGACAATAACATCTTGATACTGCGGGTACTTGATAACTGATAACTGATAACTGTTAACTGTTAAATACCCCCGACAACCCCCGACACGGCACCCCCGACAGCAATATACTGGAAGTCATTGCATTCGCTTTGTCTATGGGAGGTTGCAGTTAGCAAATCTGCCATCAACATCAGCTTCTAGGTAGATAATCATCAGCACACCTAAAAGCACGATCTATACCTTATGGCAAAAAGCTGTGATACTCCTCAAAATTTCATCCCATTTTCATAGCGATATGAAAAACTAGTGAAGGAGCGGCAGTTAGGTTGCATAAACAACTTGCACCTCTCGAAGTCTTAAAGTAAACAAAGCTCAATATCCCAATTCCACTGGAAAATGCCAACATCTAAGCGCGATTCTGCTTCCTAGTTACTCAAGGGCACTCTTACCAATGCGAATCTCTAACCGTTTTCAACCTTCTACGTCACTCCATTGTGCTTCTTTGACAATGTTGAGCTTGCTGCTGCTAACAGCCCCCGCAGCTGTTTTAGCTGGCGGTAATCATAATCATGGAAATGAATTTCAAGGCGCAAGCGAACCAACTGCAAAAGTTGAAGTTGATGCAGAAACTGCCAAACGGCTAGGAATTAAAGTTGAACCTGTTAAACGGCATCGGCTAGATGTTGGCATTAAAACCACCGGACAGATTGAAACCTTGCCTAGTCAAAAAGCGGAAGTCACTACCCCAATTTCCGGGGCGAAAGTGGTTGAGTTGTTGGTAGAACCTGGTGCATCAGTAAAAAAAGGTCAACCCGTAGCTGTATTAACGAGTCCTGACTTGGTGACGCTGCGCGTTGAATCTCAGGAAAAACTTGCCGAAAGTAGGGCTGATTTACAACAAGCGCAAGCTGACTTACGGTTAGCACAGCAAAACTACGAAAAATATCAGCAGATAGCAGCAGCTGAAATAGCCCAAGCACAAAGCCAAGTGGCATTCTCCCAAGAAAGGAATGACAAAGATAAGGTGTTAGCTGATAATGGCGCTCTCCCCCGTCGCGATGCCTTAGAATCCCAAACCCAGCTTGCAGAAGCCAAAGCCGAACTTACCAAAGCCAGTAGCCGTCGAGACGTTATTGATGCTGAAAATAAACTAAAACGCGCTCAATCAGCCGTTGAGGTAGCAAATTCACGTATTTCGCTCAGTAATGCTGCGTATGAAACTCGGCTGCAACAATTGGGAAATAGCGCCAATGCTAAGGGACTGGTCACGGTGACAGCACCCATTTCTGGTAAGGTTGCTGACAGGGAAGTTACGCTGGGACAATCATTTGAGGACGCAGGTGGCAAGCTGATGACGATTGTGAATGACAGTCGCGTTTTTTCCACAGCGAACATCTATGAAAAAGATTTAGACAAAGTAAAAATTGGTCAACGGGTCAGGGTGAAAGTGGCTAGCTTGCCCAATCGTACCTTCACCGGACGAATTGCGCGGATTGGCTCGTTGGTACAAGGGGAAACGCGAGTCGTACCAGTACAAGCCGAACTGGATAACTCTACTGGGCAGCTTAAACCAGGGATGTTCGCCGAACTAGAGGTCATAACAAACAGAACATCCACAGCTATGTTGGCAATTCCTAGCTCTGCTGTAGTAGAGGCAAATGGTAAAAAATTGGTTTACGTGCAAAATGGTAATGCTTTCCAGTCTGCTGACGTGACATTAGGTCAAACCTCTGGAGATTTAGTTGAGGTTAAGAATGGTCTGTTCGATGGAGATTTGGTTGTTACACAACGTGCGCCTCAACTTTATGCACAATCTTTGAGGGGCGGTAGCAAATCTGACTCACATGAACACGGTCACGACCACTCAGAAGAAGAACATAACTCAGGTGAAGCGACGGTACAAAATAAAAGCGGAGTGCAATTGCCCTGGTGGTCAGTCATTCCAGTTGGGGGTGCGATTGCCTTTGGCACTGCGCTTTGCGCAATCGCATTCACTGGTTTCATGATAGGTCGTCGTACCAAACCAGGTCTAACTCCAGTATCTCAAGGCAGTGAATCTTTTTTTAGTCAAGATTCTGAAGTAACAACGGTGTCTGGGGATAAATCAACAGAATTTACTGATAATCACCGCGCTACTCATCATAAGTCAAAAATTACCAATCAGAAGTAGAAATAATTAATTAAATAATAAATAGAAATGCTAAGTGCAATTATAAAATGGGCAATTGCGCGTCGTTGGTTAGTCATCCTGGGTGCAATTGTCGTCACTCTTTGGATATTCCAAACGATTATCCAAATGCCCTTAGATGTGTTTCCTAGTTTTGCACCACCTCAAGTTGAAATTCAAACAGAAGCGCCGGGACTAGCACCAGAAGAAGTCGAATCACTGGTGACTTTACCAATTGAAAGTGCAATTAATGGGACTCCGGGAGTGACAGCAGTACGTTCTTCGAGTGCATCGGGAATTTCGGTTGTCAGAATCATTTTTAACTGGGGAACAGATACCTATCAAGCCAGACAGCTAGTCACAGAACGATTGCAACAAGCTCAAAGTAAGCTTCCTGAAGGTGTGGAAACACCCCAAGTCTCCCCTACTAGTTCTCCTATTGGGACTGTATTGCAATATGCCTTCACTTCTTCTAGCACACCTTTAATGGAAATGCGGCGTATTGTTGATTGGCAAGTGACAAACCGTCTGTTGGCTGTTCCTGGTGTAAGTCAGGTTGTGGCGTATGGCGGTGATATTCGTCAATATCAAGTTTTGGTTGACCCAGAGAAGTTAAACGCCTTTAATGTTACTTTAGAAGATGTGGCAGAAGCTGCCAAAGCTGCCAATGTCAATGCGCCTGGTGGCTACTTAATCACTCCTGATCGAGAAAGGTTAATTCGGGGTGTTGGGCGGATTGAATCTATCGAAGAATTACAGCAATCTGTTATTACTGCTCGTAATGGTACACCAGTGAAACTATTAGATGTTGCTGATGTGCAAATTGGTGCAGGTATTAAACGGGGGGATGGTAGCTTTAATGGTCAAAAGGCAATTATCGTCTTGATTAATAAACAGCCTCAAGCTGATACTCCCACTGTCACTCGTGCCATAGAAGCGGCGATATCAGAAATCAAAGCAGGTTTACCCAAAGATATCAAGGTAACTGCCACCTTCCGTCAGGAAAATTATATTGATTCTTCTATTGAAAATGTGAGAGAGGCTTTAGTTGAAGGCAGTATTATTGTTGCCCTTATCCTCATTCCATTTTTAATGAATTGGCGCAACCTCGCTGTTTGTTTAACAGCGCTTCCACTATCTTTGCTGGTTGGGGTGATGTTGCTCAATTGGTTGGGACAAGGTTTAAATACAATGACTTTGGGAGGGTTAGCAGTCGCAATTGGTTCAGCGGTTGACGATGCAATTGTGGATGCAGAAAATGTCTACCGTTGTTTGCGAGAAAATAAACACTCCCTCAATCCACGTCCCGTTTTAGATGTGGTATTCGATGGCTGTCAGGAAGTGCGCGATTCAGTCTTTGGAGCTACCATCATTACAATAGTTGTCTTCTCTCCAATTTTTGCGTTGACTGGTGTAGAAGGAAGCATTTTTATTCCGATGGGATTGGGATATTTAGCAGCAGTGATTGCTTCTAGTCTGACAGCATTAACTGTAACCCCAGCTTTATGTGGAATTCTTTTGCCTTACGGACACCTACCAGAAACCGAACCTTGGGTAGCAAGATTTTTTAAGCGGCTTTATCGTCCCCTGTTAACGTTTGCTCTACGATATTCTGCAATTATATTAGTTGTCGCTACTGCCAGCCTCATAGCCGCAATGGTCATTGTTCCTTCCTTTGGAAGCGTGTTTTTACCAGAGTTTCAGGAGCAAACTTTGGTAAATACTATGACTCTTTATCCGGGTGTTTCTTTAGAAGCGACCAATGCAGCAGGCGAAACACTTCAAGCAGCGCTGAAAAATGACAAGAGATTCCCATATGTACAGTTGCGTTCTGGACGTGCGCCAAGAGATGAGGAAGCCGCCGGGGTGAACTTAGGACACATTGATATTGAGTTAAGCGACGAAGGGATGGAAGACAGGGAGGCGACTATAGAAAAGCTGCGGTCTGAATTTGCCAAGATACCAGGGGTTGCACCAAATATTGGTGGTTTTATTTCTCACCGGATGGATGAAGTGTTGTCTGGGGTGAGGAGTGCGATCGCAGTCAAAATTTTTGGACCTGACTTAGAACAACTCCGTACCATTGGGAATCAGGTCAATGAGGTGATGAAAACGGTTGAGGGAATTGTTGATTTGCAACTTGAACCCCAAGTCCCAGTAGAACAGATACAAATTAAGTTTAACCGAAGAGCAGCTTCTCAATATGGTTTAACAGTCGGAAAACTTTCCGAAATTATTGAAACTGCCTTCAATGGACGTGTGGTGTCCCAAGTTTTGGAGAAACAACAAACCTTTGATTTAATTGTGTGGTTAAAACCAGATGCCCGTCAAAGCTTAGATACCATTGGTAATTTGTTAGTTGATACTCCCAACGGTCAGAAAATTCCTTTGGCACAAGTTGCCACAATTAACAATGGTACTGGTCCCAACACTATAAACCGTGAAAATGTTTCTCGTTTGATTGTTGTTTCTGCCAATGCCAGTGGTAGAGATTTACGTTCTGTAGTCAACGAAGTTCGCGACAAGATTAAGCAGGAAATGCAGATAAGCGCTGGTTACTATATCCAGTATGCTGGTCAATTCGAGGCGCAAGAACGAGCAACCCAAAATATCTTAATTTTTAGTGCCATAGCCTTTGTCATAATTTCAGTCATTATGTACCTTTCTGTCAAATCTCTTCCCTCTACAATCATGATTATGATTAACTTGCCTTTGGCGTTAGTGGGGGGAATATTTTCAGTGGCTTTGACTGGAGGTGTGATTTCCATTGCCTCTTTGGTTGGTTTTGTAACTTTATTTGGAGTTGCTACCCGTAACGGTTTGCTGCTGGTGGATAATTACAACACGAAATTTGCAGAAGGAATGCCTTTTAAAGAAGTTTTGATGAAAGGGTCAATGGAACGTCTGAACGCCATCTTGATGACAGCTTTTACCTCAGCTTTAGGATTAGCACCCTTGGTGATTGAAGGTGGTCCTGGAAAGGAAATTCTACAACCTCTTTCGATAGTGGTGTTAGGTGGGTTGTTTACTTCTACAGCGTTAACTCTGGTAGTGTTACCAGCTTTATATGCCAAGTTTGGCTCTTTCTTAATACCAAAGCGAACTGTGTCATCTGTAGAAAATGGCAAGGCAGTTCAAGCAGTTTTTGAGCGGTAGTTAATACCATGTTTGGCAGCTTTTTGGTTTCTCAAAAGACCATGCAAGTGCAAAACATTAACATTGCTCAAGGGTCAGTTGTATGAAAATTCTAGATGAGGAGTAAATCGATGAAATCACTAAAATCAGGCTTGATTGTTCTAGGAACTGTGGGGCTGCTTTTCTTAGGTGCTTGTAGTAATGGAACTCAAGGAAGTAATTCAGCAAGCAACACAGAATCTTCTACCGCAGCCAATACCTCAAAAAATGAGACTGCTAAATCACATGGCAAAATCGAGCATAGTGACAAAGAGCATTCTCATGGTGGTCAAGTTGTCGAGTCAGGTCAGTATCATTTGGAGTTAGTCTCTGAGAAAGAAGGCAACGACTCTCATATAGATTTCTTTATAGAAAAAGGGGAAAAACACGAAATAGTAACCGACGCTAAAGTAACCGCTCAAGTTCAGCTACCTGATGGAACTCAGAAAACCTTAGATTTCAAATATGATGCTGAAGGTAAACACTATACAGCTGCGCTTCCAGGAAACGCACCCGGTCAATATCCGGTAAAAGTTACTGCTAATGTTGGCGGTGAAAAGTTAAACGCTCGATTTACTGTTAATCAATAATTTAAGCAGTTGACATAGTTTGCAGGGTTAATCAACAGCATTCATGTCTCATAATCACAGTCACGGACATAACCACGGAAGCAGTAATTACAACCGTGCTTTTATCATCAGCGTCACTCTCAATACAGGGTTTGTCATCATTGAAGCAATTTATGGCATTCTTGCCAACTCCCTTGCCCTGCTTGCCGATGCAGGACATAATTTGAGTGATGTTTTGGGTTTGCTACTTGCTTGGGGAGCAAGCATTCTCGCCCGTCGTCGTCCCACGCCACGCCGTACCTATGGGTTGCGTCGCTCCTCGATTTTGGCTGCTTTGTTGAACGCTATCCTTTTACTCGTAGCCTCAGGTGCAATCGCATGGGAAGCTATTCGGCGCTTTCTTGAACCCAGCCCAGTATCAGGCGGTATAATTATCGGCGTTGCAGCGGTAGGCATCGTTATTAACACGGTAAGTGCCTTAATGTTCATGTCTGGTCGCGAAAGTGACTTGAACATCAGAGGAGCATTCCTCCACTTGGTTGCTGACGCAGTGGTATCTTTGGGTGCAGTGTTGGGTGGTATCGCTATTATTGCAACTGGCTGGCTGTGGTTCGACCCTGTTGTGAGCTTAATTATTGTTGCTGTCATTGTTGTAGGTACTTGGCAACTGTTCCAAGAATCTCTCAACTTGGCGACAGATGCCGTACCAGCAGGCATTGAACCGCTTGCAGTCCGCACGTACTTGGCTGAACTTCCTGGTGTGGCAGGTGTTCATGACCTGCATATCTGGGCGATGAGTACCACCGAGACAGCACTCACAGTTCACTTGGTTATACCTGCAGGTTATCCTGGCGATGCTTTTTTAATGCAGGTCAATCGAGAACTGCACGACCATTTCGGCATTGAACACACCACGCTTCAAATAGAGACTGGCGACCCAAGTTATCCATGTCCTCTTGCTCAAGAGAATGTCGTATGACGAGACCACAGGAGATAAGTAGTTGGACATCAAAGCTTAATGTTGTAATAAACAAAACTTGCTTTTCTGCTATCCCATACAGCGCCTATTAATCCGGCATCTCTAAGCTTTTTTAAACAGGTATTGACAGTAGATGAACTGTATAAATTTATTTCTTTGACTAATAAAGCACTGGTGTATCGCTGGCGACGTAGACATTTAATAACAAGTTCCATACAAGTGGGATGAGTTCTGGTTGCTCTTGATTTACCAGCCACTTGCTTGTCTGCACTTGTCTGTTGGCAATTCATATAGTGACCCCAAAATAAACCAAGGTTTATTTCAGTCTAGAAATTCGCACGAATAAACGCAATTGTTAAAATCTATCAGAAAGATAAAAACAAGTGATTGACAAGAATACAACAAAATGATATTAGTTCACCTGATGGTTGTCTAGATACCAAAACTTCTCCCAACAGGACAACTGTTTAATCGTCGTCATCATCGTGATCATCATTGTCGTTATCGTCATCATGTTCACTAGCTGGCAATGATGACGGTGCTGTAGGTGGCTGTATTGTTGATGAAGGTAAAAAAGAAGTTTTTCTCAACACTAATGCTATTACACCAAGGACTATGGCAGCGGTCGCTACCCCAGCCAACACCATAGCTTTTATTTTTTTGTACCTGTTTTTATCCTCAAGTGTCATTAGAAGCCAAGATCATGCTACTCGTACCCATGTTACAACGTGGCGAACTTACTGAACTCTAGCTATCTACTGTAATACCGTTTCACTTTAAGGTTAGAACATGGTGGGCAGCTTTCTTGCAGGGGGAAAGAATTAGAGACCAATCATTTGTATCAGGTCTAAGCGTGAAATGGTATAACTCATTTAGTAATTTTTATTAAACCGCCAAAATTTCATCTTAATTTCATAGTGACCTGTCATCCTAGTTAAGGAAAGATTTATGCACCAACAATAAATCTGCAATATGGTTGTCATCCTTTATTGCTTTAACAGTTAAGATGAACAAAATTCTGGTATACACTGCTGCATTTGCTCTGGCTACCGCAGCTTTAATTTCTGCTAGCTATGCAACTACAAAGATAGATAATAGTAGGGTTCCCAACGTAGATAATAATGTGGAATTTCCTTCTAGCCGTTGGCGGATTGTTAAACATACTGTTCGAGTACGCATTCCCCTAGATAAAAACCCTCTTGACCAGATTCTTATTGATGTTCCATCCACTGTAGCTGTAAGCAATGATATAGATGTGTTGAATGAGAAGAGTCAAAAAATTAATATTAACGTTTCTGCACATGGCAGAAGAATCATAATAGATTTTCCTGAGAAAGTTATTTCTAACACCAAGCTGTTAATTCAACTTAATAAAGTAAAACAACCAGTTCAAGGTTCTGCTTCTGTTTACAACATTTCAGCTAAAGTTGTTGGCAGTGACGAAGAAATTCCGGTAGGTGTAGCTCAATTTCCCACATTTTAATCCATAAATTCTAACGACAAGCGCTGAATTTTCAGCAATTGTACCTATTTCATTGTACTTATTTTTTAAAAAATGACCTTTAACAGGCTAAAATTTCATCCAAATTTCATCTCGCTCTGCCAAGCTATTGAGTAACAGTGTCATTCGCCTGCATACGACTCTGATGGTTGATTGACCTACTTTATTGCTTAGAGGCGTCAAATGAAAAGAACACTCATTTCTGCTGCTGCTGTCACCTTGATGCTGACAGTTTCAGTTTCTAGTACTTATGCACATCCTACAACAGAATCTCTTAATTCTCCTCATGTCATTAGCTTAAACGAATCTCCTCAAGGCATTCGCCACTTGAGAGTTGTCAGACATACCTTACGATTAGAAATTCCCCAACAATGCAAGGCTCTTTCTCAGCTAACTATCGAAGCTCCATCTCACATAACTGTCAGAGATAATATTGATGTATCTGACCAGTCTGGTAAAAAAATTAATGCCAATATTTCTATCAATGACAAAAAAGTTATACTGGCATTTACTGAACCAGTTGCCCCCAACACTGTACTTACTATAGCCATGAACAGCGTAAAAAAATCCACCGTGACCACGGGTGATAAGCTATATAAAATTTCTGCAAGACTAGAAGGTAATAATGCAGAGCTACCGATTGGTATAGCTCAACTGCGTAGTTATTGACGGTAACTTATGGTAACTTAAAGAAGCACAGACGCTAGAAATGAAAGTTCTGCTAGTTGAAGATGAGCCAGACCTGGGTGCGTCAGTAGCGCGCAAATTGAGCAAGGAAAAATATATTGTTGACTGGGTTCTAGATGGGAATGAAGCTTGGAGTTGTCTAGAAAACCAATGGACGCAATATACACTAGCAATCTTTGATTGGTTACTGCCAGGAATATCAGGTTTAGAACTGTGCAAGCGCTTACGGGTTCGCGGCAACTCTTTGCCCGTGCTGATGCTAACAGCAAAAGACAGTATGGAAGCTAAGGTAGCTGGACTAGATGCAGGGGCTGATGACTATCTGGTGAAGCCGTTTGGCATGGAGGAACTGCTAGCGCGGTTGCGGGCTTTGCAAAGGCGATCGCCCTCCTTCCAACCTCAGCAACTTCAAGTTGGTTGTCTTATCCTAGACTACGGCAGTTGTACAGTTTCTCGTCAGCACCCTAATGGTGAGTTGCAAATCATTACTTTAACAAAGAAGGAATTTCATCTGCTGGAATACTTCATGAAACGTCCCAACGTAATTGTTACCCGTGACCAAATTTTGAGTCATCTTTATACGTTCAGCGCAGAACGTATTAGCAATGTGGTGGCTGCTCAAATCCGGCTTTTACGACGCAAACTGTCGGAATATAGTTGTGATGGTTTAATTGAAACTGTCCCCAACATGGGTTATCGTTTTAATCCTAGCAATGCAGATGAAACTGTTTCATAAGACTCGCGCAACGCTTGCTCTTTGGTATGCAGGGGTTATGGGTCTGATTATGTCCCTATGCGGTTTCGCCGTATATGAGGTAATCATCCAAGCTTACTTGATTTCTATCAATCGGGAACTGGAGTCTGTAACAGTCACACTGCATAATGTGATTGAAGCAACTCTGAAAAAGCCCGGTCGCACGGAGCCAGTTTTTCAGTTAGTTTTACCAAATATTTGTCAAGCTTCTTCTAGTTGTCCCACCCAAAAAATCTTTACCCACAATCAACTTGCCCACTCAGAACACGGCATTGTTGATGCTCTTTACAAAGATAAACAGTATTATATCCGTTTTGTAAATGCTTCGGGACAGTTAATTGCTGTGGCAGGTTTTCAACCTAACGAATTGCCGCGCCTTGTGCAAACAACACAAGTGCGGCAAACCGTCAAAGATTCACAAAGCAATCGTTACAGTCAAATGTCTCTGCCCCTGCACACTCAAGATAATCAGCTTTGGGGCTATATACAAGTGGGGCGCTCTCTCAAAGAACTTGATAGTCGTCTCGCTGCTTTAAAATTCGTTTTGGCGCTGGGACTGCCAATTACGGTCCTCCTCGTTGGCGGTTCTAGTTGGTGGCTAGCAGGCTTGGCGATGCGACCAATTGACAGGTCATATAAACAAATGCAACAGTTTACTTCTGATGCTTCCCATGAGTTGCGTACTCCTCTGGCAGCAATTAATGCAACAGTGGAAACTGTACTCGATTTAGAGCATTTGCCTGAGCAAGAAGCGCGAGATATCCTAACATCTATTAAGCGTCAGAACCATCGACTTGTTGAACTGGTTGCGGATCTGCTGCTACTCTCCCGATTAGAGCAGCAAATGCTGGCAACAGAACGGTTACTTTGCTGTCTCAACGTTTTGATTAATGACCTTATAGAAGAGTATTCAGCGTTAGCAAGTGCAGCTTCTTTGCAATTAACATCTTCAGTTTTATGTCATCAGCCGTTGTATGTAATGGGGGACGAAGACCAACTTTTACGTCTGCTTTCTAATTTAATTGCTAATGCCATTCAATATACCCCTACTGGCGGTTACGTCACAGTCATTCTTAAGCGCAGTAACGGTGATGCAGTGATTGAAATTGAAGATACAGGAATTGGCATTGCACCGAACGAACAAAACCGGATTTTTGACCGTTTTTACAGAGTACATAGCGATCGTTCGCGTAGCACGGGTGGTTCTGGATTGGGATTGGCTCTAGCTATGGCAATTGTTCAAGCACACAAGGGTAGCATACAGGTGCAAAGCCAACCTGGTAAAGGTAGCACCTTCATCGTTCGCTTGCCCTTGACAGATACCCCATCTTCTGATTGACTTTGTAGAGTCATGAACATCGATCAGAGGTCTGCACACAAAAAGTCGGCTTCGCTAAAGTTAGCTCCACGCTCGTTTAGCTCCAGACAGTATGGCTCCACTCAGGTCAATATCAATCAGGTTAGCACTACATAAGTTGACCTCAGCCAACTCTACTCTGGTAAAATCTCGCTCTCCAGTTACATATCGTTGCAATAGTTCCAATGCTTCCATATCATTGACTCGCAATAACTCTCGTGATGATAGCTTGGTAATCGTTCTAGTATAGTTAGCAGAAAAGTATATCAATGAAACTTGATGATTGCTAACAATACTGTCATTCTTAATGCCATCCTTGCAGGCTTTCATGCTTTATCTGACCCCCTGCGAATTCAGGTTTTGGAACTCTTGAAAGCGCAAGAGTTATGTGTCTGTGACTTGTGCGATCGCCTAGGAACTACTCAGTCTAAGCTTTCTTTTCATCTCAAAACTCTTAAGCAAGGGAATTTAGTTTGTGCGCGTCAAGAAGGACGCTGGATTTATTACAGCCTCAATCTGGCTCAATTCGCCGTTTTAGAGCAATATTTAGCAGATTATCGCCGCTTTAGCCCGATGCAACCTGCTCACTGCTACCAAACTGCTAAGTAATCCATGAAGTTTTTTGATTAATTTTTATGTAGAAGTATTGACATTACCCTAATACATCAAGTTTTCTTGATACGAGAGAGACAAACTTAGGGACAACACATGATGGTGAGGTTGAATTGTAGTGATGAAGACGAAACCCATTTCCAAACAACTTTCTTTTCTTGACCGCTTCTTGACCTTGTGGATTTTTCTCGCAATGGCTGTCGGGGTCAGTTTGGGCTATTTCATCCCTGGAACAGAAGGCTTTATTAACCGTTTCCAGGTAGGAGCAACTAATATACCTATTGCCATCGGCTTAATTCTCATGATGTATCCGCCTCTTGCCAAAGTGCGGTACGAAGAGTTAGGGGATGTCTTTCGTAACGGGAAAATTCTTGGTATATCGCTGCTTCAGAATTGGATTATTGGACCGGTTCTGATGTTTCTGTTGGCAATTACCTTCCTGCGCGGCTACCCCGAATACATGGTGGGACTCATCTTGATTGGGTTAGCCCGTTGTATTGCAATGGTTGTGGTGTGGAGTGATTTAGCGCGAGGGAATACAGAATACACCGCTGGATTAGTTGCCTTCAACAGTATCTTTCAGGTTATTTTTTACAGTCCTTATGCTTGGTTGTTCATTAGTGTGCTGCCGCCACTGTTCGGGTTGAAAGGTAGCGTCGTGAACGTAAGCATTGCCGAGATTGCTATAAGTGTTTTCATCTATCTTGGCATTCCCTTTTTAGCTGGGTATTTTACTCGCTTTTTCTTGGTCAAAGCAAAAAGCAAACAGTGGTATCATCAAGAGTTTGTTCCAAAAATTAGCCCCCTGACGCTGATTGCCTTGCTCTTTACCATTGTGGTTATGTTCAGCCTGAAAGGGAATTTGATTGTACAGATTCCCCTGGATGTCGTTCGGATTGCAATTCCGCTCATCATCTATTTTCTGGTGATGTTTTTAATTAGTTTCTACATGGCATGGCGGATTAAAACGGACTACTCCAGAGCCGCAAGCGTTGCGTTCACTTCAGCAGGCAATAATTTTGAACTGGCGATTGCTGTTGCTATTGCCGTGTTTGGTATCAATTCGGGTGCAGCGTTTGCAGCCGTTGTTGGTCCCTTGGTAGAAGTGCCAGTGTTGATTAGTCTTGTAAATGTTTCATTCTGGTTTCAGAGACGCTATTTCTCAGCATCTGAATCGCAAACGTTTTAGCTCCCATAACATTCGATGAGGATTTAAATTTATGGAGCAGCAACCGATTCAGCCAATTGAAGAAAACTTGTGGTGGGTGATACCTAACAAATTGGCAGGTGTTCGCAAGCCAATGGCAGAGGAATTGACGGCGCTACAAAATGCGGGTGTTGGGGCAATTGTCTCCGTTATGGATGACCCCTCGAACTTGGATTTGTACGAGCAGGCAGGCATTCCTCACCTCTGGCTACCAACCAAGGGAGGTACAGCACCAAGTCAAGAACAAATCCAGGAATTACAAAACTTTGTTGAGAGCCAAAATCGCCTTGGTCATGCGGTTGCAGTCCATTGTACCAGTGGCAGACGACGGACAGGGACAATGTTAGCTTCCTATCTGATTCATGCAGGTTCGTCTTACGACTCGGCAATCCAGACAATTCAGAAGGCAAACCCTGATGTTGAACTGCGAGAAGCCCAAAGCACCTTTTTGCGAGAGTTAGCAGGAGGATGAATCACTTACTTTTGCAGATAAGTGTTTAAGCTTGGATAAGCCAGTTCTCTGAATTTTTCACGCCAAAAATACCATTAGCTTCATCATGACATTTGACCATCCGCCCAGAATTTTATTTTTGTATGGCTCCTTACGGGAGCGTTCCTATAGCCGCCTGCTTGCAGAAGAAGCCGCTCGTATCATTGAGGAATTTGGGGCAGAAGTCCGGTTTTTTGACCCGCGTGAATTACCAATTCACAACAGTGTACCGGATACCCATCCTAAGGTGCAGGAATTACGGGAATTAAGCCAGTGGTCTGAGGGTCAAGTCTGGTCATCGCCAGAGATGCACGGCAATATTACGGGCATCATGAAAAACCAAATTGACTGGATTCCCCTCAGTATAGGAGCAGTCAGACCGACACAAGGTAGAACTTTAGCAGTGATGCAAGTCAGCGGTGGTTCTCAGTCTTTCAACGCCGTTAACACCCTGCGGATTTTGGGGCGTTGGATGCGGATGTTCACAATTCCCAATCAGTCTTCGGTTGCCAAAGCGTACCAGGAATTTAACGAAGACGGAACGATGAAGGATTCACCTTATCGCGACAGAGTAGTTGATGTGATGGAAGAACTCTACAAATTCACGCTGCTGTTGCGTGACAAAGTGGATTATCTCACAGACCGCTACAGCGAACGTAAAGAGAAAGCTGCCAAAGAGACAATCGCTGTCGCGAATAAGGCTCTTGAAGTTAACTCTCATAAAAGCACGTAGTTATTTCTATCTGGCTGTATTAAAAGACTCCAGATATCAAAAACTTGAGAAGCAGCATTCATAACATTTTCATTAAGGGGAATCTATGGTGACAACAGTGTATGATTGTCAAAATCTACACCGATTTGCTGCGTTGGGTGGTATCTATGGTAATGTTCCTGCTCTGAAAGCTTGTTTGCAAGATGCCAAGGAACAACAGTGTGAAACACTCTTGTTTCTTGGCGATGCCATTGGTTTTTGTGGGCATAGCGACGAAGTGATTGATTTAATTCGACAGCATTTTGACATCCTGATTGCGGGAAATCACGAGCTTGAAGCAGTAGCTGGGTCAAACACTTGTGGTTGTGGCTATGCTTCTCCCGAAGATGAGCGTCTTAGTTCCATAGCCGCTGAACGGTCTCTGCTTGACTTGAGTGAGGGCAATCGGCAATGGTTGGGAACCTTACCCGAAGCTGCCATTATTAATACCGCTGCTGGACGCATCCTTTTGTGTCATGGTAGTCCAGATCGAACCAACGAGTTTTTATTTGAATCGGAATTGGATGAACAAAGGTTGATTCAGTGGTTAGAGCAGTATCAGGCAGTAGGCTTTATCTGCACTCATTCAGGTTTACCCTGGATTCGTCACTTGAAGGATGGTCGGTTTGCTGCGAATTGTGGTGTCGTTGGCAAACCAGACAATGATGGTGATCCAGCAATACACTATCTCATTGTGACTGTAGCAACAGATTCTGTGCAGAACATTGTTGTTCAACGAGTTGAGTACAATCATCTCGACTGGATTAATATTCTCAAGCGCGAGGGAGTTAACTCCATGTTTACCGAGCCTCTACGTACTGGACTTTGGACTTATGGAGTAGCCAGCCTCCCAGCTATAGGAAATTGAATTTAACGATTTGCGTAGGGGAGGGGCGGAGGATAATACCTCCCCTCGACCTAACTAAGGCGCGTAAATCAATAAAGTACATTCCGCAACAAAAGTTTACAACGTGTCTCGTTTTACTGGTATCTCGGCAGGCACCCAGTATAAAAATTTGGGTTTCAAAAGTTGTATATTTTGATGTATATGTATGTGTTCTTGTGAACAACCAAATGTTTGATTTTGTTGCAAGACAACTTATCGTATGACTGATTCAACCAAACGTTTCTCGAGTAGAGTTGAGAATTACATTAAGTACCGACCATACAATCCACAAACAGTCATTGATATACTTGAGGGAAATTGCCTACTAACACCAAATGCGCTCGTTGCTGATGTTGGCTCAGGCACTGGTCCTTTAAGGTTAATATCTTTGCACTCTCCTGTTAACCAGCAACAGAATAGGAATAGCAGCAAGTTGAATGGTAACTGAAAAGAAAACCAGGGTGTTGATTGACTTGTCGTACAAAATTCCCATTAAAGCGCTACCTAAAAACCAGGACAAACCATAGCCTGTATTAAATATGCCAAAGGCAGATCCACGTTTTTCAATTGGCACCATTCCAGCAACGGCTGCTTTTAAAATTGATTCTTGCGCTCCCATCCCTACACCCCACAACACCATTCCCAACACAGCAAGATTGATATTGCCTAAAAAGACCAACGGTGCGAACAGTGAAGAGAGGAAAGCGGCAACCATAAGAATTGATATGCCAATACGGTCAAATAGACGCCCGAACACCAAAGCGGCAATTGCATCGACTCCCATTGCCAAAGCGTATAACAAGGGAATTGTATTCCCAACAGCGATCGCTCTCGTTTGGAAGTGATAGGCGATGAGTGGAAAATCCGCATAACCTGCGGAAATCAATGCTACAGCACCCAAATAAATCCAGAACTTACGAGGTAGCCCCTTTTCTGTAAGGGTGATAGTTTCGGGTTCAAAATCACGAGGGTTTGGGTAAATCTTTTGCCCTATAAGAAGGACAATCAGCCCGACTATAGCAGGAATTAATAAAATCGCAAAGCCGCCCCGATATCCACCTTGGAAATAAACCACTGCTGCAACAGCCAGTGGTCCCATCACAGCACCGATTTGGTCGAGAGCTTCATGCAGTCCAAAACCAAAGCCTCCACCCAATCTTAAAGCTGCATGGGACAGCAGGACATCTCGTGGGGGAGTGCGAATCGCTTTTCCTGTACGTTCTGCAATCATCAGCCCTGCTGCAACTTGCCAACTTCCTGCCAAGGCTAAAAGCGGCACAACTGCGGTATTAAGAGCATAACCAATGGTGGTAATTCCCCAATACTTTCGGGTTTGGTCGCTGAGATACCCAATAACAAGGCGGAAACAATAACCAATTAATTCCCCTAAACCTGCTACCAGTCCAACTACAAAGCCGCTAGCTCCCAAAACTCCCAAGTAAGCTCCTGTAATACTCCGCGCTCCCTCGTAGGTGGCATCCGCACAAAGGCTAACGATGCCTAGCATTACAACAAATTTGAGAGCAGATTTTGATGTACCCTGTGTCATAGTTCAATATATCTTGTTAATTGTGCCGACCGTTATGACTTGCCTCAACGGTTGCTACAACTTCGCCAGTTAAGCTGGTGTCATAACCACCGAGCGCTTGTAGCTGTGAAATAACTTGCCGATGTCCTAAAGTGCCGAGCAATTGTTGGACAGGTGCTTCTTCCAAATACTGCTTGAGAAGTACCAAGTCGTATCGTGACCGATGCAGGGGGATAAATTCCAGTCCAAAAGCGGCTGCTACAGATGCCGTACTCACTCCCGTATCTGCTTTTCCGGTTGCGACTGCTAAAGCAACTTCCTGGTGTCCGTTGACAATAGAGTCAAATCCCTGTATTGCTTCATAAGGAATGTTCTCTTTCTGAAGTAACATTCCTAATAATTCACGGCTGCCAGATCCTTGTTCGCGGTTAACTATGGTCACTCTGCTTTGTGCTAAGTCAGCAATAGTTTTTAATCTCTTGGGGTTACTTTGCTGTACTAAAAGTCCTTCTTCCCAAACACCAAGATTAATCAGAACTGCTGCTTTACCAACTAAGGCACGTTGCACGAAAGGAGTATTATGCTCTTGAGTTTGTGGGCAGTACAAATGCATTCCAGCGATGTGAACCTCACCCCGGCACAGGCGTTGCAAGGCGGTCATGCTGTTAGCAAAAGTGAGGTGTACCCGCAGTTCTGGATGCCAGCGCTCGGCGGCTCTTACCCATAGAGACAGTGCAGGTGAACAACCAGCTAGAACTGCTGTGTGCAGCAACTTTTCTGGCTCCTCTAGAAGCTTGACCAGAACCGTATCCATATCAGGCAAAAGATTTCCCGCGCCATCAGCGGGAATCATTTCGGTACGAAAGGCATCTTTACCAATAAGGGGATGAGCCACCCATTGCCCTCCTATTCGTGCCAAGCTGACTCGCAAGCCCTCACCTACTGGTAAGTTTTGGGCAGGTATGGCTTCAATTTCAGGTAAATCTTCCTCTAGCCAGAACAAATCTTCTACGTGACAGCCAAGAGCTTTCGCCAAACGCAGGGCAATAGTGGTTGATGGGGCATATTGTCCCGACTCCACACCCCCAATAGTCTGACGGGTAACACCAGCTAAAGAAGCCAAATCCTGCTGGCTCATCCCCAAACGGGTTCTAATTTGCTTAAGACTGCTGCGAAGAACTTCCTGTTTCATGATCTAAATTTTAGGAAAATTGGCTGCTGGCTGGTCAAGACATATCTATGTTTAATTAAACACTGAGAAAGAATTGCTCCGTAAACGTCGCACGGAAGTGAGACGCTATGCCTGCATTAAAAACAGCTTAAGTGGATCTAAACTGATATACCAAGGAAGAGGGCGGTCTTTGAGCGTTGCCCATTTTTCTTTAAACACTTCTGCTTGTAAGTGATAGTCGTTTAGTTGGGTCGGTGGATGATGCAGTCTCAGGTAAAGCGTCATTCTATGGGGTGTTTCCCGCATTCCGGCTAGCCAACACGGGAACGCATTTTCAGCGTTTTGATTAGTTATAATGCCCAGATGATGGGCGCGAATGCTCACATAAGCAAGCAACTTCGGAATTGGCTCGATTACATTGAGAGTACAGCCCCAGTCAATAGCTTCTACTTGGGTAGAAGAAATGGCTCTTGCCTTTGAGAAGTTTTTGCAACCCGTTAGCTGGGCAACAGTGTAAGTTGCTGGGCGCTCAAAAATAGTTTGCTTGTTATCGTAAGCGATGGCTTGTCCTTCTGAAATGACCAACAAATTCTGACAAATTTCGTAAGCTTCTTCTAAGTTGTGAGTAACAAACAGCGTTACCCCCTGATAAGTGCTAAGTGTTTCAATGAGTTGTTCTTGCAACTGATGTCGCAGGTAGGTATCGAGAGCCGAAAACGGTTCATCCAATAGAAGCACTTCTGGTTCCACTGCTAAAGCTCTTGCTAAAGCTACCCGCTGCTGTTGTCCGCCAGACAAGGAATGAGGATAGCGTTTCTCTAATCCTGAAAGCCGTAATTTATCGAGTTGTTCTGTCAAACGGCGCTGGCGTTCTGCACTAGATAAATGTCGTAACCCGTAGGTAATATTTTGTGCCACTGTTAAATGCGGAAAGAGGGCATAGTTTTGAAATACAATACCAACGCGGCGCGAACGAATGGGCAGATTAATTCGTTGCAGTGAGTCAAATAAAACCCGTCCATTTACAACAATGCGACCCCGGTTAGGAGTTTCCAATCCAGCGATACAACGCAAGGTCATACTTTTGCCAGAACCAGAACCCCCTAATATTCCTAGCACCTGACCCTCTAGGTTAAATGCGACCTCTAAAGGATAGCTAGCAAGTTGCTTATGAATGTCTACTAAAAGTTCCATTCTTGACTTTGATTGTTGTGTCAATAGAACGCAATCGTTTACGCTGTTCCAGACCACGCGCCCACAACAGCAGAAGAAACGCCCAAAAAGTCATCACCAGCACCATCAAATTCGCTTTGCCGTAATCTTGGTTTTGTACGGCATCGTAGATGGCAAGCGGTAAGGTTTGGGTGCGTCCGGGGATGTTCCCAGCAACCATCAAGGTGGCACCGAATTCGCCTAAAGCTCTGGCAACAGCTAAGATAAATCCTGCTAAAATCCCCGAACGAGCTAACGGCAGCGTCACTCGCCACAGCACCTCTATTTCCGAGTCACCGAGAGTGCGTGCTGCCGCTTCCAGTTCGGAATTGACATCCACAATTGCTGCTCTAGCTGCTTCCACAATGAGGGGTAACGCGACGACTGCCGAAGCGATCGCTGCCGCCTGCCAAGTGAATAAAATATCTATCCCAAACCATTCCAATATCGGACTACCTCGACCTAAAGCTAACAACAAATAGAAACCAATGACGCTGGGAGGTAGTACCAAAGGCAAGTTTAGCAGTGTAGATATTATTAGCTCTCCAGGAAAACGGACACGAGCTAGAAAAATTGCTAGTCCGAGTCCAAAAATTAACAGCAACACTGTAGCTAATGCCGTTACTTGCAATGACAGGATATAAGGAAACCAGTCCATTAACTCGGTTCCTCCCCAGGCAGAACAAAACCATATTTCTTCATTAACGGTCTACCCTTTGCTCCATTAATGAATTTGGCAAACTGTTCGGCTTGTGCCTGATTGCGGCTTTTCTTGACGACAGCCAACATTTGGTCAATTGGCTTGTGTAAGTTCTCAGGAATGATTTCCCATTTTCCCGGTTTGTTAACGCTTAAGGACAAGGCGACGATGGCTGCATCTACGTTACCACTTTCAGCATACTGTTGGGTTTGGCGGATGTTTTCTCCCAGCACCAGCTTTGGTTTGATTGCATCCCATACACCTGCTGACTGCATCGCTTCCCTTGCTGCGATGCCATAGGGAGCATGATCTGGATTGGCGATCGCCACTCTCTTGACTTCTGGTTTGGTTAAATCTTTGATGTCTTTGAGGTTGAGTTTGCTGTCCTGTCGCGTCCACAAGGTTATACGACCACGACCGTAGAGAGCTTTGGTACTGGATACCACTAATCCCTTTTTGTCAAGGTCTTCAATAAATGACTTATTAGCGGCGGCAAACAAATCTACTGGTGCGCCTCGTTCAATCTGTTGAGCTAGTTGACCTGTGGAGCCGAAATTGAATGTGACTTTGTTTCCTGTCTCTTTCTCCCACAAAGCTCCGATTTCTTTGAAGACGTAATTGAGATCGGCAGCTGCAGAAACAGTTACCGTTACTGGGTTCTGAGCCAGTAGCCTCTCGACAGCTAGTGACGTAGATAGGTGGAAGAACCCAGAGACTGCGACTACAAGCGCTACAAAACCAGACAATAAAAAATATCGTCTTTGCATCCTTCTTAAAGTATTCTTTGGGACTAAACGGTGAGCGAGCAGTTGCTGCAAGTCACTTATTTATACTGATACAGGAAATTGGCGATTTTTGGCAAGCATAGCTTACATACTGTAAAAGTGCTTGCTTACTAGCAGCAAGTGTTCTTAGTTCAACCCTGTCTCAGCAAGAGAAATACTTTTGGACTTAGTTGCAGATTCCTTAGCAGGAGTTACGCAACTGGCACAGTGCGATTGGCTCCGCCAGTGCTCCTTGGGCAACCGCCACCCAGTAGTACAGATGAATTTGAGAAAAATCACCATGAAGTTAGCCTCCCAAACCAACTTTTTTGTTAGATGGCGGCTAGTGACAGCTATGTTACTGTAATGCCTTGATTAAAGTTAGGGATTAAAGTTTTGCCAACTGGGTAAGCCTTATAGATAGTGCTTTACTCCCGCTCAATTAATCCACAGATTTTGCCGTTATAGATGGCATCATTTAGTACAGCGGTTGAATCTGGCAGCAAAGCCTCAATCTGCTCGTATCGGCTGAGCAATTCCTGTTGGAACGCTGTTAATTCCTGAATACGGCGCTCCAATTCATCGATATGCTGCTTCACCATTGCCTTGAGGTTTACACAGGGGAAAGCACCAAGGGCGCTGATGTCAATCAGCTTTTTGATTTCCTCCAGGGATAGTCCGAAGCGCTTAGCTTTCTGAATAAACCGCAGGCGCTCCTCATCCTCTTTTGAATAAATGCGGTATTTTGACTCTGTTCGCTTGGGCTGGTTGAGTAAACCCAAACGTTCGTAATAACGGATTGTTTGAGTGGGCAGATCCACTCGCTGGCTTAACTCGCCTATAAATAAAACCTCTTTCGTTTTCATGCCATCTCCTTGAGCCGATGGGTCGGGGTTCTACCTCGACCCACACGTACTTTATCCTTGTCCAATACCAGCAGCGACGAGTGCTTCGCGGGACACTGGCTGCTGGTTCTGGCAACAGCCAGCGAGTTTGCCATCCACGACGACAGCCGGAACGCGATGGATGCCATACTGTGCCACTTTCTCGCGACATATATTCGTGGCACATCCAAAGCGCAGATCGTAGACTTGCACGTCGCAATTCTCGCAGGCTAGCTCCCTAACCACCTTAACGGTTTCATCGCACAAAGGACATCCTGCGGTGAAAACTTCAACTAGACGCTTGGACATTTTTGACTTCTCCTTTTGAACTGTAAAACTAGCCTAAACCTTATACCTGACTTCAAAGTCAAGGGGTTATATGTCACAGACTTAGGCAAATTTGGACAAAAAACCTGCCCTACGCAGCAATGGGCGTCTCTACTAAGGGGAACACTTATACCGAAAGGTTGTATGTTGTTTATGGTATGTATTCAAAATTGCGACCATACATTAAGAAAGGCACTAAGCAGTGCTTGACATATCAATTTTTATTGAAATAATATAATTATCTGGTGGTTGAAATAGGCATGAAAGCAGTTTCTAGAATAGCCTGTGGAAATCTGTTTCCCCTGTAGGAGAGGCAATCACGACCTCAGTTCTACTACTATCGCCTTTTATTTTATTGCGAGGAACTTGGCAGCATCACTTTAATTTATTTGGTTGCGTCCATCTTGGAAGTGTAACTAGCTGTGCTGATGTCAAAGCAACTTTCCAACGGATTCTTTTAATATTTAATACTGAGGAAACGCTTATGAAACGTGTCATGTTTGTTTGCAAGAAGAATTCCCGCCGTTCGCAAATGGCAGAGGGATTTGCTCGTACTTTGGGAGAAGGTAAAATTGGCGTAACCAGTTCGGGATTGGCAGCAAGTGAGGTAGACCCTATTACCACTCAAGTCATGTCTGAAATTGGCATTGACATTACTCATCAGACTTCTAAGCCTTTAAGTGATTTCAAGGCTCTTGATTACAATGCAGTAATTTCTCTTTGTGGCTGTGGAGTTAACTTGCCAGAAGAATGGGTACTAAGGGATGTGTTTGAAGATTGGCAACTTGATGACCCAGAAGGGCACGGTATAGAAACTTTTCGCCGCGTTCGCGATGAAGTGAAGGAACGAGTGGTGAAATTAATTGAATCTTTGAGTTAAGCTTTTTCTCACACCTTTTTTGGAATGAGCGCGGTTGTGACAGTGCTCGTTATATTGTGGTGCTTCAAGGGGTACGGAGTGCATCAGTTGGCAAAAAAGTATGGGTTGAAGCGGTCAGCTGACTTAGAACCAGAACAATTGTAGGTAATGCTAGCGGGAACATTCTCAGTTGCTCAATCTCGCTTTTTATTACCTACGCCAAAGAAACATAACCTTAGAACAACTTTTGCAGACTGCACCTACTATGCCAGAAGAACTCTAAATTATATGTCAGAACATTCCGAACTGCTTGAAGCGCTGAAAACTTTTTTTGAGACACTGAGTAACGCGCAGTTTGAGAGAAATCAAGTGAAGTTTAGCTAACAAGTCTGACACAGTTACTTTTCATTTTACTAGTAACCATGAACTCAGCTTTAGAATTCACCTACGATTACTATCATGTCGGCGGTAGCCTTAGACCAAATGCCCCCAGCTATGTAGTGCGACAAGCCGACCAAGAACTGTATAAGCTGCTACGCAGCTAAATTGAATAAACAGAATTACCTTTGTTTTTAATCTTGCGTTCCCATTTAATAATTAAACCTCCTTCATTAAGTAATTTATTTAACAGTTTTTCTAGCTGTTCTACTGACTGGAATAATCTATGGGCTATATATTCTTTTGCTGAATGCCAAACCAATTCAATTAAGTTATAATCTGGACTATAGGGTGGTAAAAACTCTAAAATAATATTTGGCATTTCTGACTCAATCTTCTCTAAAATATCTTTTCTTTTATGAAAGCTGGCATTATCTAGAATAATAACTATTTTCGCCGAGCTATCTTTAAATGGTTCCATTGACTTTCCTTGTTCTATCCATTCTTGTAACAGAAAATTATTCAAGGCTCTTATCTGTTCATAAAAGACATCTGCATTTCCTTTTTGAATGACAAAGTTGATTCTTTTTTTGTCATGATAACGTAACCCTCCCATAAYATTTACTCTTCCTCTTCTCCTTTGTCCTGTAATTTGTTTTCTTGTACCTTTCTTACCCCAGTTTTTTCTTCTTATTACCCTTAAACTAAATCCACTTTCGTCCCAAAACCATACCTGTAATCGTTCTGGTGTTTCTTCAGTTATTCTTAAATATTCTGATAGCTTTTCTTTAAATGCCTTACGTTTTTCAGGATTCTGTTTGTCCTCCAGGCTATACTTTGCCCAGAGGTAAACGTACTTTTTTCGCTCTAATATTCTCCTCACTTGAGAGCCACTTAACTTAATTCCTGTCACTTCTTCGAGATACGTTGCTAGTCTTGCTGCTGTCCATCTTCCAAATTCATATCCATATTCTGCTGGTTCTTTCTCAACTATTTCTAATAACAAATTTTCATATTCTTCAGTAACTTTACGGAAGTTCCCTTCTCTTCTTCCATCTAAAAAACTGTCTAGATTATCTGGGTCGCCGTGAACTGCCCAATATGCTACTGTTGGATATGCAATATCTAAAAAATCACTAATTTCTTGATAAGTTTTTCCATCATTCATTAATAATAGAATCAGAACCTTCTCTCTTACATATGGATTTTCATCCTGTTTTAGCGTTTTTTGTAGCCGTTCCTTCTGCTCTTGAGAAAGATGGTTTTTTGCTGGCATAGGTGGCTGATTAGAGTTTAGTTACTTAACTCATAATTATACAATCAAGCTGCGTAGCAGCTTAACGCCCTGATGGCTGGAGAGTTTTGCTATGTGTTCAGTAGTCGGCAGATGGGCAAGTCTAGCCTACGTGTGCAGACGATGCATCGGCTGAAACAGGAAGGTATTAGCTGTGCTGTTGTTGATATCACTAGAATTGGTAGCGAACACCTAACTCCAGAAAACTGGTATGGCGGCATGGTGTCCCTGCTGTGGCAAGGTTTTAATCTTTCCAACGAGGTCAATCAAAAAAACTGGTTGCGGGAGCATCAAGACCTTTCATTGGTTCGGCTTTTAGATCGATTCATTGAAGAGGTCTTGTTCGTGCATATACCTGGGAAAAGGATTGTTATTTTTATCGATGAGATTGACAGCATTATTAGCTTGAATTTCTCCGTTGATGATTTTTTTGCGCTGATTCGGGCTTGTTACAACCAACGAGCTGATAACCCAGAGTACGAGAGGCTGACATTTTGTTTGCTAGGAGTGGCGACACCTTCAGATTTAATAAAAGATAAAGCCTGCACTCCTTTTAACATTGGCAAGGCAATTACTTTAAATGGGTTTAAGTTTGAGAAAGCCCAGGCTTTAGAAAACGGACTATTGAACCAGGTTGGTAATCCCCAGAAAGTGCTAGGGGAAATTTTATCCTGGACAGGAGGACAACCTTTTTTGACACAAAAGCTATGCAAGTTAACGCTTGAGGTAGCAAAAGCCAAAAATCCTCTATCGGTTGAACAAGTAGTGAGGTCAAAGATTATTGAGGATTGGCAATCTCAAGATGAACCAGTGCATTTAAGAAGCATTCGCGATCGCCTCCTTTACAATAAATACCGGACGAAACAAATGCTAAGTCTATACCAGTTTATTTTGCAGCGGGAAGAAGTAGATGCGGATGGCTCTTACGAACAAATGGAATTGCTGCTTTCAGGATTGGTGGTTAAGCAGAATGGGAAACTAAGGGTTTATAATCCTATATATAACGAGGTTTTTAACCAAAATTGGCTTAATCTGGAACTAAATAGAGCTTTCGACTCTATGTAGAGGTTTTGAGAGCTTGAGTAGAAAGTTAGTGGAATTATATTATATGACTTTTGTATGAACCGGAGTTCGTCCCTACAGCGAACTCCGATAATGTTTCCGTTCTATGAGTTTCTCTTACGAGAGGAGAGATGACCTTACGTAAAAGCGCAGTTAAAGTCCCCCGATGATGCCACCATCTTCACGAGTGATGACCACTGTTGAAGAGCGTGGGCGTCCAGACGAACCATAACCTTGAGAGTGCGGCCAGTTGCTAAACTGTGTAGGATTCGAGGCAACTGCATCCTCGCCTGGATGCTGGATATTGAGGAACATTGCTTTGCCGTCGGGTGTGGTGACTACGCCAGTGACCTCACATTGCGTCGGACTGGTTAGGAAGCGCCTAACCTGTTTAGTATTGGGGTCAGCACACACCATCACGTTGCCACCGATGTTTTTCCAATCACCGAGACCGTCTCCCGCTTGGTCAGTTTGAATCCAGAAGCGACCAAAATCGTCAAACCAGATACCATCCGGCGCACCGAAATCGTCACCATTAATGTTACCAACAAAATTTGGATCGGAATTGAGTTTGTCGCCACACTCAACGAAAAGGTCCCAGGTAAAGGTAGTGGCTGTAACGGTGCGCCCATCCTCACGCCAACGGATGATATGACCATAACGGTTGTCAGGGCGTGGGTTAGCAGCATCGACGGGAGGACGCGCACTGCCTGCACCTGTTGAGCCGTCCGGCGCATTCGAGGAAGCAGGAGTTGTTCCGCGACGATTGTTGTTCGTCAAAGTGCAGTATACTTCAATCTCTTGGAATCCATTAATTCGGGGACGCACGGTAGTCCACTCTGGGCGGTCCATCATCGTCGCACCAACTTGATCTGCCGCCTGTCGTGTTTTGACAAGCACTTCAGCCTGGTTTCTAAACCCATTCTCAGGTGTCAGCCCATTCTGTCCGTAGACTAGAGGAAGCCATTCACCCGTACCGTCGTCCTTGAACTTGGCAACGTACAGGGTACCGTGGTCGAGCATATCACGGTTGGCATTGCGATTCCGTTGATTAAGGGGTCTAGCACAAACAAACTTGTAGATATATTCGTTGCGCTCGTCGTCACCCATATATAAAGCAACACGGTTATCATCATCAACGACAACCCAAGCGCCCTCGTGCTTGCATCGACCAAGCGCGGTGCGTTTTACTGGTGTGCTATGCGGATTGTACGGGTCAATCTCAACGACCCAGCCAAATAAATGGGGTTCGAGCGGGTTTGTGCCAGCATTGAAGCGAGGATCAACTTCATGCCAACGATAACGGGTTTCAGTTCTCGCGATGCCGTATCGGTTCTGTCCTGCCAAAATGTCAGACTTTTCGATTCCCTGAATCGAAGCCACGTCTCCTGTGGGGTTAGCAAAGTAGCCGTTCCAGTTCTCTTCGCCGGATAGGTAAGTTCCCCAGGGCGTGTAGCCGTGACCGCAATTGTTGAGCGTGCCGTATGCGGTGTAGCCGTCGTTCAACGTTCCGGTGTCAACTGAGCCATTCGGCGTAATCTCAAATTTCTTTGATTTCAAAAGCACATCGCCTGCTGCTGGTCCCGAAACCCGCATCTCGGTATTGCCAGTGATGCGGCGACCATAAGGTGAATTGCGATTAACGCTCCAACTATTGCCGCTTTGGTAAACCTCCACAACGGCAATGCCGTGAGCAGCCTGAGACTTCCGTACCTTTTGGATTGTGACTTGCGAACCAGGTAGCCCTGACTGTGGCGCAGTTGCTGTCGCTGGAATGAAGGTCAGACCGTCGGGATGAAGAACTTCTTCATGAGTATACTCATGGTTCACGCACAGCAGACCGCGATTTAATGACCGACCGAAGGAACGCTGTTTTTGGAGCGCGAAGTAGTGTATGGCATCCGCGTGCATACCAAACTGCTTCTCCTGTGCTGCGGCATCCTGCGAGGCGTCCGCTAACCAGTCCTGTCCACCAGGCATAATCGGATCACCCCAAGCAACCAATACTTCGACCTTGTAACCTGGAGGAACACTGACAAGATCCTTTTCAAGAAGCCCTGTTTGTGGGTTATTCAAATTTGGCGGGATGCTCTCGAAGCCAATGCCACTAAATCCTGGTCCTGGTGGAATCGGTGCTGCCTCGACACTGCGAAGAAAGCCACCAATGGACACCTCGCCCACGACAGTGAGTACCGACGCACTCGCAGCCGTTAGTATAAACCGCCGACGATTCATACCAATTCGATCAATCACGTTAAGGATTGATTCGTTGCCGGATGGGTTGAGCGTTACATCGTTTTTGGGGTGAAGGGAACCTTTCATTTTGTGTACTCTATTATGAGGGTTATGAAGTGATTATTCTGATTTCTCTTGTTAGAAGACAAATTCAAAACTCCTTGTCTTTGCAACTCTTATTCCAAGAAGAAGAATCGAAGAAATTAATACATTTCTACGACGAAAACACGAAAATAATGTTCTAAACATTAAGAGTTTAACAGTGAATTCTAGTCACTAGAAATCCTGATTTTGCTTGAAATATTCTTCTAGCGTTGAGGCATATCTAATTGAGTTGACTACAATATTTAGATAATTAAAGTGTGTACAGAAAATTGCTATTTCATAATTAAGCAAGAATAATTGTTTACATAATTAGAATCTTATACAAAAGTTAAAAGCGTCTAATTATTAGGTTAATTAAAGGTTAAATTAACTAAAAAATAATCATGTTTCTTTGATTTAATTAACCTATTATTCTTGAAAAATTTTGAGATTTTCTTAATAGCATAAAAGTCTAGATAGCTATTTTACACCAAGATAAAGACAAGTAAAAATAGCAGAATGAAAGTAAATCATCCTGTTTCATGTCAACCACAGAAAAAGTATTTTTATTTTGCAAAATATATCGCCTAGCTCTTTATATCGCAGCTTAATACAAGGCGAATATATTATTACCATTAAGCCAACGGCAATTATTCTGTTAGTTTTTTGAACTGACAGCCTACAAAATAAGTTTTTGTTCTAAAAATGAAAATTGACACGAACTTAAACAGCACTTTGGGAAAATTACTAAAGATAAAAAGCAATGTAAAAACCATAAATGACTCCAAAAGTTTTGACTCATATTCATTTATCCACCACAACTTTGTTTGGTAGAAAATTTGATAAGTTTATGAGAATTTGGCACAATGCTCTCCCATTGATATCTGAATCAGTTTTGAGCACTGTTTGACTTTTGCTCTCTATTAGCTTCCTGCTCAGTTTGGAACTTTACTTGTCTGCGTAACAGTTCAGCAATGGTCAGATTTGGCTCTGGAACTCCTTTAAAAGCAGTCCCAATTTCAGCTTTATAGTATTGAACTTCAGTTAGACGATAACCCTCATCTGGTAACGGAATATAGCCTACAGTAGTCGTCAAATTCCTGGCATTTTTTAGATAAAACTCAACAAAAGCTCGCAACTCAGGTTTATCTTGAGTAGACTTTGAATTGACGTAAATAAAGAGTGGGCGAGACAAGGGTTGATACTGAGCATTTTTCACTACTTCAGCAGAAGGATAAACTGCGCTTTTGCCATTATTAACTGACAGTGCTTTCAGTTTCTTCTGATTCCCTTCAAAGTACGCAAAAGGGATGTAGCCTAGCGCATCTGGGTCTTTGTTTATTCCATCTACCAAAACATTGTCATCTTCACTGCCTGTGTAGTCAGAACGACTATCGGCTTTATTGCCCATAATGGCTTCATTGAAGTAGTCGTAAGTGCCGGAGTCTTTACCAGCACCATAAAGTTTCAATGGTCGGTTGGGATATGTTGCCCGTATCTGATTCCAATTAGTTATCTTGCCCTGTGCGGCTTTCTCCCAAACCTTTTTCAGTTCCGCCACTGTAATATCCTTTGCCCAATTATTTTGGGGATTGACTGCAACAGTTAAGGCATCAAAAGCAACCGGCAGTTCAATGAACGCAACACCTGATTTGACACAAGCATCCATTTCTTGAATCAGAATAGGACGTGAGGCATTACTGATGTCAGTTTCACCCGCACAAAACTTTCTAAATCCACCAGTTGTACCGGAGAACTGTACATCAATTTTTACTTTCTCTCTTTGAGGAGTTTTGCGAAACTCTTTAGCGACTACATCTGAAATTGGATAGACCGTACTAGAACCATCAATCTTAATCTCGTTTGAAGTACTTGCCTGGTTTTGTCCGGCACAAGCAGTCAAAGATATGACAACCGCAGTTACAGATATCAAAGAAAGTCCAAGTTTCACCTGTGTATTGAAAGCCATATATTTATTTGTGCTTGACACAAATTTTTTTGTTTATAGAAGTTGCCATTTAAGTCATTGGTATGTCTTTTTATTTCATGAGCGATCGCTTCTTTTAAGCGTGATACATACTAATTTTTTAGATTAGCTGTCATTCTCCTTCATTAAGCGTTCATTCAAACTATCAGTTTCTGTGCTTGTACCAATTCCCAATTCCTTTTTGCTCTGTTCTAACTGTTCCCATAGCACCTGAATTTGTTCATATGCTTCTTCAGGAGATATTTTTCCTCCTGTTTCTAAACAAGAGATATAAGTAACTTTTTGGGCAAATTCTTGGAGATTAGCATTAAATACTAAATTCTCTGGTTTAACTTGACCGTAGTAGCGATGGCGAGGGAAAAGAAAGGTTTGAAAGTCTTTCGGTTCGTCGGGCTGTGTCATAACTAAGTTAACCCCCATCAATAACTTTTTATTAAGTTTTGGTGTATTGCTTCGCACTATCCAATGTGTCCATACACATAGTCCTTAGTCCGCTTTTCTTTTGGACTGTTAAATATATCCGTTGTCAGACCAAACTCCACCAATTCACCCAAGTACATAAAAGCAGTGAGTTCAGAAATCCGAGCAGCTTGTTGCATACTGTGGGTCACAATGAGAATCGTTACCCGTTTCTTCAACTGACCAATCAACTCTTCAATGCTGACGGTGGCATTGGGGTCTAGGGCAGAAGTTGGCTCATCAAACAGAATCATTTCAGGATTTGTTGCTAAAGCACGAGCAATACACAAGCGCTGCTGTTGACCTCCTGAAAGATTAAAAGCCATATCTTTTAAACGGTCTTTGACTTCATTCCATAAAGCAGCAGCACGTAAAGCTTCCTCTACCTTTTCATCAATAATGCTACGCTTAGAGATTCCTCGCACCCGTAAACCATATGCCACATTGTCGTAAATTGACTTGGGGAAAGGATTTGGTCTTTGAAAAACCATGCCAATCCGCATCCGCAACTCAATCGGGTCTACCTTCCGACTGAGAATGTTGGTTGAAGTGGAGTCCAACAAAATTTCTCCTTCGTAGCGATTACCTGGGTAGAGGTCATGCATACGATTGAAACACCGTAACAAGGTGGTTTTACCGCACCCAGATGGACCAATCAACGCTGTCACCGTATTCTTGGCTACTACCATGTTGACTTCTTTGAGAACCTTATTAGAGCCGTAGTAGAAGTTGAGGTTGTTGACTGTTGCTTTAGACTGAAGTTCAGTTAGTGATGGAGTATGACTCGCAGCTTCTTCTACCATTTGACACCTTTACGAAAACGATAACGTAGATAAACAGCAATTCCATTCATAACCAAGGTCATAGCTATCAGTACAACCCCTGCGGCGGCTGCATTAAACTGAAATTCTGGTTGAGGACGGGATACCCAGTTGAACATCTGGATTGGCATCACGGTAAAGGGTGCCTTTAACCATTCAAAGGAGATAAATGGAAACTCACCTTTGATGGGGGATTCTGGCAAAAAAGCAATGAAAGTCAAAGCACCGATGGTGATCAGGGGTGCCGTTTCACCAATTGCCCTTGACAAGCCCACAATAACACCTGTTAAGATGCCACCCATTGAGTAGGGTAAAGTATGGTCCCAAATCATCTGCCATTTGGTTGTTCCCAGTGCATAGGCGGCTTCGCGGATACTGTTGGGAATGGCGCGTAGAGACTCACGAGTTGTCACAATAACGACTGGTAATACTAAAAGCGCCAGGGTTAATCCTGCTGTCAAAATACTCTCGCCTAACTTTAACTTATCTGCGAACAGCCCCAACGCCAAAAGACCGTAGACAATAGAAGGCACACCCGCAAGGTTGGTAACATTGATTTCAATGAGCGCAGATAGCCAGTTTTTCTGGGCATACTCTTCCAGGTAAATACCCGATGCAACACCCAATGGAATTGCTGCAACGAGTGTGACCAACATGACTAGACTTGTTCCTATCCAAGCGGAGAGGATTCCAGCTTCTTCAGGTTTGCGACCAGGAAAAGAAGTAAAGAACTGCCAGTCAAGACGAGATGACCCATCAATAGCCAACCGAATGATGAGCGCCAGTAAGGTAAGAACTGCCACGAGAATGGTCAACAAGCCAATAATGGCAAAAATAGCATCTAGCAATTTGCGGCGAGAGATATTTGCTCGGAGTTGCTGTAGATTTTCTCCTGACATACTAGTATATTTCCCGATAGCGCCTGCTTAGAAAATACCCAATGATATTAAAAACCAGCGTCATCAGTACCAAAGTCAGCCCAGCGGCGAAAATTGTTTGGTACTCAAGGCTACCGTACGGTAGGTCTCCTAAACTGACCTGCACAATGTAGGCAGTGATTGTTGCTGCCTGATCCATTGGGTTCCAGGTTAAATTTGGTTGCAGTCCAGCAGCAACTGCCACAATCATCGTCTCCCCAACTGCACGAGAAATCCCTAAAATATAAGCTGCAAATATTCCAGAAATCGCAGAAGGGTATACGACTCGCCAAGCTGTTTGCAAGCGTGTCGCCCCCATTGCATACGAACCTTCTCGCAAATACAGCGGAACTGCCCGCATTGCATCTTCACTAATAGAGCTGACAAGCGGAAGAATCATGATACCCATGACCAATCCTGCACTCAACATATTAAACCCTGGTAGGTCGGGGAGAAAAATCTGCAACAGCGGAGTGACAAATAAAAGTGCAAAATAGCCGTACACTACCGTAGGAATACCTGCCAGTAACTCCAAGAAGGGCTTAACCACCTCTCGCAATTTGACACTGGCAAATTCACTCAGATAAATCGCTGTTATAGTACCCAACGGTACTGCGACCAACAAAGCAACGGTGGTTGTGACCAAAGTTCCAGAAACGAGCGGCAGAATTCCATAGTGGGCATCAGAAAACAAAGGCGACCATTGGGTGTCTGTAAGGAATTTCACTATGGAAACTTGACTGAAAAATTCTACGGACTCATATAGTAAAAGAACGACAATTGAAATCGTCGTCGCCACTGAGGAAAACGCAGCTAGAAATAACAGGACTTCTATGAGTCTTTCCCGTATATCCCGTATTGTCCTAGGGGATAATGAAACCTGTTTTAGCTCTTGAGATTGCTGTTGCATTGAATAATATTTTTCGTTCACCCGATGAAGCTTGTTATATTTTTTACTTAATTTTGTGTAAAAAATTATAACTTTTGGTTATACAGGTACAGGTAAAAGGTGATTGAGAATACAACGATTAGCAGCTAGTTTACTGCTAATCGTTTGTTATTTTTAATCACAAAACAGCTTTACTGTTTTGCCTCACGCTGAACTAGTTCCTCAATCTTTAGACCTACTGCTTCCTGTCCACCAAACACTGTACCAAGCTTAGGCTTTTGAAAATGCTGTACTCCAACCTTATAAACCTGACCTGGGAGAGGAATGTACTTGACTTCACTGGCGAATTTAGCCCCGTTGTTCAAGTAATAATTAACGAATTCCTTTACCTCTGGACGCTGCGCTGCTTTAGCGTTGACATAGATGAAAATTGGTCGAGACAGGGGTTGGTAAGTTCCACTCTCCACTGTTTGTTCAGAGGGTAAGACTGCTTGACCCTTGCCGTTATCGATAGCCACTGCCTTCAGTCTTTTCTGGTTAGCTGCGTAATAGGCGTAGCCAAAATAGCCGATCGCATTTTTATCACGGCTTACACCCTGTACCAGTACGTTATCGTCCTCGCTAGGAGTGTAGTCAGTGCGGCTTGCCTTAGATTTACCGGGGAGCAATGCGATTTTGTGAGGTGGATCCAAAAATGAGCGATCGCCACCACTTGCTTCCCAGTACGAAAAAATATTTCTTACATATTGTCTAGCTGTAAATACTGAAAAGTTTCGGAAAAAAAATGGTAATTATTATTATTAGCATAAACAGGAATTTCTGTACTGTACATTCGCGCAGCTATTGAGAGGTGAGAGGAATTAATGCCTGACTGGGTAAGAAAACAATACGATTGTGGATCTGCAAAACCGTTTTCCGTGTAATACTTGGGAAAAGGTTGGGGAGATTAACCGTATATTACATGGAAGAAGGAAAATCAGGTGTTTCCATGTATTACATGGGAGCTATTGGTCGTAAACAAGCCCTTAAGAATTGTACAAAATTACATTCTCACCTTCACCAATAAGCGCGTTCACCTTACGGTGTAATACACGGAATCAGAGTAATTTAATTCATCTCTCCCTTTCAAGTAGGAGCGAACGTACAGTCTGTACATTAAAATATTGATTTTCAATTGAGATTTTACTGTTATAAAAAAGGTAGGATTCCCAAGTAACAATATTTTTGGCGATTGGGAGTTCCAACCTTGATGGAAAAAAATATATATGCAAATCTAGATATAACCAAATCATTGTCCGATTTTCAAGACAATGTTACGAAACTTCTAGAAATAACTGATGTTAAAGAATGGGATGGGCGAATTCTTAAATCTCGTGAACAAAAAATTAGAGATGCGGCGCTTGTTTTAGCTGGTCAATGTATTGCTATCTTACTCTATAATCTTTCTCATTCTCAAGAAGCTCTTGATACAGCCATGACTCAAACTCAAGGATGGTGGCAATCAAAAACGCAAAGACATGGTTATAGAAAACGACAAATCTTAACAGTCGGAAATGTGTTAGTTACTCTAATTTTACCATACGTCGTTACTAGAGATAAAAAACGAAAGGATAAAAAGAAATCTCCACTTCAAGGGTTTTGTCCTTTTTTGAAATGGTTGGGTATGTCAGAAGGTTTAACTCCATTAGTCTGGTCAACAATTGCTCAGNAAGAATTTGAGCGAGAGGTGTGGCAACAAACGGGAATTGTCCGTTGGTGCGGCAATTCAAGAGAACCGATCCCACAGCAAATGTTCGCGGAATTCATCTCCACTTCAAGGGTTTTGTCCTTTTTTGAAATGGTTGGGTATGTCAGAAGGTTTAACTCCATTAGTCTGGTCAACAATTGCTCAGTATGGTGCCATTGCAGGTTCCTTTGAAGCTGCATGTACAATCTTAATAGATTGGGGAATTAATATTAGCTTCAAACGTATAGAACGCTTGACATATAAATTTGGTAAAATTGGAATTAATTTGCGTCTCTCAAAAATATTGAATTATCAATTAGGTAATTTACCTACTGGTAATATTCTTAAAGACCAGCGAGTTGTCATTGCAGTAGACGGTGGTAGGACTAAAATTCGGATTAATAAACAAGAGGACAAGAATCCAAAAACCAACCGATACGGCTTTTCTGGTGAATGGGTTGAGCCAAAGTTACTCACAATTTATATCGTGAATGAAGAGGGTAAAAAAATTAAAACCAATAATATTCCTATTACTAATGATGGGACTTATGAGGGATATCAAGCATTTTTACATATTCTAGAAATGCACTTGGTTAATTTAGGAATTAGTCAGGCAAAGCAGGTTTTATTAATTGCAGACGGAGCGGAATGGATTTGGAAACATATTCCTCCGCTTCTATCCCGTGTGGGATGTCCAAAAGAAACTTATCAACTCTTGGATTTTTATCATGTGACAGAACATTTACAAATCTTTGCAGATGCGGCTTTTAGTCAAGAGTCTGAGAGAAAAGATTGGTTTAAAAAAGCCCGAAATATTTTAAGAAGAAATTTCGCCTTTAACTTAATTGTTGAAATGAATCAATTAATTTTCAATGCTACACCAGAGCGGGCTAAAACTATGATTGCACAAAGAGATTATCTTGTACGGGCTGATGTTGAAAATCGGTTAAATTATGCTTATATTTCTGAACAAAAATTACCTATTGGTAGTGGAGCGATTGAAAGTTTAATTCGACAAGTTGTTAATTTAAGAATGAAGGGGAATAGTAAATTCTGGTTAAAAACTAATGCTGAAATTATCTTACATCTTCGTTGCCAATGGATTGCTGGTAGTTGGGATAATTTCTGTAATTCCATCTTTACTTCTTTCCTCAACCCTCTAACCGTTGGGTAAATTTTATACTAATGACCCCTTTTTGAGGAATCATTTGTAATAATAAAGACTCAGTTTCTATCTAAGGGGTGTAGGAGCATAAGCATTAAACTATTGTTCAGCAATCTTCACGGGATATCTTCTGAAGAGGATTTGTCGTGCTTACTTTTAATAGTTTAGTTATTTAATATACCTTTTGTTATCAGTATCGGTAATCAGCGATCGCCTATTTTTGGATCCACCTCACAAAATCGCATTGCTCCCGATTTACCGTTAATAGCCTCGGTGAAGTAGTCAAAAGTTCCAGAATCTGGACCAGCACCATAAAGCTTCAAAGGTGCATTCGGAAATCCTTGGCGCACTTGGCTCCAATTTGTAATCTTGCCCTGTGCTGCTGGTTCCCAAATTTTCTTGAGTTCAGCTACAGTCAAGCTCTTCGCCCAATTATTTGCGGGATTGACAACGACTGTCAAGGCATCATAAGCCACTGGCAGTTCAATGTACTGAATACCAGCACTTTTGCACGCCTCCATCTCTTTAGCAAGGATAGGACGGGAAGCGTTAGAGATGTCTGTTTGCCCAGCGCAAAACTTTTTGAAGCCGCCACCAGTACCGGAAATACCAACCGTAACTTTAACTTTGCCTTGTTTCTGCTTTTGAAACTCTTCGGCTACTGCTTCAGTCACTGGGTAGACAGTGCTGGAACCATCAATACTAACTGTGCCTGTACCTTGAGACTGAACGGAAGGCATCGACACAAGGAAAGTAGTTGCTGTTAATGCCAATGAGCCGATCAACGTCAAGCGGTTAAGCCCCAATTTCAATCCTTTCACCACCATATTATTTGCTCCAAGATGCTCACTCTTGTTGAAATAGTTGCTTTTAAACAACTGGCACTCAAAACCAGTAGAAATGCTGGTTTCCTTTGATTGAACTGCTATTATTTTTTTGGATAATTGTATTATTTCAAAAAAAACTGATTTGTCAATTTAAGGTTTCATTAAGGTTAATAAAAATTAAAGCTTTTACTAAGGTTAAAGAAAAGTTACAATACGCTCATCAATCTAATGGCTACAATCGTTGCTTTACAGGGGTTTTAAAATCATGTCGTTTGCCAGGAGGTTAAATCATTTGTGGCATGAGTGAGCGAAAAAGTCCTAAAATGCAGCTAGAAACAGCCTGTTTGAGAAAAAAAGTAGAATTGACAAATTAGTTTTTTTTGAAATATCTTACTGATACGCTCGATCATAACAAGTCCTCTAAAGCCAACAACTAACCTTGTGAAACAAGTTTTTGTGCTTGAAGCGGAAAACTCAATTCGAGAAATGCTTGACACAGCTTTGAAGGCGGAAGGTCATGGGATTATTACTGCCTCTGATAGCCATGTAGCTTTAACTTTGCTGAAGAGTCTTGACCTTAATCAGAAAAAGTTCCCATTTGACCTAATGATTTGCGATTGTATGCAGTTTCAGGTTGATGAATTTGAGATGTGCCGATGGCTGCGCGACCAAGGTTCTTTAGTACCGATATTAATACTGAGTACTAGTGGGAATGAAGCTGACTGTATCCGTGCTTTAGAAGCAGGAGCCGATGATTTTCTCGCCAAACCTTTTAATACACAGGAATTTTTGATCCGTTGTCGAGCTTTATTACGTCGCCATTCTTTAAACTTTCTACCTCATTCCAAGGTATTGCAGTTTAAGGATATTCTTGTTTACCCTCAACAGCATCGTGTACTTGTGCGAGGGAAAGAAGCTTACCTGTCGCCTAAGCTATTTCGCCTTTTAGAAGTATTTATCAGTAACCCACACCGCGTTTGGTCGCGGCAAGAGTTGTTTGACCAAGTTTGGGAACCTAATTTTATCCCTGACACTAAAACTTTGGACGTACATATTCGTTGGTTGAGAGAGAAAATAGAACTCAGTCCCAATCGCCCGAAATACGTCATAACGGTGCCGAGGATTGGCTATCGGTTTGGTTAAAATTCTCCCACACGCTCCCTCAACTATCACATCCCATAATCTCTGCTGTTCTTTACGAACGAGAAAGATTTTGAGCGAGTTTACGGTAATGTTCAAAGCGCACCTGAAAACATGATGGAAAACGGAGAGTTATTTACCAGATGTCTACTCGCTTGTGAAGCCGCAGCCGTAGAAGCAGGTTTTGCGCCAGAAGCAGGGCGTGATATGTATTTTGGTATAATCGCTAAATACTCTCAAGACTGGTCAGAGGAAACGTTTGGTAGGTGGGTCGGCTCTATGGTAGAGCGCCACGGTGAAAAGAGTCCACAGGGTGTTGAGTTGCCGCATCTATACTATGAGATTGGTCAAATTATAATAAGTTATGGCAGCCTTTACTCTAGTTAAGGAACTGCGGCAAACTTTAGTCTGCTGCGAGCAGCCTTACTCATATAAGATACAAAAATTAAAAAACTTGATTTGTTATTTAGGGGTTGGGCAGCAGCAATGATATCTGGAGTAAGGATACAGTAAAATCCATCAAGATTTGTCGTCACTTCTATCTCTCACAAAGGAGCAAAGACTTGCTCAAAACGTTGAAATCTTTACCAAGGAGAAATCAAATATTGTCTGATAGAATTCGACAGACTTTTGAACATTGATAACATTCAACGCTGTGTGAATTTTCTAAACAGTTATAAATGTTTCTCCTTTAATCCTGGATACGCCAAAAAAACTGCGGCTTATCCTCCTGCCAACTCTCGCAAAAAGATAATTTGGTCTTCTCGCAGTTCAACCTCAGGATTTGCTTCTTCAATTGTCTCAATTGCATCCTCGTAAGACGAACCCGCTTGAATTAGGTAAGAAGCCAGCATCGTCCCCGTCCGGCGTTTTCCACTGGTACAATGGACTGCAACAGCCTTGTTTTGGCGATTTTGTTGGTCAACAAAGTTTTGTAATTCCTGAATCTGTTCCCGAGTCGGTGGGCTACCTCCCTTAGTTGGCAGCCAGAGATGAGGGATGCTTGCCTGCTCATACAAATCCAAGTTCGAGGGATCATCCATAACTGAGACAATTGCACCAATGCCCGCAGCCTGTAGCTCTTTCAGTTCCTCTGCCGTTGGCTTACGAACACCTGCTAGTTTGCCAGGAATCACCCACCACAAGTTCTCCTTTATTGGCTGAATCTGTTGCTGTTCCATTTGTTTCAACCCTCGTCTAATCTCAGTACGACTCTTTGCTTTAGCATTGCAACCTTCATCCGGCAAGCGTGAATTCTTCCTTTAAAGACTCAAGTCATCAAGTCTTGATTACTTGAAAGCACTAATACAACGCGGGTCACGCAACGTTGCCTTTTCTGGTTCCCGTGGGAACCAAGGCGCTGTACGTTTACAAAACTCAACCAACATCAACATCACTGGGACTTCGATTAAAACGCCAACCACTGTAGCTAGTGCTGCGCCAGAATTTAAGCCAAACAGCATCACCGCAGTCGCAATGGCAACTTCAAAATGATTGCTAGCCCCAATTAATGCTGCTGGTGCTGCATCTTCATAAGATATGTTGAGTTTTAAAGCTGCTACATAAGAAATCAAGAAAATGAAATTCGTTTGAAGGAACAGGGGCACTGCAATTAACAAGATATGCAGGGGATTATTCACAATTAACTCACCCTTGAAAGCAAATAGTAACACCAAAGTTATCAACAAAGCAGTGATAGAAATTGGCGTGAGATACTTCAAAAATCGCCGCTCAAACCATTCTCTGCCCTTGTGTTTGAAAATCCAATAACGGCTGTACATTCCTGCAATTAACGGTAATCCGACATAAATCAGTACCGATAAAACGATTGTTTCCCAAGGCACTGCTAAATCATTTGCTGCCAATAACCATCTACCCAACGGTGCATACAAAAATAGCATCGCCAAAGAATTCACCGCCACCATCACCAAGGTATGTCCTTGGTTGCCGTAGGAAAGATACCCCCACATCAGCACCATTGCTGTACAAGGAGCTATTCCTAGTAAAATGGTGCCTGCAATGTAAGAATTTGCTATTGCGACTTCACTACCGCGAATGATTTCGGTTCCCGTAATCAAAGGACGAAATAACCATCCTAAGAAAAACTGTGCGATCGCTACCATCGTAAAGGGTTTAATCAACCAGTTCACCACCAAGGTAAGAATAACAGGTTTTGGGGCACGAATCGCATTTGCCGCTTGCGTAAAGTCTATTTTTACCATGATGGGATACATCATGAAAAACAAACAAATCGCAATCGGAATTGACACTTGATACACACTCATTGCATCAAGTGCTACTGCAATCCCAGGAAACATTCTTCCTAATAAAATTCCCGCAAAGATACACAAGAAAACCCAAACAGTGAGATACTTTTCAAAAAAACTTAAATTGCTGCCTGCTTTCACTGCAACTTTATTTGCTGGCGAATTGTTTGTACTCATTAAAATTCCCTATACAGATACGAGGTCAACTTACTTTTTGTTTAACGAAAACTTGGCTTCTTTTCGTTATAAGTCAGTCATTTTTCATTTATATCGCCTAGTAAATACTACAATCCCAAAACTGCTCGCTCTATGCATAATCAGTACCTTTACTTAAATTATTTACCATCATGACTTTCTATCCAATTGACACCAAAGTAAAGGTGCTTCTTGCTGAGGCTAACGTCTACCGCTTTATTTGATTCACGATTTCATCAACCTAAAACTGCTTTTGTTTGCGTAACACTTCAGCAAGGGTTAGGTCTAGCTGTGCTTCTCCGCCAAACACAGTGCCCACTTTACCATTGTTTAAATGAATATGCGCTATACGGTAAACTTCTTGTGGTAAAGGCACATAGCCCACAGAGCTTATGACTTTAGGTGCTCTATCAATGTAAAAATTTACAAATTTGTATACTGCTTCTTTGTTCTTCGCACCCCAAGGGTTAACGTAGATAAACAAAGGTCGAGAAAGTGGCTGATATTGAGCTTTTTCTACGGTTTCACGTGATGGCAATACAGGTCCTTTGCCATTATCAACCGCTACCAGTTTCAACTTATCTTTGTGTTCTTGATAATAAGCATAGCCAAAGTAACCTAGAGCATTTGGATCTTTGCTGACTCCGGCTGCTATAACTTCGTCATCTTCGCTCGCTGTGTAGTCAGTACGACTGGCTCTTGTTTTGCCGACTGTTGCTTCGGTGAAATAGTCAAAAGTTCCAGATTTGTTGCCTGCACCAAACAATTTTAAGGGACGATTGGGCCAAGATGCGCGCACTTGATTCCAATTTGTAATTTTCCCTTGAGCTGCTGGTTCCCACATTTCTTTCAACTCGGCAAGGGTGATTTCTTTTGCCCAGTTGTTTTGTGGATGAACAACAATGGTGAGAGCATCAAAAGCTATGGGAAGTTCTATAAACCTGACACCATTTTTGCGACAAGTTTCTATCTCTGCTTTTAAAATTGGTCGAGAAGCGTTAGAAATGTCAGTTTGTCCCGCACAGAATTTTTCAAAACCGCCACTTGTACCAGAAATATTCACTGATACTTTCTTGTTTTGCTCTGATTCAAACGCTTTAGCGATCGCTTGAGTGATTGGATAAACAGTACTTGAACCATCAATCCTCACATCCCCTGTTGTCGTTTGCGTATTCCCTTGAGCTACTTTTTGTGCTACTTGAGTTTGAGTTGAGTAGGTTCTCGCAGTCCAACTGGTTGTTAAAACCAATGTTCCCAATGCGAGTACCAACTTGACAAGTCTTGCGTTCATTATCTCCACCACCCTGATAAATCAATTAAGGGTATATCTCTATCATTTCAAAAAAAATTGATTTGTCAAGACAATAGAGAGTGATAATTTACACAACTTAATTAAAAAAAATAGATATATTAGGACTGGTCTTGACAAAACTGAGCAGGCAATATTTGGCTAAATCGGCGGAATTCAGACAGATACTGCTCTAGGGCGGCAAATTGAGGGATTTTAAGACTGTAGTAAATCCAGCGTCCTTCCTGACGAGAGCGAACCAAACCCGCTTCCCGCAAACTTTTCAGGTGAAAAGACAGCTTTGATTGGCTGACTCCCAAGGCATCACACAAATCACACACACAAAGCTCTTTAGTTCGCAGCAGTTCTATAACGCTAATCCTAAGTGGATCGCTAAGGGCATGAAACCCAGAAACAATTAAATCAGAAATGGCGGTAGAGGAAGATCGCATCAATATATTTTGATAAACGTGTCTTTCTCTATTCTGAACTAGAAATGAAGAACTCAGCTAGGCGCAAACTAATAAGAGGCTAACTTAATCTCAAGTAGACTGTGGAAGCGCAGTAATTCCTGGGCTACTTTATCACGTTATGGCATCAAGGCATAAAAGTGAAACGCCTTACAAATCCATCAACTCCAAAGCACTACTTTCATGGGGACGCGCCCGCAAATATCGGTCCGTAACCGACAAATCGCTATGTCCCAACGTATCGCGTATCAACACTGGATTCACCTTACGTTCGGCGGCATGGCTTCCATGCGCGTGCCGCAACCAATGGCAACTAATCTTCTCATCTAACCCTGCCTCTTCAACAACCGCCTTAATAATCGGATGAAGATTTTGTCGTTCTAGATGTCCACCTTTTTGGCTGGTAAAAACAGCATCATAGGACTTAACATTATCGCCTTTAAACGCCATCAACTCAGTCCACAGTTTCGGTTTCAGCAAAATACTCCGACTTTTATTCCCCTTTCCCTCATGCACGTAAACTTGCCCACTGTCACCTCGATGAGTTAAATCCCCCCACGTCAACTGACACAGCTCATGGGCACGCAACCCCGCCGCATACAGCAGTTTAATAATCAACAGATTACGACGAGCAATAAACTGCCGTTTAGGACTTTTTGCACTCGCGCAAAGCTTTTCGGCAGCACGCACCAATAATTTCACATCTGCCTCATCGATGTACCGAGAGTTAATCGCGTCGGGTATTTCGCCCAGTTTCAACGCCATCCCAACATTAAACGGTAAATACCCAATTTGATGGGCAAACGAAATCAAACTCTTAACCGCTGCAAGGTGGATGCGCCGGGTACTTTCCGAATGAGAGGTAAAAGTCGTCGCGTAGTCAACCAAATCTTCATAGGTAATACTTTTGAGTGGCTTCTTACGTAAAAATGCCAAAAAACGCTTGACATAACACTGATATGCCACCACCGACGATGGAGCCTTCCCATCCAACCATAACGCCACTAACTTCGCCTCCGCAGCAGGAATAGGAAGCTCCGCAATCGACGCACGGTAATGCTTCAGGTGGACAAGCGAGAGCGTCATAATTGAAGCACACTAGATAATAATACTAAAGACGAGTTTCGTCTGATGTTAAGATGTCTGATTTTTATTGTCCCGCTTTTTGGTACTGTAAAAACATACTGATTGGATTTGTTAAGAATCACGCAACACAAGGAAGTTTACGTGCGGATATATTTTCAGAAAATATAGTATACAAGCAATTTGACCACGAGTAGCACTCACTTTGGTTTTTGGCACAAATAAAGCCATTAAATTTGCTATTAGTCAAGCAATAATTTGCATTTCTTTGTAATTATTGGGGTTTCATTTTTTCGCAGGTTATCTGGGCAACCGGGCGCGCAAAGTCGAGCCAGCGCCGTGCGGTGACGACAACAGAAGTGCAGGAGGGGAGCCAGTACTGTTCGCGTATGCCTAGCGGCACGCTTTGCGCGAGGGCGTGTCCGTGCCTCCTCCGGAGGAGCTTGCGCTAACGCGCAGCGTGTCCTTTTGGACTCAGGGCTCAGGACATAGGAGGGTAACCCGAGCGCAGGTAACTAGCGTTGGGGGTGGTACAGTCCGTCCGAAGCTTTCCATTCCCAAGCAATACTCATAGGATCGCGGTTCCGGGACCAACTCAAAAATTCTTTAGCGCTCTTGTTTTCTCTTTCAGCGACGAGACCTTGAACTGTGACACCGAGTCTTTGAGCAAGACTTTCGTTTGTCCTAGGTTGTAGTTCAACTTGTGTTTGTTGGTACGGGTACGCAACTTTTCGCGGTTTGTTGTTGCCCAATCTCCCAGAGGCGATAGACCGTTCGATTAACTCTAGCTTCTTAGTAATAACTTCTAGTTTTGTTTCCACTGAGGAGCCAAGAGCTGTAAGATGGGATTCCAGTTTCAAAAGCCTCTCTTCTAGCTGTTTGACTGATTTATTGCCTGCTGTTACATCGATATCATTATTTTATGTCTTATTAAATTTTAAATAACAACAACAACAACAGCGTAGCTGATATTAAGTTTTATCACTACGCTGTTTTTGCATTTCCGCTCTTATGTAGTATTTAATTACAATGTAATCAAAGAGATTGAGGTTATGTGAGGATGAAAGTCCAAAAAGGTATCCTCCCAAACTCCAACCGTCTGGTTTGGATAGTGCTGGATGACGATTATTTACCGGTTTCGCCAATCCAAAAGTACTTACATTACCTTGACAGCGTCGGGCGGAGTCCAAACACGATTCAGACATATGCTTACAACCTGAAACTATTTTGGGAATTTTTGCGAGAGTCAAAGCTAGATTGGCTTGAAATTAGCTTGTCACAGCTATCAAACTTTATCCACTGGCTGAGAAACCCGTCGAAGAGCGTTTTATCTACTCAGCCTATTGTTTCCAAACGCTGCGAAAAAACTATCAATCACTGCCTAACAACTGTTTGTGGGTTCTATGAGTTCCAAGAGCGTATAGGAGCAACAGAGGGGGTAGATGCTTATCGCTATCAATTACAGCCAGGGCGTAAATATAAGCCTTTTTTACACCACCTTAGCAAAGGTAAAGAGGTTAAGACGCGACTATTAAAGATAAAAGAACCAAAGACATTCCCTGGATGCTTAACACCTGAACAAGTTAACACCTTGATTGAAGCTTGTAACACATTACGCGACAAGTTTTTAATTAGGTTGCTATATGAAACAGGTCTACGAATAGGTGAGGTACTAGGACTAAGACATTCAGATATGGTAACAGGGAAAACGTCGGAGATTCATGTTGTACCAAGATTAGATAATTTTAACCTAGTTAGAGCCAAGGCTGGAGTAGAGCGAACAGTTCATGTTAGCAAAGAATTAATGCAATGGTACTCAGCCTACCTCTGTGATGAGTACCCAGAAGAAATTGATTGTGACTTTATCTTTGTAGTTATCAAAGCTCCTGCTCAAGGAGAAATTGGTACACCTTTGGTATACAAAACTGTTGATAGTTTGTTTAGAAGGTTATCTCAAAAAATAGGAATTAAGGTAAACCCTCATTTATTAAGGCATACTCATGCAACAGAATTAATTCGTGCAGGATGGGATATGTCTTATGTACAAAAGCGATTAGGTCACTCTGATATTCAGACAACGGTTAACACCTATATTCATCTTGATGATAAAGACATGATTGAAGAGTACAAAAAATATTTAGCACAACAGGAGTCATCAAAATGAAAATAGAAGAGATAGCCAAAGACCTAATATATCCTTCTCTAGAAATGCAAGTATTAGAGCAGACTAAACCTACTGTAGAGAATAGACCTAAAGAAACATTTGGAGCAAAAAGACCACATATTCTTATCGCTCCTAAAGATTTTGAGTTTGACCATGATGTTTGGACAACTGAGCATTTAGGTTATGAAAAAGGAATTCATGCACATAATAAAATTAATTTCTCCTATATACAACAACCTTGGCTTAAATATTACTTTAAAAAGTTTATTTTATATTTGTCTAGTACAAGACTTGCTTTTTCCACTTTAATCGTAAAAGTAGCTTATATAAACGTTTTTTCGATTTTTTTAACAGAAATAAGTTATAGTCAAGAATTTCAAGGTATTAACAGAGCATTAATAATAAATTACTTGTCCTATTTGAAAGTAAATAATTATTCACATTTTCATCATACACATTGTATATCCATAGTCAAAACATTCTTTGAGACAGGGGTTCTTAACAACTGGTTTGAAGTCGAACCTGCTCTGATTAGACTTGAAGACTGGCCAAAAAAGCCAAAAAGACTTCCTCGATTCATCCCAGAAGGGGTTATGACGCAGCTTAATCAACATTTAGAGTATTTACCTAAGTCTGTAATGAGAATGGTTCTAGTTGATATAGAATGCGGTTTTAGGATAGGGGAATTAACAAGACTAAAGTTTGATTGTTTAAAGTCTAATGGAAAAGGAGGATGGTATATTCAATATCAAATGTATAAGATGAATAAGGAACATACCAAGCCTATTAGTAATGAGTTAGCTAAGGTCATACAAGAACAACAGGCTTATATAAAAGAAGAATTAGGAGATGGGTTTCCTTACTTATTTTGTGGAAGGGCAAGAGGGAAAAGTGATGACTTTATACCAGAGCCTAAACTCATGACAAGTACTTCCTTTATTAACTATATTAAGAGACTAGCCCAACAGTTTAATGTCAAGGATAGTTCGGGTAACATTTGGAATTTTCAATCTCATCAATTCAGGCATACGGTTGGTACTCGTATGATTAATGCTGGTGTTCCTCAGCATATTATCCAGCGTTATTTCGGGCATGAATCGCCAGAAATGACGATGGTATACGCTCATATTTTTGATGAAACTCTCAGAAAAGAGGTTGAGAAATACCATGAATCAAGGGTAGTTAATTTCAAGGGAGAAACTGCTAAACTACACGAAACGATACTGTCTAGCAATGATGACCTGGAATGGTTCAAGAAGAACGTACAAGCCAGAGCGTTAGAACATGGCTATTGCGCTAGACCCAAGATACTAGGTGATTGTGATATTCCTGGTTTCGATGGTTGCTACAACTGCCCACACTGGAGAACAAATAAAAACTTTCTACCTATTTTAAAAGACACTTTAGAGCGCACTAACAACGTTTTAAAAAAAGCTCACAATTGTGGTTGGGAGTTACAAGTCCATAAGAACACGCCTATTAAAGAGAATTTAGAGAAAGTCATAAAAACCTTGGAGACAGACAATGAAATAGCATAATCGAGTTTTCTTACTCTGGTATAGAGCCAATACTAAGAAAATAATCAGTTGCTTACTGTTTTGTACATAAGTTTGAGTATTTACATATTCAAAAACCCAGATTAGAAAGGAGTTAATTCTATAAAGCTAATTAAAGTTTTTGAGGTGGATAATGACAAACAGAAAGATTGAAGCATTACGCTCTAGCGCAGCACAGAAGGCTAAAAAATCAGCAGAACGAGTAGAAAAAGCACTTGAGAGGATGATAAAACAAGGGCAAATAATTAGTTTTAAATCCGTAGCTCAATCTGCTAATGTCTCGACTGCTTACTTGTATAAACAAGAAGATTTGAGAAATAGAATTGAAACTCTGCGTGACCAGCAAAAGCAAAAACCTAAATCTAAACAACCTCCAATAGCATCAGATAATTCTAAATCAGTAATGATTTCCACTGTCAGGGAAGAGAACAAGAAGTTACGAGCAGAAATAGATGGGCTACGCAGAATTAATGAAGGGTTAGCTGGTAGGGTTTATCATCTACAAGGTGCTGATGATTTAGCACAAAGGCTGAAGACTGAGAATGCAGAGTTAAAACAACAATTGGAGGAATGTCGTCAGCAGGTACAAGAATCTACTGTAGTACCAATAGAGAATCCTAAAGTAACATCATTAGAAAAGAAAAGAGCAGGAAGTTCCAATATTAGTGAGCAAGTTAAACAACAACTTGAGTCTTTAGGTATTCAACTTAATTCAACTTTAATTAAAGCAATTAAAGCCGCTTCAGAAGAAATTGTTTTATCCGCAATAGAAGCGTTAAAAGAAGCGATCTCCAATGGTGGTGTTGATAAACCAGGAGGTTGGCTAAAAACAGCTATTGAACAATGCTGGAAACCCAACGGTAAAATTCAAATTAAATCGGAGTTAGACTTGTTTACCGAATGGTATCCACAAGCGTTGCAAAAAAAATTGATTCAAGCTAGTCAAACTACCAAAGACGGCATCATGACCTACACTAACGATGAAAAGTGGATACCTTTTTCAGAGATGTTAGTCCAGTATCCACTTGAAACGTTGTAGAAAATATAAACAACGTAAAATCCTTAAATATTATACGTTGTAGTCGTTTTAAACGACATAAAGCATTGATATCAAAATTTGATATTAGTTCCTCTAAGGCTTGCAGCAAGGCAATTGTATGACCCTGTCTGTGTAGTTTTGATAATCGCCGAACCACCCCAATGAGTGGAACGGGCACACGAATCATTTCGCTTGGTGGAGACTTTTGGTCTGGCATTTGATATCATTGTTGATATCGACAAGCTGATTATAAAAGGTTTGGCAGAATATAGTAATTTACTGAGTATTAATTGTGTCCATATTTTTCAAACTTGTTACATATCAACACAATTTGCGACGGTTGGTTCACAACGATAGCCGTCAGGCGTGCCGTAGGCATATGAAAAATCTGCCAAGCGCCAAAGGAGTTATCCCAGCACCCAAAGACGAAGATTTTCCCTATGCAACCCATTCAACAGCAAGTTATTGAAACACTCCAGACACTGTCTCCTGCCGAGCAACAGGAGGTTCTGGACTTTGCAGAGTTTCTCAAAAGCAAGCGGCAAAGATTACCATCCGCGAACATGGAACCAGCTCAATCGTTCCTAGAAACAGCCCAAGCCTATATCGGTGCAGGCTCTGGTCCTGGAGACCTCTCTACTAATTCTGAGTACATGGAAGGATAGTGCGATTCGTTGCTAACTGGCGCGACCTGAAAAAGGTCGTTTAGGACGGGAAGCCTACTTTCCTAGCGGATTCACACCCGCTACCCCTACGTAAAAGACTCATAAGAGTCCGGTCACGCCTCAAGTAAGTAATGAACGAGGCGGAGTGCAGACCACGAAAGAAACCAAAACTGGTAGCCCTAAAGCGGTTAAAGGAGCGAAGGGGTATCCTCTAATGGTGAACGTAAGTGAACTATCGTTTAAACTGCGTTATACGAAAAAGAGCCAAATTGGGCTGACAGGCTCTGACCAAAAGGTGAATGGACGGGGTTTATAGTTCAGTTTTCTATAAACCGTGTGAACTTAGCTCCATCGCAGAATAGATAGCACCTAAAAGAGGATAAAAACTAAACGATACAACAGGGTAAGCCCTACAGAGTCTAAGAGAGGTCGATTACTCTTAGTAGGTCTGAGGTAACAAAGACGGAACTCTAGTAAAGAACGCTCTGGAACCTGAATGGGAAACCGTATTTGAAGAAAACAGTTACGGCTTCCGACCGGGAAGAAGCTGTCAAGATGCAATAGAACAAAGTTTCAACTTGCTTTCAAGATGGCATAAATGGGTTCTAGAAGCTGATATCAAAGGCTTTTTTGACAACATTGCCCATGAATCCATTCTGTCCATGATTGGTAATTTTCCGAACCGAGAACTAATCAAAGAATGGTTAAAAGCAGGTTTTGTGTTCCAAGGAAATCTTCATCCAACGGAACAAGGCACACCACAGGGAGGAGTGAGTGTGCTACGAAGCACTTAGTGGTATTGCTTACGGTCATTAGAAAATAGGAGGTGATTTAGTAGACTAGTAAGATGGTTGCTCACCCCAGAGCACCAAGGCTGAGTCGGTAAGCGGGGGATAATGAGTAAGAACCCGTTTGAAGCCCGACGAACAAGGGGCAACATGCTGGCACTCTGTTACAGCACAAGGCTTCGAGCCTGAATTTGACTATGGTTACGGAAGAAACCTTTGTTTGAAGCGCCCACACCTTGGACGTACTGCTAAACGACAGAGATGGTACGAGATATCAGGAAAATCAGCTTTTGATGCGGCTGATGAAAAGGTCTTTCTACTCGGACTGAACCGCTCTAATTATAGGGGTATAAATTATCGGCTGGTATCGGGGACACTGGGTCTGTGTCCTATGGGCGTAAAGAAGGAACCTAAGGTCAAATAAAATACATACCACTATGTGAACGTAGGAAGCTAGATGGTTGGTCTCATTGAGACTGGACTAACTGCGGTTGATGTAACCATCTAGTGGCAGAGCCGTCGTAGTAGTCCGAGCCAGAAAAGTTCTGGTACATGGCGAAGGACGGCAGTCATTGTAGGAAAACGTCAAGGGAAGTAGAGAGGACGCGCGATGTATGTCCGATATTATCAAAACCCAACGTAGTCTAGCCATAAAGGCAGAGCATAATCCCCAACATCAGTTTGACCATTTATATCGGCTAATTTGCCGGAAAGATTGGATACACGCAGCCTTAAAATCTGTCCTCTCAAATAAAGGGGCTAAAACTGCGGGAATTGATGGCGTAACCAAAAAGGAACTCGCCAGCGAAACAGCACTAACTGAATTTGTAAGTGAGTTACAAGCCGAACTGCGTTCTAAACAGTTTCGACCAAAACCAGTACGCCGTGTTTATATTCCTAAAGCGTCGGGTAAGCGTCGTCCATTGGGTATTGCAACCCTCAAAGACCGAGTAGTGCAAATGTTACTAAAGATGGTGTTAGAACCAATATGGGAAAGTGAGTTTCTTAACTGCTCTAACGGTTTTAGACCGGGACGCAGAACACAGGACTGTATTGCCCTATTGGATAGCTACATCAATAAACGTAACAAATACTTCTGGGTGATTGAGGGAGACATTAAGGGAGCATTTGACAATATTCACCACGAGATTTTACTAAAACTTGTGGCGAAAAGAGTCGCAGACCAACGTCTCCTTAAGCTAATTGAACGTTTCTTAAAAGCGGGAATAATGCAAGGAGCATTGTTTCAACGTACAGATATTGGTACGCCACAAGGAGCAATTTGCTCACCATTATTGGCGAACATATATTTACACCAATTGGATATGTATTGGTGGAATAAATATGGCAGCCTAGACCGCAAACAAAAAGAGAAACGACGAACACAACGATTGGGAAACTGTGCATTAATCCGCTATGCCGATGATTGGCTGTTGTTAACCAATGGCGGTAAAGTGGAAGCATTGCGTTTACGTGAAGAGTTTCAGACCTTCCTAAAAGAAGAATTAAAACTGGAACTCAACACGGAGAAAACACGAGTAACACACGTTAACAATGGATTTGATTTTCTTGGTTTCCACGTCCGACGCTACGTCAGCGGTCATGATAAACCAAAGTTATTGGTAACACCAACAGAGGATGCCAAGAAACGCCTAAAAGCCAAAATTAAGGAGATGACAGAGCGGAGATGGTTCAAAGATTCCCCTTTACTCAAATTCACTGCTTTAAACGCAGTACTAAGAGGTTGGATTGGTTATTACTGTCACAGTAATGCCAAGAAAACGGCTAAGGATTTAGATTTCTGGGTCAATGAACGTCTGTTTCTTTGGTTACAGAAACGACACCGCCTACCACCCCGCCGGATTATGAAGATGTATAAAATGCGTCAATTTCATAAGACGGGACAAAGAGATAACTGGGGAATACGGAATGGGGAAGACTATTTGTACCTATACCGTATGAGCGATCAACCGATTACAAAGTATCGGTCACGCTGTCTACCAAATCCTTATTTAAAAGGTGAGGAGTCCACAACGTTAACTATTCCCGAAATACCAATACCTGATAAAGTCTGGCTTGGTAATGCTCTGAATGATGAATGGCGAGAATTGAAGGAAGAGATTAAGGCAGAACGCGGAGCTAAGTGTGCTATTTGCGGCTGTACCGATGACCTCGATTTGCACCATATTAAAGCACGCCGAATTGGCGGTACTGATGCTAAAGAGAACTTGCAACTACTCTGTAGACGCTGCCATGCTCAAACGTCCTCATTTGGTGACCACAGTCGGTTGCAATGATGGAAAGCGAAGTGACGGGAAACTGTCACGCTTCGTTTGGAGAGAGGGATAGAGAAACACGCAAGTCGTGAGGTTTGAAGGTGCGCTCCGTCCCTACTCTATTTTCACCCTTACTAGCCAACATTGGGCTGTGAGCGCGAAAGTCTCATGCACGGTTCTTAGGGGAGGGGAGAGCGGCGACGCTCAAACCTCACCCGACATAAATTTTGACGACAAATCAGCAAGTGAAAGCTTTTACAGAAAATTGAAGTTCCTAAACTGAGCCAAACATACTCCAAGACCCCTGTTTAAGAATTAGGGAGGGTCTACATGCTTACCAGTGTGCAGTTAGAAGACTTATACAAACGTCTTAACTTCTCCGAACTCTCTCGAAAACTAACTAACGAAATTCGTTCACGAGACCCAGTAAGAAGAGTACGTAGCAGCTTCAGAAATGTTGCTGGTTTCTATTCCAGTCAAAAAATGGGATGGACTATCCAATTTGAATCACGAACAGTAGAACTGCCAGCAATTGAATTATTTTACGAGTACGAGGATGATGTCCTTGAATATTGGGATCAGGCATACAAATTTACTTTAAAAGTTAAATCTAGTAATGGGAAAAACTGTACGATTGCACACGTACCAGACTTTTTTATTATCCGAAATAACTCAGTCGGTTTTGAAGAATGGAAACCAGAAGAAAAGTTAGGGAAACTTGCTGTTAAATATCCCGACCGCTACATTAGAGCTGAAGATGGTCAGTGGCATAATTTCTATGCTGAAGAATACACGAACAAATTAGGTATTTATTATCGATTGCGTTCCAGTAGTGAAATTGACTGGATCAAGTACCGCAACATTAAGTATTTAAGAGGCTATCTCGATAAAAAATATATTGTTAGTGAAGAAATCGCCACAAATTTAATTACTGTTGTCGCGTCAAATCCAGGAATTACCTTTGTCCAACTAAGTTCTGAAGTCAAAGAAGCTAATTCTGATGATATCAATGCGCTAATTGCATCTGAAAAACTCTATGTTGATTTGTCGGCTGCTCCTCTCATTGAGCAAGAACAGATTCATATTTACCGTAACCAACCAACAGCAAAGGTATACTCTATAGCTATAAACAAGTCCGGAATGCCCTCAAGCAAGCACAGGATACTTTTGTAAAGTAGACTGCTAGTGATCTAAGTACTGCATTTCATAAATCCGTAGCGTAAAGTGTCATGCTGAGTGTAACGGAGTGTGAAGCGTATCTCCTGCACAGACGCGGAGCGAATGCTGCGTGCCTTCACCCGGTGGGAGCTACGCTAACAGAAAGACATACATAACGCTACCAACTTGTGAAATCCTGTACTAAGTTGACATTACAGGCAATTTAATCAATCAGCCAAATTTTTCAACCATAACTTTGCTTTCTCTGTTTTCAACCATTACCTTGCCGCAACGGCAAACTCAAAGTTGAAATCACAATAATCTTCCCTTTGAAAATCAACATCACAACAGATGCTGACGCAACAACTTCACGCTCATGAATTGAAGTTGTATAAAGATGAAAAGTGTTACTAATTCTAACTCAAAAACCAATCAAAAACCAGCAAAATCTGCACCAAAAGTTCAACAAATCAGAACAATCCTAAGCGAAGTGGATTACTACGACTACTCAGCAGAATTGGCGCAGGAAAAGTCAGACTACTATCACTTATACGGTTACTAAATTCAATCTCCCTTCAACCATCAACTCTTGATAATCAACAGCCAGTAACAAGTAACCACTACTGGCTTTTCATATTAATTAGGAACTTTTCATGACTCAAGCACAGATGCACGAAATCAATCAACTTACCCTTAAGGAATTAAGCCTAGATGCAGCTAAACTCTGGTCGCAGATAGAAGAAGCAAGCGAGTTAGGAGAAGAGGGTAAGGTAGAACAACTCGTACAAGAACTTATGGCGATTCAAGATGGTATCGAAACTAAAATCGATGCGATCGCTTGGGTTGTTGACCAGCTAAACCTTGACCTCGAAACCTGGGAGGAAAGAAAAGCGCGAGTAGCCGAACTCCACAACCAAGTAATTTCACGCCGCAAAACTCAACTTGAACAAATCAAGCGCACCCTCATCCATTTATACGAAATTGGATTAATCAATGACAAAAATATCGGTAAGTCAAGGGTGATTGAGATTAGAGATAACCCACCTAAAGTGGCTAACTTACTATTAGAAGTAGATGATGAAGATTTTCCAGATGAGTTTAGAACTATCAAGTACCAAGCTAATAATAAGGCAATTCTCGAAGCTTACAAATCTGGTCAAGATATCAGCAATGTTGCTGAGGTAACTATCGGTAAGCAGGTACGGTTTAAAGTGCAATCAAGTAGTAAGAACCGCAACAATAAAAACCACCACTAAAGGCGTACGCCCCAACTATGTGAATCAAACATAGGTGTATCCCATCATTTCATGAAAATTGTCACCAAATGGTTAAGAGTAAAATTTTAACCATTTTTATTTTTTCTAAAAGCTATAGCTCAGTTTCAGACTTATTAGCTGTATTAGTATTTTATCATAAAAATAGAGAAATAACGGTATTAGCTAACACTTAAATCTTAGAAAAAATAACTGGTGAATAGCTTCATTTTCGCTACAAAAATACCAGATGATATTTGTATTAAAACAAGGATTAAAATTTATGAAAGAAATACTAGACGCAATTCTCTACGTTCTCATTTATGGCTTCTCCACACTGTTTATACTAGCGTTATTGTTAGAGTTACAAATCGCATTTGAGAAGCAGTTAGCAGGAAGTCCAACCTATTCAGTAAAAAATATAGTGCAAGAAAATCAAGGACAAGCTACTGCTAAAGCCTTATCAGTTACAAATAAAAAGTGCGAATCAAATACCAGAACGCCCTCAATGACTCATAAATATAACACTACTTATTCCACTAGGAAAAGCCCAAAGACACGAACAAGTAAGGGGAAAAGTTGTATGAGAAAAAGCGCAGGTTTTGAATCAACTATATCCTCAACTACTATTACCAGGAACAATAAGAAATGCCGTACAAAATTATCCCCGAGGAGGGATGGAAACGGGCGCGTCGCCGACTCAAAGGTATGATTATTCGGGAAGCGCGAGCGCAGCCAAACTTAACCGTAGAATCATAATTTATAACTGGGTTACAAGAAATTTTGAACCTCGCATGACTAGAAGTCACGCGATTCCTGTTTCAACGATCTCTGCCTGAATTGCTCCAGGTCTTACAAGTTCTCCACAGGCGTTTAGAGCCTCCGGGATACCCACGGCGGCTATTAATCTCAATCCCTCACCCAATATGTTCAAAGCCGCATTATTGTCTCTCAAATTGTAATTACTGCAAGTAGGACAAGACCATTCACGCAGCTTTAAATCTTTGACTAACGGGTTGATAAAACCACAATGATTACAAGTTTGAGATGAGGGATAAAACGTGCCAATTTTCTGCACAATTCTGTCATGCCACAAAGCTTTATATTCCAACATGACAACGAATTTAGCCCAACTAGCGTCTGAAATGCTCATTGCTAATTTGTGATTCTTCACCATGTTAGCGACTCGTAAATCTTCGATACAGATAATGCTGTTTTCCTTGATTAGACGAGTTGACAGCTTGTGCAGAAAGTCGTCTCTCAAATTCGTAATCCGTTCGTAAGTACGAGCCAGCTTGTTTTTCGCTTTGACTCTATTACTACTACTCTTTGCACTACGGGATAGTTTTTTATGGCATGAGCGTAACTTCCTTTTTTGAGTTCTATAATATTTTGGATTGTCTACAACTTCACCATCGCTGGTAACAAGATAAGCTTTAATTCCCAAATCCAATCCAATATTCTGTGTGACTTGAGGGTATTTTTCTATCTCTGTTTCGCACAGAATACTAGCAATGTATTTACCAGAAGAAGTGCAAGTTACCGTAACATTTATAAGCTTTCCTGTAATGTCTTGAGACTTGTGAAACTTCACCCATCCTAGCTTTGGTAGCTTTAAACGATTCTCTATTACCTGAATATTGCCGTTGGTCAGGTTGGTTTTGTAGGACTGCTTGCATCCATGTTTCTTTTTTAATCTAGGAAAGCCTACGCCCTTCTTGCCTTTAGCTTTTTTTAAATCAGAAAAGAAGTTTTTGTACGCTGTTTCTAGATTCTTGAGCGAGTTTTGTAGAGCAAACTTATCTACCTCTTTGAGCCATTCAATCTCTTTTTTGAGTAAAGTTAACTGCTGACTGCAACCATTGTAGTTTAAGGTTTTTTGCTCAGTATTATATAGCTCTTTTCTCAATGTCAGAAAGCGGTTATACACAAACCTTGCACAACCAATAGTCTTATTGATTAAGACTTCTTGATTGTGTGTAGGAATTAGTGTGACTTTAAACGCTTTCTGCATTTTGGTTTTGTATATAGTTCTTGACTTGTGCTTCTGTGTTTTCTGAAACAGTGCTTACAAAATAGCTTGGATTCCAAAGATGCCCACCCCATATTTTTTTCTTCAATTGAGGAAATTTTAAAAACAGCTTCCTAGCTGATATTCCCTTTAGCATTTTGACTATGTTGGGGATGGTGTGCTGAGGTGTTGCCGAAACTAAAACATGAACATGGTCTTCTACAACCTCAAGGCTCTCTACTCTAAACTTGTAGAGAATTGCCGTCTCGACTAAAACCTCTTTCAAGAACTCGGCTATTTCATCCTTCAATACCTTGTGTCTATATTTGACGCACCACACTATGTGGTACTCAATTGCATAAACGTATCCTAGAAGCGTGTTTTACTTCCATACCTAATCTTACCATGTGCATGACCATGCGTTCGCGAACGCGAGTGCGTGCGCTTCGCGCTCAGCGTCTCGCAGAGAAGAAAAAATATAGAAATATGGAACGCCTAACTCATGACTAGAAGTCACGAGTGTGCGGCTTGCAGAAATCAAAAGTTAGGAAATTGGTAAATCAACCAGCTGTTTTTTACTGCTGGTTATTTTTAGATAAATCTTGATAAATTCCCTAATTTTTTCTCTTTTGCAGATAGCCTTGACGATAATCCTTTTTCTTCAAACTCAAAGCCTGACGGTACGACCACTGCCGCATCGGAGTAACCTTCTCTACATTAAGTAACTTCTGGCGATAAGTATCGTTACCCGTCAGTTGTGCGATCGCACCAGCTATAAACCGAGTACAGCGCTCAGGTTGAGATGAAATTTGTTCTTCTGCAAACCGAATGACCAACCAGTTCGCATCAACAAAACATTTGTTTCTATAATCGTCCTCACCGATACTGTGGGTGGGCTTTCCAGTCGCAAATGAGATAGGCTCATCCACTTCTACATCTAGGTGTAAACCTGATAATGGTTCAACAATCAGGAAATCAGCCGTAAACGGTAGTCGATGTCCGTCCGGGAACATCACCTGCTGCGGAAAAACTATCTCGCCGAAATAATGTTTAAGAACATTTTCAAACAACCCCTCACTTGCCCCAATAGGAGCATCACCTTGTCCGGAAGGAAAGACTAAAGGGGTAAATTGTTTTCTTATGCTAACTAACTCTGGAATAAAAACAATAGGATATTCTGGTGTTTTTGACATACTTGCACTACCCCTTACAAACGGAAGGAAAACAACTCTCCGCAATTCTCCACTCTCACAGCTGGGCTGCACAACTTATCAAAAACTGAAAATCAACCAACTTTTTTCTGATGTTGATGGTATGAAAATCAGAAATTTATCAGCTGTAATCAAATATCCCTTCTGGATAGGATAGCTTTTGAGCACGCCAAAAAGCAACTTACATGAAATCCAGCTTTGATTGCCTTGAAGAACTCCTCAGCAATAACCATCCGATTATCGCCTGCGAATCTCCCCTCCAAGAACGTCACCGTCTCCTCGTCCATATTGCTGCTTACTGCCAAAAAAATAGTAAAAACAGTTACATATGGAATTTGAATGAGTCCAGTATTAAGGAACTAGCCGTAAACGTACAAGGAAGTCTTGTTCTGCGGGAATTCAACGACTATCAACCAGTAACAAAGCGAAATAAAGAAGACTATTTTCAGGTACTTAACTTCTGGAAAGAGTATTCTGGTAAAGGAATATTAATCCTTGAAAATATATTTTATTGGATTCAAGAAAAGACTCCGAAAACAACCGATTTTTTTCTGATATCAGAATGGATGAAATCGTCGTTAATTCACCTAATAGTTAATAACGAAGATAGCGGCAAAACTACTATAATACTAGGACCAAATGCTGATATAACAAGTGAAATGGCGGCTCTTATACCTCTATGGACGCAAGAACTACCAGATACACAAGAAATTATTGACAATTTAAGTACTAGTAAAATTCTCTCTTCAACATATACAGACCAAGACTGGTTGGAAATTGCTAAGAGTAGTGCTGGGTTGTACATATCCGATATAATTTCCTGTCTCAAGGATATTAAAAAAACTCACCATTTAGAAAACTCGTATCTAGAAAACTCAAAAGAAATAGCAAAACGGATGCTATCGAAAAAAATTCAATTGCTTAACCGCTTGTATGATATTGAGTTTTTACCCCCACCAAAAGTACCACTCGGTGGGTTAGAACTCATGCAGCAGTCATTCAAAAAGTTCAAGCGACTCCTCACCCCGTATGCCAAACAATACAACCTGCGCGTACCCAAAGGCATTATGCTGGTTGGTCCCCCCGGTACTGGCAAGTCGCACTCGGCAAAAGCCTGCTCCCAAAATATGGGAATTCCTCTGATCATAGTGGATTGGAGTAATTTCAGAAGTTTTGGTAATCAAGCAGAAAGTAAACTTAAACGCCTATTGAGGCTGGCAGATAGGCTCAACCAAGTCATTTTGTACTTCGACGACTTTGATAAAGGTTTTGCCGGGGATGATGACCTAGCAAAAAGGCTTGCTAGTCAACTTTTGACCTGGATGCAAGAAAGAACATCTGATGTAGTAGTCATTGCCTCTGTCAACCGGATGGAATGGTTACCACCCGAACTCACCCGCGCCGGACGATTCGACTACTTATTTAAAGTAGACTTACCTAATAACGGGGAAAGACATACCATCTTTAAGCTTCATGCCGCCCGGTTTGACAAGCGCTTTCATCAGGGGGGTGATCCTTGGAGCGAGGACGAGTGGAGACGTATCCTTAAAGCTACCAATCGTTGTGTGGGGGCAGAAATCCAAACAATCGTCGAACGCGCTGCCGCCACCATATTTTGCGACATGACAGCAGAGGATACCCATACCGAATCAGAACTCCCATCCCTAGAATTAACTATCGAAGCACTACTCGAAGAACGCCGCCAAATCCACCCGCTTGCCATCCGTGAAGCAGATAGAGTTGAATCGATGCGTAATAAAGCAGACCAACAAGCTTTACCTAGCAGCCCTCGAGATGAAAGCAAGTTTGCTGTTGGAAACATCGATATTTTCAGCTAGCACACATGATACAGCAGCATTCCGGGAGCGTCAGTCGCCAGAAGCGGAGCCGGAGACGCTCCGCCTCCGGTCAGAATGAACGCCCGTAGCGACTGGTGACGACAACCAGCTGCAGGAGGGTTTTTCGACCTAGGCATCTGGCGTTGGCGTAGCCTCTCCGGAGGAGATACCCGAAGGGCGGATGAGTAGTGGGGTCGCGCATCCCCACCGTCTGTACGGTGTCTTCACTCTCGTTGGAGTTTAAATCCCCAACGCAAGTGATTCTGATTTCTGAATTCTGAACGCGAGTGCGTGCCGTAAGCGCAAAGCGCAGGCTCCGCCTTAGCGTCCCTTGCGCGTGTCCCTTTGGGACTCAGCCATGCCCGAAGGGCTATACGCGTAGCGTCTCCGTCAGGAGAAGGCATATTCTGAATTCTGGTTTAATACTGATTTTGCTCCTTACGGGAGGAGGTTTTCAACCAACAACCGATACTATTCGTACAGAATTCATGACAGATTCTGACTCCTGACGACTGAGTTCTTGTTCATAAATAAGGGAAAAGTTTCATCATGTTTGGGTTAAGCATATCCAAAACATTCCACAGTTCATGACGTTTGCCATTTCTAACCTATTTAAAATTATGGAAGTTACAAGACAAACCACTCAAACTAAAGGCGCACAAACTCCAGAAAAAAGTCTATTCTTCAAAATTCTAAATGTCGCTGGACCAATTGCTGGTTTCATTGCTGCCCTCTCACCCCTACCACTCTACTTTTGGACTCGCCAGCCCCAGTATCTACCTATTAGTGCAACCTTTACCAGTAACAATCAAATAGTTCAACTCGAACTAGCAGACGATAGAGAAGAATATGCCCACGGACTCAAATTTCGTGACTCGATTCCCAAGAATCAAGGAATGTTATTTGTACTTAACAAACCTGAGAAAGTTAAACTTTGGATGAAGGATACGCATATTCCCCTAGATATGGTGTTCCTGACCAATGGAGTTATTAAATCAATCGTAGAGGTAGCCACCCCTTGCAAAACCAAAACCTGTCCTAACTACGATTCAGTTTACCCTGTCAACCAAGTTATCGAACTACCTGCTGGCAGTACAAAAACTCTTGACCTCAAGGTTGGAAAGAAAATTCAGTTGAATTTTCTAAACTAAACTTCCCCTGGGTAACTTTGTCCAGATTTCTCTAAGCGGTTTCTTGGTTCACTGACTATTTCCTCCTATGGGCGAGGTTGCCGGGGTAAGAGCGAGGTACACCCCTCAAAACGATTAGCTACTCTAATCTGTTTTGAGGGGTGTCCGAGTTCTTGCCTATCTCCGTCCTGATCCAAAATGGTAAAAATCCCTCGTGCTTAGCTCGAACGCTTGACCGATACTTTGGGCTATGCTGCCTAAATGGATAAAGCCGAGCTTAAACAAAATTGGGCAACCTTCCCCTTGTACAGGTTTTTTCCAGGGGGCGAAGCGGAGGAAATCATTACTTTAAATATTTGGAATTGTCAATAATTTATTTCTGATTTTTGTTCAACACTTCATTAGTAAAAACATTGTCTAAAAGCAGAAATTTATTAGATGTTTCTCCAGGCATAACCTTCATAGAATAGGTTTACAAGCCAAAAGGCTAAAAAGTTTTCAACACCGCTCATCTTTTCTGCGACTTTCTGTTCTTTTATTCTGCAAATCGCCTACTTTTGTTATTTATGAGAACACACTACGAAACCGAATTTGACAACGACCCCGTTCCCAGCTACGAACAAGAATACGGATATCCTGTTTCAGCGAGACGTCGCCGCACTTGGAAAGAAAATGGCACAATCGCCGGTTTGATGGCTGTTGGTACCGGATTGATGATTGTGGATATCTCAATCCACAACATGGTTATGGCATCACTCGCATTTGCTACTGCCATCGTCGCATTAATGCCCAAAAAAGCAAATAGCCTGCTTTCTAACTTTGAGAAATGGCAGCGCAAGTACGGCATCAACATTTACACAATCATGTTTTGTTTGGTAGGTGTGGTATTCCTGCTGGATATGTCAGTTGCACCAGCTAGCGCGCAATTTATGAACAGTGCTGAAAAATTCTTCACAGATGATAAGTACTTCCCTGGTATTGATAAAAAAGTAACTGGCTTCATCTTCGCAGTACTGCGCGGTCTGTTCCTTATTTATCTCGCTATCGGTCTTATCCGGGTAGTCCAAGCAGCCAGAAATGATGAAGATTGGCAGACCATTGCCCGTACTCCAATTATTATTGCAATCACCATAGTTGTTGGCGATATCCTCGCTGGACTAGTAGTCGGTGGTGGCGGCGGCTAAACACAACGCAGCACAGCCAACCCAGCTAAGGCTTGATTAGTAAGCTGTCGGTTATACTCCTGCCCATAGCCTTGCTGTAAGGACGGAAGCTTACAAAAAGTGCAACTTGTAGACGCGACAGCTTATCACTCCTACTTGAATTAAATATGCCTAGAGATAGAGAATTCCGTACCGTTAACCGAGTCTTAGGTGACCAACCCCGCCTCGGTCCATTTCCCGCCGACCAAATTGTTCCTTGGAGTGCGATCGCACTGATCATGTATGTAGTAGTCCAAGGATTTCTTCAAGCAGGTGTGCTTGCAACAGGAATATCAATTGCTTGGGGATGGGCAACTTGGTGGACGGTCACATCAAATAAAGCCTTCTTAGGTAAGTTTGTCGGTACTCCCCGCATCACTCGCGGATATAAGCCCTTCGTTTCATTGGTTAATCCCCTCCAAAGCGAACCAAGGAAAAAACCCGCTTCTAAGCGCAAACGCAAATAACTTTTTTAAGAATTAACGCAGATATTATACCGCCATGACTTCGACTAAATCAACCAAGCCGAAAGATAAACTTGGCAGACAATCCCTCGAAACCGAACAATTAGGAGTAGTAAAAAATCTTACCCCGTTTGAAGATATCACCCACCTAGCAGGGATTGCAAGTATCTCACTTGGTGGTCGTAAAAATATTGGTGCACTCATTCTCAAGAAGAAGGAAGATATCCAAATCAGATTTTGCTTTGATATCCAAGGTATTCACCCATCCCTTCCAGAAGAACAAATCCTACCTATATTTGAAAATATTGAGGGCGGACTCAAAGAATTACCCGAACGCGAAACCCTCACTATCCACATTGGCTCATTTACCTCGGATACCTTCCGGCAACAAGAATTAAAGAAAATCGAAAAAGAATGCGACCTCGAACAGCTAACACTACTTATGAGGTCAGAACGCCTGCGAACACGCGAACTCACTCAAGCAGGGGTACGTAAAAATAAGTTTCTCCGCTTCTGGTGTACTTATACCGTACTTGCGGCTGAAAACAGCAAAAGCAATGACCCCATCGAGAAAACTATCAAACAACTACAAACCTATTGGCAAGGATTTACTGGGGAAATTCATTCTGTACGTCACCAGAGAATCGAAACCATTCTGCGGGATAGCTTCACCTCTGGATTCCAAATGTGGGAGCAAATTATCTCCAACACAATGGGATTAAGCGCCAAAGTACTAAAAGCAGGTGATATTTGGGAAGTTATCTGGAATCAATTCAACCGTAGTGAAGTACCACCCATTCCCAACCCCCTCATTCTTGATGAAGCAGGGCTTAGGGAAGAACAAACTAGCGATTTTCATATCAAACACCTAGTTCTGGAAAACGAACAATCAGTTCCCTTCCTTGACCGTGGTTGGGTTAAGCTTCAAGATAAGTATATTGGTGTGCTGCAATTTAGCGAGAAACCCCAAGGATGGGTTGATGAATACGACCAACTACGATACCTCTGGGAAGTCATATCCAAAGAAAAAATCTCCGACACGGAAATTATATGCCAGCTATCCAAAGCAAATCAAGGGCTAGCAAAAACAGCTTTACAACGCATAACCAAACAGTCAATTACATCTAGTGCCATGTCTGCTGATAAAGGCTCTATCGATGTTAAGGCAAACATGAACATTGAAGAAGCTGTACGGGCACAAGAAACTATCCTGAGAGGTTCTATCCCCATCCACACAGCGGTTGTCTTTTGTATCCATCGTCACAATCGTTCTCAACTAGATGAAGCTTGCAAGTATCTGTCTAGCTGCTTTCTACGACCAGCGGTAGTTGATAGAGAAGTAGAATACGCATGGAAAACTTGGCTGCAAACAATACCTATTATTTGGGAGAATTTACTAACAAAGCCATTTAACCGCCGTCTTCCATATTTCTCTTGTGAAGTACCAGGAATCATGCCTTTAGTACGCACCGCCACAGGTGATAAAAATGGGTTTGAACTGATCGCCGAAGAGGGAGGAACACCCGTACATCTCGACTTGTACAATCAGCATAAAAACTTAGCTGTGTTTGGTACTACCCGTGCTGGTAAATCTGTACTAGTCGCAGGATTATTAACACCAGCCCTGGCGCAAGGTATCCCCGTTATCGCCCTGGACTATCCCAAGCCTGATGGGAGTTCCACATTTACCGATTATACCAAATTCATGGGTACAGAAGGGGCGTATTTTGATATTAGCAAAGAATCAAACAATTTATTTGAATTACCCGATTTGAGGGGGTATGAACCTGAAGTTATTAAGGAGCGCATGACTGATTTCAAGGATTTTTTGAAATCAACACTCCTGATAATGGTACTAGGGACAAATCCGATAGGAGTCAGCCCCACAATGATATCAAATATCGAGAGTATTATTACAATTGCAATTGAAACATTCTTTAATGATGATGATATCAAACTTCGGTATAAACTCGCTCTAGAAAATGGAGTAGGAACAACAGAATGGGCAGATATACCAACTCTTAAAGATTTTTACAATTACTGCTCACCAGGATTTATCAAACTTGATTCAATTGCTAATAATAGTAAGGAAATACTTGATGCATTAGACCATATTAGGTTACGATTGAAGTTCTGGTTAAATTCACGAGTTGGTCAATCAATTGCTAATCCATCTAGCTTTAGAACTGATGCCAGGCTACTCGTCTTTGCATTGCGTTCACTTTCTTCAGAAGCAGATGCAGCAGTCCTCGCACTCAGCGCTTATGCAGCTGCCTTGCGTCGTGCCTTATCATCTAAAGCAAGTATCTTCTTCCTTGATGAAGCACCGATTCTTTTTTCTTTCGAGTCAATTGCCGAACTTATTGGAAGACTCTGCGCTAACGGTGCAAAAGCTGGTATACGTGTGATTTTATCAGCACAAGAGCCAGAAAGTATATTTCATAGTAAATCTGCTGACAAAATATTCGCGAACATTACTACACGACTCATAGGGAGAATTCAAACATCAGCAGTAGACCCGTTTGTTAACAGATTCAAATACCCATCAGAAATTATCTCACGCAATAGTACAGAAGCTTTTTTACCGAAGCAAGAAAGTATTTACTCGCAGTGGTTACTTGATGATAATGGCAAACTCACCTTCTGTCGTTATTATCCTGCCTATTGCTTACTTGCAGCAGTAGCAAACAACCCAAACGAGCAAGAAATGCGTACTTTATTCCTCAAAAAATATGCCAATAATCCAATGCTTGGAATGGTGAGGTTTACGGAAGCTTACGTACAGATGATTCGTGGAGATGACTTAAGCCAAGAAGCTAAAGAACTACTGGAAATACTGGATAAAAATAACGGTACGCAATTAAAACTAGTACAAACTATAGAAGAAAAACTAACTAATAATCAGGTGAATCTACCTGATGAAAAATCAATAATTCCTAGACAAGTGGCTTAGTTTTTATCCGCCTTCGGCGGAAGGCAGAAGGCAGAGGGCATAAGGCAGAAGGTATAAATTATGTCTTTAGTGGAGCCTTCTGGTGGTCGCCAGTAGCATATAAAATCCCACCTTCTGTACGGTGTCAACGAGCACCCTTGGGGTCACAATCCCCATCCAATTGCTCCTGCCTTCTTCATTGCCACGTTAGTTAATTTATCCAGCAAATGTATGAAATTCAAGTTAAAGTTGAAACCAAGTAAAGTAGTTATAATCGGGTCAGCAATTGGTCTTGTGACTCTCTTCGGCGCAACCCCCAGTTATGCCTTCTCAGTTAAAGATTTCTTTCATGGGATTTTAGGCGAACTCAATAGCTATTTTGAACAAACCAAAAGCGAACTAACCGCAGTGATAAATGAAAGCTGGGGTGGGATGAAAGGGGAAGCAAAAACTGCTACCAACAATTCAACCGGAACTATGGGTTTACCAAACCCTGTAAAAAGTGCAGACAAACTAAAAAACCAACTTAAAGGCAAGGGTAACTGGAACGAAAGCAATACTGTTGAGGGTGCAGTTTTTGCTGGTAACGAACTGGAACGCGAAACCACCCGTGCTACAGTTGAAAGCGTTTTGGGAGAAAAAGGGCAAGAACGTACCAAGAAGGAAATTGAAGCAACCCAACAAACAGTAGCCGACGCGCAAGATTTGGCAAACCAAGCTCAAGGTATGGATGCTTCGCAGAATATCCTCAAGGTAATCGCTGCTCAAAACGCCCAAATTGTCTCGATGTTGGGACAGTCCCGCACTGATGGACTGCAACAAAGGCACGACGCACAGCAAACTAACCTCATGCTATCCCAAATCGCTGAACAAGGCGCAAGCGATCGCCGCCGTCAAAACCTAATAATGGACGGTATAACCGCCCAATACATGGAAATCAGCGGGTTTAGCTCTCTCAAAACGACTGCTGGTAAATAGTTTGTTGTAAACGGTCATGCGGACACTCCCTTCAAGTTAGGAAACTCGCCCACAGGGGTGTCCTCTCTATTGCAGAGATGCCCCCCCTTGCCACCAGCCACCAAATCATCAAAGCACCATGTTAGAACATCTCGTAATTGCAACCGATCCATTTTTTGGACAAGACATTTTAGAAAATGCTGCTGGGGGAGCGCAACTCGTAGCAGAAGGATTTAACGAACTTTGGCAAGAAACCCTCAACGGCAACTTATATGGCTCGATGTGCAAAGTTGGTCAGTTCTTTGCGCTCGCGACTCTCACCCTTTTTATGGTCGAATTGGGCAAAAACTGGATAAATCAAGAGGACATGAAAGCTCTTTCCAGTTGGATATGGCCCATTATAGTTGTCGGGCTACTAACTAGCAATGGCACATTACTCAGAAGTGGAACACTCGCCATACGCGGATATATTAATACTGTCAATAATGATATTCTCGAATTTACCGCTGCTGGAGCAAATTTAGAAGTAGCCTATAACCGAGCTGTTGGCAATATTGCCCTTCAACAGCAAGTCGGAGCAGCAATGGAAAGATGTCGCTCAATTCCAGGTAATACGACCGATTCAATTGCTTGTTTGCAGCGAGCAGAAGCCGAACTCAAAACATCTGCACCTAAATTGTTTAAAGGAGAAGCCCCCGACAGCAGTAGTTGGGAATTTAACCCCTTAAAAAGTTTGTCAGATGCTAAAGACGCACTCGAAAGTCTCTCTCCTGGTCAAATTGCCGAAAAAATAGGTAACTCCATCACCAGTGCCATTGGTTCAATGATAACAGGGTTTGTTGCGGTCATCCTTCTGGCTCTAAACAATGCCTACCAATGGGGAATTGAGTTCACAATGCTTTTAACCGCTTTACTTGGTCCATTAGCAGTCGGCGGTTCACTACTCCCCTTTGGCGCTAAACCGATTTTCGCTTGGTTAACTGGTTATTTTTCAGTTGGAATGGCGAAACTTTGCTTCAACATAATTATTGGGTTATGCGGACAACTCATTGCCAATTCTGAACAAAACCAACCAATGATTTTCTTATTATTTGTGGGATTGGTTTCTCCTATTCTTGCATCAGCTCTTGCTGCTGGTGGTGGACTTGCAGTTTGGACGGGACTTGGTAAAGTCACATCATTTGGATCTGAAGTTGCAGCAGGTATTGCCACTGGTGGAGCAAGCACAGCAGCAACAGTAGCTATCAATACCACAAAACTTATCGCTTCAAAAACCAGGAAAAGATAATCAACCATGCTCAAACCAAAGTCAAAATCACAGCCACTTCGCCTCCTCAGTTACGGACAATCTACATCAGCACCAGTTGCAATTACAACTACAGTAGGCGCAGCAGCAGGCATACTCTCTCTTTTATTACAATTTGTCAATTTTGGAGCAAATTCTGCTGCTGCCAAATACATGAAAGGTATGACATTTGTACAACTCCAAGATGGAACAACCGCAGCAGCTAAAACTCTCGGTCCAGGAGAAAGAACTAACGAAACTGTGAAAACTTTCGTCACCAATAGCATGGTGAAGTTATTCAACTGGGATGGAATTATCAACACCGACGAAAATGGTAAGCTCATTCAAAAAGTTGATAAGGGAGTAGAAATCGAAACCGAAAATGGAGGTAGAAGGAAAATCCCCAGTGATGTTTGGTCAGCAGCATTTACTTTATCTGAAAACCAAGATTTTCGTGCCAGCTTCCTCAAAAAACTAGCTGAAACAATTCCTGAAGGTATACTCTCCGGGCAAGGTACCGTCACACTCGTCACCAACTACATCTCTGAACCGAGAAAAATATCTACGGGCAAGTGGGAAGTTGATATTATCGCCAGTTTAGTTACGTTTAATGGCGAAAGAAACAAAAGTAAAGGTTTACCTTTTAATAAAACAATAACTGTTGCAGCAGTAGATACACCACAGAATCCACCTCAAACTACTGATATTGCTCAAAAAGTATACCAAGCCAGACTTTCGGGTTTAGAAATTATTCAAATTGTCGATTATGAACTCGGTAAAAAGAAAATATAGCAAGAATAATTAAGTTTTAGTAATATTTTTAAAAAAATATGTTACAGTTCCAATCTGACAATCAATCCAAGGTTAATAATAACGGGAATTCACAGCAAGCTAATTCTGTTGATGCACTCTTACCGTTAGATGAAGAATTAGTGAAAAATCCCGAATCTGAAGATAAATTAGAAGAAGAAGAGGGGGAAGGGGAAGAGGAAGAAAACCCCGCAGCCGTTCAAACCAAACACGACTTTGTAACTTCTCCCTGGTCAAGACTTGGTATTATTGGAGGTGCATTTGGAGTAGGTTTTCTAGTCATGTTTGTCGTCCTTAACGGCATGATGAACAGTGGCAGCAATACTGCCCAAACTCCAGTTGCACTCTCCTCTCCTACTCCCACATCTACACCATCCGAAGAGAAAGATGGGGATGTTTATGCAAAACTAGCGCTGCAAAAGCAACAGCAAGAACTTGAAACACTCAACGGTAAAGAGGAAGAAACCAAAAACAATAATACTGAACAAGAAACTACAAATACAGAAAAACAAGCTTTAGCTACCACCGACACAAATACTAACAAAACAGCAAGTCAAACTAGAGTTACTCCCCAACAGACACCTCTCAAAAGACAGGTATATCAGGAACCAAACCCCGAAGGCGAATACAGACTAAGGCGCAGTGCAGTACTCGCATCTCGTTCCATCGAACCCAAAAGCCCTACTGCAACTTTCCCTCGAATAACTTTACCAAGTAGTAAAAATAATACTGCTCCCGCACGCACAACCTCATCACTCAGTGCTCTTCGTATATCAGAAACACCAAAAAACCCCCTCGCCGAACTCGAACGCCTTCGTAGCTTAGGAAGTATCGGTAGAGTTGAATATGCCAGCGCTGACAACACCATCATTGCAAGCAAGGTAAGTGAAGAAGAAGTACTGAATAGCGATGAAACACCCCGTCGCCGTCGTCGCAACCGTCGTAGTGAAACAAGCGAAACAAGCGTTGAAAACACAATCAACAGTACACCCAACAACATAGGGGAGGTTGAAGAACTGCGTCCCCGGTGGGAACCAACTCGCAATACAGCCGAGTTTACTGCATCTTATAGCAAGCAAACCCAACTCGCTTCTGTTAACTACTTGAGTGATGAAGCCCAAATTTTAGAGGAAAGACAAACTCAATATTTAGTAGTAGGTTCTTCTGCAAGCGCTACCTTGGTTACTCCCCTGATACTTGCCCAGGGCAGTACAAATAACAATATCAGGTTTGTTGCTCGGCTAGATGAACCAATCAAAAGTAATACAGGTGGAATAGCCATCCCTGCTGGCACCCAGGTAGCAGTTGCTATGACTGGTGTAGATAGTGGATTTAATATCACCGCCCAAGTCAGCGCCATACTCAAAGATGGTACTGAATACCCCATCTCCCCTGGCGCAATCTCAATCCTGGGTAAAGGTAACACCCCCCTTATTGCCCGTCCCTACAAAGATAAGGGGGGTGAAATCGCTCTTGGTGACGCCACTCTCGGTACTATCGCCGGACTTGCAAAGGTGGGGGAAATTATCAACCAGCCTGAAGAAATAACCGAAGATTTACTGTTCGGTGGTAGTCGCACCCGTTCTAGAGGCAATAACCGCAATATCGCAGGTGCATTTTTACAAGGTGCATTCGGCAAAGTTGCTGAAACTATGGGCAGCCGCACTCAAAAGGCTACTAGTGAAATTACCAGCCGTCCCAATATCTGGTATGTACCTGCTAATACCAAAATTTCTATTGTCGTCAATCGCTCTATCAAACTTTATTAAGCCGTGAAAGCTAGATATTTATTTGGTTTAAGCTTACTTTTCTTCAGCGCGAGCGCACCCCTCGTACTACCTGTACAAACCGCTACAGCAGGTATCGTAAGACAGGTGCAAGCATCCCAGGTATCGGGAGAAAAAGCGACTGGGCAAACAGTTCAGGTATGGGCGGGACACGGGGTATCCATTTCGTTTTACCGCACCGAGGAAGTTATTAAAAAAATCTGGTTGGATGATCCCTCTAAGTTCGTAATTGACGTGGATGGATGTTTGGAAGGATTAGGGAGATGTTCAAGAGAGGGAACAGGAGCAGGACTTATTCACCTTCGCCGCATCGAAACAGTAAAAATCCCCGGCTTGCCACAAGCTACCTACGGCACACATCTCACTGTAATCACTGAATCTGGAAGTACCAAAAAATCCTATCACTTTCGTATTGTACCCGGTACAGGAAAACCCGAATACAGCCAGTTAGAAATTGTAGGCGATTCAAGCAATGACCGGGAACTTAGACAACCAAAAGTTGATTACACCGCCATATCTGATAGCAAGTATATCGCCAAAGGAATGCAGTTTGCACTTTCCAAACAGTGGATAACCAGCGATACCCCGCTGTGGGAAAGACTAACCAAACTCGTGGAGTTGCGGTCCCTTGGAGAAGAACTTACCATCGCTGCAAGCAACGCTGGGGTATCGATGAAATTAGTTGAAAAGCTCATGCTTATGGGTGGAAAACGCTTGTTAGAGATGCCTCCTCCCAAACCAGTAGAAACAAATAATACTCAGCTTACACCATCCAACCTAGTTGTAGAAAAGTAGTAAAGATTATGGAAACTAAAGATTTATTGATAGACAATCCACGTTTTAAAGTAATAAATATTACACAAAAAACAATACAGCCACAAACAAGTGCTATCCAAGTCAACTCGGAGATAGTTGCACTCGCCCCAGTTACAACCACGAATGACAACCCTCCTAAAAATGAACTAAATAAGGGATACCAATGGCGGGAAGCAAAAATGAATACATGGCGGTATCTCATGGTTGCTGGTATGGTAGCAGGACTCGCCCTGCACGGGTTAATGAGATTCGGGGGTAGCTACAATATCGGCAGTCTCGTATTTGGGGATAAAGCTGTCGCAGCTACACCAACGAATGTTTCAAATGTGAGAGAAGTTGCTAGAGTGAGTATCCCCCCAGCAAACCTTTCCTCGAATGATTCAAATTTGAATCATTCGACCAAACAAGCTAAAACACTGAAAGAACAACCTCTTGCGGTCAAATATGTCAACGGCATTCCCGTCCCCGACTGGAGCAAAATGAACTTCGAGAACATGAAGTTAAAGGAAGCGGGTTCGGTAGAATTTCCCAATGTCAAAAACCCCGGCATGAAAGAAAAGCGCGTTTGGAGTGCAGGACAGTCACTTGCTCTTGTAATGGAACTGGGGGATTTTGAAGCAACTGAATTCAAAATCGAAAACCTCAACCTCCAACAAATATCGCTTGTTACAGGTATAAACCTCAAGGATTTCAAGCTCTCAGATTTTGAGACTCTCCAATGGCAAACACTTGGAGATTTAGCAGAAGCTATCCCAGGACTGGAAAATAAAGATATTGCTGATATACCCGCCCTTGATGATTATGTTGCTAAAGTAACAGGGGATAGCTACACAAGTCAAACTGTGGGGGAAGCACTCAACAATTACCCCCAACTTGAAAAAGCGGAACTTGGTAAATATATTAAGCTCGACCAGTACAAACTCAACAGTATCCCCGGCATTGAGAAAGCTATACTCAAGGAATTTACCAACTGGCAGAATACCACGATCGCCAAAGTACCGGGATTGGGGAAAGTACCATTTGATGAGTTTCCAGGAGTACCAGTACCCGATATCAGCTTTGTCGGCAAGGTAGATATGGTACTTAAAGAGGTAGAAAACGGTAGGTGGAAATCAATATCGGGTAGTTATCAAGAAGGGTTCAACGTACCCTGCTATAACTTTGAATGTGCTCACATCGAGGTAGCTGGAAGCGATATCCTCACTGGCGCAACCTGGATGTCAGGTAAATTCCAAAAGGTAAAAGGTGGATTTGGGATATTGGGTAAACTCAACGGTGGAAAGGAACCAACCGGACGCCACCCCTTTGGTAAATCATTTAAACACGTTCTGTGGGATGTCAAAGAATCGACAGGTACAGTCACAAGCGCGATGTTCTTCCGCATCTGCAAACGCGGATGGATTGACTTGGGATGTTCACCCTATTTTATCGGACCAGTCCCCTTCTTTGAGTACAAGGAGATGGACCCTATCATCTTAGGCGCACCCCTGACTGTACCCAAAAAACCTTAAGAAGAACGCAGAACCCAGAATGCAGCTTGGGCTGAATATCCCCATGAATTCTCTTGATTTGACAAGGAAAGAACTTTTATTTCCTCCATGCCATCTCTGTTGGGGGCTTTAAACTCAACTTGCCAGCAGGTGAAATCCTGGAAAAAACCGACGAAACTACGCCACTCGTTGGGATTTGAGGATTAATCTTTGAGGGCGGTCAAATTGCCCCTATCCAGAGATGTCCGGGTTTAAAAAGTTGATTTGTAGGGCAATTTGACCAAGGTTGTCCGGTTTTTTCTGGACCAAATGGTACACCCACAAAGCACACTCGTCATTCTGACGACTGACGCCTCTGTTCTTTCTTGGTAAGTAATACCCTTTGGCTCAGAATTTGAATCAAGACAATTTTTAAAAGTTTCTTCAAACACCAGAAGAAATATGCAACCCACAATGCATATTTCTCAACGGAAAGTTTGCTCAAGTCAAGACAGTTCCCGCTCTTTCTTTATACCAACTTTTATGAATAATCTATATTTCGCCACAGCCAAAACCGTCAAAGTTAAACAAACTCAAGAGGCTCAACCCTCTGCTTTCAGCTACGACGTCAGCAAGTATACCAACCAATTAATGTCTCCCCAAGGACTAGCACTCGCCGGGGGAATATTAGCACTATTTCTCCTACAGATGTTCTCTGCTGGTAAGAAGGGCAAACTTGCTACCAGCTATTGGGGTGGAGGAAAAGAAACAGCATGCGCCAAGAAAAAAGCCATCAAGCAAGTCACCTCTCCCAAGTGCGATAGTGCTAGCTTGTATATTGGAGTACATAAGTATAAGGGACAAAAACCACCCAAGGGGAGTGGGGGAACACCTGTATATATACCCGATGTTCAAAGAGGTACAGCTGTTATTGGGGCACCTGGTAGCGGTAAATCCTTCTCAGCAATCAATCCCATGCTTTACTCAGCTATCGACCAAGGGTTTGGTATTGTTCTATACGACTTTAAGTATCCCAGCCAAGCCAAAATAGCCAGTTACGCAAAATCAAAAGGGTATTCTGTACACGTCTTTGCTCCGGGTTTTCCCGAATCTGAGGTATGCAACCCTATCGATTTCTTGCGCGATAGTAGCGATGCTGAAACCGCAAGGCAGTTGGCTACCGTGATCAACAAAAACTTCCGTATGCTTGGTGGTGGCTCAGAAGACGCATTCTTCGGTCCTGCGGGTGACCAGTTAACCCAGGCAATCCTGATGCTCACCAAAGACTTTGGGGAGTTTGCCGATATCATGACCGCAGCTGCTATCCTCTCAAGCGAGAAGATGGTCGAACGCCTGATGGCAGCAAGTCTTAATCCGTGGATACGGATAGCCTTCGGTCAATTATTTAGCTCCAGCGGAAGTGAAAAAACCATCGCGGGTATCGCCGGTACCGCCTCGCTCATGTTCACGCGCTTCATGGCAAAGAACACGCTTGGCTGCTTTGTTGGCAAGACTACTCTACCACTCTTTGTAGGCAAGAAACAGATGATTATCTTCGGACTTGACCGCGAACGCCGCGATGCAGTTGGTCCGCTGATGACTTCAATCTTACACATGACCGTCGCCCGTAGTATTGCCAAAAAGAGGAAAGACACTGGTTCACTTGTAGTGAGCGTTGACGAGCTGCCATCGATTTTTCTCCCAGACTTATTCAAATGGCTTAACGAATCCCGAAGTGAAGGATTCTGTGGAATTCTCGGATGGCAAAACATGGGGCAGTTGGAGAAAATTTACGGTAAAGAAATCTCAAAAGCAATCCTCGGTGCGTGCGGTACCAAGTTTATTTTCAACCCTGGTGAAGAGGAATCTGCAAGGGTTTTTAGTGCTTACCTTGGTGAAGAAGAAATTAAATATAAGCAGAAATCTCGTTCGACTGGAGGGGGGAAAGCTTCAACATCTATCTCCGACCAAGAACGGACTCGCAAGCTATTTGAACCTGCCCAATTTCTCAAATTACCACCTGGAAAATGCGTATTTATCAACCCTGCCTATAGCAATAATAATGAAGGTTCTGTTCCTATTTTAAAAAATATTAAAGTGCCAAAATATATTATTGGATTAGAGGAAGAAAACGATAGGCAATGGGATAAAGTTATCAAACTACTTGCTCGAAAAAGTACCCAAAAAAGACCAACTCAAGAAGACTTGGATGTCAGAGTCAAAGAAGTAGACAAGCGTTTTCCCATTCCTCAAGCACCTGTACAAGCAGGAAATACGCCATTACCTGTTGATGCATATAAGAGCTTTTTCTAAAAATGATAAAATGTAGCGTCAAAGACGAAAATCTCATTTACCAAAAAATCATTCGATTAATAGAGAATTGTCACCAAGGAGAAATAATTAGTTCCCATCAAGTAGATACAACAAATAAAAAATCAATTGTTAGTTCCTTTGAAGAACAATTCCTCCTTAGACCAAGAGTTAAATTTCATGGACTACATAGACATATTGTCATCAATGAAATGGAAATAGAAATAAGTACTGATAGTTATGGGAAATTAATTGAACATCATATCAACCTAATTGGTTTTGAAAAACAACAATACGTTGCATATCTACTTCGTTATCAAAGAGTACACGTACATATGATTTTTAACCGTGCTACAGTCAGCAAAGGAAATCTAATTGATATTAATTTCCCGAAATATAGTATGTGGAACTCAGAATATAAAGTGAAACTCTCTTACGAGGCAATCATAAATGAATATTACAGAGCAGAAAAACAACGGCTTGAGTATAGAAGAGATATTGAACGGAAAATTAGACGACTTGTTGAATATTCTGAACAAGTCGCAAACTACGACATACAACTCGACAATGCTATTAATAGAATTAACCAAATTCTTAGAAAAATGGCATAAGACTTGTGAGGATATTAATGCACAGCACCAACAAATCAATCAAGAAATATTTATGACAAAAGAAAAAATAACATTAATGGAAGTTAAGTTATCTAGACTGGATGACAAGCTAGAAGCAATGTTAAAAATTATCGCTAACCAAAGCGAACAACTAAGCGAGATAAACCAGAGTTTGAAAAATAGCCAAACAGAACCAAATCAAAAAAATAATCAAAATGTAAATTTAACCCCTCTACCAATTGAAGCATATAAAGGTTTGTTTTAATGATATCACCTCAGCTTCAGTCAGAAATTAATAAATACAAATCATTCCCTCGATGGAAGCACCAGTTTCCTCCCTACATTGAAAAACACTATTTCGATAACCTACTAGTTTACCATTACGACTGCACCAATCCAGACAACATTTACTGTGACAAATTTTATTTGGATGGTGTCCGTCCTGAACTCATAATCATCAGATTTGATAACCAGTTAGTTTTTGTCAAACAAAACCAGACTGTTTTGCTTGATAGACTACCTGCGCCAATTGACCAAGAAAGAATCATTCGTCAGGAGTCACAATGAATTCTATACAACTGACTGGTAAATAAAGGATTTAACCCTCCACTAAATTGAAAAATTGGTGGCTTATAATAAGGAGCGGGTTTGAATTCTCCGCGTTCTTGATTCTAAATTATGAATTCTATCTTCTTTATTCTTTTTAAATATGTTTGACCCCAGACAGACCCAAATTAATGAATCGTATTTAGGTATAGCCAATACCGCAATAAAAACAAGTCGGGAATTAAGCAAAACACTTATCTATGCTGTCACTGAGATAGCCAAGGTAATTCTCGAAAAGCTCAAAGAAGCTCATGAAGCAAGTAAAATAGCAGTTGAAGTTGGCAAAGACACCTATAACCTTGTACCCGATGAATCTACCCCTGGTGCATACAAATGGGAGAAGGTAGATTTAACCAATCAAGGCATAAAAAGCAATCAAGAGACTGATATTGTATTAATGCCCGACCTTTTCATGGAGGGTAAAGACGCAATCTTAACTGAACCTTTTACTGATTATCAAGCACAAACAATTGCTGCCAGGTTAGTAAAAGATGTACGCGACTTAGGTAATGATTATCAGCAAACAGATGAAAGCACCCTCAAAATCACGGCTTATTTAGAGTCTGACGGTTTCGATCAACAAATCGTTATCTACGAACAAAATAGCGAAGGTAAGTGTACAACCAATCTCGTTACCGAAACACTTACCCAAGATGAAATTATGGATATAGCCAGTGAACCCCTCCTTAAGTTACTACCTCCATCTTCTGAAATCATCAAAAATTACGAAGATAAAAAAGAGTTATTATCTGATAGTGAAAATGTCAGTTATCATCAATTAGTCAATGATAGTCCAAATTTTATTAAGCCAGATAATTTACTAGAAAATCACCAAATCAAAAAGGTAAAAGCTTTGTCGGGAGTAGCAAATGAACTGTTATCAAAACTGCTGAATGAAAGTGAGAATAACCAAACTAAGTTTGAAGTTAAAGCGACACTAATTAACTCATCTTATGAAGAAGACGAAGCTACAGTAGGCTTTCTAGATGATATTGATATTAGCAATCCACCTGAGTTTGACTCGCCATCAGATGTAGATTATTATGAATCTCCTATAAGCAGAAACCAGCCTGAAACGGTAGAGCAAGAAGCAGGCGAACAACAAGCCGAAACTAGTAATCAAACAGTCAAACCACCTGCATCACAGCAGTTACCCCAAGCTGAGGAACTCGAAAGCAGTTTACCGACTCCCCAAGAAACTAAGTTATCTGTTGAAAATATAGAACCAGGTGACAGTTTTGAGGACTATGTAGTCAATAACTTTCAAGAAGAAATCGCTCAAACCGAACAAACTCCTCAAGTCGAAGAAACCCCTCAAGTTGAAGAGACAATTACTAGTAACTACCGACTTCAAGGTAAAGCTGAAGAAGAGATAGAAAAAAATTCAGTTCGCAATCGGTTTTTTGCACAAGAACCAGAAGAGTTAGAAACCAGTAATCAAAGAAGATATGCACCTGAATTTACCTATCAAGAGGTAGCCAACTCGGATGGAGTAGAACCAGCAGCGCAGCAGTGGGCGCGTCAGGTAGAAATACCTGTCTATCAAATTAATAACAAACAAGCACGGGAGGAACGGTTCAACGGCGAGAATAAAGAGATTGCCCAAACTGCAACTGCAATGTTGAAAAAGTACGGTACTGTCGAACAAGACGGTTCGCGTATTTACCGCAGCGATGCGTTTGTGATTCGGCAAGAGGGAGATATCATCGGCATTCACCGCCGCAGTGACGAACTATCTGGATGGCAAAACTCCTTAATGGAGTTTAAACTCAATAAAAAAGAAGAACCCAAAATAACGAAAAAGCCCACCGAGATGCTACCTGTCGAACGTCAGGAATTTCTCATGGTAGCAGAACACCTGGGCGACAATGGCAAACTACCTGACCTCAACACTGCTGATATCCGCGATGTAGCAAATAGCTTGGGGAGTTTAGCACCTGCTGGGACAATTAAAACCCTGGAAGTATTTAAACAGAACGAGATATTGCTCACCCTTAACAACGTCCTCCTCCAAGCAGATAGGGAAGAACTTACGGTAGGTGAATTTATTATTAGGCGATCGCGTGACCCCAAAAACAATCGAGCCAGCCTGCAATTGTTTAAAACCACTGAGGAGAAGGGAACCCAGGAACTTGTCCGGTTTGACCTAACTAAAACCGAAGCTGGCATTACAAAGGAAGTAGCCAAGATGAATATCTCTGACTACGATATCAACCAGGTGAAGTTTATTGCCCAAAACGCCCAAAAGCTTAACTTGGAGCAAATCTTCGGTAAAGAGCAACCTACCGCCGCACCTCCCAAACAACAACCAATACAAGCAGCAGGTGATATCCCCGTCAAAGTCCACCCCTACATAGCCGAGGAATGGGCGAACATGGTCAAACATGGCACCCCTGACTGGGGAGGGGCAATGAACCAGGGTAATGCAGAAATTCAAGAGCGCATTTTAGACAACGACGGCAAGTTACCAATTGCCTCGCAGCGGGAAATGTACTTCAAAATTTTGACCTACAAGACTGATGAAGCCCAGAAAAGGGGTGAACAAGTCGTAGATTTTGTTCCTCTCAAGGATATTATGAACGACTTACAAACATGGCGCGGTCAAGAAATTAAAACGCACTATACTCCCACCGAACACATAAGCGTCCCCCAACGTCAAACCGTCACCGCTGCTCCAAAAGCCAAGTCAGGAGGAGTTGAACTGTAACCTCCTCCCTTAGCTAATGTATTAGAAGTTCTCAGAGATAGCCAAAAATTCAATTAGTATTCCCAATTCTCAAGCAAAAATCCAAACTGCAGTTTAGACGCGCAAGCGATCGCCAACAAGACGACATGGGCAAGAAAGTGTATAAAGCAATAACAAAATGACACAGCGGTGAGCTGAGTTAAAAAAGGGAAGAAATGGAAGGTTGACAATACCCTTGTTTCAATGATTTGTACTAAGCAGATTTGGTAGCCAGCTTACGAGGTCTAGAAGTACGCTTTTTAACAATAGGATAGCGAATTCTACGTTGGCATGGCTTCCCGGTTTTCCAACCAGGAGATTTTCCACGGGGTTTTGGAGGTATGGCAGGTGTGTCAATCGCCCTTCGGGTATGCCTTCTCAAGAGCGGAGACGCTACGCGAACGTCGTAGACGTGCCGTTCGCGTAGCGTGCGCTTTGCGCTTACGCAGTCGCTACAACGGGGGGAACCACCAAGGGCGCGCTGCTCACCGCTAAAACTCCTCCCAAGAGTGGGCAACCCTTCGAGGGGTTAAGGCGTAAAAAATATTAATTCTTGCCGCCAATATCTTGAGATACCTCTCTGAAATCGCTTCACTGCTTTATGAACTTCAAATTGCGTGTCCACCTCAAGTAGAAAGCCTGACAAACTGCATATATAAAGAGATGGCAGCAGTTATTTAATTATTACGTTAAAACACTGCCATCTCTTTCCAAGTAGTAATATAATCGCAAAAGAAATAATTTTTTATAAAAACAGTACGTAAAAAGAAAGTAAAAAAATAATTTTAATAATTATTTGATAAATAGAATATAAAAATTGTAATTAACTATGGAAACAAACAAAAGAGTAATTGATATAAGTAAAAAATTTGGTAGTTGGACTGTATTAGGCAAGCAAGGAAAACAAGTATTATGTCAGTGCGATTGCGGAACCCAAAAACTTGTCTACAGTCATACCCTCACCAATGGTCGGTCAACCAACTGCGGCTGCAAGAAGAGAAAAGAGTCCATCCCGGTTGGGGCAACTTTCGGAAGGCTAACAGTTATATCCGATGTAGAAGCTAAAGGGGAAAGGGGTGAACTACTACTCCTTACCCAATGCAGTTGCGGAACCCAAAAGTATGTCAGCAAAAATAGCCTAAAAAGGGGACTAACGCAGAGTTGTGGATGCAAGCAGCGCGAAATCCTCAAGATCAATAAAACTGTCCACGGTCGCTGCAAAAGCCACGAATACAACTCCTGGCTGCATATCAAGCGTATCTGCTATAACAAAAACCACCATCAGTACAAGCATCATGGCGGGTGTGGAATTGAAGTTGATGATTTCTGGCGCGATAACTTTACCCAGTTCCTAAAAGATATGGGACCAGCACCAGAAGGGACAGTTATATCGCGTATTGATGCAGAAGGCAACTTTGCCCCTGGTAATTGTCTATGGATACCCAGAAAAGAGGGCTATCATCAAATACACTTATTAAAAAGGAAAGAGTTTCTCATTCCTCAAACTTTCCCTAAACCAGTTATTACAATTCGTGAAATTAATATTCCACCAAACATCATTCACGCAATTATCAAAGCACATGCTGCTGGTGAAGCCAATATCAATAAACTTGCCACACAGTATAAAATTAGCACCCAAGATGCAATAAATCTTATCCTTCACTACGCCTAAATTATACATTTTTTAGTAATCAAAGTGCGTTCTATTGAAAAATAGCGCACTTTTTATTTTCATAATTATTTTAATAAAAACCATTTTAAACTTTACATAATTAACAGCGTCACTAAAATTTTCCGAACGAGCTTGCTGAATAACTAGTTCAACCTGTTGCTGCTTTTGTATTAATTCCATAATAAAAAAAATCGACATAGCTATTAACATGATTCGATAAAAAATATGAAATATTAATACAATTAAATTTTCAGTAAAATCTCAATAATTAGCGCTACACGCGATACCAAGCTACTCAAAAAAACTAAAGACTTTAGCATGTTCTGTATTACGTAAAGTAGTAGAACAAGAAACAGGAAAATTAGAAGCAGAAGTATAAAGCTCCAGAAAAACAAAAACCACCACTTTCACTCACGCCTGCTTGTTAAAAAAAGAAGCAGGTAATTTTTTATGAATCATCCTGAATGGTTACAACCAAACAAACAAGTTTATTCCAAAGCTCACGGCGTTATTCATGTCGCTGCCATTATTGGTGAAACCCTTTATTTCAAAAAAGGAAACATAAACCAAATAATCTTCAACTGGCAGCAAGAGGTAGATAATAGCAACCTATTACCTATTCATGCAGCACCATCCAGTAAGAGTACCCTGTACCAAAAGATAGCAGCTATCCTCGATGGAGCAGGAAAATTACAAAGCTGTGATATCATTCCAGCCCAAGAAGCCCGATTTTACCCCATACCCGATGATATTCATCCTACGGTTAAAGATGCTTTAATTAACTCAGGAATAACTCACTTATATTCCCATCAAATCGAGGCATGGCAAGCTTATAAACAAGGGCAGCATATCATCCTTCAAACTCCCACCAGCAGTGGTAAAAGTATATCCTTTCTGCTTCCACTTATTCACGAGTGCCTGAAAGGGAAATCTGCTTTAGTATTCTTTAACCTCAAGGCACTTGCGTTTGATCAAGTACAAAAAATCCAATCGTTGGTTAGTCACCTAGATGAAAAAATTCGCCCACAAGTCCTTAATATCAATGGTGATATACCACATCAAGAACGCAAATCACTGTACAGCAATAAACCATCAATTGTATGCGTCACCCCCGATGTGTGGAACCACGAATTAAACAATTACCAATACACTTCAAACTGGGGGTTTATAGAGACAATCAGGAAAGTTTCAATTATCGTCAACGACGAACTTCACCTCTATCAAGGCGTATTTGGCGCTCATTTTGCACTACTTAATCGGCGCACTCAACTAATGATGGAATCTGCTGGCAATGATATCTCCAGGCTACAATACATATTCGCCTCTGCCACTATTAGTAACAGCAGCGAAATCGCCCAAAAGATATCGAACCAAGTCGAGAACAATAACCTCACCATTATTGACCAAAGTGGGGCGAAACGTTCGGAGATTACTTTCCTTAGTCTCAAACCGCGAAACAACACCCTTTACCAAACCGCCCAAGTTGCAGCCATGCTTGTAAGTAAAGGAATCGTTGGGATATGCTTTTGCGACAGCAGGGAGCTAGTAAAGGTTCTAACCAATACCATCCGTAAAACCCTAGCCGAGATGCAACTACCCCACCTGGGAGAAACTATCTCGGCATTTTATGGCAGCATGAAGCCAAATCAGCGAAATAAGATTGTTACAGACATCCAGGCTGGGAAGGTCAAATTTATCGTATCCACCAGCGCCTTAGAAGCAGGGCTGGACATTGGCTGCATCGATGCAACGGTAGTGCATAGCTATCCCGGCTCAATTCTCGCCTTTCGCCAAAGAGCAGGACGTGCAGGTAGGCAAGAAGCAGGACTGTTGGTGTTCATACCGTCCAAAAGGTCGATTATGGATTCTTACTACGCCAAGCACCCAGAACGCCTCTTGTCTGACCCTCCAGAAGTTATCAACTTTAACCAGAATTATGAAACAATTTTGGAACAGCACATTCTCGCCTGTTGCAAAGAAAGTAAGCCAACACTAGACCAAATTGCCCGACATTTCGGTAGTCTAGGCTCGGCGATCGCGCGACAGTTAATCGGTGATAACAAATTGATTTTCAGTTACAACCAAAGGCTAACAGCTAACCGAAACCTTGGTTACGTCCACTTAGCTATCAAAGTCAGAGGCAATACTGACCGAAATGTCAGTTACATCAATCAAAATAGCGGGGAAGAATTTGAAGAAAGTGCAGCTTCTTCTGCACTACGGGAAGTATACCCTGGCGCTATTTATCCTGCCCAAGATTACGATGGCAACCCAGTATGGTACAGATCTAGTGAGCTTAACCTAACCGAGGGAAAAGCTATTCTTAAGCCAATTGAGACAACCAACCTATTTAGCCGTCCCGAAGGAAACCTAGATTTTGAGGAAATCAAACTCACTGGCGTTGCTAAAATCATCAACTTTACCCAAGGAGCAGCTAGATTCACACCTTTAAGCGCCAAAATCAAAGAAGAAGTTTGCGGATACAACTTATACAGATGGGAAACAAAATGGACTTGCAGCAATAACAAATGCCGCAACTTTAATTCAAAATTACCCGGATATTTACAAACTTGTCCTGTATGCAGTACGCAACGTGTTGAACAAGAAATTATCGAGCTATTGGAGGAAAATAAGTATAAGGAATCACTTGCCCTTAACTACAGTACATTCTGCGTTAGGGTTGAAATAAATGCTGAAGCCAGAAAATACTTGACAGCAGTGGTCAAAAACCTCAGACAAGATATACTTAACAGACAGAAGTATATCCATAATGAAGAAAAACCGTTATTTGAAAGTAATGAAATCAAGATTTGCATTCATACTCTTGCACATCAACTCATACTCAGTCTACCACTTGTCGAACATGGAGCCAACAGTCGGGATATCGATTTTATCCTATTTGAAAAGCCCGATAACCCTAACTTAGTAGGCTATTTCTTCGATACGTGCCAACACGGTACGGGAATGTGCGATACACTTGTCAAATATTTAGAGACAGCTTTTATGAAAGCAAGGTTTCTGGTACAAAATTGCCCTTGTAAATACGGCTGCTCCTCTTGTACAACTATTCACCGCTGTCCTAATGATAACGAAGCTTTGTTTAAATCTGTCGGGTTATCCCTACTAGAGGAAATCATAACTGTCCAACAAAAGCACTCGATTCGTCAATAAAACCTAGAGCTAGTCCTGCTATCAAAAGGCAGGATTATTTTTTATAGAAAAACCACGTACATCGCTGACGCACCAGCTTTCTGAAAGTTCGTTTCTAAGTAACAATGTACGTCGAACTATTAGCTGATTCTAATCAAAACTCCAGGGAATTTCAAATTCTTCATGCGCCGACATCCCTCCTAATAGGAACCAACTTCAAAATAGGAGATTTTGTCAAGTCAAACAGCATTAATTTTATCATCAATCATGCTGTAAATTTAGGGTACGAGGTTAAGATATCTTGCCCAAAATATGAGAAAGAAAATATAAAATCTGGTCATAGCATACCAGTATCAGAGACAGAAGAACTACTTCTAGACAGACCATTTGAAAAACTTACCCCTGAAGAATGGAAATTGCTCAAGCAATATAAACCAGAAATTAAAATCGACACAGTGAACGATATTTTCGGTGAATTGTACCGCATCTGGGAAGGAATAAAACTACTTGGAACTTTTTACCAAAGTCTTGAAGGCTTCTGGGTATCTCAATCTTGTAACAGTACAACAAGCCTGAAATGGCTTACTAAGGATGAAGCAATAGCATCCATTATTAACAGATAAACACAACAACAGTACTAGTAGATATTTACCAGGTAGAGTATGCCCTCAACCAGCGTCAAACCAATAATTATAAACCAAAATATCAAGCAATTATGGACAACCAACAAATTAATTATTTACTAGCAGGTATCTGCACATTTCATTGGAACGCAGATTTTCATAAATTCTGCGAAGTCTGCAACTTTGATCCTGAACACGCCTACTCTCATAAAAAATGGCAAGAGTGGCAACAGTTGGTATCAGCTATCAAAGCGTTTGACCAAAATACCCTTATCAAGCTAATTGAAGCTGGTCATTCACCAGCATCATAAAAAATCAATTACTACCAGTATGCTCACTGGTAGTAATAAAAAAAAGCAACCAAGCTTCCATCAGATGCGATCGCTCGCCTTAATAAAATGCAAGCTACCATAAAATATGCTGTATGTACGTAGCAACCTGTATTACTTTCCTCAAATGGCATGATATTCAAGCCAAATTTGAACGACTACACACACTAACGCAGGGCGTGTATGAGTCATTCAAGCAGATTATCTATATGAACTCATGCACGCCCAAATCCGTCATCTGGTGGCTTCTCTGGATAGCTTACCCTCTGAATGGCAAATCGTTCCCACGTTTGGTAAACGTCCTCTGGGAAAAGAATGGGAGAAGAATACTTACTCTCCCAGAGAACTACAAGCCGAACTTGTCCGCCGTCGCCTGAAGGTTTGGACAAACAACAGATATATCATCCCCACTGGTGTAGCCTTGGTATGCGGACCCAATCACCCCCAAGGGTATTTAGTAGCTATCGACTGCGACGGGGAAACCTCTTGGCGACAAATAATACAAATCAATGAACATCCAGAACCAGAAGAACTTGATCAACTAACACCTAACACTGTCCGCGATACTCCTGCAGACTCGTTGCACGAACGCGCGCTCAAATATCTCCCTCCCACAGTTGCATTTACTTCTGGAAGGAAATACCGAAGTCAACATTTGTACCTCATCCCAAATTCAAAAGCTTGGGAGGTAAAATCTCGCAAAATCAAAACAGGGGAAGACGAACACCTGGAGTTTCGAGGCAAGAACTTAGCATCAGTACTCCCTCCCTCCTTACATCCAGACGGCAGGAAGTACAAATGGCTTAAGGATTGTAGCCCGTCCGAGCGCCAAATAGAGATAGCTCCCGACTGGGTAATTGCCCAGATGCTCGTCAAACAGGAGAAAGCAAGAAAGTTCAACCTACCTCAAAAAAAATATGATCGCAGATATGGAATAAACAGATATGCTCACCATTATCCCGAAATCGAGAACAATATCCAAACCGCACTTACACTCCTAGAAGTTATCCACCCTCGATTTGCGGATGATTACCATTCCTGGATTCAAGTAGGGATGGCACTTTATAGTGTTAGCCCTATCCTTTTTGAAGCATGGGACACCTGGAGCCAGCTATCACCTAAATACAAAATAGGCGAATGCGCCTATAAATGGCAGTCGTTTCGCAAAAGTGGCATCACTATTCGTACCTTATTCAGATTCGCCAACCTTTCTTAATTATGAACAGTCAAATACAAACTAACGAAAATGTAACTAACCCAGAGGCTAGTTACACCAGCAGAGATTTTAATTCAGATACCCAGGATAGCAATAATTTAGAAGAAGTATCAGATGAATATATAAATACTGAAGCCATCAATCAAAATTCATATAGCGAGATAAGTCTAGATTATCAAAACATAAACCCTGTCCTAATTACCATTCAGATAATACCAAATTCAGAAACAGCAATTATTTCAATTGGAATTAAAAATGCTCCTCCCATTATCAAGACAATTAGCAAGGCTGAGTTAACATATCATCCTGTCATAAATAACTGGATAGTGGAATTAGAAAAGTCTCTCCCAGAAATGTTAGCTATATGCAAGCAGAGGGAAAATCATATCATACATCACAATCATCAGCAGTCACGTCCATCAGTACAAAAGCGCGAACTACTTGAAAGCAAAAATAAAGCATCTAACTCTAGTAACCAACTGTCACTGTTTTAATAACTATTATGAAATATATTGCCCACATTGAAGGACAGCAAATCCCACTGGATGAAGCAATTGCCTCTGACGAGAATACACTTAAAACAGCTATTAGCGTCTACTTTCCAGAGTATGCTAATGCCGAAATCGAAAGACAAACAACTGATGACACTGTTTCAATTCGCCTGATAAAGAAAGCAGGTACTAAGGGTAATCTGACTCAAGAAGTAACAATACAGCAGTTGCAAGAATCCCCTTATGAAGTAAATCCTGCACTAAAGTTAGGGTGGCAGTTAAAACTTCTAGAGATAAACAATCAAATTACTCTTGAAGGTTTAATTGCAATACAGCCTGAAATAGACAAGGCAATAAAATCGGCTCAAAGTTGGAAAATTTACACAGAAAAAATAGCCCAAAGCCTTAAGCATCAACCCGCCGTCACAAGTAAATATCCCGTACTGTAATAACATATGCATAGCCGCTATTATTCGTAGCGGCTTACTAATTATGCTTACCAACATACACTCATTCAAAATACCAATCACTTGTTTAACAGCGACTATCTACCTTGAAAATCTCTCCCAACGAGTAAATATCTTAAGTCTGTACCAAAAAATATTCCTAGAACAATGGTTAGAATCAACCATTCCTATTGACAAGCACTCAGATCATGAAAGTCCTTATCTTGATAGAGAAATTGAGTTTATTCGACTGGTAAACGAAAATCTCTTTCCAGTTGAATACATCGACGATATAGAGTTTAGTCCTGATCATAGTAGTATCCCAATATCACCGCAAAAACCTGAGTGGTGGTACGAAGATTTTGAGGATCTAGAATACTCTGAAAAGTTCCTCCTCTCACTTATGGGACAAGGGTACAATATCGGCGAATGGGAACCACATTTTGGTTTTACTCCTGAGTATATTACAGAGGCAGAAGATATTTATCCCGACTCGCTTACTAAACTATGCCGTCGCTACAAAAGCCCACTTCAACATCTAGTTACAGCCATACGAATTATCGATTACTCGACTGAAAATATCTGGCTAGATGTTACGTGTGAGACAAGCGACTGGCTAGAGTGGACTTACGAAAATGTCATGTTTCTTGCTCAAAAGTGGCAAGAAGCTGTATTGATGATGGAAAACTCAAATGCATTTGCCCACCTTATAGAAACATCTCTTCCTGCCCGAAAAGCAGTAGTTAAACTTTGGAATCAAGCATCAGAACCATGAATACTGATATCAATATACTACCAATAATTGACTTACAAAATATATCTCAAAGCCTTCTTACAAGAATTCCCCAGTCCGAGTTACTCGCGCAATTAATTATCCTCAAGGGGCAATTTATCTTAGTCGAACGCGAAGGTAAAAAATGCAGTTACAAGTTCCTTTCCCCCGAAGCGGTAGAAAAAGCTTTCACTAGCAAAACTGCTACATCTGGGTGGCTTCCTAGTAACACGGTTTGGTGGGGGAGAACTCCAGCAGGGGAAGCAATAATTCAGTTTTACCCTCCTCAAAAATACCGAATCCAACTTGTAGAGGAGGACACTGCCGTGGGCGGGTTCCCCGACTTGAGGAGCTTTTCGCCTGCGGGGGTTTCCGAGGACAGTGCCTTCACCCGGTGGGAGCTACCGCTAACGGAGGAGGGTAACCCTGCGGAAGAAACTGTCCGTCCCGTTGAGGCGACTGGCGTGCAAGTGTCCGTTGAGGAAGCAAAGGTAATTACTATCCCAATGCCTGCATTCCTATTTGCTGGATGTGGTGGCAAATATTACCTGTGGGCAGTTAAAGGAAAGGTATTCAAACCAGACGCTCAATTGTACAAACCACCCCTACCTAACGTCCGGGACGACTCTAGCATTTGCTTTGGAGAAAACTTTCCCGGTACGTGCAGTGCTAGCACCATACTGCAAAGCTGGGAGTTGTTCTGGAAATCGCCCTTTAACAGGGACTTGGCTCAAGGAAAGTCAAAAACCCATCCCAACGATATCTGCTGTTCCCTAGTCAGCTTACACGACTTAAAAGCCAGATCGTACCCATCAAAAGACCTTGTTCCCACCTCCGCTTGGAAAATCAAAACCCCACAAGACATTATCAACTACCTATTCAGTTAATCATGAATCCCTTTGTCGGTTATTACCTCGCCACAAGTCACAATCTTCCTTCCTACAGCCAAAAACTACAGGAATACTGGCTTGCATCAAACGGACTTTTCTTGCGATCGCACCGTCGCGAGTTGGAAGTTTGCTTGCAAATTGCCCAAACTCAAATTGCTGGACTACAACCACTTGAGCCATACTTCCGGCTAACAGTACCAAAAGTCAAGAGCCAGATAATCACGGAGATCATTAACACTGCTAGTATCAACCCCCACCAGGAAATCCTTTTCTACCTGGGAGCGGCGAATAACCAATGGTGGTCGCACACCCCGTTGCAGACAGCTTCCTCAACCCACGTTGTATCCCTAGAAAACTCACTTAAAGTAACTTATACAGATGCATTAGTAGAAATTCACAGTCACGGAACCCTAGCAGCCTACCCCTCAAGTACTGATAATCAGGAAGAAAAAGGCAAATTTCGAGTGTTCGCCATCATCGGCACACTTAAAACGACTCCTACGATTTATACCCGTATTGGGATATACAATCACTTTTTTCCAATCGACCCCAATTTGATATTTGAACTATTGCCTCACATCATATGCTCGAGCTAAGTACTTACCAACAGGCTTTACCAGTTCTACCCCAGCGCCACACTCGTATCAACTTCATCCTAGTCGGAGCAGGGGGAACGGGCGGGTATCTTGCAGAAGACTTGTGTAGAATAATACTCCAACTTCAACAAATCGGGAAAGAGGTCAACTTTACCATCATCGATGGCGATACGGTCGAAGCCAAGAATATCACCCGCCAAAATTATCAACAAGCGGAGGTTGGACTATTTAAGGCAGAAACACTCGCCATCAGATGCAGCGCCAAGTATGGGGTTAAAATTACAGCTATTTGCGACTGGTTTGAAGAAGAGATTGTCCGCGCCACCAGTTCGTGGAACAGCCTAACAGTAATTATTGGTTGTGTCGATAACGCCGCCAGGAGCAAAATACATTCGGTTCTCAAACTAAATAGCCCAAAAGAGGCAGCATCACTATTTTGGCTAGATTGCGGTAACAGTAGCAACTCGGGACAAGTATTAGTCGGAACCCACTCTAATTTTGATATCCTCCGAGCTTGCAACAACCCAGACAGCCCTAAATTCTGGTTGCACCTCCCCTCCCCGGCGGTTGTTCACCCGGAACTGCTAATTCCCCAAGCAGAAGAACTTTCCAACAACAACCTTTCCTGTGCAGAAATCCAGGCACGGAACTATCAGTCATTATTTATCAACCGCATGACAAGCGCGATCGCTAGTCAATACCTCTTAGAGTTAACCCTCATTGGAGGATTAAAAAAGTTCGTCAGTTATTTTGACCTGAAAGCAATGTCAACCCGCAGCCTATACACCAGCATCGACAACCTCAAAAAATATCACGATTCATCAAAGAAGGGAATAGGGAATAGGGAATAGGGAACAGATTTCCTATTCCCTATTCCCTCAGGGAGCCGTGAACGCACGTTCTTTCCGTGGCAAATTTATCGGTGGGGTTTAAATCCCCACCTCAAACCTCAAACAGTCTATTCCCTGTTCCCTGTTGCCTGTTGCCTGTTTAAAAAGAAACCACCGCTCTAAGCTAACGCAAACTGTCCTAAAAATTGGGACAATTTGTATGAATCGGTTTAACCATCAATTACTGGAAATTTTCGAGAAAAACCCAGACTTTGCAGAAGCTAAATACTTATCAAATATCAGAGACAATTCGGAAATAGCTGGAAGTCAATTTCATCTAATCATGCAGCAGATTGGATTAGGTCTTCCAGTAGAACCTTTCTTAGAAAGATATCCTCAGATCGCTAGCTGGGTAGATAAAGTCAAGCCATTTCTTAATCTTCCTGGTAGCAAAGAATGGAACGCAGAATTACAATACTACTACCAGTCTAACATGATTTACAGTCAATATGACCTAGTTGTTTATGGGGAAAATCAGGTAATTGGATTTGACTGGACTATCCAAAAACCTACAAAATTTGAAACGCTAGAGGAAAAATACCAAACGCAACTTAGGTTATTCCTCCTACACCAAAAAACAGTTCTCAGATACGATTCAGTCTCACTCATCTACCTATTTGTCAATAGCGATGACTTTCCTATTTATCAGTTCACTTACTCTAAAGCCAGACATACCGCTTTTAAAGAAAGATTAGAAAGAACTCTTGCCCCATTTACAGAACAGGCAGGGAAAGAAACCGTAAGTGATAAAACACTCCTAGAAAAACATAATGAGAACCTCCAAAAACTATTCAGGCAGGAAATAACTGGTGAAGAATATCTTGCAACCATCCCAGAAGTTGAAATATGAATCCAGCATTAGAAATTACCAAAATTGAACTCACCCCTTCAGGTTGGACATTCAATCTCCTCTCCCGTCGGGTAGGGACAATCACTAATCCTTTAGGCATTCGCAAAACCACTTATTTTGGTTTTGATGATGAAAATCAAGCCCAAAAGTTCCAACAATGGCTGATTCGGAAAAATAAATGCAGCAATGCCATTATTCGCCCGTCAGAACGCCTCAAAACTTTATTTGAGGTAAAGGCCTGGAATGTACCAACTGAACTAATTATTGAGTGCGCTTTCAAAGATTTAAAGGAATAGACTAATGCAACTATCCCTGTTCAGTCTACCACAACAAGATAATTTCAGCGTCGACATTTTTAACATTCCCGACACCAAAAAAGCCGAAAGGCTACGGGAACTTGCCGCTTCGATGCAATCAATTATTGACCAAAAGAAAAACCCTGCTATCGGTAATCAAAGGGCGACACACCGCCGCAAAACCATTGCTCAAGGAATAATTCAGGAAGGTGTTGAACTTGAGATTATCCAGTCTTGGTTACTTGCAATTGCACAAATGTGGGAAACAGGAAATATCCCACCCAGATTACGTGGTTTCTCGCAAAAGTTACAGGTTGAAGCACTGTTTAGAATTTCTCAAAGGGGAAAAACCGCGCAGGAAGTACAAGCAGTTCTCAACGATGAATATTATCAAAATTGGGTGAAATCACTCAGCCGTGCAGGTTTACACACACCAAGCGAGATTGTATCTGCGATAGAAGAAATTCAGATTTGTGTAAAACCTGAAGAAATCGATACTACCAAACAACAACTTAACAAACTTGAACTGGAGATTATCGGAATGAAATCAGGAGATTTCTTTCCTACTCCTGAATCAATTTGTCAGCGGCTTATTGAACTGGCGGATATTCAACAAAATTGGCAAATTCTAGAGCCAAGTGCTGGTAGCGGAAAGATTGCCGAGTACATCAGCAAAAATCATCCAACTGTTCAATTAGAGGTAGTTGAAATCCATCCCAAATTACGACATATTCTCGAACTCAAAGGGTTTAATCTCGTAGGAAAAAACTTTCTAGAGTTTCACCCTAACCATCAATACAATGCCTGTATCATGAACCCTCCGTTTTGTGGACTTGTCGAACATATCTACTACGCATGGAAGCTACTTATATCAGGTGGATTACTAATTTCAGTAGTACCAGAATCAGTTTTCTTCAACCGCAAGTATGCAAGATTTAAAGAATGGTTAGAAACCCACAATACTTATGTCGAGATGGTAGATAAAAATGCCTTCCTTAGTTCAAATAACCCCACAGCTGTAGCCACCAGAATCATCAAAATCATCAAACCATAGTGTACTACAAGTGCATGGCATACTGCCAAATTAATGACAAGTATTTTACGTATATCTTCCCTGTATGGGGAGGATACTTGAGATACAAAATCCTTAATTAGCAAGAGCTATAAGTAGCAATTGCTAAGTGCAAGCTTGCTGGTTGGAAAGTCACAAACGCGACTAAGCTTACTAAGAAAATGCTTGAAACCAAACCCCGACGAACAAGGAGATAAAATATGGCCATCGAAACTATTATATTCTACAGGTTTATTCCCGGCAAAGGAAGTTACGTAACAACCTACGGCGCTCCTGAAGAACAAACCGTTGCAATTTACAATTCAAAAACGATATCTGTGTCACTGAATTTCACAACGAAAAATACACTTTTACCGAAGAAAGGCAGAGGGCAGAAGGGAGAAGGAAAGAAGGTAAGCTTTGATACAAAAATAAGTCCTCTGTTCTCTGCCATAAGGTTTAAAGCCCCTGAATTTAATTAGGTCGAAAAATAAAAAAGTGCGAACTTTATTAAATCGAACGTATTCATTCGTGGGGAAGCATAGCAGCATAGCTGCCTGTGTCCTTCGGACACGCTACGCGAACGTACTTCTGCCTTCTTAATCAGGCAATTTATTATCATCCTCCAACAATTATACAAAGCACTTGTTAATACCACAACCGAAATTATTCAGAATTAAAATTTCACCTAAATAGCTCAAAGTTCAAAAAATATTAAAAGTCGTCTTCTAACAGGCGACTTAAGTTTTTTTACCACAGCTTTTCGCCTAACGCATTAAAGATTGATTTCAATTAACTAAATTTATGGCAATAAATCAAACAAAACCTGCTACAAGTGTCGCTCAAGAAACTGCTCAAGAAACCGCAGCTCCACAATCTGAACCCATTCAAGAAACTGTTCAAAATGGGAGAGTTGATATACACAAGCGTAAATCAGCTATTTCTAAGTTTGCAAATCCTGAGTACAACGCACCAATTAGCAATATCTGCATCTGTCAAGTAATCAACCACATGGAGGCAGAAAAAGTCGGGTTGTTCATCAAAGACAAGTTCTTGGCAGGAATCAACTGGCAGGGGCAAGAACCCACCCACAAGCATACCTTCTCCAGCGGCACACCAGAAATGGGAGTACTGCTGCAATCTCCCAGGATGCACATTCTCGATGTCTCTCCTAGATATATTGAACAGCGCGATGACGGCAAAATCGTCGGAGTGTACGAATCACCTGATGGGTATGAAATGTACCAAGCGCTAGGAAAAGATGCGGCGGTATTGAGACGGTTCTACTTGTTACAACTTGTCGATGAAAACAACAACAACCTGCACTCAGTACCAATTGTCCTGTCAATTAAAGGTGTTGCGTCATCACGGTTTGGCGAGGCTTACAAGCAGTTTCAACGCGAACTAGAGGTTGCATACGCCCGGTTCACTGATACAACCGTAGCTGAGAAACGCGCAGAATTTCATCGCCTGGGCGTATTCCAACCTACCTTTACACCGTCGCTAGAACCAAAGGAGGCAGTCAACCAAAAAGATAAATCCTGGGTAGCAGTTGTTTCCTCCTACAAATCACCAAACCCAGACGGTAGCGACTTCCTTGAGTTCTTCTCAGAAGACAAAGAAGCCGAATTCCAAACGACTATGCAAGCAAACCCCGAATTCTCCCACCGCATTGGCAAAACCTCAACAATTGTAGCCGAACATAATCGCCTGATAGGTGCAGCCGATATGCCAGTAGCAGCACTTCCCGCAAGTACAACAGGTGATGCCCATACAGCCTATAGCAGGGGGATGGAACAACTGCCCTACTAACAATCAGTAACCGAAAAGGGTGCTAGAAATAGCACCCGTTAAGAAATCATCTACTAAAAATGAAGTAGCAAATGAAACTAACCATCGAACAATCTAAACTCGCGGAACTTTTGGAAACTGCTTACCTCGCAGTTAGTCCCAAACCAACTGACCCAATCTTAGGAAATATCTTACTTATTGCAGACGTAAACGGGACAGTATCAGCAGTTGGCACAAACCTTAACCTGACTATTCATACTACAACCACAGCTAATGTGGAAACTCAAGGGTTAGCAGCACTCCCCGCCAAGCTGCTAACCGACACTGTTAGTAATGTCAAGGGAGAAATTAGCCTTCTTGTTGAAAACCAAGCTTGTATTATTACTCACAATAGCGGTAAGTGTCGCCTAATTGGAGGAAACAGTCACGAGTTCCCAACGCTTCCACCAAGCAAAAACCCAACCGAAATAAATCTTGCTGCAAAGAAACTACAAGCCGCACTTGAAGGAACGCTCTATTGTGCCAACAGCGATGAAACAAAGTTGGTTTTAACTGGTATCAACTTTGACATTCATACCAACAAGTGGCAAGCCGCTAGTACAAACGGTCACAAGCTCGCACTGGTAACAGGAACACTCGATAGCGAATATCCTGAACCAATCAACTTTACCGTTCCAGCTAAGTCGCTTGGCGAGTTAAACAAAATTCTCTCTCAAAGCGCCGATACAAGCGTATGCAATATTCTCCTATCAGATAAAACCATCGAGTTTAGCCTTCCTAACACCAAGGTTACTTCTCGACTTCTAGAGGGAGAATACCCGAAAATCAACAGCTTGATTCCTCGGTCATTTGAGTACGAATTTACACTAGAGCGGAAGGGATTCGAGAGCGCGCTCAAACGGGTAAGTTATCTTGCCGAACGCAAGCAAAAGATTGTCAAAATCCTTTGGAAGTTAAAAGCAACGCAAGCAACGCTATACACCGAAGCAACTGATATCGGGGATGCGGTTGACTCGGTACTGATGAAACCGTCAACTAGCAGTAATTCAGAAAACATCGGTATTGGATTAAATATCGACTATGTTCTTGAAGGGTTAAAGCACATTAGTACGGATGAAATTGTAGTGCGGTGCAATAAACCCACGCATCCAGTCATCATCTGCCCAGTAGGTGGATTGCTTAATCAGTTGTATCTGGTAATGCCAGTAGAAATTAAGCAGGGATTTGAAAGGATAGACACGGAAAGCATGAAATCTGAAACAGAGGTTCCTCCCGATAAGGAAGTTTCCGACCTTGAGGCAAACAACGCAGCAGAGCCAATCAAAGAAACCAAGGAGACAGAGACAGTAGTAACTGTAGACAACGAAACCCCTCAAGTAGAAACACCACCCACAGTAGCTAAGCCTACCAATAAGGGTAAGTCAAGCTCACGCTCATCACAACCGAAGAAAGAAGCAGCAAACGCTTAAAAATCCAAACTCCCTACCAAATGTCAATGGTAGGGAGTACATAAATACCACCATTCATCATCAAACCTATGTACCAACCACTACATCTGAAATATCGTCCCCAAACTCTTAGCGAAGTTATCGGACAAGAGCATATTGTCCGCACCCTCACAAATGCGATACTCCCAGGAGGGAGTCGCGACCCGATCGCACATCACAAGATTGCACCCACTTACCTGTTTAATGGTCCCAAAGGCACGGGTAAAACTAGTACCGCCCGCATCATCGCCAAATCACTCAACTCACATCTTGCACCAAGAAAATTTGATGGTACTTCGTTACTCAGTATGAAACCAAAAGTCCTTTATATAGCGAGAAAAGCCAATAAAAATAATGTAGCTTTATTGCACATATTTTTGGTTTGTACGGTTTTCTACGGATAGGTGCAAGATGTGAGTCAACTGTCAATCAACCGAAAAGCCGACAACTGAACCCTGCGGAAAGTGCAACTCATGCAAGGGAATTACAGCTTCCTCCTCCCTCGATGTAACCGAACTGGATGCGGCAAGCAATAGCGGAGTAGAACTGATGCGCGAGCTAATATCCACTACCCAGTTTGCACCAGTCGAGAGCAGATTCAAAATTTTCATTATTGATGAATGTCATGCCTTAAGCAGCCAATCGTGGCAGGCGCTTCTCAAGACTATTGAAAATCCGCCCCGTCATGTAGTTTTCATCTTCTGCACAACTGAAATACACAAGGTTCCCGAAACTATCATCTCGCGCTGCCAAAAGTTTGATTTTAGGAGAGTAGGACTAGAAACACTTGTTCAGTATTTATCAGAAGTTGCCCAGAACGAAAACATTAACATTAACGCACCTGGTATTTGGGCAATTGTCAAGTCTTGTGGAGGCTTTCTTCGCAACTGTCTTGTATTGCTCGATCAATTGAGCAACTTGGGAGTAGAAGAAATAACACCAAATTGGGTTTGGGAATTATCAGGTGTCGTTCCCGAACACGACCTACTTACCCTAACCGAAAACTTTGCCAAAGGGGAAGTAACAGCTAACTTACAAATTCTCCAGGACTTAATTGAGTATGGCAAGAACCCGTTCGTCATATACTCAAGTTTAACTGGGTTTCTCAAAGACCTGCTAGTCGCTAAAACTGCTCCTGATAATAGACAAATTACTCAACTGGAGAAAGACACCTGGGAAGAACTCGTAACTATTTCTCAAATGTGGGAAATAACCCAGATTCAAGCAAGTATTGCCCTGTTAATGTCAAGACAACAGTTAATGCGTGACTCGGAGGCAGCTAAACTTTGGTTGGAAGCAACACTAATTGAGTTAAGCAATATCAAAGGAGCAAAACAACCTTGGACTAATTGGAAAACAATCCAATATGCAATCAATTGGGGTAAGGAACAACTCCCACATTTATCCCAATCTGAACTGGAAATGCACTGGAACAATCTTACTCCCATTAAAGGTAAGAAAGCGCCAGCCTGGGTACAACTGGTACAAAAGCTTCAGATGAAGTCTCAATTACAAACCGCCTAGTTCAAATGTTCGTCACTTTATAAAGACACTCACTTTCCCCGATAAAAAACTTTGGGGAAAGTTTTTTTTAGCCATCAAAAATCACATAAAATATAATACACAAATTGCATCTACAGCAATATCTACCTTGTGTAGTAAGCCCCAATCTTAATAAAGACTGCCCTGATTGGGAAGCAAAAAATTAAGATATCAAACAAGACCACAACAAAATTTAACAACTGGCATTCTGGAAGTATCTGATTAAAATTATGTCAGTTAAAGCAATTAGCCTTCGTACAGGACTTTTATTGCCAGCAGCAATCGCAGATTTCGATACGTATATTGATGAATTACCGCTTCGACTCCAAATGTTTCGGCGAGTTATGCCTCGCTAAGGGTGAAAAAATGCCACCTTATTGGAGGCATTTTCCAGGCGTAGGAGATGAATGTCCGGATAAATCAGAAATTAGCGGAGTTATCTATTCCCGTCCTAAAACCTTAGACCGTAAACAAACCCTTGCACTATTTAAAAAACGTTTTCTCGAAATTTTAGATATAGCCATTAATGGCACACTAACTATCGATGGACCATTCGCCACCAGACAGCTATCAGAACAAGTTAAGGGAAATTCAGTTCAATGCAGCAATGGAATAGCGCATTTTAAGGACTGTCTGCTTGAAATTGACCGACTTAGAAAACACGTTGACTGTATTCTAGCAGTTGCCTTTAGCTGTGCCAAAAATTTATACAGCACCAATTCAATTCACTCTTGGCAAGTACCAGAAGCAGAAAAAATCCAAATGCTAGAAATAACAATTGCTTACAAACAAACTCATGAGCGATGTGTAGATGAAGCGTGCAAATACATATACAGTAATGGTAGGCAAGACCTTCTTAAAGAATTAGTAGCCTTTGCTTGGCTGGAATACAAGTCAGAGCTTAAAAACATTTACAATCAATTAAAAGTACGCGAATTTCCAGTATGGCTGCTTACAGCAACAACATCAATATTAGCAGCAGTACCCTAGTACAGGATTATGACCGCACTATTAGAAGAAAAAGAACCGTTGGTGCAGCCGCTTTCAATATTCGCACTTCCTAATAATCTAAACATCATTTTTGAGGTATTTTTACCGTCAAAAAAACTCCCTACTAAACCACAAGGATTCATGCCAAAAAAGAGTAATTAATTTTGTAACTTATGAATTACAACCAGCGAGATTTTATTACAAAATCTGGTAATAAAATCATTCTTAATGAGGAAAGACTTGACATATTCTGGTCAGATACTACCCCAATACCTGAGTGGCATCCTTCGGTAAATATTGCCCCGTACTCTAGTCTCAAAACTCTGGTAGTCGATATTGAGACAGCAGGAATAAATCCAAGAGAAAATCGTATCTATGCAATTGGCTGCATGAGCGAGATAGGAGAGATTGCCATCTTTATGGATCGAGCCGAAAGCAAAATCCTCCAGGAGTTTCTCAAACACTTAGAAGCAAGCAAACCAGAAGTCATTTACACCTACAACGGAACAGAATTTGACCTACCGTTTATTATCATTCGCTGCGAGTTACACGGCATTCCTCATCCATTTAGAATTGCATCTAAGACACGAATCATCCGAACTGCCCAGGTACGCGGCGAACCACTGGAAATTCGGGAAGTATTCATCCGAAATAGCCAGCACGTAGATATCTTTATCTGCGTTCTCAAGTGGGATTTTGTTGCTAAAGAACTGACCAACGGGCGATCACTCAAACAAGTGGTACTGGAAATGAGATTGCGCTCAGAACCGCGACTGGTTCTCCCCTACGAGGAAATTCTCGCTTGCTGGAAAGCTGGTTCTGGTAATCAGGGATGGCAGAAAATTAAGGAGTATCTTACCTACGACCTAGAAGATACTCAACTTATAGCCAACCGGCTTGTGCCCTCTTATTACTATGAAACATTGATTGTACCGGGCATGAACCTCCAGCAGTTAGCTCTGGCAGGTAACGGCACAAAGTGGGAAAGAATTTTTGAGCATTATTATCCTGGACACAAACCCAAACCCGATCGCAAGTACAAATTCCAAGGAGGTTGTGCCGACTCCATTCCAGGACTCTATAGAAAGGTTGGATACATCGATATCAGTTCCATGTACCCCAGAACTATATTGTCGAAAGGAATTGTCTCTCGTAAGGATACAAAGCGAATCGGGCTGAGCATCTTGCAATATTTGGTAACTGAAAAGTCGAGGTTGGAACAACTTGCCAGTACTGGAGACATTGTTGCCAAGGAAAAAAGAGAATCCATCAAAGTTCTGGCTAATTCTCAGTTTGGGTTCTTCGGAACATCTGAACTCGCTTTCAACGATATGGAAGCAGCTGCCTTGGTGACAGCCTATGGTAGGCGCATATTACAGTTCATGATTGAGGTAATCAACAGCCTTGGCGCAACTCCTATAGAAGTTGATACTGATGGGGTGTTCTTTACTCACCCTAAACCAGAAGAAGTGTACGCTACACTTCAATCTCAATTACCCAAAAAGATAAGCGTCAAACTAGAGTTTATCGCCGAAGCGATGTTTATTCCTGAAAGGGGAACTAAGAACTATCTCTTATGGCTAGAAGATGGCATGATTATCCGCAAAGGTAGTTGGAGAAGCCGTTCTCGCTCAAAGCTAGAAAAAGAATTTCCCGTTGAATATTTAACCCATTTCATTCAAAATCAGCTATGCGCCGAGGAACATTACAGAAATGTCAAATCGCAAATTTTGTCAGGAGAGTATCCAATAGAAAAACTTTCCATTACTCGCAAAATTCGTGAAGGTGAAAAAGAACTTCTCAAATTAGGAAAACCTGGTGATGTAGTCACTTACTATTATGGTGTTAGAGGGTTAACCAATATTACTAGTGATGATAAATATTCACATCAGTATTATCTAGACATGATTGAGAAAAAACGAGAAGAAATTCTCACAATAGCTGCTCCCGAAATACTAGAACCTAACAAGCGACAATTATCTCTGTTCTAGATAACCAAACTCCTATCAATTATTGAGCGACTGATTGGTGGGGGTATCATTCATCAATAGAAATGCAATAAAATGAAAAATAAATCCTCATATCGTAAGCCCAGGCTTAACAAAAAACAGCGAGCCTGGGTCAATAAATTTATTGCTTCTCGTCCTAACTCCCGGTTGAGTAACATTATTGAAGGATTAAGCGGCGATCGCATCGTAATTGTCGAATGGTGGGAAAGAACAAACGCAGTCATTCTTGACAGCCATACGCTTATAGAAGGCAGTCTATCGTACAAAATTGAGGTCAAACTCCGCAGGTGTGGCGTCCCCAGGCATACTGCTAAATTTGAGTACAAAATTAACCAACCAGAGAAGAAAACTGTATCCTATAAGCTTTGGGGACAACTTTCACTCTACATTCCCCAATGTTACGCTGTACATACTCCTACAAACCCTGTTGTAGTCAAACCAAAACGAAAGGTTAAAACCAAAAAACAGAAAAAATTTGTACAGCACACGCTACCTCTGCAAGGTATTACAGCAGAGCTACATCAGATAAACATTAGGTATGGCGAACTACCAAAAAGCGAGCAAGAACTCCTATCTGAAACCACCCCCCATCTTAACCTAGATACCAATAAAGAAGTCAAACTTCCCTCTGCGATCGTCCAAATTCTTCAAGAGAAAAAAGCATCACTTGATGAGTGGGAATCGGCTATTTCTTTATATCAAGTGGGAGGTCCATCATGTGTATTGCATTACTTGGAAGGTAAGGATTCAATTCGCAAGTTTAATGGGATAAAATCTGTAGAAAATTTAAATCATCAATCAAAAGTTAAAGTCACAACTGTAAAAGTATATGATTTAGACAACTATTCGCCTTGAAGCTGCATCCTAAAAACTAGGCAAGTGGGAAGAGTTAATACTAACTCTTCTATTTTTTCAAACCACCACTTACTACTCACGTCTGATAGTTAGAAATATATCAAAATTATCATGCCTGTATACCTATACTACGGCGAGGATACCTACTCGCTCAATCAAAAAATTGACCAGTTGGTTAATCAAAATGTTTATCCGGACTGGAAAGCTTTTAACTACGTCAAATTATCTGGTAACGAGAAAAATATTGCTGCCAACGTTTTTACTGAGGTAATGACTCTTCCCTTTGGAGAAGGTAGCAAAATTGTTCATGTAGACAGCGAATATCTGATTGGAAGTTTATCAAATGAAGATAACCTAGACCTTGATAATCAGCTTTCTCAAATACCTTCAAATAGCATCCTCTTAATTACTGGTAATAACAAGCCAGATTCTCGTAGGGCAGTAGTAAAAACTATTCTAAAATATGCTCAACAAGAGGAATTCCCTCTCATTCCCAGTTGGGATAAAAAAGGGATAATTAATTTGATAGGGAAGTATGCAGCTGCTCATCAAGTTAAACTCACACCAGATGTAACTCATTACTTAGTCGAAGCAATTGGCAACAACACCGCACGAGCGAAGAGCGAATTCGCTCTTCTTGCTATCTACGCAGATGGAAAAACCTTAGAGCTTGAAGAAGTATCCCAGCTAGTTAGTAATAATAACACTGACTATTCAGAACTTACGATTGCTATGTTAAGAAACCATCCAAACTTAGCAATAATGCAAATATCCAAACTACTGGATAACAACGAACATCCACTCAAAATAGTAGCAACGCTCACGTCTATTTTCCGCATCTGGTTAATAACTAAAGCTGGATTAGAAGCAAAACTCGCCGAAAACAAGATTGCAGAAATCGCCGAACTGAAAAACCCCAAAAGATTGCATTACCTCAAGGATGAGGTCAAATATGTAGCTGTTCAAAAGCTCAAAAACAGCCTCACTACACTCGTACAACTCGAAACCGAGCTCAAAACTGGAACTCATAGCTTAACTAGCAGAATTATCGAAATCTGCACCGTATGAACAATAAAACTAATCCATTTACGGAAATCATCGGACAACATACCGCCAAACTTCTGCTTACTGAAGCAATCGAACATAATAAGATTGCCCCCGCATACCTATTTACCAGTGAGATTGAAGGAGTGGGAAAAACCAAAACTGCTCTAGCATTTGCAAACACTATTGTGGGAGAAAATCATTTAGACGTCTTGCATATCAAACCGACTTCCTCCAGAAGTTTGCTGGAGGGAACATCCCCCCGGCAACTTCTCTGTGAAAACACCTCTCAACAAAAAGGTATCCCCACTATCCGGGTTGAACAGATACGAGAAGTCATTGAATTCCTCTCAACTAGCGCCATTAATAGCAACCAAAAGGTAGTAATTATCCACTCTTGCGATATGCTGCACCCCAGCGCCGCCAATACCCTTCTCAAAACCCTGGAGGAACCTAAAACTGGAACATTCATCGTTATTTCATCTCATCCCCAAAAGCTACTACCCACTATTAAAAGTAGATGCCAAATAATACCCTTTCATAGACTAACCGATGAGGAGGTTGTGTCTGTTATAAAAAACCAACAAATTGAACTAACACAAGAAATTCTGGCTATTAGTGAAGGCAGTCCCGGTCGAGGGATCGCTCACATAAAGATGTTGTCATCTATACCAAAAGCAATTGTAAGCCAACTAGAAGTACCTCCTAGCGATATCCTCAGCGCACTCAGTTTGAGTAACAGCATCTCAAGTTGGAATCACGAGACGCAGTTATGGCTACTTACCTACCTACAACACAACTGGTGGAAAAAGTTACAAAACACTCAGCTACTCGCTAAATTTACGCAGGCGAGAAACCAACTCTTGTACCACGTTAACCCTAGAAGTGTTTGGGATAGTTTACTTTTGCCATAGCCAAATACATCTATTATCAGCAATTGCTGCCAGCTAAAAGCGTTTTTAGCTGGCAGTATTTATTTACACAAGGAATGATATGAACCAGCAGCAAAGCCTTTTTGATATTGAGCAAACTATCTGTAACAGCAAAAGCCAAAAAGCAAGTGAAATACTTACCCCCAGTACCAGAAAGATACTTCAGCTATTAACCAACCAAGGGATTCATAAAGCTGTAACCGCCAGCTTACTTAATTTGGCAGGGGCAAGTCCTGAAATTGTTCAGTACGTTGCAGGACCAATTGTAACTCAGCAGAACGACTGGCAACAGTCAATTCCGGCTTGGGTTTGGTGTGCGATCGCTATCGATAGATTGGACGCAGCGCTAAAAGAGATAGACAAAGGGGAAATAGGAAAATTGGCTTCAAGTAGTGAGGTTTTGGCTCTCATGATGCCAATCACTTTCGAGATACCACTTTCACCAGAATGGACGGATGTCTACCTCTGGGCAAGTCATGATGCTCTTACCAAGTGTGACTTGAAGAAGATTCTGACCAGGTTTGGAAGAAGAAATTGGACAGAACGTAAGCTGAAATACTTATGACTTCGTTAAGGAATTAATACAGCAAGCGGAATTTTGGAAAAAGAAAATGGACAGAATCCCAAAATGGAAGAAGAAAATGGACACAAGTCCGATAAACTAAAAACAAAAACCAAACTCTAACCAATCAATGCTCACAGAAGAAGAGTTTGACCAATGGTGTAGTCAACTCAGACTTGCCCAAAATACCCGCTCTCTTATAGCTCAGATTCGCCAAGTACCACCATCTCGCAAAGTACAAGGGAATTATGGCAATGTTTGTGGGAATTATTGTAGTGAAAAAATGGGTCAAACCATTCAGTTTGAATCTCATCGAGGCGAGTTAGCACATATTATTGACCAATTAGAGCATAACCGAGAAGTTTTAGAATATTACGACCAACCGCCGCCCTTGGAATTAAATTACTTTTCAAAAAGCGATCGCCAAGTTCGTACAATGCATACTCCTGATTTTTTCGTAATCGAAGTAAACTGGGCTGGATGGGAAGAATTTAAACCAATTAGTGAATTAATCAAAAAAGCACAACACCAACCCAACCGCTACGTCCAAGATGAAACCGGAAATTGGTTTTGTCCACCAGGAGAGGAATATGCCCAAAAATATGGGCTTAACTACCGGGTCAGAACAGATCAGGAACAAAATACAATTCGGTTGAGAAATTATCAATGGTTAGAACCCTATTTTCAAGCAAAAGATTTAGAAGAAAACAAGAGCCTTAATCAAACAATATTATCTGTAGTAAAAGAAATTTACGGAATAACTTATAGCAAATTACTATTAGCCATAAATGGAATTAGTCCTGATGAAATCAATAGTTTAATTGCCTCGGAAAAGCTCTTTATCAACTTTAATACTGCCCCTTTAGCCGAACCTGACCGCGTTCATATTTTCCTCACAAGAGAACAAGCTGAACTCTATGAAAAAAAGGGATTATCAGACCTAACAGAAGATTCCTCTATTCGGAGTTACGAAAAAGTTCAAAAACTTCTGCTGAAAGCACGTCCTCAAGATTTAGAAACCGCTAATGCTCGCTATGAAGCCATTAAACCATACTTAGAAGAAAATTCTCTACCTATTACCAAAGCCAGTCGCAGTATTCGTCGTTGGCGTCAAAAATATCAGCAAGCACAAAAACTATATGGAGAAAATCATGGTTACGTTGGCTTACTCCCCAAACATTTAGATAAAGGTCATCATCAAAAACTAGAACCAGCACTCTTAGATTTTATGGCAGAATTCATTAAACAACATTACTTTACTGCCAAAAATAGACGAGTTAGTGGAGTCTATCGAGAATTTCAATTAGCCTGTAGTCAACAACAACCTCCCTTTAAACCTCCCTCAGAAAAAACGTTTCGCGAGCAGATTAAACGACAAAAAAATTATCAACTCACCCAAGCCCGCCAAGGCTCAAAAGTAGCCAAACAAACTAAGCCCTTTCACTCAATCAGTGGAATGCCTAAAGATGGAGAATTACCTTGGGAAAATGCTCATATTGACCACACTTGCTTAGATATTAACCTAGTTAGTTCCTTAATTTCCCTAGCAACTTGTAATATTAGTAGTGCTATTTCCAGTGAACAAATCAGCTTAGGTCGTTGTTGGGCAACTTTTCTGGTAGATGGTTATAGTAAAAGGATTTTAGCGCTCTATCTTTCTTTTGAACCACCCAGTTATCGTAGTTGTTTAATGGTAATTCGGATTTGTGTCAAAAGGTTTGGTCGATTACCTCAAACCATAATTACCGATAATGGAAAAGAATTTCACAGCGTCTATTTTAAACAACTTTTGGCTTATTACAAATGTAATCATAAATATCGCCCTTCAGGAGAACCTCGTTATGGAAGTCCTGTGGAAAGAGTATTTGGAACAACTAACACCTTATGGTTACATGAATTACAAGGAAATACCCAAATTCTCAAAAACAACAGACAAGTAACCAAGTCCGTCAATCCCATTCATCAGGCTGTTTGGACAATTGGTGAACTTTATCAATCATTAGAAACATGGGCTTATTCAATTTATGATAATCGACTTAATTCAAGTTTAGGACTTTCCCCATTTCAAGCTTATGAAACTGGTATTCAATTAGGAGGTATTCGAGAAAGTCGTCGTTTGGAATATGACCAAACCTTTTTAATTTTAACCTTACCTTCACCTCACAGTGGCGATACCCGAATCGTACAGCCCGGAAGGGGAGTGAAAGTGAACCATATTTATTATTGGTGTCATGCTTTCCGCGATCCAGAAGTGGAGAAAACAGCAGTTGAGGTCAAAATTGACCCGTTCAATGTCAGTGTTGCCTATTGCTATGTGAAAGGGCTGTGGCATGAATGTACCTCGAATCATTATCCCTATCTCCAAGGGCGCACGGAAAAAGAACTACAAGTAATTAGCACTGACTTACGCCAACGCAAGAGACATCAAGGTCAAGCAACGGTTTTGTCTAATACTGAATTGATGGAACATTTACAAGGAGCTTATCAAGTCGAGGAAAAATTGCTCAAACAACGCTTGCAAGCTTTAGAAAATCAAACGGTACTTAATTTGATTGAAGGAAAACAACTTTCTCAAAATAGTCTTCAAACGACTTATTTTTCTGAGAGTGAAGACCATTCAGATGTCTTACAGAATAATGCTGATAATGAAGAAGCTCTTGAATCTTACGGAGAATTTTAACGAATGCAACAACAGCGATTACCTCAAGAATTATTGCAAGCTTCTACATCTGAAAGGGTCACATTTTTTGTGAATTACACAATGGCTCATCCTCATCTAATTCAGGCTTTTAATGAAGTAATGCAATCGGTTTATCAAGCACCAGGGATTTCCTTAATTTTTGTAGTAGGAGCAACCGGAGTAGGGAAAACTACCTTACTGCGCCGTTTAGAGCAAAAACTAACCGAGAAAGCCTTACCTGAATTAAAGCACAATCAGGGTAAAGTCCCTGTAATTGGTTTAGAGGCTAAAGCCCCAGAATTTAGTCAGTTTGATTGGAAAGATTTTTATATTCGTCTGTTAAAAGTACTAAATGAACCTTTAATCGAAAAAAAGATTAATTATGGGCAATCTTGCTCAAAGTGGCGGAGTGCAGTGGAATCGGCTTTAATTCATCGTTCTCCCGATGCTTTTTATATTGATGAAGCCCATCATCTTGCTATGTTACCTAGTGGTCGGAAATTAAAAGATCAACCCGAAACTCTCAAATCTCTAGCCAATCTAACTCAAGTGAAGATTATTCCCACTGGAACTTATGATTTATTACCTTTAATTGATTTAGGAGATCAGTTATGCCGACGTAGTAAAACCATTCATTTTCAACGGTATCATGCTGATAATTCGCAAGAGGCTAAAGCGTTTAAAAGTGTGGTGCAAACTTTTAGTCAATATCTTCCTTTACCTCAACAGCCAGATTTATTATCTAATTGGGAATTTCTTTATGAGAGGAGTTTAGGTTGTGTAGGTATTCTTAAAGATTGGCTTTCTGTAACACTTAATGATGTTTTAGAGAGTGATAGAAATGCTCGGACTATTACTTTATCTGACTTGCAACGTCATGCTTTGGGAGTCCGTCAATGTTTGGTAATGCTGAAATCTATTTCAATAGGTGAACAACAACTACAAGAGTCATCAGAGGATTTACTCAAACTACAAAAAGACTTGAAACTAATCCCCTTATCTCATGGTACTGCTCAGGAGAAACACAGCCAAAGCAAGAAGAAGCAAAAAAATCCGAAAAAGCAGATTGCACAAACTTCTCCTCGCCGTTATCCCTTAAAAAAGGAGGAGTCAGAAAAGGAGGAGAAAGAAACAGACTTTTTTCATTCCTTATGATTCTTGGAATTTAACGATTCAAAATCTACCTAAAAGAAGCCACCTTTATCCTCTGCAACCAATAGGTTTAGGAACTCCTAATACTGAGAGTTTAAGTAGCTATCTGCAAAGATTAGCTCGACAGCATTGCCTTCGACCTTGGCAACTTTATACTTATGAACTCGTTCCCTTGATTCAACATGAGGAATATTTATTGCAGAAAGATACTAAAAAAACTTCCATTAAACAGATATTTTTAACGAACAAAACAACTTCTTCTAATTTATCAGTTCTCAATGGATTTCAATCTATTACTCCAATCATTGTTTCGGCTATAGAACAGTTAACATCTCGTCAATATTTATACTCTTTAACTTTAATCAGTTGGCTGAAAGTCCTTGATTCAGTAGAGCCACTTTTGAAACATTCTTGTGCTTGGTGTCCTTATTGTTATCAAGTCTGGCGAGAGCAAGGAGAAGTTATTTACATTCCTTTACTCTGGCTAATCGAAAATGTTAAGTTTTGTCCTCAACATCGCATTTTATTAGAGAATACTTGCCCCTATTGCCATCAAAGAATGTTAAATTTTTGCCAACCAGGCTATTGTTCTCATTGTGGAGAATGGTTAGGTCAAAGAAAGCCTCCCCTTAATTTGGCTACTTATTTTAGCTCGGTAGAATATTTGGAAAACTATCAACGAAACATCTCTTGCTTACAAGAGTTAATTGCGATTACACCTTCTTTATCAAAACGACCTCAGATTCAGGATGTTTATTTGTACCTCCATGAACGTTGCGTGCATCTTGATGAAGAAGGGTTAAAAGACCTTTCTTTTTCCTTTTGGATTAGATCCCACTTAATTTCTAATCCTCAACGCTGTAATCATGCTTACAGACCTGGCATTTCTTTGGATTTTCTCTCTGAAATTGTCCGTTGTTTTAATATTACTCCAAGTCAACTTTTCCTTTAGTTTTTTTCATGTGATTTTTTTAACATTTTTGGAAGGTAAAGTTGGACATCTATTTTTGGAAGGTAAAGTTGGACAACCTGGACAGAATCTTCTTCAAGTCACA
>JXCB02000044.1:279679-297094 GCA_000828075.3 Tolypothrix campylonemoides VB511288 | reverse complement strand
AGAGTCACAACTCAAGCAGGGTGGAAACACGGTCTTAGTGATCCGACGGCGCAGCGTGGAATGGCCGTCGCTCAACGGATAAAAGTTACTCTAGGGATAACAGGCTGATCTCCCCCAAGAGTCCACATCGACGGGGAGGTTTGGCACCTCGATGTCGGCTCATCGCAACCTGGGGCGGAAGTACGTCCCAAGGGTTGGGCTGTTCGCCCATTAAAGCGGTACGTGAGCTGGGTTCAGAACGTCGTGAGACAGTTCGGTCCATATCCGGTGCAGGCGTAAGAGTATTGAGAGGAGCCCTCCTTAGTACGAGAGGACCGGGAGGGACGCACCGCTGGTGTACCAGTTATCGTGCCAACGGTAAACGCTGGGTAGCCAAGTGCGGAGCGGATAACCGCTGAAAGCATCTAAGTGGGAAGCCCACCTCAAGATGAGTACTCTCACGAGCTAAGGCTCGGTAAGGTCACAGGAAGAACACCTGTTGATAGGCGGGCGGTGGAAGTGCAGTGATGTACGCAGCCAACCCGTGCTAATAGACCGAGGGCTTGACTTCAACAATTCAAAATTCAAAATTCAAAATTCAAAAAAAAAGAATTTGAATTTCAACTTTTGAATGAATTATTGGTGGAATTTGCGTTACTATGCAGCCTTCAGGGTTTTGAATCAGTTCTGAGTTAACAGTTATCACTGAACAGAATTTTGATAACTGGTCACTGGTCACTGGTAACTGACCACTGTTTTTCCTGGTGCCTATGGCGCGGTGGAACCACTCTGACCCCATCCCGAACTCAGTTGTGAAACGCTGCTGTGGCGACGATAGTTGGCGGGTAGCTGCCTGTGACAATAGCTCGGTGCCAGGGTAATATTTAAGCAAAAAGCCTCTTTCTAGATCAGAAGGAGGCTTTTGCTTATGGGATTTCCAACAAATAAATTATCCCATCTTCTGGCGTGGGCATTTCGGTCACCCAAGTTTATAGTGGGACTTTGTAAATTTCTAAGTTCCTGCTGAATTCACCAAGAATGAAATAACCCTGCTAAGTAAGTATTGTAAAACTTGATTAATTATATAGACAGATATTGACATTTGTAGACTGATGTCACTATACCCGAAACTTCACCTTCCAAGGACACTGGGGAAAACTATATGCAAAGTCCTCTAAGATGATTTTCCAGATAAAAAGTAGTGTAACTACCCCCCACAAAAGTAGGGTTTACACCTCCGCAAAGTGAATGCTGTGAAGTTACCTTAGAGAAGTGTCAAGCAAAGCAAAAAATTTAACATAATGTTTTGACAGGAAACCAAAAATGAATGGTGAGTTTCCTTGCAAAAGTATGGTTTACCTGTGATAGTCGGATTTCAACTAAAAGCCCTCTTCCTTAAAAGGAGAGGAGGGCTTTTAAGTTATAGGTCTTTTAGTTAGCGTGAAAAAACAAATTTTTGCAGCAGGACTTGCTCTTTTGTCTGCGATGATGGTTGCACTCGTAGCTCCAATGCAAAGCTCTAATACAGTACAAATTTCTCATCAAGTTAATCAACTCTACGTCTTTGGCGATAGCCTCTCGGATGTTGGCAATGTATTACAAGCCACGGGGGGAACCTATCCCCCGAGCCCTCCCTACTTTCAAGGACGTTATTCCAATGGTCCAGTTTGGGTGGAATACCTTGCCTCTGATCTGGGATTAACCCCGAAGCAAAACACCAACTTTGCCTATGGTGGTGCTACCACTGGAAGCGGTAGCATGAATGGAATACCAAGTCTATTGGCACAAGTTGATAGTTTTACAAAAGCTCATCGACAGGTGAATGCGAATGCGCTTTATGTGCTATGGGCTGGTGCAAATGATTATCTTCATGGCACTACCACCAATCCTACGCAGTTGAGCGAAAATTTATCGAGAGCGGTTCAGTCCCTCTCGAAAGCAGGCGCTAAAAAAATCTTGGTTGCTAACTTACCGGATTTGGGAAAACTTCCAGGCACAAGCAATAATTCTTATTCTAGTGCCCTCAGTTCTTTGACTGTCGCCCATAATCTCAGCTTGGCTAAGTCTTTGGATGTGCTGAAACAGGAGTTAGGTTCTGACACTCAGATTATCGAACTAGATGTCTACTCCTTGTATCATCAAGCCATTACAGACCCAGCGAAATTTGGTCTTACGAACGTGACCAGCGCTTGTTTAAACAATGCTGCTAGCTGTAGCAATCCAAACAAGTTTTTGTTTTGGGATGGCATTCATCCGACAACTGCAGCGCATCAAATCTTGGCAAAAACAGCCTTAAGAGCTGTCAGTACCGAGCTTTCGCTTCCTCCTCGTCCGCAAAGAGCGCGCTAACTTAGTGCTACGTGTTGGGACGCTATAGGGGTTACCCTACGGTGACCCCTGTTAAAACTACTGTTCTAATTTAGAGTATTTATTAATTTCCAAATAGTTCTCCCAGAAAGCTTTATTAGTAAGTTCAGGTAAGGTCTTTCTGTAGAGCTGCTTTAGTCTGGAAAAGTTAAAGAATATTTTTAAAGATATTGCTATTGTCTTCACAAAAACTCTAAAGAATTCCAATCGGGAAATTCTAACGACAAACCCTTCTTGATTGATTAAGTTATAATACAAAGCTTTTCTAGCTCTAAAAACATTAATAGGTCTGTAGCCCTGTATTGGAACAATTCTATATCCTTTGTCAACTAATTTATCATCTTTATGAAAGAGGAGAGAAGGCAAAAGATGCCCATTTAATGTGATAAATCTCATCAAACGATGCAGAGTATTCTCTTTCTCACAAAGGCTTTCCTCATACATATTATATACAAAAGGTAGCTCTGGTTTTTTTACAGCTTTCTCTCCCATGCTTAAAATTTCCAAGTTTTTCTTTTCCGGATCAATGGCTTTCAAGTAGTCAGGACCCTCTAGAAAATCAGAGGTTGCCTTTAAAACAAGATTGGCACTTTTATACCTGTAACAAAATGCCTCTCTTAGACTAAATTTGATAATACGCTTTATTGCCGCTATTGTGCCAAAACTATCAGAACAAAGAACGTTTAAAATCAATTCATTCTTTTTAAGATAATAGTTCATTACGGGAGAGTATTTAGTTTCTAATGCTTCATGCCATACGCAGATACCATTTAAAGTAATGATTTTGTACTTTAACCTGATAGGAAGTTCCATGTCATCCATTTTGATAAAAAATGGATAGGGTAAATTAGAACTATCTATGACCTGTGTAGAAAAGCAAAATAACCACCAGCCATTGAAACTAATGTGTTCCTCTATTTCGTTAAACAAAATATTTTTTACAACTCTTAAATCTAAATCTGGTTTGAGTCGAATGACTTCTTTATCCCAGACCGCTCCATTTTCATACTGAATATACTTTGTATCTAACCTGAGCATACTGCCACCAATACAGAGGCTCTTATCATAAGCAACCTTTTGAAAGTGGTAAATTCTCTCAAATACTTCTGGGGCGACAACTACATCATCATCCATAAATACAATATGAGAGAAATCATGCTTTCTCTCTAAAACTTCTATAATGCCTCTAGTATATCCACCACTTCCACCTGCATTTTTATTGGGTATCAAGTGTATTTGAGAAGTGTTAAAGTTATGTAAACTTTTCCCATTGTCAATGACAAATATTTCAAATTTATTTCCTATATTTGGTTTATTCAACAAATGTTGTTCTAATAATTTAATATTTTTGTTAACGTAAGTTTCTCTCTTAAATGTACATATGACAATAGCAATTTTTTGATTTGCTTCTTGACAAGAATTAACATTTGTATGAAAGTAGCCACCTGTAAACAGACAATTCCCTTCTAAAGCTTCAATTTCAACATAGAATAATCCTTTGTATGGCTGTATGTCTATATCAGTGAACACATTGACTTCATCTAGTCTGTCAGTAGTGATGACTTTCTGATTCACTAAGGTCACAGATTCAGAAAAGTAATCTACATTTAGAAGCATAACCTTGAATTTTCCCTCTAAATGCAGATTGACACTTATCGTCTTTACGCTTGTATACTCTTTCCACTTTTGGATGGAGAAGGAATTAAAGTAAGTATCAAAGCTGATGTTTCCGCTTTTTTTGAGTTCAACTCTATTTTGCTCATAATTTATAAAACACTTTGAATTGACTCTTAAAAAGAGTTCTTCTACAGTACAAATATCTAGATTTGGCAAGATGATATTCTGAAGTTTAACGGCAGTTTGTGTGTTTTTCTTCTCCAGCTTTGGAGTTACAAGAACATCTGTCATTCGTCTTTACTCCTTGGTAGATATCCTGAATTGCAATTTTAGAGACGAGTGTTGGTAGTCCCGGCGATCGCCGTAGTCGCGAGGTACTCTTGAACAACTTGGTTGGCATCCCCGATGAGCTTCACATGTCCTTTTTCCAACCAAATCACCCACTCACAAGACTGTCTGATAAACTCCAAATCATGAGAAACCACCAAAACAGTCGCATCCGCAGCCCAAAACTTTTCAATCCGCTGCTTGCACTTATTCTTAAAACTCTCATCCCCCACCGATAGCACTTCATCCAAAATGAGAATGTCTGGTTGCACGTCAGTGGCGATCGCAAACCCCAATCGTGCACCCATACCGGATGACAAAACTTTCACTGGTACTAAAGAGTACTCTTGCAGTTCGGCAAAGTCTAAAATCGATGGTGCTCTCTTCATCATTTCTTGCCGCGAAAACCCCAACATAACTCCATAAAGAATGATGTTATCCATCACGGAAATTTCTGGATCAAACCCTGCTCCCAACTCAATCAATGGCGCAATTTGCCCTGCTACGCGCACGACTCCACGCGTTGGCTGCAAAATTCCACAAATCACCTTCAAAAGTGTGGATTTCCCTGCTCCATTCGCTCCAATAATTCCGACTTTCTCACCTGCTTTCACCACTAAATCAATCCGATCCAACACCAACTTCTTAGCAGGGTGGCGATACTTCCCTTCTAAAAACGACAAGATTGTCTTCTTCAAGTCATAAGAAAACTCTTCTTGCGTCCGTCGCCACAGAGAAACTTGATTCAGACGTATAACTTCCATCTATCTACAGCAAATCCATGAATGAATGCCGCCACCAGCGAAAGCAACTTAGTCCAAGCGCAAAAAAAATTATCCCACTCAACAGAGATTGTACGATGAAGTGAACATTTGGCAGTGCTCCTGACAAAGCAATCTGACGGATACTTTCAATCACTGGCAACAACGGATTCAATATTAGAAATGACTTTACGGAGGCTGGCACAATTGCTGCTGGATAGAATATGGGACTACTCAACCACAGCATAAAGACAACTAATTCGTAGAAGTAAGGCAAATCCCTAAAAAATACAAACAAAGCACTGACTAACAAGCCAATTCCGGTACAGACTAAAACCAGCCCCAGTAAAGGCAACAGCAGTGCCAGCACATTCACGAGGCTCTTAGAGTTGACCAGCGTCATAATTGTTAGTAATGGCAATACCCCGATCGCAAACTGAAATACATTTGCCGCAACTAGCGAGATAGGGAAAACACTCACTGGCATACGAATTTTGTTCAACAACCCCCCATTGTTCACCACACTCCATAATGCTTGCGTCGTACATGCTGAGAAGAAATTAATCACCACCAGTCCCGTAAACACTGCCAGCACATAGTTGAAAATTGAATTGCCATAATAAGACGCAAACGCCGTCCCAAAAATTGCCGTATAGACTGCTGTCATCAGTAGCGGATTGAGTAGCGACCAATACACCCCCAAAAACGACCCTCGGTAACGCACTTTGAGATTCCGCGCTACTAACACCTGGAGCAATTCCCAGTAGTGTTGTACTTCCGACGTCTTCCACTTCCACGAAAGGAGCATCTAAAAATCCCCATAGTATAGAAATGAGAAATAGGAGAAATGAACGTTTCAAGGGTCAACAAGTCTCTCCAGTAAAACTAGCTTTTTTAAAATTAACTTTGTGCACATTGAATCCAGCCGCCCAGCCAACGCGAATTCCATCAAAAGCGTGCTGAATGTAGTTGATTAAAGTTGAATTTGGAAGACGATGCGTGAATTTAAGACGCAGAATTCTCAGCAGGCAACGATAGGTTAAAAGTAACGTCAAACGGGCGAAAAAGATGGGAAATGGAACTTTTTTCAATCCATGCTTTAAAGCAAAGTAAGTTGTATTTTTTGCTAGGGAATACCAGCATGTGAGATGTTTTTGGTCGATGCGATTGTGACTAGGTTGAGGGTAATGCTCCATAGTAACATCGGCGTAATGGACTTCATAGCCTGCCTGAATGAGGCGCAAACAAACATCCGTTTCATCAAGAAAGTAATCAAAAAACTCATCATAGCCGTTAATCTTTTCAAGCAAGTCTTTACGAAAAGATGAATTGGTGCCCATTAAACCGTTGAACCAAAAGCCGTTTTGTTTGTTGTAATTTGCAGCATCAGCAGGACGGATGGCGATGGTTTCACTGAACAGATTGGTGATGCCACGACAAAACTGTAAAGGGTAACCAGGACGAGTTAAGTCTCGAACTGTACCTCCAACAGCAGCACATTTATCTCCATGCAGTGAATAGGTGACTAGCAATTGGTCTATCCATTCAGACGGCGGAATGGCATCATCATCAAAAAAAGCAACAATGGAGCCTGATGCTAACTTGATTCCCAAATTTCGGGAGGAACTGATGTTTTTATCTTCAACTTTGTGAAACTTCAGTTTAAATCTATTCGTACTGGATAACCTACGGACTCTTTCACTCGTCTCTGTTGTTGATGAGGCATCAATAACAATCACTTCAAAGTTTTGGTAACGAATGAGGTCGAGTGATTTCAGAGCCTTTTCTAGAAAATTGGGGCGATCGCTCGTACAAATTACGATAGAAACTAAAGGAGATAACGGATTAGGTATTGCTTTTGGCATTTGTTGTTGACAGCGAATGTGCCAGTATATCTGCCACATTTGCCTGATAGTCTTGATAACTGCCTTTGTTAGAACCAAAGGATTGATTTCGACAGGGACGTAGCCATGACCTGTAAAGTAGTAAACCCGTTTTGCCAGATATACAGCCTCAAGTTCAGGATGTTGACAGGTAACGAGAGCAATATCAATTGGCTTCCACCAAGCCACTAGCCAAAGCCAAAGGCGACCTGTGAATTTTTCAGGTAGACGCCAAGGAGTTAGTTTTTGCTCAACCTCCAACTTTCTTAAAACCTGACTTTGTAAATCATCTTGATAGATGGTAAATTGCACCAACACCTTAGCTTCTGCATGAATAATCTCTTCTAAAGGATATTCAGTGTAATTGATTTTTCTTGGCATTTGCCCCCGAATACCCTTGATAAAATCTTCAAAACCTGCAATAGAAACTTCAGCTAGAAAGCCCCGTCCTGTAGCGGCGTAATAAACGAGCCGTGGAAAACTCACTACAACTCTTTTCAATACCAAGTCTGGTTGGTGCTTTTGCCAACAATAACAAAGATTGCGCTCATCGTAATAATTAATCCAGGGTCTGCATTTAAAATCGGGTGAATAGTGCCAAACAATTGAAGCTGGATTGACTGCAATAATCCAACCAGCAAGCTTTGCTCGCAAGCACCACTCCACATCATCAAAATGTAAAAAGTAATCTTCAAACACTCCAATTTGCTCGACAACTTCACGCCGCACTAGTAGCGATGCAGCCGCACAAACATCCACAGTAAGGTAAGGTCTGCCCCTGAGAATTTCCTCATTTGAAATGTTACTGTAGTTCCCAAAGTTTGTTTTCAAGTGTGCTTTTGCACTATTGATAAAGCTGCCTAACTCTTGAATCGTATTCGGTTCATGTAGCTTACGAATTTGAGAACCCACTAAGCCAACTTCATCATATTTTTGCAAAGTTTGAATGAGCGCACTTAAAGCTAGGGGACCTAGACGAACATCATTATCAAGTAGCCAAATGTAATCATATTCAAGCTTACTAACAAACTGTAAACCGTGAGAAAAACCCCCAGATCCGCCTAAATTGCTACCAGTTTGCAAAACCTTGACTTTAGAAAAATAGTGTTGCTCTAGGTAAGCTTGAGTACCATCACCTGAAGCATTATCTACAACATAAGCATCAAGCTGTATGTGCTGTAAGTCGAGCTTAGCAATGTCTTGAAGCAGTGAGCAAACCTCATTTAGGTTATTCCAGGTGACAATAACAGTGGCTACTTTTGCGCTCCTCATGGGATTTATCGCATTTCCTCTCGATAGTAGATGCTGAACTAGATGCCGAAATTACAAAAATTGCTATATCAATTTTTAAATTCTCCCAAACTAGTATTTAGTTTCGTACGAAATTTAATTTCTTAGGTAGTTAATAAATATGAATTTTATAGGCGCAAAACTCAACATTACATAGCTCAAAAATCTATCTTTTCTGCTTGATAAAAGTATCTACCACAAGAGTGAGGGAAATGTTAAAAAACTTTGTCGCTATGAATACAATAACGCTCGTGTTAATTGTTATACGTATATTTAATTACCTCAAAATATGAAGCTTGTAAATCAAAATTTTTCTAAAGCGCTGTTTGGGTGATGAGCATTGAAAAAGATGAATTCGGAATGCTCTTAACAATTGGGTGTTTTGTGTAGAAATTAAGGTGCATCAATATGATTGAGCGCTTTGAATCTACCTGGAGATAGGGTATGTCTCACAATGAAAGAGTCTAGGCTTGTCTAAATACCTTGCTACCTTGATGTGGTAAGCAAATGACATCCATACCTGACACGTACAAATATAAATTATGGATACCTTATTAAGCATTGGGATTGGCATCGCTTTGAGCGCCGCTTGTGGCTTTCGGGTCTTTGTACCACCGCTTGTCATGAGTATTGCCGCACTTTATGGACATCTGCAACTTGCACCTGAATTTGAGTGGATTGGAACTTATCCAGCGCTTTTTGCGTTTGCTGTAGCGACTTGTATTGAGATTGCTGCTTATTACATTCCGTGGGTTGATCATGCCTTGGATATAGTCTCCACACCAACAGCGATCGCCATTGGCACTTTCATCACCAAAGCCTTAGTTCATGGCACAACTGACCCTTTGCTGGAATGGACAGTAGCAGTCATTGCTGGTGGTGGTGCTGCGGGTATTTTCCAAACCTTGACGGGAATGCTTCGCGTGTCTTCAACAGCACTAACAGGTGGAATTGGTAATCCTGTTGTTTCAACAATTGAAGCAGGCATTTCGTTTATCTTATCGGTACTGGGTATCTTTGTACCCATATTAGCTGTGGGATTGGTGGTAACTGGAGTCACCTTCTTGATTCAAAAGGTATTACAAAGAAGAGAGAATATACGCCAGTCTTAAAAGGTGTTTTTCAAGTTTTTGTGAGTACTAAAAATAAGAAATTGATTTATTATTCATTTGAAAAAGCTAAAAAGCTTAAGGACATGATATTACTTGATTTCAATCATTGGTTACGACGACACTCTCAACAATCGGTTCTACTATTTGATTCAATTGCTGCCGCTCAAGACGTTGCCTATATGCTTAATGCTCAATGGGATGAGTGCAACGGTGTAATGATGAGCAAATGTGACGAGGTAGCTGTTAATACTGCCGCTCGCCTTATGGAAGCTTCATGGTGTTATCAAGGTGCTTCTGTCGCCGTTTTAACTAGATTGACAACTGATGAACTTCTGCGTCGTTATGCAATAGGAGAAAGGAATTTTAGCAATGCGAACTTGAGATGTGCAGAGCTTTGCAAGCTTAGTTTAAGTGAAATTAATCTGAGTTGGGCTAAATTAAGTTTGGCTAACCTCAGTGGAGCTAACCTAAAAAGAGCCAACTTAACAGCAGCAGATATGAGGGAAGCTAACCTACGTGACACAAACTTAAGTGAGACACACCTGATTAGGACTAACTTAGTATCAGCAAATTTGTCGGGTGCAGATTTAAGAGGGGCAAATTTGAGTCATTGTTGCTTGAATGATGCCAATTTAAGTGAAGCAGACTTAAGAGGTGCCAATTTGACGCAGGCAGACTTAAGAAGAGCTAACCTAACTGGAACACTTTTTGATTAGATGCGCAGACGCCCTCAGCAGAAAGCGTTCCGGAGGGCGTCTACAATATCCCCACTCTCACCGTGCCAAATCCCTCTAGGCTATTCTCCTGCCGGCTTCGTTCACTTCTTGTGGTGAGACTGGTTCCACAAACCCAAAGTAGGCTGCGATCGCTGCTGTTACACCATGAAACCAGACATTATTCCCAAAGATTGGGATTAGACCGAACATCGTGTTAGCGCCTGGAATCAAACCCAAAACTGCTAGCAATCCATAGGAAATTGCCACAATTTTTGCATATGACCGTGCAAAACCAAAGCTCCAAAAGGCAGCGATACCCAATGCCCCAACTGCTACTTTTATGAGGTTAAATATGACATTGGTTGGAAAAAGACCCAATTGGTAGCCATATCCAGCATCAACTTTGATTGCAGGTGCATTGTTAGGTAGTGTCAGCAAACCTGGTACAAATCCTGATAGACCAAGGAGCAGAATGAAGATTCCCAAGATTAGAGCAAAGTAGCGCGTTCTCATACTAAAACCTTCTGTGATATAAGCTTGATATTCTTCAACAGGTAACACTGTATCTCTTTGGAGTTCCTCTCTCTAAGGAACAGGCTAGTGTTAAATTTGCTCGTGTTAATGAATACGAAATATGCAATATGCAATAAGCAGTAAGTTCTTCTCGCGCTTTGTTGCTAATATCGCCAACGTGGAGTTAAATGCGGAAATGCCAAAAGTCACAGTTGCAATCGGACTGAGTGTCTTGGCTATCATTCTAGGTACTCTCATAAGTGGGGCGTATTTTGCCATGATTCAGATGCCAGGGGAAAGCTTCAGGGGTCAGTTGCCTGCACTGACTCAGAAAGAAACCACTCTACGGGATGCCCTAAAACGAGATGTGGAAACGCTCGCCAGTGATATTGGACAACGCAACTACGTGTACTACAAAGGTTTGTCAGCTGCTGCTGATTTCCTCAAAGCTTCCTTTGCCTCTGCTGGGTACTCAGTCACACAGCAGGGATACACAATAAACAACCAAACCTACTACAACCTTGAAGTTGAAATTCAAGGGTCAGAACGAGCAGACGAGATTGTGATTATCGGCGGTCATTATGACTCAGTGTCTTTTAGTCCGGGAGCAAACGATAATGGCACTGGTGCTGCTGCCACCCTAGAGCTTGCTCGTCTATTTGCTGGTAAAAAGCTAGCTCGAACCCTACGGTTTGTCGAGTTTGTCAATGAAGAACCGCCCTTTTTCCAGACAGAAAATATGGGCAGTCTAGTCTATGCCAAACGTTGCAAACAGCGTAAAGAAAAAGTTGTTGCCATGCTGAGCTTGGAAACAATGGGCTATTACTCTGATGAGATTGGTAGCCAGAAATATCCTGCTCCTCTGAGTTCTATCTATCCGTTACAAGGAAACTACATTGGCTTTGTCGGCAACATTGCTTCTGGAGGACTGGTTAGGGAAGCGATCGCCTCGTTCCGTCGCCATACTCAATTTCCCTCTGAAGGTGCGGCTCTTGCTGGCGAGATTCCTGGCGTTGGCTGGTCAGATCATTGGTCATTCTGGCAGCAGGGCTATCCAGGCGTCATGGTTACAGATACCGCGCCTTTCCGCTATCCTTATTACCACACCCAAGGAGATACACCCGACAAAGTTGACTACGAGCGCTTCGCACGAGTCGTTGCTGGCTTGGAACGTGTCATTGCCGATTTATCAGGACTCAACAAACAAAAGCAATAATAGACGGCGTTGCAAAAGTATGATTATTAATCGATATTTACAACCACAGATGCACACAGATAATTAATTAGTGTTAATCTGTGTCCATCTGTGGTTTGATATTCAAAAAATCGACTTTTGCAGGAGGTCTATTGACTTTTGCTGTTTCTTTGCCCATGAACTGGGTTTACAACGCTGTCACAGAAAGTAGACTTTATGCTTCGTCCAGATTTTAAGCCGCTGGGGAATCATAAATGCCCCAATATTCAATGTTGTGCTTCCTCAACACTGCTTCTGCAGGGTGAAGCTCTTCATCAGAGCCGTCTACTACCACCATAAAATTCCCTTGATGAAGGCGATCGCTATAAACTCTAGCTCGTTCTTCGGGAATCCCTAAATCAGCTAGCGCCTTCACCAAATTATGAGTTGCTGCAGCTCCCACAGCCACACCGCCAACACTGCTGGCTAATGCTACACCAAGGGAACCTGCTGCTAACACGGCTCCCAAGCCAGGAAGTGCCAAACTTGTCAGACCAACTAAAACGCTGCCCCAAGTAGCGGCTGTGAGAGTATCTCCAACGACTCCTGTGGCAGTATTTACATTTTCATCACCAATGCGCGAGGTCACCTGGGTGTTAGCAAGCTCTTCCCCCTGGTCTACATCTTTAGCAATGATAGACACTTTTTCCATGGAAAAGCCTGCATCTTTCAATTCATTGAGTGCTTGCTCCGCAGCTTTACTGCTGCTAAATACTCCTACAGCGTGTTTTTGATTGCTTACAACCATATCTTCCTCATACTTGCAATGCAAGGTAAATGCATAATTTTTTGTCATTTCCATTACTATTTTTGGAATTTAAGCTATATAATTCATCATTCTGTTGATTGACAAATTATGTGCCAACACTTCACGACTTCTCTATCTCAAGAGTCAGTTATTCTTAAATTATTAAGAATTGCTATCTACAAATTCATTGATTCAAAGTACCTGAAAACTTAAAACCTACTTTTAAAATTATTGCTTTCTACTGGCTTTTACTTAAAAAACAATGTTTGTGTAAAGATTATTAAAGAAGTATTGCTCTTACTTACGTTAGATGGGGAACTTGATTATTTCGGGTATTTTGGTAACGGAAAATACCCTCACATGAGGTTGAACATGAAAATAGAAGTTAATTTTTTGACAAATACACACACGCCTATAACAGTAGTGTAGGTTGATCTAATAACTTTAACCTCATCTACCCTAACTACTGCCAATTCATTTTGATAGGTACAAACCAGGAACAGTTGAACGTAAAATGCAAAACTCAATTTTGAAAGACGACCCCCTATGGTTTAAAAACGCCATTATTTACGAAGTGCCTGTTCGCGCCTTTGCAGACAGCAATGGTGATGGCATTGGCGACTTTCGAGGACTGACAGAAAAACTGGATTACTTGCAAGACCTAGGTGTAACCGCCGTCTGGGTGCTGCCGTTTTTTCCTTCGCCATTGAAGGATGATGGATACGATATTGCAGATTACACCAGTGTTAACCCGATATACGGAACCTTGGAAGATTTTAAAGAGTTCTTGGAAGCAGCCCATCAGCGGGGCATTCGCGTCATTATTGAGTTAATTGTCAACCATACTTCTGATCAGCATCCTTGGTTTCAACGGGCACGCCGCGCACCCAAGGGCAGTAAAGAACGAGATTTCTATGTCTGGAGTGATACTCCAGAAAAATACCAAGAAGCGCGGATTATTTTCAAAGATTTTGAGACTTCAAACTGGGCTTGGGACCCAATTGCTAAAGCATATTACTGGCATCGTTTTTACTCCCATCAGCCAGATTTAAACTATGAGCATCCTGCAGTGCGACAGGCAGTGTTTGATGTCCTCGATTTTTGGTTGGGGATGGGGGTAGATGGGTTGCGCCTAGATGCAGTGCCGTATCTGTACGAACGGGAGGGAACAAGCTGCGAAAACTTGTCAGAAACCCATGATTTCCTGAAGCTACTACGCGCACACATCGATGCAAAATTCCCGAACCGGATGCTTCTAGCCGAGGCGAATCAATGGCCTGAGGATGCGGCACAATATTACGGGGCTGGAGATGAGTGTCACATGAACTATCATTTCCCTTTAATGCCGCGCTTATTTATGTCGTTGCGGATGGAAGATAACTTCCCGATCATTGATATTCTCAACCAAACTCCTGCGATTCCCGATAATTGTCAGTGGGGATTGTTTTTGCGTAACCACGATGAACTGACTTTGGAAATGGTCACGGATGAAGACCGGGACTATATGTATCGGGTGTATGCACAAGACCCTGTAATGAGAGTAAACTTGGGCATCCGGCGCAGGTTAGCACCGCTTTTGGGAAATGACCGCCGTCAGATAGAATTGCTTAATGGTCTGCTGTTGTCTTTGCCAGGAACGCCCGTGCTTTACTACGGGGATGAAATTGGCATGGGAGATAACGTGTATGTGGGCGATCGCAATGGTGTTCGCACGCCCATGCAGTGGAGTTCCGACCGTAACGCTGGTTTTAGTCGTGTCAACCCCCAAAGGTTATATTTACCCGTGATTGTGGAATCAGAATACCACTATGAGGCAATCAACGTCGAAGCACAACGGGCTAACCCCAATTCCCTGTGGTATTGGACAAAACGCTTGATTGCCACTAGGAAGCGTTACGAGGCATTGGGTCGAGGCAACTTTGAAATACTGCACCCAAAAAACCGCAAAGTTCTTGCCTTTACTCGCAGCTATCAAGAGGAAACAATTTTAGTAGTGGCGAATTTGTCCCGGTTTGTGCAAACGGTCGAATTAGACTTATCAGCCTTTAAGGGACTGGTGCCAGTGGAAATCTTTGGTCAAATAGAGTTTCCACCCGTTGGGGATTCGTGCTACTTCCTCAGCCTTAGCCCCTATGGATTTTACTGGTTTGCTTTATCGCCTAAAGTCAGCTTGACCCAGCCGCCTAAACCTGAATCTGAGTTGACAACGCTGGTTGTGAGCAGTCAGTGGCATAATGTTTTTAACCAGCGAGAAGTGAAAGCTACTCTGGAGTATATTCTGCAGGATTACCTGTATACCTGTAGTTGGTTCCGCAGCAAAACTCTGAGTGTTCAATCTACACAAATCGCTGAGTCGGTTTTAATGTCCTACAAGGGCACAGAGGCTAAGGTGGTTTGGTTGCGGGTAGAGTACATTCAGGGAGACCCCGAAACTTACCTTTTGCTTTTAGCTCACGCAGAAGGTGAGCAAGCAAAGCAAATTTTAGCAGAATCCCCTCAAGCTGTGGTAGCTCGTCTTGAGGTTCAAGGCAGAGAAGAAGTCGGGATTTTATTTGATGCCATAGCAGACAAGAACTTTCTCAATCTACTACTGGATGCAATTGTCCAGAATCGCTCGTATAAGGGGATGGCAGGAGAATTGATTGCCAGTGCAACTGATTTATTCCCACAGTTAAGCGGTGAGGACTCCTACCTTGAACCGACTGTCCTTCAGGGAGAACACAAGAATACTTCTATAATTTATGGCGTTCGCGAAGCGTATCCGCAGGATTCTCGCCTGTTTTTGAAAATACTCCGCAAAGTCGAGGAGGGGATGCACCCTGATTTAGAACTGCGGCGCTTCCTCAGTGAGAAAAAATTCTTAAAACACTATGCCCCGGTTGCAGGGGCGCTGGAGTACCGCAGCCTAACTAGGACAGGAACTCAGCCTACCCTACCCATGACCGTAGGAATACTGCAAGAGTATATCCAAGATACCCGCATTGGCTGGGACTACACTCTCGATAGCTTGCAGGACTACTTTGAACTGGTGACGACACAACAAGCAGATATGACTGAGGTACCTGTTCCCTCAGGTTCCCTGTTAGAGTTGCTGAAAGCTTTCAATAACGCAAAAACGCAAACAAACCCACCAGACGCGAAGACAGAAAATTTATCCGCGTCGGCAAGTTCCCTTGTCCCCGAGTCGCTAGAATTAGCAAACCAAACCATCGGTTCATACCTAGTTAGCGCCCAACTGTTGGCTCAGAGTACAGCGGAACTCCATATTGCCCTAGCTTGTGATCCAGAAAATCCCGACTTTGCCCCTGAACCGTTTTCATCTTTTTACCAGCGTTCTATTTACCAATACGCCCGCAACCTAACCGGGCAAACCTTCCTTTTATTACAAGATAAGCTTAATGGTTTGCCATCAGATACCCAAGAACTAGCAAGGACTGCCCTTGACCGCCAACAGGAAATTCTGGGTCGTTACCAGCTACTCCTGAACCAAAAAATTACTGCCATGCGTACCCGTTATCATGGAGATTACCATCTGGGGCGAGTGCTATACACGGGCAAGGATTTCATCATCTTTGATTTTGAGGGCAGAGAGGGTCGGAGTTTGAGCGAACGGCGCATGAAGCGTTCTCCTCTTCGCGACGTAGCAGGAATGCTGTTATCGTTCGACTACGCTGCGAGCCTTGCGCTTCGCAGCGAAATAGAAAGAGGGATGATTCGCTCTGGAGAACTCCCCCTGATAAAAGCTTGGAGTAGATTTTGGTCTGTTTGGGTGAGTGCGGCTTTCTTGAATAGTTATCTGGAAACTGCTTCCAAAGATAGCTTTTTGCCAAAGACAACCGCAGAATTGCAAGTGCTTTTGGATGCCTTTGTTTTGGAGAAAGCCATTGCTGCATTAGGCTACGAACTCAACAACCGCCCAGATTTAGTGGATATTCCTCTGCAACAGATTTTGCAGTTGCTCTGAGCATATTAATCTCAGCACATTAACAGGGGGTAGGTGAGTAGGGGTGTAGGGATGAAAAATTTACTACACCCCTTAGCCTGCACCAACTGTAGCTGCTTCCGTAAGAATGACGGTTCACAATATCCATGCTTACAGGTTGGTGTGAAGTACCTACCACTAAAACTGACTACTGTTTATAATCAAGCCTATTCCTCTAGGTTTAGTCAGTTTATGCCTGCGGTAGAAGGTTACATAAAACAATAGAAGTTATTCTACTTAGTGACGCTAGTAATAAGAAAAATAACAAATTTTATAGAAGGTGTAATTTTTGTTTTTGTAACTACTCACTCATCAATGATGATTGGCAAAAGCTTAGTTGAGTTAGCAGTTTTAATTTTTGAATTTCTTAACTAGATTAGCAGTCACGATTTTTAAGAATTTTATTAATTAGGGTCATACAATCATCTCTTTCTTTTGTCATGCTTACTTAAGAAATTAGCTGATTAAGTAAGGGAAATAGCGTTTTAAAAATCAAAAAATTGCCAATACTTGGAATGTCAAAGGAATCGCAACTATGAAGCTTTCTAATTTTGCAAAAAATGTTTGGGCTAGTGCCTTTGCTGTTAGTTTAGCCACTTTATCTTTAACTGTGCCTGTTTCTGCCCAATCCGGTTCTGGTTCTGGTGCTGGCACAGGTACAGGTAGCACAGGCGCAGGTACTACAGGTACTACAGGCACGGGCACTACAGGTACAGGTAGCACAGGCACTGGTACAGGTAGCACAGGCGCAGGTACTACAGGTACAGGTAGCACAGGCATAGGCACAGGCGCAGGCACAACAGGTGCAGGTACAGGCACTACAGGTACTGGCACTACAGGTACAGGCACCACAGGCACTGGTACTACAGGTGCAGGTACAGGCACT
>JXCB02000044.1:252017-279364 GCA_000828075.3 Tolypothrix campylonemoides VB511288 | reverse complement strand
CACTACAGGTACAGGCACAACAGGTGCAGGTACAGGCACTACAGGTACAGGCACAACAGGTGCAGGTACAGGCACTACAGGTGCAGGCACTGGTACTACAGGTATTGACACAGGTGCAGGCACAACAGGCACTGGTACTACAGGTGCAGGTACAGGCACCACAGGTACAAGCACTACTACGGATGGTACGACAACAGGTACTGATACCAACACGGGTACCAGCACTACTACTACCACAGCCCCAAGCACGAGCACTTATCAAGAAACTAGGGATGTAAGGGGCGATCGCGGATTTGATTGGGGCTGGCTTGGCTTACTTGGTCTTGCAGGTCTTGCAGGTCTTGCTCGCAAACGCTCTGAACCTCAAGCATATCGCGATCCCAATGAAGTAAGCCGTCCTGGTTCCACCAGATATTAAAGCGTCGGTTGCGGTAGGGGCGCAGGGCTTTGCGCCCCTAGAAGTGTAGCGAGGGAAAGGGGAGTGCGATTCGTTGTGAATGAATCACGGTAAAAACAGTCCGTAAATAAATTCACCAGCCAAAAACGGCTGAACTCTCAGTCTGATATGGGTGCAAATCCCATCTGCCAGACTCAGGCATGACTCCCTATCTGCCCACGCCGACCAAGCTCGGTTCTTGGAGAGCGAAGCTGGGAACAGGGCGCAAACAGACACTCGTTGCGGAATGACACTGGCGCTAATGGGGAGTTCCCAAGGTGAAACAGAGCCTAAAAAAGCGACTTATCTCTGAGCGGGGCGCAACATTAAAACCCCGACTTCACTGGAGTTGTATTCCCGCCACACATTCCCCTAGTAGTGGCAAGAGTCCTGGGAATCCAGTAGTTGAATTGGCTACACCTAACGGAACTAATAATCTAACTGAGGGAACGAATAAAAACGAGCTAAGGGTCAGAGGGAAGGTCGAACCCTCTGTAGGCTAGACGAGCAGCGGAATCCCCCTAACTCGGGTAGGACAGACCGTAATTGGTCTGAGGTGTTCAGAACACACAACCTGGAGTCAGAGCATGATTGGACACGTAGGCAACTACAGTGAATCTTGGAAGAATCTACCGTGGAAGCAATTCCGCCGGAATCTATTCCGCCTACAAAAGCGCGTGTACAAAGCAGTTCAAGTTGGAGACCACCGGAAAGCGAAGTCTCTTCAAAAACTGATTCTGAAATCCACCTCGGCGAGATTACTGGCTATCCGGCAAGTATCACAGCTAAATGCTGGGAAAAAGACCCCAGGAGTCGATGGCAAAGCCAAGCTCACGTATGAGCAAAGGTTTGAATTGAGTGAGCAACTCAAACGCCACGGTAGCAAATGGCATCACCAAGGGCTACGCGAAATTCCAATCCCCAAGAAGGACGGAAAAACTAGGATTCTAAAAGTCCCCACCATAGACGACAGAGCGTGGCAATGCCTCGCAAAGTACGCACTAGAACCAGCGCACGAAGCTACCTTTCATGCTAGGAGTTATGGATTTAGAACAGGACGCTCAGCGCACGACGCGCAAAAGCAACTGTTCAACAACCTTAGCGCCAAGGTGAATGGAATAAGAAAACGGGTAATCGAACTCGATATCGAAAAGTGCTTCGACAGGATAAACCACTCGGCGATAATGGACAGACTCATTGCACCAGCGAGCATAAAGCTCGGAATCTTCCGATGTCTCAAAGCAGGAGTCAATCCAGAGTTTCCCGAACAAGGAACCCCCCAAGGGGGAGTGGTAAGTCCCCTACTAGCTAACATTGCGCTGAATGGAATAGAGAACATACACCAGTCCGTCCGGTACGCGGATGATATGGTCATTATACTCAAACCCAACGACAGCGCAGAGGAAATACTTGACCTCATTAGTCAGTTCCTGGCAGACAGAGGAATGAAGATAAGCGAGAAGAAGACCAAGTTAACCGCCACGACAGATGGCTTTGATTTCCTCGGCTGGCACTTTAAGGTGCAAAGCAACGGAAAGTTTAGAAGCACTCCCTCAGTGGATAACTTTAAAACATTCCGTCAGAAAATAAAAAGCATCGTCAACAACTCGAATTATGGTGCTACACACAAAGCTGAGAAATTAGCCCCTGTAGTTAGAGGTTGGAGAAATTATCACCGCTACTGCAAAATGGATGGGTCACGGTTCTCACTGTACTACATCCAAAACAGAGCGTTTAAAGTATTCAACAGGGAAACCAGAAAGAATCGCAACACTAGCAAGAAATTACTAGACAATGCGTTTCCTGCCGTTGCGTACCACGAAAGTAAGCACGTCCCAGTCAAAGGAAATAAATCACCTTTTGACGGAGATATCACTTATTGGAGCGAACGCAACAGCAAACTCTACGATGGACACACCTCAAAAGCTCTAAAACGACAAAACCATAAATGCGGATACTGTGGATTAAAAACGCTCAGTGACGAGAAGATACACCTACACCATGTAGATGGGAATCATAACAACTGGAAGGAAAAAAACCTACTAGCCGTACACGAAAGCTGCCACGACTATATCCACATGAGCAAAAGCGAAAGCTAAGAACATCGGGAGCCGGATGCACGGAAACGCGCACGTCCGGTTCTAACTAAGAGGTGCGGCGGATAATACCGCCCATCGACTCAACCAAATAATTCAGCTACACCCGCGCACCTCATTGGAAGTTTTGTAGCAATGACTTTTATACAGGACTTACGCAAACCGGACGAAGAATCAAGCTTTGTGATTGCTTTCCTAGCTTGCGGGAAGCCACAACAATAGACCTGACTTTTCACGGTATCTGGAAAACCTTTCTCCTACAAGGGGAGAGGTTTTTACCTTAGGGACATCCAAGAATTAAATTACTCAATTCCTGCATCCAACACCAGTATCCAATTTCTTCTCCCCCTGCCTCCCCTGCTCCCCCTGCTCCCCCTGCTCACCCAAGTGATTGATTATTTTTTTATTTGGAAGTCCCTTAGCCCCTTCCCTTGTAGGCTATCCATTACCCGGATCTTTCTTAACATTTGGGAGAGCGATTGCGCAATCGCTCTCCCAACACCAAAGCCTCAAAACTACGTTTTCCATTCTCAATAAAATCAAGTTTTTCTTGAGAAGATTAAGGGCTTGTTTGTCAAGTATGGGAGAAAATGCAAGCCTTGTAACGCTTATAAGGCAAGGGTTTTAAGATTGTTAAGAAATATCCGGGTAACGCATAGGGCGGGGAGTGTCAACGCCTTCTCCTTCAAAGACGCTACGCGTAAGTCCTGCGGACAGGCTGCGCCAACGCGTAGCGTGCGCTTTGCGCTTACGGGGAATTCAAAATATGCCCTATGCCTTCGGCACGCCAAGGGCGAACGGGCACGCTACGCGAACAAAATTCGCTCATTCAAAATTGAAGCACGACCAGGATGAATCCGGGGGCTTGAATAATTAGAAGAGCGCATTTTTTCCTGTCCATGACTGAAGTTGGGGGCTTGTATCCGTTCGGAGTTCGGCGAGGCTCACTCGAGCCGCTGAGCTGACGGACGTTCGGCGAAGCTCAGTCGAGCCGCGAAGCCTTTTCTTTTTCGGTCAATTTTCACCCAATTGGATGATACAGCTAGAGGATTTCGGGAATTGGTTTGTTAGGTGATTGTAGTTATTAAACATAGTTCAGAATTTTAAGGCAATCACAATGAAACTACCGCTTTTGACAAGTGCTGTACTTGCCGCTACTCTCGGCTTAGTCACTCCTACACTCACCAACGCCACAAACCCACCCGCACGTACTTATCAACCAGGATACTGGCAACCTGTGGCACGCGTGCAAAACCCCAACCAACCTGTACAAATCAAAGTTGTGAATCAGACAGGATTGCCTCTGCAATACGGTTTGACAAGCGGGAAAGGAGGAATTAGAGACTTACCAGTAGGAGCGAATGGTGTACTCACTAATACTTCTCTTCCGGATTACCTTTTGGTTAATGCTTTACAGCCAAGGGTCAAACTCAGATATGATATTGCAGTAGATGGTAATGTCGCGACCGTTCAAGTTTACCAAGTTGAAGCAGGAGCTTCTGATATCACGCTTAACTTTAATGAAAGCGGGGCGATTTACGTTTATTAAATGCTTGGAACATCAGTTACAGCACAATCATATTTCTAACTGTGGGAGAAAAGTACTAGCAAGGAGGGCTGCTTGAGTGCGATCGCGCAGGTGCAACTGGCTGAGAATACTCGTCACATGATTTCTAACTGTGCGATCTGAAATGTAAAGCGCATGGGCAATCTCGCGATTACTTAATCCCATTGCAATTAAACGCAAAACCTCTTTTTCTCTAGGGGACAGTTGAGCTAGTTCTGGTGGGATAGCTGACTGTACTGAATCAGATATCTGAGGTGTTGTTAGGGCTTTTTCAAACAGTCCCGGTCCCATATGGGTGTAGCCTTGATGCACGGCTCGAATGGCGATCGCTAACTCCTCTAAGGGCGTATGCTTCAAAAGATAACCTCTCGCCCCATGACGCATAGCCTGCGAAACGTATTCATCATCATCAAATGTTGTCAGCACCAAAACGTGTATTTCTGGAAAACGCTGGCAAATCAACCGAGTTGCTGCAACGCCATCCATTACAGGCATTCTGACATCCATCAGCACTACATCTGGTTGCAATGGCGTTCTGTACAGCGCCTCCACGGCTTCAATTGCAAGTTGACCGTTCTGGGCATCTCCAACCACCTGTAAATCTGGTTTTGATTCCAGCAGGTTTTTAAGTCCCTGACGAATAATGATTTGGTCGTCTACCAGCAACAGACGAATCATAAGATTTTGGTTTTTGGATTTTAGATTTTTGTTGCAGGTTCAGAGTTGACTATAGTATAATCTATTATGGGTATATTTACCTGAATTCGGCATCCCTTCTCGGGTTCGCTGAGGATATGAAAGCTTCCTCCTAGTGCAGTCGCTCGTTCTCGCATTCCTTGAAGTCCAAATCCTGTTGTGTTTTGTTCTGGATAAAAGCCTTTGCCGTTGTCTTCCACTAGTAGGTGTAGCTTTCGGTCCAAGGACTGCAACTGTAGGGTAACCTGACTCGCTTCGCTGTGTTTGGATATGTTGGTCAATGCTTCTTGCAGGATGCGATAGATAGCAGTACCCACCTCAGCAGTGACAGGATATGCAAGGTTAATTTTGCAGTCTGGCGTGAGGGTTGTGGCGCTGCTAAAGTCTCGGATCAGGTTATGAATTGCATTTTCTAGTGACTTTCCGCGCAACGGATCGGCTCTCAGTGTTGCCACAGAACGAGAGACTTCCTGCAATGCTTGGTAAGCTAGCTGTTTTGCTTGCTTGAGAAAGTCTGTGGCTTGATCAACATTCGAGGGCAACAATAGCAAAGCATTCTCTAGCTGGATAGTTTGGGCGGTGAGAGCGTGTCCTAGGGAGTCATGAATTTCACGAGCAATGCGGTTACGCTCTTGTAGAGTTGCTTGGTTTTCAATTCGTAACGCATATTGGCGTAGCTGCTCATGGGCAATTGCTAGTTCTTGCCGACTTCTGCGTTCTGATAGCACAGCATTAACCAACAGTAATACAAAAGTCAGCGTTAAAGCAAAAGAAATTGCGTTATTCAGCATCAAATTAGCTGTATTAGTCGCAATTTGTTCTGCAAATGGTCTTGGCTGCCCTACGTGCATTCTGAATAAAACAGTGGTTCGACTTCGCAAAAATACTATGTAGAGATATGATATGTATACTAGATTTGCAACAATTAAGCGACCTTGTAACTTGAACATTTGGCAACTGCGAATGACCGCAATTAAACCAAGCAGGGGAGCATGGCGAAGATGAGTGTTTGTAAAAGCTGGCAGCAAAACAATCCCTAATTCCACTGCTGTGTAGATAACTTTGTGACTAAATCTGCTGGTGGGTAACCTTAAACCCATCACTCCAAACACAACAATACTCAGAACAGTCAACCAAGGAGTACCCCGGAATGGGTAGATAGGGGGAATCAGGAACGCTGTTAGGAGACTCATACCCAATAACAGCCATTCTAGATAAAGTAACAAGCGCAGGGAAGGGAGAGAACGCGATATATAACTGTTCACGGGAAATAAAAATGATGGAACTTTTAGGTTATTTTTTACCGTATTTTATGTAGATGTTCGATACTAGCGCTTGTTATCCTATTTTACTCGGGTAAAGAGTATGACAAAAGTCACAAATTAATAGTTACTTTTGTCCCAATATGTTTGGGAGTTTTGCTTCATGTAGTTTATGAGGGTAACCACCTACGATAAGGATGTTGCAATCAGCAGCAACGAGAGTTGAGACATGAGTGGAGTTGTTATGAAATTTAAACTTAGTGCATTGATAGCAGCAATTGCAGCAATTGCTATCACAGCCGCACCCGCAGTTGTACAGGCAGAACCAAATAACTCCAGAATGGGTAGGGTAGAACTCAACCTGACTGCAGAGCAAAAAGCCCAGCTTCAGCAAATAGGACAAGAGACTCGCTCTCAAATAGAAAGCTTGCTCACCCCCCAGCAACGTGAGCAACTCAGGGCAAATGCATCTCAAGCAGCCCGCACAGGAAATAGACAAGCGCCAACAGCTCAACTCAATCTCTCCGATGAACAGATATCCAAAATTCAGGAAATCAGGAAATCTTCTGAAGAACGGATACAGGGTGTTCTGACAGCAGAGCAATTGGAAAAGATTCGCCAGTTTAGGCAAAAATGATATTCGTAATTAAGTTATCAATCAGGAATTAAGAATTAAGAATTACGAATTATCAATTATGACAAGTTTCATGCTCCAGTTCCCCCACTTCCTTCACAATAAAGGATTGGGGGTTTCCTTAATTTTTGGTTAAAATTTAGAACCTAAAGAATCTTTGGAGCCGTTGTATCACAGGAGATTTTCAAAGCATATGGCAGAAGTAGAGGAAATATCCGATTTGGCAAAAAATCCGCAGCCCTGGAAAAAAACCAGTTCTGTAAAAGATTTGAAGCAAATCAAAATACCAAAGTGGCTTGTAGGATTGCTGATTTTGGGGCTTCTGGGTGGAGGAGGCTACCTAGGAACACAGCAGTTCATGATGACACAGCGTCAAGAACGCCAACGTCGGATACAGACGGCTGTTGTTGAGCGGACAAATCTTCCTGTGACAATTTCGGCAAATGGTACAGTGCAGCCAGAACGTTCGATTAACCTCAGTCCGAAAACGTCTGGTGTGTTGAAGAAACTGCTAGTCAAGGAGGGCGATCGCGTCCAGCAAGGACAAATTTTAGCATACATGGATGACTCAAACCTGCGAGGGCAACTCACGCAGGCAACAGGGCAGCTCGAAAACGCCCAAGCAAATCTGCGTTTGGTGCTGGCGGGTAGCCGTTCTGAAGACATTGCCAAGGCACAAGCTGACGTTAGGAACAATCAAGCACAGCTCGTCCAAGCGCAATCTCGGTTGGATTTGGCAAGGGCACGGGTGAAGCGGTTGAGTACCCCTACTGAGGAAGGAGCAGTTGCCCGCGATACCTTAGATGAAGCTTTAACCGAAGAGCGCAACGCCAGAGATAACCTGGAACAGGTAAAGGCGAGTCTTGCTGCGGCAAGGCAGGAACTTGCTAAACTCAACAATGGTTCGCGACCAGAGGAAATTGAGCAAGCGCGCGCCCAAGTCGTGTCTGCCCAAGGAAGTTTGCAGACAATTAAGGCACAAATTAATGATACAGTGATTCGCGCCCCCTTCACTGGACTTGTTACGCGTAAGTTTGCCGACCCTGGTGCATTTGTGACTCCCACTACAGCAGGAAGCGAGGTCACTTCGGCAACGTCTTCTTCTATCCTGGCATTAGCGTCTCAAAATCAGGTGACGGCAAAAGTCGCTGAAACCAATATCTCTCAAATTAAAGTGGGACAGACAGTGACTATCCAGGCAGATGCTTATCCGGATAAAAAATTCACAGGAAAGGTCGTCCAGGTTGCTGCTCAATCGACTGTAGAACAGAATGTTACAAATTTTGAAGTCGAATCGTCCCTTTCTGACCCAGAAAATCTTCTGCGGGCGGGGATGAATGTCAACGTGGACTTTAACGTTGGCAAGTTAGATAACGCGCTAGTGATTCCTACAGTTGCTATTGTCCGCCAGGAAAATGCCAGTGGAGTGATGGTGCTAACAGGGGAAGAAAACAATAGAAGACCCAAATTCCGACCAATTACCACTGGGGTGACTGTAGGGAATAAAACGGTAGTTCGCTCTGGACTGAGTGAAGGAGAGCGAGTGATGCTCAGTTTCCCGCCAGGGACACGTCCTCAAGGTAGTGGTACACCTCGTGGTATGACGCCCTTCGGCGGACAACCAAGGCGTATGCGTAATTGAGGTCATTCTATGGTAAAGTCTATTCGCCCAACCAAAGTCTCATTAGTTGAAATCCTGACAATGGCAGTAGAAGCCATGTGGAGTAATCGCCTTCGCACAGGGCTGACGATGTTGGGGGTGATCATCGGTATATCTTCTGTAATTGCTGTTACCTCAGTGGGGCAAGGCATCCAAAAAGCTACTGAGCAGCAGATTCAAGCTTTAGGCTCGAATGTTATACTGGTACTAGCGGGAGCGGCACGAACTGGAGGTATTAGCCAGGGTTTTGGTTCTGCATCAACTTTGACATGGGAAGATGCACAGGCAATTTCCCAACAAGTGACTGCTGCCGAATCTGTAACCGCGTATCTACAACGTGCGGTACAGGCAGTTTATGCAGGACAAAACATTTCCACACAAGTGCTGGGAACTGATTTGAATTACCCAAATGTGAAAAACATTCATCCCCAAGAAGGGCAGTATTTTACTCAGGAAGATTTAGATGGCGCTAACCCGGTTGTTGTTTTGGGTAGCAAGGTAAGAGATGATTTATTTGGTGTTGGATCATCTGCTATTGGTTCTGATATTCGCATTCAGAACGGACGCTACAAGGTGATTGGCGTGATGGAGTCAAAGGGCGCGGCGGGCGCACAAAACGTAGATGACCAAATGTATATTCCTCTGACAAATATGTCGGCAAGAATTGTAGGGAATAATGCTCTTAAAGGTACTGCTATTAATGGTTTATGGTTAAAGGCTCAGAACGAGGCACAACTTGATGCTGCCCAGTTTCAGGTGACGAATTTGCTCCGTATCCGGCATAATATATACCCGCCTCAACCAGATGATTTTCGTATCATTAATCAAGTTGACATTATCAACACTTTCAGCAGTGTTGTGGGATTATTTACAATTTTAGTTGGGGCGATCGCAGGCATTTCTCTACTTGTTGGTGGCATTGGTATTGCAAACATCATGCTGGTTTCAGTTGTAGAGAGAACCCGAGAAATCGGCATTCGCAAAGCCGTAGGAGCGACTTACAGCGCGATTTTGAGCCAGTTTCTTACTGAAGCAGTCGTGGTTGCTGTTATCGGTGGAGTGATTGGGATTGGATTTGGTATTTGCCTTGCCTTGGCAGCAGCTAACATATTTAAATTTCCGTTTGTTGTGTCTTTCTGGTCAATTATTGCCGGATTTGGATTTTCGTTAGTGACTGGGCTGGTCGCAGGGGTGATTCCAGCCCGCAACGCCGCCCGACTTGACCCCATCGCTGCTTTACGGAGTGACTGAGGGAGGGAGGGAGTGAGGGAGAGAGGGAGGGAGGGAGCGAGTGAGGGAGGGAGTGACTCGTTATTTTGAATTGATTTGCCCTGCTTCGCCTACTTTCTTTACTGGCTTTAACTTTTACGGAGTGATTGAAGATGGCAACCATGATTTGGATGGAAGACATTACCAAAACCTATCGCTTGGGTGATACGGAGGTACCGATTCTTAAGGGTATTAACCTAACAATTGAGGAAGGAGAATATGTTGCCATCATGGGAATGTCTGGTTCTGGCAAGTCTACCCTGATGAATATCATCGGTTGTCTGGATCGTCCAACCAGTGGACACTACGTTTTGGAAGGTCGAAATCTCACAACTCTAGATAATGACGAATTAGCGTACATTCGCAATCAGCGGCTTGGCTTTGTTTTTCAGCAATTCAACTTACTGCCTCGCGCTACTGCTGTTGAAAACGTTATGCTGCCGATGGTGTATGCTGGTATTCCCAGACAGAAGCGACGCAAGCGGGCAATTGAAGCGCTTACCAGAGTCGGACTGGCAGAACGGCTGCACAACCGCCCTAATCAACTTTCTGGCGGACAACAGCAACGGGTGGCGATCGCCCGCGCTTTAGTCAATCGTCCCGCTTTGGTGCTGGCGGATGAACCAACAGGGGCTTTGGATAGCCAGACTTCTCAGGAAGTGATGGAGTTGCTGACTGATTTGAATAGTCAAGGTATTACGATTGTTATCGTTACCCATGAGGCTGATGTCGCTGCTCAAACCCAAAGAGTGATTCATGTTAAGGATGGTTTGATCGTGTCGCCTGTTACTAGCCACTAGTACACAATGGCGCATTTTTTAAGCTGGGCGATCGCTACGAATTTCCACAGGTGCGCGTACACTTGGGTTAGCATACTCAGGACTTGGGGATTTCCAAGAAATAAATTATCCATCTTGTGGGGTGGGCATCCTGCCCGCCCTGAATATTGGGACGCGTGGGGACACTCCGAAGTTCTGAGTCTCCTCCAAAGACGCTACGCTAACGGAGGAAACCTCCGCTCGGACTTTTCTCCATCCCACAAGAAAATTTGGGATATTTTTTATTTGGAAGTCCCTTACGCATTTTAAGGAAAAACTGTCATTCTGAGTGTAGCGCTAGCGCAACGTGTCTCAAAGACATAAAATCTCCGAGATACTGAGTCCCAAGGGCACACGCTGCACGCCCTTCGTAAGTCTACGTAAGTCTAAGGGTGTGGGTGACTTTATGGTTAAATAGTATCTTTACACCAAATGTTTTAAATTTGATGGTGGAATAAACATTGGAGGCTGGTATGTCACAAGTGTCACAAGGCAAGCGAGTGGTGGTTGTTGGTGCTGGTTGGGCTGGTTTAGGTGCAACCTACCACCTAGCAAAACAAGGGTACGATGTGACACTTCTAGAAGCTGGTTCCTATCCTGGTGGACTGGTGGCTGGTTGGAAAACAGCCGCAGGACGTTCAGTAGAAGCGGGTATTCATGGCTTTTGGTATCCTTACAGCAATATCTTTTCTCTGATCAATGAACTGGGAATTAATCCCTTTACAACTTGGACTCGTTCAGCGCAATATTCTCCAGCAGGCTTGGAAGTTGAATCACCAATTTTTCAGAATTTACCGCAACTCCCGACGCCTCTGGGAACTTTTCTGTATACGCAGTTTAAACGTTTGCCATTAATTGATCGCCTCAGCGCCCTACCTTTACTTTACGCCGTTATTGATTTTGATAATTCCGATGAAGCTTGGCGACGTTATGATTTTGTCACCGCCCGTGAATTGTTCAAGGACTTTGGCGTTTCTTTCCGACTTTATCGCGAATCTTTTGAACCAATGTTGTTGGTGGGTTTGTTTGCTCCTGGAGAACAGTGTTCCGCAGCAGCAGCTTTAGGGATGCTTTACTATTTTATTCTGGCGCATCAACCTGATTTTGATGTGGTTTGGTGTCGCGGAACTGTAGGAGAAAAAATCTTTCGCCCTTGGGTAGAACGTATTGAAACTGGGGCAAAGGTGCTAGCAAACCGCCGAGTGACTGACTTAATTGTTGATAGCGATAATCGGGCAACAGGGGTTGTTTGTGGTGATGAAGTGTTTGATGCTGATGCAGTGATTTTTGCTGTTGGTATTACTGGCATGAAAAAAATTGTATCAAGTAGCCCTAACTTGCAAAAGCGTCAGGAATTTCGCAATCTCAACAATTTGGGAGCAATTGATGTTTTAGCAACTCGGCTATGGTTTGACCGGAAGATTCATATTAAGCGCCCTTCTAATGCTTGTTTTGGTTTTGATACAACTACGGGGTGGACATTTTTTGATTTGAATACATTGCATGATGAATACCGTCACGAGCCTGGGACAGTTGTTGAAGCCGATTTTTATCATGCCAATCAGTTTCTTTCCTTAGAAAATGAGGAAATTGTTTCGATAGTCCAGCGTTATTTAGCAACTTGTGTACCAGAATTTCGGGAAGCCAAAGTTATTGATAGCAGTGTGATTCGTCTCCCCCAAGCAGTGTCTCACTTTGCTCCTGGTAGCTATCGTTATATGTTACCAGCAAAAACAAGTTTTAAGAATGTATTTATGAGCGGTGATTGGATTGTAAACCGTCACGGTTCATGGTCACAAGAAAAGGCTTATGTTACAGGTTTGGAAGCAGCAAATTTAGTGATTTCTTCTTTTGGAGAGGGTACGCCAGTCAAAATTCTACCTGTGCAACCAGATGAGGCACACATTCAATTGGGAAGAGTTGTTAACAAAACTGCACGTCAAATTGGGAAATTTATCTTGCCTCAATTTTGGTTACCATAGGATTTCGCGTTCAAAATGTGTTAACCTTTTTCATAAGAAATTAACCTTTATTCAAAGAATTTTAGTCTGTTATAAATGCTTAGCAATACCTTCTGTTCTGAATGTTGAAATCCTCAGAATTTCTTCATTTTTTGCAGATAATGTAGTTGCTGTGTTTCCATTGTGGACGGCTAAGTTGTTGCTGACGCTAGATTAAGCGTCAGCAACTTTTTTGTACATGATGAAGCCAAGCTGTTGATCAGGGTGGGGACTTCCCCAATACCGTTAAACGGACTTAATATTACATCCTCAAATTCGCTGCATCTTTAACGAACGCTAATCTCACTTTTGTAAACTTCAGACGCAACTTCTTCGAGTTCTGGTTCAACTGCCATAAGATGTTTCTCTAAAATTGCCAAGTTGCGGATATTCGACTTATAGTAAGCATCAAACAAATCACCCACTAAAGGCACTGTGCCAACGACTGATTCTAAAGCAACGTTGAAAATCATTTCGGTTAAGTCTTGACGCGGTATGCCAAAGCGAGTAGCTAAGAAGATGATATAAGCCGAAAACGCTGTACTGATGAAATCACCTGCGCCTGGAATTAAACCAATAATTGGATCTAGTCCGATGCGAAAGCCTGTCCCTGGAATACGTAAAGATGTGTCCATGAGACGGCTGAGTTGACGAATCCGGTTGAGAGTAGCTAGGCGTTTAATAGTGTCCATAATTTACGATATTTGCACTTCTGTTTCATATTCGTCTTGTACCGTTAGAAAGAATATAGCGGTTCTCAATTGAGAAAAACACACTTCTTGTCTTGATTCTTGTGGGATGTGCCGGACAGCCCGTCCTATATCCTAGATTCCCCCTGGATTTTCTACTTTGTGAAATTTGCTTTTATGACCTATTTGTGATAATGGTTTGTAGGAATAAATTTTGTAATTATCAGCCTTACCGAAAACAAATGGAATGATGAGATATCCTTTGTATGAAATCGAGTGTTCATAAAGAAGACGGCTCATCACTTGAAAAGATGCTATGAAAACTCAGGTAAATAACTGCATTTAATGTTTAATATTCAAATTCAGGATGTAATTTCCCACTTGGAGTTCTCCCACCCACAATTCATATTCTATCCGCAAATGCTCTGGTAAAGGATGCCCGGTGAGTGTTAAACTTCGAGTAAAATTACGCAAGCGAATAGGTTTGGTCTGTTGTTGTGAATCAGTTGGCAACCAGTAGCAAGTTGTACCAGAAACGCCCTGTTCCCACAAATGACGGTAACTCAATTGAGCATTACCTTGCATAGTCATGATGGCTCGGTAAGGAGAAATCTCTAACCATAATACTCGGCGACTGCTGGGAAGATCAGCATGACCTTGCTCTTGAGAAGATATATTCTCAGGAGTGAAAAAGTTTCCTACTTCACAATTTTTTAAAGACGGTGTCGTCAATACTAAAAGGAAGCGATCGCGGTCTTTTTGATACAATACCACGGGTGTTTCGACAACAGACCAAACTGGTAGGTCTGTCGAGACAAGTGATAGATCAACCGACTTGCAATGATGAGTGATCATGGTAGAAGTGATAAGGGCTAGAAAGCAAAAAAAATTTACTTACCTCTAAAGAGAAATTAAGTGTGATTTACACAGGAATCGGTACTAATGCTTAAAGCAATTAATACCAGAACCTTAACCTGATAGCGATGGAAAACTGCATAACGTAGATGACACCTACTAAAGTAATAGGAACTAAGGCTAAGAACTTATGCAGGCATCCTTAATGAGGATTTGTATTGAAGTATCTGTTATTTTGTCTGTTTAGGGAATCGTGTATAGAAAATGACTATGAATCAATGTGCAGAGAAACTGCTTGCTTGGTACGACCATAATCACAGACCATTGCCTTGGCGTCAGAAAGTAAACATTTATCACACCTGGGTGTGTGAGGTGATGAGTCAACAAACGACTCTGGCTGTGGTTGTGCCAAAATTCTCAGAATTTATCAAGCACCTTCCCACTGTGTACGACCTTGCAGGTTGTGATGAGGAAAAACTTCGCCAACTCTGGTCAGGTTTGGGCTATTACGCTCGTGCCCGTAACTTAAAGAATGGTGCTAAGTTCATTGTTGAACAGCTTGATGGTTATTTTCCTCAATTATACCATGATTGGCTGAAAATTCCCGGCTGCGGTCCTTACACAGCGTCTGTGATTGCAAGTATTTGCTTCAATGAAAAAGTCGCCTGCGTCGATGGCAATGTTGTGCGGGTTGTCAGTCGTTTACTAGCCTTATCTGATGATGTCTGGAGTTCTTCCGGACAATCAGCGATTCAAACTCATGTTGCTCAAATGATTCCGGACGTTCGTCCTGGGGATTTCAACCAGGCTATGATGGAGCTGGGGGCTACTGTTTGTGTAAAATCGAAACCTCTATGCCTTTTGTGTCCATTACAGGAACACTGCCAAGCTTTTGCACACAATTGCATCGAAATTTGTCCTCCCAAAAAACCACGGCGTGATGCGGTGGATGTGGAGTTATTTGCTTTGCTGTTTTGGAGAAAGACAGCAGATACACTTGCTGTCGCCAACAGAACAAAAGGATTTCTGTCCAACACTTTCGGCTTCCCATTAATTTCTGCAATTGAAGCATCCCAAGCCAAAAAAGTTCTGCAATCTCTGCAACATCTTCAATTTGAACTGCCAAGCAAATTTTCACATCGTATCACCCATCATCGTATTTCTGGAAAGATTTTGGTTGCACAAGAGGTTGAAAACCTAAGCATCACAACAGATAGTGTTCCTTGGCAGAAACTTGGTTTGCCACAACCTTTGAGATGGGTTTCAAGAAGTGTTATTGGTTCAAAACTCTCCACGAGTTTGGACAACAAAGTTTTTAAGCTTTTTCAGAACTATCAAAATAAAGCTAGTTGAGATTTCTTATGTTAAGTTTGATTTTAAATGTCTGGGGTCACAGCATCAAATGCTTGCGCCACACTTCTACCAAACGAAGGAAGCAAAAGTTAAGTTTGTATGTGATGTTGAATACAATATACTTTCTAGAGCTTTTAACAAAAGCTATTTTAGGGTAGCAAAAACTGATAAGAAAGGGGAGCATCCCAATTTTACACACTTGCCATTCTGCCCTCACCCCCAACCCCTCTCCCAAATGGGTAGAGGGGAGTCAAGCCCTACTCTTATTCCCCTTCTCCCGTCGGGAGAAGGGGTTAGGGGATGAGGGTAAGTAAGGTTTTTGCTTGCTTTGGGATGCTCCCTAAGAAAGCCATATAAAACTGTATATACGCGTCTAAATTCAACTTTCAAAAGGATTATTTTAACTGTATAGAAATATTATAAAAATATTTCTTAAGCTGATATTTAACAAGCCTTTAGGAAGAAGTTATACTTATCAATATTACTAATTATATAAGTAAATCAATAAATCACTTAATGAAAATTGAGTGAATGAATTGAATTTGCTCAAGCTTACATAACAGTTAAAAGTCATTTGTAATTGACAATTGATAATTCGTAATTAACTTAGTATTTACAAATTACGAATAACTCATTACTAATAATTGTTTTATGACTCACTTTGGTGTAATTTGCCCGCCTTTTTCTGGTCACCTGAATCCGTTGGCAGCTTTGGGAAGAGAGTTGTCATCGCGTGGACATCGCGTTACCTTCCTGCAAATCCCTGATTTAGAACAGAATATCCTATCAGAAGGGCTAAACTTTTACCCGATAGGGCAATCTATTTATCAACCAGGCGAACTTGCTGAAATTTTAGCGCAGTTAGGTCAATTAAGCGGTATAGAAGCGCTACGTTATTCAGTTAAGTTTTGCCAACGTATCACCGCTATTATCTGCCAAGATGCGCCCGCTGCGATTGAAGCGGCAGGAATTGAAGCATTGCTGGTAGATCAAATGGAACCAGCCGGTGAAGCGGTAGCCGAACTCCTCAATATGCCATTCATCAGTGTATGTAATGCGCAAGCTATCCACCGCAGCGCAGACGTTCCTCCCTTCTTCACTCCTTGGAGTTACGACAATAGTTGGTGGGCGCGTCTTCGCAATCAGGCTACCTATTACATATTAGACCGCAGTAGTCAACCGATTGTGCAAGTCCTCAATGAGTATCGGCAAAAGTGGAAGTTGCCAGTAAACCGCAGGTTATATGCCTCCCGTTCTCGACTTGCCCAAATCAGTCAACAGTCTGCTGCTTTTGATTTCCCCTGCGCCAATCTGCCAAAGCACTTCCATTACACTGGACCATTACGCAATACATCACCGCGCCAGGTTCCCTTTCCCTTTGAACAATTAACTGGGCAACCCTTAATTTACGCTTCCCTTGGAAGCATGCAAAACACCAAGCTGGAAATTTTTGAGTGCATCGCCGCTGCTTGCGAGGGGCTGGACGTGCAATTGGTGATTCCTCTTGGGAGTAAGATCAATCCAGAAGTAGTTCAAAGACTGCCTGGTTCTCCGCTAGTGGTCGAGTATGCTCCTCAGGTGGAAGTGATTGCCAAAGCTAGCTTAACTATTACCCACGGGGGTCTCAACACTGTGCTTGATTCCCTCAGTCATGGAGTCCCTCTAATTGCTATCCCCATCACTTATGAACAGCCAGGAAACGCAGCGCGAATCAAATGGACAGGTACTGGGGAAGTTATTCCTTTATCTAGCCTAAGCATCCCAAAGCTGCGAGCAACGATTGAGCAGGTACTCACACAAGATTTTTACTTAAATAATGCATTGAGGGTCAAGCGATCGCTTCAGTCAGCAGGCGGAGTTAAACGAGCCGCTGACATTGTTGAGCAGTCTATCAAACAGGAGTTAGCCGTCTCAAATCTTGCAATTGCCCGATAAGGTGTCAAGCCAAAAAAGGCGACAGCTGTCCAGGCATTAGCCTGGACAGCTTATCAGAACCATATTGGGGTCGCTTAAATGCCTTAACTAATAGGTGTGGGTTGAGATGACCGCCAGGCACCTTGGCAAAGACGCGATGCTGCAAATTTACGCTACTGAATAGGTCTGGGTTAGCTACAATTTCACTCTTGCCCAGAAAGAGAAAACCGATATCCTTAAGGCTAAAGTGAAAGCGCATCAAGACTTTAGTTTGGGCTTCTAAGCCGAAATAAATCAGCGTGTTCCGACACAGCAGTAGGTCAATCCGAGGTATGGGAGCATCTTCAATCAGATTGCGACGGCGGAAAAATATGGAGCTGCGTAAGTCACGACGAAAAACGTAGCGGTCATCAGCTCGTTCAAAATACTTGTTTAGCAAAGAGCTAGGAACATTAGTGACCTCATTACTGCGATAACTGCCTTGGCGAGCTATATTCAACGCCTCTTGGTCTACATCTGTGCCGTAAATTCGTACCCGTTGGCGAAACTGTTCTAAGCCAAGTAGTTCAGCCAGGATCATCGCCAAAGTATAGGTTTCTTGTCCAGAGGAACATCCTGCACTCCACGTTCGGATCGGTTCCTCTGATGACTTGCTGGCAATTATTTGCGGAATAATCTGATTGCTGAGATAATGCCAGTCACCTATATCCCTGAAAAAGTAGGTGAAATTATTTTCAATGATGTTAAAAAGGTTAACAAATTCTTCTGAATCAACTTCTAAATAGTCGTTATACTTGCTAAAGTCGGTGATGGAAAGCTGTTGCATACGATAGCTAATTCGACGCATTAAGCCCTCACGCTTATAGTTAGTGAAATCAAAATGGTGTTTTTGCCTTAGGTAATTTAGTAATGTCTCAACATTTAAGTCCTGTGAACACATCTGAACTCCTCCTAGAGTTATGCGTTACTGTTTACTGACTGGCTAATTCTTAGCTCTATCCCAAGTGGATTCATATAACCAGAAGCTCAGCCTACTAGACATGAGCAACGCTTATAAATTTGGCAGATGTAACAAATTTACTTTTCCTGTTTTCATTGTTACTTAGGCAACTCGAAAAACTTGCTCGTAATCTTTCACAAGGGTATTGACTTTTCTCCCTATTTTATGAATCAGCTTGACAGCGTAATCCTGGGCGATCGCCTAGGTTGGGCACTTTGTGCCAATGCCCGAAGGGCACGCTACGCGATCGCACTCTTCTTAGCACTTTTAATAAACACTAAATGGTTTGCCTTTTAGGTTTTCATTAGCCCCTATTCATCTATCAAATTTATCGGTTTAAGTGAACAAAAACAAGGGAAAATAACCAAAATAATTTAATAGTTAATATTTAAAATTGCTTAAAATTTTTCTAATAAAATATGTTATTTAGGTAACAATATTTAGAAATAACAGTATATTGTATTATGTGTAACAATTTTTTTTGGAACTTATGAATGAGTGGCAAAGTTTTTCCATTACGGCGATACTCCGGAGGAGCCGCCTAAAAGGGCATCGCACGACAATTCTTTCTAGCATTAAAGATAAATATGTTAAAGACGATTATGTATCAGCGCTCAAACTGGTGTATAACCGCACCATAAGGATGAAGACCTGCATTGCTCAGGTAGGAACCCCGAGTTCCCTATTCCCCAATCTAAAATCTAAAATCTAAAATTCCACGGTTATGTCCAAAGAATTTGCTATTGGTAGTAAAGTCCGCGTCGTAGCGCTACCACCGTACGTAAAAACTGCTGAACCCATGCCTATGCTGCGCCCTCCTGATGTGATTTACCTTGGAGAAGAGGGTATAGTTATTGACCGCCGTCCCGGTGGGTATTGGGGTATTCGCTTTTCAAAAGGAGCTTTTCTCCTTGACAGCCAATATATTGAAAGCGTAGAAACGGCTTGCTGAATCTGAAGAATCTGAGAATGGCAACGGAAAATTGTAAACTTATTTTAAGTTGTGTTTCTGTGTATACATAATGATTTCTCGTCGCACTTTTTTGAGCATATTCTTTGCCAGCTGTTTGGCTGTCATCAGTTGGCTAAACTTTGCCCCAACAACGTATGCGCTTGGTGGCAAACTTCCTGCAATCAATCAACCCGCGCCAGATTTTACTTTGCCAACAAACACTGGTGACGGTAAACTTTCGCTCTCGAACTTACGCGGTAAGTGGGTAGTCCTGTACTTTTATCCCAAGGACTTTACCTCTGGTTGTACCATCGAAGCCCGTCGCTTTCAGCAAGATTTGCCCAAATACTTAGAAAAGAAAGCTCAAATTGTTGGAGTCAGCGCTGACGATGTAGATTCCCACGCTGAATTTTGCGATTCCGAGGGGCTAAAATTCCCTTTGTTAGCTGATACCACTGGGGCGGTGAGCAAGGCTTACGGTTCTTGGATGAGCTTTATATCTATGCGCCATACTTTTATCATTGACCCACAAGGTATGTTGCGTGAGACTTTTGTCAAAGTCAATCCAGCAATTCATAGTAAAGAAGTTCTGGCGCGACTCGACGAGCTGCAAAAAGCAGCGACTTGATAGCGTTTATCTGTCAAGCCTCAGCTACCAGCTCCTCGTTTCTAGTGGTTTATATCATTAATTTTGATATGTCCTAGGCGTCAGATCCCCGACTTTTTAAAGAAGTCGGGGATCTTGTAACCCATTAGACTTCTCCAAAAAACTTGCAGCGGTTTTGTGTAAGGTGGGCATTGCACACGAATATCTCAAAAGTCCATCACATATGCTTTTATGGGCAATGCCCACCCTACCATTTGTGGTCTAATTATTAGACCTCTCCAAAAAACAATGTAGAGACGTTGCATGCAACGTCTCTACAAGGGTTGTAGACAACGCACAATTAATTTCTGGAGATGCGTATTTGAAAAGTGCTGTAGGACAAGCCACTGGCGTTTACATTTGTGTTCATCTGTGGTTTCTGATTCCTGTAGCGCTTTGTAGAATAAAGTAAAAAGGCAAATTTTTTTATTTGCCTTAATGCCTGCTAGCTGAACAGAAACGCTACTATGGATTTTGAACCCCAAACTTCCGCCCGAGCTGCTTCACGAAAGGTAGAATTTCCTCAGTCACCAGATCCTCGTAAGCCTCTGGAATTGCTGCGAGATACAGAAGCTTTGCTGCGCCGTCCCGCAGTAGCAGCCATTGTGCCGATTTTGTCCCCAAAGGTGGCTAGGCGCGTGAAAGCAGCTTCGTCTGTCGCAGAGGACTCTTTGAAGGATTTAGCAGAGATTGATCTCGACAAGATTAGCGACTGGGAACTGCAACCTGCACGCATTCGGGTTGGTTTAAGCTTTGTTGGGTTTGGGGCTTTGATGATAATTGTGCTGTTGCTGTACCTGGATACCGTGCATCCAGAACTGAGTACAATTCAGCAAATTGGGAAGTATTGGTATCAGTATGTTTGGTTTGTTTGTTTGGGTGTAGCAGGGATGTTTATACTTGGTAGAGAAGCAATGCGTTCTGCTCAAAAGCAGCAATCAAACCAACGGTAATGCTTATCAGCCCCAGCCTAATGCATTCTTGACTTGACCAGCAAGTTCTAAAGGATTAAAGGGTTTGGCGATCGCCGCTTTTATTCCCATTTGAGCATAGCGGCGTCGGTCAGAAGCTTGTATCTTTGCTGTTAATAAAATCACTGGAATAGTTTGAGTGGTAGGATTTGCCTGGAGTTTTTGAAAGGTTGTCAAACCATCCATATCTGGCATCATCACATCCAACAGAATTGCATCCGGTTGGAAGTTTTCGGCTTGAGTGATGCCTTCTTTGCCAGAACTTGCTGTGAGTACCTCCCAATTTGCCACTGTCTCTAGGCAAATCTTGGTCACTTCTTGAATGTACTCCTCGTTATCAACCACCAAAATTCGCTTTGTTGTCATTGCTACCATCCTGTTGGAAATTGTGAGTCATTCGCTGAAGTAAATCCATCACCCGCTGTTCAAATTCTTGAGCTGTGACTTGCCCTTTTTTGAGAAATTCTGTATGCCCTAAGTTGAGTCGCTTTCTTTGAGATTCATCCAATTCTTTCGCTGAGTAAACCATCAGAGGAATTTTACAAAGTCGATTATGCTGCTGCAACCATTCCACAACAGCAAACCCATCGCATTCAGGTAAAACTAAGTCGAGGATGAGTAAATCAGGATTCACCTCTTGACTGAGGCGAATTGCTTCTTTTCCAGTTTTAGCAAGGAAGGTTTCAATGCCATGCTGTTTAAACAGTATCATAAGAACTTCTGCCAAATTGGTGTCGTCCTCAACAAGCAGAACGCGTCGTTTTGAGGTATTTGTCAGCGCTTGACCCAAAGACTGAAACAGCAAGCTTTCCTCCAGTGGTTTGCTCACCCAATCAACAAAGTCCGTATTCTTTTGGTTCCCATAAGTGGGTGAGCAAATACTACAAATGATAATCGGAATGTGTTGAGTATCTGCCCGTTCCTTCAAAACTGCCATTGTTTCCCAACCATTCATATTAGGCATAAGGAGATCCAGCAAAATCACATCTGGTTGTTGATCAGCAGCAACAGCGATCGCTGCTTCTCCAGAATCCACAGCGATCACACGATAGCCTCGTTTTTCTAATAAATTTTGAAGTTTGCTACGAATTTCATCATCGTCGTCACAAACGAGTACCGAAGGGAGATGGACAGATAAAGAGGTAGGGAGAGGGGGAGATGAGAACTCTGGCTGTGGGGGAGTAGGGAAGTAGGGAAGAGTAAAGTAAAAAGTACTGCCTTCTCCAAGCACACTTTCAACCCAAATGCATCCATTATGCTGTTGCACAATGCTCTTGCAAATTGCCAACCCTAAACCAGTACCCTCATGATTGCGGGAATCTGAGGAATCAACCTGTTGAAAGCGTTCAAAAATACTATCGAGTTTATCAGCTGGAATACCACGCCCGCGATCGCGAACGGTGAATAATATGGCAGGGGATGAGGGGGATGAGGGAGTGAGGGAGGGAGGGAGGGAGGGGGATGGTTGCTTATCGTTTCTATCCTTTACTTCGGCTGTTAACCAAACTGTAGAACCAACGGGTGAAAATTTGATCGCATTACTCAGGAGATTGGTTAGCGTTTGGACAATACGATCCATATCTGCCCATAGCTCTTGGGATATGCTAGAAACTGATAGGGTAATTCCAGCTTTGTCGGCGAGAGGCTGCACTACATTCACTGCTTCTTCTATCACTTCAGCGAGGTTGCAGGTTTGTTTTTCCATCTTCACTTTGCCGGACTCAATGCGCTCAATGTCAAGGATGTCGTTGATCAACCTGACTAAGCGTTCAGTACTGTCCACAGCAATTTGTAGCAGGCGTTTCCCCTGATCTGAGTCTGGCTTAAGTAAACCACTTGCCAGCATTCCCAGAGAACCATGAATCGAAGTTAAGGGCGTGCGGAGTTCGTGGCTGACGACAGAAACGAACTCGTCTTTCATCCGTTCGACTTGCCTGCGATCGCTAATATCATGTAAGTAAACTGTGTATACAATTTCTTCCCCTAACTTTAACTTAGAGATAGAAGCCTCTGCGGGAAATTCTGTACCGTCTTTGCGACGACCATAAATCTCCCGACGTTCTCCCATCCTGCGAGCAACGTTTGCCGATTGACCAAAATCAGCGACGTGCTGGCGATGTGCCTGGGTGGCTCGCAATGGCAATAGTATGTCTAAAGGTTGTCCAAGGACTTCCGGAGCCGAGTAGCCAAAAATTTTCTCGGCTCCTTGATTAAACATGGTAATGCATTGGTTGCCATCAATGGAAATAATTGCGTCATCTGCAATTGATACAATACCAGAAAACCGAGCTTGAGAGTTTCGCAGTTCTTCCTGTGTCCGCTGGTACTCATCCAGTTCTGATTTCGCCTGGTGGGTTATACGCTGTCGCAGTTTAATCCTCTCAAGACGATTAATAATCCGCGTCACCAATTCCGGACCAATGATCGGCTTGCTGACAAAGTCATCTGCACCTGCTGCAAACACCTGATTCACTATGTTGGCATCGCTGTGAACTGTTAAAAATAGAATTGGCAACTCACTCCAACGTGGATCATTACGGACTACTTGGCAAATTTCTATACCATTTATTTCATTAATTTCTACATCTAAAATCAGAAAATCTGGCTTCAAAGCTTCTAAAGTTTCCCAAAAGCATTGCGGGTCTTGGAGGTTTGTCACTTTGATTCCCCAAGGACTCAGTAAACTTTGTAATACTGCACCTATCTTAGGATCATCGTCAACAGCCAAAACGTGAGCCTCTGCATGGGGAGCGTCTTGTAATACTTGTGTCACTGCCTCTAGTACCTGTGAAATAGGCATAGGTTTTTGTAAAAAGAAGTGCCTACCACTGCGAGCAACTTGCAATCGATTCCTAAAATCGCTTTGCTCAGTAAAAACAAGCACTGGTACGGGAGGTTTGCGTTGGTTTAATTCTGCCAATAAGCTAAAGCTGTCGTCATGATTGGCGAAAGCGCTGGGGTCAATCAGTACAACACTGGGATGTTCATGATAAAGTTGATGCCTTGCCTGCTCAAGAGTAGTAGCAATTGCAACTTTTAACCCCGTGTTTGCAGATTCTTTTTCGATTTGTTCAGCAAAGGTGCATAGATTCGGGGCATCTTGGTGATAGGCATTGCGGTCAACCACCAACAACAAGGGATGCTCATCGGTTGGTGATAAAGATAAAGTTTCGTTTTGGTTTTGCTCAATTTCTTGACGCAATTGCTTTACCAAACTACAAAACTCTTTCGTTTCACCTAGAGTTAATGCTTTACTAGATTTGAGCAGATGCTCAATTTTTCTTGCTACTTTTGACCCAACAGAAAAGCCAAAAGTGCCCAATGAGCCAGCTAGTGTATGAGCTTCTTTTTGCGCTTGCTTGCGGAGTTTTTGAGTCAAAGTTTTCTGAGCTGAGGCACTTGCAGCATTCTCCAGCAGAGTCACCTGTTCATCAACCCGCCCTTTGAATTTGTTCCAAACTCCAGCGACTCCTGAAAGTATTTGCCGTTGAGTCTCATCAACAGAGGAAGGTGTGAGGGGATGAGGAGGCGAAGCTTCTCCCTTATCTCCCTTATCTCCCTTATCTCCCTTATCTTCTCTATCTCCCTTATCTCCCTTATCTTCTCTATCTCTTCGCTGTTTCGCTCTTGCTTCTTGCTTCAGCCGATAGCCAATACCGTAGACTGTTTCAATTAGATCCCCGGATGCTCCTTGTGATTTTAGTTTCTGTCGTAACCCTTTAATATGAGTGCGAACGGCTTCTTCACCTGGAGTGTCCTCATAAGACCAGAGATGTTCCAAAATCATGCCACAGCTAAATACGCGGCGACTGTTTCTCAAAAAAAGTTCTAGCAGCCCATATTCCTTTGGCGTCAATGACAAAAGCTTTCCTGCATAAGTTGCTTCACAGCTTATAGGATCAAGCTGCAAATCACCCCAAGTAAGCACTGGTTGTGAGGCAACACTACCGCGACGCAATAGCGCTCGTATACGAGCAACTAATTCCTCTTCATCAAAAGGTTTAACCAAATAATCATCTGCGCCTGCATCTAATCCAGTGGCTTTCTCGTGACTACTATCGCATCCAGTCAATAGCAAGATTGGCATCCGCAAACCTTTAGACCGGATTTGATGGCAAAGGCTGATACCATCTATTTTTGGTAGGATGACATCAAGAAGTATTAAATCGTAGTCAAACGTGTCAATTAAATCCCATGCTGCCTGACCATCGCAGGCAACTTCGACGGCATAGTTTTGGTTAGTGAGGACAGCATCCAGAGCATGGGCAACAAGATTGTCATCTTCTACAACTAGTATTTTCATTGTAAAAATTTAATTTATAAAGATGGAACCGAATAGTTATTAATCTTAAGAATGTTAATACAAGTATAAACAACTATAAAAAAGCCGTATCAATGTTAATTTTAGAAGAACTGCTGGAGATAGTTAACCTTAATTCACAAATATCAAAGAAACGCTAGGGGAGTTGAAAGCTCTACTCATGTTGGTGCAAACCTGCTTGAGCAACTTTCGACGATGAGCCTAGAATCCCACGGCTTTAACGAAGTGTAGCCGTCGGAGTGTCAAAATACTTCAAAATAAAAAACCCCCGAATTGATTCGAGGGTGTCATGCAAGGAACAATTATAAACTTATTTTTTACACAGGAAAACTAGACAAATTACCAAAAATCCGTCATTTTTACAACTTTATACCAAGCAATTTATAGACACTTCGCTTGTGAACCGCTTGGTATCAGGTAAGTTTTGTTTACACTCCTATCCACCCAGTTCTTGATCCCGGCTGATTCAAACAAAGGACATTGCTCTTTTCTCTTTTCTCAAGCTTGCGAGGAAATTCCCTGATATAAACCTCTGGTAACGAAGTACACTTTTCCTCACTAAATACTGGCATTGCTTGCCAGCAGCTACGGCAAAACCAGTAAACTTCCTGATGACGTATATGGCGTAAAAGTGGGCGGGAGCAGCAAGGACAGTTATTCATGGTGTATTAAAATTTTTCTACTAAATGTGTTTTTCGCCAAAGGGACAGTCAGTTGAGAACTAAACCTTTTCATGCCTTAAGAGTAATTTGCAATTGTGAGGAACTTGTGAGCTATACCGAAAAATTTTTGATTCTCGTAACATATGTACACAATGTATGAGTTATACCTCCGCAGAAATATCAGATTAGAGAAGTTTTCGTTTACCAGTATCCTCACAAGATTCTCAACTTTTCTTCTTATAAACATTAAGTATGGGACAAGCGAAGCATTTGCTTACTGCATGATCCTTTGAGCTTGATGTGTCATAAAAAAGCAAAACAATGGTAGAAACAGTTGTGGATCAAAACAGCGATCGCGAAGTCTCCAAAGAAAAAGCTTTGGTATTGCCTTTGGGTAAAGTTAATATGGCAGACATTGCCTTAGTAGGTCAAAAGAATGCTTCTTTGGGAGAAATCATTCAGCAACTGCGGCGCAGAAGCGTAAAAGTCCCTAACGGATTTGCGACGACAGCATATGCATATCGCTACTTTATTGAAGCAGCAGGGTTAGAACCAAAATTACGCCAGATTTTTGCTTCTTTAGATGTTGAGGATGTCCAAAATCTCAGGCAAACAAGTCAGCTTGCTCGGTCTTTATTGCTGCAAACTCCTTTTCCTGTAGAATTGCAGTCAGCGATCGCCTCTGCTTACCAAGCCCTAGAACAGCAATACGGACTTGCTACCGATGTCGCCGTTCGCTGTAGTGCGATTGCTGAAGACTTACCCGATGCCAGTTTTGCCGGACAGCAAGAAACTTACTTAAACATTCAAGGGTTACAAGCAGTACTCGAAGCTTGTCACAAATGCTTTGCCTCAATTTTTACAGACCGTGCCATCTCTTACCGACAAATTAAAGGTTTGGACCACTTCAACATTGCCCTTTCGGTAGGCGTGCAAAAAATGGTACGTTCTGACTTAGCAGCGTCTGGTGTTATGTTCTCCATCGACATCGAAACTGGTTTCAGAGAAGCGGTATTACTGACTGCGGCTTATGGTTTGGGTGAAAACGTGGTGCAGCAAGCAGTTAACCCGGATGAATACTTAGTATTTAAGCCAACCCTCAGACAAGGGTATCGTTCAGTTCTAGACAAGCGGCTGGGAACTAAAGAAATCAAGATGGTGTATGATGTAGGCGGCTCGAAACAAACAAAGAACATCCCAGTTGCACCTGCCGAACGTCAGCAATTTGTCCTCAATAATGAGGAAATCTTGCGACTTGCTCATTGGGCGTGCCTTATTGAAGAACACTATTCCCAAATTCGTGGTGTGTATACACCAATGTATATTGAGTGGGCAAAAGATGGCATCACCAATGAATTCTTTATCGTTCAAGCACGCCCACAAACAGTGCAATCTCAGAAAGCGCCGAATTTTTTACGCAATTATCGCCTCTTGCCAGGAACAGAGGGACAAATCAATTCAAAATTCAAAATTCGTCTTGAAAAGTTTGCTCTGTCGGGAAACCAACGCCAGTCACCTAGGTTGGGAAACCCGCCTGCAGTGCTGG
>JXCB02000044.1:150917-251812 GCA_000828075.3 Tolypothrix campylonemoides VB511288 | reverse complement strand
AATTATGATGAATGTGGGCAATCCTGAAGAAGCTTTTAGTTTAAGCGCCATCCCAAATGATGGAGTCGGGTTAGCACCGATGGAATTTATCATTACCAACTATATTAAAGCCCACCCATTGGCATTAATTCATTTTGACGAATTAGAAGATGAGCTTGCTAAATATAAAATTGCCGAGTTAACTGTCCAATATGAAGACAAAGCGCAATTCTTTGTCGATAAACTGGCGCAAGGTATTGGTACAATTGCCGCTGCTTTTTACCCTAAACCTGTGATTGTCCGCTTGTCTGACTTCAAGAGCAATGAATACGGCAATTTATTGGGTGGTAGACAGTTTGAACCAATAGAACAAAACCCGATGATTGGCTTTAGAGGGGCTTCTCGCTACTATGATGAGCGCTACTGCGAAGGTTTTGCTTTGGAATGCCAAGCGATGAAGCGAGTTCGTGACGCAATGGGCTTAACCAACGTGATTTTGATGGTTCCTTTTTGCCATACCCTAGAAGAAGGTCAGCAGGTGCTAGCCCAGATGGCAAAGCATGGTCTTGTGCGTGGCGAAAACGGCTTGGAAGTTTACGTGATGTGCTTAGCCACTAATGTGCAACTGGCTGATGAGTTAAGCCAAATCTTTGATGGGTTTTCCATTGACTGGAATGACCTGACACAACTGGTCGCATTAGATCAGGATTCTGAGTTAGTAGCGGATTTAGATGAACCCAACAAGGCTGTGCAGCAGATGATTGCTGAGGCGATCGCTTCCCCGAAAGGGGTGCTTTCCACTCAGCAAGGCTGCGATCGCCCTACAGCCCTTCTCCTAAAGGAGACGCTACGCGTTGGCTGCGCCTGCGCTTTGCGCTTACGCGCATCCTACGGCGGGCGTCTCCCCTTGGGAGAAGCGCTGATCGCAACTGTGAAACAGTACGGACGCAAAATTGGTATCTGCGGTCAAGCCGCCAGCGATAATCCTGAATTCGTCCACTTTTTAGTGGAACAGGGAATTGACTTCATCAGTCTTAACCCAGACTCTATGTTGAAAACTTTGTTGGAAGTCGCCGCTGCTGAACAATAAAGTTAGGAGTAGGGGGGTTAATTAACTGACAATGTTACATCCGTTCAGGAGTTATAAGTTATTGATTCAAAACTTACAACTCATCACTCAAAACTAATAACTAAGGACTAATAATTATGTTTCAAAAAATTCTCGTTGCATTAGACAATTCTGAGATTGGTGAACACGTTTTCAATGAAGCTATATCTTTGGCAAAAGCAGTTCATGCAAATGTCATGTTGCTGCACGTTCTCTCTCCTTTTGATGGGGGATACTTAAACCCTGTTTTGCTGCAACCTAATGGTGTTTACCCAACTTTGCACACAGAAGCTGTCAATAAATATATGCAGCAATGGGAACAACTCAAGCAAGAAAAACTACATATGCTGCTCTCTTTTGCCGAGAAAGCAAAGCAAGCAGGTATCACCACTGAATTTTCTGAAAATCTTGGCGATCCAGGTCGAGCAATTTGTGAAGTAGCTCGTAGTTGGCAGGCTGACTTGATTGTAGTAGGTCGTCGTGGTCGCAAAGGGTTAAGTGAGTTTTTCCTAGGTAGTGTCAGCAATTACGTACTGCATAATGCTTCTTGCTCAGTTTTGACGGTACAAGGGCCAATCCAAGAGAATACCGAAGTTCCTGAAGCTACCAACGCAGCATCAGCTTAGTTCTACTTGCAGTTTGAGAAATAGGGGAAGGTAAGCCTTCCCTTTTTTGCAAGGAGGTGCAAGGAGGGTAAAGAGCGATTCCACTAAACTGAGATCTTGCAAGAGTTGCAACACTGAGTCGGCGAAGCCTCCAAACCCTCGTTACCAGGTTGAACCTGGTAACGAGATATTAGAGCCTCTGGCTCTTGTTAGGTGCAAGATCTGAGTAAAGGTAAATCAGCTTTGCGGAATTGCTCCTTTTATGAAAAACGTTTGATTGATGACGTGCAAGTGCGTCTATGCATCAGAAACGCCGTATTCTCAAGACTCATAAGCACCTATATCAACGCCAGCACCTTGAGGTCGTTGTACACCATCCTTATCGCGCTGTGCATACTGACCAATTTCTGAGGAACCAGTATTAATTGCTGCCGAACCAGATGTGAGATGGTAGTCATTGCCAGCTGGGTTAACAAATCCAACGGACGCAACCTTAATGTTGTTGTTAGCGTTCAGGTTGTTAATTCCAGTCCCACCTTCATAAAGCTTTTCAAACTTGTCTGTGAACAAGTTGCGATCCAAAGTTACGTTACCCGCATCTTCGATCAACCCATTCCGGTAGGTGCTATCGGCAAAGATATTGTTGCGAACCAGAACCTCAGTCGGTTTATAACCGCCAGGGTAATAACCACTACCATCGATCTCAAGGGCTTGGACATTATTCGCAACGGTATTGTTGAGAATCTCAACGTTACGAACATTACTGGTCACAGCAATTCCTCGACCAGGGTTCACTCCTTGTCGTCCATTTCCATAAACAAGGTTGTTGTAGACTCGGACATTAGATAAATCTCCTTTATCATTCACTTCATCTGCAATAGCAATTCCATCAGCAACGTTTCCAGTGACAACATTGTTGTAGACATCAATGTTAAACGAATTAGAACGGTTAGCGTCTATGTAGAGAGCAGGACCACCTTGATAGCCCTGATATGTACCAGAGATCGAGGCTTGACCAGTTATATAGTTGTCATGGACGGAGCCATTACGAGAACCAGTTTTGATGTCGATGCCTTCGCGTGTGCCATCTTTAACGATATTATTAGCCACCTCAAAACCATCGACACCCCAGATGCTTAGCGACTCTTGTGTTCCAAGTGGATCATAAATAGAGTTGTCGCCTCCGCCACCTTTCCATCTGGCATTGGCTTTTTCGACGGTGTTGTTGAGCACCTTGATATTTTTACTAGTGACCTCGGCTTCTCCACCCTCAAAATAGCTGTCAGGCATGGCAATGATACCTGAGGAACCAGTATTGTAGGTATGGTTGTTTTGAACAGTTATATTGTTGGCATCACGCAAAGAGATTCCAGCCCAAGACGTGTCCTCAATGCGGAAACCATCAATCACCCAATGACCCTTGCCAACAGACTGGATAACTCCTTCCCGGAAGCCTCCGTTGATAGGGTCAGGGTCGCGCACTGTGACATTACCATTCGCTTTGAGTGTGATATTACCTGACTCACTATTACCAGATTTACCAAGGGTGACTAGCTCTGTGTAAGTACCTGGTTGAACTAGAATAGTGTCACCTGCTTTAATAGCGGACTTCTCACCGACCGCGTAGTTAATAGTTTTCCAAGGTTTATCACTTGTACCTGGATTGCTATCACTACCATTTGGTGAAACATAGTAAACAGTACCAGAGTTATTGCCTGTTGCAGTTGATGCAGCTCTGAGTGCTGGTGAACCGCTACCAAGATTACTGGAGTCCTGAGTGAACTGGTCTACATCAGAGTCACCAACGAGGGTGTCTTTGCCTTGGTCTCCAATCAAAAGGTCTGCATTGCTGGCACCATTAAGCTTGTCGTTATTATTGTTGAGCAAGCTTTGATCATTATTAGAGAAATCAAGCAGGGTACCGCTTTCAGTCTTACCATCAATCCCGATGTCTTTTGCGTTAAAGCTGTTGTTGGTCCAACTAGCGATGATATCTTGTAGACCTTTGCAATCCACAATAGTACCTTCTCTATTCGCAGTGAGAGTGGAATTTTGAGGGTTGCTGCGATTAGTGATGACATCAGGAATTTGAGTTAAAGCATTGGTTTGAAGTGCCTGAGATTGAGAGTCTGTAAAGCTCATTATTTTGCCTCCATCAAGTTCTTCGTTAACGTCGTAACTGGAGATGACCCGAACAAAGGCAGGACCCTGAATCTTAGAGCAATTGAATTTAGCCCTAAAAGCTTGTAGGATTGCGTGATTATTGAAGCAGAGCACATGAAACTTTAAGCTCTAACATCAGAAGCATTTCTTCTCGTGCTAAAGTTTCTTAAAGTCAGGTGAGTGTGCCGCAAGAATTAGGTAAATGCTTGATGAGTTTTGGGCTGAGTCGTTGCTTGTAAATTTATAGAGATAACCTGGCTCAAGCACCCCAAAACTGTGAAGGAATTTTTCCTCTTTGAGATACTATATCACGCCTTACGGAATTTTTCCTCTTTGAAATAGTATATCACAGCTAAATCACAGCTTACGGAATTTTTCCTTCTTGAATACTATATCACGACTTACGCAAAGGTCAGACCCACTGAAAAATGAAAGAAAAATGAAAAAATTTTCAGTGGGTGAATCAGGCTATCCGACCGCAGATCATCGATTTTGCACAGTTAGTTTTTGCACAGTTAGTTTGCACTCATGGGGCAATAGAGAAAAAGATAACGCCCCGCATAATTTCGCACTCTGGTACTTGATCCTGAATCTTTCTCTAGACTCGCAGTATTATAAGCACAAAATTTCAGTTAAAATGACAAGCCAGGGAATGACTCTGTAGATTTTGCTTGCCTCCTATCAGTATGGACATTCTAATCGTTGAAGATGAACCTGAAATTGCCCAGTTAATTGAAATTTCTCTGCAAAAAGAAGGTTTTTCCTGTCGCAGTAGCAGCGACGGTTTGAATGCCTTGCGAATGTTTCAGGAGCAATCAGCAGATTTAATCATTTTAGATTTAATGATTCCTGGCTTAGATGGTTTGGAAGTCTGTGCAAGAATTCGGCAGAAACCAGGTGCCAAAGATCCATATATATTGATGCTTACGGCTAAGGGTGAAGAAATTGATCGCGTTATTGGCTTGTCTACAGGTGCAGACGATTACATGGTCAAACCCTTTAGCCCCAGAGAGTTGATTGCTAGGGTGCGGGCGCTATTGCGACGTAGTCTCCGCCACGGGGGACAAAATCAAGTATTTCATACCAAACACTTTATCGTGGATATAGAGCAGCGGACGATAAGTCGGCAAATGAATTTTCAGCAACCAGAAATGCTAGATTTAACTACCCTGGAATTCAATATGTTAAGCACCTTTATTAGCAATCCTGGTCGAGTTTGGAACCGCGCTCAACTGATCGACAAACTTTGGGGCGATAACTTTTTTGGTGATGAGCGCGTGGTGGATACTCATATAGCCAGGTTGCGAAAAAAAATTGAGCCAGATCCTGCTAATCCGACTTTTGTGAAAACTGTTGTTGGGGTAGGCTATAAGTTTGAAGACTCGCCTGGTGTGTGATGAGGAAGATGGACTGGCTTTGGGCAAAGTCATTACCTTTGGCATCACGCCTATTTTTGTCCCACTTGGTGGTGATGATTGTGGGGGTACTTAGCCTCGTGATTATCAGCAAAGTCTCTTCCCCCCGCTTTTTTGTTCTGCATTTGGAACGATTGGAAGAACGAGGGTACAACTTATTCGATGTTCGTGCTGAGTTAGTTGACGGATTTGAAATTGCCTGGAGACGAAGCACTGTATGGTCAGTGTTGGTAGGTGCAACGGCTGCTGGAGGATTGAGTTATTGGGTGTCCAAACTGCTTATGCAGCGGTTGAAAGAGATGGAACAAATTACGCAAAAGTTTGCTGCTGGTCAATTTGATGCAAGACTGCCTTTATCAGATATTCCAGAACTGAATCGGTTAGGTGTGAGTTTCAACCGCATGGCAACAAGTATAGAGGGGGTGGAAGCGCGACGTCGGGAACTGATTGGAGATATGACCCATGAGCTGCGGACACCACTAACAGTCGTACGCGGTTACTTGGAAGAACTGGCTGATGGAACTATTGAACCTTCTCCAGAAATTTATTTGCGGCTGACAAAAGAAACTAAGCGTTTAGAGCGGTTGGTCAATGATTTGCAAGAACTGTCTAAGGCAGAAGCTGGTTATTTACCGATCAATATACAGTCAGTAAATTTGAGTCCTTTATTAGAGTCTTTAGTAGAGAAATTTGCCGACCAACTGCTAGATGATGGACCAGTTCTGCGTTTAGAGTGTCCATCCAAATTACCTTTGGTATTGGCAGATCTTGATCGTACAGAACAGGTGTTGGTCAATCTAGTTGGTAATGCAGTGCGTCATACCACTAAAGGCTCAATTACTGTCCGTACTTGGACTGAAGCTTGTCATCTATGGATTGCAGTCATTGATACAGGTGTGGGTATTGCCAAGGAAGATTTACCTTATATATTTGAGCGCTTCTGGCGATCTGACAAATCTCGCGATCGCCATTCCGGAGGAACAGGCATTGGTTTAACTATATCGCGCCGTTTAGTGGAACTCCAAGGCGGTCAGATTCAAGTAGAAAGCGAGCTAGGATTGGGTAGCACTTTCCGTTTTTTCTTGCCTTTAGCTTAAGTTTAGCTGTGAGAATTCACCTGCACTAAATATACAAGCTATTGACACAACGGGATCACACTTGTGTCACATCCACTTGCTAGTTTAAAAGTAGCTAAAATTAAGATTTTCTAAAGGCTCTTGAATTTTCATTTAAAAATTTTCTCACAACCTTTAGTGAATCACACTGAGACTTGGTGACATAATTATGTTTACTTTTTTCTTTGCTACCTTTTTGGTGAGTTTACTAACTTTATTTGGTGGAGCTGCAATTACCTACCTCTTCCCATAGAACCATTCCCAAGGTTAAGGAATACTTTCATAATCAATTCAAAATTCAAAAATAGAAAACCCAAAACTCAAAACTAGCAAGCACCTACTTATTAAGTATCTAACAATTAAATAAGTAGGTCGGCGTAAATAATTATTGTTGGGATAAGGTAGGGAGCAGGGGGAAAAAGGTTTGAGCCTTGTTTACTTTTGTTTACACAGTTTGGTTTTATTGTGCCGACTTACTTACCTAACTCAATACAGTTCAGTTAAGGATAATTGTAGGTTGGGTAGAGCGCAAGCGAAACCCAACAAAGCCTTTGAAAACTTTGGGTTTCGTTCGTCAAACGCCAGACGCCTCTGTCGGGAAAGCCATCATTCGCGCTGGCTCCGCAATCTACGCAAAATTAGGTTTTTAGCTCTAACTGAACCGTATTGATGCATAACTGCCGATTTATCTATAAGCTTAGCTTCAGCACAACTGACCTATAGTCCAACTCCTTGTGTAGCATAGATACTAGTTTCCCTGCGTTATTCACATAGCGCGGGGGTTTTTTTGGTAAATGTATTATTAATATCAAAGAGTATTTGACTTTTGAATAATTAAAATTTGGTATAAAAATAAATGCAGAAGCGCTAATTATGGTAAATAAAGCTAAAAAATATATACTTTAAGTTTGTTCTGTACCGATGAATTGCCTTTATACTTATAACGATTGGTTTAGTTCAACAGTAGTAGGAGTTTAGTCCTATTTAACTTATGATACATAAATTTTATCTTTCAAATGCTGGAACTTTAGGGTATATAAAGGGTAGGATAATTATGATTAGTCAGTAAAATTCCTAGTTGGTTAAGTGTACTAAAGATAGAATATTATGATGAGCCAGTAAAATTCCTGTTTCCTTCAATAATCTATGAATTAGGTGTATGTACTGATTTGGAAATTTTTAGGGTTATATTAACATTTAGCTAACTAATAGATGAATCGTTTGTACTAGCTTCAATATATAGCAGTTGGTTTGCAAACCTCTAGCTGATACTGATAAATTTCTGAATCTTAGATAACTTAAGGAGTCGCTACAGTGAACAAGATGCTATTGGCTTTGGTTATTAGTTACCTACTCATGACCAGTTATTTTTTTATTAACTGGTTAAAATTTAGCCTTCGTCACCCTCATTGTTCTCCAGAAGACAACTTTTTGTCTTTTGTCATGCTTATCATGACTACTGTGTTATGGCCCATCGTTGTTCCTCTGTCTTTTATAGAAATCTTGAGGACACGAAAAGTTGAGTTTAGTGCTGTGATTCCTGTTCTTGTTGTGATCTGCGCGTTCAGTCTTGCATTTTACATAGGTTAACTACTTGAGCGCGTAGTTGTTTCTATTAGTACTGGCTGTGCCTTACGCGCCATAATAGTTGTAGAATCAAACAGAGTGCCTTGATTGCATCTACCACTACAGCTCAATCTATACAAGCAAAATTTACAAGCAAAATTCTTCTGTTTTACTTGTTAATATGTCTCAAAGTTTGCTTTCTTCTTGCTATATTGTGTGTTAAATATTCTTTTATACTGATGCGGCATTGCTGGCATTCTCAAGACTTATGAAGCGCTGCCACAGGTAAAAATAATTTGTAGCTGTAATGAGCGTGAATTGGTAAAACAGATGAAAAATAAGGATGAGCCGGACAGCTCATCCTAGAAATCAGGTCTACATTGAGGCAAAAGGCTTATTGCAATTGACTTGGTTGAGTTGGAAAAGCACCTGGGCGCACAGCTAAGTTGAGATTTTGCCCATTGCGACGCAACTCCATGCGTACATCTCCCCCAACTTGGCTATTTTCCACCGCCTTTTGGACAGAACCAGTGTCTACCACTGCTTCACCGTTGAGTTTTTGGATAACATCACCAGCACGTATCCCTGCTTTGGCTGCTGGTGAATTGGGCATAACTTTGACAACCAAGACGCCACGGTCTTCATCAACACTCAAACCGTTATTAGGGTCGGAGTTGATGTTTTCTTTCAACTCAGGCGTTAATCCTACCATCTGAATTCCTAAATAAGGATGTTGTACTTTACCTGTCGCTATCAGTTGACTGGAAATTCGTTGCGCTGTGTTGATAGGAATGGCAAAGCCCAATCCTTGTGCTCCTTGGATTATAGCTGTATTCATCCCAATGACCTCTCCTTGGGCATTAAGTAGAGGTCCGCCAGAGTTACCAGGATTGATCGCGGCGTCTGTTTGAAGATACTCTACTCGCTTGTCGGCAGCGCCAATCAGATTGCTAGCGCGTCCAGTAGCACTGATAATACCAGTAGTGACACTGTTATCTAAACCCAAGGGGTTGCCGATCGCGATCGCCGACTCTCCTGGTTGTAGCTTATCTGAGTTACCCAACTTTACTGTTGGCAGCTTATCTGCTTGAATTTTGACAACAGCCACATCTGTCAATTCATCTTTCCCCAGCACTTTACCTTGAAAAGTGCGCCCATCCTTGAGTGTCACTTTCACCGTATCCGCACCATTAACAACGTGCGCATTAGTGAGAATCCGACCATCAGCACTCATGATGAAGCCCGAACCAGTACCGCGTTCCACCCGCTTTTCTGGAATTGGCATTTGAGATCCAAAAAAACGACGGAAAAACGGGTCGTTAAATTCCTCCGGTAACTGAGTTTTGACTGTTCGCGCAGCATCAATCCGCACTACCGCTGGTCCAACTTGTTGTACAACCCCTATGACAAAGTTAGGATTAGTCCCAGCTGGTATTGGGAGGGCTGCATTTACCGGACTCACCGCCAGGTTAGACGCGCTTTTAGACACCTGTTGATAATGAGAAGCTAGGTAGCCGCCTGCGAAGGTCATTCCAGATCCTAGCAATACCAGCGATAAATGAAATGCTGGTTTTTTCCAAGAAGAATTGTTTAAGATTTTGTTGTATGTTTCTGACTGGTTGTCACCATCACGTGGTACTTTATACATAGCGTTTCTATAAGTCTCGATACATTTCCAATCTAAAGAGGCTTTGTGGCTGTGACACAGATATGACGGACTTGTGAAAACCCTGGCTGCGTAAGTCCTATATCTATATCTATATATATCTATAGAAGTTGTGTTTGTCTTGCTGGGCGAGATGCTTTCTAGAAAAACCCTTGAATAAAAAGTAGAAGCAATAGTAAGACATTCAAAGGAAAACTCAGCAAACAGGCACAATAGAATTGCTAGCATCAGTCTAGACAACACTGAAATTATATCTATTGAATTTGTGTTTGTGTTGCTCGGCGAGACGCTTTCTGGAAAAACCCCTAAGGAACGCGGATTTAATAAAGTACAAAACCTCACCCCGCCTTTAACTGTCGTTAAAGTCTCCCCTCTCCGCAAGTTCGGAGAGGGGTTGGGGGTGAGGTCAAAGGAGTGATTTGTATGTTATTTAATCATGCTCATAAATCAAAAGTCGAACCAATAGTAAGACACTCAAACTAAAAATCAGCAAACAGGCACAATAGAATTGGTAGCACAGACAACACAGAAATTTGTAGAGGCGTAGGCAGGCAAAGATGGGCAAGCTAGCATTGCTGATAGGGGTAAGCGAGTATCAACCCGCCTTAAATCCCCTACCGTGTGCGGTTAAAGATGTTGAGGCAATGCGACGAGTACTGACACACCCAGAAATCGGAAATTTTGCCGAGGTAGATATCACAGCACTCAAAAATCCCCAACGGCAGGAAATGGAAGATGCTATTTACAATCTGTTTGCCCATCGCCAGAAAGAAGACTTATTATTATTTTACTTTTCTGGTCACGGCATTAAAGATGATAATAACAGACTTTATCTCTCAACGTGTACCACTCGTAAAGAGAACGACAGGTTGTTCAAGCCTTCAGCAGTAGCAGCTACTTTTCTGCACGAAAGTATGAATGACAGCCGTTCCCAAAGACAGGTCATTATCTTAGACTGTTGCTTTAGTGGGGCGATCGCTCAAGGGTTAACGGTCAAAGGTGATGGTACTGTAAATTTACACAGAAAAAACCTGCGAAATCAATCGTTTCCGCGCGAAGCGCAATCAAATTTTTCTAATTTTTTGGATGATTCAGAATCAGTAAGGCTCATACTATATTACGTGTAGATAAACACCTATAAAAAACGAAAAACCTCACCCGCCATCGCACCCTCTGTGCTGCTTCTACTATTTACTAATAGGGCGCAACATTTCCCGAACTGCAATGACGCACTCAGGAAACACTAGTGGTGAAATTGTCACATCTTCCGTCAAGATTGCTTCACTTTGATAACCATTTTGACTGGGTAAGCGATATATGTGCAGCTTGCGTGCATTAACATCCAAAACCCAATAATCTACGATACCAAATCGGGCATAAGCTGGAGCTTTGACTTCTCGGTCATATTTGAGACTGCTATCGGCTATCTCAATAATCAGAAAGACTTCAGACGCTGTTGGATGATGGTCATCGTAATCTAGCGGATTGGGCATAACCACCGCAATATCTGGCTCTGGTTCTGAGTAATCATCAAGTTGAACAGGTGACTGAAGCCTTAGCAAAACTTGTTCACCCAAACGTTGGCGAAATAATCTCTCTGTCCTAGTAATTGCTGATTCGTGAGCAGTTCCTTTCGCTGAGATTCGGATGATTTGTCCTGCAATTAACTCAACTCGTTCCTCTGGATGAAAAATTCCAATTTCCGCCATGCGATGATATTCTTGAACGCTTAAAAGGCGAATAATACCAGGAACCATACTACTCTTCCTCACTCAACTCAAAATTCACCCGTTCATAAATATCACGAAAGCTAATTTGAAAATCTATAGAATTTAGGGCTAAAACTGCTTCTTTCCCTTCATGCTCTTTAAAAATCCATTCACCTTCTGCTTTTTTCACATATTGTTCCACAGAGAAACTGTACTGGTCAATCATAATATATTCCTGAAATTCAGGAATGGAACGGTAATATTTAAACTTGTCTGTTTTCTCATAGAATTTAGTTGAATTTGATAAAACTTCAACAATTAACATTGGATTAGTAATAGTTGTCGTATTCGTTCCTTCGTATATCGGTTCACCTTTGACGACCATCACATCAGGATATGTGTAGAGACGGTAACGAGGTATCCATACCTTTACATCAGTAAAATATATCTCATAAGCTTGTCCTTGTACTGTTAAAGGGAATTTTTTGTAAAAATTTCCAGCAATTTTATTATGGTTAGTTGTTCCCCCTGGCATTGGGATAATTTCTCCATCTCTATATTCACTTCTGTATTCGGCTCGTTCTTCTAATTCCAGATATTGTTCTGGGGTGTAATGGCGCTTTTCTGTTTGTAATACCATATCCAGTCTCTCAATAGAGAATAGCTACAGGAATTTAGATATGCATTTTTTATAATGCATTTAGGCTAATTGTAACCTAGCAAAAAAATTGAGCTAAAGCCTATAGCTACACAAACGTAGACGCGTATCTCCTATGAACGAGCTTACGCTTATACTCGTTCCATGTAAAGGTACATACGAATAGCTGTACTTCAAACTTATGCCGCACAAAGATTTTAGACTTGATAACTCTATGCAGGCTCACAAAAAATTGGTATTAGCCTTAAATATTACTCAACAAACTTAGGTCTTACCTTGTGGTTAGACTCTAACTGTTGTTCTAAAGCTGTCCAATTTTCCTGCTCAATCAAGCTAATCAATTCGTCGAGATTATGGCGATACTGCTGGAGCGAATTGAGCAATGCTTGCCGATTGTACCGCGCCATCATTACTCCTAACTCTGGATTGCCACCACCAACACGACTTGTATCTTTAAAGCCGGAACTAGCAAACTTTTGGGCTAATTGCAGTACATTTGAGTCCGTTTCATTCATACAAGCAGCAATCAATGAAGCACTTACCATCACGGGTAAATGTGAAATCCAGCTCACTGCTTTGTCGTGGTCTTCTGGAGAACAATGGTACAGAGTCGCCCCAAGATCGCGCACTATTTTCTTTACAACTGTAATAGCAGCAGTTGGTGTTGTTTGTGTTGGTGTCAGCACGTAAGGCTTATTTTCAAATAAATTGGGGATAGCTGCTTCTATACCACTATCGGTTCTTCCCGCCATTGGGTGTCCACCGATAAAATTGTCCCAGAGGGGAGCGATCGCCTGAACAATCGGAGTTTTTACCGAACCGACATCAGTTATGACTGTGTTGGAAGGTAAATGAGCCATGAGCTGCTCAAATGTCGGAATAATCAACCCTATAGGTGTACAAATAAATACCACTTCTGCCTCTGTCAGCAGGCTGATGTCAACTGAAGCCTGATCTACGCTACCTAGGGCTAGTGCCTTGTGACACGTTGATTCTCGACGGCTGACGCCCAAAACATGATGTCCTTGCGATCGCAAATCCAAACCCAAAGAGCCGCCTATCAGTCCAAGTCCTAAAATACCAATATTCATCTATCTGTGATATCTGTGATTTTGAGATTCTATGTCATATCTTCCATCTCGCCGCCCCCAGACTGGAAGTTTATGGTTCTAAAGCGAATTTTGCCGCCTTCGGGTGCTTATTCCCAAATTGCCAAGCAAGCAATGCCCGCAACTGAAATAACCTCATCATATAGAAAGTCGGCATTACTATACTGTTGGTACGTTCCTTTGTCAATAGCGACTAAAGTCTATTCTCCAGAGGTTATATAGCTATTCTTTCATTTAAAGATGCAGGGACTACCCAGAGAAATATTTCTGTTGTAGTGAACTTCCAGCCAAAGACATTTCTAACCTCGGTTTCAAAGTTCCTCAATAGGTAGATCAATTAAATAAATTTTAAGAAAAAGCAATAAGTAACGCTACTATGATAAAAGAAATGTTTTTTTGCAAATAGCAGATACCGACTTTTTCCAAGCCCATATATAAACAATTTTAACTGATTATATTAGTCCAAATTTAATTTGGCATGACCACCCTAACGAAAGGAAAACGATTTAATAGAGAGGATACTACTCATATCTATAATGATAATTTGACTGAAATAGTAAAATCAATGACTGAGAGCGTTGAGTAGGATTGTTGATTTTGTGAAAGGATTCCATTATATAAGTCATTAGTTAGTAGTTAGTCAGCTACAACTAATAGTCAACAACCTTCAAAAGGAGGAAATAGATGCGTGATACCTTTAATAAAATGATGGGTCGGACTCGGTATGTGGTCTGTCGCATTATGCTGCATTTAAGTGGATCTGAGGTAGCACCAATTCTGGGAGTTTTAAATCGTGCTGCAAGGGAAGCCATAGATACCGAAGGTGACATAGAAGTTTTGGGAGAAGGATTGGTAGAAATTTGCCAAACCCTACTACAGTACGATGAATATTGGCTTTCTGCTGCTAATGAAGGCGACGTATTTTGGACCGAGGGGGAAGCAGGAGACTACGTGAATGAATTATTTACAGACTCCGCCCAACGTTACCTCAGTGAACCAGATTTTGGTTCTGACTCTGGATACGATGAACCTTTATCTATTCCTGTCACGCGTAATGTCGTCGTGATGATTACAGTGGCTTTTGAGGGAGAAGTCCCAGATTTGGAAGCTGATTTAGCTAATATCACTGCACTCAAACAAGGCTTGAAAGCTCTAATAAACTTACATTACAAGCATAAACTACGGGCGATTCAAGTGCATTTTTCACCAGCTCGGTTGGGCGACGAGCTCACCAACGACCAGCTATTACAATATTACCCAGAATTAATTCCCTTGTAATTGGTTGGGTCGTCCACACTTACCATCCAATTGAGAAATTGTTAAGCTCGGAGATAGGATGATAGTCAAATGTTCATGACAATCGTGCGTAAATTCACAGCCGTTTTTTTAGCTTTAAGTTTGTCCTTGACAACTGTCGCCTGTGGTGGCGGGGGATCAAACCAAACGACACCTCAAGCTAGCAACACCAATCAAACTACTGCTACCGCCAACGCTACCACTAGGGTAGCTGATGGTCAGTATCCGGTGCAGCAAGCAACTTTTAACGATGCTGATGGGGAGTACACGGTGTTTCTACTCAACGCCAACCCCCCAACTTTGAGAACCCAAAATTTACAAATGGCGCGGCTGACCGATGATGAAATCAAGCAAGGTAAGAAAAGTTATCTAAAGGTAGAGAACGGACAGCCAGCTTTATACCTGACAGAAGACTTCAAAATCGAGTACGTCCACAACGTTACCGAGAATAGAACCAACCCCCAAACGGGACAGCAGGAAACAGTGGTCGTCCGTCAAGAAAATAACTTCTGGGCACCCTTTGCTGGAGCAGCTGCTGGATCTTTGGCGGGACAGGCAATTGGTAGTCTGTTGTTTAGACCCCAATATTATGTGCCGCCTGCATATCAGCCTGGTGGAGTGCTAACTGGCTACGGTGGTTATGGTCGCAGTTATGGAGATGCGGTTCAAAGTTATCGCACACGCTATAACGCACCGCCTGTAGTAGAGAGAAACCGCACTGCTTTCCGCAGTACAGGGACAATTAGAAGGTCATATCCTGGTGGTTCTTCCACTGTACGGCGCACTGTCCCAAATACCAATGCGGGTAGCCGCGCTACTGGTTCCGGTTATGGTGGCAGTACCTTAAGACCGTCTGGTAGCGGCGTCACCAGACGCAGTCCTAGCGGTAGCAGTTTTGGTAGTGGCGGTCGTTCTCGAACCCCACGCTCAACTGGTTTTGGTACTAGACGCAGATAATTCTAGAGAGATAATTGTAGATAGATAGTAGAGACGCGCCATTATGGCGCGTCTTTACATTATTTATGCTACGGCAACAGCTGGGTTCTGCCAACGCCCAACTGCTTTGCCAATCACTGCAAGTTCTTGCATCAAGCGGTCGAAACGTTCTGGAGTTAGAGATTGTGGACCATCAGATAAGGCTTTTGCCGGGTTGGGGTGAACCTCAATCATCAAAGAGTCACATCCAGCGGCGATCGCCCCTAAAGACATTGAAGGTACATGTGTAGCCCAGCCGGTGCCGTGGCTAGGATCAACCATAATAGGTAGGTGAGTCAGACTTCGCAACACTGGCACAGCTGATAAATCCAGGGTATTCCGGGTGTACTGGTGGTCAAAGGTGCGAATTCCCCGTTCACACAAAATCACATTTGGATTTCCTGCTGCCAGAATATACTCAGCAGCCATCAACCACTCTTCAATGGTTGCAGCCATTCCTCTCTTAAGAAGCACTGGTTTTGACTGCGCTCCCACTTTCTTCAACAACGAGAAATTCTGCATATTCCTTGCGCCAATCTGGACGACATCCGCTACTTGACCGATTTTCTCCAAATCAGCACTATCCATAACTTCTGTGATGATGCCTAACCCGCTTTCTTCCCGCGCCTTTACCAACAAATCCAAAGCACTCTCGCCGTGTCCTTGGAAGGCGTAAGGCGAAGTCCGAGGTTTGTATGCACCACCTCGTAAAAACTGCGCCCCAGCTGCTTTGACTCGCCGCGCTGTCTCTACTATCATTTCTTCATTTTCTACTGAGCACGGACCAGCAACGACAACTACAGGGTGATGTTCACCAAAAACAACTGGTCCATTGGGAGTGTTCACCACCACCTCAGAAGCTTCCCCGTGACGAAACTGGCGGCTAGCTCTTTTGAAAGGCTTTTCTACCCGCAACACCTGTTCGATCCAGGGGCTAATTTCCTGGATTTGCAAAGGGTCTAAGTCAACGGTATCGCCAACCAGACCAATCACTACCTTGTGCTGACCAACAATTTTTTCTGGTGTCAGCCCCCAGGTGCTGAGTTCTTTGCTGAGACGGTCTATTTCCGCCTCAGGAGAACCAATTTTCATCACTACAATCATGCTAAAGTTCCTGTTTAATTGAGTTGTCTCTTAGAATATATTGCTAGTTATATTTTGTAATTAGATTTTTAACCAAGTCTTTCTTAAAGAAATAAAACTAAATAAAACCACAGATAAAGTTTGGTGTTCATCTGTGGTTCAAAATCATTAAGACAAGATGATTGGAAAAAGTCCACTAGCAAAGAAAAATCAATTATTCAATGATAGCGCTCACCAGTTTCCTGGCTGAATATTGCAGCTAAACAAAGCATAAATTTTGAATTAGTAATGTTGAAGTTACAAAATTTAAACTTCAACATTATTTTTTTTTCAAATCTACCAAACACCGAAGTTCGGGCCTGAGAAAATCTCGGAGCCTCCTGTCTCCTATGCCTTCGGCACGCCTGCGGCGAACAAAGACGCGCAAGGGACGGAGGAGCTGAGTGCCAAAGGCACACGCACTCGCGTTCGCTAACATAACTTTGGTGCTTTTGAATGTTTGAGCAGCGAGTGGGGGCTTGTATTCTTTTTTTGAATTTTCATAGCACCTAGAACCCAGGGCGTTAGCGCGTGCCGCAGGGAAGGTGCCATACTTTGAATGCCCAAATTTCTGCGCAAATGTGGCTTACTATACATTCTTTTGGCGAGTTTCACGCCAAACTGCCACCATTCGTCCCAAATTGGTCGTAAACTCATTCCAGCCGAGCAGACTCCCGACTCTGTCTTCATCCCACGAGGCTGAGAGAACACCATAAGTTATGCCCAGCACCCCCAAACCAAAAAATCCCATGTTCACCAGTAACACGGCGATGGGAGGTAGTTTGATGCCAGCGTAGATTAACAGCAGATAGCTGACAATGAGGGTACTGATACCCAAAGCTGTTGGTATACCAGAAAAGCCAGCCACTCGGCGAATCATCCGCTGACTGACTCCTTGGGGGATTGCTATTTCTTCTTTGGTGAAAGGTGGCTTTTTCTGATCCTGTTTACCAGATTCCTGCTTGGTTTCTGGTTGTGTGTTTTTTGCTTTTGCTGGTTTTTGCCGCTTTTTATTTGGTTCAAAAGGCAAGCGACTGCGTTCAGATTCGGCAGACATAAGCAGTATTCTCTATCCACGAATACCGAGACGACCAATCAAAGCTTGATAACGTTCCCGGCTACCTTCTTGAATATAAGATAAAAGACGCTTGCGTTGACCAATCAGCTTCAACAATCCCCGCCGCGAAGAATGGTCTTTCTTGTTTGTCTGGAGATGTTGGCTAAGACGGTTAATGCGCTCGGTCAGCATTGCCACTTGGACTTCAGCGGAGCCAGTATCGGTTTCGTGAACTTGGTACTGTGTGATTAACTCTTGTTTGCGCTGTTGCGTTAATGTCATGATCCAATGAATTAATTTCTAAATATATGCAGCAGTTTCCCATAATATCATAGCTATCACCTTTAGGGTGTGGGGTATTTGGGAGATGAGGGAGGGAGGGAGTGAGGGGGACCAAGAAATTGTGCGTTGGGAATTACTAGAAGGCAATGAGTTAACGCGTGAACTGGCAACGGTGCGCGATCACGTGGCGATTGAGAGTTTGGAATTTCTCAAGCAGAAGTATTCCTCCCCGCCAGATAAAGATATCCATGCCATCAGTGCGGTTTTGATTGCTGGAATCGTTTATCTAGTGCTACGAACTAAAGTCAACGGTACATTCTTAGGAATTGATTTCAGTTCACCAACCGGATGGCAACGGATCGAAGGGGCGATCGCATCTCTAGTACAGGCAATTGTTGAAATTGATGGGAGCATCCCAAAGAGGAAGCTGACGCCGCCGTTCAAGAAGCTTGCAAAAAAAAACTCAAGCGGAAGGTGGCACAAGTTCAGGTTGAGAATCCAGATGCAGTGGTGGAAGTTTGGGCAATGGACGAACATCGTTTGTAATTAAACCTGTTGTGAGAAGGGTTTGGGTACCCCGCCCAACCCAAGCGCYYAAGTTCATTGGCGCTASCAATCGTTATGGCTGTATGGTTTTGTCCATCCACAATCAGGTGAAACTTATTTTTGGATTTTGCCACGAGTAAATATCACCTTATTTAATCAAGCTTTGGCGGACTTTGCACCCGAGTTTCAAGTTGGTAAAAACAAGCAAATTATTTTGACCGAAAAGAACGAAGGTGTCAGGAGCCAGAATTCAGAATGAATTTTGTGCGACTGGCGGATGAGTATGGGGTCCAAGCCCCCGCCAAATATGCAGATTTGGCGGTCTTCAGTCAGTGSTGGGTTCAAGCCCCGACTGACTGATTCTGACCAATGTATTCTGAATTCTGAATTCTTCTTCTTGACACTTGACCAGGCGGGTTGGCACACAACTGAACAAGTGCAAATCCCACAAGGGATTCATCTGGAGTTTATGCCTTCCCATTCTCCAGAGTTACAGCCTGCACCAGAGTTATGGCCTGTGACCAACGAACAAGCTCGCTAATCGCTCCTTCAGTAGTCTTGATGAATTGGAGGAAGTCTTGTTTCATCGCTGTCAAGTTTTATTAAGGCATCCGGAATTTGTTCGGGCGTTAAGCGTAGCTCTGCCGTAGGCAATCGCCTGCTATCATTGGTGGCCGCAAGTGGCAGCTTAATCAACACTATTTATCCGGACTTGATATTAATAACAATTTTAGTCTTATTTGAACCGTATTACCTTATAAATATAAAAAAATAGGGCAAGCAAGACACCCACCCACAAAACAAGAAACCTACAATCAAAATAAACAGGTTTTCCTACCGCAAGACAAGAACTTTGGCTTGGTATGGTTCTATATCAATTATGATGCCATCTTCTCCAGCTTTGACCTCATAATTATCTGTCCAATCCTGCCATGTTCCAGCAGAAGGAAAGTGAGGAATGTGATATTCATTAAGGTTTTGGTCTGAGAAATTTGCCAAGACGACAACACGAGAATCTTCTTCATTCCAACGAGCATAAGCCAGTACTTTGGCGTCTATATCCTCATGGATAAACTCAATGTTATCACTTTGCAAAGCGGGATTTTGTTTACGAAGGGCAATCAGTTTTTTATAGTACTCAAATAAATCGCGATTTTGGTCTTTCTCCAACAAAGGCCATGCAATCTTTTTGGGCTGAGTTACAGTTTCACTTTTGCGTTTGTGTTCCCCAAATTCTTCCCCCATCCACAGCATGGGTATACCCATTGCCGTCATCAACAGCACCGCTCCTAACTTGGCTCGTCTGAATGCATCTTCGTCAAAGATACCGCGTTCCCCTAATTCTCTAAACAGATGTTCGCGATCGTGAGTTGCTAAGTAATTGACTACATTTATACTAGCCGCATAACCCTGTTGCCTTGGATCTAAAACCTCCTTAAGCTTTTCAGGCTCAAACTTTTCACCGCAAATATGTGGAATCACAAAATAGCGAAAACTTTCATGCCAACAAGCATCTAGCGGTCCCTCTGGAGTCGTAACCTGACTAGTATCAGGAATATGTTCAGCAATGTTGTAAAACGGTTTAGGAGCAGTGTTCTTTTTCGCTTGTGTGGCTAACCACTCTAAAAATTCATTGTTAGCTAATTGGCGCACTGCATCAAAGCGAATTCCGTCAATGTGATATTCCTGAACCCAAAACCGGACGACATCACCAACGTATTTCCATGCAGGTTTAACGTCTAACTTTTCGTCATAGTTATCATAGTTAAACTCGGGACCCCAGTAATTATTAGGGTCTTCCGGATAATGCATATGTTCGTAATACCAGTAATTCCTGTCAATCAGCATTAACGGGCATTCTTCATCAGTGTGGTTATAAATTCCATCAACAAAAACGCGAATACCCCTAGCATGACACTCATCTATAAACCGCTTTAAATCTTCTGTTGAGCCGTAGCTGGATTCTGTAGCGAAGTAATGACGTACTTTGTAGCCCCAACTATAATCGCCAGGATACTCATTTACTGGCATCAATTCAATTGCATTGATTCCCAATTCTTTGAGATAATCTAACTTTTCAATTGCATCTACATATTTTCCACGTTTGTAAGAGTCAACTTCGCCACCAGTAAAATCAGCAACGTGCATTTCGTAGATCACTAATTCATGATTTTCTGGTAACGGCGTACCGTCGTGCTGCCAAACATAAGCATCAACAATCTTTTTGCCGTCTTTAATTCTTACTATACCGACTTTTCGCTCTTCATCAACGTCTGTTGCATAGGGGTCGATAACATCTACCCATTGATCCGGCTTAAAATTTGGACTTTTAGTTTGAATACGGAATTTATATTGATAGGTACCATCTTCTAATTCTACTTGAGTGCGGAAATAACCATCCTCTCCTTTTTCCATTGGTATCTCTTTCCACTCATCAAAAGACCCAATTAAAGCGGCTCCTTGATTACGAGGAGCAAACAAATCAAACTCAATTAAACTTGTCATTTCAACTGCTTAATAAGCTAAATAAGGTCAATCAATTTTCATGTAAACATTTTTTAATATATAGAGAAGCAAATCTTCTTTCTTGAGTTATATTTATTTTTTTTTGAAAACAGAATTGTTTTTGTAAAGTACGTTAGGAGGTAAGTTTGTAGTTTACCTTCATAAAACGGTGTGCATTATGCTACCGCTAATACTTGCTACATTTTTTAATAATTGGATAGCGAGAAACGAGTAATAAGTGAGAAAAAAATGGGAACTAGCATTCTCTAATTCCCACTTTCTTCAATGCATTTATGAAAAGATAAATATTTTTTAAGCAGCTGGTGCAGTGGCAGTAGTGCGATTATCTAGGATAGGCTTGCGGGTTTTTAGGTCAAATTTGTATCCGTGTGGCAGAATATGAAGCCTTGCTCCGCAAACTGCTAAAGGTTCATCCTTCAAAATGTCGTCAACGTTGCTGTGTATAACCTCTGATTCATCGACAACCGTAATACAACCTTCTCCAACCACTTCAAATTGGCTATCGGTCACGATCATAGCAGTGTTCTCGTCAATACCAAATCCTAATACAGCAGGCTGCTGCGCCAAAGCTGCAATTAAGCGACCCAAGCGTCCGCGCTGGGAGAAGTGCTGATCAATGACCACCCCTGGCAGAAAGCCCATACCGGGACCCATATCCACAATTTCTATCCGAGGGTTTGTCTCCGAGTCGCCTTCCACAATCATCACGTCTGGCATCACAGCGGCTCCCGCGCTTGTACCTCCTACAAGTATGCCTTCAGAGAAGCGTTTGTGAATCGCTGCATCCAGTTCGGTATCCTTGAGGACACTAGTAATCCGGGCTTGGTCTCCTCCAGTAAAAAATATACCAGTAGCTTTATTAATTGCTTCTAACGCTGTAGATGAAGATCCATCTTCACGGGTTTCAGTGTCAATTATACGAGCATTCTCGGCACCTAGCCGCTCAAACACTCTAATATAATTCTCTCCTACTTCTCTTGGCAGCTCTGTCGCAGCCGTCATAATGACAATATTGGCTTTTGTACCCCCGGCACGGCGAACAAACTCCCGAAGAATTTGGCAATCCCCCTCTTTATCTTCTGCTCCCCCAATAATGACCAATTGTCGTTTAATCTCACTTGCTACCATAGAGCCTCTTCATACCAGTTATTTATTTCTATAAAACATGATCATTAAAGCTATAAAAACTCCCATTTGGTAGAGTAAAATACAGAAATTAAATATCTAATAACCCAAGTTGCTAGTTATGCATTCGGGCGATCGCATCCGACCACTTAAGCAATAAAATCCCCTCCAGGTAAGAAAATTCGGAGGGGTATATGCGTAAATGTTACAATTTCCACTCATGCGTCAGTCGATGACCTGCTCAAAGCAATTGGACATCGTGAAGATGTTCGCCCTTGAGATGGGCGACGCAGAAATTATTACTACTAATTGGATTAGTAGTTGTTGCTATGCTACATTCTTTATATTTTTTAATGTTGACTGGGATACACTACGGATTGCACCCCGCGAACGTGACCTCTTGTTTATCATTGGCTCAACGATCGCGCGTCGTGTTACGCCCCAGGAAGAAGCACAATTCTTTCAAGGGTATGGAGCTACCAGTATCAACTGGCAGGCACTTGTTTATTACCGCTATGAGCGTGCGCTGGAAGACCTTTATGAAGGTGGGCGAAGTGTGTTTTTCAACTCCTTGTCGAGTCCAGCGGTAAAGGAAGCGGATGCTGAGCTTACTATGAGTTTGTTTCAACCAGGTGCAATTGTTCAGTCGGCGTTGGCAGGAGACAACCAGCTTAATCACTCACATTGCCAAGTGCAGCCAAACAATTTAAATGCAACGGACGGTTAAAAGTTTCTGGTGCTGAGTTGGAGGTTATCTGCCGCCGCTGATTTGAACCGTCAACTGGCTTTGGCTGTAGGTGTTAGCAGTAGATTGAAGTTATCGGAATAGCTTAGATTGAGATTGCAACCTTTGTAGCAGTTGTCATGGAAGAATACTTGAGAGTTAGTGGAGTTATTGATTGGCAACATCCCGAAATCATTGAGCTTGCCAAACAAATTGCATCAAGACATGAAACATCAACAGCGATCGCAAAAGCATGTTTTAAGTCAATACGGTTCAGTTAGGGCTAAAACTCTTTGTCAAAGTCAATTTTTTTAAAGAACCGCAGAGGCGCAGAGGACACAGAGAGAAGAAAAAAATGCTTAACTGAACCGTATTGTGTTTTAAGTGGGTACGCGATGAAATCTGCCATAGTGTTGATTATCAAATGAATCCTGTGACTTGTCGCGCTTGTGATGTTCTCCAGTACAAAAGCAGAAAGCTTGTATCCGCTTCTTTTTTGGTTTTAAGCGCAGCTTTTGCAATTGACAAGCCTCTAGAAAACTTCTCTAGAGGCTTTGTTGTTTTAACTAATTTTTGAAACTATAGCAACAGCTAAGGTGGTTAGGACATCAACAGATGATACAACCTAGACACAAAAAGACTTTTGACCCACTCCCCCTTCGGGTTCGCCAGTCGCCTCAACGGGGGAAACCCCCGCACGGCGCTGGACTCACCAGTCCCCAGTCCCTAGTCCCCTGCTATAAACAAAAAGAGTGTCAGTTATCCACTCTTTGTCCATCGTCATCACTCTTGAGCCACTCGGAATACAAATCTTCTTTTATCGAACTGGTTTGATTCGTCTCATTCTGGTTGGAAACTAGTACTTTGAGGGTCGTTTGGTAAGCGTTATTAACTAGTTCATGACCGTAACCAATCACTACTCCAGATTCGCCTGTTTTTTGGTGAATTGCAGAATCGCCAACAGTAAGCATCATGACTGCCTTGTTGTTGAATTAATTTGTCCTTTGTATTTTTCTCCGAGTGTTCAATGAGTTACCTCAACCTTATGACATATTTTACCTAACATTTCTTAACAAAATAAATAAGTCTAAAGGTAGGTGAGCTATTTACTTCAAGGGGCTTAAAAAAATAATTCCGGCGTCTAGTAAGGACTATAAAAAATATTTACAAACCGTGTAACCAAATTAAATATCTTATCCCCCATCCAGCTCTAATAAATCAGCTCTAATAAATAATCTTGAATAACGAAGTCGAGCCGTGGGAGATGTCAAAGTTGTACTATATTCAATTTCTCGGAATTTTTCTCAAGAATTGCAACAAAACAATGAAGCTTAAGTAAAAGGTAAAAGGCAAAAGGTAAAGTGATTTAGTTTTCCTTTTTCCTTTTTCCTTTTCCTTACTCTACACCTGATGCTTATTTAATATTAGCTTTAGCATCCCTAACTGCAACAACGAAAAATAATCCTGTCAGTGGAATGCTTAATGCCAGAATAATTGCAGTTGTTTGAGTACCCAAGTCCGGTTGTCCAGAAGCGAGTTCAAAAATTGAACCTACCGCCGCTATAGCTGTGATACAAGAACCAGCCAGAAATAAACCGCTTTTTGGAGTAACTGTATTCACTACCTGACCACCCTATGCTACTGGTTTTACAGCTTGATGTGAAAAGCCATGCTTAGATAGCTCTTGCGCCAAAGCCAAAGAATTATCTACACGATCTACAAATACCACACCATTGAGGTGATCCATCTCGTGTTGAATACAACGTCCTAGCAAATCTCCAGCCTTTAGTGTCCGGGGACGCCCATACTCGTCTTTGTAAGAAATTTCTACAACTTGCGGGCGCTTCACATCCATGTAGACACCTGGAATGCTCAAACATCCTTCCTGCGCCACACAAATTTCGCGACTAGCCTGCTTGATAGTCGGGTTAATCAACACCAGTGGTGGGTTAGCTGGGTTATCTGGTTCGCAGTCAATGACAATGAGTTGTTTGTGAATTCCCACTTGGGGTGCAGCCAAACCAATGCCATCCTTACTGTACATGGTTTGCAACATTTCACGTACCACTTGACGAAGTTCCTCATCGATTTTAGACACGCGCTTAGCTGGTTGACGGAGGACGCGATCGCCTAGGTAATGAAGTTCTAATGGCGGATTTTTTAACTTTTTCTTCTCAACAGCGATTTCTATAGGCATGATGCTGTAACTCGCTCTTTTAGACTAGGTCTTATATAGTGTAAGTTCTTTAATCTTAACAATTTCAGCCCCCCAGTTCGATTGGGTAAAACCCACCATCAAGGAATGCAACACTTACACCTACCTATGGTTACTATTCACTGATAAGCGTTAGAAAACCATGAAGTTATCTTAGAGGTTCAAGCTCAATCTGGAACCACGATATTTTCTAACCCCACCTCAGCAGGCGGGTATTGTGGGTTCATTGACTCAAGCGTATCGGCAATTGTACGGGCAACAACGAGATTACGATACCACTTTTTGTTAGCCGGCACCACATACCATGGAGCATAACCAGTCGAGCAATTATTAATTGCATCTTGAAACGCTGCTTGGTAATCATCCCAAAACTGACGCTCTTTAATATCATTACTAGAAAACTTCCAGTGCTTATTGGGGTCGTTTAGCCGACTTTCCAAGCGTCGTTTTTGTTCATCTTTAGAAATGTGGAGAAAAAACTTAATCACTCTGATATTGTTAAGAGTTAGCATATGCTCGAACTCGTTAATCAGATGATAGCGCTCCTGCCAAACCTCCTGGGGTACTAACTGCTTCACCCTCACAATCAACACATCTTCATAGTGAGAGCGGTTGAAGATAGAAATCATCCCGCGCTGCGGCGTCCGCTGATGGTAACGCCAGAGAAAGTCATGACTTGACTCCTCATCACTTGGCTTTTTGAAAGACCATACTTGGCAACCTTGGGGGTTGAGTCCACCAAAAACGTGTTTGATTGTGCCATCTTTACCACCTGTGTCCATTGCTTGCAGCACAATCAATAAGCTGCGTTGATGTTCAGCATACAACCGTTCTTGCAAATTCTGAAGCCGCTGGCGCTGGTGTTCAAGCTCATCTTCAGCGTCTTTTTTGTGTTTGTAATCTTCAGAGGCGTTCGGATCAAGATTAGCTAAAACAATTGGCTGTTCTGGTCGAACTCGATAGCGGGCATAATTTGGTTTTGGTGGCGGGGATACTACAATTTTCTCTGGAGCCATTTCTGATGCTACCTCGGTTGTCGCTTTTGCTGCCGCGTGGAAAGGTTCAGAACCACGCTGTTTTGCAGTCAAAATGTTGTCTGGTACATTGCTCGGTGTATTCATAGCAATTTCCTTATGGAAAGAATTTTGTAGCATTGTTTCTTAACTTAAGGAAATTGAGTGAAAACTACCTCTATCAATGGTCAACGAAATTAACTGTTGGAGGACGCATATTGTAAAACTTCATATCAAGCTTAGTACCTGACGATTGCACGTAGCGCACTGCCCTTTGGCGATCGCCTGAATCAATAACTAGCAACTTAGCTTATTAACTTTACTTATAATACAACTCCCCAGAAAAAATCAAACAACCGTACTTTGGAATACAGTTTTTGAATTCAAAATAAGCTTAGTGAAGTCAGTATTCTAGAGCGATTGCGCGGAACGCAGTGCCAGAATGCAATCGCGCTCATTTTTCGGTCTACTGACTTTTAGAGATATTCTTGTTAATTATATGTACCATTCCTATCCTATATTGATAATTGATTGGTCAGAGATAGCCACGATTGTGTTCTACTCGACTCAAAAATTCGTCTAACACTTGCAGAAAAATTTCTGTTTCTTCCAAATGAGGCATATGTGAACTGTTTTCAAATAGTACCCACTCTGAATCAGAAATACCTTGTTTTAATTTTTCTACACAAGCTGGAGTTACTTCATCATATCTACCAGAGAGCAGCAGTGTCGGTACACAAATCTCACTCAAGCGGTTTTCAATATTCCAGTCAATGATTTTGCCAGCACCCCGAAACTCTGTACCAACTTTACTGTATGCTTTAGTTAAACAACTAGGCCAAGGGTTTAAACGGCAGAGAAAAGAATGGTTAAAGACCTCCATAGCTTGTTTATATTCTGGGTCTTGGGTTGTAAGAGCGGTTTCATGTTTACTAATAATCTTTTTGATATCTGCTGGTAGATTATTCATCAAGCTATAAGCTTCACTCACAAATTGTTGAATGTTGGCAGGTGTACTAGCCAAAATTAGACTTGCTAAACCAGTTGCTTGAGAAAGAGCATGTTCTAGTGCCAAACAACCACCCCATGATTGTCCAAAAAGATGGATTTGCTCTAAGTTTAAAGTGCTGCGGATAGCTATAAGTTCATCTTTAAATAAATCAATGGAATATAAATTTGCGTCAGTAGGGCGATCGCTATTTCCACATCCTAGTTGATCGTAGAAAATAACTCGCCTTCCCGTGTGAGCGATCGCTTCTAATGGTTCCAAGTAATCGTGGGGTACTCCTGGACCTCCATGAAGACACAACAGAGGTAGTTTGCCTTCTGCTTCTTGGTTCGGTTTAACAATGCGATACCACACTTGATGACCACGAAACGAGATAAAACCTTCAAGGGCAGAAGTTGATGACTGTTTTTTCATACACTGAGAAAGTTAGCAATAGTATTTACTATAAACAGCTTAGTACGTGGGTCTTTTAAGCGATGCCCATTGAAACTGTAATGAAACACAGTTTATTAGAAGTGGCGTGCCAGAAGCTAAAAAATGATAATAATTGTTACTCTTTATCATTTATAATTCCTCATAATAATTTAAGAATTATAAATATGCACTCTCAATGGGAAGCTTTGCTGAAAAATCTCGGTGAATGGCAAGGTTCATTTACCCGTGTCTCACCTCAAGGTGAACTTCTGGAAGATATTCCTAGCGTAGTTTGCTTAGAAGGATTGAACAACAACCAAACAATCCGCCAGACTATCCGTTTGGGGGGGAATGATAAGGTTTTAGAATACTCTTCTTTAGGACGAGGTGTACTTTTTTTTGAAAATGGGGCGTTTTCGCAAGGTTCAATCCAGCTAGGACCATTTTCTGAATTTGGGGCAGAACTTGGGTTAATTCACGAAAATCGCCGCTTACGCCTCGTTCAGTTATTTGACAAAAACCTGCAGCTAGACAAACTTACCCTCATTCGAGAACATCTTGCCGGAACTCAACCAGAACAACGTCCACCTTTGAAACTAGATGACCTTCTGGGAGAATGGCAGGGTGAAGCAGTCACAATATATCCAGACTGGCGTCCTCCCCAGAGTTACCCCACCAAAATGCAATTAGAACTTGATAGTGCTGGGCGACTAAGGCAAAGCTTAACCTTTGGGGAACGCACAATTACCTCAACCGCGACTGTTAAAGACTCTATTATCCATTTCGACGAAGATCCGCAAAAGCAGATACAAGTATTATTCCTACCCGATGGTGCTTCTGCCACTTCACCACTTAAACTGCAATTACGTCAACCACTTTTTCTTGAAGTCGGTTGGCTTATCCAACCCGACTTGCGCCAGCGGATGATTCGCAGTTACAGCGACAAAGGCGACTGGGTGAGCCTGACTTTGGTGACAGAACGTCGGGTTGCTTCTGTTCACTAAATGTTTGAGAATTTTGACGAACTGCTCATAAATTGAGTAAATTCACCGTCTTTAAATGTCTCTTCCCAATTGGTGGGTAGGCGATAGGGATTAGGATTATCTTTTGTGGGTACATACATGAAGATGTACTCACACTTAACTCCATCTAGTTTGGTTTCCGGAGTTATACCCCAATCTCCAATATATGCGCCTGTAAGAATTGCACCTCTAAAATCAGTTCTGTCTAATTGGGCTTTTGTAAGGTTAGCTCTGGAAATATCAGCATCTTGTAAATTAGATTCATTCAGCCTAGCTGCAATCAAGCTAGCATCTCTGATATTAGCTCCCTGCAAATTGATACCTTGCAGGTTCCAGCCATCGAAATTTTTGTTCTGCAAGTCTTTTGTTATCAGCAATTGTCGTATATTTTCATCCTTAAGATACGTTGTCCTGATATCAGCAAGGTTCAGGTTTTTCGCTTGAAACCAGCAGGTGCGTGTCAGGATAGATTTGTTGAAATTGGTATTTTTCAGTCTTGCCTGCGTAAAGTCGGCATCTGTTAAATCACTTGCTTGAAAACTGGTTGCGCGTTTTGTTACTAAGCCAAAAGCAATATTGCGAAGCCAGCTTTGCTTCTCATCTTCAAATAAAGCACGGCAACTAACGTCAGTAGACAGGATTAATGTTAATACTGCTACTGTCACTGCCAGTGCTCCTGCTGTTACACCACCTACCTTTGCCGCTGCGACAACCACTGCTCCGGCTACCGCGCCTGCCATTGCTACTGTCACTGCTACTGCAAATAGCCCAGCTATAGCCCCTGCCACTACCGCTGCCCCAGCTATAACTGCCAGCCCTGTTGCAGCCACAACCACTCCTACAGCACCTGTGACGACGACTGTCACCACCCCTGACAATTCCATCACCCGTGTCTGGGTGCCTGCGCCAACCCATGCTACTGCCACGATCCCTGCCCATACTACTGCTGCAACCCCAGCACATACAACTGCCACTGCCAAAAATCCACAGGCTGCAGCCACGCCTCGACGCATAGTGATGAGAAAAAAGAGTAACAATACTATTAAGCTGATGACGGCAACATAGATATTTTCACGGTTCCCATTTACTACAATGAATCCCAACAGAGAGCCACCGACAGCCGATAGCAATCCTGATACTGCCGACAGCAGTAATGCAGATATTAGTATGGTCATTGCCCAACGGCGTTGCAGTCCTGCTCTGGCATGGCTGAAGTTTGCTCCTCTAAGAATGGCATCTGTGAAGTCAGTACCTTGGATATCGCAATAGGAAAAATCTGCACCTGTTAAGTCTTGCCCTTTGAAGGATTTGCCTTTGAGCTTAGCACGGCGGTAGTTTTGAGCCACGTTCAATGACAATAAAATCGGGGTACTTTTAACTACAAGTTGTAGAATATCAGTTTTTGGCAGCTTTAGATATCTCTCAGGTGCCTTAATATTTTAGTTGACACGCAAAAATGCACTTAAGGTCAGCTGATGCGCTTCAAGAAACTATAGTTAATTTACTTAAAACGCTCTCTCCAACCCCATAGCTTCAAGTCATTTATAGGGCATGACAAAAGCCATGCTCGTCCGCCCGCTCCCAAAAGGATCAAGTCTCATCTAGTGGTCCAAAACTTTTAGCATTCGATATATCGTAAATTTCTACCTCTCCCCCGCGTCGAAGCATTCGCTTACCCAACCGAGGAAAGTCCGCAATCTCCACATCAAGACTCTCTCCGCCCATTAGATAAACCAACTCCTCATCGTAGGGATTACGTAAATGATGCGCTACTGAAGGTGTTGGAAAACCCATGAAATCCCCTGCGCTGACTTCAAATTCCTCACCATCAATTTCCGCTACCCCACGACCGGAAATAATGTAAATCCATTCTTCTTCTCGATAATGAGCATGATAGATAAACGATTCTTTCCCGGGTGGTATCTTGGCAAGACTTACGCCTACCCTTGCGAGTCCTACTAAACGACTCATCTGAGTTCCACTGATGAGTGAGTTAGGGTTCCAAGGATGAGAGAAAGTAGTTTCTTTCTGTGCTATTTCAGAAGCTCGCAAAAGAAAGGATTTTTTCTCTGACATCTTGATATCTACTCCTTATCGATACAGGCTTGATAAGCTGTCGCGCTTACAATTTGCATATATAGTAACAGCCAAGGTGGTTAGGACATCAACCGATGATAAAACCTAGACACAAAAAGACTTTTCACCCAGTCCCCAGTCCCCAGTCCCTAGTCCCCTGCTATAATGAGAGCTTAGTAAATTTCAGTAGAGAGTGCTATGCTTGCGAACAACCTTCTGTCGGAGCTAGCTAAATTAGTGAACAAGAACGTTGCAAAGCTTTGTAAAGTAATTGTTGGTACTCTTTATCTTTCACGCCGTAAGCACCAAACCTTTCTAAATGGGGGTTCATCATTTGGGCATCAAATATGACAAATTCCCTTTGGCGCAACCTTTCCACCAACTTCACCATCGCCACCTTTGAACCCTCACTGATGCGGTAAAACATCGACTCGCCAATAAAAGCACCCCCAATCACAATTCCTAAAATTCCCCCAGCAAGTTCATCCCCTTGCCAAGTTTCAAAACTATACGCCCAACCCGCTTGGTAAAGTTCCCAATAAATCTCTTTTAATTCTGGTGAAATCCAAGTGAGTTCTCGGTTAGCACACCCAGCCACAACAGCTTTGAAATCGCGGTTAATCGCAACGGTAAAACGTTCTTGATTGAGAACACGCTGTAGGGACTTGGGGTAACGAAATCGTTCATCTAAAGGAATGAGAGTGCGATCGCGGCTTTTATACCACCCCAACACATCATCCTCATCAGCCATGAGAAAATAGCCTTGAGCATAGCTTTGAATAATAGTGGCGATATCATATTGCATAAAAATAAGCAAAAAACATATTTTGTAGTAAGCACTGCGATCGCCTACTACGAAAGTATTTTTTGGCAACCTGAGTCTTTAATATAAAAATAAAAGATAATGACAGAAGCAATTCCACCGATCACCTTACCACCACCTCAAAATCCTATGCTTGAGGGAGAATGGTTGCGCCAGCGCTTGCATCACTGGCTTGATCAAGAATTTATCCCAGAAGCAATCAATCAGACAATAGCCGAAAGAGCAGCACAAATTTTTGTGCGTCAACGGATGGAAGGAGAAAACGACTTAGGTTCTCTGGTGATTGCCATTGTCACAGAGATGCAGTCGTTTGATTTTTCCAAAAGTTTCTATGGAGAGTTTGCTATAGCCAACGCTGTCAGCGATTTACTCCTAGATAGTCTGGGAATTGATAGATGTTGCGGACAGTAATTTTTGTCCTTCGTCATTAGTCCTTTGCCCTTTGTCATGTGCTAACGACTAATGACTAATGGCTTAATGACTAATGACTAATGAACGCCACTTGCTTCAACGGGGGGAACCCCCGCAACGCAGTGGCTCCTAATGACTACCAACTAGATTTAACCACTCCGGGCAAAATACCTTCGTGTGCCCATTCCCGCAGGACGTTCCGAGATAGTCCAAAGTCGCGGTAAACTCCTCTGGGACGACCAGTTACCCAGCAGCGGTTACGACGACGGTTGGGAGCGCTATTGCGGGGTAGTTGTTGAATTTCGCGGTGAATTTCCAGCTTATCAAGAGGAGATTCTGCTTGTTTGAATTCTTCCAGCAAGGCTTCGCGCTTTTCAGCGTACTTAGCCACCAGTTTAGCGCGTTTTTTCTCGCGCTCAATCATGCTCTTTTTTGCCATAATGCTCAGTAATTAGATGTCAAGACAGTATTCTCCATTTTATATAATTGCACATCTTTTGACATGAATTAAGTTCATAATTAGGGCTTAATCGCTCAAGCACTAACTACAAACCTGGAATTTTTGCTTTTTCAGACCACTAAGGGCTTTCCTCAACTTTTGCCTTCACACTCACTTGTGGCACGTTAAAAGCAGAAGGACAGAGTTCAGCCAGTTGACAAGCTTCACAAGCGGGCGATCGCGCTTTACAAATCGCCCGACCATGATAAATCAGCCGAATTGACCAATTTTCCCAGTCTGGCTGAGGTAATAGAAGCATCAAATCTCGCTCAATGCGGATGGGGTCTGTGTGTTCAGTTAAGCCCAAGCGCTGGCTTAAACGCTTCACATGAGTATCAACAGTCACCCCAGCATTAATTCCATAAGCATGAGCGAGGACGACATTTGCCGTTTTGCGCGCCACACCAGGAAGCTGCAACAGCTGTTCCATCCGCTTTGGCACATGACCGCCAAACTCATTGACAATCATCCGACACGCTGCTTGAATATTCTTCGCCTTATTGCGGTAAAACCCGGTGGAACGAACCAAGTTTTCTAACTCTGTCAAATCAGCATTTGCTAGGCTCGCTGCATCCGGAAACTTACTAAACAAGGCTGGTGTCACTTGATTCACTCGTTCATCCGTACACTGAGCGGAGAGAATCGTAGCCACCAGCAACTGCACTGGGGTTGAGTAGTTTAAAGAGCAAGTTGCATCTGGATAAAGGCGTTTCAGGCGAACTAGGATTTCTAGCGCCCGTTGCTTTATAGATGAGCGTTTGCGGGTACTAATCACTGGAATAATTTTTGCACCCACTCCAATTGGGTAGTTTCTTTGAGTATAAGAAAAATCCCTAGCCCTAAAAGTATCACCAAACCAGTTTGCATGACACCTTCTTGAACGCGATTAGGTAAGGGTTTACCGCGCAAACCTTCAATCAGCAGAAAAGCTAGTTGTCCTCCATCTAAAGCTGGTAAAGGCAAAATATTGATCACAGCCAAGTTTATGCTGATCAAAGCGGCAAAGAAGAACAAACTAGCTGTATCATTCTGGGCAATGTTGGCACCTATTTCCACAATTCTCACTGGACCAGCAACTTGGTTAGCTGTTTCGCCGAAGTTCGTGATTAATTGCCCAAAACCTTGGAATGTCATTGAGACAATCCGCTGGAATTCCTTAGCGCCAATCTTGAAAGCTTCCACGGGGTTGCTCACGCGACGACGCTCAAGTTTGACGTTGGGAGCAAGTCCAATGCCGATACTACCCTCACCGTTTGCGTTCGCTTGAGGAACTACAGTCAAAGACAGCTTTTGGTCATCACGCGCAATTTCTAGTTGAATTGGCTTATTTGGATTCGTTTTAATTATTTCCCTTAAAGCCTCTAACTCTTGCTGCGATGCCCCAAATTGTCTTTGATTAGCTGCTAGGATGACATCTCCTTTCTGAATTCCTGCTTTGGCTGCGACAGAACTTACATTTGGCGCTAGCTGTTGGATCAAAACTCCTGGTTGGGGTTGGCTTGGTTGTGGTATACCAACAAAACTAACCTGGGTTACTAAAAGGAAGTAGGCAAATATTAAATTCGCTATCACTCCCGCACTAATGACAATCGCCCGATCTAAAATAGGGCGGTTACGCAAAAGATTCGGGTCATTGGCTGGAATATTGCTATCTGGGTCATCGTCAGGAAAACCGACAAAACCACCCAGAGGAAAAGCTCGGATAGCGTATTCAGTTTGCGCTCCTTGATATTTCCAGATAACCGGACCAAAGCCCAGAGAAAAACGATTGACGTAAATCCCCTGGGACCTTGCGGCAATAAAATGTCCAAACTCGTGTACCAGGATCAGAACAGCCAAGACTGCGATCGCTGCTAAAGGCGCAAAAACTGACATAGAATGAGTGAACTTATTCAGCTATACTTTTTCATTTTAAAATGTGTCCCAGTCTACCACTGGTCTGGTGTGCTGATTTTCTAGCTTTTTCGGTAATTCTTAAGAAAGAGTTAGCTGCAAATGTAGAGACGCGCTGAATGAAAGCGTCTCTACAAATCAACCTACATCACAGCACTTCACGTCCTATATAAGGTTGCAGGGCTTCTGGTATGCGTACGGTTCCATCCTCTTGTTGATAGTTTTCCAAAATCGCTGCCATTGTACGTCCCGCAGCTAACCCAGAACCATTAAGGGTATGCACGAACTGGGTTCCCTTCTTACCGCTTTCTTTAAAGCGAATTTGACCCCGGCGCGCTTGGTAATCCATAAAATTGGAACAGCTGGAAATTTCCCGGTATTTGCCAGAAGAGGGAAGCCAGACTTCTAAGTCATAAGTTTTGGCAGAATGAAATCCTATATCCCCAGTACATAAGGCTACGACTCGGTAAGGCAGCTGCAACGCTTGTAAAATTGCTTCTGCATTACCTACCAATTTTTCCAGTTCCTCACTAGAAGTACTCGGATGGACAAATTTCACGAGTTCAACTTTGTTAAATTGATGCAGTCGAATCAGTCCCCGCATATCGCGTCCATAACTCCCAGCTTCCCGACGAAAACAGGGAGTATAAGCACAATGGTAGATCGGCAACTCTTCCAAATTGAGAGTTTCACCACGATAGAGGTTGGTTACGGGAACTTCCGCCGTAGGCGCAAGCCACAAATCATCAGCCGCGCATTTAAAACTTTCTTCAGCAAACTTGGGCAGCTGACCCGTGGCTGTCATAGACTCGGTATTAATCAAAAATGGGGGAATGACTTCTACATACCCTGCTTCTATCTGGCGATCAAGCATAAATTGGATTAATGCTCTTTCTAGCTTTGCACCAGCGCCTATGAGGGTCACAAAGCGACTTTGTGCGACTTTCACAGCTCGCTCAACGTTGAGAAGACCCAACTTTTCGCCAATTTCCCAGTGAGGAATAATGTTTGGGTTTTGAGGAATGTACTCATCACCCCAACGGCGGACTTCTACGTTATCTTCCTCACTCTTACCAACAGGTGTGGAGTCACTTGGCAAGTTGGGAAGTGTGAGTAAAAGTTCTTCGATTTTGGCTGAGAGTTCTTTCTCTTGGGGTTCCAGTTTCCCAATTTCTGCTTTCACAGAACTCCCTTCATCCCGCAAAGCTTGAATTTCTGGTCCTTTGGGGTTGGAACCAGCTTTTATCTTTTCAGGAATTAATTTAGCAATTTCGTTACTGCGTGCTTGGAGTTGATTTCGCTTCGCTTCCAATTCGCGTTGCTGTTTATCTAACTCTAGAAGCGGCTGAATGTCGTAGTTTCCGCCACGAGTATTCAACCGTTCCTGAACCAATTGCGGATTTTCTCGTATTAGCTTAATATCCAGCACAGATTTGTCCTAGTCCCTAGCCTGCGGATTTTCTTTACAGTTAACACATCAAAATATAGTACTTCGGGCTAGTGACAAGTGCAAAAGTCAATGAAGAGGCAAAGGTTGCATAACTTTCACCCATTGGGTATATTGACAAATGCACTAAAAGTTTAATCTGTTACTAATAACCTGGCTAGCGTTTTTAACCTTCTGCCATCTGACGAATTGTACTAGTTCCTGATAAAAGCAGTCTGCAGCAAATAACAAATTACCAATTAAGAATTACGCTAAGACTGGGGTTTGGAAATGCGATACAGTAGCCAAATGGACGCAACAAGCCCAGCAAAATGTGCTGAAACCGTATTAGTGTTTGCCTGCACGACGAAAATATCCAACGATTGGATAATGCGGCTAGGGTCAATTTGGGTGTAAACTCCAGCACCAAATTGCGGTACAGTCAATGACTTTGTAAGCAGGATGCCAACAATCGCTTGCGCCCCTAACAAAGTCAACAGCATTCCCACCAAATGCACCATAACCGCAAAGCGTACGACTTGAACAGTTTCGACTTTGCGCGGGCGGTTGTTAGGATTGGACGATTCGAGCCGATTACCAAGCCTGGTGTAACGGAAAGCTAAATAAATGCCCACTCCCAAAGCAATCAGCCCAGCAAGTGCAAAAAAGGCACCGAACCCAGTTCCTGGATTATTACTAGTGTTGCCAGATCTCTGACTAAAGACGGCAAACAGCAAAATCCCCCCAGAAACAACACCTAGCACTAACTGAATCCAAAAGCTAATCCAACCTGTGAGGCGAAACGCTTGGGCGATTGCTCGGAGTGAAGAGGATTCTGACATACTGATCACCAATGTGCTGGGGTTTGATAAATTTACTATCACACTTAGCAAACAGGACGGGAGTATTTCTAGTAGATAAATTCCGTAATGAATACTTTTTTGGTTGTGTTCGCTATTCCTAAAGCTGAAAATGAAACATGATATTTTGTCTAATCTTTAAGCAAAGACCCTAGGATATTTACTGTCGAGCAAAGTTTTGATTAAGTTCTACATAAATACAGCATTTTACCTTTAAAATTGCTTAGACGGCATTTTATGCTTAAGCAGTTTTTACGCCCTTGGCATAACTTGACACTAAAGACTGTGGCATAGCCGTTGTCAAATCGCTCCTCAATATGATCTCAGAAGCTTGGGTAGGGGTGCAAATTTTTGTATCCCTAAGGTTGGTGCATCAGTTCCACGCTGACTAATCGTGGAATTTGTCTCATGTCATTCTTACCCCTTGGTGATCCAGCCTAAGGAAGGCTAAATACTAATCTTAATTGAGTAGTATTTTATACGATTTCCGTGGATTGTATGCTCAACCCTTAGGCATTTTTTAGCCATTCACTAACCATGAAACTTGAGGATATATATCACTTTTTTGAAAATCCTCCGCCAACTTACCTTTGTCAGGAACTCGCTGTTTGTTATATCTTGTATGTTTTGGTACAAGGCGAATCCTATGGAACGGAGTTGATCCAACGCTTGGAAACTGAACATCCAACCTATCGGCTTTCGGATACCGTACTTTATAGTGCGATTAAATTTCTCGAAGACCAGAAGGCAATCACTGGGTATTGGAAGAAACTGGAAGGACGCGGACGTCCTAGGCGCATGTACCAAGTGTCTCCAGAATGGCAATTTCAAGCAGAGGATTTAGCTCGTTTGTGGCAACACTACATAAGCGGGAGAAAAAATTAGCGTTCTCATTAAATAATGAATAAGTCACCTCCTGTAAAATACTCATAATTTAGTTTATGGATACTGCTACTCTACCATCGACGTTGCTGCTCACTTTTTTATTATCGGTCGGGCTATTTTTCTTTATTCGTGCCTCTACCAAAGACCGTACAGAAACAGAAAAGCTGGTTTGCGAGCAAGACGAAGCTACTCTAATGCCTCAATTAAGGGAGTATTTTCAAACACGGTCTTACCGAGTAGCAGCGGTAGACCCGAAACAAAACCAAGTGACTTTTGAAGGCTTTGTTCAACCTAGCTGGTTTTTAGCTGTCTTTTTAACAGTTTTAGCGGCTGCGGGTCTTCTTTGTTTATCACTAGTTTTGTCACTACTTTTTCCCAAACTTAGTACAATTTTTCTTGGGCTGGTGCTGCTGTCGCCTTTGAGTGGTGTTTTTTATTGGAAAAAAGCTGGAAAACTAGAGAAAGTGTCGCTGAAGGTGGAAGCAACCGAAGGCGACCAACATCCAAGTAAAATCACTGTAACTGCCCATCGAGACGAACTTATTGAGTTACGCAGAGCTTTGGGATTAAAAATTTCTGAATAGTTGTTATTCTTTGACTCAAACAGGCAATTTCAGTTTATTGCCTGCACCTTGTCTTGCATTATCATACTATGACAATCAGGATGTGGTGTGATGCTGAGTGAAGGGTTTGTGAAGCGTAGACTCCAAACCGGGTTTCAAGAAAAATTTCAAGAAAAATTTCAAGAAAGAGTAGGGTAAGTCGCATCAAGAAAATTCTAACCACTGAAGCGTACGCTACGCTCTGAGCGTAGCTCGAACCTAGGAGGCACGCAATGCTTGTGATTGACAATTGATTAACCGAAGATTAACCGAACATGGTATGACTCGCACGCGACACACAATAAGCCACTTTTGAATTTAAAAAAATGGAATAGAGAGAGGAGGTAAAACGAGTCCTGCTGTATAGCTTTTCTCGACAACTTGTCGAGAAAAGCTATATCGCTTGAAAGAGCAGCAAGAAGCTTTGCTCAAAACCGGATCGCTCTATCCTCACTCCCTTATACGTTCTGACACTTATAATCAACTGATACAAACACAAGGTTTGATTGAAGTTGATAGGGTAAGCCAAAATCGCTAAGCTAACACTGGCAAGTGAACTGCATCGTTAAAAAAAAATGAAACTTTGAAAAAACCTAGCAATTTTGTCAGTTAATGGTTGTCATAAGCCAAACTCAAACTTTATGATAACCATTGTTAGTTTATCGACTAGCAACAGCTAGTGGCTCCTGATTAGGGGAACCTTCAAGCAATCTCAAGCTAGGGAATAAAAAGTGGTTCTCTTCAACATATTGAGCACCAAACAGCCCCTTTTCAGCCCAAAAATAACGGTCTGTTGTGTGTTCATTTCGCTTTACAAGTAGCAACGCGGGTGGCAAAATTCCTTCAGCTTGAATGAATTTTCTAGCTGCTGTTACAGGCTTATCTTCGCCGCTTTCGATGCTAAATTGAGGCACGTGTTCTAAAATTCGGCGCCCTTCTTGGCGACGACGGCTCTTCCTCTTGCGTCTCCTTGCCAACGTTCTGTCCTCCTCTTACAAGCAATAGATTGTAGTGATAGCTACAAAATCCGTCGTAATTATAAAAGTTCTAGTTCAAAAATACAAGAGTTGTTAACCTTTTGATACAAGAAAGATAATTTGTTTTTTAAAAGAAAAATTAGAAGTAGCGAACAATATAATTCCTTGGAACGAATCGTTAGTTGCTTTCTTCAGTTAAGCTTTGTTAAATAGAACAAGCCAACTCCTGTTTGTTGTCGTCCGTATAGTCATGTCATATTAAAAAGGGCTCTTGAAATGTTAATGTCTGCCAGTTCTGAGTTTGTTGCTCTATGCCGAGAGCAATTGGCACTCTTAGCCCAAGGGCTGGAAGCATCTTTGAGCGTTGTCTATTTGACGCAAGAATTGATAGAAGCTTCGACAAATGAAGCAAAACTCATTCCTGTGGTGGTTTACCCAGAAACGGCAGTAGAACAGCAAAGAGCCAATGCTTTGGTATTGCCGATGTCAATACCTATTTCCAAAAAGAATTGGGATTCGTACACAGGAGAGGACGCTACCTTGGATAGAACAGGGCGTTCTCGTATGGGCGATGTGTTCAACCCGAAAAACAACCGTTCTAACCGGAGATTATTGAAACCAGCAGAGGAATTTCCAGCCCGATCGCGAGAAACTGGAACAGGAGATGCAGGATCACCTTATTCAATAGAGGAATATTTACTAAGAGGTGACCAAATTGTTTTACCTCTTGTCCATGAGGATGTGATGATAGGGTTGCTCGTCACAGTCAGGGAAGACCGAGCATGGAATGAACAAGAAAGAAGTGAAATAAAACGGATTGCTCAAACGCTATTGCTTGCCTGTGTTTTGGATCAGCGTCGAGCATGGCTGCATCAGCAGTTGCAGCAACAACAAATTCTCCAAGAAAAGCAGCAGGATTTACTGGATAATTTATTGCACCAACTTCGCAACCCGTTAACAGCATTGCAAACTTTTGGTAAACTATTGCTGAAGCGAATGCGACTAGGAGATGCTAACCGAGAGGTAGCAACTAGTATTGTGCGGGAAAGCGATCGCCTCAAAGAATTGTTGCAACAGTTTGATGAAGTTATTGACTTGACAGCAGAAGATTTAGGACCACTGGCGCTCCCTCAAAAAGAAGTTTTTGTAGAAGTAAACGTGCAGAAAGACGCGAAAGCACCGCTTTTGTTACCTGGTACAGGAGAAAAAGAAGTTAACTGTTCTGTACTCGAAATATTAGAACCATTGTTAGTGTCAGCTAAAGCGATCGCTCAAGAGCGAAATTTGCAACTCATATCTGAAATTCCTCCTAACTTACCTCTGGTACGCGCCAACCTCAAAGCATTACGAGAGGTATTAAGCAATATTCTTGACAATGCTTTAAAATATACCCCTACTGGTGGTAAAGTTTTCATTCAGGTGGGGCAAGAAAAAGGTAATTTTCAGGGAATTGCCATCAGCGACACAGGTCCTGGCATTCCAACACAAGATTTAGAGCATCTTGGAGAGCGACATTACCGAGGTGTGCAAGCTCAAACGGAAATTCCAGGGACGGGATTAGGATTATCAATTGCCAAACAGCTTATAGAGCAAATGCAGGGCGAAATAGAAGTTTTCAGCCCTGCTGTGACCTCGCTTATTACATCACCCGATGCACCAGGAACGACGTTTATTATTTGGTTACCCAAAGTGAAGACAGAAGAATCAACACTGAAGAATTAAGAGTGAAGAATTAAGACTGAAGAATCAAGAATATCTTTTATTTCAAGGAAACCTGAAAGTTCTGACCGATGGTCATTTGTAAGTCGGTGTTTGGAGCAATGGCGATTAAGTCCACACTCTGCTTACCAAAGAACAGACCAATCAATCCACCAATAGTAGCGCCGCCCAGAATTTCTTCTGCAGCAATAGCGCGATCGCCAGTTACAACAGATACCGCTGCTGCAGCACCTGCACCAAGTGCGGTATTCCTGAGAATTGTTTTTGTATTGATGCCCTTTTTGACAGTTTCGGTCTTAGTAATCACTTCCGAAGTCGCGTTGATTGGATACTCCTGACCATTGGTTAAGATGAGTTTTTGGGCGATGAATTGAGAACCGCCCTTGTCTTTGGCGGGACGCAGTTCACCAACTACCCGACTCCCAGTCGGAATGACTACAGTTCCTTTATCAGTAATCACGTTTTGTGAGACGGTGAGGGTTAGAGGTGCTGTTTCATCCTTAGTCACGAGAATTTTTTCTGCTTTTTCATACTTTATAGGAATCACAGTACCTTCAGGAATTGTCACCGCTACTGGTTTTGATGGAGTCGGTTCACCAAGAGCGACAACGTAGGGCGAGTTAATTGCTGCCACTTGACCAGAGCTAACCAGTGCTTGGTAGACAAAGGCTGCTACTTGTGCGCGAGTTGCAGTTGCTTGGGGATTTAGGAATTTAACATTAGGATAATTCACGACAATTTGTTTTTCTGTAGCCGCAGCAATTGGACTACGAGCATAGCCAGAGATGTTATTAGAATCGTTGTAATATTGCAGGTTGCTTTCGGCGTTACCGTTAGCGTTGTATTTTAAACCGTTAGCCAGGGAAACTAAAACCTGCTCGCGGGGAATATTTTGATTAGGCTCGAAACGATTGCCAGGATATCCAGACAAGAAACCAGTGGTATATGCATCCTGAATCGCACTCGATGCCCAATAGTTGCTTGGTACATCGTAAAATCTGACTGCCTGCCGTTCTGGCGCTTTTTGGAAAGCTTTGCCAATCATGGCAGCAAATTGAGCGCGTGTGACTGGCTGTTCTGGGCGGAAGCTACCATCTGGAAATCCAGCGATAATACCCCGTTGTGCCAGTTGTTGAATAAACTCTGCTGCCCAATAGTTGGATTGAACGTCTGTAAAAGTTGTTTGGGCGAAAGAAGCTGTAGGTGTCACTAGAGGTGCGATAGTACCTGCTGTTATGCCCAAAGCCATGAATGCAGCACATCCAGATTGCCAACGAAAGTGACCAAACATTATATCCTCACTCCCCAAAAAAATCTGCTCTTTTCTGATTGTTAATTCGACTATATTTGAGTTAGGAAGTTCCTAAATCGTTATGGCTTTGGTTAATAGTTTCATTTGGCTATAACAGTCATTGAAAGTATAAAATCTCAAGCCTGAAATGAAGGCAAAATGTGAAAAATAAAGTAGAAAAAAAGTCAAATTACTTTATTTCTATCTTTCTTTTTTCTTTCATCCTTGAGACTTTCTTCAGTCAAGATTTTCCTATGTGTTTTGCCAATTTAAATACCAGGGCTATTTCATTCTATGCACCACCCGCCCAGAAATAAACTTCCGGGCTAATAGCCGAAGTCCGTTAAAACGAAACGGCACTTTGTACACTCGGGGGAACCCCCAAGGGCGCAGTGCCTCCTAAAACTCAGAATTTGAGTCTGTTAAAACCGACTTAAGCTATTAGCTGTGGAACTTATACCAATTTTTTGTAAAGCTGCACATTATTTTTACCCCTCCTAACCTCTCCGATGCCTTGGGGAGGTGCCGCAGGCGGTGGGGTTCTTTCTATGCATCTTCATATAGAAACGGTATTAAGTTCCACAGCGAGTAGAGGAAGAATGAAATAACCCTGGTTAAAAACTATTTCCACCCAGCTTATTAAGTAAGACGTGCCATCGACAGAATAGTTGCAAAAGAATTAAAAATTTTTATGTGATGCTACCTAGAACGATAAAAAACTTCATCCTTCCAAACTCCCTTTCACTAAGCTCAAAACAGGGAAGTATTTCCTTTGCAAGAGAGCAAATTGCGAGGGGTTAGAAGTGGGGTCAAGTCTTGTGTTACCATCTCTAGCTCAACACAACAGTACAATTTATTGGCAACAGACAGCTGTAGAGCAACCCACCTGATTGCATTTCTATATTAGGTGTCGAAAAGAATATTAAGACAGGGGAAAGCAACTTCGTATAGGTACGAGTACGGAACTTTCATGACTGAAAAATCAAGCGACACACTTTAGTTAGAAGTGGCAATGCGCCTGCGGCGTTGCTCTTCGTGATTGTACGAAGCGCGTCCTACTTGCTCTGTCTCCTTGTACAAACAGAGGAGGGGTTGCTCTTCTGGCAACCCCTTGGTAGTATACGGGTGATACTCCTTCGGAGTCGCTTCGCGATGCTCCTGAAGGGAGCCGCGCAAGGCGCGATCGCACTCTTGGCGCAAAGTGTCTTGGAAGCAAAGGAAGGGCGATTCGGCAAGGAACAGTGCCGGAGGCGATCGCACTGGCAATTAATAAGGCGCACAATCTAAATTAAGATTAGCCTAGTAATAGCCACGAGATACTAACAAATTAGAGCGCAGTACGAGATTCAAATCTCCTCTTTGGGGTTCAACAACCAGAACGTCAGCTTTGTTGCGCCGTAATAGAACGCTTGCTGCAGCACCAGCACCCGCACCGATTATAGGCTCTAAAGCTTCAATTCTGCGGTTACCTGTCAGCAGTGAAATGACACTAGCAGCACCTGCACCAATAGCAGCATCTTGCAGAATGGTACCAGTTTTAGCTCCTTTGCTGATTGTTTCCTTTCTGGTAATGATTTGAGAAGTTGCATTAATAGACTGCCGATTACCATTAGGAAGCAGTAACTCTTGCGCTACAAAATAAGTCCCTTTGACACCATTTCTGGTTATTGGTTGCAATTGTCCATCAATTTCGGTTCCTTCTGGAATCAATACATTTCCTGCCCTATCTACAATGTTTCTTGCCACCTTCAGCTTTATGGGTGCAGTTTCATCAGGAGTGACAACAATTTTATCTTTGTCATAGGTGACTGGAAGTGTGACTCCAGCAGGAATTGAAACTGTTCCTGATTGGGTTTGGGTTTGACCGCGAAAGATTGATTGTGCAGAAGCGGGAGCAGAGACAAACATGGGTGCAATGGCTCCTGTTGTCATTGCCATTGCCATGAGTGCAGCGGTTCCAGTTTTCCAACGATTCAAGTGAGTCATAGCAGAGCCTTTTTGTTTCTTTCTTAATATGTTTGACGTGCTGTTACTGAGATTGTTTCTGGCTTTTTTTAAACCTGTCGCTAGGCGTATTCCGAGGCTAAAATCGATTTGATGACGGTAATAATTTGCAATTGTTCCTCTTTATTCTTATACCGCTTTTTGGCGCTAGAGAATAGTAACGAAGGATGTATATGACGCAAAGTTTGTGAAATGGTTCCTGAAGATTTTTACATGATCTATATCTGGCGATGTATGCCTAGTAATAGGGGGAGTAAGGCAAATTGCAATCTCTTACTTTCTATTGTAATGTTAATTTCTTGTGATGGGAGAGTATGATACTGATACACCTGTTGTTTATACAAAGATAAGCAATGAGCTTATTGCTTTGCCGTAAATTCGTAGAACACAAAGAAAATCGTGAACGTCCAGTATTGCCACGCCCTTAGACTGGAAGTCTGGGGCTATACAAGCAAAGCTCCGTTCGCGTAGCGTGCGCTTTGCGCTCATATCAAATCCGGTAGCATCTGAATCATAAAAAAACCGCAGAGACGCTGAGGGCGCAGAGAGAAAGCAAGGAGAAATCATGGAGAAATCATTCCGATACAAACGGATTTGATATCAGTTCCCAGGGCGCGGGAAACCGGCTGCAGGATTTCTCTGTGCCTACGCAGGCTATGTATTATTGAGTGCGCGTAGGCGCACTTTGTTTGTATAGCCGCGATTTCTAATCGCTTGGTATTTTTTCTTAAGTGGAATGCACCAGACAAATCATTTGCCCCATGTGCTACAAAATCTCTTGCTGACGCTTGTTAATCTCTGCAATTGGTAATAACAATTCATCCTCTATTTTCTGTCGCACCTCACGGCTAACATAACAATCGCTATTTAGGCAATCTACCAGCAATTTATTTGCGTCATAATACTGTATTAGCAATTCCTCCTGCTGTTCGCTGAATTGCCAATCATGACCAATGTTGCGATACTTAATCATCACTGCTCTTAATTGCTCAGTCCAAGCACGACCGTTAGCTTCCCACCATTGCTTAATTATCTCCTCCTTACTACGTGGATCTGGTAGTTGCTGACTCAGTTGTTGCAATGCTTGCTTCAGTATTAGGTCTATGTCGCGAGTGAGGATAACAGCTAGGTTGAAGGTGAGGGTGAGAGCAAAGTCGCGAGCATGGTCACGGGCGTAGTTGAAGGCGAGGGAGTGGTCAAGGTCGCGAACTAGGTCATGCTCCGGGAAGGGTTCGAGGTTGTGGACAAGGGTGGGTTCGAGATTTCGGGCGAGGGTGAGATTGAGGTTGCAGCCAAGATACCGGGCAAAGTAAAAAGCCCGAACAGCAGCTAGCTTGTAGGAACCCTCCAGTGAATCAGATTTTTGGCAAATCCACATCAGGAACTGCTGTAACTTTTCATCAACTGCTACCAGCGCATCAACTTTCTCTTTCATCAACAGCAACAGACAATCTGCACTTGGCGACATCCCAACCGCTAGCAAAAAGACTTCCCGCCAGCGTTTCTCAGTGAGGTGCCTAACCAGATTTTGCAACGCCTCATCTGATGACTGTTTCCCAACAACAATTTCTCTAGCCGTGAAATACTCGTGAAATGTCAAATGGGAAAACGAGTAAATACCCTTTGCCCGTTCCACCAATAGCCCGTGTTGTGCTTCAATTGACTTCAAAACTCTTTCACTGTCCAGTTGCAAAGCTTCCAGGTCAGTATTAGCATCTGGTAAATTGCGGATGTATTCTGTTATATATTGTTCTGCAACTTTCTGCTTGAAGAAATAATCACCGCCCTTAAATGTAGTCAGGGCAATTTTGCTGAGTAAATCTTCCTTGCGCTGGACTGACAGCTTTTTGTAAATTAGATCGCGCTGAATTCCGCGTTTGGCATCCCATTTTTTCAACAATACATCCAGTCCTTCTTTGTAGAGTTCAGAACGATTTGCGGGAAAATCTCCTGACTCTTCAAATGCCAAACATAGCAGCGTCAGCAGCAGCGGACTTGCGGCGATTTCTTTGATTCGGTGATTGTCTTCGAGGCGTTTAAGAAAACTTTCTGCTTTTACAGCTTTATCCTTAAACCAATTGTTTGCAAAGGTAGAAATTTGTTCATCATCAAAATCTGCAACTTCTACCTCTGTGAACTTCTCAAAGGTATATTCCCGCGCAGCAATACGGGAGGTAATGACAAAGTGATTGTCTCTAGATTGGTTGGAAAAATCACTAATTTCTTTTAATATGCGTTGGCTGTCCTCTTCTCTAACTTCATCCAAGCCATCAAGGAGAATTAGTATTCTACCCTGACTTAATAATTTTTCAATTAATAAAGTATTTGTGGGGTGGGCATCCTGCCCGCCCTGCAATAAAGGCAGGCGAGACGCCTGCCCCACAAGAAGAGTAATATATTGCAGTAATCCTGGTTTATTTGCAGCTTCAGCAAAGTCTTTGAGGGTGATAAAAATCGGCACAAGATGAGAATTAAACTCGCCTCCAATGCACTGAATCGCTAGATATTTCAAAAACGTGGTTTTACCTGCCCCTGGTTTCCCCAAAATCATCAGCTTGGAATGTTTATTTACCGCCTCCAGTCCTGGCACTCTTTCTTGAGTAATTCTATCCAGTCCCAAACGGTCAAAATCTTCGTATTCACACTCTTGCAGTAATTTATCGATTTCTAACCGCCGCCGTCCGGTGATTTTCTCTAGGATATTGACGTTGGTGTAAATGTCATTCAACCCCATTGGCTGAGTCATTTCCAGCACGCGCATTATATCGCAGCGTTCTTGTATGAGGGGTTTTATCTTTTCGCGTACCGCTTGCATGAGCGCATCTATATCAATATCAAAGCTGCTGTCTTGACTAGCTTTTACCTCTGCGTCGTTGGGTAGTTCAGCAACTACTTCTTCCCAGTCTAGCTCCAAGGCTTCGCAAATCCGTATAAAAAGATTGCGGTCAACAGGCTTACCTGTAAAAAACTTGCCAATAGGCTGGCGTGTGACTCCTAAATCCTCTGCTAATGCCTTTTGAGTCAAAGAGAAGCGGATTAAAGCTTTTCTTGCCTTTTCGATACCTTCAGTCGAACAGCAAAGCGTTCGCGAAGCGACTCCGAAGGAGTCTCGCCCTGTCATAGTTGAACCACAACACTTGTATCGATTGTACCTGCGAAAATTTCAAATCATCCCGTTCTCATGCACAACTCACCCATCACTCAAACCTGTATGCAATCTTTCCGCAACCACACACTTGTAAAGCTAGGGATGTAGCAATTGGTGGAGTAAGTAGATGTTATCCAAAAAGTTTCTTTCCAAAGATGAAGTGCTGGGTATTGTTATGCTGATTACCGTGATTGGTTCTCTTACTCTCGCAGTTATCGACGAGAAAAGCCGTCCTCAATTCCTGGATTTAACAAAATTTGCTGTGGGTACATATGTTGGACTTTTGATACCACGCTCTAGGTTAAATGAGACTGAACGGAATTAGGAATCACCAAAATACGCCTTTGTAACTAGAAGTCGCTGCTTGTAAAACTAAACCTGCACAAACAAACGGGTTTGTTTTTTTATGATGCACACAAGCGTTCGTCTACCATCAGCAGAAAATCCTGGCAAATTTTATTTGCCACTACCCCCCTTCTTAATTAAAAGTAGGCGAGAGGGAACAAGGAGAATTTCCCTTGTCCCCCTTTCCCCCCTCTTTTTTCACGTCATCCTCCTCATCTGTAAAGCGTTTAAAGAATCAAACAAACTTCTTGTTTATGGAAGGCAAAAAGGAAAGAACCGCAGGAAAGATGAATTTTTCCACACTTGTAGTAAAAAATGTTTGCCTAATATGAAAAAAACACTCATTATATTGTTAACATTCGTTAACTTAAGGTGTTAAATACTAGAAACATTATTTTTAGCTAGCTAAACTAACAAAAAGAGCATATGTACTGTTATTTCTTAAAAAAAGGTCTAGCGCCCAATCCTCGATGATTCCAATCCAACTGACTCTCAAAAACTTCCTCAGTTACCGCGATGCTACTTTAGATTTTCGCGGGTTACACACGGCTTGTATTTGTGGTTCCAATGGCGCTGGAAAATCTTCCCTCCTCGAAGCTATCACTTGGGCAATTTGGGGTGAAAGCAGAGCTTCTAGCGAAGATGATGTTATCCAAACAGGTGCAAAAGAAGTTAGAGTTGATTTCATCTTTGAAGCAAACCAGCAAACTTATAGAGTGATTCGCACCCGAGTGCGGGGTGGAAGTGGTGCTTTGGAATTTCAAATACAAATACCCACTGGGTTTCGCGCACTTACCGGCAAAGGGGTAAGGGCAACACAAGATTTGATTTTAGAACATATTAAGCTTGATTACGAAACTTTCATTAATTCAGCTTACCTGCGTCAAGGTCGTGCCGATGAATTCATGCTTAAGCGACCTAGTGAGCGTAAGGAAATATTAGCAGAGTTATTAAAACTCAATCAGTATGATCAATTAGAAGAACGGGCAAAAGAACTCTCACGTCAGTTTAAAGCAAGAACGGAAGAACTAGAGCGCGTTTTGGATTCGCTGAAATCTCAACTGCAACAAGGTGAAGCAATTGCCCAAAAACAAGGCGACTTGGAAGCCGAAATCAACCAACTGCAACAGGTACAAGCTTTTGAGAATATCCAGTTACAAAGTTTGCAAGTTGTCCAGCATCAGCGGCAAAACTGGGAGCAACAACTGAACTTTGTTAGGCAGCAGTACCAGAATCTTACTCAAGACTGCGATCGCCTGCAACAAGAGCAGTCAGCAATTGACTCTCAGTTCTCTTCTTTAGAAGAACTCTTAAATCAAGCAGCTGAGATTGAAGCTGGGTACAACGAATACCAAGTTCTGCAATCTCAAGAAGAAGCGATGGGCGCTCAATTTGAAGAATACACTCACGCCCAACAAGCACGACAACAAAAGCAACAGCAGCTCACCAAACAAATTAACGAAATTGAGCGGCAATTACAACACGCAGAGGCACAACTCGCGGCTGTGCAGCAACAAGAGCAGGAACTTCAGCAAACTCTCACTAAGTCAGATGAAGTAGAAGCTGCTTTAGCACAACTTGCTGCTGCACGCAACCGTGTTACTCAAATGGATCAGTTACAACTGCAAGTTGCTCCCCTGTTGCAACAACGGGCGACATTGCAAAGCCAATTGGATCGCGCTCATGCTGGTTTAGTTGCTCGACTCGAACAACTCGAAGCAACAGCCAACCAACTGCAACGTCAGCACAGACGCCAACCGCAACTGCAACAAGCAGTGATGGAAGTGGCAATACAGATAGAGGAATTGGAGAAGAAGCGGGTTTATCTACAACGAGTCCAGGAAAAAGGACAGGAAAGGCGTCACTTGATCGAACGCTTGCAGGCTCATCAACGGGACTTTGAAAAACTGCTGGGAGAACTCCAGCAAAAGCTGCAAATGCTCCAGAACCCCAATGCTATCTGTCCTTTGTGCGAACGTCCTCTAGAGGAACATTACTGGAATCGTGTCGTAGACAAAACCAAAATAGAGTACAAAGATGCACAAGATGAGTTATGGATAGTTAGGGAGCGAATGGCTGTTTCAGATAGAGAAATTCAGGTACTCAGGCAGGAATATCGTGAAATATCACAGGAACTCTCTCATTATGATGCCTTACGGGAACAAAGGGGACAATTGGCAGCACAGTTGCAGGCGACAAGTGATGTCGAACAACAGCTACAAGAAATAGTGGCTGAAAAGCACCAATTAGAGCGCTGGTTGCAAATGGGTAACTATGCTCATGAAACCCAAGCCGAACTCCAGGAACTTCAACAATATTTGCAACAACTCAACTACAATGAACAAGACCACGCCCTTGCGCGTAACGAAGTCGAGCGGTGGCGGTGGTCAGAAATTAGACTCAGCCAAATTAAAGATGCGGCAAAGCGTCAAGCGCAAATAGAAGCACGAAAACCAGAGATTCAGGCACAAATTGCCCAATTACAAACCAGAATCCAGCAAGAAGCAACGCAATCTGAATGTGCCAGGCAAATCGCCGCTCTTGAGCGCCACATAGCTGAAATTGGTTACGTCTCAGAAGAGCATAACAATCTTCGCATGGCTGTACGCAAAGCTCAATCTTGGCAGTTACGCTATCAACAACTTGTAGGGGCGCAGCAGCAGTATCCCCAACTGAAAACAAGATTACAAGAGTTAGAGGTATCTTTGCAAGCGAGATTAACTGAGCGGCAAAGACTTGCAATCCAAATCGAAAGCATCGTCCAGCAGCTTGAAGAATCAGCAAATCCATCTGCTCAAATCCCAGCATTAGAGCAGCAATTGGCATCACGCAGACGGCAACTTGATGAACAAATTGCCCAGTTGGGACGCTTGCAGCAGCAGGCTCACCAACTAGAAACATTGCAACTTCAGTATGAACAACAGCAGCAGCAATTGCAAGAAGCAAGACGACAACATCGCATTTATCAGGAATTATCACAAGCATTTGGTAAAAATGGTATCCAAGCATTGATGATTGAAAATGTCTTACCGCAATTGGAAATAGAGACAAATCAACTACTTTCGCGACTGAGTGCCAATCAGCTACACGTTCAATTTGTTACACAAAGGGCTGGAAAGAGTAGTAAGGCAAGCAAGAAAAATGCCAAGCTGATAGACACTTTGGATATCTTGATTGCTGATGCTAGAGGAACGCGGGCTTATGAAACTTATTCTGGTGGAGAAGCGTTTAGAATTAACTTTGCAATCCGTTTAGCCTTGGCGAAATTATTAGCGCAGCGGGCGGGGGCGGCGTTGCAATTGTTGATTGTGGATGAAGGGTTTGGGACACAAGATGCAGAAGGATGCGATCGCCTGATTGCAGCGATAAATGCGATCGCATCTGATTTTGCCTGCATCCTGACGGTAACTCATATGCCCCACCTCAAAGAAGCTTTTCAAGCCCGGATTGAAGTGAGTAAAACACAGAGTGGTTCACAGGTGCGATTGTTAATTTAATCAACAGCGGTCTGGCGATCGCACTTCTACTTTTGTCGGTACTGACCTCTTACGTTGTATTGAATAGAGTCACAGTTGCTGATGGAAAAGCTGCTTTGGGTATTGTGGAGTAGTTTTTGTTGCAACCAATAGAGAATGGCATTGACGACGGCAAATAAGGCTACGGTGCATGGACGACCACCCGGTTTAGCTTCCGGAAACAGGTCTGCAATTAATTGCCACTGTTTCTACGTCAACTTGCTAGGATATGCTTTAGTCATTTGCTCATCAGGTGCTGCATCTACAAATTTCAGTTTAAGCCTTGTGAGCTTTCTTACAACATCCCCTCATACCAAGTTGCGTTCAAATATGTCATTCTGACGTTCGCGTAACGTGTTGCAGGCATAGGGAAGAATCTCGCGAGATGCTGACTCCCAAAGGGACACGCTGCGCACATGAAGGAGCCTGCGCTTTGCGCTTACGCTTCGTTACGCTCAGCATGACAACTTGTCTGTATGATTGCAATTTGGTATCACTTTTAAAACATCCTCTCAAAGTAGAACTGACGACATATTTAACTATGCATGAGGAATAATCCAATGAGTCAATCAGTAAACAGTAAAATTAGCTTAAATGACTTTCAACTACGGGATGGCATTTATTTCCCCAAAGACTACGAACAGTTGAATAGTACTGAACAAAAACAAAGATGGGACAAAATTGGTAAGACATATTATGGTTCCCAAAAAATTGAACAAGCAAAAGAAAAATCGCGGATTAAACAAGATTACACTCTTCTTACCGGAAGACCTGGAGGAACTTGGAATAAGTTTCCTATCAACAAGTCTGTAGATTCTATTCTGGAAATTGGCTGTGGTTACGGTCGGATTCCTTTGTTCCTTTCAAAGGATAAAAATTTAAAATGTAAGAAATATTACGGTATTGATATTTCTGAATCTTTATTGCGACGGTTACTCAAGTGTAAGCAAGAATATGATTTTTTTCCGGAAGCAGAGTTTTACATTATTTGTGCTTCTGCTGAGTTATTAGCTTTAGAAGATAATTCTGTAGACTTGGTAATTTCTAACTGCGTTTTTATGCATATACCAGAGCCACAAATCAGAAATCTGCTGGTTGAGATATCTCGTGTACTTAAACCAGGTGGAATGTTCGTTTTCAATCATTCCTTCCACAACAAGTCTTGTCCTTCTCATAAAATTCATAATTTGGTGAGAAAACTCAGTCCAAAACAGAATTCAATTTATCTCAAGCAATACTCTGCATCTGAAATAGAAGCAATGTTAACTGCTTGTGGAATGAAAGAAAAGTGTCCACAATACACTGTGGAACCAACACAAGAATATGCCATTCTACCGGAAACAATTAAAGGAATCCGGGTACCGTTTGCTAAATTGATTAACAGAAGTCTTAAGCCGTCAGCTGCTATGAAAGAAACTTTGGCTTATGGGTATAGTGCTTACAGCAGCCAACTTAATTAAGAAGAACACAGAACCGTAGCTAGGTAATCAGAACATCCCCACGGATTTCATCCGTGGGTATAGCAACGCGGAAAACTTTCTTTTTTTCCACGAATAAATTCGCTTGCTCGGAACCAGTTCTCAGGAAAGCGAACTCTTAACTCATAACGAGAAAACGCGTTTAATATTCTGACTTCTGAGTTCTGACTCCTGAGTTCTTTCTTGGTGAGAATATCTTATGCAACTTTGATTTGCTAAAGTATAGCCTTTGTCAATTAACTGAAATAAATATTTACCTTAGGGTGGGCAATGCCCATCCTATTTTTGTGAGTTGTTTACTCAACAGAACCAACACAGCAAGCTGTATAAAAATTATAATATTTACTAGTGGTCTGTCCCATTAATTCTGAGGGGCAAATAATTTCGTAGTCAGGACTGAAATGCTGCCTTTTAAAGCACTTAAATGCTGACTGCAAACCTATCAAAACTTTTGGGACAGACCACTAGGATAAAAAACTTATTTGGCATTTTTATAAGTAAATATGCCATTAAAGCGTATCACTAATGAACATTAATTATACCAAAAGATTTTATTTCGCCTTTCCTCTCCTTCCTGTTAAATATCTGAGTTTTGCTAAATATTTGACAGAAAATCCGGAATAGAGTTATTTCACTCAGTAGATAATTTGTATTAGCACATAAGTTAAAAAATATCTCCCTATGATGGCATCGTTTCTTTTCCTTCGCGGGTACTACTAGCAAAATTCCTCTATATGCCGAGCGTTCTTGAAAAGTCAACGACTGTATGCGTAGTTCAAAATATTATATATGTAGTATGGTAAGTCTCTATATTAGCCAAGAAGTTGATTTCAGGACGATCCATAGTGCCATTTTGGGACAAAAGTGTTAAGGAATAGCGACACGATGCTGCAAACGCAACAGGTCTTAGATAATCGCTATCAACTTAAAGAAAAATTGGCTGAAAGTGCAGGTCGTCAAACCTGGTTAGCACAGGATTTGTCAACACAAGAGGACGTTGTGGTGAAACTGCTCACTTTTAGCGACCAAATGCAGTGGGAGAATTTAAGACTGTTTGAGCGAGAAGCACAGGTCTTGAAACATCTCAACCATCCTCGCATTCCCGAGTATCGCAATTATTTTTGCCTTGATAACCAGTTATTCTACTTTGGGTTAGTTCAGGAGTATATTCCTGGCACATCACTCAAGGAATTACTGGCTCAGGGTAAAGTGTTTGCAGAGCCAGAAGTTCGCAAAATTGCTGCTAATATCCTAAAAATTCTGATTTACCTGCATGGTTTGAGCCCTCCTGTGCTGCATCGGGATATTAAGCCGAGCAATTTGTTATTAGGTAAAGATTCTCGGATTTATTTGGTTGATTTTGGTGCAGTACAAGACCGCGCTGCTAAAGAAGGAGCCACTTTTACTGTAGTGGGAACTTATGGATATGCACCCTTGGAACAGTTTGGCGGAAGGGCGACTCCAGCATCTGATCTTTATGCCTTGGGAGCAACGTTAATTCATCTAGTAACAGGTATTTCTCCAGCGGATTTACCTCAAAAGGATTCTCGCTTGCAGTTTGCTCACCTTGTCAGGCTCAATCCTGGGTTTGCTCGTTGGTTGGAGCAACTGACCCAGCCTAATCTAGAAAGACGTTTCAAGAGCGCTCAACAGGCGCTTGAGGCTCTCAAAGCTAATCAAAATGCTATCAAAGTTGCTAGTCCACGCCTTCCAGAAAGCTGTATTTGGCTAAAAAAATCACCTAGCCGCTTGCAAATTAAACTTCCTGTCCCTTGGCGTAAGGTGGTCACTAGTCCGAGAAATTGGCTTGTTGTAGCAGGGTTCGGATTTTGGTTGTTTTGGTTGTCGGTTTTGACCAATAGTTCGTGGATGTATTGGCTTTGGTTGACAGGTAGTCTACTATTACCGGCTTGGTTTATCTTACCTGTCTTAGTGGAAACAAATGTCTACTTTGACCATCAGCAATTTGAAATTGAGGTGAAATTACTGGGTTTTCGCATCAAAAGACAGCGAGGAAATGTTTTAGAGATTGACAAAGTTTTCAAAAGTGACTCTGGTGGCTTTGCCAACAATAAAATTGCTGAAGTCACTCTTGCAGTTGGTGTCGAAGAGTATTCGTTTGGAAGATTAACGCCACCTCTTTCTCACGACGCATGCCGTTGGCTGGTGTATGAAATCAAGCATTGGTTGGGACTTTAGGTTTTAGGTTCAAAGGTTATGGTAGAAGCGGGACAGTTACTCTGCAAGCGCTATCAACTTCAAGAAAAATTAGGGCAAGATGCTAGTCGTCAAACTTGGTTAGCAGTAGATTTGGGTACACAATCCCAAGAACAAGTTGTTGTCAAGCTGCTGACTCTTAGTCCGCAGATGCATTGGGATGAAAGCAAGCTGTTTGAGCGTGAGGCTCAAGTGCTAAAAAATCTTGATCATCCCCGGATTCCCAAGTATCGAGATTACTTTGTCTTGGAACAGCAGCCAGGTTCGAGATTTCCCTGGTTTGGGTTGGTGCAGAGTTACATTCCCGGAGCATCATTCCAGGAACTGTTGGATAGGGGTCATCGCTTTTGGGAGTCACAGGTAGAAAAGATAGCGGTGGAAATTTTAACCATTCTCGTCTACCTGCACGAACTCGACCCTCCTGTACTGCATCGAGATATCAAACCCAGCAATTTAATTTGGGGTCAGGATGAGCGGGTTTACCTGGTAGACTTTGGCGCAGTGCAAGACCAAGCGGTATTAGAAGGCGCTACCTTCACAGTCGTGGGAACTTACGGCTATGTGCCAATGGAACAGTTTGGAGGTCGTGCTGTTCCCGCCTCTGACTTGTATGCTGTAGGCGCAACCTTGATTCATCTGCTTACAGGGACACCGCCTGCTGATTTACCATATCGAGATTCCCGCATCCAATTTGCTGACAGGGTGAGTATCGATGTGGGTTTTGTGAATTGGATTGGTAAACTTACAGAACCAAATGTTACAGAACGTCTCAGTACTGCTCGTCAAGCACTAGATGCACTCAAGAACAAACACGCACTCAGCCCACCGCAGACTAGCCCCAAGCCTACAGGTAGTCGGATTCAAATCAAAAAGTCTGCTCATAAGATAGAAATCAAAATTCCCAGACGCGGAGGAAAAGCCTTCAAATTATTCTATCTCATTGGACTTATGACTCCTTTTGTCTGGCAGCTGCCACATTGGCTTAATCTGGCAACAACAGGAGGCGGTTCTGAGATATTATATATTTTGATTTTGCCTCTTTTAGCTTTGCTGCTTGTGCTATTCCAAGCAACAGTGCTACCTGCTTTTAGACACACGGACTTATACTTTGACCAGGAAAATTTTGAAATCCGCTGGAAGTTGTTTGGTTTATGCTATTGGTGGCGTCGGGGAAAAACTTCACTGATTACTAAAGTCTACGAAGAGATAGTTCAGCAGGGTTCCGCACCGCGAGGTGTAACAATTGAATATTCTGGGACACGGAAATTTACCTCCAGTCCTTTGGCTACGGTGGAACGCCACTGGTTGATTGAGGAGATTAAAGAGTGGTTAGGAATGGGCAGAACTATGGTTTAGTTTTGCGGAAATGGTAAAGTATCACAAGCAACTCCTGATTTGATGAAGTCATACCAAAGCCTCACTACAAACAATTACGGGTATTGGTTGAGATAGTGTAGGCAAACTATTATCTTGCCACTCGTGCATATTATGTTGACGATAAATCTGTCTCAGTTGATTGAATAATTCCTGACTAGTGAAACCATCACGCCGCAATTTATTTAACTCTCGGTTAATTGCTTGGTTCACTGAAGCGCGAAACACTTTTTCTAAAATATTGATCTGACTTTTTACTTCCTCATCTGTAGTTGACTTAAAAAATATCCTTAGTTCCCGCAGAATATACTTTTGTCCTTGAGTCAAGCGCTGGTTAAATTCCCTTTCCGCTTGGCGATGCTTTACTTCCTCAGCAAATTGACGCTTGATGTGCATTACAGCAGAGTTATGATCTTTGGGGAGTGTCAAAGTGGGCGTGGTATCGTCAGCTTTAATTGCACCGAGAATACGGGGGATGTCCCTGGAGGCTATATTCCCCTTCTCATCTAGTAAAAATAATTGCTGGTAGCCTTTAATATCAGGTCGATTAGGGTCAGAAGCTTCACAGAAAATGTATGTGCCCTTCAGCATGGAAAATTTAGCAGTGCGAATACCATGCGGTAAATTGGCGATGCGATCGAATTCACCAGGGTTATCTTTTTGTAATTTTCTCAAGATTTCCTCAGCTTCATTTAAATCTAAGAAATTATCTTCATCCTCAATATCAAATAAACTCAACTGTTTACCATTTTGTTCGTAAATGGCATACATTGCTTCTTCGTTAAGTTGTTCTGTTTTATCAAGAATGGCAGCATCTTCACCGATGGTATCGTGAATTTCTTGTATTCTGTTTTTAAGTTTTTGTTTCAAACCTAAATTACGCTCAATACCTAGTTCTGGTAAAAAGTTATATCCATAAATGACATCTTTATCACTGCCAATTCGGTCAATCCGACCAAAACGCTGAATGAGTTTAACTGGGTTCCAATGCAAATCATAATTAATGATTAAATCACCATCTTGCAGGTTTAAACCTTCTGCCAAAACATCGGTAGCAATCAACGTATTAAGTTCTGATTCTCCTGGTTTAAATTTATATTCTTTATTAGCGTTAGGTGCAAATCTTCCGACTACACGTGCTTTATTTTTGTTGTTACCGCTATAAATTACATCAATGTCATTATTCTTACCGTCTGGGTTTAAATTCTCGTATAAATACTTTGCTGTATCGGCGTACTGTGTAAAAATAAGCCGTTTTTTATTTTTTAAATTTGGTTTAGATAACCAATTGATAAGAGTCTGTAATTTGGCGTCTTTATCAGGAGTAATTGGTTCAACTAATGCCAAAATATTTTTTAGCAGTTTAATATCATGCTCGATATGCTGTTGTAACTTTTTTGCATCAAAATCAGCTAGATCATATTTATTAGATACCTTCTGCAATGCATCCATCAAGTCTTGTTCTTCTGCTTGGTTATAATCTTCCGATAGCAGAGTTTGTGCTTCTTCTCCTGCGGGGACGAATCCATGAGACAGTGCTTTTAAAAATCTTTCATGCACTATCAATAATTTTTTGAGAGTTTCTTGAAAAGCGTAAACACTCGACTCAAAGCGCTTAAACAATAGCACTCGCATTAAACCCCGTAGATTAGCACCTGCACGTTGCAAAGTGTTATAAGGTTCTTGCTTTTGTTTGTCTTTCAAAACATAATTCCATAGTCCATAACGCGCATAGCTAAGTTCGTTTGTGGGTGGTTTAACCAGTTGACGCTTGCGAGATTTACCCATGTATTGACGTAAATCCTGATACAGTCCTTGGTATGTGTCCTCAATGCTGTACTCGATGGTTTCTAGTTCGCGTTTGGGGAAAAACCGATGCTTACCACCAACGATGACATAAGCGCGTCGGGTTCCGTCTAAATACTCTTTAAAGTTAGTTGGATCAACTTGTTGATGAGTTTTTGAGTCAAAACCGTAAAAACGCAAGATGTGGTTGCGGGTACGGCGGATGAGGATATGAGAGAGTAATTCTGGTAATTTTTTCTCACCCTTTTCTACTAATTGAAAATATTCTTTTAAATTAGGTGGGTCTATTGGTAAATCAGTTTTCTCATCTTGATGGAATAATTTTAGTTGGTGATAAATATCCCAAGCAGTTTTATTTCGGGGAGTAGCTGTTAAAAAGCAACAACGTTTACCAGCACCTAAAAAGGCTTCGACTACTTTGTATCTTTGAGTGCTATTATTCCGTAGGTTATGGCTTTCATCTATAAGTACAAAATCTCTATCTTTAAATCTAAAATCATTTAATAATGTTTTCACATCTCCATCGTCATCTTCTTTTAACATTCCCATTGAAAGAACGCGAGCATTTAACTGGTAGACTTCATCATATCTATCCCACATTTCTTTTAGTGGTGCAGGACAAATAATTAAAGGACGTGCGCGTTCTACTTGTTCAAATCTTTTAACAATTGCAGCACCAATAAAACTCTTACCAAGCCCTACGACATCTGAGACAAAAGCACCTCCATAGTCTCTGATATTTTGTACGGCATTATTAACAGCTACTTTTTGAAAATCTGCTAATTTTTTACTAATTTCGTCTTCTATAATTAAATCTTTTGGCGCAGTATCTTCTAATCTATCTTTGACTAGAGCGTAGAGAGTTTTATAGTAAACATCATAAGGACGGACAGGTAAACCCGCCCAAGATTGTTTCATTTCTCTCATTAACGCTTCATTAAAATCTTCTGCTTCGTTCCATAATTCATTAAACCAATGAGTTAATTCTGTATGGTTATCGTTTCCGTGGATGGTTACATTCAGTTCAGTATTGTGTGTAATACCAGAAAGGGTAAGATTAGATGAACCTATGATCGCAATACCTTTTTCTTGACGCTCTAAAGCTCTACCTTTATTATCATAAACAGTACCGTAATCAAAAATATAGGCTTTAGCGTGTAAAGTTCCTTTTGTGTAAACGCGGACGTGAAGCCGTTTTTCTTCTATCATTTGCACTAGGTTTTTAACCAGTGTCTCGGCTTCATCCGTCTGATCCATCAATTCAATGCTGGAACGGATATTGGCTGCTGTTTCATTCGCCATCCGCTTTTCTTCACTGCGCTTAGGATATTTTTGCGCTTCGATTTTATCTTCAATTAATTCTAATCTGCGGTATCCTTGGGCTATTTGTTCGATGGTTTCGCGGTTGCTAGTATTGCCAATGAGCAAGCGTAATTCTTTAATACTGGTTAGGCGTTCCGCAATGGCGGTGAAACCCGAAAGGAAGAAATAACCTACCGCAAAATGTGCCGCTTCTGTTGAATCGAGAATGCGTTTAATTTGGTCTACTAATTTTTGATTGCGGTTGTCTATAATATCGTGGGTAGGCATTGTTCAAGATGCTAAAACTTCACTGAGGATAACAACAGGTAAACTAGGAACATTACGAAAGCCTTTATCGTTGGTAATAAATTGGTTACAACTAACAGATAAAGCTGTTGCAGCATGAATAGCATCGGGTGTTTTGAGGTTACTTGTAGCCCGAAGATTAGCAGCTTGTCGCAGTATTGATTGACTTATAGGAATTAGTTGCATTTCAGATGAAATCAAAAGCTGTTCATAAGCGTTAATTAAAATTGAGTTAGAATTTCGCAGAGGTAGAACCAAAGTTTCCATCAAAATTAATTCACTGCTAACAATTTTAATTTCTCCTGCTTGTAGTTTTAACCATAGAGGTGCAAGCAGTGGAACATACTCAGGAAACTTCTCAACGCTATAGATAACAGTTGATGTATCTACATATACCAAACTATAAGCGGGAATATTTAGCGTTCCCATGATTCCCGTTCCTCTTTCAGATACTTGTCTACTTCTTCGGTGGTTTTGAAAAGTTGTCTTCCTGGTAACTCGTTAAGAATATCTACTGCTGAACGGCGTTTTGGTTCAGCTTTTTCTGGTAAAATCACAAATACATCAACACTATCGCCTATTTCAGCTTCGGGGATTTCAATTTCTATTTTGTTTCCCGGTAAAACTTTGGTTGTGATACGTAAAGCTGATTGCATCGTTTTTCCCTCTCCTAAATAGTTAAAACATCTTCGTAAATATCTGGCATTGTAAGGGTTAACCCTACCGATTTTAATTTTAGTTCATCTCCCTTACCCAAGATTTGTAGTGACCAATTACCTTGCTCATCTTTACGATAAATTTCTACTTTGATTTCATCTTGGGAAATTAATACATATTCCCGTAAGCTATCTAAAGTTCGGTAATTAACAAGTTTTTCTCTTCTATCTGTTGTTTCTGTGCTGGGTGATAGCACTTCTATAATTAAACAAGGATAATTTAAACAAAAACGGTCTTGGTCGTTAGGGTCGCAGCTTACAATGACATCAGGATAGTAGAATACACTTTTGTTTTGATTGGCTAGTTCTATTCTCACTTTCATGTCAGCCATGAAGACGCTACAGGAACCACCTCGTAAATGAGAACGTAGTCTGCTGGCAATATTTAGGGTAATTGTATTATGTTCTTTGCTACCGCCAGACATTGCGAATACTTGACCGCCAAGGTATTCATGGCGAATTTCGTTAGTTTGTTCTAATTGGAGGTATTCTTCAACAGTGAGAAAGTTTACAGGGGATTGCATAGTTTTCCCTCAAAATTTCTTAATACTCTAGGCGAGATTGTTCTCTTCTATATTGTCCTACAGTCCATAAAGGGCGGCGACGCGATCGCTTATTTCTTTCTCCCATGCTTCACATCCAACGCCTTTTGCGTCTAGGCATTTTTGGACTAGTTTGGATATTGCTTCTCGTTCGGTAGTTGAAGCATTAGGAATAGGAATTTTTTCAACATATTGTCGCTTAAAACGTAAATTTTTACCTAAAATGGTCGGACTAATTTCCGAATAAAAATTTTTTACACTTGATGAATTAAGTACACCTAGTAGGTAAAGGTCATGTATAGGAATCATAAATGTTGTGTCATTAAGATAAACTTTTTGTGTATCTAAAACGAAACGTGGTTCTTGAGCAATATCAGGAAAAATAATTTTGGGCTTATCAAATTCATCGTAGTAAGCACAAGCCCTAAGCTGCCACCAATATTCACCTTGATCACTACGCTTTTCTAGCTCATTTTTCCATTGATTTAAATGATTAAAAATAGCTGGATATTTATTAATATCAACTCCATTTTTTGTAACAATTAACCATTTTTGCTGAGATTTTATCAACCACTTCCGAATATCTTTACCTACAACTAGCGCCTTAATAAGCTCTACACTCTTCGGATCTTGAGCAATTAACTCTGCTCTTTTAATGTTGTCAATCACAAAAGCTTTATTAAAGCCTGTTTTAATACCATAAAAAATCCGATTATCAATATAATCACTTAAAATAACACCTGCTGATTCCATCTTTGCTAGCCTATTTGCAGAAGTGCTGTCAGTTAACCTCCAATTAACACTTTTTAGCGCAGTATTAGGTAAAATTTTACCTTTTGCTTGAATAATCTCAAGTACATTTGGATAAGGTGGATTTAGAGTCTCTACCTGTGTAAAAATAGTTGATTCTTGGACTGCTTTACCCATTTGTGCCATAAAGACCATTGTTAAAACAGCAGCGCTTTTAAAAACTGGTAATTCACCAAAATCTGTAATGCTATTAATATGACAATTTTCTGCAATATGCTTTCGCAATTTTTCCCCGTACTTAGTATAAAACCACTTATTAGAAGAAATAAAGGCTAACATTCCACCTGGTTTCAACAACTGCAAAGCACGAGCATAAAAGAAACAATATAAATCAGATGTTCCATTATAAGTACTTGGATAAACCTTTTGTAGTCTCGGCTTTAAATCTTTAATTAATTCCTGCCTCACATAAGGCGGATTTGCTACCTGAATATCAAACCCTCCATCAGCAAAAACTTCAGCAAACTCTACTGCCCAATCAAAACCTTCTGGTGCTTTTGTGCTTCCATTAGTTATTAACCGAATCTGAGTTTTTAACTCATTAATCTCCCGTTCTAAATTCTGCTTTTTACCGCCTTCATGGGTTCGCATATATTCAGCTTTTTTTTGGCTGTATTGGCTGATTAATTCATGCCTAATCACTCCTGTAGTTGTAGGACTAGGAGCCGTGAGACTATCTCCCACTTCAATTTTATATTTCAGGTTTGGTAATGGATTCGGCTTCTCGCCTTGGTACTCAACAGCAAGCGATAGCCATAATCTTAACCGTGCAATATTTACCGCAAATACATCTTTATCAATACCGTAAATATTATTTTCAATAATCTCTAACTTGCGTTGATAAACGGTATTTGAATCTAAACCTTTAGTTGCAAATAAACATTGACGTAAATCTAGCAATTCATGGAGCATTCCTAATAAATAAGCTCCACTTCCAGTAGCCAAATCGCAGCACCTAACTTTACGTAATGCTGCTAATGTTGCTTCTGGATTAACCAGATTATCTGGATTATGTTCATCAACAAATTGTGCTACTGCATTATGTGACTCGGTTGCAACTTGAGTTTTTAAATATCCCTTTAGCGCCTCACGACACATAAAAGAAACAATTGGCTTGGGAGTATAGTAACTTCCAGATTCATGTCTTCCTGTGACTAATTCCTCGAACACCTTTCCCAACATTTCTGGATCTACTGCTACCTCTACATCTAAGGGTGTGCTTTCTGTAACCGTGAAAGCGAAGCGTTGAAATAGGTCATGAAGAATACTATCTATACAATCATCTGGGATAATAATTTTAGGATTTTTATCATCTTCGCCCTCTTCAAAAAGACCGCCATTTAGGTAAGGAACAGTACCAATGAGTTCTTTGAGAAAACCACCATTATTAATTCCTATGATGTCCTGTTCTTGAGGATTATTTAGTCCTCGAAAGAATAAATGGGCAAGCCTATCTCTATAAAAATTTTTGTTGGATATGCCATCGTCATCCTGGTAAGCTTCCCACAAAGCTGATATATAATCAGTTCTTTGTTGGAACTTCAGCCATCCTTTTTTTTGGATAAAAACAATGAACATCAAACGGTTAAACAACTTTTGGGTAAATAACCGCTTACTTTCATCACCTTCAATCCCTTGAATGAGTCCTTCAACTTTTTCAAAAGTTTTACGATACTCTCGGAAGAATTCTTGAGTGACAGCTTCAACGTCAAATGCTTCGTCGTGGCGTGTTTGAATATCTAAGGGTGATGCATTTGGGCTTATTTGCTCCAAATCCAACAGACTTATCCTTTCTGTCGCTGTGCGTAATTGTTCGCCTTCTCCAACGGTAATGCGGCGAAATAACTTTCTTTTTTCGGGCGAGTTCTCATACTTAACATTAAGAAAGTGCCACCGCGATTGTGATTTATTGGAAAAGACGAATAAAGCATACGGGTGGTTTTTTAGAAGATGATTGACAACATTTCTTTCCCCTTGCCTTGATAATTCTTCTGATTTCAAACAAGTATAAATAATATGGAAAGCATTGTTAGCTCCGCCTGAAGCTAATAACAAGGGGGAGCTTTTAACTTCATAAGCAACTGCATCAGTCAATTTCCGATGAGAAAGTTCTTGATTTACTCGTTCGTAATTCAATTGGCTCCAAAATAATCTTTTAAGTACATCAAGACTTTTCAAATTTTGGAGTGAATTTAAGATTGACTGTTGTAGTTCTAATGCGATCATATATTACAGATGCTATTCCAGAAGTGTGTTTTTCTTAACAACTGCGCAGCATAACTTTGACCCCGAAGCTTAAACCTCGTAGCAGTTCTTAAAAATTGAAAGCATGACAACTCGGCACTAGCCAGATATAAATCTGCTGCGCTTAGAGAAATCAAGAAGTCGGCTAAACAGTTATGATGCCATCAGTTAACCGGGCAATAATAAATCACTAATAAACCGTCAATCTCTAGCCTGATTTTGTATAGAAAAGTAGTAATTGTTAACTTGTTAATAGGGAATTTTTCACTACAAAACAATGCATATTCGTCGTTGCAGAGAAATGCATTTAAAAATATTAGAGATGAAATAAAGCAGTTTCGTGGTTCTTATAGGATTAACCAAGCATCTGCACGGTAGATGTCGTCTTGAGCGTTGATAAGTAAATAAGCGTTGCCTATGAACTGAGATGCGACCTTGTCCATTTTTCCTCAGTATAATATATTTACGTAAATTGTGCTGGTTTGTACAGAGGAGTAAAAGTAAATTTTAAACAATGATTACTTGTTTTAAACTGCTATACATAACCAAAGTCCTACTATTAACTGAATTAATGTGAAATTTTAGCAAAATAATAGTATATTTAATTACTAAAATTCATATCAAATTTAATTCATAAATGTAATATAGACCTCAGAAATTACACGGAGACTACAGAAAAAGAAGCTTTAGCTTCTCTGGAAAATTCTGAAAGTCTTCATACATATGTTTTTGGTGTCAAGTTTACAGGAATTGCAGACTGTTGTCCTTGAGTTGCTTGTACCGATTTTTGAAATTAAACAAACGTGTGGAGCGCTCAAAAATGACCGACGTTTTATTGGTCAACCACGGCGGTTCTATACGACTACAAGCTCCACCAATGCGTAGCGTGTCCCTTTACGACTCAGCGCAGTACGCTTGTGGCGATCGCGACAGTCAATTACATTTACATCAATGTGTCAAGGCGGTCAAATAATTTGGCAATCGACACAAGACGAGCGCGGAGGGATTTGAACCCCCGACCAACAGAACCGGAATCTGTTGCTCTATCCACTGAGCTACGCGCCCTTAAAACCGCAAACACCGAAATGCCACGGCAATAAATAATATTATAACCTTGATTTGCCTTTTGGACTACCATTGCCTAAAAACCTCATCCCAAATCTAGTTAATTTGGTGCTTGGGCGCAACTGCCTATCTTGTACCGTTACAGATGTTATAGATAAAGAGATATTTCATAGAACTATTTATGCATAAAAATTTCTAATCATTAGTAAGATAGATCCAAAGGTGGGTGCAAAACAGATATTCTTTGTTGTGTAAAGTAGCAATTTTAATTCAAATGACGGAAAACCGCTTTCAACAAGAACCTAAAACCAACCGTCGTGGCAATAATGGCTTTCGTGGCTTTCTGCTAGGAATTCTGTTTACTTTACTATTAGTATTAGGTGCTGGTATTTGGCTATTGATCAAAACCCCACGATTGCAACAGCTTCTATTGGAACAAATCAATCCTAATGCTGCCACAAATTCACCTCCAGCAAACACAGCAGCGACACCTACTGCATCACCACTCGAAACTATTGATACCCAAACGACCGATACCCAAACGACCTCTACAGATACTGCACCATTACTACCACCACCTCAAACTCTCAACCTCCAAGTCAATCACGCTAATGGCACTGTGGCACGTTTAACTGGTATATCCTTTGCTGAGGATAGTACTAAGGTCAACCTTGCAGTGACGAATGGTCATAAAGACCCGATCAAGTTGAACAATAGTAAGGACATGGTACTGATAGATAACCTGGGTAATCAGTACAACTTGGTAGCACCACCAGACAACTCTGAAATTGAAATTCAACCTGGGACGACTCTCAAGGGGGAATTTGTTTTTTCGGGAAGAATGTCTCCATCAGCCACGTCATTTTCCTTAGCGACGAATAATATGTCTGGTAGCGACCAAAGTTACAGCAATTTGCCCAAGATTAGGGTTGCTGATATTCCTGTTCAAGGACCGTAGGGTTCGCTAGTGATGCTTATAAGTCGTACAAGGTATCGTTGCAAACATCATGAGTATTATTCCCAAAATATGCCTGAACCTCTGATAGGGACGATTTTTCTAATTTGTTCGCCAGATACTCTCAGCAAATTCCCGCTATGTCAGCATTAACTCAAATATATTGCCTAACGAGGTTGTATGAGCATAGGCAGAGTCATTCTCTTTATTGCCTTAGTTATTCCTGGTTTGTTGGTGGCGGGGTCATCGCTTTACTCGTTCAACACTGACTACGAAGCGCTAGGAAGAACCGAAAGGTATGTGGACAAGTTAACCAGGGATACGCGAGTGAATAATAGACAGTTGGATCTTGCGTATCATCGTAGTCTGAGTCATCGCATGAATGCATTTGCTAACGGGACTTGGGGCTTCATAGGTGCAACGATCGCTGCGATCGGTGTACATGGAATCGCAACGACTAAAGACGAGACAATTCAAGACCAACGCAAAGCATCAAAATAATTCGTAATTCGTAATTGTAATTCGTAATTCGTAATTATTCTCTTTGTATTACGAGTTAGAAATTACGAGTTACGAATTCCCTGATCTCAGCTAAAGCGCGATCGCGATAACGTCCGTAACGCTCCTGTTTGTTTTTGATTTTCTCACCCAGTTCTGGGAAAATCCCAAAGTTAGGAGGCATTGGCTGGAAATGCTTGGGCGAAGCCGAACTGATAAACTCAAACAGCGCCCCCATCATCGTTGTATTTGAAATGGTCAAGGCTTCTTTCCCCAAAGCCAGCCTTGCTGCATTCGTTCCCGCTAACCAACCCCCTGCGGCGGCTGCGGTATAGCCTTCAGTGCCAATCAACTGTCCAGCACCAAGCAACGTCGGACGCTCCTTAAATTGCAAACTAGGTAACATAAGCTGAGGCGCATTGATGAACGTGTTGCGGTGCATCACCCCCAGCCGCACAAATTCCGCATTTTCCAAACCAGGAATCATCTGGAAGACTCGCTTTTGCTCGCCCCAACGCAGATTTGTTTGGAATCCTACCATGTTCCAAAGTTGACCTGCTTTGTCTTCTTGCCGCAACTGTATCACGGCGTAGGGGCGTTCTCTCCCCCCCCTTTCGTCCCCCCCGCTTGCGGGGGGGATAGAGGGGGGGTTCAACCCGACTGGTTTGAGGGGACCGTAGCGCATTGTGTCTTCCCCGCGCCGTGCGAGTTCTTCTATTGGCAAACAGGCTTCAAAAAATTTCGCGTTTTCCCGTTCAAAATCTTTCAATTCCACTTGTTCGGCTGTACGTAGTTCTTGCCAAAACTGCAAATACTGCTCTTTATTCATCGGGCAGTTGAGATAAGCAGCTTCGCCTTTGTCGTAGCGCGATGCCATAAAGGCAATGTCGTGGTTAATTGATTCTCCTACGATGATTGGGCTTGCGGCATCGAAAAAGCTGAGGTATTCCATCCCGGTAAAGCCGCGTAAATCTTCCGCCAATTCCGGGCTGGTTAAAGGACCAGTTGCTAAAACGACAATTCCCTCAGGAATAACACGTAGTTCTTCCCGGCGCAGTTCAATAAGAGGATGGCGAGATAAGGTTTCGGTCAAGTCCTGGCTAAATCGTCCTCTATCTACTGCTAGCGCCCCGCCAGCAGGAACTGCGTGTTCATCAGCTTTTGAGATCACAACAGAACCGAGTTGACGCAATTCTTCATGCAACAGACCAGCAGCGCGATCGCTTGCCATTGCGCCAAAAGAATTACTACACACCAATTCCGCCAAATGTTCCGTATGATGGGCACCACTGAAGCGATTTGGGCGCATTTCCCAAAGAATAACCGACACTCCAGCCTGTGCTATTTGCCATGCTGCTTCTGTCCCAGCGAGTCCACCTCCGATAACATGAATTGTTTGTTTTTCCATACTTCACTCAAATGACAATTGGCTGGGTGTGTACAATATCTACTATGATACTGTGCGGCTCATCAAAGCTAAAAACAGCATGGAAACTGACCTGTTAAAACGCATCACCCACAATCCCGACCTGTGTCATGGTAAACCCTGTATTAGAGGACTTCGTTATCCAGTTGAATTGATACTCGAACTGCTTAGTGCTGGCATGATCATCGAGGAAATTCTGGAGGATTACGACGATCTGGAGCGAGAAGATATTTTAGCTGCTTTGCTTTTTGCTGCTCGACTCAGTCAAGTTAAAAGTATCCACAAAATCGCTTCATGAAATTTCTGGACTGTCCATGGATCTGCTGATTCGAGAAGCACGACCGAATGATGCTGCGGCGATTGTCGGTATTTTCAACCCCATCATCGCAACTGGTTTGTATACTGCGGTTGACACACCGTTGACAGTCGAGGCGGAACGGGAGTACATTTTGAACTTTCCTCAGCGTGGGGTGTTCCATGTTGCTGTATGTCGTGCAGATCAGAAAGTTGTTGGTTTTCAAAGTATGGAACCATTTGCGACCTACACACATGCATTTGACCACGTGGGAGTCATCGGAACATATGTGGATCTCTCATACCGACGACAAGGCATTGGTACGTGTCTGTTCGATGCCACATTTGAAGCTGCTCGCCGTAAGGGATACGAAAAAATATTCACATACGTTCGCGCTGATAACGAAGCGGCGTTAGCCAGCTACCTCCGACGTGGCTTTCACATTGTTGGGACAGCGCAAAAACACGCCAAGTTGAACGGAACGTATGTGGACGAGATCATCATCGAAAAGTTCTTGTAAATTCTCTCCCCTTTTCCTCTCCGTGGCGATACAGTGCAAATAACCCTTCTTCAGTAGCATCTGTAAAATTGACTCCAAATTCTTTGGGGTCTACATCTGGTTGAATAATGTGAATGGAAACTCCTTTGTAGCTCTCAGGAATTGCCTCTAACTGGAACATATCCTGATAGAGTGTGCCTGGTTCGTTGGCGATCGCCACTACTTCCTGATATCCTTGCTTAACCATCTCCATCGCCGGACACAAACATGTGTAGGAAGCATCTATATATGGCTTTGTGTCTATCCAAGCAGGAATATCCCAAGCGTGAAGCATCCGGGAAGATGCGTACGCCACTTCATCAAAATTACTCGCATCAAGATGCAGTTCGCCTCCTAGTTTTGTGCTAAATACAGTTAATTCCAAGTGTTCATCCACCCAAGTGCGGTCTTTTTTGCCAGCTGATACCAACAAGCGTCGCCCTAAGCGTCTTGCTTTTTCTCCTTGAGTCTCACTAGCAGCTTCTGAAGTTATCACTGCGCTGGTAGCAACGAAATATTCTGGTGTTTCTGGTTCAAACAGTTGTTTATTTGGACTGAAATGTGCAATTCCTCCAAGCACTATTTGACTCATTCCCACATTTGGTTGTTTGAGGGCTTGTAAGCCTGCTAACCAGTAATTGACGCCCAATTCTGTCGCTTTGCCAAGCGTAGCCCAAGCAGTGGGAATAACTGAGGAAGATGCAGCAGCATAAGCATCAGCACAGACTCCAGCAGCTTCCAAAGCACTTAACACGCCATGAGCAAAAGCACCTTTGAAACTACCTGACGCACAGGCTATAGCTAATGATTTGCTATTTTCTCTCAACATAAATTTCTCCTATTAGGCTTTATTTCCCCGACTCATCTCGCGTCTACGTAGCTTTACCAAAACTCGTTTAAATTTTTCAAAGTCTTCTGTACTCAGTTCCGTTTTTTGCCATGCTTCTCGCTGCATCAAGCGCTCATACCAGTCATTTAGCTTTGGGTAATGACTTAGTTTGACTCCCAATTTAGGTAAGAAAGACATATCTGTTCCAGCAACGATATCTGCTAAAGTTAAATGCTCGCTACCAAAATAAGAACTATTTCCTAAACATTCGGTAAAAAATTTTAGTATTTTATCTATATGTTCCTTTGCTTGTAAAAATTTCGGTGAATCTTCACTTTCAGAAATTAAAGAAATCATTTTTGGAAGTAATTCATTTGTAGTTACCATTTGCACCATCCTTACTGTTGCTAAAGCTTGAGCCTCTCTAGGTAACAACGCATGCGAGGTGTACTTAGTTTCTAAATAATCCAAAATAGCCAAAGATTCTATCACTCGCAAACCATCATCAACTATCACTGGAACGTGATGAAAAGGGTTAATTGTCAAAAACTCTGGTTGCAATTGATCCCCACCCAAATTTAACAAAATCGGCTCAAATTCAATCTCCTTTTCTAGTAAAGTTCGCCACACACGACGAGACATAGGCGAGCGGGGGTTGTAGTAAAACTTGAGCATTGAGAATTCCTCCTAAATTTGACCAAAAAGACCGAAGGGTCTGTAAACGAACAAAAAAAATTTTCTGTTTCTTCCTATACAAGAGTCTTGAAACAGCCAAAAATGAGAACCAAAGTTCCAATTAATGACCCAATTGCACCCACCATATTGCCTGCATAAACTACCTTATTTTGGCTTGGTTCCTCAATAGAAAGACCACGATGACCTACCCAAGCACCATAAGGCAAAGCAATACAAAATCCATATCCCGAAACCACAAATGACCAGACCAAAGTTAAGCCAAATATGGGGCAATACGGTTCAGTTAAGGATTGTTGGTGAAGATCCTACACGTGTAGAAACATTGTATGCAACGTCTCTACATAGACGTGTTGATAATGGTTTTGGTCTTATCTGAACCGTATTGAAATATGGGGTCTAATTTCAAATTGGATAGAACAGCAGAAATAGCAATCATTGTCGTTCCACCCATTGCCAAACCAGAATGTGCTACACGCCATGCACGGACGGTGTTTTCATCCTGTTTTCTGTTGATGGCGTTGCCATAAGGTATTCCTGTTAATAACCCGACAAGCACAACTATGGCTCCATGAAGAGTTAATTGAATAGCTAAAGAATTCATTTTTTAATTCCCTAGTTCAACTTTTTCTATTGCGATAAAGACCCTGATACCCGAAGCGCTTAGCAGTTCCCACAGTGCCTAGGCAATCTCCCATTCAGTACTTCCCACGAAAATAGTTGCTCCACTTTCTAATTGAGTGTTTGCAGCAGCATCGACAATGGCGTAGGCGAAGTCTTCAACGCTAGGCAGAAAACCTGTCTGTCTACGGCGGGATTCAATGAAACCGGGGTTCTGGCGCTGCATAAGCTTAGGGGTGATAGTACCCTCAATCAAGTCGCCACTGACTACCAGCAGTTTAATGCCTCTATTTGTTAATTCAGGTATACGAGATCGCAGAGCCTCTTCGCCAGCTTTTTTGCTCTGTGCCACTGATTCGTAAATTGGATAAACAGGCTTGTGACCATAAAAGTGTGCCAGGTGACTGGTGACGAAAACAATGCGTCCACCTGCTGGCATCAGTGGTAACGATAAGTCAACAGCACGTACTTGAGCGGTAAGGTTGAGTTGCATTGCATAGTCGGCTGCTTTATCTTTCTCCATTCCACCACTTGCATTGAGGATGAGGAGGTCAAGGCGTGTGAACTGCTTCTCTACGAGCTTCATCATCTGTCTCATTTCGCTCTCACTCGTGATGTCAGCTTGAGCAAGGAGGGCTTGACGACCAGTGGCACGTACTGCATCGGCTACTTCAAGAGCACGTGAACCCTTACTACGGTAGTTAATAACTACGTCAGCACCACGTTTTGCTAACATACAAGCGACGCTTGCGCCTATGCCTCGCGATGCTCCCGTCACCAGTGCTACCTGACCATAAAAATCACTCATTGCTTTCCTTTTGTTGAACTGTGATTTCTCAATTTTTCTTTTTTCAGACCAAACGGTCTTTTTTTTAGTAAACGAAACTCAAGAAAGTCCACTGGGGTTAAATGCGTAATTGGCTTTCGATATAATTAGTCAAATGATTGATTGCTCGTTCAAGATGAATCGAATCTCCATAAAGCTTGCTCATCATCATCGCCCCTTCCAGTGTTGCAATCAGGATAGTTGTAACTTCATCAGCATCAACTGTTGACCGAATTTCACCCTTTTCGATTCCTTTTTGGATAATTCGATAAAACAGCTTGCGCCAAGAGTTCATCGCCTGTTGAGCGCGTTGGCGCAAAGCAGGATGAGCATCATCACTCTCAATCGCAGTGTTCAGCAGTGGACACCCTCCCTTAATAGGTGGATTATCAACGTAGCTGCGAAATACACCAATAATTGCTTGCAGGCGCTCAATTGCATGACGCTTGCTGTGGATTGCGGCTAAATAACGCTGTCTAAGTTGGGCGATCGCAAAGTCAAAAGCCTGTAACGCCAAATCATCTTTACTTTTAAAGTGATTATATATTCCTCCTTTCTGTAATCCCGTAACACGCATGATGTCGGAAATAGACGAGCCAGCATACCCCTGTTGATTAAACAGTTCGGCTGCTTGTTGGAGAATTTTTTCTTTTGTTTCTTCGCCTTTTGACATTTATGCTTTTACGACCGATTGGTCTGAATATATTTAACTGGATGTGTGGTTTTTAGTCAAGCTGTCGCGTTGCACCGGAATGAAATAACTGGATTTGTGATGACCTGTCCGCTCTTTATATTTTCAAATAGACGTTGAGTCCACTAAAAACCATCTCTAAGTTAATACGCTTCAGTTAAGGAAATTTATCTGTTGAAGCAGGCACTGCTTAAGGGGTAGCAGGGGTAGTAGGGGGAGAGAAAAAAGGCTTATTACCAAGCGTATTAATCTCTAAGTTAGTGTATATTGGGTGACAATCGGCTGAGCAAACTAAGCTTGAGAGACATTGATAAGCTTTGGGGATTTCTGTTTCGTATTCAGAATGGTCGAATTGTGGAAGCGGTCAATTTCCCTGGCAATCAACACGCAGCAGATGCTTTGTTTTGGCGAGTGTATCAATTAAAGCCGATTCCGCAACGACTGGCTTGATAATATATAAAAGAAACAAGCATACCAAAAATGGTTATGCAAACTTTTGCAGACAGTTTGTTCCAAGAAGCCAAAACAGTCGAAGCATCTGCCGATTCGGCTTGTTACTTTCCGCTGGATAACGGACGGTACGAGGTTAAGCCTGGTTTTATGCCTTTCGGCTCGTGCTTGGGTAATGGTGAGGCGGACAAGCAGGTATTTCAAATTGATGGTAACTTTGCTCACTATCGTCAAACGAAGCTCTTAGCTCGTGCTGAACGGTTGAGCAAGTACTACCAGACGTGCAATTATTCTCATGGTGTAGCAGGTGCGATCGCCCGCCTAATTATTGATCGCCTCACCCAAGAACACCCCCAATACTTTCACAGCCAACGATTAGACAACAGCAATCTGGCATTCCACAGCAAGCTTACTGGAGAAACCCTTTACTTAGATGCAGATTGGCAGTTACGACAAGTCGAGACTCAAGGTAGCCAAGTTTTTCCATCCTACGCTTCCACCCTCGATGCAATAGCTGCCCAGGTACAAGAAGACATAACAGTTATCTGTCGTTGTGCTGATGGTAGCAACTGGCTGAGTGCTGTTCATCTGTGCTACCCCAACCATTGGTCAGCCGATGAGAAAATTGGCAAAGACTTTACCACAATCCATGCACCTGTGGCAGGTATGGAGAAAATTAATCGACGTGCGAGTGGCATTGTTAACACGATGATTGTGCGGGAACCAATGGTGCGCTTTGCCTGGGGATTGAGTACCGATACCCGCCTAAACCATCACCCCGAACCACCTGCAAATGTATCAATTAACGAGTGGCACGGCAGACAATTTGACCGGGACAACCCCCGGCTGTTTCTTAGAATTGAGCGACAGGTCATTTGGGGACTACCACAATACGATGCAGCACTGTTCACCATCCGCACTTATTTTCGGGATTGTACAGAGATAAAAAAAGACATACTATTGCGGTCTAAGCTATCTGCTGCTATTCAGTCTATGACACCGGATTCCTTGGAATACAAGGGGTTGCAGGAGAGTAGAGACAACATCCTGGCATGGCTAGAGGAGGTTTAAGGTATCAAATGCGTTTGATTAAACTTGGACAAAATACAGAAGAGGAAGTCGTTCATGCTCTTGAGTTGAATATGTTTGAGCATATGTCTTACTTCCCACTGCGTCTATCCACAATGAAAGTTATTGACGCACCTGATTTGTTAATCATCAATTCAGAGTTGCCATCTGATACCTTTAACTTTGCGCGACACACAAAGTTAAAGGTATCAGACGTTGATTTTCGCATCAAGAGTGCGATTGCGCCAAGCGCAGCGCCAGAGGCGATCGCCTATTTCCAATCGCGACAACTGCCTACGGCTTGGTGGATAAGCCCCAGTTCGCAACCCGATAACCTGGCTGAACGTTTAGCAGCACATGGGTTAAAACATACTGAACAAGAGCTTGGCATGGCATTAGACTTAAACAAACTGCCGCAAAATGAGTCACTACCCACAGGCTTAATGATTCGCCGAGTCACGAATGCTGATGAACTTGACGATTATGCGGCTGTGATTGCTGCGAATTGGAGTCCACCAGATACTTCTGTGGTTAAGTTCTATCGACAAGCAGCAGAAATCGCATTCCGTTATATAACACCTACCCAAAGCTACCCATAATTGGAAATATCTACTCTGGGCTTCGTTTACTTCCTGCTTCAACCTGGAGATGTCGGCATCAACCAGTCCACAGGCTAGCATCGTCTAACTGACGACTCTTGACAAATTGATTGCTGCGTTCAAATCACGGTCAATCTCAAATCCGCAATGGTTACAACAGAACACTCTCTCATTCAAGGAGAGTGCTTCTTTTTTTGTTCCGCAACTTGAACAAGTCTTAGAACTTGGAAACCATCTGTCAACCACAACAAGCTTAGAGCCTCGCAAGGTGCACTTATAGGTCAACTGTCTACGAAACTCGTAAAATCCCATATCAGCAATAGCTTTAGCCAGTTTATGATTCGCCATCATTCCTGACACATTGAGATCTTCTATGACTACTGTGCCGTGGTTCTTAGCTAGTAGTGTGGTAAGTTTGTGCAATGTGTCTTTGCGAATGTTGGCTATTTTTCTGTGCAGTCTAGCTATCTGCAACTGTGCCTTTTTCCAGTTAGCTGAACCAATATTTTTATGGCGGTTCAACCATTGCATTCTGGATAACTTAGCTTCGTATTTTTTGTAGGACTTTGCACCTGCAATTACCTCACCAGTGCTGAGAGTGCAAAGGTTTTTGACACCAAGGTCAACACCTACAACGCTGAGGCAGTCCGGTCTTGGGGTTTCCCCAAGTAGAGGAACTGCCGTTGTATTTTCTGCAGTTTGCTGGTCTACATCAAATCGAAAACTAATAAACCATCTATCAGCTTGGCGAGAGATTGTGCAAGATTTGATTAGGACTTGTGGTGAGACAGCCCTGCAGGAGGGTTTCCCTCCGTAGGGGACTGCGAACCCGAAGGGTAGTCGTTCATAGGTCTTGAGGACACCAATCACAGGTACTTGAATCTTGTTACTTCCAAGGATTTTGACAGTACCTTCAAGTGTGAAAGAGTCACGTCTACCTTTTTTCTTAAAGCGGGGGACACCAGCAGTTTTGTTAAAACATCGCTTCCAAGATTCTCGCAAAGCCATCAATGCTTGTTGTGGCGTAGATTTGCTGACCTCGTAATACCACTCATGCTCAGATTTGACCAATACCACTAACCACTTGTGTAGGTCAATAGCGCTAGGAAACTTTATCTTGGCTTCGGGATTTGCCTGGTTGTGGTCAAGGATTTGTTTGGTTAGTCCAAGACCCCAATTCCAAGCATGACGAGCTACTCCACAATGTTTTGTTAATGCTATGCGCTGCTGATTATTCAGTTTCAATTCTGTTTTAAAACCTAGCAGCATTGACTCGACTTTTTCATAAATGCTATATATTAGTCTACTGATATAGTGAGCAAGAGTCAATGCCTTTTCAGAAAAAACATAAACTTGGTGCTTTACCGTATGGAGATGAACCTTTAGACAGTGAACTACCTACACCGCTCTTCGAGTCGGTGTAGGCTTCTGGCGTTTTAACACTACCAGAACTTCCTTCGAGGTACTATTAGTAGTAGAGCCATCCACTACCGGATTCCCTTTACGGCGTTTTATCGTTGGGAACAGTCCCAGCCCAACGCGCTTTATGTTGATAGCGGCATTAATGTCGCGGTCAACCCAAAGCGACTCTTTCTCATCCCAATACTCGCGAATACCGCAGTCAGTGAAGACAAATTCGTCACGATATGCGAGTAACTGAGATGTGTATGCAGGTTTTACTGCTATTGTCCTAGCCCCAGCTTTTCCAGCTATGTATTCTAGGATTGTAAAAAACTGCCCAAATGCAGCATCGTTCCAAGATTTGTTTAATCCAGTTTTAGATGACTGACCATTTGGAAGATACTTACCGTCCTCATCCTGTTTGGCTTTGTTGCGCTTCGATAAAGCCTTAAGATTTAAATCTTCATGTACAAAAACTTTTTTATTTGTCCGAACTACGGCATGAGCAGTTTTAAAAGCGTGGTCTTTTCTTGCTCTGGCAATGCGTTGATGCTCTCGTGCTTCTCGTTTCGCTAGTTTACGGCGTGATTTACTACCTTTTTTATTAATTGATTTACGTTTAGAAACTTTAGCTAGACGAAATTCAGATTTTCTGAACGACTTCAATGCTGGTAGCTTCGCATTCTCTGAAGTTGCCAAGTATTCATCTTCATGAAGAACCGCGTCCAAGCCAAGGGTATTGTCCCAACTAGGAACTACATCATCGGGTGTAAAGATTGGTACATTTGGATCTTTTAGACAGATTGTCAAATACCACCCATCGGCTTTTAAAGTCAACAAAGCGTTTTTCACTACAAAACCATTGGGTAAAGGTCGATGTAAACGAACTTTTACCCATCCATCCAGCTTTGAAAAAGACAGGAATAACCAATTTTTTTCGACACGCTCAACAGTAATAGCTTGATCTTCTATTTTCATAGTGCGATAACGAGCAGCATTCTTAAAACGTGGCTTCCCACTACGATTACCGCTACCATCGCCTTGAATAAAACGCGAAAAAGCCAATTCTACACGCTTGGAAACGTCTTGTAATGTTTGAGACGGAACACGAGTAAAATCCAATAATTCACCAGAAGAAACGACTTTTGTCAGGTCTTCTTTGATAACGGGTAGCTGTTTCTTTTGAGAATAATAATTAGGATTATCACGCAATTCGGGCAATGAACAAATTAAGGGACAAGCATTAACGCTGGTTCGATTGTTCTCCCACCAATCAAATCTGTCTCCTAGTTGCCTGTTGTACCAGTATCGGCAAATTCTCAACCAAGTATTTAGTTCTAGTTTCTGGTTGGTGTTTGGATAAACGCGATATTGATAATTCAGCAACAAGGAAACTCACCTCCTTAAAACTCATTCACTGTTATTACTATAAACTACAGTGAGTATAGCAGAGTTCCTGAAAAAGAAGTGAAGAATGATTTTGTTTCCAAGGGGAGGTCAGTCAGTGACCTTAAGGCTCACTTGGTGTTGACAACCAAATATCGCCGCAAAGCTATCACTGGTGAGATGTTACAGCGTTTACACGTTATCCTTGAAGATTTATTGGTTAAGTGGGATTGTAAACTTGTAGAATTTAATGGCGAATCTGACCACGTACATCTATTGTTTCAATATCATCCAGATTTGCAATTAAGCACGTTGGTCGGAAATATTAAGTCAACCACATCTCGTAGACTGAGGCAAGAATTCGCAGAACATCTGAGTCGTTTCTACACAAAAGATGTTTTTTGGAATGGCTCGTACTTTATTGCTAGTTGTGGCGGCGTAACCATCTCGACTTTGAAACAATACATTGAATCGCAAGATAGCCCAGACAGTGGCGACTCCTCATCGACCCATTGCCCTGTCAAACCTGCGGTTTGATTTGGTTATCGGTCAATTCGTCGTCGCCCAAAAATTCATCCCACACTGCCCTTCGGGTCAGATGTGGGGCTTCTTTTTGTTTAAGCTAAACCAATAAGCTTTAAAGGTCGAAAAGGACAGCTAGAAAAACTTAAAGCCGTCCCCAATTGGCAAGAACAGCTTAGAGATTTTGTTGACCAACTTATATCAAACCTACCCAATCAGGAGTAGTAGTGGGTAGTTTTGTCCAGAAATTAGGTTACAGTTTCTAACCCTCCTGAAAGTCCCATTCGCTTTTATATTGGCTATTTCAATGGTGAAGCAGTAGCTGACATCTTGCACCAAGAAAATTTTATGTTATTATCAAACTCAGTACTAAGCCTGAAACCCTTATTTTACCTATAGAAGCTCATAAAAGTCATGTAACTTTCTTGCGCTGTTTTTGACTAGCTTCTGGTTTATACGGATAGGTGCAAGATATGAGGTAGCCACAAGTGAACTGTTTTTGGCTGGTGGTGCCGCTGGCATCTATAATGTAGCAACGCTGGAAAAATTTAGAAACCGTGGAATTGGAACTGCTATCACATTAGCTGCTCTTCAGGATGCCTACAGAGTGGGTTATCAGACTGCAACTTTGCAAGCATCAGAAGCTGGAAAAAATATTTATTCGCGTTTGGGTTTTAGGCAACACTGCAAATTTAATGTTTATAATCAAAACAATGCCTTCAGGAGATTGGCTCAATGACATATATCTCCCCAAAAACCCTTACCAAAGAAGAGTTTCTCTCCAGATACCAAGATAATCCCCGCTATGAGCTGGCAGACGGAGAACTAATTGATATGGAACCCACTGGTCCTCATGAAACGGTGAGTGGAAAACTTGCAACCCAAATTGGTATCTACCTTGTTACAGAACAACTCCCGTGGTTTATTCCTCGCACTTGTTTAATTTACCCCTTCGCAGATGCTGCTACAGCTCGTCGTCCGGATGTCGTAGTTCTCGATGAAACCGTTCTCGACCGTGAACCCCTTTGGGAGCGAGAACCTGTAATTACGATGGGACGCTCAATTAAACTGGTAGTTGAAATCGTTAGTACCAACTGGGAAACAGACTATGCTCGAAAGGTTGAGGAATATGCGCTCTTAGGCATCCCTGAATATTGGATTGTGGATTATCGAGGATTGGGTGGTGTGGCATTTATTGGTAAACCTAAGCAACCTACCTTTACTGTCTGTCAATTGGTTGAAGACACCTATATTCAACAACAATACCGACTAAACCAATCAATTAACTCGCCACTTTTGCCTCGTCTTCAACTTCGCTTAGATGATATTCTGCCTCGTTAAGTGTTGCTTTCTTGAGATGGTAGGCAAGTGCAGAAGAAAATTGACAAGCGATCGCATGAAGCGAAGGTATTAATATTCGGGATGCGCTCGCCTGCTTAAACTCTACCACCAGAACTGCGATCTGCAGCAAAGCAGCAGCGCACTCGTGCAAAGCACCCCCTTCGGGTACGCTATCGCCTGTTTTAACCCTAGCGCCAGAAGTGCGTAGACGCTTGCTCGGCTTGTCGTTAGACATCGCCTCTACGAGAGTTATGAATATAGCAATTTTGTCAGCGCGAAACCGTAATTACACTCTTTGCGATCGCTTAAACTGGTAATGGAAGTCGTTAGCACCAACTGGGAAACTGACGGGAGCAAAGCATTGTTGAGGAATATTGGCTTAAATAAGTCGGAAATCTTGTTTTTTCATTTGGTAAAATAAGCTAACTTGAGAAAAGTCTCTATATTAAATGCTTCCAAACCTTGGAGATTTTTAGAATGAAATGGACGCTTGAAGAAGCCCAAAAACAGCTACCCTCAATAATTAATGCGACAAGTCTTGAACCTCAGCTAATCTATACCGAAGAGGAATTAGTAGCTGCAATTGTAGATCCTGAACTTTTCAGTGAATTTTTAAACTGGCGACAAAAAGCTGCGAAAACATCTCTAGCTCAAGTCTTTAAAGAACTTCAGCAGTTATGTACGGAAGAAAATTATAGCTTAGAAATACCACTACGAAGCGACCGCGACAATCCTTTTACTGAAGACGAGGATGAATAATCTTTGTGACACTAATATTATCAGTGAGTTAACTCGACCGATTCCAAATCCAGGGGTGATAACATGGAGCGGTACTGTTACATCTATTAACTTAAGTGTTATTACAATTGAGGAAATTTATTATGGTTTAACAGCGAAGCCTAATGCTAGAATTCAAAACTGGTTTGAAAACTTTCTGACAAATCACTGTCAAATTTTGCCTATAACCTCAGAAATTGCGAAATATTCGGGTGAATTGAGAGGCTTTTTGAGGACTCAAGGGAAACCACGCTCTCAAGCTGATATTCTTATTGCAGCAACAGCTAAAATACATTCCATGACCCTTGTTACTAGAAATATTAAAGATTTTGAGGGTTGTGGTATATCTACATTGAATCCATTTCTTTGAATATTTCTCCTATATTAAGAGTGCGATCGCCTCTACCAGAGCTATAAATATTATGGATGTGATCGCCAAACCTATTACCACCAAGTGCGATCGCCTGTTTTAAACCTATCATCACAAGTGCGCTCGCCCGTGCTAAAGTACCAGATGCGATCGCTAAATAAACCGTGACCCTTTTAGCTAAACTTTCAGCATTTGAGAAGCAATTAACTCGCGTAACCAGGTATGCATTGGTTCATGCTGACGACGCTTATGCCAAACCTGAATATAGTTAAACTTATCAAGTTCGACAGGAGGGTCAAGCAAACACAGATTAGCAAACTCAGCAAATAACATTGCTAAGCGTCGCGGCAGCGTTAGAATCAAATCAGTCTTCGCCACAATTAACGGAGCTGATAGGAAGTGCGGCAGTCGTAGCAGAATTCTACGTTTCACGCCCAACTTTTTTAATACTGCATCGATATAGCCCATACGAGAATTTGTAACTGTAATGAGCGCGTGTGACCAAGCAAGAAATGCCTCAAGGGTGAATTCTGATTGTGTAACAGGATGGTCAGCTCGAACGATCGATACAAAGTCCTCTACAAACAACTGCTGAAAATTAAATTCGTTGGAATCAGGTGGATTTTGACCACCTAATGCTAAGTCAATTGCCCCATTTCTAAGTTGCTCTAACGTGTCCTCCCGCCAATGATGACACTCGATATCTAAATGTGGAGCTTCTTCAGCAACGCGCTTTAATACTCTAGGGAGAATCACAACGGTTGCATAGTCTGTTGCAACGATTTGAATTGTACCTTGTGCTGTCTTGGGATCAAAGGTTGGTGTTTGGATGAGTTGCTCAATTTCTGACAAGATTTGCCGCAATGGTTCTAGTAAATTCTCTGCGCGAGGTGTAGGAATCATGCCTTGGGAGGTGCGGACTAGCAGTGGATCGTCGAACAGTTTGCGTAACCGATTCAGTGCGTGGCTTGTAGCAGATTGGCTAAGTCCAAGTGTTTGTGCTGCACGAGTGACACTGCGTTCTTTTAACAAAGCGTGCAGTGCCATTAGGAGGTTGAGGTCTAACCGAGCTAAATTAATTTCATGCATGAATTATATTTATATTATGCATTTGACAAATAATACTTCCTCAACTTAGCATCACAAAGGCTACTAGTAATTGTCGATGAGGACTGGTGAAGGAGGTATTTGTGTCTAATGTTCTAGATGGAAAAGTTGCAATCGTCACAGGTGCATCTGCAAATTTAGGTAAGCTGTTTGCGGAAGCACTTGCAGCCGACGGCGCGAAAATTGTTGTTCATTACAATAGCCTATCGAAGCAAGATGAGGCTACAAAAGTTGCTCAAGGCATCATAGAGAAGGGTGGACAAGCCGTTACTCACCAAGGTGATTTGACCCAGGTGAGCGAAGTAAAACGACTCGTTGACGCAACGTTCAAGCACTTCGGTCAATGGGACATTCTCGTGAACACTGCGGGGATGATTGTTCGCAAGCCGATCGCTGAATTCACGGAAGAGGAGTTCGACCGATTATTTGAAATCAATGCAAAGGTTCCATTTTTTCTGATGCGGGAAGCGAGTACCCGGATGGCGGATCATGGACGAATTCTAAACATGATTACAACTGTCGTTGCTGTCACTGCACCCACTTATGGTGGCTATGCAGGTAGCAAAAGTCCTGTCGAACACTTCACCAAATCGCTTGCTAAGGAGATTGGTGGACGCGGAATCACAGTCAATTGTGTTGCTCCAGGACCCCTGAAAACATCCTTCTTTTATCCGGCTGAGACAGACGAGAATATTGCTTGGCTCAAAAGTATGAGTATTAACGGTGATATTGGTGAGCCAACAGATATTGTGCCTGTGATACGCTTTCTCGCCTCTCCAGAAGCTAAGTGGATCACCGCACAGACGATCTATGCCAATGGTGGTTTGGTTGCTACCGCAAGCTAGTTGAATTAGCCCTCTTTCTATCTTAGTTACTGTTAGTTACTGATAGAAGAAAGCGATCACGACATAACAACCCCGTTGCACCCGAAGGAATCCAAGCTGTCGCTAGGATGGATGCTAAGGTTATCGGCATGCAAGAACTGAGCTAACGCATTGTCATATAATGGTGCGTGATAGCAAAGCCTAACGCACCCTACTTACTAAATTAAGAAGAAGCAGTAGGAAAAATATGCAGATATTACATGAAACTCATGCTTTGCAGTACGAACTGTTTAATCAAAACTCGCTTGATGAAATGGCTCTTTTAGTTGCTGAGGCGTTCATTCACTCTGAACCAATGACAATCAACCAAGGTTTTTCTATTGATGAATTTGCCGATTATATCAGACTTTTAGGAGCTTGGGCAGAACAAGAAAAACTAACTGTAATCGCTAAGGATAAGCAAAGCAATGAGCTTGTTGGTGCGCTGATAGCTGGTGACTTCGCCTCAGCTTCTCCTTTAGAAATTGACAATATCAGTGATAAGTTTAAACCGATCATGGAGCTTCTTGAAAAATTAGAAGCACAGTACAAGCAGGATAAAAATATAGGTACTGGCGAATACCTGCATCTGTATATGCTTGCAGTAGCACCGCAGCGAAGAGGACAGAAGATAGCACAAAACTTGATTCAGACTTGTTTAGGATATGGAATTAAAAAAGGTTATCGGACGGCTTTGACTGAGGCAACTAATTCAATCTCACAACATATTTTTGGCAAATTAGGTTTTGTTGCTCGCCATGAAATGCTGTACAAGCAGTTTACCTATCACGGGCAGCAAGTTTTGAAGTCTATTGAAGGACACACAGGTACTATCTTTATGGACAAAGCCTTGGTCTAGGGGAAATTGTAGTTTAATAGATTTGAGGTGATTTCTCTTGGGAATATCATTCGATGCCTATGCAGTCTGTCAGCACCCAACCTTCTTCGTTACACCTAAAAGCCGAATGGGATGGCATTACCGTTGAGTATGGTTGCTTAAATGCGATCGGTCAATTTGATTTTGCCATGCCCAAGCACGCTATTAGCGTTGCCTTTGCGCCTCACGATCGCGTCACTTGGTCGGTTGATGGAGGTACGACGCAAACAACTGCTTTGCCAGCAGGAAGTGTATTCATATACTCCAACCGAAATTTTGTTTGGCATCAGCGAGAGCGAGAAAGTGAATACATTAACATGATGCTCGATCCCCAAGTTCTCAATCAAGTAGCATCGGAAAATGGTTTGCCTACTCCGGTAAAAATCGAACACCGCGTTATTTTTCCAGACCCTACTATTCTGCATATAGCGCAATTGTTCAAATCAGAAGTCAACACCGGTGGGTTAGCTGGGAAACTCTACACCGAGTCTCTCAGGAATCTCTTAGCTGTTCATTTGCTGCGAAACTACACTGGGGCGGTAGAAAAGCCTACGTTGGATGACTCACCACTAGACGCCCTCAAACTGAATCAAGTTAAAGATTTTATTGAAGAAGGACTGGCAGAAGATTTGAGCATTGCTGACATGGCTGCTGTTGTGCATATGAGTCAGTTTCACTTCGCCCGTGCTTTCAAAACTGCGACAGGTCAATCTCCCCATCGCTATCTTACCCAACGGCGCATGGAACGAGCAAAGGTGTTACTGTCTGTGACACGGCTTTCTGTTGCTGAAGTCGCTTATCGAGTAGGTTTTTACAACACTAGCCATTTCACCGCACAATTCCGCAAAGCGACTGGGACAACACCAAAAGCTTACCGAGACAGCTTTTGATGCTATTGTCATCACCTGAGCAAGATTTTGATATTTCCGCGCAAGAACGGGTGCTGAATCCCAGTTTTGTTTCCCCTAACCTTAGAGATAACAAGATGATTACTGAATCAACAAACGGTTAGGAGGTTTAAACATGGCTAGTAATGCAAATACACCATCTTCCACAAACAACAATGCTCCTAAAAAACTTCTAACTATCGGAGCAGCACTTGCCCTTGCTTTGGTAGGTGGCGTTGCTTTCGCCAAAACTCAGCAAGTTGAGCCTGTTGTAAATCAAGTCATAACACTTAGTTACGATGTAAAAATGGCAGGCAACTTGCAACATGCTAACTACAAACCAGGCTTAAATAGAGTAACTTTTCAAAGCGAAGGTGTCAAGATGGTGGGCAACTTGCATTTGCCTGCTGATTACAAACCAGGCGATAAATTGCCAGCCGTTGTAGTGACTGGCGCGTGGACAACGGTGAAGGAGCAAATGCCTGATTTGTATGCCAAAAAGCTTGCAGAACAAGGGTTGGCAGCATTTACGTTTGATTTTCGCTTCTGGGGTGAAAGCGGTGGTGAACCACGCCAGTATGAATCGCCACAAAAGAAAATTCAGGATATCAAGAATGCAGTAAGCTACTTGCGATCGCTACCCATGATTAATCCCAACCAAATCGGTGGCTTGGGCGTGTGTGCCAGTGCCGGTTACATGGCACAGACAGTAGCTGAAGATACCAGACTCAAATCATTCGTAACCGTCGCTGCATGGTTGCACGACCCTGAATCTCTGCGTTCAGTCTTTGGTGAAGAAGGAGTGCGTCGCAAGATGCAAGCCGGGATAGCTGCACAAAAGAAATTTGCTCAAACGGGTTTAGTGGACTATGTGCCAGCTTACAAGCAAAATGACCCAAAAGCTGCCATGTCGAGTCCGTTAAGTTATTACGGCAGTTCTTCTCGCGGTGCGATCGCGCAGTGGAAGAACCAGTTTGCAGAGATGTCGTGGGTAGAATGGTTGCAGTTTAATGCTCTTGCCGCCGCTCCTAAGGTCAATGTTCCGACGCTGTTTATTCACAGTGACAACTCAGCTTTACCAAACAGCGTGCGTAAATTTTACAATACCATGCCTGGACAGAAGAAGTTGTTCTGGACACAAGGTCAGCACACTGACTTTTACGACCAAGAACCGTATGTCACCAAGGCGGTGCAAGCTGCTGCTGTTCACTTCAAAAACACGCTAAAAGACACGAAAACTGCCCAAAAATAAATTATTTTTGTGTCTTTCTTTGCGCCTTAGCGTCTTTGCGCGAGATTTAATAATTATTCAACACAACATTATATCACAGATTGTGCTGGAGTTGCTTTTCTGATAACACAGATGACTACTGCCCAAGCACAAATAAGGAATCAAACTATGAATCATGATGTTGCTCAACAAGCATTGGATCGGCAGGAAATTATCGAAACAGTTAACAAAATTGGCTTGATGGCAGATTTGCGTAACTGGGCTGAGTGCCGTGCTTCCTTTAGCGATCAGGTTGAATTCGATTATACTTCCATGTTAGGCGGTCAACCTACCACTGTCAGCGCAGATACCCAAATCCAGCAGTGGAAAGACTTTTTTGCCACCACCTTCAAAACGACTCAGCATCTCATTGGTAGCCATACACTCACCCTCAACGGAAATACTGCCACCTGCATTTCTCATTTTCAAGCACATCACGTTTTCCGAGATACTAGTAAAGGTAAAACTTGGACTTTGGGGGGAACTTACGATCACGAGTTATCTCGAACTACTAAAGGCTGGAAAGTTACCAAGATGAAAATGACTGCCCTTTGGGAAGAAGGAACTAGCCCCTTCTCCAAATAGCCACTACGTATACCATTTTACAAATAACTTAACAACGACTATGCGATATAAATTACTTGGCAAAAGCGGATTGCGAGTTTCGGAACTTTGCTTGGGAACAATGACCTTTGGCGAAAACGTTGACTGGGGCGCATCTTACGAAGAAAGTCGGAAAATCTTCGACACATTCATTGAGGCAGGTGGTAATTTTATTGATACTGCCAACGAAATTTATACTGGCGGTAACAGCGAGAAGTATTTGGGTGAGTTCATCGCTGCTGACAGAGAAAAAATTGTACTCGCGACAAAATACACCGACACTCCGCCTACCACAGATCCCAACCGAGGTGGAAATCAACGCAAAAGCATGGTGCAGTCTGTGGAACGCAGCCTCAAGCGCCTCAAAACTGATTATATTGACCTGCTGTGGCTGCATTCCTGGGATTTTATGACGCCAGTTGAAGAAGTGATGCGTGCTTTTGATGATTTGGTACGTGCAGGGAAGGTGCTTTACATCGGTGTTTCCGACGCGCCTGCTTGGGTGGTGTCGCAAGCGAATATGCTGGCACAACTCCGGGGTTGGACACCGTTTATTGGGTTGCAGATAGAATATAGCTTGATTGAGCGCACACCAGAACGGGAACTGCTACCAATGGCACGTGCTTTAGATATTGGTATCACAGGTTGGTCGCCTTTAGCAAGCGGTATTTTGACAGGTAAGTATAGCAAGAAGAACCAGAGTCAAGATTCAACGGAGTCCAAGCGGCTGGAGAAAGTGCAATGGACTGAGATTGATGAGCGAAAGTTGGCGATCGCCGACACTGTTGTTCAAGTCGCAGAGGAAATAGGACACAAACCCTCACAAGTTGCTATTAACTGGGTACGTAGCAAAGGCGTCATTCCCATTTTAGGAGCAACTAAGCTATCCCAAATTCAAGACAATCTTGCTTGTCTGGATTTCCAGTTATCTCCAGAACACATACAGAAACTGGATGAAGTTAGCAAAATTGAGCTTGGCTTTCCTCACGACTTCTTAGTCAACACGAGAGGAGCAACCTTCGGCGGGACTTTCGAGTTAATAGACAATCACCGTAGTTAAAGATAAGTTTGATACACAAACGATATGAATAACACGTTAATCAAGGGACTAACCCGACGTGCAATGATGTTAGGAGGAGCGGGATTTGCTGGACTGACAGCAATGGTGTTTGCAGGACGCACTCAGGCGAATACCCAAAAAGCGCCTGCGCCGCAAGCAACCACGAATTCCAAGGGCAAATTTGCAGGTAAAGTGGTGCTGATCACCGGCGCGACTTCCGGTATTGGAGAAGGAACGGCTTATGCCTTTGCAAAAGAAGGAGCAAAAGTCTTTTTCTGTGGACGACGTGAAAACTTGGGCAAACAAGTTGAAGCCAAAATCAAAGGTTTCGGTGGCGAAGCAACGTATATGCAAGCCGATGTCAGAAAAGAAGAAGATGTCAAAGCATTTATTGACGCCTGCGTCAAGAAGTATGGTCGGATTGATATCGCCTTTAACAATGCGGGTATTGAGAGCAAACCCGCCACAATTGCTGAGCGATCGCTTGAAGAATGGATGGACTTAATGAACACGAATGCAACAGGTGTGTTCTTATCCATGAAGTATGAACTGCCTCATATGTTGCGCCAAGGCGGTGGGGTTATTGTCAACAATGCCTCGGTTTCCGGACACGTCGGCTTTGCAACGATTGCTCCCTACAGCGCCAGCAAACACGCGGTCATCTCCCTAACCAAAGTTGCAGCGTTGGAATATGCAGACAAGAATATTCGCGTCAATTCGGTTTCACCCGGAGCAGTCGATACTCCTATGCTACGACGGGCGCTAGCCGCCTGGAAAACTGACTTTAAGGCAGTTTCTCAAGATTATCCCATCAAGCGAATTGTCAATACAGAAGAAATTGCTAGAGCCGTAATGTGGTTGAGTTCTGATGATGCAAGTTGCATCACGGGCATGGATGTTGATGCTACAGGCGGTTATTTGACTAAATAGTTAAGAATAATATCATTAATTCCACAAAACTTCCCAACTATGGTTCACAAGCAAACAAAGCCTTTTATGGCGTTAAAGACTCGCCGTACAGTGCTTAGGAGTGTCCTAGCAGGTGGCACATTGGCAGCAGTAGGGGTCATTCATTCATCGGTAGCATCCGCAGTGACTAAAAATGACCAAATCCGCCAGAAAAATGAGCGAGTCGTTCGCGATTTTCTCGACCTTTTGTCCAAGAAGCGCATGGATACATGGCTTGAGTTATGGGATAAAGACGGCGTACAGGATATGCCTTATTCACCGCCTGGCTTTCCCAAACGGCTTGAGGGTAAAGCTGCGATCGCAAGGCACTACAGCGCACTTCCCAGCAGTGTGGGCAAAATGGTTTTTCCCGACTTAGTCATCTATCCTATGGTTGATCCAAACACCCTTTATGCAGAATACCGTGGGGAAATCGAAGTTTTGGCAACTGGCAAACCTTACAACAATATTTATGCGGGTCTATTCAAATTCCGCAACGGCAAAATTCTGCTCTACCGAGAATACTACAACCCGATGGTGTTTACTGAAGCCTGGGGAGACAGTTTTTCAAAATAGATTCAACCTTTCAAACTAAGCAGTTTACCTATCACAGGCAGCCAGTTTTTAAGTTTATTGTAGGAGGAGCGGATGGCAGACAAGTTCGAGAATTCATCATTTTCACAGACAAACCTCACGGGTAGAAGATCAACGAAGGGAGTTTCTCGGCGACGAATACTTGTTGGTGGTCGAACCAAAGGTAAAACGCCTTAAGGTGCGTCTGATTCTAACTACCCGACAAGACTATCACTTTCTCATATCTACCTACTTACATAATTTCCTCAAGAAAAATCAATAAATCAGAAAAATATATCAATGCCTATATAAATTAGGGTAATTTCTTGAAGTTAGGATGGAAATTTGTATTATCCATGCTCAAAAATCATTTTTTTAGAGAATGCGAAAAAGGCTCCAAATCCTGGTAAATACAAAAGTCTATTTTCTTGTCGCTAAATTTTTCTCAACAAAAAGCGCCCAGCATCAATTCTTGACCTCTGACGACAAATCTGTATATAGACTTTGATTATTCATCAATAAAACAAAAGAAATACTATGAGCGATCGCTACATCTCCCGACGACGTTTTCTTAAAGCTGGCACTCTTGCGAGTGCGGGTTTTGCCCTGGCTAGCACCGATGCCCTCCGTTCCTGGGCTGCTCATCCGCGCGAATCTATCGATGCTATTGTGATTGGCAGCGGCTTTGGTGGCGCAGTCGCCGCCCTGCGGTTAGCGCAGGCTGGAGTGCAGACCCTTTTACTGGAGCGTGGTCGTCGCTGGACAATTACTGACGCACAAAACACCTTTGCCACCTTGCGCGCCCCAGATGGTCGCTCATCTTGGCTAAGTAAGTTCGCCGTTGTCAGCGATCCTGGCTCTACGCCTATCCCGATTGATGTTTACACAGGCGTGGTAGAGCTTATGGTAGAAAACGGCATCTCTGTGTTTGCTGGCGCGGGTGTGGGTGGCGGTTCTCTCGTCTATAACGGAAGCACCTACCAGCCAACACGCGCCAACTTTGATCGGGTTTTTCAGGGCGCGGTCTCCTATGATGAGATGGACAAGGTGTACTATCCTAGAGTTCGTTCGATACTCAAGCCCAGCACGATTCCAGCCGACATACTGGCAACAAACTACTATCGCTTCGGACGGGTTGCTTTAGAGCTGGCAGCGAACGCGGGGCTGACTGGGAAGTTGTTGGAAATGAACCTAGACTGGGATGTGATTCGTCAGGAGATTGCTGGAACGCGCGTCGCTTCGGGGATTATTGGTGAGTTCTGGTATGGGAACAACAGCGGTTGCAAGAATAGCTTAGATCGAAACTACCTACTCCAGGCAGAAGAGAGCGGATTTGTTGAAATCTTGCCGCTGCACGTCGTTACAGATATTAACGAAGTACCTGGAAATCGCTACGCTGTTGTTTGCAATCAAATCGATGAAGGCGGGAATGTTTTGCAAACGCGCACCTTCATCAGCAAGCACGTTTTCCTGGCTGCTGGTTCTGTGGGAACGTCCAAACTTCTGGTTAAAGCAAAAGCCAAAGGAACGTTGCCTAAGCTAAACGATGCTGTGGGACAATTCTGGGGTGCGGATGGAGATACTTTTGGTCTTCAAGGCGGGCTACCTCCTACGAACCCAAGCCAGGGTACACCGAGCGTTGTAATCGAGGATCATGCCAACCCAATCGAGCCTACAGTGCTGCTGCCTGGTCCGCAGTGGAACGAAACGCGGGAGGGCTATATGTATTACCTGGGCATGGGAATCGGCTCCGCTAAAGGCAGTTTCAACTACGATTACTCCACCGACAGCGTGCAGCTGACCTGGCCCAAAGACAGCCCGGAGGTTGTTCAAGTTCGTGAGGCAGCTCTACATACATTCCAAACGCTCAACCAAGCCAACACAAGTAGTGCATACCAGCCCACAACAGTCTCGGTGAGCGACGGGGTAACTGGACATCAGCTTGGTGGTGCTGTGCTTGGCAAAGCCTGTGACCTTTACGGCAGGGTCAAAGGCTACAAGGGTTTATACGTCGTGGATGGCGCGTTGATCCCAGGCTCTACTGGGGCTACTAATCCATCTTTCACGATCGCCGCACTTGCCGAGCGATGCGTTGAGCGGTTGATCGCTCAGGACAAGATTGGCAAGTAACGGCAATTGAAAAGTGTAAACACTAAAATTTTACGAACTGCAACCAACTATTGAGCAAATTTAGTTTTTGCCAATAGTGCAAAAGATTAGATTTCTTGCACTAATCCATACAATAGACTTCTTTTTTAAAGTTGGGAAAAGGGAAAAGGTAAATACAACAGGTTTAACTTTTACAGCAGCAATTCAGCCGTCAGAAGTCAGAAGTCAGAAGTAAAAAGGGCTTGATGTCTGACTTTTAGATAACAACGTTGTACTTCATTTACTTGCAATGTGCTGTATAGCCTAATAGTTAAACCGCTTTTCTGGGCTTTAGCTCTACCTACGACGATTTGTGGTCTAATTATAAAAATAAGCGCTGTAACACTGGTCATTTTGTCGGGTAAGAGGGGATACGCAGCGAGAGTGCAACTAATGGTAAAGTGCGCCAATGGTCAGGGCAACGATGATCGGGATAAGAATGGGGATAGCAACTATGAGTCCCCATTTGCCAAACTTAATCTCTTCCCCTTCAGATTTTAAGAGTGCAATCCAGCCACCAACTCCCATCAATATCCAAAGACACCCAAAGGCAATGAAGATAACAAACACTGAGTCATTCATTTTCTTTATTGCTCACTCGTTTTGTTAGGCTTACGGACTATACAAATATAGCAGGGGACTAGGGACTGGGGACTGGGGACTGGGGACTGGGTGAAAAGTCTTTTTGTGTCTAGGTTTTATCATCGGTTGATGTCCTAACCACCTTGGCTGTTGCTATACATCTACCTATGAATTGATCATAGCTCGTCAATGTATACGGCTTTTAGGAAGCTGTAGGTCTAACTTTAGGCTGTAATTGTTAAACTGCACGCTCCCGTCGATACTCTCCGGGCGGTTGACCAATCTGGCGCTTGAATGCTTTACTAAAGGCTGCTTCTGACTCATAGCCCACCTGAGAGGAAATTTCTGCTAAATTTAAATAACCTGAACGTAACAACCTAGCAGCTTTGTGCATTCGCCAGCGGCTGAGATATTGCAGCGGTGGCTCCCCGACCAACATTTTAAACCTAGCTGCAAATGCCGCGCGTGATAAGTTGACTTGTCTTGCAAGCAACTCTACCGTCCAAGGTTTTTCTGGATGCTGGTGAATTAAGCCAAGAGCAATGCTAACTTGCGGATCGAGTAGAGCACGTAGCCATCCACCTTTATCATCTGTCAAGCTGGCAAGGTAAGCTCGTACTGCCTGAATAAACAGAATGCTGGAGAGATAGGTAATCATCATTTGAGCACCAGGACGGTTTAGGCTGCTTTCGCAAGCGATGAACTCAAGTGTTGCATTCAACCACTCTACAGATCGTCCTTGTTCTCCCTTAATCAACATTAAAGGGGGGAGAGCCGTCAACAGTGGGTTTGTTTCTCGCTCCTGAAAGCAGGCGTGTCCACATAAAACTACAGTAGATATCCCTCCACCTCCATAGCTTAAGGTCATTGGTTCAATAGAGGGACGGTTTTCTAGTAAGTCTGTTAGTTTGGTTACTGGACTATCCAAGGCATCGCGTAAGGTATGTCCGATCCCTGTTGGTAAGACGACTAAATCCCCTCCCTTTAGTGGAATTGGCATATCTGAATTGTCTACCTCTAGCCAACAGTTACCTTGTAAGATGACATGGAACGCGGCATCGTCGCTTTTATCACTTCGCAACCCCCAGGGTGCGGAAAATTCAGACCGACAGTGAATTGTGCTGTGGAGTTGCATGGCTTTTAGGACTTCAGTTAAGGCATCCATTTGCAATGGCTCACCAGAGGAAATAGAGAAATTGGACGTTCGGACATAATTTATGGCGTTTCTATCATTGTTTGTCCAACTAGTTAAATATTACAAATTTATTAGACAAATTCTTGAGAGATTTATTGATGACGATTACGGTTGCTATTGTCTATTTCTCCGGTTCTGGTCATACTCACTTGATGGCTGAGGCAGTTGCTTCTGGCGCTAGTCAAGTCTCAGGAACCGCCGTTGAAATGCTGCGAATTACAGGAGAACAAATTGTCAATGGTCGTTGGCAAGACCCAACAATTATGGAGAAGCTGGATTTAGCCGATGCAATTGTTTTTGGCTCTCCCACATATATGGGTGGTGTTGCTGCTCAATTTAAGGCTTTCATTGACGGAGCTAGTGAAGTCTGGTTTGCTCAAAACTGGAAAGATAAAGTTGCTGGAGGTTTCACCCATTCCAGTTCCCCAAGTGGAGATAAACAAGGAACATTGCTGTACTTGGCAATTAATGCTGCCCAGCATAGTATGATTTGGGTCAGCCCTGGAGAAATGCCTAGTCACTACCTGGGTAAGACTGACGGTGTAAATCGTCTTGGCTCGTTCTTAGGTGTGATGGGACAATCCCAAATGGATATGAGTGGCAAAGAAGCACTACTAGATTCGGGCGATCGCCTCACTGCTGAAAAGTTTGGACAACGCATTGCACAAGCTACTCTGCGTTGGAAAAAAGGCGAATTTTGAATAGCTTGTTTGTAGTGAGGACTTCAGTCCTTCGTTTGTTGCTTAAACAAGGATTTAGTCCTCTTTATTTTTGTGACTCTGCTTCACCCAGTTAATTACCGTATTATGGGAAACTCCGGTTTTTCTTTCAATCTCCCGAAAACCAACACCATCGCGATACAGTTCCAAGCATTGCTGCTTCACTTCATCGCCGTATCCTTGTAACGAATAAGCCTCAGGGAATTGCTTACCGCAGTCTTTGCAAAGATAACGCTGCTTACCATGACGATGCCCATTTTTAGAAATGCGCTCTCCGTCACAGTGCGGGCATTTCATTACTATCATTACTTTATTGTGCAAAACTTCATCCCCAACATGAGGCTGTAAGTATGCAATCAGCAGCGCCTCGATTTGCTCAAAAATCTGCTGGCGGTGAGTTTCATTGCTGCGTAGTGCCAAGAGTAGCAAAGTATTATAGCCATGGGTGCAGACTTGCGCCAGTAAATGGCAAAGTTCAGGACTTAATGCTGGATTGCGCTTTTGCAGCAGTTTTGCCATAAAATTGATGGCTTCCTCGGTAAAGCTATCATCAATATTTTGAAAGATGGTTCGGGATGTGAAGTACTGCACAAAGACCATCCGACAAGTGGGTTGCTCAAAAAGTTTCTGGAATGCTCCTGCCAAAGTTCGGATAAATCTCTCAAAAGGCAGTTGAATGATTTCTGGCTGATTCAGCTTAGCCCATACAGTGTGGACTCGCTCGACGTGACGCAATTCCAAAGCGTGGAAAATTGCCAATTTATCTGGAAAAAACTGGTAAAGCGAACCTATAGCTGTGTCAGCACGAGCAGCGATCGCATGAGTTGTCGCCGCCTCAAAACCCACTTGATCAAAGACCTCAGCTGCTGCATCTAGAATGCGTTCGATACGCTCTTGGCTGCGCTTTTGCTTGGGCTGACGGCGCATGGATGCCTTTTTATTTGAATTCACCCTTGCACCCCTTCGCTCGTCACCAATCCTCTTGACAAACATGAATTATTACTCATAAATTATAATAAAAGCGAATAATTAGTCACATTTTATTTTACGAAGCGCACCTGAGCCTAGTTGACTTGCCGTAGCAGGCATTTCAACACAGGTCAGATCATGTTCGGCTAATTAGTTATAATTCCCACGTTGACTGCACCCCACCCCTTAATCCCCTCCCCGCGAGCGGGGAGGGGAGCCTAAGCGCAGCTTTGGCGGGGTGGGGTTCTTCAGGAATGATAAGTAATCGACCGAACCTGATATCAGATATATGCCACATCCACCGCAAGCAAAATCTGCTTGCGTCAAATTTGGACTGGCAAAGGCGTGTGCAACTACAAACTCCTCAAATCAAAATTCACAAACTACTAGTAAATCAGGAGACCAACACCGATGTGTATGCTTGCTGGTGCGCCTTGGCTATTAGCACACAAGTCTATGTTGGAAATCAACAAGCCAAAAAAAGTATCCCTTTACGGAACTGATTATGTACTTTGGCAAGATAAAACTGGCAAGGTGAATGCCCTACCCAACGCGTGTCCGCATATGGGAGCTATGTTGTCTGAAGGGTGGTGTCAAGAACGTAAAGATAAAACGAGTGTAGTAGTCTGTCCTTTTCATGCACTTGAGTTTGATGGTGAAGGCTGCACGATTTTGCCACGTTCCAACAAGAAAACTCTGCCGCAACTGGAACCGTTAGAACTGATTATTCAAGATGATTTTATTTGGTCATACGGTGGCTTTGAACCCAAAATACCGATTCCCAATATCCTTAATGAAATTGCCTCGCAATATGAATTTATCGGTCATACAGCTGATACTAGCGTGGAGACTGATTTGCTGAGTATGCTGCTCGTTATGCATGACTACAATCACCAAAACGGTACCCATCGACCTTTATTTAGGATTGAGGAAGTGCATTTTGAAAATTTTCAGGATAACGGTCATCATTCGCATGCTTTTTACAGTATGCCCACAGCAGCTAGCTTGGGTGAAAAACTGAAAAATCCTGGTTTGTTGCTGCTACCAAAAGTTCTTAAAGCTCATTTGGAAAATTACTTTCCATCTTTAGTCATACTTCATGCGCAAAACGGACTAGGTAAAGTTACTCAAATTCACTTGTTTGTCCCAGAGTCTAAAACTCGGACACGAACTTACATATTGATGTATGGCTTAGTTAAAAACCCTGCATTTAAGGTTTTCGGGCAGACATTTCTCAACTTTGCCAAGGTTATAGTTGAGCAAGATAGCGATATCCTAGGCAAGATTTACTCGAATACGCCCCAAAAAATTAAGCTAAACAACGAAGTTGGTATGGATTGGGTGAGGCGCAATTTTGAAAGCTGGCCAGAAATACTAACACCAAACCTCTCCAAAGGGTACTCAAATAAGGAACTTCCAAGAATCGGCACTTCTCTGGCTACGTGAATATCGCGCTAAGTACTGCATTTGATAAATTCGTATCGCAAGAAAAGGTTGTAGTCGCGCTTTAGCGCTAAAGCGCAACTACGAACTATAACGCTATAAACTTCTGGAATAACGCTCTTAATGTAAAAACTACGACAGTCTTAGAACAGTTAATCTCTGTCAGACTTTGATGAAAGTACTACGCCTAACTGCTGCATCAAGGCCATCGTGTCACCTTGCCCCCAATGTTCTACAACTTTGCCATCCATGACGCGATCAATATGAATGACTGAAAACGTGACCTGCTTTCCTGTCGGCAGAATGCCCATAATTTCTCCTTGATGAGTTCCACTGAACATCCCACGGGTGACGACTTTATCGCCTTCAGCTATCACATCTTCAAAAGTGTGGCGACCATCTGGGAAAGCCGCACGCATCATCAGTGCATACTCAAAAAAGGCATCAGCCCCTTTGAGTTCATCGCTCCCCATTACACAGCCGATAATATCTGGGGCAACAAACGCTCTACCTTTTTCGATGTCTCCTTGATCAAAGGCTTCGTAGGCTTGCAAAACAATGGATTTATTCTGTTCTAATGACATTGCAGGTTTTGATGTTTTAAGTGTTTCGTTGCGAATTTACCTCGTAAGCCCATCACCTGCATTGACTTGGGTTAAGAAACCTTCTGCTGATGAACTCTCCTTTTCAATCGACTCAAGGATTCTGGCTCAATACCAAGATATGAGGCTAGATAGTATTGAGGAATGCGCTGCAAGAGTTCAGGTTCAGTTTGAATAAGGTTGAGATAACGCTGTTCAGGCGTATCCCTAAAAAGAGAAAGCAATTTATCCCGCAGCATAAACGCAAGACTCTCAGCATGGAGTCTCAGGAATTTTTGACCATCTGGCGCTACTTCAAGAAGGTGAAATAGCTGATGGTTGACGATCAGTACCTCAGAGTCCTCGATCGCTTGACAGGAAAAACACGCGGGTTGTTGCTTGCAGAAACTTTCGTAGTCACCGACTGGTTGATGTTCAGGGTGGAAGAACAGAGTGAACTCTTTTGCGTCTTTTAGAAAAAAAGTTCTCAGACAACCTTTTAGCGTCAAGCCCAGAAACTCACAAATATCCCCCTCTCCAAACAAGAATTCTCCCTTATAAACCTTTCTTGACTCTAGCAGTGGCTCAACAAGCGTTAAGTCAATGTTGAATTCAGGCAAAAGCTGTTGAATAAATTTGTAAAACGGTTCATACATTTGACGATGTGATCTTGAGCTTTTGATGCCTGTACATTTCCTCTTGCCAACGCATCAATAATTTTCTCACGGATGTTCTAAAATCAACAGAGTGCTTGGATTGCATCTACGCGGTGTCACTTACCTCAAACCCTGATTGATAAATGGTGCAATTTCCTTAACAAACTCAGTAGTTGATTCGTATGGCAAAACATTCCGACCAGGCATTTTAATTCCACGTCCTTGAGGTAAACAGGTTAGATAATCAGCCAAGCGTTCATCTGGTGTTTCCTGTTTACCTTCTTGGCTAATACTTGATGCTGTTTCCCCCACAACTACCAAAGTAGGTTGCTTGATAGAAGCAATAGCTTGACTATAATCTTTGCGCCAAAAACCAGCCAAGAAAGAAAACACTGCATGACGACTTTCCGGATTTTCTGCACCTTGTTCCAAGGTCTTTAACCATTCAGCATCAACAGCTTCGGCTGAGTCAAACAATTGACGTGTTGAGAAATCACGCAAAAACTTTTCTCTTCGAGCATATCGATAAAAAGCATTACCCAAAGGCGAATTTAACAGATTCCAAATGAGTTTATCTTGCCATTGGGACGTTTCTTTTGTAATGATTGCCCAAGCTGGAGGACCAGCTAATATAAGCCCAGCAATTAAATTTGGTTCTTTTTTAACTAATTCTATTGCAACCGGAAATAAAGCACCTTGTACTACCAAAATGACAGGTTTCTGGACGACCGTTTGTAAAAAGTGTTGCAACTGTTGCGCCCAATCTTTGGGAGTATAAGCCACATGAGGCATATCGCTTTCACCGCATCCCAACAAATCGGGGTTGTAAATTGAATTGCGATGATCTTGTTGATACCATTCGCGGCAAAACCTCTGCCAAAATTGGCGTGATAAGCCAACACCAATGGGGTGAATTAACAATAGGGGAATACCTTCGGGGGTTGAATGGGTTGGATTATGAACTTCGTAAGCGCAGCGATAATTTTTCCAGGTGTAAAACTGGGTTGGAGATGTTGTTTTATCTTGAGTAATCATATGTTTAAGAGTAAAGAACCGCTAAGGCGCTCTTGGCGCAGAGCAAGAACTGTTTTAAAATATCATCTGTGGATGAATCAATTTGTATCCTGCGTCTTTTATCTTTTTATTAGACACCTTGGCATTATATGGGCGCTTACTCTCTTGGGAAGAATCCCATATAACTTTAGGTAGATTGTGTCTTTCACACACACGTTCAAGTAATTCTCCAGTTGTCAGATGCGCATCATCAACTAAGTTATAGATGCCTTGCAGTCGATTCCGGCGGGCAAACCTAATACCACCAATAATGTCATCAAGGTGAATCCAATTTGTTGTATCCTTGCCATTGCCAGGTCGAGTTGTACCAGCATACCGACCAAATATTTTTACCAGTTCTCGACCTGGACCATAAATTCCTCCTAATCGCAAAATACAAACACGGAGGTTTTCACTTGATCCTGAGAGTAAAACTTGCTCAGTATCGCTAAGAATTTGCCCATTTTGGTGAGCGGGTGCAATCAGTGATTCTTCATCTACCCACTCTCCGTTCCTGTCACCATAAACAGCGTAACTCCCTGTATATATCAGTTGTCCCACACTAGGAATCTGCTTTAAGACAGAGACTAAAGTTTGAGCAGTGTGTAGATAAGTTTCTTCGTAAACATCGGCACTTTTTGCACCGACACTCAAAAGCACAACATCTTGATTTCTCAAAACTGATTTGAGCAAGTCTGAGTCGTTTCCTTGTACTACTACGACTTGTTGGGCTACTGTTTGTAATTCTGGGACACGTTCAGGAGTGGTTGTGGTGGCGGTGACGACAAAGCTCATCTTTTGTTGCCAATATTGAGCAACTGCACAACCGACATATCCGCAACCAATAATCGCAACGTTCATTGTCGTACTTATTCGTAAATTTTGCCATCAGGCATGATTGCGCCAACCAAGTTAGCTCCAATCAGTTTAACAAGAAGTCTGTCACCAGAACGAATACGCGCTCCTGTTAAATTTGCTCCCCGCAAATCTGCTCCGCTCAAATCTGCTCCAATTAAGTTAGCAGCACGTAAATTGGCTTCTCTCAAGTCGGCTAAAAGTAGGTTAGCTCTAAATAAATTTGCCTCAGACAAATTTGCACCTGTAAGATTTGCTTTGTGCATAAACGTATCACTGAGGTTTGCACCACACAAGTTCGCATAACTCAGGTTTCTACCAGATAAATCTCTGCCTTGTAAGTTTGCCCGACTAAAGTCTTTTCCACTTAAGTCCGGGTTTTGCTTTGGTGGTTGATGGGTTTTTTGGGTTGGCTGTTTGTGTGCAGGTGGTGCTTGATGATGTAACGTTTGATACTTCATTTTTAAGAGGCGCAATTTTTCACGAGCCTCATTAATGTCTTGTAGCTTTTTTTGCGCTTTCTCTTGTAAGCGCGTATTGTCTTTTGGAAGGCGATCGGGATGCCACACAAAAGCCAAATCTTTATAAGCTTGGGTCACTTCGTCCAATGTTGCCCCAGGCTCTAATTCCAAAACTCTATAGTACTGCTCCAACTCGCTCATAAGACGTTTCAGTGGAAATTATCTTAATTATGAGTGATGCAACCGATTAGCGACAGAATTATTTGTCAAACTTTTTTGCTGTTCGGTAATTTTAGCGAAAAGCCGAGACTTCTCAGTCTTATTTGCAAAGCTTGAGAGCACACTTGAGCGACAGTAACTTTCTGTTTTACTACGCCATACTCATATGCTACCAGATGCAGTTTTTCTTTGGAAAATACAACAAGCATCCTATAGCCACGTTTCATACTCTATAGTTTACATAAGTTTGAATTTTAATTGCTTTTTAAAACTGTTAAAAATGATATATTCCTTAACATTGTGTCATTTATTTTCGTATTTTGTAAATTTTATTAAGTAGGCGCAGTTTCTCCAATTTTTGCATAGCTGCTAACATTTGTTAGACACAGATATAACTATCGCCATTTAGCTGGGAAAGTTAAGCAAAGTCCTACTGTAAGAAGACAGCTATATTGAAGCAAATAACACTGATTGCATCAGGCTTTTGTTGTTTTTTTACTGTGTTGTTATTTCCACGTCTACTGCACTAGATTTTCCACTATCTGTTGTTAAGTCATCCGCTCTAAACTATTTAAATAATTCTTCTACTTGGCTCAACAGCAAGTCTTTCTTAATTTTCGCGACCTAGGAAACGCTGTTGTATAGCTCGCCAGTATGCCATAAGTGGAATTTGATAAATTTCAATAAAAAGCCAAACAATAATTATGAGATGCGACAAAAGAGTTAATATCGTCCAGATATATGGTAGCCAAGATAGGGGAGTTGCTGGATGGGGTGGGAAATTATAAGCCACTATCCCAATTAAAGTCGTTGGCAGGAGTACAAAAGCAGCAGCAGCTATCACATAGCCCCAACCAAATTCTACACCTTCTATTTGCGCTTCTGTCCAATTAAAGCCATTCCAATGCCAAATGAGGGGCGGTTGTCTGGATGGCATTTTAATTTGTTGTTGTTCTACATTGACAGTAAAAATTTGTTGACAGAAGTCACAAGACATAGCCTCCATGAGTGGCATATGACTAATCTTACCTACACGACAGACCGGGCAGGGGTAAACTCCTTGATAATTGAAAGATGCGGTTAAAATTTTGGTACTGGGCATAATAATACTTGGTTATCTTTAAGTGTTAATGCAGTCAATTATGAGGTCAAAATGATGAATGATAAATTATGAAATGAGCAGTCCACACCAATTTCTCATTTAGCATTCATACATTCATTCTTTCTCCATGTTCTGTAAAATAAAATATTTTTAAAGTTCTGTAAATGAGATGATAGCCAGCAGCAATAAGTTTTGATTGCCAGAATTGTACTGAGTTTAACCCTTTTTTTTTAGTTCTGGTGGTCTTGACGCGACTTGTTTCCTATGCTAACGTCAGAAAACATGAGTGTAAATTAAATTATTCAAGAAAACGTCTGACAAATGATCAGCAGCAGTTCCTATTTTTATTTTTGGTTTAGGGTGGTTCACCGGGAGTGAGTCAAGTTTCCTTATGGAAGCCGCCCGGTGAACCGCAGAGTGAACTCTGCGGTTTTTGTTTTTTAAGGAGTGAAATTTCATCGTGATGACTTATTTCAGTAGCTGGTTTTATGGCTTTTACTTTTACCCCAGAATAAGTTCCGGGTAAGTCGCGTCATGTCGATGAATCGTTAAAGCCCGGAACTGACAAAGGTTCTGGGCTTTTTTTAAGGAAAGGGACTGGGGATGAGCGATTAGCTACAGGGTAAGAATCTGATTCAACAAACTTGTCCTAAAACACTACATCTGCCGAAGCCCCAGTCCCGAA
>JXCB02000044.1:89739-150527 GCA_000828075.3 Tolypothrix campylonemoides VB511288 | reverse complement strand
CGATTAGCTACAGGGTAAGAATCTGATTCAACAAACTTGTCCTAAAACACTACATCTGCCGAAGCCCCAGTCCCGAATCCCGAATCCCTAGTTTTTAAGGAGAACCGAACCATGAATAATGCTAAACTAGCCGCAAAATCTCATCCTCACCATCAGACAATCGTCAACCTCTCTGAAAAAGTCGCTTTTGGTGGTACGGAACTGGTAATTATTGGCGGACCTTGCGCCGTTGAAAGTGTCCAACAAATGGAGACAGTCGCCCAAAATTTATCTGCTGCACCTGTACAAGCTTTGCGTGGCGGTGTTTACAAACCCCGCACTTCTCCCTACGCTTTCCAAGGAATGGGAGAGGAAGGACTGGAAATTTTGGCAGGGGTGCGATCGCACTACAATATCCCAGTCATCACCGAAGTTATGTCAATCTCGCAAATTGAAGTCGTCGCCGCCCATACTGATATGCTGCAAGTGGGTAGCCGCAATATGCAAAACTTCGATTTGCTGAAAGCTTTAGGACAAGCGGGTAAGCCGATACTCCTCAAACGCGGCTTGTCGGCGACGATTGAAGAATTCGTGATGGCAGCTGAATATATTTTAAGCCACGGAAACCCGGATGTGGTGCTGTGCGAACGAGGTATCCGCAGCTTTGATAATTACACCCGTAATGTCCTGGATTTAGGAGCCGTGGCAGCTCTCAAGCAAATCACTCACTTACCTGTGATTGTAGACCCTTCGCATGCGGTAGGCAAGCGGGAACTCGTGGCACCTGTAGCAAAGGCGGCTGTTGCTTGTGGAGCAGATGGGTTAATTATTGAGTGTCACCCAGAACCAGAAAAATCTGTTTCTGATGCACGTCAAGCGCTGTCTTTGGAAGATATGGTGAATTTAGTTGATAGCTTAAGGCTTGTAGCAGCATCTGTTGGACGGAGTATATCAGACGACATAGGGGCGGGTTTCAAACCTGCCCCTATTTGTTGTGCAGCTTAATTGATAACTAGAGGGAAGCGATCAATCGCTTTTTTATGCAACACGTCTATGACAGAGGGCGATCGCACTCCTCAGTTTGTCTTGGTGAAAACTCGGGCGATCGCTTCTCGAAGATCTACCACTGCTACTCCCTCTAATACCTGACCATAGAACGAACCAAAATGCGTCTTATCACCCGTGACCAAAAGGTCTGCTCTATTCTCTACTGCTGTCGCTAAGATAGGAGCATCTTTCAGCGGTAGCCCCATCTCCATTGCCCAATTGACTCGCGGCAGCGGTGCTTCTTTAACTATAATCAGATCAGGAATTAAAGAAAGCTCCAATCGCGTCAAAGCGTCGGGATATTTAGCCACAAGGTTACGCTGCGTTTCTTCCAAAGCATAAGGCGATGTCAGCAAAGCACAATATCCCTGAGAAGCTAATTGAAACAAAGCGCTACAGCGACCATCAGGACTGATAGCGGCTGCAAAGATAACATTGGCATCCACAAACAGGCGCATTTGGCTTACTCAACATCCCTAAGCTGCTGAAGCTGTTCGGCTTCTTGGGAAGTTAAGCGATCGCCTTCTAAAAACTCCTCAATTCGCTCCTTTGTGTACATCTCGATAGGATACACTCCAGCAGGACGCAGCAAAATTCCACCGTCAGCAGTCGTTTCTACCAGTAGCATAGTTTCACCGTCCAAACCTAGACGCTTGAGAATTGCTTTCGGAATAGAGACTTGACCTTTTTTTCCTAGTTTGATAACTTCCATAATTAAAAATAATTATAATCCGGCTACCCGGAAAGTAGATAAATAGTAATTTATAAAACTTATTACCGTCAAGTGTATTGGATCGTGTCTTGTTGGCTGGCGCTAAAAATAGGTAGTCGTCAAATGTTGAAGGTAAGAGCCATGTATAGGGAAGAGCGATCGCCAAAGGCGGCTCCCTCTGGGAGCATCGCTAATTTTCTCTGTAGGATACTATTGAGCCACCTTCTGGGAAGTTGCATAAGTTGGACATGGTGTCACCTATTTCCCTACGTAAGCAAACTGGTCAAACTCAAGTAAAGTTCACCACAGCAACACCTCATCTGAACAGAAAAAGGAACTGCTGGTATGCCTGAATTTTCGCGCAATCTAGCATTTGTGATTGGTATAAACAACTATAGGAATGGCATTTCCCCCTTGCACAACGCGGTAAATGATGCCAAAAAGTTGGTGGAAATCCTGCGCGAAAACCACGGATACCAGGTGTGGGTCTGTTTAGACGAGATAGCTACCTTGAAAAACCTGAACGATTTATTCGAGAAAACTCTAAATCAAGAAGTTAAATCAGATGACCGCTTGCTGTTTTATTTTGCTGGTCATGGCATTGCCCTAAATAGTGAGGATGGTCCACAAGGTTATTTGATTCCTCAAGATGCCAAGTTGGGAGACAGCAAAACCTACTTAGCGATGACTCAGGTACATGAAGCGCTTAGTCAATTGCCTTGCCGTCATTTCCTAGGAATCTTCGATTGCTGTTTTGCTGGGGCTTTTCGCTGGTCTTCGACTAGAGACTTGTTAACTGCGCCAGAGGTCATTCATCAAGAACGCTACGATCGCTTTATTGCTGATCCAGCATGGCAGGTGATAACTAGCGCCGCCTCCGACCAAAAAGCTTTAGATGCCTTCAATCTCAACATTGATCGCGGTGAAATTGGCAATCATTCGCCGTTTGCCGCTGCTTTGTTTGAAGCGCTTACAGGTGGAGCTGATGCTTATCCTCCTGCTACTAATGGTAAACTTCCTGGAGATGGGGTAATTACTGCTACGGAATTGTATTTATATTTGCGCGATCGCGTCGAATTAGCCACTGAAAAACATCGCTTACGGCAAACTCCCGGGATTTGGGCACTGAATAAGCATGATAAAGGCGAGTATATTTTCCTGACTCCCGGACATCAACTGAACTTACCACCAGCGCCTCCTTTGGAAGAGTCGAAAAATCCCTACCGAGGATTAGAGTCGTTTGAGGAAAAACACAGTGACCTGTTTTTTGGTAGAACTGCACTTGTAGAAAAACTACATGAGTTTGTGACAACCAATTCCCTTACCGTAGTGCTGGGTACTTCCGGTTCAGGGAAGTCAAGCTTAGTGAAAGCGGGATTAATTCCGCACTTGAAAAATAGTGGGCAAGAGTGGCGCATCCTGGGAGCATCCGTCCGGGCGAATATCCGTTTACCGCTTTGAACAATACACTGATCAAAGAAAACTTGCCAGGATTCGACAAACCTGCCCAAGTGTTCGAGGAGGAATTGCAAAGACTGGCTCAAAGCGTTAAAGCTTGGAGTAAGGCTAACCCAAGTGCCAAATTGCTGCTAGTAATTGACCAGTTTGAAGAATTAATCACCCTTTGTCGTTATGACGATGAACGCTCAAAGTTTTTGAGTGGGTTAGCGAGGGCTATCGCTGCTTTTCCAAAACAGGTTCGTATTATTTTGACACTGCGTTATGATTTTGAATCGCAATTTAGAGAAACAGCTTTAGAACCGTATTGGGCTGCGGCGCGATTTGTTGTGACACCGATGACACGGGAGGAATTGCGCGAGGCAATTGTGGAACCTGCTTCTTGTCGGGTGATGTATTTTGAGCCGACAGGTTTGATAGACCAGTTAATTGATGAAGTAGCACAAATGCCCGGTGCTTTGCCGCTGCTTTCTTTCACTTTAAGTGAACTTTATTTAAAGTACATTAGAAGTGTCAGAGAGGGTAAAAGAAATAATCGGGCAATTACTCAGGAAGATTACGAAGCATTGGGTGGAGTGATGCGAAGTCTCACCCAAAGAGCCGATTGTGAGTATGACGAGTTAGTCAAACTTGACCCAGCAATAGCCCAAACCATCAAGCACGTCATGCTGCGGATGGTGGCGGTGGGTGGCGGCGAGTTAGCTCGCAGACGGGTATTTCTGGCTGAACTGGAATATCCAGAGCCAGAAAATACGCGTGTAAAGCAGGTGATTGAGCGTTTTTCTGCCGCCCGTTTATTGGTATCCGGACAAGATACAGAGGGGAATCTATATATTGAGCCAGCCCATGATGCCTTAGTACGGGGATGGCAAAAGCTGCTGATCTGGAAAAAACAGGAGCAAGAAAATTTAATTTTACAACGACGGTTAACACCAGCAGCTTTGGAATGGAAAAGCAAGCAACAGGCAAAATATCTTTGGAATACTGACCCTCGCCTTGATTTGTTGAAACAAGTTCTTAACTCTAGTGAGAATTGGTTAAATAAGACAGAAGCTGAGTTTGTGCGGCGTAGCGTCAGGCAAAAACGCAAAAACACCGTTATGGGCTGGAGCGGGGTAACTGCGGCATTGTTACTGTTAAGTAGTGCCGCCATTATTGCGATTAATTATGCTATTTATGCCCAAAACAAGTCTCTTGAAACTTCCAGCGCTTTAGCAGAATCACTCTTTGTCTCAGGTAGAGAGTTGGATGCCTTAATAGAAGCCACCAAGACTGGCGAACTGTTAAAAAACATGGAAAAGACATTGTTTATTAAAGAATTTTTTGTTAGGGAAGATACCAAGATTCAAGTTTTAACTACCCTGCAACAGATACTTTATGGGAGCAAGGAGCGCAACCGTTTAACAGGACATGATATGGGTGTCCTGAGTGTGAGTTTTAGCCCCGATGGTCAAATCATTGCTTCGGCTGGTATGGATGGAACGATAAAATTATGGCGGCATAATGGTGAATTAATCCAAACCCTTGAAAAGCATAATGGTGGGGTTTCTCATGTTAGATTTCTCGATGCTTATACTCTCTTATCTGTTGGTTCAGACCAGACTATTAACTTTTGGCGGCGTAAACCTCAAGGAATATTTACCTGGTTTAAGTCTATTAAAGATAATCATAGGATATCCTCTATCAGTCTCAGCCCAGATAAACAAACAATTGCCATTGCCAATCAAAAGGGGACAATCACACTCTGGCGCTTGGATGGCAAACGACTCACAAGCTTTTCAACGCATCACATAGATGCCATCAACGATTTAAGTTTTAGTCCAGATGGTCAAACTCTTGCTTCCGCTAGTGCAGACACGACTATCAAGCTTTGGAGTTTAAAAAACCGTAAGTTACTTAAGACTATTAAGGAGAGCGGTTTTGTTTTTGGGGTATGTTTTGTTAATAGTCAAACTGTTGTTTCTGGTGGCGATGACGGAACTTTGAAATTCTGGAATGTAAACGGTAACCGAGAGGGGACTTTTTCAGGTCATAGTGGACAGGTTCTTCACTTAGCTCTAAGTCAAGATCGCAAAATTATTGCTTCTGCTGGTAGTGATCGCACTGTCAAGCTTTGGCGTTTAAAAGACAGCAAATTGTTCCAAATTTTCCAAATTTTTAAAGCTCATGACGAAATTGTAAAGGATATAAGTTTTAGCCCCAACGATCAAATTATTGCCACAGCTAGCTTAGATCGTACTATCAGAATCTGGAACCTTAATAATATTAAGCCTACAATTCTCCAAGGTAGTAGCGTTAGTTTTAGCCCAGACAGTCAAAAACTCGTCTCAGGGAATAACAAAAATATAATCTTATGGCAAAGGAATGGAAAGTTAATCAGAAACTTTCCAGGACACGATGGCTTTATTCAAAATGTTAGCTTTAGTCCAGATGGTAAAGTCATTGCTTCTGCTAGCGATGACAAAACAGTAAAGCTCTGGGGCTTGAATGAGACATTAATTAAAATTCTCAAGCATGAAGATGCAGTTAGGAAGGTGAGCTTTAGCTCTGATGGAAAAATGATTGCTACCGCTAGTAATAACATCAAGCTGTGGCGTTTGGATGGAAAATTACTAGCAGAGTTTCATCCTAAAAGTGAATTTACAAGCGTAAGCTTTAGCCCAGACAGCAAAATAATTGCTGCTAGTACAAATAAAAAAGTCATGCTTTGGCACTTAAATGGAACATCACTACCACCTCTCACAGGACATAAAGCTAGTATTTTAGATATAAGTTTTAGTCCCAATGGCAAGATAATTGCATCTGCTAGTAAAGATAAAACCATAAAACTGTGGCCTTTAAATGGTCAACAGATCACTGATCTTCCTGACCATCAAAATAGTGTTACTAGAGTTACGTTTAGCCCTAGCGGTCAAACTTTAGCTTCAGCGAGTAGGGATAAAACCATTAGACTTTGGAGTCGGGATGGCAAACTGCTGCAAACTCTCCAAGGGCATAATACTGATATCCTTGACCTTAGCTTCAGCCCTGATGGTAATACTATTGCTTCAGCCGATATCGACGAGAAGTTGATACTGTGGAATTTGGATTTGCAGAATTTGCTGGATCTTAGTTGTAATTGGCTACATGACTATCTTATCAATCACCAAGTTCATAAGAGTAAGCTTTGCCAGCAATAGTTGGTGGTTGATAATTGAGCAGAGGCGGAGCATCTCTTGCTTTGCTTTTTTCTCAAGTGAAAAGTGCATAAGTTGATTACAAGCACAGCTATTAATAGTTACAGCAAGTTTCAGACAAAAGCTTAAGCTTGTTTAAGCATTCACCAATCTTAAGATGAAAGAAACTTTCTGCTTGTTCAATAAATGGATAAACAGGAGTCAATGATGGATTACCAGTCTCTAGATAATAAACCCGATGCCGCTTACAAGAATTACAATAATGGTTTGCAATGGTGGAACCGTGACAAAGATACAGCTCGCTCCTATTTCAGGGAAGCAGTGAGACTCTTTGAAGATTGTAAGTTGACTAACGTGCCAGAATACAACGACGCAAAGCGTAAACTTCAATAATCTTAATAAAGCTAGCAGTTAGCATTTCAGTTTTGCACATGACCTCCTCTGACAGTGACATCGTTAGCTTTTACTAATACCAATTCTCTATGAAGAGCAGCCAAATCAATTGTCGCCTTCAAGCTATGCTGTAAGTTTTTTTTCGCAACAGAGTTTAGCGCAGCCTCAGAAAGAAACGGTATAAGAATCATTACTATCATTCAAGATGAAAAGAAAAAGGAAAAAGCTTAAATACTTTCCTTTTTCTTTTTTATTTTTCTAGAATGCCTAGTAGATAATACTTATTCTGCTGCCAGTGCAACTCCTTTGTCAGTGAGAGCGATCGCCTTGTGTGCGACAACTAGCTAGCTTCAATTCTACCTGTTCTCACTTCCAAGAGTGATCGCCCAAGGCTTCGCCGTCAGCTCTGCCGAACGGGGCAACTGCCCTTACGATCGCCCGTAAGCGCGAAGCGTTTTTCAGGCATAGGCGATCGCGCGATCGTCCTTCGGGGCTGCGCTCTGCGCCATCGCCACCCATCCTCATAAATGACGAAACAAAAATGGGATAAGCAAGTTGCTTATCCCACAACAAAAATTTAGAAAATTAAGCTCTGGCTTAAGCGCTTAAGCAACGCTTAGGTTCCAGAAGTCCAAGAGTTTGTGTATTCAATTTGGTCTGAGGTGAGGGTATCAATCTTAATTCCCATCGCCTCCAACTTCAGCCGTGCAATTTCTTGATCCACTTCAGTTGGAATTGAGTGCAAACCAGGTTCGAGCTGTCCTTTGTTCTTCACAAGGTATTCGCAACCCAAAGCTTGGTTGGCGAAGCTCATATCCATCACTGCACTGGGATGTCCTTCGGCTGCAGCAAGGTTAATCAAGCGTCCTTCACCGAGAACGACGACGGATTTGCCACTTTGCAGGCGATATTCTTGAGTGAAGGGACGTACTGTCTTAACTTCCTTCGCTTTAGCGCCCAAGGCGACGAGATCCAATTCAATGTCAAAGTGACCTGAGTTACAGACAATCGCGCCGTCTTTCATCACCTCGAAATGCTCACCGCGAATGACGTGTTTGTTACCAGTCACAGTGATAAACAAGTCGCCCAAGGGTGCAGCTTGCGCCATTGGCAGTACACTGAAACCATCCATGACGGCTTCAATAGCTCTGATTGGGTCAATTTCGGTGACAATAACGTTAGCACCGAGTCCCCGCGCCCGCAAAGCTGTACCTTTACCGCACCAGCCGTAACCAGCAACGACAACGGTTTTCCCAGCAAGTAGGATATTTGTAGCGCGGATAATGCCGTCGAGGGTTGATTGTCCGGTACCGTAGCGGTTATCAAAGAAGTGTTTGGTGTCAGCGTCGTTGACGTTGACTGCGGGGAAGGTGAGAACGCCATCTCTAAACATGGCGCGTAACCGCACAATTCCTGTTGTGGTTTCTTCTGTGGTACCAATGATGTCAGCAAGTTGGTGCTGGCGTTGTTGTACCAAGGTAGCGACGACATCACAACCGTCATCGATGATGATGTTGGGGCGATGGTCTAAAGCGATTTGTACGTGGCGGTTGTAGGTTTCGTTATCTTCACCTTTGATGGCAAAGACAGGAATTTCATGATCGGCGACGAGGCTAGCAGCTACGTCGTCTTGAGTTGATAGGGGATTACTTGCAATCAGCAGAGCGTCTGCACCACCTGCTTTGAGTGCAATGGCTAGGTGTGCGGTTTCTGTTGTCACATGGCAGCAAGCCACAAGGCGAATACCCGCAAAGGGTTTTTCTTGGGCGAAGCGATCGCGGATTTGCCGTAAAACTGGCATTTCGCGTCCAGCCCATTCAATGCGCTGTCTTCCCAAGGAAGCTAGGGCGAGGTCTTTAACCTCGTGCTTTAATCGGGGAGAAGTTGCGGTCATTAAATAGTTCCTCAATTAGAAAGAAATTGGCGTAAATTCTTACGCACACTACTAGATTATTCCACAATTAGCAAAATGCCTGCCTTAAGTCTGAAATATAATCTGTGATTAATTTGTTAATTTTATACTTTTGCCCAAATAGTTTATTTTTTCTTGTGTCATCTCCCGAAAGATAGGGAAAAAGCAAAAAAAACCAGAAATTATGACCTTAAGATTTGTTAAAACTTGACTGAAGACGGATACAATTGCACAGTTTGAGTTTGGAGTATGGCTCTAAGAGTACCGAACTGTACATTTTGCTCAAGGAGGTGTAAAAGTGCGCTTTCAATTTTTGGCGATAGCTCTTTCTTCCACAGTGATAACAGTAGGGGCGATGCCTCCAGTAACAGCGCAAATTCCTTTTTTGCCTACAGTGCAAGCTCCCACTCATCGCACTCAAGAATCAGATAACAGAGTGGTTTCTCGGTGGGTGTATTTGGATGGTCGTCAGGTGTTACAGATAGCGGCACCAAGGACAAGCGTTTCAGAACGTTTACAAAAAGTTCAACGAAATTTAGATCAAATTAGCAAAGATTTCTTGAAAAAACCTGGCTCAAAGCCTGATGTGCGGGTTGAGGGTTCAGGTGCTTTACCAGTCATTCGCGTTAATGGTCGTGACCTGATGACTGTTACTCGCCAGGATGCTAACCTGCTACAGGCAGATACGCCTTCGGGGGCGGCAAATTTAATCGCCCAAACGTTAGAGGACGAATTGAATGAAGCAAGAAACGAGCGGCGATCCGAATATTTAATCCGCCAGGGTGCAATTGCTGGCGCAACTGTTGTGGGGATGATTGTATTGAGTTGGGGGTTATATAGCTGGCAGCGCCGCCCAGGAAAGTACCCACTACAACCACCACTTCCAACTTCAGCACAAGCCAGTCCTATTACGACACAGCTGACTCAACAGCAACATCAACATCTCAAAGAAGTCAAGCGGCGACTTTCTCAGCTAGGGCAAGCAGCGATTTGGGGGGGTGGAACTTTCTTCATACTGGGTCTGTTTGCCTACACGCGACCGCTTCAGATCCTCATTATCTCAGCGGCGCAAATTCCTTTGACACTTCTTGCTGTAGCAGTGGGAAATTATGTAGCAGCACGTCTTAGCTATGCCCTGATTGACCGCTTTACCACTGCTTTTATCAACAGTAGTGCATTACTAACTCCTCAAACGTCCGAACGGCTACAGTTGCGAGTTTCTACGATTTCTGGCGTTTCCAAAGGTATTGTTACCGTTGTCTGGGCGGCAGATACCATGCTGCTCTCTCTGATGACGCTAGGTGTAAATATTGGTCCCTTGCTAGCTGGTGCTGGTTTGGTTGGTGTTGCCGTATCCCTAGCGTCGCAAAACTTAATTAAAGATGCGATCAACGGCTTTCTGATCATTGTCGAAGACCAGTACGCTTTGGGTGACGTCATTAACGTGGGAGATGTGGGAGGTTTGGTAGAAAATCTGAATTTGCGGATGACTCAACTGCGGGATGCCGAAGGACGGCTGATCACGATCCCCAACAGCGAAATCAAAATAGTTGCCAATCTTTCTAGTCGCTGGTCACGCGCTGACTTAACTATCCCAGTCGCCTATCAAACCGATATTGACCAAGCTTTAAAGTTGATTGAAACTGTTGCCTTAGAAATGGACCAAGACCCAAAATGGCAAAATCCAATTTTGGAAACCCCCCAAGTTTTAGGAATAGATAATTTTGGCGACAGAGGTTTGATTATCCGCGTATGGATTAAGACACAGCCCCTCAAGCAATGGGATGTCGCACGGGAGTATCGCCGCCGTTTGAAAGTCGCCTTCGACAAAGCCGGAGTTTCCATTCCTTTGCCTCAACAATCGATTTGGGTGAACGATTTTCAACTCCAGACACCTCCACTTGATGGCAACGGAAATTCCTTAATAAGTCAAAGAGACGGATTATAGCGCATCTACACATTAAGGGATTTCCAACAAATAAATTATCCATTTTATGGCATCAGCGCCTTTCTCCGGCAGGAGAAGGGCGTTGTGCCGGACTGCGGCTACTTTTACCCCAGGTTGGTGATTGCAGTTCTTTGGTCTGATACTGCAATATTATTGAGATACTAGAATAGGGGACTTCCAAATAAAAAAATACCCAACTTTTCTTGTGGGATGGGCTTCTAGCCCGTCCTAAAAACTGGGCGGGCAGGATGCCCACCCCACAAAATTGGATAATTTATTTCTTGGAAATCCCTAGTCGCAGATATTTAATTACCTTATGCGTAAAAGGCAATGACGACCGTAATATTCGTACATGGTACTGGAGTACGGAAGCGCGAATACGAGGAAACTTTTAAAACAATTGAGAAAAAGATTTACGCACAAGGTCCTGATGTTAAGGTAAAATGCTGCCTTTGGGGTGACGAATTAGGAACGAGTTTACGTGCCAAAGGCGCATCTGTTCCAAGGTATGAGGAAACTCTGGCACTTGATCAGGAAGAGGAAGACAAAGAAATTCTTCTGTGGAAGCAATTGTACCGTGACCCGTTGTATGAATTGCGGCTGCTGTCACTAAAAACCGAGGAAGAGAGAAACGATAACCCTTTTGCAGAAACTCCAGCAGATGAATTGCGCGAGCGTGTTTACAGTCTTACCCCTGAGGGTGAACTGCAAGCTAAATTAGCAGAAGCAGGAATTGCAGAGGTATTTGATGAGGCGCGAGAGGCGGTAATACGCTCCGACGCTTATAATGAAGCATTACAAAATGTATCAGAAGAATCTTTAGCTGAATACAGTAATGCCATCTCCAGAGCTGTTGTAGCTCAAGCGATGCTGATTTGCGAACAGCAAGAAAAATATCCACCCGTACTTACTAATACAAAATTGCGAGATAAAGTAGTGGAATTACTTAGTCTGGCTTTGGCTGATGCCGAGTTGGGATTGGGGGGCTGGGTGTTGGGAAAAATTGCTGAATTAGCACTACCTATAGGAACAAATTATGTAGAAGGGAAACGCGGGGCTGTTACCAATAAATTTTCGCCTATGCCTTGCGATATCTTGTTGTATCAAGCGCGAGGGGAGAAAATCCGCGATTTTATTAAGCAAACAATAGAACAAGCAGAACCACCAGTCGTTTTACTTGCTCACAGCTTGGGTGGTATCGCTTGCGTGGATTTATTGGTAGAACAGTCTTTGCCGCAAGTAGTGCATTTGGTGACAGTTGGCTCCCAAGCACCATTTATGTATGAGATTAACGCTCTTTGCAGTTTAGAATTTGGGCAACCACTGCCGGATCACTTTCCAAAATGGTTAAATATTTACGATTTACGAGATTTCCTTAGCTATAAAGGAAGTAAAATCTTTCCTAAAGTAAAAGATGAGGAAGTGATTAGCAAACAACCATTTCCGCGATCGCACAGTGCATATTGGGAAAATGACAGAACTTGGGAATGTATTATGGAAATTATCCCAAGGTAGCTGCGATGACGGAATTAACCGCCGAACCAAAGCAAACTTACGGGTTAATTGTAGGTATTGAAAAGCAAGCTTTGCAAATGAAAAGACAGCTGCTGGGAGAGGAACATCCCGATGTCGCCACCAGCCTGAACAACCTGGCTTATCTCTACGATTCCCAAGGAAGGTACTCACAAGCGGAACCGTTGTATCAGCAAGCCTTGCAAATGAAAAGACGGCTGCTGGGAGAGGAACATCCGGATGTCGCCACCAGCCTGAACAACCTGGCAGGACTCTACTCTTCCCAAGGAAGGTACTCACAAGCGGAACCGTTGTATCAGCAAGCCTTGGAAATGAAAAGACAGCTGCTGGGAGAGGAACATCCCTCTGTCGCCACCAGCCTGAACAGCCTGGCAGGACTCTACTCTTCCCAAGGAAGGTACTCACAAGCGGAACCGTTGTATCAGCAAGCCTTGGAAATTTGTGAGCGATGCTTAGGCGTAAATCATCCTAATACAGTTACCTGCCGTAAAAATTTTGAAAATCTTCGTTTAGCTATGAACTCCATAGATACCGATGAAGCAGTTGATCAGTAAAAAAGTGCAATCAGCTTCTAATTTCAAAGACTATCAAAGCGATCGGGGGCGAGTTCGGTGTACTTGACCGTGTGCTGAATATTAACGTGTCCCAAATAATCTTAAATAGCTTAAACTCTTTCTAGATAAGCATCAGCGCTTTTTGGCACGGGATAACACTAGGTTGTTAATTAGACCGTAGGTGAGAGAAGGAGTGAAAATATGCATAGAATCGAAATCAACTGATGGTAGGAGCAAACGAATGAGAGCACTGCCAATAATTCCCATCGTTGTTCCCCACAGTAGCAGTTTCAACCACCAAGTCTTGCCTAGGAAACTGATAAGTTCAGCAGTACTAAGGCTGAGACCACCGATGATACCTGCGGTCATTGTAGTCTCTAGACTAACAGAGTCTAGCATACAGAAAATAAAACTACCTGTAGCCCCCATAACAACTGAAAGAAAATAAGGGTTGCGGAGCTTAACCAAGGATGAATCAGGGTGGCTCATAACAAATTACCTCTAATTTGTAAAGCTATTGTGGGTTAGATACAACCCAAGTAGAGTCGATTACGAAAAAACCTGCGCCTGTACTGCCTACTCCTCATCCTCCCAAAAAGGTACATATGTACTATAATAGAGATAGCGTTCACGAAGCCTAAGTTAGTGCAAAACGGGTGCGTGACAGCGTTCCGGAGATGGGTTTTACGGTTTGTCCTATGATTAAACACTATATTCTCAGCCTCAATCCGACTGCTAAACATGAATGGGATCGGTGTATTCTACGTGACCCACTGACCGCTAAACGCCCAGACATTGCCAAATTAGTTGCCGAAGCGGTTGGTGCGGATACAGGCAGTTATTTAGTCAGTGTAAATATTGAAGTCCAAGTGTTGGAAGAAGCTGCGGTACCTCACGCCGAACAGCTTTCCTTAAATATTGGGGAGGTGACGATCCAATCTGCTCAACTGAGGGAAGTGGCGTAGAAGAGCACAAGAGGAACAAAGAGGACAAGGGAGAATTTCGACCTCTCCCTCATCTCCCTCATCTTCCCCTACTTGATATGTCAATTTTTTTAAAGGAATAACTTATTTTGATGACGCAACTCAATCATTATCCAGCTGCGATCGCTCAAGCTGCCCAAAGAGTAAATGAAATAGACTCGCAGTTAATGGCAGTTCAGCACCAGATTAACCGATTTGAAGGCAATGCTGACCGCAGCGCCGCCTTTGATATCGATTTGAAAAATGATGCTCAACGTAAAGCTCGTCGCTTTGAAGTGCTACTTGTTAATCAAGAATACCAAAAAGCGATGGACACCCTGATACAATTAACTACCGAAAAGGCAAATGCTGTTGCTCATGTAGAATATCTGCGTAACCAGTTTAGTGTGGCTAAGCTGCAAGCAAGACTAGCAATAGCTCAACAACTCACAGATTTTGAATCGCGTGAATTAGTTGGTTTGTAATCAGCGCTAAGTGCGTAGACACAGATCTTGCACTCAACAAGAGCCAGAGGCTCTAATATCTCGTTACCAGGTTCAACCTGGTAACGAGGGTTTGGAGGCTTCGCCGACTCACTGTTGCAACTCTTGCAAGATTTCAGTACAAACATTTTATATTTTGTAGTGAGGAATGCGCGTCCTCTTCCACGAAAGCAAGGACGCGCATTCCTTACTACAAACAAAGTCATAGCTTGTCTAAGAGTTCAGCAATTTGCTGATTAATAGCTGTGACATCAAAACGCTGGCGGGCGATCGCCTGTGCATTCTCAGCTATATTTGCCGTCTTTTCTGGTTCTTGGAGACAGGTAGTAATCACTTGCGCCAATTCATCAGGCTTTGCTGGTGTCACTAAAAAACCATTGACACCGTGTTCTACTAATTCGATCGCACCGCCAGCTTTCGCCGCAACCACAGGTGTTCCGCAAAGCATACCCTCTACAATTACCCTACCAAACGGCTCTGGAGCAGTTGAGGTATGTGCAACTAAGTCACAAGCTGACATCAGCAATGGAATATCTGAACGAAATCCTAAAAATTTGACTCGATTTTCCAGTCCCAGCCTTGTCACCTGTTGATGTAAATGTTGGACATATTCTTGTTCTCCAAAAAGCGCATCACCAACTAAGATTGCTGTGACTTGTTGAGGAGATTTTGCCAGTGCTTGTATGAGTATGTGCTGTCCTTTCCAAGGTGCGAGACGGCTAAAATGTCCGACAACAAATTGTCCGTCTATCCCTAGTTGTTGTCTAATTTGCCTAACATCGGACTCTTGAATTTGATAATTTTTCGTATCAAAGCCGTTGTAAACCACTTTCGTGATGTCTGGGCGTCCTCCCGCTGCTAAAAAGGCTGCTTGACTTGCTTGAGAATTAGCAATAACTAATGATGCAAAACGATTGGCGCAAGTTACGGCAATACGACGGTTGGTTTGGCTAAAGTGTTCTGGGGAAAGAATATCATGCAAATGATAGACCAAAGGACGACGGCTGAAAAAACTCGCCACTGCGCCAACAACTAATGCTTTTTGCGTGTTGGCGTAAATTAAATCGAATTCTCTTGCTTGTTGCACAACTTTAGCAATTAAGGGTATCAGTTGACCTAAACTGCCTAATCCTTGTGCCAAGCTGCTTTCTTTGCGAACTTCTATTGCTTGAGTGGTGAGAACTTGAACTGGAATGTGATTCTGTTGTAGTAAATTTCTAAAAGAACCTTCAGCAAATAATCCCACTAAACACCTATCTTTATAGGGTTTGGCGATATCTATTAAACATAGTTCAGCCCCGCCTGGTTTACCACTTTGGTCTAGGAAGAAAATTTTCATAGGGCTTAAGATCAGATAATAATTAATACTAAGTTAAGGCAAATATGGGTGCTCGAAAGCAATTCCATTACCGTTTTCAACTCTGTAGCTTTTGACCAACCAAAATTCATTTAGTTTCCAGTGTTGATTGCGACCAGCAATGAAGTCATACTTAGAGAGCACCTCACCCATTGCTGCTACCCAACCAGGTGCAACTTCGTCGTCGGCGTCGCAAAAAGCCAAGGCTTCGCCTTTGGTAACACTTGCACCAACATTACGGGCGTGAGCCGCTCCTTTCTTATCAGACGCATCGATCACGCGAATTTATAGTATTTTTTTTACTATAAATTTGGGCGATAAGCCGGAGGCTTGACGCTTTGCGTATCGCCACTGTTTCATCACGAAAACCATTGTCGGTAACAATCACCTCCCAAAGCTGGTTCCACTGCTGATTTGCCAGTGGTTTCAGTTGCGAGATTGTATCGGCTGTGACATCCTCCCAACTTCATGACTGCTAAACCAGCATTACAACAATATTATAGTTAGGTAGTTAGGCAAAAGTTAGGCAAATAAAACACTCCGTACATCCTGCGCTATTTTGTTCCAATCGAAGTTGGCGACAGCATACTGACGACAAGCTTGTTGTGTAGGTACTGGAATTTTTCCCAGGAGCACCTGTTCTAATCTTTCTGCAATGGCTGGGACTTCTATTGATGACGTAATTAAACCCGGTGAGAATGGTTCTAAAATTTCTGGCATTCCTCCAACGGGAGTACACACAACAGGAGTACCACAAGCTAAGGATTCTACTATTGCCAATCCAAATCCTTCAAAAGACTGACTGGGCATCACACTCAAGTCAGCCGCTTGGTAAGCAACAGGTAACAAATCGTCTGGTAGGAACCCTAAAAATTTAACATGATTGCTGAGTCCTAACTCAGTTGCCTGCTGTTGTAGTGTAGCTTGTTGTGGTCCACGTCCTGCGATCAAGAGCAAAACATCCGGAATACTCGGTTTAATGATAGCCAAGGCTGACAACAATTTGTCAAGTCCCACTCGATTCACCAAACGGCGCGCCGTGAATAAAATAGGGCGGTCTTGGGGCCAGCCTAGTTTTGTGCGAGCCTCATGAAGTGATAGATTAGCTTGAAACTGGCTAACATCAACTCCACCTGGAATTACGTGAATTTTGTTCCAAGGAATTTGATATTGTTCATGCAATACATTACCGAATGCTTTGCTTAAAACAATCAAGCGATCGCAGCGGTTATATGTTCTTTCTTCTATCAGCTTAGCCTTGAGCCAAACACTTAGTTTCCTCTCAACGACTTCCTCTTGACTCTCATATGCCCAAGGACCATGAAAGTTAAAGGTAATAGGCACTCCTTTTGGCAAAAGATCCAAAATTGGAAAGCAGTATAATGCAAAATGTAAATTAATGGCATCAGGTTTGGCACCTCTTGTTTTCTGAAAGTTAGTGCGGATGTCCCACAACCGTTTCCAAATAGCACTATCTGGCGATGCCAAGTTAGTTAGTTTTATCGGCAAATCTGGTTCACCTTCTGGTAAACCAACTCCACATAATTCAACTTGGTCTTGATTTGCTGCCAATTTCTGGGTCAGTTCATAAATATACCGTTCCAATCCTCCAGGGGTTTTAGGAAACCAGCCTAGTCCCAAACAGAGAATAGAGGCAGATTTTGAAGCAGTATTTTTTGTGTTCTCTTCCACTTATGTTTCTCCAACTAATGCTTGTCTGTGTATCTCGTTGTAATTTACTTTTTAACGCCTTTTTTTTATTTCAGCACGATTATTTATTGATGCCCACAATAGATATATTCTGTTAATGAATATATAATCAGAAGTTTTTACTCTAACTAGAGATAGATGTTTGTTATCATCTTCTATCTACAGGTAAATAAAATATGATATTAATATAGGAATCCTGTTCAGAAATCAGACAGGATTTCAGATAAAACATTGTTAAAACGCGCTTCTCAGTCTCAGTATCTTTTCAAAAATCAAATCGGAGTCCTATATATCAACGATCAATCTTCCGTAGTTTAGGAATACTGATGAAATAAAAAAATAGTTGGACAAAGGTTATTCCGTATGATTTTTTACTTTTTATTTCAAATAGAGGTTGCAAATATAATTTAGAATATGTGTTACCAAAAGTAAGTGTGAAAAGTAAAAATTTCGTGTTTTTCTGATAAAGTTTTCGTAAAAAAAGAGATGAAACTTGTAGATTGTAGCTGATGTATGATATCTCAACATATAAAAGTATCTTTCGGGTTTACCTTGGTCAGCAAAACCCAGACATAACCCAAATATGCAGAGCCGGCACGAGGAAAACCCCTATGGCTAACGCCACGCCTTACGGCGAACGGGTATGCGCAAAGCGCACGCAATCATGCGTTCGCGAACGCGAGTGGGTGTCCGAAGGACTCAGCGTCTCTGAAAGAGATACGCCAGTTGGCGTGAGAGGGGGCTAACCCTCCTGCAGCAGGTTGTCGTCACCTCCCGCAGCGCTTGTTCACTGCATGGCTAGCGCTCCTCCTGTAGCGCTGGTCTCACCAGATGCTTCTCATTCTCAAATTTGGAGACGCTGCTTTGAACAAGCCGGGAAACCTGAACTTATGCACTGGCTCCCCTACGTGTATTTTAAAAATAAAATAAAATAAGGGATTTTATATCAAAATTAGGCAATAAATTTGAATAAAATAGTTTTTCTCGTTAAAAATGATGTTGGAGAAGCAATCAACAATTGTGTCACTTTATGAAAAATAGATTAATTTCCAAGTTGGGTAAGTTCTACCAGAAGCAAGGAAATAGTGGTCATTTACGACGAGGAAAAACTGCAAAATTTGTCCTCGTTATAATTGCTGTAATAACTATTGCATTCTACTTTGCTATCAGATCTGCACCTGCCACAAACGCCTACACAACATCTTGGATAGGTAATACTTATGGTGGTGGTAGCAAATGGGTGCAGAATTATGTAGAGGCAATGTATGTTAGGCCTGATGGTACCGTCTACACCAACAGCATTTGGGATGAAGCAGGAAGAGAAGCAGGAATATATAAAGACGGTCAGGTTGTTGGTCCTGAGTCTGATCTTCATGGTTGGAGCCGTGGAGGTGGCAAAGCCATAACAGGAAATAGTAAGTACATTTACCTTGCTATGGTGCAGGGATCAATGGGCAAGATACCAGAGGATTACCCACCAGAAAAAACATCTTGGTACTGTGTCAGACGCTATAACTTGTCTGGAAAGCCTGCGGGTTTTGCGGGAGGGCGTGGCTATGACAAAAGTATGTTGATTGTCAGCATGAAAAACCCAGTCACGGGATTAGTAACTGTAGGGAATCAGTTGTATGTGAGTATTGCTAAGGCAAACCGCGTTAGTGTTTACAACACTGACACAATGAGGGAAGTACGCAATTTTTCTGTTTCCAGCCCAGGGCAGATAACAATTGATAAACAGGGAAATTTATGGATAATACAAGGCAAAAATGGCAGCACTCCTGCTCAGATTTTGCATTATTCAGCAGAAGGTAAGCGCTTGCCTAAGGTGATTGCAGATGTTGTTGACCCGAGTGCGATCGCGATCGATAATCAAGGCAGACTTTTAGTAGCAGAAAATGGGCCTCGTCAGCAAGTCTTGATTTACAACATTGCAGGCAAACCGAAACAAGTGGGAACATTTGGTATTGAGCGTGGTATTTTTACAGGTGTTCCTGGTGAAGTTGGAGATTTAAAATTTTACGGTATAACCGGGGTGGGTACAGATGCAGCAGGTAATATCTATGTAAATAGTAATGGTTTTAATAATTCAGGAACCGACTTAAGAAAGTTTTCGTCATCAGGAAAGCTACAGTGGCGATTACTGGGTTTGCATTTTGTGGATAACGCTGATACAGACCCTCAAACTGATGGAGTGGACGTATACACCAAGCACGAATACTTCCACATGGATTACAAAAAACCAGCTGGTAAGCAATGGACTTACAAAGCTTACACTGTAAATCCTTTTAAATACCCTCAGGATCCACGCCTGCATACATCGCCGACTTCCGTTTTCTTCCGGCGTATCCAGGGGAAACCTTTTATGTTTCTCACAGATATGTATCAAAGTTTTATGCAAATTTATCGTTTCAATCCAACCACGGACGGTAAAGTTGCCATACCCTCTGCAATGTTTTTTGGCACAATGCTCAAGGATGGTAAAGTTGGAAGTTGGCCGCCGAATCAACCGCAGCAAGAAAAGGCGTGGATCTGGCGGGATAGCAACGGCAACGGTGCCTTTGATAAGGGTGAGTATAACATTAGGGATACAGATGATTATCCCTACCTTGGGGGATGGTGGGTAGATAGCAAAGGCGATTTATGGAAAACTTTGCGAACTCAAGAAGGTATCCGGCATTTTCCTTTACAGGGACTAGATACTAAGGGTAACCCCATTTACTCCTACAGTTCCATGAAAAAGGATAAAACTCCTAGCGTATTTACGGATGTGCGACGGATTGAGTATTTCCCTGAAAAAGACATCATGTATTTATCAGGCTTTACTAAAGAGCACCCTGCGGTTGAAGATGATTCTGGAGTCGTTGGATCTGAAATTGTACGTTATGACAACTGGAGTCGAGGAAATCGAACTCCCCGGTGGCGAACTGTCATTCCCCATGACACCACTGGAAAGCGCGAAGTGTCTACAGCAGCGATGAGTGTCGCGGGAGATTATGTATTTGCTGTAACAGTGAAAACGTCAGAAGTGCACGTCTACAATGCAGCGACAGGAAAGCAAATACAAAAGTTAAAACCTGGTCCAGAAGTAGCTAATGAAAGTGGCTGGATTGATATACCCTACGGTATCCGTGCTTTTCGCCGCTCAAATGGAGAGTATCTGGTATTTGTTGAGGAAGATTTGAAAGGAAAGGTGATTGTGTATCAGTTACCTAGATAATGCCCAGATAAGCGCATATATCAATACAGTTCAGTTAAAGATTGTTGATGATAGCGTAAGCGCAGCGCGTCCCCAATGTGACATAGATTCCACACCTGTAGAACTTTCGGATGCACTGACTTTTCACGTCATGTGGAAAAACCAACGCGAAACCTAACCCCTTTTAGGCTACGGTGTACACCGTAGCCTAAAAGGGGAGGCTTAAAAAGAGGTGGAGAGAGGAATGGAAGCGAGGTTCTCCAGATACAGAACCTTGCAAGTAAATGAAGTACAACGCGCTTTGTCTAAAAGCAAGACATAAAGCCCTTTTTACTTCTGAGTTCTGAGTTCCTAGCTGCGGAATTCTGCTGTAAGAGTGAAAAGTAAGGCATACAACGTCTCTACATTCCTCAGCGCATAAATCCAAAAATACGTGAATTTTAAAGTTATGGTAAAAAATATATACTCATAGTTGTTATAAATTCCTATACAGTGTAATATCGTTTTGCAATCACCATTGAACTTGTAGATATTTGATGAAAAAAGTAAATAAAGATACTTTGAAGAAAAGAAATTAGTTGAAAAAACAATTTATAATTAATGATATTGTAAATTCAGTAAACTAACAAAGTGTCAAGAAGAATTTGGTTCAGATATTATATTTATCATTGAACTAGATTTCACCCAAATGATTCGTTCAAATGAACATAAATCATTTGACACTGAGATGAACAGAGACCAGGCGGTTTATTCAGAACTCAGAAGCATTCTTATAGATGACGTCAAGTGCTTAACTGAGTAATATTGTGTGTCTAAGCAGCCTCAAGTTAGTTTATTCAACGGAATGCACGCCCGCTTTAAAACCCTTATTTTCTGTCGGCTGTTCGCGGCAGCTTCCGCCAGTCTAAACTTCGGCAGAGCCAGGGGAGGGCTGCAAGATGTGATTTGAAAAAATCATCTCACTTTTCAGTTAGGTCATGATTTTGTCTCATCACACGATAGTTGTATTGCAAAATTTATGTGGCTTGAGTTTCTTATTTTATTAAGGAAAAAGTATATAAAATTGTAATAGCTGCAACATTTTTTGCAATAAAATTACATTTTTTAAACTAAACATCAACATCTCTTAAATAAGAAGGTGCAAAACATAAGACATAATGACACTAGAACAGTAATTAAGAAATGCTACCTCGGTTATTTTCAACCATTCAGGAGTTGAAAATAAACCGTAAAAAGCTCGTTTTATAAAAACCTGGTTTTAATCTCGTCATGGCTATGATGAGTGAATCGAGGTTTTAGAAGGTTTATTTATATTTTTATAAACTAATAGAAAAATATGAATACAAAACAGTTCCAATTTTTCCAAACAACAAAACCGCTGTGTATTTTGAAGATGCAGAATTTTCTGGCTGCTTACCGAGTCTTAATTCAATCGGTTCAAGACAAAAATACAGAGCGCTCGTGCGAAGGACGAGGCAACGCCTATAACCTCCTAGTATTCTCAACTTGAAAGCCGACTCTGTAGCTTTGTCAAGCCATTTTTGGGGTGTTATGAAATCCTTTTTAAAGCAGAATCCTAATAACTACCTGTACTTTAAGATCCTGCATTTATCAGGGGTTGCTTCTATCAGTACCGAATCAATATCAACCATTTGCAACAAGCGACCACTGTGGAGATCATATAAATGCGTATACTACATCTGACAAATCACGTACAAGAGATTGGTAACGGTATCGTTAATGTGGCGGTAGACCTCGCCTGTATGCAAGCAAAAGAAGGTCACGATGTCGCTGTAGCGTCTTCTGGAGGAGAATATGAGGCATTACTAGAATCTTATGGAATCAGACACTTTGATCTAGACCAGTCAAGAACACCGCTAAATATTATCAAAGCGGTATGGCGATATCGGAAAATCGTGGATGAGTTTAAACCAGATATCGTCCACGTGCATATGATGACGGGAGCAGTGCTAGCAGCGATTCTCAGGTTCGGCTATAAATATAGTTTAATTGCGACAGTGCACAACGAATTCCAGCCTAGTGCGGTGCTGATGGGCTTGGGTGAGCGAGTGATTGTCGTCAGTCAAGCGGTGGGAGAATCTATGGCACGGCGTGGTATCCCAAAACAAAAAATGCGGGTTGTATCCAACGGCACATTAGGGAGTCCCCGTCAGCGCAGCATTAAAGAATACCAACCGCTCCCCCTACACCACCCTGCGATTGTAACAGTATCGGGGATGTATCGTCGTAAGGGAATCGGGGAATTAATAGATGGTTTTGTTGAAATTGCCGGTGATTTTCCCGAAGCCCATTTGTACTTGGTAGGTAACGGACCTGATCGCGAGTCATTGGAAGAACAAGCGCGAAACACTCCTTTTGCTTCGCGCATTCATTTTGAGGGTTTCCAACCAGAACCAAAGAGATATCTATTAGCTACTGATATCTTCGTACTTGTTTCTCACAAAGATTCCTCACCCCTTGTGATTCCAGAAGCACGAGAAGCTGGTTGCGCAATCATTGGCTCAAACGTAGATGGTATACCTGAAGCCTTGGATGCTGGGAAAGCAGGTATTCTCGTACCAGCAAAAGACAGCCATACCTTAGCCGTAAATTTAAGGGAGTTGTTGAGCGATCGCGATCGCCTGCAATGGTGGAGGACTCAAGCATCTCAGAACCTAGAAAGGCTCAGTGCTACTCGCGTTCATAAAGAAACACTAGCTGTCTATAAAGAGTTAATACCAGATAATACGCCCAATAATTATGAATATGCTAAAGCCAAGCTAATTCATAATTAACAAATTGGGCTAGAGATTAATTTATTCTTAATCACTACTCGTAATTCGTAATTTACAATTATGATTTAAATTACGAATTACCAATGAAAATTACACTTTTTTTCCTAAATTAAATTTATGCATTTTATTGTCACTGGCGGAGCAGGCTTTATTGGTTCTCATCTGACTGAGCAGTTGTTATCAGAAGGTCATTCTGTGACTGTAATTGACAATTTGACGACAGGAAACTTACAAAACTTGCCTGAACATTCTGGGTTAAAATTTCTGCACAAAAACATATTAGACTGTCACGCAGAAGATTTTTCCACACAGATTGATGGCATTGCTCATTTAGCAGCTACCCCATCCGTTACTGAATCATGGATCAAGCCACTGGAAGCGCACGATAATAATCTGTCTGCAACTCTAGCTGTGATTCAACTGTGTCAGGCTTTAAAGATTCCCAAGCTAGTCTTTGCTAGCTCTGCTGCTGTATATGGTAACAAAACACCTCTATCAATCTCAGAGCAACAACCTCCCGATCCCATCTCTCCTTATGGTTTGCAAAAATTGGTAAGCGAGCAATACGCTGCCCTTTTTACCAAACAATTTAACTTTTCATTTATTGGCTTACGCTTATTCAATGTATTTGGACCTCGACAAGTACCTGGTTCTCAATATTCTGGGGTTATTTCGATATTTGTTGATGCAATGCTCAAAGGTTTACCCATCAAAATTTATGGCGATGGTAGCCAGACAAGAGATTTTGTGTTTGTGAAAGACGTAGCGGCTGCTTTTGCTAAAGCCTTAACGACTCCACTACCTCCTGGTTCAGCATTAAGTTGTAATATTGGCACAAGTAAATCAACTTCAATTCTTCAGCTTGTAAATATTATGAGAACTTATTTCCCCAAATGGGAATTAGAACCTAGCTTTGCACCTTCTCGTCCTGGAGATATTCAAGACTCCCAAGCGGATATATCCAAAGCATCATCAGTTTTAAATTTTGTACCTCAGTGGTCTGTAGAATCTGGTTTAAAAGTTTTAGTAGAATATTGTCAAAAACATAATTCATAGATTTCTTCATATATTTTTTACAAATAATTCTCATGAATTCCTTTAAGAAGATTATCAAGGAACTACACTTTTCTCTAGTGAATAGTTTCCCAGTTGCTATAGCTAATAAGCTGCCATTAGGTGCCCTGACAAAAAAGGAAAGATGGTCTATTGGAATTTATACTGGTAAATCCCCTGTTGATTTTGATGCTCCTAAAGACATAAAAAATCCTGTTTTGACACGCCGGAATGTATCAGATGTCAGAGCCGGGTTTGTTGCAGACCCTTTTATGATTAAAGTTGATAGCACCTGGTTCATGTTCTTTGAAGTGTTGAATCAACAGACACGTAGAGGAGAAATTGGGCTAGCAACGAGTGAAGATACACTGAATTGGAAGTACGAACAAATTGTACTTGCTGAACCATTTCACTTATCTTATCCCTACGTTTTTGAGTGGATGAATGAATATTACATGATTCCGGAGAGCCATCAGGCAAACTCGATTCGATTGTACAAAGCATCCAAGTTTCCTACAGAATGGAGTTTTGTTGGAAATATCAAAAGCGGTGCGTCATTTTTAGACGCTTCTATCTTCCGTCACGCTGATAAATGGTGGTTATTTACGGAAACAAATCCTCAGCATCATTTTGACACTCTGCGTCTGTATTATGCTGATGAGTTGCTTGGTTCTTGGATAGAACACCCAAAAAGTCCAATTATTAGTGGTAATGCACACATTGCCAGACCAGGTGGTAGAGTTTTAGTGATGAATGATAAGATTATTCGCTACACTCAAGACTGTCAGCCAGACTACGGCACACAGTTAAGAGCATTTGAAATTACTGAGTTGACAACGACAAGTTATCAAGAACGAGAAATTGACCAAAACTTAGTGCTGAAACCTACTGGTGTAGGTTGGAACGGTGCTGGTATGCACCATATCGATCCTCACTTAATCTATGAAGAGCAATGGATTGCTTGTGTTGATGGGAGAGGGTAAATTTTAATATTGAATTAAAATTTCAAGACTTGCACCTTATCGCCTACAGGCACTGACTCTTGGGGTAAAAAAGCCTGGTTGTACAGGTTTTTTTGTAGCTGGGGCAATTTATTCAATCAAGAAATCAATGCTTGTCTGTATTTGCCTAGAACACCGATTCACTAATCCCAAAAACCTGGTTTCTGTTACTGCGAAGACGAAATTTCGTTGGCTCAACTACAAGAAACTCGGTTTTTTCGTCACAATTCTGAATACTGAATCGGTGTTCTAGGTCAAATTAAATTCTTACAATTTGGATAAATTCGTAAAATTTTATTCTCTTATCTGAGCAAATACCTCTGCCAAATTGGCAAAAACTATCCGGATTGTTGGAACTGTTTTTGGATTTATTATCTATAATATCAATTAGTAGAAAATTAAAGCTAGATGCGAATTCTACATATTTTGAACCACGTCCAAGAAGTTGGGAATGGTATTGTCAATGTAGCCGTGGATTTAGCTTGTCTGCAAGCAAAAAATGGTCATAATGTGAGCGTAGCATCTGCTGGTGGACAATATGAGGCATTACTTACTACATACAATGTAAAGCACTTCAAATTGGATCAAACAAGAACACCAATTAATATCATTAAAGCCGCTTGGCGTTATTGGAAAATCATTGAAGAGTTTCAACCAGACATCGTCCATGCCCATATGATGACTGGGATTGTCCTGGCAAAGATTTGGAAGACTTTCTCTACATATGGTCTCGTTTCCACAGTACACAACGAATTCCAGCGCAGTGCAGTGCTAATGGGTTTAGGCGATCGCGTTATAGCAGTCAGCCATGCGGTTGCTGAGTCTATGGCACGGCGTGGTATTGCGCAAAACAAGTTAAGGGTGGTATCTAACGGGACTGTAGGCAGCCTTCGTATGCGAAACCTTCAAGAGTACGTAGCGATGGAACTGCAAAGACCGGCAATTGTTACTGTAGCAGGGATGTACAGGCGCAAAGGTATTGACGAGTTAATCGATGCTTTCGCTGAAATTGCTGGTAATTTTCCGGACGCGCATCTCTACTTAGTGGGAGACGGTCCTGACAGGACTTTGTTTGAACAGCAGGCGCAAAGTACTCCCTTTGCTGAGAGGATTCATTTTGCGGGTTTCCAAAAAGAGCCACAATCTTATATGCTGGGATGTGACATATTTGTGCTGGCTTCACACCGTGACCCTTCTCCGCTTGTGATTCCAGAAGCCCGTGAAGCTGGCTGCGCGATTATAGCTTGCAATGTCGATGGCATACCAGAAGCTTTAGATCGTGGACAGGCGGGTATCTTGGTACCCCCGGCAAATAGCCAAGCCTTAGCCGAGGCTCTTAGACAATTGCTAAGTAGCCCCGGTTTGATGCACCACTGGAAGAACCTAACAAAACAAAACTTAGAGCGATTGAGTGTTGTGCGTGTCTATGAGCAAACCCTCTTGGTGTATCGAGAATTGACTGCCAACTGCCCTGAACCTAAGAAACACTTGGCACCGCAGAGCGAAGTGCGTTAATAAAGTTTTGAGCGTAACGCTGTGTGGAGAAATCAAGGGCGCGTTGCTGTGCGGCTAGTGCAGCATTGCGGGCAAATTCTTGGTCGTTAAGGTAGCACAGAATCGCATCTGCCAGTGCGTTTTCATCGCCATAGGGCGTGAGCAGTCCGTTTACGCTGTCGGTGATGATCTCTGTCGGTCCCCCAGCATTGCCAGCAATTACAGGTTTGCCTAATGCCATCGCCTCGATAATCACAATACCAAACGGCTCCTTATCCGAGGCATGAACAAATATGTCCATTGCCTGCACCCACTCTGGGACATTACTCTGTAGTCCAGCTAAGATGACCTTATCCTGAAGTCCCAAAGCTGCTATTTTCTCTTTTAAAAAGTCTTCATAATCCGGTTCCAAATTATGCCTACCCCCGACTACCAAACAATGGGCATCGGGATAGCTCTGCAAAACTTTGGGCATTGCCTCTACAAGAACGTGGATTCCCTTCCAGCGCTGCAATCGTCCAACAATTCCAATTAAAGGTCCGTGTAATGGCAAACCTAGCTTGCGCCGGGCTTCAGCAGGAGAAGGTAGAATAGAGCCATTGAAACGGTCTAGTGATACGCCAGGGTAGACCAAGGGTGTTGGTCTGTGGGGCCAAATTCGTGCCTGTGCCTCCTTGCCATCTTTCGAGAGCGTCACAATGGCACGGGCTGGCACTAAAGTAGCAAGCCGCACCAACCAAGGCTGGTCATAAGGCACTTCTAGTTGATACCATACAGAAGGCAAGCCCGCAAGCATCGCTGCGAGTCCTCCACAGATATGGGTGATCCACATCCAGTTGACAATCATATCTGCACGTTCGCGTCGGGCGATGAAAGCTATCCTGAAAACAGCAGCGATGAAACGGTGAACTTCGCGCAGGCGACCGCTTTCAACAACTCGCGTGTCAATACCGAGCGCTCTTACCTGTTCTACCATCGGACCATGTTCCAAAAATATTACCAACCACTCGACACCTACGTTACGTCCCTGCTGCATCAAATCCCAAAGCATCATTTCACCGCCGCCTCGTAGTTCAGCTAGCGGCATAATTACAACAACTTTCACGTGTTACCTCCTTATTTGTTTGTATACGAATGTATTTGCCAAAAGGTTAGCTCAACTGATATCTTGCACTCGTTGCAATCACCTTCAGGTGTGCCTTGTCTACCAACGTCAAATTTGAGTTTTTAGGCATCGCTCTCGCTAGGCACACCCAAAAAAAGTGCAAGATCTGAGTCAAAGAATTCCCCGTATTAGCTTATGAGGGGATTTAACAAGCATAGGTTTTTATCTCTCCATGAAAAAAGTTACTGCGACCTTTCATCTTAGTCATAATGCACCCCGCAGTATGCCTCATACCTTTCCTGAAGGGGTGCTCAGATCAGGACGCTCATATTGAGGTGGAATCTGATATTGCGCTGCACTCATTTCTTGATGCTGATAGTACTTATGTGCTGCCATAGCCATACCAAAAAATCCCCAAAGAACCATGCCTGCTATACTCAGCATTCCGCTACCAATAATGAGTTGAGAACAGGAAGATATACCAATGGCGCGGGCAGCACTGACAAAACTATCGAACCGAGCCTCATTATATTTGCATACAGTGAAAATCATGAGAATGAGTCCACCCAAGTAAGGAAGACCTCCAACCCAGCCTAGCGTGAAGAATATATCTAAAATGCCGCTGTCTATGACAAATACTACTATTTGACCAGTTTTTTCATCGACTTTCCAGGTGTTTCCAAACCCATTGCCGAAAACATTAGACAGGGCAATACTCAGGTTTCTGTCATAGCTTCCAGATCTATCTTTGAAGCTGCCATCTTCTTCAAGATTGGAAAAACTTTCCAATCGAGTGGCAACAACATCGGAAATTGGCTCTATAGTCGCTAATGGCACTACACACAATGCCATTGCTAAAATGATAGTAATCAAGCGCATTTGAATTTGTGCCTTGACCGAACCAAAAATCATAACCACCCCAAGTAACCAGCCCCCCCAGTTAGTACGTGCCTGGGTGAGTAAGAATGACAAATAGCCTACTGCTGAGGCGGGAAAATTTAAAGGTCCTTGGGGAGCTGTGAACAATAACAGCAAAGCAGCTTGCATCACAGCTCCAAATGGACCGACTGAGTGCATTGTGCTCCATACGCGCATACCAAAGGGTACTGGATCTCCAGAACTGGTATTCATTTTTGATTCTATGAGCCAGACTCTGTCCCACTCAGGTGCTACCACGAATTGAAAAACGCCGTAAGCTCCTGTAATTAATGCACACCACAAGAATGTGCGTTGAAGGCTCTGACGATAGGTAGGATAATCCCGCCAGCACATAAATAAATGAAAACCAAAAAGGATAGGAGATAGCCAGTCCAGAAGACTGCGTGCTACGGGGACAGGTGTGTTGTATATCAGTCCCACAAGCAAGCCATAAAACACCCCTATAAGAGCCAAAACAAAAGGTAAGCCTCCTTGCCTAGAGGCGCTGGGAAGGTATCTGAAGGTAGTTCCTAGAGTAACAAATGTCACTAAATATGGTGCGAGCAGCATCTGACGCGTTATGTCCCAACCAGCACGAAGGTCAACTAAACGGGTAAGAAACGCTGATAGAAACCATATCCACCAGGTAAAGCCTAAATAAAGAACAGGATGCCTAAGGTATAAAAATATAGCTACTATAAAAGATGTTACAGGGAAGATGAGGCGCAGCATACTAGCACTTGCAAAATAGCAAGCTAGATTCAGCAATACAAAGGCGATGATGACTGTCCAACCTAGGAGCGATCGCTGATCTGGTGAGTACTTTTCTTTGACAATAGGATTATAAAGAATCTGTCTGGAACTCATGCCAATTCTATTTTTTAGTTTACTAACGGGTAAGGATTAGGGTCTAGGGGAGCCACTGCGCCCTTGGGGGTTTCCCCCGAGTTCCGCTGGGGTGAGTGTAACGACGGGGGTTTTCCCCAAGGAGCGTGGTAAGGTGTTTCTTCAGAGTGTAGGCTGTAGGGAAACACTACACCCTGTAGAAAATTTAAAAATCAAAATTATCTTTTTGAATTTTGAATTTTGAATTTTGAATTCTCCAACCCTGCCCACTCGTCACAATTAGCTTTTTAGCAGACTACTGTATTAATCCCATTATCAATCCGATTCAAGGATTAACATATGCCTGCCATCCCTGCCAACGCCCACGGATGGAAGCTAACCACTTTTGCCCTGCAAGCTTGCCTTCGCGTGGCAAAAGCCTAAGCCATTGTACAAACCCCAAACTATCCCGTGTGCCAACTAATATAGCCCAAAGTAAAAAAAATACACGCCTTATAGGTGGCAGATGCTCAAGTAACACAAGCGTTTCATTATGAACTAAATTTATCCAAGCGATTTCATTAAAACTATTACGCTGGTCTTCATCAAAACGCTGTGCTGGATAATGGTCTACAGCTACGGTCGGGTCGTAAATCATTTTCCAACCCGCCCGCTTTAAAGCGAGGGTAAATGCCATTTCAAAGTGTACCTGTGCTCCCGTACCTCGCATCCGCTGATCAAAGCGCAATCCGCCGATGGCGCTGGTACGAAAACTCATGTTGACTCCCTTGAGGACATCGACTTCGCGGGGTTCTCCTACTCCCAAGTGATGGTCGCCAATCACTCGCCCAAACCACTGTAGTTGACCTACGACTTCGCGCGAGTCATCTAACAGCTTGTCACCTTGGTGTATCCAGTCGCGTCCGCCGACTCCGCCGATGCGAGTGTCTGACATGAAATGAGCACTGATGCGTTCTAACCAATCAGGGCGGGGTGCTGCATCATCATCAGTAATTGAAACTGTATCTCCCTTAACCGCTTCTAGTCCAGCGTTAAGAGCTGCAACCACCCCCCCAACTGTGACTTTTACAGTATGCAGTGGCAGTTTGCTTTCTTGAAATCCTTCGAGAAACTGCCAAGTATCAGCGTCTATATCCCGTACAACCACTATCACCTGAAAAGGTGGTTTAGTTTGCTCAAGTAGCGCCTGTAGGCAGCGTGATAGGTCTTGAGGACGGCGATAAGTCGGTATGAGAACGGTGTTCCTCATTCTTGCTTAACTCCTCAAACAGATCCACATAGGTTTTTGCCATAGTATTCCAGCTATATTGTTCAGCAACGGCACGAGCCGCTTTACTCATCTGGTTCATGAGACTACGGTCATTAACCAAAGACAACAGCGCCGCTGCTAAAGCATCGGTATCGTCCGAATCAGACAGGACAATGCCGCATTCTGGTGTGACCAATTCTGCACCTCCTGTTGCCGTTGCGGTAATGACGGGAAGTCCAGAAGCGAGGGCTTCTAATAGGACTAGGGTACAAGCTTCGTAACGGGAGGGAAACACGAATAAATCGGCTGAGCGCATAATTTGGGGTATATCACGTCGATATCCTAGAAAATGAACTCGCTCATTTAATTTTAATGCTTCTGCCATCTGTGGGAAGGGACTACCTTCAGTACTTCCCACAACGGCAAGATGTAAATTGGGCACTTTTACCAGAGCACGCAGTACGGTATCTAAATTTTTCCTGGGCGTGCGAATGTCTCCTGCAAATAACGCTAAAGTTACATTTTCAGGTAACCCTAGTGTTTGACGACTCACTGTACCAGGAGAAAACTCTTCTAAGTCAACTCCATTAACAATGACTTGAATTCGCGAACGGGGTACGCCAATAGTTTCCAATTCTTGAGCGACTTTTTGGGAGACCGCTATCACAATGTTTGCTTTTTGGAAAGCTTGTTTCTCCCAAAAAGCGTTTAATGCTGTATACAGCCATTGGTAAAAACCGTAGAAATCTCGGCGGATGCGGGAAATGTGTGCAGGCGATCGCAGCCAAGAACTGTGGACAAAATGTACAGCATTGACATCCGATGCTGCTTTTGTAATTGCTCCGTTAACTTTGACCAAATCAACTTGGGAGCGATGTTTCCGCAACCAATCTGCACTTTTTTGCGAAAATATGAAATTCCGAAAAAATTCGCTTGGTAAGCTATTGACTGAAATAGAAACCCAGTCCACTTGGTTACTTTGTTGCAATTCTGGTGCTATTTCACTTGCCAATAAGGTAAGCTCATGACCTCGGCGAATTGCTTCTTTCGCAACCTCATAATTCACTCGTCCCTGTCCATCACCCTTTTTTACCTGGTGGGTAACAATACATAGTTTCACGCACCACCTTCCTTCTGAGTTTATTTATCACTTAAATGTTATGATGTTCCAAAGTTGCGCTTTCTACGCCATTATTCCATTGATACTTTTAGCAATTGATTGGCTAGCGGTCGTGGGGTGAAACTCAAAGTCAATGCTGCTATAGTTCTTAAATTAAACTTTTGTTCCCAAAGCGCCCGCCAAAGATAAGGACGTGCTTGAGCTTGAATTGTTTCTTCAGAACGCAGTAAACCTATAGCTAAAGTTGTATTAGCCTCTAACCATTTCTGCTTGAAATACGGCTTATAGGTCTTAAGGGTTTCATCTGACATAAACTTTTCGTAGCAAAACATTTCCGCTTTTCCTTTGCGGATTTTTGCCTGAACATCTCGACCACCAGCAAGATTTGTATCTGTTTGCTCATGGGCGCGATACCGTGTCAATCTTTCTGGATGATAGTAAGCTCCATGACCGGAACGGGAACATAGGTATGCTAAATATAAATCCCACATACCACCTACTTCTTGTGGAATACTATCCCAGTCAACAAACTCTTTGCGAATCACACAAGCTGCAGCGGTTGGTACAGACTTATGTATGACTGCAAGTTCATAAAAAGGTTGATGAACTCCTTTCTTCAAGCTGGTACGTTTGTATGCTCGTGAATTTTCCTCGGTACCAGAACCATCAATTTTGCCCTGTGAATCTATAATATATTGGTCACAGAAAGCTAAAATGGCGTTTGGATTTTCTTCCAAGGGTGGAACCAGTTTTTCCAAGAAGTCCTCGTTCCACATATCATCATCATGGAGACTGGCAACGTATTTGCCTTGCGCCATCTTGAAGGCGTTCATCTGATTGGCAAACATCCCGACATTTTTTGCCTGTCTGAAAAATCGGATGCGTGAATCACCAAAAGATTCAACCAGTGCTTGCGGACTTTCTGGACTGCAATTATCTGAAACAATAATTTCAATATTACGATAAGTTTGTTTAACAGCACTAGTAATTGCTTGCTTGAGATAGTCTGGTCTATTATAAGTTGGGATAATAACGCTCACTAAAGGCTCTTGTGAGCTATTACTGTGTAACATATTTAAAAAAACCTTGAATTTTATAATACAAATAGTGTCCTATCTATGGTTGGAGACAGAAACAGCTTAATTGGCTTGATAATATTATCTAACTAAATGTTTTCAAAGGAAAATTTAGATATTGTGTTTTCATAAATTTTTTGTAAATATTTGACGTGGATATCCATTGTGAATTGTTGCAGAAACAAAGCATAACCTTGTTCGCCTATGTGTCGGCATTTTTCATAATTACTAGACAAATCAGTAATCGCTTCAGCCAGCATCTTAATATCATTGGCTGGCACAAGAATACCTGTTTCCCCATCTCGTAAATATTCTGGAATGCCTCCAACTGCAGCAGCAATAACAGGTCGATAGTGAGTATAAGCTTCCAGAGTGACAAGACCAGCTGGTTCAGGCCAGATACTGGGGAAGATAACACTAAAACACCGTTCGTAAAGTTGATTTAATTTCTCGCTATTACACCAGCCATGCCAAGTAATGCGGTTGTTTATTCCTAGCTTGTGAGCTAATTGTTCCAATCGGGGTTGATCCCAACCCTCACCTGCAATATCAAGTTGAATTTGCGGATCTATGTGTACCAAGGTTTTGAGCAGCCATTCTAGTCCTTTATCAGGAACGATTCGCCCAACAAATAAAATTCGCTGGCTCTTGTGTGTTTCTAAACTCAAAGGTGCAGTGACCATTTGCGGTACGGAAATGCCACAGTGCAGCGTAACAGCTTGTTGAGGTGGTAAGCCGTTTTTAATCAACTGATTCCTCACGTAATCACTGTTGGCAATAAAAGTCGCTTTAAGATTTTTTGTCAACTTGCTAAGATTATTAGTTCCTAGTAATTCCTCTATCACTCTTGCTGGTTTGCGACTGCCACAGCCATCTACAAGTTTGCCCCAGAGACATCCTAAATAAGAGAGATTACGATCACAAATAATGCCCTGTCCTGGTAAATATTTTGTGCCACTAGCACAGTAAAGTGAGTGATTGTGAACGGTAAAGACAGTGGGACATTCCCCTTTAATTTGCAATAGTAAGTCGGGGCTATGAAGGTGCAGCAATTTAAATTGACTCTGGTCAAGTTCTTTGAGAGATTTAATAACAAAGTTACTCACACCAGGTTGCCGAGATTGAATCAGAGAAGTTAGATAAGTTTCCGCTCCTCCGTTCCCATTTACTCTAAAGCTAGAGCAGTGATACATCAAGTTATGATCAAACTCGGGCTGCGGCAAGTTTTCCGCTCTTACCTCCGCATCAGTTATTAAGTTTGGCATGGCTCCTCCACCTTATTTTGCAATGTTCATAAGTAGATTTTTATTGAGCAAACAAGTTCTCAATTTGCTAAGACTAAACTTGTGCATCTTTGTTCTAAATGCGGTTTTTATAGCTATTGAGGCAGTACAAGCGATCGCCATGGCCAGGGACTGCGCGGAGCGCAATTGCTCTTTGATGTGATCACTGAAAGCATTATCCACCACAATTAGAGCACAAGATAAGTATTGTGCCAGGTTTATCAACACCAAATATTGTCAGGTTTGACGCAGATTTCCTACACGGTTGCAGGTGCGCTCATCGTTATCAATCTTTAATTGAGTTGATGCTGCATCTGGTGATATTTCCAAAGCTTGCCCTTAAGATCAAGCAACTCTTGATACCCGCCCTGTTCTACAATCTGTCCCTGTTCAAGTACGACAACTTTATCTGCTCGGACTATTGTTGATAGGCGGTGGGCGATCACAACCACCGTTCGTCCTACAGAAAGCTTTTCTATAGACTCTTGAATGAGTCGTTCTGACACAGTATCAAGAGCACTTGTTGCTTCATCTAAAATCAGAATTTCCGGATCTCGCAGCAAAGCGCGAGCAATTGCAATTCGCTGACGCTGACCACCAGAAAGTCTTACACCTCTATCTCCAAGTTGAGTGTCGAAACCTTCGGGCATTTCTTGGACAAATTCCAAAGCATTCGCGAGTCGAGCTGCTGCGTAAATTTCCTCATCTGTTGCTCCTTCGGATCCATAGGCAATATTGTTACGGACAGAAGTGTTGAAAATAAAGGTATCTTGGCTGACCACGGCAATCTTCCGGCGCAGCGAGTGGATTTCAATATCCCGCAAATCAACGCCATCAATAAAAACATGACCTTGTGTTGGATCGTGAAATCGCGGAATCAAATCAGCCAATGTTGTTTTACCAGCCCCTGAAGCACCCACCAGTGCTGTCATTGTGCCTCGTTCAATCATCAGCGTGATGTTACTAAGTACTAAATTTTTGCTGTCATAGCCAAAATCAACAGACACGAAGTCGATTGAACGTTTTAAGCCAGGAAATTCGATATGTCCGTTGCGGAAATACTCTTTTTCATCAATATCCAAAAGTTTTTTAACGACTTCCGACGAGCCGTACATTGTACTAATATGCGTCGCGACACCATTAATATCTTGAATAATTGGTACGAAACGAAAGAGAACGAAGAAAAACGTGAATAGAGAACCTAGTTGTAGTGCTCCGTTAGTTACCAAACCGGTAAATGCCAGAACAATCATTCCCACGAGTATTGTGGTTGCTAACGCCTCTGCCAATGGTTTGACAACCATCCATACCAAGGCAATTTTCTTGAAAGCACTGACCAGATTCAAGCTGGCATTATAATAACGTTGGCGTTCAAAATCTTCAGTGGAAAACGCGTGAACTGTACGAATTCCATTGATGAATTCTACCGCTATTGAAGTAAATCTATTGCTGGCTTTCGTTACGTCAAAACTCGCCTCCCGCACACGACCATTCAATGTAGATAACCCGACAGCTAACAAAGTGAAAAGCATCAATGAAATGACAGATAGCTGCCAAGATATCAAAAACATTGATGCTAGGTAGACCACAGCATATAGTGTTCTTGAAAATAAAAAAGCTGCATCGCCAAAAGCTTGCTTAAGTCTTTCTGTTTCAGTTGTTAAAGTATTTATCAACTCGCCAGATTTTGTACTGCTAAAATAACTAATTTTTACAGACTGTAGTTTTTCAAAAATTTGTTTACGTAGCCTATCAATTAAAGTAAGCTGAGTTATTTCGGTATAAACTTGTGCTACATAATTTAAGCCTGAACGCAACCAAATGCTAATTAAAATTAATAACGAGACGCGATACAGCCGACTGTTAGGAGATGCGTTCACTCCCAAGATAAAAGTATCTAACCACTCATTTCCGGTCTTAAAGGGGATTTCGGGAGTCGTTAAGCTTTGCAGAAGAGAAAGCAAAAGACTAATATTAAAGCCCTCAAAAATTGCCGCTAGCAATGAAAACATCAATGCCATAACGGTAATTCGCGGAAAGTGTTTAAATTCTCGCAGTATCAAGTAGTTGTTCTGCCAGAACTTACTAGTTTTGAGGAAACTCTTAAGCAGATTTTGGACTGGTTTGGAAATTTTTAGCTGCATGGTCAATATTGAACTATAGTTTTCCAGCGAATATAGAGCATTCTAAGTGCTATGTCTTACGAAAAGCCGCAACGCGTTTACGTGCGGCAAATGAACTCACTACTGTACTAAGCACTAGTTGCTATTTTGTCAGAATCAAGGGGAGGGAGAGTCGTTTTGCAAGGCTTGAACCTGTGTTTCCTATCACTAGCATATGGTAACGATGGGGCGTTCAAGCCATCAGGTAACGAACAAATCACAAAGTGGGAGTATCCAGATGTAACAAGTTCGACTCTGCCTCAACTTCCCATGACCCCATGATTCCTGGTAATCTATTGAGACTTCGTTGTGCTTCTGGACTCAACCGTACTGCATCTTCCAAAGTCCAGCAACGAGGTCCTGTCAAAGTCATTTCACCACGCAGCACATTCAACAACTGCGGCAGATTATCCAGTCCGTACTTACGCATCCAAAATCCCAGAGTTGTCAGATTCTGCTCATCTTCCCCATCGCATAAACCGCTTTCATATCCGATTGCCGAAGGCATTGTGCTGCGTGCCGCATCCCCACTTGCTTTCTGGGTGAGTGTCGTAGTGCGAAACTTAAAAACCTTAAACAGTTTACCCCGTTCTCCAATATGCCATTGGCAAGAAAAAAGTGATCCTGGTTCTGGGGAGGAAGCACGCATTAACAAAACTAATCCCAGCATGATTGGGCTGACTGCAAGCAGAAAAACCAACGCTGTGATCCACTCAGTGAGCCGCTTTAACCACGATAATACTGAGCCAACTGGTTTCGGCTGTTTATCGCTAGAAGGTATGCGTAGGAATATAGGCTTGTTAGCTGCAAGGCACGCATCTGCCCAAAATCTCAACCTTGCTTCACCGAGTTTTGGATCTATGCGTACCAAATTTACTGGAGAACGCTTTAAACACTCCACTAACAATCCCTTTTTATCCAGTGGAGGCATATAGGGCTGTTTGACTACTATAGAAGGCATAACCAGTAACTGATCCCGTCGCCATTGAAGTGTGCAGTACTGTGACGGATTATCTTGTGGTTGCTGCTTCACAGTATAGGAATTTTGTAATGTTGCTTTTAGTGAGGTTGTCATATGTATTTACACTTATATTACAGTAGCTCGCCAACCTGATATCGAAAGCTATTAAAGCCAAATAGTCCGACCTGTATCTTATTTTTCACTCCAAACCTGGAGGTCAGTGAGTGGGAAAAATGATAGTACAGCTATCCCTCATAGATATTGCACATCTTCGGACAATTTATCTTTATAAAAGATGTACAAGATGCAAAAATAGTAGCCTTTAGATAAATCTAAGAAACTCCTCTGTTGTATTGTTTAAGGGGTATTTAATATCTAGGATATAAGACGCCGTGGGAATAACGGTTACGTAAATAGATTCTTTATTTACTCTTTAAACATTTCGTCCCTTTTTCCGGGAATTATTAAGCTATTATGAATAACATCGCTTTTATAACTACGTAATAACCTTTTTGCTGCTCATTCCATGTGATTTTAACACAATCAGATGATTGCAATTAAAAAAAGCTTAATTATCAATAATTATCAAATTACACACAATGAGTAATTTTTATGGGAAAAACTTTATATAATTCTCTCAATTTCACTTGAGATAATTTTCACAGCAAGAGAATTCTTGTTGAGATAACACGGAATTTATAACGTTTAATTCAGTATGTTTCTTCTATCCTTCACTGTCATTTACCTACTATATGTGGTACGCTAAGTCATTAAATTAGTGATATCAAGTCCGGTTAAATAGTTATTATTCCGTGGCTCTGTGCAAAAACCTTAAATTTTCTCCCCTGCCCTCGTGCCCCTCTGCTGCTTTAATGATAAGTCTTCAACCGGACATATACCCCTGTTCTGTCACTCTCCGAAAACATTTGCTATTGCTGAATTCTAAAGCTTTTGCATAGCAAGCGATTGCACGATTATTTTCTAATCACAAATACAAGATCCATTTTTTTCTAATAGGATAGCTTGTATTGATTGCCTCATGAGGCTTCTAGCAATCGCCCTCCCGGAAAGTGACAAAAGAGGGATACAGCACCTTGCAAGTAAATGAAGTACAACGCGCTTTGTCTAAAAGCCAGACATAAAGCCCTTTTTACTCCTGAATTCTGAGTTCTGCTGTAATATGAAAGCCAATCGTAATTGTGACTATTTTTGTCATAAACCATGACTGAATCGTTAGACAGTGCCTGATGAAAACCCTGAATCAAACTGGGTCATCGTCACAATTTAGGCTTGGGTGCGACTATCGCTTTTGTACTCTTTATTTGCAAGAAAGCGCCTAAGTTGCCAAAATGTGGGCGCTTTATGGTAGATTTTCTAAAAGATTTCCACAGTTTTACCTATCGCTCTCCCAAATGTAAAGAAAGATCTGGGTAATGGATAGCTCCTTGAAGGAGAGGGAGGAGCAATGTAAAAATCATGGTTTTAAGCCTCTTCCCTTATAGGGCAGAAGAATGGAAGCTCAGGTTCAATTACGAATTATACTGACTGACACTCTTGCTCCCATAAAAAAATACGGCTTATGCCAATGCTAAAGGGCATATACCGCATTGAGGATTGCATTTTTGTTGTTTATTAACACTCCCACGCTTGAAAGGCGATGGGACTTTTGAACTCACAGGAAAACCATTACCCACCTTTGGTCTTACAGAGCATTTTTCTGGGTTAGTGCAGACGCTTCCTGCTTATACCCTTTATTTTTCCATAGCTTGTTGCAGTGCAAAACGGTGTTGCTGTGTGTACGGAACGTATGTACTAGTAGAGTTTGATACCCCGTTTGCTACAACTCCTAGTAAGTTTAACCTGCTCAGCATAGCTGTCGCTTGCGTAAGTTGGGTTCTAGTCACCCTACCAATGCTGGCTACCATAACTACGCCACGACACGATGATGCCGTAAGCATAGCATCCACTAAGCCAAGAACTGGAGTGGCATCTATAAGTACCAAGTCATAGTTCTCCTCAAACGTTGCCATGAGTTGCTGCATCCGAGGGGAACTCAACAGATTAGCTGGGTCAGCAGGTGTTGGTCCAGCGGTTAAAATATCGATGTAAGATGAGCCTGAGGACTGGATACTAATTTGGTTGGGTATAGAGACGTCACTTGTTAGTAAAGTAGAAAGCCCCTGTTCGTTAGGAAGATTGAGTTGTTTGTGTAAACTGGGAGCGCGTAAGTTGGCATCAATCAGTAGTACCCGTTTATGTAAACGAGCAGCACTCATTGCTAGACCCAATGCTAGAGCTGATTTCCCGTCATCTGATAAAGCTGAGGTGATCATCAAAGATTTGAAGGAAGAAACAGAGTTCAAAAGTTCAATGTTTTTATAAATCAGATCTAGCGATTCCCAACGTGGTGGAGATTGCAATACTTGAATTGTCCAAGGAGCAGGTACGTCTGGCTTTCCAAAAGGTAACTTGATAACTGATTCTCTGGTTTTAGCAGGTGGCAACTTGGGAGTTGTTCCCAATACCGGTAGTGCAACCTGCTTCTCCAACTCAGCTGTGGTGTGAACTGAATCATCAGCAGCTTCACGGAGAAAGGCAGCAATACCTCCCAACATCAACCCAACCACCGCACCCAGCATCAGGTTCTGCTGCAGGTTTGGACCTAACTGTGTACCGGGTTGGGGTTCTTCCACAACTTCCCAGTTAAATCCTCCCTTAGCAATTTCTTGTCGCAATTGCTGTTCTGCTTTCAAAAGTTCCTGGTATCTTTCGCGGCTAAGTTCTATTTGCGGCTGTAAGCTACCATAGCGAGCTAAAATTTCGGGAAATTTTGTGAGTTCCTTACGTAGTTCTAGCTCTTTCTTCAAAAGAACTTGGTCTTTAGCGCTTAAAGACGCTATTGTGGTTTGTGTGTCCACTAACTTCGCAGCGAGGTTGAGGTCAATTGCGCTCTTCTGTCCTTGTTGTAAGAGAGACGGTGCTTGGCTACTAACTTGAGCAGACTCTCCCCCTAAGGTTCGTCTTTGCTCTTGCTGCAATAATGCTTTTTGGCTTTGAAGTTGAGCTACCAACTTCTGCACGTTCGGAGCTTCCTCTGTAAAGCGCAAGCGTTCTTGTGCTAAAGATAGTTCTGTTTTTTGGTATTCGTTCAGTAATGCTTGGTAGCGAGTAGACTGGCTCAGACGAGCTTCGATGAGGGCATTCTGTGGAGTACTTTGAAGTTGTTGTCGTAACTCTTTATACGTAGCCTCAGCTTCTTTATGCAGAGAAGCAGTTGTGCCGCGCTCTTGCTGAATCCTGGTCAATTCTTCCTGTTTGGCTTTCGCCTGTGTCTCTGGATCTATTAATTTCTGAGATGTGCGAAACCTTTGCAAGTTAGTCTCAGCCTTTCTCACTTCATCGCCTACTTTCTTTAACTGAGCGCTGATAACTTTCAGACCATCTTTTAAGCGCTTGTCCTGCTGTTCGATGTTGTACTCTAGATAAACTTTTTGAATTGCATCTAAAACTTCATGTGTTTTAATTGGATCTTTATCGGTATATTGCACCTGAAATATTTTAGTAGCAACATTATCTTCCTTATTTTTGATTTGACTTAAAACCAAAGCGCTTTTCAACTGAGCTACGGTCATGTCTGGATACTGGGGCTTGAGTTGATTAACTGCTTTTTGAAGCAGACCAGAACTTTGCATCAAGCTCAGTTGGGTTGCAGCGTCTACCTGAACAGTAGGGTCGGTAAACTTACTGTCTACACCACTACCACCTTCTTTCTTTCCTTGATAGTTCGGTTCTACCAACAGCTGCATTGAGCTTCTGTAGGTAGCAGGTGTCCTTTTTGTCATCACACCTGCAACTGCAATACAAGCCACAAACGCTGCTAAAAACCAAGGAAATCTACGTATTAAAACCGCAAACAGTTGTCCGTAACCCTGTTCTGACTCAGTAACTGGATTTACATATGGACTTAGGCTGCTCTGAACCACCTTTACTATCCCTCAGCTAACAAATTAATTGAATAATGTATTTACAGTACAAGCTTGTTCAATAACTTGCTCGACCTTATTAAAGAAAGCCTCCTCCGAAAAGTTGGCTACAGCATGATTACGAATGTTTTCGTAATCCCAATAGATTTCCCTGGCTTCTAGTAGTGCAGCTTGCAGTGATTCGGGTGTTTGCCTCTTAAAAAAGACTCCTGTTTTACCAGGTATCTGAGTATCTAACACCCCACCCGCTCCAAAAGCAATGACAGGTGTTCCACTGGCATTTGCCTCTACAGGAACTAATCCATAATCTTCTAAAGCAGCAACTATAACAGAGCTGGCTTTAGAAAACAACTGAGTGCGTTGTGTATCAGTTACGTGTCCTAAAAACTCAATATTGCCTAATGCTTTGGACTTTAATCTCTCTTTTTCTGGACCATTTCCTGATATCAGTAACCGCCATCCCAGCCAGTTAAAAGCTTCGACTATTATATCAAGACGCTTGTAGCTGATCATCCGGGCTGAGGCAAGATAAAAGTCTTCTTTTGTATCTGAAAAAACAAATTTACTCGTGTCTATCGGATAGTTAATAACAATGGCTTTTTTGCCGTAGGTATTTTTAATACGACGAGCGACAATGCTGGAGTTAGCAATGTAAAGGTCAGGTTCCTGTGCACACGCAAGGTCTACCTTTCTCATAAATTGAAAGACTTGTTCGATTAATGGAGCAAAATATCGATAGTCTCCGTACTCCCGTAAATAAGTTTCTGTATCCCACAAAAAACGGGTAACATTATGACAAAAGCAGATGTGACGTGCGTCTCGGTTCTTTCGCACTGCTTTGGCAAAGCTGGTACTACTACTGATAATGAGGTCGTATTGTTGCAAATCTAAAGCGCGAAAGGCTGGAAAATAGAAAGGAGCCATCAACCGGAAATACTTTGCTGCTTTGGGAATATTTTGCAGAAAAGTTGTGTTGACAATACGCTCACCTAAATCAATGGTTTGTTCGGGATCGTATAAGGAAGTAAAAACGTCTGCTTGAGGGTAGCGTTTGCAGAGCAATTCAAAAACGCGCTCTGCCCCTCCTTTTTGGGTTAAATAATCATGTACTAAGGCAATTTTCATATATTTTTTGTGGTACTTTATACAATTATCAACAAATCATAGGTTGGCTCTAAATACTGCACCCACAGCTAACAGATTATTTTCCAAATCTGATTCGTGCTCCTATTTGTTTCCAAGATACTAAAAGGTTATTTTGATAATATTAATTTTTCATAAATATTTTGTAAGGATACTAGCTGGTTTATGGTTGACTCTAAGTAATTTGCTTTTGACTCGTAAAACCTAGTGACAAACTCTACTATTGAATTCTCGAACTTGAAATTTGATACGTAAGCTAAGTTTTTCTGGTAATGGAATCTTAGACATGAATCAAGACCTCGTTTTTGTGAGAATGATTTTCCATAAATTTTTCGATAGTATTTCTATAATTTTCTGCAAACTTTTCTTTGGTATGATTTTCTCTGGCAACTTCCCAAGCTCTTCTTGCCATCTGTTTTAACTCTTCTTTGGGCAGAGTGGAAATTTTTTGGACTTCTTGTTTGATTTCTTGTATCGAACTTTCTTTTAGGATAACACCGTAATCTTTTTCCACATCTACACTAGCTTCATAGCTGACAATTGGTATTAACCCTGCATGCATACAATTAATTACGCTGCCACCACCACCTTCAGAACAGGAAGGATAGACAATGCCAACGCAGTTGTTAAGGATATTTGTAAACTTCTGACTGTTTATATCAATCCATCCTACAGTGTGAATATTAGCGGTTTGATAAAGTTCTTTATAAAAAGCTTCTACAAAATCTTGTTCTTTACTTATTGGTCCGCAAATAGTTAAATGGCAATCAGGCATTTGAGCAAAGGCTTCCAATACCAAGTCTAATCCCTTGTGAACTAGACCGCCACTACCAAACCAGAGAAAATTCTTGCGGCAAGCGTCAAAATCTTTTTCTTCTGACCATGGATAAACGACTTGTGTAGAAATGGGAACGCGGTAAATCGGTTTTTTTGCATATTTCAGGGTATTCATGGTAAACTCATTACCCAGAACTGTGGCACAATCAGCGTGTTCTAGAGCTAGATTAGGTGGTTCAAATCTCCGAGGGGTCAGAGTTACGCCTCGCCTTTGCTGTAGTGCCAACAGTCTGTTGGCTTCTGCTGCATTATGGAATAATATATGAGCGGTGTCAGCATGGAATATTTTTACACAATCTTTATTGAGGAATGGTGCACACCTTTGCAGGTTGGAACGAGTTTCTATAAAGAATGCATATTCTTTTTGAGGTAAGAATATATCGTTGTAATATTGGATGACATCAACACAGTAGCCCATGTCCAAGAAAGTTTGTGCCATTTGGTAACATTCCCAAAAATGAGTGTGAGAATTCGGGATAGGTTCACCAGGTTTTAAGAGAAATGGTTCAACAACGTAGGAGATTAGTACGTTACCAATAGCTGGCTTACGCGGCTGGAGTGAAACCTTCCGGCGCATTTGTTGACGGACTTTTATTTTGTGTGTTAGGCGATTAACGATATTGACTGTACGCTGAGCTAATTTAGTTGGCATAAATATACTGAGTTGGAAGAGTAGTGAACCATTGTTAATGCTTGGGATGCCATCAACTTGTCGAAATCAGAATTTCATAACCTTTGCATAACTTTTGCGTCTAACAAGAGATTCTTTACTACTCAACCTATGGCTTGTTTGCTACCAAAGTCAACACCATGACATCAAGTATGGGTTGACTTTGGTTAACCGGCGTTACCTAAACTGCTGCCAAGGTCTTTGATTGAGCAAAATAAGCGTTCTGCTCAGATCGCAGTTTGTCGCACAGTCTACCTTCAGGCAGTTCTACGTCGTCATAGGTGAGGACTTGGTCTTTTGGAATATCTCGCTTGAGGCGACATCCTTCCGCTAAACCAATGGGTAAGAGGTTTTGCTCTTGGACAATGTTGGACTTTTCGCATTGACCGTAAGTCATGTAATAGCCGATGCCATCTAGGGTTTCTCCAGCTTTTAAGTCGATTTTGGCAGTGGTGACAACATCTACTAAGGGACCTCCTAAAGGACTTAAGACGTAATCTTGGAAGAGGACAGCGCGAGCAACAGACAATGGCACCTCAAAGTGACAGAGGTGGTAAGGAGTATAAAAGCTGTAGAGCGGTCCTTCACCTAACTTGTACAGGTTAAGGTAGTGCTGTTGCTTGGGATCGTCGTGAGTTCCAAATACAAATACCCCTGGACCTGGTTTTGCGCCAACGACGTAATCAACGATGCCGCCCAGTTCTTTGAGTTGTTCGACATCATACATTTTGGTCATTTCATCGACATGACCGTTAAAGTCGTATCCCAGCATTCCCCGTTTGGCAACTGTCATACCTGTGGCATTGGCAACGATCGCCTGCTCAAAGGAAATTTTTGTACCATCGGCAAAGCTGGTGACCATGTGAGCCTTTTGGCCCCAACGTTTGGCAAATGCTTCCTGTGTGGTGGGATTACGATACGGGTCTTGTAAGCCTTTGATGTTACCACACAACAGCGGAGTTAAGCCGATACTTTTTACAAAACGATAAAGGTTCAATTGCACCCCTGGCTGATCGCCATCGCAGGCGGTCAGGATGACTCCTGCTTTGTCGGCGTAAACTTTGAGAATCGGACCGATGGTGCCATCGAGTTCCGCGTTCATCATGATGACATGCTTGTGATGAGCGATCGCCTCAAGCACGACATGAGCGCCAAATTCTACCGCACCTGTAACTTCAATCAGTGCATCGATACCCTCGGCACGGCACAGTAACATTGCATCTTCTGTCACTGCGTATTGATTGTGGGCGATCGCGTCTTCTAATTCAGCGACGGTAGAAACGACTTTATAATCTTCAATCCCTGCTTCCGAATATGCTCGTTTGGCTGCATCAACACTTCGGTTGGAGATAGCAACTAACTCCATACCAGGCACAGAATTTTTAATTTGATTGGCAATTCCCCGTCCCATAAAGCCAGCACCAATCATTCCAACTTTGATGGGGTTACCTGCTTCGGCGCGGGCTTGTAAGGCGCGATCTACAATAATCATTTGGTGAAACTCCTGTGTTGATATTTACTTGTTAGTCGTTAAGTATTAGTAGTTTGCCCACTGATCACTAAGAACTAAACATTTCCTCCAACGGTCATCATTGTCATCAAAGGCCAATTCTGATCTTTCTGAGAAATTTCAGTCACTTCCACAGGCCATTGAATATTAAAGAATGGGTCATCGTAGCGCAATCCCCGCTCATATCCTGGTGTGTAAAATTCACCAACCTGATACACAACTTCTGCCCCATCTGTGAGTGCTTGGTAGCCGTGAGCAAACATTTCTGGAACATAGAAGGCGCGACGGTTTTCTGCGGTGAGTTCCACACCGATATGTTGAAGATAAGTAGGAGATTCAGGACGCATATCAATAATCACGTCATAGATAGCGCCTTGGGTACAGCGAATTAATTTCGTTTCTGCTGCTGGCGGAATTTGATAATGCATTCCCCGCAAAGTCCCTTTTTTGTGGTTAAAAGACAGATTGCATTGCGCAACCGTTGGCTTTAAACCATGCGCTTCAAATTCTTGAGCGCAGAAGGTACGGGCAAAGAAGCCACGATGGTCGTGCTTCTCTTCTAGGTCAATGATGTACGCGCCTTTAAGTTCGATTTCGGTAAAAATCATAGGAAAACTCTCTTTGAATTATGACTACACAGTGGCACTAGGTAATTCCTGATTTACCTTCGTGTTGTTTGCGCCTACCCAACAAGTAGGCGCAAACAACACGAAAAAATTCTCAGGGCGGGACAAGCACACTATCTCAAAACTCTCACTGAATCAAGTTCTTGAGATAAATCTGGTTTGGCAAAAGTATCATCCCAGTACTGGGTGCAAAGTTCTGGACGTTTCGGTGGGTTTGCAGTGTAAACAAAAAAGAGCGCTGACCTGTCTTCTGTCCTTAGGGTTCCGTGGTGTAAAGCAGTTTTTGGATCTGTAAAAATGACTGTACCCGCAGGTCCGGGACATGATTTCCATTTGTGTTCTGGAATGACTTCCTTGAGCTGTTCATCGGTGATACCTATGTAGCCTGAGCGCCAAAGCTTGTAGTAAATCCGATAATAATTTAGGGTGGACAAGGAGGTCAAAGATAGGGGAACATATTCAAAAGGACCGTGTTTTTCTTCTACGTCGGTCAGATAAATAATTATTTTGACCATCCGGCGGTCTTCTGAGTCTTTATGCCATAGCAGTGTGCCAAACTGATTTTCGTTGGGAAAGTCTTTGCGTAAATGTACGCCTTGAAAAGCAACAGGAAGACCGATGTAATTTTCGATGATGTTAAGCAGTTTTGGTTCCCGACCCCAGTAGGAAAATTCTGGTAAATCTGTCACTGTGTAAATTTGTGGCAGTCTTTGCGTTAGGTTGCTGTTATTTGCATCATTCATTCTAGATAATTGAGTGTAAGATGCTTGGAGAAGAGCAGATGTAGAACCTAACCCCAGCTTTTCCAGAGTTGTTACATAAACTCCATCGCGTTTGAGACCATCGACAATCAGGCGATCGCCTTCTTCCAAAGCAGGCAATTTTCCTGCATGGTTCAAAAGCGCAGACCTATAACCTAACTCAGATTTCAGTTCAGATATTCTGTTTATAGTAGTTTTAAGCATGGAATAGCACCTTCTAGAAAATTTAGTTTTTTTCTCAGTATTGATTCGCCGCTTATTCTTGATATTTTCGTAACTCTTGAGTAGACGCCTCTGTTGTTTCTGCCATTTTTAATTCTCTAGTAGCTGCTGCGTCAAAAACAGACATACCTACTAAAGCCAAAAAGGGAACTATTGTCTGGATGGCGAACACAGGCCATCTTTTTAAAGCACCTAAGAAAACCCTCAAGTTAGCTTCTTTAAAATTATTCAAAATCATCCTACGGCAAAATTGCTTCGAGTATCCGTTCTCCTTTAGTTTCATAACAACTTCAGACTGGTGTTTGTATTGCATTAACAGTGCTGATTTTGGATCTTTTTGCCAATAACTGACACCGACAATACATTCCATATAAGTATCTTTAGTAACAATTACCCTACCGTTGGCAGCGCAATACCCAGCTAAGTATGCTAGAGATATCCAGTTGTTCTCAGCTTCTGGCCAGATTTGAAGAGCGCGTTGTACCAAATCACTACGGTATACAGAAGCAGTGAGAAAAATGACTGCGCCAACACTTTTTGCAAAACAGTATTCAAATATGGCTTTACCGTCACCATTGCCATCTTCACTATCAACATCAAACCAACGGTTACCCACTATTGTCGGTGGGTGTACAGGTTCACCTGTGATTTTGTTACGACCAGAAAAATTAAGGAATAATAATGACAAATCCTCATGTTGTTTGAGTTGGGTGATAACATAAGCAACTGCTCTATCTTGAACAGGGTCATCATCACCAATTGTCCAAACATATTTGGTTGTTGCGGACTTTAAGCAATGAATGATATTCCGCATCACACCAATATTTTCAGAATTTCTGCTGGATTTGAATGTGATATGACTAAGATTGGTTTGCCACTTGTAAATGACCTCTTGAGTCTTGTCAGTTGAACAATTATCTGAAACAAAAATTTCACAATCAGATTCAAAGCCAATGATTGCTTGAACCAGCCATGCTAGTTGCTTATCAAGTAGTTCAGCACGATTGTAAGTAGGAATGGCGATCGTGAGTAATTTATTCATGAGCAATGGTACATGCTATATGAAACTGCATTTTTTACTAATTCTTGGCTTCTAGATTTAGTAACTATCATGTGCTTATTTGGTTGTTTTTCCCTCAAAACATTAAATCCTACTAAAGAACAGGTGTGAATCTAAGTTTGTGAAGTTGTGCTAAGAATATCAGATGACGGGCTTGTTGATATCTCCTTAGGGGACAAAAGAATTCCTTTTGCAGATTTCCCTACCAAAGCTAGGTAGGGAATTATTGTAGTTATTGCTAGAATTGGCCATCTTCTCAAAGCCCCAAAGAAAACCCTCCAGTTATTTTTGAGAAAATGTTTCAAAACTAATTTTCTGCAAAATTTAATAGAATATCCTATTTCCATCAATTTTATATAAATTTTAGGCAAATCAATATATTGCATTTTAAGCAATACTTTTGGTTCGCGCATCCAATGACTATCCCCGAAAGCGCTTTCTAAGTAGGTATCTTTTGTCACTTTGGCACTGCCATTAGCAGCACAAAATGCAGTCCAGTATACTTGCGCCTCCATATTATTCAAGCCAGATGACCATTTTTTGACAGCAGACTGCACCACTTCTGTTCGGTAAACTTGAGCAGTCATAAACCCTACGCCAGAGTGATTTTGCTCCAAACAAAATTCAAATACCGCTTTCCCCTCAGCACACACCTCTTCATCTTTAATATCAAAGCAGCGTTGATAAAGTAATTCACCAGTTGGCTCGTAACGGCAGGAAAAGTTGAGAATTAATAATGTTAGTTCTGGATATTTTTTGAGATTTTCCACTACATAGCTAAGAGTTCTGTCCTGAATTGGATCATCATCACCAATTGTCCATACATATTTACTAGTGGCTGAATTTAGACAGTATGCAATATTTTTCATCACGCCTAAATTTTCGCTATTTCTATTTACAATAAATTTAGTTTTACTAAAATAAGGCAGCCACTTTTTAATAATTTCAGATGTATTATCTGTGGAACAATTATCAGAAATTATGACTTCACATTCAGATTCAAATCCTTGGATAGCTCTAGCCAGCCATGCTAGCTGTTGATCAAGTAAATGAGCGCGATTGTAAGTGGGGATGGCAATTGTCAGCAATGTTTTCATATTTCCATTTAACTCCTATAATGTTTTCATATTTCCATTTAACTCCTATGATGTCAGATTTGATTTCTTGAGATTTTGCAGTTAGACAATAAGCAAAGAGCATCATACGAGCACCCCGCCGAATATTTTGACTACCATCACAAGCAAAGAAGCAACGGGATAGGGAGCATCCCAATTTTACACACTTGCCATTCTGCCCTCACCCCCAACCCCTCTCCCAATTGGGGAGAGGGGAGTCAAGTCCTACTCTTATTCCCCGAATCCCGCTCTTGAGAAGGGGTTAGGGGATGAGGGTAAGTAAGGTTTTTGCTTGCTTTGGGATGCTCCCACGGGATATAGTGTTTCTGTACTTTATAGTTGTCATAAAGTGCAGCCCTGTTTAAAAAATGTGGTAGATCAGATAATTCCGATAGAATCAGTGGTGACAAAAACTTGACAATTGAAACAGTGGTTGTAGATTAAGTCTACTGACTTGGTTAAAACAGTTTGATTGTTAGGAATGTTCACCTGGGTTTATAATCCAATCGACAGTTGAACATTCAAATTATCCACTCTGCGTAGAACTTATTTCAAGAATGAATTTTGAACCTGCTGTATGAGCTATAAACTTGTTTTTGTGATGAACATTCCCATCACACAATCTCCCTGAGTGCTTTTCAGCAATTCTGACAGTTTACTTACTCCAGAAGAAATCTTTGTCAATTTGCTGAGTACGAATGAGATACTCTAGCTGCTTCAAGCGAGTGAAGCCTCTAGATAAGAAAACCTCTTCAGTCATATCGATTTGTGAGAACAAATCATACAACTGCTGCGCCCCCCGCTGTGCGTTCCAATCACACTTAAAGCCAGGTAGAACGGTGTTAATTTTCTCGAAAGATACGCGGTAACTGCGATTGTCTGCACCCTGATCGCCAAAGCTTAATTTGCAACCTGGGAAAACTCCAGCAATAATTTCGGCAATTTCTTTGACTCGATAATTATTGGCTGTATCTCCCACGTTGAAGATTTGGTTATGTACGATATCACGAGGAGCTTCCACTGTGCAAACAATTGCTTTACAAATATCTAGCGCGTGGACGAGTGGACGCCAAGGTGTACCGTCACTGATCATCTTGATTTCTTTGGTCGTCCATGCCAAACCTGCTAAATTGTTTAAAACAATATCAAAGCGCATTCTGGGGGAAGCACCAAAGGCAGTAGCATTCCGCATGAAAGTGGGAGAGAAGTTATCATCAGCGAGTGGCTTAACATCTCGCTCTACCAAAGTCTTACATTCTGCGTATGCGGTTTGAGGATTGACAGCAGATTCTTCTGTGACATCACCTTCGGTCGCAACGCCATAAACACTGCACGAAGACATATACACAAAACGACGCACACCTGCTTCTTTTGCCAATGTGGCTAGACGAACTGAACCTTTATGGTTAATTTCGTAAGTGATGTGTGGTGCTAACTGTCCAGTGGGGTCATTCGACAGTTCAGCCATGTGGACTATGGCATCAACACCTTGTAAATCCTCTACGGTGATATGGCGAATATCTTTAGTGAGAGTTTTGGCTGTGACCTGAGTACCATTGTACAACCAACCCACTTTATAAAAACCGGTGTCTACTCCGATAACTTCATGTCCCCGTTCGATTAACAAGGGAGGTAATAAGCTACCAAGATAACCTTCAGTACCAGTGACTAGAATTTTCATTGTTTTCAATTCCTATTTAAGTTGGATTTCATGTCGTAATGAATTACCCTAGTGAGGTACGGTGCGTCACTCTGGTTAGGGTAGTTTGGGCGATCTAGTTATGATGTATTGATGGCAGCATAAATTATCGCCTCCACTCACCTTGTCTACATCTTTATGCACCGTAACACATCATTTTTAAAGTTTTGAGGTTGTCAACGATGTTACTTTCATAAATTTTCTCCAAAGCCGTCTCCAAATGGTATCTCGCTAGCCAAACCAATTTGTTATGTCAAGATATTGGAAGAACAAATCTTTTTTTAGGTTATTTAGATTCTTCTGGTAATCCTGCATAGCAAGTTTTGGGAGAATTTGTGAAGTGAATAACACCGCAACTGTCAAGCAGTTCGTTATACCTATTCTCCTTAAGTTTAGGTATTTTCACATGAAACAATGCCTGTGCTAGATGAAATTAAATAATAAATAATGCTGCAAAAAAGCACAGGCAAACACAATATTTAGAGCTGACTCACTACAGATTTGAGATGTGATGGTTCAGGAATTTGAGCGACAATAGCTTTGCCAATTTCGATGGAAGATGTTGCTGCTGGGGAAGGAGCATTGCAAACATGGACAGAGTTTTGACCTTGAACAATCAAAAAGTCGTCTACCAGTTTACCATCGTTCATCAGTGCTTGTGCGCGAACACCAGCGTGGGTGGGAACTAGATCTTCTTGTTGGACTTCGGGAATGAGTTTTTGCAAACTTCTGGTGAAGGCTGCTTTACTAAAGGAACGAATAATTTCCTGGATTCCTTCGTCAGTATGTTTTGCAGCAAGTTTCCAAAAACCAGGATAAGTCATGACTTCTGCAAAATCACGCAAGTCAAAGTCGGTTTTGTTGTAGCCTTCACGCTTAAGGCTAAGAACTGCATTCGGTCCAGCGTGTACGCTGCTATCAATCATGCGCGTAAAGTGGACACCTAGGAAGGGAAAATCAGGATTGGGAACTGGGTAAATCAAACCTTTCACCAGATAACGTTTTTCTGGTGTCAGTTCGTAATATTCTCCCCGGAAAGGAACAATTTTTGCTTTCGGATCAGCTTTACCCATTTTGGCAACGCGATCGCTATGCAATCCAGCACAATTGATGACAAAGCGAGTTTCAAAAGTACCAGTATTAGTTTCTAATACCTGATGATTACCACTGGTAACTATTTTTTCAACCTTTGTATTAAGACGCAGTTCTCCTCCTTGCTGTTTAATAATTTCAGCATACTTGAGGCAAACTTGCTTATAGTTTACAATACCAGTTGAAGAGACGAATATTCCCCCAACACAGGTGACATGAGGTTCAATTTCTTTGACTTCCTCAGGAGAAATTCTCTTAACGTCTATGCCATTTTCAAAACCTCGCTTGTAAAGATTTTCTAGGCGAGGTAACTCTTTTTCATCAGTAGCAACTATGACTTTGCCGCAAACTTCATGGTCAATTCCATGTTCTTGGCAAAATTCCACCATTGAGAGACAACCGTCACGGCAAAATTTAGCTTTGAAACTTCCCGGCTTATAGTAAATGCCAGAATGAATCACGCCACTGTTGTTGCCGGTTTGGTGAAAAGCCCAATTGCTTTCTTTTTCTAAAACCAAAATCCGAGCATTGGGATAGCGTTTACCTAAAGCCATCCCGGTGGAAAGACCAACGATTCCTCCACCTATAATCGCAAAATCATACATGAGTACTATAGCTCCTGGGAATACGAAGTGTGAAGAGTCAAGAATGAAGAGTGAAAAATCAAAAATGCTGAGAAAAAAGAAGAGTGAACAATGAAGCGATTTTTCTATCTTGTATGTTCTATCTTCTATCTTCTATCTTCTTTTTTATCACCATACTTTCCAAGGAGCTTTACCGTTCTTCCACAGATCTTCGAGGTAATTTTTATCTCGTAAAGTATCCATCGGCTGCCAGAAGCCATTATGCTTGTAAGCAGATAGCTTTTCCATTTCGGCAAGCTTTTCTAATGGTGTCTGCTCCCAAACAGTGGAATCATCATCTATTAAATTGATGACTTCAGGCTCTAGCACAAAATAACCACCATTAATCCACGCTCCATCCCCTTCTGGTTTTTCCCGAAAGCTAGTGATTTTTGTTTGTTCGTGTCCTAAGACAAGAGCACCAAAGCGTCCTGGTGGTTGAACTGCTGTCATTGTTGCTAAAGTCTTTTGTTCTTTGTGAAAATTAATGAGTTCTGTAACATTGATATTGCTTACACCATCGCCGTAAGTGAAGCAAAAAGTTTCATTGCCAATATGCTCTCTGACTCGCTTCAAACGTCCGCCGGTCATTGTATTATCACCCGTATCTACTAAGGTGACACGCCAAGGTTCTGCGTAACCTGAAAGCACATTCATCTGGTTAAATCGCATATCAAAGGTAACGTCTGACATGTGTAAGAAGTAGTTGGCAAAATACTCCTTAATGACGTAACCTTTGTAACCACAGCATATAATAAAGTCATGTATGCCGTGTGTGGAGTAAGTCTTCATTATATGCCATAGTATTGGCTTACCACCAATCTCCACCATAGGCTTGGGTCTAACGCTAGTTTCTTCACTTAAGCGTGTACCGAGTCCTCCAGCTAAAATCACTGCTTTCATGGGATTATCTCTAGGTTTTGAGGTAGATGAGTAATCAACTATCTTAAGATTGAAGAGAGAAAAATTGATTTCTCAATTTTCTCAGTATATAATCTAACTGCAAAATCGCACTTAAGTATGAAGAGCAGATAAATAAATCTATCTTAAGTGTGAAAAAATGAAAAAGCTTTGTAACTAGTTGAAACTTAGAGATAACAGTATTTAGGCAGTTTCTAAAAAATACAAAATAATCGGCTCCTACTATTTCAAAATCGCAAGAAATAACCTGCTACATATAGCGTTTTTTAAATGATTAGACTACAAATTGTACGGTGGGCATTGCCTATAAAAAATTACGTAAGGGATTTTTGAGGTATTGGTGAGCAAGGCACACCTTACGCAGAACCGCTGTCATTCTTCAAAATACAAAAGATAATAAACAGCAAAACTGTTTAGCCTCGTGGCAGAACAGCTTAATTTTGTCTGCAATTAACTTGTTTTTATAGCAATCCTCCGCTTTCTTTGTGAGAATTGAAAGCCACAGATCCCCAACTTCGTAAAAGTTGTCGGGGATCTTATTTCTCACGTAAAGGCAGCGGCGTGCCGTAGGCTAGGACGCCAAGAGTCAAAGAGTAAGTATTAAGTGCAACTTTAGAGAGAATTGGTATTAGTTGCTTTGTTGTGATAGATTTGTGGTTTGCAAAAAAGTATCACATTTATTTTCAACGACAACACAGATGCTGCTTAATGCTTGTTGATAATTATCCATATCCTCTTGTTCGAGAGATATTTTGGCAGCTGTTTGTAAATCATCAACTGCTTGCTTATGGTACTGGCTAGATTTGCCGCCTCCATATTGCGCAAGTTCGTAACGGACAACGCCTCGTTTTAGATAGACTTTTGCCAGTTTTGAATTGATATTCAATGCTTGGTTAAAGTCCTGAATTGCTTGTTTGTATTCTTGCTCAAAATCGCTGCTATATTGGGCAACTTGATAACGCACCAAACCTCGCTGAAAGTATGCTTCTGCCCTTGAAGAATTAAGGCTCAGTGCCAGGTTGAAGTCATTAATTGCTTTTTTATATTCCTGTTGAGAATCGCCACTATATTTAGCAATTTGGGAGCGAACAATACCCCGTCTGATGTATGCTTCTACTTCATTTGGGTTGAGACGCAAGGCATTGTTATAGTCTGCAATTGCTAGGTTATATTCTTTGTCTGGATCGCTGCTATATTCGGCAAGCATATAGCGGGCATTACCCCGATTGACATAAGCTTTCACTTCATTAGGACTGATGCCAATTGCTTTATTGTAATCAGCAAGTGCTGCTTCATACTCTTTTAGGTTGTAGTGAGCATTGCCACGGTTGACATAAGCTTTTGGATGTTTTGGCTCTTTTTGTATTGCTTGGCTGAAATTTTCAATGGCTTTTTCGTAGTCTTTGACTTTGTATGAGGCATGTCCCTGCTTGTAGTAATCAGCAAAATTTTTCTTATTGTTAATTTTTTCTTTTGCCAGAGAAATCAAATTTTGCTGAATGTAAGGATTTTCGGCAATAAAGGGGCGATTTGTAAATTTAACCATTAAATCCAAATACCCTAAAGCACCAAAAAGACCAACCAAGCAAAAAACAATAGGGTATAATTTCCGCTTTTTAGGAGGTCTATAGTAGGAAATATTTTGCGGAATAACTGGAGGGCGATAATTCGTGCGGGAAAATGGAATCGCTGGTTGCGGTGTGCGAGGAACTTGAACTTGGCGTTTTTTGGGTTGTACTCGCGGTTGTAAATGTTCTCTATTTGCTATTGCCTTTAGAGATGGAAATGGATCACGTCCACCTAATCGCAAAGTACGTTCACACCAAGGACATTTGTCCAAATGGTTGCTATAGCGATGCTGCGGGTTGAGAGTACAGGTGATTAAGGAGTTTTCGGCATCAGCAAGCGCTGTTAGCCAAGTTTGAGCGCTGGGGCGTAGCTGCGGATCGTTGTGACTCTCCTCAAAACAACGTACAAACAGTTCCTGCAAGCTTAGGGGAAGAATATCCCAAGGAGGTGCGATCGGTGTGGGAATGTATGGTACACGTCGCTTGAGACTGTAGGTAAAATGCCCTGCTGCTATGCGTGCTTCGTAGGTTGGAGGTTCACCAGCTCCTTGATAAATGCCGGAAAATGGGTGTGTGCCTTCCATCAACAGTTGAAAGATCAGCACTGCTAACCCAAACGCGTCGTGGGTAAAATTGCGATCGCACTGAGCAAAGGTTTTGTTTTGAAGTTCTGGTGGCGTAAATTCTGGTTTCCCTACATGACACCGATAAATCACTCCAGAATTTGGGTCTTTTACCTGGAATGAATCGGTGTCTACTATTGTCACCAATGCTGTGTCACTGACAAGGATATTCGACTCATTCACATCCCCAACACAGTACCCACTAGCGTGCAACGCAGCAAAAGCCGAAGCTAGATTGCGAGCTGTGCGGATTAAGTACTGATAGTTGAACAAAGGACAGTGCTGGCGGCGAGTTCTAGGATTATAAAAGTCGATGATTGGACGCATTCCCTGAATGCGTGGCATCAAAAAGCCTATCACCTGAGCGCTTGCATCCGTTGAATGCAACAACTCAATGGGCCATGCTATGGAAATATGCCCCAAGCTGGCGGTTGGGTTTTCCGGCGGGTGGGCAAGCATCACCTGCAATTTGCGAGCTTGGGCAGCTGTTGGCTTGTGATAAACTTTTGCCACTAAACCAGCATCTGTTGGCACTGTGTATATACACGCTTCACCGCCTCGTCCCAAACTTACGGTAAGGTTGATATTATTAATTTTTTGGTTAGAAAGACAACGTAGTACCTGCATGATATAATTTATGGATACGTTATAAATTTATACACTTTTGCACAAACGAATTCTCCAATCAATTGCTCAAAGCAGCAATGATTAATGTGAGGTCATCATCTGTACGTTGGGTAATCCGATCCGAACGCAGAAACTTCACCAACTGTTCCTTTGCTACTGTCTTATCATCAGCATTCGCTGTAAAGTCAAACAGAGGCAGGAAAAACGGTTTATGAGGCGCACCCACAGCCATATTCATCGCAAGCATTTGTAGTCCATCAGTGAGGACACCAACGTTGACTATCGCTTGACGCCATACCCTAAGTTGAGCAGCATCTAAGGCTGTCGGCGAGGTCAAAAAAACTGTCTCATTAATATATTCTCCACTATCGGGCGTAGTCAGTGCAATTAGGTTTCCCTGAACATCCCTCGCTACCGCCACACCATCGCCTATTTGTGCCACTGCTACAACTTCTGGGGTCGCAACTGCAATAATCAAAGTGCTTGCTAAATCCAATGGCTGCTTTTCACAAGCAACAGCTTCTTCCTCAACAGCTTTTTTGGCAGCAATTATTGCCTCAAGCAAAAGCGATCGCACAGCATCATCATCGACTAAAGTTCGTCCTGAGATTTCTTTGATTGATATGTTTTCTATCGCTGTTTCCACAGCAACCATTGCTCCCAGCTTACCCATGCTTGCAGATCCAGCTCCATCTGCCGCAGCAACAAGCAAAATATTATCTGGCAAAATCTGCCAGTGGTGAGCATCCTGACACAACTGCTTGTTCTTTAAGTGGCTTGTACCACAGACCGATGCGGCTACTACCCGCCAATGAGGTATCTGTCTAGAAGTATTCATATGATAGTCTTCCGTTGCTGCTCTTTGCATGAGCATTGCGTTATATCATTACTAAACAGAACCCCAACCAATTGGCGGTAGCGCCACCTGTTCGTCTACTTTGGAATGAGAAACAGCTGACATACTAGCTGACAGCCAAACAAACATTTCAACAAAATTGAGTCCTTCGAGCCTCAAAGGCGTACGCACAGCTATTTGACTTAAGCGTGTCATGTTCGCACTGTCAACACCAACAGTAAAAAACGCTACACGCTTACTTGCTTCATCTGCGTGCAAACGCCGTGCAGCTTGCTCTACAACATCTTCAAACTCGCCTTGCGGCTCACCATCAGTAATCATGAATACCCAAGGACGGTAGTAAGCAATGCCGTTGTTGCGATACTGAGCTTTGCGGTCTTGGAGCAGATCCAAAGCTTTATGAATTCCAGCACCCATCGTAGTCAGTCCTTGTGCTGTCAGTATCGGCGGACTGAATTGATCCGCAGTCACAAAGTCCTGTACTACATTTACATGACTATCAAAAGTAACTATTGCTACTTCTACCCTCCTTGCCGCCAAGGAATTTTTCGTTAATTCTTCCTTGAAAGTCTGTAACCCCTGATTCAATGAATCTATTGGCATACCTTGCATTGAACCAGATGTATCTAGGAGAAGTACACAAGGACAACGGGGTTCTGGGTTTTCAGCAAACTCCACTACTTCATCAAGTTTAAATGTATCAGGCATAACTTTACGTGTTATGTTATAGTCCAAAGCCAAGCTTTCCTTTTCCTCAAAGTATATAGTTTATAGCACCAACGAAACTATATGTAAGTTGTTTAATCCTAGATAGTTTACTATTTGTTAAACAAAATTCTGCTGCTAATTTTTTTACAAATTTCTGGAATCTTGCCAGAGACATATCCTTGGAAAACGAACCAACTAGGAGTCGGCATTGCCTACCGCAAAATACAAGCAAATTTTATACATAACACGTATAGAATACAATAAATTAGTACGTCAGTTAACACAAAATTTTAAAGATTCGATGTAGAAAGGTAGGATTTTAGATAAAAGCAATTAACTAGAGTTCATAAAATCAGTAGGATAGCTAGGTCTTTGTTACCTTGCTTGATTAATTAAAATTGAAATAAAAAAGAAAAATTCTTTGGTTAGCTATGTTACGGGAAAATGTAACATACTAGCTATAATGTTATCTCTACAGTTTGTAATATATGTATACAATCTCAGATTATAAGAATATTTCTTTATAGGGAAATATCGAGGTAAACGAAATACCTTATTTACCGATAAGAAAGAAAATTCAAAGAATCGGTCTTATTTTCCAGTAAATCTCTAAAGAAATGAAGAATTTTGGCACATTCACCAAACTACGTCCCCTCAGTTTATTGAGACACCTATCTAATTGTTCTGAAAGTACTTGTTTACAAGTCCTTAGCAACTCTGTTTCCTGGTCAATCTATTTAGAACAGGGGAGAATAACTTATGCAACCCATTCAGTCGAACCTTTCGACCGACTTGAACGTCATTTGCGTCGCCTGAGCCATCATGTTCCTAACATCATCGCTGAAGTTCGTGTTCAATTACGTTTGATGTTTGAACCAGACGCAAAAAATCAGTCAGTTGAACATAAAAATCATACCAAAGAACACTCTATTCCCCCTCCACTCCCTCCTGAGTACCAAGCTATTTGCTGGTTAGTTAGTGAACGATACCTACATTCTACACAAGCAGCTGTGCTGATCCAAGAATTGGTCAAAGAAGTGCTTGAGCCATATCTTTTAATCAAGCATGGAACTTTTACATTAAAAGATTCTCATTATCGAGTTCCAACCATTTGCAAGCTGGATGTAGAAAAAATTGTGGAACGTTGCCAACAAAAGTTGCAAAATTGGCAGTCATTAGGTCCCCAAATTTCTTCTCCTTATCAGCGTCCATATTTGTTAATTAAAACCACAAACAGTCAAAAGAATTTATCAGGAATAGACCCTCAGTTAACTGAGTGGATGAAGGGTTTTAGTCTGCGGCATCTGTCAGTGATTATGAATCAAGACGAAGTCCAACTGGCTAGAATATTATACCCTCATATTTTAAATGGCACAATATTATTGCATGAACCAGACCCTCCATTTGATAAATTACCAAAGACATTTCCAGATTTAGAACAAGCTTCTACTTATGTCGCCCAATCAGCTAATACTAAATTTGTTGATTCTGCAGTAGCATCAAGTGGCACTATCTCCAAGGATAATCCTATTTCTACAGATATCTCTACAGAAAACAGAGTTACTCATCAGCGACCAACGCCGATTTCTCCTCCAAAAGAACAAGCTCAAGAATTAGCAACATCTAAATCTAATAATAATAATAACAACAATAATAATAGAAACTCGGGACATGATACAGAAACTCCTGCTCATGCAAGTCATCGGAAAATCTATACTGTTGTTTCTGTTGATGATAGCCCCACCATCCTAAAAGAAATTAGCCGCTTTTTAGAAGATGAAAATTTTTCTGTAGTGACGATTAACGACCCACTGAAAGCAGTGATGTCGATTATTCGACATAAGCCAGACCTAATTTTACTGGATTTGAATATGGAAGGCATAGATGGTTATGAATTATGCCGGATTGTCCGAAATAATTCAATGTTCAAAAAAACTCCCATAATTATGGTAACGGGAAACAAAGGATTGATTGACAGAGTCAAAGCAAGATTTGTTGGGGCATCTGGATATTTAACTAAGCCTTTTTCTCGTGCAGATTTACTGAAAATGGTGTTTATGCATTTGGCTTGATGATTTAGTTATTAGTTAATAGTCAATCGTTAAAAAAAACTAAAATTAGGATCTAAGGAAATGCTTTTTATCCTAATATTATTGCGTCATTATATTCTATTTTAAAATTTACAATTGGATTTTGATATTTAAATTACTTATAGCAGAATGGCACGCTTGTTAAGACCAAACTCTTGTGCCGACTGCCGACTTGTTAAGAGTTTAATCTCTTAAATCTTCTAGCCCTCTGGATATAGATTTGAGTTGTTGTGCTGACAAAACCTGATTGGCACTTTCAAAAAAGACTGATACTCACATCTTGCACCTGGAAATATGGATGTCAAAACCAGAACTACGTGCAAGGGGAATCAATCGCTCAATATCAAGTAAAAGAAGAGACAGTGCGAATTGAGGAAAAATAGATTCAAGGGCAGTTTGGGCAGCCTCACCCCAATCAGGTGGTAATGGTAACTGAGTCTGAAGATAAGTCCAATGAGTGATAAGATAGGCAGTTAGAGAAAGAATAAGCCAGCGATACATTCCAAGCAAAGTTCCTTGACCAAAACGGTGCAAACCAAAACGATGCTTAA
>JXCB02000044.1:72266-88884 GCA_000828075.3 Tolypothrix campylonemoides VB511288 | reverse complement strand
ATAATGATAATCATTTGGTGTTTGAGGAAGCGGCGAGCGCTTCCTCAATAAGGGTAATTGAATGAATATGAGAGTGTAGGCGAGCGACGCTCGCCTACACTCTCTTGCTATGTTATTATCATTATCAATAAAGTCTGATTTGTTTGTGAGCAATTTCTTGAATCAAGTATTATCGCTATTATTGTAGTAACAATAGCGACTCTTTATTACTGAAGCTCTTCATTTTTTTTATGTTACATTTTTGTGCTGTTGGTAAGCTTTTTTAGGGTTTACTCGTACAGGTGCAAGATGTGAGGATAAATTGCCTAGCCCAAGGTGTTCATATACACTTGCTTGTAAAGCCATTTCTAATCGGTCTAGTTGGCGAACAAACTGTGATTCAGCAGATTGCCCCTTTTCGTATTCTTCCCATAAATCAATCCACTTTAATCCATTAGGAAGTTTACTTAGTACTTGAATAATAGACTGCTTTTCTAATTCATATTTATGATTTCTTTCAATTGCATCTTTTGGAGTAAAATCTCCTGCATATATTTCTCCCAAATCATGTATTAAAGCCATACGAATAACCTTGGTGTTGTCTAACTCAAGGTGATATTCATCAGCTAAAAATAAAGCTAATAGCGCAACACAAAACGAGTGTTCGGCAACACTTTCACAATACTTTGGCTCAATACCGTGCTTTAACCAACCTTGACGATACAGATGCTTAAGATGATTAAACTCAAAATAAGCTTCAATAATAGGCAAAGTTTGCTTGCCGTCTAAAAGAGTAATAGGTAAAGCGGCTTTTGTGTGCATGATTTCAAGTGAACTATAAAAACCTACAGGGGACAAGCATTTGCTGTTACTTACACAGAATAACTTTACCACCAGCCCCTCCCTTTACGATTGTTGGATTTTGAGTGCCTAAAAAAAGTGACTGTTGCCTTGGTAACCATAGTTGTGAATTTTTGCTTAAGTACCGTCGCAAGCTTGGTGTCTGAAGACCTTGTCCCAATGCGTGAGGAATTTGATGGAATAGTTCTAGAATAGTCTGTGCATTATTATTTAGCTTAGATTTCAGACAAGGCAACACATGACATGCGTATCTCACTGAAATGGTTGCAAGAACTAGTCGAGTTGAAAGTTAGCCCAGAAGAACTAGCAGAAACACTGACATTAGCTGGGTTTGAGGTGGAAGATATTGAAGATCGCCGCACTTGGGCTGCGGGCGTTGTTGTGGGGAAAGTGCTTGAACGCCAACCCCACCCCAACGCTGACAAGTTGAGTGTTTGCCAAGTCGATATCGCCACGGGTGAAACTTTAAATATTGTCTGTGGTGCTTCTAATGTCCGGGCAGATCTCTATGTCCCAGTAGCAACCGTAGGTACTTACCTACCAAACATTGATTTAAAAATCAAACCTGCGAAACTACGAGGTGTTCCGTCTCAGGGGATGATTTGTTCGCTGAAGGAACTGGGTTTACCTAGCGATGTTGACGGAATTCATATTTTTACGCAAGAGAACCTGCAAGTTGGTAGCGATGTCCGTCCACTCTTGGGTTTAGATGATGTTATTTTAGACGTGACTGCGACTGCTAACCGTGCTGACGCCTTGAGTATGGTTGGTATAGCGCGGGAAGTCGCAGCCCTGACAGGGGCAAAGCTGACGCTTCCCGAACCAGGTGAACAGACGCATGGTACGTCTCTAGAAACGTTTCCTTTAGCTTTAAAAATCTCTGATACGCAAGCTTGCCCAGCATACATTGGCACAGTAATTGACCAAGTAAATATTGCACCATCACCCGAGTGGCTGCAACAGCGCCTGCGTGCTGCTGGAGTGCGACCGATAAATAATGTGGTGGATATCACGAACTACGTTTTGTTGGAATGGGGACAGCCGCTGCACGCTTTTGACCGCGATCGCCTACAATCGGTAGCTGATGTAGAGACGTACCATGGTACGTCTCTACAAATCGGTGTCCGCTTCGCCAATGCTGGGGAAACTCTCAAAACCCTCGATGGACAAACTCGCACTCTATCTACCCAAAATCTGTTAATCACCGCCAATAATAAACCTGTGGCGCTAGCGGGAGTTATGGGTGGCGAAGAAACCGAAGTGCATGATGGAACTCAAAACTTGGTATTAGAAGCTGCGCTGTTTGATTCTGTGGCAATTCGCCGTTCTTCCCGTAGCGTAGGCTTAAGAAGCGAGGCGTCTGGAAGATACGAACGGGGAGTGAACCGCGCTGAGTTGGAAGTCGCCACACGCCGCGCTTTATCACTGATCAGCGAACTGGCTTCTGGAACTATAGCCACACAGGAAATTGCCGACTCCCGTCCTGACCCCTCGACTTGGACACATTCGATTGAACTGCGTTTAGACCGAGTGAATCAGGTTCTCGGACCAGTCGATTTGGGAGAGCAAACAGGTGAAATCCAAGGCGAAGATGTTGAACGCATCCTGACAGCACTAGGATGTCAGGTAACTGCCATAGATGATCATACGTGGACGGTTTCTGTACCTCCGTATCGTTACCGCGACTTAGAACGGGAAATAGACTTAATTGAAGAAATTGCCCGTCTCTACGGCTACGATAAATTTTACGACACTCTACCAGATAAGTCAGAAGCAGGTTATTTGCCTGTTGAGCAAGAGCTGGTACGCAAGTTACGAGCATCGCTACGGGCGGAAGGATTGACAGAATTAATACACTATTCCTTGGTAAAACCAGGGGAAGACAGACAAATCGTGCTGGCAAATCCGTTGTTTGTTGAATATTCTGCTTTGCGAACCGATTTGATATCAGGGTTGATTGATGCGTTTCAATACAATTTAGAACAAGGCAATGGTTCGTTGAACGGCTTTGAGATTGGGCAAATTTTCTGGCATGAAGAAGGTTTGCAAGAAGCAGAAGCTATTGCTGGGATTATGGGAGGCGATATCTCCAACAGCAAGTGGACAAGAAGCGATTGTGCAAAGCACAGCGCCAAGGGCGAACGCGAGCAACCTATGACTTGGTTTGAAGCCAAAGGTATTCTAGAAAGTGTCTTTCAACAACTTGGCTTGCAAGTGGAATACCAAAGCGATCGCAGAGACTCTCGCTTGCACCCAGGACGTACCGCTTCCCTATGGATACGAGGTAACAGACTTGGTATCTTTGGGCAACTGCACCCCCAACTACGGCAAGAAAAAGGTTTACCAGATTCAGTTTACGTGTTCCAGTTGGATCTAGATGTGCTTTTGAATTCTCTCGACGAGGATGAAATTTTAGTACCGCAATTCTTGCCTTACTCCACTTATCCAGCGGCAGATCGAGATATTGCTTTCTTTGCACCTGTGAAAGTGACAGTTGCTGAAATTGAAAAAGCAATTACCAAAGCAGGCAAAGATTTGCTAGAGTCTGTGGAATTGTTTGATGAATATCGCGGTGAGAACGTCCCCCAAGGACAGCGGAGTTTAGCATTCCGTTTGATTTATCGGGCGAGCGATCGCACCCTCACGGATACTGAAGTTGAACCAGTACACAACAAAGTCCGCGAAGCCCTCGTGGAGAAATTTGGTGTTAGCCTAAGGAGTTAAGACTCAAGAGTGAAGAGAGAAAAATGAAGAAATTCTTTGCTTTTTCTTCTCTGTTGTGTCTTCTTTCTTGCTTTTTGAATTTTGAATTTTCAATCATATACAGCCAGATATACAGCCATGCCTAAATACGTATTGTGGGGAACTTACTGCGAAGACGTTCTGGAAAAACGCGCCCCTTACCGTCAAGCGCACCTAGACGGATTAGCGAAACAGAAAGAATCCGGTGTGTTGATTACTATTGGTCCTACCAAAGATGTCACTAAAGTTTTTGGTATTTACGAAGCCGAAGACGAAGCTACTGTGCGCCAGTTAGTTGAAGCTGATCCTTACTGGCAAAATGGCATCTGGACTGAATACTCTATCAAAGAATGGATTCAGGCATTCTGAATAAAAGGTACGGTAATCATGAAAACGTTTTCATGCAGAAAAACTTTTCTGTTGTCTACACTAGAGAAAAGGTAAAAAAAGTGGAACAACTTCAACTTTTCTCTAGTCGTTTAATGTCTTGAGAAGGTAAAACGATGAACAAAATTTTGAAACGCGCATTTATGCCCAGCCTCTTGGCTGCTTCTTTAGCTGGTGTTAGCTTGGTTCCAGCTCAACCTGCTTCTGCTGATGACAAGATCCTTGAAGATGTGGGCATTGGAGCAGGTGTTGGTGCTGTCTCAGGCGTCATTAGAGGACGTAATGTGGTAAGGAGTGCCATTAAGGGTGGTGCTGCTGGTGCTGCTGTCAATGGTGCTAATGGTCTTAGAGGTACTCGTAGAGAAAGACAAAATCGCAACATCATTCAAGATGTTGGAGTCGGTGCAGCCGCCGGTGCAGTCAGTGATGGTATTATCAACGGTGGTAGAGATACCCTTGGCAGTGCAGCTGAAGGTGCAGCAACAGGTGCAGTTATCAATACCATCAGAAAGAATAGGTAATTCGTAATTTGTGACGAGTAACTTAGTTACGAATTATCATAAATTGCTGATTTATTTTACACCTTCCCTAGTAGACCTAGGGATTATTTTGTTTGTAGGGTCAATACTTCACAATTAAATCACCTCAGATCAAAATTGATCTGAGGTACCGTACATTTTATACAAACCTAGTATGCGATGAACATCTGACGATTATCACCTTAGACCGCTCTGAAGAAGGGTTTAGCCTTCCTTTGGTGATAACAAAGTAGAGGAAGCGACAAAAACTCTACATCGTCAATGTGAACTATTTGCACTGTTCGCACATATGACGCCGCTCTCCTTCTATGTGCAACAATGGGTCACAGCGATATAACCCCCATCCAGTGCTATTTATTGTCAACTTATTCTTAATTATTAAATTAGCAAACCGAAAGCTTCTAACAAGTCATTCCACAGTTGGAGTTTAATCTCAGACTATAGTGAGAATTTTGTCACTTCTATTTTTAGACTGCTAAATGCTAACTGGTGTTTTTGTGTCAATATATTCACGCCAACGGCTAATTCGACCTTCTTTGAAATCAACAACTATAACATCGTCTGCTTTGTTGCGGTAACCTGATGCTTTTTCTGTATCTTCGTAATACCATTCCACTACCGCCTGGCTTCCCTCAATAATAATCCGCTGGATATCGATTTTTACATTTGAACATTGCTGAGCAAATTGGGTAACTTCTTCCCTTATTTTCTCTTGCCCCTGCCAACGTTTGCCAGGCACTATAAGTTCACCGTCTGACGTAAACAACTGGGCAAGAGCATCAGCATCTTGAGTTACCCAAGCATCTCTAGCTTTTTCAATCAACACACGAATATCTTCTTTATTCATAAATTTATCTGCAAATGCAGGTGTATGAAAAGTTATACAAATAAATATAATTATTAATAATAACCATCGGAATAATCTCAACATTAAAATTTATTTTCAAGCTTGGTATAACTTATTTTTACAAGATAGCAGTTTGATGAAATTAGACATTAAAATAAAAACGGCTATCACTAGTATACAGCTTACACACACAACCCTCTGTCTTATTTCTAACTGTGCATTTTCTACACCTAGAGTTCATGTGAACGTAGAAGAATGCGATTGTAAGGAAGTGCCGCCCTGTTCGCGTACCCGAAGGTGAGCATATTTCGCGCCGCCCTGCAAACGTATTTTTTCCGGCTGTATCCTCCCAGAGGAAAAGGGCCTCGCGTCTATCACTCCCCTGTTGGGTGAGGTGTCGGGCTTCTGTCAGAGCTAGCTAAAATAGGTCAGAACTGGAAGCCTACACTTCCCTTCGGGTAAGTGTAGGTAGTTGACAAAATTCCTGCTTAATCTTCTTATCTACCAAACTTCGCTAACCAAGTTTGTTATGAAATTAGCAATGGTTAAAATAGTAAATCTGTCCTGCTCAAGCTTTGACAGTAGCAATTTCTGGCATCTGAATAAAGTGCCTTAAATGATTACTTAGAAAAATGTTACTTTAAATACTACGATGGCTGTTAGCAACCACGAACGAATTGGCAAGGGTTTAGCTCTTTTAAATCAAGGTTTATACCCTTATGTAAAAAGGGAGATGCAAAAAGTCTATGGTGAGGGCTGGCTAACAATCGCCACTTCATATATGTTTGATGACGAAACCTTCAAGCCTGAAGCGGAAGACATTCTGGGTAATAATATTCCTGTTTTATTAACACTAATAATTAAGCAATGGGATCAGGTATTCAGCAAAAACCTAGGTTATACCGAACGTGCTTTAGTCGCTGAACTCATAGAAACTAGCAAGACTTGGGCGCATCAATCTCACTTTTTAACAGAGGACACCTATCGCGCGATCGACACGATCGCTCGACTTCTCAAGGCTATCTCTGCGCCAGAAGCCAATGTTGCACAACAGCAAAAGCAGGAAGTTTTAGCAATCCTCAGTCCCAACCTAACTGAAAAAGTCCCCAGAGATAAATTGGCTGAAATCATTAAACAACAAGGCTTTCAGGATAGTTCTCTTTTACGCCGTGCGCTGACCCATCGTTCTTATGTCCACGAAAACCCCCAACAAGGAGAACACAACGAGCGTCTAGAGTTTCTCGGTGATGCTTTACTGACTTTTCTAAGTGGCGAATACCTTTATCGTCGTCACCCGGAAAAAGGAGAAGATCAATTAACCCGTCGGCGTTCTGCACTTGTAGATGAAAAGCAACTGGCAAAGTTTGCAATTGAGGTGGGTTTAAACTTTAGGATGCGGTTGGGTAAAGGAGCAACTTTAGAAGGAGGTTTCCAAAATCCCAATTTGCTCAGCAGCACGTTTGAAGCAGTCATTGCCGCTTACTACCTAGACAACAATTATGATATCGAAGCAGTTCGTGCTGTTGTGGAACCGCTATTTGATTCTGTACCTGAAAGTATTGTGGAGTTTCGCTCAAATGTAGACTCCAAAAATCGTTTTCAGGAATGGGTACAACGCAACATTACCCAAACACCCCCCAAATACCTTACTGTTCAAGTAGGTGGTTCTTCTCACGCTCCAGAATTCATTGCTAAAGTATTTGTGGGAGACAAACAGTACGGTGAAGGCAAGGGGCGCAGTAAAAGAGAAGCTGAAAAAGCTGCTGCTGAAGATGCGCTGGCTAGGCTGGAAAAATCAGGGCTAGGATCTCAATAAAAATATTTGGGGGGCAGAGCAAAGCTTTGTGCCCCTATCATATGGTTTGTAGTTTATCCAGTGAGCACGCTTGTAACAGTAATTGCTCTACGCCATTATGGCAACTGGCTGAGGTGGTCAGCCAGACGAAGCGCCAACGCGGCTAGTGTCAGGCTTGGGTTAGCAGCCGGGATGATTGGAAAAACTGACACGTCGCAGATGTACAAATTGTCATACGCTTCCATTCGCAGTTTTTCGTCAACGACTCCTGTGTGATTGTCACTCATCCGCATCGAACCACCAGCGTGATGCACTGTCCCTTCATTACCGAAGTGCATTCCATCATTCGGATCGTGATCGGCTTGTAGAAAATCAAGGATGCGATCGCGCAGATCCCGTACCTCATTAAACAGGTTTGAGCCTGACTGGTTGCGGTTTACCTTAACTCCCAACTTTTGTCCTTCGCCCCGGTAAAAGATGCGGTTGCTGTCATCAAGTTGGGTAGCAAAAACAAACTGGAGGGTAACAAGCGTCCGCTGGTCATTCCCTACCTCTTGCTTCCAGACATCGTCATCGGCATGTGCCACATCCCAGTATTTTGGATTGATCAGCAACTCGACATTATAAGGATGATCTGTACTGGTCGCCTGTTTGTGATACATTATCACCTTCGCATGGTTTTCAAATCCTGCAAATGGGCTGTTCGGGTCGAGTTCATAGGTGTTTGAGAAAAAGGCGGGATGATCTGTCAGCCCTACGCCGATCTTTTGATGAGGATCCGAAAGTTGGCTACGCATGGCAATCCGTGGAGTCTCCAAGGAGCCGACTGCCAAAACAATCTGCTTTCCGCGATAACGCCGCTGCTGACTACCCACCAAGTCCTGACATACCACAGCAGTGGCTTTGTTGCCGTCAGTTTCAATGTGGGTGACTAGGTGGTTCAAGTTGATCGTCAGATTGTCACGCCCCACTGGACCGTGGAACGAAAGTGAATCCAGCAGCAACGATGCCGTAGAAAACGTTCCTGTAGACGCCTGGATAACGTTTTCCAGATTCCCTTGATTGTCGAGGTTCGGCTGATGACGCGATCGCGGCAGGTCTTCAACGTGATAGTCTGAAAATGCAGTTTGTAGCGAGCTGACTACCCGGTTTTGGAAGCGTCCAAGTGTCCGTTGCTTGCGCATAAGTTTCTCGGCGCGTGCATATCCATCCTCACTTGTCAAGTAGGTGCGGATGCTTTCAGGCCAGGAAAGCAGTTCCCAATCGTGCATACGCGGAATCAGACCTGACCAGAAGACGGAGCGCCCCCCAAGGTTCATCTGCACGCCGAATAAGAAATCCGACCCCGGCTCGTTCGTGAAATGTCCAACCTGGTGGTGTGAGGGGAGCCTGGACCAGTCGCCGGGGAGGTTCGTGATGTGCGTGGGATAGAGCAAGCTTCCTGCTTCTAAAACAAGCACGCGCTGACCGAGGTCTGAGAGCGCATCAGCCAGGATGCCACCTCCCATGCCCGAGCCGATCACTATAACGTCATATTCAATGGTCTCGTCGGTATTGCTGGGAATGGCGTCTTGCTGGAGCTTGGTATTGTCAGTCCGCAGGTTGTCGTAACCGTGCAAATATCGAGGCGGTACAGATGCAAAAAAGACACTTTCCTCAGTGAAAAGATGTTCGCCGACTGGCTGCAGATGGATGTCATTTCCCTCCATCCAGATATGCCCATCGAGTACGAACTTCATTTCCAGACCCTGGCGGTATTTGGATTTTTCCAGGGAGAAAACCCACTCGCCGTTGTAGTAAGCACCATAAATATCCTGCCACCAGCCATCAACATTGTTGCGAATCGTTACCAGATGGTTGGGGCGGTAGCGCTGAGTGCGAAACTTCACATCAAACTTCTCGACAGGTGCAGCAAGAAACGCCGTAAACTCCATCGCCTGGTTCACGAACGCTGGTTCAGGCTCACCTGAAGAACCTGCTGATCCACTATGATATGGAACAAAGCCCATGAATACATCCTCCGATCTTCACTTTACTCATTGATTAGACAAGATGTTTTGCACGACTCTCAAGGACTATGAGTGACGCGCTGATATAAGTAAAACTATGTATGTTAAGTCCTTTGTGATCTGCACAACAGAATTTAAGCTTTTTTGCTTAGCTTCTATTAATGAATAGGTGTCAGCAAAATCAACTGATGCATTTTTGCATAAACTATATGCAAGACCACTTGTAAGGGTACTTTTTTACTGCTTATTTTTTTGAATTTGGATACATACTCCAAATTTCAGATTTCTACTTTCAACGGCAAAGTTACCGTGAAACTAGAACCGGCTCCCATCTCGGAGACTAAACTAATTTCACCTTGCAATAATTTCACGAGCCGTGAAACTATTGCCAATCCCAAGCCAGTACTATCGGGAACAAAGGACTTAGTACCAGAAGCAATGCGAAAGTAGGGTTCAAATATCTGAGCTTGGTCTTCTGGCTTAATCCCAATTCCAGTGTCGTAAACTACAATAGTCCACTTGTCAATGCCCAATGTTTCACACTTAATCTTTACAGTTCCCGACTCTGTGTAGCGAATTGCATTGCTAACAAGATTTGTGACAATTTGCTGCAATCGTAACGGGTCTGTGACAACTTCTTCTGGAGCGCGATCGCAATCAACTCCCATTTGTAAATTTTTATTATCAGCTAAAGGCTGCAACATTTCATAGACATTTTTGATTAATTCATGCACATTAATTGGTTCTACTTGTAGTTTCATCTGCCCGGCATCGTAGCGGGAAATCTCCAGTGCATCGTTAATCAGACGGAGTAATAGTCTTCCAGAGCGTAGCACACGCTCAACGTGTTCTAAATGAGTTATAGTGTCTTTTTCGTTGGATTGTTGGCGTTGGAGCCGCAAAAACAAATCAGAATAACCAATAATCGAAGTTAAAGGGCTTTTGAGTTCGTGTGCTAGGATCGATAAATTGTCTTGATTTGCCCGCACCAAGCGAGTCAGTTCCTGGTTGTTGAGGCTCAACTGATTTTGCAACTGCTCTAGTTCTGTTAATCGTTGTTTGGTGTAGGTTTGGAAACAGCAGGCGATCGCTTCATCCAACACCATGTCAATCAAACGCACAGCTCGCATCACTTCTAGTGCTGATGCTTGCACTAATTCCGGTTCTAATATAACAAAGATAACATCACGTAACAGACGATACTCTCGGGCAATTTCTGCTGCATCGAAACCTTGCTCAGCCCTGAGAGTACCATGATGCAAACTCGCCTGAACCAAGGGTTGAATTTGATCTTCTTGATATTGAGAAAGCACACTTGCCAGCGCCGAGAGGACATGGCTAAGATGATTTTCAATAGCTGGGCGGGATAGATTATTGGTACTGGAAATCTTTTTATCCTGACGAACAGCTTCCACCCACTGCTTTAAAATGGTCTGAGTTTTATCGCGCAGCAATTGACTAAAATCTTTCATCACTTATGGGTGGATAATAATACGAGCAGAGAAAAATATTTTATGATTTATATGTGATAGAGAGGTGTTACATTTGTTTCTTAAAAGCATTTGATGTTCCAACATAAAAATACATAATTTTTAGTCAATATTTATATATCTTAATATAGATGAATTGCTCAAGAAGGATACTTGTTTTTGAGCCTAAAAAAGTATATCCTAAGGTGGCTTGACGATACTGTGTACGAATGTTACCTTTACGTTAATAATAAGAGTAAGTCAGCCTAATCCAACGAATCGCCGAAGCGTAAGTTGGAGCGGAGGAACCAAAGTATGGGGCGCATCTCATAGAAGAAAAGAGTGAAGAACAAATATAGTCAAGAGTAAATACAAGAACAAATAATGATTGTATCTTTCTTCCTTTTTGTTTCTTCCTTCTTCTAAGAGAGGGGCATCTCTCAGCCCTAGCCCGTCAGCTAACTTCGTAGGCAATGAGAGGAGACTGAAGGGACGGCATTACTATGATGTTCTGATCTCATCAGTATCCTTGGCTGGTACTGCTCGGATTACTTGTACCTGAGCTTGAGTCTGTTGAGGTCACAAATGGTATTTCAACTGAATGTAGCTGCCATTCTGGCGGTCGCTGGTCGAACAGCTTGGAAGCATACTAAACCCCTAGTCGTACGGGACGCTTTTTTGCTGCCTTTGGTTGGTTTTTTGGGTGTCATTGTTATATGGTGGATTATTGCCCTTGCCAATCATGAATTGATGCCCACCCCTCCTGAGGCGCTGGCAGCAAATTTAGATTACATCCTCAACCCATTTTTCCAAAGAGGACCTGGTAATTTGGGTATTGGCTGGCTATTAATAGCAAGTATCCGAAGGGTATTAATAGGCTTTGGGCTAGGCGCTCTTGTTGCGATTCCTGTTGGTTTTCTGATTGGGATGTCCAAAACAGCACTGATGATTTTGAATCCCATCATTCAAATCTTCAAGCCAGTATCGCCCCTAGCATGGCTTCCTATTGCCTTGGCAATCTTTAATTTGGCAGATCCATCAGCAATATTTGTGATTTTCATCACTTCTTTGTGGCCCACAATCATTAACACTGCCCTGGGAGTTTCCAGTGTTCCCAAAGATTATATAGATGTGGCACGAGTTCTGGAAATGCCCCGTTGGCGAAGAATTACAAAAATCATCTGGCCCGCAAGTTTGCCTTACATTTTTACAGGTTTGCGGATTAGTTTAGGAATTGCTTGGCTCGTGATCGTCGCTGTAGAAATGCTCACAGGCGGTATTGGAATCGGCTTTTTTGTTTGGGATGAATGGAGTCGCCTAAACTTGAATTCTGTTTTTCTTGCCGTGCTGGTGATTGGCTTAACAGGGCTATTCCTAGATTACGCGATCGGTAAAATACAAGCTTTTGTCACTCGTCGCCCAGCAACAAATTAGGTATAGGTTCCGTTACATTGCGTTAACGCATTGGTGTGTCACCACTTTTAGTAAAGGTGCCTTATGGTTCAAACAGCCGTTTCATGTGGTGAAATCTGACCTTTTGGAATAAAGAGCGAATAACACAGGGCGAGGGGGATAAGCAATTTAGGCATTCAAATAAAAAACTCACTTTTTAGTTAGCAGCCTACCTGCATAAAACCGTACATAAATCAAATGTGTGACAGGTTAAACACATAACTTTTGCCGCTTCGTGTTAATTTTTGCAGTGATTTCGCCGCCGCAGGAGGTTTTTCATGAGTGACAATAACACAAATAACTGGAAGCGACGAGACTTTATTCAAGGACTGGGAGCAACGGCATTTGCCACTGGGCTTTCTTCTTGTGCGATTAATGCTAACCGTGCGCCCAAAGGAGTATCACAAGCCGCATTGGCGGTGGAACCAGTCGTAGACCCCAAGACACTAGAAAAACCTAACATTACAGTGGGGTATGTGCCGGTAAATGACTGCGCTCCCTTTGCTGTAGCGTGGGAGAAAGGGTTTTTTCGCAAGTATGGTTTAAATGTCACCCTCAGCCGTGAAGCTAGCTGGGGTACGTCTCGTGATGGCATTATTTTTGGTCGCCTCGATGCTTCGCCTGTTGTGAGTGGTGCGGTGACGAATGCGAGAACGGGTGCAGAAGGCGCACGTCGTGCTCCCCTGTGCGCGGCAATGACAATTCACCGTCACGGTAACGCCATGACGATGAATAAGGCAATGTGGCAGTCGGGGTTGCGTCCTTGGCGGGACTATAATGGTAATTTGGAAGAGTTTGGGCGCGACTTTCGCAATTACTTTGAAAAATTACCAACTGAGCAACGAGTTTGGGCTGTGGTGCTCAGTTCGGCAATTTATGAATACTTTATCCGCTACTTAGCTGCTGCTGCTGGAGTTGCTCCTGACAAAGAATTTCGCATCATTATCGTCCCACCACCACAAATGGTAGTGAACATGAGGATTGGGGCGATGCAAGGTTATATGGTGGCAGAACCTTGGAATACACGAGCAATTACTGGTAATGAGGGAATTGGTTTTACTTTCGCTCAGGGTAGTGAAATTTGGCAAGGGCACCCAGATAGACTTCTAGGTGTCATGGAGTCTTTCATCAAAGAAAATCCCAAAACCTATCGCTCCTTGGTTAAGGCAATGATAGAAGCTTGTCGGTATTGTGGTGAGCCAAAAAACCGGGAGGAAGTGGCTAAGATTATCACGAATAAGTCATTTACAGGAGCAAAACTCAAATTAACAAAACCAGCGATTGTCGGCGAATACAATTATGGCGGTTTTGATGACAAAAAACGGCTTGTGAAATCGACGGATACAACAATCTTTTTTGAAAAACCTGCCAATCTTGTCAAAGCGCCAAATGACCATTCAACATTTTTGTGGCAATCTCACAGTATTTGGTTAATGACTCAGTCGGCTCGCTGGGGACAAATTAAAGACATTCCCAAAAATGCTGAAGAATTGGCGCGTCAAGCTTGGAAAACTGACTTATACCGAGAAATTGCTGCTGAAATGGGTATTGAATCTCCAAAAGAAGATTACAAGATAGAACAAGCTGAACTATTTATCGACAAAAAAGCTTTTGATCCCAGCGATCCAGTCGGGTATCTTAAGAGTTTTGAGATTAGGGCAAACGCTCCTAAATCTTTCTTTATGTCCTAGCGGACTCGGCAGAGTTAATCATATTGTATTGACTGTCCTTTGTCATTTGTTTTTTGTCTTATATAGATGACTGATAACTCATGACTCATGACTAATGACTAATTGTTAGGAGTGTCAAATGAAATCTACCTCGTTCTCAACAGATGCCTATGATCAGGCTTCACCTCCCACCACTGGATTTCTGGAAATTGAAAATTTATTCAAGTCATATACAAAACCTGATGGGGGTGAATTTGTCGTCTTAGATAATGTCAATTTAACAGTAGCCGAAGATGAATATATTTCTGTTATTGGTCACTCGGGTTGCGGTAAATCGACACTTTTAAAGATTGTCGCTGGTTTAGAAAAAGCGACTTCTGGATCAGTGCGACTGGATGGCAAAGAAATTCGTAAACCAGGGGCTGAGCGGATGATGGTGTTTCAACAATATTCGCTGTTACCTTGGCTAACTGTGCGGGAAAATATCCGGCTTGCGGTAGATGAAGTGTTAAAAGATGCCAATCGGGCTGACAAAATTAGCATTGTGAACGAACACCTGGCAATGGTAAATTTGACAGCAGCTGCTGATAAGTATCCTGACGAAATTTCTGGCGGGATGAAGCAGCGGGTGGGTATTGCTAGAGCATTAGCAATTCGCCCGAAAATGCTGCTGATGGACGAACCTTTTGGGGCGTTAGATGCGCTAACTCGGGGGAAATTGCAGCGGCAAGTATTGGATATCTGGGAAAATCACCGACAGGCGGTCATGATGGTTACCCATGATGTAGATGAAGCGATTTATATGTCGGATCGCATTGTTATGATGACCAATGGACCTGCGGCTAATATTGGGGAGATACTAGAAGTACCGTTTCCTCATCCACGCGATCGCGCTGCAATGAGAAACTCAAAAGAGTACTATGATCTCCGCAACTACGCCCTAAATTTCCTAGATCGCTATTTCGCTCAAGACGAGTAATCGAAAAACTTCTTAATTCATAATTCGTAATTTTTAATGTTCAAGTCAATTACGGATTATGAATTACAAATTTGTCATTCTTTTTGTTAATTTTTCTTTAAACAGAGATAAAGCTATGAATCTCAAGCCCATATTGGTGCGTCTGCAAAACGCTATCGGAAGAGATGATTTAATTGAGCAAATGGTGTTAATCTCGACACCAGAGACACCTGTATGGAAACAGGGTCAACCTGAAAAATCAGTTAACTTAATCGTTGGTTATAACAGTTCTCCCAACAGTCATACTGCGTTAGATATTGCCTTGTTAATCGCTCATCAAACACGTTTAGCTACAAAGGCGCAAGTCACAGTTCAAGTTGTTTATGTGATCGAAGAAAATCAAAGTAGTAATGCTGCAGATGTCTTGCAAAAAGACGAATTTGCAACTCAGCGAGCAACCGAACAAAATCCTCTACACTGTTCAACAAGCTTCCCCTTAAATGAGTTTGACACAGGTGTGATAACTCAAACAAAAATGCAGGCTAACACAGCCTACTCACAAGAAAGATTAGTAGATAGATTTGCACAAGCAGAAAGTATTTTGCGGCAAGCAAGTTGTCTAGCTGCGGAATGGAAAAGTTCTTTTAAAGCTCATCTTCGGTTTGGTTGCATTGGCAAGGAACTTAGGAAAGTTGTTGCATCAGAAGGTGCAGATTTACTATTACTTGGCTGTAACTCCGTCAATCATCCAATAGTGCAACAGCTCGGTTCTAAGTTCCCCTGTCCAGTACTAGGTATACCCAATTTTGTCAATGATAAACGCGTTTAGCGGACATTGGTTGTGGAGACACACCTAATACAAAGTTGCACTCCAACTAAATTATTTGTGAAAAACAAGATCCCCGACTTCTTTAAGAAGTCGGGGATCTGTGTCTTCAATTTTCATAAATCAAATAGAATTACTATATGTAGGTAGTTTTTTTGTGCTTAATTAATAATTATAAAATTATTATTTTATGAAAAAATATTTTCATGTCAATTATAGGGAACTTCCAAATAAAAAAATATCCAACTTTTTCTTGTGCGATAACCGGATAGTCGGTTTTATAAACTGGGCGGACGGGGACGCCCACCCCACTGCTCGCGGGATAATTTATTTATTGGAAATCTGTAGGAAGAATAGAACCTTATTTTTGCTGTATTAATATTTGAACATTGAGGAGGACAGTAAGCGCAGTATCAGATTGGTTATTTACATCCATATATTGGATTGGGATTTTGGTTTTGCCTGGCAAAACCAAGTTTGGTGTAGAGACGTAATATGCTACGTCTCTACAAAATTTAAGGCTAGTATCCGATGAAGTGCAGAACATCGCGTAGGACACTGTAGCCAGCGAAGTCCCAAAGCAGGTAAGCAAGAAAACCAATCATTGCTAAGCGGCCGTTCCATAGTTCAGCTTGAGGATTCCAGCCAAAAATAAAGGTGTTGCGGTCTACACCGTTATAAGCTTTGGCAACAGGTGGTAAATCAGTAGAAGGGCGAGTTTCAGGAGTTTGCATTGTTTTTCCTCCAAATTTAGTTTTTGTTGCTTGTTATTAGTCGTTTGCAAAGAACAAACGACTAATGACTAGTAACCAACCAAGTGCAGGACGTTACGTAGAACGCTGTAGCCAGCCAAGTCCCAAAGCAAGTAAGCAAGAAAACCAATCATTGCYAAGCGACCGTTCCATAGTTCAGCTTGAGGATTCCAGCCAAACAGAAAAGCATTACGGTCTACACCGTTGTATTCTGTAGCGACGGGTGGTAAATCAGTACTGGGGCGAGTTTCACGAGTTTGCATTGTTTTTTCCTCTAAAATCAAGTTGGTTTTTAGGGCTTTAATTTTTAGTAGCCAATCAAGTGCAGTACG
>JXCB02000044.1:0-71281 GCA_000828075.3 Tolypothrix campylonemoides VB511288 | reverse complement strand
TATTCTGTAGCGACGGGTGGTAAATCAGTGCTGGGGCGAGTTTCCATTTTTTTTCCTCGTTTAAGTTCGATTTGTTTCTTGACTTAACTGTAGCTATTTACAACTGGGCTGCTTTCTGTCAATAGGTACAAACCATCAGCACCTCTTGTGGACGATTATCCAAATAGTGTTTCATTGGATAAATCCACCTAGAGAGAGTGCAAAAAAATGTATTTGTAAATAAATGTAACGATGGTAACGAAAAGCTAGATTTTACTTAATCAATTCCTGTTAATAAGCGATGAAAAATAAAAAAGAAAACTTAGACTTCTTGCGTGAATCTTTACCCTCACCACGCCACTTGCTACAACGGAACGCCAGGTGCTACAACGCGCTTAACCCGGGCAACGCACTGGCTCGGGAACCTCCCTATGCCTACGGCACGCTTTCGTCGAACGGGTATGCCTTCGGCACGCTACGCGTTAGCGAAGCTCCTCCGTTCGCGCAGCGTCTCCGAAGGAGACAGGAGGCACACCAGTCGCTGTGAGTTCGGGAAACCCTCCCGCAGCGCTGCCTCACTGCAGCGCTGGATTCACCGCAACGCAGTGGCTCCTAAATCCCTCTCCAAGCCTGGGAGAGAAACGCGTGAAATTGGCTCCCTGAATCCCAATTTTGGGATTCGGGGTTGGGGATTCGGGCAAGTTTTGCTTTTTGGCAAGAGGTTTATTTCTTCCCATAGTTAGAACCCGATAACTAAAGTCACAGCTAAACAAACTCGCTTTGCCGTTCTTTGGACTTAATGCTTAAAAGCCTACCTCGGTAAGTTTTGCTTGTGAGTCAGTTATAGTCTGTTGGGGATTTATCAATTTTTGTAAGGAATTTAATGTAAAACAAACAAAGAAGGATAAAAAAAGAGCAAGAGATAAAGTACTCAATTTTTTACTTCACAACAAAAAATTTGCATTTTAGGCTTCATTACACTCTTGTTTTTGTGACTGATTCAATTACGTAAAAAAAGTTCATACCGTGCAGTAGAAGATTTTCAAACTTTGGAGAGATGCTGAAAGCACTATGATTCCACGATTGTATAGCTCAAGAGTTGGGTATTGTGACAGATAGAAAATTTATTCTCATGTAACTTTTAATCCCCACCGACTTGAGCTATAGAGGAAGGAATTAGGATGTTTCAAAGTACGCACATTATGCTGGCACTGTATAAGTCACTGTTTTGGATGGCACAAGCGCCAGTTACTAACCAGTCAGATGCCTCTTTTGGATTTGGACCACACTTTTTTTTCGCTTTAGTTTCGGGTGTGATCCTGGCTTTTGCCTTACAATTAGTTCTCACAAACCTCTCAGTTGCTGCTGGGATTTCCTACCTCGGTCGTCCATCTGATTCTGATGGAGATCATCATGGAGAGGTTGGAAGTGTGGGGGGTACCATTCGCAAAATAGGCACTGCGGTGGGATTGTGGACATTAATCACTGTGACTATTGCGCTTGCCATTGCTTGTTTCCTAGCAGTGAGACTCAGTCTTTTTGGAGATTGGTCTCCAGTTAAGGGAGCAATTCTAGGGTTGGTGATTTGGGGAGCGTACTTCTTACTGCTGGTGTGGGTGAGTTCAACCACGGTGGGTTCCTTAATTGGCTCGTTGGTCAACACGGCAACTTCCGGCTTACAGGCGATTATGGGGACAGCAACCGCCGCGTTGGGGGCAAAAGCTGTTAATCAGCAAGTGGTAGCAACAGCTGAAGCAGCAGCGTCCGCCGTGCGTCGGGAACTAGGCAGTGCGATCGACCCCAGCACTATCAGGGATAAGGTAGAAGATTATTTAGAAATGGTGCGCCCGCCAGAACTAGATCTATCCAAAATTCGGGGCGAATTTGAAAGGTTACTCAAAGACCCGCAACTGATGGCGATCGCCGGTAGTACAGCCGCAGGTGGTGCAGCTCTTAGCAACATCGACCGCCAAAAGTTTGTTGATCTTGTTAGCAGTCGCACTGACCTCTCGAAACGAGATATTAACCGCATTGCTGATACATTGTATAAAGTTTGGCAGCAGACGCTGGGTCAACAACAACCAACACAAGATCGGTTGGGAGACTTGGTTAACTATCTCAAATCAATGGCACCCGGACAAACCCGGACAGATGAACTCAATGCCAAGCTGGATCAGCTGATGGCAGAAATGCGTGCTACAAAAGACGCTAACCAAAGGGCAACCCAAGAAGTGGCTCCTGGTCCAATTCAACGGACAATTCAGCAGGCAATAACCTCGTTGACTGGCGTTGTGTTGGGACGAGCCGATTTGTCAGACATAGATGTAGAAAAAATCTTAGGTGCGATCACAAACGCTAAAGATAAAGTCACAGATCAAGCAGATAAGTTAGGTCTTCCCACGCCAAAACAGCCTTATAGCCCGATTCGTGCTGATGTGGAAAACTACCTGCTCAACGCACATTCTTGGCAACTGAATTCAGAAAAAAGTGCCCAAGAATTTCGTGACGTTCTTTACGATCCAGCCGCCGATCCCGGAACAGTGCGGGGAGAGTTAGAGCAACTTTCTCGCAGTGATTTTGTCAATATTCTCAAACAACGGGGTCTGCTGACTCAAACAGAAATTCAGCGGATAGCAGATCGGTTGGAAGTGATCCGCCAAGAAGTTCTACTTGCAGCGATCGCAGAGGAAGAAAAAGAGGTAGTACAAGACTTGCAACGCCGAGTCGAAAGCTATCTGCTTGTGACTCCCAAATCAGATTTGACTGCGGAAGGCATACAGCGGGATTTCAAAGCGTTGCTGGAAGACCAAGACGCAGATTACGAAACTCTATCTCGGCGACTGGCTCAGTTTGACCGCCAAGAAATGCGGGAAATCCTCCTAGAGCGCAATGACATTAATCCTGAGGAAGCAGACGCAATCCTTGAGCAGTTGGAAAAACAGCGTGAGCAAGTTTTAGTCGAATCCAAAGGAATTGCCGACCAAGCGAAATATCAAGCTGAATCACTATGGCTGAATTTAAAATCTTATCTGCGCAACACAGGCAAAGATGAACTTAACCCTGACGCTATCCAAGCTGAGCTCAAAAGACTTTTAGACGACCCGCAAGCAGGAGTTACGGCAATCAGGGCGCGTTTGTCTCGTTTTGATCGCGATACTTTAGTGAAATTACTCAGTCAGCGGCAAGACTTGAGCGAAGACCAAGCTCATCAAATCCTTGACACAGTTGAGGAAAACTGGAGTAACATTCGCAATGCGCCAAGAACCGTGGCAGATAAAGCTAAGGAGCAATACGACTCTGTAACAACCACAATTTCAGACTACCTACGCAACACTGGCAAAGACGAACTCAACCCCGAAGGAATTCAGCGGGATTTGAATAGACTGTTCCAAAATCCACAACAAGGAGTTGTTGCACTGCGTCGTCGGTTGTCACAGGTTGATAGAGATACCTTAGTGAAGCTGCTGAGTCAACGTCAGGACTTGAGTGAAGAGCAAGTCAATCAGGTCATCGATTCTGTACAAACTTCTATTCGCGACATCATACGTGCGCCTCGTCGCCTAGCCACCCGAACTCAGCAAAGCGTGCAAAATTTCCAAGCTTATCTGGAAGCGTACCTGCGGGGGAGTGGCAAGGAAGAACTCAACCCAGAAGGTATCAAGCGCGACTTACATCTGTTGCTGCACGATCCACGAGTGGGGATAGAAAGTATAGGCGATCGCCTTTCTCATTTTGACCGCTCCACCATCATCACCCTGCTGAAACTGCGGGAAGACTTAACAGATGACGAAGCAGCACAAATTGCGGATACTATGATATCGGTACGCGACCAGTTGGTGGAACAAGTGCGGGGTATTCAGCGGCGCATTCAAGATGTGATTGATGGAATTTTTGCCCGCATTCGCGACTACCTCAACTCTTTGGATCGCCCAGAACTGAACTACGATAGCATTAAGCGCGATGTTCGCACGTTGTTTGATGACCCGCAAGCAGGGTTTGATGCATTGCGCGATCGCCTGTCTTCTTTCAACCGCGATACCCTAGTCGCAATTATGAGTTCCCGCGAGGATATCTCGCAGGAAGATGCGAACCGCATTATCGACCAAGTCGAACGCGCAAGAAACAGCGTCTTGCAACGGGCAGAACGCATCCAGCATGAAGCACAGCGACGCTTAGAAGAAGTGAAGCATCAAGCACAACAGCAAGCCGAAGAAACACGTAAGGCGGCTGCGTCAGCAGCTTGGTGGCTCTTTGCTACAGCGCTTGTCTCTGGCGTGTTCTCAGCAATTGCGGGAGCAGTCGCTGCCATTGTATTAGTGTAGGTTTGATACTTTCTATTTACTGAGCAATTTCAGCCTCTCAAATGAGAGGCTTTTTTGTTAGGACAAGCGAAACGAAGAAATTTTCTTGTTTACGAACCAGTGTTTATGTTTGTCAACTCCTACACTTATACTAAGTTGCATTCATATGTATCACCCACCTCACCCCGCCCTTACAGGCACCCCTCTGCTTGCTAAGGCTATGCGTTACCCGGAACTTTCTTAACAATCTTAAAACCCTTGCCTTATAAGCGTTACAAGGCTTGCATTTTCTCCCATACTTGACAAAGAAGCCCTTACTCTTCTCAAGAAAAACTTGATTTTATTGAGAATGGAAAACGTAGTTTTGAGGCTTTGGTGTTGGGAGAGCGATCGCTCTCTCAAATGTTAAGAAAGATCCGGGTAATGGATAGGCTTGCTAAGGAGAGGGGCGGGGGTGAGGTTTTGAACGCAAATTGGTATTACTCCCTTCCCAGTCTAAAATTACCTAAATCTCTCTAACTCTTACCTCTGTGTCCTCTGCGCCTCTGTGGTTTTTTAATTAAGTAATCTTGGGGCGGGAAGGGAGTAGTTGCCGTGGTGCTAATCGTTGTTGTCCTCAGCCAATATTGTCTCATCCAAAATTGCCTTCTCCAAGTTGGCTCCGCTCAGGTCAGCCTCATTAAGGTTCGCCTCGTTTAAGGAAGCTTGAGTTAGGTCAGCCTCATCTAAAGAAGCCCCGCTTAGGTTCGCCTCATTGAGCTTCGCCTTGCTCAAGGAAGCTTCGTTTAAATCTGCCACAACTAAATCGGCTTGACTTAAATTTGCTCCATCCAAGACAGCGCCATCAAGAACTGCGCCATCCAGAATCGCTCCACTCAAATCGGCTCCACTTAAATTTGCATTCGTTAAAGAAGCTCCATTTAGGTCTGCATGGCTTAGACTTGCCCGGCTCAGTGTTGCGTTATCCAAGGAAGCCCCCTCCAGAGTCGCCCCATCTAAAATTGCTTCGCTGAGGTCGGTTTCTTGCAGGCTAGCTTCACATAAGTAGGCTCCATTCAAGTAAACACCTCGCATCTTGGCATGATCCAGGTTGGACTGACTCAGGTCAGTTCGACTCAAATCTGTAGCAATTAGGTTAACTCCACTTAAGTTGGCTTTCCGCAAGTTAATTCCCTGTAGGCTTTTTCCACTTAAATCCACTCCACTTAAGTTGACCTCATGAAAATCCCGCTCTCCGGCGGCATAACGCCTGAGAAATTCATCAGCATTTATCTGCATTTCCTCTGTTATCCTTTATTAGGAACTTAGCTAGCGTGACTACTATCTATCTTGCTTATGAAAACTTAGAAGCGTCAGAACTAAGCGGCGTATCTTTAGGAGAGGAAATTGCCGTTTGCTTTCTCTATCTTTTGACACAGAGATAAGGTTCAAATTGTGCCAGTTTCTCTACCGTTTCATACCCAACCTACTTTTAAAATTTTTGCAGTAGCTTCATGAAAGCGGCACCAATAAACAAGCCTGCAACTTGCGCCAAATAGCCAATGCTAACTGGGTTAACGCCACCAGGAATATTTAAACTGCCAATGCCGTAAAAAATTTGTTGCACAAACCACCAAAATACATAGAAAGACGCTGGTATTTGTACGGGAATAAATATAATCACAAGGGGTAGAATACTGTCAATTTTAGCTTTGGGAAATTTAAGCACATAAGCTCCTAAAATAGCTGTAATCGCTCCATTCGCCCCAATAAGTGGCACTGTTAAACTCGGTTCAGCTAAAATTTGTACTAGCCCAGTTAGGATGCCACAAACCAAGTAAAATAATAAAAATCGTCTAGAGCCAAGAATACTTTCCAGAGTTTTGCCAAAAACCCACAAAAATATTAAATTTCCTAAAATTTGACTAAAACTGCCGTGGAGGAACATTCCCGTCAATAGTGAAGTCGAACGCATTAGCACAACTATCCAAGCAGCTGAGTTTCCAGCAAGTGCATTTGCACTTGCTGCACTAATTTGTGCTGGAACAAGACCCAAGTTATTTACAAAATTGCCTAATTCACCACCAAGCTCTAGTTTCAGTTCCCATAAGAATAAGGCAATGTTGATACCAATTAGACAGTAAATAATGATTGGCTTTCTACGCGTGAAAAAGAAAATGTTATCGCTAATAGGAATCATATTAATTAGTCATTAGTTATTAGTCATTAGTTTTTCCCTCACTCCCTCACTCCCCCTCATCCTTTTCATCGACCCATAAAAGAAGCTGTGGCAAGATGGAAATCAGACTGTACTGCATTAAACTAGGCTAACCAAATGTTGGGAAACACACTTGTTGGACGATACCAAATTATTAGTCATTTGGGAGGAGGGGGATTTGGTGAAACGTTTGTTGCTTGTGATACTCACTTACCTGGCTCACCTCAATGTGTAGTCAAAAAACTCAAGCCCCAAGCTAATGATCCTGATACTTTGCAAACAGCCAGACGCTTATTTGATACAGAAGCTCAAGTTCTGTATCAATTAGGCACTCATGACCGCATTCCTCAACTTCTAGCCTACTTTGAGGAGAACCAAGAATTTTATCTCGTACAGGAATTTATCGAAGGTCATGACCTTAGTCAAGAAATCATACCAGGAAAACCTTTAAGTCAAGACCAAGTTATTTGCCTGTTACAAGAAATTTTGGATATTTTAGAGTTTGTCCATCAGCAAAAGGTCATTCATCGTGATATCAATCCCCGAAATATCATTAGACGCAAGCCGGATGACAAGTTAGTTTTGATTGACTTTGGAGCCGTCAAACAAATCACAACCCAAGTCATTATTCCTAATGGAAAAACAAAATTTACCGTTGCGATCGGGACTCCTGGATACATTCCCAGCGAACAAGCTCAAGGAAATCCAAAATACAGTAGTGATATTTATGCTTTAGGGATACTTGCTATACAAGCACTCACTGGCTTATCTCCTGAACAACTCGATTTAGATGCACAGACGAGTGAAATTATATGGCAACATACCTCTGTTAGTGAGGATTTTGCCAAAATTTTAGACAAAATGGTGCGCTATGACTTTCGGGAACGTTATAGTTCTGCAGCAGTTGTCCTACAAGCTTTACATGATTTAAACAAATCTCAATCTCAGACAATGGCATTGAGTTCTCCCTTATTGCAAAATCCTATAAAAAATCCTTCAAAAACAATCAATAAACCTAAAAAAAATATAGTATTAAAGTTTTTAGGTGTCATCAGTTTAATCGGGATAGGTGTCGGTTCATCTATATATATTGTCAATGCTATCAATTCTGCAAATTCCACCGAATTGTATAAGCAAGCCAACACACTATACGAGTTACAACGTTATCAAGATGCTTTATCGAGATATGAAAAAGCGGTCAACATCAGACCAGAATACGCTCAAGCATGGAATGGACAAGGGAAAACTCTGTATGAGTTGAAAGAATATAAGGAAGCACTTGCGGCTTATGATCAAGCAATTCAATTAGAACCTGATTATTTGCTAGCTTGGAGTGGGCGTGGTTTTACACTGAATAAGTTGCAAAGATACCAAGAAGCAATTGCGTCGTTTGACAAAGCATTGCAATTACAAAATAACTATCCGGAAGTCTGGAACGCTAAAGGAGAGGCTTTAGCTAAATTAAATGAATATGACCAAGCGCTTAAATCTTATGACAAAGCTATTGAATTGAATAAAGAATATTATGGAGCTTGGTACAATAAAGCATTGTTGCTACAAAATATAAAACGTTACGATGAGTCAATTTCAGCTTATGATAAAGTGCTTGAATTAAAGCAAGATTATGAAAGAGCTTGGTATAACAAAGGCAATGTCTTTGTGAATTTGCAACGCTATCAAGATGCGATCGCAGCCTATGATAAAGCGGTACAATACAAGCCAAATTTTTACCAAGCTTGGTTATCTAAAGGGAATGTACTCATCAATTTGCAACGCTATCCAGAAGCTATTGAATCTTTTAAAGAAGTCATTAAATACAATCGCAAGAACTATCAAGCGTGGTATGGTCGCGGCTGGTCATTACATCAAATAAAACGCTATGAAGAAGCAGTTACATCCTATAATCAGGCAATTGAATTGAATCGTAAAAACTATCAAGTATGGTATAACCGGGGAAATTCACTTTACAATTTAAAGAAATACCAAGAAGCAATTTTATCCTATAATAAATCAGTTAATTACGAACCGAAACATTACGAAAGTTGGTATAGTAGGGGCAATGCTCTGTTTAATGTAAAACGTTATTCAGAAGCCATTGCCTCATACGAGCAAGCAATTAAAATAAAGCCAGATTATCAACAAGCAATAAACGCCCGTAATCAAGCACAACAGTTAGTTGCTCCTCCCGAGTCCACAGTCATCAGCCCATAACTTAAGTTTGTTGACTGTTAACTGTTAACTGTTAACTGTTAACTGTTGACTATCGAATATTTACCTCTTGTAATTGGTTCCCTAGATCCAAAGATTTTATATTCGTAGCAGAACTGTTGCTGATAAATGGTTGATTCATGTTTACAGAAGCAGGTGCTTTTGATGAAGCTATTTTTTCACCTTCTGATAAAGTTATTTTTTCACCTTCAACTTGCACAATACGCTGTTTCTGAGAATATTCTATCAGTTTAGCTTGAGCTGTGGCAGATACAGGAGTATCTTTAGGAACTTGTTGGAGAAACTTGACAGCAGCGTCAAAGTCACCCTCTGCTGCTTTGTTGTAAGCTTTTTGTAACAAGTAAGCAGCTCTAATTTGCTTTTTCTGATTGTACTCAGCTAACTTTTGTTGAACGATTGTCCCTGCAGAACTTTCTTCGGGAATTTGACTGAGATAATCTAAAGCGCCACTGAAATCTTTTAATGATGCTTTTTCATAAGCCTGGGCTAATAAATCTTGAGTTTGTGCTTCAAGATTTGCTTGTGCTTGTTGAACTAATTTATCTGTTTGTGATTGCCAATGCAAAATATCAGGAACTTGAGATCCTGCACGCACTACATCTGCCCAACGACGCTCATTGAAAGCTTGTTGGGCTACATTGTATTGTTGTGCAGCATTTTCCCATTGCTTTTGCCATTCGTCAATGCTAGCTTGCGCTTCAGGATAAATATTACTGTTTGAGGGGATTGATTTAGCTAGAGCAATTGCTCCGTCCAAATCCCCACCTTGATATTCTTCAGTTGCTTTATATAGTTTTTCTGTTTCTGAATAAACTGGAGTGTTATGTATTATGGAGTAGACTCCAAATCCCATCACCAATGAATTAGCCGCCAACCCCACCTTCATTCCTGTCAACAGTGGAGAGGAATTTGGAGAGACTGGATGTCTGCGGTTAGTGTTTAAGTTATCTTTTGGGTGAGTTTTTTCACCTTGCTCTGAAAAAATGGTGTAGTCTACTTCTATAGTTTGCGATCGCCAACTTTCTAACGGCATTTGCTCAAGCGATCGCAATACTTCACCTGCTGATTTGAAACGTTCTTTGTAGTCGTAGCGAATCATTTGGCTGATCACAGCAGCAAGATAATCGCTCACTGACGTGTTTTGAAAACGCCACATAATCTCATTTGTTTGAGGATCTACTTTCAATTGCAGCGGTGTCAGCCCTGTGAAAGCCTGAATCGCAATCATGCCTAAAGCATAAATATCACTGTTAGGTTGTGTCTGACCAACAAATTGCTCTGGTGGTATGTAACCTAGCGAAGTGACAGGAATTTGCTCTAATGGCAATAGCGCATCGACGATTTCAAAGCCAATTGGCTGAATGGAACCAAAATCAATCAGAACTAACTTGCCATCATAAGCGCGTCTGATCAAATTTTCCGGCTTGACGTCGCAGTGAATCACACCTTGAGAGTGAACAAAGTCTAAAATCGATAGAACATCTTGTAAAAATTGAATAACTTCACTTTCACTCCACAGATAACCTAAATTCGGATCGATTGGTAGTTCCGCAGTGAGTGCATGTCCTTCCACAAACTCTTGTACTAAGTAAAAGCGTTCATGTTCTTCAAAGCAGGATAAAAGTTCGGGAATTTGCTCATGGTGTCCCAAGTGCTTCAGTGTTTCGGTTTCTGTAAGAAAACGTAACCTAAGAGTTTGTAAGTAGCTTGGTTGAAAACTGGTAACCTTGAGCTGTTTAACAACGCATTTAGGATTCTCTGGATTCTCAATGTCTACAGCAACGTATGTTTCGCCAAATACCCCTGCTCCCAGGGTTTGGACGACTTGGTAACGTTCTTGTAATATTTTACCGATCATGTGGTTCGTCATTAGCTGGTTACTTAGTCACTGCTTATATAGGTTTTCTAACATTGCCCCATGTTTCCGGAATTCCTGATTAAATTAAATGAAAACACCACAGAATAAAGCGCTAAGTTCTTAAAGAAGAGTCTGTTTTTTATAGTTGTTATTACGGATAAATTTATTTTTATGCGTGCGTAAAACTACAATTATTGTCAAGAAAGTATGAAGTATATAATATTGCCACTGCTGTCAAATATGGCAGTTTGCAACCCGGAGTAAGGTACACCAAAGAAATAATGAACCACAGATAGACACAGATAATTACTTTATTCAAATCAGAAGCCCTATATTCGCGATATTGCTAACCTGGTCAGTGTGCCAGTTAGTTTATCTGAACTCTTCAGTATTTCTACTGAAAAAAATTATTGTCAGGTTGCTTTTCCTCTATCTGAGATTTATCTGTTAAATTGCTGACCTGATTGTTTACTTAAAGATATTTCACGGGGACTGGGGACTAGGCTTCCGCCGTGAGCGTCAGCGTTCGACTGAGCGCTCACGCCGAAGTCCGAACGGGGTTAGGGACTGGGAACCCTTGAGGAATTGAGGACGGAGATTGTACTGAACCCTATTTTAGTAATTGGGACTTTTTAATTAGGATTTGGGACTCCAACCCAATCCCCAATCCCCAATCCCCAATCCCCAATCCCCAATCCCCAATCCCCAATCCCCAATCCCCAATCCCCAATCCCCAATCCCCTAGTCCCTAGCCTTTTGATTTTCTTCTTCAACCACAAGAGAATGTTGCAAAGGCTTGACTACCCGTGCGATCGCCTCTTGTATAAACTTCTTAATAAACTCATCGCGGCGATTGAGTTCAAACTGTCGCTGCACAACTTCCGTGATTCCCCCGTCACCCCAATCTTGGTCATGACGAAAATATTCAATAAAACTTTTCCCAGCAATCCGCGTCATATAAGCTGCTGTCACGCCTTGAATTGCCCGCCCAACAATAAAAGTCGCAACATTGAGCTGCAAGGCGGTAGTCAGTAACTGTATAGCTCCCTTAACAATACCTAAACTAGCAAGAGTTTTCGCTAAAGACAGGGCTAATTCCTTTCCACGTTCCAAATTCAATTCACAGCCGTAAACTCTACCAATTTCCACTACCATTTGAGCATTGACACCGGCGGTTGCCAACATATCCACCACTGGTAGAGGCGTCACCGAAACCACGCCAGCAACAATCCACTGAAATCGTTCTACTACCTTATCAGCTTCACGGCGACGCTGAGCATCGATAAGTTTGCGCGCTTGCTCTCCCAGTCGTACAGATTGCAAGAGAATATTATCTGCCACCAAATCTTCACCCTCAGCGCGTAAAATAGCCGCCATTCGCCGGAGTAACGGAAGAATTTCCGGTTCAGGTTGGAAAATTTCGCTATTTTCCAGGTGTACGGGTTGGGGATTCGCGGCGATCGCCACCACATCACTAGCTGCGATCAATCCCCGCATTCGCTGACGCAACCTCGCCAAAATCGCTTCTTTGTCCTCGTCTGTATACAAATCAGTTTTATTGAGGACAACCACAGACCGTTTACCGATTTCAGCCAATGCTCGTAACGGCTCAAATTCTGACTGCCGGATATCATTATCCACCACAAACAACAGTAAATTTGCTTCTGTCGCCAGTTCTCGTGCCAGTTGTTCCCTCTCAGTTCCCGCCACCCCTGCTTCTAAAATTCCCGGTGTATCTGTAAATAAAATTTTGCGCTCTAATCCCTTCAACCTTAGACAATAAGTTTGCCCCACCTGAGTTGTTCCCATTGGTGCATCTACCTTGCCAACCATGCGCCCCATCACTGCATTCACCAGAGAAGTTTTGCCAGCACTTCCAGTACCAAACACTACAACTTGGATTTCGCCACCAGCTAAATTTGTCTCAATCTCCCGCGACTTGCTTAATAAAGCTTGGCGTGCAACTTCATCTTGAATTTGCGCTACCTGTTGCTTGACAGCTTCTAGAGTAGAAGACGCAGCCTCAGACTTAGCAGCAGGGACTTGTACGCTTGGGCGTTGTCTGCGTTGGCGCTGACGATTTTCGCCTCGCGCAATCACCACCACATAGTAGACAAACGTGGCAATTAAAGCTGCTATAAGGAGAATGAACAACAGCAGTAGCAGATTACCCAGCAACGGCGCTGAGTAGGAGAATTGCCAGTAAAGCCGACTTAGAGAATCAATCAGCCACAGGCTAAGTCCCAGAATGACGATGAGACCAACAATCAGCGTGACTATGCGCGACACAGGCATGGTTGGCACAAACTAAAGGATACGTACCCAGATGCTTTCCATCTTAATAGTTTCAATGTTTTTCACCAGGGTGTTGACAAAGTTATTTTGCGAAATTACAGCGCTTAGGGAGTACCAAAAAATAAATTATCCATTATGTAGGGGCGCTTCCGGCGCATGGCAGTTGAGGTTTTACATGGTAACTAAAGTACGCCGTAACCCACCATTGTTTCCAGGATTACTACAAATTGGAGATTTTTTTAGTTGGAAGTCTCTTATTCTTATGATTAGGCCACACATCGTAGAGTGTTCCTTGCCCATAAAGCTTATGTAATGGAGATTTTTTTTTAGAAAAAGCTTATCTATTACTAAATGCTCAGAAACAAGTAGTAGCTGGTATGTCAAAATTTGGTTTTGTTAGCATAAGTCAACAAGGAGAAAAAGCTCATGGGACTTTTTGACCAAATTATCAATGCAATTGACAATTCCAATCAGCAAGGTGATGCCGGGCAATTGGGTAATATTCTCAATACCGTGCAGCAAGTGAGTAATACCACTGGTACAGATCCCTCAACAATGCAATCTGCTTTGGGGATTGTGGGTAACTATGTGCGTTCTGCTTTACAACAAAAGCAAGCCACAGAAGGTAATCAAGCAGCCCAAAATGTGGTGAATCAATTTGGTGGTACTTCGCCTAATCCTCAAGCGGTTAACTCACTTTTCGCTCCTTTTTTACAACAGCAGCTGGCTGAGACTGTTGCCCAGCGCACAGGGTTAAATGCTGGTATGGTTCAACAATTACTACCGATTTTGGTTCCTGTGGTGCTGAATCTGTTGAAATCTGGAGCAAATTCTCAGAATCCTCAAGCAGGAGGAAATCCTGTGTTGAATTCTTTTCTGGATTCTGATCGCGATGGCGATGTTGATATTACCGACGCCATACAGCTAGCTAGTCGCTATTTGGGACGGTAATATTTTTAACTGTAGATGCACGCAGATCATTTTCCCTTATATCCGCGTTAATCAGCGGTTGCGCTTTTAGGGACTTCCAAATAAAAAAGTATCCAAAAATCTCTTGTGGAACGGGCGAGACGCCCGTTCAGATCCGAGGGCGGGCAAGGATCCCCAACGCCAGTCGCCTAGGTCGGGAAAACGCCAGATGCTTCAACGGGGGAAACCCCAACGCCAGTCGCCTGCACTGGCTTCTCCGTCTTCAGCGCTGGCTCCGCAACGCACTGGCTCCCCTCCTGGAGCTTACGCTCCCCCACAAGATGGATAATTTATTTGTTGGAAATCCCTTAGATTTGGGATTTTAAATTAAATCCCAAATTTAATTTTATAAGTGGTAGGTTGAAAACCCCGTGCAATCACACGCCGGGGATGAAAACCACTTTAAGGTAGGCTAAAGCCTACCGTAACGACTAGCAGAGCAATTAAGTAGTAATTTATAGATATTTCCGGAATTATATCTAAGTGTGTGGTAGAGTTAAATAGTAAATCAACCACACACTTATGACTAGATATGTCACGCCGCGAGAAGCGATGCAAATCCTACAAGTCTCAGAAAAAACCCTTAGAGACTGGGATAAAGCAGGAAAAATACTTGCAATTAGAACTCCCGCTGGACATCGACGTTACGACATCGACAGCGTACTCAATCCACAGTCAACCAAAAAAAGAAAAGTTATCCTTTATTGCAGAGTCAGTTCCCATAAACAGCGAGACGACCTCAACAGACAAGCTGACTATCTCCAATCATTATTCCCACACGGAGAAGTCATCAAAGAAATTGGAAGTGGACTCAACTACAAACGAAAAAGTTTACAAGCCGTTTTGGGACAAATTTTGTCTGGAGATGTCGAGCAAGTTGTATGCAGCTATAAAGATAGACTCGCAAGATTCGGAATCGAACTTATCGACTACATCTGCCAGCAAAACAATTGTAAACTCGTGGTTCTCAACCGCGTTGATTTGTCTCCAGAAAGAGAATTCGTTGAAGACATCCTGGCAATTATCCACGTCTTTAGCTCAAAGCTCTACGGACTCAGAAAGTATAAACAAAAAATCAAAGAAGATCCGGATTTACCCAGAAGCTAATCTGAGACTGGTTTATAGAAAATGGTTTGCCGCTTGTCGTTGGTGCTACAACCAGGCTATTGCTTATCAACGTGATTGTTTTATTAAGGGTAAGAAACAACCTAGTAAGTATCAGTTACGAGATATCATCTTAAAGTCTTGTCCAGATTGGGTTAGCATCTGTCCTTACTCTCCTAGAGAAGAATCAGTCTTTGATGCAAAAACTGCATTTTCAAAAACAGCTAGCAAAAATAAAGCGACTCCTAAGTTTAAATCTTGTCGGGAACCTGTTAAAAGTTTAAGCATTGGTAGTAAATACTGGGGAGCTTTCTATTCTGGGAAGGGGAAAAATAAGCAAATTGGTGGATTTACCCATTATGCAACAACTAAGGTAGTAATTAACAATGAAACCTTTGCAATAAAAGATTTACAGATAAACGCTGTTGAGCCTTTGTGCGAGGAAATGCCATCAGAATTCACTATTTTACTTGATAAAGGTAGATGGTTTATTTGCTTTGCAATACCCTTTGAAATACAAACTAACCAACGTAGAAACTGTATTGGACTAGACCCAGGTGTTAGAACATTTTTAACTGGCTTTGATGGTGAAAATATTTTAGAGATTGGAAATGGTTCAATATCTAAGGTAGCAATTCTATGTCAACGTTTAGATAAACTTCAATCTCAAATTACAAAGTCTAAAGGTAGAGCAAACAAACGTTTGCGTTGGAAGTTAAGAAAGCAATCTGAAGCAATTAGAACTAGGATTAGGAATCTCACTAACGAAGTTCATAGTAAAGCTTCAGCATTGTTGACTAAAATTTACAAGCATATTTTCTTACCAACATTTGAAACATCTCAAATGGTCGTTAAGAAAAAACGGAAACTTCGTTCTAAGACGGCAAGAAATATGCTTACATGGTCGCACTATAGATTCAAGCAGGTTCTGAAATTTCACGCATTAAAACGGGATTGCGTTGTGCATCAAGTACAAGAAGAATACACAAGCAAGACTTGCTCAAAATGCGGTCATGTTCATGAAAGATTAGGTGGGAACAAAAAGTTCAAATGTCCTAGCTGTAATCATGAAATACCAAGAGACTGGAATGGTGCAATTAATATTTTTATCAAGTCATTCAATGACTTGGTTAATGCCTCGACTTCGGTTGAGGCTGGGCAGGACATAGCCCGATACATGGTAGAAACTAGTACTTGTTACTAGATTTTACTAGGTTAAATGATGTCCGTGACTCTTAAGTTAATCTCGCTGCTGTGCAATATAATTTTTAACCGCTTCAGTCGAAACCGTAAGAACTCAGGACTTATGTAAACCTAATCGCCAACCCCCAATCCCCAATCCCCAATCCCTAATCCCCACTTCCCTTCACATTTCACTTTTTCACTAGGATATATGCTGTCGCATATTCTGGTAGTTGCTTGATATGCTGGTCAAAATCTTTTCGACTTTGAAAAACACCTGCTAAAAAATCAAGTTGATGAAGATTGGGTAAAAATGCTCCGCCTGTATCTGACAAAACTCCCAATTGTAGTTGTTTACGTCCACCTTTAGTATACTCAAGAACAATCACTCTACCCAAACCAATATTTAGGACATCTCCAGCAAAAGTCACTCCTGGTTTGATAGAAATTTTGGCATCTATCTTATATCCATAACCTTTGATAGCATCAACTTCTCTAAAATACCAATAACGCTTTTGTGCGGTTGCTTTGACTCCTCGAAGGTAAGGCATTTCATTGTTTCTATCAACATTAAAAAGTCCTTTAGTTCCGTCAGTGAAATTAATCAGTATTGTTCCCTCCATCAACGCTTCTTCTAAACCCTCTCGAGTTAGATAAGCAAGAGGTTCAACCTTACCAAATTCTTTTCCACCTGGCTCATAAATGCCTGACAAAACATCCTGCTTTGTATACTTCGTGTAGAATTTGTTGGTACTATTATCTTTTAAGCTATAAATTGGTGTATTGAAAGTAGATGTTTTTTTGTGAGAACCTGGATGAGTAAAAACAGCATACTTTGTAATTCGCAGTTGCTTCTGACTGGGAGTTTGAGAGTTATATGCAGACCATTTAATCACGCGAAAATGGGTGTTAATAAAATTAGGGTCTTGTAAACGAGTCGCTCGATTATTGGCAATATCTTCCTGTAAAACAGAAATCATGAAATCTAAGGTTTTGAGAATGTCTTGTACATTAACTCCTTGAGCGCCAAGTAATCCCGTACGTAGAACAGTTGGGTCTTCGGAAGCGTAGTCTTGGTAATATTTTCTAGTATTGGAGAGAACACTTAATAAGTCTGCTTGATTGAAATTTACCTTCGTGGTAGGCAGTTTTCCGGAAGTGAAAACCTGACCGCTCTGAACACTAAATTTATAGTTTTGCAACTCATCAATGACTTGATAATACGTTGAGACTGAGCCTGGCTTTTGCCCAGATGACCGAGTGTTTTGTTTGTCTTGATTTTCATATGATGTTTGCTGAAAAGTAAAACCATTCTCTTGACGTGAGGCTAGAAAAATCTGCTGTTGAGGTAGGGTGGAATATTCCTGCTGAGTTTTGGATAAATTCTGTGTAGCTGGATGTTTAGTTTTTGACTGACCATATAAATAGCTACTGCCTAAACCGACAAATAATAAGGCAGCAAAACTGATTGTGAGGCGGAGTTTTTGACGCAATGGGAGACTCATAAGCTGGAGAATGAATTTCTACTGGTAAATAATACAAGACTTACGCCGACAAACAAGGTAGAATCCTCTGCAAGTGCATAAGTTGATTTCACTGGCAACTATTAACTCATTAGGCTGCTCATTGCCTACACTCAAGGTAACTCTCTACCCCCTTAACGTGATGCCAAGGGGGTTTTTATTTGGCAATAGTAGCAAAATGGGCGGCGCAAATTGTCCCAAACCAGCTTGCGGCGTTGAGGAGCAAGGTCATTTGTGGGTTCATTCAGTATGAACACGGGTGGGTGATGAATGTCGTAGACAACCACGCTTTGAATTTTGCTAATACCAAGTTGCGTTCAAACAGAGAATTTTCTGAATTCACCGCAGAGAACGCAGAGAACACAGAGAGGAAAAAGAGAAAGTTACCTGTATGAATGCAACTTGGTATAATAATGTGTCCTGGGCTGTTCAATAGACATGAACGCTTGCCCCAAACCAAAAGTTCCGCAAAGCTTATTTACAATGTCTTAAAAATTTTTATAAATAATTCAACCACCAACTTTGATGCTTTGCCTTGTAATTTGCAAACCAAAGACATATGGCATAAAGCAAAACAACCATAATAATCCAAAGGTTGTAAATCATAGGTAAATTGTATCCATAGTCTGCGGGCATAAGACTAGAGGCAATGTACGGTAGGAAAATTGCTTTCAAGCCATAGCGAGGTAAGGCAAGCAAGATAGCTGCAATGTGTATGAGCCAAAGGTGGACAATATAAAAGAACAGGGGAACCCGACCGAAGAGTGCGAGGGGTTTAAGAAACGAAAATCTTTGGCTCTCAAACAGGTAAAGTAACAGGATTGCTGAACCGAGTGTCATCAACAAAAAGAGTAATGAAGGCGGATATTTATGGCAGTTGATAAATGAAAGCAAGGTAAAGGAAAAGCTAGGCTGAACTGACCACGGTTTTGGATCTCCGTAAATATTAATTAGTCTTAGAATAATAAAAGCAAGAATTAGACCCAGTCCAAGCCGTTTAAGTAATTTGCGTCGTTGAGATTTTTCCAGAGTAAATACAGTTCCAAAGACATAACCCATCGCCATCACCCCAATCCAAGGAATAAGGGGATAGGAAATAATCAAGCGCTTTCCCGCAAAGGGTGTGAGCATTTTTGGTTCGTGAAGCACAGCCCAAAGCCAACCCCAGCTTCGTAGTTGTTCTGCCTGTAAGTTATCCAATAAATTGTGTCCAACTATAAGTAGGATTCCGATTGTAGCGACAGCACGAATTGGAAGATGAATCAGTACTGCTAGGACAACCATTGACCAACCGATTGCCCAAAGTACACCCGCAGCAAAAAAACTAAATGTTGGGTCGAATATCCATCCAAAACGCACCACAGTTAACTCAAGTAACACTAGCCAAAGCCCGCGAATAAGGAGAAACCGGGAGAATCCCTTTTTATTCTGATGGCGCTGTAAAGAAAGATAGGCGGCGACACCTGCTAGAAAGACAAAAGAAGGGGCACATAAATGAGTCACCCATCTAGTGAGAAACAGTGGGATGTTTGTCTTGGTTAGGTCTGTTGGGCTAAAGCCAGCATTCAAGAAAAACAACCGCACGTGGTCTAACACCATCAGAACCATGACCAGCCCGCGTAACAAATCTATGGATAGCACACGCTTAGTCCTGGGCTGGTCATAGCTTTGGGCGTCGCTGGCAGAAATTCTCAAGCTCATATTCTCCGTCCGACTTTATATATTTAGTCAAAGTCTAGAAAACCTGACTTGTGCCAAAGCTTGTGAAAACTCGCACATTGTTAAGGTTAAGTCTAAAGGTTTTGCTTCTACATTCTTAATAGCGGTTATTAAAATAAACTGATGCACTGTCAACTAAACTTCTGTCAAAGTCGCGGATCTACAGGTTCACTCTCCATTGCCAGAATACCAAAAACGCACTCATGCACACGACGCAAAGGAGCATGAGCAACAAATCGCTCCAACGCTTCAACACCCAAGGCAAATTCTCGCATAGCCAAAGACCGCTTGAGCGATAACCCGCGTTGGCGCAGACGTTGCAAATTTTCAGGCGTTGAGTATTCTGGACCATAGATAATTCGCAGATATTCCCGTCCGCGACACTTAACCGCAGGCTGCACAATACTGCGATCGCGATCGCCTTTAATAATAAATTGCATCGGCTTGACAACCATGCCTTCACCCCCTGCTGTGGTCAGTTCTTCCCACCAGTGAACCCCTTCTGCTAAACTGCTGGGGTCAGTCAAATCTATCACCTTGTATGCCGTTGCTAGCAGTAGAGCCGGGTCGCACTGAGCAATTTTCCCTGCTTCCTCCATGTGCCAGCAATGGTCTTTATCTGTATGGACGGTTCCCTCGGTTGCCAAAATGTGGAAAGGAGCAAGTTTGAGGTCAGAAATATTGTTCACTGACCAGCAATAGCGGCGGTAAGCACTGACATACTGCTGTGTCATTTCTGCACGTTGTTGAAATTGACTCAGTTGGGCGCTCACCTCAACACCGCGCTGCTGTGCTTGTTGCAACACAGTTACAGCATCCCCAAGAGCAAGGCGTGATGATACCCCAACGGCTGCATATTGTTTCCGCAACAACCCCTGTGCTTTGGCTGACCAAGGCATGAGTTCGCAATCCAAGCAAACCCACCCAGTATCAAATATTTCCCAAAACCCACTTTGAGAAAGGGCAGCATTGACCCGCGCTAAAAATTCTGCCTCTAAGTTTGGATTGTCAAAAAAGCGCCTTCCTGTGCGGGTATAGCAGATACCAATCCCCTCATTTACCACGCCAAAGCGTTTCTTAGCAACTATTTCATCTCGGCACACAATGACCACAGCCCGTGAACCCATGTGCTTTTCTTCGCATATTACTTCAGTGATTCCTTGGTTTTGGTAGTAGGCAAAGGCTTGTGTTGGATGTTCTAAATATCCTGTTTCTTGAGATGTCTCTACAGGTGACATCGTGGGTGGCAAGTAAATCAACCATTTGGGGTTAGCAGCAAAACGGCTCATCACCTCTAGGGCGGCGATCGCATTTTCTTCCCGTATCTTGATGTTGGGCGAAAGTCGGGTGGTGATTATGCGCTTACCAAGTACATCTTCAATATGAAGCACATCATCTAACTGCTGCTGTAGGCTTGTAGAATTCTCGGATGCAACATCTTTACCCAACCCTTGAATAGGTCTAGCAGGTTCGTAGTAAGTACGGGCAGCAGGAACGCTCACCAGTTCCTTTTCTGGATAACGCAGCGTAGTCAATTTGCCGCCAAAAACACAGCCGGTATCAATATCAATTGTATTATTGAGCCATTGAGCTTCTAAAACAGGGGTGTGTCCGTAGACAACCATTGCCTCACCCCGGTACTCCGCCGCCCAGTTGTAACGAACGGGTAAGCCAAACTCATCTATTTCTCCTGTGCTTTCGCCATACAAGGCAAACTCTCGCACAGCACCAGACCCCCGTCCCTGCATTTCCTGCTTTAACCCCGCATGAGCAACGACAAGCCGCCCGGCGTCGAGAACGTAGTGGCTGACGAGGGAATCGAGAAATTCATACAGTTCTTTCGTAAAGGGTTTGCGTATATCCTCTGGTAACGCCTCAATTTCTGCCAAGGTTTGCTCTAACCCATGATTGACCTTGACATTTTTACCTCGTAATTTCCGCAACAGCTTGTTTTCATGATTACCAGGAACGCAAATAGCCGTACCTGCTGCAACCATGTTTCGCACAAGCTTAACTGTATCTAGGATACGTGGTCCCCTGTCTACTAAATCACCAAGAAAAACCGCCTTGCGTCCCTCGGGGTGGTAGTAGGTGGGGAAGTGGAGGGATGAGGGAGTGAGGGAGGGAGTGAGGGAGGGAGTGAGGGAGGGAGTGAGGGAGGGAGTGAGGGAGGGAGTGAGGGAGGGAGCGAGGGAGGGAGTGAGGGAGGGAGCGAGGGAGGGGGATGAGGAGGTATTTTCTTCTTTGTCTTTCGTTGTCTGCGTGTCTTTCTGGTAGCCTAATTTTTGCAGTAATGCTTCGAGTTCGTCGCAGCAGCCGTGAATGTCGCCAATGATGTCAAACGGACCGTGTTCGTGCTTACGGTTGTTCCACAGAGGTTGACGCTCAATTTCGACGGCTTCAATTTCCTCTTGGGAATTAAGGACGTAGACGTAGCGGAAGCCTTCTCTTTCCAATCCTCGCAAGGAACGGCGCAAACATTGGGTATGACGGCGTACGACATGAGGACCAAACTGGCGATCGCTTCTTTGCTGGTTGCGTTGGTGACACAGTTCTTCTGGTAAGTTGAGGGCGATCGCCACGGGAAAACAATGATACTGCCGTGCTAATGCCACGAATCCTTTACGGTCTTCTGGTTGGACGTTGGTAGCATCAATTACCGTTATTCTACCTGCTGCCAGTCGCTTTGCGGCAATATAGCGCAGCACCTCAAAGGCATCATGGGAAGCAGATTGGTTATTTTCATCATTAGATACCAATCCGCGACAAAAATCAGAGGACAGAATTTCAAAAGGCTGAAAGTGCTTGCGGGCAAAGGTCGATTTCCCGGAACCTGAAGCACCAATGAGGACAACCAGAGAAAGTTCAGGAATAGTCAGTTTCATTTCACTTGTAAAAACTTATTGAACGTAACCTACACGGGCGTTTAGGGCATATTTTTTTAATTCAGGGCGAATCCGTGGATTTCGGGCGAGAAAGTCATCAATAATGGCAGTTATTTTCTCTTTCCTATTCTGACTACTGAGTTCTGAGTTCCTAGCTGCGCTTCGGTCAAATTTCACGGCGAAACACCCCCATCTGCGTTGGAGAACCAACCTCTGCATCTTCCAGCCCTACAGGTTGAAACTGCACTGTGTAACTGAAGCGTTCCGCCACAGAGTTTGCCCAAGTCTGGAATTCCTGGCGCGTCCATTCAAAGCGGTGGTCTTTATGTCGCAGTTTTCCAGCAGGCAAGTTCTCAAATTTAACGTTGTATTCTATATTGGGTGTAGTCACGACTACCGTTTTCGGTTGGGCAAACTCAAACAACACCCGCTCAAAAGCAGCAAGGCGGGGTAAGTCGAGATGCTCAATCACCTCAATCACCGTAGCAGCATCGTATCCTGTGAAACGTTTATCCTGGTAAGTGAGTGCGCCCTGAATCAGTTGTAGGCGATTTGATTGGTTGCTAGGTAAGTGCAGGCGGTCTAATCGCTCTTGTGCTACCTCTAGCGCCCGGTAAGAAACGTCAACACCTGTAATTTGCTCAAAAAAGCTGTCTTTGAGCAGCATACGCAACAAAGTCCCCTCACCGCAACCTAAATCAATAACTCGTCTTGCACCATTTTCTTTCAAAGCAGCATCTACAGCATTTAACCGCTGCTGCTTTAAGCTAATGGGCTTTTCTACAGCTGCTTCTTCTTCAGCGTGGCTTTCTTCAGCACTGTCTGGATCAAGTTCGTCTTCCTCTGCAAGTTGTGCTAAAGCAGCGCGAGTGAGGCGGTGCTGTCGTTTCAAGTAACGACGGGTAATGGCTTCGCGCGCTGGATGCGCCTTTAACCAACCTTCACCATGACGCAGTAGCTTTTCTACTTCGTCATCGTCTACCCAATAGTGTTTATCGTCATCCAATACGGGAATAAGTACGTACAGATGACTCAGCAAGTCCGCAAGGGGTAGAGTATGCTGCAATTCCACAGTGTAATACTTGCTGTCTCCCCAGTCAGGAAATTTCTCATCTAAGGTGTGATTTTGGGCAATCACAGTGTAGCCCAACGGCTCAAACAGCTGTCGCAGGAATCCTTCGCCACCTCGACAAGGTAAAACAGATATTTTCGCAACCAAAGGTAGAGGAGTTTGTATCAATTCTGGTTTGTCTTTGCAACGACCTGCAAGTGCAGTACTGAAGACTTGGGCGATCGCCACACTTAAAAATGAAGAAGCAACGTAAGGGCGATCGTTCACATATTGTTCCAGATTTGCACTCCGTCCACGCACCAACTTCACTGGGTCAATATCCAAAAGCAGCGCCGCAGTACATCGTTGCTCACTGGCTTCTGGATAAAAGACGTGCGCTTGTCCAAAAGAAAGAGAAAAACATTGGCAGCGATCCGGGTGTTTATGCAGTAAGTACCCTAAATCCGTTGCTGGGTAAGATGTGGTCGTAATCAGCAGTAGCATTCACTTGTGCAGAGGTTCACTTTGGCGAGGATAATTATGACTACTGCTCAATGCCAAATGATTACGGAAAAATTTTATTTCTTTTAGGCGTTAATATTATTACTTTGCTTTATAAATTGTTACAAAAAGGCTTTGAATTGAGCTTGCTCAATATTTGTCGCTGGCATTGATAATGAACTACCCTATTTTCCTGTTTTTCATTTCATTGATTGTATATGGAATTGAAACACTCTAGATCATTAGGGAGCATCTTGTGACAATCGAAACTGATCGCGGTAGCGGCAGGTTTTTTCCTTGAAGATTTCCGTTAATCTTGAACCTACGCACTAAAATTTTTGTTAAGACTGGGAGTGAGGAGTGAAGTGTGGAAGTGTACTGAGGATTGCGGCATTTTCCTTACACCCGTACGGACGCAAACGATTACACTTTTAGCACGCCAGTCAAGTCAACGCGAGGGCAATGCGTCCTTGCAGGTTTCCTCCGTTATAAACACAAAGTAGACGCGTCGCTGCTTCTTGTGGAGGTAGCAACTGCCTATATTGAGGAACCCCGCTTTCATTACGTTTCCCTTCACCGTACATTCGTTCAAAAACCTTGATTTTTTTGATTTTTCGTTTCACTGCGTAATTCCTGTTCATCAAGACCCCACCTAGACAGCAACTAGGTGGGGTTATAAGGGTTTTCATTTAGATGAAGTATGGGTTTGTAGTTATCGCTTACAGCAGTTTTCAATTGAATGTACCACACAAATAACTTCACCCCCATCCCCTCTCCTTGTTAAGGAGAGGGGTGCCGTTGGGCGAAGCCTTTCTCAAAGAGTAGGCGGGTTAAATACAGGCTCCTTTTCTTTTTATATCACTGATACGTAGTATTAGCCTGTCGCTTTTTTCTAAACCAAATGTGATACCAAGGCGATTGCCTTTTATAGCTTATTTAATAGCGCACTGCCCTTTAGGCAATCGCTTGTCTGTTAAGTTGACACCAAGCAAGATGCACCCACCTGATTGCATCTTTCATTTTTTTATACCTATAGGTTTGTTCTGGCTTTTAGTACATTTGAACTTTCCACGAGCGCGATCGCCTGCCTTAGTCTAAACTCCAGTAATCAGTACCAATCGCGGCTAGCTATCTTGTCCATTCGTAACAAGTTAAGGTTTCATACCATTTGTCAATAAGTAATGATACTCTAAATTATTTAGGAGAGTTTGTAAAAAACTTATCTAAAAGATTTATCTAAAAACTTACAATTTAGGGGAAAATTCGACATAATCTTTACATCTATCTCTCCAGAATACCACTAAAGTTTTGTTAATAGGTTAATTCAATACCTGGAATTGGCTAATTTCAGTATAATTTCTTATTGACTTTAGCAGTGCTATCTTAACCTGTCACGAATGATTCTATAGGAGGAGCTTTCTCCTCAAGAGAGATAAGAGTTATGAAAAAATTAATCAATAAAGTAGGAATATTTATAATAGGTTCCGCATTGGTTTCTACCCTGATTCCCTTCTCTTCTGCGGTTTCTTCTCCTGTAAAAGATGCACAGATAAGTATCGCAAATAAATCGCTAAAAGATTCACAAAAACGACTAACTAAGTCTAGTAAGCCTCAAGCGACGACGCAACCCATACCTGCGATCAAGCAAAGAGGTATGCTTATAAGTCAAAATTTAGACACATCGCTTGCAGGTCGATGGACTGCCGTATTGACTCCCATCTCAGACTCATGTGGTGCATACCTCTTAAGTCAATTACCCGTAGATATAACCGTGAGGACGTCGGGTAATACCGTTGAGATATTGGAGGGACAACGCGTCTACCAAGGAGAACTTACAAACAACGGGCGTGATGCAAAAGCTCGAGGGCGCGTAGGTTATGGGGTTTATACATGGCTACTCATGAATAGAATCGGTAACACTGCAACGCTTGTGCTTGGGTACCAGAGCGATTACGGATGCTCGTGGATTTACTATGGTGAAGCAAAGTTTCAGAGTAGTTAAGGGACTTCCAAATAAAAAAGTATCCAAAAATCTCTTGTGGAACGGAAAAGAAAGCCCGTTCAGATCGAGGGCGGGCGGGGACGCCCACCCCACAAGATGGATAATTTATTTCTTGGAAATCCCTAACCAAAATGTTTTCAAGAATTTGTACAAAAAAAATTGAGAGAACGACTTAGGTGTGTATGCAAACTATAACCACAGCAGAATTATTCTTCGTGGCTGGAACTTACGGCAATGAACTAGCCCCAATCTATCTGGTTGAAGAATTTGAGCGCTCTCCTTTATCCCGAAGCGTTACGAACGATGCGGGCTTGTTTTACCACAAACCCGTCAGGGATTTCGCGAAAGTATAGAATCAGCACTAGCTAACACGGATGCTTGTCAGGATTTGAATAAATCATCTGCGAAACCTTGGGCAGTTCATTGCCAATGTGAAAGGCGCGGACTTGTTCCTCAATCACTCTATCTGCATTTGTCACCCGCACAAATTGCCTTTTGTGTTCTGCCCAAGACTCTACAAGCAATGTTTCCACAAAGCGAGTAGGATCTGATAAATCTTGATACACGCCCCACTGAATCGCACCATCACGCCGACGAATTTGGCTGAGTGTTTGCATCACCTTGGTAAACTCTTCGGCGTTTGCTGGATCAATGCGATACTCCAGGGTAATTAAGACAGGACCATCATTTGGGCACGGTTCAAAAGCGATGCGTGGCTGCTCCCAGTGCAGGGACGCCTGCAAGTCCAATTTTTCAGCACAGCGAAGACGATAACGCGTTGTTAGCAGGACACATACAATTAATCCCACAGCGGCACTGGCAAGGGCAATTGAGATACTTGTCCGTTGGGCTAAAGCACCCCACAAAAGACTGCCCAGCACCATACCTCCCTGGAATACCAGCAATTGCACAGATAAGGCTCTGGCACGTACCCATGTAGGAACTGCTGTTTGCGCTGCGACATTAAGACTCACCATAACACTGAGGGACGAAATTCCTACCAGCAGCATCACTACCCAAACCAGTGGTACAATGCGGAAAAATGCCAGCGCCAGCATCATCACGCCCATAAGCAGGGAAGACAGCGCTACCACCCTGTCGCTGGATAGCTTCTGCCGTGCTTTGGGTAAAATGAATGCTCCTGCTAACCCACCAATGCCCCAAAAGCCAAGAACGACACCGTACCCAAACGCATCCAGCCCCAACTCTTTACGCCCCAGCAGTGGTAGCAAGGCAAATAAGGCACTGGCAAAGAAAATATAGGCAAAAGTTCTAATTAGCACAGACTGAAAAACTGGGGCATAACGGATGTAACGTATCCCTGCTTGCATTGCTCCTACGACGCGTTCTGTAGGTAAGGCGCTCTTTTCATGCCTACGTTGCCAGCGGTAAATCACAAGTATCACGCTCACAAATGAGGCAGCGTTCAGCAAGAAAACAACACCTGTTCCGGTTGTGGCGATGATTATCCCGGCGATCGCCGGACCAATTGAGCGAGATAAATTCACAACAATGCCGCTGAGAGTCACAGCTTGCGGCAGTTCTTCTCTTGGTACAAGTTCGGGGGTGACAGCTTGCCAAACAGGCATATTCATCGAACTGCCGATACTCAAGGCAAAGGTCAATCCTAAGAGTATCCACGGAGTTGTAATGTTAGCTATTGTCAGCACACCTAACAAAGTCGCCATAGCCAGCATCCAACCCTGCGTCCATAGCAACATCTTACGGCGGTCAACAACATCGGCGATCGCTCCTGCGGGTAACGCCAGCAAGAAAAACGGCAAGCTAGACGCCGCCTGCATCAGCGCCACTAACAACGGTGAGTTGGGTGCAAGAGTTGTCATCAACCATGCTGCGCCGACATCGTGCATCCAAGTTCCAATGCTAGACACCGCCGATGCCACCCACAAGGCACGAAACACTGGCTGACGCAGGGGAGTCCACATGGAAATAGCAACTGCTGATGGTGATGTCATACGGAGATGCAGGAATAGGGTGGATGGAGCAAGTCCGGGCTATTTCATTTAAGCTTGGCCCTGCAATCAATAATATTCCCATGAAAAAGACTTCTTTGTGGTAGGGGGAGGCTTATACCAATTCAAAATTCATCTCTGTACGGCATTAAGAAAGCCTAAGATAACCAGGGTTTGGCAGTATGTATCTGTCGCATTCTTTTTTCACGCTTGGTATTACAGGGATATATTTTGACAAAGAAACGAAGTTGTAGAACGTTTGCTTACGGCAACTAGTTAGAAGTTTTAATTAGTTAAAAGGCTTTAGACAGTCCTGCTTGTTTCAAAACTGCATTGGCTGTATGGCGTGACTTGATAGAACTATCCACTACAAATCGACGATCTGTGATTGGACTGTACCAGATTTCATGGTCTCCTTTGCCTTGCCGTTCAAAGTAACAACCAGCTTCCGAAAGAATCTTTTTCAACTCAGGAGTAAACGACGCACTCATCTAAGAAGTCACCTCAATCAACTCTTGCCGATGACTGATTAACTCAAAAGTGATAGAACCCACATAATCAGAAGGCACAATAGAGTTGAGAACAATGAGTTCTGGAATTATTTCTCGAAGCTTTTGTGTGAGAATCTCAATTGTAGAAGCTTCCGTTACTAATCCTGGCACGTCTTCACTTGTTGCAACCCAAACTTGTGCTTCCCAATCCCAAAATGCTTCAACCTTAAATGTGATTTGTGTCATTATCAAGCGCTTGACGCGAATTTACGACATAGTTTTAGTTTAAAACAAACGCCATCCTCAATGTTGTGCGACAAGCTTAGTTGCTAAACAAAAAAGTTGTTATATCCTGTAAAACACGTAATCCCCTAAGAGAACCAGAAACTAAGCGAGTTGCAGCAATTGGTTGTTTGAGTAGTCCCATTGCTAAAGGCAACGCCTGTAAAGAACCATCATGAAATGCATTGGTGAGGTTTGGAATATTATGGCGCACGTCGTCGCTGATAACTCGCAGCATTGCTACAGCAATTCCCAACTCACTCAAAACTTGTAAGGCTGCATATCCTTCCATATCTACGACGTCAGCATTATATGCTTGACCTAATTGCAGTTTTTCACTGGCAGAATAAATGAGGCGATCGCTCGTCAAACCAATCCCGGTGAAAACTCTGTCTTGCAATTTATTTTGCAGTATCTTTGTTAACTCTAGCTTACAGAAAAGCTCAGTAGCCTTTTTATTTTCTTCAGCAACCGCATAAACGCAACTTCGATACACTACAGCCTCCCCAATCCTGTATTTTGGCGACAAACTCCCACATAACCCCATCAGTAAAACTCTGGGTTTTGAATGCTCAGAAAAGTGTCCAGCTTGTAGCCATTGTTCTAGATATTTCCTTAATGCTAATGAACCCATAGGAATCGGGAAAACGGGCGGTGTAGGAACCGCAACGCGATTTAATCCTTTGCAAACAGATTTGTACTCTAGTCCTTGAGCAACCAGAATGGCATCAGCAGGCATTGTCATTATTCTCTGCCCTGTGTTTTTCCATTGTTGAGGCAATTATAGTTTTTCTAGGCGTATTGAGTTTAACAGCGTTATAGCAAGGTACACGACTTATGACAATTCGCACGTTTGTGACTGGTACTACAGGCTTTGTTGGTGCTAACTTGGCACGGTTGCTTGTACAGGAAGGTTATGCAGTCCGGGCGCTCGTTCGTCCTAACAGTCGCTTGGACAATTTACAAGATTTAGACGTAGAGATTGTAAAAGGCGACCTGAACGAACCAAATTTATACCAGAAAATGCATGGCTGTCAGGTACTATTTCACGTTGCGGCTCACTATTCTCTTTGGCAAGCTGACCGAGAGGTATTGTATCACAATAATGTCCTGGGAACGCGTAATGTGTTAGCAGCCGCCCGTCAAGCAGGGATTGAACGCAGTGTTTATACGAGTTCTGTTGCTGCTATTGGGGTAGGTGAACCAGGGGAGGTAGTCGATGAAACACATCAAAGTCCGCTTGAGGAACTAATTGGTCACTACAAGAAGTCTAAGTATTTAGCTGAACAGGAAGCAAAGCAAGCGGTAAAACAGGGTCAAGATATCGTGATAGTCAATCCAAGCACTCCAATTGGTCCTTGGGACATTAAACCAACTCCTACTGGAGATATTATTCTGCGGTTTCTGCGAAGGCAAATGCCTGCTTACTTAAACACGGGTTTAAATTTTATCGATGTGCGCGATGTGGCGAGGGGACACCTACTAGCTTTAGATAAAGGAAAAACAGGAGAGCGTTATATCTTAGGCAACCAAAACCTTTCTCTCAAAGCAGTGCTTGATCAACTTGCCGAAATCACGGGTTTGAGTGCTCCTCAAAAATCTGTCCCAGCTTGGTTACCCCTAAGTTTAGCTTGGATTGATGAGCGAATTCTCGCGCCTTTAGGCAAACCGCCTTCGATTCCTTTGGATGGTGTTCGTATGTCGCATCAACCGATGTATTACAACGCTTCCAAAGCCGTCAGAGAATTGGGTTTACCTCAAACCCCAATTAGAACTGCTTTACAAGACGCCGTAAATTGGTTTGTGGCTCAGAAATACGTTGAGGTAGCATACAAATAGAGACTTTTCGGTTTAACATAACCATACAAAATTGTCATCAGACATTTTGCTTAATTGGTTGAGTGCAGACTGCTGATAGCTAGAGTCTATATCAAGGTGTTGAGGAGAATTATGGGCATTCAATTACAACAAGCTATTGAAATAGGTAAGTATTTAGTGACTCAACGTCTGTTGGGTCGCAAACGTTTTCCTCTGGTTCTGATGTTGGAACCGCTGTTCCGGTGTAATCTGGCTTGTTCCGGTTGTGGGAAAATCCAGCATCCTAAAGAAATACTTAAGCAACACTTGAGTCCTGAAGAATGCTTTGCCGCAGTAGAAGAGTGTGGCGCACCAGTTGTTTCCATTCCTGGAGGCGAACCCCTACTACATCCCCAAATTGATGAGATTGTCCGAGGCTTGGTTGAACGCAAAAAGTTTATTGTCTTGTGTACTAATGGATTGTTGTTAGAGAAGAGCTTGGATAAGTTTCAACCTTCACCTTACCTGACTTTCAGTGTGCATTTAGACGGAATGCGGGAGCTACACGATAAGTGTGTGGATCGCAAAGGAGTTTTTGATATTGCAATTCAAGCAATTCGTGCGGCAAAAGCCAGAGGATTTCGTGTCGCTACAAACACTACGGTTTTTGAAGGGGCTGATCCTAAAGAATTGCAGGAGTTGTTTGACTTCCTCACTAGTTTGGGTATTGATGGTATGACGATTTCCCCAGGCTACAGTTACGAGTGGGCACCGGATCAAGATCATTTTCTTCAGCGTGAACAAACACGGGCACTCTTCCGGCAAATTTTTGCTCCTATGAAGGCAGGTCAGAAAAACTGGGATTTTATTAATAGCCCACTGTTTTTAGATTTTCTCATTGGTGAGAAAGACTACGATTGCACCCCTTGGGGAAGTCCCAGCTATAGCGTTCTTGGTTGGCAAAAGCCTTGTTATCTTCTTAATGAAGGTCACTACAAGACTTTCCAAGAACTGTTGGAAAAAACAGATTGGAAGCAATACGGTCAGGCTAGTGGAAATCCCAAATGTGCAAATTGCATGATGCATTGCGGTTATGAACCTACCGCTGCGATGGATGCGATGCAGCCGACAAATATCGGGCGATCGGTGAAGGCGCTATTGGGAATAGGAAGCTAATCTGAGGCTTGAGCTTACTACACAATCGCACAAATTCCTAAGTTACACATCTCATTCTATTAGCGTGCCTCCTGCTTTAGGAGGCATGCTGCACTAACGTTCGGCTCAGTTCCTACAATAGTTTCTACAATAGAAGATAGAGGTTTCTGACAACGATTAGGGATTTTATAATGCCCAAAAGCCTTGCTAACAAAATAGTTGTATTTGGCTTACTTTGTTCTTTACTGGCACTCACAACCGCCTGTGAAGGTGGAAGTTCCAGTGACACGAACTCTTCAGAAGTCAATCAAACAACAGAAATTAGGAATGGTGAAGTTAAACTGAACTGTTCCTCCAACTCACCAGATGATCAAGTGACTACAACCGCAACTGTTAATGGCAGAGAGTACAAGTGTGAGAATGGACGGACAGTTAGGGTGAGATAAAGCGGATGACTCTACAGTATCTGTCCTTCAGCAATACCTCTGCCAATTTACGAGGGTTCAACGCCTGTAGAAACGGTATGAATACGTCCTAAAGAAGTAAGCTTGGCAAAAATCTGGGTTAATAAAATAGGCTCAGGCATTTGCGGAAGCATTTTTAAGATTTCATGGACATATCGAAAACCACGATAATGAGCCTTAAGGTCAATAATGCCGGAGTCGGGATTAAGGAGACGAAAATCCGAGAGAAGATGATGGGACAAATTGACCATAAAGAATGCTAGATTAACAGCATTAGTTACAGCAGTTTGGCTTAAGTTCATGAAATCTTCCAGTCCCCAAAACTGCTTGGYATCTCGAAAATTGAATTCGATTTGAAACCGCAGTTTGTAATAGTCGATTATTTTCTCAAATGACAACTCTAGGTCACGAGAAAACAGAATTATATGGCTACGAGCATTAGTTTTAAGATTGGTTTTGACAAAAATAACTACATTCAGTGCTTGAGCAAATTCCTTGTGGAGTAAAGTAGCTTGGTAAATGTCAGTTTGGGTCTCATCCTCAATGGTACTTTTACCAAGAAAGGCAGAGGGCAGGAGGCAGAAGGCAGAAGGCATTCTGTCTCCTACCCTCTGAAATAAAACTTTAGTTGTGGGTTTAAAGCCCACTAGAAAAAAGATGTTTTTTTCAGCGGAGAGTGCACGAGAAAAAACGGCGTCCTTGTTTCAATCCCCTGTCTTTAGGCAGGGGCCCTTCTGCCCTGTGCCCTCGTACTTCTGCCTTGTGAAATAAGTACTTTTGAGGTATGTTATGGTCGTCAATTTTATCTCCATATTTACGACGAGAGCGACAATTGGGGTCAGGGTTTTGATAAGGTATATATAATGCCGAATCGTAACGGAGTTTGGAAATTATGTGTAAGTTTACTTGCTGAGCCATCTCCAAGGCATTATTGTTTTCAAAATGACCATCTAGTACTAAGTAGGTAAGGGGAATAAAATCACCTAATAACTTGAAAAGCGAATTAATCATTTTCTGAATCCGGAGTAATTCAGATGTTAATATCACCTCCGTTTTATTTTTGTTCTTACTTCCTTTTGGTCGTCCACGAGAGCCGTTTTTCTTGAGGTTTTACTTCTGGGGTTGGTGACGGGCTACTTTTTTCTACATCGCTGTTGATCACCTGTTCTATCTGGATTGGAAACGAGTGCCTTTGTTCAACACTTACTAATGATAATGTCAAGAAAGACAGCCCTAATATCGGTTTACTTACTAGGCTGGAAAAGAATCTATCCAATCCATAAGTTTTTTTACCTGATTTACTCACTACAACTTCATCTCCTGCAAGCAAATACACCTCATTCGCACGGAACAAATGCTTGCGGAAAAATAGCCAAAACAACGTCGCCCAAGGGATTACTGTATGAAAGAATCAAGGGCATCGTCCGATAACTACCACCAACGCCTGCCCAACCAGAGATTCCCAACCGAAGTGACTCGCCCACTCATCGCTAACATGGCCAGGATTATTTGGTTAAATTGCCGCATGGTTGTCGCGTTGATCTGCGGTAGCAGGCATTGTAACAGTGATAAGATATCGGGCATGGGCTGCTTGTAGTGTTTGAGTTGTCGTTGTGAGAGACAATAACTCTACTACGAAACGCCCTACCTCTTCATACTCTTATTTTGGCAACGGTATTGTTCATCACAAGCCAAAGTCCGTAGACCAATGTAACCGCTCAACAAAGCTAAAATAACAGCCACAGTTACAACGATCTACGAGCGCTTGCTTGGGGATATCCGCAAGGCTAACTCGGCACGGCTCACTCAGTTGGTTTGGGTTTAGGGGTGATATCAGGATTGATATCGGGGGGCGATGTTTCTTTAGGGCTGACATCGCGGGAAGAACACATAAGAGTTTTTAATGCACAAAAGGTATGTACTACCGTTCGCACCATCCACTGTACTAGAAAAAATGGGGTGTGATCGCTTGTACCAAAGGCTCTGCATTGCTCACGACTGCTACAGGGCGCGACTAGAGGTTAAACCTTGGCGATATGGCGACACTGTTTGTCATCTTGTTGAAGTTATTGGCAATGCCAATAATACTGAGCAGGCGAGCGCGGTTCAGAGAGTTCACGATAAGTATTGCTTGGGCGACGGACAGTTAGCGTAATTCTCTTTGTTAGCGTACCAGCCCCAAAGTCCCTTTTTTCGTTGCCCTACCCGTTAATTTACAAAATCTTATCGGTCACGTCCTGCTGCCTCATAAGCAAGGCTTACCACTCTAAGAGCGTCTGACCAAAAATCCAATCTCGGCTGGCTTCCACTTAAGCTCTTTCCAGCAAACTCCCGTTTTTCACCGTTGCTAGTGGTTTGATGCCTTACGACGAAGATAATAATTTTAGAAGAATTGCTCAGGAATTTTCACAATTACTTGTTCGGTATTTTTCTTCGTTAAATTCTTATGGTACTTTAGTTAGAATATCACAAGAAAAAGATAAGTATCTGCAAGAAATGGGTGGCGATTTTTGGTGGAAATACGGCATTGTTAAGGGTATTAAACTTTACAATTTAACAATTGCCCAACCGATCAAACGAATACTTAAGAGATTAGAGTCTTCGGAAATTCGACTTATTATTGCAGAGAATTTACAGTATATTCCTTGGGAGTTGATGGGAGAATTGGGAACGGTGGGGGCAACCGTTTCGGTAGAGCGATTGCCTGAAAAAGAAAAACCCTATAAAAACAAAATTCCCCACAACCATATCGGATTATAGGGAATCGCTACTATGAACAAGATGCGTAAGAAAGCCCCGCCCAAGGATAGCGGGACATATATCTACCAGTAATTACTTAGGGCTGAATCTGCTGCTTTATGCACCCGCCAAGTCCGTCACACCGGACAGCAAAAGCCCCACAAGAAACGCGTGTTGTGGGGCATGACTACAAAAGGGGTTTGGCAAGTGTGTGGACGAGAGAACCCGCCAAGGATAGCGGGATACCTGCCTGTTAGTTAGGGGTGACTCAACTGGTTTATGCCACCGCTACAGCGAGCGCTCGACCTCTACCCCTCCACAACAAAATCCCCCACAACTACATCGGATTATGGGGAATTGTTACTATGAATAAGATGTTTATTTTTTAGGGGTGGGTCAACCTGGTTTATGCATTTCTATTGTCAAGGTTATGTGGAGAGAGAGGAGGACTGAGGGCGATCGCCTACGGCGGGGCTTCACCCATCGCGCGAAGAAAAGCCCCTACCTCACATCTTGCACCTATCCGTAGAAAACCGTACAAACCAAAAATATGTGCAATAAAGCTACATTATTTTTATTGGCTTTTCTCGCTATATAAAGGACTTTTGGTTTCATACTGAGTAACGAAGTACCATCAAATTTTCTTGGTGCAAGATGTGAGCTACCATAAAGTAGCAGGGCTGTTTCATTCCCTCAAAAGCTCATAATGTCAAGGGTTCATGAAGTGCGATGCTCCTTATTTCCTGGATAAAAATTAAATTTCCCTGGTCAAAATATACGTTTTCTATAACTTATGTCCCAAAAATTATCGCGCTTCGATATTGACAAATCCTCCCTCGTTAACGAATGAAACAGCCCTGCCATTGTGATAAATAATATCAATCTCACTGGCTAAATCTCTAAACTGGGATGCACAAAGACCAAATAATTTTTTGGACAAATCCCCAACTACAGGGATAATTCTAGAACTAAAAACATCCTTCCAAATTTGGAAGGATTTCATCTGGCTTTGCAGCTTCTGTTTAGCCTGTTGTTCATCAGCAGAACGAACCAGGCAATAGACATCAGCCTGAGTTTTTTCTAGGAGTTCATACAGTAAATAAGCTCCAAGAAAGCCACTGGCTCCGGTCAAAAATATACTCTTTGCTTCCCTTGTATAAGTAAAAGATGTAATAGTCGGCTGAATGGTTGGGTCTAAAACTGCTTCCGCGTTTAAATCCTTGTGTGTATTGCCAACAATTGCAGCCGAGTTTTCAAGTTTGGAGGCAATTGTAGCTGCTAGCTCAGCTACAGTAGGTTTCTCAAACAGCGATCGCAATGGCAACTCGATTTTAAATTCTTCCCGCACTTGAGAGATAACTTGAATGGCTGTTATGGAGTGTCCGCCCAGTTCAAAAAAGTTGTCGTAAACGCCAACTATCTCTATTTTCAGGAACTTAGCCCAAATGCTGGCTAGCATTTCTTCAATTAGAGTGCGAGGAGCGACAAAAGACTGTTCTAGTCCTAGACGCAAATCTGGTGCGGGTAAAGCGCGACGGTCTACTTTACCATTGGGTGTCAGAGGTAGGGCTTCCAGGACAACAAAAGCACCAGGCACCATGTAATCTGGCATTCGCTGTTTGAGGAAGCGGCGCAAGTCACTAATTATAGGCACTCCTTCCTGATGGGGGACAACATAAGCCACCAATTGCTTGTCACCTGCAATATTGTCTCTGGCGATAACCGCAGCATCTCTTACACCGGAATGTTGGCTCAGTGCTGCCTCGATTTCTCCCAATTCAATACGGAAACCCCGGATTTTCACTTAATTATCGATGCAATCTAAGTATTTTATATTACCGTCATATAAATAACGTGCTAAGTCACCTGTTTTATATAATTTTGACTTTTGACCTTTTGCTTTTGAATTGTCAAAAGGGTTAGGGATGAATTTCTGTTGTGTTAATTCCGGGCGGTTGAAGTAGCCTCGCGCTAAGGAAACACCACCGATGTGCAGTTCCCCTGGTACACCCACCGGTACAGGCTGCAAATACTTATCCAGGATGTAGATTTGTGTGTTGGCAATGGGGCGGCCAATCGGAGGAAGTGGTGGCCAAGTGTCCACTGAATTAGTCAGAGTAAAAGTGATGATTACATGGCTCTCCGATGGACCGTAATGATTGTGCAGAGTACAGTCACTTAGCTGAGTCAGCCAGTTGGAAATAGCAGGAGTAATATGTAACTGTTCCCCAGCAGTAATGATTTCCCTCAGATTACTATAGGAGTCCTATTTGATTTTTGAATAAGAATAGGAGATAATACGTAGGCTGTACAAGTTGAATCCGAGACTATATTTTTTTGGAGAAAACTCCGTACATCTCAAGTGAGATAAAATCAAAGGTGGTATTTCGTATAAACCACTCAAACATCCACTTTAGATGAGAGAAAGAAGGAATCAATGCACAAAAACGTCGAACCCATGTTTTAGCTTGTAACCAGATATCCTCTATAGGGTTTTGTTCTGGACAATTAGGCGCAAAGCGAACACAGTGTATTTTCCATTGGTCTGCTGACAAACCTTGATTAATCTCATCCAAAAAACCTTGAATTTCCTTAGAGCGGTGGTAACTAGCACCATCCCACAAAATCAGCAATCGCTGGTTGGGGGACTGAGCTAGCAGATATCGCAAGTAATCAATTGTATTTTCTGAATTTCCAGCATTATAGGCTTTGAGCAGTAATTGTCGTTCGATATAGTCAACTGCTCCATAGTACGTTTGTTTATCTCTTTCATTCACAACCGGAATTCCTATTTCTTGGTCGGTTCTTCCCCACACATAACCGCTTAAATCTCCCCACATCAAATGACACTCATCAATTAACAAGACTCTTAATTTTCCGGCTTCGATTTGCTCACGGTTGTTTGCCAACAGTGTTTCAATCTCTTTTTTTTTGCTGCAACAGCGTCCCGGTCTGCCTTGGGATTCAACGCGCGTTGTTTTCTTCCAACTGATTCCTGCTTCGTCAAACAGGTCATAGTAACTAGGACTTACGCATCGTACATAAGTACTACACGCAATTCAGGTGTTTCAGCCATGTTTAGCACCTAGCGAGCGCAAATATGCTAATAAATCAGGGTTATACGAAGCGCCTGAAACAACCAAATTACGTAACCCATATTATGGTTAATTTGTACAGTGCGTAAATCCTAGTAACTTTGTTTTGACTCATAAACCACGTCATACTCAAAAGCTAGTTTGTACTCTAGTTCGCTCATCTCCCAGTATTCCTTCGTTTGCAGCCAACTCACAACTTCTTCGCGTTGTTTGCTACTCAGGTAACTCTTCCTTCCTTTGTAGTTTAGTCGCAGTCCATCAATCCCATCTTCTTCGACAGCTAGTGCTTCCAACCGGTTATTGACCCTCGCGATACATCTAGAATTGTTTGAATTTCATCATACAAGTAGCCCTGATATACCAGCTTCACTGCCAACGCTTTCCTCACTTCACGCCCATCCGGATGTTGTGCTATGAAATCTTGTAGTTCGGCGATCGCTTGAAGTGTAGTTTCCTCTAAAAACTTTTGCTGTGATACTCCCATCGGGAGTCTAGCAGTTTGTAAATGCTGATTTATCATTGTTTCCTGTTAGACTTGTACACCCCACCGTATTTTCTCGTAGTCTTGTTCAAAAATCAAATAGTAGTCCTATAGTAACTAATTCACTACTAACAGCTACCTCCGCTAGTTGCTGTAAAGCAACGAAAGGAACACACACTCTTTCAACAGCTTGTTCTTGAAGTAAACCTAATAAAGCCAACGGTTCTCGGCGCAATTGTTCCTCAATCAACAGCAATGTGCCGCCAGAACACCAAGTAGAGAACATTTCTTGAAAGGAGACATCAAAGCTGACCGGAGCAAATTGCAGGGTTTTTACTTCAATAGAAGAAATTTTCGAATTTTGCAGTTGCCATAATATGAGATTGCAAAGAGCAAGCTGATTCATGGCTACACCCTTTGGTTGACCCGTAGAACCAGAGGTGTAAATCACGTAACCCAAGTTATTCCCTTGCACGCCAGAGATGAGATTCTCCTGACTCAGCTGGGTTAGGAGTTATACGAAAACAGGGGACAGTGGCAACAAAATCACTCGCGAATTCTGCCCGGAATGCGGTTCACCCTTGTTTACAAGAGCGCCAGCAAAGCCGGAATTTGTCTGGCTCAAAGCAGGAAGTCTGGACAATCCCCAGTGGGTTAAGCCAAGGGATCAAATCTGGACTGATTCAGCAGTATCTTGGGCTTATATTGATCCTGAAGTACCCGGTTTTTCCCGAAATCGCGATAGTGTATGACTTTCTTAGTCCAGACAGGATGGGTTTGAAGCTGTAATAATTCCTACTTTATTTAAGATGCGCGAGCTTAAGCAAGCATCTGAGGCCATTGTCTCACCGATAGATAATAGTTTGCAAGATTTAATGTTTGATAAGCTAACAATTAGTATATAATACACTTGTGCTTTCCAACAAAGCGTGACACAAGTACCTCAAAGCTTTATAGAAAAAGGATTTTATAACTCTGCCATCCGAGTATTTTTTGGGAGTATGTCAGCGGTTGAAAGCTTAATACTGTCGTTTTCTGATAAGCCCCTTACCAGGTATTCATGAGGGTTTGGCCAAAACGCACTACTAAGAAAAGAAAAACCAGATGAGCAAAACACGTAAATTTCGTTTGGGTGCATTTATTCAAGCCACTGGACATCATAAAACGCGGACTATTCCGTACTGAATACGAGGGCAGTACCTTGCGTGAAAACCTTGGGCTACGTCGTCCGGGCAATCGTTTTGCCGCCAAACAAGCGGATGAGCGATTGGTGTTGGCATGAATTTTTCACAAAAGATTGCTAAGGACTCAGCAACAAGTGGCTAAACATAGTACGGCTTGGGAAAAGTAGAACAACGATAGCATGGCAGCTTAAATACTCAGCACTCGCTATTGAGGACTTTGGATAGATGCTGAAGCCAAACCTTTTAAAGCGCTCTTTCTGTAGAGCGCCTCCTATTTGAGGTACGCCTGATGCTTTACAGAGTTAGGACTTACGCAGTAATAAGGGAAAACGTAGACCTAAAGCGGCAAGCCGCTTTAGGTACTACAAAGAATAGAGATTTTTTGACAAATGTTGTGTAATTCCTGAGAGTTGGAAATGGGAAGCAGCACTATTAGCTGCTCAGAAAGACCTGTGATTTTTTAAAGGAAAGAAACATGACTGAATATAGCCGATTAAAGACTTCACCCTCCGCCGCAATCAGAGCCACTCTGGATTATCCAGTAATCGACACTGACGTTCATACCAATGATTTCACACCAGTTCTGGAAGATTACATCGCTAATTACGGCGGTGCGAAGCTCGTAGACGAATTGCGCAAGGCGGAATCCTCCCGTCTCAACTCCAAGAGTGATGGTAAAGACTGGTATCAACAAACTCCTGAAGAACGTCAATACAACCGCACAATTCGCTCACCTTGGTGGGCGAGAGTCACTCGCAACACGTTGGATCTCGCTACTTACACCCTTCCCGAACTGTTCTATGAGCGTCAGGCGGAGCAGGGATCAGATTATTCGGTGCTGTTTCCCAATAATGTCTTAGCACCTGCTGGAGCAAGTCAAGAGAACCGTCAAGCTCTGCAACGTGCGGTCAATCACTATCATGCTGATATTTACCGGAAATATAGCGATCGCCTGACGGTGGTGGCTGGTATTCCGATGACGACTCCTCAAGAAGCCATTGAGGAGCTAGAGTTTGCCGTAAAAACACTAGGGCTGAAGGTGGCAAATATTCCTGGTGGTGTGAAACGACCAATTAAGGCGATCGCTGATAAGTATCCAGCAGATAAATTTCCCGAAATCGCCAAGTATGCATCCTATATCGACTTCTACGGATTGGATAGTGAATACGACTACGATCCTTTCTGGGCTAAAGTCGTTGAATTAGGTGTACCAGTGACTACTCATTACGGCAGTCAAGGTTGGACTGGACGCTCCTCTATCAGTAACTACATGAACAACCATATCGGTCACTTTGCCGATGGTTCGCAAGCATTTGCCAAGGCGCTGTTCTTTGGTGGTGTTACCAAGCGTTTTCCACAGTTGCGCGTCGGGATGCTCGAAGGTGGCGCAGATTGGGGTGCCCATGTCTACATTCATTTAGTGGATCGCTTCTCCAAGCGCAATCTCAAGGCACTGCAAAACTACAACCCAGACCTCACCAATGCTTCGGAACTGTTTGAGTTGTTTGAACGCTTCGGTGGCGAAATTACTCAAGGGTATTCCCTTGATAAAGAAGAATTGACTAAGACTGTGCTAGGTTCTTCCTTCACCCGTCATAGCCGTCAGCCAGTTGGTAGGGAACTGGAAGATTTTGCCGCAGCAGGCATTGAAACAATTGAGGACATCCGCGATCGCTGGGTGAACAGTTTCTTCTTTGGTTCCGAGTCCGATGACCGCACCATAGCAGCAGCATTCAACGACAAAGCTAATCCATTGGGTGTCAAAATTAACGCCATCTATTCCTCGGATGTCGGTCACTGGGATGTACCCGATCTCACCGCCCCGTTAGCTGAAAGCTGGGATCTGGTCAAAGAAGGCGTGATTTCCGAGGCTGACTTCAAAGCTTATGTATTCGCTAATCCCTACAAGTTTTACACCGAAGCCAACCCTGATTTCTTTAAGGGTACGGTGATTGAATCCAAGGTAGGTAACACTGAATCCCAACAAGTAGACAAGAGCTTGGTAGCGGTATAAAAGGCGAGATGAGGGAGATGAAGAAACGGAGCAGGGAGCACCGGAGTTATGGAGAAGAAGAGTTAACGTCCATTGACCGGAGGCGGAGCTTCTGCGGCTCCGCTCTTTCTCTCCCATGCTCCCTCCCTCCTTCTCCCCTGCTTCTTCTTCCTCATCCCCTTTTTCGGTAACAACGATATACGCATGGCGTTTCACCTTGGAAGATTGACATGACGATAACAACTGACCCTGATATCGCCGCCCGTGAGGCACTACGCCTAATCGGTCCCGATCCCGAGAACTGGGTAAGCGATGCTCCAAAGGAGCCGCTACGCGAACGCCCAGGCATCGACCACAATGTCACGATAGTAGGTGGTAGCGGCAGCGGTAGTACCTTTGCATTTGCCCTACGGCGTGCCGGCATCGGTCGCGTGACAGTGATTGACGCAGCCGAGGATGAGGCCCATGCTGGTGTGTGGCTGACGCGAGCGCGGATGAAAAAGCTCCGCACACCGAAGAACCTACCCGGTCCTGAGTTAGGCATTCCAGAACTGTCATTTCAAGCCTGGTACGAAGTGCGGCACGGTGCTGAAGCCTACGCGGCAATCGACCGCATTCCACGAGTGACCTGGGCTGAGTACCTCAGCTGGTATCGGCAGTTTCTCGGTATCTCAGTTCGTTACCGGACGAAGTTGGTGCGAATTGAGCCAGAGTCAGGATTCTTCCGCCTGCACCTTGAAGTGGACGGTGTCCCGCAGGTGGAGACCACGCGCAAGATTATCTTTGCCAACGGCGTGGCTGGCACTGGTGGTCCATACGTACCTCCAGTACTAGCTGGCTTACCACGTACACTGTATGCACATACCGCCGATGCCATCGATTTTGAAGCACTGCGTGGTAAGACTGTGGCAGTGCTGGGTGCGGCGGCTTCAGCTTTCGACGCAGCAGGGGTAGCACTGGAATCGGGAGCCAAGGCAGTACATCTGTTCGCACGACGCTCGGCGATCGCATCCCTCCCAGTGATTCGGGTGCGTGGGTATCCTGGTGCTTACTACAACTATCCACAACTACCTGATGCAGCTCGCTGGTTCCAGGCTTGGCGCTTTCGGCAGGTAGGCTCCACACCACCACCGGACGCAATTGAGCGAGCGATCGCTTTCTCCAACTTCCACTTGCACCTGTCTGCACCTTGGAAATTGGCGCAGGAAAAGGGCGGGCGTATCGTTGCCCAGGTGAACGACGATGTTTTCGAGTTTGATTTTGCGATCGCTGGCACTGGTTACTTCGTTGACCCAACAAAGCGACCCGAACTAGCCGACTTTGCCCAGCACATTGCCCTGTGGGGCGATCGCTACCAACCACCAAGAGACCAGCGCGACGACGATCTGGGGACGCACCCCTACCTCGGCAGTGCGCACGAATACCTAGAGAAAGTACCCGGTACTGCGCCCTACCTGAAAGACATCCACGTATTTAACCCAGCTGGTTTCGTCAGCTTCGGTCTGCCAATTGGTGACGTACCGAGCATCCGCCGCGACGTGCCTGCAATAGTGTCGCGCATCAGCCACGACTTATTCTTCACCGACTGGGAGCAGCACGAGGCACGCATCACCAGCGACATCGCACCAGACTTTGAAGACTCACTGTATGCTGCCAACCTTTGGAAACAGCCGGCTAAGGCTGCGGTCAGCTAAATGCTCGTAGTAAGCACTTTAGTCCTTGATTATCTAAGCACTAAAGTGCTTACTACGAAATTCTATGACAAGAATACTTTGCCCCATACCCAAATCATTTAGGAGTTACAACTATGCCCGTCCAACATATCAGCAATGGTTCCTTGCCTTATCTTTTCTCTCCTGTCTCTGACACTGCTAAACCCGCGCCTCTTGTGCTGTTTCTGCATGGAGCACGCGATTCTCTGCGAGACGCTTCGCGACCGCGGCAATGATCTAAATTTGTTGCTGAAATGGGGTTTACCTCGTTTCGTGGATGTGTCAGGTCCATTACCTTATGTCTTTGCAGCCCCCCAGCTTCCTGAAGGACAGACTTGGGTAGAGCGAGAATCAGATGTGATTGCTTTGCTGGATGAACTGATCGCCTCCCAGCCCATCGATCCATCCCGTGTGATCTTGTCTGGGTTCAGCTTGGGTACGGCTGGCGCTTGGCATATCGCCGCTTCCCATCCTGGACGCTTTGCTGGTTTGGTAGCAGTTTCCGGTCGTGTACCCAAGACATTAGAAGAAACTCAACTAGTGCGCTCAAGGAAATTCCCATCCAGATATTCCAAGGTGGAAAGGACGAAAAACTGCCGATTGAGGATACACAGCAGATTGTCAGTACTTTACGTGGACTTGGAGGAACAGTAGATTTTACAGTGCTACCTGACGGTGATCACTTTATTGCCGATGAGGTATACAGCAACCCGAAATTGCAACAATGGCTGGTTTCACAGAGCCGTGGTAAAACTTCTGTAGCTGTCTGAGGCAAAATACCCAGAAACTCACTTGCAATCTTCCCTAAGGTAGATATCTTGCTTGCCCAATATAGCAATAACTTAACATGTGCGTGAGATGACAAATAGAATTATGAACATCATGGTTAATTCCAAGTTAAAACCGAACTTCTTCTCCAAAATTTAGTTGACTCATGTCAGACTCTCGCAAAGAAATCAGAATTTGTTTTATTGGTGAATCGTTTGTCAATGGTACAGGCGATCCAGAGTTTCTGGGTTGGACAGGTAGAGTGTGTCGCAATGCTGAGTCAAAAGGATACGCAATCACCCACTACAACTTGGGGGTGCGGGCTGAGACAAGTCGGTATCTCAAACAACGTTGGCGTTCGGAAGTCTCCTATCGTCTTCCTCCTGAACACGATGGTCGAGTCGTGTTTTCCTTTGGGGTCAACGATTCAGGATGGGCGGGTAAACAGCAAGGAATCGAACTTTCAGAGTCAATCGCAAATGCTCGCAGCATTCTGACTGAAGCAAAGCAACTCTATCCTGTCTTGATGGTTAGTCCGCCCCCGTGTGGTGATGTCGATCAAGAAAAAAGAAATCAAATTATCGCAAATCTGTCACAGGAATTTGCCTTAGTTTGTCATGAACTAGATGTTCCGTATCTCGATGTGTTTTCCAGTTTGCTTAAGTCACCGATTTGGCTAACAGAAGCAAAAGCCAATGACGGTGCTCACCCAAAAGCAGATGGTTATGCAGAATTTGCAGCGATCGTACAAAACTGGGAAGGTTGGTTAAATTGGTTCACGCCTTAATAACTGCATCGTATAGCCTTTTAGCCAATAAGGGGCTTGGGCAGCTATAAGCCCTGCGCTGTACTCGAAGAGTCAGCGTCGGGAGTACGTCACAAATTCCAACACTTTCTCAATCAACTACTTTCAATCAACAACATCACCATGACTTTACCAACTACGAATCTCGGTAAAACTGGATTGACTGTTTCTCGCCTTGTTCTCGGCACCATGACCTTTGGATTGCAAACTGACGAAGAAACTTCCAGAGTCATCCTCGACACAGCCGCCGATGCTGGTATCAATTTTTTGGATACAGCTGATGTTTATCCCCTTGGCGGTGGAATTACCACAGCAGGACGCACCGAAGAAATTATTGGACGCTGGCTCAAAGGCAAACGCGAATATTTTATACTGGCGACCAAGGCTGTAGGCAAGGTTGGCCCCGCACCTTGGGATCAAGGTGCTTCGCGCAAACATATTTTAGATGCGATCGATGCTTCTCTGAGACGACTGGGAACCGATTATGTTGATTTGTATCAATTGCACTCTGATGATGCCTCAACCCCTCTGGATGAAACTTTAGAAGCCTTGGACACCATAATTCGGGCTGGGAAAGCACGCTACATCGGTGTTTCCAACTTCCTAGCTTACCGACTCAGCCGCGCTTTAGGTCGCGCCGATGTTCGCAATTTAACTCGTTTCGTCTCGATTCAACCCCGCTATAATTTGTTATTCCGCGAAATTGAGCGAGAACTGTTGCCCCTAGCGAAAGAAGAAGGGCTTGGTGTCATTCCCTACAATCCGTTAGCGGGAGGTCTACTTACTGGTAAACACAATCTTGCTCAAGGACCCACCGCAGGAACTCGTTTTACGTTAGGTGCAGCCGCAGAACGTTATCAAGAACGTTATTGGCATGATCGCGAGTTTAATACTGTTGAGGAATTACGCACAGTAGCAGATTTGGCTGGATTGTCACTCACCACCCTAGCGGTAGCTTGGGTACTGGCTAATCCAATTATCACTGCCCCCATTATTGGCGCTAGCCGTCCAGAACAACTTGCTGACACCCTCAAGGCAGTGGAAGCAAAACTCGATGACAGTTTGAAACAAAAACTAGACGACATCACCGTTGAATATCGTAGGGGAGATGCTGTGCGCTAAGGTTGTTAACCTAGCGATTTTATAGTGCAATTATGGGGATCAGTTGGCAAGCATTACTTGAAGACTACGAAACCCAGTTTCAGTTTCATTGCGTTCCATTTCATTTCCTTATGGAGACGCTGAGCCGATTGAAACAGCAAGGCTATTTGTTAGGGATCATTAGTAATGGATTAGGGCAGTTTCAAACTCGTGCGATCAATGGATTGGGAATTCGAGACTACTTTGATGTCATCTTGATTTCGGAAGTCGAACAAGTCAGAAAACCCCAACCTGAGATTTTTCTGAGAGCCACAAATCGATTAGGCGTGACAGTACAGGACAGCGTTTTTATTGGAGATCATCCTGAAGCGGACATCATCGGGGCAAAAAATGCCGGGATGATGACGATTTGGAAACGGAGTCCACACTGGATGGAGGTAAAACAAGCAGATGCAATCATCAATGAACTGAATGAGATTCCCTCTATTCTTCAAGTCAAGAGTGGAACGCATTAGCAGACTTACTGAAATCAGTGAAATACTAGCAGATTGTGATGATGTTAGGGAGAAGCTGAAGTGATACGACGCGATCGCCGTTTTTTAATCAAAAGTCCTCGTTCATCTCAACCGTTCCAACGTGCTGCTAGTGCGCCCAACTTGCCAGCGACTCCATTTAGGTTCATTTGCTATTTCGTTAACCAGTTCCGGTGGTGGTATGTGGCAATGGTGATCCTGGAGGTAGTACACTCAACTTGTGGCATTATGTTACCCTATGCCATTGGTGAGATTATCAGGAGCGTGACGCGAGGCGCGGGCGACAGCAAGCACATTTTTGATGCCGTGAGGCAACCCCTGATGCTGTTCACCGCCTTGAGTGTGGGTGAAGTGGTATTCGGGCGCTCGTCTGGACTCTTACAGACTATCCGCCACCCAATCCACCGACAGCACATTGTCCGGTCTCTATATGCTTACTTGCAGCACCATTCACATCGCTACCTGAGTAGTAGTTTTGCTGGGGCTTTAGCACATCGGATTAGCGAAACTTCTCTGGGTGTAAGTCAAACGATGCAAATGATGATTACTGAATTTATGCCAGTCATCATTGTGTATACTGTTAGTACAATTTTACTGTATCGCGCCTATCCTCCGCTTGCTGCACTCGTGGGGGTGTGGGCAGTTCTCTTCGTCAGTATTTCGTTCTGGCTGGCAACTCGTTGCCGAATTTACTCCCGCAAAGCCGCAGCCGCAAGAAGTGAGACAACTGGCATCATCGTAGATGCAGTAACAAATCTCACCAGTAGCCGACTATTTGCTCGTCTGGGTTTTGAACGACGCTATTTGAATGAGCAATTAAGGGGCGAACTCAAACAGGTGAGAAAGTCCAACTGGTACTCAGAGCGAATCCGCTGGTTTCAGTTTATCTCAGCAGCCGTTCTAAAAATTGGCACCCTGTATTACTCGCTTTCCCTCTGGAGTCAAGGAAAGATCGCTGCTGCTGACTTTGTGGTAGCAACTAGCTTATCGCTGTTAATCATTAGTGAAGCCCGCAATTTAAGTAAACGCTTTCTAGAATTCTTTGAACATATCGGCAATGTCGCCAATGGTGTCCTCACCATTGTTCAACCCCACGAGTTGATTGATCGGGATAAAGCGATCGCCCACTCAATCACCCAAGGACGCATTGAGTTTCGGCGAGTCAATTTTAACTACTCACCTGAGAAAAAAGTATTCGATAACCTTTCTGTCACCATCCCACCAGGACAGCGTGTGGGCCTGGTGGGCTTTTCCGGCTCAGGAAAATCCACTTTTGTCAATTTGATCTTGCGTTTGTTCGATCCCCAATCTGGACAGATTCTCATTGATGGAGTCGATATTCGAGATATGACTCAGGATGCCCTCCACGCGCAAATCAGCTTGATTCCCCAAGATCCGTCTCTGTTCCATCGCACGTTACTGGAAAATATTCGTTACGGGCGACTGGAAGCAAGTGATGAGGAAGTGATGGAAGCAGCACGTAAGGCTTATGCTCACGATTTTATCGTGCCAATGCCTGAGGGTTATCATTCTCTGGTCGGCGAACGCGGTGTTAAGCTGTCTGGTGGGCAGAGACAGCGCATTGCGATCGCGCGGGTTATCCTCAAAGACGCACCAATCCTGATCTTAGATGAAGCCACCTCCAGCCTTGATTCGATCACCGAAAAAGCGATCCAAGATACCCTAGATTTAGCGATGGATGGAAAAACGGTGATTGTAGTAGCTCATCGCTTGTCTACCATCGCCCATCTAGACCGCATTTTGGTGTTCGACCAAGGTCGCATTGTTGAAGATGGTACCCACACCAAACTCCTGGCAAAGAGCGGTGCTTACTACAGGTTATGGAAAATGCAGGCAGGTGGATTTCTACCACAAGAAGCCGCTGAAACTACCAAAGTATGAACTTGACTGCCAACAAGGAGGAAAAGGAATTGCTTACAGCCTATAGCCAAACTGAACTACAATTAACTGCTGACGTGCTGGTAATTGGTGGTGGTCCTGCCGCCGCATGGGCAGCATCAGCCGCCGCCGCCCAAGGTGTCAAAGTCATCATTGTTGATAAAGGTTTTCTAGGTACAAGTGGTGCAGCAGCAGCCAGTGGTAATGGCATCATGGCCCCTTCTCCAGAGAATTGGGACAAAGTTGTATCGGAACGTTACCGCATAGGGAACAAACTCGCTAACTTACGTTGGATCGAGCGTGTAATCGAAAAAACTTGGCTGAGTTTGCCCGTAGTGGAAGATTGGGGCTATCGTTTCCCCAAAGAAAATGGGGAATCCGTGCGCCAGAGTTACTATGGTCCGGAATATATGCGGGTGCTTCGCAAACACCTGTTGCGTGTGGGTGTGCAAATTCTCGACCAAAGTCCCGCTCTAGAGCTTTTATTAGCTGACGACGGCTCAGTGGCTGGAGCCAGAGGTCTGCAGCGGCAAAATCATCGCACCTATACCGTTCGCGCTGGTGCAGTTGTCCTGGCGAATGGCGGTTGTGCATTCCTAAGTAAAGCTTTAGGTTGCAATACCAATACAGGTGATGGACTGCTGATGGCAGTGGAAGCTGGCGGCGAACTCTCCAGTATGGAAGCTTCTAATCACTATGCCATCTCGACCGCTTTCAATGCCACAGTGACAAGGGGTGTTCCCTTTGGCTGGGCTAGTTACACCGATGAAGCAGGTAACCATTTAGGTGGCTATATCAATGGTCGTCGCGATCCATCGTTCCTCCCCAATGCCCTCCTGAAAGGTCCCGTTTATGCTCGTTTGGATCGAGCCACACCTGAAGTCAAAGCAGTGATTGAAAAGTCTCATTTCATCGCTTTTCTACCCTATAAAAAAGCTGGCATTGACCCCTATACAGAACGAGTACCTGTAACACTGGTTTTAGAAGGTACAGTTAGGGGAACAGGTGGAATTCGGATTGTAAATGATAGTTGTGGTACAAAAGTTCCCGGACTTTATGCTGCTGGTGATGCCGCATCGCGGGAGTTTTTAGCTGGTTTAGCTTCTGGGGGTGGTGGTCCTAATGCCGCCTGGGCAATCTCCACAGGACAATGGGCAGGGGAAGGTGCGGCGGCATTTGCCAAGAGTCTGGGCGCTCATGTCCATGAACGGGTTGTGCGTCCTACTGGTCAGGCTGGATTGCAAACGCAATCCCGTGCTTCCGAAACATTCGATAGCGAGGCGATTGTGCGCGATGTACAAGCCGAGATGTTCCCGTTAGAGAAGAATTACTTGCGCTGTGAGCAGAGACTTCTCGATTCTCTCGCCAAATTAGAAACGCTGTGGCAGCAAGTACAAGGGAACCCGAAACAAGATACAGTGCGCGATGTGGAATTTTCTCGTCGAGCGGCTGCTCTTGTGGCTGTAGCACGATGGGCATATTTTAGCGCTTTACATCGTACAGAAACGCGCAGCGAACATATTCGCATGGACTATCCCGAAACCGATCCAAATCAGCTTTATTACCAAGCAACAGGCGGTTTAGAAAGGCTTTGGGTGAGACGAGATTGGATTAAGGAAGCGATGTCTGGCGACAAGTCGCAAAGCGCCTACGCTACACCACCAGTATTAACCACTCAAACCACAGCCCCAATATCAAAGTTGTAGCAAGAGAGTATCATGATCGAGCTTGTTAGCCATAAACTCTGTATTAATTGTAATGTTTGCGTCCAAGTATGCCCTACCAATGTCTTTGATGCAGTTCCCAACCAACCGCCTGCGATCGCCCGACAGGAAGACTGTCAAACTTGTTTCATGTGTGAAGCATATTGTCCTGCGGATGCGCTTTATGTTGCGCCTGAATCTCATACCAATGTTGCAGTCAACGAGGATGATTTGATTGACAGTGGCATTATGGGTGAATATCGTCGCATCTTAGGTTGGGGATATAGTAGAAAAAACAATAGTGAATTGGATACTGCTCATAAACTGCGCCAACTGCCGCGCCCCTATCAAAGTTAAAGCATTCGACAACCTTTGTGCTAACATCCAACCGAACCAGCGCGTCGGATTGCTATCATCACTGGGTAGGCGAGGGTTTTAATAATTATTTATATCAAGAATGGGGTTAATGATGGTAGATATAAAATATTTGACGATGGAAGAGCTTGAAGCGGGATTAGACGAGATTCGCCAGTCACCCAAAGATAAGGGCGTGTTGGAGTTGATTGTACGACGGCCGCAGATTGGTGAGCGGGAGGTTTTAGAAGAAGGTGAACTTGATCTGCTAGAAGGTCTCGTAGGTGACAATTGGAGAATCCGTGGCAGTTCTCGTACATCTGATGGATCGTCTCATCCTAATATGCAACTCAAGATCATGAATTCTCGTGTGATTGCCCTTGTGGCACAAGATAAAAATCGATGGCAACTGGCAGGGGATCAGCTTTTTATTGACATAGATTTGAGTGCTGAAAATTTACCACCAGGAACCCAATTGGCTTTCGGTTCAGCTGTAATTGAAGTTACTAATCAACCTCATAACGGCTGTAAAAAATTTGTGGCACGTTTTGGGCTGGATGCGATGAAATTTGTCAATTCACCTGTGGGGAAACAACTTCGTCTGCGTGGTATCAATGCTAAGGTCGTTCAACCTGGCGTCATTCGGGTTGGTGATATTGTTTCTTGCTTCTAATGTAAAGTTTTTTACAAAATTTTGTACGGAAAAGGCAAAAGGTAAGGGAGAAAAGACCTTTACCCCTTACCTTTTACCTTGTCAAGAGAACTTGACGGGGTACTACATACTTTTCATTACTGATACTGATACTGAGTTGCGATTCCTGAGGGTAAGAATGCATCTTCTAAATCAGCCCCTAGCAGGTTTGCCCCTTCTATGTTCGCTGTTGTGAGATTTGTTTTTTGTAAATCTGCCTTTTGTAGGTTTGCCCCAGATAGATTTGCTCCTTGCAAATTAGCCCCCTCTAAATCTGCATCATATAAGTTTGCTCCTTGTAGATTTACTGCAGAGAGGTTTGCTTTGCTTAAATCTACTCCTTGCAAATTAGCTGTCTGTAGGTTAGTTCCCTCTAAATTCGCCTTTTCTAATTCTGCTTTTTGTAAGTTTGCACCTTCCAAATTAGCTCCCAGCAGGTTTACTCTTTCTAGTTGTGCTTCAACCAGGTTGCATCCAACACATTCATTAGTTGTTAATAAACGTCTAACATTTGCTGCTACAGGATCTACGAACAATGTTGTTGGAGGTGTCGCTGGAGCAGGAGATACTACAGGAGCAGGTGCGGATTCTGTAGGTGCAGGTAGTGTTTCTGATTGAGCTAAGGCGTTGGACTGGTTAAGCAAAGAAAATCCCGCTACTAATACAAGAAATACAGCAGTGACAATCCAGGAAGTTAATTTTTTTGAATTTGGTTTGTTCATTAGTTTATTCCTCTCAAACTTGGTAATCTTTTTTATCTGCTTTTAGTTCACCTTAATTTCAAGATAGAACCAATCAAACTCTCAAAGCAAATATTATTATTTTTCCTAACAATAGATAAAAGTGATGGTTTTCTTTGAGCCAGCAATTTAGCCTGTGAACGGATGACAATACCACTCGGTTGAGGAAATTTTTGACCTGTAGAACCAAGGGATGCAACGTCTCTACAAGGGCTTTCGAGTCTGCGATTTGCTTATCCGAGCAGTATTGGAACGGATAATATTCTCTTGCCCTTTAAAATTCCTTTTTTAATTTTTGTTTATAATTCTGGAATTCTGTTTGTGAATTCAAAAAATTACTATATTTAATGATTTTCTAACCTGTCTCGATTCACCCAACGATTAACGAACTCGTTGTTGTGTTTCCGCACTCTAACTTGTACTTGCTTTGAGCCTAGCTTGACTACTTCGGCAGGAATTCTCTGGACATTGTCAGAATCAGCGCGAGCTTTATAAAGCCAAACTACTTTTTGACCTACGAAGTAGTCAGGATGTTTACTTAAGTGCGGTGCTTCATCTGCCCATGTGCTTAAAGGACTTACTAGATTGATTAAAAGCATTAAGACTACTAAAGCGATTTGAAAAAGTTTCATAGCCATTAGATTCGTATCAAGGCGTTCAACAGTTATCAGTTATCAGTTACCAGTTACCAGTTATTAGCTGTTTACTGTTCACTGTTCACTGTTTACTGTTCATTTGTCTAACATCTAATTCAAAAGCGTTGCCACACTGGGAACCAGTTGAAAAGTACCACTTTTCATCATTATTGAGAATCCCAGCCAAATTAACACAAATGGGAAGATTTTTCGACCATAGCGAGCCATAAGCGGAGCCATGAGAGGATTACGAGTCAGATTGTAAGAGAGCAAGCACCACACCCCAACAGTGAAATAGCAAACGCACAAAATCACTCCTAAACTTGGCAAATTTGTAGTAGCAAACAATGGCACATAGATACCAATGTTATTTCCTCCATTGGCAATAGTTACTGCCGAAACGCGGTAAGTTTGAGGATCGCGCAGAGTCGCAAATAATGATTTCTTATGACGTCTAGATTTGACTATATGACGGAAGTCAACTGACACATCTTGGATTGTATCGCCATCATCATCTCGACTCATGAGATTGCTAATACCAATTACAATTGGTAGAATACCTAGCAATCCAATCCAAGCTTCTGGAAGAACTAAACCGCCGAAAAAACCAGGGAGACTAGCAAGTACTAGCGCGGTAAATCCAACAAATTCGCCAATGATAATATGCTTAGGACGAAAGACATGATTGACTTTTCCAAAAAAAGCCGTCAAGTAAATATTGTCGTCAAAGGTAGTTGCAAAAGCCGCAGAAATGCCAAGAATTAAAGTACTAATTAGCCAACTCATAGTTTTTGTTCAAAAGGTTCAAAAGGACTTCTTTAATCCTTTTCTGCTTCTACAAGTGAAGGCAGTTTAGGAGATAGTTGAATGCTTTTCTTTCAATGCGATCGCAAGGCGCGCCCTATGCCCCAACAAAGCGGAGCTTTGTTGCCTCGAATCTCCGATTCGAGGGAAGGGTTTCTGAAAGAAACCCTTCGGGCATATACGGGCGATCGCTATTATCAAATTTGAGATTTTTTTCTTAACAACTTAGCTTGTTCTCAATATTATGGTTTCACCCAGATAAGAGCAAACATTCTTTTTTTTGAAAATAATAAACAGAATTTATTAAATAAGTACTAAGAATCGTTAAGAAGAGCAGATAATTACCAAAATAAGTCCAAATGACTAGAGGAAAAATTAGTCACAGAGTACCTATCTGACTTTTGACATGGTGTAGAAATAGCGATTCACCACAAAGATACCGTATATAAGAGAGAATAATTTTTAATTATGAAAGCTACTAGATGGTGAGTGTCTCTGACTCCAAACCATCAGCACGGCTTATGCAGAATCGCGGAAAGCATCTCTAAACTCTACGATTAAACATAAACCAATGAGCTCCACGGTAATATCATGTCCGCCTAATTACTTATAATTCCTGCCTATGTTATTGAAGTAGTTTACACAGTTAATGAGCCTGTTAAATCAACAGGTAAATATATTGCTGGTGTAGACCTTGGATTAAACAATCTGATGGCTATAACATCCAATCATCCCGGTATTAGACTGTTTTTGATTAATGGTAGACCGTTGAAAAATCGCTTGACTTCCAGTTCGGTCGAAGCGAGTCCAATAATCGCGCCATCGACGACGGCCTTGAGCCATCGACGGTTCCTCTGGGTGCGCTCAGAACGCAAAATTCGCTCGGTTACAGAGAAATGATTCCGCACAATGTGAGCGACATTTGGATCAGCATCCCCTAGGCGAATCACCACCTCGAACAGTTCGCGCGCGCTGCTACCACTGCCACCTTCGGCAACGGGGATTCGCAATGCACCCAAGCGCGATCGCCGGAGCAGTTCGATGACATCATAAGGAAGAATGCGATCACCCTTGGCGGGGCTTTGCCCCGGAGCGATCGCGTTCAGCAGCCCCAGCAGCGATAAAATCGAAAAGCTGCTGGAGTTCCGGCGAGTTGACTGTGACAGGAGCCGAAAACTGGAAGGTGGAATCTGCAAGTTTCTCAGGACTCTTAATCATTGTTTCTCTCTCTAATATTTTGGGAATGGGCGCATCTAGCTTACAGAGGCGGTTGTGGCCTCAAAGAAGCGGTTAGCGGGGCGGGCAAGTCCAAGATTTTCGCGCAGCGTCTTCCCCTCATACTCTTTGCGGAAGATCCCACGCCGTTGAAGTTCTGGCACAACCTTGTCCACGAAATCGTTCAACCCTTCAGGAACAAAAGGGAACATGACGTTGAAACCGTCAGACCCTTCCTCGGTCAGCCATTGCTCCATCTCCGAGGCAATCGTTTGGGGCGTACCGACAAACGCCAGTCCGCCGTAACTACCGACGCGTTGAGCCAGCTGTCGAATGGTCAAGTTCTCGCGTTGCGCCAGCGCTATCACTCGTTCTCGCGCGCTCTTACTGGCGTTGGTCTGCGGGATTTTTGGCAAAGGACCGTCCGGATCGAAACCCGAAACATCGTAGCTAAGGGCGCTATTCAAGCTAGCGATCCCACTGTCATAGTGTACTAGGTTGTCCAAATGTGTACGCTTGGCGATCGCCGCTTCCACAGTTTCGCCCACAATCACCAAAGCACCTGGAAGAATTTTGATGCTTTCTGGGTCACGTCCAATCGCCCGCGCCCGTTCCTTAATGTCAGCAAATAAAGCTTTACCTGCCTCTAGATTACCAGCAGGTGCAAACACGACCTCGGCGGTTTCGGCGGCTAATTGTCGTCCTGCATCGGATGCGCCCGCCTGGACTATTACCGGCCAACCCTGGACAGGTCTGGCGATGTTCAATGGACCCCGCACCGACAGATGTTTTCCCTTATGAGCTAGAACGTGAATTTTTGCAGGATCAAAATAAATCCCTGATTCCACGTCCCGGATGAACGCATCGTCCGCGAAGGAATCCCAAAGACCCGTGACGACATCATAGAATTCTCTAGCCCGCACGTAGCGTTCGTCATGCTCTACCTCCTCTTCCAAGCCGAAGTTGAGCGCTGCATCTGGATTTGATGTGGTAACGATATTCCAGCCGGCGCGACCGCCGCTGATATGGTCGAGAGACGCGAAGCGGCGAGCGATGTGGTAAGGCTGGTCATAGGTGGTGGAAGCGGTGGCTATCAGCCCGATGTGTTCGGTGACGCTGGCGAGGGCAGAAAGTAGGGTGAAAGGCTCAAAGGAGGTGACGGTGTGGCTACGCTTGAGCGCGTTGATTGGCATATTAAGCACCGCTAAGTGATCGGCCATGAAGAATGCGTCGAACTTGCCCTGCTCTAGTTTCTGGATGAATTGTTTCAGCGCTGGAAAGTTGAAATTGGCATCAGGCAAAGCCCCAGGATAGCGCCAAGCACCGGTATGTATGCTGACCGGGCGCATGAACGCACCCAGTTTCAATTGCTTCGCTCCGCTCATTAGCCCTCCGTATTATGTTTAGAATGCAGGGGCGATCGTCCCCAAGAAGAGTAGTTGTTAATATAATCCTTCAACTGGGGATCGACAACCAATTGATTCAGTTTTTGGATGTTGGGGTCATTTGCTTTTGATTGCACAGTTGCTAAGAAGGATTGCATATTTTTTGAAAATATCTTTAGAGACAGTATTTCGAGACCCGACTTTGAGTCGTGCTGTCTTAGTTAACTGGTTGACTGCTTGACTGGTTGCTTGACTAGTCGATGAGTTCTGCTTTGGTGTACAACTGGCGAAAAGAACGGATGCGATCGCTGGGAACGAAGTAATACAGCGTATTGCAGGTTTATGAGGTACAATAACAGATTTAGGGCTATACGATCAACTGGTCATGCCAAGTTACCCTAGTAGAGCAACAAGGGTTAATGTCTGCGTTCATAAGTACTGAGTAGTTTTTAATTTACTCAGCACTTATGGCTCAGAACTCAGTTTGATGAAAGTACTGGTTGTGCTTCCTGAGAATCAGCTTTCTGCTTGAAAACACTTGGTACTTCACTACTGAAAGCTTCACCGTGAACCACTTCGGAACGGGAACCATCAACCCCTACTGGGACATCGCCTGTGATGGTGGTGCGATAGAGGAGACGTTCGACATCCAAATGATCCAAATCTTGCGGAGCTAAATGCACCGTGGCGCGGTTGTCCCAGAAGGCAATATCACCGTTGTTCCAACGGAAGCGGGTGGTATAGGCAGGTTTGGTGACTTGGTTAAAGAACAACTCTAGCAACAGTCTGCTCTCTTCTGGTGACACATTCACAATGCGGGAGACAAAGCCAGGGTTAACGAACAAAGCACGTTCACCAGTCTCCGGATGAACTCTGACGACTGGGTGAATAGAAACTAGGGGATTAACAGCAATGCGATCGTTGAATTTGCCGTTGCGGGGTTGATAACCGCCTCCATTGAAGCGATGTTCCGCTTTCAATGTGTCTGCTAGGGCGCGCAGGGGTGCTGAGAGTCCTTCATAAGCGGCAACAAGGTTACTCCACTGGGTATCACCACCAAAACTAGGGACATTAACGGCGCGTAAAACTGACGCGGCTGGTGGGTTAATGGCCGCAGTTACATCTGTGTGCCAGGGACCGCCAGTACGAAAACCATACTGCCGTTCATAAAGCTTACGGTCTACAGGTTTAATCTGAGGAAATCCGGGAACTGGTTCCGGCTCTCCCAGAGGATGGGCGAAAGTTACTTCGCCAAAACGAGATGTGAACTCGACCTGGGCAGCATGATCGATGTTCTGATTACGAAAGAAGATAACTTTCCACTTTAATAGCGCTTTGCGAATTTCTTGGACTTGATCGTCAGAAAGAGGACGGGAAAGGTCTACGCCGCCGATTTCTGCACCGATGAAACCAGCTACTTGTTTAACTTCTATATGTTTGTAGCCCATTAAGATTCTCCAGAGTTTGATCTGTTGGGAGGTGTTCACACTCTCCTATTTCCTAGGGAATTTGCCGTTACCCAATCTCTGCTAGCAATATTCCCATGCTGGGAGCATAACTGAGAATATTATACTGTATGTCAATAGATTTATCGTAGTATGCAGTTGTTAAATAGTAATTTCCTATATTTTGCAGACAAACCATTGTCTATAGTGTTCGATGCCAATACCCAATAGGCAAAAGTGTTAGCGCAGACAGATCAGCAATTTGCGACTATTCTATAATAATTAGATAACCTAATTATTAGTAGAGCATAATGAAATTTCCCTCATGAAAATTTGGCATAGACAATTAGGGGAAAGCATCAGTAACATCACGTACCACTATTTACCCGCCTTGCGCTGGCGTAACTTTCGCCTGTTTTTTGGTGGGCAGTTACTATCAATGTCTGGGACATTTATGACCCAGCAGTTAACTATTCCTTGGTTGGTATACGATTTGACTAAATCTGCTTTGTTGTTAGGGGTTGCAGGGTTTGTACAATTTTTACCGACGTTATTACTGATTCCCTTTTCGGGGATATTGTCCGATCGCTCGAGTCGTCGTGACTTGTTAATGCTGGTGCAAATATTGGGAATTAGCGTTTCCTTGGCCTTAACAATTCTGACCTTTACCAATTGGATTACCTTTCCAATTCTATTGGTACTGAGTGTTCTCAATGGTTTGCTCAAGGGATTAGATATGCCCGTGCGCCATACAATCGTCACCGAAACCGTAGACGATCGCGCTGATTGGAGTAATGCGTTGGCGTAGCCCCCCGAAGGCATCGCCTTGAATTCCATGATGTTAAGTTCCTCTTTAGTATTGGGACCTGCGATCGGTGGGATTTTGATAGCTACGTTAGGGGTAAAATACTGTTTTCTCTACGATACCCTCAGCTATATCCCCGCCATCCTCATCATACTTGGGAATTTGCTTGCGGGAACTTTAGCAGACAAGTTTGGTGCAACTAACGCCTTAATTGTCTGTGGTAGTTTGAGTATTTTAGGTGCGCTATGGTTCTCTGCACAATTGTCAACCGTAAGACGTTGGATTGATCGCTAAACAAGTCGCTTCTCTTTGGACAACAAAGCAGATTTCTGTGAAATAACCAGTTTCTTTCGCCTGCACCTGGAGGTAAACGGTGTGTCGCAGGTGGAAACTACACGCAAAATTATCTTCGCCAACGGTGTGGCTGGTACTGGAGGCGCATATATCCCCACTGTGCTAACTGACTTACCACTTACACCAATTCTCAAAGCACTTGGGCAAAGAGTACCGCAACTTGATGTTTCATTTTACGCTGCACAATCGCTCTGCTGACGTAAACATGAGTCTGTATAAGCATTATCGCCTAATTTTGCACGAGTTTTTTACAAAGTCCCACTAACACAAATACATTAGAAAGATAGGCAAAGGTGGAATAATCTGTAATCACACGAGCAAATAGAATTTGTTCTTTTCCTTTATATAATCTAAATACCAAGGAGTTATCAATTGAACGCTGTAACACTTCCAATGGTAATCCTGCTGCCAAGTATAAATTTGCTAAAAAGTTATGTACAACAATTAAATTTAGCCGCTTGCTATCTGTGCTAATTGAGTATTCGCCTCGTTGCCATTGTTGAGCCATTTATAAATAAAATTTTCCTGTTAATATTATTACAATTAATTTCTTGTTTTTAATTATAAATAAAACTAACATTAATTAAAAATTATATAAAAATTTCGTAATTTATAATTACTCATCAGAATTACGAATTAAGGATTACGGATTAATAATTACTACGCAGCAACAGGAGTAGGAGTAGCAAACCTTGCATATCGCTCAATGTAGAACTCTTTAGAGTTAGCGATCGCCTTTACTGATGGACGTTCTTTAAGAGCGTGTTTCCACTGTTTTACACGAGTAAATTCCCCAGGTATGCTGAAACCGCGATACTCTTTAAGTGCAGGTCAGCGCTCAAACCAAGGGTAAAAAGTGAAATCAACCAAACTGATAGATTCACCAAACCAATAGGGGCCATCTTGAGAGAGTTTTCCTAGAGCTTCAGTTTCAATAAATTCTAGGTGTTTGTAAAGTTCTTGTTTGGCTTCTTCTTGTTTTTGAGAATCTGTACTGCGTAAGAGAGTAGAAAAAGCGGGTACTAATCTCGTATTAGCAAAATCGATCCAAATTCGAGCTTGAGCTTTAGCAATTGGACTATTAGGTAAAAGTGGTGGATTGGGAAATACTTCATCTAAATACTCGTTAATTACAGCCGATTCCCAAACGGGACTTTCACCATGTGTAATTGCTGGTACTTTCCCATAGGGAGAAACTTTTGTAAAACCCTCTGGCTTATTCTGCAAATCAATTTCAATTAAATCGAAATCAATGCCCTTTTCTTGAAGTACTAGGCGTGTACGGTGAGCATAAGGACAAACAACTGCACTATAAATCTTAATGTCAGCCATGTTGAAGTTCCTCTATAAATAGGATTTGCTGTTTGGCATTGGGATATAGAGTTTCAATCTAAAAATCCCAAATATTAAATAGTTAATGTCAGTAACATGGTTTTGGATGAATTCTTAATCCAAAACCTAAAATCTAAAATTGTCTTAGCCTTTCAACAAGGGTGAGGTATGTCCCCACTTTTCCGTAAACACAAATTCTGTCAAAGGCTGAAAATGCAGCTGTCGGTGGAACGATAATACAGCGGTTTTCAGTTGAGTAGACTACAAATATAATAAACTAGTGTGACTTAAAGGAAAAGTTTGCCGCAATGGCAAGCATATACTTTAATTTGACTTCGGCTTCAATATACGAGGGAGGCATCACTGCTTTCGTCATCTAGAAGGCAGTTCGCCAAGAGAACGCCGTACCTCAGTTAAAGTTTCCAGAACTTCTTCATGCCATAAAGCTTCTGGATTAGTCATAACGCTAGCAAGATTTTTAACACGCTTGAGTAATTCCTTGTGCAACAAGTTCTGGAGCCAGTCGTTTGACTTCACTAATACCGCGCTGAACAGTCTGTTGTTGAAGAAGTTTTTTGTAATCCCAGTAACGAGCAGAAATAGCCTGACATAAATCTGGAGCATAGCGATAGAAAGTAGCGCAACTAACATGATAGCGTCGGGCTACAACTCTTACAGAAGGTGAAGGATATTCATTTTGACTAAGCACACTTTTGAGTAAGGAGCGGATTCGTTCTTGATTTCTTTGTGATGTAGTTGTTGATTGTCTTTGTCGAGAACTGAGACATAAAGCAACTTGGTTAATATTAGGTTGCGCTAGAATCTCAGCTTTGTTGGAACTCGCTAAGAGAAATTTTTAGTTGATAACAAATTCTCAAAAGTTTATCGAGTGTAGGAATTGTTGTACCTGAATACCATTGAGTTATTTCTGATTGGGATAGTTTGATTAACTGCTCGAAAGCCAAAACATCACCATTACTAAATTTATTTATCAAAAAGACTAAAGCTTTTTTAATTGTTTGTGGGCTTTGTAAGAGTGCCGGATGTTCCTTAGAGTCATAGAACTCATAACTATAAGCACAAAAATATGCATAGAGTTCATCTAATGTCCAAACTGCTTGACCTTTTGGATTATTTGACTTCGTCACAATCCGAACATTTTTAGTAATTTGGGTGTTGCCTTTGAGGTTATAAAAAAACTCAGTATTAGTAGTTCCGAAAATACGTTCAATTACTGACCCAAACCTGGCTTTGGCAGCAGGTCGTTGCTTTTTATTACATCCAAAAGCAGCTAAAAGTGTTTCAAAATAAGTGCTACCAAATTCCACTCCGCCATCTACTACAATCGTTTCTGGGAAACGAGAAAAGCGTTGAACACAAATTCGCAGTACCATCATGCAGGAGCGGTATGACGGTTCATCAAATGTGAGGTAGATAGCAAGGATACGCCTGCTCGTGGCATCAATTAACAATGTAGCCCAAGGTCTGCCCAAAGTCCGACCTGTTCGGGAACAAACTAATTCAATATCTAGTTGGGTATGGTCGATATGACAAATTTCAAAAGGACGATCACCATGGCGAGGTGTGGTAAATTCTAATTCCCAGTAAAAGTTTGATTTTTGATAAGCAGCACGAGAACCGAGCCGTTTTTTGGTCTGTTGATAGCCAGAACGCTGTTTAATTCTAGAAGAAAAAGTGACATAACTGGGTAGGTGTTCAATTCGGCCAGCTTTCTCCCATTCTTGGCTTAATACTCCATAGACTGCTAGTTTTCCACGTTGCTTAAGAGTCTCATAATGTGATTCGATAATTTCATCAATAAATTCCCAAGTTAGGGGTGATATTTTCGGAAGACGATTACCTTTAGCAGCATGATTATCTATTAACCCAATGTAACCCCAACAATATTTTTGTTCAGCGGCTTGAAATTTTGCTTTCCAATTCCTAATAGTCCGCAAGGGAACCGTTTCATTTTCTCGCTTCTGTCCATGTAGATAAGGTTCAATGATTTGATAGCGGTTATTAGCTTCTGCTAAAGCTTCTGGGCTAGCTTTGAGGAAACGCTCTATTGCTTCTGGGTGAATTCCTATTTGTTCAGGAACTTTCAGACCAAAAATTTCACCTCGCCGCACTAATAGATCAAATTCCGAATGTGTTAAATGAATCAGAGAATTAGATGAGCGCAGTACAATTTTACTTTCTCCATTGTGTAGCACTGTTAGCGGTTGACCATCCCAGCAAAAAGAAGTCCCAACAGCTACATCAATAATTTGTAAGGAATTAGCCACTGTTAAGTTTTGAGAAACGCTCGTTAGGGTATGAGTAAGAGCCATTTCTTGATTGCGAAATATATGTACTTGTTCTGGTTCGGCAAGAGGAGCCGGGCTCAAGTCAATGTACAATTCTTCAGTAGCTAATAAAGCGTTGATATCGTCTGGGCTGATATTTTGGTATTGGAGTAGCTTGAGATAAGTAATTCCGGGTTGAGATGATACTAGACTTTTAATAAAAGAGGCTATTTCGCTTCGGATTTGGTATTTTTGTTCGGTATAGCTTTTCAGAAACTGAAGATTTCTATACTTAATCCAATCAATTTCTGCGTCAGAACGAATCCGGTAGTAGCAACCCAAAAGTTGGGCCTGTTCTTCTGCTGGCGGACAAGTCCATTGCCCCAGAAATGGTTTTTAGTGATACATCTAAAATTGTTTGAATTTCCTCGTACAAGTAGCCTTGATAAACCAGCTTCACTGCCAACGCTTTCCTTACCTCACGAGCTTCTGGACGAAGAGCGATAAATTCTTGTAGTTCTGCGATCGCCTGTTGGGTGATTTGCTCTGGGACCGTCGCGGTTTGTAAATGCTGATTCATCATTGTTTGCTTTCAGACATATATACCCATGCGTATTCTCTCGTACTCTTTTTCAAAATTCAAATAGGAGTCCTATAATCTAAATTAAGTAGAACTTTTAAAATTTATCAAAAATTTACCATGAAACTTTATTACATCACCTTGAATAATACAGATGAAGCCCGCCAAATCGGTCGTGCTTTATTAGAAGAGAAACTTGCTGTTTGCGTCAATTGGTTTCCGATTACCTGCGCTTATATATGGCAAGGAGAAATTACAGAAGAGCCAGAAGTAGTGCTAATTGTCAAAACTCAAGCAGGTTATCGCCATGAGATTGAAAAATTAATTAGCCAGCACATTAATTACACTAACTTCATTGCGGAAATATCACCAACTAATATTAATGATAAATTTTTAGCATGGTTGAATGCTGAAGTTGCCATACGTTATTCAGATTAAAAATTGGCGATGAGCAGAAATTAAAAAAGTATTTATTTAAAATTTCAAAGCAGCAATTTAGAAGCTCCATCTGGCGCTCGGGTAGTTCACTGACTGTGATTGCGTAACCTCAAAACTGAAGCAGCCGCAGCGGCACACAGAATTAGAGCTGCAACACGAAAGCTACCTTGGAATCCTGTAACGATCGCCTCCGGAGGAGCCACAGATACATCTGCACCAGCAGCAACATTGGCGATTAAGCCGCCAAATACTGCACCTATAAGGGAAACGCCTATAGTATTACCAGATGTGCGTGATAAAGATAGTAATCCCGAAGCAATCCCCAGGCGATCGCGAGATACTGCTCCCATGACAGTGGTATTATTGGGCGATTGAAATAAACCTAGGGCGTCGGTCAAGTAATCGTGATTGACAAAAAAGAGATAATGTGAAGTGGGAAAAAGCAGGAAGAAAAGGATGCGATCGTTAACTAGGGGGTTTAAAAAGCTTGTTGATTGGAAGCGCCAGATAGTAACCGTGCAATTACGTGGAGATTATGTACAACTGCTACACGCCGTAAATCAAATAAGTTCCTACTCCTGCAGTATAACGGGCACGGTCGCCTTGCCATTGGCCCATATGAGCCAAGGTGTGCTCTACAAGCGAACGTTGTCGGAGTTTAGCTCTTCCAAATTCAGTGTCCTGGCGCTCACGTAATTCCTGCATAAAAGCTTCATCCGGATGAATTGAGACATTGCGACCTCTAACAGAAGTAGTACAACGTTCGCGTAAAGGACAAATACTACACTCAGATGTGGGAAAGTGAACCGTTTTTCCGGGTTCAAAGGGGATACTGACATGATTAGGACAATGAATTAGACCTTGCTCCCAGTAAGCGTACAAAGTCTGTCTTGATAAAGCGATCGCTATTACGTACAGGCCAAGCTTTACAGAAAATAGTTAAGTCTTGGGAACGTTGTTTTACCCAATGACTCGTCAGGTAGGCGCGGTCAATATGCAACTCTACCAGCTTGATGTTCTGAGCTTTCAAAGAAAGCATCCATCGCCTTGGTAACTTGAGCCTCACAGAATGTTAGCACTTGTCAAACCGACGGAGCGCACCACCCCAATCTCTAAATCCCTAAGTACATGACGTTTATAGCCATCAAAACGTTGTGAGCGGCTTAGAAGTCCATGACGCATATCTGGATCTTCAAAGTATTCTGCTATCTGTGTCACTGTCCATAAACGTGATGATAACCGTAGTGCTGTCGCACGGCTTCGAGTTCTTGGCGGTATATCCTTTGCTTGGGATACTAATCGTAAGAGTTCATCTTCCTCTGATGTCAAGTAAACTTTTAACGGGGCTGGCATTATTTAACAATTCAAAACATCTGTAAGAAATTATCCCAAAATTTCTTCACTACAATTCCCATTCACAGAAATAGAGAATTAACGTAATAATAAGAGTTTGTCAGAAATGATATTTTGGCCAAAAGCCTCCGCGCTTGGCGATCGCAATTCCAAACTAACCCTTACATCCTTGTTTTCACGTACTGCATTTTTTCTAACTCTCTAGAAAACGGGTGAACTGGAAGGATTTAAGCACTTTTTCTGAAATACTATTTATTACTCATATAGCCATAAAGTTATTTTTAGTTTATTTACCTACACCTACTTACGGGTAGATAGTGATGGTAATTTTGATGGTGATGCTAGCGATGCGGAAGTTTATCTCAATGGGTTTAAATTAAAGCCCACAACTCTACATAAAGTGCTAGCAACTGCACCGAGAATACGTTGGCAACAAACTCCTAGAGCGCCGGTACAGTAATCACGATCCGAGTTAGGATGACCAAAGGGGGTGACACAAAAGTTGTGCAGTGCCGAATCGTGTGAAGTTGTGTAAAGAAATTCTCATTTAAATAGAGTAGATTGAAACTTATGCAACCACCGTTGTGGCACGCGCCAGTAGAGTTATCAAACGCGGAGCAGGCGAGCCTCACTCCGTGAGGAGCTTCGCTAACGTAAACCGTATCCGACACGCCAAACTGATAATTTTCCGGCGCTAAGTCGGACACCTATTGATTTGATAATTTCAAGACCCAGTTGACTCACATCTTGCACCAATAAAAGTTGATGTAAATATTACACACAGTACTAACCCTAAAGCCCTTATTTTGTCGATAAAAGCTAAGAAAAACACTGTAGCTTTATTGCGCTGTTTTTGACTAAACCCAGAGTTATACGGATAGGTGCAAGATCTGAGTTGACAAAAATCTTGGAGATAGTCCGTGCATATTAACATCTGAGACTAACTGAATCCATAGCAGATGCAATAGTTAAAATGCAATTTCTGCCTGCGTTTTGGGTAAATGTATTCCACTTTGTTATCAAACTATTCATACGCCATGTGGTTGGGCAGTGGCTTGCTCTAGCAAACGCGCCCAAACATGAAGATTATGAACTACGGCAGTGCGTCGCAGATCAAACAAGTTTTTGCGTAAACCAATGTAACGAGCACGCTTGCTTTGCCAATGCCCCAGATGAGCCAAAGAATGCTCCACTGCTACGCGCTCACGCAGTTTTGCTCGCCCTACTTTAGTTAATTGACGTTGACGGAATTCTTGTAATAACTGCTCTTCTGGATGAATGGAAACACTTCGTCCACGTGGATTTGTTGTGCAGCCTGCTCGTAGAGGACAACTTGCACAAGCGGATTTGGGAAATTGTACCTTAGCTCCTACCTCAAATGGTAAGGTGATTTGATTTGGGCAGGTAATTTTTTGCTGCTCCCGCCCCTGCTGACGGGCCCTGAGCGCTCATTGCCTTCTTCAAGGCGTGACCCAATAGATTATATGTATCCTCTACTTTCGCCGCTCCCCATAATGGCGATGAATCCAGTGCGGCTCGTAAATTTTTGGCTCCAAAACCGCCTGTTTGTTTTGCTAATTCCACCGTGCGTTCAATGAGCCGTCGGTCTAATCGCCGCTTTATTAGTTGAGCACGAAACCGGACAAGCGTTGGTTTACTAAACGGTGGTTCTTCACACACCCCGTATAATAGTCGCGAAAATAACCCATATCTCTTTTCAGTATTTTCTCATGAATCATTTAGGATTGCTATAGAGCCTTCGGAGAGTGCAGTCACAAAAGCCAGGGAGTTAATTAACCTCGCCAGACAACAAATAGCCTCGGAAATCACCCAACGAGAATTTCTCGAATTGATAGAAACGATTATTGTCTATAAGTTCCCTTTGAAAAGTCGAGAGGAAATTGAGCAAATGTTTGGATTTAGCGAGTTAAAACAAACTAAAGTTTATCAAGAAGCCAAGCAGGAAGGTAAGCAAGAAGGTAAAGCAGAAGGTAAACTAGAAGGTAAATTGGAAGCAGTTCCTTTTATGTTGAGTTTAGGTGCAACTGTCGAACAAATATCTGAGGCGTTAGGCTTAGATGTTGAGTTAGTTCGATTGGTAGCTGCTAAAGCTAATGCTAACGAGGAACAAAGTGGCGAATCCTAACACTTTAACTAATTGCGTTTGAAAGCCCGTGCTTTTAATAAAATCATCATATGTTGTAATTACTTGTAAACATTTAACTCAGCTAATTCCATTGAAGTTAGTGTTGCAGAAAAGTTTTAAGAGTCTTTTTATCATCAACACTGTCAAAAAACGCCGAGAAACATTTGTTTATATAAGCCGCTACAGAGCGTTTTTGCCTCTGAGAGTCACAGAGGTCGCGTCCTAAACTTGAAGCATGGTCGTAAGTAGGTGCTAAGTGTTCCGTTTCTTCTGAAGTCGATGCTATTTTCATTTTAGGATAAAATTATTGATAAATTAGCAAGCAAGAGGCAGGTAATGTCAATCGTCAAAGTTGAAGTACAATTATCTTCAGAAGAGTTGCTCAAGGCAGTTGAGCAATTAAACTTGTCTGAATTAGAACAATTTGTATCGCAAGTTCTTGTTTTACAAGCGCAACGTAAAGCTACTAGACTGCCGCAAGCAGAAGCAGAATTATTAATCAAAATTAATCAAGGCATTCCTTCAAATATTCAGAGAGATTACGAAGAATTGATTGCTAAACGAGAGGATGAGATTTTCACAGATGATGAGCATCAAAAGTTATTGCAATTAACTGAAAAAATAGAACAAATGCAAGCACAGCGGATAGAGAATTTAGCGGAATTAGCACGTTTGCGTGGGATTTCACTGACTGCCTTAATGGAAAATTTAGGTATTCACGCAACAAATAATGTCTGAAAATAGAGTGACAGCACAGCAAAAAAAGTCTGTAGTCAAGCGAGCTAATGGATGTTGCGAATATTGTAGAAGCCAAGAACGTTTTGCTATTCAAGCTTTTTCTGCCGAACATATTATTCCCAAAAGTCAAGGTGGAGAAACGAATCTAGATAATTTGGCTCTTTCTTGTCAGGGTTGTAACAATCACAAATATAATAAAACCCAAGGTCGTGATCCAGTAAGTGGTGAAATTGTACCTTTGTATCACCCACGACAAGAATTATGGAATGATAATTTTGCATGGAATAATGACTTTACTTTAGTTATTGGTTTGACTCCAACAGGAAGAGCTACGGTAGAAACTCTACAGTTGAATCGAGAAGGAGTTGTGAATTTGCGCCGGGTATTGTACGCAATGGGAGAACATCCTCCAGGGAATGTTAATGATTGACAGGACTTACGCAACTGGCACAACGCGATCACCAACTATAGTACGCAAGTATTAGTAAGAGGACTGACGCAACTGCACTGAGGCGATCGCCATTCTCTAAAGTAATGGTGGTTGTACCCGAAGTGCCCGCGCCAAACAACTAAACGATAAACATGGAAACATCCGGACGTTTTAGTTGCTGAATTAAATAATTCGATAACAATCTATGCTTAATTTGATAGATCGTTTGACCAGTTTTATAAGCTAAATCTTTCAGCCGAAGCCAGACTAAAATAGCACAGGCAATATGGTTTCTTTGAATACGACCCTTACGACATTGACATGATTCAATGCCAGTCAATTGTTTTAATTCGGGCGTGAAACTCCTCAACTTTCCATCGTTCGCGTTAGCGTGCCGAAGGCATACTTTACACACTTTTTGTACAATGTCCGTAGAATTTTGAGAGAAATCGTTCGTAGCGATAAAATCCGTTCTGTCGGTGGAGACAGTCACCCGGAATAGTTTCACTTTTTTCGCCCCAGGAAACTTCTTGATTTTAACTATCTTACCTGATTTTAACTCCGTCATTACCCAAGATAACAATTCAATTCTTTTATAATCTTCTTGCTTTCCCTTATCATCAACAAGTCGATTACGTTTCAGAGGACAATAATAATATTTGCCTAAATCATCAATATACAACATCAGTTTATTTGTTGCATACCAACTGTCCATTAACACGGTTGTAAACGGCAGAGCCTTATGGTGCACGAAGTTTTGCAGCATCTCCGTCACATGGTCTATCTTCGTTTTCCCATCTCTGTCTGGGTCGTAAATCCGATAATCAACTACCCAAAATTTTCCGACTGCATGATTGACATATATACAATTGATTAAACCAATTCCTTGAATAACACCATGCTCGTTACCACGCTCATTGCCGTTTAGTTGTTTCTATTTCTATGGCGTATCGTTTATCAATTACTGTGTCATCAAAAACTAGATATGCGTTCTCATTTCTTTCAATAATATTTTTTACATTATCCCAAAGCAACCGTGGTGTTAGCTTTTCACTCTTGAGATAGCGGTTGATCTTGTCATGGCTAATCTGTTCTAGATGCTCTGCCAAATTCGTGAGAGTATAATTAATTTGACTACTTAACAAGTATTGACAATAGTCAAGTTTAGTAAATCTCATAAACTATATCATTATCATTTATTCGCTACACACCTATCCAGATTGTCTCAGAAAAATTTAACCAGTGCTTCAGTGCTATCAATTACTGTTGCACAGAGTAACAGAAGCTTCAAGGCACATCCTGCTTACTAATACTTACGTACTATATAGGAATCCGACTTGAATTTTGAAAAGATACTGAGACTGAAAAGCCCGTTTTAACAGGATTTTCTCTGAAATCCTGTTCAGAAATCAGACATGACTCCTATAGTTGGCGATCGCTTATGACAGTTGCGTCAGTCCTCTTACTAATACTTGCGTACTATAGTTGGTGATCGCGTTGTGCCAGTTGCGTAAGTCCTGTGATTTTAATGCTTTGATTGAAGTCATTGCAACTTCAATTACTTCAATTAAAGTCACGTTATCTCCACCTGATTGCCAAGAGCAGTCGCCTGCTCAACGGCTGCGCCGTTGACGAACGCGAGTGCGTGTCGCTTTGCGACGAATGAACTATTTTCTCGTTTAGACGATTTAAATTGTGGATTGCGAGAAAAAATAGAGATTTTTTGCAATTCCTCACGCGATAGCGAAGCTTGCGCTATGGGCGATAAGCCGGGGGAGGCTTGCGCCGAAGTGATCGCCTGTTACTGAATCGGTGTTCTAGGGGTTGGAGTGGCTCATGAAGCAGAGCGAAGGCAACGTCGGCGCAACATAAAACCAGCTCCAATTAAGCCAATACCAACTAGCGTCCCTACTCCGGTTTCCGGTTCTGGAACAACCTTAATAGTGCCAGTAACTAAAGCCTGTCCTCTTATGGGATCGTTTGGATTTGGACTGATTGTGTCGTTCTCAAAAAAGTCTAGTGTGCCAGTAGCACCTCTGAATATACCCTCACCGCCAGTGATAATCAAAGAACCCGAGCCAGACCCTGTGAGGTTTACAAAGTCAATTAAAGCGGTGGCACTAGCGGTTCCAGACACCTTGTTAGCACCGCTACCACTGAATTCAATAAAGCCTTCTGGGAAGCCCTCTAAGCCGATTGCTGTTGGATCAGTGTTAAAGGTGAACAAGCCAGTAGAGAAGTCAGTTAGGGTGTAAACTAAACCGTTATATTCGGTGAGTCCATATGGTGCATCAGTACTTACAGCCCGTTCAATTGCCCGTGAAAACTTCTCGTTAATCGGCTCAACAGCGATTGTTACGTCGTAGTTACCACTAAATGGGAACAGAGTCTGTGCGATTGGCTTTGCCACTGCCCCTTGGGCAATCGCCTTCTCGTTCCCCGATCCAAAACTCAGTAAAGTCAAAGCTGCAGGAACAAGCCATGCAGCGTAAGAGCGAAGTACCGTTAGCATTGTTGAATATTACCTATCTTCAAGGGATTTTTTATGTAAAAAATATTACTTTTTTGCTTGCCGAAAATAGTATACAGCACATTAAATTGCGACGGCAATGAAAAAATTGTCGCTCCGCTTGATGTATTTTTAGAGACCATTTAATCTTTTGATGCGGCGATTCTTAAGACATTACTGTCGTCAGTCATAGCACCACAAATAGTATTAAACCTTTATAGTATTATGTGTTTAAGCATTTAACAGCTAATAAGATTATGAGTTTAAATGTTTAACTGTTGCTTCAAATCTTCTACGTTCTGGACTTGGCTGCAGTCGATGTCTGCAAAAGTTGGCATGACACGAAATTGAAATGGAAAGCTTAATCCCATCTTTGTCAACCATATATTCGCAGTTTATCATGTAGCACTGATTTTTCAATAATGGCTAAAAGGTAGCTATAATCAAGGCTTTCAGACCCGGAATGCATTATTTAACAAACATCCCTATTAAATAAAAATTTAATCAATAGGGGAGGTGAGCTACGCTCACCTCCCCTATTGATTATCATTATCCTTAGGCTGCATATATTAAGCGATCGCTCATATCAAGTCCGGATGAATAGTGTTTAATAAAATATGTGTGCATATAGCAGTAGCGATCGCCAATGCCGAAACTTGTAACGATTCAACCGCACTTGGGGGTTGAAGAACTCGAACAACGTTATCGTCAGTGCTCTGACCTAGTTGAAAGCCTTAAGAAGGCAGAAGTACGAAGGCAGATGGCAGAAGGAATCCCGATAAATAAATTTAGGGGATTTAAAAAGGACGCCTTTTTTGCTTGCCGCACTCTGCGCATGGCGTTCCGCCACGCGAAGCGAACGCAAAAAAATCTTTTTTATTTTCATAACTGAAGTTGGGGGCTTGTACCCAATATTGGTCACTATCAAATAATTTGGCTGCTCGCGCCAAAGGGAAAACAACGGCAGAAGTAGCGGAAGTAACAGGCTACAGCCGGGAATGGATTCGCCGTTTGGCACGACGTTACAATCAACAAGGGGTATGCGCGCTGTGCGATCGCCGACATGACA
>JXCB02000039.1:328889-667439 GCA_000828075.3 Tolypothrix campylonemoides VB511288 | reverse complement strand
TTGACCAATTAGAGCATAACCGAGAAGTTTTAGAATATTACGACCAACCGCCGCCCTTGGAATTAAATTACTTTTCAAAAAGCGATCGCCAAGTTCGTACAATGCATACTCCTGATTTTTTCGTAATCGAAGTAAACTGGGCTGGATGGGAAGAATTTAAACCAATTAGTGAATTAATCAAAAAAGCACAACACCAACCCAACCGCTACGTCCAAGATGAAACCGGAAATTGGTTTTGTCCACCAGGAGAGGAATATGCCCAAAAATATGGGCTTAACTACCGGGTCAGAACAGATCAGGAACAAAATACAATTCGGTTGAGAAATTATCAATGGTTAGAACCCTATTTTCAAGCAAAAGATTTAGAAGAAAACAAGAGCCTTAATCAAACAATATTATCTGTAGTAAAAGAAATTTACGGAATAACTTATAGCAAATTACTATTAGCCATAAATGGAATTAGTCCTGATGAAATCAATAGTTTAATTGCCTCGGAAAAGCTCTTTATCAACTTTAATACTGCCCCTTTAGCCGAACCTGACCGCGTTCATATTTTCCTCACAAGAGAACAAGCTGAACTCTATGAAAAAAAGGGATTATCAGACCTAACAGAAGATTCCTCTATTCGGAGTTACGAAAAAGTTCAAAAACTTCTGCTGAAAGCACGTCCTCAAGATTTAGAAACCGCTAATGCTCGCTATGAAGCCATTAAACCATACTTAGAAGAAAATTCTCTACCTATTACCAAAGCCAGTCGCAGTATTCGTCGTTGGCGTCAAAAATATCAGCAAGCACAAAAACTATATGGAGAAAATCATGGTTACGTTGGCTTACTCCCCAAACATTTAGATAAAGGTCATCATCAAAAACTAGAACCAGCACTCTTAGATTTTATGGCAGAATTCATTAAACAACATTACTTTACTGCCAAAAATAGACGAGTTAGTGGAGTCTATCGAGAATTTCAATTAGCCTGTAGTCAACAACAACCTCCCTTTAAACCTCCCTCAGAAAAAACGTTTCGCGAGCAGATTAAACGACAAAAAAATTATCAACTCACCCAAGCCCGCCAAGGCTCAAAAGTAGCCAAACAAACTAAGCCCTTTCACTCAATCAGTGGAATGCCTAAAGATGGAGAATTACCTTGGGAAAATGCTCATATTGACCACACTTGCTTAGATATTAACCTAGTTAGTTCCTTAATTTCCCTAGCAACTTGTAATATTAGTAGTGCTATTTCCAGTGAACAAATCAGCTTAGGTCGTTGTTGGGCAACTTTTCTGGTAGATGGTTATAGTAAAAGGATTTTAGCGCTCTATCTTTCTTTTGAACCACCCAGTTATCGTAGTTGTTTAATGGTAATTCGGATTTGTGTCAAAAGGTTTGGTCGATTACCTCAAACCATAATTACCGATAATGGAAAAGAATTTCACAGCGTCTATTTTAAACAACTTTTGGCTTATTACAAATGTAATCATAAATATCGCCCTTCAGGAGAACCTCGTTATGGAAGTCCTGTGGAAAGAGTATTTGGAACAACTAACACCTTATGGTTACATGAATTACAAGGAAATACCCAAATTCTCAAAAACAACAGACAAGTAACCAAGTCCGTCAATCCCATTCATCAGGCTGTTTGGACAATTGGTGAACTTTATCAATCATTAGAAACATGGGCTTATTCAATTTATGATAATCGACTTAATTCAAGTTTAGGACTTTCCCCATTTCAAGCTTATGAAACTGGTATTCAATTAGGAGGTATTCGAGAAAGTCGTCGTTTGGAATATGACCAAACCTTTTTAATTTTAACCTTACCTTCACCTCACAGTGGCGATACCCGAATCGTACAGCCCGGAAGGGGAGTGAAAGTGAACCATATTTATTATTGGTGTCATGCTTTCCGCGATCCAGAAGTGGAGAAAACAGCAGTTGAGGTCAAAATTGACCCGTTCAATGTCAGTGTTGCCTATTGCTATGTGAAAGGGCTGTGGCATGAATGTACCTCGAATCATTATCCCTATCTCCAAGGGCGCACGGAAAAAGAACTACAAGTAATTAGCACTGACTTACGCCAACGCAAGAGACATCAAGGTCAAGCAACGGTTTTGTCTAATACTGAATTGATGGAACATTTACAAGGAGCTTATCAAGTCGAGGAAAAATTGCTCAAACAACGCTTGCAAGCTTTAGAAAATCAAACGGTACTTAATTTGATTGAAGGAAAACAACTTTCTCAAAATAGTCTTCAAACGACTTATTTTTCTGAGAGTGAAGACCATTCAGATGTCTTACAGAATAATGCTGATAATGAAGAAGCTCTTGAATCTTACGGAGAATTTTAACGAATGCAACAACAGCGATTACCTCAAGAATTATTGCAAGCTTCTACATCTGAAAGGGTCACATTTTTTGTGAATTACACAATGGCTCATCCTCATCTAATTCAGGCTTTTAATGAAGTAATGCAATCGGTTTATCAAGCACCAGGGATTTCCTTAATTTTTGTAGTAGGAGCAACCGGAGTAGGGAAAACTACCTTACTGCGCCGTTTAGAGCAAAAACTAACCGAGAAAGCCTTACCTGAATTAAAGCACAATCAGGGTAAAGTCCCTGTAATTGGTTTAGAGGCTAAAGCCCCAGAATTTAGTCAGTTTGATTGGAAAGATTTTTATATTCGTCTGTTAAAAGTACTAAATGAACCTTTAATCGAAAAAAAGATTAATTATGGGCAATCTTGCTCAAAGTGGCGGAGTGCAGTGGAATCGGCTTTAATTCATCGTTCTCCCGATGCTTTTTATATTGATGAAGCCCATCATCTTGCTATGTTACCTAGTGGTCGGAAATTAAAAGATCAACCCGAAACTCTCAAATCTCTAGCCAATCTAACTCAAGTGAAGATTATTCCCACTGGAACTTATGATTTATTACCTTTAATTGATTTAGGAGATCAGTTATGCCGACGTAGTAAAACCATTCATTTTCAACGGTATCATGCTGATAATTCGCAAGAGGCTAAAGCGTTTAAAAGTGTGGTGCAAACTTTTAGTCAATATCTTCCTTTACCTCAACAGCCAGATTTATTATCTAATTGGGAATTTCTTTATGAGAGGAGTTTAGGTTGTGTAGGTATTCTTAAAGATTGGCTTTCTGTAACACTTAATGATGTTTTAGAGAGTGATAGAAATGCTCGGACTATTACTTTATCTGACTTGCAACGTCATGCTTTGGGAGTCCGTCAATGTTTGGTAATGCTGAAATCTATTTCAATAGGTGAACAACAACTACAAGAGTCATCAGAGGATTTACTCAAACTACAAAAAGACTTGAAACTAATCCCCTTATCTCATGGTACTGCTCAGGAGAAACACAGCCAAAGCAAGAAGAAGCAAAAAAATCCGAAAAAGCAGATTGCACAAACTTCTCCTCGCCGTTATCCCTTAAAAAAGGAGGAGTCAGAAAAGGAGGAGAAAGAAACAGACTTTTTTCATTCCTTATGATTCTTGGAATTTAACGATTCAAAATCTACCTAAAAGAAGCCACCTTTATCCTCTGCAACCAATAGGTTTAGGAACTCCTAATACTGAGAGTTTAAGTAGCTATCTGCAAAGATTAGCTCGACAGCATTGCCTTCGACCTTGGCAACTTTATACTTATGAACTCGTTCCCTTGATTCAACATGAGGAATATTTATTGCAGAAAGATACTAAAAAAACTTCCATTAAACAGATATTTTTAACGAACAAAACAACTTCTTCTAATTTATCAGTTCTCAATGGATTTCAATCTATTACTCCAATCATTGTTTCGGCTATAGAACAGTTAACATCTCGTCAATATTTATACTCTTTAACTTTAATCAGTTGGCTGAAAGTCCTTGATTCAGTAGAGCCACTTTTGAAACATTCTTGTGCTTGGTGTCCTTATTGTTATCAAGTCTGGCGAGAGCAAGGAGAAGTTATTTACATTCCTTTACTCTGGCTAATCGAAAATGTTAAGTTTTGTCCTCAACATCGCATTTTATTAGAGAATACTTGCCCCTATTGCCATCAAAGAATGTTAAATTTTTGCCAACCAGGCTATTGTTCTCATTGTGGAGAATGGTTAGGTCAAAGAAAGCCTCCCCTTAATTTGGCTACTTATTTTAGCTCGGTAGAATATTTGGAAAACTATCAACGAAACATCTCTTGCTTACAAGAGTTAATTGCGATTACACCTTCTTTATCAAAACGACCTCAGATTCAGGATGTTTATTTGTACCTCCATGAACGTTGCGTGCATCTTGATGAAGAAGGGTTAAAAGACCTTTCTTTTTCCTTTTGGATTAGATCCCACTTAATTTCTAATCCTCAACGCTGTAATCATGCTTACAGACCTGGCATTTCTTTGGATTTTCTCTCTGAAATTGTCCGTTGTTTTAATATTACTCCAAGTCAACTTTTCCTTTAGTTTTTTTCATGTGATTTTTTTAACATTTTTGGAAGGTAAAGTTGGACATCTATTTTTGGAAGGTAAAGTTGGACAACCTGGACAGAATCTTCTTCAAGTCACAAAAATGCACCCAGCTAGGACTGAGTGCATTTTGTCATGTCATGACATTTATAATAACAAAATACGTACAAAATGAACCACAAAAACTTAACCCGCCTAATGCTCGTCGGCGGGTTTTTCGTTTATGGTATCTAAGATGCGATCGCGCCACTGCCTGAGAGATTCGTTCTCGTCCCTCAGGCGGCTGATTCCCCCAGGAGTTTTTCCTTAAGTAGTGCAATTTCGCCTTTGAATTCCTCCCTGAGTTCCTCTGTGAGTTCTTCTCTTAGCGTTTGTAATCGCTCTTCCAACTCATCATATCTACCTGATACTCCCAAATAACTATCAATCAATTCCAGAAGTACCTCAGAAGCGTTTTTCCCCTCCTGTTTTACCTTGTTCATGAAAGCTTCCTTCTTTGCTGTGCTAATTCGCACCATGATCCGGTTATCTGCATTCATATCTTATTTTTGCGAATCTATTTGTTGACTTGACTTTTCACGGTATCTGAAAAACCTCTCTCCAAACCTCTCTCCTACAAGGAGAGAGGCTTTTAACAACATCCCCTTCCCACCTCTCCCTAACCCTCTCCTTTTAGGAGAGGGTTAGGGAGAGGTGGGAAGGGGGCTGGGGGGTTAGGTCACAGGTCTTTTTCCACATGACGTGAAAAGTCAGATTTGTTGACTACCCTCAAGCTATCAATCTGTTTTAGTACTGACAACTGTACTAACAATATAACCCTGTTTAAAACCAAATTTTGTTATGACATTTGTAATTACAATGTGCATCATTTAGTTTACACTATTTATAAGGCAGTAGGGAACACCCCAAGCCGAACGAAAGAAAAACCCCACCAGTACTCACTGGCAGGGCATTCAAAGTTAAAACATAAGAAAATTCTAGCAATGACATACACCAAGCTTAACGAACAACAAATCCCACAATCCGAGTTAGCCTCGGTTGGACAACAAGCAACAGCCGGAGTACCGGATAGTCAATCTACGATCCAAGACTTTCTATCCGGGAAAGACAATCCAGATACACCCGTTTTTAGTAAGATTACGGAAGAGACAACCCCAGATAGAGAACCTATCAAACATCTGCTAGTTGGTTCTCCTAAAGCAGTAAGAGCCACTATTTACACTTTGCAAGTCCTTGGTTACGCAGATGTTAGAGCTTGGAGTCCCCTAGTACCAACAGCCAACCCAGGTGAGGTGATGACCCTTATGAGCCGCTCTATTTCAGTACAGTAGCTGTTATTGCTCTAGCATACTCAGTAGTTTACGCCCTCAGGTCTCTGGGGGTTATTTTTTGGGTGTGGCGATCGCCAGACACTGCTGTTTTAGATTCGCGGACTGCAACCAATTCGCCTACTAGCGGCAAAGAGTAGGCATTTGCGATCGCCCGTATAGCTGGGCGAGGCTCTCGCTGGGCTTAGCTATAGCCTCAGACCTCTGCTGAGTGCGTTTCACAAACAAACCAGCAATCAGAACGCTGACACATAGCAAGGCTGGGGCTGCGGAAGGTTCGGGAACTGTTTTCGGTTTAGGTCGCGCATTCAGTGCCATGAGGGCTTTGTCTCCCCGAATCAGACCAAAGCCAAGTCGGGAGTCAAAACCTGGTAAAGGACTGTCAGCCGTATCTCTTAGAGCATTATAGATATCAGTGGGTGTTGCGCTTGGGTCTGCTTGCAGTAAAAGCGCTGCTACCGCAGCCGTGTACGGAGCCGATGCCGAGGTACCGAAGAAGTCGAAGAAGCCGGGGTTGGCAACACGAGGAGCATCTTGACCGCCCAAGCCGAAGGAAATCGGCAGCGCGTCTGGAGCTACAACATCAGGCTTCAGGGAATTTGGGTTGCCTTGCGAAGAGAACGGTTCTATTTGTCCCTGCTCTATAACAACACCGAACCTTCGGTTTGAGTAGGATTGTGCGTTCCCGTAGTACACTGCTCCAACGGTCAGTGCATTTGGGTTATTCGCGTGCCCGTATATTGGGATATTGGGAAAATCATTACCAGCGTCAGTGAAGTAAGAAACCCCCTGATTGACTACTGCGTTAATCGCCTGGTTAATAAGTCCATTCGGAGGCTCCTGATCAAGCAGGTTTAAAGGTGTATCAGGGATATTTTGAGGATTATAGCCGACATCATCCACAATGATATCTGCCCCAGCCGTCGCTAAAGCCTGAATCCCCTGACCCAAGACATCTACACCGCCTACACCTGTGTGGAACACCAACTTAGCTCCCGGAGCTACAGCATGGATAAGCTGCGCTATGGCGCGACCTTCATCCGAGGCACCAGGTTCTGAGTAGTCCTTTAGCACGTTAACGCCAGATGGTAGATAGCCCTTGGCTATGTTAGTTGCATAGGTATCCAGGTTGCCAGAGGTGTCGAAAGTCTCTGCTGTGGCGAAGCTATCAGATATGAAACCGATGGTGATCCCGGTGCCATCTAAACCGTGGCGATCGCGCAAAACATCAACTCCTGTAGCTTTGGCAGCTGGTTCAATCGGCAGGCTGAAGATAGCCGCCTGAACCTCGGCAACAAAGCTCCCAAATGCGGCAGTCGTCGCAATCACCCCTGACGTAACGATTCTTCGGAGTAGTCTTAAATCTCTCATGGTGTTTAAGAACCTTAAAGCGTAGAATGCTTGCGGCATTGAGCTTAGGTCTAATTTTATTGAATAACTGAACAGTGCGAACCTCTGTAAATTATGGAAGCTCAGGTTTAGAAGTTATGTAATTTACACAATACATTTACAGCGCCACTTTAAAAAGGGCAAAATCGGAAAATAGGAAATCCCAGCCATCCCTTTTGCCACAACTTGCCACTTAATGCCAGGTTGCAGTCAAAGACGCAATGTAGTACGAGCCTTTTGAGCGTACTACATTAGAACACAAATCCGTATGAATCCTTACGAAAGTAAACCCAGTGAACACAGAAGAATTCTCTATCAAAGCTCACTGGATTAGAAGAGTTTGTATCTACTGCTGATTACTGGCGTGCTAAACTTAGGCTAAGTTGTTGGCGTTGCGAATCACAGATTTCAATTTACACCCTAACAAACCGCCTGCCACTGTTTCCAGAGCTTCCTCAGATAATTCTTCCTCATCTGTTATAGCTGGAGTAGGGTTAGTTGGAATCACTAAGTAAACCTTACTTGCATTTTCTTGCAGAACTTCAACTTCAATGTTTTTTGGAAGTTCTTCTCCTGATTCTCTCGCATAAACTGCTTTGGGATTGTTGAGCAATTCTTGCTTGAAATTTTCATCTTCAAAAGCACGCTGAATCAGCTGACGCTCGAAATCAAATCTTGTGTTCATTGCCTGAGTGATGACTTTTTTCAGTTCTTCGTGCATTTTATTTTCTCCTTATTTACTTCTGTCAAGTTTTGATTGACACTAACCAGAATATCGATTCATGAACTAAAGGAACAATGTACTTTTTTCAGGTATAAAATCTGAAAAAAAAGTAGTGCCATAATGATGATTTATCACTTGAATATCATGAAGCAGTTTGCCAAATAAAAAATAAAATCATCAGCAACAGGATTTAATAAGGAAAAAGTGAGGTAACTCACATCTTGCACCTAACCGGGTAAACCCGCAAAAGGCAAATAAAGAGCGCAAAATATCACAGTAGATGAATCGTGAATATTAAGTGTATAAAAGTGATTAATTGAACTAAAATTAATCGCATTACTACATAGTTAGCTTCAAAAACAACAAGATACTGGGATGAAGCTTTCAGCGTCATCCCGGAGGGCGATCGCCAACTAGGAAATTGTTAGGTTTGCGAATGTAGGTCAAAACATGAGAGAAAGGGCGTGAAATATACTTCGTTTTCTTAAGCAAGAACAATGCTTGCCCACGCCCAAAAGCTAGTTTACACCCTCAAAGAGTTGATGCCGACTTCGTACCAAAAAGATAATCTAGAAGCAATGCTGGGATTATTTTTGGAAGCACAAGGGCATCCTTTACCCGAACACTCTCAAACTAAATCTCCGAGCGCATTAAGTCGGTTTTTAAATATCAATCCTTGGTCAACAAGGGACATGATTCGCACAGTTCGTAACTACGTAGTGGAAACGGTTTTAAAGGTTTTCTCTGAATGTGGCAAAGGACGTAAACCATTTTTACAGGTAATTATTGACCTAACGACTCTGGAAAAACGTGGTAAATTTAAAGACTTTGAGGATTTAATCTCAGTTTATAACGGTAAGCGCGGGCTACATCTGGTGGTAGTTTATTTAGTTGTTGCAAACTGGCGCATACCTTGGAGTTTTCGTGTTTGGAGRGGTAAGGGTACTCCCTCACCCGCGCAGCTAGGGCTAAAGCTAGTCAGGCGTTTACCCAAATCTTTAACTGAACACTTTCAGGTAATGATTTTAGCAGATATAGGAATCATACTTGATTGTTGCTACGTATACTGAGAACTAAACCTTTATACGGCAAGCTCTTAGCTCATTTGGTTTTTCAAAAATCAAATACTAGTCCTATACAGCTTTTGGAAGTGTGGAATTCCTCCACGGTATACGCAAGCTTAAATATCATGCAATTACAGGTGTAGCCATTAACCGTAAGTTAATTGATGGAAGAGTTTTAAGACATTTACATAAACAGGGACAACAAGTACGCTTAGTTGGTTTGAAGCTAACCGTTACTGTTTGTTGGTACTACCTTAAACGGGATAAAGGCAAGCTGGAAAAACGCTTCGTTTTGTCTACTAGGCCCCTCAAAGCTAGCACTATTAAATGGTGGGGAAAGCGTAGGTGGCAGATTGAGGGTTGGTTTAAAACAGCAAAACATCGGTTTGGATTACATCGCTTTGGTCAGGGTACTCTACTTGGTATGTATCGTTGGTTACTACTTTCCCTGATTGCTTATATTTTGGCGCACTGGGCTTATTTATCAACCAACACTACAGATTTACCTGACTGGGGTGAAGCTGCACAAATCGCACTTGAATTTATCTTCCCGCAAATACTTGTGTCTCTTCTTTTACTTCATATTGAGCGATTGATTCCTCTTGCACTTAGTTGCGGTTTTGACATCCATGTTTCCAGGTGCAAGATGTGAGGTAACAAAGACCAGTGGTTCGCTCAAGGTTGATGTTTTCCCATTAAGTACAAAGCAGAAGCTGAAAAATTGTTAGTCTTACCGAAATATTGTGGATTGTGGTTCAGGCTTTGCATTCTCTAAAATACAACTTCAAGTATCATTAGGACAAACATTCTGGGTTCAAATAAAACAGGATGCAAATAGATGGAAGTTTCACAGCAAGATTTAATCAGAATAGTTGAGCAAGCTAGTACGCTTACTGAAAGATTGGGCAATGTCTTGCGACAAGCTGCTCCGCATCAACGCTTCATTCCTAATGAGTCCCAAACTAACGAAAAGCTGATTACCTCCCGCTTGGAACTGTGGTGTCAGGTTGTCGCACAAGGAAACCCAGAAAAATTTGCCAAACGTCTCACCTGGGATGGTCTGGATTTTAGCACTGTCAATAATGTTCTCGGTGACGGACGTCTTGCCGAGGTACAACAACTTCCTTCTTGGACACAAACTTTGCGCGAAGCTTTGCAAACTGATTGGGAAACAGCCTACGCTGGTACGTCTCGCTGTCTGGATGCTGAAAAGCCAATTCCCTTTGAAGAAGTTTATCTACCGTTTGTCTACATAGCGCGACAGAAAGTTATTGCACAAGTTGGTGCTACTTGGCAACTGCTGTCGGAAGAAGTTCACATACGTCTGGAACGTCAACTGTTATTGCAGTTAGTGTCTCTTTGCACCCAGTCTCTAAAGCTTGAATTTTCATTATTTAAAGCGCTCAAGCAATCCGCTTTCACCCTCTTATGGGGACGAGGACAAGACATAGGTTCTAATGAGCAGTACCAAGCCTTTGTCGAAGACCTGAAAACAAGCAAGTTACTGTCATTTTTCCAGAAATACAGCGTTTTAGCTCGGTTGGTGGCAACAGCGATGGATCTCTGGGTTGAAGAAAAAGCGGAATTTCTCCAGCGATTAGCATCAGACTTGCCAAGTATTCAGCAAAACTTCCAAGATACAGGTCAGGTCGTTGCTATCCAATTGAATCTCTCGGATCTTCATAATAGGGGACGCTCTGTAATTGCCCTCACCTTTGCCTCTGGATTAAAACTAATATACAAACCCAGAAGCTTGAGCCTGGAAGCCGCGTATTTTGAGTTACTAGCTGGGTGTAATCAGCATTTTGTAGAACTTTCGGATGCAACGTCTCTACACCCGTTCAAGTTAGTTAAAGTTATTGATTGCAAAACTCACGGCTGGATGGAGTTTGTAGAGCATTTGCCTTGTAAAGACGAAGCAGCAGCGCAGCGATACTACCAACGTGCGGGGATGCTTCTGTGTCTACTCTACGTGCTGCAAGGGAATGACTGCCATCAGGAAAATCTGATCGCCAGTGGCGAACACCCAGTGTTAATAGACCTGGAAACCCTTTTGCAGCCTGTAGCTCAGGAGATTGACCCCAAAACAGAGGAAGTGGGAGGAGCGCAATACGAGGCAAATCAACAATTTTTCGACTCCGTGCTGCCAACTGGACTACTGCCGAGATGGGAATTTGGGGCAGATGGAGGGAATGCTCACGATATTAGTGGTTTGGGGGGAGTTGGCGGGGAAATTTCTGTGCAAATGCAAAAATGGCAGAACATCAACACCGACAGCATGGCACTGGAATATGAGTCAGGAATAATGCCAGCCCAAGCTAATACACTTTTCCTTAATGATATCACCCTATCACCAAATGAATACGTTAATGAACTTGTAGATGGTTTCCAGCAGATGTATCAGTTTCTCAGAGAACGGCGAGAAACGCTTTTGGCAATTGATCGTCCTTTAGCTGCCTTAGCTCATCAGAAAGTACGGTTTTTGTTTCGCAATAGCCAAGTATACGCTGATGTTCTAGGTAAAGCCCTGCACCCAAAATCTCTACAGCATGGCGTAGACCGCAGTATTCAACTTGATGTGCTAAGTCGGGCTTTTTTGGCAGCCGATGCAAAGCCCCCAGTCTGGTCACTGCTAGCAGTGGAACTCCAAGCCTTAGAACAAATGGATATTCCTTACTTTGTCGCTGACTCCAGCAGTGATACCCTGACAGTCAACCCTGGCTTGATAATTGAGGGATATTTCAAAGAACCTAGTTATAATCGAATGATTTCTCATCTCCAGAGGCTAAGTGATGCAGATTTAGCTCAACAGATTGCAATTATTCGGGGTTCTTTTTACTCGCAGGTTGCTCGTGGCATGACTGATACCGCACCCAGTAAGTTTGTTAATCCTGGTTTAGATTTGGATGCAACTGCTCCCTTGACACAAGCACAATTGGTGCAGGAGGCAGTGGAAATTGCCAAAGAACTGCAACAACGAGCAATTCAAGCCGCCGACGGTAGTGTTACCTGGATTGGCATGGGTTACCTCCCTAAGGCAGGGCGATTACAACTTCAGCCGTTGGGCGATGGGTTGTATGACGGTGTTTGCGGAGTTGCTTTATTTTTAGCAGCGTTGGCAAAAGTTACTGGTGATGCAGAATTTCGAGATTTAGCACTGAGCGCCTTACAGCCCCTGAGAAAATCCTTACAGATCACAGACCCGCACTTTCAGCGTAAATTTACCAAGCGAATTGGTATCAATGGAAGCACTGAAATAGGGTCTATTGTTTACACCTTGGTAAGGGTCAGCCAGTTTCTCGACGAACCAGCGTTTTTGGATATTGCTAGCCTTGCAGCCTCCTTAATAACTCAGGAAAGCATTGCAGGCGATCGCTCCTTTGACACGATAGCAAGGGCAGCAGGGGCAATACTAGGATTACTAAGTTTCTACCAAGCTGAATCTGATGAAGCTGTTCTGGATCGAGCCACTGCTTTAGGTTATCACCTGCTGATGAACCGTACCAAGAGCGATTCTGGATTTAGAGCTTGGGCAACCCTAGAAGGCAAGTTAGCGACGGGATTTTCTCATGGTGCGGCAGGCATTGCCTACGCCTTACTGCGATTGTACAAAATCACTCAAGAAACAGTTTTTCTAGAAGCGGCGGAAGAAGCGATCGCCTACGAACGCAGTGTATTTTCTCCCAGCGCTGGAAATTGGCAAGACGTGAGGGAGGATAAGCCTTCGTTTATGACCAGTTGGTGTCATGGTGCTCCTGGCATTGGTTTAGGTCGTTTAGGGGGTCTGGAAATTCTTGATACTGCAGAAATCCGGCAAGAAATTGCAGTGGCATTAAATACGACTCAACAGTTTGGTTTGCAGAACATCGACCATCTTTGTTGCGGCAATTTTGGCAGGATGGAGGTGCTATTGGTCGGAGCCTGCCAACTGTCGCGTCCGGAACTGTGGAATACTGTCCAAATACAGGCGGCATGGGTTGTAGCAAGGGCAAAGCAAGTCGGTGCTTTTTATCTATTTCCCGAACTTCCCGGTGATGTTTACAACCCTGGTTTCTTTCAAGGCACTGCTGGAATTGGTTATGAATTACTGAGGCTAGCGTGTCCAAAATCACTCCCTTCCGTGTTGCTGTGGGAGTAAACAGCAATAGCTACGCGCCCTGCTACTCTAAACGAGAAGCCGAGCGGCGGCTTCTATGCGTACACAGGCTAACTAGCAAATTCTAGGAGATAAAGGTGCAGAATTCGACTATTGAGCAATCGGTTGTAAACTTGATTAAGCGCGAAATTCTCTTCGGCAACCCAGAGCGATCGCACCCGCAATTGTCATCGGATGGCAAGTACCTGGCGTACCTTGCTCCAGACGAGAATAACGTCTTACAGGTGTGGCTGCGAACCGTGGGACAGGAAGACGACCGCCAACTGACGGCTGATAAAAAGCGTGGCATCCGGATATATTTCTGGACGTATGACGGCGAACAGTTGATTTACCTGCAAGACGCCGATGGTGATGAGAACTGGCACTTCTATGCAGTGAATATCAAATCGAATATTGTCCGGAACCTGACGCCGTTCCAGGGAATTCAGGCTCAGCTGGTAGCGCTTGACCCCAATTTCCCTAATAAGATGCTGGTGGGAATGAACTTGAAAGACCCAAGCAAGCACGATGTTTACCGTATCAACCTCAAAAATGGCGCGGTTGAGTTCGACACAGAGAACCCCGGTAATGTTATCACCTGGACAGTTGATGCTAAGTTTCAAGTGCGGGCTGCGATCGCAACAATGCCTGATGGTGGTTATGACCTTTTATTGCGGGAATTTCCTGACAAGCCGTGGGAAACCCTCCGCCACTGGGAGCCGGATGATGAAGGGTATGCGGTTAGCTTTTCAATTGATGGCAAAACGCTCTACATCGTTGGCAGTCACGATGCGAACACCCAGCGTCTGATCGCCTTTGACCTAGCCACCCGTAAGGAAACCGTCATAGCAGAGGATTCGCAGTACGACATCAACGGGATACTCATGCATCCTGTTACGCGAATTATTCAGGCAGTTGCTTTTTACACAGACAAACAGGAATGGCAGGTTCTCGACCAGAGTATAAGAGCTGATTTTGAGGCACTTGCCCAGGTGCGCCAGGGAGAGTTTGGTGTCATTAGCCGTGACTTGGCAGACAACAATTGGTTGGTGGCTTATGTCACTGACGATGGTCCGGTCTACTACTATGCCTACGACCGAGGTACCAAGACCAGCACCTTGCTCTTTAGCAACCAGCCCAAACTGGAAGGGTTGTCGCTAGCATCAATGCAACCAGTTTCCTACCAGGCGCAGGATGGACTGACCATCCACGGCTACGTAACAACACCGATGGGTATTCCTCAGTCGAATTTACCAGCGGTACTTCTCGTTCACGGTGGTCCTTGGGCGCGTGATACTTGGGGCTACAATCCAGAAGTGCAGTGGCTTGCAAACCGGGGTTATGCAGTGCTGCAAGTCAACTTTCGCGGTTCCACTGGCTACGGTAAAGATTTCCTCAACGCTGGTAATCGGGAGTGGGCAGGTAAGATGCACTCTGACTTGATTGACGCCGCTAACTGGCTGGTGCAACAGGGCATTGTTGATCCGAAAAAGATTGCCATTATGGGTGGCTCCTATGGCGGCTACGCAACTTTGGTAGGATTGACCTTCACACCTGATGTCTTCGCAGCTGGTGTGGATATCGTTGGTCCGAGCAACTTGGTGACAATGCTGCAAAGCTTTCCCCCTTATTGGGCACCATTGAAGGCGATGTTGGCTTACCGCGTGGGTGACCTAGAGAAGGAACAGGAGTTTCTTTTGTCGCGATCGCCCCTATTTTTTGCTGACCGCATCCAAAAACCCTTGCTGATTGCACAAGGAGCTAATGACCCACGAGTTAAGCAAGCTGAAAGCGATCAAATTGTAGAAGCAATGCGGAAGGCGAATAAGCCCGTTGAATACATCCTCTACACCGACGAAGGACACGGTTTTGCACGCCCAGAAAATCGGCTGCATTTCTACGCCATAGCGGAGGAGTTTTTAGCCAAATACTTGGGGGGTCGAGTTGAACCAATGGGAGAAATCCCAGGTCACTCAGGCGTAATTAAGTAGGAAACGAGCGCTCTTAGTTCTGTCTTCTGTTTTTGAATCATCGACTAAAAACAAATGAGTATTTCTTCTCCCATTGAAAATATTTCTGATACCGCCCGTTGGGTAGCTGCTTATCGTGCGATGGAGACTGAGCGCCCAGAAGCTCATTTCCGAGACCCGCTCGCTCGGATTTTAGCTGGAGAACGCGGCGAGGAGATAGTGCGGACAGTAGGTGGCGGAAAATCTGTCGCTTCGGGGGTTGTGGTGCGTACCTGCATTATTGACGAGCTGATCTTGCGGCTGATTGAGAAAGAAGGCGTTGACACTGTGCTTAACCTGGCTGCTGGACTCGACACTCGACCATACCGACTGTCCCTGCCTTCATCGCTTCACTGGATTGAAGCTGACTTCCCAGTTATCCTTTCTTACAAACAACAGAAACTTGCCTGTAAGCGTCCAGCGTGTTCTCTGGAATTAGTCAAGTTGGATCTCACTGACGTCGCTTCAAGGAATGCTCTATTCTTTAGGGTTAGCACTACGGCAAAACAGGTTCTTGTGATCACTGAAGGGCTCCTCGGCTATCTGACCCCCACTCAGGTAGCCTCGCTGGCTGCCGATTTGCATACGCAGTCCAACTTCCGTTGGTGGATCTTTGATCTGATGTCGCCGTTTGGATTGGAATGTTTTCAGATGAAGTACGGCAAATATTTTGCTGCCGATAATGCCAAAATGCAATTTGCCCCTAAGCAAGGAACTGAATTTTTCCACCAGTACAGTTGGAAAGTTGCTAAGTCTCATTCAGTGTGGGAAGAGGCACACCGCCTGAACCGCAATATTCGGCTTGCTTGGCTCTTGCGGTTGCTGGCTCGGTTCTCTTCAAAATATCGAGAAATCTTCTACAGGATGGCCAGTATTGTCTTGCTTGAGCGAGAGTGGAGTGTTTCAGATCTGTTTAAGCATTAGTGGTAGAAAGACCCATCTACTGCATACCTTTAGCGAAAAACCCCGCCCAAAAGCCAGAGTAGCGATAGCTACTCATGAAGCTTTTGGGTGGGGTAGTTTATTAGAGACGCTTCCCAAGTTCACTAAGCTTCTCCACCAAATCAGAAACAATGAAAAAAGTGTAACTTCGAGCAAAAAATATTGCAGTGCGCTCCCCTTAGTCATTGCCTACTATATAAATGTTCGCTGCAATTGCAACTCATACCAGAGGACGCAGAGCAGTGAGTACTTCCAATCTACTAACAATCTACTAAGAGGTTTTGAACATGTCTGAACAACAAACTACCACTCGCCAGGAAATGGAAGCCCAAATCATTGCTAAAGCTTGGCAGGATGAAGCGTTTAAGCAAGAACTGCTAAGTAATCCTAGGGCAACAGTTATCCGGGAACTGGGGCTGACACAAGCTCCTGACAATCTTGACATTAAAGTAGTAGAGGAAAACCCCAACACCCTTTACATCGTATTGCCCATGAAGCCCGTAGCTCCAACTGGCTCTGAACTGTCTGAAGAGGAGTTGGAAGCTGTAGCTGGAGGCGGCTGGACAATTGTTATTAAAACAGTAGCATGCGGCCTATCTAGCTGCGTCTGAAGCTGATTTGGTTGCAACTATTAGGGCATTTTAACGGCAGTTGATAGCCGTAGCTGGTTAAACCTCCAGTCATATGATTAGAAGTGTCAGAGGTAGAATCCTAAATACCAATGACCAATAGGGAACTGTACCTTAAGCGCAATCGTGCAACTTCACTCCAAAGGTGCTACTTTGTGCGCTCTTTGACTTCTCATATTAATTAGGTGGGGCAAATTAAACTTAAGAACCTTGCTCTCAAACTGCGCTACCAGTTCGGACGCTGTCTTCAGCTTATTTGTTCCTACCTATTTATACCACAATATTCGCTGCATTTGCAACTCCTATCAGAGGAAGCAGGGCAGAGACTACTTCTATCTACTAACAAATTACTAAGAATGAACAGGAGTTGGCAGCTGTGGCTAGAGGAACTGCAATGCTTACTACTTATCAGAACAATTATCAGTGGACTTATAATAAAGCGCTTTAGCTGATAATATAACTCTTTTTTAAGGGGAAATAAGTGCAACTTTGAGCAAAAACTATTGTTGTACGTGAGCTATTACAGTATTATGAGGCAATCATATAAATGAAAGTTTCTCAGCAAGATTTACTCAAAATTGTCGAGCAAGCTAGCACAATCACTGAGCGGTTGAGTGATGGCTTCATTAGAGAAGCAGCACAAGCAAACTATAAACTGAGCAACTCTCGTACTGAGAAATGGTGTCAGGTTGTTGCTCAAGGAAATCAGGAAAAATTTGCAAAACGCCTTGCCTGGGATAATCTGAATGTAAACACAGTTCATCAGGTCTTGGGTAATGTTCGCCTTGCTGATGCACAAAAACTCCCCATCTGGGCAGAAACCCTACGGGAGGTTTTGCAAACCGACTTACAAACAGGGGATGTAGATACCTACCGCTGTCTAAATCCCGAAGAGCCTATTCCCTTTGAAGACGTTTTTCTGCCTTTTGTTCAGGTGGCACGGCAAAAACTGATTGCCCAAACAGGCGTCAGCTACCAACTGCTGTCAGAAAAGGCTCACAGTAGTCTGCAGCGCAGTCTGTTAAACCGATTATCAACTATTTGTGCCCAGTCTTTACAGTTGGAGTTTTCAGCTTTTCGAGTGCTAAAGCAATCCGGCTTAAGCCGCTTACTGGGACAACTGCAAGGCAGTCGTGCCAAGGAGCAGTACCAAGACTTTGTCAAGAGTCTCACAACAGGAGGGATGCTGTCCTTTTTTCAAAAGTACAACGCTTTAGCTCGGCTAGTGGCGACGGCGACAGATTTCTGGGTGGAAGCAACAGCGGAATTTCTCCAGCGATTAGCTTCAGACTTGCCAACTATTCAGCAAACTTTTCTAGAGGATACGGGTCAGGTCGTTGCTATCGAGCCTTTTCTCTCTGACCCTCACAACCGGGGGCGTTCCGTTCTTGCCCTTACCTTTGCTTCTGGTCTGAAACTGATTTACAAGCCCAAGAACTTGGCTTTGGAAGCAGCGTATTTACAGTTGCTAGCCTGGTTTAATCAGCAGAGTGTTCTGCTACCGTTCCAGTTACTCAAACTCATCAATCGCACTACCCACGGCTGGGTGGAGTATGTGCAGCATTTGCCCTGTGAAGATGAAGCAGCAGCCAAGCGCCACTACCGGCGTGCTGGGATGCTTTTGTGTCTCCTCTACAGTCTAGGAGCAACTGACTGCCATCAAGAAAATCTAATCGCCAGTGGAGAACACTTGGTGCTGATAGACATGGAAACTATTATGCATCCCCACGCTAGCGATATTGCTTACAGAAGCGAGGAAGTGGGAGCACAATCTCCAGCAAGTCAGGAATTTTTCGGGGACTCCGTGCTGCGGGTTGGACTCATACCGAGATGGGAATATAAGGAAGGACAGGTTGCCTACGACATCAGTGGTTTAGGGGGAGTTGGCGGACAGGAGATCCCTGTTCAGATGCCAAAGTGGCAGCATATTAACACAGATAATATGGCACTAGAGTATGAGATTGGCACAATGCCATCCTCAGCCAATGCACCTACTCTAAATGGCATCACTCTCTCAGCGAACAATTATGTTGACGAAATCGTAGATGGTTTCCAGCAGATGTATCTGTTTCTAATGGAACGACGAGAAGCGCTCCTGATGAGTGATAGTCCTTTAGGAGCTCTTGCCCATCAGCAAGTACGGTTTGTGTTTCGAGCTACTGAAGTTTACGCTCGTATCCTGCTTAAAACCCTACACCCCGAATTCTTGCGGAATGGTGCAGACCGCAGCATTGAACTTGATGTGCTGAGTCGGGCGCTCTTAGTAGCCGATACGAAACCTTCTGTCTGGTCGCTGTTAGCAATGGAGCTACAAGCCCTGGAACAATTGGATGTTCCTTATTTTACTGCTGACTCTAACAGCGATGCTTTGACGGTAAGCCCTGAGCTAAAAATTGCGGGATGTTTTAAAGAACCTAGCTATGACCGGGCAATTTTCAATCTACAGCAGCTTAGTGATGCAAACTTAGCCCAACAAATTGCCATTATTCGAGGTTCTTTGTATTCAAGGGCAACCTGTGAACACGGCAGTGCTGTATCCACTGAGCGTGTTGCTCCTAGTGTGAATCTGAGTGCAACTGCTCAGTTGACACAAGCACAGATAATCCAAGAGGCAGTGGCGATCGCCCAAGAGCTGCAACAACGGGCTGATTACGCTGTTGACGGTAGTGTTAACTGGATTGGCATGGCGTACATTCCCAGAGTTCAGCGGTTGCAACTCCAGCCATTGGACTACAGCTTGTATGACGGCGTTTGCGGGATCGCTTTATTTCTAGCGGCGTTGGAAAAAATTACTGGTGGCGCAGGATTTCGGGATTTGGCACTGAGAGCCTTGCAACCCTTGAGAAAAAATTTGCACAACACAGACTCAAAATTTAAGACCAAAATTACTAAACAAATCGGCATTGGTGGAGCTACGGGAATAGGGTCTATTATTTATACCTTGGTGCGAAGCAGTCAATTTCTGAATGAACCCGAGCTTTTGGATCTTGCAAGACTTGCCGCCTCCCTAATAAGCCAAGAAAGCATTGCGAGTGATCGCTACTTTGACACGATGTCTGGAGCAGCAGGGACAATACTAGGGTTACTAGCTTTGTACCAAGCAACTTTAGACTCAGCTGTTTTGGAGCAAGCTATTGCTTGTGGTTATCACCTGCTCCATAACCGCACTGCTAGCAATTCTGGACCTAGAGCTTGGGCAAACGCAGATGGCAAATTAATGACGGGATTGGCTCATGGTGCGGCGGGCATTGCTTATTCCTTGCTGCGATTGTACCAACCCACGCAAGAGTCAGCTTTTCTAGAAGCGGCGACGGAAGCCATCGTTTACGAACGCAGTGTTTATTGCCCCATCGCTGGTAATTGGCCGGATGTGCGATCATTTTCCCTAAGTTTGGGTAAGCCTTCGTTTCAGATCGCTTGGTGTCATGGCGCTTCCGGTGTCGGCTTAGCCCGTTTGGGGGGTCTGAAGATTCTTGATAATTCAGAAATCCGGCAAGATATTGCCGTCGCCTTAAACACAACCCAAGAGTTTGGTTTAGAGAACCTCGACCGCCTCTGTTGTGGCAATTTTGGCAGGATGGAGTTACTATTGTTAGCTGGTTCCAAGCTGTCGCGCCCGCAGTTGTGGGAAACTGCCCAAAAACAGGCGGCACGGGTTTTGGCTAGGGCAAAACACGCGGGTGCTTTTTATCTACTTCCCGAGCTTCCCAAAGATGTTTACAATCCTGGTTTCTTTCAAGGCACAGCCGGAATAGGTTATGAACTACTGAGGCTAGCGTATCCAGAATCGCTCCCTTCCGTGTTGCTGTGGGAGTAAACAGCAATGGCTACGCGCCCCGCTACTCTAAGGGTACACACGCTTATATAGGAATCCGGTTTGATTCTCAGTATACTTATCCCTCTTGTGTCACTTTCGTCAGAAAATAATCTCTAATCTTTGTTTTCACGTACTTTTGCAACAAAGGTATTTAAATGATTTTTTTGGTATGCAATCGCACAATTCATTATGATGTCTAGAGTGAATAAAGCGCAGCCTCACATAGAATTGGTATTAGCAAGAATCAAACCGGATTTCTATATGAGTTATCATGTGTCGCATTCTTTTTTTCAAAACGGTATTACCTAATGGGTTTCTAAAAAATAGGAGTCTGAAAAATCAAAAAACCTTCTATGAAGTAATACGAAAGTTTTTTCAGACATCCTTCTTTCTTTTATAAAAATTTCTATAAACTTAAGTTCAGCTAATGCTATATGTAACTTAGGAACTTCTTCTATTTAATACAGCTATGGCACCGTCATACACATGAAGCAGAACCAAAAAAATTGTGATTTTCACATAAAAATAAGGCATTTTCTCACTCAATGCCTTTTGTATAAGGTGATTTTCAAGAAAATAAATACATTTTTATAGCTAAAAATTAGCGATTAATTAACGAAAAATAAGAGATTAACAAGAGTTGGAAATCTTTTTATATTTATAGTGACAAACAAATTAAACGGTTTGTAAACGCATCTAAGGCTCTACTAAATTTAGAAGATAGGAGATTCAATCATGTCAAAGCAAAACGTTTTGGATTTCTTCACTCAAGTTGAAAATGATTCGACATTAAAACAAAAAGTCCAAGCAGCAGCTAACAAAGAAGATTTGTTGAAGATTGCTCAACAATCAGGTTATAGCTTTAGTGCTGAGGATATAAAGGCTATTGCTGAAACAACCGAGTCTGAAGAATTGAAAGAAGAAGAATTGGAAGCAATTGCAGGCGGCGGTGTAAAGCAAATTGCACGTGAGGTTGTGAAAACTGCTAAGGATGTGTGGAATGCATTTTGGGGGTAATAAGCCACTGACTAACACGTCACTGGTTACACCATGCCCACGCTTTGCATGATTCATATAGCGGTGATCGATTCACCCAGTCATGCTAGCAAAAGTCAGCCAACCAGCCCAACTAGCTGTTAGCAGTTGGGCTTTGTTTTCAGTGGTATAGGATTTTGGAAAAGCTTTGAACTGATTTGGCTGACATCCAAGCGCATTACAGTCTGCATCCGCAGAACCCGAAAAATTGCGAGTTTCACAGAAATATTGTGCATTGTGGTCAGAGTTTTACTCCCCTAAGCTCTAGTTATCAACAGGAGAAAGCTATATGTCCATTGAAAGCGCAAGCGCCTTTTATCAAAGAGTAACTACAGATGAAGTGTTCAGGACACAACTCCAGAACACTGCCAGTGAAGAACGTACAGCAATCATACAAGCGGCAGGATACGATTTCACCCCAGAAGAATGGGAAGCTGCTACCGCTGATATTTTAGAGACAGCCACAGGTGACAGAGAACTCAGCGAAACCGACTTAGAGGCGATTGCTGGTGGTATTGCTATATACCCAAAATACGGTGGTCCTCTACCGCCCAACCTTCGTTTGCCAAAAGCATAACTTGCCTCTGGTCTAAGAACGGTGAGATAATAAGTATAAATTTACACTAAATAAATCTTGCAGGAGGAATGTATGTCCATTGAAAGCGCAACAGCTTTTTACGAAAGGATTGTTAGCGATGAAGCATTCAAAACTCAGTACCAAAATGCTGTCAGTGATGATGAACGCCGAGAAATTGTACTAGCTGCTGGCTATAACTTTACCCCCCAAGAATGGGAAGCCGCCATGACTCAAATCTCAGAGTCCTCTGATGAGGAACTCAGCGACGCAGAACTAACAGCGGTTAGCGGTGGATCGTCAGTGCTCTCAAGCAAGCCACCGAAATGGCCAATTGCGTATCCTTTGTACGGCAGACCAATATCTTAGAACCTTTTGGGCAGGGTGAAACAATGTCTAAAGAGTACCAACGAATCAGTTATGCAGTTTGGGAAATTACCCTCAAGTGCAACCTTGCTTGTAGCCACTGTGGTTCAAGGGCAGGGCAAGCTCGTACTAAAGAACTCTCAACAGAGGAAGCGCTTGACCTTGTTGAGCAGTTAGCCGAAGTTGGCATCAAGGAAGTGACTCTCATTGGGGGAGAAGCATTTTTGCGTCCCGATTGGCTGGAAATTGCTCGTGCCATCACTCAGGCAGGTATGCTCTGCGGCATGACTACCGGTGGCTATGGCATATCACTGGACATGGCACGCCGGATGAAGGAAGCGGGAATTTCTATGGTTTCCGTCTCAACGGATGGAATGGAGGCGACTCATGACCGCCTGCGTGGTCGAAAAGGCTCTTGGAAGTCCGGGCTGAGAACTATGGGCTACCTCAAGGAGGTTGGCATTCCGTTCGGCTGCAACACCCAAATCAACCGCCTGTCTGCCCCTGAATTTCCGCTTATCTACGAGCATATCCGTGATGCTGGCGCGTGTGCATGGCAAATCCAACTGACTGTTCCGATGGGAAACGCAGCAGACAACGCAGACATCCTGCTCCAGCCGTCCGAACTATTAGATATCTACCCCATGCTGGCTCGTGTTACCCAACGAGCTAACCGTGAAGGAGTCAAGGTATGTGCTGGGAATAACATCGGTTACTACGGTCCTTATGAACGGCTGCTGCGTGGGGGAGGCAATGAATGGGGATTTTGGCAAGGTTGCGGTGCTGGGCTGTCCACTCTCGGGCTTGAAGCAGACGGAGCCATTAAAGGCTGTCCTTCATTACCCACGGCAGCATATACTGGTGGTAACATCAGAGACCGCTCTCTGCGCGAAATTATTGAACAAACAGAAGAGCTGCGGTTTAACCTCGGTGCCGATAGCCCGCAAGGGACGGAACATTTGTGGGGATTCTGCAAGACCTGCAAGTTTGCTGAGTTGTGCCGTGGAGGCTGCACTTGGACGGCACACGTATTCTTCGACCGCAGAGGTAACAATCCTTACTGCCACCACCGCGCTCTAGAGCAGGCGAAGCGCGGGATACGAGAGCGTGTTTACCCTAAAGTACGGGCGCAAGGACTTCCCTTTGATAACGGTGAGTTTGCCTTGATTGAGGAGCCACTTGACGCTCCTTGGCCTCTGGACGATCCACTTCATTTTACTGCTGACCGCATTCAGTGGTCAAACAGTTGGCAAGAAGAACCTGAATACACTTATTCCCTAGCGAGATGAATACTGTGAACGAAACAAATGGTGAATTCTCAGTTCCAGAGAACAACTCAGTCGATTCTGAGAACACTGAGCATCAACACTGGTCGAAATGTGTCTCTGAAGGTCAATTGGGTTCTGCGTCTCCCCTTTTACCTCGCTCTGCTTGGCAGAATCAACAAGCTTTTTTGAGGGTTCTGATTAGGGCGAAACAAGCCCTCGATATGGCAGAAATTACTGCCACCCTCTGGGGTTGAAACAACTTATTCATCCAATTCTGTTAAAAAATTTTACACCCAAATGAAGCTTACACATCGGTTACTTTACCCCCCAGCCTGGTCGATCGCCGCCAAAATTTCGGCAGCATTGGTCTGTGCTGCAATCGTACCGATGAGCTTCACCGCCTGCTACAACCTGCGACACAGCTTAGAAAGTGTGGAGGCGAGCGAATACCGCAAATTGGAGTTGTCAGCAACCAGTACCGCTAGTCGTCTTGACCAGCTCATGATCGACATCCAGCGCGTTTTGCTTCAAGTTAGCAGCGATCGCAATGTCGTGGGTTTCCTAACTTCTACCACACCTGCAAAGCGAGATGCCTTCCGCCCCCACCTACAACAGACGCTGTTGAACGTTTTCCGCTCTAACCCAGACTTTGATGCTGTCTTTCTCATAAATAGACAGGGTGAATGTCTCGCTTCCACCGATCCAAAATTCGTTGGTCAAAACTACGCCTTCCGCGAATACTTCCGCTCTAGCATCCAGGGAAATTCCTACATTTCTAGCATTTTGGTGGGTCAAACGACTAAACGACCAGGGCTTTTCCTCTCCAACCCCGTGCGTTCTGACAATGGCGAGATTGTGGGAGTGACGGTACTCAAGATCAGGGGAGAAGACATCTGGGCGATGGTTAATGCATTGCCAGTAGGAGAAGAGAGCTACACCTTCCTCGTTGACCAACATGGGGTAATCATCAGCCATCCCGATCAATCCCTCCTCTACCATAGTCTCTACCCCTTGCCGCTAAAAACCCTAAAGCAGGTGCTGACCGACAGACGTTACGGTGTTGATGAGATTAAGAGCTTGAACATTCGGGAGTTGAAGGTGATGGTCACAGCAGAAGAGCCGGGACACACCAGTTATCGTTTTCCGATGGAGCAGATACCCCGGATAGTTGGCTTTGCACCCTTGAAAGAGCAACCTTGGGTGTTGGGGATTAGCCAACCCAAAACACACTTTGACCTTCCCTTGAATCGCCTGATTTGGCTAAACGGCAGTAGCGTGTTGTTAGTGGGGGGAATCACGGCAATCATAGCGCTGCTCTTAGCGCAGAGCATTTCCCGACCAATTCGCGTTCTTACAGCCGCAGCACAAGAACTGGAACAGGGAGATTTCAACCCTCAAGAGTTGGCTGTTGTGTCTCGCACTCAGGATGACATGGGTCAACTGGTGCGTGTTTTTCTACACATGGCTCGTCAGGTTAAGACTAGAGAGCAGAACCTGAAACAGCAGGTAACCGCCCTGCGAATTGAGATTGACGAAACTAAAAGAGCCAACCAAGTTGCGGAAATTACGGATAACGAACACTTTAAGCAGTTACAAAAAAAGATACAAAAGCTTAAACAGCAAACGGTAAGCTCAGGCGAGACTGAGACGGAGTACTTCCAGCGATTGCATAGCAAGGTGCAATCCCTTAAAGAGCGTTCAAGTTGCTGAATGAAACCTTTTTACTTTGTTCCATAGGAGGTGATAAATATGACATTCGACGACGAACTCATCTCGCGTGAGGAGGTGCTGGCGGGTTTCCCAGCCAGACGAGCAAATACTCTGCTGTTTTTGATTGAGAGCCGGACAGCGCAGATAGTGGCGCGATCGCGCGTGGAATTTTCCCTCACCGAGCAAGCTGCATCGGAGCGCGACCTTGCTTTCTTGGAAGCCTTTGCCTTAGGAAATGCGCCTCCACTCCATCCCACCATCCAACACCTAGAACGCTATGCCCTCCAATGGACACCATTAGTGCCGAAAAACACTAGGCTCAAAGCCGCCCTTGCCCACGCTTTAGGCGAGAAGTACACTTTCACATATCAGGCAGTGCCAAATATCCGGGCAGCTTTGGGTTTGGATGAGAAAGCGGTGCAGGTAGCTTACTCTCGCCTGTACAAAAGACAATTAGTAAAAATGTTTGCGTCCACGCTGCCGTTAACTGAACAGTTGCGCTGGAATTTATCTGCGATCGCCCAACGGCTAGAGTCTTTGCCACCCTTCTGGCTTGCCTCGTTGATAACTGTTGCATTGGGTCTGCCCCAAGCCTTCTTAGCCTTGCCCATTGCTGTAGCTAATATTGGTCCGCTGCCTACTGTTGGTTTTTTGGTCATCATCGGCACTATTAACATACTGACTATGGCTTGTATGGCTGAGGCTGTTGGTCGTAGCGGTGACTTCCGTTACGGTAATCCTTTTATCAAACAATTAGTATCCAATTATTTAGGAAATACTGGTTCTTTTATACTTTCAATAGCCGTCGGCATCCGTGTTTTTCTCATAGCCTTAGCTTGTTACATTGGTTTGTCAACGACTCTGGCAAACTTCACCCACATAAGCCCAGCACTGTGGGCGGTGTTGCTTTTCTTCGCCGGGTTGTACTTGCTGTCGCGTCAATCCCTGAATTTTACCGTTGCCGTGATGGTATTGCTTGCAGCAATCAACGTGAGTTTGCTTTTGATTGTCTCAATTCTTGCCTTGGGTCATGTGCAACTGGACAATCTTTTTTATGTAAACTTGCCTTTCCTCAATGGTCATCCTTTTCAACCCTGGATGCTACAGCAGGTACTTGGTGTTAGCCTCATGCTTTACTTCGGACATGTTTATGTGGGAGAATGTGCTAAGGTGATACTCCCTCGCGACCCAAGCGCCTCATCACTGATTTGGGGTAGCGTAGCGGGAACTGCTTTTTTAACTGTTCTTTTTTGCATCTGGGTGTTGGCAGTCAACGGAGCTATTTCACCGCAGTTGCTAGCTGGACAGTCAGGCACTGCCTTGGAGCCACTGGCGCTTCAGGTCGGTTCCATCGTCTCAGTCTTGGGGGCAGTTTTAGTCACCCTCCTCTTGGGAATGGCTTGGCTGCGTAGTTCGAGTCTCCTACTTAACCTAGCGCGGGAGTGGTTACCTGTGCGACCTCAACCTGTCTTGATGTTGCCTCGTAAGCAGGGAACATTGATATTGCACCCCTGTGGCGATCGCAGTCGTGTTCCCCATATTGGTTTAACCTACCTGGGACTGGAAGAACAAACGCCAAAGTTTCGCCTGGATGTCCAATCGAACGGCAAAATCCGTCATGCAGAAATAACAGTGACTGAGCATTGGGAGATAAAAGAGGTACTAGAGCAGTTTCCAGACCTCCGCAAGTGGGGCATTCACCTAACTTTGGACGTACGTTCGGCAAACCAAGATAGTGTGTGTCTACAAGTCACTTCACCAATGGTCATAGCGTATGAAGGAGGGTTGAAGGCAGATATCAGCAAGACTACTGATAATAACGTCAATATGCCAACAATAGCACGACGGTTCTGGGCAACTTTGCTCAACCAACGTCGCTTCCTCCTATCCATCAGCCCGTTAGTGTTAGTCTTCCTGCTGACTGAGTGGCTTTTCCTTACTGGTGTACAATCATTTACTGGTATACTTGCCTTTGCTGGTGTCCTGGGTAACTCCTTGGTTGGTGGTATTTTCCCAGTTTTACTGTTGTTTTCCAGCCGACGCAAAGGCGAGTTGGTACCGGGAGTCGTCTTGGAAATTCTCAACCATCCGTTTTTCAGCGTCGGTATCTACAGCCTATTTTTAGCCATTTTATTCGTCCACGGTTTGTTCATCTGGTCGAATCCTGTAGCACGTATTAGTGCATTGTGTATTGCCTTGTTATCGCTAGGAGCAACCCTTGTCATGAAGCGCTATGGAGCGTTTGCTTCCCGCGTGGTCGTAGAGTTGCGAGAGGACCAGCACTTGGGAGGGCGATCGCTCTTCACAATCACTGCTGGCGGACAACCAAAAATGGCAGAGGTATGCTTGGGATATGCTGAAGGTGAGCAACATCACCAAGCTGCTAGTGTCGAAATTCCATCCCTAAAGACTTTGCGCTATGCCATCTTCCGTTTACCAACCAAGCGAGAAGAAGAACTGAGAGTGTGGGCACACAGTAGCAATTTCAGCGGAGACTCGAAGAGTTTACCTGCATTTGTAGAAGTCGAGAGTGGAAACAAGAATATGCAGTTTGATTTGAAGCTATCCAGCGGACGAGTTTTGCTACCTCTGTTTAGCAACGCCTGCTGGTTAAAGTTGACATTTCCCGGAGATGAGGGGTTTGTAGCTAGTAGTTAGTCGTACTTTTTGACAACTAACCACTACTCCCTTCGGTGCTAGAAGAATACCTATTTTTTAACCGCAGAGACGCAGAGGACACAGAGAGAGGAGTAAATCACTATAGGTAATCTGAGGCTACCGAAGGGAGTAACACCTAACAATTAACAACTAACACATAACAAGAGGTAAATTATGGCACAGATTGTAGCTGTTCACTCTTTCCGTGGTGGTACTGGCAAATCAAACTTGATTGCTAACGTTGCTGCTACTATGGTGCGTCAGGGACAACGGGTAGGTATTGTTGATACTGACATTCAGTCCCCAGGAGTTCACGTGCTTTTCGGTCTCAATGAGGAAAACATGAACTACTCCCTCAATGATTACCTCTGGGGACGCTGTGATATTAAAGACACTGCCTACGACGTGAGTCCTATTCTCATGACACAGGGGGAGACAAGTATGCTAAAGGGTAGTCTTTACCTGATTCCCTCTAGTATTAAGGCTAGTGAAATCGCCAGGGTTCTGCGCGAGGGGTATGACGTAGTTCGGCTCAACGATGGCTTTCAAGAACTCATCCGCTGTCTGAACCTAGACTATTTGTTAATTGATACTCACCCCGGTCTTAATGAAGAAACTTTACTTTCCATCGGGATATCTCATGTTTTAATCGTCATTCTGCGTCCCGATCACCAAGACTTTCAAGGTACTGCGGTGACAGTGGATGTGGCTCGAAAGCTGAAGGTGCCCAAAATGCTGCTAGTAGTTAATAAGGCGCTATCAGCCTTCGATTTTGCAGACTTACGGCAACAAGTGGAGACAACGTACAAAGTCCCTGTGGCTGGTATTTTGCCTTTGTCTGAAGAGATGGTGCAGCTAGCTAGCAAGGGTATCTTCTGTCTGCACTATTCCCAGCATCCCATAAGTCAGACTATGAAAGGGATTGTTGACGAGATTTGTGGATTAGTCGTATGTCAGTAGGGGAGTTCCAAATTAAAAAATATTCAACTTTTCTTGTGGGGTGAGCATCCTGGTCCCCCCAGTTTCTAGGAGGGACCAGAAGTCCATCCCACAAGATTGGATAATTTATTTATTGGAAATCCCTAGTGAGGAGTCACAAATGAGGACTTTATAATCCCCTTGTCCCCACTCGCTTCGCTCAAATTCAAAATTAAAAATTAAAAATTCAAAATTAAGAATTCTTTTTTTGAACTTTGAATTTTGAACTTTGAATTGTTTAGTCCCCTTATCCGCTTACCGCCTATGCTTGCTCAAGAATCATTTCGCGCTGATGTTCTTGCCAGTTTCGCAGCCAGCGCAAAAGAGGTAGAAGAACTACTGGTTTACAATCAAAACGTCTTTCATCGCAACACGTTCACCCATCCCGTCAAATTTCCACTTGCAGCTGAAGCCCATGTGGTAACTTGGGAGGAGTACGCTGTTGCAACAATTGACGGAGCATTTGAAGCACTCAAGCAACGGCTTGTGCAGTTGAGGTTTCCCATACTCGAAGGTATCAGCCAAAGTGAGGCATATCGTGCTGCTACCCGTAAGGGTGTTCCAGTGGATGGCATACCAGAAGCAACAGGTTTGGTTTTGAACCAACCTGAGAAACTTCAGTTAATCATACATCAAAGCTTAGCTGGAGCCATCCCGGTTTTGGTTGCCCCAAATCGAGAGGACTTTGTTTCTCTGGTACAAGCGCTCACCATGCGGAATGAACCATTACCAGTTCCTGCTTCTATGGGAGCCTGCATAGTTAGTGGGTACAACAACTGGGACAGGATTCGCTCTTATCGGCAACAATGGGAAGCTCAAAATCCTGGCAATTGTTCCGAAAGTAATTGGGCAAAAGAGTTTAAGCGGATAATACCGCAAAAAGAGGTATATCAAGATCGCTTCATTATTTTAAGTGACGGTCCCTATAGCAACGTTTCAGCCAAGGACGTGGGACTAGAGGAACCCGAATGGCGACGCTTATCCCTGATCATTCGGCTGGAACATGAATGTACCCACTACTTCACACGTCGCTTGTTTAACTCGATGCGAAACAATATGCTCGACGAACTCATTGCCGATTACAGGGGCATTGTAGCGGCTACAGGACACTATCGGGCGGATTGGTTCTTGCGCTTTGTGGGGTTGGAGTCGTTTCCAAATTACCGAAAAGGAGGTAGGCTGGAAAACTACCTTGGTCAGCCCCCACTTTCCGATGGGGCTTTTAAGATTCTACAGGCGTTAGTGAAAGCTGCGGCAGAAAATTTGGAGCGCTTTGACGCTGAGTATGCAGACGAGTTAAGAACCGTTAATGGTCAAACCTTTATGTTGATGGCACTGACCTATTTGACATTGGAAGAACTGGCTTCAGATGAGGCGAACTCACGTATCCAAAAGACCATAAACCAATTGCAGACAACTCTATGTGCTTAAAGCTATCAAAGCTTGGCACTGTATCTGGCAATCGAAAATGACAACTGCTCATATACGCGAATACACGCAGATACAACCAAAATTATCTGCGTCCATCTGTGGTTCAAAATTCACGCATCCTGTTAGAGGTATGAGTTATGACAGAAGTTCTACTACAAGAATTGAGTAACAGTGACATCGATTGGATGATTGCTACAGGTCGCCGGCGAGAAATAGCACCTGGTACTGTACTCGTTCACCCAGGGAAAGCTACCGATAGCCTACATATCCTACTGGATGGAAATTTAACAGTTACCGTCTCTGGTACTGACAACAATCCTCTGGCTCGTGCTTTTGCAGCCATAGAGGGTGGTGAAACTTCAGGACGGGAAATTGCTCGGTTGTCCAGTGGTGAGGTAGTTGGAGAAATTCCCTTTGTGGGTGTCCGCCCATCCGCCACTACGGTTAAGGCTACTGAAAAGTCGCTGGTGATGTCAATTCCCGAGCACCATTTGGCAGCAAAATTACAGCAGGATGTAGGTTTTGCTTCACGCTTTTATCGGGCGATCGCTATTCTATTTTCAGACAGACTACAAAGCATCATCAATCGGTTTGGTCGTAGCAACTTTGCTCAAAGTCAATCCCTAAAGGACGTACTGTTTATTTTGAGCGAATTGCATGACAGTGACATCGATTGGATAATGGCTTGTGGAACTCAGCAAAGAATTCCTGCTCACACCGTACTCATCCATGAAGGAGGAGTTGTGGATGCGCTGTATATTCTACTTGGTGGAACAATGTCTCTGTCTGTTTCTGGTGACTCGCGCAATCCCTTGACTCGTGCTTTTGCAGCTATAGAAGGTGATGAATTTTCTGGTTTTGAGATAGCAAGATTATCCAAAGGCGAAATCGTGGGAGAAACACCCTTTATCGATGGTCGTTTACCCTCTGCAACGGTCAAAACTCTTGAAGACTCATTTGTGTTGTCGATTTCCCGACAGCAACTAGCAGCAAAATTGTTGCAGGATGTCGGTTTTGCATCCCGCTTTTATCGAGTGATTGCAACTTTGCTTTCACATAGATTGCAAGGAATGCTCAGCAGCCTTGGTTATGGTAGGCGGGTTTATAGCAAAGGTCAACCATTGGGGGAAAATGTTGAATATGAGGATGAACTGGATGTGAGTGTTTTAGATGGTTTGGCGCTGGCTGGAACTAGATTTGATTGGATGCAGAGACGCTTAAGAGTCAGTTGAATTTCTCTGGATTGTCAAGCACCAGATGTGCAGATTTACGAAGTGGTGAATTAAAGGTGGTAGTAGGCGATGCGGAAGCCGCCGCTATGCGATCGCCGAAGCGGTCATTTCTGCCACCTGTTTCGCCAAATTCACTGACAAAACCCACTGAGTTTCAGATAAAATATACAATAAATTGGTATTGGTGGTACCAACAGAATATCCCAAGCTGTTGGGCTACGCTGATTAAACTCCTAGTTTATTTACATAAACTGGTAGTGGCGATAATGTACTTATTAGCACCTTGTCAGCCGTCCAGAAATCAGCTTTTTGGCTCTCAGCACAAGCTAAAAATGCAGCATCGTAGAGCGTTGATAGTTGATATTGCTCTGCAATCTCCCAGGCTCTGACTCTGAGTAACTCCTCATTGATGTAGTCTATCGGTAAATTGCAAAAATCTTGATAACAGCCTTCGGCTTCCTCTTTTGTCAGTAAACCCATCCTGACTTTCTTACGTAAAACTGAGCCTACTTCTGCCCACGCAAAAGCTGGAGCAACTAAACGTGCATTTCCCACAACTGCTTCCAGTACTAGGCTATCTGCTAATGGTTCATATTCATCAGGCACAAGATAGGGAATGAGAACGCTTGTATCTAAACATAGGACTTTATTCACTTCGCATATCCCCTTCTCGGAGGCTACGAATTAGAGCATTAGCATTTGGGTGTACGCCAGTTCTAGCCTTAATTTCGGCACGTCTTTTTAGGATGCTCTGATGGGTAGCAATAGCCTGTCGTCGTTTGACCTCTCGTTCCACTGCTTCAACCACAAGTTCATTGAATGACTCCCCACCATCTTTAAGCTGTTTTGCTTGTTTGAGCAGAGGAATAGGAAACCGGATTGTGACTGCTTCACGTTCCATATTCACTACTAGCAATCATGTTGTGATATCAAAAGATATAACCACTTTTAGATTAGCACAGATTGTATAGCAGTACATAAAAAATTGTGATTTTTACCAGAAGATTGTGCATTGTAACTGAGTCACGCACTTTCTAATCTACAAAGTATAAATCTAAATCTCTGTTCAAACAATTGGACTTATTTAAGAAGCTCAGAACAGGGTAAATCTTATAACCTAACCTAAGTTATTGCCAAAGCACTTTAAATGTTAGACCAAAAGCGCAGCCTATTCCGAAAAGAATCAATCGAGCGTTTATCTTCCCCTGAAAGACTAGACCAGCTGATGCACGTGGTTAGTCCTAAAAGTTGGCTACCTCTAACCGCCTTAGGTTCCTTGGTGGCAGTTGCTATAGTCTGGAGTATTTATGGACGTATCCCCATCACTGTCGAAGGTCGAGGGGCATTGATTTATCCACGCACAGTTGTACCGCTGCACTCAAAAAGCGCAGGGCAATTACTGACTCTAAATGTCAATGTTGGGGATGTCGTCAAGAAGGGAGACGTACTGGCGACAGTTGACCAGGTTGACCTACGCAAGCAGCTACAATTAGCACGCGCCAAACTAGTCCAACTAGAGGAGCAGGATCGTAACGCTAGCTCGCTCCAAGTGCAGCGTCAGCAGCTTGACACAAAAGCAATCCAAGAACAACGCCTCACTCTTGAGCAAAGACTAAAGATTGTGCAGGATTTGACACCTATCCTGAGGGAGAAAGGGCTTGTGTCAATAGGGCGCGAGCGTCAGAACTTACAACAACGCTTGCAAACACTCCGGGGGCTGCTTCCTACTTATAAAAAGAGATTGGACAACCGCCAGATGCTATTCAAACAGGGAGCGGTTGCCGATGATACTGTACTACAAGCACGGCAGCAATATGACGATGCCCGCGTAAACATTGATGAAGCTGAATCTCAGTTGAAGCAACTCGATGTTAAAGAAGCAGATGCACAACAGCAATACCTCTCGAACCTGAACGAAATCAAAAACATCCAGGCTCAGTTGCAAGAACAGAAAAGCAAGGAAGCCAATCTCGCTCAACAGGATCTACAAACTTCAACGACCCGGAAAAACGAGATTCAAGAAGTCAAACGAGAGATTGCCAAACTCGAACAGCAACTAGGTAATAACAGCCAAATTATCAGTCAACACAATGGACGCGTTCTAGAACTCACTGTGACTCCCGGACAGGTCATCAATGCGGGAACCCGCTTGGGGAGCATAAATGAGGAGAATTCATCAAGCAAGCTGGTTGGTATAACTTATTTTCCGGTTGCGGAGGGTAAGAAAATTCAACCGGGTATGACGATCCAAATTACCCCCCAAACTGTCAAGCGGGAACGCTTTGGCGGTATTGTGGGTACTGTCACGATTGTCTCACCATTTCCAATTACAAGAGAAGCAGCCGCTAGTGTGGTGGGTAATCCAGAAGTGGTCGCAGGTTTGGTGGGTGAAAAGCAGGAGGGAGTTATGCAAGTATTCGCTGATCTAGAGCCAGATTCCACGACCCACAGCGGCTACAAGTGGTCTTCTTCCACCGGACCACAACTGAAAATCTCTTCTGGAACTACCACTGTTGTTCGAGTCAAGGTGGAAGAACGCGCTCCCATCACCTTCGTTTTACCTATCTTGAGGTCTGTCAGTGGTATCAACTAATCCGACTTTGGTAACACCTATTAATCCTTTGCAGCACTTGCAAAAACTGCTGCAAAGTCGAGGTATGCGGGTAAAAACCCCCACTCTCCTACAAATGGAGGCAGTTGAATGTGGTGCTGCTGCTTTGGGAATTATTCTGGGTTACTACAAACGGATTGTACCACTGCCAGAACTGCGTCGAGAATGCGGTGTTTCCCGCGATGGCAGCAAGGCGTCTAATGTGCTGAAAGCTGCCAGAAGCTATGGACTCCAGGCGAAAGGTTTTAAAAAAGAACTGAAGCAACTGCAAGATTTGCGCCCTCCTTATATAGTCTTCTGGAACTTCAACCACTTCCTAGTTGTGGAGGGATTTGGCAAAGAACGGGTTTATCTCAATGACCCCGCCACAGGACCGCGTACTGTATCCCAACAAGAATTTGACGAGGGGTATACCGGAGTGGTGCTGGTGATGGAACCAGGTACCGAGTTCACCAAAGGTGGTCGCAAACCCAGTATGTTAACAGCGCTGTGGGAACGGCTACAGGGCGCTGCTGGTGCTTTAGTTTACTGTATGATTGCGGGTTTTTTCTTAACCGTTGTCGGGCTGGCGGTACCCGTATTTAGCCAAGTGTTTGTAGACGACATCTTGGTTGAGCAACGGCAGCACTGGCTGCGTCCACTGCTTTTGGCAATGGCGATCGCAACCGTACTCCAAGGGTGGTTAACGCTACTGCGGTTACGCTACCTGCGCCGTCTGAAAACTAAGCTAGCTGTCGGGATGTCCAGCCGTTTTCTCTGGCACATCCTGCGTTTACCTGTTGGTTTTTACGCCCAACGCTTTGCCGGAGAAATTACTAACCGCACCACTCTCAACGACGAAGTTGCTGATGTCCTTTCGGGAAAGTTGGCGACTACTGTCATCGATGCGGTCATGGTCATTTTTTACGCCCTAGTTATGTGCCAGTATGACTGGGTACTGACATTGATTGTGGTCAGTTTTGCTGCCGTGAATGTTTTAACGTTACAGTGGATTTCGCGTCAACGCGTAGACGCTAATCAACGATTGATACAAGAGTATGGTAAAGCTGCTGGCGCGTCGATCGCCGCTCTTCAAAGTATAGAAACACTTAAAGCATCTGGGTTAGAGTCAGATTTCTTTTCTCGGTGGTCAGGTTACTACACCAAGGCTATCAATTCTCAGCAGGAGCTAGGGGTAACAAATCAGACATTTTCAGTCTTACCTACCCTCCTATCCGCCCTTTCTTCGATGCTCTTGTTGGTTGTAGGCGGTTTACGGGTGATGGATGGACACCTGAGCATCGGGATGCTCGTAGCCTTTCAAGGTCTGATGCACAGCTTCCAAGAGCCTGTGAACAATCTCGTCAACTTTGGCACTACCCTCCAAGAACTAGAAGGCAATTTGATTCGCCTGGATGATGTGCTGGACAACCCGATAGATTCGCAACTAGAGAAGAGGAGCAGCGCAGATGGGGCAGTAACATCCTCCTCATCTTCCTCATCCTCCTCATCTTCCTCATCTCTTCTGCCGAGATTACAGGGCTATGTCGAATTGCGAAACATCACATTTGGCTATAGTCGCCTAGACCCCCCCCTAATTGAAAACTTTAATCTCTCAATTAAACCCGGACAGCGAGTAGCGTTGGTAGGTGGGAGCGGTTCTGGTAAGTCTACTGTTGCTAAAATCGTCAGCGGGCTTTATGAAGCTTGGGCGGGAGAAATTCTCTTTGATGGTAAACCTAGAGAGCAGATTCCCCACCAGCTACTTACTAACTCTGTCGCAATGGTGGAACAGGATATTCTGCTGTTTGGCGGAACTGTGAGGGACAATTTGACCCTTTGGGATGCCACTATATCAGACAAAAACCTGATACGGGCTTGTGAAGATGCAGCGATCGCCGATGTGGTTCTCTCAATGTCTGGGGGATTCGATGCAGAACTGATAGAAGGTGCTGCTAATTTAAGTGGAGGTCAGCGACAACGACTGGAAATTGCTCGTGCTTTTGTGAACAACCCCTCTATACTCATCATGGATGAAGCTACTAGCGCTCTGGATGCGGAGACGGAAAAAATCATTGACGAGAATCTCCGGCGACGCGGATGCACCTGCATTATTGTCGCACACCGATTAAGCACGATTCGGGACTGTGATGAAATTATCGTCTTGGAACGCGGAAAGGTGGTACAACGAGGCACTCACCAAGAATTGTGGCAAGTTGAAGGTGTGTACTCGCGGTTGATCCGCACGGAAGGCGAAGCGCTCTAAAAATTCAAAATTCAAAATATGTCCTAAGCCCTTCGGGCACGCTACGCGAACGGACACGCTACGCGGAGCGTGAAACTCCTCCGGAGGAGGCACAAAATTCAAAAAAATAATTTTTAATTGGAGCAAACCGACAATGCAGGGGCAACTTTATATAGTTAAGGGCAATGAGCCAATACTTCTGGATGACCCTTTTAAGGTTTGGGTGATCCAGTCTGGCTCTATGGCGTTGTTTGCCGTTACAGTTAAAAATGGTGTTATAGAAGGTACTCGCCGTTATCTATTCAGTATTAAGCAGGGGGAGGCACTTTTCGGAACTGCTGCTGCGTCTGGCAATCAGCACCGCCTGATTTTGGCAGTGCCGATGGGAGAGACAGAACTGTTACAAGTAAATCAGGAATATTTCAGTGAGTTAGTAGCCAATGCAGATGGTAGGGCGATTGCCTTCGGCAGAGCTTCGCTTAACGCCGCTTTGGAAGGTTGGCTTGAGCAACTGGGTACTGTACTCTCCCACTTTGCCACACCAGGGATTCAGGTCAGGGCTTCTTTCCAAGCACGATTTTCTCTGAACAATGGTCAGACTTTCCAGCCTGAAACGGGTGTTGTCTGTTGGGTACAATTGACTCAAGGGGCTGTTCGCTTGATGGGGTTTGAGGAACTTACCCTGACAAGTACAGCAGGAACTTTTCCCGTGAACGACAGAATGTGGCTAGAAGCTGTGGAGGGGGTTCAGCTTATTAGTGTTGCCACTTCAGAAATCCGCAACTCAGATACTATTCTTGCAGGGCTGTCCCAACTTCATACTCAACTTTTGCACTGCACTTACCTATTGGATGAGCAAGAAGCGCAGGAAGAACTACAACGGTTGCGCGATCGCCAACGTCTCAATCGTCAAGTCACAGCGGAAGCTCTAGGGGAGCTAGCATCCACCTTGAATTACCAAGACGGGGACTTTTTCCTAGAAGGTACACCTTTGTTGGTTGCTGCTGGTGCGGTAGGAAGGGCGATGGGTGTGAAAATTCGCCCTCCTGCTCGTTCAGAAAACCTCAAGCGGGTAAAAGAACCACTAGAGGCAATTGTGCGGGCTTCGCGTATCCGGATGCGGCGAGTGCTGTTACGGGACAACTGGTGGGAAAAAGATTGCGGTCCAATGGTAGCCTATACTGAGGAGGATAACCGTCCAGTTGCGCTGCTGAGCATTTCTGCAACTTCCTATGAAATGTTTGACCCCATTGAGCAGACTCGCGTGAAAGTGGACGAGCAAATAGCTATAACATTAGCTCCAGTTGCCTATATGTTTTATCGGTCTTTGCCCGATAAAGCACTCAAAGCTTGGGATCTAGTCCAGTTTGCACTTAAAGGACGTGGAAGGGAACTGCTTGCCATTTTAATTACAGGCGTTGCCGTGACATTACTGGGGATGGTGACACCTCAAGCAACTGCAATTCTCATGGACAACGCGATTCCAGATAGTGACAGAGGCTTATTGCTGCAAGTTGGGCTGGGGCTGCTGGTTGCTGCTTTGGGGACGGCTCTATTTCAGCTCACTCAGGGGTTTGCTATCCTGCGGATGGAAACGGCTAGTGACGCTTCTACTCAGGCTGCTGTGTGGGACCGGCTGCTGAATCTGCCTGTATCTTTTTTTCGTCAGTACACAACAGGCGACCTTCAGTCCCGCGTTTCTTCAGTAAGCACGATCCGTCGTCAACTCAGTGGCAGGACGCTGATAAATCTCATTAGCAGTCTCTTCGCATTATTTTACTTGGGGCAGTTGTTTTACTACAATTTCAAATTAGCTCTAGTTGCTGTTGCTGTCGCTGTAGTAACGATCGCTGTCACTACACTCTCTGGCACACTCCTCGTCCGCAAGGTTCGTCCACTGCTGGAATTGCAGGGAAATATTTTTGGACAAACGGTGCAGTTAATCAATGGGATTTCTAAACTGCATGTTGCTGGCGCTGAGGATCGCGCCTTTGCCTCTTGGAGTAAAAACTACAGTCGGCAAGTTAAGCTTGAACTCAGCACGCAGCAAGTTGAAGATTTTGTTGCACTTTTCAATACAGTGATGCCTACACTGACTTCTGGAGTACTGTTCTGGTTTACCATCAGCTTGCTTGAGGAGGCTAAGACTTCAGGAGGTATCGGACTATCCCTTGGCACTTTTTTAGCTTTCAACACAGCCTTTGGCAACTTTATTAGGGGAACCACAGACTTAAGCAATACAGTTACTGAAGTTTTGCAAGTTATCCCTCAATGGAAACGCACCCAGCCAATTTTGGCAACCGTACCGGAAGTGGATCTTAGCAAAGCCGATCCTGGGAAGCTTATAGGCAGAATTGTTGTGGATCACGTTACTTTCCGCTACCGGAGTGATGGACCGCTGACGCTAGATGATGTGAGTATCTCTGCACAGCCTGGGGAGTTTATTGCCTTGGTAGGAGGCTCTGGAAGCGGGAAATCGACTATATTCCGATTACTATTGGGGTTTGAGACTCCAGAAGCTGGTACCATTTACTACGATGGTCAAGACTTGTCTGGGTTAGATGTTGACGCAGTGCGCCGACAATTGGGTGTCGTCTTGCAGGGTGGTCAACTGACAGCAGCTTCCATTTTTGATAATATCGCTGGTGGTGCTCAGATTACACTAGATGAAGCTTGGGAAGCAGCCCGGATGTCTGGATTTGCTGACGATGTTGCAGCCATGCCAATGGAAATGCATACTGTGATTAGTGAAGGAGGTGGCAATCTTTCTGGGGGACAACGACAGCGGCTGCTGATTGCTCGCGCTTTGGCATTGAAACCCCGAATTTTGCTATTCGATGAGGCTACTAGTGCTTTAGATAACAGAACCCAGGCAATTGTCAGTGAAAGTTTGGAAAAGCTGCAAGTTACCCGGATAGCGATCGCTCACCGCCTCAGCACTATCCGCAACGCTCACCGCATATATGTTCTTCAAGCAGGTCGAGTCGTGCAACAAGGAAGTTTTGAGGAATTAGGTTCTCAACAAGGGCTGTTTGCCCAATTGATGCAAAGGCAGATGGCTTAGACCAAAGTAGGGGTATCGCCAAGATAAGGAAGAAAACCAAGATAAGAAAGAAAATACGACGTAGAAGACAATACCTTCGCCAAAAAAAGAGGATGAAGAGAGAGGGATAAACCGTTTTTTGGTCATCCCTCTTATGGCTTTTACAAGGTGAGCAGTGTCCACAGGAATCGACAATATTACCCACTACTACAGCATCGCCGATTTGAAATTTCGTGACATCTGCACTGATCGCTGTCACTTCACCCACCATCTCGTGACCCGGAACTAAAGGAAAGCGGCTATTCCCCCGAATGGCGTGTAGATCGCTGTGGCAGACACCGCAGAACTGGATCTTGACAGCAATATCATCTGATCGCAATTCCCGCCGCTCGAATGTCCAGGCACGATTAGAGCCTTCCCGACGATCCCTTCGATCACGCGCTCAAGACTACATCACCACGGGAGCGGGCCGTCCTCGTCCGAGAACGTGCCGGTTGGTCCGTCCGCACCGATGAGCGCGAGGCGGACGGCTTCACGTGCGCCCTGTTCGACCGTGCGCGTGCCCCGGAAGTTGTTAAGATCGGTCGCGGTGAAGCCCGGGCACGCAGCGTTGACCTTGATGTCTGTCGACTCGAGTTCAATGGCGAAGGCGAGCGTGATCGCGTGCAAGGCCGTCTTCGACGGGCTGTAGGCGGCGCCGAACACCGCGCGATGCGGAAAGCTCGGGTCTGAGTTCAGCGTCAGCGAGCCGGAAGAACTCCCCAGGTTGACGATGCGTCCCGCCGGCGCTTCACGAAGGAGCGGTAGCATCGCTTGAGTGACGGCGATGACGCCGAACACGTTCGTCTCGAAGACCGCGCGCACCTCGTCGAGCGACGCGACACTTGGAATGTTCGACGCCGCGAGCTCCGGGAGCGGTCTGCCCGGCTTTCCCGCATGCGAGATGCCCGCATTGTTCACGAGCACGTCGAGGCGGCCGAACTCGCTCCGGATGCGCTCTTCCGCGGCGGCTATTGAGGGCTGATTCGTGACGTCGAGCTGGAGGGCGTGGGCATCCGCTCCGACGCTCTTCGCGGCCGTCTCACCATTTTCGAGCTTGCGCGACCCGACGAGCACGGTGAAGCCGTGCTTCGCGAGATCCTTCGCGATTTGAAGACCGATTCCTTTGTTGGCCCCGGTGACCAGGGCGACGGGTTTGTCCTGCATAGTAATTTCCTTTTTTGCATCGATGTGTGGTCAATGCCGCCCTGCTGCGCTATAATGGCAAAATAGAACCACTTTCCGCATTATACGGAACAACGTTCCGTTTTGCAACTGGAGAGTGGAAATGAGCAAGGTGGAAATGAGCAAGCAGGCGGCTGGTCAAGACGATGACGCCGGGCGCGAGGCCCCGAAGTCCCGGCCCGTGCGCGCCGACGCGCAACGCAATACCGATGCGTTGCTGGAGGCGGCGTTGGCGGTGTTCGCGACTTCGGGGGTGGACGCTCCGGTGCGGGAGATCGCCGTCAGGGCGGGCGTCGGCGTCGGTACCGTGTACCGCCACTTCCCGCAGCGTTCAGATCTCATCGCGGCTGTCTTTCGTCACGAAGTCGATGCCTGCGCCGACGCTGCGGCTGAGTTTGCGGCCGAGTACGAGCCTGGCGAAGCACTCACGAGATGGCTTCAGCGATACGCGACGTTCATCGGCACCAAACGCGGACTCGCCACGGCACTGCACTCAGGAGATCCAGCCTTCGACGCTCTGCCCGCGTACTTCGATAGTCAGTTCCGACCCGCCCTGCAATCACTGCTCGAGACCGCGATCAACGCCGGCGAGATCCGAAAGGTTCAGCCCGAAGACCTGCTTCGAGCGGTCGCGAACCTGTGCGTCCCCCCGCGCGACGGAGGAGACGATCATGCGCTGCGCATGATCGAACTCCTCATCGACGGGCTACGGTACGGCGCCAAGTCCCCGACAACTCAGCTGCCACAGCCAGACCAATGATCTAGCTTCGGTCCGGAGGCAGGTTTAACCGCCGTGTCTGACTGCTTGTTCTTGACTGCTTAGGCCTCGCGCAACTATGTCTCGATTGTGGACCCCCTTCCGGCGCGTAGGCGGCGCGGACGTGCGGCCAGAACTGTTCGTGCGCGGTCGCCCAGTCGAGGACGCGGCGGGGCTGGGGGTAGTGTTCTAGACTTGTTGTTTGGTTCTAAATGGCTAAGCCAAATTCGTACCGTAGAGCTTCGCTCCGCCGAAGGCGTATGATAAACAGTCCGATGACAACGTCGTGCATATATTCAGATTTAGAAAAGCAAATCGTTTTACGAGCTAATCGTTTAATTCGAGTCCGCAACGTTAAATGCTTTCGTTCGATCTTCTGGGTATTGCGTTTACCAAGCGATGTGTTTTGCCGCTATCCATCCTCAAGATACAGAAAGAGGACGAGACGGAGTGATGCTGTCCGATGTTTACATCATTTGGCGGATCGGGCGGACAATCACTTCGTTAACATCAACATCGTCCGGCTGGGACACAGCGTACAAGACAGATCTGGCGATCGCATCTGGAGTTAACGGGGTTTTGCGGAGTTCTTGCAAGAAACCTTTGGCTGCATCATCTGTGATATCTGAGCCAAGTTCAGTCTCAACCACACCAGGAGAAATGATGGTCACGCGAATATCTTTTGATTCTTGACGCAGCCCTTCGGAAATTGCCCAAACGGCATATTTTGTGGCGCAATAGACTGCGGCAGTCGGTCCAACCCAATGAGCAGCAATAGACGCAGTATTGATGATTTGTCCGCCACCTTGCGCTTCCATAATCGGTAACCCCGCCGCGATACCATTCAATACGCCCCGGATATTCACATTAATCATGTTGTCCCATTCCTCGACTTTCAGGGCATTCAGCGGGGATAAGGGCATCACGCCTGCATTGTTGAAGATGACATCAACGCGACCAAATTTGTCTTTGGCAAAGTGGACGAATGCTTTGACATCTTCGCGATCAGTGACATCTACCGCTTTGAATTCTGCTGTACCACCTGATGCGTGAATCTCCTTGACCAGCTTTTCTAGCTTATCTGTTCGCCGTGCCCCCAAAACGACTTTTGCACTGTTTTGGGCGAGCAGCTTCGCAGTGGCTTCGCCGATGCCGCTACTGGCTCCGGTGATAGCAATAACTTTGTTTTCTACATTTAACATGATGTTTTTCCTTACTGTTGAGGTTGATTGGAATTAAAGAAACTGACCACCAGAGACTTCAATTCTCTGGGCATTCACCCATCTGTTTTCTTCAGAGAGCAACAATGCGATTGCCCCGCCTATATCATCTGGAAGACCCACACGACCCAGAGCCGTTTGCGAAGCGATGAAGCGGTTAAGCTCTGGATTGTCACGCACGACACCACCCTGAAAATCTGTTTCGATTGCGCCTGGAGCGATCACATTCACCGCAATCTGTCTTTGACCCAATTCCTTCGCCATGTATCGAGTTAGAACCTCGATCGCGCCCTTCGCGCTGCCATAAGCGGCATAGCCGGGTAGGGCAGAACGGGCAAGACCAGACGAAAGATTGACAATCCGTCCTCCGTCCTTAATCAAAGGAAGCAGTTTCTGTGTCAGGAAGAAAACGCCTTTCACATGAATGTTCATCATGTAATCAAAGTCTTCCTCGGTCGTTTCGGCAAAAGACGCATGTACGCCAGTGCCAGCATTATTAACGAGGAAATCAAACTGCTCGGTCTGCCACTTGTCTTGAAGTGACTGCTTGACTTGTGCCACAAACCCATCAAAGGTTTTCGTGTTGGAAGTATCCAGTTGCAGGGCAGTAGCTTTACCACCCAGTTCTGCAATTGTAGAGACAACGCTGTTTGCTTCTGCCTCGCTGCGGTGATACGTTACGATCACATCAACCCCTTTTTTGGCGAGTGCCAAAGCAGTATTTTTGCCCAGTCCTCGGCTCGATCCTGTGACCAATGCGATCTTCGTCTTGTTTGTCATGGTTATTTTCCTCGTTATCAAAGTTAGTGATTCAATGAACAGGCGCCCTCAAGCTTCAATTCCCTTCACAAAGAGCGGAAGCCGCTTTAGATAATGTGGCGACCAGCACTAGTTCCTCGGCGAGAGCCTTGTCAATAAGTTGATGAACGCTCTTCATTGAGCGGCGCGGGCGGGACGCCGAACAGCGGAAGTCTCGCGCATGAAAAGACCGCGCTCACCGCGTCCGCTCCCATGACTTGTTGGGTTGCGCCGTTATTTTCACCACGTTTCAAATCTATGCCCTGACTTGCAACACGATTTTGCCGCGCGTGCGCCCGCTTTGGGAAAGTTGATGTGCCTTTTTCACGTCTGTGAGCGGCAGAACTGTTTCAACGTATGTCTTCAATTTGCCTTCTTCAATCAAACGGTTGATTTCGGCTAATTGCTTTGCGCTCGGCTGACAGAAGAGCCATGAGCCTTGGACGCCGAACTCCTTAGCTTTCTCTTCAGCTTGAGGCTCTACCGCCGAAACCAAAAAGCCACCTTTTTTCAGAGTTTGGAACGCTCGCTCGCAAGTGTCGCCGCCGATCGTATCGAAAACGACATCCACGTTTTTGACGGCTTCCTCAAACGGTTGCGCTGTGTAATCGACGAACTCATCCGCGCCTAAATCACGAATGAACTGTTGGTTTCTGCCTGAAGCCGTGCCGATCACGAACGCGCCTTTCGCTTTGGCAAGCTGAACCGCCATCGAGCCGACTCCGCCCGACGCTCCGGTTATCAAGATTCTTTGCCCGCTGCTCAGATTCGCCAAATCAAACATTGCCTGCCACGCAGTCAACGCGGCAATCGGGATCGACGCCGCATTTTCAAAATCGAGGCTTTCCGGTTTGGGCGCAATGGCGTCCGGTTTGGCGACGGCGTATTCAGCGTAACCACCGGACAGGCTGGACACGGTTATCCCATAAACGGCATCGCCCTTCTTGAAATCTTTAACACCAACGCCAACTTCTTCGACGGTTCCGGCGATGTCGCCGCCAAGAATGAGCGGAAGTTTGAAGCCGAACCGTTCGCCCGCGCCATCGCGGATTTTCCAGTCCGCCGGATTGACCGCTGCGGCGTGAACTTTCACCAAAACCTCCTCTTCTTTCGCTTCTGGACGTTCGACATCGGTGTAATCCAAAACGCTCTCATTGCCGTATTCGTTAATCACTACTGCTTTCATTTTTTCTCCTATGTTCAAGTGGATATCCTAACAAGAGTGATTTCTCTACCAGCGCATCCGGTTCAACCGATAGCAACCCAAAAGAGCGCATATCCAGTTCATGCGATCGCTTTGCCGTCCTTCATTCGGAAATACCAGGTGTAAGTGTTCCGGTAAGGTTTGCCGTCCCTGGCGGTCGCTGCAATGTAGTTAACTTGATGACACCTCAACGACATTTTCCGCAAAGCTCTTATAAGCATCGCCCATTTGCTTAGCCATCGAGTCAGGAAAGACGTGAAAATCCCCAGCTTTCAGAGCTTCTATTATCCCGTCTGCCACAAGTGCAGGTGGCTGTGCAACCTCAGTCAGTCCTGCCGCATCGCCCATATCCGTGGCAATCGGGCCAGGGTGAACGCTTAGCACAAACGTGCCCTGCTTACTCAATAGTTCTCGCAAGGCTTGGGTAATCGAATAGGCAGCAGCTTTTGAGGCACAGTAAGTGGCAGAGTCGGAGAAACCCTTCAGCGAAGCAACAGAATTGATCTGGGCAAAGACGCCACCTCCATTGGCTTTGAGCACCGAGGCAAACGCCTGAGCCATGTAAATTAGTCCATATACGTTGATGTTCATCTGAAATTCGAGGGAGGCGATCGCATCCTCAGCCAAGAGAGATCCAGCTTGAAAGACTCCTGCATTATTGACAACCACTTGCACATCTTTGGCAGTTTGAGCGGCAGCAACAATAGATTGGGGATCACTTAAATCAACCTGAATCGGCACTACCCGATCACCGTATTGTTCAACCAATGGGGAGCTACTGTCCAGTTTACGAATAGCCGCATAGACTTTGGCGGCTCCGTGTTCAATAAAAGACTCAACTATCGCCCTACCGATACCGCGATTTGCGCCCGTAACCAAGATGGTTTTGTCTTTGATGTCGTAGTTCATTTGGATTTCTCCTTGCAGTTTTCGCTGTTTCTCAGTGAGGGCAATTCCAAGGCGTTGCAGGTTATTTAATTCTCATTCCTAAGATTCTGCTCTTTTACAACTTCGGCGGCGAAATCTTCGATGGTCGTTTGTCCTTTGCGAGTTTCGGTTCCGCTGTCTTCAAAAACGATATAACCAGAGTTGAATCCACGTAGCATCTCACACCAAGCGTTAGCGACTTCAGGCGAGGCACCGAAACCGGCAATCGTCGCTTGCCACTCGCTTTCGGGAAGGGCGACGGCTTGCACGTCACGCTTGATCGCGGCGGCGAAAGCGGCGGCGACATCGTTCGGCGAATAATCTGCCGCGCCGTGCAGTTCGATGATGCGTTTACCTGCCCAATCTTCAGTCAACGCAACGGCTGCGGCTCGTCCGATGTCTTTCGCTGCAACCATTGGAATCGATCGTTCGAGCACCTGAAGAAAACTCGGCAAAATGCCTTTTTCAGCGGCAACCGCAGCTAGACCGTTCCAGTTTTCCATAAACCACGCCGCCCGCAAGAAAGTGACGGGAATTGTTAAACTGCCGAAGATGTTTTCCAAAAAGTGAGTCGTCAGAATATTGCCCGTTCCTCTGGCGTGCTGCGAGCCGACCGAAGAGAGCAAGACAACTTTTTGCACGCTGGATTGCGTGATGGCTTCGACATATGCCGCACCGATGTTTTTTGCTACGGCGAACATATCGGTCACGTGATAAGCAGGCGGGTTCATCGCATAAACGGCGATTGCGCCGTCCAACGCTTTGGTCATCGCGCTTGCGTCAGCGACATCGGCGAAAGCAACGTCCGCGCCTTTCGCCCGCCAAGCGTCGGCGGCTTTGTCCGAGCGCAACACGACGCGCACCGTTCGTTTCTTTTCAAGCAACGTATCGGCAACCGCAGAACCCGTTTGTCCGGTCGCGCCAAAAACTACAAACATAAATTTTCTCCTAATCTGAAATGACCAGTTCTCTGCCGAGTTGACGTGTTTTCATTCAAGTTGTCCTGATTTAAAGTTCGATTGTCAGTCTTCTCTTACGCCATGGGTTTATCCTAGGCTTAAAAAGCTTTTACATGAATACACAAACCTGGCAGATGATTGCCTAATCCTCTCAAGCAAGGCGTTGGCAACGGAGAATTCTTCCTATAATGAGCACAGAAGCAGAGTTTAAGTTAGGACAGCATGACGATTAAGACACGGAACCACGAGGTAGCGATCGCTAACTGTGCAGAACTGGCGGCATTAGTAGATCGGCACACAGCCGGCAAGGGAAACGGTATCTATGCAACTGCGATCAATTCCTTAGAGTTCATGCGAGAATGTGAGCCTGCCACCGCAATCACAGGAGTCAGCGAACCGCTGCTTGGAATTGTGGTTCAGGGCAAAAAAGAAATGCTGCTGAACGAAGAAACCTATCGGTACGGTGTCGCTCAGTATCTGGTTGTGTCGGTGGATTTGCTGGTGAGTAGATGTGTGGTAGAAGCGACCCCCGATCAGCCCTATCTAGGATTTAAGCTGAATTTAGACCCCGTTCAACTCTGTGACATTATTGCTCAAACGAACCCAGGCATTGGTAAGAAAGAATCAGTCAGAGGCTGGTTCATCAGCAATGCTGACCCACCCTTGATTGATTGCGCCATTCGGCTAACAAAGCTTTTAGATACACCGCAGGATATCCCATTTCTAGCACCGATGATCATCCGCGAAATCTACTACCGTCTTTTGATGGGTGAACAAGGGGAAGCGGTTCGTCAGATTGCCACTTCTGGCAGTAATATGCAGCGCATCGCTGAAGTAATTAAACGGCTCAAAGTAGATTTTACAAAGCCACTACGAGTTGAAGAGTTGGCAGAGCAAGCGAATATGTCTGCTTCCTCGTTCCACCGCCACTTCAAGGCAGTCACCTCGATGAGTCCGTTGCAATACCAAAAACAATTGAAACTCTTGAGCGCGCGTCAGATGATGCTTGCCGAGAATGCTGATGCGACCCAGGCTGCTTATCAGGTTGGGTATGAAAGCACTTCGCAATTCAGCCGCGAATATGCTCGGATGTTTGGCGCACCGCCCATCAGGGACATTGAACGGTTACGGATAGCCTGAACATAGATGCAGAAATCGCGACCCTGGCACAAATGCGACGAGTTGGGATAGCAGGTTGGTCAGTTGACGCTGAACGCCCGGTGATTACGAACATTTTCTGCACACAATTGCATAGAGACACTCACCTGAATGAGCGAAGCATTTCACTCAAGTTCAAAATCTATAAATTCCAGAAGATGGTTTAATAGTTTATCTCAAAAGTTTTGGTCGGGTGAAGGTGTTTCGTAGAAGTTTCAAAAACGAAACTTACGTTTTATCTAACCGCAGAGGCGCAGAGTGAGCTGAGGAGGAGAGAGGGCGAGGGGGAGAGGTTAAGGGAAATTCTTTTTTTCCTCCACTCCCCACTCCCGACTCCCTCTTAAATATGAATTCCACACTCAGTTTTGCCAGTTCCCCGCCAACGTCCAGCGCGTTCATCTTCACCTTCGCGTACGGTCGTCGTGATCGGTTCATCGCCAATGCTGGGATAACCTTGGTCATGCAATGGGTTGTAAATCACGCCGTGTTCAGCTACATACTCCCAGCTTTTTTTGCGTGTCCAGTTAGCTAAGGGATTGATTTTTAGGCGGTTGTTGTTATCAAGTTCAAATATGGGCATATTGGCACGGGTGACGGCTTGGTCGCGGCGACGTCCAGTAATCCAAGCGACAGTGTTGAGTTCCGCTAAACCCCGTTGCAATGGTTCAATTTTGGTGAGTTCGTGGAATTTGGCAATATCTTTGTCCCAAAGTGCTTCACCGTATTTTGCCGCAAAGGCTTCGCGAGTGTCTACATCTGGAGTTTTGTAAACTTTCAAATCCAGATTGTAAACTTCTTTAGCCTTAGCAACCAGTTCTAGAGTTTGGGGAAAGTGGTGCAGTGTTTCGAGAAATACCACAGGGACTGGATGCTTAAGGTCACGGTAGAAAATATCAGTGATTATTAAGTCATCTACGTTAAAGGCGCTAGTTTGCACCAGTCCAGTAGGAATATTCTCGACAGACCATGCCAGTATTTCTCTTGGTTGGGCAGCCTCAAATTTTTGATTGAGTTGCTCTAAGTCAAAACTGGCGTTTTCCGGTGTAATTGCTGTCGAAGCAGTCATTAATTATTCTCCAGTCCAATAAATTCCTTGCTTGATTAAACTTAATTTTACACTACAAAGGCACATAGCTCGGTCGGAATTCTGTAATTCGCCGGAAACCATTGTCAAGAGGGCGGGACTTGGAGAAAAGCCCAGGTTCTCGTTGGTGGGGGACGCCAGAACCCTCGGTCGGGAGACCCTCGGGAGAGTACTGGCGACTGTATGCCGCAGTTGAAAGCTGGGTACTGGGGACTCGGGACTTGGAACTGGGGAACAGTTTGCAAATCCCCAATTCCTAATCCCCAATTCCTAATCCCCAATCCCTAATCCCCAATTCCTAATCCCCAATTCCTAATCCCCAATCCCTAATCCCCAATCCCTAATCCCTAATTCCCAATCCCCAGTCGCCTTCACACATACAACAAGCTATTTACAAAAGTTTATACTTGAGGCAATTTTACCAATGTCTCTATCTTGAGGTAAGTAAATACTATTGTATTTAATAAGATTAATTACCGTTGTTTAATTTTTACTATGTTTCCATTTATATATATGGCGATACTGATATTGTTAGTAGAATCCTTAAAATTAAAAAATTCGACAAATGAACGATTCCAAAACTCCAAATTCATTCAGCCAGTCTATAGTTATGGGCGCTTTGGTCATGCTAACCAGTGCTGGTGTGATCACTATCATGAATTTGTTCTAAAGGAACAACTGCAATTTTTAGCAAAATAACTCTACAAAACCCCTCTCAGTATTGAGAGGGGTTTTTACATTGGGTTGAGTACTGTACTAGAGGTTAAACTAAATGCGAATCATCTTATATAGCAAGCCAGGTTGCCATTTGTGTGAGGGCTTGCAGGAAAAGCTGGAACAGATACAAAATCTCAAGTTTGAGCTAGAGATCCGGGATATTACGACTCGTGAAGATTGGTTTCAAGCTTATCAATACGAGGTACCAGTGCTTTTTCTAGTAGACCGCAGAGGTACAGAGGGTACACAGGAGCAAGCAAAGGAGCGACCCTTGTCCCGTCCCTCTCCTAGAGCAACGGTACAGCAGTTGGAGAATATGCTTCAGAAGTATTTATGACTAAATTATAAGCAATTGTACAATGTCTTCACTTGCTCTGTATGGTTTCAATTTATTCTTCCCAGAGAGTAAGCCTGTTTTATTTGTACATAAAAAAGCGCTTGAGACTTTCTTCACCCCAGCGCTTCTTCTGTATAAAGCTATACCAAATCACCGCTTTGATGCAACATTTGAAACCCGCAACATTCTGTCGGTGACACGAATTGCGAATATTAGCTGTGGCAAACATATCGTGAAATGGTATCACTCCTTGCACTAATAAAGAATATCTCTTCTAGAATGAAACGGGGAATCTGGTGAGTGACAGTTTGCCAACTGACCCTAGTAGATGAGTTGCTAATTTAGCAACCATTACGGAATGGACTTCTGATACTTTTTTTGACATCAAAGTCAAGAGAATTATGAAACCCTACTGAAAGAATTTTGTTTGCTTATTTTCAATTTTCAATTTTTAATTTATAACTAATATTTTATAAATTTTTTCCGTATTTATGTATTCTGTGTTAATCTTTTTATTTCAACTTGACCAACTTATAGTAATTTATGACTCGAGAGCGGCAGAATTTCAGGGTAGGCTGAATGCAAATTTTCGTTCCTGGGCGTCTTTGTCTGTTTGGTGAACACAGCGATTGGGCGGGAGAATATCGTCGTCACAATCGTGAAATTGAGGTAGGTTACACGTTGCTTGTGGGTACCAATCAGGGGCTTTATGCTAGGGTGAAGCCTCATCCAACTCAGCTTGTTCTTCAGACGTCTCTTAGTGATCGAACCCGCAAAACCCTGATACCAATGGAAAAGGAGGCTTTACTATCGGAAGCTAAAAAGGGTGGTTTTTTCAGTTATGCGGCTGGCGTTGCTTACCAATTTCTCGCTAGCTTTCCTGTCGCTGGGTTGGAGATTGACAATTACCTGACAGATTTACCAATTCAGAAAGGGCTATCGTCCAGTGCAGCGATTTGTGTACTGGTAGCCCGGTCATTCAATCAGGTGTATGACTTAAAGATGACTCTCCAGGAAGAAATGGAGTTTGCATATCAGGGCGAGATTACTACGCCTTCGAGATGTGGACGGATGGATCAGGCGTGTGCCTACGGTAATCGTCCTATTGCTATGATATTTGATGGCGATCGCCCAAAAAGCACGTGCATTGCCAATCGCACTCATATCATAGAGTTAAAGGTACCGAAGGATTTATTTTTTGTGATTGTGGATCTCGGTGCTAGCAAAAATACTCAAAAAATTCTCACTCAACTCAATGAGTGTTATCCTTTCGCTACCAACGAAGTGCAAGCGAATGTGCAGAAATATCTCGGTTCCATCAGCTATCAAATAACCCAAGCAGCGGTTGATGCTTTACAAAAAGGCGACGCTGAACAAATTGGTATTCTCATGAAACAAGCACAGGCAGAATTTGACAAACATTTGATACCCGCTTGTCCAGAAGAGTTAACTGCTCCCGTACTGCACCAACTTCTTGAGTATGAACTCATCCAGCCTTATATTTTAGGTGGTAAAGGTGTCGGTTCACAAGGAGATGGCACTGCACAGTTTATTGTCAAAGACGCAGAAAGCCAACAAAAAGTTATAGATATTATTGAGCATAATTTTCCGCAAATGCAATGTTTAAAACTGACGATTTATGCAACAAAATAAGGTAAGAAAAGCTGTGATTCCAGCGGCTGGCTTTGGGACTCGATTGTTTCCAGCTACTAAAGTTGTTAAAAAAGAACTTTTCCCAATTATTGATAAAGATGGCAGGGCAAAACCTGTGATTCTGGCGATTGTTGAAGAAGCTATAAGTGCCGGAATCGAAGAAGTTGGAATTGTGGTGCAACCAGGAGATAAAGAAATTTTTGCAGAGTTTTTTAAAAGTCCACCTAAAAAAGAACTTTTCAACAAACTTTCACCGCAAAATCAAGAATACAGTAAATATCTTCAAGAATTAGGCAGCAAAATTACAATTTTGACGCAAGAAGAACAAGAAGGTTACGGTCATGCTGTTTTCTGTGCCAAGGAATGGGTGAAAGATGAGCCTTTTTTGCTCATGCTTGGTGACCACGTTTACTCATCAGATACTGAAAAATCTTGCTCTAGTCAAGTTATAAATGTTTACGAACAAGTCAATCAAAGTGTTCTTGGGTTGACAGTCATGCCAGCAGAAATGCTGCATCTAGCTGGCTGTGTCACAGGAATTTGGCAATCATTCAATTCGCTTGTTTCGCTAACGCAAGTTTACGAAAAACCCTCCATTGAGTATGCGCGTCAATATTTGCATACAGAGGGAATGAAAGATGATGAGTTCCTGTGTATGTTTGGGTTGTATGTACTGACACCGAAAATATTTGACTTTTTGAAAGAACACATTAAGCAAAATTTTCGGGAACGAGGGGAATTTCAGTTAACATCTTGTCTGGATGGATTGCGTGAAGAAGAGGGAATGACAGGATATCTTGTGAAAGGAAAGTGTTTTGACACAGGATTGCCAGATACCTATCGGCAGACAATGATTGATTTTAGATTTTAGATATTTTATAGTCGCATAGGTTGCCAAAAGCTGTCACTAGAGTGATAGCTTTTTGACAGCTTTTATCAACCTTTCAAACTTGTGAAAGAAAAGCCCACAGCCTAATATCAAATTACATTGAGCTTGCACAGAATGTTAAAGCTTTAAGATGGTTATCAATCAAGGGTAATCACAATGCAAGTGATTTTCTATTCTATGCAGCCTCATTGTAAAACGATATAATACCAATTCTCCATGAAGATGCACTTAATATTTATTAAACGAACCGCCAAGACGAGCCAGCGCCGTGCTCTGGTTCCCAGAGTTGAGGCGACTGGCGTGCCAAGTACAAAGGCTGAGTGAAAGAGTAAGTATTAAGTGCTTTTTTTACAGAGAATTGGTATAACAAAAGGGTCAACAACTCGGTGGCAATATTTAATTTTAGGTCGTCAGTAACGCCTTGGATTGTAGATGGTAACAGTTTTCGGAAAGGTAATCCTAGACTTTGCGTAAATTTTGAAGTGAGAATCTTGAGCCGTAATGGTAGACTCGAAAAAACCATTTTTGATTATTACTCCCTTCCCGGTCTAAGATTACCTATAATGATTTACTCTTCTCTCTGTGTCACGCCCTTCGGGTTCGCCAGTTTCTTAGGTTGGGAAACCCGCCTATGTCCTTCGGACACGCTACGCGAACAGGACTGGACTCACCAGTCGCTGTGAGTTCGGGAAACCCTCCAAAGGGCGCTGGCTCCTCTGCGCCTCTGCGGTTAAAAAATAGGTATTCTTCTGGCGGGAAAGGAGTAGTACCATTCGGGCTTGAGAGGGAAAGCTCACTCACCTTTCACCTTTAGCAGTGCCAGGATATGACTCTTCATAAATTCACTTTCAACATCACTTAAAATACGGTAAATCTATCAATTTATAAATATTAAAAAACAGCCATTTAGTATATACCTATAGGATGAAATTTGGCTGACTAGTAATACAATCTTGGTGTCCTCACATCCGGAAGTTTATGCGGTTTTTTACACACGGTCACCGCTGGGTATTCCTGACGCTTTTTGTCATTGCAGTGATTGCAGCGTGTACGGCAATGCCTGGAAAACGCTCACAGCAAGCAATACAACATAGTGTGGTCATTTTCGTTGCCGATGGGCTGCGTCCGACTTCGATAAATGCTACTGATACGCCCACCATGAACGAGATACGGGAACGGGGAGTCAAGTTTTCCAACAGTCACTCTTTGTTTCCTACCTTTACCACCGCTAACGCTTCGGCGATCGCCACTGGTCACTATTTAGGCGATACGGGTGATTTTAGCAACACGATCCAAGTCAGCGCCCCGGTCAAAAGTGCCAAAAACAGCCTAGTCCCCTTCTTGGAAAACAATGCCGTTCTCAAGGAAGTTAACAAACAGTTTGGTGCCAACTTCCTCAACGAACAAACTCTGCTAGAAGCTGCAAGAAAAGCAGGTTTCAGCACAGCGGCTGTCGGAAAAATCGGACCAGTTTTGATTCAAGATGTGACGTTGCAAAAGGGCGAACCAACCATCATTTTTGATGACGCTACCGGCACGCCGACGGAAATTCCTCTGAGTCCTGAAGTTACACAACTGCTTGCCAAAAACTCATTGCCAACAGCAACGCCATCGCGGGGAGAAAACGGTAATCATGGGGACAGCAAGACTCCAGGTACCAAAGTTGCAAATACAGCACAACAGCAATATTTTGCTGATGTCACGACTAAGGCAATCCTGCCACTGTTCAAGCAGCGGCAAAAACCCTTTGTGCTGGTATATTGGTCTCGTGACCCAGATGGTACACAGCATAACCACGGCGACAGCCTCAACCAACTCGTTCCTGGTATCAATGGTCCCACTGTGCAAGCAGCACGCCAAAATGCTGACAAGAACCTGGCTCAAATTCGCACTGCATTAAAAGATTTGGGTTTGGAAGAGACGACAAATATATTCTTGACTGCTGACCACGGGTTTTCGACTATTAGTAAGGAGAGCAAAACCAGTTATGCGGCAACGCTTTCTTACCCAGATGTGCTAAAAGGTTTTTTACCAACTGGTTTTTTGGGAATAGACATAGCGCATGAGTTAAAGCTCTCTATGTTTGACCCTGATAAGAACAATGCTCCACTTTATCCTAATAAAGGGCAGACTTCTAGAAACAGTATCATTGGTAAAGACCCGAGAAAACCAGATGTCATAGTTGCTGGTAATGGTGGTTCTGATTTGCTGTATCTGCCTAATGCTGCAAACAAAAAAGCGACTGCGAAAAAGATTGTAGATATGCTGCTAGAGCAAGACTATATCAGCGGCTTGTTTGTGGATGATTCTTTGGGAAAAATTCCTGGGACTTTATCATTAGAGGCGATCGCTCTTCGAGGAACAGCAAAGACTCCCAAGCCATCCATTTTAGTAAACTTTCGCTCATTTGACACAGGTTGTGGCAATCCTACAGCCTGCGGTGTGGAAATAGCAGATACAACCTTGCAGCAGGGGCAAGGAATGCATGGAAGCTTTAGTCGTGCTGATACTTACAACACAATGGCAGCAATTGGACCTGACTTTAAACAGGATTATGAAGATGTGGCTCCGGTAAGTAACGCAGATGTAGCACCAACCGTAGCGAAAGTACTGAATTTAAAGTTGTCTCCTCAGGGTAAGTTAGTTGGTCGAGTGTTAAGTGAAGCGCTCGTCAGTGGACCTGACAACGTTGAGCATAAGTCTTTTACCCTGAAATCTCCATCTGCTGGAAATGGTTTGAAGACAATCCTCAAATATCAAACAGTCGGAAAAACTCGCTACTTTGATGTTGCTGGGTTTCCAGGTCGTACGCTGGGACTGTGATGAGAACTACATTATTTAATTAGGGTGCATTAATTCATATCTTATTTAGCGATATGCCAGCATAAACACTTAGAGCTACATATAGACAATTTTCCACTCATATTCCAGGGTTTTCTGTTCGGGACCAATTTGAATCCCCAGAGAACCCTAATTTTCTGTGTTGGAATCAATCCCCAGTGCAGCATAGCTGTGTGTTAACTGTTCCCAGAGTGCGTTAATTTGCTGGTAAGCGTCTTCTGGGGAGAGCTTTCCCAGAGTCTGTAAGTTGCAAATGTAGCCAACTCGTGTTGCAAATTCTTGTAAGTTAGCGTTGAATACCAGAGCCTCTGGCGTGAACTGACCGTGGTAACTTCGCTTTTGATAGAGAAAGGTATGTTTGTCTATCTGCTGTTGCATAATCCACCTCTTGTCTATAAAGTTCCTTTTCTTTCTTTGTATGCCAAAGTAACGATAAAAACAAATATCCTTTCTTGTTATTATCATAAATAACAGTGATTAAAAATACACTACTTAGGTATGATGACTTGTTGCGAGCAACATAATAGTAATATGTGGGTAAAAAAAATTATGGTAAATTTTGGAGAATTTTCCGGTTTTGGGTGGAAGTTACCCTTATAGATTTGTAGTTTCGCGATTTGCGACACTACAAACCCAAAACAACCAAACCAAACGATGAGGTAGATGTGCATGGCAAGTTTGAAACATCAATCAATAGCCGTAGTTGGGGCGGTGCTTTCTACTTTGGGAACAGCAGAATTAGCAGAGGCAATAGTTACTGCTGGTGATCCGCAAAATTACCAGGTTGCTCCTGGAAAATTTAGTGGTGTTGTATCAATAAATAGTTCTATTGATCTCTGCACTGGTTCCTTGTTAAAAGGGGGTTTACATATTCTCACAGCAGCCCACTGCATTACGGACAAAAATGGTAAATTTGATACTAGGATTTTGAATAAAACAAATGTAACTTTCAAATTGCCTACAGGTTCAGTCTCAAGGCCCGTTGTTGACTTTTTTGTGCATCCTGGGTACGATAGCATTTTTTACAAAGGTAACGACATTGCTGTTTTGCGACTAAGTACGCCAGCGCCTAGCCAAGCTCAACAATATGACATTTATCGTGCTCAAGATGAAGTCGGTAAAATTTTCACGCAAGTAGGATACGGCTACATTGGTAGCGGTATCCTAGGGGAAAATACTCAGAGTAATCTTTCCCATCTAGGTTACTCTGCAATAAATAAGTTTGATGCCTTGGCTGATATTACTAGTTCACTGTTTCAGCAGCAAATTCCTGGATTTACAGGCATCATCCCTGGAAGTCAATTGTTGTTTGATTTTGATAGTGGCTTATCTGTGAATGATGCTTTTGGCACTCACTTTGGTATGAACGATTTAGGCTTGGGAACCCATGAAGGCAATATAACTGGCGGTGATTCAGGTGGACCTGCATTTATTAATGATTTGGTTGCTGGTATTGCTTCCTACAGCTTTAGCGATTCATTTCTTTTCCCAAACGGAGTCCACACAGATTTGGATAAGACAACCAACAGCAGTTTTGGTGAATTTACAGCAACAACACGGGTGTCTAATTATGCCCCATTTATTGATGATGCAATTGCTGGTAAAATCCCCTCTGCTATACCTATTCAATTACGGTCAACGACAAACTCGCCAAGTGCGAAATTGCAAAATCTTAAAGTGCGGCAAGGTACAGACCAAACTCTAAAAACGATTCCAGAATCTACTTCTATACTGGGGATGTTAGTGTTTGGTACTGCTGTTTGCTTTCTTAGAAAAGGTCAAAAACCATTGGCGATTAAATAAGAAAGTTCTCTCAAGTCCTCCAAGAACACGAAGCCGAAGGACAGGGAAAGCATTTATCGCAAAGCCTTCTGAATCGGCATTTAGGTAATACTGTTCACTTAAGGCTAGATCCCCCCTAATATCATGTTCGGCTAATTAGTTATGATTTCCACGTTGAGTGCACCCCACCCCTTTATCCCCTCCCCCTCCGGGTATGCCTTCGGCACGTCTATGGCTGACGCCACGGCTGAGCGCAGAGCGCACGCTACGCGAACGCCGAACGACGAACGCCAGTTGCCGTGAGAGCGGGAAACCCTCCTGCAGCACTGGTCTCACCGCTTGCGGGGAGGGGAGCCTAAGCGCAGCTTTGGCGGGGTGGGGTTCTTCACGAATGATAAGTAATCAACCGAACCTGATATAACTCCCGTTAAAAAGGCTACGGTGTACACACAAGTGATCGCATGGCTTAAAATTTCCAAAGGAACCTCACCCTGCCCTATCGGGCATCCCTCTCCAATGCTTTGGAGAGGGAAAGATTTTAGCGCACCCTAAAGCGAGGGTGAGGTAAGAAGTGAGATGTGTGTACGCGGTAGCCTTTTTAAGGGGGGAATGTAGCTCCCCAATGCATCGAGGGGTTGGCGGGGATTTTTCTTGTACTGATATCATAATCATGTCCGATTAAATAACCTTACTAAATGTGTAGTGAGAACAAGAGTCCTCTTCCACTAAAACAAGGACTCTTGTCCTTACTGCATACAAGTTTTATTTTGGGTCATTTGCCGGACATCATATAACTGTTGCACTGAGGTATCTGCGGTGCTGTACCTTAGCTTTTTATTTTCTGGCAGGTTGCGATTGGTTTTGCCACTGTCCTTTGGGCGATCGCCTCTCGCACTGCTCTTTGCGCAATCGCCATGCAGCGTGACTTGGAGTACATTGCGCTTACGCAAACGCGCCCCAGCGAATGTTCCGCACCATCGCCACTTTACAAGTGGTGCAAATCGTCACTTATCTCAGAACCGTTCAAATTTTAAAAAAATCTAAAACTTAGTAGCCAAGTCATAGTCATTACGACTACGATTAATACATCTCATCATTGGTATGAGTGTTCGTAACCTCAATCAAAGGAATCATTGTCGGCATGAGTGAAGACAAGAAGTTAACGACGGCAACAGGTTGTCCGATTTTTGATAATCAGAACTCAATCACGGCTGGTCCGCGTGGTCCGGTTTTGATGCAGGATGTGCAGCTTTTGGAACAGATGCAGCACTTCAATAGAGAGCGGATTCCAGAACGAGTTGTTCATGCTAAAGGTTCTGGTGCATATGGAACATTTACCGTCACTCGTGCTATTCCTGAATATACCAAAGCGAAGTTTCTCTCAGAAGTAGGCAAGCAAACAGAGGTATTTTTGCGTTTTTCTACTGTCGCTGGAGAAAAAGGTGCCGCCGATGCTGAGCGCGATGTACGCGGCTTTGCTGTCAAATTTTACACTGAAGAAGGTAACTGGGATTTGGTGGGCAACAACACACCTGTCTTTTTCATCCGCGATCCGTATAAGTTTGCTAATTTTATTCATACACAAAAGCGCCATCCCCAAACTAATCTGCGGGATGCTAATATGCAGTGGGATTTTTGGTCACTGAACCCGGAGTCGCTGCACCAGGTCACTATTTTGTTTAGCGATCGCGGTCTGCCCGCCAGTTACCGCCACATGAATGGCTATGGTAGCCACACCTTTTCGTTTGTGAATGCAGCAGGTGAGCGGTTCTGGTGCAAGTTTCATTTCAAGACCCGTCAGGGCATTAAGAATCTCACCGGAGAAGAGTCTGCCAATCTCATCGGTATTGACCGCGAATCGCACCAGCGGGATCTGTTCGACGCGATTCAACGGGGCGAGTATCCAAGTTGGGCAGTCAAAGTTCAGGTGATGACCGAGGAACAAGCGAAGACCTTCCAGTGGAACCCGTTCGACCTCACTAAGGTATGGCCCCACAGCGAGTATCCGCTCATGGAGATTGGTGTTCTGGAGCTAAACCGCAATCCCGAAAACTATTTTGCCGAAGTAGAACAAGCTGCGTTTAGTCCCTCAGTATTTGTACCCGGAATTGGTCCTAGCCCTGACAAAGTGTTACAGGCGCGACTGATGTCTTATCCTGATGCTCAGCGTTACCGCATCGGCACAAACTACCAGCAGTTGCCAGTCAACCAGCCTCGCTGTCCGGTGATGCACTACCAGCGGGATGGTGCCATGTCTACAGGTTACGGCGGCAGCAGCCCCAATTATTATCCCAACAGCGACAGTAGCACTCCGAAAGAAGCGCCGCAATACCGCGAGCCTGGGCTGTCTCTTGGTGATGTAGTTGCTGATCGCTATGACTCTCGCAATCAGGATGACTATACCCAGGCAGGCAATCTCTGGCGGATCTTCTCTGAAGATGAGAAGAATCGTACAGCGCAAGCGATCGCAGGAGCGTTGAGTGGAGCACGGCAAGATATCCAAATGCGGCAACTATGCCACTTTTTCCGGGCTGATATGGATTACGGTCGGCGCGTTGCTGTAGCGTTGAACATTGAAATTGACCCCACCATATTGCAACAGAACCAACAGAACAATCCTCAACCTGTAACAGCCTAAATAATCGCGATGGCGCAGAGCGCCCGCCTGTTCGAGGCGATCGCCCAAACAACAACAATTTTTACGTAAACTATCGTAAAACATTGGAAAGTGGCGATCGCATTTATGCACAGGCTTATTTGAAATGCTGCATTAATAACTAATTAATAATTTCTAATTACTACAATTACCCAAGAAGGATTTTAATACTTATTGGTGAAATGGTAACCGTCACCCCTACACATAACCGTAAGAGCGATCGCATAATAAAATTGTAAGAACAGGTGTACATAGCAGCAGTCACTTAGATAAACTGTATTTTCATCGCGGTTGCTCTCATTAAAACAGTTGCAGCCAGTGAGAGAAAATACTCATATGATTTTTTAGCAAACGTGTAAGGATTACAGATAATGCAAGTTCTAAAAAGATCCATCAAACCAGAAAGCTATATATCGTTCCTCCACATCTACCCAACAACTTGGGGGACTGCTGGTGATATCTGTTTAGTCCGTGAATCTGTAGCTAATTCAAGTGCATCGAAGTTCGTAGGTCACAAACTTCAATTAGCACTCCCAAAAGGCATAGAGCGCAATCGCTTAGTGGGCGTTCCGGTGATCAAAGTTGCAGGTCATGTGAGCGAGGGACATCCTAAAGATCCGCACTCTGAATGGGAGGTTTATGAAGGTGTAGATAGAGAAATAGCGATCGCGGCTTTAAAACCTTGGGGCTTCAAGTTAATTGACTCTAATGTGGCAATCTAATCAAAGTCCCCACCGTCAGCGAAGAGAGCAGAGGAGTGATGTATAAAGACGCGGCATACCGCGTCTTTACTTATCCCACATAACCTAATACGGTTGAGTTTAGGATTTTTAGTGAATTAGAGATACACAAAATTTTAGATGAGCTTGCCCTGACTACTTATAAATTTGATTATTAAATTTGATTGTATTTGTAATTACAAGTAGATTGAATATCAATCTACATCGGGCTGGTTATGGTATGCACGAAAGGGGAACCCACCAAGGATGGATTCGCTCGGGCAGCCTCTATGTGAAGCAGAGCGAGCATCCGGTTCTCGCAACCATAACTGTAGCTGGTCTCGGCATGGCAATCTGGCTGTTGACTGCGTCCGTTGTTTAAATAGAGTGAACCAAATACTCCCCCCATGAGCAATGCAGACGCTGTTCCCGGCTCAGGTACCTTCTTGACGGGCAAAGGAGTCAAGCGATCGCACAATTGCTACTTTTACCAAATTACTATCATTTTTTGCAACACAAGCGGTTCAATTTAGAGAAACTATGCTAAATTATATTAACTGTTCGATATATAAAAACACAAAAGCCTATTTATGCCTAAAATTGTCGATCACGATCAGTACCGTAAAGAATTGCTCAGCAAGTGCTTCTACCTATTTGCCGAAAAGGGCTATGCCTCCATCACTATGCGCGAAATTGCTCAAGGAATCGGGATTTCTACCGGGACATTATATCACTACTTCCCCACAAAAGAAGCTCTGTTCGACCAGCTAGTAGAAGAGGTAAGTCAACACACTGTCCGGACGGCTATGACTGAACTAGATGGGGCACGAACACAACAAGAGCTGATGGAAGCTTTGGGGAGGTTCCTTGACGAAAATGCGGATAGCATTATCAAGGAGACTTTCATCTTCATTGATTTTTGTCGGCATCATGGCGTTGAAGCGTTTCATAATAACCCTGCAATTAAACGAGCTCGTGAACGATATGGGCAGGTTTCTTCTGAATTATTTGGTATTTTAGACCCCGAACTCATACAGTTTAGCGACAACTTACTCTCGGGTATAATCCTGAATCATTTATTGGGACATAAATCAATTTCTTTCACTGAGCAAGTTTCTTTACTTGGAAAGATGTTAACAGCATACTTAGAAAAACGAGTTGGAAAATCTGATTTAACATTAATTTAACATTAAACGGTCTATAAGTAGGAGTTGATATGAACTGGCAAATCTTGTCAAAGTCTTTAAATCGGTGGATGCTCGGTCTAATTCTGGCTGGTAGTGCAATCACAGGTGTAGCGATTTACTACAGTATCTCTCAGTTTGGGCAGACGAGTAAACCATCTCAATCCACAAGAACTGCTCCAGCCATCCAGCAAATTACAGCTCTGGGGCGACTGGAACCTGTATCAGAGGTTATCAAAGTGTCTGCGCCAAGTACCTTGAATAATGACCGTGTTGCTCAACTGCCTGTCAAACGGGGTGATTCTGTAAAAGCGGGTCAGGAAATTGCAATTTTGGCTAGCCGCGATCGCCTCCAAGATGCCCTGCTTGAAGCCCAAGAAGAGGTGAAAGTAGCGCAATCAAAGCTGGCACAAGTAAAGGCTGGAGCAAAGTCTGGCGAGATTACTGCGCAGAAAGCACAAATTGCTCGATTACAGGCTGAATTGCAGGGTGAGATTGCTTCCAAAGCTGCGACCATCGCCCGTCGGCAGTCAGAGGTGAACAATGCTACTCTTGAGTATAAGCGCTATCTCGCGCTTTATCAGCAAGGAGCAGTCTCTGCTTCTCAATTCGACCAGAGACGACTTACCCTAGAAACGGCTCGGGCACAGCTTAAAGAAGACACAGCCAATCGAAATCGTACAGCAGACACACTACGGGCACAAATCAACGAAGCCAAAGCTACCTTAGACCGGATTGCCGAAGTACGTCCTGTTGATGTGGAGGTAGCACAAAACGAAGTAGATCAGGCGATCGCATCTGCCAAACGGGCAGCAGCTGAGCTCAATCAGGCGTACATCCGAGCACCGATAGCAGGTCAAATTCTAGAAATTTACACTAAACCCGGGGAAGCAATTGGCGATAACGGCATTGTAGACTTGGGACAAACTAGCCAGATGGAAGTTGTTGCAGAAGTCTATCAGACTGACATTGACAAAATTCGTGTAGGTCAACAGGCAGTTATCACTAGTGAATCATTCCCTGGAGAACTGCACGGAACTGTGCGCCTGATTGGACTACAGGTAACCAGGCAAAAAGTCTTCAGCAATCAGCCAGGAGAAAATCTTGATCGCAGAGTTGTTGAAGTCAGAATTCGCCTGAATCCAGAAGATAGTAAACGAGTCGCTGGGTTGACCAACTTACAAGTTCAGGCAGCAATTCAATTATGAGTTTAGCATCACTTTATTTATAACGAATGCTTGGGATAAAAGAGGGGAAATTATGCTTCGTAAACTACTCCGCAAAACACCACTGGCATGGCTCCAACTGAAACGAGAAAAAACTCGTCTTGCCGTTGCCATGGCAGGAATTGCGTTCGCAGATATCCTCATGTTTTTCCAATTGGGGCTACTAGACGCACTTTTTGATTCTGCAGCAACTTTGCAATACAAGCTTTTGGGGGATCTATTCATCGTCAATCAGGTGACTAAATCCCTGCAATCTTATAGAAGCTTCCGCCGAGATCGATTGTATCAGGCAGCCGGAGTAGCAGGCGTAGAGTCTGTGAATTGGCTGAACTTTGACCGAGGGCAATGGCGCAATCCTCAAACTCGGGTTGATCGCCCGATTCTGATCTTTGGTATTGACCCTACCAAGCCTACCCTGAATCAACCAGATATAAATGGGCAGCTGAACAAACTCAAGATGCTAAATCGGGTGCTGTATGACCAAACAGGACGACCAGAATTTGGGGACATTGCTACCCTCCTCCAGCATTATAATCCGCTCTCAGTTCAGGTGAATGACTACCAGGTTTCGGTAGTTGGGCTATTTAGCCTCGGTGCATCCTTTGCGGCTGACGGTAATGCAATTACTAGTCACTCAACCTTCTTGCGTCTGTTTCCCAATCGTCAACCTGACCAGATTGACATTGGTCTGATTAACTTGAAACCTGGCGCTGATATTAAGCAAGTGCAGGCAAATCTACAAGCCAGATTGCCAAATGATGTTGTAGTGCTAACACTGGATCAATTCGCTAACCAAGAGAAGGAGTATTGGGGAGGTTCTAGCCCGATTGGTTTTATATTTGGATTTGGGGCAGTTATTGGCTTCCTTGTCGGTACGGTGATCGTTTACCAAATTCTCTACTCCGATGTCTCAGAACATTTGCCAGAATATGCCACGATGAAAGCTATGGGCTACAGTGATTCTTACCTCATTGGGGTTATTATTCAAGAGTCCCTAATTCTGGCATTCCTGGGCTTTCTACCCGGATTTCTAATTTCCACAGGATTCTATGTCGTTGTCCAATCTGCAACACTCCTGCCCGTTGGTATGACACTAAATCGTGCTGTGTTAGTGCTGGGTTCGACTATCGTCATGTGCGTGATATCGGGAGTCATTGCGGTACGTAAACTACAGGCTGCTGATCCTGCTGATATTTTTTAAGGTTTGAACGTACCCCAACGAAATCTGGTAATTATCGCTCTTTTAAGCAGGGTAAGCATACTTTGTCAATAAGAACGCCTTAGTATCAATAAGTCAAAACCAATTTCATTAACCCTTGCTTATGGATATACTTTAGGCGATCACGCCCAGGCTGTACCCTTTGGGCAATCACTCTTACCTTTGGAAAATCAATCAAACGAAAAATCTTGATTCTTTGTTCACTACACTGACCAAAGTTTTTGTCAAGACTAATTTAGATGCGCTTACCCTGCTCTTTTAAGCTGATGGGTGCTCTCCACCATGAATGAAAAAGTATTCTGTTTTTTTAAAAAAGAGTTATTGATAAAGTAAGCTGAATGTCATGCTGAGTGGAGCTTTGCGGAACGTAAGCGCAAAGCGCACGCTTCGTGTTGGCGCAGCCTGTTCGTAAGGACTTACGCGTAGGGTGTCCCAAAGCAACTCAGCATCTCAGTTTTTAGCCGTACTCTGAGATCCTTCGTTATACTGCGCGCTCAGGATGACAAGCGACTTTATAAATAGGCTCTAAAACTAGAGACTAGTTTTTAGTTTTACTTGTTCAATTAATCTCGCTTGGGTTAAAATTTCTTTAAAATGATGCTCATATTTTTGTTCGAGAATAGAATGTCTAAAATATTTTAAAATATTTTCAAAATGATTATCAGAATCAAGTAAAATTTCAGTTCTTAAACCTTGCTTTTCAATAATAATTTTAGGAGAAAATCCAGGAGGTGCCGAATAGGCTCTTTCGCAAGATAGTTTTCCTTTACTTCCCCAAATTTCATAATTACACTGATAAAAATTATCAAATCCCCAAGCTACTTGCGAACTTAGTTTACCATTTGTTAAGTAGGCTGTCCCGTATAAGTCCACCTTTAATTCTTCATCGTAAACTAGATCAGCTGCTTTAACTTCTAAGTCACTCCCTAAGAAAAACTGACTGACTTTCAACATATAGCTTCCTGCATCCAATAAGCTACCTCCACCTAGCTCAGCATTGTAACGAAAATTGTTCCATGCCAAAGGAGGAAACCCAAAAGATGCTCTAAAAGAACGCATTTCACCGATTTCTCCGCTTGTCAATAATTTCTTAACATAATTATGTTGTGAATGATATTGAAATTGAAAATTCTCCATTAGTAATAATTTTTTTTCTTGAGCTTTTTCTACCATTGCTTTCGTTGAATGGAAATCTATTCCCAGAGATTTTTCAGCCAAAATGTGCTTTCCTGCATCGAGGCTTTTGTTTATCCATTCATTGTGTAAACCTGTTGGAAGTGGTAAATAAATAGCATCAATATCTTCCCGCTCCAGCAAACTCTGATAACCCACAATTGCTTCACAGTTGAATTTTTCGGCAAACTTTTGGGCTGTCTCTTGGGTTCTACTTGCTACTGCTACTAATTTAAATTCTTCCAATGCATTTATGGCTGGAATCATATATCGTTCAGCAATATTTGCACAACCCATTACACCTATTCTGATCTTGTTCATATTCCTTCTTAAGAATTGTAAATTTTTAGCTGTATGTATCGCTCTTTCATCACTATCTCCATAGAATATCCTGTAACCCTTTTGCAGCAAGGGTTGACGTAAGAATTAATATTTCGGGTTTTGTGTGAAAAATGAAAGCCCAGATGCCTAATAGTGTTTGGGTTTCAGATTTTCCGTTTGATTTTTATCTCACCAAAGTGATAAAAGAGCGATAGATACTATTTTTTATGAATACTCAAGCAAAGCTAATAGTTGACATTAAGCTGCGAGCTTCAACATTGAAGTAATTATTAAATTGAACCAATGTAATCATTTGATTTAATGTCATCCAAATGTACTGCTCTGGAACTTCAGTTGAAAATTCATCTCCTACTTCAATAATCATGTTACGATTTTGCTCTTTATAAAATCTTCCTCCTTCTTCAGATTGATAAGTATCGTATTTAATTTTTGAGCTATCTACATTCAATACAAAATCCAAAAAAGCTGGTTTTTCTTCTTTAGAACTATGTATATAATTATCAGCAATACACTGTACTGATGGAGCCAATTCTATGATGTCAAAATTTCCGGCTTCAAGCTTTGCCTGCACCAAAAAGTGATAAACTCCATTTATTTTTTTGATGATAAAGGCAATTATTCCCACATGGTCTACTTTTAAAAGCGGTTGATCCCAGCTTTTTACTTCTCGATTTCCGATAATTACATTGACAGCAATAACTGAAAAATATTTACGCTCTTTGTGATAAATAGAATATTCATCCCGATACCAGTGTTTGACATTTTTAAGCGGTATGGATTTAACCCAAAGCTCAAAAGATGATTTAAGATTTGTAAACCAAGAAATGATTGACTTTATTGAATGCAATGCATTTTTAGTGTCAATTGCTGAATATAAAAACTCTTTATTCAAGGTTTTTACAATTCCATCTTTTAAAAAATGCTGCAATTCAATTTCTGTATTAATACAATAGCAAATACAAGAAATTACTGTTCTTGTATCCATATTGATTACGTTATCATAAAGTAACAATTTTTTGATTTGGGCTAGAGTCAGCCAACAAAAATTAGGATGAACATCGATGTTGTCTTCAATTTCAATAATGATATTTCGGTTTCGTTTTTTTAAGAACCTTGCTCCCTGCTCAGATTGTAACTGGTCTACTAATACTTTTACTCCTTTTTGACTGAGAAAATACTCAATATAGAGTGGCTTCTTTCCTTTATGAACCTGAGAAAAATTGCTTTTTGTAGCTTGAACAGTTGGTGATAGTTGAACAAAATTTATGTTACCAGGTTCGATTTTAGCTTGAAGGAGAAAGTATAAATTTCCATTGAATCTTTTACAAATAATTCCAAGAATTCCAACTTCAGGTTGATTGATGATGGGCTGTTCCCACTCTTTTATAAATCCCCAATTAGTTTTTACATTAATTCCTTCTATTGAAAAAAATTTGCCACTTTTATGAACAAGGTTTCCTGTATCTTCTGGAATGTACCAATCTTTTAATTCATTAATTTCTATCTGCTGAATATTTATATTTGTTTCTTTCTTTTTCAATTCAATCCATTCTAAAACTTGCTCTAAATCATTAAATTTGTTTTCCAATGTTAGTGCTGATTGAAGAAAAAGCGAGCCTTGATGCTTTTCCATGAGCTTACTCCTTTTATGAAACTGTGTTCCAATGAATGATATTTGAATTGTTCAATAGGAATTTTAGGGGACTAAAAAATCCTATTGAATTTGGTTTTCGAGAAAGGTTTTCGAGAAATTCTGTTATAGGTAAGTTCTTCTCCAAGTGCTTGCGATTGTCCGTAACGGCAACTCCGTTCCGCACAACGCTATCGTCAGCCTAAAAAACGTCGCCTGCAAGCCTGATTTTTTCATCAACTTACAAAAACTTTCAATTTAGTGACTGTAGCGGCGCTACTCGTATCAGTGACCCTTCGTTTCAACAAAAAAGAGCCATATTACTAAAAACCTCAATAATAAATAGACCAGTGCAGAAAAACTGAACTATGTAATGATCTAGAGAAACGGGAGCATCCTAATTTTTGAAAAATATGTTTGTCATTCTGAGTGCAGTCCACCCATTAGTGTCAACAGGGTGGTTTTTCCTGAACCTGAAGGACCAGTCATAATCACAATTTCGCTGGAGTTAATCTTCAAGTTAATGTCGAATAATACTTGTTTGCGAAGCACACCGTCACCAAAGTAATGGTTTAGGTTGCGAACACAGATGACAGGTTCAGTGGTCAGGGATCGGTTAGAGTTAGGGAAATTGAGGGTTTCCATACAGGTTGAAGTTATCAGATTGACACTCTTGCTTGAGTTGTTCAAAATTGAGTTATTCTATTCTCCAGCCAAAGTTAGTGCCCCGTGTAAAGCAATCAATTACCAGAAAAAGACCAATCCCTATCAGAAGGATTTGGTCAATCTTAGGAGACTCCATAATTTGACCAATCTTGTTGATCAAGACAGAACTGTTTTTTCGATTAACGATATAAATCCCCAGTAAAGCAATCAGTGGAAATACAAAAATCAGATTGTAGAAAAGTAGAACACCGATGAGTTCATGAAAATTGAGCTTGGCTTGAAGAATTGTTTGAATCGCAGCAATGTAGGGTAGCGCTGTAGAGGATTCCCAAAAGGTAACAGCAAGTCCCAGCAGAAAAGTATTAATTGGTTTTAGCACTCGAGGACGCTTGACTTTAGGAGGCTCGCTGGTTGTTTGCTTTTTAGACGATTGGTCAATCTTGCAGCCATGGATAATCATCACAACGCCGATGATGAACTGAATCACATACATGAACTCCCCAACACTGCCATACTGAAGCAGATGAAAGAATTCCCCAACCCTATTGATAACATTCTTAATGACTCCCCCAAAACCCAGAGTAAATAGTAAACCCGCAGTAAAGTACGCTGTAAAGACTCCGAAGATAAAAGTTACACAACGAGCAACGGGTTTTGGTGTGCTAAGAAGGTAAATCTGAAACGCTGTTGCGGTCGGGTTAATACTATCAACAACGGCGATTGGCGTAATGTAAAGTAAAATATTATACATATAATTGACTTGTTGAGGTTACTGGAAAATATCAGCGGGGTCGGCGGCTTGTAGTTTTCGCATAGCAATTGCTCCCGACACACTGCACATCACAAACGTGAGAATCAGCAGAAATACAGCGCGTTCCAGTTTCATTACAATAGGTAGCAACGTTGCCGCAGAAGCAACCTCATAAAATCCAACAGAAATGAGGAATCCGGGGATGTAGCCCAATACCGCTAACAGCAATGCTTCTTGCAACAACACTTTCAACAAGACAAGTGAATATGTAGGGATGGGAGAACGTCACATTCGCAAGTGGGCTAGACGGTTTATCGATAAAGGAATCGATGGACTGTACGATGCCAAGCGACCGGGAAGACCCCCGGTTTTTTCCCCCTCAGGTGGCATTGTATCTGGTTAAGATAGCTTGCGAGCGACCCGATATGATGGGAACGTTCGTTATCGCAGTGGGATTGCACAGAGTTAGCACGTCAGTTAATGGCAGCGAAAATCGTGGGTAGTATTTCTGCCTCGACCGTTCGACGCATTTTAAACAGTCATAAACTAAAACCGGGCGCGACATCATTTATGGCTATCACCAAAAGCTCCACGCGATGAAGCATTTGTCAAAACCATAAAAGAAATTAGTTCTTTATACACTCGCTCATTGAATCAGGATGAAATGGTATTGTGTGTTGAAAAGAATACTAATTTACAGCCCCGACCACGCAAAGCCAAGACTTTGGCAGCCAAGCCAAAATTACCCTTAAGAGTCGAGCATGAATATCAACGTAAAGGAGCGCTGAATTTGTTTGCTGCGTTTGATACCCGTACAGGCAAAGTATGGGGTCAGACTTATGAGCGTAAACGCTCCTGTTGAGTTTATTGCCTTTCTCGAATACTTGGACAAGGAAATTCCTCAATCAATTAAAACGATTCATTTGGTGTTGGATAATCTGAGTGTACACAAGGGTAAAAAGGTAAAAGCTTGGTTACTCAAACACCCGCGTTTTGTATTTCATCATCCCCCCGTCCATTGTTCGTGGATGAACCAGGTTGAGCAATGGTTTAGTATCTTGCAGCGCAAACGTCTCAAAATCAGCGATTTTGCCGACAAAAAGGCTTTGAGTGAACGTTTGGAGCGCGTTCATTGCTGAGTGGAATACTATAGCTCACCCTTTTCGTTGGAGCGAGAAGTCAACTGTGAAAGTTATCGCAAAGTGTCAAATTCAATACTCCAATCATAGGACTCAAACTGACGAAGCGATCACCGCTTGATTTCCGCACCTTTTTTATGGTGGGCTGTACTCAGTAGATCGAAAACTTTTGTAAGCTCTTAAGCGCACCCCCCAGGTGGCGCACCACTCGTTACGACTAGGAAACTTTTCGATCTACTGGCAGTCCTATCCTCTCAGGTTATGCAAATTTCTGCTTTAAGCCATTGGCTAATGCAATCAAATTGCTCTGCTGAACTTGAGGAGTACGGATATCACAGTTTATCATGTCCATTAGGTAACGTCCATAACTGCTTTTTATTAATGGTTTAGCAAGTTGATAAAGTTGTTCTGCATTGATATATCCTTGGCGGTAGGCAATTTCTTCGATACAAGCTATCTTTAAGCCCTGTCGTTGTTCTAGGATTTGAATAAAGCTGGAAGCCTGGTGAAGGGATTCATGAGTACCCGTATCCAACCAAGCGTGGCCTCGACCTAAAAGCTCGACTCTCAGTTGCCCCTGATGGAGATAAACCTGGTTCAAATTGGTGATTTCTAGCTCATTACGGGCTGAGGGTTTGAGAGTAGCAGCAATTTCAGCAACCTGAGAATCGTAGAAATAAATACCAGGCACAGCATAATTAGACTTAGGAATGCTGGGCTTTTCCTCTAGACTCACTACCTGCCCTGTTGCATCAAATTCAACCACTCCAAAGTGCTGCGGCTCAGCTACTTGGTAACCAAAGATAAGTGCGCCTTCACGTAACTTAGCTGCACGAGCTAGCACCTCAACCAGACCATGTCCATAGAAAAGGTTATCGCCCAAAATTAGGCATACAGGGTCGTTAGCGATAAAATCTTTGCCCAAGATGAAAGCTTGTGCTAAGCCTTCAGGTTTCGGTTGCTCCACATAGCTAAACTTGAGACCCCACTGGCTACCATCCTGCAAAAGTTGCTGGAACAGCGGCAAGTGGGCGGGTGTAGAGATGATGAGGATCTCACGAATTCCAGCCAACATTAAAGTGGACAAGGGATAGTAGATCATCGGCTTATCGTAGACAGGTATTAACTGTTTGCTAACCACTTGGGTTAGAGGGTAAAGCCGGGTGCCAGAACCGCCAGATAGAATAATGCCTTTCATGGTGAATTCCTCAGATTGTAAATAATCCCAAAGTCCTGATGGGTTTGATCTAAGATACTTAAAATGCGCTTTTCAAGGTATGACGCATGGTTAGAGTTAGGAATAATGATGTTTTCTTTAGGCATAGCTAATGAAGGAAATAGGTTTTGAAATTACCATTTCTTGTAAATTATCTGAACTTTCTGCTCCAAGTAATAGCTCTAAATTTACTTGCCAGCTAGGTAGACATAACCCAAATGTATTAGATATTTTATGAGTATCTAATGAGGAATAAGCGGGTCTTTTGGCAGGAGTAATATACTCTTTTGAAGGAATTGCTACCAAGTTTTTTAGCTTGTGGTGAGAAGAGTTGGAGATATTCTCAAAGATAGCTTTTGCAAAGCCATACCAACTAGTCTGACCAGTAGCGGTTAGATGGTATATACCACTGTTACTGTTCAAAAAAACAGTCATATCCTGTGTTCCTTGAGACAAGATTTGTGCTGTAGATTCCGCAATTAATCGGCTCCAACTTGGGGCTCCCACTTGGTCATCAACAACTCTTAACTCTTGACGCTCCTGCGCTAATTTCAGCATCGTCAGCAGAAAGTTTTTACCTCTTAAGCCATAGACCCAACTCGTTCTCAGGATTAAATAGGGTACACCGATTGCTTGAATTGCCTTTTCACCAGCTAGTTTTGTTTTGCCGTAAATATTTTGTGGGTCAGGCTCATCTTGCTCTGTGTAAGGCGTTGATTGATTGCCGTTAAACACATAATCCGTTGAATAATGAATGACTCCTGCACCTAGCAACTTGGCTTCTTCTGCAATCACACCGGGTGCAGTTCCATTGACAGCCATTGCCAATTCAGGCTCTGCCTCAGCCTTATCGACTGCAGTATATGCAGCTGCATTAATAATTAAGTTAGGCTTAACTTCACGAATCACATAGCGAATAGTGTCGGGCTGAGACAAATCCATACGCAGACCAGCGGAGGAGACTTTACGTCCGGCTGGAACGACTTCACCAAGAGTCATCAAAGTTCGTTGCAGTTCCCAACCAACCTGACCAGTGATACCTGTGAGTAGTACTCTGATCATGCAAACACCTCCGCCTCCTTTAGTCGCTTACCCGCCCGATCTTTAGCCGAGAGAATGGGTTCTACTTCGATAGGCCAAGCGATCGCCAAATCAAGGTCGTTCCACATGAGACTACGTTGATACTCTGGGGCATAGTAGTCTGTATTTTTGTACAGAACCTCAGCATATTCTGAAAGCACTAAGTAACCGTGAGCAAATCCTGCTGGTATCCAGATTTGCTGCTTGTTTTTGGCGTTCAAATGAACGCTGACCCATTGACCGAAATACCTAGAACTAGCTCGCAAGTCCACAGCCACATCAAAAACTTCACCAACCACAATTCTCACCAATTTGCCTTGAGGTTGCTTGATTTGATAGTGCAGACCGCGTAGTACATTCTTAGCTGAGCGAGAATGATTGTCTTGCACGAAGTGATCCACAATATTTGCCTTTTCTCGAAAAACTCGCTCAGTATAACTTTCGTAGAAAAAACCACGCTCATCTTCAAAAATTTGCGGTTCAATTAGGAGTACATCGGGAATTTTAGTCTGTATAATCTTCACTGTGCTACCCTCTTAGCTTTTCTATCTCCATAATTTTGCTTAATCCAAGTTTGATAAGTGCCTGATTGGACTTGTTCGACCCAACTTAGATTGCTCAGATACCACTGAATTGTCTTCAACAAACCACTATCAAAGTTCTCTTTTGGCTCCCAGCCCAAATCTGATTTGATTTTGCTGCAATCAATTGCATACCGTCGGTCATGACCGGGACGGTCTTTCACAAAAGTCATTAGAGAAGAGTGGCGGAAATTAGGTTTGGGAGCTAATTCATCGAGGATTGTACAAATTTTCTCAACGACTGTTAGGTTTGTCTGCTCGTTGTTGCCACCAATGTTGTAAGTTTCTCCGATACGGCTGTGTTGCAACACCTGGTAAATGGCTTCGCAGTGATCCACAACATACAGCCAGTCTCGGACATTCTGTCCATCGCCATAAATTGGTAAAGGTTTTCCATTTAAAGCATTGAGAATCATCAGGGGAATCAGTTTCTCGGGAAACTGACGCGGACCGTAGTTGTTGGAGCAGTTAGTCGTTAAAGTGGGCAGACCATATGTATGAAAGTAAGCTCGTACAAGATGGTCAGACCCTGCTTTTGATGCGGCGTAGGGACTGTTGGGAGCATAGGGGGTATGCTCTCGAAAGGCTGGCTCAGCAGGACTTAGTGAGCCGTATACTTCATCAGTAGACACATGCAAGAAACGAAATTGTTCGCGCTTTTGCGGAGATAATTTTTCCCAGTAGGCTCTGCTAGCTTCTAGTAGTTGGAATGTTCCCAATATGTTTGTTTGAATAAAATCCTGGGGGCTGAGTATTGAGCGATCGACGTGGGTCTCAGCAGCAAAGTTGATAATCGCGTTTGGTTGGTACTGCTCTAGAAGATTACGTAATAGCTCAATATTACCGATGTCTCCATGGACAAAATGATATCCAGGATCATGCTGCAATTCTTCTAGAGTTTGAGGATTGCTAGCATAGGTTAGTTTGTCTAAATTAATAATGTTAGCCCATCGCTTTTTTCTTACCTTAAAAATGAAGTTAGAACCGATAAAACCAACTCCACCAGTTACTAAAATTATCTGCATCTTGCTACGTCCTAACTAACTGAAAATTTTCTCAAAAAAACTTATACTGGCTTCTTTAGGTCTGCCATTGCTTTCTTTTTACCTCACTGCTGATCTGTAGGAAAGAGTAGAATTCAGAATTACCTTTTTATATGAAATCAGGTTGATTCGTTATGAATCATAAGTTGGGTTTTACTTAGTTTAACCGAACCTACACCAATGATAAGTCTTTAACCAGACTTGGTATTCCCTGTAAAACTTCTATCACTCTCATGACCTCTTCATCGTTCATATGAGGACTTATCGGTAGGCTCAAAACATCTCTAGCTATTTGTTCTGTAATAGAAAAACTGCCTAAATGCTGTTCTTCTATGTACGCATCAGATAAATGGGGTGGAACAGGATAATGAATTAAAGTGCCAATTTCCGCATCTTTTAGATGCTTCTCTAAATCAGAACGCTTTGGGTGACGCACTACAAACAAGTGCCAGACTGGCTCTACCCAGGTAGGAACAAAAGGTAGGGTTAAATCTGTTAAGCAGGAGAGTTTTTCAAGATACTGGTTAGCTACTTGAGCACGGCGAGCGTTCCACTCATCAAGCTTAGTCAACTTCACCCTTAAAAAAGCAGCTTGTAACTCGTCCAGTCGGCTATTGAAGCCTTTTATTTCATTGAAGTATTTAACACGAGAGCCATAGTTTCTTAGCAAACGAATTTTATTTGCCAGATCATAATCATTAGTTGTGACTGCCCCACCGTCACCTAATGCTCCTAAGTTTTTACCTGGATAAAAGCTGAACCCTGCTGCATCTCCTAAACCACCAACACGTTGCCCTTTGTAACGTGCTCCGTGAGCCTGAGCAGCATCTTCAATCACCTTTAGCTTGTAACGTTTCGCAATCTCGTTAATCAGATCCATGTTGGCAGGTTGACCGTAGAGGTGAACTGCCAGAATCGCCTTCGTCTTTGGTGTAATTGCTGCTTCAATTTGCTCCGGACTTATGTTGTACGTTTTCTCATCTGGCTCGACCGGAACGGGTATAGCTCCCGCATAGGAAACTGCTAGCCATGTGGCGATATAAGTATTAGCTGGTACAATAACTTCATCCCCCTGACCAATTTCCATAGCCCGCAGAATGAGATGCAGAGCTTCCAACCCGTTGCCAACTCCGACACAATAGTGAGTTCCACAATATGCAGCAAATTCTGTTTCAAACGCCTCTACTTCTTGCCCAAGAACATACCAGCCAGATTCCATGACTCGTCTGTAAACTGCATCTAACTCCTGCTGAAGTTCAAGGTAAGGTGCTTTCAAATTTAAGAATGGTACTTTCATACTTGCTCTTGGATAGTAAAGAATAGTACTTTCATACTTCTAGGATTTACGCATTGACAGGAAGTTGGTTGTCTACTTGGTCAATGCGTAAGTTCTAACTTGATCTCTAGTAGCTTTGATGAAATCTTCATAATTACGGAAATAATCAGACTCATCGTAAAAAGCTGATGCCAGAGATATGCAAACTGCTCCTGAGGAAAAATTAACAAGCTCATGCCATACCATATCGCATATGTAAAGACCATAGGATGACCGATTCAAATGATATTTTTTCTTCTCATAACCGTCGTCTATCACTACATCAAAACTACCAGAAATAGCAACCAGAAATTGTTGTAGTGCTTTATGGGCATGACCTCCTCGTTCTGCACCACTAGGTACATGATAAAGATAGTAAACTCGCTTAATTTCAAAAGGGATATGTTTATTGTTCTCAATAAATGTCAAATTACCACGATGGTCACTAATCTTAGGAAGTTCAATTATTTTGCATTTTTCAATACTCATTTCATATCTCCTCCAAAAACCGAACTTTTGGCGCTTATATAGCTTTGCCAAAATCGGCTTCGTCTTTGGTGTAATTACTGCTTCAATTTGCTCGAGATTATGGAAAATTTCCAGCTAGGAAAATTCACTAAAGTCTTTGATTGCCGCTACCACCCGTGACTGGTCAGATTCTGTTAAGTCATTATAAAACGGCAAACGCAGCAAGCGATCACTAACAGATTCAGTTACTGGGCAGTCTCCTTCCTTGCCTCCAAAGAACCTTCCCATATCTGACAAGTGCAATGGCAGATAGTGAAAAGTACTATGTATTCCCTTTGTCTTTAAGTGGGCAATTAAGGCTGAGCGCAACTTCAAGGAAGGCATTAGCAGGTAAAACATATGGTAGTGATCAATTGTTCTAGCTTTGCCTCGTTCAGGTTAAATGTATCCGGGCGGATGTCTATGAAGACAGGAGTGGCACCACGGAGTACAAAAGCATTGGCTGTGGAGACAAAGGTGAAAGAGGGAACAATCACTTCATCTCCTGATTGGATGTTTAATAACAGCGCCGCTATTTCCAGCGCGTGGGTGCAGGAAGTAGTCAGCAGTGCTTTCGGAACTAAGAGAGTCTCTTCTGTTCTCTTAAAACAGGCTGTTGAGTTGCCACTAACTGTTCCAATAGCGTAGCGGCTAATATTGGTGTGTCATAAGAGGCAATCTCAGCTTGAAAAAGTTGAGCTTTTTGCCGATAGTCTGATGTCGCGAGAATTTTCTTCACAGCGTCTTTTATCTGCTTTGGCGTGGGATTCTCGATTTTGAGATTAATACCTACCCCACTCCACTGCACCCTTGCACATGTCTCTGACTTATCCTCCGTTGTACCTGCTGTCACTACCGGGATACCATGCGCCAATGCTTGCTGTACACCATTGTAACCGCCGTTAGTCACCACAATATCGACGTGTGGCATGAGAAGAGAATAAGGAATATAGTCTTCTATTCTAGTATTTGCCGGGTATTGATCTAGTTTAATTCGTTGACCACCTGTCGTTGCCACAACTAGCACATCTTCGTTCGCAAGTGCCTCGATTGTGGGCACAATCAAACTTTCTGTTTTGTCATTTGGTAACGTACCTTGTGTGACGAGAATGACTGGTTTATTTCCTTTCAAGTCTTCCCACCAACTGGGAAATGTAAAATCAGCAGATGCCTTGGGCAAAGACGGTCCGATGAAATGCACTTGTGGTGGCAAGTCACTGCGTGGATATTCAAACGCTGGAATCGTTTGCTGTAGGTAGAGAAAAGGTGATACACCACAGCTGACAAAATCCTTTTGAGTGGGTGGTAATCCAATGCTGGCTCGGACATCGTTCATGTAGCTTGTTAGATTCCTCAGTAGTACTCGCTTGTATACCCAGTTCAAAATATTGTTACGCAAACGTCCGAGTGGTGAGCTATTGGGTTGCAGCCCCAAAATATGAGGAGCTGTATCGCGGCTGCTGATAAACAAAGCAGTGACGCCTAATGTGGCCCAAATCGGTCCCCCTTTCTCGTGAACCCAAGAAGCTCCCAGAAAAGCACAATCGGATAAAAGCACATCTGCGGGAAACTGGCGCAGTATCTCCATGTAATCTTTTACATGCCCGACAGTCAAATCGATAAGAAAATGCTTGAAATCGAATACAAGTTTTGCTGACTCTGAAGGAAGAGCTTCCCTTTTTTCTTCAAGGTGTTTAGGGACGTTTTTCAAGTCCGAGTAATCCAAAGCAGAAACCATAGGGACATAGCGTGCGCCAGTCGCCTCAACACGAGACTTAAAAACTTCCCCAGTATACCACCATACTTCATGACCACGCTCCACCAGCTTGCGCACAATTGGTAAAGTAGGATTGACATGCCCAAAAATGGGAGTTGTGCCTATCAAAAAACGAGCCATATGAATCGAAACTCCAATCAACTGAATACGGTTTGCTTTTTTTAGTAATTTCGGCGAAATAAAAATCAGAGGAGATGAGATTAGGCTGTAGCTAAATCAATAGGAGAAGCCTAAAGCGCCTGTTCAGTAGAAGTGTTTGACGTAAAACGCAAAATATGTAACGTTTTAAAAATCAGTGATTTTGGCGTTGCTTTTTGATGCGATCGCAATCATTGCCAAACTTAAAAATTTAGCCTTACTCCCAACAGGAGTGTAAGATTACCTATTTTCTTTTTCACCTTCTTGGTGTTCTTGGCTTAGGAGCAGTTAATTAAATTAGGTATTCTTCTGGCGATTCAGGAGTAAACAGACTTGTCAACTTTCTGCACAATATTTCGCTTTCGTCAACATAGATTTGTGAACTGGCGCTCTAGTTAATGAGTGCCTCCGAAAAGTTTGTTTGCATAGAAGCTTCCTGCGTTCTCAAAACTGGCTGTTGAGTTGCCACAAGCTGTTCCAATAGGGTAGCAGCTAGTGTTGGTGCGTCATAGCTGGCAATCTCGGCTTGAAGAAGTTTTGCCTTCTGTCGATACTGTGATGAGGTAAGAACTTTCTTCACAGCATCTTTTATCTGCTTTGGCTTAGGATTACCGGTTTTGAGATTAATACCTACCCCACTCCACTGTACCCTTGCACATGTCTCAGATTTTCCCTCCGTATCACCCGCTACCACCAACGGGACACCATTCGCCAAAGCCATTTGTACACCATTGTACCCACCGTCAGTAATCATGAGATCAACATATGGCAGGAGATGGGAATAAGGAATATACGCTTGTTCTATTATGGCATTTGCTGGGTATTGAGCGAGTTTAATCGGCGTGCCAGCCGTTGTTGCAACGACTAGCACATCTTCATTAGCAAGTGCTTGGAGTGTGGGCACAATCAATTTTTCCGGTTTGTCATTTGCTACTGTACCCTGCGTGACGAGGATTACTGGTCTGTTTCCTTTAAGCTCTTCCCACCAAGTAGGGAATGTAAAATCAGCAGGTGGGGTGGGCAAAAACGGTCCGACGAAATGGACTTGGGGTGGCAAGTCGCTGCGTGGATATTCAAACCCCGGAACCGTTTGCTGTAAGTAGAGAAAAGGTGATATGGTAGCGTTTAAAAAATCCTTTTGGCTTGGTGGTAATCCGATGCTAGCTCGGACATTGTTCATGTAGCCAGTTAGATCCCTCATCAGTACTCGCTCGAATATCCAGTTCAAAACTCCATTACGCAAACGTCCGAGTGCCGAGTTATCGACGGGTTGGTGTGGCAACCAATTAAAAAAAGATGTATCAGGAGCTGTATCGCGGCTGCTGACAAACAAAGGAACGACGCCCAACGCTGCCCAAGGCGGCCCCCCTTTTTCATGAATCCAGGAAGCTCCGATAAAAGCATAATCCGATAAAAGCACATCTGCAGGGAATTGGCGGAGTATATCAGTATAATCTTTTACTTGCAATAGCGCCCCATCGATAAGAAAGTGCTTGAAATCGAATATAAGCTGTGCTGATTCTGGTACAGTTTTCCTTTTTTCTAGAAGGGATTCAGGGACGTTTTTCACATCAAAGTAATCGAAAGCAGCGACCATAGGAACGTAGCGTGCGCCAGTCGCCTCAACACGAGACTGGAAGGATTGTCCGGTATACCACCATACCTCATGACCGCGCTCCACCAGCTTGCGTGCAATCGGCAAAACAGGATTGATATGTCCAAAGGCGGAGACTGTGCCTATGAGAAAACGAGCCATATTAATCGAAACTCCAATGAACTGAATGGGTTTTGGTTGATCACAGTGATTCTTTAGCAGCCCGATGGGGATCTGCCATCCTCGAGCTGAACTTTACCGCTGGTGGATCCGCACTTTGATCCCGTGCTTGGGTCTAAGGGTTATACCAGCCTCTGGTTCAATGATCTGGTCTGGCAACACCTCAAGACGGTAGTGTTGAGCAATAGTGGAAAGAATCAATGTAAATGCCAGTTGTGCCAAGCTACTGCCAATACATATGCGCGAGCCGCCGCCAAACGGGAAGTACGCGTACCGGGGAATGCGCTTCTCTAAGCCGTCCAGCCAACGTTCAGGAATGAAGGTTTGCGGGCTGCTAAACCAGCGTGGGTCGCGGTGTGTGACCCATGAGCTCATCCATATTTCCGTGCCCTTGGAAACTTTGTATCCATTGATTTCCACATCCTCACTGGCGAATCGCCCCGCACTCCACCCAGGAGAATAAAGACGCAGTGTCTCTTTAAAAATTGCCTCTGTGTAACTAAGTGCCCGTACATCACGAAAGGTAAGGTAGCTTCCACCAAGGGTATGCTCTAGTTCTGCTTCGAGCTTTGCACGTGTGTCGGAGTTGCAAGAAAGCAACAGCCAAGCCCAGCTCAGTGTGTTTGCTGTGGTTTCAAATCCAGCAAAATAAAACGTCATCATTTCGTCGCGCAGCTGCTGATCAGTCATGCCGTTTCCATCATCATCACGCGCCTCCATGAGTATAGCTAGCAAGTCATTATGATTGTTAGAGGTGGTTCGACGTTCTTTGATTGTGCTTCGTAGAATTTGCTCCAAATGATTCACAGCTGCATGAAGCCTTACACGTCCTGGTGAAGAAACAAAGCGAGGCAAGAATAACCTCCACCCCATGAGCTCTGTGCTCATCTCCTGCTGAATGACGTCGAACGCTTGTCCAACGTCTCGTGCCTCATCGGTCACGTCAATATCTAACAGGATTTTCGCCACAATCTGCTGTGTCAAGAACATCATGTCCTGATGCACATCTCGGACTTCCCCGTCTTGCCAGCTTTGGAGCAGCTGCTTGGTAAAGTGCATGATCGTATCAGCATACGCGCTTATCCGTTCGTGGTGGAAAGCAGGCTGGGCAAGCTTTCGCTGCCGTCGCCAGAACTCGCCTTCGCTGCTTGCCAGACCGTTACCAAGCACAAGATGCACAACGAACGTAGCGTCGTAGCCCTTATAGAAGTACTTGCCCGTTTCCAGCAGCACACGTTCAATATCCTTGGGATGAGAGATCAGAACACTCTTTTGTCCGAAGAACGAAAAACCTGCTACATCGCCAAATTCCGTTTGCAGCTTGGTGAGAAACGCAAGCGGACCTCGTGCGAAAAAATCAGCTACGTTACCAATCAGTGGTAATCCTTTAGTTACTGGTATTTCTTTAGTTACTGGTATTTCTTTAATAATCATATCTTTTGCTCCAAAATACAAAAATTTAGGATTTTTAGACTTGATATAATGTCCGGCAATTTACCCATAATTACAGAATCCACCCTTAACCCCCAAGGTAAACGCATCTGAGTTAATCTTGACAAAAAGCTTAGTCAACGTATTAACGAAATAATCAGATTTATCGTTTTCAGATTTATCGTTTGATTGATTTTCCAAGGCTCAAAGCGAACGCCCTAAAACATTGTCAATAAGCAAACTTTAATGCGATTGTTTTCATATTTATTGAGATTGAGGTGTTTTTATTGACAAGATGCCTTTGCCCTGATCTCTTCCTTTACCTACAGAATGTAGACTAACTGACGTCTTGCACCAAGAAAAATTGATGTTATCTCCAAACTCAGTACTAAGCCTGAAACCCTTGTTTTACCTATAGAAGCTCATAAAATTCATGTAACTTTCTTGCGCTGTTTTTGATTAGCTCCTGGTTGATAGGGATAGGTGCAAGATATAGCTAAGACAATTAATTAAGTGTAATTTTACGCGTGGGTCTTATATAGCATTTATTTTTTGCTGTTAAGACTGAGCTTTTGTCTGTAAAAAGTACAGTTTTCATAGTGTAATTAGGTGCGTCTAATTGTGGTTGAACAGCGTACAAAATAGTACCCACAGTTAGCATAAGCTGTATCTCTGATAACCTTGCTCCCGCGCACATATGTTGTCCTAAAAAGAATGGTGCAAATGCCCCGGGCTGCTTATGTTCTTGACGTGGTGGAGCATAGCGCTCTACATCAAAGGTATAAGGGTTTGGGAAGAACTCTGGTAAAAAATGTGATACTGATGAGGCAAAATATATGGTTTGTCCACTTTCAACCCTATAGTCTTTATAATCAAATGGATGTTGTACATAACGTACTGCGACAATTCCTCCTTGATATATACGTAAGCTTTCCATTCCTGCCCCACGCAATACTTTCATATTTTTAATATCTTCTACATTGGGAATACGATTATCAAAAACCGTACTGATTTCTGTCATGATTTTCTCATATATCTCTGGATGTTTGAGAATCTCATAAATGAGAAATAGCGAAGTATTAACCAGTGTATCTAGCCCTCCTAAAATAATTATAAATATGCAGGTAAAGATTTCTTCTTCTGTAAGAGCCTGACCATCATCAGCTTTTACTGACAGTAAGAAATCAAGAACATCTGGTTCGTCAGTTACTTGCCCGGTTTTACGTCGCTTATCAATAAGTGCTTGTATGAAACCGAAGGCTCGATTTTTAGCTGTTAAATAAGTTGGTTTACGCAGCACACTCCTTGGTTTTTGTCCAAGCATAACTTTTACCACTGTAGTAAGACATGAAGAAATATCCTCTAGGAAATCATCGGTTGATGTACAGCTTAATAAAGCTGACGTAAATTGATTTAAAATAATCTTTCGCAATGAATCAAATACGTCAATGCGCTGACCTATCTGCCAGTTTTTTGTGAAGTCAAAGGTTGTCTGAATCATTGGCTTAACATATTGCGCTATTGCAGCAGAATTAAGAAATTGGTCAACTATTTTGCGCATACGACGGTGAGGATTACCATCCAACGTTATTACGAGACTCTCTCCAAATTCTTTTGCTAGCTCGTCGTAAACTTCACGATTAGTAAAGTGATGCATCCCTTTTTGAGTAACAAACATATTGGCTTCAGGTCCCGCAAATATCGTTAAATCCTTTCCCAGCACACGAACTTTATACAGGGGACCAAGCTTTTGATAATTTTTCACCAAAAACTGTAGCAGCGGTTGGCTATTGTTCGATAAAAAAACAAGATTTCCAATCAGCGGTAATCCTTTAGCTACTGGTATTTCTTTTGTCGTCATAGTCATCATAGTGGTCATATATTTTCCTCCAAAACACAAGAATTTAAAGTTTTTCTGCCTGAATACTGTCAGGTCATACAGTCCTTTAACTAACTAGTAATCTCGAAAGACTAGCTAGAAGTTTTGCGTAGCAACTTCCTGTATTCTCAAAACAGGCTGTTTAGTTGCCGCCAACTGTTCCAATAGCCTAGCGGCTAGTGTCAGTGTGTCGTAACGGGCTATCTCGGCTTGAAAAAATTGAGCCTTTTGCCGATAGTCTGATGAGGCTAAAATTTTCTTCACAGCGTCTGCGATCTGCTTTGGTGTGGGATTATTAGTTTTGAGGCTAATACCAACTCCGTTCCACTCTACCCTTGCACATACCTCTGATTTATCCTCCGCACATATCTCTGACTTATCGTCCGTTTTACCCACTGCTACAACTGGGACACCATTTGCCAAAGCCACCTGCACACCGTTGTACCCACCGTTAGTTACCATGACATCAACGTGTGGTAGGAGATGGCAATAAGGAATAAACTTCTCTATCCTGGCATTCGCTGGGAATTGAGCAAGTTGAATCTGCTGCTCACCCGTCGTTGCAACAACTAGCACATCTTCATTGGCAAGTGCCTGAAGTGTGGGCACAATCAAATTGTTCGGGTCTTCGTTTGCTACTGTATCCTGTGTGACGTAGATTACTGGTCTATTTCCTTTCAAGTCATCCCACCAAGTTGGGAATGTAAAATCAGCAGGTGAACTGGGCAAAAACGGTCCGATGAAATGCAATTGGGGTGGCAGATCGCTGCGTGAATATTCAAATGCTGAAACCGTTCCCTGTAGGAACAGAAAAGGTGATACAACAGCCTTAACAAAATCCTTCTGAGTTGGTGGTAGCCCGACGCTAGCTCGGACAGTATTCATGTAGGCAGTTATATTCTTTATCACTACTTGCTGGAATCCCCAGTTTATAACTCCATTACGCAAACGTCCGAGTGCTGAGCTATCAGCTTCCATTGCCAAATCAGGAAAAGGAGTGACGCCTAACGCAGCCCAAGGTGGTCCCCCTCTTTCGTGAACCCAGGAAGCTCCCAAAAAAGCAACATCGGATAAAAGCACGTCTGCAGGAAATTGGCTCAGTATATCTTCATAGTCTTTTAACTGCCAAACAGCCCCATTGATGACAAAGTGCTTGAGATCGAATATAGCCTGTGCTGGCTCTGGAACCTTTTTCCTTTTGTCTCGAAGAGATTCAGGGATGTTCTTGAAGTCAGAGTAATCGAAACCAGTGAGCATAGGAACGTAGCGTGCACCAGTAGCTTCAACACGAGACTGGAAAGATTTCCCAGTATACCACCATACTTCATGACCAGTTTCCACTAGCTTGCGCGCAATGGGCAGGGTAGAATTGACATGTCCAAAGGCGGGAATTGTACCTATGAGAAAACGAGCCATATTAATCGAAACTCCAATTCACTGAATGCGTTTTGCTCTCTGTTTAGTTACTTTGGCAAACGAAAAATTTACAGGGAGATGAAATTAACCTGTGGTTAAACTAATATATACAAGTAGGAATGGAAGATGCCAGCAAGACTACAGCATGGGCAGCAATGCCCTCTTCTCGTCCGATGGGACCTAGTTTTTCATTAGTAGTTGCCTTAATGCTTACCTGCTCAGGCTCTAGTTCCAAAACGCTTGACAGTTGAGTGCGCATATTCTGAAGATGGGGCTTAAGTTTAGGTCGTTCTGCCACCACAACAGAGTCAATATTGTTGATCTGCCATCCCCGCTCCTGTATGAGCTGATGTACCTTGCCCAGCAAAACCAGGCTGTCAGCACCTGCCCACTGGGAATCGGTGGGTGGAAAGTAATGACCAATATCCCCCAAACTCAGCGCTCCTAGCATTGCATCCATAATTGCATGAGTCAGCACATCTGCATCGCTGTGACCCAATAGCCCTAATTCATGGTCAATCTTTACCCCACCTAGGATCAAGGGGCGGTCTACAACTAAGCGGTGGATATCGTAACCGTTGCCAATTTTGATATTCATACTTTTATAGTCAAAAACTCTAAAGCTTCACTTGCACCCACAACTTGTTGTCTTGCCCATTGGTCTGCAGCAATAATGTCTTCAAGAGTCGGGGTGGAACGATTATGGACAAGGTAGCGATCGCACGCCTGTTCAATCAAACGCGGGATATCAAGAAACTGAATTCGTTCTTCCAAGAACAGGGCTACAGCCTCCTCATTCGCTGCGTTGAGTACTGCTGGCATACAACCCCCAGCTTGACCTGCGGCATAAGCTAGTTGCATACAGGGATACTTTTGGTGGTCTGGAGCACGAAAGGTCATCTGCCCCACTTTCACTAAATCCAACGGCTGCCAATTAGTGTAAATGCGTTCAGGCCAAGACAGAGCATACAGTAGTGGCAGGCGCATATCGGGCCAGCCTAGTTGCGCAAGCACTGAGGTGTCTTGCAATTCAATCAGAGAATGGATAATGCTTTGAGGATGAATGACAATGTCAATCTGGTCATAGTCAACGCCAAAGAGCCAGTGAGCTTCAATGACCTCTAATCCCTTATTCATTAGAGTAGCAGAATCCACTGTAATTTTGCGACCCATTGACCAGTTAGGATGCTTTAAAGCATCAGCAACAGTCACTTTTGATAACTTTTCAACTGGCCAATCCCGGAAAGCGCCCCCAGAGGCAGTTAGTAAAATCCGCCGCAGTCCCCCAGCAGGTACCCCTTGCAAACACTGAAAAATCGCTGAATGCTCTGAATCTGCTGGTAACAGCTTCACGCCATGCTTGTGTACTAGGGGCAAAACAACTGGTCCCCCAGCAATCAGGGTTTCTTTATTTGCTAAAGCAATATCTTTGCCAGCTTTAATAGCGGCAATCGTAGGCAGTAAACCTGCACAACCCACAATGCCAGTCACCACAACTTCGGCTTCACAGTAGCGGGCAACCTCAATTACCCCTTGTTCCCCTGCTAACAGAATTGGTTGGGGATCAACCTCGGCGATCGCTGCTTGCAACTCAGACAACTTGTGTACTTGACTGATTGCTGCGATCGCAGGTTGAAACTCACGAATCTGTTGAGCCAGCATTTCCACATTCCGTCCTGCTGCCAAGCCCACAACCTGAAACTGGTTAGGGTATTGCCTGACAATATCCAGTGTTTGAGTACCGATAGAGCCTGTCGAACCAAGCAGAGATATAGCTTTCATAATACTACAATTCCCAAGAAAATAATTAATAAGTTGCTTTGAAAGTCTTAATGCTTTTCTTCTGGGTTTTGAACTGCTCAGATGAATATTCTTTGGCAAGGGCCTTCTCATTCACCTAATTTCTATGAGGAATACACTGAGACAGGTTCTTGTATTCATCACTTGCTATTAGAGCTATTAGAGAAATGGCTTTCCGGAAATAGATTTTTCACCTGCAACTAGACATATTTCATACTTTACAAAGTATAGGTGGAATACCTTGTAATACTTCTGCAAGTAATTGGTCTAGCTGTTCATATAGCTGATACTGACTTCCATCATTGATTATAGTAATGTTTGCCATGGCAATTGGGCCTCCTTTTTCAATTTTCTCAATTTCTAGGAAATCTCTTTTCTCTGCTTCTGCAATTGTTAAAGGTCTCTCCTGTCTTAAAGTTAATCGTTGATATCTGATAGCTTTAGGAGTAAAAACTGCCAAAACTAGTAATTCTTCATCAAACTCTTTTTTGAGAGTTTTATACTCACTAAAACTATACAGACCATCAATAATTACTAATCGATCCTCTAACAGTTTGGCTTTAATGAGTGGTAATGCTATTTGGGCACAGACATCCATTCCTTGCTTTCTTCTAATCTCTTCTCTAACAATTTGCTCGTTTTGTGGTGTTATTGGTAGTCCCCGTTTTTCAACTTCACGTATAATAATCTCCCCAAAACGAATTATAGGAAAACCATTATCTTTGAGGTAACTGGCTACCACACTCTTGCCTGAACCAGGCATACCAACGATAGCAATGATTCTCACCATAATTGCTCCTTCCTTGACAAGCTTGAAATTAAACCAGTGAACAGTGAACAGTACTGAAGGCGTATGGTGTGGTTGTACTGACACCAACGCTTTCCACGCTCTTGGTGTGGTGTTTACCCCAACGATAAAACTAATAATTGATAACTGATAACTGTTAAATTTATCAGTGCAGTTCTTCTGACTTGTTTCATTTAACAGAAGATGCAACACGAATACTAGAAGACGTAAATTTTGCAACCCACAAATCTAAATCAGGGTCAGAAATTTCTATTTTCACTGACTCTAAAACTTGCTGTGCCTCTTGCTGAGACTGAGTCAAAGCAAACACGGTAGGACCAGAACCTGACATCATTGCAGCACATTCCAAGTGCTGGAATTTCTCCTTAAGCCTTTGTACTTGGGGATATTGTGGCAATACGACCCGTTCTAGGTCGTTATAGAGTAATTGACCAATTTGCCTTTCATTTTTGCGAGTAATGGCGTATACCATTTTTTCTGAGTACACTCGCTGCTTATGATTCTCTGTGGAAAGAGTATCTGACACGTTACCTTCTAGGTATTGATGACGGAACGTCTGGTAAGCCCAAGCCGTAGAAACCGAGAGACTGCGATACTTACCTAACACCACGTAGAAATTATCAAGTGCTGGTAGGGAAGAGAGGTACTCACCCCGTCCTGTCGCCAGCATTGTACCGCCAACAACACAGAAGGGCACATCAGATCCTAGTAACGAGCCAAGGTATTGTAATTGCTTGTTACTCAATTTCAGGTTCCACATCAAATTTAGCCCAACCAAAACTGCTGCAGCATTCGTAGAACCACCTGCCAACCCGGCTCCCACAGGAATCCGCTTGTCAATTGTGATATCAACACCGCCATACCTAGCAAAGGCGTCAGGGAATTTTGCTGCCATCAGTGTTGCCGCTTTGTAGGCAAGGTTGGTATGGTCTTGAGGCACTTCTGGATGGTCGCAATGCAGGCAGACATCCTCAGTTCCCAATGGACGTAGGTCTATTTGGTCTGCTAAATCAATGCTTTGAAGTACCATGATCAAATTATGATAGCCATCTGGGCGAGCACCAATGATTTCCAGGTACAAATTGATTTTTGCCGAAGCAATTAGAGAGTAGGAGCGCATGAGGGCAATTTAGGGATTGAATTTTGAGATAGTTCTGTAGCCAGTAAGTAGCGAGAGCAGAGGTGTTATTTTTCAAGCTTAGTCGGAACGATGAAGTGAAGGTTTAAAGGCTTTTGTACCCATTTACTATTTCTCTTGTGATAAGTACAAATACAGCACAGCTAAATGATTGGTGAGGTCTTGCGTTTGGGCTGTCCTTTGTCATTAGTTACTAATAAACTTCTTGCAAAAGTATGATAAATGAATATTTAGAACCGCAGATATATGCAGAAAAACGCAGATAAATTATCTGTGTCCATCTGTAGGGCAGTTGCTCCAACGGGGGGAACCCCCCAGCGGGTTCACAGTCCCCTAGGTTGGGAAAGCCTTCGGCTGAGCGCTCACGGCGAAGCCCGCCTGCAAAACTGGTTCACCGCAACGCACTGCCTCGTCCATCTGTGTTTTTTTTTCATAAAATTGACTTTTGCAAGAGGTTTAATGACTGTCTTCACGAAGAATTTTACAACTCAAATAGGATTGCTATACAGTTTAGTTGCTGCTTTGAAACTCTTAATACCAATTCTGTTTGAGGCTGTATAGAATATTTTCCTTATTCAACAGCGTTGCTGTTCATTATGCGCAACTTCATGTGGAATTGGTATAAGTTACCATTGAATAACAATGCTCGCATCAAAATTCAATTTGATTGAGCAATTTTGTGCCACATTACTCAACCTTATCAACCCAACTTTGATAGAAATTTCTGAACTTCAAAATTCCCTGATCGTGCTTGCAATAAACTCTACCCACGTCTGGCTTCATGGTATTCCAAACTGGTAAATCCTCTTGTGTAGTTTTTTTGAAGTCCTCAGTCATAATGAGATAATAAAGTCTATCTCGCCAGAACTTGCCAGTTTTCTTTTGCATTAGCAAACACTCCAGAATTGTATTATTTTCATTAACCGGAGTGGTGCAAAGCAGCAACTTATAAATCTCCTTACCCTCTACAAAAGTTGTAACCCTAAGTCCACTAGGCCAAGCGTCCATTCGTACCGCAGCGGTTTTAGGATTTAACCCTAAAATCTGGAGTGATCGACCTACTTGCCCTTCTATTTTGAACGGATATTCTATCAAGACTCCAAACCAGGCTTCTTTTTGAATAGGTGGTTCGCTCTGTTGTGATGAGTACTGTTCATCAAGCAGAGTGAATCGAATGGAACCAGAAACCTTCGTATTATGCAATGTGACTACATGATAATAGTCAAACGAGTTTTCCAGCACCCTTAGCATACTCGTGTTGGTTTTGTCTGTAAAGTACCGGGGTATATAATTATGCCTGTCCTCAGCGGCTGGAAATTCAGGTAAAGGGAACAGAGGAGTCTGTGAACCGTACCATACCCAGATATAACCATATCTTTCGACGGTGATATAAGTAGCCTGACGAGCCTTTGGGGGAATGTAATCTACTTCGGGGATGGAAACACACTGTCCAGAGTTATCATAGCGCCAGTGATGATAAGGACATTGAAGACAACCGTCTACTATTTTACCAATCGCCAGACTAGCACTTAAGTGTGAGCAGTAACGCTCCATGATTACTGGGTGACCCTTTTGATCTCGCCAGGCAACTAAGAGCTGACCAAATAACTCTATTGCTTTTGGCTTTTTACCCAAAGCTTTGGAGCGCATAGCTATATACCAACTAGCAGCAAGATTCATTGGTCCTGTATGGACTCTTGTTTCTGGTTGAATTAGTTTTGGGTTTTTGACTTTCTCAAGTTTAGTTTCCATTTGTTTCTGTTTTGATTGTTAGTCTCATATGCAACTTTTTTGAATCCTGTAAAAAAATGCCTCACATCACACGTTGAAATTCTGTCTACTATGCCACGTTTAACTGCTTATGAACTTAGCTGCTTTGCAATTAATTAACTTGCAGGGCGTTTAGATGCTTCGAGGGTTTCGCAGTTCTTACTATTGCCACTACTGGTAATTTAGTACTGAAAGTGTGCAAAGACGAAAACTTTTTGCCTAGTTGGTCTAGTGAGTTCTAGCTGTGATGAAATCTGCGATCGCCATCAACGGGATAGCTCTCTCCCCAAAGGGAGCTAGTTCAGCCTTGGCTTCGGCGATTAATTTTTGCGCTTGATGTTTGGATTCCTCAATCCCTAACAAACTCGGATAAGTCGCTTTCTGCGCTTGTAAATCTTTACCCGCAGTTTTGCCTAGTTCCTCTGTTGTAGCGGTAATATCTAGTATATCATCAATAATCTGAAAAGCTAGACCAATATTGCGAGCATAGTGAGAAAGCGGTTGTAAAATCTCATCATTGGCTCCCGCTAAGATGGCTCCTGAGACAACTGAAGCTTGCAATAATACTCCAGTTTTGTGGCAATGGATAAAGTTGAGTGTTTCTAAATCAATAATTTGCAATTTCTCGGATGCTAAATCCACAATTTGACCACCTACTAAACCCCCTGCGCCAATTGCATAACTCAATTGGTCAATTACGCGCAACAATCGTTCAGCAGGAACTTTTTCTGTTTTTTCCACAACAAACTTAAAGGCATAAGCTAAAAGTCCATCTCCGGCAAGAATCGCAGTGTCTTCGCCATAGACCTTATGATTCGTCAGTTTCCCTCGTCGATAGTCATCGTTATCCATGGCAGGCAGGTCGTCATGGATTAGAGACGCAGTGTGAAACATTTCCAGCGCACAGGCTGTGGGCATCGCCATCTCTGCTGTGCCTCCACAAAGTTCACAACTGGCGATACACAGAATAGGACGCAAGCGTTTTCCCCCAGCCAGGAGGGAATACCGCATGGCTTCGTATATTTTTTCTGGATAGACTACAGTGATTGATTGCTCAAGCGCCTCGTCAACTTCAAGCTGCCGTTTTGATAAATAAGCTGACAGGTCAAAGGTAACCTTTTTAGAATCTGTATCGTACTCAACCAGATGTGATGGTTGTAAATAAGTTTCTGACACAATGGTTGTATGACCAGAGACGTGTTTCTGGTTATATGTAGAATTCTCAGATGACTGCTTCAAAACTTCAGTATTCATTGACTATTAATCCTCAAACTGATAACGCTAGATTGAATTGACTTAACGGTTATGAAGTCCTTGTCAATAAGACTCTTGCTTAAACTGTTGAAGAAATAAGCTAAAACCTTGCCCAAGGATTAATCTTTTTCTCCACACATTTGCGATACAAAAGTGTAAAATATATACCATCACAGACAAAGATAATAGAATATAAGAATGTAATGAGCGGTGTTAGCGGATAAGTTTGATGTGAAATAACTTCTGTAAAAAGTCTAGGAAAGTCTAATGATTTGGCGATATCAAAACTGATTATTTCAAGACAAGTAGATAAAAATGCAGTCAGTGTGCCAAGCGATTTAAAAATGGCAATATAGATAGACTGACCGATGATGTCATCTCGTCGAACAAGTAAACCAATAAAGAGCATTGACATCATACAATTTATTCCAAAACCAGTGTAATCACCTTCTATGTCATGAAACTCATAAACGAATCTATAATTGATGACAAAAGCAATAAATATTCCTGCTAAGAAGATGACACGAAAATATTTTTTCATGAACTCAGATTGGAAGTCACTCGGCCCATAAGTAAAACACTGTACTGCAATTATTAGGTCAAAGGCAAACCAGGTAAGACTAACCGTGCGGAAAAAATCACCGAATGGTTGGTCAATAACTGAAAAAATAGCTTCCCAGGTAGTGTTGGCACAAAGAGCTGCTATAGGCACACCATATGAGCGGTCTTGGAAACCGCGCCAGATGATGCCAATATATGCTAATGTCCAGAAAATTCCACACAATGTACCTACAAATATGACTAGTTCTGTGTTCATTACTTCTACCGTTCAATCCATTTTCAATATATTAGTGATGAAGATTTGAAAACAAGTATTTTGCCTTGACTACATTTTATTTCAAATCTTAAAAAAGATTTTGCAGTAGTTAATCAAAAATTTTATTAAATAACTAGTTATCCAACTAAAAATGTCATCTTAATTAACCACTGCAAAATCATAAATATCTACTCCAAAATTGGTTCAGGAATATCTGGCATAGAATGTTCTTCCTGATATCCATTTACAATTTTCATATAGATTTTTTGGTCATCCATTGACAAACTAGATAGCCTTTCTACAAAAAAATACTCGTATTTATCCAATTCTTCTTGCAAGTAATTAGGCGCTTCCTTTCCATAAATTTTAACAAACATACGGTAGGTATTGTACTGATTTTTCTCCACATCATCTTTGTACTGAATAATGTCATCTTGGATGTCAGCAATTACCTCTAGAGGCCACATGATTTCAAAAGCTTTTTCATTGTGAGGTATATTGGCCATTTGCAACAAAATTCTATGTAAAGCACGTGCATCAGAAGTACGTAGCTCAGCAGCTTTCATAACGTCTTCATGTGTTACAGAATTCTGAGACATTAGCTGATTTTCTAAATCATAATATTTTCCTAAATTTTCTAGTTCCTCTTCAATCAATGGGTGGTATAGGTTGCGTTGTTTAAGCAAGTCAATGATCAGATTCTGCCTTTGATACCAAGGATTTTTTACTGCAGAAGATGATTCTTGTTTTTGATTTGTTTCTACTGCCTCATCAGTTTGATAGACTAAGGCTTCCACAAAACCTAAAACTGGGTAGTAAGTAAAAAAGTCCTTGTGGGAAAGGTTGTAAATTGGAAAATAGAATGATGTAACTGCATCTAAAACCCGTGCTGATTTGTGCATACCCCAATAAGAAATATGGGGTTGCGTCATAACATTGCTAATTTGGGTTGTCATTATTTGGGTTGTCATTTCTTATTTACCTCGTGAAGTGTCAGTTCTAATGTTTAAGCTTTAAAGAAATTAAACAACTGGAGCTACTGACTTCAAGTTGAAAATCTTCTCAATAACCTCTTGCACAACTTTATCAGGGGTAGATGCGCCAGAGGTAACTCCCACCACAATTGAACCATTTGGCAACCAATTTTCAGTTACTTTCAACTCTTCATGTAGTGGTTTGTGTTCGATGCGATTTTCTAAACTGATTCGCTCCGCACTATCGATGTGATAAGAAGGAATGCCTTGGTTGAGGGCAATTTCTTGCAGGTGAGTCGTATTAGAAGAGTTAAAGCCACCAATTACAACCATCAAGTTCAGCTTTTCGTCCACCAATTGGAACATAGCATCCTGACGTTCTTGAGTAGCGTCGCAGATGGTGTTGAAGCTGAGGAAGTGCTGATTTAGGTTAGTAGGACCATACTTCTTCATCATTGTGCGCTCAAACAGCTTGCCAATCTGCTCAGTCTCGCCCTTAAGCATTGTTGTTTGATTGGCAATACCAACCCGTTCTAAATCGGTGTCAGGATTGAAGCCAATAGAACAGGCTTTGGTGAATTTAGCCATGAATTCATCACGGTTTCCACCTTCAAGGATATAATTGCAGACATACTCTGCTTCTGCCAAATTCAGTACTACTAGATACTTGTTAGCAAATGAACTAGTAGTAATCGTTTCCTCGTGCTTGTACTTTCCGTGGATGATTGAGGTGTAATTGACTTTTTTATGTTTTTCAACCGTATTCCATACTTTAGAAACCCAGGGACAAGTTGTGTCCACAATTGTGCAGCCTTTTTCATGAAGGATCTGCATTTCTTGGACACTGGCACCAAAAGCAGGTAGAATAACCGCGTCCTCCTTTGTCACGACTGAGAAGTCTTTGTGGCTATTCTCCACAGGGATGAATTCTACCTGTATATCCCGCAGATTCTGATTTACTGAAGGATTGTGGATAATTTCATTGGTAATCCAGATGCGTTTATTGGGAAAGTGCTGTCGGGCTTCATAAGCCATAGCAACCGCTCGCTCTACACCCCAACAAAAGCCAAACGCCTCTGCTAATCGAATTGTGACTTCACCTCGTTGGAGCGTATAGTTGTTTTCCCGGATTTGTTGAATCAAATCACTTTGATACTCTGAGTGCAGGATATTTGCAACTTCCGCTTCCCGACCAAATCCTTTGCGATGGTAGTACTCAGAACTATGAAGTAACCGTCTGAAGGCTTTAGTGTCCATTTGTTGTTTGTTTTTGAAATTAGTATCCAACATTTTTGTGTTGTCTTGTCAATTTGAACCGACTGCTGACTGTCTATTCAGTTGTTCATATGACTTACGCATAATCTAGAAATTCTTGGCGTTCTTGGCGTTTCTTCGCTTCGCTCGAGGGCAGGCTTGGCGAGTTGATAGATTAAGCTTAGGGGCGATTTTTGCGTAAGTCCTGCTTCAGCTAACTTTAAGGATCGACCCAGCGTCCGTCTGCCTTAATCAGGTTAATTAACTCCTCAACGCCTTGAGATTCAGGGACTTTTTTGATTTCTTCTCTACCACGATACAGGGAGATATAACCAGCCTGCTTACCCACATAGCCATAGTCAGCATCTGCCATTTCCCCAGGGCCGTTGACAATGCAACCCATGACTGCGATATCTAGACCAGTAAGATGTTTGGTTGCTTCACGGACTTTGTGCAGCACTTCTTCAAGATTAAACAAAGTACGACCACACGAAGGGCAAGCAACATACTCCACCATCGTTTTCCTTAAACCCAGTGCTTGCACAATGCTATAGCAGACGGGAATTTCTTTTTCGGGGGCTTCCGTAAGTGATACCCGAATTGTATCACCAATCCCTTCTGCTAAAAGTGTGGCAATACCAGCGGTGGATTTGATGCGTCCGTATTCACCATCCCCGGCTTCTGTTACCCCCAGATGTAGGGGATAATCCATACCTAACTCATCCATGCGCTGTGCCATTAGGCGATAAGCTGCTAACATCACAGGCACCCGTGATGCCTTTAGGGAAATAACCAAGTTGTGGAAATTTAGAGATTCGCAAATACGAATGAATTCTAAAGCAGATTCTACCATACCTTCAGGAGTATCGCCATAGGTAAACAGCATCCGCTCAGCAAGGGAACCATGATTAACACCAATCCGCATCGCTTTGCCCTGATCGCGCAGGGAAACCACAAGGGGTTCTAGGGTTTCACGGATTTTCTCGCCAATTTCGTCAAATTCAGCTTCGGTGTATTCAGTCCTACTAGATTTTGGCTTTTCAAATACATATAAACCTGGATTAATCCGGACTTTATCAACGTACTGTGCTACTTCCAAGGCAATCTTCATGCCATTGTGGTGCACATCAGCCGCCAGCGGCACATCCAAGTACGTTTCGACCAATTTCTGTTTGATTTCAGCCAAGGCTTTAGCGTGAGCCATACTAGGCACGGTGACACGCACAATTTCACAACCAATTTTATGGAGGCGAATGATAGCAGCTACCGAACCCTCTATATCCAAGGTGTCCTCATTTATCATGGACTGCACGACTACAGGGTAACCACCACCAATTGTGACGTGACCAACGCGAACAGGACGGGTTTTACGACGGACAATGGTGGTATCAGTCGAGAGTTGTAGGGAAAAGGAGCTGGAAGTGGTCGGAGATGGGATAGTGTACATAAATTCATGCTCTTGCTGGTCAAGGTTCAGATTCAACAGGATAAAAGAAGCTACCTAATGAGATTTGCCTCTTGAGAAAGTTTTGGCAATGAAACTGTAAAAGCTCTTCTTACTGTCTCGGCGATTTGTGGACTAGTTAAGCCTAGGCTTGCTTTAGATTCCTCTGGAGTTGCGTGCTCAACTAACTGATCAGGGACTCCAATTCGCGTCACTGGTACCAATACACCTCGATCTAGTAATGCTTCTGCTACAGCCGAGCCAAAGCCCCCCATTAAGCAACCTTCTTCTAGTGTGACGACGCGACCAATTCGCTCAGCTAGGGGCACAATCAAATCAACATCGAGGGGTTTAGCAAAGCGGGCATTAATCACTGTGGCTTCAATGCCATACTCCTTCAAAATCACAGCTGCTTGCATGGCTGGGTAAACCATTGACCCAAAGCCTACCATCAGAACGTCGTCACCGTACCGCAGAATTTCACCTTTACCAATTGGCAGAGGCTCCCACCCTTCTTCCATTAAAGAGACGCCGTAACCATTACCGCGCGGGAACCGCATTGCAATTGGTCCATCGGTGTATTCTATGCCAGTGACGACCATTTGCTGGAGCTCGGCTTCATCTTTAGGAGCCATTAAGACCATGTTGGGGATGCAACGTAAATATGCGATGTCGTACATTCCCTGGTGGGTAGGACCATCAGCTCCGACAATGCCAGCTCTGTCTAAACAGAAGAACACTGGCAAATTCTGTATGCAGACATCGTGAATTATTTGATCGTAAGCACGTTGCAGAAAAGTGGAGTATATTGCAGCCACAGGACGCATGCCTTCACAAGCTAAACCAGCCGCTAGGGTAACGCCATGTTGTTCGGCAATCCCGACATCAATATATTGATTGGGCAGCTTTGCCTGTAGTTTGTCTAACCCTGTTCCTGTTGCCATTGCAGCAGTGATCCCAATGATTTTTGGATTTTGTTCGGCGAGTTTGACAAGAGTGTGGGCAAAAACTTTAGAGTAGGCGGGGGGTTTGGGTTTGTTGGAGGGATTGGCTTTGCCAGTACCAAGATTGAAGGGGATTTGAGCATGATAGCCTACTTGGTCTTTTTCAGCAACTTCATAACCTTTACCCTTGACTGTTGCCACATGCACTAAAACTGGTCCTGGTATTTGATGTGCCTGTTGGAACGTGGCAATCAATTCTTCAAGGTTGTGACCATCCACAGGTCCCATGTAGGTAAAGCCAAGTTCCTCGAATACCGCTCCGACTTTGGACACTGCCAAACGCTTCATCCCTTCTTTGAGGCGTCCTAGTTCTGGAGATAAGGAGCTCCCTACAAAAGGTATCTGCTTGACTTGTTCCTTAATATTGTCTGACAAAAACTGTACTGGTTCACTCAAGCGCATCTTGTTAAGATACCGAGAAAGTGCACCAACATTGGGGGAGATTGACATTTCATTGTCATTAAGAACTACCAACAGGTTTGTTTTGGGTAAGTGACCTGCATGGTTAATTGCTTCCAAAGCCATACCGCCAGTCAGTGCCCCATCGCCAATCACAGCGACTGCTTTAAAGTCTTCGCCTTTGGAATCTCGCGCTAACGCCATGCCTAGGGCTGCAGAGATACTGGTGGAAGCGTGTCCAGCCCCGAAGTGATCGAACTTGTTTTCACAGCGCTTGAGGTATCCTGCAATTCCATCTTTTTGCCGCAGCGTGTGAAAGTGATTATAACGACCAGTAATCAATTTATGCGGATAAGCTTGGTGACCCACATCCCAAATCACTTTATCGCGATCCAGATCTAGAGTCTGGTAAAGCGCTAGCGTCAGTTCTACTACACCCAAACCAGGACCAAGGTGACCACCACTAGCTGCTACAGTTTGTAAGTGCTTTTCTCGAATTTGAGATGCTATTTCCTGAAGTTGATCAATTGACAGACCGTGTAACTGGTTTGGATGAGTCAAATCTTTGATGTGCATATACGTTTCCTCTAATTTTCCTCTAATAAGCGAGTGACTTTGAATGAAATGATAGGAAGAGGCAAGATTGGCCGTAATATCAAAAAATCAAGCATTACTTCATTCAACAAACGAGTTTGGTTTGCAAACAGATTTTTCTGTTTTGTTTGCTATCAGGTAGATTGAAGTGTGCTATGTGTCATGCCAAGAACCATTGTTATTACAAGTGATTGCTTGGTCGGTTTGCAGTGTTGTGTCATTTAGTTTCAAGTCTTGAACGTGTTAGTGAATTTATGAAATAGCCTGTCGAAATTCACATTCTTGTATGAAACTATTTTGTATCTCCTGCTAGACTACTTACCAATGTGTAGCCAGTCTGCTCCGGTGTGTACAATTCCTGCGATCGCAACAGAATATAGAACAATGCTGATGAAAGAGTAAATTAAGAATAATCCAGAATTCATTCTGAATAACTTCATCGTTACTGTCATCGGCCACACACCAATCAGTGGAACACCCAGTACAACAAACCCAATTCCGTAACGATCTATCCAATTTTTCAAGCGTTGTGATGATAACTTTGCAAACAATTTTTGGACTTTTGGTATTCGATTTAGACGCTCGTAACCAAAATTTAATAGTAGAACAGGAGTGTAACTACCTATTACCGAAAAAAGCACAGTTGAGAAGTAATCAAGACCCATAGTAATGCCAGTAGGAACGGCTGTATAGATTTCCAAAACAGGCATAAATGCAATGAACCCAACCAAAACTGCTTTTGAGATATACTCTACCATATTTGCCTCTTTTCTACTTGACTGGTTAGGTGAAAATCAACCTAACTCAGTCAATATTGGTAGACGGATATTCGATGTTAGTAAACTGTGGTTTTCAACCTATCGATACTCAAGATTTACAAGTTTTGTAGAGCATCGTAAGTCTTTAACAAGACATCCAAGGCATCATTAAGATTTCACCAGAAAAGACACCCCAACAGCACCATAGAACGTATCAAGTTTTAAATTTCCCTGCTCATCAACCGCTTTACCTTGGCTTGAAGAAAGACGATAAAGTCGAAAGCGGTGGTAGTTTTTTAGTAATTGTGGCAATGTCAGGTAGTGAACTTCCTTTCCAGTAAATAAATCTCTGTCTAGTTCATGAAGACTGTGCCAGGGACATTTCATGATTGCATGATGAGCATTATGGTAGCTAAAGTTTAACACTAGCAAGTTCAACCACCAGTATCGCCGAGAAATCAAGGTCGTAAAGGTATTGGCTTGTTCGTAGGCGTAATCACGTTTAGGAAATGGTACGCCGACAGGAAATGTCTCATATGTATGCTGTAAGGCATCCATGAACCGCAATACTGTGATCATGCCAGTGTAAGCAAGAAAGTAAAGTACAAGTGCTTTTAGTGACATGAATCCTAATAAGGTAAACAAAGACACTCGCACTATCAGCATAATTATGACACGTAGCCGCTCATCTCGACGCCGGGTATCTACAAAAGGAGCCGCCAATGCTCCAAACTGGAGTATGAAGGAAATCACCGGAATATATAGCCACTCTAGCGCGAAAATCAAGCGGCGAATTGGTGACCAAAGATTGTTAATAAAAGCAGACAAGTCAAAAACTACAGAATCTACCTTACTAACATGATGAAAAATATGCTCCTGTGCTAAATCTTTAAATCTGGCATAACAACCGCCGTTTAGCCACAGCATAATATTACCACAAACGGTATTCCATTGCATACTGGTGAAAATCGTGCCATGCATAAACTCGTGGGATAGATAAGCTGAAAGAACTAAGGTATGGGTAAGTAATATTAATCCCACAATGTTCAGCCAGATGTTAGATAATAACAGAAGTGCGATCGCACCGTAGTAGCCAGCAAAAATGTAGAAAATGACAATAGCATTCCACAGATGTTTCTTTTTGCGAAGGTAATAGGAAACATCGATATCTTTTACAGGAAAAGTATTCACCATAGTTACAGATTAAGTGGGTAGATAGTATATTTAAAAACTGTTTTCGTACAGAAACACTTTTCTGCCAGTTAATAGTGAACTACTTACAAAGCCAATACGATTACATCGCTGTTCCCTACTATTTTCTATGGCTCAAGAGATCTGAACTACTCAAGAATAGGTTGGGGAATTTCAGCAGAATGAGCTTTTAAAAATTCAGAACACACTGATATTAAGTTCTGTTTTTCATCGATTGGAAAAAGGTTCAGTTGATCCTTAAAGGAGTTTTCGTACTTATCTAATTCTGCCTTGATGTAATCAGGTGCTTTTTCTTTGTAAAGCTTCACAAACATATGGTAAGTGTTATAGCGGTCTTTATTTACATCATCAGCGTAATCAATAAAATCATTTATAATGTCAGCAATAACTTCTACTGGCCATAGAAGAGATAAAAGCTTTTCATCATAAGGTTTCCCAAGTAGACGAAATAAAATGCAATGGAGAAGGCGAACATCAGAAGAACGTAATTCTGCAATACGCATAACTTCTGAATGTTCTATTACTCCTCCTGCTGTTAGCTTGTTTTCTAATTTGACAAATTCCTCTCCCATCGCTAATTGTTTTTCAATTTGTGAATCATAAAAATTTAATTTCTTTAAAAGCTTAAAAAAACTGTATTTCTGCATTGTCAAAGCCTGGAAATCTTTATTCTCTGTTTGTACAACATTGACAGATTTAGCATTTTCTGCAACTAGGTCAACTTGATAAACCATAGATTCTATGGATATCAAAGTAGGGCAATAAGTGAAAATATCTTTTGATGAAAGACCATGAACTGGGAAGTATAAATCATAGACAAAATCTTTAACAATTCGAGCCGCACTTTGTGTCGCTTCGTAAGAAAAAAGGGGCGTTTGAGCAATAGTTAACATTTGGTCATCCTCCAATAAGAAACATAAAGTGATGGTCTGGCATATTTGCAGATGATTTTTACTGGGACTTTATTTTTATCCAAGTCTTACATCTAATAGACATATCAGGATATTAACCAAAAGAATTGATTCTCTTTGGATGTAGCTTAATTTGTGGATATGTCTAATAACATAAGTACTGAACCCAGTCTCATTTCAGAAGCAAACTTAAAGTTACTCTAGTTTTGCTTCTTGCACCTCTATTTATCCTTGCAATATCTCCTAAAATACTCCTCTGTGGTTTAAACCCTATCTATCCTTTACTGGTTTCTTCCAGTAATAAGGCGTGGATTTTCCCTGTAACTACTAAATACTAGAAGAATTTACAGACGGGATTAGTTATCGCTAAGGAGATATTTGCTTGATTTTCATTTGGCATCAGCTTGGTACCATTTTAGTTCAAGCTACCCGCTATACGCATTACAATCATAATCCGTAGGTGCCCTCCTATTTTGAGCGCTTAGTACAACTTGTCATTGATAGGGGTCGGAAATCAAAATTATGCAATATCTGGGAAATGAATTATCCCTTAAGGCAATTCCGAACCCTCTTTTCTGGTGATGTGTACTTAGTAATCCAGTTACTGACGCAATTCTCGCTTTGCTTAGCAAAGACTTCTTTGATAAGTTAACCCTCTTTGAGCACTTCCACCAGAGAAAAATTTGAAGCCCTTAATTGAAAAGAGTTTGATTTCTCTTTAAATAGAATGGGATTCATCGTGAAAATGAAATCTAGATTGCCCAGGTGAATAGGCTTTCAAAATAAAGGGTTTTTTCTCCAGGCTGACAGAAGCTTTTACGGACTTGATTGCCGATTATAGATCAAGGAAACCATTCTATTTTCCTAGGGAGCGCGGACTGGCAACGTTGACAGCCCGTCATAGATGAAAGAAACACCTCTTTTCTTCTGTCTTCTGCCTTGTGTTTCTTCACAGAGGGTTAAATTTTCATCCTCACTTAAGTAGATTGCCAAGTTAAAACCGTCTTCACCAGTGAAGATCTAGATTTTGAGACTGAAGTTAAGAATTTATACTTTTTCTATAAGAAGCAGGTTCTGAACTCTTTGATTTTTTGCAGTTTGGCAGGTTTTATAGAGTGACAGCTACAGGACATAGAGAAGATCCTGATCTACAGGGACATCTTTGTGAGTAGAGGATTTGGAACTGATGGCGCTAGTTGGGTAAAGGTATACCTTGAGGCAATTTGCCGCTGTCGTCCTGAGCTAGGCAATAGATGGTATTTCACGGGATCATAAGTTACATCGACGAATGGCACTAAGGCCAAGTTCCCGCTAAGAAAAATTTTTGAAAACCCAAACATACCCAGTTTTGCTTTCAGGTAGCGCACTGCATTTTGGGCAATCGCTAATACCAAGTTGTCTTTGCTCGTATTATTTGCTTGGAAGCCAGTCCAGTAGGGAGCTTAACTCCAAACAAGACGAACGAATGGCAACTTCGTATAATACGGAAGCTGATCACGACTGAAAAAGCCTGTATCAAAGTTTCGCTAAAAAAAACCAGAACACACAGGTACTGGTCAACCAATTGAAACTCCTTGTTTTCGTGTTCTCAATGCAGCTTTGAGGTTTAACTGAAGCGTATTGATCAATAAGAAATTGTTCTGCTAACTGCTTAAAAGCAGGCTTTGATCACGATCTTCAGGTTCATACAATGCTAACCAGCTATTAAGCTGACAATATCTTGCTATTTCGCTACTTTTTGTAATACAATGACGAAATATTGCTATTTCGCTACTTTTTGTAATACAATCCGAAAAACTAATCTTGAAGGGTTTGAGACCCTGGGCAAGAGAGATTCAGAGATTGAGATACCTGAGTTGTGGTTAAAGAATGTATCAGCCTGAGTTGCAAAGGAGGCTGACTGATGGATTGGGCATAAGATGCTTGCAGGTAAGCACGGTACTCAGGTTGAGCAGCAACATAAGTGTTTGCGAAAGCTAAACTGAGTGTTTTAAGATAACGACGAGCAAGGGCTGCATTAGAACTAGTTAGCTCAGAGGGAATCAGCAAAACACTGCTTCCAGATGCTTGGCTAGCGTAAAAGTGTGTTCCTCCCTGAATCCAAGCCAGGTACTTGTTAGGAGTCGTGAGCCAGGTGAAGGGGCAAATTTGTTCTATAAGAGCAGGGGTGACAAGATCCCCACTTCCTGCAACTAAAAGGACAGGAACCTTAATCTGTCTCAGATTTGTCTGCCCGAAAACGATATTACTCATCGGGTTAATTGCAAAAACTGCTCCAATGCGCTTGTCTTGTAAGCGGTAGTTTGTCGTGGGGGATAAATAAAGCGCTTGGCATTGTAGTAGCCCTGAAAGATTGGTTGTATTCAGCTCGATGACATTAGAACGGCACTCCCGCCTAAGCAGTTTAAAATTGAGTTGTGCTCCAGCTACAGCAAGTGCTGTATAACCACCAAATGAATGACCTAGTACGCCTACCTTCTGTAGATTCAAACGACTTTGCATGACAGGGCTAGATTTATTCAGTTGTTGAAGTTCATCCAGTAAATAGCTCACATCTTTTGGTCGATTTACAAATTCATTGGGTTCAACAACTTCTTTCGCCATACCTCTAAGCAGATTTTGCAATTGTTGGCGATCGCTTCCAGGATGTTCTAGCGTAGCAACTGCAAAACCATGAGAAGCTAAATGTTGAGCTAAATCTGCAAAATCAGTGCGGTCTGATGCTAAACCATGCGAGATCACTAGCACAGGAGTACTACTTTGACGGTTTGGAAGATAGAGATCGACTATGAATTTGCGCCCGCGTTTAGAATCATTGAGAGTGAGTGTTGTTTTTTGCCATGTAAAAGAACCTGGTTGCTGCAAATCAATGCCTTGAGCAACATGAAGAGATGACCCAGTTGCTGCTTCAACTGCAGCCTGCTGTTCAATCAGTGCAGTAACTTGCTTGGTTTTGTTGAACAATTGAGTAAATGCTGTAGCAATTTTAAGGGTAGAGCTGTTGATACGAATTGTCTGAGATGGAAACTTCTTGAGTATGTTTAACAAAGATAAACCCTTTGAGTCAGCTGCCGCCAGAATCAGAGACGCACGTAAGGCATAGAAGCCATTTTGATGGGCATCTGTCTGAATAAAGCCGCCCAAATATTGCAACAAGGTTTCTCCCAATGAGGAGTAGAGAAACTGAGAAACCGTCACAGCACTTAAGTCTACTCGCTCTACTAATGTTTTGCGTAATTCTGCAAGGTCATTGGGTTTTATATACTGAGCGTACTCAGCTAAACTACTGTCAATTCTACCTTCTTGAGCATAGATTTCCAAGGAAGCAACAGGTATAGAAAACTCTACAGGTTCGTAGGAGAAAGAAACCCGTTCAGCTCCTAATGTAGGAATTGCAGTCAGAATAGTGGATAGGCACCCCAAGGCAAACGCACGTAACCCATACTTGGCAAGAAAACTGTTAGAGCGGTTTCGTGTACTCACAGTGGTTGTATTAAGGCAAAACCGAGGCTTATACCAGTGACAATAATTCATGATCAAAGCTACTACTAACAAGTTACAGAAGCGAATGGTTGAGCAAAGCAGTAATACAGTCAACAATGAGCACAAAACCAAATGTGACTAGAAGAACTCGCAAAACTTTAGGAGACCACTTTATAAATTGCTGATGGACATTGTTGAACAGAGCAACGCTCTTGTCTTTAAGCAAGACGTAGATGCCCAGCAAAACAATCTGCGGCAAGACAAAAATGAGGTTGTATAAAAATAGAGCTAGCATCAGTCTTGGCAGGTCAAGCTTCAGTCGAATAAGTTGCTCTATAACGGCGATATAGGGAATTGCCGTAGGAAGATCCCAAACGGTTACAACCATACCCAGTAGGAACGTATTTATTGGTTTGAGTGATTTAGGACGCTTGATAGTCTTTTGCCTCTGAGAGGATGTATTAAGTGTCCAACCAATAGCAATCAGCACAACACCACTAATGAACTTAATGACATAAATAAATCTGTCAATGCTGTTAAATAAATCCGCAATCACCTTAGTAAGACCGAGAGCGAACAATAAGCCACCAGTCCAGTATGCAGTAAAAACTCCGAGAATAAATGTTACAGAACGAACTATAGGTTTTCGCGTACTTAGCAAGTAAATTTGAAGTGCTGTTCCAGTCGGGTTAAGGCAGTCAATAAGAGCACACACAAACAAGGAAACCAAAAACGTAGTCATATAGCTCAGATATAAACCATGGCTTAAATTATATCGAACGTAAGATATGACAAAACAAACTAAAAACTAAAACTATTTTTGGGAGCACTCATCTCTCTCAAAAAGTTTTTGCAATACAATCATTAGGTCAACACTAAGACGGATTTCTCACAAGGATGTTAGTGGCGGGCTACCAACCTCATGTTGGCTGAATTTTAAGCGATCGCCCAATGGAATTCACTCTGCCATTTTTCAGACCCCGTTTGACCGTCAAAACCAAAGCCTAGTCTTGCTTATGGCGATTGTAGCCGTGAGACTTGTGAAAAATTTGAGTAAAAAATATGTCTCATACACCTTGAATCGGTTGCTATTGTAGCGTAGAATTAAAATATCAGACGTTCAATATAAATAAAACTGGCTTAAGGTTGTCGGTCATGTCCAGTATCGTAAAGAGTTGATTCGTAAAGAGTTGATTCATAGATGATTGGATCTTTTAGTTGAGAGCAAAAGGTCTTCAGGAATCTATCAGGAGGAAAGTTTAAACGCAAACTGGCTAAAGTCGAAATTTGCTTAAATCCAAAAGATAACAAGCAAAGTGCAGATTTAACAAACTTCTAAGTACAAATCCTAAGTACAGATCGCTACCCAACCGAAAGTTAATCTTCACTAGAAGATCATCAATGCTCAATATAAATAATTTTCATCGGTATTATCGGTATTAACGTTCAATTTGTTCTACCATGCAAGCTATCACTCCTGCTTCTGATCAGCTTCACCTGACAACAACTAAACCTGTCATTTCAGTTCGTCACCTTAACCACTACTTTGGTCAAGGAGAACTGCGTAAACAGGCTTTGTTTGATATCAATCTCGACATTTATGCTGGAGATATTGTCATCATGACCGGGCCCTCTGGCTCTGGTAAAACCACTTTGTTATCGTTAATGGGAGGGTTACGTTCGGTACAGGAAGGTAGCCTAACAATTTTGGGGCAAGAAATGTGTGGCGCAAGTCAGCAGCAAATGATACAAGTGCGACGGCGAATCGGTTACATTTTCCAAGCACATAACCTGCTGAGCTTCCTTACGGCGAAACAAAATGTGCGAATGTCCTTAGAACTGCATGATGATCTCTTGGATCGAGACATCGATAAGATGTCAGCTGATATTCTCAAAACAGTTGGCTTAGAGCATCGCGTTGACTATTACGCAGATGGTCTTTCTGGGGGACAAAAGCAGCGAGTGGCAATTGCTCGTGCCCTAGTAAGCTATCCCAAGATTGTCCTAGCAGATGAACCAACTGCTGCTCTTGACAAAAAGTCAGGGAGGGATGTTGTGGAGATGATGCAGCACCTTGCAAAGCAACAGGGTTGTACTATTTTGTTGGTGACTCATGACAACCGTATTCTTGACATTGCTGATCGTATCGTCTATATGGAAGACGGTCGTCTGGCAGATAATCCGAATGTAGATGACACGGTTAAGTAAAAACCAACTAATCTAACTTGATAAATTTCTCAGCCTAAACCTAGTCAGACTTAGGCTTGTGAGTGACAACACGTCGAAGCTACGTATTTGACCAACAAGAAAGTGAGATTCGACTGCGGTACGCAATGCTTGTAAACCTTGGGCAAACCTCGCTCTAGGACTTTTCTGATTATAAATTCATAAATTTTTAGGAAAAAGTTATGCATTTACTAATTCCATGTGCAGGAATGGGTCGCCGGATGGGGAGTAGTCGAAATAAACTACTGCTCACTTTGTTAGATAAACCTCTTATTGCCTGGACGCTTTTGGCAGCTCAAGCTTCTGTGCGCATCAGTTGGATAGGCGTGATTGTTCAACCAGACGACTTAGTTGATTTTCAAAAAATTGTGACCAACTTACCGCTGACAAAAACCATACATTTTATTCAAGGAGGAGCAACACGCCAAGATTCAGTCTATAAAGGGTTGCAGTCGCTACCAAAAACAGCAGAGTATGTACTGATTCATGATGGAGCAAGATGTCTAGCGACACCAGACTTGTTTGATCGATGTGCGGAAGCAATTCTTTATTGTCAAGGTCTGGTTACCGCTGTTCCTGTCAAAGATACTATCAAAGTTGTAGATTCGCAGACAGATCTAATTATTAACACACCAAATCGACGCCAACTCTGGGCAGCCCAAACCCCTCAAGGATTTAAAGTGAAGGAACTGCAGCAGTGTCATGCTGAAGCTCATGATCAAGGTTGGGAAGTGACAGACGATGCTGCTTTATTTGAAAAATGTCAGCTGCCTGTGCAGATTCTCGAGGGGGAAGAGACAAATTTGAAAGTGACAACGCCTGTGGATTTGGCGATCGCTGAATTTATTCTCCGCCAACGATTAGGAGAGCGATTGAGCCGGGAGCATCTAAAGGCGAACTCCATAGCTGTGCCATACAATGACGATGCTTGTTAAGGAAATTGATAAAATTTTCAGATTGTTTGCCATTGGGATCACAAATAAGTGTGATTGCTTCATCTACTTGACCTTGCCAAAGAAGGTTTTTCACTTGGTTGAAACGCTTCAATGACCATATGGCGCATGAGGTATTCCTTTACCACGCTTTTCTAGCTTCTTTGGAAATACAGCACCCTGCAAGTAAATGAAGTACAACGCGCTTTGTCTAAAAGCCGGACATAAAGCCCTTTTTACTTCTGAGTTGTAAGTTCTGAATTCTGCTGTATATCTTATAACTGTAATGAGAGAGCATTTATAAAGTAAGTCTTTAGACGACTGAATCCATATGGTGTGAAAAGTCATGAAGTAAACCACTATGAACAGCTCCTTGAGCGTTTTTATTTGGTTTGACGTTACGGCTATCACTACTTTTTCTAAATAGGCTTTGAACAAGACTAGGTGTGAGTGAGAACAAAATTATGTCAAAACTTTTCTGGGATGCCTTAAAACAAATTCCAATGCTGTTAGGTGTTACTTTGATTCCAGCAAATTACGCCTTAGCAAAGCCCCAAACGAGCACTAAACCAAGCGCTCAGCAATTATCATCTGTTGCCGATTTGTTAGACGTGCAATCACCGGCAGTTAATACTGCTGACAACTTGACGCTAAAAGCAAGTGTTTTTCAGATCAATGCTCAGTTCATATCTCAGGAAGCTACTAAAAAAACAACCACAGTCCCTGTCGCTCAGACTGCTGAGCCTGAACCCAATAATGCACCCAGTAACAGCGACTACATTGGCATTGGTGGAAGCATTGGTCTAAGTGGTGATAAGACTGCTTTGGGAAGTGGTGGTTTGGCAATTCTCAGTAAAAACAGACTCACCGATAACTTGTCTTTGCATAGTACAAATGTAGTATTTGGCAGCCGCACTGCCATCTCAACGTTTGCCCTAACTTTTGGCATTCCCATCAGGGATCAGTTATCTGGACAAGTCCTTGCCTTTCCTTTTGTTGGTGGCGGTTTGCTTGTAAAGGGCGATTTTGATGTTAATGGGCTGGCTACTGGTGGCGTAGATGTCCCCATATCTCAAGACTTGACAGCAACAGCTCAAGTGAATGTAGGGTTTTTGGATGATGACACTGATGTGGGACTCCAAATTGGGATTGGCTACAACTTCCGCCTTTTCTAACCAAGTCAAGTAAATTGGGAGTATCCCAATTTTGCACAAATATTTTTATTCAGCAGTTTCATCACAAATCGAATCGACAACGCCAATACCTACTAACTCGTGTGCCAAAAGCTGCATTCTCCAACGAGTACGCCCCTCTCGACGAGATGAACAAGCAGTAGCTATCAGAAATGCTTCTTGCTTAGGGACATCCAAGAATTAAATTACTCAATTCCTGCATCCAACACCAGTATCCAATTTCTTCTCCCCCTGCCTCCCCTGCTCCCCCTGCTCCCCCTGCTCACCCAAGTGATTGATTATTTTTTTATTTGGAAGTCCCTTACCATTGAGTTTGCGAGGCTTGGGTGGATGGGGCTTATCCTGAAGGGTAAAGCCTATGTCTCCAGTCAAAAATTTCTGACGAGTGCGTTCGACAGCTCAGACTTGACTTTGAGACTTGACTTTAAGCGCGGAGGCGATCGCCTCATCTGTTTTACCTTCACTTACCCTTTCTGAGAATATAGGCGCGGCTAATTGTTCGCGCCTTACGCTTACATGTTTTTATTAGCGGTACGCCTCTGGCGTCTGCGCTCCGCGCAATCGCAGTTAAGATTCCTCAACCTCACTCAAATCCACAATGTATTTTTTTGTCATAAAGCCACCCAATAGCAATCTTGGAGTAGCTTATCAAATTCTTGACATTACCTGGCAAAGTTGCTTTAGTGGACTACTAGAGTAAAATGTACATTTAGTAGACCGAATTAAATTGGTATTAACCTGTTGCGCAGAGGGATTGTGCAAAGCACAGTGCAATCATGCAATCGCAAAACTTTTCGGTCTACTGATTTTCGCCGATGTATAACAAATACTTGGCGTTCATTAATATAGATGCTCAGGTGAGCAACAGGCAATACTTGAAAGATTGATCACACCAGCATTAGTTGTTGCAACCCAACCTTATGGTGTCTTTTACCCTCATGGTTGAGTTTTCCAACACCCAAACGATAATTCTATTGCTCGCTCTATTGCTGAGTATTAAGTACGTGTTGAGATGCTTTGATTATAGCTTCTAGATGACACGTGCTCAATCCACTATTGGCAGACTTTATAATTACCAAAGTCAGTTGCTCTGGCGTCAAGTCTTTGATGCTAGTTGCTATTTCAGTGATGATTGCATCCGACATATCATGGGATATCGTAGTTGGATTTATTATGTTAGTAGGTGTTTGTGCATTATTGCAAGATATATCTTTGATAGTAGTTGTAGTCTGGTTATCTTCAAGGTTGGCTTCTGCCAACGAGTTTATTGATGATAGCGAACCGATTTCCATCTGTGCTTTATTTCCAATTAACTGCTCTGTTGCATACAAAGCAGCCGAATCTTTAAATCGTGTTGGTTTTATAAATTTGGACTTTGGGGTTTTTGCAAAAACATCAACAGTGACTCGTTGGTCAAGCTTAGACTTTGCAATGTTCTTATGTTGGAAGATGATTGCCTTGACCTTGGTGTAGCTGATGTTCTCACCTAAAGTTGCACGTTCCAAGACTTCTGCTCTGGCCTGTTTGGGTGTAGAGGGAGCAGCAATGAGGTACAAGGCTGAAGCAGTGATATTCAAATTCGTAAAATTTACGAATTTGAACTGCTCTGCAACCTGCATAAATTTGGTTGCGGTTGATATACTCCAATTAAACTCTGATTTAAGCCAATTTGTGAAGCTTCCGTGTTTCAGATGCTGCTTGACCTCAATTAGCTTTTGCCCGATTTCAATAATATCTTGAGAAGTACGGCGCATTAACGTCTTGATTTCGTTGGTGCGCTTTTGAACAATCATTCGCGTTTCAGCGTCCAGAATAGGATATTCAAAGTTTAGGGTTTGCTGCTCTGACAGATGTTCTAACAGTTCAGATCGTAAATTACCCTCATTCATAAGATATTCACTCCATTTTTCTGTATTGACAGCACTGTGGAAGTGGAGTTTAGTTAATTCTGAAATTGCAGTACTAAATTACTAACTAATTTAAATATATATTAAGATATCTTTAAATTAGTAATTTTGCTAAGGTTAGAACAGAAAAATAGGCAAAGCTAAGCATCCGCTCAAATCAAAACCCTTCATCTACTCCTTATACTTAATAACTTCTAGTAAAATTAACTTATGCACTAATTTCGATGTAAGGATTCAGGCCTCGGGTATTGACAAGTGTGACATTTGATGATAAAAATCACAAATATGGAAAAAACCTGCTGCTAAAACTAGACTGGGAAACCCTTGGACAGTTGGATCTGGAACAAGTGGTGGACATCATTATTGAGCAAGCGCTCGCCACAGAGAAACTAAACAAGAGAATTTTAGAACTAGAGCAAGAAGTAGAAAAACTATACCCCTGAATTTATCGCTCTTCTATCACTCCGACAAAATAAAAATCGAAGGCAAGTTTTAAACTTCACACAGCAATTGGGTTTGGAGCTCTATTTTCTAACATTATGGCTAAAATCATCACTTTTGCCTGAAAGTCTTGTGTAGCAACGATTCTTATTTTTCTCTGTACATATTGATAGAAGAGGGTTATGATGCTGTTGGTTAATCAAAGAGGGGTATTACCCGTCGGTCATTTGTAGTAGGCGTTGAAACGCTTTTAAAGCTTAAACAACTTAAAGTTGACTTTGATGAGTTTAAGTTATAAATTTTTTATGGTATAAAATTTAATTATTTGAGGAGTGATACCCTCTACCAATTTGCGATAGAGCATCATTTATTTCTGAAGTTTCCTTTCAGGATAGCTGCCTTCTTGGTATGGAGCTCTTTTTGGTGCTATACAGCGGCAATAAGCTGCTCAATTAAAGTATCACAATAAAAAAAACAAGAAAAATGTTAAGTGCAAAAGCACAATAATTAATCCGAAAAAGAGATTTTACCAAGACTGAAGAAGAGTAAATATCCTTCTTTAGAAAACACTTAATAACCTAAAAAGAATTTGCAACTCAACAGAATAATTTCCGAGATTTTAACCAGTTTTTGAGAGGAAACCATGAATTTACAAAATGGGAAACGTAAACGTGGCGTTGTACTGACTCCCAAGGGCTTGGAAAAGCTTCTGGATGCAAAGAGCAAGTTACAAGAGGAGGAAAATTTTGGCAACAGGTACACTCTCGAAGAAATGAGTGTGCGTTCTGGGTTATATACTGGAACAATCTCGAAAGTACTTAATTGTGAAGGAGGAGTTGACAAAAATACTCTTAATACGCTTTTCAAAGCTTTTAATCTAAAACTAGATAAAGATGATTATTTAAGTTCTAATACCCGTTTAGATTGGGGAGAAGCCATTAGTACATCAATTTTCTATGGACGTGTAGAAGAACTTGCTCTATTAAAGGAATGGATTTTCAATGATCGTTGTCAATTGGTGGCAATATTAGGAATGGGAGGCATTGGTAAAACGGCTTTGTCTGTAAAGCTTGCACAACAAATTCAGGAGAACTTTGAGTATGTTATCTGGCGCTCGCTGCGAGAAGCTCCGCCTGTTCAAGTTTTGTTAGCTAACTTAATTCAATTCCTGTCTGATGAGCAAGAAACAGAAGCTGACTTACCAGAAAGTGTAGCCGACAGAGTGTCACGGCTGATTAATTATTTACGTTCATCACGCTGTCTATTGATACTCGATAATATGGAATCAATTTTATGCAGTGGTAGTCGCTCTGGACAATATCGAGAGGGATACGAAGGCTATACTGAGTTCATAAAACGGGTGGCAGAAGTAACTCACAATAGTTGCTTAGTGCTTACTACTCGGGAAAAACCTAGAGAAGTGGCGTTATTGGAAGGTGAAGCATTACCTGTACGTTCGCTACAACTGGATGGACTAAACGTAGTAGATGCAAAGGAAATTTTTAAGGTTAAGGGAATATCTGTAGCAGAGGACAAGTTGGCACCAATAATTGAAAGTTATGCGGGTAATCCATTGGCTTTGAAAATAGTTGCTACAACGATAAAAGATATCTTTGATAGTAATGTTTCAGAATTTTTGCAACAAAGTACAACTGTTTTTGGTGATATTCGCGATATTTTAGACCAGCAGTTTGAGCGCTTATCAAATTTAGAGCAGGAAATCATGTACTGGTTAGCAATTGATTATGAGCCAGTTTCACTCTCAGCGTTGCAAGAATATATTCTTTCACCAACACTACAAGCAAATTTAATGGAGGCTGTGGAATCTCTAGTACGGCGCTCACTAGTTGATAAAAGTGCAGCGCTCTTCACGCTAAAGCCTATAGTTCAAGAATATCTAAAGAATAGATTGATCAATCTATTTTGTGAAGATATTACTAGTCAAAATATCGATTTTTTGGGGCGTTATACGCTAATAAAGGCAACAGCAAAGGATTATGTTAGAGATACTCAAATACGCTTTATTCTCCAACCAGTTATATCTAGGTTACTTACTATATTTAGGAGTAAAAAAAACTTAGTTAATCAGCTAAATAGAATTTTAGACCAACTACGAAAACTATCTCCACTAGAAAAAAGTTATGCGGCTGGAAATATCCTTAATCTACTTTGTTATCTGGAGAGTGATCTCAGCAATTATGATTTCTCTTATCTAACTGTTTGGCATGCAAACCTACAATTTGTGAATTTGCACAATGTAAATTTTGCTCACGCTGATATAGCTAATTGTGTTTTTACTGAACGCCTTGGTTGTAGTTTGTCGGTAGCCTTTAGCCCCAATAAAAATTTTTTTGCTACAGCTGATACCAATGGTGAGATTCGCTTGTATCAAGTTGTGGATGGAAGACAAATTCTTAGGTTGAAGGGTCATACTGCTTGGATCTGGTCAGTCACCTTCAGTCCCGATGGTAAACATATTGCTACCGGCAGTGATGACCAAACAGTGAAGTTGTGGGATGTCAATACTGGTGAGTGCCTCAAAAATTTGCAGGGTCATAGTGGTGCGATCCGATCAGTTGCCTTTAGTTCAGATGGTCAGATGCTAGCAAGTGCTAGTGAGGATCAAACGATAAGGTTATGGAATGTGGAGACAGGGCAGTGTCTGCACATTTTAGAGGGAAGTGCTGGTAGGATATTTTCAGTCGCCTTTAGTCCAAATAGCCATACGTTAGCTAGTGGCTGTGAGAACCAATTGGTAAAACTATGGGATATTTGCACTGGTCGATGCATTAGGATTTTACAGGAGCACAAGGGTTGGATATCGTCAGTTGCCTTTAGCTCAGATGGTCAGACATTGGCGAGTGGTTCTCATGACCAAACTGTGAGGCTGTGGAATGTTAGTACTGGTGACTGCATTAATATCCTACAGGGTCATACTAATTGGGTAAATTCAGTTGCTTTCAGCCCAGACGGTCAGATGCTTGCCAGTGGCGGTGAGGATCAAACAGTAAAACTTTGGGATGTTGAGACAGGTCAATGCTGCAAAAATTTCCAAGGAAATTGGAATAGGGTGTGGTCAGTCTCCTTCAGTCCTGAAGGAACTACGCTCGCTAGTGTAAATGACAACCAAACGCTAAAACTGTGGGATATCAGTACTGGTCGTTGCATCAAGACTTTGCAGGGTTATTGTAACAGGGTATGGTCAATCGCCTTTAGCCCAAACGGTCAAATGCTTGCTAGTGGCAGTGAGGATCAAACGGTGAAGCTTTGGGATAGTAGTACTGGTCATTGTCTCAAGCTTTTTCAAGGGCATAATAATAGGGTCACATCAGTCACCTTCAGCCCTCAAGGTAAAATTCTTGCTAGTTGTAGTGAAGACCAAACAATAAAGCTGTGGGATGTCAATACTGGTAGATCTATCAATACTTCACGGGGGCATAGTAATCGGGTGATATCAGTTGCCTTTAGCTCAGACGAGCAGATACTTGCTAGTGGTAGTGAAGACCAAACAATAAAGCTGTGGGATGTCACTACTGGTAATTGTCTTCAGACCTTGAAGGGTCACGCAGATCGGATCTGGTCAGTCGCTTTTAGTCCAGATGATCAGATATTGGCTAGTGGTTGTCATGATCAAACGGTAAGATTGTGGGATGTTAGTACAGGCGAATGCCTTCAGACTCTGAATGGTCATACTGGCTGCGTATGGTCAGTCACATTCACTGCGGATGGTCGCACGCTTATTACTGGAAGCAATGATCGAACGGTGAAGTTCTGGGATGTGGTTACAGGTAAGTGTTTTAGAACTTTAGAGGGACATACCGATTGTGTATACTCAGTCGCCCTGAGCCCGGATAATCGCATGCTTGCTAGTAGTGGTGGTGGTGGACAGATAAAGCTGTGGGATTTGAGCACAGACAGCTATGTGAGAAGAACTTTTTCAGGACACACAAAGTTAGTCTGGTCGGTTAGCTTTAGTCCAAACGGTCAAATTCTAGCCAGTGGTAGTGAAGATGGGACGCTTAAGCTTTGGGATGTTTTGACGGGTGAGTGTTTAAAAACTATGAGCGCCTGCAGACCTTACGAGGGTATGAATATGACTGGGGTGACTGGTTTAACTGAAGCTCAAATAATTGCTCTGAATGATTTAGGGGCGCTTGAGTATAAAAAATCAGTAATATCATATCCGGATGATTGCACGCAGCATAACATCATGACAGGGCAATTAACTATAAACCTATCCCACTAATAAGATTCTTTGAATCCACATATGGATAGTAGCAAGGTCATAACAAATTTGGCTCGCAGGCGATCGCGGGTGGCATTGTAGAGCGAAGCACCGTAATCCTCATTCTCCGTGCGCTGCACCAGTGTACCGTCGGATCTTGGGGTAGAAGGGAACAGACAATTCACTCGTCTTTATCATGAAATATCCTCCACCTTCAGCCGCTTCAAAGGTTTCCAACTCAGAGTCAGGAATGCTTTGATTGATCCAGACTTGCGATGTCCACGGGATTATATAGCGCTTCTCGTTTGGATGAAGTACAGATTTATCTGTGTCCATCTGGAGGACACTGCCTTGCGGGGGTTCCCCCCGTTGTGGCAAGTGTCCGTTGTCCATCTGTGGTTCTTATTTCTTAACGTATTGCACTCAACACCAGAACCGCTATAGTTTTTCTCCCAGCCACAATCAGAGTTGGCTTGCGAATCCTGACAACTTGATCGCGCCAGTCCAGATGAGAGTGGTTGTACAGCAGACTTGCAGCGATCGCTCGTGGTAAGCGTTGATTGCACTCGACGATCCACTCGAACTGTTCGGTTGACATCGCTGGCGTCACTATTGAAGCTAGGAGGTTTTGAGTTGAGTCAGTTCCTCATTGCAAAATGATGTTGCAAAAGTTCACCCGGCTGTAGAACAGAAGCCCTGAGAAATACAAACGAGATTTACTGTCCACATTGGTTACAAATTGAATCGCACTTAGAAGTTCGTTGGGTTTAGCATCCTTGTTTAATTCAGATAGGGGTTGAATTAATCCACCTTGGATGGCTGGGAGTAAATCCAGAAAAACTGTTTTAGGTGATTTCTCACAAACAATCGATAACGTATCTAAATCAAATTCAGCCCCGACACAATCAGCTAAGCGGAGAATTTGCTGTGTCACCTCTGGCAGTTTCTTCAACTTGAGGAGCATCCACTCTACAACATTATCGGTTGGGTCTAAACGTGTAAAAATCTGCCAGCCTCCGGAAAAATCGCCCCTAAAATTAGCTAGTTTGACACCCAAAATCTTGGGTTAGGGGCGATTTTTCCGTCAAGATCGTTGGCTCTAAACCAGTAACTTGTAATGAGGCTGGCAGATTTTTCCGGTTTTAATGAAACGGTGATATTTTGGGCTTCAATCTGAGCAATGTTGCATTGTCAGCGATAGTGTTGTGCATCAAAGGTCAACAGATTTTCGCTATACAGCATTCTCAAAAATTCGCCGACAAAGAAGGGATTGCTCTCGGTTTTACCTACAACCTCTCAACCCTAAAGAATAGTAATGGGTTGCCATTCACAATCCTTTCCTCTACTTCTCTCATTCCAATTCTTTGTGCTAATTTCCGTGACTCAAGGTTTGGCTTATCACAGCTTGCTAAAAGATACTGATAGCCAAGTTCGTTAAAACAATACTCTAGTATTTTGGTTGCGGCTTCAGTAGCATAACCTTTTTTAGTCGCTTCAGGCAGCAAAGCATAAACTAATTGGGGCTGCTCTTCATCAAAGAAATACCACAAACCAACAAACCCGATAATTTCTTTCTCATCTTTAGTCTCAATAAACCAAAGACCAAACCTTCTTTCATCAAAGAGCTTTTGGCTCTCTATCAACATTTCTTTAACTTGTTGCAAAGACAAAACCTTGTCGTCGCATAAATACTTTCTAACGTATGAATTAATAAAAATACTGTGTAGTGTGTTTAGGTTACTCTCTAAAATTGGCTTGAGTAGCAACCTGTGAGTTTCAAATATCAAGCTCATTCCATCTCTTGCCAAATTCAACTTTTCAATCTTGTGTTTAGCTATACCGTCTGTCCATTCGTTCCAAGGCATACATACACTAGACTGCGATCCAACCTAGGCGATCGCCGTCATTTATCCCTTGCTGGCTCAATTTTTGTAGTATAAAATACTACAAAAAAGATATACCTCAAGAGCTTGCCGCCAGACATAGCCGCCTTGCCAAAGTGAACAAAAAAGCGGTACTGCATACTTGAAGATCTACAACTCCAAACAATATCTTTACTGATATCCTTGAAGCGATCGCAAAAAAATTGTCCAGGCAAAAGTAAATGATGGAAAGTGCAACACTGAAGGCTCCCCGCTGGTTTGTCCGCAGAGATATAGATGGTTTATTTGGGCTTTTTCTCGACAACTTGATTCAAATATTGTTGATTGTTAATTTATGTCAAGGAGTGCTTGGCTTTCCTCCCTCTCTGGTATATGGGCGTATTTTGCCAGGAATTGCTTTAAGTTTAATTGTCGGTAACTTTTATTATGGCTGGTTAGCTTACCAAAAAGGTAAACAAGAGCAGCGAGATGATATCACTGCTTTGCCTTATGGCATTAACACGGTAAGCCTTTTTGCTTATGTATTTTTGGTTATGTTACCTGTGCGGTTGACGGCGATCGCCCAAGGTGCATCATCAGAACAAGCTGCAGAACTAGCATGGCAAGCAGGTTTGGTGGCTTGCTTGGGTTCAGGTTTAATTGAATTAGCAGGTGCATGGCTTGGGAATCCTTTGCGTCGCCTTGTTCCCCGTGCAGCAATGCTTTCAACTCTAGGTGGTATTGCCATCACCTTCATTGCCATTGGCTTTCTGTTTCGGACTTTTGCCAATCCCGTAGTCGGTTTAGTTCCTTTAGGCGTGATTCTGATTACCTACTTTGGGCAAGTTCGATTTGCCATTCCTGGTGGTTTATTAGCAGTTCTTTTAGGAATTGGTTTGGCATGGGGAACAGGTTTGGTAAGTTGGGAGAATGCCAAGTTCGTCACTGCACTACAACCGATTGGAATTTACATACCAAGATTGTGGTTAGGGGAATTGTGGAATAGTCGCGCCGTCTTACTGGACTACTTCAGCATCATTTTACCAATGGGGCTTTTTAACCTTGTCGGTAGCCTGCAAAATTTAGAAAGTGCAGAAGCTGCTGGAGATACTTATCCTGCTACCCCAAGTCTTGCAGCTAATGGTATTGGTACGCTTGTTGCCGCTGTTTGTGGTTCTTGTTTCCCCACCACCATTTATATCGGACATCCTGGCTGGAAAGCTTTGGGAGCAAGAGTGGGTTACTCAATTCTCAATGGTATTTTCATGGGATTGCTGTGCCTGACTGGAACCGTGGCAATGCTTGCCTATTTTGTCCCGATTGAAGCTGGAATGGCAATTGTATTGTGGATTGGTATTGTGATTGTGGCTCAAAGCTTCACAGCAACTCCTTCTCATCACGCACCTGCTGTGGTTGTCGGTTTGTTACCAGGAATTGCAGGCTGGGGTGCATTAATCGCCAAAAATGCACTACGGGCAGCAAGTCTAGGAACGCCAGAAAAACCTTTAACACCAGCCTTAATTGAGCAGTTTAAGCTGAGCGATACATATATTGATGGTGCTTTTGCTTTGGAGCAGGGATTTATTTTTTCAGCGATGATTTTGGCTGCTATCACAGTTTATATTATTGAGCGTGACTTCAAAAAAGCTGCCTATTGGTCTATTGCAGCTGCTTTACTCTCTTGGGTGGGTTTGATGCACAGCTACCGGTGGACTGTAGCAGATACTGTTGTCAATTTGGGTTTTGGAACTGGAACGCCCTGGGCTGTTGGCTACATTTTGCTTGCCATTCTCTTTTTCTACACTCAATGGCAAACCCGTCATGAAAAAGCAGATCAAAAAGTTGTTCAATCTCCATCACAAAACGCTTTGGATGGAAATTTAAATAAATGAAATTATGACTTACAACTGATCAATTGATATAGGACTCCTATTTGATTTTTGTGAAAGTGCCTGCGCTTGCGCTTAAAAACTCAGTACAACTCGAAGAGCTTTCTTTCCTGTTAAGAGTTGCCTGTTAAGAGTTCCCTGCCCACACAAATAAGTATGGCTATGGCTGACGCCACGGCTAGCGCCTAACGCCACGCAAGCGAACAGAAATCAAAGCAGATTGCTATATGAACCTGAGTTCGACGTAAAAGAAAAGGCTAAAAATTAGTCAGGATAAAGCCTTCAGTCCAATAGCCCAAGCTGTGTTCTTGTCAAGAACCATAAATTAATGAAAATCAAAGACGGATTATTGCTTCTTGGAAACATACGAAGGTGTAGAATGATTTTGTGATGAAACCATAAAACCCGAATTATTCCGTCTAATAAGTTGTTAGCTTGCGTCAACTACAGACTACCGAATAACTCTTTCTCTGAGGCTTCAAGGATAGAGCGCAAAAGGGTTTGCGTCATATTGAAATCTTGCTCAGTGCCGTTGCATTGAGACAAATCGTTAAGTGTTTCAAGAAATGCATAAACAAGGACTCCCTTTAGGATCGATTGTTCAAGCTCACTCAACGGCAGATATTGGTGATACATCAATAAAGTGTTTTGGAGTTGCTCGAAGGTTAGGAGGCTTCCGCTTTCCGGTGAAGAACCACTAGCTAGTCCGTAACACAAATCGAGCAGTCGCTCACCCTGCGTTGACTGATCCACATCCACAAGACCGCTCAAGGAATTATCCTGAAAGAAGACATGGCAAAACCGAAAGTCTGTGTGAATAATCGTTTGGGGTAAAGTGCAAACCGTCGTTTCTTCGATCACGTGCATCGATTCTGAGACAAGCTCCTGTGAGATGAAAGGGCAGTCTTTCAGATCGTTCCGTAGCTCGTGGCGATCTTCCCACTGGCTTTCCCAAGTCCAATCATCAGCCCCCAGCACTGGATGCGAATACTCGAATCCAATCCGATGGAACTGAGCCATTGCCTCGGCATACTGCTGCAATAATTGTTTGCTGGCTTGTTCCATTGGTTTTCCCGGAACATCGCGCATCAGGTAGACGACATCATAATCTGACTCTAAATTCTTCAATGGAGACAAATACCAACTGCCATTGGTCGCTCTAATGATTTCAGGTAGTAAGATTCCTTGCTTTCGTGCGTAGGAAAGCCACGGAAATAGTTGATCTGGATTTTCGTGCATCTCGCGCGAGGTAAATTTGAGATAGTAAATCTCGCCATCAGCCTTGAGCTTTGCAGCCAACCCAGTAGAAATGTGTAATGCCTCGACTGAGACTACTTGAAACTGGTACTGCTGCTGAAGATGGTGAATGGCAAATTCTGCTGTTGCTTCCACCGAATTGAAACCATAGATGTCTTTTAGCTCGGCAAGAACATTTTTTCCATAGGGAGATAAAACTTGCATAGGTTCTCACTAAACTTTAGATTTTTCATAACTTAGCATCATGAGCCTGGTAAATCGGGAAATAATTTCGTGATGTTTTCATTAGAACTTTCTGCTTTCTTTCTTATATCGAACTCACATTATATGAAGATTGATGATATGAAGACATCAGGATTTCCCTGAGTGCAGTGACACAACTTGAAATTTTTTACCTCCGCCTTGAACAAGTCAAATCACCAAAACCGCTTTAGTGTGTTCCCATCAATATTATTATCAATATTATTGTAGAAGGGATGAGCTAACTGCTCAGCACTGAACCCCACTAAATTATCGGCTAAAACAGAAAGTTGAGTCGCCCGAGTTGAGGTGGCGGTGACGGTGCTGGTCAATGGCAAAGGAACTCGTCCTTGTGGGACACTAAGTGTAATACTCAGGGAATTTAGTACTGATGATAACTCTAGATCACAATTAGAAAACAACCCAAAGGTGAGATTACGGTTGATGACTTCAAACAAGTCAGGATGTGGATAATCTGTTAGAGAATCTTTGACGAAGTCGGCGATAGGTTGCAGTGGCTTGAATCCATTAACGTCAAATCCATCAATATAATCGAGGCTGACAAAAACATCTGCTACACTGTCACACGCCGGAATTAAGATGTCTTCTAACTTAAATAAGACAAGTCCATTGCTCTCACCCGCAGGGGTACACGTGATTGTGCTAGCAAAGGGGAAAGGAAACACTTCCATTGATGCAACATCAAGTGTCACGCTCAACGAGCCAAGTTTTGATGACAAATCTAAATCAGAATAATAGAGTAGTCTAGAGACGAGATTAGCATTGATGACCTCAAACAAGTCAGGATGTGGATAATCTGTTAGATTATCTTTGATAAAATCAATAATCGGTTGTAGTCGCTTGATTCCACTTGGGTCAGGTTGTTCAACATATTCCAAGCCAACGATCACATTGGCAACACGACTACGGTGTGTAATAAAGATGTCTCCTAATTCAAGCGAAACAAAGGTCGAGTTACCTATAAAGCTATCAAAAATGAATTTGTTTGACATAATTTAAGTATTATGATAATAAAAGTGCTTCTTAATAGCATAAGCATTGCTTAGTTTTCTGTCATCCTTATCTTGCAAACTTGGCGAGCGCAAGTTATAGGGTAAGGGCTATTGGCTACTCAAGCAAGATTTGAGTTAGCCATATTTCCATTTGGTGAGACCATTATAAGTATCGACATAAATATACATAAATATATTTACCAGGAGTAACGGTTTTTTATTGTGTTAATGCTGTTGTATCTTATGAACACGTTTGGGAGAATCCACTGAAACGATACAGTTGTTGAATTAATATTGCAAGAGCTTTTGCAGTCATTTGAAGGGTACAAAATCAGGCTACACAAGAAAAGTCAGTTTTGTGGTATAGTAGCAACCTCAAGAAAATTAAGAACAAACAAGGCGGCCAAACAAGGCGGATCGATGCCCGGCGACTCCTAGTGCAGCAGCCGTAGAAATAACTAGACAGTTAGGAACAAGTAAAACCCAGGTTGTATAAGTACTTTTCTCTACTGACTCCTGACTCCTTGCACTAGCACGAGTTCAGAATAAAGAATATGCATCCCTTAAGTCGTTTTGAGCTTGCAGCAAGTAAAAACTCCAGATTTAATAAGCAGCCCGTGAATACAAAGCAAAGAGTCCAAATTACCCAAAAGTAGACGAGAAAGTTACCTGTGAATGGTCAGTACAGTAGAACTAGAGATACTATTATTAAGATATCTTGATAAAACCATTAGAGTGACGTAGCTCTATCTTGCCAAAAATATAAAGCAGAACATTTAGGAGGTTATGGTTCCAGTTTTACAAGTAGGCGATCGCGCCATTAGCAAAGACGAACTCATTCCCCTATTGAAACAATACGGAATTCTACCGCAGTTGCTGCGAGAGATTATCATCGACAGTGCGATCGCTAAGCTTACCCTCACACAAGAAGAAAACAGCCAGGCATATAAGCAGTTTTACCAACAGCACCAGTTGAATTCTGAAGATGATCTACAAGCATGGTTAAAAGCCCGTGGTCTAAACCGCGAACAAGTAGAATATCTAGCCACACGTAACATCAAACTGGAACAATTCAAGCGCAGTACTTGGGCAGACAAGTTACAGTCGTACTTTCTAACGCGTAAGGCAAAGTTAGATCGGGTTGTCTATGCTTTGATTCGGGTCAAAGATATTTGTATAGCCCAAGAGCTTTACTTCCGAATTCAAGAAGGGGAACAGTCTTTTAGCGAACTTGCTCGCGAGTATTCTCAAGGTCCTGAAGCTCAAACAGGCGGCTTAATAGGTCCAGTTGAGTTGGGAACTCCCCATCCAGCCTTGGCAAATATGCTGGCATCAGTTCAGCCTGGTCAGCTTTTACCACCAACACCATTAGGAGATTGGATTGTCATTGTACGGCTGGAAAAGTTACTGCCAGCTCAATTAGATGAAGAAATGCGACAGCGGCTGCTCAATGAACTCTTTGAACACTGGCTACAGACTCAGTTAAAAGACAATTTACAAAACCTACAGCCTCAATCTCCACAACAACAACTTGAACTACAAGGTATAGTTAGCTCCGATGTACCCCCAGAAGTGGTTTTTTCAGACGCAAGCCAATCAACATAAAATGAATTCATCTCATGAATTCTCATTCCTCATTTGTATTTAGGAATCTAGATTCTTGCTTAGGAATGAGCTGAAAATCCAGTAAAAAAGGCAAAATTTACAAACAGATAAGCAGTTGCGCTGGATTTTCACAGTATATGAAAATTGATCACGTTCACTTCTATGTAGAAGATGCCAAAGCGTGGCGCGATTGGTTTGTACACCATTTGGGTTTTCAAGTAGTCGGTGATTCTGCTATTCCCTCAACCTTCCTACAAAAGGAAGACTGTATTCCCTTACAAGGTAGGAATGACGCTCACACTTCCACGGAAGTGGTAAAAAGTGGTCCAGTCTATTTTTTACTGTCTTCTGCCCTCTTACCTTCAAGCCCAGTGGCTGAGTTTTTACGCCAGCACCCGCCTGGTGTGGCAGATATTGCTTTTTGTGTTGAAGATGTAGAACAAATCATCTCGCTTGCTCAAGTCCATGGGGCAAAAGTCCTGCAACCAGTTCAACAACAGCAGTGTGGTCAGAAATACATTAAATGGGGCAAAATTGCTGCTTGGGGTTCCCTGTCTCATACGTTGATACAAAGGGAAATGGCGGGAGATCACGGTGATCAGGGAGCAATATTTTCTTCCTCATCTCCCTCACTCCCTCACTCCCTCACTCCCTCACTCCCTCACTCCCTCACTCCCTCATCCTCATCTTCTTCGTTTGCTGCCATAGACCATATCGTGCTGAATGTCAATGCAGGTGATTTAGAACGTGCAGTGACTTGGTATCAAAATATCCTTGATTTTCAACCCCAGCAAACGTTTAACATTCAAACTGCTCGCTCTGCTCTATATAGCCAGGTAATGGTTTCGGGCAACGGTGAAGTACAATTGCCAATTAATGAGCCAGCTTCAGCCAATTCTCAAATTCAAGAATTTTTGAACGTGAACCGAGGACCAGGAATTCAACATATCGCCCTGCGGACACGCAATATTGTTGATGCAATAGCCCAATTTCGTGCTACTGGTCTATGTTTGCTCCCAGTTCCCAAAGGCTATTACTCACAGATTAGACGGCGAAAAGGGCTTCCCCTGTCTACAGACGAGCTGGATGCTATTACCCAACAAGAAATTTTGGTAGATTGGAAAGAAAATACTTTTTTTGGGTCGAAGAATATAATCCCCGTACTACTGCAAATTTTTACTCAGCCTATCTTTCGACAGCCGACCTTTTTCTTTGAGTTTATTGAGCGTCGTTACCAAGCTCAAGGTTTTGGCGAAGGAAACTTTCGCGCTTTATTTGCAGCAATTGAAAATGAACAAATCAAACGTGGTAGTCTCAAAGATTTTGGATGATAGATAAGAAATGCAAAACTGACTTATTAATTTTTTAAACGTACACAGCAGCAGCATCTGGGATAACCTGTTAATAATTATTTACATTTAAAAAACAAATGTTAAGACTTATTACAGATTTTGACGGTCCCATTATTGATGTTTCCGAACGCTACTACCGTGTGTATCAATTCTGCTTGGAAAAGATTCGACGCCCAAACCAACAGGTACGAGAGCTTGCGAAAGCGGAATTTTGGCAGTTGAAGCGATCGCGCATTCCGGAAAAACAAATCGCTGTTATTTCTGGTTTAGATGAGGCGCAAGCACAGGAATTTTCTCAATTGCGACGACAAACAGTACATACACAACCTTACTTTGATTACGATAGCCTTGCTCCTGGGGCTGTACAAGCACTGTTAAAAATTCAACAGGCGGGTGTCGATTTGGTTGTCATGACGATGCGTCGGGTGAGGGAATTAGATTATGCCTTCAAAAAGCACGATTTAGCCAGATTTTTTCCGGAAAATCGCTGTTACTGTTTGAGCAACGACTACGTCAAAACCCGTGACATTGACGATAAACCGTTGTTGATGGCACGGGCAATACAGGAACTTCCCCCAGCTTCTGATATCTGGATGGTGGGGGATACGGAAGCCGACATCATTTCTGCCACAAAACACGATATTAAGGTTATAGCTGTAGAGTGTGGCATCCGCGATCGCGCTCAACTAGAACCTTACCAGCCGGACTTAATTGTTAGAGATTTAAGTTCTGCTGTGGATTTAGTTCTAGAGACAGCACTACAACAAACCACTTGAACTGTCAATAGGGAATAAGGAATCGGATGAACCTATTCCTTACTGCCCATTAAGTAGCTGTCATGAACTGCCTACACCATGTTTTTAGGTACTGGGTACTGGGAAAATGTTCTTACAGGATTTGGGCGGGGTTTCAATCCCCGTCGATAATCCTCCCAATACAAGGATCCCCAGTTTCTAATCCCCAATCCCCAATCCCCAATCCCCAATTACCTTAAAAAGCTAGTGATAAGCCATAACAATACGAAAGTTACCACCGTAGAAAATTGATCTTCTGTCCAACTCAAAAATTGTATTTGGGGTAGCAGCCAGCTGGCGACTAGTCCTCCTGCAATTAAGCCCGTAATCAGACCAATAAGTGTTAATAAAACGGCTCTACCAAACTTTCCTTCCTTACGATTAAGAACGTAAATACTTACACCCACCCCAAGCACTAATGCCAATTGCAAAATCTGGTTGTTTCCAACTGGGTAAAACACGCTAATGGCACTCAATCCAATATACCAAGCTCCAGGCAACAACACATCTGCTGGAGTTGGCTTATCTAGAATTCGTTGCAGCCACGCAGGTGACTGCTTGCGAGGGGAGAGAGTTTCTTTTGATGGCGGTTGTACGAGGCGCTCTGGAAACCGGATGCGTTCTGGCACTTTGATTTTGCCTTCTTGGCGCATCCTTAAGCGCTCCATTAAAATGGCGTCATAAGCAGCTTCTATAACTTCTAGACGTTTAGCATCGCCACTGTATTGCTCCAATAGGCGATTGCGAACATCCTGAATTTCATCGAAACTAGCATCTTCTGATACCCCAAGTTTTTCGTAGGGATTGTGCTCGCTCATGGGAGTTTATCACTTTAGCCTCAGTCGGCGGCAATATCTTGCTAAACAAAAAACGACTATACTTTTATGTTGGTCGAAACCAATGTTTTGGTCAATTCGTATGTCTTACCCGGATAGTAGCATAGGTAAGCTGCATTAATTTGGTAATTTTAACTATAGTCACTTTAACATATAGCCAGAACTCCGTGTATACCCTCATGTCGTTCACTAAAGCGAGCTTTACTCTAGAATTTAAGCTAAAAATACCTAGAAGGCATTTTTATGAACAAAAATTTCTTATGTTTCAGATTTGACAATTTAGTGTACCTTTACCGAGTCGAGAATAATTAGCCTCATATGTCTTGTGTCATAAAGCCGCATATAGATTTAAAATTGAAGCGTTTTAAATTATTGTGCAACTGAGACAAACTATGTATCCTAGTTTACTCAGTTGCCGTGGCTAAGGTTACAGCATCTGCTTTTTGGACATAAAGTTAACAAGAAAAAGCCAGACACACAACAAAAGGGGTAGCATTACCAAAATATTTACGCCCTCATTGTTAAAAATCCTGATTACACTAGTATTTGAATAATCAGGGAAATCATGCCTTAGCCTTGTAGATACATATTGTCCCCCAAAGCGAAAACCGCTTTTAAGACGGAATTCGCTTGTTAATCCTATAAATTTTTGTGCAAAGTGATGGTCATGGCTCCTGCCAAGATTCTTGTAGTTGATGACGACCCTGCGGTTCGGAATTTAATCCAACGCTTTTTAATCAAGCAAAACTATCAGGTAGAGGCTGCAGAAGATGGTAAGACTGCTCTAGCGATGTTTGAGCAATTTAACCCAGATTTGGTGATTTTAGATGTAAATTTACCAGACGTCATTGGGTTTAACCTCTGCCAAGAGATGCAAAGCCGTAACGGAGTTTTTGTACTGATGCTAACTAGCCGTGCAGATGAAGCGGACAAGATTCGCGGCTTTTCTAAAGGTGCTGATGACTATCTCACCAAGCCATTTGGTTTGGGAGAACTCGAAGTCAGAGTAGCAGCAATATTAAGGCGTCAGCGTGTTGTCACTACGGCAGAACAGAAGCGCCTGGTATTTGAAAAGTTGATGATTGACCCAGTACGACGGGAGGTCACACTTAACAATCTACCCGTGCTGTTAACTGCTTTGGAATTTGACTTGTTGCATTTTTTAGCTAGCCATCCAGGTCGAGTTTGGCGACGCGCTGAATTGATTCAGGAGGTGTGGGACTACGAGTACGTCGGGGACCAAAGGGTTGTAGATGTACATATCGGTCAAATTCGTAAGAAGATTGAGGCTGACGCCACCCAACCAGCATTAATTCAAACGGTGCGTGGGGTTGGGTATAAATTTGAATGCCCTTCTCAAGTCCAGCAGTCTGAAAAATCCCAATAGTAAGGAATATTGCCGCCTAAATATGTGAATGATAGTGATTTTACTTGGAAGCTAGGTTAAAAAATTAACTTTAATACAAAGCCTTGGTTCCAATGACGGCACAATCAAAAGCGAGGCTTGCTTTGAGGTGTAGATTTGTTGAGTTCAAGAACTGGAGCATAACTATAATCAAGTCTAAAGGAGGAAGCATAAAGGATGAAGGATGAAACAGTTCATACTTTATATTTCATCCTTTAGTAGTATTTCTAATGGTTGAGAGCCAAGCAAATTAAGTATTGGCAAACACATAGGACTATTTCTGTTACCCTTAAGCTTGATAACTTCAAAAAAATTCGTGATGCTGCAAGCGATAATCTTGAGTGGCGACTTCTGCCACTCAAGATTTTTAATTGTTGATACCCTGCATTAACGATGGGAAATAAACGGACTGCTTAGCCGTTTAAGATGCTTATCACCTAAATGGCGCTCCTCTATACTTGTGCTTCAACTTCCTGACTTAAAAGCGCCGAAAAAAATAACCCTGATACATCAATACAAAGCGTTGAGCTTGTACCGCTAACACAGTCTTTGCGGCTGGGGTTGGTGGTTATGGAACGAAGGCGCGATTGCCCGCTTTGTGACCATTCCAGTAGATCTTACGAAGCAACTGACGGTTCATGAATTCCAAGTTTTGCTTAAACCCCTGATTTGGGCAACGCATTTCTATTTAGCACTGATGAAACAAAGTTTCTAGATAAACCCGCGCTGCACGGCGATCGCTATCTCCATTTTGAAGTAAAAACAATGACAGCGCTGCCGTCAGTACACGTTTTTGATCCCAGTCTGGATGTGTTTCCAAGTAGCTTTTGAGGGATTCATGAAGTGTTTCGGGAATTTCTGTAAATATGCTAACTGTTGCATTCATAAAATTCGTCTCCTTTGAAGTTTTCCAATCGGGAAACTTGCCTCTAATAAGCCATAGTGGGAACACATAGCCCAAGCGCCTGTCCGACAATCTGCGGCAACAGCTTAAGTAATTCTACACAGCAGTTCAACGGACTAAAAAAGCAAGCCGCATCATTTTGCGTCAAAAGGGGGTGGGGTTGTCAATGCTGCGAAATATTAAGAAGGACTTGAAAAAAAATAATTTTCTACGAAATCATCAGGCTTTCAGATGATTTTTGTAATATTTCTTAACAAAAACTCAGTTCCTCAAGACTCCTGCGCGTAACACAAAGAAATCCCCAGTAATAGGGCAAGAGCTTGTAACAGCGTCAAGCAGCTGTGGAAAATAAGAAAGTGCCTGTGGAAACTCTGTGGAATCAGTGAGGAAAATCTCAATCAATAATAAGAATTACAAAAAATATAAATTTTTGGTCTAAGACAGAAAAAACAGATCTTAACGGCGCTCTGAGTGCAAGTCGTATATAATTCGACACACGAGTTAACAGGCTTAACAGGAGCGTAACAGTATCGCGATCGCCTTTAAATCAACAAGTTATGATTGTTAAAGATTGATATACAGATAAATTTAAATTTTCAAGTGGTGGAATATAACGAACTCAACGGCAGTATCGTCTGCGGAAATGCCCGTTTCAGCGCCTTGGGTGATGGTTTGGTGCGGCTGGAATGGTCAGCCGCTGGTCAGTTTGAGGATCGTTCCACCGTTGCTGTTCTTAAGCGCCCTGAACCTGTGCCTTTCAAAGCTATCAGCGTTACAAACGATGGAGCGCTGAGCTTACATACTGAGTACATCCACATTGTTTATCGACCTGATGCTAACCCGTTCAACGACGCTAACTTGCAAATCCACTGGCAAACCCTTAAGCATTCGGGAACGTGGACACCCTCTGTTGTCGATACTCAGAACTTGGGCGGTACCTTCACCAGCCTCGACGTTACTCACCGAAACTTTTACCCCACAGGAGTTCATCCAGCCTCTGTTGAAAAAAGCTATCCCTATACTCAAGAATTCCCTTACAAATCGCTGATATCAATCCACAAAACTCTGCGCGATCGCGGTGAAACCACTGACTTTGAAGAACCACCCATCTGGTATTTGGAACGCTACCGTTTTCAGGAATTGCCTCCCGAGTTGCAAGAGTTTCTCAAACAATGGCGTCACTTTCCCCCTGGAATCATCAGCCAAAGTGGTTACAGCCTACTCAACGATTCTGCCAGCGCCGTGATACAAGATGGGTGGCTTAGCGAACGTGACTCGAATTGCCAAGACTGGTACTTCTTTGCCTACGGTCTAGACTACGCCGCTGCTTTGTTCGACTTTGTGCAGCTATGCGGACGTATACCAATGCTGCCACGTTGGGCTTTTGGTATTTGGTTCTCCCAGTTCGCTCAGATAAGCGATGCACATTATCATAAACTTGTCAAGCAGTTTGACGAACTCGCTTTGCCTCTGGACGTTTTGATGCTCGATGTGGATTGGCACGGTTCCGGTTGGTGCGGTTGGGACTGGGATCGCGATTTATTTCCCGATCCTCAGGCGTTTTTGGACTGGGGGCACAGCATTGGGCTGCATTTTGGCGCTAACGTGCATCTTGAAGGAGTCCCTCCCGGTGACAGCCAATTCCAGGCTCTTTGTGCAGCAAGGGGACTAGATCCAAGCGACGTCAGAGCAGGTAAGGTTTTCGCGGTCAAAAACCCAAAGGTTGAGTGGATATTTGATACTTGGCATCCAGATAATATTGGCGCGAACAAACTCAATACCACTGATCCAGAAGATGGCTGGCTGCTGTTTAATCTGGCAGATCAAGAGGAGGCACGCCTGTTTATGCAGGTACTACACAGCCCCCGTGAGGAGGAAGGCATCGACTTTTGGTGGATTGACGGCAGTAATGCCACTCATGCGGGTGTCAATTCTCAGTTGTGGACTAACCATGTCTATTTCACTCATCTAGAAGCCAAAACAAATCGCCGTGCCCTGATTCTCTCGCGTGCGGGTGGGATTGGTTCGCACCGCTACCCATTGCAGTTTTCTGGTGACACATACTCACACTGGGAAATCCTCCAGTTGTTGGTCGATTTTACAGCACGCGCGGGTAATGTCGGGGTGGCTTATTGGTCTAATGATTTAGGAGGCTTTTTCAACCACGTGCTAGGTGTGCCGACAATTGATCCGGAACTTTTTGTTCGGTGGGTGCAATTTGGCTGCTTTAGTCCCATTGTACGGCTACATTCAGACCACGGTCAGCGAGAGCCTTGGGCTTATGGATCTCGGGTACTGCAAGCCATCCGTCAAGCCTTTCATATCCGTATACAATTGGTTCCGTATCTGTATCATTTGAGCAGAATTACATACGACACTGGTTTGCCACTGTGTCGCCCAATGTATCTGGTGTATCCTGAAGATGCACAAGCTTACCAGGTACCAACTCAGTATTTTTTAGGCGATCGCCTATTGGTTGCCCCAGTCGTTGAAGCTGGCGGTTATCGGCAAGTCTACCTGCCCTCAGGAGTTTGGTGGCAACGGGAAACAAATCAATCGTACCCAGGAAATCAACACTTGCACCTTTGGGTTCCCCTCAATCGAGTGCCAGTCTTTGTCCGTGGTGGAACGATTTTACCTCTTGGTGAAGTCTCACTCCGCGTCGGCACTGCACCGCCTGCAAACCTCATCCTGGAAGTGTATGCGGGGGGAGACGGTGAACTAGATTTTTATGAGGATGACGGTGAAAGCGCAACCTATCGTACTGATGAAGGTAGCCGCCGTCTGTTTACCCAGCGCTTTTCGACTCACCGTCATCTTCTCACCTGTGAGGCAGTGCGGGGGAGTTATCACGGAATGCCAAATGAGCGCAACTTCCGCATCCGCTGGATTGGTTTAGTGCCTGGGAGTCGGGTTGAGGCGATTGGTGTTAAGGTGAGTGACCTGAGTTGGGTAGAGCAAGTGTTGGAAGTCAGTTTGGAGGAGGTTCCCCAGTCAGCAAGTTGGCAACTGGTCGTCATATCCTCACAATAGGAATTCTGAATTATTTTTTCCGTTCCTGTAACTTGCGGTAAACGTCTTTTATATCAACTTTGTGATGAGCTAAAGCGACCAAAGTGTGGTAGAACAAATCAGCAACTTCAGAAGCGATCGCATCTGCATCATCATCCTTACAAGCCATCACCACTTCAGCAGATTCCTCGCCAATCTTTTTCAAAATCTTGTTATCACCGCCTGCAAATAATTTACAAGTGTAAGAACTTTCACTTGGGTTATCGCGGCGATCGCATATCACAGCAAACAATTGCGACAATGTATCCCCTGGTGGTGGGACAATTTTTTCATCAACTTGATGAAAGCAGCTGCGCTCACCAGTGTGACAGGCAATATCTCCTACCTGTTCTACCCCAACGAGTAGCGCATCACTATCACAGTCATAACGGATGCTTTTTACTTTCTGAATATGCCCAGAAGTCGCTCCCTTATGCCACAACTCCTGACGGGAACGACTCCAAAACCAACTTTCTCCAGTTTCCAAAGTTTTTTCTAGCGACTGTTGATTCATCCACGCCATCATTAAAACAGTGCCATCCAGATGATCTTGGACAATCGCTGGCACTAGACCCTTTTCATCGTAACGAATTTTTTCCACAGGAATGGCGTGGTGTAGTGAGTGTAAATCCGAAGAAAACATACCAGATGCAATGTTGCTGTTACAAATAGCTCCTTGGTTCACGATACCATTCTAAATAGGGCATCTGATATGTTTTTTACCCACTTTCTTTGCCAACTTTAAACTACACTTTTATGCATTGCCGATTGCATCTTAACAGCACTCAACGCCACTTTGTGAGCTTTTGCTGCTTCACCGTACCAGTGCATTGCCGAGTTAAAAGCAGCTCGGTACCAATCCTGGTATGCTTCTGATAAACGAGTGCGAATCTCGATTGGCAAGTCTTGATTGGACTTGTACAACATATTGTTATTTCCTGGTTCAGCGACTTTACTAGATATAAGCTCTAGTATTTTACTACGATATAACTTATAAGCAGTGTTTACCCCTATCCTAGGATAGAGCTTTTTATTCTCACTGTAGGAGATAACCTTGGTAAATACAACGATTAAAACTACAAAATCACAAGAAATCTTTGCTGCTGCCCAAAATCTCATGCCAGGAGGAGTCAGTTCCCCTGTCCGAGCGTTCAAATCTGTGGGTGGACAACCTATCGTTTTTGACCGTGTCAAAGGCGCGTACATTTGGGATGTGGATGGCAACCAATATATTGACTATGTTGGCACTTGGGGACCAGCCATTTGCGGTCATGCTCATCCTGAGGTGATTGCAGCACTCCATGAAGCCTTGGAAAAAGGAACTAGCTTTGGTGCGCCCAGTGTGTTAGAAAATATACTGGCAGAAATGGTCATTGATGCCGTTCCTAGCATCGAAATGGTAAGATTTGTTAACTCCGGCACTGAAGCTTGTATGGCAGTGCTGCGGTTGATGCGAGCTTTCACCGGACGCGATAAACTTATCAAGTTTGAGGGCTGCTACCATGGTCACGCCGATATGTTCCTAGTAAAGGCAGGTTCTGGTGTAGCCACACTCGGTTTACCCGACTCTCCAGGCGTTCCTAAATCAGCTACTACCAACACCCTGACTGCTCCTTTCAATGATTTGGAAGCTGTCAAGGAACTGTTTGAACAAAACCGCGACGAAATTGCTGGTGTCATTCTAGAGCCAATTGTTGGCAATGCTGGGTTTATTGCTCCCGATGCTGGCTTTTTAGAAGGTCTACGAGAGCTGACTCACGAGCATGGGGCATTATTGGTGTTTGACGAAGTGATGACGGGCTTCCGCATTGCCTATGGCGGCGCACAGGAGAAGTTTGGCATCACCCCTGATTTAACAACTTTAGGCAAGATTATCGGCGGTGGTTTGCCAGTAGGAGCTTACGGCGGTCGTCGCGATATCATGTCAATGGTTGCTCCCGCAGGTTCAGTGTATCAAGCGGGAACGCTTTCTGGTAACCCCTTGGCAATGACTGCTGGAATTAAAACGCTGGAATTGCTGCAAAAACCAGGTACATACGAGTATTTGGACAGCATAACTCAAAAGTTAGCCGATGGCTTGCTACAAATTGCTAAAGAAACAGGTCACGCAGCTTGCGGCGGTCAAATCAGCGGAATGTTTGGTCTATTCTTCGCAAATGGACCTGTCCATAACTACGAGGATGCCAAAAAATCCGATACAGCTAAGTTTGGGCGGTTCCATCGCGGTATGTTGGAGCGTGGCATTTACTTAGCACCATCTCAATTTGAGGCAGGGTTTACTTCCATAGCACACACAGAAGAAGATATTGAGCGGACGCTAAAAGCCGCACAAGATGTAATGTCTACTCTGTAAATTAGGTACTGGAAATTGGCTACTGGGAATTGAGGATTGGGTACTGGGGAAGAAAATTCCTAGTCCCCAGTCCCCAATCCCGAGTACTTTTTTATAGGTACTGGGGAAGAAAATTCCTAGTCCCCAGTCCCCAATCCCGAGTGCTTTTTTAACAGCCACAGCCGCTGTGACCGCAGCCTTGCATTGTTTGATGCCCTTCAGCACAGGCTTCTGAGCAGTAGTATTTACCGTCCTTTTGAATGGCATCCTCTAAGGAAACAACACATAAGCAAGGTTCACAGGCGCATTTTAATTGAGTTACGTTGGTCATAATTTTCTCCTGACTTGTCCTAAGATTCATATATTATATATGAACAAGCATTCATATATATTTGAAGAGAATTGAAATTTTTTATAGGTTTAAGCATATAAAAAACTATACTAAATGTTACGTATTTATATTTAAATAGGGCTTGCTGAAAAAGTCAGAAAAAAGCAAGATAAGGATTGATTAGTTACTCAACAAAGGTCAGGTATAACTTGCTATTATCTGTCAATCGGTAAAATATAATTTTCAATGATGAGAGGCTGTAAAAAAGGTTCAGTTTTCAAAAATAGACATAAAAAAGCATAAAACAAGCGTGATAGTTGAGTAGAAAGATTCATCACTAAAAAAGTTATAGCAATTGCAGTTTGAGAAGTATGAGAAAGTTTAGCCATCACTCTACCCAGGCTAAATCTTCTTTTACCCTGCCCGAATTTTCCCTCAATACAATTACGAATCCTCTCAGATTCTAAAGCTTGTTTCTTTTTTTCTTTACAGACATTAGCTGGAGGTCTTCCCAAAGGAGGACYACTCATGATTATTCCTCTTTCTTTACACCAAGCTCGGTTCTCCCTTGTCCGATAAATTTTATCAACATGAACGGACTCTGGATAATAACCTGTGAAATTTTTAAAGGCTTCTATTTGTGCTTTTAAATCTCCTGATTCATTAAAGTTATCCCAACTAATATGGTCTAAAAATACATATCCTTCAAAGCAACTAGCAGACAGTTTTGCGCAAAATTCCACGGATTTACCTGCTTTTCCTCGGACAATTGGACGAATATGTGGTTGGGTTAAACTGACAATGCGGTCATCAATACTCTGTTTTTTATTTTCATACAACCAGAGTTGTTGACGATAAACTTCTGCAACTACAAGCAACATCTTATATTGTCTGTTACTTAACTTTTCTAGACTGGCTCCTGACAAGACTAACTGCTCAATATGAGATAAATTCCTTTTGATATATTGAAGTTGTTTTTTAATCGCTTTTCTTCTGTCTTTTTGGGAGACGCGACGTTTTTTAGCAACTTCTAGATAATCCTTTCTTGCTATCTCTCGCGCTTGTTCTTGGCTTTTTATCTAATTGCCCTTTCACAATTTTAGAAAGTAAGTCTATATTTTTTTGTGTCTGCTTTCTTGCTTGATTTAGTAGCTCTAAATCTGTCGGATAACTGATATCACTGGGGGCACAAGTGGCATCTAATATTAATTTTCCACAATTTTTCGGTGTATTACCTTCTTTTTCTGATTCTTCTGTTTTTTTTTCAGCCGCTTGAGAAGATGTTGTCTCTAGCATCTTCTTCACCATTTGTTGATTCACTTTATTGACAAGCTCAGCACTGATTCTTTCTCGAAAATGTACTAACATTGATGCGTCAAATATATCGCATCATTACTATAAGATGACATCCCTATAAAGTACTGGAGATAAGGGTTTTCCTTAATTTGTTCTACTGTTTCGGGCGTCACTTATCCCTAGCTTTTCTTTGATTATTAATGCACCCAATGCCATCCGAAATGATTTTGCTGGTGCTCCTATCTCTGAAGAGAATAATATTGCGTATTCTTCTTCAAATTCTACCCAGGGTATGAAAGAAGCCATCATTACCCAACGATTATCTTCTGACAACTTTCCCTCAAATGGAAGCTCAAAGCTTTCCAGTGGAATTTGAGTTGGCTCCTCTTTTCGGTACATAGTTACTTAAATTACTAAGTATCCGGACGAGTTACGCTGATGCAAGGCTTTTAGAGTATTCTAGCCTTTTTTCTTGCACTTGAATATATATTTCTAGTCTGAAAATTATAGCATACTACCTTTTCTTTCTTTTTCAGCAAGCCCTAAGTAAGTAAAAGTTAAGCAATGAAGGTGAGTAGGGTTACCAAGGCAAAACAGAAGAAGAACAAACTATTATTAGTAGACCGAAAAGTTTTCGAGAAGCCTTAAGCACCTTTGATTTGAACTGGAAAATGCAATCCGCTGAAATCAGCGCAGAAACTGCCTTTCAAGTATCTCTGTTCTGGGTGGACTTAAAAGCGAGCGCAAGTAGTCGCGATTGCCTTCGGCACTGCCCCTTGGGCAATCGCCAACAACAAAAAGGTCGGCTGAAACCCTTATTCTTTCGTCAACATTCAAAGGTACTTTAATTCATTATCCTGTTCCACCCCATTTATCTGATGCGTACGTAAAAGAACAGCATTTAGGCAGTTTTTCTATTACAGAACAAATAGCTAGAGATGTTTTGAGCCTACCGATAAGTCCTCATATGAGCGATGAAGAAGTCATGAGAGTGATAGAAGTTTTACAGGTAATATCAACTCCGGTTAAACACTTATCATTCGTGTCAGTTGGGTTGAACGAAGTGAAAACCCAACTTATAATGGGAGCATCCCAATTTTACACACTTGCCATTCTGCCCTCACCCCCAACCCCTCTCCCAAATGGGGCTATCCATTAATGGATAGCCCAAATGGGGACAGGGGAGTCAAGTCCTACTTTTATTCCCCTTCTCCCGCTCTTGAGAAGGGGTTAGGGGATGAGGGTAAGTAATACCAATTTTTTGTAAAGCTGCACATTATTTTTACCCCTCCTAACCTCTCCGATGCCTTGGGGAGGTGCCGCAGGCGGTGGGGTTCTTTCTATGCATCTTCATATAGAAACGGTATAAGGTTTTTGCATATTTGGGATGCTCCCCTTATAATTGATAACCAATCAGCCTGATTTCATATAAAAGGGTAATTCTGGATTATACTCTTTTCTACATATCACTATATAGCTTCAGATTGAGGTAAAAAAACGATGGTAAACCTAATAAGGTCAGCATTAAATTCGATAAAACTGGGTTACAGAATAGCCAGACTAAAACTAAGTCATGTTAACTCTGCTCCTACTATCGAATACAATAAAATTGCTGATTCTTACGATGAGCATTATTTAAAGTATGTTGGTAAAAGCGCATTAGAAATGTTTGAAAAACTGCAGATAATATCAGGTCAACATATTTTAGATTTAGCTTGTGGAACTGGTTTTTTTACTCATTTATTAGCTGAGAAAGTAGGAAATCAGGGAAAAGTTTTTGCTGTAGACTTTTCTTCTAGTATGCTTGAACTGAACAAAAAAAAAGCTCAAGAGCAAAATTTTTCAAATATTATTTTTATTCAATCTGATGCTCTTTCATTTCTAGAAAGCCTTCCCGATCATTCCACTGATGGCGTAGTTTGTGCCTGGGCAATTGGCTTCATGGATCACAGAAAGTTGAGCCAAGAATTAGAAAGAGTGGTTAAACCAGGTGGGTTTATTGGTCTGATAGAAAATAAAGCCAGTTCAATGAAAGATTGTGCAGACCTCCTCATCAAAGTTATGATGGATTACCCAGAAGCAATTGTTAAGAATATAGATGTGAACCTACCCAAAGATAAAAAATATTTGGTCAAAAACTTTTGCCAGCGAAATTTTTTAGTTCAACACGCATGGGATGGTTCTGTTATTGTTCCTTGTAAAAATGGCAATGAAGTAGTAAATCATCTTATGAAATCAGGAGGTTTGAGTGTTTTGGTAGATAGTTTAAAAAAAACGATAATTCCTCAATTTTTTGATAAGTTTATTGAGTATGCAAATGAACAGTTTGCTAAAGGTAAAGATGGATTAGTTAAATATGAATTTTGTGCCGTAGTTGGAAAAAAAGTATATGATACAAATGTCATCTCAAAAAAAGTACGTAAAGATTAGATACTAGCATCAAGACGAAAGCCTTTCTGGGCTGAAGACGTAGAAATAAGAAAACTAACTAAAAGAGGTATAAAGTCTGTAGCAAACGTTAGTTAAGAGAACGATCATACGTACAATAAACACCACCATCTTATGCAGAAGTTCAAGTGCTTGGCTGTACTCCACCTCAAAGACAGCATGTTCTCGGCTTGAGAGTGGCTAATTTCAGTAGACTCAGATCTTGCACCTATCCGTATAACCCTGGGTTTAGTCAAAAGCAGCGCAATAAAGCTACAGCATTTTTCTTGACTTTTCTCGCTAAAATAAGGGATTTAGGCTTTGTACTGTGTGTAAAAATTACATCAGTTTTTCTTGGTGCAAGATGTGAGCCTCCTACTAGCGCGGCTACGCACTAGCAAAATATCGAAGAAACACAGCCTCTCGAATGTTTGAAAGCTAATAAATATTACACTGAAGTAGTACCATGACAGCAAAAACCGTCTTATCAATGGTGCAGTATTCGCCCGAATGTGAGCCTGGTTCTGGGTGATTTTGGCAGAAATATTGGTGAGTTTATGTCCTGGTAGCCGTGTGACTGGTGGTAAAGTCAAAAGCTCTCAAACTCGCTCTGTTGTTAGTCGTGCTGCCAACGCTTTCCGCATGGCTGCTCAGACTCTTTGCCGCAGTAACTCTGCTTTAGGCGCTTATTACCGTCGTATGCAAGCCAAGATGGGTGCTCCCAAAGCTATTACTGCTGCTGCTCATAAGCTGGCGCGTATTTTTTATCGCCTTTGGACTTCTGGTGATACATTCATTGACCCTGGTATTGATGCTTATGAGCAACAGTATCGAGAGCGGGTAGTTAATAACCTCAAGAAAAAAGCTTTGGCTTTTGGTTTAGAACTCATCCCCATTTCTGACTCAACGCAATGTGTTTCTTGAGAGACTGACAAAGCCTTTTGAGAATTTGAGCTTTTTATTTTTTGAAAAAATAATCTTAGTGACAGGAAAATACTTTGTTTTTCTAAGCTTGGCAAAATTTTTTAATAGAAACAAGAATGAGTTCTTATTTGCAATACAGCAGTTTTCTTTGTTTGTGTGCCTTGCCTTTGAATATCTCAAATGACCATCACGTAGGTTTTGTGGACAATGCCCATCTTACGATTTGTGGTCTAATCATAACAATAAGCGCTGTAAGAAAATTACCACTATGTCAACTCGGCTCGTCTATGGTAATGGAATGAAACAATAAGTGAGAAACAATTAGAACCACCAAAATAGTGAATTTTCGTAGATTTACGCTTGCTTCATGTAAAACTGACTTAACTTTAGCAACTCTTCAATAGAATTTTAGAGAAAATTACCAGGTAAGAGATGATTTGCAATTTAATAATGAGATTAGAGTTAAACGCTCCCCGTTATTTTTCGTGCAGCGAGTTAAGAGTTCATGAGCTACTGCATAAATCCTACGTGTCCCAATCCGGAAAATTCGGCGTATAGCCAGAGGTGTCAGTCTTGTGGCTCGCAACTGCTGTTGCGCGATCGCTATCGAGTCATCAAACCATTAGGTCAAGGTGGTTTTGGAGCAACGTTTTTAGCTCAAGATCAAGCCTTAGTTGGAGAACCGAGTTGCGTCATCAAGCAACTACGCCCTTCAGGAACAGCACCACAAGTTTTGCAAATGGCACGGGAACTCTTAGAGAGAGAAGCCGTAACTTTAGATCGGATTGGCAATCATCCTCAAATACCAAAGCTGCTGGACTATTTTGAAGACGGCGAACAACTTTACTTAGTTCAGGAATACATTCATGGTGCCACTTTACAACAAGAACTCAAACGCAACGGAGTTTTCAGCGAAGCAAGAGTGAACCAATTCTTGAGCGAACTTTTACCATTGCTGCAATACATCCACGAGCGAAAAGTGATTCACCGTGATATCAAGCCTACCAATATCATTCGCCGCGCTCAAGATGGCACATTGGTTTTGATTGATTTTGGTGCCGTTAAAAATCAAGTAAGCCAAACATTCGCAAACCCTACCGAGCAAACAGCATTAACTACATATGCGATTGGGACTCCTGGTTTTGCTCCTCCAGAACAAATGGCAATGTGTCCTGTCTTCGCCAGCGATATTTATGCTGTAGGAGTGACGTGCATTTATCTTTTAAGTGGCAAACCACCTAAAGATTTAGATTACAACCAGACAACCGGTGAAATGCTGTGGGAGCAACTGGTGCAAACGAGCAACCATTTAACCGTAGTCTTGCGAAAAATGCTGGAAATCTCAGTTCGCAATCGCTACCAATCAGCACAGGAAGTCTTGGAAGCGTTGCAGATAGAGCCTTATGTCGATGGTTTGGGACAAAGTATGTTGCTACAATCCTCCACTGTTAGCAAAGAACGAATGTGCCAAAATTGCCAAGAATCCAGTGTTTTCTCGAACAACCCTGCTGCTGATTTCTCAGGACTAGCGGTAGCACAGGTGAGACCTGCTATTCTGGCAAGACGAGCCAACACAGCAAAGACCACTGGCACATATGAAGTCGCAACAGAACCAACAGTTGTGACAAAATCAACAACTTTAGTGAGCACTCATACTGGCTGTCATACTGATCAAAATTCAAAAACTTGGCGTAGCTTGGATACTCAGGGTCTGTTAAGAGACTACTTGAAAGGAAAACGGGATTTTGCCCTATACAATTTGAGTATGCTCAACCTGCAAGACGTTGACTTATCAGAAACAAATTTTCATTGCTCACAATTGGTGAAAACCAATCTCCAAGGAGCCAATCTTTACAATAGCAATTTTGCAAAAGCTAGTCTGAACCGAGCTAATCTTAGAGACGCTAATTTAAGCAGGGCTTATTTGAGTCATGCCGATTTAGAAGGGGCGGACTTGCGAGGTTCGGATCTCAGCTATGCTTATCTCAACAATGCCAATCTCCAAGGAGCTAATCTTTGTGGAGCTAATCTTACTGGTGCCAAAATTTCTCAGGAGCAGTTAGCACTAGCTAAAATGAACTGGATGACCGTGCGCCCTTGTGGTAGGCAAGGCTTGTTGTGATTTCAGTACCTCGTCGTTGGACAGCACACCATCCCCAGCCTACAGGTACATTGAGGGCTTTCGTGAACGTCAGCGGCTCGACTGAGGCTTCGCCGAACGTCCGAACGGTGGGAACTTCCGCGATACCGTTAACTCAGGCGCTGGCGAAGCCACAAAGCAAAGAGATGATGCCATCAACACCCAAAAAAAACCCGTGAATTAATTATTACAACTGGCAACGACTATATTGGTGCCTTGAAAGATAACCACCCTGGTCTTGTTTCCGAAGTCAAGGCAAATTTCACAACACAAGACACCTATGAGCAAATCAACAAAGGGCATGGTCAGATTGAAAAGCGGGTTGTGAGTATTTGTCAAAATTTAGATATGATTCGAGACTGGCCGGGATTAAAAACCTTATTAAAGTGGAATCTGAACGCCAAGTTCTCAGGCATCAAGAGATTGAAGTAACCACCGAAACACGTTATTACATTTCCTCGTTGACTGCATCATCTCAGGTATTTAGTGAGAGCGCTTAGCGCACGCTACGTGATCGCATCCGGGGCTATTGGGGAGTTGAGAATAAAGTTCATTATGTTAGAGATGTTACTCAAGGAGAGGATGCGTCTAGAATTCGTACTACCCCTTTACCTCAAATTTTTGCCATAGTTCATAATTTTACTCTCAATTTATATCGTAACCAGATGTTTGAAAACATGGCACAAGCGAGGGCGATTATGCTCATTTGGTCTTGACACACTCAAACAGCTTTTTAGAATGAAATAGCCCTGCTATTGCTTCAGTAAATGTGTTTAAAGATTTGCTCACCCACCTACGTTTTAAGCCTCCTGTTAGTTGATGCCAAAGGATAAAAGTATTGTTGTGAGAGAAAGGAGGTTAGCTAATGCAATTGATTGTTGATTGTCGTTACGTCTTCTGTGAACCGCTTTGACCCTCCCAACGAAATTTTTCCTGTTAAACTATGTGGAGCGATCGCCTATTGGGCGATCGCTCCACTTACCAAACTGCAAAAGCGCCAGTGTTAATCTTCTTCGATTAACTCTAATTCTTCTTCATCTTCCTCGTCTTCGTCTGTTTTCTTAACAGAGTTAGCAGAAACAACAGCCCCCATTTCTAGTTTTTCACGCACCTGCTGCTTAATTTTTTCAGTAAATTCAGGCTTTTCTTCTAGGTACTTAATAGCGTTGTCTCGACCTTGGGAGATGTTCTCGCCATTGTAGCTGTACCAAGCTCCTTTGCGGATTAGGATACCAGTTTCTTCTGCCAAATCTACAAGACAACCCAAAGTAGAAATACCTTTGCCAAAGATAATGTCAAATTCCGCAATTCTAAAAGGTGGTGCAACTTTGTTTTTAGCAACTTTGACTTTGACGCGGTTACCAAATTCCTCTGTACCTTTTTTCAAGGTTTGAATCCGGCGAATGTCTAGACGTATCGAAGCATAATATTTCAGAGCGTTACCGCCAGTTGTCGTCTCTGGGTTACCGTAGCTGACACCAATTTTTTGGCGCAATTGGTTAAGAAAGATAACTGTGCAACCAGATTTACCGATATTACCAGTAATTTTACGGAGAGCTTGGCTCATCAATCTTGCTTGAAGACCAACATGGGCATCACCCATATCGCCTTCAATTTCAGCACGGGGAACAAGTGCTGCTACAGAGTCAATAACGACAATGTCAACCGCAGCAGAACGGACAAGCTGATCGACGATTTCTAAAGCAGTTTCCCCGGTGTCAGGTTGGGAAATGAACAAATTTAAAGTGTCAACACCCAACGCCGCAGCGTAGGTGGGGTCAAGAGCGTGTTCGGCGTCAACATAGGCAGCAATACCGCCGCTTTTTTGTACTTCAGCGACCGCGTGCAGTGCTAATGTCGTCTTACCGGAACTTTCTGGACCATAAATCTCAATGACCCGTCCTTTGGGTAAACCGCCACCTAAAGCCAGATCCAGGGTAAGCGCCCCACTGGAAATCGTCTCTACCTGCATCCGGGTAGCGTCGCCCAAGCGCATGATTGTTCCTTTGCCAAAGGTACGCTCAATTTGGTTCAGTACCATGTTGAGCGCTTTTTGCTTGCCAGCAACATCAGTGGTGTTAATAGCCATTCGGAGCCTCTATATATGGATCTCGGGAGTGTGGGTTTAGGAGTTGGAGTAGAACAGATATACTAATTTATTTAAACACACTTTGCTAAAGAACAACTTGTCAATAACGAAGTGTGACAATATCCTAGCTCAATTGCCGTTTCGTTTGGGTAAGTATAAACAACTATGTAGCAAATTTTCGCGTGCAGCATGATATCTGCCTTCTGCTTGAACAACGACATCACCAAAATCTGCCAGAACCGGATATTTGCTAGGATTTGCATAGATTTTGCACTTGTCTAGAGTTTGATGACTTCCGACCTTCCTGACTCTCTGATTGCTGAAACAGCGCTCTCAGTCGCTGGGTTAACCGACTATATCCGCTTTTTACTAGAACAAGATGAGGAATTGCAACGAGTTTGGGTGACTGGAGAAGTTTCCAGCAAGAGCCACCATCGCAGTGGGTTATTTTTTACGTTGCAAGACCCAAATGGTGGTGCTGCAATTAAGTGTGTGGCGTGGAATAGCCAATTGGCAAAACTGGCGCAGATACCCGTTCCAGGCGAACAGTTAATTATCTTGGGAAGTATTCGGCTTTATCCTCAAAGGGGAGAATATCAGCTTTCCGTTTGGCAAGCTTTGCCGGCTGGTGTTGGTTTGCAAGCGCTACGCTACCAGCAACTGCGAAAACGGTTGGAGGCGGAAGGGTTTTTTGACCCGCAAAGAAAGCGATCGCTCCCTCTTCATCCCCAGGCGATCGCCGTTGTCACTTCACCCACTGCTGCGGCTTGGGGTGATATTCAAAAAACACTCAAGCATAGGTATCCAGGTTTACACGTTATCTTCTCGCCTGCTACAGTACAAGGTGAGCAAGCGCCAGAATCTATAGTAAATGCTATTCAACGGGTAGAACAGGATGGACGTGCTGAGGTGCTGATTTTATCACGGGGCGGAGGTGCGGTTGAGGAATTAGCTTGCTTTAATGATGAACGGGTCGTGCGAGCAGTTGCTTGTTGTTCTATTCCAGTGATTACAGGAATTGGTCATCAAAGAGATGAGTCGTTGGTAGATTTAGTTGCTGATGCTTCCGTACATACACCTACGGCAGCGGCGGAACGGGTTGTTCCAGCGCTAGGGGAATTATATACTCAGCATCAGCAACGAGTTGTTGCTTTGCATGAGAGTGTACGTTCTTGTTTGGAAACGTCACAAAACCAACTCGAACAAATGCGAAACCGCTTGCGACGCTTGCGGTTGGATAGACAAGTACAGCAGGAAATGCACGAACTCAGTTGGAAGCGTCAAAAATTGGTGCGTGCGACAACGGCGCAATTGCAGCAAGCAACGCAGCACGTAGAGATGTTGCGCCAAAAGTTGGCAACTCTTGATCCTAGAGCTGTTTTGCAACGTGGTTATGCGGTGGTGCGTCAGCAAAATGGTGCGATCGCCTCTGGCGGGGCTTTGCCCATCGCTCGTTCTGCTGCTGAGTTGGCTGTGGGAGAGGAGTTGTTGGTTCAGTTGGGTCAGGGTGAGGTTAAAGTTAGAGTGACAGAAGTTAAAGAGTAACGAACCGCCAAGACGCAAAGGACGCCAAGAGATTTTATGAATCAAGGTTGGAATTATGAGGCTAAGGTTGCTGAAATTGAGAGAATTATTGCTCGTATTGAGGCGGGTGATTTGGAATTAGAAGAAGTGTTTGACCAATTTGCAACGGCTGTTGAGTCTTTGCGTCAGTGTGAAGGTTTTTTGCAGGAACGACAGCAGAAGGTGGATTTGTTGATTGAAACTTTGAAGGATGAGTAGTCGATACCCTGGGACTATTGCTCGCAGTCATTAATTATTTTTGAGTAAAACACACTCAATCTTGTTTTGGAATAACTTAAATAGGCTCGCTAGGGATTCTGTACTCACCAGTTGCATTTGCCCAGAATTATTTTCCAACGCTAAACCACTACTCCCTGACCCATGTCCAGAAAAGTGAACTTTTTGATTAAACCCGTATAGAAGTCGCTCCCCAGCCTCAACATTTTCTCCGGCGAAGTAATCTGCAATAGCTTGTAAATCACGAGAAGCAGGTAGTGAGATAACATCGCGACTCATTCCTATGCCTCTTTTGCCTGCTTCAACTGTGTCAAAAGCTGATTGACAAACGTTTCACCATCAATTCCTTCCCCCATCTCAAGTGATGCTATCCCTTCATCAATCTTGGTACGAGTTTCTTCTAGCCATTCTTGATAGGAACGAGTCTCTTCTTCCAAAAGGTGCAGCGCAGTTTGAATCACTTCATCAACGCTGTTGAATCTACCAGTTGCTAGCAAAAATTGAATCATCTGTTCTTGATCTGGGGTTAATGTAATGCTCATAACTATTCCATTTGTTAGCTTTTTCTATAATAGAGTGTTGATTAGCTAACTTTAGCCAACTGATTCTGCACTTATCATTATCTGGTCGTCCTTTAGTAGCAGATAGATGACTAAAATGGTAGAGGCACGCTCGTTGACATTGTCTTGGTCAACCTTTTATATAAATCCTGATATCTTCGTTTTCTTCTACTTATAGCCAAACGTTACTTTAGCAAAAAATTGGAATTCTTACGAACCATAACACTACATTATACTGCCGATTTACAGTTGCCTGGGCTAGTATAAATGGATACTTTACAAACATCCTCTAACCACTTCCCTTCGTCAAGATTTTCTCCACTGCAACTGTGTTATTGATTGGCAGTATCACGGTAAATGTTGTACCTACACCGACTTGACTTTCCAGAGTAATTTGTCCTCCGTGCAATTCAACTGCATTTTTGACAATAGTTAACCCTAGTCCTGTTCCTGGAAGATTGCCTGTGTTACTACTCCTAAAAAAGGAGGTAAATAGCTTGGGCTGGTCTTCTTCTGGAATGCCAATTCCTTCATCTTGAATACGGAAAATGACACTTTTTTGGTCACAAATAAGTTCAAAGTGAATAGTACCTCCTTGGGGAGAATATTTTATGGCATTTGAAAGTAAATTGGTGAGTATATGCCGCAGCAGTTTTTCATCCATCACTGGTAGGTCTTCTCTTTTACAGCCGTAAACGCACTCCTCAACAAAGTTGAGATGATACTTTTCGCCAGCGCTTAACTGTAGCTGTTCGACTAAATCTAAGCAAAGGCTGATTAAGTCAATGGAACTAGGTTCAAATTCAAGTTTCCCTGCTTCTGTTTTCCCGATCATTAAAACATCTTCTAATATTTTATTTAAATGTTTGACGCTTGATTTTATTCTATTGTAGTGTCGTTCTTTTTTCTCATAAGATAATTGCTCACCATAGTTATGGAGCAAGTCACAAGACAACAAAATAGTCGTCAAAGGTGTGCGGAATTCGTGAGACGCAATGCTAATAAAATCGGATTTAAGCTTACTAATTTCTCTTTCTTTCTCTAGTGCCAAACGTGTTTGTTCGGCAAATTTACGCTCGGTAATATCTTGGGCAATTCCGACTCGACGATAAACTTCTCCAAGATGGTTGTAAACTGGAAAACTACTATCCCAAATCCAACGTATAGAACCATCAGGTAGCAGAATTCTATATTCATTGTGGTAGGTGCTATATTTATTGTTCTGAATGTTAGTAATTACGCGCTCTTTGTCCTCTGGATGAACAGGTTCCAACCAGGAATTGGGGTTAGCATACAAACTTTCGCAGGTGTGTTGCCACACTTGCTCGTATGCAGGACTGATGTAGATAATTTTGCAGCTTTTGAAGTCTTGAAGCCAAAAAACTTCTTGAATGTTTTCTGCTAATTGGCGAAATTTCTCTTCGCTTTGTCGTAGCATTTCCTGCGCTACCAGCTTGGAGGTGAGTTCTAGCTGCAACTGCGCGTTACTTGCCTTGAGGTCTTTTTCCTGCTGGGTTAAAGTAAAAACGAGTTGGCTGATGTTTCGAGAGAGATTGGCGATTTCATCTTGACCTTGGAGAACGGGAATTTTAACTCGTTTGTGACCTTGACGGATGTAGTTGGCGGCTTTGGCGATCGCCAACATGGGGTTGGTAATTGCTGCTGTCACAAGCCAACCTAAAACAGCAAACAATATACCTAGTATCATATTCGCAATAAATATTTCCTGTTGTATATGCCTTATGCGAGCAAATGCGACATCAGTTTTTTGCCGTACTAGCACCAACCACCCTAAGCCAGAGTAATTCCGATAACCAACACTTTGAGCGTACCCAGTTAGATAACTCTGACCATCCGACCAATTCTCAATCAGGTAACCATTCATCCCCTGTTGCGCTGCTTTAACACTTTTAAGCGATAGGGAATTGACAGCGTGAAACTTGGGGGGAGCTAGCAAAACATCACCATTCTGACTAAGAACAAATATTTCTTTGTTGCGTTCTTGTACTGTGGGTAACAAGGACTTTTCCACCTCTTTAGACCATGTCCAGCTTAAATGAGCACCCAAAACACCTTGTGGCTGACCTTGAAGATTGGTCACAGGAACCGCGATATCTACAAAACGCAGTGGTTCGTTCGTCGGATTGGGTAGCAATTTCGCCAGTTTTACAGCATCATGTACGTCACCGATGTAACTTGCTCTTCGCCCATGAATGAACCAAGGTCTTTGAGAAACATCCTTGCCTTCTAATAATTTTCTTGTACTGGCTTGAACAATACCCTTGTTATCAGTTAAACCTATCCAAGCATAATCAGTATAAGTGCTTTGCAGCTTTTCTAAGAGTGTACGCTGCTGTGAGACAGAATCTGGATTGCGCAGGACATCCAGTGCGCTGATAATTTGAATGTCGCGATAGCGCTCAAACATCCCTCGGTCTAGCTTATCAGCCATCTGGTAAGCGATTTGCGCTAGCGACTGACCAACATCGACTTTGACTTGTTCGCTGGTAGTGTATCCGACAATCAGACTTGCTAAAATTGCCAGCACAAAGGCAACACTGCCAATTGCCAGCCCTAAACGGGTTCTGAGGCTGTGGAGAGGATTTCGCTTGGCAGCTGCTAAGTTATGTATAAACCCAAAAATGGTCGCCACTCCAAAATCCTCCGGTTTTGCATAAGTCTAGTTAAAACCTCAAGGGCTGATGATGATTGTAAATTTCTCTGACTAATTTCTCTGACTATATTAAAATCAGCGGCTGTAAATCGTTTAGATTGATCAGATCACCGTTTTAGCATAAGTCAACTTGCTTATCTAAAAACGAAAATAGATGAGATTGGTGCCAAATCAGCATAAACTTTTTGGTGGTAAAGCTAATAAAAGAGGTTGCTGTGGCTAAATTCCTGTTCGTAACCGATTTAGACAATACCCTGGTTGGCGATGACAACGCGCTAACCGAACTCAACGATCGCCTGCAACAGACACGCCAAGAACATGGCAGCAAGATTGTTTATGCGACAGGGCGATCGCCTGTTCTTTACCAAGAAATCAAAGACGAAAAAAATCTTTTAGAACCAGATGCCCTGATTTTAGCTGTGGGAACAGAAATTTATCTTGACGGTAGTGGCGATCCTGATTCAGAATGGTCAAAAAAACTTTCCTCTGGTTGGAACCGTGACCTTGTAGTCGCAAAAACAACTCAGTTTCCTGAATTGGTTCCGCAGCCAAACTCAGAACAGCGTCCTTTCAAGGTGAGTTTTTTCCTGAAAGAAGAGGCATCTGCAAGGGTTTTACCACAACTTCAATCAGAGTTGCAAGAAAGTGATTTAAATGTAAAGTTAATCTACAGTAGCGGTATAGACCTTGACATCGTGCCCCATCACAGCGATAAAGGACAGGCAGTACAGTTTCTCCGCCAAAAATGGAAATTTGTAGCAGAGCAAACGGTTGTTTGTGGCGATTCTGGTAATGATATTGCTTTATTCGCAGCAGGAGCAGAACGGGGAATTATTGTCGGGAATGCTCGTCCGGAGCTACTTCAATGGCATAATGAACATCCTGCTCTTTACCGTTACCTGGCAACAAATTTTTGTGCTGGTGGAATACTAGAAGGCTTAAAACATTTTGGTTTCTTAGAATGATTAGTTATCTCAAAGGAATCGTTGCTGGTATCCAAAACAATAATGGGAATCGCCATACACTGACACTGGAAGTGAATGGTATAGGGTATGATTTGCAAATCCCTGCACGACTGGCACAGGAGTTGCCAGGTTCTGGAGGCGAAGTGCAAATTTTTACCCATTACCAAATTCGCGAAGAAGTGCCATTGCTATACGGCTTTGGTTCACCTGGGGAACGAGATCTGTTTCGCCATTTGTTAAGTGTCAGTGGGGTTGGCGCAGCTTTGGCGATCGCCCTGTTGGACACTTTGGAACTACCAGACTTAGTGCAGGCGATTATTGCCGGCAACACTCAATTACTCATTCAATCTCCTGGTGTTGGCAAAAAAACCGCAGAACGTTTATGCTTGGAACTAAAGAGCAAGTTGGTAGAGTGGCGTAAGACAGCAGGATTCTTCGTCGCGACAGGCGGTCCTGCACCAAGTATTCTCGAAGAGGTACAAATGACGCTCTTGGCACTAGGCTACACTGCGAATGAAGTGAGTCACGCTTTGCATGTGGTGAGTGAAGACATTGGACTTTCTAAAGATGCTTATGTGGAGGAGTGGATTAAACAGGCAATATCTCACCTCAGTAGTGAATATAGTCAGTAGTTGGATACCTAAGCTGTGAGAGTCATCTTCCTGAGAAGGCGACAAAACCGTGTATGAATCGTTGATTCACACGGCTTCTCAGTAAGTTGGTACTTGTCACGTACACCTATAATTCCGAGTAAAAAAGGATTAGGGTTGAGATAATTTTCATCTATCTTTAGAACTACTACAGCAATGTCTGCTTCAAGCGATGTCTGTGACTGGGATACCCCGCTGAAAATCAAGCGACATCCGGAGTTAGGGCAAAGATAGACCAAAGCGCAAGCATTTTCCTTACCACTTCTGTGTCAATGCCCAAAATTTTCAAGCAGCTTAACTGATCCATCACGTTCAACATACTATGCTCTGCCACACGGAAACCTTGCTCATAAGCAAATTGCCGTGCCTGCTCAAGTGTTTTAAAATTATTATCTACCAAAGATCTACCTGTAAGGTTAGTACCTGTTTGTAATAGCTTGTGTAAAGAAGAGTCAAATTCTTGTGACCGCGTTAAACTAGCTGTGTCAATAAAGTCAGGGGTAATCCAGACGCCACCGTACTGTTGAAGCATCTCGCGAATATTGGCACACACAAGTTGTTTTTCTGCCATATTCAGATGTGTCAGCAACCCTTCACACAAAATTATGATTGGCTGTCCGACTTTTAGTAGCTCAACACTTTTGAAAAACTGACTTGGACGGCTAGTAGCATCAATTGAGAGAAAGTGCAGATTGGGACGTTCGCCAACGAGTTGTTCAACCAGTTGCTGTTTGCAACGAATCATTCTGGGCAAATCACTTTCAATAAATGTGATGTTCGGATCACAAGACATGAAAAGACCACGCGGTAGCAAACCGGATGCTAGTTCTAAAACTTGCCCTATTTGATATTGAGCCATGACTTGGTTGATAGCTTTATACCGAGCTTCCACACGTGCAGTAAGCAAAGCACTTTTGTCTTGGTTTTGTGATCCAGATAGCTCTACCAATCCTTGCGCTTCTACCAATTGTGCCAATTCCTTGGCATAAGGAATATCTGTCAACTGTCGGGCTTTGCTAACCATGAAAGCAGTGTGGATGATTTTGTCATAGTCACTAGCTTGCATTTGTGTATAAGTTTGTTTGAACTACTATCAAGTAGTTTAAAGATAAAATTACAAAATAGTACGAGTTTTACTTATAAATTTGTTTTATAGTTAATAACTATAACTTAATTGTATTAAGTAGGAAAAAACAACTTCCCTCACTTCTCTACCGTGCCTACAAACCCTTACGCTTGGATAGAAGAATCTCTGGCTACAATTCACCGTGCTGATTGGTATCGCTCAGTACAAACAATCCACGGTCTTCCTGGTGCAACAGTACTTTTGGAAGGACGAGAGGTGATTAATTTTGCCAGTAATGACTATTTGGGATTGGCTGGGGATCAGCGGTTGATAGCAGCGGCTAGTGCTGCTGTCCAAGAATTTGGTACGGGTGCTACAGGTTCTAGATTACTCAGCGGACATAGAGAATTACATAGGGAATTGGAAAGAGCGATCGCATCCCTCAAACAAACAGAAGATGCTGTGGTATTCAGTTCCGGCTATCTAGCAAATGTGGGTACAATAACTGCCCTTGTAGGCAAGCGCGATTTCATTTTATCTGACCAGTACAATCACTCTAGCCTCAAAAACGGGGCAATCTTAAGTGGAGCAACGATTATTGAATATCCTCACTGTGATGTTGAAGCATTAAGAACCCAACTGAGTCAACACCGGCAAAACTACCGACGTTGTTTAATAATTACTGATACCGTCTTCAGCATGGATGGTGATTTGTGTCCTTTACCTGCACTACTGGATCTAGCAGAAGAATTTAGCTGTATGCTGCTTGTTGATGAAGCTCATGCCACAGGGGTACTGGGAGAAACTGGCGCTGGATGCGTAGAACATTTCGGATGTACGGGAAGGCAATTCATTCAAATTGGCACGTTGAGTAAAGCTTTGGCTAGTCTAGGCGGATATGTGGCGGGAAGTGCAACCTTAATAGATTTTTTGCGCAATCGCGCACCTAGCTGGATTTACACCACCGCGCTTTCTCCTGCGGATACAGCAGCGGCACTCACAGCAATAAAAATAGTACAGCAAGAACCGCAACGCCGCGCCCAATTGTGGCAAAATGTAGCTTACCTCAAACAGATCATGCAGCAGCAGCCACTATCGCTGATATTACTACCCTCTGAGTCACCCATCCTCTGCTTTCAACTACCAAGCGCAGCAGATGCGCTCAAAGCTGGAAAGCAACTGAAAGCTGCTGGCATTTTTGCCCCGGCTATTCGTCCGCCTACTGTTCCTACGAGTCGAATACGGATTTCTTTAATGGCGACTCATGAATCAGCCCATATCCACAAACTAGTAGAGATACTTGCGCAAGTTTTCGCATGATTGCTTGTGTTCCCACCGAAGTTGTAGAACTGGGGAGGCTCGCCCTGACGGCACCACTTGCGTTCAAAAATATCGCAAGCCTCCCTCTCCTACAAGGAGAGGGAGGAGCAACGTAAAAATCAGAGTTTTAAGCCTCTCCCCGTAAAAAAAAGCTGCTCCTTTTCCCAAACCTCTTGGGGGAGGGTTGGGGAGAGGTAGGGAGAGGAATGGAAGCGGGGTCAAATCAGGATACATCGAACTCACGTTAAAAATATCCTGAGTATGCAGAGATTCACATGAATATTGTGATGAAAATCACTGCCGAGGAAATTTCATTGATGGTGATCATCCTCTAACGATGTAGCTCTTTACATTCATGTTGTGACTCAGGTCACTGCTTAGTAAACCTGATTGTTGGTATATGTAATCCTGCTCATAACCATAATCTAGAGCTTAAGATTCATGTTGTGACTTAGGTCACTGCTTGGTATGTTTTTATGTGGGTGCTAAAACAGCAACAAAGCTAATAGTATACTGTCCAAAAAATACTGTCCAAAAAATTAGTCAGAAAAGCAAAATAATGATTATTGCACCCAAAACTGTCATGAATCAACCAAAATTTTTTTTTATTTCATAAATCAGGGCTGACATATAAACTAAGTTTTCAAGCCGTACAATTTTTCAACAGTTTTCATATACGGATATTGTACGCAAGCTCATAGCGAAAAATGAGTTGTATACATACACAGTGCAGTTTCAACAACAAGAAGTGGTATGACACTTTACGAGAATTTAAAGTTGGCTTCATAAATCACATTTCAGGTGATAGGAAGTTAATTGAGGTTACACCAGTAAAAACGCTTATGGTTATCAATAAATTTCATCAAATTATTTATAAGGATAAAATTTAAAAGCCTTGTTGTTAATAGCTTTAAGGTAAACAAGAGAGCAGAGGGAAAATCTTAGCAGGATGGTAGTTCCTTATTTTTACTTAGCCACAACACGAATTATTCACACATTCTTTTTAAATATTTTTAGGGAATTTTAACTAAATACGGAAACAATATATAGATAATTGGATCTAGAGACAAAGAAATACATAGCAACATCCTTCTACAGAAGGAATTGCTCAATAACTTTTAAAGACCAATAACTTCTTATAAAGAAAAACATGAATATATTTACTCGTTTACTAAGTACATTTACTATCTCTCTATCTGCTGTTGCTGTTATGCCCTACTTTGTAATAGCGCAGACTCCAACGACTCCCCAACAAAAAACGACGCAGAAGCTTTGCTCTTCGGATGCCGTGGAAAATTCGTTGCCTCCGCTAGTCAGCCAGAAAAGTGGAGAACCGCTTTCCTACTTAGGGCAGCAAGGTTTTACACAAAACCCAGATGGTGCTTGGGTTTGTTATGCAAGTGATTCTAGGAAGCAGGGACGTTATTACACCCTATTAAAAGTCCAACAAATCAATGGAAAGCTTGTAGCCAGTTCTTTCCTGGAAGGCGGTATTCTCGTTGAAGGGCAGGATAACCGCAGCCTGGACTTATTCATGAAGCTTATAGAGAAGCATACAAAGACAAATCAAGGGAACCGTGAAAGTATACGCAGATATCTGGAATCCTTTTTTTCCTTAGTGAAGCAAGCAAAGGTACAACCTTCTAATCGTGGTTACCTCTTCGACCAACCAAACAGCGCTGTTGTCATCTACCACTCTGTTACAGGCGAAAAACTTAAGGGGACAGCAATCACAATTAACATCAACTCGCCTCAGAATCTAGCTTCCTCTCCAGTTTCATAAGGTGCATCGAAAATTACTTGTTGGAGGTAAATCCCTTGAAGTCAAAAGTTAAAACAATTGCGGTTACAGTATCATCCTTTGCAACAGTAGTCAATGCATCTCAACCTGCTTCTGCTCAACTCAACCTTGGACGCTATGGTATTCAACAAGGACTGGAGCAAAACTATCTCCATTACCAGATATCAGGGCGAGATTTAAGCCGAATGCGAGGCATTCCTGGATGTAGTGTAGGATTTGGTGCTTCTTGTAACAAGGCTGGAGCAGTTTTCCAGAAAATACTTGAGTCGAATGGTGGACCAACCTACGAGCAGTTGTTGATGAAAGCCGCTGGTGGGGAGGAAAACTTCCGGAATTTCGCTTCGTTTTATGGAAACAATCCCAATCTTTCTCAGATACCGTACTCCTCATTCTGGGAGGGCGGCAACGCTGATATCGTGGATGGGCATCAGTATCTTCTTGGGCAGACGGTAAGTCAGACTCCACAAGAAGGTTTGGGACAGATCACCAAAAACTTTGACTGGGCACCTCAAGGAGGTGGAAACTCGCTTGATCCTCGCAATGCCTTGCTGGATTTGAAATACTCTTATGGGCGTCTGTTGCTTCAGGAGATTGCAAAAATTCCGGATGCTCAGCAGCAGATTCAAGCTCTGGGTCTAAAGCCCGAGGAAACCAAGTTTTTCTTAGAGAAACTTTCAGCAGCCAAGCTTGCGTTGAATGGAAATGAACAGTCTCTCAAAGAGACCATTCTCAAAGAACTCTCCGTGCCATATTCACCAGATGGTGGTGATTTCAACCGTCCAAATCTTGGCGTTCCCCCCTTAGGTGATGGGTTCACTGATAAACCTGAAACGATCGCTGGAGAAGTTGTTTCATGGGAATCTCCAGTATGGTTACAGCCAGAAGCGATAGATGCTGGTCTTCCTTCCAGCCTTGCACAAGTTGATTTTCCTGGCAACATAGCAGAAGATGTCGTGTTGCAACAAGGCTCAGGGAGTTCTTTTCCTACCTGGCTGATTGGCGGTGCCGGTCTTGCTTTACTCCTACTTCTTGTCTCCTTTGGTGGCGGTGGTTCCTCCGGTCGCGGTGGTAGCAGCATTGCAGCTACACCGCCTGTTGGCACTTCCTCTTCCTCTGGCGGTTCTGTTCCTCCTGTAGGCAATGGTCCTAGTGGTCCTCCGGGTGAAAACCAAATCATTGAAGTGCCATCTGGTCAGCCCGTGCCTGTGCCTGGACAGGAAGTGAAGCAGGTACCGGAGCCAACAACAATAACGCCCCTTGTATTAATGATCATTTTCATTTACATGGTCACTCTCAAGCACTGGCGTACACAAACAAGAGGCTAAGTTTTTCCGTTGTGCAATTTGGTGGCTCATACCAATTTAAAAAATGATTGCGACAGATACCCCACCCGCCTGACGGCACCCTCCCCGATGCCTTGGGGAGGGTTGAGGAGGGGTCTTGTCGATGTGTCGCATTATTTTTTTAAAGCGGTATTAGCTCAAATATAGAAGTACTCGCATTCTTCTGTTTACTTGAAGAATGCGAGTGTTAGTTTTTGAATCTGCTATGGTAGATGCCTATGGTAGCCTTATGAGCTACAAAACTTGCTACTGACCTGGTTTATTGTTCGTGTTTGAATTAGGTTGCGCTGGAGCAACTTTTGCCTCAACCTTCACACTTTTGACACCTTTAATCTCTTGCGCCAAAGTAGGGATTTTATTCAGTTGTTCTTGAGTAGGAACTGTTCCTGCTACAGTGAGAGCACCTTGTTCAGCGTCAACTGTTAACTGACTAGCTGGCAAATTCGCCTCTAACTTGCCGCGAACTTCGCTTTCCAAATCATCATCTTCTCTTTTTGCATCACCGCCGGTGGCATTGTTACGTTGCTCGCGTGCTCTAATGTCAGACTCTATTTGGTCTTTACGAACTTGACTAGTAGCGTCTTCTTGGGTTTTCTGAGCAGTTTCTTGTGTTGGAGCATTAACGTTTTCATTTGTTCCCGAAGGAGCATCTGCACTTGTTCTAGAAGGGGGTTCGCAACCAACCGCACCAACAGCTATAATGCCACTAATGATCAATGGAATAAACTTGTTCATCTTCTCTCTTCCACTTGAATGTTTCAAAAGATTCATTGACAGAAGCAGTTATTAACAGCAGACAGTTATCTTTTTATCTACAAAATAGATACAAGAACACGCAAATCCTTGTTAAAATGCCCTGGTTTTAGTTACGTGAACTTATTGGTAACTGACTAATAACTGAACACTGTTAATTGTGTGTGAGGTTGAGGAGCGAATCTTTTAAAGTCCAGACTCAAGAGTCAATAGTCCGGAAAAAGCAGTTTTTTAATGAGCGACTGATAACTGACGACTCACTAAATAGTTGCATCACGACGGTCAACAATAGTTACCTGAGGTTCATTGTTCACAATCCGATCAGAAGATGGATTGTTCAGAACGGGAGCAGAGTCATCTGTACGAGTGTGTGCAACACCAGATGCATTACCAGGTGCATTGTAAATGCCAAACTCCTGAATACCCTGGTTTGTCAGAATAGTTTCAGCACGACGAATTTCATCATCTGTACCGTCTACTATCACCAAATAATCACCACGAGAGACCCGATCATTGTATACTCTGGCTCGTTCTTCAGGAATTCCCAAACCAATGAGCGCACCCAATAATCCGCCAGTTGCAGCACCAATTCCAGCACCAAGAGCAGTTGTCGCCAGAGTTGTAGCTACTTCGCCTGCAAGTAATATAGGACCTACGCCAGGAATTGCCAAGGTACCTAAACCTACGAGCAAACCAGTAATACCCCCTAATGTTGCACCGGTCACTGCTCCAGTTGCGGCTCCTTCATCAGCTTTGTTGCCAACACGCTTTTGCGTTTCGACACCAGCAATATCACCTTCACGATCCGCATCTCTAGCAATGATAGAAATCTTATTCATCGGGAAGCCAGCATCTCTGAGTTCGGTGAGTGCATACTCAGCTTCACGACGGCTAGAAAATACGCCAACGGCACGCTTGTGTTCGCCCAAAGCCATTTTACTCCTCCATTTCATAGCGAAAAGTAAGCACAAAATTATCTAGTTTCTAGTTTGTTTTGCGCTCACATTACTGTTTTGCCTTGTTTTGGTCTCACTAGCATCGTCCGCAAGTGTAAGAGTAGCATCTATCAACAGATTGGTTATTTGCCTAGGCTAATCAATATAACGGTTTGCAACCCTTGTATAGCGCTGGCTCGTCTTTCCGCCTACTCTGCTTTGAAGCCGCTCGTTTGGCGCGAGAGAAAAAAGGTCTATTTACCTAAAAATAGCTGTAAAATTGCATAATGACTCAATGCTTGTTTTAACAAAAAAAAGTGCAAAATCTACAAAGGATGACTCTTCATCACTACTTACAGGGGAAATTGCGCTCCAATTGTTCGGTTCTACGACTTTCACTAACAAACAAATCCTTATAACCTCGTAAATAAGTAGTGAATGCCTGCCCAAAATGCTGTCAGTCGTCGCTCTTTATTAAAGGGGTGAAAAGTTGTGTATAAATGGATCTTGCCAAGTCTGAGCGAAGTTTTAGCAAATAAATCAACACTGGCTGAATGCTCATCTGCCAAAGCACAGCAGCAGTGGCGCGTAAGCATAGCGGCGACAGAACAGTTGTTATTAAATACCTTGGCAACAGCGTTAAGAGAAGATACCCAAGGATTAGTTTTAGCTGCGCCAGCACCTGTCTTCAGCGAACCAACACTAGCTCAAAGCTTGCAGACAGTCACTTTTACGGCAAAGCCATTTAACCCCTTGGCACTCATGCCATTTCAAATGCCTCATGGTGTGACTGTGGCAGATGCATTTGCTCCTGGTGAGTCGGTTTTACCTCTGTTAGGAACAGATCCATTGGCTAGGGAGCAGTTTTGTTTGGTTTTCACCAAGCAGTTTAGATTAGTGCTGGTTTTAGCACAAGATACCAATGGTGATAAAAGTTTTTCATTTTCTTTTGAGCCAGAGGTCGTTGAATTAGCATGGCGATCGCTCGGAGCAAGAGTCAGATTAAGTCATCCGCAGTTGTTTGCCGATTTAGAGGAATTAGTACAAAAGTATTCTCCAGAAGCTCCAGATTATCGCATAGTGATGGAGTTCACTCGGTTGTTGCTAACGCAATTTCCAGAACCAGAAGAAGACACCGGGAGCCAGCGCCGTGCGGGGGTCCCCCCCGTTGAGGCGACTGGCGTAACACGGGGACACAACGAATCTTCATTGCCCGCCAACTCTACTTCGTGGGAACCCAAAGCTTCTTATTCCCCAACCCTAGAGAAAAGCCCAAAGTCCTCTATTCCCCAACGCGCAGTTCGTTCCATAGGAACTTCTGCACCAGACGCTTCTGGTTCACCCTACAAAGTGGCAACCTCTAGCCCTCCATCTCCCCATATCTCTTCACCTCGTCCTGATGTAGAACTGCTGCAAGCTTTTGCTCATGAAGTTCGCACTCCTCTGACTACCATCCGCACCATCACTCGTCTACTGCTCAAACAGCGTGATCTACCTGCTAACGTTATCAAGCGTTTGCAACTCATTGACCGTGAATGCACTGAGCAAATTGACCGGATGGAGTTGCTCTTTAGAGCAGCAGAACTGCAAACATCCGCGACGGTAAAATGCACACACGCTCAACTCACAGCAATGTCTTTGGAGCAAGTGTTGCAGCAAAGTATCCCCCGTTGGCAAGAAGCAGCAAATCGGCGGAACTTGACTTTGGATGTGGTTTTACCTCAGCAGTTACCAACTGTCATCAGTAATCCTACCATGTTGGATCGGGTTCTCACTGGTTTAATGGAGAATTTCACCCGTAGCTTACCCGGTGGTAGTCGTATTCAAGTACAAGTTATTCCTGCTGGGGATCAACTGAAATTACAGTTATTACCATTACCTCAAGTTGGAGATAATGGCAAACCGTCAGCATCTGAATGCACACCGCCAATTCGCAAGGCTCTTGGTCAATTGCTGATGTTCCAACCAGAAACGGGTACAATAAGTTTGAATCTTGCTGCAACTAAGCATTTGTTTCAGGCGATCGGCGGTAAACTGATTGTGCGCGAACGTCCCCGTCACGGAGAAGTACTAACGATTTTCCTCCCGCTGGAAGTTAGTGGTCAGCAAAAGTTGGAAGTTAGGAGTTAACAGTTAGCTTTGACAACTCCTCGCGCTAAAGCCTTTGAGGATTCTTCCTTCATCCAACATTGCCTCTAAAAGCAGTGCCTTTCGATGTCAACATCCAGAAACCAAACTCACTAATATTCCCAGGATTTGTTCTACTGGGGGGACAGTATATTCTAAAAGACCAATAGTGACAGTTTGACCTTTTAGTTTGAGGAATTTCCAACGATCGCCTGTGGTAACTGTGCCATAGATAATAGGAACGGAACTATTATTTTTTTCGTTGAACCGCTGTGCCGCAATCATTTCAGCAACGCATTGACCCAACCCAGCATTTAAATCTTCCCTCTTTGCCTCAACTACCACCACAGCTGGTGCTTCAATGAATAACTGTTCAGAAGAACGGCTAATCAAAAAGTCGCATAGACCACTTAGTCCAACTGATGGGTCTACAGTAAAGTCATTACCAGAAAAAAGGCTAATTTGCTGCTGAAAAATGTCCTTGATTTCAAGCAGTATAGGACATATAAGCATTTCTGACCTTGCTTTTTCAGTATTCAGCGCCAAAGCTAAAGGTAAGTGTTTGTCAAGAAATGTAGACAAAAAAGCGCTCGGTGGTTGTGGCTGAATGGGGGGTAGGAACGTTGCTTGTTCTACAATCGTCAGGTTGAAATCTTGTTTTATGCGTCGTAGAGTGAAGTCACTATAGGGCATTTCCACAACCTCCGTGCTTGCGCCTGTTTCCATAGCTTGTTTTAACTTTCTACATTCTTTGCTCTGTGACACCACGCTTGTGTAGAATCTGATCTCAAAACTTACCAGTTCTTACCCATTCTCCCTCTTTTCCTTAACCTTAGCCGATGCGAGTAATTAACTGATTAACACGGGGTCTTGAGAACCGTTCCCAGGCGTTACCACCACGCAGAAATAGTTCCATCCAACGAACTGATTTTGACCCATCAGCCATTGACCAACCAGAACTCCCTGGAGAAAAAGCTAAAGTTCCTTCTGGCACTTTAAAACTACCATCTGAGTACACTGCATCACTAACAACATCACCCACGCGGATGACCACCTTCTCTTCAGGTTTGAGATTGAGAGAATGTGATGGGATGGTGGTTTTGATGTTACCGTAGCCATCAATCCAAGCAACGCGATCGCTCGGGGGATCAGGTATGTTGCTTGAGTTCAAAATTTCTCCTAAAAGGCTAAAGTCGCCTTGGGCGATCGCCGCCGCCGCATTCGGAAACACATCACGAGAACGGAACTGCGACCCACCTCTAGAAACCTTGACTATATGCACTTTTTGTGCATATTCTTTGATAAAAGAGAGACTGTAACCAGCATTAACGCCTACGACTGTGACGCCATTGGGTAGCAAGGCATAAGTGAGTCCTTCCCCTTCATTATCCAGTCTAGGTTGTTTATCATCTTGACGAGGAGCGCAGTTGTGATAAATTAAACGCTTTTGGGGACCAGGGTTAAGACCAAGTTGGGCAATCCAAAAACCTGTCGCTAGAGTACTGAAAGCAGGAACTGAGAGAGTATGAATTTGTGCTTCCGGTAGTCCTATGAGTAAACGTTGCGTCACCTCAGTAAAAGCTGGGTCACCGTTACCATAATCTGCAATCAAGGTGATGAACATAAAGTTTGTCTCAAATGGATGATTGTGGTGGATTTTCAGAGGCGATTGGCTCTCGGGATGTCCCGAATCGCGATTGCGCAAAGCGCAGCGCCCTAAAGGGCGATCGCTAGCTGCGCAGTCAAAGTAGAACCTTCGTATAGTTTACTTTTTACAGACAGAGAGCCACCGCAGCGCCATAGCAATAATTGCACAATTGATAAGCCCAAACCAACACCACCAGGATCTTCAGTTGCGACTGGACGTACGCGATAAAAGCGCTCAAGGATTTTGGGAATTTCGCTATCGGCAATACCAATACCAGTATCGCGAAATTCCAATTGGACATAATCACCCTGAACACGTGCTCGTACCCAAACCTGTCCACCTTTGGGGGTGAACTTAATGCTGTTGGAAAGCAGATTAATCACAATCTGCCTCAGTCCACCGCTTACACACCAAACAGGTGGAAGGTCAGTAGGTACAGTGTAGGCTAACATGATACCTTTTTCTCGAGTTAAGGGCTGGTAGATACTAACAACTCCAGGCACAATGTCTGACAGACGCACAGCCTCTAAAGGCATCCGCTCCAAATTGCGCTCTAACTGCACCAGATCTAACACACCAGTAATCAGGGCATTTTGGCGATCGCACTCTTGTTTGAGCATCTGGAAATAACGTTGTCGCTGAGGGGGTTTGAGATTAGGGGAATTTAAAAGGCTCAGAGCTGTCTTCATGTGTGTTAAAGGTGCGCGCAGTTCCTGACACACATTGCTCAAGTATTCATCGTGAAGTTGCACAGTTTCCTGCAATTTTTGATTTTGTTGCTGCATCTGCGCAAGACGCTTTGTCGTTCTTTGACGATGAATTTCATCCTGTCGCTGGAGTTGTTTTGCCAACAGTTGACTTATGAGTGTTGGATCGCTTGCAGCGGGACAAATAAAATCGTTCGGTATAAACACGGATAATTCTGGTGTTATCGCCTGTTTTATAACATCTAACACTCCCTGAATGACTTTTCCATCAAAGGTACTTATAGCAAGTAACGGCGGGTTTTTTTTTCTGTTCGTTGCCGAATTATTTCTGCGTCTTCTAAATGGTCTATGAGCCAGAATGAGAAAGCAAAACTGCGGCGACAACACGATTAGAAAGTATTCCCTACGCAACAGGCTATTTGGTAAGCTTTGTATTCGTATATTGGAACACGCACACAGGAGGCTGCCCGGTGGGGAAGTTGCTATTGAGGAGCTATTTGCCTGTGGTTCCAATTGAGGAGGCAGCGCCTTACCTCTGTTCGCCGGAGTGTCTGTGTCGTGCGACTGAGGTGGGACTGCCATTGGCAGACCCACAGACGCGGAAAGTTTTTCACTCGTACTGTACGCATCTTTGCCGCTGACGGACAGCCCGCTTAAATTAGAGAACCGACCCACGCAGGTGTTCTCTTCTACTCCCTCTATTCCTGTGCTGCTTTCCTCACTTTCCTCAATATGCAAAGTACGAATGACGTGAGATATTTTCAGTTGTTGGTGATAGCGTTCAATTTCTGAGTGCCAAATTTTTCCTGGTGGTAGCTTTACCCACAAAGTGGCTGCAATCTGTTGCTCAATAAGTAAATCAATTTGTGATCTGACAAGTGACAGCAGACTAGCAGGACTATAAGGCAATGGTTGAGGAGGCGCTTGCATTCCCAAAGCCAGCTGATAAACGGACACATCCTGAGCAAAAGAAAAATTCATGGGCAAAGCACAACAAGGAAAAGGACAAACCAAACGATACAGCCTTCGCTGCTCATCTTATAAGAAAGCCAAAAAAATTTTAGCTTTTAAAGATAATTGAGCAGCGCATATAGTTTTTATATAAAGACAGAATAATAAATAAAAAATATGTTTATCTTTTATTTTATTTCTTTCAAACAACTATTTCCTCCCCTTGGTGGGTAAAGCGAACTTTTTTAATATTCCATTCAAAATGACTTAATAAAGTTTTGCGAAGGCTGCCAAATAGAGCAAACTGCTCACAACTAGAAAGAGAAGTGAATTGACGCTCCGAATCAGGGGATATTCGTAAATCAACAGTTGCGACTTGATTTTTGACAGTGACAGTATACTCAGACAAGCTAAAATCAGCACTGTTAAATTGCTTTATGATGTTACCCACTGCACCTATCACAGGTTCTTGCTTTGGTACTAAGACTTGTTGTGGAATCAGTTGTTGACATTGAGTGTCACTTGTAAATAGGCTGACGTTAACAGTTTTTTTAGTAACAGCGACAGAACTTAAAGAAGCTTTATTTTCGGTTAGGGTTTCTTGAGTTGAAGCTAATTTGCTATCAGTTGCTGCTTGTGCAGCAAGTTGGCTGTTAGTTGTTGTATTGGCTATTGGCATTGTGCTTTCAAGATGATGAAACGGATGAAAACTACAGCTGCTGAGGCTGGCAACTATACCTACAACCATAAACGGAACAACATATTTTTTGCTGGACTTCATAACTTTGTTCATAATTCTATTGTCCGTAAGTTTTGCTATTGACTACACTTTTGCTGCCATCAAATCCGCATAAATTCTGGACTTATGAACATTCGTAATATTTTCAAATAGCGCTCTTTTAGTCAATCAGTAATTTTACTGAAATCTTGCCATTTTTGGCATTTTCAGTTTTTTGCTTAATATTTTGCTTTATTTATAGCAACAGCCAAGGTGGTTAGGACATCAACCGATGATAAAACCTAGACACAAAAAGACTTTTCACCCAGTCCCCAGTCCCCAGTCCCTAGTCCCCTGCTATATTAAATAAGTAGGAAAAAACAGATGGAATAAGAGCGAAGGTAATAACGCCTGAAACTTGCTTACTCTTAGTAATGACTAATAACTAATGACTAATCACAGCCTGAATGAGTTAACTTTATTTGTGCCGTAGTTAGTCTTTTTATTCATTGTCTTATTCTATTCATTGTCTGATTCATATTGGGATGTCTTGGCTCCTGTGGTTTCAGTCATCCATTCATAAATGCCCTCACCTGTTGTCAACCATGTATTATGTTGATTTTTAATATGTAATAAACATTGTTTTAAATACTTAAACCGTAGTGGCTGACCCACAATAAACGGATGTAAGCTAATAGTCATAACCCGCCCTTGAGATTCTCCATCTAACCAAAGTTGGTCAAATTGATCTTCTATCGCTTGGGCAAATTCTGCACCAGAAAATCGGTTATTCAGGCATAAGGTAATATCATTTGTCTCGAGACTATAGGGAATTACCAGCAAGCGTCCGTTGGGTAAATAATACCAATAGGGTTGGTCATCGTTTACCCAGTCAGCAGTATAAACAATTCCCGCAGAATACAACAATTCAAACGTTGATTCTGTAATTGAAAACCCAGGTGTTAACCAACCTTTTGGAGTTTTTCCAGTGGCTTCTTCTAGTAAACTCAGCGTTTTATCAATGATTTCGATTTCTGCTTCCCTATCCATGCCACTATGACCTTTACAATTGTTAAGACCATGTGCCATCACTTCCCAATGATGTTGCTGCATGGCTGCGATAATTTCCGGATAAAGTGTGCATATTTCGCCGTTCACTGCTGCCGTCACGGGAATTTCTAATTCAGCGAATAAGTCAAATAAGCGCCAAATCCCAACTCGATTGCCATAGTCGCGCCAACCATAATTGGCAATTTCTGGATAACTATTTAAATCAGGTTGAATTGCTGTCCCCTGTTTGCCAAAAGTGAAGTGTTCAACATTCACCACTACCGAAACAGCAACTCTGGCATCATTCGGTAATTTCAGAACCGAACGTTGTGTCATTGATTGAAAAGATGGAGGTTGCATAATTAAAAATTCACGCAGGCAAAATTCAAAGTTTCTAACTTATGTTGATTATTTCAGCAATGGTCAAAACTTAATAGTCTATATTAACTATGATTCTTAGCTGATTGGACAAAAAGAGAGTAAGTTTAGACATATTAAGTAATTTTGCGTATACTACACAACAAAACTTTAGCAAATAGTATATGGCGCTACATATTAATTATTAGGACGCAAGGGTTATTCTAGTGAGGCGGGTGCCCCAGTTCGATGCTCTTGGCATCGCGCCAGATAAGCTGTCGCCCTTTTAAGTTGCATTGTTACCGACGGGCTGTCTAGCCCATCGCACAAGAACTTTGTTAGTTGTCGCTTTGCAACTTATAGGCGCAACAGCTTACTAGTACAAGGATAGTTGCTATGTAGGGTTGCCTTGACCAGAATACTGGGAATTTTTCCATCTCTATTCCAGAACTGCATAAGTTGATGCGTGCTTACATTTATTAAAAATATAGAAGCAAAGCGCGTAGGAGTGCTTAACTTCTGTTCCGTAAATCAAGTAAGGCTTTACGCATACAATCAAATTTGTGCCAATGCGTAAGTCCTAGATATTTGATTAAAACCATCAAGAGGATTTTCATCATGTCAAATCTAGAAAATATTGAACTTCAAGCTGTCAAGCCTTTGCCCCAAATACAAACAGGAGACTCTGGCGATGCTGTTATTTTGGTGCAAAAGCTACTGAGATATTTGGGCTTTGCTCTGAGTGTGGACGGTTCTTTTGGAGAGACAACTAAAAAGAGAGTTACAGAGTTTCAACGTAACAATAGTCTGACAGCGGATGGAGTCGTTGGAAGTAACACCTGGCGTGAATTGATTCGCGATTTCAATCCACCACAGTAAGCAAATAGCATCAATATATATGCCCCTCTTTTATGAGGGGAGCATCCCAATTTTACACACTTGCCATTTTGCCCTCACCCCCAACCCCTCTCCCCATTTGGGAGAGGGGAGTCAAGTCTTACTCTTATTCCCCTTCTCCCCACGGGAGAAGGGGTTAGGGGATGAGGGTAAGTAAGGTTTTTGCTTGCTTTGGGATGCTCCCTTTATGAGGGGCTTTCTTTCCTAGGATTAGTTAGTTATTGACAGTAGGTAATCATTATGTTTACTGTCAAAAAATTAAGTCTAATGACTCTGGCAACTTGCACTACAGTTTTATCGTCAAGTAAAGGGTTGAAGACCCCTACGTCTACACGTAGCCTCGTTTCAGTCAGGGTTAAAATCCCTGTCTGAAACGTCTTCAATTTTGAATGAGCGAATGCGTGAATTTTGAATTGTTTTGACTTCCTCAATTTCCTCAACATACCAATCCATCGCCAGTTGTTCTTTATCGCCCAACACCTGACCCTTAGGGACTCGCACCACACCATTTTGGTCTTTCACCGCGCCATCAAAAGGATGTGCCACACCACTGATAAATTCCTCGCGTTTCCTTATTACCAATTGTTGAACATCTTGAGGAACCACAGGATTCAAGGGCGAAATATCTACCATTCCTTGAGCAATTCCATACCAAACTTCCTCAGACTTCCAAGTTCCGTTGATCACAGCCAAGGCTTTATCTATATAAAATTTTCCCCATTTATTGATAGCTGATGTTAGATGAGCTTTTGCACCAAATCTACTCATATCAGTGTTGTAGCCAAAAGCATAAATACCCTTTTCCTCTGCTAATTGAATAGGAGCGATCGAGTCGGTATGCTGCGTTAGGACATCCGCACCTAAATTAACTAAAGCTTGAGCAGCTTCTCTTTCTTTAGCTGGATCATACCTATTTTGCACCCAAACCACCCTCACTTTTGCTTTGGAATTTGTCTGTTGCAGTCCTTACGTAAACGCACCTATTCCGCGAATGACTTCAGGAATTGGGTATGAACCAATAAAACCAATCACATTGGATTTTGTCATCTTGCCAGCAATCATACCAGTTAGGTATCGCGGTTCTTCAAAGCGTGCCAAATAGGTACCGACATTCCTGACGCGTTTGTATCCAGTACAATTCTCAAAAACAACATTGGGAAAGTCTTGTGCTACTTTCATTGTGGGGTTCATATAGCCAAAAGAAGTCGTAAAAATTAACTTATTGCCTTCTAATGCCAATTGACGAATCACCCTCTCAGCATCCGCACCTTCGCTGACATTTTCCACAAAAGTCGTTTTCACTTTCTGCTGAAGATTTGCCTCCATTTCTCTACGACCTAAATCGTGGGCATAAGTCCACCCAAAATCACCCACAGATCCAACATAGACAAATCCTACCTTGAGAACTTCATTCGCCGCCATCGGCGAAGCTAAGACAGGTACTTCACTCTGTAATTGAGATTTACTGCCACTACAACCAGCAAACGTAAAGCCAGTTGCTGCTAAAGTGGCATACTTTAGAAACTTACGACGTTCCATATTTATCGATTTGTCTACCAGATCAAACTGTTATAAATAATTGAGATATAAATGATTTCGATTATACAAACTAAAAATAAACTTTGGCAGAATAAACAAGAACACATAATTCAGAAAAAATACTGTAATCTGCGTACTAAGTTATAAGTTCCCTCTAACAAAAAATAAATTTTTACAAGAACTCTATTGATAAAAGGGTGGGATTTCCCACCCTCCAAAGTAAGTGAAATTGTTAATTATTGTTAGCGTACTAGTAAATACCGCAGACCAATGAGTAACAAAAAGATGCCATACAGCTTTTTCATTGTTTCACTGCTAATAAAGGGCTGATTAGCAAACAGCGCCCCAAAAAAATTGCCAATTATGAGACCAACTGCAATAAGCACAGCATACTTGATATTGAGATTGCCGTTTCGATAGTAAACTATCGCTGCCAATATACCGATTGGCAATATTTGAGCAGCAATAGAAGTGCCAGTGGCAAACTTTTGATCCATACCTATTAAAAGCACCATTGCCGGTACCATAATTGCACCGCCACCGATGCCAAACATACCTCCTGCAACCCCAGCAGCTAAACCAATAAGCAACAATTGGATGGCTATATTAGACATAAAAATGTGAGTAGATGGCTAATTATGGCTAATTATAGATTCATTTTCGAGGAAAATATCGATTTTGGTAGCATTCCATGAACGCCTTTTTGTGGACTATTGACAACTTGAGTGATGCGAAAGTTGACGGCTAAACTACACAATACATAAGCATCTTCCGGCGACAAATTGATGAAGCGCTCTAAAAAGTCAATCATGTTTTTTAAAGCTATTTCTAGGGCTTCATCTAATGTTTGACCGAATCCCATTGTGATGATGTCTGTGGGAGTTTCAGCAATTGGCATTGTCAATTGCAAATTCTTGCGAAGTTTAAGATGAATCTTACCATTCATAGAAGTTTCAATTGCGGTGACATTGACTTCACCATCTCCCTGTGCTGAATGTCCATCACCGATAGAAAATAAGGCACCAGGAACGAAAATCGGCAAAAAAATCCTAGAACCAGCCTGTAGTTCCTGGTTATCAATATTACCACCATAGTGACCAGGAGGGATTGAGTTTCGCAATGCTTCCGTAGTCGCAACACCTAGGATACCAAAAAAGGGTTTAAGGGGAATTTTAATACCGCTCCCCTCGGGAAATTCAGCGATGTTCTCCTCTAAATTGAGGGGAATAAATCTCAAGGCGGGTTGATGAAACTGATGTGGTAACGCTCCCCAACCTGTACGAATCGCATTGAAGCCAACGGGTAAACTGGGTGTTATTGCTTCTAGTTTGACTTCCAAAACATCTCCAGGTTCCGCTTCCCGCACGTAAATTGGTCCGGTGAGTAGATGCGGTCCTGCTGCAACTTTGCGTTCTGGGGGAAGATTTTGGCAAATATCCAAAAATGCAGGTGTGAGAAACTCCGGTGGTGCTTTGTCGTAAAGGTAGTAGCCAGTGTATGTTTCTACGTCAACTGTGTCGCCAGAGTCAACAGTGAGTGCTGGTTCTAAAAGATGAGAGAACCCACCCAGATGCACGGTTTCCCTGGTGGCTTTGAGAATATGGTGAGTCATGGCGGCTGAAGGTGCTTTGTCAGAATTATTGCCTAGAATAGCGGGTTTTATGCCCAAGAACTTACACAAAGTTGCATTGTTGCATTCTGTTTTGTATTAGCCGCAAAATATCTCTAAGTGGGGGTGCATTTACTGAATTTGACGAGATACTACGAGTGGGGTTGCCTAAGCGAGGGATGAATGCTGTCATTCTTCGCTTTGCTGCGTTATTCTTAAAAAATCGCGTTTCATACTTCAAATCAATAACGCCCTATTAGTCCTCTTATAAATCACAAAAAACATACTCAATTTTCCTAAAGATAATTCATTTTTTATTTTTAGGCATAAGTATATTCTTAAAGTGGAAACTGGTTGATTTTCTTCTCACGTGTTTGCACTTCAGCCACTTATAAAGACGCATTGGCACTTTTCGGAGAAGTCTTATGAAAGCCACAAAAAAGTTATTAATGGCTACCGTCGGAGCAGCGTTTACGTTGCTGGGAACTGTAAGTAGCGCTCCTGCTCAAGCTTCCCTTTTTAACTTCAGCTTCCAGTTCAACGCTCAAGAAACTGGTGAGCCAGTTAGCGGTAACTTTGTCTTTGATGACTCAATCCAAGCGGGCGTGACACCCGACGGTGCCACTTTGTATGGAAACGCGAGTCCAGAGTATACTATTAATGCCGGAAAAGATATCTTTAAAGGTTCTTCCAATTCGATTGTAGTGGGAAGTAATTTAGCGAGACCAGATAATAGTGGGCTTTCTGCAGACGTCATCGGGTTTGATGATTTTAAAAACTTTAATCCTAGCAATCCTAAATTTTTGGCTACGTTCGCTTACCTACCTAATTCCCTGGGTTCCAATGCTTTATCCGATTTAGTTACGACTCTCCCGTCGTCCGGATTTGCGCTCATCAATACTCCCACAGGGGCTACCCTATCTTCCACAAATGCCTTTACTTCGATTTCGCGTGTCCCTGAACCTGCTTCTATGTTAGGCATCTTAATGTTGTCTGCTTTGGGCATACGTTCACTCGTGAAGCGTAAAAACTGGAGTTTAGACTAAGCAACATTTAAGTCGTTCAACTAGTATTACGGTTTGACGAAATGCTTTTAATCTGGCAAAAGAATCCATAGCGGTTGTTGAGAGTTGGTTCGCCAGCGCGTTGCGGAGCCAGCGCTGCAGGAGAGAAGTTGCAAGGAGGAGCCAGTGCTGCAGGAGGGTTTCCCTCCACAGGCAACTGGCGTCGGTTTCCCTCCGGGCAAACTTCGGAAGGGTTTCCCTCCGCAGGCGACTGGCGTTGGGGTTCCCCCCGTTGTAGCGACTGGCGTTCGCGTAGCGTGCCGAAGGCATACCCGAAGGGTTGTGCTTCTCTCATCTTCCGCTTAAGGGGTGCTTGTTCTAACTACAAGCATCCCTTCATTTTTTTGCATTGCAACCGCGTAGCGATCGCCCAAGGGGCAGTGCGCTCCGCGCGATCGCCTGCTTTAGTCTAAACTCCAGTGTCTAATGGTAATCGGTTTATTTCCAGGCACTGTGGCGCTAGTGTGTTCAATTGTTCTAAGAGTGCAGCTCACTTTTTGAAGTTAGTATTAAGCTATTAAGCTATTGTGTTAAGTTTATTTAAACCTTTTCTTAACTGTCTTAACTGTCTTAACTGTCCTTGCATTTTCTCTAAAAGTTTGAAATTCTAGGGTAGACAATCATTGAACTTGCCAGTAGCTACACGAGAAATGATGAGACGAGTTTTACAAAAATTCTTGGCAGCATTGCCTTCAGTTCATGTGGAGAAACTTAATCGGGTAAAGATTTTAGGAATAAATCCAAGTTTCGATTTATTGCTGGAGCGCTCTCGACAATAAAAAGTAGGAAAAGTAAGAAAAGTAAGAAAAGTAGGAAAAGTAAGAAAAGTAAGAAAAGTAAGAAAAGTAAAATATTTGCGAGAAATAATAGTTGAATGAATTTATTATCTGGCAGATGTTATTACAAAATAATAATTGGACGAATTATGATACGTCATCAAAATCAACTTAGTTGTTTTGTTATTGGCGAAGGAACTTTACCAATTCAATGTGCTGAATTACTTCTCAATCGAGGTTGCACTCTTTACGGTATTATTTCCTCACATACATCGATAAGTAACTGGGCTAAGGATAAAGGTATACCTTATATTAAGCCAACAGATAATCTCATAAAATTTTTAAGTCAAAAGCCTTTATAACTCCAAGAACGCTTTTTCGTTCGGTTAGATTGTGAATTGCACAATCTCTACGGCTTTATCGAATGCACGTTGAATTAGTTAAAGTGTTTTCTTCTGTTCAAAAATGATGATGACTACAACAAAATTAAATCACGCCATTGTAATTGGCGGTAGCATGACCGGACTTTTAACCAGTAGGATATTACTCAATCATTTTGAGCGCGTCACACTCATTGAACGCGATATTTATCCTGTAAAACCAGAATTTCGCCGAGGAGTTGCTCAAGCCCATCAACTCCATCAGTTAATGGTACGCGCTAATATCATTTTGGAATCACTTTTCCCTGGAATTGAGCAAGAACTTCTGAATTTAGGTGCAGTACAGATAGATTGGCCTAAAGATGTATTAATTGTTTATGGTTCGCAATTAGTGCCAAGATTTTCTTTCAATTTAAATACGCTATTTCTGGGCAGACCACTTCTAGATTGGACTATCAAATCTCGTTTGGAAGCTTTTAAAGGCTTCCACATTATTGAGGGGCATCAAGTCACTGAGTTATTATATGACGCTCTTCAAAAACGGGTGAATGGCGTCTTACTGTGTAGGAGCGACAACAGAAAAAACGATGACAGCTCGTCTATTCACTCCTTACTTGCCGAACTTGTTGTAGATACAACTGGTCGAGCAACACGCGCTCACAAATGGTTAGCAACAATAGGTTATATACCTCCAAAAAAAACTGTAGTTGATGCATCAATTGGTTATGCATCGCGTTTATATCAACCTTCGCCTGAATTCAAATTTGATTGGAAAGCTGTTCAAATGTGGCCAAGACCACCGTATCTACGTGGTGGTGGAATCTATCCGGTAGAAAATAATCTTTGGCATGTTGGTTTGATTGGGATTAATGGCGACTATCCTCCAACTGATGAAGTAGGGTTTCTGGAGTTTAGTAAAACGTTACCTGGTTTAGAAATATATGAAGCGATAAAATCTGCAAAACCCGTGTCGAAAATTTACAGTTATCGTCAAACAGAAAACCGTCTCTATCACTACGAAAAACTTTCGCAAATGCCGGATGGTTTTATTACACTTGGAGACGCTGTTTGTGCCTTTAATCCTGTTTATGGGCAGGGAATTACAGTAGCAGCTTTAAGTGCATTAACTTTAGATGATTTGCTCCAAGAAGAAAAATACAAGAAAGGCAAACTGACTGGCTTTTCAATCCGGTTTCAGAAAAAATTAGCCAAAGTAATTGCTCATCCTTGGTTACTGCCAACTTTAGAAGACTTAAATTGGAGCAAAACTAAGGGTATTAAACCCCAGCCTTGGTTTGTTTATAAATTAATCCAAAGATATACTTACCAGCTTTTACAAAAAGCTGCTAAAGAACCAGATATCTGCCAATCTTTTGCTGAGGTAATGCATATGTTGAAACCAACATCTTCACTTTTTACTCCTCGAATCTTTTGGCGTGTATTGCTGGAATTAACACCGAACAAAGCTGAGATAGTATCCGAAGATATACGAAAAATCACCGCTCAGAGATTAACTTGATTTTTCAGAAGCGAAGAATTCTAATTTATTAGTCATTTGATGTTTGGTGTCCTAATTGATCCAAACAGTACCAATCATTAGTAAGAATTCAGAAATCAGGAGTCAGAACTTAGAATGTTATAGAGAGCAAGGAATCTCATTTATATAGATTCTGTGCTATTATTTATCCCTATAGCTGTAAGCATTGTTTATTCTGTTAGCGGAGCGGGACGCAGTCCATTCTGAATTCTTGCAATCATCAAGACAATTTGGAATAAAACGTCAGATATATGGACAGGCAATTAATAGAAAACAAAGAACGGAATATTCTGATTTTACATATTGCATTTGCCGCCCTTTGTGTGGTAATGCTCATGGTTCCTCTGGGGCTACCCATAGGCATTCGACTATTCGCCTTAGTCGTTATTTATAACTTGGCTATTCCTGGAATAGGTTTGTGGCTTGAACACAATGACTGGGTTGATTTATGGCTATTTGTTTTCCCCCTTAGTCTTTTTATAGTACTCCCTGATTCGTTTCTCTGCTCTGGGCTTGGTGTGCTGGTTTATCCCGAAGATAGTTTTATAAAAATTGGTCCAATACCAGTCTACATGGCTTTTATGTGGACTATTCCTCTTATTCTGATAATCTTGGCAGGAGAGCAAGTACAGAAGCATATTTCTCAGAGAACTGCTTACATTTGTGTAGCTGCTATTTCTTTGTTTATCGTAGGTATAGCTGAACAGACTATGTGGGCATTGCCTTCATGGTCTTCTGAGAATGTTATCACAATTAATCACTGGGCTGTGTATCTTGTTATTCCAGAAATGCTTCTAGGACTGTCAGCTTATATTGCTTATGAAAATATTAAGTATAAGAGTCTATTGGTGAAATTTCTTACTGCATTTTTAATAATGCTTTTGTACTGGTTTAATCTTGTATTTTTTTATTTTTTCGTAGAGAAGGTACTGCTTGGGCTGCAAATATTATAAAATGCAAGAGATTAACAGGGGCAGGGTAAGCGGGTTTTTAATATAAATTTTACTCGTTGTATTAGTTAGGCGATCGCACAAGTGAAAAATAAAGAGCTTGACCCGAATATTTGTTTTTTCTCTTCCAATCTGCCGCTGCTGATGACTTAATTCAGCTTGCCTGCAAACTCCAAAAAGCAATATAATTAGTAGTCTGTAATTCGTAATTTGTAATTGTGTTGGTAATTAAAAATTACGGTCAGATCCCCGACTTCTCAAAGAAGTCGGGGATCTGACCCCTACGACATATCAAAACTAATGAAACAAACCACTAGTTGTGATGATTTACAGCGGTTTTCAAGTAGATAAACCACGCTCTTTGGGGCAAAGAAAGGCTAGCCTTTGCCCCCTACAAAAATCTGTGGTTCAATTAGCTGAAAATAGCTGTAATTTCTAATTCCTTCCTTTTCTAAATTTTTCTAGTTATTTTGAACCAGAGTTATTCGGAATCGCTGCGGTAATTTGACGTAGCAACATCACTCCCCAATAGGGAACAGGAGCAAGTAACACAGTACCCGTTCCCTCGAAAGTATTGACTAAAAACTCTCCTGAAGTCATTGAACCAAAAATAGACTTAGTGGCTTTTTCAACTCGATAATTTAAGGTACTTGTGCGAGCAATTGCAAAATTACCATCCACAACTAAACGGTCATTTTGCAAATGCACCTCCTCTACAGGTCCTTGTGCTACCATGACCACTTTACCTCTGCCTTTGACTTTTGTTTGAAACAAGCCTTCACCACCCACTAACCCAGCAACCAATTTATTTCGCTCAACACCTACCTCTACAGAACCGTCACTTGCCCAATATGCCCCACTATCCAAAATCCATTCAGTGCCGTTTAATTCCATGATATGAAATCCAGATAAAGAAGGCTCCAAATATAATTCACCAGTTCCTGTATAAGTGGGGCGAAAAATGTTTTCACCTGTTGCTAGAGATTTCAACAAACCACCTGCTGAAGGTGCTTTAGATTGCATGGTAATATTGCCACGCATATAGTACAAAGCACCTGACTCTGTCTTCACTGTTTCGTTTTGCAAAATAACCTTGACTAAACGCAATCCTTCTCTTGCTATAACTTCAAAAATTGCCATTGATTTCCTCTTTTTTATATAAAGACGTAGACACTAGATAATAGTCATACCGTATTAGCAAACATTTATAGCAACAAACTGGATGACCTCTGCCAAACCTTCCTGTGTTTTCAAGTTTGTGAAAACAAAAGGTTTCTCACCACGCATTTTTTTAGCATCCCGTTCCATGACACTTAAATCTGCGCCAACATAAGGAGCTAAATCAGTTTTATTGATTACCAACAAATCAGACTTAGTAATTCCAGGACCACCTTTGCGGGGAATTTTATCACCAGCGGCAACATCGATAACATAAATCGTTAAATCTACCAATTCCGGGCTGAAAGTTGCAGCCAAATTATCACCGCCGCTTTCCAAAAATACCAAATCCAAATCTGAAAACCGCGTCTCTAACTGTTCAATTGCTGCCAAATTCATCGAAGCATCTTCCCGAATAGCAGTGTGAGGACAACCCCCAGTTTCGACACCCAAAATGCGATCGCCTACCAAAGCCTGAGAACGCACCAAAAACTGAGCATCCTCCTGTGTATAAATATCATTCGTCACCACAGCAATCTGATATTTATCACGCATCGCCTTACACAAAGCATCAACCAAAGCCGTCTTCCCAGAACCCACTGGACCTGCAACACCAACTCGAAAAGCGTTCATAAGCAATTAGTCATTAGTTATTAGTCATTAGTTATTAGTTATTAGTCATTAGTTATTAGTCATTAGTCATTAGTCATTAGTCAATTTTCAACTTCAAAGGCTCAACCTTTAATTTCCGACAGACTTCCCTGCCTCTTCATTTCGCCCTAACTCCTAAACAACCTTGTATACTGCGTTTCATGCATCATACTTGCTAAAGACAAACCCCAGCTACAACAGCCGAGTTGATCATCCTCCAAATTCATAATTTCTACGACTACATCACAAAGCAATCCTTGTAATGATCGCATTAACTGCTGTCCCATTGTTTGTCCTAAAGGAATCAGCTTTACTCCAGCGGTCATCAAATGACTTGCCCAAGTATGCAGATATCCCAATAATGCCGCTTTGATATTGATATCCCAATCAGCAGCCGCAATCCCAAAAGCGATCGCATAATTGCAAGGATTACCAACAGCATTGACAATTGGCATGATTTGTGGTTGTAATTTACTAAGCAACTGGATGAGCGATCGCCCCATTTGCCAGCTAGAGGCGCGTAATTCTTCGGTTTCCCGAGCAGCAGATAACCACATATTCCAGTACGATAGCGCCTTGAAATCACCCATTTTGACAGACTGATAAGCTCGTACCATGATCGCCGCCTCTAACCGTATTGCCCCGTAACGCAGTTCTGCCTCTAACCAATGCTGTAAGGCTGCTTGATGAGCGATCGTGCCATTTTCAACCAGCGTTTCCAAACCTTCAGAATAGCTATAAGCTCCCACAGGCAAAGCTGGGCTAGCTAGTTGCAAAAGACACAAAAGATTGCCATCAGTGAGTGTGATAATGTCCATAAGCACCTGGGACTGGGTGAAACGGTGAAAATTCCTCCTTGACTTCTAGCCCAAGTTTTTCCAGCATGGCGCGTAAAACTGGATCAGCAGATAACCGTAAATAAGCCGGTGTGATCTCTACTGGCACATGGCGATTTCCTAAATGGTAAGCTGCCCGTAGTAAATCTAGCTCTGTTTTGGCAGTGACAGTTAAAACTGGTTCTGATGTTGCAATAACTCTTACTAAACTACCACTTGTTTCATCTTGCAGAATATCCCCATGTCGTAACACCGTTCCTCTGGGTAAACTCAAAAACACAACTTGTCCATCTTTCTCAAAACGATGACGACTGCGGGTGCGTTCTTCTGCTGTTAAAGCCAGAGTTAAGGTCACTTGTGTATCACCATTAGGCGGTTTACGTTGGGTGAAGGTTAGCATGATTTTCTAGAGGTATAGGGAATCACTAAACTCTTTTTTACTTGTGCTTACGGAACAAAGATCATCAATTGGGCGGTAAAAAGCCGAGCAACTATATACGCTAAGGCATTGGCAGCTATTTTCGGAAGTACTTTATAAACAACACTTGACTATTTAAATACTAAGCTCCAAGTCATAGCACTAGCAATACCAACACCCATCATTAGCAGCGCTACAGGTATAGTTACAGGTAATTCCCATACCCGATTAGTATTTTTAAATAAATACAGCATAAAAAATCTGGCACGTATGAGGTGTACGTGCCAGTTAGTTGGTTGCTATTTATTTTTCCCAGTGACAACCAAAATGATCAAAATGGAAGCCTCAATATTAGCCGCCGATAGTCGTCGTGCGATTAATTAAAGGATCTGCTCCACCTTGCCCCTGTCTGTCTGCAGGCGTCCCATGCAGTTTTGGATTAGGTATGGGTAGTAGTGGTTCTGGTCCTAGGGGTTTGGGATTTTCTACATACTCGAATTGTCCTTTGCCGTCTGGAGAAGGACCTTGTGCCCAGCGACCTTGAGCACTTTCGGTGCCGTCTGAGTTGTTCCAGAACTGATAAGCAGCTTCTCTCTTCTCCAATTCCTGCGGGAAGGAACTGGGAACGGGGGTTGTTTCCAGTCCATCTGCTTTTAACTCCTCAATAGCTGCTAGCCACTGGTTTTGATGCATGGTGTCACGGGCGATCAAGAAACTCAGGGTATCTTTCACACCTGGGTCGTTGGTCATCTCATACAGCCGCACGGCTTGCAAGCGTCCCTGACTCTCAGCGTGGAGATTTGAGCGGAAGTCTGCCAACAAATTGCCACTAACGGCGATGAAGCGACCGTTCCAGGGATAGCCTACGCTGTCAGCTGCCTGGGCACCAAAACCGGAAACAATGCCGTGTTGAGGGTTCATAGACGCCGTAATGATATCCTCAATGATATCCCGTGGGCTAGTACCGCCGATAACTGCTCCCACCGTTGGATCTAGTACACCTTGTTCTTGCAATGAGACCGGTGCTTTATCTAGCAGATGAGCAATCAAGGTGGAGAGGATCTCGATATGCCCTATTTCTTCAGTACCGATGTCCAGCAACATATCGCGGTACTTGGCAGGTCCGCGACAATTCCAGCCCTGAAACAGGTACTGCATCATCACGGTCATTTCCCCAAACACACCACCTATGAGTTCTTGGACCTTCTTGGCGTAGAGTGGATCTGGTTTTGCTGGAGGTGTGTAGTACTGTAGTCTCTTAGTGTGGTAAAACATTATTGTGACCTCATTTGCATACAGGGCGGCACAAATTCAGGCTCAATTGATATTTGTGTCGCCTATGCTTTCTAGGAAACCTATTTAATGCTTGTTGTACCTCACTCTATAGTTAAATAAAAAATACTTAAAAAATAAGTAAACTGACTGAGGTCATTGAGTTGTTAGGCAGAAGACAAAGAATGCTATCACCAGAGGCTGCTGCCCTTATAAAATAAAGAAAAAACCAGAGGTTCAGCCTCTGGTGAGATGTTACTATGAGTGATTCTGGTAAGAGGTAAAGCTGTATAAATTAATCTTCATCTCGTCCGTGAACTTGAGCAGGTGGACTGGTTGCCTCAACAGCGGTGAATGGTTCTAGGATTTTGTAAGTGTGGGATGATCCTTTTGGCACAACCCAGGAATTCCCAGTTTCTAGTAAAATGACTTGACCTTCAATGTGCAACTCAGCACGACCACTAATGACATAACCAACGGTTTCATATTCCCGCGTTGCTGGTTCTTTGGGTTCGTCAGGTTGTTCGTTCTCCCAAAGACGCATTGAAACAGTTTTGCCGGATGCGAGATACTTTTGACCTTGTTGACCTTTAGGGGAATAGGCGGAGTCTACTTTTTTAACACTTGTGTCAGCCATATTTGTTTCCTCAATTGGGTTTATGAAAAATGAACCGCAAAGACGCAGAGAACGCAGAGAAAGAAAAGAAGAGTAGGGAAGTGTTAAACTTTGATGGTTTTGCCTGTACGGGCTGCTTCGTAAATGAGCTGCATAAGTCTAACGTCTTGCAAGCCTTCTTCGCCGGGAGTTTTGGGTTGTTTATTTTGAATGATGGACTCGGAAAGGTGATCCATTTCTAGGGCGAACTGGTTCTTTTCTTCGATTTTTTGCTCTTGGTTACCGTTTTTGTCCTTAATGATTAGGCGATGTTTGTAGTAGTCGGTGGCTGGGTCTAATTCTAAGACTGCATCAGACCCGAAAACTTGAATGCGTTTGGTATTAGAGTAGCCGTAGCTTGAGGTACAGTTGGCAAGGACACCGCTGGGAAACTGTAGCACGAAGTTGACATTTTCCTCGACCTCACGGAAGCGGGAATCGCCTGGGGTGCTGTACATCATGGCGCTAATTGCTACAGGTTCCTCACCTGTAACATACCGTGCTGCTTGCAAGCTGTAAATACCAATGTCGTAGAGGGAACCGCCACCAGCTAGTTTTTTTTGCATTCGCCAGATGTCGGCGGGATCTTTGGGGTTGAGTGTGCGTCCGTGGTCTGAGGTGATTGACTTGAGCTTGCCAATTTTGCCACTTTGTGCAAGTTGAATGGTGGCGAGGTTATACGGTTCGTATTGGGCGCGGTAGGCAATCATCAACTTGCGGTTTGCTTTGTTTGCCGCATTAATCATTGCTTGGCATTCCTCGACGGTGTTCGCCATCGGCTTTTCACACATGATGTGTTTGCCTGCTTGCGCCCCACGAATGCTGTATTCCGCATGCATCCCGTTAGGCAAGATGATATAAATAACGTCTACTTCAGGGTTATTACGGATAGAGTCGTAGTTTTGGTAGTTATAGATATTTTTTGGGTTGATGGCGTATTGCTGTGCATACTTTTCGGCTTTAGAGCGTTCGCGAAGCGGGCGCTCTGCGCCATCGCCACTCACCAAAGCCACTAACTTTGACCTTTTGCAATCTGCAAACGAGGGCATGATCTGTTCGGTGGCAAATTTACCTAAACCAACAACTGCCCATCCTAGCTTTTTTTCAGGAGGCAAAGACGGTTCTTTAGATGGTGCTGCTTGGGCGAAAGTACGTACAGGTTTGATAATGTGTCCGACTGCCCCAGCAACACTGAGTCCCATAAAGCCATAACCTGCCTTATGTAAAAGAGCGCGGCGAGATAGTTCTTTTTTGAGGGAGTCAAACATAAGTTATTTAAGATTTAAACGCACAGGAGCGCGGAGTGAATGAGATTAGGGATTGGGGATTAGGGATTGGGGATTGGGGATTGTCTAGTACCCAGTCCCCTGTCGCCAGTTTCCAGTCCCCTGTCGCCAGTACCCAGTCCCCTGTCGCCAGTCCCCAGTCCCCAAAGGATGTTAGGGTTTCAGTACAACTTTGATGCAGTTGTCTTTCTTGTGCTTGAAAATTTCGTAGGCGTGAGGCGCTTCTTCTAGAGGTAAGCGGTGGGTGATGATAAATGTTGGGTCGATTTTGCCGTTCTGTATGTACTCAAGTAAAGGACGTAAGTACTTGTGGACGTGGGTTTGTCCCGTCTTGAACGTCAAGCCTTTGTTCATGGCAGCACCCATCGGCACTTTGTCTAAAAAGCCTCCGTAAACACCCGGAATTGATACATGACCGCCTTTACTGCAAGAGAGAATGACTTGGCGCAAGGCTGTAGGTCTGTCTGTTTCTAGACGCACTGCTTGCTTTGCTTTGTCGTATAACGCCATAAAGTCGTTGCCGTGCGCTTCCATTCCCACTGCATCCATCACAGCATCAGGACCACGACCGCCAGTCATTTCTTTGAGGGCTTCGCCAACATCCACTTCTTCGTAGTTGAGGACTTCTGCGTTGCCGTATTCTTTCGCCATCTGTAGACGTTCAGGAACGCGGTCAATGGCAATGACACGTTCTGCACCCAGTAAATAAGCACTCTTGATAGCGAATTGTCCAACTGGTCCACAACCCCAGATAGCAACGATATCACCAGGTTTGATGTTGCAGTTCTCTGCTGCCATGTAGCCAGTTGGAAAAACATCTGTTAAAAATAATACTTGTTCATCCGTTAATCCATCAGGAATTTTGAACAAGCCTACATCGGCAAAGGGGACTCTGGCGTACTCTGCTTGACCTCCAGCGTAACCGCCCATCATATGGGAGTAGCCAAATAGACCAGATGGTGAATAACCCATCAACTTTTCTGCCATCCAGCCGTTCGGGTTCGAGTTGTCACACAGCGACCAGTAATCGCGTTTGCAAAAATAGCAGTTACCGCAGGATATTGTGAAGGGAACGATAACGCGATCGCCTATTTTGATATTCTTAACTGCGCTGCCAATCTCAACGACTTCCCCCATAAATTCATGACCAAGGATATCGCCCTTTTCCATCGTGGGGATGAAACCGTCGTAAAGATGTAAATCAGAACCGCAAATTGCTGTCGAGGTGATTTTGACTATAGCATCTCGGGGGTTAATAATTTTTGGATCTGGCACCGTCTCGACTCGTACATCTTTGGCACCATGCCAGCAAACTGCTTTCATATTTAATAGTCCTTAATTTAGTGGAGTATGGGGATAGGGAAGTAAGGGAAGATAGGGAAGAAGATACTCCCCCCACTTCCTCCACTTCCCCCACTCTCTTTCTACTTATCTAACTTGAGGGGGTTCTTGGTAGTACCCTTCTTTTGTTCCAGTTACTGGCGCAACTGTTTTTTCAACTCTTTTTTCAGTTGAATTCAAAAATTCTTTTGTGCTGCGAGGAAGTTCTTCATTAAGATTGAGTTTTTCGGTGACATTCTCAGCAGTTTTTTTCAGGCTTTCTCTGGCTTGTTCAATCGGGTTGTTGCCGTTACTGGTCGTGGTTGTTTCCGGTTGTGCTTGGTAATAATTCGCCTCAGGTGTTGCTGCATTTTCATCTAAATCAACCGCTGCACGGAGATTATCAGCAGTTTCTTTCACCTTTTTTGTGGCTTTTTCAATCAGGTTGTTGTCGTCTTGGATATTGCTTGTATCACTTGTATCAGAAGGTGTCCCCTTATAATAAATACCTACTGGGGATTTCACAGTTCCATCACTACTGCCAGAACTACTGCCAGAAACTGATTCACCAATATTACTGACTTTTTCTCTGACATTATCAGCAGTTTCTTTCAGGTTCTTTCTGGCTTTTTCAATCAGCTTGTTGTCGTTTTGGATATTGCTTGTATCAGAGCTTTTATCAAAGCTTTTATCAGAGCTTGTATCAGAAGGGGTTCCCTTGTAATAAATACCCACTGGGGATTGTACGGTTTCTTCAGCTTGTGCTATCAGTCTGTTACTGTAGCCAAAAGCCTGCATTACGAAAAATGTTAATCCTACTAGAAAAACAGTCAAAATCTGACGCAAGCGATTCATACAATTCCTCCGATATATTCAGTTTGGATTGAGTTAGTAGATAGTAGTTATTGGTTCTTTTTGAGAACTAACAATTTATGTACAGACGCGTCATGGCGCGTCTCTACAACGCTCCAACTATCTACTAACAAGCCTTATGGTTTAAGCAGAACTTTGACACAGTTGTCTTTCTTGTGCTTGAAAAGCTCAAAGCCCTGCTTTGTTTGTTCAAGGGGTAAGGTATGGGTGAAAACGCGAGATGGGTCAACTTTGTCATTCAAAACATGATCCAACAACATGGGCATATACTTCTGACCGAACATTTGCCCCATTTTGAAGGTCAAAGCTTTGTTCATGGCTGCACCCAGCGGCATTTTGTCCACAAAGCCAGAGTAAACACCCATGATTGAAACAGTACCACCTTTACGACAAGCCAGAATCATTTGCCGCAACACATGGGGGCGGTCAGTTTCTAGCCTCACCGCTGTCTTGGCTTCATCATAGAATCCTTCTAGACCCATACCGTGTGCTTCAAGTCCAACGGCGTCAATACAAGAGTCAGGACCACGTCCACCCGTCATTTCTTTGAGGGCTTCGCCTGCATCGATTTCCTCATAATTAATAGTTTCCGCATTGGCGAAGTCTCTAGCCATTTGGAGGCGTTCGGGGAATCGGTCGATCGCAATGACGCGTTCTGCACCCAGCATATACGCGCTTTTCATGGCGAACAATCCCACAGGACCGCAACCCCAAACTGCTACGATATCTCCGGGTTGGATATCGCACATTTCCGCGCCCATATAACCAGTCGGGAAGGCGTCGGAGATGGGTAGCACTTTTTCATCAGGAATGCCTTGCGGAACTTGCACAGCGCCGTAATCAGCAAACGGTACGCGTATGTAGTCCGCGAAGGCTCCTGCATAGCCTCCAAAAGCATGGGAATAGCCAAAAATCCCTGATGTACCAAACCCGAATAATTTATCTTGTATCCATCCGTTAGGATTGGAATTATCGCACAGCGACCACTTCTGATGTTGGCAGTAATGGCATTGACCGCACCCGATAATTGAAGAGACAACAACGCGATCGCCCTTTCGCAATTTCTTAACTTCACTACCAATATCGACCACTTCCCCCATAAACTCGTGACCAATAATGTCACCAGATTTCATCGTCGGGATGTAGCCATCATAGATGTGCAAGTCAGAACCACAGATGGTTGCTGACGTTATTTTCAAAATAGCATCACGCGGGTTAAGAATTTTTGGATCTGGTACTGTCTCCACCCGCACATCATTAGCACCGTACCAACATACTGCCTTCATTTAAGCGTTCTCCTGTATAAGGGTATCGGGAGTGAAACAGAGAGAATTTTCCCTCTCTCCCTCTCTCTCTCCCTCTTTCCCTCCCTCCTTTTGTCCCTAACCATTCCCTCTCGGTTGACCTTCATTAGTGGCAATTTCGCCTGCTTCCATCAACATCTTGAATCGGCGCAATTCATCACCAATTTGCTGTTCTGGTTCTTCGCCGAAGAGTTTAGCGAAAGTAGCTGTCAACGCTCCACCAGGCGGGTTATATTCCATAACCACTTTGACCTCAGTTCCACGGTCACCGGGTGCTTTTTTAAAGCGAACGAAACCAGAGTTGTCAACATCTGCACCTTCCACTGAAGCCCAAGAGATAAATTCGTTTTCCCGGTCTTCAATAATATCTGCATCCCATTCCACACTTCCGCCCAGGGGTCCACTGGCAATCCAATGGGAACGCTTTGCGTCGTACACCTTCACGGATTTGAGATGCTTCATAAATGTCGGCAGATTTTCCAAGTTGTGCCAAAAGTGGTAAAGCTCTGAAGCTGGCTTATCAATCGTTACCGTCTTTTCAACTTTGATTGCTTGACTCACGCTACCTGTGATTGCTTGCTGTGCTTGCTTGATCGTGCTTTGTTTTGTAGCACCTTGATAAATTAGACCGCCACCTGCTACAGCCATCAACACCCCCCTAAGGGAGCGTTGACTTAACCCCATTAACACCATTGCACCACCGCCGATTAATGAAGCCCAACGCTCAGTTTCACCGGCTTCCGTCTGAACTTGATTCTGATTATTTTCCGATATTGATGCCACGTTTTTCTTTCTCCCTTTACTTTAAAAAACGAACCATTAAGGCGCAAAGATCCCCTCCTGACAGCGTTTCCTCTCTTTACTTTGCGCCTAGGTGGTTCGTTCCACAAAGACCTTCCTTACATTGACACAGCAGCCCCTGTAGTCGGTTTAGCAGGCTTCACTCCTGCACCCATCCGCGCCCGATACAGGTCTACGAGTCGCTGCTCGTACGTCAATAGCTCTTTGTGGATTTGTGTGAACATTGCAGTCGATACTGGGTCGGTCGTTGCTGCTATCAAGTTACCAACATCGCCGATACCCGTTTGCACATCGCCCAAGGCTGAACGCAACTGAAAAATATCGTCACTTCCTGTCAGGGCGGTTTTGACCTTCGCATAGTGGTTAGCGATATTTGCTGCTAAAGAAGGTTTCTCACCCAGTTGATCGAGACGCGCTTCCAAAATTTGGATGTGGCGCTGTTTACCGCCATTTATCTCTTGAAAGACAGATTTCACTTCTGCATCTGATTCTTTCTCGGCGTACTTATCCAGCGCTTCCTGCGAATAACGCTCACCAGCAAGGGCTGTATTCAAAGCTTTGACAATCTCACCTTTGGTAGAACCACCCCAAGCATCAGCCAGTTTCCACCATTCGGCTGTTGGATTGTTCTCATCTGGTAAAGCTGCATCTTTGCCACCATAACCCAGACGACTCAATATAGCTGTGGTGAAAATTGCCAAGTCTCCAGGTTGACGTGAAGTTATCAAATTTCCATCAACGACCAAAGGCTCATCTATATAATTAGCACCCGCATTGATCATATCTTTGCGGATTGCTATGAAGCCAGTAGCTTGTTTGCCTTTGAGTAAATCGCCTTCTATCAAAACTTGTGGCCCGTGACAAACTGCACCCACCCATTTTCCTTGCTGCATTGCTTCTTGCACAAACCTGACTGTGTTGGGGTTACGCCGCATATAGTCAGGAGCCATACCACCAGGAATCACTACTGCATCAAATTCTGAAGCGATCGCTTCAGTTGTGGTACTATCAGCTTGCTTGGAAAGTTTTCCTTGTTTGCCTTTATAAGTTTCGTTTACACGAGAACCGAGGACAACGACTTCCATTCCCGCTTGCTTTAAGGCGTTGTAAGGAACTTGAAACTCTGCATCTTCTACAAAGTTTTCAATGAGGATAGCAACTTTTTTCTTACCTGTATGATTACTTACCATTGACTTTCCTTCTAAATATCTATTTCTAATTGACTATTTGGTTGTATGATGTCTTTGGCTAGTAGTAACTGCTTACTACGTTCCTAAGCAGGAACTTCACTTGTTGGCGATGTTGGGAACAGTTCCGCGTAGTCTTTTGTAAAATTTGCCTGAAAATCTTCAAATTCCCCAGGTGTTACAGCATTCCTCAGTACTGCAAATACAGACCGGATGTAGGCGATCGCTGCGGTTGGCTCTACTCCTTCTTTTTCACTTACGCGCTTGATAAATTCTTGCAACTCAAAGTGTTGACCGTTTTCACCTTCTCGCCCGCGCAAATATTCACCCAGTTCCTGAGGTAACTGTGATGCTAAATCTTTTGCCTCGTCGCCCACGATACGCTCTCTGATAACTTCTAGTGTGGCACGGGTTGCGTGTTCTGCTTCTTCACGAGAATTCAACTGACCAACATTTTGAACGTGTTTAATAAACTCGCCGTATTTCACTTTTTGCCTCCATCACTAAATTCTTGGCTTGAGCAAGTTGAAGTATTCACTATTTTTTAATAAAAGATTAAACAAAGATTAAATTTTTATAAAATTTTTACAGCTATTATCAAAGTAACTAAAGGCAACTCATTTTTCGATAGCTGGTTTTAGAAAATAGTTAGGAGTCATGAGTTGGGGTTTGACAAAAACTTTGTGACCCCAAGTCATAAATCCTAACTCCCTTATCACTCGACCATGAATTCATGTTTCCATTATTATTACGCTGAAAAAACTCTTATTTCGTCGTTCTTAAGGGATATATCTTTTTTCTTTCTAAAGTGATACATTTATTGTTTACTATCTTTATTTGATAAGAAATAGCAAAAAAAGTTATGAGTTAAAATTGTAGAAGTTAGCAGAAGAAAACACTTCTTAACCTCTACTTGCTGAACTCATAACATAATTGTGAAGTGGCTATAACCTGAATTTATACATACAAGACTAGGCAGCAATGACTAGCTTCTCTTCATTCTTAAGGAAGAAATTCTTTTACCTCTAAAGTCATACTTCTTTAGGAAGACTACCCCTTAAAGAGAAAGCGTTATCGTGAGGATGCAGCAAAGGCTAGGATTATGGCAGAAAAAAAAGATTTAGCAGAGCAAAATAGTGATAGTGAAGTTGAAACGGATGATTTGCCACAGGTAGTTACCGAATCTTACGGAACTGGTGTTAAAGTAGAACCAGGATATAACATTGGCGATCGCAGAAACAAATATAACGACCCAGGGAACGCAGAAGCCAGTCCAGAAATAACAGGGGGAGATATAGATGAGGCTTGGGATCTAGAAGCAACAGTAGGTGATCACGCTATTGGTGGAACAGCCCCCACTCCCGATCAAGATATTGTTGAAGAAATCGCAGCTGGTGTTGGGGTGGAGATCAACGACGACGAGGAAGTTCGGATAACCAATATGTTAGAGGAGCGTGATGACAGTCGTTGGGAGTTAGATCCGCTGTCCTCGGAAGATTATGGAGACAGAAACACAGGAGGAATTCAAGAGGACGAGGTAGAGAGACTGGACGCAGACCCAGACGAGTATGGGGGAGGTGCTGCTCGTTCCCTAACAGATTCAGGGATTTGGTCTCAGGAGCCTCAGCCTGGCGATAATAACGTTTGAAAGAGTTTAGAGCAATCAGGGGGATGAAGATATTAATTTGTCTCCCCCTACTACCCCTACATCAGGGTCTTTGTTTCCTTATTTTCCAATCCTTCCCTTGAGTGGTCAAGGCGTAATTCGCCCTTGGGTTGAGAGCGTAACCAGAATGGTGTATCTGAACCAGCCGCGCCTTTAGCAGTTGTGACGCCACCATCAGCAAGCCACAATGCACCTGTGACATAACTTGCTTCATCAGAAGCAATGAAGGCGTAAACGTTTGCTATTTCTTCTGGTGTACCGCGTCTTGCCAGTGGTGTCGCTTCGATGAGAGTTTTTTCCATCTTGGCGTTCATCGGTCCATCTTCTTTATGCGTCCAAGCAGTGTCAATTGCACCGGGACAGACGCAGTTAGCACGGACGCCATGTTTTGCCTGTTCAACAGCAACGCCAAGCATGAAGGAATGCATCCAGCCTTTGGTGCCGCCGTAAGTTGTGTTGTATGCTAAGCCGTTGTAGCCTGCTTCAGAACCTGCTGAGACAATATTACCCCGCGTTTTCTGTAAGTGCGGTAGTGCGTATTTTGTCATTAAAAACGCAGAACGGATGTTCATGCGAAGAGTATCATCAAAGACATCAATGGGGTAGTCTTGAGTTTCGGCTGTGGCAAGAAAAACTCCGGCGTTGTTGACCAGGATGTCTAACTTACCATAGGCATTAATTGCCGTTTGCACGCAGTTTTGAGCGTGAAATTCTTGTGAAACATCTCCGGCATAAGGTACTGCTTTACCACTGTAATGCCTAATGGCATTGACTACATCTTCAATTGGGTCGTCGGGTAGTCCATTAACAACGACTGATGCTCCTTCTTTGGCGAATTTGTGGGCGATGCTCCGGAGGAGCCGCCTTCGGCGATCGCCTCCCCAATACCAGCGCCACCACCTGTAATAATGGCTACTTTTCCTTCTAAACGTCTCTCCACGTTTCAACCTCCTAAAATACAGCCAAGAATTCAGAATCCAGAATAAAAAAGCTCTTTTGAGTTTTAGGTTTTGGATTTCGAGTTCTTTCTCATGACTCATGACAACAAAAATAAAGAACTCTTACTTCCTTCCCAGTCTAAAATTACCTAAATCTCTCTAACTCTTACCTCTGTGTCACGCCAGACGCCTCAACGGGGGGAACCCCCGCACGGCGCTGGCTCCTCTGCGTCTGGAGCGGTTTTTTAATTAAGTAATCTTCGCGCGCGAAGGGAGTATGACTTCTTCGTTTTCTAATTGTTCTTCTCTTTGACTTAAATACATCTGTCTCCAGTGGGGTTAAACACCAAATACACGTTTGATAGTCTTGCTACTGTTGGTTATTAATTGCAATCGGGGTTTTTTATGACATTTACTCAAACGAACGACCCAACTATTCGCGAAATTGTCCAAGCTTTTCAAGGCTTAGATGTAGATGAACAGCTAGCTTTGTTTTGGTTTATTTACAAAGAAATGGGCGGAGCTATTACCCCCGCAGCACCCGGAGCTAGCACTGTTTCCACAGATGTTGCTGAAGGCTTGTTCAATCAAGTTAAGGAATTATCCCACGAAGAACAGTTGCAATTACAGCGCGATTTAATTAACAAGGCAGATAATCAATATACCCGTATGTATGGCTCAATGAGCGAAACTACCAAGCTACTGTTTTGGTATCGCCTAGCTCAAGGCATGGAAAACGCTACTATCGTTCCTTTTCCTGCTGACTATCAGCTTTCCTCTCAATCTCAAGAATTGCTCAACAGAATTAAGCAAATTGAATTTGAACAGCAAATTACTCTTTTCCGCGATTACGTCGCGCCATTCGGTGCTGAACCAAAGCCAGGTGCCGAAATTTAAAATTTCCAGATTTTCAAGTTGCAGCCTGTTCGGTAAATAGCAAATAAAAAATAATAGATAAGCACAGAGTTAACATCTTCTATTTACTCTGTGTTTATCTATGTTTATTAGTAGAGTAGTTGCACCCTTTAATAATAGCCGTCACGCCTTTGAGTTAATAGCCTACAATTTTTTAATTTTTTGGTATTTATTTTCATCTCTCTTGAGACAGGTATTATAATATTGTTTTTCCAGAATATTTCTATCTTTTTATAGTGATTTCGTTATGACTAAAATCTTTAATCTTGTGAAGAGGCATGAGCAAGAGCAGCCAAAATTTCTCCTCTGTTGCTTGCTTTGGCAGAAATATTTTCACAACATAAAGCAAAGTCCCCATTCTGGGAACAGATTGGTCACTGATTTATCAAGAGCGTTCTGTGACTTCTACGCATAAACAATGTTAGCAATTTATGTTGCTAACTTCCTCAAGTCGCTAAAAAATTATTACCAATTAGGAGGTTTCATGACTTCTACAAACGTCAATGCCGTACAAGAAGCTGTAAGAGGGATTAAGGGTTTGATTATCGACGATCAGCTACTAGTGCTGGGGTTAATCTACCGCAACATTGCTCAATCAGTTCCCGCCGATGCTGCAAATGCTTTGCCAACACAAGATGCTGCAAATTTGGTAACACGAGTTCAGCAACTGTCCCAAGAAAATCAGCTATCTGCTCTGCGTGACTTCTTAGGAGCAGAAAAAAATGACCAAGATGCAACGGTTCTCGATCCAAACCCAAGCAAGGCGCTGGGTGAACTTGTTACTGGCGGCGGAACTACAATTCCTGCTCATGAGTATAGCTCATTGAGCGCTGAAGGTAGGATAGCTTTCTGGTATCTGTTAGCACAAAGACTAGGAAGCAATCTCATTGGCGGTCTAAGTGAGTTGACACCTACTGAGCAAGTCACAATTGTGTTGAACTCAATCCAAGCTCTGAACACTGATGAATTAGTGTCTTTTCTGACACAGGCAGTTTAAAACATTCTTAAAACATTCTAAGTTCTCTAGACGCTCGCTCTGAAGCTTCTCGTAGATTTCCAAAGAGGCTTCCTCTAGAGTATGGTGTGCTTAAAGAAATCAAAGAACTGTAGGTGGGGCTGTGCCCTACCTATATCTGTTTAACTATAACTATTTGAAAATTCTTGAAAATTCGTATCTAAAAAGAGTTTTATGTTAGGACAAGACACTGCTGTTACACAAAATACTATCAAAAGAAAGCATCTTGTTTATAGTCTGATTACTGGTCTGATTATTGGTACTATTGCTGGTACGCCTATCGGCTGGATTGCTCATAGATACTATTTTCAGCAACGTCTAGCTCAAACTTTGCTATGTCGAGAACGCAATAGTAATCAGCCAGCCGCAGTTGTTGATTCTATCTGTGGTCGAGGATTTTAAAGTCCCTCCATCTCCCCCATTTTTAAGATAGGTATCATGTTGTCTTCCCCAGAGCAAACCGAAAACGAAGCTAATAACTCGAAAGCGCCGAAAGTTGGATTTCTTCAAACTTTCACGCGGTTGCGCGGGGTTATTATACTGCTTGCCTTGATTCTCTTTATTGGGTTTTGGGCATACCAAATTGACATTGCATTGCCAAGAACGCCAAGTATTAACAAGACGTATACGCAAAAGACGCAGCCTACAGCCCAAGAGATTGGCTCCTATGATCTGCTCGGTAAGGTTATCACTAAAGATGAAGCAGCAAGTTTGCTAAAAACAGAAGAAGGTAAACAGCAACTCTCAGCAGATAATGGAGCGGTTGCTATCACTCAGGATTTGATAAATATTGGGCGTAAAGCTTTTTATACAGAAACCTTTGGGAATGAGGTTTTCTTTACTGATGTCACTGGTGCTTTAGATGGTCCGATGAATATCGGCAACTTGACGAAAGCAATATTAGCCCTTGGTGGTAAGCCTACAACAAATCTGCAAGTGACGATGGATCGGGATATGAAGGTGGGGAAACGCACTTTCAAAGAAGGCGATATCCTCAACACCGGACTTGACGTTCCCGCTAATTCCCTCGTTCCTTTGGGAATTATCATGCACATCAACGACGGCAAAATTCGTATGGGTGTCACCTGCGCGGCATGCCATGCAAAGGTTGATATAGACACCGGACGCATCATCGAAGGCGCACCCAACAACGACCTGAATACCGGGTTAATTGTCGCATTAGCCAGTAACTCAGCAGCATGGTTCCGGCAAACTAGTGTTAATCCTTTGACAATTCGTCGTGGTGAACATACTTACATCAAATTTGATAACAATGAAGCACGTCTACCAGATGCAAAAGCTTTAGAAGATGCTGTTGATGCCGAATTTTTAACTTGGGCACCTGGCAACTTTGACTCAACCCCTGACAATGACAACAATCCCTCTCAAAATCCATCTTCCTATACTTTCGGTGCGTACCCCTACGGCTGGAGTGGAAATTCTGCGATTGGCTGGTTCCACGGACTGACTTCACTCAACAGCAACGTTCATGGGACAAACTCAGACCAAACATCAACTGCTGATGCTAGCCAGCAGCTTTTAGGCATTGACAAAGATACGTACTTAGGCGTCATTCTGCAAAATGCCGCTAATCCAATGTTTAGGTTGCCACAAGGCGCTAAACCATCGGAATTTTTCCTGAAAAATGACCCAACTCCTGGCACACCTATCATCAACGAGGTGATTCCCATGCCCGGATACCCGAAGGGTTCACCGTTTATCCTTGATGGGTTGATGGCAAATTCACCGGGAATGCCAGTTGCGGCACAACTCAATGGAATGTCAGCGTTTCAAAACTCGCTAGCACCGCCGCCAAATCAATCTACCAATTCAGACGCGGTGAAGCGCGGCGCAGTCATTTTCACACAGGCTGGGTGCGTTGAATGTCATAGTGGGCGGTATTTCACTAACAATCATGTCATTGCTGAACAGGAAATCAAATCTCAGCCTTCACGGGCAAAGGCACAAGCACCCGTCGCCCGTAACTTTGTGGCACCGCAAACATATCCCAGTAACGTGTCAGTTCCCTTGCCAGCAAACCCCCCTATACTGGAAGTTCCCACAGACATCACATCAGAAGAAGACTTCAAGCTTGCCTTTGCCATTGGTAACGCAGGTGGTTACAAAGTTCCTAGCTTGATTGGACTTCACGTTACCGCACCGTATCTGCATGATGGCGGTGCCGCAGCAGGACCAGAAGCATTGAAAGTGGATGAAAATGGCTATGAGATTGTTAATCCTGACCAGCTGGGAATACCAGGCACATTGTTAAATGGCATTCTACCAGATCCGAATACCAGCCTGCGGACACTTGTAGACCGTAATTTGCGTAGACAAGTCGTTTTAGCTAACCGCGCTGAGGCTGAGTTGCAAAAGTCAAATGCAGACGGTAGTGGACACAATTACTGGGTGGATAAACAGGCAGGTTTTTCCACTCAAGACCAAACTGATTTGATTGAATTTCTCCTGTCACTTGATGATGACCCAGAAGTTGTGCCAGTACAAGCTAAGTAAGCGGACAGAATTTTTTGTAGGATGCGGTCTTCCAAGGCTAACGCATCAATCGCAAAGGACAGCATGGGTTACGCTTCGCGCTTCCCATCCTACATTTACTCATGTTGAGCTGGCTTGCAAAAGTCAATTTTATGAAAAAAAACCACAGATGGACACAGATGCACACAGATAATTTATCTGTGTTCCATGAGGTGAATCTGTGGTTCTAAATATCCATTCATCATACTTTTGCAAGAAATCTATTTAATTACAATATCGAGAGCAGAAAGCCCATCGGCTTTTAGCCGTGGGATGAATGCGTTGCACCTTCAGGTGCAGTCTATCTTGTCTTTTGATTAGCTATATACTTTTTAATTGTTTCACTTGAAGCATCTCCAGCAGTACCACAAAAATAACTTCTAGTCCACATTGAAGGCAGTTTAAGCAAGTATGGAAATTCTTGTCTAAGGATTCTTGATGTATATCCTTTTAATCGAAACATTATTTGGTCTGGTGCTAAAGTAGGCGGACAACAAAGAAATAGATGAACGTGGTCTTCCATAATTTCAAGAGCTAGGATCTCACAATCTAGCTCTTTCGTTTTTTCATAAAGCAATTCTTCTAGTCGTTTTGCAACTAGTCCGTATAATACTTTTTTTCTTCTTTTTGGTATCCATACGAAATGATAGTTAATCAACGTGACTGACGTTGTTTTGTGCCTATACTTGTCAAGCATATATAAAAATCGTGTAAACTTGTGGTCAATAGCTTGTATCTATCAACCATATTATGTTAGATTAATTTTACAGAAAATACAAGGAGGTGAGTGAGCGCGTGTTAGTTCTAGAATACAAAGCAAAAGCTAATAAAGCACAATATCAAGCAATTGAAGAATCTATTAAGACTACTCAATTTGTTAGAAATAAGTGTTTGCGTTATTGGATGGACTCTTCTAAAGAGGACAGTATTAATAATGCTGCTATTAGCCGATATTCAACAGTACTACGCGCTAACTTTCCCTTTGTTGCAGCACTTAATTCAATGGCAGTACAAGCTGCTGCCGAGAGAGCATGGCTTGCTATTTCTCGATTTTACGATAACTGCAAAAAAGCTAAACCAGGGAAGAAAGGATTCCCACGTTTTCAACATGACAACCGTTCTGTTGAATACAAAACTAGTGGATGGTCACTACACCCAACAAAGCGTAGAATCACTTTCACTGATAAAAAAGGCATTGGTGAACTCAAGCTAATGGGCAAATGGGACATACACACGCATCCTGTTAAGTCCGTTAAACGAGTTCGGATTGTCCGTCGTGCTGATGGGTACTATGTCCAATTCTGTGTTGATGTGGAATGCAAGGAAACGGTTCAATTTACAGGTCAAGAGATTGGTTTAGATTTTGGATTGGAACACTTCTATACCGACTCAAACGGATACCATGAACCCAATCCTCGTTTTTTGCGTAAAACCGAGAAACAAGTTAAGCACGTTCAACGAAGAATATACAAAAAGGAGAAAGGTAAGAACGGTAGAAAGAAGGCTCGAAACCGATACGCACGTAAGCACCTGAAGATAAGTAGACAACGTACCGAACACGCCAAATCGAGGGCGCGTCACGTCATGCGGTCTAACGACTTATGCGTCTACGAAAACTTGCAGGTTAAAAATATGGTGCGTAACCACCATCTAGCAAAAAGCATTAATGACGCTGGATGGAGACAGTTTCGGAGCTATCTAGAATACTTTGCCCAAAAGTATAGGAAGGTAGCACTTGCTGTGGAACCACACTATACCTCACAGGAGTGTCCAAAATGCGGCACGATGGTTAAGAAATCGTTGTCAACTAGAACGCACACTTGCAAATGTGGTTGTGTTCTGCAACGTGACTATGCGGCTGCAATCAATATACTTCGTAAGGGCAAAGAAAAAATTGCTACCTCAGGGCATGGGGAAAGCAAGCCGACTTCTAAGAAGAAGGCAAGAAACGCTAGGGGAGTTGGAAGCTCTACTCATGTTGGTGCAAACCTGCATAAGCAACTTCCGACGTTGAGCCTAGAATCCCACGGCTTTTTGTGAAGATGAGCGAAGCGAAATCTTCATAGCCGTGGGAGTGTCAATAATGAGTTAGCTGCTTCAGTTTCCGCTGTAATCTTGAAGCTAAGCTTATGCCACCAAGCAACAGTAAAGCCAAGGCGGAAGTTGGTTCGGGAACAGCAGTGTAATAGCTTTTCACGCGGATGGGGCCATCTTGATCTGCTGGTGCAGGTGGTGCTGGTGGGATGATACCACGACCTGGGCGTAAATCAGGCTGACTAGAGAATGGATTGAAAAACACCGTTCCGTTGGGTATGACACCACCACTATAGGTGAGGACGTTATCCGTGATGGTAACGTTTGTAAAAATATCATTGAGACCAGGAACGTTAGAAAAACCAATCTTCCCATCTCCATTAACATCTCCCCACTGCACTGGCTCATTATTGAACGGTGGAGTGGAATTTGGATTAGTATAAGATAGCGTTTCTAATTCAAAAACCAAGCTTCCTATATCTTGCCCAGTAGCATTTAAGAGGTTGTTCGCTACATCTGGGACACCATATTCTATGACTAGCCCAGGTGTTATTTCTGGTCCAAGCGCTCTCGGGTTTCTCGTTCTTAAGATGTCTTCATTCTGTGTGGTCACGAGGGGTTCCACCAAAATGGTAGCGCTTGCTGGTGTCACAGAAGACAAAAGACTAATTGCTGTTACTCCCAAAGCAGAAAACACTATCTTGGTTGCTATTTTCGTCATGTTCAATTTTTGGTATCAAATATAACAATTGTGTGACAATAACTGGTGGTACAGGCAAATCAGCACGGTGAACTTGTCCCCGCAGTCTATTTGCGATGGAAGCTCGCTCTTTCCTCGGTACTTTGAGGTGCAAATTTTTATAACACTAAAAATTTAGCAGAAATCTTTTTTAGATATTAACAACTGTAAGAATACCTAAAAAAAAATCAATATTTCTAAATATTTGACAAGTTTTTGCGAATACTAGAAAAATAAGCCAAATGGAAAATAATATTTCACTAGATAAAAATACTAGATAAAAAGTTTAACTTTTCTGTTTTGGAATAATTGAAATCCTCCTGCTGCGTTCGGTCACGGCGTATTTAATTTGACCCATTCGCAAAGCCTTTGCATTGGCGTGCAACCATCAGAATGTCTTCTTCCTGAAGCCGCGCCTTGTGCATACGGTCTTTGAGCGATCGCCCATCTTCAACAACAACCATCGGTATACCGTCAATCAACTTGTTTATCTGGTTATTTATCTGGGGCGATCGCCTCTTCCACAGCAACATAAAAATGTCCAGACCAACCAAGGTCAATCTCCAAATCACCTATGCGCTTAATGTCGGGCATTGATTTATACTCTATTGCCCGTATATTAAAGCCAAGCGTTGGCGCTGTCTTATCCATTGTCTGCAAACTTCCATAGCAAGTTGTCTCTCTTTGTCCGTTAAAAGTTCATCAGGTTTTCCAGAGACTATAATCTTGGCAACTTCTGCTGCTTTGTGGTATTCCACACCATGTTTGACTAGTTGTATATGGAAAAATTCCTCTTTTTCCTTAAGCGACATTAATAGCCTTTCGTGCATTAATCTTTCAAAATAATAGATTTAGTAAACTTAACAATTTAAATGTTTGCAAGTCTCCAAAGGCTTAACTTCTTACTTAAGGAAGATAATAAATCTTTTTAAGAATGATTTAATAGTCAGACTAAAACAAGTTTGGTAATAAAATCTCCACCTACAGGTACTTACTTAGATTCAATTTAGAAATAATATCAATAGCAAAGTATTCAGGAATTCATCCATGAGTAGGTTTATACCCAATGGTAGGCTGTACTACAGTTGCTGTTGTTATCAGCCGTCTACGTTGGAGGATGCATGCCGCAATACTTTGGAAAACTGCCTACAACTGACCAACCTTGGACAACCATCGGTACAGTACAAGCCGTACATTGGGATGAACGCACTATCAACCTTGAGTGTGGTGACTCACGCGTAGCCATCAGCGTGCTAGCACCAAACTTAATTCGTGTACGGATGTCACCTAATGGCGAATTTACAAGCCGCCGTCCTTGGGCGATCGCACCGGATGATACAGAATGGGCAGTCATACCCTTCCAGGTGCGGGAAAGTGACGCAACAGTAGAAATTGAAACAGAGCAAATACGTGTGAGTGTACAGCGCCAAAATTGCCGTATCACCTGCTTCGACAAATCTGGTCGTTCCTTTGCCCAAGATACAGATTTAGGTATGGGTTGGCGCTTGGGTGCAGTTGCTGCATGGAAACACATAGAAGCCGAAGAGCATTTCTACGGCTTTGGGGAACGTACGGGCTTACTTGACAAACTTAGCGAAGTCAAAACGAATTGGACGGTTGATGCTTTAGATTACAATTCCCTGACGGATGAAATGTACCAGGCAATTCCATTTTTTATTGCCTTGCGTCCTGAACTAAGTTACGGTGTTTTCTTCAACACAACGTTCTGGAGTCAGTTCGACATTGGCGCAGAGAAACCGGGTGTCTGGAAAATGGAAACTCGCGGCGGCGAGTTGGACTACTACATCATCTATGGTCCCGAACCTGCCCAAATTCTCCGCACCTACACCCAGCTTACTGGTAGAATGCCGTTACCGCCAAAATGGTCGATTGGCTATCACCAATGTCGCTGGAGTTATGAATCTGAAGTTGTTGTGCGTGAACTGGCGCGAGAATTCCGCGATCGCCGCATTCCCTGCGATGTCATCCACCTCGATATTGACTATATGCGGGGCTATCGCGTGTTTACCTGGAGTCCCAAACGCTTCCCTGACCCTGCAAAACTGATCGGTGACTTGGCGCAAGATGGCTTTAAGGCGGTGACAATTATAGATCCTGGTGTAAAGTACGAACCAGAAGCGAACTATCACGTTTTTGACCAAGGCATAGAAAACAACTATTTCGTCCGTCAAGCCGATGGACGATTATTTCACGGCTACGTATGGCCCGAAAAATCTGTTTTTCCTGATTTTCTGCGTTCCGATGTGCGTCAGTGGTGGGGCGATTTACACAAAAGCCTAACAGATATCGGTATTGCAGGAATTTGGAATGATATGAACGAACCAGCCATTGACGATCGCCCTTTTGGGGATGGTGGTAATAAAATCTGGTTTCCCTTGGATGCACCCCAAGGAGGAGGGGGGGAGTGGGGGAGTGAGGGAGGGAGGGAAGAAACTCCTCTGTCATCCCCCTCATCTAAAGAAAGGGCGACTCATGCAGAGGTGCATAATTTGTATGGTTTGTCAATGGCACGAGCTTCTGCTGAGGGTTTGCAACGACTGCGCTCTAATGAGCGTTCTTTTGTGCTGACTCGTTCTGGTTTTGCAGGAGTGCACCGATGGTCATCGGTGTGGATGGGCGATAATCAGTCGTTGTGGGAACATTTAGAAATGTCCCTGCCAATGCTGTCTAACATGGGACTTTCTGGCGTGGCGTTTGTAGGTTGCGATATCGGTGGATTTGCAGGTAACGCCACCGCTGAATTATTCGCTCGGTGGATGCAGGTAGGAATGCTGTATCCCTTGATGCGCGGTCACTCGGCAATGAGTACAGCTCGTCATGAACCGTGGGTTTTCGGAGAGCGTACAGAGAATATCTGTCGAGAATACATCAATCTGCGTTACGAGTTGCTGCCATATATTTACACCCTCTTCTGGGAAGCAGCAACAACAGGAGCGCCCATTCTAAGACCATTACTCTACCATTTCCCCAACGATCCCACAACCTACACACTCTACGACCAAGTTTTACTCGGTCCCTCCCTCATGGCTGCACCAATTTACCGCCCTGGAATCGAGCATCGCGCCGTGTACTTACCCGAAGGGACTTGGTATGACTGGTGGACTGGTGAAAGTTACTCTGGTCCGGTTCATATCCTCGCCCATGCACCATTGGAAAAAATGCCGTTTTATGTGCGTGCTGGTGCGATTATCCCCATGCAACCTGTCATGCAATATGTTGATGAACATCCACTTGAGCAGTTAAGGTTACGCGTTTTTCCTGGTAGCGGTGAATTTACACTTTACGAAGACGATGGACATACATTTGAGTATCAAAAAGGAGCTTTTGCAACTACAAATTACCGTGTTTCCTCTGATGGAAAACAAACAATTGTGGAAATTGGAGCGCGAGAGGGAGAATGGACACCATCGCCGCGTGAGGTGATTGTTGAACTTGTGGGAGTTGGTGAGCAGCAATTTCAAGACGATGGGAAGCCACGTACTTTGAAGTTTTGAAGATAGTCATGAGTCATGAGTCATGAGTCATGAGTCATTAAAGCTCTTGCAAAAGGGAGCATCCCAAATGTGCAAAAACCTTGATAGCCCTCATCCCCTCACCCCCCTCGCCTCTCCCATACATGAGGGGATGGGGGTGAGGGTACAAAGGCTTCTGTGCAAAATTCGGATGCTCCCCTTGCAAAAGTCAATTGGATGAAAATAAAACCACAGATAAACACAGATGAACACCGATGATTTATCTGTGTGCATCTGTGTTCATCTGTGGTTCTAAATATTTTTAAACCGGAATGAGTGCAAGAAGTCTATTAGTCATTCGTCAAAAGTATTTTACTCATGACTTTTGAGTGTGAATTAACTCACCGCTTTCACTTTGCAATTTTTCAGGAAATTGGACATGAATGGAAAAATTTAATCAGTCCTAATACGATGATTGCTATAAGCAGCCTAAAAAGAAGAGCCGCATAGTAAGGGGGCAGAATTCTACGCGATCGCCTTTGGATATAATCCCACAAACCTCTTGAAAGATAACCGCTTTGCGAACGGGCTACCGGTAGCATGAGAACGTAACCGGAAAGCACAATAAAATTAAAATTTGGTTAAGCAATTGCTTCCAAAGCAAATTTGCTTGAAAATCGCTCTTGTTGCTTAGATCTCTACCAGCCCTAACAAGACAATTTATGACCTTAATTCTCACCAATGACGACGGTATTGACGCTCCCGGTATTCAAGCGCTCCGCAAAGCTGTCAATGGTAAAGAAATCATTATCGCTGCTCCTCGCGACCATCTTTCTGGCTGTGGACATCAAGTCACCACGACTGGAGCAATTCATGTCGAGCAACGCTCCCAGAACGAGTATGCTATTGCAGGTACTCCTGCCGATTGCGTCAGAATTGCTTCAACACATATTTGCAAAAATATCCAATTTGTGCTTTCAGGGGTGAATGCTGGGGGTAACTTGGGAGTAGATGCTTACATTTCCGGTACTGTCGCCGCTGTACGGGAAGCAGCGATACACGGCATTCCTGGGATTGCAGTTTCCCATTATCGCAAACGCCAGTTGAATGTTGATTGGGATGTTGTAGCACGGTGGACGAGTTCTGTTTTAGCTGACTTACTCAAGCGTTCTCTGGAACCAGGAACTTTCTGGAATGTGAATTTGCCTCATTTGCTTCCAGGAGAACCCGATCCAGAAGTTGTATTTTGCCAACCCTCTACCAAACCGTTGCCTGTTAACTACCGCATTGAGGGCAATAACTTTTATTATGAAGGAGAATATGCCAAGCGCGATCGCAGTCCAGGCACCGATGTTGATGTCTGTTTTTCAGGGAAAATAGCTGTAACCAAACTCAGAGTTTAATTCTACTCAACTGGTTCTTCAATCATTGCCATCAAACGCTCTAAAGTTTGTGTCAGTTGGGTGAGTTTTTCAAGAGAATCATCTTGGGTTTCAGCAAGAGTCTGTACGGCATCACACAAAGCAAGGATCTGATATCCTTGCTGCTGTAATTGCTTTCCTTGTTCTTCAACTTGTGAACTGAGAGAATCGACTCTTTCAGCCAGACGTTCAATTGTCTCAGTGGTTGCAAGTACTGCTTCCCCAATTTGTTCAACAATCGATTCCAAGCGACTAACTTTAACTCCTACTTCTGCTACAACCATTTTTTTAGCACCTTGATTTCAGATTTATTACAGTAGATTTACTGTTATTTTTGAACAGGTAAATATAAGCAGCAGTGCCAAATAGCGACTGCCATCTCAAAATTATGTGCGGTTTCTTCCAGACACTGATGTAGACGCTTTTTTAACAAAGGAAACTTAAGCGAACCTACAGTACAAACAGAAAATACTAATTTATATTATTTACTTCAACAAAGAGTCCACCCATCTGGGTGATTTCGCCTAAAAATAAAATCATTGTTCCTCAGCGTAACAACTTGATTTTTCTGATAACTCACGCCTGTCAAGAGCATCCTGCAAGAGGGACCATCCAACATCCAAGTATTTATCAATAACATCAACTTTTTAGGAGGATGGATTTTGCCGTTTGTTTGCATAAGCCAGGTATGAGTTTAACTTTTCAACTGATGGACTGAGTTGGTAGCAGATCCTAACACAGTTATTTTCAATCGTCACATTTATACTGTTTTCTCATCTTTCATAAGATATATTTATCCCGCTTTAACTTAAATTTATAAAAAATGATGCTCCCAGGAACTCTCGATGAAGATTCAGTGAAAGTACCGTAGAGCTTGATTTCCTTTTGAGAAGCTAAGTCTATATTCAAGTTAATGCTACGTAATAATACGTTGTTCATTAAATATATTGGCTTAACGATGTACGAAATATCCTCCTGCACAACCGTTATTGAAAGTGCAACTACCGACAGTTGGGAATTGCTACTGGCTCCTCATGCCTCAGTAAATTCAAAATTTAAACGATTTTTGGACATTCTGGGGAGCCTGGTAGGACTATTGATTTTAGCTATTTTGTTTGTGCCAATAGCGATCGCTATTAAAATTGACAGTCCTGGTCCAATTTTCTTCACACAAGAACGCTATGGGCTTAACGGAGTCCCATTTCGTATCCGTAAATTCCGCTCTATGGTTTCTGACGCGGAGAAGTTAAAATCTTTAGTTCAGAACGAAGTCAACGGATTAATCTTTAAAAATAAGAGTGACTTTCGAGTCACAAAGGTCGGGCGCTTCTTGAGAAGCACAAGCCTAGATGAACTCCCACAGTTTTGGAACGTTTTGGTAGGCGAAATGAGCTTAGTAGGGACACGTCCACCAACAGCAGATGAGGTTGTTCACTACAATCAACGTCACTGGCAACGTTTAAATGTTAAACCAGGTTTGACTGGCGAGTGGCAAGTAAACGGTCGTTCTCATATCAAAGATTTTGAGCAAGTCGTTGACTTAGACTTGCAGTATCAGAAGAAATGGTATCCAATGTACGACGTATTATTAATTGTGAAGACATTCTTCATGATTATTGGTCGAGTCGGAGCTTTCTAACCACGTAATTAATAGTGTTAAATTATCAGTTATCAGTTATTATCCACAATCGAGTTCAATAACCTTGTTTTGGGAAAGTCCGCCGACGCGCGCGGGCTTTGTTTATTTACACCAGATTTTTAGAACTAATGCAATAATTCTTCTACCTGATGTTGGCTCCATAAAGTTCTATAAAGCCCTGGTTGCTGCAAAAGTTCTATCTGTGTACCTGCCTGAACTATTTTACCCTTATCCATTACTAAAATTCGGTCAGCAGCAGCAGCAGCAGAGAGTTGATGAGTGATGAAAACGACTGTTTTTCGTTGCTTATCACCAGAGAGATTTCTCAAAATGGCTGTCGCTGTTTGATTATCTACGCTGGAAAGAGCATCATCTAAAATTAACACAGGAGCATTGACAAGCATTGCCCTAGCCAAAGCAGTACGTTGCCTTTGACCGCCAGAAAGAGTAATGCCGCGTTCACCAACAATAGTTTCGTATTGTTGTGGAAAATAGCTAATTTCTTGCTGAATTTGCGCTTGTTTCGCCGCGTCTTCTACCTGTTGTTGTTCGCTGATGGGATCGCCGTAACGAATATTATTTTTAATTGTTGTACTGAAGAGGAAGCTATCTTGAGGAACATAAGCGATCGCACTCCTTAAATCAGCCAAGGCGATTTTGGTAATGTCCACCCCATCTAAAAATAACTGTCCTGGTTCAATATCTAACAATCTTGGCACAGCATTTGCCAAAGTTGATTTCCCCGAACCAATAGCCCCCACAATTGCCACCGTTTCCCCAGGAGCTATGGTAAAGTTTACGTCTTGTAGTGCCGGAGTGGTGGAACCAGGGTAGGTGTAACTGAGGTTTTTTGCTGTGAGTTCTCCTTTAACCTGTTCTCGTGGCAGATGAATGACATCTGACGCATCTTTAATTTTAGGTCTGACAGTAAGAATTGCTTCAAGGCGGTCAATGCTCACTTCACCTCGTTGGTAGGTAGTAATCGTAAATCCTAACAGAGCTGTGGGGAAAACCAAACGCTCTACGTAGAGCAGGAGTGCGATAAAATCACCAACAGCAAGGCTTCCATTGACTATCCGCGTCGCTCCCAGCCAGATGATGATAAAAGAACTCACTGTGGCTAGCCCACCAATAAGTGGAAACAGTGTGTTTCGACTTTTTGCCAGTTTCAGATTAGCCAGTAATAGCTGCCGATTGTTGCTAGCAAAGGCACGGCGCTCGTTTTCTTCTTGTGAGTAAATTTTTATTAAGGCAATACCGCTGACATCCTCTTGAATCAGTTCGCTGATGTCGGAGAGTCTTTCCTGCACGTCTAACTGTTCGGTGCGTAAGCGATCGCTAAACAAATGTACCAAGAAAAACATCACAGGATACACTGCCAATGAGGCTAATGTGAGATCCACACTGAGCGACAGCATGACTGGCAAGGTAAGAACGTAGGCAAATACCGTATTTGCTATACTCAGGACTGCAAAACCTAACAGACGCCGGATATTGTCCACATCACTCGTCGCCCGACTAATCAAGTCCCCTACGGTATTGCTGGCAAAATAGGACGGTTCCAGTGTCAGCAAGTGTTGAAAAATCCGTTGTTTTAGGTCAAATTCCACCTGACGCCCTACGCCAAACAACCAAATCCGGGAAGCCATGCGGATCAACCACATGGCTGAACTAAACAATACAATTTGTAATACAAGATTTCTGACTTGATTTAAGCTGAATTCTACTGAGAGTTGGTCAACGCAAGCGCGAATCAGCAGAGGGATGTAAACACCCAACCCATTAACAATGAACAAGGCGATAATACCTAGTGCCGCCTCCCGCCATTGAGGGCGCAGGTATGCAAAGAGTGTAGCCAGCCGTCGTGATTTTGCCATTCAAGCAATTATAAAAACTAGGGGGGTAGGGGTGTAAGGGGGTAAGGGTGTGGGGGGGGGGGAAAGGAAAATCATGGGCGGGTTGGTCTGGTCGCCCACCAAGAAAAAAAGATTTGTATCCATCTTTGTAGGCGTGTTTCGACAAGGCGTCCTTGTTTTAATCCCACGTTCAAAAAGTCGCCCTTACACCCGTATTCCTCTACACCCCTTTGAAGTAACTTTTCAATATTAGACTAAGCCAAAACCGAAGTGTCTTCATACTACAGGCGCAAAAAGCAGCTCATCAGTCAAAAAATAAGGTCAGCCACAACAGTATAGCGTGGTGACCTTGTGATAATTCATTTTCTAGCTCAACGCCTATCTACCCACGCAAGAAACCGGAAATATAGGTGAGATAACTTTCCCACACTCGCGTTGTTTGTTGCAGTGCTTCCGCATTAGGTACAAAGTCTTCCAGTCGCAACCCTCGTCTGCGAATCTCAGGTAAAGTAGTATTTTGCGCCAGGTATGGTGTCATGGTGACGTCCGCTACAGTATTGTCTTGCCTCAATGCCACAAGCGTCCCAGATGTTGGTACGGTTGGTGCTATGGACGATGCAAGCCGCCCTTGGACAATGCCAAGACTAGCTATGGATGGATCGCCCACCATTGCTACAGGTGAACGTTCCAGGAAATAAGCAAAAGCTGGTGTACTTGCTAACAACAAAATTGTCAGCGCCCAACCGATTAAATATCCTCCTGGTGCGTCCATTCCTCCGCCACTTTTTATCCTCTGTGCCGCAAAAATCATCAGTAAAATTGCTGCTCCCAGAGGTTTAAGTGGAAAGGATATCACATTCCACAAGGAGGCGACAGCTGGTTCCCTGGGATTGATAAACGACAGCAAGACGACGATGAACAGAATGATTAAGAATAATCGTGCGACGTAATTTCCTGAGGGAAAGAATCTCTGGAACAAAGAGTATAAAATTGTGCCAACGAGTAGCCACAGTAATACCCGGCTTAACAGTACAAATGTCATAGATTGACTCTCAATGCTTGATTTTGCGGTCAGCCTACAGGTTTTGGGGCAGTGGGGTTATTGTATCGTCAAATTGTAATCGTACTGTTACCTGACTTCAAATACCTCACAGCCTCACACCACGACAACCATCGTAGTGATTTTAGAGCAATTTCTTACAACTGCATCCAGTATCTGTGATTTTCCAGATCAGTAATCTGCCTCCTGTAAATTAAATTAATTTAGTAGTTGTCAACTCAAAAGGAAAAAATATGTCGCCTGGAAAACCCACCATTTTGGTGACAGGGGGAGCTGGATACATCGGTTCGCACACAGTGCTTGCTCTAAAGCAGGCTGGTTTTGACGTGATAATACTCGATAATTTGGTATATGGGCACCGCGATTTGGTAGAAAAAGTTTTACAAGTAGAACTTGTGGTAGGAGACACAGGCGATCGCCCGTTATTGGATGACCTATTTAAAACGCGCGATGTAGCCGCTGTCATGCACTTTTCCGCATACGCGTACGTGGGGGAATCGGTTAGCGACCCGGCGAAGTACTACCGCAACAACGTTCTCGGCACCTTGACCCTGTTAGAAGCTATGCTAGCAGCGTCTGTTAAGAATTTTGTATTTTCTTCTACTTGTGCAACATATGGCGTGCCTGATGTTGTGCCAATTCCGGAAGACCATCCCCAGAATCCGATTAATCCTTATGGCGCGACCAAGCTGATGGTAGAACGGATTTTATCTGACTTTGATGTTGCTTACGGTTTCAAGTCAGTGCGGTTCCGCTATTTCAACGCCGCTGGTGCTGATCCGAATGGTAGGCTTGGCGAAGACCACAACCCAGAAACCCATTTGATTCCCCTTGTGTTGCAGACAGCGTTAGGTAAGCGCGAATCTATTTCCGTGTTCGGCACTGATTACCCCACGCCAGATGGAACCTGCATTCGGGATTATATTCATGTTAGCGACTTAGCAGACGCTCACGTTTTGGGATTGGAGTATTTGCTCAAAGGCGGCGACAGCGAAGTTTTTAATTTAGGAAATGGTAACGGCTTCTCAGTCAAAGAAGTAATTGAAACTGCAAAGCAAGTTACAGGAAAAGATATCAAAGTCGTAGAGTGCGATCGCCGTCCTGGCGATCCACCAGCACTGATTGGTAGTGGCGACAAAGCCAAAAAAATCCTCGGCTGGCATCCACAATACTCTTCTCTCAACGAGATTATCACTCACGCTTGGCAGTGGCACCAGAGCCGGCATAAATGAGGAGTGAGGGAGTGAGGGAGTGAGGGAGTGAGGGAGTGAGGGAGTGAGGGAGTGAGGGAGTGAGGGAGTGAGGGAGTGAGGGAGTGAGGGAGTGAGGGAGTGAGGGAAACAGAGGGGGAGAAGTTTTTCCTCTGTTCCCTGGTCTCTCATCTCCTGTTGACCATTCGCAGTACCCCGAAGAACACACCTACGGCTAAAAGACCTGAGAGAGCGATCGCCCAAAGTGGTATTCCCTGTGTTTGCACCTCTGTTACATTTTCTAAATTTTGATTGACATTTTGTACATTTGCTGGTTTTTCTGTTGACACTGAACCAGCTGCTACAGTCACTGCAAACTTTAAATTAAATGGCTGGAAACTCTTTCCGTCTTTTGGTTTGCCACTTAGCTGTAGCTCATAAGCTCCTGGTCTGGGAAAGGTAATTTCAGTACCAGGTATGCCTTGATACCGTTCAGCAGCCACAGGTTGTAAGGGTGGTTCGAGGAGTGGTGGTTCCTTAGGTGAGTGAGGTTCAGCGTAAACAACTAATTGACAATTACACTCTGCCAAAGCGATCGCTTTTCCACCTTTACGAGTCAAAGCAAACCAAGTTTTTGTCGCTTCCCCAGCGCGGGGATTATCATTTGGTTCTAAATGTAAGGTCGCACCGACATCTGCTGTGGTCGTTACTTTATGGGCAAATGCGAACTGAGTGTTTGTTGTGAATATTACTAAAATTCCTAGTAATATTATCGATTTAAATAACCTCACCCCCCTAACCCCCACGCCAGTCGCCTCAACGGGGGAAACCCCTGCACGGCGCTGGCTCCTCTCCGCAAGCAGAGAGGGGGGAGTATTTTTTTTCCTGTTTGTAAACACAGAGGGGGGAGTAATTTTTCCCCTTCTCGCTTGCGGGGAGGGGTTAACACAGGGGGGAGTACTTTTTCCCCTCCTCGCTTGCGGGGAGGGGTTAGGGAGCCAGCGCCGTGCGGGGGTTCCCCCCGTTGAGGCGACTGGCGTGGTGGGGTTACGTCTTTTTTGGGGGAACATAAAATTTCTGTAAAGATAACATTGACCAAAAAAAGCGCCAACGCACCAGCAACACACCCAGCGTCACAAATCCCAGAAGCACTGCAGCTAATTTATTTCCCCAGCCAGATTGAAAAGAACCTAAGTAGTGGGAGCCAATAATCACAGCATGAATGGAGCTTAACAGCAAAGCGGGTACGCTGAATAGATGAATGAATCGCCAGCGCTTGCCCAATGACTTCTGCAAGGAGTTAAAACTGGTGAGGGCTGCGGGAGTCATTAATACCAGTGCTACAGCACCCAAAGCCATGCCCAACTGAAACTCTGGCGGTAAGAAAAAGAAAGCTGCAAAATTCCATTGCAGGGAATGTTCCATCATATGAGTGGTATGAGCACAAGACAGCACAAAAGCGCCTACTCCCAACGCACGACGGTAACGCAAAAGTGCGGCATACAAGCTGCTGACAGGGCGAGCAACAAGCGCCAGGATTAAACAGATTAACGCACCATGTCCGGTGTAATCTACCATTGTGTCACCAGTCCGCAGCAGCGTTAGCACGCCGATGGTAAGAGTGACCCAACCACCCAAGCGAAACAATTGACTGCGCCTGTCTTTACTGACCAATGATGTAGACACACCTACACCTAACATTGTAGGCAGAGTTCCCAAACCAAAAGCCAGCATTGTTGCGCCACCCATCCACCAATTGCCAGTTTCCGCAGCTTTAATTTGGGCAGCATACAAAAAACCACAGGGCATTAAACCCCAAGTCATACCCAAAAGCGCTGGTGTCCACCACCTGTTTTGTAGAGAAAGCTTTACCATTCCCTGACTGAGAGAGTTGTGTAGACGATTTTGCACCAGAGGGTGTAGTAATGGAATTTGAGGCAGAAAGTCGGGTTTTATTTGTCCAATGCCAAACCAAATCAGCAGAACGCCAGTCATAATTGCCATCCATTGGCGTAATTCGCTGCCAATTCCCGCCATTTGTCCACTGGCGAGCAACACTGAACCCAATGCCCCAATACCAGCACCCACGACAACATAGCTTAACATTCGCCCCAAGTTTAAAAGTGCGTGAAACTGCAATTGCTGTCGCCAATGGGAATCCTGCTTATGAGACAGGGAAAACGCCACCGCCAAAGGTCCACACATCCCAAAGCAATGTCCAAAACTTCCCAAAAACCCCAGAGTCATGATAAGCAACAAATGTAGCATCAGCCATTAAAAATTAAATAAATAACAACAATTAAGAAAAAAAAATTAATCATGAAAAATTAATCATGAAAAGTATAACTCACGAAAAATACTATGCTTTTTCTTATATTGATGCTTTTTTGACTTGATTATCTCTAATATTTCTGAGTACTTTTTGTAGGAACTTCTATAATTGTTGTATCTTGAATAGCTTTTCCGTTATAAACTAAACTTTCATGACTGTTACTATTTAAACTAACAGTAATCCGGTTTTTCCCAGGTGGTAAATCTTCTAGATAGTACCAATTCCCATACAATCTGGCAATTTTTTGTCCATTCACATAAATATGAGCGTGACCTTCTCCAGGTTTAGCGGCTGTATTGACACTTTCTGGTGCAAAGCTAAAGTTAGTAACTTTTACCTCCAAATTCCATCCTTTCTTAGCATCTGGATGCACAACTAAGTTAACTGAGGGTACAGGTTGACCAAGAGGAATTTCTATTGTCTTATGATGATGACTTATGCCATTACTCTGTGGAGTATCACTTCGGGCTATTGTCATGTTCCCCAGTACTGTCAAGCAAATTAATGCAGTAGATGCTAAGAAAAGTCTTTGGAGCATTGCTCTAAATTTGAAAGTTTCATGGGAACTCTAAATGAAGTTATTTGTTTTGTCAAAAGACACGGTGTCAAACTTGGCGTTTGCGCTATCCTATGTCAGGGATGCTGCAAGGAGACAAGGGGATAACCAGATGAGGGGATTTTGATGAGATATCTGAAAAAACCGTTTTGGCTGGTACTTTTGTTACTGGTGACAACAGTTGCTGTAGTTGTCACGAGCGTGTTTGTTAAGCAGCATGGGGAGTCAGTCATTTACAGTATTAGAGTTGACAATTCCCTCACTGCAAATCAAGACGCAAAGACATCAAAAGGGAATGTAAAGACAACCAGAGGCAAAGATACGCAGACAGAAAATTCTACCACGCCTTTGCGTCCTCCTATCCCTGCTTCCTTACAAGTTTCTGGTGAGCAGCTTTTCGCGCACGTTCAAAGGTTAAATTTTACACGCCATACTCCAGCCGAGCGATCGCGGACTCGCGCTTACATCACAACCGAACTGAAAAAATTGGGCTGGAAACCTCAGCTAGAGAAGTTTGAAGATGGTGTCAACGTCTTTGCCGAAAGACCGGGAACTGATAAAAATGCCGGAGCAATTCTAGTCGGAGCTCATTACGACACTGTATATATCTCTCCTGGAGCTGATGACAATGCTAGTGGTGTTGCTGTAATGCTTGAAATTGCCCGACTTTTGGGTTCGCGTCCCACTCCTAAAACATTGCAACTCGCGTTTTTTGACAAGGAGGAAGCAGGGCTTTTAGGTAGTAAAGCTTTTGTGACAAACAAGAAACATCTAGAAAACCTGCAAGGTGTTATTGTCTTGGATATGGTGGGTTATGCTTGTCACACTTCTGGTTGTCAGAAATACCCCACAGGTTTACCAGTGACTCCACCCAGTGATCAAGGTGACTTTTTGGCGGTGGTGGGTGATACGGAACATTTGCCACTGCTTCATGCTTTTCAAAATTCACAGAAGCTTCCTCCAATTTCTTTTAATAAGGAGAGTACGAAGGGTACAATTGAATCAATGCCACCTGTGTTAACACTGCCAATACCCCTCAAAGGCTTGCTGACACCTGATACTCTACGCAGTGATCACGCTCCATTTTGGTATCAAGGAGTCGGTGCAGTGCTGGTAACGGATACTGCAAATTTACGTACTCCTCACTACCACCAACCGAGCGATGTACCAGCAACTCTCGATCGCAAGTTTTTTACAGGAGCTGCGCAGGTTGTCGTAAATACGACTAGTGTATTGTTAGAAAACAGCGATGCTTTGGGTAGCCCACCATCAACCTCGTCAGAATCATCTTGAGCATGGTTGGGTTTCTGATATCTTGCACCAATATCAATAAGAAGCTCCGCCTCTATATTCTCGTTCCCAAGCTGAGCCTGGGAACGAGGGCAATTTGGTCCTTTAGTCGTTAACTACTTTTGCTTGTGGGAGCACTCCAATCTTGCACAGAAGCCTTTGTACCCTCACCCCCATCCCCTCTCCCATATATGGGAGAGGGGAGAAATGGTTCTAGTTCCCCTTCTCCCTTTCTTTGGGAGAAGGGGTGAGGGGATGAGGGCTATCAAGGTTTTTGCACATTTGCGATGCTCCCTTTGCTTGTTGTATGTTTGCACCTGATTGGATAGCAAAATACAGTTGATTAAATTCTTTATTTGGTAAGAGACCAGTTGGATCTAAAGCCAGGTTCTCTTTAATACCATCTACAAGATACATATCGATTTTACCCTTATTTTTAGCAGTAATTTTTCCTCGGTATTGAACTGCAAAAAAATCTTGAATTAACTCAAAAGTTTCTTGGGAAATATTTATGCTTCCAGAAACACCAGATGATTCCATCCGGGAAGCAGTGTTAACAGTGTCACCCCAAACATCGTAAGCAAACTTTTTGTGTCCAATCACACCGGCTAATAATGGTCCTGAATGGATACCAATACGAATGTCCCAGTATGGTTGCTTCAAAAGCTGCTTCTCTTTTTTGCGCCATTCCATGAAGGTGCGAATGTTGATAGCAGCGAGTACAGCATCAATGGCGTGGGTTTGGTTAGGAGTAGGAATTCCTCCAGCACACATATAACTGTCACCAATTGTTTTCAATTTTTCCAAATTATGCGCTTCTATAAACTGGTCAAAGCAAGAAAAACAGTAATCCAGTTCATCAACTAGTTCTTGTGGAGTCAACTGTTCTGATAATTTGGTAAAATTCCTGAAGTCTGTAAACAGAACAGAGGCACATTCATAATAAACAGGCTGAACTGTACCACTTTGCTTGAGTTCAGAAGCAATATCTGTTGGTAGTATGTTCAAAAGCAATTGGTCAGTCTTGCGTTTTTCTTCTTCTAATTGAAGATACAACCGATTTAACTCTTCAAAGCGTTGAGCATTACGAATGGCTGCTGATAATTGCACGGCTAGTAAATAGCCAATCCGTACATCTTCTTGAGTGTACATCTTTGGTGCTTTTGTGGCAAAGTTGATAGTACCAATCACTTGATGATCGCTTTCTAAAGGAATGATTACCTGTGATTGATACTGGCTAAGAAAACCGCTTGCAGAATTTTGCTGTATGAGTTGAACTTGACCTGTTTTCAGGCTGGTACCAACTGCACCCATGTTTGTCAGATCAAAAAACTCAAATTCGACAGTAGGACCAAACAGCCTGACTATACGCCAAGAATTGTTAGTGTTGCACAGGCAAACACTACAATGCTCAAAGTCTAACAACCATTTTGCTTGTTTGCCCACAACCTGCAAAATCTCATCTAGCTTCAGCGAACGATTCATTGCGATCGCAATTTCATTAACAGCAGCAATACGACTGGAAAGCGCTTGCGCCTCAGCAAGCAGGCGACGGGAAAGAACCAACAGTTGTTGATAATCCTGTTCGTCCAGCCTACTACCAATAAAGGCGGGGATAAAAGTCATAATGTATCAATTTCGAGTGCGATCGCGTCCGTATACCGATTTATACTCGTAAATAAGTCTGCTGTGGCAACAATCTCAAATATTTCAGAATCGTCCAAACCTAGCTTATACAGGTGTTGGTAATCTTGACTCGTCAGCTGATCAGGTTCAGTAGCGGCTTTCAAGCCAAAGCTGATTACTGCTTTTTCACGCTGAGGAAGCGGACAGGCTGCAAAATCTGATACCAAGGTTTTTAAAACTTCCTCACTCATCCCCAAGGATGATAATCCATGCAAGTGGACATTCAATGCATAATCACTGCGATGTGCCTGAGAAATAGCAATTCCCAGCATTTCCTTGAGTGTGCGTGGAACATCTCCTTTTAGGACTGTAGCGCGGAATTTCTTCCAGTTCGCTTCCAGCACATCAGGATTGATTGCCATTGATTTAAAAAGATTTGGTACTATACCAAACCCAAGTTCCACCTGGATTTCTTGATATATTGTTTTGACCTTGGTATCAGTCAGCTGCTCGTATTCAATTATAGGAAATTTAGCCATTGTCATCTCTAGCCTGACTAGGGAACGTGTTTGAGCCGCTCAACTCAAACAAACTTGTACGAATTCGTACAAGCTATATTTTTTTATACAAATTTAATACTTAGGTAGAGACCCCGTCAGTAGATAGTATAAGTTCTTGTTGGATTTGGTTGATCGGTAAAATAACCATCATCTTCATTTTTATCTTATCAAAAAAAATCTATCAAAAGTATAGTAATAATGATTTTTGATTTCAAGAAGCGCAAATTTTACTCAGAAATCTATACTTTTGAGAGAATAGGTAATAAAAAAACACGCTCTTGATTATGCAGGCAGAATATCGGCAGCGCCGTGAGCAATTGATGTCAAAAATTGGCAATGGGACTGCAATCTTTCGCAGTGCGCCAACAGCGGTGATGCACAACGATGTCGAATACGCTTTTCGCCAAGATAGCGATTTCTACTATTTGACTGGGTTTAACGAAGCACAAGCAGTAGCAGTTTTAGCGCCATCACACCCAGAACATCGGTTTGTGCTGTTTGTACAACCGAAAGACAGGGAACAGGAAGTTTGGAGTGGTTATCGCTGTGGGGTAGAAGCGGCAAAACAAGTGTATGGTGCAGACGAAGCTTATCCGATTACCGAACTTGATGAAAAGTTGCCCCAGTATTTGGAGAAAAGCGATCGCATTTACTACCATTTGGGACGCGATCGCACTTTCAACGACAAAATCCTCAACTTTTGGCAGCAGTTGATGCGGACTTATCCCAAGCGGGGTACAGGACCAATTGCTATTGAAGATACTGGTCCCATTCTCCACAGCATGAGATTAGTTAAAAGTCAATCAGAATTAGAGTTGATGCGCAAAGCTGCTGATATTGCAGTTGAAGCACACAATCACGCAATGGAGTTTACCCAACCCGGACGCTACGAGTACGAAATTCAAGCAGAAATCGAACATATCTTTCGGCTGCGGGGTGCAAATGGACCAGCTTACCCCTCAATTGTGGCTTCTGGAGTGAATGCGTGTGTGCTGCATTACATTGAAAACAATCGGCAGATACAGGACAAAGAACTGCTGCTGATTGATGCTGGTTGTGCTTATGGTTACTACAACTCTGATATCACGCGCACATTTCCCGTGGGAGGTAAATTTACGCCAGAACAAAAGACGCTGTATGAGCTTGTTTTGGAAGCACAAAAGCAAGCCATAGCCCAAGTGCAACCAGGCAATCCCTACAAACTCATTCATGATACAGCCGTCCGCGTCCTTACAGAAGGCTTAGTCGAACTTGGCATCCTTAAAGGTGAAATTGACAAGCTCATTGAAGAAGAGAAATACAAGCCATATTATATGCACCGTACTGGTCATTGGCTAGGTTTAGATGTTCATGATGTGGGTGTGTATCAGCACGGTGAAGATAAACCGCAAATTCTACAACCAGGTCAAGTGCTAACAGTAGAACCGGGACTTTATATTGTGCCAGATACCAAGCTCGCTGAAGACCAGCCACCGACAGACCCGCGTTGGGTTGGTATTGGGATTCGGATTGAGGATGATGTTTTGGTGACAGCTACAGGTCATGAAGTTTTGACTGCTGGTGTACCTAAGGAAGTCGCGGACTTGGAAAGATAAATTGTCGGGTGGGTAATCCCCACCCTTCGAGAGTAGTTTTAATCAAAGTAGTTTTAATCTCTGATAGAGATTCGGTCTCATGAGGGTTACAACCAGTACTTGGGATAAGTCCTCTCTTGTGCAAGGTTATTGAAAACCACAGCGCAAAGTACCAAAATAATGGAACCTTCAAGTGCTGGGGTTAGCAGAAATTGCCAGGATGCTTTCGTCATCATCACAACTAATGCAACTGCTCCCGAAGGGGGATGCAAAGTTGCTGTCAGCTGCATCATGCCAATCGCTGTTGCCACTGCCATTCCCATCGCCCAAGGTTCTGAACCGAAAAGATGTAGAATAGTCAGGCTGACTAAAGCAGCCACCAAATTACCGCCAATCACATTACGGGGTTGAGCCAAAGGACTGTCAGGTACACCAAAGATCAATACGCTCGTGGCACCAAAGGGAGCCATCAGCAGAGGAGAATTCATTTTCACCGAGAGGTAAGCCGTTGCTGATATTCCCAGGAAACTACCAAGCCAACTCCAAAAGATATGTCTGTGATGAGGTTTATCAAGAGAAACTAAACGCCTACTCCCGCGTATTTTGAACCAGTAATTCTTGCATTTCAACTGAACGTTTTTATAATTCAATCTGGATAGATAGGTGTAATTAATTCGCCCTTTGGGTAAATAGCCTTTCATAATTCTCCATACCAACCAAAACAAACAGGCACTAAGTTGGGAAAATTGCCTGCACAATACTCTGTCCTAGCCAACCCTCAAATTTACGAATGATATCAAGCCCGGTTGAATACTTATCATTTCCTAAGAACCCCACCCCGCGTTTATCTGCGCTTAGGCTCCCCTTCCCCGCGAGCGGAGAGCAGCGCCGTGCGGTGAATCCAGCGCTGTAGGCGGGTTTTCCGCCGTAGGCGACTGGTGAACCCGAAGGGGGGTTCCCCCCGTTGAGGCGACTGCGGGGGAGGGGATAAAGGGGTGGGGTGCAGTTAACGTGGCAATCATAACTAATTAACCGGACATGATATGAACAAGGCAAGCAATGACAAGTTTGGACAAAGAAATACCTCAAATTCCTAAGCAAGCTAGCTCTACAACGTAGGCTTTTAACCTGCTATTTCATTGGTATATCCAGCCAATAAATCAGCGTTTCTACTAGTACAAAATTCACACACCTTTGTTTGTGCAAATTGAAAAAATTTAGCTGCTTCACAAATGTCATGAATTAATGACATATAGTTTTTAGAATATCCTCTAAAGCTTGTAAATAAAACTTAAAAGATATATAAATAAGTAATATTGCTTATAAGAAATATTTATAAATAAAGTACATTCGCAACTTCGCTTACAAGACTTAGTCTTTGTGTACGTGATGCAATAAACCACGGGTAATCTACTGTTCACGCTTGTAAAATTAAAAACAAGATGTATTGAAGACTACAGATTGACTTGATTAGAACTCTGTCTGTAGAGCAGGTCAACTTGTTCTTATGGTACACGTTTAGTAAAAGAGCATCATTTACGCTGTTAGCAATAGCCTGTCCTAATAAATATTTGTAACGGGTAAAGTAGCACGTTGAAATTGAACGTAGTCTTTCTCATCGCCCTTCCCTTGTTATTGCAAGGGGAGCCAAGTTGAGGCTTTGACAAATCTGTAAAAGCTAGAACAACACCACAATTTCTGGTGCATGAATTTTTTTATCTGTAACTGAATGAAGCAGAGATTACTGGAAAAAAACTTTGCTACTCCCTACCCGACATTTAGTTAGATTTTGAACTATGAGAAAAGCTGTTTTCTTGATACTCCCTATTACCTTAATCCTGTTCTCTAACCAAAGAGTTCAATCCCAACAAGCAGAGTCTTCCTTTGATCGTCCCTACTTAGCGCTAGTTAAAGGAGACACTGCTAACAGTTGTAGCTTTATCTCCGCCGATCTGCTGGAACGGACAGCAGACATTGTTGATGATTTGCTGTTTGTCCGTCCTGGTGACCCACCGGAGTGGGTGAGGTATAAAATGCGCTTCGTTCCCGATCAGTCTTCGGGTAATGCCTTGCAATGGACAGGGCTTGCAGGAGGAAACTATATTCAGGCTGTTGTAAATTTCCGCAACAACAGCGTCCAATCCCGCAATTTTACAATGGCGATTAATTACAACCAACCGAATGAAAAACGGTGTCAGTGGGAGGTACGAGAAACACCACAGGCAATTAAATTGAATTCTCCAACTTCATCTGTAGGGCAGTAAGGAGTTGTCTTCTTGTCAAGTAACAGATTATTTGACACTTAGAAACTGATGACGCGGTAGCGGTGGGGAGTAACAAGCAGTTAATAAAGGCGGCGGTCACTGAATCAGGAATTAATGGACTTCCTTTCTTAAAAAATATCCAACTTTTTCTTGTCCCAGTGGCACTAAGCGCCCGTTTTATTTACTGGGCGGGCGGGGACGCATTGGTGTCAAGTTAAGAAAAATGGATTTGTGTCAAGAGTGGGAAACTCAATGGTAAAACTCAACACAGTGGTGTTGATACTAATCATGAGTAAACCCCGCAAAAAACAAGGAAATCCAGATTTTCGGCATCGAGTCAGCGTACCTGCCCCATCAAGCCAAGAGATAGAATCGAGGCTGTTTGAATTAATCACTCCAGGGACATTTGCCAATCTCAAAGGGGTAAAAGACAAAGAGCGTAGCTTGCGCGATCGTGTACTAACCCTACCAGTGATGGCAGCAATAGTATTGAGTCTAGTGTATCGACAAATACAGCATTTAACAGATGTGCTGCGCTGCTTGGAAGTAGAAGGGCTGATGTGGGTTGAGGCAATGCAGGTGAGTCGGCAAGCTTTATCTCAACGCCTTGGGAGTATGCCCGCTCAGTTGTTTATCAAGCTGTTTGAGCAAGTAATAGAGCGTTTAACAGCCAAGAAAAACAAGATTGAAATTGCACCAATGTGGGCATCTGTAGCATCATCATTTAGTGCAGTATGGATTGCAGATGCATCGACATTGGAAGCAGTCAAAAAACATTTGGGGCAACTTCAACAAAAAACAGGTGCAGTATTAGGGGGTAAGATGCTGATGGTAGTGGAAGCATTTAGCCATCGCCCAGTTGCAGCGTTTTTCGATGCCGACGCAAAACGCAATGAAACCAAGTGGTGGTCGGCACTACTAGAGCGCTTGCCAGTGGGTGGTTTACTCATAACAGATATGGGCTTCTACGGATTTGAGTGGTTTGATACCCTAACTGAGCAAGGAAAATATGTCTTAACTAGACAAAAAGCCAAGGTGCGCTATCAAGTAGTGCGCCGCCTTTCGAGTGGTTCTCACTATAAAGACGAAATTATTCAAATGGGACTTCACCATACTGATCCATGTCGCTACCCGATGCGACAAGTCTCTGTATTATGGGGTCAAACTTGGTATCATTACTTAACTAATGTTCTTGACCCACAACAACTTTCTCCACAGCAAGTTTGTGATTTGTATCGCCGACGTTGGCAAATCGAAGATGCATTTTTACTGACTAAACGTTTGTTGGGTTTATCTTATCTGTGGGTTGGTGGCACTAATGGTGTGCAGATGCAAGTCTATGCTACTTGGATTTTTTACGCAGTACTCAATGATTTGTGTGCCGATGTCGCTGTGGCTTTGCAGCAGCCCTTAGAACGTATTTCGCTGGAAATGGTCTTTCGCAGCTTGTATTTTTTCCATCGCGCACGATCGCACAACCCATTATTACAACTCATTCCTTGGTTGGTTGAGCATCATCGCTCTATGGGCTTGGTAAAAGCCGTTCGTCAACGACACCGACGAACGGCTGCTAGGTCACTTGACATCTGGGCATCGGCCTTAACTTGACACCAATGGCCGGACAGCCCGCCCTAATCTAGAGGACAGGTGAGGACACCTGTCCCACAAGAAAATTAGAATTGCAATGTATTCATCTTCCGCATACAATGTGACAGTTCGCTTTAGAATAGCGCGATCCCCTAGGTTGGGTACTGCGTGCGATCGCCTCAAGCAGATCTTCCGGAGCATCACGCCTCACAATCCAAAATGCGTTACCCTAGGATATGTAGTGCTACAAATCACAAGTGTACAAGAGGAAAATTACTTACGTTTTATTTACACTAACCTTACTCATTATCCTTAGCTGGACAACCATCGTGAAGCTACCAAACACGTTGACTTGTCAGCAATCAAATGTTATTCGAGCAACAGGTGAGAGACACTATACACATCCCGACAAAATTGTGATTGAGCCTTGGCGGGGTGAACATCACGTTTACGCGATTTTCATGATTCCTGGTGGGTATGTCAATGATAAGTTATTTACAGTCACAATAAAAGGGGTTGGCAGTTTCTGCGGAGAACTTGATTTTGGTGGCACTACCGTTGCTTATGGCGTTACTGCCAAACCAGGACATTACCTGATGAAAGCATTATTCCTTAGTCGGGCTGCTGTTTGGCTCATTGCTCAAGGAAAGGGAGATGAGTTAAAGCAGCCAGCTAACTGGAGACTGGGTTATGGAAAGCTACAAGAAAAATCTCGTACCAATTAACCCACTTTCCCGCGTTTTACAAACCCATCACTGCACGATAATGAGCTTCAATTTCAGCAACAGTCCCAGACTTGCGCTTTGTATGCCATTGACTGTGATTGAATAGTTCTTGCCGCAAGTCATCCACATTAATAGTAGTCACTTTACCATCAGCGACTACCTGCTTGCCATTCACCCACGCACTGTGTACAACATTGCTGGGACGACCGAGAATTAATAAACCGATGGGGTCTGTACGCGGTAAGAGTGATAAGCTGGTGAGGTCATACATCACCAAATCGGCTTTTTTACCAACGGTGAGAGAACCGAGTTTGTCAGCCATGTTTAACCCCTTTGCACCACCCAAAGATGCCATCTCCACCGCTTGACGAGGTGTAATCCAGTGCTGATAATCTAAATCTGTGATGTTATGCAGCAGTGAACCGATTTTGATGGCTTCTAGTAAGTCTTGCGAGTCATTGCTTGATGCGCCATCACAACCAAAAGTCACGTTGACTCCAGCTTGAGAATATTTCAAAATGGGAGCGATGCCACTACCCAAACGCAAGTTACTTAAGGGGTTATGGACAACTGTGGATTTGGTTTCGGCTAGGATGGCAATATCAGTGTCAGTCAAATGGACGCAATGAGCAAGAGACGTGCGATCGCTCAAATAACCAATACGCTTGAGATGTTCAACTGCACTACACCCGTATTTTTCTTGGGCTAATTTTTCTTGCGCTTTGGTTTCCAGTAAGTGCGAGTGACGGCAAAGATTGTACTTGTTGCTTAACTCACTACACCCCTCAAACAAAGCATCAGAACACAATTGTATTCCCGTAGGCGCAACTAAAATACTCACACCCTCATCCGGGCGATGAAACTGCCTCACGGCTTCTTCTATCAAATCCAGTGTAGCTTGTGTTGAGCGAAAATAAGGCTCGTGATTTTGTTCGGTTTCTCCAGATGGTATCCCAGCGCTGAGGGATTCATCTTGAATCAGGGGGGAGACAAAAGCGCGAATGCCAACTTCTCTATAAGCGCGAACGGCGGTAGCAATTGTTTCTAACTCTTTGCCTGGAATAAGGACGAGATGATCTACGACACTTGTACCACCAGTCAGTAAAGTTTCTACTGCCGTTCCCAAAGCACTCAGGTAAACTTTTTCTGTATCGAGGGGGACAAAATCATAGAGTTCAGCTAGCCATAATTCTAATGGAAAAGGTGGGATCGCTCCCCGTTGCCACATTTCCGAGGAGTGGGTGTGGGCGTTAAAAAATCCTGGTAGGAGGAGTTTATTTTCACCGTTAATTGCTGTACCGACAACCTCTAAACCGGGTGCAATAGCGGTAATTGTCCCGTCTACAACCTGCACATCTACGGTTGCATAGTCATCAACAGTCACAATCAAAACATTTTGGATAGTAAAGTTCATGATTTTAACCTTGATTAAGTAATGAAACGTTCAGGAGATTTTCAAGCTACAAAATAAAGAATGGTGTTGGGTATTGGAATCTTATGAATCTACCTCTTCGGAATTTAGGAATTGCACCAAACGCATGGGCGGTAAACCATACGTTTGCAGATATCACTCGTCCTCCCCAGACCCCACAACCCGTTATCTTATCAACAGAAACCAAAACTCTGCGCCTTGACTTGGCAAAAGCTGCCATCCTCGTTATTGATATGCAAAACGACTTCTGCCATCCTGATGGCTGGTTAGCGCATATTGGCGTGGATGTCACCCCAGCAAGAAAACCCATTGAACCTTTACAAAACTTATTACCTCTACTCCGGGAAAAGGGTGTGCCCGTAATCTGGATTAATTGGGGAAACCGTCCCGACTTACTCAATATTAGTGCTAGTGTACTTCACGTCTACAACCCCACAGGTGAAGGCGTTGGCTTGGGCGATCCACTGCCTAGTAACGGTGCTAAAGTACTCATGGCGGGTAGTTGGGCGGCGGCGGTGGTAGATGAACTTGCACAACTACCCCAAGATATTCGTGTGGATAAGTATCGCATGAGTGGTTTCTGGGATACACCCCTAGATAGTATCCTGCGGAACCTGGGAAGAACGACACTATTTTTTACAGGTGTCAATGCTGACCAATGTGTGATGGCTTCCTTGCAAGATGCTAACTTCTTAGGATATGACTGCTTGTTAGTCAAAGATTGTACCGCCACAACTTCTCCTGATTATTGTTGGCTGGCGACACTCTACAACGTCAAGCAGTGCTTTGGCTTTGTCACCGATTCCCAAGCGATTTCAGTAGCACTTGAACAAAATGCTGAGTAGTCCTGTTTGTTAGTTACTTGTTTGTTAGTTACTATTTAATCATGCAACGAACAACTGACACCTCAAAACTCAGGAATCGCAACTTAGAACTTTTATAAGTAAGACATATAAGGAGATAAATAATGCGTACCACTAGTTGTGTAATTCCCGTTGTCAAGTCTCCTAAAGATTACCAAGTATATCGTATCAGTCCCAATGACACAAATCGCTTGGCAATTATCTTCGATACTGCAAGTGCAAATACTTCTTTGACTTGTTGCGTAGAAATTTTTGATGTTGATGGTAAAACACCGCCAAACCGACATCAATGGGCGGTAGAAATGTTTTTTGTCCTTAAAGGAGAAGGAACCGCAATTTGTGACGGCAAAAGTGTGCCAATTAAAGCTGGAGATAGTTTGTTAGTTCCTCCTACTGGCACTCATTTGATTAAAAATACTGGTTCTAGTCGGTTATATACGCTGACTTTTATGGTTCCTAATGAAGATTTTTCGGAATTGATTCGTAGTGGTATACCAGTGGAGTTGGATGAGGAAGATATGGCGGTGTTAGGGAGAGTGGATCGGTTAATGCCGTATTAAAGGTTTTAAATTTCGCGCTAAGACCAGCCAGCGCTGCAGGAGGGTTTCCCTCCGCAGGCGACTGGCGTCGCAAAGGCGCAAACTTTTTATTGGCGTCTTTGCGACTTGGCGCGAAACTATCTTTTACTCATGCCATGCACAAAGTTCATCCCAAACAAACCGCATCCATGCTGACACGTGATGGTGTGCGATTGGATGCAGACATCTACCGCCCCGATACTGAAGGCGAATTTCCCGTGTTATTAATGCGACAACCCTATGGTAGGGCGATCGCCTCTACTGTTGTCTACGCCCATCCTACTTGGTACGCCGCCCACGGCTACATCGTGGTTATTCAAGATGTCCGGGGACGCGGTACATCACAAGGAGAATTCAAACTCTTTGCCCACGAAATTGAAGATGGAGAATATACAGTAAACTGGGCAGCAAATCTACCAGGAAGTAATGGCAATGTGGGGATGTATGGCTTTTCCTATCAAGGAATGACTCAACTATATGCTGCTGCTGCCAAACCAAGCGCCCTAAAAACAATTTGCCCCGCTATGATTGGCTATGATTTGTATACAGATTGGGCTTATGAAGGAGGCGCTTTCTGCTTACAAAGTAATCTTGCTTGGGCAATTCAATTAGCTACAGAAACCGCCCGTTTACAAAAAGATAAAAACGCTTATCAAGCGCTTCTTGCGGCTTCGCGCCATCTGCCTTTACATGATCCAATTCCCACTGATCCAGAAATCTTGAAGAATTTTGCCCCAGACTCGTTTTATCGCGAATGGTTGGCACATTCTCAACCTGATGAATACTGGAAAAAACTTTCCCCGAAAACACACCTCAAAAATGTTGATTTGCCCATGTTCCACATTGGGGGATGGTTTGATACGTATCTGCGCGGCACTCTAAATTTATATAAGGATATGGCGGCAAGAAGCGCATACCGACAACAACTGTTAGTCGGACCTTGGGCGCATTTGCCTTGGAACCGGAAAGCCGGTGCCGTTGACTTTGGTGTCAACGCGGGGAGTCCTGTTGATAGGATGCAATTATGCTGGTTTGACCAGTTCCTTAAAGGTGTGGATACAGGATTACTCAATGAGTTGCCTGTTTGGCTATTTGAAATGGGAAGTAACTTATGGCAAGGGTTTCCCACTTTATTTAAATTAAACGGGCGATCTGCTGAAAGCAGCAGCGCTGCGCGAACGCCGAACGGAGACGCTACGCGTTCGCGTAGCGTCTCCGAAGGAGATACGCTATCGTATTTTTTGTCAACCACTGGACTTGCTAGTATCAGCGAAGGCGAAGGCATTCTCACCACAACTTGTCCGGAAACTTCCACCGATGACGTATTAGTTCATGACCCTTGGCGACCCGTTCCATCATTAGGTGGTCATGCTGGAATTCCTGCCGGTTGTTTTGAGAGAACGCATATCGATTGCCGTTCAGATGTTTTAACTTATACGACTGAACCCTTAGAAACAGATCTGTCTCTGGCGGGTGATGTTGTGGTTGAAGTCTATTGTATGTCCGACAAACCCAGTTATGATTTATGTGCAGTGCTGTCAGAGGTTTACCCTGATGGGCGAGTCTACAATTTCACTCAAGGTTATCTTCGTTGCCAACAAGGAACTCATCGCGTCAAAAGAACAATTCAATTGCAGGCAACTTGTGCGAAAATTTCGATAAGTCATGCCTTGCGTTTGAGTTTGAGTGCAGCGTGTTTCCCCGCTTATGCAATCAATCCTGGCAATAATTCAGCGTTCGGTATAGATGCTGAAATTATCACATTGATGGTGAGTTGCGGGGGTGAGAGTTCATCGCAAATTTTATTACCTGTCGTACCACCATCTTGATTCATCTGCGCGGAGGGGTGGGTGTTTTTTTGGACTCAAGTTAAAAAATGGCACTCACATTCCATCACACAAGACTAAAGTTTCTTTTATTGAAAATAGCGAACAAGCTGCGCCGACAGTTCAAGTACAAGTTTTAAATTTCATTTGATTTGGTTCATACAAATTAGATGCGTTTGCCTTGGGGAGCAATAAGGCTGATAAGTAGCGATCGCTTACAATCATTTAACTTACAATCATTTCAACAGCAAAATACTGCCTTTCACTTTGTTGTTTATTTGTGCAAAGTGGGACACAAGAAAAATTTGTGCCGAGAGAAAATAAAACCACCCCAGCGGTAGTTGGCTTGGGATGGCAGATTAAAAAGGAGAAAAGATGTAAAGTAACTTCAGTGAATTAATGAAAAACCCCTCAGAGATTTGTATGAGTGGTTGAACTTAGCAAAACACTATGGTGTCACTGTAACGTGAGAAACCTTTCCATCTAATCCATTTTTGCTAACATAACTGATTCTAAAACCAGCTTTCTGTGTGCTTTGTTCAAAAGTACCAACACAAGCTCCCTCAGGTGGCAAATCATCTTTGATGTCTATTACTGCATAATCATCAGTAGTATCTGCACTAGGACTATCATAAACTTTTATCCTAGTTCCAGGTTTTGCAAATCCTGTAATTAATAATGAGCGAGCTTCATCGTTATCACCGTAACATGCTGTTCCTGATGTTTAACAATTATCATTAGCAGCTTTTTCGGAATTGTAAGTAAAAACTATGTCTTGTGTACAATTGTTGCCTTCGTAGAATACCAAATCACCTATTTCATTCAATCCCTGCGCTAGTGCTACGCTTGGCACTGCAGTTAATAAACTAACAGATGCTAATAGAATCACTAGAAAAGAAAAGAAATTCTTTAGCAAAGCGTTAAATCTTTTGCTCATGCTCATAGCTCCAAATACAACAAACATTCTTAAGTTCTCTTCCAGGTAGATCAACAACTTCATCCACCTGCAAAAAAAATATCTCATATTTACTAGTAACTTGCAAGGACAGTTAAGACAGTTAAGCAGACAGTTAAGACAGTTAAGACAGTTAAGACGCTATCACTCAAGGCATTATTCAGATCCCCGACTTCTTTAAGAAGTCGGGGATCTTGTTTTTTCACAAATCCAAAAGCGGACTGTTATAGAACCTGTTGCAAGAAAGTAGAAATTTTGAGTCGTCTAAGAAACCTACTGCCTTTAAACGAAATTTAATGTGCTATTAACTTGCGAATGATATTTACATCCGGTGACTCAGAGCATTAGTATTTCAAATATGCAATTACGACTTGAGTTCGAGAAAATTTGACAACTCCTGATGCTCAACGCTTGCGATGAGTGTGCAGGTCTATAAACTTCACGTTTTAGGTTTGAAGCTTTTATAATATTTTTCTCTTCTCAAAGTAACAGAATAGGGAAAATAGTATTGAAACGAAGCAATTTGTTTCTTGTTTTAAGTTACAATTTCTAACAATCCCTATTAGGGATTGAAACTTTAGAGTACTGCAGTACTATTTCATAGTTCTGCGTTACAATTTCCACGAATCCCTATTAGGCATTCAAACTAATGAGGGATGCGATCGCCGACCTCGTACTTCCTCGTACTTCAATTACGTTACAACTTTCTATTTAAATACGCCCTTATTATTAAGTCCTGCTTGGCGGACTTTATTTGTGTAGCTATGACTTCTAGTCGTTAGGGGAAAGAGGAATTATAGATACGGATTTGGTATGATTTATAGCTTAGTTTTCATATTTCTGATTTCGAGTATTGCAACCATTACAGTTTTTTACTTTTTGCTTCAAGCGTCAAAATTAACTATCACTTTAGATAGATGAAAAATTGCAATTAATGTATCAAGTAATTCTTCAAAAACAACAATAAAATCTGTTGAGGACGTAGGTATTGTTTCTGGTTTTACTGACTGGCAAGTCTTAAAAAGGGGGGAAATCTATTTTAACTAAAACTTGGAAGAGTTAAGTAAAATTCAGAAACTTTTTTACAGTAAATTGGATAGAAAATACTTATAGATTTTTTAGTGTAAACGCTATCTTGATAGTTGAAAACAATGCTACTATCATTGCGAGGGAATCAAAGGCAACAAGAGGCAAAATCATGTGATTGTTACCGATGGAAATGTTCCTGCTCCGAAATAATTATTGTGTAAGCATTTCAGCTATCGTTATTTTTGGTAAATAATCTTTGCCTAGTTTGCTTCTCACTAGGCGAATTCCAGACTAGAGGCTAATGCCTTTAGCCTATATAAGTAGAAGCTGCTTACACTTTTGAAGAAATAGTTTTTGCAGAATTTGCTTTGCTCAAAAGTACAGGATAGCCATAATAAAAAGGCTATCTACTGAAGCTTCAATCTATCTATGCAAAGATTATTCTCATTGAGAACTTTGCACTTTTAGGTAATAAAGTGGAAAGAAACGGAAATGTGTGTTTTCCGTGGTTTGTCCTTTGTTTAGTACAAATAACTAAGGTCAATTTTCACGACTTCTAGCCCTAATAGTCAAAGAAATTGTAGGACTAGAACTTAGTACTCAATGAGATGAAAAGCTTTGTTTTAGTGTTGATGCACTTCTATGAACACTTGAGAAAAAAGAAGGAAAACTTCAAACTATGTCAAACAGCAACATCAATTCCTACACCTTCATTGTTGATAGCTTAGAAGACGTTATTGATCCTAATGATGGTGTCACTACCCTACGCGAAGTAATTAACGCAGCTAATAATCAGGGTGGAGAAACCACAACTGTTTTCAACCTTGTGCCTGGTTCGGAGATTAAGCTTACCGAATCACTTGATATCACAAGCAACGTTATTATTAGTGGACCTGGTGCTGAAAGCCTGACTATCAGCGGCGACAACACCTCTAGCATCTTCTCTATCGACAACGCTAATGTTGCACTAAGTGGCTTGACTATTGCCAACGGTTTAGATGGCATTGATGTCGGCAGTAACAGCACTCTATCAGTGACGAACAGCGTTATCAAAAACAATCCTGATGATGGTATTGATGTTAACGGAAACGACAACACTATTAACCTGTTTGGAGTTACCGTCACTGGCAACGGTGAGGAAGGCTTTGAAATTGATGGTACTCGCAACACCGTTTATGTTAGCAACAGCCTCTTCAGCAACAATGGCGATGATGGATTTGACATTGATGAAGGTGGCAACAACAATGTCAGCTTTAGCGATTCAGTGTTCAGCAACAATGCTAACGATGGCATTGATATCAACACCGACAACAACACCGTCAGTTTGTATGGAGTGACTACGACTGGCAACGGTGAGAATGGCTTAGAAATTGATGGCACTCGTAACACTCTGGTTGCTAGCAACAGCCTCTTCAGCAATAATGGCGAAGATGGCTTGAACATCGACGAAGGTGGCAACAACAACGTCACTCTCATCGATTCGACCTTTAGCAGCAATACTGACGATGGCATTGATGTCAACACCGACAACAACACCGTCCGCCTGTTCGGAGTCACTACGACGGGTAACGGTGAGGAAGGGTTTGAAATCGATGGCACTCGCAACACTATTACTGCTAGCAACAGCTTCTTCAACAACAATGGCGATGATGGGTTCGACATTGATGAAGGTGGCAACAACAATGTCAGCTTCAATGATTCGATATTTAGCAACAATGCCAACGATGGTATTGATATCAACACCGACAACAACACCGTTAGCTTATCTGGAGTCACCACGACGGGTAACGGTGAGAATGGGTTAGAAATTGATGGCACTGGCAATACCCTGACTGTTAGTAACAGCAATTTCACTAACAATGGTGATGGCTTCAACATTGATCAAGGTGGCAACAACAACGTCACTCTGCGCGATTCGCTGTTTGGCTACAACACTGACGATGGTATTGATGTCAACACCGACAACAACACCGTCCGCTTGTATGGAGTAACCACGACGGGTAACGGTGAGGAAGGGTTTGAAATCGATGGCACTCGCAACACCATTACTGCTAGCAACAGCTTCTTCAACAACAATGGCGATGATGGGTTCGACATTGATGAAGGTGGCAATAACAATGTCAATCTAAACGATTCAGTGTTCAGCAACAACGCTAACGATGGTATTGATATCAACACTGATGGCAATAGCGTAATCTTATCTGGAGTCACCACGACGGGCAACGGTGAGAATGGGCTGGAAATTGATGGCACTCGCAACACCGTTTCTGCTAGCAACAGCAGCTTTGTTGGCAATGGCGAAGATGGCTTCAACATCGACGAAGGCGGCAACAACAACGTCGCTTTCCGTGATTCAATCTTCAGCAACAATGGTGACGATGGTATTGATATCAACACCGACAATAACACCGTCCGCTTGTCTGATGTGACTGTAACTCGCAACGGTGAGGAAGGTTTAGAAATTGATGGTAATCGCAACACCGTCACTGCTAACAACAGCACCTTCAGCAACAATAGTGATGATGGGTTGGATATTGATGAAGGTGGCAACAACAATGTCAGCCTCAGCGATTCAGTGTTCAGCAACAATACCAACGATGGTATTGATGTCAACACTGACGCCAACACCCTCCGCTTGTCTGGAGTGACTACAGCGGGTAACGGTGAGAATGGGTTTGAAATTGATGGCGATCGCAACATTGTTTCTGCTACCAACAGCGCCTTCATCGGCAACGGCAATGATGGATTCAACATTGATCAAGGTAGCAACAACTATGTGACTTCCAGCAATTCCGTGTTCAGCAACAATGTAGATGATGGCTTTGATATCAACACCGACAACAACACCGTCAGCCTGTTTGGGGATACCTTAGCTGGTAACGGTGAGAATGGGCTAGAAATCGAAGGCAATTTCAATACCATTAATCTTGGCAGCAACACCACTTTCAGCAATAATGGCGCTGAAGCTATTGCTAACGAGGGTATTGGTAATACCGTGAACCTGATTGATCCGACCGGCTTTTTTCTTCAGAGTCAACCCACCGTCCTATGACCAAATAATTAGTAATTCGTAATTCGTAATTCGTTATTAGGGATTTCCAAGAAATAAATTATCCCTCTTGTGGGGGAGCCAGCGCTGCAGGAGAGAAGTTGCAAGGAGGGTTTCCCTCCGGGCAAACTTCGGAAGGGTTTCCCGACCTAGGCGACTGGCGTTGGGCGTCCCCGCCCGCCCTCGATCTGAACGGGCGAGACGCCCGTTCCACAAGAGATTTTTGGATACTTTTTTATTTGGAAGTCCCTTAATGAATTACGAATTACGATTTGATGTATTGCTGCACTCAACACCAGAACCGCTATAATATGCTATTGAAATTTAGACGAATCCTATCAAGTACTAAAACTACGTAGATTGTACAAACTTTGTAATCACAAAAAATAAATCCCGAAAAGTGCATACATCGGGAAAACCTAGAGTACCAGGTTGCATACTAAGCCTGTCTTGCCATTGGTCAGGAAAATCAGATTTACCTTCGCGGCGAATACTATGACCAAGGTACAGATTTTTTGAGTCAGGATAGTATTTCCCATAATAACTATTATACAGCGACAGTGAGCGTTCTTCCTCTCGGTCAAGGAACATAATCATGAAGGCATAATGTGTATCCGGTTCTAATGTTAATCGCTCACCTTTAAGCTGCCATTTCATGTATTGGTCTTTTTTCAAGTCGTTTGGTAGTTGACCTGTTGCATAATAAATAGATTGATACGATTCACCTTCCAGGTAATCGTCGAGTTCCGGAGACGTCTGTCGGTCAAATTTACCGACAAAACCAGGAGTCCCGTGGTTGTTCAAACGGGGTTTACCTGTGACTTTGAAAAATTCAATACCAACCCTAGCACCGGGAGTATTTCGTTCAACTTCATTTGGTCCCACGCGCAGGTAAACAGCATCAACTGTAAAACCTTTGTCATCAGTGAGGAAAGTTTGCCCTAAATCGCGATCGCGTTGCTGATAAGTTTCACCGTAAACGGTTCGGTTACCAAAAACAGTTCTGCTGTCGGCAGGATACTTGTTGTTCTCAATTATTTTATTCTTTTCCAACCGGATGCTTGTAGCTCCACCTGGATCTCCCTCTAAGTAGTGAATCATTGCAGAGGAATTGGTGGCAGGATTTGGTACAAATGAACTCTCATCCGATGAAGAGATGACAAGTTGTCCCTCCACGACTCCAGATTGCCCAAAACTGGGTAATCTCAACCCTAAAAGGATAATGGTCAGCAGAAATATTGTGAAAAATTTCATTGTATAAATACTACTATAATTCTGATCCGAGAAGCGCAAAGCCTTACAGGTGTAAAACTTTAGGGTAGCTTCAGGGATTTTACCTTATTTTGCTCCTTTACAATTTATCCTTTAGATGACCAAACTCATCGAATACGAACAAGCCAGTGACGAAGTACGTGTGGTATACGATGACATCCGCGCCACCCGCAAGACTGACTATATCAATAATTTCTGGAAAGCTATAGCCAATCATCCTCCTACCCTACAACGAACATGGGAAGCGGTGAAAGAAGTCATGACTAGCCCTGGCGAACTCGATCCGTTGATGCGCGAACTGATTTACATTGCTGTGAGTGTGACAAATGGCTGCGAATACTGCATCGCCTCGCATACAGCAGCAGCTTATACCAAAGGTATGAGCGATACCATGTTCGGCGAACTGATGGGAATTATTGCTACGGCAAATACAACCAATCGCCTCGCTAACGGCTATCAAATTCCAGTAGACGAGCAATTCAAGAGCAAGGCGCTTATGCTTACAGAAATTGAAGCACAAAACTCATCGCCCTAAAGCTTAAGATTCCTGACTTTTTAAAGAAGTCAGGAATCTTGTTGTTTACTAAGAGTCATTGATTTTTCAAAATTTTTATTAAAAATTATTACACTAATTTTAAAAATGATTGCGGCTGATTTGCACCCAAAAGCTTATGCAATAACTGTTTCTCTTTAAGGCGCTACTTTGAACACAATTTAAAATCTAATGTTCAAAATAATATTATACCAAGTTGTGTTCAAAGAGAGATTTTTTTGAATTAACCGCTCCAGAACGCAGAGGAGCCAGCGCCGTGCGGGGGTTCCCCCCGTTGAGGCGTCTGGCGTGACACACAGAGGAAAAAGAGAAAGTTACCTGTATGAATGCAACTTGGTATTACCTATCTTCTGAGGGATAATTACTTTATTACGAAGGAGGAATTTCATATAACCAAAAATGACTTTGAATAAAAGTAAATTTCATCCATAATAATATGTATATTAAGAAATAAAAAAACTCCCGATTTTAGTACCATATCGGGAGGACTATGTAAGTAAGTACCGCTCACTATGGGTAGTCTTTTATAAATTTAGTGTTTTATGTTTGATGCTAAACACTGAATCCGGAATATTTACCAACTTGGCTGTTAAACAGTAAGTCACTTAAAAAAGAACGCGCGTATTCTAAGGGAAGATGTCTGGGTTTACCCTGAAATACAATTTGGTACTCGTTGCTGTCTGGACCATCGCCATATCCAGAAATCAGCTTGCGGTGAAAAGCTTCCTCAGCAAGATGTTGAACTTCTTTTTTGAGATCAGCTTTTACGCTACTCATACTTGCCGTCTCCTTAATTCTTTCTGACGTTTACTATTTATAAAATTTACTAGTGTCCAATTGCACCTTTCAAAGGTTATATATTTATATTAGCTATGTAGCAATCCGGTTTGATTTTTGAAAAAATTAAGTATCTGTAGGGTGGCAATGCCCGTTATATTTAGGTTATATCTGGGTTTTGATGAGCATTGCCCAACGCCAGATGCGTGGCTGTCGGGAAACCCTTTCGCCAGAGCCGACACGAGGGAAGCCCTCCTGCAGCGCTGAGTCACCAACGCACTGGCTCCCCTACGTCTATTTCAAAAATCAAATAGGAATCCTATAGCAGTTCTATTTAATCTATTTAATCGATTTAATTTGTGAATTCACTTGCAATTTAAATTATTAACAAATTAACAGAGTATGTACACGTGACTATACCTTTAGATAGCTGAAAATCCTTGGCAATATGGGTATAATCGGCAAGGATAAGCGTTGCAATTGATGCTTAAATAAACCGTCAAGCATGGTGTAGCTTAGGCTTTAGCCATTGCTTGCCAAATGATACTTAAATAAATAGGTAGTAAATACGTCTGGGGAAACACAAGTAAACGTGACGGTAGTTGCTACCCTACAAGAAGCCGCCCTTTGGGCGTCTACCACGGGGGAACCCGAAAGGGCGCACTACCTCAAGATTCCAGGGTGTTTAGCCGAAGGTCTAGAATCAATGGTTCAAGATAGAATCACCGATGCGGTTCGCATTAACGCAAGAAAAACTGATGCATTCGATGTTTTCAAATTTAAGCATTACATCGGACCAAATCCCTATTTGGATACAGGGGCGCTAGTATTTGATTTTGCTGTTACTGGAAATGGCAGACCTCTGCCGATTGAGGATTACGTCAAAATAATAGGCGATCGCTACCCACAGTTGCGCGACGAAACATATGATTCGTATGCTCATCTGTTTGCCCGTACTCTATCAGAAGTAGCAAAGCTAGATATGGGTTTGCACCTCGACCGTTGGAGTGTCAAACCATATGAAAATTATGCGACGTGTGCTGTACAATCGCTTCACGAACGTACGACTCGAGGTGTACTTTACTTCGTTTGGGATTGGTTTGAAGGCATAACCCAAGATGAAGACATTACCTTTGAGGAGCAGCTTTCGACGCTTCAAAGTAGATTCCGGCAATCTGTCTACGGTGGTCCCACAGTTTACGCCTTATTGCGAACATCTCATAACAAAGGTATTCCCACATTTTATCTGTGGGAAGAAGGACTGACGCAATACGGCTACGGAAAAAAACAAATTCGCGGCGTAGCGACGACATTTGACTGTGATAGTCATCTAGATTCCGAATTAACCACCCGCAAGGATGACTGCAAAGCGTTTTTAAGAACTTTGGGCTTCCCAGTACCAAAAGGTGATATTGTCCTCACGGAAAGAGAAGCCGTTGCGGTTGCAAGAGAAATTGGTTACCCAGTCGCAGTCAAACCTGTAGTCGGTCATAAAGGAATTGGAGTGACGGCTGAAGTGCGAGATGACGAGGAAGTCGAATCTGCTTTTGACCGGGCGGTTCAAGCAATTCCAGAAAACGAGTCAACACGGATCATCGTTGAGAAAAGCATCGCTGGGGCAGATTTTCGCTTGCTGTGTGTCAACGGCAAATTTGTCGCCGCCACTGAACGGCGTCCAGCATGGGTTGTAGGTGACGGCTACTCAACTATTGACGAGTTAATCCGAAAAGAAAACCGAAAACCTGGACGGTTGGACACACCCACCTCAGCAATGAGTAAAATTCAGTGCGACGAGGCGATGGAACAATACCTTGAACAACAGCGCTTGTCATTAGACAGTGTACTTGAGCAAGACCAAAAGGTTTATCTTCGCAAAGTCGCCAACCTTTCGGCTGGAGGTGTGAGCATTGATGCTACCCGCACCGTTCACCCCGACAATATTATCTTGGCGCAAGACATTGCTCAGCACTTCCGCCTTGTTTGCCTGGGTATTGATGTGATTGCCCGAAATCTTAGCCAATCTTGGAAGTCTGGCGACTTTTCCATTTTGGAAATCAACGCCGCACCTGGTATTTTAATGCATCTTAACCCTGCTATTGGTGAAAGCGTGGATGTGCCTTCGTATATCCTGGAAACTTTCTTTAAGTCGGGTACAGATGCTAGGATACCAATCCTCACCTTCAACCACATTTCAGTTCACGACCTTCAAGAAACAATTGACCATATTCTTTTGCAACATCCTGACTGGACAATAGGTGCTGTCTGTCGTGACGCTATTTTCATTAATCGCTCCGAAAAAATCTTGAGTAAAGATTACAACAGTAATCTCCAAAGTCTCCTGCGTAATCCCAAACTTGATTTGCTGATTGCTGAATACGACGAAGACGTCTTGGAAAAAGAGGGAATGTTTTACTTTGGAAGTAACATGGTCGTTTTAGACAATCCTTCTGAAACTGAGATGATCTTGGCGCGGGACATTTTTGATGACTCAACTGTTGTTATTAGAAATGGAGACAATATTTCCATTAGACGCCAAGGTTTGATTGAGCAGTATACTCTTGGAGCAGATGAACCATTTACACGGGTTTATTTGAAAGAAATCGGCACGATTTTGTAAGGTAAATCATTCTAATGGAGTTCAAACTAACGGCACCATGCAGTGCAGTTAGTTTGAACTTCATATTTTACCGTATTGCGACAGTAGACAGCGCGGCTGTTCATACCAGCCATGTGACCAAAACCCACTGCTAACCCAAAAAAGCAAGCATACCCAGCAGAGAAGTCCACCTACGTGGACTTTGTTTGTATAGTAGCGATTTATAATCGCCCAATTATTTTCAAATTTCTTATAAATGATTTAAAGTTGCTATACAAAGTTTTGATTTCGCACATTTGCTCATGTTGGAACGATTTTTCTGATATAGCAAAATCCAATCCCCATTACTTATGATTGGTGCATGGCTCCTGCATCAGTTCAAAATGCTGGCATTTATTTCATCTTGTTGAATCAAAATGATTTGCGTAAGTCCTGTCCTTTACAAGTCAGGAGAATTGCAATGCGTTTAAACAAACTATGTGATTTTTATCAGTCGATCCAATCGCCATTCTCATAAACGCGATTTTTGTCTTGTGGGTATTGGTAAGCGATCGCTCAAAATCCTATCTAACCTTGTTGACAATGCCCACTAAACCATTCCGCAACAGGTGCAACTCAGGTGAACTAAAATAAGCAGCAATTTCCTACAGCTAAACATTACAAGGAGTCCAAACCATGTCTTTTTTTCCGATTGTTGATATTTCTGAATTTTTCTCTACCATTAATGAAGAGCTTAAGGAAGATTTAAATTCAAAGCTTCCTGAAAGAAAGACCTCAGCCCTAAATCGTCTTCGCGACTTACTCCCTAGCTTTTTTGACCTTTCCTACATTACGCGTGCGATCGTGCCTTCCTTGGTTACAACTGTTTATCAAGGAGAACGGTTGTCTCTTCCTATGCTTGATGAGCAAAGATTCAACAAGGAGAACGCCCTACCCTATTACTTTTGGGGACTATTATATGACAACTGGGAACCAAATAAGGAAGAGGATGGACTGTCGGTATTTATCCAAGGTTATGAAAACCGTGGCGACGATAATCGTAGAAAAAGGATTTACTATTCAGCTCTTACCCCGGATTTATATCGCCCTATGTATGGGGACAAGGTGGTTACATTTTTTGACCAGCTATTTGACGAAAAGAATGCTGGTAAACCCTTGATGCGTCAGTATCTAGATCACTATTTTGACTTGTACTGGGATCTACACCTTGGTGTCAAGGGCGATGCGATTCCACCAGAAGTTCGGGAGATAGGGGAAAGTTTCAACACTGTCTTAGCTTATCGAGATCCAACAAACGAAATTGTCTACAAAAATTATATGAAGGTGCGTGATCTGCGCAACTTGTTGAAAGAGTGGATTGATCAAAGAGTCGAAGACGTGGTTACGAGAAATGTAGCAGATCCGGAGAAGACGTTCGTGTACTACTGGATCAACAATGGTGAAGAGGGAGAGGATTTCAGGCGCAAAGATGTTGTTTTCGAGTGCTTCCATAATTTTGTTGCTTTAAGTCAGTGGGGCAATACTATCTACAACATCATCTCTAAACTGAGCAAGAACACAGGAGACCCCAACGTCCGCGCATGGTTTCAAAAGACGATGGAAAGTGATTATGACCAGGCGAACGGTTCCCCTTTTACTCCCCTCGACCGATTTATGATGGAGTTATTTCGCACGATTTCGCCAAACGGTGGCAGCGTCTCTGCTGTTCAAGAAGTCAGAAAACCATTATACGATAGATACGGCTACGTTACAAGCCCCCATAAGGCGACCAGTGAAGACCCACGACACTGGGAGAACCCAACCGAATTCAATCCCGATCGCTACAAAAATGCGCCCACCAGCGACCAAATTGACGAAGCCAAATCTAAAGAAATCGGATTTGCCCAATGTCCCTTCCACAAAGAGACATTCAAGGTGAAGGATGGTAGAAATGCCGAACTGACTAATAGTGCATTTGGCACCGTTTACGGCATTGTTGATGAGAAAGCATATCCTGTATGTGACTATGCTGGCTACGCGCCTTTCGGTTTTGGATACCGTCGTTGTCCTGGCGAGTTGTTCACGATTGAGGTGTTGAAAGATTTCTTAACAAAGGTGTGGAACTCCAAAATCGACTTCGAGAAACTCGACCTACAAGACCCGCAAAAACTTCCCGTAGGACCAACAGCAGTTATTGATGACAATATTGGGTTCACTAAGTCGATGTCATGAGCCACACCAGTTCCTTTTAGGATGTTGTTGGTGTAGAAAAAAACTTCGATTTGTAGGGTAGGAAATGTTATAATTACTCACCTGAAATCTTGCACCTGTTGCGACAGTGAGTCGGCGAAGCCTCCAAACCCTCGTTACCAGGTTCAACCTGGTAACGAGATATTACAGCCTCTGGCTCTTGTTGGGTGCAAGATCTGAGTCACCCTACGTTGAATTTGTCATTATGATACCAAGCTGCGTTCAAACAGAGAATTTTCTGAATGAACCGCAGAGGACGCAGAGGAGCCAGCGCCGTGCGGGGGTTCCCCCCGTTGAGGCGTCTGGCGTGACACAGAGAGGAAAAAAGTTTCCTGTATGAATGCAACTTAGTATGAGGAACCAAGGAAGCCATCCCAAAAGTTATTGCCAAACAAACACTTTGGCTTCGTATGGTCCTATATCAGTTATAATGCCATCGTCGCCAGCTTCTACATCATAATTCGCTGTCCATTCGTGCCATGTACCACTGTTGGGGAAGTTGGGAACGTGATACCCAGCTAAGAAGTTTTCTGAGAAATTCGCCACAACCACAACACGAGAACCTTCATCATTCCAACGGCTGTAAGCGAACACTTTTGCCTCTGAATTTTCGTGGATGAAGTCAATATTTTCTGTGTAGAGGGCATGATTGTGTTTACGCAGGTGAATTAAGCCTTTGTAATATTCAAATAAGCCGCGATTTAGGTCATTGCCTAGCAATCCCCATTCAATTTTTGATGACTCTTGTGTTTTGGGCTTGTACTCGCCAAACTCTTGACCCATCCAAATCAAAGGCACACCAACGGCTGTCATCAGGATAGCAACTCCCAACCGAATCCGCCTAAAAGCTTCTTCGTCAAAAATATCGCGATTCCCCAATTCCACCATCAGGCGATCATGGTCGTGGTTTGTCAGGTAATTTACCACATTGGTTGCACCCATAAAGCCTTGGCGCTTGCAGTCGATGACATCTTTAAGTTGCTCTAAATCAAAGGTGTCACCGCAAAGGTGTGGCACAATTGTGTGCAGGAAACTATCGTGCCAGCATCCATCCATCGGTCCATCTGCATTGGTGATACTGGGAGTTTCAGGAATGTGTTCGGCTATGTTGTAAAAAGGCTTCATGCTAGCAGTTTTTTTAGCTTCTTGGACAATCCAGTGCATGAAGTCGTAGTTAGCGATTTGCCGTGCTGCATCGTAGCGAATACCATCAATGTGATATTCTTGAATCCAAAAACGTACAGTATCACCAATAAATCTACGCGCAGGATAAGTTTCTAAATTTTCGTCGTAGTGTTCATAATTAAATTCTGGTCCCCAGCTATTATCAGGGTCGCGGGGAGAGTGATGATACCAATAATCGTGGTCAATTTGTGTTAATGGAGCCGATGATTCTGAATGGTTATAAATACCATCGATGATAACACGAATTCCTCTGCCGTGGCACTCATCAATTAACTCTTTTAACTCCGCTGTAGAACCATAACTTGATTCTGTGGCAAAGAAGTGACGAGGGTTATAACCCCAACTATAATCGCCTGGGTATTCTTTAAGCGGCATCAACTCAATCGCATTAATTCCCAGTTCAGTTAGGTAATCTAACTTTTCAATAACGTGCTTGTACTTTCCTCGGGCGTAAGGGTCATCTTCACCACCAGAAAAGTCAGCAACGTGCAGTTCATAAATGACTAATTCCTGGTCTGCAGGTAGGGGTTTATTGTCATGTTGCCAAACATAGGTATCAACAATTCTTTCCCCATCTTTTATCCGTACGATAGCGTTATCATGTCCACTTGATTCATCAATATCAGTGGCGTAGGGGTCTGTCACTTCAACCCATTGATCAGGTTCAAAAAACCAAGATTTTGATTGAACGCGGAATTTATACTGATAAACACCATCCTCTAATTCAACAGTTGTACGAAAATAACCATCGTCACCTTTTTCCATGGGAATTTCTTCCCAATTGGAAAAAGAAGCAATTAATGCAGCCGCTTCGTTGTAGGGTGCAAATAAATTAAATTCAATTGGCTTTGCCATGGAAGTCGAGATACAAGAAGGTGATGTGCTGGCAAAAAAGCATAAAAAGATTGCCAAGAGCTAAATGATTAATAGCTGAAAGCAATTAATCATTTCGTGATTAGCAATTCTTAAATTATTTATGCCAGATATGAATATTGTTAAATGGCTTAATAAATTAGCCAATCGTCCCGCAGAGATAATAAAGTATTGTATACCTCTATCTTAAGAATGGTTTTTTAAAAAAGCTGTATTCTGATTTTATCGTTCAATAAACTATAACTTTTAAAGTTTCTATAGAATGATAATTAACCGCAAATGTATGCAGTAAATATTAATACCATTTCTGTATGAAGATGCGCTACTACCAAGTTGCATTCATACAGATGAAAAGGAGTCAGAATATGCCTTCGGCACGCTACGCGTTTGCGCAGCTCCTCCGCAGGAGGCACAGAATTCCGCAGCTAGGAATACCCCAAAGGATGTTGACGGGGGTTTCAGATAGGATGCGGGAGCATTTTTACTTCGACCTACTTAAAAGTATTTGCTTTAAACCTCGACTCATCCGTAGCTTCGTACAGGAGTCATTCTGACTTCTGACTCCTGAGTTCTTCTTAGTAACTTTCTCTTTTTCCTCTCTGTGTCACGCCAGACGCCTCAACGGGGGGAACCCCCGCACGGCGCTGGCTCCTCTGTGTTCTCTGCGGTTAATTCAGAAAATTCTCTCTTTGAACGCAACTTGGTATAAATTATCAGCCAGGGCGTATTATTTTTAGTAAGATAAAAAATTGTTAGTGAGAAGTTAATAACTCCTCACGCCTGACTTTTCACTGATAACTGAAACTGGAATTCTCAGGATTGGCTGTTGTTTTTGTAACTGGCAACAGCCGCTCTAAGACGACCTTGGTATTCTGAGAGGAGTTGTAAGCCCTCTTCTTTTTCCAACCCAGTCCAATGCATCAATAATGCCAGCTTTACCCATTTGCCACTACGTTCTAATAAGAAACCAGCGGCTTCTCGACTTAAACCTGTGAGGTCTTGTAAAATTCGCAAAGCGCGATCGCGTAACTTTTGATTTGTTACCGCCACATCCACCATGCGATTGCCATAAACTTTACCCAACTGCACCATTACACCAGTAGAAAGGATATTTAAGGCGAGTTTCGTCGCCGTACCAGCTTTTAGGCGAGTTGAACCAGCAAGTATTTCTGGTCCAGTCAACAGGCGAATATCAATATCAGCATCACAGTTGACTTGTTCAGCAGGGACGCAGGCTATAAATATAGTAGTGGCTCCACGGCTACGAGCAGCATTCATTGCGCCGTGGACAAAAGGCGTTGTCCCCCCGGCTGTAATGCCAACGACGACATCAAGTTGCGTGACTTGTCGTTGAGCGATCGCCGCTTCACCATCTTCGGCGCTGTCTTCCAAATCTTCGGAACTGCGTACTAGTGCGCCTGCACCACCAGCAATAATTCCTTGTACCATCTCTGGGGGTGTACAAAAAGTCGGTGGACACTCTGCAGCATCTAACACCCCTAAGCGACCACTGGTTCCTGCTCCAATATAAAACAGGCGTCCTCCCTGATGCAATTGTTCTGCAGTGCGTTCAATCGCTTGAGCTAATTGAAGTTTAGCAGCAGCTACCGCAGCCACTGCCTTTGCGTCTTCCTGATTAAACAGTTCCACCAATTCAACACAACTGATTTGGTCTAGGTTAAGAGTATCAGGATTGACCTGCTCTGTTAAAAGATATCCGCGCCCCTGCAAGTTCACCATTTGTCTTTTGTCCTCTGTCTGTGGTCATTTGTCTTTTGTCTTCTGTCCTTAGTAATGACTCATGACTCATGACTCATGACTAACGACTCTCTACAATAACCCTTCTAATTTGCGGCGAATGTTTTCGAGTTCTGAGTCAGATAATTCTGGTTTTTCCGGCGAGTTTTGGTTACGAGGGAAGGTTTCCTCCGCAAAGTCCTCTTCGGATTCTGCTTTCCAATCGGTTTCTTCAACGTTGATTTCTGGAGGAATTGCCAAACCACTGTTACTTGGGACAATTTCCCAGTCATAGTCCGCACTTTGACAAAATTCCTTGATTTCCTCTGAATCAAACGCTTCTACGGTGGCTGTGGGGAAATCTTGAGCTTCAAGCATGAGGGCATAGCGTGCAGCGTCGTCTTCTGACTCGAACATCAGAACTTTATTGCGATGGCCGGAGGCCGGGCTTTGCCCATCGCCCACTTGAATTGTGTGAATTCCCTCATTTTCTGTGCGAGCGTTAAACAGTAATACAAAAACACGCATGGGTGTAATCATCTAATCTTTCATCTTGGATCTATTCTTAATTAAAGTTCTAGATTGCGTCCAAGGAAAAGTCGAGCCAAAAATTCTCACTTGTTATAAATTTTTTATATTTCTCTCACAGGATTGATCTTACCAGAAGTAGAAGCGTCACATTTCACATCTAGCTTTAAGCATGATTGCTACTTCTGGGGACTGGGGACTGGGGACTGGGGACTAGGGACTAGGGACTGGGTCACATTTCACCTCTAGCTTTAAGCATGATTGCTACTCCCGTATTTAGTATCGTCGGTTATCCTGGAGTAGGCGTAGCCAGTAGTGTGCGAGTTGATTCTACAACTGTAACAGCTACATCTGTTCATGAGTGCTGAGTCCTGTAGAACAAAAGTATGGTGTGCTGAGGAATTCCCCTCAAATAAATAAATTTAGGGGATCAAACAAGGAAAAAACGCTATGATGGCTCCACGGATAAATTCGGGAGCTTTTCGCCCAAGACGGTTCCTCGATTTGAGGAAGACAATGCCGTGCGGAGGTTGCTTAGCACTCAGCACTTAGGACTGTTTCGGTGAGTCAGTAGTGAGACGACATGACCAAAGCTTGTAATCGGGATCATCACTCCCAATCCCCCCGTATTTATAAAACGCATCAATGGTTGTTCATTTTAAGCCGTGGTGGCATTGCCATGAGCGGAATTCTGCTCATAGGAATTATGGGCGGTGCTTGGCAAGTGTGGAATTTTGTTCACAAAGACTTAGTACAACTAGCCCAAACCAATCTTACTACTACACTGAACCGTCCAGTTCAACTGGGGAAAGTGAAACAACTTTCGCTTACGGGAGTGAAGTTTGGGGCTTCAGCCATTCCAGCAACACCTACAGATCCGGATAAGGTGACAGTCGAGGTTGTAGAGGTAGGTTTTGACCCATTACAGTTGCTGTTGAACCACAGACTCAAGTTAGACGTCACCTTAGTCAACCCGGATGTTTACCTTCAACAGGATGAACAAAGACGCTGGATTACCACAAAAATAACGCCGGCAGGTCGAAAAGGACCAATTAAAACTGATTTGGACAAACTGAGGTTTCGCAATGCCAACTTGATACTCGTTCCCCAGCCAAATCAGGTAGGAGAAGAAATCAATTCAAAATTCAAAATCCAAAATTCAAAATTAGGTCTCTCTTCCTCATCTTCCTCATCCCCCTCACTCCCTCACTCCCTCACTCCCTCATCCCCCGTAGCATTTTCACAAATCAACGGCACTGCCCAACTATTAGAAAACTACAAACTCATTAAATTTAATTTGGATGGGCAACCAGATCATGGTGGTAACGTTTCCATACAGGGAGATTTTCGTCCCAAAACTCAAGAAGTCAACTTAGAGTTGCTGCGGGTGCGAAACTTCCTTGCTGCTGATGTTTCTCGCATCGTTAAGTTACCCGTGGAATTACAAGCAGGTCGAGTTCAGGGTGATTTGAAAATTCAAAACATTCAACTGAAACAAAAACAGCAAAACCTGCTCATTTTTGGTAATGCTACTGGACAAGGAGTTCAACTTCAAGTTCCGCGAATGCCACTACCATTTATCAATTCTCAAGGAAAGGTGCGCTTTCAAGGAACTCAGCTTCAGCTGGAAAATGTTGCCACTGGTTATGGCAAAATCCCTTTAATAGCAAACGGTACCATTGACTCCAAAGCTGGCTACAAGTTAGCTGCGCGTGTAAATTCGGTGAATGTGGCAAATGTCCGGGAAACTCTCAACGTCAAATTACCTGTACCGACAATTGGGGAAGGTAAGGCAGACTTACAGGTTGTTGGATCAATCACTAACCCAATTCTCTCTGGTACAGTTGCCACTATAAAACAAGCAAAAATTGACAAAGTTGATTTTAAGAGTGTCAGCGCACAGTTTGAATTTTCTCCTGTCGCCTCTATTATTACTTTTAAAAATATTCAAGGTAAAGCCACTGTAGGCGGTGAAGTTACAGGCGCTGGGACGATTCAATTTGTTAACAAAATTCCCAAGCTAAATTTTCATGTCACGGCAAAGAACGTTCCAGGGGATGCGATCGCCTCTGTTTACGATATGAAACCGGGATTCCAAATTGGTACTGTCTCAGGTACAGCACAACTGACTGGCACTGGTGAGAACGTTCAGACAACGGTACAATGGCAAGCACCCCAAGCAACCTACCCCGGAAGCGGAGAAGCAATTGTCGCCCCAGACAAAACTGTCTCTTTCCGTAATGTTGCTTTGAGTGTTGCTGGTGGTAGAGTACAAATTGCTGGCAGTTGGGCTAATCAGCGTTGGCAAGCGATCGCCGATGCTTCCAAAGTACAAGTGCAACGTTTTGTCAACTCCAATCAACTGCAAAACGTCTCTCTCAATGACGCACGCTTCAACGGTCGTCTCATCTTATCAGGAACCTCAGCCCCATTTAAAATTGCCACAATTCGTCCAGATAACGCAAAAGTTCAAGTTGCGGGTGGTACAGTTGCTATTTCTAAGATCCAATTTGGCGAGCAAAGCTTTTCTGCCGAATTGGTTGCTGACAGTGTGCGGTTGGGGCGTTTGCTAAAACAAGCGCCCCAAAGTTTAGATGGACCATTAGCAGGTAAGTTCCAAGTTTCAGGAAATACAGACGCTTTTAACCTCAAAACCTTACGTGCTACTGGCGAGGGACGCCTATTGGTAGGTGGTGGCGCAATTACAGCTTCTCATATCCAACTTGCTGAAGGGTTGTATAAAGCACAACTACAAGCAAAGAACGTAGATGTGCAACAATTAGCACAATTACCTAAACAATCTCAAGGAAGGTTAAGCGGTCAATTCAACGTTGCTGGTTCAGTTGAATCGTTTAAACCACAAACAGTTGTAGCCACAGGGCAAGCACGCGTCAATTTTGGTAGTGGTACTGTGACTGCCTCTAATATCCAATTAGCTAATGGTAGGTATCAGGCGCAACTTCAAGCAAGTCAAGTGCCATTGCACAAAATATCACAAGTACCACCGCAGTTTAACGGTACTTTGACAGGTCAATTCAACGTTGCTGGTTTAGCTGATTCCTTGAAACCACAAGCTATTCAAGCCACTGGTCAGGCACAAGTGAATGTTGCAAATGGCACAGTCACCGCTTCTAACATCCAACTTGCTGATGGTCGCTACCAGGCTGTGGTTGATGCTTCTGGTGTGGAATTAAAACGGTTGTCGCCGCAGTTGCGGGGTCAATTTGGTGGTAAACTGCAACTCGCGGGTACTGTGGGAACTTTCAACATATCCAATGTACGTGCCTCTGGTCAGGTGCAGCTTTCTCAAGGCATTGCTGGCATTGAGCAACCGCTGACAGCAGTTGTTGGCTGGGACGGACAAAAGCTGCTCGTCGAGCGAGCCACTGCTCCAGGTTTAAGTGCTAATGGTTATATTTTAGCCAAATCTGGTGGAACAGGCATACCGGAAATTACTGACTTAAATCTCAACGTTCAGGCACAGAATTATAATCTGCAAAAGTTGCCAATGCAGCTTCCCAGCGCTGTGGCTTTAGCAGGTAAAGCCGATTTTGGGGGAAGAATCAGCGGTACGCTACCTGTGCCAAATATACAAGGGCAAGTTAGGTTACGAGACTTGGTGGTGAATCGACTGGCTTTTGAGTCGGTGTTGACTGGAAACATCCAATTGGCGCAGGGACAGGGTTTAAATTTAGATGTTGCAGGCAAACGGGACCGGATTACTCTCAACGCAGACGCAAAAAATCGTCCCAACTCTTTCTTAGTGCGGTGGCAAAATTCATTGGCAAGCGGTCAATCTCAAGGGGACAATTTGGCAATGAAAGTGGAAAACTTCCCCTTGGCGATATTGAATCTCACCCCGCCTGCAAATACTCATGTTGGTACGGGTGGAATCGCTGGATTTTTGACTGGGGATTTTCAGGTTAATCAAAAGACATTTGCCACACAAGGGGATATCGCAATTGCCAAGCCCCAATTAGGACGCATTAAAGGCGATCGCCTGATGGCACAATTCCATTACGGTGATGGTCAAACAACGATTACAAACAGCGAATTTGTCAAAGGTGCGAGTCGCTACGCCCTTGCTGGGACATTGAGCCAAACTCCCAAAGGTCCGCAAATCAAAGGTAAACTGAACGTTACCCAAGGTGAAGTTCAAGATGTCCTGACTGCACTACAGTTGTATGAATTACAAGATGTCCAACGCGGTTTGGCACAGCCAAACTACGGTACAGCCGCAGATTTGAATGCCACCGAGTCAGTAGGATTTTCAGACCAGCCTTTGTCTGCGCAACTTCAGCGCTTTGGCGAATTTGAAAATCGGCTAGCACAACAAAAACAACAGCGTCGCAGTGCTTCTCCCATACCGGAATTGGCAGATTTAAAAGGAACTTTCAACGGTGAAATTTCTATAGATACTGCAACAGCGAACGGGCTGGATGTAAGCTTTAATTTAAACGGTCAAAACTTTGTTTGGGGTAGGGCAGATGAACCGGATCGTTTGTATAAAGCAGACCAAGTGATTGCTCAAGGCAGATTTGAAAACGGTGTTCTCAGATTGCTACCTTTGCGACTGGAGTCTCAGAACAACTTGATCGCTTTGACAGGTAACATTGGTGGAAATGAACAATCTGGTCAGTTGCAGGTTGTCAATTTCCCCGTGCAAGTGCTGAATAATTTTGTCAAACTGCCCGTTGGTTTCACGGGTAATCTTAATGGTACAGCAGCTTTAGCAGGGAGTATTGACAATCCACAGGCAAAGGGAGAATTGCAAATCACTGAGGGGACTCTCAATCAAAAAGGCGTAGAGTCAGCGACTGCGAGTTTCAACTATACCAATGGTCGCTTGGACTTTGGCAGCCACGTTACGGTTTCTGGTTCAGAGCCAGTTAAAATTGCTGGTAGCATACCTTATCAGTTGCCTTTTGCTTCTGTAAAGCCAGATAACAATAATATTAATCTGGATGTGAAAGTTCAAAATGAAGGGCTGGCGGTCTTAAACCTATTAACTAACCAAGTCGCTTTTGAAAAAGGTGAGGGACAAATAGACTTGATGGTACGGGGGACAACACAACAGCCGATATTAGATGGAATTGCCACTGTTAAGGATGCCACCTTTTCATCTCAAGCTTTACCAGGAAAGCTGACAGATATTACAGGAACAGTGCAGTTTGGTTTAGACCGGATTGTCGTGCAAAATCTTCAAGGTAAATATAATAACAAGGGTAAAGTCGAGGCACAAGGTGAGATTCCTGTCTCAAGTCAACAAACAAAAATAGATCATCCCCTCACCGTTACCCTTGACCAATTGGCTTTGAATCTGAAAGAACTTTACCAAGGAGGCGTCAGCGGTAACTTGCTGGTGACTGGTTCCGCCCTGCACCCAATGATTGGTGGTAAATTGCAGTTAGCTGATGGTCAAGTTTTACTTGCAGAATCTACAAAAACGACCCATGGAAATAGCAAAATAGATGTTTCAGGTGTGAAACAAGTCAAGCAAGAGACTCCGAAACTTGACTATACAACGGCTCGGTTCAAAGATCTACAGTTACAACTCGGCAAAAACGTAGAAATTACCCGTCCACTGATTCTCAGTTTCCGGGCTACTGGAACCCTTAACGTCAACGGTTCGTTTAAAGAACCAATACCAGAAGGAACAATCCGCCTGAAGGAAGGAAGCGTAAATTTATTTACGACTCGATTTAACCTTGCGCGTGGCTATAAACATAAAGCTATTTTTAGAGCAAATCAACCCCGCGATCCCGAGTTAGATATGCAGTTGTTTGCTAAAGTACTTGACGTTATTCAAAATACTGACCTCAATAAACCAAATATCACTGGGTTAGCGGCTTTAGAAACTATTCGTGTTGATGCCAGAGTGCAAGGTCTGGCGAGTAAACTGGATGAAACTCTAGAACTAACAAGCAGCCCCGTACGCAGCGAAACAGAAATTGTTGCCCTGCTTGGGGGTGGATTTGTCGATACCGAAGAACGCGGTAACAATACTACCTTAGGATTGATTAATATAGCAGGTTCGGCTGTACTAAACAATCTTCAGGAACCTCTAAACCAGATTGGAACTGCATTGGGTTTGAGCGAACTGCGTGTGTTCCCAACCATTCTCTCCGACACTCTCGAAGCAGGTAGGAGTAGTTCAACTTTGGAGTTGGCAGCAGAAGCTGGAGTGGATATCACTCGTAGGTTTTCTCTCTCCACCCTGAAGATTTTGACAACCAGCGACCCCTTCCAATGGGGTATTAACTACCGACTCAACAATAACATTCGTCTGCGTGCAACCACTAATTTAAATGATGACAATCGCGCAGTTATTGAGTATCAAAAGAGGTTTTAGTGGGAGCATCCCAAAGCAAGCAAAATTACTTACCCTCATCCCCTAACCCCTTCTCAAGAGCGGGATTCGGGGAATAAGAGTAGGACTTGACTCCCCTCTCCCCATTTGGGAGAGGGGTTGGGGGTGAGGGCAGAATGGCAAGTGTGTAAAATTCGGATGCTCCCGTTTTAGTTATTGAGTCATCGGAAATTTTGGGTAGAAACCCCGTCCTAAAAGGACGGCTTTACAGAAAACGTGGTAAAATCTGAAGCATAGAAAATAAGATGCAAAGCATGGAAAAAGCCTACCGCTACCGTTTTTACCCAACACTCGAACAAAAAGTCCTGTTGCGTCGAACAATTGGTTGTGTGCGGTTGGTTTTTAACAAAGCCTTGGCAGCAAGAACCGAAGCCTGGTATGAAAGACAAGAGCGCGTTGATTACGCTCTATGCAAAATAAGCAAATGATCGAGACCTACGACCAGGGTTCGACAGACTATGACGCGATCATGCAGCGCTATTGGCATATCGATCGCCAGCCGTTGATTGACTCCCTACAGCTTAGTCCAGGACAAACCGTGCTGGATGGCGCAGTCGGTACAGGGCTGAATTTGCCAGCCTACCCGGCAGGGGTGCAGGTGACAGGGGTTGATTTGTCTCACAGCATGCTGAGTCGGGGGTAGGAAAAGCAGGTTTCTGCCAGCGTCACGCTAAAAGTGACCGATCTAGAAAACCTGCCCGATACAGGTACTTGTCCTCTCTAACAGATCAAGATAATTAATGATTATGGATGCACACGGTTTTAAAACCACCAACGAAGATCGTTTAAGTAGGATTCAATGTAGCATCCTTAACGCTGCTGAGCAAACCATTGAAAATGCAGTTGCTTTGCCCCCTAGCGCATATATAGACGCTGACTTCTACAACTGGGAGGTCGAGCATATCTTTAAGAAGCAGTGGCTGTGCGTTGGGCATGTTTCGCAGTTGCCCAACCCAGGTGACTACTTTAATATAAACCTGTTAAACGAACCGATGGTCGTTGTCCGTAGCAAGGATGGAAAAGTGCGCGTCCTCTCTCGTGTGTGTCCCCACCGAGCGATGGATATCATGCCACAGGCATACGGACACCCACCTAAAGGAAATCGTCGCAGTTTCGTCTGCCCCTATCACAACTGGTCCTTCGACTTGAATGGTCAACTGGTAGGTGCTCCTGAGATGCAAAAAAGCGAAGGCTTTAACCGCAAGGAAATTTGTCTCCATAACTTTCGCACAGAAATTTGGGAGGGTTTCATCTTCATTACATTCGATCCCAACTTGGAGCCTGTGAGCGTTCATTACACCGGATTGTTGCCGTATGTGGAACGGTGGAATATAGCCCAGATGGAGATGGTTGCGGATCTTCAGTGGGACTGCAATTTCAATTGGAAGGTGCTGGTCGAGAATGCTATAGAAGCGTACCACCAGCTCGGCGCTCACCCCGAAACATTCGAGCCGATAATGCCCGCAGTGGGTTCATGGACTGAGCCTGAAACGCCCAACTACCTGGTTCTTCACCTGCCACTGGCGAATCAGATTGTGGAGCAAGCTAAGGCTGGCAACGCAACAGTTGATTTTAAGCCGCCTCATACGCTCAAAGCTGAAGATTATTACGAATATACGGTGTATCTAGGCGAACCTGTTTTTCTGTTATTCGTGGGACCAGATCGGGTCTACTGGTTTTTCATTTTGCCTGAAGGTCCAGACAAAGTAACCCTTCGCACTACGCTTCTGGTCACTCCTGAGAGTAAGCAAGCAGATGACTACGAGCAGATACTTGAACGTGAAATCGATGCGCTGAAGCGTTTCCACATGGAGGACATGGAGGTTTGTACAGCAGTACAACAAGGGTTACGCTCTTCGACCTACTCGCCTGGTCCGCTTAGTCACCTTGAAATGCCTATTTTGCTGTTTTATCGCTACTTGGCATCGCGAATCCGGGAAGTGTCAAATTAAAAGGGCAGAGTTAACTCGCGTGACTGTATCATTATCCCGTCGTTCATTTATTCATTCATCTATTTTGTCTACGGCGACCGCTCTGCTTGCAGTGAGCTGTAACCGACCTCAAGCAAATCTAACCTCTGCTTCACACCAATCCGGTCAGCCAATTCGCTTGGGGCTTAGTTTGTGGCCGGGCGCAATTCCCTGGCAGATCGCCGAGGATAAAGGGTTTCTCAAGGCGAGTGGTGTAAATGCAGAAATTACCTGGTTTCAGACGCTAGCCGATCAGCTTAACGCATTTACCGCAGGCAAGATTGACATTGCCAACCTGACTCTAACTGACTTGTTCATGAGCAATGTCAACAACGTTCCCTGCAAAGTAATTTCGTTGCCTGACGTTTCGGCAGGTGCAGACGCAATTATTGCTGACCCTTCAATCAATTCAGTTCAGGATTTTGTCGGTAAAAGTGCTGGTATTGAAATTGCAACAATCGGACACTTGCTGTTTCTCCAGGCGCTTGCTAAAAATGGGGTTGCTCCCAAGTCAGTCCAAACTGTCAACATGGCAGCAGATGCGGCGACCAGTGCTTTAGTGGCTGGCAAAGTACCGATCGCCTATTCCTATGAACCCTTCATTACTCAAGCTACCAAAAGCGGCAAAGGTAAGGTAATTTTTTCGAGCGCAGACGTTCCAGGATTGATAGCAGACATGATTATAGCGCAGCAAAAGCTGTTAGATACTCGCGCCACAGAAGTACAGAAGCTAGTAGACGTATGGCATCAAGTTTTAGATTTCCGCAAAACCAATACAGACGAAGCGATCGCGATTGAAGCAAAACGAGCTGGGGTGTCTGCTGAGGAGCAGCGGGCATTGTTAGAAAAGATAGACTGGTTGACACCTCAAGAGACGCTAGAAGCATTCAAGCCTGGCAATACAACAAAATCATTGGTATATGCCGGAAAGGTCGTAGCAGATTTCATGTTGGAGCAAAAATTGATCGCAACTCGACCTCCAGCAACCGAGACATTGATTGACGATCGCTTCCTGAAAGATTATGTTTCTCGCAACAGAGCCTAGTGCAGGAGAAAGATTATTTGAGCCACTCCGCGACTATCGCGGTACGCGGATTCAGGCAGAATTGAGACTAGCTTTTCGCTGGATACGGCTATCTGGCTGGACGTTCTACCTTCGTTGGAGAACCGCTCTAAGGGAGAATCAGTCTTCCTGCTTTCGGACTCGCCTACTTGCTTGCGGTTTAGGGACTTCCAAAAAATAAAATAATCACCAATAAAAATGATAATCAATAGAGGGGGGGGTTGGGAGTCAGGGCTGCCTCCGCAGCCCTGACTCCCCTTTTTGTAGTAAATTTAATTATGTATAATTCAAGTTTTTGGGGGTTTTTGAGTGACGATTGAATTGACGGACTCACTAAAGAATCTACTTCAAGAAACAGCAACTCAATTGAAAGGTGCAGCCAGACGTCATTTCCAAGCACAAACTGTAATATCTTTAGGGTACGGAGGTCAACTACTAGCTCAAAAAGAATTAGGATGGGATAGAAATACTATCCGAAAAGGGATTAAAGAATTAAGTAGTGGGATTAATTGCGTAGATAATTATTCAGGAAGAGGACGTTCTAAGGCAGAAGAAAACCTACCAAATCTCTTAGAAGATATCAAAAAATTAGTGGATTCCCAAAGCCAAACTGACCCAAGTTTTAAAAGTCAAAGACTATACACACGTTTGAGCGCTAGCGAAGTAAGAAAGCTATTAATTGAGAAAGTTGGTTATAGTGATGAAGAATTACCAACTTCAGAAACAATTCGTATAAAACTGAATGATTTGGGGTATAAGCTCAAGCGAGTTGCGAAAGTTCAGCCTCAAAAAAAATTCCCGAAACGGACGCAATCTTTGAGCAGTTAGCTATAGTTAATCAAGAAGCTTCAGACGATCCAAGTGTTTTACGCTTAAGTCTGGATGCAAAAGCCCGTGTAAACATTGGCTCATTTGACCGTGGTGGTAGAAATCGAGTGCCGACGGAAACTGATGACCACGATTTTCATCCAAAAACCACCGTGACTCCTTACGGTATCTTTCTTCCGGAGCTTGACGAACTATTTTTGTATTTTACAGAATCCAAAGTCACAAGTGATTTTATCGTAGATGTTTTATCAGATTTTTGGTTGTCAGAAAGCTGGCGCTTCCCCGAAATAAAAACTCTAGTTATTAATCAAGATAATCGAGGGGAGAATAATTCTCGTAGAACTCAGTTTATGAAGCGTATAGTTGAGTTTTCTCAGGAGCATAAACTAAATATACGTTTAGCTTACTATCCTCCATATCATAGTAAATATAATCCAATTGAACGCACTTGGGCAGTTTTAGAGAACTATTGGAATGGAAGTATCTTAGATGAAGTAGAGACGGCTTTAAACTTTGCTCAAAATATGACATGGAAAGGTCAACATCCAGTTGTTAAGTTAGTAACCCAAACTTATAAAAATGGAATTAAGCTGACAAAACAAGCTATGTTGACAATAGAAAAACAAATTAAACGTCTTACTAATTCTACAAACGAAGATTTCCCAAATTTAGGGAAATGGTTTATCGATATCTATTGTGAAACAACGTAGTTCTTGATTTTTTTACGGCTTTTATAAAGTTGTAAATCAAATAAACTCGCAACTACCCCAAAGACAAATGAAAGGGAAAGGGGTGTAAATTCTTCATGCATATTTGAAGGGGGAGGAAGCGCTCGCCGTCGGCGAGCGCTTCCTCCCCCTGAGGCTGATTATCATTATTTTTAAGGAACTGTCTCTTGAGTTTTTTGATTAATTTATTTTTTGGAAGTCCCTTAGCTCTGAATCTTGCTTGCTATCCACTTTTAAACGAGCCGTGTCGCGTTTCCGCCCCGATTTAAAAATACGGGGCTACCACGCTCCCGCCAGCTTTTAGGTGTGAATCCTCCTGGTGATAGCGCGGGAGTCGTGGGGCACAATCAAGTTGATCGCTTGTTGCAGACAGCGTGTGTAGATCGAACGAAGTGCTAACAAGACCAACAAGACATCACAGTAAAAGCCGAAAGCACAGAAACTTTCTGCGAACGAACGCAGACCAGAAGAGAAATTGGATGAGGTCGCGCATCGAATTGATAAAAGTGCATCTACAATTCAGTCATTGCAGAGTTCAGATTATTTGTAACTAAAGGAGAAGCTCATGATGGAAATCATTCACTTGTTTGTAAATCGGAGATTTGTTCCTATTTCTCTTGCTGGAGTTGCTGCTATTAGCTTCTTCATGTTTTCGCCAATTAGAGAACTTTGAAATCTAGAAGGGTCTCTCAATGTTTTTCAAAATTTCAACCCTGAAAATTGTCTGGAGTTTACCATGTTAAATCGTTCTTCGTTTGTAAAGCTGTTACTAGGCAGCTTGATGGCTTGCACACGTCTGATGGCTTGTGATGCTAATTCAGCCCGATCTACTGCACAAGCTACACCCGTGAGGCAATCCTCAACTGCACCTGCTAAAACAGCAACCATTGAAGTTAAAGGAACACCCCAAACTGTCACACTCAGTTTACTTCAAACGCCTCACTTTTCGACTTACTTCCCGACGGATCGCTTTACTATAGATCGAAGTGCCAATGAAGATGGATCGGTAACGCTCTACTGGAAAAAACCAGATGGAACCCTCGACAGAGAGACTATTATTCATTTTAAATTTTACGATCAAAAGGATTTTAACGCCGTAAAAAAACACGTAGAGATGTCGGCATCCCTTATATCAGGCGGCTATCGGCGAGTCGAGCGGGGTTCAGATATCTCTTATGCTAAAGCGGCTTATTCCGCTTGGCTGCGTGATCTGATTCGATTAGAGCCAGTAGAATCACCCATCTACACTAAACCGCGGGGAATTGCAATTGCTTACCTTGGTGAAGTGAATGGTCAAGTATTCGTTATAACGTCATACTACCCTCGCCAGTATGGAGATGAGTTTACAGCTAGGGAAGCTGTTGTCCTTACGAATTTGAAATTTGAAAATTGCAAAAACAAATAGAACTCTGTAGCCGCAAATTTAAGTAAAGCAGTCCAATGCGTTAGAGTCGGAGCAAGTCAGGATCTCATTCATGATCGCTAAACTTAACCCAGCACAGTTTGCCGTTTTGCCTAGCCAGGTACGGCAAACTGCGCTGCTCATACCACTGTGAGTGGCGTGATTTACTTGCTGACCCACAACCTTAGCAATAGCAATGTCCAACCGCCTCTGTGCAACTTCTCAGAGGTAAATCCTATGACTGTATCATTATCCCGTCATTCATTTATTCGTTCATCTATTACGGCGACCACTCTGCTGGCAGTGGGCTGTAACCAACCTCAAGCAAATCTAACCTCTGCTTCACAGCAATCCGGTCAGCCAATTCGCTTGGGGCTTAGTTTGTGGACAGGCTCAAGTCCCTGGCAGATTGCTGAAGATAAAGGGTTTCTCAAGGCGAGTGGTGTAAATACAGAAATTACCTGGTTTCAGACGCTAGCCGATTCGTTTAACGCATTTACCGCAGGCAAGATTGACATTGTCAACTTTCCCCTAACTGACTTGTTCAGGAGCAATGTCAACAACGTTCCCTGCAAAGTAATTTCGATGCCTGTCGTTTCGGTAGGTGCAGACGCAATTATTGCTGACCCTTCAATCAATTCAGTTCAGGATTTTGTCGGTAAAAAGGCTGCTATTGAAATTGCAACAATCGGACACTTGCTGTTTCTCCAGGCGCTTGCTAAAAATGGGGTTGATCCCAAGTCAGTCCAAACTGTCAACATGGGAGCAGATGCGGCGACCAGTGCTTTAGTGGCTGGCAAAGTACCGAGATCGCCTATTCCTATGAACCCTTCCTTACTTAGAGGAGCATCAGGCATTGTTAGAAAAGATAGACTGGTTGACGCCTCAAGAGACGCTAGAAACATTCAAGCCTGGCAATACAACAAAATCATTGGTATATGCCGGAAAGGTCGTAGCAGATTTCATGTTGGAGCAAAAAATGATCACAACTCGACCTCCGGCAACCGAGACATTGATTGACGATCGCTTCATGAAAGATTATGTTTCTCGCAAGAGAGCTTAGCGCAGGAGGAGAGTTATATGTCTTATCATTGTTAGTCAAGCAGTACAATTAGGCAAAGGCAAAGTGATATTTTCAAGCAAAGATATACCGGGAATTATTCCTGATCCGTTAGTCATTCACGAGCGAGTGTTAAATGAACGACCAGAAGCGGTGCAAGTACTGATGAACACCTGGTATCAGACATTGGAATATCGCGCAGCGCATCTAAATGAAGTGTTGGCGATCGAGGCAAAACAGGCAGGTGTTTCTTTAGAGGAATATAACACTATCCTAAAAGGCTTTAAGTGGATAACGCCAGAGGAATGTCTCAACTCACATCTTGCACCAAGAAAATTTGATATTATTAAGTCACTGAGTATTAAACCAAAAGCCCTTTATTTAGCGAGAAAAGCCAATAAAAATAATGTAGCTTTCTCGCGCATATTTTTAGTTCCTACGAACTTATACGGTTAGGTGCAAGATGTGAGTCAAGACATTTGAGCCAGGAACCACAATGTAGTCTGTTATTTACGCTTCGCAGGAAATTGGTGAGTTTATGGTAGGACAGAAATTAATCTCCAGTGTACCTGACTCTCTGGAACCTCATATCGATCGCCAATTTGTTGAACGCTATTTGAAAGGATAATCTGTTCGATTCAATGTTAACTCACTCATTACAATTAAATCCTATGACTTCTCCTAAACTGATCATCCGGGATCTCTACAAAAGTTTTCCAGGTAAACGAGGTTCAATGCTTGCCTTGAAAGACATCAACCTCACCCTTTATCGCAACGAATTTGTCTGTGTGGTTGGTGCTTCTGGCTGCGGGAAATCTACTTTACTCAATATTATTGCTGGGCTAGAAGAACCCACATCTGGACAGATTTTGCTGGAAGGTGAGCCGATCGACGGCCCTGGCGCAAACCGGGGAATGGTGTTTCAAAATTACACACTGTATCCCTGGCTCACAGTCTCTCAAAATGTTGAATTTGGGATGAAAATGCAAAAGATACCGACTGCGGAACGACAACAGCGCGTGAAATATTACTTAGAAATTGTGGGTTTGAGTCGGTTTGCAGACGCTTTGCCGAAGTCACTATCAGGCGGCATGAAGCAACGGGTAGCGATCGCCCGTGCCCTAGCCAACGAACCAGATATTCTCTTGATGGATGAGCCTTTTGGCGCGTTAGATGCTCAGACCAAGGAAGTTTTGCAGGAGTTTATGCTACAACTCTGGCGACAAACTCAGAAAACAATTTTGATGGTGACACATGATGTCGAAGAGGCTGTGTTTTTGTCGCAGCGAATCTACGTGCTGTCTTCCCGTCCTGGTCAACTGAAAGCAGAGGTTAATTTGGAATTTGATCGGGATCGAAATTTGTCTATCAAAGGAACCGAATTCTTTCAGCGTAAGCGTCAAGAAGTTCTGCATCTGATTCGAGATGAAATCCTGGCAACCGCTTAACGATCGCGATGCTCGCGCATCAGTTCTGTTTCAAGTTCTAACTCATGAAAACACAACTTCCACAAGCAACATCATCTTCAACATCTGAATCTATCGTGAAGCGATCGCGCAAAACTCGTTCCGTGTTCTGGAAAATTCGCAGCGATATTCCAAAACGGCTTTACTACACGATGATTGCTGTATCGATACTGGTGCCGTTGCTAGGATGGTCAGTGTTGACTTATGGAGGATTTGTAAAGCCGCTATTTCTACCGACTCCGACAGCAGTGATTCAGCGATTCTTCAACTTGCTACAAAGCGGCGATCTGATTCATGACATTGGCATGAGCGTTTCTAGAGTTGGTTGGGGCTTCTTAATTTCTGCATTGATTAGCGTTCCATTAGGGCTATTGATTGGCACGTTCAAAAGCATGGAAGGACTCTTTGAGCCGATTGTAGCGTTACTGCGCTATATGCCTGCTGCTGCCTTTATTCCCCTGATTATTTTGTGGATTGGTTTAGGTGAACCATCAAAGGTTGCAATCATTTTCCTGGGTAGCTTCTTTTACAATACCCTGATGATTGCAGATGCCGTCAAGTTTATTCCCATCGATTTTCTCAAGGCTGCTTATACACTGGGAGCAAATCGCAAAGATGTGTTTCTCTATGTGATTTTTCCGGCAACACTTCCTAACATCATTGATACGCTGCGAATTAACATTGCAGGAGCCTGGAATTTTGTGGTCGTGGCAGAGTTGGTCGGTGCTGATTCAGGATTGGGAAATATGATTATGATGGCGCAACGTTTCCTCAAAACAGACGCGATTTTTGTCGGAATTATTCTGATTGGCGTGATTGGGCTAGGCATTGATTTTATTTTCAAGTTAATTTTCAAACTCACAGTTCCCTGGGCAGTTAATAAAGCTTAGTGCAATGAGCCTTCTATTATTACGCTCCGTTTGGTCAGGATCTAGCAATGTCGATGAATTGGTTGAACAAACTATTGCGGCTGGCTTGAATGGCATTGAAGTCCCAATTCCTAGAGATGAATCAGAGCAGCGTAAATTACGGCAATGTTTGAGCGATGGCATTTTATATCATGTCCGCTTAATTACTTATAATTCCTGCTTGACCTCACTTCAACCCTCTCCTTTCCAAGGAGAGGGTGCCGTAGGCGGGTGAGGTTTTTCGTTTTTTACAAGTGTTCATCCGGACATGATATTACTCTTCATTGCCGAAGCGACAACGGGCACTGATCCAAATAGTCAGAGTGATTGGTGGATACCCCGGAGTGATCGCACGGTTATAGACGAATGGCACTAAGTACAGGTTTGCATAAGTTCGTAGCGAATTGACAGAGGAAAACTTTTGGCGATAGAGTGAGCATGGATTCACCTCCCTCAAGCATTCAGGATTATGATTGGTCGGCAAAAAACTTACTCTGTGCAACTGACAGAAGACGAAAAAAGGCTGTTGCAGCAACAAGCGAGCCTCCCGAAGGGAGGAGCTGAGTGCCAAAGGCACACGCACTCGCGTTCGCTAACGCCCGCAAAACAGGTCTTTAGCATTGCCAAACGAGCCAAAATCATACTGAGTGTGACATAACTGAACAAAATTTTTTTGTTCACTGCTTAAGTATGCCATCTTCCATATAAACAACTCGGTCAGCCAAATCTAAAATCCGGGGATCATGGGTGACAATCAACACTGTACAACCTTGTTCTTTTGCCAATTGGCGCAGTAACTCCATCACCAAATGTCCGCTGTGAGAGTCTAAAGCAGCGGTTGGCTCATCTGCCATAATTACCTGTGGATGACCTGTTAAAGCACGGGCGATCGCCACTCTTTGTTTTTGTCCCCCCGACAAATCACGGGGAAGTTGCTTTACCTTATCCCCCAGTCCAACTTGTTCCAACAAAGCTTGTGCTTCTTTGCGTGCTGGCTTTCCCCGAATGCCTTTGACATTCAAGGCTGCTTCTACATTCTCAATTGCCGTTAGTGCAGGAAACAAGTTAAAATCTTGAAAAATAAAGCCAATGTTCTGCCTTCGGAACCGAGCCAGTTCAGTTCGAGACATTCTGGTAATATCTTGTCCAAGCAAATACACGCTGCCCGCCGTCGGAGTCAACAGTCCCGCTAAAATTGACAGCAAAGTCGTTTTCCCCGATCCAGAAGGTCCCATTAAAATTTCGATGTCACCCTTTTGGATATTCCAGTAAACTTGTTTGAGGATTTGAAGCCGCTGCTGCTTGGAGTGAATCACCATTTCCACCCCTTGGGCAACAATTGCGCCTGTTGCTTGATATTTGCTCTGGGCAAATTTATGAGATTGAATTTTAGAATCAGTCATTTGCTCAAATTCTTTGGGCATATACAATTTTTTATTGTCAGTTGAGATTTGTTGTCCGCTTTCGACTGAAGAATCACATACTTCATTATGTAGTGATTAGCACTATATAAAAAGTAAAATTACTGCTAAGAGAACTATCCTTTAAAGACAATCGCTGGATCAACACGAGTGACTTTTTGAATGGCAAAAACAGCAGAACTGACGCACATCAACACCGTAATTCCAAAAACAGTAGCTGCCGATACAGGTGTAACTAAAATGACAATCCCCTGCGCTGTTGATGTCCAAGCTGCCACTCCTAGACAAAGAGCGATCCCTGGTAGATAGCCTAAAATTGCCATCCATATTGCTTGCTCAATAATTACATTGTAAATAAACCAATCAGATGCTCCCATTGCTTTAAGGGTGCCAAACTCTTTGATATGATCTGTGACAGAAGCGTAGAGAATTTGACTAACGACTACTGCCCCAACAACAACCCCAACTACCGCACCAAGACCAAGAATAAATCCAATTCCAGAGCGTTCCTGCCAGTAAAGTTGTGTTATTTTAGACATATCTTGGCGGGTATAAGCGCGGGTGTCTGGCAAAGCTTGTTCTAAATCTCGCTTTAATTTGCTTATGTTTTGACCGGGTTTTGCTCGAATCAAAACGAAGCTAATCTGGTCGGTTGATGTTGGATTTTTAGCAGAGGTACCTACGTTAGTTGGAGCACCAGTTATTTGAGTACCGTAATTTCTATAAGTGTTGGCAGTTTCTAAAGAGGTGAACATCAAGGTACCGAAGATAATTGACTGAGTTCCTTGAGTAAAACCTACCAACTTCGCACCAATATTGTTAATTTCTCCTACCTCACCCAGCGTTTTGAGATGAATACTATCCAAGCCAGTTTTATCAATAATGAACCTGAAGGGCTGCTTCAAGTCATTAAAACTGCCTTGGACAATGGTTGATCGGTCAAATAACATTCCTTGTGGATCTGCGCCAACCAGCGTAACTGAGGTAATTTCGTCTGTTTGTAGTTCATGCCACAACGCACCATCAATAATGACACCTTCAGCTTTGTCTACACCTGCGACTTTGCGCGCCTTGGTAACTCGTTCGTAGGGAATTGGGATAGTTAGCCCCAAATGCTGCATATTTTTTGAAGACACCCAAATGTCAGCACGCGATTGATCAATTAACTGGGAAGAGGAACGAGCAAACCCATATTGAAGACCTGTTTGAATCGTGACTAAGCTAACGGCAAATAAAATTCCTGCTTGCGCCACTAAAAAGCGAGGAATGTCTTCTAGTAAATTCTTACGAGCAATTGAAGCCATAAAATGTAATAGGGAATAAGAAATTGTGATGAATTGTTGGTTGTTGTACTAACTAGTAACAATGAGCGATTAACCAGCCTTTATGGTTTTAGAATAGACTCTTCCTTTCCAAGTTCCTCCTCGGTTTTGCCAGTGACGCACAGCCGAGTCTACAGTCATGAGCGTATAAAGCAGAGCAATTCCAGGAAGACACAACGCCAAAGCGGGAGAACATCCATACAATCGGATGGTGGGTAAGTAGGCATAAGCCATAAGTAGCCAGGTTGACAAGGCGGCGATCGCCACAAGCGAATTTCCAGTAAGCAAACCGAAGATTGCACACACAGGTGGAACAATGTAAATAAGTATCATCCCCATGACTGTTACGATTAACAACCCAAAGGAATAATTTAGCTGTGTAAACGCAGTGCGGGCTACCATGTCCCAAATCGTTGACAGCGATGGATAAGGTCGCAAACTCTGGGTTGAGTCGGTTAGCCCCAGCCAAATTTTGGGAGATGAGGGGGATGAGGGAGTGAGAAAGTGAGGGAGTGAGGGAGTGAGGGAGTGAGGAGGATGAGGGAGTGAGGAGGATGAGGGAGATGAGGGAGTGAGGGAGTGAGGGAGTGAGGGGGATGAGGGAGATGAGGGAGATGAGGGAGTGACTCCGAATTTTGAATTTTGCGAAAAGTTGAGCCAGTCGCTTGCGGGGGTTTCCCCCGTTGTGCGAACTGGCGTGCCAGGAGGAACCAGCACTGCAGGCGGGTTTCCCAACCTAGGTGACTGGCGTTGGTTTCCCGACAGAGCAAACTTTTCAAGACGAATTTTGAATTTTGAATTGATTTCATGGGGAAATTGGCTAAAACGGGTAGACTTTACCGCTTGCGCTAGGGCGCAATCATCAATTAAGGCATCGCGGACGACCTCAATACCACCAATGCGGGTTAAAGCTTCACGGGTAATTAAAATACACCCACCTGCAGCAGCGGCTGTTGATTTGGTGGGATCGTTTACCCAAGGGAAGGGGTTGAGTTTTTGAAAGAAAAATACAAATGCTGGAATGAGCAATTTTTCCCAAATACTTTTACACCGAAGCCGCACCATTAAAGAAACGAGATCCAAATCTTCTTGTTGCGCTTTTGCTACCAAACAGCGAAGATTCAAAGCATCATGTTCAATATCAGCATCAGTGAGGAGAAAATAGTCTGGTGGCGGTGTCAGGGTTTGTGCATATTGAATACCTTGGTGCAGCGCCCATAATTTACCCGTCCAACCAGGAGCCAATGGTTGTCCAGAAAGGACGTGTAATTGCTGAGTTTTGTTTAATTCCTGGGCAACATCACGGGCAACATTTGCTGTTCCATCCGTACTGCTATCGTCTACCAAAACAACCCTGAAATGACCAGGATAGTCTTGGTTGAGAAGCGATCGCAAAGTGACAGGAAGCAAATCGGCTTCATTTCTTGCGGGGATAACAGCACAAATGTTAGGGAACATTGGTAAATCTGTTTCCTGTCTTGTTAATCGTTGGTCCGAGCGCCAAAACTGACCCCAAAATCCTAGTAATATCACCCAAATTGTCAAGGATAGAACACAAAGCCATAGTCCAATTTCACTGATCATCGTGTTTTCTTTTTTCCACTTAGAAAACACATTACAATGTCACCTTATGATAGGGAAAGAATTTTCCTGTATACAGCCAAAAAGAAGCAGACAGACGTGGTTGAGGAGTAACGGAAAATTATGCAAATTCAGGACAAAGTGGCAGCTTCCCGTGTAAAAGAGGCGATCGCCGCCAGTCAAAACTATCTTCTTTCTATTCAATATCCTGATGGATACTGGTGGGCGGAGTTAGAATCCAATGTCACCATCACTGCGGAGGTTGTCCTCCTCCATAAAATTTGGGGTACAGACCGAGAAAGACCCTTACACAAAGTTGAAGCATATCTGCGTTCTCAACAACGGGATCACGGAGGTTGGGAACTTTTCTACGGGGATGGAGGAGAGCTGAGTACCTCGGTTGAAGCATACATGGCGCTGAAGCTGCTTGGTGTTCCACAAACAGACCCGGCAATGGTCAAGGCGCGGAAGTTCATCCTAGAACGCGGCGGGATTAGCAAAACTCGCATTTTTACCAAGTTACACCTAGCGCTTATTGGATGCTACAACTGGCGCGGCATTCCTTCTCTACCGCCTTGGGTGATGTTGTTGCCCTCGAATTTTGTGTTTAACATCTATGAAATGTCTAGCTGGGCTAGGTCAAGTACAGTCCCGTTGCTGATTGTTTTTGACCGCAAACCTGTTTTTCTAACTGATCCAGCCATTACCTTGGACGAACTGTATGCTGAAGGTGTCGAGCAAGTTCGCTATGAGTTGCCTCGCAAAGGCGATTGGACAGATTTATTTATTACCCTTGATGATACCTTTAAGTTAGCAGAAACCCTGAATTTAGTTCCTTTTCGTGAAGAAGGTATTCAAGCCGCAGAGCGTTGGATTTTAGAGCGGCAAGAAGCAACAGGAGATTGGGGCGGTATTATTCCCGCCATGCTAAATTCGCTACTCGCTTTGCGAGCTTTGGGTTATGACGCAGCTGACCCTATTGTAGAACGAGGGCTGCGGGCAGTTGACAATTTTGCCATTGAAACTGCGGATACGTATAGAATACAGCCTTGTATTTCCCCTGTGTGGGATACTGCTTGGGCGATGCGAGCTTTGGTTGCTTCCGGTTTGGCACCGGATCATCCGGCTGTAGTTCGCGGTGGAGAATGGTTGTTGAGTAAGCAGATTCTGGATTACGGTGATTGGGCTATTAAAAATCGAACAGGAAAACCAGGAGCTTGGGCGTTTGAGTTTGAGAATCGCTTTTATCCAGATGTAGACGACACTGCTGTCGTTGTCATGGCTCTCAATGAAGTGAAACTACCCAACGAAAAATTGAAGCAAGCGGCGATCGCTCGTGCTTTGAATTGGATTACTTCCATGCAGTGTCAGCCTGGTGGTTGGGCTGCATTTGATATGGACAATGACCAGGATTGGATCAACCTGATACCTTATGCTGACCTCAAAGCCATGATTGACCCGAACACAGCTGATGTCACTGCTCGGGTGTTAGAAATGCTAGGTGAGTGCAATCTGTCAATTGATGCTCGCAACCTAGAGCGGGCAATTAGCTATCTCAAAGCCGAGCAAAAAACTGAGGGTTGCTGGTTTGGTCGTTGGGGAGTGAATTACATTTATGGCACAAGTGGAGTTCTTTGCGCCCTCTCCTTAATTGCTCCAGAAAAGACACGACTGAGTATAGAACAAGGTGCTGCTTGGTTAGTCGGATGTCAAAACTCAGATGGTGGCTGGGGCGAAACTTGCCGCAGCTACGATGACCCAACTCTCAAAGGACAAGGAGCCAGTACTGCATCTCAAACAGCTTGGGCAATACTAGGTTTAATAGCAGCAGGTCAAGCAACTGGCAAGTTTGCCAAAGTTGCTCTTGAGCGGGGAATTGGCTACCTTTTGGAAACTCAGCGTTCAGATGGCACTTGGGATGAGTCAGAGTTTACAGGTACTGGCTTTCCTAGTCATTTTTATCTCAAATATCACCTGTATCAACAGTATTTTCCCCTATTAGCTTTGGGTAGGTATCAAGCAATATCAGAGTTGTGGCGATAAGCTCATACTAAGTTGCATTCATACAGATAACTTACTCTTTTCCCTCTCTGCGCCACGCCAGGTGCTACAACGGGGGGAACCCCCCTCCGGGTATGCCTTCGGCACGCTACGCGTTAGCGAAGCTCCTCCGAAGGAGGCACACCAGTCGCCTGGCTGTCGGGAAACCAACGCCAGTCACCTACGGCGGGAGACCCGCCTGCAGTGCTGGCTCCTCCTGCAGCGCTGGATTCACCGCAACGCACTGGCTCCTCTGCGTCCTCTGCGGTATGCGAAGACAGCGCACGCTACGCGAACGTTGAATAAATTCTATCTATGAATGCAACTCGGTATCAGTCACGAAACTTAAATTATCAGTATCATTGATTACTACAAAAAACCCAGATTCTTCATGAAACTGGGTTTTTTATTAGCTTTTATGTAATAAAAATTACTAACGTTGACTAAAGAGAGACTTGCACGTACATTCCTAGCGAAACGCTCTCAACTTCTGCCAAAATTTTATCGATGATAGTTTCCAATAGCTTTAATCGATTTGTGGGAAGCTCAATAATCGCTATCCTTCGTCCAGTCAAGTTTTGCTGGTATTTCAAATTCTTGTCTGATGTGACAAAAACATCGTACACAGCATCAATCCTCGTCATCAGTTCGCCATTCTTAAACCCAGCCCATCCCTGCTCTTGAACCGTAGTCACTTCATAAGCAGACAAATAGCGCTTCAAAGCTTTTGGTAAATTCTCATCCAGAATGATTTTCATGTTGAACGTGTTCACGAGCAAGTTTCAGAAAATTGACCGCATCTGCACGAGTAACAGATGGGAAGTTGTCCAAAAACTCCTCTAGAGAAAATCCATCGTCTAAGTAATCGAAAAGCGATTGGACTGGGACTCTCGTATTTCGGAATACCAACGTGCCACCCATGACTTCTGGATCGGAACTTACTGGACTTTGGACTAAGGTAATCATAATCTTTGTTTTTGCTATTTTTTCATCCAGTATATCTATCTTTTACTCCTGTAAAGCGTTGCAGAAGTTCTCATAAGGTGGTATTTTAAGAAAATTAAGCAATCATTTGATTCTCAAAATCCCCTAGGTGACTTGCTAGTAATACATTGCTCGTACCATAGATTTGAGGTAGCCGTCCTGTTTGTGCCAAGATGGTTCGCACTTGGGTGTTGGAAGTATCGGCGAGGTTACGCCCTTGAGCGATCGCCATTCCCGCTGCAATTCCTACTCCCTGCCCAACTCCACAATTGAATTCCACAATTCTCCCAGCAGAAGAAGCATAGCCAACAAATCCAGAAGCTGGACTAATAACCGCTAAGTTGGGTACATTTTTGATAATGGCGTGCTGAAAGCCAATGTTGAACAGGGGCGGGTTAAATGCCAGATTGTTAAAACCTTTCGTAGCAGCTCTTGTATCTAGACCTTTGATTCCACCACGGATATCGAAATGATAACCAAAGGTTCCCAAAGCTTGAGTCTCTGGCACGCCGCCCGATAGCATTTCAGAACCACTAAGGGGGTCAACAGCTCCTACAATATTGCCTGCATGGCGAATATACAGTTCTTCTGCGGGCTTCACCTTAGTAGCGCCAATGCTTTCAAACCACTTTCTCACAAACAGCATCTCTTTGAGCATTTCTGGTGTCGGCTTGGCTTTCGCGCGTGCTAACGCTTCCGCTTGATCAGCATTGACTCCAAACAACAATGCATTCCAAGACAACCGCCCCCCAGACAAAATTGCTACGTTACCGTTGTCAAGAATGGCACTACTAGACTCAAACGACAGAGGAGTACCCCGAAAAGCGTGATAAGCGATAGAAAGGGCTTTGCTGCGAACGTCGATGTAGTCTTGCCCTACGTACATCGTTTTCAGATTACCTTGAGAATCAATCAGGTTTTTTCTGAGTTCATCTGCTCTTGCTGGATTTCCGCCTGCGGCAATATTTAACCATTTCTGAGCTTCAGTATCTGCTAGTTTCGTGAAGCGTTTAAGATATTGATACTCCACATTTTTGAGTTTATCAATACTTAGCCCTTGAGTTTCAAATACCAGGGTCACTGCCAGTTCCGAGTTAGGTAAGCCAAAAGTTTCAAACCCTTTAAGTTTTTTCACTCCAGCCGCTTGCGCTAATTCGGCGTTTATAGTGGAGTCAATAAACTGTTTGCCTAAATAAGTTTCATCGTTAGTCAGTTTAATACCAGCAATTTTCTGCCCTTCTTTGATAACGGACTTAATTTCAATATCACCAATAATATCTGCACTCACCTCACTCAACATCTGTCGCAAAGCGGTATCACCCTTAACTGGATCGAGAGCAATTTGCGCTACTCCAGCTTTTTGCAAAAATTCCTTGTAGATGGCGGGTGGATCTCCAAAAGTGTCCAAACCACGAGATTGACGAATCGCAGAGGGAACCGCAGAACGGTCAAGATAAGACAACCCACCGCGCACCAAATGACCGCCGATGCCTAATTTAGGATTTCCTTTAAACAGTAGTAAACTCCGTGGGTACTGCTTCGTCTGGCGGTAGTACTCCCGTGCTGCACAAACTAAGGCGAGAACACCAGGAACTTCGTCCCCGAAGCAAATAATGTCGTAAGTGCGTGTCGAATCAACCCTGACTGGAGACATAGTGTTTTCTGCTTAACTCTTAATTTTCTTAATCAAATCAACAATCTAAGTGTTTGTTATTCCAGAAATGAAGCAGTACTGTTGATTAACCCTTACGGGTACTCTTTGAATCAGTGAAACGCCAGCACTACTGTATAACTTGTATAGTGTCCCCAAATTGTAAGCGATTCAAATTGATAATTGGGAAAGCCTGTCCCTGTAATTGTCCTGCCAGCAAGCTTTATACCAGTTAAATATGATATGCATCAACTGATTTTTTATATTAAAATGATAACCGTTATTGTTTTTGCCGTATGGTTGGTTGCTTAACACATCTTTTGCACCTTGTCCTCAGGACTCCAGTCGCAGCTTGTTAAACAAGCAACAACTTGGACTTGATTCAGAAGCGATAAGGAGTCAAATAGCAACGCCACAAGTGTGACATAGCAAAATCCTGTTTGGCTATACCAGACAGAAAGCATTTACCAGATGTAACTTGAAAGAGCAACACTCACTCAAAACTAAAAAGATGAATTTTTCATTTAGCAGACAAACACAAAAAGCAAATACAGAACAAACTAGACAAGTCAAAAAGTGGATTTACCAAGCTTTAAAAATTGATGAAGAAATTCCTATTTCTCTAAGCCAATTACAGTGTCATGAGCCAGATTGTCCACCTCTTGAAACAGTCATCGCCGTGATGAAAAATCCAGTTGAACAGTATAAAATTCATAAACCAATAGCAGAAATAGAGTATACAGATATTATTGAACTCATTAATTGATTTGTGGGTTTCTGCTACACGTATAAGGGCGTGAGGCATGAGTGTGCCTCTACATCCATCTAGTAATGAATTGTGAACAGTTTGAATTTTGAATGACTTATGACTCAACTTACTCCACAAGCTACAAAATCTATTTCCGAGATTCCCAAACGTGGAATGCCTGTCACTATTATCACAGGATTTCTAGGCAGTGGCAAAACCACTTTGTTGAATCAAATTCTTAAAAATAAACAAGATTTAAAAGTCGCTGTACTTGTGAATGAGTTTGGCGATATCAATATAGACAGTCAATTGCTCGTTTCTGTAGACCAAGATATGGTAGAATTGAGCAACGGTTGTATTTGTTGTACAATCAATGATGGACTCGTTGATGCTGTTTATCGAGTTTTAGAACGAGAAGAGGGGATTGATTATTTAGTCATTGAAACTACGGGCATTGCTGACCCTCTGCCGATTATTTTAACCTTTCTAGGTACAGAACTCAGGGATTTAACAAACCTCGATTCTATCCTGACTCTTGTGGATACAGAAGCTTTTAATTATGAACATTTCCACAGTGAAGTAGCTTTAAAACAATTGACTTATGGAGATATTATTCTCCTAAATAAAACTGACCTCGTTACGCCAGAAAAATTAGAAGAACTAGAAGCTTATATCCGCGACGTAAAAGCAGGCGCAAAAATTTTGCACACTACATATGGACAGGTACCGCTACCATTAATTTTAGGTGTAGGGTTGACTCCAAAAGAGAATTACACTTTTCATCTTGAAGATGATAAGCACGACCATCACAACCATCATGATCATGACCATGAACATCACCATACTCACGAACATGATCACCATCATCATGGGCACCACTCTCATCATTTAGAAAATGATGGATTTGTGTCGGTTTCTTTTCAAAGCGAGCCTCCTTACGGAGGAGCTTTGCTAACGCCCCTTTGATGTCCACAAGTTTGAAGCATTTCTTAGCGAAGAAATGCCACAGGAAGTATTTCGAGCAAAAGGTATTCTCTGGTTTAGTGACAGTGAATTACGCCATATCTTTCAACTTAGCGGTCCTCGTTATAGCTTACACGCCGATGAATGGTCTACTCCACCTAAAAATCAGCTAGTTTTCATTGGACGCAAGCTGAATACAAGCGAAATTTCTTCGCATCTTAACAAATGTTTGGTTTAAGAAGAACGCAGAACACAGAATGCAGTAATCAGAATATCCAAAACGAGTGAATCCAGGCTTATTTAAGTGCGGAAAACTTTCTTTTTCTCCTTCATGATTTATCTGGGGGCTTCTGACCAATACGAGCGCAGCCTTACTCTTAATTTATCGTTTTTTGTAGCGCGTTTAATATTCTGACGAATGATTAGTAACGGATGATTCTTTCTCGGTAATCTTTTGAGCTTCAACTTTTGACTTGTTCAAGAAGAGCGTGTGCCATGCACAGACAAGTCCTTTTTGTCTGTGCATTCTTAATGTCACACTTTTTAGCAACCACCAGCCCAAGTTACCCATCTGTGGGATATGGTTGTATGTATCGCTTCACTTATTTCGTATTCCGTTATGGTTGCTCCGGTGAAATCAGCACCGTTGAGTTCTGCTTCATTCAAGTTGCTACCAGTCAAATTTGCCTGACGAAGTTTTGCTCCACTTAAATCAGTACCACTGAGTTCTGCTTCACTGAGATTTGCCCCAACTAGATTTGCCTGAACTAAATTTGCAGTCCGCAAATCTGCGCGACTGAGGTTTGTTCTCTCTAGGTTAACATTCATCAGGTCTGCGCCAATCAAGTTGATCTCACTCAAGTTAGCATCTGTGAGGTTTGCGCCACTTAAATCTGCATCTGTAAGGTTGGCGCGACTTAAATCACATCTACTCAAATTTGCTTGAGTGAGGTTAGCTCCACTTAAATCTGCTCCACCAAAATTTGCACCACTTAAGTCAGTATCACTCAGGTTAGCTTGATGCAAATTTGCTCCATTAAAATCCCGTTCTCCTGCTGCATATCGACTCAGGAGCTGATTAATGTCCATATTATCCGCCTCGCAATGTGTTGACACAAAAAGTCTATTTATAAGTTGTGTTCTACCCAAACCACACCGAAGACTATCTTTCAGTTGCCAGCAACTAGATTTTTAACTATTGCTTGGAATATTATTTTCATTTTGCAAGAGCTTCTATTTTTTTGAGCATTTCCTTAACGGAAATATATATATTAATTAATGAAGAAATGATGATTGACACTTAACTTACGAGTAGCGCCATACATAATGAACTCAGGAACATGAACAACCATTAGACGGTCAGGAGTTCATGATCCCAGATCATGCAGGAGAAAGAATCCCGAAAATTTTACCCTAGATTCTTATGATCAAGTTTTGTTGAATCGTTAATTTTGGCACCGTAAAGGTTAGCAAAATTTAGATAGGCATTGCTGAGGTTGGCGCTGCGGAGGTCAGCATTACTGAGGTTAGCACCGTTAAGGTTAGAAAGTTTGAGGTTGGCATCGCTAAGGTTAGCACCGCTGAGGTTTGCTCCAGTGAGCTTAATACCGCCAAGATTTGCACCATTGAGATTAGCACCGCTGAGGTTGGCACCGTTAAGATTGGCAAGGCTGATGTTAGCACTTCTGAGGTTGGCACCCTTAAGGTCAGTTTTAGCAAGGTTTGCCCCACTCAGATCAGCACCATTAAGGCCGGCTTTGCTGAGGTTGGCAAGGCTGAGATTAGCCCCGCTAAGGTTTGCCCCACTTAGGTTAGCAAGGCTGAGGTTTGCCCCACTTAGGTTAGCAAGGCTGAGATTAGCTCCGCTGAGGTTTGCCCCACTTAGGTTAGCACCACTTAGATTTGCGCCGCCGAAATTGGTACCGGTGAGGTTTGCGCCGCCCAGATCTGCACCACCAAGCTTGGCATTGCTGAGATTGGTTCCGTCAAGGTTGGCATGGTTGAGATGAGCACCACTAAAGTTGGCATTAAATAGGTTAATACCGCTAAGGTTTGCCCCGCCCAAATCTGCTCCTGCAAAGTCTTCAGCAGACAAGTTCTCAGTTTTTGCTTTGTCAATGCGCACCTTTAAGTTTTGAAGTTCTGGGAAAGATTCTTTAGCCATAGCGCAACTTTGACCAACTTAAGATAATTCCTCTATGACTCTAAGAGATCTTTAGCTTGCGCCATATCTATCATTCGTTATTATTATTTTTTAGAAAAAAATTACTAGTAGAGGATGAACCCCCCAATTGGTTATTTTTGCCGTAGTACAAGGAGCGATCGCTCGATCATCTGACTCACCAACTGATTCCCCTGCAAGTTAAGGTGAATATGGTCATGATACAAGGCTTTCGGGTCTTGATTTGAGTTAAATATTGGCAAAAAATCTAGATAAGTTATTTGCTGCGCTTGACAAAATTCGCTCAGGCGCTCACGTGCTTTGATTTCGTAATCACGCGGTCCAGGTTGACCAATTTCTCGTAGTAAGGGAGTCATGACCAGAAGGAATTGGCTGTTGGCTTGACGTGTAAGCGCTTGGATTTTGCCAATTGCTTCTAGATTCAAACCAACTCTATCGCCGCCTTCATTTTGCACTGCTTCTAGTTCTGGTATCGGCGTTTGCCTTAACACATAACGTTGGAGAACTTCCACCAATGCTAAAGGCGGTTTCTTGTCTGGATAATTGCGATCGCGTCCTACGGGTAAAGCGGTCGGAGATGTCGCAAACAAATCATCGGTATTGATCACTAGCACGATTGCTTGAGCGTTGAAACTGCCAAACTTTTGCAAATAGGCTAATTCATTTCTTGGTCCCCAAGAGTTGGCTGAAGCATTCAGCACTTCTACTTGTTGCAAATTGCTAGCAACATCGCTTAAGGAGCGCAGCAGCAAGCTAGAAATCGTATTATCCTGGTCTGTCCACCAGCCACCGTTAACAATTGAGTCTCCCAAAAGTAGCAGTCGGTGGGTAGAAGGTGAAGGTGTCTTTTGTATCGGCTCGCTTCGCATCGAATACTCATTAATCTCAATGCGATGACCAAAGCGACGGGTACGTTGGTTAGGAGCTAACAAATAACCAATCTGCTCATCCGGAATGTATATTAAGGGATTGCCAAACCCGAAGAGCGATCGCAATCCTATCTCTATCACTACAAACAATCCCATAACGACCACCAAACTGATCAGCACTACTGCTTTCACCGTCAAGAACCCTTTTGTAAATTTTTATAAAGAGATATTACAAGTTTAGCTTTTTAACTTATACCCTTTTGTACAGGAAATCTCAGTTATAAAACTGTATCAAAGCCAATGTACTTCCTAGTATAAGTACTTAGAGCGATGCAAATGTTGCAAAGCTTAAACAAAATGTTATTAATAACTTCGTCTTGAAGGGGAACGAAAGGACTAAAATCAAGACGGACAGACTAGCACCGTAACAAAGGAGGATTACAAAGCTATGTCCGACTTAAACCGAGGAATCATGAAATTTGAAGGCGCTGATTCCCCCAAAGTAGTCACCATCTCCTCTGTGCTGCTTTTAGGGTCAATTCTTGCGTTGATTATTTGGGCGCTGCAAGCAGCCTACGCAGTTCACTAATTGGATGATCGACATCCGGAATTCCGGGAACTAGATAAGAGCAAAAAATGTCATTCTGAGTAAAACCTTAAGCTCCCAAAGGGGATTGGGGATTAGGGATTGGGGATTGGGTAATAAAGCTGAAGAAAAATTATGTCCGGGGAAATATTGACCGAAACCAAGTCGGTAGCATTTCCCTAGTCGCCCTTCGGGTATGCCTTCGGCACACCTTCGGTGAACGCCAGTCGCCTCAACGGGGGGAACCCCCGCACGGTGAGCCAGCACTGCAGGCGGGTTTCCCGCCGTAGGTGACTGGCGAACCCCGAAGGGGCGCTGGACTCACCAGTCCCCAGTACCCAGTCTCAGGGGGGACTCCTTGCCGGGACCAGTTGATGATAATGTAATTACAATTAAGAAAAGTTTTTATATTTTAAGATTTGAGATTTTAGATTGAAAATAAATCTCAAATCGAAAAGCAAAAATGCTTGAACTCTGGGGTATTGTCATTGTTTTCATTGTTTGCCCTCTCTTGGGTGCTATACCAGTGATTGCTTGGATCACCCAAGCCATGACAGGGCGGCAGATAGCACAAATTGGTACAGGGAACATCAGTGTTTCATCTGCTTTTTACCACGGCGGGACGTTAGTTGGTATTCTGGCAGTTTGTTCTGAAGCGATTAAAGGCATTGCCGCAGTCTTGCTTACGCGTGCTTTTTTTGGACACGAATCTGCTTGGGAACTGGTTGCTCTAATTGCCTTAGTTCTAGGTCGATACTTAGCAGGTCGAGGAGCGGGTACGACTAATGTTGCCTGGGGATTTACTGTACACGATCCACTTGCGGCAGTGTTTGTATTCTTGATGGCAAGTGCTAGTTTTACGATTGTGCGCTCTAGGCAACTCGCAAAATTTGGAATTTTAATTTTATTCCCTTTGATAGTAGCGCTCCTGCATAATGAACAGCCAGCGAGAATCATTGCAGCTGTTGCGCTTGCGGCGTTACTTGGTTGGATTTACAAACACATTCCTGATGATTTGAATCTTTCTGTTGAACAAGCAAAACCAGAGTCACAAGCAGCGTTGAAATTTTTTCGCGGCGCTCAAGATATTCTGACTCTAGATGACGAGTTGGATGCGGCTTTTGTCGGACAAAAGGCAGCGAGATTAGCCGAAATTAAGCGATGGGGTTATCCAGTGCCAAAGGGGTGGATTATTGCTTTGTACGACGACCCCGAACCATTGATAGAAATGCTTCAGCCTTCAGAGTTATTACCGCTTGTGGTGCGTTCCTCGGCAATCGGAGAAGATACGGAACTTGCTTCCGCAGCCGGGCAGTATGAAACGGTTTTAAATGTGACCAGCAAACAGCAGTTGCGAGAAGCGATCGCCCGCACTCAAGCTTCCTACAATAGTCAAAGAGCAGTACAGTACCGAAGCGATCGCGGATTATTCGATGCAGCAATGGCGGTTCTGATTCAACAACAAGTCCAAGGAGTTTATTCTGGCGTTGCTTTTACTCGCGATCCCATTACCAAGCAAGGCGATGCTGTCGTCATAGAAGCTTTGCCAGGAAACGCGACTGCTGTTGTTTCCGGACGAGTCACGCCCGAACAATATCGCGCCTATGTCATCGAGACAGATAATTTTACTTCCATACAATTAGAGGGACAAGGAAACATACCACCACCATTAATCAAGCAAGTGGCGTACATATCTCGACATATCGAAGAACGTTACCACGGCATTCCTCAAGATATCGAGTGGACATACGACGGTCAAACGCTTTGGGTATTGCAAACTCGACCCGTAACCACCCTACTGCCCATTTGGACGCGTAAAATTGCCGCCGAAGTGATCCCCGGACTCATTCGCCCGTTAACTTGGTCGATTAATCGTCCCTTAACTTGTGGTGTCTGGGGAGGAATTTTTGCTTTGGTGCTGGGTGAACGCGCTGTTGGTTTGGATTTTAATCAAACGGCGACACTGCATTATTCCAGAGCCTACTTTAATGCATCTCTCTTAGGAGAGATTTTCCGCCGCATGGGTTTACCACCTGAAAGTTTGGAGTTTTTAACTAGGGGAGCAAAAATGAGTAAGCCTCCCTTGGATAGTACGTTGCGGAATATCCCTGGACTGGTGCGTTTGCTTGTGCGTGAGTTTTGTTTAACAATGGATTTTCACTGGGATAATCGTAGACGGTTTGTTCCAGCTTTGTCTCATTTAAGTCAGGAATTGGTAGAAGAGCTTGACCCAGCAAGGCTGTTGACAAGAGTTGATGACATTCTGGAGTTACTTCGCCGTGCAACGTACTACAGTATATTAGCTCCGTTAAGTGCAGCTTTACGGCAAGCAATTTTTCGGGTAAAGGATGGGGAGATTGATAACAGTCGGACGCCAGAAGTAGCGGCGTTGCGAGAGATTCAAGATTTAGCTGTAAATGCAAGGCAAGTCTTACCTGAGTTTGATCCAGACAAGGTATTTGAGCAGTTGGCGCAAACTCCCGAAGGACAAGAGATTGTAGAAAAGTTTGACAAGTTGCTTCAGCGTTACGGTTATTTGAGTGAAGTAGGAACTGATATTGCTGTTTCCACTTGGAAAGAAGAACCACAGGCGGTTAGGCAGTTGTTTGTGCAGTTTATGCAGACAAACGAACCTGCAAAACGCCAAGGTAAGAGGAACAGAGGGTTTGTCCAAAGGCGTGTGAATCTTAAGGGACAAGTCACTGAGGTTTATTCGCGACTTTTAGCTGAGTTGCGCTGGTGTTTTGTGGCGTTGGAGGGGATTTGGTTAAAGTCGGGCTTACTTCACCAGCCAGGAGATATATTTTTCTTGGAGCTTGAGGAAGTGCGGCGTCTTGTTGAAAGTTTTGAGCCAGATTTTGTCGAACAATTGCAGGACTTGGTGGAACTGAGGCGCACACAACTTGCACAAGATAGTCAGCTCAATCCTGTACCGCTTTTAGTTTATGGTAATAATCCTCCCGCATTTCCTTTCCGAACTGAAATCCCCTCACCTGATCAAGTGTTGCAAGGGATTCCCGCCAGTCCTGGACAAGCGGAAGGACGGGTAAAAGTGTTGCGAAATTTACAGGCAGTTCCGGATATTGACCGAGACACGATCTTGGTCGTACCTTACACAGATTCTGGCTGGGCACCTGTACTTGTCAGGGCTGGAGGACTGATTGCTGAGGCTGGTGGGCGGCTTTCTCACGGAGCAATCATCGCTCGTGAGTACGGGATTCCCGCTATTATGGATGTTAAAAGCGCAACATGGGTATTGCAAGATGGTCAAAGGGTGCGGATTGATGGGTATACGGGTATTGTGGAAATATCTAACGACTTAAGACCTGATTTACGACCAGAATGAAACTCACTTCCCTAAATGACTTGGCTGAAGAGCCAGTTTCTCACAATCCTGAAATTAAGAAAAAGGTGATGCTGCGCTTTGGCGATTTGCCTCACCTGACTAACTTTTCGCAGTCACGTTTTGCCCCTGGGCACACAGCACCAGCCCACGCCCATCAGGATATGTGCGAGGTTTTCTTTGTTGAGTCTGGTTCTGGCGTCATTATCATTGATGGCAAAGAATACCCCCTGGTTGCGGGGAGTTGCGTAGCGGTTGAACCAGGAGAAGTTCATGAAGTTGTTAATAATGGTTCAACTGAGTTGGTTCTGACTTACTTTGGATTAGGAGTCGAAAAATAAGCATAGTTATCGCACAGTTTATAGCAATCCTATTTGATTTGTGAAAATCGCGTATGCTAAGATTCCCGACTTCTTTAAGAAGTCGGGAATCTTGTTGTTCAGAACTGACATTCCGCAATCTTGTCTATTAAATAGTGGGACACTTATTTATGACCAAGCTTAAACCAACAGACCAAGACTTTTAGGAAAGTTAAAAAAATGCAGCAACTAACTTTTATCCGCAGAGGGCGTCTGGAGTGGAGGGAAGTCCCAGAACCTCAACTTTCTGGACCTCTTGAGGCTTTGGTTCGACCTTTAGCTGTTGCACGATGTGACTTAGATGCTGCCATACTTTTTGGTAAAGTTTCCCTTAGAGGTCCGTTTGCCTTAGGGCATGAATTTGTAGCAGAGGTGATTGCTTGTGGGGAATCCGTCAAAAAATTTCAACCAGGGCAAAAAGTCGTGGTGCCTTTCCAAATCTCTTGTGGTTCTTGTCCGCGATGCCAAAAGAACTTGACAGGAAGATGTAGTAATGTTCCGCCTGGATCTTTATCAATTGCTGGTGCAATGTATGGACTAGGATCTGCTGGCGGACATTGGGGAGGTGCTTTGAGCGATACGGCTGTACCTCTTGTTGGGAAGCCCTGGAAAGAGATGGAACTGAGTCGCGATCGCCGAAGGCACTACGCTCTCTGCGCAATCGCCCCCAGTGAACATTCCGTGCGCTCGCTCAACAATTTACTGCAATCACTTGGAGCTTCCAACACCCACCTGGTTATTGAGAGTAATCTTAACCATAGCAGGAATCATCTTGGAGTTTAAAACTTTTTAAGATATCCAAGCAGCTATAAATCTATTTCCAAATCTATAAAAATTTAATGAATTAATGCAAATTCATATCTAGAGTAACAAGACAATTAGCGTGAAAATATTTTAATATTAATAGCTTACATTACAGATACACAATAATTATAGAGGAAATTCTCAGCAGGGTGTATACCAGAAGTAGATAATTCGAGGTATGTAGTACCAACAATACAGCCAATGAAACACCGCGCACTGCTGTTAGTCAATCATCATGCCCGCCAAGGACAAAAGCGCTTACCTGAGGTGAAACGCACTCTTGAGCAACTGGGCTTGAATTTGATTGAGGAGTCCACTGAACAACCACAACACCTTTATGATGTCATCAAACGTTATCAGCACGAAGTTGATTTAGTTATCGTTGGTGGTGGCGATGGCACTCTCAATGCTGCGGTAGATGCTTTGGTAGAAACGCAGTTAACACTGGGTATTCTACCTCTGGGAACCGCCAACGACTTAGCTAGGACTCTGGGAATTCCTAACTCTCTCCCCGACGCCTGTAAAATTATTGCTAACGGTAAAGTACGACGCATTGATTTGGGGTCGGTGAATGGTAAACACTTTTTCAACGTTGCAAGCTGTGGGCTGAGTGTGAAAATTACGCAGCGACTGACTAAAAGAGCCAAGCGTCGTTGGGGAATATTGGCTTACCTGATCACAGCATTGCAAGTCATTTGGGAATCTCGACCTTTTAGCGCAGAGATTCGTACGAATGACCAATCAATAAGAGTGAAAACGGTGCAAATTGCCGTAGGAAATGGTCGATATTACGGCGGTGGGATGGCAGTAGTTCCTGATGCCACCATTGATGATCAAAGGTTGGATTTGTACAGTTTGGAAATTGAACGCTGGTGGCAAATTATTCCCTTATTACCTGCCATGCGACAAGGACGACATATTCATTGGCGGGGTGTCCGCGCCTTTAGTGGTCAAGAAATTGAAGTTTATACACGCAAACCGCGCCCTATTAATACAGATGGTGAAATTACAACCTACACTCCTGCTCACTTCCGGGTGATCCCGAATGCTTTAAGCGTGTTAGTACCATCAAATGAATAATGAATGATGAATAAGTAAGTTAAAAAAGAAGAGAATTCATAATTCATAATTCATAATTACAATGCATTTAAAATTTTCCCAAGATATTAAGTTCCTGCTGCAAAGGTTAGCTCAACAGCCACTAAGTCTTGGCGATATTCTAGCAGAAACCTCAGAACGTGGTTTTAGCTTGGTGATTACATTATTGGTTTTGCCATTTTTGTTTCCTGTCCCACCTGGGTTAACTGGACCATTTGGTGGTGCTTGTTTGATATTGTCAGTACAGATGGCTTTGGGGAGGCGATCGCCTTGGCTTCCTAAAAAAATTGCTACATATAAATTTCCCCGTGGGTTTACCCAGATAATTTTAAGTAACTTACAAAAAGTAACCAAAATATTAGAAAAAATTACCCGTCCCCGATTGGCAAAAATAGCAGAAAATCCTTTGACTTGGCGATTAAACGGTCTTTGTATTTCTTGGTTAGCAATCTTGTTAATTTTACCAATTCCTCTTACCAATCCTATCCCTCCAATAGGAATATTACTCTTGGCAGTAGCCACTATAGAATCTGATGGTTTATTGATGTGCGTTGGCTACATTTTCACCGTTTTGACGACTTTCCTATTTGGATTCATCATTTATGCTTTGTGGATGGCTCCCAGTTTATTGCCAAAAGTTTTCCAATAATTTGTTGCGAAAGGTTGTGAAAAAAACAAAAGTCAAAAGAAAACCTTTTTGAATTTTGAATTTTGAATTGTTTTGCCCCCCTACACCATTCATAAGAAAAACCCCCAGCCACAGACTGAGGGCGGCAATTAGGGTGCATCTACCATCTCTTTATCCGCGATGAATCTCTCTGATTCCGGAAAAATTCAAAAAAGCTGGAGAAAAAAGGAGGAGACTATTTATCGGAACGGGACTGGCGTAGGACGGAATCCTTTTGGAGATTTTTTTAATTGGAAATCCCTTTCCTAGCTACTTAATTTTGCTAAAATTTTTTTTATAAACCAATACGTTCAGTTAAGGTTGATGTGTAAAGAATCACGTGTGTAAAGACGCTTCAAACAGCGCGTCTCTACATTCTCTTCCTGATAATGCTTCTAATCTTATCTGAACCGTATTGTCTTATAAACTGCACCAAACGAGTGGTCAGAATTAACTTCAATCACTAAATCAACAAGCGTAGGAGATTCGACCAACGGACTGATAAACAATTCTGGGTGCAGAGAACGCCAAAAATAATTGACGAATTCCTCCACCTCTTTTTCGCTCATTCCTGATTTACCAGCAGCAATCATTTGGCGTTCCGCTTGTTTGCGCCATTCTAAAGAAAGGCGGTAATCTTTCGGATACAGCAAAATTAAGTTATCCAACTGCTCCCACAGTGGTAGATAGTCGCTGAGTTTGCAATTCATCTCACCGGCAAACGCCTTATCCTCATCTGTGAGAATTGGCGGCGGTGGGGTATCAAATGCAGCAGGCTCAATTGGTCGCACACCCACAAACCAACCTTCAAACAAGACAATATCCACATTCTCTACAATTTCCGGAGTCATTCTATCACCAGCACCCCCGTGGAGAGATTTATCAAAGCGGGGAACAGCTACTGGGCTTTTGCACTCGCGAATTTGGTTAAGTACAGTTAAACCCAGTTCTACATCGTGTGTTCCTGGGGGACCACGCCAAATGAAGCGCGGGTCTTTTTGTTTTAATGCCAAACGCTCATTATACGTTTTATACAAGTCATCCAAAGATAAACCGAGGGTGTGGTATCCCAACTGTTTGAGAATTAAGCAGAGATTGGCGCACAGTGTCGTTTTGCCGGTGCCTTGTCCTCCTAAAATACCTTGTATAAAGGGACGCCCCAACTGTTGGCGATAAGATGCAATTTGTCTTGCCAAAGATAGGTACAAATTATTATTAGTATTATTAGTCATTAGTCATTAGTCATTAGTCATTAGTCATTAGTCATTAGTCAATTAATTATTATCCCTCACTCCCTCACTCCCTCACTCCCTCTCTCCCTCATCCCCCTCATCTCCCTTCAAGAACCCAGCTTGAACGCTTCCAAAAACAAGCTGTAAGTCAGACCAACTTTGAGGATATTGAGAGATTCTACCCAAAGCGCTTGTCGCTCTCGTATGCTACGACCATAAAATATTCGGCTACCAAATTCTGTCAACGCCACTAACGTCGCAGCGACAAAAACGTCCCATTCAGCAGTTTGTCCCGCTGTGGTAGCAACTGCGCTTCCTAGAAAAAAACCGAACAAAAAACTAATTATTAGAACCGAAAACCGCCGCCAAGGATTGAAAAACCATAGCCTTAAGCGCAACGCAATAGCATTGAATAGGTTGTTTAGACGTGTGTTTTGCATGAATCGGACTTCCGAAATGATTAGGGATGTGTGGGAGTTGAGGCGCAGCGCCTTGGGTTTGTACGTTAGAGGAACTCCCTTACCCGATTTGAAGGAAAAGTTAAGAAATCATGAAATATCCCTATATAGAGGATATCGGTCTAGCCTAAGCTTGTTTAAATAGTATTGTGGGTGTCTTTGGAATTTTCAGTAACAATATAAAATATATACTTTTCTTCATTACGAGCAGCAGCATAGCTGTTTTGCTCAAACAGCTATACATGATATATTTCACGCACTAGCTCCCAAAGAGCCTTTGGTGGACAACTTTCTTGTTGCTCTTACCAAAGCAAAGCTGCGACTTGGTCTAGACCAAACAATAAATCCTTATAAGTAATATATATTACTATGAAACCGTCAGTGTATCAGTACACTGTTCTGGTAGCTTATTCATTGGGACTGCTTTTTCTACCAATGGGATGCCGTCAGACGAGTGTATCCTTTGACTCAACAGCACTAGAAACATCTTCTCTACCGCCTGCTCAGACACATCAGGAACAGAGTACGGCGTCATCTGTCTCCACTGTCTCCAATTCAATGCCCACACCAAAAAGTCAACGAGTAGAAAGCAGCAGTGGGGACAACAATAGCGTTATCACATATCGTCAGGGTTCAGGTGGGAAAGCAGTGAATCAAGGAACTTTACGGATGAGCAACCAAACCAATCAACCCGTGCGCCTTGCCTTACTGTCGCGGCGCTCTTTAGGCAAAGGTTCTTCTGGACAAACTAAAGATGCCGTCCCAGCACATTGGGATTTTGCTCCTAAAGAAGGTCATGACAAGGGGCTGATTCTCGCTTTGCCTAATGGTAAGCTAGAACTTGAGAAGGGAGATATTTTAGTTGCCTTTGCACAAGATGGTTCCCGCCGCTACTGGGGTCCATATGTTGTTGGGGAAACTTCCTCTCCAAGTTGGAATTCCCAAAACAAAGAATGGCAACTTGTTCTTAGTCATTAGTCATTAGTCATTAGTCATGGGTTTAGAGTCTTTGCCTGATTTAGAACACCAGGAACTAAGAAGCTGAGCTAAAGTCATCTTGATTAATTTAGTATTGAGACTATTGACTTTTGTACTCTTGACTAATAAGTCATAACTAGTCACTAATAACTAATGACTGATGACTAATCACTAATGACTAATCGCGCTTTTGACCGATGGTTTAACAATATAGGCAAGCGTCCAGCCCTCGCTGTGACTCTGTCGATTTCATGGTTACTTTTGGTAGGTGGGGTTGCTTTCTTCTGGCATTTGGGCAGTCTCGGCTTAATTGATGAGACAGAGCCACTGTTTGCCGAAGCCTCGCGCCAAATGTTAGTTACAGGTGATTGGATCACTCCGTTCTTCAATGGCGAAACTCGTTTCGATAAACCTGCTTTAATTTACTGGTGTCAAGCGATCGCCTACTCAATTTTTGGAGTCAATGAATGGGCTGTACGTTTGCCTTCGGCGCTTGCTGCACTCGGATTGATAAGTTTGGGATTTTACAGTATACAGTGGTATTTGGCAAGAGAAGACTACCTTGAGCAAAAAGTTCGCCCGACTCGACGCTGGTTAACCGCTGCTTTGGGAGCGGCTATCATGGCACTCAATCCAGAAATGATTGTCTGGGGGAGAGCAGGTGTTTCGGATATGCTGCTGGTTGGGTGCATGGACTCAGCGTTGTTGTGCTTTTTTCTCGGGTATGCCCAACCCTCAAAATCACAAGTGAAAGCACGGTGGTATTTAGCTTTTTATATCCTCATTGCTGGTGCGATTTTAACCAAAGGACCAGTAGGAATTGTCTTACCTGCGCTGATTATCGGCATATTTTTGCTTTATATGGGAAACGCAAAAGAAGTTTTGCGGGAAATGCGTCCCCTGACAGGTTTGCTTATTACTCTATGCTTATCATTACCTTGGTATGTGCTGGTTATTTGGCGCAATGGCGAAAATTATATTAACTCGTTTTTTGGTTACCACAATGTTGAACGATTTACAAACGTAGTCAATAGCCACTCAGCTCCTTGGTATTTTTACTTTCTTGTAGTGTTGCTGGGCTTTGCACCATATTCGGTGTACTTGCCTTTGGCAATGGCAAGGCTAAAGTTTTGGCAGCGAAACTACTGGCGATCGCAAGAACGCTCTAGCCAACTTGGTTTATTTGCCTTTTTCTGGTTCATTACTATCTTTGGCTTTTTCACCATTGCTGTAACCAAACTCCCAAGCTACGTATTGCCCTTAATGCCAGCAGCAGCTATTTTGGTAGCACTGCTATGGAGCGACATCATTAAAGACAAGCGGATAAGGCAGCTTCCTCATCCCCCTCACTCCCTCACTCCCTCACTCCCTCACTCCCTCACTCCCTCACTCCACGCCAGTCGCCTCAACGGGGGGAACCCCCGCACGGCGCTGGCTCCTCATCCTCCCCTCCTCATAACAGGCTGGGTGAATGTAGCGTTGTTATCAGCACTGGCGGTGGCAATGTTTTATGTTCCTCAGTTAATAAAAGATCCGGCGGCACCCAACTTCCACAAATTGTTTGAGCAGTCAGGTTTAACTGTATTGGGAGGTGTGCTTTGGCTGCTTTGTGCTGTTGTGCTGGCGGCACTACTTGTGCGTCGTCGTTACCAGCCTGTGTTAATGGTGAATGTGTTGGGGTTTGCGGTGTTTATGGTTTTTGTCCTTACACCTTGTTTGTTTTTGATCGATCAGGAACGCCAGCTACCTTTACGGCAATTGTCTGCGATCGCCGTGCAAGCACAAAAACCCAATGAAGAACTGGTTATGGTGGGCTTCAAAAAGCCTACAGTAGTTTTTTATACTCGTCGTCCAGTCACTTATGTAAAAGTGTCTTCGGTTGCTGGAAAATATATTCAAGACAAAGCCGCAAAGAAAGCGCAACCTGCCTCAGTGCTAGTTCTTGCTCAGCCGAAAAAGTTTCCTCAAATGGGCTTAAAGCGTAGCGATTATGAAAATTTAGGCACCAGTGGTGCTTATGGACTGATTCGAGTTCCTTTCAAAAATCCGTCAACCCCTTCTTCGTAATAACTTATCCGGCGTTGCTAATTCAAAGTATGAAATTAAGTTCGCGCAAAGGCGAGCCAGCGCTGCAGGAGGAGCGCTAGCCATGCAGGCGGTGAGACCAGTGCTGAAGGAGGGTTTCCCTCCGCAGGCAACTGGTGAGTCCAGTGCTGTTCGCGAAGCGTGCCCGAAGGGCGAATGAGGGTTTCCCGACAGAGGCAACTGGCGTGCCTCCTAAGGGAGGAGCTTCGCTAACGCGCAGCGTCTCCGAAGGAGATACCCGAAGGGCGAACCCGAAGGGCGTTGGTCTCCCTCCGCAGGCGACTGGCGTTGCAAAGATAAGGGTTTTGAAAATTAAAGGAAGAAAATTTCATACCTCAATTCAGCAACGCCTTTTTTTTTATTTTGAATCAGCGAATTTGAGCACAGCGAGGATCATGAGTCAGGCTTCAAAGCTTTATTAACCTCGTTGAGCAAGTCCTCCATTGATATAGAGCGGGGTAAAATTTGGCAGGCAATAGTACTCACCACAGTTTCTATAGACTCTAATTTTTCATTTGTGTCGTTTGAAGAAATGTCAGGTTGTTCATCTTCAACCTCATCGGGATTTAATCGTTGGTCGAGGAGCAAAACTGGTGGTAAGTTGAAAGGCAGCTGTCCTAACGTTTTCAGGGCTGAGTACACTTCTTTTGGGATGGGAGAGTCTCCCAAGCAAATCAGCAATAAGTCAACACTTTGATGGCGAATTTGCTGTAGCAGTTCTGCCCAAGAGCGACTCATGGATGCTTTCAAGCCTGCTGTTTGCAGGTACTGAATCAAAGCTTGGAACCACTCAGAACCACGAGAAATCGTCAAGGGACACAAAGCATTCTCCCCAGCAACGTGGCTACTCAATGAGGAGTTTTTTTCTGTCCGATAACTGCTCACCTGCTTGTGTCTTACCTCTGGTAAATCCGGCAGAATCGCTAAATCTACCACTAAGATGCTGGGTGGGCAGCTTACACCAGATGCAATTTGCAAAACTGACAATAAAGCTTCTGTTTTCGCAACATTATGAAACTTATCTGTGCCTAATGGCGTTAAGCAAGGGAACACAGAGAGCTTTGGCATTGCAGAAGCAGTTTGTGTCGTTGAAACATTACAAGTCACAAGTGGCAGATTTGCCAAACGGGGGTGTTGACTGAGTTGTTTTAGTAAAGCTTCGGCTGCTGGCATTTCTGTATCGAGCAAAACGACATCAAACTGCCAAACGCGAGCCAGCAGTTCTGCTTGATCCAGGTCATCCACTTCTATAACTCGGTGCTGTTGAAGTAACGGTTGCGATGTCAGAGATTCACACTCAGCATTGACCAACCTCAAAATTTTCAGTGGTGTGTTATTGCTGTGAATTTCTCCATGATCTGATTTTTGCTGTTTTGCTTCTGGTGGAGCACACAGACTTTCTACCAGCGGTGTTAAGACCTGATGCTGTACTGGTAAGCTCAAGAAACCATCTGCTCGGTTGGCAAATGCTTGCTCTTTTTCAGCTCCTGTTGCTGTCACAATCACGGGTATGTGACGAGTTGCGCCATCGGATTTGAGTAAGGTTAGGACATCCCAACCCGACAGCAAAGGAAGCAGGGGATTGAGGAAGATAGCTTTTGGTTGCAAGCGCCGAGCTTTTTCTACTGCTTCACATCCTGAGCGAGCAATCACGACCCGATAACCCAAACCTGTCAATTGTTCGGTCAAATCTTCAATATACCGAGCAACTGCCTCCACTACCAGCACTAGCGATTTAGAAGATGTGGGGTGATGGGGTGATGACGCAGCGTAGACGACGGGAGGGCGATCGCTTCCCCTAGATCTAGAACCAGTTTCCCGTACAGCCTCAAGAAACTTGCCTAAGGGTAGGGTTGGGTTGGAGTGAGGGGGCGAAAAAGAATTTCTTTCTATCTCCTCATCTCCCAATCGCGCGACCTCTTTAGGGGGGCTGGGGGGTAGGAGTAGTGTAAACTGGCTACCCTTACCTTCACGGGACAAGAAGCTGACATCGCCACCGTGGAGACGAGCCAAAGCTCTAGTTAATACAAGTCCCAAACCTGTTCCTTCATGCTGGCGGGTGAGGGGATTTTCCAGTTGTTGGAATTTCTGAAAAATTAAATGCTGCTGGTGTTCGGCAATACCAATGCCTGTATCCCAGACTGTAAAGGCAATCCAACCTTCCCAACGACTGACCCGCAGCCCGATTTCACCACCTGTTTCAGTAAATTTGAAGGCATTAGAAAGCAGGTGTACCAGCATCTGGCGCATCCGCAAGTCATCCGCCATAATCTGGTCTAAGCCAGGTTCAATTGAGAAGCTAAATTGGTGTTCTACAGGCGTACTTTCAGCTTGGGATTTTAATGAACCTTTGCTACTTTGGGTATGAATCGCCTTTGCCTCAGAGACAGCGCGATCGCACACTGCTTGAATGTTGACGTTGGTGAGCGTCAACTCCATTTGTCCCGTCTCCATACGGGTCAAATCCAAAATATCATTGACCACACTCATGAGGTGGCGTCCACTTTGATGAATCAGTCCTGCATAACGAGCTTGACGCTCGTTTAATTCTCCCAATTGCTGATCCACCAGTAACCGTGATAATCCCAAAACGGCAGTTAGAGGAGTTTTGAGTTCATGACTGATACAAGCTAAAAACTCATCTTTTAACCGATTGAGTTGAATTAAATCGGCATTTTTCGCGGCTAGTTCTTTACAAAGCTGCTGCTGTTCGGTGACATCTGTCGCTAGCATCAGCCACAAATCACTACTGAGTGGTGAATTTTGAGTGGAGAGTGTTTTAAAATCAGTACTCAGGGCTTTTAAATCAGGGCTGTCCAAGGGAATTTTGGCAAACTGCCAAACTCGCTCCTGACCATTTTGTATTTCTACTACACAAGTACAAGTCCCTAACTGACTATCCAAAAAGCAGCGATTTAATCCAGGTTCCTTTAAAGACTGTTCTTGCACCTCAGGAGTGCGAGGAGTCACCAATGTTGACCTAGGTGACACGCCTTTTTGAGGCATGACTTCGTTCATAGCTGACAAAGAATTTTCTTCACCAAAATGCTCATTGCTGCCAAAGGAATAAACTTTGGTTGGCGTTTGAGTCGCGTATTCTAATTTCTTGGCTGGAGCATTTGCCAAAATCGCTTCTACCTGTCGCTTGACTCCTTCTGGATCTTTCAATGCTCCCAATTGTTGCCACCAAGCCGGGTTTTGCGTTACCACTTCGCCATTGCTTGTTTGTAACATTAATGGCCAAGGCAATCGTTCTAATAACTCGATCAGTGGCTTACATTCTCGTCTTGGCTGAGGTGCGTAACTTCTACCATTAGTACCTTTTACTTCATCTGCATCAGTGGAATTACTCAAAATTTTTGCACAAGACTTGTGAAGCGTTTTCCTTGAATTTGTGCGCCTAGTCCCTTTAGAAGTCTCAGTTTCCAATTTTTGCTTCGCTAAAAACCCCAACAGACGCGAGGTATCCACAAGCCCCAAAAAATTGCCATTTGAGTCAATCAATGCCCAATCTAAATTCGTATTTCCCTGGGTCTTTTGAAAGCGCAAAAACGAACTAAATTGCTCCACATTGAAAGAAGCTGGTATTGTCTGTATAGGTTCAATTAAACCTTGACCCAGTGTCGAGAGGGGTTGCTGTAAGTCTACAAACTGAGAACGACCTTCGCCTTGTGCTGTCAGTAATTGTGGTAATAAACGGGCAGAGTAAATTAATCCTAACAGGCATTTTTGCTTATCCAAGACTGCCAGGCGATCGCCTGCGGCGCTGCGCTCTGCGCCATCGCACTGCTGTTGTTGAAAAATCTCCAGCACAACTGCCATAGTAGTCGTTTCTAGGCAGTTGGGTACGGTTGCTATAAATTCATATAACGGGTACTTTAGCATTGACATATGGCGATGAGGTCGTCCTTCTTACGCGGTTTACTTCCGGCACCACCAGCTAACTACTCTCTTAAGCTTTCGGTGTTTGGGTATGAAGCTATATCCTCTAAGAAGACTGAGTCTAACATTTTTGTCATAAATTGAACGTCTTAGAGACAAAGGGCTTCTTTGTTCCTGACAAATTCTTTGCCAGCAAGAGTGGTTAAAGCAGGGCATTTCCCTTTGCTCCTAGCAGTTTGGAGCAATCCCCAAACTTCTGTCAGCCACCAATCTTTGAAGAAGCTCTTCTAAGAAAGAGGGAAAGCCGCCTTCAGGTATTACAGGCGTCAACACCAGTATTAACAAGAGTGTTGAAACTCATAATCGATAGCGACAGCTACAACAATTATGGATCCAAAGATTCGCTCTAGAACCTTTAGGAATTATAATGATTTATAATGCGACAATCCTTTATCTTCGTTTAAATATCTTATTAAGGAGCAAAGTAAGGAAATCTGTATTCAGATAGATATGAAGCAAGCAAATCACGAACTAACTACAGCAAGCACAATGAGTTAGGGTGGCAAATATCCACTTCCATTTCAGCTACACCACTAACTCCAATCAGTTAGTCCTTTTCTGGGCATTACTTTAGAAGGGAGCGAAAGTGGAGTTCACCAGAAATCATCCTCATTTCCCTTTCTGAGCGTGAACGCCTCCTCAACCACGCACAAAATTTTACAATTTTGTGGCAACATATTGTTAATTATTTACCACTATTTGTTGACAAAAAGCAAGTTTTTTTGGGTAGGGTAGCAAATTTGCTCCGCACTTATTATCTACTCTGGAAACGCTTGCTCTTGTCATAACCGAGAAAAGTTTTGCTAAGGTGAGCGACTAGATGTATCAAAACAAATGTTATTACCCATAGTGATTTCCTATCAATATTGTAGACCAGTAGACCATTTTGGGCTAATCAAGCTGATTTTCCTATCGAACAAAGCTTACTCGGGTGGATGTGCGGCGTGACTGAATGTCAGTCTTGCCGGGCTTGCCAGTTTTGGGAAGTAGGCACCACAAGTACCAATCTTTGAGTATTTACTCAATTGGGTGCCAAAAAATCTAAATAAAGTATTAAGCTTTAATTGTTCTTATGCTGTTAAATGGCACAAGCTAGAATCCCACCAGTTTTTTCAACAAATGACGACGAGAGCCGAACAACAGGCATTGTTGCAACAACTCAAATCAGACTACCGTCAAATTCTCATAAATTACTTTATCACCACAGACGAAACACTGAAAGATAAAATTGATAAATTTATCCATGCAGTATTTTATGGTAATATTCCTGTGCCCCAAATCATCGAGATTCACATGGAACTTATTGACGAGTTTTCCCAGCAGCTAAAATTGGAAGGACGGAGCGATGAAGCCTTACTTGATTACCGTCTGACATTGATTGATATACTAGCTCACTTATGTGAACTTTATCGTTGTTCGATTCCTAAATAGAATAACTTAATCAAAGTTCAGCCGCCCTTGTTGGTGGAAGTCGCGCTTTGAATTCAGAAGATAGCATCTAGCTCGTTCTTTCTTTACTTATAGCCTGTACGTTTTATGAATCAGCCAAGAAAGACCTATGTTCTCAAGCTTTATGTAGCAGGCAACACTGCAAACTCAGTACGGGCATTAAAAATACTCAAAAACATTTTAGAACAAGAGTTTAAAGGCGTTTATGCTTTGAAAGTTATTGATGTACTGAAAAGCCCACAACTGGCAGAAGAAGATAAGATATTAGCAACACCGACATTATCTAAAATTTTGCCTCCACCCGTTCGGAAAATTATTGGAGACCTTTCAGATAGAGAAAGAGTCTTAATTGGATTGGATTTGCTTTATGAAGAACTGAGTGAAGATGAGCAAGAACAATTGGAAGAATAGACTATATAACAAAACAAGACTGACGACAGAAACGACATAGTTTATTAATAAAATAACTGGGTTTCATCCCGATTTGTAAGCGTTAGCAATGAATGATAAAGAAACTTTAGAGCAAAATAAAACACCGACATATACAGGTGTAGAAAAAATTCGGACCATGATAGAGGGGTTTGACGATATTAGTCATGGAGGGTTACCTGTAGGAAGAACGACCTTATTTAGCGGCACATCTGGAACGGGCAAAACTTTATTTTCTCTGCAATTTCTTTACAACGGTATTACCTACTTTGATGAGCCAGGAGTCTTTGTTACATTTGAAGAATCTCCCAGTGATATTATAAAAAATGCTGGTATTTTTGGTTGGGATTTACCGCGCTTGATTAGTGAAGGAAAATTATTTATACTGGATGCTTCTCCGGATCCAGAGGGGCAAGATGTTGTGGGTAACTTTGACCTTTCTGCCCTGATTGAGCGCCTGCAATATGCTATTCGTAAGTATAAGGCAAAACGTGTTTCGATTGACTCAGTCACAGCAGTCTTTCAACAGTATGAAGCAGGAGGAGTGGTGCGGCGAGAAATATTTCGTCTGGTAGCGCGTCTCAAACAACTAGGTGTCACCACGATTATAACTACAGAACGTACGGAAGAGTACGGTCCTGTTGCCTGTTATGGGGTAGAAGAATTTGTTTCCGATAATGTGGCGATCGTCCGTAATGTTTTAGAAGGAGAACGTCGCCGTCGCACAATTGAAATACTCAAACTGCGCGGTACGACACATATGAAGGGTGAATATCCTTTTACAATTACCAATCAAGGGATTAACATTTTTCCATTAGGAGCGATGCGCTTAACTCAACGGTCTTCAAATGTCAGGGTATCTTCTGGCGTTAAAACCTTAGATCAAATGTGCGGCGGTGGTTTCTTTAAAGATTCGATTATTTTAGCAACAGGAGCAACTGGTACTGGGAAAACTCTATTGGTTAGCAAGTTTCTGCAAACTGGTTGTTTCCACAACGAAAGGTCGATATTATTTGCCTATGAGGAATCACGCGCTCAACTATCTCGCAACGCTTCCTCTTGGGGAATTGATTTTGAGGATTTAGAACGCCAAGGTTTGCTAAAAATAATTTGTACATATCCGGAATCAACTGGTTTGGAAGACCACCTACAAATTATTAAGTCAGAAATTGCTGAATTTAAACCATCTCGTATTGCTATTGACTCTCTTAGCGCGTTAGCAAGAGGTGTAAGCAATAATGCATTCCGGCAATTTGTCATCGGTGTTACGGGTTACGCCAAGCAAGAAGAAATTACAGGCTTTTTTACCAACACAACCGACCAATTTATGGGATCGCATTCGATTACAGACTCGCATATTTCTACGATTACTGACACAATTTTGATGTTACAGTATGTAGAAATCCGTGGAGAGATGTCGCGGGCAATCAACGTATTTAAAATGCGCGGTTCATGGCATGACAAGGGTATCCGCGAGTATAATATCACGGCTGACGGTCCCGAAATTAAAGATTCCTTCCGCAACTACGAACGGATTGTCAGTGGTGCTCCTACGCGCGTTACTATCGATGAGAAGGCGGAACTGTCTCGCATTGTCAAAGGATTTCAAGACAAACAGAGTTCCGATTCCTAAACTTGGCATCGTGATATATTCTCTGGTGAGAAAACGGTTTCTGCCGCTTTATTTTCGTGTGAGGGGATGCGGTGAAAGGACAGCATATATTCAGTAGTTTGTTACCTGGTGTAACAGCAGCAGTGTTAACAACTCAGCCTGCTTGGGCTGATACTGTCAAAGCAACTGGAGTCGGGCTTTTAGCCTCGCCCAGCGCCTTGACTTCTACCTACGAGGAAACCTCGGTAGCGCTTAACATCAACACGCAGCAGCTGGTTCCTACTGTTGACAACAGTTTTCCAGCGCCAACCTTATCTGGTGTTGGTGTTATGGCAGCTCGTCTAAATTCTGTAGGTAGTAGCAGTGTCGGGGTCGTACTGGCTGGAAAAACTGGTGTGCCGATAAGAAAAGTCGCGGGTAAGGTTCAAGGTGTGCTTTTAAGCTTGAAGCCTAACTCAAAGCAAAGCCAGTTGATAAATAAGATTCGTTCTGCTACTAGCACGCAAAAACAGAATCAGCCAACAATTGCTGCTCAGGAGTCAGAAAATACAATTGTTTCTAATAATACTACCTCAACAGCCGCTTCCTCTGTCCAACAAAATACGCCTGCTTCTTCTGGGCAGCCTGCTACACAAAAGAAAAACCCTGATTCTGGGTTAGCAAAAGTGTCAGCAACTTCAACACGCAGCACAGTAGAAGTAGCGAAGCTATTGGAGCAGATGCAGTTATGCCCGCAACTACAGGGGAAAGGTAAAAATCAGGTTGGTCGTTCGGCTTCTGTGCTTCTTAGGTCGTCTACTTGTGGGCAACAAAATGCCACAAGAAATCAGGTAGCTCAAGCAGGTTCCTCCACTCCTGCTGGTACGACTCCTGCGCCAACAACTCCTGCACCAACGACTCCTGCTGGTACGACTCCTGCTGGTACGACTCCTGGCTCAGCAGGTTCCGTGCCAATCCCTGATTACCTCAATGCCAACCCAAATCCCCTACAGTTTCCCACCAAACCCGAGGAAGTGAGGCTTGCGGGAACTCAGCCGATTACTTTGGCACAGGCTCTGGAGATAGCACGGGGCAACAATCTGGACTTACAGCGGGCGTTACTAACTGTAGAACGCAGTCGATCTGCTGTACGGGAGCAGCAAGCTGCTTTGTTACCTAATGCCAATCTTAGTACTAGCCTAACTCGTAGTGGACCAGGTTTCTCAGATCAACAAACAGTGATTCAGGGCAGGATTCAAAATGCATCCTCTAGTACATCTTTCAGTGGAGGCGCGGAACTGAATTATAATATTTATACCTCTGGACAAAGGACAGCGCTCATCCGACAAGCTGAAGAACAGCTACGTTCGGCTGAGTTGGATGTTGAACGTCAATCTGAGGATATCCGCCTGAATGTCACCACTCAATACTACAACCTGCAACAAGCAGATGAACAAGTACGTATTGCCCAGTCTGCTGTGACAAATGCTCAGGCGAGTTTGCGAGATGCACAAGCTTTGGAAAGAGCTGGTGTGAGTACTCGATTTGATGTTCTGCGCTCTCAGGTTCAATTAGCAAATTTCCAACAACAGCTAGTGCAGGCTGTCTCAGACCAGCGAATTAGCCGTCGTCAATTAGCGCAAACGTTGAATTTGCCGCAATCAATTGATATAACCACGGCAGACCCAGTGAGATTAGCAGGTCTGTGGAATATTCCGCTCGAACAAACTATTGTGTTAGCTTTTCAAAACCGTCCGGAACTGCAACAGCGACTGGTGGAACGCAACATTGCTGAGCAACAGCGACGGCAGGCACTCTCGACGCTTGGTCCTCAAGTGAGTTTGGTTGGCAGCTACCAGGTGCAGGATCAGTTTGACGATAATAGCAGCATTACTGATAACTATTCATTGGGAGTCAGAGCCAACCTGCTTTTGTTCGATGCGGGAGCAGCAAGAGCTCGGGCAGATCAAGCCAGAGTTGCTATTCGGATTGCCGAAACTCAATTTGGCACCCAGCGCAACCAAATCCGCTTTGACGTAGAACAAGCCTATTCTCAATTGCAATCTAACTTGGAGAATGTTCAAACTGCAAATGCTGCTGTTGAACAATCCAGAGAGGCTCTGCGTTTAGCGCGGTTGCGATTCCAAGCAGGTGTGGGTACTCAAACTGAAGTCATTGACGCGCAAAATGAATTGACAAGATCTGAGGGTCAACGAGTTACAGCAATCTTAAATTACAACCGTGCTCTAGCTACTTTACAACGAGCTATCACCTCTAGGTCATCAAGCTAAATGAGTTAATAGTCATCAGCCATGAGTTATAAGATTGTGGATGATGAACTATCAACTGTAAGCTTTTGACTGATATGTTAAATGTTTAATTTGTTTTGCAATGTGCTCTGCACCTTATGGAGTTGCAGAGTACAATCTTTTTATAATCAAAAGCTAAAAAAATCTTTTATAGCAAAAGCCTTGGTGGTTAGGGCATCAACAGATGATAAAACCTAGACACAAAAAGACTTTTCACCTAGTCCCTAGTCCCTAGTCCCTAATCCCCTGCTATATCAATCAAAATTGGACTATCCTAGCATACAGGATACAGGAAAACTTTAAGGGCTAAATAGAACACAAACTGATGACAGAAGTTACGGCAAAAGAAATTGCACAGTTTCGCTCTCAAGTTGCAGATGACTTCACAGCTATGGAAGCACTCGACATCATTGAGGAATGTGAGGGGGATTTAGAAGATGCAGCAATGACTTTAGCAATTCGGGCAGGACAAGAACCAGAAATAGCGAATTCAGAGTGGTTGGATGCTTTAGCTCGAAAATGGCGTGCCGTCATTTGTCAACAAGATTTTCGGGATGATTTGCTTAACGGTTCAGTTAAGGGGATGATGGAACACCTCAAGACAATGCCAACGTTTCCTAATATGTTAGCAACGCCAGTTTTAATATATGTTTTAAAGAAAGGTGTGAATAATTTTTGCGAACCTCTTGACTTAGTACAATAATGTAGTTGCACACCAACCTGTTAGGCAGATACTGCTCACGCAAACCTTTACATCTAGCTCAAAAATCAGCAGAAATCCTTTGTATTAATAAAGAATAAACCAATAAAGAAAGATGTAAAGGAAAATTAACGATGTAGGCTTTTTGCTGATAATCTGGATGTGATGAGCACAGTTTGATTTGACATTTATTTGACGTTTATAAGATTCTAACCCTTATCAGAACTCAGTTTTAACATCGATGAATTACCTTGTTGCCGTTTTACCAGACCGCATCCAAGCAGAAGCTGCTTACGTAGCCTTAGAGAAACAAGGCATAGAAGCTACAATCTTAGGTAAAGGTTATAAAAGTGCAGATGAGTTTGGCTTGATTGACCCTAACGAGCAAGCAAAGAAGCAAGTGCAGCTTATGGCTTTTTGGTTGGTGCCGTTTGGATTTTTCGGTGGAGTGACTTTTAACCTGCTGACTGGTTTGGAGACTTTTCCTTGGGTAGGTCAAGTTGGCAATGCCATTATTGGCGGATTGTTGGGCGCTGGTGCTGGCGCTATGGGTAGTGTATTTTCTGGTGGTGGAGTCGGTTTAGTGCTTGGGAGTGGTGACGCTTTACCTTACCGCAACCGCTTAAATGCTGGTAAATATTTGGTTGTCGTTCAAGGTTCTGAAAGCCTTACCCGTCAAGCAACCAGCTTGTTGCGTCAATTTAAGCCAGAAAATCTTCAAGGTTACGGTGACACAAGTATTAGTTAGTCATTAGTCATTAGTCATTGGTCATTAGTTACAAAGGACAAAGGACTCATAATAATTGATAGCTTTTAATTCATAACTCATAACTACTACATAGAATGCTGCCACGGGAAGAACTTTTAAAAGGTGTTGAAAATCGAGATAGTATAGCTCATGTGATTGACCAGGCTGAACAAGCCATCAAAACTTGGGAAGTTGTTTTGACTGATTTTCTCTCTCCTCCAGAGTTGGTAGAAATTCAGCAGGTGTTCAGCCGTCTGACTGAGGTGGAGTTCGTGGTGTGGGGTGGGTATCCCCAAGCTGAACGCAGAAGAATAGCGATCGCCCGTTCCGAAATGCCTTTGGATCAATCTCAAGTCGCTGTCACCGCCTTAGACATAGCTGGAAATTTCCTGTTTGATACCGCGACTCACCGCGACTTCTTGGGCGCAATGTTGGGAACTGGTATTGTCCGCGAAAAGACGGGGGACATTATTGTACTGGGTGAACGAGGGGCGCAGGTAATTGTCGTGCCGGAGTTGGCGGACTTTTTAGAGATGAATCTCAACCAGGTGCGATCGGTTCCCGTGAAAACCCAGCGCATAGATTTAAGCGAATTGAAGGTGCGCGAACCCAAGAAAAAAGAATTAACCACAGTGGAAGCTTCTTTACGGTTGGATGCGATCGCCTCTGCTGGTTTTGGGATGTCTCGCAGCAAAATGGTTGAGTTAATTGATGGCGGTGATGTTCGCGTCAACTGGAAAGAAATTACTCAAGCAAGTTCTCAAGTGAAAACAGGCGACTTAATCGCTATTCGTGGTAAAGGACGTTTAGAAGTTGGGGAAATCGCCGTTACCAAAAAAGACCGCTACCGCGTGCAGTTAACCAGGTATGTGTAATGCTATTAAATAGTGAGTAGTTAATGATACTTTTTGACAACTAACTACTACCCACTAACTACTACCAACATACCTTAAGTTGTTTTTGCCTTAAACTGTTTTTCTAAAATAAATAGCAGAGTTTTGCGCGGAACGAACCGAGATAACCGACTAATGAAGTGAGTGCTAAAGCCACCAATAACAACAATAGAATCTCCCCTTTCCAAAGCTTTTAAGGATTCGCGTACCACATCTTTTGAAGTCGATATTTTATTTGTTCTAGCTGCAAGGGCTGGGGGGAAATTAGCTTCTGTAAAGAAGTTTGTCTCAACAGGTCCTGGACAAGTCACTAGAACGCGTACGCCATATTGACGATTTTCTGCCCACAATGCCTGACTAAAACTGACAATAAACGCTTTACTGGCAGCATAAACAGAAATGTAAGGCATTGGTTGAAATGCGGTCAGGGAAGAGACATTAATTATGCTTCCAGAACGACGTTGCCGCATTTCATGCAAAAATTTATGAGTTAAATCTACTAAAGCCAGAATATTTAATTGCACTATTTTGACTTGCCGTTCTCCGTCGCTTTCGGCAAAATCGCCATAGCAGGCAAAACCAGCATTATTAATTAACAAATCAATTGTTAATCCCTTTGATTTTACAGCATCAAATACAGCATCACTAGCACCAATTTCTGTGAGGTCTTTAACAACTGTATCTACTTGAATTTTATATTTTTCTTGCAAATGTTCTGCTAACTCGTTCAATATTTCTCCTGAACGAGCAACTAAAACAAGATTTGTATTGCGTGCCGCTAGTTCCTCTGCAAAGGCTTTACCTATACCACTAGAGGCACCAGTAATTAAAGCAGTCGCCATTCTACCTACTAGGATAATTTTTCAGCTATTGCACAGATTGTATCAATCCTTTTAAAGACTTTCCCCTATTTAAAGGAATATATCAAGCTGTTTCATTTCATCAGCATTTGGGCATATTAAGTAGCAGTGAAAGTTTATACTATACTGTGATGAATTTTTTTCAAAATCTGCCCTTTAATCTCCTGCCCAGAAAACCCCAGAATAGCTCTGGAATTGACCCGTTGCTGAAAAGTCAACAGCCTGTGGTGCTAAAGCCCTCAGCACCTGTGCCATCCCGACCTAAAACCCTTGCTGAAATAGAACAAGAAATCGAAGCTCAAGCACAAATTCACCGTACCTACTCGTATAAGCCAGGTGCAAAAAAACAAAGGCGTTTATTTAGTAGGATGTTGTCGGCAGCAATTCTACTTGGCGTTCCTATTGGTGTCATTTGGGTGGCAAACTTGCCTTACCCGGTCATTCGTCGTCCTGTGGCGCGGAATGCTCCCATTCTACTGCTACCGAGCTACATAAGCATGGAGAATAACTATCGAGAAGCGATTGCGCAGAGCGCAGACGCCAAAGGCGTATCGCAACAGTTGAACAAGCCGAACAACTGATTGAAAAAGCCAGCAGTCCAGCCGACTTGGAACGAGGGGAGGTGAAGGTCAAACAGGCACAAAAAAATCTTGATGCCTTACCAATTTGGTTTATTAATGAGTGGTCAGAATACAATTATTGGTGGTACGATTCGCGGTTGAGCATTTACGGATTTAATGCAGCCCGAAGCAAGATTGGACAACTAGATGCTCAAGTGTTTCAAGAAAAGAATGCTCAGACATTGCTAAGCGACAGTGAACAAGCGCTTAACAAAGCTAAACAGCAGTATCAACAAGCATCAACATCTATTGACAAAAAAGCAGCAATTGTTTCTTGGCGTTCAGCACTCGACAATTTAGAACAAATTCCTGGTGAAACTTTGGCAGGAAAAACAGCACAAAAGAAACTAGAAAGTTACCAGCAAGAGTTTAAAGAAATTGTTGGTCTTGCTGCTGGTAATGAGCGCATTAAGTAAGTAGGCACGATTAAACCGAACTATGTAAAGTTTTGTAGGGGGAAAGGGAAAAGGTTAAAGGGTAAAGGTTTTTCCCTTTTCGCCTTTCCCTTTACCCTTCTTAATATAGTTATGTTTATTTCCGCCGACCTACTTAGTACCTTGATTGCAGCAGCCCAACAGTTTTCTGCTCAAGCGGCAAAAGCTGGTCAAAATCCACCTCATACAGTTATTCAGTGGCAACAAGTGGAAAACTTATGGCAAGAGGCAATCAATCGTCTGGAACAAGTTCCCACACAAGACTTAGAAGGCTATGCACAAGCTCAGAAATTACTAGCAACTTACCAAGCGAACCTAGCAGAAATCCGCATACGACGCCAAGCTGAGCAGGATTCAGAATCTGCCCTTGAACAGGTACAACACCAAATTCAAAGCTTGATTGCTTCCACTCCTACAAATCCCCAATTGCTGGACAAGAACCGCACCATTAGCCAGCTACAGGGAATTATTAACCAACTTGAAAAAGTACAACCAGGTACGACAACTTATCTTCAGGCTCAACAGCTACTGCTATCGGCAAACAACAAACTCAACCAGCTAACGGCAAAATAAATACAGAACTCACCCCTTTCAGGCAACTTCAGCAACTTAGTGTTGGCAATTGAGCTAAACTTATGTTATAGTAGTGGGGTTGCGGACGTATAGCTCAGTTGGTTAGAGCGCTACGTTGACATCGTAGAGGTCACTGGTTCGAATCCAGTTACGTCCATTGGATGTGTTGTAAAATGACTAATTATCTGTCGTCGGGAAACATTGCGTGAAAGAAAGCTTTGGCTATTTGAGGAGTCTGTTACCGAAGATAAGATGAAGCGGCTTATGTTATTAGCTACGCGATCGCCTGTGAAACTAGCATTTGACAAGCAAGCGGCGCTAGAAGCACTTAGTCAGGGACAAACAGTGATACCTTGGTGGTGCGATCGCATTCACCAATTGCACCAAAACCTCAAAGACTTTACCGAATAATATTAAGTAATATCACGCTGCATAAGGATGCTTATTAGCACTCTCATACTGCTGATAAACATGAAGAAATACTATATTGCTTAGGTTATCTACATCACTATCATCGTAGGTATCTACAGGTAAACCTGTGTCTTCGCTAGTCATTTCGTCTGCGGGTTTATCAGCGTAACGTAATGATTTTCCATATTCCAAAACTTCAAGGAAAGTTTGCTCATCAGAAATAGAACCAGTTACTTTTTCTAACCAATTGCTAGGGGTGGGAGATGGTATCAGCAGACGTTTGAGTTCGGTTACTGTACGTTCAAGATTTACCAAGCGTTGCTCAATAGTAGTTTCATCTAACATAATTTTTAAGGCTTGTGAAGTTGCTCAACAGTTGCGATGTTTAAAATTATAGGTCCCAAAATCTATTGCTCATGGGTGTTACAAGTGATACAGTTATCTACTTTACTAAAAGTATACGTAGGGTGCGTTACGCCGCAGGCTAACGCACCCTACCACTAAACCTCATCCATTTTGAAACTTGGAGTAGTGCCTCATGTCAAATATGTTAAAGTCGTAAATTCGCCCTGGCTCCTTGTTATTATATAGTTACCTTGCTACTTGCGAAGTCTCAAGTTCCACTTGGGATACGCCCAAAAGCAATCTATTGAGATATGTAACAGGCATAGCAAGAGCGGGAATAAATTAAGTTTACTGGGACGGATTTTGGGAGGTTGAAAAATAAGATGACAGCGCCTCAACCAACAGTCTTTACAAACTCTCATCTTTACGACCAAGATTTTTATCTGTGGATAGAGACGACGGCTAAACAGTTAAAAGAAGGGAGATTTGCTGAAGTTGATTTAGCAAATCTCATTGAAGAAATCGAAAGCATGGGGAGAAGTGAAAAAAGAGCTTTAGAAAGCAATTTAGTAGTTTTATTAATGCACCTACTAAAATACAAATATCAGTCAGAAAAACGCACTAATAGTTGGCTTTATACTATCTTTGAACATCGACGCAGACTAAATAAAAATTTGCAAGATAGCCCAATTTTGAAAAAGTACTTCGCTGAAATTTTTCTGGAATGTTATCAGGATGCACGTCAGCTAGCGGCTTTAGAGACTGGGTTAACCCTTGATACTTTTCCTGTAGAGTCTTTTTTGACTGCGGATGAATGTTTGAATCAGGAGTTTTTACCTGATTAATTTAATTTTGCTATTTTCTCTACTTCTATCCTTATATTGATGAGGTTGAAAAATAAGATGACAGCGCCTCAACCAACAATCTTTACAAACTCTCATCTTTACGACCAAGATTTTTATCTGTGGATAGAGACAACTGCTAAACAATTAAAAGAAGGTAGATTTTCTGAGGTCGATTTAGAAAATCTTATCGAAGAGATTGAATGCATGGGGAGAAGTGAAAAACACGCGCTTGAGAGTAATATGGTAAAGTCTTCTCAATCTCCACGTTGACGGCTTTGAAGCGGTTAGTCGCATGGCGGAGAAAGATTAGCCCTAGTACGGGCATACTGTATTCGTTAGCATTAAGCCTAGAGTTAGCACGTAGTTGATCTGCTGCTTCCCATAAGGATGATTCAAGTTGAGTAATGTTGAGCATAAGTTGTTACTGTTCGTTCAGGCGATATGTATGACTGCTATCTGCAACGCCAGTGAGAATGAGAAATTTATATAGTGGCGGTTATAGCAAAACGAGAATCCCTTATGTTTTCGTCTAGCCCAAACAAATATACTTAGCACATTTCATGGGTGGATGGAAATGGAATGCGTGAGACAACCGTCCTACACTATCCGTGAAGATGTCCGTCCTACAAGAATCGCTATCTTGCTTTGCGTTTGGACACGCTATTTTTGTGATTTGAATCACAGAATAAGTTTTTTGTCAATCTATAATTCCTAGTAGTAACCACAACGGTACTGAATCGCGGATGATGAAATTTTTAAGTTCGATTCCGGAATGACCGCAACTGACCGTGTAGTTACTTAGCGATTGATTTTAATTCAACACAAGACTTCAGCTAATTTCTATCTTTAATTAAGATTTACAAAGACTACTATGAACAAGTGTGTACCCCTTCAAGTTAAATTCAACGCTGTTGGCTTTGTAAAATTTAGTTTGGTTTCGCTAGCGCTATCGCTTTCGTTTGGAGCCTACCAAGAGGCAAATGCTCAATCGGCTCCAAAGGGAGAAGTTGAAGTTATATCGGTTCCACCACAAGAAGCATACTTTATAGAGAAGCCACAAGCAACTTCTCCTGTCAATAACTCTGATTCACATAATAGAAAGACTTTCGGTGATACCACGAACTTGGCACGTGTTTCTAACAGTAAGCATAAGGTACAGGGTGTTGGGAATATTGTAAATTCTGTACCTACTAGTCGTAACTCCTCAAATCATACCAAGTCACATACGAATGTTTCAAAACCCTAAACTATCTGGGGCTTATTCCCTCTGCTGAACAGAGGATTACTATATACTTAAATTATTTAATTTTTAGCTAATACTGTTTCTTTGTGATAGCTTGCGTGGCGTAGCCATAGCTGCATATATTTACCCCCCGGCACTCTCCTCCCCCCAAGGCATCGGAGGGACTACAGGGGGTATTTTTATGCGCATCTTCATATAAAATTGGTATAAAAACTGATTTTATTGGTAAATTTTAGGTCACACGGTTAGAACAGGAACGTCAACGAGCAGAACGATTGGAATCCTATCTGCGATCGCAAGGAATTAACCCAGACGAACTTCCGTAGTGACTCGATTGTTGTGATCAGTAGGTTGTAAAAATTCAGTAAAGATATTTATAAAGTATTCGATGCTACAGTCTTAAAGTCAGAGGATCAATTTCACTCCCTAGTAGTCTAAATCATAAATTTGATTTGGCGACAGCCTACAATGAAAAAACTTGCACTGATGGGTACGTCAGTTAAGAACAAATAGGCAAAGCACACGGGGAGACTAACGTGAGTGATGGATTTGATTACGATTTAGTGATTGTCGGCGCTGGAGTGGGTGGACATGGTGCTGCCTTACACGCTGTAAGCTGTGGTTTGAAAACAGCCATTATCGAAGCAGGAGACATGGGAGGAACCTGTGTCAACCGGGGCTGCATTCCATCTAAGGCACTGCTGGCGGCATCTGGACGTGTGCGGGAGTTAAGAGATGCCCATCACCTCAAGTCGCTAGGAATCCAACTGGGAAGTGTGGCGTTTGACCGAGAGGCGATCGCCGATCATGCAAACAATCTCGTAGCCAAAATACAAGGCGACTTAACCAACAGCCTGAAACGTTTGGGAGTCGATATCATCCGAGGTTGGGGTAAGATAGCAGGGATTCAAAAAGTCTCTGTGACAACAGACAGCGGCGAAAAAACGATTACGGCAAAAGATATTATTCTTTCTCCCGGTTCTGTACCGTTCGTTCCTCCGGGTATTGAAGTCGATGGCAAAACTGTTTTTACCAGCGATCAGGGTGTCAAGCTGGAATGGCTACCAGATTGGGTGGCAATTGTTGGCAGTGGCTACATCGGCTTAGAATTCTCTGATGTTTATTCAGCTTTGGGCAGTGAAATTACAATGATAGAAGCCCTAGACCAGCTGATGCCAGGATTTGACCGCGATATTGCCAAACTTGCCGAACGGGTTCTGATTACTGGGCGCGATATTGAAACGTATGTGGGGATATACGCTAAGAGAGTCATTCCTGGTTCACCCGTAGTCATTGAATTAGCTGACTTCAAAACCAAAGAAGACGTAGGCGTCATCGAGGTAGATGCTTGCCTAGTGGCGACAGGACGCATCCCAGCTACACAAAACTTAGGTTTAGACTCTGTGGGTGTGGAACTTGATCGGCGGAATTTTATCCCAGTGAACGACAGCATGGCTGTGCTATCAGCTGGTGAGGTAGTACCGCATCTGTGGGCAATTGGCGATGCTAATGGCAAAATGATGCTGGCACACGCGGCTTCTGCTCAAGGTATCATCGCAGTAGAAAATATCCGTGGGCACCACAAAGAAGTAGACTATCACAGTATCCCCGCAGCAGCGTTCACTCATCCAGAAATCAGTTATGTGGGTATGACTGAAGCAGCAGCTAAAGAAAAAGGCAGTGCTGAGGGATTTGCAGTCGCAGTGGCAAAGAGTTACTTCAAAGGAAATTCCAAAGCGTTAGCAGAAGGTGAAGCTGACGGCATGGCAAAGGTTGTGTATCGCAAAGACACTGGCGAAGTTTTAGGTGTCCACATTTTCGGCATACACGCCTCAGATTTAATTCATGAAGCCTCAGCGGCGATCGCCAATCGTCAATCTGTCCACAGCCTCGCTCATTTGGTTCACGCCCATCCAACACTTTCCGAAGTACTGGACGAAGCATACAAACGTGCAATTGCCAGTTAGGGATTGGAGATTGGTGATTGGGGACTGGGAATGAGAAATTTTTCCCTCTCCCCAATCCCTACTCCCCAATCCCTAATCCCTACTCCCCAATCACTAATCCCCCAGAATGCAAATCCGTCGCCTTAGACCTAACCCAGCTATTGCTGTATCCACAGTGCAGTATCAAACTGCTATGCTTGATGCCGAGCCAAACAACATTTTAGAAGAAATTGTTTGGCATAAAGAAGAAGAAGTTGACCAAATGCGGGAAAAGCTGTCTTTGCAGGAGTTGCAGCGTCAGGTTCTTGAAGCACCTCCTACCCGTGATTTTGTGGCAGCTTTGCGACAAGGTAAAACAAAACCAGCTTTGATTGCTGAAGTTAAAAAAGCGTCTCCCAGTAAAGGAATTTTACGAGAAGATTTTGATCCGGTAGAGATTGCGTTAAAGTATCAAAAAGGCGGTGCGAGCTGTATTTCAGTACTTACGGATGAAAAGTTTTTTTCTGGCAGCTTTGAAAACTTAGCTCGGGTACGCGCCAAAGTAGATTTGCCCTTACTATGTAAGGATTTTGTGATATATCCCTACCAAATGTACATGGCGCGTCTTCGAGGTGCAGATGCTGTATTATTGATTGCAGCTATACTGAGTGATCAAGATTTGCAATACTTCGTCAAAATTGCTAAAACCTTGAAAATGGCAGCTTTGATTGAAGTTCATACTTTAGCAGAACTTGAGCGCGTATTAACTATAGATGGCGTATCACTAGTGGGTATTAATAATCGCAACTTGGAAGATTTCTCAGTTGACTTACAAACGACTTGCGAACTTTTGGCAGCAAAAGGCAACCAATTGCAGGAACGGAACATTTTGGTTGTTAGCGAGTCAGGCTTACATACCTCAGAAGATTTGACTTTAGTAGAACAAGCAGGAGTATCTGCCGTCCTGATTGGCGAGTCTCTGGTGAAACATCCAGATCCAGAAGAAGCGATCGCCCGTATACTGCCGAAGGGTTTTCTTTGAGAAAATCCCTCCCCTGTTCCTTTAAGAAACAGGGCAACCGCTTTTCAAGCGGTTGGGCAAGTAGGGCGTTTAAGCGATCGCCACCCTCTTTGCCCAATCTTCAGCTTCTGCATAATTCAGGCTTTAGCCAAATAATTTTTGCCTATGTAACAATTCATATAATGACAACCAACTTCTGACTCATCCAAAATCTTAAATTAACTACCAATTCATGGATCCAATTCCTTTGCCTTCACCGATCCACTACGAACTTATACTGCAACTGCTAGAGAGACAAACCATGCAAGCAGTCAGTAATAATCCAGATTTACGGCATCAGGTGAATCAGCTCATTATTAGCTTACGTAAAGCGGCTGTACAACAAAAGCATTTGGAAGAAACTTGCCAGTCCTCATCTGTTAAAATAGACCACCGTTGGTCGCTCAATCATCTCAATACTGGGCAGATTGCTGCTCCCGAGTCATGAATCAAGGCATCTACTTTCGCCACTGGCTAGCCTTAGAACTTCCCAACTTTTAGGGAGATCAACTCATATCATGTTCGGCTAATTAGTTATGATTTCCACGTTGACTGCACCCCACCCCGCGTTTATCTGCGCTTAGGCTCCCCTCCCCCCGCTGGCGGTGAGTAAGCGCGCTGCAGGCGGTGACGACAACCTGCTGTTCGCGCAGCGTGCCCGAAGGGCATAGGAGGGTTTCCCTCCGCAGCGCCCCTGGCGTTCGCCGTCAGGCGTGCCGTTCGCGTAGCGTGTCCGAAGGACATAGGCATACCCGAAGGGACTTCCCAACCTAGGCGACTGGCGATAGCCATGGCCGTACCCGCTAGGCATACCCGGAGGCGGAGGAGATAAAGGGGTGGGGTTCTTGGGAAATTAAGGCTAATTAGCCGAACATGACATTACAAGAGATATAGCAATCCTAAATGATTTATAAAAATTTTTGTTGCCTGTTGCCTGTTGCCTGTTGCCTGTTTTCTGCCCTCATGAGGCAATTTACAACTCAAATAGGACTGCTATAGCAACTCATTTATTTCAACTTGCCACTGGCTTTTTATAGAAAGCAAACGTGTGCTTGTATTCAGTATTTGGTACTAAATATTCGGAAGTGGATAAAGGCTCAAAGATGTAGGATTTAAATTTTTGCAAATTTTCACACTCGGTAGTCACAGGAAAAGGTGTATACTGAGGAACATTATTCCAACCAAAGACTAAAATTCCTCCTTCACGCAGAGCATTAAAACATTGGTTGAAGGACTCTTCAGTATCCTCCTTGGTGTTGATTCCGTGTCCGAATACACCATTGTAAATAATGAGATCAAAATAACCACTTTGGATATGAAGACCTAAGTTCTGAAGAGCATCAACTATATGTCTGTCAGCAGCATATTTCTTTCTCCATTCCTCAATTTCTATTGTCCAGTATTCCTTGTTTCTAAATAATTTTCTGTAGGGTTTAGTGTACCAATCGCACCCAACAAAAAGTATTTTGTGATATTCCGAACGAGAAACAAAGTAAGGAATAATCACATCTTCCAATACTATGCGATCAGGAGAATTAAGATACAAATCAAATCCGCGAAACCGACCTACTGAAAGTTGATAGAAAAAATAGTTAATTCTACCAACAAGCTTACGAGCTAACATAGACGGGTTCCAAATCGCCTTTGTTTGTGCCATTATCTTGCAAAGTTTATAGGGTGTTAAGGTAGGGCAGGATAAACATTATCTCAGCAAGTGAGATTGTAAAGATATGATATTTTTTTTTATTTAAGATGAGAATTTTATTGATTTAAGAATTGTTTAATAGCAATTTAAGAAATCAATATGAATAAAATGTTGAAGAAGAATTTAGTATTCAGCATGAATCAGTGGGCGATTCAGAACCGCCACCTAGAAGTACCACTAAATCTATAGTACAGTGTGGGGCTTCTGCCGGAATCAGCTAAATGAATCATGTTGTCTTACACAACACTATTGGGCAGTGTAATGTCTTAAATAAGTAGGGTGCGTTCCACTACGTTAACGCACCCTACTTATTTGATAAGCACCAATTAATCTGCAAACAGTTCATCTCGTTAACTTCCAGACTGAATGCGCTTAATTAGCTCATAAAATGGCTGCCAATTGTCTTCTTGAGCAATCGGTTCCCAAATTGATTCTATGACTGGTCTGAGTATCACAGTTTTTGGATTGTAACGAGCGAGAGTTTGGGCAATGATGTTTGTTTGCTCAGGGTCAAAATTATTTAAGATTTTATGGTATGATACACACCAATTATCAAAAAATTCTGATGTTCCTGATGCTGGTACAATATCTGAATCTGCCATAATCAAGCCTGGTTCATCTCGCCATTTCAATGAAAAGGTGCGAGCCATCTCGTAAAAGAATTCGTGATAACCAACTTTGCTATCTTGCAAAAATTGAATCGTTAAGTTTAACAATTCATCAACTTCTGGATGTGATAACTGCTCAAAACCCAACTTCTTCAACATCATAGAACGATATTCGTTCTGATAATGCTCATCAAATCTAGCTAATCCAGCCTGCATATCAGCTTGCTTAATAACAGCTTTGAGTGCTTCCTGAAGTATTTCTAAGTTCCACTTACAAATACTCGGTTGATGAGTATAAGAATAGCGCCCATAATAATCGAAGTAAGCAGCGGTAAAGTAGGGGTCGTAACTGGGAATGAACGCGTAAGGACCATAGTCAAAACTCTCGCCAGTAATTGACATATTATCTGTGTTTAGTACTGCATGACAGAAACCAGCTGCCATCCACTGCGCTACCAGTTCTGCTGTCCGTTTGACTAAATCTGCATAAAATAGACCGTACTTATCTTCTTCTGTGATCAGATGTGGATAATATTGCTCGATGACATGGTTTAATAGCTTTTGGGTCAAATCTGGACGTCGTAAATAGTGCAGCCGTTCAAAAGTGCCAAATCGAATGTGCGATCGCCCCATCCTGACAATCACCGAGGAACGGGTGGGAGAAGGTTCATCGCCTCGCCAAAGCGATAACCCTGTTTCAATCATGCTTAAACAGCGTGAAGTACGTACACCCAACTGGTGTAACATTTCCGCAGCAAGAACTTCCCGTACTCCGCCCTTAAGTGTCAGCATACCATCGCCACCACGCGAGTAAGGAGTTTTACCGGAACCTTTGGTACCTAAGTCGTACAGCTCGCCATCACAACCACGTACTTGTCCGTAGAGAAATCCCCTACCATCACCTAAAAAAGGATTATATTCACCAAATTGATAACCGTGGTAACGCAGCGCCAAAAGCGGTTTTCGTCCTTCAAATTTGCCAAAAGCACAGATAAAGTCTTCGTCTTTTACTAATTGCGGATCGAGTCCAAGGCGAGGTAGAAGTGCATCGTTGCGCCAGCGTAGAATATGTTGGGAAAATTCTGCTGCGGTAACTTCATCATAGTAATCATCGCCTAGATTTTCTAGAGCTGTTTCGTAGTTGAGATTGAGAAAAGGATTGGTAGAATTCGTGTTGTTTACAGTTTCAGCCAAAGTCATTACTTTTATCCGAGTTATCCAAAATTGTTGTAGAGTTTAGTCCTGTTGCGATTTCAATCCTTGAATTGAATGTGTAAAACCTTACGGATTTGTCTGCCAGTTAGGATTTGTGATACTTGTAAGGATGTGGTCTTGCCATTTTCCATCTATCAATAAATAATCCCTGGCATACCCTTCCACGACAAATCCTAACCTTTTCAGTACATTGCCGCTGCGCTGGTTGTGAGGTATGTAATTTGCCATGATTCGGTGCATGTTTAATTCTTGAAATACATAGTGAATAGCGGCTTGCAGTCCTTCTGTCATATAACCTTTTCCTTGTTCCGCTTCTGCAAGACTGTATCCTACATTACAGTACTGCGCGGCTCTTCTGACAAAATTAGAAAAGTTAATAAGTCCAATAATGATTCCTGAATTTTTTTTAGAAAAAATAAATAATCTTAATGATATATCGTTAATAAATTCTAAATAGTTATTTTGTAACTGATTTTGCCAATACTCTTGAGTGAAGAAGTTATCAGACCAAGGAGGAGAGAATGGAGTAAGATATGTTTTGTTTTCCGTATAAAATTTCAGTATTGCCGGGATATCCTCCTGAGTTCCTAGTCTTAATAACAGCCGTTTTGTTGTAATATTGGGCAATTGCAATTCCATAGATCATTGAATATTTGTTCCAAACGCTATTAGCCACCCTTCATAATTTAGCAGCAGTGAGGCTTGCTGTATTACCAACATCAGTGAGTTAAGACTTTCGGAAGAGCTAAAATTATGCGAAAACCTTACAAAGGATAGATATGTCATCAGTAATACGGTACAATTGGCAAGTATCAGAAATACGCGAGATATATGATACACCATTCCTAGAACTTGTTTATCAAGCTGCTAGCGTGCATCGGCAATTCCATGATTCAAGAAAAATACAAGTTTGTAAGCTAATATCTATCAAAACAGGGGGTTGTCCAGAAGATTGTAGTTACTGTGCCCAGTCTTCTCGCTACAAAACAGAGGTAAAGGCACAAGCACTCTTAGAAAAAGAAACAGTCGTGAGTATTGCCCAACAGGCAAAAGAAAGTGGTGTGAGTCGTGTTTGTATGGGCGCTGCTTGGCGAGAGGTGCGCGATAACTCTCAATTTGAGCAAGTGCTGGAAATGGTTAAAGAAGTGACAGCATTGGGATTAGAAGTTTGCTGCACCTTGGGTATGCTGAGTCAAACACAAGCAAGGCGTTTAGAAGAAGCAGGGCTTTACGCCTACAATCATAACTTGGATACCTCGCCGGACTACTATAGCACAATCATTACAACCAGGACTTACGGCGATCGCCTCAATACAATTAACAATGTCCGGCAAACAAATGTCACTGTATGTTCCGGTGGTATACTCGGCTTAGGCGAAAGCGTGGATGACCGCGTATCTATGTTGCAAACTCTAGCAACCCTGCATCCACATCCAGAGTCAGTGCCTATCAATATTCTCTCACAAGTTGAAGGCACACCCCTAGAAAATCAGCCCGATGTTCCTATTTGGGATGTGGTGCGAATGATTGCAACAGCGCGTATTTTAATGCCTGCATCTGATGTTCGTCTGAGCGCAGGTAGAGCGAGACTTTCACAGGTAGAACAGGCTTTATGCTTCTTAGCAGGAGCAAATTCCATCTTCTCTAGTGACAATGGGCATATGTTAACCGTTACCACTCCCTGTCCAGGATACGATACTGACCAGGAAATGCTGAATTTGCTTGGTCTAGAGGTGCGTTCTCCGTTCGTAGGTCAACACAAAGCCTCTAAAGAAGCCGTGGTAGGATAAAAATCTCACGCAAAGCCGCACGACGCTTAAAAAAACTTTGCAATGCCAGTCGCCTCGGTCGGGAAACCCCCCTGCAGCGCTGGCTCGCCTTTGCGCCTTTGCGCCTTTGCGCGAAACTCTCGTGCAGCTTTGGCTCGCCTTTGTCTATGGGCGAAACTCAAAAAAATCAATTAGATGATCTTAGCCGCACGCAAACCGAAAAGCAACCCAACAGCAACGCCGAAGAATAGAGCCAAGAAGCTTATGTAAGCTATTACACCAAACATTGAAGTCTCTCCATAATCGTTTATAAATATTATTGAATCATTTACAGAAGATACGCTCAATAAAAATATTTGTTGAAGCTTTCTTGAGTTCACCACTAACAAGGTGAGACTTATAGTTAGAATAATCAATATTTCTTGTGATTATAACAATAAAATAGCCACTTGCCACTATGAAATACGCTTTTATTGCTACCGCTTTGGTAGTTATGACTGGGTTAGGGTTTGAAACAGGCATTGTTGCCGCCCAAACAGTCAAGAAACCTGCTAGCATACGCGCTGCAGCACAAACGACAGTCGCTACCTTCCAAACACCAAACTATAGTGTGAGGGTTTTCCGCCAAGGAAACCAAACACGGATGAATGTCTTTGATAAGACAACAAATAAGCTACAATTAAACGCTGCCCCTGTTCAAGTTCAAAATTCAGATCAACAGACAAGTTATACCAGTTCTCAGGGTGAACGGCAATTCCGCATCTCTGTTGACCAAGCTGGTAACAGATCCGTTGAGATTAACGGTCCTGGTGAGGTGATCCAGGAGACTACGAATTAATTTGGGTAAGGGTGTAGGTGGAAAGAAAGGTAAATCTTATCGCTCACACCCTACAGGTGCAAGATCACCGCGCCCCTACCCTCTGAACCCAGCCTTGAGAAATTCAACCAAAAAGCGTCTTGCATACGGGAATGGGGAGTGGTAATGCTGTAGAATACAGCGGTGGGGCGCTTGTTTGGGATTTGGTGATGGCTTCTATTAACGTAAATTTACCACAACAGTCTTATGAAATTGCGATTGGGCAAGGAACAGCGCCTGAAGGGGCGATCGCTCCAGAGGGCATAGGTCAACTGGGCGAGATGATGAGGAATCTAAAGCTAGGCAAAAAAGTCCTGCTGGTTTCTAACCCGACAATTTTTAAGCATTATGGCGAAAGCGCAGTTGCATCTTTGGAAGCGGCTGGTTTTGAAGTTGCAAGTTGCACATTACCACCGGGAGAACGCTACAAAACCCTAAGTTCTGTGCAGAAAATCTACGATACTGCGCTCTTAAACCGCATGGAACGCTCCTCAACTATGGTAGCTTTAGGGGGAGGAGTCATTGGGGATATGACTGGCTTTGCCGCTGCGACTTGGTTACGAGGCATTAACGTGGTACAAGTGCCAACCTCACTTTTAGCGATGGTGGATTCCGCAATCGGTGGCAAAACAGGTGTCAATCATCCCCAAGGCAAAAACTTGATTGGCGCATTCCACCAGCCGCGCTTGGTTTTAATTGACCCAGAAGTGCTGAAAACTCTACCTATGCGCGAGTTTCGCGCTGGAATGGCAGAAGTGATTAAGTACGGCGTGATTTGGGATGCGGAATTGTTTGCCGAGATGGAAGCGAGCAAACGTCTGGATCAACTCCGTTACGTCAAGCCAGAATTGATAGAAAGCATATTAACGCGCTCTTGTCAAGCAAAAGCTGATGTCGTCAGCAAGGATGAGAAAGAAGCTGGGCTGCGGGCAATTCTCAACTACGGTCATACCATCGGGCATGCAGTGGAAAGCTTGACGGGTTATAAAGTCGTGAATCATGGTGAAGCAGTCGCTATTGGTATGGTAGCAGCAGGGCAGATTGCTGTGGAATTGGGAATGTGGCAAAAGGAAGAGACAGAACGTCAAGACGCCCTGATTGAAAAAGCGGGTTTACCGACGAAGTTACCAGCTGGGGTAGATATCGAAGCAATTATCGAGTCTTTGCAACTTGATAAGAAAGTCAAAGCCGGTAAAGTAAGGTTTATTTTGCCAACGCAAATTGGCGTGGTGACGATTACTGATGAAGTGCCATCGGATACCATTCGACAAGTATTGCAGAAAATGCAATAACCTCACCGGACTGGAGGATGGTTCTCAAGCAAGCAGCCCAACGCCTACGCCGCCTGAAATTGAAATCTCAGGCTCATAGCTTATAGCCGATTGCAGCCGGGTAGAAGACAGTAAAATTTTTAGAAAAAATATCAGGAAGCTACAGCAACAGATTCCACTCTCTTCACTCACAAAATCAAAAGAGCTAGTTGAATTATCAACTAGCTCTTTTATTTGTGCAATTTCATACATTAACCTTTGTAAAAGGCATAGCCTATGCAGCATAGTTCGATTCTCCTTAATCAGCTAATCATTCCTATACTGTCTCCAGCCAATCATATATTTGCTCTAACTGTTCTATGCTAATCAAGCCATATTGCCAAAGAATCATTGGCAAAGGACCTGGATCTTGCTCCCGATGACGAAGAGCGACTGCAATGGAAGCTGTCGAAATTGCTAAATCTTCCTGTAAAAAGCTAATAAATCTAGAATAGGTTGATGGTGACATTTTGTCTTCTACCTTCTCACATAGTGTGTACTTTTATATTTCAATTCACTATTTTTCAATAGTTGCAAGTAGCCAATATTTCACCTGTCACTATGCCCTTACCTAATAGATACTCCAGCTAAATTTGTCTGGATGTTTCTCAAACAGAGCATTTATGAAATAATAGACGATAGTGCCACTTGTCTTACCCAGTTTTAAGCAGCACAATGCTCAGATATACGTGGTTTTATATTTTTACTTCAGTGTTCTAGTTAAATACACCTGTAGTAAGGAAGATTCCTTAGCTTATACTCCCTTATTGACTACTCTTTACACTTATGTCAAAAGGAATATTTTTTGTTATCTGCTGTAAAATCTGTGATCCAGTTTTGGAACAACAAGGCTTGTTGCGCTCTACACTGAATTAAATAATAGCCTCACTATAAACTTTTTTACCAGACTACGCAAGACTTTTTTTACAGAAATATTACAAAAGCAATGTTATGTGAAGCTGGGAGTAGGCAAGAGCTAAATCTTTACCTCCGTAAAGAACTGGAGTTTAAAAATTCAATTTTGACACGAGAGCCAACCTTCAAACCCAACTCCTCAGCTCGTCCAGAACGCAATTCAATCACTTGGTTGATGAATTTTTCCGAACCATAAGTCGGACAAGGATTGCTATTGCAAGGAGGTGCAGAAGGGGTAATATGCTGCACTATTCCATCCCGCATAAAAACCATATCCAAGGCTACGGGTACATTCTTCATCCAGAAACTGGCTTGCAACGGTGATGCGAACTGAAACAACATACCACGATTATCGGGCAAAGCAGGACGATACATCAACCCCATCGCTTGCTGTTGGGGCGTCTGGGCGACTTCTAACTGAATTTTTGTGCCATTGGGAACAACCGCCACAGCTGAAATCGGTAGTTGTTGACCAGCATTCTTAGTCAGTGGTGTTTGCTGCGAAGACATTGGTGCTTGAGATTGAGAGCTACTAGGCGTAGTGGTGGGAGAAACTGCTGGTGTAGGAACAGAACAGCCCGCTAGTAAAACGCCCAAAAGTATTGATAGCAAACCGAGCCAATTAATCATAGCAATTTTTCTTAATAGCTGAAAAAATGATGAATTTTGAAACTAGAGGCTCTATATTATTTCATAATTCATCATTTAATACTCATAATTTCCCATTCTCTTTATCTGCCCATCTCCACCGCAGTTCTAAGAACGGTCTACAACTGGTGGGAACCAAAGCACGGCATACCTTGCCTAGTACCTTGCTTCCTTACTTGTGTTCAAATTTCCCTTAATACGTAACCTACACCCCGTACCGTTTGAATGAGGCGCTTTTGACCTTCATCTTCTATTTTCAGTCGCAAGTAGCGAATGTACACTTCAATCACATTCGACTCGCCCATAAAGTCGTAACCCCAAACATTTTCCAAAATTTGTTCGCGGGTTAAGACTTCGCGGGGATGTTCCATGAGATACTTGAGCAGTTCAAATTCCTTCATTGTTAAGTCGATCGCCCGTCCATGAAGTATGGCGCGGCGGGTTGCGAGATCTAAAATGAGGTCGCCAAAACGTAACTGTTCAGAAGTATCGATATCAGGTTTTAAGTATAAGCGAACCAGGTTCAAAAAGTCCTCAGCGCGGTAAGGCTTGAGAAAATAATCATCAGCTCCAGCTTCTAAGCAAGCTACGCGATCATCAACTGTATCGCGTGCCATCAGTACCAGCACAGGCGATCGCATTCCAGTGGTTCGGAAATTTTTACACAGCGACAGCCCTGATTCTCCTGCAAGCATTCGGTCAATCACAACTAAAGCAGGATCGCGATCGCGGCTGTATTGGATACCGTTTGTTCCATCATGAGCCACGATAGGGTCATAACCAGCTTCTTTCAAATCAAAAGCAAGCTGATTTGCTAGGCTTTCGTCGCTTTCAATCAGCAAAACACAAGGGCTATGAGCAAGCGTCATATTGATTTTTGATGTTCGATTTTAGATTTTGGATTTGGATTTAGTTGGTAGTGCAATTTACGGCTTTTTGATGATATATCAATTCTGACTTGGCACGCTTTGTTTCTACCATGTTTTAGCACGTATAAGTATCAGCCATAGAAATCAATAGATACAGTCATTTTAATCACTAATTCCGAATCTGGCTGGTGTCACTACCCTTGAGATAAAATAATTTCCCTACCGTTCACGGGGACTGGGGATTAGGTACTGGGGACTGGGGACTCGGAGCAATTGAGGACGGAGATTCTGACTGGGAACAAGGCAATAAGCTGTTGTGCCTTTAAGAAAGCACGATTTCTCTGGACTCACCATTCTCAACAAGGAGGAGGCTGAGCCTAAGAACCCTCGTTCCCAGGCTCAGCCTGGGAACGATAATATAGAGGCGGAGCCTCTTATTGATATTGTTGCAAGATGTCAGTTGAAACGGACTTAGTATAATTTATACATATCACCCCTAACTCATCCAAAATCCCGCTAGGGTAATTCCACAGAAGTGGGTTTAGCAATGTGTGGTAAACCCCAACCCAGTTTTTCTCGTAATATCCGGAAAAACTCTGGCGGTTGCAGGCGAATGAACCGGGCGCAGTAGTGGGATTTCTCTACATAAACCTTATCCTCTGGCATAACATAACACCCCCCGTTACCATCCACAACCATAACTAGCCGAGGAGTATTCACTGGGTAGATGTTGACTGGCTCACTATCTGGAAACACCAATGCTCTAGAAGCCAGAGAATGAGGACAAATAGGTACGAGCTGCAACACGGGTACGCCAGGGGTAACGACTGGACCACCAGCACTCAACGAATATGCTGTAGAACCTGTCGGTGTCGATATAATCACACCATCGGCTGCAATGTCTACTGGTGCATGGCGACCCACTGCTATTTCAAAGTGACACATAGAGGTCAACGGTTCCCGATGCAGCACCATCTCATTTAAGCAGAGAGCTTCCCACAGTATAGAATCTCCCCGAAAAACCTTAATTGTGAGCATCACTCTTTCCTCAATTTCATAATTGCCCAAGAGCAAGTTTTCTATTGCTTGAGGCAAATGATTGAGGTAAGTTTCCGTCAAAAACCCCATGTGACCAGTGTTAACCGTTAACATTGGGATACCACAAGGGGCGACCAATCGAGAAGCAGCCAGAACTGTACCGTCTCCCCCTAACACCACCGCAAACTTCATTTCTGAATCAAATCCAGGCGGTGTTAGTCCCTCAATTGGGGTGTGGCAAACGGGACTTTCTGGAGTAGAATAACCCAGTATTCCACCGACGCCTGATGTGATGCAGACATCCCAACCTGCAGCGGTGAACTTGTCTTTCAGTTCGATAGCGATACGACTCGCTATCGGCTTAACGTCATTGTAGATAATGCCTGCTTTGGGCACACTCAAATATCCAATTTTTTGTGACGCGCTTTATTATGTTAATCGTTACATATTTTTGATGTTTTAGTCATTAATCCTTTGTCATTAGTCATTTGTCCTTTGTTCTTTGTTCTTTGTGTAACTACTACTGACGCATGACTTATGACTGATCACTACTGACTGTTAACTTTCTTAAACGGAGACCTTTTTGGTTTTTGCTTCTTGGGCTGAATTTTCTCGTAGTCTAACTCCTTAAGCTTCTTCATAATTCTGTTGAAGTACTCTTGCAGGTAACTTTCTACGGTCGTGGTTTCGTTTGGTTCTAATCCAAAGACCGTGTAAACCTCGTCCATTGGGGCATTTAGCGGTCTACCACTCGCTAGGACTTCTGTAAAGGCAAGTCTGTCTGCTACGTTCCATCCCCACTGGAAGAAGCGTATAACTCGGCGCATGGTACGCAGTAAGTTGATTGGCATCCGCGTGATCCGTGCTTCTTTTCCAGATAAACGTTCGCACACACCAATGATTTCCTCGGCACTCCAAGCACGAGTCCCCACCACCGGAAAAGTTTGCTTTTGAGTTTCTGGCACCTTCAAGGCGCGGATGGCAAATTTAGCAACATCCTGAGTATCCATGTAGGCGATCGGAGAAGACTCTCCTGTGACCCAAACAGGCTGTCCTTCCAATATGGGAATTCCATATTGCCCGATTAAGCCTTGCATGAAGCCAGCCAGCCGCAATATGGTATAATTCAAACCCGATTCAGCCAAAAAGAGTTCTGTACACCGCTTGATTTCCATCAGCGGCACTTCGGGATACTTTTCGGCATCGAGTATCGAGAAAAAGATAAAACGCTCTACACCTGCAGCAACAGACGCTTGTATCAAAGAGACTTTGCCTTCCCAATCCACTTGTCTGATACTTAGTGAATCTGTTGGACGAGATGTTGAGGCATCGATGACTGCTGTGACGCCTTCAAGTGCTGCGTTTAGTGTTTCAGGGTAACACAAATCTCCCGGTACGAGTTCCGCACCCCATTCTTTTAGAAATGTGGCTTTCTTGGCACTTCGGACAAGACAGCGGACTTTATACCCCTCATCGATCGCACGACGAGCCACTTGCCTTCCCAACGTACCAGTGGCACCAATTATTAATAATGTCATGAGAGCTTTTTACAAATTTTAAAGTTTTATGAATAAAATCTTATCAGAATGATCTCTGTAAACAAAAGTTTACATTCTTCTAACAAGTGTATACGAGACACAGAGGCTTCTTAGATGCCTCTTGCCTCGATTTTGAGCTTCCCTACAGGGATTCCTCTTTTCCACCCTGAACTTTGAGCAACAACTCACCCAAAGCCCAGCCTATAAAGATTAAACCGAAGGACAACAGCGCTGCATTCAAAATTTCGCTGCCCATGAGTGTCATTCTCCTTTGAAAATTGTTTAATTAAGTTAAGTCTACCAGAGCCGCAAAGAGCTGCCATAGTATTAGATGTATGTGAAACATTGTAAAGCTATATTGCTTATACAATTATCTGTATGTCTAAAATTCATGAAAAAAATATAACATCAGTACAAAGCCGCCCACGCTTGGCATTGACGCTGGGAGATCCGGCGGGGATTGGACCAGAGGTGATTTTGAAAGCTCTTAGAGACCCGGAAGTTAGCAAAAGCTGTGACGTGACAGTGGTGGGTAACCGGGGTTTACTAGTAGAGACTTATACCAAACTACAAGCCGAGAATTCTCAGCCGTTGGCAAATCCAGCAGATCTCTCAATTCTTGATGTGCCATTAGACAAGCATATACATGATGAAATTATCATCGGCACGGGTAATGCGGCAAGTGGTGCGGCTAGCTTTGCTTATATGGAAACAGCTATCGCCTCCACGGTTGCAGGACAGTTTGATGGTATCGTCACAGGTCCCATAGCCAAATCAGCATGGAAGGCTGCGGGGTATAATTACCCTGGTCAAACGGAACTTTTAGCCGAAAAATCCGGCGCAAAGCGTGTGGGAATGTTATTTGTCGCGCGATCGCCCTTTGGGCGGCTCCCAGAGGGAGCATCGCCCCACTCTGGCTGGACACTCCGCACTCTTCTTGTAACCACACATATTCCTTTAAGTCAAGTACCAAAAGTATTAACTCCGCAGTTGATGACAGAAAAACTTGATTTGTTGGTGGAGTGTTTGGAGAAAGATTTTGGTTTACAAAGCGCGAGGATTGCGATCGCTGGTTTAAACCCTCACAGCGGCGAACAGGGACAATTAGGACACGAAGAACAAGATTGGTTAATTCCCTGGATAGAGCAACAACGTAAAAACCGCCCGAACTTACAGTTAGATGGTCCAATTCCACCAGATACAATGTGGGTCAAGCCGGGTCAAGCTTGGTACGGTAGCATTGAGCCTTCAAAAGCCGCCGATGCCTACCTTGCACTGTACCACGACCAAGGCTTAATACCCGTAAAGCTGATGGCATTTGACAGAGCGGTAAATACTTCTATAGGTCTTCCTTTTGTTCGCACCTCACCGGATCATGGAACGGCGTTTGATATTGCGGGTAAGGGAATTGCTGATGCTACGAGTATGAAAGCAGCGATACAGTTGGCGGCTGAGTTGGTATCTCAGAGGCTTAAAATCATGTAAATGGTTAAAAAGAAGCGACCGAGAGAACATATCATAGCCGACCTGAGTGTCAACCATGTTGAAAGATATGTCTTCCTATGTGGTTACTCTGTTGAGCGAATGGAGTATGATTATGGGTTTGATTTAGTTATATTTACTTATGATAATAATGGTGAAATTGAAAATGGACAGATTTACGTACAGCTAAAGGCTACAGATTCCTTGAAAGTTCTTGCAAATCAAGAGACTGTTACCTTTCCCATAGCACGCTCTGACTTGGAACTTTGGCTCAATGAGCCTATGCCATGTATCCTAATTGTGTACGACGCTCAGTTAGATGTAGCTTATTGGCTATACTTACAAGCATATTTTGAGAATTTAGAAGGCTTTGACCTATCTCAAGTAGGACAGTCTGTTACAGTTCGCCTGCCCAAAAAGAATTTAGTGGATCAAGAAGCTATTAAAAAATTTGCTAGATACAGAGATGATGTTTTGCGCCAGATAAAAGGGGTAATTCGCCATGATGCATAGAGATATTATTTTTAGTGAACTAGAAAAATACCTGTTGAAGCTAGGTTTTACTACCTTACCAACGACTGGCTCTCACAAAGTTTTTCAGTATCCATCATCAGGAGTACTAGTCATTTTACCTGCTTACGACCAGCAAGCATATGTTCATCCCGTGCATTTGGTAGCTGTACGCCGAATACTGATAGAAAACGAGTTAATTGATAAGAATGCTTTCGACAGTTTCTTGGAAAAGGTGGCAAGCTAAGAAACCCTTTACCTTTAATGACAATTCTAGGATAGTTGACGCTTCCATGCTTAAAAAGACTATAGGAACAGGGTGATGCTTACAAGTACAAGTTATCACGAAAAACTGATTAAAGACCTCAAAGACCCATTGGAAGCAGCAGCTTATATTGAAGTCGTTTTAGAAGAGGACGACCCGAAAATGTTAAGTAAGGCGCTAAAAAGTGTTATTGAGGCGCAGGGTGGAATTAATAAGCTTTCAGCACAAGTCAAAGAATGTTACGAGAAACTTGACCTAATGTTATTGGAGAAGAAAGAAGTTGAATTTTATTGTCTCACTGCTTTATTAGATGCGTTACTCACATCTTGCACCAAGAAAATTTGATGGTACTTCGTTACTCAGTATGAAACCAAAAGTCCTTTATATAGCGAGAAAAGCCAATAAAAATAATGTAGCTTTATTGCACATATTTTTGGTTTGTACGGTTTTCTACGGATAGGTGCAAGATGTGAGGTTAGGGTTGCAGCTAGCAGTAACAGTTAAGTAACTTGAATGGAAGGTATGCGATCGCCCTTGGCGGGGCGGAAGCCCATCGCGAACGCGAGTGCGTGCGCTTTGCGCTCAGCGGCTCCTTTGGAGCATCGCCCCTTGAGATGCATCATCAAAGCTTGTCTGATCGAGGTGAGACGCTAGACTAGTTTTTATAGCCAAAATTCCTATTTCTAAGTGGTTGTCTGTGTATGGCTACTTTTGCAGCAGTTACTCCCAAACGTTTTACAGTCGCTGACTATCACCGCTTAATTGAATTGGGGTTTCTTACAGAAAATGACCGAGTAGAGTTAATTCGCGGAGAACTCATGCAAATGGTAGCAAAAGGAACGCCCCATACTGTTTGCAATACCTCCTTAGTTTACGAACTTACAATATTGCTCCAAGGACGGGCAATAGTCCGAGGACAAGAACCCATTACCCTACCTCCCAATAGTGAACCTGAACCAGACTTGGTGATTGCTCATAGTCGGGGCGATCGCTACCTATCAGGACATCCAACTCCGGCTGATATTTTGCTAGTGGCTGAAGTTGCAGATGCTACGCTCAAGTATGATCAGCAAGTGAAGTTACCACTCTACGCCGAGTCTGGAATTTCCGATTACTGGATATTTAATTTAGTAGCAAGTTGTTTGGAAGTTTACACTCAGCCCTATCAAGACTTGCAAGGCAATTTTGGCTATGCGAGCAAGCAGATTTTTTTGCCTCATACTGTTGTAAATCTCCCTGGTTTTCCGGATTTGTCTGTTGATTTATCTAAAGTGTTTCCCTGAAGGATGTGTAGTGAAAGTGCATGCTACGTCTCTACATTGCCGTATCAAAGCGCCTAACGCACCCTACTTAAGATTTACTCTATCGATTTGTTTTTCCCTTTCTGTCCGTACTTCAGCTACTGGATCGCCCGGATACATACCGTGTGTTCGGTAAATTTCTTCTCGCATTTGCTCTAAACGCTCTAAGGCTTCCTTTCGTCGCTGTTTCTTTATTTCGAGAGATTCTAGTCCCAGACGCACGACTTCCTGTGCTACATCGGAAATGGTGCGATTTTGCTTACTTGCTAGCTGCGCTAGGGTTTCATACTGTTCTGGTTCTAAAACAACTTGGGAGCTATTATTTTGTTCGGTCATCTATACCTCCAGAAGGTTCAGATGGGTTGATAGGTTGAATTGATTTTATAACTTCTTATCGAGGTTATTTCCCAGCTTCAAGTCAAGGTAATTCAGCCTTCCTACTTATTCATTCCAATAACTCATCTTTAGGCGTTAGCTTATATCGGCTAACGCCTAAATAGTAAGAAGTAAGCGGCTAACGCCTAAGAGAAGGGAATGGAAAATTCCCCCAAATTCACTCCTTGGGTGTCCGCGATTTGGTTAAGTGTGCGCTGTCGCGTTGTTGGAATTCTAGAAAAACTGCTGACTATAACTAATGAGGTTCTAAAATGCCCGAATTTTTGCTAAATCTCCATCAAGTACCTGGTTTTCCTATGGGAAGGATTTTTGTTCCTTACTCTTTCACTAACACACTAGCCTTTCTTGACTGGTATAAATCTGTCCACATTTACCGCGAAACCTTTTACGCTACTGGAAAAGTGATTTATTTTATCGCTCCTTATACTGAGTACTGCCGACTTGCATCTCGATATCCTCATCATCGCCATGCCGCATATACTCAGTATCTTTTGAGAAAGGCTTCTACATTCTTTAAGAGTCTCAAACCCCCTTACCTTCACAATGATGAGTATCTTAACTAATCTCCGTTGTCACTCACTATTGAACTTCTTTGACTTTCGCTCCCACCTAAAATACACACTCTCCTCCTCAACCTCATCCATCGCTTCACTTTCACCAATGAGGTCTTGATTTTTCTCCTCCAATTCCCGCATATATTGCCTGAGTACACCCCCAACAGCAATGGCTCTGGTTCTGTGCAGCTGACGGGTTAACTCCAAAAACCATTCGACATCAGCTACCAAGTCTGACTCTTTCACCTGATACTTGAGAATTTCTGGAATAAGTGCTTTGGGGTCATGATGCTTGGCGATCGCACTGACATGAATAACTGGCTGGTAATCAACCCGTAAACACTGCTGCCATAATGCCGCCCACTTTGCGTGAGAAAGATATCTATGACTGAAATACGAAGGCGGCACCATTGCCAAAATATGTAAATGTGGGTGTGCGGATACTCCATCTCGACCTCTAGTCACTTCTATTGACTTCACCCAACCTTTGGCAGACCATGACTTCAATTCAGTCAAGCGCTTAAAAGCTTTGTTGATTAAATCCAAACTTTCCCGTAGTTCGGAAATTTTGCAGTTCTTTACTGTCAACGTGATAAACAGCCAACGATACTTAGGGTAATCTGTGACGACTTGGGGGAGAACCTTGTAAGCCTTTGCTTTCCACATAAGCGATCGTCGCCACTGACACACAGGACATTGGCGAACCCGACAAAAGCGAGCATCGGATAGTTGTAACTTGAGAATACCTTCGGATTCCTCTGGCAGCAATCGAAACTCTAGCAACTCTGAACATGTTCTTATCCGCCAAGCATAGTGATTGAAACAACCTTCATCTGCACTTGCATAATATTTGGAAACTTTGTCAGCATTGGCTTTATGCTTGTCCCAAATTGTGCCTATTTGGGAAACGTCGGATAATTTCAGTAAGTTTTTACTTTCTTGGCACTTACATTGAAGCGATAAATTGAAAGTAATCGAGCTTCTATCAGAGGCTACAGCAGACACAAAATCCCCTAATGTTTTTAGTTTGGTATCAACAACCCAAACTAACACGGTGTTTTATATTTATATTTCAGTGAAAATCCTGAAATAAATTTAGATATAACTTTTAATTAATCTTTTAATTAATTAAGGAATAAATGATGAGTTCCAGATTGAAAAACAATTATTATATAGCAATCCTATTTCATTTGTGTTGGCGCAGCCTACGCGTAAGCGCATAAATTGAGTTTTTCAGATCCCCGACTTCTTAAAGAAGTCGGGGATCTTGTTTTTTCACAAATCCAAGGGCGGACTGCTATATAAACATTTCTCTCATCAACTTTGCTAAATTTAGTTTCAACTACTTGCAGAAAAAGCACATTTAAGTTATGTCATAAGTAAAAAAACACAATATTTGGCTGAGTAAGCTCTGATGCTTCATACTGGGTTAATCTTTTATCGGATGGGAAGAAATTGGCCAAAAATTTAGTAAAAAGATGTTTTGACTAACAAGTCTACCATTAGATAGACATTCTCAATCTTCATTCTCAAGAAAGAGCAATTCGAGTGCTGTTGTCAGGTAAATTTTGGACAGTCAATACAATTCTTGCAAAAGTACTTAACAAATCAGGCGTTGTGATATTACCCTGTTTTCCTCTTAAATGGAGGATGAAAGAGCTGGAGAAGGTGTGCTGACTAATTTAGAGACGCGCAGTCTGAGCGCGTTTGTTTGTATGTTAGCGCACAAAGGCTTTTGCAAGGCGTCTAATCTAATTAGGGAGGAACACTATGGAATCAGGGAAAGATACAGTGGAATCAGCAAAGAATGCTGTGGAATCAGCAGCGAAGAATACTGTGGAATCAGCCAAGAATCTAGTAGGCGATATTATTCCCTCAGAACCACCAATTCATCAGCCACAGTCTGATGTTCATGCCCTCAAGTCCCGTTTGGAATGGGGTGAACCTGCTTTTACAATTATCGATGTGCGCGATCACGATACCTATAACCTAGGTCGTATCATGGGCTCGATGTGTTTTCCAGTTGATAAATTGGTAGACAGAGCAGGATCTTTAGCTAAAAGCCGTGATATCTACGTTTACGGTGAAAGTGACGAACAAACTGCTCAAGCTGCACAATTGCTGAGAAATGCTGGGTATGTACACGTATCTGAACTCAAAGGCGGTTTGGCAGCATGGAAGGCAGTCGGCGGTCCTACCGAAGGAACTCTAGAATCAAGGACTCCTGCTGGCGCAGATGATTACAATGTTGTAGATCGTTTGAAAAATCACGCAGAAACACAGCAAAAACAAGTATAGTTTTTAGCCAATAGTCATTAGTTCCTATTGACTAATGACTATTAACTAATGACTTTGTTAATGTTCAAACAAGTCCTTGAATTGCAACAAATCCAACGAAACTATCGTTGGTAAACACCGAAAGCATTCTTGAGCAAGTTCTAAACGTTCTTCTCGTTTCAGCATTTCTGCAAGTTTCTGCTGTACACCAATGAGATAGCGCACATCGTTGGCGGCGTAACTCAGTTGGGCTTCAGATAAATTAGCAGCGTTTCCCCAGTCAGAACTTTGAGCGCTTTTATCGAGTTCTACTTGTTCCAACTCTTGCACCACATCTTTGAGTCCGTGACGTTGGGTGTAGGTACGGGCTAACTTACTGGCAATTTTGGTACAGAAAACAGGAGCAACGTGAATGCCCAAATTGTAACGCAGTGTGGCAATGTCAAAACGGGCAAAGTGAAAGACTTTGAGGACATTCGCAGCTTCTAAAAGTTTTTTTAAGTTTGGAGCATCAGTTTGACCTTTGGGAATACGAATTGCACTGACTTTGCCCTCATTGTTGCACAGCTGGACGAGACACAAGCGATCGCGCTGCGGTAATAATCCCATCGTTTCGGTATCTACAGCAATAACCTCAGCTTGTAGATAATGGGAGAGAGAATGGTCACTAAGGTCGCGATCGCAAACCTGAAAATCTTCCATGAATCAGATTAAGTTCGGTGAAACACCTATATTATCTACGTTTCTTGTGAGCGCTTAAGCGCTGATATCTATTGCTGCGAAGGAAAATTTGCGTCAAATAAACTTCGCCTTCGCTATTGGTTGCTACACCAATTCCAGTCATGTTGTAATTTCCTTTGATATTAACGAGATGATCGGGACTGTGGAGCCAACCAGTCACAGCTTCCTGCGCGGGATCGCTATATCCTAGGTTAAAGGCGACATTTTCCCCTGCACTTCTGTAGCGAATAGGAATAGCACCGACTCTCCTGACAAATCCTTGATGGCTAAACGGAACTTTACCCCTAGCCATATTTTGACTGTGAATCCTTGCTTGTTGTGAGATTTTTGCATTAAGGGACAGCTTTGGCAAACCCTTGGAAGCTCGATATCGATTAATTTGGTCAAAAACTGACTTTTCTAAATCAGTAGGCTTAATAGTAACAGGTGATGTCACTCGACGTGACGACATTGACAACACCTTACTGTACTCTGATTTCTTTGTAGAGGTTTGACCTACTATAGAATTGGATAATAATGCGCTGGCAAGGACAAGCGTACTTAAAGCAATGCCAAAAGCAGTTTGTCGGAACATGGAAAATTAAGTAATGTGTAGAGTTATCAGACGCACACCGTGATTTTTTTGTTTTTTGATATACCTGTATACTTTTCAAGATTCCAGAAGTTAGGAACTCATTGCGTATCAAAGTAACCGCGTCAATAGTTTTTTATGCTCATTTTAAAAAGGCAAAGTCATTCATAATAAAAAATACCCATCCATTTCTGTAGTTATCCGGACAATTATCCAGATTGCGGGAGTAGACAAACAAAACTCTCCTTATGAACTGCGTCCATACAAAACTGCATTCCTTGTTTTGAATTGTTAAGCTTCAAACAAAAACGTTTAACTCTCTGTTTGTAGCACCCGCAGCACCCGCGCAATATATTCTGCACGCCACTGCTCCCTTTCCTTGGCGACCTCATCGTCTGGCTGGTATGCTTCAATGTCGGCGATCGCTAAAATATCTTTAGCCTCAAGCAAACGTTCGATAGTGTCGAGACGTTCTCGCAGCACAGACACCTCACCGATAAGAGCCATAACTATTGCTAGCACCTTATCGGTTTGAGGGTCATCAAAATAAACAGGTCGTTTTCCCTTTGCTGTTTTTCCCATCTTGGAAATCTCTGCCTACTTAATTGCAGCGACAATAAACCAACTACCCCGACTACCCCGACTACCATTTTGAGAATTGTTGCCAGATACTTTTGCTTGCCATGCACCATTAGGAACAAACTTCTGAATCACCTTATCAGATGCAAAACCAGCCTCAGCAACTAACGCTCCCAAATCCAAATCGCGCATAGCACTCCAGAACGGTTCATTATTGTTAGCAGTTTCCCAATCGTACACGAAGGCTGTGTACTCATCCATGTGACTGTACAAAGGTGCTTCCACATGGATCATTATCCCACCAGGAGCCAACAAACGATAACACTCATGCATCACATTCCGAATGGCTGGCTTAGGAATTTCATGTAGCAAAATATGCGAAACCACCAGGTCAAACGAGCCATCCGCAAAATTGGTATGTTCGGCATTTTGCTGTAAGAAGTGAACCTTTTTACCCAAGGCTTCCGCACGAGCATGAGCGTAACGCAACATCGGCGCACCAATATCTATGGCGTAGACTTCTGCATCAGGGTAAGCATCCACGTATGGTAGGGTACTGTGACCGACAGAACAACCCATGTCAAGAATTTTTTTTGGTTGAAAATTGGGATATTCTGGCTTGAGGTAGTTCTCAACTATAGATAGACCCATGTCATCGTTCAAAGGTCCTAGCCAACCGATACCATAAACATAAGAGCCGCGATCATACATTGCACCAGCAGTAACATCGTCTTCAGTAAATTCAGTGTGATATCCACCAGGCATACAGTGAATGTCTACCGCAGTTTGGTAAGCGGGAACTTGGAAATTAGGGTCAAGCGTTAATGTACCCAGTTCGCCACCCTTATCTTTAGCTCGTTCTATCAGTTCGCTTAGCTGTCTTTCTACGCTACCGTTTACCGCATCCCATAACATCTCTTGGTTAAGACGCTTCAGCGCACCCCACCAACGGTATTGCGGTTCTTGCTGCATAACCTTCCGGATTTCATGACGGTTCTGGGGAGGACGCTGATGTTCCCGCTCAAATCTTGGCTTTGCTACTGTTTCATAAATGACCTTATTACCAGGAGCAATACTCTTAAAAATGTGCTTTTTCAGACTTTGAACAAAGTTTTGCCGTGCCAGCTCGTCGTGTGTGGCTTCCGGTAGCATCGGGTGTATGAATTGTTTGTCCATTAGAGTTTTCCTCCTACATAGAACTTATCCAAGGTACGGGAGTAGTAGTCATGGACAAGCTAGAATGACATAACGACCATAATTATATATAACTCTCTCTCCCTTGAGTTCTCAGCATCTCTTGTGCTTCGTTAAATTAAATTTATGTCTTCATCCAATCCCAAATCTTCTCAAAACCGTCTTGTGTACCGGGAATTTGGCAATGATAACTCCGCCGCCCTACAAAGACCAACATCCCCTGCCCTAGAAAGACCAATACAAGAACTACCCCCTCAACAGCAAAATGTGCGCGTGCAAGCTACCCGCGCTGGACGCAAAGGGAAAACTGTAACTGTGATTACTGGCTTTCAAGCCAAACCAGAAACCTTGCAAGCGTTACTGAAGCAGTTGAAAACTCAGTGCGGTACAGGTGGTACACTAAAAGACAACGAAATTGAAATTCAAGGCGACCAGAAGCAGAAAATTTTGGAGATTTTGCTCAAGCTAGGTTACAAAGCAAAAATTAGTGGTGGTTAGGGAGTGCAGTTTACCGAACACCAGAAATCTGCTGCTTGAAAACATAAATGTTATCTTTAATAAGTACAAAAATCCTGCTCGTTTTGATATCTATAGGAGGGAGCGATGGATTTAGTTAGAATAATTTGTGCTATTTTTCTACCACCTTTAGGAGTATTTTTGCAAGTTGGTATTGGTATAGACTTTTGGATTAATATACTTTTGACACTTTTTGGTTATATTCCTGGCATTGTTCATGCAGTGTGGGTAATTGCTAGAAAGTGAGTTTATAGTTAATAAACTGAAAAAAGTAAAATAAGCAAGAAAAGCGAAGAAAAAAGCCAATTTTTTGGCTTTGAATATTGAAAGTAGGGTGGGCAATGCTCACCTTTTTTGCAATTTAAATGATTTGTAAACAAACAAGATCCCCGACTTCTTTAAGAAGTCGGGGATCTGAAGAAGCCAAGAGAAGAGAGAATTTCACAATGGTTTAGAATTGCTATAAAATTGGTGCAAGATGATGGCAACTTCTCCCTTAAGAAAAGACCTTCACGAAGAAAACCGTTTGTCTTGGAATGAAGCTACCAAGGCACATAATAGCCATAAGGGTGATCAGGCGAAGTTTTTTCGTTTGGGAGGAAGCACTCTGTTTCCTGAAGAGAAAGAACTTTTAGGAGATATTGCTGGCTTATCTTTGGTTCATCTTCAGTGCAACGCTGGGCAAGATACTCTAAGTTTGGCGCGATTGGGTGCTATTGTCACTGGCATGGATATAAGTGATGAGGCGATCGCCTTTGCGAAAAAACTCTCACAAGAATCTGGAATTCCAGCGTCCTTTTATCGTGCAGATGTGTTTGATTGGCTCGAAGAGACAGCAAAGCGACGCGAGCAATTTGATATTGCTTTCTCGTCTTATGGTGCAGTTTGTTGGATATCTAATTTAAACATTTGGGCTAAGGGAATTGCAGGTGTTCTCAAGCCTGGTGGACGCTTCGTTATAGTGGACTTCCATCCTGTGGCTATGATGTTTGATAAAGATTGGAGCCACAAGTTTTCTTACTTTAGTGAGGGAAAGTACCTGACTTGGGAAGACGGTATAAGCGATTATGTGGCAGAATCTGGTACAAGCTTGGCTCCTTGGGGCTATGAAACTGGTATTGAGAATTTTCGCAACCCCCACCGTTCCCATGAGTTTCAATGGGGTATTGGTGATATGGTCACGGCGCTGTTGCAAGCTGGGCTGACTCTGGAGGTTTTGAAAGAGTACCCTTACGCCAATGCCTGCAAGCTGTTTGAACGGATGTGGGAAGCCGCCGGATGTCGGATGTTTCCGCCTGAGGATGTACCAAATTTGCCACTGATGTATGGAATTGTAGCTAGGAAAGCGTGAAGAGCGAATAAACGAACCACAGAGGCGCAGAGGAGGACACTTCCGTGCGGTGACGACAACCTGCTGCAGGAGGGTTTCCCGACCCAGGCAACTGGCGTAAGCGCAAAGCGCACGCAATCATGCGAACGCGTAGCGTGCCGTGCCTCCTCCGGAGGAGCTGCGCTAACGGCGATAGCCGTGGCGTTAGCCATAGGCATACCCGAAGGGGGGTTCCCCCCGCCCTTGGAAAGTGTCCGTTGACACAGAGAAAGAAGAAGAGAGTTTTTCTAGTCTTTACTCTCTCTCTGCCAGTTTACGCGCCGCCAAATACTCGTACATCTGCCAACGAGCATCTACTTCGGCTTGCGCTGCTTCCAACAGGCGCTGAGCAAGGGGGGGTTTGCTCTTGGTGAGCATTTTGAAGCGATTTTCTTGGTACATCGACTGTTCTACTGTTTGCTTGGGCGATCGCATATCCAACTGCAAAGGATTCTTACCCTCTTTTTGTAACTCAGGGTTATACCGATACAGCAACCAACGACCTGAATCTACCAAAGCTTTCTGGTGACTCATCGCTGTTGTCATGTTGATACCGTGAGCAATGCAATGGCTGTAAGCAATAATAAGTGATGGTCCGTTGTAAGCTTCTGCTTCTAGAAATGCCTTGAGGGTATGTTCATCTCTGGCACCAAGCGCTACACTCGCTACGTAGACATTACCGTAAGTCATGGCAATGAGTCCCAAGTCTTTTTTGCCTGCTGGCTTGCCACTGGCGGCAAACTTAGCAACTGCTGCTCGTGGGGTGGCTTTGGAGGATTGACCGCCTGTGTTAGAATATACCTCTGTGTCCATAACCAAGATGTTGACGTTGCGACCACTGGCAAGCACATGGTCAAGTCCACCAAAGTCAATATCATATGCCCAACCGTCACCGCCAACAATCCAGACACTTTTCTTAACTAAGTAATCAGCAATTGATTTAAGATTTTGAATTTTAGATTTTAGATTGTTATTCTGTAGAGACGTTGCATCCGAAAGTTCTATATCAGCAAGGATTTTATCTAATCGGTGTTTTAACAGCTCAATCCGTTGGCGTTGTTCGTAAATATCTGCTTCGGTGTTTTGTTGGGCATTTAGGATAGACTCAACAAGGTTATCATCGCCAATTTCAGCGCTTAATTTTTCCAGAAGTTCAGCAGCGAATTCGGCTTGCTTATCTAAGGAGAGGCGGAAACCAAAACCAAATTCGGCGTTATCTTCAAATAAACTATTAGACCATGCGGGACCTTTTCCTTCGGCGTTCGTTGTCCAAGGCGTTGTCGGTAGGTTTCCACCGTAGATTGAAGAACAACCTGTGGCGTTGGCAATAATGGCGCGATCGCCAAACAATTGTGTGAGCAATTTGAGATATGGCGTCTCGCCACAACCACCACAAGCACCGGAGAATTCAAACAAAGGTTCTTGCAGTTGTTGTTGGCGAATTTGGTTTATTTTAAGTGCCTGGCGGTCAGGGTTTGGCAAACTTAAGAAAAAATTCCAGTTTTCGCGCTCTTGCTTGCGCAAGGGCAACTGTGGTTCCATGTTAATTGCCTTGCGTTCTGGCTGGGATTTATTCTTAGCAGGGCAAACATCTACACAGATACTGCATCCTGTGCAGTCTTCTGGGGCAACTTGAATGGTAAATTTCTGTTCGGCAAAGTCTTTATCTTTAGCGGGAACTGACTTAAAAGTTGCTGGGGCGTTAGCTAGTTCACCCGCCTGATAAACCTTACTACGGATGGCTGCGTGAGGGCAAACCATAACACACTTGTTGCACTGTACGCAGACATCAGCGTCCCAAACAGGAATTTCTTGTGCGACATTGCGTTTTTCCCACTTGGCAGTCCCTGTAGGAAAAGTGCCATCTGCAGGTAAGGCACTCACGGGCAATTCATCCCCTTGCCATGACATGATTTTGCCCAGGACTTCCCGGACAAATTCGGGCGCACTTACGGGGAATTGGGAATGAGGGAGTGAGGGAGTGAGGGAGTGAGGGAGTGAGGGAGTTATCCACTTTGTCTGGTTTATCTTCGTCGTGTCTACTTCGACTTTATGCAAATTATCTAAAGTTCTATCTACAGCTTCCAAGTTCTTGCGGACGACTTCCGCGCCTTTTTTGCCGTAAGTTTTTTCGATTGCTTGTTTGATTTTGGCGATCGCTTCTTCTTGTGGCAAGACACCGGCTAAGGCAAAAAAGCATACTTGCATTATCGTGTTAATCCTGCTGCCCATGCCACTTTCACGAGCAACCTGATTGGCATCGATGACGTAAAATTTGAGTTGCTTGTTAATAATTTGCTTCTGAACTTCTACTGGGAGATATTCCCAAACAGTATCAGCATTGTAAGGACTGTTAAGCAGAAATGTTGCCCCAATAACAGCAGCTTTCAATACATCTATGCGTTCTAAGAATACCCACTGATGACAACCAATAAAGTTTGCTTGGTCAATCAGGTAAGTTGAACGAATTGGTTGTGAACCGAAGCGCAAGTGCGAAACGGTGATCGAACCGGATTTTTTGGAGTCGTAGACAAAGTAGCCTTGGGCGTAGTTGTCGGTTTCTTCACCAATAATCTTGATTGAGTTTTTGTTTGCACCAACTGTACCATCGGAGCCTAACCCATAGAACATTGCCCGTACAACGTTATCCGGTTCTATGGAGAAGTTGGGGTCAAATGTCAAGGAAGTGTGACTAACGTCGTCATTGATACCTATGGTAAAGTGATTTTTCGGTTTTGCCTGAGCAAGGTTTGCAAAAACCGCCTGCACCATTGCTGGGGTAAATTCTTTGGAGGAAAGACCGTAACGACCACTGATGACTTTAGGAAAGGGTGAAATTCTACCACTACCTCTGCCATCCGAAAATTCGTGGAGAGCAGTAACTATATCCAGATATAGGGGTTCACCTACGCTACCAGGTTCTTTGGTGCGGTCAAGGACAGCTATTGCTTTCACAGTGGCTGGTAGAACTTCCACAAACCTTTTGACATCAAAAGGACGGTATAGCCTGACTTTGACAACACCAACTTTTTCTCCATGGGCGTTGAGGTAATCTACTGTTTCATGGACAGTCTCACACCCGGAACCCATCAGTATGATAACCCGTTCTGCATCTGGGACTCCATGGTATTCAAAGATGCGGTAATGTCGTCCTGTGCGTTCCCCGAATTGATCCATAACCTGTTGGACAATGTCGGGACAAGCGTTGTAATAGGGATTAATGCTTTCGCGTTCCTGGAAATAAACATCAGGGTTTTGGGCGGTTCCCCGCAAAACTGGATGATCTGGGGTTAAAGCGCGATCGCGGTGGGCAAAGACTAATTCATCATCAATGAGCGATCGCAAGTCGCTATCTTCCAGTAGTTGAACTTTCTGAATTTCATGAGAGGTGCGAAAGCCATCAAAAAAGTGCATAAATGGCACCCGCGCCTTAAGGGTGGCTGCTTGAGCAATCAGGGCGAAGTCATGGCTTTCCTGTACTGAAGCGGAACACAACAAGGCAAAGCCAGTTGCACGGGCTGCCATGACGTCACTATGGTCGCCAAAAATAGACAGGGCGTGGGTAGCAAGCGAGCGAGCTGCAACGTGAATAACGGCACTGGTGAGTTCACCTGCAATTTTATACAGGTTGGGAATCATCAACAGCAATCCTTGGGATGATGTGAAAGTCGTAGTGAGACAACCCGTTTGCAATGCCCCATGCACCGCTGCTGCTGCTCCCCCTTCACTTTGCATTTCAACCACACTTGGAACGGTACCCCAAATGTTGGGACGACTTTCAGATGACCAAGTATCTGACCATTCACTCATTGACGATGAGGGGGTGATGGGATAAATGGCAATCACTTCATTTAGGCGGTAAGCAACGCGGGCAACAGCCTCATTCCCATCTATCGTTGCAAAGGTTTTGTTCATCATTCCTCCTGTTAGTTTCCCCAAGTGCCAAAATATGAGCATTGCTAATTTCTAAGAGCTCATAGATAATTCCCTAAGTTTCTTAGCCCTGGGTAGTCTTCAAATTTGATATCAAATGAAAGTACTGCCCCACTCCCACTTGCAGCTTACACATTTTGGCAATCTCAATTTTTATCAATTAAGTATTCCTTTAGACTGCATACATAAAGGAAACTATGAATAAAATAGTTAGAGATAGCCAATGCAACGGAAGTTGGTAGACTCAAATCAATGAAGCGAAATATTAATTTAATATTTCTCTGTAGCTTTTTGTCTCATTTTGCTTTAATGTACAGACAATTTGCGACTTTGAGTCTAACTCTAAATCAATTTTTCATACAATTCAGTATCTCACGCTATCAATTGCATTGATTTGTGTGAATTAATAATGTACTCAAAAAGATGAAGTACCAATTATTAAGACTTTCAGGAAAAGTAAAACTTTTTTTGGGGTAGAGGTGCGGGAAGTTTTAGCTTATAGGAAACCAATATTTGAAATTTATGAAAATACTATTATTTGTATTTTCGGCTTTAAAATATTGTGGTCTTCTGTTTCTGTCAGTAGCTCAGTAGTATCGGTAAAATTTCGGTACTTTATCCCTTGTGACTGTCAACGTGGAATCTTATCAACAGCAAATTCTGTTAATAAGAATGCACACATCCTCATAAGCGCGCGTTAGGGAATCTACGTTGCAGGGTTATATAGTTAGTTTTTTATTCTGAAGTACTAAGTTCTTTCTTCGCTCAGATTAAAGTTACAGCATATTGCAAGTAAACTAAGTACAACGTTGTTGTCTAAAAGCCAGACATCAAGCCCTTTTTACTTCTGATACGAATTTGAAAAAAGAATGCGACACCACTCCCAAACCCTTGTTATATCTGGCTTTTTTAATTTTGAATTTTGAATTGGTATGACTTCTGACTTCTGAGTGCTGAATTCTGCTGTAATTGAAACATTCTCGCATTTGAGAACTATAGCGCTTCTCGTTTGGATGAAGTACAGATTTATCTGTGTCCATCTGTACGGCAGTTGCTATCTCCTTCGGAGACGCTTCGCGTAAGTCCTGCGGAGGCTTGTGCCAACGCGTAGCGTGCCCGTTCGGCGCAGCCGTGCCGAAGGCATAGGGCTTACAACGGGGGGAACCCCCCTTCGGGTATGCCTATGTCCTTCGGACACGCTACGCGAACGGCACGCCAAGGGCGAACGCAGTCCCCTACGGAGGGAAACCCTCCTGCAGGGCTGTCTCACCGCAACGCACTGCCTCGTCCATCTGTGGTTCTTATTTCTTAACGTATTGCACTCAACTGAGAACCGCTACATTGAAGACTTTTTTTCAATTTTCCACTGTAAATTGAACTGTTCATAGCTATAGCAGTCTTAAATAATTTGTGAACAAACAAGATCCCCGACTTCTTTAAGAAGTCGGGGATCTGAAGAAGGTCAATACATTGTCACTTATGGTGAAAAGTCAGGCAGTTGGTTCCTGGTATTTGACTCCTCGTTTTTCGTGACGGTTATTAGCAACGATAGGATAAACAATACTGCGTAACCGATTGATCGCACCGACAGGACGATGCACTGCTAGACCATTCCCAGGAGAAAAACTGAGATCTTCCCCAAAGTCATTTTCTTCGGGAGAATAAACTTTTTGATGCTTAACTGTCAGACGACCAACTGTAAAGAAGGGCGATTCCTCTTCATTCCAAACAATAGTAGCATCATCAATGGACATTTCTGGGCTAGTTTGAAATTGGATTTGAAAATCCCAACAATATTCAGCATCAGGCTTTGCTAAAGCTTGAATGATATCCTCTCGGTAGTAGTTGTCCTTTGCACCTGAGGCTTTGGCACGCTCAAGCTCACTTTCTGGTCTAGACTCTAAAGGAAGCGGTTGATGAGGTGGTTGACTGGAAACTGGAGTAAATCGATATTTAATCACAGCCGGATATTCCACAGGAACTCGACCTGGTTGGGATGGGTCAAAATCAGATTTGAGTCCCAAAGAATACGCTGAAGCACTCCAATAGCGTTCTATAAGCAAAGTCTTAGGAAACCGTTTGAAACTGGTTTTGAGAAGTGTTGCTTCGTAGGGATGCAACTTTAGCCATAAAAGCACCAACAATTTAAGAACCGGAGACAGCCCTGCTCGATAAATCGCCGTAAAAAAGCTGTGGAAGTCTTTGATGGTTCTAATAAAAAAGAGTTCGGTATTGTGGACAATAATATCTTGGGTGTGGAACTCGTGACTTTGCGGTAGTCGTTCTCCTTCTACCCCTATGACTTTTAGAGCCATGGAGCGCGTATCTCCTTCATAATCATTCTTTACTGAAAACGCACCACTAGCAAATCGTAGCCAAACCGGATATTGTTTCGGTTTTGCAAATAAACCTTGTTTTAAGGAAATGGCATTAAGTTGAGCTTCAGTTAATGAGGTGCGTTTGCTCAATTCCTGCTTAATTGCTGCTTCATCAAAGTCAAAGATTTCTAGAGTTCCTTGAACAGCTGCGTGGGTTTTAGAGTGGGTATCTCTCTTTGCAATTTTTTTCTTCTCACCTCCGTAAAGATTGTCCATATTCTTTTTAACTAGCTCGCTCATGAGAGCGCAATATTTGGTTTCGTCTTTTTCTGGGTATTCGGTAAATAGTTTCATTTTTTTTTAAGAAAGGAGGATTAATAATCAGGTGAATTCGTGAAGAAAGCTTACTTTTCACGGGATGTGGAAAACCTCTCTCCAAACCTCTCTCCTCATAGGAGAGAGGCTCTTACCTTAGCCCCTTCCCTAGTAGGGAAGGGGGCTAGGGGGTTAGGTTTATCCTGGATTTTTCCACATGACGTGAAAAGTCAGGTCAAGAAAGAATGTAAAAATATCCTCTTTGGTTATAGAGTAAGAGGAGTATTGTTCAGAGCGATCGCCTTTGACAATCGCACCAAAAACAATGCAATTTCTTAAAGGTCAAAAGTGACTTTGTACTTTTTATCTGATGGTGGAACGTTGCGATTAATTAAATCTGAGACAGTTTTGGTATTTTGAATTATTTCCCAACCCACAGGAGAAAAAGTGTCTTTATTGAAGATAGTAGGTGATAGTAAAGGATTATTCAGCGCTTCAGAAAAGGCATCAATTCCAATTAAACGTGCTACTAGGGGAGGGATAGTTGAATTTTTCCGCACCTCCTCAGCGTAGAGTCCCACATAAAACTCAATATTATCAACATGACCATATAATTCTTTGAGTTTTTCTTGAGCAAATTCATCGCCAGTAATTTGCTCAAACTTGGTCACTCTGGGGAAACCACACATTTCTCGATAATCGTTATAGCTTGCCAATTGCAACTGTCGTCCCAATCTGATAGACGGTAACTCAGTTAACTCAACCAATATATCAGGGGTGTTGAATAAACCAATTCTTGTACCTGGTTGGGAACAAGTTTCCTCCATCAATGCTCCCAAACCTTTATCAATAAACATCTTATTGTTCCACAAAGATGCAGCAATATCGGTTGGTTGACCGTCATAGATAAAGGTTTCGGGAATTGCACTATGCCAACGATAAACAAAATCAAACTCAATTGTCATCCAATTGGGACGATACCAACTTTCCTTCACAAAAGCCGCAGGATCGGCAAACAACTTAAAGTGATAGGGAGTTATGTGGTTAATGTACTCTTCCATGATGATGTTTAAAATAATCGCCATGAGAATATTTCTTGATGTTTGGAAGAGCCGTTCATCATCCCAATCTGGATAATTGCTTGCTAATTCATCACAAAGACGATTATGTTCACGGATACATAGAGTATTGAGCATGACATAGCCAATTTGCACATTTGCTCGTTCTACTCCCATCGCAAACAGATATTGTTTTTTATCTGCGGGCAGTCTTTTTTCATCATTGATGGGTTCATAAAGACCGTCAAATTGAGGGTCAACTATACCCTGGGCTGGGTCGGCATAATAAAACAAGGGATATTCTTCTTCTATACCATCTTGACGCTTGAGTTTCTGAGTTTTGAATTTACCTCCTTTAAAGGTTCTTAAAAGATGTGTTCGTTTTCTGTTTAAACCATAAACATTACACAAATCAATTTCATGGTTGGAAGTATTTTTTAATTTCTTTTCCTTGGTGTGATCGATGCGGAGAAAGCTATCGGTAAACCACTGCACCCAATAGGGAAACAGCATAGTTGATTTAGGAGAATAAATCGTTTTACCATCTCTTTTACGAAATAAAACCGCCAAGTCTTCAACTTTTGGTAGATTGCCTTCAGAGTTGAACTTTGGATCAGGCGGTAAATGTCGTCCAATATAAGTGCGATCATTAAGTAATTCCCAGGAAGTGTAAGTATCAGTTTTCTTAGGAATTTTAGTATCAGGAATATACTCATCCAGAGTCATCATACTGTAGGGATTAGGACGAGTAGGAATTTTGTAGATGAGACTATTAATCAGAGTTTTATTAACTTTGCGTTTCAGAAATTCATTACTTTGGACAATTTCCCAAATACCTTTAAAATTTGTTAAAAGGAATGTCTGAACTTTGTTATCAAACCCATCTTTAGATGTGTCTCTTTTCCCAGCCATAATTGTTTTTACCTGTCTTTTTTCAAATTATGTATTAAGTGTGGTTCAACCTAGAACCCCCCGCTATTGCTAAAGCGAGTCAATGTCAAGATAGAGCATTAATTCAGTTTGTCAAGAATTTTTTCGAGATTCTTGGGTCGATAATCCTTGCGACTTTTCAAACGGTGAATCGCGCTTTCATGCAGATCCTCAATAGCATCGCTGACCTCACGAAACTTGATTCCTGCCAATTTAAAGAATCCAACATCGTTCTTAAAGTCACATTCATAATTGGGGTTGATGCCTGTCGGAATCACACTTGGATCTAAGTCAAGCCCCAATTTTAGGTTACCAATGGAATCAATCATCCACTGTAAAGCAGCATCTGACAACCCGCTGTGTTCTTCGGTTCCACCGCCAACGCAGCCGTGCCCACCTGGAAACCATTTTTGAATCACCCGCTGATTTTCAGCTTCAGGATGCTTTTTCATGGGAGTGACGTCAAAGATTTCGCGGATTTCGTCGATCGCTATAGCGTGCAATGCATTCTGAACACATTTGTTTAAAGTCGTGTCATGGAATCTGTAGCGCTTATTGAGCTGCTCGTTCAACTTTCTAAAGGCGGGTACCCCAGGAATACCAAGGGCACCGACGGTGTCAAAACAACCGATCAAGGTGATCGGGACACGCTCGCCGTGAGTTTGACGGTATTCTACTGCTGTCTTATCCTTGGGTTTAATACCTCGCTGACGATAAAGCTCGTAAGCTTCATGTGCTTTGGTGACATAAGGTCGCTTTAGGAGTCCGGAACAATAGATCATCCCCGCTAGGCTCCTAACTGTGTAAGCACCGCGACTAAAGCCGAACAGATAAATTTCGTCACCAGGAACATAGTTGAGGCTAAGAAATCGGTAGCCATCTTCTATATTTCTATCGATTCCAAGTCCGGTAGCTCCGCCTAAAACTTTTTGGCTCTCGGTTCCAATGCCCTCGTCATAGAACACAATCTGTGGAACCCCATCACTAGCAATTGGTTTCACAGATTGAGCCAGCTTAACCACATTGCTTGGATAAGGACTCGTTAACTGTTGCCAGGTTCCATCACAGCAAACTACAAGACGTTTTCCGGGTTTTTTCATAGTTCTATTTCAAAGCCTTTGAGTCATTAAATCAGCTTTTTCTCAAAATGTGAGTTCGGCATAGAGCCAGGGCAAACGCATTTCATATATCAACATTAGGTTGGCACAATTCAACCGAAGTATGTAACGTTTTGTAAGGGCAAAGAGGTGCATATTAAAAGGTGTAAGAATTGGGTCAAGGTTAAAGGGAAAAGGGTAAAAGTTCCCCATTCCTCTTTTCCCTTATAAAGGTTTTCTCCTTGGAATAAAGCCCCTTTACCCATTGTAAAATAGTTCTGTTTATTTACGCCCACCTACTTCTGTCTAGTTTGAGAAATGCTACGGGTGAAAATTGCTTTAAATTCAATTATCGATATATTCTCATTTTTTTAATAAGAATGCAAGGACAGTTAAGACAGTTGAAATTAATTAAATATTAAAACCAATTTTAAGGGAAAATGAGAGGGCGATCGCTCATTTTAGTTCTCATAATTTCTAGTATTTCATCCTTCCCAAATAAGGATGAAATACTACAGTGAAGTTTTCCCTTTAATCTATGGCAATAGGCGATCGCCTCCAGCCGACACTCCGTGCCATCGCACTAGCAGCTTTTAGTTCATCTTTACGGTGTACAACCCCGTGCGGATTGAAGAAAATATGTAGAGCGATTGGGCACAGCCCAGTGCCAGAGGCGATCGCCCAATTCTTGCGTTTGTAAAGAGCAATTTTGGCGATCGCTTACACTTATTACTTCAACTCAATTACATTGCCTTGCTCGTCGTTCCTTTGTAGTTATGAACCAGCAATCTGCTCTTGCTGTTTGTGATCTATCAAGATAGGTCTGAACCGCTCGAAGTTGTTGATATCTACGCAGGGTGTACAATCAAGCTTGGTTTTCAGTTCAGCACTGAAAGAAGCTAGCTGCTCAGCAAGAGCCTCACGGTCGGTTAAGCAGCCTTTGATTGCTATGAGTTCTCCCAGAGTCCACTCATAGAGATGTCTGTCTGCATTGTTCATTATTACAATCAGTTCGTTCTTGGTTCTCATGATTTGGTTGAGAAGCTCATCTAGCTTGGCACTGATCAAATTTGCAATCAGGATGTTAAATGCCTCTTTGCCACCTATTATATGGATCAGTTCATCAACGTACTGCGTAACCAGAATTAAAAATGTCTGATTCCACTCGGTGCGGATGCTGGAAATCTTAATGTCAATATCTCTGTATACTTTATTAATCTTATTGTTAATTGCAGTACTGTTAGCAACGAAGTTTACAATCTCATGGTTAATTATACTGTTGTTGATAACACCGTACAGTAAGCGCTGGTCAATGTAGTGCTTTAATTCCTCATTATCATTCACAATGTTGTGAGTCATTAATGGGATGTTATTTCTTATCTTCTGCTCAAAAGTTTGGTCGATTCGCTGAACTATATACTGGTCGATGTAATCCTTGAATTCCTGCTTATCCGCAATCTTGTTGATAATAAATCCGATGTTGTTATTTATCTTTTGCTCAAAGATTTGGTCAACGAACTTGTTGACCTGCTGCTGACGACGACGTCTCCGGAACCACCATATAGGTAAACCCAGCAGTCCCAGCAAGAGCAACCACGGGAGCAATCCAAATGGATTTCTATAAAGGGAGTTCAAGGTATTTTCTACAGGCGAGGGTGTCCGATCCTCTGAGTCAGTTTTTCTTCCCGAAGGCGATGTATTGTTTTCGCCAGTTATCGGTAAGGGCTGACTCGTCTGTCCTGTTCTAGAAGGCTCTCCAGAAGGTTTATTTGTAGAATTTTGTGTAGTTTCATTTTTTATTCCCGAAGGCGATGTATTGTTTCCGCCAACGATGGGCGAGACCTGACTACTCTGCCCTGTTCCAGAAGATCCTCCAGAGGGTTTATTTGTAGGATTTTGCCTAGATCCATTAATCAACACTCCAGATGATGGGTTGTTTGTTCCTGCTGGTTTTGAGCCTCCTGAAGTACCTCCACCTGAAACACTATTTTTCTTAGATGAGGGATCATTGATCCCTTGTACTTGATTAGGTTTTTTATTAGAGGATTCCTGAGGCTGCCCTCCTATCCCTTCTGTAGAGTTTTCTTCACTCTCCAAATTCTTAAACGGTTGTTTAATTAAATGAGGTGGTGCATCAGAAAAAACGGGGGTTGGGAGCAACAGAGCCAATAAAAGTGATACCCCAACATATGAATATCTTTTTTTTGCCATAAGTAGTATTTCCGACCCTCGCAAAGTAATTTTTTATTGACTAGAGGTGCAGATTGAAATATCTTTAGGAAGCATTTTATAGTTAATACCATTTTGAAAAAAGAATGCGACACAAGATTGCCTATATCACGTTCTATCTGTCGCAAACATTTTTGAAATTGGTAGAACTATTTGTGTAAAAATTCAGACAGTTGGTTCCTAGTATTTAACTCCTCGTTTTTTATGAAAGTAGTGAGCAACGATCTTGTTAAACTATGCTGGGGAAGCGAGATAGTCAGCAAAAAAAATGAGAGAGCGATTCGTACATTATTTTTTATGTCATTTTTTACTTTTCTTTTGTAGGACTTACGCAAAATTTCTCTAAAACTCTCATTCCTCTGTGCCCTCTGCGCTCTCTGCGGTTAGTTTTTCCGTTCTCTGTGCGTAAGTCCTATTTTGTTGAAATAGGTTGCGTTAAAGCAACGCAGTAACGCAACCTCTACATCATCAAATTTGAGCTAACTTAGCTTTAAGGGCTAAAGCCTAGTTATTTGCTTCCTGGTAATTGCTGGGATTGCTGCTGATCTAGCGAGATAGGTTTGAACGGCTTGAATGTGTTGATGTCCACGCAGGGGGTTCCATCCAGTTTGGTTCTGAGTTGAGCGCTAAAGGTGACTAGCGTCTCGACAAGAACCTCACGGTCGGTTAAGCAGCCTTTGATTGCCATGAGTTCTCCTAGAGTCCACTCATAGAGTTGTCTGTCTGCATTGTTAATGAGTACAGTCAGTTCGTTCTTGGTTCTGATGATTTGGTTGAGAAGCTCATCCACTTTGATGTTGATGATATTCGCTACCTGAGTGTTGAATGTGTCTCTGTCACCTATTATGTTGATTACTTCATCAACGTACTGTCTCACCAGATTTAGGAATGTCTGATTCCACTCGTTGCGGACGCTGTCAATCTTGATGTCAATATCTCTGTAGACGTTATTAATCTTGTTGTTAATTTCCGTACTGTTGATAACCAAGTTGACAATTTCGTTGTTAATTTCAACGTTGTTGGTTACATTTTGTTGTAAACGTCGGTCGATGTAGAGATCTAAGCCCTCATTGTTATTCACAATGTTCTGGGTAATCGCTTTGATGTGATTTTGTACCTTTTGCTCAAAAGTGTTGTCAATTTGCTGGCTGACGTACTGGTTCAGTTCAATATTGTTATTGACAAGCTTCTGAGTAATGACTCTGTTGAATGTCTCTGTACCGCCGATGATGTTGCTCAGTTCATCCAGGTGCTGTGTAGCCAGATTGATGAATGTTCGATTCCACTCGTTGCGGAGGTTAGAAATCTTGTTGTCAATTTCAGTACTGTTGGCAACTAAGTTGACAATGTTGTTGTTCACTTCAGTGTTGCTGGTGACGCTGTGCTGTAAGCGCTGGTCGATGTACTGGTTGAATACCTCATTGTTATTGACAAGCTTCTGAAGAACCAGTCTGTTGAATGTGTCTGTACCGCCGATGATGTTGCTCAGTTCATCCACGTGCTGTGTAGCCAGATTGATGAATGTCCGATTCCACTCGTTGCGCAGGTTGGAAATCTTGTTGTTAATTTCAGTGCTGTTGGCAACGAAGTTGACAATGTTGTTGTTCACTTCAGTGTTGTTAGTGACACTGTGCTGTAAGCGCTGGTCGATGTACTGGTTTAACTCCTCATTGTTATTCACAATGTTGTGAGTAATCGCAGAGATGTGATTTTGTACTTTTTGCTCAAAAGTGTTGTCAATTTGCTGGCTGACGTACTGGTCAAGCTCAATATTATTGTTGACAAGCTTCTGAATAATGAGTCTGTTGAATGTCTCTGTACCGCCGATGATGTTGCCCAGTTCATCCACGTGCTCTGTAGCCAGATTGATGAATGTCCGATTCCACTCGTTGCGTAAGCTCGAAATCTTGTTGTTAATTTCAGTACTGTTGGCAACTAAGTTGACAATCTGGTTGTTCACTTCAGTGTTGTTGGTGACACTGTGCTGTAAGCGCTGGTCGATGTACTGGTTGAATTCCTCATTGTTATTGACAAGCTTGTGAATAATCAGTCTGTTGAATGTCTCTGTACCGCCGATGATGTTGCTCAGTTCATCCACGTGCTGTGTAGCCAGATTGATGAATGTCTGATTCCACTCGTTGCGCAGGTTGGAAATCTTGTTGTTAAT
>JXCB02000039.1:179337-328299 GCA_000828075.3 Tolypothrix campylonemoides VB511288 | reverse complement strand
CGTATCTTTTGCTCGAAGGAGGAGTCGATTTGCTGATCGACATGCCGATCAATGTGCTGGTTGAGTTCCTGCTTATTGACAAGGTTGTTGATTATTAATTCGACGTTGTTACGTATCTTTTGCTCGAAGGAGGAGTCGATTTGCTGATCGACATGCTGATCAATGTGCTGGTTGAGTTCCTGCTTACGTACAACGTTGTTGACAATTAATCCGATGTTGTTACGTATCTTTTGGTCGAAGATTTGGTCGATTTGCTGATCGACATGGCGATCAATGTACTGGTTGAGTTCCTGCTTATTTAAAATGTTGTTGATAATTAATCCGATGTTGTTACGTATCCTTTGCTCAAAGGTTTGGTCAACGTACTGGTTGATCTGCTGGTTAATTCTCCTGGAGATCTCAACGTTGATCCTATCTTCCACTAGCCTGTCTAAGTAACTAGACCAGCTTTGCAATTGCTGGTTCAGACTAAACTCCATCTGCTCCTGATAGGCATCCATCGTAAACCTGACTTTTGCCACTTCTACAGCCAGGTTCTTAAAGTGCTTCTCGTAGTTCTTCAGGAGCCACTGTTCGAGCTGATCCCAATACTTAGCCTCCAGTGTCACATCGTTTTCATCTATTACATTGATAGATGCATCAATCTGCTGTAACTGCTCCTCCCACTTTTTCTTGAACTCGTCTTCGTTAAAGCGGAAGGTGAACTGTGTCGAGCTGTTCGCACCTACTGCTTCACGACTGACAGATCTATCAGATCCACCTGTTGTGCCTTGAATATTTGTTACATTCTCCGTCGAGCTGTTCGCACCCACTGCTTCACGGCTCGTGGATCCACCTGTGCCTATAACTGTCACACTGTTTGTAACAGTCCTGGTTGTAGTAGTCTTTTTATAGCTCTCAGCCAGTTCAGTTGCACTCACTGGCTCTATTGCCAGAATAATTTGTCCTTCGTTATCTTCCTTGTAGGTGTCAAAGAATAAACCTGTCAAGGTAGTTTTTTCTTTGACCTCTAAAACAATTTCATCTTTCAGACCATTCAATGAAGTCCAACTTTCTTCAACTTCAATGCCTGTCAGGTTTGTAATAACTTTTCCGCCTTGAACCCAAAGTAAAGCCCAAGGTTCTAGCTCAAACTTCTTGTTGTCTGACCAATAGGTTGCATTGCCTTCACGAATTTTGATGCGATAGTTTCCGGGATTTAATTCAATGAAGTTAGCACCCGATTGCTTTAAACTGGACAGGGTATTTTCATCCAGTACATAGCTATTGCGTTTGCTGTCTACTGTTAAAGTTTGAGGGTTGAAAAATGGCTTATTACTGGTAATTGAAAGCTCAATTGAACCACTATTGTCATCAGTATTAAGATCAAAGAACAAGGCATTGACAACGGCTTTGTCTTTGACCTCTAACTGCAAATGATCATTATATCCATTTAAAGTTGTCCAGGTGGCACCTACCTCATGACCTGTGGTTTTATTGATAAATTTCCTACCATCAACCCCATAGATCCAGAGTAAGACAAAAGGTTCTCCCTCTGTTTTCGCCTTGGCATAGCTGTAGCGACCGCCGGTAATTCTGATATCAAAAGTACCTTTCTCTAAAGTAAAAGAACTCGCAACGTTTTGTTGCAGATGGTTCATTTGGTCGGGGTTGATAACGTAACAATTGTTTTTGGTATCGATTGTTAAAATGCTCATATCTTCCTCCTTGACCTCTTCAATTTCTCGAGAAACTTTTGTTGTTTCAGATTTTTGGTCTGGGTTGACTTCTGAGGTGGTTTCCGTCGTTACTACCGTCGCTGGTTCATAAACAGCGATGCCTGCCCAACGACCGACAGGATCGGTCGTGGCAACTAAAGTTCCTTTACCCGTGGTAGTATCAATACGGATTAATTGACCGTCTTTACCTAAGTTAAAGAACTTACCAGTCACGCCATAGAGAACATCGCCAACAAATTCCATGCTGGCAAGAGCAGCAAAGCCAATATCGCCGATAATGTTGACTTCGCCTGTATCGAGGTTGCAGCTTGCTAATAACTTCTTCTTGTCGTAACCGACCAAGGTAATATAAGCTTTGCCATCAGCATCAAAGGCAACTTCGCCACAGTTGTAGTTTTTATCTGCTACCGTTGCTACTGGTGTACCTTTACCTGTTTCGAGATTAATAGCAATCAGTTGTTTAGCAGTTGTGGCGTAGAGGGTATGACGCTGGCGATTGTATGCTAAGCCAGCACAAGCAAAGCCAATATCACCAATTACGGTAGCATCACCGGAATTCAGGTCAATTTTAACGAGTTGAGTCTTGTCGCCATCCCTGTCAAGTCCATATAGTTGGGAACCGACAAAAGCAATATCAGAAACTTCTGTGACTATCTCGCCAATAAAAGTAGCTTTACCTCTGGCTAAATCAAGAGTATAAAGTTTGCTTAATTCATTGGAGACACAATCTTGGATATAAACTGCCCCTGGTATGAGCTTAATAGTTTTAGCTGTGCGACTGCCACAGATAACTTTTTCTAAGACTTCACTAAAACCATTCAGAGCGTCTTTATCCGTAAAAGATTGTCCACCTGTTGAGGTTGCAAGTCTGGCGTATTCGGTTTTGATACCTTCTTGATGTTTGCTCTTTGAAGTTCCAAAATAGGTGTGAACGGTCACTCCTGCTGCTTGAGCCTTTTGGATAGCCAAATCAGCAGCTTTCACATCCTCTTGCTTTGTTTTACCTCCACCCCCTTCGAGTGCTTCATCGCCGAGATAAAAGATAGCTCGTGCTGCATCTTTGCGCCAATCAAAGTAATCTGAGATATCTTCAATGGCGCGAGCTGCATCTTCCTGCGCTCCTGCGTCTGCAACTTGTCCTTTTTTTCGACCCCGGAGTTTGGATTCAGGGACCTTCTTTTGAGTCAGATAAGCTCTAATAGTTTGGTCGAAGTTTGTACCTTTCCAAGTACCTTCTATACCCAACCAAACGACTCTTAAATCTGATGGACAACTAGATTTCGCTTTGGCGATCGCACTTGCAGCAGCATTGCTCAAAGCCTGCGCTTGGTCTTTCATCGAAGGACTGGTATCTATTATGATTACCAAATCAACAGCAGGTATAGAGCTTGCTTGCTTACTCACGCTTTTTTCCTTTTTTTTCTTTTGGTTGAAACCGAAGAATTTCATACTTCAAGGGTTTATAAGTTATAAATCAATTGGAATGCAAGATTCCTTTGAATTCATCCTTGAATTCATCCTTATCCTTTGCTGCTCGATAAGTCTCTCCTTCTCATACTGAAGTTTTTCAGCATGATTCACAAGGTCTAAAAACTGGTCACTAAAGAACCTGCTACCCTGATTTTTATACACTGGTAGCTTTTTGAAGAGCATTCAAAAAGCTAATTTTTTTAGTAGGTACATAGTAAAAATGACTTTCTACCATTTTTTGTGCCGTTTTGATTCTATTTCGGACACATCGAGTGATTTGAATTAGAGCACCGCATACAAGATTCTAAAGGGGAGCATCCCAATTTTACACATTTGCCATTCTGCCCTCACCCCCAACCCCTCTCCCAAATGGAGAGAGGGGAGTCAAGTCCTACTCTTATTCCCCGAATCCCCACGGGAGAAGGGGTTAGGGGATGAGGGTAAGTAAGGTTTTTGCTTGCTTTGGGATGCTCCCATTCTAAAGAGGAACGCGTCCAAAAGCGTCAAAACTTCAATTTTCCCTAAATTTTCCTTAAATCTTTTTTAAATCTTCTAGATTTATAGGATTTTTTTTATTGTGGTTTGAATTTTGATCGCTCATAGTGCCAACCCTTTTAGTTAATTCCTAGTTATTTATAACATTTCTTTGTAATGTCTGCAAAAAAAATATTTAATAAGTATTAAATAAATATTTTCATCTTACTTTCGAGGTAAAGATAGGAAAACTCGATAATTTTTGACAACTACAAAAAAATAACGTCAAATCAACAAAAGTGGGAAAAGTAGGAAAAGTAGGAAAAGTAGGAAAAGTATTTTTTTGATTTTCAAAATAAAAAAAGAGTTTACATAAAAGACTGAGACTATATAAAAAACCTGCATATGCAGGCTTTCAACTGAACTAGTGTTCTATGCTGCGATTTGATTGCGGATCGCTCCGTTGGGGCGGCTTTAAACGAGCATCGCCTTTTGGCGGGAGAAAAGCGCGAGCGGTGTAAAGTGGGCAATCTGTGCCATTGCACAACTTTATCGGTCTACTGATACCAAGTTGCGGCTCAATTACCTCACCCCCAGCCCCTCTCCGCAAGTTCCCGTCTTGGGTGCCCGTGAGGGCGGGGTGAGGTAAGACCAGTGCTGCAGGAGGGTTTCCCGCTCTCACGGTAACTGGCGTTGGCGCAGCCTCTCCAGAGGAGATACCCGAAGGGTGTAAGTCATGAATGCAACTATGAAAATAAGAAAAGTAAGTTGTTCAAGTTTTGTCTTAATAAAAAGTAGAAAAACTTCAAAAATATCTTATTTACATACACATAGCTTAAAAAAATAGAAAAAGTAGATTTTCTCAGCCAACTTACGCCGATTATTAAAGATATACAAAACTTTTATATGATTCCGTCATAAAGTTCTCTCGCTTGCTGATAAGATTTTCCCAAATCTAAATTGTAAGAAGTCCTTAAAGTTTACATAAAGGGGTGTAATTATGATTCTGTTGCGCAAGCTTGTTCCAAAGACTGTGAGCACGCAACGAGCAGAGGAACAGCTACACAAGCCCCATCTGGGTCTGATTATATTAATAACTTTTCTGTTTGGTATACCAACTTTTTCCTGGGCTATGCAGCTCAATGCTGCTTTGAATCAACCTAATCATCTTGCTGACTTAGAGAATTACACTGCAACGGGCGAGATGTTTTAGAAGTTCATCGGCGAGTAGCTACAGGAAACAAGATCATGGATGGTTTTTTCCCACAATTCAGTCGTTACTACCTCTGTTTAATTAGCAGTCTTGTCCTCTGCCTTCTAGGTCATGTCAACATAGCAGAAGCACAAATTCAACCTGATGGAACGCTACCAAGTAATACACGTGTGACAACGAATGGTAACGCTTTCTTAATCGAGAATGGCACGCGAGTTGGTAGTAATCTATTCCACAGCTTCTCTGAGTTTTCCGTGCCGACTGGTAGTGAAGCTTTCTTTAATAATGCGTTGGATATTCAGAACGTTATTAATCGTGTCACCGGGAAAAACATATCTAATATTAATGGGTTAATTCGAGCTAATGGTACCGCTAATCTGTTTCTCATCAACCCTAACGGAATTATCTTTGGTCCGAATGCTCAGTTAAATATCGGTGGCTCGTTTATCGGCTCTACAGCAAGTAGCATTAAGTTTGCAGATGGTAGCTTTTTCAGTGCCACAAATCCTGGTGCACCGCCACTGCTAACGATTAATGTTCCAATAGGCTTACAGTTTGGGTCAAATCCAGGCAGTATTATTAATCAATCTCAAGCAACGAGTTTAGTACCGCTTCCACCCATCGATACCCCAATTCCAATTCCTAGTAATGTTGGTCTGCAAGTCCGGGCGGGTCAAACATTGGCACTGGTGGGGGGTAATCTTACCTTCAATAGTGGCAATCTTACAGCTTACCAAGGAAACATTCTACTAGGTAGTGTGGCGAGTCCCGGCTTGGTGAGCTTTATTCCAACTTCAACTGGCTTGGCTTTTGACTATGCAGATATCCAAAATTTCGGCAATATTGAGTTATCGGGTACAGCCTCAGTAACTGCTAGTGGGTTTGGTGGTGGCGCTATCCAAGTCAGAGGAGGAAGTGTGACGTTGCGCGATCGCGCGAACTTTGCTTCTGATACTATAGGAAGTCTTGACGGTCGCGGTATCACAATTGATGCAACACAGTTCAAGCTTTTTGACCAGGCATCTGTTGGATCTGCCACTTCAGGTACGGGAGCGGGAGGGGATATTACTGTCCGTGCTACTGACTCTGTAGAACTTAGAGGAATCGGATTTGAGAACTTTATCAAAGTTTTTATTGAGCCGACTTTGGATGGAGAGCCTGACCTGTTGGGCGATCGGAAAAGTGTTTTTTCTGCTGGGACTCTAAGTGCGGGAAAAGCAGGAAATGTCATAATTAATACCAAAAAAATAACGCTTCAAAATGGATCATTAATAACCACCCCGACATATAACACAGGAGCTGGAGGAAATATTTTCATTCGCGCCTCCGAACTTGTAGATGTGAATGGCTCTGGGTTGATAACCACAACTTTTAATCAAGGAAACGCAGGCGATATAGTCATTGATACGGGAAAGCTGATTGTCCGGGATGGAGCAATTGTATACGCAGGTACTTTAAGCGCGGGAGATGGCGGGAATCTGACCGTGAGAGCTTCTGACTCCGTGGTATTGTCAAGATATCGAGAAAATAATTCGTTTGGTACTAGCTTATCTACTAGCACTCTTCGTGGTACAGGAAACGCGGGAAACTTAGAGATAATGACTGGTTCTGTGCTTGTAGAAGGGGGAGCGACGATAACTTCTGCAAGTGGAGCAACAACAACAAGAAATAGACTGATTCGTTCTAGCGGTCGGGGTGGAAACCTAACCATAAATGCCTCGGACTCTGTCAAAGTCATTGGTACCTCAGCCAACACTCCTTATGTCCCCTCTCAAATTGTTACGGTGACGCTTGGAAGTGCTGATGCTGGTGACTTAACAATTAACGCTAAGCAATTAATTGTCGAAGATGGAGGTGGAGTAGGAGCCACGACTCTAGATACGGGACGGGGAGGAGACATCGTTATTAATGCTTCCCAATCGGTGCAACTCACTGGAAAAACCAGAGATAGTCACTTCCCCCCCAGTGGCATAGCGACAGCGTCTGGGGATGGGTTACTGGCATTTTTGTACCCATTGAACCCGACAGGCGCAGCGGGAAATCTCAATTTGACCACAGGAAAGTTAATTGTCCGGAATGGGGCAACTGTGAATGTCGAGAGTATTGGGGTGGGAAATGCAGGTACAATCAACGTTGTAGCGGATGCGATCGCCCTTAGCAACCAAGGTAGCATTAATGCCTCTACTCGTTCTGGTGCAGGGGGAAATATTAATCTACAAGCGCGAGACATACGGTTGCGCAGTGGCAGCCGGATCAAGACCGATGCAGGTAGTTCTACTAGCGGCAACATCAATATTAATACCGATACCTTATTGGGTTGGGAAAATAGCGATATCACCGCTAATGCTACAGCAGGTTCTGGCGGGAGAGTGAGCATCACCGCCAAAGGAATCTTTGGCAGTCAGTTTCGAGATCAAACAAGCGACGAGACGAGTGACATCACCGCCACATCTGATCTCGGTTCTGAGTTCAATGGAACTGTAAAAGTCGATACCGGGGAAATTAACCCCGCTCAAGGATTAGTTCAGTTACCAGAAAATTTTACACAAGCGAGCGATCGCATTGCTACTGGCTGTTCAGCAGATCAAGAAAACTACTTTATCATCACCGGACGAGGCGGCTTACCGGAAGACCCCAGACAGACGCTTAAAGGTCAGATAGTTTTGCAGGATTTACGTTCAACGAGTCGTAATAACCAAGCACAGGAGCAAGGGAAAACTTTTCAGTTTCAGTTGATCGCAAAACAACAACCAGCTTCGCTTGTTGAGGCGACGGGATGGGTCATTGATGCCAATGGTCAAGTGGAACTGGTGGCAAATACTCCACAAGTTAAGCCCAGCTTTGGGAATGATGAAATTGATTGTGGTAAATTGAAACGCAACTAGGACTTACGCAGTTTACAGTTTTGAAAGCAGTAGAAATCTTAGGGTGGGCATTGCCCATAAAAGCTTATGTAATGGACATTTGAGATACTGGCGGGCAATGCCCACCTTATATAGCAGTCCGAATTGAATCGTGAGAAAATACGTAAATAAATCCTCTCATTTAAATGTAACATTTTGTTCAATTATGGCGATTAGAAAGTGCGCTAAGGCGCACGCTACGCGAACGCGGCTACACAGACAAAACCCGCCTGCGCGGGTTATTTTATTAAGTCCACGTAGGTGGTGAGACCAGTGCTGCGGGAGGGAAACCCTCCGCAGCGCCCCTGGCGTTCGCCGTCAGGCGTGCCGTTCGCGTAGCGTGTCCGAAGGACATAGGCATACCCGAAGGGACTTTGTTTATGTAGTAGCGAATTCTATTCGCCCAATTGTTTCTGTAAACAAGTTTTTATTCAAAAAAATTTACAAAATCCTCATTATTTCCTCACTTTTTATATGTACTTTTAACTTGAATGTTCTCATTAAGACGAACTCATATATCTTAAAAAGAGTTCAAACCGAACATTGGGATTTTGGCGTAAGTTGTAGGTACGGTAGAATGTGAAACCCAATCGCCACCTAGTCTTAGCACTGCTGACTTTTTTACTGGTGATCACAGTTTTACCAGCCGCAGCTGAATTCAATTCAAAATTTAAAATACCTTACGCGAAGGGCTACGCCGTAGAAAATTCAAAAAGTACAAAAAGTTACGAAATACAAGCTACAAATTCTCCTGTTACCCTACTCGAACAAGGCAAGCAATTTTACGATGTGGGACGGTTTGCAGAAGCTGCACAACTGTGGGAAAAGGCGGCTCTTGCATTTGAGCAAAGGGGAGAACGGCAAAATCAAGCTATCAGCTACAACTATCTCGCGATAGTGTATCAAGACTTAGGACAGTGGAAGGCAGCACAAAAAGCGAGTACCCAAGCTCTGAACCTCTTGCCAAGTACTGATGCTCCTTTGCTTTACGCTCAAGTCCTCAATACTCAAGGCAGTATCGAGCTAAATACAGGTCATGCCGAAACCGCCCTGGAAACTTGGAAACAGGCAGAGAAACATTATCGTTCCCTCAAGGATGTGACGGGAATTGTTCTTAGCCAGATAAACCAAGCTCAAGCACTGCAAACCTTGGGACTGTATCGAAGAGCGCGAAGTATACTAGAGCAAGTTAATCAAGACCTCGCTGGCTTGCCTGATTCGTTGCTTAAAGCCAGACAGTTGCGGAGTTTGGGTGTGACTTTGCAAGTTGTGGGAGATTTGCAAAACTCTCAAACCGTTTTAACCGAGAGTTTAACCATTGCCAAACGGCTAAATTCCACACCGGATATTGGAGAAACCCTCTTTAGATTGGGGAACACTGCTAGGGCAATAGGGGATTTTGAGGCTGCATTGGCGTTTTATCAACAAGCAACAAACACAAGCAAAGATCCGCGCACCCAGTTAGAGGCTCAACTTAATCAACTTAGTCTTTTGGTGACAACAAAGCAACAACAACCAGCCCTGTCACTACTTCCTCAAATTCAAGCGCGTCTTTCTAACCTTCCTCCTAGTCGTGCGGTTATCTATGCTCAGGTTAATTTTGTAGAAAGCTTGACAAAGTTGTCAATAGTTTTTGATAAAAAACAAAACACAAAGGATATTTCTCAAATATTAGTTCGGGCAGTGCAACAGGCGAGAGAATTAAAAGATTCCAGGGGAGAATCTTACGCGTTGGGACAACTGGGGCATTTGTACGAACAAACTCAACAATGGTCAGAAGCACTCTCACTAACACAACAAGCACTTGTTCTGGCTCAGAAAATACAAGCAACAGATATTGCAGCAACTTGGTACTGGCAACAGGGGCGAATTCTCAACGCGCAAGGCAACACAACAGCAGCCATTGCAGCTTATAACGAGGCAGCCAGTATTTTACAATCTTTGCGTCAAGACTTAGTCGCGGTCAATTCTGCTGTGCAGTTTTCTTTCCGAGACGAGGTTGAACCTGTCTATCGCCAGTTGGTGCAATTGCTGTTGCAAAATGTAGACAGCTTGAGCGAAACGACAAGGCAACAACGCCTCCAACGCTCTCGGGAAGTGATTGAGGCGTTGCAACTGGCGGAGTTAGAAAATTTCTTTCGCGAAGCTTGCCTAACTTACAAACCCAGAGCGATCGAGAAAATTGACCCAACAGCAGCGGTTATCTATCCTATCGTGCTTGACCAACGTTTAGAAGTGGTTCTCTCCCTCCCCGGACAGCCATTGCAACATCACGGAATCGAGGTTTCACCACAAGAAACAGCCAGAGTGTTTACGGAATTGCGTCAGTCTTTGAACCCTGTTTTTTTGCCGAATGAGGTGTTACCTCCCGCGCAACAGATGTATAATTGGCTGCTACGTCCTATTTCAGCACAGTTAGAGCGTCACTCAATTAAAACGTTGGTATTTGTCCTTGATGATTTTTTACGCAGTCTGCCGATGGCAGTTCTCCACGATGGTCAGCAGTATTTGGTAGAGCGGTATAATATTGCCTTGGCTCCAGGTTTGCAGCTTTTAGATTCGCGTGTGTCTGCTCAAGAACTAAAAACTTTGGCTGGGGGTTTATCTGAGGCGCGTCAAGGCTTTTCTGCTTTACCTGGCGTCGAAACAGAGATTCAACAAATTGCTGCTAGGGTTTCAACAAAAGTCTTACTTAACGAAAAGTTTACTCGCTCTAATTTCCTACAGCGAGTTGAAAACCAACCGTTTTCTGTCGTTCATCTGGCAACCCACGGTCAATTTAGCTCGAAAGCCGAAGACACTTTTCTCCTCAGTTGGGACGATCGCATTCATGTCAAAGATTTGGATCGACTGCTAAGAGGAGAGGGTAAAAACGGTTCTCTGCGCGATCAAGAACCGATTGAACTGTTAATTCTCAGTGCTTGTCAGACTGCTAAAGGCGACAACCGAGCTGCTTTAGGACTCGCTGGAGTTGCTGTGCGTTCTGGAGCTAGGAGTACCTTGGCAACGCTTTGGTCAGTACAGGATTTGTCCACTGCTCAACTGATGGCTGAATTTTACCGCCGCTTTACCCAACCTGGTGTCACCAAAGCTGAAGCACTGCGCTACAGCCAACTCTCTTTGTTAAATTCACCTCAGTACAAACATCCTTACTACTGGGCTCCGTTTGTTCTGGTGGGTAATTGGCAGTAATTTTTTTTAAGGCGTGTAGGGGTTGGGGATTTGGGCAAGTTTTGCCTTTTGGCAAGAGGTCTAATATCTAGGGCTTGTGTATTAGAGCAGATTGCAAGTTTATGAGGTACGGCTTTTCAACTCAAAAGCCAGATATAGAGGAAATTTTACTTCTGACTCCTGACTTCTGACTCCTGAATTCTGGTGTATTTATCCCATTTTTCCTAATTTTCGCACTTTTTTGTCAAATAGAATTTCCAAGATCCTATTTTTCCTACTTACTTAAGACTTGAAATCAATCCGCATAATTGTATAAATTAATATTGATTAAGTAAACATTGATGATTGAAACATTAATGGTTGGGTCATCATTGGTACACCTTCATGGATAAAACTTTAACTGTAGGTTCTAAATAGCATATTTTGTTTATTTAATATTTATATTAATTATTGTAAAATTATTATGTGATGTATTATACGAATTATACCCATGGTGCCAAGTGGCTATCTAAAATTGTTAACAATAGGGTTATCCGTAGAACTCTTACTGAGCTTGAGCCTAGCTGCTGACGCTCAACCAAAATTAAAAGTAACAAATGCTACTTTCTTACAAAAAAACACAACTGTATCGCAAGAGAATTTTACCCCACCTAAACAAGGGAAACCAAAAGATACCTCTGGTGCCGGTTCGCGCAGTGATCTCAAGTGTTCCCAAAAAGAAGGTGCCATTCAACCTCTCATGCCAAAGAAAAACTACGGGTTAACATTGCAGGAGCGTCCAACTATATTCATCCAGATGCCTAAAACATCAGCACGTCAAGTCGTGTTAATGTTTCGAGATGAAACAGGGGAGTTTTACGAAAGAGCATTCTTACCGATCAATTCTCACGATGCAATTATTGGTTTTACTCTACCTAAGCAAAAGCAACCGTTAGCCGTGGGCAAAAGTTACCAATGGTCTTTAGTGGTTGTCTGTGGAGACAGTGTACAACCAGACGATCCTGTATTTATGGGTTGGGTGCAGAGGGTGCAGAGAACACCTGAGTTGGAGAGCGAACTGAGGCAAAAAAAAACTACTACTGAGCAAGTGGCGTGGTATGGTGAAAGGGGATACTGGTATGACATGGTCAGCACAATTGTGCAAGCAAAGCAATCGAACCCTGACGATGCCAAATTAGTAGCCATCTGGCGAGACTTGTTGGAGTCTGAAGGAATAAGTAATTAAGTGTAAATCTTTGAAATAATTATGTTAACGAAGCTCTGTCCAAAGCGGAGCGTTACTAATAATCTGCTCAATAAACGCCAAATTTTCTTGGCTTTCAGCTTGTTTAAGATATTCAAGAGCAATCTGTCCGACAGCAGGTTGCTCGCTCGAAATAGCAACTAACAACTCTACAGTCTGACGAAGTTGAATTTTTTCTAATTGCCGATTCGTGACAATCGGTAGGGTAATAGCAGCAACCACAAGTGCAATCATCGGGGGGACAGTAGGAATCCACCAACACTGTAAAAAGGCAAGGTAAGTAGTTCCCATGAGTCCCCCCGCTGCGATCGCAACGCCAGTCAGTATAGATGTGGGTGACTTGCTCTGCCAACCTAACACAGCCCCGACTGCAGCCCAAAGCAAAACCCAAAACAACTCTATTGGTTTAGACCAAACCTTTAGTAGTGGTCGCCCTTCCAGCGCAGCATTCAAAATCATGCTAGTGATATTAGCATGAATCGTTACTCCTGGCATTTGTTCGGGCGAACCAAACATCTGAGTGCTGTAAGGTGTTTGAAATAAGTCGTTGACGCTTTCAGCCGTGGTGCCAATCAGGACGACGCGATCGCGCACCTTTTCTTGTGGTATCTTATAAGCTAGCAAATCTGTAATCGAAAAGGTGTCAAACTGTTTTTGAGTGCCGTGATAGTTGAGCAAAATTTGATAACCGCCTGCATCAGCGTGGACATAGCCTCCGTCATTGGGTTGAAAGGGAACAAAAACTGCTTTCCCGATCTGAATTTGGTTGCGATCGCTGCTTTGGGGTTTAGGGGTAATGCCAAGAGCTTCTAAGTACCCTAGTGCTAACCGCAAACCCAGATTGAAGCGTAACGAAGAGTCTTCGAGTTGAATGCTTAGCAAGGCGCGACGTAACTTACCATCCCCATCTAAAATCTGATCGGCAAGAGCCACCTGACCTAATTGTGCTAAAACTGGGGGCGGAGCAACTTGGTTTCCCACCGCCTTTTCAATGCCAATCAGATTCGGAGTAGTTTTATATTGTTCTACTAATTCCTGATAACCTGGTTCCACAGGCAAATCTCGATACAAATCTAGCCCAATTGCTCTGGGTTTAGCGCTCTTTAATGTCTGGATTGCTTTCGCCAGCACCCGATCCGGCAGAGGATACTGACCTATTTGTTGAATATCTGGCTCATCAATTGTAATAATGGTAATGCGAGGGTCAACTTCTGCTGCAGGACGTGCCTGAAAAAAGCGATCTAGCATCGTCCACTCCATTCCCTGTAGTAGCCCGGTAAAACGTACAAGAATAATCAAACTAGCAACTCCAGAGGCAATACTCGCAATCCAACGTTTGCCTAGGTTTAGTTTTTGGGCGTTTCGTTTCGCGGTTTTGCGTGCGTCAGCCAGTATTTGATTTGCTTGGCGCGCGGCAAATATGGCAAATTCTGCCTTTTCTCGTTCGATTTGTCTTGCTTGTTTTTCTTGTGCTAAATCGATTTCAACTTGTCGCTTGGCAAGTTCGGTGCTAGCAGCCAGAAAGCGATAATCTAAGTCACTGAGCCTTTTATCTTTTGACCAAGCCAGTGCTTGCTGCAATGCGATTCCTACTAAAAGCTGCGACTCATCTTGTTGATTGGAAGCAGTCCAAGCTTTGAAGCGTTGCGCGTAGGGACGCAAATTCTCCATGTGTCTCGCAACCCATTCTGAATTAAAAACTGCTTGATAGATTCGGTTTTTCACCTTCAGGTATCCCTGCTGATTCACAACCAAACCTGACAGAAGTAGTTCAATTTGTTCTGGACTGTCATCAGCTGGCACATCTTCAAGAGCTAAAATTTGTTGATATATGCCAAGTGAACGACTTGCAATTTGCTCATTCGCAAGCAGGCGATCGCGAATCGTCTGCAAATGTTCTGGTTCATCCTGAGATTCCCACTTCTGGATGATGTGTGACCTAACAATACTTTCGACCCAAAATGCTTCGGTACCAGGGGGAATCGTCAGCGCCCCACTCACTGTATCTTGACTTGAACTGACAACCAACTTACACAGTTTTTGCGTCAGAAACGGTTGTCCTCCTGTCCAAGCTAAAATTTCTTGCAGAATTGCCTGACCATGACTGCCTTTAATTTCTAATCCATGAGCCAATGGTTGCACTTCGTTTATAGTAAACCCCTTGAGTTCTATGGCTTTACCAATATTAAACGGAGTACGCTTGGGATCTTGAATTAAATCTGATGGTGTTGTCACACCAAAGATGACAAAGGTGATGCGGCTGTATTCTGGATCGATCGCTCTGCGATTATAACAAAACCGAATCAAGGCAAAAAAGTCATCAACAGAAAAATCGAGGCTAAGAATACTATCAACTTCATCAATGAAGATAAACAGTCTCTCGCCAGCAAACTGAACCAGCAGCACTTCCGAAATAAATCGACTCAGTCTCTGAAGTAAAGGAATACCTTCGTGATCCCGCCACCAAGCTTTTAAATTGATTTTTCCAAGCAGCTTGAAACCTAACCATAACTCAGCAACCACTCCCTTGTACCACTGCTCTGGAGTCATATTTTCACAGCCAATATTGGTCATATCTACAGTGGTGCATCTAAACCCATCTTGTTGCAGGCGATGCCGAGTTCTTACCAGAAGTGAGGATTTACCCATTTGCCGAGAGTTAAGGACATAGCAAAACTCACCCCCCTTCAGCGCTTGATAGAGGTGTTCATCAGCTTGTCGTTCTACATAGCTTGGAGCATCAATTGTGAGACTACCACCAACTTGATATGTGTAACGGTTCATTTGAAAATCTGAAGGTGTAGTGAATTTGGTAGTTTAGCATGAAATTATACTTTTTCTGACTTAGCAGTAAATTAACTCATTATGACGCTATCTACAGGAGCGCCTTGGAAAGACTAATGATTCATATATTGTTATTGATAGAAAACCTGAATTGATAAATTTAAGTTGACGTGTTTATTTTTTATCTTTTGTAGATTGCACTTGTCAAGTTCACACTTCTTCAAACTTCTAAATCATGATATGTATAGGTCTCCCAGCTATTAGTGTAGAAACAAGTAACTCCAACGGGCTACACCAGCCTTTTCATTTGTAGAAATACCTGCTTACAAACGCTTTTTACAAGTCAACCATTGCTTTGCAAAAGAACTCTTCCCGTTTTCAAAATCATTGAAAATCTAACATTTAGGAGAAAAGATAGGTGGAAAGTTATTCTCAGCTTTTTGGGGAATTGAGTTAGTATAATTGTAAATATAACATAAAATATCATCCCCCTAAAGACATAATTATGGCAGTGAACAGGCTAAGTAGACCAATGTTTGTAAAGGGGCTATATCGGTGACTCTATTTCCCATAGATTAATTTTTGTTAGGGTATAAGCAAAAATTTATACATACTTTTCTTACCTTTCCTACTTTAAGAAAATATTTTTAAAATCATGTTTAATCGAATTCAAATATTTACCTACTTTTCTTACTTTTTTTATTTTGAAATCATGACTAAATTGCCTTAATTATCTAAGATATAAACCATTCTTTGAATATTTTAAAAAATATAAAGTAATTCCCGAAGAAATCTAGAGTGCTGTATGATGAATCACAGAAATTACCACTTGCCAAAAAAAATACTGATGCTGTATTATGACCGCAAGTACTACTAAATTTAAGAGAATGTTTGGGAATATGTCGTGCAAGCCATCTCCCAAGGCAACACTCTGTTTGAGGTAATTTGAGAAATCAAATTTTAGCTTTTATAGAGCGTAAGGATGTCGGCTCTTAGTTTAGACAGTTACAGCGTTCAGGTTTTTAAACTGTTGTTGACTAGCCACATATTTGTAGATAGCTTTGTGTTACGGGAGAGTTGAAAGATTAAACAAGACTGCAAAAATATATGAATCGTGATGGGAAAATACAGAACCCAGCAAAAGTTCACCGATTTTGAGTTCTGAGTTCTGATGACTTTCCTAGTGTAAGGATTCTCAAACTCTTGTCTGTTAACCTGACTTTTCACGTCATGTGGAAAAGTCCACAAAAAATCTAACTTTCTTTCCCCAAAATTCACGCGTCTCCCTCAGTATAAAAGCTACTCCTCTTCCCTCCCCTTTTAGGGCAGGGTTAAAAAGAGGTGGACAGAGACTTAGAGAAAGGTTTTCCAGATACCGTGAGAAGTCAGGTCTGTTAAGAATGTATTAAACCACAATTGAATGAATAATTGTTCAGGCGCTTTTCTTGGGCTTCGATGGTCTTTTTGATCTCAGTCCCGCCAACGAAACCTTCTTGTTATCTGGGGTGTATTTATCAATGAGGGAGGTTGAATTGCACAGAAGGTGTGACCGAAATCGAAAACGTTCAAAACGACGCGCTATTTACTGTCCGATTCATGGGTGCTATCTCGATAGTGTCAGTCAAAAATATTCATTGTTTGTTAATCGTACCGCACCACTCCAGCCAGGACGACTCAGTAGAGACAATGCCCTAATATTGGTAAAAACTGAAACCGCAGTTCATTTAGAAAGTGCATGGTTGGAAGCGTTCTGGTGCGATCGCTGTCAAGAAACCAAATGGTATCACGTTCAAAAGAGCGTTAGCAAAGGGACTCAACAGAAGGTTTGCACTTATCAACTGTCGCTAGCAGCACCAAAAATTTGGCAGCAAGCAGTAGGGGTTATTCACCCCAATGGAAATCCTTCTGTCGGAGAATTTACTCGTAGACATGCAAAGAGGCTTGACTACCAAGGCTGCAAGGATTTCCGGTTTGAAAGTTGAACGCCGTTGCAGTCGGCAGAAGTCACAAAACCCGTCTAGTACCGCAAGGCGGAAGTCAAAAGTCAAAAGTCAAAAGTCAAAAGTATTATGGAATGGGCTTTTTAGGGATTTTAAATGGTTGCCCTATTTACGCCGCTCTGTACTAGCTTACCAAAGGAGAACTAAGTTATGAATCAACTCTTAGAGGAAATTTATTCAACCAAATCTGTTAAGGATGCTCAAGGAAACTCAATAAATCCTTTTCCTACCGCCACTCCTTATAACATTGGCATCGTTCTCAATGAGCTTATTCAAAAATACAATCTCGAAAGAACGCTAGAAATAGGCATGGCTTATGGCTTGTCTACTCTGTTTATTTGTCAAGCACATCATGACAAAGGTAGAGGAATCCATACTGCGATTGATCCAATGCAAAATAGCGTATGGAAATCGATTGGATTACTCAATGTTGAAAGAGCGGGTTTTGCAGACAAAGTACGATTTTTAGAGGCTTGTTCTGACGAAGCTTTACCTCAACTTGTAGCCAAAAAAGAAAAACTTGATTTTGCGTTCATTGATGGCTCACATCATTTCGATTACACTTTGGTAGATTTCTTCTACGTTGACAAATTGTTAGAGGTAGGCGGGTATGTCGTTTTTGATGATATATGGATGCCTGGAATTAGAAAAGTTGTGTCTTATATCTTAAGAAACAGGGATTATGAGTTGACGAAGGTTGATACCAAAGCCAGTATTTGGGAAGGTTTAACAAAATCTACAAAACGTTTTCTTCAGAATCCCTTTGAACGAGAATACGGAGGGATAAAATTTATTTTCAATAATATTTGTGTCCTCAAGAAAATCTCTGAAGATAACCGTCACTGGGATTATCATCGTTCATTCTAAATCTTTTGCCTAGAATCCTGTTAACAATACTAAGCATATCGAGTAATGTCAGCTAGTCCTTTCATCAGGTTTGTACTCTACTGGAATCGTATTAAAAACGCTAAGCATATGTACTCTAATTTACAAATGCTAGTGTTAACTATATTCCCCTTCAAATGCGTTTTGGAGGGGAATTTATTATGTAATCATCTGTTAGTCACTTATTATGGACTTAGGTAAAAAAGTCATATATTCTTGGTTTTATTTGCCTTTATTTATATGCTTAAATCGTCAATGAGCAGACGTCGTTTGTTATATATGGGTGTATCAGGTTTCGCAGGGGCGCTCGCTGTTGCAGTGGCAAAAGATAGATTACTAATTTACCCTAGCCAAGCAGTTTACAACCTAAAAAAAGATTTTAAAGTTGTTGGGCAAAGTTCTTTAAAAAAGCGTGCTGCGGCTAAAGGATTAATTTACGGAGCAGCCTTTGGGCGAGATTTTCTTGCATCAGACAAAAAATTACAAGCTAGCACTGTTCGCGAGTGTGGTATTTTGGTGCCAGAGAACGAGCTCAAGTGGGATGCTTTGCGACCTACCCCGGACAAGTTTGACTTTACCAGATCAGATTGGTTAGCTGCATTTGCCCGCACTCACAAAATGCTGTTTCGAGGGCATACTTTAGTCTGGTATCAGCAGCTTCCTCAGTGGTTTAAGGAGGTGGTTAACCGCCAGAATGCGGAAAAGTTTTTGGTAGAACATATAACAACTGTGACTAAACGCTACGCTGGTCGAATGCACTCTTGGGATGTAGTCAACGAGGCAATTGAACCAGATGATGGACAACAAGCAGGCTTACGACAAAGTCCGTGGCTTCAGTTTTTAGGTGCAGATTACATAGAGCTTGCCTATCGGGTTGCAGCTCAAGCAGACCCGAAAGCGATGTTAGTCTACAACGAAAACGCGCTGGAATATAGCGGTTACAAAGAAGAAGTCAAAAGAACCGCTGTTTTGAAACTACTAGAACGTTTGAAATCTAGAGGAACACCAATTCATGCCCTTGGTATCCAATCTCACCTAGTTGCTCAAGAAGGTGCGTTAAATGCCAAAAAACTACGGAGTTTTCTTTCTGATGTGGCTAGCCTTGGTCTGAAAATTCTGATTACCGAACTAGATGTGTCAGACCAAAAATTACCTTCAAATCCTGCTGTTCGCGATCGCATTGTCGCCGGTATATACGAAGACTATCTTTCCGTGGTACTAGATGAAAAAGCAGTCATTGCGGTATTAAATTGGGGATTGAGCGATAGACACACCTGGCTTTCAACGTTTACTCCCCGCTCAGATGGTGCGCCAGTACGTCCTTTACCACTAGACTCAAGTTTTAAACCCAAGTTGGCATGGAATGCTATAGCAAGAGCGTTTGATCAAGCTCCGAAACGTTGACCGCACAAAGAACTGAGAACTCAGAACTCAGAACTCAGAACTCAGTAGTCAGTTTGGAGGATCATGTTGCAAGCCCCTAAATTCATTTATGGAAAAAAGAAAAAGAATTGTTTCCTTGTACGTAGTGAGATGAAACAAGGCATCCCCGCATTTATTTATGGGGATGTCCAAGGTGAGTTCTGCGTTCTGACAACTGAGTTCTTCTTAACTTACGCCCTTCCAAGTCATCGAGCTTTTCTAATTGCAGAATTGAAAACTTATTGCTAATTATACTCAAATTATGGAAAAAACGCTCGCTCATAAAATTGCAGTGATTCGACTCAAACGTTCTTTAAATGCCGCTAATGCATTGGACTTTGAGCGGGAACTAACAACAGCCATCATGCAAAACGATTGTGCCACCTTATTAATAGATTTAGAGCAAGTAGAATCTTTAGACAGTGCCGGATTAATGGCGTTGGTGTCTGGTCTAAAGTTGGCTCAGCGATTAGGACGGAGCTTGAGTCTTTGCTCTGTATCGCCCACAATTAAAATCATTTTTGAAGTTACCCAACTTGATACAGTGTTTGACATATTTGAATGCCAATCTGCATTTACACATACTTACTCCGTAAAGGTTTAAGTACCTGAGAACCGCTTTCCAAAAAAATGGTGTTTCTTTTTTAGCAGTTGTGTAGAAAATCTTTGGAGGAACTCTCTGAATGAACAAATTTGATGAGATAGTCTTACTAGGAACTAGGTTTCATAAACTCAAAGTTAATCAACTCATTGATTACGCTGTCAAAGCGGCAAAACTTGAGAGAAAAACCACCATATGTCACGTAAATATTCGGGCAATGAACTTTGCCTACGAACTGCCTTGGTATAGAGATTTTCTCAATAAATCTGATTTAGTATTTTGTGATGGATTTGGTGTTTTACTAGGAGCAAAACTCTGCGGCTGTAGCGCAGATTCATCTCATCGCATGACCTGTCCAGATTACATTGAAGATTTTGCCAAAGCTTGTGAACGGGAGAATGTTTCCTTGTTCCTGCTTGCTGGTAAACCAGGTACCGTAGATAAAGCGATCGCTAAGCTGAAAGTCGTTGCGCCAAATTTAAAAGTCAAAGGACATCACGGTTATTTTGACAAGTCTGGTAAGGAAAATGAATTTGTCATCGAACAAATCAATAAATTTAAGCCAGATATTTTGTATATCGGCTTTGGTATGCCATTACAAGAACGTTGGATTCTAAATAATGCAGAGCAAATAGATACAAAAGTGTTTCTGCCTTTAGGTGCTTGTCTTGATTTTTATACTGGCAATGTCAATAGAGGTCCACGTTGGATGACCAATAGCGGACTAGAGTGGTTAACACGATTGGTCACAGAACCACAACGCCTGTGGCATCGTTATATAGTTGGCAATCCGCTGTTTTTTTATCGGGTTCTACAGGAACGGTTTACAAAACTTTTGAGAAAACCCTCTCGACCATCATCGCAATACTAAGCTGAGACGCTTACACATGCACTTTTTTGCTTAGGACTGGGCATAGGGGATCATGCGCCATACGCGATGCGCAATTGACTACCTTCACAAGCCAGTATCCAAATTAAATGCGTAACCGCTTAAGCTGTTGCAAATTTAACTTGCATATTGATTTGTACAATTTAAATACAGGGGTAATAAGAATCGTGACATCTCAATCTTTATTAGTTCCAGGGTTTAAACCAGATTTAAGGTCAGCAAGTGGCACAAGGATACAGAAAGGATTAACTAGCAAATTTCTGCGGGTAGGAACACTTATTTCGCTAGATGTTATTGCTCTGACCTTAGCATGGAAGTTGGCAGTTATTAACGGCACTCCATTAGATTCGCCTTGGACACAAAAAGCTTCTTTTTTACTGCTCATTCTGACAGTAGAAATAGGCATGATTGCAACTGGAGGACTCTATAAATCAGGTGGACATCGTCGTAACTATCCTGGTCTGATTAAAGCAGTCACGCTGTCAGAACTTCTACTGTTGCTCATTGCCTTTCTCTACGAGCCAGAGAGCTATGTCTCGCGCTCAACTTTTCTATTGTTTTGGGTGTTGTCTGTAGTTTTCGTTTGTACGTCTCACTTCGTCTGTGATGTAGGCACAAGAGTGCTTCGTAGTAAAGGAGCAATTCGCCATCCCGTTTTTCTGATTACAGACCCGGAAGACAAACAAAGCCATATTCGGTTAATCGAGAAAGAGAATTGCTACACCGTACAAGGAATTGCTGACTCTAGCAGTTTAGATCTGATAAACCGAGAGACAACCTTTGAATATCTAACTAAACAGGGTATAGAAGAGGCTTTTGTTTCTTGGAATGCCATTAAGAATCGTTTATATGTTTGCTGGCGTTTCCAAACAGCTGGCATTACCCTACGAATACTGCCAATTCAAGGTGAAGTCCATCTCCCCAAATCCGTATTTTGGATGATTGGTGAAGTTCCTTGCATGACAATTCCAGCACCAATCATCGCAGGCGGGGATTTTTGGATAAAGCGGGTTTTTGACCTTTGTGGTTCGATTGTTCTGTTATTCCTGCTGTCTCCTGTTTATCTGCTCATAGCTACGCTGATTAAGCTAGATTCTTCTGGACCAGTGTTCTTCCGGCAAAATCGAGTTGGTCTGCATGGTAAGAGTTTCAAAATTTGGAAATTCCGCACAATGGTGACTAACGCAGAAAAGTTGCAGGCGGCGCTAGAAGCAAAGAATGAAATCAAGGATGGGGTTCTCTTTAAGATGAAAGACGACCCTCGCATCACACGCATAGGCAAATTCCTGCGCCGTTACAGTCTAGACGAATTGCCACAACTGTTTAATGTTGTACTAGGAGAGATGAGTTTGGTTGGTCCGCGTCCTCTTCCTATGAGGGACGTAGAAAGGTTCAAGACAAAGCACTTTATCCGACAAGAAGTTTTGCCTGGTATTACCGGATTGTGGCAGGTTTCTGGTCGCTCGGATATCGAGAATTTTGAAGATGGGGTGAAATTAGATATCGCTTACATAGAGAATTGGTCTGTGTGTCTGGATCTGCAAATTTTGTTGAAAACTGTCAAGGTTGTTTTTGACAAGACAGGTGCCTACTAAATAGCTCAGTAAAGTACCGCCACTACAGCACGACTCCCAGTGGCGGCTTTGAAAAATAGGGGCAAAATCACCTCAATCGTAGAACGGGCAAGGGTTTTACATCGATTAAACCCAATTGAAAATTTTTAGATAGAAGTCTTTTCCTTGTCCGTAAAGGCTTTCAGGCACTTTTCATGTCAGAAAGATTGTCAATTCACAGAAAAATTTCAGGAAAATCCTAAATGGTAACTGTTCTAAGCTCTAACAACATTTCTACTGCAGATGCAGCGATTGTCATTCAAGGCGTTAGTACCGTTCAAACTTTCGCGCTAGTAGAAAGAAACCTCATTGAAGGTACCGACAACCCAGATATCATTTTTGGCACACCAGGGAATGATGAAATCAGCGCTAAAGCAGGCAACGATATCCTGTTCGGTACCACAGGCAATGATTTACTCAATGGTGGCGATGGGTTTGATACTGTAGATTACAGCAACTTAGGACAAGCTATCACACTGCTTCCCAGAGGTGCGATCGGCGAAGGAAACACCATTGGAGGTCAACTCCAAAGCATTGAGAGAATTGTTGGGGCTGCTGGTCAACCAAATGCGATTGACGCTTCCGGTGCTAGAGGAGGAGCATCCTTGGACGTCAACTTAGGAGAAAACCGACTCACTGTAAACAATATCCCCGATATCGGTTCGATTAGCTTTACGGTGGAAAACTTCGTTAATGTCACGGGAACACCTTTTAATGATATTATTATCGGCAATAGTGCCAACAATATCTTACAAGGTAGCAATATCTTTCGAGATAGCGTAGACGGACCAATTATCAATTCAACAAGCGAGCGAGATGTCCTAACAGGTGGACCAGGCTCAGATAGATTCATTCTGGGCAATGCTTCTGGCTCCTTCTACAAATTTGGTGGTGACAATGACTTTGCTCAAATCACAGACTTCTCCTTTGGCGATCAAATTCAACTCGGGACAGGTGATCTCTATAATGTCCAGCAAAGTAATACTGGATTTGACATATTTGTAGTAACAAACGGTACAAGCGATTTAATCGCGAAGGTGACGCTCACAACACAAACCTGAACGGCAACGGGTACAAATAGAGTACTCTTTGGAGGCTCTGACGCTGTTGCTGTCTCTGTTTAGGTTTTTACACACTTTTGTTGCTTTTCCTACCTTCTTCTAAAAATCTAAGCACACCAGATATAGCTTGTCATGAGTGCTTAAGCCCTCATGACAAATTTTTTTGGAGACTGATAACGCTATAAATTAATGCAAAATTGTATCAAATTTAACAAATAGTTAAAATAAAAATTGCTCTTTGTTTGCATATCAATTTTACAGGAGGTATTCCTAATTAATTTGAATCTCAGTTATACAAGTCTTGGCTTACAAAACATACTTTTCTTACTTTTCCTACATGAACAAATCCGCAAGCTTTACATTTTGTTTAGAAAATATTTTTCTTTATACCTTGAAATTACTGGCGATTAAAGGTATATTTAATTTCGACAGTAGGCAATCTCAACAACTAAAGATTTTTAAAAATGAGATTGTCTCTAGAACAAAATCCTTCTGATGAAAGCATATTTTATAGCTAGTACGCACTCATATGACCAGTGTTTTGTAGTTTTCAATAATTGAAGTATAAACAGGGTTAAAAAAATATGCAACTTTGTGCATTTACTAAAATTAGTAAAAACGGCAGGCAACATCGTCAACCAAACACTACTCTCCATATATTTCCATATAACAGTTGTGAATTTGATTGAGTAAGTAAAATGAGCATCACTGGAAGTACTTACTAGCCAGTAACTTCATCAGTCAAACCACATGAGACATATCTTGAAACTCTAGAGCAATCCAAGGCTTGTGTACCCAAAGGGAGGGCTTTGCGCTCAGGTAGTGCACACTGTCTCTTGCAAAAATACTTGAATTGTTTTGTTGAGCGCGCCTAGTGTGGAGGTACGCTAACACAAGAATATGATTATGTTTAAAGCAATAACAATCAATTTCAATTTTTTGAAAGATAGCCAATGCTATAAAGCTAAGGTATTCATATCAAATTTCATTTTTGGCTCCCATTTCGTAATGAACTACGGCTAGGAAACTTGTATGGAGACTAAAGGCTATCAAGAAGAAATAGATATTCAAAAATATTGGCTGGTTCTGAAACGCCGTTGGCCAATTGTGGCAGGTTCTGTTCTAACTTCCATAGGATTAACGACGTTTGCGGTGTTCCTGCAAAAACCTGAATATCAGGCGACTGGAATGCTTCTTTTTAAATCAGATCGAACCTCATCGCTTACGAAAGTAGGAGAAAAAATAGGGGACCTTGAATCTTTAATGCGCGAGGGAAATCCGCTAGAAACGCAAGCTGTTATCTTAAAATCTGAACCGATTTTAGAAGAGGTTATCAAGACCCTAGAGTTAAAAGATAAAAAAGGGGAGACTCTTGATTCAGAGTCACTTAAAATCAAGGTTGAACCAATAGTAGGCACAGACGTACTAAAGGTTTCCTACACTTCAGAAAACCCCGAATTGGCGGCATCAGTAGTGAATCAGCTGATGAAATCTTATGTTGCAAACAACATTCAGTCCAATCGAGCTCAAGTCTTTGCCGCTGGTGAATATATTAAAAAACAACTGCGATACGCTCGCGCAGAATTAGAGCGTTCAGCAGAGGCGTTACGTCAGTTTAAAACTCGGTATAAGATTATTGAGCTTCCAGAAGAGGCGAGTGCTGCTGTTCAAAATCTTGGTCAGATAGATCAGGAAATAAATCAAGCACGGGCTGCGCTAGCAGATGTGAGCGCTCAGGAAGCAAAAATCAACACTCAATTAAATTTGGCTGGAGATCAGGCTGTGGAAGTGGCTTCCATAAGTCAGATACCTGGTGTACAGGAAGTCTTAGGCGAGTTACAAAAGGTACAAACTAAGCTAGCAAATGAAAAAGCACGCTACACCAGTGAACATCCAGATATTGCTGAGTTAAAAAATCAAGAAGTCACTTTAAATGCTTTATTACAGCAGCGAATTGAGCAGGTTTTAGGAGCTAAAGGGATAAAGCAGGTTTTAGGAACTCAACAAAACGTTCCTCCTGGTAAATTGCAGGTTGCAAAAATCAAAGAAAATCTGACAAGTGAATTTGCCAAGATACAAGCGCAACGCCAAGGTTTAGAAAGCAAAATACAAGCTTTGTCTAAGATCCAAGCCAGTTATAAAGAAAGGCTTGCGATGATGCCAAATTTGGAGAAAAAGCAAGGAGATTACGAGCGAAAGTTATCTATCTCGAAAAAGAACTATGAAAACCTTGTAACTAGACTACAGGAAATCGAAGTTGCAGAAAAGCAAACCGTTGGCAATGCTAGAGAGATTCAACCTGCTAAGGTTCCTAAAAAACCAGTTCTCTCCAAAGTCGTACTGCTTTTAGCAGGAGGTGGCGTATTTGTTGGGTTGCTACTTGGTGTTGCTGCTGCGTTTTTTGTAGACCTAGTAGACAGATCCTTGAAAACAGTTAAAGAAGCCGAGACATTTTTTGGCTATACAATGCTTGGGCTAATACCTAAATTTGAATCAAATAGCACATCTGCTGCTACGAAATTGATGTCAGAAGGAGTTTCTGCTCGAGTTATTGTCGCAACTTCTCCTCGCTCGGTGATTCATGAAGCTTATCAAATGCTTCAGGCAAACCTCAAGTTCATTAGCCATAAAAAAGTTCGCACAATTGTGGTAACGAGTTCTGTAGCTGGGGAAGGGAAATCAGAAGTTTCTGCTAATTTAGCTGCGGTACTCGCTCAAGCAGGACGGCGAGTTCTGCTAGTCGATGCAGATATGCGTAAACCAACGCAACATCATTTTTGGGGTGTGATCAACTCAGTCGGTTTAAGTAACCTCATTGTTTGTCAGGCGGAATTTCCGCAAGGTGTGCAAACAGTGACGAAAGACCTGTCTGTCCTTACAGCTGGAGTCGTACCTCCCAACCCCTTGGCTTTGATTGACTCGGATCGCATGGCTTCTCTCATTAAGATGTTCTCTGACAAATACGACTACATCGTGTTTGATACTCCTCCTTTAGTTGGGACAGCTGATGCAGCAGTTTTAGGAAAAATGGCGGATGGAGTTTTGCTAGTCGTTCGACCGGGTGTTGTGGATTCAGCAAGCGCTACCGCAGCAAAATCCCTGCTAGAACGTTCTGACGCTAACATTTTGGGAATGGTTGCCAACGCTGTCAACGTGAAGCACGAACCTGACAGCTACTTTTACTATTCCAGCCCTCGAGTGGGACAGAGTGTGGTAGAAACTGAAGTGGGGACTGAACAATGGACGCACAAATCGATTTAAAGGCAAATACAAAGGGAGACAAAGCTTCTGCTTTTGGTCTTTGGCAACAAATCAAAGAAGACTGGGTTGCCCACGGACGCGATTGGACTAAGCCTGGATTTCGTGCTGTCGCCGTTCACCGTTTTGGAGTTTGGCGCAAGAAGATTAAACCCAAACTCTTACAAGCGCCTTTTAGCCTTGTTTATGGAATGCTATATCGCAAGGTTCGGAATACGTACGGGATTGAACTGCCTTACACTGTCCAGCTTGGTCGCCGTGTGGTTATTCAACATCAAGGAGCAATAGTCATTCACTCGCACTGCTGTATTGGGGACGACTGTATTATACGCCAAGGAGTGACTTTGGGAATGCGTTACCTAGATCGTCCGATGGATGCGCCTAAGCTGGGGAAGCGTGTTGATGTTGGTGCTGGTGCACAAATATTGGGCAACGTCACCATTGGAGATAACGCAAACATCGGTGCTAATGCTGTGGTTCTGTGCGATGTTCCAGCAGGAGCAACGGCAGTTGGGATACCTGCAAAAATTATCTCTTGTTCAAAAGTCTGATAACAATTCCGATAACAATGCTGTTGTATTAATGCTGTTGTATTGAGGTAACAATGCCATGTCAATTAGCCAGTTTGTGGCTTGGTGTATTGATGTTGTTCTGTTAGTTAGCGCATCAGGTCTGTTTATTGTTTGTCTATTTTTTCTGATTGAATGTACTGCGGCTTTGTTCGCAAAGACTTCGACTCGTGAAGCTGACCGCAAAAATGCTAAAGTCACTGTCTTAGTTCCAGCACACGATGAAGAGATTGTCATCGGTTCAACTCTTAAAAAACTGATCCCTGGATTGAAAGAACAAGACCGTCTGGTTGTCATTGCTGATAATTGTAGTGATGCGACGGCTCAAATTGCTCGTACAATGGGTGCGACAGTGATTGAGCGTCAGAACCTCGAGCAAAGAGGCAAGGGATACGCCTTAGACTATGGCTTACAGTTTATTGAGTCAGATCCTCCAGATGTGGTTATGATTGTTGATGCTGATTGTACAGTATATCCAGGTGCAATTGAGCAGCTCAGTCAGTGTGCGATCGCCACACAACGACCTGTCCAAGCAACCTACTTGATGCTTAGACCCAAAAACTCTCAATCGTCAAAAGACTTCGTTTCCCAATTTTCCAACATCGTTAGGAATCTGGTTCGTCCGCATGGATTAGCCCGCCTGGGAATGTCCTGTCCGTTGCTTGGCACAGGTATGGCTTTCCCTTGGTCGGTTATTCGCTCAGTAAGTTTAGCCAACGGTCACCTCCTTGAAGATTTGAAACTAGGCTTGGATTTGACTATAGCCGGACACAGACCAGTGTTTTGCCCAGAAGCAAAAGTCACTGGGTATTTGCCGCAGCAATCCCAGGCTGCTAAAAGTCAGAGAACCCGTTGGGAGCATGGTCATTTACAAATTATGCAGACTTATGTCCCTACCCTGTTCAAAGAAGCAGTTTATCAAAAAAGGTTCGACTTGTTGGTGAGCATTCTGGATTTGTGTGTGCCACCTCTATCTCTGCTTGTTGTTCTTTGGTTAGGACTCATGGCAGTGACTTTGCTGTTTGCAGTCTTGCAAGTGTCATGGATACCAGCAGCTATTGTAGCTACAGCAGGGCTTTGTTTCCTCATGGGAATTATGACAGCTTGGGCTAAATTTGCTCGCCAAGACCTTCCTCTGTTGCAACTTTTAACTGTTCCCTTTTATGTTCTTTGGAAAATTCCAGTTTATCTCAAGTTTTTAGTGAAACCTCAAAGCGTATGGGTTCGTACTCAAAGGGACAAAATATAGTAATTCTATCTGATTTGTGAAAAAGGCTTTGATTCAATGAACCGCAGAGACGCAGAGGAGGACACTTCTGTGCGGGGGTTCCCCCCGTTGAAGAAAGTGTCCGTGGCACAGAGGAGGAGAAAAGAGAGTTAAGCACAAGCGCATGCACTTTCACACGAATGATTTAGAACTGGTATATGGTAAAACAATGTTTAGCCGAATTAACTTTTCTCTTTCTAAAGTCAATCTATGAAAAAGAAAACTCTAAGTAAATTTTTAAGACTTGCCGAGAAAGGTTTTATAATATTAGGCTTAAGTTTCTTTTCAGGAGTATTTGGTGTACACGCTTTAGGTGCTGTACTTCCAAACTTCGTTGTCTCATTAGTCAGATTCTCTGTTTGGGGAATCTCAACCATTCTCGTTTGTCTCTTCTGGAAAAGTACGATAATTACAGCCGGAAGAGATAAATTACTGTGTCTATTAACGGTATTAGCCCTGATATCATTTCTATGGTCAGAATATCCAGACTTTACATTATTTAATGCCAGAGATATCTTAATGATGACCTCTTTTGGCTTATATTTTGCAACACGATTTAGCTTGAAAGAGCAAGTACAACTTGTTGCCTCTACTTTCTTTATAGGGAGTTTATTAAGTACAATTATTGCCATTGGATTACCTTCCATTGGGATACATCAAGCAGATGGAATAGAATCTCATCCAGGAGCATGGAAAGGAGTATACGGACACAAAAATGGTCTTGGCAGCATGATGGTTTTAAGCTCATTAACTTTTCTTGCCTTGCCAAAGGAAAATTCAACTTTATATAAGTGGGGTGGTTTGAGTTTTTCCTTGGTTTTGATGCTACTTTCAACATCAAGAACTTCTCTTGTTCTTTCTTTATTGCTTATATTATTAATGGTATTTTATAGAAACTTCCGGTGGCAGGGAAAGATAAGCGTAATTTTCATAGATATTGGAATTCTGATTCTGGGATGTGTTGCTCTATTCATTTTCACTTATTGGGTAGAGCTCTTAACTGGTTTAGGAAGAGACCCCACTTTAACTGGACGGACGCCTCTGTGGAGTGCTGCACTAGCTAGATTAATGGAAAGACCATTGTTGGGTTATGGTTATGCTGCATTCTGGGCACCTAAAAGTAAGTATGCAATTGAAGCAGGTCATGCAATAGGGTCTGGTTGGGTTCCACCTCACGCTCACAATGGCTTAATTGATTTACTACTTGATGTTGGCTTTATTGGTTTATCATTATTTTTAATAAGTTATTTCACAACATTTGCTGAGTCATTGAAACGAGCTTATGCAACTATAAATCCAGAAGACCTTTGGCCTTTAGGTTATCTCTCGTTTTTAGCTATGAATAATGTGACAGAAAGTTATTTGATGCATTTAGGAAACGTATATTGGGTTTTGTTTATAACAGTTATTTTTACTATAAATCAGAAAAACAAACTCAAGAAAATGATAATTTAAAAAAGAAAAACTAAAAAAGAAAAACTAGAAAAACTATTCTATGTGCTACTTCAAAATATCTACAACATAGGCAAATATTATAGGAGGTTTTACTTTGCAGTCTATTGGAGTTGTTGCGATCGCACGCAACGAAGGAGAGCGTCTTTACCAATGCCTACTATCAGTAATCGGAGAAAGGAGAACCGTAGTTTATGTTGATTCTGGCTCAACAGATGGTAGTGTGGAGCTAGCCCGTTCTCTTGGTGTCCATGTCGTAGAACTCGATTTATCTATTCCATTCACCGCAGCCCGTGCTAGGAATGCAGGGTTTGAATATCTGTTGCGAGTCAAACCAGAAGTCGAATTTGTCCAGTTTGTCGATGGAGACTGTCGGGTTGTAGAAGGATGGTTAGAATGTGCTGTGCGTGAATTAGTGACTCAGCCCGAAGTTGTCGTAGTCTGTGGTCGGCGTCGCGAAGAATTCCCTGCTAACTCTATTTATAATCGCCTGTGTGACATCGAGTGGAATACCCCTGTAGGTGAAGCTAAAGCGTGTGGTGGTGACTCCATGATGCGAGTCAGTGCTTTGAAAAAGGTGGGCGGATTTAACCCGACACTGATTGCAGGAGAAGAACCAGAGCTGTGCTTGCGGCTGCGTCAAGTTGGTGGCAAAATTTTACGTATCGATGCAGAAATGACATTGCACGATGCCCAAATCACCCGTTTTGGTCAGTGGTGGAAGCGCTCAATTCGCAGTGGTTACGGTTTTACGGAGGGGGCTTGGCTACACCGCAATCCGGAACGGCTTTGGGAAAAAGAGAGTAAAAGGATTTGGTTGTGGGCTGTGCTTTTGCCTTTGTTGGCAATTGTCGGTCTATTGCCAACTCGGGGATTAAGCATACTGTTATTGTTAATGGCTCATAGTTTGGTAATTTACCGAGTGTATCGCTCTACGCGCAAACGAGGATTTAAGTCAACGGATGCTATTTTTTACGCCCTGTTTTGTGCAATAGAAAAATACCCACAATTACTGGGAAAAATCCAATTTTACATCTTCAGGTTCTTGAAACGACAGCGCACCATAGTGGAATACAAAAGTGCAGCTTCAGCTAGTTGAGACAAGCTTTCTTTTGTATGTAGTAAGCGCTTATTACAAATGAATGCAATGAATCACTAATTGACAAAAGACTATAACGGAGAAGAAAAAATATCAATGGTAACAAAACTTAAATCAGCAGTTATTGGCACAGGGGCTATCTCCAAAGAACATCTGAGTTTTCTTTCCAAATCTGAGCGCGCACATTTAGCGAGTGTTTGCGACCTTTCAAAAGCTTCTGCTAGGTATGCAGCCCGGAGGTTTGGTGCCGACTCGACTTACACTGATTATCGTCAGATGCTGGATGAGGTGAAGCCTGACGTTGTACACATTCTCACTCCGCCTCATACCCACAAGCGGATTGCAAAGGACTGCTTAGAAGCAGGTATACACGTGTTTTGTGAAAAGCCCATTACACCAACATACGATGAGTTCAAAGAACTTTGGACTTTTGCACAGTCTCATAATCGCTGGGTGATTGAAAACCAAAACTACTGCTTTAACGAACCAATTCTGGCTATTGAGCAATTAATTGCAGATGGTACTCTTGGTGAAGTGCAGGAAGTTGAAGTCCGCATAGGGCTTCCAATTCGCGATGGTGGACCATTTGCAGACGAGAACTTGCCGAATCCTATTCATAAAATGCCCGCAGGGGTCGTTCATGATTTCATAACACACTTGTGTTCCATGACGGTGCGCTTCATACCAGATTTTGAGCGCGTGAGTGCTGCATGGAGTAATCACGGTGGTGGAAACCTGTTCCGATATGATGACCTTGATGCGATCGTCATCGGAGGTTCAGCACACGCTCGGATTCGATTCAGTTGTCACACACCACCCAAGACTTTTGCCGTTACGGTGCGAGGTTCAAAAGGTTATGCACAAACTGATTTGTTTCAACCCCATCTGCGTTGTGTCATACCCCGCGCTGGAGAATTGCTATCTCCACTAATTAATCATTTTCTCAACGGATGCGATTTGGTTGGGGCTTCATTTACTAACTTTCGCCGCAAGATTATGCAACAAACGACATATGAAGGTATGCATCGCCTTTTAGACAAAACTTATGAAGCACTTATCGAAGGCAAAGCCCCACCAATCACTTTTGAAGATATGGAGCGTACGCATCAATTAGTTAATGCTTTACTATTGGAGGCAAATCGAGTATGAAGTTATTGATAACAGGAGCATCCGGTTTTTTAGGACAGTATGTTGTCGCTGAAGCACTGCGACGAGGACATAAAGTGCGTGCGGTTGTGCGACCATCTAGTAATGAAAAGCGTATACCTTGGCACAATCACCCAAATGTAGAACTCATCCGTATCGATTTGCGCCGAAAAGATGGTATTGCTGATGCTGTGCGGGATGTGGATGCAGTGCTCCATTTGGCAGCCGTCAAAGATGGTGACTTTTACTCACGATTTGCTGGCACAGTCATTGCCACTGAAAACTTGCTCGATGCCATGATTGAGGCTAATGTGTTCAGGCTGGTTGACATCAGCAGTTTCTCGGTATACAACTATTCATCCGGCAAAACAATTACTGAAGACACACCCCTTGAAGACCATCCTCTTGAACGGGATGAATACGCTCAAGTCAAGCTGCTTCAGGAAGAACTTGTTCGCGAGTTTGAGCAGAATTATGAGGCATTAGTGACGTATATTCGCCCTGGAATGATCTATGGACGAGACTGCCTTTGGAATACCATTCTTGGGGCTAAATTGATCGGCAATTTATGGTTGAAAGTCGGCGGTCACGCACAGATGCCATTGACATATATTGAAAACTGTGCCGATGCAATTATCAGTGCTGCGGAGCGTGAAGAGGCTATTGGTGAAACTTTGAATATCGTTGATGACAACTTGCCGACTCAGAAAGTCTATGCTCAGAAACTGGCTGAACGCCTAGACTCTCTACCGCGCACGATTCCCGTCAGTTTGTGGTTCTTGTACTTGCTAGCCTGGATTTTCTGGACTTACAACCAACGAGTGCTGAAGGGGCAAGCAAGGCTACCTGGTATATTTATCCCAAGGGCAATAGATGCCAGGTTTAAGCCGTTTCGCTACAGTAATGCTCGTGCAAAAAAAGTTTTGAACTGGAGTCCCAGGTATTCACTTGATACCGCACTTGAGCGCAGTTGTAGCAATGTCGAACTGTTGGAGGTGCCGTTGCCCACACCGTCGTTACAAAGTATAGGAGGCTGAATCTGTGCGGATTGCTTACCTAACTGGTGAATATCCCAGAGCAACGGACACTTTCATTCAGCGAGAAGTCACAACGTTGCGAGAAATGGGTGTGGACGTACACACATTCTCTGTTCGTCGAACAGGGGATGAACACATGGTTGGGACAGAACAGAAGCTAGAGCGCGATCGCACTTTCTATATTCTTCCTCCCAATCCCATTAATTTACTGCTGGCGCACCTTGGTGTATTTCTTGCTTTCCCAAAAAGATACTTACAAGCAATCAAGCTGGCGTGGTCAACCAGCCAACCTGGATTGCGAGGTGCGCTGTTTCAAATCTTCTACTTTTTGGAAGCAGGTATCCTTGCCAAAGAAATCAAAAAAAGGCAAATCGTACATTTGCACAACCACATTGTAGAAGCTAGCGGTACCGTTGCAATGCTTGCCGCCGAAATGGGCGGTTTTACTTATAGTTTCACCTTGCACGGTCCGTACATCTTCTTCCGTCCGCATCAATGGCGACTTGATGAGAAAATCAAGCGATCGCTGTTTGTGTGTTGTATCAGCCATTATGCTCGCAGCCAGGGAATGATATTTGCACCCACCGACAAGTGGAATCGAATGCATATCATTCATTGTGGTGTTGATCCAGCGTTATTCGATGTCGTTTCTCACAACGAATCAGGAAAACGCTTGCTTTTTGTGGGACGACTGGCTGCGGCAAAAGGCTTGCCTATTTTGCTAGAAAGTCTTGTGGCTTTGAGGCGATTCCATCCAAATATATTATTAACAGTCGTAGGTGATGGTTCAGATCGTTCAAAGTTAGAACAAACAACTGCTCAGTTGGGATTGAGCCAGAATGTCAATTTCGCCGGCTATAAATCCCAAGCTGAAGTACGCAATTATTTGCAGCAAACCGACGTTTTTGTCATGTCCAGCTTTGCTGAAGGAATACCAGTCGTGCTGATGGAAGCAATGGCGGCTGGTGTACCTGTCGTAGCCACCCAAATTGCTGGTGTTAGTGAGTTGGTAGAACATGGTGTTAATGGCTACCTTGTTCCACCCGGAGACGCTGTTTCTCTAGTGGAAAATATCGAAAAATTACTGACTAACCATCAACTCCGAGCAGCATTTGGCACAGCAGGTCGAGCCAAAGTCGAGAAAGAATTTAACATACACCATGAAGTTGCACGGTTACATAAACTAATGAAGAGTGCTTTGCAAGGTCATATTGAACCCATTCGTCCCAATTATTTAGAAGAACAAGTTCACTTGAGCGAATCTGAGCAGGAACTGAAATTAAAGCAGAATTTAATACTTACAAAATCAAAGGGGGGTTTGTACATATGAGATATCATATTGCACTACACCGTCCTATAGATATTGACGGCATTACCGAGGATGCTAAGGCACATAAATGTCCTCAACACTTAATGTGGATGCTTCGTGAAAGACTAAAAGCCACTGTGCATGAGCCAAAGTTAATTTCATCGTCACCATTAGACAAGATTCGATCTAAGATATCGGGGCAACCTGAATACTGGGAATTAGCTCGGAGTTTATCTTCTATGCTTGGAGAAGATGACGTCATTTTTTGCTTAAGTGAAGCAGCAGGTATTGAGATTGCTACTGTTTGTGGTGCTAAGAAAAATCGTCCCAAAATTGCTGTCTTTTTCCACAACATTATTCGACCTCGCGGACGTTTAGCACTTAAGTTATTTGGTCTTGCAGATAAAATTGACTTATTTTTTGCCTGTTCTGGTTCTCAAGTTAAGTTCCTTCGTTCTTACCTGAATCTGCCTGAGTCCCGAGTTTCCTTTGTTTGGGCTAGTATAGATACTCACTTCTTCACACCCGGACCTGCATCTTCTGACAAATTACGTCCTGTAATTGTGAGTGTAGGTTTGGAAAAGCGAGACTACCAAACCCTTGCCAAAGCAACTGCAAACTTGGATGTTGATGTGAAGATTAGCGGCTTTTCACAAGATGCATCTGTACTAGCGCAGACATTTCCAAAACAGATGCCAAACAATATGTCACGTCAATTTTACGAGTGGCCAGACCTCGTTCAGCTTTACCGTGATGCTGATGTTGTCGTCATTAGTCTTATTAAAAGTCGATGCGGTGCTGGGTTACAAGCTTTAATGGAAGCAATGGCTTGTCGGCGACCTGTTATAGTCACCCGAACCGATGGGCTGATAGATTATCTGTTACATCCAGGCAGTGTTACAACTATAAACCCAGGAGATGCTAATGAATTGCGGCAGGCAATTATTCATTTATTAAATCATCCCCAAGAAGCTGAAAAACAAGCCCAAATAGGTTACGAACTAGCATTGAAACGATATAACAATGAACAGTTTGTCGAAGTAATAGCAACAAAACTAGAATCTCTCAATCATTAACTATGATTATTATGAAATACCATATCGCACTACACCGTCCTATAGATCTTGAAGGCATTACCGAGGATGCTAAGGCACATAAATGTCCTCAACACTCGATGTGGATGCTTCGTCAAAGGCTAAAAGCTACTGTACATGAACCGAAATTAAATTCATCCTCACTAATAGACAAGATTCGCTCTAAGGTAGTGGGGCGAGCTGAATACTGGGAATTAGCTCGGAATTTATCTTCTGTGCTTGGAGAAGATGACGTCATTTTTTGCTTAAGTGAAGCAGTAGGTATTGAGATTGCGACAGTTTGTGGTGCTAAGAAAAATCGTCCCAAAATTGCTGTCTTTTTCCACAACATTATTCGACCTCGTGGACTTTTAGCATTAAAGCTATTTGGTCTTGCGGATAAAATTGACTTATTTTTTGCCTGTTCTGGTCCTCAAGTTAACTTCCTTCGTTCTTACTTAAATCTGCCTGAGTCTCGAGCCTGTTTTGTTTGGGACAGTACAGATATCCACTTCTTCACACCTGGACCGACCTCTTCTAACAAATTACGTCCTGTGATTGTGAGTGTAGGTTTGGAAAAGCGAGACTACCAAACCCTTGCCAAAGCAACTGCAGACTTGGATGTTGATGTCAAGATTAGCGGCTTTTCACAAGATGCACCTCTACTAGCGCGGACATTTCCAAAACAGATGCCAAACAATATGTCACGTCGATTTTACGAGTGGCCAGACCTCGTTCAGCTTTACCGTGATGCTGATATTGTCGTCATTAGTCTTCTAGAAAATAAATATGCTGCTGGGGTGCAAGTCTTAATGGAAGCAATGGCTTGTCGGCGACCTGTGATAGTCACCCGAACCGATGGACTGATAGGTTATCTGTTGCATCCAGGCAGTGTTAAGATAATAAACCCAGGAGATGCTGATGAATTGCGGCAGGCAATTATTCATTTCTTAACTCATCCTCAAGAAGCTGAAGCACAGGCTCAAATAGGTTACGAACTAGCTTTGAAACGACATAATACTGAACAGTTTGTCGAAGTAATAGCAACAAAACTAGAATCTCTCAATTAACCATGATTATTTTGACAATGTTAGATTTTTTAGGAAAAGGCGATCGCGCTTGGGATTTGTTCTAACGAGAACGCCTATCCTTTGCTGCACTTGGTTACACTCACAATGAAAAAAAGTAAGTCATCAACGCAACTTAATATTATGTGATAAAGCATTATTTCCTATAGCAGAGTCTTATTCCATCTATTATTTTGAAAAAGTATGAAATCTGTAAAACAACTTGCTATCCGTGGTGCAATTTGGACGATTATTGGTTTCGGCAGTATTCAAATTTTACGGTTTGGCAATAATTTAATTCTAACTCGCTTGTTGGAACCAGAGTACTTTGGTTTGATGGCTTTGGTCACGACGATTAGAGTTGGTCTGGAACTATTTTCAGACGTTGGTATTGGTCAAAATATAGTCAACAGTAAACGAGGCGATGAACCTACTTTCTTAAATACTGCTTGGAGTATACAAGCAATTCGTGGAGTACTGATTTGGCTTCTTTGCCTACTTATTGCCTATCCAATTGCACAGTTCTACAATGACGTGCGCCTTTGGTGGTTAATTCCTATTGTTACACTGTCCTCAGTTATTGACGGATTTAGCTGTACTAGCGTACACACTCTCCATCGCCGGATGGTTCTGGGTAAGCTTTCCTTGTATGAACTGATCATGCAAGCAAGTTTTTTGTCTACCTTAATTCTCTTGGTTTGGTTTTATCCAAATATTTGGTCTTTAGCTATTGCACCGGTGATAGGAGCAATATACAAATTAGTCAGCAGCTATTGGTTAATCCCAAAATACTCCAACCACTTTGAATGGGAACCGGAAGCCGTCAAAGAAATTTTATCCTTTGGTAAGTGGATGTTCGTTGCATCTGCGCTCATGTTTGCTGCTGAACAAAGCGATCGCCTGGTTTTGGGTAAGATTTTGTCATTACAAATGCTAGGTGTCTACACAGTCGCTTATACCTTGGCAAGCATACCCCGAGAAGTTATTAAACAACTTAGCTATAAAGTTATTTTTCCTGCAATTTCCCAGCAGTCTGACTTGCCAAGACCAACATTGCGAGCGAAAATTATCCGCCAACGCTGGCTGATGCTATTTACCTGTGCGATCGCATTAGCTGCTCTAGTCACTGTTGGTGATTTAGTTGTTGGAATATTGTATGACAAAAGGTATGCTGCAGCTATCTGGATGATGCCAATATTATGTAGTGGTATTTGGTTTTCCCTGCTCTTCTATACTATTAGCCCTGCTTTATTAGCAATTAGCAAACCCTTATACTCAGCTCAAAGTAATTTCGCTCGATTTGGAATAATTGGTCTGGGTGTACCTTTAGCAAATTACAATTTTGGTGTACTAGGGGCTATTATTGTCATTGCATTCAGCGATTTACCTTTGTACATAGTTAACCTTTATGGACTTTGGCGGGAAAAACTCACTTGTTTCGCCCAAGATATTCAAACCACAGCCTTTTTTCTCGGGGTACTTGCTCTATTTTTAGCTATTCGGAATTATTTAGGTTTTGGGTTACCAATTCAAACACTATTTTAAGTAAATACAAAAGTTGCTGTCTTGGTTAAGTAATAAAAAATCATGACAGTACCACATTTATTGAAGAGGTAATAATATGCGTCGTTGGCAATTGACAATTTTAAGTATTGTCAGTGTGTTTCTTGTTGTCGTTGTAGGAGTAATAGGCAAAGGAGGCTCTAGCCAGGCGGTCTTTAGCGCAGCCAAAAACGCGACTAAACCAGTTTTGATTGCACAAAGTTCTTATCCTACGAAAATCATGCCTTTGGGCGACTCAATTACTCAAGGAGAGGGAAATCAAAATAGCTACCGTCGCTTACTTTGGTTTAATTTACGCAATGCTGGTTATAACGTCGATTTTGTTGGGTCGCTCCAACTTAATTGTCAAGGACGTACACCTCTAGCGGACTTTGATCTAGACCATGAAGGTCACTGTGGTTGGCGAGCAGATCAGATACTAGACCGTATTGACGAATGGGCGAGCAACACTCGACCAGACGTAGCGCTGATTCATCTTGGAACCAATGATCTTGGACAGGAACAAAGCGCAGAAAGCACAATCGAGGATATACGTGGGATCATCCAAAAGTTACGCAATTATAACCCATATGTGAAGATACTACTCGCTCAAATTATTGGGTGTGGCTACCGGGAGCGAATTGAACAGTTCAATGCGCTTATTCCAAACCTTGCAAGCCAAACATACACATCTCAATCACCTGTCATTGTTGTGGATCAGTACAATGGTTTTGATGCAACGTGGGGTGTTGATACTTTCGACGGCTGCCATCCCAATGATACTGGTGAATGGAAGGTGGCTTCCCGTTGGTTTGATGCTCTCAAAAGCGAATTACATTCGCCCAATACTTTTCAAACATCCTCTAACGACCTACTTAGGTATATAGAATCATCAACAAAACCTAAGTTCGATATAAAGAAAACGATCGCACAATTTGTAGGACAAGGGTTAAAGCTCATTTAACACCTTGACAAACCCTCACGCCTATTGGTAATTAAGCATTTTTATTGAGAAACTTCTATCAATTCTCAATAAAATTTGCTTGTTGGAAATCAAAACACAGGTAGTGAAAAATTGTTTTTTCAACTTGTTTTTTAAAACAAATCCCATCCCAACACCCAACACCCTACCCCTTTTTCTTCTTTCCCCCCTAGACCCTAGTTTTGGCACGTCGAGTTCAAGTCAACCAAACAATTATTGATTGCTTAACACTCATGATAGAAAAGATTACTCATTGCCATCAAATTCTAGCGATAATTATATCGAAAGATTTTCACAAGCCAGGAATTCACTTCTTTACCCCTGACGAATTTTCTCAGCAAATAGCTTACATGAGTCATCCAAGGGGGAAAGTGATTCAGCCTCATACCCACAATCCGGTACATCGGGAAGTCATCTATACTCAAGAGGTTTTATTTATCAGAAAAGGCAAACTAAGAGTAGATTTTTATGACAACCAACAGCAATATCTAGAAAGCAGAATTTTGGAAAGTGGAGATGTCATCCTCTTAAGTTCTGGCGGTCACGGGTTTGAAGTGCTTGAAGAACTTGAGATGATTGAAGTTAAACAAGGTCCCTATGTTAAGGAACAGGACAAAATCAGGTTTGTTGGGATCACTTCAGAACAAGCAAAAATAATGGAGTTAAACAAGGTTTGACAATGGCTATTCCTGTAAACGAACCACTCTTGAATGGTAACGAAAAGAAATACTTAAACCAGTGTATTGATACGGGATGGATTTCTTCTGAAGGACCTTTTGTCGAACAACTTGAACAGCAATTTGCTGCCCGTGTTGGACGCAAATATGGCATTGCTGTCAGCAATGGTTCAGTTGCTCTTGACGCAGCAGTTGCAGCATTGGAAATTGGCAAAGGAGATGAAGTTATTTTGCCTACTTTTACAATTATCTCCTGTGCTGCTGCTATTGTCCGCGCTGGTGCAATTCCGGTTGTTGTAGATTGCGATCGCAACACTTGGAATATGGATGTTAGCCAAATTGAGGCAAAGATAACATCTAGAACAAAAGCAATTATGGTTGTCCACATCTACGGTTTACCTGTAGATATGGAACCAGTTTTAGCCTTGGCAGACAAGTATGGTTTATCTGTCATAGAAGACGCAGCCGAAGTGCACGGTCAAACCTATAAAGGTATTCCTTGTGGTCGCTTTGGCAACATCAGCACATTCAGCTTTTACCCGAACAAACATATTACTACGGGTGAAGGTGGAATGCTGCTTACAGATGATGAACGGTTAGCACAAAGGTGTCGTTCGTTGCGCAATCTGTGCTTCCAACCTCAGAAACGGTTCGTGCATGAAGAGTTGGGTTGGAATATGCGAATGAGTAATCTACAAGCAGCGATTGGAGTTGCTCAGCTAGAGCGCTTGGATGAATTCATAGCACGTAAGCGACGAATGGGGCAAGTTTATACAGAATTACTTGCAGACATTCCTAGTATACAGTTGCCGTTGCTACAGACTGAGTATGCAACAAATATCTACTGGGTGTATGGTTTAGTCCTGAAAGACGAAGTCCCATTTGAGGCTCAAGAAGTGATGCAACGTCTTGGTCAGAAGAAAATAGGTACTCGTCCTTTCTTTTGGTGTATGCATGAGCAACCTGTGTTGAAAAAGATGGGATTATTTGAGGGAGAATCTTACCCCGTAGCGGAAAAAATCGCTCGTCGGGGTTTTTATATTCCTAGCGGGTTGGCACTGATGGATGAACAAATTGAACAAGTAGTACTGGCAGTTAAGGAAATATTAAAATGAATATTTTTAACAACTATGCCCGTTATTACGACCTTCTGTACCAAGATAAGGATTATGTTGGAGAAACCCAGTTTATTGAGCAGTTAGTGAAGACATATGCAAAAGAAACTGAGAAAATCCTAGACTTGGGTTGTGGCACAGGTATCCACGCAACTCTGTTGGCAAAGCAAGGTTATCAAGTTCAAGGAGTGGATATCAGTCACCAGATGCTACAAAAAGCGAGCGATCGCCTCTCCCATCTTCCACCAGACTTAGTTTCTAGGCTGAAATTTACTCAAGGAGATATCCGTACAGTAAGGCTAAATCAGACTTTTGATGTCGTCTTGTCACTGTTTCATGTCGTTAGCTACCAGACAAGAAACGAGGATTTGCTAGCAACTTTTGCTACAGTCAAACAGCATTTGAAGCCTGGGGGAATTTTTATCTTTGATGTGTGGTATGGACCTGCAGTGTTGAGCGATCGCCCCACAATCAGAGTTAAACGTTTAGAAGATGAGCAAATTCTCGTAACTAGAATTGCAGAACCAGTCATGCACAAGAATGAAAATTGGGTAGATGTAAATTATCAAGTCTTCATTAGAGATAAAAGTAGCAACGCTGTTGAAGAGTTACAAGAAATTCATCGAATGCGCTACTTATTTAAACCAGAAATTGAGTTGCTATTGCGGGAATTTCAAATACAGGTTGTTGCTTTTCGTGAATGGATAAGTAATCGAGAGGCAGGTTTTGATACCTGGGGAGTTTACTTTATTGGCAGAAGCTGAATAGTGGGTTGTGGTGCTCAAGGCTGATACCAATTCTGTATGAAGATGCGCCTTAATACCCCCCTGTAGTCCCCCCAAGGCATCGGGGGGACAGGGTTAGCTGGGGGTAAAGATATTGCAGCTATGGCTACGCCACGCAAGCTATCACAAAGAAACGGTATGAGTATGCGCCCATCTATTTTAGGTGATATAAAGGTTGTGTGTTGGTTAAGGAATAAAAAAGCCATCTTCCTATATCTCCCTAAATAATAGGGAAAGGTGAGAGCCTTGAAATACCACATAGCTTTAATCCCGACCTGTGACCTAGAAGGTATCACCCAAAATGCTCTTGCGGGAAAATGCCCCAACCATGTAATATCAGCAATGAGTCAGCATTTAGGGGCAACAGTTTATCAACCAGGCTCCGAACCTGTGTTGCTTATAGATAAAATTCGTGCAATGATTATAGGGCGTCCCGAATACTGGGCTTTGGCACGCAAGTTGTCCTCGCTGCTTCAAGAGGACGATGTCATATATTGCACAGGCGAACACATCGGCATTCCAATTGCTGCTCTGTGCGGTGCTAAACACAAGCGACCTAAAATTGTTGTATATAGCCACAATATAAACCGACCACGAGCTCGTCTGGCATTGAAGCTGTTCGGCATAGCAAACCGCGTTGATTTATTTGTGACCACGGTTCGTTCGCAAGCTGAATTCCTTCGCCAGTACTTACGTTTACCTGAGAACCGTGTCTATCTTTTTTTGTCACAACCTGTAGACACATCCTTCTTCACACCAGGACCGGCTTTTCAACACAAACTTCGTCCAGTTATTGGTAGTGGAGGTTTGGAAAAACGAGATTATAGAACTCTTGCTGATGCGACTCGATATTTAAATGTCGATGTCAAGATTTGCGCTTTCTCACGTAACGCAGTTGCATTAAAACGAGCGTTCCCAAAAGTTATACCCAGTAATCTATCGTTTCGGTTTTACGACTGGTGCGAGTTGGTACAGCTTTACCGCGATTCTGACTTAGTTGTGATCACTCTTTTTGAGAATAATTACGAAGCCGGGCTTACCACTCTGTTTGAAGCGATGGCTTGTCGGCGACCTGTAGTGATAACTCGCTCGTCAGGAATTATTGGCGACCTGATTGACTCGGGTATCGTTACTGGTGTTAATCCCCGTGATCCTGTAGAGCTCAAGCAAGCAATCGAGAACCTTTTAAATGCTCCGGAAAAAGCTGAAGCTCAGGCTCAGCAAGGTTATGAACTGGTAGTCAACCAATTTAATCATGTTAACTATACTCAAGCTTTGGTGACAAAACTTATCTCCACATTTGGCAGTTTGACAACTCCTCGACTATCGCGGTGCGAGGATTCTTCCTTCATCCAACATTGCCTCTAAAAGCAGTGCCTTTAGATGGTCTTACACGTTTCTACCTGTATCGGCTATGCGTCTACGAAAGCCGACTCCTAACCTGTGGACAAGCGTTAATTGGGCGCTTGCCCTCCGGGTATGCCTCCGGCACGGTGCCTGTACCGTGCGACCTCCTTTGGAGGCACGCAGTCGCTTCAAGCCGGGGAACCCTTTCACCAGTTGCCTGCTGCGGGAGGGTTTCCCGCAGCACTGGTTCACCAACGCGCTGCTCACCGCACGTACTTGATCAATAGGGGCATTGTTGAATTTAACCGCAGCATAAAGTCTTGGATCTCCTCTTTGTAGAAATCTTTCTTAAGATGTATATTAATACTAATCAACAAAATGTACGTGTATCTACTTAATATTAACCTTTAAATAACCGTGGAAGAACTTCTAGAAGCTGTAGGACAAATTCTCGAAGACAAGCCTCTTGGTTCCATTCAGCGATTTGTACTCTATCAATCATGGCTGGGGAAAACTTACGGTGAAATGGCGGAAGGCTCAGGGTATGGGAGCGACTACATTAAAGAAGTTGGCTCTCAATTGTGGCAAGACCTTTCAAATGCACTAGGAGAGAGGGTAACCAAAAAAAACCTACACTTAGTCTTGACAAGATTCCAGCAAGACTGGATGAGTCAGGACAACGATCAGCCTCAGCGCGAGTTGAGAGCAGGTTATAGTGCAGAAAGGGGTTTTTTAGATTTAGTTCCAGTGAGTAAGGTGGACTTTCCTAGCGGTCCTGTGCCACTGGGTTCTCGTTTCTACATCAATCGCCCTCCGCTCGAAGAAGTTGTTTACGCTGAAATTATGCAACCAGGTTCCTTGCTGCGGATCAAAGCACCTAGGAAGATGGGGAAAAGTTCACTGCTCAACAGGATTATTGCTCATGCAAAGGTGCAGGGTTATAAAACCGTTTCTTTGGACTTTCAGGAAGCTGATGAAGCTGTTTTTGCTTCATTAGATAAGTTTTTGCGTTGGTTCTGCATCAATATCAGCAGGCAGTTGAACCTCGCCCCAAACCTCGATGATTACTGGGATGCAGAAATGGGCAGCAAAGTGAGCTGCAAAATCTATTTCGAGGGGTATCTACTCGAGCAAATTGATTGTCCCTTAGTGTTGGCTTTGAACGAAGTCCATCGGGTTTTTGAACATCCTAATATTGCTCAGGACTTCTTGCCAATGCTGCGATTTTGGCACGAGGTGGCAAAGCAGGATAGAATTTGGCAAAAAGTGCGCTTGGTGGTGGTTCACACTACAGAAATTTATATTCCGCTCAAGCTGAACCAGTCCCCTTTCAATGTTGGGCTAACAGTTCCACTGCCACCGTTTACCATAGCGCAAGTACAGAATTTGGCTATTGAATATGGAATAGATTGGGCAGCTTCCTCGTTCGGGGCGCAACGCTTAGCACTGTTACAAACAATGGTTGGTGGGCATCCCTATTTGATAAATTTGGCGCTTTATCATTTGTGTCAGGAAGAAGTCACGCTGGAGGAGTTGTTACAAACAGCTTCTACACCAACTGGAATTTATAGTCAGCATTTACGAGAACTCTTAACCCTACTGCAAGCTGATCCACAATTGATGTCTGCAATGCAAGAAGTTGTGATGGCTGATGAAAGTGTGCAGTTCGATGCCAGCGCACCAAGAGGCGCGGCGCTTAGCGCGATGGCACAAGTGCCCGCTCAAGGGGCGATCGCCGCATACAAACTAGAAAGCATGGGTTTGGTTCAACTAGATGGCAATCAAGCTCGCCCTAGCTGCGAATTGTACCGCCTTTATTTTAGTCAGCAACTCTTAAGGCAGAATGACAATCATGCTTCTGCAAATCTGTTGGAGGAACAACAACAATCCAATCAGATTAGTGAAGCTGATGCACTGAGTCAGTTCGTTAATCTAGACTACTTCAGCCAATATCTCGAAACCCAGTGGCAGCAGTGGCTGACAGAAGCGACAATGCTATCTGTAATTATGTGTGAGATTGACTACTTTAATTTTTACAGGGATGCTCATGGATATCAAGCTGCAAACAGTAGTTTACAGCGAATTGCTAGTACTATCCACGAGCGTTTAAAGTATAAAGCAACTCTTATGGCTTACTATGAGGGGACAAAGTTTGCAGCGGTGTTACCCCAAACGCCCGCCAATATTGCTGTAGACATCGCAGAAAACATTCGAGAGGGGGTTGAGCAATTGGCGATCGCCCGTGCTTCCTCTGTCCTATATTCAGAGCAGGAGGAACAAACACGCTTGGCGAACCCAGAAGCAACGCTGACGCTACGTGTAAGCGAGGGAAGGAACTGGATGCCCCAACGGGCGATCGCTCAGGTACAATTTCAATTTGATGGATTTCCGGCTCCTGTCCTCACTGTTAGCTTAGGCATTGCAACTGCAATACCCAACCATGAAAACTCAGCCGCAATGTTAATGGCTGCTGCTGAAGAAGCTCTGTTCCAGGCAAAAAGAAAGGGGCGTAATTGCGTAACTGTGAACTCAGTTTTATCTGAAGACATTTAAATGCATAAGCTGTTCCACATTTAACTTGCATTATTTGGGCAGGCAAGATGCCCACCCCACAAGAATTTGAAAAAATTTCAATATGCAAATAAAATGTGCTTTAGCTTAATAAGTGAACGAAAAGCCTGATTTATGTTTTACGGGAACTGGGGACTAGGGACTAGGGACTCTTTACTGGCTCTTTACTGGGAGGAATTGAGGACGGGGATTGCAACAGTCCGCCCTATTCTAGGGATTGGGAAAGGATTAAAGATTTGGGGGTAAGTCCCAATCCCTAATCCCTAATCCCCAAACAACAGCGCGCCGATTCCTCCCGAGCAAGATAGACGTGATTCGGCGGTCTCCTTGGGGCGACTTGATGAAACGATAAAATCAAAATAGATCGCTGAAGGTCTTTTGCTTACTTGTAAAAGAGAAGCCAAAAATAGAACTCAATATAATGTCAAGAAGATAATGTCAAGAAGATAATGTCAAGAAGTATTGCTTAACGCGATTATTTCCAACTCTATTGAGAACAGAGTATTGTTAATGACAAGATGCATTTACCCTGGGTGAGGATTGCCGGATAATACCTCAAATGTCTATTACATAGGGTTTTATAGGCAATGTCTACCTTGCGATTTGTGGTGAGTCAGCGCTCTTGGTAGGGTTTCCCGACCCAGGCGGCTGCGTTCACCGTTCGGCGTTCGCCCTTGGCGTGTGCGAAGCACTCAGCCGTGGCGTCAGCCATAGGTGTGCCGAAGGCATACCCGGAGGGTCTAATCATAACAATCAGTGCTGTAAATAGAATGAAAAGTTATCGATACCAAGTTGGCGGTACGCTAACGACTGATGCTCCTTGCTATGTTGAGCGAAGAGCAGATGTAGAACTTTACGAAGCTTTGAAGCAGGGTGAGTTTTGCTATGTCCTCAGTTGTCGGCAAATGGGCAAATCCTCACTCATGGTGAAAACAAAGCATCGCTTGCAACAAGAAGGCTTTAAGTGCGCCACTGTCGATATGACCAATATTGGCTGTGAAAATATTACTCCCGAACAGTGGTATAAGGGAGTCGTAGGTGACTTATGGATGGGTTTTAAACTGATAAAAAAGGTCAATTTAAAAACCTGGTGGCAAGAGCAAAATGATCTTTCTTTACTTCAGAAACTGAGCCGATTTATTTCGGACATACTGCTACCTCAGTTTCCTAATGAAAGATTGTTTATATTTATTGATGAAATTGATAGTATTTTGAGCCTTGATTTCTCCATCGATGACTTTTTTACCTTGATTCGCTTCTGCTACAATAACCGAGCGCTTTCTTCAGAATATAATCGTATTACATTTGCAATTTTCGGAGTTGCAACGCCGTCAGATTTAATTCAATATCGAAATCATTCGACCCCATTTAATATTGGGAAACCTATCGAACTACATGGTTTTACATTTGATGAAGCTAAAGTCCTCGCTCAGGGACTGGAAGCCAATGGTAACAATCCCCAGAAAGTTTTAAAGGAAATATTAGCTTGGACTTCTGGACAACCTTTTCTCACACAAAAGCTGTGTCGGTTGTTAGTGAGTTCAGCTCAAGAAGCTTTCAGTGACAATCTCAAAATGCTCCCAGGGGCAGAAGCATTTTGGGTGGAAAGTGTGGTTAAGTCACGCATAATCAACCACTGGGAATCACAAGATGAACCGGAGCATTTGCGGACAATTCGCGATCGCCTGCTCAGAAACGAACAATCAGTCGGGAGATTGCTAGGAATTTATCAGCAAATCCTCCAGGGAGTTGAACTCCCAGCCGATGACTCTCGAGAACAAGTAGAATTGTTGCTGTCTGGGTTGGTTGTCAAAAAGCAGGGTTTTCTCAAGGTAAAAAACCGGATTTATCAAGAAGTTTTCCACATCGAATGGGTGGAAAAACAATTAGCGTATCTGCGTCCCTACTCCCAAGCCTTCGATACCTGGGTTGCTTCAAACCAACAAGATCAATCCCGATTATTGCGGGGACAAGCCTTAATTGATGCCCAAACTTGGGCGCATGGCAAAAGCTTGAGCAACCTAGATTATCGGTTTTTAGCGAAGAGTGAAGAATTGGATCGCACAGAAGTTCAAAAGGCATTAGAGGCGGAACGTGCTAAAGAAGCTGAAGCACGACTAGTAGAACAGCAAAAACGGCTGGTTCAAGAGCGAAAAGCAGCTAAAATCGTGACACTTCTGTTGATAGGCATGGCTATCAAGCTTGTGATTTCTTTATTCTGGGGAGCGTCGCTTTTACAAAAAATTCGTAGCCTCGAATCAAAAGTTAGATGCACTGATACAACCCATCAAGCCAAAGCGACAACTGCAAAGATTGATTGCAGTGTACCCTAACATTCCCTAACATTAAGGTTCATTTTATTTCATTAAAAGATAACCGAGCTGTTGGTGCCTTGCGGTCTTTGCTAGCAAAAGCGCAATATGCCTGTGGATTGACTTTTCCATAATTCTTGAGAAAGTCAATGCAACTAGGGCGATCGCTAAAGGTGGCTACGTAAACTACAAATAAACGCGTACCTACCACATTTGGATAATCTCGTATCCAGAACATACCTGTTTGAGGATAACCAGCCGCTTGTAAAGTTTTCGTTTGCTTGATAGCAGGTTGTAAATTTGGGAAGGTAGAGTCTGCTATGAAATGGAAAGAACTAGGCAAAGCTGCACTATTTATATTTGATTTTATATTTGATTGTTCATAAGTTTGCACTCTTTGAGAACTCGTAGTGACAGGTAGGGAAGGAGATAATGTAAAAGGGGTTTGTGCTCCTTGCGGTTTTGTTGCTAACTCAGATGAAGCGTTTTTATTCTGTGCTGTAGGTTGGGGAAAGTTTGTTAACAAAAGACCAATAATTATGGATGTACCGAATACTGCACCTGTGATTAACATACCACCAAGAAACATACCGTTTTGTCTTGTGTTCTGACGGGCAGATTTGAGAGTCACAGGAACACTTTGAGGAGGTAGTTGAGTTAACTGGCGCACCCTCGATGGAAGGGAATTTGCAATACTCTGGAGAGCATAGAGCATTGCTTTTGCCGTGGGGTAACGTTCCGTGGGATTAAACCGGATTGCTTTATCTAACACGAATGCTAAAGAAGGACTCACAGCATGGCGATCCCAAATACTCTCCCCAGTGTAGGAATCTGTTGGCATACATTGCGGCAATTGTCCCGTCAACAGATAAATAGCTGTTAACCCAACACTATACAAATCACTAGCATAAACTGGACGCCCTGCTACTTGTTCATTAGGCATAAACCCTGGTGTTCCAACAATAATTGAACTGTTAACAGTTCCTTGAGTGTTCACCACGATCCCCATTGTTTCTCGTACCGCACCAAAATCAATCAAAACTGGTTTATTATCTGATGAGCGCAGCATTATGTTGTCTGGTTTAATATCGCGGTGGATAATGCCTTTACTATGGATGTATTCCAGCACATCTAACAGACTGATGAGAATCGAGACAACCTCACTTTCGCTCAAACATCCACTGTGTTGGACTTTTTGGGCGAGGTTTTCTCCGTCGATCCATTCCTGTACTAGATAGAATTGTCCAGCTGTTTGAAAGTAAGCGTACAGAGTGGGAATTTGATTGCTCGCTCCTCCCAATTCTTCTAAAATGGCGGCTTCCCGTTGAAATCGTTTTTGTACCAGTTCGTCAACTTGAAAATCATTATTAACAGGCTTGAGTTGTTTAATCACACAACGGCGTCCCGAAGGCATTTGCGTATCTTCTGCTAAGAATGTGTCGCAAAATCCACCAGATCCAAGTACGCTGATAATACGATAACGCTCGCTCAACAATACTGGGATCTTTATGTCTTCCTGACTCATAATTTTTTATCTTTTGGCACTCTAGATAACTAACAAGCTACAACGGCGATTTTGATCACTTAATTGGTCAATACGTTTTTGTATAAATTATTGCTTAATATTGTAAATTTTTTGTTATAATAATAATTTATTTTGATTAAAGTTCTGTATAGAATAATATCACAAATTGCTATTTTGATAAATGATTAAAGTATAGATCATATAGATAATACTGTACGGATTTTTATGAAAAATAAGTTATTTTTCATACTTCAGCACTCAAGTTAGAAAAGTAGGAAAAGTAGGAAAAGTCAGAAAAATTTCTATAGAGTTAGTATCAAAATTATTTTGTTATACAGTAATTTCAGTCAATTGTCGTGCGTTAATATGCGTAAATAAAAATTATTTCAATACAAAAAATTATTTTAATAATACTATGTCAAGGCTAATGGGCAAAAAAAAGAAACCGCGAACCACACGATGCTTGAACTGTTTAGCAGGCGCTCTGTATCTTTTTTACAGCAGTCAATTGGTATCTATCTCCCCTGCCCTGGCTGGAGCTCTGACGGACACCTCTCGGCTGCAACGGAAGTTGGAAGCTGTTGCAAAGGGATCTGATGGTCGGGTTGGGATCTGTGCAGAGGAGATGAAATCGGGTGCCATTGCCTGCGTCAACGGTGACCAACGTTTCTCGCTCCAGAGTGTTATGAAGTTGGTTGTTGGTGCTGCCGCAATGGATGCAATTGATCGTGGTCAGATGCGTCTTGAGGATGTTATAACTGTCCGCAAGAAAGACTTAAGCCTTTATGTTCAGCCGATTGCCGATCTTGTTGCAGAACGTGGAGAAGTAAGGACAACTGTCGCCGATCTGATTTCTCGTGCAATTACTGAGAGCGATAGCGCTGCGACAGACCTTCTTTTTGCGCGGGTTGGTGGTGCGGAAGGTATACAGACGTTTTTGAAAACGAAGAAAATTTCAGGTCTGCGCGTGGATAGGGACGAGAAACACCTTCAAACTGAGATTGTCGGTTTGATTTGGCGACCTGAGTACGTTGATGCAGATGTGCTTGACAAAGCGATAAAAGCTGTGCCATCCGGTCGCCGTGACGCGTCTTTTGCCGCCTACTTGAAAGACGAGCGTGATACAGCGACGCCACGAGGGATGGTGACCTTCCTAAGTGCTCTTGCCAGTGGGAAACTCCTTTCAGCCAAATCGACCGCGTATCTGTTAAAAGTGATGCAGCGAACCGTAACCTTTCCAGATCGCTTGAAAGCAGGAGTACCGAAAGGTTGGACACTTGGTCATAAAACCGGAACTAGCCTTACCTGGAGGGGCGTCACTGCGGTGACCAATGATGTCGGAATACTAACTGCACCGGATGGTGGTACAATCTCAGTTGCTGTTTTTGTGGCAGAGTCACGCCGCTCCTCAAAGGAGCGTGCAAAAGTCATCGCAGCGACAGCTAAAACGATTACCAGTTCTTATCGGTAGAATCTCTGACTCAAAATAGCGCGATCTGCCAGTCGGAGGCTTCATCCTAAGCGCGTTCAGCGCCAGGTCGCCCGTTTTGGACGACAAACGAAGCTAAGGTACTAATGGTTGCACTCTGTTCGCGGATGGTGGAAACAACGCGGTAGTCACTTTGCCAAGTCTCGTGTGTGAGATGACAACGCACGTAGCCGCGATTTTTGCCGTCGAAGAATTTAGTATGAGGATTGTCGCTCAGAGCTGCTACAGTCGGGGGAATGAAGACCTCAGGGAAGTCAGAGGAAATTGAGGTACCCACGAACTCGGTGGCGACAGTCGGCGAGTTTGGGTTGTTGAAGTCAGTTTTCAGGTCGTGTACCCAGCTTGAATGAATGTCACCAGTAATCACAACTGGGTTATTGGGTTGACGCTGTTGGAGAAATCCTAATAGGCGATCGCGTGCAGCAACATAACCATCCCACTGATCCATGTTGAAGACTTCTTGGTCTGGGAGGGCATTAAAATCATATTGTCCCATCATGACTTGCTGGGCAATCACATTCCAACGAGCTTGCGAATCGCTTAAACCTTGGAAGAGCCACTGTTCTTGCTCTGTACCTGTCATAGTTGCATTGGCGTCAAACGCTTCCGGACAACGGGGTTTTAAGCCGTCATCGCAAGGCTGATCGCTGCGGTACTGGCGGGTGTCCAGCACATTAAACTCAGCAATGTCCCCAAAGGCGAAACGCCGGTAAAGCTGCAAATAAGGACCTTGAGGCAGCGATGACCGACGTAAGGGCATATGTTCGTAGTAAGCTTTGTAAGCGTTTGCTCTGCGAGCTACAAACGCTTCTGAACTTTGATTTTCTTCAGGAATGAAGCTAGCATAGTTGTTTTCGACTTCGTGGTCGTCCCAAGTGACGAGCCAGGGAAAAGCCGCATGAGCCGCTTGTAGGTTAGAGTCAGTTTTGTAAAGGGCGTGGCGGTTCCGGTAGTCAGCAAGTGTCACGATTTCCGGACTATTATGTTGACGTGGACCTCCGGGTTGCGGTCCGTACTCATAAATATAGTCGCCCAGGTGAACGACCAAATCTAGCTCCTCTTGAGCCAAGTGCTGGTAAGCTGTGTAATAACCGTTCTGCCAGTCTTGACAATTAGCGAACGCAAAGCGAAACTTATCAACACGGGCATTATGCGCTGGAGCTGTACGGGTGCGTCCGACGGGACTGATTTCATTACCCACCTTGAACTGATACCAATACCAACGCTCTGGTTGCAATCCACCCACTTCTACATGGACAGAGTGGGCAAATTCAGGAGTGGCGATCGCCCTACCTTGTCGCACAACTTTTTTCATGTTTTCATCCAGAGCAACTTGCCACTGCACAGGCACATTAACATCCGGCATACCACCGCCATTTAACGGTTCTGGAGCCAATCGCGTCCACAGTACCACACTATCTGGTAAGGGATCACCAGAAGCGATGCCGAGACTGAAAGGATAAGCAGAAAAACTTGGCTGTGCAACAACTTTGTGACTCCAAAGACTGGCGATCGCGCTTCCAGTCATAACCCCTGCACCAATGAGAAAGCGTCGCCGCTTGGCTTTGCTCGATAGTAAGGGCTTGAAATCAAAACGCTCCATATGCATCCTTTTTGTAAATTCTTAAATTTGTAATTTCTTAAAATAGAGAAGAAACTCAACGCTGAATAGTAGTTAACATATTGCCAACACGATGACATACCAAATCCGGTTTCCATACTCCCGTTTCTAAGTCTGCAATCTTTTCTTGATAAGTCGCAACACTTATAGCCCTAAAGCTACATAGAGATTATGGATACGAATTTGGTATGAAACCCAGCTCAATCTAGCAACCTTAACTTATCAACTGGGTATTAACTAACCATTAAGGGCTTGTTAATGTTGAGATAAAGACTTACTAACAATAAGGATGGATGGTAGCCTTGTAGATACCATCAAGTCCAGTAATACAATCTTAACAACTACGTACTCAGGACTTTAGTCCTCTTTGCCTGATATACTAAAGACTCTTGTCCTTATTACAAACAAATTTTATTATCGAGAATTCACCAGACACAGCACATTCCAAGCCACTCGCTTCTCAAACATATGCCCAAAGAGCATACTTTGAATTTTGAATTTTGAATTCCCCAAAGCGGGTGACACCTTTACTTATCACCTGGTTGAATTGCTTTTAGCTGTTGATTCATTTCCGCGACTTGCAGCTCAACAACTCTATCAATCTGCTTGGAAAATTCTTCGCATAAGTCTAAAAGTACATTTTCTAAATATTCAGTTTTCACATATTCGGTCATTAAGTGCTGTAAAAAATCCAGCCTCTCATGAATCTCATGTAGATTCGAGTTGCTATTAGTTTTTTCATCTAGCACGTTCACTAGCTGTTGTACTGTTTCCAACTGCTGGTTTATTTGAGTTGTATTCTGATTGTACTTGTCTAATAGCACATTTACTTTATTTATTTGCAGATTATATTTATCTACATTTTGTCTTATTTGAAGGTTTTCATTTCGTAAGTTAAGAACACTAACATCTAGCTTATCTAAATGTTTTTGTCTAGCATTTATCTGATGTTCCAGAACCTGCTGCTGTTGCTGTAATTGTTCTGTTTTTGATGTTAAGTCCCGAACGATTTGAAATTTCAGTTTTTCAACTTCTTGCTTTAATCCCTCAACTTGAGCCGAGGAAAGTTCAACAACACTAGATTGAAAAAGGCGTTGATCCTCAAGCTGTTGCAAGGCTGATTTTACGTCACTTTGAAGTTGAGTTAACTCGTTAGAAATGGTAGTAAGATTGAGAGATTCTAGTAAACATAAACGCTCATCCACACCAGCAACAAATTTCTTTAGATCATTATCATCAGCTGATTCTGGAGCAAGAGGTAGGTTATTAAAATGCTCTTGAAGCCGATTGACTATCTGAGCTATGCGTTGAATTGCTGCTGGTTCTGAACGGGCTATGAAGTCTTGAGCTAAAGCGTTTAACTGATTATCGAGTTTTGTAATCGATGTTTGTATTTCACCTACATCAATTGGCTCTGGAGGAGCAGGTAGATTATCAAAACGTAGTTTTAAAGTATCTAACTCTCCTGTAATCTTTGCAATTGCTGCTTCCGTTACTGTTTTATCTGATTGTAGTTGCTTGATTGCTGAAACTAAACGATTAATATTATCTTTATATGTTGTTGAATTTTTTATTTCTATTTCAGTTAAACGCTCTTCCAAATAGTTAGGGTCAAAAGAAGGAGCTTTTGAGTATTGCTCAATAATCTGATTAATTTGGCTTTGAAGTTTAGCAGTATCGTTATTGACTTGGTTGAGGTCGAAAGCTTGCAATTGTGCTTGCAAAGCTTTGATTTGCGCTTCTGTCTCATTCTTGATTTCATTAAGCGCCTCTTTGAACTCTTCAATTGCTTGTACCTCTGGGTTGGCATTAACCTGTCTTGTTAAGGTATCTAATTGACTACTAAGGTTGGTAATTGCGCGCTCTATCTCACTTGTGTCAAGTTCTGTGTAAGTAGGAAGATTGCCCAAACGTACCGATAGCGTGTTGAAAAGATTATTTAGTTCAGTAATCTCTGTTTTTAACTGCTTAACTTCTTGTGTTTCCGGTCGAGTATTGAACTGTTCGGTAAGCGTGCGAGTTGCTTGCTGTACCTGAAGTAAAGATTTGAATATAGGGTCAAGGTCTACACTCTGGGTTGGCAAAGTCTGAACCTGCTGATCCAAGGAATTGATAGCTTGATGCATTTCAGATACTGTACTTTTGTTGTACTGACGTATCTGTTGCTGAAATTTTGACCTATTTATAAAATTGAGCGACAGTGCAACAGTTAAAGGAATAGATACATACATCAGTTGTTGAGAGACTACTGAGAGTATTGAGCCAATAATACAACTGACAACCGAGCAACCTTCTACAACTTGTAACCAGTTGTATTGCTTCACAGAGTTCATTCCCAGACCTCGGTAGCGAGCTTACTTTTATAACATTACCAAGAAAATAACCAGGTCTGGAATTTAACTCATAAAGTTATTAAAGTTACAGTAAAAATTAGATGAAGAAATTGCAATTACCCATTCCTGTAAGGGCAACGCATAGCTGGAGAACCATTAGTTCAAGTCTTTTCGTTAAAAATCGTACCTGTAAATGTACTTGGAAACGGAAGGCGATCGCTCTATAGGACGGTGCAAAGTGCACCATCGCCTTTGAAACATAATGGTAGGAATTTGAAACTCATTTTCTTTAATAAGCTACGATAAATCCAAGCACATTCCCAAAGCCACCAATGTCTGAATCAGTTCAGTACGTTACCAACCAACAAGGAGAGCAAGTTGGTGTACTCTTAAATTTGGAAACATACCATCAGTTGACTAACACATCAACATCTGATGCTGAAATTTTAACTGGCTTGAGCCTGGATGAACTGCAAGCCTTGGCAGAAAGTCTGTTGTCTCCAAAAGCTCAAGTTCAATTGGACGATTTGCTAAGTAGAAATGCAGACAATCAACTCTCGGCTGATGAAATAGCTACTTTAGACCGTTTATTGGAACAGGTTGACCAACTAAATATTCTTAAGACTAGAGCAAGGTACACCTTGAATAAGTTTCATTTGAGGTTTAAATTATGAACATCTCACTTAAACCCGAACATGAGCAATTTATCCAAGCGCAAATTGCTAGTGGTAAATTTGCCAATGCAGATGAGGTTATTGATTTAGCATTTAAACTTTTAGAAAAATTGGATAATGAGTATATCCAATGGCTTGAACAAACCCGTCAAAAAGTGGAAGTTGGATTAGCTCAAATTGAGCGAGGTGAAGTGATTGATGGTGAAGTTGTGATAGACAGACTAAGAGAAAAATTGCGGAAAGCGCGTGAGGCTCAAGAATGAGCCGATATGTCATCTCTCTAGAAGCAAGTCGAGATTTAGAAGAAATTATTGATTATTTTGCCAGTCGCAACGTTGAAGCAGGAGAGAGATTTGTCAGGCAGCTAAAAAAGTGTGAAAATTTAGCTAAGTTTTTTGAAAGGGGATGTAACTATGCAGAGATTGTACCTTCATTACGTGGCGTTCCTTTAAATGGTTACATTATTCTTTACCAAGTTTTAGAAGATGGTATTGTGATTGTGCGGGTGGTTAGTGGTTATCGCAATTTAGAATCTTTATTTTCAGATTTAGATGACTAGTGCAATCTCTATAAGTCTTATGGACGAGTATTAGAATCTCATGGGTGAGTCTCAAAATCTCTTGGGTGAATATTAAACACTCAAGCGCGAGTATCAAACACTCATCCACGAGTATCAGAATCTCGTTCACGAGTATCAAACATTCGTCCGCCAAGGGTTAGAAACTCAGGGCTGCATAGCAAAAGTCCTCTCAACAGGACTAAACGAGGAGAAAATCATGGCAGAATGACAGTATGCTTGCTCAAATTGAGATGCTCTATATGCAACGTGACATAATCCTTTCAACTCTAAAGCAACATCAGATTGTATTGAAAAAGTTGGGTGTGAAATCTTTAGCTTTGTTTGGTTCTGTAGCACGAGATGAAGCAACACCTGCTAGTGATGTTGATATTTTGGTTGAGTTTGAACCTCCAGTCACCTTTGATCGCTACATGGATGTGAAATTTTATCTAGAGGATCATCTGGGAAGAAAAGTAGATTTGGTCAGTTGGAAATCACTCAAGCCTCAAATTCGGGCATTGGTAGAACAAGAGGCGATTCATGTCGCGTGATATTCGACTTTATTTCACCGATATTCTAGTAGCGTGTGAAAAAGTGTTGCGCTACACCGATGGTATGAATTTTAAGCAATTCATAGCGGACGATCGCACCTTTGATGCTGTGATTCGCAATTTACAACTTATTGGAGAAGCTGTAAAAAATATTCCTGTTGATGTGCGTGAGCGCAACCCTGAAATTGAATGGCGAAAAATAGCTGGGCTAAGAGATATTTTAGCTCATGCCTATTTTCAAATTGAAAATGAAATCATTTGGGACATTGTACAGAATAAGGTAAGTCCTCTGTTAACAAAGGTGAGTCAGTTATTAGAGAGTCAGGAAGATGGTGACAAACTGAACTAAGTTTTTGCGATTTGCAAGAGTCTAAAAAAAAGAATAATTAACCGCAGATAAACGCAGACGGACGCCGAAGTAGATGAAATTCACTTATGCAAAAGGTCTCTTGAATCGCTACGCTTTAATTAAAACAACTGTTTTAGACGATATTCGTCAAAGTTAGATTCGATTAACGGAACTTCAACTTTTACCACCGATGAGAAAAGGCAGCAAGTCGAAAAAGTTGGCAGGACAGATGAGTTTACCTTGGGATAAGCAAAGAGTTATATCATGTCCGGCTAATTACTTACGATATGTCATTGCGAGTGAAACGTAAGCGCAAAGCGCAGGCTCCACCAACGCGCAGCGTGTCCCTTTGGGACTTAGCAATCACAAGTGTTCGAGATTGCTTCACTCCGCTATCGCTCCGTATGCCCTCTGGGCACGCTACGCTAACGCAATGACAACTGTTCATCCGGACATGTGACTTTATTGGCTAGGCGATCGCTCAAAAACCCCCACACTTGCTTCACATTTTCCGGCTTTACAAAACTTATCAGTTGAGCCACTACCCAGCCTGTCACCGACTTCGTTCCCTCTGGCGCGTCGGCGTTAATAACTCGGTCAACCGCTTCTACTTCATCCAAGTCTTTCATCTGTGCTAGCAGCTTTTGGACTTCCTCATCTTTTTCCTCGGCATCCAAGTCTGGATCGGTAAATGTAATGGTTAGTTTAACGTCTGATGTGTCTGCCATAATGCTAGTTTTGTTATAAATAATATTTACGATTGTGAGAATTCTACTGTATGTAGATATCAATCAAACACTAGAGTGTTCCGGAAACTCAGCAACTTTAGCGCAGCATTACCCACCTTCAAACATGGGGTGCGTTACGGCTCAAAATAATTCTACGTAACCCAAAAGACTTGTCGAGCCGTAACACACCCTACTTAAGATTTATTTTATAAACGCCCTCTTAGCGATTCGTTAAATTCAACGCAGAGAGAGGGATTTGAACCCTTGATAAAAACACAAGTAGAATAATTGAACATAAAAACCCGATAACCTACCACATGAAACCACTAAAGCGAATTACATTCAATCCGGAAGTTATGGGTGGCAAACCTTGTATACGGGGTATGCGTGTTACTGTAGGTACAATTGTAGGTTTAATGGCAGCAGGACATACTCCGGAAGATATTCTCAAAGCTTACCCATACTTGGAACGTGAGGATATTTATGAAGCCCTTGCCTATGCTGCATGGCGAGCAGAAGAAATTGAAGTACCGCTTGCTTCTGCATGAAGATTTTAATTGATATGAATCTTTCTCCTGACTGGGTTCCAGTCTTTGAAAGTGAAGGTTTTGAGGCTGTCCACTGGTCAAAAGTTGGTGATCCTGGTGCTACAGATAAGATGATCATGGCATGGGTAGTTATGCATGGATACATTGTTTTTACCCATGACTTAGATTTTGGTACACTGCTGGCAATAACTCAAGCAGATGCTCCCAGTGTCATTCAGGTGCGCTCCCAAGATATCTTACCTGTTAAATTAGATTAGGACTTACGCAAAAACCTCTCAAACTCTTATTTCTCTGTGTCCTCTGCGCCCTCTGCGGTTCGTTTTCCGTAACTTTTGCGTAAGTCCTATAGATAATTTAATTATCAATGCCTTGCGTCAGTTTCAACAGGAACTACAAATGGGTGCTTTAGTCACAGTGGATGAAGCAAAGGCGAAGGCAAGAATTTTACCAATTAACAAGAATGCGTGAACATTCAGAAAATCTTAGGCAAATTAGTCTACATCTTAGAGATATTATTGAACGGAGAGAGAGGGATTCGAACCCTCGTTGAAGTTGCCCCCAAACAGCATTTCCAGTGCTGCGCCTTCAACCACTCGGCCATCTCTCCAGGCGTCACAATTTACCATTCTACAATGAAATAAATTAAAATGCAAGAAAATTTCAGTTTAAAATCCTAAATTAAAATCGAAAATTCCAATGTCCGAGACATACACTGTTAAAGTTCGCGATCGCGCCAAAGGCACAGTATACACCTTAGAAGTCCCCGAAGACCGCTATATCCTGCATACTGCGGAAAAACAAGGGGTGGAACTGCCGTTTTTATGTCGAAATGGGGCTTGTACCACTTGTGCTGTGCGGGTGCTGTCGGGAGAGATTTACCAACCGGAAGCGATTGGACTGTCGCCAGAGTTGCGGAAAAAAGGCTATGCCTTATTGTGCGTTAGTTATGCCCGTTCTGATTTGGAGGTGGAGACACAAGACGAAGATGAAGTCTACGAACTCCAGTTTGGGCGCTTTTTTGCCAAGGGGAAAGTTAGGGCGGGTTTGCCGTTAGACGAGGATTAAAATTTATTTCGGGCATAGACACAAAGGCGCAAAGGTGCAAAGGTGCAAAAAATTGTCATTGTATTTTGCTTATTACTCCTGGTAGCTTGCCAACCTCAGAAGAAGCTGGAAGAAAGTACGCGGGTACAGATTAAAGTTGCACAGGTGGTGAGTGGGCAAACATTGGAGGTGGTGGGTATCGGGGAGCAACCAAGTTTAATTTCTCAAGTGCGGTTGCTTGCTATCGATGCACCAGATTTGCAGCAGCGTCCTTGGGGAGATGCAGCAAAGGAACGCCTGGAAGCGCTGGTTGGGGAACAGCCTGTGATGCTGGAGTTTGATGTGCAAATGAAAGACAAATTCGGGCGGACTTTGGCTTATGCGTGGAAAGATGAGGTTTTGTTGAATGAACAGCTGGTGAAAGAAGGGTACGCTCTGTTTGTGGGGCGATCGCCTAACCACAAATATGATCTACGCTTAGAACGTGCCCAACAATGGGCGAGACTCATGGGGCAAGGAATTTGGAACCCAGAAAAACCCATGCGTCTCACTCCCGCTGAGTTTCGCCGTCAGTATCGTTAATAATTCGTATCGAAGCTGATCCGTCACGAATTTTCAATATTTAATGGTCTCAGAAACAAAGGAACTGGTAATCACCAAACTTGAGCAAGGATTACTTGCCATTACTCCAGCATTTGGTGCTACTTTAGCAGAAGCCTGTGCCGTCTGCTTAACTGACCAAGGTCATACTCAAGGTGTAGAACTCAAAGTTAAAGGAGAATTCACCGCTGTTTTCAAACTGTATTGGCAAGAGGTTACAGACCAAATGCTACGGTGTTGGAACGATATCGAATACACTACAGAACAAGCAGCTTATGGCATTGCTTTTTTGGTAATACAAGAACTCACAGATTATACAGTTATCGAACGCTCTCGCAGAGGAACTGGATTTGACTACTGGTTGGGTAACAAAGGTGAGACAAACGAACTACCATTCCAAAATGCAGTCCGACTGGAAGTTTCTGGAATACGCAAAGGCGATGACAGCCGAGTGAAAGCCAGAGTTAAACTGAAAGTTGAGCAGGTAAGTCCAACCGATGATACTCTACCGGCATACATCGTAGTAGTTGAGTTCAGTAACCCTTTAGCCTTCATCGTGAAAAAATGAGTCAGATTCGAGAGTTACATCAACAGGCAATGGATTTGGCGCAAATGGCAGAAGTTGCTAAACTAAGGGGCAACTTAACTCAGGCTGAACAATTATCTAGGCAAGCGTTTGAAAAAGAACTGCAAGCAGCGCAATTGATAGCGAGTGATGTTGAGGCAGAACCAACTCGTTCAGTGTTGCATCGTAGCGCAGCAACTCTTGCAATTGACTGTGGAAAAATTCACACAGCAGAACGTTTGATAGCAATTGCTTTATCAGGAAACCCACCCCAAGAAATTGCTGAAGAACTTAAAGATTTATTTGTTCAAATCAACATTCACAAATATTTTGCGCGTCGGGGTATTGCATTTGATGAAACCAAACTTCAGCGCTTGATGACACAATAGTTACTTTGTAGGAAGTTGGATGAAGCTAGTACTTTAGGGCGATCGCTTGGCAAATAAAAGACAGGCAAAGGATGTCTGTTTCGACTAAGCCTTCATACTCTTCAAGAATTTCTGTGATTATTGCACCATGTGCAAGAAGATTCAAAATATACTCAACTGTAGTCCACGGTTAATTAGTTACTAATCGATACCGAAAAGAGGCTGCGCCACCCCTCTGGGATGCATTGGAGAGGGGTAGGGAGTAGGCAATAGGGATATTGATAACTAAACAAACGGATCTCATATAAGCGCGAGTATCAAACACTCGTCCGCAAGTATCAAACACTCAAGCGGGAGTATCAAACACTCATCCGCGAGTATCAAACACTCGTCCGCAAGTATCAAACACTCAAGCGCGAGTATCAAACACTCACCCACGAGTATCAAACACTCAAGCGCGAGTATCAGAACCTCGTTGACGAGTATCAGAACCTCGTTAGCCACAAAAAAGAAATCATAGCATCGCCCTGCCAATACCTTACTGGTAAAGTCAGTGTATCCATCGCCCTATAATCTCTCAATGCCGCGCCTTAAACGTAACTTACAACCAGGCTTTTGCTATCACATTACCACTCGTTGCAACAACCGGGAGTTTCGCGTGAACTACCTACACCTGTCTGAGTACAGACAAGGTGTAGGCTTCCGGCGCGTTTTTCAACACTGCCAGAACTTCCTTCAGGGTACTATTGGTAGTAGAGTCACCCACTATTAGATTCCCCTTACGGCGTTTTAACGTTGGGAAAAGTCCCAGCCCAACGCGCTTAATGTTGATTGCGGCGTTAATATCGCGGTCAACGTTAAGCGAGAGTTCAGTATCCCAATAAGAGCGTATATTGCAGTCAGTGAAGACAATCTCGTCACGATACGCCAGTAATTGAGATGTGTATGCAGGGTTAACTGCCATGACCCTAGCCCCAGCTTTTCCAGCTATGTATTCTAGAGTTGTGAAAAACTGCCCAAAAGCAGCATCGTTCCAAGATTTGTTTAAACCCGATTTAGCGGACTGCCCGTTTGGTAAAAATTTACCGTCCTCATCAAGTTTAGCTTTATTGCGCTTTGATAACGCTTTTAGGTTTAAGTCCTCGTGAACAAAAACCTTCTTAAGAGTCCGTACCAACGCGTGAGCAGTCTTGAACGCGTGGTCAATCCTAGCCCTAGCAATACGTTGATGTTCTCGTCCTTGGCGTTTGGCAAGTTTACGACGCGCTTTACTACCTTTGCGCTTGTTTTCCTTACGACGCGATACTTTCTTCAGTCGCTTCTCAGACTTCCTGAAAGATTTTAGAGCAGGTAACTTAGTCCCTTGTGAAGTTGCCAAGTAATCTTGCTCATGCAATACCGCATCCATGCCCAAAGTATTGTCCCAAGTGGGAATGACTTCATCCGGTTTAAAGACTGGAACAGTTGGGTCTTCCAAGCAAATAGTTGCATACCAACCATCAGACTTTTTGGTCAACAGAATGTTTTTGAGAACAAACCCATCTGGTAATCGACGATGTAAACGTACCTTCAACCAACCTTTCAGCTTTGAAATTGACAAGAATAACCAATCTTTTTGTGTTCTTTGAACGGTTATAGCCTGTCCTTCGATTTTCAAAGTTCTATAACGTGCAGAATTCTTGAACCGTGGACGTCCACTACGTTTCCCATTACTATCGCCAGCAAGAAAACGCTTAAACGCCAGGTCTGCACGCTTTGATACATCTTGTAGCGTTTGAGACGGTACAGACGTGAAATCCAATAATTCGCCAGAGTGTTGAACAAGAACCAAGTCTTCTTTTAAAACAGGTAGCTGTTTCTTCTGAGAGTAAAAATCTGGATTATTTCGTAACTCTGGTAACGAGCAAATTAATGGACATGAGTCAATATTGCAACGATTCTTTTCCCACCAATCAAATCTCTCCCCAAGCTGCTTGTTATACCAATATTGTGATGTGCGCAACCAGATATTTAGTTGTTTTTTTTGATTAGTGTCGGGGGAAGCGCGATATTGATAGTTAAGCAGCACTTGGAATTCACCTCCTTGATATGTTTTAGTGTTATCATCTATTTTAACGACAAAAATACTTAGCGTCAAGAATGCCAGACACTTTTATATCTCGGGCTAGAGGAGTTTCAGACCTCAAAGCTCATTTAGTGTTGACAACAAAATACAGAAAACCTGTTTTCACAGGTCAAATGATTGATAGATTGAAAGAAATATTAAACGAATTGCTGTCAAAGTGGGATTGCCAGGTGATTGATTTTAATGGAGAGGAAGACCACGTACATCTTCTTTTCCGTTACACTCCTCAAACTGAATTACCCAAATTCATCAACAATCTTAAGACTGTAACCAGCCGTTATCTACGCAAAGAATTTCCTGACAGAGTTAATCGGTTCTACCACAAAGACGTACTTTGGAATGGGTCATATTTTATTGCTTCTTGTGGTGGTGTAACCGTTGAAACATTGAAAAAATATGTCGAATCCCAAAACAAACCGGGCGCTTAACTTTGATTGCTCTTGATAGCACGATAATTGGGGATTTGTCAGCCATCCCACTTCCGCGTTTCATCTGTGATGAACATAGGTCGGGGATGTCTTCCTCACCCCCCGCCTTATATCCCGGCGCTAAACGGAGTACCGTTATAGCGCGGGGCTTACGGCGAAGAAGCTAACGCGGTTGGAATGCCGTGAAGTGCTGCTATATGCTATCAAAAAAGCACAGCAAAAATATGGGTTTAAGCTTTATGCTCTGTGCATTATGAGCAATCATGTGCATTATCTGCTAGAACCCAAGCAACCGGAGGAACTTCCTAAGATAATGCACTGGCTCAACTGGTATACCGCCATGTGCTTTAATCGAATGCTGAACAGGACAGGACACTTTTGGGAGAAGCGATACCACAGCACGGGTTTTGCCAATACAGATAAACGGCGAGCGTTGAATACCTTGCGCTACATCCACGCTAATCCCAAAGCAGCTGGAATACAGCAGGGTTTTTTCTACGATTTCAGCAACTATGGCATCCATGACCGCTTGAGTGATGATGGTATCACTCAGTGGCATCCGGCATTTTTACAATTGGGGAGAAACTTGGAGGAATGCGCTGCTAAATATCGAGGATTTTGCAAAAAATATCGACCCCAACCAAAACCAGAAAAAAGAAACCATTGGGGTAGTCGCTTTTTACCATCAATGAAGAATAAAGGCAATCAGAAAAAGTCGCCAGGGCAGATGAGTTTACCTTGGGATAAGCAGAAGGTACACGAGTGTACTGAGGTGCATGAAGTAGCAGAAAAATTTATCCGCGCAAATGGATTTTTCGCCTCGGTGCCAGGTAATGAAATCCTGAAATGTTGATTCTACCGTCGAAAAGCAAGCTGTAATAAATATTTACAAAATTCTGAAATGCTTAGATGTTAGAGTTTACAAGTCTCGATGCGAGAGAAGAGAAAAAAACCCACAAACCCAACCACAACAACCCCAACCCAACGACCCGCCACCCACGACGGGAGGTGTCCCACCAGGGCACTTGTATCAAAATTGACTTCGTCATAAGAGATCCAGTTTTGTTTCACTCTCCATCCCACGCGATCGCCAAATTTTTTCCAGGCTTCTTGGTAGTATTTACCGTCCGGCTTGCCGCCGACATCGAGGTAAATTTTCTTTTGAACGCTGAAGCCAAAGCGCCCATTGCTGTATTTTACCCACAATTGGTCAATCGTGCGGAGGTCAGTGCAGGGAAAGTTTAAGAGTTCTTCCTCTGTAATCCAGTCATTTTCCTTGCGCCCAACAGCTTGTAGCATCATTAGGTAGGTTTCATAGTCAGCTTCTTTCCACTTTCCTGCTGCCAGCAAGTCTCGCAGTTTCCTGTAGTCTACGCCTTTTTCTGAACTGAGGTCATCATCTGAATCATCTGTTTGATTTGAGTGTTTAGTTTTACTTTGTGGTGGGATCACCTCCACAATTGGCTGTCGCTTCTTTTCCCCAGTAATGCCCCAGACTAGTTTATCCATTGGAGGAGTATAAACACGCGTCTGTTGCCGAAAATCAACCCAAGTCATTCCTCTAAGGAAAATTGGAAGTTGAGGCTTGTGTGGAGCATCAGGAAGCAGCACAGGAATAACAGGACACTGTCGTTCCTGAAATTCACTCAAAAAGCCATATATTTCTCGACTTTGCCAAGGACCAATACCACTCTTACCAACAAAAACTGCTGCTGATTTAATGTGAGCAATCTGCTTTTCTAGTTCCGGCTGCCAAGGAAAACCAGGTCGTAGCTCCCACTCATCCAACCACGGTTCAATTTTATGTTCATACTTTAATTGCTCGGCAATTGTTATGACTGCTTCCTTATCTTCGCTATTGTGGCAAAGGAAGACATCAAATAGAGATTGAGTTGTCATCTGGTTTTACTAATTCCTGTATTGCCTTGACTGCTACTTCTAACTCTTGAGGACTGCTAGCTTTTATCTTAACTTTCTTGCCGTTTGCCTCTGCTTCCAGTTCAATAGTTTTGTTACCTAGGCGTTCGTCCCTTGGGCGGCTCCCTGCTGGAGCATCGCTCAGAAACAAGGAACCTCACCCTGCCCTGTCGGGCATCCCTCTCCTTACCAAGGAGAGGGAAAGATTTTAGCGCAGCTAAAAGCGAGGGTGAGGTTTTGAACCAGATGTGTGTACACGGTAGCCTTTATAACGGGAAAGGTGCCGAAGGCGGATAGGGGTAAGCTTACGTCTACCCTTAATTGGTAATTCGTAATAGGCTGATATTACGAATTATTAACTAGCGATGACTAATCTGCAAATCTTTTTGGATATTGCTACAGAAGCAGCCCTTGCTGCTGGTGCGGTGTTGGAAGGTTATTTAGGTAAGGTAGAAGACGCAACTGTTGAAAAAGGACGCCCCGGTGATTTGGTGACGGCTGCTGATAAAGCTGCGGAAGTCGTGATTTTAGATGTTTTGCGTCGTCACTTTCCTGACCACTCTATCCTGGCTGAAGAATCAGGGAAACTGGGAAATCAAGATAATGAATACCTCTGGGCAATTGATCCCCTAGATGGGACAACTAACTTCGCTCACCAATACCCGTTTTTTGCTGTCTCGATTGGGCTGTTGATTCAGGGTGTCCCACAAGTCGGTGTCATTTATGACCCTTTCCACGATGAGCTATTTCGTGCTGCACAAGGTTTAGGAGCTACGCGCAACCGCCGCCCTATAAAGGTTTCAGACACATCTGAACTAGGTAAAAGCCTTCTAGTTACGGGGTTTGCTTATGACCGTCGTGAAACATCTGATAATAACTATGCGGAATTTTGTCACCTGACTCATCTGACTCAAGGAGTACGGCGCAGTGGTTCTGCATCTCTAGATTTGGCTCATGTCGCCTGTGGGCGTCTTGATGGCTACTGGGAAAGAGGTATCGCTCCTTGGGATATTGCCGCTGGTGTGATTATATTACGAGAAGCCGGGGGAAAGGTCACTGCATATGATGGCAGTCCGTTAGATATTGCCTCTGGGAGAATTCTTGCCACGAATGGTTATATTCACGACAGTCTCAGTCAAGAACTCAAACAAGTTCCACCACTGTCTGCATGGAATCGTTAACGGTGTTAAATTTATAGCCATTTCTCACAAGCAAAGTAAACTAGAGAAATTTAAGCGATGTGGTGCAACACCGTTATATGTCTTTCAAGTTCAATCGTGGATTGTTTAAATATGACTTTGTAGATCATCACGCGGTTCTGTGTGTCCCAGTTGATGCGGATATTAAAGATATTCGCAAACGCTATCTTAACATCGCCCGCCGCCTGCATCCTGATACCTGTAAGGCTGCAAGCGATGCTGAGAAACAATTGGCTGGTGAATTGTTATCTAAGCTAGTGAATCCAGCATATAAGATTCTGTCTCATGAGAAAAATAGAACAGAATATATTTTAGTTTTGTCGCAAATGGGCAAGCGCTTAGTTCAAGAAGCTGCTTCGGTGGAAGTTTCTACCGATGCGGCGAAACAGCTCGTCAACGCGCCCAATTTCGAGCATATCTATAAGAATACGATCGCCAAAATCGCTGAAATTCAATATGACTCATTACAAACAGTACAACAGACTATTAGCCAAGTCAGCGAGTTGAATTTGGTATATGTCATGCGCAGTGCTGGCAAATTATCTGTAGCAGCAGCGTCACCACCAGTCACTCAACCACAAATTCCAACCACTGCGCCAGCCGTCAATAAAACTCCTATAGTTCCACCACCACCAACACAGCAACAAGACTCAGTTGTCCTTCATTACATCCGTCGCGCTCAAGAACTGATGGCAAAAAATCAATTGACACAAGCTAGGGTAGAATTACAAGATGCCTTGAAGCTAGAGCCAAATAATAGTCGTTGTCATAGCTTGATCGGGGTGGTCTATTTGAAGCAAAATTTAACCACAACTGCAAAAGTTCACTTTGACCGCGCCCTCCAATTAGACCCTAAAAACCAAGTAGCATTGGAAGGGAAACGCAGAGTTGAACAGATAACAGGGCATAAACCTAGTGGTGCGAAGCATACAGCATCGCAAAATACTGGGGGTGACGGTTTGTTTGGTGGTTTGTTTGGTGGGAAGAAAAAATAATGGTGTATCAATCACCAGTGGGAGCTAGGGATTTATTACCCTTAGATGTGGCTCAAAAACACTGGATCGAAGACAGGCTACAACAGGTGTTTCACCGTTGGGGATATCACAGAATTATCACCTCAACGCTTGAGCGTATGGATACGCTGATGGCGGGAGGAGCAATTCAACGTTCGGCGGTGATTCAACTGCAAAACGCTGACGATGAAGATTTGGGGCTGCGTCCAGAACTGACAGCGTCGATCGCTCGCACGGCTGTCACACGTATGGCAGGTGTGACTTATCCACAACGGCTGTATTACAATGCCAATGTTTTCCAACGCACAAGCGAGTTGAAACACAACCGCCAGCAGGAATTTTATCAAGCTGGGGTGGAGCTGTTGGGCAGTGGCGGTAATTTAGCTGATGCAGAAATTCTGCTGTTGGTGGCAGAGTGCTTGCAATCATTGGGTTTGAGCCAGTGGCGTTTGATTTTAGGTGAAGCTCAAATCACGCGATCGCTCCTCAAACCTTTTCCCACTCATTTACAAGGAAAAATCCGCAGTGCGATCGCTCATCTGGATCGAGTAACTATAGATACTCTACCATTGAGCGATGAACTACGAGAACGCGCCATAATCATGCTTGATTTACGCGGAAACCCAGATGATGTGTTGCAAAAAGTTACTAATCTGGGTTTGGATCAGCCGTTACAAGCCGTCGTAGATAACCTCAAATCATTGGTAGAGTTACTGAAAAATACAGTAGTCAATACAACACCAAACCAATCAAGAGGCATAGAAATTATCCTCGACCTTAGCTTATTACAAACCTTTGATTACTACACGGGTATTGTATTTGAGGTAGTCAGTGATACTGATGGACAGGCGCGGGTTGTTGGGCGGGGTGGTCGCTATGACCAGCTTCTCGGACTTTATCATCCTAAAGGAGAAAACATACCAGGAATTGGTTTTGCATTATTCTTGGAAGATTTACAACAAATTCTCTTGTCTGGTCGGCACTTACCACAAACTACCCCAGCTAGCAATTGGTTAATTGTACCAGAAACGCCAGATGCCTACGCCGCTGCCTTCGCTTATGCCACAAAACTCCGAGACTCGACTCATCTGGTGCGAGTGGAAATGGATTTGGGGGGACGGGATGCGGATGAAATTCGCCAATACGCAGGCGATCGCCATGTTGCCCAAATTGCTTGGATTAAAGCCGATGGCGCAACAATGATTGAATCATTAGTCAAATGATAAGTATTTAACAGGATATGATATGATACCAAGCTGCGTTTATCCAGACATAATATCATTCTTTCCTTCGATCAGAATCTCAGCAGATGCTGAGGCTTCGCCACCCTAAAGGCGCAATTTGTAAGCTCCTCAAGAAGAGGCACGCTTCACTGCGTTACGCGCCTCGCTCCACGAGGAGCTATGCTAACAGCATCACAAGTTAGCTCTCTGACTGCAACTGGGTATAAAGCCAATCTGTATTCGCTTGATGACTTCATCAACCGTATCCCGTTCATGCAGCTTAAAATGAGCCGAAAGCAACACCGTTGTTTCCCAGAACAGTTGAAGCGCAGATTCACCTCGTATCCAAACATCTCCTGGTTCCAAACCTGCAGCTTGACGGAATGCCAAAGTCCATGCACTCTCTATACCAGTTTCTTGCATGACTTGTGCAAAGTAAGTATTGGCACTCTCAACCATAACACCACGGGACACTGCAACAGCTTTGGTCATTCCTTGGAGTATTTCGTGCGTTGCAGCAAGCACACGTGACTCGTCTCGCTTTGTCAGACCACCTAGCAGTTTATGAACATCCTCTACAAGATGGAACACTGTTTCAGCAGCATATCGGTTTGCTTTGTTCTGGAGAGATGCGTAATCAAACAGCCGTGCTGTTTCTTGAAGCTGCGCGACTACGCCATCTTTGTCAAGCAGTGGACGCATATTACGGAAAGCAGGTATAGCATGAATGGCAGATTCAGGCAATTCAATGACCCACAACCAATGTTTAAGTGGGCAATATGTCACACTAACCAATATGCGATGCTCTTCGGGGTTGCACTCCTTGCAATCGCGATATAAGAGCGTATCTTCGATTTGAATATCGTCATGTGTCAGACAGACCAGATCAAGATCACTCCAATAATCGGCACAACCGCGTGCATAACTGCCGGTTAAAAAGATACCTCGGATAGCTGGACTGTCAATTTCTTGCACAAGCGAGTCGAGGAAATGGTTAAGCTCATCGGCAGTCATACGCAACGAATAACCTTTATTTAGATAAATTACGAAGCAATTTATGGCGCAATACGGTTCAGTTAAGCATTTTTTTCTTCTCTCTGTGTCCTCTGCGCCTCTGCGGTTCTTTAAAAAAATTGACTTTGACAAAGAGTTTTAGCCCTAACTGAACCGTATTGATTTATGGCGTCTAGCTATTTATTATGCCGCTTAAAAATCTATAGTACGAAGATTTTATTTAATACGAAATACGAAATCTATAGCAAGAAAATATTAATTTTTTTATACACATCCAATGCTGAGGTTGTGATGCAACCCTTGTTTTCTATTTTTCCGCTACGAATTGTTGCTGAATTGTATTGGATTCAGCCTGCTTTAAAGTGCGGGCACCACCGCTTTCCCGGCGAGTTGGAACTCCTCGATTAGTCGGTACTTTAGCTTGCAGCCTATCCTGTTTAAGAGTTTTGACTGTTCGAGGTGCATTTTCTTGTAACAGCAATAGATTATGCGTGTCTGCATAGTTAGCTGATACAGTGAGTATTCCTACGATTAATGAAGCTACGAGATATTGCGATTTCATTTTTTTTCTTCCTTAAAACAACTGTTCGTAATACAACTTCACCGCTATATATGTGTTTTTCTGACGAGATATATACTTTTACTGAAACAGCAGTAAATAATATCAATCGCAGAGAGCTATGGCGGTTTTGATTTGCGGACTGACTGTGGAAGACATCCCGCGTAAGTGAATGTGGTATTCTGTGTATCTATAGTGGCGGGGGCTGGTTTGTATGCATCACTTCAGGGAGTAAAGGGGATTGGGGATTGGGGATTAGGGATTGGGGATTGCGTTACTTGTAAAAAACACATTCCGTAGTCTGAGATTGAGCAACTAAGCGGCATTCCTAAGCCAGTATTGTAGGAGGATCTCCCGACCTAAGGCTCTAGCGTCCCCCACCAACGAGTACGTATAGTGACGGAGGAATGCCGCGACCAGTTGAAATAACCTGACCCTCGTTGAGTCCCTGAGACCTGTGGGCACGCTGAGTGCAAAGCGTGCCGGAGGCATAGGCGATCGCAAAACCGTCACAACATATCTTTTTCTTTGAAATTGATTCTTCTGTCTATGCTTTGACAGTTTTTTGAAATTATTATTAACTTGGTCTTATTGTAATTATTTTATTAAGTATTTGAGCATACTTCAAAATAGCAAAGACAAAAAAATCAGTAATACTTAAATAAAGTAATGGCATAGATATAAAACATTGTAAATGTTATTCAATAACATTTTTTTGATAGATATGCTTATAATAATGACCATCTTGACAAAGTATTAAGTAAAAATAATTGAAACATTAAATATGTTATTTTGTGACAAAAATAAAAACGGAAAGGCGTTAAAACATTGATGAACACTAGTGAGAAAGAAACACCATGTTGGGATCTCCAAACACCTCAAACTCTTCAGCCTTCGGAGCTAGAGATTCTAGTGCGTTAAATATTCAAAACGCAAATACTTTTGAGAACAATGGTGATTTAAATACTTTGAGTTTAAACGGCTCCTCACAATCATCATTAGGTGAAGATGCCTTTTCTGAGGTTGCAATAACCCCTAGTCAGAAGAATCCTAATCCGATATTTACTAGTGCAGCGATATATACCGATTTCAATGGGGATGGCAAGAACGACAAGTTATGGCGTAATTCTCAAACTGGCGAAACTGCTATCTGGCTGATGGATGGCCCAAATGTTTCCTCTGGTGCTTTTCTTAAGACAATGAGTGCAGATTGGGACTTTAAAATTGCGGATTTCAACGGTGATAACAAAACTGACATCATCTGGCGTAATACTCAAACGGGTGATAACACCATTTGGTTGATGGACGGTACCACAGTCGCCTCTGAGACATCTGTGACAAACGTTGGTTCAAACTGGACTTTCAGTATTGCTGATTTCAATGCTGACCGCAAAACCGACATTTTCTGGCGTAATCAGACAACGGGTGAGAATGCGGTATGGGTGATGGATGGTACACAGATTATCGCTTCGTCTTCTTTGCAAACGGTTGACGCAAATTGGAGAGCTAATGTTGTTGATTTCAACCGTGATGGTAGGACTGACATCTTCTGGCGTAATCAAACAACAGGTGAAAACGCTGTTTCGTTGGTCGATGGTACCAACGCTTCTACAACTGCGTTGCCAACCCTTGGCACAGAATGGGAGGCTAGTTTCGGAGATTTCAACGTTGATTATCAAACCGACGTTCTGTGGCGTAACAAGACAACCGGTGAGAACGCCGTCTGGCTGATGAATGGCTCAAATGTTGCTTCTCAGGCTGCTTTGCCTACACTCGGTGCTGGCTGGACATCTAGTGTTGGCGATTTTGACGGCAATGGCACAACAGACCTTTTATGGTACAACCAGCAAACAGGTGAAAGCAAGGCTTGGCTCATGAATGGCACAACCGTTACCAGTGACACTGCTCTACCGACGCAAAGCTCTGCCTGGACACCAAGCATTAGCGATGTTGACGGCGATGGCAAGACCGACATCTTCTTCCGCAATTATGAAACAGGTGAGAATAAGATTTGGCAGATGAATGGCTCTACCCCCACTGAAACCGCTCTACCGACATTTGATAAGGAGTGGCGCACTTTCTAAAATCTTTAAAGAATTCGTAATTCTTAATTCGTTATTGACTTGATAATTACGAGTTATCAATTACGAATTACTTTGCATTTCGCCCTTATTAATAGACAGTAAGTTAATTGTGATTCGCCGGGAATTATCTCGGCTTTTTTTATAGCTTTTTTTTAGAATGAATCCAAGAAGTTTAATGATGATACCGAGTTGCGTTCATGACTTACACCCTTCGGGTATGCCTGCGGCACGCCAAGGGCGAACGCCAGTTGCCGTGAGAGCGGGAAACCCCTTCGGGTATGCCTGCGGCACGCCAAGGGCGAACGCCAGTCGCCTGCGGAGGGAAACCCTCCTGCAGCAGGTTGTCGTCACCTCACCCCAATAAAGCTACGCTTTATTTCCCCTCTCCGAACTCACGGAGAGGGGTTAGGGGTGAGGTTCTGTAACTTAGTATGAGGTCACAAATCTTCAAGTGGGCATTGCCTATAAAACTTTATGTAATGGACATTTGAGATATGAGTTGGCAATGCCCACTCTACAGAAAAGTGCTGTAGTATAAATTTAGGTTTCAGACAATATGCCATTTTAACAACATATTGATGATAGTTGAATGCAGCTTTTTCAAAAAAAGAAAAAAGAGCACATGTTAGATATTAACAGAAACTTCATAAAAAAAACAGTAAAAAAAATATGAACACTAGTCATAAACAAACATCATGTTTGCATCTGCAACCTTGGACTCTTCTAGAGGTACTAGTGCATTCCAATCTGTCCCAATCTCCGATAGTTCTACAAACACGGATGATTTAAATTCTGCTTTGAGCTTTGGACACTCGTCACAATCGCTCCTAGATGAATCGATAGGGGAGCCAGTAGAGACTGCAAAAAATCCTAATCCCAATTCCTTGTTTAGTAATGCAGCAATTGTTGTCGATTTTAACGGTGATGGCAAAACAGACAAATTCTGGCGCAACTCTCAAACAGGTGAAATCGCCGTTTGGCTGATGGATGGCACAACACCGACAGGAGAATTGTTGCCGAATGTAGACTCATCTTGGAATTTTGCTTATGCCGATTTCAACCGCGATGGCAAAACTGACATCTTTTGGCGCAATCAGACAACGGGTGAGAACGTCATTTGGCTGATGGATGGCACAAAAATTGCCTCTGGGGTTGCTTTGGAGAAAATAGATTCATCCTGGACTTTTAGCATTGCTGATTTTAATGGCGATGGCAGGAGCGATATTTTCTGGCGCAATCAGACAACGGGTGAAAATGCTACTTGGCTGATGGATAGCACAAAAGTTATCAGTGCGGCTTTTCTGCCCACAACTGACTCATCTTGGTCTCAAAGTATTGTTGATTTTGATGGCAATGGCAAGAGCGACATCTTTTGGCGAAATCAAACAACGGGTGAAACCGCTGTTTGGTTTATGAATGGTACTGATTTCTCAGGGTATTCTCTGTCAAAACTTGATTCGTCTTGGAATTATAGCTTGGGAGATTTCAACGGCGATGGTAGAACTGACTTACTGTGGCACAATACTCAAACAGATGAAAATACTGTTTGGCTGATGAATGGTATTTTCATCACTTCAGGTTCTCTAGAAAAACGTGACTCTTCTTGGAAATCTAATATTGGCGATTTCAACGGCGATGGCAGAACCGATATCTTCTGGCACAACACTCAAACTGGTGAAAACACTGCTTGGTTGATGAATGGCACATCAATTGATACTGCGGCTTTTCTACCTAAAACTGATCCAGTCTGGCAATCTAGTATTGGTGATTACAATGGTGATGGCAAGAGTGATATCTTCTGGCGCAGATACGACACTGGTGAGAATCTTATTTGGCAAATGAATGGTACCACTGTGTCTGGATCTTCTTCTGTGCAAACAGTTCCTGTGGAGTGGAATGTTTATTAGACTTCTTGCATGAATATTTACCCTCACCACGCCACTTGCTACAACGGAACGGACAGTTTCTCCCGGAGGGAAACCCTCCTCAGAACTGTCCTCGGGAACCTCCCTATGCCTACGGCACGCCAAGGGCGAACGGGTATGCCTTCGGCACGCTACGCGTTAGCGAAGCTCCTCCGAAGGAGGCACACCAGTCGCCTCTGTCGGGAAACAAGGACTGCAGCGCTGGATTCACCGCAACGCAGTGGCTCCTAAATCCCTCTCCCAAGCTTGGGAGAGGGACTTTGAAATTGGCTCGCCGAATCCCAATTTTGGAATTCGGGGTTGGGGGACGGCAGTTGCTACAACGGGGGGAACCCCAACGCCAGCCACCTGCACTGGCTTCTCCGTCTTCAGTGCTGGCTCCGCAACGCACTGCCTCATGAGGGTAAGTTTTGCCTTTTGGCAAGAGGTCTATTAGAAATTTGTGGTGATGGAGATGAGAAACAACAAAAACGCAGATGATAAAATTATCATTTGCGTGCGTGTTTCTTTTTTATTCGTTGCGCCTGCCACTGAAAAGCGCCTTATTGCACGAGTTCCTTTAGCTTTTTATTTTTATCCTCTCTTCTAAAGCTTCTCGTGCGTGTTCTCGGTCATCAAAATGGATTTTTTCTGTTCCGAGAATTTGGTAGTCTTCGTGACCTTTGCCTGCAAGCAAAACGCCGTCTCCAGGTTGCGCTTGCAATATGGCAGTACGAATGGCGGTAGCGCGATCGCAGATCACTATTGGTTTGACTGTTTCTGGAATTCCCGCCAAAATATCCTGCAAAATCCTTTCTGGGTCTTCTGTACGGGGATTGTCTGATGTCACCACGGCAACATCCGCTAATTCAGCAGCGATTCTACCCATTTTTGGGCGTTTAGTGCGATCGCGATCGCCTCCACATCCAAACACGCAAATCATTTTCCCTGGAATAAACGGACGTGAAGCTTTGAGCAAATTCTCCAAACTATCTGGCGTATGAGCATAATCTACAATCACGCTGATGTCTTGCTCCTGAATAATTTGCACCCTTTCCATCCGTCCCGGGACTCCAGGAAACTCTGGTATTGCAGATGCGACTAACTGCAAATCTAACCCTAATTGTAAAACTGCTCCGACTGCTGCTAGTAAATTTTCTAAGTTGTATTGACCAACTAGTGGTGAACGAAAAGCCACGTCACCCTTTGGTGTATGTAACGTACCGCTGACACCATTAGGTTCGTAATTCAGGTCACTCATCCACAAAGAAGCTGTAGAATCATCAACACTATAACTCCAAACTTTTTCTGAGTTCAAAGATGCAATTAACCGCTTACCATAAGCATCATCAGCATTAATGATTGCCCGTCCTTTGAGATATTGAGGACTAAACAGCAGTGCTTTTGCGGCAAAGTAATCTTCCATATCGCGGTGGAAGTCTAAATGGTCTTGGGTAAGATTGCTAAACACCGCGACTTCAAACTGACAACCCATGACTCGCCCCTGCGCCAAAGCGTGGGAACTCACTTCCATCACTCCATACTCATTCCCAGCATCCACAGCAGTCGCCAGCTGCTGTTGCAGTTCCACAGCAAACGGTGTAGTGTGAACGGCAGTTTGAACAAAACCATTCCAACGAGTGTAGAGAGTGCCCATCAAAGCCGTGGGCAGATTTGCTAATTTAAGAAAGTACTCAACAAGGTGGCTGGTTGTGGTTTTGCCATTTGTGCCGGTCACACCCACAAGTTTAAGTTTTTGCCCAGGATAGCCGTAGAAAGTGGCTGCTAATTGCGCACAAGCTTTTGTCATGTCATTAGCAGTAATCACACAAGCTTCGGGTGTGGGAGGATGTTTCTGTGCTGCTTCGGGAGAAATAATCGCAGCTACAGCACCAGAGGCGATCGCACTTTGCCAAAAGTCCCCACCATCAACTCGCGTTCCTGGCATCCCAATAAACAAATCTCCTGCAACACAAGCATGAGAATTCGTCTTTAAACCCTTTATTTCTGTATCCACAGCTGGATGTTGTGGTAACTGCACAACACCATCTACACTCGCTAGTAACTCCCGCAGTTTCATCTTGTGAACCTCGCCACACGTCTTGATTGCGCCTATTCTGCACTATGTTTTCTATTTCTACAAATACCTAAAATAACGCGGCAGGCAGAGAGCAAGGAAGTATGAGGTTCAATTCATTAATGCACAAGCTTCACACTTGCGCTCTGTGCTTGCATATAAATGACTTTAACTTTACACAATCTTATTATTATCTTCATCTAATATTAATACACTAAGAAATAAGGTTTGGTATATTTTGGTGTCTTCTAATGTAAGAGAGAGTTCGTAAGTGAGTTACTACAACAATGACCATTTCTGGTCCCCAGAGACAGTTTGTAGTCAATCAGTACTACCGAAATCAAATAAAAAAAGTGCTCAGAGCAAAACACTGAAAAGTATTTTGGCTTTAGTGTGTATTGCTGTTTGGACGCCACTGCTACTCCAACTCGTAGTTCCGGGCGTAAAGAAAAATCAGGAAACGATTTCTTTAGAGACTAGTAAGCCGGATGGCGATCAGCTTGTGTTTCAGCGTGAGCGCGTTCTTTTCTATCTACACAGCAGCGATAGGTAGTCAGCAGCTTCTGGCTTAAAGGAACGATCGCGCCCCTTTCTTGGCGATCGCCAAAAATGCACCAAACTTAGAAACAATAGCACTGTATAAAAGCTGAGGAATATAGAGAAAATCTTTACAACAAAAGAAAGACTCACAGATAGAACTATCGTTTAGTTAATATGTATTAAGCTGTATTGCGATAGCGCATACCTGGAGTAGTTAGCGATAAATAGCAACTATCGTTTGCTGTGTAAGTGCTGCCTGAGGATATGCCTGACAAATCGATGCAAACCGACGCCCGATTAAAGAAATTCAACAAATTATCTAACGCCGGGTAGGTCATCCCTAAGGAGGAACTCAACGTGTTCAAGCAAATTCTCACAGGTAGCTATATTTTCGTTTTTTTGCTTGCTAGCAACCTGTCGGCTCATGCACAAGTACCAAAACCTACATCTCCATCTGCATCTCCATCTACATCTCCATCTGCATCTCCATCCTCTCAACCTCAAGTTCCAACAACACCCCAGACCACCCAGACAAACGTTAGTCCACAGGAACTTCAGAAATTTGCCACCTCTCTAAAACAGTTGCTAGTGATTGAACAAGGGGCAAATCAGCAGATAGTGCAGATCATTGGTCAGTCTGGTCTGACTCAACCACGCTTTTTGGAAATATATAAGGCACAGCGAAGTCCTTCAGAAAAGCCAACAAAAGCAATTACCCCACAGGAAAAGCAACAATTTGATAAGGCTTTCACAAGTCTTAGATCAATTCAGCAAGAAGCTAATACAAAGATGCAGCAAGTCCTGCAAAAGGAAGGGTTAAATCCAGAAAGCTTCAATAAAATTGAAGCAGCAGTCAGACAAGATCCGGGGCTTCAGCAAAAAGTGCGGGAGATGATTAAAAGCTAGTCTTGAAGCTCACGCCTTTTGGCGTCAGCAACTTTTTAACGGATTCGCGGAAGTCCCCACCCGAACACGATAGTAGGGTGGGGATGGACAGCGGACAACAAGGAAAACACCCCCGACCAATTCAAGGAGCTGCGGATTGATAGAAAGTGCTGAAGTGTGGGAGTATGTCACTCAGTACTGCTTATTAGCTCTCTTGCGTCAATTATGAATAACGAGGTTGTTCTTTTTCTTATCAGCGCTAGTGTTGTCATCCTCTACCTCATCTTCTCTGCATTAACTGAAATGGGCACAAAGCTACCTTGGAAAAAATAGCAGCTAGTGACTCAAATTTTCAGCAATAGAAGAGTGTGCTTTTTATGTCACCCATTATCAGGCTTGCCACTGAACAGGATGCTGAGCAAGTTCTGGGAATTTACGCCCCCTTTTGCGGGGATTCACCCGTCTCTTTTGAGGTTCAACCACCAACCCTAGATGAAATGCAGCAGCGCATTGCCAAGGTTCTACAGAAGTTGCCCTGGCTGGTGTGCGAGCGTGGTGGAAAAGTTCTAGGATTTGTTTATGCAGCACCTCATCAAGACCGAAGTGCTTATCAATGGGCTGTTGATGTATCTGTTTACATTCATCCAGCAGTGCGTTGTTCAGGTATTGGGCGAGCTTTATACACCTCGCTGTTTAAAATTTTGGTGCTTCAAGGTTATTACAGCGCCTATGCCGGTATTACGCTCCCAAACCAAGGCAGTGAAAGGCTCCATGAAGTGATGGGGTTTCAGCCGATTGGCATATATCGAGGTGTAGGATACAAGTGTGGTGCGTGGCACGATGTAGCATGGTTTGAGCTATCTTTGCAAACGCGGGTCCCCAATCCCAAGCCTCCCATCAACATCAACGCATTGCGCGAAACCTTGGAATTAGAATGCGCCTTGGCAAGTGGAGTACCCTTCCTCAAGCTTGCTGTCGATTGAGCAACGATGAAGCGATTCGCCTGGTGCGATTATTTTTGCTCATCTTCTGGTTGTGCGATCGCGCCTTGCGCGGCTCCCTCAGGAAGCATCGCCAAGGGACGCAGCGAAACTTCAGATTGGGCGTTATCCTGAAAGATATAGCTTGATAAATCGTTAACGCGCGGTCAAAGCCATGAAAGTCTTAGGGCTAGTCTTACCTACCCTGCTTTTGCTGACCACACCTGTTATGGCAGTTGAGTATCAGGGAAAGAATATTGATGGCACCAACTTAGCTGCAAAAGCTTACTATGCTGCTACTGGTGGAGTTTACAACGTTCAGGTACGCTTCAAGCAGAATCGAGCGACAATCTACTTTGATGGTGGATACCAAACTACTATACAGTTGCAGCATCGAGTTCTAACCGATCCAAGCAATATTCAAGGTTTTGGAAAATTGGGACAAATTTCTGTCAATAGGGTATTCAGTATTGGATTGATTTATGACAATAGTTTCGTAGGCGAAACTCAACCGTCTAAGCCGCCTCTCGAAGGCTTGTGGAGAATTAGCTTGGATGAAGAAGATTTTAACAACTTCATTCAAAAGGGGCAGAGTAACAATCGCGGTGAAGAACTTGGAAAGTAGTAGGATAGGATAGCGAGCGCCTTTATGCGGAGCGTGTGCTTTTCACTCAGCGCTACCGCCTCCGGCAGATTGCCTTGCCGTCACCCTTTTGTAGCACCTAACTATTTCTAGTTAAAAACAACTAGTATTATCGTATTCTAATACTCAATGGTTTTTACTAAATAATTAGAGCAAAAATGGTTCGTTTATTTACTAAATGGCTTGTTCCAGTAGCCTTTACTTTGCTAGGTTTTGGGTTAAATGTAAAAAGTGCAACAGCACAGATGATTAATGAATTCAGCGCTACTTATGATGTATTAGCCTTCTCTAGATCAGTTACACCAGGCATAACAGCGTCAACTCTTTCAGGGACAAGTACTGATGCTGCTTACGGTTTAACCACAATCAATGGCTTGACCTACTCAGTCGTTGACCCTACTACTGGTTTTTTCCGCTTTAACACAGACCCAACTGTATTCGGTTTACAAGACATACCATCTAGCCAAGTCGTGTTTGGCAGTGGCACTAATAAATTGTTTGGCACTAGTAACGCTACAGGTATAATTGATTTCGCAACCCTCACGGCAACTGCAACCGGTATCTTCACTATCACTGGCGGGGAAGGTATATTTATAGGTGCTACTGGTACACTCAACTTTTCCGAAGTTGATACACTTAGTCTAGATCCAACTATTCCTACTAGAGCTAGATCAACAGTAAATGGTAGAATTTATGTGCCTCCAGTACAAAAAGTTCCAGAACCAACCGTAACTACAACGTTGCTTGCCATAGGATTGATTGCATCTAGTTTTAAATTGCGTAAACACTACAGTCGTAATAGGCGCTGACAAAGCTATAGCAATCAAAAAGTGTAAATTTTTCAGCAGTTGTCATTTCTGAGTTCTGGCGATCGCCTACGGCTGACGCTCCGCGTCATCGCCCAAACAACATTAGCAAAGCGGAATCGCCCGGTTCCATTAACCAGAAGTGGGGTTAAAAGTTTCACCCAAGGATACGTCCTCATAAATATCAGCTAGGGAACAAGAAAAATTCACCCTGGTTAACTGTAATTCTTGATTTTCTCTATAGCTGTAAAGAACCCATCTTCCCTCAGAATTGCGACGAAAACAATCAACCCGCTGGCGGCTTTGACTGACTAAAACATATTCCTGCAACGTTTCTAATTCTTGATAGTCACTAACGCAATACCCAGCAAACCAACGACACTGGCAAATTTACCTAAAATATTCGGTTCCTGATTGGGTTGGGGAGGCTGAGTCACAGAAGCACTCCAGAAGTAAAGAAATTTATAATATTAGTACTACAAGACTGTTTCATTCTTTTCCTCAAGTGCCAGGAACTCAAGTTCCTGGCTTATAGCTTAAGTCGGTTAAAACCGACTCCTATTTTGGGTTTGAGTCCGTTTTAACGGACTTCGGCTATTAGCCCGGAAATTAAATTTCCGGGTGGTCGTGCTATCTATCAATTCATCAATATTATTTGCCGTCTTTTACGGAATTTTGCTAGATAGTTGAGAAGTATAACAAAGAAAGTGAAATGCTATAGAAAACACTTTTAAAACTATGAAATCCTATTTCAAGATATTATTTGTGCTTTTTTAGCAAGTTACTTAGTATTTTGCCCGATTTTTCTAATTCAGATTTCCGACTTCTTGAAGAAGCGTGTGGAGAAACGTTGCAGTGCAACATCCCTACCAATCTTGGAACTGGGCAAGTTATCCTATCTGAACCATATTAATTCATAAATTTTGTTGAATCTGTGGTTACGAATTCATAAGCGTTTGCCACAACAGCAACTGCGGGAGTAACGACAGCAACTGCGGGAGTAATGACAGCAACTGCGGGAGTAACGACAGCAACTGCGGGAATAACGACAACAACTGCGGGAGTAACGACAACAACTGCGGGAGTAACGACAACAACTGCGGGAATAACGACAACAACTGCGGGAGTAACGACAACAACTGCGGGAGTAACGACAACAACTGCGGGAGTAACGACAAGGACGTTGTAGGGTGGGCAGTGTGTGAACCCTTTAGAATCAAGATTCACAGTAGTGGACACTGCCACCCTACGCTCAATATAGCTCTTTAGCGCTCTCAAAGATGAGGACTAAAGTCCTCACTACAATTAGATACCGTGACTTTTGCCAATCACCCAATGACGTTTGAAAAAACGCGCTAAAGCTGACTCTTCCAAAGATAAATATATTGGGCGTCCGTGGGGACAGGTGCGGGGGTTGCGTGTGCGTTGCCATTGCTCTAGAAGTGTTTGCATTTCTTGTAAACTCAGGGTTGTACCGTTGCGAATGGCACTACGACAAGCAACGGCGACTTGCGCTGCTTGCAAATCACCTCCCCAACTGAGTTCTAAAATTGCATCTGCACAGTCGTCTCGTTGTTGAAAAAGTGCGGGTACGCTGCGAACTGCCCAAAGTTGTTCACCAAACGGTTCTATATCCAAACCAATGCATTGCAGTTGCGAGACTTGATTTGGAGATAATTGATAAAGAATAACTGGCGGTTCAATTGGAATAATTTTCCAATTCTCGCACAATTGCTCGTACAAAACTCGCTCATGGGCGATGTGCTGTTCTACTAACCACAGTCCACCTGGATGTTCTGCGACGATGTAGGTGTTATTGACTTGAGCAACGGCTTTGAGTTGTAGAGATGTTGTATCCAACGTCTCTGTATCAGTTTTGTCTTCCTCACTGGGAATCGAACGATTGACGTTGTATCCACCTTTTTCTTCTGCGGCTTTGAGTAATTTACCAACTCGCGTTGTGTGAACTGCGTCTTTAACAGACGTAGAATTGATGCGTAGTGCTTGGGCGATCGCCTCACTAATTTGTTCTTGCCAATGACTCAGTTGGTTGAGATAAATTTCTGATTTTGCTGGGTTGCGGTTCCAGTTTATATGTTCGGGAGAAATGAATAAATGCAGAAAACAAACTGGATAGCGATCGCGTGGTAATGTTCTATGAAATGCTGACAGGATACTTTGCTCTAATTCCGACGACTTCACCATCCGTCCATTGACAGCAACCCGCAGCCAATCTGGACGATGGCGATGACACCGGTCAGGTAATCCTATAACCAAATGTAGTCCTGAGTTCTCGCTTGTGAGTCTTGAATTCTCGCTGCTGAGTTCTGAGTTCTGAGTTCTGAGTTCTGAATTCTGAGTTCTGAGTTCTGAATTCTGAGTCCTGAGTTCTGAGTTCTCAGGATTCGGTATTTCTAATTTTAATTCCTGTAAATCAGCTTCTTTAACCTGATGTAGAATCTGAGGCAACAGTTGTCCTATCGAAGCGGAGGGACAAAGGGTGAACCACTCTTTGTCATTTTGCCACACTTGCCAGGTAACATGAGGATGACATAGGGCGATTTGATGAATTGTTGCTTGCACTGCTTTCATTTGTTGTGCTACTGTTGGCAACGCTTCACGACGAGGTAAACAATTACCAAATAGATTAGAGACTGTCACCACTGTACCAGGAGCGATCGCAGCGACTTCTACGTACAATGCTTCCCCAGCATACCCATAAACAACCCGCCAACCACAATCTCCACCTCTGGGACGACTCAATATTTCTAAATCTGCTAGAGTCGTCAAACTATGCAACGCCTCTCCACGAAACCCCAAACTCGTAATTTTCCACAAATCTGCACAATTACGAATTTTACTGGTACTGTGTGGCGTTGCTGCTTTATGCAAATCATCTAATGTCATTCCGCAGCCATTATCTGCTACACGCACACGCCATTGTTGGGGTGATAAGGAAACTACAATACGCGTTGCACCTGCATCTAGGGAATTTTCCACCAATTCCCGCACGACAGCAGCAAAACAGTCAATAACCTCTCCGGCTGTAATGAGATGTACGACTTCTGCTGATAAAGCTTGAATAGTTGACACCATAAATTACAGTTTAGAGGACGAGTCACTCCTTTGGGGAATTCAAAATTTATAATTATAAATTCAAAATTAAAATTTTCGTACCATAAGTTTTGAAGCTGATAATGAGGACACCTCAAATTTCGCGCTTTGCGTTTTGATTTGAATTTTTGTCACAGATAAGTGAGTCTTACCTATTGCTAACAACTAAATACTCACCAATTCTGTTGTTTAAGACATTTCGGAGGGTTTCGTGAAGCTCAAACACTACTTATGGATTGGATTGCTAGTTATGACCGTGATACTTTGTGTATTGCCTGGTTATTCCCAACACGTCCACAAAAAACTAGGATTTCAATTCTCAACTGTAGGGGCATTGTCGGCTGGAATCTATGATGGCATGACGACTTTTAAGGACATAAAGCAGCAAGGGAACTTTGGTTTAGGAACCTTAGAGGGATTGGACGGTGAACTCATAGCACTTGATGGCAAGTTTTTTCAGGTTAAAGGTGATGGGGTTGCCTATCCAGTCAAAGACGAGATGAAGACACCGTTTGCCGCAGTGACGTTTTTTCGTAAGGAACGAACAGTCCGTGTTAAGGAACGCATGACTTATGAAGGATTACAGCAAGCAATTGATCAGCAACTTTCCTCCAAAAACCTTCCCTATGCAATCCGTATACAAGGAATTTTCCCATACCTCAAAGTCAGGAGCGCTCCTAAACAGAAACCTCCTTATCCACCAATAAGCGAGGTGATTAAGCGTTCACAAGTTATCTTTGAATTGCGAAACGTGCAGGGGACTCTTGTAGGATTCCGCCTACCGCAGTACTTTAAGAGCGTGAATACAGACGGTTATCACTTTCATTTCATTACCAGCGATCGCAAGGCAGGCGGACACCTGCTGGATGGGGAATTTCTCGATACTCATGCTGAGATAGAAACGTTACGTGATTGGCATATTGCCTTGCCAAATCACGCATCCTTTGAGCAAGCAACACTAAATTGACACTCTCCTCACCACTTATATAGGGTAGGCTTTTACACAGCAATCACTTCATCTTTCAGTAAAATTCTAAGAAATGAGTGCTGAGTCATGAGCGAACTAACTTGTTATTCCACTCATGACTTGCTACTCAAAATTTTGATTACTAATAAAACCCTTATAGTCGTTCATGACTCCATACTGACTAAGGTTTGGACAGGTTGTGGGTTTAGCAACCCATTGAGTAAGGAAACTGGACGCTGGCTGTAGGGCCAAGCAAAAGCATGACGGAATGCTGCATCCTGGCAAGCTTGTAGCTGTTGAAAGTTGATAATGTCGTAAGTCAAGAGATTTTCATACTCAAACGGCAGACGCACATTATGCAACCCGGCGTTATCAGTACAAATAGCGATGTCTACCCCGGCATCAAAACATCGGTCAAACACTAACTTGAGTTGACGTATGTCTTCCAAAGTCCCAGTTTTCAAGTAGGTTGTGGGGCAAACCTCCAAACACTGCCCGCGCGTCGCTACCTCTTTAAGTAACTCAGGATACAACAGAGGAATTTGAATGCCGTGACCAATCCGCATCAGATAAGGTAAAAGTTGGGGATAACATCCAGCAGTCGTTTCATAAAAATGACCTGTGGTGTTAATTCCAAGCGATCGCGCATAATCATACAAGCTAATCCATTCCTCCATGCGATCGGCATAGTAGCTGTCTCCTCCAGCCACGTCTACACCACAAACATACTGCTTGTTTTGTGCTGCCAAATCAATAATCGCCTTATTCACCTCAAAGGGTAAGCGTGTGTGCATACAAAGAATTTGGCTAGTGACAATCGGATATTCCGATATTTGGCTTGCTTTGCCCACAACTTCCACAATTTCTGCCATCTTGTCAATTCTCTGTGATTGACTCAGATGGTCTGGTGTTCGCAAATAAGGGGTGTAGCGCAGTTCTAGATAAGCCAAATTCTCAAAAATGTAAGCACCTCTAAGCAAGCGGTAAATAAAGTAAGGCAAAGTCTCCACAGTTTGCACGCTTTCTACCAAAGTGTGTAACTCCAGATACTCATCTAGAGTATTGCGTGGGCGCGTGTAAAACTCTTCAAACTCTGAATACTCAGCAAACCGGGAAATCATATCAGACGAGTTGCGCTCGAAGTATCGCCACAAAACACGAGGGACAACTGAGCCGCCTAGATGCCTATGTAATTCTGCATATAAAGCCATAGTAGTCTTTTAACAAACCGAAAAATTGTAATTATTATTTACAGTAACAAATAAAAAAAGAAGCTATTAGATAAGACTTTGTTATCTTATTTGTTGAATTTTTCCTTCCATATATTGACATAAGCAAACAAATATGCTGATAATAATAATTTGTGGAAACTTTAGCTCTTTAATAAAAACTTGGCTAACGTCATTGTTATAGGTGCCCAGTGGGGCGATGAAGGAAAAGGTAAAATAACAGACTTGCTCAGCCGCTCCGCAGATGTTGTCGTACGTTACCAAGGGGGTGTCAATGCTGGACACACACTTGTAGTCAAGGGTCAAACCTTCAAGCTGCATTTGATTCCCTCTGGTATTTTGTATCCAAATACCGACTGCATTATCGGCTGTGGGACAGTTATAGATCCACAGGTTTTGATAGCAGAACTTGACCAACTAGAAGCATTTGGTGTTTCCACTCGCCATCTGCTAATTTCTGAGACAGCTCATGTCACGATGCCTTACCACCGATTGATTGACTCGGCATCGGAGGAGCGAAGGGGTAGCCATAAAATTGGCACTACCGGTCGAGGAATTGGTCCAACTTACGCTGATAAATCAGAGCGGACTGGTATCAGGGTTTTAGATTTGATGGACCCTGAAGGGCTGCGCGAACAGCTCGAGTGGACAATTAATTACAAAAACGTCATTTTAGAAAAGCTTTACAACTTACCCCCGTTAGATCCACAACAGGTGATTGACGAGTACTTAGGGTATGCAGAACGCCTGCGACCGTACGTCGTTGATACATCCTTAAAAATATACGACGCGATTCAAAGGCGGCGCAATATTTTGTTTGAAGGAGCGCAGGGTACGCTTCTGGACTTGGATCATGGGACATATCCTTATGTTACCTCCTCTAACCCAGTGGCGGGAGGAGCTTGTGTTGGGACGGGGCTAGGACCAACAATGATTGACCGAGTGATTGGTGTAGCGAAAGCTTACACCACTCGGGTAGGCGAGGGACCTTTCCCCACAGAAATAGACGGGGAATTGGGAGAATTATTATGCTTGTTGGGTGCGGAATTTGGCACAACCACCGGACGTAAGAGACGTTGTGGTTGGTTTGATGCGGTTATTGGTCGCTATGCCGTCCGCATTAACGGTATGGACTGTCTGGCAATCACTAAACTCGATGTCCTCGACGAACTGGAGGAAATCAAAGTTTGTGTGGCTTATGAAATAGATGGGGAACGCTGCGAACATTTTCCTACCAGCGCCCGTAAATTTGCCCGGTGTCGCCCGATCTACAAAACCTTGCCAGGATGGCGCACCTCAACCAGTCACTGCCGTTCTTTAGAAGAATTGCCAAGGCAAGCGCTAGACTACTTAAAATTCTTGGCAGAATTGATAGAAGTGCCGATCGCAATTGTTTCCTTAGGAGCGAGCCGCGATCAAACTATCATTGTAGAAGACCCGATCCACGGTCCGAAACGTGCTTTGTTGCACCCTGATGGCACGCCCGCTTCATTGCTGAGTGCCTAGGGGTGTAAGGCATTGTGCCAATACGAGCGTGATAGTATCAAAATCCGCCACTTGCTTTAACGGGGGGAACCCCCGCAACGCAGTGGCTCAAAAATCCAAAATCTAAAATCCTAACATGGAATTAACAGTCGAATCTCAAAAGCGGCCAGAAGGCAGCAAGCCCAATGCTTTGCGCCGTTCTGGAAAAATCCCCGCGAATTTGTACGGTCATAAAGGTACCGAGTCAATTGCTCTGGTTATTGATGCTAAGGTTGTTGAGCGTCTGCTCAATAAAGGTTCGATTAACAACACTTTGATTGACCTGAATGTGACTGATATTCCTTGGCGTGGAAAAACCTTGCTACGGGAAGTTCAATCTCATCCAGCCAAACGTACGCCTTACCACCTCAGCTTTTTTGCTGTCGCAGGTCACGGCGACACTGATGTGGAAGTGCCTGTGCATTTTGTGGGAGAACCAGTGGGTGTGAAGCAACAAGGTGGTGTATTAGACACCCACCTTACAGCCTTGTCACTGCGTTGTGCCCCAGAAAACATTCCTGAAGCGATTGAAGTTGATGTCTCTAATCTGAACATTGGAGATAGTTTAACTGTGGAGCAACTCTCTCTGCCTGAGGGGGCAAAATATTTGGGTGAACCAGGGCAATCTGTTCTGATTGTGTTGCCTCCACAAGGAAGTTCTGATACAGGAACAGAATCAGTTACCTAAAATACTGAAAGTTTGTTATAGTTACCGAAGAAACCAGGGGGCATACATACCTCTGGTTTTTTTGTATTTAAACCGCCAAAACGCCAAGGACGCCAAGATAAGATGACAGAAGTTTCGATTCCGGCTTTAATTGAGCAAATGTTGCAGCCTGGGTTTTATCCGCATCCGGTGAAGGAACCGATTCAATTGGTTCAGACGCATATTTCTTATGTGCTGTTGACTGGGGATTATGCTTATAAAGTGAAAAAGCCTATGAATTTTGGCTTTTTGGATTTTTCGACTTTAGAGAAGCGGGGACATTTTTGTCAGGAAGAGTTACGTTTAAATCAGCGGGGAGCTGCGGAACTTTATTTGGAGGTGTTCCCTATAACTTTGGTGGGGGAGCAGTACCAACTAGGGGGAACAGGAGAAGCTGTGGAATATGCGCTGAAAATGCTTCAGTTTCCCACAGATGCGCTGTTTAGCAAAATGTTTGAGCAGGGTCAGTTAAATGAGGCACTTGTAGAAGAGTTGGGACGGGTGGTAGCTGAATATCATGACACGAAAACTGTGACGAATGATTACATTCGTTCTTTTGGTAAGGTGGAGCAAGTTCGGGAGGCTTTTGACGAGAATTACGAGCAAACGCAAAAGTATATTGGTGGTCCGCAGACGCAGCAGCAGTTTGAGGAGACAAAGCAGTATACAGATAAGTTTTTTGCCGAACGTCGCGAACTCTTTAACAGCAGAATTCAAAAGAATTATGTTCGAGAGTGTCACGGCGATTTGCACCTGGGAAATATTTGTTTGTGGAAAGATAGAATTTGGCTGTTTGACTGCATTGAGTTTAATGAGCCGTTTCGCTTTGTCGATACAATGTTCGACGTTGCATATGCTGTGATGGATTTGGAAGGTCAGCAGCGTCCTGATTTGAGTAATGCTTATTTGAATACTTACCTTGAGGTGACTGGTGATTGGGAAGGGTTACAGGTGTTGCCCATCTATTTAAACCGTCAATCGTATGTCAGGGCAAAGGTGACTTCATTCTTGTTAGATGACCCAAGTATGCCTTCTTCCGTAAAGGAGGAAGTCGCAAAAAAAGCAGCGAATTATTACAAGCTTGCTTGGGAATACACAAAACCCCGTCAAGGACGGCTGATTTTGATGTCGGGTGTATCGGGTTCTGGTAAAAGTACGACAGCACGGTATTTAGCTCGTCAGTTGGGAGCCATTCAAATTCGTTCGGATGCGGTGCGAAAACATCTGGCGGGAATCCCGTTATTAGAACGCGGTGGTGATGATTTGTACACAACCGAGATGACGCAGAAAACTTATGCACGGCTGTTGGAATTGGGAATTTTGTTGGCAAGTGAAGGATACTCGGTGATTTTGGATGCTAAGTATGACCGACAGCAGTTGCGTGAGGAGGTCATTACCTCAGCTCAAGAGCATCAACTTCCTTTGCAAATTATCTCCTGCACAGCACCGTTAGAAGCTTTGCAACAGCGGCTGGATAACCGTACTGGTGATATTGCTGATGCGACTGCTGATTTATTAAAATCTCAGATCGAGCAAGCTGAACCTTTGACTGAAAAAGAAAAACCACTCGCTAAAATTTTGGATACGACTCAATCAATAGAGGCACAATTAAAGAATGTAATTGAACAATAAACTTACCTTATGGCACCACCAAAGCTGACCTTCTCACCAAACTTCGTAACGCAAATCCTACTTGGGTTATTTTTTACACTCATATTTATAGCAACAGGCTACAACCCAGCCCTCAGTATTTTTCTGGGTGTCTTGGGTGGTTTAGCCTTAGGATTGATAACAACATCAACCAAGAGTGGTCCCCAGGCATCTACAGTAGCTACCTCTGAAGGCGTTGATGCGGGCTTGAAGTATTGGTTATTTTTCTTACTCGGCTTTGTGTTTGTGGGGTATAAACCACCGATGGGTATCTTTCTGGGTGCGATCGCTGGTATAGGCGGAGGCTGGATTATTGCTTGGTGGCAAAGTAAGGAAGAATCAAGAACTCAGCTTCCACAAGAAGAGTCAGAAGACGTTGAAGCTGAAATTGCCAGTGAAAAACAACCAACCAGAGGACGCCAAATCAGGAAAACTCCTCGGCGTTTCCGTCGCCGCCCTGGAAGTATTAATTTCCGGTTTTGGGAAAGGTAGCCAGAGGAAGAGAAGGAGGGAGGGAGAGAGGGAGGGAGAGAGGGAGGGAGAGAGGGAGATAAGAGATAAGGCGGTTTTTGAGAAAGAATTTACCATTAAAGCGAGGCATCCCGCTAATCCACAGGAAGTTCTGCTAACCTCCTTGGTAATTTGTTTCCAGAAAATCACCTAAGGGAGAGTAGCCATTGTTTATTTACTTCTGTATCCTCATCCTCCCTCCCTCCTTCCCTCCTTCCCTCCTTCCCTCCTTCCCTCTCTCCCCCTCCTTCCCTCTCTCCCCCTCCCTCCCTCATCCCCATTATGTCAACTGAGAAATTTGCCAAATGTTTTTCTATCTATCCAAGTTGCTACCACTGTTTTTCTATCCCCTAGGACTGGCTTGCTTATGCTTGCTGGTAGCACTTTTTATGTTATGGAAACGACCACGCACTGCGGCGCTTGCAATCGCGCTGGCGCTGATTTTATTGTTATCTAGCAGTAATGGCTGGGTTTCTCGCTGGCTTGTGCAGTCTCTAGAATGGCAAAATCTTCCACCTATTGAAATACCAACGGCAGAAGCCATTGTGGTTTTGGGTGGTGCTACCAGATCAGCTTTGCCGCCACGACCTAGTGTAGATTTAAATGAAGCAGGCGATCGCGTTCTTTACGCTGCTCAACTCTACCGGGAAAAAAAAGCTCCTGTGATCATTCTTAGTGGTGGTCGCATTAATTGGAAGGGAAGCGGTTCACCAGAGTCGGCGGATATGGCTAGTATCCTCACTTCTATTGGTATACCAGAAGCAGCAATTGTACAGGAGCCTGATTCCCTCAACACTTATGAAAATGCGGTGAATGTCAAGAAAATTTTGGTGTCTCGCGGGATTCGCCGCGTTTTACTCGTGACTTCGGCAATTCATATGCCGCGATCGCTTCTCATTTTCCGTCGTCAAGGTATTGATGCCATTCCCACACCAACTGACTTTCTCATTAGTGAGGGTGATTTGGAAGAACTTACCAGCACCCCAAAGGCGGCGTTACTGAATGTGTTACCTGATGTTGACAACCTAAAGTTATTTACCGCTGCTTTGAAAGAATATATTGGCATTCTCGCCTATCGCTTACGTGGATGGCTGTGAAAGCGAGTTATGAGTTAGTAGCTATTGAGTAAGTAATAATAAATAAAGATTTGTACAACAACTCCCCTAAATTTACTCTTATCTTCTTGCTAAATTAGGATTATGTCTCAAGAGTTACCGCTTATTATACCTGCCCCTCAACCGCAAGTTGAGGACACATTTGCCTCTTACCAAACAACTCACCAGTTCTATTACGAAGTTCAGGCGCGCTCAGAGCTGAAAAGACATTGTGAATGGTATTATACTACAGCCGAAAACCATCGTCAAGAGCTAGAAAGAATGCGCGGCGAACTAAATATAATGCAGTGGTTTCGCCGCAAATGACTGATTTAGAGGATTTCTAATTCATTTTCACGCAAGTGTGCCTTGAATTTTTTACTAAACTGAACTTGAATCGGCAAGTTAGCACTAACCGGTCTACCTTGCCATTGATTGATAATACCTATCACTTCGCCTTCTGTGCCTTTGAGGTCAAAAGCTTTCCCGCGATGCTCAGGATGATGGTAAACTATGACGGATTCTTTAACGCGGACGCGATCGCCTTTTTTCATATTAGTATTTACACCTAGCTTTTCCACAACTGTCTCCACAGCCATCCCTCTCTGAACTTGCTTTTTTGAAAAATAGACTGCTTGCACAATTTGTTGCTGTTCGTACTTGGTCTGCACAGACACGCCGTCTTAACGCCTCTGTAGCTGCTAGACAAACAAAGCTCCGAAGTTCCCTACGGCGGGAAACCCGCCTGCAGGACTTCTCTCTGCCTGTGCAGGCTTTATTATTGAATGAGCAGCCTTAGTCCTTACTCCTTTGTTCTCGCAATCAACGAAGAAACAAACAGTGTTAGGGCAACATCAGAGTCGCCTCGTACTTGGGCAAGAGGTCTAGTTCTTATTATCTTCACTCTAGGATGCTCCCAAGGTCAACTGCATACTGAAAAAGTTAAGGGGGACACTGGCAATTAAACGACACAAATTAACACATATGTACACAAGTTTAATTATCTGTGTGCATCTGTGGTTCCAAATACTTAATCATTATATTTTTGCAACAAATCTCATAATTTAAGATACGGGAAAAAGTAGAGGTAGCAATGTCTGTGCAATTACTAAGACGGAAATTCACAGTTGAGCAATACCACAAAATGGCTGAATCGGGAATTCTTACTGAGGATGACCGAGTAGAACTGATACGAGGAGAGATCATTGAAATGTCACCCATTGGAACCAAACACGCTGCTTGTGTAAGACGCTCAAGCAACTTATTATCTGCAAAACTACAAGGACGTGCCTTAATAGATACTCAAAATCCAGTGGTGTTAAACAATAACTCCGAACCGCAGCCAGATGTGACATTGTTGCAACCCCGCAAAGATTTTTATGAAAACGCACATCCTCAACCAAATGATATTTTCCTGGTTATAGAAGTGGCAGATACAACCGTTAAATATGACCGGGAAGTGAAAATCCCTCTTTATGCTGAAGACAAGATAACTGAAGTTTGGTTAGTAAATATTAATGAGCAATGTGTAGAAGTTTTTCGAGAACCGACAGCTGATGGATATTGGAATGTTCAGAAGTTGACGCGGGGTGAAAGTTTATCAATTCAGGCATTTCCTGATGTGATGATTACTGTTGATGAAATCTTAGGATAGTTCTTGTTTCTACTCTAAAGATTTAATTTAATATTTTGTGTGTAGATACAGAAAAATTTATTTTTTCTCCTCTTCACCCTCTGAAGCAGTATATTTACAGAAAACATTCAGTCCAATTTTTAAAATATATAATAAGATAATTGTGGCGATCGCCCCATCAATAGGTATGCCATGTAAAGCTGCAACTGTCACCAATGAGCCGATAATACTGTTAAGTAAAGAAGCACTACCAGGATTATTCGTGTATTCCTTGAGTTTACCGCGTAAACCTTCATCACCGCAGATTTCAGCGCGGATTTCATTAAGTGTAAGTTGCAACAGCGATTTGCCTTTGCCGTATTCTTGAATGCCGAATTGTTCTTGCCAGAGAGTGTCAAACGTAGCTTCTAGGTTGCCGTTGTTTTGTTCTAGAGTGGAAAGTGCTTTTTGTGCTGGTTCGTCTTTGAGAATTTGTTGAATTTCTTGGATTTCAGAAGCGGTTAATTGAGCGTTCATAAATATATTTTTAGCAAAATAATCAAGGATTGCTGAATTCTTGAATTAATTGTTCAGGGGTAATTATTCGTGGAATCGTTACCGGAAAATCAACTGGGTTGCGAGTAATAATAGCATCTAAGCGATTAAGAACCGCAGTGCTGTATTGAATAGCGTCTTCAAAATCTTTAAAGTTGGTAGTTAGCGCCATTGAGATGGCTGCTTGGTCTACTGTGGCGACTTGGCAAAGAGCCGCCATTCTTTGCAGAAATTGCAGTGTCCAAGAGTGACCCTTTGCTTTACGGATGATATAGTATAAATCACTGAAGGTAGATGCAGAAAGATAGCCTTGAATCTCTTGCTGCTCCACAAAGCGTAGAACTTGTTCGCTGTTTGTGAAAAAAGGGTCGCGATCAAGTGCTACATCAACAATAATGTTTGTGTCTATGAGAACCTTCACAGGTTATGCTTCTCCTTTAGATACTCCCACCTGGCTTGATCAGGGTCAAAATCCGGTGGTGTGGGTGGAGCATTTTCGAGTAAGTCTTTCAGGGCTTGGACTTTGTATTCCCGCTTCTTAGTTTGTTTAGGAGTGTCGATAGTAGTTGCGGTTGGCTGTAAAATAATGACTTCTACCTTACCAGGAGCAATATTCAGAGGTTCGTCAATAATTAAGTGACCTGATTCATCAATTGTTGCGTTTAGTTTGTAGGCTTGCATACTTTTCTCCTTTTTGTTTCTAGAATAAAACATGGCTGTTGTAAACGTCGCGATCGCACTTCCAAATCACCGTCTGATTGTTGCCAAAATGGCGATCGCATTCCCAAATTAGCGTTTGATTGTTGCCAAAATGGCGATCGCACAAAATACACATCGGCGATACTCCAAATCTGTAGAGATCGCACCAGCTACTACCGCAGGGAGTATCGCGTCATGTTGCTGGTTGAAGATACCCTTCGTTTTTTAAATTCTATCCAACCACTGTTTTGGATCGCGTTTTGCATGGAAGCAAGCAAGTACAAAAACTGTATCTTTGTCAAAAATGTAAAGAATTATGTATGGGAATCTACGGATTCAAGCTCTTCTTACCTGTTTGTGGATGACTTGGTAAGCAAGAGGGCTTCGTCCAATTCCCGACAGACAAGCATCAACTGCACGGACAAACTCAGAACCTAAACCTGGATTTTGGGATTCGTACCACTCAAAACCATCCTGAATATCGTATTCTGCTTCTGGCTAGATAATCAGGTTATAGTTCATCGGGAGAAGCCTAAGCGTTTTTTAACCTCTTCCCAACTAGAACCATTTGCGGGGTTTTTATTGTAATTTTCTAACCGTCGATCTAGTTCTTTTTGTTGCGCTTCACTCAGGGGAAGTTCTTCTTGCTGTTCTATGATACTGTCCCATAAATCTTCAGCAAGTTGGATACGTTCTGCAACGCTGAGTTGAGAAATGTCAACTTTCAAGAAGGGATGAGAACTCATGAATACAGAGTTAGGCTGTAGGTTTCACCTATTTTATAACATTGCGCCTTGAGGCAGTGAAACAGTTAGTTGTTAGCGATCGCATTTCCAAATCATCGTTTTATTGTTGCCAAAATGGCGATCGCATTCGCAAATCACCGTCTGATTGTTGCCAAAATGGCGATCGCACTCACGAATAATCTGGTTGTCGTTACTTCCAAAGTTGCTGTCGTTACTTCCAAAGTTGCTGTCGTTACTCCCGAAGTTGTTGTCGTTACTTCCAGAGTTGTTGTCGTCACTCCCAAAGTTATTGTCGTTACTTCCGAAGTTGCTGTCGTGGCAACCGCTTATGGATTCGTTACCACAGGTTAAATAAAACTTATGAATGACTCCACGTTGGGAATAAATCTTCCGCCTGGCGACTGGAAGTCGCGGCTACACAGGCTAAACCCGCCTGCGCGGGTTTAATAACTTTGATTTTGCTGAAGTCCGCGCAGGCGGACTTTGTTTGTATAGCCGCGATTTCTAATCGCCAGGACATATTGTTCTACGACTGCGTTTCTAGCCTATCCCGCGCCGCCCAAATCGCCTCCCGCACCTCACCCGCGCACTCCCCACCCGTCGCCTCACGCCAAATAGCAAGAAACTGGCTTTCGCCTAACCGCTGGAGCATACGGGCTAAAGCACTGATATAATAAACAATCAAATCTTCATTATGCTCTAGTTCAATGGCTAAAGCACGAATGTAAATTGGCAAAGCCTCAGAGTAATTTTCTTGAGCTTCTAAAACCCTTCCCCATTTACCTAATGTTACTGAAGCCCAATACCAATCGCGGAATTGTTCATAAATTCCAAAGGTTTTTTGATAATAGTTAATTGCCACATCAAGCTGCCGTTGCTTTTCGGCTACCATGCCCAGTTGGTGATAGTCACTTGCAGCAGAGTAGAAATCCCCTGCATCTTCATATATCTTCAACGCCTGATTGTAGTAATCGACAGCCACATCAAACTGCCGTTGCTTTTCGGCTACTATGCCCAGTTGGTGATAGTCACTTGCAGCAGAGTAGAAATCCCCTGCATCTTCAKATATCTTCARCGCCTKATTGTAGTAATCRACAGCCACATCAAACTGCCGTTGCTTTTCGGCTACYATGCCCAGTTGGTGATAGTCACTTGCAGCAGAGTAGAAATCCCCTGCATCTTCAKATATCTTCARCGCCTKATTGTAGTAATCRACAGCCACATCAAACTGCCGTTGCTTTTCGGCTACYATGCCCAGTTGGTGATAGTCACTTGCAGCAGAGTAGAAATCCCCTGCATCTTCATATATCTTCAACGCCTGATTGTAGTAATCGACAGCCACATCAAACTGCCGTTGCTTTTCGGCTACTATGCCCAGTTGGTGATAGTCACTTGCAGCAGAGTAGAAATCCCCTGCATCTTCAGATATCTTCAGCGCCTTGTTGTAGTAATCAACAGCCACATCAAACTGCCGTTGCTGTTGGGCTACCCTGCCCAGTTGGTGATAGTCACCTGCAGCAGAGTAGAAATCCCCTGCATCTTCAAATATCTTCAGCGCCTTATTGTAGTAATCAACAGCCACATCAAACTGCCGTTGCTCTTGGGCATTATAGCCTAGATTGTGATAAATAGCAGCAATTTTGTCACTCACTGAGGCATCATTTAAAGTTATCAATTCATCTAAAATTTCTTGATAAACTTTTCCCGCCCCCTCTAAATCAGCACTTAGCAGCGCTTCATTAGCTTCGTTACCCCGCAAATACATCCAGAAAACAAAAGCATCTTTACCCTTTGCTTTCGCATCTGCCAAATGAATGCCAATTTGCTTCAGCGCCCGTTGTCGCAGTGACTTAAATTCGGGTTTGCGCCCGATGCGCTCATACACTTGTGCCAAGGCTTGGAGAATCGATTGTGCATCAGCCCATTCCTGTTGCTGTTCGGCGAGGCGCAGGTTTTGCAACAGGTTTGGTTCTTCCACTTGCAGCATAAAAGTTGCTAGTTCGGCGTTGCTGATGAGTTCCTTACGGTAGTAATCTGCCAAATAAGCGTAGAAAATCAGCAACTTTTTTTCAAGTTCCTCGTTCCTTGCTTCTAGCAAGGAATGCGTTTCGGGAGGCTCCGCCTCCTCACCCCCAGAGGCGGAGCCTCTAGAAGTGCGTTCCCAGTCTCCAGCCTGGGAACGAGAAATGAGATTTTTAGATAACTGCTGGCGTAAATACCAAGGTAATGCCGGGTGAATCTTGTAAATAGTCTCACCCAAATATTCCACAACACCTGCGGCGGCGGCTTCATTAAGAATCTTCAACCAATCAGCTTTTTGCAAGTTCTCCCCAAACACCGCTTGATATGCTTGCCCATAACTATCATCAGGACTTTTTGAGAAAATATGCAGCACAATTGCATTCACCCGTTCCGAAAACAATGCCAAAAATGGCAAATGCCGCCTCGCCTTCTCCGATAACTTACTAAACGAATAATCCAACGACACCGTCAGCGACTTATCCCTACCTTCCTCCTCCGCACCTGCAAAAGTATCCAACCCGCGCCGCAGCGCCTCAATTAACTGCGCTGGTGTCTGCGTCTTCAAATGTGGTAACACCACCCGCAGCGACAAGGGATGTCCCCCCAACAGTTTCAACAACTCTAAATACTCTTTCGGTAACTTCGCTCTGTCTACCCCCGCCGTTTGCAAAATCTTCGCGGCTAACTCTTCTACATCCTGTTCGCGCAAACCGCGCAAATTCAGCAAGGTGTAACCACAATCTAGCCAAGTCTCCTCTCGACGACTGGTAATCAATACCCAAGTTTTGCCACCGCGCAATTCTTTAAGAAATTGCTTGAGTTCGCTTCTCTCCTCCCCACTCAATAATGGTTCATTTCCTGTGGGAAAACCGTTGACTGGTTCCAAGTTATCCCAAATCAATAAACAAGACTGAGTTTGGAGATACTTCAACACCGCCAACCGTTGTTTATCTGTGGGAACCGAGGAAAACTTGTCTCCCCAAACTTCCCTACCCACTTGGTTGACAACATGACTCAGCGTCGCCCCATGTTCAAAGGACACAAAAAATATCTTGCCAGCACGTCCCTGAGTTTCTTCTAACCACCGTGCAAACCCACAGGCTAACTCAGTTTTGCCCACGCCGCCCATGGCTTGCACCAGTACAATATTATTTTGCCGAAATCCGCGCTCTAACCGCAAAATATCGTAATCTCGCCCAATAAAACCATAAGCACCCGCCTCTGGAAACCCATGTAGAGACGTTACATGGCGTGTCTCTACAAGTAAATCGTCAATATCAGGAATATCTGTATTATTTTCCGGAATAAACGGCGTGTAAGGTTCCTGCTGATACAACACGGGAACCAACCAATCTCGCAACGGTTTATCGCCTTTGGGGCTTGGACGCTGCGGCTGATTTAAAACTGCTTTACGCCCAGCCGCTACTGCGTTAGAGAGACTCGCACCCCCTACCAACTCGCCATACAACCGCCCGATAAAATGCTTTGCCGCCACAGCATAGACAGAATAAGCCATTGCAACAACACCCTTCGCCCCCAAGGAAACCAAGCGCGTAGCCACTGAAGAAAACTTTGCTTCTCCTTCCTGGGCTGATTTGCAAGCGTTCAACACAAAAATCGGCACACCGCAATCTGCCAAATTCTGGGCAATTTGTGCCGCCGTGATAATTTGCGGTGAACCATCAAGGGCTTCAAATACTAATACTCCCTGTCCCAACCCACCCAAGGTATGCTGAAATCCTTGGCTATTGGGGTCAAAGTCGCCGTGTCCGTCAAAATGGACTATATGATAAAATCCTTTGTTCCTATTCAGTTCCTGCTCAAACTCCTCAAAGCTAGGCGGACGCAAGACTTTAATGTTGACTTTTTGGCTAAAATGTGATATTGAATCCAGTAATGGACGAGCAATATTTTTGAGAGCAATATCTTTTTCCCCATAGGGACGAGCAATCACTAGCAAAATATTCAGCTTATCCTGGGGTAGTGGTGACATTTCCGCCCGTACAGCATACTCACTCAGACTGCGAGACATACCAGCAAGAGATGGGGCGAGAAATTGGCGATCGCTCATTGAGTACAGCAACTCCCAAGGTAAATTTAGTACAGTGGGATCATCGGAAGTAATCACCAGTTCGCAGTTATGCAGCCCATCGTAGGTAGCTGCTTGAAAAAATTCCCGCGCTTTTTCGCTACTGCGAAATACTAACTCAAATAACTGTTCTCCCCAATTCTGCAACTTTTGCTCTATCTTTGCGGCGTTGTCTGGCGCGAGTCCGTAAGGAAAGCGCAAATACTCTTCGAGATACCAGCGTAAGTCGGTAAGCGCTTGCTGATCAAAAGGATGCTCAAATTCTACGGCATCGGCAAACCGAGGCGCTGCCTGTCCCCGTTGCCAGGAAAGTTGAATGGTATCCTGTTGATGAGTAATCCGCAAGCAATTTTTCGCCATAGCTGCTGTGGAAAAGGTTGGTTTTATGCTATCTAAAATTAAACATCACGTAGATTATTGCTAATTCCGGGTAGAATATTACTCATTTGTACACAGCTTTTGATTCTTGAACTGGAGATTAGGGATTGGGGATTAGGGATTAGGGTAGTGACGGATTATGGACGGGAATTCAAACCCCGCCCAAAGGAATCTTGAACATCTTAAGAGTCCCCAGTCCCCAGTCCCCAGTCCCCAGTCCCCAGAACAGTAACCTCACCCGTTAAAGTGACTAAATTTTGACGCTTAGGAGGGAGATGCGATCGTTTGAAGACCTTGTTGTTTAGCATAGAAGTTACAGTCTTTCCTTGTTAAAGGTAAGCCGATGCTAGCAGAGCTAATTTAAGACTTAGAGTAGGAAACGCTGAAAAATATGGAGACAGAAGAGCGGTTTATCGCTAACGAGGTATCTTGGGAACAGTATGAAGCGCTACTGGTCAAGTTGTCAGATAATTTCTCCTATCGCGTCACCTATTTAGATGGAGTATTAGAAATCTTGTCCCCAAGTCCCCGTCACGAAGAAATCAAGAAAGGCATCGGGGCTTTGTTGGAAGTTTATTTTCAGGAAACTGGCACTCAATATTTTCAGCTTGGTTCTAAAAGTTTCCGTAGACAAGAACGAGAGGGAGGGACAGAACCTGATGAAAGCTACTGTATTGGTTTGAAAAAAGACTTTCCTGACTTAGCTGTAGAAGTTGTTTTGACGAGTGGTGAGACGGATAAGTTAGCAGTCTACAAAAGGCTGGGTGTGACAGAGGTTTGGTTCTGGCAAAACTCTCAATTTTCTCTGTATCGCCTGCGAGGCGACAAATATGAACTTATCCAAGCCAGCGAATTACTCCCGAATTTAGATTTAGCACTGTTAGGTGAATATGTACGACATCCCAACCCGCTTTTAGCAGTCAAAGAGTTTCGCAAACAAATTGGCGGTTCTGATACTCAAAGCACAAGTTCCTGACACTCGCGCTTTGAGTCTTTGATACTTGTGAACGAGGTTTTAACACTAGCGGGTGAGTCTTTACTTCTGAGGGAGACACACTTGCTGGACTTTCTCGGGAAGTTGCCCACACGTCTGCTGAAATGTTTCCGGACTCAGCCGCGACCAAGCAACGAATCCTAAACTCGCACCGCCCACAAATGCCAACAATCCCCCAAGCAAAACCCACCACTTTCGCCGCCCTTGCCGTTTAGCAGGAGTTTGGGTTTTGTCTCGTGCAGGTAGTTCTGAAACATCCAACTCCAGAAGCGCTTGAGAACTTGCTGCCAACTCATATTGTTGTTCTTGTTGTTCTTGTTGTTCGTGTTCTGTCTGTGTGTCTGATGCTGGTGGTAGCGCCCTTATTGGCACGATGTATTCTGGGGAGACACGACAATAAGTCAGAACCACTGATGTATTGTCATGAGTATTTTTCTGATTTGCCAAGCCAATCCACTGGCTAACAGCATCTTCTAAGGAAAGTTCACCTTGTAACACAGGGATAGCGTAATCCCGCCAAGAGTGTTCTACCCAGTCATTGTCGCTCAAACCATCAGAACACAGTAGTAATATACCGTCTTCTTCTAAAATAAATCGCTGTATCAAAGGACGCAGTAATTCGCCTTCTTTTGTTCCTAATGCCTGAGTTAGGGCAGTTGCATCTGGACGTTGTAGTGCTTTTCGATACAGGCTACGCCCATAGCGGACTTCCCGCCCCGCCACATCATCATCTATTGTTAAAAGCTGACAGTAGTCGCGCGTCATCCAATAAGCACGGCTATCGCCGACACTAACTAAGTAAAGTTCATGTGCATTATCTGATTTGTACTCGGAAGTTGTTTTAATGCTTTGCGGTACTTGCAGCGCCATCACCAGAGTAGTACCCATGCGTTGTGTGCCTTCGCGTTTTTGCTCATCATTGCAAGAGCAAATCACGTTATTGGCAATCCGCAAACTTGCCTCTAGTTGTTTTTGGATCAAGTCCGGTGGTAAGATGTCTGCCTGTTCTTTCACTTCTGTCAGTAAGGCACGGAGCTGCAACTTTAAGGACTGCACTGCTAGTAGACTTGCAACTTCGCCGCCTTCATGTCCACCAATGCCATCACAAACAATCGATACCCGTGGTAATAATGGATCATCGGGATCATTGGGATCATGATTGTTAGTGGGGTAGCAAGTGTCTTCATTTTGCGTTTGTTGTGGACCAGTATCTGTTGCTCCTACAACCTTTAGGGTTAATGGTAATTCTGCTGCGGATGATAAAAGTAATGCATTGAGTTGAGAAGCGATCGCCTCTAAATTTGCTTCCTGGCTACGCATCTGCTGGACTATCTTGTTCAACTCTTGTGCGACTGGTGTTTTTGCAGCAGCAACCCAAGGTTGCCAACACTCGCCCAATTGTTGTAGAGACGCGCCACCTCTCGTTTCTACACTCACAAGTTCCAGCAGTCGGACGCACCAGCCTTGCACTCGCAAATTATTTGGAATCAGCAAACTACCAGCCACACCCAACTCTGATAACGGTATCCACAGTTGGAGAATTTGCCACAACCAGTAAACTTGTCTTACGGCTTGTGCTTGCTCCCATGCATCTGTGATTGCTGGGTAGAGATTTCCTGTCTCATCTATCGGCACATTTTCTAGCAAAAGAATATCATTGTAAGCAATTCCATATGCTTGAGGAATGTGTAATCTGTATTGGTATAACCGCAGGTAAGGTACAATTTCTCTTGGCAATTCTTCGGGTATATCTGGCAATAATCCTGGTTGAGTATCCAGCCAAATATTAGGGGTAATGACTTCATACCTATTTGCCACCTTTTCTCCTGGTTGGATTTCGGCGACTGATGAACCAGTTGCCCAAAGGTAGCGGTAAACTAAGGGAGTTTGACAACTTGCACAAACACTATCCCCCACAGAATTCATGGGTTGAGTACAACTGGAATTTGTGCAATAAATTATCTGCTGTGTTGAAATCATGCAAGTGGGAATTTTTCGACAAATATAAGGGTTAATTTCGATTAAATTTGGCTGTCAAATACCTGAAGGTTCCAATAGACTGGAATTGTATTCTTTTGATTAAACATACTGTTACTTAAAGTTATCAAAATTTACTAAGTTGCGCGGCGCTTTGGGATTGGGGACTGGCGACTGGCGACTGGGAAAAATGTTCAAAATTTGGGAGGGGCTTTGTTGCCCTTTCCATAATTTCTCGAGTGTAAACCCAATGCCCAATCCCTAATCCCTAATCCCCAAACTTTGGCTTTCTGGAAACAGTCAATGCATGAGTGTATCTAATCATATAAATGCCTTGACGACATGAATGTATTGTCTAGGATGGCGTTATGCCAAGTACTACTTTAATCTGGCTGTTAGCGGGATCAGGTCTATGTTTGATGGAACTGTTTTTGCCAACAGCTTTTGTTGCCTTCTTGATGGGAATTAGCGCTATTGTGGTGGCGTTTCTGTCTCAAGTGATTTTGGGCAAGTTATGGCTACAAGTTGTGGTTTGGCTGTTGCTTTCCACAGCCCTAGTCCTACTTTCCCGTCGATTTGTGACACCGCCACACCGCAAGTCGAAAATTCAGGATGCAATTATAGCTGAAACTTTAACAGAGATTCCAGCTGGGAAAACAGGACGAGTGCTGTACGAGGGGAATTCTTGGCGGGCGCTTTGTGACGATGAAAAACTCAGCATACCACCCAATCAAAGAGTTTACGTCACAAGACGCGAAGGCACCACCCTAATTGTTATGCCAGAAAATCTGTTGCACTCGTAATTGCTTAATTAAAAAATTGGAAAATTTATTATGGAACAGTTCTTTTTACTTGTTTTATTAGCTTTAGGCGGTTCTGCTATAGCAGGTTCTGTGAAAGTTGTGAATCAGGGTAATGAAGCTTTGGTGGAACGTTTGGGAAGCTATAACAAAAAGTTAGAACCAGGGCTTAACTTTATCGTTCCTGTTGTAGATAGAGTCGTCTTCCGGGAGACGATTCGGGAAAAAGTCATAGATATTCCTCCACAACAGAGTATTACCCGCGATAATGTCTCAATTACTGTTGATGCTGTGGTTTATTGGCGCATTGTCGATATGGAGAAAGCTTACTACAAAGTGGAAAATCTCCGGACGGCAATGGAGAATTTGGTGCTGACTCAAATTCGTGCGGAAATGGGCAAACTGGAACTTGATGAAACTTTTACCGCCCGTTCTCAAATTAATGAAATTCTACTGCACGAATTGGACGTTGCAACCGACCCTTGGGGCGTAAAAGTCACACGGGTGGAACTGCGGGATATTATTCCCTCACAAGCAGTTAGGGAGTCGATGGAATTGCAAATGTCAGCGGAACGGCGCAAACGGGCGGCGATTTTGACTTCAGAAGGCGATCGCGAAGCAGCTGTCAATAGCGCCAAAGGTAGAGCTGATGCCCAAGTTCTGGACGCAGAAGCGCGTCAAAAAGCCGTCATTTTGCAAGCAGAAGCTGAACAAAAAGCCATAATTCTCAAAGCACAAGCCGAACGCCAGCAGCAGGTTCTTAAGGCACAAGCGATCGCTGAATCTGCGGACATTATTGCCCAAAAAATCAAAACAAACCCTTCTGCTTACCAAGCTTTAGAAGTTCTGTTTGCCTTAGGCTACTTAGATATGGGTGCGACAATTGGCAAGAGTGATAGCAGTAAGGTCATGTTTATGGATCCGCGCACGATTCCCGCCACTTTGGAAGGTATACGCTCGATTGTCTCAGATAATCAAACTGAGTCAAACCCCTTGTTTTCAAAAGAAATGCCCCCTGTGAATAATAATCACGCTAGCTAGGAAAGAGGGAGGGAGGGAGGGAGTGAGGGAGTGAGGGAGAGACTTTTAGCTTTTAAATTTTGAATGCCGTAACCTTATGAATTGATTTGTCCTTATCAAGTCGTGCTGAGGAGATTCCGCCTTACTTACAAAGAAGGCGGATTTCTTTGGTGCGACGGGATTGGGGATTGGGTTGGAGTCCCAAATCCCAATTAAAAAGTCCCAATCACTGGAATAGGGCGGAGTACAATCTCGGTTCTCAATTCCTCCCAATCCCCAGTCCCTAATCCCTAGTCCCCAGTCCCCGTGAACTCCCTACTTTCTCTTATTCCCCAGCAGCTTGAGCTAACTGGCATTGGTTGCACAAACCGAAAAACTCGAGAGTATGATAAAAAATCTTAAATTTATGTGTCGATTGCAACTGAACTTCTAGGTCATGGACAGGGCATTGATTAATCGGAATCGAAGCACCGCATTGCAGACAGGTCAAGTGGTGCTTGTCTTGCTGCGCTAAGCTATAAAGGGCTTCACCGTTAGCCAATGTCCGCACTTGCACCATGCCTTCAAGTTTTAAGGCTTCTAATGAGCGGTATACTGTTGCTAAACCCATGTTTTGGTTACGGTTACGTAATTCCACGTAAATATCTTGGGCAGAAATGCCTTGTTTGATGGTTTTAAGCAGTGTTAAAATACGCTCTTGACTGCGGGTGCGTATGGCTCTCATAGACAATAGTAAAAAAACGCCAATTTAAAGTTGAAAATGTTTTCTTGGCTGACTTCTAGCTTCACTCTAATGACTTGTTGTCTTATTGTCCCCTAGTTGGGACAGAAAGATATAGTATGAGCGTAGCAGTATTCAGCTTAAGCCAGTGCAAAGGAAGTATCTAGCCAAAATTTTTGTCACTCTGCGTCCTTCAGTTCTCGATCCTGCTGGTGTAGCAGTCCAATCTGGGCTGAAGCAATTGGGATACGATAATGTTGAGCAGGTGCGGATCGGCAAGTACATTGAATTAACTCTCACCTCAACCGATGAAGGTACAGCCCGTCAGAACCTAGATCGGATGTGTGACCAAATGCTTGCAAATCCAGTTATAGAAAATTATCACTTTGATTTGACCGAGGTTGAGTCACAAACGGGAGTGTATTAAGGCAACAAAGCAAGAGTCATTGGTCTTTTGTCCCTAGTTTAAAATGCTATGACTAATGACCCTTCGGGTTCGCCAGATGCCTGCGGAGGGAAACCCTCCCGCAGCACTGGTCTCACTAATGACTAATAACTAATGATTAATGACTAATAACATGAAATTTGGGGTTGTTGTTTTTCCGGGTTCTAATTGCGATCGCGATGTTGCTTACGTGACAAGAGACTTGTTGGGGCAACCGACTCGCATGGTTTGGCATCAAGAAACTGATATTTCTGATTTGGATATCATTATTATACCAGGTGGTTTTAGCTACGGCGATTATTTGCGCTGTGGTGCGATCGCACGATTTTCACCTGTTATGCAGCAAGTAGTAGCACACTCTCAAAAGGGCAAACCTGTCCTCGGTATTTGTAACGGTTTCCAGGTATTAACTGAAGCAGGATTGTTACCAGGAGCGTTGGTAAAAAATCGGGATTTGCATTTTATTTGCGATCGCGTTCCTGTTAAAGTTGAGCGCACAGATCTTCCTTGGACGCAAGGTTATCAAGAAGGGGAAATTATCACTTTGCCTATTGCTCACGGAGAGGGACAATTTTACGCTGATGCAGCTACGTTATCAGAACTTGAAGATAACAATCAAGTGTTGTTTCGCTACGAGGGAGATAACCTTAACGGCTCAGTGAATAACATTGCTGGGATTTGCAATTCTACGGGCAATGTGTTAGGAATGATGCCCCATCCAGAAAGGGCGTCTGACCCGATGTTGGGCGGTAGCGATGGGTTGAAGTTGTTCCAGGGGTTGTTGGAGAAAGTGGCGGCTTTGGTGTAGTTGCTAACTTAGGATTATTTCGCGCAAAGACGAGCCAGCGCTGCAGGAGGGTTTCCCTCGTGTCGGCTCTGGCGTCGCAAAGACGCAAAGAAACCAAGTTTTTTTTGCGTCTTTAAGATTTCAACAAAAGGGGCGATCGCCCTTCGTCCATAAAGGAGAACCACTCACTATCTTGAGTAAGCAATTGATGAGAGTTGGTTGCCAAAGGTAAGCTTTGCTCCTAGTACAGTCAGTTCGCACCTCTGACTCTTCACCCTCAGGCGCTAGATTAAAGCTAAAGATTTCCGCCCCTTGCCATGTTAGCCAGTACCGCCAAATACGAAATTACCTGGGAAAAGCTACCAGATGACTTTGTTTTAGACTCGGAACCAGTGGACAATATTAATCAGCCTTCTCTTGCCGCAGCCTTAACCGAAAGTTTACAAGTTGCAGGTAAGTTACCAGCTAACGCCCTTATTACCACAAACTACGGCATTTGCGCTACTGTGAATCAAAAGATAGTGGTGAAAGCCCCAGATTGGGCTTACGTGCGTTCTATTCGAGTATCGCGCGAGGAAGTCAAACGCAGCTATACCCCTCAACTTCAAGGCGATATTCCAGTGATTGTCATGGAATTCATTGGTGACACTGAAGGCGGGGAATATTCCAGTAAGCCTACCTATCCTCCAGGGAAGTGGTTTTTTTATGAGCAAGTCTTAGAGGTTCCCAATTACGTCATTTTTGAACCAGATACAGGGGAACTCGAAGTTTATCAATTGGATGATTCCAAACGATATCAGCTACGAAACTCTGATGCTGATAATGGTTACTGGATTGCTGAAATGGGGTTATTTCTGGGGATATGGCAAGGAACCAGAGAGAATTGTACAGGTTATTGGCTGCGGTGGTGGGATGAAAATGGCAATCTTTTGCTTTGGGGTTCGGAACGAGCAGAACGATTGGCTGCACAACTTAAGGCGGCGGGAATTGAACCAGAAATTTGAGAGACAATAGTAGTCACATCTGAGGTTTGTGCAATGGAAGACACAATTAAGACGACTGAAAACGACACACAAGAGAACACGGAGGCGATCGCCCTTGCTGAAGCGATTGAAATGCAAGAAAAAATCAATCACTCTCTCAAACAGCTATCTCTGGAGCGTCTGCAAGTCGTTGCTGACTTTGTAGCTTACCTAGCAGATAAGGAGAGTGAGGAAGCAACTGAGGAACTTTTGAAAATTCCTGGTCTTTTAGAAAAGATTAAGAAGAATCGAGAAACAACCTCCAAGGCTCACTTAGTTAATTGGAGAGCGATTCGCTCTGATGTATGAAGTTATCTTGTATCCTGATGCTCAGGAATTCTATGCTACAGCAGACAAGGCGCTTGCCAAAAAGATTGCTAGATGTTTAGAACAACTAGAGCAAAATCCTCGCCTGCACCCAAATATTAAACCTTTAAAGGGAAACTATTCTGGTTACTACCGCTATCGAATTGGTGACTATCGAGTCATCTACTCGATAGACGATGAAGGTATGCAGGTGTTAGTAGAAACAATTGCTCACCGCAGCCAAGTCTACGACTTATGAGCGCAAACAGCGAATCGCCTCCAGCAGCCCTCTCGCCTTATTTAAGGTTTCTTCATATTCTTTATCAGGATCAGAATCAGCAACCAAACCAGCGCCTGCTTGCACACTCACAGTATTATTCCGGAGAACCATTGTACGAATTGCTATAGCCGTATTCAATTGTCCTTCAAAATCGTAGTGTCCGTAAACACCAGAATACACGCCACGACGACTAGGTTCTAACTCATGAATGATTTGCATCGCGCGAATCTTGGGTGCGCCGCTTACGGTTCCTGCTGGGAAGCAAGCTTTGAGCAAATCCCATGCAGTTTTCCCAGGTGCTAGTTTACCTAGAACATTACTGACAATATGCATCACATGAGAGTAGCGCTCAATCACCATCAATTCATCAACTCTCACCGTACCACTTTGACAAACGCGCCCTAAATCATTTCGTCCCAAATCAACAAGCATCACATGCTCAGCAATTTCCTTGGGATCTTTGAGCAAATCGTCTACGAATGCTGCATCTTCGTGAGGGGTTTTCCCTCGTGGGCGTGTCCCAGCGATAGGACGTACAGTTGCTATCACCTCTGCTTGTGAATCTAGTTCTGCTTTTACCATCACTTCCGGACTGGAACCGATAATTTGCCAATCTTGAAAGTGAAAGTAAGCCATGTAAGGCGAAGGATTAATCTGGCGCAAAGAACGGTAAAGAGCGAAGGAGTCGCCAGTGTATTCTGTTGTGAGTCGCTGGGAAATAACAACTTGAAAAATATCTCCAGCTTTGATGTACTCTTTTGCTTTTTGGACACTGGCACAAAATTCAGCGCGGGTGAAGTTACTTTTGTACTCTTGTGCTTCCCCTACTTCTCCTGCTCTGTTTGTCCCTGGTGGTGTCCACTCCATTATGGTCTTTTGGGGTGACACAGGGAGAGAGAGCTTGCTCACCATTTGGGTAACGCGATCGCACGCTTGTTGATATGCTGTTTGTAAATCTACTTGCGGATCACGCAAATCAGCGTAGGCTATTGCCCAAATTTTCCGCTTCACCTGGTCAAAAATCAACAGATGGTCTACCTGCATCCACAACCCATCTGGGATATTTCTTTCATCAGTTTCATAAACTGGAACGCGTGGTTCTATCCAGCGAATCAATTCATAGCCCCAGAAACCAAATAAACCCCCAATTCCTGGCGGTAACTGGGGTAATTTGACGGGTTTGTATGGTTCCAGACAATTAGCTAATGTTGTAAAGGGATCGCCTTCAAAGACAAGCTGCGAACCGTCGCGATGTGTTTGAGTGGTGTATTCGCCTCTTGCTTCTAGAACCCACACCGGATCACAACCCACAAAGCTATACCGTCCCAGTTTTTCCCCACCTTCTACCGATTCCAACAAAAAGCTGTATGGTTGTCCTGCGCATACTTTATACCATGCCGATACTGGTGTATCTAGGTCGGCTACCCATTCTTGATACACCGGCACAAAGTTGCCTTGCAATGCTAGCTGGGAAAACTGGTCAAAATCGGGGAATATCATAAAAGGAGTCAGAATCCAGAACGCAGAACTCAGAATACTCCACGTCACTTGCGGGGTGGAGTTTGAGTAAGGAAGAAATTTTTAGTATTGGTTCGCCCCTTGGGGGACAAGGTCTTAACCGCAGTCTCATCACCCACTCGCACAGAACTCTACTAAGTTCCTACTGTGTGGTCTCTTGTTCTGTTTTATAAAAAGCTGTCAGTCATCAGTCATCAGTTATCAGTCATCAGTCATCAGTTATCAGTCATCAGTTATCAGTTATCAGTCATCAGCTGTTAGGTATTACCTAATTGCTAATACCTAACAGCTAACGGCTGACCTCTATTTACTAAGAGTCGAAGGTATTTTTACCGCTAAATTTGACTGCTGCTGGGCTGGGGTTTTTACCAATATTGCGGTCTAGATAGCGCACTTTCTCACGACCTGGGTTGACTTTTTCTGGGAATACACCATCAGCTGGGTGTATGTACTGAATTTCTCCGTTCGGATAAATTCGGTAAACTTTGTAGTTTGTGATTTTCAATTTCCGCAAGACCTGACCGCCCAGATAGATGCCGTATTCCTTACGAGCCAAATACAGCAGGTTTTCCCCTTGGCGCATAATGGCGGTACCGCCTGTAGGCAGTTCAAAAGGCTGCTCCTTGGGGCTAGTCCAAGTGATAGCGTACTTTTCTTCCACTTCTGCTTTTTTCAGCAAGCCGCCAGTACTGCCACCAAATATGGGGGTCTGTCCAGAGAGTGTTTCTGCCATAAAATTTTCTCTCAACGTTTTTACGGCATCCTATCACTGCGACTAGGGTCATGTTGCGATCGCGTCATAGTCTGTAACAGTTGTTAGTCAATCGTCAATAATCCATAGTCAAAAATCTAGATTCCACAGGTTTTTGACTATAAACTCATAACTGCTGCTAAACCGCTAAATTTCTTTATAGAGTTTTCTCCCCTGACCGCTTCTTACCCCAATTTGAAAAAAGAATGCGACAGATACACACTGCCAAACCCTGATGATCTTAGGCTTTCTTAATTTTGAATTTTGAATTTTGAATTTTGAATTTGTATTACCCCTGTCCCCTGCTCCCTTTCCTTGGGCGTGACAGCTTTTGCTCTTGCCTTGCCTCAACTATGGGTATGGTAAAGTGAAACTGACTACCTTGGTTTTTGCCATTTGATTTTGCCCAAATCTCTCCACCCCAACCATTGACAATTTGACGGCTAATTGCTAAACCAAGACCTGTGCCACCAGTGGTGCGGCGCAACGCTCCTTCTTCTTGATAGAAACGGTCAAAAACGATTTCTAGAAGATGTGGTTCAATACCGCGTCCTGTGTCAGCTACGGTGACTTCAACCATCTTCTTGCGATTGCGTTCAGCCTTAATGGTGATTTCTCCGTTTGATGGTGTAAATTTGCAAGCGTTGTCTATCAGTTTTGCCAAAACTTCCACCAGCCAATCTCCATCTGCTTTAACCAAAGGCAGGTTTTTTGCAAGCTGAGTTGTAATTTTAGGCAGCTTTTCGGAGGCAAACCGGGTGCGAATCCGACTGAGCGACAGTTCCACACATTCTTGTAAGCTGAGCGATTCTGGATGCCATTCTACCCGACCGCTTTCGAGATTAGAAAGTGTCAGGAAATCTTGTATGAGTTTGCGCATCCGTTCTGAGTCAGTAAGAGCAGTGTCTAGCATGACCTGTCGTAACTCTGGAGACATATCCGGTTCGCTGGCAAGACTTTCCAAGCACACCTGAATGGTAGATAGGGGGGTACGCAGTTCGTGTCCGGTGATGGCTATCAAGTTGCTGCGGGTGCGGTCAAGGGCTTCCAACTGCTTGTTCAAAACTTCTAGGTTAGCATAAGCTTCTGCTTGAATCAGGGCGACTCCCACTTGGGTGGCGATCGCTTCTACCAAATCAAAGTCCCCAGCTTGCCAATCGTGTAAACTTTCGTTGCAGTAGTGCAGTTCAACGATACCCAACAACCGCCCTTGGTAAAATACTGGTTCCATCAGCCAAGAACGAATGCCATACTTTTTCACAAGTTCCCAAAGTTCTCTAGAAGAGGTAATGCGAGGATCAGTCTGAGTATCAGTTACACAAACCCCTTGGCTTTGTAGTACCACTTCCCGAAATAGGAGATTATTCTCCAACAGCCAGGTTTGTCCCAGAAGAGATGGTACGCTTCCTTTCAAAAACTCATGTTCAATAACGGCTTTGGCATCCGTGCCTTGAGCACGGTAGATTAAACAGCGACACGCCCCTAAGTTTTGTCCAAGTTCTTGGGTTGCGACTTGGAGAATTTCATGGGGATCGAGCGATCGCCTAATAGCGTTACTAATCGTATTGACTAAGCGTTCTTTACGTGCTTGAGCTGCTATGGAACGATATGCCTTGTGCAATTTATACTGACTTGCTTGCAAATAAGTCACCAAGCGCTGTACAAACGGATCAGTATCTATGTCGCAAGCATATTCGTTGAGCTGTACTACTCCTGTTTCGCTCTGCCGCTCGTCTATCCTAAACCTGTGGCGTGCCTGCTCAATTTTATCTACCAGTTCTGGTCTGTAAACCAAAATCCTGTCCAATAGCAATTCAGCTGCTTTCAGGCTTACCCCCCGTTCTGCTGTCCAAATTCCTTCAAACCTTCGCGCCGTGTCCATATCTAAACTCGGGCTGATCTCCCGCAGTTGCTCATTTTTAGCAAGAGAACCCATGCTTTCCCGGCAAACCAAGCAAGTGGCATAGTTTTGGGCAATCACCACCAAATGCCACTCTTGACTTAAGCCATCATCAGGTTCAAAGGCTATCTTTTCGTAGTATTCCGAACTGTTGGTAAAATCCGTTTCGGGGGCTGATAATACGTATATTTGATTACTACGCTGGGCTAGCCGCTGATAGCGATGAGCTTCTTGGCGGTAAAATCGCTCTCTTTGGAAGCTAGCAATGACCAATGGCTGCTCCAAAGTAGCCGCCAACACCTGGTCTTCCATAGCGTGGGAGAGCGCCGTTAGTGAAGCTTTGAAATATATTTGAGGTCTCAGGTTGGGTAGAGCCTGTAGCAGCTCACTCAGCACGGAAGTCGAAATGCTCATCAATTTCTTTAAGGAGCCACAATCTGGACAATATCGATGTCACAGCTGCATTGTACAAATTACAACGGACTCTTAAGTTAACGAGATAGTTGCAATATGTAAAGAATGGTGAAAGACACGTTGGCACCCTTGGCAGGCGCAGCACGTTGCTTGAGATGCAGCAACATTCTGTCTAGGGTTTCCCGCCTAGAGCTACCGACAGCAGCTTTAGAGCTATAGTTAAGTATCCTACAGAAATAGACTGGCGTCATCATAGCGTACCAAATCTTGGTGTGCTAAATCTTGAGTGCTGGGTTTTGAGTATATCGCCACTGATGATTCTCATGGTTGGTCATCGCCACAGAAACTCTACAGTATTTTGCAGCTATTTACTATAATGGTGAGGTTTCAAACAATAGACCGAGTGACATAACCTGCATACGCGGAATTTATAAGTGTTGTGGAGATAAGAATCTACTTCCAAAAATCACCTGCACAAGCACATTGTCTTGTTGACATTCTTTTTAGGTAGGACTTACGCACACTCTACGAATTTTTAGCGTTCTTGGCGACGCCAGTCGCCTCAAGTCGGGGAACCCGCCCACGGCGCTGGCTCGTCTTGGCGGTTCAATAAATTAAGCTTAGGGGCGATTTTTGCGTAAGTCCTGTTAGGATATCATCAAAGCCTGTCTTGTGAATCAATTTATAAATTTTCACTATTTAAATTTTCACTATTATTTGACTTTGCTAAGAATTTGATTTTCACGCATAACTCACTCAAATATTTATGTTATTTGAAGACGCAATCGCTATTATCGTACTTTTTTTATAAACTCTTGTTAAAAAGTATAAACATTTACAAAACTTTAGAATTGTGACTTTTTAAATATGGATAAGGAAGTACATAAGCGCTAGTCACTGTTGAAGAAGTGTATTGCGGAATATAGCCATTTGATGTAATATTATTTTATCAATCAATAATTTTCAAAATTTTTAAAACGATGTGATAAATATGAAAATTTGCTTGGTGCTAAAAGTAGTGAAGTCTGCAATAGTCGCCGAGGAAAATCACTAACTTATAGACAATAGATAAAGCAAGCTTTGATGGGGAGACGGTCCCATCCATAAATTCTTAGCACAAAAGCAGAAGAAATCATTTCCTAATGCCTTAATCCAAAAAAGATGGAGTGTATTAAAGTGACACCATTAAGGCTTGCAACAACAGTAAACACAAGGCATTGCATATTTCCCCAATTTTCTTACAGCAGTTTTCACTTAATTTAGACCACATTTTTTGCTTTTTTCTTTGCGACGCCAGAGCCGGCACCAGGGAAAGCCCTTCGGGTATGCGCAAAATGCACGCCAAAGGCGTGCCGTCATTCGCACCGCAGTTTCTCCCGGAGGGTTTCCCTCCAAGAGAACTGCTCGCTGGCTCGTCTTTGTGCCTTCTCTACGAGAGGTCGTTCCTTTGTCTATGTGCGAGACAAAAAAGGTCTATTTACCTGAAAAAGCTGTAGAACTATGAATCTGTTGGTCATAGATTTCCTGGGTAAATACGTGCTACACATACCTGCTCAGGTGAAACATGAGAATCGCACAAATTTCTCCTTTATGGGAGCGTGTTCCTCCCTTTCGTTATGGCGGTACTGAACTGATTGTTCAATTAGTTACAGACGAATTAGTTAGGCGCGGTCATGATGTTACCTTATTTGCTTCTGGTGACTCGATTACCAAAGCAAAACTTTGTTCAGTCCATAACCAAGCACTACGGCTTGACTCCAATATTAAAGAGCCGGCACTCTACGAGCAGATGATGCTTGCTGATGTTTATCAAAATGCTCATCATTTTGATATTATCCATTCTCACGTAGGTTGTTCTACCCTTCCGTATTGCAGTTTTGTGAAAACTCCTACTGTACATACAATGCATGGTATTTTTACGCCCGATAATGAGAAAATGTATCGGCGTTTTGCTTGGCAACCTTTCATCAGTATTAGTGAGGCACAACGAGAACCGCGCTTAGGCTTGAACTACATTCATACCGTTTACAACGGCATTGACACAAGCGTCTATCCCTTCCATCCCGAACCGACGCAACCTGCATACTTAGCATTTGTCGGGCGGTTATCCCCAGAAAAAGGACCAGTGGAAGCGATTAAGATTGCTCGTGCTGCTGGCTTTCAATTAAAGATGGCTGGCAAAATTGACGCTGTTGACCGAGATTATTATCGAGAACAACTAGAGCCTTTGATTGATGGCGAACAGATTCAGTACCTGGGTGAGGTTTCCCACGAAGAAAAAGTTAAACTGCTTGGTGGAGCAACTGTGACTTTGTTCCCCATCACCTGGCGAGAGCCTTTTGGTTTAGTCATGATTGAGTCAATGGTAACGGGTACACCTGTGATTGGCATGGGATTAGGCTCAGTACCAGAAGTGATTGCTCATGAGAAAACAGGTTTTGTTTGCCACTCGCTCCAAAAAATGATTGAAGTGATTCCAGACGCCATAAAATTAGACCGATGGACTTGTCGGGAGTACGTTGTCAGCCGCTTTAGCGTTGAATCTATGACCTCGGAGTATGAGAGGGCTTACAATATGGTGCTAGGGTAAAAGTCTGTACCTGCAACCCATCACTCCAAAAGTCACAAGGCAATCTTGAAAAGTAGTTGATGGGCAAGAGTGGATGAAACCGGGTAAAAAAAGGGACACGGAGTCCCTTGTTTTTACCACCTCTAGAGTTTTGAGTTTAAACTTATTAAGAAGGCAGAAGTACGAAGGCAGATGGCAGAAGGAATCCCCATAAATAAATTTAGGGGATTTAAAAAGGACGCCTTTTTTGCTTGCCGCACTCTGCGCATGGCGTTCCGCCACGCGAAGCGAACGCAAAAAAATCTTTTTTATTTTCATAACTGAAGTTGGGGGCTTGTACCCAATATTGGCACAGAGCAAAGAGCATCCCTTTATACCTTTTTCCTTTTACCGCCTTCTGCCCTCTGCCCTCTGCCCTCTGCCAATATTGGTCAATTAAAAAATTTTATTTTTCTTTCAAAAATTGGAGATTTAACTAAGTATTGTTTTACTAAAAATAGTATATAATTATTAGTGGTTGATATTATACATAATATATTTATTTTTTAATTCCCTTTACAAAAATTTTTAAGTGACAGTCTAGCTAAAAGTGACTAAGCTGTTGCATTTTGTGTGGAAAACCCCTATTTCCATATTGCTGCCGAGAGGTGTCTACATCTTGCCATTCTGAAGAAAAGCGGCTAAGAAAACAAGTAGAAATCCATACTTTTAAGCTTATTCATAAAATTTTTAGAAAATCATAGATTTATAAAGATTTTATGATCAAGGCTTTCTTCATGTTTTGTAACTAGCTGTATGCGATTATGATTTTTGCTCAATGGCTTAAATCAATGGCTCAAATCTGCTTCTAACAGCGTCCTTTTTCCTGTTGACGCTGATGCTTGTATGAAAAACTAGACCTGTACACGGAATTTTGCCTGATGACACCGGATACGCTGATGACACCGGAAAAAATTTCTCTAGACGGAAAAACTTTTGTTCCTGCCGATCAAATACCTATTCCAGAATGGCCTTGTGTAATAAGTGAAAGACCACAACCGACGCTAACGGTTAAAGATGATGATTTATTTTTGGTCACAGACACTTTAGGCAATATTTCTGGCTGTTCGCTGAATGATGGCAATCCCAGTATGGGGCTATTGTGCTGTGACACACGCTTTCTTAGTCGCCTAGAGTTGCAAATTGATGGACACTCTCCTGTGTTACTAAGCAGCACTGCTGAAAAAGGATTTTCTCTGTCAATTTTGTGTACCAATCCCAGAATCGAAGACCGTCTGAAAGCCGATACAGTGGGCATTCGTCGAGAACTCGTACTTAATGGAGCATTATTTGAAGAGTTAGAAGTTTCTAATTATAGTACAAGTTCCATCAGTTTTGAACTTAGTATTAGCTTTGACGCGGATTTTGCCGATTTATTTGAAGTCCGGGGCTATGACAGGCAAAAACGGGGTAGACTTTTACGTCTTGTAGAACCGACACCTGAAGAAGGAACATCAAATGGTGAAGGTATTTCTGCACAATCTGTGCCACCTGTACAAAAAGAGCAATCCTTGAGCCTTGCTTATGAAGGTCTGGATGGCTTGGTAATGGAATCTCGCATTCAGTTCCAACATAGGCAACCAGACTATTTTAAAGGTTATACAGCGGTTTGGCGGTTGGAGTTGGCTTCTCACGAAACTCAAAAGTTGGGCTACCGAGTCAATTTCTTGACAAACAACAAATCCACTTCCATTGTTAGCGCTCCTTTCACCTTAGTACAAGCGAAAGCGTCTGAGATGATGGAGGAACAACACTGGGTACAACAAATTACACGAATTCGCTCAGACAAAGGCACGTTCAATCACATTATTGAACGAGCTGAACAAGATATGTATTTGTTGCGTCAGTCCTTCGGTAAGTACAAGACTGTTTCCGCAGGAGTACCGTGGTTTTCGGCGCTGTTTGGGCGCGATTCGATCATCACAGCTTCCCAAACCCTGATGTTAAACCCACAAATTGCCAAAGAAACTTTGCAGCTTCTGGCGACATACCAAGGCAAAACTGATGATGATTGGCGCGAAGAGGAACCAGGTAAGATTTTACACGAGTTGCGGTTGGGTGAATTAGCTCGTTGTCAGGAAATTCCCCACACTCCTTATTACGGTACAGTCGATGCGACTCCCTTATGGCTGATGCTGTATGCCGAATATTATGCTTGGACTCATGATGTCGAAACTTTAGACCAACTTTGGTCCAAAGCTTTGTTGGCAATGGACTGGATCGACCGCAACCTTCGAGAAACAGGCTATCTTAGCTACTATCGGAAATCCAAAGGTGGTCTTGCGAACCAAGGGTGGAAAGACTCTGGCGATTGTATTGTCAATCGTAAGGGAGAGTTAGCCAACGGAGCGATCGCCTTGTGTGAGGTACAAGCTTACGTCTACGCTGCCAAATTGCGCTTAGCAGAAATTGCCAGGCTGAAAAAGCGGATTGACTTATCAGACCGCTGGACAGAAGAAGCAAGAAACCTTAAGCTTCGTTTCAATAGAGACTTTTGGATCGAAGACCAGGATTTCTGTGCCCTGGCTTTGGATGGAGATGGTCAGCAAGTAGATAGTATTACGTCTAATCCCGGTCATTGCCTACATTTAGGCATTTTCACACCAGAAAAAGCTTACAGTGTTGCTGAACGGCTGCGAGCACCAGATATGTTTAACGGTTGGGGTATCCGCACCCTGAATAGCTTGTCACCAGCTTACAATCCAATGGGGTATCATATCGGTTCTGTATGGCCCCATGATAACTCGTTGATTGCAATGGGATTGCGATCGCTCGGTTTAGTCGATCAAGCCCTGGAACTTTTTGAAGGTTTATTCGACATGACTAACCAGCAGCCCTATCAACGTCCTCCAGAGTTGTTTTGCGGCTACGAGCGCAATGGTGATAACGCTCCTGTACAATATCCTGTTGCCTGTACACCTCAAGCATGGGCAACCGGTAGTATCTTCCAGTTGCTGCAAATGATTGTAAATCTGGTGCCTGACGCTCCCAACAACTGCTTACGAATTATCGACCCTACTTTACCAGAGTCGATCAGCAGTTTGTCACTGCACAATCTTAAAGTTGGTTCTACTATACTGGATTTGGAATTTGAGCGTTCTGGTAGCACAACTGCTTGTCGCGTTGCCAAGAAACGCGGGAACCTCCGGGTCGTTATCGAAGCATAAAATCAGGAAGTGGGGACTAGGGACTAGGGACTGGGGACTGGGGACTGGGTAATGGGGAAGAAAAGTACAGTTTAACAATCACTAATCACCAATTCCTAATCCCCAATCCCCAATCCCGAACCAATACCCAATATCTAATCCCCAGTCCCTGCTTTAGCCTTCCTCTTGTTGATTTTCACTTTTGTGCCCAGGAGAAGCTTCGTAAAGCGCATCTAGTTTTTGGCGTGCGTCTTCAACGTTAATCGAACGCATCACTAGAAGCGGCTCTTTAATTAAGTTACCAGCAGCATCTAATAACTCTGGATGCGGTTTAAACTGCTTGCTTGATGAACTATAAGGATATCTGCCCTGATTTTCAATTGCTGCGGACTTAGGTGGATAAATCCGCTCTCTATCAAAACTGAACATAATCAGGTTGCGAATTAAGTTAGCAACAGCTATAAAAGCTAGGATGGTAAAAGCAAGAATGTAAAGTAGGTGTAACATCGTTTTTCCTCCAGAGTTCGCAGATTTTAAAGCTATATGTTCTAAAGTTTTGCTTAGCTGCTCAATGTTGATGCTGTTAATTACGGTGATGCTGAATGGTTAACGCAATCTTTATGCGCTCATACTCTTTATAAAAAGGGGAATTTTTAACCTAGAATACAGTACTGTGGTAACATAAAATACATCACTTCCTATCTCAGATGATGTCAAAAAATTTTTTCTATCTCAGTTAACATATTGTCTTGAGTAGTGCTAATTCTGCCACGATTCACAAAGTAACATACCCAGATAACACAGTTTTGAGCCTCACTCCGCTTCAAAGTTAAGCGTGAGCGCTGGAAACCGCATCAGACTTCTCGCGCTTGACGGAAGCGCGTCGCCACATTCCAGCATTCTGTGACTAATTGATGCCAAGGCGCTAACGTTGCCATATCAATACCGACTTGTCCATCAGTTGCACTAAACAGCATCTTTGCTGTGTTCACTTCCTCTTGCGCTTTCTTGACTCGCGTTAGTAAGTCAGATTGTTCATGTTGACTCATGAATGACAGCTGTTCTGTTTCCAGAAAATGGCGCGATCGCGCAAACCAGTACTGAAAATCTTCTAACAGCGGTTGCAAAACTGTTTTCAGCAGTTCAGATTCTGGTAAATTCGAGTCTCGCATAAATGAGAAGGATATTCCTAACTTTCTTACTAATATTAACTCTATTTAAGATTCTTAACATTTCCCTCGTCTCTCTCATAAGTTAGAAAAATTTGATACTTTGTAACATTCTTTACACACTATATATTATATAAATTTTTCTAGGCTATTGTACAGATACCCAAGGGAGATCTCAAAAAACCTGTTTATATTAGAGACAAAAAAACTGAGAATTTACTAATATGTATGTATTAATCAGCACTTAATGAATCAGATGAGACCTTGCTAGGTCAGTGAATCTATGCAAAGCCAATCGAGAAAAAACCCAATGGTTTTCTCAGCATTCCCGCAACAGACAGTTAACAAATATGCATAAACGTTTTGACGCTCCCCCTATTGCAATTCCTGTTGCCCAAAAGACTAGGTAATGAAAAAAAACAAGCAATGATGGCAATGTAAAGTTAAATTAATGTAATATCATCTCACAATTAAAGCTAAACTTGTAAAATTTTAGATAAAATATAGATTTAAAAGAAGACACTTGTATGCCTGGCTTTTGTGAAAAACAAAATATCCCAAGTACACCAAAATCACTCTTAGTCATCAATCAAAAGTTTGTTTTTATTATTTATTAGAAATCGCTAACTTCATCATTGAACTATTAACTTGAACCAACAGTAATTAAAGTGGTTATATTTAAAGAAGAGCCACAGACATCAAAATGTTTGGCAATGCGAGCAAACACTTTAATGAGTACGGCGAAGTGTTAGCTCGCGTTTGAATCTAGTTTGCTGGTGAGGTTAGCGCTTTAAGTGCTCCAAAATGTTGTACTTATGAGTGATGAGCGATAAGCATTCTCTATAAAAAACTGACTGTTTATTTATACATAGGTAGTAAATGACATGATAACTTATTAAAAATAGATATTATGAAGGAAGGGATAAGCATCAATATATGATTAATGAACCGAGTTCATCTTGCTTAAGGAATAAAAATTCGTGAAAAGAAAAATATGACAAAACTGAAAAGTAGCCCCACGTTAGTTTTGGGAAAAATTTTATCATAAGTCGAACCCATACATTATTTTTTACAATCACTTTGCCAATGGTACAGCAGCAGATGTCGCCAAACTCATCTTCTCATCAGCCAGAAGAACCAGAAAAAATATATTTACCGCGAACCTCAGAATCAGAGACTTTAAAGAAGATTCGCCATACCGCCTCTCATGTGATGGCAATGGCGGTACAAAAGCTGTTTCCCAAGGCACAAGTCACAATCGGTCCCTGGATTGAAAACGGCTTTTACTATGACTTTGATAATCCGGAACCATTCACTGATAAGGATTTAAAAGCCATTTATAAAGAAATGGTAAAGATTATCAATCGGAAATTGCCAGTCATTCGAGAAGAAGTCAGCCGTGAAGAAGCTGAACAGCGTATTAAGGAAATTAATGAACCTTATAAGCTAGAAATTCTATCCGACATCAAACAGGAACCAATTACAATTTACCACCTTGGAGATCAATGGTGGGATTTGTGCGCTGGACCTCATGTAGAAAATACTGCCGAACTTAACCCGAAAGCGATTGATTTAGAAAGCGTTGCAGGGGCATATTGGCGTGGCGATGAAACGAAAGCGCAGTTGCAACGCATCTACGCCACTGCTTGGGAAACACCAGAACAACTGGCTGAGTATAAGCGGCGAAAAGAAGAAGCACTACGACGAGACCACCGAAAACTAGGTAAGGAACTGGGATTATTTATATTTTCCGACCAAGTGGGACCGGGTTTACCATTGTGGACGCCCAAAGGAACTTTGTTGCGGAGTCTTTTAGAAGATTTCCTAAAGCAGGAACAGATCAAACGTGGCTACCAGCAGGTTGTCACACCCCACATCAGCAGAGTTGATTTATTTAAAACCTCTGGACACTGGCAGAAATATAAAGAAGATTTGTTCCCGATGATGGCAGAGGATGAGGAAGCAGCGGCGCATGAACAAGGCTTTGTTCTCAAAGCTATGAATTGTCCCTTCCACATCCAAATATATAAGAGCGAGTTGCGCTCTTATCGGGAATTACCGATGCGCTTAGCTGAATTTGGCACCGTCTACCGCTACGAGCAATCAGGCGAACTGGGCGGACTCACCCGGGTGCGCGGCTTCACTCAGGATGATGCTCATCTGTTCGTGACGCCAGAACAGCTAGACAGCGAATTCCTCAACGTTGTGGATTTGATTCTGTCCGTCATTAAGACTCTGCAACTAGGGAATTTTAAAGCACGACTTAGTTTCCGCGATCCAGCTAGTAATAAGTACATCGGTTCTGATGAAGCTTGGAACAAAGCTGAAAATGCGATCCGCCGCGCTGTCGAAACTTTGGGGATGGATCACTTTGAAGGCATTGGAGAAGCGGCTTTTTATGGTCCCAAACTAGATTTCATTGTCCGCGATGCTTTAGACAGGGAGTGGCAACTGGGAACGGTGCAGGTAGATTATAACTTGCCAGAACGGTTTGAGCTAGAATACGTCGCTGAAGATGGTTCTCGCAAACGCCCAGTGATGATTCACCGTGCGCCTTTCGGTTCCTTGGAACGACTCATCGGTATCTTGATTGAAGAGTATGCGGGAGATTTCCCCTTGTGGTTAGCCCCAGTGCAAGCAAGATTGTTGCCAGTGGGTGAAGCACAGCTTGAGTTTGCTAAAGATGTGGCGGCGAAGATGAGAGCTATCGGTATCCGTGCTGAAGTGGATACAAGTGGCGATCGCCTCGCTAAACTGATTCGCAATGCCGAAAAAGAAAAAATCCCCGTTATGGCAGTGGTGGGAGCCAAAGAGGTAGAAACCAATACCCTCAGTATTCGCACCCGCGCCTCAGGAGAGTTAGGAGCTGTGCCTGTACCTGAAATTTTGGACAAAATGAAACAGGCTGTTGCTAACTATGACAACCTTTAACAAAATGTAGACATAAGGGTGAGCTTTTTGCTCGCCCTTAAAAATTACTTCATATAAATATTCTCAAAAAAATGCTATGACTACTACAAAAGAAAAAGTCCAATCTCTGTTGAGCAAATTACCAGACGATTGTTCTGTGGAAGATGTTCAATATCATCTGTACGTACTTGAAAAAGTTCGTCAGGGATTGGTAGCGACTGACAATCGAGAAACTATCATCTCTCAAGAAGAAGCCGAGGCGCTATTAAGTAAATGGCTTATCGAGTAGTTTGGTCTCCCAAAGCGCTCGAAGATGTAGACGCGATCGCGGCATACATATTTCGTGACTCCGCTTCCTTTTCTGCCACAGTAGTTCGGAAGATACTTGACTCATCTGATAAGTTGAGCACTTCTCCCTCTTCCGGTTCCGTCGTCCCAGAATTTAGCGAGGATACTATTAGGGAATTGTTTGCTTACACTTATCGAATCATTTATAAAATTCAAGAAGACACTGTAACTATTGCGGCAGTCATTCATGGTAAAAGGCTCTTGGCTCAACATCTAAACATAGACTGATAAGCCGAAAAACCTTTTTCCATAACAAACCAACAATCTAGAAGGGTGGGCAGCATTGCTCACCCTTCTACAATTTTTTATTACAGAAAACACAAAATCGTTATCCTGACTTTTCACGCCATGTGGAAAAATCCACGAAAAACCTAACCCCCTAGCCCCCTTCCCTACTAGGGAAGGGGGAAAATCAAAGCCTCTCTCCTTGTAGGAGAGAGGTTTGGAGAGAGGTTTTCCACATAAGAGTGAAAAGTAAGAATCGTTGTCGCGTTAAAAGTCAGGCGAAGATCAAGTCCGACCTTTTACTCAGCCCTAAATGCAGCCGAGTTGGATTGTAGCGCATTGTGAAGCGAGATTATCTGCGATTTATCTGTTTGATCATGGATAGCGATAATAGTCATTATGCCGTTGCGAGGTGGGAAAACACCTCCTGATGGATTTAACTGATTGTGCATAGTCCACTCAGCATGAACCAAAACCATCGATTCACTCAATGGACGTGAAGATACTTGACGAAACTCAATCCTGCTTTGCCGCAACGTGTTTGAAAACGTCATAGCATGCTCTGTTATGATTTGCTGGCGACCGTGAAGATGTTCACCAAAAACGTTAATAAACTCTGCGTCTTCAACAAATAATGCTCCCAGCGCGTTCGCGTCGTGGTTCTCCCACGCATTTTGGAACGACTCGATCAGTTGAGCAGGCGTTTGCATGGCTGTTTTAATTTAAGCTACTGATTATTTTGCTCATACGTCAACATATTCTCGCACGTCCTTTGATCGCCCTTTGAGCAGTGGGCGAATCCCCTATATATTGGGTTGAATGATACTTTAGATATTGATCAATTTTTGCAATTGCGATATTACAGCAGCTGCATGACCCTTGGCTTGCACTTTTGCCCAAACGTAAGCGATGGTTTGATCAGGCGCGATAAGGAAAGTCGAACGCTGTACACCCATATATTCCTTACCCATAAACTTTTTCAATTGCCATGCTCCGTAAGCTTCAGCAACTTGGTGCTCTGGGTCACTTAATAATGTAATGGACAAGCTATGTTTATTGATAAATTTACAATGAGATTTTTCTGAATCTGTACTAACGCCCAAAATTTTGGCTCCCAATTTGCTGAAGTCCTCATATAACTCGGTAAAATCTTTAGCTTCAGTCGTACAACCAGGAGTGTCATCTTTGGGGTAAAAATACAGAACAACCCAATGACCAGAGAAATCACCTAAACTGACTTGATGACCATCTTGATCTGTCGCAGAGAAATCAGGAGCTTTTTGTCCTGGTTGGGGTATGTTATCTACCATAAAATGTCGAATTTATATCTTAAGTTTAATAACAAAAACTCGGTTTTTTAAAGAAACCGAGTTTTTCTGTTGCTATTATTTCACTTTTTGATTATTTCAAAGTGACTTTTTCATTTTCGCCGACATTAGGTTTCTCGCCTGTGGCGATCGCCTTCACCAGTCCAATTGTATGTGCTACAAAACCTGAAGGTGCGTCCCAATACTCAGCCTTTTCTACACTAACTTTGAGCAAAGCAATATCGGGTTCATCTAGTTCTTTAGGAAACCAAGCTTTCAATTGCGGCTTCCATAACTGTTGTAATTTTGTGCGATCGCGTACCAATTGAGCTTTACCCGACACGGAAACGTAGTTTTGCTTATGTGGATCAGAGAAACTGACGTTGACCTGCTGATGCTGCTCAACTTCTGTCACCTTATGTGAACTGGCGTAGGTAAAGAACCAAAGGTCGCCATCAAATTCCACCTCTGAGTTGGTTGACATCGGACGGCTGTGCAAACTTCCGTCTTCATCAACTGTAGTGAGCATTCCAATGTCAATATCTTTGATCAGTTCACGCAGCTTCTTAATTTGTTCATCGCGATTTTGTGAATCTGTCATTTTTGCTACTCTTATCTTTATTACCTACCTGGAATATGAGCGCTCTACTGCAAGTCGTTTCCTCACTTCTGAGAGCTTCACTTATATTGTTAGCGTTTTTACAAAGCAGTGACTTGAGTCCAAAGATGGAGTTTGGTTGGCAGAAAAGGAGTATTTTAGAAAAATTAGACTTCTTGCAAAAATCTGATTGAGGGCTATCGCAATCGTATTTGATTGGTGAAAATCGCGTATGTTAAGATTCCAGACTTCTTTAATAAATCGGGAATCTTATTGTTCACGAATCATTTAAGAGTGTTATATGCTGATTAAGATAGATTAGACAAACTGAATTATTTAATTTTTTCAATAATAGGACAAATTGTTTCCTCAGAAGTTTCAGGTATTGTTTGCCAACCCGAAAGCAGTCCTTCTAACTCTTGCTTTAGAATGAGTAATTGCCGAATTTGTTTATCAATATCTACAAGCTTATCTTGCAGTTTCACTTTGATATGTTCGCACGGTAAATCACCTTGATCGTGAACATTCAAAAATTCCTTAATTTCTGATAAAGTCAACCCAAGACTTTGGGCGCGTTTGATAAAGTTCAAACGCGCAAAAACATCAGAGTGAAATAATCTAAATCCACCTTCAGTTCTGCCTGATGCTTTAAGTAGACCTAGCTCCTCATAGTAACGAATAGTTTTAATTGGTACGCCGCTTTCTTTTGCAACTACACCAATCTGTTTTATCTCTTCTTGAACTAACATATTTAGCTGCACCTTGACTAAATACAACTACCAGTTTTATCTTAAACTCTCCAGTTAGCTGGAGAGTCAAGAGAAAATAGCATTATTCTGTAAAGGGGACTGGGGATTAGGGATTAGGGATTGGGGTAGCCCTTCCTGGTCTAAGATTACCTATAATAATTTACTCCTCTCTCTGTGTCCTCTCTTGCCTCGTGTGGTTAAAAAATAAACTTGAATGCCATCATGAGCTTCTGCTTTTTGGTGGGACTTAGGTTTACTCAAGACAAACCACCATATTTCTAAACCGATTAACGCCAAGCCTCCGCTGGTAACTGCAGCTTTGACCCATAGTGGTTGCTGTATAGGGCGAAACGCACTCATCTGTGATTTTTCGGTGTTTAGAATTTCACTGGTAGTTTGTGCTACTGCTTCCCCAGAAGCGACACTGAAGAAGAACCCCAAGCTAGCTATACTGCTGAAAATTGCCTTTTTACTTAACATTTGCCACCTCATGCAATTGCTTTAGGTTGAAATTTACGCAAACGCAGTGCATTTGTGACAACAGAAACTGAGCTAAATGCCATTGCTGCACCTGCAATGATGGGATTAAGTAACCAACCGAAGACGGGGAAAAGAAGACCAGCGGCAATCGGAATGCCAGCAACGTTGTAAATAAAGGCGAACAATAGGTTTTGGCGGATGTTACGAATCGTAGCGCGGCTAAGTTGAATGGCGGTGACAATACCTTGCAAATCCCCAGAGATGAGTGTGATGTCACTAGCGGCGATCGCCACATCTGTACCAGTACCAATTGCGATTCCCACATCGGCTTGAGCTAGGGCTGGTGCATCATTGATACCATCACCAACCATTGCTACAATCTTTCCTTCTGATTGCAGTTTCTGCACTGTAGCAGCTTTTTGGTCGGGGCGGACTTCAGCAAGGACACGTTTGATACCAACTTCACGAGCAATGCTTTCTGCGGTACGACGATTGTCTCCCGTAAGCATCACGACTTCTAAACGAAGTTTTTGCAATGCTCTTATCGCTTGGGTAGAAGTGGGTTTAATGGCATCAGAAATGCCCATCAATCCTTGAATTTCGCCATCAACTGCAATCCAAATTGCTGTTTTGCCCAAATATTCCAAACGCTCTTTGTCGTGTTGTAGGGCTTGGGTATCAATGCCCAATTCTTCCATCCAGTGTTGTGTCCCAATTTGCACTTGACGGTTAGAAACTATACCTTGTACACCAGTACCTGCAATTGCCTCAAATTCCCTCACATCTGCTAACGCCACTTCTTGGGATTGGGCGTATCTCACAACTGCTTCTGCAAGTGGATGTTCAGAATTGCGTTCCACAGATGCAGCTAGTTGTAGCAGCTTGATTTCGTTACCATTAGCAGCGCCTTTAATTGTAACAAAATCCGTCACTGTTGGTTGACCTTGAGTAATCGTTCCGGTTTTGTCCAACACGATTGTTTGAATCTTGTGCGCCAGTTCTAGGCTTTCGGCTCCCTTAATTAAAATGCCATTTTCTGCACCTTTGCCTGTTCCTACCATGATAGAAGTTGGTGTGGCTAAACCCAACGCACAAGGACAAGCGATAATCAGTACTCCAACTGTAGCAATGAGCGCTAAAGTCGGATTGCCCATGAAGTTGAACCAGATGATAAAAGTGAGGAGAGCGATCGCAATCACCACAGGCACAAACCATCCAGTCACTTGGTCTGCTAATCGTTGAATTGGGGCTTTGGAACCTTGAGCCTGCTGCACAAGTTGGACAATTTGCGCCAGCACTGTATCTTTTCCGACTCGTGTCGCCCGGAACTTGAAACTCCCAGTTTTGTTGATAGTAGCTCCAATAACTTCATCTCCTGGTTGTTTTTTGACAGCTACACTTTCTCCTGTCACCATTGCTTCATCAACGGTAGATGTTCCCGAAATTACTTCACCATCTACGGGAATCTTCTCACCAGGGCGAACCAGTATAACATCACCAATCATGACTTCTGCAATCGGGACATCAACTTCTCGCCCGTTGCGAATCAGACGAGCAGTTCTGGCTTGTAACCCTATGAGTTTGCGGATAGCTTCAGAGGTTTGCCCTTTGGCGCGATTTTCGAGCGATCGCCCCAAAAGAATCAAGGCAATAATCACCACGGCTGCTTCATAATATACATCCGGCATCAACCCCTGTGCCGTAAAGAAACTGGGGAAAACTGTGGCAAACAGAGAATAGATGTAGGCTGTCCCTGTACCCAAAGCAACCAGAGTATCCATAGTTGCAGTATGTCGTTTAAAAGCTTTCCAGGCATTTTTGAAGAAATCGGCACCGCACCAGAACAGCACCGGGGTTGCCAGCACAAGTTGTAACCAAGGATTATGCAACCATACTGGAATGAAAGGTAAATGCAATCCTGTCATCATGGGTAACGACCCAATCACTAGCACAACACCAATCACCCCACCTACAACAACTTTCCGCAGTAGCAAACGTGACTCTTGCAAACGAGCTGTTTTTTCAGCATCATCTTCTCCCGCCATCAGGTTTTGTTCTTCGAGTGGGTAAGCAGAGTAACCTGCTTCATCCACTGCACCTTGAATTGCTTCTAAATTGGTTTTTTTGGGATCGTACTCAACTATTGCCTGTTCTGCCCCAAAATTCACATTACATTCATTGACGCCAGGAACAGAACGAATCGTATTTTCAATGTTTCTAGCACAAGAGGCGCAACTCATGCCGCGTAGTTTCAGTGTGGCATTTTCCATAGGACGACTCCAATTAGCAACTGGCGCTAACTAGCAACTTATTTCATCTTGAATCCTCCAGTACACTGGAGAGTCAAGAGGTTGTGAAAAAGAATTTTTTTTAGGCGTATAATATTAGATGCTTGGAATGACTCAATGCCGATTGCACACCTCTTAGGGACTTGCAAATTAAAAAATATCCAATTTTTTCTTGTGGGATGGGATTGGCGCCCGTCCTATTCACTGGGCGGACAGAGGGATGTTAACCCCACTGTTAGGGGGTAATTTATTTGTTGGAAATCCATTCAGTCCCGATACTCCATAAACACTACAGGAACCCTTATCAACCTCTTTCCTAATTGAGACAATCCAAACTTGCGTTTCATAGACGGCGGTAAGTCCTCGAAGGAAATTTGCACAAAACCTAAGCGATTATAAAACTGCGCCAGTCGCTGACCCAAACACTCCAAATAAAGTGGTTGAGTCGCTTGGTGAATCAAATGCTGTGTCAGAACCATGCCCAAACCGCGACCTCTCCAAGCTGGTAAAACAACCAAACTACCAAGTTCTTGTGCGCCAGAGAAGTTGCGTAACTGCCCGCAAGCTACCAATCGCCCATCGCATTCTACTACCCAGAATTGCTGCCATTTGATTTGAGTCGGGTCTAGTTTTGCCCCTAGCACCAACCGCCGAATTGACCAGATATCCTTAGATGTTGCACTGCGAAGGGTACACCCAGCTGGCAAGGACAAATCGCTCTGTTTCATGGTTTTTCTTCACGCTAATTGGTTAACTAGTAGTTCATCTCTCATTCTTAAAAAAAATTCATTTTAATTTACTTAAATTAGTCAGAAAAAGTCTGAAAAGTTTACAAAAAGTTTGCACTTTATCGAAATAGCTCAATCATTGCGAAAATCGCTCTCTACTCTCTACCGACTGGGGAAATGCTCCCGACTTGAGGAGGGGCAATATTTCCCCGGATATAATTTTTCGTTTGATAACCATTACCCCAATCCCTAATCCTCAATCCCCAGTCCCCTTTACGAGTTGGAGGTTGCGATGTTATTCAATAACAAAAAACAAATGATTCAGACATAGAGAAAGTGACAATTTGGGATATCAACACAACTTCAAAAGTTAGCACGCTTGTGGTAGATTCCTTAGCATAATCCCTGCAAAAATAAGTATTATCAACCAATGACAGCTAAATTGCTTTTTGGCTAGAAGTGTCGCCTCAACCAGAGTATTTATTACCAAACGGTTAAGTTTTACCGCTATTGTTAATTTAAAACAGATTTGAACATATGAGACAGACTCTTACTCAAGTAGACGCATTTACCAACACACCTTTCGCAGGTAATCCTGCTGCTGTCTGCGTTTTACCTGCTCCCCAGTCGGAAGATTGGATGCAGAAAGTGGCGCAAGAGATGAATTTATCTGAAACTGCCTTTTTGGTCAGACAGGAGGATGGTTTTCATCTGCGTTGGTTCACGCCTACAACAGAAGTGCCGCTGTGTGGTCATGCAACCTTAGCAAGCGCTCATGTCCTTTGGTCGGAGGGGCATCTTTTACCAGATGAAGTCGCTCGTTTCCACACTAAAAGCGGATTGCTAATTGCCAAAAAACAGGCAAATTGGATTGAACTCGATTTTCCAGTGAATCATTCCGAAGAAATAACCGCTTTTGGAGAACTTGATGAAGCTTTGGGTGTCCCCATACAAACACTGATGAAAAATTCTCTGGGTTATTTGGTAGAGGTGGAGTCTGAAGATTTACTACGACAAATGCAGCCGAATTTTGAGATCCTCAAAGCGTTACCTCTTGCCAATGTGATTGTTACGAGTTCAGCACACACAGATTCTGAATACGATTTTGTCTCTCGCTTTTTTGCCCCAGGAGTTGGAATTAATGAAGACCCTGTAACTGGGGCTGCTCACTGTTGTCTTGCTCCCTTCTGGCGCGATCGCCTACAGAAGGATGAGTTTTTAGCATATCAGGCATCTAGCCGGGGTGGTGTGTTAAAGATTCGTTATGAAGGGGGTTCTCGTGTCTATCTCAGTGGACAAGCAGTCACCGTTCTTCGTGGAGAATTAATATAAATTTAGCTAACAGGAATTTTTATCCAAACTTTTCATCCGCCAGCTTACAGATAATGGCACTCATTTCGTTAAGAAAATCCAGTGCTTCACTTATATCATTAGTTGGATACAGATATTGATGTAAAGCTCTTTCTACTTGCGGCTGGTAAAGCGGATGATATTCCAAAAATTTTTGTGCCATTTCCTGCATACGCCTAGTATAGAATGGCTCATCTACCATAACAATACCCAAGCACAAACGCAATACTTTTTTTGATATCCAGCGCACGCATTCCGTGACATATTTAGGATTACTTCGGTCTTCTTCATCTGGTTCTTTAATATCTTTCTGTATGCTATCCAAAGTTCTGCGGTAGTTACCATTTAAAAGTTTAGCCAATTCCAATCCTGGCGGATATGATGAAAAGTTGGCTGCAATGTCTTGACCAAAAATCAACAAACCATCAGTTTTGAAAATAAATCTCAATCGCTCTGCCTTGGGGTCATCAAATTCTTTTTCTTCCATGCAGCCAAAATCAAGGCGCTCAAGTTTGGGATATTGTGGTTCAAATTCATCTTTGATTTCTTTTTCCCATACTTCATCTTCAGCAGTATAATTACGCCGTAAAATAACGACTGTATCCATATCTGAAATTCCCGGTATGTCTTCCCCACGTCCAACACTACCCAAGAGATAATAAGCACAGAGGTCAGCACCAAAGCGATTTTCAACTTTCTCTCGCAAGTCGTTAAGTAGTTTTTGATATTCTGGCTTTACTTTTGAGAAAGAAGATTGGTTGAGAATTAGTTTTCTATCCTGAGCTGTGGGAGATTGCATATTGCATAATCCTCAAATTATATTCCGGCTATGTAGCCGTTAAAGAAACCTTTTTTTCTATACGAGTTTGTAAATCTGCCATTAGCGTTTCCCCACTACGTCGGGCTTCCCAAGGACCAGAGCCCCAAGGTTTGAGGCTCCATTGTCCTTGCATATAATCTTCATCCTCTGAGATTGTGCCAACGTAGGTAACTGGGTCAGGTGAAGTCGTGAAGTAGCGCTTGATAAAGCTGATACGACGCCCAACTACCTCACCCGTAAGCTGGGCTTCTCCCAAATCGCTGTCATCCAAAATCCTACCAGTCAAACTATTGCCACTTTGAATCAATGTCACTTCAAAGCGAGTAGGAATTCCTTGTTGCCAGTAAGTTCCCAGCCAAGTGCCACTTACATCAGCCATCAGATTATTCCGTAACTTATCTCTATTATGCTTAAACTGTAGGCAATGAATATATATTTGGTCACAGCTTCCGCATATTTCTACTGATTGGGTCAAAACCTCTAGAAAAGCGGGTGCTGTCATCGTAGCAAGCCCCACTCAAATTTGCTCCATAAAGCTTGGCAAAATTTAGCTTGGCTCCCCTGAGATTAGCTTCATGCAAGTTGACACCGCTTAGGTTAGCTCGCGTCAAATTGGCTCCAGCTAAGTTAGCTCCTCCAAGGTTAGCTCCCCACAGTTTAGCTTTAGCTAGGTTTGCCCCACTTAAATCCGCTGCAAATAAATTGACTCCAGCTAGGTGAACACCAATCAACTTGGCTCTAGAGAGATTCACTGTTGGAAAATTTCTCTCTCCTGCTGCAAAACGGCGCTTCAGTTCATCTGCATCCATACTTGGTTCACCTTGCTCAGCAAACTAGAAGCTATCTGCTCCCATTCCTCATCTAATCCTACTTTTGACTCTGGCTGTTCACTACGTCTGTACCAGTAACGGGCATTACTTAAATCGCCCTCTTTACGATGCAGGTAGGCGTGAACCCAAGCACTATCTGCATCGCTAGCATCTTGTACTATTTCGTGTGCAGTGTTCCACTCACCTTTTTTGTCGTACCAAAGGGCTTGCAACGCTTTTGGCAGTAAGTCAGGACAATTTCGCCCTTTTTCTATCAATTGCTTGAATTCCACTAGAGTCATCATATTTACCTAAAAGTATTAAGCCTCTATTTCTAGGATACAAATGAACTTCATAAGAGTTGTATGCATTAAGCTGCTCAATGCATACAATCTCCCGATTACCTGTGATTTTTCTCAAAAAGCATAGCGAATGTTGCAGTAAGGTAACTGCTGTCTGAGTTGACGGCAAAATTGCTCAACTAACTGCCCTTTAAACCCACGCTTGTAGCGCACATTCTTACCGCCTGTCTGGGAATACTTCTGCTCTTGTAGTTCAGGTCGCCACAAAATCTCTTCCGCCTGAGGATGCCAACCCAAATTGACTTCATGCAGTTCCTCATTGTGCGTCAAAAATATCACTTCCGCTTGTAGTTGCTGTTTGGCTTGAGGTGAGAGAGTATCATCCACTTGTCTAAACAATTGTTCATAATCTGCAAGCCAGCCCTCATAGTGAATAACAGGCGCGAAGTTGAGGTGGACTTCATACCCGGCTTCAACAAAATCATTCACTGCAGCAATACGGTCAGCAATACTTGAGGTGCGAATATCCACCACTTGCGCCATTGATTGAGGCATGAGACTGAAGCGAATGCGTGTCTTTCCTTGCGGATCGTAATTGAGTAAGTCGCGATTGACCCGTTTGGTGGCAAATGTTGCTTTAGCATGAGGCAAATGTCGGAACAGGGCAACAAGGTCTTTGACATTATCGCAAATAGCCGCATCCACTGAACAATCGCTATTTTCACCAATCTCATACACCCAGTACGTTGGGTCTACCTGATTTGGCTCCTGCTTGACGCCCTGTTTAGTAGCGTGTCGTTCTAAGTAGCGGATAATTTGCTCGATATTAACGAAGGTTGTGATAGGGTTTGCGTAGCCCTTACGTCGAGCATTGTAACAATATACACAAGCAATTGCACAGCCGTTTGCATGAGAAGGGGCAACAAAATCTGAACTACGACAGTTAGGACGACACTGGAGAGACTTCTTAACGCCCAATACTAGAACAGTACGCTTGATGCGGTTCCAGTCTTCTACTAACTCGGAATTGCCATGTAGTTCGGGAATTTTCCAATGAGAAGCTACCTCAATAAGTTTGGCATCAGGGTACTCTGACAGAATTTCTTGACCTCGGGTGTAGTCATTAACAGCAGGCTCGTAGTAAATCTCTTTAATATTCAGTAACCGATGGAGGGTATCTGGTTGAAGCGCTTGGTAGCCTTGAGAAGACTCAGAGAGTTTCAAAGTCATGCAAATTCTTGATGGTCTAAACACCTTAGGGTATCCCAGATATGTTTAGAAACTGGTCAGGTAAACCGTAAGGAGCAAATGTTGATGCCTCTACCTCCGTGATTATTCGCACACTACCGCCAATGGTCAGACAAAAATTAATTTGTCTGTATTTACAGGGAAAATTTTAGTTTGGTTTAATTTTGGATGGGGAGATTGTACCAATTAGAGGCGAAGAAATATTACCTTTTCAAGAATTACAAAAGCGCTTGGGACGCAAAAAAGTTTCACAAGAGTTGCTGAATGAAGTGCCTGTGGCATTCATTGCTTATGATGTGTTGTACGCTCAAAAACGCGTGTTGATTAACGAACCGTTTCAGACTCGGCGAACAATTCTAGAATCTCTATATTTAAACAGTGAAAGAGTGCGAAGTGGGATTCATAAACGATTCGCTGATATTTCTAGTTTAGATGAAGAATTTGCAGCGGCTCGTGGGCGTGGAAATGAAGGATTGATGGTGAAAGACCTCAATTCAACATATAAACCAGGTCGTCGGGGACGTGATTGGCTGAAAGTTAAACGGGCGATCGCCACCCTTGATGTTGTTGTTACAGCAGCTGAAGTGGGTACTGGCAAACGCAGTCGCTTTCTTTCTGACTACACCTTTGCAGTACGCAAAAGCGAGACAGATCCAACACTCTTAAATGTGGGCAAAGCATACTCAGGACTCACTGATGCTGAAGTCACTGAACTCAGTCATTGGTTTCGCGCCCATACTTTGCAAGAGTTGGAACACGGTAGGGTGTGTGTGGTGCAACCAAAAATGGTTTTGGAAGTCACTTTTGACCGCGTGCAACCATCCGAACGACACAATAGTGGTTACGCCTTGCGCTTCCCCCGTATTCTTCGGGTACGAAATGATAAGCCTGCTGAAGAAATTGATACCTTGGAAACAGTGCGGCGTTTGGCTGAAGTAGTCCCAGACTCTCCAGAAGATAAGGGAGTAGGGGGAGTAGGGGGAGTAGGGGGAGAAAATACTTCCTTATCTCCACGCCAGTCGCCTCAAGTCGGGAAACCCGCCCACGGCGCTGGCTCCTCATCTTCCCCCACTTCCTCTACTTCTGCATCTTAACTGAGTGCCATTCCTCCCGGAGATATCAACACGATACCAACTCTTGAGGCTGCGCGTGATGCTTTCAAGGCTTTTGTTGAACGCATAAAAGCTCTGAAGGTGAAGGCAATTACGGTCATGGACACGATTTTGCTTCTGGAGGAAGTTTGCCTGTGGAGCGTTGGCATGAATTGTTAGCTCTAAAAACTTCTTAGTTGTCAGGGTTCGTGTTACTAGGGAAGTGCAGTTACTATACACATCCCTGATAACACGAACCCTGACGTCAGTCTATATGACGGCGAAATTCACGTTTACCGCCACTTCTTAGACTTGAGTGACATCTTCCTGATTTAACTGCTGCTCAACATTAGTGATAGCAGCGTTTAGACCAGCAAGTTTAGTCTCTAAATCATCTCGCATTGTCTTGAGAAATCTCAGCTTACGCTCTAGGCGGCTTTTGCGAGAAACAGGCTCGCCAGTATAGCAGTTGTTATACCCAAAAGGAAAAGAGAACGGAAACATAGTTTGCTTTTTTAGAAATGACCCTACTTAAATTGTGGCTAAATCCTAGGCGAGATAGGGGATCACAGAGTGGGGGGATAACCGACCGCTTCAAGTAGGGTTTCAATGCTGTGCGCCCATAAATCCCTAATTAAAGTTAGCGGCTTTGACATAAGCAGCCGCTAGGGGTGCTATTTTGTCTTCAAGTTCGGTGACAACGGCGCGGTCTGACGCTGAGCAAACTCGTTGACTTCCGAAGACACAGGGTTGCAAAATTCCCCATAGTTGACCGTCCCAGACAAGGTGAGAGTGAATTAACGCTCGATGTCCAAACTCCTTGCGCTCAAACTCCCGGTTGACAACCTCTGGACTCGCTGTTTCTACATCTTCAACATAAACAGAAGGGTCAGTTCGCAAAGCCGCAGCAAATAGGGGATCTTCTTGAGGCAGAGATTCTGGTTCTGGTTTCCAGTCGGGATCTAGGATTTCTGGAATTTCTTGATTTCGTCGCCAGCAATAAGGGACTCTGCCAAGTTTGGTTTGAGGATTTCTCAAGTAGAGAAAACAGCGAGCCTACTTCGCAGGAGCTTTGCTAACGCACTGCAAGACTTCCCCAAGTACCCCAACCAAGGCACTAAAGACAGCATCCGGCTCTTTGTATCTATCTAGGATATTTTGTATAGCTTCTGGTAGATTTGAGTGAGCCATATGATGTGGTAAGTAATTAGTAGTTTAAATACAAACGATATCAAACTATATATATCAAAAGATATATAATTCTGCTGTCTACTGAAATTCTCGCATTTTTATGAAACTTTTGAGTCATTTCGGTTACTTTGTATCCGATAATTGGGAGGATAATAGAAAAAAAATTTAATTTCATTTAAGCAAAGCAAATGTGATAATTTGATAAATAGGTCAAAATACAATGACCATTAGATAGCTATCAACAGAGCGAAGCATGAGGAATTTTCTGCAAAATGTGGAATTTTAACCTGATGTCAGCGCTCTTTGGCTGACTAGTCAGCTAATCAAAATCAAATCAATTACTGAAGAATGCTCAAAACCTAATTCTATGGGTGGAGAGCATTATATTGTGTTCCCTTATTCTCCTCCAATTTTCTTATCCATTGAGCAGTTTGCTCAAGGGGATAGGTCTTTTGTTTGTGAGTGGACTGGAGTTACTACTATCTTGCGAATAGTCCCCCATTTTGTTTGGGGGATAGTGTCAACTTTAGGTCAAAAAGAATGAGTACCGTCCAAGCAAAGTTTGAAGCTACTAAAACCGCTTTTCATGTAGAAGCTTACGAAAAAATTGAGTACAGCTTGATTTATGTTGATGGGGTTTTCGCAATCGAAAATCCAGAATTAGCACAAGTTTACAAAGATTTTGGACGCTGCTTAGCTGTTGTAGATGAAAATGTGTATAAGCATTACAGCAGTCAAATTCAGCAGTATTTCAAGCATTACGGCATTGACCTGACAGTTTTTGGGATCACTATCACTGAACCAAACAAAACGATTGAATCGTTCGAGAAGATTATCGATGCTTTCGCTGAATTTAAGCTAGTACGCAAGGAACCAGTGCTAGTGGTTGGCGGTGGACTGATTACAGATGTTGCAGGTTTCGCCTGTTCTACTTACCGCCGTAGTAGCAACTACATTCGCATTCCTACCACTCTGATCGGATTGATTGATGCAAGTGTTGCTATCAAGGTAGCTGTTAACCACAAGAAGCTGAAAAATCGCCTTGGTGCTTATCACGCTTCGCGAAACGTTTTCCTCGATTTCTCGTTTCTGGGTACTTTACCAACAGCGCAAGTCCGCAATGGTATGGCGGAACTGGTAAAAATTGCAGTAGTTGCCAACAAAGAGGTTTTCGATTTGTTGGAGAAGTATGGGGAAGAACTACTGCATACACACTTTGGCAACATTGACGCAACGCCAGAAATTAAGGATGTGGCGCATCAAGTCACTTACGAGTCCATCAAAACAATGCTGGAGTTGGAGGTTCCCAACCTACACGAGTTAGACTTAGACCGCGTGATTGCCTACGGTCATACTTGGAGTCCGACTCTAGAACTTGCTCCTCGCGTGCCTATCTATCACGGTCATGCAGTCAATATTGACATGGCATTATCTGCGACAATTGCTGCGCGGCGGGGCTACATAACCACAGAAGAGCGCGATCGCATTCTTGGTTTGATGAGCCGTCTTGGTCTTGCTCTCGACCATCCCCTCTTAGACGAAGAACTTGCGTGGCGTGCAACCCAATCGATTACCCTAACACGAGACGGTCTGCTACGAGCAGCCATGCCCAGACCGATAGGTCATTGCTTTTTTGTTAACGATTTAACTCGCGAAGAACTGGCTGCAGCATTATCAGAACATAAGCATCTGTGCAAAACCTACCCCCGTGGCGGAGATGGTGTAGAACAGTACCCAGACGCTCATCAGCCAGAACTTGTCGGGAGTGAAGTGTAATGTCTCAAGTTGTCGAAAAGCCAAGCGCTAGACCTGTTACGCCGTTAGGGATTTTAGCCAAGCAGCTAGAAACCATTTTGCAGACATTCAATCAACAGACATCTGATGAGCTACTAGCTAACCTCAATCAAGCATGGCTTTTGGCAGCAGGTTTAGACCCTTATTTAGAAGAATGTACTACTGGTGAATCACCAGCCCTAGCAGTGCTAGCTCAAAAAACAGCTCAGGAAGCTTGGACTCAAAGGTTCCAGCAAGGAGCTACCGTGCGAGAACTAGAGCAGGAAATGCTCTCCGGGCATGTGGAAGGACAAACCCTCAAGATGTTTATCCATATGACCAAAGCTAGGAAAGTGCTGGAAGTTGGTATGTTCACTGGCTATTCTGCATTAGCAATGGCGGAAGCTTTACCGCCAGATGGAGAACTCGTCGCCTGCGAAGTTGACCCTTACACCGCAGAGTTCGCGCAAGCTGCCTTCCGGGAATCTCCGCATGGTGCAAAAATTCGTGTGGAAGTGGGTGCAGCACTGGAAACTCTGGAAAAACTGGCAGCAGCGAGAGAGTCATTTGACTTTGTGTTTATTGATGCAGATAAGCGGGAGTATGTCAAGTACTTTCAAAACCTGCTGGATAAAGATTTGCTAATTCCTGGCGGGTTTCTCTGCGTGGATAACACTCTACTTCAAGGACAAGTTTATCTCCCTACTGAAAACCGCACTCCCAACGGCGAGGCTATTGCTCAGTTTAACCGCGTTGTCGCCGCCGACGCGCGTGTAGAACAGGTTTTGTTGCCACTGCGAGATGGCTTAACCATTATCCGACGATTACCGTAGGTGTCATACCAGCTCTTTTCAGTTAATTGAACCACAGATTTTCCTAGGGGCTGTTCTGTGCCGTGCCCCTAAAGCGTGGTTTATTTACTTAAAAAGCGCTGTAACCTGCACTTAATTTATCTACAAAGAACTCAGAATTCAGAATTACTGAAAGCCCCACTTATACTGTTCCCTTTTTTTGGCTTAACCGTTCTGGGTTCTGAGTTCTTGAACAGGTAGCGAGGGTCAGACCGTCAGATTTGGCTTGATATGCAAATGCCAAAGTATGCAGTAATACCGTTTCATTCATATCAAGTCCGGTTAATTACTTACAATATCAAATCCGTTGGCACTGGAATTATTTCTCCTTCCTGTCCCTCTGCGCTCAAGAGCGTAGGCGTGCGGTTTTTTTTATTATTCAAATGCTACCAGATTTGATATAGTTCCTGCTTGACCTCACCCCAACCCTCTCCGCGAGGTCGGAGAGGGGAAGGGAGGCGGGTGATATCATACTTGCGTTCTTCGTGATCAGTCATTTGAGGGAATTTGCGACGGGCGATCGCCTCCACCAACTTGGAAATATTCGGGCGATGTTTAAGCGCGTGATAGAAACTACATAGTGCTATGCAGTTTTTCAGTTTACAACAATCCCATGCCCCACAGCTTAGTCCTCAACCTACTCCCTCAATCTCCTATTCCACCACAATTCCTCACCGGCAGACATCTCCACGCCCTGTTTCTCAACCTCGTTAGTTCGGTGGATAGAGAACTAGGCGATCGCCTCCACGACTCTGGCGCTGACAAAGCTTTCACCATCAGCCCCTTACAAGCTAAATTCAACCATACCAACAGAACTAAAATCTCAGATCACACCTTGGAATGGGATCATGAAAAACCCATTCCTATAGGAACTCCATGTTGGTGGCGTATTTCCCTACTAGATGATACCCTCTTTAGCAAACTAACTCAACTGTGGCTCAATCTTAACCCTGCCCAACCTTGGCACTTGGGTCCTGCTGATTTGTATATTACCAGCATTTTCGGCACTCCCCAGTTAACGCAACCTTGGGCAAATGCGGCTACTTACGCCGAATTATACGAGCAAGCATCTGATCATGAGCGCCAAATTGCTTTAAGTTTTTGCACTCCTACTAACTTCCGCCAAGGTAATTTTGACACTGCTTTACCAACAAGAGAATGTGTCTTTAACAGTTTGTTTCAACGCTGGAATAAATATAGCGGTATTTCTTTAGAACCCAATTTGACAGAAGTCATTTTTCCTAGTTTTTTTAATATTCGCACTGCTATAGCAGCCGACTCTCGCAGTAAATTTATTGGCTGTGTCGGCGAAATAAGTTATCGAATTTTGGGAAATATTGATCCACTCATCATCAAACAAATCAACGCCTTAGCTAATTTTGCTCTCTACTGTGGTGCAGGACGCAAAACCACAATGGGTATGGGAATGATTCGGCGATTAAACATGAAACATTGACTGTTTGCGTGGTTTGAAAGGCGCGGATAGTGCTGCTTACAGAAAAAACAATCTAAGTTTAAACATCCTGTGATAAGTCGTCAATGGGTGCAGTATAGTATTTTTAAGTGCAACTTGAGTGGACTCGTTGGTACTTGTACCAAAAAGCGTGTTTCTGTGAAACAAGAATCTCTCGCTACACCGCAAGGTTAGCGCGCGAGTGTCAATTCTTGTGTGCTTGTTGTCAAGGTAAAGTGGAAAAGATAGGCGGCGAACAGCCGCGAGACCAAACCATCTTTTTTGCCTAGGTTTTAACTTGTGATGACGACTTGTTGCGCGGAGGGGTGGGTGTTTTTTTCAGGTAAAGCCAAAAAATGGCTGGATGACTTATGACACAAGGTTTTGAGCATCACTTACCCAATTTTCCATCCGCGCAATCTCCCAAAAGCTTGCCAAATCTGACTTTTAGCTTGTATGATGTAAAAAAATGTTTGAACGCTGCGTCTGAAAACGGCATAGTTTTACAGATCCGCGCAACCGAACCTCGAAAACTAAATATAGTAAGCATTTGCGATGCCAGCAGTTACAATTTCTACGAATCCCTATCAGGGATTGAAACAAATATTTTGTCAGGAGATAACCGAGGATAAACGGTTACAATTTCTACGAATCCCTATCAGGGATTGAAACTTCAGCATCTTTTAGCGCGTCCATCTCAAGAACGGGTTACAATTTCTACGAATCCCTATCAGGGATTGAAACAAATGTTCTTATTCGGTATCAAACTCTTATAGAGGTTACAATTTCTACGAATCCCTATCAGGGATTGAAACCAACCTGACTCCCTACCAACTTTGCCTACTCGAAGTTACAATTTCTACGAATCCCTATCAGGGATTGAAACAGATGGGATGTGATACTCGTTTGGGATGGGTTTGTTACAATTTCTACGAATCCCTATCAGGGATTGAAACTGCTGGAATTGAAGCTCTTGAGATTTCGTACAAGAGTTACAATTTCTACGAATCCCTATCAGGGATTGAAACAAGTATCACAAGGTACGCCCAGAGCCGCCATTCAGTTACAATTTCTACGAATCCCTATCAGGGATTGAAACTCTTAGGCAGTTGTCCTGGCGTATTACGGGAGTTACAATTTCTACGAATCCCTATCAGGGATTGAAACTTTTCTTTAACAAAGTTAAAAAGCTTCTCTCTCTCGTTACAATTTCTACGAATCCCTATCAGGGATTGAAACGTCATAGTAAGGGTTGTACATCAACGGATTGTTGGTTACAATTTCTACGAATCCCTATCAGGGATTGAAACCGGATCTAATAATTTTGCCATCGTGATACAAGCGGGAGTTACAATTTCTACGAATCCCTATCAGGGATTGAAACACGTAAATCGGCTAAGTACTCGGCAGCAATGCTTTGTTACAATTTCTACGAATCCCTATCAGGGATTGAAACATGATTGGAGCATTCTCTAAAAATCAGGGTACTTGTTACAATTTCTACGAATCCCTATCAGGGATTGAAACTGCTATTTTATCTGTATGCTCTTTTAAAGCTTTTGTTACAATTTCTACGAATCCCTATCAGGGATTGAAACAAGTGTTTATCAGCCTCAAAATCAATAAGCTGATGTTACAATTTCTACGAATCCCTATCAGGGATTGAAACCTGTACCACATAAAAGCATAAATAGAAAGCTCATGTTACAATTTCTACGAATCCCTATCAGGGATTGAAACAAGTATCATAGGTTATTACATTAGAAGGAGAAAGGAGGTTACAATTTCTACGAATCCCTATCAGGGATTGAAACGGAATTCCTTTAGATGGAACTAAGCAACAAGAAGGTTACAATTTCTACGAATCCCTATCAGGGATTGAAACCCATCTATTATCACTAAAGCCTGTACTACCCACGTTACAATTTCTACGAATCCCTATCAGGGATTGAAACAAAATTGACGTGTTGGGTAAAGGAGCCGCAGTAAATAGTTACAATTTCTACGAATCCCTATCAGGGATTGAAACAGCTTCTTCTTGGGTAATGGAGTCGCCTAATTTCGTTACAATTTCTACGAATCCCTATCAGGGATTGAAACCCAACAAGGGAGGACGATACCCACTGGGATTGAGGAGTTACAATTTCTACGAATCCCTATCAGGGATTGAAACTGCGATGCCCTCGTGCGTCGAGGCGGCGTACTCCAAAGGTTACAATTTCTACGAATCCCTATCAGGGATTGAAACAAATTTTCTACCTCCACAGAAAGACTTTTGATAAAGTTACAATTTCTACGAATCCCTATCAGGGATTGAAACATAATAATAAATATGCTTGGCGTAACAGGCGATCGCGTCTACTAAAGGATTTCCAAGAAATATAGCGCTTCTGGTTTGGATGAATTACAGATTTATATCAAGTCCGGCAAATTACCGATAATAAAACTTGCCGCTATAAATTATTTATCTTGTGGGGTGGGCGTCCCCGCCATTGGTGTCAAGTTAAGGCCGATGCCCAGATGTCAAGTGACCTAGCAGCCGTTCGTCGGTGTCGTTGACGAACGGCTTTTACCAAGCCCATAGAGCGATGATGCTCAACCAACCAAGGAATGAGTTGTAATAATGGGTTGTGCGATCGTGCGCGATGGAAAAAATACAAGCTGCGAAAGACCATTTCCAGCGAAATACGTTCTAAGGGCTGCTGCAAAGCCACAGCGACATCGGCACACAAATCATTGAGTACTGCGTAAAAAATCCAAGTAGCATAGACTTGCATCTGCACACCATTAGTGCCACCAACCCACAGATAAGATAAACCCAACAAACGTTTAGTCAGTAAAAATGCATCTTCGATTTGCCAACGTCGGCGATACAAATCACAAACTTGCTGTGGAGAAAGTTGTTGTGGGTCAAGAACATTAGTTAAGTAATGATACCAAGTTTGACCCCATAATACAGAGACTTGTCGCATCGGGTAGCGACATGGATCAGTATGGTGAAGTCCCATTTGAATAATTTCGTCTTTATAGTGAGAACCACTCGAAAGGCGGCGCACTACTTGATAGCGCACCTTGGCTTTTTGTCTAGTTAAGACATATTTTCCTTGCTCAGTTAGGGTATCAAACCACTCAAATCCGTAGAAGCCCATATCTGTTATGAGTAAACCACCCACTGGCAAGCGCTCTAGTAGTGCCGACCACCACTTGGTTTCATTGCGTTTTGCGTCGGCATCGAAAAACGCTGCAACTGGGCGATGGCTAAATGCTTCCACTACCATCAGCATCTTACCCCCTAATACTGCACCTGTTTTTTGTTGAAGTTGCCCCAAATGTTTTTTGACTGCTTCCAATGTCGATGCATCTGCAATCCATACTGCACTAAATGATGATGCTACAGATGCCCACATTGGTGCAATTTCAATCTTGTTTTTCTTGGCTGTTAAACGCTCTATTACTTGCTCAAACAGCTTGATAAACAACTGAGCGGGCATACTCCCAAGGCGTTGAGATAAAGCTTGCCGACTCACCTGCATTGCCTCAACCCACATCAGCCCTTCTACTTCCAAGCAGCGCAGCACATCTGTTAAATGCTGTATTTGTCGATACACTAGACTCAATACTATTGCTGCCATCACTGGTAGGGTTAGTACACGATCGCGCAAGCTACGCTCTTTGTCTTTTACCCCTTTGAGATTGGCAAATGTCCCTGGAGTGATTAATTCAAACAGCCTCGATTCTATCTCTTGGCTTGATGGGGCAGGTACGCTGACTCGATGCCGAAAATCTGGATTTCCTTGTTTTTTGCGGGGTTTACTCATGATTAGTATCAACACCACTGTGTTGAGTTTTACTATTGAGTTTCCCACTCTTGACACAAATCCATTTTTCTTAACTTGACACCAATGGCAAGATGCCCACCCCACAAGAGCTATATTTCATACAACACCAAAACCGCTATATATTTAGTGCTATTTGTGCAAGAAGTCTAATGAACGAGTCCTATATTGCTAAGATTTCGTGGTGTCGTTAAGCAATTTTTCGCTCTTTGAGGTGTGAGTTACATAACTCAAACCACATATAAGTTGTCACGTCACACTTAAAGAAAATTAACTGTAGATTTCCGTGGGTTAACTAAATCAAGTTAACATTAACCTTTACTTTCTTCCTCTACACTCTTACGAAGTTCGATAAATTGCTTACCAGAATCTGTTACTTTCAGGTATTCTGAAAGATTATTACCTTCATAGGGAATGTCACGAATTCTACCTACTTCTATATACCCTAAATCCTTAAGGTGATAAAGTTCTCTTTCTAGAACATCACTTATTTGATAAGGACTAAAGCTTCCTGCTGCAAGTTTCTTAAGAGTATCATACATCGATTTTGACATAGATAACAAAACTAGCTTGTCAGTTCTTGCCTTAGTTGTAGAGACTTTCTTAGCAACTGAATTTATCTTAGTTTCTAGCTTTCCTCTATCAAAAGTCAATGCAATAACCTCATCAAGCTGAGGAATGAGAAACAACAAAAATGCGATCGCAATGATTGCTACAAATAGTAGTGGAGTCGGTTGTCTAGAAATTAACAGACTGAGCAATACTGCTTCGATAAAAGCAATACATATAAATACTGCCCACCATTTTGCTGAGTAATCTTGAGTCATGAATCTTCTCCTGGCAACTCTAAAAGTTAATGATTTTGCTCGAATGAAATTAATTATAATTGCTCTTCACTAAACGTTCTACAATCATCAGATAAAAGCCTAATTTTAAAGCAGATTAGGCACAATTTGTACAAAATTTGTACCGAATTACTCAAATTATTTTTTGATAAATTAAAAAACTATTGATTAAACCTTATACTAGGTATACTATTAACCTGATGAGTCTAATAAAAGTTTAAGTTGCTAAACATTGTGTTAGCTTTGTGATCTAAGTCAAACTGCAAGTAAGTAAAAATACTAAAAAAGTAGTGAGCCGTTTGTAATATTTCTTATCCAAAAGAGTGTAAAATGCGCGATCCACAAATTAAGATTGATCCGGGAACTCTCGTCTTGATTGTGTCTGTCCTTCTGCTGTTACCGCTTCTGGTTGCTGGTTTCTTCTTTCAATAAAATCTAAAAATTGAGATAATCATTATGACTGCAACAACACCATTTGCGAACTTACCTGTTTTAGAAGAATTGCGGACAGGATTGCCAAATATTTGCGGCTGGGAAGGAGAAATTCGTTCGGTGGTTCAACAGGATAATCCTGTGTTTTTAAATAACACAAATCTGCGCTTAGAAAATATCACGGCTGGGTTTGCTTGCGCCCTGCATATGCATCAACCAACAATACCTGCTGGTGGGAATGGAGAACTCATCAGTAATCTCCAGTATATGTTTGAACATCCTAACCAAGGAGATAACCATAACGCAGAACCATTTGCTTGGTGCTACAGCCGTATGGGAGATTTTATCCCTCAACTCATATCCGAAGGTTGCAATCCTCGAATTATGCTCGATTATTCGGGTAATTTGTTGTGGGGATTACGACAAATGGGACGAGAGGATATCCTCAACAACCTCAAACGCATTACCTGTGATCCCCAATATCAACCGCATATTGAATGGTTAGGAACTATGTGGAGTCATGCGGTTATTCCTTCCACACCAATTCCTGACATTAAACTGCATATTCAAGCCTGGCAACATTATTTTGCAGCAATTTTTGGCTATGATGCCCTTAAGCGAGTGAAGGGCTTTTCTCCGCCAGAAATGCACTTACCCAATCACCCAGATACGCTGTTTGAATATATCAAAGCTTTGAAAGAATGCGGGTATCGTTGGTTGATGGTACAAGAACATTCAGTAGAACGTCTGGATGGTTCTGGGCTACACCATGACGATAAATATATCCCGAATCGGTTGGTTGCCCGCAATTCTCAGGGTGAAACTATCAGCATCACAGCATTAATTAAAACCCAAGGTTCCGATACAAAATTAGTAGCTCAAATGCAGCCCTATTTTGAGGCAAAAGGAAGAGGGAAACAGCAAATTGGAAATGTGAGCATTCCTTCTTTAGTTACGCAAATTGCCGATGGGGAAAATGGCGGCGTGATGATGAATGAATATCCCCGCGATTTGTTTAGGGTATATCATGAAATTCGCGATTCAGGAGGTAATCATTCCGGAGTGGTTGCACTTAATGGTACCGAATATTTGGAATTGATTGAGGCGGCTGGTGCTAATCCTGATGATTATCCGACTTGTCAAGCTGTACAACAACACAAAATTTGGCAGCGAGTAGACTCAGAAAATGCTACACCAGAAGCAGTAGAAAAGGCGATCGCAGAATTAAAAGAAACAGACCATCAATTTCACATGGATGGTGCTTCTTGGACAAATTCTTTAAGTTGGGTTCAAGGCTACGAAAATGTCTTAGATCCGATGAAGAAACTGAGCGCTTTGTTTCATGAGAAATATGATTCATTAGTGCAGCAAGATGCTTCAGTAACACAAAGTTCTGCTTATCAAAAAGCCTTGCTGTACAACTTATTATTGCAAACAAGTTGTTTCCGGTATTGGGGACAAGGAATGTGGACTGATTTTGCTCGTGAACTTTATCGGCGGGGTGAAGCGCTGCTGAAAGTAAGCTAGGCTAAATAGCAGAGAAGACACAGCAGGAAATTCACAGGTATGGTTAATCCCCTCCCTACCATAGATACTATTCCCACTGATACCTGGGTTGAGGCGACGTGGGAAGAGTTTTTAACTTTTGCGGATGATCCAACCTTGGAAAGTGGTAGATTTTATTACGACCAAGGCTACATGAGAATTGAGATAGCTGCATTAGGTTCTGCACACGGTCGTGATAATTCTATTGTTTCAACCGTAATTGTATTGTATGCAGCTATCAAAAATATTTCCATTAAAGAGCTAACAAATACTACTTTTAGAAAAGCTAGAATTCGCGGTACCCAACCTGATATTGCTTTTTATATTGGAAACAATTTGAAATTTCCTCCCCGAAATAATTCTCCCGTCAATCTCAATGAGTCAAATCCACCCACTTTAGTTGTTGAGATTGCAGCTTCATCTTTGGAAGACGATACGGAACGCAAACAAAAACTTTACCAACGCTTGGGAGTCCAAGAGTATTGGGTTGTTGATGTCAATGCTAGCAAGGTTATTGCTTCTTCTTTGTCTGAAACAGAAAGTACTCTTATTCAGGAATCTCAAGTCTTACCAGGATTGGAAATTGCCTTAGTTGAAGAAGCCCTCAGGCGTTCTCAAACTGAAGATGATGGCGCTATTAGTCGTTGGTTACTGGCGACATTTAATCAGTGAAGGGGACTGGGGATTAGGGATTGGGGATTGGGGGTACAACGCGAAACTTTTTTTGTGGGATAAGCCCTTCAGTTTCCATCCCCGTTAGGGGAAGAGGGTTTGTAAAGCTGTTCATCCAGGGAGCCAGATATACCGGAGATGGTGTTTCCATCCCCGTTAGGGGAAGAGGGTTTGTAAAGCTGCCCGATATAACCAATGACAACACAGTCGATGATGTAATGTTTCCATCCCCGTTAGGGGAAGAGGGTTTGTAAAGTAATGAGACAATAGCTAGGGTTAATGATGTACTAGGGTTTCCATCCCCGTTAGGGGAAGAGGGTTTGTAAAGGTCGCTCTCGAAGAAGAAGGTAAGCAATACTTGATGTTTCCATCCCCGTTAGGGGAAGAGGGTTTGTAAAGTCCTTGTAACTCCCCCTCTGGAGGCTCAACCAGTAAGTTTCCATCCCCTTTAGGGGAAGAGGGTTTGTAAAGTTGACTTTTGCGGGAATTCGACCCGCAGATGAAAGAGCCTTACTTAACGTTTCCATCCCCGTTACTGTACGTTCGCTTATTTTTGAAGGGAGAGAGGAATTAATGCCTGACAGGGTAAGGTTTCAATGCGATTGTGGATCGGCTAAAAACCCCTCCGTGTAATACGTGGAAAAAGGGGATTGAGAGCCTAGGTGTAATACATGGTAAACCCAGCCCCGAGAATCCGTATATTACATGGGAAATCAATTCATGAGCGAGCGTATTACATAGATCAGAACTGCCGTGTAATACACGATAAAGCAGTGCTATTCAAGGCTCAGATTAGCGTGTATTACACGGATATTGGTTAATATTGAAATCGGACTTCAATTCCGTTTGTTATTCTTTATAAATCGAAAAATTACGTCGAAGTACCTACCGGAGCTACCTGATAAAGGGACTGTGGCATTTTCATTAAACAAAGAATTTGTTTTTGAAGTGCGTTAATTGGTGTGATGAAGATGGTAGAATCAGGTAAGAAATAAAGAGTTAAGTTACAAAAAGCTTTAAGCATTTTTTCAGTAGATGGGCGGTCAGTTTTTCGCTTGGGATTGCCATCGTAAAGACCAGCCAAAGATTGTTGAGTGTCTATAAGTGCCTGTCGTACCACAAACTCCATTAAGGTAAATACCCGCAAAGCGATGTTCAACAAAAACATTAAGCCAATAATTCGTTTTTGGTTTTGGAAGTAAACGGGTAGGGCTGGCAAACAACCGCGTTTAAAACGGTGAAATCCTCTCTCTAAAAGCCATTCGTCTCGGTAATACGTCACGGCTTGAGAGAGACTCAGTTGAGTAATTGGCGCGTTAGTGACATACAATCGCCACCCTGCCAAGGTTTCTGCGCACTCGATTGCAGCATTTTGAAGCTGGATATGAAGTTGAAGGCAAATACTGGTTACCGATTCAGTGGGAGAATTTTTTGATGGTCGTCCTCGTCCGACATGACGAGTCTGTTGAGTGATTTGTTCTGTAATTGTCGTATTGAAGAAATCTTTGACACGATAGCGCTCAAGTATGTTTTCAACTTTATGCGCTAATGCTTGTGGATCTTCTCCTGGTTTTGCGGCTAATTTATTGAGAGCTGTTTGAGCGCTATTGATGCGTTGCTGTTGACCACGTATCATTGATGCTGCAAGGCTTTGGGAATAAACTACTAAGAAGCGTTCATGCCAACGTACCCACTTGTTAGTTTCTTCATTGAACCAAAACTTGCCTAACTCCACTTCAAAACCCTTGCCCACAGCAGGTTCTTCTTCATCTTGTCGCGGTAAACGAATAGACTGGATTTCTGCTGGTGGGTTTAGTACCCATTGCTTCAAATATTGGGGGTGTTGTCCACTCATGGGCACAGGGAAGCAATAAATCCCACCATTTGCTGCAATTTGAGCGCGAGTTGCAATCGCACCTGCTTTACAATCAGCAATGAATATGAACTTTTTA
>JXCB02000039.1:154618-178217 GCA_000828075.3 Tolypothrix campylonemoides VB511288 | reverse complement strand
TCAGCTCCTACCGTGTATTACACAGTAAGTTTAACGTTAAATTAGTGAAGACCACAATGTAATCTGTTGTATGACACAAAAAGGCAATTTACGGCGAACTCCCCATGTATGACAGGTTAACATTTACTCTTTCTCGTCCATGTATGACATGGTTGTTCTCCAGCAAGCTTTACCACGTATTACACGGAGGGGTTTTTAGCCGAGCCACAATCGCATTGAAACCTTACCCTGTTAGGCATTAATTCCTCTCTCCCTTTTAAAATGAGCGAACGTACAGCCGTTAGGGGAAGAGGGTTTGTAAAGTTGCTGCACTTCAACTAGATGATGAGGTATGGGTAGTAGTGTTTCCATCCCCGTTAGGGGAAGAGGGTTTGTAAAGCTTACAAGAACGAGGAAAAAAAGCGAGACAGCTAATGTTTCCATCCCCGTTAGGGGAAGAGGGTTTGTAAAGTAATCCAAATCAGCTTTTAACACTACATATTCTAGGGTTTCCATCCCCGTTAGGGGAAGAGGGTTTGTAAAGGGGATTCAGACATAAACTTTCCGGTACAAATAAAAGTGTTTCCATCCCCGTTAGGGGAAGAGGGTTTGTAAAGTACACAGGGCGGCTAAATTTTGAAGTACGTGCACTATCTGTTTCCATCCCCGTTAGGGGAAGAGGGTTTGTAAAGTGGGCTATTTTCTTAGCTGTGCTTGTTTTAATGTTTCCATCCCCGTTAGGGGAAGAGGGTTTGTAAAGAGTTCACTTCTGGAACCCTTACTGAGAGGGGATTTGAGACCCCCCCAATCGACACAATCTTTTTTTGTTATCAATAAAGGGTGTCTTATTGAGAAAAATCAGGAAACTTGTCGTCTGAAACCCTTGCTACAAAGGCAATCGACGCATTTCAACGAGATTATACGGTTTTCGAGGTTCGGGGGAGGTGTGTCGATGAGTGTCAACACGCTCCCCTAAGGCTATAATGTCTCACCTATGGTTGTCAAGTTTTTAACAGATTTGAATGCAGCCAACTAGATATGAATTGCGATTCTTCAAACTACCTCGGTCTTCCCAGTGTAGTAATATACAACACCGCTTCGTCCCTAGGAATACCCAAGACTTCATTCACTTGGTCATCAAAAAATCCACCAATCCCGCTGACGCCTAAACCAAGGCGAATTGCGGCTAAATTGAGCCTTTGTCCCAAATGACCGGCATCCATATGCAGATAACGGTAAACGCGATCGCCGTACTGACCCACAGATGATTTTAAATCGGCTGTATGAAAAACGACTGCTGCTGCATCCCTTCCTAACTCTTGCCCCAAACAGAGGAAGTGCAATTCTCTTCTGAAGTTTTTAAAACGAATTTGTCGCAATTCTTGCGCTTTAGGTGCGTAATAATAACAGCCAGCTTCAAGACCTTCTACCCCAGACACAGCAATAAATGTTTCTATTAAATTTAGGTCAAAGTAATCAGTTACATTATCAAAACCTTGGTCAATGTAATTTTGAGGTTGGTAAGTAAAATCAAGTAAAGCTTTTAGTTCCTCGAAGGTTAAATCCTCACCACTGTAAGCACGAGTAGAACGCCGCTTGAGAATCGTCACTTCTAGCGCTTCCAGTTTTGTTCCCCAATCAATCGGCTTGCTGGCGGTAGGAATTTTTTCACAGAAAGGAAAGTTATATTTATCTTCTAAAGATTTTTCTTTTACCGCAGGCAAATTTAACTTACCCGTTGTCCCTGGTTGAATCTGTGTACGGTAATGAAAATACGTCAAGAGTTCACCATCGGGAATCTGAGGATAATTAGTTTCAGTGGAGGAAGGTAAGGCGGTTCGCCCTGTGGGTAAGTTTTGTTCGATATCCAGCAAGTCTGCTAGGGGAACAACTGCGATCACTCCTTCGTGTTGGGGATCGATGTATAGGAGTTCGTTCACCGCCTCATCCACAAAGCCACCTATCAAATGAGGGCGATAGTTAGTCACAGTGCCTGCTAACTCGATATTACCCAACAAGTGTCCCGTATCCAAAAAAATTCGTCGGTATGCCCTATCTTCATATCGCCACGCTGAACGATAGAAAACTGAAGTAATAATAATTGCCAACTCGCTACTTTCCAAAGCAGGATGCCAGAAACAAGCTTCTTGCAGTTTCTGCCAAACATCACTTTCCCAGAAATGCATGAGCGAGTGAGAGCGACACTGGTAATTATACAGTCCTGGTGGCAACAACGACGTGCCACGGGAAACGATATACATCTCCGCAGGGTACAAGCCACCCGCGCTTGGTGCAGATCTTAAATATACCGCACTTCCCATTGAAGGCATTTTTGCCGTTAGTCCATAGCTACAAAACAGCAGCCGTGACAATCTCTGCCACCACTGAGCATCTGGGTTACCAACAAATGCTTCGGGTTTTTCTTGGATATAAGGTTTGAGGTCATAAGCAGAGCCTATTTTGTACTCTTTGAACGGCACCGGCTGCTTAGACCAGTCTAACCCCTTATTCTTAGAGGCGATCGTCTGTGGGTCGTACTTAGTGCGTTCGTGGTAGTGCTGAGCGATTGAGTGGCGTAGTTCTGGCATAAGAGTTTAAATATGCTTCTGCTACATATCTTGGCATTTTAGAGGTTCATCATTTAGTCTTAATTAGTACAAATGATGAGCCTTAAGAGGAGGTAACAAGCAAACAAAGCGATAAAGGGACAAGGAGCCGGGGCTGTTTAATTTTTGATTAAAAATGGAAGATTCAAGATTTTCAATTTTCATTTTTTAATTTTTAATTTACTAATCCCTAGGATTACAGTAGAGTATAGAACCATTCAAAGTTCAATATTCTCCTACACGCTAACCCCTTAATTCAATCTATCAGATTACCCGATTTTGGTGTTGATGCGACAGGTTGTGCATTCCGCCGCCAACGAGTCAATTATTCAGATTAGGGATGTTAGACAGATTTTGTCAGTCTAATCAGTAGTTGCTGCTTCGTTTTAGTTGGTAGGAACGTAGTTTTTCAGTCTATTGGTGGGACAAGATTGCGCTTAGAGTATCTAACGTAGATATAGCTTGAAATTTCTCCTTTACATTTCATCTTTATATATGTATGCATCATACATATATAATACTAGGCGCTCTACTACAGCTTTCTGTGGAGGAGATATGAATACCGAATGGCAGAACCGCATTCAGGAATATTGCGAGGCGTGGACGACAGACAGTGGTCATCCCGACTTCGACCGGCTCGCAACGTTCTATGCTATGGACTCAGATGTCATAATTTACGACTCTCTCCCGCCTCTTAAAGGGTTTACTGGGTTTGCACAGATGCGCTCGATTTACCCAGGACTATCGCGACTCACCGTGTCTCCGAACAGTGACTTGCAGGTGAAGTTGCTGGCTCAAGGGCAGGTAGCAGTCACTGCGTTTACGTCTTGGATGTCATACACCTTCGACGACGGCAGAGATTTCGAGGTTAACGCTAGGCATACGGATGTCTGGGAGAATCGAAACGGTCAGTGGCTCATTGTCCACGAACATCCGTCAACTGTCATCAATCCGAAAGGGGTTTAGTAATCTCGCGTGTAACTCGTGGGGAGGCACGACAAGCAGCCTTGTTTCACAGGGGAGCAGCAGAACAGGTCAATGTAGCAAGCCCGCATCAGCGCAACTTTCATCGCAATGCATGTGTGTATCGAGCAACTTTTTTGTATGAATGAAGAACGAACCCTGAACCTCCTAGGTGCACTAGCTTTAAGTGTCGTCGATGGTTTGAATGCCGTTGTTGAAGCGAATGCGGGACATGGCGGTGAGACTCCTGCTGCTCTCGTTACGTTGGGTGCAGAACCCGGACTGTCTATCAATGCACTGCGACAAATCTTGAATCTCTCTCACCCCGGAACGGTTCGCCTTATTGATCGATTAGAAGCACAAGGTCTTGTCGAGCGAAGAGCGGGCGCAGATGGTAGAACTGTCGCTTTATTTCTAACCGATGCCGGTTACGAAAGACGTAAGACAATTCTAAGCGATCGGCGGCAACAGTTACAGATTGCAGTCAACTCTCTTACACCCAATGAGCGTAAGCAACTAACCAAGCTTTTAGAAAAGATGCTCACTGCTATGACCACCAGTGAACTACGAGCGTTTACAATCTGTCGCCTGTGTGAGGAAGAAGTGTGTCCGGGCAATCGCTGCCCTGTCGAACAACAATACTGTCAAATGGTGAAAATAACTCCTCCGCCAGCAGACTGAGAATGAAAGTTGATTTACGTATTATATGACTCATGCCACTTATAACCTACCCATAGATAGATGAACGTATTGCAAGTATGGGTGAATCAAAAACCGATTTCTGGCATTGTTGCAGTTTGTGTAACAGTCATTTTCTTTTACCTCTTACGTCAGACGTAAAAATCCAGAGTTTTGCTTAGCGTCTTAGCACGGCAGTTGCTTCAAGTCGGGAAACCCGCCCAACGCACTGCCTTGTCTTTGCGCGAAGTTATCATCCAAGTAATAACGCTGGAAACTTAAGCTAAAAACATGGAAACAAAACAGCTAGGGAAAACAGGTATCTCTGTAAGTGCGATTGGTTTAGGGGCTATGCCGATGTCCATAAGCACTCGCCCCCCAGAGTCGCAGTCAATTGATGTCATTCATCGTGCCTTGGATTTGGGTATCACATTCATCGACACCGCCGACTCTTACTGCAAAGATGAATCAGACAAGCACCACAACGAGCGACTGATTCACAAAGCTTTACAAAGCTACAAGGGCGATGTCAGTCATGTTGTTGTAGCCACAAAGGGCGGCTTGATGCGTCCTAATGGGAACTGGACGCGCAATGGTAATCCGCAGCATTTACGCGAAACTATCCGCATCAGCTTTGAGGCTTTGGGCGGCAATAAACCGATTGATGTTTGGCAATACCATGCCCCCGATACAGATTACACCATAGAAGAATCCCTGGCACCAGCTAAAGAAGCAGTCGAGGCGGGTTTGATTCGGTTCGTGGGAGTTTCCAATTTTTCTGTAGAACAAATCAAACGGGCGCGGGATGTGGTTGATATTGTCTCTGTGCAAAATCAGTACAACCCTTGGTATCGTCAGCCAGAGTCTGATGGCGTGCTGGAGTATTGTGAAAAAGAGAGTTTGACGTTTCTACCTTGGAGTCCCTACGGTGGTAGTCGTCGTCATCAAGGCTTGGAAGATATTGAGGCGATCGCCAAACTAGCCAAAGAAAAAGGCGTATCGGTGTACGGTATTGTCCTAGCGTGGTTACGTTCCAAGTCGCCTTGTATCTTGCCTATTCCTGGTGCAAGCAAGACTTCTAGCATTGAAGACACAGTGCGTGCTGTCGATGTGAAATTATCTGATGACGAAGTACAAAGAATAGATCGCCAGACCTAAAAACATTACCTTGCCTTCCGCAGTCAGCGTATGTTGGGTTGAACTATAAAGCAATCTCATTTAATTTGTGAAATTTTCGTGAATCCGCCTTGGAATATGGACAATCGCCGACAAAACGTATATCTTCACGAATTCTATCAGTCATGCTATAGTGACCACCCAACAAAAAATGTTTAAATGCTTGGGTTTCGGTGTTCTTTACTCAACTTATTAAAGGCACAATGGTATAATCCCAAAATTATAAAAATCGCTGATTAAATCTGTTTGAAATAACAGATTTTTTTATGCTTTATTTTTTTTAAATCTAATATAATCTGCTTGACAAGGTTTGACTGCATAAATAATAAACAAAAACACTATAGTATTCCTGAATGATTTGTAAAGTTTTGTGTTACTCTTTACTCTGCGTTCTCTGTGTCCTCTGTGGTTCGTGAAAAATGCCTATTTCACAAATCCAATAGGATTACTATATGTACTTGATTTATCAATATTTATGAATGAGGAAATTGCTGATAATAAATTTGGCTCCAATCAAGAAAAACAGCTATCTTACCTTTGAAAGCGGCGAGAGAAAACATGAATTTTAGTGAAAACTCTCACAAAAAATTACTGAACAAGATATTAAAAGATTGGGGTTGGTTAATTGCTTTTTTAAGCATAAATGTATTTAAGGGCTGGTTAATCAAAGTATCTTCTGCTTCTGTGCCTATTGTCATTTATTTTGCTGTTTTTCCCTTAGCTTCTATTATTTATAGTCGGATTTCCAAAAACACTTGGCTCTTGGTACTTATTTTAGTTATCTCACGTTCCATTTTAGCTTTTAGTTTATGTATTTTACCTTTGCCGGATGTTTCACAAATCACGATAATTTTATATTGTATCAATCTTTTATTTTTTGCTTTTTTATTGCTTGATGTAGCAAGTACGCGTGGAATTGTAGTTCCAGCTTTAACAGCCATTTTGATAATCTTGCTGTGGATGATAATTGGTTGGCAACCGATTATCCGTTTAGTTTTGTATTGTAATTTAATAGTGACTTTCAACAAAGCCGGGCGAAGGTTAAAGAAATATTTAAGTAGTTTCAATGCTGCTATGCTAGTTATGACTGGAACCGCAGCGTTTGGATTGGCTGTGGGATGGATGCTGGGTAGCTTATAGCAATAGAGTTTTAACAATTCGAGGCTAAGGTCAAGTTTTGCGGTAAGATTATAAACTTGCAATAAATCAGGACGCTTGCTGACTGGAGAAGGTATTATGGCCCGGATGTACTACGACGAAGATGCTAATTTAGACCTTTTGGCACAAAAAACTATTGCCATCATCGGCTATGGTTCCCAAGGTCACGCCCACGCCCTCAATCTCAAAGATAGTGGTCTGAATGTGATTGTCGGGCTATATCCGGGTAGTAAGTCAGCAGCGAAGGCTGAAGCTTCTGGACTGACTGTGAAAAATGTCGCAGATGCTGCTAAGGCTGCTGACTTTATTATGATTTTGTTGCCAGATGAAGTGCAAAAAACAGTTTACAAAAATGAAATTGAACCGAATCTGGAAGAAGGAAATGTTTTAGCATTTGCTCACGGCTTTAATATTCACTTTGGTCAAGTCGTACCACCTGCAAACATAGATGTGGTGATGGTTGCACCCAAAGGACCAGGACATTTGGTACGCCGGACTTATGAACAAGGGCAAGGTGTACCGGCTCTGTTCGCAGTGTACCAGGATGCCAGTGGTCAGGCACGCGATCGCGCGATGGCATACGCTAGAGGTATCGGTGGAACCCGCGCCGGTATTCTCGAAACCACTTTCCGCGAAGAAACCGAAACCGATTTGTTTGGCGAACAAGCAGTATTATGCGGTGGTTTAAGTGCTTTAATCAAAGCTGGTTTTGAAACTTTGGTAGAAGCAGGTTATCAGCCAGAGTTAGCTTATTTTGAATGTCTCCATGAAGTCAAATTGATTGTTGACTTGGTTGTGGAAGGTGGCTTAGCCAAAATGCGCGACAGCATTTCCAACACCGCTGAATATGGCGATTATACCCGTGGACCTCGGATTGTTAATGACCAAACCAAAGCAGAAATGCGTAAAATTCTGCAAGAAATTCAAGCTGGTCAATTTGCACGGGAATTTGTTTTAGAAAATCAATCTGGTAAACCTGGTTTTACCGCCATGCGTCGTCAAGAAGCTGAACACCCTATTGAGGAAGTGGGCAAAGATTTACGTGCTATGTTCAGTTGGTTGAAGAAAGATTAATCCGATTTTGGATTTACCAGTAGGTAGGGCATATACCCACCTACACTCGTTCCCAGGTTCCACCTGGGAATGCCGTTAAAGTGGTGCCAGTTGATATACTAAAAGCGGAGCTTGCAAAAGTATCAATTAAAGTATTAATTTATGTAATCAAATATGGTGACACATATACTTAAGTGGGTAAAAGCTGGATTTGCTCTCCTTGTATTTGCCTCCCCAGTTTGGTTGCACAGTCCAGTTTACGCTCAACAGCAAGATACCAAACTTATACCCTTTTTTGATAATCAAGATAACCCAGTTCCTGTTGGTTTCCCAGCAGGAGAAAAGCTAGATATTTCACCGCCAGCGCCTAAACTCAACCCTTTTGATCAAGCTGTACTAAATATCTGTGGTCCTATAGGTACCAAAGTCAGTTCCAATAAATTTAAACAGCTTTTATCTTATTACCCAGACGTGTTAGAGAAACTTCAGAAAGTGACTAACGGTGAACTGCGTCCGGGTCGTAAAAATAAAGAAGATTTTTTGCAAGATTTAACTGATATTTGGTTCAAAAATAAAGGATTTGAACACATTTTTTGTGGAGAAATATATAACGCCAACGATATCGGCGGCTTACATTTTTATGGCAGATATTTAGAGTTACAAAATAAGGGAATTGGGGGACGGCTTCCAAATAATCAAAAGCGAGAAGAAGTTGTTCCAGGTCTGATTTACACGATGGGCGTCGTCATTAAACAGAGTAATCAAACTGTTAGGGATGTTATCAAAGGCTATAGCTACCAAAGCACAGCCCAAGAAATGCTTTTAGATGCAACCAAAATCTTTAAACTTCAAGGTGATACAGACGGAGCGTGTATTTTTAATGTACAAGACCAAGAAACAGGCAAAACTTTCCCCGCAGTTTTTGTGAGGAAAGAAAAAGCGATAATTACTTTTTACCCAGATGCCACTCCTAAAGGTGAGAAATGTAAAGGTTCTTAAATAAAAAAACGCAAAGGTGTGTGGCAAGTGGGTTGACTATTCTGTTAGCCGAGAGTTGGCTCGCACCAGCACATACAAATTCTGTTGATTGCCACGCATAAGGCGCAAATTTTCATCCACATAGGTAATATCCGACCAGCCATTTCCAGAAAGTGTGGATTCGAGAGCCGAGTTTTGCTCTACTCCTAAAGCTTCTCGAAAAGCGGAGTCACTCAAATCGTCGGTGGCTTTGATAACGGAAGTTTCCAAGAAATCAATGACCAGACGCCTAGAGTCCGCTACTGTGTAGCGCCCTGTAACTACAGTAATACCTTTAACACCAGAGGGAACCGTAAATTCAATAAGGTTTTTGTACTGCTGACCAGCAGTATAAATCTCTTGGAAGATACCAGTAACGCTAACCACCACATTCGGCAGCTTTCCAAAAGAAAGACTAGAAAGATTTGTTTCCCGTTCTAGTCCAAACGTGCTGTACAGAAGCCGCCAGCGCCCTTGCACCAACTCCATATCGCTTGTAGGTTCACTGTTTTGGTTAAGAGCTTCAATGTTTTGCGCTAATGTCTCGATTTGCTGCTTAATCGCTCCTGTGCAGTTAAAGCCAATGTCGGTAGCCGCTGAAATAGAAATTAACTCTTGTTTAAGGTTTCCTAGTGTGCTATGTTCCATAAATTCTCTGCCTATAATCTTCTTGTATCTTAAGAATATTTACAACTTAAGCAGGATAAGGGCAAGAGCGATCGCCTATGGGCTGCTAAAACTAGAGACACTATATCTTCACAGGATTGTTCAGCGGTTCAACGATGAGAAAAATCTGGCTGTTTTTAGGAGGGTTCATAAGTTTGGGGGTGCTGATGCTATTTATCTGGCGTTCCCCAAAACACTCTGTACTAAGAAGTGCGGTTGTACCAAAAGAAACACCATTATCAGAAAAAAGTATCCAGTATAAACAATATACCTTGGCTCAAAGCGAAGTCCACGTTCTGTTGATTCCATCTCAGAGTCGATTTTTAGTCACACCTGCATTGTCGCCATACTTAAATACTGTAGAAAAATTGCAAGAGAAGCACCGAGCAGTTGCCATCATAAACGGTGGCTTTTTTGACCCAAAGAACCAAAAAACAACATCAGTTGTTGTCGTGCAAGGAAAACTCGTAGCTGACCCTAGGCAAAACGAGCGACTAATAAACAATCCCAACCTAAAACCTTACCTTGCTAAAGTATTCAATCGTAGTGAATTCCGGCGCTACTTGTGTGGGCAAGCTGTCCGGTATGACATTGTTCTGCATAACGTTTCACCACCAACAGGCTGCCAGTTAATCGATGCTTTGGGTGGTGGTCCCCAACTACTGCCAGAATTAACGTTGGAGCAAGAAGGCTTTGTGGATTCTGCTCATTCCCGAGACGCCTTAGGTAGCACCCAACCCAACGCTAGAACTGCTGTGGGTATAACTCGTGATGGCAGCATAGTTTTGGTCATGGTAGCGCAAAAGCCAAAAACTCCTACTAATTCTGGGATGTCATTGCCAGCACTTGCAGATTTTCTCAAAAGTTTGGGTGTCCAAAAAGCGATGAATCTTGATGGTGGAAGTTCTTCTTCCCTCTATTACAATGGCAAGAGTTTTTATGGAAAAGTTGATTTGGACGGAAATCCCATCAAGCGACCCGTGAAGTCAGTTTTACTGGTTCAGGAAAACTCTACAAGTCAGACAAAGTGATTATTTCTCATGTAAGTAGCTGCATTTAACTTCGCTTTAACTAAAAATTTAATTAAACGCAACCACTAGTTAAAGCTCAACACTCAATCTGGGGTTGTCTACCAAGGAACAAAGAAGAAAATTGATGTCTAAATTGAAGTTCATCTTGCTGTTCTTCGCTGTGTTCATCTCATTTATTACATTAAATTCTCTGCCGTTCGCCAATACCCAAGCTAAAGTTACCAGTCTCGACCGCTACATCCTTCCCGGAGAAACTGTCTTTCCAGAAGGTATTGCATATCAACAGACAACCAAAGACTTTTTTGTCAGTAGCACCACAGACGGCACGATTTTTCGAGGTAATCTTCGCAAGGAATTAGCAGATGTGTTCCTACCAGGTGGTGCTGATGGGCGTACAACAGCCGTCGGTTTGAAAGTGGACGACAAGCAAAACCGTCTGTTTGTAGCAGGAGGCGCTACTGGTCAGATATTTGTCTATGACACCACTAGTGGTGAACTGCTAAGTTCGTTCGATAACCAAAAAACTTCCACATTTATCAATGATGTCGCCATCTCCCCAAATGGAGATGCATACTTCACCGACTCAAATGACCCAATTTTGTATAAAGTATCGACAAACGAAGCACATGAAATCGAGTTTGAGGCTTGGCTCGATTTTACTGGTACACAATTAGTGTATCAGTCAGGCTTTAATCTTAATGGCATCGCTGCTAGCAAAGATGGGAAATACTTAATTGTTGTGCAGTCCAATACTGGAAAGCTGTTCCGTATCGACATTGATAGCAAACAAGTTACTGAAATTGACTTAGGCGGTGAAAGACTCAACAACGGTGATGGTATCCTACTCAGTCCTGACCAAATTTTATACGTTGTGCGTAACCAGCAACAGTTGATAGTCAAAGTGCAGCTAGAAGAAGATTTCTCCCGTGGAACCGTGGTTTCTAGCACAACTGACCCGTCGTTTGCCCGCCCGACTACTATTGCCCAAGCTAAGAATAGGCTGCTAGTTGTCAACTCTCAATTTAACAGACGTGGACCAGGACTTTCACCCGATTTGCCGTTTACTGTTTCGAGTGTTCCTACTCCTTAACCAAACTAAGTAGAGGAAAATAAGCCATGAAAAATTTTATCCGCACATTGGCTATTGGTGCGATCGCCACAAGTTGTTGCATCAGTCAAGCCTATGCCAACACGATTCCCGCACCAGCTAACCAATCTGTACCACGCACCCATGCTCATAATGACTACGAGCACGAGTACCCACTTTTCGATGCTCTCTCCAACGGATTTATCAGCGTTGAGTCTGACATCTGGCTTTACGGCAATGACTTGCGTGTTGCTCACGATCCAGTAGATAATCCAACAACGTTGCCCACAATCCAGGATCTGTACTTAACGCCGTTGCGGAACTTGGCGGCTGGTGTAAATAATGGTGGTATTTACGCCGACGGTACGCCCCTGATTTTGTTGGTTGATATTAAGAGCGAGGGCATTTCAACCTACCAGCGTCTGCACGACATCCTAGGCGAATACGCCGCTGAAAATCCTGGATTGTTCACTACGTATACCAAAAACGCCTCCGGCGGCTACGACGTGCAACAGGGAGCGGTTAACGTCATCATCTCAGGCAATCGACCACGGGATTATATGCTCTCGCAGGATATTCGCTATGCTGCATATGACGGTCGTCAAGCAGACATCGGCACAGCGATCGCACCTGAGTTTATCCCCCTGATCAGCGATAACTGGAACAGATTCTTTACTGGTGAGCTAGCTTGGGACGGTACAGGGACTATTCCAGATGACACAAAGGCAGCCATAGAAAATATCGTGGCTCAGGTACACGGAGAGGACAAGATACTGCGGTTCTGGAATCTTCCCAAAGATGCGCCTAATGTCTGGGGATCACTCTTCGATGCTGGCGTTGACCTGATTAATACTGACAATCTCGCTGGTTTATCTCAATACATCAAATCGCGAACAACACAGACAGTGCCAGAGTCGTCGTCATCCTTTGCACTTCTGGGAGTGTTGGGCGCGTCCGTGCTTCTTAGCCGGAGGTTGCATTCCAAGAGGTAACAACAAGTCATTTACGGATTCACAGCACTTGGCATTTGGGTGCAAGACACCTTTTAATTAAATAGGGTCGGCTGCCTATGCCGACCCTACAGTAAATGTGTATATGTTGAGATTTATTTTTGGCAAAAGCTCTTCATAAACCAACATAGTAAATTAAGGGTAAAGTTGCTCCCACTGGGCTATGTGTAGCTATCCAGATTTTTCCCCACAAGGCTATCAAATCATCAGCGAATTAGGACGAAATCGAGAAGGAGGAAGGATTACCTGGTTGGCGTTAGACCTGAATATAGGTCAACAAGTCGTATTAAAACAGTTCTGCTTTGCTCAAGTTGGTTCTAGTTGGTCGGCTTTTAGAGCGCATGAGCGAGAAATTGAAGTACTACAAGGACTCAATCATCCTGGTATCCCTCGCTATTTGGGTGCATTTGAAACTCAAGATGGCTTTTGTTTGGTTCAGGAATACAAAAACGCTCCTACTTTGGCAGTTCCGCGCAGCTTTGAACCTGAAGAAATTAAGCGAATTGCGGTCAAAGTACTGGAGATTTTGGTTTATTTGCAAAATCGCATTCCTCCTGTCATCCATCGAGATATTAAACCAGAAAATATTCTGGTGGATGACCAACTCAACGTCTATTTAATTGACTTTGGTATGAGCCGCATTGGTAGTCAAGAAGTATCTGCTAGCAGCGTATTTCAAGGTACTCCTGGTTTTATGCCACCTGAGCAAATATACCAGCCGAAGCTAGCCTCTGACCTTTATGGTTTGGGAGCAACACTGATTTGTCTACTCACGGGTACAAGGTCAACTGCGATTCAAGATTTGACTGATGAGGATAATCGCTATCTGATCCACTTCCGTCATCTGCTACCTCGGTTGAGCCTGCGCTTTATTAGCTGGCTGGAAAAGATGGTACAACCAAGTCTCAGAACACGCTTTGCTAATGCACAAACAGCTTTGGAAGCTTTGATACCGCTTGATGTTATCCGCGCACCGGGAATTGAGTTGAGTCCATCAGCATTGGAATTCCGAGCAAATCGCTTGGGCGAAAGGCTGACGCAAACTATCACTGTTGAAAACCCAATACCTGACACAGTGCTGGAGGGGACATGGGAAGTTACTGCCCATCCTCAAGATCCACCCCATACTCCAGATGCTCACGCTTGGATTTCTGTAGAACCCATTGAGTTTGCCTGCAATCATACTGTGTGTCATATCCAGGTAGATACCAGCAAGTTGATGGCAGACCAGTTGTATCAACGTCAGTTACTCCTGCGTACAAATGCATACCCAGAAATTTACCCTTTGACTGTTCGAGTGCAGACTGCTCCTTTGCCGATTGAGAGGCGAAAAGTGCCTTATGCTTGGCTTGCTGGCTTGTTGTTAATTTGTGCGATCGCATCTATGGCTATGACTTGGTTTATTGCTGGAGCTGGGTTATGGGCTGTGATTAGGGCTGCGGCTGGGGTTGGGGTTGGGTTTGTGATTGTATTTGTGGTTGGGTTGCTGTATTTTGATGCGGGTGACTTTGGAGCTATGGTTGGAATTGTGATTGGGTTTGTGTTTCAGAGTCTGATCGGGGATATATTTCGGAGTGTTTTTGGGGATGTGAATGGGGTTATCGTTTTGAATGTGATTGGGGTTGTGGTTTTGGGTATGTTTGGACATGTGGTTTTGGCTTTGCTGTGTGGAGTTGTGAATATGGTTAAAGAGGATATAGAAAATATGTCTACTGCTATACTGTTAGTCTTACTCACAATAGGATTAGGAACCAGCTTTGGAATTGGTTGTATAGTCGGACTTCTCAATCCCTTCATCCTTTTAGCACTAGCAGGAACCGGATTACCTTTAGCAACAATGCTGGTTTTTCCACCCCTTCAACGGCGCAGGTTCATTGCCAAATATCGCCAATCGGAGGAACGTCTCATCAAGCCATGAGCCTTATTCACCAAACACCATATAAATCTGAAAGCGTCTATCATACGGCATCCTGAACTCCTCACGAGTTATCTGGCAATCACGTAGTATTTGTGCCAGCAAACCACGACCAATTGTTTCACCAGAATGCACAGGAACTACCGTCCGATGCCCGTCGCTATGTATCAGAATATGGTGACTTCCACGGACTCTAGCAAGTTCAAAACCCACTTAGCTAAGAGCCGCAATAACTTCGCGTCCCGTCACACTTGGTAGTTGGCTCATGCTTCAACCGAAACTCGCTGGATGCCCACAAAGTCCAGCGAATCCTGCTGTTCCTCCTCAAATTCTAGACAGAGTGCGATCGCTTCTCGGATGCGCTTTGTTAACTCATCCAAAGATTGAGCTTGCGTATGACATCCAGGAAGCTCCGGGACGGAAGCAACAAAGTAGCCATCCGCATCCCGCTCGATAATCACATTAAATTCTCGCCTCATAAGGAACTACCCTTCAGTTTTTCTTCTATCTTCTCATGACCGCTCAGCTAAAAACGTCTGGCTGCTTCTTAATGATGTCAGAAAGGCGATCGCCCTTTAGGGCGCTGGGCTTTGCCCAATCGCCACCTTTGCGATGATTTGTACACCAAAAAAAACGCAAAGGTGCAATTATTCAACTTTGCACCTTTGCGTGAGGTTATTTATTCACCTAATTAGGGCTTGCTGAAAAAGAAAGAAAAGGCAGCATTCTATGATTTTTAGAGCAGAGATATGTATTCAAGTGCAAGAAAAAAGGCTATAATACTCTGAAACCCTTGCATCACCGTAAGCTCCTGGTATACTTAGTAGCTTAAGTAACGATGTACCGAAAAAAGGAACCAACTCAAATTCCACCGGAAAGCTTTGAACTTGCCTTTGAGGGAAAATTATCTTCTGATAATCGTTGGGTAATAATGGCAAGGCTAATACCATGGTCAGAATTTGAAGAGGAATATGCATCAAAATTTGATGAAGAAATGGGGGCACCGGCCAAATCGTTCCGGGTGGCGCTAGGAGCACTAATAATTAAAGAGAAACTGGGAATAAGCGATCGCGAAACAGTAGAGCAAATCAAGGAAAACCCGTATCTTCAGTATTTTATAGGGATGTCGTCCTACAGTAATGAAGCTCCATTTGATGCATCAATGCTAGTGCATTTTCGTGAAAGAATCAATGTTGAGCTAGTCAACAAAGTGAATCAAAAAATGGTAAAGAAGATGCTAGAAACAACATCTTCTCAACCGGATGAAAAAAAAACAGAAGAATCAGGAAAAGAAGGTAATACCCCAAAAAACCGGGGGAAATTATTATTAGATGCCACTTGTGCACCGAGTGATATTAGCTATCCGACAGATTTAGAGTTACTAAATCAAGCAAGAAAGCATACCGAAAAAATTATAGACTTACTTTACGAACAGATAAGGGGTCAATTGGATAAAAAACCAAGAACATATCGAGAGGTAGCCAGAAAGGATTATCTTGAGGTAGCAAAAAAACGTCGCGTATCTCAAAAAGATAGGAGAAAAGCAATTAAAAAACAATTGCAATATATCAAAAGAAATTTATCTCATATTGACCAATTAATTCAAGCAGGAGCAACTCTAGAAATTCTTAGTAAACGGCAATATAAGATGTTGCTAGTAGTAGCCGAAGTCTATCGTCAACAACTCTGGTTGTATGAAAATAACAAAAAGAGTATTGATGACCGCATTGTGAGTTTAACCCAACCACATATTCGTCCAATTGTTCGAGGGAAAGCAGGTAAAGACGTAGAATTTGGGGCAAAATTGTCGGCTAGCTGCTTTGATGGATATGTCTTTTTAGACCATATTAGTTGGGATAACTTTAATGAATCGGGAGATTTTAAAACACAAATAGAAGCATATAAAAACTACACTGGCTATTATCCAGAATCCGTTCATGTTGATAAAATCTATCGCACAAGAGAAAATCGAGCTTGGTGCAAAGAGCGCGGTATTAAAATCAGTGGACCGCCTCTGGGAAGACCTGCCGCACACGTGAGTAAAGAAAAAAAGAAACAGGCTCTAGAATCCGAGAGAATTCGTAATTCTATTGAGGGAAAGTTTGGACAAGCTAAAAGACGATTTAGCCTAGGTAGAGTGATGGCGAAACTTGCTCACACCTCTGAAACGGCAATTGCTATTACTTTTTTAGTCATGAATCTTTCTACTGAGATCTCACGACTGTTTTATGCTTTTTTATATCTATTTTTGAAACCGACACCTTTTTTACAATTCTCTATCATTGAAAATTATCAATTCCCCCTCTATAAATAATAGAAAATTATACACAACCCTTGTTGAGCAACTAATCAATCCTGATCTTGCTTTTTTCTGACTTTTTCAGCAAGCCCTAGATAACAAAATCGCTTGTGTGTGGGATTTCAGCAAGCAGCTAGTGGTAGTACTCAAAGGGCATCAGTATGGACAAGTCAACAGTGCGAGTTTTAGCCCAGATGGACAACGCATCGTCACTGCATCTGATGACAACACCGCTCGTGTGTGGGATTTGTCCGGCAAGCAGCTAACGGTACTCCAAGGGCATCTGGATCGAGTCAACAGTGCCAGTTTTAGTCCGGATGGACAGCGCATCGTCACTGCATCTGAGGACAAAACTGCTCGGATTTGGAGGGTTGAGGGGTTAGATGTGCTGCTAGCGCGGGGTTGCGACTGGCTGAAAGATTACCTCGCCACCCATTACGAAGCACGGGAAAGACTTAAGGTGTGTCAAAAAAAGTAGTGGAGGGTAGGTAGTTAACCTTTTGCAAGTTTTGATTTCAACCAATGCCTGAGCTACAAGTTACAATGAGACGAAACTCCGAACTACCACGAAGAGTGTGAATACCTGTAAGCCGCCGTGAGTTCAAAAGAGGCTTTCAATATCCCTTGCCCCATGAATCACCCGAGCAAGCTCGATGCCCCCAGGAATTGGGCGGTAAATCAGAAGATACTTGCCCACGGGAAAACTTCTGAGCGAAGGTGCTAGCTCTTCACGGGCTTGTCCCATCTGAGGAGAATCCGACAGAAGCTTGAGTTTTTGATCAATGGTATCAAGCAGTCGGTTGGCGGCTGCTTGGTTGTCTTGTGCAATGTAGAGCCAGATTTCAATAAGATCGTCTTGAGCCTGTGGCGATTGAATAATCTGTCCCATGCGTCAATTGCTGGCTTCTTGAGCTAGTCTTTTGCTGCCCTCGGCTTTTATCTTCTCTACATCGAACGCTATGCCTTCGCCTCGGTCAAGCTGGTCTATTCCTATCTGGACTTCGTGGCGTAGTGCCTCAAGTTTCAGCTTTCTTAGGTCTTCCCGCTCTTTAAGTAGCCGAAGTCCCTCACGAATCACTTCGCTTTGTGATTGGTAAAGTCCGCTTTCAATAAGTTCCGCCACAAACTTATCGAATGTTTCACCAAGATGAACGTTCATGATGCAGTATTTCCAATAATGTGCTTCTGCTGTTCATACTGCCATTACTAACAATAACTGTCAATTTTTGTTAGCTTGCTGCAAGTAAAAACCCGGTTTCTGGCAGAAACCGGGTTTGTTGATTAAGCTGTAAACACCTCAGCAGGTAAGCGCTTGAAGGAAAGCCGCTCATTCTCGATATCCACAAAGATGGTGTCGCCATCGTTGAATTCACCGCGCAGGATAGCTTTGGCAATCTGAGTTTCTAACTCGCGTTGAATTGCTCTCTTTAATGGACGCGCTCCAAAAACAGGGTCATACCCTACTTCTGCCAAAAAGTCAAGAGCAGATTCGGAGAGTTTAAGAGACATCTTGCGATCGCTCAATCTTTGCCGTAGTCTATTTACTTGCAACTGCACAATCTGCCGCAATTCCTGTTTGTGCAATGCATGGAAGATAATCGTTTCGTCAATGCGGTTGAGGAACTCTGGACGGAAGCTATTTCGCATCGCCTCCATCACTCGATGGCGCATTTCGTCATAGCGTGAGTCATCACCCGCCACATCTAAGATGTACTGCGAACCGATGTTGCTGGTCATGATGATCACGGTGTTCTTAAAGTCTACCGTATGACCTTGGGCATCCGTGACGCGTCCATCATCAAGAATTTGCAGGAAGATGTTAAAGACATCCGGATGTGCTTTTTCGATTTCGTCGAACAGAAGCACTGCGTAAGGACGACGACGAATCGCTTCGGTCAGTTGTCCGCCTTCATCGTAACCCACGTATCCTGGAGGCGCACCGATGAGGCGAGAAACAGCGTGTTTCTCCATGTACTCGGACATATCAATTCGTACCAGCGCTTCTTCGGTGTCAAACATATACGCCGCCAGCGCTTTTGCTAGTTCGGTTTTACCTACACCCGTAGGACCGAGGAAAATAAAGCTAGCTATAGGACGATTGGGATCGGCGAGTCCAGCACGAGAACGCTGAATTGCATCTGCTACCGCTGTTACCGCTTCATGTTGTCCAATGACACGACGATGCAGTTCATCTTCTAAGTGCAGCAGTTTTTCTTTCTCAGATTCTACCAACTTGCTGATGGGAATTCCCGTCCACTTAGAAATCACTTCCGCAATGTCAGCTTCCGTGACTTCTTCGCGCAATAGAGATTTTCCACTGCGTTGTGCTTGAGCAAGTTCAGTTTCGACTGCTTCCAAATCGCGATGCAAGCTGGTTAACTTGCCGTATTTTAACTCAGCAGCGCGGTTGAGGTCGTAGTCGCGTTCTGCTTGCTGAATTTCCAGGTTCACACGGTCAATTTCTTCTTTGACAGACTGAATTTTCGTGATAATGTCTTTTTCAGACTGCCATTGAGCATTGAGCGCCCTTTGTTCTTCTTTGAGATCAGCAAGTTCTTTTTCGAGTCTTTCTAGGCGTTCACGAGATGCTGCACTGCTTTCTTTTTGCAGCGACAGCCTTTCCATTTCTAATTGCAGAATCTTGCGGTCGATTTCGTCGAGTTCTTCTGGTTTGGAGGTAATCTCCATTTTTAAGCGTGCCGCAGCTTCGTCTACCAAGTCAATGGCTTTGTCTGGTAAGAAGCGATCGCTTATATAGCGACTTGACAATGTCGCTGCTGCAACTAAAGAACTATCGGAAATTTTCACCCCGTGGTGAACTTCATACCGTTCTTTCAAACCGCGCAAAATGGAAATGGTATCTTCCACAGAGGGTTGATCCACATAAACCTGCTGGAAGCGTCTTTCCAAAGCAGCGTCTTTTTCAATATATTTACGATATTCGTCTAAAGTTGTCGCCCCGATACAGCGCAGTTCACCCCGCGCTAACATCGGTTTTAACAAGTTACCAGCGTCCATTGCGCCTTGAGTCGCACCAGCGCCGACAACGGTATGAATTTCATCAATAAATAGAACTATATTCCCGCCGGACTCAGTAACTTCTTTTAAGACTGCTTTTAGGCGTTCTTCAAATTCACCCCGGAATTTTGCCCCCGCAATCAAAGCACCCATATCTAATGCTATGAGTTTGCGATCTTTCAGGGACTGGGGTACATCACCAGCTACGATCCGCTGTGCGAGTCCTTCGGCGATCGCTGTTTTCCCAACGCCCGGTTCACCAATCAGTACAGGGTTATTCTTGGTACGGCGCGAGAGAATTTGGATAGTCCGCCGAATTTCATCATCACGTCCAATCACTGGGTCAAGTTTACCTTGACGAGCAGCTTCGGTGAGGTCACGCCCATATTTTTCCAGTGCTTCGTATTTGCCTTCTGGATTTTGGTCGGTCACTTTCTGATTTCCTCGAACTTGTTTAATGATATTCTTTAGCTTGCCTTCGTCTAACCCAAATTCTTGGAATAACCCTTTGCCAAAGCGGTCATCTTTGGCATAAGCTAGCAATAAATGTTCAATAGAGATATACTCGTCTTGAAACTCCTTGCGATACCCTTCAGCCCGATCAAGAAGAGTATCTAAACTCCGTCCCAAGTATACCGAGCTGCTGCTACCAGAGACTTTAGGGTGACGTTGGATAAATTGCTCTGTGCGATCGCGTAGTTTTTGCAGATTGACACCTGCTTTGGTGAAAATACCGCTGGTAAGACCTTCTTGATCCAACAGCGCTTTCATCAGGTGTTCGCTTTCAATCTGCTGTTGTTGATATTGTTTAGCAATATCTGGCGTGTGCGCGATCGCTTCCCAGGCTTTTTCTGTAAATTGGTTTGGATTAGTTGGTTGCATAGGCTTTTCTAGGAAATAACTACTCCAAGCGCACAAAAAGCGCAGATAGAACAAGTGTATGCTTTGTTCTTATATGGTCATTGTAAAGAGAGGCGGGCAATTAACTGGATCGGTGTTCACGTCTTTCTCCAGGAGTATTACCGTCCAATCAGTCCTGATTGACTCTAAAAAGAAACGTACTGCACCAATGCCTACTGCCATAACATCACAAACCGAAGCTTACCAAAATCCTTAAGCAGATTCCTCCTAGAAAGGAAATTTATTTCTTCTCCTTCTTCTCGTTCCCAGCCTCTTCTCTTCTCGTTCCCCGGCTCAGCCTGGGAACGAGAAAGCTTAGGCAGCAATCACTATGTAACAATAGCTGTAGCTTTGTCGGAGTACAAATTATGGACTGGCGACAGTATATTCATTCAGACCCCAAAATTCTGCTAGGTAAGCCGACGGTAAAAGGAACAAGGATTTCAGTAGAGTTTTTGCTTGGCTTGTTTGCTGCGGGATGGACAGAACAACAAGTGCTAGAAAACTATCCCACTCTCACCCCTGAAGCACTACGAGCAGTATTTGCTTTTACAGCGGAGTGTATGCGTGAAGAATCTTTCTACATGCTCCCGCTTTTATCTGAGACGGCTTGATGCGATTCCTGGCAAATGAGAATTTTGCCCGTACAAGCGTGATATATTTGCGCTCTGTTGGTTACGATGTGGCATATGGGAGCGAAGACGCGCCTGGTGCAGAAGATTCTGAGGTACTCACACGCGCAGTGCTTGAGGGACGAATCATTCTGACATTTGACCGAGATTATGGTGAATTAATATACCGAAGGCGGATGCGATGCCACCTGGTGTTATTTATTTTCGCTATATTCCTGCAACGCCAGACGAACCAGCCGAAGATTTATTGCGTTTGCTAAGGTTTGAAGGAATATCCTTAGAAGGAAGTTTTATTGTTTTAGAGCGTACACAGTTACGGAGAGCGCCCATTGCCTTAATCATGTTTTGCGATCGCCCTTTGGGCACTGCGCTCCGCGCGATGGCACAAAGTGCGCGCCTGCGGCGATCGCATCTGGTAATGTGATGTTGAAAGATTGCATAATCTTGTGATATTGTCAATAGTTAATTTAAGAGTAACGCGCCGTGTGAAAATAGCTGTGTCAAAATGGAGGAACAATTATTTTATCCACGGCAGAGCAAGGACTAGAATGCATCAAAGTGTGTCAGATGTTATCTAATTTCTACCAAGATATACACCTATTTCGCTTTGATGAAACAACAGGAGAAATATTTATTCTGGCTGGAGAAACTATAGAAAGTACTATAAATCGCGATGGAATTTGAGAGTTTGTAGATGAAGCCGGACTTTGAAAAAATGCCTAGAGCCGAATTGAAAGCTTATGTACTCGCACATCGAGAAGATGTAGAAGCGTTGCGTGTTTTGATGAGTCGCCGTAATCCTAATGCTAAACGGTATAAATTTCCCGATACAGAGGAAGGTTGGCAACAAATGGAAGAAGTTTTTCGACAAAAAATTGAAGGTAGGGACGTATAACGCACTAAGCAAGACGTTGCACTCGCTCAAGGATTTCCCTCACTGTTCCAGCATCAGGTGATTGGATACACTGCAATTGAGAGTGTCAAACGCTCCCGCTTTTATCACAGGCGCGGTGATGCAGTTTCTGCCTGTAGAATTTAGGCGGTGAGTGAAAAAACACTTTCGGCTGCTTTTGGTAACTCTATCGTAACGAAATGACTTTCTGGGTACAGGTAATCCTCCTGTGATTCATCAATCACTCGAATCAAGTGATGTTCGGCTGCCTTAGTATCAGGGATGACTTGATATATTTTTCGCACTTCGAGAGATACAGAGTAATTATCATTCTTGATACAAACGACAAATTGAGTTTTTACATTATGTTCACTCATAACGATTAGCCCAAAATATACTTAATTTTGATTTCCTTTTTACCAATACTGTGTGCTTCATACCAGTGATATCAAATCCGTTGGCACCGGAATTATTTCTCCTTCCTCTTCCTCTGCGCTCTCAGCGTCTCTGCGGTTTTTTTATTATTCAAATGCTACCGGATTTGATATGAAGTTCAGCCTCACAAACAGTGCCATCATTTAGGCAGATAGTTGCTATTCCTTTAAGTTTTCTCCATCTACCAGAGCCATAAACTTTTCGCAAGCGCTCTAATTCACGAATCGAATTACCAACTGCAATGATTTCTATATTGGTAATTTCTCCAATGATCTCAAAATTCAATCACAGCTTCCTATTTGAAATAAAGCTTTTTTAATTTTACCTTTTCTGCCCATCCCCCAATCCAAAATCTACAATTGAGTCGGATCAAACAACCACCCATCGCCAACTATCTCCTCTAAGCGTTGATTGAGTCGGGGAAGAAAATATTCCGGATCATCCAACCTTTGCTGGACAAACCAAGTATTGAACGCTTCCTCCGTCTCAATTCCTTGGGCACCCGCCGCCGCTGATAGCATCCTGACACTCAATTCCTGGAGTTCCTCTAACTGCGGATGCCCTTCGCCCCGGCTATTGCAAAACAAGAATGTTGTTGTCCCTAGCAACGCTTTCAGTTCATCACCTTGAGGGACTGCGTTATACAAAGCACGGATGAGCGCAATTGTATCTGCAAAGGGGGCTTGAATTCTCAGCATCAGCCACATTGCTTGAGCCAGGTAAAGCAAACCGTTGCTTTCAGCCGCTACACCTAAGTTACTAAGAACCGTCACCAAACCGCCATAAGCACGAACCTGTGCAAATGCCGAAGCAGCTTGCAAATTTAAGTATAACTGCCCAGCTTTATCTCCGGTTTCACCTGCAACATAAGCCATATTGTTCAAAGTTGCAGCTTTGCCACCGACATCGCCAATCCCCTCATATAATTCCAAGGATTGTTGCAAAAGTGCGATCGCTCTTTCGATGTCCCCTTGTTGGGCGATGACTTGTGCCATGTTGTTCAGGGTTACAGCTTTGCCACCGACATCGCCAATGCGCTCATATATTTCCAAGGATTGTTGCCAAAGTACGATCGCTCTTTGGA
>JXCB02000039.1:0-154228 GCA_000828075.3 Tolypothrix campylonemoides VB511288 | reverse complement strand
CATCGCCAATGTGCTCTTTTATTTCCAAGGATTGTTGCCAAAGTGCGATCGCTTCTTGGATGTCCCCTTGTTGGGCAATGACTCCTGCCATGTTGCCTAGGGTTAGAGCTTTGCCACCAACGTTGCCAATGCTCTGTGATATTTCCAAAGATTGTTGCCAAAGTACGATCGCTCTTTGGATGTCCCCTTGTTGGGCGATGACTCTTGCCATGTTGTTCAAGGTAACGGCTTTGCCACCGACATCGCCAATGCGCTCAAGTATTTCCAAAGATTGTTGCCAAAGTGCGATCGCTCTTTGGATGTCTCCTTGTTGGGCAATGACTTCTGCCATGTTGTTCAGGGTTGCGGCTTTCCTAATCTCGTCATTATCAGGGCAAAGGTCTAAAGCTTGCTGATAATGGGCAATAGCATCCTCAACTCTGCCCAAAACATATTCTGCACGGGCGATAATTCCCAAAACACGATAGTCTACAAACTTTTGCAGGAGTTGATCACAAAGTTGGACAGGTTCCAAATACCGGGAACTGTTCACCCAGTGATTTGCAATCCTATCCCCAACGCTGACAGTAATCTCCTGCTCTCCTGCCAGCAGTCCTAACCTCACTATCTCCAGTCCTTGTTCTTCCGTGCAACCCTCAGACTCCTCCCACCAGAGACGATACAAAACCTGTGCTGCTTGTACAAATAAAGAAGTTGCATCAAACAACTTTACAGGCAAAATGCGCGGTACTCGCAAGGACTGATCATGGCTCACTTCCAACAATCCCAACGCCACCGCCCTATCAATATATTTATCCAAATTGGGGAGATCACAAACTGCGGTTAATGCCTCCCTCGGTACTGGTAACTCAAACACCAAACCCCGCGACAACATCTCTCGCATTCCATCATCCATCTGTTGCAGCAGCGCTTCTGCCAAAACTTGCTCTCGCAACTTCACAGAATCAACTTCCAAAGAGTTGAGAATCGCTACTTTATCAACAGTTGAATTTTGCAGAATCTTGTCCAACCATTCCAGCAAGCGGGGATTTCCATCCGCCAGCCGTTTCGCCTGCGCCTGCAACGCCTCGTCTACCTTAGATTTCGTACTAAAAGCAGCGAGGCTATCGCACTTTTTTCGCAAATCTGCTCCTCGCAGTGCCTCCAAAGGTTGCTTGTAGAAATACTGCAACGGCCTAGATTCAAAGTCGTAACGGCAGGTGAGAATTAAGCGATCCGGTGCGGAAATATCGCGAATTGCCCAAACTAACGCTTGCAAAACACTTGCCGCTTCTGGTTGCAGCACATATCCATCATTGCGCGGTTCGAGATTCACCTCAAAGTCATCCAGCACCAGCAAAAACGGATTTGCCCCTTGCGCTGTCAACTCCCCAAACACCCGTCGCAGCCGAAACTTCAATTCCTCATCGTCTCTTTGTAACGCTTCCCGCAGTTCCTTGCTATCCAACTTCTCAGCCAAGCGACTCACCACCGTCGGTTCATCAATCCGTCCGACGATGACAACTCGCTGAAAATGCGCGAGTCTGTCACAAAGCCTTGCGGCTAAACTACTCTTACCCAAACCTCCCATACCGTGAATCAACACGCCTACCCTTTCTGTGTCGGGGAATGGGGGGGTAGTCAACGCCCTAATACAACTTTGCAACTGCCGACGACGCCCAACAAAACTCTCACGAGTACAAACTTTCACCTTGCCAGCAGTGTCTAAAAACTGCGTTGCCACAGATGGCGGTGGTGCAGGTTGGCGTCCACGAGTCCGTAACGGTGTGACTAACTCGCCTGGTAAAGTCCCTTTTACATACAGCCGCAACAAATGCCAATCCCGCGCCTTGTTCTTAATTAACGCTTGGTAAGTACAAGCAACTGCCTCGGCGACTTGCTTACCCGCCGCCAACTCCTGATACAAAGCTGCGGCGGCTGCGGTTGCATCGGTATCTAAAACTTTTTGACCCCAACCTAAAACTGCTGTTGCACCTTCATTCAGCAACTCTTCTGCAAGCGAAGGCACAGCACCCGCGTTTCCTGCTTGCCCACTGCGACAACCCGACAGAAAAATTAACTTGGGTAATCGAAATCTTAACTCTTGGGCGATATCGCTGGCGCTTGCATAGTTAGGCTCGCCCGTTTCCGATTCTGTTATAAAGTATGGTTTTGTATCTTCATTATTTGTATGTTTAATAGTAGCATGACCCGTCAAGTGTAAAACATCAAAATATCCCTTGCCGTAATCCTCCACCAAATAACCCAACTCCGACAAACAGCCGCTTTCTTCCACCGTCAGCGCTAAAGGTTGTCGCGCCGTCGCTGTCAAAATTCGTCCTTCCTCCGCCTCAAAATCCAGCACTGGTTCTACACCTAGCGGGGAAGTCGCCATAAACAAGACTTGCAAAGCTCGATTTTCTGGTTTCTCCTCCACAGATAACGGCTTTACCGTCTCGGATGATAACCACCGCACCGGAACAATACCACGTTGAACCAGAAAGCCATTGCGATCGTGCAGTACTTCCCAAGGCAAATGCGCGAGGTTTTCTGCCGTCGCAATGGCTAAAATGATACCTTCATCCCGATACTGATTGAGCAAACCTTGCAGAAATCTGTCACTGCCATCCAACCAGTTATACAAATGCCGCCCAGTTATGGTATAATCCACAGCCAAACGCACATAGTAGTCTTGTTCGGCTTGGTTGAGTAAGTCAGCAATTTGTTCTAGAGGTAGCGATCGCCTTTCATACTGATTAGGATTATCAACGAAATAACGTAGCTCTACATAATTACCCGCAACTTGTTTCAGGTCGAGATGAAGGACTTTCACACTGCATCACTCATCTAGAATTTGCTTAATTTGCTCAAGTGTGGCGTTCTCCAAAAGGATGCGCCTACCATTGCGTCCAACAATCAGGACTTTTTCAATCTTTTTGCCAGATTTCCCCTGTTTATATTCCTTGTACCACTTGCGAATTTGCTCCGCAGCCGCTAGGGTACCGCCAACAATAGCAACAATAGTACCGATTGTTACAATACTGGCTTCTCTATCAACTTCATCAACAGTTTCCCAATTTCCAGAAATTTGCCCAGAGGAGAATAATTCTTCTGTAGCTGTAACTGCGTCTTGTCCTTGAATTTCAAGTTGTATATCTGCCATTGATTCACCTGCTATCACGTACAACTACCTACAGGCTTATTTTATGAGGCGGGTGGTATTAATTCTCGGCTGGTTGAATGAAATGAAGTACTTTGTTTTGAGCGATCGCTTAATTCTTACTTTTATAGGACTTACGCAAAAACCTCTCAAACTCTTATTTCTCTGTGTCACGCCAGTCGCCTACGGAGGGAAACCCTCCTGCAGCGCTGGCTCCTCTGCGTCCTCTGCGGTTTGTTTTCCGTAACTTTTGCGTAAGTCCTGGGTATTTGTCCAACAAGTTGTTGGACAATTTGTTGATCAGGGTGAGCTTCTGCAAAGGCTCTGATATACTAGGAATTTGGTTATGATTGGGTGTGCCACCTGTTACAGGGATGATTTCTCCATCAATATATTCATGGCGTTCTTCTGAATTGACCTCTAGTTGCAAATATTCTTCAGATGAGTAGTTGCGTTGCTCCTGTGCTTGCACGATCATGAAAGTTAAACCCCCAATATTTTGAGTAAAGTATTGATCTGGGCGATCGCCTTCAAGGCGGCTTCCACATCGCCTTTCTATGCTTATATCAATTTCTCCCTATCTGCGGACACAGCGAGATGGGGGAGAAATAACCGATGATTATATTGATTAATGACCAATGACTAAAAAGCAGAAATTTCCTTACCTACTTGGTTCTAAGTGGACAGCGCAGCAAAAAGTCGATGGCTGGCGACACTTCCAAGTCGTCAATCGCAAAAATCAAGGTAAGTGGGTTTATGCTGAGATGGTAGCTGCTTGTGACCCTAATGTCCGCTTTTGGATAAACGCCAAATTGTTACAAGACCGTTCTCAGTGGGAAGCAGGCTGGCAGTCTTTACAGGAAATGAGCTCACCTCAAGAAGATGTTTCTTGAATTATTTCAATCCCTGATAGGGATTCATTACAAATGACATCGTGCTAGTACAAATAGAATTGCACAGTCAGTGATGCGAGGTTTTTTCGCTGCGAATGAAAACTGCAATCACTGATTTTGCCAGCCTCAAGACGAGTAAATTTGATATTTGAGACAAAGTTTAACAAATAGTGGCATCGGTAATAATTATTTATATTTTTCAGGCGATCGCTCTCAAGTCGGAATAATTTTGTCTTAGCCGTTGACAATAAACTGGCAATTTATTTGCAAATTTACTTTCTACGAGCCTCTCATAGCTCTTACACTCATTTCTCTACCAAGAGGTATACCTGTCCAGATAGGTCTTTTTGATACGCGCAATCGATGTAGCGGGATTTTTCTCTTTTGTGTTTTGTAACTTATTTTATTTAATAAATTTATTAAAGTATGATTTATTAAGTTATTTTAGTTTGGAAAGTCTTTAGTAGGAAAAAAAGTTAATATTCCTTGGATTAAGCCTTTATTCACTTGAAATAACCCTAATAGATTTGAACAGCCCCTTTATTTTCCGTGTGATTTGCACAATAATGGCACTCACAGACCTCACAAATCGCCATCTTCGGCTAGGTGCAGGGAATTGTTTGAGCGACGAGTTTAACAAGAAACTATAAGAGGCAAACTACAGTGAAACTAGCAGTTTACGGAAAAGGCGGTATTGGGAAGTCCACAACAAGCTGTAATATCTCCGTCGCCTTAGCCAAGCGCGGCAAGAAAGTGCTGCAAATTGGTTGCGACCCCAAACACGACAGCACCTTCACCCTAACTGGATTCTTGATTCCCACAATTATCGACACCCTACAAGAAAAGGACTACCACTACGAAGATGTCTGGCCCGAAGATGTCATCTACAAGGGCTATGGCGGTGTGGATTGTGTCGAAGCAGGTGGTCCTCCGGCGGGTGCTGGATGCGGCGGCTACGTGGTAGGCGAAACCGTGAAATTATTAAAGGAACTCAACGCCTTTGATGAGTACGATGTGATTTTGTTTGACGTTCTTGGTGACGTTGTTTGCGGCGGTTTTGCAGCACCCCTCAACTATGCTGACTACTGCTTGATTGTGACTGACAATGGCTTTGATGCTTTGTTCGCTGCCAATCGCATTGCTGCTTCGGTTAGGGAGAAAGCCCGGACTCACCCACTGCGTCTTGCTGGCTTAATCGGTAACCGTACCTCGAAGCGTGACTTGATTGAAAAGTACGTGGAAGCAGTGCCCATGCCAGTTTTAGAAGTTTTGCCTTTGATTGAAGATATTCGGGTTTCCCGCGTCAAAGGAAAGACTTTGTTTGAAATGGCAGAAATTGACCCGTCTCTGAACTACGTTTGCGATTACTATCTCAACATCGCTGACCAAATTCTGGCGCGTCCAGAGGGTGTAGTACCAAATGATTCCCCAGACCGCGATTTGTTTGCTTTGTTATCAGATTTTTATCTAAATCCCACTAAAACACAAGTTCCAAATTCAGAAGAGGAATTAGACTTGATGATTGTATAAATCATCTTAGTACCAGGATGGGGAACGATATGCCTTTCTTTGATAGTTTTACAGATTCTTTAAAGCAAAAGTGGTTGCAATTTTTCCAGTTAAATCGTGACTGGATTGCCCTGCACATGGAGGTGGAGTCTGTTTACACCCCAGATGGTGGCAGACGACCATCTTCGTACCTCATCCTGGGAGTCGTTAACGCGCTAGAACCTAAGCTAGCACAGTTAATGCTGCCCTTTTCTAAATTGAATTCTGACGCCGATACCTTGGTCGAGGTGCTGGAGTTAAATTTTGATCCAGATATAGCTCTCGGTAACCGCGCCCTTCCCAATTTACGTATAGAAAAACACAGAGAAGAATTAGATGTTTCATATGAAAACTTCAGTCATGAAACACTAACAAATTCTCAGATAAGTAGCTTTGGGCAAGAGGGAATAACTAACAAGTTGGATATGGGAGATACACATAACGAAACCCTAAGGGCATCTCATCCAACAATCGATAATGTTACAGCACAAAACCGAGTTGGTAATTCCTCATCCAACGATACAAACTCGAACAATCAACCTCAACAAGCACATAACGCAGTTGATGAGTTCGGTGAACTTTCTTTGGATCATTTGAACAAAGTAGACAGCAAAACTTCTGAGAGTGGCTTTGCTGGTGTGTTGTCAGATGTTTGGGGTGCTGAAAGCGCAACCCAAAAAGAGGAAGCGGATAAAGAAATGTTTTTAGGGGAAGAACTACCTTCTGGTTCTTTTGATGATTCAGAAGATGACTCCGAGATTGCTCGTCTCTTTCCCAATCATTAAAGAGTGAAGAATGAAGAAGGAAGAATGAAGAATGAAGAATGAAGAGGGAAGAAGGAAAGTCATAAATTTTTCTTTGTTCTAAGCTGTTCCACATTTAACTTGCATTATCTGGGGGAACCAGATGCCCAGGCCACAAGAATTTGAAAAAATTTATGCAAGCTTATTGTGCTTTATCTTCTATCTTCTTTCTTATAAAAATTAAGGGGAGAAAATACCAAAATGACTATTGCTCAACCAGAAGCTTTAACTTTTGATTGCGAAACTGGAAATTACCACACTTTTTGCCCAATTAGCTGCGTCGCTTGGCTTTATCAAAAAATTGAAGATAGCTTCTTTTTGGTAATCGGGACAAAGACTTGTGGCTACTTCTTGCAAAACGCGATGGGGGTGATGATTTTTGCTGAACCCCGTTATGCAATGGCAGAGTTGGAAGAAGGAGATATTTCCGCCCAACTTAATGATTATGACGAGTTAAAGCGGCTGTGTTTGCAGATTAAGCGCGATCGCAATCCTAGCGTGATTGTGTGGATTGGCACCTGCACCACGGAAATCATCAAAATGGACTTGGAAGGCTTAGCACCCAAGCTAGAAGGCGAAATTGGTATTCCCATTGTTGTCGCACGCGCCAACGGTTTGGACTACGCCTTCACCCAAGGAGAAGACACCGTGTTAGCGGCGATGGCGACACGTTGTCCTGATAAAGCACCCGTGGCGGAAACAGAGAAAAACGAACGCAACGCTATTTCCAAACTTCTCAATTTTGGTAAGAAGAAAGAAGAAGTCGTTAAAGAAGAATCTGAGTATGTGGATCATCCACCATTGGTGCTGTTTGGTTCCCTTCCTGATCCCGTTGTGACTCAGTTAACCCTAGAACTCAAGAAGCAAGGAATTAAAGTTTCTGGTTGGCTACCCGCAAAGCGCTTTACCGAACTACCTACGCTTGAAGAAGGGTATTATGTCGCTGGTGTCAACCCCTTCCTCAGCCGGACTGCTACAACTTTGATGCGTCGCCGCAAGTGCAAGCTGATTGGCGCACCCTTCCCAATTGGTCTCGATGGTACTCGCGCTTGGATTGAGAAAATTTGCTCGGTGTTTGGTATTACTCCCAAAGGCTTGGATGAAAGGGAAGCACAAATTTGGGAAGGCTTGGAAGAATACGTCAAATTGATTCGCGGTAAGTCTGTGTTCTTCATGGGCGATAACTTGCTGGAAGTCTCCCTGGCGCGTTTCTTGGTGCGCTGTGGGATGACGGTTCACGAAATCGGCATTCCCTACATGGATAAGCGCTATCAAGCTGCTGAGTTGGCGTTGCTAGAGAAAACTTGCCAGGAAATGGGCGCACCTATGCCTAAGATTGTGGAGAAGCCAGACAACTACAATCAAGTGCAGCGGATTTATGAGTTGAAGCCAGATTTGGTGATTACTGGTATGGCTCATGCTAACCCATTGGAAGCACGGGGTATCAATACTAAGTGGTCTGTTGAGTTCACCTTTGCTCAAATTCACGGCTTTACCAATGCGCGTGACATTCTGGAGTTGGTGACTCGTCCGCTACGTCGGAATAACAACTTGAAAGATTTGGGTTGGGATAAGTTGGTGAAGGAAGAAGCTAAGATTTAACCTCACCCCTAGCCCCTCTCTGCTTGCGGTGAGTCCAGCGCTGCAGGCGGGTTTCCCGCCGTAGGCGACTGGCGTAAGCGCAAAGCGCAGGCTCCGCCAACGCGAAGCGTGCCGAAAACATACCCGGAGGGAGAGGGGAAAAAGAAATATTTTGTAGGGTGCCGTACTCTTGCGTACGGTACCTTTTTTTATGGAACCGCCAAGACGCCAAGGACGCCAAGAGAAGGAAAAGAGCGATCGCTTTCGCTGTGTTTTAAGCTGTCGCTTTGCAACTTCTAGGCGCGACAGCTTATCTGAGTTCTTGTGGGATGGGCCGGAAAGCCCGTCCAAACAATGCAAGTTAAAAGCAAGGGCAGCTTAACTTAAAAGTGGCAAGGTGCTGAACTGAGTTTAATATCATTAAAAGTTGGTCAAGATTTAGGATATGCTTTAGCTGATGCAGAATCAACTTTATTGGCAGAAACTATAGGCGGAATTGAGTATGTTTTACGCAATGTTGAAATGACAATTGATAAACACAGTTTTATTGCTCGTGTGGCATGGTTACAAACTAATACAGGTGGAGAGCAATTGCTTCTGGGGCGGGAAGTTGTATTCGATAAATTTAATATCGAGTTTCGGCAGGCTGACGAGCAAATTATTTTTAAATGGCGTGAAGATTCAAATTCATAAGGCAAAGCTGGTAAAAAATGGCTGAAATCATTACCTTAGAACTCCCAGAAAGACTGGCACAACAGGCAAAAGAAATCGCTGCTCTCACTCATCGGCGACTGGAAGATGTATTAGTAGAATGGATAGACCGTGCAATTACGGAACTACCTGTTGAGTCGCTACCTGATGAGCAAGTTTTAGTTCTGTGCGATCTACAAATGGAACGAGAACAGCAAGAGGTTTTCAGTGACCTTTTGGCGCGTAACCAAGAAGGACAACTTAATGATGCAGAAGTGAAACGATTAGATGATTTGATGGAGGTTTATCGACGTGGGTTGGTACGTAAAGCGAGAGCCATGAAAGTAGCTGTTGAACGTGGTTTAAAACCTGCTTTCAACTAACAGCAATGGCTCGAACTTACATTCCTGTAGAAATAGAACGCCGCGTCCGTACTGCTGCTAGAAATCGCTGTGGCTATTGCTTGAGTCCTTAGCATTTAGTGATGGCACGTTTGGAAATCGAACACATTGTCCCTATCTCTAAGGGCGGTAGCAATGATGAATCGAATTTATGGCTAGCTTGTCCACTTTGCAATCGCTATAAAAGTGATAAAACAACAGGCGTTGATCCAGAAACAAACAAGACAGTAGAACTCTTTAATCCCCGTACCCAGGTTTGGTTTGAGCATTTTTGCTGGTCTGAAGATGGTCTGCGTATTGTTGGCAAAACGCCAACTGGTCGGGCTACAGTGGCAGTACTACATTTAAGTGATGACCCGGATGCGTTAGAAGTTCGTAGTTATTGGGTGATGGCTGGTTGGCATCCTCCAAAAGACTAAAAAGTCTGGAACAGTACCAGGTTAAGGCTTCAACCACCGCTGTATAGTCTTAAGAGCTAACAACGTTTACCCCTTATTCGTGCAATGAGGATTTTGATTACAGGAATTTTGCGCCTACTTCCGACTCAATCAGGAATTCGGTAATTATCCAAGCACATAGCTTTCATTGTTATCCTAAACAACGATGATTTGCCATTCCCTTTGGAATTCAGAACATAAGTCAAGAGGAATGAAAAGTTCGACTCCAGGGATAAGTACAATCACATCCTGATTCGCATCATAAATTGTTTGCCAACAAGTGCGATCGCCATAAAATTTTTCAGCAATCCTCGGTAGTGTGTCTCCAGATTCTACGGTATAAAACATAACTTTATTATTTGAAAAATTGAGTTTTGGTGAGTAGAAAGTAATCGCTTCAAGACCTTCCTTCTGATTCTAAATAATGGTAAATATATAAAATTTATGCACTCTAAATAATTAGAGTGATGGCAGTTGATAGAGGATTACGGGGAAGACAAGTCTTCACACCCCATTACCCGCAACCACCCTATCCTCTTAGCCAGGGCGTGGGTAGCATTGGAACCAAAAATCGAGTTTAGGGTAAGGGTAGGAGTGTTTAGTGTTTTGTACCTCAAACTTGTCTTGCAAGACGAGTTTAGAGGTCGTTTGTTTCATAAAAAGTAATAATTAAGTAGATATAGTAAAAAATCCCGATGGGGTTTGTATGCCGTGAAGGCAATTTTAAGTTAGTTAGAAATCATATTTTAGCCTAAAAACTACTATGAGACAGGAGCAACAGCAGAATTTAGAGTCTACTTCTGTTCAGGAGCCAGTGATATCAGCAGCAGATACTCGACAAAATCGCCAGGAAGTAGAAAAAAAGTTTCTTTTGAAAAAAAGACGGAGCGCATTAGAGCTTGGAGTGACTTTATTAAGTCCGTGACTCCCTTTATATGGGCTGTTGTCATTATCATTGTCATTATTCCCCTGCTAGGCAAAGCTTTAATAGCAACAGATTTATCGCCTCAAAAACCAATAGGTTCAGGTAAGAATCTTAGTAAAGAAATCAGTGTAGTCATCCCACAAATACCCAAAGATATCGACCAAGCGCTTGTTACTGCTCTCAAGAATGCACGCTCTCAATCAGAGAGTTTTGCTTCCGAACAATTAGATAAGTGGGCAGATGAATTAATGACCCGTGTTAATGATAGTTTCCTTGATTGGTATTTTAATTACTTCAATCAAAAGAAGATGGAGTTGAGCACTCCTTTTAGATGGTTACATTCAGCAGTTGCTCATTGGACAAATAAAAATAACCCGCCTCCAGGACAAGCAGTCGCCGAAAAATTGACTGAGGATTTTCAAACAGAATTTGCCAAACGTGTTCTTAGACCTAAAATTGCACAGCTTGAACTTGAGAAAATCACAAGTGATAGTATAAGTGTGTATGTTGCAGAATTGGATAAAAATCTTTCTAATATCCAAAGCAGTTACAAGATACCCCAGGGAGATTGGGAGCGTTATCTTGGTGATATTGCAGTGACTATTAATGATATGGAAGGAAATATCTCTAACCTATCATTGAAGGTTTTGACGGGAGGAAGCGCTTACTTACTTGCAAAAGCAATGATTCCAGCAGTGACAAAGGTAGGAAGTAAAATTGCTGTATCCTTTGCCGGAAAAGCTGGTGCAAAAATGGCAGCAAAGACTGGTGGTGTAGTGGCTGGAAAAATTGGAGCACAGTTATTAGACCCAATTGTAGGTATAGGTATAATAATTTGGGATGTTTGGGATTATAATCATACAGTTGCAGTCGAAAAACCTATTTTACGGGATGCTATTCACGATTATTTGAAACAAGTGAAAAATTTCCTGCTAGAAAACCCAGAAAATGGCATCCTGGTAGCCATTAATCAAGTGGAAAATGGTATTTTTAAGTCAATTAAAAGATTTTAATAGCGCAAAATCTTGATAAATTTCTCGTTCGGTCGGTAAGGGAGGAGGATTATCTCTATTCCAATTTCCTGCGATTCCATGACCTGGTTGTAAGGAAACCAAAACATTGTAACCAGCGTAAAATAATTTTTGTCCTATCGGTTCAAATTGGTAAGGACCAGCAGTGAATCCATGAAAAAAAAGGAAAACTTTAGCAGTTGGATGTGGATGCAAAAAAAGTTTTGAGCGACAAGCATAGTTTTTTATTGGTAGTTCCTCAATGGATTTTGCTTGCTGAATAATGGCTGCTGCTGTTGTGGAAGAATCCGGCATATTTGACATATTTATGTATATTGAAGCCGCTATAATTTAAGTGGAAAACAAAATTCATTGAAATCTACTATCAGACGTAGAACTGTAAAAACTTAAATTTATTAGGTTTTTCGTGTTTTTTTTGACAAAGCTTTTGTACGTGGAGAACATAAGACAACAGAAAAGAAGGTAGCAATAGTATTCTATGCTCGTACCCTTGGCAGGTTAAACTAAATCTGATAACAGCCGCTCTGTCAACATATGAGGCTTTTATGGCAGCTGATCTGCAACAGATTGCTTATTTCTTAGACAACTTAGGTTGGAATTACCGTATTGACGAACAAGAAGAGCGTATTATTATAGGAGTCGAAAGTGATAACGTCAAAGATTTCCTGATTGTTGTCCAGCTTGACGAGGACGGAAAATTTTTCCGGCTATTTGCGCCTCAGGTGCTATCAGGCGTGACACATCATCCTCACAAAGCAGCTATTCTTCAAACAATGCTTTCCATTTCCTGGGAAACCAAAATGCTGCAATGGGAGTATGACCCATCGGATGGAGAGATCCGTGCGATAATTGAGTTCCCGTTGGAAGACTCGATTCTTACAGAAAAACAATTTAACCGTTGTTTACATGGGTTAATTCAGCTTGTGGATAATGTCGCGATACCTCGCCTGATGGCGGTGATGGAGACGGGTCATGACCCAGGGAATCTAGAACTGGGTGAGAGAATTTTACTTAGCATTCAAGAACAAGCTCCTGGATTGCTAGAACTCTTAGAAAAGGCGATGGAAGCTCGCAAAAGGCGGGGAAGTTTTCCTAGCGAATGAGCCGGAACGCCAGTGAAATCGCTATACTCCAAAGTGATACCCTCAATATACTGAAGTTTTCTAAGGCTGGATATTATGACATCCTATGTAACCTCATCTGCTAAAGCGGAAATGAGTGAACTAAGGCGGTTAAAGGGTTTACTACCGCCAGAATTGCAAAGCTGGGTCACGGTTGAAGGTACGACTGAGGTCAATCCACCCATGATCCGCTGCGAAGAAATTGGCAAAGACCAAGTCGAAATTCAAATTGACTTGGCGAAGTGGGATTCGCTGGCGATGGATCAGCGAAATGTGTTGTTTTGGCACGAAGTTGCTCGCATTCAAAATGACACCATTCCTAAAGATGGTTGGGAAATGGCAGCTCTGGCGATTGGTTTAGGTGGTGCTGTCGGCGAGTTGTGGGTACAGGATGGATTGTTGCTGGTATTAGCTTTAGCTCTGTGCGGAGTTTCTGGCTGGCGACTCTATCAAAAAAATAGTGGCGAAAAGCAATTAAAAGAATTAGTTGATGCTGACGAGAAAGCGATCGCCTTGGCAACTCGCTTCGGTTACAGTGTGCCCAATGCTTACAAAAGTCTGGGAAGCGCCTTAAAAACCCTTATTGACACCACACCTAGCAAACGCCAACGCTCTAAATACGAAGCACGGCTTTCTGCTCTCAAACGCAGTGCCAATAAGGCAAAAGCGAAATCTAGGAATATAGAAGAAGGCGCAATTTAGAAATATAGCAGGGGATTAGGGACTGGGGACTAGGGACTGGGTGAAAAGTCTTTTTGTGTCTAGGTTTTATCATCTGTTGATGTCCTAACCACCTTGGCTGTTGCCATATCACAAAAGAGGGCGTTCTTTGTCATGAGTCATTTGTCGTTACAAAAGACAAATGACATTTTCACGCTAACGCCGCCGTTTCAGCCATAAACCGCTTAAACCCAGCAACATTAGCCCAGCAGTTGCCGTGGGTTCTGGCACTTTTTGTGGTGGGACAAATTTGCCTAGTTCAGCAGAACTCACCTTAAACGAGTAAAGGAACCCAGGAATTAACTTCTGACCCTCTGGACATCCACTGTCAATCACTCTACGGCTATAGCTGGTACCGTTGGCATTCGTACAAATATCAAACTGAGTTATAGAATTGTCCTCTTGAGTGACACTAAAATCATTGTCAGTGCCTATGAGAAGCGCGTAAGAACCATCTTGAAGTTGCGGACCAATTGCCAATCCCTCCATCTTTTCTCCTATCTTTGTCCAATCACCTGGATTGTCAGGGCTTAAAGCTGCAGCAATATCTAGAAATAGGGATTTACTTACGGGGTTGACACCTGTGGGTAATGTATTGGTGTTTGCCAAACTAATCCCGCTGACATCGGTTGCGTTTGTGAGGTCAATTTTGTAAACTCGCTTGCTACCAACAGGCGGTGGTGTCTCGCTTGGATCATCCACCAAATCGTTTAATGCGTCCACCCCAAACCCGCGATTATCTCTTTCCAGCACCAAAAATTCCTTGTCATTGAGGGCTGTAATTGCACTGATACCAATGTTACGCCCTTGGGAATTCGCCCCAAAATCATCTGTTGTTCCAGGAATCCGCTGATTAATTTCTGCCAGACTTTCTAGCTGATAGATGTACTGTGCCGTACTCTGTCCTGTTGCTGTGTCAAATTCTACCAATCTTAAATTGCGGCTGCGGCGTCCATCTGCTGAACCATCGTTAGAACCCTCATTCACCAGAGGGTCTTGCAGCAAGCCATAGAGTTTGCTACCATCTGGGCTTATGGTCAAACCTTCAAATCCTCTGTTATCTTGGCGACCACTGGTAATGGTTGGACGACCATCAACAAAGTTGCGATCGCCATTAGCAATGGGAATGAGATTTTCTGGGGTCGTAAATGCTCTGACGAAAGAACCATCTGGTTTAAATTCATACACAGAGGGACCATACTCATCCGAAACGTAGAAATTACCATTGGGAGCAACAGCAAACCCTTCTGGATCATGACTCAAACCAAGACTTCCGGCATTCCCATTCAGTAACCTCGGATTTAATCCATTAAAATTTATACCATCTTTTGTGAATAAAATCGTTTCTAGTGTTTTAAAGTTGGCGATCCTCCCTGTATTTTGGTCAACATCTACAGAAAATTTCTGGACTCGTGTTTGGTAGGGTATGACGCCGCCACCAGGACCGCGATCGCCTAATGCATAGTACACATTGTTAAAGCGATCGTAGTAGATATCCGAGAAAAATCCAAACCTGTTGACATTTGCACCATTTCCAGGTTGTAAATCTGTCGTTTCACCAGGAATAGAAAGGGTATTGGTGAGAGAAATAGCGTACGCTGATGTTACCTGTCCTGTCATACTAACAGCAGACATTAGAAGCGTGCAACTTAATACAGAAAGCCAATGTCTTGCTTGAACCATGTGTAATATCCAAAAAATCGCTTTTTTCAGCATCTGACTCCTGTATTAAGAACAGTTTAACTCTCCAGTTATGTACTGTTTTTGACATCAAAATTTTATACAATTTGGCTTTTTCTTGATGACATCTTCATTAAGAAAAACTCATAATCCGATTTGGCTTTTCCTCAATCATGAATTTTCAATTCTTTATTGAAATCTTTAAATTTCTTAGTCGAAACATTCTGAATTATGAGTTTTATTCTTAGAGCTGATTAAGCATTTTATGTGTTTGAGGAACCACGCGTACTTGCTTGATAAAACGCTTCATCAGAGATTGCCAATTTAAAACTTGACTCGGAGAGGGAGCAAGCATCGGCGGTTGGTTGAACGCGATCAAATCATCCAATGGTGTGACAGGTTGTAGAAATACGGGGATAGATGGACTGACAGATGCTACCAATTGAGCAGAATCTTCCAACTCAGTTGGATCTGTGGTTTGAGAAACAATTATTTTGACAAAAACTTCTACTTGTGAATTCCAACAAAGTTGGAGAAATTCTGCGTGTTCTCGCCAACGGTTTTCGCCACTTGTGCTTGGCAATTTGAAATCCATTCCTACAGAGTCTACATAGGGTAGTATGATATCCAGTTGTTCTGGACGATGTCCGCCAGTCTCCAAGTATATAGGTAAACCCGTAACTGAACGTACTTCGGGTAAAAATTCTAACAAAAATGGCGTATGAAGAAGTGGTTCCCCGCCAGTTAAGCTAATGGTATCGTGTAGACATGGCAAATTTTGGCGCTCTACCCATTTTAGTAACATCGGTAGTGGAACAGGATTCGAGTAAATTTCAAAGTCACGTAATCCAGGGGTTTGCTCTATTTTACAAGTGGCGGGTGCGTTCCAAGTATGTGCGCTATCGCAAAAGTGACAGCGCAAGTCACAAAGAGCAAAGCGAATAAAAATCTGACGTGTTCCCACATTCAGTCCTTCCCCTTGTATGGCGGAAAAGACCTCTATCAGGCGTGCGGTAGGTGTAATAGTATTCTTAACACTCATGTGATGATAGCAACAAGTATCTGCTATGTCGGCACAAAAACAAGGATGTTTTTCACTAAAAAAGTATGAAGTATCAAGTTAGAAGTATGAAGTTACGGCAAAAGTGAGAAATAGAAAGTATGAATTGAAGTATAAAGTATTTCATACCTGAACTTTACGCTTTATCCTTTATTTCATAGTTTATCCTTGATACTTCAAAGTTTAGTTAGCTTCTTGTTCTATTGTGAATCGTCCCTGATGATATCCAATCTCAACTGAAGTAACTAGCGATGAGTCGTTATTCGTACTGATTAACACTCATGAGGTAAGGCTACTTGCTAAGACACAATAATGTTTGGCAGATTATATTGACATGGCAACGAAAGTGCAGGGCTTCATGACTAGCCAACCCAAAGAGGTAAATTTTCCGGTGATGTTCTCAAATGACACGGCAATTGTGCAGGTATCCGCGCGGTTGAGTGTGCTTGAGGCTGTAGCCTTTAAGCAAACCTGCCAAGATATCACACGAGCAAATCCTGATACCAAACAAATTATCATTGACTTTCACCAAACTACTTTTATGGATAGTAGTGGTTTAGGTGCCCTAGTTAGCAATTTGAAAATTGCTCAGGAAACAAATATCGAATTTATACTGCGGAATGTCACTCCTCAGGTGATGTCAGTCCTTAACCTTACGGGACTGGATAAAGTTTTTTTAATTGAATCTCAAGGGGAAACGCCACCCCAAAAGAGTCAATTTGAAGAACAGTTACCAACTACACATCCTTCTGTTCGTTCTTGGATGAAACGATTTATAGATGTAGTTGGGTCACTTGTAGGATTGGTAATTACAGGAATTTTATTTATCCCAATCGCCGCTGCTATTAAACTCAATAGTCCTGGTCCAATTTTTTTCAGTCAAATCCGTTGTGGTTGGATGGGTAAGCGCTTTCAAATTTGGAAATTCCGCTCAATGTATATTGATGCAGAAGCGAGAAAAGCCGAATTAGAAAAGCAGAACCAGGTTCAAGGGGCATTTTTCAAGATAGACAACGACCCACGAGTTACCAAAGTCGGGCGCTTTTTGCGTCGAACCAGTCTAGATGAACTGCCCCAATTTTTGAATGTTTTAAAAGGAGAGATGAGTTTAGTAGGCACTAGACCACCTACGCCTGATGAAGTTGAACGCTATGAAGTCCCAGAGTGGCAACGTTTAGATGTCAAACCGGGAATGACCGGAGAATGGCAAGTCAATGGGCGGTCTACTGTCCGTAAATTTGAGGACGTTATTCGCCTAGATTTGCAGTATCAAAAAAACTGGAGCTTAATGTACGATTTGAAGTTGATTTTTAAAACAGTAGCTATCTTGTTTAACAAAAACAGTGGTGCTGTTTAAAACTATTTTTAAGGGTGTAAAGAACTAAGAGTCTAGCCAACCTGACTTGAAAATAGAACTCAGAACGCAGAACCCAGAAGAAAAAATAAAATTTCATCTGTCTTGGTGTAGGCAGTTCATTATGGCTACTTAACTTCTTCACTGCAAAATTTAAACAACTCATCTTGAATCTCCTGGCATAAATGCCGGGTTTTTTATTGTTTGATTATATAGCAGGGGACGCTTGGACTGGGGACTGGGGACTGGGTGAAAAGTCTTTTTGTGTCTAGGTTTTATCATCGGTTAGCGTCGTACGCACCTTGGCTGTTGCTATATATAGCAATCCTAAATTCATGGAAAAACAAGATCCCCGACTTCTTTAAGAAGTCGGGGATCTGAAGGGCGTCAATTTATGCGCTTCCCTTCTTCTGACGGAGACGCTGCGCGTTAGCGTAGCGTCTCCGTAGGAGGCACAGGACGCTTCGCGTTAGCACAAGCCTCCTCCAGACTTACAAGCAGGCACTTTCAGACAAATATACAGAGGATTGCCATATATAAATATATTTTTTGTATATATAAAAGCTATGTAACAAGAAATTTACATAATAATAAACAATACAGGCACCGTTTACGTAAGTATAAGGACAAAAAAATATATAATATTCAACCCTTAACAAAAATACCAATCCATTTTTCAGAAGGTCGCGTCAAATTTTACTCAATCTTCAATGAAGAATGACTGATATTAAAAGAGTCTAAAGGCAAAATACAACAAGGAGGCGTACTTACGTGCGAAATGATGTTGTGAACAAATGTTGTCATAAAACAGGACACCAGGTTTCTTCGGACGAAGACTAATTTGTAATGCGCATTTTGATTTACTCGTACAACTATTACCCAGAACCAATTGGTATCGCCCCTCTCATGACTGAATTAGCAGAGGGACTGGTCAAGCGCGGACACCAAGTGCGCGTTGTGACTGCTATGCCTAACTACCCTGAACGTCGGATATACCCAGGCTATCGGGGCAAGTGGCATCTCACTGAGTACAAAAATGGGGTTCAAATTCAACGTAGTTATGTTTGGATTCGTCCGCAGCCCAACTTTATAGATCGGGTATTGCTAGATGCTAGCTTCGTGCTTACAAGTTTTCTGCCAGCGCTTATAGGTTGGCGTCCAGATGTGATTCTCTCAACCTCACCATCCTTACCTGTTTGTTTACCAACAGCCCTTTTGGGATGGCTGCACAGTTGCCCTGTGGTCTTAAACCTTCAAGATATACTGCCGGAAGCTGCCGTACATGTTGGTCTTTTGAAGAACAAATGGCTGATCAAATTGTTTACAGCGTTAGAAAAATTTGCTTATCACAGTGCTACTAAAATTAGCGTCATCGCTGATGGCTTTGTAGAAAACTTGCTTAAAAAGGGCGTAGCCTCTAAAAAAATCGTACAAATTCCCAACTGGGTGGATGTCAATTTCATCCGACCTTTAGCGAAAAAAAATAATGCTTTCCGAGCAGCCCATAACCTAGATGGCAAATTTGTAGTACTATACTCTGGCAACATTGCCCTCACTCAAGGCTTAGAAACCGTTGTCAAAGCTGCTTCTTTGTTGCGGCATATTCCAGATATTGTGTTTGTGATTGTTGGCGAAGCAAAAGGTTTGCAGCGATTGCAGAAAGTTTGTCAGGAATCCGGTGCAAGTAATGTTTTGCTACTGCCTTTTCAACCTCGTGAACATTTGCCAGAAATGTTGGCAGCTGCTGATGTGGGTTTGGTGGTACAAAAGAAAAATGTCATATCTTTCAATATGCCATCGAAAATCCAATTGTTACTTGCCAGTGGTCGCGCATTGCTGGGATCTGTTCCTGCAAATGGCACAGCAGCACGAGCTATCAAACAAAGTGGTGGTGGAGTCGTTGTTCCTCCAGAAGATCCTCAAGCTTTAGCAAAGGCAGTTTTGGATTTGTACAACCACCCAGAAAAAGTGAAAACATTTGGTTATAAGAGTCGCCAATTTGCAGTTGAGGAATATGCTTTTGAACAAGCATTAAATCAGTACGAGTCTTTGTTCTACTCACTGACGGCTCAACGTTCAGCAATTGAGCCAGTTGTCGTGTCCAAGCAGGAAGTTTAACTTATCTAACTTTTGCTCGCTCGACGCATACCACAAATCTGGATATCTCGAACTCACAGATTGAAAACAAGGCTGCTCGCCACAACAGGGTACTTTCTACTCAACAGTCATAGATCAATCAGCCTATGGTTATCCTACTAAACACGACTACTGTTGTATCTGTTGTATCCTTGATGATTTATTTTGGGGCTATAGAATATTTTGATACACTTATATGACAGCACAATTGTCAGGCTTGCACCTATAGCTTTCGTAGCCCACGCATATGGTGAACATCTAGGCTGAAAAATAGGTCATGCCTAAGGCGAAGGAATCCAAACTAAAACTTCGTTAGAATAAAACTACATCTTTATTATTCACTCTATTCCTGCCAAAACCCCAATTCTAAGAGTACAGCCATTATGCGCGAAAAAGTCTTAGCCTGGTTAACAGAGAATGTTCCAGTTTCTCGGGTCAACCACATTCTTAGGGTTGAGCAAATGGCGGTGGATCTGGCAATGCACTACAAAGTGGATACCCAAAAAGCTGCAATGGCAGGGTTGATGCACGATTTAGCAAAATATTTTAAGCCGCATAAACTCTTGCAGATGGCACACGAAGAGGGATTGGAAGTAGACGAAGTGATGCAAGCAAATCCGCATTTGTTGCATGCAGACGTGAGCGCTATCGTAGCAAGAGATACATTTGGTGTACAAGATAAAGAAGTATTACAAGCGATCGCCAATCACACTTTGGGTAGACCAGGCATGAGTGTACTGTGCAGTATCGTATTTTTAGCAGATAGCTTAGAGCCAGGACGTGGGGATACCTCGGAATTACAAACTTTACGGCAACTTAGCCGTCAAGATATTAATCAGGCTGTGTGGAAGACAAGCGATTACACTCTCAAATTCTTGCTCGAAAGTTCTTGTTTAGTTCATCCGCGAGTCGTGTTTACGCGCAACTGGTTCCTACAAAAGTGGAAGGCAAAACAGGCAGTTGTACAACAAACCGCGTAGACACCTCTTTTTTTTGTTAGTATTCAAAAAAACCAGTTCTCACAGTTGCAGTTCCATCTTAATTTTTGTTTGTTAGTAGAAATTGTCAAAAATAGTTACACAAAAAGATAAAGCAGCTGAGGTTTAATGTCTGATTATTTCCAACCAAATTTCCTAAGACAATCCGTCGCAGTGACAAACAGCCCACAAGGAAATCCAGTGGGTGATGCCAACGATGTAAGTGGAAAGATAGCTTTGAGCATTGCCGAAGCGGCATCAGACCGCAAAGCAGGTGATATTTTACTGCTGAGGGTAGCAGATGTCTCTTACCTGGCGGATTATTTTGTCGTGGTGACGGGCTATTCGAGGGTACAAGTCAGGGCGATCGCACAAGCAATTGAAGAAAAAGTGGAAACAGACTGGAAACGGCGTCCCCTGCGGATAGAGGGCAAATCTGAGGCAAGTTGGGTGGTGCAAGACTACGGCGAAGTCATTGTTCACATCATGTTGCCTTCGGAGCGGGAGTTTTATAATCTTGAAGCGTTCTGGGGACATGCAGAACGTATCGAGTATCCAACATCCGTTGACGGTGGGGGTAAACCAACATGATTAAGTCTTCAGTCTCAAATTGCCCAGTTCCTGCGGAACAGCAACCACTTAATGAGTACGAAGAGTTAAAATCCTCTTGGCTGTTTCGTGACTGCACCTTAAGTTGGCGCGATTATATTACAAAAATCGCTCTGATTTGGGGTTTATCGTGGTTCGTGGCAGGACCAGTAGCAGCCACTAGCTTTCCCCCACATAAGCATACTGCACAGTTTATTCTCAGCGGTTGTGCAGGAGCAAGTGTAGGGTTAGTGCTGGTACTGGTGCGGTTATCTTTGGGCTGGTCTTACGTTCGCGATCGCCTGATAAGTCCAGTCATCTTTTACGAAGAGTCAGGTTGGTATGATGGTCAAACTTGGACCAAACCAGAAGAAGTGGTAACACGCGATCGCCTGATTGTTTCCTACTCGATTCAACCAATTATTAGGCGATTACAAATTACCTTTGCTGGCTTGGCTGTGTTGTTCGTTGCTGGTACTATAGTTTGGCACCTAGTGTAAATAGTCAGGAGTTAGGAGTTAATAATTTGTAACTCATAGCTCCTAACAGATCATTCATAACTCAAAAAGGTGGTAAATTTTAACCCATGACAATGGGAAAACGAACACAAGCCGCCGCATTAGAAGTCAGGTTACTGCGTGAAGGCATTATAGAATCAAAGCATATCGTCCAAGCCGTGGTATGCGACGACAAAGGACGGGTGCTTTCAGTTGCCGGAAACTCCGAAACTGCAACATTTGTCCGTTCCGCACTCAAACCATTTCAGGCGATCGCTGTAACCAGCACCGGGACTTTAGAACGCTACAACCTAAGCGATAAAGACCTAGCGATTATCACAAGTTCCCATAAAGGAACAATAGAGCAAGTCCGACAGGCATTTAATATACTTTGGCGAGCTGATGTAGACCCAACAGCACTCCAATGCCCAATCCCAGAAGGCAAGCACAGTCGTTTAGAATACAATTGCTCAGGCAAACACGCCGGAATGCTAGCCGTTTGTCAGCAATGCAATTGGTCCTTAAACAACTACTTACAGCGGAAACACCCAGTACAGCAGCTGATTTTAACCAAAGTATCAGAATTGCTGCGAATGCCAGCAGAGGAATTCATCAGCGTTCATGACGACTGTGGCGCACCAACGTATCTGATGCAACTCGCTCACATGGCGTCATTGTATGCTCATCTTGCTGCTCGTAGCAGTTTGGATATGGAGCGTATTGTGCGTGCCATGACTCATCACCCAGTCATGGTGGCTGGATCTGGAGAATTTGATACAGAACTGATGCGCTTAGCCCCTGGGGAAGTCGTTAGCAAAGCAGGTGCTGAAGGAGTACAGTGCCTTGGCAGATTGGGTGAAGGCATGGGATTGGCAATTAAAGTTATGGATGGAGCCAAGCGAGCAAAATATGCCGTTGCCATTCACTTACTTCAGCAACTGGGCTGGATTAATCCCAGCGTTGCGGAAGCCTTGTCGGAAAAGTTTATGAACCTCGGTAAATACAAGCGTTTAGAAGTTGTTGGAGAATTATCGATTTTATAGTTGCCAAATTTCTGATTATGTTGCTATACTTAAAAAGACGAGAAGGCGACGCGGGATAGAGCAGCCTGGTAGCTCGTCGGGCTCAATCGGCAAGGCAAACTAAACGCTTATCAGTTAGTCTTGCAGTGGGCGGTACATGAGGAAACTTGTGTGCGATTACCTGTCAAACTCGGGGAAGCCATTAGCGCGGTAATCCCGAACCAAGCCTCAGAAATGGGGAAGGTGTAGAGACTGGGAGGCAGGCACCCTAACGTGAAAGACGAGGGTGAAGGGACAGTCCAGACCACAAACTGGTTCATCCAGGCAGTGAAAGCTGTAGATGGTAAGCATAACCCGAAGGTCAGTGGTTCAAATCCACTTCCCGCCACCAAATAAAAGATGAAACAAAACCCTGCAACCCTAAAAAGTTGTAGGGTTTTGTTTTATGTTGATTAGTAGCTATCAGAACATAATGGGAGAGCGAGAACCCCTGTGTTTTTAACCAGGGGATGAAGCTCGACTCAACAGGTTTTAACCTGTTGTTTCTCTTACTTCCCACGTTGGTTTTCAATATACTTTTTTACTACCTCAGTACTGACTTGACCTGTTGACGCTACAAAATAGGTCGGTGTCCACAATGCGGGTAGTTTTTTTAAATCTGGAAATTCTTTTCTCAAGTGATGAGATGCTCTACCTTTGACCCACTTCGCAATCTGTGAAGGCGCTTCATCTGTAGGTGCGTTAATAAACATATGTACGTGGTCTGGCTGGATTTCTAATGCGATAAGCCTCCAGTTGTGTTCTTGTACCAATTCAAAAATAATTTCTTGTAGTCGTCTAGCGACATCGCTGACTAACACAGGTCTTCGTCGTTTTGGAACAAACACAAAATGATAATTAATTGAGGACACGGAATTCTCAGTCCTCCTGTACTCATGGTCATATGCAGAAAGTTTTGCCATTGTCCGAGATTTTGTTGACGCAATATGTAGTAACTAAGATAATAAACAACAGGAGGTGATGACAAGTTGTACAAGACAATACCTGTTAAAGCGACGTTTACTGATGAAGAGCAGGTGTTTTGGGTCAACCAATGTGAACACGCTAATAGTTTGATAAATTCAGCGATTTACCATACTAGACAGACTCATTACAGCAAGCTAGAACAGCAACAAGATGCGTTTACAACTTATTGGCGTGGTGATGAATTACGCTACGGATGGAAGACTTACAAATGTGGCACTACTTACCCAGAACTAGACAAAGTTCTTAAGGACAATCCACATTACAAAGCGATGGCTGCACAGTCAGCACAGCAAACTCTTAAGACAGTAGGCGAGTCGATCATCAGTTACAACGGACTAGTCACAGCCTACTACAAAGGCGAAGTTGAAAGACCATCATTGCCAAAGTATAGAAAGCGTGGTGGACTTGCTTCTGTAACGTTCCCACGCCAAGCACTCAACTACAAAGATGGTTGCTTCTACCCATCAATTAGTCGTGATACTAAGCCACATTTGCTCACAGACATTACCTTACAATTGCCTGAATTCATTGATTCAGACTGGGTTAAGGAAGTGACAATTCGTCCTAATCTTGGTGAATTGTGGATTGATTGGGTGATTGATGATGGTAAGGAACCCATCAGCAATAATTCCAACTTAGATTACACCCAAGCCTGGAGTTTTGACCATGGAGGAACCAACTGGCTAACAGGTGTCTCAACGCGCGGCAAAAGCTTAATCATTGATGGACGGAAGCTTAAATCAATGAATCAAGGTTATTGCCGTCTAGTTGCCAAGTATAAGCAGGGGAAATCAGATTTCTACTGGGACAGCAACCTAGACCGAGTTCAGCGCAAACGCAATAATCAAATGCGTGATGCGATTAACAAAGCAGCACGATTTATCGTTAATCAGTGCCTCAACGACCGAGTAGGCAATCTTGTTATAGGTTGGAACGAGGGACAAAAGAACGGCTCCAATATGGGTAAACGCAACAATCAAAACTTTGTGGTCATCCCTACAGGGCGATTGATTGAACGACTTAAGCAACTTTGTCCCGAATACGGGATTGTTCTAACAATTACTGAGGAAGCATACACATCGAAAGCGTCATTTCTTGATGGTGACTTTTTACCGAAACACGGTGAAAAACCCGAAGGATGGAAGCCATCAGGTTCAAGGATTGAGCGCGGATTATACAAAACAGCAAGAGGCTTTTTAATTAATGCAGATTGCAACGGTGCAGCCAATATTCTTGCAAAAGTAGCCACACAGCTACGGGTATCCTTAGTCGAGGTGGTTAGGGGAGCTTTGACACTCCCACAACGAATTGATTTGTTTACGCGATTAAATAAATCATATCGTAAACGTTGCGTAGATGGGCTTTTAGCCCTCGCAGCAACAACAGTTTAGAATCCCCTTTTTTCTAAAGAGGGGAGATGTCAATTCCAGATTTCTTGTAGTGGCAGATGGACACAAAGCTTAAAGGAGACATAGCAGAACAAGCTGCCGTTCTTCATGCCTTGAAGCGTGGTTGGGGAGTTTTAAAACCTGTTGGCGATAGGCTTCCTTACGATTTAGTGTTTGATGTTGAAGGAACTTTAATTAAAATTCAAGTCAAGTATGCTTGGTTTGCTCAAGGTTCTAGCAATTATGTTGTAGATAATCGGCGGACAAAAACAAATCGGCGGTTTATGCTTAGAGAAGCCTACAAGGCATCAGACTTTGATTTTGCCCTGGTCTATGTAGAGACACTTGACGTGTTTTATGTCTTCCCTATAGATGTGTTCATAGGTTACGGTAGCGAAATACACCTCGTTGAAGCCGAGAAGCGACAGCGTAAACCTCGTTCCGCAAAGTATCGCGACGCTTGGAAGTTAATTTTAGAAGCTGGTGTATGTAAAGAAAATGTAGTGCCTGTACCAATCGGGTTCCCATAAGCGGGTTTTGAGCTAATCTGGAGTAGAAGCCATCCAAAAAGCGGGGAGAATCATAGTTGTGAAGTTGCGGCGACCGATTTTAGTGGGAGGATTGGGACTGTCCTTTTCGCTATGGATGTTACAAAGTTGGCAAGATTCACTTGTGCAGGTAGGTGAATTCGGCTTATTGAGTCTCTTAGCAGTTGGCGGCGGTTTGTGGTTGTTAAAGCAAAATCGCGCCAAAGACGGTTCTGAACTGCTAGATAGTTTACCTGTAGATCGGGCAACAGCGTTCGGGGCGATCGCCAAAGCCGAAGCCGTGGTTAACCAACTGGCACAAGAAGCAGAAAATCATCAAGCCTTGGCGACACTGCGAGAACAAGTTGCCAATCTCGCGGCTGAATTAGACAGACAAGAGATGATCGCCGCCGTCACTGGTGGGAAATCGGTAGGTAAAACGACTTTAATTAAAGTATTAAAGCAAAATCTAGAACCAAGGGATGCAACGCCTCTACAATTCCAAGAGACACAGCCTTTGTTTGTAGAAGCAGCTGATAAGTCAGATGCAGCTGTTTTGGCAGAAGCAAAGACATCTGATGTTGTTTTGTTCCTGACAAACGGGGATTTAACAGATTCAGAATTTCAGACATTACAGCAGCTAAAAGCAGCAAATCAAAGCACAATGCTGGTTTTTAACAAACAAGACCAGTATTTGCCAGAAGAACGCGTGTGCGTGTTGGAGTCGCTGAAACAAAAGGTATCCTCAAGTGTCGTAGCAACTGCGGCGTCTCCCAGCCCGATCAAAGTACGTAAGCATCAACAAGATGGTACTGTGCAAGAGTCGCTGGAAGTGCCAGCACCAGATATCCAACAGCTAACTTCTGTGTTGGGTGAAATGGTGGCACAGCAAGGACAGCAGCTAGTGTGGGCAACTACGATGAGGAAAAGCCTATTGCTAAAAGCTGAGGCGAAAAGCTGGCTGAATGGGATTAGACGCGATCGCGCCCTACCAGTCATTGAACAATACCAGTGGATAGCTGCAGCCGCAGCATTTGCTAACCCAGTACCAGCGCTTGATATCCTGGCAACAGCGGCAATTAATGCCCAAATGGTGATGGATTTAAGTGGTATCTATCAGCAGAAATTTTCCTTGGAACAAGCGCAAACTGTTGCTGGAACAATGGGGAGTTTAATGCTGAAATTGGGTTTGGTGGAACTGTCTTCCAAGGCGATCGCTACAGTACTCAAGAGTAACGCTATCACTTTTGTTGCTGGTGGCGCAGTCCAGGGCGTCAGTGCAGCTTACCTGACTCGCATAGCTGGTTTAAGCTTAGTTGAGTATTTCCAACAGCAGGAAGTCGCTATCAATTCTGAAGGTAGCTTGAATTTTGATAAGTTACGGCAAACTTTGCAAAACGTGTTTCAGCAGAACCAGCAGATTGGTTTGTTGCAAAGTTTTGTTAAACAAGGAGTGGGGCGTTTGTTGCCAGAAGCACAGCAGGCTGAACTCACCACTGCTGAGACTGTTGCTTAGTTATTATTTAAGTAGGGTGGGCATTGCCCACCTTTACGCATTTTTTTTTGGATACTATGCGATTACAACACTGAAATAAGTGGGAAAACTAGGCTCAAGTTCTTCTAATTGTGTTCTATGCCTAGATTTATTTCTCCACCTCTAGATCAGCTGTCCTGCTTGAGAACTCCCCTCACACTAGGCGAGCGAAGAGTTTTAGATTTTTTTAATAAAAACTTACGAGATGATTGGGAGATATACATTCAGCCGCACCTCAACGGGTTGCGCCCTGACTTTGTTTTATTAAATCCCCGCGTTGGGATAGCAGTTTTTGAGGTCAAAGACTGGAATCTAAACGCAATGCGCTACAAAGTGCAATACTCCTCAAAAGATGCCCCTGAACTTTGGGCGACTTCACGCGATGGCGTGGATTTTCGGGTGACGGATAACCCGGTTGAGAAAGTCATTCAGTATAAAGACAGCATTTTCAATCTGTATTGTCCACGGCTGGCGATTAAAGCCTCCACAAATGGTGGTTATTTACCCGTCGTTACCGCTGGTGTCATTTTGACCACAGCCACCACTAGCCAAGCCAAGGTATTATTTCAACCTTTTCAAAAACACCTCAATCTATTAGGCAATAAAGAGAGATATCACCCCATTGTCGGTATTGATGCGCTGGAAGGGGATCAATTAGATGTGGTGTTTCCTTCCGCATTGTGGCCTAAATCTAAGTTTATGGACACTCAGCTAGCTGATGATCTACGACATTGGTTAGTTGAGCCAGACTTCGCCTCAACCCAGCGATCGCCGCTCAAACTAAACTCGGATCAGCAAAAATTGGCGACTACACGTACCAAAAAAGGCTACCGACGCATCAAAGGACCAGCGGGGTCTGGTAAGTCGTTGGTTTTGGCAGCTAGGGCTGCTCAATTGTCTACAGAAAAAAAAGATATCTTGGTTGTTACCTTCAACATCACCTTATGGCATTATTTGAGGGACGTGGCAGTACGCTATCAGGTGTCGGGAAAAATCCTTAATGAACACATTACGTGGTGTCATTTTCATGAGTGGTGCAAACGTGTTTGCTTTGCAGCGGGATTTGAAAATGAGTACCGCTCACTTGGATGGAGCGAAGAAAATCTGGAGGAAACTCTAGAATTCAAGCTCATTGATTTAGTTAATCAAGCGCTCGACAAAAGGAAGGAGTTTATTCCTAGTTACGACGCTATTCTGGTGGATGAAGGTCAGGATTATAACCTTTATTGGTGGAACACCCTTCGCAAGGTACGCCGCGACAGGGGGGAAATGCTACTGGTGGCAGATGAGACGCAAGACCTTTACGAACGCTCAAAATATTGGACTGATGAAAGCATGACAGGAGCGGGGTTCACTGCCGACTGGTCACGGTTGAAGACTAGTTACCGGATGCCGCCAACTCTCATTTGGTATTTGGAGAAATATGCAAAGCAGTATTTACCAAATACTAAGATTGACATTCCAGAAGCGGAAAATACGGAACTTGATCTGTGGCCAGTTCAACTGTGTTGGATACAGGTTGCTCCTCATGTTGGAACTGCTTCTATTTGCACTGATGCTGTGCTTAAAATGTTTATCTGGGCTGAACCGGAAACACTAGCATACTCTGACATTACCTTGCTCGTCCAAAAACATCAATTTGGTTTGGAGTGTATCCAATTACTAGAAAAAAATGGTGTCAAAACAGCCCATGTTTTTGGTGAAACTCATTTGGAGCAAAAAAACAGAAAGCTAGGTTTTTTCATGGGTGATGCTAGGGTAAAGGCTTGCACCATCCACAGCTTTAAGGGTTGGGAGTCTCGCTGCATGGTAATTAACATCAAGCACGCCGATTCTGCCCAGGATTTGGCTGCTATCTATGTTGCCTTAAGCCGTCTAAAGCGACATGAGCGGGGAAGTTATTTGACAGTTGTTTGCTCAGCACCAGAGCTAGCAGAGTTTGGGGAAACTTGGCCCATATTTGAGCGTTTATAAACTAAGTAAATGACCGCCATTCAACTTCATCCAAAACGGCACAGTTAAAAGTAGGGTGCGTTACACTACGTTAATGCACCAACTGACGACGGGATGGTGCGTTACCGATCTTCGTAACGCACCGTACCATAAAAGGAAATTTATTTCCTTGTAAGTGAAAACGCAATTGAATTTTATCAAACTGTCTCATAGTTCTTGAATGAGAAATTGCCCTACTATCTTCTCCTTTTTTGCAGGTTCAGGTTTTCTTGATTTAGGTTTTGAAACCAGGGGTTTCAATATTGTCTATGTCAATGAAATATTTTCCCCTTTCATGGAAGCATACCGTTATTCGCGGAGTGTTATGAATTTGCCATTACCAGAATACGGTTATTCTTATGGGGAAGAAGGAGACGTAACTAAACTTACTGAAGGATTACAAGCAATTCGTTTGCAAGAATTAGTAAAAGATTGCCGCAAGTCTACTGATATTGTCGGATTTATTGGTGGTCCTCCATGTCCTGATTTTTCGGTAGGTGGAAAAAATCGAGGACACTTAGGAGATAATGGAAAACTTTCCGCTTCCTACGTTGAATTAATTTGTCAACAGCAACCGGATTTCTTTTTATTCGAGAACGTCAAAGGTTTGTGGAAGACAAAAAAACACCGTTTATTTTTTGAAGGACTTAAGCAGCAGTTAAATCAAGCTGGTTATGTCTTAATAGAGCGATTAATTAATGCTATCGAATACAATGTACCACAAGATAGAGAAAGAATTATTCTTCTTGGTTTCCGCAGTCAGTTAATCAAGGACATAGGAATAGAACTTGACAAGGAAAATGTTTTGCCTGAAGGTGCTTTTCCTTGGAAAAAATATATTTTCCATCCTATAGATAAAGTTTTTTCTTACAACTGGAGTCAATCACAACCATTTAAAGAAGATTCTATTCTGTCTTGCCCTGATGGTATTCCTCAAGAACTCACCGTGGAATTCTGGTTTAGAAAAAATGATGTGTTAAACCATCCCAATGCTGGGCACTATTTCCAGCCTAGGGCGGGGATGAAAAAATTCGTTACCATAGATGAGGGAGATGATTCCAAGAAATCTTTTAAACGCCTCCACAGATGGCGTTACTCTCCTACTGCTTGCTATGGAAACAATGAAGTCCATTTACATCCTTATAAAGTTCGGCGTATTTCAGCAGCTGAAGCTTTAGCAATACAATCTTTGCCTGCTAACTTTGTGCTTCCAGAGAATATGTCTCTCACTAATATGTTTAAAACAATTGGTAATGGGGTACCTTACTTAGCATCAAAGGCACTAGCTCAAAGTATTCTTGAATTTTTAGAATTATATAATAAAAACTATAATTTTTAGAATTATAAAATAAAAACTATTTTGCACGAACGAGCTTAACTAAACTTAATATAAATTAGAAGACTTGCAAGAATCTAGTAAATTTTCTAGCAGTTACCAGTGGCACTCAGTAAGACCTTAAAGTTCAGGTAAAGAAGGTAAAAATTATGATTTAATTTATTTAAATAGTTTTAAATTTTTTATAAAGGTTAATAATTCATTACTGGTACGAAAAAGCGATGGCAGCAGACTATCCAGACATTGATATTGCGCCATTTATCGATCACTCCCTGCTGATACCAACGGCTACCTCAGAACAGGTGGAACAATGGTGTGAAGAAGCAGATAGATTTCATTTTGCTGCAGTTTGTCTATACCCGGCATATGTAAAGCAAGCAGCAGAACTCCTCCACGGCAAAAAGCCCAAGGTTTGTACAGTCATTGGCTTTCCTACTGGGGCGACGACTTCGGCAACAAAGCTGTATGAAGCTCAAGAAGCGGTGGAAAATGGTGCTACTGAGTTAGATGTGGTGATCAATTTGAGCTGGTTGAAAGCAGGCAAAACTGACGACGTGCATCGGGAAATTGCGGAAATTTGTGAAGAAACTGGCCAAACTGTGAAGGTGATTTTGGAAACTACCCTGCTGACGGATGAAGAAAAAAGAATAGCCGCAGAAATATGTATGGAAGCGGGTGCAGCATTTCTTAAAACCAGTACAGGTTGGAATGGGGGTGCAACAATAGAGGATGTACGACTTTTGAAGGAAGTTGCACGGGAGAGGGTTGGAATTAAAGCCTCAGGGGGTATTCGCAGCATCGACCAAGCTCTAGACTTGATCCTAGAAGGTGCCACTAGATTAGGTACGTCTCGCGGTATCGATTTGCTCCGCCAGCGCGGTAGGCTGGAAAAAAGTGAGTAGTCATTTGTCCTTTGTCCTTTGTCCTTTGCTAATGACTAATGACTAATGACCCTTCGGGTATGCCTTCGGCACGCCTGACGGCGAACGCCAGTCGCCTGCGGAGGGAAACCCTCCTGCAGCGCTGGCGAACTAATAACTAATAACTAATGACTAAAACGTATCAAGCAACTGGAATTAATCTTAAGGCACAGGCTCTGGGAGAATCAGATAGACTAGTGACAATTTTGACACGAGAGTTTGGTTTGATGCGAGCAGTTGCGCCTGGTTCACGCAAGCACAACTCCTGCCTGGGTGGAAGGAGTGGGATGTTTGTAGTCAATGAGTTACTGATTGCTAAAGGGCGATCGCTCGATAAAATTACTCAAGCACAAACTGTAAAATCTTACCCAGGTCTTGCTAAAGACTTGGGTAAACTAGCTGCCAGCCAGTATTTAGCGGAAATAGTACTGTATCAGGCGTTAAGCGAACAACCTCAAGAAGAACTTTATGAGTTACTAAACGAACATCTCAGTCGCTTAGAGATGTTGCCTAATACAAAAGCATTTGATGTTCTTGCACATCTATCTCATGGCGTATTTCACCTTCTAGCTTTGGCAGGACTCACTCCGGAAGTACAAGTTTGTTGCCTGACTGGACGCTCTGTGATACCAGATTTAACAGACCCCAACTGGCATGTGGGATTTAGCATACCAACTGGTGGAACAGTTTGCTTAAGTGCTTGGGAACAGTTCAAACAGGAGATGAGACAAAATCTTCCTCATCGTTCGCACTCTCCTGCTACTGTGAAAGAGAAGGCTTCCAACTACCAAACAGTTATTCATCGGCAAGAAATACCAGTCATATCTAGTCGCTTGAATGCCACAGAACTTACTATACTCCAGCATCTGTCGCAACCAGAGATAATACAAGATGCAGCCAGAAATGATGCCTGGTTATCAGTTGAGCAAATTTTACGTTCTTATGCTCAGTATCACTTTGGTCGCCCTATTCGCTCTGCTGCTTTAATAGATTCTTATTTTGCTGCCAACCATGATGCAACCGTCTGATCTGGATACAAAAATCCTGCCGTTGTCACAAAGCTACGCTAGAAAACAGAATAGGGCATCGGTGCCTAAAGGAACCAAGCACCCAAGTGTTCCAAAGTCTTTATCTAGTCATATTCACTTTCATGAAATGTCGGCAAAAGACGTTTCTGGAAACGAAAAAAATTGCACATCGGAAATAGCAAAAACTGATGTGACTGATCCAAGCGAACAAAAATCGGAAAATCAATCAACCCATAGTCAGGCAAATGGCAAAAGTAGTGCCTCTGAACATAGTATACAATCTGCTACAGCGACTGTGGTGAAAACACCAGATATAAACGCTTCTGATTCAAATACAGACGCCGCGTCAGGTGATGAACAAGGGTTTTTGCCGATCTTAAAAAACTCCAACTTTTTAGCACTTTGGGGTGGTCAAGTCTTCTGTCAGTTGGCAGATAAAGTGTACCTGGTTTTGATGATTGCCATCATTAATACTCAGTTTCAAAGCAGTGACCAAACTATTAGTGGTTGGGTTTCGACGCTGATGATGGCATTTACCATTCCCGCAGTTCTCTTCGGTTCCGTTGCTGGTGTGTTTGTGGATCGCTGGTCGAAAAAGACGGTGCTGGTAGCAACGAATATTTGGCGCGGCATACTGGTTTTGTCAATTCCACCATTACTATGGTTAACTCACGATTGGCAACCATTGGTGGGAGTGTTGCCAGTGGGTTTTACTATCCTTTTAGCAATGACTTTCTTAGTTTCCACGTTGACGCAGTTTTTTGCACCAGCAGAACAGGCGGCAATTCCTTTGGTGGTTAAAGAGCAGCATTTACTTTCTGCTAACTCACTGTATACCACAACAATGATGGCGTCGGTGATAGTTGGGTTTGCGGTTGGGGAACCATTGTTAGGTGTCGCAGATCAAGTATGGTCGCAATTAGGTGGTAGCAGCGGATTGGGCAAAGAATTGGTGGTTGGTGGTAGTTATGCGATCGCCGGACTTATTTTGTTGCTGCTTGTAACAAAAGAAAAACCCCAGCAAACACAAGCAGAATACCCTCACATTTTTGCTGACTTGCGAGATGGTTTCCGCTATCTTGGAGAAAATCGCCAGCTCCGCAGTGCCCTGGTTCAACTTATCATTTTGTTCTCCATATTTGCGGCATTAACCGTTTTAGCTGTTCGTATGGCAGAATTAATTCCGGGTTTGAAAGCTTCTCAATTCGGCTTTTTACTGGCAGCTGGAGGTGTTGGTATTGCTCTTGGCGCAACCATCTTAGGTCTATTTTGTCAACGCTTCTCTTACATCCAGTTAAGTCTGTTCGGATCTGTGGGTATGGCAGCATCTCTGATTGGTCTATCGATATTTACCAAACAGTTATGGATCGTCCTGGTGTTAATAACACTGTTAGGTGTCTTTGGTGCATTAGTGGGTATCCCCATGCAGACTGCTATCCAAACAGAAACCCCACCAGAAATGCGTGGCAAAGTCTTTGGTCTGCAAAACAACGTAATTAATATTGCTCTTTCCTTACCTTTGGCATTAGCAGGCGTAGCAGAAACTTTTGTCGGATTACAGACAGTGTTTTTGGGATTAGCTGCGATCGTCTTTTCAGGTGGTATATTAACCTGGTATACGTCTTCTAAGTAGCTATTAAATAAAAGAAGGCAATTTTCAGCTTTCTGCAACCGCTTATTTGCTGAAAGCTCCTGTTTTCGTGGTAAACTTAGCTCAGTAAGAAATTCTCACCGACTTGCTGGCGAGCAATGTGAACTTTAGCTAGACGTTATGTATAGCGTCTAGATAAGTTGTTATGAAATTCTATAAATTAACAACTGAAAAATTAAAGTTAACTCAAGCTAAAAGTGCACTGTTTGGGGAAATATAGCAGGGGACTAGGGACTGGTGAGTCCAGCGCCGTGCGGGGGTTCCCCCCGTTGAGGCGACTGGCGAACCCGAAGGGGGACTGGGGACTGGGTGAAAAGTCTTTTTGTATCTAGGTTTTATCATCGGTTGATGTCCTAACCACCTTGGCTGTTGCTATATAAAAAATTTTCCCACAGATGTAACAATGAATTGTGTTTGCTGATACTTGAGGAGTCAGCAAGTAAAGCGAGACAAAGAACTGATTAAACAAGGACAAAAAGCTAATATAATAATTTCGCTTTCCTGATAGCTAACAAAGAATGCGTATAGCCTGGATTGGAAAAAAATCGCCCTTTTGTGGCAATGTCACCTACAGTAGAGAGATTACAAATGCGTTGTTAGATCGGGGACACCAAGTTAGCTTTCTCCACTTCGCCCAAGAAGAATCAGACTTGGATAACTGGCCCAATTGCCCAGAAGTCACCCTACCCTTCATTTACAAGTCCCAGGTTTACACAATTCCGGCTTTCAAAGCGACCAAGGTTTTAACTCAGTCGCTGCGACGCCTCAAACCTGATATAGTCCATGCTTCTCTCACCCTGTCTCCCCTTGACTTTGTTCTACCGGAAATTTGTGAGCAACTGAAATTGCCACTCATTGCTACTTTCCACACACCGTTTGCCGGAAAGGGAGCAAAACTGGTATCAGGAACACAACTTTTGGCTTATCAACTCTACGCACCATTTTTGGGTAACTACGATCGCGTGATTGTATTTTCCCAAATTCAACGAGAATTGTTAGCTCGCATGGGTGTGCCGGAACAAAATATTGCCGTCATTCCCAACGGTGTGGATGTTGAAAAATATTCTCCCGGTTCAAGCAAAATTAAAGAGGAATTTCGAGCTGAACGCTTGTTTGTCTACCAAGGTCGGATAGCCCCAGAAAAAAATGTTGAAGCCCTGCTTCGTGCTTGGAAACAGGCAGAAATGGGACCAAACAGCAAATTACTTATTGTGGGCGATGGTCCCTTGAAGCCTTCCTTAGAACCATTTTATGGTTCCGAGTACAACATTACCTGGTTGGGATTTGTTGCTGATGAACAACGGCGCATCGAAATTTTACAGGGAGCAGATGTATTTATTTTACCATCATTAGTAGAGGGTTTGTCTCTATCTCTATTAGAAGCAATGGCTTGTGGATTGGCTTGTTTAGCCACCGATGTGGGTGCAGATGGAGAAGTTCTGGAGAAAGGAGCGGGCGTTATTCTTAACACTAAAACTGTACGACCCCAATTAAGAACCCTTTTGCCACTCTTCCAAGACCATCCTGAGTTGACAACTTTGCTAGGGCAGAAAGCAAGAAAGCGGGTATTAGAACAGTATACTCTTAGCGGCAACATTACTCGACTTGAAGAACTTTATACCAAAGTTTTGGAACAGCGACGCCGTGTACCGTTAAGTTGGGGAGCGTAGAGGGGACAAAGGGACAGCTTTTTGACCGACGCCCAGACGCGGAGAAACACAGACGCAAAGAAAAATTTTTGCAAGAAAATTTGCAAGAAAAAATAGGCTTTGCGGACTCACTCTGAAGAAACACTCTTGAGGGAAGGAGAGAGGGAGAGAGGGAGTCAGGGAGTCAGGGAGGGAGAGAGGGAATTGTTTCTTTGATTCATAGCGGGTGGCGCGCCGCCTGTGGGGTGCTCTGAAGAAACATTCTTGAGGGAAGGAGAGAGGGAGTCAGGGAGGGAGAGAGGGAAGTGTTTCTTTCATTCATAGCGGGTGGTGTACCGCCTGTGGGGTGCTTTCAAAAAACCTTCCCTTAAAAGCAGGGGGACAGGAGACAGGTATGGGGAAAAACTTGTAACCTGTAACCTAGCTATCTGAATTTATTTGATTTCTGAATTTATTTGATTAAAGTCTAGTTAGAAATTGAAACCAATTCCTAGCATAAGCCCTACATCAGTTTCATCTAGGAAAGCTGCATTTACAGAACCTGTTAATGTAAATCTATTACCCAAAGGCACATCTACACCACCAGAGAGAAGGAAACCAACATCAGCATCATCGCTAGTTTCAATAGCTACACCAGCACCTATGTAAGGAGCTATGTTAAACCCTTGTCCTGTTCCTCGTTGGGAAAGGTCGAAGGAAATGGGAACTAGAACAATGGGATCATCCCCAATCACGGCTGAAGGTCGCACCGAGATGTTTCGTGTCAGCCCAATTTTACTGAAAACTGCAAAGTTCCCTTCACTAAGAGCTGAATCACCGCCTAACCCAATATTGCCACCAACCCCAATATAGCTGGAGACACCACGAGTAGCTCTACCTGGTGTAATGCCGTCTCCACCATTCTGCGGCTGCTGATTGAGACTCACATCAGACGGTATAAGGACTTGATTAATCGCATGAATAACACCATTGCTTGCTTGGATGTTTGGCTGAATCACACTCGCGTTGTTCACTGCAATTTGATTACTACCAGCATTGACGTTAACGTTTAAGGGTAAGCCCTCAGCAGTTTTTAGATTGCCAGTCGTAAGTTCATTAGCAGTCAGACCACCAGGCACCACATGGTATCTCAAAATTTTAATCAGTGTTTCTCTGTTTTCTGGCTGCTGTAACCGCTGTAAAGTTGCTTGTGGCAAAGCAGCAAATGCCTCATCAGTCGGAGCGAAAACAGTATAGGGACCTGGTTGTTGTAGAATGTCTGCTAAACCTGCTGTCTTTAATAAAGAAGTTAGGATTGTAAAGGAATTACTAGAGGCAGCAAGCGATACAATGTCTTGGTTAGTTTGAGTGGCACTAGTGGTTCCACCTACAATATAACTAGCCGCTGCGATATTCTTAGGAATAGGTTGTAACTGTCCCTGTCTGACTAAAGCTTGATATAAATGTGCTGCTGCTTCTGCACGAGTTAGAGGCGTAAGGGGATTGAGCGTGTTTACATTTGGATAGTTAACCACAAGATTAGCTTGTGTTGCAGTTGCTACATTATTTAGGGCGTAGCTTGGGATGGCATTGGCATCTGTATAGTAGGTACTAAGAATATTTGTTGCATCACCGCTAGCAGTCAAACCCAGACCACTTGTTAAAGCAACGATCGCCTGCACCTTGGGAATTTGCTGATTTGGCAGAAACAAATTCCCTGGATAGCCTGACAGAAATCCAGTCTCATAAGCTGTCTGAATTGCAGAAGCTGCCCAGAAGCCAGAAGGAACATCCTGAAATCCACCAGGACTTAACTGCCGAACTCGGTTTTGGTTGAAAGCTTTTTGAATCATTGCTGCAAATTCAGCACGAGTCACGGGTTGATCCGGTCTATAAGTGCCATCAGGAAAGCCAGTAATTACGTTTCTTGCGGCTAGGGCTTGAATAAATGGTTGTGCCCAGTAATCCGCTGCAACATCAGGAAAGTTAGTCGCTGGAGTTGTCGTTGGAGTTGTCGTTGGAGCAGTTTCTTGAGCTATAGTTTGAGCAGAAATGAATGTGGGACTAACTGTAGCAGTTATTATTCCTAGCGCTATCAATGCGGTGCTTACTATTGACAAACGCCTGAAGCTATACATAAGTTTTTTCACTCCTCACATAAAAGATGACACCCATCTCGCCTACCGAAAAATCCTGAGAAGTCATGAGACTCAGTTGATAGATTGCACTTGAATCAACGACTGAACAAGCGATCGTTGGAACTTAGACCTCAATAGAAAGAACAACTCATGGAAATTTCAAAATGTTTTGATACACCTAAGTATCAATGAGTTAAAAACGTAGAAAACAATACAGTAATAAACTTTTCATTTCAAAAAAGACAATTACTGCAACCAATTAAATATTTATATAGTTTGATATAGCTCTTTAAGAAGAGATTAAACATCTATCTTAGGCAAGGATTTAGTTTAGTTGTCACTAAATAAAATAATGATTGTATTACTTTCAGCAGAGAACAATCTTAAATCCTGGCTTTAACTTACTTTCACAACAATTTTTTATTTCAAAGGTATTGAGACGGATTTTTCCTGCACAGACCATCCTAAACTCGTTGGCTGTTCATAAACTCGCTTGAGGGTATTCACATCTCTAGGAGAAATTGGCGGCGGGTTGCGGACTTGGGAAAAGTATAAGGCGTCACTTGGTTGCGGACTATGTCCCCAAATTCCTAGCGCATGACCAAATTCGTGGCGAGTCGCTGCAAGGAGATACTGACCTGTTTGGCTGGGACTCAAAAGAATTGTGAAGCGGTGGGATAAAAGATTATTTTTGCTGACGTAGAACTCGTAAGTGGTTTGAGCAGAACGCGCACGAGGAATTTTACTATTTGGAGAAGTTTGCAGTGGTGGCGCTTTCCGCATAATAATAATATCTGCGTCTTCTGCCTGTTTAATCACCGTTAAAGGTAAGTAAACATTCCACTCCTGTACAGCTTGTAAAACGGCATTAACCCATTGTTGTGCCTGCTTACTGTTAATTGCTTGCGGTGGTTCTACATAAACACGAACAGGAAACTGCGACCAAACTAAATAACCGACTTGAATTGGGTTGACTTGAGAAAAGTAGTCACCACTGTTTGTACTATCTTGCCACTGCGCCAGTGTTGGTGGTAAGGGATGAGGTTTTGGGGGAGATGAGGGGGATGAGGGAGATGAGGGGGGTGAGGAAGAGGTAATAAGGATGGCGCTTGATTGGAAGTTGGTCAAAATAATAAGCAGCGCTGTACTCATAGCCAATGCTAAAGAGGTCATCAAGCGCTGCCAAAATACAGTTTTTGCGATCGTATTCTTCAAAGTGCAATAGACTTCTTGCAAAAGTCTTTTTCTTAGTATTCTTCTTTGCGTCTTTGCGCCTTTGCGCGAGACAAAATAATATTTATGCAAGAGGTCGTCTAATGTTGGGTGCTACATGTAGAGTTGTTGGTTATTTTATCTCCCCATCTCCCCGTCTCCCCATCTCATTTAGGGAGCCAACCAGCACTCAAAACCACGGTTAAACCGAGAAAAATGACTGTCAGCGCCCAAGTGACTCGGTTTAATGTGTTTTCTGCACTCTTGGTGCTGCTAAATAACTGAGCCTGTCCGCCAATGGCTCCTATGCCGTCGCCTTTGGGACTGTGTAGCAAAACTAAGACAATCAAACCTACAGCGGAAAATGCCCAAATGGCTTCTACGACGTTATTAATGGTCATGGTAGCTAATGTAATAGATGAAAAATTTCAAGAAATAAGAACTATAAATTATAAATTATAAATTATAAATTCAATTATAAATCATGAATGATGAATTATGAGTTGTGTTACGTTTGTTTCATAATTCATCATTCTTAACTCTTTTACAGCCCGAGTTTTACAGGAGTGCGAGAGAGTTGCACTTCATACTCAGCGCTTTGCAGGAGCGATCGCCCGGTCATTTCCACTGGCTGAGGTAGTTGTAAAATATCCAGAATAGTGGGTGCAATGTCGGCTAGCTTGCCATCGCTGCGCAAGGCGACATCTGTACCGTGTCCTGGGATTTTCGCTTTTTCTCCTTCCACTAAAATGAGGGGGACTGGGTTGGTTGTGTGCGCTGTCCAGGGATTCCCGTCACTATCTAGCATATGCTCGGCGTTGCCATGGTCAGCAGTAATAATTGCTGTACCCCCAACTTTACTGATGCTGGCTAGTAAGTGTCCCAAACAGTGGTCAACAGTCTCAAGTGCTTTCACGGTCGCTTCGATGTTACCCGTGTGTCCTACCATGTCTGGGTTAGCATAGTTGATCACAACTAACGAGTAAATGCGCTTTTCAATAGCTGCGATCGCCACGTCGGTCACGGCTTGAGCTGACATCGCTGGTGCGCTATCGTAGGTCGCCACCATCGGAGAGTTTACCAGTTCCCGGTCTTCTCCTTCAAAGGGTTCTTCCAGACCGCCATTGAAGAAGTAGGTGACGTGAGCATATTTTTCTGTTTCTGAAGTGCGAAACTGCTTCAAACCATGTGCAGAAATAACTTCCCCAAGAATATTACTCAAATTTTGAGGCTCAAAAGCAACCCCAACTGGTAATTCTGGCTCGTACTGTGTAAAGGTGACAAACTCGAGCGGCTTGACTTGCTGTCTTTCAAAACCGTTAAATTCTGGCTTGACGAAAGCTTGGGTAAGTTGTCTAGATCTGTCAGGACGGAAATTAAAGAATATCACGCCATCCCCTGGTTCTACTGCTCCGGGTGCAATTCTGACTGGGACAACGAATTCGTCCGTTACCCCTTCTGCATACGATGCTTGTAGAACTTCCACAGCGTTGCGACCGTCTGATGGTCCATCAATAGTCATCACGTCGTAGGCGCGTTTAACCCGATCCCAACGGCGATCGCGATCCATTGCGTAGTAGCGACCGCTGATGGTAACTATGCGCCCAACTCCTACACGCTCAATGTAGTCTTGAAGAAGACCCAAAGCTTTCACACCTTCAGTTGGGGTGGTGTCACGCCCATCGGTGATCGCGTGTATGCAAACTTGGGATATTCCCTGAATCTTTGCTAAGTTAAGTAGTCCGAATAGATGACTAATGTGCGAATGCACTCCACCCTCAGAAGTCAGCCCCACCAGATGCAGCTTGCCATTTCGACTAGACACTTCCTGACAGATTTTGACAAGTGCTGGGTTTTTGAGAATGGAACCGTCTTCTACCGCGTCTGAGATGCGTACCAATTCTTGGGGCACAACTCTACCAGCGCCTATGTTCAAATGACCAACTTCCGAGTTGCCCATTTGACCGTCTGGTAAGCCCACCGCTTTCCCTGATGTTCGGATGAGGGTGTGGGGATAAGCCGCCCACAAGCTATCCATTACCGGAGTTTTAGCAACGGCAATAGCGTTTCCATGAGTCTCCTCGCAGTAGCCCCATCCGTCTAAAATGACTAGCACCACGGGAGCAACAGGTGCTTTGGTCATAGTAAAACTGCCCTTTACTTTTTGTAATACCCGAATGATACCATTGCTAATTACAGGCGCAAGTGAATTTCTGCCTAATACCCATTTTTTTTGCAGATTTGCTACTTTTTAAACATTTCTTAAACTTTCGTTATTTTTAGTTACTTCTTGTGATAGTAGCGCAGGGAATAGGGAATAGGGATTAGGGATTAGGGAATAGGGATTAGGGATTAGGGAATAGGGATTAGGAAATAGGGAATTGTTGGTTGTTGGTTAGTAGCTGCACATTACTATCCACTATCCACGCTTGCCGTCTATCATTTCTTTTTTGTGCCAGCTTTGGCTGCTTTGGCTGCTTTCTTTGCCGCTTTTTCCGCAGCAATTGCTGCTAATTTTGCCTGTTCTTTTTCCTCTTCTATTTTCTCCAAGTAATAGTGGTAATCTCCTAGATAGACACGAAAATCTCCTTCGCGGATTTCCACGATTTTGTTTGCTACCTTGGAGATAAAATAACGGTCGTGGGAAACAACAAGTGCCGTGCCATCATAGTTTTGGATGGCTTCTTCTAACATTTCTTTTGCTGGAATATCTAAGTGGTTTGTCGGCTCATCCAGGATTAACAAATTTGCTGGTTGCAAAAGCATTTTTGCTAAGGCAAGACGTGCTTTTTCACCTCCACTTAATGCCGCAACTGGTTTTAATACAGTATCGCCACTAAATAAAAATCTTCCCAAAAGAGTGCGTACTTCTTCATTTTTCCAATCGGGAACTTCGTCATGAATAGTTTCCATGACAGTCTTTTTCAAATCTAAAGCTTCTGCTTGGTTTTGCTCAAAATATCCAGGTAATACGCCGTGATCACCCAATTTTACATGACCTTCTGTGGGTTGCTCAATACCCATAATCAAGCGTAGCAAAGTGGATTTGCCGGCACCATTGGGAGCAATAAAAGCAATGCGATCGCCTCTCTCAATCAAAAGATTAGCACCCAAAAACAAGATTTTATCATCATAGACATGAGTTAAATCTTTGATTTGTACTACCTCGCGTCCACTACGGGGTGAAGGCGGAAAACGGAATTGCAGAGTTCTGACTCCAGACGTGGGTGCTTCGATGCGCTCAATTTTTTCTAGTTGTTTTTCCCGGCTTTTTGCCTGAGTGCTGCGCGTTGCACTGGCGCGGAACCTATCAACAAATGCTTGTTGTTTGTCTAGTTCTTTTTGCTGGCGTTCGTAGGCGGCAAATTGTGCTGTTTGGTTTTCAGCTTTTTGTTGCAAATATGCCGAGTAATTACCAAGATAAGTGGTGGAAACGCCGCGTTCGGTTTCCACAATTTGGGTGCACAGGCGGTCAAGAAACTCGCGGTCATGGGAAACTATGACCATGGGCGTGTTCAAGCCTTTGAGGTAATTTTCCAACCACTCAATCGTTTCTAAGTCTAAATGGTTCGTTGGCTCGTCTAACAGCAACAAATCAGGTTCTTGCAACAGAATTTTCGCTAAACCCATTCGCATTTGCCAACCGCCACTAAAAGCACTCACAAGGCGATCGCCATCTTCTAGTGCAAACCCCATTTCTGGTAAAATTTTCCCAATCCGTGTATCCAACACATAGCCATCCAAAGCTTCAAACTGTCTGTAGAGGCGATCCAACTTATTGATGAGTTTTTCCAGTTCCTCTGGAGAGGCGCTTTCCATGTCTCGCTGCACCTGCGCCAAAGACTGCTGCACAGAGTTGGCTTCTTTAAAAACTGTCCACAATTCTTCTTTAACAGTGTGAGTTGGGTCTACTTCAAATTCTTGATTGAGGTAAGCTATATGTAAGCTGGCAGGACGAATAATTTCGCCAGAGGTGGGTTCAACTTCCCCTGTGATAATTTTGAGTTGGGTGGATTTTCCGGCACCATTGACACCAACTAAACCAATGCGATCAGAAGCTTTGACTTCCCAGTTGATATCCTTGAGGACTTCGCCTGTGGGGTAGATTTTACTGATGTGTTCGAGTCGCAGCATGGGGTGTCTCCAAGGTAGAGAATGAATAGGGAAGGCAGAAGTGCTTGTATCGAGTCCAATCTTAACAAAATTTAACTAAAATTTCTTGATTGTAAACTGCTTGGAGACAGAAAGTTTTGAGGGTAAGCCAGAAATTACGAAGCAGGCTCCTCTTGTGCTGCTTGCCTGACTTCCTCTACACTCAAACCTAACTCCTGTGCGATTTGTTCTATGGTTAACCCCAAAGCTACAAACCGAGGGACTGTTTTTAACTTACCTTTGCGCTCACCTTCTTCTACGCCTTCCTGATAAACTCTTGTTTGCTTTAAATCGCTCAACTCAAACATTGCTTCTATCTCCTTCCGGCTCATGGTGGGAAACTTATAAATCAAAATAGTCTCTATCAATTGTAATAATTTCTGTTGTTGCGGTTCTAGGTCTATCTCTTGCCTAGTTCTGTCTATTAACTGTTTTGCTTGCGTTATCGCTGTGGTTTGATTTTCAATAAATAATTTTATGGTAGCTATGCCAATTGGTAGAGATGCAGCATCACCTAATTCATCCAAATAAATTCGACTGATTCGCCCAGAGTCGAAGAATTCACGATAATGTTTAATATCTGCTGTATCTAGGTTGCGGTTTGGGTAGACAAGCACACCACGCCAATCATTTTGAGGTTGATTTTGGCGTAGGTATAAGAAGATTTCGGCAAACAGTCGGGAGTAAATTTGTAAATCAAGCTGAAACTGCACTTCAACAAAGTAAACAGGGTTTTCGTCTTGTATGGGCAAAAATACCCCGTCTATTCTAAATGCCGTTTGTTTGATTTCAACAGAAGAAAATTGATAAGCAGTCTCCGTTTCCGGAGAATAACTGATAACTTCAAAGAAAATACTAGGAAATTCCTGAAATAAACGATAAAAGAGGCTGTCGGTTTTCACGAATTATAGAAAATTGCTGTTTCAATTTAAAATTTATTTAGCAAAATGAACACGGTGTATGACATTGGGCTGACTCCCAAAGAGTTTCTTCGGTTGGGGTAGAGTGCATTTTACTAATTTTTATCATGATAATAATATGAGTGCCAGGCAATTGAAGCAGATAGAGTCGTTTCGCGATCGCCTCAACACGCTACAGCAGCAAATCAGCGAACTGCCCAAAACCCAAACGCAATCTGAGCAAATTTCCCAAACTTTTGCCGCCCTGCAAACTAGCTTGGAAATATTGATAGCAGATGATACCACAAAACAACCCTCTCAAGAAAAGTTTTTGAGTGGGGAATACGAACTACAGGCGTTATTTAATGAAGCTTTGGATGCAATGCTGATTGCTGATNCGCGGGGCGGGGGAAACGGTTTCGACGGTTGCCCGCGCGGAAGCGTGATCCCGCTTCTGCCGGGCGGCCCGATGCACTATCTCTTCCGTGTTCCCCTTTTATGTAGATGTCAATCCTAGTGCCTGTGAACTGCTGGGTTTGTCCAGAGAAGAGATTTTGACTAAAAGCGTCGCTGACTTTCTAGAACCTGGTGTTGATTTTTCTCAAGCGTGGCAGTCATTTCTGGAACAGGGAAGGGTAAGGAGTGAATCTCGCGTCTTACGTCCAGATGGCACAGTGCGGGAAACAGAATACTCAGCTGTAGCAAACTTTGTTCCTCATCGTCACCTGTCGATTTTACGAGATATTACTGAACGCAAGCGCATTGAAGCCGAACGCAATCAGATGGAGGCACAACTGCAACAGAAGCAGCGATTTATTGAGCAGATTGCTAATTCGATGCCAGCAATTTTGTATGTTTACGATCTGTGTGAACAACGGAATATCTATACAAATCGGCAATTGAATGAAGTATTGGGTTTGTCTGTTGAAGCTGCTGTGGCAATGGGAACAGCATATCCGCAAACCCTGTTCCATCCTGACGATAGAGTCAAAATAGCTGAGGTTGAGAAGCAAGTTGCACTAGCCAAAGATGGGGAGGTTGTAGAAAGCGAGTATCGAATGCGTCATGCCAGTGGAGAGTGGATCTGGCTCTACAGTCGGGATGTGGTATTGACCAGAAATACTGATGGTTCTCCCCGGCAGATAGTTGGTACGGCAACAGATATTACACGAATTAAGCAAACTGAGGAGGAATTGCGCCAGAGTCAGGCAAAGTATCAGGCTTTGAGTCAAGAACTTGAGCAACGGGTGACGGAACGAACTGCTGAGTTGACCAGGGAAATTATCGAACGGCAAGCCGCGCTACGCGAACGCCAACGCCTACAAAATGAGTTACGCGCCAGCCAGCAGAAGTACAAAACCCTGTTTGATATCCTACCTATTGGCATTGTTATTACCGATCCCGAAGGCAAGGTAGTTGAAGTCAACTCAGCTTCTGAGGAAATTTTTGGCATTTCTGCTATTGAACATTGTCGGCGGTGGTACAACGGTCCTGAGTGGCAGGTTATCCACCCGGACGGTAGCCCGAAGCCCAGTTTTGAATATGCTGGTATGATAGCGCTAACCGAGCAGCGGGTTGTTCGAGATGTGGAAATGGGCGTGTTTAAGCCCGATGCTGAAATTGCCTGGATCAGCTTGACGGCAGCCCCAATTCCCTTGGAGGATTACGGGATTGCATCTGTTTATGTGGATATCACCCAACGCAAACAAGCAGAGATAGCCCTGCGGCAGAGCGAGGAACAGTTGCGCCTCATCACCGATTCTCTACCAGTGTGCATTTCCTACCTTGACAAAGAGCAACGCTATCAGTTTGTCAACAAGACCTATGAGGCGTGGTTTGGGTGCAACCGAGACCAAATTTACGGTAGAACCTTGAGAGAGTTTGTTGGTGAAGCTGCCTATAGTGCGATTCAGCAATATAACGAGCGGGTGCTTGCTGGGGAGACGGTATACTATGAATCTGAACTGCCCTATCGAGTGGGTGGTAAACGCTATATTTCTGCAAACCTTCTCCCAAATTTTGATGCTCAATCCCAGGTTAAGGGATTCTACGCTCTCATCACTGATATAACGGAACGCAAACAGGCAGAAATGCAACTCGTGGAGACTCGTAATTTCCTGCAATTGGTTTTAGATCATTTGCCGGTTGCTGTCTTCACTAAAGAAACCAGCAATCTCCGCTTTGTGCTTTGGAACTCGGCGTGTATTGAGTTGATGGGCTATACAGCAGAGGAAGTTTTAGGGAAAACTGCTTATGAGGTATTCACAACGCAGCATGCAGAGTTTTGTACTGCTAGAGATCAGGAAGTGTTAGCTACCTCAGAGACAGTGGAAACCCTTGAAGGGATGATTTGCACAAAACAGGGGGAAACAAAGATTGTCCGTACCAAAAAACTCGGTATTTACGACTCCCAAGGAAATCCACAGTTTGTGCTGGGGTTTGCTGAAGACATCACACAACGCAAACGCGCAGAAGACGAACTGCTAGCTTCACTGCAAGAAAAAGAAGTTTTGTTAGCAGAAATTCATCATCGAGTCAAAAACAACCTGTATGTCATTTGCAGTTTGCTTGAGCTTCAGATGGATCGCCTGAGTGATCCACAAGCCAAAGCCGCTTTGGAGGATAGCTGCAATCGCGTCAGTTCAATGGCGCTGGTACACGAAAACCTCTACCGGGCTAACGACTTTTCCGGGATCGATTTTGCCAACTACGTTCAACAACTGACAGGTGATTTGTTGACAAACTACGAATCTCTTGCTAGCAATGTGATGCTCAATTTTGAAAACAATCCAGTTTTCCTTAGTCTTGACCAAGCTATTCCCTGCGGATTGCTGCTTAATGAGTTAATGACTAACGCACTGAAACATGGCTTTCCAGAAGGTAGTTTTGGGCATATCTACATCGTCTTGACTTGTCTGGCTGATGGCTGGATTGAGCTAAAAGTGGGCAACGATGGCGATCGCCTCCCTGCCGATTTTGACTTTGAGCAAAATGCCTCAATGGGGCTGAGGCTAGTCATGATGTTTGTTGAACAACTTACAGGCTCTCTTGAGCTAGAGCGGGGCGAGATTACATGGTTTAAAGTTCGATTTCCCCAAAATAAGTAAGATAAGAATTATAAATTGTAAATATATATAAAAATCTATGACAAACAAATAAGATAAAATGTAAAGTCTCAGGTTGCAATTCTAACAAAAGCCGTATATGGCAGGCATTTTGATAGTTGAAGATGAGAGGGTGGCTGCCTGGAATATTCAATCTGCTTTAGAAAAGTTTGGGTATACCGTGGTAGCAAATATTAGTTCTGGTGACAAGGCAGTTGGTCTTGCCGGAACACTCAAACCAGATTTGGTACTCATGGATATACGGTTGCCAGGTGAAATTGATGGTATTGAAGCAGCCGACAGAATACGCAATCAGTTCAAGATCCCGGTTGTTTATCTGACTGCTTACACCGATGAGCAAACCATAGAGCGGGCGATCGCCACCGACCCCTACGGCTATCTAACCAAACCCTTCAAACGTGGCGAGCTTCACACCACAATCATCACAGCTTTGCATCGTTGTCAATTAGAAAAACAATTACACGCAACACAGCAATGGCTAACATCGACCTTAAACAGCATCGGCGATGGCACAATAACCACTGATCAACAAGGTCGCATCACCTTTATGAACCCTGTCGCGGAAGCTCTCACAGGCTGGCTCTTAACAGAAGCGATGGGCAAGCCAGTCAATCAGGTGCTTGAACTATATAATCCACAGACGGGGCAAGCAATTGAAAATCCAGTGTTGTTAGCCATGCAAGAGGGTATCCCTTTTGAATTGCCCAAGCAATGCCAGTTACTAACAAAACAGGGCACACAACGCTTAATTGATGATATGGCGACCCCAATTCGCGACGCTTTTGGTCAGGTACAAGGTGGGGTGATCGTTTTTCGCGACATCACGGAACGTCAGCGGATACAAGCAGCACTACAGGAGAGCGAAGCCAGATTTCAGAGGCTAGCAGCAAACCTACCCGGCGTGATTTATAGGGTGCTGCATCGGCTGGATGGCTCAGTTGAATGCCTCTACCTCAGTTCCTGCTTCCAAACGCTGTTTGAAATGGAGCTAGAGTCCTTCCAGCAGGGAAGAGATTCCATTCTGGCTAGTATACACCCTGATGATGCCAGTTCTTTGCACAGAGCCTTTGAGACGATGCTGCAAACGCTGCAACCTTACATATGGGAGGGACGCATTCAAGTTCCTTCTGGACAGATCAAATGGATTCAAATGATTAACCGCTCTTCGCGACAGGCAAATGGAGACATTATTTGTGATGGCTTGATTGTAGATATCAGCGAACGCAAACGAACTGATCAAGCCTTGCAAAGGCAAATGCAGCGCGAACGGTTACTGAGTGAAATTGCCCAGCAAATTCACAAATCTTTTGATTTGCATGAAATTCTCACCACCGTAGTGACTAAAGTGCGTGAAATGCTTCAGGTTGATCGAGTGTTAATTTTTCAGATCAATCCAGATGGTTCAGGAGTTGTCATCCAAGAATCAGTAGATTCTGTCTCGCCAACACTAGGGCTTAGCTTCTCCGACAAATGTTTTCCATCCGATTGTTATGAGTTTTACTGGCAGGGACAGTCACGGGTAATCGCTGATACAACTGAAGATGAGTGGAGCAACTGTTTGACGGAATTGATGCAGAATTTAGGCGTTAAATCCAAGGTTGTTATCCCGATTATTCAACACCAAGGAACTGCCACAACAAGCCTCAAATCTCCAGCAAAAAAATTATGGGGTTTGCTCATTGTTCACGCTTGTGATGACTACCGTCAATGGCAAAGCGAAGAAGTTGATTTACTGCGCCAAATTTCAAATCATTTGGCGATCGCCATTCAGCAGTCAGAACTTTACCAAAAACTACAACAAGCAAACGAACACTTAGAGTGCCTTGTCAAAATTGATGCGCTCACTCAAGTTGCCAACCGTCGCCGCTTTGATGAGTACATACAGCAGCAGTGGAATCAATTAGCACGCGAGCAAAAACCGCTATCATTAATTTTGTGCGATATTGATTTTTTCAAACGCTATAACGATACTTACGGTCATCCCGCTGGAGACGCATCTTTAGTCCAAATTGCTGAGGCAATCAACGATTCCGTTAAACGCCCAGCAGATTTGGTAACGCGTTACGGTGGTGAAGAATTTGCCGTAATTTTGCCTAACACTGATCACAAAGGCGCAGTTCATGTGGCAACAACTATTCAAAACCGAGTGCGCCAGCTTCAGTTAAAGCACATTGGTTCTAGCATATCAGATTACGTCACCGTGAGTATGGGCATTGTCACTACTGTTCCCGGTGACAACAGTTCGCCCCAAGCCTTAATTGCAGCAACGGATCGCTCACTTTACCAAGCAAAGCAGCAGGGGCGCGATCGATATTGCATCACAACACTTTAACCAACAAAGAACTTTTGACAAGACTGTTCACTGTTAACTGTTGACAGTTAACCGTTAGCCCGAGGGCGACTCACGGGTGCTATTTAAATGTGTTTTGGCTTATCAAGCTGGGTTGATAAGTATTTATTTATTTTTCGGTGTCTTTTGTTGCGAAATTGATAGACTATAGTTATGCTGTCCTTTGGATAACTCTCCTACATATAAAGAGTAGTTTCCTGCTTGCCAATAACCAGAAATTTCTGGCTTGCCTCCAGAGTAGCTATCTGCTAACACACAGAAGCGTCCCCCTGGACCATCAATTAATAAAGTAGGCTGTCCACCACTTTCTACTGTTAATCGTAGGTAAGGCAGTGATTCTGTCACTTGGATAACTTGATTCGGTTTAGGGGCAATGTTGCCACAGTTGCTTTGGAGTGTTCCCCCAGATGTACCATTTACAATCAGCGGATCTGTCTGCAAATTAGAATTAATTCGCACAACTTGTGCCTCTACCAAATGAGCATTGGTAAGAACCAAACTGATCGCTAATGATGCGGGAACAACTTGAAATCGTGTACGCATCTTCATATTCTTCATCTTCATATTATTGTTTTCTTGTTATGCTTCCTTTAGTTTTTTATAGCAATTATTGATACACATATCTTAAAGTGAAAAGACGATAACAAACTGTCTTTGTTCCAAGCTAAGGATTATAAATTTTTCTTGGGCGGATGAATTACTATATGGTTAAATATTAAAAATTAAATATTAAAAATAAAAAAATAAAAATAAAAAAATAAAAGGAGTCAAAATGTCAACTATAAAGTCAGAATGGCTCTACCCATAAAGGGATGGAGTTTCAATAAGGAAGAAAATTTTAGTATTGGTTTCCTCTAGAAGCAGCCAGGTCTTGAGGGCAATCGCCCACTTGCACAGAACTAAAGCTGAGTTCTGAGTTCTTCTTTATAAATTTTTTAGGCAAAGCTAACACAAAAAGCTTGTGTAACTACCAACAACGGTCTTTCAAACAAAGCTATTCGCTAAAATCACCCTAGAAACTATCAACAAAGGGATTTTGTTGGTTCGTTGTTCATAACAGTGTTTAAGCTAAGGTAGAAACAAATGAATCCTCAACCAGAAGAAGACTTAAAGCGTCGCCTCGAAAAGATAGAGGCAGAGATTAATACCTCGTATGTGGTCACACCGTCACAAAAAAGAGTCAAGTCCTCTGAGTTTGGTTTTGCAAGCTTAGAGCATAGTTTAGTGCGATTCGTGACTTGGTTCAACAATCTGTCAGTCGTGAAAAAGGTTATAGTTTCTGGTGCAGCTTTGCTGTTGGGGTTTGCCATACTGCAAGCAGTCCTGAAACTTGTTGCTGCTGCGATCAGTTTGGCACTATTGGCAATATTAGTGTACCTTGGATACAAATTTTTGGTATCTAATAACTCTCAAAAAAAGCAGTAGTTTATTTTTAAACGTGCAGAGAGTGGCGTAGAAATAAAGTTAAAGGGAATTATCCAATGGCAACCCCAGGTGTGAGGAGAACGAATCAATCTAGTCAAGCTAAAGAACCGGGAAAATCTAACTCATTGCCTTTAGCAACTAGGCGCATTGCCGCTTGGGCAGTAGAAATCACACTGGTGGTTGCCAGTGGATTAGTGCCCTTTGGTATGGGTGCATATGCCAATTCCAGAAGCGATTTGAATCGATCGCCACTCAACCCTTTGTTAGTACAAACGGAACGAGCGATCGCCCGCCCACTCGCTTTGCCTATCAGCTATGGTACCCGAAATGTAGCATCAATCACAAATTTTTTATGGACAATCGCCTTGCTGGCACCCCTGACAGTTTCCGGCTGGCAATTATATTTACTAGCGAAAACTGGAAGCACACTGGGGAAACGTCAGTTTGGGATTAAAGTTGTCAACGATCTTGGTAAACCGCCAGGTTTCAAAGCCGTTCTCGTGCGAGAAGGAATCGGTCGTTGGGGTTTGCCGACGGCGATCGCTTATTTTCTGTGGCGCAACAGCTTCTTGTTTCCCAGTTTAGGTGGTTTTACCAGCTTGGCGACAATCATGCTTGTGTTAGAAGCGACTGGCTTCCCCTGGCAGCAAAACCGCCGCGCACTGCACGACAGGCTGGCAAGAACTTACACGATAGATGCCACCAAACCATTTACATCGCCATATAAAGATAGCAAGCACCAATCTCCGTTGAGCGAAACAGATGAAGAAGCGGCGATCGCATCAATTGTCATCACTCCAGAAGAGCCAAGCCAAGAGCATTCCAAGGTGTGGCAGTGGACGCAACAAAATCCAAGCCAAACGCTGACCGCAGTTGCACTCCTGAGCATGAGTGCAGTTTTAGCACTTTTAGTTGGTACTCAAATATACATTCAAGCTCAGCAAAATCAACGTGTTGCTGAGCAGCGCAATAGCCAGCAGTTTCTTACACTGATCAAACAGTTAACTCCCAACTCGGCAGCAACAGAGGACGAACGCCAGAAAGCAATTTTGGCTATGGGTACTCTCAATGACCCCCAGGTAACTCAATACCTAGTCAACTTGCTGTCTAAAGAAACCAACCCTATCTTAGTTGAAACGATTCAGCAAGCCTTGGTCAGCATCGGACCGAATGCCATGCCTGATTTAAAACGCATGAATCAGTACCTGACTGGCGAGTTAGACCCAGCAAGAGGCAGCAAAGCCTTACCACGAGAAGTGCTACAAAAGCAGTTGCAAGCAAACCAGCGTGTCATGAATAAGATTTTGGCTGTTTACAACGGTCAAGCCAATAACTTAGATCTGAGCAATATCAACTTAGGTCAAAACGGCTCACAGCAAAGCTCCTTCAACTTGGTACTAGATAAAACTGATTTATGGGGAATTAGGTTCAAATCCGCAAATCTATCCTTTGGCAGTTTCAAAGGGAGTCGCTTCCGGGGAGGAGGCGAGGATGGTCGCTGGGATACCTACGACGATTGGATTGCTGATTTAACTCAAGCACGGATGACGCAAGCAAATCTCACTGAAGCTAACCTCAGCCGTGTTTTGCTGATTCGTACTGATTTAAGCCGCGCCATTCTCAACAAAGCTAACTTATCCAACGCACGCTTAACAGGTGCTAACCTCAGTAGCGCTCAGCTAGAGGGAGCCGATTTGGAAGGTGCTGTGCTGGAAAATACCAGCCTGACAGGAGCCGACTTGAGCAATGCACAGTTGAAAGACGCAGATTTGTATGCTGCTCGTCTCGGTCGCGTGATTGCAATAGGAACGCAATTGTCATTCGCCAACTTAACCAAAACCGATTGGCAAGGAGCAGACCTGACAGGAGCTTATTTAGATCATGCCAATCTCAGCAATGCCAACCTCAACGCCACTCGCCTTGCTAATGCTATTTTACGCTCTGCGAACATGGAAAATGTCAACTTGCGAAACGCCGACTTAAGCCTTGCAGATTTAAGGGGCGCGAATCTCACAGGAGCCGACTTTCAGGGAGCAATTCTTTCCCCTAGCAAACAAGACCAAGCAGAGCAATTTGTCCAAATCCCAGCTATAGGGGCAAAATCTGCTGTTGTTGATGGAGTGGATTTCACTCAAGTCAAAAATTTAGATCCCAGGCAAATAGCTTACATTTGTACTCAAGGAGGTATTCATCCTCGTTGCCCATAGTAATCTGTTTCATTAATTCTAGTGGGTTACAAGATCCCCGACTTCTTTAAAAAGTCGGGGATCTGACCCTGGGGGTGACTTCTAACTAACAGAAGGTATAAAATCTACAATTAACTCAGCAATTGTGTGAGGAGCGGGCAAATGAAGCGTCTTCAGTACTTAGTATCACTTGTTTTAGCTAGTTCAGTTTTTAGCTTTGCTCAATTTACCCAACCAGCACAAGCTCAAGTCGCATATGGCAGCTATGTCGGCGTTGGTGCAGCAGTTGGTTTTGCCGATGGTGCGCGAGTCGGAGGAGTGATTGCTGCCCGCTACAAGCTTCTTGAAGTTCCCGTTTCTTTCCGCGCTCAAGCTTTCATTGGTTCAAATGTCGCCCTTGTGCCAACAGTTTCCTACGACTACCCCATCAACTGGCAAACTGATGCCTATATAGGGGCTGGCGTTGTTTTAGCTGGCGGTGATACACCTTCCCCAGTTGGCAATAAAATTGGTTTTGCCCTCCAACCAGGAGTTGATTACGCTGTTCCAAATAGCAATACGGTGATTTTTGGCAACGCTATCATTGCCTTTGACGCTGTCCGTGACGGCGGTACCGCTTTCTCGTTACAAGGTGGGGTTGGTTTGAGATTCTAATTCATCAACATATTCAGGATGTAGACGACAAAAGTAGGACAAAAGTCGTCTTGGGTGAACTCCGCAACAGAGGTTGAGGAGTTCTAATTTTAGCTACAAGTATTTAAAGTTTTCAACTGGTCGTGCGTCTGCCGTCCCCCACCATACGTACACGCGTTGGTGGGGGACAGCAGACGCGGGACTGTCGGGAGACCCGCAAGGGCGCGCTGCCGACTGTACGCCGCTCCCTGTCTCATGACTGGGTACTGGGGATTGGGAAAAGATTGCAAAATATGTCTCGGTCTTTATTGCTCCGGACATAATTTTTCGTTTGAAATACCACTACCCCAATCCCTAATCCCCAATCCCTAATCCCTTTTACAATACATACATTTTCCAGTAGCCATTAGCCTGAGATCTTGCTTTTTTCAGCAAGCTATGAGATATTGCTTACAAATACCATAAAATCTATCTAATTACCGTAGTTTAAACTGCAAAATTGAGTAGCTTAGGTAGGGTGTTAAAGGAGCAATGAAAATGGCAATGGCGAATAGAGCAACATCCTTGGTTGTTAGCATCGACGATTCAAAGAGAATAACTCCCCGCTTATGGGAGCCTGTGCAATTAGGTACAGCAATGCTTGTGCGGTTTTGGTGGTACAGCAAGGCTTATGGAACAGTTTTGATGATCGGGTTACTGACGTTACTTAGTTTGGTGTTCTTGCGTATTCATAGGGCTTGCCGCAAGCTAGTGTTAGTTTCCATTCATCAAGGCGTTGCAGGAGACAAATGGCATCCCACCAGCCGCAAGTTACTCGATTAACTCAGATGAAGGCTGTGTCTTACCTAGCTCCCAACTGGTTCAATTTCTACGAAACCATTTTGGCTTATTTGGGTAGGGTTTTGGGAGTTGAAACACAGCTTTATCCAGGTGAATGCGACCCACTAGAAGACCCCGTACTCTTAAAAGACCAAGCGGATCTGGCATTCATCTGTGGATTACCTTTGATTCGGTATTGTCAAGTTGTCCCACATCAGTTGCAAACGTTGGTTGCTCCAGTGATGCAAGCACCGCGCTATCAAAACCGTCCCATTTACTTTTCAGATGTGATTGTGAATGCTACCAGCAACTTGGCAAGCTTTGAGGATTTGGCTCTTAAAACAGTCTGCTACAATGACCGAGGTTCCAACAGCGGCTACAATATGCTGCGCTACCGGTTAATTCAAGGCGGACATCCCAAAAACTTTTTTAGCAAGGCAATACAATCAGGTTCTCACCAGCGTTCAATTAGGTGGGTAGCAGACGGGTTGGTAGATTGTGCAGCAATTGACAGTGTTGTCTTAGAGCAGGAACTGCGCGACTTTCCAGAAATATCTCATCATCTGCAAGTTGTGGAAGTGCTTGGACCTTGTCCTATACCGCCTTTGGTCGTGAGCCAGCGTCTCGGTGCATCTCTGATTCAGCAGCTTCAATTTGCTTTACTTCAGCCAGATGCAGAACTACAAGCCGCGATGGAACAAGTGGGAGTTCAGCGTTTTGCAGCAGTCAAGTTGGAAGATTACAACGTACTGGCTGATATTTACAATCAATGTCTCAAGAACGGGTATGAGGCATTTGGTTAAAGAGGACTTTGGCTATGAGCCAGAGATTACAGCGGTTTTCAGCTAAGGTGGGCATTGCTCACCAATATCTCAAATGTCTATTACATAGGCTTTTATGGGCAATGCCCACCCTACGATTTCTCACCCGCCCAATGTAGAGACGTAGTAAGCTGTTGTGCATTTAATTTGCACAATTTGGGCGGGCAAGATGCCCACCCCACAAGAGTTTCATTAAAAGATGGTGTGCAAATTGTAGGATTTTCAGCTTATGCTACGTCTCTACAGCTGTTGTGAAGACAAACTATATTGGTCTCAAGCAATTGTGCAATGAACTCTACTGTGCTTTTCACTTCGCAACAAAGCATCTAGATAAAGTTGCTCAAACAAAGCTCGCTGAGCGTGGCTTCCACCAATCTTATGTAATAGGGGTAATACAGGTTTCAGTTGCGCGATCGCCTCTAACCAGTCACCTTTTGCATGAGCAATCATACCTCTAGTAGCCGGAATTGTCACAACAGCCCAGTTTCCACGTAAATAGGGATTGACAGTGGTAGCGTGTTTGTGCATACTCAGTTGCATTTGCGTCAACCATTCGCTACGTCCTGCTCTTGCCAGTGCATAGACGTAATGCAAGTCTTGAAACGGCAATGCGTGTTCGTGAAGGCGCGGAAAAAGATATCCACTCAACTGTTGCCAACGTTCGCCTACATCAATGCCACGCAACTCCAACCGTAACAGTAGTGCGATCGCCCCCACTTGGTCTTTAGGAGATTCTTTTTCGGCACGTCCCCATACGTGAGTATCGTACAGCGTCAACACCTTTTCTTCGTCGCCTTGTTCTAAGTAGTACAGCGCTACGTGCCACCAATTGTGCGTATACAGCATAGAGTTGCAGTTTTGCCAAGTGTCAGCATGAGTTTCCATCCAAGCAATGCCTTCATCCACTCGTCCTTGAGTTTCCATCACATGAGCAATAGCATGATGCGCCCAAGGATCATGACGATTGAGAGTCGTTGCCTTTCGAGCCATTGCTTCGGCTTGTGTCAGCCGATGACACTGTTCCAAACCAAACGCTACCATCCCGTATAGATAGTGATTTTCCCAATTAGCACTGAGAACTTTTTCAGCAATTTTGAGCAATCTTTCTTTATCGCCCAAATAGAAGTAGTGATACTGCCCCTGTTGAACTGAGATCAAGTCAGTGGGAAAGTCTTGAGCAAGAGTCTCGTGTAAGGCGATCGCCCAGTCAATTGCTCCAGAAGCCCAAGCGGCGATCGCTTGTATGTATAACCGCTCTCGTTTTGTGATTTTTGCTAAATGCTGTTGAGCCGTTTGTAAATGGGGTGTAGCTTGCTTCCAAGCCGTAGCGTTTTCTTGACAGAGGTAATGAGCAGCTGCATAAGCATGAATCAATGCACAAGTTGGATCTGCGGCAATTCCTCGTAAGATACAAGCTTCAGCATCCTTACCATAGCTGAGGGCTTGTTCGATGAAACAGTCAATGGCTGCGATCGTCTCTTTTGAGTCTGTTGTAACTTCAAGTCCTTGAGCGTCTTTTAGCATTGTTCATTCCTAGTTCAAGATCGGCTTTTCTCTTTCAACACCCGTTAACACACGAAATTTTAGAATTTTTAATTACACTAATCCTACCAAATAACCGTACTTTATGAGTATGTCATAGCCAATCTTGAAATGGCAACAGCAATGCAGGGCTTACGCAAAAAACTCTCTGTTCTCTCTTCCTCTGCGTTCTCTGCGCCTTTGCCTGTGCCCCGAATTGCGATTGGGCATGAGGGCACTGCGCTCCGCGCGATCGCTTCGCCTGCACCTACTTATTCCTCGTTCCTTGAAACGCCGTAGCCTGTAAATGATGACTTAACAGGTACAGGACTGGTATATCTTTTAAAGTACTTTACCTTCTATCTAGCTATGGCTTGCTTTGGATACGGTAACGACAAGACCCACAAAAGCGATGCTCCAGAGGAGCCGCTGAGCCCTCCGGGCACGCTACGCGTTAGCGAAGCTCCTCCCTTAGGAGGCACGCGATCGCCTCTTAGGCAGTCCCCTATTTTACGATGGCACCGAGTACCCCAACAGAGGCGATCGTGCTGATCAACAGACTCAACAGTTCTGGTGATTAAGTCACAGCTAAGCGTTTACTGGGAACTTTGACTTATTACTGTCGTCATTTCATACTAATGCAGGTCTATAGCATTTTGCGATATCGCACACAGAGGAGACTAGCTTGCAAAAGATTAACCGTACAGTGTTGGTATTAATTAGCACGGTAATCAATCAAATCAGGAGTGAGAGCCAAGAAGTACATATGATCCATACTTAACAAGTCCAACAGGTGGGAACCGATGTCGTTCTTGGCGAATAGTTTTTATCTTTGGTTAAAGAAAATAGATAATCGGAATCTACCTTGTCACTCAGAAGTTGGTGGCTGTTGGGTTGGGTTGAGCTTGGCACGTGACTGTGGATTGATGCAATTGCAGTTGAGTAGACAAGCATCCCAAATTCCGAAATCCCAACTTTTTGATTTAAGTGGTTACTTTTTCACGAACAATATTAAGCAAAGTTAATCATAGCCAATGGAGTTGCAGTCTTATGGACTTGTATGGAGATGCATTAAACATACTTAAGGAGACGAGTCGAACATTTTACATCCCAATCATTCAGTTACCACTTGGCTTGCAAGAGGCGGTAGCGTCAGCATACCTGTGCTTACGAGCTATTGACGAAATCGAAGACCATCCAGACCTAGATAACTTCACCAAGGGAAAACTGTTACGTACAATTAGCTTGACATTACAAGCAGGAGGTGATGGCTTTCCCGTCGATGCTTTCTACAAAGGCTTGAAGTCGCATGAACATCTCCTACCAGAGGTTTCCCTGCGGATTCGAGAATGGGCAATACTTGCGCCTGCAACAATTGCACCTCGGATTTGGGACGCCACTGCAGCAATGGCAGACCGAATGGCTTACTGGGCGGAAACGAATTGGATAATCCGTACGGAGTCCGATTTGGATCGTTACACATTTGGAGTTGCAGGTGCCGTTGGCTTGATGCTCTCAGATTTATGGGCTTGGTACGATGGGACGCAGACAAACCGTCTCCATGCAGTTGGCTTTGGTCGCGGTTTACAGGCGGTGAATATCATCCGCAACCACAGTGAAGACTTGGTGCGTGGGGTGGACTTCTTCCCCGAGGGTTGGAGTGCAGAAGATCTACATCATTATGCTCGTCGCAATCTGACGCTAGCAGATGCCTACACCAGTGCCCTTCCTGCTGGTCCTGCTTTAGACTTTTGTCAAATTCCCTTGACTTTGGCTTATGGCACTCTTGATGCTATGGCTAATGGCAAAAGTAAACTCAGCCGCAGTGATGTTCTTGCACTCATTGACCAGTTGACTAACACAAGCAGGTAAAATACCCGCCGTCAAGCATTTCCTTTACCGAATTCCACGGGCGTCCACTTACACCCATACCTCAATGAACTAGAAACTCTATTTCTTTAGGTCTGACTAAGCCTCCGGAGGTTTTGCTCAACATTGCTCCTCGCACTTACTCACACACTTTTAAAATAGTACCTTAGTAACAACCCAGCATTTGCCTTTCTATCCTGATGGCAAGCTGATGCAGGGTCTAGGGTAGCCGAACAATAAATCTTAATAGGACTAAAACGACTAGTTTTGCAAAATTATTTTTTTCTCATTAAACCTCTTGATGGTATTTAAAGATATACTCAGCCACAGTAATGTTTTGTACTGATTAAGCAGTTGAATTTTCGCTCAAGAACGCCATTTCTTGAGTATTCAACTTTTCTAATGATTCAGATTGCCATAACTTATATCTGACTTTTCACGCCATATGGAAAAATCCACGAAAAACCTAACCCCCTAGCCCCCTTCCCTAGTAGGGAAGGGGGAAAAATCAAGGTTCCTCTCTCCTACGAGGAGAGAGGAATGGAAGCGAGGTTTGACCGATAAGAGTGAAAAGTAAGAACTTATAGCAACAGCCAAGGTGGTTAGAACATCAACAGATGATAAAACCTAAACACAAAAAGACTTTTCACCCAGTCCCCAGTCCCCAGTCCCTAGTCCCCTGCTATATATAACTTGCCAAGCAGTGTATTGCCTTGCTTAACAAAAGGAGAAATGTTAGTGAAAAAAACCCTTTTTCTCAGTCCTCCTTCCTTTGATGGGTTTGACGGTGGTGCAGGTTCCCGATACCAAGCCAAGCGGGAAATTACCTCCTTCTGGTATCCTACATGGCTAGCACAGCCCGCCGCCCTAGTTCCAGGAAGCAAGCTTGTAGATGCTCCTCCACACAATCAGACTGTGGAAGATGTGCTGAAAATCGCCAAAGATTACGAACTGATTATCATGCACACCAGCACACCCTCGCTGGCTAATGATGCCAAGTGTGCTTTGGCAATTAAGGAACAAAACCCTGATGTGCAGATTGGGTTTGTTGGGGCGCATGTGGCAGTCTTACCAGAGCAAACACTACGCGAAAACCCGATTATTGACTTCGTGTGTCGCAACGAGTTCGATTACACCTGTCAGGAACTGGCGCAAGGGAAACCTTGGGATCAAATTAAGGGGCTAAGCTACCGAGATAAAGACGGTAACTTGCATCACAATGCTGAACGCGATTTTATCCACGATTGGGATGCAATGCCCAGCGTTCTGCCTATATATGCCCGTGACTTGGACATTACAAAATATTTTATCGGTTATCTCTTACATCCTTACGTTTCCTTTTATACAGGGCGTGGTTGTCCTGCCAAATGCACGTTTTGTCTTTGGCCCCAGACGATAGGCGGTCATCAGTACCGCACCAAAAGCCCGGAAGCAGTTGGGCGAGAAATGGAAGAAGCGAAAGCCATTTTTGGTGACAAAGTGCAGGAATATATGTTCGATGATGACACCTTCACGATTGATAAGCAGCGGGCGATCGCCATCAGCCAACACATGAAACGATTGAAGCTCACTTGGAGCTGCAACGCCCGCGCCAACTTAGACTACGATACACTCAAGCAACTGCGTGACAACGGCTTGCGGCTGTTGCTGGTGGGATTTGAATCGGGCAATCAGCAAGTTCTGGACGGGATCAAAAAAGGCATTAAATTAGAAGTGGCGCGGAAGTTTATGGACAACTGCCACAAACTCGGGATCACCGTACACGGCACATTCATCATCGGCTTGCCAAACGAAACCCGCCAAACAATTGAGGAGACGGTTCGCTTTGCTTGCGAGGTGAATCCTCATACTATCCAAGTTTCCATCGCCGCTCCTTATCCAGGAACCGAACTTTATCAACAAGCTCAGACTAATGGTTGGTTTAGCGACAATTCCCTGGTTGCCTCATCCGGCATTCAAATGTCTACACTAGAATATCCGAATCTCTCCAGTTCCGAGATTGAAGATGCTGTCGAGCAGATGTACCGACGCTTCTATTTCCGACCCCAAGCCATCATTCCGATTGTGGGTGAAATGCTGACTAATCCTCAGATGCTAGTGCGTCGCCTGCGTGAAGGACGCGAATTTTTCTCTTACCTGAAAGACCGCCACACCCAAGCGGCTGCTAAAACACAATCAGTTGTGACTAGGTAGTAGAACAACTAACCAACCAACAACCAACAATAACTAAAAATTATTCCAAAATGAAAATTGGCAGCGAAAACCATAAGGAACTCTTCTGCCGCAGCTTTATCGAAAGCCACATAGAGTTCGAGCCACACCAACTTCCTTGGCCTTCTCTTGATAGCGTAGCCCTAGAACGCATACGAAGCGTTCCCTTTTGGAAAGAAGCCCTCAGCACAGAGCGAAATGCTGGGGCGATGGTGAGTGCTTTTGCCCAGACAGTTAGTGATCCCCTGTTGCAAGAGGCGATCGCTCTGCAAGCAATGGAGGAAACTCGCCACTTTCGACTCATTGAGTTTGTCATCAACCATTACGGCATTAAAATTTCTGAACCTCCTTCTCCTGTAGTTCCTAGCAATATCAAAACAGCCTTCCTTGACTTTGGCTTTGGCGAATGCCTTGATTCTTTCTTAGCCTTTGGATTGTTTGAAATTGCCCGCCAAGCTAAGTATATGCCTGACGCAATATTCGACATTTTCGAGCACATTCTTAACGAAGAAGCGCGGCATATTATGTTCTTTGTAAATTGGGTCACTTACCAACAAATTCAGGAAGGTCGTCAGGCAAATTGGTTGCGCGGATTTGATACTCTGTGGCATTACTACAGAGCGTTTCAAGATAAAATCAAAGCCTTTAGTGGGTCAGAAGAGGACAAACAGGAGGCTTTTACTGCGACCGCTGCTGGTAATTTTATGGATAATTTGACTCTTGAACTGTTTTTGTCTACTTGCTTGCAAGAAAACACAAGACGCATGAGCGTGTTTGACCAACAGCTACTCCAGCCACGACTGCTACCTACACTTGCAGCAACTGCTTTACGCATTCTTAAACTTAGACCCGGGCGTCAATCCAACCCAACTGCCCAGTTCTCCGAACCATTAAACTAAAACCTATGCAAGCTCAGAGATTCGCCATTATCAATGGTGATGACTTCGGATTCTCTAGTGGCGTGAATCAAGCGATTATCAAAGCACACCAAGAAGGAGTCCTGACCAGTACCAGCTTAATGGTGACGGGTGCTGCCTTTGATCAAGCTGTTGAACTGGCACGCCTTCACCCCAACCTAGCAGTTGGTCTGCACTTGGTTCTAGTATGCGGTCAGGCTGTGCTGCCACCCTCGCAGATTCCTCACTTGGTTGACTCAACAAGTAACTTTCCATACAGTCCCCCGACAACTGGGTTGCGCTACCAGTTCAACCGAGCAACCCGCGAGGAACTGCGGCAGGAAATCCGCGCCCAACTAGAAAAATTCCGCTCCTCTGGGCTGCACCTTTCCCATGTAGACGGGCATTTGCATATGCACGTCCATCCGGTAGTACTGCGTATCCTAGTTGACTTAGCGGATGAATTCGGCATTCGGTTCATCCGTCTTCCTTATGAGGAATTGGGGATCACCTTAAGGCTTAACCGTCGGGATCTACTGACTAAGCTGGTTTGGTCGGCGGTGTTTGGTAGACTTCGCCGCTACGGTGAAGGCTTACTGAAATCAAAAGGCATCCGCTTTGCTGACCGAGTTTACGGGTTGCTGCAAACTAGCTGTATGACGGAGGAATACTTGCTAGGTTTGATCCCGCAGATTGAAGCAGATTTAGTGGAGATTTATTCTCATCCAGCAGTGGCTATGGCTGGCGAACCGCTAAATGGTCCACCAGGGGCAGGTGAAGCCGAACTTGCCGCCTGGTTAAGTGGGCGGGTGAGTCAAATGCTAGCTGCCAATGGTTTTCAATTGACAAATTTTGATAAAGCCCGCTTTAATATCATGCCCGGTTAATTAATTATTATTCAATCTTGTGGGGTGGGCATCCTGCCATGCGTGTCAACTTAAGCCAAAATCCTTCTAAAATCTGGTTTCCAGGTCTAAGCAGGAAATGCAGTGGGCGCGGCTAGTAACGCTCAATTGGGAGGCAGAGCCTCAAGTTATGCATTCCCAGCCTCAGGCTGGGAACGAGGCAATATCTAAAAGCTTGTTCTATAGTGGTTTTCACCTTAAGTTGACACTAATGGCATCCTGCCCGCCCTGTTTATAGGACCGGCTAGAAGCCCATCCCACAAGAAAAAATTGGACACTTTTTTGGACACTTTTTAACTACCCCGCCGTAAGTCCCGCACTATAACGGTACTCCGTTTAGTGTCGGAGATTCTTTCGAGTGTGTGTTGGAAACGTGGGGTGTATTTTGCCAAGGTAAACCCCAACGGAACTAGTCAAACCTGTCCTCAATGTGGAACTCATACCGGGAAAAAGAAACTGTCTGAGCGTGTCCATACCTGTCATGAATGTGGGTATACAACAGACCGCGATGTTGCTGCCGCTATGGTGGTGGAACAAAGAGGTCTTGCAGCTGCGGGACTCGCAGTCAAGCTGCCTGTGGAGGTATTGTTGTCCGGGGACGCAAGTCTAGGCACGACCCGTGAAGCAGGAAGAACTAAGAAGTGATTCTTGGAAGCCCACACCATAATCTTTGATTTGGTGTGGGAGGATGTCACGAAAAGAAATTCCTTACAACTGACGTAGCCAAGTCGCTTCTTCCAACACGGCTTTGAGAGAAAGCAGGTTCTTACGGTTAAACCAATGTTGCAAAGCTTGCCTAAACTGTCCCCGTGCGGCTGCCTGCACCCCATCACTAACGGCAATGCCGATATGCTGCATGACGCTGGAGTCGCGGTAGCAGTCCATCATACACGCTGTACAGCCATCACGAACTCGTTGTGTGCCGTCAAACTCTGTAATGTGGCACAACGGCTGATCCCAGTTGTGACAGCGGTAGAGGTTCAGGTGCCAGTCCAGATAAAAAAGCTTCCAGCCACCAAGACAGCCGAATTGCTCTGGTTCACCCCGTAAATGACGCTGCATATCTTCTATGGAACTGGTAGGATTTACGACGCGAAAATTACGTTTGAGCGCTTTGACGCTCTCGAAGCGCTCATGCAATTCCTCGGCAGTGTAATCGACTAAATTCGACTCGGCGTAACCAAGGTAAGACGATGCCAGAGTTGTGAGTGGATAGGAGAAGGTGACGCTGTCAAACCCAAGTGACTCTAAGAATGGTGGCAGCTTTTGGTAATCGTCTATCAGTCGGCTCATGGTGACTGAGGCAGTGCTACCAATGTTTCGGCGGCGCAAATGAGTATTGGCATCACGGATGCGATCGCACACTCCCATCAGTCCCCGATTCTGTTCGTGTTCCAAAGCCGCAGCAGCATCAATCGAAATAAAAACTCCTAAAAGCCCTGCATCAGCCATTTCGTCAATGCGCTTTGCCGTCAGGAGCGAACCGTTAGTCACAAGCATCGGTGCCATACCGATGCTTGATGCATGAGCTATCATTTCTGTCAAGTGGGGATGGAGCATTGGCTCACCACCCACGTAGATGAGGAAATACACTCCATTGCGATAGAGAATCTCCGCCGCCAGCTTTGCATCATCTAGCGTTACAGAATGCCTCAAATCCATAGGCAACCGATCTACTGCAAAATTGCAGAACCCACAACGGGCATTGCACGCACTGGTAATGGCAAATTGACATGTGGAAGGTCCCCCATCCAAAAATCCCTGTAGTGCCATTTGCCACAATGAGCGCCTTTTTGACTGCAAAACCGAGTTACTATGGGGCATAATCTTATACTTTTTTGTCAAAAATACCCACAATAAATCCTACAGGATTTTAGTCGTTAGATTTTTTGTCATACTCCACTTTACCGTAATCCAGTTTTATCACCCGGTCTGCTACATAAAAATACCGATCATCATGGCTAATGACCAGCACTGTTTTGCCCCTATCTCTCAGTTCTGGTAGAAGTTGAGTGTAAAAAATTTCTTTAAATACCGGATCTTGGTCAGCCGCCCACTCATCGAACAAATAAATTGGTCGGTCTTCTAGGTATGCAGTCAGCAAAGCCAGTCGTTTGCGCTGTCCTTGTGAAAGATTTGTAGTGGAAAGTTTGCCATTTTCAATTTTGACTTTATGGTCTAGTTGGAGTAGCTTCAAATACTCTTGAGCCTGAGTATCTAGGTCAAGATTATCTAACCCCAAAAACTCATCGAACAAATAAAAGTCAGAGAACACCACGGAAAAATGCTGACGATACCACTCTCGATTTTGTTCCGTAATGAACTCCCCATCTAAGGAAATTTCTCCGGCTTCAGGAATGTACAGACCAGTGATGAGTTTGGCAAAAGTAGATTTACCGCTGCCATTCCCCCCAACGATAAACACCAGTTGTTGCGGATAAAACGTCAGATCCACCGGACCAAAGATAAAACTACTATCTTGTAGGTCTGTGCGGTAAGTGTGGGTCACACCTACAAATTCTAAACGGTGCCAAACAGTGTTTATGGCAGGTGGAACCGTTGAGACTTCTGTTCGACTTCCTAGAGATAACCCCAGCGACTGTATCTTTTGCAAAGCAATGCTAGCTTTGCTTAACAGGGGAAGTTTGCTGATGATGTTGTCCATCGGCATCATCAAGTAAATGAAGGTCAAGATGTAGCCAGAGAGGGTTTGGGCGTTGATGGCAAGCAGATTGGGCAGCGCGAACAGTACAAAACCGAGTGCAAAAAACAATATGAGTTGACCCCAACTAGAAGTTACAGCGAAAAGGGTCAGACCGTTAACGTTGTGATGACGGAACTTGGTAGCAGTTGATTGCAGTTGTTTTTCTAGAAAGACTTGACGCCGCTTGTAGTGCAGCTTGAGTTCCTTGACTCCTTCACTGATGGTACGGAAATGCTTGAACAGCTGGTCTTCATCCTCACGCGCCAAAGCGAGAAATTTGTCTCCTCTGTTCAACAGCCACTGGCAACTGCCGATCGCCACCACGGAAAGACCACAAACCATCACAAGTACTAACCAGGATAGCCAGGTTATGTACGTCACACAACCCAAGACGATCGCCAGATTAATACACAAAAAAGGTAACTGATAAACAGCATTAGCAACTGCCTGAACATCTTCTGTCAGGGTTGCCAATAGTCGGGGGTTCCCTAGCTGTTCTAGATGACTTAACTCTGTAGACAGAATTTGCCGACTCAAGCGCATCCGTAACTGCAAGACTGCATTCTGAGACAGGCGAATCAGCATCACTTGGGAAATGATACTCGTAATCAGTGCAACTAGGGCAAGCCCCGCAAAACCCCAAACTATCCATGGGAAGCGTTCGCTGGCACTGCGACTTGCAGCACTGCTAATTAGGGCAATTAGACCAGCGCTACTGCCACCACTTAGGAATCCGGTGACAATTGCGATCGCCACCATCCCCCAAGAAGAACGCAGCAGAAAGGAAATTAGATTCATAACGCGGGAATTGCAAACCAATTGAGTGAGCGCTCTTAGAAAAGAGCAGAAATACTATATAAAAAGTTTTTATATAATATCCCTCGAAAGAGGTAATTTTTCCATCCTAAAGTCATATTGTCTACATACAAAAGTCATAAACTGATTTGCAGGGAATGTATAAAACCCGCATACAGCTTACACACCCAGAGAAATAATGCATATCTTTACTTCTTTAACAACTTCTTTTAGTCTGAGTATCGTTGATTTTTTACTATTAATCCTCTGTCTGTCGGCTATGTTGTTTTACTGCTATGGAATTTATGCAGCGATCGCCGCCTTCAATCATCCCCATCCTATAAATATCAATTTCCACCCACCCGTGACCATCCTGAAGCCAATTTGTGGGTTGGATGGCGAAGCATACGAAAACTTGGCTTCCTTTTGCCAACAGCAGTACCCAAACTACCAAATTATATTTAGCGTCCGCGACCCACTCGACTCTGGTATAGCAGTGGTGAAGCAAATTATCCAGGACTTTCCACAATTAGATATTGAGTTAGTAGTCTCGGATCGCGCCATCGGTACAAATCCCAAAGTGAGCAATTTGGCTAATGGCGTTACCAAAGCCAAATATGAAATCTTGGTGATTGCTGATAGCGATATCCGAGTTGAAACAGACTATCTGCAAAGAGTCATCCAGCCACTACAAGACGAGAGTGTTGGTGTTGTCACTTGTCTATATCGTTCTATAGCCAAAGGATGGGTAAGCACCTTGGAAGCGATTGGAATTGCTACAGATTTCCATGCAGGTGTGCTAGTCAGCAATCAAATTGAAGGCATCAAGTTTGCTTTTGGTTCAACCATTGTTATCCCCAAACAAGTACTAAATACAATTGGTGGATTTGGGGCGATCGCTGATTATCTCGCCGACGACTTCCAATTCGGCTACCTCAGCGCCGAAGCAGGTTACAAGGTTGTGCTTTCCGACTATATCGTTCAACACGTACTTGCATCCACCACGATCACAGACTCCATAGCGCGGCAAATTCGCTGGGCGCGTTGTATACGAGTTTCCCGTCCGTGGGGTTATCTGGGACTCATTTTTACTTATGGCACTGTCACAAGCTTGGTACTGCTTATGGCAACGGGTGGATCAATAGCAGGGTGTGCTGCGCTAGCGATAACTTGGATCATGCGATTGGTCATGGGCTGGATTGTTGGCGTTAAAAATCTTCAAGACTCATGTGTCCAAAAGTATTTCTGGATGATACCTTTACGCGACCTCATGACCTTTTTCATCTGGTGCAGCGCCTTATTTGGCAGCACAATTGAATGGCGGGGGCGACAACTGAGGCTGACAAAAGACGGTAAAATAGTGGAAATCACAGATGATTTTGCAAAGATACTATCAAGTTAGCTGTTCACTGTTTGTGACGTTCTCAAATTAATAATTGTGGGTTAGGCATGTCCTATCTGCATCAACTCATGCTTCAGATTGGCTCAGATTATTTTCCTTTAACAGGCACTGCGGTCTACTTCCTGCTCCTGATTGTGTGTTTGTCGGCAATTTGGTATTACTGCTACGGAATCTATGCGGCAATTGAGTTCTTTTCCCATCAGACACAGATCGATGCCGACTTCCACCCACCCATTACTATCCTCAAGCCAATTTGCGGTCTTGACATCGATACCTACGAAAACTTCGCTTCATTTTGCCAACAAGACTACCCGGAGTACCAAATCATCTTCTGTGTGCGCGATCAAGATGATCCTTGTGTGGAAATTGTCAAGAAAATCATCAACGATTTCCCAAAAATTGATATTCGTCTTGTCATAAGCGATCGCACGATTGGGACTAATTTTAAAGTTAGTAATTTAGCAAACGCACAAGGCGAAGCCAAGTATCCGCTGCTGCTGCTTGCAGATAGCGATGTTCGCGTCGGACCAGATTATTTGAGGCGAGTCATCCAGCCGATGCGCGACCCAAGTGTGGGTGTTGTCACCTGTTTGTACCGTCCGCAGGTTCGAGGGTGGGCGGCAATTTTGGAAAGCATCGGCATATCTACTGAGTATCATGCTAGCGTTTTAGTAGCAAGGTCGCTTGAGGGAATGAACTTTGCCCTCGGTCCAACCATTGCCATTCGGAAAACTACCCTAGAAGCAATAGGAGGATTTGCGGCAATTGCTGATTATCTAGCAGACGATTTCCAACTTGGCTACCTAAGCGCCCAAGCAGGCTATAAGGTCGTACTTTCTGATTATGTGATTAACCATGCGATCGCAACAGAAAGCTTGATTGATTTAATCCATCGTCAAACACGCTGGAATTGCTGCACCCGAGTTTCTCGCCCTTGGGGCTATCTCGGACTCATCTTTACCCACGGCACAGCAATCAGCTTATTATTCTTAATAGCTACACTCGGATCGGTTTTCGGTTGGGTAGTCGCTGGTTTAACCTGGAGTACAAGGTTAATCATGGGCTGGGTTGTTGGCGCTAAATATCTTCAAGACCCATGTGTCCAAAAATTTTTCTGGGTCATTCCTTTATCCGACCTGATCAACTTTGGCATCTGGTGCTGCGGCTTCTTTGGCAACACAATTGAGTGGCGCGGGCGACGACTGAGACTGACAAAAGGCGGTAAGCTAGTGGAAATTACAGATGATTTTGCAAAGGTATTATCAAGTTAGCTGTTCAGGTTTGGGGAGTGAAATTTGCAATGAATAGTTACGTGATGCCACCAGACAAGCCTCTTGTTGAGAACACGAATCGGAGAACCCGCTACATTCCGCGCCATCATCGACGCATTCTCTGTATCTTTCCCAAGTACAGCCGCTCGTTTGGAACTTTTCACCATGCTTACCCGTTGATGGGGAATGTCAAAGCTTTCATGCCACCCCAAGGCATTTTGGTTGTAGCTTCTTACTTACCTCAAGATTGGGAAGTTCGCTTTATTGATGAGAATGTACAATCTGCAACCAGAAAGGATTTTCAGTGGGCAGATGTGGTGATTGTCAGTGGAATGCACATCCAGCGATCGCAAATCAATCAAATTAATGAAATTGCCCACCGAGAAGGCAAAATCACAGTTGTAGGTGGTCCCTCGGTGTCTGGTTGCCCAGAATATTACCCTGAGTTTGATATTTTACATTTGGGTGAATTGGGCGATGCCACTGACTCGATGATTGAGTATCTGGATTTACACAGCGAACGTCCCCAACAGCAAATTCGCTTTCAAACCAAGGAAAGATTGCCCTTAAGTGAGTTTCCCATTCCCGCTTATCACCTGCTCAATCTCAATCAATATTTCATTGCCAACGTTCAATTCTCCAGTGGTTGTCCTTATCACTGTGAATTTTGCGATATTCCCGAACTTTATGGCAACAGCCCCCGTCTTAAGACTCCAGAGCAAGTTTTAGCTGAACTGGATGCCATGCTGCAATCTGGAAATCCGGGAGCAGTGTATTTTGTTGATGATAACTTTGTGGGCGATCGCCGTGCCCTCATGAAATTGCTTCCACACCTGATTGACTGGCAAAAGCGCAATGGCTATCCCATTCAATTTGCCTGTGAAGCCACACTAAATCTGGCTCAAAGTCCCAAACTTTTGGAAATGATGCGCGAAGCATATTTTTGTACAGTTTTCTGTGGTATTGAAACACCAGAAACGAACGCTCTCAAAGCGATTTCCAAAACTCATAACCTCAGTATGCCGATTCTTGAGGCAGTGAAAGTTTTAAATAGCTACGGCATGGAAGTTGTATCGGGAATTATCCTCGGGTTTGATACAGACACACCAGATACCGCAGACCGAATTCTGGAATTTATTCGTCTGTCTCAGATTCCCATGTTGACAATTAACCTGCTTCATGCATTACCAAAAACTCCATTATGGCGTAGGTTAGAACTAGAAGGGCGACTCGTCTTAGATGAAAATCGTGAGTCAAATGTCGATTTTTTAATGCCTTACGAGCAGGTAGTTGAAATGTGGCGTCGCTGTATTACAACGGCATACGAACCGGAATTTTTGTATCAGCGATTTGCCTACAACATAGAGCATACTTACCCAAACCGGATTAAAGTACCAAACAGTCCAGCCCGCACTTCTTGGGCGAATATCCGTAAAGGTTTGACAATGTTAACTAACATTTTGGTACGGGTAGGGGTTTTCGGGAATTATCGGAAAACCTTTTGGAAAATGGCTAAACCAGCACTGAAAGCAGGTAACATAGAAGACTTGATTCATGTTGGATTAGTAGGTCATCACCTGATTCAGTTTGCCGCTGAGTGTGCTACAGGTGAGGAATCTGCTTCTTTCTATTCTCAAAAAATACGAAAGGCTGTTCGTATTTGACCATAAACTTGCTCGTCAAGCTTGGAAAAGTTACCTTACTCAACATTTACCCAGCATCTGAGGGTGGTGGGTTTACTTGTTTTTACCTGCGGTGTTCCAGATGGGAAGGTGCGCTATCTTGGCGACGGGCTGATGTGGAAGCTGGTAGAGAAAAGCTTTCTTGTCTCAACCCTTCCTGTGGTGCAAGCATCCAAGATTCGGAGGTAATTCTGACACGCGATCGCATTGCCTATCAAGGCTACGATATCCTGTTTAACCCAAACCAATTTTTGCAACACAACCAGAATTTTCTATGCTATTTGATGCTTTTAAGCCATGTATATATAATTATGACGAAATCTTTAAAACAAACTTATCCTTCCTTAAGAAAGGATAAGTTCGTTTGGCTCATTAAGTTAAGCTACCTTAAAAAGGTATATCATCTGGGTTAGGTTCTTTTGTTGATACTGTTGGATAAACTTTGGATTCAGAATTTGAGTTTTTGGATACTTGCTTTTCAATTGTTACATCTTGCCTTGAAAAAACCTGTGAATAGTTATTGAGAAGTTGTCCAGAAAATAATTCTAAAAATCATCATCCCCATCTTTATCTGTCCACCCAAAGCGGTGTTGGATAACACGGTATTGGTCGCCCTCTTGGTGTCCGGTTAACTGTCGGTATAACTGTGTGGATATTTGTCCGTAACAGTTCCCGGTGAGGCGATAAGCTTGTTCATTGTTGATGATTCCGCCATTTTCTCCTGTGGCGTCATCTACGATGAGAACATTTAATTCTGCGTTGATGGCATTTTTGCACGAGCCAAGGAATATTGACCCATATGCACCTCTATCCTTGTTGTCAGGGCATAACTTGCTTATAATTTCCAGGTATTCTTCTGGTCTATATAGCAGTCGGCTTTTTGATGATAGTAATAGCTTATGTCCTTCGAGATGATTTTTTAATTGGTCGGCGGTAGCTTTCTCGTCCATATGTCCGAACGAGAAATTCACTCCTGAGAGAAACTGTTCTAGCAGGCTGTTTTTCAGTTCCTCTTTAAGCAAGGAATCTGGATTGTCAGGATTGTTATCTGTATGAATCCACTGATTTAAGCGAGTGTCAAAATGTCTTGCCTCTATAACCATTTGTCTGCTGGAGCGGGAGCATCCCACTCGATTTTATTTTTTCTAAACTGAATTTGGCATTGCATAATGGCGGTATGAATCATTGCGGAACTGGAACATCCCAGAATTTTAGATAGTGGAGTAATAATCGAACGGAGTATTTCAGCATTCCCACTGACTTGGAATAACATAGCGTTTTGCGATGCAGTCGAGCGCTTCGGGTGTCGCAACCGGGTATTTTCTCCCTCAACCCGCGTCATGTATGTCTTGCTGACAATTTGATCACCCTCTGGAATAAAACCCGGATAGACAGACCATCCATCAGTGATATAGAAATAACACTTGCGTTGCGCTCACGATATCCCATAATGGTCGAAATGTTTCGGCACTATGGTCACCCAAGACCCACGCTAAAATACCTTGTGTAAAATGATTTACTGCTGTCCAGAGCCAAATTTTGTTTTTTTTGAGCCGACAAAAGTTTCCAGTTCATCAAGTTCACCGACTTCTGGAATCGTCTCTGGTTCGTAGCTATCAGGTAGGAGTTCTCCTACAAGTTTTACCCAAGTAATCAACGTTGTGTCATGCACACCTTTGATCCGTTCGATGCCACGAAAGCCCATGCCATTAACGTACATTTTCAGGCATTCCCGTTTCACTTCATCACTGTATCCTTGAGGTGGTTCATAGCGATCAATGAATTGGCGATACGCGCAGCGTCAAGCCTCCGGCTTATCGCAATCACAGCAAATGTGATTCTGTTTACCTCTTTTCTTTCCATTCTTACGGATATGGGACGACCCACAACGCGGACATTCCATCCAGTTTTACCTCAATTCATACCGCCATTATGCAACGCCCTGAATTTACATCCAACTATTAATTGTAAGTTATCATAAATAATTTATTTAGCATGATATATTTTATTGAAAAATCTATAATAATTATTCAATTCAATATTGATAAAAATTAAAATTTTTATCAACATCTTTTATGCTGAATTTTGCTAATAAAATTCAATTAATAAGACCAAATCAATGGTATAATAATAGTGAATTAGTCAATACTAAATATTAAGTATAATCTCGTGGTGAAGGGTAGTTAGGAAAGTTCGACATCTTGTTTTTTGTTAGTTAGTGGCTGTTTTTGAGCGATTTTTCCCCAATATTCTTTGTCTTCATCCGTAGGTTTAGTAGTTAATATTGTATTTTCACTTAAATCGTATAATGCCACTTCTCTATTATCTTTTATTGATAAAATGCTTAATTTTTCATATTTTCTACTAATTCTGTAATCTCTTCCACTTGTTCGCCTGCTCCAGGCATTAGCTTAATTCTCCCTGTTTGATTTGCCTTTTGCCAGATTTTACCGATAGCAGGTAAGATACTTTCCGCCCACGATTTGTCTTCTGAGGTGGGTTCTGGCTGTATTTTACCAGGGTTTATAGTGGAAGCTGCTTTAATAGTCTTTTCTATAGGTAAGGGTAACTTTTCCTCATTCTCATCGGATGAGGTTGCAAGGGTATTTTCTGGCTGAGAGTTATTGCTTTTATTAAGATTGATGGGGTTCCCCTACACCCCTATCCCCTTACACCCTTACACCCTTAATTTTGTGACTCCTTTTCATCCTTTACTTATTGCCTTTCCAAACGATTTCCTTTACCTGGATTTGCTTGGGAAGCAGCTTAATTTTTTGGAAGGTATCAGCAACTTCTTGTTGTTTAGCAATGACTTCTTCTGTCAACGGTAAAACACCATACTCTCGCCGTTTCTCTGCAACTTCTAGCGCCGCCGCCTTGATGCCTAATTGTGGTTCTAAAAACTTCGCAACTTCTGTTGGATTACTTGCCGCCCATTTGTCTACTTTACTGACTTCATCCAAAATTGTTTTCAAAACATCAGGATGTTCTTCCACAAATGATTTGCGGGCAAGGTAATAACCGCGATTTGGTGCTAAATTTGTTGCATCTGTTATGGTTCTAGCCCCTGTTGCTTCTTGGGCTGCTGCTAGATAGGGGTCCCAAATTGCCCAAGCATCAACGTTACCACCTTCAAAGGCAGCACGAGCATCTGCTGGTGTAAGAAAAACTGGTTTAATATCACTGTAGTTTAATCCGGCAGATTCTAAGGCTTTGACGACGAGATAGTTGGTATTTGAACCTTTAGCAAAGGCAACTTTTTTGCCTTTAAGTTCAGCCACAGTTTTTATTGGTGAATTTTTCGGTACGATAATCGCTTCTGCCTTCGGTCCCCAAGGATCGTAGGCGACGTAAACTAAAGGATTACCTGCGGCTTGGGCAAAGATGGGCGGTGATTCACCTGTGTAACCAAAGTCAATACTACCCGCGTTCATGGCTTCCAGCATGGGTGGGCCGGCGGGGAATTCAGTCCACTTTACAGTTCCACCAGAAGCGGCTAGAGTTTGCTCTAGGCTGTTTCTGCTTTTTAGGGCATTGAGGACAGTTGCCGCCTTTTGAAAGCCAATGTTAACTGTAATACTGCTAGTGACATTTTGATTGCTAGTAGGCGAACTACCTGCTTCTGGTTTGGTGGCGTTGGAAGAACAGGCAGACACGACTAGGCTTAAGCCTAGCCCCACGGCAAAGAGCACAGATAAGGAACGGATTTTACGTTGCCGGAAATTTGAGTATAAAAGTTGCCAAGTACACAAAATCCTAGCTTTTAATAATTTCATCAACATAGATGCATATAATCAAGTATTTCTGGAATAGTCTTACTGCTGAGCACACTATCTTTTTAAGTATTTACATTGCTCTACCACATGGTTAAGTGTTATTTTTTACTTAAAAAGCGAAGAAGAAAAACTTGTACTCAAATTTGATTTTCCAATTGATAGCTAAAGATTGTCCTATATTTTACTCTAGTTCAGATTAACTACTGTTTGTTTACCAATTAAACGTATTTAACACTTGTATCGGTTGATGATGACATAGATTGCTGCAATAGGCAAGCCAAATATACAGTGATTTTGTAACAATCGTTTACTTGCTTTTGACGGTTGTTTGTGAGATATTGTTGACTTAACAGCTAAAATATACGGTTATTTTATAGACATACAGTACATTTGCTGATTTTTGAAAGATAGTGGCTTTAGCTGTACCATCGTTTGAAAAAGCGATGTCGAATGATTTTTAGCTACTCAAAATCAGCACTGATAAATCAACGAGCGGTAAATGCCATCAATGCTTTGTTGATTAATTACGAGAGCATTGAGAACGACGCCCAAGTCATTCTCACAATAGTTAAAGCAAGTCTAATTTGTGCGTAAAAACGCACCATGACTTACTGTTAGACATTGCTACAGCTTATACATCTGCTTTCATATGTATAAGCACAATTGCTATGCAGTAAAACCGTAGCAATAGGTACAGCTATTAGGAGTCATTCCTGCGTACTTAAAGTTGTCTTGCTAGTTTTGGAGAAAATCTCATGTCACTCGAACCAACCTCTGATCAACCTTCTCAAGAGAATATACAACAGCAAAGCAAAAAGACAAATTCCAATCAAAATGTCCCTAGTGCCAGCAGCAGACGCCTATTAATTAGTCGAGTCGGTAGACGCGGATTTCTTGGTCGTGCTGGTTTGTTGACTGCTACTGCCACTGGTGTTGTTACGGGAGTCATAAGTTCACCCTTCTCCTCTAAAAAAAGAGGAGATATTGTCCAGGCACAGGATATTGTTAATCAGTTCAACTTTGACTATGCAGGGTTTAGCCAGAAAGCGTATCAAGTGCGTGTTCAAGCAGCGCAACTTGAGTTAGAGATAGGCGTTCCGCCTCATCCGACTAATGGCGATGAAGAACGCTATCCTAACAAAATTGCTACCGACACCAGGGGATTACCACACGACGAGCGAGGCGAAGTCAAGCCAGAAGCTTACAAATCTTTAATCAAAGCACTCTCATCGCTTAACCCTGATGACTTTGAAAATATTATCTTGGGTGGCGGGCGGAAGTTGGTTAATCCTCAAGGACCATTGGCAGTGAGCTTGGAAGGGATAAACGCAGCTCAAATAGTCACTCCACCACCACCAACTCTAGATAGTGCAGAACAGGCTGCCGAGGCAGTTGAACTCTACTGGCAGGCTTTACTGCGGGAAGTCCCTCTTAATAAGTTGCAGAACAACACTGACGATCCAAAAGTCCTAGCAGCTATTGAAGAACTGAACAAACTTTCAGAATTTCAAGGACCAAAACAGGGTGGTGCGGTCACTCCTCAAACTCTGTTTCGTGGCAGTGTCACTTATGTCGATAGAAATGACGGCAAGACAGCACAACACTTTATTCCACCTGGAGTAACAGACGGTCCTTACATTTCACAGTTTCTATTGCGGGATATTCCTTTAAATACCCAGTTTATCTCGCCTCTAATTCGTACTGCTCTTCCTGGCAATGATTTCCTCACCGATTACCAGGAATGGTTGACCGTCCAAAATGGAGGCAGTTCTGGCAAGTCTCTCAGATACGATCCAACACGTCGTTACATATCTACTGTTCGCGATCTCGCTGAGTATGCACATATTGGTGGTGCCTTGTTCTATGGAGCTTTGTTAATTCTAAGTAGTGGTATTAGCGCTCCCTTGAATCCAGGCAATCCCTATGTCAACTCGAAAACTCAACTAGGTTCTGCTGCGACATTTGCAGCAGCGCATTATCAAGCCTTACTCTTGTTAGCTCCCTCGCGGGCAATTAGAGCCTCCTACTGGCAGAAATTTTATGTACACCGTCGTCTGCGACCGGAAGCATATGGTGGGTTGATCTACAACAACCTAGTCAACAAAACTGACTATCCAATCAATTCCGAGGTCTTAAATTCCAGAGCTTTAGCTCAGACTCATAGCACCTTTGGAACCTATTTGTTGCCTCATGCGTACCCAGAAGCAGCACCGTTCCATCCCTCTTACACTGGTGGTGCTGCCTCTATCGCCGGTGTCTCAGTCACACTGTTGAAAGCGTTCTTTGACGAGAACTTTGTCATCCCCAATCCTGTGGTACCTGACCCCAATGATCCCACAAAAGTGATTCCCTATAGCGGCGAGCAACTGACAGTGGGTGGAGAATTGAACAAGCTGGCAACTAATTATGCTATTGGTCGCAGCCTTGGCGGTATCCATTGGCGTTCAGATGGTGCAGTTGGCTTGGCTTTGGGAGAAGAGGTTGCTATTAGCATTCTCAGAGATGAAAGGCTGGGGTACAACGAAAAATTCAACGGCTTCACGTTTACCAAGTTTGATGGGACAAAAATTACTGTTTAAAACATTAAGAACTATGCGCCCAAAAAGTAGCAATTGTATTGACTAGCCCCAGCTTGGGGCTATTTTCTTTGGTCAGATATTCTGGCGAGAAAACAAATTTATACGACTGTTAAACTCAATATTCAACTGGTCGCGGCGAGGAGTCCCCCACCAGCCCCGTTGGTTGGTGGCGGGAGGAACGCCGCTCCGGTACTGGGTACTGGGTACTAAGTACTGGGAAATTGTTCCAAAATTTGGGAGGGGTTAAAGCAGAATTCCATAATTTTTCGTTTGATATACCACTACCCCAATCCCTAATCCCCAATCCCCAGTCCCTTTTACTTTTTAATTTTTAACGCTGATTTCCCTAAAGACAAACAAATCACATCATTCTGTGGTGTATGAATACGGCTACAAAGAACATCTCGATAATGTCTTTCCAGAGGATTATTTCTAGATAAACCTGGATTACCAATCAGTTCTAGTCCAATTTCAACGGCGCGAATGGCGTTATTTGTTGCAAGATATTTCACCGTTTGCGCTTGCAAACTCACATTGGTATCGTATTCACCTTTATCTATGTCAGCCGCTAAACTATAAATCAATCGCTGGTTGGCATATAACAATGCTTCAATTTCACCAACAGCAGTTTGAAAGCGAGGCAAAGTTGCCAGAGTTGTACCCAAATTAGTCGGCGATCGCTCATGAAGATACCCAACTAACCAATCTCGCGCTGCCGTTGCGACTCCTTGATACAATGCACTTAGTAATAAACTGCTTCATCTTGATACACGATAGATTCATCAACGTTAATAGCAGCAGCATAGTTTCGCGACCATTCCTTAACATTGGTGTTACGCCATACTTGTGACTTCTTGATGCGACACAAGAAGTCTGAAATCGCTGCCTTTTTTCCTGGGTCGGCAATTGCGCTTGGAGCAGCTACAATAACGAGGATATTCTTTGCTGACTTGAGTATGCGTGCCCCATCTTTTTTGGCTTGTGGGATTGAGTAACCATAGGTAGCCCAAGCGTCTAAGTCTCCCCTTCTGAAGGCAGAAAGCCCGTCGGGGATCGAAAGAGGAATTGCATTGATATCCTGCATTGTTAGACCGACTTCCTCTAACATCCTGATGAGAAAGTAGTGAGCAGTTGTTGCTTTCTCAGGGTCAATCGGAAGAGGTTTGCCTGCTGCTTCTGCTAAAAGTTGAGCTTGACAAGAACGTTCAAAAGTGATATAGCACCAGGCAGCTTCATCAACAGTATGACCTACTGTCAAGTGACCGTGGTTACGCAAGATAACAGCTTTTTTATCGCCCAAAGCTTCAGCAATGCGCTTGCCTTCCTTGGTGTCCAACACCACACCTTTGTAGTCATCAAACAGCGCGTGGTCTTCATAAAAAGCACAGGCATCTTGAGTTAGGGGGTCTAGCAAACGACCGAGACTAGACCAGGATTTGCCATAAAGTGAATGAGCGTGTGCAGCGGCTACAATATCAGGTCGAGCCTCATGAACTTGAGAATGGATGGCAAAAGCTGCTCTATTTACCGGCTGTGAACCCTTGACGACTTCGCCCTCTCTATCAACCAAAATCAGGTCAGAAACTCGAATGTGACCGAAGTACATCCCAAAAGGGTTTACCCAAAAGTGGTCTGTAAACTCCGGATCGCGAGCTGTGATATGACCTGTTGTTCCCTCGCTGAAGCCAAAGCGAGCAAATGCGCGAAATGCCGCCGCTAAACGTTGTTTGCGGTGCAAGCGTTCGTCTTCGACTCGCTCAAAGATGGGTGGTTCAGGTCTAGTGAAATTTGGCATAATCTGTCCTTTGTTCTTTGTAAGGGGCATTGGAATATCCAGAGCGAAATGACCGTACAGTATTTTGTTCTAGCTGATACTGATGCCGCAAAATACTACCCGTATCATTGCCCATAACATGAATCGATACTGACGGGGCAAATACAGTTGTGGCTTTGACAGAATGGATATCTCCATCGGGCGGTAATAGGCGGTAAATACTGCCTCTTTGCACTTGGTAAACACCAACAATCTCTAATTGGGCATATCCAGCTAACTCGCCATTATCAACACGGCGGTAGACAGTTTCTTCTTGTTCGCCTTTATACAAGCCTACCAGTCCCCAAGAGAGATGGTCATGGATGGGAGTCTTTGAACCAGGGGGAATGACCAAACTAAACACGCTCAGCGAACGGTCTTGAGCGCGGAACAGTAGCCATTGACCGATACCTCCCCCCAAACCGCTCCCAGGATTGGGTTGAGCAAATTGTTCTGGTAGCCAATCTGTTTTTTTCAGCAATGCGGCAAAGTGGGGTTCGAGTGCGCTGAGAGTTTCTTCTCGGTTGTGAGCAGTGCTTAAGCTAATTTCTCTGGCTTGAGTCACAAACTCTCGCAGATCTTGGCTATCAACAAACCATTGATCTGCTTCTAGGGGTTCGAGAATAGTGGTGTCAGGCATAGGATTTTGGGTTTTATGAGATTTTGGATGAGGATTTACGACCGATTCTCCTGTTTCTCTTCTACATCTGATCCGGTTTAAACGTTCACCGCTTGTTGTTCTCGCCGTTGGACTTCTAAACGCACAAGGGGAATTACATCTCGACCGTAGGCGATCGCATCTTCCACAGGCTCAAAACCGCGAATCAGCAAAGTTGTCACTCCGGCTTCGTAATAATCCACGAGTGACTCAGCCACCTGTTCTGGTGTCCCAACAAGGGCAGTTGTATTGCCGTAAGCACCCGTAGCTGCAGCTACAGGTGTCCACAAGCGTTTGTCGTGAATCTCACTTTCCTGGGCAAACTCCAGTAACCGCTGCGAACCTATAGCTTGGGGTCTAGCGGCAACACCAACAGGTAATTGTAAACCCGCATCAGCGCGGGTTTGCCGAATCCGTGACAAAATATAACGTGCTCGCTCCCATGCCCTTTCTTCAGTTTCCCCTAAAATAGGACGCAAGGAGACACTAAAGCGCAAAGGTTTTCCTGGTGGTGCGGCGGCTTTGACTTCTGCAATTCGCTGTTTAATTGCTGCTAATGGTTCCCCCCAAAAAGCATAGACATTGCTGTGTTTTGCACCCACCGTCACGGCTGCACCCGAAGCACCGCCAAAATATATCGGGATATAAGGTTTCTGGAGTGGCTTTACATCCGAGAAAGCGTTTTTCAGGCGGTAAAACTCGCCCTCATAGTCAAAGGGTTCTGCACTCGTCCACACCCGACGGATAATATCGAGATATTCGTCAGTACGACGATAACGGGTATCGTGGTCTAGCCAGTCACCGTCTCGCTGCTGTTCAGCATCACTACTCCCTGTGATAATGTGAACAGCAATCCGCCCTTGAGTAAAGTGGTCAAGCGTTGCCAATTTCCGGGCGGCTAAAGTGGGAGACACAAAACCGGGACGGTGTGCCAATAAAAATTTTAGTCTCTCTGTTACAGAAGCCGCGTAACTGACAACATTAAAACCATCAGGTCCTGTGGAACTATAACCGACTAATACCCGGTCGAAGCCACCGTCTTCATGAACCTTCGCAAATTTACGGACGTAATCTGGATTTACAGTTCCTCCCGTCAGAGATACCGCAGGACTATTCAACTCAGACGCTGGGCGCGTCCCAATCATTCCTATAAATTCTACAGTCATGAATCAACCCCCTTTTTTCTATTGGGTTTGAGAAATGATAGGACTTACGCAAAAACCCTCTCAAACTCTTATTTCTCTGTGTCCTCTGCGTCCTCTGCGGTTCGTTTTCCGCAACTTCTGCGTAAGTCCTAAAATGAGTCATTTAACGCTAACTTTTGCCGTTGGACATAAAGCAGCAGCAATGTCTACACGTTGAGGAATAATCTTTTGCTCAAGCATCCAATCAGCTGTTTTCTGGAGATTGGCGATATCTTCTGAATTGGGAAATGTGACTGATTCTGGACCTCGGTTTTTGGTCGCTTGTTTTGCTACCGTCGAGGAAACTTTTAGTTCCTTGACCATAAATTCCGCAGCAGATGAGGGATTTTGATTCAGCCATTCGGCATTTTTGCCAAGAGCAACCAGCGCTGCTTTTACACCTTGTGGATTTTAGCTGCACCACGCCGTACGACCATAATGCCGTAAGTAGGGGCTGGATGGGTGGTGGTAATTCTCCTCGCCCTATGTTCTAATTCAGCAATGGAAATATATGGTTCCCAGACTGCCCAAGCATCAACAGAATTTTGATACAGGGCGGGTGCTGCATCATTTGGCGATAAGTAAACCCGTTGGACTTTCTCTTTCGGAATATTTTCTTTTTCCAAAACATTTAGTAACAGATATTCGCCTGCACCACCTTGATTAACAGCAACTTTTTTACCAACTAAATCAGCAGCTTTACGTATAGAAGAGTCACCGCGTACTAAGATGGCATTGCCTAAAGAATCTGGTTTGGGAGGCTGTACGGCTCCTATGCAAAGAGGCTGTCCCGCAGCAATACCAGATATAGATGGAATGTCACCACATCCACCAATGTCAGCTCGATTCCCATTGAGGGCTTGCAGCAGAGTTGCACAACGGTCAAACGGACCACTCCATTCCACTTTGATGTTTTGTCCTTTCAGTTCTTGCTCTAACTCACCGCGTTGTCGTGCGATGGGAATAATCCCTCCTTTTTGATACCCTAGACGAATGATATTGGTGTTTGTGAAATTTTGTTTACTAATTGCTGTGTTATTACTCGTTTCCTTTGCGACAACCAGCAGTTTGTGGCGTGCAACCAGCAGCTATGAAACCAATACAGGAACAAACAATGAAGACTCTGCCAAGTCTCTGGGTACTCAGGGTTTCTCTATACCGACAGATGTATTGTTTTCGATAAATATCCACAATCTCCTCCTTAATCTCAAGGGCTAGGAGTTGAAGTCGCAGCTATTTGGGCGTCATACCAGTTTTTGCAAATATCTGTAACTTGAGTAACTTACCGTATTTTATAACCATATTAAATCACATCATACAAAATTCCGAAAGTTCCAAACTTGGGTTTTTAGAAGACCGATAATACAGCACCCTGATACTTTTGATTGATAAAGTCCTTGACTTTGGAGTCGGTGAGCAGTTTATTCAACTTTTGAATCCTGGGGTCGTTTTGTTTATCCTGCAAAGTGACAAGTCCCACAGCATAGCGCTTTTGGGCTATTGACTCCTGTTGTAAAGGTTGCAGTTGCAGCCCAGCTTGCAGACGCAACCCTGCGGAGAACACAGCTAAGTCCACATCATCAAGCGATCGCACAATCGCTGGTCCTTCTAACTCTTTGATTTGAAGATTTTTTGGGTTAGCAGCAATGTCTTGGACAGTTGCGAGTTCCGCCACATTTTCCTTAAGCTTGATTAAACCTTTGTCTGCTAACAACCTCAAAGAGCGATCGCCGTTACTTCTATCGCTATAAATAGCAACAGTCGCCTTTTGCGGAACCTCAGCCAGAGATTTCACCCGCCGAGAATAAATACCCATCGGTGTTAAAAAACCCTGATGCAACATAACTAAATTCAGGTTGAGTTGCTTGGTAGCGTTCTTCATAAAGGGATTATGTTGAAAATAGTTCGCATCAATTTGTCCATCCTTCAAAGCCGTGTTTGGCTGTATCCAATCGTTGAATTTAACTATCTGGATATCTAAGCCTTCATTGGGTGCAAGATTCCCTTGAACATACTTTAAAATATCTTCAGAGATAACCGCCCACACACCAACTTTAATGACATCTTTTTGTTGGTTTCCTTGAATTGGAGAAGCCACTGTATTGGTAGTGGTATTACCAGGTGACTGGCTTTGATTTGTGCTGCAACTAGAAAAAATTAGAGATGCTGTGAAAGCGCTTGTGGCTATTAGAAAAAAACGACGATGATTTTTTGAGAGTTTCTTTTTAAGATTCATATTATATTTTATGAAAGCGATATTTTCATAATTAATGTGCTAAAAATATACAGATATAGCAATTCTATATGATTTGTGAAAAATATTTTATTTAATTAACCGCAGAGGCGCAGAGGGCGCAGAGGAGGAAAAGAGAGAGTTTCACCAATGATTTAGGACTGCTAGAAATTTAAAGTTATAAGAGCTAGAGAGACGGTAAGTAGACAGAGACAGAGTAGGAAGAAAATTTTCTAGTATATATGAGTAATTTTGATTTATCGTCTTCTGATTTGTCGGGCTAACAAATCACCGAAAAGCTGTATCAGTTGTACGAGAATAATAAGGATAATAATTGTGGCAAACATGACTCCAACATCAAATCGCTGATAGCCATATTGAATTGCTAAATTACCTAATCCACCACCACCAACTGCTCCAGCCATTGCAGATGAATTAAGCAAGCTGACGATGAGAATTGTGACGCCTAGAACTAACGATGGCAAAGCTTCAGGAATGAGTACTTTCAATACAATTTGCCAGTAGTTACAACCCATTGCTTCTGCTGCTTCTACCAAACCTTTATCTACTTCCAAAATGCTGGTTTCAGCGATGCGGGCAAAGAAGGGAATAGCAGCCAGAGTTAGGGGAACCAGCGCCGCCGTACTACCAATAGATGTGCCGACTATCAGACGGGTAAGGGGTGTTAAAACAACAAGGAGAATGATAAAGGGGAATGAGCGTCCAGTGTTAACGATCGCACTCAAAACTTGGTTAACTTTGGGTGCATCCAGAATATTACCAGGATTTGTCATCACCAGTAGTAAACCCAGAGGTAAACCCAACAAGACAGCCGCCAAAGCTGATATTCCTACCATGTAAAAAGTTTCAACTGTAGCTTGCCATAAGCTGTTAACGAGTTCCCACCCTTGCATCAATGTACCTCTATTGCGTATTCTGACTTGTGTAAGTATTCCAGCGCTTGCGTCACCTTAGCTCCTTCCAGTTCGACTTGAAACTGACCAACGTGTTGAGATCCGACAGTTTCGACGCTACCGTTGAGGATATTGACATCGACATCGAAACGACGTGCCAAGGTAGAGAATATAGAATTTCGGGCGACTTCTCCGGCAAATGCTAAAGTAGCTACTACTGTTCCGGGACGAGGTGTATAGCCTTTGCAACGAGGAAAGAATTCGCGTGCAAGTAAAGAGTCTGGTTGGGCAGCTAAATCACTGACTCGTCCTTGTTCAACAATCTTACCCGCATGGAGTATGACTACACTATCGCAAATTTGCTTGACTACACTCATTTCATGAGTGATGAGCAAAATAGTCAGATCCATACGCTTGTTAAGGTCACGCAGAAGTTCTAAAATTGAGCGGGTTGTCTGTGGATCGAGGGCTGAAGTCGCCTCGTCTGACAGCAAAACTTTTGGTTCTGCTGCTAAAGCTCTTGCAATACCGACACGTTGCTTTTGTCCGCCAGATAACTGCGCTGGATAGGCATTTGCTTTCCCTTCTAATCCAACGAGTGTCAGCAATTCCTCTACCTTCGCCTTTCGCTTCAGTTTGGTGTAACCCATCACTTCCAAGGGAAAAGCGATATTTTCAGCAACTGTTCTGGAACTGAGCAAATTGAAGTGTTGAAAAATCATCCCAATTTGCTGGCGTGCTTGACGCAAGGCTGCACCAGAAAGCGCAGTCATTTGCTGATTATTGACCCAAACAGAACCGGAGGTGGGCTTTTCTAACTGATTGACGCAGCGAATAAGTGTGCTTTTCCCTGCACCACTTTGTCCTAAAACGCCGAATATTTCACCTGCTTTAATGTGAAGACTAATATCATCTAGCGCTACTACTTTTTGCTCACCTTGAGTGAAAATTTTTCGGACATTAATTAACTCAATCATCTAGTCATTTCTCCATTGTGTATTTCAAGGAATCGGAAGGACGGCTCCTTGATACTTCTGTTTGATAAACTGCTTCACCCTTTCATCACGCAGTAATTTGTAGAGTTTTTGAACTTTTGGCTCGTTTTCTTTTCCTTGTAAAGTAACCAGCGTTACAGCGTAGAGAGGATTCCGCGCTGATTCTAGTGCCAAAGCATCTTTATCAGTTCGCATCCCTGATTGTACAACCCAGTTGCCTGTAATTCCAGCTAAGTCTACATCCGGTAAACTAGGAATTGCCTGCGCTCCTGGTATTTCTTTGATTTGCAAATTCTTGGGGTTTTCAATGATGTCTTTGGGGCTTGCTTGTTTGACATTAGATTTAAGCTTGATTAATCCAGCTTCTTCCATCACCTTCAGCGCTCTATGAGCATTACTCACATCATCAGGAATTGTGACTAAAGCTTTGGGGGGAATTTCTGCAAGGGACTTATGTTTTTTAGAAAAAAGCCCAACAGGATTCAAATGAATTTGCGGGGTAAATGCGTACATTTGTAGATTTTTCTGCTTACTATAATCCTGCATGAAAGGAACGTGTTGAAAGTAATTGGCATCAATTTGTCCATCTCTTAAAGCCGAGTTATTCTGCACATAATCGTTGAAAGTAACAATCTCAATGTCTAATCCTGCATCATTTGCCAAATTATCCTTGACAAATTTTAAAATCTCTCCTGCTGGTACAGGTGTAACTCCAACTTTAATTTTCTCTTTCGTACCTGTGGTTACATTAGCGGCTGTGGTAGCAGTAGGACTAGAAGCTGTACCATTATTCTGGGGTGCAGTACAACTAGCAAATACCGTTGATGCGGTGAAGGACACAACCGCCATTACAAAAAAGCGACGGTGAATTTTTATAGTCATGCGATCGCTCCTTGAGCGGGTTCCCTTGGGACCATCGCCTCTGTTAACCTATTATTTTGCTGAAGTCCCAAATTTTCTCGTAATGTTGCTCCTGCATATTCTTTGCGGAATAAACCGCGTTTTTGTAACTCTGGTACCACCAATTCAACGAACTCTTCAAAAGCACCAGGAAGATAAGCTGGGGAAATCACAAAACCATCACCAGCACCTTCTTGAAACAGGGCTTCTAACTCATCTGCAATTTGTGTAGGAGTACCCACAATTTGCGGTACCAAAATACTCCTACCATATAATTTTCCTATATCTCTTAGAGTCAAACCTTCTTCATCAGTAAGCTTTTGGGCAAGTTCCAAAAGACCTCTAGAACCATTAATTTCCACCTTTTGTAGTGGTTCATCTAACGAATATTGTGAAAGGTCATAATCCATATGACTAGACAGGATAAGTATCCCGACTTGTGGATGGACTAACTCGTTGTGAAAGACTTGTTTTTCTCTGGCTACGCTTTCTGTTTCTCCTACAAATGGCATCACTGCTGGCAAAATTTTACACTCATCAGGATGTCGTCCGTATTTTTTCATTCGTGACTTAACATCCTGATAGAAAGACTTCATCAGTGCTGGACTATATTTTATTTCAAAAATCACTTCTGCCCATTTAGCAGCAAGTTCTTTCCCTTTTTCAGAAGCGCCAGCTTGTATAATCACCGGACGACCTTGGGGAGAACGAGGTACAGATAAAGGACCTTGTGACTTTAACCATTTGCCGTTGTGGTGAACATAATTCACCTTACTAGGGTCAGCAAATATACCATTTTTCTTATCTAAAACTAAAGCATCTTCTTGCCAACTGTTCCACAGTTTGAAAGCAACTTCCAGAAATTCATCAGCGCGGTCATATCTAGCATCATGCTCTAAATGTTCTTCGTAACCAAAGTTTTTCGCTTCCGAATTTCTATGAGAAGTCACAACATTCCAAGCAGCGCGACCTTTACTAAGATGGTCTAGTGTCGCAAAACCTCGCGCCAAATCGTAGGGGTGATAGTAGGTAGTCGAACGAGTGACACCAATGCCAATATGTTGACTAGCCACCGCCATTGTAGCGGCGACCAGTAGCGGATCTAATCGAGCAACCCCTTGAACACCGTACTTCACTGTTTCTGCAAAACTACCACCATATTTATCTGGTACAGATAAGGAGTCAGCGAAAAAAACTAAATCAAATTTGCCACGCTCTAAAACACGAGCAATATTTTGATAAAATTCAGCTTGTAGAAAACCTAAATCAGTTTTGGGATGCCGCCACAGAGCGTGAGAGTGAACAACCTGGGAAGCTAGCATAAAGCCAGCTAAGTGCATTTGTTTCATCGTAAGAATTCCTCAGACCCAAACCGCTCAGAAAGTTGATTGTAAATAATTAACATCACTCCCTTCCTCCTCTCTCTTCCTCTTCCTCTGCGTACTCTGCGTACTCTGCGGTTCATTCATAAGTATCATTTCTACCCTACGAGTCAATCCTTAAATTTTCAAAAAGCCCCCCTAGAAAAGGGGGGGTGAAAGAGGAGAAGAGAACACGTTTTCTAAATTTTTCTACTCGCTAACGCTCACTAACTTGGGAAGTTGAGAAACCGGGATGTCCAAAAAGTAAGCAAGCACCTCTCGCCGCCATGCATCGTAAATCACTGGTAATCCTTCAATTTCTGCACCCGTGGCGCGGTGAATAATTCCCCAATACTCGTTGAGGTAAGCATTGCGTCGCCGCTGTCCTTCTTCGTCCAGTTCAAGGAGTTGTGCTGCGATTTCCTGTTTCTGTGTAGGTGATGCTTGCTCATACTTACGTTGCCACCAAGCTAACACCCCCAAACGGTGGTATGCTTCATCAGGGAGAATTTTCTCAACACCAAATTTCCCTGTTTCTGGGTCGTTGATTTTTGTTGTGCGGCTATTCAAAATCAACTGAGCAACGATATGCAGTTCATAGTGCAACTCAAACGCCATGAACCCTAACCAGTTACGATGAGGCAAGTCTCCCATAAAGTCCCAGTGCTTTTGCACCCTCTGCTGTATCTGGGCGATGGGATCGTGTCCTGTTAATTCCCACACTCGCTGACGGGTATGTTGAGCGTGTGCGCCATCATCGCCAATTTGGCGGCTCAAAAATAGTTGCAGTTCTGGGTCAGGAATTTGGTCTATGACCCTACCACAAACTTGCACTATATACAAGTCGTGAGCTGCACCACCAATACGGAAGTGGCAGAAATTCTCTATTTCTTCTTCGGTGATAGGTTGTCGTGGTGTTGCAGCGCGAGTTGTGGGAAAGTGAGGAGCATACCGAGCAATGAGTTTGTCGATAATTTCAATTTCCAACTCAGGTGTCCACGTCGGACGAGTCAAGGTTGCAGTCATATAAGCCTTCACTAATGAGAATCAAAAATGAGAGTCAAAAATGCTACTGTTGTTTGGTGTCAAGTTACAAGTTCTAGTGAGCGCACTCGCGGCATCACCTCTTGGGAGAAGCGTTTCATCTCCGTAGGAAAAGGTTGAAATTGCAGCATAAAAGTATCAATGCCTACTCCTAGAAAATTAGCTATCCGTGCAGCTACAGTGTCATAGCTGCCAACTAAGCCTGCTGCTGTACCGCCGTTACTCCCCACACCAGGATATTTCGCCATATTTTTGAACATCACCACTTCCGGTTCAACACCTTTTAAGAGTTCGCTTCTGTCGTCTTGTTTGGTGAGTTCTAGCAAATATTCATATTCTGCCTGTGCTTGTGCGTCAGTTGATCGGGCAATCACAAAAGCTGACAGCGCAAAGCGTAGCGGTTTGGATTGTGTGCGTGTCCGGTTTCTCAGGGAGGCGATCGCTTCCTTGACGACATCCAAAGGACGACCATTCAGAAAAAATACATCTGCTTCTAGTGCTGCTAACTCTTTGGCTGCTTCTGACTCACCACCCACATACACGCGGGGATGCGGTTGTGCTACTGAACGCGGACGCAAACACAAATCATTGATTGCAAAGTATTTTCCTTGAAAATTGACCCGTTCTCCACTCCACAGCGCTTTAACCACCTTAATCCACTCTTGAGAATAGCGGTAGCGCTCATCGTGGGGTAGGAAAGGTATGCCGGACTTTTGTAGTTCCGGCATAAACCACGCGCTAACGACGTTAACGGCAAAACGCCCGCCGCTGATGGCATCAATGCCTAATGCCATCTTGGCTAGCACAACTGGATGAAACAGCAAAGGCTTTACAGCAGCGATGATTTCAATCGATTTAGTTGCTTCAGCCAGGGCTGCTGCTGTTGTCCAAGTCTCTAACTGCTCAAATTCTTGATTCCTTGGATTGATGATGTGTTCAGCGATGAGAGTAGTCGTAAACCCGCACTCTTCTGCTAGCTGGATGAGTGTCTTTGCTCTTAAGTAGCTTGCGTCACGAGGTTCAAGTGGATGGTTCATCGCGCCACAATTGCCGTAAACGGGAATCCAAATCCCGTAACGTGGTTGAGACATAACTTCTATGGTTGCTTGAAAACAAAGTTTTCCGAAGTCTGGGCGCTTAAACTAATAAATTTAATTTACTATTTTTTGATTGAAATACCGTAGTATTAGTATATAACTATTTCACAAATGAAGAGAAAAAGCAAGAGAATGGTTTCCCTTGTTCCCAGTCAGAGACTGGGAATATAATTGGCAGGCTCTTTTTGCTTTAAGAGCACTATATATTAACCTTTTCCACAGAATGCAGCGGTCCTAGTCGGCGTAGTTCCGGTAACAGCAAGGCAATAACTAACACAACTAGAATCGTGCCAATTCCGCCGCCTACCACAGCAAGAGTCGGTCCAAATAATGCTGCTGCTAAACCAGATTCAAAGCTGCCTAACTCGTTGGATGTACCAATAAATACGCTGTTGACAGCAGAAACACGACCGCGCAGTTCATCTGGAGTACGCACTTGCACCAGTGTATGACGGATGACGACGCTAATGTTGTCAAAAGCTCCACTTAATGCCAACATAACTAGGGATAACTCGAAGGAACGCGATAAGCCAAAGATAATCGTCACTGCACCAAAAGCGATGACTGACCATATTAGGGCTTTCCCCGCTCTTTTCATCGGTGGCAGATGCGCCAAGGTGACAGCCATCACCAATGCACCAATTGCTGGTGCAGCGCGTAACCATCCCAACCCAGTAGGACCGACTTGCAAAATGTCTTTAGCAAAGATGGGTAATAATGCCGTAGCACCACCTAACAAGACTGCAAACATATCGAGAGCGATCGCACCAAAAATGACTTTGTTGTGCCAAACAAAATTCATTCCGGCAACTAAGGTTTTTAAAGAGGGTGTTTTAGTTGACACACGTACAGTTTTGTTGTAATAAATAGCGGCAATTAAACCCGTACAGATCATGATCAGTGCCCCATCAATAACATAAACCCTAGTGGCACTTTTTTGTACCGCGATCATCCAGCCACCTAATGCAGGACCAAGTACTGCGGCTAGTTGGAAAGCGCTACTATTCCAAGTTGCTGCATTACTAAATACTTCTAAAGGAATGAGTTGGGGTAGCCAAGCATTGCTGGCTGGGCTGTTAAAAGCTTTGGCTACACCACCTAAAAACAGACAGGTATAGACGAGGAAAATAGAGCCGTGGGTGTAGGATAGTACTGCTAAACCAAACGAGCACAAAGCAAGCATCAAGTCAGTTAAGAATACGATCCGCTGACGGTTCCATTGATCTGCAACATGACCAGCAGGTAATGTCAATAAAATGACTGGAATAACCTGTACTAAACCCACTCCACCTAAGATCAGGGCTGAACTTGTGCGTTCGTAGAGTTCCCATCCAATAGCGACACTTTGCATCTGGGAACCCAACATTAAAAGATTACGGGCAATGGCAAATAAAGTATAATTACGGTAGCGCCATGCAGCATAGGGATCGTGGCGTTGATCAGACATCAAGGTTGGTAAATTTGTAGATTTTAGTAGCCAGTGTTTTTATCTACGATATTACGCAAAGGCAAGCCTTTACGATAGCGTGTTAAATTATCAAGAAATAACGCCACGATGCGATCGTAAAGTTGTGGTGTCAGTCCTGAACAGTGAGGGGTGATAAATACGTTCGGTAAAGACCAAAAAGGACTTTCCGGGGGTAATGGTTCCACAGCAAAAGTGTCTAATCCAGCACCAGCAATCCAACCCTCACGTAGAGCAGTGAGTAAGGCATTTTCATCGACGATCGCACCACGAGCAATATTGATTAGGTAGGCACTCGGACGCATCAACCGCAATGCCTCTGCATCAATTAAGCCTCTAGTTTGAGGTGTCAGAGGTGTGGCAATAACTACATAGTCAGCCTCTGGAAGAAGCGATCGCCATTCATCCGCACCCACTATTTTGTCAAAATTTGGTAATGGTTCTGGGTGGCGACGACTACCAAAAACATTCATGCCAAAGGCTTTAGCACGAATGGCAATTTCTTGACCAATATTTCCCGTACCAATAATCAGTAAAGTCTTATTGTATAACTCTTCTAGCTCTAACCACTTGATCCAATGGTGATCAGCTTGTAAAGAGTGCAATTTCTGGACATTTTTGGCGTGATAAAGCAGGAAAGTAATTACAAATTCCGCCATGGGAATGGCATGAACTCCCGATCCGTTAGTCAGAAGTATATCGTGTTCTAAAAAAATGGGTGTGAGAATGTGATTCACACCAGAACTTGGTGTATGCTGCCAACGAATTTTAGGGGAAGCTGCTAATACTTTATGGAGAGTTGTATTTTTTAACTTAAACCCGTTGAGGTAAACTTCAGCATCCTGTGGATCGCCTTCAAAATTACCTTCACTATCTACACGTACAAATGTAATATCTGGTGGTAAAAGCGGCTCGATTTTCGCAGCCAGTTCTACTGGTAGAATGAGTTTCATACTAGTTATGCAAGATATTTATATAAAATTTAACAATGAAAAGTAAAATATTGATTCAATCAGTGAACAGTACACACTGACCAGTGATCAGGCGTATGGTGGGGGACTTAAACGCTGCGGATGAAACTGATAACTGATAACTGGTCACTGGTAACTGTTAATAACCAGCATTTATATCAACGACATTTCTTAGAGGCTTGCCATCACGGTAGCTTGTTAAATTATTGAGAAATAGGGCTAGAGTACGCTCTTTTACCCTTGAGGAATGAGCAGAACAATGAGGTGTGATAAAAATGTTTGGTAACAACCACAATGGACTTTCTGACGGCAGCGGTTCAGTGAATACTGTGTCTAAAGCAGCACCTGCAATCCAACCTTCTTGCAATGCCTTCACGAGTGCAGATTCATCCACAATTGCACCACGAGCAATATTGATTAGGTAAGCATTGGGACGCATTAGCCGTAGGGCTTCTGCATCAATCATTCCCTTAGTTTCCTTTGTCAAAGGTGTGGCAATGACAACATAGTCTACTTCGCTAAGAAGCGAACGCCATTCATTTGCACCTACTACCTTGTCAAAATTTGGTAATGGTTCCGGGTGACGACGACTTCCATAAATTTCCATTCCAAAGGCTTTGGCGCGGGCTGCAATTTCTCGCCCAATACCGCCAGCACCAATGATTAACAGCTTTGCATCCCACAAATCTTGGATTTGAAAACCTCTTTGCCAGTGATGTTCTGCCGCAAAAGTATACAGTTGACGTAATTTTTTAGCATGAGCCAGCATAAAAGCAATGACAAATTCAGCGATAGGAATACCGTGTACTCCCGCGCTATTGGTAAGAATGAGATTGCGTTCTAAATAAGTAGGTGTGAAAGTAGGTGTGAGAATATGATTGACCCCAGCATTGGGTGCATGATGCCAACGCAGTTGCGTCGCTGTTGTCAAGATTTTGTGTAAGGTAGTAGGTTTGAGAAAATACCAACTAAAGTACACCTCAGCATCACTAATATCCCCGTCTAGGTTGCCTTCACTATCCACACGTACAACTGCTGTATTAGAAGGCAATTGCGGTAGTAGTGCGTCAGCAACTTCTATGGGTAATATGATTTTCATAAATTTTCATAAAACCAACGCCAGATTTATTTTTGTTTTTGCGCCACAATCCAATCAGTTAATTGAAAATCCGACTTTGCTAATTTCTGAGACATCAAAAACTGCTTCGTTCCTTGCAACAATTGTAATCCTTTCGCTGGAATTGGTTCTTCTGGAAACAGTTGGATAGGGAAAGAAGCTTTCACCACATTAACAGGATATCCTGATACTTCCGCGTGAAACTTGTAATATGCCTCTGGCTTTGCTTTGATATCTTTAACAGCAGCTTGTTTAATCTCATTCCACTTTTGCGGCAAGTCGGAATGTTTTGCTAAGAAAGCTTCTGTGACGACAGTTACACTTGTTCCTGGTAAGTCTGGATGTTTGATAGCTTCATCAATGACAGGAAAACCTTTGGATTGTAATAGTGGACCTGTACCTGTCGATGCTGCGATCGCCGCCACATCACCCCGTTCTAATGCGGCTTGGGCGTCATTTGGTAGCAGGTGAACTACCGTCACTTGATCCGCAATGCCTGACTTTTGCAATAACCCCATCAAGTAGCGGTGCATATATGACCCTTTTGACGTGGCTACCTTTTTTCCTTTGAGTTCCGCTACAGAACGTGGTCCGTTTTTCTTTGCCAATAACCAGGCGTTTGTTCCTACTTGTTCTTGACTTATTAAGCGGGTGGGAACCCCGTTTGCTCTAGCTACTATGGCGGGTGTATCCCCATAAATGCCTACATCTAGTTTGCCTGCTACTAAGGCTTCATTCAAGTTGGGACCGTTGGGAAACGAAACCGTTTGCACTTCTTTGATTCCCAGTTTTTGTAGTTCTGGCAGAAATTTGCCTTGATTCATTGCCCAACCAATCGGTCCTGTAGGGATTTTAGTACTTTTGACACTTATAATACCCAAGCGCAGGGTGGAGGTGTTTAGTTGTTTTTGGGTGGGCGATCCTGCTTGGGAGACAGTTTGACCGTCACTAGAGCCAGTGCTGAACAGTAGCAGGAATGCGGTTAGCGTGGAGAAAAGAGGTTTTGAGTGGGTAGAATGAGTCATAATGAACCGCATCAGGCACGAGAGTACGCACCAGAAACAGAGAACAAAAGGGATGATTGTTCTATTTGAAGTATTTGAGTAGTTGGTAAGTCGAATCTTCTTGGGCTGTGTTAGTTTGTCCGCGTCCCCATCCCAACTTTTGGCGATAGCTTCCTAAGAGTCCGGCTTCAGTCAGAGATTTTTCGTCTACTTCTGCGAGCGGTTCGACTTGTGGTGCTACGTACAGAGCATCTACCGGACAGTACAATTCGCACATAAAGCAGGTTTGACAGTCATTTTGTCTGGAAATGGTGGGCAGTGCGCCTGGTACTTTATCAAAGACGTTTGTCGGGCAAACGTTAACGCAGATATTGCATTGAATACAGCGAGATTCACTGACTAACTCAATCATATCAAGTTGTTTTGAACTGGGGATTGGGGATTGGGGATTAGGGATTAGGGACAGGGATTTAAACCCCGCCCAAAGGAAAGTAGGAACATCTTCCCATTTTCATTTTGAGATCATCATGCTGCCACTTCTACTTTGACTCTTGTCTGTTGTACAGGGGCAGTTTTTACCCAGACACGATCCAAACCACCACTAATTAAATAATGTTGTTGATTAATATCCTGTTCCGGATAGTCTGTATGTTTGTGCATTCCCCGAGTTTCTTTACGTTCCAAGGCACTGTTATACATCCACCGAGATGTAGCTACCATTGCGGCGGCTTCTCGCACACGAAGAATGTTGTTATCATCTGCTTGAATTGTGCGAATTTCTTGCCAGAGGTGATTTAATCTCTGTAATGATTCGGTTAATCCTGTTTCGGTGCGGAAGTAATTGCGATCGTAGGGGAAAACTTCTGCCTGGATGGCTTGAATGATTTCTATGGTGTTCTGCCCAGCAACGCTTACGGTTTTGGGTGAATGTTGATGACTGGATGTAAATCCTGCCTCACCTACAGCTTCGACTCCTCGTTGGTTTGCTTGTGTGCCTAAATCACGAGCATAAACAGCCGCAGATTGTCCCGCCCAGTAACCTGAAGATAATGCCCAAGCAGCATTGTGACTACCTCCGCCCGTGAATCCACCACAGATAAGTTCTCGCGTGGCGGCATCGCCTGCAGCGTATAACCCTGGTACGGAAGTAGCGCAAGTATCATCGACAATCCTGATGCCACCTGTACCGCGTACAGTTCCCTCTAAGCGGAGGGTGACGGGAAAACGTTGTGTAAAGGGGTCTATGCCTGCACGATCAAAGGGTAAGAAGAAGTTGGGTTGTGCTTTTCGCATATGTGTCCGCATTTCTTCCGTAGCTTGATCCAAGATGGCGTAAACAGGCTGCGTTAATAAGGTTTTGGCAATGACAGAACGCCCTTTTTGTGAGCCAGCTCCAGGAATAGGTGTACCATCTTCGTAAGTGAAAGTTGCCCAGTTGTAAAACAGAGTTTTGGTTACAGAAGAAAAGGCGGGAGAGATGCCGTAAGCGTTGGAAAACTCCATCCCCGACATCTCAGCACCCGCTTCGGCTGCCATTAAATAACCATCCCCTGTGAGGACATTGCAACCAAGTGCCTTGCTTAAGAAAGCACAGCCACCTGTTGCAATGATGACTGCGCCTGCACGCACAAGCCATTTGTTTTCAGTTTGGCGGTTGACTCCTGTCGCACCTGCAACTCTTCGGTCTCTATCCACTAGCAGTTGCAAAGCTGGACTATGGTCTAATATTTTTACCCCCGCCCGTTTAATTTGCTTTCGCATCAACTGCATGTACTCTGGACCTTGCAGGCTCCGCCTGTAAGGTTTACCTTCGTCGTCTGTTGGGAAAGGATAACCCCACTGAGCCAACAAATTAACATTGGCGTAGGTTTGATTTAGAACCCGTTGCATCCAGTTGCGGTTGGCTAAAAATCCTCCTAAACTCTCCCGAGAAGCCATTGCCGTTTCCCGCGCTTGCGCATCAGGTGGTACGTACCACACACCGTTACCCGATGCCGCTGCACAGCCACTCGTACCACAATATCCTTTATCAACAAGAACGACATTCGCACCTTTGGAAGCCGCACTCCAAGCCGCCCAAGTGCCAGCTGGTCCACCCCCTATAACTAGAACATCACAGAGCAAGTTTGGTTCAAATTCAGTGGTAGATACTTCCCCTGTCCACAATAGATTCTTACTCATAAGAAGCTCCGCTTGAACAATTTAGAACTTAATAGTTTAGAACTTATGTACAAACAAACACACAAGATGAGCGACAACACAAAAATGCCACTCGCTTGTCAAACGAAGTTAAGATAATGAAAAATTACGAAAACTGCGTCCTATACCTTGTGACTAAAGTTGTTTGATAAACTCTTATTTTTCCAATCTAAAGTACGGTAAATTGGTAGGTTAAAAGTAGTATCTGAATATAGTAACATCGTTGCATAGTTGGTTAAAAAAATCAAGAACAAACTTTATGAGCAGAAAATAATCACCGAACAGAGGCACATTATAATCTTTCTCTGGGTAATCTTTCTTTGGATGCGATCGCCGAAGGCGGGGCTTTGCCCATCGCGAAGCGGGCACTCCGTGCCATCGCCGTTCGCGTAGCGTTCCGCAGGAAAGGCGGGGCTTTGCCCATCGCGAGGCGGGCACTCCGTCTGATCGCCCTTCCCCACACTTCCTAAGTTATTTAGCCTCGATACAATGTTTCATAATTTACTAAATATCTATCGTCTTACCGGAGCTAATATTAACTTTACATTATTAGATATTTATTATATTAAGTAGACAATATATTTTTATTAACAAAACTTATAGCAAAATGTAATCTAAAAGACTTTCTTGGTTACAGTTTTTGTGAAATGCTCCTATCTAGTAGAATTAAGATACTTAAAATTGACAAGTTTACCGTATTTTATATCAAAATTCATTGTGTTCCTTCCAAATAAGTAGTTTTTGCTGTGGATTACAGCGAGAAGCCTGTAGACGCGGACGGGCTTTCCGTAGGGGTGCGGAGGTTTCCTCCTTTGCCTCCTGCAAAGGAGCAACGCTTGCCACAACTTCCTTTGTTGTAGCCACTACAGTTTGTAGTAGTGATGAGCAGTAGCAACGCGATTTGAGAATTTTTAGATCACTCACGCAATATTTGGTTAACACTCAAGACTTGCATTTTATCTGGCTGGCTTCTGTGGAGATACAGAGCATGAAATGCCAGACCGACTTAGGTGACAATAGCAAAATGAAAAAAACTTTGTGGGATTTCTTACGGACTCTACCGATATTTTTGGTGCTGGTTTTATTAGTAGCCAATGCAAAAGCTTTTGGACAAGAAACACCTTCAGAATTTCATCCTGATATTCGTGATCCAGAATTACTTAAGTCATTTGATTCTTCAATAAAAGAGTCAAAAATAGTACGAAAAAATCAGTTAATCTCGCAAAATTTACCACAGATAACACCTACTGCGCCTACACAACCATCATCAAAGCCATCAATCCCATCTGTTTCTGAGCTTTCTGATGTGCAACCCACAGATTGGGCATTTCAAGCACTCCAGTCCTTGGTTGAGCGTTATGGTTGTATTGTCGGCTACCCTAACAGTACCTATCGCGGAAATCGTGCCTTAACACGCTATGAATTTGCGGCGGGTTTGAATGCGTGCTTAGACCAAGTTAATACACTGATTGCAGCAGGAACAGCAGATTTGGCAACTAAGGAAGATTTAGCTACGATACAGCGATTGACTGAGGAATTTCGTCCAGAACTTGCCAAATTAGCAGGAAGAATAGATAACTTAGAAGCCAAGACAGCACAAGTCGAGGCAAATCAGTTTTCAACGACGACTAAACTGGTAGGTAATGCAGTTTTCGTAGTCGCTGATACTTTTGGAGATCGCCCGAACAACACCCCCGCGAATGATACAAAGGATACTAGTAGCACCTTTTTTGGTTACCTTACTAGGCTTTCGCTTCAAAGCAGCTTTACTGGTCAAGACCAACTAGTAGCTACATTACGAGCAGACAATATTCCTAATTTGACAGCAAGTACGGGAACCGCTATGACCCGCTTTGCGTTGGATGCATCGACTTTTGGGAATAGTGACCTGTATGTGGAAAACTTATACTATCGTTTTCCAGTTGGTCAAAAACTCACTTTTTGGATAGGTCCAAGGACACTCAATTTCCCAGTTTATGTCCCGACGTTAAACTCGTTGAATGGTAATCCATATCAGGGTGGTTTTTCCCGGTTTGGACAGTTTAACCCGACTGTGTACCGACCAGGTTTTGATGGTGCGGGTGGAGCTATTGCATATAAATTTAGCGATCAATTACAAGCACACGTCGCTTACATAGCAGATGACCCTCAGGCTAATAGACCTGAGAGTGGGCTTTTCAAAAGTACCTTTGCGGCGATCGCCCAAGTCACCTTTTCACCCAGTAAAGAATTAGATCTTGGTCTAACCTATACACGCAAATACCTGACGACAAATTCTGGTAATAATCTTACTGGGGGAACAGGTAGCGCTTTTGCGCGAAATCCTTTTGGGCAAAATGCTACCACATCCAATAATTTTGGACTGCAATTTAGCTGGAAAGTTAGCCAGCGCTTTACTTTAGGTGGATGGTTTGGTTACACGCTAGCGCATCAAGAAGTTGGGGGTGACAATGATGCGACTATTATCAATGGTGCGCTAGCTTTGTCCTTTCCAGATTTATTTCAGAAAGGGAATCTGGGTGGCATTAATATTGGTATTCCGCCGAAAGTTACCAGTAATGATTTCAGATTAGCTGGACAACAACGAGAAGACCCTGACACATCTTTACACATCGAAACTTTCTATACTTTTCGGGTAAATAACAACATCCGAATTACGCCAATTGTTTACCTGATTACCAAGCCAGAACATAATGCCAACAATGATCCAATTTTGGTAGGTGTTCTTCGTACAAGTTTTACTTTCTAAATACCACCAATCACAACAAAGTTATTAAGGAGTCAAATGATATGCAGAATTTAGCAAAGTGGATATCATCACTAAAATCCCGATTCTTCAACGGTCATAGTCATACAAAGCTCTTCTCTATCATTCCTGTTTCTATTGCCGGAGCATTTCTGACTGGTGTGTGCCTCAGCTTGTTATTTGCAGCTTGCATTTCACCGATTTTTACAAATACTCATCTAGCCAATGCTTCTATTCCTACTAGTCAGTTAATTGCACAAAAAGCCTCGGTTTTGAGATTTGGTTATCAAAAATCAGCAATTCTCATCAAAGCAAAAGGTGTTTTAGAAAAACGTTTAAAGCCAGAGGGAGTGGACGTTAAGTGGATAGAATTTCAAGCAGGACCCCAATTATTAGAAGCTATGAACGTAGGGAGTATTGACTTTGGTCATGCGGGGGAATCTCCACCAATTTTTGCCCAAGCAGCAGGAGCAAATATCACTTACATCGCAGGAATCGCACCTACTCCAGCCGGTTCAGCAGTTCTAGTCCCTAAGAATTCTCCCATCAAATCAGTGACTGACCTAAAAGGTAAAAAAATTGCTTTTCAAAAAGGTTCAAGCGCCCATTATCTACTCCTGAAAATTTTAGAAAAATCTGGATTGAAATACAGTGATATTCAACCTGTGTATTTACCACCAGCAGATGCACGCGCTGCTTTTGTCAAAGGTAGTTTAGATGCGTGGGTTATTTGGGACCCCTTTTATGCAGCCGCAGAAAAATCTGCCAATGCTCGTGTTTTAATTGATGGGGCAAAAATTACTAATCAAGGAGGATATTATCTAGCTAGTCGGACATTTGCCACTGAGAATCCACAAATTATTAAGTCAGTACTAGAAGAAATTAAAAAGCTAGATGATTGGTCTAACAAGAATAAAGATCAAGTAGCAGCAACTCTAGCCCCAGCTTTGGGAATAGATTTAGATATTATGAAAAGGGCAACTCAGAGGAAAAAGTTTGGTGTTGTGCCGATTAATGAAAACTTGATTGCGGAACAACAAAAAGTTGCTGATACATTTTATCAGTTGAAACTTATACCTAAACAAATTAAGGTCCGGGATGCCATGCTGACACCACAACAATATGCTGCTTTTTCCCCAAAAATATAAATCGTGAGTGGTGGATTGTTATTTTAAAAAGGTGCTTTGATTTCTACTCAATCACTTATGACTAATCCTACTGAGTTACTCAAACAGCGCTACGGAGTTGATGCTTTTGATCCAGAGATTCCTTGGAGTGACTTCATCACTACCCTACTCTCCCACCGTTCTGTGCGTGCTTATACAGACAAACCTTTACCTCCAGGAACTCTAGAAACTTTAGTGGCGGCGGCGCAGTCGGCGGCGACTTCTTCTAATTTACAAACTTGGAGTGTAGTAGCTGTTGAAGAACCACAACGCAAGGAAAAACTAGCGCAACTAGCGAATAATCAAGTACACATTCGTCAGTGTCCTCTGTTTTTGGTATGGTTAGCTGATTTGGCGCGACTGACGTATATTGCCGAAAGTCGCGGATTACCCCATGAAGGTTTGGATTATTTGGAAATGTTCTTGATGGCGGTGGTAGATGCAGCCTTAGCAGCACAAAACGCAGTGATTGCAGCTGAGTCTCTCGGTTTAGGAACGGTGTATATTGGTGCGATGCGGAATCGTCCAGAGGAAGTAGCACAAGTACTTGGTTTACCTCCTCATGTTTTTGCCGTCTTTGGACTGTGCGTTGGATATCCTGATCTAACAGCAAATACTGTAGTCAAGCCACGTTTACCACAATCAGTTGTTTTGCATCAAGAAACCTATCATTTGGCAGAACAAGAAAACGGAATTGCCTTTTATGACCAACTCATGCAAGACTTCTATAATTCACAGCAGATGAATGTTCCTAGTGACAGTGACTGGTCAGAGCATTCTGTTAAACGAGTTGCTTCTGCCAAGTCTCTATCGGGACGGGATAGATTACGCGAGGCGTTACAGAACCTTGGCTTTTTACTTCATTGACACTCCCATCAGCTAAAAGTCGATGGGATTTTTGCTAAGCCCTATGTCCTTTAGGCATAGGGCTTAGGTCATACCGATGTACAGTTGAGTCGTGCCGTAGGCATAAGGCAACACGAGCGGTTCTTTGTATTTCAAGGGTAGGCGGGATGCCTACTCCACAAGAATTATTCGCTTTATTATGCAACGCCAAAATATACAAGTTCATTTGCAGTTTTTTGTAGTAAAAAATACGATTAATTTTGCCGTTATAGCAATTTTTTTTTACAAAATGTACTTGCTTTTTACCTGCAACTATGTCAATATACGAAAGATAATTTACTGTAAACCTACTAACTTACCGTATTTTGTTTTTCCAAAATTAGACAAAAGGAGTTTAATCAAGTTTAAATTCTTGTATCTCTAACTTTTGAAACAATTGATATCTCACTAGGGCGAAGTAGTATCTGTAGCTGCATAAAAAAGTTAGTTTTAGAAATGTTGTTGCCCTAAAACCAGCAAGTTGTGTTTACTTAACTTTAAGAGAAAATCATTCATATTATATCTGTTTTTTGAGTCATAACTCAGTACTAGTAATACTGATGTGATGATTATAAACTCTTTGTTTTGGAGGTTTTTGACATGAAATCTGAACAGCGTGGAATGCATTTAAGACTCGAAGGGCTGACGAAGGACTTCGGAAGAAAAACAGTCTTGCACGGCATTGATTTGGACGTATTGCCAGGAGAATTTGTAGCAGTTGTCGGTCGCAGTGGGTGCGGTAAAAGTACGATGCTACGCCTGATTGCGGGACTAGATGTGCCAAGTGGCGGCGGAGTGTTTTTGAATGGCGAGTCCCATCATCGGATTAATCCGGCGGTACGGATGATGTTTCAAGACGCACGTCTGTTACCTTGGCAGCGAGTCCTGGCAAATGTAGAGTTGGGTTTGGTAGGTTCCAATTCAAAAGTGTACACCAAGCAAACTGCTTTGCAAGTTTTGCGTGAAGTTGGTTTAGAAGAGCGATCGCACGAATGGCCCGCCGTCCTTTCTGGCGGACAACGTCAACGCGTGGCGTTGGCAAGAGCCTTAGCGAGTAAGCCTTCTTTGTTGCTTCTAGATGAACCACTTGGAGCCTTGGACGCACTGACTCGAATTGAGATGCAGCAATTAATGGAGCGTTTATGGCAGGAGCAGGGCTTTACTGCAATATTAATTACCCATGATGTGGAAGAAGCAGTAGTACTTGCAGACCGCGTGATCTTGATTGAAGACGGTCAAATTGGCATGGATGTTGACATTTCTCTGCCACGTCCACGACTGAGAGGAGATGCGGTATTTGCTCGAATTGTGGAAAGGATTTTACAAAGGGTGATGGGTAAACAGCAAGGTAAACAGCAAAACAATCAGGAATTGGTAGAGACTGTTCATCAGTTCTCTAGCTAGTAACTATTAACTTGGAGAAAACATTATCACAGAAAGCGGAGCCTGAGCGCACGCGGACACTGATGTATATACCCAGGAATTTCCCCCGCCTTCTTGGATGATCTAGAGTCAGTAGGTGAAACTGAGATTGTTGATCGCTTTCATTAGCAAGAAACCTTCTGTTCTTTCTTGCTCTGTGTTCTGGTGCACCTCTGGGGTTCGTTAATTTAAATAATCTGACAATTCCCTAGCATAAGTAAACATGGCAACAAATAGGCCAATTTATGCAAACTTTAAAAGCAAGATTTGAAATCTGGAAAAACCCACGCATCACTCGTCGTTACTTATTATTTGCTATTGGTTACAGCATTGTACTATCTACCTTGTTTGGTTGTAATAAACCAGCAAGTGAAATTCAGCAGCAAGAGCAAGCAGCCGCATCGAATACGAACCAAACGCAACCTGGCAAAAAAGTAGTACGAATTGTGCGTTCTAAACAATTAACTGCACTTGCAGTTTTAGAAAAACAAGGTACTCTCGAAAAAAGATTAGAATCCCTTGGATATAGGCTAGAATGGCCCGAGTTTGCGGCTGGACCACAACAGCTAGAAGCCCTAAATGCAGGTGGACTTGATATTGCATCTACAGCCGAATCACCTCCTATTTTTTCACAAGCAGCTGGAGCACCCTTAGTTTATCTAGCAACGACTTCTGCTAACGCTAGATCAATTTCGCTTTTAGTTTCCGTCAACTCTCCTATTAAGAGTGTTAAAGATTTAAAGGGCAAAAAAGTTGCTTTTCAAAAGGCATCTATAGGTCATTACCTCTTACTTAAAGCCTTAGAAAAGGAAGGTTTGAAACTGAGTGATGTTTCATCAGTTTACCTACCACCACCAGATGCCAATGTAGCCTTTAGTCAAGGAAAAGTAGATGCTTGGTTTATTTGGGAACCATTTGTAACCAGAACTGAACAGAAGAAGATAGGTCGTGTTTTGATAGATGGTGCAAATCTAAGAGATACTGGAAACTTTTACTCGACAACAAGGCAGTTTTATCAACAGCACCCAGAAGTCATCAAACTTTTTTTAGAAGAACTCCAAAAAGCAGAAATCTGGGGTAAAAGTAACTCAAAAGAAGTTGCACAATTACTTAATTCAGCCACACAAATAGATGCACCTACACTAGAAAAAATGCATAGTAAATACGATTGGGATTTGCGACCAATTACTGATAAAGTCATTAAAAAGCAACAAGAAGTGGCAGATAAATGGTACAGCTTGGGACTCATTCCCAAGAAAGTGAATGTGAGAGATGGGTTTTTGACTCCCTCACAATATGCCGAAATTACTCCTAAGGAAGTGCTTGCTAAAAAGTAGTGGTTCATGGCATGAATTTCGATGAGCCGCAAGATTCCCGACTTGTTGAAGAAGTCGGGAACCTGACCAACCTAACTCCTTAGAATTCATGCAAAAAAATAGTAGGATTTTTTCTAAATAAAGAACATTTAATGAATCTTGGTCTTGCCACATACCATTTTTAACTAAAATAAAATTATGTCTACTTTAACTTTGACTGAATTTAAAATCACTCCTCTTAATGCACCTTTGGGAGCCGTAGTTACGGGACTTGATGCTAGCCAATTAGTTGCACCGCTCGTCATCTTACAGTTAAAGCAAGCACTACGCGACTACCACATCTTAATCTTTAAAAATCAAAAGCTTACTGAAGACCAGCTATTGAATTTTGCCTTCTATTTTGGTTCTTTGTTTGTCCCACCAGATGACATTCCAGTGCTAGCTTCTCAACCAGGAGTCACTCCGGTAGTCATTCCTATTTCTAATGTTGATGGTGGTTATACAGGGACTGGAGAACTGGGTTTCCATTCCGATCACAAGTGGACTCCCTACCCTTCTAGTGGTTCGCTACTTTACGCTTTAGAAGTCCCTACTCAAGGCGGAGATACTTATTGGTTGAATCTTAATTTGGCATACGAGACGTTAGATGATGCAACTAAAGAGCGCATTGCTGATTTACAGTTGATTACTTACAATCCGTTTTTGCGAGACAGAAACGCACCGCGCTCTAAGTATCGTTTGGATAAAAGTATTCCCCTTATTAGTCCTGTCTTCCCTCATCCTTTGGTACGGACGCATCCTGAAAGTGGCAAAAAGATTTTATACCTAGACTATGACACAGAAGTGGAAGTAGTGGATTTAGAACCACAAGAAGGAGCAGAATTAATCGAACAGTTGCGTCAGCACCTCAATCAACCCCAGTTCTATTACAAACACAAATGGTCTGTGGGTGATATTGTCTACTGGGATAATCAGGCGACATTACATTACCGGGAAGCATTTGATCCGAATCAGCGCCGAGTTATGAAGCGGGTGAGTTTAGCTGGAAGTCGTCCGTTTTGAGGTGGGAGCAAAATGATTGCAATTACAGGTTTACCTCGGGAACCCCAACAGTCTCATCCTCTGTCGGGAAACTCTTCTACATCCTGCGGATACGCACACGGTTCAGTACTGGATTTTTGACGCGCTGGCTCACAGTTACTCAAATTCAAGCGATCGCTATCATTTACAGCTTACTTACTGCTCATAGCAACGGCTTTTACAAGTAGTGGATCAAAAGCAAACAGCACTCCAAATAATCCAAAGATCCAAAACCAAAACACACAAAACACAAAAAATGAACAAGTTTCCAGTGATTCTAAACAGAATTCCAAACAACAGACAGAAGTTCGTATTGGTTACCAAAAAGGAACAGCTTTTTTAAACATAATTAAAGCTAGAGGTAGCCTAGAAAAAAAAATTGCTCCTACAGGGGTGAGTGTGAAATGGATTGAATTTGCTCAAGGACCTCCTATGATGGAGGCAATGAATGCTAATGCAGTTGATATTGGAGTTGTAGGCGCACCACCTCCTATCTTTGCCCAAGCAGCAGGTGTACCAGTTACTTATGTTGCTAGCAGTTTACCTAATGGAAAAGGGCAGGTAATTTTAGTTAGAAAAAAATCTTCCATTCGGACGGTTGCTGATTTAAAAGGTAAAAAAGTAGCTGTCGGAAAAGGAACAGCAGGACATTATTTAATTGTCAAAGTGTTAGGTACAGCAAAGCTCACGCTTAACGATATTCAGCCCGTTTATCTGCTACCTGCGGACGCTCGCGCTGCTTTTGAAGGAGGGAATGTTGATGCTTGGGTCACTTCCGATCCTCGTTATGCAGAAGCGGAACGGACAGGACAAGTACGTCTTCTTGCTAATGGAGCAAAAGTTGCAGAACAGCGTTCATACTTTATTGCCACTCGCTCTTTTGTGAGCAAAAATCCACAGTTGGTAAAAGCAATTATCGATGAGCAGAAAAAAGATGAAGAGTGGGCAAAACGTAATAGGAAAGAAAGTGCAAGAATTTTGGAAACAGCAACAGGCGTTAAAGCCGAAAACTGGGAATGGACATTTGAAAGACGCCCCAATTTTGGTGTAGTTTATATGAATAACCAAATTGTGAAAGAACAACAGGAAATGGCAGACCTCTTTTTTCAACTCAAATTGATTCCTAAAACTGTACAAATTAAAGATGCTGTTTGGACTCCACAACCTTAAAAAACTTAAGAAAATCTGATTTGGAACTGACAAAATGACAACAATTCCTGCCTACGATCCAACATTATTTCAAGGTGCAGCTTGGCATTACGCTCGTTACAGACCTAAATATCCCAGTGTTTTATTTGATTTGCTGACACAGAAGTTTCAACTCAATGGTCAAGGGAGACTACTAGACTTGGGCTGCGGTGCTGGTTTGATTGCGATTCCTTTACGCGATCGCTTTACTGAAGTTATCGGTCTGGATCCCGATCCAAATATGCTTCAAGAAGCTCAACGACAAGCAGCAGCAGTAGGAGCAACAAATATTAGTTGGGTACAAGACAGGGCAGAGAATATTTCTCTAGCTGTAGGTAAATTTCGTCTAGTAACTATCGGACGTGCTTTTCATTGGATGCAGCGAGAGCTAGTCCTGGAACGCATATATAACTTACTAACTAACGACGGTGGTCTTGCAATTCTCAAAACCCACGAAGACCCTTGGAATAGTGATCATCCTTGGAAAAAAACAGCAATTTCCGTTGTCAAACGCTGGTTAGGTGAACAGCGACGCACAGGTCAAGGTGGCAAAGGTCTTTGGCAACCACTAGAAGTTTCCCATGAGGAAATCTTAGCTAACTCACCTTTCCTCCGTCAAGCCAAGTATGAAGTCAAATACCAACAATCTTGGACAATAGACACATATCTTGGCTATCTCTACTCTACAGCTTTCTGTCTACCATCTTTTTTAGGAGAAAACCGCGAGAAATTTGAGGCTGATTTAAGAGAGACTCTTCTATCGGTCGAACCCTCTGGAAAGTTTAGCGAAGAGCTACCTATCACTGTACTTGCTGCTTGGAAACAGTTTTAAAATAGGTGTTGCACAATGAAATTTCATCTCAAAGGAGCACTTCGTCAAGTTTTGCAAAAATTCGTCAAGTCTTCTGCACTGACGCATGTTATTTCTCTAGTTGGAAGAAGGCGATCAAGTCGCTCAATTAATTTTCCCACGCTTACCGTTACAAAATATCCCAAATACATCGCGTCTTTTGAATCCTTTATCAGATTTTCATAGCAAATCCGAGTTGTCTTAACCACAACTAAGCATTTCATAAAAAAATAAGAATTTTTACAAAAACATATGAAAAGTATCTTCTCTAATTCTAGCTCTTTTCAAGCAAAGCATACGATGAAAAAAAACGAATTCCTATTGAAATTCTATAAGAATCGTCAAGTTCAGTCACTGATTCCTTGGATAGTACCTTTATTAATAATCATATTATGGCAGTTGTTCTCTTCTATTGGCTTAATTCCTACTAGAATCTTACCTGCACCTTTAAGTGTTCTTGGTGCTGCCATTCATCTAGCTCAAACAGGCGAACTATTTAGAAATATCGCTATCAGTGCAACACGAGCAGTAACTGGTTTTTTAGTCGGGGGGAGTATTGGATTTAGTTTAGGGCTACTTAATGGCATTTCTCCCATAGCGGAAAAATTGTTAGATACGTCTTTACAAATGCTCCGTAATATTCCCAATTTAGCATTAATTCCCTTAGTAATTTTGTGGTTTGGAATTGGAGATGAAGCCAGATTATTTCTTGTTTCTTTAGGTGTCATGTTTCCCATTTATTTAAATACTTTTCACGGAATTCGTAGCGTCGATCCGGGATTGATTGAAATGGGAAGAATCTACGGTTTAAATGCTTGGGGTTTGTTTTGGCAGATTATTCTACCAGGAGCAATGTCTTCTATTTTGGTAGGTGTGCGTTTTTCCTTAGGGATTATGTGGCTAACACTCATCGTTGCTGAAACTATTGCAGCTGATTCTGGTATTGGTTATATGGCAATGAACGCCAGAGAATTTATGCAAACCGATGTGGTAGTTCTGAGCATCTTACTATATGCTCTATTTGGCAAGCTAGCAGATATCATTGCTAGAGCCTTGGAAAACTACTGGTTGCAGTGGAATCCTAGTTATTTGAAGAGTTAGGAAGTAAATCGTTTTGATGGCTGAAAAAATTTTAGAAGGCAGAAGTACGTAAGTGCCCCGCCCACAGGATATGGTCAAAACTGGTTGGTCGGCAGCACCCCGAATTTTACCGATATGTTTGATGATAGCGAACGCAAAAATATGTCCGAGCAAGCTAGTGTTTGGTCGGGACGAGTATTAGATATGTCAGGTTTGTTGTCCAAATCCATCTAGAATTTTATTGAAAGACTGTCGCCCTCACCTGCATGAATACTCAAACACGCTCCAATTCCCCAGATATTTATTCGATTTTGAGTCAGACTCAACGCTTGCGAGTCAGTGATGGAGAGATTAAACCCCAACCAGGAACTTTCTACAATTTAGAACTTACCGCAAGCTGCCAACACAGTGAGAATGTCGGTACTCAAGCGCAGTAGATTGTCTCATTTGTGTCAACAGGCGAATCATTAAATCCTTATTGCTCCAACCAGGATTAAAGCAAAGGTCGTGTGTTGACGAAAAACAGCCCATGCCTAAACCAAAATCTTGCGGAGAAATCTTAACCGTACTGAAGGTTTATTAGTGATTGCCTGCTTCTGGCTCATCTATTAAGGCGGAACAGGACTTATGCAACTGGCACTGCGGCGATCGCTCCTTTATAGTACATCAGTATTAATTAAATCGGATTCCGAAAGCTTTGTCTTCACGATAGAAGTCGCTGTCTTGGAAGCACTATTGAAATATTCATGAGAAAATAGGTAGAGGTTGTATTAGATAAATTTTGCTTACGGTAATGAGATTTACTAAGCTTAATTACTGCCAATACTTATTAAGTAGTCAAATTAATTATACCATTACTAATTTAGCAGAGCATTTAGAGAGTATTAGCCATGATGCAATTAACTATTATTTGATGCATAGAAAAGTTAACACCTCGTTTACTATAGGATAACGTGAAAGAGGTAGTTGAGCCTGATGCCAATGGTTACATAATATATAGAGAAAGTTTGCTCACCACTAGAATAAATCTCCTTGGCATCAAATATATACATCAGGAATTTCGTCATTTTCTCCAAATTTCTCACAATGAATGTGATGTGGCTAATTCCTTGAATCATTTGTCCTCATATGTGGGAGTCGTAACAAGAGTTGGCAGTCGGTGTATGCGCGGCTTCGGGTAAAGTAATCTGAAGTGTTGCTCTAGGTCGAAATATGGGCGGGCATTTTGGCTCTCCCGTTCAAGCAAGAATCCCACAGCTTTTGGTGGGGATAAGTGCGTAGCGCGATATTCATACAGCCGTGGGAGTGTCAATAGGAATTAACTGCTTGAGGAATCCATGTCTTTCGCCACCTTTGGGGTGTACCGTTATAGGGCGAGACTCATTGCCCCTCAGACTCTCTATTAGTTAAAGTTTTACAACTGTGGTCTTGCTTTTCACAGGTATGTATGCAATTATTATTAATAATATACTATAAATCTACCAACTTACCGTATAATAAAACTTCGCTCGCTACCAATTTATTAGAGTCCCAGGTAGAGAAACTTTGTACACACTATCATCTGTGTTGAGCACGAATAAAGACTACATCATCTTCAAAAAGATCTAGTGCAGTAGCCCCCGTAGGGAATAACTCCCCCCTGCTGTCACTATTGATCAAGGTAATAAATTCTCAAAGCCTGGGAACTATGAACCAAAAGCCAAACTGTAACCAAGCAATTGATAACAAAATTGTTTAGTCGTTACCTCAGGAACGCATACCATGAAAAAGCCTTTTGTAATGTGCAATATGTACCATTTCACGACTATAAACTTAGTCACCTGCCATAAAGCCTGGTCACACACGTATAATTTCACGCTCAAGTGATTAGCTAGATATACTTCTAGTAATTTTGAGTCGTTCTGAAACTATCTAGCTGAGTCTTTACAGCGTTGAGGTATCCTTTGTCAGAAAGAAGTTGTGATGGCAGTCTTTTTGACTGAACGCCGCTGCGAACAATATCTTCGGCACTAATTTGTTTTGCCTGGTAAGCCAATATAAGGTCTTGGTAACTGGGAATACCTTGGTCTTGTAACTGACCTTGATAAGCCAAATTCACGAGATTGAAAGGTGTAATCCCAATATAAGACGGAGTTTTTCCCACAACAGCGGGATTATATGCCGATGGCTCAGCTCGAACTACAGATGTACCAACACTAGATATAAGCAATAAGGATAAGCTACCAACAATTAGACCTTTCATAATTCAACTCCTGCATTTTTGCTGTCGCTAATTTCAGCAAACTTGTTGTTTTTGTTATATTTTGATTATAACGAACCGTATCGTCTTGTCAATCTCTAACAAGACGGCTCGTAACGTCTATACAAGATTGCACAGCTGGAGTCTTTTGTCTATGTCACAACTACTTGAGAACAAAACCACTCAAAAACCATGTCCTACTGAAGCACCTGCGATTCGCAGGCGAAATCAGCGTTCCCATCAAGCAATTCTCAAAGCAACTGCTGAGTTACTGGAGGAGAAAGGCTATCGCGATATTTGTATTGAGGCGATCGCATCTCGTGCAGGAGTAGGCAAACAAACTATTTATCGTTGGTGGCCCTCTAAGGCAGCAGTCGTTATGGAAGCATACTCCGAAAAAGCTACGCAGGATATTCCCACACCCGATACAGGTTCGGTTAAACAAGACCTGTGTCAGATTTTACAGCAACTATTTGCAATCCTGACAACAACGACAACCGGTACTGCTGTTACAGGACTGATTGCTGAGGCACAAATGGATGCTTCTTTAGCTAAGGCGTTTCGCGAGCAGTTCATTAATTGTCGTAGAGCAGCGACCCGCACAATTTTAGAGCGGGGTATTGCACGAGGAGAACTACGCCCAGATTTGAATTTGGAATTGGTGATTGATGCGATTTATGGTCCAATCTGGTATCGTTTACTGTTAAAGCATGCAGCGTTAGATGATGCGTTTGCCGAAGAATTAGTAAATTTTTTGATAGTAGGGATACAAGCTTAGTTTTTTGTGTATCAAATGACAAAGATGGCAATCATCTAGCCATAAATAAAAAAGTAGATCGTCATGCTAAAAGCAACAATCATAACAACTCTCCGAATTAAGTGGGGTTCGACTCTACGGGCATAGTGAGCACACAAGTAACCACCAAGAGAACCACCTACAGCCATCAAAACAGCTTGGGGCCAAGCAATGATACCTGCAAAAATAAAGGGAATAATGGCAATTCCATTGACGCAACTCCCTAAAAACGCTTTAAAAGCATTCATGCTGTGAATATTGTTGATTCCCAGAAACGCTAGAGTTGCCAGCATTAAAATCCCAAGACCTGCGCCGAAGAAACCACCATAGATGGCGATCGCCAATTGAGCTAGCATAACCCTCAATACTGGCGGGGATTGGGGCGATGACTTCTGAGTCTGACGCTGAAACCACGCTTTGAGCGGTTCGCCGAACGTAAACACGAGCGTTGCTAGTAGCAATAGATAGGGAATTAGCTTTTTAAATATATCTGGAGAGGTAAATAACAAAGCTAACGAGCCAAGCACTCCACCGACTAAACTAGTGGCACTCAGTAGCAGCAGTTCGCGTCGTGGAATACCCAGATCTTTACGATAGGCTCCTGCACTTGCCAAAGCAGCTACCCATAGAGCGGTATTATTCGTCGCATTGGCAGCGATTGGGGGTACACCCGTAAAGATCAGGACTGGAAACGTTATGAAACTCCCACCCCCCGCCACAGCATTGAGTCCACCCGCAATAAACGCGGTACTAAACAGAAGTAAGGTATGGAAATGCGTTAAAGGTTGCGGATCAATCATAGTTAGTTTTAGGTTTGGGGGTTGGTGTCATTTCTGCCTTTTTGTAGCCTTAAACACCAGGGGTCTGTCCGCCATCAACAAGAATCTCCGCACCAGTAATCGAAGAGGCAAGATCAGAAACCAAAAATAGAGCTAAGGCGGCAATTTCTTCTGGCTTAACGATTTTCCCTAACGGAATTGCCTGTAAGGATTCTGCTTTGATTTCATCTACACTAACGCCACGGGCTTGGGCATTCTGCTGTGCTAACTGTTCGGCACGTTCAGTTGCAGTCAGACCGGGGGAGATGGCATTAATGCGAATATTGTACTGGGCTAACTCTTTAGAAATTCCCCGCGTAAAGTTTAACAGGGCTGCATTCGTTGTACCTCCTGGTAGGAAGTTGGGACGAGGCGTGCGTCCGGCTCCTCCAATAATGTTGACAATCCGCCCATCGCGCCGACTTTTCAGATGGGGTAAAATGGCTCTGACAAAGCGAATGTAGCCCAATAATTTTAAGTTCCAAGCATCCAGAAATGCATCATCACCGAGATCAAGAAACGTCCCAGCACGTGCTGAACCAGCGTTGTTAATTAGGATATCAATTTGACCAAATTGTTCAAGCGCCGTTGAAACCACCATTACAACACCTTCTGCTTGAGTCAGGTCAGCACTGATGGATATCACTTTACCACCACTATTGGAGAATGATTGAATAGCACTGACTGCTTGCTCAAGTCGTTCTGGATTGCGAGCGGCGTAGACGCGGAGCGACTTGTCGTTAGACATCGCCACACTCACACCTTCTCTATAAAGAGCTTTGGCAGTGGCTAACCCGATGCCAGCACTACCTCCTGTGACAATCGCTGTTTTACCCGATAGTTCTAGTTCCATAACTACTGCCTCACTACTAGGTTTGATTATTTGTCGATGTGCAATACAGCTTTACCAGGAAAGCGTCTGTCGAGCAGTTTTTGCGCTATGTCAGCCACTTCTGTCCACGATGCTTCCAAATCTATGTGAGGACGCAATTGACCTGCTTCTACCAAATGCAAAAGTCGTTGCAAACCCACAGATGCCGATTCCCGCTTCAATTCATGAAACAGAATGAGACCATATAAACTTGCACCACCAGTCCCGTAAAAACGTTGGGCATTAAATGTTACTTCAGACCCTCCTGACGTTCCAAACAGCACAATGACTCCATCTTGTGCCACTAAGCCAAGGGCTCTTCCCAAGGTATTTCCCCCTACTGACTCTACAATCAAATGATAAGGTGCGTATTCATTCGCTTGAAGATCTTCGCCAATAACGACTGATTGTGCTCCTGCTTCTTTCACCAGAGATTCATAGCCTGGTTGACGAATGTGTGCCACGACTTGCGCTCCACTCAGCCGTGCTAACTGGATAGCGAAGTGACCAACGCCACCTGATGCACCTGTAATAAGTACTGAACGACCTAAAAGTGAACCACCCTTGAGTAAAGCGTGATAGGCAGTCAGACCAGCGACAGGTAGTGTTGCAGCTTGTGCAAAAGATACATTAGTTGGTAATTCTGCTAAAGAATGGGTAGGAACGGATACCAGTTCTGCCCAAGCACCAAAGCGGCGCAAGCCTACCACGCGCGCTCCTTGAGGGGGTCCCGAACCATCAGCGGCGGGAGTTTCTACTATACCAGTTAAGTCCCAACCAGGCTGCCAACCTGCATCAGCAGTAGTAGAACGTCGCACTTCTCCCCGGTTGAGGGAAATGGCACTTACCCTGACCAGTGTCTCGTCAGGGGCGGAGGTCGGTGCAGCGACTTCACGCAATGCTAAACGTCCTGGCACGTTAGGGTCAACAACTATAGCACGTATTTTGCTCATGAAATATATCTTCCTGTGAAAACAAGTTCTTTTAAGGTAGCAATACTCTCACAACAGGCGATCGATTGAACTGTTATTGTTTCTAGTAAGCGATCGCTATATAAGTAGTCAAAATTTGAACTCCTAGAAAATGATCGCCGCGATCATCAGCAAACCAAATCCCAATCCACATACACCATTCCATTGCCATGCTCCCCAACAAAAAGCGCCAAAAAAGGAACCAAAGAAGCCACCACAGTAGTTTGTGACCATAAAAACCGTATTCAACCGACTTTCGGCATTGGGAACAAGATTGAACAGACGAATTCGATTACAAAGAAAAGCGGCGTTGATCCCCACCTCCAGAACAATCACGCCTAAAGCCAGACCTAGCAAATGTGTACCTAGTAGCCTCAACACAACAAAAGCAGATAACAGGATTGCGATTACAAATCCGACAAGTAATCTAGAACTGTGTTGATCAGCAAGCCGTCCCACGATTGGATTAGTGATCGTGCCTACAACGCTTAACAAAGCGAACAAGCCTGCTACTTGACTGCCATAGTGATACGGGGGCGATTCTAGAAAGAAAATCAGCGTTGCCCAAAACGCATTGAACGCAGCAAAAAGCAGTGCATTGTTTAGTGCCGCTGCTCGTAAAGTAGGCTGCTGCCGAACGAGATGCCACAAGCTCGCTATAAGTTGCTGATACGACATCTGTGAGTCCGCCTGTCCGGCGGGCAGCCTTTTTTGAATTGCAACGGCGACGAACGCTGCTAAACCAGCCTCGATCCAATACATCGCTTGCCAACCGAGAATTCCTCCCACCAACCCACTTACGGCACGCGACAAGAGAGTTCCAACGATCAGCCCATTTAGAAGAATACTAGTTACTTTAACTCGTTCCCTAGCAGTGGGCAACTGAGCGACTAATGGAAAAATCAATTGCCCCACCATTGTGGTGAAACCCAACACCAAACTTGATCCACATAGCCAGATGAAATTGGGTGAAATCGCACCAGATACCAGAGTGCAGGCAACCAAAATAAACATCAAGACAATTAGGCGGCGGCGTTCCATACGATCGCCTAGTGGAGCCAGAAACAGCAATCCTACTGCGTAGCCAATTTGAGTAACAGAAGGAATACTGCCGACTTGTTCCACGGAGATTTGAAAGCTGCGTCCAATATCTGCCAGAAGTGGCTGATTAAAATATACGTTTCCCACTGATAACCCGCAGGCAAACGCCAACAATAGAACTGTAGTGCGTTCTGAAATGGCTTTTTTGACGGTGCTTGTAGAGGTTAGAGCAGATAACTCTTTATAACTCATTAGGATTTATCAAAAAATGCGGTAGCGGAACTTACAAACAGTCACAGGCAGAATTAGAGCCATTCAAAGAAATAGAACGAGGGTTACGCTAAAGCACTTAAGGTTTGAGTTTTGTCTCTCAAGTTGATAAAGAATAGAGGGATCTTTAAACCTGATACGCAAGTTAACCGCCCCATCCCCTTGTGGGTGGGGCTTGTAACTAACCGAGAGACTCGGCTGAAACGTATGGCGCATTGACTGACGCCTAGTCAACGTGTGCATTAAATATTTCTGCACATTGCCTCATGAGCGGTAAAAATCGCTCATGAGGCAAATTGACTGGAATGCTAACTGTGCGTTTCATACTCTTACCAACATCTATCTATTCTGGATAAAAAACGAACGTCCGCAGTTCGATACTCTCCCGTGGAGGAGCGTCTGGTGGGCTTGTTGGGTCATCAAACCCTGTGTGGGCTGCAAAACGTGCGCGTCCGTCCTCTGCGGAGTCGAAACACTTGATAAATAGTGCCTCGTCGCTTTGCATTTCGGGAAAGTAGAACCACTGATGTTCTGGGTTGTACGTGATTGCGTAGACTTCACCGACGCGATCGCGGTACACGAGGTCACTAGCCACAACGTCTGTTGGTGCAATAGTTTGGGCGTCACATACTGCCAATGGCGACTCTTGAACTGGTGCGGCGATCGCCCGCCAAACGTTGATTATGGCAAACCGTTGTTGCAGCAGCGTATCTATATCATCTATCTCTCGCGCCGCCAACTCCCTGCGCGCACGAGTATAACCGGATTTGGCGGTGAAGTCGTTGTGTACGCGCTTGACTGGTTCCTTAATCTCATTTTCACCCTGCTTGAACCGTTGCCAATTACGGAGGGTGTGGTCAAATATCACTACCTTAGTTGCACCCGTCACCTCTTTTAATAATTGCTCAGCTTCCGGGTAGTAGACGTTACGTATCTCGTCTTCGTCGTAAAAGTTGCGGACACTGCTATGATGCGGGAGGAAGGCGAATCCTTCTCGGTCTAGGGAGATGTTCTTTGAGATGGAACGAGCATTATAAATTGGGAGCTTGTATGCCTGATAAGTCCCATTGTATCGGGGAATGCCTAGTGGTGGTTCGTAGGTGTAGTTGACAGGTTTTTCTGCCATCGGGAGCAGGTAATTGAGGTTAGCCTCTACGTATGGCAGATCCTTGGAAATCCGTCTTTCTAGAACTTGGCTATCTAAGCTCATAGGTTATACCATTTTGGATTTTGGTGAATTGTTGGTCAATAGTCAAGAGTTACCCATTATTTCCTCACTCCCCATCTCCACATCCTCGTGTCCTACTTTTGAGCTGCACCAACGGGGGTGGGTTCACCGAGAATTTTGGTAAATCGTTCCAAATAGTAGCTTACAGGATTAGCAACAGCCTGCACTGAGGAGCGATCGCGCACCGTATTCCACCATTTCTGCAAACCAGGTGTTTCTGATGGTAGCGTAAAATTGCGGAAGTGTTCCAGAACGGGTAAGCGCTCAAACCAGGGATAAAAACTAATATCGACTAGGCTAAATTTATCTCCTAACCAGTAGGGACCACTACCAGACAGTCTGCTTAATCCTTCTTCCTCAATGTACAATAGGGCTTCGGTGAACTCTCGTCGCCCTTGTTCCTGTTCGGTGGTATCTTTACTGCGTAGGAATTTGTTGAACGCAGGTACTAGGCGAGTGTTAGCGTAATCTATCCAAATGCGGGCGATCGCTTTTGCTCCTGGATCATTTGGTAATAGGGGTGGTTCTGGGAAAACTTCATCCAGATATTCATTTATGATGGCAGACTCGTAGATCTCGATATTTTCATGTTTGATGGCAGGGACTTTGCCATAGCGTGAAATCTGCGTGAATCCATCCGGTTTGTTTTGTAAGTCAATTTCTATCGGGGTAAAATCAATTCCTTTTTCCAACAACACAACACGGGTGCGTTGGGAGAAGGTAGAGGCTTTGGCAAAGTAAAGTTGTATGGTACTCATGCAATGATTTCCTCTTAATAAATTGTTAGCTCGCCCAACTAGAGCCAAGGTACTTGTTCAGGTGCATAACCGAAGGCTCTAAACACAGAATTTTGCTTGCTACGTGCTATAAGTGCGGATTCTCCGGGAGCATTTTGATTTCCAAAATAGGAATTGATATATTCCCAAACAATTTCTCCTTCTCGCACTGTTTTTTGGGCGATAGCTCGCATACTGTTTCGCATACTGTTTCGGGTTACACTCGGATGTGGGCAGCGCGCGACTCACATGACAGCCCAATTTATAAACGAACTGAGTTGACTCGTAGGGGTCAAATAATCTGACTAGTAGGTATCTAAAGACCACCGTAGCTATACTACACTTAATCGGTCAAATTTTCGTGATTTATCTTGAAATCATTATATAGTCTTTTGCCCAAAAAAATATGTAAAACTAATTATTAGATTATCTAAACAATTAGCGCGATCGCGTAAGCGCAACCGCACGAATCGGGCTAACGCGTAACGGTTCCCAGAGGCGAGCTAGCGTTAGACCGTTCGCTCTTGGCGTCTCCCCTTGGGAGAAGCGCAGATCGCATTAACGCCATCAATCTGCGGTATATTCGGGGACGTTTTGGCGAATCATGTTAAGGAACAACACTTGATTTTGTATGAATTTCTATGTTAGCCTACGTTCACTTGCAAAGAACGATTACCTGATAAAATAACCGTAGTTTATTTCTGCACAGTGCGCTTGTCACTCTGCGAAGCCATAGTTTGCATGAAATGGGAATTGCCCCTTATGCCAAAAGATTGGTTTGAATGGCACGACCTCTATAATACTGAACCAAAATTGCAGCAACGCCTGCAAATCGTGCGAGAATACATTTCTTATAGCTTGGATGTGTCTCCACCAGGAATAATTCGTGTAGTTAGTCTTTGCGCTGGTGATGGACGAGATTTACTCTCGACGTTAGCAAACCACCCTCGTGCAAAAGATGTCTATGCACGATTGGTTGAGTTAAATCCGCAGCTAGTTGAACGTGGACGAGCAACCATAGAATCATTGGGTTTGACAAAGCAAATTGAGTTTATCAATGGTGATGCAACTCTCTGGTCTAACTATGTAGGAGCAGTACCAGCAGACATTGTCATTGTGTGTGGTATCTTCGGTAATCTTGCTGATGAAGCTGAACTTAGTCGGTTGCTGGGGAATCTGAGTTTTTTGAGTAAACAAGGCGCTTTTGCGATTTGGACTCGCGGACACTCTAACGGTATTCCCTACTCTGAGACTGTCCGTAAAGTTTTGCGTGAATCTAGATTTGAAGAAGTGAACTTCAAACTCACTGCTACAGGAGACATGGGGGTAGGTATTCATAGTTACAGGAGTGAAAATTTGGCTGTCCCCAAAGAGCAACAGTTATTTGTGTTTTCCGGCGTTCCAAATAAAGCGAGGTAAAAAATGTCTATTCAGGGTACATTATCTAGTTGGGAGCAATTGTTTGAGATCGCACAGAAAAATACCTCGGCTCGACGGGTGCGTAGACCAGGGCAATCCCCTTCTACTGCGCCAATCCCAAGCAGTCAAGAGAAACTACCTCCTGATACAATACCACCAGTCCTTCTTTATCGAGATACCAACTCTTGGTGTCCTTTCTGTGAACGGGTTTGGTTCGCCTTAGAAGAAAAGGAAATTCCGTTTGCGACGGAGTTTATTGATTTGAGTAACAAGCCTAAGTGGTATACTGACCTAGTTCCCACAACGCTTGTGCCTGCTGCGAAAATTGAGGGAAAGTTAGTCTATGAGTCCAAAGATATTCTATACGCTTTAGAAGAACGATTTACTAGTCCACCACTACTCCCTGAAGATCCACAGGAAAACGCTATTGCTAGGCAGTGGGTTGAAGATGCTGAAACCAATGGTTTTAGAGATATTGGCTACAAATTTCTCAGAGCAACATCTGTAGATGCTGATGAACTAGCAAAATTACAGACAGCGTTTGAAGCGAAATTAGACGAGCTTGAGCAAGCCTTAGCGAAATATCCTGGTTCCTACTTTGTCTCAAGTTTTAGCCTGGTAGACATTATGTATAGCCCTCATTTAGATAGATTGGCGGCTAACTTACCCGTGTACCGAGGGTATCACATCAAGGGGAATGAGCGTTTTCCTCGCATCAATGCTTGGTTTGAAGCACTCAATCAGCGTCCCGCCTATAACAGCGTCAAATCGGATGACATTACCAACAATTTACTCGTGCGTCGCAGATTTGGCTTAGAACCAATTGGAAATCCCTTCCCACTGGATGTAGCAACTAGCCAGGAAATTCAATATCGAGCAGAAGCGGCTGAGCGACTGAGTGATAACCGGGAAGCTGCTATCGGAGATATCCTGAAAAATTCCGGAGTGCAAGCATTAGCGAAAGATGATGACATTGCAACAGTCAAAGAAGCAGTTGATTTTCACCTGAGACTACTAGCAAATTATCTCATCAATGGGAATGATACACTCTTGCCTTGGGGTAGAGTTGGTGGAAAAGATAACATTGATCCGTTTTCGTCTGCTGTCGGAGCCATCACTCTTGCTTATGTAAGAAATCGTATCTGTGCGCCACGGGATATGAGTGCTGGTGCAGCCACTGCATTCCGGGCGGCTGCAGATAAAGTGTTGGCATCTATTTATTAATGCTTAATTAATGCTTATCGGTGACAGGTTAGTACCAAATCGCATTCCAAACTGGAAAACATGAAAACCCGTAGCTATGTCTTACTGGCGATCGCTACCTGCTTATTAACCTGGCTCCTTTCCCTAACAGGTTGTCACTCCCAAAATAGCTCACAAAACAATAGTTCTCAGGCCGCACAAACCTCTGGTAGTTCATCAAAGCTAGAGGTGATTCATGTTGGTCATCAGAACGGTACACCCGGTCTCAATTTACTGAAGGCGTAATATGAGTTTCATGCAGGCTTGCTTTCTCTTTTTCGCCGCTTGGATGAGTGGAGTGTTGAATTCTGTTGCTGGGGGAGGTGGCTTAATTATTTTTCCAGCGCTTATAGTCACTGGTCTGCCAGCTATCAGCGCTAACGCGACAAGTACGCTTGCCTCATGTCCTGGATACATTGCCAGCATTAGTGCCTATCGTAACGAATTGTGGGCACAGCAGCAGCTATCTTGGTTATTTGGCAGTATTCCATTTTGGCTTGTAACTGAATCGCGTCATAGCAAGAAGAGCAGCTACAGACAGCAAAGCAACAATAGTAGTCACCCAAATTACGAATAAGTTTGATTGAAAATGCTCTGGATAAATTCTATAAAAAACTCCTATTGCAATTGAATTACAAGCTGCAACTAAGACTGCACAGGCAAAATCGTGGAATCGACGCGCTTTGTTGGCTCCAACTGCCCACCTCGTATCTGTGTTATAACTGGGCAAATCCATATTGGTGTTGTTGAGACGTTCTAGCTCTGATAGATACTGCCGAAGATTTGTAATTATTCGTTCATATTTATAGTTGAGAAGTGCCAGGAAAGCGGAAGCTACTGGGAATCCATACAAAAGCCACTCAATGGGCAAATTATCCTGTGCTTCTACCCGTTTTGAGGCAACGAGCGCAGCAATGATTCCAACGACAAGTGTGATGTAAATTGATAGTGCGTGCTGTCGTTGAGCAATCCGCGCATTCACTTCGTTATAGGCAGCAATATAACGGTAATTTGCTGAAACGCGATCTGAGGTGGTCGTAGATTGTGTCATATTTTATTGAGCTAACAAGCGAGCTTGTCAACGGTAAGCAATTTAGCCTTGCCGATTACATTTTTATCAAAATTTTGATTACCCTACTGCAATCAATTAAAAAAGTTAGTTTGGAAGCCTTGGCTTCCGTTCTACCTATTCCAATTAGATTTGAAAGCAGAAGAAAGAGAGTACAGAGATTTTTGTCATTACCAAACCTGTGACTCGCTGAGTCCCTTCGGGACACGCTGCGCCGTACCGTGCGACCTCCGCAGGAGGTACGCTCAAATTCAAAATTATCAATTCATAAGGTACAGCATTAAAACCCACGGATAAATCCGTGTTTAACCGCCTAGAAGACCTACTCGAATCCATGATGTGAACTATCCAGCCTTGGTTTCGCCTGAAGACTGGGTAGTTCACGAACTCCTTTTTACAAAACCTTTGAGCAATTATTTGTCCAATTCTAGTTTTACCGCAACCGTCAGATTGCGCTTCAGGCTAAATACAGCAATTACAATCCCAACCATCGCCAGCACTCCCGTGACATAAAAGAAGGATGTATAGCTGCCGAACACATCGCGGATGTGGCCTACCGTGAGTGTTCCCAGCAGTGCGCCTGCACCAAATGCGGTAAAGACAATGCCGTAGTTTTTCGCATAGTCTGCAGAGGGGAACAGAATCAGCGTCGAGGTAGGTGCGATCGCCAGCCAGCCGCCAAAGGAAAAGGTAATCAGACAGAAGGCAATCAGGTAGGTGGCAACGCTGCCTTTACCCACACTTAGCATCATAATCGAGGCGATAATGACCAGCACATAGCAAACGATTGCTGCATTCTTGGGGGTGAAACGATCCGCCACCCAGCCGAAAAAGGGACGACCCAAGCCGTTAAACACTGCAAACAGCGAAACACTCCAGGCAGCAGTTTCCGCATCCAACTTGACGATTTCCTGTCCCACTGGACTCGCAATCCCGATTGCTGCAAGTCCAATAAATGTGCCGATAATAAAGCAGCACCACAGCCCGTAGAAGGTGCGGGTTTGCATCATCGACATTGTGTCTCCCGTGGCTGCCAGCGTTCTAAAGGGAGGTTGCCATCGGCTTGGCTGCCAGTCTGCGGGCGGATAGTTCATCACGGTCGAAATCACCAGAATAATCGCACTAAAGGCAATTCCAAAAATAAGCAGCGTTGCTTTCCAGCCATCGGGTGGATTTGCAGCAATCAGAGTTCTGGCTAGAGGTGCGCTGACCAGAGGGGAAAGCCCAAAGCCAATCACTGTCGTTCCCACCACAATTCCTTTTTTGTCAGGAAACCATTTCGCAGTCACCGCAAGTGGTACCCCGTAGGTAATTCCTACACCAATTCCAGCGATTACCCCATAAGTAAAGACAAGGGCAGGAATGCTGTTGGCAAAGCTAGAGGTGAGATAGCCAACACCCATAATCACCCCACCAACAGCCGTCACCCGCCTTGTACCAAATCGCTCAATGTAGTAACCGGTAATTGGCATCAAGATTGAAAAGACCACAAGCAAAGTTGTAAAGGGCAGTAGACTTTGAGTTGCCCCTACCTGCAAACTTGTTTCGATTGGCTTGCGGAAAATACTCCAGGAGTAAGCGGTTCCCAGACAAAGCAAAACAGCAATTCCAAGCGGAATCAAAAACCACCTACCTTGCTCGGCTCTAAGACCAAATAATTTAACGTGACTCATATAAATCCCACATTCCGCAGGTGCGATCGCAAAACATTGTATTTTTGAAGCATGACAGCTTCACCGTTTGATATAAGGGTACAGGATATTGACCACTGTGGCATAGTCGCAGGCATCTGCATTGATGAGTGTGGCTCGATGGTTTATACCCTGTAGTTTGCGGCGCAGTTCATCCAGCATTTTATCTGAGACATCGATGCCAGTGTAAGAATAACCTCTTTGAAGAATGGGAAATGCAATCCTGCCAGTACCAATGCCTGTTTCAAAGAATTTGGTTTCTGATGTTGGTGAGACTATGTTGAGGATGGTGTCAGTCACTTGCTCAGAGATACCGGCAGGTAGTCCCCTTGTGGTGTCATAGATATCAAAGATGCGATCAAATGAAACTGTTGCTGATTGAACAGAAGATTGAAAAGATGGTAGTATCATGTTTTTCGATACTTTTTCGCTAACGTTTGCTCACAAATACACTCCTTGAGGGAGAGGGCATCAACCAATTGGCACTTGTAGGGGTAGTTGACCGACTGCCCAGTTAGCTTGGACTTGATGGTTTTAGCCTCACTTAGATTGTGACTTTTTTATAGCCACATACACTGATTCTATATTTAGATTAGCTAATAATTAGTTAACTTAAAATTTAGAAGAACATAAAGTTTGTTTGCTAAATAGTTGTGTTTTAGCTGCGGCTATGTAATACTACTAAATTAAATCATCGATAAATCAGTCAAAAAACGGTAGTATTTTTGAGACTCCGGTGTAAACACCACGAAATCATTCAGGCAATTTGAGGGTCAAGTACAGATAGCTCATACAAGCAATGGCAGTCAAAGGGCGGGCAGAGCGAAAACTAGAGTTTTACTCCAACAGGCGAATCGCCACCTTTGTTTAGCTCTCACCATAAGGCAACTTAAGTTGAGATTGAACTATACGTTTGAAATTTGGATTTCTACTCCGTCGTGAAGCTCGATTTTTGTCAGGGTTTACGACTTATGAAAGTTAACGAGTGACATAACTGTTGTCCCAGGATGCATGGAGAAACGATCATGACAATTGCGCTTGAACGTCCCAAGAAGAAGACTCGCTCAGCACAAATTCGGGAGCAGCTAGGTTATCCCATCATCGACACGGATGTACATACCCAAGAATTTGAACCTGCTTTTCTCGACTACCTAGCTCAAGTAGGCGGTTCTAAGATTGTTGATAGCTTCAAAGAGCATCTACCTGGAGCTGGTCGCTTTCGTTGGTTCCAGCAAACATGGGAAGAACGCCGTGCTTATCGTACTGCTCGTCCTCCCTTCTGGGGGCGTCCCACCAAGGACACCTTAAACCTTGCTACTGTTAGTTTGCCAAAACTACTGCATGAGCGCTTGCACTCGTGCGGGACAGACTTTGCTGTACTATACCCTAACCTGGCAACCCTTGCACCTCAAATCAAGAACGAAGAAATGCGTCGGGCTGTTTGCCGTGCAGCAAACCTCTATCATGCAGATATCTTCCGTCCTTATGGCGATCGCCTCACCCCAATTGCCACCATTCCAATGAATACACCCCAAGAAGGGATTGAAGAATTGGAATATGCAGTCAAAGAACTGGGACTCAAAGCGATTCAAATTCCTGCTTACGTTACCCGTGTCATCCCTGGCTTCGAGAAATATTCTTCAGAAGTACAAAGAGAAGCAACTTGGATTGATACGTTTGCCTTAGATAGTGCCTACGATTATGACCCCTTCTGGGCAAAGTGTGTAGAACTGAAAGTTGTCCCCACAACCCACGCTTCTGGTATGGGTTGGACTGCTCGCCGTTCAATTTCTAACTACCAATACAATCACATTGGACACTTTGCCTCAGCAGGTGGAGCGTTCTGTAAAGCACTATTTTTTGGTGGTGTTACCCATCGCTTCCCCACCCTCAAGTTTGCTTTCCTAGAAGGCAGTTCGGCTTGGGGTGCTAGCCTCTATACTGATATTATTTGGCATTGGGAAACCCGTAATCCGGATATTCTGCAGAATAATCATCCTGGTAACGTAAACCGCGAGGAATTGCGCGAACTGTTCGCTCGTTATGGTGGTCCAGAAGTCAAAGACCGCTTTGAACAACTTGGTAGTGGTTTGGGCTTCCACGGAAAATACTTTGCACCTGAAGATCCTGGTGATCTCAATGAATTTGCTGCTGCTGGGATTACAAAAGCAGAAGATGTGCGCGTTAGCGAAGCTCCTCCGAAGGAGGCTCGCTTTTTGAATCACTTCTACTTCGGCACAGAATCAGACGACACTCGTGTTGCTTATGCCTTCTATCAAAAGGCGAATCCTTTTGGCGATCGCGTTAAGGCATTCCTCGGTTCCGATTCTGCTCACTGGGATGTACCTGATATTACAGCTGTTGTGTCCAACGCTTACAGCATGGTCGAAAACGGCATTCTTAGTGAAGAAGACTTGCGCTACTTCCTATCTATCCATCCCTTGGAGTTGTACACCAGTTTGAATCGTGACTTCTTCAAAGGTACGGCAATTGAGAAAGAAGCAGAAGAATATTTGGCGAGTGTTGGTCGCTAAGAGAACAAATTTATTTGATTTTAGGAAGGATTAGGGCTACTTGGGTTTAGGTGGGCATTGTCCACCTGACTCTTTCTTAGAATTTTGAATTTTGCCTTGATCAATTGTCTTTCATGACCCCGCAAAAGTTACCTCATATTTGGAGTTTCCATTGATAGTTGCAATACTTCTTAATTAAGAAAAAAGCTATGGTTACTGCAGTTAAACCTCAGTCTCTCAAAATCTTTCGCCACTTTACGCTGCTCTTAGTGCCAGGATTGTTAACCATAGCAACTTCGCTGACATTAGTCAGTTGCACGCAAGAAAACCAATCTCCTACTAACCAAGTATCAGACACTCAAACATCTAAAATTAAGACTAAAGTCCTCCGCATGGGGTATCAACAAGCTGGGGATTTGGTTAGGGTAACGAAAGTATTGGAAAAGCGTCTAGAACCCTTGGGTATTAAGGTGGAGTGGGCACAATTTGCCCAAGGTCCACAGCTGATGGAAGCGATGAATGTTGGCAAAATAGATTTGGGTAATGTTGGGGAAACCCCTCCTATATTCGCTCAAGCGGCTGGCGCTCAGATCGCTTATGTTGTTGGTCGGCGAAGTGATGGTAGAAGGAGTGCGATCGCTGTCCCGCCAAATTCTCCCATCAAGACGGTCAAAGACATTAAGGGACAAAAAGTGGTCTTCCAAAAAGCTTCTGCATCTCACTATTTTATCATCAGAGCTTTGGAACAAGTGGGTTTAAAATACAGCGATATCCAAGTCCTGAGTATACCCAATGTAGAAGCTAGTAGTGCATTTTTGGAAGGAAAAATTCCTGTTTGGGTGACAGGCGATCCCCATCTAGCTCGAGCTGAAAAATTGGGTAAGGCAAGGGTCATCAAGAATGCCGTAGGGCTTGATTCTCCTGGTGGATACTACATTGGGACAAAGCAGTTTGTAATCAATAATCCGGAATTACTGCGAATAGTGATTGAGGAGATTGATAAAATCGAGCGCTGGGCACAGACACATCCCAAAGAGACTGCAAAACTCATTGCACCGTATCAGAAACTACCGCCCGATGTGATGGAGTTGTTCATCAGCCGTCGCGGCTATGGATTGAGAGCCATTTCCCCAGATTTAATCAACGAGCAACAGCGGATTGCAGATTACTTTTATAAAAATGGCTTGCTTCCCAAACCTCTCAATGTTCGGGAAGCCATGCTGACGTCGGAACAATATGCAGCAATTACTCCACCAACAATCAGTCAAAAATAGCATTCTGATACCATTCTTTCAGACTCAAGGATGCTGTAGAGCAATGTATCACGCCATTTTCCGTTGATTGCTATAAAATACGGTAAACCTATTGGTTTATTTTTTTTAAGGAGCAGTCGGCTGCCTTGGTAAAAACGGGAAGTAAACATCGATTTGCTCAGACTTGAGCAATTTGTATAAGTTTTATGGAGCAGAATCAGCAACCGTGAGTACTCATCATTCAGAGCCAGCATCTACTCCCAGTTCTCACCTAGATTTAGAAGCGGACGTCCTCGTCATTGGAGGTGGACCCGCAGGTACTTGGGCAGCTTGGAGTGCAGCAACTCAAGGGGCGAATGTCATCCTTGTAGATAAAGGTTATTGCGGAACCAGCGGAGCCACAGCAGCTGCTGGCACAACTGTTTGGTATATTTCAAAAGAGGCGAACCGCGAGGCGGAGTTGTCCAGACGAGAAACGTTAGGCGGGTTCCTCTCTGAACGCTACTGGATGAATCGCGTCTTGGATCAAACCAGGATTAACCTAAATCGACTAGTTGAGTGGGGCTATCCCTTTTCCCATGATGACAATGGGGATCTTTATCTTCCTTCACTGCATCAAGGTGCAGAGTATATGCGGTTGATGCGAAAACAGGTGAAAAAGGCAGGGGTGAAAATCCTTGACCATAGCCCTGCACTGGAACTGCTGGTGGATATAGATGGTGCTGTGGCGGGAGCAAAGGGGATTTCTCGGCAAACGGATGAACTCTGGACAGTCCGAGCGGCAGCGGTCATTCTTGCTACTGGGGGTTGTGCTTTCCTCAGCAAAGCCTTGGGCTGCAATGTCCTCACAGGAGATGGGTATCTCATGGCTGCCGAGGTGGGTGCTCAATTATCGGGCATGGAGTTTTCCAATGCCTACGCCCTGACTCCTGCCTTCGCCTCCGTTACGAAGGGCGCGTATTACCGCTATGCCACTTTTACCTATGAAGATGGTACTGTCATTGAGGGCGATTGCACAGGTGCCAGCGCCGCAAGCGTCGATCGCCGAGTTATTGCCCGCACGTTGCTGACCCAAACTGTTTACGCTTGTATCGACAAAGCCTCTGAAGAAGAAAAAAGTTGGATGCGGACGATTCAACATAACTTCTTCTTGCCCTTTGAACGAGTTGGTATTGATCCGTTCACGCAACGATTCCCCGTCACGCTACGTTTAGAGGGAACTGTGCGCGGTACAGGTGGATTGCGGATTGTTGATGAAACTTGCGCCACATCTGTTCCCGGTCTTTATGCGGTTGGAGATGCCGCAACGCGAGAACTCATCTGCGGTGGTGGATCGGGAGGTGGCAGTCCGAATGCGGCATGGGCGAGTGCTTCTGGTTACTGGGCAGGCGAGGCAGCTGCTTCCTATGCTCGTCAATTAGGGGATAGGGTGAATCAGCGCTCAGTGCTGAGAATTGATGGCGCAGCGCTCCATCCTAGCAGCAGCACCTTTGACCCTATAGAAGTGATTCGAGCGGTGCAGGCAGAAGTAACTCCTTATGATCGTAACCTGTTCCGCACAGAACAAGGTCTGTCAGAATCACTTGATCGACTGCACGATTTGTGGCATGGAATTCGCAACACATCGTTTGTGTTAAACCAGCAAGCAATACAAGCCAGGGAAGCTGCATCAATGGTCGCAACAGCACGGTGGATGTACGCCACTGCTTTAGAACGCAAAGAATCTCGTGGGATGCACAAACACGAAAACTATCCGCAGCTAGATGCCAAACAACATCATCGTTTGATCAGTGGTGGACTAGATCATGTTTGGATCAAGCCTGAACAAGATATTTCAGTGAAGGAGTTAGTCAAACAATGATTGAACTAGTCAGTGAATCTCGTTGTATCAAGTGTAATATCTGTGTAACCGCTTGCCCAACCAACGTCTTTGACAAAGTACCTAACGCTCCTCCTAAAATCGCCCGTAAAAGCGATTGCCAAACCTGTTATCTTTGCGAACTGTATTGTCCAGTCGATGCTTTGTTTGTTGCCCCTCAGGTAGACGAATCAGTTGCGGTCAATGAGGAGATGTTAGTACAGTCTGGATTGCTCGGAACCTATCGCCAAAAGTTGGGATGGGGACGAGGACGCACCCCAGCAGCCCAAGCAGAACAATCTGCCAAATTCTTCAAATATTCTCCGTAGCTATTCAGGACTTACGCAACTGTCACAAGCGATGGCGCAGCTACGCTGCGCCATCGCCCAACAACTAAACGATAAACATGGGAACGTCCGGGCGTTTGAGTTGTTGAACTAAATAATTTGATAGTAATCTATGCTTGATTTGATAAATTGTTTGGCCACTATAGTAAGCTAAATTTTTTAGTCGAAGCCAGACTAACATAGCGCAGGCAATATGGTTTCTTTGAATACAACCCTTGCGACACTGGCATGATTCAATCCCAGTCAATTGTTTTAATTCTCTATGAAACTCCTCAACTTTCCAACGAATCTTACACGCTTTTTGTATAACGTCCGTAGAGTCTTGAGATAAATCGTTTGTAGCGACAAAATCCGTTCTGTCGGTGGAGACAGTCACCCGGAATAGTTTCACTTTTTTTGCGCCTGGGAACTTCTTTATTTTAACTATTTTACCTGATTGTAGCTCCTGTTCATTCCAAGATAATAACTCGATTTTTTTATACCCGTTTTTCTCTCCTGTATCATCAACAAGTCGATTACGTTTAAGAGGACAATAATAATATTTACCTAAATCATCAATATATAACATCAATTTATTTGTTGCATACCAGCTGTCCATCAAGACCGCTTTAAACGGTATATCCTTATGATATACAAGGTTTTGTAACATCTCCGTCACATGGTCTATCTTTGTTTTTCCATCTCTATCTAGGTCATAAATACGATAGTCAACTACCCAAAATTTCCCAATTTCGTGATTGACATATATACAATTTACTAACCCAATCCCTTGAATTACACCATGTTCATTGCCACTGTACTGCCGTTTAGTTATCTCTATTTCTATTGCATATCTTTTATCAATTACTGTGTCATCAAAAACTAGATATGCGTTCTCATTTATTTCGATAACATCTTTTACATTATCCCAGAGTAAACGTGGTGTTAACTTTTCATTTTTAAGATAGCGGTTGATTAAATCAATTGCTAATCTCTTCTAGATGGTATGCCAAATTTGTGATAGTATAATTAATCTGACTACTCAGTAAATATTGGCAATAGTTAAGTTTAGTAAACCTCATCGCCTGATTCTTATTTTTAATACCCACGAGTGCTAATTTTCTCATGAAATTCAGACAACTTCACGCAATCGATTACTAATACTAATTTGAGCAACAGCCTCTTTGGACGTTGGTCGTTAATAATACTTATGTACTAATAGAGAGCGATCGCACTGTGCCAGTTGCGTAAGTCCTGTGAGCAATGCAAACACAAAAATTTGGTAGTGATAGCTAGAGTTCGTAGTAATCGAGTTTTCTACCAGTCTCCTCCACCAATCAAAGACCTAGCCCAAAAACGTGGTTGTCCAAAAAAATACGGTTTACGGTTTAGTCTTGCAGAATCTGATACTTGGCATGAATGCGACGAGACAACACAGTTTGCCCATACTACTCGTAAAGGTCGTCAACTAAAAGTCATGATACAAACTTGGCATGCGGATGTTGATCAGAGGAACTCAGCAGCAAAAAATGTATCGTCATCCGTTCACTCTTCTGAGGATTAGTGTAACGGATGACACAAGTTCCCTCCTATGGAAACCCATGTGGTTAATTGTGAGTGGTACCCAACGCCAAGAGCTTTCTCCTCATGTTGCATACTCTAGTTACAAAGCATTATACCCTATTTTTCTCTTCTTTTTTGTTTAAGTCCCAATAATTCACTTCATTTTGAGCTTTTTCGATGCAGGTTTTCAGTCGTTGTGCTAAGACTTGGACGTGAGGTAGGTTCATCATAGTAAGGTGATTGCCTGGAACCCATTGAATATCTACCGGTTGAGTAGTAAAATCGCTCCAACCCATCGTCGGCTCGGATTCAATTTCAGTTTGAATCTCTGCATTTGACTCATCAAATTTTGAGAGTTCCATAGCCCGGAAAAGGACAATGGGACTTGAATGAATCTCATGTGGTAAAGGTAAATAATGCCTAGCAGCTTCGTTGTTAGCGTCGAAAATTTGTACTAAAGCACGAACTTGGTTGGTTCCAGTTTCTGGAGCTAACACATTAGCTATTACCAATCGTTCTTTAAGGTAATCGAATTGTTCTTCTTCGCTAAGGGTTTGGAGAATTTCGGATGAAATTTCTAAACTTGTTTCTAACCAGCCTTCTATTATAGCAATAATGCTCATCAATCTACTAACCCAATCCGGATCGAATTTTGGGATTTGACTTGCAACTGGTGCTGCTAAATCAAGAATCGCAACTAGAGCGACCTCGTGACCTTGGCGTTGCAATTGTTGCCCCATTTCAAAGGCGACTTGACTTCCAAATGAGTGACCTCCGAGAAAATAAGGACCATTCGGCTGAACTTTCTGTATGGCTTCGATATAAAAGGAAGCCATATCCTCAACTCTGGTGTAAGGTTTTGATTGACCATCAAGACCTCGTGCTTGCAAACCATAAAATGGTTGGTCAGAGCCTAGATGACGAGCTAAATTGTAGAAATAGATAACATTTCCACCACCTCCAGGAACACAGAAGAAAGGTTTTTTGGAACCAGTTTCTCGAATCGGTACTAAAGGAGACCAAGACAAAGAACCTGTTTGTTGGCTGAGAATATCTGCTATTTGTTCAATTGTTGGAGATTGGAAAAGTGTTGCTAAAGGCAAATTTGTTTCAAACTGCTGTTGAATCAAAGCCATCAGACGGACTGCCAGAAGAGAATTTCCACCAATTTCAAAAAAATTGTCTCGAATTCCCACTGGGGCAATATTAAGAACCTTTGACCAGATTTGAGCAACCTGAATTTCCATATTATTGCGCGGTGGAACAAACTCAAATTCCCTGGTTAACTCCTCATCTGGGGTGGGTAGTGCGTTACGGTCTATCTTGCCGTTGGGTGTCAGTGGGAAAGTATCCAAGAACACAAAGGTGCTAGGCACCATGTATTCTGGTAGCTTCTGTTTGAGGAATTCACGTATTTGATAGATGGTAAGTGATTCATCAGAACTGACTACATAGGCTACTAAGCGCTTGTTCCCTGGAATATCTTCTTTTGCAATAACTACCGCTTGTTCGATTTGGGGRTGGGTGTTGAGGACGGCTTCGATTTCAGAGAGTTCGATGCGGAAGCCTCGAATCTTGACTTGATTATCGATGCGACCAAGGAATTCAATGTTACCATCGCTCCTGTAGCGCGCGAGGTCTCCTGTTTTGTAAAGGCGTTCTGATTTGGAGTTATTGAAAGGATTTGGGATAAACTTTTCTTGCGTTAATTGTGGGCGGTTGAGGTAGCCTCTAGCTAAGCCATCACCACCAATGTACAGTTCTCCAGGCACGCCTATGGGTACTGGTTGTAAATACTTATCTAAGATGTAGATTTGGGTGTTGGCAATGGGACGACCAATAGTCATTTTCTCAAAACCATTGCTCAAGTCAGCGATAGTAGCACAAACAGTAGACTCAGTTGGACCATAAGCATTAAAGAAACGACGACCAACAGACCATTGATTAACCAATTCTAAGGGACAAGCTTCTCCTGCAACAATCATCTGACCCAACGCTGGCAATTCATCAGTGGGTAATACACTTAAGGCAGAGGGCGGTAATGTCACATGAGTCACACAGGACTCATGTAGAATTTGCTTCAAATCTTCTCCAGGCATTAATGAAGTTGCCTTTGCTAAAATTAGAATGGCTCCAGTTGTTACAGCCATAAATATTTCCGAGACAGAAGCATCAAAACTAATTGAAGCAAATTGAAGAACACGACTAGTTGGTTGTACATCAAATAAATTTCTTTGTGCTTGAGCAAGGTTGCACAAAGAATGATGTTCAATCGCTACCCCCTTAGGTTTTCCAGTAGAACCAGAAGTGTAGATGACATAAGCCAAATTATCCGACTTAACCCCAGCATCAAGATTCTCCTCTTCGTGTTGCTCTATTTCCGCCCAATCTGTATCTAAACAAACCACCCGTGCAGTATGTGATGGCAAAGATGACAATAACTCCTGTTGCGTCAATAACACCTGTACACCCGAATCCTCTAACATATAACTCAGTCGTTCTTGAGGATAATTGGGGTCAAGGGGTACATATGCACCACCCGCCTTAAGTATTCCCAACAATCCCACCACCATCTCAATGGAACGTTCTACGCAAATCCCCACCAGCACCTCTGGTTTCACACCGAGGCTTTGCAGGTAATGTGCTAGTTGGTTGGCTCTAGTATTTAATTCCAGGTAAGTTAATTGTTCCTCTTCAAACACCACCGCCACAGCAAAAGGCGTTCTCTCTACCTGTTCCTCAAACAACTGATGAATACATTTGTCAGTAGGATATTCACACGCAGTATCATTCCACTCCACCAGTAGTTGATCGCGTTCTGCTTCACTCAACAGGGGTAATTCACTCACTGCAAGTTGCGGATTTTCGACAATTGCCGAGAAAATGGTTTGCAGATGTCCTAGCATCCGCCTAATCGTATCTTCTTCAAAACGAACGGTATCGTAACTAATCTTAACTAACAACTCATCTCCAGGCACTGCAACTACAGTCAGTGGATAATTAGTTTGTTCAAAACCCTCTATCTCGCTTAGCTGTAGTGAACCACCTTCATTCAACAAAGAACTATCAACTGGATAATTCTCAAACACCACAATACTCTCAAACAAAGGTGTTCCCCCTTTGAGTTCGCTCAAAGCTTGAATATCAACCAGAGGAGTGTAAGAGTGATGCTGTAATTCCAACATGAACTGTTGTATTTGTTGCAGCCAAGGTATCAGTTGCTCTTGAGAGGATATTATAAGACGTAATGGTAAGGTGTTAATAAACAATCCCACCATATTTTCCACCTCAGACAAACTACCAGAGCGACCAGAAACCGTCACCCCAAATACTATATCTTTTTCCCCACTATAACGACTTAATAGTAAAGCCCAAGCAGCTTGTACTATAGTCGATAAAGTTAGATGGTATTGTTGTGCTACAGATTGTAACCCCCGGCTGACTTCAGCAGACAAACGTAATTCAAGTTCAAAGTAATTCGAGTCTTGCTGATGATTTTGATACTGAGTTTTGTCTACTACTAAAGGAGTGGGAGCGCTAAAACCTTGCAAAGTTTGTCGCCAAAACTCAGCAGCAGCTTCTTTGTCTTGAGAATTCAACCAAGCGATATAATCATGGTAGGGACGTGGTGTTGGCAGATGACAAGTTTCACCTTTAACTTCAGCCTCGTAGAAACTTAAAACGTCTTTAAAGATAATCGGTAAACACCATCCATCCATGAGGATGTGGTGATGACTCCAGATGAACTTGTAAGAATCATCAGTTAGTTGAATTAACGTACACCTCATCAATGGTGCTTGGTTGAATTGAAAACCTTGCTTTCTTTCTGTTGACAACAACTCTGACAATTGCTGTTGTTGCTCTGTGGTCGATAGTTCTCGCCAATCCAGATTATTCCAAGGTAAATTCACCTGTTTGAGTACCACCTGTAATGGAGTTGGGCGATTTTCCCAAACAAAGAATGTCCGAAGAATTGAATACCTATCTACAATTTTTTGCCAAGCTTGTTCAAAAGCCGCCACATTGACATTACCCTTCAAACTCAAGGTCATCTCCTCGAAATACACCCCACTAGATGGAGCATAAAGACTGTGGAAGAGCATCCCTTGTTGCATGGGAGAAAGTGCATAAATTGATTCAATGTTTTGATTTCTGAACGGAGCTAATAATTCATCCAATTCTAATTGATTCAACTGTGCCAATGGGAAATCACTTGGTGTATATCCTTTAGCTTCTTCTGACTGACAATGTTCTATTATTGACCTGATTGCTTGAATATAGCTCTGTGCCACATTCTCCACTGTGCCATGAGCGTGAACATGACTACTGTAAGTCCAATCAATTTTTAATTCCCCTTCTACCACCAGAGCATTAATATCCAATAGATGGTCACGAAGAAGCTTTGAACTGTGATTAGCTCCTGTGGATTCCGGCGCAAATTTCCAACCTGTTTGAGATTGTACAGAGTCAAATTGTCCTAGGTAGTTAAAACTAATTTCTGGAGTGGGAATTGTCTGTAGTTGTTGGTTAACACTACTATCTTCACACAAGTAATGCAATATGCCGTAGCCTATACCACGATTGGGAATCGCTCGTAATTGTTCTTTAATTGACTTGATAACGGATGCTGGTTGGTTTAATGGAGGGAGTTGCAATAATACTGGAAACAAACTGGTGAACCAACCTACCGTCCGCGATAAGTCTACATCTGAAAATATTTCTTCTCTTCCATGTCCCTCTAAGTCAATGACTACCGTTGGATTTCCCGTCCACTGTGCCAATGAAACTACTAATGCACTGAGCAGTATATCGTTAATTTGTGTGTTGTAAGCTTCGTTTACTGACAACAGCAAAGCGCGGGTTTCTTCTACATTCAATTTCACTGATACTTGTGCAGCGCTACCAACTGTATTTTCTGGCTTGATGCGGTCATAATCTAATGGTAGTGGTGTTGTTTTAGACCAAGGTTGGTTTCGCCAATAGTCTAACTCTTGTTTGATTATTTCTGATTGTGCATAATTCTTTAATTTCTCTGCCCAATCAATAAATGCTGTGGTTTTCGCACCAAGATCAAGAGGTTGTTCAGCAATTAGTTGTTGATAAACTGTTTTTAAGTCTGATAATAAAATTCGCCAACTCACACCATCTACGGCTAGGTGATGAATAATAATCAGTAACCTGGCATCACTTTCACTACCCAAGTTAAACATCACCACTTGCATTATCGGTCCTGTTGACAGGTTTAAACTGGCTTGATATTCTGTGGCGATTTTTTCTAAGGCTTGTGGTTGTTCAACTCTGGGCGTTGATGATAAATCTACTATAGTAAATGGTACGCTATCATCTAAGCCATGATTTATTTGTTTGTGCTCAGAGTTAACTGATGTGAATCGTAAACGCAGAGCATCGTGATGCTCTAGTAGTTTTTCTACAGCTTTTTCAATCAATTCAGGTTTGATATCATTAGGTATCTGTAAGAAAACTGATTGATTATAATGGTGGGCTTCTTGTAGATTTTGTGCAAAAAACCCGTGTTGAATTGGTGTTAGCGGTGCAACTCCAGTCACTAGACCTTGTTTACACTCCACACTCACTGTTGTATTGGCAACTCTAGCTAGTTCAGCGATAGTTTGATTTTGGAATATTTGTTTGGGAGTGATTTGTATTCCTGAGTTTTTGGCACGAGAAACTACTTGAATACTCACGATGGAATCACCACCGATTTCAAAGAAGTTGTCGTGGATGCTGACTTTTTCTTTAAGGAACAGTTGTTGCCAAATGTTGGTTAAGGTTTGTTCTATGACTGTACGTGGTGCTACGTATCCATGTTCTCGGGTAATTTCCCCATCAGGTGCTGGTAGTGCTTTACGATCTACTTTGCCGTTGGGTGTTAACTTGAGGGTATCTAGGGTGACAAAAGCACTGGGCACCATGTATTCTGGTAGCTTGTGTTTGAGGAATTCACGCAGTTGGTTGGTGGTGAATGATTCATTACTAGGAACTACATAGGCAACTAAGCGTTTGTGACCAGGAATATCCTCTGTGGCTATGACTACGGCTTGTTGTATTTGCGGGTGGGCGTTGAGGACTGCTTCGATTTCTCTGAGTTCGATGCGGAAGCCGCGAATCTTTACCTGATGATCAATGCGACCGAGGAATTCAATATTACCATCGCATCTGTAACGGGCGAGATCGCCTGTTTTGTAAAGGCGTTGTGATTTGGAATCACAGAAGGGATTTTGGATGAATGTTTCTTGGGTTAGTTCTGGGCGGTTGAGGTAGCCTCTAGCTAAGCCATCACCACCAATGTACAGTTCTCCAGGTACGCCTATGGGTACTGGTTGTAAATTGCTGTCTAGAATGTAAACTTGAGTATTAGCTATGGGACGACCGATAGGTACACCACCAGTTTTCTCTTCTTGGTGTCTCAAATCTGGTTGGTAAACTGTTGCTGTAATCGTCGCTTCCGTCGGACCATAAGCATTGTATAATTTGATGTGACTATCAAAGTATTTCTGCCATATAGCCACTCGTGACCATTGCACTTGTTCGCTACCCACAACCACCAAACGCAAACACCTTGATGCATTAGAGGATTGGGATAAATCCAAGACCCACTCATGCCAGAAGGCTGCTGGTAAATTTAATACCGTCAACCTTTCTGCGTTGATAAATTCTACCAAGTCAGCAAAAGAAGCAAACATTTCCTGGGGACGCAATACCACTGTTGCACCACTTAACCAAGAAGGGAAAATTTCTTCAATTGCAACATCAAAACTCAAAGCTGCAAATTGCAGCACTCTATCCCATGAACTCAGATTATATTCAGATGCGATCGCACTACTATGATTTACTAAATTCTGGTGTGTAACTAATACTCCCTTTGGTTGTCCAGTAGAACCTGAAGTGTAAATGACATAAGCCAAATTATCCGAAGATACCCCAACATCAAGATTATCCTGACTCTGTTGCTCTATCGCCCCCCAATCAGTATCCAGACAAACGACCTGTGCAGTATGTGATGGTAAAGATGACAACAACTTAGAGTGAGTAAGCAACACCTGTACACCCGAGTTCTCTAACATATAACTAAAACGTTCTTTGGGATAATTGGGGTCAAGGGGTACATAAGCACCACCCGCCTTGAGTATCGCCAACAATCCCACCACCATCTCAATGGAACGTTCGGTGCAAATACCCACTAGCACTTCTGCGTTGACTCCCAAGCTTTGCAGGTGATGTGCCAGTTGGTTTGCTCTAGTATTTAATTCCTGGTAGGTTAATTGTTCCTCTTCAAACACCACCGCCACAGCAAAAGGCGTTCTCTCTACCTGTTCCTCAAACAACTGATGAATACATTTGTCAGTAGGATATTCACACGCAGTATCATTCCACTCCACCAGTAGTTGATCGCGTTCTGCTTCACTCAACAGGGGTAATTCACCCACACAAATGTGGGGATTTTCCACAATCGCGCTACACAAGTTCTGGTAATGAGCCGCCATGCGCTCAACTGTTGCGCTATCAAACAAGTCTGTATTGTACTCCCATGACCCCACCAATCCTTCTGAAGTTTCGGTGAAAGAAACTGTTAAATCAAACTGAGCAATTGTGCTTTCTTGATCTAACTTACTCAAAGTGACACCTGGTAATTCTAATTCACCCATCGGTGCATTCTGCAACACAAACATTACCTGAAACAGGGGAGAATGACTCAAGGAGCGTTGTGGTTGTAATGCTTCCACTACCTGCTCAAAAGGTACATCCTGATGTTCATAGGCTTTGAGTGTGGTTTCCCGAACTTGTTTTAGTAACTTCTCAAAACTCGGATGCTCTTCAAAACGTGTTCTCAACACCAACGTATTGACAAAAAAACCAATCAATGATTCTATTTCCGTGCGGTTGCGATTGGCTATAGGCGTACCCACCAAAATATCTGATTGACCAGTGTAACGATATAGTAAGGTGCTAAACGCTGCCAACAGAGTCATAAATAAGGTAGTACCCGATTCCCTCGACAAGCTTTGCAACTTCTGGGTTAAATCGATATTTATAGTCCTATTGTGAGTCCTACCGTGGTAAGTTTGCACACTAGGGCGTGGGCGGTCAGTAGGTAATTGTAACAATTCTGGCGCAAGAGCTAACTGATCTCGCCAGTAATTGAGTTGGTTTTGAAGCACATCCCCACTCAACCATTGTCTTTGCCAAACTGCAAAGTCTGCATACTGAATCGGTAATTCTGGTAAGGGGGATGGAACTCCTGCACAGAAAGCTGGGTATAAAGCAGATAGTTCTTGGATGAATACCCCAATTGACCAACCATCAGAGACAATGTGGTGCATTGTCACTAACAACACATATTCTGTCGCTGATAACTGCAACAAACTACACCTGATTAATGGTGCGATTTCTAACTCAAAGGGGGTAATTGCTTCTGTTTGCGCTTTTTGGTACAGCAGAGTTTCACGTTCACCTGCTGAGTACTGCTGTAAGTCCACCAAGTTGATGTTGATGGTGGCTTCTGGGTGAATCACCTGTATTGGTGTGCCATTCAAAGATTGGAAGCGAGTGCGTAGTACTTCGTGACGGCGTACTATTTCTGATAAAGCTTGTTGAAAGGCATTAATATCCAACTGACCACTAACACGAATTGCTCCGGGCATATTATAAGTGGAAGAGGGCCCTTCAAGTTGGTTGAGGAACCACAGTCTTTCTTGTGCCCAGGATAGGGGTATTTGTGAGTTGTGTGTTAATGGTTCAATGGGGGGAAGACTTAATCGCCTATCGTTTTGACGTAACTGAGTTATGGTTTGGTCTAATTGAGTTACCGTGGGAGATTCAAAGATGGTACGTAGAGGTATTTCTACCTCCAAGGCAACTCTGAGTCGAGAAATTAATTGGGTTGCTAGTAGGGAATGTCCCCCTAAGGTAAAGAAGTTGTCGTGGATGCCTACATTTTGCACACCGAGAACAACAGCGAAGATGTTGGCTATGATTTCTTCGCTTGGCGTACGTGGTGGCACGTATTCATGTTCTCGCGTGATTTCTCCATCAGGTGCTGGTAGCGCAAAGCGATCTACTTTGCCGTTGGGTGTTAACTTGAGGGTATCTAGGGTAACAAAAGCACTGGGTACCATGTATTCTGGTAGCTTCTGTTTGAGGAATTCACGTATTTGATAGATGGTAAGTGATTCATCAGAACTGACTACATAGGCTACTAAGCGCTTGTTCCCTGGAATATCTTCTTTTGCAATAACTACCGCTTGTTCGATTTGGGGRTGGGTGTTGAGGACGGCTTCGATTTCAGAGAGTTCGATGCGGAAGCCTCGAATCTTGACTTGATTATCGATGCGACCAAGGAATTCAATGTTACCATCGCTCCTGTAGCGCGCGAGGTCTCCTGTTTTGTAAAGGCGTTCTGATTTGGAGTTATTGAAAGGATTTGGGATAAACTTTTCTTGCGTTAATTGTGGGCGGTTGAGGTAGCCTCTAGCTAAGCCATCACCACCAATGTACAGTTCTCCAGGCACGCCTATGGGTACTGGTTGTAAATACTTATCTAAGATGTAGATTTGGGTGTTGGCAATGGGACGACCAATAGTCATTTTCTCAAAACCATTGCTCAAGTCAGCGATAGTAGCACAAACAGTAGACTCAGTTGGACCATAAGCATTAAAGAAACGACGACCAACAGACCATTGATTAACCAATTCTAAGGGACAAGCTTCTCCTGCAACAATCATCTGACCCAACGCTGGCAATTCATCAGTGGGTAATACACTTAAGGCAGAGGGCGGTAATGTCACATGAGTCACACAGGACTCATGTAGAATTTGCTTCAAATCTTCTCCAGGCATTAATGAAGTTGCCTTTGCTAAAATTAGAATGGCTCCAGTTGTTACAGCCATAAATATTTCCGAGACAGAAGCATCAAAACTAATTGAAGCAAATTGAAGAACACGACTAGTTGGTTGTACATCAAATAAATTTCTTTGTGCTTGAGCAAGGTTGCACAAAGAATGATGTTCAATCGCTACCCCCTTAGGTTTTCCAGTAGAACCAGAAGTGTAGATGACATAAGCCAAATTATCCGACTTAACCCCAGCATCAAGATTCTCCTCTTCGTGTTGCTCTATTTCCGCCCAATCTGTATCTAAACAAACCACCCGTGCAGTATGTGATGGCAAAGATGACAATAACTCCTGTTGCGTCAATAACACCTGTACACCCGAATCCTCTAACATATAACTCAGTCGTTCTTGAGGATAATTGGGGTCAAGGGGTACATATGCACCACCCGCCTTAAGTATTCCCAACAATCCCACCACCATCTCAATGGAACGTTCTACGCAAATCCCCACCAGCACCTCTGGTTTCACACCGAGGCTTTGCAGGTAATGTGCTAGTTGGTTGGCTCTAGTATTTAATTCCAGGTAAGTTAATTGTTCCTCTTCAAACACCACCGCCACAGCAAAAGGCGTTCTCTCTACCTGTTCCTCAAACAACTGATGAATACATTTGTCAGTAGGATATTCACACGCAGTATCATTCCACTCCACCAGTAGTTGATCGCGTTCTGCTTCACTCAACAGGGGTAATTCACTCACTGCAAGTTGCGGATTTTGCACAATTGCGCTACACAAGTTCTGGAAATGAGCCGCCATGCGCTCAATTGTTGCGCTATCAAACAAGTCAGTGTTGTACTTAAAAGTCCCAAAAACAGATGAACTACCCTCCACCATTTCTAAATCCAAATCAAACTGACCTTCGAGTTGCGGGATTTCAAAAGGTCTTAGCTTCATTCCTCCCCAATCAACATCCTTTTGAGTTTCATTCTCCAGCAGATGAAGTATATCTTGAGATTGTTGTAGTTGCTGCAGCGCAAACGAAGCCTGAAAAATTGGTGAACGACTGGCATCGCGATGTGGCTGTAAATTTTCTACCAGCAGAGCAAATGGGTAATCTTGATGAGTCAGTGCTGAGAGTACTGTTTGACGAACTTGGGTAAGAAACTCATTAAAACTAGGATTATTCGCTAAATTTGTCCGGATAACAACTGGATCAACAAAGTAGCCGAAAATCGGAGCAAACTCAGGTTGAGTTCTGCCTGAAGTCGGAGAACCCACCAGAATATCTTCCTGAGTTGTGTAACGATACACAAGCACCTTAAAAGTAGCTAAGAGTATCATGTAAAATGTTACTCCCTTTCTTTGAGCTAGTTCCTTAAGTTGCTCCGTCAACTGGGAAGATAATTTGAATTTATGGGTTGCACCGTTATAAGTCTGTATAGGCTCGCGCTGTCTGTCAGTTGGTAGATTTAGTGCAGGCAAATCCCCTGCTAGTTGATGCGCCCAGTAGTTCGATAATTTTTCTCCTTGAGTTCCACACAGTATTTTCCTTTGCCAGCTTACATAATCAAGATAGGTGTGCTTGACAGGAGGCAGAGATATTTCAACACCAGCCCGTTGTGCCTGGTAGAGTTTTGACAACTCATGTATGAGCATATCTAGAGACCAGCGATCGCAGGCAATGTGATGTATACTCACCAATAAGACATGGTCAACAAGAGAACAACTGAACCATCTGACTCGCATAATTGGTCCAGTTTCAAGGTCAAAGAGAATTTGATGAGCCGCAATCACTTTCGCTTTCAGTTGCTCTTCACTCCAACTAGAAGCATCGATTTGCAACCAATCTAATTCCTGATTTTGATGTACCTGTTGGATTGGTTCAGATCCGAGTTTGGGATAAGTAGTACGCAAAATAGGATGACGTTCCATTAGCGCCGCCAATGCCATCGACATTGCTGTCATATCTACCACGGAGCAAATACGAACGGCGAATGATACATTATAAGCATGGCTTTCTGGTGCTAGTTGCCACAAAAACCAAAGTGCCCGTTGACCGTAGGAAAGGGGATAAACATTAAAAATGTCTGGACGTTCCTGAAGTAATTGTAAGATTTCGGCTTTATGTTGCTTCAGTTGAGCTAATACAGAAGAGGTGGATTGTTCACTTGGTGCATCATAGTACAGTCCTTCGCCCTCATTCCAAAATTTCCAACCTTTGATGACAAGGTTTTGTAAAAATTCAACTAAATTCATATTTCTCCTGTTATCCTTTGACTATCCTTGACATGAGTTAAGAGAGTTGGCTGGTTATTTTCTGACTCAACTGTTTGAGTCCTATCTATTTGGGTAACTTGCCCATTTACCTCTGCTGCTAAATCAACAATACTGATATCTTCTATAAATTTGACTACAGGTACATCCACTGCCAAATCAGTTTGAAGCCGATTTCGTAATTCCAAAGCCATCAGGGAGTCAAGTCCCATTGTGTTAAGAGGCTGTTGCACATCAACTTGGGAAGCGCTCATCCTAAGTACTTGAGAGATTACATCTTTAAAGTAATTGAGCAAAAACTTTTCTCTTTCTGTTGGGGATGCTGCTTTTAGTTGTTGTAATATTTCTGCTATAGCTTGGGAATTTGACAGTTGAGTTTTGAGTGGTTCGACCTCAATTTCTTCTAGAAGTAATCGTCGTCCTATTTGATACAGTTGTTTGAATAAACTCCAATTGACATTCGCTACTGTTGTTTGGACGTTACCACTTGTCCATAACTGCTCTAAGGCGGCGGTTCCTTGCTGAGGCGATAGGGATTCTACACCTCTTTTCCTGAGTTCCCCTAGCTCAATTTCTCCAGCCATACCACCGCCGGACCAAGGACCCCAATTGATACTGAAACTGGGCAACCCCTTTGCTCGACGGTAATGGGTTAACGCATCTAAGAAATGGTTTGATGCTGCATAGTGAGCTTGACCTGCTGCACCCCATACAGCGGCAATGGATGAGAAACTCACAAAAAAGTCTAGCTCTTTGTCTTGGGTCAATTGATGAAGCATCCATCCACCCATAACTTTGGCAGCCATGACCTCTTCTAACTGAGTCAGTTCCATCTGCTGCATTAGTTGAAAGCTTCCTACACCAGCAGCATGAACGATTCCTTTAAGTGGTGCGTGGTGGCTGTCTACTTGCTCAAAGACTTTTGAGAGTTCTTCAAAATTGCAGACATCGGCTTGAGCTACAACTACTTGAGCTCCTTGTTGTTGTAAATTACTGATGGCTGCTATTTGATGTTGTGAGGGTTGAGTGCGACTGATTAATACCAGATGTCGGGCTCCTTTCTCAACCATCCACTTAGCTGTATGTAATCCTAAAGCTCCCAACCCTCCTGTAATGAGATAGGTGGCATTTGACTCCAGTGATAGGGGCTGAGATGGTTTGAGAGATTGCTTGACTAAACGAGCTATGTATGTACGCTCTCCCCGTAAGGCTAAATGGTCTTCTGGTTGATTATTATCTACTAGAAGTTGCAGTAATGCTTCTGTTTCCTCTTGTGGAGTTTGTGGATCTAAATCTACTAAACCACCCCACAGTTGCGGATGTTCTAAAGACACTACTCGCCCCATACCCCACAACGGTGATGCAGTCACACTCACTTCTTCTGTCTTGGATAAGACAGATTGAGCTCCGCGAGTCACTAACCACAGTTGGGGTACACTAGAAGTCTTGATGACAGCTTGCAGCAGGTGCAACACCGTACCACATCCCCAAAGTTGGGCTAAGTTAATAGTGGTCATCGTTAAATCAACTGGACTTGGAGTATCTAAACTCCACAAATGAATCACCTTTTCCAAGGGGAATTCACTGTTTTCTAGGATGGCTTGAATGAGTTGTTCAAACTCTTGAGGTTTTGAGGGATTGAGTTGATAAAAACCTGTTTCTAATTTTTGATAGCTGTCTCCTCGATAAACTAAACTGCATTCGCACCCTTGGTGTCGTAATTTTTTGGCTAATTTTTCTCCAACACCAGTGGTGTCTGCAAAAATTAACCAATGGCTCTGTTGAATGCTTGTTTTTAACTGACTTAAAACTATGGGTTTCCACTGTACTTGGTAGAACCAATCTTTGATAGTAGCTATGGCTAATTGTTGTTGATGCTGTTTAACTAAAACTTCTAGTAATTCCGGTAATAGTTGAAGCTGTTCGGGTGAAAAATTTCTTGCAAGTTTAAGATGTTGAGCTAAGGCTTCAGTTTCTCCTTGATTAAGTAGGTTGACGATCTGAGTTGCTACAGTGCTTTGGTTTGTTAGTTGATGTCCATTTTCTGATGTCTCAATCCAATAGCGCTGGCGTTGGAAGGGATATGTCGGTAGAACAACGCGGTTTCGTGGATACTCAGCATCAAATGCTTTCCAATCCACAGCTACACCCCGCACGTACAACTGTGCTAAACTCTCCAACAACTGTTGCCAATCTGATTGCTCATAGCGCAAACTCGGCAACCACAACTGCCCCGATTCTGACACACACATCCGACCCATTCCTAGCAATATCGGCTTGGGACCGATTTCGAGAAATACTTCAATACCTTGCTCCTCCAGCGTTTTCATGCTAGCTGCAAATTGTACCGGGCATTGAATATGACGACACCAATATTCTGGGGTAGCTATTTCCTCACTTACTTCAAGTCCAGTTAGATTGGAAATTATCTTGACTTTTGGACGAGAGTATGAAATCTCTCCTGCCACTCGTCGAAACTCTGCCACCATTGGCTCCATTAAGGGGGAGTGGAAAGCATGGGAAACTTGCAATGCTTTGGTTTTCACCTCAGATGCGGTTAATAACTGGCACACAGTTTCAATCGCCTGTTGCTCTCCAGAAATGACAACGCTTTGCGGTCCATTAATAGCCGCGATCGCTACTAGATCGCCGTATGGTGCAAGAAGTTGTGTGATGAAATCAGCGCTAGCCTTGACGGCAACCATCGCCCCATTTGAAGGCAGCGCTTGCATCAGCCGTGCGCGTTCCGCTATCAGCATCAGAGCATCTTCTAAGCTCAAAACGCCAGCGACAGTTGCTGCAACATATTCCCCGACGCTGTGTCCCATGACCACATCGGGTTCAATACCCCATGATTGCCACAGTTGACACAAAGCATATTCTACAGCAAACAGCGCAGGTTGGGTGTAAGCTGTTTGATCTAAAAGTTGAGAATTCCTTGCATCTGCGGTTGTTTTATCGGCATAAAGAACGGACAGTAGTGGTTTGTCAAGATAGGGGCGCAGAATTTCATCGCAGCGCTCTATGACTTTGCGGAAAGTGGGTTGGGTATTATAAAGTTGCCGCCCCATGCCTACGTATTGAGATCCTTGCCCGGTGAAGAGAAACGCAACTTTGGGAGTTGTGCTGGGCTTTTCTCCAGAGACAATCCCCACCACTTCAAGCTGTTGGCAATGGGCTACAAGCTTCTCTACTAATTCTTCAGTTGAAGCAGCGACTACTGCTAAGCGATGGTGGAAATGCGATCGCCCTGTGTTGGCAGAAAAACACACATTTGATAAGGATAACTCCGGATAGGCTGCTAAATGCTCTTGGTAACGCTGTGCCAACTGCTGCAAAGCTGTCTCAGTTTTGGCTGAGAGTGTTAACAAATGTAACGTCCGCTCCCAAGTAGGGGAAGCAGGGGGGCAGGGGGGCAGGGGGGCAGGGGAGAGGGTATTGCTCCTTTGCCCCTCTGCTCCTGTGCTCCCACTCTCTCCAAAAGGTTCTTCTTCTAACACCACATGAGCGTTAGTACCACTGAAGCCGAAAGAACTCACCCCTGCCAAGCGCTGCTTGCCATTAGCAAACCAAGGAGTCAACTCAGTAGGCACTTTTACGGGCAATTGCTCCCAGTTAATGTGAGGATTAGGTTGGCTCAAGTGCAAATTAGGAGGAATTTGCTGGTTTTGAAGGGCTAAAACGACTTTGATTAAGCCTGCAATTCCTGCTGCCGCTTCTGTATGTCCAATATTTGTCTTTACTGAACCAACAAATAAAGGGTGTTCTTGAGAGTGAGTCTTGCCAAAGACCACACCTAAAGCTCCAACTTCAATTGGGTCACCCAAAGATGTACCTGTACCGTGAGCTTCTATATAATCTACTTGCTTTGGTGATACTAGCCCACTAGCCAGAGCTTGACGAATCACTGCTTCTTGAGATGGTCCGTTAGGTACTGTTAAGCCACCACTTGGTCCATCCTGATTGATTCCTGTACCACGAATCAATGCCAGAACATTATCACCATTAGCCACATCTGACAATCGCTTCAGTACTATCACTCCACAGCCTTCACTACGGACGTATCCATTAGCAGCTATATCAAAAGTTTTGCATCGTCCATCAGGCGACAGCATCTTAGCTCGTGATAAGGCGATGTAACTACGGGGATACAGTAGCAAGTTTACCCCGCCAGCCAATGCCAAATTACATTCATGCTGGCGTAGACTCTGTACTGCTAGATGTACTGCTACTAGCGATGAGGAGCATGCCGTATCTACCACCATTGCCGGACCAGTCAAGCCTAAAGTGTAGGATAAGCGTCCTGCGATTACACTAGGAGCGTTACCTGTTGCATTGTAAGCTTCAATTTTCTGCTCTTGTTGCGTGTCTAACAATTGAGCGTATTCATTGTTACCAATACCAAAATAAACACCAGTAGAGCTTTGGAATAAGGAATCAGGAGCTATGCATGCTCGTTCAAGAGCTAAGTAACTTTCTTCTAGCAGCAGACGCTGTTGTGGATCCATGTTTACAGCTTCTCGGGGGGATATCCCGAAAAATTGTGGTTCAAATTGGTCAACTGCTTCAATAAAACCCCCAAAACGGGTGTAGATTTTACCTAGTGCTTCTGGATCTGGGTCATAATAACGATTGTTATCCCAGCGCTTGGTCGGTATTTCAGTAATAACATCGCGCCCTTGCTGTAACAGTTGCCAAAAAGCTTCTGGAGAGTCAGCGCCTGGAAATCGGCAACTCATGCCTACGATCGCAATTGGTTCGGTCTTAGAACGTTCAATCGCATCCAGCTTTGCTTGCATCTGTTCCAAGGCAAGAATAGCTTGTTTCAATCTTGTATTATCTGTTTTGCTAATAGATTTATTATTCATAATAAGCCTTGTATAGTTTTAATATCCGCCAATTTTTTGTCAAATAATGCTTCTAATTCGTCTTGTGAAAGCTGATCCAAATCTATAGCATTTGTATCTAAGTTATCGGGAGCTTCTTGAATCTCAAGTTCATATAGTTGATCATCACTTGAAAGGATTTGGCTCATAAGATAGTCAACTAAAACTTGTGGGGTAGGATAATCGAACACGAGTGTCGAACTAAGTGAACAATTGAGCTGGGACTCTAGTAAGTTTTTTAACTCCACGGCCATCAGTGAATCTATACCTAAATCAAACAACCGCTGACGTGGTTCAATACTATACGCCTGCTTAATTCTCAAAATCTTGGCAATCTGCTCTTGCACAAATGACATGAGCATATTTCGCTGTCGGTTAGGAGTAGCAGCCTTCAACTGCTGCAAAAACTCCGATTCAGTTGCTGAAGTGGCAGTTAATATCTGCTGAAAATCAGCAAGGAAAGACCAGTTAGCCCACTGTTGCAATCCCTGTGACCATTGAATAGGAACAACTCCCACTTCCACTACAGTTGGGTGAGCTAGTACTAGCGAGAGCGCTTCTAATACTTGCGGTGGCGAAATCACTCCCATTCCATATTTCTGTACTAGTACATCTGTTCCCCGCCGAGCTGCCATTCCTACTTGAGACACGGCACCCCAATGAATACTTTGACCGACTAATCCTAAACTGGAGCGATAATGAGCCAGAGCATCAAGAAATGCATTGGCAGCAGAATAGTTAGCTTGTCCTGGAGAACCAAGTAAAGATGCTGCTGAAGAAAACAGAACAAAAAAGTCCAACGGCTGAGTTTGAGTTAACTGATGTAAATGCCACGCCCCTTGTACCTTCGGAGCCATAGCTGTGGCAAATTTCTCCCAATTTTGTTGTAAGACAGTGGCATCATCAAGAACCCCAGCCGAATGAATAATGCCACGCATTGGTGGAAGAGATTGTTGAATGTGCGAAAACGCCTGTGCTAAAGAGTCGTAATTGGAAACATCTGCTTGCACAAATTCCACTCTCACACCTGTTTGCTCTAGAGATTGCAGTTGAGTTTGAGCCTGAGGGTTGGGACGACTACGAGTCAACAATACCAAATTCCGAGCACCACGTTCTACAAGCCATCGCGCTACCAACAGTCCTAACGCTCCCAAACCACCTGTAATCAGATAAGTACCTTCTGGATGGCAACTTAGACCAGTACCAGACTCAACACCAGTAACTTGACTGACGACAATCTTACCAATATGCTTGGCTTGTTGCATATGGCGGAATGCATCAATCGCTCTTGCGATGGGGAAGATTTGCAATGGTGGGGCATTGAACAAACCAGACTTAAACTGATTCAGTATAATTGTTAACAGCGATTGAATCAGTTGCGGTTGTGCCTGGGAAATCTGAACCAAATCTACGATGGTGTAGGATACATCTGGTCGTTGCGCTTTCACTTGATCTGAATCCCACACTCCCCGTTTGGCAATTTCCACAAAACGTCCTTGGGGACTAAGAACTGACAAACTCTTGGAAACAAAATCACCTGAGGTGAGAGAATTCAGTACAATGTCAACACCTCTTCCAACAGTCACCTCCATCACATCTTTAGCAAAGTCAGTGGTGCGGGAATTCATAATATGTCGAACACCCATTAACCGCAGCGCCTCCCATTTCGGGGGACTAGCGGTGGCAAAAACCTCTGCCCCAGCAGCTTGAGCAATTTGCACCGCCGCCATACCAGTACCACCAGCCGCCGCATGAATCAACACAAGATCTCCTGCCTTAATTTTCGCTACATGATGCAGGGCATAGTATGCTGTTAGATAATTCACTGGAAGAGCAGCAGCTTCTTCAAAACTGAGAGAGGTTGGTTTGTGTGCTACATATTCTGCCCTGACAGTTACGTATTGGCTGAAACTACCAAATGCTAAAGCCACAACAGCATCGCCAACCGCAAAACCTTCTACATCTTCTCCTACCGCCACAATTTCTCCAGCACACTCACCTCCAAAAGCATACTTTTCAATTAAGTGTTGCTGAGAACTACCATCAACTTGTTGAGGAATTAACCCTAATGCAGCTACAACATCGAGAAAATTCAATCCAGTTGCCCGAACACGGATTTCCACCTCTTGTGAACGAGGAGAACGACGGGTAGTAGGTTCGAGTTTCAGATTCTCCAGAGTTCCCCGCTCAGTTGCGATCAAAGAGAATGGGCTAGAAGGAGTTTGCAATTGTTGGTTGGTTCTGACTGAGAGCGAGCGACTGCGTACCAAGCGGGCAACGTAACGAGTATCTTTTCGCAACAGAACTTGGTCTTCCAAATCAAAAGACCAAACCTCTGCAAGCAGAGCATGAGCTTGCTCACTTATGGTTGCACTCGCGTCTAAGTCAATGCAGGTGCAACGGAATTCTGGATGCTCTAAGGCAATTGCTTTCTTCATCCCCCACAGCGATGATTGTGCGATGGCAGACATCTGTGGGTGATCCGGCGCTAACAGTTGTGCGCCCCGCGTCACCAACCATAATCGCGGTTTGTGTAGTGATTTAGCTTTGACTAATGCTTGTACTAGCATTAAAGTTGTTTTGCATCCCAGTTGCGATTCAGCTTCTAATGCAGTACTACTGGTTAGAGTAGAAGTCTGCGCTCCCTGAAGGGCAAAACAATGAACCACTCCATAAATATCTGGTGTACTTATTGCTATCTGCTCCAGCAGAAGCGAATAATCTTCCTTTTGCTCTGGATTAATGGTGAAGTGTGTTGGGCTTAACTGTTGGTATTGCTGTCCGGCTGTAACTACGGTGCAAATATCTCCTAGTGTTTGTAATTGTGCTGCTAATTGCTGTCCCACTCCTAAATTGTCAGTAAATATCAGCCAGTTTTTGGCTGCTGAAGTCTCTAATGGCGAGATCTCTAAACGAGCTTGAGGACGCCATTCAACTTCGTAGAACCAATCGTGGATCGACTCAGACGGCTGAGCGAGCAATGCTCCAGCATTGGTAGCTTTGACAACCAGTCCAACGACTTGAGCAACAACCTCTCCCTGTGGAGTGACAAGAGTGACTGACAATTTTAACTGAGCACGGGATTCTTCTTGGCTGGGATCTATTGACCCAATTGCCCAAAGCTGAGTGCTGGAACGACGGTACAATGTTAATCGCTCTAGTTCTACGGGAATATAAGTACTGTTTGGTTCTAAATTTGCGCTCGCTGCACCAGCTACGCCAAAAGCCGCGTCTAACAATGCCGGATGCAGGAAATATTCTGATGCTAGTGATTCGAGTTCCACTGGTAATTGTAATCGTCCTAAAACGAAGTTACTCCCCAGCCATAGCTGTTGAATACCTTGGAAAGCGCTCCCGTAATTAATGCCGCGTTTGTCAAATTGTTGATAGTAATCTTGAATATCTAATTGTTGAGAACATTGAGCTAAGTAGTTTTCTAAGTTTTCTAAACCTGAATCGACTCTTGTTGGCATCAATCGCACTTTACCTTCAGCATGAAGTTGCCATTGTGACGCCTGGTGTTGGTTTTCTGTTGGCTCAAAGCTGTAGATTTGGAACCGATAGGTGTTTTGGTCGATTTGAGAGATGATTGTTTGGAGTGTTTGCGGCTGTGTTTGCTTGAGCACTAATGCTTTGTGGAAGAAAACCTCTTCTATCTGTAATTGTGAGGAGTTGAATCGTTCAAAACCCGCAGCTAATGCCATTTCTAGATAAGCCGCTCCTGGGAAAACGACTTGGGAGAAAACTTTGTGATCTTGTAAGTATGCAGGTTGAGCAGCGCTCAGTTGAGTTTCAAACCGCCAATCGTTGCTATTTGCTAGTTGTAATCGCTGTCCTAAAAGTGGGTGTAGGGGTTTGCTGTTATGCTTAAGCCACAATTGAGGTGAAGAAGAACTTTCCATCCAATAGCGCTGACGTTGGAAGGGGTAGGTGGGCAGCACTACAGAGCGTCGTGTATAATCTTTATCAAATCCTGCCCAGTCTACTTTTGCACCATGCACGTATAATTGTGCTAAACTTTCCAGCATCTGTGACCAATCTGGGTGGGTGGGACGTAAACTCGCCAACCACAACTGTCCTTGCTCGGGTAGACACTGGCGTCCCATGCCCAATAGTATGGGTTTTGGTCCGATTTCGACGAAGACTCCATATCCCTGTTGGTGTAACGTCTCCATACTCGCGGCAAACTGCACCGGCTGACTAACGTGTCGTACCCAATAATCGGCAGTAGTCATCTCATCACTTACGAGTTTCCCTGTGACATTAGATACTATTGGGATTTGTGGGAATTTGTAGTTAATAGCACTAGCCACACGCTCAAATTCTGCTAACATCGGCTTCATCAGTGGCGAGTGGAAAGCATGGGAAACTTGTAACGGTAGTACTTTCGTCCCAGCTTGCTCCAGTTGTGCGACGATCTTGGACACTGCTGCAGCATCACCACTGAGGACGACGTTTTCCGGTCTGTTAATCGCCGCAATGGCAACTGTATCAGTATAGGGTTCCACCAAAGGACGTAACTGTGTTTCTGATGTCATCACCGCCACCATGGAACCTGTGGCGGGTAACTGTTGCATCAACCTTCCCCGTGTAGCAATCAGTTTCAGACCATCTTCTAAACTGAAGATTCCTGCTACAGTTGCTGCCACATATTCTCCCACACTGTGACCCATGACCACATCCGGTTCAACCCCCCAGGATTTCCATACTTGCGCTAAGGCATATTCTATGGCAAATAAAGCGGGTTGGGTGTAGGCTGTTTGATTTAGAAGTGAATTGTCTCTGGTTACTGAATACAGGACTTCCTGTAGAGGCACTTCTAGATGGGGACGTAAGATTTCAGCGCATCGGTCAATGGCGGTGCAGAAGGTGGGTTGAGTTTCATACAGTTGCCGCCCCATGTTCAAATACTGGGAACCTTGACCTGTGAACACAAAGGCGATTTTCGGCTGAGTTGTTTGTTGAATCCCTGTATATACTCCGCCTGGTTTCTTTCCTGCACGCAGTTCCCTGAGCTTTTCCTGAAGTTCAGCTGTTGTGGCAGCCACTACACTTAAGCAATGTTGGAAGTGCGATCGCCCAGTATTGGTACTAAAACAGATATCTCCTAGTTTTAAGGACGGATTAGCAACTAAGTGGTTCTCATAGCTCAAGATGAACTGGTTGAGAGCTTCTTCGGTTTTAGCTGATACGGTCAGCAGATGTAGGGGGCGTTCCACTGTGGTTTGCACCGACTCTGTTGTTGGGGCTTCTTCCAACACGACATGGGCATTTGTGCCACTAAAGCCAAAGCTACTCACCCCTGCTAGGCGCGGCTGTTTCTCTCTTGCCCAGGGCATTCTCTGGATTGGCACTTTTATCGGCAACTCATCCCACTTGATAATAGGATTGGGCTGTTTCAAGTGCAAGTGGGGCGGTATCTCCTCGTGTTGCAGGGCAAGCACTACTTTAATTAGACCAACGATCCCTGCTGCAGCTTCTAAATGCCCGAAGTTGGTCTTCACCGAACCAATTATCAGGGGTTGGTTAGAGGGGCGATCGCCGAACACCTTCCCCAAGGCTTTCACTTCAATCGGATCTCCCAGAAATGTGCCTGTGCCGTGCGCCTCTACATAGCTCACTTGGGTTGGATCGATCTTCGCGTTTTCTAGGGCCGCACGAATCACAGCTTGCTGAGACAGTCCATTGGGAGCGGTCAAACCCTTGCTGAAACCGTCATGGTTGATTGCTGAACCTCGAATCAAAGCTAAAATGTTGTCCTTGTTTGCTACAGCATCTGACATACGCTTGAGTACCACTACGCCGCACCCTTCACCACGTACATAGCCGTCAGCTGCAGCATCAAAGGTTTTGCAATAGCCATCTCTTGACAGCATCCTCGCTTGTGAGAAAACAATACTTAAATCTGGTGCCAGAAGCAGATTCACTCCCCCAACTAGAGCTAAATCGCACTCAAAGTTGCGTAGACTCATCATAGCTAAATGAAGCGCAACTAAAGATGAAGAGCAGGATGTATCCACCGCTAGACTCGGTCCCTTCAACCCCAGAATGTAGGACAAGCGACCCGCTGCTACATTATGGCAATTGCCTGTAGCCACGTAAGCATCCAACTCGGTAGGTTCTCTCCTGCGCGATAGATGACAATAGTCATCAGTAGTGATGCCGATAAATACTCCTGTTTGACTACCTGCTAGATGTTCGGGCACCAGTCCCGAGTTGCTTAGGGCTTCCCAACTTACCTCCAATAACAGGCGTTGTTGTGGGTCAATACCAACAGCTTCCCGAGGGGCAATGCCGAAAAACTCCGCGTCGAACTCACTTACTTGACCCACAAACCCACCTTTGCGGGTACATATTTTCCCTGGAGTATTTGGCTCTGGGTTGTAGTAGGCATTAATATCCCATCGCTCCGGTGGCACTTCAGAAATCGCATCCTCCCCATCGCGCAACAGCCGCCAGAAAGCCTCTGGGTTATCAGCACCTCCAGGAAATCGGCAACCCATGCCAATGATGGCAATTGGTTCTTTTTTGTCATTCTCCTGAGCCTGGAGATTGAATTGTATTTTTTTTATATGCTCCATAAAAACACATCTAACCCTGAGGTATTGTCGGTGTATTAATCAATCTGGAAGTTAGCTCGACTTTATCCATTTTTTGGCAACGCTCAAGCTGATGCTGAAAGCTTTGTGAGACGGTAGTTTTACTTTTTCGTTTTCACCGAGAATCAGTGACATGGAAAAAGTTTTTGCCAAAAAGCTAGGGTTTTGCCGATACAAGAGAACCAAGTTCTTAATTTTGGATAAAGTCGAGGTTAGAGGATGTTTGAAAAGTCAAAGCAAGTCAAAAATCATGCCAATCGTCAGGTCATTTTTTGAATTATTTTGACTAATTGACATCTGCAAAAAAATGCCTGCATTTTTACAACTTAAGCGGATATCTATTTTCTAGAGAATTTAATTAGTCAATTCCTTTTGCAACCGCTCAAAGCAATAACTCTTGAGGCTTCGTCCTTGCTTTAACTATTTCTGATTCTGAATCTTTTACCTAAATGCTGCTACCTAAATGCAGCGCCAGAGTCTCAATCGAGGGATAATCAAAGACTATAGTGTGATCGATTTCACGTCCCAACCAATCGCTCAGATCGCTTGTCAAAGAAATTGTAGCAGAGGAATCCAAACCAAAACGATCAAAATTCTTCGTACTTGGGATCTGATTCGGTTCCATTTCTAGAAGATTTGACAAATAGGAGACTAACCAAGCTCGAATTTCTGCTGTGGACGGCTCTTTTTTAACAGTTTCGTTAGCCTGAGTATTATTGCTTTGTTTTGTCTTTAAGTTCTCAATGATTTCTTGATTCTGGTTTGCCATTGTTTTGCTCCTAAATTTAATCTGTAGGAATCCGATTTGATTTTTGAAAAAGACTACGAGAGAATACGGTAGCTGACATCTTGCACCTTCTTAATAAGGATAGGGTGGGCACTGCCCACCTTATGCAACAATCAGCCTTTTTGGCTACGTTTTTCGCGGCGGAGGCGATGGTGCAAGATATGAGGTAGGGTGTACGAGTCTAAGAGGAAACCATGA
>JXCB02000033.1:836106-850800 GCA_000828075.3 Tolypothrix campylonemoides VB511288 | reverse complement strand
TTGACCAATTAGAGCATAACCGAGAAGTTTTAGAATATTACGACCAACCGCCGCCCTTGGAATTAAATTACTTTTCAAAAAGCGATCGCCAAGTTCGTACAATGCATACTCCTGATTTTTTCGTAATCGAAGTAAACTGGGCTGGATGGGAAGAATTTAAACCAATTAGTGAATTAATCAAAAAAGCACAACACCAACCCAACCGCTACGTCCAAGATGAAACCGGAAATTGGTTTTGTCCACCAGGAGAGGAATATGCCCAAAAATATGGGCTTAACTACCGGGTCAGAACAGATCAGGAACAAAATACAATTCGGTTGAGAAATTATCAATGGTTAGAACCCTATTTTCAAGCAAAAGATTTAGAAGAAAACAAGAGCCTTAATCAAACAATATTATCTGTAGTAAAAGAAATTTACGGAATAACTTATAGCAAATTACTATTAGCCATAAATGGAATTAGTCCTGATGAAATCAATAGTTTAATTGCCTCGGAAAAGCTCTTTATCAACTTTAATACTGCCCCTTTAGCCGAACCTGACCGCGTTCATATTTTCCTCACAAGAGAACAAGCTGAACTCTATGAAAAAAAGGGATTATCAGACCTAACAGAAGATTCCTCTATTCGGAGTTACGAAAAAGTTCAAAAACTTCTGCTGAAAGCACGTCCTCAAGATTTAGAAACCGCTAATGCTCGCTATGAAGCCATTAAACCATACTTAGAAGAAAATTCTCTACCTATTACCAAAGCCAGTCGCAGTATTCGTCGTTGGCGTCAAAAATATCAGCAAGCACAAAAACTATATGGAGAAAATCATGGTTACGTTGGCTTACTCCCCAAACATTTAGATAAAGGTCATCATCAAAAACTAGAACCAGCACTCTTAGATTTTATGGCAGAATTCATTAAACAACATTACTTTACTGCCAAAAATAGACGAGTTAGTGGAGTCTATCGAGAATTTCAATTAGCCTGTAGTCAACAACAACCTCCCTTTAAACCTCCCTCAGAAAAAACGTTTCGCGAGCAGATTAAACGACAAAAAAATTATCAACTCACCCAAGCCCGCCAAGGCTCAAAAGTAGCCAAACAAACTAAGCCCTTTCACTCAATCAGTGGAATGCCTAAAGATGGAGAATTACCTTGGGAAAATGCTCATATTGACCACACTTGCTTAGATATTAACCTAGTTAGTTCCTTAATTTCCCTAGCAACTTGTAATATTAGTAGTGCTATTTCCAGTGAACAAATCAGCTTAGGTCGTTGTTGGGCAACTTTTCTGGTAGATGGTTATAGTAAAAGGATTTTAGCGCTCTATCTTTCTTTTGAACCACCCAGTTATCGTAGTTGTTTAATGGTAATTCGGATTTGTGTCAAAAGGTTTGGTCGATTACCTCAAACCATAATTACCGATAATGGAAAAGAATTTCACAGCGTCTATTTTAAACAACTTTTGGCTTATTACAAATGTAATCATAAATATCGCCCTTCAGGAGAACCTCGTTATGGAAGTCCTGTGGAAAGAGTATTTGGAACAACTAACACCTTATGGTTACATGAATTACAAGGAAATACCCAAATTCTCAAAAACAACAGACAAGTAACCAAGTCCGTCAATCCCATTCATCAGGCTGTTTGGACAATTGGTGAACTTTATCAATCATTAGAAACATGGGCTTATTCAATTTATGATAATCGACTTAATTCAAGTTTAGGACTTTCCCCATTTCAAGCTTATGAAACTGGTATTCAATTAGGAGGTATTCGAGAAAGTCGTCGTTTGGAATATGACCAAACCTTTTTAATTTTAACCTTACCTTCACCTCACAGTGGCGATACCCGAATCGTACAGCCCGGAAGGGGAGTGAAAGTGAACCATATTTATTATTGGTGTCATGCTTTCCGCGATCCAGAAGTGGAGAAAACAGCAGTTGAGGTCAAAATTGACCCGTTCAATGTCAGTGTTGCCTATTGCTATGTGAAAGGGCTGTGGCATGAATGTACCTCGAATCATTATCCCTATCTCCAAGGGCGCACGGAAAAAGAACTACAAGTAATTAGCACTGACTTACGCCAACGCAAGAGACATCAAGGTCAAGCAACGGTTTTGTCTAATACTGAATTGATGGAACATTTACAAGGAGCTTATCAAGTCGAGGAAAAATTGCTCAAACAACGCTTGCAAGCTTTAGAAAATCAAACGGTACTTAATTTGATTGAAGGAAAACAACTTTCTCAAAATAGTCTTCAAACGACTTATTTTTCTGAGAGTGAAGACCATTCAGATGTCTTACAGAATAATGCTGATAATGAAGAAGCTCTTGAATCTTACGGAGAATTTTAACGAATGCAACAACAGCGATTACCTCAAGAATTATTGCAAGCTTCTACATCTGAAAGGGTCACATTTTTTGTGAATTACACAATGGCTCATCCTCATCTAATTCAGGCTTTTAATGAAGTAATGCAATCGGTTTATCAAGCACCAGGGATTTCCTTAATTTTTGTAGTAGGAGCAACCGGAGTAGGGAAAACTACCTTACTGCGCCGTTTAGAGCAAAAACTAACCGAGAAAGCCTTACCTGAATTAAAGCACAATCAGGGTAAAGTCCCTGTAATTGGTTTAGAGGCTAAAGCCCCAGAATTTAGTCAGTTTGATTGGAAAGATTTTTATATTCGTCTGTTAAAAGTACTAAATGAACCTTTAATCGAAAAAAAGATTAATTATGGGCAATCTTGCTCAAAGTGGCGGAGTGCAGTGGAATCGGCTTTAATTCATCGTTCTCCCGATGCTTTTTATATTGATGAAGCCCATCATCTTGCTATGTTACCTAGTGGTCGGAAATTAAAAGATCAACCCGAAACTCTCAAATCTCTAGCCAATCTAACTCAAGTGAAGATTATTCCCACTGGAACTTATGATTTATTACCTTTAATTGATTTAGGAGATCAGTTATGCCGACGTAGTAAAACCATTCATTTTCAACGGTATCATGCTGATAATTCGCAAGAGGCTAAAGCGTTTAAAAGTGTGGTGCAAACTTTTAGTCAATATCTTCCTTTACCTCAACAGCCAGATTTATTATCTAATTGGGAATTTCTTTATGAGAGGAGTTTAGGTTGTGTAGGTATTCTTAAAGATTGGCTTTCTGTAACACTTAATGATGTTTTAGAGAGTGATAGAAATGCTCGGACTATTACTTTATCTGACTTGCAACGTCATGCTTTGGGAGTCCGTCAATGTTTGGTAATGCTGAAATCTATTTCAATAGGTGAACAACAACTACAAGAGTCATCAGAGGATTTACTCAAACTACAAAAAGACTTGAAACTAATCCCCTTATCTCATGGTACTGCTCAGGAGAAACACAGCCAAAGCAAGAAGAAGCAAAAAAATCCGAAAAAGCAGATTGCACAAACTTCTCCTCGCCGTTATCCCTTAAAAAAGGAGGAGTCAGAAAAGGAGGAGAAAGAAACAGACTTTTTTCATTCCTTATGATTCTTGGAATTTAACGATTCAAAATCTACCTAAAAGAAGCCACCTTTATCCTCTGCAACCAATAGGTTTAGGAACTCCTAATACTGAGAGTTTAAGTAGCTATCTGCAAAGATTAGCTCGACAGCATTGCCTTCGACCTTGGCAACTTTATACTTATGAACTCGTTCCCTTGATTCAACATGAGGAATATTTATTGCAGAAAGATACTAAAAAAACTTCCATTAAACAGATATTTTTAACGAACAAAACAACTTCTTCTAATTTATCAGTTCTCAATGGATTTCAATCTATTACTCCAATCATTGTTTCGGCTATAGAACAGTTAACATCTCGTCAATATTTATACTCTTTAACTTTAATCAGTTGGCTGAAAGTCCTTGATTCAGTAGAGCCACTTTTGAAACATTCTTGTGCTTGGTGTCCTTATTGTTATCAAGTCTGGCGAGAGCAAGGAGAAGTTATTTACATTCCTTTACTCTGGCTAATCGAAAATGTTAAGTTTTGTCCTCAACATCGCATTTTATTAGAGAATACTTGCCCCTATTGCCATCAAAGAATGTTAAATTTTTGCCAACCAGGCTATTGTTCTCATTGTGGAGAATGGTTAGGTCAAAGAAAGCCTCCCCTTAATTTGGCTACTTATTTTAGCTCGGTAGAATATTTGGAAAACTATCAACGAAACATCTCTTGCTTACAAGAGTTAATTGCGATTACACCTTCTTTATCAAAACGACCTCAGATTCAGGATGTTTATTTGTACCTCCATGAACGTTGCGTGCATCTTGATGAAGAAGGGTTAAAAGACCTTTCTTTTTCCTTTTGGATTAGATCCCACTTAATTTCTAATCCTCAACGCTGTAATCATGCTTACAGACCTGGCATTTCTTTGGATTTTCTCTCTGAAATTGTCCGTTGTTTTAATATTACTCCAAGTCAACTTTTCCTTTAGTTTTTTTCATGTGATTTTTTTAACATTTTTGGAAGGTAAAGTTGGACATCTATTTTTGGAAGGTAAAGTTGGACAACCTGGACAGAATCTTCTTCAAGTCACAGTATCGGTTTGATGTTTATTGTGATGGGAGTGCTAACCGTATTAGCGACGGTTATTGCCTACCAGTATAAACCTCTAAGACTAGTAGAAAAGCAGCTGCCCGATGCTGTGAATTATAGCGATGACCTTTCTGTCATACGTTAGAGGATGTCTTAGAAGTCAAAAATGTTGTGCTGTTAGCGTAGCTCCTGGCTGTGCGAGGTACGGAGCGACAGCGTAATGACAAAATATACCTTGCTTAAAGCTTTCAGACATCCTTTAAGAAATTTTTGAGTAAGCGACTGCATAAAATAATTGGCTTACCCCTATCGAAATATAGAAGCAAGATGATTCGTAATTAATAATTCCTAATTCGTAATTGAAGAATAATTGCGAATCACGAATTACGAATTACAAACACCAATTCCTAAAATCTAACTCATAATGAGGTTGACCTCCAATGGATATATTTCGCAAACCAGTAAGCTTTGATACGAAGTCAAAAAAATTGAAGGTAGCTTTAATGGTTGCTGTAGGATTAGCAACTATTGCTGTGCCGGTCTATATTTTTTCCACTAGCTCTAATTTAAGTTTGCAAGCTAAAAAGCAGAGTAATGTAGCCCCAACAGTTCCAGTTCAAAAACCTGTAAATCCAAGTATTGCAGCTTTAGGACGCATTCAAACAAAGGATAAAATCATTAACGTATCTGGACCATCTGCTTTGCAAACTGCCACATTAGATAAGGTTTTGGTAAAAGAAGGCGATAATGTTCGTCGCGGACAATTAATTGCTGTTCTTGATAACGTCAGTCAACTGCAAGCAACCCTAGACAAAGCCCAAATGGGCGTTCGAGTCGCTCAAGCACAACTTGCTCAAGCCAAAGCAGGGACTACAAAACAAGGAGAAATTGCCGCCGGACAAGCACGGATCGCAGATTTAGAAGCCCAGTTTCAAGGGAATATTACCGTTCAAAAAGCTAAGATAGCTGGCTTGGAAGCACAACTGAAAAATGCAGAGACTGAGTACGCACGCTATCGGTCATTATACAAACAAGGCGCAATATCTGCAGTGACAAACGATACTAAACTTTTAGCAGTAAAAACTTTGCAAGCGCAACTCAACGAAGCTAAAAGTTCGCTTAATCAGAYTTTRTCATCGTTTCCCAACCAGATTCAAGAAGCTAAAGCTAGTTTAAAAAASTTAAAAGAAGTACGTCCTGTAGATGTACAGGTTGCTCAAAGTGAGTTAGAAAGAGCAAAGGCATCGGTTCCGGAAGCAAAAGCAAATTTAGATTTGGCTTACGTGAGAGCACCGATGGATGGAAAAATTTTGAAAATTAACACTTTTCCTGGAGAAACTATTAACGCAGACAAAGGGATAGTTGAGCTAGCTCAAACCCAGCAAATGTATGTTGTTGCTGAAATTTACGAAACTGATATCAGCAAAATAAAAGTAGGTCAACTCGCTTCGATATCGAGTCGGGCATTACCGAAAACATTAACTGGAAGCGTTGAAAAAGTAGGTGTCCAAATAGGTAAGCGAAATGTTGTAAGCAATGACCCTACGATAAATATTGATTCCAGAATTGCAGAGGTAAAAATTCGTTTAAATCCTAGCGATGCTSACCAAGCAGCTAAGTTTATCAATTTGCAGGTTGATGTCAAAATAGAAAATAATTCAAAAAGTTGAAATTRTAGGAGAAATACTAAATCATGAGCGCTACAACACCCGTTGCTTGGTTGCAATTAATCCATCGCAAAACTCGCTTATTAGTTACAATTACTGGCGTGACCTTTGCTGTGATGTTGATGTTTATTCAATTGGGTTTTCGAGACGGACTTTTTGAAGATGCTGTCACCTTTCATAAAACATTACAAGCAGATTTAGTGTTGCTGCATCGCGATACTAGACGTTTTTTTGAAATGAAAGAGTTTCCACGGCGCTACTTGTATAACATTTCAGCAGTCGATGGGATAGCCTCAGTCAATCCTTTCTACCTTTCCTTCACAAACTTCAAAAACCCTGAAACTTTTGTCCAAGCACCAATAGTTATTTGCGCTTTTACGCCGGATAAGCCTGTGTTTAACTTACCAGAAGTCAATCAACAAACAGAAGCGATAAAAGCAGCTAACACCGTATTATTTGATAGACTTTCTCGACCGGAATTTGGTCCCATTGTTGAAAACCTAGAAAAACATGGAGAAGTGATAACAGAAGTATCTAATCGCCAGGCTAGAATTGGAGGATTATTTTCTCTAGGAGGAGGGGTGATGTCGGCAAATGGTGTTATCATCACCAGTGATTTAAACTACTCTGAAATCCTTAAGCAGCCATTAGAAAAAGTTCATATCGGACTTATTCAACTCCAACCTGAAGTTAACGCCCAAACTATCATTCAAAAAGTCTCAAAAGACCTACCTCGAGATGTGAAGTTAATGACTCTAGAAGACTTCATAAAACTTGAGAAAGACACTGTAGCAGAATCTACACCCATCGGATTTATTTTTAATATGGGTACAGTGATAGGATGTGCATTTGGTGGGATTATTGTTTATCAAATCCTGTACACACAAATATCTGATAGCTTAGTTATCTACGCAACATTTAAAGCGATTGGATATGCAAATTCTTACATGGTAAAAGTGGTTTTGCAACAAGCATTTTTAATGTCTTTAATTGGATACATTCCTGGATTTGCTTTATGCATATATATATATAGCTTTGTTCAAGATGCCACTCGGTTGCCAATGTATATGACGATAACTAGAGGTGTGATGGTGATGATACTAACAATTATTATGTGTTCCATAGCTGGAATGTTAGCAATGAATAAACTTCGCTCTGCTGATCCAGCCGAACTTTTTGGATAAAGCCATACCAATTCCCAATGAATAATTTGCGATTCATGAGCAAAGCGTTTCAAACAGTATACTGAATTCTGAATTTTCAATTTTCAGTTCTGAATTCTTACACCAAGCATTTATCAATCTTCTATCTTTCCGGTAATCATCATGTTTGAATCTCCTATTATCTCAGTTCAATACCTCAACCATTACTTCGGCAAAGGTTCATTACGCAAACAAGTTTTATTTGATGTCAGCTTATCAATTGACTCTGGTGAAATTGTAATCTTAACAGGTCCTTCTGGTTCAGGAAAAACAACTTTATTAAGCTTAATCGCTGGTTTACGTACTGTACAAGAAGGTAGCATAAAAGTCTTGGGAAGGGAAATATATCGAGCTAGCAATCAAAAGCTATTAGAACTACGTCGTCAGATTGGATATGTTTTCCAAAAGCACAATTTAGTACCCTTCCTAACCGCTAGTCAAAATGTACAAATGACTATGGAATTAGGTCAAAATATGTCTCGCAAACAAATGTGTCTTCGGGCAGAAGCAATGCTGGAATTAGTAGGTTTAAAACACCGTATTAATTATTATCCGGAACAACTTTCGGAAGGACAAAAACAACGTGTGGCATTTGCACGAGCATTAGTTACTAAACCTCAATTAATTCTTGCTGATGAACCAACAGCATCGCTAGATAAAGCAAGTACTCACACTATAGTCGAAACTTTAAAAGACCTTGCCAAACATCATGGTTGTTCCATTCTCTTAATTACTCATGACAATCGTATTCTTGATATGGCTGACCGTATTATTTATATGGAAGATGGTTACTTAAAGAATAATGTTCGCACTGCCTGATAAGCTGATTTGCTTACACCAGCAAAGCTTAATTTTTCTCAATCCCCCTTTATGGTGGCATCATGTTACAGCGATAGAAGAAAATATCTCATTAACTTTTTGGTATCCTCGCAGTATCAAAAACTTGATTGTGCAGAAAGGATTCTTATCAACATTTTTACAAATAGTACCTCATGTCATTCCTCATCTAATTAAATCTGAAGTCAAGAAAAAGTTAAAAATAATAAGTTTAAATAAAACTTGATTTTGAAGAAACACATTCTGTCGCAGTAGATTGAGCAACAAGATCAAAACCTAGGCTCTAAACTTTTTTGTGCAGATAAGTAGGTCAGTGTAAATAATTAAAGGTATGTAGTAAGCGCTGTCTGCGGCACGCAAGAGCGGCGAACGCTAAAGGGCTTGTTACGAGCTAGTTCCCAAGCTTTACTTTTCTTTAGATAGTTTGATTTTTTCTCGCTTACTTACTTATACACAGTCAAGTTTCTGCATAATTGCTGAATTTTAACACTATTAAACAAAAAATGCTGTTTATTCAAATCAATGATGTAGAAGAAATGATTTCAGAAATTGAGCCAGGAACTTTAATACACAGCCGCTATCAAATTCAGAAATTTCTTGGTAAGGGAGGATTTGGACGAACTTACCTAGCATTGGACAATGAGCGATTTAATGAAACTTGTGTATTGAAAGAGTTTGTACCAACAACATCAAAAGAAGAAAACCTCCGTAAATGCAAGGAATTATTCGAGCGTGAAGCAAAGGTTTTATACCAAATTCAGCATCCTCAAGTTCCCAAATTTTTAGCTTGGTTTACGGATAACCAACGAATCTTCATCGTTCAGGAATATATTGACGGCAAAACTTATTCAGAAATTTTATCCGATCGCATCGCACAGAAAGGTCAGGCATTTTCTGAAATAGAAGTGAGAACGTGGTTGATGGATGTATTGCCAGTTTTAGAATATCTCCACGAGCGCAAAATAATTCACAGAGATATTTCACTGGAGAATATCATGTTACCTTATAATCAATCTAAACCCGTGCTGATTGATTTTGGGGTAGTTCAAGAGAATTTTACCCAGATTATGTCTCCTGATTCTCTAAATTTTTATAACTCAATTCGCCATCCAGTCGTCGGAAAGTTTGGCTATTCTCCACCTGAACAGTTACGTTTAGGACATTCCTATCCTTCTAGCGATATCTATGCACTTGGAGTTTGTGCAGTGGTTCTTTTAACGGGAAAAACGCCAAATTTTCTATTAGATGAATCACTAAATTGGCAATGGCGCTCTCAAGTCAATATCTCTGATAATTTTGCAATAATTCTAGAAACAATGCTGGCAGAAGTACCAAACGCACGCTTCCAGTCAGCTAAAGAAATTCTTTTTTTCTTGAATAATCTACACAGTTCTTCACCTGTTTCCCCTCATTTGACATTGAAAATTATACCTCAACTAGAAAATATTAATTTTTTTAAAAAGCGAAAACTTGAAAAAGAAACTGAGAAAGCATTAGAAGAATTATTAATTTTAAAAAAATTAGAAATAGAACTTAGACAATCTCATGGTACAAATGACAACGTTCATCCAGAAAAACCTATTTATCTTGACTTAGATGTAGCGGAATATATAGAACAAAAATCAAATTCTTCTATCGACTCTTCTGCTCGTGTTTTGATTAAGACTCCACTCATAGCGGCAAAACTTACCGAAGTCTTGACTAGGCTAATTACTGAACAAACAGTAAAAAATAGTGCAAATAACAACAAAAGTTTTATTAAATGTAACATACAGGAGTTTATGGAAAACTCTTGTGCGAATAGTAATCTGGAGTTTTTAGAACTTATTCAGCAAGAACTCACTAACTTGATTGGACCCATTACCAGCTTAATTATTAATGAAGTCTTAGCAGTTTTTCCAGATTGTTCACCCTCAAAACTTATCGAAATCTTAGCAGCAGAAATTCCTGATAAATTAACAGCAGTACAATTTAAAGAGGATATTAATAACATAATTAAATCAAAATTGTATTTGTTACAACAACAAACTGAGTAATACTAAGTTCATTCATGTATGTTTATTTACGCTAACTGACTGCATAAAATTTGGCATACGACTGGTATTAAACACAATAATGCACGCGCATCGGGAGCATACACCCCGCATTTACGATTATTAAAAGCAACTTTTCGGAATATTAATAACAGATTCTGCTAAGTACTTTATCTTTTGTAAGGAAGCATCAAATGATTGCTAATTCAAACGATTTTACCAATAAAAATGATGTTATTTTTTCTACTTTAGTAGAACTTTTAAGCTACAGAGCACAAAATCAAGCTGAACAAACAGCTTATACTTTTCTTCTTGATGGAGAAACAGAAAGCGTCAATCTAACTTATCAAGAATTAGATAAAAAAGCACGGGCGATCGCCACTCAACTTCTTCAACACGGAGTACCAGGTTCGCGGGCTTTGTTACTATATCCACCAGGACTAGAATTTACCGCTGCCTTTTTTGGTTGTTTATATGCTGGCTTTGTCGCGGTTCCTGCTTATCCACCCCGACGCAATCAAAAAATGTCTAGGCTACAGGGGATTGTATCAGATGCTTCAGCAGTGGTAGCACTGACTACAGCATCCCAATTAACAACGATGGCGGCTCAATTGGCGGAAAATATAGCGGTTCCCGCTTGAGTGAGGTACACAGTATTGGTAAATTGAGACAAGGATGTATTGGGGCATCACGAATGAAAGCTTACTCGATTGATTTGCGTCAAAAAATCATTGATGCTTATAATTCAAAAGACTCGTTCCGCAACATTGCCAAACGTTTTAGTGTCAGTCGAAGTTTTATACAAAAGCTTGTAAGTCGATACAGAGATACAGGACGTGTATCAGCGCTGCCTCATGGAGGTGGACAACAATCAAAACTACAATCTGAGCAGATTGAGAGACTGCGGCAAATAGTAATTGAAAATAGTGATGCCACAATGTCCGAATTATGTGATGTCTTAGARTCAAAAACAAAAATTAGAATTAGTCGAAGTACGATGGACAGATTATTACAAAAACTTCAATTGACCCGCAAAAAAAAACGTTTCATGCGGACGAACAGAACAGCGACAGAGTGAAAAAATTAAGACTCATTGTTCTGGGAACTTATTCGTACATTTAATTTCAATAATTTAGTCTTCGTTGATGAGTCAGGCGTTAATATTGCRATGACTCGGCTTTATGCTAGAGCCTTAAAAGGGAAAAGGGCACATGGGACTCGACCTGATAAACGAGGTAAAAATGTAACTGTGATTGGTGCTTTGTCATTAAAAGGCATTGTTGCCGCAATGACTTTTAAAGGAGGAAATGACCAATTAGCTTTTAAAACTTATGTGAATGAAGTTTTAGTGCCTAATTTATGGGTTGGTGCTTGTGTTCGTATGGTATGTTCAGTTCTCATAAGGTGACAGGTATAAAAGAAGCGATTGAATCTGTAGGCGCACATCTAATTTATTTATCTCCTTATTCTCCTGAATTTTCTCCAATCGAGAATTGTTGGTCGAAAATCAAAGAATTTTTACGTTCTCAAGCCGCTCGAACATACAAAGATTTAGACGAAGCTATCACACAAGCTTTTGAAAGTGTGACTTTAAATGACATTATTGGTTGGTTTAATCATTGCGGCTACTGTACCTCACTCAACTGAGAACCGCTATATTGCATTTTCCCAAGCTGCGATGATGTCTAGCGATGGTCGTTGCAAGACTTTTGATGCCGATGCTGATGGTTATGTACGGGGAGAAGGTTGTGGTGTCGTGGTTCTCAAACGTCTTTGCGATGCTCAACGCGATGGAGATAATATCCTTGCAGTTATTAAAGGTTCAGCAGTTAACCAAGACGGACGCAGCAACGGACTCACAGCACCCAACGGACTAGCCCAACAAGCAGTGATTCGCCAAGCGATGCAAAATGCTGGTGTGTCACCGAGTGAAATTAGCTACGTTGAAGCGCATGGTACTGGAACCTTTTTAGGCGACCCTATTGAGATAAACTCCCTCAAAGCAGTCCTTATGGAAGGACGTTCGTCTGAGGATTCCTGTGTTATTGGTTCAGTCAAAACCAATATTGGACACTTGGAAGCAGCAGCAGGAATGGCTGGTTTAATTAAAACTGTCCTATCGCTACATCACCAGGAAATTCCACCCCATCTACACCTCAAACAAGTTAACCCCCACATTTCTTTTACTGGAACAAACTTGTCCATCGCCACTACGCTTGTACCTTGGAATAGAGGCGATAAACAACGCTTGGCTGGTGTATCTTCTTTTGGTTTTGGTGGTACCAATGCCCATGTGATTTTAGAAGAAGCACCTTCAGAAATTCAAAATTCAAAATCGCGGAGCGTTTTGAGTGAAGCGAAGGATCTAATTCAAAATGAAGATGCTATTGAGCGTCCGGTGCATCTTCTCACGCTATCCGCTAAAAGTGAAAATGCTTTGCGCGATTTAGCACAGCGTTATGAGAATTACCTTGGTAATAACCCTGATGCATCATTACCAGATATTTGTTTCACAGCAAATACCAGACGATCGCATTTCGATCATCGCTTAGTTGCGATCGCGAAATCTAACCTAGAATTACAAACGGTACTTGGTGCTTACGCTGCTGGTACAAAAATGTCTCAGTTGGTAAGCGGTAAAATTGGCGGCAAAAAGGATCCCAAAATCGCCTTTTTGTTCACAGGTCAGGGTTCCCAATATGTAAATATGGGTCGCCAACTTTACGAAACTCAGCCGACCTTCCGCGCTTGCATTGACCAATGTGATAAAATTTTGCGGTCTTATCTAGATAAACCTCTGCTGTCGGTTTTGTATCCTCAAACCGAAACCGAAAGTAGCTGCATCGATGAAACTGCTTACACCCAACCAGCGGTATTTGCTGTAGAATACGCTCTAGCGCAGTTGTGGAAGTCTTGGGGTGTAGAACCAACAGCCGTCATTGGTCACAGTTTCGGTGAATATGTCGCTGCTTGCATCGCTGGAGTCTTTACGCTGGAAGAAGGACTCAAGCTCGTTGCCGAGCGATCGCGCTTGATGCAGGAAATTAAGTTAATGGGTACGATGGTTGCAGTATTTGGCAATGAGGCTCAAGTACAAGCGGCGATTGAATCTTACAGCCAAGAAGTTACCATCTCTGCTGTTAACGCTCCTGATAATATCACCATCTCTGGTACCATTGCCGGAATTGAGGCAGTCATCGCTAAACTTGAAGCCCAAGGAATTGAGACTCGACGCTTAAAAGTATCTCACGCCTTCCACTCTCCTTTGATGGACGAAATGCTAGATGCTTTTGAGCAAACCACAAGTCGAGTACAATTCCAAGCACCGCGCATTCCCTTGATTTCCAATGTGACTGGAACTTCGCTGCCTTCAGGAGTTGTACCCGATGCCAAATATTGGCGATGCCACACCCGTGAAGCTGTAAAATTCATGGCAGGGTTGAATACCTTGTTAGCAGAGGGTTACGAATTATTTGTAGAAATTAGTTCCAAACCAGTTCTTTGTAGTTTGGGCAAACGCTGCCAGCAAGTAGAAAATGCTGTTTGGTTACCTTCTTTGACTGCAAAGTGCGATAATTGGCAAACATTGCTGGAAAGCTTATCAGTATTGTATCTGCAAGGAGTCGATATTGACTGGACGGGATTTGAAGGCGATTATTCGCGTCAGCTACTGCCACTTCCTACTTATGCGTTCCAAAGAAAACGTTACTGGATTGAATCGCAAAATACGGTTGACAATGCAAATATAACTGTTAAAAGCAATAATTCTAAACCTGTTGTGTCAGTTCATGGTAATGAAAGAGGAACACCATCTAAGGCATTAGTGGAAAATATTATCAAACAACAACTACAGCTAATGTCTCAGCAGTTAGAAGTTTTGCGTAGTATGCTTAGTTAAAAAACAAATCCTTTCCATCCCAAAATGGACACTTACATAACTAAACGCAAGTTCTACAGGCGTTGCGTAAAATTTCTACGGTTGGTTGTTCCAACATAAAAACTCACACGATGCTTACAAACCCGAGTTTAGTTCTTCTTCGGTAAAAATGGGATTTTTAAGCCTCTCCCAGTAAAAAAGCTGCTTCTGTTCCCAAACCTCTTAGGGGAGGGTTAAAAAGAGGTGAAAAGAGGAATGGAAGCGGGGTCAAATCAGGATATATCGAACTCACGTTGTACTAAACTTCCATCACAAATAAGCTTGCTTGCTTTAAATTTTTTTTCTCGTTCCCTGGCAGAGCCAGGGAACGAGGTAAGCGCTTAAGAGCTTACTACAAAACTAAATTCCCAGTCGTTGGTAAACCTGCTCTAAGTGTCGCAGATGTTGCTGTGGATCAAAACACGTCTCAATTTCTGCTGGCGATAACTTTTGGGTAACGCGAGAATCTTTGACAATTAAGTCGTGGAA
>JXCB02000033.1:833499-835711 GCA_000828075.3 Tolypothrix campylonemoides VB511288 | reverse complement strand
TCCGAACGGATGGGGTTGCGTTTGTGAGGCATTGCTGAGGAGCCTTTTTGCCCTTTGGAGAAGAATTCTTCAACTTCCAGAACGTCTGTTCTTTGTAGGTTGCGAATTTCGACGGCGAAGCGTTCAATGGATGCGGTGAGTAAGGCTAATTGCTGCACGTAGTCGGCATGGCGATCGCGCGATATGACTTGTGTCGATGCTGCATCGGGTTGAAGTCCGAGTTTTTGGCAGGCGATCGCTTGCCTTTAGTCCCGTTGGCGTAGCGTCCCCGCAGAGGTTTGGACACCTAACCAGTGGTGGTAGTGATAAACAAGTGCGAATATGGGATGTGCATACCGGGGAATGTCTGCACGTTTTTCAACATGATACCGCTGCTGTCTCAACTGTGTTTAGTCGCGATGGTCAACTCATGATTAGTGCTGGTGCTGATTTCCTGATTCGAGGTTGGGATGTGCAGACAGGAGTGTGCATCAAAACATTTACAGGACACACTCATGGAACCTGGGCAGTCGTCTTCAGCCCAAATTTATTGTCCATCTATGGTTCATTATTTCTTTATTTCTTTGTGTACCTTATATCAAGTCCGGTTAATTAGTTATTATTCCATGGAGGAGTGCAAAAACCTTAAAATCGTCTCCCCTGCTCAACAGCCCCCTGCCCCCCTGCTGCCTTAATGATAAGTCTTCAACCGGACATGATATTACTCCGGGTTGCAAACGGCTATAAAGTGAACGTGATGAGTCGAAACTGATGAATCTAGCAGCCCAGCAGCTTGCTAATCTGACAGGAAAAACTAAGTCAGAAGCAAGAACAATACTCACAAACCTTGGCTTTCAATTTAAAACCTGCACAACAGGGGGCTATGAAACCTACGAGCATTCAGATGGCAGTGTCATTCATATTAGACCAAATGGAGAAATTGTCCGTACTGGACCAAAGATTCCAGGTGATAATGGAAAATATTACCGTCGCAGGTACGACCAATTTGGTAGCCAAATACAATTTGTCCCTGGAGCCAATACACATAGTACCGGAGAAATTGTGATTCCATGACTACAAGCATTGCCCAAAACATAACAACCTTTCTGGAAGATTTAAAAAGCGCTGACCTAGTTGGAATTTCCTTACTTCCTCAAAATTTGGGATTGCGTCTTGACTTTACCTTTGGTCCCGAAGCTGGTGATGCAAAGATTGAACTTTATCGAATCGTTCACCTTGTACTTTCCCAGCCTCTAAATATAGATGATCAAGATTTGTGCTTTTGGGTAGGGGAAGTCGAACTCAAAAAAATTGAGGAAAGTGGGAGTCAAATTTTATCAGGCTTGTCTTACCCATTTAAGAATCCAAATGGAAGCATTGAGGCAGATTCATCACTCATTTATTTTCGTTTGGAGGGAGATATCTTCGTAGAAGTTGTCTGTGGTAACTATAAAATATTTCAGGAAATTTAATTGCTTACCTATTACTCAGGCTGGCTGTACTCTTGACGATATCGCTGCTGATACCAAGTTGTGTTCAAAACCTCACCCCTGCCCCTCTCCTTCGTAAGGAGAGGGGTGCCCGTAAGGGCGGGGTGAGGTGATACGTATGAATGCAACTTAGTATGAGTAGACCAGCGATACAGACTTTTTTGGGGATAGGCGGCATTATTATTGACATTCGTTAAGTCTAGAGAAAGTTTCCGAAACGCTACGGTTATCTTTCGTAAAATCTATTTACAAAGAAAAAAAGTGAATTTAACCACTTTTCGCGTCCGGGGCATTTCTAAATTCGCCATCGTTTTATCAGGTGTTCTCCGACCTAGCCAGGGGGTAGAAGTACGTGTCTAGACAGTTCTCTAAGTCAAAATCCCAAATTCAAAAAGGTATCAAATTGGTGTCCTGGTCAGTCACAATAGCAGTGGCGATCGCCTCCGGCACTGCGCTCTCTTGCATCGCGTTACTGGTGACTGACGCCAAAGTAACAGGACAATCCCAATCACCGCCGTCAGCAGAACAGTCAGTAGACCTAGAGGAAGCTAAACGGCTATCGCAACAGGTCAACCAGTTGTACCAGTCGGGTAAGTATAGTACTGCCATTCGCTTAGCAGAACGCGTACTAGCAATTAGGGAGAAGGTACTGGGCAAGGAACATCCGGATGTCGCACTAAGCCTCAACAATTTGGCTTATCTGTACTCGGCACAGGGGAACTATCAACAAGCAGAACCTTTGT
>JXCB02000033.1:829203-832896 GCA_000828075.3 Tolypothrix campylonemoides VB511288 | reverse complement strand
ACTAGCAATCAAGGAGAAAGTACTGGGCAAGGAACATCCTGATGTTGCACTCAGCCTCAACAATTTGGCTCTACTGTACTGGGAACAGGGGAACTATCAACAAGCAGAACCTTTGTTGCAACGCGCACTAGCAATTTACGAGAAAGTATTGGGCAAGGAACATCCGGATGTCGCCACTAGCCTCAACAATTTGGCAGGACTGTACTTCACACAGGGAAACTATCAACAAGCAGAACCTTTGTTGCAACGCGCACTAGCAATCAGCGAGAAGGTACTGGGCAAGGAACATCCGGATGTTGCCAATAGCCTCAGCGGTTTGGCAGCACTGTACCAGGCACAGGGGAACTATCAACAAGCAGAACCTTTGTTTCAACGTTCACTAGCAATTAGCGAGAAGGTACTGGGCAAGGAACATTCTAATGTCGCCGCTAGCCTCAACAATTTGGCAGGACTGTACTTCACACAGGGAAACTATCAACAAGCGGAACCTTTGTTGCAACGTTCACTAGCAATCAAGGAGAAGGTACTGGGCAAGGAACATCCGGATGTCGCCACTAGCCTCAACAATTTGGCAACACTGTACTGGGCACAGGGTAATGTTACCCGCGCCATTGATTTTACACAACGTGGGCTAGAGGTTGAAGAAAATAATTTAGCGCTAATCTTTGCTGTTGGTTCAGAACAACGAAAACAAGATTACGTTAGAACCTTTGCAGGAACAACTTATAGTACCATTTCTCTATCTCTCCAAGAAGCTGGCAACCACCCTATTGCAGCGCAGCTAGCACTCACCACAGTGCTCCGTCGCAAAGGACTGGTGTTAGATGCAGTGGCTGACAACGCTCAGATATTGCGTTCTCAACTGGCGAATAAGCCAGAAATCAAAAAAATATTTGATGAGTGGTTAAATGTCCTACAGCAGCAATCAAACCTGGTGTACGGAGAACAAAGAACACAAACACCTGACAAATACAAAGCGACATTTGAGCAACTGGAAGCTCAAAGGCAACGGTTGGAAGGTGCTATTAGCGCTCAAAGCGCTGAATTTCGTAACGAAATACAACCAGTGGAGTTAGCAGCGATTCAAGCTCATATTCCTAAAGACACAGCTTTGGTAGAAATTGTACAGTATAGACCTTTCAATGCCAAAGCTAACAAGCCCAATGAACGCTGGGGCAAACAGCGTTATGCTGCTGCTGTGCTGCACTCTGTTGGAGAGCCGAAATGGGTTGATTTGGGAGAAGCCGCAGTCATTGACCAGTCTATTATCGATACACGAGCAGCTTTGACAAACCGCACGCTTCTCAAACCAGCACAGGAACTTGCCCGGAAACTGGATAAGCAGGTTATGGCACCCATCCGTCCTCTACTAGGAAATGTGCGTCACATCTTACTTTCCCCCGATGGGCAGTTGACACTGTTTCCTTTTGAAGCACTTAGAGATGAGCAAGGACAATACCTGATTCAACGGTACACAGTATCTTATCTGACTTCTGGTCGGGATTTGCTACGGTTCCAATTGCCCGCCAAAAGCCGCTTTGAACCAGTGGTGCTAGCTGATATCGACTACGAACAACAGCAAACTACAGGTGAGAAACCAAAATTAACTAACGTGCGTGGCTCTCAAAAGCGACGTTCCGCTGAGCTAGCTTCCCTTAAATTTGAACCGCTTCCCTATACAAAAGAAGAAGCAGCAGTGATTCAAAAAGTCCTCCCCAATGTTAAACTGCTTTTGGGTAAACAAGCGACAGAAACTGCTGTCAAACAACTTCATGCTCCCAGCATCCTGCATCTGGCTACCCACGGTTTCTTTATCTCAGACCAAGAACAAAATTTCAACCCATCGTTCCCTGAATTCGGACAACCACAGCCAAAAGCTTTACAGATAGAAAACCCCCTATTGCGTTCTGGATTAGCATTAGCTGGTATCAACAAACGTAACAGAACTTCCGCAGACAATGATGACGGTGTTCTGACAGCCTTAGAGGTGACTGGACTGGATTTGCGCGGGACTCAGCTAGTGGTGCTGTCAGCTTGCGAAACAGGAGCAGGTGATATCAAAGTTGGGGAGGGGGTTTATGGGTTGCGGCGTGCTTTGGTTATTGCAGGTTCCTCTAGCCAAGTATTAAGTTTTTGGGCGTTGGGCGATGAGGAAACTAAAGATCTCATGGTGAAGTACTATCAAAAGTTAAAAGCAGGTAAGGGCAGACATGAAGCACTGCGAGAAGCACAGCTTGAGTTTCTCAATACCCCAGGTTATGAACATCCCTACTTCTGGGCTAGCTTTACTCCCTCTGGGGATTGGACTCCGTTAAGGTTGAAATAATGAATTTTAGACATTTCTCGTTCCCTGGCTCTGCCCAAGCAAATAAACTTCTCATGGTTACTTACAATTGTTGGGATCTCAAAGATGAAAAGAAATAGCGTAGAGCAATTCAAGGAATAACCTCGAATGCCTTCGTTCCATGTAAGCGATAAATATAAGGGATTTCCAAGAAATAAATTATCCATCTTGTGGGGTGGGCATCTTGCCCGCCCTAAATATGGGACGGGTGGGGACACCCATCCCACAACAAAATTTAGGATGTTTTTTTATTTGGAAATCCCTAAAAGTCGCTGTCGAGTGAAAAAACCCGACTGATATTCAATGTCTCCGCCGCAGCGACAAGGGAGGCATCCGCTAAATCCATCGGTACATTCTGATACTGGCGCATGAGTTCTCGCATTCTTTGCTGCTCCTCGATACCAGAGGTGTGTAAGTAGAGTGGCTTGCGCTCAACAAATTGCCATAAAATATCCTGGGCGAACCAACCCCGCAACTGATACAGGAAATACATTGCTTCCGTAAAACAGCACCATGTAGTCAGTAGAGGGGTAGTTATCTTTTGGTACGCTTGGACACAACGATGATGCGCTTCTCCTTGTCCCGCATCAATCAACGCAATCAACGGAGCCGTATCAACCAGTATCACGGTCTGCGAATACCCTGCTTACCCAGCTTACTGGCGATCGCTTCACCAAAGACTGTTTTCTCATAAGCGGGCGGAGGTTCAACCTGGCTGTTAATAGATCCGACTAAATCTGACAGGATAGTGGCAAGCGGTTTCTGTTGTTCCTCATCCAATGGTAACTGGGATGCAATCCAGTCAGCAGGTGTCATTCCCTGCGTTTCTGCAACAGCTAGCAGGTGACAGTAAACATTTTCTGGCAGGGAAATGAAATGCTCACTCATACAATCAAAGCCCTCTGTGATTCCTCACTTCTACCATACTTATCTATCAATGAATATAACCAAATTGTCTGCGATTTATAGCAGGGGACTAGGGATTAGGGACTGGGGACTGGGTGAAAAGTCTTTTTGTGTCTAGGTTTTATCATCTGTTGATGTCCTAACCACCTTGGCTGTTGCTATAACTGGCATTAATCAACACTGGGTTGGCAAAAAGAGCGTTAATTAAGGTTGAAAGAGTTGGTACTCGTGCCAGCATGTGCATATCACCAATCCCAGGTGGAACCTGGGAAGGAGGTAAAACGAGGCAAGCGCTCTTTGCGCTCACTACAAAACTAAATTCCCAGTCGTTGGTAAACCTGCTCTAGATGTCGCAGATGTTGCTGTGGATCAAAACACGTCTCAATTTCTGCTGGCGATAACTTTTGGGTAACGCGAGAATCTTTGACAATTAAGTCGTGGAA
>JXCB02000033.1:691125-828903 GCA_000828075.3 Tolypothrix campylonemoides VB511288 | reverse complement strand
TCCGAACGGATGGGGTTGCGTTTGTGAGGCATTGCTGAGGAGCCTTTTTGCCCTTTGGAGAAGAATTCTTCAACTTCCAGAACGTCTGTTCTTTGCAAATTGCGAATTTCGACGGCAAAGCGTTCAATTGATGCGGTGAGTAAAGCTAATTGCTGCACGTAGTCGGCATGGCGATCGCGCGATATGACTTGTGTCGATGCTGCATCGGGTTGAAGTCCGAGTTTTTGGCAGGCGATCGCCTCTACGCGAGGTTCAATATTGGCATATGTTCCCACTGCACCAGAAATTTTCCCGACTGCGATTGTCTCACGCAAAATTTTCAAACGTTCTTGGTGGCGCAACACTTCTGCCAACCACCCAGCCAGCTTAAAACCAAAGGTGATCGGTTCGGCGTGAATGCCATGGGAACGTCCTATCATCACCGTAGTGCGATGTTCCTTTGCCTTTTGACGAATTGCCGAAATCAAATCTTCTAGGCGTTGCAACAACACATCCAGACTTGCAACCAGTTGCAGCGCCAAAGCTGTATCCAACACATCGGAACTGGTTAATCCCAGGTGAATGTAACGTCCTGCATCTCCTACATATTCATTAACATTTGTCAAGAAGGCAATCACATCGTGGCGGACTTCAGCCTCAATTTCCAGCACCCTAGTGGGGTCAAAATTCGCCTTTGCTTTAATCTCCTCAACCGCCTCAGTTGGAATGTAACCCAACTCAGCCTGCGCCTCACAAACAGCGATTTCTACTTGCAGCCAGGTTTTTAACTTATAGGCTTCCGTCCACAAATTGCCCATTTCGGGCAAGGTATAACGCTCAATCACAGTCCGCCACAGAGTACAACCGTCATATTGTACAGAGAACTGGGGAAGTCATAAAGACTATTTACCAGACTTTTGGTAAAAGTTTGCTTTTCAATATAAAAGTGTCTTGCTTGATGTATACATCATCACATATTTCAAGTTTGTATCTTTTGGATGTCGTCTCATTGTTTACCCTAAAGCAAAATACAAAGTGGTATTTGTGGAATAGCATTTGCGTAGATTATAACCCCGGCAATCTCGGGGTGTTTTTTATTGTATAAATATATACATTTTTATTTCTATTCCTTCTGGATGTGGGTACTTCGCTAGCCATAAGGCAGAATAAAACAGCAATGCTTCTCCAGCATTTCTCTTCTCAATTACTACTAAAGCCTCTAGTTTTCTCTAGAGGCTTTTCTTTAAAAGTTTTTTTTATTATTTAGATTCCCGACTTCTTGAAGAAGTCGGGAATCTTGTTCAGGGCTTATGATTTAGGATTGCTATATCTCCTTTGTATCTTGATGAGTATGCTTTTGTGTAGATTGCAATAGAATTGCCATTCGCTAAAGTAAATTGTAATACCATTTGGCTTAATAACGGCTAGATTCTTAATTAAGAGAAATTACTGCTAGTAGTAGCCTATTTCAAAATCTAAAATTCAAAATCGTCATTCCAAAATGGTATGAGATGTTTTATTCAAAACTTGCTTTTCCCCACCTATGCCAACGCTTCAAAAGGAATTAATTAAAAAGGAAGTTGAAGCTGCACTTCAAATCGATCCTGTTAAATCAGCAAAGATAGTGGGATTGCGCTACATAAGCGATACGATTCCAGGAATTCAGCGCCAGCGTGTTGATGAGGAATTTTGCTACATTGACGCAGACGGCAAAGAAATCTGTGATGAGGAGGAATTGAAGCGCTTTAAGTCTCTTGTTATCCCGCCTGCTTGGACTGAAGTCTGGATTTGTCCGCTACCACATGGACATTTACAAGCAACGGGACGCGATGCTAAAGGACGCAAGCAGTACCGTTATCATCAGCATTGGCGACAGGTACGCTCTCAAACGAAGTTTAACCGGATGATTGCCTTTGGGGAAGCATTGCCAGATATCCGCAAGCGAGTAGAAGAGGATATGGCGCTTACGGGTATACCAAAACAAAAAGTGCTGGCGACTGTGGTAAAACTCTTGGAAATTACGAAAATCCGTGTGGGAAATGAAGAGTATGCCCAAACTAACAAATCCTTTGGTTTAACAACGATGCGCGATCGCCACGTTGATATTTCCGGTTCCAAAATTCGGTTTAAATTCCGGGGGAAAAGTGGTGTGGATCATGACATTGAATTGAGCGATCGCCGTTTGGCAAAAATTGTCAAAAGCTGTCAAGATATCCCTGGACAAGAATTATTTCAGTATCTCGACGAAGAAGGACACCGTCAACCTATCGGTTCTGACGATGTCAATAATTATCTTCAAGAAATCACTGGTTTAGACTTTACTGCTAAAGATTTTCGTACCTGGGGTGGTACTGTTTTGGCAGCACAGGAATTATATGAAATGGGGCGATTTGAATCGCAAACACAGGCAAAGAAAAATGTGACTGAGGCTATCAAAAACGTAGCCGAACACCTTGGCAATCGTCCAGCAACTTGCCGCAAATATTATGTTCATCCTGCGGTTCTCGATGCTTATATGGATGACTCATTATTTGAGTTTATGGAAGCATCCAATCAAAAAACAGCTTCATCAGACTCTTTGCGTCCAGAAGAAGCAGCGGTTCTTAAACTTATCGAACAGCATTTGTTGCAAGAGAGCAAAAAATAGACTTTTTGCAAAAGTCAATTGCTATGAATACTTATTAAACACCGCAACTCTGCTCTTGTTATCAAAGGAAAACACAGTAAATGGGTCTTTTTGATTCCCCATCTCCATCCCTGGAGTGCCTACAGGCATTTGGGGAACAGATAAGCCAAGCGAATTTGGCTTTTCTTGAAGCAGGCGTTTGATGTCTTGTGCTGGTACATGTCCTTCAATAACATATCCATTAACAATTGCTGTGTGGCAAGATGTCAAGTTATCTGGCACGTTGTACTTTTGTTTGATTGCTTCAATGTTAGGTGTGGGAAAGTCTTTGATTTCAAAACCCTCTGCCTTTAAGTGGTTAATCCACCCACCACAACAGCTACAATCGGGACTCCGATATACAGTAACATCTGGTACTGTTGGTTTTAATGCTATGTGTTGGTTCTGTATGTGCCTGGTTGTGCTTAGCTGTTGAGTATTGAATGCAACAGAAGTTGGAAAAACAGCTTGAGCATGACTCACAGGAGCATTGCTTCCCAAGATGCCCAACACCCCTGCCGTTAGACAAATCGTTACCACTACTCTACTGGCAATACGTAGCATGATGGGACAAAACCATTTTTGCCACCAGTATATCAATTGTTTGTGCGATATCTGAGACTTCCTAAGTCCTGTGCTCTTTGACAAAAAATGCCGCGTTTTTAATTTTATTAAGTACATATACGTAAAGAGGCTGCAGTTTTCGTTAAACATATGCTTTCTCCATAATAGACTTCTTGCAAAAGTATGATTAATTAATAGTTAGAAACAAATGGACACAGATAAATATCGGTGTCCATCTGTGTCCATCTGTGGTTTAATCTCAAAAACATTGACTTTTGCAAAAATTCTACTAAATACATATGCAAAAGAAGTTTTTAAAATTACCGAGGGCTTCTTTTGCGCTTTAAATGCTTATGTTGGCTAAAGCGCCGCAACAGGCGACTAATCAAGTTAGAGTTATTGCCAGATTGTTTCCTTGTTCTTGTTTGTGCAGTGGTATTTTTTGGTTTCATCCCTAGATTGAGACGAGCATCTTCAGTAAGGGGGACGGCATTTTTATCTGGGACAATACGAGAACCGTATCTTCTAGCATAAACCTGGGTAAACTCAGCACCGAAAAACAGAATTTGGGCGGCATAGTTAACCCATGCTAGGACAACGACCACTGAACCTGCAGCACCGTAGGCTGAGCCAAAGCTGCCGTTACCGAGATACTGCCCCAGAAGATACCTGCCAATAGAGAACAAAAGTGAGGTGATGGCGGCTCCAATTAAAACATCATTCCAAGTAATTTTGACATCTGGCAGGACTTTGAAAATGAGTCCGAATAGCACTGTGGTGACGGCAAAACCAAGGAGGAAGTTGACAATTTGCCAGATAAAATCGACACCAGGCACGATATGTCTAAAGTAACCAACCACTGCTGCCAGCACCGCGCTAAGCACAAGTGACACAAGTAGTAGAAAACCAATGGCTAGCACCATCGCGAACGACGTAAAGCGTTGGCGAACCATGTTTTTCATAGCGCGTCCTGGTTTTGGCTGCACTTCCCAGATTGTATTCAGGGCATCTTGCAACTCGGCAAATAAACCAGTAGCACCAAATATCAGGACTACAATACTGATGAGTGAGGCGATAGTTCCCGTTTTGGGCTGGCTGGCACTTTCAATTGCTGTCTGGATAACTTGTGCGCCAGCATCGCCGACTAAACCTCTTATTTGTCGGTAAATTTCACCCCTTGCTGCTTCTTCTCCCCAGACGGCACCAACAACCGCAATTACAATAATCAGTAATGGAGCGAGGGAAAAAATTGTGTAATAAGATAATGCTGCGGCTAAGCGCGACGCTTTATCGTTACTCCATTCGTTAAATGTCTCTTGGAACAGCCCCCAAACTGCCTTTAAATTCATCAAAATATCTCCTTTTCGTGTGATGTGCCTTCCTCCTGAAGCAATTGATACCAAATATTTTGTATGTACTGCATCTTTCCCAAGGCGTTGATGTAACGTCCTGGAGGTAGAAATTATAAGTCTGGGAGAGATTTGGTAGCAAGTAATTCAAGGGCAGAATCAACGACTTCTTCTACGGGGACATCCGCAACAAATGAGTCGCGATGGTTACAAGAGGCGCGGGTACAGTCAACGCCACAAACCGGACAATGAAGACGCCAGGAAATGGCGGGACGGTGGCGATCGCGCGTCATTGGTCCTGCGGTGATTAAGTTCCCACACCAGAAAATGCCTACAGTTGCACATCCTATAGCAGCGGCAAGGTGCAACGGACCGGAGTCATTAGAGATCATAACGCGAGAAAGTTTGAGCAGACCAGCAAGACCGCCAAGTGAGAGGCGATCGCACAAATTCTGTGCTTGGGCGTTCATTTTTGTGATCACCGCCTCAACAAGCGATCGCTCTGGCTTTGTACCCGTCACCACAACATCAGCACCCGCATCAGCCAAAGCATCCCCCACCGCCGCGAATTTCTCCACACCCCACCAACGCCGTGAGTCAGTTGCTCCGGGATGGAGAACAACTAAAGGTTTGCCGGATAGGTTGACAACATTTTTAGCCTCAGCTAAATCTTCTGCTGTCACCGTAATGCGTGGTTCTAACTCAGTCGTTTTTGCGCCAACAAGGGAAACAACTTCCAAATAGCGGAGAATTTCTGGTTGATAGTATATGTAAGGAACCCAACGATCCAATGGTACAGCATCCGGGGTTTTCAGACCAACCGTCATTTTTGCCCCTAGACGCAACACGAAGGGGTTGGAATAGCGCCCACCGCCGTGCATTTGAATGGCAATATCAAAGTTTTCTGCAGCCATTTTGGCGAAAAAGTCTGCTAGTTCGGCGGGGTTTTCCTCTGTGTTAGCGTCACCGCGTACCCCGCGACTAGGCGGTATGACAATAACTTTATCAATTGGTGATGGTCTATTTGCCAAAAAGGTAGCATGCCAGTCTAGAGCAAGCAAAGTGATTTCAGCTTTGGGGTAGGTTTGGCGTAGTGCTTGTAGTGCTGGGAGGGCAAAGATAAAATCACCGAGGGCGTTGGCGCGGAGAACGGCGATTTTTTTGACATTTTCGAGTTGCATTCGGGATTTTTTATACTAACCGCAGAGGCGCAGAGGACGCAGAGGAGAGGAGTTTTTGGTAGATGCTGAGGTGCGATCGCGCTATGTTGGACCAAGTCAAGTTTTGGATAAAAATACGACCGACATTACCTAAATGGTTCCATTTATCAGGGTCGTTTAGGAGTTGGCAAAGTGCATCTGCCAAAGCGTCTATATCGCGAGGAGGAACGAGCTGTACTGGATGTCCATCGGGTAGAGGCGTGGGATGTTGGGTGGCGATGACTGGTAAACCATGAGCTAATAAAGTCAGAAGTGAACCGCTTTTCATCGTCATTCCGTGGTTGAAGGGTAGGACTCCGATATCGCACCCGGAAAGATATTTTGAGGCGGTTTCAACATCCAGATACCCGGTAAGATGTACCATTTCGCTTAAGTTTAGTTCGGCTACCAGCTTATGGAGTTTATCCCAGTAGCGTTTTGCTTCTTCTCCCCGCAAAGCTAAACTTTCCACACCACCAAGTAACAACAGTCGTGCTTGCGGATGAGTTGTTAGAACTTTTTTGAATGCTGGTAGAAGGGTTTCTAGCCCTTTGACTGGATGGAGAAAGCCAAAAAAGGCGATGACAATGGTATCTTGAGCAAAGTTACACCTTTGACGTAATTGCTGTTGTGCTGTGTTTCGTTCAATAGGGGTAACATCAATATTTGCAGCAATGGGGATAAGCGATACGCGGTTAACTAATTGGGGTAGCCGTTGATGGATAACTTCTTCAGCTTCCGCATTTGTTGTAATTAATGCATCGCTTAAAGTCAGTAAAAATCCGTCTTCTCTATCCCACCACCCGCGCTGCTGTCCCCACATCTTCAACCATTCTATAAGTTGTGGTGGAATACCTTTTGGTTGCCATTCCCACCAACCGTATTCATGCACAGTCGTGACAATAGGTTTGCGATAACCTGTAGCTCTAAGAAGTAGCGGTAACAAAAAGATAGCACGCTCAAAACCGTAAGTGCCTGCTGCATGTTGGATATGCAAAATGTCAGCTTTGGTGGTATGTACTGCTTGTACCAAAGACATCAAATCGGCAAATCGCCAATCTTGTAGCACACCCCTCACGCTGTTATCATTAACTTCGGTGGCGGCTGCATGGGTAGTGAGGACAACAGATTGAATGCCGTGCTTTTTCAGCGCATCCCGCAAACAAGCAGTGTAATGAGCAACACCACAGCGCTCAGGTTTGTAAGTACCAGCAATAATGGCAATAGTAATAGTCATCAATCATTCGTAGAATGTCAATAGAATTTAAGCATCATGCAGGATAAGAGAAATGAGTGCAAAAGAAGATGCAATGGCACGGCTGTTCTTTAGTTCTGAAGAGGTAACGCTTACTTTGCCAAAGCGACACCTCCAACGGTTATATGATGTCCTTCAAGAAACATCTCAGACTTTTGAAGAGCGTCTCCACAATGAGGATTCACTTCAAAATCCTAAAGACTTCATGAAAGATAGGATTCAAAATACAGAAGATCGTGGTATTTTGACATACTTGGCTTGGGTACTCCAGCAGAATGACTAAGCTGTATTGAGCCAGTCAGTTACTGATTGTTTAACAGTTGTAAACCAGCGGCGACTACCTCCTCTGGAGGGATATCTAAGCATTCCAACTGATAGGGACAGGTAAAAGCGTAACAAGGACTACAGGTCGTAGGACGGCGGAGTAAGCGGGAAGTCCCATTGCGTGGTTCCCATTGACACTCAAGTTCAGTTCCCGCAAACATGACAACAGTGGGTGTGCGCGTAGCATCAGCTATGTGCATTGTTGAGGTGTTATTGGTTAGCACTAGTTTTGCATTGGCAATGAGTGCTGCTAGTTGAGACAAAGTTGTTTTGCCAATGAGGTCAATTCCATAGTCGCCTAGTGTAGCAAGTAAAGATGGACTTTTGAGGCGGTCTTTCTCCACACCAGTAACCACCACAGGCATTTGTGTTATTTCTGCTAGTTGACGTGCAGCAAAAGCAAAGCGTTGAGAATCATAATTGCGAGATTGGCAACTTGTCCAGGGATTGAGCAAGATATAGTTGTAGTAAGCGCTTAAGCGATCGCTACTAGTCCCTAATAACATTACTGCTTCTCGTTGTGCAGCTTCTGGTATCTCAATGCAAAGACTGCGATTATACACCTCAAACCCAGCAGCCTCAATTAATCTCAAATTGCGTTCAACTTGATGAATCTCATCTGGCGCAGATGATACTTCTAGCGTCAGTACACCATTTCCCGCTTCCTTAGACTCACCCACCCGTAACCCAACACCAGCCAAATAACACAAAAACCCTGCTGGATGTGGACTTTGACTAAAACTAGTGAAAATAATCGCTGCATCAAACTTGCCATCTTGCAGCGTCCTCACCAATTCCCACTCCCGCGCCGGATCGAAATCCAACTTTCCCAAATCCTGCCACAGCACACGCCATGGCAAAACCTCATCCACCCAAGGTAATAACTCTGTCGCCTGCGCCCCACCCGGACTTGCCATCAAAGTCAAACGACAAGTCGGCAAATTCTCCTTAATAGCCCGCAAAGCCGGACTCGTCATAATCACATCACCAATATTGTCCAGCCGCATCACCAAAATATTACGCAACCCATGCAACCTTGGATTTTGGATATTAGATTTTGAATTTTCTAGTATCGACTTCATTTTCCTAACTATAGCAGGGGACTAGGGATTGGGGACTGGGGACTGGGTCAAAAGTCTTTTTGTGTCTAAGTTTTATCATTTGTTGATGTCCTAACTACCTTGGCTGTTGCTATAATAGACCTCTTCTCACATCTTGCACCAAGAAAATTTGATGGTACTTCGTTACTCAGTATGAAACCAAAAGTCCTTTATATAGCGAGAAAAGCCAATAAAAATAATGTAGCTTTATTGCACATATTTTTGGTTTGTACGGTTTTCTACGGATAGGTGCAAGATGTGAGTCTTCTTCTCTTCCTCTGCGCCCTCTGCGCCTCTGCGGTTCGTTTAAAAACCCCTCCACAACACTTAAAACCTCATCAACCGAAATCCCCTCCATACAACTTTGCCAACCCTTATCCAACGGGCACACCCCACCGTACCAACATTGCTGCTCCGTAAAATTACTAATATTACGCTCAGGACACTCCGGATACCCTTGCAAATTCACGTGAGGTGATGGTTGACCATAACGCCCATACCAAGAAGGACCAAACAAAGTAATAGTTAACACATTCAACGCCGCCGCAATCCGTGCTGGACCCGTGTCAGCCGCAATGACCAAATCAGCAGACGCCAAAGCAGCTGCTAAATCCCGCAACGTCCCACGGGGCAAAATCCGGGCTTCACCCCCTATCCCCTCAGCGATGCTTTCCGCCTGCTTTGCATCAGAACCCACTGGGACAATTACAGTCGCGCCCCAACGCTGCTGCAAAATTTGACCTAAGGTAATAAAATTTACGTTACTCCAGCGCTTAATTGCCATCCCCGCATCTGGACATAAGAACACCAAAGGACGGCGGACATAATTGAATAGCTTTTGGGCTTTATTTAGTTCATCTTGGGTAAGGTGGAGTTGTGCAGGTTTAATCGCATCCGGGTTGATTAAACCTTCTGCTTGTAGGATTTGGACAAAGCGATCGCCCACCAATTCATCTGCTGGAGGTTGTCGCCACAAATTCGTGACTACCTGCAACGCACCACTATTTTGAATAACTTTATCAATATCGTCGTAATTTGTATCTGAAACAATCAAATCAAAAGTTTCACGAGTGAGTAACTCAACAACCGATTGTTTTGCCTTTCCAGGTTCTGCATAAACAACCCGCTTAATCAGCGGATCGCTTTTTAGCAGTTCACCTCCTGGCGGGAAAGTTAAAACTGTCAGTTCGGCGGCTGGGTGGGTTCGCGCCAAAGCATGAATCGCACTTAACGCGATTAAAACATCGCCAATTCCACCCAACAGTTCGACAAACAGAATTTTACGCATATAAAAGGGATTAGGAATTAGGGATTAGGGATTAGGGATTAGGGATTAGGGATTGGGGATTAGGAATTAGGGATTAGGGATTAGGGATTAGGGATTAGGAAGAGGACACCCAGACACTGGGACACGGGGAAAAACCCTCACCGCGTCGCCGAGTTTCCCCCTCTCCCCTCCTCTTCCCAGTCGCCAGTCCCCAGTCGCCAGTCCCCAGTCGCCAGTTCCCAGTCCCCAATTATGTATTTATCTGCAGGATGACTCCGGTTAACAATCGTGGTGGGCAACTCTTGATGATAGACACCAGAAGGAATAATCCCACAACCGCCGTAAAGTTCCATCAACCGCAACTGCACCAAAACATCTTCACCACAGTGTTCCGGCGGTAGTTGCTCCCAAAACGAGTAGCCACCGATGCCGCGAAGTTTTTCTGTATCATACATAACACATCCACCAGCCCAAGCAATGTGGTATTTACGCTGCTCTTTATGGGTAAGATCCAAGCTTTTCTGGACATGGTAAAGATTAGCGGCGTTATGCAAACGCCAGCGCTCCCATTCTGGTGTGTCAGGTTTGACACTTTCCGGCTGCACTGGTTCGTCCCAAAACTCAATTTTTTGCTCGTGGGGGCGGATATCATCAATAAAGCTGAGTCCAATAACCGCACTGCCAACGAAACCGCAGCGTTCTTCTTTTATGGCAGCAAGCATATTTTCAACCACAAAAGGTTCTAAAATCAAGTCGTCATCAAGGAAAAGCGCATAGGGAGCTGTTGCTTGCTCTAGTAAAAACTGCCGTTGTTCGGCAATTCCTCGACGGGGTAAGTGTTTGTGGACTTCCACTGCATGACCATGAGCACGAAGCACACGCAGCACCGCTTGCACCTCGCCACTCTCCACCGGGTTGCTATCCTCAGTTTGGTCAGAAATGACAACGCGAAAGTCACGGTAAGTTTGGGCTATCAGACTAGTCAGGGTGACAGCCAAAGCAGCAGGGCGAGAATAGGTGGGAATAAGGATGTCAACTTTCATGTTTTAACAGTATTTTCTCGTTTCCGGGCTGCTGCCTGGAAATGAATGACAGGGGGTTGCTGCCTCGAATAGGTATAATTTATGAGGCAGAGCCTCAAATAAGGCATTCCCTGCCAGAGTCAGGGAACGAGACAATGTTTTTTTTAGCAGTAGCAGGGGAAGAATTAAGTAATTCACAAGCAGCATCAACAACAGACTCTGGTTTAACCAGTTGCAGACAATTTTGGTGTCCTTCAGGGCAAATGCTTTTGTAACAGTTCTTGCAGGGAACATCATGGAACAGCACGCGATTAGGAACACCCCAAGGAGTGTGCTGAGGATTGGTGAGAGCATACAAATCCACAACTGGTGTACCAACAGCAGCAGCAATGTGAACGGGACCAGTATTATTGGAAATAAGCAGAGGGGCGAGTGATAAAAGTGCTGCCAGTTCACTGAGGTTAAGGCAACCGACAAGTGAATGAGACACAACACCACTTGCTGTTTGAATTGCTGTAACCAGTTCGCGTTCTGGTTCTGTGCCTGTAAAGATGACCGCAATACCCATATCTTGTACTAAACTACGGGCAACAACAGCAAATTTTTCAGGGGCGTAGCGGCGTGAAGCAGCCGTTGCGCCAGGATGAATGACAACCCAAGGACGCTGCTGAGTAATACCGAGTTGTTCCAGAATATCTTTAACGCTAGCTAAAGCTTTTTCTGGGACACGCAGAGACATTCTTTCGTCATCTATTTGGCAGCCAATTGTAGCAACTAAATCCAGTTGACGACGTACTTCATGACGCATACAATGCTCTGGTTCTGGGTCTTTTACCCAATCTGTTAGGAGTTGGTAGGGATTTTCATGACAATGAGCCAACCGTAGGGGAATGTCGGCGAGATAACATAGAAATGCAGAGGGTAGCGGGTTTTGACTATATACAGTAAAAATAATCGCACCATCAAACTTAAGACGTCGCAGGTCTTCTGCCATTTCGTACTCAGGACGGCTATTTTGTCGCGGTGCTGTTGCTTTTAACCAAGGTGCATCGTAGACAATCACTTCATCAACATCTGGGACGAGTGAAGCAGTGGATGCACCCGCAGAGGAAGTAAGCAGCGTAATTCGACGGTTGGGATGTGATGCTTTTAAGGCGTGAATGGCTGGTGTCGTCATCAACACATCGCCAATTGTGTCGAGTCGGATGCACAGGATGTTTTCAGCAGTGTTCCAAGTAGTCATTTGTTAAAAGTCAAAAGTCAAAAGTCAAAAGTCAAAAGTCAAAAGCTTCCTCATTCTTCTGCCTAGCAATACGCTCGATTATACGAGTGGTAGAACGGTTTTCCACAAAGGGCAAAAGTTCAACGACACCGCCGTATTGTTCTACCACAGGTGTTTCTGGTAGAGTTTCTTTGGTGTAGTCGCCGCCTTTGACGTAGACATCAGGTTGAACTAAGCGGATCAGGTCGATTGGGGTGTCTTCGTTAAAAGCAACGAGATAATCAACACAACCTAGTCCGCCCAGAACTTGGATACGATCTTCCAAAGGGTTGATCGGGCGATTTGCACCTTTGATACGGCGGATGCTGTCGTCGGAGTTAACGCCAATAATCAGTATGTCACCCAATGCTTTAGCACGATTGAGATAGGAAACGTGTCCAGCATGGAGGATGTCAAAGCAACCGTTGGTGAAAACTATTTTATGTCCAGTGCGACGGTAAGAGGTGACAAGGGTTGCAAGTTGGTTGGTGTCGGGGATGTATTTTTCGGGAGAGAGGGAGAGAGGGAGGGAGAGAGGGAGGGAGGGAGGGAGTGAGGGAGATGAGGAGGTATTTTCTCTGTTGTCTTGTGTGTTTTCCTCTAGTTTGGAAAGAAATTCACGCAGTTCCTCAGTAGAACAGGCGCTGGTTCCTTCTTTTTGCACAACGACAGCAGCGGCGGCGGCGGCGAAATCGGCAGCTAGTGGTGTTGTAGCACCAGATGCTAAGGCAAGGGTGAGGGCGCTACTATAGGTATCTCCTGCCCCTGAGGTACGGGATTCGGCGGTAGGTTGGGCATAGGTGCGGTATGGTTGGGAATCTCGCTCGAAAATCATTGCACCTTCTGTATCTAAGGTGACAGCAGCTATTTTCGCACCTGTAAGGTTAAGAAGTTTTTCGCCGTAAGGTTTGATTTGTTCTGCACGAGAGATCCCCCCGTTACTTTTTAAGGAAGCGATCGCCAGCAACTGCACTGCTTGCTTGTAGTTCGGTTTAACTGCGGTGACGTTAAGGTGACGGTAGGCGGTGAGGTTTTTAGAGTCAACGACAAGAACGCGAGGAAAGATTCGCTGAAGTTGTGCTATTGCATCAATCACTCTTTGTGTCAAAATTCCATAACCGTAATCTGAGACAATCACGGCATCGCATTGTGGAAATAAAAGCTCCAGTTTGTCAATCAGCGCTTGCTCGCTGTCAGCGTCAATGGCATCGGTGGTGCCAGAATCAAATCTTACTACCATTTGCGACGCTGTTATCACTCGCTGCTTGCTAAGCGTTTGTCTATTTGAGGCTTTGAGAATGTGTTTTGTGGAAACGCCACGTTCTGAAAGTGCTTGCTGTAGTTGCGAACCCTCCCAATCATCACCAATTACTGATAAAAATGTCACATTTGCTTTGAGACTACGGACATTGACAGCAGTATTAGCAGCACCTCCGGGAACATATAAGCGATTTGTCAGAGTAACAACTGGCACGGTCGCTTCTGGACAAAGGCGATTACTAAATCCTTCTAAGTAGCCATCCAACATCGCTTCACCTATAACGATGACATGAAGACGAGCGATCGCATCCAACAGCTTTGTCAACTCAGGTTTCACTAGCGTCCTCCTGAGTAGGGGTACGGCATTGCCGTGCCCCTACTAACGGGATTTCCATCAGTAGATAAGATCACTTGTGCCGCTTCCATGAGGTCGGTAACAATAAAATCTGGTGTTCTCTGTGCAGAGAATTCCCATTTAGTCTCATTGCCATTATCAAGCAAAACCGTTTTACACCCAGCACAATGTCCAGCTTCCACATCATTGAGAATGTCGCCAATAAACCAAGATGAACGCAAATCGATGTTGTGTTCACCAGCCGCACGTAGAAGTAAACCTGGTGCAGGTTTGCGACAGTCACAAACAAGTGCAAATTCTCGCACGACTCCATCCGGGTGATGGGGACAGTAATAAAAACCAGCTAGGTAGATACCTTCTGCTGCTAAAAGTTGACACAATCGTTCCTCCACCCCCACAAGCGCAGATTCGGGAAAATACCCCCGCGCCACACCCGACTGGTTGGTAATCACAATCAACTTGTACCCAGCTTCTTGGAGGGATAACAATCCCTCAATCGCACCAGACGCTAGCTTAATTTGTTGCGGGTCAACATTATACGGCACATCCTCAATTAAAGTCCCGTCTTTATCCAGAAACACTGCTCGCATTATCATCACTCAAGCGCCAAACCTCATTTATCAAGCTTGAAACCTCGTGCGTGAGTCTTGAAACCTCATGCGCAAGTCTTGAAACCTCATGCGTGAGTCTTGAAACCTCATGCGTGAGTCTTGGAAACTCATGCGTGAGTCTTGGAAACTCATGCGCGAGTCATGAAACCTCGTGCGCGAGTCTTGGAAACTCATGCGCGAGTCTTGAAACCTCGTGCGTGAGTCTTGGAAACTCATGCGCGAGTCTTGAAACCTCGTGCGCGAGTCTTGAAACCTCGTGCGTGAATTTTTGAATCTCAAACCTGAATACCCCATCTCGTCATTACGGCCAAGAAGTCTCGCCCAGTGGTAGAACTGTCATTTCAGGAATAACAGTTCCCTCTGGCGTAGATAGCAAAAATCGAATTGTTGCAGCTACATTCTTGGGATCTTGCAACTTGCTGACATCGATATCAGGGAAACGGTCTAGCAAAAATGGCGTTTGCATCCCACCTGCAACTAAAGCTGTCACTTTGATATTATAAGGACGCGCTTCTACATGCAAGGCGTGACTAAAGCCCAACAATCCCCATTTACTGGCATGGTAAGCTGAAGCATTTGCCCACGCTCGCTTTGATGCGGTGGAAGCAATGTTAATAATATGACCGCTACCCTGTTGTTTCATGACAGGTAGAACGAATTTTGACAAAATAAAGGGAGCGCGTAAGTTAACAGCAAGAATTCTATCCCAATCTTTGATAGCAAGTTCCTCGATTGAAACGGTGATATCTGTACCAGCATTGTTAATCAGAGCATCTAAGCGTCCGTATTGGGAGATAATCTTGTCGATCGCTGTTTGAGCTTGTTCTTCGCTGGTAATATCTAACACTAAGGGCAGTGCTTGAAAGCCATTGGCTTGAATTTCTCCACTCACTTTATGTGCTAAGTCGTCTCGAATATCTGCAACGACGACACTTGCACCTGCTGATGATAATGTGTGACTGATAGCTTCACCAAGTCCACGTCCGCCGCCTGTAACTAATACGACTTTGCCTTTGAGTTCTTCCATTGTTTATGTTTTCTCCTTTCAATTAATTTTTGTAGTGAGGACTTTAGTCGTTGCTACGTTACGAGAGGACTAAAGCCCTCACTACGGTATTACCCGAGTTGATAGAACTGATGGTTTCCATTGGGTACTCTTTGTCTCTCCCACTCTCCTACTCTCCCCCTCTCGCCTTCCTCTTTTTTCCCAACTCGTTTCTCAACTAGTTCACACAAAAGATGCAGTACCAGGTGTTGTACTTCCTGAATACGTTGGGTATCAGTTGCTGGGACAACAACTGCTAAATCTGCTAGTGGCAATAATTCCCCACCGTCACCGCCAACTAAAGCAATAGTATTGATGTGGCAATGACGAGCAGTTTTAAACGCTTCGATCATATTGGGCGATCGCCCACTTGTACTAATACCAAGTAATAAATCTCCGCTTTGAGCAAATGTTTCTACCTGTCGGGAAAAAACATACTCGTACCCAGCATCATTCGCCCAAGCAGTTAAAAAAGCAGTATCAGCACTTAGCGCCATAACTGGAAGTCCTGCACGTTTTGAGCAGCGTAACTTACCAACAAATTCTGCTGCAAAATGTTGCGCATCCGCCGCACTACCACCATTACCACAAACAAGCACTTTACCACCCAAAGCAAAACAAGTGAACAGCGCCTCCGCTGCTTCAACAATGGCACTTTTCAAAGTTTGTCGGGATTTTTCCATCGCCGCTATTGCTGCTGCAAAACTGTCATCAACAAAAGTCAGCGAAGAGGAAACAACAGGAGTAGGGAAAGCAGGGGGAGAAAGAAAAATTGGTTTCTGCTTGTCTTTCAAGACTTTCTCATACAGCGATGCAACTGAATTTGTTACCTTTTGCCAGGTAAACAGGTGATTGACGCGTTGTATTGCGTTGTGGCTTAAACGCTTGTGTACTTCAGGATTTTTGTAGAGATAGGCAATGCGTTCGGCGATCGCCTCTGGCTGATTTGGCGGTACAAGATACCCAGTTTCACTGTCTTTTACGGTATATTTAATACCACCGACATGAGAACCAATCACAGGCGTTCCACAAGCCATCGCTTCTAAAGGTGTGATGCCAAACGGTTCATACCAAGGCGTTGTCACGAAAACATCAGCAGCACAGTAGTAATATTTAACCATTTCGCGGCTGCGGCGTCCAACAAATGTCACTTGCGACTCAACGCCTTCTTCTATTGCAATAGTTTGCAAACGAGCGATTTCTGGTGTCAAGTGGGGATCTGGTTCTTCTGATTCACCGCCTACAATCAAGAGTCTTGCTTGGATATCATACTGTTGCAGAAGACGCCCAAAGGCACGAATGACTGTATCAACACCCTTTCGAGGTACCAAACGTCCTAACTGGAGAATGAGACGTTCATCAGGTGGTAAACCAAGCGTTTTACGAGCCTTAGTTTTATCAACTTGCCAAAACTCACTTGCATCAAAACCACAAGGAATAATGGTGATTTTCTCTTTTTTGGCATGATACAGACGCAGCAAATCTTCCTCATCCTGCGGACACTCAGCGATGATATGATCAGCTTCGGCAACGATGCGGTCTTCAATAATAAATCGCTCATCAGGAAATTCGTCCGCCTCTCCTTGCCAAAAGCGGCGCACACGACCAAGAGCATGAAAAGTCACAACAAAAGGAATCCCCAACACTTGCTTAATTTCTGCCGCCACCAATGCTGACATCCAGAAATTTGCGTGTATCAAGTCGTACTTTTTGTGCGCTTTACTTTGAAAAGACCAAGGATTTTGACAAAAATTTAGAACATATGCCGTAAACTCTTCCATATACGGCAACATATCTTCTTTACGGATGTATGTAGGAAGACCAGCAGGCACATTAATAATCCTAACGCCATCTATCCATTGAATGATTTCTGGCAATTCTTGACTATCCCGCCGTGTAAAAACATCAACTTTGTACCCAGCAATAGCCAGATGTTTTGCTATCTGTCCTACATACACATTTTGACCGCCACTATCTGCACCCCCAAAGGTACCAAGCGGTGAAGCGTGTTCGCTAATTAAGGCAATTGATTTAGTCATTAGTCATTAGTCATTAGTCATTAGTCATTAGTCATTATTCATTTGCTAAGAACAGAAGACAAAGGACTAATGACTGATTGAAATGCTTTGTCCCAGTCCTGAGAAAATCTTTGGATGTTAAAGCGTTTTTGCGCTGTTGCTATTGCACCTTGACTCAACTTTTGTGCATGAGTTTGGCTGTTTAAAAGTTGGTGCATTTTGTCAATGAGCTTGTTAATATCGGTATCGACGTAGCCAGAAACTCCCTTTTCTACTACTGTGACCATTTCTGTCGTTGCGAGTCCAATGATTGGCAAACCCACCATCATTGCTTCGCATACAGCAAGTCCTAAGCTGGTGTAGCGGATGGGATTAAAGAAAAAGCGGTAGCGTGAAGCAAATGCTGGTAATTGATGATGTGGTATTTCGCCGAGTCCATCGAGTTTTTCTGCACCCATACCAACCAAGTCCAGAGGAATTTCTTGGCGGACACGTTCAAATACATCTACACCCAAACGACGACCGCGCGATCGCAAACCATTCACTACCACCAGTCCCCGTTCCAGTTCACCTGTGTAGCGAACATCATCGGGTATCATGACTCCATGTTCAATCACACGAGTCGGAGTGCGACCACTATTCCACATAAGTTGGTTAAAATGCGTCACATGAACCAGCAGCACATCCGGGTCATCTACAATATGCTGTGTATCTGTTGGGTGTTCCCGTGGTGGATCATGTTCTAAGTAAATACGCGGTAATCGTCGCTGTGATTCAGAGAGAATTTCGTATTGGTCTTCAAGATAGTTCTTACGCGACTGAAACAAAATACAGTCAAACTGGAGATTCCTGACTTCCTGTGCAGAAACATCATGAACATTATCTGACCAAGGAAAACCACCCAAGCGACCGCCATAACCTTCTGGTCGTTCTGGTTTGACAGGCAAATAAAAGTGATGGTGACTCTGTGTTAAGTAGTGGAGATAGCTACCGTGGATATGCCAGGTGAGGATACGCAATGGTTTCATAGTCATTCATAATTATGAGTCATTAATCTTTCGCACAAAACAACAAATGATATCTAATCCGGTTAATCACTTACTAATCCATACCTGACAAACCTCACCCCTACCCCTCTCCTTTACCTATCCATTACCCGGATCTTTCTTAACATTTGAGAGAGCGATCGCTCTCCCAACACCAAAGCCTCAAAACTACGTTTTCCATTCTCAATAAAATCAAGTTTTTCTTGAGAAGAGTAAGGGCTTCTTTGTCAAGTATGGGAGAAAATGCAAGCCTTGTAACGCTTATAAGGCAAGGGTTTTAAGATTGTTAAGAAAGTTCCGGGTAACGCATAGCCTTTACAAGGAGAGAGGGGTGAGGTTTTGCAGATACCATAAGTAAACAAACGGATTTCATACGACTAATGACTTTATTAACAAAAAGTGTTTGTCTACTGGGTGAGAATCTTTTGCTGATAACTTTAGCCATTCCGAAAGAACGCCGCCGCCGAACTCTTGCGACTGACCGATACGTATGGGAATTCCTGCCAAATAGCAGATATATGCTAGCGGATAAGGTGACTCTCTAGGATTCGTGAAAATGACAGCACAATCAAAAGCGCTTTGGCGAAGCTTGGATATTAACGCCAATTCGCGTTCAGCATCTACAAATGTGTTACCACCCTCATACACAAAGACTTCATCTACCCAAGGCAGTTCTATACTTATTTCGCTACTACATGGAGAAACCATTAATGTAATGGTGGCATCTCCTAGCAGGTCGCGTAACTTTTGGAGTGCAGGAATCGTTTGCATTAAGTCTTGGCGACTACCGACTTGCATCACCAAAACTCTTTGCACATTCGTCAAATCAGGTAACATTCGCTACCTCCTTTGACAGGAGATCATCCACCTGAACCATCACCATTGCTGGAGTGATGGAGTGGTAGGGAAATGAGGAAATTAAATTGTCTTCTTTATCTCCCCCTCTCTGCGTCTCTGCGGTTTGCAGCAAAACTGACTCAGAACTTAACACCCGATGAATATTCCGGTCTAATGGTGCCCAACGATGCGGGTCAGAGTTGGTAAAAATCACAACACTTTTCACTTTCAAAGCTGCTGCTAAATGCGACACACCCGTATCGTTAGATATCAGTAATTCTGCTTTGTTCAAAAGCGCTGCCAATGCACCCAAGTTGGTCTTTCCCGCCAAATTAATCGGCTTTGCTTGCATCATTTGGGCAATTGACTGTGTAAGATTTGCTTCTGGTGCTGTGCCAGTTAGCACAACCTGGAAACCACGAGCAGCGATCGCATCAGCAACAGCAGCAAAATTTTCCACAGACCAACGTCTTTCTGGCACACTTGCACCAGGGTGAATGCAGACATACTTTCCTTTCTGGAGAGCTTGGACTTCCTCGACTTTATGCAAAGCCGAAAAATCCTCTTTATTTAGGGGAAATTCCAGTTCATCGCCTTGGAGTGGTATTCCCAAATATTCCATCAACCGCAGGTGACGCCATACTTCTGGTTCGTGGTCTGGGTATGGTAGGAAATAATCTGCATCTGGACAGTATTGACCAGGCAGATAAAAACCAGCGTTGACACGCGCACCAAGTAAGACGGTGAAAGTATTGCTGATGATACCGCTACCATGCATTTGCAATGCCAAGTCAAAGCGTTGTTGCTGTACGCTAGCGAAGAACTGTGGTATTTTGTGGACAGGTGGAGCAATTTCAGGAATGCCTGGATAGCCGGGAAATTCTAAGAACTCATCAAGGTAATCGCTGAAGCGCTCCACGAAAGCTTTTGCCCATGCAAGACCAATCAGAGTCATGTGGCTCTGTGGAAAAGCTGCGCGTAAAGCTCTTATTGCAGGGACAGCACACAGTAAATCGCCCAATCCGGGAAGCGATCGCACAAGAGCTATCCGAGCGATGGGTAGATGCTTGCTGAGTCGATTTCTGTGGGACACGCATTCACCTCTTGGACGACTGATCTAACATTACTCTGTCCCGAACTTCAGTTCATTGGGCATTTGACCAAAGAAGTTTTTCCTGTTGGTCATTGCAATTGTGCAAATGCACAAAAATAATAGATGCGGGAGTAGGGGGAAACTGTGAACAACAAGATTCCCGACTTCTTTAAGAAGTCGGGAATCTAAGAGGATGTTTCAAAAGTATAGTTTTTGTCATGGTGTACCGTGCGACCTCGCTCTGCGAGGCACGGAGCGACAGCACAAGTGTTGCATCTCAGCCTCAACGAAAAATTGGGATTCTGAGTCCCTGAGTCCAAAAGGACACGCTGAGCGCAAAGCGCACGCACTCGCGTTCGCGAACGCTTCATTTCATTCCGCTCAGAATGACAAATCATACTTATTTTGGACTTTCCAAACATCCTCTAAGGGATTTCCAAGAAATAAATTATCCATCTTGTGGGGTGGGCTTCTAGCCCGCCCTGAATACAAAGGACGGGTGGGGACACTCCGAAGTTCCGAGCCTCGCTCCGCGAGGAGCTTGCGCTAACGGAGGAAACCTCCGATCGGACTTCTCTCCATCCCACAAGAAAATTTGGGATATTTTTTATTTGGAAGTCCCTAAGGCGATTTATGCGCTTAGCGTAGGCTACCCCAACATATTTCTTGTGGAATGGGATTGGTACCATTGGTGTCAACTTAAGCCAAAACCCTTTCAAAATCTCGTTTCGGTAGCTAAGCAGGAAATGCCGTTCAAGCGGCTCTGCCGCAAGTAGGGGAGGCAGAGCCTCCTTAATGGTATTCCTAGTTTCTGACTAGGAACAAGGCTATTTTCTTGTGGGAGTAGCACTAAGCGCCCGTCCTATAAACTGAGCAGGGAGGGATGCCCACCCCACTGTTAGGCGATTAAATACAAGCAATTTAGAGAAGAAATGGGAGCAGTGCTGTTGCACTACCCCGTAGAAAATACCGGAAGAGAACTACTTACACTCAGCCGTCAGAGGAGTGTAGATAATTTAGGCATTGTATTCTGCCTGTATTTTGATCGACGGATTGTTATCAAACACCTTGACGAAACTGATTCTGATGTTTTCGTTGTAGTACCAGGCATTCTGGTGAGAACCGCTTAGCTTATACGCCCGTTCTCCAGGGTCGCCGCCTGAAATTAAACCGACCTCTTGCCCGTTTATTGTTAGCTTCTTGAAGACACTTGAATTGCCTTTGGTTTCAGATGGATCGTGCAGGATCGCTACGAAGAAAAAGTCTTCTTTGGGCTGATAGTTGTCATGTTTACGCTCCACGGTAATCTGGCGTGTTGAACCAGTTTTGTTGTGCGTAATCAGTACTTCACGATATTCGCTGTTCGCCAAGTCATCGTTATCGTATATAGCTGACTCCTTGGGTTCAGAAGCACGGCTCTTGCCATCATCCAAGTACATGGTGTATTGGCCACTTTCACCAGGATAGATGTTCAACGTTATAGGATTGAGCAGACCTTTGCTGTTCCGCTCTCCCACATATTGTTCAACCTCTATAGTGGGTATGATTGCGCCTGCTCGCACGTAGATAGGAACGATAAAGGGAATGTGTTTGGGGTCGCCACTCAGACTCGCATCAAAACCGCGTATAGTAGTCCCACCATCGACAGCAGCATCAAGAGGCTGTTTGTTGTCTTTAAAAGAATACCAGTTGCTACCAGCAGGCAAATAAACATCACGTTTGCCGTAGCCGTTCTCAGCTGACTGCGGATTTAGAACTGGAGCGACGAGGATATCGTGGCGGACGAAGAATTGGTCGTCAAGGAAGGCGATTTTGTCGTTGTAGAGCGCCTTGTCTTTTGGGTCGTTGAGAAACATGGGGCGACAGATGGGCAACCCATCAAATGTGTTCTCAAACATGGCGTCATAGAAGACCTGGAGGAGCCGATACCGCAATTCAATGTAATACTTGCAGGCAGGTAAAACCGCGCGGTACAAATCTTGCGGTTCCGGCAGCTGACCACCCCGATGTTGGTTAAACCATTCTTCGTACATGAAGATTTCTTGGAATTCTTTCCGCCCCTTACGCATATAGTGGTTGCGGAACCAGGGTAGGAAAGCTCCCGCAGCGGTCCAGCGGATAAACAGTTCAGGACCAACCCAGTGTTGCTCGTCGTTCTCTTGTTCAAAGCCACCGACATCTTGCCCGCAGATGGTGACACCGGTCATGCCAAGTGACATCACTTGGGCCACGTTCATCTTCAGAAAATCCCAGGTTGAAGAGTTGTCCCCTGTCCACAATGCGGCAAAGCGGTGTGCGCCTGTGAAACTGCCGCGCCCGACGATGAAGTTACGATCCTTGCGGCGCTGTCCTGCTTTATCTGACTGCTCTGAGTAGACAAGGTTGTTGAGACCGTGGTAGGTGGCTTTGTGGAGATTGTACGAGTACAAATTCCACACCTTAATAGCTGGCGTCAGTTTGGGTTCCTCTCCCACAATAGAATCGTCAGTAACCAGCAATCGGAAGGGGAAGCCCCGCATATCGCCACGACGGGAACGGATAGCAGGTGTTGTCATGTCCTGCCAAACCATTTCCAGTCCCATATCAAAGAGATATTGATATTGCTTACCCCACCAATCACGCACCTCTTGCCGTCCTAAATCGGGGTAATGACCGGGCGTACCCATTTCCTGTCCTGTAATTCGGTCATTTCCATAGTAAACTTCGCCGATATAAAAATTGCCCGTATTGGCGTTGTGCTCTGGGTCGTATGCGAAGAAAACGCTTTGCTGCCCAGGTGGATCGAAATTCTGGTAGCTGTAACCTTTGTTAAGGTCTTCAGGGTTGCTCAGATTGAGATCGCCGAAGAAGCGCTTATCTCGTACAAAATAGCCCTTTTCCACGCCTTCCGTGTAGGATTTGTAGTACGATTTCTGGTTGCTGCTAATAATTGGGGTAATGTTCGTGCTGCACTTCACACCTTGAGCTTTTAAATTGGCAAACATGCCTTTGGGATCGGGAAACTTCTCTGTATTAATGGTGAAGGTGTGATAGTTATCCTGTACGTCTACATCCACATGAAGACCATCCAGGGGAATTTGGTAGTCACGATGCTTGCGAACAGTCCATTCCAGAGCGCCCCGGTCTTCATACCCATAGCATCCTTGATGGTATCCCAAAGCCCATCTGGGTTTTAGCCGCGAGCGTCCGACAATCTCAGTAAAGCTGTTTATCAGCTCCGCAGGAGTGTCTGCCATGAAGAAATAATAGTCAAGGTCGCCGAAGCGGGTACCGACCAGATAGGTACTGGAGTTGTGGTAGCCAATATCCATCAGGATTTGACCGCGATTGTCAACGTACATGCCGGTGACGCAATCTTTTTCAGGAACGCCGTTAAATTCAATGAAGAACGGTTCTGAGTGGTAAAGCGGTTCCCGTCCGTCTAACGGACCGTAGTTATAGACCTGCCGGTACCGCATGTTATCGAAATTGAAATAGTTTAGTTGCCCACTATTGCGGCACAGTGACTTGCCTCCTTGTTCGCCAAAGCCAATAAACTTGGCTGGTGCGGGTTTGTCCACAGACTGGATAATCGCATAATCGTCATTTCCGTTGGGAGTGTATAGTATTCCAGGTACTGATGTCTCCCAGACTTTAAAGCTGGTGCCGTCAGGCTCGCAATTGATCACAGTGATCTGGAATGGATCTGTGGTGACTCTTACCTGCATCACAGATTCTTTATTCCGCTGCTTTCTCGTAGTTAGTATGCAGGCGTGACCACCTTTGTCCTCGTAGTCTATATAAAACTCTTCATCTCCCTGCTGTGCGTCTTTCTTTAACTCATCGAAAGTGTTTTGGACTAACGCACGAGTATTTTTATTGGTGTAATCTTCCTTGCGTTTTTTGGGGTTGAAACGAACCCGAAAGGTATCATTCTGAACGAACTGAAGCAGCATGGCAGTGGTATTGCCATCGCTCTTTTGAAACTCAAGTATCAGTGTTTGTTCTTTGTCTAGGTATTGATAAGAAGAGGCTTTCTTTAGGGTTTCCCAGCTTTTGATATCTTTGAAGTATTCTTCGACTGTCACGAACTTGTAGGCATCAGATAGAATTGGCCCTGACATATACTAAACCTCTGGTGGTATTAAAGGAACTTTTGTGCAAGACTAACTGAGGTAGAGCTACCTTTACTTCCTACCCCGGACTCTCAAGATTAATTTGTGCAATCTTTTTCAGCCAAGGACACAGGATGTGCTTGGTATTGGCGATCGCCATGTCAAAATAAGGTAGGCAATCTCCCTCAATGAAGTTGTACTCGTTTAAGCTTTAGCCAACGGGTGATACTCTATTGCCATCCAAATGCAATCTGTATCTGCGTAATATTGATGCCACGGATAAATGCATTTGCCATTTTCTTCAACTTGACAAAATGGAACAGAAGTTGTGAAGCCTGGACTCATCAACATATCTTCATAGAGAGTGCCATAATCTTGAGCTTTGAACTTCTGCATTCTACCAGTACCGAATACCTGTGTGTGGGTTTCGATAAACTCATGCTCGTTGTGTATGAAACAATTGGTATGTGAGGGTGCAAACCATAAATTGAGTTTAACGACAAAGCTTTGCTTTTCACTCGGCGTGTTTGCTTGCCTGGTCATGTAATACGGGTCGATCTCTACAATACCCGCGTCATCTTGTGGCGATTTCCATAGAGGTGTATTCTTGGGGTAGCGTAGTTCGTCGGTGTCGCCACCACTGGCAGAATCTTCAATAGTATCGCCTAAAAGAAACCAACCCTCTTCCAAAATAATATTCCCGATGTTGGTGGGGTCTTTGACCTCGATCAATATCAGTGCTTCAGCCTTCTCAATGGTTATGTCTTTTAGGATAGTTGAGGAGAAAGCAGGAATAATATTTCTAACGGGCTGACCAACGCAAACATCCCACATATGTGGGTTGACCACAATAGTTTCGTTGTTGATGTAATAATTTCTCACATTTTCAACGTATTTCGCATCTATGTGCGAACCGGAAAAGTTTAACTGCTTTTCCAGGTTATATGCCAGGGTGCTTGTCATGGTTTACTTTTTCTCTACTCGACAAAATCTACTCACAGCAAACAAAGCAGTTGAAAGCATTTATTTAGTGTTTGAATACAAACTGTCCGTGGCACTTGCTCCACTTAAGGTAATTGATGACACGCCCTAGCGGGCATTAATGTAACTTCACATCAACAGATTATTACATTCTTAATGTAAATGCAAGGACAGTTAAGACAGTTAAGACAGTTAAGCAAACGTTTAATATTAGTTTTATTAATGTCTAACTGCTGCATACTACAATACGGTTCAGTTAAGGCTAAAACTCTTTGTCGGAGTCACTCAGCCTGTTTGTGCATTTCACCACCGGGGAGCAACCGCGTCTCGGCATACCCAAAGCTATTACAGCGACTGCACATAAAGAGCGCACGTAATTTTTTAGCTGATGAATTTTTGGCATTACATCCCTAATGCAAATGCAAGGACAGTTAAGACAGTTAAGACAGTTAAGCAAACATTTAATATTACTTTTATTAATGCCTAACTGCTGCTTACCACAAAACGGTTCAGTTAAGGCTAAAACTTTTTGTCGGAGTCACTCAGCCTGGTTTGTGCATTTCACCACCGGGGAGCAAGCGCGTCTCGGCACACCCAAAGCTATTACAGCCACTGCACATAAAGAGCGCACGTAATTTTTTAGCTGATGAATTTTTGGCATCAAAATCAGGACAGACTTGGATAAGTTCCTAAACTGACATCTTGCACAAAGAAAGTTTGATACACTAAATACTCAATACAAAGCGTGAAGCCCTTGTTTTACCGATAAAAGCCAAGAAAAGTAATGTAACTTTATTGCGCTGCTTTTGACTAAGCCTAGGCTTCTACGGAGAGGTGCAAGATATGAGCGCCCCACGAGGGGGAAGTCAAAAGTCAAAAGTCAAAAGTATTAAACCCCCTCGCAACATATGAAAGATGCACCTGCATTCTTCACTTTCTGAAAGCCTTACTATATGAGGGTTAGAAAATGTACATCTTAGGAGTAAACCAAAAATAAAATCGGAACGAGAGTATCTCTGCGTGGCACTTCATGACTGACTCTCTAGCATTACGCTTGACTAATGCGACAAGCCGTGTATAAGCAGATGCCAAACAGAGCGCGATCGCGGCTTGTTGTAAGATTGAGCCGCGATCGCGAGAAAAAAGTGGCGCTGGAAACGCGCACCATATGGCTTTGCCGAAGGCTTGTTTGATGCCCTCATTATAAGGAAGCAAGCGAACAACTATCGACTGCTTTTTGAGTTAACAGCGTAAGCACGGAATCTGCGGTTAGCCCAATATTTGTCACATCCAATGAGTTCTGCTATTTCTTCCCAATCTTGTATAGTTAGGGTGCTGAGGTCGTATGTTTCTGGTGATGAGTGTTGGCTAAATTTATCGAATGCCCACAACCGCTCATAGTTCAGAGTGTCGGCGATCACTAGCCAATCTGCTAGCGAGAGTGTTTTGACGGTCGTGGTTGCAGTTAGTACGCTGTTGCTCATATTTACTCCTGGTATTGCTCATTCCTCTTCTAGACTCATCCACTATTAGACATTTCAAGCAGAAGTTTGACATCTTTGTGTTGCTTGAGATATTATCTAATTTCTGGAGAGGTTTCTTAACTTTTGTTGATAGCTTTGGTGACATCTGCTAGCGTTTCATACTCTTTTGAAGGTAGCTGTTTCAAAGCTCGAAGTACTTTTTCGTCGGTACCTTTTTCTTCAGCATACTTAATCAAGTATTTTTTGCTAACCGGATAGTTAACTTCGTTCAAGTTTTTTTCTAGCTGCCCTAGATTCATTTTAGGCATAATTCTCCTCCTCAAGGTCTAACACTATATACCGGTGAAAAGACTAAAAATTCAGTCAATAAACAAGAAAAAAACTAGAATTCTTGTTAGTTGTTACACCAGCAATTGTTAGATCTTATTCACAAGTATACTTGAGCAGCGTCAGTATTAATACTGGATTACATTTATAAAACTTGGTAATCCCATGAAATTGACTTTGTGATGATAAAAGTCTCTCCAACTAGTACTTATCAGCGGAAATAAAGCTACCATTCAAACAGGAACAACAAGTTTGTGACGTAAGCTTTTTAAATGCGTGAATTCCGCAAGACAGTACTAGGGTAGACTCTTTGATGTTCTAATCCACTTGCTTTAGCAGTCCCTGCACAAGCTCAACAGCGAAGGTTTTATAACCCACCTTGTCAAACAAAATCACCACTTTATCGCCTTCGTAGCGCATCACCCGTCCTTTACCAAACTTGGTGTGAATGACATTGCTGTTGATAGGGAAAGGTTGAAAGGCAGTTTGCTCAACAGTAACTCCAGCTTGGCAATTATCGCAAAATCCACACTTATTTTGTATTGGTTCACCAAAATAGTTGAGCAGATACTGGCGACGACAATCTTGCAATTCGGCGTAGTTTCGCATCATTTCTAAGCGCGATCGCACAAATTGTTCTCGTCGTTCCTCAGCCAATGCTGCTGAAGAAGCTGCTGATTCTTCGTTAACTTCTACCTCGCTTTTAGTAACCTCACCAGTCGGCAAAATTTCTACCGCCTCCACTTCTTCCAACCGACTAAGAGCTTTTGTAAGTTTATTTTGAGAGAGTTCTGTTTGTTCCTGTAAATCTTCCGGCTCAAGTGGCGCATCAGCCTTTTGTACTGCTTCTGCAACTTGCAAAACTTCCTCAAAATCTACCTTACCGCCACTGGTTAAAAAACGGCGGATGTTGAGGTCATTTGAACGATAAAACAGAATCGCTTTCGCCTCTTCCCCATCCCGTCCGGCGCGTCCAATTTCCTGATAATATGAGTCAATCGAATCGCTAATGTCGTAGTGAAAGACAAAGCGCACATTCGATTTATCTACCCCCATACCAAAAGCAGTAGTCGCAACAATAACCTCTGCCTCATCAGCCATGAATGCAGTTTGAACTTGCTCGCGTTCTGATGCTTTCATTCCTGCATGATAATGGACTGCTTTGATTCCTTTTTTACATAAAGCTTCAGCAATTTCCTCACTGTACTTACGAGTTGCAGCGTAAATTATACCAGGCTTTTCGGCAGCGCCAACACGCTTGACCAAAGCAGTTTGTTTCTCAGCTTCATCGTGGAAAGTCTCCACACCTAACCAGATATTCGGACGGTCAAATCCACGTACAAATATACGCGGCTTCCGCATACCCAAGCGTTCTACAATCTCATCCCGCACAATTGGTGAAGCAGTAGCAGTTAAAGCAAGTACAGTAGGATGACCAAGCGTATCAATCACACCACCCAAGCGCAAGTAATCAGGACGGAAATCATGCCCCCACTCGCTGATACAATGAGCTTCGTCTACTACAAATAGAGAAGGTTTTGCATCTGCTATTCGTGCGAGGACTTCCTCATTATTAAATTGTTCTGGAGCGAGAAATAAAAATTCTAGCTTTTTCTTTTCTAAGTCTGCAAACGCCTCCTCCCGTTCTGCGTTCGGTATGGCAGAGTTAACAACAGCAGCTTCCGCCACATCCTGTTCCTCAATCGCTTCTACTTGGTCATGCTGAAGGGCAATTAAAGGAGAAATAACTACAGTTGCACCAGGAACTAACAAGGCAGCAATTTGGTAGATTGCTGATTTACCTGAACCTGTAGGCATCACAGCTAGAGTGTCGTGTCCCTGGACAACAGCTTCGATCACTTGTTGTTGTCCAGGACGTAAGTGATTATAACCAAAAGTTTCTTGTGCAATGTCTTGAATCTGCTTTTGTTTTGAGCGCTGCTTAGCCATACTTAAGTCCTTATCCTAATAAGTCTATGTTGGATTTGGACTCAAAGGACTGCCTTCTCTCTTAGGAATTAAGAAAAAAATAAATAAGCTTTTAGGTTGCGAAATAATTTTTGGAATCAAACTCACTCATAAAGATTTTAGCTGAAATTACATTTAAAAAGATTTTAGGTATAAAGTAACTTGACAATAAAATATAAAGTTTGATGCAAGCTTTTTCCTATGTGTTATTATGAGTAAGGCTAGTAAAATGTAGCAATATATTTTTCTTTCCTTTGGGTAGAGGGAAATTCAGAGCAGGATAACCTGCCGATAATACCAAGGAAGAAATATCTATTTAGTGATTTATGTAGATAAGTAGGCAAAGCTGAATGCAGCTAGCTGAGCCAAGAATCCTTTTATGAGGTTAAGTCGTTGTTGAAAATTAAAGCGTTGGATATCCAGGTTGGCGATCGCATCGTTGCCTACTGCAACAATAGGATGCAGAAATGCACTGTGAAAGGTATCTTAGACCCTGGTCAGACAAGTATCACACTATCAGTATTCACTACTGAGCATTATCGCAAATCAGTCTCACGCGTAGTCCGGTTCCGATGGGACGCTTTGGTTGATTTGGTAAGCTAACAATTACGTCCAAATCTTCAACTGTAAAAAAGATTACTTGATATTCAAAAAATTAAAAATCACCGATAGCTATCGGTGATTTTTAATAGAAAAGTATGAACGAAAGGCGGATGGAACCTTGATGCAAATCACCCTCAATCTAGAAACGAAATCTAGAAAATGCCCCAGAAATGAAGAAACCCTTGACCAGAAAACACTTCAAGTAACACAACAGATAAAAAGCCAATCATTGCAAAACGACCATTCCAAATTTCGCTCTCAGGAGTCAAGCCCCAGCGCCAAACATTGCGTTCATCTGATACCAAAGGTGTAGTTTTCCGGCTGTTTGACATGGGTAGTACTCCAAATTATTGTGTTGTAACAGTTACATTTGTAAAGTCATGTAACAGATTAAAAAAAATGCAACATTAAGAAGGGATTTGTTGGCAAAAACGAACCCACCCAGATGGGAATCTGGGTGGGTTCAAAAGAAGTTATTTAAGAGCAATAGGGTTTAGTCTATTTCGCTTAGTAGCGGTTACGGAAGCTGTTGTTGCCTCGGTTACCACTAAACGAACCTCTATCTTCCCTGGGTTTAGCCTTATTCACTTTAAGGTCACGACCCATCCATTCAGCACCATCAAGAGCTTCAATGGCAGCTGATTCTTCAGCTTCTGTACCCATTTCCACAAAACCAAAGCCGCGCAGACGACCTGTTTCACGGTCAGTAGGTAGCTGAATACGTCTTACAGAACCATATTCTGCAAAAACAGCATTCAGATCATCTTGTGTAACTTCGTAAGAGAGGTTACCTACATAAAGTGACATAGATTATCTCCAAAATCATAAGTGTGTAGAGATTTAGATTTCGGAGAGGAGCCTGTAAATACCAAAAGGAAAAAGCCTATCAATACTAAAAACAAACGAAGTCGCCGAATTAATTCTCACCTCTCATCATAACATCGCAGCCGAGTATTAGGGGGCGAGCTTGAAAACTTGTTACAAAAAGTTATATTAGCAATCACCGCAGTCTTCGCATCAGCAAAGCCAAACGAATCTGCACTGCATCATCAAAACGGCGTGGCTCAAGTCCAGTGAGCGAAGTAATCTTATCTAATCGGTAACTCAGAGTATTCCGGTGAATCGACAACCGACTTGCTGTAGAAGAGGGACAGCAGTCTTCAGAAAAGAATGTATCTAAAGTTGTGAGCAATTCCGGTTCGTGGTTGAGAGGACTCAATAGATATGTTGCCAATTCGATTTTTGTCTGCTCATCCGCAACCCCAATAAAAGCTGCAATTCCCAGTCTATCTAGGCAATGTACTTGATTGCGATCGCGAAACCGGCACCCCAAAGACAAAGCTGCTCGTGCATCTTGGTATGATTGGGCAAGCCCGCGCACTCCTGGATGATAGCGACCAATGCCAATGCTAATTGATGCGTTGGTATCACCCCGCAACCTTGATAATAAAGCCTCCGCTGCCCGTTTGAGCGCTGTGAGATTTGCCCAAGAAGAACTGCACTGGTCTGGAACATCGCCACGATTTGCCCAACTCCTCAAGTTTTTTGTATCGCTTGCTTTAAGCACAGCCACCTCGCCATCACCGAGATAAGCGCAAATTGTATCGTTAGGCAGATGGAAAAAGCTGACGACACTGCCAATGACTAAAGTAGCCCGTCGCCGCATTTGCGCCTCTGCTGAAGAGGAGGTGGCGACGCGGGGACGCAGTGATGTTGAGATATTCTCCAAGTCTTGATCAGAAACTCCATTTCCTAAAATGTAATCGGCAGCATCAATTAAAATCACTGCACGCGGCGGTGTTAAATCTAACCCTAAAAGTTTACTATGGTGTTGGACAGTTGCCTCGTCATCTATTAAACCGTTAAGTAAGTCGTAAATAAACTTATTCTTTAATTGATGTTGGTTAGGCAAAGCATCAATGACTGCTGTTTGATTAACTACCAGTTCCACGATGACCTGTGCTAAGCGAGGAGAAATTTCCTCACCATTGTCAGGTTTGCCAATAATCACTTCACCTACTTGTGTATCAAAATTAATCGGCACTCGCAGGTAATCAAAAGTGACTTGTCCACAGATATGGTTGAAGGAAAGCCCAACAAGCTTGCGATCGCTACTGGCAATTGCTATTGAATGTTGGTCAATTACAAAAACTGCCGCGCACAATAGCTGCGCCACCCTTTGCGCCACTATTTTGGCAACTCGCTCAAATTGTGCAGTGGTAGTTAATAAAGCTGTCATTTATTTTTTATGTCCAACGGAACTGCAATTGCTGTCATATCGAAAGCAGTATCGAAGAGACATCACGGTAGCGTCATCACTCTTACGACAGACAAGTTAAAGAGTATTTTAAATCACACAGTATTGCTTGTCCTCTGCCTAATGATTTATGCAATTAGATAGAGAAAATCTTTCTGCCAGTAGCGGTATGAATCAAAACTCAAGTTTATGTTAAACAAGTGTTATACCAATTTTTTGTAAAGCTGCACATTATTTTTACCCCTCCTAACCTCTCCGATGCCTTGGGGAGGTGCCGCAGGCGGTGGGGTTCTTTCTATGCATCTTCATATAGAAACGGTATTAGTTAAAAAAATAATAGTTAAAACAATAAAAATATTTATTTATGCAACTAGCAGGTAAAGTAGCTTTAATCACAGGAGCAGGCTCAGGTATAGCTAAAGCAACAGCAAAATTGTTTGCAAAACAAGGTGCAAAAGTTGCTGCTTTGGGGCGAACAAAGGAGGAACTAGAAGACACTGTTGCCGAAATTCAGAATGATGATGGTGAAGCAATACCGCTAGTTGCCGATATCTCACATCCAGAAGAAATGCAACAAGCAACCCAACAAGTTGTAGATAAGTGGGGACGCTTGGATATTGTGTTTGCTAACGCCGGTATTAATGGCGTATGGGCACCTATCGAGGAATTGGCACCCGAAGAGTGGGATAAAACAATCAATGTCAATTTAAAAGGAACATTTCTCACAGTAAAATACGCTGTGCCTTATTTGAAAAAGCAGGGCGGTTCTGTGATTATCACCTCATCTATCAACGGTACGCGTACCTTTAGCAACACTGGTGCTACTGCATATTCTTGCACAAAAGCGGCACAAGTAGCTTTCACAAAAATGGTGGCTTTGGAGCTAGCTGAACACCGCATTCGTGTTAACGTTATTTGTCCTGGTGCTATTGAAACAAATATTGACGAAAATACCCAAAGACGTGATTTAGAAAGCGTTCAAGAACCTGTTGAGTTTCCTGAAGGAGAAATTCCTTTAACTGATGGTAAACCAGGAACATCTGAGCAAGTCGCACAATTAGTTCTCTTTTTAGCATCAGATGCTTCTAGCCACATTACTGGTACCGAAGTTTGGATTGATGGGGGACAATCTTTATTGAAAGCTTAGAAACAAATAAAGGACGTTATTGATTGACAGATGAATGGGAGCATCCCAAATGTGCAAATTACCCTGCCCTAATACCATTTCACGAAAAAATATCTGATACAAATAATTGGTCTGTAATTCTTTCCCCCAGCCCCCAGCTAAGCTGCTGCCGACCATGTTCTAACCTTAAAGTGAAATGGTATAAGGGGCACGCAAAGAGCGTTCAGACTATAACCCTGGAGCTACACAAACAAAGCCTGGCAGGAGCAGGCTGTAATTAGTTCTTGTCTTGCGGACTTCGCTTGTGTAGTCTCGTGCCTCCTGCGGAGGAGCTAACGCTAACGGGTAGCGTGCGCTGTCTTTGCAGGACGATTTGCGTTCGTAGGGATGCTTTCAGTAAAAACATTTTACTGCCTACTGAAATTATTAATTAATGTTGCAGCCTGTTAACCTTTGGCGTAATCTCAATAAATGAAAGTGAAGAAGACTTGAAGAGAATGATTTTGACAGGGTGGTCTTTATCTATAAAATTCTTTCAAGATAACAAAGCCATAAAGGCTACTAAATGAGATGATATCGGAATTATCTAGCAAGCGAACCTGGGCAAATCTACCGAAAAATATTATATCAAAGTGTGCTCAATTTTTCCATCGTCCGAAAGGTGTTGTCCTTTTGCTTAATGGTTTAGCAGGGGGAGCCATATTAACTTTGAGTAGTTGCAGTTCACAGCCAAGTAGCGTCACTCTCTCTAGTGGCATCACTGGTAGTTACTACAATCGCTTGAGTGAGCAAATTGATAAATCTACCAAGGATACGGTAAAACTCTCTGTTAAAAATATCGAATCCCAAGGCTCTCAGGAAAACTTAAAACGCTTGCTGAATCGCCAAGTCGATTTTGCAATAGTACAGTTGGATGTTGCCAATGAGGCAATGCGCTCTGGACAAGTCAAAGCAGTGGCGATTCTAGCAAACGAATATGTCCACATTATTACCCGTAAAGATTCTGGCTTAAAAACGTTTGCTGACCTTCAAGGAAAGCAAGTTGCTGTTGGTACTCCCGGTAGCGGGATGAGCTTCACTGCTGACCGATTGCTGAAAGCAGATAACATAACTGTTCAACCAGATAACTCTAGTTTTGATGAAGCATTCAGGAAACTGAAACTTCGACAGGTGGATGCAGTTATGTATGTGGGAAGTCTGGGGGCAAGTAAAAATTTAAGGCAACAATTTATCAATAATCCTGACTTAAGACTGCTTCCTATCGAACCTGCATCAGTGAACAACTTGACAGTTTTCGACCCCGGTTCCTATCAAAGTGCAGAGTTACCTGTCGGAACTTATACATCGCGTCCACCCATTCCAGACCGAAACTTACTAACTCTTGCAACTCCTACCGTTTTGGTAACTCGCCCTGACATGAATCAGCACAAGGTTGCACTGGTTACCTGGTCTATTCTCTCTACTGCCCGTACTTATTCCCCGTTCTATCCTGCACTGCAAAACGAAGAGCCTAAAAATCTACTGAGAAAAGGGCTGTTTTACATCCACCCAGCAGCAGAGGAGGTGTTTGAACAGGGTGATCCCCGTATGGCGCTGATGCATTACTGGGAAAGTAACAGTGACTTGCAGGCTGGAGTTTTTATTTTGGGCACTAGCAGCATAGTAGGATTACTGTTGCGACAGTGGCACAGACAACGGTCTAAGAAAATGGTGACTACAACTGCCAACCGGATTAATGAACTCAAGTCACTGTTGCCAGACCACCCCCAACAGGCACTGGATGGTATCGAAGACCTCAGCCAAGAGCATCGGCTGATGTTTGTTGAAGGTGCCGTAACAACCGAAGTCTACGAGCAGCTGCGGCACAAAACACAGACTTTTACAGATCAGTGTCGTAGACTTCTAGAGCAGCAGCGGAAAAAATTTGTTATGGAAACTCTCCTGCTACTTGATGAATGGCAGGCAACGTTGCAGACTGATCCAGAAGCCGCATTACAAAAGCTCAGTTATATTAAGCAGCAGTATCGACATATGCTGCTATCAGATCAGGTTGACATTGACGCATACATGGAACTGATGCAGCTCACCCTAATTTCTTTGATGACACTGGTGCCGAAACATTCTCATAATGGCACAAATTCTCCCAAAAATGACCAAACACTCGAAGTGAATTCAAATCATTCGGTTGAACCCTGACATCTGGTTTTTCTTAACTTACTGCATTCTATCGATTGTGCGATACTGAATTGCTTCAGCAAGGTGGTTGGTTTTCAGGTCATTATCCCCTGCCAAATCTGCCATAGTTCGCGCCAAAGCTGGTCGAAAAAGAAGATTCCTGATCGCTTGGCGGCAAAATACTCGCTCTTGCTTTGGTGCGAAGTGCGTTCGCAAAGTGTCGGCTTCGCCGAATCGCAGATCTGGTTCATCTTTCACCTGATTGATGGCTTCAAATAAACGCTGCAAGGACATTGTCATCATGGCGAAAAGAGTACTCGATCGAGGACTAGGCGCGCTGGGCTGCTATCCCTAGTATAAGGATAGATTCAATTGCAATCACCACAAGGAGATGAATTCATGAGTGACTCACAAAAGTACATCATTGGTTTGGTCTTTTATCCCGGCATGACCTCACTGGATATAGTGGGACCGCATCAAGTTTTTAGTGCGCTTCCCGGTGTCGAACTTCATCGAATCTGGAAAACGCTAGACCCCATTACAGGCGATGACGGATTGGTGATTTTGCCTGATACCACCTTTGAAAATTGCCCGCCCTTGGACGTAATTTGTGTCGGCGGCGGCTTAGAACAGCGGGCAGTCGTAGACGATCCAGAGGTAGTTGAATTTTTCCGAAAACAAGGCAGCACTGCCAAGTTTATTACCTCCGTGTGTGGCGGGTCGGAGTTTCTGGCGAAAGCGGGTCTGCTACAGGGTTATCGAGCAGCGACGCACTGGGGAATGCGCGAACAACTGATGGCAAATCTGGGCGTTGAGGTTGCAACCGAGCGTGTGGTTGTTGATCGCAATCGCATCACGGGTGGAGGTGTGACAGCCGGGATCGATTTTGGTCTGACCATCGCGAGTATCCTTTACGATGAGGAAACCGCCAAAATTGTTCAACTCTTACTTGAGTACGATCCTGCCCCACCATTTGATGCCGGTTCGCCCGAAAAAGCAGGACCTGAGTTGGTCAACAAGGCAATCCTATTTATGCAGGAAAAGTCAGGTTTCGAACTCGCAAAAGGTTTAGAACTCGCAAAAGCAGTATAGCGCTACGTACTTAAACCGAAACCCGTTACTTTCACAAGAGCCGCCCTTATAGAGCGCCTGGGGCGCGGCTCTTGTGAAAATAACTTGTCCTAACTTAATTGTCCAGTGTTATATAAGCAGTCCGACATGATGACAAACGCAGAAATAGATCGTGCTTCCCCACAGTGGATGCAGATTGGTTTTTATGCAACTTCAATTGTTTTTAATCTCTGCCTGATAGCTCAGGTATTAACCGTTGGGGTTGCCTACTTCGATGATCCTGCCTGGTGGACGGTGCATGTTTGGCTTGTGCGAGGGTACAGTGGACTGTCGTTAGTCTTGCTGGGCGGGTCGCTGATTGTTCCATTCTCGGACAAAATTCGCTCGCTCGCCGCGAGTCTGCCCGTGCTGCTTGGACTCCAGTTTTGCAGCATTCATCTGGTGACTCCTCTTCACTTAGAGGTGCTTCATCCGCTGATTGGATTCACGTTATTCTATGTTTCTTCAAGCCTTGTACATCGGGTATCGCGTGAGGTGTTTAACAAGTCAGATGCTGTCACTGAATCGTAGGAGAAACTTGTGACAATTTCAACTCAAAGAGACGTTCGCGTCACAATTATTTCTAGGATTTGGGCATATTCAACAGTGATGCTCTTCATTTCTATCTTGCTCAATGGTCAGGGACAAAATCGGAAAGTACTCTTCTTGCCAGCAACAATTGTGTTCGGTGCGGCAACCAGCACGATCGTGGTTTTAAGGAAGTTGCGTGATCATCGACATGAGACTCTATTTCCATCACAAACCCTGGAGGAGCTTAAACAACGCATTGAGAATCTGGAGGCGATCGCTGCAAGTGACGCTAGGCATTGGGATCATTCTCTAAAGCAACTTGAGCAAACAACTCTCGATCGTAGTTGAATTATTGATGTTGTGTATGGAAAATTGAGGTGAAAAAGACACAGCATAACATAAGGACATGACCAGAAAGAAAAAGGTACAAGCCCCCAACTTCGGTTATGAAAAAAGAAAAAAATGTATTTCATCGAGTAGGCGCAAGAAATACGGCGTCCGCTGACTTAAGCCCCCAACGCGCGGTTATGGGGTTCTTACTTTTGACTTTTGACTTTTGACTTTTGACTTCCCCGAAGGGGCTGACCAGCGCCAATGCACCCAATCCTTTTTGCCACTGCGGTCACAGAGCGCAGCAATCCCTGTATATTGCATCAAGTCTTGAGCACTGGCAAAGCGAGAGCGCTCTTCGCCAAATGCTAAGGCACTTACCAGTAATAAAATATCCAGCCGTCGCCCAGCCTTTCAGGCTGGGCATCAACACTAATAAACTGATGTGCAGATTATATGCTAGTGCTTAGCACTGCCCCGAAGTTCCCGCTTGTTGGGAAGCCCGCCTACAGGACTTCTCTCCACCTTACAGTGGAAAAACGAAACTCATATTTGATGATTTTTGTCAATGCGTAAGTCCTATAAAGCAGCCATTTTAATCTTACTGGTTAGCGTTGAGAGTTTAGTTAATCAAAATGTTGCAAGTAAGGTATTAAGATATCGCCGCACGAGGTATTGTTGTTGCTCTTTCAAAAATTGTTTGGGGTTAATCACCACTCCTGTTCCGATACCATCAACGAGTGCAATGAGTGCATTGGCTTCTAGCGTCAAATCAAGATCGTCTCGAATCAGCTTTGCTGCTTGCAAATCAGCTAACTCTTGACAAATCATTTGGTACAAGGAGTCATAGCGTTTTCGATGTTCCTGAACTAAATTCTCACGCCCAATAGCGTATCCCAAAAAAGCAATCCAAACTTGCCAGCCAGGTACACCTTCGGCTGAAGTCGGCAGTGCTGCAAGAATTATCTGCTCTAGTCGCTCAAGCCCCTGTCGCCCTTGTGCAGAAGCTTCCATATCCTTAAACAACTTTTCAAACACTCGTTCCAGTGCGAACAGCATGAGTTCGTCCTTGTCTCGAAAATAGTGGGTGACAACTCCCGTAGAGGAGCCAAGTTCTTGAGCGATCGCTCGCATACTAGTACGATCAAGTCCTTCACGGACAATCACGCGCCATGCAGCCTCAGTCACTTCAACACGACGATCACTGTAATTCATTACTCTTACGAGGGTTTCAGCAAAATACAACAACTCTATTGACATTATATCATAACAGTTGTTATGTTTTATATGACAACTGTTGTGATGTTAATGCTGTAAGTACCTTTAGCTTATGCCGTGAAGGAAAATGGGTATGACTCATTCTGTTTGGTATGCTTGGGCGCTGTTAGGGCTGTCTGCTATTGGAACTTGTGCTGGCAATTTACTGCTCAAACAGGCAAGTCTAGCCGTATCGAATTCCAGTCTGATTGCCATTGTGACCTCGCTATGGTTTATCGGAGCGATCGCCTGCTACATTTTTGACCTTATCCTCTTTACCCAAGCCTTACAGCAGCTACCTGTATCGGTTGCTGTCCCAGTTGTTTCAGGAATTCGGATTGCAACTACTGCAATTCTGGCTTGTGGCTTATGAGCGCGAACGTCTCACGATTAACCATTTATTTGCATCGAGCCTGATTGTCGCAGGCATTGTTATCATCTCACGCGCCTAATAGGAGAAATGCTAGAATGCTTGAACTCTATTACGCTTCAGGTTCACTCTGCTCTCAAAAAGTAAAGCTGGTTTTGGCTGAGAAGAATCTTGAATGGAAACATCACTCGATTAATTTACTGACATTTGAGAATTTACAGCCAAGTTATATTCGTCTGAATTCCAAAGGCGTTGTACCTACGTTAATCCATGATGGTAAAGTCATTACTGATTCAGCCGTAATCGTCCGATACTTGGATGAACAATTTCCACACCCTAGGTTAATTCCTGATGAACCTGCGTTATTAGAGAGGATGCTTTGCTGGATTGATTTGCAGGATAAATTTCCTATGTTAGAAGTGATGTACGGTAACTTTCGAGGAATTGAAGGAGTTGTATTACGCCGATCAGTTCAAATCAAGGAAAGGATGCTTGCTCAACTGATACAAACAAACTCTGAACTAAAAGAGCAATATGCGGCTAAGTTGAAGGATATAAGGCAATTGAATTCCACAATTAGAAATGCAAAGGAGATTGAAGGCATCAATACAAAAATTGAACCTCTGTTGGATCAATTGGAGGCTCAATTAAGCCAAACGAATTGGCTTTGTGGAGCGACCTATTCCTTGGCAGACACAGTATGGACAGCCGTGTTGAATCGATTGGACGAGTTGGGCTTCGGTCGTTTGTGGGAGAATAGTACACGTCCTGCGCTCGGTTCATATCTTAACCAACTTAAAGCCCGTCCTAGCTTTAAGACAGCAATTCAGGATGATAAGATGCCTTTGCCAATGCTTCTTTTAGGTTTACGCAAGACCTTTCTAGGCATCTGAGTTACATAGAATTACTGCATTCTATCGATTGTCCGGTACTGAATGGCTTCAGCAACGTGGTTGGTTTTCAGGTCATCATCTCCCGCCAAATCTGCAATAGTTCGTGCCACCTTAAGAATGCGATCGCTTGCCCTTGCCGACAAACCCAATTTTCTAATTGCCCCTTCTAATAAGTTGCGACTGCTATCATCTAGCTTGCACCATTTCTGAAGATGACGACTCTGCATTTGGGCATTGCAAGATAGATTTGCTGCATTTTTAAATCTACTCGATGCGTAGTCTCGTGCTTGTTGCACCCGTTCCCTGACAGTTGCTGATGATTCTCCTGTAGGTTGTTGAGTCATCTCCTCTGGTTTGAGGCGATTCACTGCAACTTGCAAATCAATCCTATCCATCAAGGGTCCCGAAAGCTTTGCCCAGTATTGCTCTCTCTGCCTTGGCGAACAAGTACATTGTTGAATTGTGTCTCCGTAATACCCGCAAGCACAAGGATTGGTACTTGCAACCAAAGTAAATTGAGCAGGAAACATGACAGATTGTTTCGTTCGGGAGATTGTCACGTAGCCATCTTCCAAAGGCTGACGCAGAAATTCTAAAACATCTCTTTTAAATTCTGTTAACTCATCTAGGAAAAGTATACCTTTATGTGATAAAGAAATTTCACCAGGACGCGGAAAGCTACCGCCGCCGACAAGAGAAGGACCAGATGCTGAGTGGTGGGGACTGCGGAAAGGGCGATGGCGCACAAATGATCCTCTATTCTTTAATAAGCCAGCTACCGAGTGGATACGAGTGACTTCCAAAGCTTCTGAGAATGACAACGCAGGTAAAATACCAGGCAAACGTCGTGCCAGCATAGTTTTACCACTTCCAGGTGGTCCTACAAATATTAAGTTATGTCCACCAGCCGCTGCAATTTCTAAGGCACGACGAGCATGAGCCTGTCCTTTCACATCCTGCAAATCTGCTGTTTGTACAAACCCATCATGACGCGTCTCTACAGTATTATCCAACTGCACAGGCTTGTAACGTTCTGGATGATTCAAAAAATCAGCCACATCAGACAAATTTTTGAAACCATAAACTGCCAAGCCTTCTACCACAGCAGCTTCTTGTGCATTATCACTAGGAACAACTAAACCGACAATTCCCATCTTTTCAGCAGTAGCAGCGATCGGTAGGACACCTGCAACTGAGCGAAGACTCCCATCAAGAGACACTTCACCCAAGAAAAGATAATCTCCCAACAAATGGGCGCTGACTTGTTCAGAAGCCGCCAAAATTCCTACGCTAATGGGTAAATCAAAACATGGACCTTCCTTGCGTAAATCCGCAGGTGTCAAATTTATGACAATTTTTCGCATAGGAAAGGCAAAACCAGCATTTTTTAAGGTTGCCTTAACTCTTTCCCGTGCTTCCTGAACTGCTGCATCCGGAAGTCCCAAGACGACAATTCCCGGCAAACCTCCCGACACATCTACTTCAACGCCCACTTTTACAGCGTCGATGCCGACAATTGACGCACTCCAAACTCTGGCAAGCATGTGCTAAATATTTCATCAAGAACACTAAACCTATAGAATCTCTAGCAGATGAACAGGTAAATTGGCATGAGTGAAACCACAGAGACAATTTTCAGCAAAATTATTCGTCGGGAAATTCCAGCTGACATAGTCTATGAAGATGACTTAGCGCTGGCATTTAAAGACGTTAACCCCCAAGCTCCCGTTCACATCCTCGTCATTCCCAAAAAACCCATCCCCAGATTAGCTGATGCCGAATCTCAGGATGATGCCCTCCTTGGGCATCTTTTATTAACAGTCAAGCGTGTTGCCGAACAAGCTGGACTCACAAACGGCTATCGCCTTGTTATTAACACTGGTCCTGATGGCGGTCAAACTGTTTACCACTTGCATTTGCATATCCTGGGTGGACGGCAGATGACATGGCCCGCTGGTTGATCGAGAAATAAGCAGCATAAGGCACGTAGGGTTGCGTGGGCGTCAGCGTAACGCACCCTATCTTCATGTTGTACACACAACCTGTGCTATTGATAAGTAAAACAAATCACTTAAATAATAAATGCTTAATTAAACTATCTTTACAAAACTCAATAATACCTTTAATGTAATAAACAGGTAGGCAAGAACACCTACACAAATCATAAAAAACTAAGCACTTATAAAGCAAATGACCACAACCTTACAACGTCGCGAAAGCGCCAACGTATGGGGTCGGTTCTGCGAGTGGATCACCAGCACCGAAAACCGCTTATACATCGGTTGGTTCGGCGTCCTCATGATCCCCACCCTGCTTGCAGCAACCACCTGCTTCATCATTGCATTCATCGCTGCTCCTCCCGTTGACATCGATGGTATCCGTGAGCCAGTTGCAGGTTCCTTAGTATACGGCAACAACATCATCTCTGGTGCAGTTGTTCCTTCCTCCAACGCTATTGGTTTGCACTTCTACCCCATCTGGGAAGCAGCTTCCCTCGATGAGTGGTTGTACAACGGTGGTCCATACCAGTTGGTAGTATTCCACTTCCTGATTGGCGTATTCTGCTACTTAGGTCGTGAGTGGGAATTGTCCTACCGCTTGGGTATGCGTCCTTGGATCTGCGTAGCATTCTCTGCTCCCGTAGCAGCAGCAACCGCAGTATTCTTGATTTACCCCATCGGTCAAGGTTCCTTCTCTGATGGTATGCCTCTGGGTATCTCTGGTACATTCAACTTCATGTTGGTGTTCCAGGCTGAGCACAACATCCTAATGCACCCCTTCCACCAACTCGGTGTAGCAGGTGTATTCGGTGGTAGCTTGTTCAGTGCAATGCACGGTTCTTTGGTAACTTCTTCCTTGGTTCGTGAAACAACCGAAACCGAATCTCAGAACTACGGTTACAAGTTCGGTCAAGAAGAAGAAACTTACAACATCGTTGCAGCCCACGGCTACTTCGGTCGCTTGATCTTCCAATACGCTTCATTCAACAACAGCCGCAGCTTGCACTTCTTCCTGGCTGCATGGCCTGTGATTGGAATCTGGTTCACCGCACTGGGCGTAAGCACCATGGCGTTCAACCTCAACGGTTTCAACTTCAACTCCAGCGTCATTGACTCTCAAGGTCGTGTAATTGGAACCTGGGCTGACATCCTCAACCGCGCTAACCTGGGTATGGAAGTAATGCACGAGCGTAACGCTCACAACTTCCCTCTAGACTTGGCTTCCGGTGAAGTTGCTCCTGTAGCTCTGTCTGCTCCTGCTATCAACGGCTAATAACTAAGTTTAGCTAAATAAAAAAGCGTCTCCCGAGAAGGGGGGCGCTTTTTGGTTTGAACAGCATTGGTAAGTTGCTTGCGAAACACTTTGGTTACACTCGGCTTCATTGCTAATGTGGAAAGTGGAACAAAATGGATATAGGTTTGTAGCTCAGCCAAGGAACAAAAACGGGAGCCACTTGTATGACAGCACTTACATTAAACCTCAATTCTGTAATTCAACTGACAAGAGAGCAGTTTTATCAATTGTGTGAAGAAAACCCCGATTTAAAATTAGAACGCAATGCTCAAGGAGAATTGATTATAATGCCACCTACGGGAGGAGAAACAGGAAAAAGTAATTCTACCATTAACGCTCAAATATGGTTCTGGAACGACCAAAATCAATTGGGCGAAGTTTTTGATTCATCAACTGGATTTACTTTACCAAATGGTGCCGACCGTTCTCCAGATGTTTCTTGGGTGGAAAAATCTCGTTGGGATGCTTTGACTAAAGAACAAAAAGAAAAATTTATTCCTCTGTGTCCTGATTTTGTCATTGAGATACTTTCACCTAATGACAGCTTAAAAAAAACTCAGAATAAGATGCAAGAATATATAGAAAATGGGTGTCGTTTGGGTTGGTTGATAAACAGAAAAAAACAGGAAGTAGAAGTTTATTATCCAGGACAGGAGGTAAAAATTTTAAAATTACCTCAAACTCTTTCCGGGGAAAATGTTTTACCTGGTTTTGTACTCAATATGCAACGAATTTGGTAAAAGTTCGTAGTGTGGATTTCAGTCCTCATATATTTATAAACATTAATAACCGAAAGTAATTAAGCAGCATTTATTACAATAATCTACGGAGATTATCAACAGACAAAGCAACCAGACAAAGCTGAGGCTCGGTACTTAAAAGCGGTTGAACTGGCAACAACGGCTAACGACGTGCAGGAAAAAGCCGCACCACAAGTCAGTGTTCGAGGTTGATTGAGGTGTCGGTGAGGCGATCGCTCCGGGCGCGGGCACTCCGTGCCATCGCACGTTACGATGTCTATCAAAGTGCTGCACAAGAAGAATAGGCGATCGCTTGGCTATGTTAGATAAAACGACTATTAGCCCGCTTTGCCTACTCGGCTAGGAAAAAAGCTGTTGCTTCCAGCATTCCAGTAAATCTCTACTGAAAAGTCTATCTCCCTCCTGCCAGAGATATTCTCTAATAGGTTCTCCTACAGATACATTTGGATGATGTGGCAAGACCTCTTCCTCAACTAGGAGTGCATCAATATGCAGCCGCCACGGTTCTGTTAGTTCGTTTTCTTCTTGACCCCCTAAATAAAACCTATCATTGAGTAACAGATGTACTCCAATACCTCTTTCAGCAGCAGTTTGTGCAACAGCAGTAACAAGAGTATGTAAGTCACAGCTAACTGACGCAGTGGCAATACCCAAAACCACTGCTTTGGCGCTAACAAGGCTTGCTGTTTCGATTGCTCGTTCAAGGTGCTCGATTATTTCATTTACGTTTGCGTCCTCGACTGTACGGCGAGACTTACATTCAACGAGTATTAGAGTATCTTTAACAAGGACAAATAGATCAATATCTGTAAACTTCTGTTTTTGATCTAAACGAAAGATATCTCTTCCTAATTGGATGTGCCCAGAAGAAGCAAGCCAGGAAAGAAAAACTGCTGTAGTAAGTATAGCTTGTCCATCACTATTGAGAAAACGGGCTGCTAGTTCATTAGGTTTATATGCAAACTCTAAACTGCACAAATCTTGCAACTGGAAATTTTCTGCACAACCTGTACATTCAACAAACTCGTTGACTTTTTCAAGTTTGTACCAGTCTTGTAACCCACAGCTTGGGCACTTGAGTGGGTGTCCTCGGTATAGTAGCCCTGCTTGCAATAATTCTGGAAGATTCTGGTTAACTATCTTCCTTGCATCTCCCTTACTCAGATTGAAATTTTCAGTTAAAAATCCGACTATTTGTGAATGTTTAAATCCACATTCCTTAGCTCTCTTGGAACTAAGAGCAACGAATATTTTTGTTCCACCTGAATTAATCAAACGCCTTGTTTTATCAAAACCACCAAAACGCCTAATAAATCCTTGAGCGTAGCGAGTATGATCATTGAGTTGGAACAAGAAACCAGCATTTTTTAGCCATCTAGCAATAATTTCCTCACCTTCAGGAAAATATATACGACATTCCTCATTGGAAACTGCTAGCCCAGTAACCCCCTTTTCAGCGGGTCGAATAGGTTGTGTCTTTCGCTGTTGCCAATCCCTTGATAGAGAACTTGTAGAATTCTCTGAATATTCAACTTGTTCTATCCGATTAGATAGGAGTACAGCAGAGGTTTGCATAAAAGGTGCAGAAAATGACTTACCAGAGGCAAATTCAATTTCTGCATCATATCCAAAAACAGAATTTGAATTTTCGTGCCCAGAAGGTATGAGAGGACTAAAGCGGATAGATTTATCTAATAAAGAAATTTCTCTTGTTGTGATGATAGGCTTGCTAGAGTAAACGCTACCTGAATGAAAGTCAAAACCAAAACCCTGATAGAAGACTCTCACAAAAATATTGCGCTCAAGTTTGTTAAAGGTATTATGGACGTTATTCGCTAGCTCTGTTGCATTATCATGTGATGACGTGACATAAATTATTACTTCACGCATTGAAGGAAAAAAGCTCGACAAAATCGAAATACATTCTTCCAGATTGTTAAAAAAAATGTCTTTCGGCAAAATTATCTTATTACTATAACCTAGGTCTAGACGGCGAGAATTCCAAAAACTAGCAGCAATATTAATATCACCTGATTCGTAAAGAAACAAATTGTAAACTTTCTCGTGATCTCGGACTTCCCAACCCCATGAAGATTGTATATAGGTGATCTCAGCTTTCGTCATAGATATAGGACTTTTGAAAAGCCCTATATCTGTTAGCAAGCACATTTTAAGCAAAGTCTCAGTAGAAGAAATTGAAATTAACTGAGCATTTAGATGATTAGTAAGATGTCCTTGATATCGATTTGATGGTCTACCAAACTGTAGATAAATTTCGGTGTTAAACAGAGAGCTATCTGAAATTAGACGAATATTACTATCAGAAAGTGGATTGCGATATACATAATTTAAGACCCTGACAATGTGTGGAAATTATCGAAGGCTGAAACTATTGAGCGTTTCAACTGGAAGACCAAGGAGATCATCGTTAATACTGACTATGTCTTCAACTCGCTCTGAGCAGAGCTTTAAATAACAACTTGGAAGTTGATCTAAAACCTCGACTAGATCAACTGGTAAATCTTCTTCCGGCAAGAAAATGTAGTCAGGATTAATTGAGTATAGAGCGTGCTGTAAAAGAGCGGATTGGTTAGTATTATTGGGCACTGGAAAAATAGCGTTTGAAAAACCTCCCCATAAATGGGTGTAAAGGGTCACTGCATTAATTAGGTCTGTTGTCGTTTTTACTAAGTAAACCAAACGGAGAGGGCGTGGTTTCAGCTTCAGTATTGCCTCATGCTGCATATGTTACAAAATTCCCATCAAGTGACTAATTATGTGATAGTACCCAGTGATGATACTAACCTAACGGCAATGGCCCCACCGACACCCTCAAAGCACGGTCTCAACAGATAACCTAGCGAGCTAATTATATAATTATGCCGCCCACTGCGGTCTAACACACTGGTTTATACCGATGTTTTGAATTAGGACGATCGCACTGTGCAGCCTCCACACTTAACCTTTAACTCATTAAAGGATCAATCCAAAATCCTGTAAGAATGGCATCATAGTTAAGGTACGAACATACTGGAGACAAGACAACGGTTTACGCACGCCCTTTAGCACGGTTAATTGAACAACTGCAACGCTTACCTGGAGTTGGTCCAAAAACTGCCCAACGTCTAGCATTGCATATTTTAAAGCGACCAGAAGCAGAAGTAGAGGCTCTGGCGCAAGCCCTGATTGAGGCAAAAAAACAGGTAGGTTTGTGTTCTGTCTGCTTTCATCTATCTTCTGAACCAGTTTGTGAAATCTGCCGCAACCAAAACCGCGACAACACGACTATATGTGTGGTAGCGGATTCCCGCGATGTGATTGCCTTGGAAAAGACTCGTGAGTTTAAAGGCAAGTACCATGTCTTAGGTGGAGTAATTTCCCCGATAGATGGTATTGGTCCAGAACAGTTAACAGTTCAGGCTTTGGTGCGGCGGGTGAGTCAGCACAAGCCTGAAGAAGTGATTATGGCAATTAGTCCAAGTGTTGAAGGTGAAACAACGACACTGTATGTCGGTCAACTACTAAAGCCATTTACCAAGGTGACACGAATTGCTTTTGGGTTACCTGTGGGTGGGGATTTGGAGTACGCTGATGAGGTGACTTTGGCAAGAGCCTTGGAAGGTCGCCGAGAGTTGGATTAGTTATTAGGCAAGGACTAAAGACTAATGGCTAAAAATAAATCTAAAAATAAATTATTAATTATGTAGGGTGGGTTAGGCGCACGACAGTTGAGGTTTTACATACAGGACTTGCATTGCGCCGTAACCCACCATTGTTTTGGAGAGTACTACAAATTGGAGATTTTTTTAATTGGAAGTCCCTTAGGCTAAGGAAAAGAGTTGCTCAGCAAAGTATTCAATCAAATCGCGGTACGCTAGCTGGAAGCGCCAAGATTGGGGTATCCCCTGCTCTCCATAAAAAGCTCCAGCTAACTGTCCGTAAACCGCACCCGTTGTATCGGCATCATTGCCCAAGTTGACGGCTAAAAGACAGCCTGACTCAAAAGACTGACTGTGATAAAACGCCCACAACGCAGCTTCTAAGGATTGGACCACATAACCCGTTCCTTGAATTTCTGGGGGTTGACGATGTTTGAACGACCCCGCCGCAATTGCGTCGATTTCGTCAACTAAGGGGTTTTCTTTCCAATAGTCGGGAATTGGGCTGTAGTGAGGAGAGAGTAATTCCTCTCGAGAAACTCCATTGACGGCTCCCACAAGTAACGCGCCTAAATATCGGCAAGCATCAACAGCCGTTGCTGCACCGTGGGTTGTGCGAGAACTCTCACCTGACATTTCAATCGCTTTAGAGGGGTTTCGGGCAAAAAACAGAGGTACAGGAGCCAAGCGCATGATAGAACCATTCCCAGCAGTGTGGGGATCTGTGGAGCCACAGTAAGGGTCGCCTGTCCTCTCAAACCGAAGCAGTGCTGAACGAACAGTGTTGCCGATATCAAAGCAGTAAAGCGTGCTGCTCAGATGTCCAGACCGATACCATTGAAGATATCGTTTCAGCTGATCGGTTGGGTCAAACCCCTTTTGCGAGATTAGACTTTCTGCTAAGCACAGTGCCATCGACGTGTCGTCCGTCCACTGTCCCGGTTGCAGTCCAAATGGACCGCCCCCGACCATATCCGTCAGGGGTGTAAACGTCCCTGGTTGCTTGAACTCTACAGTGCTTCCCACTGCATCGCCAGTGGCTAAGCCGAGAAGACATCCACGATAACGCTCGATTGGTTGCATAGAATTAGCGTCCTTAGGGGAATAATAAATGGTAACCGTACCTCCAGTAAAAGGGACCGGGGATTCGGGATTAGGGATTGGGCTAGTACCGCAAGGCGGAAGTCAAAAGTCAAAAGTCAAAAGTCAAAAGTATTATGGAACGGGCTTTTTAGGGATTTTAAATGGTTGCTCTATTTACGCCGCTCTGTACTAGTGGTATATCAAACGAAAAATTATGTCCGGGGAAATATTGACCGAAACCAAGTCGGGGGGATTTCCCCCAACAACCGTCCCCAGTACCCAGCTTTCCTAGCGGCATACAGTCGCCAGTACTGCACTCCTGGTCTCCCGACCCAGGGTTCTGGCGTCCCCCACCAACAAGTACTTATCGTAAATTAAAGGGTCTAAGACCCCTACGTCTATACATAGTCTCAGTTTCAGTCAGGGTTAAAATCCCTGTCTGAAACGTCTTCAATTTTGAATTTTGTGCCTCCTCCGGAGGAGTTTCACGCTCCGCGTAGCGTGTTCCGCAGGACATATTTTGAATTTTGAATTTTTAAGGTGGGGGACTCCGAAGCGCGACCCGTTGAACAAGTGCATAAAAATCTCTAGTTGCCCTTATGAAGTAACACAAGCGGTTGAAACCAAAACCGCTACCACACAAACAACAAAGGGAAGCTGGAACAATGGACAGCAAAATTTTACTTGAGCAATTCCAACTGGTACACTTTCAAAAAGGCAAGCGAATCACAATTCTCGGTGCAGGTATCGCAGGTTTAGTAGCAGCATATGAGCTAGAGCGCCTGGGACATGAAGTCGAAATTATGGAAGGTAGCCCACGCATCGGTGGACGGGTATGGACACACCGCTTCGGAAACTCAAACGATGCACCCTACGCGGAGCTGGGAGCAATGCGTATCCCAAGCGACCACGAAATGACTCTGCATTATGTTCACGAAATGGGACTTTCTAACAAACTGTGCAAGTTTATGACAGTCTTCGAGGAAAGCAACGCAATGATGAACATCAACGGGCAAGTGCTCCAGATGAAAGACGCACCCCGGGTATTGCAACAAAAAGAAGGTGGTATCCTCAGTGATACACGTTACAGTGAAAAAACCCGCGCCTTTGCTGCTTGGCTCAAAACTATCATCAATACTATCGCTCCTGGTAATCTCCGTTCTGATTTTGAACGCGACTTAAACTCTCACTTAATGGATGAGTTAGAACGGTTAGATTTAAACCCCTACTTCAGTGAAGATGGCGAAACTATTGACTTACACTCATTCCTGAGACAAAACCCAAGCTTCCGCGCCAAGTGTTCTCAAGGTTTGGATATTTTCCTCGGCGACATCATGACAGAAACCAGCCACGACTTGTTGCAACTCAAAGGTGGGATGGATCAACTCATCCAACGTTTAGCGGCTCAAATCAAAGGTTCTATCAAGTGCAACCAAGAAATCGTCGCCCTGCGCGTACAAAAAGACCACGTTGAAATCACCTGGAAGGAAAATGGACAGTTGCACACCAAGAGCTGCGACTACGTACTATGCACCATTCCCTTCAGTGTATTACGCAAAATGGAATTGAGCGGGTTTGATGATGATAAACTTGATTCGATTCACAACACTGTTTACTGTCCCGGAACGAAAGTTGCCTTTCACACGAGTGAATCCTTCTGGGAAAAACAAGGTATCAAAGGTGGTGCTTCCTTCAGTGGTGAAGGTGTGCGTCAAACATACTACCCTAGCGTGAAGTTCAACCCTGAGCATGGTAGCGTGATGTTGGCAAGCTATACCATCGGTGACGATGCTCAACGCATGGGGATGATGTCTGAATCTGAGCGGTTTGACTACGTCCAAAACACTGTAAGCAAGATTCATCCAGAACTGAATGTACCAGGTGTGATAGTGGACAAAGCGTCTATCGCCTGGGGTAACTACAAGTGGAGTGCTGGTGGATGCACAATTCACTGGGATTCGCTTGATGGCTCTAGCAGTTACCTCAAAGCGCAAAGACCTCAAAACACTCTGTTCTTTGCTGGTGAACACTGCTCTCGCTTTCCCGCATGGTTACAAGGTTCCATTGAGTCAGCACTGGAAGCGGTTTACGATATCCTCAAGCACAAGCCAGTTGCACAATCTACTGTAGCTCAAAGCGTTTCTCGTAAAAATTCCCAAATGGTAACAGTTGGAGTCCGGTAGTTATAACCACGTTCATCTAAATTATTACAGTTCGGAGGTAAGCATTAAGAAAATTTAACAACTAACAGTCCATATTCAATTCAGCTAATAAATCCCTTTTTGTTTCGCCCGCTTTTAGCGGGCTTTTTTAATGCAGTGGAGAATCAGGAATTGCACGAACACATTTGCCCATCCTGATCACAAGTTTTATAGGTAAATATTACAAAAGCCTACGCTACTATTTTGTAATTTGTAAGGTGTTACCCTTACTGAACGTAGAGCCAATGATTTCAATACCAACTGCATTGTGATGTGTTGTATGGCTTATATTCGTTAGGAACAACGTGTTTCTGACCAGAAAAGTCCCTCCCGTAATACCCGTCATCAAAACCACGAGCAAACTCACCACCAGCAGTACGCGGCTTGTACGTGTTTCCTTTTTTAGCACTCTGTTGTCCTTGCCGATACCCATCAGCGTAGGCTTGAGGATGATACCCTGGGTCTTGGTCAATAGCCCAGTTCGTCACAGGATAGCAGTAGCTTATTGGACCTCTATAAAACGGATAGTTTCTATATAGAGGATAAGGATAGTAACGTCGAGGGTGAGCTTGAGCTGGCTGGTTGTTGACTAGAAAACCGGTCGCAGTGGCTAAAGCTACTAAACTAGCAGTAATAATCTTTTTCATACTTGCGGTCTCCAGAGTTCATTAACTCCTGGTACTTTTAAGATATCGTTTCAAATCTTTAGGCGACATCACCTGAGAGGATGACCGACTAGTCGATTTTTGAAAAATTTTCAGCATGACAACATTTGCCACTGCCACTATCCGTTACTGGTAACACCAAATACATTTAGAAACAATCAGTAATGCTGCAACTTTATTCTTTATTTACCTATATTTGATTTGTCATCAAGTTGAAGTCAACTGACAAGTTTCAAGAAAGCAGTTGACTAAAATCAATAGGAATAATTTAAAGTAGTTATTGAGTGAATACAGTACTATTATTCCAATAATACGCTAAACACTCAGTAAGCTTTTATCTATTGTTTATTTCTGTGTTTATTTGTGGTTTAATTCTCATCAAATCTAGTCAGCCCAACTCTTCTAACCCTTTTGATTTCCCTGCACCTGCCAAAAGTTAAAGTATTTATATAATTCGATTTAAGCCTTGTGATAGTGTATTCCTCATCACAGAGAAGTTTAGGCTGAGAGTATATTCACTTCACCACTTTAGAGGAAATAGCTATGCCAGGTGGTCATGCAAGTCATAAAGGTACTGGTGACAAACCCAACGTCAACGCAAGCGGTCAGATTAATTTGTCTGCAGCTGACAAATCAGCAGATCCTGAGGATATTCTTCAAGAAGGGATTTTGACAAATACGACCAGAACTCAAGAATTTGTGGATTTTCCTCCTGCTCTCGAACGCCCTGGTGAGGAAGCACAAACTGGGAACGAAGAGGAATAAGAGTTTTGGTACTTCAAAGCCATAGTTCAAGTCTTGGCGAATACTTGCTCGCTACCGTACTTGTTAGGTAGGGTAGCAGACTGTAAACAAAATTATCCGGATTACCAACTGAGGGGATAGTCTACGCTAGTTAGGAAAGCTGTTTGGACAGGGTTGATGTTAATGCAACCCAAAGGAACCAAACATTACCTCTCTAAGGAACAGGAGATGACACGGTGAGTAGTCTGGGTAAGAAAAGATTAGAAGCTGCTTTGGCGATCGCCTCTTACGCTGTTGGTAGCGGTGCTGCTTCAGCCGCGCCAACTCCGGGCGTGGAAATTCCCAAGCAGCTGATTTTAACTGCTTCTGATACCTTAATGTACACCAATATCTGGAAAATCTATTTTCAGGAAGATTTATCCAGTAAAGGAGTTCTAGAAATGCTGGCAGAGGTGGGTATAGTTGTCGTTGCAGCAACGGGGACAGCTTATATTGTTGCCAAAGGAAGCACAGCTCTATTAAATGAGATTACAGATTGGCTTGGACCAATGGGATGGGGTGTTTCGGCGGCAATATCAAGTTCCCTAACAGGTATGTTTGGAACTATGTGGGCATTATATTGCGATCGCCTTTACTCCCAAAAAGAGGAGCAACCTGCTTAACAGTGCGTAGCGCCTTCGCGATTGCAAAAAGATTCAGATTCCCGACTTCTTTAAGAAGTCGGGAATCTTGTTGTTCACCAATGATTTACGATTGCTATAGTATTGCATGGTGGTTTAATTATCCTTACTTTCTATAGCAATAATTTCTGATGATTAACCGCCGTAACTTTCTCATAAGTTTAGCCGCTACCTCTTCAGTGTTAGCCTCTCCCCCAAAATTGGCAAGAGCAGCGCGTAAACCACTATTAAAACCCAAGCGTTTGCAGCCAGGATCTGTTGTGGGGATTGTCAGTCCTGCTAGTGCAACATTTGTCCGCGAACAACTTAATATTGTTATCGATGCAGTTAAGGCGTTGGGACTAGTACCCCGACTCGCACCCCATGTGCTGGAACGCTATGGTTATTTAGGAGGCAAAGATAAAGACCGTGCTGCTGATATTAACCACTTTTTTAGCGATTCCTCTGTAGCCGCCATTTTACCAATTCGTGGTGGCTGGGGATGTAGCCGGATTTTGCCTTACCTAGATTACCAGCGCATTCGCCAAAATCCTAAAATTCTGGTTGGTTTCAGTGATATAACAGCTTTACTTCTCGGATTGAATGCTCAGACGAACCTAGTTACATTTCACGGTCCCAACGGACTAAGTTCTTGGAGAACGACCCAAACAGATTATTTTCGCCGCGTTTTGTTTAGTGGCGAAACTGTTACTTTTCAAAACCAAAATGATGGCGACGATTCTAACCGTTTGATGCAGGTAAAGTATCGGGTACAAACTATTACTTCTGGTAAAGCAAAAGGCAGGCTTATTGGTGGAAATCTTTCGGTACTGTCAGCTATTGTCGGTTCTCCCTACTTACCCGATTTCAAAGGTGCAATTCTATTTTTAGAAGATTTGAACGAGAATATTTACCGTATAGACCGTATGATGACTCAGTTGAAAATTGCGGGTATATTTGACAAACTGGCTGGCTTTATTTTTGGGCAATGTTCCAATTGTTCGCCTGATGCTGACTACGGCTCTCTCACCTTAGAAGAAGTATTATGGGATCACATCAAACCGCTGGGCATTCCTGCATGGAACGGTGCGATGATTGGTCACATCGAAAATGTGTTGACATTGCCTATTGGTTTAGAGGTGGAAATAGACGCCGATGCTGGGACGATTCGGATGTTAGAACCTGCTGTGCAATAGTGAAGGGGATTCGGGATTGGGGATTGGGGATTAGGGATTAGGGATTAGGGATTGGATTTTCATAAGAATAAAACAACCCTTTCCCGCTACCGGGGAAGGGTTAGGAGGAGGAGTTCTGCGGGAATTACTGGTAATCAATAGATTAAAAGACGCCAACCTTGTCTGTCTTCTCCCAAGGAAGTTCCATATCCACCCTGCCCATATGACCATAGGCTGCTAGTTTTCTGTAAAATCCACCTTTAGTCTGTGAGGGCAAAAATCTGAGATTGAATTGCTTGATGATTCCTGCAAGCCGGAAATCAAAATACTTCTCAACAAGTGTTGTAATTTCCTCATCAGAAATTTTGCCTGTCCCAAAAGTTTCTACTTGAATACTGACAGGTCTAGCAAGCCCTATAGAGTAACTTAACTGCACCTCACATTCATCAGCAAGGTTTGCTGCAACCACATTTTTTGCTGCATAACGAGCAGCATAAGCGCCCACTCTATCTATCCTTACTGGGTCTTTGCCACTCAAAGCTGAACCACTTTGCTGTGCGTATTCACCATATGTATCTATAGCATTCTTTCTTCCTGTTAAACCAGAATGAGCTGCAGGACCTCCTTTAATAAATGGTCCATCAGGATTGATAAATATTCTTGTGTTTTCATCTGGTTTAATTTCTTCATTCTCAAAGACAGGTTGAATTACTGTCTCGCGAATATCATCTTGGAGTTGTTTTAAATCAGGTTTTGATGCTTTGTTTTGACTGGCAATGACAGTGAGGCTGTGGATTCTATAAGGTCTGCGATTTTTATATTCAACCCCTACCTGAGTTTTGCCATCCGGGGTAAGATACGAAAGTATATTTTGTCGTCTCACCTCGCTCAGTTGCCGCGCAAGTTTGTGTGCTAACCAGATTGGCAACGGCATGAGAGAATATGTTTGATTGCAGGCAAAACCAAAGACATTTGCTTGATTCTTGACAGCAATTTTTTCTATCTGTTCGTCAGATAAATTTTTCTCGTCAAAAAAACGGTCTTCATCGACACGTAATTCTTTGAGACTCGTCAAAATACTACAGGTTTTACCATTAAATTCTTTCTGTTCGTAGCCAATATCATCGATAACCTGTCTCGCTATATTGGTGAAATCTACGTTGACACTTGGTTCAAATCTTGCTGCAATGAAAACGATGCCTGTAGATACAGCACATTCTGTAACTACTCTGGCAAAGGGGTCTTGTTGAAGAAATCGGTCTACAATTGCATCACTGATTTGGTCGCACAGTTTATCGGGGTGTCCTTCGGTTACGGACTCGGATGTAAACATGAAGTCTTTTTTCATAGTACCTAGCGACTAGAAGTCGCGGCTACACGAACCAAGTCCGCCTACGCGGACTGTATGAAGCCTGCTTACGCAGGCTTTGTTTGTATAGCCTCAGACTGGAAGTCTGAGGATGCAGCAAGATTTTCATCTCGCTTAATATTCTTCGTACTTTCATTTACCAGGAAAGGTAGCAAAGCACTAGCGGCAATGACAGCGCCATCGACAATATCAATAGGCGCAATTCTCAACAAAGTCCTTAGTGGTGGGAAAGTTATAGCCAGCAACTGTAGAGCAAAAGAACCTGCAAGGGCAGCATTTAAGTAGGGATTGTTCGGCAATTTTTCTTTACTAAATATGCTGTGGTTTTCCGAACGGCAGCTAATTGTATGCAGCAGTTGCCCTGTTGTTAGGCTCATAAATGCAATGGTGTTTGCCTGCGGTCCTATGCCACCATATTTCACGATACCGTAACCATAGGCGGCTAAAGTACTCGCAGATAGTGTTGCTGACTCAAAGGCGATTCTTCCATAATCGGAAGTCTTGATAATTGGTTGGTCAGGGTTACGGGGTTGCTGACTTAACACATCTGGTTCTGGTGCTTCCAAGGCAAGAGCAAGACCTGGGAAGATATCGCTGACCAAATTCAGCCAGAGAAGTTGTATTGCATTCAAAGGTTCGCCTAAACCAACTGCGGTGGCGATCGTCATCACCATGATTTCGCTCAAGTTTGTGGCAAGCAGGAAGTGTACGGATTTTCTGATGTTGTTGTAGATTGTCCGTCCCCGACTGACGGCAATAATCATGGTTTCCAGGCTGTCATCTTCTAGGACAATATCTGCAACCTCACGAGCCACATCGGTTCCCCCTTTGCCCATTGCCACACCAACTTGTGCAGCCTTGAGAGCTGGAGCATCGTTAATGCCATCGCCTGTCATGGCAACAACTTTTCCTGCTGCTTGCAAAGCTTGGACGATTTGCAGTTTATTGCTGGGACTGATACGGGCAAAGACATCTACTTTGTCAGCGAGTGCTGTCAATGCTTCTGGAGACAGATTGTTGAGGTTAGTTGAATCGAGAATTTCTAGTTTCTCATCTCTGCTCAACCCTAATTCCTTGGCGATCGCATAAGCAGTTGGGCTTTGATCCCCGGTAATCATCACCGTATTAATGCCAGCTTCATGAAAGCCTGCTATCAACTCTTTGGCTCCCTTTCTGATGGGGTCTGCCATCCCAACCAAACCCAGCCATGTCAGGTCTTGTTCATAGTTGTTCCCGTTGCTGGTGTCATTAACGTGGCGATAAGCGACCCCAAGCACCCGCAGCGCTTTCCCTGCCATGCGGTCATTTTCAATCTCCATCGCCTCCCTATCTTCTTCTGTCATAGGGATCACTTCCCCATTTTTCACCCACCATTTGCATATCCGCACAACTTCTGCTGGGCTGCCTTTGACAGCAACAAACTTGTGCTGCTCATGAGTCCCATGTACAGTACTCATGATGTTACGGTTTTCTGAGCGGAGGTTGGTTTGCAGCAGTGGGTACTTTTGCCTAAGCTCTGTGACATTCACCCCGGCACTGATAGCCATGTAAATCAAGGCATTCTCTGTTGCCGAACCTTTGGCGGAAAACTCACCGTCTTGCTCTTGGTTAACTTGACTTTCGTTACAGAGAACCGATACATGAATCAGTTTTAACAGTTCATCGTAAGCATAGGGGTTGATATCTTCATCCCCGTTGATAAACTGACCGTCAGACACGGTGATGTGTTTACCATCTGTATGTACCTCGACGACTGACATCCGGTTCTCTGTGATGGTTCCGGTTTTATCCATGCAGATTGTCTGCACGGAACCCAAAGCTTCCACAGCACTGAGACTACGAACGAGGACGTTATTCTTCCTCATATCTTGGATACCCAGCGCTAGGGTTGTGGTGGCGATGGTGGGCAACCCTTCAGGAACCGCAGCCACAGCAAGAGATATGGCTGATTGCAGCATTTGCAGTAAACCATATCCCCGCAGCACTCCGATACCAAAGACTCCACCGCAAATCACCATACCAATCGCAACCAGTTGACTGCCAACTTCGTCGAGTTGTCTTGCTAGGGGGGTTTCTGTTGCCTCCGCCTCGCCAACCAGTTGTTGGATCTTGCCCATTTCTGTATATCCGCCTGTCGCCACAACCGCAGCCAAGCCTTGACCGCCTGTGATTAAAGTCCCCTTATAAGCCATGTTGGTGCGATCGCCCAAGGGGACATCCTCACCTGTGAGGGTTGCAGTTGTTTTGGTAACGGGTATACTTTCTCCAGTGAGGGCAGACTCATCAATGCTCAAATTATCAGCATCAATCAGCCTGGCATCTGCTGCTAAGTAGCTGCCGGGTTTAAGAACTAAAATATCTCCTATGACAACATCTTCTGTAGGAATTTCTATTTGTCTGCCATTTCTAATGACTAAATTCGATGTTTGCTCGCGACTTCTGAGGGAATGAATGATTCTTTCTGATTGGCTTTCTGTTGTATAACCAATGACAGCATTGAGACCAACAACACCCATAATTACCAGGGCATCAATAAGTCCTCCAGTGAGAACTGAAACCCCAGCAGCAACACCCAGCAAAGCAACTGGTAGAGATTTGAATTGGTCAATTATGATACTTAAATCAGAGCGAGTCGCTGCTTCAGATAGGACATTAGGACCATATTTATGTAGGTTTTCTGCGGCAGACTCACTTGATAATCCCGATGCTTTTGAGGTGTTTAATGCATCCAGGACAGTATTAACTTCCATGAGATGCCAGTTTTCTACCCTTTGCTCTTGGGCATTGGCTAGAGATTTTCTTGATTCTTGTTTTGTTTTGGTCTTGGTCTTTGGTATTTTTTTTGCTTGAGCCCCGTTTTGTTTTTGGTAATCTAAAACTATTTCTTCTATCAGAAATGCAATTTTATCATCATTATTCTTACCATTAAATTGGACAAGAATATTGCTAGTTAATGGGTTAGCAGAAACGAAATTAATGTCTGGCTTATTTGAGAGAGAACCTTCAAGGTAACTTTTCAGAGATTCTGAACGGTAAAGTTCATCAACTTTGTATCTAGCTCTCCCTTTTGTAGTATGAATGACTTGAATCACAGAAAGTAATGCTCCTATAATGCCTGCCCCTGAAAAATTTTTTAAGAAATCAATAGTTCAAAAGTCTTGGATTATGGACTATTGACTAATGACTATTCTTGTTGTAGCTACGATTGGTCTCCATCGTTGAATTTTAGAAAAGTGTCGAAGGCATACCAAGTCAAGGTGTACCAGGGAATTTCATCAATTTGCAGCCCTTTAGTAACCAACTGTCGGATGGCAAGCGCACTTAATCCCAGAGGTAGCAACAACCGCAAATCCACAAAACCATTGGTTATTCTTGCAACATCCGCGTTGACATCAGATACCACATGCATTAAGTCCTTAGCTACCTCAGATTTGCCATTTGTAGAATAGTTTTGGGCAGTTTGAGAGCTAAATTGTCCCTGCTTCTGCTTTATGAGGTCAGTATTTACCTCTGCAGCTAGATTTTCAATCACCTCTCCTGCTTCTGCAACTGCTTCTTTGCACCTTTCAGAAAGTGCAATTCCCTCTTTGATAGCTGCTTGGACTACAGGCTGTTTCACTGCTGCTGCAACAGGAAAAACGACAGGTGCAACAACAAACGCTGTGATACCCTCGACAATTTCAGGTATATTAAGTGTCTCCAAGTCGAATGTAGATGCCATCTGAAAATTTCCTCTGGAAGCAGACAATATAGAAGCGTAGTGAAACGACTTTATCAACGCATCAATCTAAAGTTACAGAGGCAAAATTGAAGCGATCGCTACACACCCTACCTTCAACTCGTTTGTTATAAGAAATACACCAGTCACCCTGCGTGCTTAATTTATAAGGTACGGCATTATGGATTATAAATTCATATGCAAGCTTATAGCCCCACTATTTTATTCAAAATAGTGGGGCTTCTTCTGTATAGATAATCAATTTTTACAGGTGAGCAACCAAAACTCTCGCTTCGTTCATAGAAGAATCTAATTGCGAAAACTTTTTCAGTTCCTCTCTTAATTCAGTTGGAAGCGCATTTAAAGCACTACCTTGCCATCCTCTTGTTGCTTGATATTCTAGATTTCCGCAGTACACATCTCCTTTATGAATATGCCATCCCCAGGTTGCTGGAATCACGTCATATTGAGCCAGAGTTTGAGTCAGGTATCGTGTAATTTTCTCAAGGTTTTTTCGAGTTTTCATAGCTATTTAGAAATTGATTTTTTTTAGAAACAACACAAATGAAGCAGAATGGCGCAAAATTAGCTAACTGCTTGCTTGGGAATTTACTAATTACCTTTACACTTTTGGTAATGGCAAACGCAGTCAATACCAAAAAACGCGCTCATTGTCAGTAGCAACATGAGGTTTTTGTTAGTAGCGTTAGTCTAGATTGCCAACATTTATTTAACAAATCTCAACGTTGCTTTAATACTTTGATAATAGTTACTCTCGACACTAAAATTACCCGCCCATAGGTTTAATTTGGGCGCAACCTAAAGGACGATTGGTATGCTAAAAAAGCAATTGCATATCATCCAGATGAGGGGTAAGATAAGCAGAATGTCACCACCCCTTAGTAATAGGTGAATATTGCGATCACTGTAATGTGGGCGCTCTGCGGCATCGCTTGAGCTAAAGTTTTTTCACCCGTTGAGGTAAACTCGAAGAATATGAGTTTACCTTCTTGGCGCACCATAACTACACATTGATTTAACATGAACCACTCCGTTAGATACATGAGGCGAAGTTTCAAAGAGAGCTAACCTATGCATTCAGGTAGAAACATCCGCAAGTCAAAACAAGACAAGCAAGTGCATCGTGATCAGGCACAACAGTGGCATCTATTAAAAATTTACAAAGGCGGCATCTACTTGGCATTTGGATCGCAGCCATCACTGCGGCAATTTCGTCATCAGCGTGTGCTATAAAAAAGCGCAAATCGAGGAGTATATCGATGACAACAGACGAGCAACACAGACAAGCAAACGCTTTTGGACGCTTACTAGCACGAAGGACGCCTCAGTCCGTTGGAGGGGTTGTACCACTCGGTCTGCAACCACTGGGACTAGATGCCAAGCGCGACGCTCTCCTCTACGTACCTGAAACCTACCAAGCATCAAAACCTGCACCGTTGGTGTTGATGCTACATGGTGCAGGCGGTAACGCACACGGTGGTCTAACTCCATTCCTAGAACTTGCTGATGCAGCTGGGGTTATCCTGCTTGCACCGTCATCTCGTCGCCAAACATGGGATATGCTGTTCGGAGAGTACGGTCCTGATATCACTTTTATCGACTCTGCGTTAGCAATCACGATGAGCCGCTACGCCATAGACGAGACACGCATTGCGGTTGAGGGCTTCTCTGATGGTGCCTCCTACGCACTTAGTATTGGTATCACGAATGGCGACTTGTTCACCCATATCATAGCGTTTTCACCAGGGTTTATGGCACCGGCTTTGCAGGAAGGCAAGCCGCGCATCTTCATTTCACATGGTAACTCGGACACGGTTCTGCCAATCAACCGATGCAGCCGCAAGATTGTGCCGCAGCTACAAAATGCTAGCTACGACGTCTTATATCAGGAGTTCAACGGTTCTCACACAGTCCCCCCAAATATTGCACACTCTGCACTAACCTGGTTTACTGCTGGGCAGAATTGAGCAAGAAGGGGTGTAAGGGTGTAGGGGCATAATTCGTAATTAATTAATTAGTAATTTGTAATTAGAATCCATTTTGAATTACGAATTACTAATTATTAATGATTCCCCTACGCCTTACTTATTGTTAATCGCCTTCAAACTGTAAGCTTTCGCCAGTTGCTTAAGAAGACATTTTTATAAAAAAGCCAATACTAGCAAGCATTCTAGCAATTTTTTAAAGCAAATTTAATGAGCGATCGCGCTTATTAGCGCATAAGTCAAATTCAGCGACATTTATTGCCAATTAGAAGGAGAGCAAAGCAAGCTGAACCTTCAAATCCAAAGGAATTTTTTGTTTAACAATTCCGAGAGCTCTTACCAATAGTTTTGGCTCGATTTCGATGGGTACATTCAATTTGATAGGGATTGTGAATTCGCAAGGACTTGGAGAGTAATTGGGGTTGTATGTCGTCATATCTTTGGCTCCTAATATTGATTAACAAATTGTTGGATTTGAAGGTTCAGCTTGTTTGCTCTCCTTCTAATCTTTAGTAGATGCCGATGAAATCAACTTATGCACAAATGATACGGCGCTTGTTTAGCATTCACCCTATTTATCTTGCTCTCAATTGATTGTGGTAACTAGTAATTCTTAATTTGGATAAGTTTCAAGGTAATTTAGAATTCATTTACAAAGAAAACATTAAATTGAAGTAGGGTGCCTTAACTCAACCATCTATCATGTAACGAATTTCTCTCATTGCGGCACCCTTTGAAAAACCATAACTGGGTTGTTGGAAAAAGCTTGTGAAGAACATTTTTAGGATGATAGCGTCTTAAATTGCTGATATAGTAGCTGGCAAAAGCGATATTGCGGCTTGTCAAACGCAGACGCTTGTACACGTCCCTGGGGTTGTGTACCCGTTCGTTAGGGTTGTCGATTCGCTGTGAGAATGAATTCCCACGTAGCGAAGCGCAAGTCCTTGCATATAGGACTAAAAACCTGAAAAAACAAACGGGTATGAAATCTACGGAAACCTGCCGATGCAGGTTTTGTTTGTCTAGTCGCTTTGAAAAAATCGCCAGTAAATTTGAAAAAATGCTCTAGAAGCTGATTTAGGAGTTGAACGGATCTTGTTGATGTTGATGATGAAGCGATCGCTATCTATACTGACTTTTTGCTCTACCTTTGTCTCTTTTATTGCACCATACGCTGTGTTAGCTGCACCACCTAGAACTCCTGACAAAACTGTCAATTGTGACATCTTGGTTGTGGGTGGAGGACTTTCTGGTGCCGCCACAGCTTATGAAGCATTACTTGCAGGGCAAACAGTTTGTTTTACGGAAATTACGGATTGGCTGGGAGGACAAATCTCTTCGCAAGGGACTTCTGCACTTGATGAACGACCAACTCAGCGTATTAAATTATACTATTCTCGTGGATACCTAGAATTGCGAAACCGGATTGAGCGCAAATACCGTGGCAACCGCAACCCTGGTGATTGTTGGGTAAGCGACTCCTGCTTTCTCCCGCGCGATGGTCATGAAATCTTGACTTCGATGCTTAAAGATGCGGAAAAAAAAGGCAAAGGAAAGCTGCAATGGTTCCCAAACACGGTGATTAAAGATTTGGAATACAGTAGCGACGGAAAAATCATTAGTAGTGCGATCGCCATCCAACATCAACCAGCCAAAGGCGCACCACCTCTCAACACCTTTCCTTTATCTCAAACCGTCGAAGACGCTTATACCTACGAAAACTCATCTCGGTTTGCTAAAAATATTATCCGCTTCGTCCCTAAGCAAACCAAAGGCAAAGCTTCAGGTAATGCCCCGAACTGGTATGTTGTAGACACTTCCGAAACCGGGGAAATTATCGGTCTGGCTGATGTTCCTTACAGATTGGGTATTGATGCTCGTTCTTACTTAGAGCCTTCTTCTTCCAGTACTCAAAACGATCCTTTCTGTACCCAAGGTTTTACCTACACCTTTGCAATGGAGGCTACCAAAGACCCGCAACCACAAACAATGCCCCCATTTTATTCGCAGTATGCGCCATATTATAGCTATGAATTGAAGCGACTAGCAAGCTTTCCCCTAGTTTTCACCTACCGTCGCATTTGGAGTCCCGACGAAGGACAACCAATGGAATTCGGAGGAGTGAAGTTTACAGGTCCCACCCCAGGGGATATCTCGATGCAAAACTGGACTTGGGGCAATGATTACCGTCCGGGAACCTCTGCCGATAACCTCATTTACTCTCGTCAGCAGTTACAAGCCTCTGGACAATTGAAACCAGGAGGTTGGATGGGCGGACTGCGGACAGAAGCCTTACGCAAAGGTGAGGAAATCTCTTTGGGGTACTATTACTGGTTGACAGCTGGGAATACAGATTCCCAATTGGGGGATGGTGTAAAGCAGCCAGAACCAAATCACCGCTTTTTATCAGGGCTAGATTCGCCGATGGGGACAGCGCATGGTTTGTCGAAACATCCCTATATGCGGGAAGGACGACGCATTATTGGACGCCCCAGCTGGGGACAACCCGAAGGCTTTTCTATTTGGGAAATTGATATCTCTCGTCGCAACTATGATGACGAGTATTATCGTAAGACATTACCGCAAGATATGTATCGCCGCCTGAAAGCATCACTGTCTGGTTTAGAAGCAGCATCGGTACTCTCAGGTCAGAAACGTGCAGAAAATGTGGCGCGGCGGACTCGTTCTACAATCTTCCCCGATGCTGTGGGTATCGGTCACTACGCCATAGACTTCCATCCTTGCATGACCAAAAGCCCTCCGGAAGCACCTGGAAATACAGAACGTCCAGGCGAAAGGCGTGGTGCTGGACAAGCTTATCCCTTCCAAATCGCACTCAGGGCGATGATTCCCCAGAAAATCGACAATTTGCTTGTCGGTGGGAAAAGCATTGCCACCAGTCACATTGCTGCAGCAGCTTACAGAGTACACTCGTTTGAATGGTCTGCTGGTGCAGCTGCTGGAACGACAGCGGCTTTTGCCTTGAAAAATGGCATCGCACCTTACCAACTGGTAGAGAAATTGCCGTTACCAGAACCGCGACTACAAAAGTTGAAACAGTTGTTAGAGCAAAATGGCAACCCCACCGCCTTTCCTGATACCTCGATTTTTAACCAAAATTGGGATGATTGGAAATAATGATTAAGAAGAACACAGAACAGTGTGGGAGTGTGGGAGAGAGGGAGTGAGGGAGTGAGGGAGTGTGGGAGTGTGGGAGTGTGGGAAAATATTCTTCCTTCCCTCCTTCCCTGCTTCCCTCCTTCCCTGCTTCCCTCTCTCCCTCCCTGCTTACTATGGACTAAACTAGTGAATTGTAGTGTAGTTTTGTTAAGCTTTTTGGCTAAGTATTTTATGGTACCCAGACTTTCAGCAGCTGTTTACGGAATGGCAACAGCACCAACTATAGCTCCTGAACGATCTACTCAAGCAACCCGCAAGTTATATCCCAATTATAAAGTGATTGTATTAAATGACGATTTTAATACATTCGAGCATGTTCACAATTGTTTGGTAAAGTATATTCCAGGTATGACTAGCGATCGCGCTTGGGAACTTACCAACCAAGTGCATTACGAAGGTCAAGCAATTGTTTGGATCGGTCCCCAAGAACCCGCCGAATTGTACCACCAGCAGCTGCATCGAGCCGGTTTGACTATGGCTCCTCTGGAAGCAGCATAATAGTAGAAAAATAAATATGAAAAATAAATATAATGACAAAACCCACTGAGGGCAGGCTTGTTTGGAATCACTCGACCCATATTAGTGGTCTTATCCCAGTTCTTGAACGTTTAATACGCCAAGATGGGATTCAAACCGTTACACCAGGGCAGCTTGGGCGAGTGAAAGGTCACTGCCCTCATTTACAATTACGAGTATCTGTACCAATTCGGGGTGGGTTTAAGGTGATCGCACGCCAGGGGAAAACAGTGCAAGAGGTGTTTATCCTGACAAATTTGGATCAAAATCAACTCCAAGAGGCCATCGCGATCGCCATGAAAAAGTAATGAATACTCTCAAATAATTCACAACTCAGGACACAGAACTCACAATTCAAACAGCATTTTGCTTAGCTGGTGTATCCATTCTATACAGCTTCATAACTGCTAGCAGTATAAATCTATTCTGATTTCTGAGTTCTGTATTCTGAGTCCTATTCATTAATCTTCAACATGACGCACTGCCAATTTATGAAGTGGCAGACTAACGATGCAAGAAAACGTTAAGAAATATGACAGTGCTGCAGTGATCCTTAAGCTCATCATTAAAGTTTCCCAGTCGGGTAAAACTATTTTTTGGATAGCAAAAGCAACACAGTAAACTAGCCAGTAAGAAAAGCTCATCCTAAACAGAATTCGCTCTGTTTCTTCCGCTTCATCCTTTTGCTGCTTGCGCTCCCATAGTAACAATAGACCAGTAACACAAGCTATGAAGGAAAGAAGCACAAAAAAATCGTGACAAACTAAATTTACTGAACTCATGGGTTTCTATCCCAAAAATTTTCTATTTCTATTGGAGATCAGTCTAAAGGAATAATCTTTTAGTATAAGCAAATAGTTACAAACTGAAATAGATACTGCTATTTTTGTAAAAAAGTGCAAAGAAGTTATAAGTTAATTGTTACCGAAGAAGAATTCAGGAGTCAGGAGCCAGGAGTCAGAATGAACTCTTGGGGCGTAGGCGTGGATGAATAATGGTCGCGCATCCCCCGAATTTATTTGTGGATAAATAAAAAATCTTAGCAACTTTATTGAAACCTTCGGATTCACTCGTTTTGAAATTCTGAATTCTGAATTCTGACTTCTGACTCCTTCTCATTCTTGAGTGCTTAATCACTTAAGTAGATAGGTAAGTAAGTCGGTGAGAAAAATTCAATGTATATGAAGAAATATAAATTGTCCGTAGGGTGTGTTATGCCGTAGGAATCGCGCACCTTGAATCTTGATGGTGCGTTGCGCTGCGCGACAACACACCCTACATTTAAATTTCTTAACATAGCTTGAAATATTAGCGCCGACTTACTTAGAAATAAACCGAATTATGTTAAAAAATGTAAAACCCTTTAAAAGTACAGACGCCCTGCGCCCTTCGCTCTCTACCTAATGACTAATGACCTTCCTTCGGGTTTAACAATCCTGGGTTTCACAAGCACCAATACTCACCCAGCTACTTGAACCATCTGCCCAATGTTCTTTTTTCCAAATGGGGGCGTTGTGCTTGAGAGTATCAATCGCATACTGGCAAGCTTCAAACGCTTCCGAACGATGAGGACAACCCACCGCGACTAAAACGCTGATTTCACCAACTTGCAAGCGTCCAATGCGATGATAAATGACCACGCGAGTCACGATAGACCATTTTTGACGAATCTGGGCAGCAATTTGATAAAACACCTGCATTGCCATCGGTTCGTAAGCTTGATATTCTAGGGCTACGACAGGTTTACCATCTGTTTGGTTGCGAACCATCCCACTCATGACCACAATTGCGCCGTTTGCTGGGTCATCTGCTTTGGCATAAACATCCTCAACAGACAATGGGGCAAAGCTAATGGCAAAGCTGTCTTCAGCTTTCGGTTTTATAGAGGCAACTGAAGCTGTCAAACCTAAGTTCATCTTAATAATTTTTATCCCTTATAAGTATTTATACACTGACCACGTCACCATTCTACATCAATTTACAAACAAGCCTGGTAAAGGGGATTGGGGATTAGGGATTAGGGATTAGAGATTAGGTAATTGCCATTCCCCAGTCCCCAGTACCCAGTCCCCAGTACCCACTAACGAGTACGTGTGATGGGGAGGACAGTGTCCTCACCAGTTAATCTCGTTTTCACACTTTATTGATATTGATGCAAAATAATTACGTACAAACGGATTTTTTCCGCTTTTTTCTAAAGAATTTTTCGCTTAATTCCTAAAAATTATTACCAATATCTACTTAGGGTTGCAGAAAACCTACGTAATAATACTGAATTTAGCAAAAAATTGTCATCCTCCTTTAGACATATTACTATAATGAAGTCACAAAGTCACCATCGGATTCGTTTGAAGAATCTGATAGTAACTGAGTCGAGCTATCAAGTGCAGCAAGTACTGATTTGACTAAGAGGGAAGTTCTCACTCTTGTGCTACTCGTTGGAAGTAGTCTCTTGAGTGCCGTACCTCTAGTTATTAGAACTAAAAAAGTAAATGTATACGGCACTGGTAAACCGACTTACAGTAGGCAGTGTTCAAAAATCAGCTACCTAGAAACTTTCGCATTTAGAAGAATCTGGAGAACCGTGTATCACATCAGGGCAAGCAGTAATTCAATTCTTATAGGAAAAGATATAATGAACCCTTTATTGTCTAACAATGAAGTCGCGAGGCTTGAGGCTCTCCACCAGTATCAGATTCTAGACACATCACCAGAACAAACATTTGACGATTTGGCATTCTTAGCCGCCCAGATTTGCGCTACACCGATCGCATTAATAAATTTCATAGACGCTAACCGTCAGTGGTTCAAAGCGAAAGTGGGGTTGAATGTACAAGAAATGCCCCTAGATTTCGGGTTCTGTCCCCTTTCTATTCATCAACACGATGTTTTGATTATTCCTGACACCTTGGCTGATAAACGGTTTGCCACCAATCCGGTAGTCACTTCTGCCCCCTATGTAAGATTTTACGCCGGAGTGCCTTTAATCACACCAGAGGGACAGGCGATCGGGACGATATGTGTCGTTGATCGCGTACCGCGCGTGATCCAACCAGAACAGGTGGAGTCACTGAAAGCGATTAGCCGCCTCATTATCAAAAAACTGGAGTTACGCCGGAATTTAACTCAAGTCGCTAAAATCAAAACAGAGTACCAGCAAGCACAAGAAGCACTGCGGCAAAGCGAATTTACCCTGCGCAGCTTTTTTGACAGTGCGCCGATGATGATGGGGATAGTCGAACTATTAGATAATGATGATATCCTGCATATTTCTGATAATGCTGCCACAGCAAAATTTTTTGGGCTAGCCCCAGGAGCAATGCGAAATCGCCTTGCTAGTGAGATCGGTTTATCACCAGATTATGTACGCGACTGGATTGATTATTTTCGTCAAGCAGAAAGCCTACAAGAACCTATAAGCTTTGAACATCTTCACAATGGTTTAGCACAGCAGAGGTGGCTAAGAGCCACAGTTTCGGCAATTGGAGAAAGTTCAGTGAACCGTCCGCGATTTGCTTACATCGTTGAGGATATTACTGAACGCAAACAGGCAGAAGAAGAATTGCGTTGGAAAGAAGCGCTTTTGCGCTCAATGACTGGTGTCTCTCCACTAGCATTTTACGTTGTTGATCACCGTACGAGTGACATTCTTTATGTCAATGAACGCTTTTGTCAAATTTGGGATATTCAACACCTAAAAGAGCAAATTGATAGCGGCAAATTGAAACATCAGGATGTTATAAACAAATGCTGCCATTTTACAGAAGTTTCTCCTTTCATCTCCTGTCAACCCACTCCAAGTGAAACCTGCATATGTGAGGACGAAATTTTATTGAATGATGGTCGCACTATCAGGCGTTTTTCCAGACGTATTCAAAATGAAAACGACCAATATTTTGCACGGTTATATATTTTTGAAGATATCACTGTACGCAAACTGGCAGAACAGCAAATCCGCGAACGAGCAGCTTTGCTTGATATAGCTACAGACGCAATTATTGTACGTGATTTAAAGAATCAAATTTTACTATGGAATAAAAGTGCTGAGAACCTTTACGGCTGGCAAGAGGAAGAAGCTCTTGGTAAGAACGCTTCAGAAATTTTAGATAACGAAACGTTGTCGCAACACAGCGAGATTTACAAAAGTGTTTTAGAGGCTGGTTCATGGCAGGGTGAGTTGCAAAAAATCACGAAATCTGGCAAAGAAATTATTGTTGAAAGTCGTTGGACGCTAGTACGCGATGAGCATTTCCAACCAAAATCAATTCTAATTGTTGATACTGATATCACACAGAAAAAGCAACTAGAAAAGCAATTTTTACGCAATCAGCGCATGGAGAGTATAGGCACGCTTGCGAGTGGCATTGCTCACGATTTGAACAATGTGCTATCTCCAATTTTGATGTCGGTACAAATTCTGAAAACAAAATCTCCTGATGAGCGCAGTCTGCAAATGCTGGCGATCGCCGAAAATAATGCCAAACGTGGTGCAAATTTAGTGAAACAGGTGCTGTCATTTGCTAGGGGAATAGAAGGCGAACATACTGTCCTTCAACTGAAGCACTTAATTACAGAAATGAACCAAATTGTTGAACAAACTTTTCCGAAATCGATAGATCTCCAAACGGAAATTCAATCAAATTTATTACCTGTGTGTGGTGATAGTACCCAACTGCATCAAGTGCTGATGAATTTATGCCTCAATGCTCGTGACGCTATGAACGATGGCGGAACTTTAAAAATTGCCGCCAAAAATGTTTTCATTGATGAAAATTTCGCCAAAATGCATCTAGATGCTAAAGTAGGTTCCTACATTGTCCTCACAGTTTCTGATACGGGAGTTGGTATTCCTAACGAACAATTAGATAGAATTTTTGAACCATTTTTCACAACGAAAGAGTTTGGTAAGGGAACCGGGCTGGGACTTTCAACAGTCATGGGCATTATTAAAGGTCATGGTGGGTTCGTCACCGTGTCTAGTCACATAGGCAAAGGCACAAAATTTAAGGTTTACCTACCAGCAGTCAAGACAGCAGCGACGCAGTTTATGGAAGACCTAGAAATGCCGACAGGTTACGGAGAATGGATTTTGATTGTAGATGACGAACCTGCTGTCCGAGAAATTACCAAAGCTTCTTTAGAAAATAATAATTATAAAGCAATGACCGCTAGTAATGGCATAGAAGCAGTCGCGCTCTACGCCCAGCATAAAGAGAAAATTAGTGCGGCAATTATTGATATGATGATGCCAGATATGGATGGAGTTACTACCATCAGCACATTGCAGAAAATTAACCCTCTGCTGCGTATCATTGCTGTGAGTGGACTAGCGACAAGCGAACAAGTTCCACTAGATCAACCCTCTAAGCTAATAGCATTTTTACCTAAACCATATACGGCACAGGAGTTACTAAAAACTTTGCGCTCACTTATTGCTAGTGATTAATAAAAGTTAGGATTGAAAGTAGGAAAAGCCGCCAGGGTTCACCTTCGTTTTGCAAACTAAAGATAAGGGAGAATAACAGATAATAAATAAAAAATAACAAATAATAAATAACAAATAACAAATGACTAATTTGATTCTGGTTGTAGACGACGACGCTTTCACACGGTTACAACTACGGAGTTTGCTACAAAAAGAAGGGTATCAAATAGCAGAGGCAATCAATGGCGAGCAAGCATTAAATGTGTATTCAGAAATACAACCAGATATAATTCTGCTGGATGCCCTGATGCCGATGATGGATGGGTTTACCTGCTGCGCTCAATTGCAAAAACTACCTGGCAGCAGAGAAACACCCGTGTTGATGATTACCGCTCTTGATGAGGATGCATACGTGGAGCGGGCTTTTGCAGCTGGTGCCACTGATTACATTACCAAACCAATTAACTTGCAAGTCTTGCTTCAAAGAGTGCGTCGTCTTTTGGAAGCCCGTCATGCCATGCAGAAATTGCGACAGCAAACCCAGCAGGCGCAGAGTCGCGAGGCGCAACTTAGGATGGCGTTAGAAGCAGCCAGCATGAGTACCTGGGACTGGGATATCCTGAATGACAAATTGACTTGGTCTGATAACCTCAAAGCACTCTTTTGCTTAGAAAGTGCCACCTATGAAGCTTTTCTTGAACGCGTTTATCCCCAAGACCAAGATTTTGTCATTGATTCGATGATACAAACTCTCAAGGAAGGGGCAGAGTACGACATCGAATTTCGTGTCGTTTCTCATGAAGGTGATATTTATTGGTTGGCAAGCAAAGGTGTTGTCTTTCGCGATTCATCTGGGGTAGCGCTGCGGATAACTGGAGTAACGATGGACATTACCAAGCGCAAACAAGCGGAAGAGGCGTTAGAAGTTTATGCCAACCGACAGGCGCTGGTCGCAGAACTCAGTCAACTGGCACTAGCTGGTCTAGACTTAACCACGCTGATGCAGGAAACTGTCAGTCTGGTTGCCCAAAGCCTTAAGGTTGAGTATTGTAAAGTTTTGGAACTTTTGAGCGATGGTGACGCCTTAGTGTTACGGGCTGGAGTGGGTTGGCAGCCAGGGCTTGTAGGATGTGCAACGGTCGGTGCTGGAATGGATTCCCAAGCTGGCTACACCCTACATTCCCAAGAGCCAGTTATTGTCACTGACCTCCGCACAGAAACGCGGTTCAAGAGACCTCCGCTGCTGCATAAGCATCAAGTGATTAGTGGTTTGTCGGTCGTCATTCATGGCAAAGAGCGTCCTTTTGGCGTTTTAGGGGCACACACCACCACACAGCGTACCTTCAGCAGAGATGACGTTTACTTCTTGCAAGCTATTGCCAATGTCCTGGCTACAGCCATTGAACGTTTGAAAGTCGAAGATGCCCTGAGAGAAAGTGAGCAACGTTGGCAGTTAGCTTTGCGGGGCAATAATGATGGCATTTGGGACTGGAACGTGAAAACAAATGAAGTATTCTTCTCAACTCGCTCTAAGGAAATGCTCGGTTATTCTGAGCATGAGATTGCCAATCATTTTGATGAATGGATAAGCCGGGTGCATCCAAATGATATAACCAGGGTAACACGAGTCATTCAAGACCACTTTGCTCGGAAAACTCCGTTTTACATGAGTGAGTATAGAGTCCGATGTAAGGATGGTAGCTATAAATGGATTTTGGATCGGGGTCAAGCACTGTGGGATTCGCAAGATACAGTAGTGCGGATGGTTGGCTCCCATACAGATATTACTGAGCGCAAGTTGGCAGAGGAAAAACTGCAAGAAAGCGAAGAACGTTTTCAGATACTCGCTCGTGCTACTAATGATGCTGTCTGGGATTGGGATTTAGTGACGGATAAGGTGTGGTGGAATGACAGCGTACAGACTCTGTTTGGTTACTCACCAGAGTCCGTCAAAAGCGAGGTGACTTGGTGGCATGAGCATATACACTCAGACGATCGCTCTTTGATTGTTTCTGACATTCATGCTGTGATCAACAGCAATCAACAATTCTGGTCGAATGAATACCGCTTTCGCCGTGCAGACGGTTCTTATGCCTACATTTTTGATCGCGGTTATGTTGTTCATGACAACATAGGCAAGCCCGTACGGATGATTGGGGCAATGATGGACATTTCTGAACGCAAGCGGGTTCAAGAAGAGTTACAGCGCCAGAACTTGCGATCGCAATTGTTTGCTGATATTACCTTAAAAATTCGTCAGTCCTTACAAATTGATGAAATTTTGCAAACCACGGTCACAGAGGTGCAAAAGCTGCTGAATTGTGAGCGTGTCTTAATTTTTCGCCTACTTACAGATGGTTCGGGAAGGGTGGTGCAAGAGGCTGTAGTCGAGGGTGTGCTTGCCGTTCTTGGACACCACCTTAATGACCCTTGCTTTGTCGAAGATTACATCGAGAAATACCGCCACGGACGAGTTAGTGCTGTTACCGACATCGAGCATGGTGGGATCGAGCCTTGCTATGTGGGATTTCTCAAAAAACTTGAGGTCAAATCTAACCTTGTTGTCCCTATTCTCCTGAAAAATCAACTTTGGGGGCTGCTTATTGCCCATCAGTGTACTCAACCTCGCGAGTGGACGAGCTGGGAAACTGAACTTTTGCGACAGTTGGCAGATCAAATCGGTATTGCCCTTGCTCAAGCTCAACTTCTAGAACAAGAAACTCGTCAACGGCAAGAACTAACCCGTTCCAATGAGGAATTACAACAATTTGCCTTTATCGCCTCTCACGATTTGCAAGAACCATTACGTAAGATTAAGACATTTGGCGATCGCTTAAAAGTCACTTGTAGCCATGCTTTAAGCGAACAGGGAGTTGATTACCTAGAACGGATGCAGAATGCAACTCGCAGAATGCAAGCCTTGATTGAAGATTTGTTAACACTTTCGCGAGTCACCACGAGAGGGCAGCCTTTTGTAGTAGTGGATTTAACACAGGTCACGCAAGAGGTGTTGTCTGATTTGGAAGTGCGTATCCAACAAACCCAAGCATATGTGGAGGTAGGCGAATTACCTCTGATTCACGCCGACCCGTTACAGATGCGTCAATTGCTACAAAACCTCATCGGCAATGCTTTGAAATTCCACGCTCAAGGGAAAGTACCTATTGTTAAAATATATGGTGAAAAATTCGACACTGAAGATGCTGTGGAATTTTGTCAAATTATTGTAGAAGATAATGGTATTGGCTTTGATGAAAAGTATCTTGACCGCATCTTCAACGTGTTTCAACGCTTGCATGGTCGCAGCGAATACGAAGGTACTGGTATAGGTTTAGCTATCTGCCGGAAAATTATTGAACGTCATAACGGCAGCATCTGTGCACAAAGCACACCAGGGCAAGGTTCAAAATTTATTGTCACACTTCCAATTCATTCTCTTGCATAAGGATGCTCTTTCTCAAAACGATTTATCATACCCCCAGAGGTTGTTAAATTTTCGGCAACCTTACTTTGTTATTTGTTGCAATTTAATAATCTATTTATCTTAAAACCAACGCAAAGGAGAAAATGCAGAGTGAAGGGTCGGCAAACAACCGTCACAATTCTGATGGCTGATGATGATGAGGATGACTGTATGCTAGCTCGTGAGGCGTTGGCAGAAAGTCGATTGGCAAACGAACTGCACATCGTCAATGATGGCGAAGAGTTGATGGATTATCTCCATTATCGTGGTTTGTATGCCAACAAAAGCAGTGCGCCGCGACCAAATCTGATTTTGTTAGATTTAAATATGCCAAGAAAAGATGGTCGTGAGGCACTTAGAGAGATTAAAGCTGACCCACTTTTAAGGAAAATTCCCGTTGTTATTCTGACGACTTCCAGGGCAGAGGAAGATGTTTATAGCAGCTATGATTTGGGTGCGAACTCATTCATCATTAAACCTGTGACATTTACATCCTTGGTGGAAGTTATGAGAACAATAGGAAAATACTGGTTTGAAATTGTGGAACTGCCGCTATAACTAGAGGGAGGCAGAAATGAAAGACAGCATATTTAAAGTTCTTCTTGTTGATGATGATGAAGATGACTACATTTTAACTCGTGATTGGTTCCGTGAATTTCAGGTAGCTAACTGCGAGTTGGAATGGGTAAATACTTATCAAGCAGCAATGGAGGCGATTGGTAACAACCAATACGATATTTATCTTGTTGATTACCGTTTAGGTGCGCGTAACGGACTGGATCTGTTACGTGAAGCAATTGCCAAGGGTTGCTCTTCTCCAATTATTTTACTAACAGGTAAAGGAGACCGAGAGATAGACATTGAGGCAATGAAAGCAGGTGCAGCAGATTACTTAGAAAAAAGTCAGTTGACTGCTCCTTTGTTAGAACGTTCTATCCGCTACGCGGTTGAACGCAAGCGAGCAGAACAAAGGATTCGCGAACACGCCGCACTGCTAGATGTTGCTACTGATGCAATTTTTGTACACGATTTAAAAAATAAAATTTTATTTTGGAATAAAGCAGCCGAGAATTTATACGGTTGGAGAGCAACTGAAGCAATTGGTAAGAAAACATTAGAACTTTGGAAAGAGAAAGATAGTTCACAATTCCAAGAAGCTCTTAAGAGTTTATTACAAAATGGAGCTTGGGAGGGCGAACTGCATCAAAAAACAAAATTTGGTAAAGAAATTATCGTCGAAAGTCGCTGGACACTAGTACAAGAGTTCAATAAAAAAGGACAATCAATTCTCGTTGTTAATACTGATATTACAGAAAAAAAAGAACTAGAAGCACAGTTTTTCCGCGCTCAACGTTTGGAAAGTATTGGCACTTTGGCAAGCGGTATTGCCCACGACCTCAACAATGTTCTTGCGCCTATTTTGATGACTGCTCAACTTTTGGAATCGCAACTGCATGATGAGCGGAGTAAGCGCTTGCTGCCAATATTGATATCCAACGCCAAACGGGGAGCAAATTTAGTCAAGCAAGTGCTGTCTTTTACTCGTGGGATGGAGGGCGATCGCACTTTACTGCAATTGAAGCATTTAATCAGAGAAATTCAGCAAGTTGTTAAAGAAACATTTCCCAAATCTATTGAAATTTCCACTCATACAGCGCCAAACCTTTGGACAGTTTCAGCTGATGCAACCCAACTGCATCAAGTGCTGATGAATTTGTGCGTTAATGCTCGTGATGCGATGCCTGATGGTGGTCGCTTAAGTATCTCGGCGGAAAATCTTGTTGTTGATCAAAATTACGCCAAGATGTATCTTGATGCTCGCGTTGGTTCGTATGTTGTGATTACTGTTACTGATACTGGAATTGGTATTCCACAGGAAATCTTAGACCGTATTTTTGAACCATTTTTTACGACTAAAGAGTTAGGTAAAGGGACTGGGCTTGGTCTTTCTACCGTCGTTGGGATTATTAAAAGCCACGGCGGTTTTATTAACGTGTATAGTGAGGTAGGGAAAGGCACCCAATTTAAAGTGTATTTACCAGCCCAAGAAGCAGCGGAAAATCCAGAAGAACAAGAACCGGAATTACCTTGCGGTAACGGAGAATTGATTTTGGTTGTGGATGACGAAGATTCGATTCGAGACGTTACTAAAACATCTCTAGAAAGCTATAATTACAAGGCGATAACTGCTTGCGATGGTATTGAGGCGATCGCTCTTTATGCAGAACATCAGGACGAAATATCTGTGGTCTTGACAGATATGGTTATGCCTTCTATGGATGGAGTCACCACTATCCGCACCTTACGAAAAATTAATCCAGCAGTCAAGATTATTGCCGTCAGTGGACTTGCTTCTAGTGAAAAAATTAATACAGTCACTGACATGGGCGTCAAAGCCTTTTTATCCAAACCTTACACGGCAAAGCAGTTATTGCAAACTATTAGCACCGTCACAAGTGGAAATTAATTAAGTAAATTATGAATAATAAATTATGAATTATGAATAATAAAACTTTTACTATTCATAATTCATAATTGACAATTTATCATTCCTGATTATGACCAACCAGCATTCTGAAGTTTTAGCCGTCAACGAAGCTTTTTATCGAGCTTTTGAAAAAAAAGATATCGAGGCAATGGCTATTGTATGGTCTCAAGGAACTGGCAGTATTTGTATTCACCCCGGATGGAATGTATTGCGCTCTTGGAAGGAAATTCGCTCCTCCTGGGTTAACATTTTCAAAAATACTGCTTACATTGAGATTAACACTGAGATAATTACTACAGAAGTTCGCGATCAAATCGCCTACGTCGTACTCAGAGAAAATGTCCTGCAAATCATCAATGGCAGAAGATTAGAAGCGCAGTCAGTTGCCACGAATACATTTGAACTTCTTGGTGGTCAGTGGTATATGGTTCATCATCACGCCAGTCCGGTGATGCGGTGAGAAAGATGAGGGAAAGAGGGAGAGAGGGAGGGAGGGAGATGAAGAACATAAAAAGGATAAGAATGCAAGAAATAGGGGAAAATTACCAAAACAAGCGCGGGAGCGTGAAAGCCCATGAGGAACAGGCGCACAGGACAGGGGATGAAACGCGACATGGTAGGTTTTACTTGCTGTCTCTTTTTGGATAGCTTCCCAGAATTATTGCTTTTGGCAAGCAGGAGTAGATCTCAAGTTATTGGCATTGGATGCATGGGAGATCAGGGTAACGTGTCCCTTGCCGTCGAACACCCAACCAGTCGCGGGGACAATCTCCACAGTTTCAGCTTTAGACGGTGGTAAGCCAGCAGGTTTCTCTGAACGCTGCTGTTGCGATGCGAGCGTTGACAGACGAGTATCTAACCATACCACATCAGTACTGAGAGGTTCGTAGGGGCTAGGAGGCAAACCGCCACGTCCGGTAAAGGTAAATCTGCTTTTTTCTGTGTCAGAATCTGTGCTAGCAACGGCAGCACAACCAGTGTCTGCTATTAGCTCTGATGTAGCTGCTAAGACTGTGGGTAGTTCGACGAATGCTTTGCTTGGGTCAACGTCAGGTGTGTTAAGAGTTACTTGACCGCTGAAAGTAGGATTTTGCTGGGAAATCGCTGTAATATCGTTTGTTGGTAAGTTATTCGGGTTTAAATCATTAGGGCTTAACTGGTCAAGCTCTTGCCGACTCAGTGGTGCGATATTAAAAATACCAGTAGCCCGAATCGTAACGTTTCCTCCCTGACCGCTAAACGCATTGGCGGTGATGTCACTATTTTCACCTGGGACAGCAACGATAAAGCCACGGGGAGCATCGATGGTGATGTTACCACCATCGCCACCAGCACCAGCGGTGCCTGCAGTGGCAGAGATCTGACTACCACGGCGTAGCAGCAGTAAATCTCTTACTTGTAGTATAATGTTACCGCCATTCCCTGATGCAGATTCAGCGGTGATTTTCCCTTGGTTGTCTGAACTAATAGAGCGAGCATTAACTCGTAAATTGCCAGCCGTTCCATTCCCTTTACTACTGCTGGACAGTTCAGCGCCATTAATCAGTTTAAGCGACCCAGTTATAATCTCAATGTCGCTCCCATTACCGACAGCTTGTGTTTCCACAGTGTTGGAGACCCCACTGGACAACCGATTGCTACCTACTCCATCAATCAAGACGGAATCGGTGGCAGTAATCTTAACTCTTCCCGCATCTCCACGTCCTTGAGTACTAGCAGTTAGTACAGCACCGTTGGTTAAGGAGAGCGATCGCGTAGTGATGTTGATATCATTTGCATTGCCTACCCCTTGTGGAAACACAAGGCTGTATGCACCACTAGACTTCCCATTACTGCCGACACCGTCAAAAGAGACAAAATCAGTGGCATTAATGTTCACACTGCCAGCACTTCCTCGTCCATTGGTATCAGTAGCCAAGCGAGCGCCATTAGTGACTTTGAGCGATCGCGCACTAATATTAATGTTACCCCCGTTGCCTATGTCTCCTGTTGCCACCTCGCTGTAAAGTCCACCGGGGAATCCTTGTTTATTCACCCCATCTAAGGAGACAGAATCACTAGCAGTAATCGTCACATTGCCAGAATTTCCCCTTCCCCTTGTGCTTGCTGCTATAAAAGATCCATCGGCAACAACTAGAGAGCCGGTAGTCATGTCAATATTGCCCCCTTTGCCTACGCCCTGAGGCTGCACAAGGCTGTAGGCACCTCCCTCCGTCAAAAAGGAGACAGTGTCCCGCGCTCTTATGCTGATGTTGCCCCCATTCCCATTTCCAAAGGTGTCAGTACTGAGAATTGAGCCATCAACGACTGAGAGCGAACCTGTGGTGATGTTGATATCACCCGCATTGCCCAGGATTTCCCCTCCCACTTGACTGAATATGTAACTTGTGTTATACAAGGAGACGGTGTCACGTGCTTCTATCCTGACATTGCCTGCATTTCCCTGTTTGCCATAGCTACTGGCAAGCAATCGTGCCTGATTGCTAAGTTGGAGTGAGCCTGTGGTGATGCTGATCGTGCCGCCATTACCTTCGCCTACGCCATACCCGTCCAAGCCCACGCTGCTGGTAGCATTCCCACGATCAAACTGGACAGAATCTCGAGCCTCAATTATCACATTGCCCGCATTCCCTTTACCCAAGGTGTTTGCTGTCAGAAACGACCCATTAGCAATCGAAACAGACCTTGCTTGAATCCGGAGATCATTGCCATTCCCCACTGCGCCTGGTTCTACAGTGGTAAAGGCACCACTATCATTGCTAAAGGAGACGTTATCGCGAGCTTCTATCTTCACACTGCCTGCATTCCCGTTTCCAATGGTGCTGGCACTTAGCCGAGAACCATTGGAGACAGAGAGCGAACCTGTAGCAATCCTCATTTCACCACCATTGCCTATACCCCCTTGCACCTGGTTAAAGGCAAAAGCGCCATTAATAAACTCGACGGTATCGCCAGCCTCAATCGTCAGGTTGCCCGCATTTCCCTGACCCAAGGTGCTAGCTTTTAATTGAGAGTCATTGGCGACAGAGACAGATCCAGCTTGAATCCGGAGATTACCGCCATTGCCCACACCTCCCTGTTCCACAGTGTTCAAGGCAAAAGCTCCGTTGATGAAGGTGACTTTCTGTTGAGCCTCAATTGTCAGGTTGCCCGCATTCCCCTGACCAAAGGTACTCGCTTCAATCCTACCGCCATTGGCGACGGAAAGCGACTCAGCTTTGATGATGATGTCGCCACCTCTACCTACGCCACTTGATTGCACCACATTGGAGATAGTACTCCCATCCAGGTTTACTGCCCCTGTGGCATTAATCTCAATATTTCCTACTGGAGAATTAACACCACTGAATCCTGAAGCTATCCCCGCCTGTAGCTTACTTGCTCCCTCCAAGCTCAAGTTCTGGGCATTGATTCCAATACTACCTCCACCAGAGGCGAGGACATCCACTTCAGCCTGATTGGTAAGGGATACATTGGAGCGTACCACACCCTCCGGGTAATTCAAACGCAGTTGATTGCCATTTACGTTCAGCCCTACAGTTCCCGTTCCTGCTAATCCTCCCAATTCGACTCGCCCACCGTAGGCTTTTAACCTTCCGCCATCCATGTTGATGTTACCGCCTACAAGTAGCAAACTCTGACCATCTGGAACACGTAAACCAGATGAATTTCCACCAGTTGGAGCTATTCCTGCTGGTGCTACTGAACTATTTTGGATAGATGCAGCAATTTGGTTGAAGAGTAAAGCGTCCGGATTAATCGTCAGTAAGGGTGAGGGTGCTTGTGGATTCGAGGCACTAAAAAAGCCAATATTGCCAAATTGAATAGCATTTGCCGTTGTTGCGACAAACGAGCCACCGACATTCAAACTAGCATTTGGTCCAAAAACAATTCCGGACGGATTAATGAGAAACAGGTTGGCTGTACCTAAAGTGCGGATCAACCCATCAATATTAGATACAGACCCACCTGTTACCCGACTAATAATGTTTTGAATGTCAACAGCATTGTTAAAGAAAGCTGTGTTGCCAGTGCGAACAGAAAATTCTTGGAAGCTGTGGAACAAGTTTGCTCCTGCTTGAGTTCCACCAGTGATATTAAAGGTGTTGCCATTTATGTTGACGATGGAATTATTGGGTAGAGTACTATCTGGAGTGATTTGAGCTAAGGCGCAATGACCAGACAAAGTTGTTGCAATTGCTATCAACCAAGCCCAACGAGTACTTATGGCAAACATTCCATCTCTCCATACAGTTGCACTATTTCTTAGTAAACCACGCTTAGCTGAATCCTGGAAGAATCTCGCAACTTCAGTATGTTTTATGTATTATTTGAATAGACCTCTTGCCAAAAGGCAAAACTTGCGCGAATCCCCAACCCCTTCTCCCAAAATTGGGATTCGGGGAGCCACCCTCACCCTAAGTCCCTCTCCCAAGCTTGCCAGAGGGATTTAGGGTGAGGGTAAAGATTCATGTAAGAAGTCTAATGTATTATTTAATTTTCATGCATAGGTATCTCATCAAAAAAGCAGCTGACGCTGGATGTGGTGCAGCTGCTTTACGTTTTGATTTTGGAAAATTTCCCAAAACAAAACAAGGCGAAAAGCGAAACTTATATCACCAGATTCAACATAATACGACTCCTACCAGACCAAGGATTAAGAAGAACCCAGAACATAGAATATATCCCCATAAATGTGCTTCATTTACCTAAAAACCCCTTTCACCCGAGGAGTGATTATGCTTACTTTGCACTAATCCTCAATCAACTCAACAGCATCTCGTCCATCCCAATTATGTAAATGAACTTTGACAATTTCTTCTTTGGCGGTGGGTAAATGTTTCCCAACAAAATCTGGATGAATTGGCAACTCACGATGACCTCTATCTACCAGTACGGCTAAACGAATCACCTCTGGTCTGCCATATTCGTTCACAGCATTCAAAGCCGCACGAACTGTGCGTCCTTTGTAAATGACATCATCGACAAGCACAACAGTTTTCCCTGTCAAATCAAAAGGGATGTCGGTTTTTGCAGGAGTCCGCAACCCAATTTGGTCGAGGTCATCACGATAAAATGTGATATCCAAGGCTCCCATTGCTATAGATATACCTTCAAGCGTTTCTATCTGACGCGCCAGTAACTGGGCAAGAGGCACACCTCGGGTATAAACGCCTATTAGTACCAGTTGAGACAAATCACGTGTTTTTTCTACGATTTGAGAGGCAAGACGATTCACAGTACGACGGAGTTCTTCTGGTGAGAGAATCTCAACTACCTTGGTTTTGACAGACACAGTCATAGACCGATACCCTGAATAATGTAAACCATAGTTATATCGGGAATAAGGAAGGAGAGTAGACATAGGCAAAGAAATGACTCCTTTATCCTCCTCATTTTCCTTATCTTTTTCATCTTCCCAATTCCCTACTTCCATCATGACTTGTTTCAGGCAAGTAGTAATAGAGGTATAGCAATCCCTAACCAGAGAAAAAAGCAATATCGAGTCAGTTGCAAAGCTTGCTCAATAGAAGTTGGGGTGATAGGATGTGTGGCGTTTCCCAGCAGTGGTTTCTGTTTTGCTACCCCACGATACCAATTTGTACCTCCCACCTGCACACCTAAAATAGCAGCATAAGCGCACTCACTCCAACCAGAGTTAGGGCTGGGGTCAGCGACAGCATCTCGACGGCAAATTCGCCAAACGTGTAAAGGTTTGCCTGACAGGAGTGCTAGAGTGATCACGGTTAACCGACAAGGAATCCAAGTCAAACAATCTTCCAACCGCGCACTAAACCATCCTAAATATGTATACGGCTTTTCACGGTAGCCTACCATTGAATCCAAAGTACTGCTAGCTTTGTATGCTAAAGCTAGGGGAGTTGAACCGATAACAGGAATAAACGCACCAAGAATTGCATAAAAAAGAGGAGCCATAACTCCATCGGTGGCATTTTCTGTTACTGTTTCTAGAACGGCTCGTAAAATTTCTGGTTCTGATAAATTTTCTGTATCTCGCCCAACGTAGTTACTTAAAGTAGAACGGGCATCTAAAAGATGTCCTGCTGTTAATGGTTGTAAAACTGTTTGGGCGGCTAGTCTCAAACTTCTAAGAGCAAAACAACTAGCTAAGAGAATACTTTCTAAAGTTACTCCCAAAAACGGATGCACCAATCTGGCACTTTGAATGAGTAGGTAGCCTATAAAGCCGCTACCAATTATTAGGATAATGCCTAACGCAATTCCAGCTAAGCGCTGTGTTAGGGAATTATGACAATATGTGAGAGCAAATTTGCTAAAGCGAGAAATGACCCACCCCATAACTTGCACTGGATGAAGCCAACCCGACGGATCGCCAATTAAGTAATCTAAAGTAGCAGCGATGGTCAAGACAACAGCAGAGGTCATGTATCTTAAACTAATAATGACTAATGACTAATGACTAAACAATAAAACTTGCTTCTTCCCCAACAGAAGCTTGCCAACTACGAGCATCGTAATAAAGGTCTGCTAAGGTAATACTGTATAAAGCTTCTTTAAGCTTTTGGTGCAGCCTCTGCCAAAGGCTAAATGTTACCCAATCTTCTGCTTGTGTTGGGGAAGCTTGGTGATGGGGTAAAGGTTCAATACTTTCTCCAACTGCTTCTAATATTTCTCCTAGAGAGATTTCTGCAGGTTTTCGTGCCAGCTGATATCCGCCGATACTACCGCGAATTGATTTGACTAACCCAGCACGACGCATTTCTATTAGCAGTTTTTCTAGATAAGGAGCTGGAATATCTTGACGAGAGGCAATTGCCTTGGTGGACACAGGACCGTACTCTGGCTGTAAACTCAAATCGAGCAGCGCTTTCACACTGTAGTGTCCTCTAGTTGTTAGTTTCATTTTGCTCCCGCTTTGTCTTTTGCAATGACAAATGAGTAATGACTAATGAATAAGGATCAGTTTTGCTTATCATTTTGTGTGCCAATGATCAAATTCAGCAACTAGGTAACGTTTTTAGGTATGCTTTATGAAACTTAAACAAATAAAGTGTACCAGTCACCACCAAGCCAGAAGTGTTAAGTATGAAGTACCCAGTCGGATGAATTTGAGGGGTTGAAATTGATTTGAGTGGGCTGTTTGATTTTCTCCATGGTTCGATTGAGGACTTGTTTTCTCTTACTTCATGCATCATCCTTTATCATTCATCCTTTTTTTGGTCATTCATATTCGTTACAAACTATAGTTATCACCATTGCCTGTCTTCTTTAAAATATATTTTATTGGCAATATTGCTAATCCGAGTCAAAATTCTGCTCTCTGGGTGTAATATACTTGGCAATAACACTAGATAAAAAATAAATGATGGCGTTCGCACTTGCATAACCTCAGCTAAAATAAAATCGATTCATTGTATTCGACCATTCGTTTTTGAATTAAGTTGATGGCTAAACTGAAAAAAATTGAACCCCTAGTCGGTGAAGATCTGCTCAAAAAAGTCAAAGAGCTAGAAAACCTAAGCAAAGAAGAAAAAGCCAAACAGTGTGGCTACTACACCGTAACCAAAAACGGTATAGAGCGCGTCAACATGATGAAATTCTTAAATGCTCTCATTGATGCTGAGGGCATTCAGTTAGACAGCGCTCCTAGTGCAAATGGGCGGGGTGGACGCAGTGCAAGCTATAGAATTAGCGTGCAGTCAAATGGTAACTTACTGATAGGTTCAGCCTATACCAAACAGATGAACCTCAAACCAGGAGATGAGTTTATCATTACTTTAGGCAAAAAACACATTCGTTTGAGACAAATAGACTCAGACGAGAGAGAAGATGCCGAGCTAGCGGAAGCTGCTGTGTAGAAAGTCATTAGTCATTAGTCATTAGTTATTAGTCATGAGACTGCTTTGGTTATTGACTAATGACTTTTGACTGCTGGCTATTGACTCATGCTTACACCTGTTTTCCAAGCCATTAAACAAGAGTGCATTCAATAGATTACTTGTGAGGGAAGAACACAGAACACAGAACACAGGAGAAATTCTCAATTCTGAATTTTGAGTTCTGAGTTCTGACTACTTTCCTTGTGGATAGATGACTTTGGCAAGAAGTCCATTGGTAAATAGTGGCGAATTGCCCTGCGCGTCACAGCTACGTTGCAGGTTAAGGCAATTTGCTCCCTTTCTAGTAAACCTAAAATATGTTCTTGGTTGTCTCGGGCGACCACTGGTAACTGATGCAAACCTCTAAGCGCCATGCGATCTAAAGCCTCAGCTAGAGGTTCATCTTGGAATGCATAAAGAATATCACTGGTACAAACGTCCATCAGTGTTTGATTGGGTATATTAGTCTGGATTTCAGTTGACGAATTTGGGTATTTTTCTCTAAGAGAAAGGGCGCGGTTGATATCTTCTAAAGAAACGATACCGATTAATCGTCCTGCTTCATCAATAACTAAAGCACTGCGACAAAGATTTGCTGTCATTTCCAAAGCTGCTTCTATCACCTTCATGGTTGCTGGCAGCTTTTTCGGAGTAGAGTACATGGCATCTTCTACCAAGATTTGCTGCAAAATTTCAGCTTGTTCGTCTTTCAACTCAGAAAGACCGATTTGCTGTAGGTTTGAATTAGAGTTAGAAGTTGGCTTGATTCGTTCTATGAGCCAAACACTCAAACCCACCGCTGCCATTAACGGCAAAACAATGCGGTAGTCCCGTGTTAATTCAAATAGCAACAAAATTGCTGTTAATGGAGCTCTAACACTTGCAGCTAAAACTGCTGCCATCCCCACCGTTGCGTAAGCTGGAGGTGCTGCCATAAACTCTGTGAACGCAGGTGCTATGCCCGCCAAAATTTTTGCATATGCTGCTCCAAAAGAAGCACCTAAAAACATGGCTGGTGCAAATACACCACCAACAAAACCACTACCAGCACTGATAGCAGTCATAAATAGCTTCACGAAGAGCAGCACAAGCAACAAGTGTAAAGAAAACTTCACATCTTGAAGCATTGCTTCCACAGTTTCATAACCGATGCCCAAAATTTGGGGGAAGAATAAAGCAACAATGCCAACGATAGTTCCGCCAATAATTGGATGAATAGGTTCGGGTATTTGAGCTAACCATTGTAAATAAGGTATCTGGCCTTTAAAGCAGGCTTTGGCTAAACGAATCAATTGAGTATAAGCTAGAGACACTAAACTTGCTCCCAAACCCAAGCCGACATAAAGCGGTAATTCCAGAGGACTCCGGACTTGGTAAACGGGTAAGGCAAAGGCAGGTTGTGCGCCCAAACCAATTTGAGCAATTAATGCCGCGACGACCGCTGCAAGCAGCACCACACTTACCGCAGAAGTGGCAAAGGATGTAGCGCCCAACACCACCTCTAAGGCAAAGAAAACTCCAGCGATGGGGGCATTAAATCCAGCAGCCAAACCAGCAGCAGCACCAGCAGCTAAAAGTAACCGCCGTCGTTCTTGAGAGACTTGTAAAACAACAGACAGGAGTGTACCAAAATTTGCGCCAATTTCTACACTTGGTCCCTCTGGTCCCAAAGAAGCACCACTTCCCAAAGACACTGATGCTGCTAGCATCTTGGTGACTGGTCGTAATGGTCGCTTGATTTCTCCTCCTTGAGAAGCAGCAATTAGAGATGAAAGTTCTGGACCAAAATCTTGCGTGCGCCAGCGCATCAACCCGACGATGAATCCACCAAGGATGGGGACACAGGCTAGAGTCCAAGCGCCCCAAGCACCAATCGCACCCATAAAATTTTCCAGCATTAGGCGGTGGATCAGCTCGATCAAGTAGTGAAAGGTAACCACCCCCATTCCACTGCCACCGCCTATAAGGACGGCTAAAAGCAGCACAAGGGTTTCTGGGGATGGTTGAAAACGGTTAAGCAGATGGGTCAAACGGGCGGAAGGAGTGCTAAAAGCAGGTTGTTCCAACACCTTCCTCAGTTCAGTTGCAGGCACAAGTGTCATTGAGTGGAGGAGTAAATCTAATAAAAAATTTAAATTTTTATGTCTTACATTTCATTGTGAGTGATCATTTAGCAACCAGACAAGTGGATTGCATATGCTCGCTTTACAAAGCTTTGGTAAAAATATTCCCATTGCTCACAATTTTTGTAGGGACAATGCTTAAATGGGAAAGAATTGATGGTTAATGGTCATGAGCAGCAGTCATCTAGAGTAGCGAGGAACCCATTGAAGGTTAAAGAGTGTAGACGCCCGTTCGTCAGCTTGCCCCAGGTGATGATGAACTATGAACCCAAGGCGAAAGTACATATACGCCTTGAGGGTGAATTCCTCCAGCATGGTATGAACTATATACTAAAGTATGGAGCAATTCATCCTTTATCCATTCTTGGTTATTCTCACAAAAATCTAGCTATACTCGTGTTGCAACCATTGAGCCATGCTTGTAGCACAGGCTGTTGCCTGTCTAAAGATGAACACTGTATGCGTCAGGGTTCTCTAGTTGAGAAGCAATCCCATGCCTTTAGGCATGGAGTTGTGGATTGACGCTACCTGACCCGCCTAAGTCCTTAACTGGACTACGTTTAAGAGGAGTGTTAAAGTCTCACCTACGAATGCTTGCCAGTTTGTAGCTCTGAAACCTTACATATTAAACGCCTTACGGAGAATAAAGCAGTGTATGTAGGAAAGTACCGCTCTTGAACTTTGGCGATCGCTAACTTTACCCGAAAGGGGTTTCCCGGCAACGGGAGTTTACGGATAAGTCTTACGGGTTAGCTTTCCCGTCGGGCTTCATCTTTATAAAGATAATTTATAAAGATAATTTAGGGGCTTCTGCCCTTCGATATCGGTGATTCATGGCTGATGCCAGACTACACCGATAATCTACATGGGTGCCCTCTTTGGAAATTCTCTGTAGCTATTGAGATAGAGCAAGTAAGTGGACTAGACGGACGAGGTAGATGAATACACACACCTTTGATAATCATTATGTGACTTGCCCAATTTGCCAAAGAAATGCTACACCAAAGCCAGTAAAGACGTGCATTGGGTTGTTTACCTGTCCGTATTGTCAGGAAAGGTTAGTCGTTTGTCAAAGCGGTCATTACGTCCGCGATCCGGTAGGTTACAAACAAATAATAATATCGTCGGCGCTCCGTCGTCAAAGCCGACCTTTAGCTAGGATTCTACGGGATTTCGTCATCCTCAAGCGCCCTGTAGTTTCTCTGGTTGTAGGAGGTGCTATTGTTTTGAGTATGATTGGTATAACCCAACAAGCCACAGATTACGACGATTATCCAAACTTGCCAAAAACAGAGAAGCAACGTTAGGAATTGGGAATAGGGTTAGAAGCTGTTAATTAATTCCTGTTCATATCTAGTCATATCTCATCGTTTTGCTGAGTATTTTCTGTAATGAGTTGATTAATGTACTGCCGTAATCGTTCCTGCCAATTAGGAACGGACTTAAGTTTGTCTCTTACTCCCGGCAAGACTTTTATCTGTACCGGGACTTTATCGTATGGCACCTGATTATCTGGTTTAAACTTTATTCTAGGCATTTCACTTTCTTTTAATGTCTGGTATACTAGAAATTATGCCCTATTTGGTCACCACCATGTTATTGGGTTTCAAAACAGAATTAAAACTAAATAACCAACAGCGCACAGCAGTCCGGAAGCATTGTGGTGTAGCACGTCATGCATGGAATTGGGGACTTGGACTGACTAAACAAATTCTTGAGCATAACAAAGCCAATCCTCAATCCAAAATCAAATTTCCTAGTGCTATTGATTTGCACAAGTGGTTAGTGGCACTGGTAAAATCTGAACATGAATGGTACTACGAATGCTCTAAATCCACACCACAACAAGCATTAATGGCATTGCGTCAGGCATGGAAGCGCTGTTTTCACAAAACTGCTGGCGTTCCGAAGTTTAAGAAAAAAGGTAGAGGTGACTCTTTTACGTTAGAAGGTACAGTGAAAATTCTTGGGAACAACAAGATTCAAGTGCCTGTGATTGGTGTACTGAAAACCTACGAACGACTGCCGCAGGTATTGACCAAGTCTTGTACAATATCTCGTCAAGCTGATAGATGGTTTATCAGTTTCCGTTTTGATGTAGAACAACAAAAGTCTACCTCAGAAAATGTTGTAGGTGTTGATTTAGGTATCAAAGCACTGGCTACTCTCTCAACAGGCGAAGTAGTCTTAGGCGCAAAATCTTACAAAAAGTACCAAGCAAAGTTATCCAGGATGCAATGGTTGAATCGCCATAAAATCATCGGTTCAAATAACTGGAAGAAAGCTCAAATACAGATAGCTACGCTCCACACAAAGATTGCCAACATCCGTAAAGACACATTACACAAATTAACCACAATGATTGCCAAGAACCACGGCACAGTAGTGATTGAGGACTTAAATGTGTCAGGCATGATGGCTAATCATAGACTGGCTAAAGCTATCGCTGATATGGGATTTTTCGAGTTTCGCCGTCAACTCACCTACAAATGTGAACTTTATGGTTCCAAACTCGTTGTAGTTGACCGATGGTTCCCCAGTTCCAAGACTTGCTCTAACTGTGGTACGAAAAAAGAAACACTCACCTTGGATGAGCGAGTGTTTGAGTGCAGTCATTGTGGTTTCACGATTGACCGTGACTTCAACGCCGCAATTAATTTGAGCCACTGCGTTCGTTGCCGGGGTTCCCTCGACGGTGCAAAGTGGCGTGTCAAAAGCCGTTAGTTAGACGGTGGTAGCCTGTGGACTGGTGCGTGCCGACACTCCCAGAATGAAGCAGGAAGTAAGCGAAACTTGAAGTGATGAGCAATGCATATTGTTGAGTAGCTTTGAGTAGGATTTATATAACGGAATTGTTAGTGATTAGTTATTGGTTGTTTACCTAACCACTAACTGATTCCTTCTACGTGTACAATTACTTAGTATTTTTTGTAATCAGTAACCAACCCAAAGCATGGTCAACTAACTTCACCGACTCCAGGTTAAGGTTTTTGAGTGCAGGTTCATCAACGAGGAAGTACGGTTGTCCGTCAGATAGCCAAGAATGCTGGAGTTGAGTCAAAGAAGCTGGAACAATGGTGCGATCGCTATAAAAATCCAGTGATGGACGATGGTAGTGAAAAGACGTATAAATTTTCGTTACTGTTGGGTTTGCTTGGTGGATCATTTGTGCAACTGGTTTGACTGGATAAGCTTCATTGAGTTCCCAAACCCAGTAATTGGATTTCATTAACAGCAGCAGCGAAACATAACTCCCCCAAAATAGAACCTTGAGGAATTGTCCATCACCTCGCTGTGCCAAAACAGCCGCTATTGCCATTGTCATAGCTACTGCTGCAAAAATCAGTTGTAAGTTTGATTTTGCTGTACTTGCTAAACTGTAGTAAATGCTGCCAGCAGTTGCCACTATAGACAGGAATGCCAAAGATACTACCAAAGAGCGAGGGTAAGATGATAGTAAAGGCATTTTTTCGATTTCTGCAACTTTGGCACCACAAGCTAAGGCTATGCCTGGGTAAATTGGAAATACATACCAAGGAAGTTTGGTCCCCATTAAGGAAATAGCAACCAGATAAACCAAACACCACACCAGCACAAGTTTTGCCCAACTCAGGTTGCGATTTTCCCAACACAGGCGGATTCCTGACGGCAAAAAAATCAGCCAGGGCCATGTGTATTTGAGAATCTCCAGCAGATAATACCATACTGGTCCGGAATTACCCTCAACTGAATTCCAAACACGGCTGAGGGATTGATCCATCATGCCGATTTTGGTAAAGGTAAAGCCATAATGTATCCACTGAGCACCGTACCAAAAAGTGACAGGTGTAAAGCCAAGCAGCATTCCTGTCCACATATAGCGACTGGTAAGGAGTCGCGGTGTGTCCCAAAACAGAAAAATAAGGGCGATCGCACCCAACAATAAGCCCAATATCCCCTTAGTCAGGCAAATCAACCCAAAACCGATGCCAACACCAAGGCAGTAGCGTAAATTGCGGCGCGATCGCAACAAACACAATATCATAACCATGAAAAAACAGACCGCTGCTCCATCCAACATTGCTAACCGCCCATGACGCACCACTGGTAGCATTGTCAAGTAAATCAACGAGCTGTAAATTGCTGCCCAACGTTGGCGAAATATTTCTCGTCCAATGTAATACAGTAAAGGCACACACATAGCTGTGAGCATTGCTCCGGGTAAGCGTGTTGTCCACTCATGCACTCCCCCCAAAGAGTAAGCCCAAGCAATCAGCAAGTGTATCAGCGGTGGCTTATTGTAATATGGTTCACCTCCTAGTGTCGGGTAAAGCCAATGCATTGAACCAGCTGGCGCACGCCATATTTCACGTGCAACTTGTGCCACAGTACCTTCATCCCAATCTCGCAGCGGCAATTCTCCCAGATTTATGGTAAACAGTAAAACTGCTGCCAAAAGCAGCACTATCACCCAAACCCAATCAATCCATTTATCAACCGTGCGATACTGTTTTTCTAGACGACCCCAAATAAAGCTTCCTTCTTGCATATTCGGTGGATATTTGTTGTGCTAGCTGGTTCGATGAAACTCCAGACGCTCTGGAGTTTCAAATGTTGCCACTTGTAACAAGGAATGTTCTTAAACCATCCCTTGATTTTAAATTAACTTACATTTCCTCGTAAATAAATAATATTTTTTAATAGATTTTTCCTATTTTTTCTTTGCTTTATAATCTTTTTTTTAATAAAACTGCTAAAACTATGACTTATTAAAATATTTTTCGAGATATAGGATTACTATTTGAATTTTGAAAAGAACTGAGTACATTTTCTGTTTCCTGTTTCCTGTTCTCTGTTCTCTGTCTCGACGAGTAATTATGGCTATGGCTGACACCACGGTTAGCACCTAACGCCACGCAAGCGAACACAAATCAAACCGGATTCCTATAATTGAAAGGGCATTTGATAGGGAACGTGGTCTTGCTATTTTTATAGATGCACCCTTTTGCTTCGATTTCCAAAAGGAGAGTTATGAATGAAAGCTATGAATTGGCGTAACGCAGGCAGACAACTTGTGTCCTATGACAAATTATTCCATTACGAGAAATGGTAGCTGTTGTGATAATCTCATAAACATCTTTTTAGTACTGATGGCTCTACTATATCGTTATGATTTCCATAATCCTTTCGAGCAAATTGTATTTGTAACATCAAACGGTCTTTACGAGTTGGTATCATTGCCTTATGAAAACAAAAAGTATCTTCTGCGAATCCAAAACCAGCTTTTCCGCAGATAGGTACTACATTTTCAGCACCATAATACTCAACAATATCCTTATCGGAACTTCGTCTAAAAAATGACAGCAGATGAGCAAGTTTCTTCTTTTTATGGCTACCACGAACACAAACGTGAGCACCACTATATACATCTACATCTGTCAAGTAAAAGAAAAATTTTAAAAATTGATAGTCATCAAGGTCGTAATGAAAAAAATAAGCACCTTCTCTGGTACTTCCTTGTAATGAAAGAAACCTCATTTTCTCTAAAAGAAGCTGCTGCTCTTGTTCTTTCATTGAAAACAACCACCAAAGACGACTTCCCGTCTGCAGGGGAGTACCGCCTAAATATTTAGCGGCAATCTCTAATAACTTTGGGTCATTTCCAAGTTTTTTGATAGCTGGACAAAGCAAATTACTATTGAAATAGTCACCACGTTTAAAAGTTCTCCCACACTTAAATTCTGCTTTTTCTTTTTCAGTGTAATAAAAGCCAAGGTGGTGTTCCCCATCACCATAACAATTTGTAGTGCTCGCAAATTGTAGTATTTCTTGTATAATGCTTTCCGGCAGATTTAGCCCAAGAGAAAAACTATCTTTTTTCAAAGATTCAACGGCATCATCTACTTTAATATCAAATAAAGAAGACGTTGCCTGATTTGTTTCAATTATTTGGGATTGAACAAAGAAGCTTTTCAAAAGCGGAACAGTCTTAAATCGACTCATGATAACCATCAAAAACCATTCCGGATTTTCTAGCCGTTTTTTTAAGTATTGATAAGTGATGAAATATTTTGCCCAAAAATTTCGGCAAACCAAAGTAGCCGCGATATTTGTTTCATTATTTACCATTGCGCTCTCCTGATATACTGACATCTTGCATCAATCTAAAAAGCAGATTTTTACACAAAAAGAAAAACCTAGAAACAAAGGGTGGAGAAAAAGATTAAGTATAAATCATGAACCATGTCACCATCAGTATTTACACTTATTTATTTTACACGCTTTTATATTTTATACAAGTCTTAATATCAAAAATCAAAAAATTAGATAAATCATATGAAATCTATTTGTTTACTTATCGTATCCGCGAAACTTTACCCCTACCTCTCTCCTTACAAAGCTATCCATTAAGTAGGTCGGTACAAATAAAGTTAACTCGTTAAGCGCCGTCATTAGTCATTAGTCATTAGTCATTAGTAAGGGTTAGCGGCGTGTTTACATTTCTTTACGTAGCTGGTGTTTATCCTATCTACTTAGTTATATCTTTCTTTACAATCTTGAAACCTATGCCTGGTAAGCGTCCTGAAGACTGAGATTGTAAGCAGACTTGACAAAATTACGCTTATTATTCTCGCCAAAACTACCTTTTTATTGAGAATTAACGACGAACGAATCAGGTTTAGAAAAAACTTAAGAAGAACGCAGAACACAGAACACAGTAATCAGAATATCCAAAACGAGTGAATCCGCTTGATTTAAGTACGGAAAAAGTTTGTTGGTCTCCAAAGGATATTCACGGGAGCAACTATACCAATACTCACTTCCCAGAACTCTTAATTCATGCTCGTCCGAAGCGTTTAATATTCTGACGAATGATTCTGTACCTATCGTTCTTTTTTGGTGAGTGATTACTCTGGCAAATGTTGAGAAAGATCCGGGTAATCAATAGCCTTACAAAGGAGGGGTTGCACAGCCTTGGTGGGGTATGAATTCTAGCGATTTGCAATTTTTGTAAAATACATTAAAGAAATAATGAACCACAGATGAAACAGATGAAACAGATAAATAATTACTTCATTCAATTGAGTTGCGCTATGGTAAGTACCAGATTTGATATCACCACTAAAAAAGGTGGTTTCTTCAAGTCAGCAGCTAACGGTGGTTATATATTGAGTTAAAGCCTGTCGTTCAAGTTCGTTTTAAAATTTTAAAAAATAAAAATAACTCGCAATTCCCACTCTTTATCCTGACGAATAATGTCAATCTGTCGAATAAATTCTCGAAAGTAAAATCGTCGCTCTGCTTCAGACAAGTCTAACCAAAATTGCGGAATCGAAACAGCTTGGGCAACAGAACGCAAATTAACTGGTGGTAAAGTTGCTAGTTTTGCTTGGAGTGCAGACATTTCTGTGCGGATTTTATATGCTCTTAACTTTGCTGTTTCCAAATCCAACACTCCAGTTTCCAACAAACAGGGTAACTGATTGAGTACCTCTTGCTGGCGGGAAAGAGCTTCATTTAAGCTATTTTTGACTGCATCCAACTCAGGAAAATTCATTCCCGCCACAGCAAGGGGTAAGTCACGGCAAACCGTTTGGATTGTCTGTTCCAAAACTTCTTGGTAGGGAAGGGCGCGACACTTGGGCTGTTTGGAGCAGCTAATAGGACGTAAATAAAGATACTCTTTGTGTTGATTGCGTATAGTCACACGAATGACATTCATGTGAGATTGGCACTCGTTACAGACAACCAACCCAGCCAGAGAACGCGGTGCGCTAGCAGTCCGAGGTGGTAAACGGCTGTTGCGCCGCAACAGTCTATCAACCTGGGCAGCTTCTTCCCTGGTAATAATAGGAGCATGAGTATTGGAAATGATTTCTCCGTTTTGATAAGCTGTATCACCGCGATAAACCGGATTTGTCAACCAACGACGCCCGGTGGTGACAGAGATTTTCTTGCCGTATTTTTTCGCTAGGTGACGTACAGATCCTCGCAGAGAACCATAGAGTAGGAAGTGTTCAAAAAAATCTTTGACGACTGGGGAAGTCGTGCGATCAATGATATATTTTCCTTTGCCTCGACGGTAGCCATAGGGTGCTCTACCAGGTGGTGGTGCAGCATCCAAACGGTTGCGGGCATGTCCTTGGCGGATGCGGCGGCTACGTTGTTGATGCTGAATTTCGTACAGTAATTTCAGCAATTGGGCGCGGAGGTTGGGACTGTCTTGGGAAGAATTGTAGCCTTGCTCAACAGCAATGAGCGTTATTCCCATGACTTCCAGTTCTGCAAGGCGCGAACTTACTTCGTCTAGAGTATCCCCCAATTCTTCTAAGCGCCGGATGAGGAGACAATTTGGTGGTTCGGTTTTACAGTCGTTGAATAATTTTTGTAGTTGAGAGCGTTTACCTAAGTCTTGGTAAATAGCGTCTAACTCCCATTCCCAAGTTGTGGGGTCAGGAGTGGGTTCTAGTAGGGGATCGCTGTAGGTGTAGGCGAAGATTTTCATTTAGTCATTAGTCATTAGTCAAAAATTATTCTCCCCTCACTCCCTCACTCCCTCATCCCCCTCACTCCCTTATTTGGGCTTCTCATTGCTGACTCAGTTCTATAACATTGCCATCCGGGTCTTTGGTGAAGAGGGCTGGGCGTCCGGAGGCGCTAGGTTGAATAAGGCAATTATGATCTAGGAGTTGTTGTTTGGCTGTATCTAAGTCAGCAACGCAGAAGGCGATGTGGGGGTTGCGTCCCCATTTTTCGTTTTCGTCTTCGGTAGGAACACGAACGGCGGCTATTAGGTGAATTTGATAGTTTCCAACTTGATACCAAGCACCAGGGTATTTCAGGGAGCGTTCTATTTTGGGCAATCCTAGCACCTTTCCATAGAAATGTTCGGCACGTTCTAGGTCAGTGACAAGAATGGCTGTGTGGAGACACTGAGTAATCTGCATTGGTTTTGGTTCGTTGGGTATGATATCGATATCTTGCACCTGCCAAAGCTAGGAAATAAATTTCCACTTCTTGTTAGCGAAAGTCCTGTTCAAAGGACAAGGACAAAGCTTTTGAGTCCATTTTAAATGCGTGTATGAGAAAATAGACCCGTTTTTGGCTAAGATTAAGAGCAGGTTATAAATTACTTCGGACTTCACTTACGTAATTTCATTTTTGAAAGTTTTGGTTGAGGAGCGCTATTGACCCCAAAGTAGGAGACAAAGTTCTAATCCTTCGTCCAGCATACGTAGCTGGAAAAGTTGGAGTTATTTGTGGTCGAGAAGTACTCTCTAGCGGTCAGTTTAGCGATCGCTGGCTGATTCGAGTAGATTCTAAAAATGATTCTGAAAGTATGGTGGTATCCCTAACCCCAAAAGAGTTTGAAGTACTCCTGTTGGATTCTGAGTAAGCTTAAGTTGCATCCGGTGGTGGCTCTGGTTGGTTTGGCGGCTCATCGCCAATCCCTAGTTCCTTTTTGCTATGTTTTAACTGTTTCCAGAGCGCTTTAATTTGCTCATAGGCTTGTTCAGGAGAGATTTTTCCAGCAGTTTCTAAATTGGTAATGTAGCCAACTTTTTGAGCAAACTCTTGCAGATTGGCATTAAACAAGAGGTTTTCTGGCTTAACTTGACCGTAATAGCGACTATGAGGGTAGAAAAAGTTGTCTTTGTCTCCCTGATCTGACTGGCTCATAACTCACCCGTAATAAATAAATTTTTTGTACAATATATTTAATCACATCTTAATTAAAGTATTTTTTTTAACTAAAAATAGTTTGATAATTAAGTAATTATATCATAAAACCATATTTTACCAAAGTTTTTGGTAAAAATAACCTTTTAGAGATTTGAAAGGTCATATATAAGGCAATACGGTTCACTTAAGGATTGTTAATGATAGCGTAAGCGCAGCTGCCGATACAAGCGATCGCATGGCAGGAATGTGCTGTCTTATTCCACAGATGTAGAACTTTCGGATGCAAGGTTTGTACATTACCATCCTGATAATGGTTTTGGTCTTATCACCAACTGTATTAATATATGAGGGAGGGTTCGTGCCATAAAATGCATACTTAGTACAACTTTTGGCTCTGGTAACACGAAACGTAACACTACCTCTTGTTGGCAGAGAATTTGAACATAGTGAGCTATTTATTTGTAACTTTAATTTTAACTTATACTTAATTGTCTGTAAACAGCCCGATTTTCCGTAATTTTTTAAGTAAAAATTTGATTTGTATACATGATTACTTACAAACTTAACTTTAATTCATTCCTTTTGTACTGCAAGCTTAAGCTTAATTCATCCTTTAGGTGAAAACGATACGCCTGTTAACAACGGTAAAGTCTGAAATAAACTAATATCAAGTCTTGAATTTGAGAAGAAACTAGAGAGTTTTTTCTTAAAATTACTGCAAAGTTCTTTTGGGATGACAATACCATATTTGTACAAATTTGCCTAGAGGCGTTATGCTGCCTTTGTGTCACTTGGCTAAAGCGGTTTACAGGTGCGATTGAAAACAGCAACTCAAGAGGAATTATGAAAGAACTTAGTGAAAACGTTTCACCTTACGGTGACACTTTTGTTACCCACCGAAAATACAAAATTTTCTACAACTACCATAAAAAACATTGTGAATGGTTTTTCATCGTGTATGGCACAAATAAAGCAGTACGGTATGGCTATCCCTGCCTTGGTAGTGACTGGCACAAAACCAAAGAGAAAGGAATCGACTGGGCGAAAGCATTAATTGATCAGGTTCTCAAAACGCCGAAAACTCAAAAATAGAAATTTAAACTAAATCTTTTTAAAAAGGGTGTGGGGTGTAGAGAATTCCCATCAATTGCCTTGAGGGGATTTAATAAGGAGTTATCATATGGACCAAATCAATCGGGTTGCGATCGTTGGCGGAACCCACGGAAATGAGTTCACAGGGGTATACCTGATTAAAAAATTTGAGCAGTTTCCTTATTTGATTGAGCGACCTAGCTTTGAAACTTTGACGTTATTAGCTAATCCCAAAGCCTTTGAGGAAAAGAGGCGCTACATTGACAAGGATTTAAATCGTTGCTTCAAAAGTCAAGACCTGCTCGACCCAACGCTCTGTGGCTATGAACAGATAAGGGCAAAAGCCATCAACCAAATACTGGGACCGAAAGGCAAATCCCAAGTAGATGTGATTTTGGATTTGCATACTACAACTGCAAACATGGGGTTGAGTATTATGCTGGAGAACCAGCATCCCTTCAGTCTGCGATTAGCTGCGTATCTGACCTCGATAAACCCCTTGATAAAGGTTGGTTGGACACAACCGAACCAAGAGAGCGCCCTTCTGAGATCCCTATGCGAATTGGGTTTTGTCATTGAGGTGGGTCCTGTGGCTCAGGGTGTCTTGAATGCAGACTTGTTTGCGAAAACGGAGAAACTGGTTTATGTGATGTTGGACTACATACAAGGATACAACAAAGGTTTAGTTCCACAAACTCACAGTACACTCACCTTGTATGAATATGTGGGAACCCTTGACTATCCCAGAAATGAGAAGGGAGAGATTCAGGCGATGATTCACCAACAGCTTCAGTTTAGGGACTATGAGCCTCTCAATCCAGGTGAACCAATTTTTCTAACCTTTGATGGTAAAGAGATTGCTTATGAAGGAGAATCAACAGTCTATCCAGTTTTCATTAACGAAGCAGCTTACTACGAGAAAGGCATCGCGATGTGTTTAACTAAGAAACAACAGGTAGTGTTGACAGATTAAGGCGCTGGTTCTCAAACAAAAACGTTCTGATATCATATCCGTGGAAACCTCACCGCTTCTCCTCTGGGATCTCACGGATAAGGATACCGTTAGGCGGAGTGAGATATAGATGTAGTAAGTGATTAGCCGGATTTGATATGAAAGATAGATGTGCCTTACTATAAAAGATTAAACATTGATAAGAATAAGCAGCACTTTGCATTTAACTATAAAAAACAAAAATCTCTGCAATTTTTAGTAATTTTCCGGAAATAAAACCAGATATAATGTTTTGTTTATATCAGTTTTTGATTTTCTCTGGAAAAATGCCCTCAAAGGCTCAAAGCTAGTAAATTATAAAAAAAGTAAATCTACCATAAGAGATATTTTTAAATAAACATTTATGAGTCACTATATATTTAGTAGTACAAATTGTCGATAACAGCAGTCAAACCCTAAAATCATGTTCACGAGTTCTGAGAAATCGCAGTTGTCCTGAATTTGGAGTCATCAACATCAATCTCATTCATCGTTTGGCAATATGTAATTATTGACCGAAAAGGCAGGGGAGCAACGGGCAAAGAGAGGAGCAAGGGCGAAAAAGTTAAACCTAAGTTTTCCTGAATTTATAGAAAGTAAAGGGGACTGGGGATTGGGGATTAGGGATTGGGGTAATGGTTATTAAACGAAAAATTATGGAAGGCTTCGCCGTGAGGCTTCGACGGTGAATTCAGTGGAGTTCGGCGTCTTCGGTGACAACAGCGGAACCGTGAGCACGGCAACTAACTAACTGAGCCTGTCAAAGTTCAGCTCGTAGCTCGACAAAGACTTCGCGGCTCGGGCTTCCGTGAGATCAGCCGAACGGTAAGCCTTCGCGGAACTCCGAACGGGGAAATAAAGCCCCTCCCCAAGTCTGGAGCATTTCCCCCCCAACAACCAGGGCTGTTTCATTCGATAAGGAGGGAGGATTTGTCAATATCAAAGCGCGATGATTTTTGGGACATCTGTGATGGAAAACCTACATTTCGACCCAGGAATTTCAAATTTTCCCCAAGAAATAAGGAGCGATACGCCTTCAGGCGTCTGCCCTTCGGGCAATCGCGCTCAAGTAACCCTTGACATTATGAGCCTTTTAGGGAATGAAACAGCCCTGCCCCAACAACCGTCCCCCCACCAACAAGTAGGTATGGTAGAGGACTCCTTGCCGCGACCAGTTGAAGATATCTTTAAATCTATAAAGGCTATAAAGGAGAGCAAAAAAGATTTAGATTCAAAGCAATTGGACTAGATTCTCGAAAGAAATGCTATTTAGATTTTTATCTATTATCTATATTATTAAAGACTTCAGGGGAAATTCTGAGAAGAGATGAATTGTTTTTTTTTAAGATGTAGCAAAAAAAGATGATTTTAAAGCAAAGATTATCTCATAAAATAAATGATGCTAAGTTACTTTATAGTGTTTTAGTTGGGTATAAAAACTACATTGAGAAAGTTATTAGTTCAATGGGAGATGCCTTGCTAATAACGACTAAGTTAGGAGAAATCAAAAAAGTCAATTCTGCAGCCTTAGAATTATTTGGTTATGGTGAAGAAGAATTAGTAAATAAATCAATATCTTTAATATTTGAAGATAATAAGTTGTGGCAACAGGCTTTCCAATCGGTTTATTTATATAAAAAAAGTTTTCAAAATAGAGAATTTATTTGTCGTAAGAAAACAAAAGAAAAAATACTGATTGCTTTTTCTTGTTTAGTGATTAAGAAAAAAATAGATGGGTTAGAAGATATTGTATACATTGGTCGAGACATCACCGCCAGACAGCGCAGACAACAACGTAACAATACACAATATGCCATAACCCGTATCTTATCAGAGTCTCAAAGTGTAAAGCAGGCGATTCCGAAGATTTTACAAGCAATTTGTGAAAACCTGGCATGGGATTTAGGAGAACTTTGGACATCAAATCAATATATAGAAGCATCGGTACAGCGATGCAGTTCCAATCCAGTTCTCAGATGTGTGGAAATTTGGTCGAGTCGAACATTTGCTGCGCGAGAGTTCAAAGCAATCACTTGGCAGACGACTTATACCCCTAGTGTAGGCTTACCTGGTCAAATTTGGGTGACGCGATCGCCTGTTTGGATGAGTCATATATCGCATTGTATTAATATTGAGCAATTGGGCAAGGAACAGGGCGCTGACAGGCGATCTTCTGCCGCTGTTGAAGCCGGATTGCATACAGCATTTGGCTTTCCCATCTTGGCTGATAATGAAATGTTAGGCGTGATGATTTTCTTGAGCCGGGATGTACAATCAAAAGATGCAGACCTGCTGCAAATGATGGTTTCTATAGGTAGCCAAATTGCTCAATTTATCAAACGCAAACAAGCAGAGTCAGCGCTACTGGAAAGCGAAGAACGGTATCGAGATTTGTTTGAAAACGCTAACGACTTGATTCAGTCTGTGACTCCCTATGGTCGTTTGGAATATGTTAATCGAGCGTGGCTTAAAACTTTAGGATATACTCAAGCTGAAATTCAGAAGATAAATTTATTTGACATCATCCATCCCGATTTTCAAGAAGAATGTCGGGAACTATTTTGTCGCGTGATGTCAGGGGAAAAACTCGAACAACTGACAACTGTATTCGTTTCTAAAGATGGTCAAAAAATCTTTGTCGAAGGGAATATAAATTGTAAATTTGTAGAAGGAAAACCAGTTGCCACTCGCGGCATTTTTCGTAACATGACTGGTTTGATCGTAGCAAACGAAGCACTACGCCATCAACAGCAACAAACCGAACGCGTTTTGTTGGATATCTTACCAGAAGCAATCTTCAACCGCCAGAAAGAAGAACCAGGTACAATTGCAGAAGACTTTGCTAATGTCACAGTTCTGTTTGCAGATATTGTAGGTCTTACTGAAATCGCCTCTCAAATAACAGCGATTCAATTAGTCAACATACTCAACAAAATTTTTTCAGTTTTCGACCAACTTACCGAGCGATATGGTTTGGAGAAAATTAAGACTACCGATGATGCTTATATGGTAGTTGGTGGTTTGCCTGGGCAATACCCAAACCACGCCCAAGCGATCGCCCTTGAGGGCACTGCGCTGAGTCCCGAAGGGACACGCTACCGCGAACGCGCAATCGCCCAGATGGCGTTAGATATGCAAACAGCGATCGCCCAATTCAATACTGAAAACAACAAAAACTTTAGCATCCGTATCGGCATTCATAGCGGTTCGGTGGTACCGGAACTCATTAGCATCAAAAAGTTTACCTACGACCTCTGGGGAGACACAGTCAAAATTGCCAGCCATATGCAATCTCAGGGCTTGGCGGGCAAAATTCAAGTGACAGAAGTTACTTACAAATGTTTACGTGATGAATTCCTATTTGAAAAACGTGGTGAAATCGAAATCAAAGGCAAAGGGAAGATGACGACTTATGTGTTGGTTACTCGCAAGTGATCAGGAGAATATTGCTCCCTCATCTCCCTCATCTCCCTCATCTCCCTCACTCCCTCACTCCCTCACTCCCTCATCTCCCCCTACTCCCCGCCTCCGGTATTAGGAATCAACCTGCCTACAGGATAAGTTGCGACTTCTTGGGGAGAAGTGCCATCAGTCATAGCAGCTGGTATTTCATCTACTGGTTGGGTTTTAGCTGCTAAATAATCTGTCCGCAGCTTTTCTAGCATCTGTTCGCGCTTGTCATACAGCCGCTTCAAAGAACGAGGCTGACTTTGGTTTAAAACGTAAGCTGTGACTAACGGCAGTGCAATTGTGCTATCGGTATAACAAACGATAGTGCTGGGTAACTCTTCAGGGTCAATCTTACCCCAACTCACAGCTTCCGAGGGTGTTGCTCCAGATAACCCTCCAGTATCAGGACGAGCATCGGTGAACTGGACAAAGTAATCGTGTCCTCGTTCTTCTAGTCCCAAAACTTCATGAATTTGCGGTTGTGTTTGTAGCAAAAAGTTTTTCGGACTGCCACCACCAATAATGACAGCTGCACTCTTACCTCCTGTCTCCCGCGCAGAGTAGGCAATAGCTGCCGTTTCGTTGACATCTATCGAAGGATCTAAGATGAGCTTGGAACCTTCCAACGACAATGCAGCAACGTTCATACCAATAGAACTATCACCCGGCGAAGATGTATAAATAGGTACTCCATACTCATAAGCCGTAGCGAGCAGGCAGGAATGCTTCACCCCCAGTTGCTTTTCTACTTCCCGGACATACTTACCTAGTAGATGATGAAATTCCGCAGTTCCCATCCGTTTTTGGAATGGTTCTGCTTGCAAAACTTTACGGATGAAAGCATCTGTTTCCAACAGCACATCATAGCCAAAGATAATGTCATAAATACGGATAGTGCTTTGCTGGCGGAGCTTCACATCATCCAAAAACGGATTGCCAGCGAAGAGTTCAAAACCTAGCCCATAGTGCATATCATGGTAAAGATTAGCACCAGTACTTATGATCCAGTCAATACATCCGTTGCGGATTAACGGTGCCAGTGCAGAAACTCCGTATCCGGCTGGTGTCATCGCACCAGAAAGGCTGACTCCTACCGTCACGCCTTCCTTGAAGACATCTCGACTCAGGAGATGGCATATCTCCCGTAACCGTGCTGAATTGTAGGCGGTAAAGTAATTATCAATCAAATCGACGACGCCGATATCAGTTGGCATCGGTGCAGGTGAGATTTTTTTACCCAGCTGTTTTGACATTTTTGGTAGCCCCCAAAGAAATAACTGATAAGTTTACTAGACATCCGTCACTGCTTGCAGTTAGCCCTGAGAGCGTCACTTTCTAGTTAGCCCCAGACTTGTATTCTATGGACGACTAGATGTCAAATTTGAATAACAGACAGGATACAATCGTATCTACCTTTGAGTGATTTCTTGCATCACCTGTAAGTAACAATTGTAAACGTTTTGCCCAAAACAAACGAAAATCGCTTGTTCTAGGGAATCATTGCTCTGTAAAAACTTATTAACTTCACTAACAGCAATTTTAGTAGCCCGGTGGAGCGGAAAACCATAAGCGCCTGTGCTAATGGCTGGAAAAGCAATGGTTTTTATGCCATTTTGCACTGCTAAGGCTAGACTGTTGCGATAACACTGTGCCAAGAGTTCATCTTCACCAGAATTCCCACCTTCCCACACAGGACCAACGGTGTGAATGACCCACTTTGCCCTCAGCTGATAACCTTTGGTGATCTTTGCTTGACCAGTATCGCATCCGTGTAACTTGCGACACTCTTCCAAAAGTTCTAGTCCAGCGGCACGATGTATCGCGCCATCTACACCGCCTCCTCCCAACAGGCTGTTGTTGGCAGCATTCACAATAGCATCTACCTGTAGCTGAGTAATATCGTCTTGGATAACGGAAGCTCTATTTTCCATAAATCAGCCGTCGTTGCATTCTTAAGTGTTTTGGTTGATCATATCCTCCTACATCAGATGTGATAGGTTTATCAGGGAAGGTACTTAAACTTTATGCAGCCGTGCAAATGTCCTGCAAACCAGGCAAAATTTAATAACCACCTCACGAAACTTTCTCTATCACGAACTCTCAGCATAAATTTCAAAGCAAGAATAACTGCGTCTTTGACAAACCCCTGCCATTTGATCAACTTAGGCATACCCACTTGTTGATGCTTTTTATGTAGCAAAACGTCGTAACAAGCTAATTTCCAAGATCGACGGTACAGACCTTCTATGGTGTTGCGAAACCGGAAATGAACGAGCGCATCTTTTGCAGAGTCAAGTGTTTTCCCTGCCTCTTGAATCCTCCAGCAGTAGTCAACGTCTTGGAGTGAGAGCATTGTTTCATCGAAACCACCGACCATTTCATGGACTGAACGCTTGACACCAAGATTACTGGCACCTGCATATGGAAAATATGGATGTTTGTTCACTCCATTGCCCTCTGCGTATGCACAGCACTGAATGACCCACGGTTGATTCAGTTTCGAGTACTCGTTGCAACCTGCAACTAAGTCGTGTTTGGAGAGTGCTTCAATCATAGCTGCTACCCATCCTGGGGCAACTTCGTCGTCAGCATCGCAGAATGCAAAGGCAACACTTTTGGCAACACTTGCACCAACGTTGCGGGCGTGGGCAGAACCTCTGCGAGCAGATGCTTCGACAAAACGAAGATGAGGTATGCGGTGCTGATATTGTTTGATGATCGCCACTGTGTCATCAGTTGAGCCGTTGTCGGCAACAACAATCTCCCACGGTTCGGAGCATTGCTGCTTAGCCAACGCCTCCAATTGAAAAGCGATGGTATCCGCAGCATTGAAACAGGGTACGATCACACTTAATTTCATAAAAATTTGATATTTTCTTCAATTCGTGCTTTTTCAGCACCTGACGTTGTTTATCAAAATGTTTTATATATATTTTCTTTGATACTACTGAGGTTGCTGTGTGACAAATTTTTCACTGGTCATCGTACCAAATTTTGAGATAATTTTGTTATTTAATTAACGTTTCTATCAGTAAATTTAAGGTAATGCCTTGGGTAGTGTAACGGAAGCTGCAATCAAATGCAAACTAAACTAAACCGTTTAGTTTAGTTTTTCCTGTAGCGATTGTTCACAATAAGCTGTTCCACATTTAACTTGCATTATTTGGGCGGGCAAGATGCCCACCCCACAAGAATTTGAAAAAATTTCAATATGCAAATAAAATGTGCTTTAGCTTAGCATCTATCTGTAGCTAAGTCCTATCGCCTTGAATAACAGAAATTCTGTTTCCCGCAATTGAGTTCGCTTGCTTCAAATTGGCTGTTTTGGTTCATCCTAGTAGTAATGACACTGAACTCAATACCAGCGCCATGCAAACCGATGAAACTTGGGCAACCACTAGTGATGTAGCCGTTGGGGAGAATTCCTCCCTGACGTCAGAACAGTACCGCAAAAAGATGGAGCGACGCAAACAAGTGCAGGAGGTGCGAGTTACTAATGCCTCTACTGAAAAAGGGTTAATTATCGTAAATACTGGTAATGGCAAGGGAAAAACCACGGCGGCGCTAGGAATGGTGTTGCGTGCGCTTGGTCATGGTTATAAGGTCGCGATTATTCAATTTATCAAAGGAGCTTGGGAACCTGCAGAAAAAAGAGTTTTCAGTATTTGGCAAGATGATTTATTAGAATTTCATGCTATGGGCGAAGGCTTCACTTGGGAAACCCAAGACCGCGATCGCGATATTGAAAAAGCTGTCGAAGCTTGGCAAAAAGGATTAGAATACATCCGCAACCCAGACTTCAAGCTGGTGCTGTTGGACGAAATTAATATAGCTCTTAAACTTGGTTACTTACCACTTGAAGAAGTTTTAGCAGGGTTGGCTCAAAAGCCACCTGACAATCATGTTATTCTCACGGGCAGAGGTGCTCCCACGGCATTGATTGAACGAGCCGACTTGGTGACAGAAATGTCCCTCATTAAGCATCCCTTCCGCGATCAAGGCATTAAGGCACAACCAGGAATTGAGTATTGACAAGCGTGTGCAATTGTGTATTGGAAATTACCTGCATGGTTATTTTTGATTTCCTACTGACTGATACCGCTTTGACACATTTGTAAAACCTGGCGATCGCTAGCAGCGATTCCATTAACCGGATAATAATCTTGCAGCGTGACAGAGTGGGCATAATTACTGGACTCATCATCCATAACCCGAGGCAATGTATTGTTTGTTGCTACCTGAGTTGGGCTTTTATCACCAGGGTAGCCCGTTACCGTCATTGCCAACTGTCCTGAAGACTCGAGTGTGCCATTAAAACAACTAAACTCAGAGCTTGGCATATAGAGCGCACCAATCACTTTGCTCTGCCGTTTTTCAAATATGATATAGCCTTGCCCGAGTTCGCCTGATTTTGGCGATTGACCATAAAGGTAAACACCATCTTGTTGAGGAAATTTAGCTCCTGTAGCCGCAACTGTGGCTTTTTTGGCGGATGTTTGGGGTTCTACAACCTTTGCTGTGGTTGTAGACACCATTCCTAAATTATTTGGTTGACTAATATTTGGTTGAGTGATATTTGCTTGAGTGACACGATCTAGAACAGCCACTGATTTTGTCAGTGCTTTGCGCAAACGAGCTTCCTTGTCCCCAGCGAATTCTGAAGCAGGCGAAGGATGGCTTTGCAACCAAGTGTAAGTTGGTAACTGAGAATCTGTAGAAGACACCGTGGATGGATCAACGTATGCAGTTTGGTTACTGAGTACTGGTTTCGGAAAATTAGCAACAAAACCAAGGATGAGAAGTCCCCCTACAAAGGGGATTCCTAATAAACTTGAGGAAACAAACTTTTTGATGTTGTTAGCCACCCTATTACTCCTGTAAAAAAATTATCTGGGTTTTCTACAACTTACTTACAACTTACCGAAGTATTGATATATAAAGGCTCCGTCAATGGTTTGATTTATATTGCCTGAAGAAATCTTTGCCAACAAATAAATTTTTCATTGAATTTTGGGCGATAATCTTAACCTACCATTATTCGGTCTATTTGCGCTTCACCCCTTAGGTTCACCCGATAGGATGATTGTCTTCAAGAATGAAAAATAAAAATGCTAAAAATTAGATTTTTATTTTTCATTATCTAATTTAAAAAAAATTGACACCTTTTTCTTAGAGTCATCTCTCTAATGTATGAACAAGCAAAACTACACAAGCAATTTTCTTGATTCCGGATTTCGTCGAGAAATTTTGGCAAAAATCGCCAGAATATAGCGCAATACGGTTGGTGATAAGACCAAAAGCGTTAGCAGGACACCAATGTAGAGACGTAGCATACACTTTCATTACACATCACCAAATCTCACCAAAAATCCTTAACTGAACGTGAGTTCGACAAACCTCACACTCACTCCCTCCCTCTCCTTTTAGGAAAGGGAGGAGCAACATTAGAATCCGGGTTTGAAGCCCCTCTGGGAGTAGGAGAGGGGTTTGGGGTGAGGTCTGCTTTGAATGATGTCGAACTCACGTTAACTGAACCGGAATATAGGGAAGTCGGAGGAAATGCTAGCTAATGACCAACAAAGAACTCTAAATTCTGAGTTCCCCTCATAAAAAAATCGCCCCCTGAATTCAGGAGGCGCATTGCCATTATTCATTCAAGACGTAGCAATGCTATGTCTTTCGATTAGCTAGCAACGTATTCTTTAACGTTGGCACGACGACGACGCAGATGAGCAAGGGCTTGATGCTCTAACTGACGGACGCGTTCGCGGCTGAGGTTCAACCGTTCGCCAACTTTCGCCAAAGACATTTCGTTTCCATCAACTAAACCAAAGCGCAGGGCTAAAACTTCTCGCTGTTGCGGGGTGAGTTCTGCCAGCATATTGTTTAAGTCTTGGCGCAAGAATTCCTGAGTGGTGTAATACTCTGGTGATGGTCCTTCATCTTCGAGCATTTCTTGCAGTTCGGTATCTTGGTTGTCGCCAACTTTTACATCCAAAGATACTGGCTGACGTGCCATGTTCAGATATTCGCGGATCTGGGCTGGTTCTAACTCAAGTTCTTTGCCAATTTCTGCAGGAGTTGGCGATCGCCCCAACTTCTGAGCCAGTTCACGCTGCACTTTTTTGATTTTGTTCAGCTTTTCGGTAATGTGGATCGGTAAACGAATGGTACGACCTTGCTGAGCGATCGCCCGCGTAATCGCTTGACGAATCCACCAGTAAGCGTAGGTTGAGAACTTATAACCACGCGTCGGGTCAAATTTCTCCACACCCCGCTCTAATCCTAGTGTTCCTTCCTGGATGAGATCCAGAAACTCCATGTTCCGCTTCTGGTACTTCTTGGCAATGGCAACAACTAAGCGCAAATTCGCTTCAATCATCTTTTGCTTTGCCCGCTTGCCTTGGTGTACTATCTGTTTGACCTCAGTCTCAGATTTGCGAACATGAGCAGCCCATTCTTCTAAGCTAGGTTCGTGGCGCAATTTCTTCGCCAAAGCCTCCTTAGCGTCCACGAGCGTCATCATTTGTTGTACCTGCTTCCCATAGACAATCTCTTGCTCACGGGTTAGCAGTGGTACACGACCAATCTCGCGCAGATAGGTTCGCACCATATCAGCCGTGAATTTGGCGTTAAGGTTTTCGGTTTGGGTATCAACAGTAGGCATTGGTGCGTTTTCCTCTACTCCGTAAACAAAAATTAATACTCAATAACTAGGGCGGATTGGGAAAGTTAGTACACGTAATACGCATCCAGGGGAACTATCACAAAGAAAATTCATTTCTACAGAATTTGTCAAGACGGTTACTCTTTTCGCTAGGTTCCCCTACCTTCCCTAAATTTTGAAATCGTTTATAACCATACTGGTTTGTCTTCAATAATTCTTTTAATCCTTAAATCCCTGATGGCGAGAATCATAATGCGAAGTCAGTATGACTTCTAGATCTTCTATAGTACGATATATCATGTCAATCGTAAAGTACTTTAGTTAAATCTTTCTATTATAATGCAAATCAATCTTTTTGTACGAAGAGTCTAATACTCATTTTGAAAAGCTACACTATCTATAGTGACTCTAAAATCCCGTAATCATTCCTCCATCCATAGCCGGATAACCGAACTGAAATGGTTCTCATCATGGAGGGATGTCACGAAATTTAGAAATCGGGAATTGGGAATTGAGAATTGGTAGTTGAGATGTTTTCTCTTTTTAACCTGGGTTTAGAACTATCACTTTTTTCACCAAAGACTCAATAGCCGAAAAGGGCGCTCCAGGCTTGAGAGCCACTTCAAAAGCCATGTAAGTATCTGGATCGTAAGTTTTGAGCCAGTTCCAACTCTCCTTTGAACCGAGATACCACTTCTGACGTAAGGCAAAATAGTCTTCTAGCAGCGTATATAGCAGCCACACACGACGATAATCAGCTTCAATGTCTCCTTGGGAGATGCGCTTTAACATCTTGTATGACCAAGTGCGCCTCAGTTGAATTTCGTTTGCTGATAGCGCCGCAGGATCAGTGGCAAAGAACTCGTCTACTTGCTTGATCAACTTTTGCCCAAAACCTTCCCGCTCTTGCAATACTATGCCCCCTCGAACCCGCAGGAAGGATTCTTCTATAATCATAACATCTTTCTCGTTATAGATGAAAATATCTAAGTAGCTATCATTCCAGAGACGGGCATCGTGTAGAGTCTCGCCAGTTTGTCTAACAGCAATGAGGTCATAGTCACTTTCAGCAGTGTGTGTACCTTTAGCTCTGGAACCGTACAAAATTACAGTATGGCATCCGTAAATGTTGCAAAGTTCATCAACCACCGCTGCAAGAATTTTGTCATCCTTGAGTTGATTTAGGTAGCTGGACATAATTACAGAGTTTATTCAAGAAGTGGTCATGGGTAGGTAATTCCGCCCAAGCGCCACCACAAACTTAAATACCAGTTATGGATTTGCGATTTCCAAAAATTCCTCTCTAAAATCTCAAATCTCTAGAACCCGAGATCCGCTTTGGCTAGTTCAGCAGCGGCGAAGACTTCTTCATCTGGCTTTTCATCCCAAGCAGTTTCGCCAATTTCTTCATAGAATTTGGCATCGTAGGGACGGGTACGCACGACCACAGGCATAGGGACGGCGTGACCTAAAATTAAGGCTTGTTGCTTAGAGTCCAACTTTGCCAACACAGACCGCAACGCACCTCCACCAGACACCCCTGTAAAAATGGCTTCAATGTCTTTTTCATCGTTGAGTAAGGCGGTAATACGGGTGCCAATCTGGGACATAACTTCATTATCGATGCCCGAGGGACGTTGATCAACTACCAACAGCGTTACGAAATATTTCCGCATCTCTCGCGCGATAGTACCAAAGATAGTACTTTGTACCGTCGCTGGGTCGAGGAAACGGTGTGCCTCCTCAATAGTAATCATCAGTTGCGTTGGTTTATCGTTGGGATTTTTTGTTTGTAAAAACTTCTCCGCCTTGCTGACATAGTGTTGGTGAATCCGCCGAGTAATCATATTAGTCACCAACATATAAGAGAGCATGTTCGATTGGGAACCAAACTCTACAACAATATTCTTCCCAGCTTCTAGGGAACGCAACATTTGATTGACGTAATTTTGGGGACACGCCGCACGCATATACTTTAAACTTTCTAATCGCAGGAGTTTGCGCTGCAAGGCGGTAATCGAACCTTGGTGTCCTCGCTTCTCTTCACAAAAGAGTTTTATTTCCTCATTGGTCATATTTATGAGTTGGAGAATCCAAGACTTGCCAAACTCAGCGTACAAAATATTGGCGTTATCTAAACTCGCTTCTGAAAGTCCTAAATCACGACTGCATAATTTAATATCTTCTACTTCAATTTGGTCGTAACTTAAGTAGAGTTCTTGAGCGTGAGGAACACCTCGACGCTTAGTGGATTCTGGGTCAAGAGTGTAGACTTCAACTAAACTGGGAAAGAGCTGCTTTAAACCTTTAACAGTGCTAAATTGTTTGCCTTCTGAGACGGCTTCCCAGCCATACTCTGAGTGCATATCAAATATCAAATTCACCGCAGCATTTTTGCGGATTGTGCCAGCTAAGAGTAACCTTGTTAAAAACGATTTGCCAGTTCCTGATTTCCCAAAAACGCCGTTGCTTCTTTCTACAAAGCGGTTTAAATCGAGACAAACTGGTACCTCCATATCCAGTGGTTGACCAATGGAAAAATTTTTCCTTTGAGGATCGTCTTCCCAACCAAAAACTCTACGAAAATCTTCTTCAGAAGCTTCATAAACTTGGCTAAAGTGGCTGGGAATCGTTTTCACTGGGAGCAGTTCCATTGTCGTGCTGGTTTGTGGCTGAAATGATGCCAAACCTGTCGTTGATGGAACAAAGGGATTTGCAGATTTGCCGTTTGTTGGAGAAAAAGATTCTTGAGATTCCGGGGTAAACATCAACATAGGCGCAAGGTTGATGGTACCGTATGTGCCGCCTCCTGCTAAAATCTCTCGCAAAAAAGTGTCTTCCCAACTAGGAGGATTAGCAATAATTCTTTGGTTGGCAATTCCTAACGCTACGTCTGTGAGCATGCAGAAAAAACGCGATCGCACCCCTTGCACAACTAAAAATTTACCCACCCGCATATCTTCTACCGAAACATCGGGGTGCAATCTAACTTCTAATCCCCCTGTGAGAGAGCCTTGTATAACCGAACCTAATGGAGCGTCCAAATTCATTTCATTAATCACATAGTGATGAGCTTTCTCATATGTTGCATTCTAATTCTACAAGACAAAATTGGCGACAAAAGTTTTGTCATTTGTCATTTGTTAAGAACCAATAACTAATGACTAATGACTATTGACTCATTACTCAATTTGAATTGAAGTAGGCGCATTGGGACTTACTGTCGTGGTACCACCTATGAGTGGTCTGCGATATTGGGCGTAGAGGCGATCGCGCCAAGCAAAGAACGGTTGGTAAGCTGGATTCTCAGCCAATACGGGTACTCCTTTGCCTCTGATGGTTTCTGGTAAATTTAGATAGGGACCATCCGGGAACTTCAGCAATATCGATAAACCCGCTACGGCAAAGTCAGCTAAGGTCGGTTCATCTCCCACTAAATAAGGACTATCTGCCAACAACAATGTTAGTGCTTCCAAGTCTTGCTTTAAGTCGGCGATCGCACTACGTATCGCATCTGGACTATAACCCACCCCTAAACCCAAAACTGTCAGTACGTCGCTGGGTACTCCTTCTACCAGAGTTTTGAGGACATCTGGTGTGTTGGTCGGAAGTAAGGACTTGCGAAAATTCTGGTTTTGACTAATGGCAGAAAACAGTGCTTTGCGACCTTTAATGCCAATTGACTCATCTGCCCATTCTTCTATTAATAAACATACACCCCGCTTCTTTGGATCGGTTGGTATCAAAGGGCGTTCTGGATATTGTGAGTCTAAATACTTGGCTATCTCCGTTGAATCCGCTATGTATCTACTACCGTCCTTCAAAACTGGTACTTGACGCTGACCAGTCAACCGGAAGAGTTCTACCTGTCCAATCCCTGGCGTCACCTCGATTTTGCGGTACTCCAGCCCTTTATAATCAAGAATCAGACGCACTTTTTCTGAGTATTGAGATAATTCAAACTGGTATAATTCCAGCATTCTTCACTTCCTGTAGGTGGTTCCCTTATAAATTTTACAGAAAGACGGCTTGATGTGCCCATATATTTGATATGTAAGACTACTATTTGAATTTTGAAAAAAACTCACTACACTTTCTGTTCTCTGTTAAGAGTTCCCTATCTCGACGAGTCATTTCACAAATCAAACCGGATTCCTATAGACTTTGATGCGGCTGGCAAATTATAGCGACTTTCAATTTCATATAATACGTTTTGAAAGAACAAGAGAACACAGAATTCATTCTGATATCCTAGCTGATGAGTTGAGGAATTTTCTTTGCCCTAGATGCACTTCATTCATGCCTTGAACGGCTATAAACTCATCAATACGAAAATGTTGAAATTTTTCCATATCAATACATGGCTTATTTGTGACAAAAAATCTTACTTCTTTAGTTAGATTTTCTGTGTACCAAGATGATATAAATCATTATGTAATGTGTGGAAATTAAAGCCAAACAAAGTTTATGAAGGTTGAATACAGCAATTTGCTGACCAAGTTGGCTGGCATAGTAGGAGTAACGGGCATCAGTCTCCTTATGGGTCTACCTACTAGAGCAAGCGAGATATTAAATTCTAATCGTGGTATTTTCAAGGAAGCAGCGTATAGTGATGCTCAACACCTATTAGTAAATGCAGGTTATTCTACACCTAGTGAGCCTGCACTACAAGCAACATCCAAAAAAAACCCAGCTCAAAACACACCAGCTAAAAACACAACAGTGGCACAAGGACGACGAGGAGTAAACCCCAGTCCTAGTATTTTACAGGAGTGCCCTTATAACCGTGCTGCTTGTCCTGGTGGAGCTGGGACGAGTCCTTCTACATCTCCCACATCTCCCCCTGGAAGCACACCCACTCTGCCTGGAACAGAAGTACCCACAACACCAACTACACCTACAACACCAACTACACCTACAACACCAACTACACCTGGAGCGGGTACAAGTAGCCAAAACTTGGTAGCGCTTGCAGAGTCCAACGGCTCCTTTACGTTTCTAACCAAGGCTTTGAAAGCAGCTGGGCTAGCACAAACTTTGCAAGGCAAAGGTCCTTTCACAGTCTTCGCACCTACTGATGCAGCATTTGCCAAACTGCCACAAGATGCGGTACAAGATTTATTGAAGCCAGAAAATAAAGAAGTCCTGGTGAAGATTTTGCAATATCATGTGGTCTCAGGTTCAGTATCGTCCGGTGATTTGAAATCTGGAGAAGTGAAAAGCATTGAAGGCGGTCCGATCAACGTCAAGGTTGATCCAAGCGCTGGTGTAACAGTAAATGATGCCAAGGTGGTTCAGCCTGATATCAAAGCCAGCAACGGCATTATTCATGTGATTGATAACGTGATTTTGCCTCCTGATTTGTAAGTTCTTGCCAGATGTAAATTTTGTAACATAAGTAAATTGTAATAAGCTTTTAGGAAATGGGTAATAGGTAATGGGTAATGGGTCTTCCCCTACCAATTACTTGTTACCCATTACCATATTGTTCTGTTTTTGACACTCCCTACGGCTATAAGCCAATACGGTTCAGTTAAGAGAATTGATCTAACGTGAGTTCGACGAAACCTAACCCCAACCCCTTCCCTACAAGGGAAGGGGCAAAAAATCCGTAACTTAGTACGAAAGAATAGGCTTTTTAAGCCTCTCCCCGCTTCGGGGAGAGGAATGGAAGCGGGGTCAAATTAGGATATATCGAACTCACGTTGATCTAGCGTTAATTGTTATCAAACCACCAAGGGTCACTCATGTTCTTTGTTTTCACCAAAAAAGCTTTTTTTCGCATAAAACGTGTCAGTGCTGCAGATCCCATGCGCGATCCACCCATACCAGAAAATTTGAAAGCATTTTTCTCTCCCTCATGCATAAGGGCGGTGAGAGCAGCATCGTTGATACTGATAGCACCTGCATCTATCTGGCGTGCGACTTCCAATGCTTCTGCTTCTGTTGAGGCAAAAACCGCTGCACTCAGTCCATAGATTGAGTCATTCGCCAAGTTCACCGCTTCTTCAACTGTAGAAAAGGGCATCACTGGCATTATAGGACCAAATGTCTCTTCGGTCATCACCTTCATAGAATGGTTAACAGAAGTGAGAACTGTAGGATAACACCACCAACCTCCTCCATGATTCTCAACTTCACCGCCACAGTGAACGACTGCTCCCTGTTCCACTGCATCTAGCAAATGGTCGCTGATAATTGCTGCTTGTCTCTCTGCAATAATAGGACCAATTTCCCCGCTTTCCACTGTAGGGTAAGCTAACTGAAGGCTTTGCGCTTTGGCTAGCAGTTTTTGGACAAATTCTTCAAAAATAGATTCAGCAACGTAGATCCGTTCAATTGAAAGGCATGACTGTCCAGTATTGACGACAGAACCCCACAAAATTGCTGATGTTGCTAAGTTCAAATCGGCTGATGGTAGGACAATAGCTGGGTCTTTGCCGCCTAATTCTAAAAAAGCAGGAATGAAGCGTTTTGCTGCGGCTTGTGCAACTTTTCGCCCTGTCGCCACACTCCCAGTAAAGCACACCAGATCCACATATTCAATGAGTGCAGCTCCGGTTTCGCCTGCTCCCTCCACAAAAGTTAATACGTCGCGTAATTTTGGAACGGTGTTGAGTGCTGTTAACAGCGGTGCTACAAAGCGAGGAGCAATCTCACTGGGTTTGACGATCGCAGCGCAACCAGCCAGCAATGCTGGAATTGTATCAATTGTTGAGAGCAACAGGGGAAAATTCCACGGGCTTATTACCCCAACCAGCGGATAAGGAACGGCTGTTTGTTGCAGTTCGATAAAAGAAATTGCCGTGTCTTTTTTAGATTCTTGCAGCAGTTCTGGCGCTAATTTACACCAACGGTCAATGCTGGAGACGAATGAGTCAATTTCCAATACCGAGATTGATAATCTGCCCGTATCATTTACTAAACCTTCTGTCAGTTTATCGCGCCCGGATAATATAGCTTGCTTCCACTGCTGTAAAGCTTGGATTCTCCCTTCTAAACCAAGCTGTAACCAGGTTCTTTGCGATCGCCGCAAGCGGTTGCATTGCTGTTCGAGAAGCTTTGGGGGTGGTGGTATGATGACGTAGTCATATTTTCCAGTCCGGGGGTTGCGGACTTCTATTGGTTTGGACATGGCTCAAATCACCCCTAGTTTAGCTAGGCGCTCTATCGTCTCTTGCTGTGTTTCGATGAAGTGTTTGCGGTCTACTTCTTTTTCCAGCATAGTGTTAGCTGGGTAAAAATGCGAGTGACGATAACTTTCTGCGTAGAGTTCAAACCGCTGCCGTGAAAGTAAATTATTTAACCCCGGTCGGCGGCGGTAGCGGCGTAAAGCAGCCATGTCTATCTCTGCAAAAGCTGCCATGCTCTCCCCTGAATCTGTCTCTGCTAAAACCAGTCCTCGATAATCAATGATTTTAGAGCCGCCATCAGCAGAAGCCACAGGGATGGGAATATTAGCGATACCTGCTGTATTGCTTGAAACTACGTATGCAATATTTTCCACAGCACGGCAGATTTTTGCCGCTTCTTTAGGAGCGCGTTCTTTGCCATACACTTCTGAGGTTGAGTGCAGAAAAATCTCTGCTCCACGCATTGCCAGACACCGTGTCACTTCCGGATACAATATTTCTTCTGATGCGATCGCTGCCAAATTACCAATTGCAGTCTTTGCAACCGGAAACACACCTTCCAATCCATAGCAGTCAAGATACTTATCCCAAACATCGTGCGGTGTTGGGGCAAACATGGAATTTAACCGTCGGTACCGCAACACTATTGAGCCAGATGGGTCGATAACAAAGCAAGTTTGAAAGTACAACCCAGGAAAGTTGGGGTCGAGTTCATAGGCGTTGCCAGCAAGAAATATACTATGCTTTTGAGCAATTTTACCGAGTGCTTCATATTCAGCACCCGCCATTTCCACACAAGCTTTTTCCGCCCAGACAGCAAGTGACTCTCCCATCGGAAAACCCGTGAGAAAGTATTCTGGTAGAACAATTAAACGACAGTCGAAGCCGATGAAAGCAATGCTGGCAGCAATTTGTTGTGCCAAGCGCTTGATAGTATTTTGCATCAAAGAATGGGCTTCCTGACGGTCAGTTGCCTGGTTGACGGCGTGACACGTGACCTGGAGTGCCAAGGCTCGGAATGAGTCAATGCTTTGTGGATTGGCTGCCATACCCTGCTTTGTCTAATTTATCATTATGTTACTCCTGTATCATGCGAGATAGAACTTAACTCAAAGATTCAATCAGCTTCACAACTCGTTCCTTTACTTGATCTCGAACGCGGCGGAAGGTTTCTATATCTTGCCCTTCTGGATCGTCTAGTTGCCAATCTTCAAACACATCTCTAATCACCCATTCTTCAGGTAAATTCACTCCACAACCACAAAGAGAAATCACTGCGTCGTAATCTTCAGCTTTGAAATGGCTTAAAGGCTTGGAAGTTTGATTGCTGATATCAATGCCAATTTCTGACATCACTTGGACAGTTGTCGGATCTACATAGCTTTCTTCCAAACCGGAACTAGTGACGCCAATTTTGCCTTTTCCTAAAGTGCGAACAAATCCCTCTGCCATTTGAGAACGACGGGAATTTTTCTTGCAAACGAACATGACACGTTTCATTGATTTTCCTCGCTATTTATAAATGAGTTATGATGATTGACTCTGTGACGACGAAAAGTAAGAGCGATCGCTACGTGTCTTTAGCTGAGTTCATTTCAAGAGCCTTATTCGCCAACATACTTACCTGTTTTGCTGCTTTTTCTTTACCAAGTCGCGCCCAGAATGCCCCCACCATAATCTTTGATTTGGTGAGTCAGCACTGCAGGCGGGTTTCCCAACCTAGGTGACTGACTCTCCCGTTGGGTGGTGGGACGGGCAGTTGCTTTATGCCGGGGAACCCGTCCACCGCACTGCCCTCATGAATGGGCGCGCTGTTGTTTGGGGGTTGGGGACTGGCGACTGGGAAAAATGTCAAAATTTGGGAGGGGTTTTGTTGCCCCTTCCATAATTTTTCGGCTTGTTTTCCCAATCCCCAATCCCTAATCCCTAATACCCAGTCCCCTTCACGTTCGCTATGGCGGTCTGTGAGATAATCCACCTTGTCACGCAACAACAAAGTGAACTTATAAAGTTCTTCCATGACATCAATCACTCTGTCGCGATAAGGCGACTATAGGAACGCTCTCGCAAAGAGCCATACAAAAACAATATTCTGGGTGGATGAGAAAAATTTGTCATGCAAATCAGCAATTACTTAAAAGCACTAATACAACGCGGATCGCGCAACGTTGCCTTTTCTGGTTCCCGTGGAAACCAAGCCGCTGTACGCTTGCAAAACTCAACCAACATCAACATCACTGGGACTTCGATTAAAACACCAACTACTGTGGCTAGTGCTGCACCAGAATTTAAGCCAAACAGCATCACAGCAGTCGCAATGGCAACTTCAAAATGATTGCTAGCCCCGATTAATGCTGCTGGTGCTGCATCTTCATAAGATATGTTGAGCTTTAAAGCTGCTACATATGAAATAAAGAAAATGAAATTCGTTTGGATGAACAGAGGTACTGCAATTAACAAGATGTGCAACGGGTTATTAACAATTAACTCACCTTTGAAAGCAAACAGCAGCACTAAAGTAATCAGCAAAGCGGTGATAGAAACTGGAGTGAGATATTTCAAAAATCGTCGTTCAAACCATTCTCTTCCCTTGTGTTTAAAAATCCAATAACGGCTGTACATTCCTACGATTAACGGCAATCCAACATAAATTAGTACCGACAAAACGATTGTTTCCCAAGGCACTGTTAAATCATTTGCTGCCAATAACCATCTACCCAATGGTGCATACAAAAACAGCATTGTCAAGGAATTCACCGCTACCATCACCAAGGTATGTGCTTGGTTGCCATAAGATAAATACCCCCACATCAACACCATTGCGGTACAAGGAGCAATTCCCAGTAAAATCGTGCCGGCAATGTAAGAATTTGCTAGTGCTACTTCGCTACCGCGAATCAGATCGGTTCCAGTAATCAAAGGGCGAAATAACCATCCCAAGAAAAACTGTGCGATCGCCACCATCGTAAATGGTTTAATTAACCAATTCACCACCAAGGTAACAATAACGGGTTTCGGGGCACGAATCGCATTTGTAGCTTGCGTGAAGTCAATTTTTACCATGATGGGGTACATCATGAAAAACAAACAAATCGCAATTGGAATTGACACTTGATACACACTCATTGCATCCAGCGCCACTGCAATCCCTGGGAACAATCTTCCTAGTAAAATTCCTGCAAAGATACACAAGAAAACCCAAACAGTGAGATACTTTTCAAAAAAACTTAAATTGCTCCCTGCTTTCACCGAGGCTTTTCTCGCTTGCGAATTATTTGTACTCATCACAATTCCCTTGGCTGATACGATTTCTTTTCATGACGAATTAGCAATCTTCTATAAGACTGTTTAGTAAACACTCGCAATATCAAAGCTGATTTCTATTTATGAATAACAACACCCCTAAGTAAGGGTGGTCATGACAATTGAAAAGCCGCTCTCAATTCAAAATTCATACCCCAGGGAAGTTGCGGAGGGCTTGAAACAGTGCCAACTTAAGTAACCTTGTGTTCATTGACCACCTTTTGAATTCGCTCATTCGCTCGTTCAAAATTTAAGAAAAAGATTTTGAATTGATTAATTCAACGTGAGTTCGATGTATCCTGATTTGACCCCGCTTCCATTCCTCTCCCCACCTCTCCCTAACCCTCCCCTCCCAGGGGAGGGTTAGGGAGAGGCTTTTTTTACTGGAGAGGCTTAAAACTCTGATTTTTACGTTGCACCTCCCTCTCCTACAAGGAGAGGGAGGTGCTTGTGGGAGAGGTCTATCGAACTCACGTTAATTCAGGATGCAAGCCCCTGGATTCATCCTGGTCGTGCTTCAATTTTGAATTTTGAATTTTGAATTTTGAATTGTTTTGACCCCACTCGCTTGGCATATCAATTTAAGGTATATTTCTATTATTTCAAGAAAAATTGATATGTCAAGGAGGAGAATTAGGTTAATACAACTTTATAAGAAAAATTGATATGTTAAGATGACTCTTTACACAAACGAGCAGGCAAAACTTGGCTCAGGCGGCGGTACTCTGAGAGGTACTGCTCTAGCACGGCAAATTGAGGGATATTGAGGCTGTAGTAAATCCAACGTCCTTCCTGACGAGAGCGAACTAAACCAGCTTCCCGGAGAGTTTTTAGGTGAAAAGACAACTTTGACTGGCTAACCCCTAAAGCGTCGCATAAGTCACACACACAAAGCTCTTGATTTCGTAGGAGTTCGATAACGCTAATCCTCAATGGATCGCTAAGAGCGTGAAAACCGGTAAAAATTGTCTCGGGACTGGCTGCGGAAGGAGATTGCATGAATTGTATTTAGGGTAAAGGTGTTCCATTTCTATTGTGAATTGACATTTCCCACTCTGCCTAACAGTTGTTAGTAGGGGTTGTTAAGGTTACCTGTGAGGCTTCCTGCTTCCTTTGCTATTTTCTAGCCGTGAAACAGCGATTGCAAAGGAGCGCACACCGTAAGGCGAAAAGCAACAACAACACAAGAATACAAGGAAGCGATCGCCTCCTTGTATTTATTAAATACTAGTTACTATTTTGACATTTTAACGACTGTAGAGCTTCTGAGTTTCGTACTCTTAACTAGTTTAATAAACTCCTTTTTTCAGTGAGTTAAGCAATACTCAAATTAACTCTGACAATCATATCGTTGTAATCTTTGTCACCACCATTTGCTAAATCTTCAAACCCAAAGGTGTTATTCCCCAACAAACGAATATGGTCAACTTTATCTGAGTTAGCTCCTAAAAAGGAGAAATACACTGCGGGGTCATTGTTTGGATTTCCATCTAAAATTGCCTCCGGTCTGCTATTAACAATAATGAATGGTGCCAAAACTGAACCGGGACTAAGATTACTTGTCAATGTAGCAGTTCTTTGGTTGCCCACTGTCAAGTCAATTCCTGCAACACGTCTTTGCACCGCAGCTTGAGCATAACCTGCATCACCAGGACGCAAGTCTACCGTCCCGTTGCTATCGATATCAATACCACCATTGGTATCAGCGATTTGATAGAAGCCGACGAAATTGTTATTGGTTGCTTCTCTATTTAAGACAAACTCTGCTTTAACCGGAGTTGACACATCACGCAAATCAATCAGTTCTCCAAAAGGATTTCCCTGAAGACCAGCACCTAGAGGTAACGGTTGATCTGTTGCCTTAATTTTTACCACCAGATCCTGGAAGTCGGAAGTATTGTTATTTGATGCATCGTTCAAAGCCAATGTAAACTCGCCATTACCCAAGTCTGTGACTTTTTGGGTTGAGGAGTTGGAAAAGAGGACGTCTGTCAGAGAAGTTGAACCAGCTTGTACACCATCAATACTACTGTTGTTGACCAAGAAGAATCGCAGGCGTTCCCCTGAATTAAATTCAAGTAGACGTGTGAAGTCAGTATTAAACCCATTAGGATTATCGGTAATCACTGAGAAAATAGCCTTGGCTCTAGAAAGCGCAACTTGGGCATAATTTTGTGCACCAGGAGCAATGCCATTAATTGTTCCTTGGTCATCGTCAACAACAAACACTCCCAGTTCATTTACCTGATTAGAATTGGCTCCAGTGAGAGTGGCTTCAAGTTTTGGTTTGTTGCCTTCTAACTGGAAAATATTGTTAGGCAGGAGTTTGAGGGTAGAAGCAACTTTGGTGCCAGGAGTGATGACAGGATTGGGGGGAGGATTGGTGACAACAGGATTAGGGACAGTACCAATGGTAATTGCGGCAGTATCAGTCGCAAGGCTAAAGGCAGTTGCACCACCGCTAAGGGTAGTGTCCGCAGTACTACCGTTGGTACCACTGGTTTGGTCCCATGCACGGAAGGTTAAAGCATTGCTGATGATGCCGTTGAAGTTGGCGTTAGGCTGAAAGTAAATGCGGGTGTTGGCATCAGCTGCGAGTAAGCGGGCGTTGGTATCGGATACAAATCCTAACGGTGTCCAGTTAGTGCCATTGTCAATGCTGTAGAAGAAGGTGCCGTTGGTAGTGTCAGCATTTGCGATCGCAACACCTGTTAGTGGGTTCGTGTCTGGGTCGGTGACGTTACCACTAGGAGCCAAACTCACCAATGAGGAAACGAGAGTACCAACTGCCCCTATGGGTGCGCCTGCACCTTTTTCAAGGGCATTTAGAGTGACGTTGGTGTCACGCAGGATAGGAGCATCATTGACGGCATCAATGGTTATTGCCAGAGTGTCAGTCGCAATGCTAAAGGCAGTTGCACCACCGCTAATGGTGGTGTTCGCACTGCCGCCGTTGGTACCAGTGGTTTGGTCCCATGCACGGAACGTGAGGGCATTGCTGATAGAGCCATTGAAGTTGGCGGTGGGCTGGAAGTAAATGCGGGTGTTTCCATCAGCCGCTAATAGGCGGGCGTTGGCGTCGGACACAGACCCTAAAGCTGCCCAGGTACTGCCATTGTCGGTACTGTAGAACCAACTGCCGTTGGTAATGTTTGCATTTGTAATGGCAATACCTGTAAGTGCATTACCTGTAGGTCCATTATCTGTAGATCCATTACCTGTAGTTAGATTGTTGTCTGGATCAGTGACATTAATACCAAGACTGACTAAGGAGGAAACGAGGGTACCAACTGGTCCTGTAGGTGCCCCTGGATCTTCCACTATGTTTACCAAGAGGTTGGTATCAAGCAGGATAGGAGCATTATTGACGGCATTGATAGTAAGTGCAGCAGTGTTAGTCGCAACACTAAACGCAGTAGCGTCACCAGTGAGGGTGGTATCGGCAGTGCTGCCGTTGGTACCAGTAGTTTGGTCCCACGCCCGGAAGGTTAGAGCATTGTCAATGGTGCCATTGAAGGTGGCGTTGGGCTGGAAATAAATGCGGGTGTTGGCATTAGCCGCCAACAGGCGAGCGTTGGTGTCGGATAGAATTCCTACGGGTATCCAGGAGCTGCCGTTGTTGGTGCTGTAGAACCAAGTGCCGTTGGTAGCGTCAGCATTTGTGATGGCAATACCTGTGACTGCATTGGTGTCCGGGTCGATGACGTTATCATTAAGGCGCGCTAAGGAGGAAACGAGGGTACCAACTGCTCCTATCGGTGCGCCTACATTTTGGTTAATGGCAGTTAGGGTGATATTAGCTTCAGTGAGGGTAGGAGCATCATTGACGGGATTGATGGTAATTGCGGCAGTGTCAGTCGTAGTGCTAAAGGCAGTAGCAGCACCGCTGATGGTGGTGTTCGCAAAGCCGCCGTTGCTACCACTGGTTTGGTCCCACGCACGGAAGGTGAGAGCATTGTTGATGGAGCCATTGAAGTTGGCTTTGGGCTGGAAGTAAATGCGGGTGATTCCATCAGCCGCTAATAGGCGAGCGTTGCTATTGGATACCAAGTCTAAAGGTGCCCAACTGCCGCCATCGTCAGGGCTGAAGAACCAATTGCCGTTAGTGGTGTCAGCATTTGTGATGGCAATACCTGTAAGTGGTGGATTACCTGTAAGTGGATCGTTATCTGGATCAGTGACGTTAACACCAAGGCTCACTAACGAGGAAACGAGGGTACCAACTGTTCCTATGGCTTCACCTGCGTCTTCGTCAATGGCAGTTAGGACAAGGTTCGTGTCAGTGAGGATAGGAGCATCGTTAACGGGGTTGATTGTCAGTGTGGCACTGTTAATCCCAGTGCTAAAAGCAGTTGCGCCACCGTTGGCGCTGGTGTCCGCAGTGCCGCCGTTGATACCACTGGTTTGGTCCCACGCACGGAAGGTTAAAGCATTGCTAATGGTGCTGTTAAAATTGGCGTTGGGCTGATAGTAAAGGCGGGTAATTGCATCAGCCGCCAATAGACGAGCGTTGTTGTCGGATGTAGCCCCTAAGGGTAGCCAGCTGGTGCCATTGTTAGTGGTGTACAACCAATTACCGTTAATAATGTCACTATTTGTAATGGCAATACCAGTGACTGCGCCGGGATCCTGGTCAATGACGTTATCACCAAGGGTGACTAAGGAGAAAATTGCCGTACCAACTGCCCCTATGGGTGCGACTGCATCTTCGTTAATGGGATTCAGGATCCGGTTAGCGTCATTGAGGGTAGGAGCAATATTGAGTACAGATGGATATCCTGCTATCACTTCGGCGCTTAATGCCAGTGGTTGATTTGAAATGTTGCCAATGTTGACTTCCAGGTTCCAATCACCCCCCAGAAAAGCACTGCCAGTAAGGTTGGCGGAGGCGGCAACATTTGCTCCTGTTAGTTGGTGTAGCTTGGTGATGAATTCTAGCCCAGCATCACCTGCAGCCACGTGGCAACCGTACAAAAGAAGCGAGGGAACTGGAGAGATGGGAAGGTGGGAATATGGGGAGAACCAATTTTTTAGTTGGTCGGCGTAAAGTTCTAGGGTGCTGAGGCTGAGTTCGCTATTGCCAAGGGTTAGGGTTCCCGAAGAGCCGTGAGAAACAATGTGGACATTTTCCACTCCACGGTACAAGGACAGTACTTCGGTAATTTGTGCTACCCCATCTCGCTCAGAGTCAAGAACAATAGGCTTGATGCCTGCTACAATATTTTTCAGTAAAAATTCGTAGTGGCTTACAGATGGATCAACGAAAAGAATGCCTGTAATTTTCATCTAGTACTCTACAAAACAATATTACGTTTTACATCTGATTACTCACCGTTCATTTATAGGGAACCAAAAGATGCGGAGAATTCTAGGTATTTGTTAATTTCTCTACAGTACCCACTAGCCATCAGAGTTTTGGTTGGCAACACAAAGTTAATACTTTATGTCTAAGTATTTTCACTACTTTGTCTTGTTCTACAAAGCTGGTATAAGCGCTTAAACCAAAATTTGTTAATACCTGTTCAATTTTTCGTCCTGAGTTTGTCTATTTCCGTCTAAAGTGTCAGTATTTAAAACAAAATTTATACTTATATTTATTTCTAATGAAGCTGTAAAAAATTTGATAGAAGTTTTTTCTTTTACAGTATATTAGGTGTTTTTTGCACTTTTTTTTGTGGGATGTAGAGTGCGGAGGTCTAGTACACGACGGCGGAAATAAAGCTACCATTCACTCATCAGCGAAAAGCCCACACAATCAGCCTTTTGACTTTTGACTTTTGACTTCCGCGCAGCGGTACTAGTGCCGTCCCCTACATCCCACAATATATTTAGGACAGAAGCACCAAACCAACAAGCTGAAAACAAATGGTCTTGGGGGCAAGAAAAAAATGGGTGCTGGCTTCTTTGTGCCAACTACCCCTGTTATCCCGTAACATTACTTATTAATATAGACGCGCACAGTTGTGCTGCAAACTACTGCCCTACGCCAAAGGCGGATGAAGTGCCACAAAATTTGAAAAATTTGTTACCAAGACAAACTTCAGTTGATAACCCCTTCTCAAACACCAACTTGACGCATGAATGACTGACTTTCCTGGTTTAATCCAACCATAACCACATACTTATCTAATTTCCGATATCGTTCAACCACTTTAGAAATTGCAGTGACAGCAGCGTGGTCCCACACATGGGCGTGATGGAAGTCAATCACAACTTTTTCTGGATCGTCAACATAGTTAAATAATTCCATAAAGTTGGAGATTGAACCAAAGAAAAGCTGTCCCGATATTGTATATTGTTTCGCTCCGCTCGCATCAATCGATTTTACTGCTGTGATTTGGGTTGCTTTCCAAGCGAAAATCAAAGTACTCATGATTACGCCAACTAACACCCCTTGCGCAAGGTCATGAGTCCAAAGGGCGATCGCCATCGTTACAGGCATAGCAATTGCCTCAGTCAACGGCATTTTACGTAAATGTTTTAATGAGTTCCAATTAAAGGTTTCAAAAGCCACCATAATCATCACGCCGTTGAGGGCAGCCATAGGAATTTGCTTAACTATATCTTTGAAAACGAAAATCAGAATTAACAAAAAAGCACCCGAAACAAAGGTAGACAAACGCCCTTTGCCACCGGATCTGATGTTAATAATCGACTGTCCAACCATGCCACAGCCAGCCATGCCACCAAAAAAGCCTGTGACAATGTTTGCAATACCTTGACCTTTAACTTCCTGGTTTTTAGAACTTTTGGTATCTGTTAGCTCATCAAGTAGTTGTGCTGTTAATAACGATTCCAAAAGACCAACAATCGAGAGTGTTAATGAGTAAGGAAGAATAATGAAAAAGCTTTTCACAGAAAGGTCAATATGCGGCAGATGCAACGATGGAAGCGTATCGGTTATATTGCCAACATCTCCTACTTTAGTAATATGAACGCCAGTAGACATTGCCACAATCGTCATTAGAATAATGGCAACGAGGGGTGATGGTACACTGTTGCTAAAACGGGGCAGGAGATAGACAATAGCCAATGTAGCTCCTACCATTGCGTACGCTTGCCAAGCTTGTCCAGCAACTTGTCTGACTTGAGCCACAAAAATTAAGATGCCCAAGGCGTTAACAAAACCTGCGACTACAGATTGGGGAATAAAGGTAAAAAATCTTCCTAATTTCAAAACTCCCATTAGGAATTGAATGATTCCAGTCAGGATTGTGGCTGCAAATAAATACTCAACTCCATATTTTTCTACTAATGATGTCATCAGTAACGACATCGAACCAGTAGCTGCAGAAATCATTGCCGGTCGTCCACCAAACAGGGAAATCACGACGGCTATACAAAATGAAGTATACAAAGCTACCATTGGCTCAACTTTGGCGATCGCAGCAAAAGCCAGAGATTCTGGAATCAGCGCTAATGCCACAGTTATCCCTGCTAAAACATCGCCTTTAATATTGGAAAAATATAAACTTTTAAACCTTTCTAAATTTACTTTCTGCCTGACTTTCATATTCACTTTTTTAGTTTTTTTCTTAAAAAAAGGCACTGCTACCCCCAAACCTAATGAAAGGACTTCTTTTAATCAAGCAGTAACTAATATTGCGTCAAGCAATGTTAGCATCACGTAAATGACATTTCTCAAAAAAATTTCTACTCTATGTATTTTTTTTACGAAATCTTCATATTTTGGGGCAAAAATATGAATTTTTAACAAAAAGAATAAAGGCAGCAGAGGGGCAGGGGAGAAGATTTAAGGTTTTTGCACAGATCCATAGAATAATAACTAATTAACCGAACTTGATATTAGTACAGGATTTCACTGCAGCAAGTAGGGTTATTGTTCGTCGTTGCGCTATCTACCCAACAGGCGTAGACACGCGAAGCAGCGCAACGACAAGCCCTTATTGCGCTACTAATTGTATGAAATGTGGTACTTAGTTGAGTTCAAGGAATTTCAAGAACTCATTGGGATGTCTAAATATAAATAGTTGCTAATGAATCGCTGGATTTTTTGATTTCTGGTAAAGAATGTTGTGTAAAGCTTGCAATAATTCCTTTGTCGTGTAGGGCTTAGAAAGAAATGCTTTGACTCCCCTAGTCCCCGCCAGTTTATCACTGGTTATCAAACCGCTGACAGCAATAATCAAGACACGTGAATTCATTTTTTGCAATGCGCTAATAGTGGTTGCTCCATCCAACGACGGCATCATCATATCCACCAACACCACGCTAATTTCATCTTTGTGTTGAGCATACTGTGCAAGCGCCTCAATTCCATCGCTGGCTGTCAACACTCTGTAATTGTAAGTTTCTAACGAGATTTTGGTCGTCTCTAAAATTGGGGCTTCATCATCCACAACCAGAATCAATTCTCCGTTTCCTGTTGGTAGTTCGAGGTTTTCTGCAAGCGGTGTTGCTGTTACCTCGACTGCTGGCAAGAATACTTTAAATTCAGTTCCTCTTCCGAACTTGCTATGGACGTTCACAAAACCACCGTGGCTTTTGATGATGCCCCTCACCGTAGAAAGACCCAGCCCTGTACCTTTGCCAAAATCTTTAGTGGTGAAAAACGGCTCGAATATTCTATCCACTATTTCTGGCGACATACCAATTCCTGTATCTGCAACAGTTATCATGATATGAGGACCGACGCTTGCCTCAAGATTCATGCGGGCATAATGTTCATCAATGAATACATTTTCAGCACACATACTTAGAGTCCCACCGCTTGTCATGGCATCGCGAGCGTTGACGACTAGATTCATCAGCACCTGATGTAAGTGTGTGGCATCTCCAACAATAGCCCAAAGGTCTGACTTTATATTCGTGGAAAATTCAATGGATTTGGGAAATGTTTCTTGAACAATCTGCTTAATTTCCCCGAACAAGTGACTCACTTGCACAATGGTGCGCTTACCTTCGACTCCGCTTGCAAACTGTAGCACTTGCTTGACCAAACCCGCCCCACGTTTAGCGTTAGTTTCTATTGTGTGAAACATCTGCTGACTCCGCTCATCAGTATTGGGGAGTTTTAGCTGCAGGAGTTGCGCTGCCGTCATAATTGGAGTTAGTATGTTGTTCAGGTCATGTGCAATACCGCCAGCAAGTGTGCCAATGCTCTCCAGTCGCTGCGCTCGGAGAAACTGTGCTTCAAGTTGTTTTTTCTCTGTAATATCAGTGTTGACCGTAAGAATTGATTGAGGTTGCCCATGTTGATCGCGCATCAAAGTCCATCGGCTGGCAACAATAATCTCTTTACCTTCTTTGTGTATCTGAGTCAACTCACCTTGCCACGATTCACACTCAGCTAAACTTTCCTGAATATTTTGCAGTTGAGATATTTCGGCTGGATACAGAAGCTGATTAATATTTTTGCCGATCGCCTCTATTGCCTTCCATCCGTATAAATTTTCAGCCCCTTTGTTCCAATAACGGATTTGATTGTCTAAGTCTTTAACAATAATTGCATCTGTCGTGATGTCAAGTAGCGCAGCTTGTTCGCGCAGTTTTTCCTCTACCCGTGTGCGTTCCGAAATTTCCACCTCCAAACGTAGATTTTGCTGTTGAAGTGTCTTAGTCAGCTTTCCAATCCTCAGATGGAGTTCAATACGGGCTAAAACCTCTTCATGCTGAAGTGGTTTGGTGATGTAATCCACTGCACCAAGACTTAAGCCTTTGACCTTATCCACTGTTTCCGAAAGTGCGGTCATGAAAATGATCGGAATATCTTTTGTTAAGTCATTGGCTTGCAGACGGCGGCAAGTTTCAAAACCGTCTATCCCCGGCATAAGTACATCCAACAGAATCAGGTCGGGTGGCGCATATTCTGCTCGTGCGATCGCACTTTCGCCATCTTCTGCTACTAAAACTGTAAATCCAGAGTCAGCTAAAAAATCGAAAAGTATTTCTAAATTGGTGGGAGTGTCATCAACGATTAAAATGGCACTTTTGTCAGTCAAATCACTCATAAAAATTTTCTTATTTAATGTAGTATTTTTTAGCGATATCGTGCAAGATGTGAATTGATATCCAGGATTTGTTTTTTTCTCCCAGTTTGTTTTATTGACATATAAGCGAGGGTGCTTTCAAGCAAATTCCGATGACTAATGCTCTGATTTTCAAGGTAGGTTTAATGAGATGGTGGCTTCTGCATCAATCCTAAATTTTGCTCTCGTTTGACTTCTGTAATCTCATCAATTTTTTACATATGTCTTCGCCATCTACTGGATTTTGTAACTGAAAGTAAAATTCTGTTACTAAAATTTAGCTACTTAGAAGTAACTGCTCACACTTAATATCCAATTCTGTTAGTAAAATTTAACTACTTAGAAGTAACTGCTCACACTTATAGCAATCCTCTGCTTTCTTTATGAGAATTGAAAGCCACAGATCCCCGACTTCTTTAAGAAGTCGGGGATCTTGTTTGTCACAAATGATTTAGGATTGCTTTGAAGAAGAACCATGCGTCAGAATATGCGTCCGGTACGCTACTTTGTTTGCGCAGCTCCAGAGGAGGAGGCACAGGAGTCAGAATGCATTTTCGTTGAAAATTCAGATCTTTTTTTGTATAGCTCTTGTGAGTATAGCAATACGAGCGCAGATTTGTGTTGGCATAGCCTGCTTTGTAAGCCCGTACCTCCTTCCAAGGAACTTACGCTCTTCGCGTACCCGAAGGGAGCGTGCGGTAAAATTTGAGAGTAGAGCCAAAAAGTTGCCCAAAGATAAGCTGACGGTGTAGGAGCTTGTTTGCTATGCTTGGTCAAGGGATTGGCAAATAGGAAGTTCTTTGGGACGTGCGTGTGAGGAACTTTTGGGTATAACAATCTCAATGGTAAACCCCATGAAACGTCCTAGATAATAGACAAAGATAATAGACAAAGTCTAGTTAGAATAAGATCTACCTTTTGAATGCCCATGACTGAACAACGTGATGTTGACTCATCGTCGGCTGATTCTCAACAGTTTAGTGAACCGACGGATGATGTGACGCTCAAGTCGGTCGATGATTCCTGGACAAGCCGCATTACTGGTGTCTGGAATAACGCAACAGCACGCTTGACGCAACTTCTACCAACAGAGCAAATGGCACAGACCGTTGTGAAATGGTTTAGCGTCAGCGAAGATCAGGTTGCAGAGATTTTGGAGAGAGTTCGCGCAGAACTGCCAACGACAGAAGCCCTCTTGATTGGTAAACCCCAAGCCGGAAAAAGTTCAATTGTGCGGGGACTGACAGGAGTTTCTGCGGAGATTGTCGGGCAGGGATTTCGTCCCCACACACAACACACCCAGCGCTACGCCTACCCTTCAGCTGACCTACCGTTACTGATTTTTACAGATACGGTTGGATTGGGAGATGTAAACCAGGACACTCAGATGATCATTCAGGAACTGGTTGGAGATTTGGAACAGAAGAACCGTCACGCCAAAATCTTGATTCTGACGGTCAAAATTAATGATTTTGCGACTGACACACTGCAACAAATTGCTGCTGGGCTGCGTGAGAAATATCCAGACATTCCCTGTTTGCTAGCTGTGACTTGCTTGCATGAGGTGTATCCTCCCGGTACAGCCGATCATCCGGCATATCCACCAGATTATGAGGAGGTGAACCGAGCATTCGCTGCAATGCAGCAAGCTTTTGCAGGACTATGCGATCGCTCTGTGCTGATTGACTTTACCTTGGAAGAGGACGGCTACAATCCTGTATTTTATGGCTTAGAGCTGCTGAGGGATACTTTAGCAGATTTACTCCCCGAAGCCGAAGCGCAGGCGATTTATCAGTTATTAGATGAGGACGCTGGCAGACAAATTGGTGACCTTTACCGGGATGTAGGACGCCGTTACATTTTGGTATTTGCCATTATATCAGCCACGCTGGCAGCAGTGCCGCTGCCTTTTGCGACAATGCCAGCACTCACAGCATTACAAGTCTCGATGGTAGGGGTGCTGGGAAAATTGTATGGACAGACGCTGACTCCATCGCAGGCGGGGGGTGTTGTCAGTGCGATCGCCAGTGGCTTCTTAGCACGCGCAGTCGGACGTGAGTTACTCAAATTCCTGCCAGGTTTCGGCAGTGTGATAGCTGCTTCCTGGGCAGCCGCCTACACCTGGGCACTGGGCGAGGGGTCTTGTGTTTACTTTGGTGACTTAATGGGGGGCAAGAAACCTGATCCCCAAAAGATTCAGTCTGTGATGCAAGAAGCCTTTGAGTCAGCAAAAGAACGGTTTAAGGGAATTAAGCGGTAAGCTAATGTGTATTTAATTTGCACTAACTGGATCGGCTGTCCGGCAGATCCCACAGGGGGCTAGGCAACAGTTTCTCAAATTCAGATATGCAAGTTAAAGGACAATTAGCTATGAATAGGCGAACTGGCAGTAAAATCAAAACCACAACCTGGGTGGTGGAAAATGGTAAAATCCGTTCTCGACAAGACCAATTGACGACCGAGGAACCGTTGGAAATTCGCCTTGCCTCTCCCCAAAAGACAATAGCCGTTACCATGCGCACACCAGGGGCAGATTTTGAACTGGCTGCTGGTTTTCTCTACAGTGAGGGAGTTATTAGCTGTCGGGAAGATATCCAACGCATGAGTTACTGCCTGGATAAGTCGGTGGATGGTGAGCAACACTACAACATTGTAAATGTTACCCTTCGGGAGGGATTGAATCCAGATTTACAGCCATTGGAAAGACACTTTTATATCAGTAGTGCCTGTGGAGTTTGTGGTAAGACGAGTCTTGAAGCTTTGCGCTTCCGGGGTTGTCCGGCTATTGTTTCAGAACTTATCGTGAATGCTGAGATGATTTATACCTTACCAGATAAGCTTAGGGCGGATCAAGGTGTGTTTCATGCTACAGGGGGTTTGCATGCAGCGGCGTTGTTTGACAACCAAGGACAGCTACTGAACTTACATGAGGATGTAGGACGTCACAATGCTTTAGATAAATTGATAGGTTCTGCTTTGCTGAGTGAGCAGTTACCATTAAGTAATTATATCGTCATGGTCAGCGGGCGCTCAAGCTTTGAAATTTTGCAAAAGTGTACAACGGCGGGTGTTCCCATTGTCTGTTCTGTTTCTGCGCCTAGCAGTTTGGCAGTGTCTGTAGCAAAGGAATTTGGGATTACCTTAATTGGATTTTTGCGAGGGGAACGATTCAATGTCTACACTGGTTTAGAAAGAATAAGCTTTTCCAACAAAGTGCTACGCTAATACCCGTACCTTGGCTCAATTAGTTATCAGTTATCAGTGATCACTGTTTACTGTTTTGAGTCCGCCGCTGAACACACCCTAGTCACTCATGCCTCAACCAAAATTAATTCATATTCCTAAAACGACGCGCTACCAAAATGCTGCACTCAATTACTATCTAGAACTTTCAAATTCACCTTATCTGCATTATGGCTATTGGGAGCCGGTGCCTGCTTCTGGTGAGGAGCTAACTATTGCACGGTTACGTACCGCTCAGGAAGCTTATGCAGCCAAACTTGTAAGTTTCATCCCAGAGGGAATAAACACCGTGCTTGATGTCGGCTCTGGCATTGGTGGCAATGCTGCCTACCTCCAAGAGCGTGGCTTCACTGTTGAGGGACTTGCCCCCGATCCGTTTCAGCAAGAGATGTTTGTAAAGCGGACTAACAATCAAGCACCGTTCCATTTAACGAGATTTGAAGATTTCCAGGGAACCCACTGTTACGACCTGATCCTCTTCAGCGAAAGTAGCCAGTATATGGCTGCTGATGACATTGCTCAAGGTGCCGCTCGTCTGCTTAACCGTGGTGGCTATCTGCTGCTTGCCGATATGCTCCGCGTTGATGCCAAATACCATGAGGGCATCTTTTCCAATTGTCATGTCGGCAGTGTTCTTCACGATGCGTTGGTGCAAGCTGGGTTCAATTTAGTTAAAGCTGAGGATATTTCAGCCCAAATTGCGCCAACGATTGACTTGGGTATTGGAACCTTCCGCACTTTTGGGCTAAGTACTATCAAGTATATTGCCGATCTTGTGGCGATCGCTGTCCCACCGTTGCATGCTATTGGGCGCTGGATATTTAATCGCTGGCTTAAAAAGCTAATTGTTGAGGGGTTAGAAGCACGTATAATTTTTGATAAACATCTGTGTTACGAAATTCAACTCTGGCAGTTGTCAGAAAAACATGAATAGCGTAAACGGGATTAGGGATTAGGGATTAGGGATTGGGTAAGGCTGGCGACCCCGGACATAATTTCTCGTTTGATATACCACTACCCCAATCGCTAATCGCCAATCCCCAGTCCCTTTTACTGTATTCTTTTGTGGCTATAGTTTGCATCCTTGAGATGACTTTTCAATTTACTGAAGCTATCGTTACCCTGGCAACTTTTCATCTTGAAACTTTAGTTGGTTTCTATACTCAGTTCCTAAGTATAAAGCCAACGACTTATATGCCAAACGTTTATGCTGAGTTTCAAATTGCTAGTTTGAAATTAGGTATTTTTCAACCAAGACAGACAGACTTTTCTGAATTTGAAAACTCGGCTAAAAGTAAGATGAGTTTGTGTTTAGAGGTTAGTGATTTAGAAAGTGCGATCGCTCATCTGACCGCATTGGGCTATCCACCACCAGCAGCAATTATCACTGCTTCCCACGGTAGGGAAATATATGCTTATGACCCAGATGGTAATCGGATAATTCTACATCAATTAAAGTAGGGCAAAGTAGGGTGCTTGTTTGCGCTACCATATGGCTAAAGTTCTACAATAAGCTTCTTTAAGTAGGTCAACTTAATTAAACGTAAGACCTCTCTCCAAACCTCTCCCCTGCAAGGGGAGAGGCTTTGACTCTCCCCCTTCCCTATAAGGGAAGGGGGCTGGGGGGTTAGGTTTGTTTTATGTTTTTTAAGGTTGACCTACTTATCACTTCAGTAGGCAATATTAACAGTCCTGAGTCATTTGACAAAGGACAAACGACAAAGGACACTCGTACAAATGTCAATAACTCAAAACTATAAACTAAATATCATTCAATGGTATCCAGGGCACATTGCTAAAGCTGAAAAAAACCTCAAAGAACATCTCAAAGTTGTCGATGTCGTATTGGAAGTACGCGACGCCCGGATTCCTTTGGCAACACATCATCCCAAAATGAGCGAGTGGGTGGGAAGCAAAACACGGGTGTTGGTGCTAAACCGAGTTGATATCATTTTGCCGCAAGTACGACAAGCGTGGACACAGTGGTTCAAGAGCCAGGGAGAAGTACCTTATTTTACCAATGCTCAGCAAGGTCAAGGTGTGGCTGCAGTGTCAAAAGCGGCACAAGCTGCTGGGGTGGCTATTAATGAACGTCGGAAAAATCGCGGGATGTTACCCCGTCCAGTCCGTGCTGTGGTGATTGGCTTTCCGAATGTTGGCAAATCAGCTTTAATCAACCGTTTGCTAGGACGGCGAGTGGTGGAAAGTGCAGCGCGTCCTGGGGTCACTCGCCAATTGCGTTGGGTGCGAATTTCCGAGGAACTGGAATTGTTGGATGCTCCAGGTGTCATCCCTGCTAAGTTGGAAAATCAAGAAGCAGCATTGAAGTTAGCGATTTGTGACGATATTGGTGAAGCATCTTACGACAATCAAAAGGTAGCAGCGGCGCTAGTAGATATCATCAAAGATGGTCAGACCAATGATCCTGATTTTTTACCAGAACATCCTTTGCGATCGCGTTACACACTCGACCCCACGCCTCTGACTGGAGAAGCATACTTGCATGCTTTGGCAGAGTATCGTTTCAAAGGCGATGTAGAAAAAACTGCACGGGTCATCTTGACAGATTTTCGTAAAGGTTCACTTGGTCCGATTCCTTTAGAATTACCACCTCACCAGTAAGTTTTTGCGCGAGATATTTTTACCCAAGATGCTGTCCCAACTCTTGCCGCAAACGATACAAAATTGTATTAGGTTCCACCTCAGCTAGTATTTCTTTAATAACTGTACTCGCTCCCAATTGTCCCCAAGAACAGCCTTTTTCGAGATAGACTTGCGCCGCTTTTCCCACAGCGTATGCTCCGTAACCTGCAATACCACCTTGCGTAATTGCAGTTCCAGCATAAGCAGTGACATTTATCGGGTTTTCTCCAGAAGCAATGGCGGCGGTACTTTTACCCAAACCTAACAGCAAACTGCTGCCTAGTTCTCCTAGCAGTAAGCCACCAGAACTGAATAAAATCGTTTTTAAAATCTTCCCGGCTTCGTAGCTGGTTATTGGCAAACCATACAGCCGTGCTAGGGAGCGAATTAAGGCTAAATCGGCAATTGTTCCGCCGAGAATATCTAAGAAGGCGATGGGATTGAGCGCCACTGCTAAAGCTTTGTATTTGGTATATTGCCAAATCAAGTCTTCTGCTTGTTGTTGGCGTAAGTCGAGGGTTTTTTGGGCGATCGCCTCTTGTGCATCACGTGCTTGGATCAGTGCGTTTAAAGCCAAGAGCGATCGCCCTTCGCGATTAAGAATTTTCAGAATTGTTTGTTTGAGTTCGTCTATTTGTGGCGGTGGTGTTTCCCATTCATGTGTCACACGACCATCAGACCACTCAACGCGCACTTCCATTGGTGCAGGTTCCGCCGCCACCATGACGATTTCATCAGGTTTTAGGGGTTTTCCTTGGGGATTTCCCGCGCCCAACTGTTGCAAATTGTTGTAAATTGCTGTTTTGTCTGTATCCGGGTAAAGGTCTGTCTTATTGAAGACCAAAATTAAGGGTTTCTGTGCTTGTCGCAAGTCACACAGCGCTCTATACTCAGTCCTGGTAATATCACCAGATACAACAAAAAGAATCAAATCTGATTGACGCACCACTTCGCGCGCCATCTGCGCCCGTGCTTCTCCTTCAATTTCATCTAATCCTGGTGTATCAATTAACTCCACTTGCACCTTACCACCAGGATTCCAACGCACGGAACGAGGGTACTGAGTCACACCATTCAGGGGACCTGTTTGTAGAATCTTTTGTCCGAGTAAAGCATTCAACACCGCTGACTTCCCACGACTGACCAAACCAAAAGCCGCAATGCGGATCACATTATGGTCAAGTTTGTTGAGTGTCGTGGTCAAAAGTTCCAATTCTGGTTTTACCAAACCTGCTAATTGTGAGTTTGATGACGACTGTCCGGGTTTGCGAAGATTTCCATACCAAGACAACGCAAGGCTTAGGCTAGCACGAGCGCGGTTTAAGTGAGTTTCTTGCAGGTTCTTTGGCACAGGGTTAGGTTGAGTCAAGGCTGATTTAAAAATGGCTATTTTTGATTCGGGGAAGCTGGGGAGGGAAGTTTTGATGTTTGGCTGTGTACGTGGTTTAGAGTAACTATACCAATTTTATATTTTAGATTTTGGAATGGAGAAATTAAGCTATAGCAGTGTCTGTGGAAAGGCTGAAAAATATTTATCAGCAACTATTTATCAGCAACAGTAGTATGTTGCATGAGCAAGGTAATATACTTTTCGTATAACTTTATATAATTTAATACTTCATGGAGTAATGAAATTTCCAACCCAAAACGCAGACTGATTTCTAAAGGTTTATAAGTCAAGTTGAACGTTCTGTGTTAATTAATTTGGAGTTATATAGCAGGGGACTAGGGACTGGGGACTGGGGACTGGGTCAAAAGTCTTTTTGTGTCTAGGTTGTATCATCTGTTGATGTCCTAACCACCTTGGCTGTTGCTATAACACATGACTCGCTCAAATTCCACTAATCTACTGGAACGCTGCAAAAAGTTTCTAAGTAGGAAAAAAAATTCGTTTACAGGAAAATATCACCTTTACACTGGCGAAAAACTGAATTGGTTTTAAGTTTGTTTACGACTTGAAACGTCAGTTATTCCAGTCATTCTTCCCTGAGTAATATTTTGTGGTGTGTATGGTTTTTTAGTATCATTATTATACTATTTTGGGTTTTCCATTGCATTTGCACATAAGAGCGGTGTCCTTACCAATGCGATTTTGACTTTCAATATTGGCTTTACTTTATTATTGGTGTTCCGGACGAATACAGCGAATGAGCGATTTTGGGAAGGTCGTCGATTGTGGGGAAGTTTAGTCAATAGGGTTCGTAACTTGGCTTTATGAGTATCTAAGCTGAAACACATCTAACTTGCATAATTTCAAGTTTTGATAAAAAGCGTCAAACTCTTTTATATCTTACTCTGGGCCCTCTGCGCCTCTGCGGTTTAAAATGCAAATTAAATGTGGAACAGCTTATTACTGCGGTGCGTATACCGGGGTGCTCCCGAAGCGAGCGGGTTAGACCCTATTTGCAACAGCTCCAAGCGCCAGCATCAAAGCAGCAACACTCAAAATTATGGGTAACGGAAACTTTAAGCCGAACTCCCCTTGGCGGGGGAATTTCGGAAGGCTGAAACTATTGCTATGTGGTTCATAGCGCTAATTAAAGTCCAGGCTTCTCAACTTTGCCTGGTTTGATTTAAACGCTGGCTTCTTCAAATAACCGATTCAGACTAGCGACGAACTCCTCTATCTGTGCCTTATCCATCTCGCGCCACCCATCAAATCCCAGGAGGGATGTGACAGTTTGTTGCCTAACCGGATAAAATTCAGCGATCGCATGCGTTGATACCCACAGTCGGACTTTTCCATCCATCGCAGGCTGTCCCGAAATGATAAACAGGCATTGAGAGGAATTTCTTCGCGCAGTACATAGCAAGTGAGCCGCAGGACTAATCATCAGGTTAGTAGGCCACGGATTCAGTGTAAGATGGTGTTTCTTGGCTGCTTGTATCACCATCTGAAATTCTTTGCCAATGCCACGAGCCTCAGCCATCGCCATGAGTGCTTCTACACTCATGCGTTGATTTTTCAGACTGGTTGTCAATTGCGTTCCGTTTGAGGAAGCAACCCGATGCGTTATTGGGGATAGTTCAGACAACTGCTCTTGCGGGGGCACAGTTGTGCGATCTGCCTTTGGCAGTAAGCTCCGCTTATCGCTTTTAGCAGTTAAGCGCTGTAGCTTTACCAACTGGTGCTGCATCTGAGCGAAACTCTTGAACAGTTGCGGGAGTCTTTTGAGTTTGCCATTAAGCTCTGGGTGCGCTAACCCGGTTTGACGACCGTTGACTGTTTCGGCAGGAGGGGTTGAGGATTGTACCTGTTGGCGTAGGGATTGGAGTTCTGCTCTGATCTGTTGAATTTCTTGCTTCAGATCGCTGGTGTCAAAGTAGGGAGGAAGTGCAGAAACATACTGTTGCAGTTGGGTGGTGGTTTGGCTTAAGCGTTCTATTTGCTGTAGCTCTGAGCGCTGGTTAAATGCCTCTGTTAATGAGCTCACACAAGCTTGCAACTGCTGAATTT
>JXCB02000033.1:600659-690165 GCA_000828075.3 Tolypothrix campylonemoides VB511288 | reverse complement strand
GCAGTGCTGAAACCTGCTCTTGCAGTTGGGCGGTGCTTTGGCGCAACTGCTGAATTTGTTGCTCTAGCCCGGTAGGGTCAAACGGTGCTGGTATTAGCGGCAGTGCTGAAACCTGCTCTTGCAGTTGTGCGGTGCTTTGGCTTAAGTCTTCTATTTGCTGTAGCTCTGAGCGCTGGTTAAATGCCTCTGTCAATGAGATCATAAAAGCTTGCAACTGCTGTATTTGTTGCTCTAGCCCGGTGGGGTCAAACGGTGCTGGTATTGGCGGCAGTGCTGAAACCTGCTCTTGCAGTTGGGCAGTGCTTTGGCTTAACTGTTCTATTTGCTGTAGCTCCGAGCGCTGGTTAAATGCCTCTGTCAATGAGCTCACATAAGCTTGCAACTGCTGAATTTTCTGGTTAAAGTCTTCGATTTCCTGCTTGGTGGCACTCTGGCTGGTAATCTGTTTTGTGTGGATAAGTGCTGTTTTCAGTTCCTCAATCTGTTGCTCCAGGTTAGTGGGGTCAAAGGGTGCTGGTATTGGGACAGCAGACAGAGTTTCAACTGAGGTGCGTACCGATTGCATCTGTGCTGACAGTTGCTGATCTACGTGTGTGACGCGAGTGCCCATTTCAGACGAGACAACAGTTATATTCTCCTGTAACGCCTGCTCAAATCGGCGTCGGTTGATCAGGCTCAGCGAGAGGGCTAAACTCAGGGGCGCAGCCGCATAGATCAGCTGCTGGGAAAAAACTGCAAATACCGACCCAGCGACAGAACCGGCTACAGAGACAGTTTCTGTTATTTCCAACCCATTGCGGTTAGTGGAGTCTTTCATTCGCTACACCCTTAGTGTTTTCTTTGCCTATGATAGAAAACTTAACATATCCGCAGTCCCAGAAGAGTTGCGGAGTTTTTATAGCAAAATTTTATCCATCTTATATAATAGTGGCTTGTCTTGTGCTTGGGCAAGGAGTCCGAAAATTAAGGAAGACGTTAAAGCAGTGCCTAAGCACCCTACTTAATCTTTTCTAAGCTGTCGCAGAATCTCCCGTACCTCCATTAAAATTTGTCCCAGCATATTTTTGCCACCCCGTCGTACCTACCGACTGGAGTTTTGTTCCCAGGCTCAGCCTGGGAACGAGTTAGGGAGGCTCAGCCTCATTTTTTAAGAGCATCTTCAGGTCGAATTGGTATTAGTAATCATTGGGAACAATCTAGTTTGCAAAACGTCTGAGTAGACAAAAGCTGGTACCACGGATAATTGAGTGTCATGAACAAAAGATGCAAACAACACCCAAAGACGGGAACCAGCTTGGCTACATTAATCAAACAGACAGAATGAACGGTGCACTATTTACTGGATGGTCTTTGACCTATTCGACTTGATTGGAGGTGTTTTGGAGATGTTTTGGAGGTAGGAACGCAAATAACAGGCTGTTATTGCTGCACTTTAGCTGTCATTACGTCAGAATGAGTTGGGATGATATTGGGCGCTGTCGAATACGTCTGTGAATGAAGGAGTCCGAACGACTGATATGTAACACAGGGACTTCTTGCCAGCAGGATTGACAAAACCAGTAGATACCTTTGTGACGCACATGACGCAGCAAAGGACGATCGCAACAAGGACAACTATTCGTTGTCGTCTTCATATTTTTCTCCTTGGCGCAGAAAGCTGCTGTTGATTACAGCTTCACAAAAGATAATGATTCCAATGAGTTTCTGAGGGCATGGATCAGTCCATTCTTTTGAGTGCGGTCTTTGAGGATTTTTTCATAGACCGCTTCATACCCATCCACCATTTGGGTAACGGTAAACCTGTTTTCCACATGTTCTCGACAGGTTTGACGATTTAACTCCAAAGCAGCGGGAATCATATCCGCCATCTCTTCATAGGTTTGGCAAACAAAACCTGTTTTACCGTGGGCAATGACTTCTGGTACAGAACCCATATTAATACCAATGACTGGTGTACCAGTTGCCATTGATTCAATCATGACTAAGCCGAAGGGTTCTCGCCAGGTAATAGGGAACAGAGTGATGGATGCGTTAGCCAAGAGTTCAACTTTGGCAGCATGATCTACTTCGCCGAGATATTCTATTTGCTTACCATCGATAAGCGGGGCAATCTCTTTTTCAAAAAACTCTACGTCTACAACATCAACCTTCCCTGCCATCTTCAAGCGCCAACCCGCTTGTTTTGCTATGGCGATCGCATGTTGCGGTCCTTTTTCTGGCGAGAAGCGCCCTAAAAATGCCAGATAAGGGGGTTCTTTCGGTTCTGCTACAAAAGGGTAATCTTGTATCTTGATACCATTGTAAACAGTGCTGACGTAATTCAGGTCTGCTTTACGCTGGGCATCACTGATGCTGACGTATGGTTGCGTTCTATGAAGGGTAAATACTTTGCTGCTGTCATTGGTAAATGCGCCATGCAAGGTATGCACTGTGGGTGTTGACACCATATTTGCTAATGCCAATGACCACATCCCCACATGGGAATGAATGATGTCGAATTCCTCCGCTTGTTGGTAAACTTCGCTAGCCTGTAGCATTTCGTACATCATACCCTCTTTAATGTTTGGGTCTAAACGCAATGCACGAGGATGAGTTGCTTGGAGTCTAGCTAATGTTTGCGAATCACCTGAGGCAAACAAAGTGACATCGTGGCCGCGACGCACCAGTTCATCAGTCAGATGACTCACGACGAGTTCTATTCCTCCGTAAGTTGAAGGAGGAACCCGTTCCCACAAGGGGGCAATTTGAGCAATTTTCATAGATTTTCTTGGTTCAGCTGGTTTAAAGTGGTCGTTAAACAAGGGTTGAGATACTTTTGCTCCAGGTATGAATACCTCCTTTTATAAGAAGTTGGAATTAACCAAACTCCCTGCGAACAATGTATTTTTCCGTTCACTTTGCACCCTTTGCGCGCCACCTCCGAATTTCTGCTGACTAGCCATAGTGCAGCTATCCCGTACTGTATTCTGAGATTTCAGAATACCACATCTATCTTAAGGATTATATAAAAATTTCAAATGATAACCATGGGCTCAAATTTTCCGTAGAGGCAAATATTTGAGGCTCAAGATTTATGGCTCTATAACGAATAATAGGCGTTATTGTCAGAAAAAGTAGAATTTGATGCCACTTAAATTCATAATTGCTCTTGAAAGCTTATTGATTCGTTGAACCTTGAAACGGCGCATATGTTCCCCCCAATGCTTCAACAATAGTCCGCGTGTTTGCCTCGATCATTTTGATGTAAGTCTCTCCCTCACTTCCACGCGCGCCAATGGAATCAGAATACAATTCGCGTGGTGCTAATTTGATTTTTGCTTCTTGGGCAACAGTTTTAATCAAAGCTGGGTTAATTGTTGTTTCAGCAAAAATTGCAGGAACGCCAGTCTTTTTAATTTCTTCTACCAGTTTTTGCACAGTTTGTGCGCTGGGTTGTTCTTCGGTGCTGATACCAATTAAAGTACCTGCAATCGGTATTTGATAAGCACGTGCATAATATTGAAATGCATCGTGAGTCGTCACGAGTTTGCGCTTATCTGCTGGAATGGTTTGAATTTGCACGGTTATCCAACTATCTAATTGCTTTAATTCATCACTCAGTTGCTGTGCCTTTTTGGTAAATTCTTCTTTGTCTTGCGGCGATAACTGTATTAAAGCATCGCGAATGGCGTTTACCATGGCGATCGCATTCTTCACATCTCCCCAAACGTGCGGATCTGGAACTTTCCCTTTTTTGCCTTCATCTAACTGCAAAGGCTTGACAGCTTCCCCCACCGCTACCTGACGCGCCTTTCCCCCCGCAGATTTCATTAACTTAATCAGTCCCGGTTCTAGATTGTAGCCGTTATACAATATCAAATTGGCTTCTTCCATAACCTGTGTATCTTTTGGTACTGGTTCGTACACATGAGGGTCAGTACCCGGTTTGAGTATTCCTGAGAGTTGAATTTCGTCTCCCCCTACCTCTTGTGTTAAGTCTGCAATGATGGTACTAGTAGCTACCACTTTCGGCTTATCATTGCTGGAGGAAGAAGAGCTAGAGTTTTGTTGAGTACAACTAAGCAAGGCGAAAGACAACAGCATTCCCAGACAAAGCTGAGGAACACGGTTAAAAACAAAAAATCTTCTCGTTATCCTTTTGACTTGTGCTTTTTGCGAGAGAATGTTGCCTTCCGCCTGAAGTATTAGTTTCATTTATGTTGGTTATTACTTCCAATTATAGATGTTCTCATATTTCTTTCATTTTTATAGTAAGCTCAAGCAAAGGACTATTCAACCAGTGTTATGAAAATCATCTCTTTGCATCCAAAATTATCGTTTTTCAGGAATATAGCTGGCGAAATGCCCGTTGTAGAGACGCAAACCGGCGCGTCTGTACAAAATAATATTGATCCCAATGCTACAAGCGCGATTCAAATCGCTCATTTAGGGGTACATTACCGTGTTCAGGAAGCCTTGAGGGATGTCAATTGCACTGTGAAACGAGGACGACTGACTGGTATTTTTGGTCCCAACGGTGCAGGTAAAAGCACGCTTATTAAGGCAATGTTAGGCTTAGTTCCAAGCACTGGTATAGTACACTACCAAGGTAAAGCCTTGACGCAGCAACTAGAGAAAATTGCCTATGTCCCGCAGCGAAGCCAAATAGACTGGACTTACCCTGCTACAGTTTGGGATGTAGTGATGATGGGAAGGGTAAAGAAAACAGGATGGTTGCGTCAGTTTTCGGTGGTGAGTCGCCAAGTCGCAAAAACTGCAATAAAACGAGTTGGGATGAGTCAATACCAGAACCGTCCTATTGGTGAACTTTCAGGAGGACAGCAGCAGCGAGTCTTTTTAGCACGTGCTTTGGCGCAAGAAGCGGAAATTTTCTGTTTTGACGAACCGTTTGTTGGAATTGATCAAAAAACCCAAGCGGTGATTTTTGACGTTTTCCATGAACTCGCCGCCGCAGGTAAGACTGTCTTAGTCGTCAACCATGACTTAGGAGAGTCCATCACCCACTTTGACGACTTGATTTTATTAAATCAAGAGTTAATCGCTACAGGTTCCCGACAGCAGGTTCTTACTGAAGAAAATTTGTCCCGCGCCTATGGTGGAAAGGTGATGTTTTGGACAAAAGCAGCATGATAAAGTCAAAAGTCAAAAGTTGAAACTATTTTACTAATGACAAAGGACTAATGACTAATGACTATGTTGCAAGCTTTGATTGAGCCTTTACAATACGGCTTTATGCAGAGGTCGCTTGTCATTGCCATTTTAGTAGGCTTATTATGTGCGGTTGTTGGTAGCTACTTAATGGTGCAGCGGCTTGCTTTGCTGGGTGATGCTATTAGTCACTCGGTTTTACCAGGACTGGCGATCGCTTTTTTGTTGGGAGCGAATATTTACATTGGGGCATTTATTGCTGGTGTGATTAGTACAATGGCGATCGCCTGGATTAGAACGCGTTCTCCTATCAAAGAAGACGCCGCAATGGGGATAGTGTTTTCGGCATTTTTTGCTCTTGGTGTCACCCTGATTACCGTTATTCAAAAAGACAATAAAATCGACCTCAATCACTTCCTTTTCGGAAATATTCTCGGTGTTACCTTTCAAGAAGTGAGAGATACAGCGATTATTGCGGCTGTCGTTTTATTAACTGTCTTTTTATTATACAAAGAACTGCTTTTTTACACTTTTGACCCTTTAGGTGCTAAAGCAGCAGGGTTACCAGTCAATCGCCTCAATTTTGGACTCATGCTGCTGATTGCTCTTACTATCGTCGCCAGCATGAAAGCTGTAGGTGTCATTCTGGTATTATCACTTTTGATTACACCAGGAGCAACCGCCTATTTATTAGTGAAACGCCTCCATCAGGTGATGATTTTGGGGGCATTCATTGGGGTGTTTTCTAGTATTTGTGGGATGTATCTCAGCTATTTTTACAATTTTCCCTCAGGACCAGCAATAGTTTTAGTTGTATCAGGATTATTTTTGTTAGCTATGCTATTTAGTCCTAGACATGGTGTTCTTATACCAAGTCGTAAGTCAACGTAATACCAATTCAAAATTCAAAATTAAGAAAGCCTAAGATAACCCGGGTTTGGGAGTGTGTATCTGTCGCATTCTTTTTTCAAATTGGTGTAATTATAGCAGATAAATGGATATTTCTAACCACAGATGGACACAGATGAACACAGATGAATTATCTGTGGTGTGTCCTAAGCTTCTGCAAGAAGTCTATTGAGTTCTTCAGATCCCCGACTTCTTAAAGAAGTCGGGGATCTTGTTTTTGTGGTCTCATTTTCTCTTGTTTAGGAAGCGAATCGCATCAAACCTGTTAGGCTTTGCTCAAACTTCTGTTTCTCTGTACCAACAAACCAACACCAGTCATGACACCTATCCCAAGTATGGCTGAGGGTTCGGGTACCTTCCTCGGTTGGTAGCCATATGTAACTTCGACATTGCTTTTAGCATATGTTGTCACATAAGATGCGATGTTACCTGATCCAGAAACGGTTGATTTCGCTGTTGCAGAGAACAATAAATCTAAGTCACCAGAACCAGTAAAAGACTGCAATAAAGTGTTGTCGGTGTAAGTTTTTGTATCAGACTGACTAGCTGTGAGTCCTTCAACGGTTTTCCCAGAAGTTCCACCAAAATCAGTCGTATCGTCATATTTGGCGACATCATAACTGTAATCCTGTCGCGGACTAAACTCGGCAACAGATGTTCCATCAGCCAGTTCCAATTTCAAATCGCCAGAAAGATCCACTGTGACTGTAGATGCTTGTGGGCTTCTGTTTTCAAACCCTGCATCTCCTTTAATATCGCCGATAAAATCTATCGTTACACTATCGAGTGTGCCAAGAGACGAGTCAAACTTTTGGATACTCAGAGGTTCGTTAATGATGTCTGTATAACCGCCGTCGTATGCTGTAGTGTATTTCATTGTAGCCGCATGAGCAGCTTCAGTAATTCCCATAATGCCTGCTAATGCGCTAGCAGCTGTTAAGACGCTTAAAAATCTTCTTCTCATAAATATGACTTACTCAAACTTGGATCACTATATTGGTAACTACAATGCCAATTCATTATTAACCTTACAAATGTACTTGAAGGCTTGATAAATCTACGTAATTTTTTGGTAAACTTAGCTTGAAAAATTCAACTTGGTAGTAAATTTGCTTAGTAGCCACTATTCTAGCAGTCTCAGTAAACTTTCGTGGCTTATAGGTACAGTAGGTCATCTGGCACATTGGGATACTGTTGGTATGGCTACTGCATAATTTCGATTTGTCAGGTAAGCTGTCAACAGCAGCTTTATTGAAAGTTGGTTCACCTCAAAACAATAACGGCAATGACTCCCACAATTCTGGCTTTGGACTTTGATGGTGTGATTTGCGACGGATTGATTGAATATTTTGAAGTAGCCTGGCGTACTTATTGTAAAGTTTGGTTGCCACAGCAAGATACACCAGCAAATGATTTAGCCTCTAAGTTCTATCAGCTTAGACCTGTGATTGAAACTGGTTGGGAAATGCCGGTTTTAGTCAAAGCATTGGTAGAAGGAATTTCTGAAGAAAAAATTCTTCAAGAATGGGCAAAAATTGCCCAACAAATTTTGTTAACAGACAATCTCAAAGGAGCAGACATTGGCAGTAAACTAGACAACATACGGGATGAATGGATTGCTACAGATTTAAACAGTTGGCTGAGTTTGCATAAATTTTATGCGGGTGTGGTGGAAAAACTCAAAGCAACCGCTAGCAGCACAGTTCATCTATATATCATTACCACAAAAGAAGGGCGTTTTACACAGCAGCTATTACAACAAGGAGGGTTAGACATACCACGAGAAGCCATTTTTGGCAAAGAAGTGAAGCGTCCGAAACACGAAATTTTGCGAGAATTAATTCAGGCGACAAATACCTCACCAGACAGTTTATGGTTTGTAGAAGATCGGCTAAAAACATTACAGCTTGTCCAACAGCAACCAGATCTTGAAGGAGTAAAACTTTTCCTTGCAGACTGGGGTTACAATACCCCAACTGACAAAGTGACTGCTCAAAATGACCCACAACTTAAGTTGTTATCACTCACTCAGTTTGCTCAAGATTTCTCTGAGTGGCTCTAGGGGAGTGGGGGAACAGGGAGGGAGGGAGGGAGGGAGTGAGGGAGTGAGGGGAGAATAATTTTTGACTAATGACTAAGATGTAGAGACGCTTTGATTAGAGCGCGTCTCTACAACTATTGACTAATGACTAATGACTAATGACCAATGACTAATGACTAATGACTAATGACTATTAACTATGCTTGACCTTACTAAAATTACCGGACAAATGCAGGGTTTGAGTCAACATCTGACGCAAGAGGCGGTTGCTAGTCGCCAGCGTTTAGAATTGGCTCAAAAACATTTTCAAAACGCTTTAGAGTGTCAGGAAGAGTTAGTACAGCGACAGGAAAAATGGCGCGATCGCATCCTGTTTGCCAATGCTACCCCCATAGAACCACTCAACACGTGCATTGAGATCCCAGTTCCCCCGAAAATTCATACCGTCATTGCTACCGATGGTTCCCAAATATCCCCCAGTCACCATGAAATTGCTTACTGCTATCTTCTTAACATGGGTAGAGTTGTCTTACACTATGGACAAAACCGTTACCCGCTTCTAGATAGTTTGCCGGAGATATTTTATCGCACAGAAGATTTATATATTTCTCGTCAGTGGGGTATTCGTACCGAAGAATGGATGAGTTTCCGCCGCACAGTCAGCGAAGCAACAGTGCTAGCAGAATTGGCTTGCAGCGTAAAAGAGGGACAGGGACAAGAAGGACAAGAAGACAAACAGACAAAACAAGTTCCTACGCTAGCAATGGTGGATGGTTCTTTGATTTACTGGTTTTTAGAGCAATTACCCTTAGATGCACGCGCTCATATTTTACCCCCTATCCTAGAAGCTTGGCGGAAGTTGCGAGAAGCTCAAATTCCTTTAATGGGCTATGTGAGTGCTTCGCGCAACGTTGAGGGCATGAACTTTTTGCGTCTTTTAGCTTGTCCCCATACAGTACCAGATTGTGCCAGCTTTTGCCCGAATCAACTAGAAAAAGTCCCTTGCAAGGTTTTTGAACCTTTACGAGATACGACTCTTTTGTCCACTCAACTCAAACCAGGACAACGTGGTTGTTTATGGCGTAGTAACGTTCGCATTCTCGAACTGTACGAAGACCAACAAATTTACTTTTGTTACGTGCATGTGGGTACGGAAATTGCCCGGATAGAAGTACCATCGTGGGTAGTGGAGAACACAGCTATGTTAGACTCTGCACTGGGACTGATGCTAGGACAAGTGCAGAAAGGATATGGCTATCCAGTGGCGATCGCCGAAGCGCATAATCAAGCCGTTGTACGTGGTGGGGATAAGGCGCGGTTTTTTGCCCTCCTTGAACGACAAATGATTAAAGCTGGCATTAAAAATGTAGGAACTTCTTACAAGGAAGCCAGAAAGCGTGGCAGTATAGCTTAAGTGACCAAGAAAGTACTCACAAGTCAGGAGTCAAAATATGTCTGGAGAACACGCTACACGAACAAAATGAATTTTGTACGACCACTGATTGCATTCTGAATTGTAAATTCAGGGTTCTTTGGTGAAATCAGGATGCCATCACAGACGGAAAAACGTGACTACAAAAGTGAATATCGGAATGGAGAAATATTGCCCATGAAGGGGAGTACAACTAATCATAATCAAATTGCAGGTAATATTTATGCTTTCTTGAAATTTGCTCTGAGAGGACAAAACTATCGAGTCTTTATCAACGATATACGCTTGTGGATACCGCGATATAACCTATACACTTATCCAGATGTGATGGTTATTCAGGGAGAACCAATCTATGAGGGAACTGATACTACCACAGTCATGAATCCCTCAGTTATTATTCATGTTTCGTCAAAATTAGATCATAACCATAAACAAGTAGATAAATTTCGCTTTTATCGGTCAATTCTAGAATTTAAAGAATATATTGTCATTGACCAGGATAGTTGTTACGTAGAGCAATTTACCAAAAATGTACAAGGAAATTGGACACTCACTGAGTATGAATCTTTTGATGCAGTATTACCATTTTCCTCAATAGATTTTCAACTTTCCTTTGTAGATATATATGAACTCGTTAATATTGAGAGCAATGAGGACAAGAGTACAGAACTATCGAATCTCAAATTTTGCTTAGAACAATTTTAGAAACAAAATCATAAATGTCAAATTTGAGACAACAAAAATTCGGTTTATCACTGAAGCGTTTTTGCCACAAGAGAAGACAATTTAGATAAAATGAAAAATTGCTCCCTAAAAGCAAGCCATGCAAAACCTTAATACATTACAGACAACAGGGCTAAGTTTAGAGCTTTTTCATGTTCAAACTAACACCTCTTTTGAATTACCACCGAATCTCGCTGTCATTCGCATTGGTAAGCCAAATGAGCAAATAGCCCCGGACATCAATGTTTTAGCTTTGCCAAATGCCGATATTGTTTCTCGGCTGCATGCAGAGATTCAGGTAGAAGAAAGCACTTACTATATTATTGATGTGGAAAGCGCCAACGGAACATTTCTCAACAATATCAAGCTAAAACCAAAACAGCGCTATCCCCTCAACATAGGAGATAAAATCGACCTAGGTCAGGAAGAAAAGGTAAGTTTTATATTTCAACATAAACAAAATTTTGTTTCTACCTCTCATTCCACACCGATTCATCCAGCTACAGTTATTCAGGCTAAAATTGTGCAGCCTAAAATTGTGCAGCCTCAGGTTGTTGAGAACAACAAACAACCCCGAGTGGATCGTCCTAGCAAGCTTGTCGGCTTAGTGCTGATGATTGTAGGAATTATAATAATATCTGCAAATACTCAAATTGGTTTGTTTGTACGTGTCCCTGGTGTGCTGTTATGTGTTACAGGGGTTATCGTCTTAACCCAACGGCATTTAAACCGTAATATAGGATGGGTTTTGATAGCGCTGGGAATCGCATTCATGGTGTTTACTGGCAATATCTTTGCGTCAGTTAATCTTTTAGCTATTCTTATATCTTGTGCTTTATTATTTGCTGGATATCAACTATTTAATACGGGGAAAGTTTTAAATTATAGTTTGCAGTCTGTTAAGAAATTATTGAACAAATAGTTATTAATTAAGTTCCGTAAACCATTATCTTGTCAGCATTACTCAGATAAAATTGTGGTAGGTTTGAACAATTCAGAGTTACGGGCTTGGTTATGGTTTCTCAATCCCTAGCAACAACTCCAGCAGAAGTTATTTACCCGGAAAGCGACGGCAAGCCAATGGCAGATAATACCAAGCAGTTCCGCTGGATTGTGGTGATTCAGCAAAATCTCGATTGGCTGTACGCTGATGATCCAAATGTCTTTGTTGCTGGGGATTTGTTATGGTATCCAGTAAAAGGTCGCAATACTATTGTCACAGCACCAGACGTGATGGTGGCATTTGGTAGACCAAAGGGAGATCGTGGTTCGTATAAACAATGGGAAGAAGACAACATTCCACCGCAAGTTGTCTTTGAAATCCTCTCTCCCAGTAACAGTTCTACAGAGATGGATAAAAAGCTCCTGTTTTACGATCGCTATGGAGTTGATGAATATTATATCTACGATCCAGACAAGAATACTTTCAGAGGTTGGTTGAGAACAGACGATGGATTAGATGCAATTGGAGAAATGCCATGGGTGAGTCCTCGGTTGAATATCCGGTTTGATATGTCTGGTGAGGAATTGCAAATTTACCGTCCTGATGGTAGCAAATTTTTCTCTTACGCTGAGGTGAACGCGCAGCTAGAACAGGAAAAGCAACGCGCCGAACAAGAAAAGCAACGCGCTGAACAAGCACAACAAGAATTAGAGGCTGAACGCCAGCGATCGCAAAACCTAGAAGATATATTACAAAAGTATCGCGATCGCTTTGGCGATTTGCCTTAGTGATTTAACATTAGTGATTTAACAATTTTGCAGTTGAGCTAATAATACCACAATTTCATCCATTCCCTGCCGCACAACCCTTGCAGGCTGTTCGCTTTGATTTACCATAATACTAAAAACGACTGGACCATATCTGGGCGCATTCACATATCCAGCTAAGGAAACAACACCGCTCATCGTGCCAGTTTTCGCTTGTACAATACCTTCAGCAGGTGTGTTTTGAAAGCGATTTTTCAGAGTTCCGCTTCTACCTGCTACAGGTAAAGATGCACGATACACCAACGCTGCTGGTGATTTCGCCATTGCTTGCAAAGTTTGTACCAAAGCTTCTGGATTGATTAAGTTTTTACGAGATAACCCTGAACCATCTACCACAGAGTAACCGACAGGATCGACTCCCATCTGGGTTAACGTCGCCTTCATCACTTCCAAACCTGCATCAGCAGAAGTTTGATTTTCAACGGGTGGTTTTTTAATAGCTAATGCCCTCAACAATGACTCAGCAAAGAGATTATTACTATTGATGTTTGTCAGTGCGATAAGTTCGGATAGTGGAGGAGATTCCACATTAGCTAATTCTTCTTCATTTTTGCCATTAGTAGGTGACACAAACGTCTGTAGAACGGGGATTTTTTCTGCAATCAAATTACTACGAAAACGACGTAAGAAATATTCAGCAGGAGCAAGAACAGGTAAACTAACCAACGCAGGTTCTGAATTGACAGCCAATTGCCCTTGAATTCGTAAAGTTTGTCCTTTCAAATCACGGGTAACATTAGTGAATGTTGGTTGGTTTTCTGCTGTTGTTACTGACTGATTAATAACTTGCCACTGTCTATCCTCATTGATATCATTCCAGATAACTTTGAGAGGTTGACCTACAGTTTGCGGCAAAAGTCTTATACTAGAAACATTTTGATTTAAAATCAGGCTGTTGATAGGTGCGCCATAGTCTGACTGTATATCTTCCCATTGCCAAGAGGGGTGAACAATATCTCCTTTAATATAAGTATCATCAGCAATCAATTGATTTACTCTCTGAATACCCTTTTGTTTCAACTGCTTTGCTAAAGCTGCTAATTGTGCATCAGTCAAACTAGGATCTCCCCTACCCACAACACGCAAAACACCGTCACCACCACGATAAACAGAGGTGCGAATGCGAAAATTTGTACCAAGTTGCTGTAGTGCAGCCGCTGTTGTCAGCAGTTTAGTTGTGGAAGCTGGGGTAAAGTATTTTTGGGCATCCCGACTGTAAAGAGTTTGGATAGAGGACAAAGGTTGTACTAAAATCCCCCAACGCGCCCGACTGAATACAGGACGATTGATCACAGCATCTACAGATGCTTCCAGTTGGGCGGGACAAATTGATTTTGTGGTAGTTTCTGTTGGTACAGCTGGTGTTTGTGCTTGAACTGGTTTTAGGGTGGTAATACCTACCTGGGTGCCTAAAAACAGTAGCAGGAACCCAAGAGAGATTCTTTTCGGCATTCTATAAACACAGGTAATTATGATTGGTTTATGAATGTTTTAGCACCTACAGGGTTCCAATCAAGAATGTAGGAGCCAACAGCCCTTGGAATTCAAAATTCAAAATTCAATTCAACAATTGCCGCGATCGCGCCAATAGCGATTTTCATTAGTGTTCACCGTTTCCCTTATGAAATAAGTCTACTCAAGTCTAGACAAATTGCGCTGCATGATATCAAATCCGTTTGTATCGGAATTATTCCTTCTTCCTCTTTCTCTGCGCCCTCGGCGTCTCTGCGGTTTTTTAATCATTCAGATACTACCGGATTTGATATGACATGGCGCTGCTGATTTAAAGTATGAATCTAAGTGTAGAGACGTACCATGGTACGTCTCTACAAGGGTTTGGAATCACACGACATCTTTTTCATACATGGATTCAGCAACGCCCATGACATGGTTAGTCTATATTGATAGCCTAATCTCCGCTGGCTTGCTCTCGCCGCCGCGCTCATACTGGTCGTTATCGTTTGGGGGCAACGCCTAAACTTAGCAACGCGCTGGCTTGTCGGTCTTGCGATCGCCGTGCTAGCCCTACACTTCGTCCTTGGGATTATTAATCTTGGCGTGATGAATGTTTGGCTTAGTATCGACTATACCAAGACCCGCGCTACTAACGCCATTTACGCAGGGATCTACTTTGGTTTGCCCACGCTTTTGCTACTACTCACAGCGCCCCTGATGCTTAGTGTTGGTCGTTTTCGTCCCTGAAGCGCTTTTCCGATAAAGTCCTATAAAGAAAAATCAACTGGAGCAGTTCATCCTTTAGACTTACACGCCATGCTGCTTAAACCATGCCTGGAGGCGCTGCCAGCCATCTTTGGCTTCTTTCTCGCGGTAAGACGGGCGATAATCGGCAAAAAAGGCGTGGGGTGCATCGGGGTAGACAATGATTTCGGATTTGCTGCTGCTGGAGGCAAGACGCGATCGCATTTGCTCCACAGTATCCAGGGGAATGCCCGTATCGTTGCCGCCGTAGAGTCCGAGAATGGGGACTTTCAAAGTAGACGCAATATCGACGGGATGCTTGGGCGTTAGTTCGGTGGCATCGCCCACCAGTCGCCCGTACCATGCTACGCCTGCCTTAACCTTGGGATTATGTGCTCCATACAACCACGTAATGCGACCACCCCAGCAAAAACCCGTAATACCCAACTTACCAGGATTACCCTGAACTGATTTTACAGCCCAGTCCGTTGTGGCATCAAGATCCGACAGCACCTGGGCATCTGGCACTTTGAGGACCACCTGGCGAATTTCGTCTACGCTGCTTAACTTTGAGACATCGCCTTGACGCACGAACAATTCGGGAGCGATCGCCACGTACCCCAACTTGGCAAAACGACGGCAGACATCCTGAATGTGCTCATGTACACCGAAAATTTCCTGAATCACCAGGACTATCGGGAAATTTTTACCAGTAGCAGGCATTGCTCTGTAGGCAGGAATTTCGCCATCTTTGACGGGAATTTTCACGGCACCAGCTACCAACCCCTTGGCATCGGTGGTGATGACTTGGGCATAAATAGGTTGCACTGCGAGGGCAAAACCCGTTGCCAAGGTGGCAGTTGCGATAAATTTGCGGCGCGTTATTTCTGTCATTATTTTTACCTTACAGCCCTTTTCAAATGATTAAACCACAAATGGTAGGTAGGGCTATGCCGCATGATATCTCAAAGCCTGTCAGATAGTACTCTGGAAAAGTAGAATTTGTTGTTGAAAATAGTTTTGGAACTTCAAAGCCATGCTCGCTCATACTGAACGGGCGAAACTTGATCTTTTCCTAAGGTTTTCGCAGCATATGATGGCCAGTAAGGATTGCGTAGCAATTCTCGCGCAAGTAAGACAACATCTGCTTGACCAGTGCGAATAATATGGTCAGCTTGTTCTGGTGATGTAATCAAACCTACCGCTCCAGTCAAAATATTTGCTTGATTGCGAATTCTGGAAGCAAACTGAGTCTGATAACCAGGACCGTAAGGAATATTAACCTTCGGTAAAGTACCACCACTTGAGGTGTCAATTAAATCGACACCCAGATTTTTGAGTTTATCTGCAAGGGCTATACTTTGCTCAATGTCCCAGCCATTTTCTGCCCAATCAGTAGCTGAAATTCTCACCCAAAGCGGATAATCTTCGGGCAAAACTTCGCGTACCCTGCTGACAACTTCTCTTAACAAACGGGTACGATTTTCAAAACTCCCTCCATATTCATCCTCTCGATGATTGCTCAAAGGCGAGAGAAATTGATGCAATAAATAGCCATGAGCCGCGTGAATTTCAATCACTTTAAATCCAGCTTCCACAGAGCGTTTTGCAGCTTGCACAAAAGCATGAATAATTTGTGCAATTCCTTCGCTGTTCAATGCTTCAGGAACAGGGTGATTTTCAGTAAAAGCGATCGCACTGCTAGAAACCACAGGACGCCAACCGCCAGCAGATTCATCCACGATTCCACCTTCCCAAGGTGGTGCTGTACTGGCTTTTCTTCCTGCATGAGCAAGTTGAATCCCTGCAATAGAACCGAAATTGTGAATAAGTTCTACAATTTTTGCAAGTGGCTCAATATGTGCATCTGACCAAATCCCCAAATCTTGAGGACTGATGCGTCCTCGCGGTTCCACCGCAGCCGCTTCTGTGATCACTAAACCCGCACCGCCAACCGCACGGCTTGCCAAATGAACTAAATGCCAATCATTGGCATATCCATCAGTACTGGAATACTGACACATTGGTGCAACGGCAATTCGGTTGCGAAAAGTGACTGCGCGAATTGTGAGAGGTTCAAATAAGTGTGCCATAAAATTGATTCCTTCGCTGGTTACGACAAATAAGACTGAACCACTCTCCTTATTTTTCTATCTGTGTTTTCTGTGTGCCTCTGCGGTTGTTAGAAATTCAACAGTAAAGTGACATAGTCCCGACGCTGATGCTTTGCCTATGCCTAGCAAATATCGTAACTTTTTTATGAAATTCTTGATTGACTTATGATCATTAATACTTATTAAGTAATATGTAAATAAAGTAGCATTTATTTTAGTAAATTACACTTATAAATAATTTAAAAAATAAAAACCCCTAAGCTATCACTTAGGGGGTATAAAACCACGACTGCATAGGGCTGGCACTCATGTTGCGTCGTGCATTACAAGACCCGGTAGCTCACCGGTAAGAGGAGGTTTTAGCCTTGTGCCGTGTGATTTTTTGTGCAAGAACGTATTAACACCTACGATACTGCTCATAAAATTGGCGCAGTTGCCAAAATGCCAACTAATATTTGTTTAAAGAATAACTCAAATCCTGTGAGCGTAAGCGTTGCTCCAATCCTGTGACTCGTCATCTGCGCGATTGCACCGACTACCCGCCTCTGTGTCATCGCATTGGCAATTAGCAAACAGGAGAAATTTCCCCTCCTCGCTAACGGGCTGTGGTTATCAATTCAGCAAATCGGGTTCTTCACGCACAATCTTTTCGTACAGTGCTTGGAAGCTGAAGCACCCGCCTCTATACATTCCAACTTGGCTATGTGCTAAACGGGCGCTGTCGGGAGCAACATAATTCGTAATTGATAATTTGTAAAAAGACTAAAGTTTTCTATCAAAATTGCAATTCAGCAGCAAAAAAATGGACAGGAATGCCGCCTGCTCCTCCCACAAATACTCTTGAATGACAACAAGATTTTTTCCTGAGATACCTTAATAAATTACAACCCTAGTATTTTCCTCACCTCGGTGACAAATTGGCTAAAAAATTGAGGTAGGTTGGCGATTTCTCGCATCAAATCTTGGGGACTGAAACCAAAAGCCATCAAGATAACAACAATAACAAAAATGGCGATCGCCGTACTAATGGCTGTTTGCAGCAGACTGAGCAAAGCTCGGAAGACTAACCACGCGACAATAAGTGCAGCAATGAAAGTGATCAGATTAGTTGGCATGGTTTTGCCTAGGTAGATCTTAAGTTGGTAGAAGAACTATAAAGTATAAAGTATTTAACCCTCTTTTAAGAAATCATTTTGTTTTCTTAAAAGAGGGTGAGTTCTGAGTTCTTTTTAATTTTTACGGTGCTGGGTTGGGATAACGAGTATGAACAGCATCCAACTCTGCCAGGATGTCTTTGTCAAGAACGACATTCACACTCTCTATATTTTCTTTAAGTTGTTCAATGGTTGAAGCACCGATAATTGTACTCGTGACAAACCAACGGCTCCGAACAAATGCGATCGCTAGTTGTGCCAGTTGGATGTTATGTTTACGGGCAACTTCTGCATAAGCTGCTACTGCTTCATTGACATTTGGCTTGAAATATCGCTGTCCAAAGTTCTGAAACAGCGTGAGTCGTGTATTTTCTGGTTTTTTACCATCAATATACTTGCCTGATAACAAACCAAATCCCAAAGGACTATAAGCTAGCAAACCAATATTTTGACGATAGCAAGCTTCTACTAAATGTCTATCAAATTCACGGTTGAGCAGATTGTAAGCATTTTGGATAGAAACAACTTTAGGTAATCCTAGCTGTTTAGCAGCATGACTAAATTCAGACACTCCCCAAGGAGTTTCATTACTCAAACCCAAATACCGAATTTTACCTGCCTTAATTAAATCACCAAAAGCTGTTAGCTGTTCAGCGATGGGAACAGTTTCACGCTCAAATTTTGGATTGTATTCTGTCTGTCCAAAGAGGGGAACATAGCGGTCGGGCCAATGGATTTGGTAAAGGTCAATGTAGTCCGTTTGTAAACGCTTGAGGCTATCATCTACTGCTTGCTTAATGTTATCGCGTTGAATATTTGTGGCTCCTGCTCTCACCCATTTCATAGCACGACCAGGTCCTGCTATTTTGGTAGCGATAATTAATTTATCGCGCTGCTGCTTGTGCAGCCATTCCCCAATATAAGCTTCAGTTCTCCCTTGAGTTTCGGCACGCGCTGGTACCGGATACATTTCTGCTGTATCGATAAAGTTTATTCCTTGGGCGACAGCATAATCTAGCTGCTGATGGGCATCTTCAATGGTATTTTGCTGCCCAAAAGTCATGGTACCCAGACAAATTTCCGAAACCTTGAGGTCGCTTTCTCCAAGTTGGTTGTTCTTCATATTTTCCTAAAACACATTTCATTTTGTAAGCAACCCTTGGCTGGTAGCTTAGGGGTTTAGCCCAGATTTCACCACCTGTCGGAAACAAGCGTGCCTTGTCGTTCCAACAAACAAGCAATCCCCGGACTTCCAGGCATGATTACGGAATATCCCACCTAGCCCTAGCCCTTAAGCGCAAGCGCTTAGGGGATGGCGCAGCCACTCATTGGGGTGGGGTTTTCCAGGATTTGTCGGTCATTGAGCAGGCATGATATCAGATAAGTTCTCACAATAGCCAGGAACTTCAGCCAAGAGTTACAAACCTTTGGCTCATAACGCATATCCTCTTTAGAGTTTTCATAACCATTGCAATAAACTGCCCTAAATTGATAAATAAACCGTATTTTTTTTCAAAAAGTCTTGCCTTACTTGGGAGGCTGTGCAATACTCTTATGTTAATATTCCAGTTAATTACGGTTAATACGTAAAAATACAGTAGTATATAATCGACATTTTGCAGCTACTTTAAATAGGGATCATGCATCTTCTTTGGTTTATCCCAACTCACGGTGATGGGCGGTATCTGGGCACTTCCGTAGGCGGACGGTCAGTTAGCTTTTCTTACCTGCGCCAAATTGCACAAGCAGTAGATCACTTGGGCTTCACGGGGGCATTGCTGCCTACCGGTCGTTCTTGTGAAGATGCTTGGGTTTTGGCGTCAACTCTGGTCACTCATACCAGTCAGATGCGGTTTCTGGTGGCGATCCGTCCGGGGTTGATGTCACCAGGGGTGGCAGCAAGAATGGCAGCAACGTTTGACCGCATGTCCAATGGACGTTTGTTGATTAATGTAGTCACTGGTGGCGATCCCGTGGAATTAGCGGGAGATGGCTTGCACTTGAGTCATGACGATCGCTACAAATTGACGGATGAGTTTTTGACAGTATGGCGGCAGATAGCGGCTGGTGAAGTGGCTAACTTCAAGGGTGACTATCTCGACATCCAAGAAGGCAAGATACTCTTTCAGCCTGTCCAGAAGCCTTATCCACCATTGTGGTTTGGCGGTTCCTCTGCTATAGCCCAGCGCATTGCAGCGAAACACGTCGATGTGTACCTGACTTGGGGTGAACCACCAGCTCAAGTTGCCCAAAAGATTGCCTCTGTTCGCAGACTGGCAGAAGAACAAGGAAGAAAATTGCGCTTTGGTATTCGCCTACACGTGATTGTCAGAGAAACCGAGAGCGAAGCTTGGGAAGCAGCCAATCGGCTCATACGGTATGTGGACGAGGAGGCGATCGCCAAAGCACAAAACGTCTATGCTCGTATGGACTCCGAAGGGCAACGCCGCATGGGAGAATTGCACAACGGTAGCCGAGAAGCCTTAGAAATTAGCCCCAACCTGTGGGCGGGGATTGGTTTAGTGCGAGGTGGCGCGGGAACTGCCCTAGTAGGCGATCGCGATACCGTTGCTGCAAGGATGTTGGAGTATAGCGAGATAGGTATCGATACCTTCATCCTCTCTGGTTATCCCCATCTAGAAGAAGCTTATCGAGTCGCGGAACTGCTATTCCCCCGTTTACCGTTAGAGAATCTGCCAGTTGTTGAACAGCAGCAGGTTTTGAGTCCTTTCGGAGAGATTGTTGCTAATCAGGATTTTCCCACACAGCAGCACAAACAAAAGACAGCTACCACTGTGGATTAGAAAACAGTGCTGAGTCGAATTCTAGAAAGTAGGAAAAAATTACTTAGTACTCAAATAAAAAAAAGTTGCTCAATTCCTGGAATTTCATTCGTAGCATATACTCAGACTCAGAACTTTTAAACGCAAAAAGGCTGAAAAAAATATGGCTAATATCTTAGCAATTGCCGGTAGTCCATCGCATCCTTCCAGAACCTACGGTATTCTGGAACACTCCACCAAAATTTTGCAGCAAGAAGGTTTCCAAACAGATGTTATCTCGGTTCGGGATATACCGGCTGAAGTTTTGGCGTATGGACAATACGACAGCCCAGCCCTAGAACAACCGAAAGGACTTATAGAAAGAGCAGATGGTATTATCATTGCCACTCCGATTTACAAAGCAGCGTACACGGGAGTTCTCAAAGCATTTTTAGACTTACTACCTCAAAGGGCTTTGTCAGGAAAAGTTGTGCTACCTATTGCTACTGGTGGAACACTCGCTCATTTGTTAGCAATTGAATATGCACTGAAACCCGTGTTGTCTGAGTTAAAAGCACGCTACATCTTAGGCGGTGTTTATGCAGTAGACAAACAGCTGCAAATACAAGATGGCAGTCTGCAACTTGATGAAGAAATTGACCAAAGATTGAAAGAAGCTCTCAATGAGTTTGCACAATCTGTGAAGAATCTACAACCTGGTGTCAAAGAATTGGCTCACACAAATTAATCCATAGCTGTTCTCCAACCACTTGCTTGTAGCAGGTGAAAGTTCATCTGCTACTTTTTTCCTTAACTTTTTTTATTAAAATTTTGATTAACAATATAGACGTGAATAACGCAAAGAGGATATAAGAACTACATCTACTAAGAATCCTGATTTGCAGAGAGTTACAGCTTTGCTTTTGGTGATATTGTCAGGCTTTAATATTTGCATTCGTTTGCGGAAAAATAATCCTCACAAAGTACTTGGGTTGCGAGAGTGAGGCTCTTAGGTTGTGTAGCGCTTTCGGGCGCTCAATTTTCTGAATAGGAGAATGAAATGTGGTTTGAGCACATAGAACGAGAAATCTCAGATGGTGAACCTTGGGCAGAATATTCAATTAACCGGATGCAGTGGGGCGGCGAAAGGCGCGACTGCTGGGAACTCAACAGCAGTCGTGAAAAACAACGTTCTAAACGTTGGTTTAGAATACAAAATTTCAAATTTTTGCAGAATATTCCTTGGGTAAAAACTCAAAGTCGTCAGGAAGATTTGTTGTGAGTTAACACTCCTAAGGCTCGTCCAAATTTTACGGTGAGTGCCAAAGGTACAGGCTGGGCGATCGCTCATGTGGACAAAAAGCCAGGAGATTTTAGGCTCAACATCGAGGCTTGATTAAATTTAGTCGTCTTTTTGTCCTTCATCCGTCGGCAAAGGATTTTCGCCAATTCTGAGCTGCTTCTTTGAAAGTTCTAGCTGTTGCCAAAGTGCTTCAATTTGTTGATACGCTTCTTCTGAAGAGAGTTTCCCACCGGTATGAAGGCTAACGATGTAACCAATTCTTTGTGCAAATTTCTGTAAATTTGCGTTAAATATCAGGTTTTCCGGCTTAACCTGACCGTAATAACGGCTACGAGGATACAAAAATTCATCCTTGTCTGTCATTCTTCCCTAGCTACAATCTGAGATGTTTTTTTTAACTTATTATTAACTTCTAATTAAACAATTCTTTACACAACTTTCTTCAGTGTGAGATTGGAAAGTCAAAATGAGACGAGTGATATCAGGTTCGGTTGATTACTTATCATTCCTGAAGAACCCCACCCCTTTATCCCCTCCCCGCGAGCGGGGAGGGGAGCCTAAGCGCAGATAAACGCGGGGTGGGGTGCAGTCAACGTGGAAATTATAACTAATTAGCCGAACATGATATGACGATGCAATAACTGTAGCGGTCTTTGCACAAGCGCCATCAACTTGCTTTAAGCTGTATCAACTTAGAGTTGTATTGGGTTGCAATGTCTGAAACCAAAATAGCCCAGAGCTAGCTCATACCCACGCTTCGTATGGGTTGTCGTTGACACCGCAATTTAAATGTAAAGTTCTTTAAATAACTACGGTAATCCCTTCCATCTTCTGTAAGATTAAGATGAAGTTAAGTTAAATTGTCATTTAGATTCAGCCAATAGTTCTGAATATAGTAGCGTACAGATCACTCAGATTGAATTCAACTGTCCTAATTGACACCTAAATAGCGCTGCTAGCCCCAGTTAGTAGTCAGGTAGTCTTGTGTTGCTCTAAATTTCAACAAAAGCTTGACATCAAAGCATTAATGTGTGTCTTTGAGGCAAAAACCTGCTTTTCTAAATATTTCTCATCATAGAGAAACACAGATGTAATTCAACAAATTATATGTATCTATTTATGATTAAAAATTTTAGTAAATTGAATGACTTAATATTTGAAACCACCAGTCACTCCCTTGCTCTTGCAAGAAACCTTACCAGAGAAATGGCTATGGATTTGTAACTATATCCAAAAGGGTAGAGGAGTCAATTTTATTTAGTCTAACTTAATGTTACCAAAACATTACAAAAGTTAGATTTTTCACTACTTACCATATGATACTATTATAACTACTTAAATACGGTATATCTATAGAAATATAGTATATTTTTTTGCAGGCAATGATGAAACTGCACTTCGTTATGTTGGAATTTGTGACTACATAGCGAATAAAAATAAGCTGCGCTGATTTGCCATACAAAATATAAAAGGAAATTCTCAAACACCACCACCGTCAAAAGTAACTCAAAAGTTTTAAACTGCTTTGTCTGGTCTTCTCTACTTATTCTCTACTTATCTATATCAGCAAGTATGTTAGCAAGTCTACTTTGAATAACAAGCTAGTCGTAAGAGAATTTGTTGGTTTGTACTTAGGTAATTCTTTAGCTAATTCTAAAAAGTGTGTCAGGGGTACTGGTTATGTTGAACTAACAGATAAGGGTTATGTCAAGACAAAACATTGCTTCGTAAGAATTCGGGTGACAAGTTCAAAGATGCAAAACCTGGTCAGGCAATTACAAAATATCTTTAACACTAATCAGCTATCAGTTATCAGTTATCATTTTTCTACTCTTTATTCCTGATGGCTGTTCACTGTTTACTCATCACTGTTCACTATTTATTGATGACTGATTATGCAGGGCGCAAATTATCGAGACGAGTTTGATCAAGGTTACGAACGTTCTCTGGAAAAGAATCCATCTGAAGATATTCAGGAAAAAATTATCGCGGCGCTTTTATTTTGTTGCGCTTTGGTTTCCGTCCTTACAACCTTTGGGATTGTCGCAATTATCTTTCAGGTAGCGTTTGAGTTTTTCCAAGAGGTTTCGTTTGCGAAGTTCTTTCTGGATACCGAATGGACGCCTCTGTTTGCAGAGCGACATTTTGGAATTTGGCCCTTGATTAATGGCACTTTACTGACTACGGTTATTGCCATGGCTGTTGCCATTCCTCTGGGTTTATCCTCAGCTATCTATTTAAGTGAGTACGCGCAACCCAAGGTAGCAGCGATTTTACGCCCGGCGGTAGAACTTTTGGCGGGGGTACCTACAGTTGTCTACGGTTACTTCGCTCTGTTGTTTGTAACACCATTTTTGCGGAATTTTGTCCCATTGGAACTCTTCAACGCTTTGAGTGCTGGGTTGATGATGGGAGTTATGATTATGCCCACTGTTGGTTCTATCAGCTTAGACGCTATAAAAGCTGTTCCTCGCTCTTTGCGGGAAGGTGCTTACTCGTTGGGAATCACGAAACTGGAATCTATATTCCGAGTTGTCCTTCCTGCGGCTCTTTCTGGAATTATTGCCTCGATTATTTTGGGAGTTTCTCGAGCTGTGGGTGAAACAATGACTGTGGTTATCGCCGCAGGACAGCAGCCCAAAATGACTGTGAATTTCCTGGAATCAGTAGAAACAATGACAGCTTATATGGCTCAGATTTCAGGCGGAGATAGTCCTCGTGGCAGTCTTAACTACAAGACTTTATATGCTGTGGGAGCTGTTCTGTTTTTGATTACTTTGGCTTTAAACATTTTCAGTAATTGGATTGCTAAACGTTACAAGGAAAAGTACGAGTAATAGGCATGGCGACTTCGATTTCTCCAGATGATTTTCATCAAGAATCACAAGAATTTACTCAGAATATAGAACGAAGAGAAACCATCGGCAAAGTATTTGAATATTTATTTTTGCTTGGTTTACTCATTGGTTTATTTGTTCTTGCTCTCCTCATTTTTGATATCTGCAGAGATGGATTAGCTAGATTTTTAAGTCCTGGTTTTTTGACTGAAAATCCTTCCCGTTTCGCCGATAGGGGCGGTATTCTTCCTGCTCTTGTCAGCAGTGTTCTTTTGGGAGTCGTAGTCATTTTGGTTTCAGTCCCAATTGGCGTAGGAGCAGCTTTGTATCTGGAAGAATACGCACCTAAAACCTGGTGGAATGATATTATCGAGATTAACATTAGCAATTTGGCTGGAGTTCCTTCAATTGTTTATGGATTGCTAGGCTTAGGCGTTTTCAATTATCTTTTGGGCTTTGGTCCTGCCTTGATTTCTGGGGCGCTCACTTTGTCCTTGCTGTCTTTACCAGTCATTATTGTCACATCCAGAGAGGCAATTCGAGCCGTTCCAGATTCTCTGAGAAATGCTTCCTACGGGTTAGGCATAACTAAATGGCAAACTATTAGCAATCATGTCTTACCTTATGCCGTTCCAGGTATCCTAACTGGAGTGATTATTTCAGTCTCTCGTGCGATTGGTGATGCCGCATCTTTGATTGTCGTGGGTGCTGTCAGTTTCCTGACATTTAACCCTGGTTTGTTCCAACGATTTATGGCATTGCCGATCCAAATTTATTCCTACATCAGTCGTCCTGAACCAGGCTTTTCCAACGCAGCAGCCGCGACAATTATTGTGTTGATGCTTGTCATTTTGGTGCTAAATGGAGCAGCTATTTATATCCGGCAACGTTTCTCTGTAGTTCGATGAACTTTGCCTATATTTTGTCAATTGTCCTTTTTCATTTGTAAATACAAATGGCAAATGATAAAGGACGAGGGACTTCTTGCAAACTTGCTTAACACACATTGGGAAACACAAAATATGACCTACAACAACGCCAGAAGCAAACAAAGTAGCGCCACCCAAAGCAGAGGAGATGATGCAGTTTTTCATGCTGAGGGTGTGAAGGTTTTCTACAGCGGATTTATGGCGCTTCAAGAAGTCCATATAGAAATCCCTGAAAGACAAATCATCGCCTTTATTGGACCTTCAGGATGTGGGAAAAGTACCCTGCTACGTTGCTTTAACCGCATGAATGATTTGATCCCCGGAGCTCACGTTGAGGGTAGGCTGCACTACCGAAATAAAAATATTTACGATCCCAAGATTAATTCGGTAAAATTGCGTCGTCAAGTTGGAATGGTTTTCCAAAGACCAAACCCTTTTCCGAAGTCAATCTACGAAAACATCTCCTTTGCACCACGTACAAATGGTTACAAAGGTAATATGGATGAATTGGTGGAGCAATCATTACGCCAAGCTGCTCTTTGGGATGAGGTGAAAGACAAACTTAAAGATAAGGGTACGGCGTTATCTGGAGGACAACAGCAACGGCTTTGTATTGCACGGGCGATCGCCATGAAGCCAGACGTCCTATTGATGGATGAACCCTGTTCTGCTCTCGATCCGATTTCCACTCGTCAAGTTGAAGAACTTTGCCTTGAACTCAAGGAACAATACACCATCATTATGGTGACTCATAATATGCAGCAAGCTTCACGAGTAGCAGATTTGACTGCCTTCTTCAACACCGAAATAGACGAGCATGGCAAACGTAGGGGAAGATTAGTTGAATTCAGTCCTACCGAGCAAATGTTTAATACTCCTGCAACAAGGGAGGCTGCGGAGTATATCAGCGGACGTTTTGGTTAAGAACTACAACGCACATGACCCCACCCCTAACCCCTCCCCCTCCGGATTTGCCAGTCGCCTGGGCGTGGGAAACCCTCCCGCAGCGCTGGACTCACCGCATGCGGGGAGGGGAATTTTGGCGTCAGCCATTTCTAGGGGTTAGGCGATGGCGCAAAGCGCCCGCATAAATGCGATCGCATAGTTAATTATCTGTGTGCATTTGTGTTAATCTGTGGTTTGATTTTCAAGGCAGTCGCTCATGAAAATTATTTCGCCACAGTGGATGAAATATAGTTTTTCCCCGTACACCCCACACACACCGACTAATTTGGCAACATAGCATAGAGCTTGCTTAGGTTCTCTACATCGTGCTTAAACCAATTATTAATCCACTGACAATAATGCTGAGTCGCTTGTGCAGGAGTGAGATTCCCTAAGAGTTCCCCCGCAATCAAATGCCCAGCCAGGCAAAGAATGCCAGAAAATTACAAATATAGCGGGCTGTTGAGGCTATCAAACTATGGCTCTTTGCATATGGTGATTTGCATTGTGATTTTTGTCTGGCTTTGAACCGTTATCCCTATTTTCAGGGCGATCAATGTGTTCTGAACTTAGCGGTAACGTTAAGTTGTGAACCACTTAGCACTGTGAGTCGAATGGGAATGGATTTCGGTGGCAGTGTAAACATTATGTCCCATGCGTCAGGAGCAGAGACAAAACCGTGGCGAAAACAACTGATTCTTCAGGCTTTGAATGGTGAAGCTCCAACTTTGACAGATAAAGCTTATTGGCAACACACTCAAACGCCGATTCAACTCTATTCGCGATCGCAATACCTGAGGAAAAAAATCGCTCTTCGCAGTGCAGCTGCTATTGGGCGCTTTATCCGCCGCTCCTAGCAGTCGTTGTCCCCTGTCTTCAGCCGCCACCAAGCTTCTCGCTTGGTGGCGGACTTCTTGGCGTTTCTTGTTAAAAAGCTATACAAACAGGACTTACGCACCAGTAACGGAAAAACGAACCGCAAAGAACGCGAAGTGCACGTTCGCGCAGCGTGCGCCTTAGCGCATAGGAATAAGAGTTTGAGAGAGTTTTTGCGTAAGTCGTGACAAAGTAAACCACACGAGACGAGTGGCTAAACTCCTCAACTTTTTTTAATGAACAATAACAAGTCAGTAGAGATACCGTAGAATATATATCTTTGCGCGAGGTGAGCTATGGCGATTCTAGAATTGCAAGATGGAAGACGATACACCGATTTGCAAGACATTTCCCGCGAATTGGCACCCCTAAACATCCAACTTAATCGCTGGGCTGTGGGAGATAGTCAACAATTGCGTCAACTATTAGCACAAGATAGCCTCAACGAGGATGAGAAAGAACAAGTCTTAAAATCTCTCGATAGCTATTTTGAGCAACTTCAACAAACAGCAGGGTATCAAACCCGTGATTTCATCGTCCTGCATCCAGGAATCTCTAACCTTGATGCACTGCTGACGAAGTTTGACAAAATTCATACTCATTCAGAAGATGAAGTACGCTACATAGTTGATGGAGAAGGTATTTTTGGTTTTGTACGACCTGATGGAACTCAAGTAGAACTGACAGTACAGCCAGAAGAGTACATCAACGTACCTGCGGGAACTGAACACTGGTTTTATCTCACCCCAGCGCGGCGAATAAAAGCAGTGCGGTATTTCACTGGGACAGAAGGTTGGACTCCCGAGTACACGGGTACAGAAATTCGCACTCGTCAGGCTGTAGGCTGAAATACATTTTAGAAGTGTGCGACTACCTAGCAAGATTGTGGAACTAATTTAATCAAATGAAAAGCTCAACGCAAGACGATCTCCGTCTTGAACTTATCTGTGCTGCCCGTCAGTTCTACCAACAAGGATGGATGGTAGGAACTGCGGGAAATCTCTCAGCTCGTTTGCCCGATGGTAGCTTCTGGATTACAGCCAGTGGTCGGTCTAAAGGACAATTAGAACCTGGTGATTTTGTGCGTATCCATCCAAACGGCAAGGTGGAGCAATCTTCTCCTGATTTGAAGCCTTCAGCTGAAACTGCAATTCATCAGGTTCTCTATGCCCTGTTTCCCGACGCTATGAGCTGCTACCACGTCCACTCAGTTGAAGCAAATTTGGTGTCTCGGTTTGTCAAAGGTGATACCTTGCCCCTACCACCGTTGGAGATGCTCAAAGGGCTAGGAGTATGGCAAGAAAACCCCGATTGTGCTATGCCCATATTCGCCAACCATTTACAGGTTTCCCGTATTGCAGATGAGATTAAAGAGCGCTTTACAACAAATCCCTCACAATTACCAGCTTTACTCATCCGCGACCACGGTGTTACAGTTTGGGCATCTTCGCCCAAAACTGCCACCCATTACATTGAGTTAGTAGAATACATTTTCCGCTACATAGTCGCAGCAAAAGGAGTGGGTGTTTGGGGATCTCAAAGTAGTTAGTCGTAAGTCTTGACAACTAACAACTGACAATTAAAAGTAACAATTAACTTACATCACCAATGACTAACCAAACTGTTCGCGTTGTTGCCCGGATTGTTGCTTCACCTGAAAAAGTGGAAGCTGTCAAAGCTGTGCTGCTGGAACTCATTGAACCATCTCGACAGGATCAAGGCTGTATAAAATATGAATTACTACAAAATCAGGCTGATCCCACAGATTTCACTTTTGTCGAGGAATGGACTTCTGATGATGCTCTTGATGCTCATTTAGCCACAGCCCATCTCGAGGAAGCAGACGCGAAACTTAACGGTTTGCTTGCTGCTGAACCTGATATCCGCCGCTACAGTCTTTTGGCTTAGCTGGGAGAATTCCAGTATTTAAGTTATTTTTCGATTTTTACAGATTTTAAAGGTGAAAGCCCACGAAGATGTGGAATGAATATCTCCTGCCCTTCATCACTTCTATTTATTGTTTTAAGAATAAATAACATTTGCTTCTGTCTGTAAGGTTACCTAAAGTGAAAATTAGGTTCAGGAGTTGATGGCTTACACAACACGACAACAAACAAGTCAACAACTCTATTTCACCAGGTATCGAATTAGACAACAGTTGACAGGAGATGCATCATGAAAACTCAAAAAACCCCTACCACTAACACCACAAAAACTATCGTAGAACTACCTCAAAAAGAGCAACCACAAACCCAAGATAAATCGACTTTTGGTCAGCGCCTTGCTGATGCTATGGCAGCCAAAGTCGGTTCTTGGAGCTTTCTCACAGTGCAGACAGGTATCCTAGGAGCATGGGTTACTTTGAACATGATGCCTGGAGTACCGCACTGGGATGAACAGCCATTCATCTTGCTTAACCTCGTCTTCTCGTTTGCCTCTGCTTACACTGCACCGGTAGTACTTATGAGCCAAAACCGTCAGTCAGAGGAAGACCGCAAAAATGCCGAAATCGATCACGCAATAAACCGTAAAGCAGCATACGGTATTGAACTGCTGCACGAGAAAATAGATGCTTTGCAAGAACAACATCGTTTGGAGTTGGCGCAACTGCGGGAACAGCAACAGCAACACCCTAAAGAACTGAGAGTGCATGTAGGTTCAGCCTCAAAAGAGCAAGTCGAGAGCAAAGCATTCGATAGTACAACTGCGATCGAAGTTCAAAAGAACAATATTATCTATCTCAAACCAGTTATGGATACCCATAATGTAGTCGTCAAAGTAATTCGCAAACCATAATAAGCGCAACACCTAACATTTCCAAAGGCAAATCTCTTTAGGAACACCAAATGAGTACATTAATAACTGCCATCCCCGCAGGTGTTGCTGCCTTTGTAGCTACCAACATTGATGATATTGTCATCCTAACCCTGCTATTTGCCCAAGTGAATACCTCGCTTCGTAGTCGCCACATTGTAGCAGGGCAGTATCTCGGCTTCACAGTGTTAGTTGCTATTAGTTTACTAGGATTTTTCGGAAACTTCATGCTGCCAAGTGTTTGGATGGATGTTTCTGGCTTCATACCCATTGCCATTGGTTTGAATCGTCTGGTAAATCTAGAAGAGGATGATTCAGATGAACAGCCAGCAATGCGGTCTTCTGTTTCCTTTCCTATCCGTATGTTGTCTCCTCAAACCTATAGTGTGGCAGCGATAACCATTGCTAACGGTGGTGACAATGTTGGAATCTATATGCCGTTGTTTGCCAACACTCAATTAACAAGTCTGCTATTGATTCTGAGTGTCTTCTTTGTGCTAGTTGGAATCTGGTGCTATGCAGCCCATCTATTAACTTACCAAAAGGCGATCGCCCTGATTATTGATCGCTACGGCAACTCCCTAGTCTCATTCCTTTTGATTGGTTTAGGTGTGTATATAGCCTTGGATAGCTTGGCGCTAGCAGTATTGTCAGTTGCAGTTATGTTTCTTGGTTGGATGAGTTTTAGCTCTTTGCGCGATCGCGTCCCCTCAGCTTAGTCAAAAGTTGAGAGATATATACCAGGGGACTAGGGACTGGGGACTGGGTCAAAAGTCTTTTTGTGTCTAGGTTTTATCATCTGTTGATGTCCTAACCACCTTGGCTGTTGCTATAAATTGTCTGGTGTAAAGCATGAAATGAAATTTCAAAATTTAGTCATTCATCCTCTTTAAGGAAGAATTGGTAATTTAAAAATAATAAAAATTATGAATTGGCGATCGCTTGACTTAGCTCAACACCAATCCTAATTTATTCAGAACAAAATTTATCATACTGTTACCTTTTTCTTAGCGCTGTTTGTATCTAAGCGGCAGCATTAGATTGAGCGTAGGTGGTTCATTTTAGATAAGATTCGTATAGCAACAGCCAAGGTGGTTAGGACATCAACACATGATAAAACTTAGACACAAAAAGACTTTTCACCCAGTCCCCAGTCCCCAGTCCCCAGTCCCCTGCTGTATATGCAGTTAGAGCTTTCAGATTCATATACAAAAACTACTCTTATTATTTTGATAAAAAACAATATTTGATTGAATGGAAACTAGTTGGATATAGTAAAGTATATCTCTTGGCTTATTAAAAAACTTTTCCACCGAACTAACATAATCCTGTAATGGAAAAGATTCAATCTCATAAAACAGAAAAGGAGAACAATCGTGAGAATCTTTAAGGCAATTTTGGTGTTTCTTTTCCTGCTGGTTAACTTAGTCATTGCTCAGCCTTCTTTTGCAGACCCCATCGCGGAAAAAAGCCCTGAGTATGCTCAGATCACTCAACAACTCAGCCAACTCTCACAGTCAAGGAGTAACCCGTCAGCAGTTGGATACAACACCGCAGAGGAACTTCAACAGAAAATCTCTGATTTGCGGTTCCAGAAATATGTAATGGAAACCACAGAAGACTGGGGCGTTTGCCGTAATGAAACTGGCAGAACACTAGCTGTTTACGCTCACAAACCCAGCAAATACAGTTCTGTCAACACCCTCTTTTACCTCGGAAATGGTAAAAAGACAGATGATGAATGGGACTGTGATGGTATTTACCTGCCAAGTGGTGTGAACGTAGCTGGTATCAGCATTCCATCTGGAGAAAATCAAGACCAAGAAGGACAGCCTCTATTTGTCAAGATTGTGGATGGAACTCAGTTAGTGGCTAGAACCAATCCATCAACTGGCGAAATTGAATTGAATGCTCCTCCTGCTGGTGTTTTCCTTGCAGGTGAGTTGAACCCAGCACTTCCGAATTTGTCTCAAGCGCAAATTGACGCACAAGTTCCCAACGCACCGATTGACTAGTTGAGTTTCACCTGATGTACGGGCGCAAAATACAGCGCCCCAAGAGGGGTAGGGTGTGGAGAAGAAAGAAATCTCCCACCCTACACCCTTTTTTAACAGTGAACAGTGAACAGTAAACAGTTATCAGTTAAATACGAGTGGTCGCGCGTCCCCCACCAATTGGACCGTTCGTCGTCAGACGTGCCGTAGGCATAGGCGTTGGTGGCGGGTCGCGCATCCCCCACCAGCCCGCCTGATAACTGATAACCCTTCGGGTTCGCCCTTCGGGTATCTCCTCCGGAGAGGCTGCGCCAACGCCAGTTCCCTAGGTTGGGAGACCCGCCTATGTCCTATGCCTGCGGCACGCCAAGGGCGAACGGACACGCTTCGCGAACAGGACTGGTCTCACCAGTCGCCGTGAGAGCGGGAGACCCTTCCGAAGTTTGCCCGGAGGGAAACCCTCCTTGCAACTTCTCTCCTGCAGCGCTGGCTCACTGATAACTGATAACTGATAACTGATTTAACGTCTTCCTCCCTGGATCTGGTCAAAAACAGTTCCATCTGCAAAGAACTTCTTCTGAACTGCGTCCCAGCCACCAAAGTTTGCAACTGTGTAGAGTTTGCCAATCTTGGGAAACTGCTTTTGTGTTTCGCTAGCTACTGTAGAATCAACAGGGCGAAACCCGACTTTGGCGAATTCCCGCTGTGCCTCTGGTGTGTATAGGAACTTGACAAAAGCTTCCGCTACTTGCCGAGTACCGCGTTTATCCACCACTTTATCCACCACAGCAACCGGGGCGTCAATCGAAATGTTGACTTGCGGAATCACTGTGGGATTGTTAGATTCACCTTTCTGTTTAGCTAGGATCTCCTCATTTTCATAGTTCAACAACACGTCTCCTTGATTTCGCTTGTAGAAAGTATCACTTGCTTCCCGCGCATCCTTTGGTAGCACAGGGACATTTTTGTAAACCTTAGAGACATAATCGAGGGCTTTTGCCTCATTCCCTCCAGATTGAGTGATTGCACCCCACAGTCCCAAGAAGTTCCAACGGGCACCTCCAGAAGTCTTAGGATTGGCAGTAATGACGGTGACTCCTGGTTTAACTAAGTCTTCCCAGCTTTTAATTTGTTTAGGATTGCCTGGACGAGTTACGAGGGCAATCACTGACTTAGTGACGATCGCATTGTTAGGAGCCTCTTTTTCCCAGCCTGGACCGATTAAACCTGCCTTCTGGATTTGGTTCACATCCAGTCCTAGGGCTAGCGCTACCACATCTGCTTCTAAGCCATCAATGACTGCTCGTGCTTGGGAACCAGAGCCGCCGTAACTTTCCCGAATACTGACGTCCTGCTTACGCTCTTGCTTCCATTTTTTTACAAACAGAGGAATGATTCTTGAGTAAGCCTCTTTGGTCACAGCGTAGGAAACCAGAGTTAATTCAACTGGTTTTTGGTTCTGAGTGATGAGTTGCGGTTTGCTGCTAGAAGCTGGATTTTGCAAGCTAATTCCTGCATAGACCGGTACAACGGCACTGACGCTTAAACCAGCAGCAATGAGCAGGGTGCGGGTGCGGGTTGAAGACTTTTGCGACGGCTTCAACAAAGACTTCAAAGCGTTAAATAGATGCATGATGGAGTACTCCTCACAATTCAATATACGGTTATTCGATGGAAAAATAGTTCTTTATTGATTTAATACAATTCCATATACCAATACAAAAATCAAGTATCTGTGCTAGTTAATACTTACAAAATTAATTTATTAAGACTAAATTTGGAAAATTTATTACTATAGGGGGTTGATTTACTTGACTCTACTGATGTTGTGGAGAGTAGGGTGTGGAACCAGGTGAACAATTTCCCGTTTCCCTCCGTGACATTTTGAGGTTATAGCAGCTTTGTCAAGCGTATTTATACTTAAAAAAATTACAAAAAGTGAAGTAAAAAACTTCTGACTTTAAAATAACGGTTACGTAATATCTACATACGTCATTTATTTTTGATCTGAAAAATTACCCATAAAGTTAGATTTTTAAGAATGTCTGTTCAGTCTGTATTCCTCAGAAAATTGCGGAATGAGACAGTGAATTTTTGTAGAATGAAACATTCGTGCCAGATCAATTGAGCTATTTTAGATTATCTTGATGCCACAGCCATTAGTCTCAAGTTCAGAGCTTCAATATCCATGTGCCAACTGCTGGGAATGAATTGTAACGTCCCAACCGATATTTGCTTTTCTTTTGAGGGCTTTTCGGCGCGAGGAGGAAAAACTGACGACCATCGCGATGGTTGGGGTATTGCTTTCTTTGAAGGGAAAGGATGTCGAATTTTGTTAGATGATAAGCCCTCGGTCTTTTCTCCCGTAGCTGAGTTGGTGCGACACTATCCCATCCACTCTACTCATGTGATTGCCCATATCCGCAAAGCAACTCAGGGTGAAGTGATTTTAGAAAACTGCCATCCCTTCCGTCGTGAGTTGTGGGGAAGGTACTGGGTGTTTGCGCATAACGGAGATTTGCCAGATTTTCATCCCCAGCATCTGGAGTTTTATCAACCTGTGGGTAACACAGATAGTGAAAAAGCTTTTTGTCTGATACTCGATGAGTTCAGAAAATGCTTTCCTCACAGTAAGCCTCCTTTGAAGGAACTTTACTCAGTACTGAGGTATGCCACTCAACTTTTAGCCGAAAAGGGTATTTTTAACTATTTGCTTTCGGATGGTGAACATTTTTTTGCTCACTGCTCAACAAAACTCAGCTACATTGTACGTCAAGCGCCTTTTGCGGCTGCCCATTTAATTGACGAAGACGTGACTGTTGATTTCAGTGAATTGACGACTCCGAGCGATCGCGTTGCTGTTATCGCCACCACTCCCCTGACTGACAACGAAGTTTGGACGCAAATCCTACCCGGAGAACTGCTCGTGTTTCAAGACGGCTTCCCCCTTAAGTTTGAATAACTGCTTCCTACAGAAGTATTCTAAAAATCTTCACTTTTCGCATCAAGAAAGTGAAGATTTTCTCTTGCTTTTTTAGCTGCTTCTAAGTACTATCTTTTACAATAAACTATAAATTCCGGTGAGTTCACAGATATACCGTAAGATTACTGGGGTATGGCGTAAGATGTCAGGGAAAAATAACATGGGTTTTTTGCACGATCTTTTGAAACAGTCACGGCAAACATTCTTAAAAATTAGTAATAAATTTAGGCTTAATTCTATAAAAGGCTTTCTATCACTGTTCTTGGTAGGAGTGAGCTTGAGTGTAGCGATCGCAGCTTGTAGTAACGGCGCGAGTAATTCTTCCAGTAGCGCTGATGCAGGTGGTTCCAACGCAAGCCCTGTGTCTGCCAATAAGCAGGATGTGAAAGTTACTCTTGTTTCGTTTGCTGTCACTAAAGCAGCTCACGATGCTATTATTCCAAAATTTGTCGAACAGTGGAAGAAAGAACATAACCAGAATGTCTCCTTTGAGCAAAGCTATGGAGGGTCTGGTTCTCAAACTCGTGCTGTGATTGATGGTTTAGAAGCAGATATTGTTCACTTGGCACTTGCCTTAGATACCCAAAAAATTGAGAAGGCTGGATTAATTGAGCAAGGATGGGAAAAGGAATTCCCCAATAATGGCATTGTCTCTAAATCTGTTGCCGCATTAGTCACTCGCCCAGGCAATCCAAAAGGCATCAAAACTTGGGCAGATTTGGGAAAGGATGATGTAAAACTCATTACCGCTGACCCCAAAACTTCTGGTATTGCTCGCTGGAATTTCCTAGCGCTTTGGAACTCTGTGATCAAAACCGGTGGAACAGACCAAAAAGCGCTGGAATTTGTAACCAAAGTTTACAAAAATGTTCCTATCTTGACAAAAGATGCTCGTGAAGCAACTGATATCTTTGCTAAACGAAGTCAAGGAGATGCATTGATCAACTATGAAAACGAAATTGTTTTGGCGCAACAAAAGGGCGAAAAAGTAGATTATGTCATTCCTGATGTAAACATCTCCATCGACAATCCAATCGCAATTGTAGACAAGAATGTCGATAAACACGGTACCCGAGAAGTTGCTGAAGCTTTTGTCAAATATCTATATACTCCAGAAGCACAACAGGAGTTTGCCAAAGTCGGATTTCGACCTGTAGAGGAAACAGCACAGACCAAACAACTCGCAGACAAATATCCCAAAGTTAAAAACCTGGGGACAGTTGGTGACTACGGCGGATGGGATGCTGTCCAAAAGAAATTTTTTGCAGATGGTGCAGTTTTTGACCAAATTCAATCAAAAAAATAAATCGTCATTAGTCATTGGTCATTAGTCATTAGTCATTGCTCCCCCTGCAACCCAACTGCTCCCTCACTCCCTCACTCCCTCACTCCCTCACTCCCTCACTCCCCAACTTTCCTCACTCCCTTACCACTTATGGCTATATCTTCACCTCCATCACGTCAGCAAAAACTTATTCCTCAAAAACCTCAGGGTTGGAAAAAGTACCTGCTTGGTTTGTCTAATCTTCCTTGGACATGGCGAATTACGTTCGCATACCTGACCGTGATGTTGTTCATCCCAATACTTGCTATGTTGCTGAAAGCAACTAGTGAACCTCCTGCTCGGTTTTGGGAAATCGCGACTAATCCACTCGCATTAGCAACATACGAAGTTACTTTTATTACAGCGATAGGAGCCGCGCTGATCAATGGTTTCTTTGGAACTCTAATTGCTTGGGTTCTCGTCCGCTATCAATTTCCCTTGAAACGGGTGCTTGATGCTACCGTGGATCTCCCATTTTCGTTACCAACTGCGGTGGCAGGGCTAACCTTAGCAACAGTTTATAGCGACAATGGTTGGATTGGCTCACTAGTGGCACCGTTTGGCATTAAGGTATCTTTTACCCGCTTGGGTGTAGGGGTAGCAATGATATTCATCTCGTTACCTTTTGTGGTGCGGACGGTGCAACCAGTCCTTATGGAAATGGAAAAGGAAATCGAAGAAGCAGCTTGGAGCTTAGGTGCGTCTCAATGGCAAACCTTCACCAAAGTGATCTTGCCACCCTTGTTACCTTCTATTTTGACTGGTGTTGCCTTAGGTTTTGCACGTGCAGTTGGGGAGTATGGTTCGACTGTAATTATCGCTTCCAATACTCCTTTCAAAGATTTGATCGCACCTGTACTCATTTTCCAAAGATTGGAACAGTATGACTATTCCGGTGCTACTGTCATTGGCATAGTGCTACTGATAATTTCTCTGTTGATACTGCTGGGGATCAATATGTTACAAGCTTGGGGAAGAAGATATGACGTCAAATAATGATGGTTTCCCACAACCACACTTTCATACAGCGACATCACAGCCAAGCAATCAAAGGCAAATTAAGCCTAAGAGTTTGGCTCCAGCTATTCTGATTGGAATAGCAGTGTTGTATTTAACTTTAGTGCTGTACCTTCCTGCGATCAATGTCTTTGTTCAAGCTTTCCATAAAGGGCTTGGTGTGTTTTTCTCCAATCTGATACGCCCAGAATTTACTCATGCTGCTTGGTTAACACTGATACTAGCTCTGATTACTGTACCAGTGAATACAGTGTTTGGTTTGTGTGCAGCAATGGCGATCGCCCGCAATAGCTTCCCAGGTCGCGCTCTTCTTTTGAGTATTATTGACCTGCCGTTTTCAATCTCGCCTGTGGTTGCGGGGTTGATGATTGTCCTACTCTACGGGCGAAATGGGTGGTTTGGTCCTTGGTTACAGGCACTCGATATTAAGGTCATCTTTGCTTTTCCAGGTATGATGCTGGCTACAGCATTTGTGAGTTTGCCTTTTGTCGCCCGCGAAGTGATCCCCATTCTTGAGGAATTAGGTAACGACCAAGAAGAAGCAGCTAGAACACTCGGTGCGAAAGATTGGCAGATCTTTTGGCGCGTGACTCTACCGAATATCCGTTGGGGGCTACTTTATGGCGTGATTTTGACCAATGCCAGATCTATGGGTGAATTTGGTGCGATCGCAGTCGTTTCTGGAAACATTGCCCGGAAAACTCAAAGCTTACCATTATACGTGGAAGACGCTTACAAACAGTATGAAACTGAAGCAGCCTTCTCAGTTGCTGTTCTGTTAACGCTGCTTGCAGTTGTGACTTTGGTGGTCAAAGAGTTTTTGGAACGCAAAGCAGGTATCAAAGCGAAACATTAGACAAGATTGCATAAATTTCTTTTGTTTCGCGCAGAGGCGAGCCAGCACTGCAGGAAGGTTTCCCTCCGTAAGTGACTGGCGTTGCAAAGACGCAAAGAAGAACATTAAGAAAAAGTTCGGGAGTGCAAGAAGTCTATTAAAAGATGGCAAGTCAAACAGTATCAGCTATGATTTCAGACAATCAACTTACCCACAAACGAATTCGGTTGAGAATTCCAAAAGACTATCATCAGGAACCTGTGATTTCTCGCCTGGTGTCAAACTACGGTCTCACTGTGAATATCACTGCTGCTATCTTGGGAGCCAATGGTATTGGAGATGGTTGGTTTGACCTGGATTTGCAGGGAAGTTCTGCACAAATTGAAAGTGCGCTGACTTACATCAATGACTTAGATTTGGAAATTTGGCATGATATCGATACAGCGAGTTGGTGAAATTTGAGAAGAACACAGAACACAGAACGCACAACACAGAATGCAGCTTGGGTACCCCCATAAATAAATTTCGGGGATTTGATAAGGACACTTTGTATCCCTAACGAGACGCTTTGCGCTCAGTTTGCCCCCAGGGTTTCTCTCCTTACAACTTCTCTGTTGTTTTATCCCACTACATTTTTGGTCTAACAGATGTTTTTCTTCTTGATTTCATAAATGAATAATGGTGCTAATATCCTTGTATTATTCTGACTACTGAGTCCTGAGTTCTGAGTTCTTAGAGCAAGCATGAAGTATGAAGTTTTTATCTATGATTAATTTTTCCTCCTTCTTTCATTCTTAATTCTTCATTCTTTATTCTTCATTCTTAATTTCTATGGTTGCACCAGCTTTTAAAAGCAGTAATACCACAAAGATGCGCCTACGCCTACATATTCCCCGGCGTTACTATCACGAACCTGTGATTTCTCGGCTGATTGCCATTCACGGTTTAGTCGTTAATATTACGGGGGCAATGCTGGGAAAACATACTAACGGAGAAGGACGCTTTGATTTGGAAATACATGGAACTGTGGCACAAATTAGGCACGGTTTGGCTTACCTGGAATCTTTAAATCTAAAAATTGTAGGTAAGCCAAACGCTGATGGAGATAGCTGGTATTGCTGATACGTCTGAAGCTAAATTTCATAATGCCAAAGTTCTTCTTGTTTCAAGACAATCCGATGCAGGGGGAGACGAGAAATCAACCCCTGTTCCTCTAATTGAGTGAGGATACGAGTGATTGTCACGCGAGTTGAATTGAGCATATCAGCAATGTCTTGATGAGTGAGGCGCAAATCAATGAGATGTCCAGTTTCTACTTCTCGACCAAATTTTTTGCCTAACCAAGCCAAAAGTTTAATGAGCATGATTTCCACTGTTTTATAGCTACGAATAACCATCAATTCTTCCGCCTGTTGAATGTGGGCAAGCATAACATCTGTTAATGGAAACCACCCTTCTAAAGGCAAGATTGTCGCCTCCACTCTAGTAAGAGACTCAATCTGATATGGTTCTACCTTAGAAAATGCTTGACCAACAATATCTCCAGATCCCCAAACTCCTAAAGTGACAAGTGTACCGTCTTCATGCCAAGTGATAATCCGCACGACTCCTGTTTCAATTTTCCACAGACTATTTTGCCGTACTGGCAAGAATGAACGCGGCTTAAAGGTGTGTTTAGTGTTTTGACCAGATGGATGAGGAAAACGAGATGAAATAGTCATTGTTGTCCAAAATACCATTTTTTCGATAGACTAACCGTAGTTTATAACTATATCAATTTCCGGGAGGATATGACTATGGGCATTGTAGTTGAGAATATAACTAAACAGTACGGTTCTTTCCGTGCGGTTGACAATGTGAGTTTAGAAGTGAAAACAGGGTCTCTTGTGGCGCTGTTAGGACCTTCTGGATCAGGAAAATCAACTTTGTTACGAATGATTGCGGGGTTAGAAACTCCTGATTCCGGTGAAATCTGGTTGATTGGTGAAAATGCGACTTATAAGTCTGTGCAAGACCGCCACATAGGCTTTGTGTTTCAGCATTACGCTTTATTTAAACACCTAACGGTGCGCCAGAACATCGGCTTTCCATTGGAAATCCGCAAGGTTCCCAAAAGTAAGATTCAGGCGCGAGTCGAGGAACTTTTGGAGTTAGTGCAGTTGCGGGGATTTGGCGATCGCTATCCTTCCCAACTCTCCGGCGGTCAACGCCAACGGGTAGCGCTAGCAAGATCATTGGCAGTTCAGCCGAGCATTTTGCTGTTGGATGAACCGTTTGGAGCGTTAGATGCTAAAGTCCGTAAAGAATTAAGGGCGGGGTTACGAAAACTGCATGAAGATGTTCATGTAACAACTGTACTTGTCACCCACGACCAAGAAGAAGCCATGGAAGTTGCAGACCAGATTGTAGTGATGAATCATGGTCGGGTGGAGCAAATTGGTACCTCTGCTGAGATTTATGACCAGCCAGCATCACCTTTTGTGATGAGTTTTATTGGTCCAGTGAATGTTCTTCCCAGTAATACTGGTATTCTGCCAGACAGCGATTTAAGCCTTCGCACCAACGAGCAGGTATTTTTGCGTCCTCATGACGTTGTGATTCACACCAGTCCTGCTGAGGATACTGCACCTGCCAAAGTGTATCGCATTATTAACTTAGGTTGGGAAATTCGGGTCGAGTTGGTTCTCAAGTCTGGTGAAACAGTGACTGCTTTCCTCAGCCGGGAGCACTTTAGTAAGCTCAACATTAGGGAAGAGCAGCGTGTTTATATTAAATCCAAGCAGGCAAAGGTATTTCCTACTTATGCGATGACTTGAGCCACAGTTGTGACCTACGCCACCTGATTGCTAAGCAGTACAGGTGGAGGCTTTCTAAAGGCTGTGTTAAAAAATTGTGGAAAAACTTCAACGCCGAGCCAGATGGCTCGGCGTTGGAATTATATTAGTTTTCAATTGGGTGTAATAAGCTGTTGCGTTTATAAAATGCATTTTTTTAACTTTGAACAAAACTGTCAAATCCTTTCCCTCACTCCCTCACTCCCTCACTCCCTCACTCTCAATTGTGCAACTTGTAGGTGTAACAGCGTCATGTTCCCTTTGAGCTTTTTCAAGCAATACCCATAAATATACATCACTTTCCGTTAGAGGCATTTTGGCAATGAGTCAGGTTCTGATTAATGACACGACACTGCGCGATGGTGAACAAGCAGCTGGTATTGCTTTTAACTTAGAGGAGAAAGTGGCGATCGCGGTTATTCTCGATACCATCGGCGTTCACGAGTTAGAAGTCGGTATTCCGGCGATGGGTGAGGAAGAACAACGAGCGATATCGGTCATTTCCGGCTTGGGTTTGCAAGCGCAACTGCTGGGGTGGAACCGCGCTGTCATATCAGATATTCAGGCTTCTATTGCTTGTGGTTTGAAGCGAGTACATATTTCCATTCCCGTCTCCCAAATCCAAATTACCGCTAAATTTCAGGGTAAATGGCAGGTGATTTTGCAAAAACTTAAAGATAGTATTAGCTTCGCCGTTGATCAAAATCTGTTTGTATCTGTGGGTGGAGAAGATTCCACAAGAGCTGAGGAAAACTTCCTCCAAGATGTAGCACATTCTGCTCAAGAATGGGGTGCATCACGGTTTCGTTTTTGTGACACCGTAGGCATTCTCGACCCTTTCACGACTTACGATAAAGTTAAGCAATTGGTGATGGCATTGTCAATTCCTGTGGAAATGCACACCCACAATGATTTTGGTTTAGCAACTGCCAATGCTCTTGCTGGTATCAAAGCAGGAGCCTTATCAGTAAATACAACAGTAAACGGGTTAGGCGAACGAGCCGGAAATGCAGCATTAGAAGAAGTTGTCATGGCTCTCAAATGCATTCACGGTATTGATTTGGGTATTGACACTTCTGGTTTATTGTCAGTTTCCCGACTTGTCGCAGCTGCATCAGGTAACAATATCCCACCTTGGAAGGCAATTGTTGGTGAAAATACTTTCGCTCACGAATCCGGAATTCATGCTCACGCTGTGCTGCAAAATCCCAGCACTTACGAGCCATTTGCTCCCGAAGAGGTAGGGTGTGAGCGGCGTTTGGTTGTGGGTAAACATTCTGGTCGGGCATTGCTATCGAACATACTACAGCAATACGGTATCATTCTTAACAAAGAACAAACCCAGTCTGTGTTGGAGGCGGTACGCAAAGAGTCGGTAGAGAAAAAACGTAGCCTCACGACGCAAGAACTTTTGCAGCTAGCACAAGCACAGGGGCATTTGCAGGCACATCTTTGAATGGCTTGGTCGGTTAGCGGTACTTGTCACCCCTCCTGGGAATTCAAAATTCGCTCATTATAAATTCAAAATTAAACACCCCACAACTAAACCTGAGTTCGACATCATTCAAAGCAGACCTCACCCCAAACCCCTCTCCACCTCTTTTTAACCCTCCCCTGGGAGGTTTGGGGTCATGGAGCTTTTTTTACAGGAGAGGGGCTTCAAATCCTGATTCTAATGTTGCTCCTCCCTCTCGTAAAAGGAGAGGGAGGGAGTGAGTGTGAGGTTTGTCGAACTCACGTTAACTAAAGTTAGGGACTTGAAACAAGCACGCCTTTTTCCTAGCGCTGCGGACATCATATTACCAAATTGATTGGTAATTGAGAGGTTAGGTTGGTACAATCTTACCAACCGTAATTTCATCAAAAGAGGATATTTGTAAGTTCCACTATGAAAAGAAGACAACTTTTTGCCTTTATAGGCATAGCTGTTGCTAGTTTGTTGCTTGCAATTGGCTTGCGATTGTTTGATCCATCTCCTGTGATAGCACAGTCAAGCACCAACCTACTTGTATCTGCTGCTGCTAGCCTGAAAGATGCGCTCGGGGAAATTAATACTCTTTACCAACAAAGTAAACCGGGTGTCAACATAAGCTATAACTTCGGGGCTTCCGGTGCCTTACAGCAACAAATTGAGCAAGGCGCACCCGCAGATGTCTTTATCTCTGCTGCGAAAAAGCAAATAGATGCGTTGGAGCAAAAAGGTCTGCTGGTTCCAGGTACCCGTGCCAACCTAGCGAATAACCGTCTGGTTTTGGTTGTACCTAGTAACTCTACAGGTGTCACCAGCTTCAACACATTGGCAGACTCCAACGTCAAGAAAATTGCGATCGGCGAACCCAGGAGTGTCCCTGCTGGGCAATATGCCGAGCAAGTTTTGCAGAAATTGAACCTTTATGACAAGGTCAAGACCAAATTGGTCTTGGCGAACAATGTACGTCAAGTCCTAGCAGCAGTAGAAAGTGGCAACGCCGATGCAGGTCTGGTTTATGCCTCCGATGCTAAAATCTCTGATAAAGTGAAAGTCGCCGTCGTTGCTGACGATAAATACCACTCCCCGATTGTTTACCCTATGGCAGTGCTGAAAAGCAGTAAAAATGTTGACGCAGCCAAGGAGTTAGTCCAGTTTTTATCTAGTGAGCCAGCTCAGACTGTACTAAAGAAGTATGGGTTTATTGTGCAAGCATCAAAAGTACCAGCAACAAGCCGTTAAGTTGTTGCAGAGAGAGCATCCCAAAGCAAGCAAAAACCTTACTTACCCTCATCCCCTAACCCCTTCTCCCGTGGGGATTCGGGGAATAAGAGTAGGACTTGACTCCCCTGTTCCAAATGGGGAGAGGGGTTGGGGGTGAGGGCAAAATAGCAAGTGCGTAAAATTGGGATGCTCCCGTTGCAGATTTAACTGGCGTATCAAGCTAGTAGTGGTAAGTGAGGAGTGGAGATTGGGAATTTTTTACAGTCCATTCCCTACTCCCCAATATGATGAGAATTTTAGTCTATCTTATTGGGCTACCATCCGTAAAATAGGCAAATCTGATAATAATGTTTTTATTTATACACTATTTTTTTAACGTACCGTTACACAATGAGTAGATAAAATGCCGCTCGACTTCATCTACCTTTTGAATGTTATTGAAAACTGTCTGGCTGTATATATAAATTTATTACCAACTTATTTATTATTAAGTTGGTGCTTAGTAAATTTATCAAAAACTAAAATTCTGCCAAGAAGCAAGACACGAATCCTGAGCGTGCCTCAATGGGTGTTACTTTTTAAATTTTGATTGACTTATGCCTCTTGACCTTTCCCCTCTGTGGATATCGCTGAAAACCTCCATACTTGCAACATTTATTACCTTCTTTATTGGTATTGCTGCTGCCTATTGGATGCTGGGATATCGAGGAAAAGGGAAATCTTTGATTGAGGGAATCTTCGTTGCTCCTCTGATTTTACCTCCTACGGTCGTTGGCTTTTTGTTGCTACTGCTGTTTGGCAAAAATGGTCCCGTGGGGAAACTGATGGAGCCTTTGGGGTTTAGTGTCGTTTTTACCTGGTATGGCGCGGCGATCGCCGCCACTGTGGTAGCCTTCCCATTGATGTATAAAACTGCCTTAGGTGCTTTTGAGCAAATAGATACCAACCTTCTGCGGGTAGCGAGAACCCTTGGTGCGAAGGAATCAACAATATTTTGGCGAATAAGTATACCCTTAGCAGGAAGCGGAATTTTAGCAGCAACGACTTTGGCTTTTGCGCGTGCTTTGGGTGAATTCGGTGCCACCCTGATGTTAGCAGGGAATATCCCAGGGCAAACTCAGACTATTCCAATGGCAATTTATTTTGCCGTGGAAGGCGGAGCGATCCAAGAAGGTTGGTTTTGGGCTGTTGCCATCATGAGTATTTCCCTATCTGGGATTATTGCAGTCAACTATTGGCAGGAAACTCGCCAGAAGAGACAAACCAATTCAAAATTAGCAGTCTCTCCCTCACTTTCTCACTCCCTCACTCCCTCACTCCCTCACTCCCTCGCTCCCTCACTCCCTCACTCCCTCACTTCTGGGCTATTTGTTGACATTGAAAAACAGCTCCCTGGCTTCAGCTTGCAAGTATGTTTTAGTGCCGACAAGCAACCTTTGGGATTGTTGGGAGGATCTGGAGCTGGTAAGAGCATCCTTCTACGGTGCATTGCAGGGATAGAAACGCCAACAAGAGGTCGTATTGTTTTGAATGGGCGAGTGTTGTTTGACTCTCAACAGGGGATTAATTTGCCACCGCGCGATCGCCGCATTGGTTTTGTCGTGCAAAATTATGCTCTCTTCCCGCACATGACAGTAGGGCAAAACATTGCCTTTGGCTTATCCAAAGGACTTTCTACCACAGCAATTAAGCAACAAATAGAAGCCCAATTAATTACAGTACAATTGCAAGGATATTCTGAGCGCTACCCGCATCAACTTTCTGGCGGTCAACAGCAACGAGTCGCACTTTCCAGAGCCTTAGCAAGTCAACCAGAAGCATTGTTACTAGATGAGCCATTTTCTGCACTAGATACGCACCTGCGAAGCCAGCTCGAACAGCAAATGATAGAAACACTAGCAAATTACGAGGGCGTGACTCTATTTGTTACCCATAATATGGAAGAGGCGTATCGGGTTTGTCCTAATTTGCTCGTTCTAGAGAAAGGAAAAGTAGTTCATTATGGCACCAAACACGACATTTTCGAGCGTCCCGCTACTGTTGGTGTTGCTCAATTAACAGGATGTAAAAACTTTTCAAGTGCGGTTGCTGTCGCATCAGGGCAAGTGGAAGCCATTGATTGGGGTTGTACCCTGAGTGTCATTGAACCTATCCCAGACGCTTTATCCAATGTGGGAATTCGTGCCCATCAGATCATTCTCACCAACGACTTATCCCATGAAAACACCTTTCCCTGCTGGCTGGCGAGAACCAGCGAAACACCACACCGAATGACGCTGTTTCTCAAACTCCATCATCCATCTAGTAATCAGAGTGATTACCACTTACAGGCGGAGGTGTTTAAGGAAAAATGGGCAACTCTCAAAGACCAACCGATGCCTTGGTATGTTCGTTTAGATCCTTTGCGGCTGATTTTGATGGAGTAGATGCTTGGCTCTCAAGAGCAATGGTTTTTATACATTACAGCGTTTTTCTGATGATGGAACCACAAATCGTAGAGTGGGCATTGCTCGTAAAAATCCATGTGGTAGAATAATGTTCACTTGCTGAGCCGCTACATAAAAATTGGATTTTTAAGCCTCTGCCAGTAAAAAAAGCTTCATGACCCCAAACCTCTTAGGGGAGGGTTAAAAAGAGGTGGACAGAGGAATGGAAGCGGGGTCAAATCAGGATATATCGAACTCACGTTAAACGAGAAATCAGCCCTTTCGGTAGGCGATCGCATCATTTAGCCTTGCCTCATAAACTCTATAAAATCGTTGAGGTGAGGCGTCATACCTAGGATTTGCCATCGGTATCCTTATAGGCTACGGTGTACACACCAGATCGCTTTTCACCTCACCCTCGCTTTTAGCTGCGCTAAAATCCTTCCCTCTCCAAACTCGCCAGAGGGATGCCCGACAGGGTAGGGTGAGGTTATACGTTTAAGTCCAAAATTGTTTAGCACAGTTGCTCAGCCATAAGTTTTTTAACTAATGACTAATGACCCATTAATATTGCGTAAATTTCATGACTGCGATCGATAAATATCTAAGACAGGACTCATCACCAGGGATAAAACTATGACACGCACCACGTATGAGCTAGAGGATTTTGCCTTAACGCTGCCTATTACCAACGCAGCTCGCAGAACTGCCCAGCAGTTTGCTTCAAACCAGCCTACTCCTGAAAAAGCCGAACAAGTCCGGCTGAATACACTTTGCGTATGGGTGGTAAATGACTACTTGGAAATTATGGGTATTCCCACTAACCTAACAAGCAGTGACAGTTGGAACCCAGTTACACGTTTGTGTGCCAATATAGCAGACTTGGAGTTGCCAGGAGTGGGTCGTCTAGAGTGCCGCCCCGTGAATATTTCTCAACAGATGTGTTACATTCCTCCAGAAACCTGGGAACAAAGAGTTGGTTATGTCGTTGTCCAAGTGGATGAATCGCTTGAGGAAGCAAAGTTGCTGGGGTTTGTTCGCAATAATATGGCAACTGAAGAACTACCTTTGAGTCAACTCCAACCTTTGGAACATTTAATCGACCACCTTGGGGAACTCAAACAAACCTCAGTCAGGACTTTAGTGAATTTGAGCCAGTGGTTTACCGGTATCTTGGAGAGCGGCTGGCAGAGTGTTCAATCGATATGGAACCAGCCAGAATTTAGACCAGCTTATGCTTTTCGCAGTGGTGATACTGTTGAGCAAAACGCTGCCAACCAAAATGATGTATTTACCAGACGGGCAAAGTTGATTGATTTGGGAATCCAAATTTCCAACCAACCCGTCATGCTTATTGTAGAAATTAGACCAGAAGTTGACCAACAAACTAGCATTCGCCTGCAGTTGCACCCGACGGGTAATCAAATTTACTTAATACCTGGAGTACAACTGACGGTGCTGGATGAGTCTGGAGCAGTTTTTCTGGAAACTCAAGCTAGAAGTGCTGATAATTACCTACAGTTACAGTTTAGAGGTGAAAGCGCAGAGCGGTTTAGCGTTAAGGTGGCACTCAATGATGCAAGTGTCACAGAACATTTCGTAATTTAGTCATTGGTCATGAGTCATTGCACACTGTCACCAGAAAAGAAAAACAACTGACAAATGACAAAGGACACTAATTATGAGCAAGTTAGTGGTTTTAAAATTTGCAGATGGTAGCTTTGAGCAGGGGTTTGCTGTTACGCTACAAATCGGTGAAGAAAGTGAGCGTCCCTCAACTGAAATCAGCGGTAAATTGCCTGCTGCGGTAGAAATGCCACTTTACTATAGCCACTGGCAGTCTAGCTATCGAAGCCTAAGCAATCGTTACCGCTTGTCTGCTGAGCAGATGCAGGTAACAAATGTATCCATTACCCAAGACTGCGATAACATTGCCCATATTTTGCGATCGCACTTCAATACTTGGCTGCTAACGGAAGAGTTTCGCCCGATTCGAGAGAAATGGCTAGAAAAATTACTACCTACGGACGAAATTCGGGTAATTTTGCAAACAGAAGATAGTCAATTGCAGCGGTTGCCTTGGCATCTCTGGGACTTGCTAGAACGCTATCCTAAAGCGGAATTTGCTTTAGCATCGCCAACATACGAACGAATTCCTTTGAGGAAAACACTTAACGAAAAAGTAAATATTTTAGCAATCATCGGTAATAGTCAGGAGATTGACACTGAGGCTGACCGTGCTTTGCTAGAACACTTACCCAATGCAGATCTTAGCTTTCTGGTAGAACCCCAACGCAAGGAATTAACTGACCATCTGTGGGGGAAAAGCTGGGATATTCTTTTCTTTGCTGGACACAGTTCGAGTCAGGGGAAAGATGGAACTGGACGCATATACCTCAATCAAACTGATAGCCTCACCATTAGCGAATTAAGGTACGCTCTCAGAAAAGCCGTGGAACGTGGGTTGCAATTAGCAATTTTCAACTCCTGCGATGGATTACGACTGGCGCGAGACTTGGCTGATTTACAAATCCCGCAGATGATCGTCATGCGCGAACCCGTTCCAGACTTAGTCGCACAGGAATTCTTGAAGTATTTTTTAGAAGGGTTCGCTGCTGGCGAGCCTTTTTACCAAGCGGTGCGGGATTCTCGGGAACGGTTGCAAGGTCTTGAGGATAAGTTTCCCTGTGCGACTTGGTTACCAGTGATTTGCCAAAATCTCACACAAGTCCCTCCTTCTTGGGAGAAGATTACAGGTAAGGCTGAACTGCAACCGCCAAAACTTACACCACCTCAAAGCGCACCTCCACCTAAATTAGCTGTAGCATTGTTCTCCTCGGCGGTGATAACTGCTTTAATTTGCGTGGTGAGGTTTTTCGGGCTACTGCAAACCAGTGAACTCCAAGCTTTTGACCAGATGATGCGCTTACGTCCCTTCATCCTCCATGAAATACCCGATCCACGTCTGCTGGTAGTGGCGATTGATGATGAGGATATTGATCTTCAGCGGCGAAACGGTGAGGGTGTGGATGGCAAATCTCTCTCAGACAAATCCCTCAATAAACTTTTGGAGAAACTCCAGCAGTACAAACCCCAAGCAATTGGCTTGGATCTCTATCGAGATTTTAAAGCTGAACTCCCAGATTTAACCACTCGTCTTAACCAGACTGAAAACTTGGTTGGAGTTTGCAAAAATAGCGACGCCGCAACACCTGTTAAGGGTATTGCGCCGCCACCGGAAATCCCACAAGAACGCTTGGGATTTAGTGACTTCATTCATGATCCTGATGGCGTGGTGCGCCGACATCTGCTGTTTATGAACCAGGAACCTGTCTCTTCGTGTCGTGCTACTTATGCGTTCTCAGCCCAGCTAGCATTCCGTTATTTGCTTGCTGCTAAAGGAATTCAACCAAAACTAACTTCTCAAGGAGATTTACAGCTTGGCAATACTATCTTTCCTCGTCTGAGATCTCGTAGTAGCGGATATCAAGGAATTGATGCCAATGGTGGTCAAATTTTGCTTAACTATCGTTCCTCAAACAAGATAGCCGAACAAGTTACGCTGACACAAATCTTATCAAATCAGGTTAATTCTAGTGCCATCAAAAACCGAATTGTCCTGATTGGTGTTGTAGCTAAAGGAGAGTCTCGTGACTATTGGGCTACACCATATGAATATCAGTTTGATAAGCAAATGCCAGGAGTTTTGGTACAAGCGCACATGATCAGCCAACTTCTTAGCGCTGTCCTAGATAAACGTCCGTTGCTGCAAGTTTGGTCATTGTGGAGTGAGGTCATCTGGATTTGGGGTTGGTCTGTAGTAGGAGGAGTTCTTGCTTGGCGGCTGCGATCGCTCCCCAGATTGACAATCTTAGTCATTGTCTCCTCTGGAGTTCTCTACGTACTCTGCTTTGGTCTACTTATCCAGGGATATTGGGTGCCGTTTGTACCTTCAGCTTTAGCACTAGTGGGAACGTTTTGTGTCGTTTTTTTTCAAACTTCAAATTCAAAATTCATCCTACTCCAAAAATAAGGCAGAGGATTCCCCGAATTATGAAAAATAATGGCGACTTTCTTAACGCTAAAAGCGATTACCAATAATTCTTTCTCTTCTCCTGTGCAAGAGGCACACAATCTGTAAATCTAAATCTAAAATCCAAAATGGTATAAAGTTGTGCATTTTATTTTGTTTCCGTCCCTAGTTAACAATTAATAGTTAACACTCAACAGTTAAAAGCGATTTCTAAAAATGATTTCATATCCGATGAAACTGGTTTTAGCAGTGACTCTCGCCAGCTGCTTCAGTTTGCTGGGTAGCATAACGTCGGTTATGGCTGAGTCCCGTCAACAAACAGCAACTGAACGCTCCAATTCCTTACCACAGTCAAAACCGTTAGCAACGACTTCTCGTAAGGAACCTTTGCGCCTTGTTCTACCTCCACTTCCGCCAGGACAACCTCCAGGAGGTCGTCGTTATGGGGGAGCAAGAAGGGGTACCTGTCCAGTTGGGAACCCTGCACTTACTGCTTTAGTCCCTTTAACAGAGCAACCAACCTCGATAATGAATGTCTGGGGATTGACTACAGTGGAACGCCCGACTTTTTGGTTCTACACACCCTACGCCAAAGGTTCTAGCTACCCCGCTGATTTTATGCTGCTTGATGAGGAATCAAATCCGATCTACCGCCAGGATATTGTCCTACCGAATGAACCCGGAGTGATCAGCGTTTCTCTACCTACTACTGCTCCCAAACTGAGTTTAGGCAAACAATACCGCTGGTTCTTTAATGTTTACTGCGAGAACCGAAAGCAACAAGCCCCTATTTATGTTGAAGGAGTCATACAACGAGTCAACTTGAAGCCAGCGATCGCCCACCAACTCCAACAAGCACAGCCAAGACAGCAAGTTGCTATCTATGCCAGCAATGGAATATGGCACGAGGCATTAACGACACTAGCACAACTACGTCAAAATAATCCCCAAGATGCAACTCTTCAGCAAGAGTGGCAAAATTTGCTTACCTTTGTCGGTTTGGATGACATTGCCGCAAAACCGTTTGTTTTGAATAATTAACGGCAGACTGCTACATTCTATACCGCCTGGTCGATGCAAGCTTTTCATTTTCCAGCTATGACTGGTGATGCGATTATGGATAGATGATTACTTTTCATTGCTCGTGCCTTTGTTAGGAACAAGCTGCATCTGCTCCTGGATGGAGTTGTTGAGCTATCATTTGATGGAGTTGAAATCCTATCTTGCGGGAAACTACTACAAAAGCGAGCGTCAAGCATACACGAGTGTAACTATAATTGTTGTCAGCATGAAGTTCCAACTGTTCCTAGCATCTTTATTTTCCCATATCAAAGGACGCCATTGGTGGCTTGGTATCGTCATCTGGATTGCTCTAGTTGCCCCAGCTCAAGCATCTGTCATCCTGCGCGTGGCGATTGAAAGAGACGTCAAACAGGTAAAAGTCGGTAGTTCTACAACTGCAGTTATCAAGGATAGCAGCGGTCGTACTCTGGGACAGTTGCCAGGAATGGGTGCTTATTATGCCCAAGCAGTTCCTGGTGGAGTTGCTTTGGATAAGTGGCAATCTAATCTATTTTGGGTTGAGCCAACAGGTAAGGGATTCGTTTATATAGGCGATCGCTGGTATCGGGGCAGAACTCTTGTTGTTCCGTCAGAAAAAGGCTTATCTGTCGTTAACTGGGTTGATTTAGAAGAATATCTCTACAGCGTCATCGGTGGCGAAATGGACTCCAGGTGGCCCTTAGAAGCTTTAAAAGCTCAAGCGATCGCCGCCCGTACATATGCTCTTTACGAGCGTGAAAAACAACGCAATAATCCCATTTACGATTTGGGTGATACACCGGATCGTTGGCAAATTTACAAAGGCGTCAGTAGTGAATCTCGTACCACCTTAGCCGCAGTTGATGCTACAGCCGGGAAAGTACTAACTTATAGAAATAGGGTTATTCTTTCTGTCTTCCACGCGTGTTCTGGCGGACACACTGAAAACTCAGAAGATGTTTGGGGAAGTCGCGAACCATACCTGCGCGCTGTTCCAGACTTTGACCAAAATATCAGCGAATGCAACTGGAGCAGAACTTTTTCCCCTACAGAAATCAGCGCCCAAATTCCGGAAATCGGCAATGTGAAGCAAATGATTCCTGAGAGTACATCACCTTTCGGAAGCGTCACATCTCTAAAAATTGTCGGCGATAAAGGCGAGAAAGTCCTGAGGGGCGAAGATGTGCGTACAGCTCTCAAGCTAAAAAGCACCCGCTTTAACGTCAGCAACGGGAATGGAAGCTTTACACTCAGAGGACTTGGCTATGGTCATGCTTTGGGTATGAGCCAGTGGGGAGCCTACAATTTAGCAAAGCGGGGATACAACCACCTACAAATATTGAATTACTATTACAAAGGTGTCGCTTTAGCACCCATTCAGGTTAAGAAATAGCCGAAGATGAAGAGGATGAGGAAGATGAGGGGCATGAGGAGAAAGTTATTTCTTTGCTCTCCCTCCCTCACTCCCTCACTCCCTCACTCCCTCCCTACTCCCCACTCCCTCGCTGCAAGCGTTTTTGCCATTCAGCGTCAATTTGTTCAGAACGTTCTACTTCCTGTTCTAACAAGTCAGTTTCGGTAGAGTAGACTAAATCTTCATCACCAAGGACTTTTTCTTTTGCAAACTGCTGAGCATAAGCTATTTTTTGCTGCAAAACAGAGTCTGCGCTTGCTAGTTGTCTAGCCCGGGATAGGCGATCGCGGTTGCGTTCAGCAATTTTGCTATTACGCCACTGAATCCAAAAATACCGTATTAACGGGACAACTAAGAAACCTGTTCCGTAAGCTAATAATACCCAATAAATGCCATGTACAAAAGCGACGAGTCCACCTACTTGAGCGGCGATCGTACCATCTCTTAATAAACTTAAGAGCACTAATGCGCCGACAAAATTTGCTACACCCAGCCCCGCACTCAGCAGAATTTGTCCTGAAGTTGCCGCACTAAATCGCCAGGGAAATTCCTCCAAATAAGCTGAAAGAGGTTGACGGTACTTTTTGGCAGCACTGATCTGCAACTCTGGGAAGTAATAAACAATCTGCCCATCTGGACTCACCTTAGGTTGCCCGTTAAAGCGAGTGAGAACGGGCAGCATATAATCTTCGTACTCTTTTGCAGAACCTTCTCCAATATTATCTAGATATGGTGCAATTTGTTCGCCGACTACCGCACCTTGGTTGTTACGAATTACCTTAGCAATTTCTTGCCAACGGCGTTCTTCTAACTTGGTATTGGGGTTGCCATCGCCAAACAAAAACGAAAAGACAGCTTCAAAGAAATTCAGATTGCTTTTCTCCCGCCGTCTTTCTCTCTGACGGGTGTCATAATCTGGGCTAAGATACCAGAATAAATCTGGGAAAAAGAAAAAGCCACCACTAAAATTGCCACCTCCATTGTCGCTATCCCGGTCTGAGTTGATAGCGGTGATAATTAAGATAATGGTGATACTTATCAGGGCGATGGAAACAATCAAGAAAATTCCAAAAGAAATCCTAATTAGGTAAAACAGAATCCCCCAAAGCTTTTTCCACCATTCCTGCAATCGTAATTGCAAATATTTATTACGTAAAATTACTCGAAAGTTTTTTGGAAATAAGTAAACAATATCACCTGTATCAGAAACTTGTAAATGTCCGCCAGCTTCACTTGCAAGGGCTAATAACCCTTGATTTGCCAGCGCAACATTTAATCCTGCCTGAGTTGCCACGTCTCCAACAGTGACGCGGTAACCTAATTGTTCCACAGCTTGCATGATGGTGGGATTGGGAGCCATCGCTCTTCCCTCGCAGCGAAAAATACTCTTACTTCTTCTAGTATAAAGTTTGATTTTTAAGAACTTGGCAAGGTGCGACGAGAGGTCATGTCTTACCTGTGTGGAAGAATCAGGACTGACGCAACTGGGCACACTAGGGGACGGTACTCTCAAGACTTATTTAATGAGACAATTAATCCGTCATTGCGCTTCAACTAGAAATAATCTTTAGCTGAAAAAGTAGCGATCGCCTGACTCAGCTTTGCAAAAAAGAGGTATCATGCTCAACTGGGAACTTACAAGATTTTGGATAGCGTTAATTTCATTTTTGTGCCTCTCATTATCTGTGTTGCTGACTGTAAGTAACGCTAGAGGGCAAGAGACAGAGCATATATCAGGGTTCGTTTCAAGCTTCTACGAGTCAAACCGGAACTATTGTGGTTCTGAAAGAACAGCTAGAGCTTTGCGAAGAATTGGTTCAAAAGCGGTTCCTGAGTTGATTAAAGGATTACAAAACCAAGATACAAAACTACGCGCCGATGCTGCTCATCTTTTGGGAATCGTTGATAAAAAAGCTGCTTCATCGGTAATTCCAAACTTAACGAGAGCGTCAAAAAATGATCCAGATCCGGAAGTTCGCGTTTGTGCTGTCTCAGCCTTGATTCGCATTGCTGGCAACGACTTCAATAAATCTACCCCAGAAGTCAAAGCAGTTACGCCTGCTGTAATTGCAGCATTGAAAGATAGCGATACAGAAGTTCGCCTAGCTGCCATAAATGCTTTTCAATCTTTGAGTTTTTCTTACAGCAGTGATGGTACGAACGGGGAACTCATTCCCGAACTCAAAGCAGCAATTCCTGTACTGATGGAATTACTAAAAGACGAACATGAGCAAGTTCGCTCATATGCTACCAGTGCCTTAGGAGTTATCGGTTCAGATACGGCATCAATTGTCCCTGTCCTAACTAAAGCATTGCAAGACTCTGATGAGAAAGTTCGCTTAGGTGCTGTTCAAGTCCTATCAAGGATTAGTATCGGGCAAGGCAATAATGAAGAAGCTGCATCTGCAGTTTCTGCACTCATTGAAGCTTTCAAACAGGATAAAAATGTGGAAGTTCGCTCCAATGCTGCCCTAGCCTTGAGAAACATGGGTGAAAAAGCAGCATCCGCAGTTCCTGCATTGATTGAAGCTTTGACAAATGAAAAGGATCCGCAAGTACGCTCCAGTGCTGTTTCTGCTTTGGAAAACATAGGTGAAAAAGCAACATCTGCAGTCCCCGCACTTATTGAAGCTTTGCAGGACGAGACACTTTCGTGGTATGGTGTAACTCAAAGCTTGGGACGTATCGCTGAAAATTGGCAGGATAACGCAAGTAAACTATCGAATCAGGATTTGGACAAAGCCATATCCGACTTGGAAACAGCTTTAAAAATTGTAGAAGCTAAGGCTGAGTTTATTATATCTCCGAATGTGTTTGCAGACGAAGGAAAAAAACGTTTAGATCGCTGTGTTAATTTCCTCAAAAAAGAAAAACTCTCCCGCTCTTTAGGTTCTAAGGCGTACAAGATGTGAATCAGTGCTATTCTTTTGTCTTATGATAATATATTTGTACTAAAGTTGTACTAAGAAGATAACAATAGATTCTGTTTTGCTGGTTTTGCAGCTTAGTTTCGCGTTAAAATTATTACCCTGGCTTGGTTTACTAGCAAATTTTCTGCTTAATTATGGTTCAGTACACTCTTGCTCAAAGCCCAGAAATCATCCTCTCTGTTCCTGGTAAAGATTCAGCAAAAGCGCGTGAAAAAGCAATGGATCAGTTGATGAAACTGATGGATGAAGGTCAGTTACCTACGGAACTGGAAGATGGATTTGGTCCTCAACAACTTATTGAAGTCAAAGAAACGTCAACCGAAACCGCTAGCGATGAGGACGCCATTACACAGGCTGTCCAGGTTTTGAGCAACCTAGCCACCCTCAAGTTGAAAGTGCAGGAGTCACGCACTGAAGCGATGGAAGTTCGCAAGGCGGTTGACGTTTTATTTTCAGATAAATCTGTGAGTGAGGAGGAAATTACTCGCCTCAAAGAAGGTTTTAAAGTTCTCAAAAATTATGCCCAAGCTAATCTGCGTTATCAAGAAGCAAGAGCAAAAGCAGAACAGGCTCGCCAGGTGCTAGATCAAGCTTTAAAATCTCCTGAGAAATAGCTTGATCATTTGACAGAGCTTAATCGCCGTTCGCGAAGCGGCTCCTCCGGAGCATCGCTTCCCCCTGCATACATCTGTGTGCTTAGTACAGCATTTTATTAATTCGTAGCGGATTAAATTTGGCAAGGCTCTGCGTCCCTTTGTCTTGAAAAGTTCCCTAGGTCGGGAAACCGTTCGGAGTTCGGCGAAGCTCAGTCGAGCCGCGAAGCCCTCCTGCAGAACTTTTGGCTGCGCTACCAAGCGCGTTCCTCTGCGTTTAAAAAAGTTACGAACTTATGCAAAGCTGTACTTAGGGTGTGGTCAAAACCTGTTAGTAGAATGGACAACGAAGATAGCGGTCATCTTGATGTTGCGAAAAGTTGGGTTGTTTAACTATTTACGCCTAGGTGGATAGTTACGTTTTTGACTGAGTTCTCACACAATACAACGCTCAATTGTTGCTAAAACAGATTTGGCAAGTGCGTCAAAATCGTAACCCCCTTCCAAGCCAAACAAAATTTTACGGGTTATTCCCAGACAATAATCTGTGAATAAACCATAATCTTGCGGTTGTAAATTTATACTAGCTAAGGGATCATCGGCGTTGGCGTCATAACCTGCACTCACAATCAGTAAATCTGGCTGAAAATTCGATAGAAAAGGCACAACTTTTGTTTCAAAAACTGGTTGGTATACCTCGATATCGCTACCAGGAGGAAACGGCAAATTTAACACATTGTTATGAAAACCTCGCTCTGTATAATGTCCAGTCCCTGGATAGCAGGGGTACTGATGCAGGGAACAGTAGGCGATTTGTGGGTGATTTTCTACGATCGCCTGTGTACCATTCCCGTGATGCACGTCCCAGTCAAGAATGGCGACACGGTGAATTCCTGGTTGTTGCAACGCATAAAGAGCAGCGATCGCCGCATTAGAAAATAAGCAAAATCCCATTCCTGCATCACTTTCGGCGTGATGTCCTGGTGGACGCGCCAGCACAAATGCTGGTTTACCCGTTGCTAGCACAGCATCAACTCCATCCAACCAAGCACTCACCGCCAACAAAGCAACATCATAACTGCGCGGCGAAATTGGCGTGTCTCCATCCAAATAACCGCCGCCAGCAAGAGCAATTTCTTGGAGTTTTTTGATGTAGCGTTCTGTGTGTGCTTGTGACAACACAGACATGAGAGGGCGCTTGTCGGGTGGAGTGGGTAAGCACCATTCAATGTGTTGTGCAAACGCAGCTTGTTTTAGGGCGGTGGCGATCGCCGTTAGGCGTTCTGGTTTCTCTGGATGAAAAGACCCAGTTTTATGATCCAGAAACTCTTCGGAATAAATGACGCTCAGCATAGGGCGAAAAAGGTTGGCAGCTAGATACTGAATGAAATTGTATCCTTACTACTCTTTGGTGAATCCAATCATTTCATCGGTTGGTTCATCAAGCATGTCCGGTACTACTGCTTGGTTACCCCTACGTTCATCTGCTGATAGATCCAGCAATACATCGTCCATTTTGGGCGGGTGCTTGATTCTATCACGCAGTTCCGGGCTTAAATCGGATTCATGGCTTTGGGGATTTGTCTTTTCAGCTTGATTAGGAGTTGTTTCGTCGCTATACATGATTGTTTACCCAACCTTACACGCCTCAGCTTAAACTCTCCTGTTGCGAGGCACACACTATCTTGGGGCTTAGATTGGGGATGAGGGAGAGAGGGAGGGAGGGAGGGAGGGAAGGAGTGAAGGAGTGAGGGAGGGAGGGGGTGAGGGAGTGAGGGGGATGAAAGTAAGCATAAAAATTGTAAAATTTTTGTAACTTTCGTTTCATTTAAACAGGAAAATCAGCAGTGCTACCAAACAAGCGCCCCTCTACAGAGCAAACTCAACGCTTGGCATTTTCTCAGCTTTTAGGACTAGCAAGGCGTAATCCTTTCATGATTTCGCGCTGGGTTTTACGCTGGGCTGTTGTCGGAACTTTTTGTGGTTTATTTGCTGGGCTGTACTGGAATGTCCTAGAACTGATGATTCATGGACTCCAAAAATTTCAGGGTCCTAGTCTGCTGTTCGTGATGCCACTGGCTGGTTTAATTATCGGTGTGGTGATTCATTACCTTGGGAATCCTGGTGAAATTGGCGTCATAGTTGATAACATCCATTTTCAGGGCGGACGGCTGGATGCTCGCAAAAATCCTTCAATGATTCTTGCTTCCCTGGTCAGCATATCAGCTGGCGGGAGTGCTGGACCAGAAGCACCACTGGTACAGGTTACAGGTTCGTTTGGCACTTGGGTTGCTGACCGTTTAAGACTCCAAGGTGAAGACGTTAGATCTATGAGTTTGGCGGCGATGGCTGCGGGTTTTACTGCTTTGTTTGGCGCACCTCTTGGCGGCGCTATGTTCGCCCTAGAAATTTTGCATCACCAGCATATTGTGGAGTATTACGAAGCCCTGATGCCAGCGATTGTTTCAAGTTGCGCTAGTTATCTCGTCTTTGCAGCAATTACACATTTGGGCATTGCACCTACCTGGCATTTTCCTCAGTACCACCTAGATAGCATTGATGATTTTGCCGTAGCTATCATGTTTGGAATTGTCGGGGTAGTGGCAGGATGGATTTTTATGGGCATTTTTCGCTTATGTGACCGAGTTTTTGCCTTGATTGGTGGACCAATTTATCTACGCACAACCATCGCAGGACTGGGACTGGGCATTTTAGCAACTATTTTACCTCTCACCCGTTATTTTGGACATGAGGAGTTAGATGAGGTTGTCAATCAAAGCTTTCCTGCTCTTTTCTTGCTGGCGCTTGCTTTGGCTAAAATGGCTGCCATTAGCATGACTGTCACTGGTGGATGGCGTGGTGGATTTATCATCCCTTTATTTTTCACTGGCGCTTGTGTCGGTAAAGCTGTAGCAGTCTTAATTCCTGGACTTAATCCTACGCTCTCCATGATTTGTACAATGGCAGCTATCAACGCTTCTATAACGCGTACACCTGTTAGTACAACTTTGCTCCTCTCAAAATTGACCAACTTCAGTCCCTTTACTCCAATCCTATTTGCTAGTTTGATTGGATTTTTTCTTGCGCCCAAAGCCCCTTTTATTGCATCTCAACTTAAGTCTCGGCAAGAAGCACTCATCGGTCATGAGTAATTAGTTATTAGCTAGCACTTAACAGCTTAAAAACTGTTTTTTTTCACTGTTAAGTGTTCCCGGACAAGGCAGAAAACAGGAGTATATGTTAAAATTGTATCAAATTACGTCAATTATTCAGCAATAATTAGGAATATTTTTGCTCTTTTCTCAGTATAACGGCTAAAATTTGCAAATTTTGGAGTTTTTTAGGTTATGACAACCTCTCAGGAGAGGATTATCCCAACAGATCTGCGGAATGAGATGTCCCGGTCATATTTGGAATACGCGATGAGCGTAATAGTCGGTCGGGCACTACCAGACGCCAGGGATGGTCTGAAACCTGTGCATCGTCGCATTCTCTACGCAATGCATGAACTAGGGTTGAGCGCTGATCGCCCCTTTCGTAAATGCGCTCGTGTGGTAGGGGAAGTGTTGGGTAAATATCACCCGCATGGCGACACAGCAGTCTATGACGCTTTGGTACGGATGGCGCAGGATTTTTCCATGAGATCTCCCCTGATCGCAGGGCATGGAAACTTCGGTTCGGTAGACAACGATCCACCAGCGGCAATGCGATACACAGAATGCCGCTTGGAAGCTTTAACCAGCGATGCTCTTCTGCAAGATATCGAATCGGAAACAGTCGATTTCATCGATAACTTTGATGCTTCGCAGCAAGAACCCACAGTTTTGCCAGCACGTATTCCGCAGTTGCTGCTTAATGGTTCCTCTGGTATTGCGGTGGGTATGGCAACCAACATCCCCCCGCACAACTTGGGTGAATTAATTGATGGGTTGGTAGCACTGATTGAAAACCCAGAAATAACCGATATTCAGTTAATGCAGTATATCCCCGGACCTGACTTTCCTACAGGAGGTCAGATTTTAGGGACGACGGCAATTAAAGAAGCTTACACCACCGGGCGCGGTTCGATTACCATGCGCGGGGTGGCTACAATTGAAACTATTGAACAACGGGGACGCCCTGATAGAGAAGCAATTATCATCACCGAATTGCCTTACCAAACCAACAAGGCGGCGCTGATTGAAAAAATTGCCGAGATGGTGAACGAAAAGAGAATAGAGGGAATTGCCGATATTCGAGATGAAAGCGATCGCGATGGGATGCGAATTGTTATAGAACTCAAGCGCGATGCTTATCCTCGTGTCGTACTCAACAACCTCTACAAGCAAACACCCCTGCAAGCCAACTTCGGGGCGAATATGCTGGCGCTGGTGAATGGGGACGAACCCCAGATACTCACCCTGAAAGAGTTTTTGCAAGTCTTCTTGGATTTCCGCATTGAAGCGATCACCAGACGCACCCGTTATGAACTGCGGAAAGCTGAAGAACGCGACCACATACTACAAGGGTTATTAATTGCCCTGCTACATTTAGATGAGATTATTAGCTTAATTCGCAATGCACCTGATGCACCGACGGCAAAAGGCGAGTTGATCACAACCTACGGGCTTTCGGAAGCGCAAGCAGATGCGATATTGCAAATGCAACTGCGGCGTTTAACAGCTCTAGAAGCAGACAAAATCCGCTCCGAACACGAAGAATTACAAGCAATCATTGCTAACTTGCAGGATATCTTGGCACGGCGAGAGCGGATTTTAGAAATCATTCAAAACGAAGTCACCCAGCTCAAAGAGAAACACGCCACACCTCGGCGCACAGTCATTTCACCGCTTGAAGGAGAAATTGATGAGCGTGATCTCATTGCCAATGAAAAAGTTCTGATTCTGCTGACTGAACAAGGTTACATCAAACGAATGGCAGTGAATACCTTTGAAGCACAAAGCCGTGCAACCAGAGGCAAAGCAGCTGCCAAGATGAAAGAAGATGACGGCGTTGAGCATTTCTTGACTTGCTGCGACCATGACAGCGTTCTCTTCTTTAGCGAACGAGGTGTTGTTTACTGCCTAAAAGCGTATCAAATCCCCGTGAGTTCCCGTACCAGTCGCGGCACAGCAATAGTGCAAATGCTGCCTATTCCCAAAGAGGAGAAAATCACCTCGATTGTCCCTGTGAGCGAGTTTACCAGCGATGAATATTTGGTCATGCTTACCAAGGGCGGCAATATCAAGAAAACCGAGTTAGCAGCGTTTAGCAATATTCGTGCTAACGGCTTAATTGCCATATCCTTAGAAGAAGGCGACCAACTCCGCTGGGTGCGACGCGCCAGAGTCGAAGACAGCGTCATCATTGGTTCGCGTCAAGGAATGGCGATTCACTTTAGATGCACCCACGAACAACTGCGTCCCCTGGGTAGGGCAACTCGTGGGGTAAAAGCGATGAAACTCAAGAATGGTGATGAACTGGTGGGAATGGATATTCTCCCGGCTGCCATTCTTGCCACTTTAGATACAGACACAGAAGCCGAAATCGAGGAAATCGAAACAGAAGAAATTGAAAATGAAGAGTCCATAGAAGTCCCAGGCAACGGTACTACTGGTCCTTGGGCGTTGGTGATTACAATGGGCGGATACGGCAAACGTGTCCCAGTTGCTCAGTTTCGCTTGCAAAATCGCGCCGGTCAAGGTCTAACGGCAACCAAATTCAAAAATCGTAAAATCAAAGACCAGCTGGCAACTCTGCACATTGTCAACAGTGACGATGAAATTATGATGGTGACCAGTCGTGGTATCATCATCCGTCAGGCAGTGAATGCGATATCAGTCCAATCGCGATCCGCAACAGGAGTGCGAGTGCAACGCCTAGACGAAGATGACGTAATCACGGGAGTGGCGATCGTTCCCCCCGATACTGGTGATGCAGCAGAGGCAGAGTAAGAAGCTACGGGAGCAGGAGAAGCAGGGGAACAAGTTTGCAATCTTAATCCCCTACTTGATTGCTCTATTTAGTGGTGTTTTGATGGGGCTGACCGTCGCACCTTACGGCGTGTGGTTCTTTGGGTGGATTGCCCTTGCTCCCCTATGGGTATTCGTTGTGAGTTCTTCTTTTCAACGGAAAAACTCATCCCCCCCTATCCTCCTATCACTCGCTTGGGGTATTGGTTATCACGGCGTTGCTCTATTCTGGATTACCGGGATTCACCCGATGACTTGGATGGGAGTGCCTTGGTTGGCGAGTTTGGCGATCGCTCTGTTTTGCTGGGTATTCATCACCCTTTGGGGAGCTGCGTTAGTTGCAAGTTGGGCGATCGCCATGCGAGTGTTTTGCCGTTCCATTCCCAATGGCTTAGTTCATGTCTTAATTGGCACAGCTTTATGGTGCGGTTTAGAAGCTCTTTGGAGTGCTGGTCCTTTGTGGTGGAGTTCCATTTCTTACACACAAAGCCCGCATAATCTTGTAATTTTACACCTTGGTCAACTTTCTGGACCTAGTGCAGTAACAGCAGCTCTTGTTGCGGTGAATGGCTTGATTGCTGAAGCTTTAATAAACCACAGAGGCACGGAGAACACAGAGGAGAAAATAAAGTTTTTCTCTGCGCTCTCTGCGCCTCTGCGGTTCTTTTATTTTGGAACTGCGGCAGCACTATTTATCACTCTCCACCTCATCGGTTTTGGTTTATACAGCCGTCCTCTTGCCCAACTCCCAGAAGCAGCCCTGAAAGTGGGAATTGTTCAGGGAAATGTCCCCAATGAAATCAAGCTTTATCCAGAAGGTTTTCGTCGCGCCATTGAAGGTTACACCAGTGGATATCTAAAACTAGCAAATCAAGGTGTAGATGCGGTGCTTACCCCAGAAGGCGCTTTGCCTTTTTTTCAGGATCAGATTATGGGTAGTTCTCTAGTGACAGCAGTCCGAGAAAAAGGCGTGGTTGCATGGATTGGCGGTTTTTACAAACAGGGAAGCAGCTATACAAATAGTTTATTTACGATCGCTGGCGATGGTGAGATAAAAAGCCGCTACGGCAAAGCCAAAATGGTTCCAATTGGGGAATACATTCCTTTTGAATCAATTTTAGGTGGTATCATTAGCCGTTTATCGCCTTTGGACGAACATCAAGTTCCTGGTTCGCCAAATCAGGTATTTGACACGCCTTTTGGTCGCGCTATTGTTGGTATTTGTTACGAATCTGCTTTTTCTGGGCAATTTCGCCGTCAAGCTGCTGCGGGTGGGCAATTTATACTAAGTGCTTCCAATGATGCCCATTACAGTGCAGCTATGCCCGCTCAGCACCATGCACAAGATATCATGCGGGCAATTGAAACTGATAGATGGGCAGTGCGGGCAACAAATACAGGATATTCAGCTTTTGTGAATCCCCACGGCAAAACGGTATGGATATCTGGGCATAATACGTACGAACTGCATACAGAAACAATTTATCGACGGCAAACTCAAACTTTATACGTACGTTGGGGTGATTGGTTGACACCGTCATTGTTGGGAGCGGGAACGCTAGCATGGTGTCTGATAATTCGTCATGCCAGACTCTGAAATAAATTATCTTAGGCACTTCCAACTAAAAAAATCTCCAATTTGTAGTGATGTACCAAAACAATGGTGGGTTACGGCGCACTTTAGTCCTGCATATAAAACCTCAACTGTCAAGCGTTTAATCCACACTACATAATGGATAATTTATTTTTTGGTACTGGCTAATACCAAGTTGCATTCATACAAGTAACTTTCTCTTTTTCCTCTCTGTGTTCTCTGCGTTCTGGAGCGGTTAATTCAGAAAATTCTCTCTTTGAGGTGCAACTTGGTATAAGTTAGCAACAAAAGCAGCAAAGCAGACAATATCACGACAAGGGGTAATGCTCCAGAGTCCCCTTGTAAGCAATACTGAAAAAATGCTTGCTCTGTTTGCCACAACTGCTATGGATCGATTGGAGGAATTGTTACGTCGCTTAGTTGACGAAGCCTGTGGACACCCACCCGGAAGCCCAGAACGTCAGAAACTGCTCACGCGGATCATTCGCTTGAGTGCTAAAAAACTCTGGAGGGAAAGGCATCCCTACTATCAAGATGCACTGCAACAAACCTGGTTGTATTTTTGTCGTAACATTTGTGAAGGTACAACAGGTCAAACGTATGATCCCTCTTTGGGTAGTGTCATAACTTGGCTGAATGTTTACTTAAAACGTAGACTGCAAGACTTTTACCGCAACTACCAGCGACAACAAGCTAGAACAGTCTCTCCCAATATCAATCAGTCTGCCTCAGGTGATGCAAATGAAATCATTGACCCTGTAGATAACCTTCCCGCTGAACCTGATGTTCCTCCCATTTTAGAAAACGTTAGGTTGTGGGCAGAGCAAGATGAGGACGGAGAACTGCGCCAAACTCATATTCAAGCGCGTCCCTTGGTGAATTGTCAAGTGTTAATTTTGAAACGTTTGCCGCCGGAAGTAGGTTGGAAGGAACTGTCAGCAGAATTTGGGCTGCCAGTTTCCACTTTGAGCAGCTTTTATCAACGCCAGTGTCTTCCTCGTTTACGTAAATTTGCTGAGAAAGAGGGGTATTTGTAAGTTAGACTTAGCTAAGTGGTTGAGCAACAAATAATTTGTCGCTCAACACCAAGGAACGAGGAATTAGAGAGTCTCTACTTTAGCTAACAACTCTTCGCCCAACTCTGAGAGTGCGTTTGCGCTTAGAAAAGGAAGCAGCACCTAAAGCACCAAGCGCTAATAAGCTAATTGCAGAAGTGGGTTCGGGTACTTTTGTTGTGCCACCCTTAAGATCAAACTTGAGGATAGCTCCTGAGTCTGAATATCTGGAGCGGTTTGAGGTATATAAATTACCATCAGGACCGAAAACTAATTCAGAAGCTGCCTCTAGTCCATTACCACTCCAAACAGTTTCCCTGGTACCATCCTTATTTATTTTGATTAAAGAACCGCTGATATCACCGATGATATTACCTGTGCCCTGTTCAGTAGCCTTCCATTCTTGCTGATTCATGTGTTGCAACACATACAAATTGCCGTCAGGGTCGTATGCCACGCCAGTTACTTCCGTTAAGCCGTCAGCGATGACTTGTGGTTGCAAAGTACTGGGGTCAACACTAAAGATACGTGCTACTGCTACTGGATAAGGATAAGCAGTGTATTCCCCTACTGTTAAACTACCATCGGGAGCAAATGCGATCGCTGCAGGTACTGATTGCTGTGATGGCTCAAAAACAATTTCTCCAGCATCATCAGGAAGGGGTGGGAATTCGGCATTTGGTCCGAGGGGATTTAGAGGAAACGAATTTACGTTCTTAATACCGCCGCCATTGAGATCCACAGAAGATATGGTATTCGCACCCGCGTCAATGACGTAAGCAGTATCACCCTGAATTCGGAAAGCATAGGGGTTAGAAGTGAAATCAGTGCCATCGGCATTATATTTGGCTTCATAGGCGGCAAAATCGGCAAGAGAAGTCAACGAACCAGTGTTGAGGTCTACTTTATATAGTTGTCCCATTGTAGGTTCTTGCAACAGGGTATCGCGGTTGTTTGGATCGCCAGCAAAGCCTATCAAAAGATAAGCGTTGCCTTTGTCATCAAATTTGATATCTGCAGGACCAGCACCTTGTTCCCCTGCGGGTCTTAATCCTATGGACGCGAGGTTATCAACGACACGTTGTTTCTCACCATCTGTCGTAATTTTGGTGATTGCACCAACCTTAGCAGCACACAAAGGAATATATTGCGAGCTTGGTGATGGTATACATCTTCCGTCGCTTCCGTCACCTCCGCCACCACTCTCTGCCACATAAAGACTGCCGTCAGAACCAAAGCCAATACCCCGTGGGTTATTAAGACCTTCGGCGATTGTCGTCAGCGTTGCAGCTTGTGCTGCTTTGGTTATAGAAACACTGGCAATACAAAAAGTGAGGAATGTAAGAGCAAATGACTTGAACTTCATACCTTTTGATGTTGATTGTTGAGTAATTTGAGAAAAGTTTTATGGTTTCAAAAACAGCGACACGTTAAAGAAGCACCAAGCAAAATCTTGGCTTTTGCTTCTATCTATATCCAGGCAAATGAATGGCGGCGTAGTAAATAGAATTCTATTTGTGTCTGTTGCCGTCGCCAATTTGTAGAATTGTATGAGCCGAAAAAATATTCGGGTTGTTTCAAGATTAATCTTCTGAAAAAAGGTGCTAATTAAAAACTATAAATAAAAACTAGTTTTGTAAATGAAGTATTTTTTGATAGCTGTCTTTTTTTTCTTTTTATTTACAAAAATAATTCTTAAAATGAACGAAATAAAAAATTCCAAAAAAACTCAAAATCTATCCTCATTAGGCTGTGGTAAACCTAATCGAAGATTTCAATATTGAGTTAAAAAGCCGTTTAAGTGAATCATATACCCAAGTTGATCCTCAGCTTGCCTTACACTCTATTCAGTTATTGCTGAAAATATCTTAAAGTTGCGAAAAGTTACTTAAGGGTGAGTGAGATGCATTTGTGACAATTTAAAGTAACATCTTATTTGTTCATCAATAATATTACTTAAAAATCTGCGATCGCAGTCGATAAGAGTTTACAATTTGGGCTAGGGGGTTGCGTAATATTTACGCGCATTGCTCCTAGGGCGTCGGTCAAGTAATAATAGTTGACAAAAAAGAGATAATATGGGTGGGGGGGGGAGAAACCAGGAATAACAAAGAGCTAGATAAAGCGATCGTTAACGAGGAGGGTTTAAGAAACTTGTTGGGAAAAAGCTGGAGGAGACATACGTGCAATTACATGGAGATTATGTATAACTGCCACACGGCGTAAATCAAATAAGTTCTTGCGAGCGCCAAGATAACGAGCACGATCACCTTGCCATTGACCCAGATGAGCTAAGGTATGCTCTACTTGAGAACGTTCTCGGAGTTTAGCTCTTCCAGATTCAGTGTCCTGACGCTGACGTAACTCCTGCATGAAAGCTTCATCGGGATGAATTGAAATACTGCGACCTCTAGCAGAAGTAGTACAACGTTCGTATATAGGACAAACATGACATTCAGATGCAGGAAAATGAACGGTTTTTCCTTGCTCAAATGGGATAGTTACATTATTTGGACAGCGAATCAGACTGTGCTCCCAGTCTAGTACAAAATCTGTCTTGGTGAAGCGATCACCATTACGTACAGGCCAAGCTTTACAGAAAATAGTTAAGTCTTGAGAACGTTGTTTAACCCAATGGCTGGGAAGGTAAGCGCGATCAATGTGCAGCTCTACCATCTTCACATTCTGAGCTTTCAAATCTGAATCTATCGCCTCTGTCACTTCAGATTCTGGAACGTTCGCTGCGGTAATACCTACTGCCCGCACTATTCCCATATCCAAATCCCTTAACACATGACGTTTATAACCATTAAAACGTTGTGAGCGGCTTTTGCGTCCATGACGCATCTGTGAGTCTTCAATAGAAATCCGTCGGTGTTTAGCTACACCTTTATTCAGTATTGGTTGACCTTGAGAATCAATAGTTACATCTTGGGATTGAATCTGTCGTGCCACCTGCAAAGTTTCTACAACAGGTGAAAGCTGTTGATTAGCAGTTTTTTTTTCTACATGAGATTCTATATTATTTAGGGCACTCAGAATGACTTCTAAGGCATATGAGCGCTCAGTAGGGTCATCCCAATTCAGGTCTAAAGCTGCTTTAAGCGAAGTTTCTGTAACTACATTATCTATTTGTGTTTCTTGAGCAATTTCTGCAATTGTTTGTTCACAAGCCTGTGCCATTAACCTCACTGCTTTACGTAAAGCATGACCTAGTAGATTGTAAGTATCTTCTACTCTTGCGGCTCCCCACAACGGAGAGGAATCTAAGGCTGCCCTTAGGTTTGAGGAACCAAACCCACCTCGCTCCTTTGCGATTTCTACTGTGCGTTCAATTAGTCTGTGATCTACTCCAAACTCTATCATTGCTTGTCTAAAATTTACCAAAGTCCCTTTACTGAATGGCGGTTTTTGGCAATCATGACAGTCGAGTACCAACTGCCAACGTCTGTCCATTACCAATGCTTCAATCACTTCATCATCCGAGACTCCAGTATATGCTTGTAAAATTAATGCCAATGCTAATTGTGCTGGCGAGACTGGACAGTAACCTACCGTGCTGTCCTTGAACATGATAGTTAGTTCTGCTTGAAACTCCTCATCAAACAGATGATGACGGTTGTGGCGTAGGAAGATGAATAGTTTCGCTTTCTTAATTTTAGAGATGATGCTTTGCTCTGCCTGTGACAATTCAATCTGAGGATTCCAGTAAGGAGGACGCATAAATTACACCTCTGATGATATCCAACTGATCTTGGGCAATGCACACCCATATTACATCTTTTTTGTCAATCATGATTACTTGACCGGCGCTCTAGAATGCCTTTAAAAATCAGAGTCAAGGTTAGTTTGATACCTGAACTCCTACTCAATATTCAGCACAATAGTTTATTGGAAAATGCAGCGCATCAACCCATCATTCCAACATTGCTGCAACGTTACCTGGATAGAAGAGAAGACTACAGGCTATTTCTATATGCTTTTGGTGTGATTGTTGTCAGTTTGCGAAACACTGCTGTGAAGTGGCTTGGGCTTTGAAAGCCTACATGCTTGCAGATTTCGGCAATTGACAATTTTCTCTCTGTCAGTAGCATCTTTGCTCGCTCAATTCTGCAATTCATTACATATTGATGAGGAGTTAAACCTGTTGACTGCTTGAACATACGGACAAAGTGATAGGTACTCATTTGCACTCGATTAGCAAGTTCAACAAGTGTCAAGTCATGATTGAGATTGTCATTGATGTACTCAAGCGTGCTGTAAAGCTTATACTTGGGTAAACCACAGGTAAAATCCTGAACGCGATGCCCAGAGGTAGAATGTTGCTGTAGCAGATAACTGGAGAGCGCCGTTGCTAGTGATTCACCGTAAAGACGCCCGGACAAGCATCCAGATTCAAGTTCTGCCTTAAGCGCTAGCGCAATATACTGGATTTGGGGACTGGCTACTCCCAAGCTGGGTGCAATTTCAATCGCCTCGGAATAGCCCAACTCCTGTGCAACATGGGTAACAAGCTCTCTTTGAAGGAATAGAACGAGGAATTCACAAGCCTCTAAACATACCGCTTCAGTTGGTAAACCAGGAGGAATAATTGTTATTTCACCAGATGTAAAGCGCTTGCTAACAAGACGTCCATTCCACTTCACCTCTACCCTCGTTGGGCGCTTGAGGTTTAGGTTAATGATATACTCTGATGGCACTTGTGCAGGCAATTCGTGTGCCGGCAGATGCAAGTACTCAACAAGTATGCCATCCCAACCAACTTTGGCACTTGAAAGAACCGGTTTAATAAGTCTTTCCGATGCAGCCTCTGTGTTAGAACCCTGAACGTCTAAAATTTTATATTCAGGCATTTTTTTGATATTTTGTGTGTTTTATTTTTTTTACTTTTTACTTTTTGATGAATCTAAATATTCAAGTTAAGCCAATAAGAAATTTTTGAAAAACACTCAATATTCATCCTAGTTAGGCTGTAAGCAAACCTAATTTAAGATTTCAACACCTTAGTTTAGAGCCGTTTAAGTGAATAATACACTCAAGTTGACCCTCAGCTTGCTTTGCACTCTATTCAGTTATTGCTGAAAATGTCTTAAACTTGCGAAAACTTATGCTCATTTACAATGAAGTTGCTAATATTTTCCCACCTTAATCTAGTTGACATCCTCCCCCACTAACCTTGCGGTATAGTGGGGCATTCCAAGCATCGCTGCTTAGAGGATGTTTGGAAAGTGTAGTTTGTACCAAAATTTATCAATGATTCCCCTAAATCGCCCTTAAAAAGGGGGGTAAAAGTCCCCTCTGGGGTTGGGGGGCAAAGGGGGGATCAAATAAAATATTTGGCGTTGCAGAATAGAAATATGAATTAGAGCGATCGCTATGAAATGTGCGAAGTGTGAATCAACTCAGATCCGGAAGAATGGGAAGCAGCAAAGCGTTAAGCATTTTTTCAGCAGATGGGCGCTCGCCTTGCCTGAGTTTATATTTTGACTACACTTTGGAAGTGCGATATGAACGAGTAAAAGCAGCGAGTAGCGTAAGGGAGACAAGGGAGAGCGCAACGATAGCCGCGATCGCTCCTCAACCCTTACAAATTATTGCAACATGGTTACCAAGCCGATAAATTCAGTATATTTACCAGGGGTGGTTTATTTTTAGCTTTATATGCCCATTTACAGGAAGCGGTATACAGACAATTGGCAAGAAATAGCACTACAGGTGAAGACATCAGCAGGGTGGAAATGTCGTCACTGCTGATGTCTTCAGTTATGAAAGCACAATAATTGTGTGATATTGAGGGGATCGTGGTAGAGGCAATCAATCCTAGTAAAACCGTGTTTTTGGGAGATTTCTTGGAAAGTTGATTGAGTTTCAGGAAAATCGCTTGATGTGATATGATTTTCGACCATCAAATACTCTTCAGAAGTCAGTAGGCTCCAGTGTTTTTGTACACCCTCCAGGCATCGTTTAATATAAGTTTCTCGATCTTCTTCTTTTTGACGAACAATATCGATAAGAATAAAAACACCGTCTGATGTCAACAGAGGCTTAAGTTGACCAATAAAGCGGTCTTTTTGCTCGAGATGGAGGTGGTGGAGAGCAAAAGACATAAAAATTGCATCAAATGTATTTTGTTGACTTTGTGCTAATTCAGCAACTAGCTCACAGAAATCGCCTTGGGTAAAAGTTGCGTTACACTGAACAATCGTTATGTTTTGTTTAGCAATCTCCAATGCGGGTATGGATAAGTCTATACCCTTGTAAGAGGCAATATGCGTATTTAATAAAGCTTGAGAAGTCAAACTGGCATCCCCGCACCCAAGTTCTAGCATTGTAAAGGGTTTTTGAAAGTAGTTTACTAGTAGCTCGTGCAGATGTGAGTAAATTTCACGGTGTCCCATGTAATTGTTATTGAGCACTTTCTGATAAATCTTCCACTGCTGGTTGAAGCACTCTTTCACGCGTCCGAGTTCGTCTTCAGTTTGGTTGAATAGTGCTATATCTGACATATTACTATTTTTCAGGGTTTAGAGCTAATAATTCTTATTTTGACTTAATTTTAACCAAATATTGCTTGAGATATTAATTATCAACTCATTTCTTCTGGCGTTGCTGAATGAAAATATGAATTATGCGATTGCCCAAGGGGCACTGCGCTGTGTGCAATCGCTTCAAGCTTGGGGGCGCTATGCGCCCGCAGCACTACTGAACCGTACGTAGTTGTTGTATGACTAGTCGAATAGAGAGCTTAAGCATTTCTATGTCCTTTCGGGACACGCTACGCGAACGGTCTTGGAGTAACAAAAAGTTTTACGATGTAAGCGAGCAAGATAATGTCTAAAACGGCTCCGCATCTCCTTCAACTCTTGTCATATAGGTTTTACTGACAATATTAGCGATCGCTCTAATTCATATTTCTATTCTGCAACGCCAAATATTTCCCCTTCCCTACTAGGGAAGGGGAGAGGAATGGAAGCGAGGTTTTCCAGATAAGAGTGAAAAGTTAGGTACTATATCTGCATGAGATACTTACAGCGAACGGTTCGTTCCATTGGCAATAATCCCAATCAGATTCAAGTTCCTCAAGATGTCTGTCGCTTGTATCAGTTCATTATGGGTCACTTGATCCATGCGCCCTACCATGACAATCCCATTACACAGAGATGCCACAATCCTGGCATCAACTGTGCCGAGAATGGCAGAAGTATCTATTAGCACAACGTCATAAGTTTGCTCGAAAAACTCAAGCAGTTCTTTCATCCGCGCAGAACTCAATAGCTTAACTGTATCTTCAGGTGTTGGTCCAGCAGCTAAAACATCAATAGAGGGATGAATGGGCTGGATGTATTCCTTAACTGAGGAATTTGTTTCCTCAACTAATAACAGGGAGAGTCCCCAATCATTGGTTAATCCCAAAATTTTGTGGAGGTTTGGCTGTCGTAGGTTGGCATCAATCAATAGAACGCGTTGATGCATTCTTGCAGCACTCACTGCAAGTCCTAGCGCCAAGGTTGACTTCCCTTCTCCTGATAGTGCTGAAGTCAACATCAGAGACTTGTAGGGAACAGAAGGCTTTGATATTTGAATGTTTTGGTACGCCATATCGAGCGTTTCATGGGAGGGCAATAAGGCGTAGACGTTAAGTTGCTTTTCGTCAGATATAGCTTCTTTTGAGAAGCCAGGTAGTAGTCGTTGCAAAGGCAGGCGGAACGACTTCTTTTTTGTACTTAGCAGTGAAATTTCTGGGACTGTCCCTAATAAACGGAGGTTTGTCAGGCTCTGTAACTCTTCTGGAGAAGAGATGGCATCGTTAGAGATTTCTGACATCAAGGCGGTTGTCATACCGAAAATTGGTGCTAATAAGATTCCCCCAAGTAATATCAATAACTTATTGCTACCCAAATATCTTCCCGGTTGGGGTTCTTCCAATACTTGCAAATCAAACCCTCCTTGAGCAATCATCAATCCTAAAGATTGTTGGATTGCCATCAGTTGCTCAAGTGTTTTACGATTTGTTTCCACTTCTGGCAACAGGCGGTTGTACTCTGCTATCAAACTAGGATATTTGCTAAGCTCGGCGCGAATTTGCGCTTCTGAGTTAACGAGGCTCTTTTCATTGGCACGCAGCCCTAAGACATTTGTCTGTACCTGAATTAACTCTTCCACAAGCTTCAAGTCAACTTCTGTGACTTGCCCTCCCGTGAGTAGTGGTTCTTCTGTACCCAATTGTTTCTCTTGGAACAAATCAACTGAGATTGCTTGCACTGCTTTTTCTGGTAGCGATCGCCCAATCTCCTGTTGTAGTAACGCAACTTGAGTACGTCGCTGCTGTATCAGTTTTTGGACTTCTGGATAGTCATCTGTATAGCGCAATCGCTTTTGAGTTAAAGCCAAGTCAGTCTTTTGAACCTCATTCAGTAGTGTTTGGTAGCGAGTTGACTGACTCAGACGAAAGGAGATAAGTGCATTTTCGGGTGAGGAGGACAATTCTTGTTTTAAGTTGTCGTAACGAGCTTGTAAGTCTTTAAGCTGTGCGCGAGTGATTCTCAACTGTTTCTTAATATCAGCAAGAGATTCCAGAAGAATTTTGCTTTGCACCTCTGGGTTGAGTAAATGATGTTTTTTGCGAAACTTTTCTAAATTTTTCTCAGCTTGAACCATTTTGTCTTTGATTTTGGGCAGTCTTTCGTTGATTAAAGAAAGCCTTTTAGAAAGACTATGTTTTCGTTGCTCTATGTTATGTTGTTGATACACATTTTGTAGAGCATGAAGAACTTTTTGTGCTCTCGTTGGCTCGTTGTCCTTGAAAGACATTTCAAAGACTTGATGAATGACTTTATTCTCTGCTATTTGCCGCTCTAATAAATTGATAGCTAAAGGGCTTTGTTCACCCTTTTTGCCTTTAATATCTTGTACTGTCAAATTTGGATAATCAGAACGTAGCAAATTAACTGCCTTCTGAATTAACGTGGAACTCAGCATCAATTTATGGTGAAGAGTGTAGTCAATCATGTCAACATTAGGGTTAGTAAAATTACTTTCTACACCTTCTTGGATATGACTTGATCCTACCCCTTGATTCAGCTGAGAACTCACCAGTATCTGTATAGTACTTTGATAAGTCGGTTTTGCAGTTAAAGCCAGAAGGCTAGCAACCGACATGACTACGCCAGAAACACCCAAGATTTGTAAGCGTCGGCGAAGCAGAATTGTAGAGAGTTTTCTGCTCTTAATCTTGCTTTGTGGGGAAGCAATAACTATTTGCCCACGCTCCAGACTAATGTCAGCCACAATCAAAGTCCTCTTAATTATACCGAATTACTTTTTCTACAAGATGGTGAGAAAATTTTTTTAGGAGTTCAAACAAGTGCAGGAGGGAGTCGCTCACTAGACATTTCTTCTCAACTTTTGTGACGTTCATAAACTCCTTCTTTTATTCCTACACCATACACGATTTTAACTTGGGGATAACATTGCCCTTAATTTTCACTCATGAGTTCAAGAGTAAGACATAGATTGCTAATGGCTCTCTCTGACTTGCAACAACATCCACCAAAAATAGCAAATCTTTTTTCAGACTACAACACTTGGAAGATGTCACCTCTGCTGATTTTTTTTAGTTTCATTTCAACCTAAGTGACAAGATAGAGATAGTCAACCAATTTTGCCTATCTTTACCATATCGTTACTAGTCGAGCTTTTTTGGCTTTCTAGTTATTTTGTAAGCTTTTTATACTGTAAGTTTTTTATACAATAATTGGTTTAGTTTTCCTTTGATGATAAATCTTGCTACGCTTACAAAAGTAGAATATACTTAATGTTGTACTCTGGTTAAGCGTATTTAGTATTTCAAGATACTTGTGAATACACAGAGATATTTCTACATTTTTAAATTTTACTATTAACTGTAAATGCTTATTATAACAAGATAAGTAAAGCGAATATTTGAATATTTGGCGTCGAAGAATAATACAATGAGTAGTTGAATGGTAACAGGTAAGTATCTGTGATATTTTTGTGTGATTCCCAGTTTGATAAAGATGACAATCGTATACAGAATGTTTGCTATCAAGCAGCTTAAAAGCTTGATATTTGTCTATTTAAATTTATATATTTGTGTATTACTTTACTGAAGAAAAAATAAAATACTGAGGTTTTTTGAATTTTATTGACTTTAACAATTAAAGATTTCGTAAAAATGAGAGAAAATGGGCGGAAAGTAAAGAGATTCCCTTGTGTTGAGGAAATCTCTCATACTAAGCCCGTTAAAGCATCTAGATTTAAAGTATGTAGACTCACATCTTGCACCTATCCGTAGAAAACCGTACAAACCAAAAATATGTGCAATAAAGCTACATTATTTTTATTGGCTTTTCTCGCTATATAAAGGACTTTTGGTTTCATACTGAGTAACGAAGTACCATCAAATTTTCTTGGTGCAAGATGTGAGTAGATGTAGGATGCGTTTTTATGGCTGCATTTAAGCGATCGCCTCAGTCTTATATAACTCCTTGTCCCGCCGCCTTGGTACTTCATAAGCCATAAAATCATATGCCATCTCTGTGTTAGGAAAAATAGCACGAGCTTCCTCAAGTAAATCTTTCAACTCTATTGCATTTCCAGGAGCATAGCGGGGACTAAAATGTGTCATAATCAGTCGGTGCGCTCCGGCAGCTAAAGCGGTTTGCGCCGCCATTGTCGTTGTGGAATGCAACCTTTGAAAAGCCATATCTGCATCTTGATGGGCGAAGGTCGCTTCATGAATTAATACATCTGCATCCTGTGCCAATTCCACAGCGCCATCACAATAAACTGTGTCTGTACAATAAGCAATTTTGCGTCCAATTTCTGTCGGTCCACACAGTTCCTGACCGTTAATTACTCGCCCATCAGTAAGGGTCACAACTTCACCGCGTTTGAGCTGACCATAAATGCGACCGGGAGGAATTTGCAACGCCTTGGCTTTTTCTACATCAAAACGTCCTGCTCGGTCTTTCTCACAGACGCGGTAGCCAAAGGAAGTGACGCGATGATGCAAAAGACCACACGTTACCGTGAATTCATCATCTTCGTAAATCACCCCTGGACGTACAACGTGAACTTTGACAGGATAGGAAAAGTGAGTATGAGAGTAACGTGAGGCGGCTTGCAAGTAGTCATTTAATCCAGGTGGACCATAGATATCAACACGTTGTACATTTCCAGCTAAGCCGCAACTAGCCAAAAGACCCATTAAGCCAAAAATATGATCGCCGTGCATATGGGTGATAAAAATTCGGGAGAGTTGGCTACTTTTTAGGTCACTCCGCAAAAGTTGATGCTGAGTCCCTTCGCCACAGTCGAATAACCACATCTGAGCTCGTTGTGGTAATCTCAGGGCGACACTGGAAACGTTGCGCGATCGCGTAGGTACACCGGAACTCGTCCCTAGAAATGTTATCTGCACAGCCTTATTTTGCCTTCCTATTGCTGAATTTGGCTTTCTATTCTCTATAGTGGCACGGAAAAAAGCAAATTTCTTTTGCCAGAAAGTCTCCCTCAGTAGAAATAACATTGTCTGAGAATCTCAGGAAAATAACAGTATTCTTGTTTTTTCGTATAATAGTATACTTTGTATTTTTACTTTCAGCATTCTACTGACTTAGCTTTTGTTCGTCTCAGTATTCCTACGAAATGACATATTTTTTTCATGTTTTTCTCGTTAAGATATTCATTTTTTCTGAAAATTTATCACCAGTTTTATACATAGATTTTTCAATTAAAAACGTTTATTTTAAGCCAATATTTACAATGATTAAGCCACAATGGAAATTGTAAACTTCAAAATAACAATTAATGGAAAAGTCATAAATAGACAGATTTCAAGTGCTGCAGCAACTAGTTACCGCATACGAATTGCTGATATAACTCCTGCATTGGAATGCTTGCCAAATTTGTCTAAAACTTATATATGATTCAAGCACTTTTATGCCAAGCAAACACCAGATATCTAGTGTCCGTCGCTCATTAAAACTGATATTACTGTATAGTCTTTCATCTATCTTATGGCTGAATCACACTCCATTATCACCTTGGCAATCGGGAGTTGGGGACGCAGTAACGGCAGAAACTCGCGATGCTAGTCAACTGGTGCAGCAGATACAAGAAAGCAAACAGGCTATTGCCTACTATCGCCAAACCAAAAATTGGCTACAGGTAGGGCAAATGCTTACCCAGCAAGCTCAAGCTTATAAGAACTTAGGACAACCAATAGCGGCGATCGCTCTTTTAAACACTGTGTTGCAAATTGCTCGTGCCCATAACAATAGTGTCTTAGAAGCATTGGCTTTGACCAGCCGAGGGGAAGCTTATCAACAAAAAGGTGATTACAAGCAAGCAATTTCAGATTTACAGGATAGCTTAAAAATTTCTAATACAATTAAAAACTCTGTCTTTCGTGCTTCTGCTTTAAAAAATTTAGGAAATACATACGTAAGCCTTGCTCAAGTCAACTATTTTCGGGCAAACTCCGCTGTGGAATTAGGTGATGATGACGATGCGGATATATTAAGAAAACAAGGTTTTAATTATGATTACCAAGCTTTAAAATACTTCCAAAAAAGCCTTATTCTTACCCGTAAGAACAAAAATAAGCTAGAGGAAATACGCTTACTTATAAATTCAATTATACCTGCAAAGCGCACCAAACAATCAAACTTAGTGAAAGCGAAATTGCAAGAAGCTTTAGTGTTGCTAGAACAACTACCAGATTCACAAGATAAAGTTTATGCAGTCATTGAATTAGCTAAATTTGTACAAGTTTTGGATGATGATGTCACTTTCTCCTTATTTAAATGCCCAGAACCAATTTTAGAGACAGAATACATCACATCTCAACAGCTACTTCAGCAAGCCGTATCAATTGCTCAACGTTTGGCAGATAATCGCGCTTTATCTTTTGCATTGGGTTATCTTGCTCATCTTTCTAAGTGTCGCCATAATTACGAGCAAGCACTCAAGTTAACTCGTGAAGCAGAGTCTGTTGCTGAAAACGTCAATGCTAAAGATAGCTTGTATTTGTGGAAGTGGCAAGTTGCTCGCATTTTAAAAGCACAAAATAAACCTCTCAAGGCAATCACAGCTTATAAAGCAGCTATTAGTACTTTAAAGTTGCTCCGCAGTCGTCATGTCATTTTTGATTCAAAACAAGAGCCTGAGCAGGACTATTTTGAAATAATTTACCGCGAGTTGATTGAACTAAAATTAAGTTTAGTAGAAGCTGCATCTAAAAACAATAATAATTCTAAACTGAACGATATACTAACCAACGTTGAAGATTTAAAACTGGTAGAACTGCAAAATTACTTCGGGAAATCTTCCTTAACACCAGTTCAGAAAAAAAGAGTTGAAGCAAATACAGATAAAACAACTGCTGTCTTTTACTCGATTATTTTGGAAAACTGTATTGCGATTATAGTGAGTCTTCCTAACAGTGAAAAGCACTTGAAGTGGATATATATTGATAGAAAAAGCCTGAGACAACAAATCAACGAATTTCGTAGAGGTTTGGAGAGACGTAGTAGCATAATTTACAACCCTCAAGAAGCACAGAGTCTGTACGACTCGATAGTTCGTCCTTTCGCCAAAGATTTAGATTCATTGCACGTTAAAACTCTAGTTTTTATCAATGATGGAATTCTTCGCACAGTACCAATGGCGGCGCTGCATGATGGTGAGGAATTCTTGGTTCAGAGATATGCGATCGCTACAACCCCCAGCCTAACCCTAACAAATACTAAAAAAGTGAACCATGAAAATCTCAAGGTGCTAGCTGTAGGGTTAACCAAAAATGCGGTAGTTGATGGTCGAACATATGAGGCGCTGACTAACGTCAAACAAGAAATTAATCAAGTTGTGGCACAAATTCCGAATACCAAGCAATTATTGGATGAAAATTTTACATACGCTCATCTGCACCCTGAACTGAGCCAAATTGCTTACTCTATTATTCACATTGCCACTCACGGTACCTTCGGGACAGTTCCGGAAGATAGCTTCCTCGTCACAGGCAATAATGCCAAGCTCACTCTTACTGACCTAGATAATATGATTGGTAGTGTTGCTCACAGTTCTAAATTAGTAGATTTACTACTGCTGACTGCGTGTGAAACTGCTATTGGAGATAACCGTGTTGGTCTTGGTTTGGCTGGTGTGGTGGTAAACCCTAGTGTGAAAAGTGTTCTCGCTTCCCTTTGGTCGATTAATGATGCTGCTACTGTCACTTTAGTGAAAAAATTTTATACAGAATGGTACCAGAACAAAGTGAGTAAAGCGGAGGCTTTGCGTCGGGCGCAACTGACGCTGATTTCTAGTGGTCAATATGCCCATCCCTACTACTGGGCACCATTCATCCTTGTGGGTAACTGGCTTTAGTCCACGACCCTTGAGTTAAGGGTTATTTGTGACAATTCTATAGCTGTTAGGACTTACGCATGGGTAACGGAAAAACGAACCACAGAGGACGCAGAGGCACAGAGAAATAAGAGTTTGAGAGGTTTTTTGCGTAAGTCCTAGCTGTATGTAGAGACGTAGCATACTACGTCTCTACACCATTTTATCTAAAGTGTATTAATGTACACCTCATTGGTCACTTAGAGCAATGTTGGACAAATCTTTATCTAGTAGTGGCTGCTCTGATTTGGCGAGATCTTCTAACAAACTTGCTGCAACTTTTGCCTGTTCTCTATTATTAGCGGAGGCTAGAGCTTCGCTTAAAGCGTCGTACCACATACCTGCTTCAGCATATAAATTAACTCTTTCGGAAGGTTCGCCTTGATTAGAAAGCGCTATTTTCAAATTTGATGGCGTTGGTACAACTTCAATTTCTGCTCGAACAAGTAAATTGCGTGAAGGACGGTTACGGTTGCACAAACTTTCCAATTGCCAAAGATATTTTTTACCTACAGTTAAATCTTGTGCCTGCTGTGGTAAGGATAGTGTCATAATCCCTGGTGAGCTTTGCAACTGTTGCTTGTAAGCGAGCTTGCTTGGTTGGTCGTTTGCATCAAACTCGTAGAGTGTGAATTCCATAGATATCTGTTGTGAGTGGGGTACAAACCAAGCAAACGTTGGGTGAAGCGAAGCCGTTTGACCGACGTGTGTCACAGGCGCGAGTAAAATGACTGGGCGCACACCGTTTGCTTGGCACCCCCCTCTAACACCTGAGGAGTCCGTATAACCACTGGGCGGCTTTTGAGTGCGGGGCGGTTTGTATCCAGCTTGCGCCGCTTGAGTAAACAAAAGTGTAATGGTCAAAACACAACTTGTTAAAAATTTGGCATTAAAAAGTTTGTGCAAGAGCCACTCTCTCTGAGTCATCTGCATATCCTCTCCGGCATTGCACTAAAAAAACAAGAGTAAAATCTTAAAAATTCAAAGCGGGATTTCTACGAATTCCCTTACTTTTCAATATAGAGGAAATTACGTAGAATTTTCCTATTAAAATATTCTTTAATATTTTATAGAGAGAATTTACATAACTTTAAATAGAACGGTTAATTCAATCGCTAACGTTTTACTATTCATATCTTCTCACGCAGTTATGTCAATTCCAGACGGGAAATAGAATCTTGATAAAAAGGCGAAATTATAAAGATATTGTGGTTAATTTTGCTAAGCTAACAATTACCAAAAGTACAATTTGGCTATGGGCCAAGATAACTCGCAAAGAGTGCCTTTAGGAGAAAGAGGCGATCGCCTAAATTTCCCTTTGAGTTGTCGCGCCAAAGACCTAAACTGCTGCGTTCCGTGACCTTCTTTAAATGAGTTCATGCCTAAGCCATCATCTATAATGCTCAAAGTGTACCAGCCTTCATAAGTCGTACACGTGACTTCTAGCTTTGTGACTCCTGTGGCGTGTTTACCGACGTTGCACAAAGCTTCTTCCAGAAATCGACACAGTCCTAACTTTTGTTCTATATTTAAATGTCGATTATCAATAGGCTCAAATGTACGGATTTTAACTCGTAGTGTTTTAAAACAGGGAAAATCCCGCTCTAAAGTATGGTTATAAACTTGATAAAGAAGTTCATGAATGGGGTCTTGTAAATTTAGAGTTAGACCTTTTCCTAAATAAAGACAACTATCTTGGGTTAGAGGTTCTTGTTGCAAAAATTCATAAATTCCCCGCAGTTCTTGATTCAATTTTTCAAGTTCTTTTTCAAGTTCACCCACTAATTCGTTCGCAGGTAAATCTCTGTCTCTGACACGCTTTAAAGCTTTAGCAAGGGTTTGCAATGGTCCGTTGTGAATCGTTTCAAATGTGCGTTCAATCACGGTTTGGCGAGCGTTAATTCTAGAACGCCAAGCTTGGTCGTATTGATATAAGGCGGTCATTCCCACACCATTCAAAACTAAAACGAGCATTGCTGGTGTTACTGGAACCCACAAACCCCATGTCAGGAGGAACAAATAACTTAGGATGACAAGATAAGTGCTAGCAATGAAAACAGCTAAAAGATTGAGCAACGGGAATTTCGTGAGTCTGGCAAAACCAATTCCCAAGATACCCCAACCTATAATCCATACATATTCCCACCCTTCTGACCAAGATTGTAAAAGTGGTCGTTTGTCAAGCACAGCACTAATGATTTGAGAAATGGCATGTGCCTGAATTTCCACTCCATAAACTCGTCCTGGTGCAGTTTTGGTAGCTGGAATTGCGGAAGTCGTTATCCAGTCTTTGATGCTTGGGGCTATGATTCCGATAATCACGATGCGATCGCGTATCCACTCAGGTTGAAAATTTCCTGTTTTAATATCATTAAGAGTAATCGTTCTAAACCGTTCTCCCCCAGAGCGAAAATTGAGTAGTACCTGAACTCCACCATCATTGGCTTGCATGTAACCCCCAGTCTTGGCCAAAAACCGAGGTAGTTCGGTATTTCCGAACCTCATAGCAGCCGGATCGCGAATACCGTTTTCTAAGGTTATACCTTTATGAGCCAGATAAGCACTTGCTAGAGATAGCGATAAAGAGAGCTTGTATTCTTTAGCCGTTGGTGTAGCTAGCAAGCTACGTCGCAATTTGCCATCATTATCCGTAATTTGGTCTGCAAAACCAACTTGTTGCGGAGGTAATGCTGGTGGTGGCGCGACTTGCTCAGGCAAGACTTTTTCAATAGCAATTAAATTTTTGATATCCTTAAATGCAGCCACAAGTTCACGATGACCAGGCTCAACAGGTAAATCTCTAAAAATATCAATACCAATCACCCGAGGCTTGTAGGTTTGTAATTTTCTGACAAGCGCTGCAATTTCTTTATCTGGAATAGGATACTTTCCGACATTGCGGATATCCTTTTCGTCAATTCCTACAATCAGGATGCGTTCATCGATACGTTCACTTGAACGTAGACGAAGAAAACTATCAAAAGCTAGCCACTCTAAAGATTGCATAGAACCAGTGAGACGGGCAACAATCACTAGTCCAATCACTGCAATACCTGGTAATGCACCCACTCGCCAAATGGCAATTTCATCTTTGATTATTTTCCAAATTCCAGGCTGCATTAGAAGTGTGACTTGAGCAGGTTTGTTGTAAAAAATCTATTGTAATTTTTAAAAAATTATTTTGATTTCCAATTCAATATTTTTTACAATTTAAGTGTCTATAAAATTCGTCCTAGATTAGAAGTTGATTTTTATTCATAACTTTGAACTGACAACTAATCTATTAACCCTTCTTCCCTGGCTGTCATTTCTGTTTGAATTCGGATATTTTTTCCATCATCAGGATAAACGTTTAAAGCGTCTTGGAGTTTACTCCAGTAATGGCGCACCATCCTTTCAGAGACACACATTCGCTCTGCGATCGCCTTATCTTGTAATCCTTCCTCAAATGCTAAACTCAGCACCCTTAACCACTCTGGTTTTACTTCCAATCCAGAATGAATTCCTTTGATATCTTTGGTATGAGTTAATCCCTGTAATGCCCAATCAACTCTCGTTAACATTTCTTGACTAGAAAGACTTTTATCCGCAACGGTGAAGCCTCCTTTATGAGCATCAATGTCAGGTCTAATGCGTACTATTGTTCTGACATGAGCGCTTTGGACAACAATATTCAAGTTGGGGAACTCCTTCATCAAAGTCCTGAGAAGTTGAACGCCCGTATCAGGTCGTGCCATCATCCCAGTATTCTCCGGAATGGAAAGATCCATAACCACGAGGTCGGGCTGGGAATTCATCACTTGATTGAGAGCATTCTTCGCAGTTAAAGCAGTGATGAGTTCCGCATCTGGGTATTGTTTTCGCAGGACATCTAGGGTCCCACCTAAAACTGATTCGTGGTCATCAATAACCAAAATTTTCAGCAATGCCTTCCCTGATAAAGTTTGTCTCATTTGTTATACCTCGTTAACTAAAGAAATTCTTATATGTATAATTATATACTAAACAATAAAAACAGAAATCGCTTGATGTTTAATTCATCAATTATATTTAACGTGAGTTCGACAGACCTCTCCCACCCAACCTCCCTCTCCTACAAGGAGAGGGAGGAGCAACCTAAAAATTAGAGTTTTAAGCCTCTCCCCTTGTAGGGGAGAGGTTTGGAGAGGGGTCAAATCAGGATACATCGAACTCACATTATATTTAGTTTGTAAACTACAAGTTATAACTTACTTCCAGCAAAAGTACCAGACTATGCTGAGATTTTTGATACGGTAAAAGCATTTCCCGGATGTTAAAATTTTAAAAGTTTTGCAAAGAAATTTTAATTCGGGTAGACTAGAATAAGAAATAAGTGTACAGGTATCAGGATAAGTCATTCGCACGATCAGCTGACCTATATTTTGTTGTTCTTCTAAACTGATATCAATTGATATTGGCGTTAAAACTTCTGGCAAAGTGATTCTCAATAACTCCTCTAAAGCTCTGACAACTGTCAAACTGCATCCAACTGACTCCTGTCGCCAATAAGCTGGCATATCAATATGAAAATATAGGTGTGGATGAGATGTTATCCAAGGTTCTAAGAGGCAGTGAATGGCTAAAGGCAAGCTATCTTGAAGGTATGCTGGAAATAGGCGATCGCTTAATTGCACTAAAGATTGATGGAACTGATCAATTTGTTTTAAACAATCTTGAGTTTTGTTAAACGACAACTCCAAGTTATCTACGCTTAACATCTCTAGGCTACGACGAATTGCGAAAGATTCTTGCAACAAACCGTCTCGGATTTTCTCCGCTTCTTGAAAGAGTTTTATAGATTGCCTACAAGACCACCACTGTAATGCCTCTTGAGTTGTATGCTTAGAAGCTAGAAACCGGATCAGGGTGACGAGGTAGATAATTAAGAATATAATGGGTGTACACAATATTAGCCTCACAAGACATCGTTCTGTTATTTATTTTCCTAGCATAATAAAAAAAGGCTAGGCAGGGCATTGTATCTTTGTGCAAAATATAATAGTTATAATACGTCACTTTTATTTCTCAAAACTGCATACAGAACAAAATCATTAAGAATTCGTTATTCAGCTATTGCACATTTCATTGATACATTGATTTGTCATAAGTCAGATCTTGCACCCAACAAGAGCCAGAGGCTCTAATATCTCGTTACCAGGTTGAACCTGGTAACGAGGGTTTGGAGGCTTCGCCTCCTCACTGTTGCAACAAATGCAAGATCTCAGATAAGTCATTTATCGTTTTTAACAAGAAATGATAAATCACCCATGACAAAGAATTATATTCAATATACAATCTATAATTTTTATTTTTTCTCAACAAATTCACTGAAAAGATAGAAATCATCAACTATGAATTGGTAAATCTTAATAAGTGTTTATAAATCTGATATTAATCTTGCCCTTCTAAGCATGAATTGAAGCGCTGTTTCTTCTTTGGAAATAATGTCAGCTTTGGCATCCATTCCGGGTTGAATCAGGCATTTACGATTATGATTTCCGAAGGAAAGACGTTCCGGTTTAATTGTTGCTTCAAAGTAGCTAACAGATGGAGTTGTACCTGTATTATTACTTTGAGGTGCGAACGCGTCTGGAGAGAGAGCACTAACAACACCTTTGAGCGTTCCATAATCAGGATAGGGACAAGCGTCAACTCGCAATTGCACGGTTTGACCAACGGCGACCTTTTTAATTTCAGTAGCAGGAACCATTGCTTTAATGACTAAAGGAGCATTCTGCGGCACAATTTCAGCAATCGCTTCTGACGGGTTTACCACCTGACCGGGATTTCGCAAATTCAGCTTGAGAATAACGCCATTACTGGTGGCACGAATCACGCTATTTTTCCTCTGAAGATTATTTTTCTCTACTTCTTTTTGAGATTGTCTGATTTGGTTTCGCATTTCTATTTGTCGCTGCATTAAAGCCTTTTTCTCTCTGATAAAAGCAGCGAACCCAGCTTCTCCTTTAGCAGTTTCTTGAGCAATTCTTTCTTGAGCGATCGCCACCATTCCCCCACTCGGGTTGAGTGCAGCTTTAGCTGTTTGGAGATTTGCCTTGGCAATGTCCACAGCTTTTTGTTCAGCCTGAACAGCTGCTTTTGTTTGCAAGACAATAAGTTGCTTTTCGTCGAATTGACGCTGAGCAATTACGCCTTCTTTAACGAGCTGTTCAAAACGGTCTTGTTCTTTAATAGCAAAAACTAAATCAGTCTTTGCTTTTTGTCTACCAACTTCAGATTTTTGTAAATTTGCCTCTGCTGCTAGCACTTCGCTTTGAGCTTTAATTTGTTGCTCTTGATATTCACGTTGATTACGTGCCAAATCGGCTTTCGCAGAAGCGACAGTTCGTTCTATAACTCTCTTTTCAGCCTCAATTTGGGTATCTAAAGCTTTGATTTGAGCATCAATTTGAGCTAGTTGTAAATTTCCTTCCTGGATATTGCCTTGCAATTGGCTATTTTTGATATGCAATTCCGTATCATCCAATAAGGCGATGATATCGCCCTTTTTGACAATCTGATTTGTTTTAACAAAGATACTTTTAATACTTCCTTCCATCGACGGTTGTACGAGCCGGATTTCTCCTGCTGGACGCACAGTCGCGGGAGCTTTCACAGTGACATTGTATTTAATGTATGAAGAGAGGGCGATCGCACCACCAACATTGGCAACGAGAAATATTCCAGCTAAAGATGTCCAACGGCTAATAGGAGGAAGAAAATCTTCAGTGCCAACCGAGGGAAGCAGTTTTTGATGATGAGTATAAAGCATAATTGATAATTAGTAATTAGTGATGAGTTTTTTGGTCATTCTTAGTCGTTAGTTATTGTTCTACTAACGACTAGCCATTAACTATTAACCACTTGCTAAGGAATTAAAAAGTCCAAATGGTCGCCTGGTTTAGAGCGTAAGTCTTCTAAAGAACCTTGAAGTTTCAACTTACCTTGTTCTATCAACACAATCCAATCAGCGCGATTAATCACTTTAGGACGGTGAGTAATTAGAATCGTGGTTTTACCGCGACGATGTTCAAACAACCGATCCAAAACTTGGGCTTCGCTCACTGGATCTAATCCAGAAGTAGACTCATCTAATATGAGGATTGGTGGATCTGTAACAATAGCTCTTGCAATTGCCAGTCGTTGACGTTGTCCGCCCGATAGATTCGCACCAAATTCACCCAAAACAGTTTGATATTTATCAGGAAGTTTACTAATAAAATCATCTGCCTCAGCAATTTGGCAAGCTCTTACAATCTGCTCGAAAGAAACATAAGGCGCTCCTAAGTGGAAGTTTTCAAGAATCGAACGACTCCAAAAGTGAGCATCTTGCGGAACGAGAACCACTTGCTGACGCAGACAATCAAGCGAAAGGTCTTGTAAGTTATAAAGCCCAATGCGAATATTACCTGATTTAATTGGATATAAGCCGGCAATAAGTTTAGCTAAGGTACTTTTACCACAACCAGATTTACCGATGAGAGCAACAACTTGACCACCAGGAATTTTTAAAGAAAAGTCTTCTAATAAATCAATCCGACCAGCATAATGAAAGTTAACATTTGTACAAATAATGTCAGTATCTCCAGAAATGTTGGCAAAAGGCTTTCTTCCATCGCCTTCATTTTCCGGAGTGGCATCTATAACTTCTGTCAGGCGTTGCGTTGCTGTTTTAGCACGAGTAAATTCATCGACAAAACTGATAACACTACCAATTAAACCGAGAAAACTACCATTCATCGAGCTAAAGGCAAGCAGCTGTCCAATACTGAGATTTTCCGACGGGTTAATGACTAAATTGCCGCCAAACCAAAGCAAAATAATACTACCAATACCGGAAATAAAACTAGAGAAAGTATGATTGATAATGCTAATCTGAATTGTGCGTAAAGTGAGGTTAGCAAGTTTACTAAATCGGCTTTGTAATTCATCCCAAAATTGTGGTGCAGCCGTGGTTGTTTTGATGGTGAGTGCGCCTTTAAAGCTTTCAACTAAAACGCCTTGTGTTTCTGCTTCTGTTATTAAAAGCTCACGGGTTTTTTGCTGCAAACTTGGTTGAAACACTATAGTAGATACTGTCATCACCACAGCAATGAGTACAGCGACTACTGTGAGTTTCCAGCTATAAAAAACCATGAAACCAAAAGAAACCAGCGCAATAAAAAATTGGCTCGGTAATCCAACAATAACTTGGGCAACTAACTGATTAATTTGGTCAATATCTCGCAGGCGGCTTACGATTTCTCCACTACGACGCGCTTCGTAGTAAGAAAGAGGTAAGCGCAGAATTTGTCGTCCAAATTCTAGGACTAGCCCTAATTGCAAGCGTTGTGCAAAGTGAGCGATTAAATTAGATTGCACAAACGAAAGGCTACTGGAGATAAAATTCATCACAACCACGGCGATCGCCACAGTTGTGAGCAGCTTAGTATCACCACGAACCAGCACATCATCAGTCAGGATTTGCAACAGAAAAGGCGAAGCTAAAGACAGCAGTCCCAAAATCAGGTTTAAGGGTAATGCTTGCGCTAGGATTCCGCGAAAAAGCCACACCCGCTTGAAGAAACGCAGAAACCCACCAACTTGATCGTTCTGTTGGGCAAAAAAGCGCACTGGATCTGGTTCCAGTAACAGCATCAGCCAATCTGCACAAGCCTCTGCTAAATCTTGTTTGGAAAGGTAACGGACGCCCACCGCTGGATCAGCAACGACACATTTGTTCCCCTTCTTCCCATATAAAACAACCCAATGATTTCCTCCCCAATGAATAATTGCTGGTAGGGGCGCTTCTTTTATCTTGTTGAGAAGTTCCGGTGAGGTTTTCACTGGGCGAGCATTAAAACCTAGTGTTTCTGCACCCCGCTTCAGCCCTAACAGAGTCGTCCCAGATTGTCCTGTTCCTACAGCTTCACGGATGCGATTTAGAGTAAAAGTGCGTCCGTAATGTTTGGCTATAGTTGCGAGACAAGCAGCGCCGCAATCTTCTTCACTATGTTGTAAAACATGAGCATATTTCATATACGAAAAAAGCTTATCTTAATTTCTTTATCACTTAATTAAAAAAAAGCACCTATCACCCATGTGATATTGGCTTAAAGAAAGCAAACGTGTCATCGTTGCTTTAGTTACACTATAAAGTAAGTAAATAGCTAGTGCATTGAGTGTTTGTGCCAGTTTCATCGCCTATCTTGGACAAACCAATTACACAATGATCCAACGTTAATTTCCGAAAAATACACATTGACAATCCAGGTAGAAATATTTAAGCTTTACCAATCAGATTGCCCTTCAACTTATAGTCAGTAATAATCCGTAGAAATTGCAAAATAAGGAGAAAAAATCAGCTAATCTTAGTAATTACGCTTAGATGATCCAATAGTTTATAGTGTGTCGGCAGTACTCATGGGACTTTGTAAAAAACTAGGTTCAAAATCATCTCAATCGTAGAACTGTTAAGGATTTTACATCGATTTAGTACATGCGCCTTGTTGTAAGTGGGTTTGAGGTACTTTTTACTTGTTGATGTATTTACCTTATTTACAGAGGTTTACAGGTCTTTTTCATGCCAGAAAATTCTAAAGTCTCAGTAAAATACCAAATCTTCAACTACAGTACAGACAAAAGCCCAAATAACATATTTAAGAAACTTCCGCCATCCAAACCCTTTGATTTACGTTGGCGGCGTCCACCGCTTCCACTAAATCCAAAAGTAAGTTGCGAGAGCATATATCCTGTTTGTTGTTTATAAGAAGTACTACTGGAACCATCTGAAACAGTGGCTTCGCTATTTGCGAAAGTTCTAATATTTGTCATTTGTAAGACAAAATTGTACAATCCTATTGAAGATCTTCCGCCGCCAGTCACAATTTCTTGTTTTTCTTCAGACAAGTCCAGAAATAATTCTGAGTTTTTTGGTTCAATTTGTTTACGCATGATTTTACCTCTGTAATCTGGTAGTCTATTTACTTTGTAACGGCATAAGTAGTTTTACAAATTAAAGCGAGCAGCTATCAGCAAATGGTCATATACAAGAAAAGACAATTCTATAAAAAAAGAATATCTAGCTGATAGCTGAAGCTTAGTGAGAAAAACAAAATAATCGATAAGGTTCTAGGCAGAATGTGATCAAACAGCCTGAAGCATGATTACTTAACTTTAAGTAATTGCAAAGCACCTGTGAGAACACTTTGTTCTTGGCTAATTTGCTTATAGCTACCAACGACTGTTGAACCACTTCCATGAGGAGTTGAAGTCACTGCGGAACCAAATGATGCTTCTGTTGATTTAATCAATGTGTTTCCTCCAAAAAAGCTACCATTGCTAAAATCAACTGCTTGGATACCACCAGCTACGATTTCTTGCTGTTCAATGGACAAATCGGTAAAT
>JXCB02000033.1:467427-599991 GCA_000828075.3 Tolypothrix campylonemoides VB511288 | reverse complement strand
CCAGCTACGATTTCTTGCTGTTCAATGGACAAATCGGTAAATAAAGCGTTAGACATGATTGAAAACCTCGTAAAATTGATTTGAGTTGAATTTGTTTTGAGCTAGTTGATTGTCAATTTTTGCTTGAGGCTGGGAAAATATTTTGATTCTGATTCAGCAGCCTAAAGCATCATTACTTAACGTTGAGTAATTGCAAAGCACCTGTGAGAACGTTTTGTTCCTGGCTAATTTGGTTGTAGCTACCACCAACTGTTGAAGCACTTCCATTAGGAGTTGAAGCTACTGCGGAACCAAATGATGCTTGTGTTAATTTAATCGATGTGTTTCCTGCAAAAAAGCTACCATTGAGATAATTAAGTGCTTGGATACCACCAGCTACGATTTCTTGCTGTTCAATGGACAAGTCGGTAAATAAAGCGTTAGACATGATTGAAATACTCCGTGAATTTGATTGAAGTTATGTTAGGCTTTGGCGTTTGGTTGATTGTCTATTTTTTGCTTGAGGCTGCGAAAATATTTTGATTCTGATTCAGCAGCCTAAAGCATAATTACTTAACTTTGAGTAATTGCAAAGCACCTGTGAGAACGCTTTGTTCCTGGCTAATTTGCTTATAGCTGCCAACGACTGTTGAACCACTTCCATGAGGAGTTGAAGTCACTGCGGAACCGAATGATGCTTCTGTTAATTTAATCGATGTGTTGCCTTTAAAAAAGCTACCATTGCTAAAATCAACTGCTTGGATACCGCCAGCTACGATTTCTTGCTGTTCAATGGACAAATCGGTAAATAAAGCGTTAGACATGATTGAAAACCTCGTAAAATTGATTTGAGTTGAAAAATTGATTTGAGTTGAATTTGTTTTGAGCTACTAGTTGATTGCCTTTTCTTGTGTTTGGCGCTCATCTCGTTGCTTACTTTTATAAGATACGAGCAACTCACTAGCAGAGTCATTTGCGTTTTCAGACAACTTCATTACCACGTTGAGAAAAAACAGTTGTCAAATTACGAAGTGAATCATTTCCGAAAAATACATACAGCAGCAATTCAGTCGTCAGAACTCAGAACTCAGAAGTAAACTTTGCTCTAAGTCTTGCTTTTAGACAAAGCGGGTTGTAGTTCATGTACGAACAATGCGCTGTAAAAGCAATACGCAAAAACCCGGTTTATTTAATAAACCGGGTTTCTGGTATACGGGATACGCTAAGACGCCGGGAAAACTATGGTTCCTAGCGTTTTGGCGTGAAGTTATTTATTTGTCGATGACAGATTATTCAAAAGGCGATCGCGAATTGCCGTCAGTTGCTCTTGGTTATTAACTGGCGATCGCGGCGGTGGTAATTCTGTATTGGGCCAGTTGGTTAAATCGAAGCAGGGACACAGCGACGGGGGCATACCCACGTTTCTTACTGGTACCGGCATACTGCAACGAGCGCATGGAGACACCTCCCAACCAGGCGTCAGCAGTTCTGCTATGGTTTCTTGTGTTCCTTCCAGGTAGCAGTCGCCCGACTCCGGTGAAATAATTTTCCTGAAGCACTGTTCAAACTCGTCACTGTAACGGTCACCATTGATGACCTCTCGCGGCTGTAAGGTTGCCGCACCGTTGTTAATTACAACTTTTTTACCTAGCTGGAACCAGTAAGCTAAGTATCTTTTAACGTTTTCTTGTGATGCCATACTAAGATTTTAAATTCTAAATTCTCGTTTTTAAATCAGGAATCGTAAATAAATTCTTAAGAAGAGTTATCAGTTGTTAAATATTAGTTATATTTCCCTCACTCTACTGAATTTTTACTTGGCAATGGCGAACCCAGCACACTCAGATTCAGAACATGACCTCCAGTCACTAAGTAAACTTCTTGGGAAATACCTCCTAACTGACGTACTAAAGAACCTAGGCGATCGCGGAACATTCGACCTGTAGGATAACTTGGCACAACACCCCAACCTGTTTCCTCAGCTACAAAAATCATGTCCGCAGCAACTAACTGTACTGTTTCTAAAAACTCTTGGACAATGTTTTGCCAAGTCAACTCGTCTTGTTCCAAGAAATTTGCTACCCAAGTACCTAAAGAATCTACCAAAATGCAGATGTTTGGTTTTGCGTCAGCAAGAACAGCAGACAATTCATATGGCACTTCTAATGTCATCCAATCTTGAGGACGGCGTTCTTTGTGTTGTTGGATGCGTTGCTGCCATTCTTGATCATCTGAGTTTTCTTGTGCCGTTGCCACATAGATAACTGCGAGTTGTGACTTTATTGCCAGAATTTCTGCCCATTCGCTTTTGCCAGAGCGCGCTGGTCCGGTCACTAATATGACTTTACTCAAAGCTGTTTACCTAGTATCTTAAATTAAGAAGGGTTGTAATTCTACCAGGCTATCAACTATTAGCTATTATTAACTATCAGCTAGCTGACAGCTAAACGCTGAGTGCAGAAGGTTTTTTACTCTATTTTTTACCATAAGGCTGGCAACTTGTCGCCAAAATAACTTTTAATAGTAAGACTAGCACCAGCATTATCTGAAGGCTGAAGTGTTAAGTATGAAGCAACTATAAAGTAAGAAGTATAAAATATGAAGTCATTAAGTGTAATTAATTTTTCATCTTTTGTCCTTCAACATAGCTGCCTTCATCCTTAAACACTACAAAGTACAGCACACTTTCTTTGATATCGGTATGAAAGCAGGCATAAAACGCATAGAGGCAACCCTACACGATTTAGGAACTCGCAACACTGCTGGACCTGACGAAGCAGATGGTTTGACAAAACCATCTCTGTCGTTTCGCATTAGCGTTGGAAGTGAGGATCGCTCAGCACCCAATCCTGAACCCACCGCAGATCAACCTCCTACGCAATCGGAACAAAATTCACCTTCCCACGATACCTCTGTACAGACTTTTCCAGCACAAGATAGCGATTGCAAAGCACCAAGCTTACCTAAATTCAAAACTCCTAGCTTTACAAGCCATCGCAACGGAGCAAATCCCGCGTTGGCAATGAATTTATTGCAAGAAATTCAGGAAAATGTTGCCTCTTGGCAAAGAGAACTGCAAAAAATCGTCCGGCAGATTCAAGACATATATCTAGAAGGACCGATTGTCAATGGCTGGCTAGAGTCCCACGAACGCGAACGAGAACCAGGAGGAACCGCAACACTGCGCCATGCAGAAGTTGACCGCCTGATGAACTATGTAGAAGAAGTTTGCGCGACTGATAGCATCTCCTGCGAATCGACTCGTGCTGGGTATCATCTATGTGGTTTGGATGCTTCTGGTAAAGTGTGGTCACGTCCGTGCCCAGCGGAACAAGTTGCGAGCGTGAGTATGGCAATTGCGCGTTACCAAAAGTTGCGCCAACTGTTGGGGCGAAAGCAACATCTAGAAACCCGTCTGACTCAATTGGCAGAAACTCTTGTCATTTTGCACGGTCATATTCAATCGTAGTGAAATTTCGCTCACAAAGAACACACAATACACAACTTAGGAGTCAGAATTGAGAAGGTTTCTTTTGCACCTAGGTCTGTCCCATTAATTTTGATATGTCGTAGGAGTCAGATCCTCGACTTCTTTAAAAAGTCGGGGATCTTGTAACCTATTAGAATTAATCAAATGGTGAGGTGGTACAGTGACTGTGACCGTGCCAAACACTTATTCTCCCTAGAAGTACGAGTGCTCCATTAACAATAGCACCAGTTCCTCCTAACGTTGTGGTCAAAACACCAGCACCAGCATTGCTCGCCATTAAATCAGCATCAGACAGTTCCTCATACCGGAAATTGATGTTGTTTAGTTCCCGGTCGTACTTGTATCTGTCGTATTTGTATTGTTGACTGAAGTATACGCGTTTTGGGTATTAGAAGTTGTATTATAACCTCCATTCTGACTTCCATTTCCACTAAGTACAGAAACATCTCCGATATTAATATTTTCGATATTAACTAAAGATCCAACAGAAATCCCTCCACTAATTCCTACTAAATCAGCATCGTCTAGTTCCTCTGAGAATTCCCAAAACCCTAAATTTGTGTTGTTTAATTTTCCTTCTTTGGATACTAATGTGTTGATTGCTGTTTTAAATACTTTCATTTTTTGTTACCTCAATCTTGTGTGTTTTCACTGTTTTTCGTGATTTTTTTATAGTATGGCGTGACCACAGAATTGTATATATACTTACTTAAGTATTTACACAAAATTTACACAGATAATATAGATAATATAATTTTCTTATGAATATTTACTGTATTAAATCTAGGAAATATATTTTTTTATACTTGAATCAATCAAGTACACAGGTACTAGAAAACCTCGAAATGCTTGCTGTACAAACAATATAAAGTGTGGTTAAAAGTGTGGTTATTGCGGTGTACCCATGTTGTTATTGCTGGAAATCAAGGCACATCAATAGGTAGGCGAAAAAATTGGAGAGTCGGACATTTTTGGGAGAGATTAGCAAGGGCAGCAGGCTAAAGTTGGACTTTATCATGGGTATGTGGTTAATAGTTACTAAAAGAACCAATAACTAGTAACCAACATCCAAAAACCAAACTTAAAGCTTATGCCAAATACGCAAATCTCTGCCATCATCTGCACTTACAATCGAGATAGTTATCTAGGCGCTGCAATAGATAGTCTTTTGGCGCAGGATTTTGTTGGTGAGTTTGAAGTCGTGGTGGTGGATAATGGATCGAGCGATCGCACTCGCGAAGTCGTAGAACACAGAAGCCACAATCCTCGCCTCAAGTATGTTTTTGAACCTGTCATTGGTTTATCAGTTGCCCGCAACACTGGCGCGAGAGTTGCGAGTTCTGAAATTTTGGCATATCTTGATGACGATGCAGAGGCAAACTCCCACTGGCTACAGGTTTTGTACTCAGCTTATCAAGAGAACCCTAAACTGGCGATCGCCGGTGGCAAAGTGACTCTATTATGGCCTGAAGGAACCAAACCCCCACCTTGGCTATCAACTGGATTATCTGCCAATCTGGGGGCATACGACTTGGGCGACAGTATTGTCTATATTGACAACCCAGGGCAAACCCCCAGAGGCTTGAACTACTCAATACGCCGCAGCTTTCTTGAAGAAATAGGGGGTTTTGATACTCATCTTGGTCGAATTGGGACAAAATTATTATCAAACGAAGAACTGCAAATGACCGAACTTGCCCTTCAACGGGGAATGCAAGTTGCTTATCTTCCCAACGCCCTTGTTGCTCACAATGTCGCCCCAGAACGCCTCAAACGTTCCTGGTTTTTCAACCGGGGTTGGTGGCAAGGTATTAGTGAGTGTTATCGAGAACAACTTGCTGGCAAAGCTGGTTTAGGACAATTGCAGCGTGGAAGCGAGCGTTTTCTGCGGGGTTTGTATAAAACTCTACAATATTTTCCTGACCCAGCAGAACGATTTGATAAAATTGTCTATGCATATGGTCAAATTGGTTACTTAAATGCTGCTATTCAGGGTATTCTGGGCAAAACTAAGAAAGAGTAAAAAATAATAACTTATATGCCTTCCAAATTACCAGTTTCCGTACTGATTCCGGCAAAAAATGAACAAGCAAACTTGCCTGCCTGTCTCGCAAGCGTCACTAGAGCTGATGAAGTGTTTATTGTAGATTCTCAAAGTAGTGACAAAAGCGTCGAAATCGCTCAAAGTTACGGCGCAAATATTGTCCAATTCTACTTTAATGGACGCTGGCCCAAAAAGAAAAATTGGTCTTTAGAAAACTTACCTTTTCGTAACGAATGGGTGTTAATTGTTGATTGCGATGAGCGCATCACCCCAGAACTATGGGATGAAATTGCCCAAGCAATCCAAAATCCCGAATACAATGGTTATTACCTCAACCGTCGAGTCTTTTTTTTAGGGACATGGATTCGCCACGGTGGTAAATATCCGGATTGGAATTTGCGTTTATTCAAGCACAAACAAGGTCGCTACGAAAACCTTAATACTGAAGAGATTCCGAACACTGGTGATAATGAAGTTCATGAACACGTCATCTTAGATGGGAAAGCTGGATATCTGAAAAATGATATGATACATGAGGATTTTCGTGATCTTTATCATTGGATAGAACGACATAACCGTTATTCCAATTGGGAAGCTCGTGTTTATCTCAATTTGCTTACAGATAAAGATGACAGCGGTACTATTGGCGCAAATCTCTTCGGTGATGCCGTACAACGCAAGCGCTTTTTGAAAAAAGTGTGGGTGCGACTGCCATTTAAACCATTTTTGCGGTTTGTTTTGTTCTACATTATTGGGCGTGGTTTTTTGGATGGCAGGGCTGGGTATATTTATGCACGACTTCTCAGTCAATATGAGTATCAAATTGGTGTTAAACTTTACGAATTACGCAAATATGGCGGTCAGTTAAATACCACCTCCACCTCTGTTGGTGAAAAACCATCCGTCCCTCAAGAAGTAGGGCAAACGGTGCTTTAGGGGAGATGGGGAGTAGGGAGTGAGGGAGGGAGTGAGGGAGTGAGGGAGTGAGGGAGTGAGGGAGTGAGGGAACAGGGGAAGAACCAATGACTAATGACTAATGACTAATGACTAATGACTAATGACTAATGACTAATGACTAATGACGAACCTTTTGTAGATTTACGTAAATATGACCAATCCTGGTTTGACCGAGGACGCCCAGGTTGGTATATTTTGTTATGGTGGTTTGTACAGGCGATCGCGTTTCCCCTAACTCCTCACCCATTTAATAATTTGCGCTGCGCCCTGCTGCGGCTATTTGGTGCTTCTATTGGCAAAGGTGTATTAATTCGACCAACTGCCCGCTTCACCTACCCTTGGAAAGTTACGATTGGTGACTACAGTTGGATTGGAGATGATGTCGTTTTATACAGTCTTGACCACATCCACATCGGTGAACACTGCGTCATTTCTCAAAAAAGTTACCTGTGTACTGGTAGCCATGACATGACAGATCCAGCCTTTGGGTTGAAAACGGCGAGTATCATTATTGGTAATGGAGCATGGATTGCCGCAGATTGCTTCATTGGACTGGGAGTGCAAATTGGGGCTAATGCCGTGATTGGCGCTCGTAGCAGTGTTTTTAATGACATACCCTCAGCGCAAGTTTGCTGGGGAAATCCCTGTGTTCCCCGGTACCCAAGGAAGAAGGAATAATCGGTCTACAAAGCTGCCAAAAACTTCTCATTGGATTTTTTCACCTTGGATATCCAACTTTGATGTAAATTCAAAATTTCTGTATACGGAATAGTGCTGTCAAAGACGAGCTCAAACAACGAAGGTGAGAAGCGTTTGGGAAATAGTTTATGCATGAATTTAGCAAAGGATTCTCTCAATAAAATATCACTAACGCCGCAGAAACAACTGTGTAATGTAGTAGGTGTTGCCAGTTCGCCAAACTCCCACACCAGTCTCCCGAAAAACAGGACGCAGAATATTCTCGCGATGTCCTGGGCTTTTCATCCAGCCTTCCACCGCTGCTGGTACAGGTTGAGGAATATTCGTACTTGTGAATAGATTCTCACCCACCACCCAGTAAGAAATGCCTCCAGCCTGTACTCGCTTGTCAAGGGTACTCCCATCTGCCCCAGTGTGGCTAAAGAAGTTTTGTGCAGCCATCTGCCGACTGTATCTCCGCGCAACCTGTGCTAGCTTATCGTTGTTTTGTAAGGGTTTCAGTCCGTATTTAACACGCTCTTTGTTAATACCTTGCCTAACTGCTGCCTCAATTTTGGTAGTTGCGGGAGTTTGTGCGAGAACTGGGGGCTTTTGGGGTTTGCCTGTTGGCAGTTGAGGCAAAGGTGGCAAATATTCAATAGCTTGCTCGCACCCTGTTGTAAAGAGTGTGAGCAGCACTATGGGGAAAACAAAAACTATGCGGGGTAATAAACGTTGGCACTTATGACTCATAAATGCAATGATATCTTACACCAGTTTTCTTTTAGGTGTTCCTTGCTCACCAAATTAATAATCCTCTTTCTTCCCCCTGCCCCCTGCCCCCCCTGCATGGTTTGGTGATCGATGCCGCTTAACTGACAATTTCCTCCGGCTTGTGCAATCCAACCCGCCAACGGAGGAGTGCAGCAGCAATAGCCATGAAAGAACCCCAAGCTAGGGGTAACCAGATAATCGCCCAGTTGTCACCTGGCAACTCCACATTCAATCCTTCACACAGCCAGTAGATGCCAAATCCCATCAGCAGCATTGCAGCTACAAATTTCATTGGCTTGACAGGCACTCTATTAAGTGGGGTTCTGAACAAGAATGCAAACACGACCAAACCAACTGCCGCTACCGTTGCACCACCAATGGCTTCTATCCATTTGCCTCCGGTAGCACCTAAGGTAACGACTGCGATCGCCACCTCTACACTATCCAATAGCGCACCCTTAAATGTGGTGACGACAGCAAACCAGTTCCAGCCAGATTGATTGCCGTCCTTTGCCAGTTCTGCTTCTAGCCTTTCTTCTTCGTCATCTCCACGCTTTTTGGGAATACCGCCGTAATACTTGACTATTGATCGTGTCCACTTCTGCCCAAATGCCACCAGGAAACCTCCCGCAACAATTGCCAGAATGTCTACGGGAATCAGCGTCAAACTTTTCCCGAAGATGAGCGAGACAAGCACAGTCAAACCAATGCCACTACCTGAACCAATCAGGGCATTACGCCAACCCGCTACTCGACCAACAACGATGACTATGCCAAGAATCTCGACCAATTCAATCAAAGCACCCGTAAAACTGGCAAGAAAAATTTCCCAATTCATAAAATTTAATACCTCAAAGTTACGGTTTATGCACCTCTAATACCGTTTTACTTTAATGTTGATACAAATAGGCAGCAGGGGAGCAGGGGAGCCGGGGAGCAGGGGTGAAAGAATTTGTATCACCAATTTCGTGAAATGGTATAAAACCCAGTCGGCTTAGCCGTGGGGAAAAAATCTCAACGCTTGCCCTACCACAGACAACCGCACCCGTGTGCCGATTGGCAGAACTATGGCAGTTGGTGTGCGCGCATATAGCTTTTTTCCAGAGGGAGTTCGCAAGCAGTACCGATACTCGCGACCCAAAAAGCGGCGCGTTTCAATTGCAACTGAAGCATCCTGATCTGGCTGCAAAATTATATCCTCCTCCCGGATCATCAAATCCCCTTTGTCTTCGCAAGGATGAATAAGGTCTTTTGAATCTTTTGAATCCTGATTTTGAAAAGCAAAACATCCAATTTCTGTTTCCCATAAATGTCCCTTACGCCTAGCTGGTAGAAAATTGGCTTGGCTGACAAACTCCCCGACAAAGCGCGAGGCTGGATGCCGATAAATTTCTTCTGGCGTCCCTACTTGCTCTAAAGAGCCTTGGCGCATGACTGCAACTTGGTCAGCGATCGCCAGTGCTTCTTGTTGATCATGAGTCACAAAAATTCCTGAAATCTTCTTTGCTTTAAGAATTTCTAACACTTCCTCCCGCAATCTGTGCCGCACTTGGACATCTAAATTGCTCAGTGGTTCATCGAATAATAAGAGTTGAGGTTGTGCAGCTAAAGCACGGGCAAGCGCTACCCGCTGTTGCTGACCACCAGACAGTTCGTGAGGATAGCGGTTTTCGAGTCCTGTTAGTCTCACTAGTGCCAAGAAGTCTGTCACTCGTTTCTGGCGTTCTCTAGCTTTCGCAAACCGCAACCCAAAAGCAATATTCTCCGCCACCGATAAATGCGGAAATAGAGCGTAGTCTTGAAACACCATCCCGATATGGCGCTGTTCTGGCGGCACCCACTGATTATTGCCTGCGACCAGCTGCCCAGCAATTTCCACAGTTCCCGTTTGCGGGGATTCAAACCCGGCAATAATTCGCAGGAGTGTGGTTTTCCCACATCCAGAAGGTCCAACTAACCCCAGCAGATCTCCCGGTACCAGTGCCAAAGTTACCCCATCCACAGCTGGGGCAGTCATTTGGGAAAACTTTAGAGTCACATTCTCCAAACGTAAAATTGCCGATAATGCCATAAAACCCGCTCAACTTCCTTTCTTTCCCTCGACGTTTGCTTTAATCCACCTCCCTTTGCAAGCTACGGCGTGCCTCTATGGTGAGTGCTTTGCCCCGACTTTGAGACAACACCAATAACGTCGAACTCATCGAGATCACCAGCATAAGGAGTGCGCCAGCAGCAGCATCACTGTAGGAAACATTCTCAGTTGCTTTCCAGATATGCGTTGCTAGGGTATTAAAGCCAATGGGAGCCAACAGCAACGTCGCTGGTAACTCCTTAATTGCTGTAAGAAACACCAACGCTGCTCCACTCAGCACCCCTGGGCTTACTAGCGGCAATGTAATTTCTCTCAATGTTTGCCACTCTGTTCTGCCCAAACTCTGTGCCGATTCTTCTAATTGAGGATTAACCTGAAGCAGCGAACTCCGCACAGTGCCTACAGACTGTGAAACAAATAACACTAAGTAAGAAAAGATCAGCATTGGCAAAGTCTGATACAACCAAGGCAAGTAATTTGCTCCCCAAAAGACGAGTGATAAAGCAACCACAATTCCAGGTAAGCCAAAGCCGATGTAACTTGTGCGCTCAATGGCAGTACTGATGTGGCTAGGAAACCGAACAGCAAGGATTGCCACTGGCAAAGCGCAGAGGGTGGATATGATCGCTGCTAATCCTGCCGCTACCATTGAGTGCCCGGCTAATTGCATTACATTCGCTAAAGAAACAATTTCATTTACCCCTGTGCCTGTTAATCCGCGCACCAGCCAAAACAAAGTAACACCGATTGGTAACAAAAGACCTAAGCTAGCCACGGCGAGGCAAAACAAAATTGCAGGCACTTTCCAAACACCAAGATGAACCAATGGTGCTAGACGGTAGGACTTAGCGGAACGACTGTAGTAGATAGCCCGGGATTGTGCTTTGTATTCCAACCACAACAGCAGCAACACCAAACTCACTAGCATCAAAGCCAGCGCTGCCGCCTGATTGCGATCAAAGGTATATTTGTACTGTACGTAAATCGCACGGGTAAATGTATCAAACCGCATCACTGAAGTTGTCCCAAAGTCCTGCAAGGCATTGAGCGCTACTAGCAATCCTCCTGCTACGATTGACGGACGTAGAGCAGGCAGCATGATGCGAAAAAAAGTTTCCCGCCGACTGTAACCTAAACTCCTTGCAGCTTCCTCTATCCCTGGGTCGATACCCTGCCATCCAGCTTGGACACTCAGCAGTAAATACGGATAGGAAAACAGAGTTAATCCCAAAATTGCTCCAGTCCAACCGTAAATTTCTGGTAACTCCTGCACTCCTAGAGGTTCTAGCCAGAGTTGCAACAAGCTACCTTTTGGTCCAAAAGTAGCGATTAGGGCAAAACTACCTACATAGTCAGGCACTGCTAGAGGTAACGTGGTAGCAATCAGCCAAAATCGCCGCCAAGGTAAATCTGTCCGGACTGTGAGAAACGCTAGTGGCACTGCGATCGCAGCTGAAAACAAAGTACTTGCAAAAGCCAAGCCAACGCTGTTTAGCAAAACTGCAAGCGTGCGCGGACGCGATACTAAGGCAAACAACTGTTCTTTGCCCACGCCAGCCGTCCGTATAACTAAGTAAGTCAAAGGCAGGGCGATCGCCACAGCCGTCAGTAAGGCTGCGCCCACAAGAAACAAAGGTGGCTGACGAGTTTTGATACCTCTAACTTGCATAGCTTCTGCTAGGGATCGGGGGGCTGGGGGAGGTGGGGGGATGAGGGAGTGAGGGAGTGAGGGAGTGAGGGAGAAAATCATTCTTTCTTCTCGTCCCCTTGTCTTCTGCCTCTTTCTCGCCCCTAGTTACAACACACCTGCCTGTTGAAGTAAAGAAAGCGTTCCTTTAAGATCTGATAATTTGCTTAGATCAAACTGGGGAGACTGTAGCTGATTGAGCGGAGTTTGCTTTTGTGATACTGAGATGCCTTTTACCAACGGATACTCGTAAAATTCCTGGGTAAGGTAGTTTTGTACTTCGGGGCTAAGCATATAAGCAACAAACTTTTCTGCATCGCTTTTTTGGTCAGTTGTATTTAATACTGCTAAACCTGCCACGTTAATTAACGCTCCTGCATCCCCGCGTGTATGGTGGATAGCGACGGGAAAGTTGGGATCGTTTTTGGTAAACCGATACAAATAATAGTTGTTAACAAGCCCTAAGGCGATTTCTCCCCGTCCCAAAGCCTCAACAATGGCAGAATTGCCGCTGTAAGCTTTGGCGTCATTAGCTTTCATTCCCTTCAACCACTCCAGGGTTTTTTGGTCACCTTGCATGAGGCGCATGGCAGTTACAAATGATTGGAAAGAACCGTTAGTAGGTGACCAGCCGACTTTACCGCGCCATTTGGGATCGGTTAGTTGCATGACACTTGTGGGGAGTTCGCTGGCTTTGACAAGCTTGGTGTTGTAATCAATCACCCGCGCCCGTCCAGAAATACCAACCCATTGCCCTGTGGGAGAGCGAAATTGCCCATCAACTTTGTTCAGTAACTGCGTAGGGAGAGCGAGGGTTCGCCCTTCGGTTGCTACAGCTCCCAATGAACCAGCATCTTGAGCGTAAAACACATCAGCACGGCTATTTTTGCCTTCTTCGAGCAGGGCGATCGCTAATTCAGTCGAGTCGCCATAGCGCACTTCAATATCCATCCCCAAATCTTTCTCAGCTTTTTCAATCAGGGGACGCATGATTTTCTCTTCTCGCCCTGAATAAATTGTCAGTGTTTTCGGCGCAGCTTGTGCCGAAATTTCTACTCCCCAGCCCAAAAGTACAGCAGCAATGACAAATGAGATTTGCCGCACTCGAATTGGCACCATTAATGAATCTCCGATTCCAGATCAAGGTTTATAGACAACGATGTTTAAAAGCTCTTGTCACCCCTTTGGGGAATTCAAAATTCAAAATTATAAATTCAAAATTAAGAATCCCCATAACTCAAGTTGGGGGAACCAAACAAGGACGCCTTGTTACATAAAAACGCGAAAACTTATTACTTTGCTTGAGCGGTAAGGTGAGCTTCGCTCAAACGCCATTTTTCAAGCAGTTGCATCCGGTTTTGGCGGAGGTTGACATGGCTGCGGTCTGTTGGATAAGACACATTGTCGCCTTTAATACCAGCCCAAAGTACGCGGTTGAATTTCTCAGGATCGAGCTTATCTTCAACTGCAAAGTAAAAGTTCTTGGTTGCTTGCGCCCACCATGATTTGTTATGCAGGGAAGGAATAGCTGCAGTCTTGACTACATTGGGATCTTTGCAAGCTGGCACGAGGTTTGGATCTACAGGTGTGCGGCACAAGTTACCAGGCACAACAGCTGTGTAGGCAGTAAAGTCGGGCTCTTTAGTGAATGCATCCGCCATCGGCGTGGCATTGGCATCATTAATCCCCAGGTAGCCGATCCCCAATAAATCCTCCATTGTCCGCAATATGCTGACAGTGTTGTAGTTGGTGCTGACGAGGGCTTTTCGCTTGGTGTAAGGCGAAATGACATAGGCTACTGAGCGATGACCATCGACGTGATCAGGTCCGTCTTGGGAATCATCTTCAATTACAAAGATGGCTGTATCTTTCCACAGAGGGGACTTGGAGATTTTTTCCACTAGCAAGCCGACGGCATAATCATTATCAGCCATTTGCAGTTCGGCAGTATTCAAACCAGCGACAGCGTTGTTGAAGTTACCAAAGTGGTCGTGATGCAGACGTACTAGTGTCAAGTTGGGCAGTTCATTCTTCTGAAGATAGGTATCAATGTCGCGTGCCCATTCGTTGTACAAATAAATATCTGGGTGCTTCTGGTCGTAACCTCGGAAATAGATGTCAGTTTTATCCTGCAACACCACCTTAGTCACTGGTGCCTGCGGGATTTTATCAGCGAAGGGCGTCGGGGAGATGGGGATGTAGAGTGGGTTATTCGGGTCGGGCTTTGTGGGATCGACTTGCACGTTACTGGTGTTATAGTAACCAAGATCGATGAAGAAGCCGTAATTACGGACAGTCTTGCCAGCACGCAGTGCTGCATCCCATAAATAGCCACCAACTGCATCTGAATCTAGTTCGCCATCGCCTTCTGGGGCATTAACGTCTTTATTACCAGGCAAAATCGAGGAACTGCCTGAAGGATCGAGAATCTCCGTTATCCGCGTGCTTAATTGTGGTGTGGGTTTGGAGGGATCAGGCAATGCAACGTTGATGTTGCGGTTTGTGCCCTCGTAGTCGTAAGTCAGACCGCTAGTACCAGAGGCATTGCCATACGACACCGACTGGGTTTTCTCAGTGTAGTCAGTAACCCGTCCATAGGTAGACCAGTTCCAGCCCACGCCGCTTGATTCACCACTATCGTAGAAGTTATCAAAAGTCACAAAGTCCTGTGCCAGCTTGTGATGGTTTGGTGAAATCGCTTGCGGGAATAAAGTGAGTGCAGGATCGCCGTTGCCAACAGGTAAATCGCCGAGTACTTGGTCGTATGTACGATTTTCTTTGACTACGTAGATAACGTGCTTGATTTGGTTACCCAAGAAAGCCATTATCTCGTCGGCACGGCGGTTTTGGAAACCGTTATTTTCGTCTACCTGCTGCGAGAGAGTAGCTAGGGTGCCGGAGTCTGGGACTGGAATTACCGCGATACCAGCTTTTTCCAGCGCCCAGTTGTATTCGTTTCTAAACGTTGTGTTACGGGATCTGCCTACTGCTGTAGTCCGACCATTCGAGGGGTTGGGACCAGCATTGTCCTTGCCATTGACCGCGTAGAGTTTTGTGCCATCGTCACTCACACTAACTGAGTTGGGATACCAGCCGGTGGGAATGCGCCCAGTTACCTGACCGTTCCCCAAGTTCACCACGGCTACTGCGTTTTCACCCCCCAAAGTGACGTAGAGAGTCTTGCCATCGGGGCTGAAAGCAATAGAGTTTGGGTTGCCTCCTTTGTACTTATCCTTGGGTCGAGATAAGTTGATGATCCGTACGACCTTATTACTAATTGTGTCGATTACGGAAACGGAATCACTATTGCCGTTAGCTACATACAATAGGCTCTCATCGGGCGAAAGCCGTATTTTGTTAGGTTGGCTACCTACGGGGATGCGGGTCACTGCCTTAGTAGAAATGTCAACAGCCAGCACTTCGTCGTCGCGCTGACTGCTTGCAAAGACTTTAGCCGCTGCACCGTCTCTTGTACTCTTAATCGCAACATCAAAGATATACTCCCCTGTTGCGATTTTACTACCCGGTACAAAAAACTTAACTTCCTGGAGTACCTTCCGGGCGTCAGTATCAACAATCGACACAGAGTCGTTTTGAAAGTTAGCAGCTACTAAGGTTTTGCCGTCTTTACTTACGGCAATTCCTGCCACAGTTGCTCCTGTAGCTATCTGATTTGATCGTGCTGCCGCTTGAGCTGGGGAGTCTTTTAACAGCCCACCATCATACTTAGGAAAGGGTGCAGTTTGGTCTGTGTTGTGACCTAGGAGGATGAAGGGCGCATCTGGGACGTACTGGCTACCGTCGTTTTTGTAGACATAGATGCGATCGTCAATTCCCGCTGAGACGTAGAAGCGCTGACCGTCTGGTGCCCAAGTCAAGCCATTGTAAGTGTTAGGAATATTGATTTGTTGCTTCTTAACCAAGTTACCGCTACTGATATCAAATACAAACACCCATTCTGCTTTCTGGGTTGTTATGGTACTTGGCAACCCTGTTTGGGGGTCTAACACTGGATAAGTAAAGAATTCCCCAGTTTTTTCATCCCGAAAATTCTTGTTGTAGCCACTAGTAAGAACTAGTAAAGTTTTGCCATCTGGACTCTTGGCAGTTGTTACAGCTTCGGCTGCTGCTGCATTATCATCTGATCGCCGATCAGTGCCAAGGATTGTAAAAGTGGAACCTGGTGCAGCTGTTGGTGTAATAACTTGACCTGTGGGTAGTAATGCCCCACTATCAGGAAGATCACCAACAGGACTAGTGGTAGAAAGCCTGGCGCTGGCTAACTGGATACCACTTACTACAATGACCGCTGTTACCAGCAGGCTAAGTAAGAGATATCCCTTACGCTTGAAATTGAGCATTTGCTGTTCTCAAACAGAAAATTTTTGCCTACAACGCAAATACTCCTATGTTTTGGTTAAGAAGAAGATAAGGTCAGGTTACCTTAACTGATTGCGCTTGTTACAAATGATTAAAATTCATGCCCCAATATTTTTGAGATTTACTAGCAGAACAATTAAGTTTAAATTAGAACAAAATGTAATAGTAATTTTACGGCAATAATATAGTTTTTACACGAATATATCTCCTTATGGGACGTATGACAAATCTGTTTATACTCATTTTTTATTACAGCAACACTTACAAATTCGTCAGGAGTTAAGACTAAGCCAAAATCTCGCTTTTGGTTGGTTCTTCTTGGAAGCATAAACACTACTACTTACAGCACATTGCAAGTAAATTAAGTACAACGCTTTTGTCTAAAAACCAGACAGAGAGGAAATTTTACTTCTGACTTCTGACTTCTGACTCCTGACTCCTGCTGTATAACTGCAAGTTAATTTCTGCCTAATACCTACTTTTTTCAAATTTGTCCGTTTTCTCTTTCCCTAGCCTGCACCCCAATCGCAAATCCGGAAAATTTTCGGATATCTCAAATACCAGCTTAATTTGCATTTGACCACTTTGTTATTGCTGACCAGTGAAACGCGATCGCCTTATTGCCCTCTGCTAAAATCTGACCAATATCACAATTTGGAAAGTACAAAAGCCCTTCCAGTGAACCACTTCTGTTAAGTTAAATATAACCAAGGGGCAAAAAATCTAACTAAAAGAAAAAATCATTATATAGAATAGATAAGCTTTCAACAATAAAATTATGGAACAGCCAGACTTACACAGCTTTCTCTATCAAAAGCGAACCTATAGAGGAAAATTCAGTTTAAAGGCTTTAGTATTTAACGCCAACCTACAAGAATTTGCAGCACGAGTGACCTACATTTGCAATTTACAAACTCTTGGTAAGCTTTCTCCAGAAGATTCATATCAGCAAATTAACGCGCTTTGGGAACAGTTAGAACGTAGCTATTTAGAACCAGGGATTGATTCAAGCGCAGAAGAGCAATAGTGTTACTTCACCTCACCAGAATTGTAGGGTGCGCAGATGTGCCAAATCACATACCAAGTCACGCTGCAACCTCTGCCTTCTTCTTCCTAGCTGCTATCTTTTTGATTTTCAAGGCAGGTCTATTGGATAGGTTCTAGCACCATAGCTGTATGAGCCACCGGATTCTCAGAGATTATCCCTCCAATCCACAGGTCTAGAACATTACCAAAAAGACGTGTTCAGATTTCGAGAATTAGTGGTCGATGATCTGATATCTCGGGCGGCTCTACAACCTGAAAGCTAACCACTTCAACAGATGTATTGACGAGCATGTAGTCGGCAAACCGTCCGGGCTTTTGGTAGTGAGAAGTCCGAGTATCGGTAAATCCGCGCTCTGTTACTAGATCAGTCAACCCGAGCTTTTTGAGGACATCAAAAGTTTCACTGTCCGGCTCGACATTGAAGTCGCCACAGACCACGAGAGGGTCATTTTCTTCCATAACGGCTTGTGCCAGTGCTAACAGCCTGTGCGCCTGCGCCACCCGCTCTAGCGTATCCATTTTGCCGTTCAGGTCTCTTAAGCCGTGCATATGAACAATGCTGACTGGCCTATCTTTCTCAAAGTCAAAGACACGAATTGCATGGGCACTTCGAGACCGAGGATGCTCACCATAACCATTTGTTTCAAAGGACTTGTGCACGAACCCCTGAATCTGCCCGATGATTGGAAAGCTCTTTCGGGTGAATGTGGCAAGCCCCCACTGTGAGGGTATCTGTTGATCCCCATCCCACAAAACGCCCTGCGCTGCGGGGCAAAATGTAGCAACGTGATCTGGCAAAGCCTCAGACACGTCACGAAAGAAGTTCGCCCGTTGAGGCAGGATATGATCGCCATCGCGATAAGTCAGCCAGTCCTTATGACTGGTAGGCGTATGAACAACTTCTTGCAGACACAATACATCAGGCGACGTATTGTGAACATAAGGGATTAGATGTTCCTGTAACTTTCCTCCCCATCCATTCAAACACATTATCTTCATTACTTTTCCAAAATTCCTAAACTGGGGATTTTGGCCCAACCTCTCGAAAGAGTATATTCCAGAATTTAGGTCCAATGCATTAAGAGTATAGCGTTTCCCGATTGAGTTGAATACAATATCAAAAACCTAAAAGCATCTTGTAAGCAGCCTCTCCTCCTGTAAATTTTCCGGTGGTGCGCTAGACATGTGGATCTGAACTCCAGTAAGTAAAGCAATCGTAGATATTTGATATTGCTTCATTTAGCTTGTCATTGCTAATCTCACATCTTGCACCAAGAAAATTTGATCTTAAATAATAACTCAGTATTAAATTAAAACCCTTAATTTAGCGATGAAAGCTAACAAAAATCAGGTAGCCTTATTGCGTATCTTTTTACATTCCCTAGGTTTGTACGGAGAGGTGCAAGATCTGAGTAATGAAACATAAAAATTTCATCCTAATTTCATCTAGCTTTGCAATACTAAACATTGAGTAAGGTTTTTACCCTAATAGTCCGCTACTTTAATAAAGGATTACAGTTGACACTCCAGCCTATTGGAGATTTCACAATAGTAGAAGAAAACTTCTTGGTAACTCTTAAATGAATTTCAAGTCTATGCAAACTATTTCTTGGAAAACTGGGTTTTTTACATTTACATTTGTCTTGATCGCATCCCTTACAGCCTGTTCTACAACTGCTTCCCAAAACCAAACTCAAGCCCCAAACGCCACTGCAACTGAGGCTAGCGACAAGCAGCAGATGAACCACGGTAGTGGTATGCATCATGATGGCATGAATCACAACATGGATTTAGGCCCAGCCGATGCTGACTATGATTTGCGGTTCATTGATGCGATGACTCCACACCATCAAGGTGCTGTGGAGATGGCAAAAGAGGCTCAGCAAAAATCAAAACGTCCTGAAATCAAAAAACTGGCAGAGGAAATCATCAAAGCTCAAAACAAAGAAATTGCCCAGTTGAAACAGTGGCGGACAGCATGGTACAAAAACGCACCTAGCACGCCAACAGCTTGGAACGCTCAGATGAATCATACAATGGCAATGTCTCCTGAGCAGTCTAAAGCTATGCGAATGGACATGGATTTGGGGGCTGCTGATGCCGAGTTTGACTTGCGCTTCATTAATGCAATGATTCCGCATCATGAAGGAGCGCTAGCAATGGCGCAAGATGCTTTGAGTAAGTCCAAGCGCCCTGAAATCAAGAAACTGGCTCAAGATATTATCAGCTCTCAACAGAAAGAAATTGAACAAATGAAGCAGTGGCGACAAGCTTGGTACAACAAGTAACAAGCGCGATTTCATCGTAATTTCATTTGTGAGTGCAAAACTAGGAGGTGTGTGCATCAAAAGCGCCCACTAGTAATTGCAACTCCTTTCCTCCAGTAATCAAGGACTTTTGAAGCGCGATGCCTAATTCTGTGCGTTCCCAACCACTTACAGCAATTCGTTGTGTTTTTGGTACACTCGCAAGCCTGCTGTTATTAGCTAGTCCCGCAGCTGTTTTAGCTCACGGCGGACACGGAAATGAATTTCAAGAAGGAACTCAAGCCACTGGTGCTAGCAGTTCTATTCAAGTTGATGCCCAAACCGCCAAACGTCTAGGAATAAAAGTTGAGCCAGCAAAACGCCAACGGCTTGCAGTTGGGGTTAAAACCACCGGTCAGATTGAAACCCTACCCAGTCAAAAAGTGGAAGTGACTACCCCAATTTCCAAGGCGAAAGTAGTTGAGTTGTTGGTGGAACCAGGTGCAGTCTTAAAAAAAGGTCAACCCGTAGCTGTATTAACGAGTCCTGACTTGGTGGAATTGCGGGTTAACTCTCAAGAAAAACTCGCCGAAAGTCAGGCTGACTTGCAACAAGCGCAAGCTGACTTAAAGCTAGCTCAACAAAACTACGAAAAATATCAGCAAATAGCCGCAGCTGAAATAGCCGAAGCACAAAGCCAAGTTGCGTTTGCTCAAGAAAAGTACGACAAAGACCAGCAGTTAGCAGATTCTGGTGCTTTGCCACGTCGTAATGCGCTACAATCCCAAACCCAGCTAGCACAAGCCAAAGCTGAACTTACCAAAGCCTCCAGCCGTCGGGACGTTATTGATGCTGAAAATAAACTGAAACGCGCTCAATCAGCAGTTGATGTAGCTAAAAAACATATCCAACTCAGTAACACTATTTATGAAACTCGGCTGCAACAATTGGGAAATCGTGCCAATGCTAAAGGACTGGTAACAGTAACTGCTCCCATTTCTGGCAAAGTTGCTGACAGGGAAGTCACTTTAGGGCAATCTTTCGAGGATGCGGGTGGCAAGCTCATGACGATTGTAAATGACACTAAAGTTTATGCTACTGCAAACATCTATGAAAAAGATTTAAACAAGATCAGGAATGGTCAAAGGGTAAGTATTAAAGTTGCTTCTATGCCTGAGCGTACCTTTACCGGACGAATCGCCGTTATTGGATCTGTGGTGGAAGGTGAAACGCGGGTTGTGCCTGTGAAAGCTGAAATAGATAACCCTGGTGGAATTCTCAAGCCAGGGATGTTTGCAGAACTGGAAGTTTTAACTGACCAAACATCGACAGCTATTTTGACTATTCCTAGTTCGGCTGTTGTGGAAGCAAATGGCAAGAAACAGGTTTACGTGCAAAATGGTAATGCTTACCAGCCTGTTGAAGTCACCTTAGGTCAAACCTCTGGCGATATGGTGGAGGTAAAGACTGGGTTATTCGAGGGAGATATGATAGTTACCCAGCGTGCTACTCAACTTTATGCCCAGAGTTTGCGTGGTGGTAGCAAGCAAGACAACGAACATACGGAAGCTCCCTTACAGGCGGAGACTAAAACGCCCAGCTTGCCAGTACCGCTGTGGCTAGTTGGAGTAGGGGGAGGAAGTGCGATCGCCACTGTAGCTTTCATCTCTGGTGCTTTTATAGCAGGTCGTCGTCCAAAACCTCAACCATCAGCAGAACTTTCCTTCTTATCAGAACAATCTGCCACAGAATTACCTGCATGGGATGACAACCACTGCACCCATCAAGAGTCAAAAGTGACTATCAAAAATAAAGACTATAGCAAACCTAAATGATTTATGAACATTCTCTGTTTCCTCTTCCTCTGCGTTCTCTGCGCCTCTGTGGTTCCATAAAAAAGTCCTGTTCACAACTGAGATAGGAATGCTATATCAATAAAAATGCTGAGTGCCATCATTAAATGGGCGATCGCTCGCCGTTGGCTAGTCATCCTTGGTGCAATTGTCGTCATATTCTGGATATTTCGCACAATTATCCAAATGCCGTTGGATGTTTTCCCCAGCTTTGCACCACCCCAAGTCGAAATTCAAACCGAAGCGCCCGGACTTGCCCCTGAAGAAGTAGAATCTCTGGTAACTTTGCCAATTGAAAGTTCCATTAATGGAACTCCAGGAGTGAGCGCGGTACGCTCTTCGAGTGCATCGGGACTCTCGGTTGTCAAACTTATTTTCAATTGGGAAACCGATATCTATCAAGCTCGCCAATTGGTAACAGAACGATTGCAACAGGCTCAAAGTAAACTGCCTGAAGCAGTAGAAACACCGCAAATTTCCCCCACGAGTTCCCCCATCGGGACAGTATTGCAGTACGCTTTTACTTCTGAAAGTACTCCTTTAATGGAAGTACGGCGTATAGTTGATTGGCAAGTGACAAATCGCATATTAGCTGTTCCTGGTGTGAGTCAGGTTATAGCATATGGCGGTGATGTTCGCCAATATCAAGTATTAGTTGATCCAGAGAAATTAAAAGCCTTTAATGTCACTTTAAACGACATCGTAGAAGCGACTTCTGCTGCTAATGTCAATGCTCCTGGTGGGTATTTAATCACCCCTGACCGAGAAAAATTAATTCGGGGTATTGGGCGGATTGAATCTATCGAAGAATTGCAGCAATCAGTTATTACTGCTCGCAATGGTACGCCTATCAAAATATCAGATATTGCTGATGTGCAAATTGGTGCAGCTATCAAACGAGGCGACGGCAGTTTTAACGGTCAAAAGGCAGTTATTGTCTTGATTAATAAACAGCCTCAAGCTGATACTCCTACTGTTACCCGTGCGATAGAAGCGGCGATGAAAGAAGTGAAAGCCGGCTTACCAAAAGATATCAAGGTACAAGCTACATTCCGGCAAGAAAGTTATATCGATTCTTCGATTGAAAATGTTAGAGAGGCTTTAGTTGAAGGCAGCATTATTGTTGCCCTTATCCTGATTCCATTTCTAATGAATTGGCGTAACCTAGCTATTTGTTTAACTGCTCTTCCCTTATCTTTACTGATAGGTGTACTACTACTTAATTGGTTAGGACAAGGTTTAAATACAATGACCTTGGGAGGATTAGCAGTAGCAATTGGTTCAGCGGTTGATGATGCGATAGTTGATGCGGAAAATGTCTACCGCAACCTACGAGAAAATAAATACTCTCCCAACCCACGTCCAATTTTAGATGTCGTATTTGACGGTTGTCAGGAGGTGCGAGATTCGGTATTTGGAGCTACCATCATTACTATAGTTGTCTTCTCTCCAGTTTTTGCTTTGACTGGCGTAGAAGGTAGCATTTTTATCCCTATGGGGTTGGGTTATATGGCGGCTGTTATCGCTTCTAGCATAACAGCATTAACTGTGACTCCAGCTTTATGTGCAATTCTTTTACCTTATGGTAATTTACCAGAAACAGAACCTTGGGTTGCAAGATTTTTTAAGGGGTTGTATCGTCCCCTATTAACTTTTTCGATGCGTTATTCAGGAATAATTTTAGCCCTAGCTGTTGCCAGCCTGATAGCAGCAATTGTGATTGTTCCCTCTTTTGGAAGAGTCTTTTTACCAGAGTTTCAAGAACAAACTTTAGTGAATACTTTAACGCTTTATCCAGGTGTGTCTCTTGAGGCTACAAATAGTGCAGGTTTTGCTCTTCAAGATGCACTGAAAAATGACTCCAGATTTCCCTACGTGCAATTGCGTTCTGGACGTGCGCCAGGTGATGCGGATGCAGCAGGGGTGAATTTGGCACATTTGGATATCGAGTTGAGCGAAAAAGGACTAAAAGATAGGGAGGGAACTATTGAAAAGCTGCGGGAGGAATTTAACAAATTACCGGGGGTAGCACCAAATATTGGCGGTTTTATTTCTCACCGGATGGATGAAGTTTTGTCTGGAGTTAGAAGTGCGATCGCCGTCAAAATTTTCGGTTCCGATTTAGAACAACTCCGCACGATTGGGAGTCAAGTAAATCAAGTGATGAAAACCGTTGATGGAATTGTAGATTTGCAACTTGAACCTCAAGTACCAGTAGAACAAATTCAAATTAAATTTAACCGTCCTGCTGCATCTCGATATGGTTTGACAGTAGGAAAATTATCTGAAATGATTGAAACTGCTCTCAACGGACGAGTGGTTTCTCAAGTTTTGGAGAACCAACAAACTTTTGATTTAGTTGTCTGGTTAAAATCAGATGCACGTCAAAACCTGGATACGATTCGCAATTTGTTAGTTGATACCCCTTCTCAAGCGGGGGATGAAAGGGGGGGTAAGATTCCTTTAGCACAAGTTGCCACAATTGAAAATGGTACTGGTCCCAACACTATCAACAGAGAAAATGTCTCTCGTTTGATTGTCGTTTCTGCTAATGCTAGCGATAGAGATTTGCGCTCTATTGTCAATGAAATTCGCGATAAAGTCAATCAACAGGTACACCCGCCTTCTGGTTACTATATTCAGTACGCAGGTCAATTTGAAGCACAAGAAAGAGCAACTCAGAATATCTTAATTTTTAGTGTCATTGCCTTTGTCGTCATCACTGTAATTATGTACCTTTCAGTCAAATCTATTCCTTCTACCGCCATGATTATGATTAACTTGCCTTTGGCATTGGTGGGGGGAGTTTTTTCTGTGGCTTTGACTGGTGGCGTGATTTCTATTGCTTCTTTGGTTGGCTTTATTACTCTATTTGGAGTCGCTATCCGTAATGGTTTGCTATTAGTGGATAATTACAACAGCAAATACGCCGTCGGGATACCTTTAAAAGAAGTCCTAATTAAAGGCTCGATGGAACGTTTAAACGCCATCTTGATGACAGCTTTTACCTCAGCTTTAGGATTAGTACCGTTGAGTATTGAAAGTGGTCCTGGAAAAGAAATTTTGCAACCACTTTCGATAGTGGTCTTAGGTGGGTTGTTTACTTCTACAGCTTTAACCCTGGTCGTTTTACCTGCATTATATGCTAAATTCGGCAAAATTTTGTTGCCAGAGAAGGCTATAGCAGTGGTAGATAATGGTAAGGCAGTTGAAGCAGTTTTAAATCCATAATTTTCTGGCATGAATTGCAAAAAAAATATAAAGATTAATGGAGTAAATAAATGAATTCACTCAAATCTACCTTAATGGTTCTAGGAAGTGTAGGGCTGCTTTTATTGGGAGCGTGTAGTAACAGTAATCAAGCAGCTAATACAGAAAACACTCCAGCGACTTCTAGCTCAAGTACTGAGTCCTCAGCCGCAACTTCTTCAGCGTCACCTGCTGCTAAAATAGAGGGACAGCATGGTGAATCTCATGGAGGTCAAATTGTAGAAACGGGAACTTACCATTTAGAGTTTGTCCCTGAAAAAGAAGCAAATAGAACTCATATGGATTTCTATTTGCAAAGAGGAGACAATCATGAAGCGATACCTGATGCCAAAGTGACGGCTCAAGTTCAGTTACCTGATGGAACGCAAAAGACCGTTCCTTTTACCTATGATACAAAAGGTAAACATTACACAGGTTTACTATCTGAAAAAGCAACTGGTCAATATCAGGTGAAAGTGACTGCAGATGTGAAAGGTGAAAAAGTAAATGGGCGTTTTAATTTTAATCAATAATTACTTACAATGAGAAAATAGACTTTTTGCAAAAGTTCTGATTAATAGAAATTTATAACCACAGATGCACACCGATTATCTCACATCTTGCACCAAGAAAATTTGATGGTACTTCGTTACTCAGTATGAAACCAAAAGTCCTTTATATAGCGAGAAAAGCCAATAAAAATAATGTAGCTTTATTGCACATATTTTTGGTTTGTACGGTTTTCTACGGATAGGTGCAAGATGTGAGTTATAGCGGTTTGCAACCCTTGTAAGGTACACCAAAGAAATAATGAACCACAAATGCACACCGATTAACACTAGTTATTTATCTGTGTCCATCTGGAGGACACTGCTGTGCGGGGGTTCCCCCCGTTGAGGCAAGTGTCCGTTGTCCATCTGTGGTTTGATTTTCATTTCTTTGACTTTTACAAGAGATTGAATGCTTTCATAAGCTTATACAAATAAAAACAGCTTGTTACCTGGATTTCAAGTTACGGTTTATTGATTCTATGAGAGTGCTGCTAGTCGAGGATGAACCAGATTTGGGCGCTGCTATTAAGCGAACTCTTACCCAGCAGAAGTATTTAGTTGACTGGGTAATTGATGGTAGTGATGCATGGGCATACTTAGAAAATAGCTGGACGCAATACACTTTAGCTATATTCGATTGGATGCTACCAGGAATGTCAGGATTAGAGTTATGCAAAAAGCTACGCTACCAAAAAAATCCTTTGCCTGTGTTGATGCTGACAGCAAAAGACAGCATGGAAGATAAAGTTGCTGGTTTAGATGCAGGTGCAGATGATTACTTGGTAAAGCCTTTTGGTATGGCAGAATTACTGGCGCGGTTGCGGGCTTTGCAACGTCGTTCTCCTCAATTCCAACCTCAACAACTGACGGTTGGTTACTTAACTCTAGATTATGGCAGCAGTACGGTTGTATGTCAAAATGCCACGGGCGATAAACAGGTGCTTTCCCTGACTAATAAAGAATTCCAGCTACTGGAGTATTTTATGAAGCACCCAAACCAAATTGTAACTACAGAACAGGTTCGCAATCAGCTTTGGGAGGTGAGTGCAGAACCTATCAGTAATGTTGTGGCGGCTCAAATGCGTTTGCTGCGTCGTAAACTAGCCAGTAGTGGCTGCGGAAACCCGATTGAAACGTTGCATGGGATGGGGTATCGTCTCAATCTTACTCATGAATCAAAATAAGCTGTTTAAAGTAACTCGCTTGCGTTTTGCTTTGTGGTATGCGCTTGTCATGGCTTTTATTTTAAGCTTATGTGGATTTGGCGTTTACGAAGCGGTGTCTCATGCACATTGGGTAACGTTAGACAGAGAAGTAGAGTCTGTTGCGGGAACGTTGCACGACAGTATTGAATTAAAATTGAACCAGCCTGGACGCTTGGAACCTGTGATACAGCAGCTTTTACCTAATATCTGCCAAGTTGGAGACAGATGCATTCAAGAAAAATCAAGTTTCAAACGCCATACTCTGAGTGCTATTAACCAAGGCTATTATTATGTACGCTTTTTTGATCATACAGGACGCTTGATTGCCATAGCAGGTTCTCATCCACAAGGGCTGTCCTTAGTCTTTAACAAAAAACTTTGGCAAACTCTTAAGGACAGCAAAGGCAACCTCTACCATCAAGTTTCCTTTATGCTGCACACCCAAGATAATCGTGATTGGGGATATTTGCAAGTGGGGCGAAGCCTTGAAGACTTCAATAGTTATTTGGATGCTGTGAAATTAATTTTAGCGTTGGGAATGCCGATAGCTTTGGGTTTGGTAGGTGTTGCGAGTTGGTGGTTAGCAGGATTAGCGATGCAACCGATTTACCAATCTTACAAACAGATTCAACAATTTACAGCTGATGTGGCACACGAGTTGCGTACACCTTTGGCTGCAACAGGTGCAACGGTAGAATCAGCTCTGATGATACTGCAACTTGATGAAACAGAAGCGCGGGATATTTTGCAAACTATCCAGCGTCAAAACCTGCGACTCACGGCTTTGGTTGCAGATTTGTTGCTTTTATCTCGCCTAGACAGACAAAGAGTGCCAATGCGACACGAATGTTGCTTGGATGATATTGTTAACGATTTAGTAGAAGAATTTGCGGCGATCGCATCTTCCGCCAAGGTAACGCTGACATCTTCTATACGAGTCCATCAACCTCTGAATATTGTCGGCAATTCTGAGCAACTTTATCGTCTGGTTTCTAACTTAATTGTCAATGCGATTCAATATACGCCACAATTTGGGAAAGTGATAGTTATTTTAGACCACAATGACCATGATGCTGTGATTCAGGTTCAAGATACAGGCATTGGCATTCCACAAAACGAGCAAAAGCGGATTTTTGACCGTTTTTATAGAGTTAATAGCGTTAGCGAAGCTCCTCCCTTAGGAGGCTCGCTCTCGTAGTACTGGCGGTTCTGGATTAGGGTTGGCAATTTCTTTGGCAATTGTTCAAGCACACCACGGTAGCTTAAATGTGCAAAGTGAATTAGGCAAAGGTAGCACTTTTACTGTTCAATTGCCCTTCGATATCACCGAGTTTGAAGGTGTTCACTCTATCTACCCATTTAAATGGTTGCATCGTCGCCCACGTAAATGAAACTATAGCAATCCTAAATTATAAGCCCTACGGGCACGCTACTTTAAACGTGAACAATAAGATTCCCGACTTCTTAAAGAAGTCGGGAATCTGGCGCGAATTATTTATCACAAATCAAATAGAATTGCTACATTAATAATTCTTTATATTTTTTTAAAATATAATATTTTTTTTATGAAAAAAATCATAAAGAAAAAAGCATAGGCAACACACTGCGCTGGTTCCTTGTGTTTTAGCTCCAACAAGCGTTAATTCTTGCCAGTAATCTATCAAGATTGATCGGCTTGCGGATAAAATCATTAAATTCTATATCTAGTTCTTTGCTCACAGTATCCTCTTCACAACCAGTAACGAGCAAAATGGGAATAAAGGGTAACTTATCATTCTGGCGGATACATCGGGTTAACTCATAACCGTTCATCCCAGGCATCATGACATCTAGTAACACTAAATCAGGTGGTGAAGCCTCTATCTTAGCCAAAGCTAAATTGCCATTGGTTGCGGTATCAACGTCAAAGCCCTCTGCTTCTAAAGCAGTTTGAAGCAAAAATACATTGAGTGCAAAATCATCCACAACTAATATTCGACGACGTTCAGAAGACTGCATAGATGCAAATCCTTATGCGTGAAGTACAAACAATTGAGTATTATTACCCATCGTATTTATGTTTACATAAACTTTTAACATTTAAATCTACTTTTAGATAGATGACGTTTGATTGAAATGACAAAAAATATGCGGCAATACGGATGAAGTTCCGATACTGCCGCAGCTATGACTTTAGCTTAATTGGGCTTAGTTGCGCCACGTCTGACCTGCTACAAATTGTGCAGCATAGCCTTACTCAAAGAAAACCGTTGCGTTTTGCCGTCCTTGAGCAACGGTTCAAATTCCGTGCGATGGCACGAAGTGCCCACCTAAGCGCAAAGCGCACGCACTCGCGTTCGGCGATCGCTCGATATCAATCTGGAATAAACTTAAGAGAGACACCGTTTATGCAGTAGCGTTTGCCAGTGGGTGCAGGACCATCGTCAAACACATGACCTAAATGCCCACCACAGCGACTGCAATGCACTTCAATTCTCGTCATAAACAACGACTTATCTACAGATGAGCCAATTGCACCTTCAATTGGGTGAAAGAAACTAGGCCAGCCAGTACCGCTGTCAAATTTTGTTCCAGATGTAAACAATGGCTGTCCGCACCCAGCACACACATAAGTGCCTTTAGCATACTGCTTATTCAGTGGACTAGTGTGAGGACGTTCTGTCGCATGTTGACGCAGTACACAAAACTGTTCGGGCGTCAACTCTTCGCGCCACTCTTGCTCAGTTTTGTTGATTTGAGACTCGCTGTTTGAAGTTGTCATAATTCCTAAAATCTTAGTTAGATAACGTGATAGATATGTTTCAATATAGCTTTGGTTGCCGATTAACCTAGCAATCAAATCCGAATGTCAATTACCTGACGTGACTTACCTGACGTGACCCTTCATCCTAAATTAACCCTAATAGACACATTAAGATTATCAGCAGAAGCGCTGCTTGCTTATTTAAACAGTTGTGTTTGACCTAGTTGGTTACTACCGAAAAAATGATTTAACTTGACCATCACTGCGCTGCTTGCTTTGTATAGCAGGGGACTGGGGACTGGGGACTGGGGACTGGGTGAAAAGTCTTTTTGTGTCTAGGTTTTATCATCTGTTAGCGTCGTACGCACCTTGGCTGTTGCTATATATGAAAAAACCATTTTGTTAGGTACTTCTTTTAGTATACCAACTTTTTTAGTTAACAAGTCAATAATCTGGTAATATATAATATTTGTAGTTTGATTTAGAGCCAAAATCATGACTTCTACAAACGTTTCTTTATTTTTTTACTAAAAATAATAAGCTATCTCAAAATCAAAAATTCAAAATCTATCCTTATATATATTGTTTTTATTTTTTAAACTAGAAATTATTGAATGTAAAAAAACAATTTTTTAGAATAAAAATTGCTTAATTTATAATGACTTGCTTAAAATGAGTTTTCAGGTAAATTTATTGACAAGTAGTTCCACGCTTTAGCGTCAAATGAAAAAAAAGAGCATTTTTAGCTTTCCTGGCTCGCTGGTTCTCATGCTTGTATTAGTGCTTGGCGATCGCTCAAATATAGCAGCTGCCCAACAGTCGGAAACAACCAACCTTAACGTCTTTGGTGCTAGCAGCTTGACTAACGCCCTGCAGGATATTGAGCCACTTTATGAGCAAAGCAGACCAAATGTGGACATAACCTATAACTTCGCGGCTTCCGGTGTTCTTGCAAATCAAATTCTACAGGGTGCCCCAGCAGATGTCTTCTTCTCAGCATCCGAAGGAGCGTTAGATACTGTGGAGACTGCCAGCCTGTTGCTGCCAGGAACTAGGAGAGATCTGCTAAACAACCGTTTGGCTATAGTCACGCCCGCAAATTCTACATTATCTGTGTCTGGCGTTCAAGACCTGACGAACCCGCAAGTGAGTCGGGTAGCTGTTGGTAATCCCAGCAACGTCCCAGCAGGGCAGTACGCCCAGGAATTACTTAACAATTTCGGCGTATCGCAGCAACTTCAACCCAAACTTGTCTTTGGCAACAATGTGCGTGATGTCCTCAGTTTAGTGGAAACTGGTCAGGCTGATGCAGGCATTGTTTATATCACAGATGCCCTACAATCCAATCAGGTCAAAGTTGCGAACATTCCGCCCACTGACGCTTACTCTCCAATTATCTATCCCGTCGCAGCGCTGCAACGGACTCAAATTCCAGAAACTGCCATAGACTATATTAATTTTCTAAGCAGCCCTCAAGCGACAGACGTGTTTCAGCGATTAGGATTCACCATTGCTCGTTCTACGCCTCCAGTTTCTGTCCCTGAACCCACTTCAGCATTAGGTCTGTTAGCCTTGGGTGCTATGGGTGTCGGCTTGGGACTCAAACGCAAAAAAGCTTCTGTTACTTCTGCTAATTTGTACTCAGTTACCTGTGGACCTATGACTAAAGTTTCGGGTGTGTTGTCAAATGTTACTCCCACCAACAACTTAGTCCAAAAAGGATAAAAGTGGAAAACACTAACGTGGAGTTTAGTTATACCGCTGACTGTTTATCAGTAGTTGCATCTATTCTCTGGTGACACACTTGTTGCTTAGTGCCCTTGACAAGCTGTTGGAGGTACTAGGAGTTAACACGTAGCGTCCTTTGCACGGCGATTGGACTTTGCCCAATCGCCCTTTGAGTGGCTCCAAAGGAGCATCGCCTTGTATAGGACAAGGCGGGCTTGCTAGTCAATTAAAGAGCGAAGCTGGATGAATTTAGTGAGACTTAAGATTTTTTCACCTTAGTATCACAAAAGCATCCTACCTAAAGGTGATAAAGACACAAAAGGTCGTTGATAGTATTAGTAAATTAAAAAACAATCAGGGAGTGTCAGAATATGGAAATTAGTGCTCGTAATGCTTTCAAAGGGACTGTCAAAAAAATTATCACCGGAGCTGTTAACGACGAAGTCAGCATAGAAATTGCGCCAGGAGTAGAGGTTACTGCAGTCATCACAAAAACTTCAGCACAAACGCTAGGACTCCAAGAAGGAAAACAAGCTTACGCTATCATCAAAGCTTCAGATGTGATCGTTTCCGTTGATTAGGTAAGTGAATTAACGTTGCCCAAAATGTTTGGCTTTTAAAGGGGAAGCAGGAGCAGACAGTACTAGGATGTTTCTAACGTTGCTGATGTAACGTCCTCCTGCTTTATCACCAGGCACCACTAGACGAGCAAATCCCTCATCTGTATCTGTCAAATACTGAATGCTACCATCGCTTGCTTTTTTTGCATATGCAATAAGCACTTGTTTCCCTTCAAAGTTGGGGTGAATTTCGCCGATCGCCACAACCGCCCCATAACAGTCAGTGGCTTCAGCAAGAACGTACTGTCTCAGGAAAGCGTTTTTAGGATTTTGACCGGAATTGCCAGGTTGAAGTCCCCCTGAAGAAATCTCATTATTAATGAACTCCCACAAGGGAACTCCATAGTATGTTTCTGTTCTAGGACCTGCTCCTGTTTGGAAACTTACAGTAATTTCAGTAACGACTGCTGGGTCTTGTTTCTTTAAATCTTCCTGCAAATCTATAAGCTTTTGCAAGTCAAAGGTTGTTGGATTTTTTACCTCACCTCCTAAGCCCAATGTATAGGACAGACCCCCTGAACACGCATTTTCTTCCCAGGGAGCACGATTTCCTGGGTCAGCTAAAGTAACTTGCCAAAACCCTAGTATCGATAGTGTTAAGGACACAATTGCGATACGACGAGTAAGACGAGTAAAACGCATAGAATATGCCTCAGTTTAAGTATTTAAGTAGATTTTGTTAAAGATATTGCCGTTAACTTTTAGTGAGAAACAAGCACAGGGTTGGGTCTAAACGTAGAAAAATCTGCCAGCTTTCGGAAAAATCGCCCATGTATAAATACTCCTGCATTCAACCAAAATCTTAGCTTTGGGCGATTTTTCCGCCCAGATCGTTGGCACTAAACCAACTCATTAGTAATAAAGCTGGCAGATTTTTCCGGTTTTAATGAAACGGAAGTCAGTAGCAGGGTAAACTACCAACTTTATGAGTAAATACCAACTTTGTTTATATCACAAAACGGTGTTAAAAATACGGAAACTTAAAGCTTGAATTCGTTACCTGTTTTTACATTGACGCATATATTCCTAGCTTGGTCTTTAAGACCGGGCTAAACTCGTAGTGGGGTAAGTTTTCAATCGCCCAATGAATGTCATGAATTATTAAAAATTCGCTTATAGTGACAGCAAGTAACTGCTTTTTGGAGTTTTCGCTTTTTGGAAGATGCTGATGTTTTCTTTAGAATTAGGGCGATGCCAACAGCAAGGATAATACCACCTAAGTTGTGTGATTCCCCAACAGAAGTGGAGCGAGTAGAAGATGGGGAACTAAACCCATACTTTGCCAAAATTCGTTGACCAGCTGGTGAAAGGATGTATTCAGCAAGTTTTGTGCCATTAGGGCTGGCATTTTTGAGTACAGTTAAACCATAATCAGCTTTGACTGCTAGGTTGTCTGGTAATTCCACAACTTGCAAATTGGGTGAGAGTTCTAAAGCTGACAAAGCACTAGTGTAGTAAACCGGATAAATATCCGCCTGTTGAGCCTCTTCAAGATAGTAAACTATACTACCCCCTGGGCTATTTCTCTCGGGTGGCAGTGGTCCTGTGAAGCGCACGGCTTTTGCATCAAGCAACTCAAAACTACCAGGTTTAATTTGGTCAGCTTTCCGGAATATCTCTATAGCGTAGTCTCCTAAAGGGTCGCGTACAGGTTGTGCAATCCCCAACTTAACGTTTGGGTTCAGGAATTGATCTAAGAGGTTATCTGTTGTCAGCGATACTCTTGGAGAGGCGATCGCATAAAGAGGATTACTGGTAAAGTTCACCACAGGTCCACTCAAACGAAGCTGATACAATTTCAGAGGATTTCCGATATCTGCACTCGCAAAGACATCAGTCTTCTCCCCATTTTCCAAGCGTTCTCGCAGCGACCCAGAAGGACCAAATTCCCTGTTCACGTTAATTCCGTATTCTTGGGTGAAAGTGTCAGCGACTTCAGACAAACTACCCCTCAAACTGCCAGCACCATACAAGGTTACCTTTGGCGGTTCAGACTGAGTCTGATCGGCAGCGAAAACCCTAGATGTCAGCGTGACACTGGAAATACAGGTAGTCAGCCAGACCGCAAGCAAATATTTTCTCATATTGTTTTAAATGAACCTTTTTTAGCGTTAAGTATCGGTATACACTAGGAAAATTGCTATCACTTCCTAACTCTCTACGCTTGTTTAAGCTTTTGTTGTCTCCATCAATTTCTCCGGAAAAACCCTGATATACATCTAGGTTTTTGTATGTTGTCATAACATACCAGCTATGTTGGTAAAAATCAAGTCAGCTCTATTTCAGCTTTGCAGAGAATAAGAATAATAGTTGAGCAATAATTTCACAACACTTCATCTGCAATATGTTACGTCACACTACCAACAATGTTGGTTAAATGCAGCTATTGATACAGTTTTGGCAACCGATTTAAGCTTTGATGGTTTTGGGGGAATGGTATGTCCTGTTTGGGGTATGCCAAGCAATGCCTGTAAATCTTCAATTGATTTCGTGGGTTAGGCGCAAGCTCTGCGGTCACTAAAAACTACCTCTGTTGCTCTGATGAATTTAGGATTGTCAAGAATAGCAACTGTCAAAGCGAGCCGTCTTCCTAAAAGGCTTCGCCGACACTTTGACATCAAACCTTCATGTGTCGGGCTAGATTTGCTTACCGCCTTTGAGGTCATCGGTTACACTGTCCTTTTGGAATCAGATATTAGCATAGGTAGACACAAGGCACAACGTTGTCTTGATGCCGAGGTGGTTTTGGGCGATTGGGCGGAAGCTAGTGCCCTTTTGAGCGATCGCCTCTACAATGTTTTAAAGCAAATTAACCCCACAGTGTCAACTGTTGCGATTGAAACAGCTATCTCTAAGGTGATTTTCACCCAAAGTTCTAACCTATTTGAAAATAACCGTCTTTTTCACCAACACCTGACACAAGGAGTTGATGTTGCGTACCAAGAAAATCACCAAACAGTTCATCAAAAAGTTTGGCTGATTGATGCGTCTAATTTGCTCAACAATGACTGGTTAGTTATTCATCCTTTAACTTTGATTGAGGGAAGTTCCACTCACTGTCTGAATGCACTTGTCTTTATCAACGGGTTACCATTAGCAGTCATTATCTGTAGCGATCCTCAGGACAAAAACGCCACCCTCAAAAAAGGGTATCAGCAACTTCAGTTCTACAAACAACAAATTCCAACCCTGTTTTCCTACAATGCATTCCTGATTATTGCCAACCGAAATCAGGCACGAGTTGGCACTTTAACTTCTGAGTGGGAAGAGTTTCTGCCTTGGCGCACGATTGATAACGAAGACTTTCCACATCAAGGAGAAACAGAACTAGAAGTGCTGATTCAAGGCATTTTTGACAAGCGGCGTTTTCTAGAGTTGATAAACCACTTCATCGTGTTTGAGAACAACCCAGCCAGTATTAGCAAACAGTTGCTTCGTCACCGTTTTTGTACAACGCCATACCCAAAAACAAGCTGTCATTCTTAATTAGGAAGTATTTCCCAGTATTCAACATGACAATTACGTATATGAACTCCAATTGGTATGAGAAAGAACTCATCGAAGAGTTCACTACCATCATCAATCACTCTTTTCCACAAGTTGGGCAATTGCTAAAGCGCTGTCATGTCAAACTGATCCAGTCATTCTGGGGACGACAAAGTGTTCACTTCCTGCCATACATAGCGATTTATTGCCCTAATGAGATAATTGCTGCTGTCAAAGGGCAAATATCTGTATTTAGAGAAGTCGCAAAATATGTGGGAGTCGTTGAAGTTGTCTGTCTGAATGCCACATCCTTGCTGCACGATCCCATGTCCAAGATCAAGCAGGATAATCCTCGCTTGTGGTTAGAACTGCACTGGATTGTCACACAGGAAAAAGGACAGGTGGTATGAAAACTGGGCTTTTCTGCAATTACGAAAATCATCACCATGATGCTCGTCGTGCCATCTTTGAGCAAGTGGCGGTAGTAAAACACGGAGAAAGCTTAGGCTTTGAAGAAGCCTGGGTAACAGAGCACCATTTCAATGATTTGAGTGTTAGCTCGTCTACTTTGATGTTAATGGCACATTTGGCGGGCGTGACTTCAACTATCACATTAGGTTCAGCAGCGGTGCTGTTGGCGTTTCATAACCCAATTACTGTTGCAGAAGATATTGCCACATTGGATAACCTGTGCAATGGGCGACTTGCTGTAGGAATTGCCAAAGGTGGACCATTTCCCGAACAAAACAAGCACTTTGCTACACCGATGAGTGAATCGCGTGCCAAGACACTAGAAGCAATGACGTTAATTCATAAACTGTTGTATCACAACGATGTGTCGTTTCAAGGGCAATACTATCAGTGCAATGATGTCACGATTTACCCGAAACCCTTACAGAAAAAAATACCAGTGTATCTTGCTACCAGTGATGATGAGGCGATTGGATTTGCTGCCCTTAATTCTTTCGGCTTGATGGGAGGACCACCGTTTTCGCTGGATACACTCAAAAGCAATGTTGCTAAATACCGCGCTCTCAATACCAGTGGTTTTGATAAGTTCATGCTGGCACGATTCTTATTTGTTGCCGGTACCCAAGATGAGGCGATCGCTGAAGCTTTACCTTTCATTCGCTCTTTTAGCCAAAGAATGAAAATGTTGAGTGCTAAAGCACAAAAGTGTGGCAATAACAGCCAACATCTCCAAGCTTCTGGTAGTCAAAAAAGTATCTTTGATGAAGACCAATTGTTAGAAAATTCGATTATTGGTGATGTAGCCACTTGCCGGGACAAAATCAAACGATTTCAGGATGAACTCAATTTAGGCACTTTAGCACTGAAACCTGCTTCGTTGAACTTGCAAAAAAACCTAGAGAGTTTGACGCGCTATAACGAAGAGGTACGAACTTATGTGTAAACAACGCAGTGATTAGAAAGGGGTGTTACCATGAATCAACCTTTCCTTCCTCCAGATGATTTGCCTCCAGCTAGAACAACTCTAGTTGATGAAATACTGCACAGACAACTAGAAACAGTTGCTGGCATACGCTTTTACCAAACCTGCGGTCCGATTATGCGGGTTTTGCTGTCGAATTGTCACTGGTATTTCCAAACGAGTTCTGGCATTTTGACGCTAGTGATTGTTTGCTATGACATTGAAAGTTATTGGCATATCACTAACGCTGTTTCCCATATTCTTAAGAAATTGAAGCTGTTTTCAAACAGTGGCAAAATCCGCCTCTGTCCACCAACTGAGTTGGGGACACCGTGGGAAATCGAAGTCAATGAATTGTCAGATGATGAAATCCCGGATGATGAAGATTAATTTTTGTACGTTCGCTGATTTTCAATAACTAGAGCGCCGGTACAGTAATCACGATTCCGGGTTAGGATGACCAAAGGGGCTGACGCAAGAGTTGTGCGGTGCTCGATTATGTGAAGTTTAATAATGTATTTTTCATTTAAGCGCAATAGGTTTAAACAAATGCAACCACCCTTGTGGCACCTGCCAGTGGATTATTAAACATGGAGCAGGCGATCGTTAATCGTATTAAACGCACCCCTGTGTTGATTTTGCTGTACCAAATACAGCATCAATTATTGGAGAATACATTCCAGACCGAGTTGACAAAAATTTTGGATGATAGCCTGTGCAGATTAACCACGCATAGTGCCTGAATCCTTACGCAGATAAAATATTGAAAACGCTTTTGTTGTTTAAACTGAAGTGGTAGCGGCTTGCTCTACCAAGCGAGCCCAAACATGAAGATTGTGAACGACGGCGGTGCGTCGTAGATCGAATAGATTTTTGCGTAAACCAGTATAACGAGCACGGTTACTTTGCCAATGTCCGAGATGTGCCAAAGAATGCTCAACTGCCACTCTCTCACGCAGTTTTGCTCGACCTGATACCGTTAATTGACGTTGACGTAATTCTTGTAGTAACTGCTCTTGTGGATGGATGGAAACACTTCGCCCTCGTTTGTTTGTAGTGCAGCCTGGTTGTAAAGGACAGCTTGCACAAACAGATTGTGGAAATTGCACCTTTGCTCCTACCTCAAATGGTAGGGTGATTTGATTCGGACAGGTAATGTTTTGCTGCTCCCAATCTAAGATAAATGCTGTTTTGGGAAACCGCCCATCACGATTTCTCACGGGCCATGCTTTGCAGTAGATGTTTAACTGTTGAGTCCGGTGACGTACCAATTTGCTACTTAAATAAGCGCGGTCAATCTGCAACTCTACCAATGTTACGTCTTGGGCTTTTAGGTCAGCACTAATGGCATCGCTCACCCAAGCTTCTGGAACATTAGCTGGAGTCAGACCTACAGCCCGTACTACTCCAATATCTAAATCAGCCAGCACATGACGTTTATAACCATCAAAACGTTGAGTGCGACTTTTACGCCCGTGACGCATTGTGGAGTCTTCCACGCTGACTCGTCTATCCTTGGCTACCCCACGCCGCAGTTGAGGTGTCCCATTTGCTGTGACTTCTACGTCCTGAGATTCGACTTGTCGTGCCACTTTCAGATTATGCTCGATATTATCGGCGACACTCAGTTGCTGATCCTCTAGCCAAGTTTCTACTGCTTCTAGGACAAAAAGCAACTTGGACAAAGCTCCTGAGCGTTCCTCTGGATTGTCCCAGTCTATATCCAGCGCAGCTTTCAGACTCGAACCACTAATAATTTCTGCTCCCAATTCAGTCGCTATTGCCGTCAGTTCCCGCCCCTGCTGACGCGCTATCACGCTTATTGCCTTCTTGAGGGCGTGACCCAACAGATTATAAGTATCCTCTACTTTCGCGGCTCCCCATAATGGCGACGAATCAAGCGCTGCTCGTAAATTTCTCGAACCAAAACCACCCGTTTGTTTTGCTAGTTCCACAGTACGTTCAATTAGCCGTCGATCTAAACGCCGCTTAATCAGTTGAGCGCGAAACCGGACAATTGTTGGTTTACTAAACGGTGGTTGTTCACACTCAAGGCAATCCACTACCAACTGCCAACGTTTGTCCATCAATAACGACTCAATTGCTTCGTCGTCACTGGCTCCGGTATATGCTTGCAGTATAGTAACCAATGCTAGTTTCGCAGGCGATATGGGGGGTTGACCTTTGGGCTTATCATCAAACATTTTTGCCAACTCTGTTTGGAATTCATCATCAAATAATTGATGACGCACTTGCCGCAGGAAAATAAACAGTTTAGCCCGTTTGATACGCTTAACGATCGCCTGCTCCATGTTTGATAATTCCACTGGCGGGTGCCACAAAGCTGGTTGCATTCGTTTAAACCTATTGCGCTTAAATGAAAAATACCTTACCAAACTTTACATAATTAGGCACTGCACAACTCTTGCGTCAGCCCCTTTGGTCATCCTAACCCGGAATCGTGATTACTGTACCGGCGCTCTAGGAGGAAATTATGTCTTGCACTGCTTAAAATGTGGCTGATAGAGACACTCTGGCATTTTCATCAGTGAAAGCATCTGTCGTTGGAAATAGTTTTTCCTTGAACCGCTTCAATAAATTACAGTAGCAGGTACTGAATTAGGTGTTCTGGCTAACTTTCACCCTGACCATTCAGTTAGAATCAAACCAAGCCCGAAAAAGTCTTGGCATTCAAAGATTATGGTAGCCATCACCCAACAACCTCAAAAAATGACCATTGAGGAATATCTCGAATGGGAACCTCAGCAAGACGTTCGCTACGAATATGTCAACGGCGAAGTTTTTGCTATGACAGGTGGTACAATTCCCCATAATGACATTGCTCTAAACCTTTACAGAGCTTTGTACCCTCATCTGCGTTCCAGAGGTTGTCGGGTGAATGTGTCAGATGTGAAAGTGCAAGTCAGTTCCCAAAGCCCTTACTACTATCCTGATGTTATTGTCAGTTGCCACCCTCAAGACCTCAACGCCCGCAAATTTATTCAATTTCCCAAGCTGATTGTCGAAGTCCTCTCCCCAGGTACAAGCGCCAAAGACAGGGGTGAGAAATTCACTTATTATCTTAAAATCCCGACTTTGCAAGAGTATGTGTTAATTGACTCTGAAATAATCTCTGTTGAGCTTTACTCTCGGGGAGAAGGTAGAATGTGGCTTTACTATCCCTACACCAGTGGAGATATTATCACTCTCTCAAGTATTGAATTTGAATGTCCGATTGAATTGCTGTATGAAAGTGTTGTATTTGGAACCGAAGAATAAAGCCCCCATATGGGGGCTTGAAAGTTGCATATTGTAGCTTGCAGATAGTTGACAACTATCTCAAAAAGACTTCGTTAATCAACAGCAACTATCACATCGGAAGATTTTATAATAGCGTATGCTTGCTTTCCTTCTTGCAGTTGAAGCTTTTCTGCTGATGACTTGGTGATGATTGCAGTGACCTCTACTCCAGAAGCAATTTCTAATATTACCTCGGTGTTAACGGCTCCTTCCACAACTTTTTTTACAGTAGCTTTAAGCGCATTACGAGCACTTACTTGCATCTTTGGATGTCCCCTGTAGTGTTTGAACTCAATAATACTAGCAACTATTGACTCTTATAATTAACATCTTGACCGCCAACCTTACTATTCTTAACTTTCCCTTAACTTATAAAAAACCATTGCTTAGTCTTACAGCGCTTATTCTTATAATTAGACCACAAATCTTCGGGTGTTTCTTGCCGATAAAAGCTCATGTGGTATCAAATGTCCCGATGCTGTCCTCAAACAATTCACCGGAATGACACCAAAGCAGGTTCGCGCTTCATCATAAGAATCTGATAAATTGTTCTAATAATTTGAAAGAAGTTGAGCGTTAGAACTCATTACACTCAAGTTATTAGGACTTACGCATCGTACATATGTACTAAACGTCATTTGGGTATTTCAGCCCTTGTTCACAATTACTATCCAACACTCGTTTTGGCAGCAAGCTTTCTTAGGATTGTGCAACGGCGCCTGAAACAACCAAATCTCGTAATACATATTATGGTTAATTTGTACAGTGCGTAACTCCTAGTTATATAAGACAAGGAGTAAAGCCTCTATGACTACAGCGGGATCTTTTGCGGATTTGGTCATACAGTTTGGTGACATTAGGGGAATCACAAGTCTTCCTGATGACCAAGGATTCGTGGAAATTACGATCTCAAATCAAGGTGAAGAGCGTGTCGAGGGTCGTTTCGGTGTCAACCTCTATGCATCAACAAACTCAGTTCTTGAACTACCTCTGAGCTCTGGTACCCAACAGGGTACAGATGATCAGCCTTTCATCTCCTTGAGTATTTTGGGGCAATTCCCATTGATGAACGGGTAGTAATCGATGGCTCTTTTGTAAGTGCAGCAGGTGTCACTGCTGGAATTGACGGCGCTTTGCGAGTGGCTGCACTCCTGCTTTGGCGATCGCGTGGCTCAGGAGATTCAACTGCACATTCAATATGCGCCTGAACCACCCTTTAACAGTGGTACGCCAGCAAGCGCACCGCCTGAGTTTTAGAAGCTGCCCGATCGGTGAGTCGAGAGATTACAGAAGCTCGGTTGACGACTGCAAAACGCATTGCCGCAAGGTTAGGAGTCGTTACTAAGGAGAGCAGGTTATAGCGAACAGTTTCTTTAGGGATGTCTTACGGCAAACCTTTTCCAAATAGAATCAGGAGAATTCAAGGCAATTCTAGAGTGGATTGCCAAAAACAAAGGCAAGCAACTGGTATTTGTCAACCAATGGTATCCATCTAGCAAGACTTGCCACAGATGTGGACACGTTCTAGAAAAGCTGGATTTGTCAGTCAGAGAGCGGCGTTGTTCTTCCTGTCAGTCAGTGAACGGGAGGGACGAGAACGCAGCTAAAAATATTTGTGCAGTTGGGGCATCAACTGTTGGGTTAGACGATGTTAGACGGCAAGGCGCTGCAATCGTTGTTTGAGCCTAGAATCCCCAGCATGACGGCTGGGGAGTATGTCAAGAAAAGGACAAACCCTAATGTTCTATGGGCTAAGTTTCATGGGGAAGCCGTCATTGTTTCCACAGGTCGCCAACATCAACAAGATTATGTAATACGACTGCAAGCTAGGGAAGGTAAGATCATCCACTACCGCGAATATTGGAACCCGATGTCTGCAATCGAGGCTTGGGGTGGCACACTTTTCGTTCCAATGCTCTTCTAATACCCATAACTTCCTTCTCAAGGAATTTTCTGTCCTCAACAAGTTTTTGCAACACAACCTGACACCGAAACCCTGTTCATGAAAGTTCCAATTAAAGCCAATTGCCAATAAGTACATAGGCAGACCAAAAGCTGGGTGTGTTGTAGTTGGGATGTTTCAACAGTTGTAGCTGAGCAAGGCGAAGAGCTTCAGCTTTGGTAATATTGGCATTTTTCAACTGTTTATAAAAAGTACCAATAAACTGTGCTGTTGATTCGTCATCAATCTGCCACAAGGATGCTACGGTACTGCGTGCGCCTGCTTTGACAGCTGCCCCAGCTAAACCCAACGCCGCACGGTTGTCTCCTGCTGCTGTCTGGCACGCACTCAAAACTAATAGTTGCACTGCTTCTGGTTTGGTTTCATCCCGACTGCGGAGGATACTGTCGAAATCAACGACGTTGATTGGACCATTGGCAGCCAAAATAAAGGTTTTATCAGCACGCGAACTAAATTGACCGTGGGTTGCTAGATGCAAGATGTTGAAGGAAACAGCATTGACTTTGCTTTCCAAAGCTTGTTTGGTGAATTGCTGATCCAAAAGGCTAGTTGTTGAGACTCCGGCTTGGGTTATCAGGTTTAATTCTCTCTTAATAGCAGGCAAAGGTGCAAATTCGCTGTATCCTGGAGGAGGTTGAGTTAACCCTGCGGTGAGAGCATTAAGCTGCCGTCGCACTAATGGTTTGGGGTCTTGAAGTTGCAAACCTATGCTGAGGGCGATCGCATATTTCTCGACCAAGTATTCCTTACCATTGTAAAGGGCAGAAGGCGGTATATTGCGTAACGCTCCATCGGGTACAAATACCAAAGTCTTTACGCCACTTGTTTGCAGTTCGGACTCAATTGGTTTTATCAACCAATTGTAAACCTGTTGTGACTGCGTTCTGAATGCTTTAATGGCAGATGGTTGGACAAGATTTTGCCGCATTTCGCCGACAATCTTTTCGACTTCTGCTTGGCTAATTTTGGTGCTGTAGTGCCGCAAGGGTTGTTTAGGAATTTTAACAATAACTTGCAATTCGTCGGGAAGAATAATCGGGTAAAGAATGGCAGCAGTGGGGTTATCTTGGTCTACCACTTTGTCAAGCAGCACTTTCTCACCTTGTAGGCAAGCTTCCCGGAAAAAGTTGTCTAGTTCTGCCAGTTGCAGGGCTTCGATCCGCTGACGAGCTTTTTCTAAAGTTTTTTCATCAGGTTGCCGTTGTTGCACCTGCAGCAGTAATTCCACTGATTCCCGATAAACAGGTTCTACAGTATCTCGGAAGGAAAATTGCACATCTTGTTTAACCGCTACCAAGTCACTCCGTAGAGATTGCAGAGTATCCACAGCAGCATCATATGCCGCGATCGCTCCTTTGATATCTCCTTGTGCTTTTCGTAACCTTCCAAGTTGCCATTCCCATCGATAAGCAATTTCCGGTGCATTGCTTGCTTGTGCCAATAGTAACGCCTGTTGGGTCAAGTTTTGCGCCTCCGACCACTGCCCAGTTTTTTCGTATAAACCACCTAAACTTCCCAAAGCATATGCTTCTGCTTGCTTGTCAGCCAAATTGCGGGCTTGTTGGACAGCGGTAGCGAGGAGTTGGGGTGGGGATGAGGGAGTGAGGGAGTGGGGGAGTGGGGGAGTGAGGGAGTGAGGGAGTGAGGAGGATGAGGAAGTTTGTTTGCTCTCCCTTGTCTCCTTCATCTCCTCGATGCCTAATTTGGCGAGGCTATGAGCAAAGTTAATCCGGGCGTAGACAGCAGGACGACTGGCGGGGAGTGTGTTGAGTTGGGATTGAATTAAAGGTATGAGAGTTTGGGCTTGTGCTGATTGTTGATCCTCAATTAAAAGGTCTAAGTGATTAAGTTGCGCTTGGACTTTTGTTAAAGGTGAGGGGGAAATTTGAACTGTTTGTTGATAAAAGTCAATCGCTTGTTGTTTTTGCTGCTGTGTACGAGCATTATTTCCTAAGCTAAAAAGACTTGCACCAATATTTGCTGGAGATTGTAGGCGTTGGGCAATTTCCAGACTTTGCTGTAGGGCACCTTGAGAATCTTTCAAGTTACCCACGAGTTGGAGGACATCACCAAGCGATCGCAACCCCACTGTCTTTTCTAAGGAGTCTGGTTGTGATTGTAAAATTTTATAAACATCTTGTAGTGTTTTTTCTGCACGACGGTAGAAGCCTTGAGTTCGCAATGCTTGTGCTTGATTGATGTGCGATCGCACTACGCCATTCGCATCACCAGCCTTAGTATAAATCTTTTGAGCCTGCTGCCAGGTTGTCAAAGCCTCTTGTGTTTGTCCCGTCGCCAGTTGCAAACGACCTTGTATATCAAGGCTTTGAGCAAGAACTTGGGCTGTAGGGTGTGAGGAATTTTTCCCCCTCTCTCCCTCTCTCCCTCTCTCCCTCTCTCCCTCTCTCTCTCTCCCCTGCTGTTGATATCCCAAAATATTTAAACTCTGGGCGATCGCCTGCTTTGCCTCAGCCCACGCGCCGAGTTGCTGGTAAGCAAGGGAAAGATTACTTAGGGTTGCAGCAAGTCTGAGGGTATCCCCTTGCATTCGGTATTGCTGAACAGATTGCTGTAAAACCTGCACCGCTTCGGCATATCGTCCAGCGTCGTACAGCACTTTCCCCTGTTGCTGTGGGGATGAGGAAACGGGGGGCGCAGACGAGGGAGGAAGTTTCGCCAGCACAGGTGAACTAAGGACACACAACGAAGCACTTACAACACCCAGAACTAAGTAATACCGGATTGAATTGTATCTTTTCATATACTTTGTTTATTAAAAACGCATGAGGAGCGAGTAACGCTCTTTTATCGTAAATTAAAGGGTCTAAGACCCCTACGTCTATACGTATAGCAGGGGACTAGGGACTGGGGACTGGGGACTGGGTCAAAAGTCTTTTTGTGTCTAGGTTGTATCATCTGTTAGCGTCGTACGCACCTTGGCTGTTGCTATAGTACGCCAGATGTCTCAAGTAGGGAAACCATGAAGGCAGAGCCGGCACGAGGGAAACCCTACCAAGAGTGCTGCCTCACCACGACACTGGCTCCTCAGTTTCAGTTGGGGTTTAAATCCCCAACTGAAACTGTCTTTAATTTTGAATTTTGAATTTTGAATTTTGAATTTTGAATTGTTAATACTCTCGTCAGATGAAATTTGAAACCCTATTTTTAGGTTAGTCCGCGCAGGCGGACTTTGTTTGTGTGCCCGTAAACTCCGCACCTGTGCCTCAATTATTTTCTCTCCAGGCTCATAGGAATACGCGGGATGCGGGAAACTCAGAGGCTTTAGCCCTTCCTAGGGAAGCGGCACGAGCGGTTTTAACCGCCGTGGTTTTATGTTAAAATGAAACAATGTGAGTAAGAATTATTGTCTACGTGTTGAGACATCCTAGTACGGAGAAATCCCGGCTCCCGTGAAACAACGGTTAGATTTTCTAACGGCAGTATGACAAGAAAGAGCGAGTAATGGCAGGTTGATTGAGCGTACCGTGAATTGGCTTAGTGACAGATTCCGAAGCATTTAAAACAAAAGTAAGCATGATTGCAACACGTTAACAGCGTAGTTGTTTTGATTGTTTAGGCGTCGTTTGACGGACGCAGCAAGATAGAAGTTGTAAGTACGGTTTGAGTAAAAATCCTCTACTGAATTACGATTCTGTTAGCAGAATCTCAGTGTCTTTAGACCTGAGAGTGTCAAAGAACGGTAATATCAAGTTTGCTTAATCGCTTATAAATACCGAAGAACCTCACCCTGGTTTTGTCTTGCGCCAAAACCTCCCCTCCCCGCTTGCGGGGAGGGGATTAAGGGGTGGGGTTGAAATATCAGGGAAATCATAACTAATTAACCGAACTTGATATCAGGAAGAGAAAAATTTTTTGACTTTTGACTTTTAACTTTTGACTTTTGACTTTTAACTTTTTAAAAGGCATTGAAAATGATGGAAAAATACAAACCGTTTTCCTGCCATGTGTCTTTATCCCCAGGGATGGAAATTATCGGAATACCCCAATCCAAGCGGGCAGTAAGGATGTTTTCTAATTGTAGGCGCAACCCTAAGCCTACAGAAACAAGTGTATTACTATCTAGCTCCGAACTCGGGCTGGTTTCTCTACCAGAACGGTTCCAGCCTGTACCAACATCGAAAAAGGGGGTGACTTGTAAAAAATTGTTGCGTTCAGAGAAGCGGACAATCGGAATTCGTACTTCGGCAGAAGCAAAGATGCCGTTATCTGTGAGTAATGCATCTTGGCGGTAGCCTCGAACGCTTTCCAAACCACCTAAACCAAATTGTTCAAATGGCACAACTGCTCGATCTGCGAACTGCACATCTGCTCTTAGTAACAGTAGGGTATCACGAGCCAACAGGCGCACCCACTGTGCTTGTCCTCTCCAAGCAAAGAAACTGTTGGAATCAAAAGCGTCAAGTCCGAAACTGAACTGAGAACGCAAGGCAAAAACTTGCTGGCTATTGCGAGAAGTCCAGTCTTGAAAAAAACGCAAAGCGGTGACTTGCGTTTTTCCTTCTTCGTCTGCGCCGAAAGCTGCAAAGGGAATTTCGCCATTGAGTAAACTGGCTTCGCTTTCCCGGCGAGTTGCACTTAAACCTAATGCGAATTCCTGAGTTGGAGATTGTATGATCGGCTGGCGTAGTGTGAGTTCATAGTAGCGAGAATTAGACTGGATATCAAGCACACTAAAGGGTCTTTCAATGACATCGCTGTCAGAAAATCCAAAGCTAAAGCTCACAGTACCATTGCGGGGATTAAAGGGAACAGAGTAGCTAAAGTCGAAAGTATTGCTGCCATCAGTATTGGTATAAGCAGCGATGACGCTATCGCCCCATCCTAAGAGATTGGCTTCGCTGAGTTGAATTTGGCGGCGAAAACTCCCCACAGCAGGAGAACGCCCATTATCTAGGGCTATCTGTAGGTTAAAAGTGTCTGCTTCTGTGACTCGTATTTCGAGCAAACTCACCCCTGGACGCGAACCTGCGGAGAGTTCGGCTGAAAGATTTTCAATCAGGGGATTGAGTTGTAAAAGTTGCAATGCTTCCAGCAGGCGATCGCGATTCAAGGGTTTGCCTGTGGCTAGGGCAAGGCGGCTGCGCACATAGCCAGGATTAAGTCTACGTGTGCCTGATACTTTGATGTCTTCCAGTGTACCCTCAACCACCTGGATTTGTACGATACCTCCCTGAAGCTTCTGCGGTGGGATAAAGGCTCCGGATGTGATGTATCCTTTGCTAACATACAAGTTAGAGATTTCTGTACGTACTTGGTAAAGTTCTGCAAGTGTTATCGGTCGTTTGGTATAGGGCGCAGTGATTTTGGCAAAATCTTCACGACTAAAGACAGAGCTGCCTGTGATTTCAAATTTTTCAACAATAATGCTTTGGGGAGTTTCCTCAAATGGGGCTTGTTCGGGAGTGGGAGGTGTTGTGGTGGGTGGAGGAAGTAACTCCTCTGGTGGCGGTAGGCGGGAGGGAGGTGCTAGTTCTGGCAGTTGCTGGTTAGAAGGTGGCTGGTTCTCCCGTCGTGGGGTGGTTTGAGGTGAGGTTTGGGCGCGTTGCGGCTTTAATGGTTGCGTTGTATTAATGACTTGCGCTTGCAGTGGTTCTATTGAGATTGTACTCAGAAGTGCAACCAAGCTCAAGCAATGCCAGTGTTGGTAGATACTGAATTTTTCGCGAACTTTACTGGGCATGACAAGAGAACACAGGTATGGGGTTTACCATTGGTGCTTGAGCAACAAGGATGATATCACCGTTAGCATCGACAATCCATCCTTGCGCTTCGACAATTTTAGGGGAATCTGGGTTTTTGGGCAAAGAATTAAAACGATAATCGTTATTTTGCGAGGATTTTCTAGAATTTGCGCGATTTTTCATCTCATTGTGATTTATATTCTCAAAATTTCCTACTTCTGGTTGTTTCCTTGTCCTCGTAAAGGGGATTGGGGACTGGGGATTAGGGATTAGGGATTAGGGATCGGGGTAATGGTTCTCAAACGAAAAATTATAGAAGGCTTCGTTCCCAGCCTGAGGCTGGGAATACCTATTGGCAGGCTCTAGCTGCCTTAAGTTATCCATTTTTCGACTGTAGGGTGGGCAAGTGCTGAGTAAAACTCCTAATCCCCAATCCCCAGTCCCCTTTACTGATAAGCTTTGAAAAATTCGCTCAAATTGAACAATGTTGGTTCACCTCTACCAAAAATTAACGGTAGCTTCCCATCCCATTTATCTAATGCTCGATTTTGCAGAATTTCTGGAGTTAAAGTTTCATGCAGCACCCTATGTGCTTCCGCCTCTCCTCTTGCCAGATTAACCTTTGCCTCTGCCTCTTTTGATGCTTTGAGTGCGACAAACCCTGCCCGTTTTGCTTCCTGTTCGGCAATTTGTTTCGCCTCTACCGCCTCATCAAATCTCTGAGAAAAGTGAACATGCACAAGGGAAACATCATCAATTGCTACATGATAATTTGCCAATCGTGCAGTTAATACGTTATCTACTTCAGCTTTCACTTCTCCGCGTTTAGTAATTAATTCTTCAGCAGTATAATTTGCCATAACCGCCTTGAGAACTTCTTCAATCGCTGGATTGATAATTCGATATACAACGTTTTTTTCATCTCCTATTTGTTGAAAAATAGCATTTACTTTATCTGGAATGATATGCCAGTTGAGCGCTACATCTGCAAAAATATCTTGTAAATCTTTTGAAGAAGCTTCAGCAGAAATATCCTGTTTTTGAACTCGGACGCTCAATTTCTTAACTGTATTAACGACAGGGATAATAACATGAATTCCTTCTCCTAATATCGTGTCTTGCACTTTCCCAAATTCCATCAATACTCCCCGTTCTCCAGCATTAACAACCACAAAAGGTGTAAGAAAAATAGTTATCAGGCATAAAAGTGCAGTGAGTTTACTAGCACCGTTAAAAGCTTTACTTTTTTTCATAACTAATTTGAAAACGGCAATTTTGTAATAGTTAGGACTTACGCAAGAACTCTCTGAAACTCTTATTTCTATGCGCTAAGGCGCACGCTACGCGAACGTGTCCTTTGCGTCCTTTGCGGTTCGTTTTTTCATAATTTTGCGTAAGTCCTGATAGTGTTCGATAAACAAGAGTGTCGAGTAGTAATATATGAATTATAAGTAAATTTACTCATTAGCAGCAGAGGTTCAAGGTAAATTGTTTGCACAATTAACGTATTCACTCAGATAAAATTTTTACTTGATTGTATGAAAGAGCAAAAAACTACAGTAAATTGGGGAGGATACCGTATTTCATAGTACATCAATAGGAGTATGTTATTGCCACACCTTGCAAACAAGTTTAGGGTATTCCAACAAATAAATTATTCAATTTTGTGGGGTGGGCATCTTGCCCGCCCAGTTTATAGGGCGGGCAAGATGCCCACCCCACAAGAAAAAGTTGGATGTTTTTTTATTTGGAAGTCCCTTATCGAAGGCAAATCACAGACAAGTGCAAAGAAAGCCGACAGCCGATACTTTGCTACCCAAACTTACAGCGCTTTTCATATGATTAGACCACAAATTGTAGGGGAGCTAGTGCGTTGGACGGGTTTCCCGGCAAGAGCCACGCATCTGGTGAGACCAGCGCCCTTTGGAGGGTCTCCCGAACTCACAGCGACTGGCGTAAGCGCAAAGCGCAGGCTCCTTCATGTGCGTAGCGTGCCGTTCGGCGATAGCCGTGGCGTTAGCCATAGGCATACCCGAAGGGCGTTGGGCATTGCCCGTAAAAGCCCATGTGGTAAACATTTGAGATATTGGTGAGCAATGCCCACCTGAAAGAAAACCGCTCTTTGAAAAGCTGACGTTCTTCACCAAATGATAGAAATTTCCTCTAAAATCAAATATTCTTTATTGGCGCTGCTAGAGTTGGTTAAATATTATGAGCAACAAGAATTCTTGCAAATAGAGCAAATAGCATCTTGTCAGCAAATACCAGATCGCTATCTCGGACAACTTTTGATGCAACTGCGGCGATGTGGAATTGTCCGCAGTCAACGCGGAGTCAAAGGGGGTTATCAATTGGGTAAAGCACCTGACGAAATCACGATGTTGGAGATTTTGACTTGTTTGGAAGGTTCTGGTATCCAAGAACAGAACGAGCAAACCCAATCAGCGACAATGGAAAATATGATGCTCCAAGAAGTTTGGCAGGAAGCAGCAAAAGCAGCAACAGCAGTTTTTGGAGGTTATACCCTCAAGGATTTGTACGAGAAACAACAGCAGAGGAAACGGTTGAATCCCATGTATTATATTTAACTAAAAATCCTCAGATTCCCGACTTCTTCAAGAAGTCGGGAATCTTGTTCTTCATACCAAGTTGCGTTCAAAAACCTCACCCCCTGCCCCTCTCCTTGCTAAGGAGAGGGGTGCCCGTGAGGGCGGGGTGAGGTGATACGTATGAATGCAACGTGCGTATCAGATTGGTGTCAAGAATCACGTTCAAGCGTTTATTGCACGTTGATTTACCCCACCCCTTAGCAAGCTACGGTGTACAATATACATCTCGCTTTTCACCTCACCCTCGCTTTTAGCTGCGCTAAAATCTTTCCCTCTCCTTTACAAGGAGAGGGATGCCCGACAGGGCAGGGTGAGGTTCTTAAGGAATTTTGAATCATTTGATGACTTGTGTGTACACCGTAGCTTGCTAAGAGAAGGGGCGGTTTTGGCGCAAGACAAAACCGGGGTGGGGTAAGGCGCGGCTAACAAAAAGCTTTAGGAATAGTCATTTTTGATACTAAATTGTCTAACTGAATTACTACAACACATAACTTAAAACCGCGTGATTTTATTGGCATATACTTCAACTTCTGTACCAGCTTGCAAGTGCCAAATGTTACTTTTCATCATCTCTTGGGTGGCTTGTTGGTTGCGCTGGTTAAGCTGAGGTACGATCGCCTTACTAGCGCCTTCTAAAACTGCAGCCGGGATGTTTCTTTGTTGTCGGGTTTCGCTAAACAAGCCACAAGATCCAGTGTAACCCTCAGGACGACCAGCACATGTATCTCTAGTTCTTGTCTCAGGACGGTTCAGTATATCTCCTACTTGACCGAGACCCCCCAACAGACCCGAAAATGCATCATTACCTGCTATCTTTCCGGATTTGTCAGGATATTTTCTAGCAAGTAACGGTCTTCCCCCAGGTCTGCGAATTTTTATTGCATCCGGAGGTAGGCGAATTTCTGTGATAGTGCCGTTATTTTGGAAATTCACTGAAACTACAGAGAGTTGTACCCATCCGCCTTCGGAAATTTGCTTAATTTGAGCGACTAATTCAGTATTTTTAGGAAGTGCGATCGCCCCATCTACAGATTTCAATGGTTCCCTCAAACGCACCACAAATTGACTGTCATCTTTATTATTGTTATTACTACTACTATTATTAGTCCCTGGTCTATTTGCTTCTCCAGCGATATCAGCCGCGAGAACCGCTTTAGCCTTTGTTCCTATTGCGATCGCTTTACCACCATACTGTTTTGTCTGGTTTGAAGCTAGTGATTGTTCCTGAGGATTCGTTGTTGTGTTTGTTCTATTTGGAAGAGGTTGTCTAGCCCTGGAATTCAATTCAGAAGCTAAAGGCGCTGGAGGAGAACTGGCTACCTGTGGTACGGTTGGTGTTGGAGTTGGTGTTGGAGTTATTGATCTATTTGTTGATAAAGCTTCTCCTACATCCGATGGCATTGGAATTGGGGTGAGCTCTGGTACAGAGGATAGCTCAAATGTTGAGCTTGGAGTAGCAGTGACTGTTGGTTGAGGAGTCGGAGTCGGAGTAGCCCGAGGAGGCGGAGTAGGAGTAGGTTTCGCCTGCGCTACACGCTGAGGAACTCTGACAATTCGTTCAACAACACGAGGTACGTAAACAGTTCGTGCTGGAGTAGGTACCCTTTGTACCACCACGCGTGTGACTGGTTGTGGTTGAGATCTTGTTCGTGTTGGAGTTGGCGTCGCCCTTGGAGGGCGTACAGTTCTCAACTGTAGTTGCGCTTCTTTCACTGCTTTTGCTTGTTCAGCTAATGCAAGTTTTGTTTTTAGGATCTCAATTTCTTGTTCCGGTTTTAATTGTTCTGTTTTGTTTGATTCATTCGTATTCTGGGTTATCGTCGGCGCAATTTTTCGCGGCTGTGTGTTATTTCCACTCATTAATTGAGACAGAAAAATACCAGCTATCACAACCCCAGACAGGGTAGCAGCACCCACCACAGCTACCTTAGCAAAAGGATTAGATGAGAATCGTTGTTGTGTGCGAAGTGAGGATGGATGAGACGGCGGTACTTCGTCATTACTGCTAAGATTACTATTACTAATAGTCTCGGAAGCACTGCCTTCTTCTTTGGATGGGAGAATTTCTTCTTGTAAACCAACCAAATTTGCCATCCGCTGATGCCAATCTGATGATTGTCCTTCTTGCTGTTGACGAAATTTTAATTCAGCATCTGAATTTTCATAATGAGAGGAATTGTTAGAGGAATTGTTAGAGGGTTTCTTTGGGCTTGGTAGTTGAGTCATTTTTGTACTTCCATCATTTTAGTAGCACAGGTTTTATCTTGGATATCACAAATATTGGAAATTTCTAGTCTTGCTTCGTTGAGACTGTAAATTGCAGAATCTATAGGATTTTGTGCATTTGGTATGGTAATAGCTTGTGTATCTAATGCTCGAATAAATATTTTTTTATTAAAAGGAATTTTTTCTCCATTTTTGTTATTATAACCTGCAAAAATCAACCGATTAGCAGCTATGTCTACTTGCCATTGACCATTAGCTATTTTCTCTGGCTGAGAAATACTCCGAACTAATAATACACTTTCTGCTCCCACGGGATTCACCAAAACATTTTTAGGAATTGCCTGAGTAATCTCTGCTTGAATTTTTCGTCTAATATCACCCGCCAGAAGTTCTGAAGTTGCTTGCCAAACTGTTTGTGGTGGTTGTTTATCTGACCAAGTAAACATCATGGTCATCGTTTCACCAACGAAACGCCGAATTGTTTCTGGATTGCGTTCTAAATTTTCTTGGGAATCTACTGTTATGGCACGACCATCAACAAGTTGCACTAAACTTTGTGGTAAACTACCACTCAGCCTTTTTAACAGAGAACTATGAAACATCAGCAACAATATGGTAAATAAATGCAACCCAAATGTTGCGACAACAAACAAAGGAAGAATATTAGTTTTTTTGTTGTTTTGATTAAATAACATTGTCCTACCTATCTTGTAAAGCTGCTAGAATTGGGAAGTTCGCTACAGCGTTGTAACCGAGTTTGGGGCGAAGAATCATAAGGATTGGTTAAACATAAATCGCTGACTTCATAAATTTCTAGCTTTTGGTCACGCACACTATAAATAGCTTTTTGTACGGGAGTAATACTGTTTGCTAGGGGATGCTCAAAAGAATCTACTGCGCGTACTAAAAAATCTTTATTAAAAGGAGTTAATAACTTTTTATTATCACTACGTCTCACCTGTACTATATTAGCAACCATACCAACTCGCCACCGACCCGGCGCGATTTTTTCAGGAGGATAAACCCGCTGGATAGCTAACTGCGCTGTTAACGCTTGGTTCTTGTTTTTAGAAAAAACTTCTGGCGGCGTCATATCCGCAACAAGTGCCAAAAAACCTTGGCGAAAATCTTCTGAAAGTCCAAAACTTGCAACCCAACTACTTGTAGAAACTCTTTTCGTAAGATTTTGTGACGTACTAATAAGTATTCCTGTATCAGCTTTGGGGTTAGTCACGTCTTCAACCGTTGCTGCTGGAAGTCTTCCAGACCAGTCAAACATAGCAGCCATTGTTTTACTAACGAATTGACGAATAGCTTCAGGTTCTCGTTCAAGAGTGTTGGTTTGAGGTACTGCTTTACCATCAACCAGTTGCACGAACGTAAGCGGTTTTCTTTGACTAACTTCGTAAATACGCAAGCCTTGAAATAATAAAAAAATGACCGTTACAAAATGCAAACCAAAAGTAAAAATAGTAAATATCGTTAAAAGATTGACTGCTGATTTTCTTTCTTGTAATAGCTTCGTCATACTTTTAGTCACCTCCGGGTTATTTTATTCTTCCTTTATTCGTCAAGAACTCAACTTACACAACTTATAGCTTACAGCGCTTCTTCTATGATTAGAACACAAATCGTATAGTGGGTATTGCCCATAAAAGCCTATGGATGGATATTTGAGATCTTGGTAGGCACCCTACGCAGTGCCCACCTTATACCGTTTCACTTTAAGGTTAGAACATGGTGGGCAGCAGGGAGCAGCTTTGCTGGGGGCAGGGGGAAAGAATTAGAGATTAATCATTTGTATCAGGATTTTCGTGAAATGGTATTACAACAATTGCAATAACGCAACTGGTGCATTCCGGTGAGCTAGGGTAAACATTCCCAGTCGATGCCAAAGAGGATGATGGTTTGTTACAAAGTGTTTCCAGATAAATTGATGCGTTACGCACTACGCGGTTGGGCGATAGCGTTCGCGGAGCGTGTGCTTTGCACTCAGCGCTGCTGCTTTCAGCAGATCGCGCTTCATACCAAAATCAAATTCAAAGCGATCGCACTTTTGGAAATGAAAGGTTGTTAGAAGTGCGATCGCATTTTCAACCTACTTGACAACAGCGATCGCTTCTCCAATCCCCACAATCACCCCTTCCTCAAGTTTCCAGGGCATATGTCTTCTAAATTGTAGACTCAAGGAATTAGCTGCTTATATACTCAATAATCAACAACCGCAGATAGTTAAGTTTTTCTATGTAGCGTTTTATCTGTGGAAATTGATTCTCGTCTGAAAAGTACCAATCGGCAAAATAAGAAACATCAAATATTTTAACTTTTGTTAATTTATCAATAATATCTTGAGAATTTTCTAACTTATCATTAGCAATTACTTGGAAGGCGCATCCTTCAACATCACTTGTTAAAATTTCTATTTCCCCTAATATGCTGAAATCTTTTGATTCTTCCCACAAAGCTATTTGCCGCCTTTCTTCTCGTGTCTTCTTATAATCACTTAATAAATGTTTCAAAACTCTATCAATGTAATCCTTGGCAGTTTGGGATTTTTTAGGAACATTTGATGCTTCGAGATTTTGCATACAACGTGCTAATTTTCACCGTATGAAACTATCTTGCTATTTCTTTCAATTATAAATTCATTTCCTTTATTCCACCTAATCGCGCCATCACTGAGTATTTTCTTTCGAGCGCCTTTTTTGTTGAAATTATTTGCTTTTCTTAAATATTTTAAATAATTGTTTGCAAAATCATGTCTGTCAGCATGGTTGACAACGCTATTAGCTAAAGTTGGATAGGTGGCTTTATCCCAATTTTCCATGAGTGTCCTCATCTCAGCAATCTCAGCATCTGTGTATCCGCTAAATAAAATTTCTTCATAGGGATCTATTTTTTGAGGCTGAGTAGGTTCATCTTGGTTATTGAGATTCATCTCAACATGAGTGGAATTAGTAAAAATAAAATTCTTGTAGGGTGTGTTAGGCGCACCCTTTAGATATGATTTGTAACGGAAAACATGAGCAAAGCGCCTAACGCACCGCCATTAACATGGTGCGTTAGGCTAAAGCCGTAACGCACCCTACTTAAGATTTACTTTATAAATCAACTCTGAGTAGGTTCATCTTGGTTATTGAGATTCATCTCAACATGAGTGGAATTAGTTTTTTGAACTAATAACTTATTTTAATCTGACATGGGGTTGCCAAATTGGGATGCTCCCAGTAGAGAGTCTCCACAGACATCTAAACTCTTTCCTGCACCCACACAGCAGTATTGCTGATAGCATTAAAAACTGCAAATCCTCCAGCAGCAGCCAAAGCTAAAGAGATAATCGGTGCTAAAATTCCTAACAAAATCATAAACCACATTAAATCTGGGTCAGCATCAAGATTTTGCGCTGGACCATTCACAATCACAGCCGCTGATACCGCAGCAACAATATTAAAAGAAATCTTAGCAATACCAATAGCCAACAATCCAGTTAACCATGCAAAAATCGGTTTACCAGCGACAGGTAGCAAAGACCCTCCCACAGCTAAAGGTCCTAAAGCTGCTATCAGTAGCATTGTCACTTCTATTAAATTTTGAAAAGCCGATTGTGAAGAAACTAAAATATTTTTGATAATAGTTTGGGTTGTGGAACCCAGCAAAGAATTAAAAGCTAATTCCGCTGAATTACCATTAAAAGCCAGTATCTCATTGACTCTGAGATCAAGTCTGTCTATCCAAGGTTGTCCACCGTAAGAACCTCTGTATTGCCCCAAGAGAACATCAACTTTTTCCTTTGCTTTAGTGAAACAATCAAGTTGTTGTTGACCAGTGAGGGACTGACAAGGACGCAGTAAACCACCAACAACATCTTCAGCAATGCTCATATTCAGTGCTTGCTGATAAGTTTGATTGACATCCGCTGCTTCTACAACTTGCTGATTGATTGTGTTGACAAAATCTCGTAATCCCAAAGTTAAATTAGAGAGTACAGTGCCGTCGCCAGGATTGGCTAATAACAACACCACTACGAAGGGCCAAATCATAGCAGATATGGGACGAGCATATTCGTTATCAAGCACATCTCTTAGCCACTGCGCCATGAAAAAAAGCAAGGTTCCTACGGCAAAGAAAATACCCAGGTTTGTAAGCGCTCCGTATAAATTATTGTTAGTGTTAGTTTGCAACAAATCAATCCACTGTTGATCCCAGCCATCAGCAATGCTTTGTGCAGTCTGGACACCATTCGTTAAAACATCATTGGTGCCATTGGTGCCAATTTGAGCAAAAATATTGAAACCAGAAAACGACATTTTTCTACCATCAATTTATTTTAATTACTCTCCTGGCTCTAGCACAGGAGGAGGACTATTTTCTGAGTCAGGAGGATTATTTTCCGAGTCAGGAGGGGGACTTTCCAAAGAAGGAGCGGCACTGCTTCTTCTAAACAAATCTGTTTGAGAAGTGACTCGCAAAAGTCGCGCTACTTCTGCCGCAGCCTCTACTCTTCTGGCACGGTTGGAATCTTCATTCTGCTGAGAAATATTTGCCAAATTCAAGTTGGTATACTGCAAATCATTCTGTGATTGGATGGTTCTTCCCAGCATTTCTGCCATCAACTTGGATTGGTCTTTTTGAATTTGTATGCTTTCAAGTTGTAATTGTGCTACTGCTAGTATTCCTCTAGCTTGAGTACTCATAATATCGTTATTACTAGGTATGGGTAGTGGCATTTGTTGAATTTTCGCTTGCGCTTCTTGGAAAGATTTCTCGGCATTCCTGACAATATTCTGAGTCGCTTCTAACTTATTTTTTAAACGAACTTGTCCATCTGCGCCTAAAAGAGTATCAGCAGAACCACGAATAATATAACGGTTAACTTCATTACTAACAATCGAGCCATATATTGCCGGATTCGTTTCAAATTTATCTGAAATCGAATATTGAACTATCTGATTGCGGATAGATTCAGGTGCAGAAACAGGGTTGGGAAGATCAAGGCTCCCTGAAGAATCTGTGATACCTAATTGTATCTGCACCTCAAGAGGCTGAAAAGTTTTAACACTATTGTTATAGTTTGTAAGATAATCTCTTAAATTAGCCGCATAAGAGTCAAAATCATTCTTAATTTGTCCCAGATCTCCTGTTCCCAACACATCTCCCAATTCTTGTGCTATGGCTGGCAAGGCTCCTAAAAATGCCACAGCAAAAAGAGAAGTCATAATGATTTGAGATTTGCCAAATTTACGCATAATATCAGCTTCGGTTGATGACTTGTTATTTCCTCGGAACCTCACCCCGCCTACGGCACCCCTCCCCGCCTACGGCACCCCTCCCCGCAAGCGGGGAGGGGACGTAAAGCTACGCTTTACGGGGGTGGGGTTCTTTGCCTCGTTCCCAGCCTCAGGCTGGGAATGCCTACTGGGAGGCTCTGCCTCGCTTACTTGCGTTACTAGCCGCCCCCACCGCATTTCCAGCTAGAACCTGAAAACGAGATTATTAATTTACGAGGCTTGAAAATCCTATTTTTACATAGCTCCTCCCTCTCCTTATAGGAGAGGGAGGCTGGGAGGGAGAGGTTAGAGATGGGGTCTTGGTATATTATTATCAATTTCTCTAAAATGATTGTGATAATTTTTTTGTAATTTTACCTCCTTGCTTTAATGTCCGCGAATTGACCCTATCAATTTACGTGCAAAATGAGAAACAGCCTCAAATTTATCGCCATATTCCTGCATTGCTTGATTACGTGCAGCTTGTTCATCAGGGTTGTTCGCAACGACGGCTAACTGTTCATAACCAGGATAGTAACGGCAATAGGTAAAAACGCCGTTGTCATCAAGCAGCCATTGGCTGTAGATGTCTTCTTTACGGGGGAAAAAGCTTTCTGATGCGTTGCGAGCGATAATTTCGCGGGGATATTTCAAAATTTCCACGAAACTATCAACCGCTACCGGTTGAATGCGCCCGATTAATCTTGTTGATAAGTTTTGCAGAATTTTAGATGAGGCTCTGGATTTGGCAATAGTATCAGGGTCTTGTGCTGATAAGATAACTCTTACGCCTGCTTTCGCTCCGTTCGCGCAAAGTCTACCCACCAAATCAGAAATTTGGTCGAATTCAAACAGAATTGGTGCTTCATCGATAAAGAATATCGAAGCGGGACTACTCAAAGCACGTCGCAGCGCTGCTGAATAAGCACTCAAGGACAGCAGTGCAGCATCTTCGCTATCTGATAAGTTTCTCAGTGCAAAAACCAAAAGTTGAGCGTCAGTCGGAAAGCTTGAAGGTGCAGAAACTGCTTGTCCTACACGGCTTTCCAGCCAGAAGCGCAAACGCAGATTTATAATTTCGAGTGCATCATCAATTCTATCGCCGGCGCTATACAAATTAAGCTGCTCGCGCGAACAGAAGTGAAGAAAATCTCTTAAAGTCGGGGTTTTTTGCCACGCCTGGGTACCAAATCCTCCTTCTATAGCTGCTTTGTATCGCTTTTGAATCCCCTCGTCAGCAAAGAAGGCATTCAAAGCCAAGTTGAGAACAGAACGCACGGTTTGCGTCAGCAGTTGATTGCCGCTTGAAGAACCGAGTACCATTGTCATCAAGGCAGACTCAAGAAATGCGACGTAATCTTGCAAGCGTTCGCGCTGTTCTTCTTGACTTAAAGAACGCAAGTCTGGCTGTTCAAATAAATTATTTGATTGTTTGGAGATATCAAAATAAGCTCCTTTCTCCCCAACAAATGCTGTATAGTCGGTGAAGGTAGACGTACCATCCGGTTTGGGGAAATCCAGCGCGACCACTGGCATATTATGTGCCAAAGCCTGCGTCAAAATCCCTGATACCAGCACTGATTTACCAGCTCGAGTTGTGGCAAACAACGCGAGATTTTTGTGTTGGTTGAATAAATCTAAATGTATTGGTGTCCCGCCTTCGTCAGCGACGAGTTCAAAGCCTCTCCTGTCGCCTGCTCTGGTTGTCACCAAAGGTATCAATCCCCACACTTCATTTGTGAGATATAATTGACGACGGTTAAAGGGTTTGGCTAACAAAACTTCCCAGACAATTGGCAGAGTTTGCAACCAAATTTTCCAAGCATATTCCGTTTCTCTAATAACTTGTGCCGGACGTTGAAAACAGTTTTCTATATACCTGCATGCTTCGTCTAATTTTTCCAAGCTTTGACGATGCACCAAAATAGCGGTTCCTGTATTAATTGGCAACGCACCTTCATAAATTTGTTCTTGCGCTGCGACAGATTTTCTTAATTTTAATTGCGCGGCAACATCAATAGTATTACCTTTTTCTTGTGCTACCTTTGTTGTCACATTCGACTGCTTAAGTACCCGCTGTAAGGTCGTTTTCACTATGGCAGGATTTGCCGCTGTCAGCTGACAAAATATTTCCGTATCCACAATAGCATCCCTGGCAATGAGTTCCCACAGATAACGCAGTTGTGAAGTTTTATTTTGCCACCCTCCTGGTTTTTCTAGAAATGTCATCACGCCAACATAGCGATTTTTCAAATTCACCCATTGACGGTCAGCAACAGGTACACTTGACTCCATCAACAATGTCGTGCTGTGAATATTTTCTAGCAGTAACTTACAACTTGATAAGTCTGAATAAATTTTTTCTTGCAGCCCATTTTCATCTAAAACAAGTAACTGGGGAATTTCTATTGGTTCGGTTTTGTTAAATCGCCCCCAAACTTCCTGCCACAATTCTGTAGCTGTTAATGCTCTAATATCCAAACCCCATTTGTTAGATAAAATTTGTTCCCAGCGGCGAAATCCCTCAGTATAAGCATTAGAAATAATAGTTTCTAGCCGCTGATTTTCCCTTTCTGCTGTTTCTCCCTTAAATTCATGCCACCAAGATTCAGCTTTTGCCAACAATTTCTCAATCCAATCATCAGCCCCTTTCGCATCCGGTTCTACTGTATAAGTCACGTACACACGCAGAAATTTCGGTTTACGGATACCAGCGCGAGTCAACTGTTGTATTCTCGCTCTCTCAGACGTGAGCAAATATTGTATGCTGGGCGATGAGGTTTTTTGTACAAGCGATGCGAGTTCTTGTTGACGCTTTGTATCTGAAGAAAAAGACCCCAAATGAAAAGTCACTCTCTCCTCGCCTGGAAGGTCTTTTAAACCAGCTTCTATATTGTTACAAATTGTATCTATTTGCTCGCTTCTTAAAGTCGTATGAATGCCCTTGCAGTCAAATCCAAAAACAAAGCAAAACCTATCTCTTTGACTCCCTTTTGCCAAAATATATGCCCCAACATCCCTGCCATCAACTGCAACACGCAGCATTGTGGCAAGATTGAGAGCATCTTCAAAAGGTGTTAACCTATTTACTTGACCTGCGATGCCTACGCTTTGTTTTCCTATTTTGTCTTTCATACCGAAACTCTAGAAAGCTTTTATAACGAGCAGTGCCTCTTGTCCAGGTCGGAACACCCATAAACTTGCTCAAAAATCGCCAACTTCTGCCGCCACTTAATATCCACCAAGTTGCCATTCCCCAGCCAGCAATTAAAATTGTCCACAACCATTTCTGCCATTCATCGGGAAAGAAACTCCCAAAAAAACCATTCACAATGAAGTAGGACAGTAGAGCAATTATTGCCCAAGGAAAGATTTGGTCAGCAGGAATTGGTCCTAGGGAAGGCTTAGCTCCCAGTATTTGATTGACGGGTCGAAATTCTTTGTCTCGGTCTTCAGCCATATGAATTCTCTGACTTAGCCAATGATAAAAGATGTCAACACATCAGCAATGGTAACAGCAATGACTACTAACAAGGGTGTTCTAGCGACGACTTGCCAATCTTCATCTTTACGAACCGCGTTAATAACGCCGATCAAGGCAACAGCGATATAAAGTAAGTAAAGCGCTCGTAAAACATTAAACACCAAACTTATTGCGGCAGTAGAGGCAGTCCCTTGTTGCGAACCCTGGGTCAATGTGTTTTTGAAAAAGTTTTCTGCTTTGGCGAAAAATTGAGCCGCTGCTGGGTCAGTAAAGTAGTCTAGCCAAAATAAACTGAGAATTGCTGATAATGCCAGAGTTTGCAATAAAATCAGCCACTGTTTCGGTAAACCTATCTGTTGTCCTATTCGCCCAATCACTGCTACAGTTATGCTTCCCACAAGCAAGCAAAATAGCAGAGTGGGACTTTTCCAACAAATAACTGTTAAGAAAACAGCACAAGTCAGCAAAAAGAACACAGACGCCAACAAATCAGTGAACAGGTCTTTTACTCGATACAGTGCTTCCCTAGATGTAGATTTCACAGGCATGGACTAACTTTCCTAACTTTCCTAAGTTCTTTTAAGAGAAACAACTTGCTTTCTATCACTGCTATAACTCTTTAGATATAACTCTTTAGATAATGTATCATTCAACTCCGCAAATACTTTTACCTTGCCAGGATTGACTATGGCACCCTTTATAAAGTATAATTTTATACATTCTAAATATAGAATGAACCAATGCATAATATAACACACCTAAAAATAATTGTGTGTTGCTCAACACGATTTTAGTTTTTTAATCTGAGATGAAATAATAAACAAAATATAGACAACTAGCATAAACTAGGGAATGATTTTCATCAATTCACTTTTTATTTTATCAAAAATTACTCTATTTGTAAAAAAAAATACAAAAAACTGTTGTTAATTCTTATATTACCTTTTCTTAACTTAAACGTTATAAGTAGACCATAAAAATAAAGTTAACTTGTTAGGGTCGCCATTAGTCATTAGTTATTAGTCATAATCTATAAGACAGGAGAGGACATCTGTCGCACAAGAAAATTAGAATTAAGTAGTCGTCAACACTGGATGTGATTCATCACGTCTACATAACAGGGGGCTATGGTATGCAACAGGTTACCCAACGCAGGCTTCTATCAGCGTTATGTCACGGAGCAATCTTTTTTAGCTCGACAATTGTGTCTATTGGCATACCCATTGCAATTATGTTGACTACCAACGACGCAGTTGTCAAACAAAATGCTAAAGAATCGCTTAATTTCCACATAAATCTTTACATTTATGCAATTGTATTTGCATTGTTGATTCTTGTGGCAATTGGTATTCCACTGCTGGCTGTATTGGCAATTGTGAGTTTTTTAATGCCAGTTCTTGCCATTCTTCACGTTCTTGATGATCCTAACTCGCCCTACCGCTACCCGTTTATTTTCCGGGTTGTGTAGTGGAGAAGCTAAAAAACATAATTTGTAAGAATTCAGGAGTCAGAATTCAGGAGTCAGAAGATTTAAAGAATCAAGAAAAATTTTGATGTTATTTCAAAAATGACCTTTGGGACTTGTTTTTCTTCCCAAATTTTGTAGTTGTCTCGTCCCCCTGGTTCGACATCATAGATGACCATTACATCAGGAGCAACGCGCAATTTTGGAAAACCTTGAGCATAATATAAAAATTGGTTTGCTAAAGCTGTAGCTCGACTACCAACTAGGTATTGTTTGAGGACTTCTAGAGTGGTTAATATGGCGTAGAGATGGTCGTATGTTTCTGCCACCGGCTCTCCATCGCTGATTGGATAAACAATCCCAGATTTGGAGGGGGTAGGGACAACAGCGGTCATGGTTGCACTTCCTCAGTGTTATTTTCCTATTTTATTAAGAAGAATTCAGAACTCAGAACACAGAAATCAGAAGAGTATAAGAATTTTCAAGATTGCTCAAGGGTTTGATTTAGTTTTTTTCATGACTTTTTTAGCAGATAAATGCGATCATATGGTGTGATAAATGCACCTGTTGCACCTGAATTTTTAAGTTTTATGGAAAAACTGATTAAGCCTATATTAACTGTTCCTTTGCTAAAAATTAATGTTTGAATGGTAAGTTAAACTCGGCAAAGTAACAGTTGACGCTTTGGAGTGGCAAACAAATCTCACGGTTTCCGTACTGTGGATAACAGGATAAATACTACCTCTACAACTCTAACAAAATAGCTTGGCTCTAGCATTGAATCCAGGTTTGGGTTATTGACATAAATAACACTATGTGATTTATATCGAAGTTGGGCTATGGGGGTATTAATTGTGGAGTTTGCCAAATATCACCCTGCCTTTTTTGTGTCGCCTGTTCCTGTGCCTTGATTTGTTAGTTAGTCAGGAAATAAGGATGTTAGACTACCAGAATTTTGAGCGGTTTTTGTACAGTCGAATCAAGCGACGCAACCTAATTATTGGGGTAGGGGCATTGACTGGTTTGGCGATCGCCAGCCAATTCCAGCAACGAGCAGTTGCCCAAGTCCCATTTTCCAGTTATCCTTTTACGCTTGGTGTGGCGTCGGGTGAACCTTATCCAACCAGTGTGGTACTCTGGACGCGTCTGGCTCCTGAACCTTTGAATGGCGGCGGAATGCCGGGTGTCAATGTGCCAATTCGTTGGGAAGTAGCAACTGATCCCAACCTCAACAATATAGTAGCAAAAGGCACCGAAATTGCAATTCCAGAATTAGGTCACTCGGTTCGAGTTGTTGTGAATGGGCTGAAGCCTGACACATGGTACTGGTATCGGTTCACATCAGGTACGGAAGAAAGCCCGATTGGTCGGACTCGTACGGCTCCGCGAGCAGGTAGCGATGTGAGTAAATTTGCCTTTGCATTTGTCTCCTGCCAGCATTATGAGCAAGGTTACTACACGGCATATAAATACTTGGCTCAGGAAGACCTAGATCTGGTGGTGCATACAGGCGACTACATCTATGAGGGAGGAATCACAGCAAATCGTCCTAGACAGCACAATGGTCCTGAAATTCTGACTCTGGAAGATTATCGTAACCGTCACGCCCTCTACAAAACTGATCCCAATCTGCAAGCAACTCATGCAGCGTTCCCTTGGATTGTCACCTGGGATGACCACGAGGTGGAAAACAACTACGCCGGCGCTATTTCAGAAGTTGATAATGAGCCGGATCAAGACCCACAAGTCTTTCTACAGCGACGGGCAATTGCTTATCAGGCTTACTACGAGCATATGCCGCTCCGACCCTTCTCGAAGCCCGAAGGACCGGATATGCAACTTTTCCGTCGGCTTTCCTTCGGGAACTTGGCAACCTTCCATGTGCTAGATACCCGCCAGTATCGCACGGATCAGCCTTGTGGAGATGGTACTAAGGAACGCTGCCCAGAGAACTTTGATCCAGAAGCAACGATTCTTGGCAAGCGTCAAGAAGAATGGCTATACCAAGGTTTAGATCGCTCTAAGGCTCGTTGGAATGTTCTTGCACAACAGGTTCCTGTTGCTCAAAGAGACTTTACTCCTGGAGAAGGCGCAACTTTTAGCATGGATAAATGGGATGCGTATCTAGCTTCGCGCGATCGCCTACTGGGTTTCTTAGAACAGCGCAAACCTTCTAATCCAGTCGTTTTGACAGGCGATGTGCATTCCAACTGGGCAATGGATCTCAAGGCTGACTTCAACAAACCAGAATCCGCTACAGTTGGCAGTGAATTCGTTTGTACCTCAATTACCTCAGGTGGAGATGGGGCAGATACGAGTCCCACAGTTGAAGCCTACTTGCCGGACAACCCACACATTAAGTTTTACAACGGTCAACGCGGATATGTCCGTTGTGTGCTAACTCCCGCAAGTTGGCAAACAGATTATTTAGTCTTGTCAGACGTGACAACCCAATCTGGCACGATTAGTAACCGTGCTTCATTTGTGGTTGAAAACGGTCGTCCAGGAATACAGAAAGCTTAGAAGAATTCCTGCTATCACTTGAAAGAAAGCTGCTATCACATCCCTTGGAGATGTGATAGCAGCTTTTTTTATCGTCAAGTAAAGGGTTGAAGACCCCTACGTTTACACGTAGCCTCGTTTCAGACAGGGATTTTAACCCTGACTGAAACGTCTTTAATGCCGTACCTTATGGGAGCATCCCAATTTTACACACTTGCCATTCTGCCCTCACCCCCAACCCCTCTCCCAAATGGGGAGAGGGGAGTCAAGTCCTACTCTTATTCCCCTTATAAAGAGCAGGGCTGTTTCATTCCCTCAAAGGCTCATAATGTCAAGGGTTAATGAAGTGCGATTGCCCGAAGGGCAGACGCCTGAAGGCGTATCGCTCCTTATTTCCTGGATAAAAATTAAATTTTCTGGGTCAAAATATAGGTTTTCCATAACTTATGTCCCAAAAATCATCGCGCTTCGATATTGACAAATCCTCTCTCTTAACGAATGAAACAGCCCTGCTTATAAAGAGCGGGAGAAGGGGTTAGGGGATGAGGGTAAGTAAGGTTTTTGCTTGCTTTGGGATGCTCCCTACCTTATGAATTTTGTTCGCGTAGCGTGTCCGTTCGCCCTTGGCGTGCCGAAGGCATAGGACATATTTTGAATTTTTAATCCCCAAACTCTTTAAACAACCCCGCCAACACCACATTAGAAAACAAAAAACCATCGGGATCAGTCAACTGCAACCTTTCTTGCACAACTTCCACCCAACCTTTCTCATAATACGGCTGCAAACACTGATGAATCTCCTCCACCTTCTTTTCCCCAAACCGTTCCGCCAAAACCCCCAAACTCACACCCTCTGCTAAACGCAACCCCAACATTAAAGTTTCTAATAAAATTTCATCTGGTGATGTTACTTCGCAATCAATCACAACACCGTCTTGCACCCAGCGATAGTACTCCTTGGTTTTACGCGGACGGTTGAACCGTTTCCCTTCTACGTAACTCGCCGCACCCATTCCAAAGCCGTAATACGGGCGATTTTCCCAATAAACCCGATTATGGCGACACTGATGTCCCGGCTGTGCATAGTTGGAAATTTCATAATGCTCGTAACCTGCACCAGTCAAAATTTGCTGTGCCATTCGATACATTTTGACTGTGGTTTCATCTGTCGGCAAAGGTTGATCCCCAGGTTTATAGTAACGACCAAAAGCAGTTCCAGGCTCAATTGTGAGGTCGTAAATCGATATATGTGTGGGTGCTATGGCAACCGCCTTTTCTAAAGACTCCTGCCACCTATCTAAAGTTTGATGCGGTAGTCCCGAAATTAAGTCTAAGCTGAAGTCGGGAATCCTCACCTGCCGAATCAAGTCCACAGCTGCGAATATATCAGAGACTGAGTGCGATCGCCCGCAAAGTTGCAGTAAGTCTTCTTGAAACGCTTGTACACCCAAACTTATCCGATTCACACCTGCATTGCGATAGCCTTGTAGATGTTCCAAATCAAACGTACCTGGGTCTATTTCCATTGAAATTTCCACCCCAGGAGATACACCAAACCGTTTGTCAAGCGCTGTTAATATTCGTTGTAACTGTTCTGTAGACAGAAGAGAGGGAGTGCCGCCTCCAAAGAAAATTGTAGTTAAGGATTGACCTAGAGCTGGCGTGATGGCGATTTCTTGACATAGCATATCAACGTATTGCGAGATAGTACCAGATGTTTCACCGCGCAAGCGATCGCCCACAACTGATACAGGAAAATCACAGTAAAAACATCGCCTTCTACAAAAGGGAATATGAATATAAACAGAACTCGGAATACCGAAAGTAGAAACTTTTTGAATCATCTTGATAAACTTTTAAATTATTATTTACAGAATGACAAACTCATGAAAATTACTGTGTTATTTAAATCTTTTTATAGTTTGACAACAAAAACCTAAAAAAGATAAAGCATAAAAATCTTTGGTTATAATGATTGCAGATGTTGTCATATTAAGGGCTTAGTATGACGATAAATCTTTCCTAAATCTATCTTACCGAGGAAATAAACAATACTTTACTTTCTCGGTTAATACAGTTCCAAGAAAACAATACAACAATGCTTGATGCCATTATTATTTTCTCATTCGTCCTGGCAGCAGCGGGAACAGGTTACTACAGCATAGATTTGTTACCCCCAGGAGTACTAGCTAGAGTTTCTAATCTGGAAGCTTTACGCATGATTGTTGCTGCTTTTGCCGCCATATTTGGGGGCGCAGTTGGATTGAGTTTTCAAACAGGATATCGTCGCTTGCAAGCTCAAGTCCGAGAATTGCCACTCGAAGTTATTTTAACTCGTGCCATTGGATTGGTGATTGGACTATTGATAGCCAACTTAATGCTTGCCCCGTTATTCTTGCTACCAATTCCAGCAGATTTTAGTTTTATAAAACCATTAGTAGCAGTTGTAGGTAGCATCATACTGTCATACACTGGTATGAATTTAGCGGATGCCCACGCACGTGGATTATTAAGGCTGCTTAATCCCAACACCGTGGAAACAATGGTCGTGGAAGGAACTCTCAAACCCGCCAGCACCAAAGTTTTGGACACCAGCTGCATTATTGATGGTCGCATTGAAACACTGCTAGAAACTGGGTTTCTAGAAGGTCAGATTCTCGTACCACAGTTTGTCTTGCAAGAATTGCAACAAGTAGCAGACGCGAGCAAAGACCAAAAGCGGGTTCGGGGAAGACGAGGACTAGAGATTCTCAACCGGATCAAAGCAGCTTACCCTGATCGCATCCTGATCAACTCTATTGACTATGACGATATTGCCACAGTTGATGCTAAATTAGTACGTTTCGCTCAAGAAATCAACGGTACACTGCTAACGAATGATTACAACTTATCTAAAGTTGCTAGCGTCCAAAAAGTACCTGTATTAAATGTCAACGATTTGGTGAACGCAGTTCGTCCCACGTACCTACCTGGTGATAACATTGACTTGAAGATTCTTAAAGAAGGCAAAGAACCCACTCAAGGCATTGGTTATCTCGATGATGGCACAATGGTTGTCGTTGAGGAAGGCAGGAATTATGTGGGAGGCGAACTCCGGGTGGTCGTCACCAGTGCCTTGCAAACTTCCGCAGGAAGGATGATTTTTGCCAAACCTCAAGCTTCGGCGTTTGCATAAAGGCGATGGCACGTTCAATTCGAGTTAAACTTTGTGGTCGGTGCAGGCAACCTGCACCGATTCTTTATAGAGTAAAGTACGAAGAAGAAGGGCAATGGGTTTTTGTCTGCCCTGAATGTTGGACACTCTTGAGTGAAAATAACCCGTTTTATGTTTATGGCGGAACGTGGAAAGCTCACAAAAGGCATTGACAAAGAAGGGAAAGGGGGAAGGGGGAAAGGCAAGTTCGATACAAGATGCGGTCAAAGGTAAAACTAACATTCCGCACCCTCGTCTGGATATTAAGATGTGAATATAATTACTCTAACGCTCATAAATTTCAAGAGGTAGATTATCTGGGTCTTTAAAAAAAGTAAATTTCTTCCCAGTAATCTCATCAACTCTAATATTTTCTACCTCGACTCCTTGCAATTTTAAATAACTAACACTTTGCTCAATATCATCAACTTCAAAAGCAAGATGTCTTAAACCACAAGCTTCAGGACTATTAACTCGTTGGGGAGGATTAGGGAAAGAAAATAACTCAATTTGGTGATTTTCCCCCACTTGCAAATCCAACTTATAAGAATTTCTCTGTTCACGATATGTCTCATTAATAATAGAAAAACCTAAAACCTCCACATAAAACTTTTTCGAGCGTTCGTAATCCGAACAAATAATCGCCACATGATGAATTCCAGTAGTTTTCATTCTCTTATTTTCTCTTTTCTCTGTGTTCTCTGCGTCCTCTGCGGTTTATTTATCAGTAAAAAATTAATCACCAATCTAAAGGGCAGGCAAAAAGCCCGCCCCATAAACTAAGAATCCTGCAAAACAGTCTTAGAAACAATCCTGGTTTTCTTGCGATCGCTTTCGGATAAGTCTTCGCCAGCTTGCAGCCGGGTTGCAGAAGTTTGCAACACAGTAGCTGCACTTTTATCTCCCATTTGCAAAGCTGTTTTGGCAGCAGTTTGTAGCATTGTTGCAGCACCAGCGCGATCGCCCTGTTGCAATTTTGCCTCTGCCAGCTGCGTTTGCCGATATTTGGCTAATGCTAAAATATGCTGCTGCACTTCGGGAGCAGGAGAAGATTGATACATCCGAATGACATTTGCCTCCACTGGAATGCTTTCTGAAAGTAACCCTGTTTTATTTTGCGCTGGATCGTCATAGCGGACTTGCAAAAGAGCGATCGTTTGTCTACCTTCTGGTAACTGTCCCAAGTAGATATTTGCCAAAATCACCCGTTTCACATCCTTCATCAAATCGCCCAAGCGCACAGCAAAACGTCCATCAGTTTCTGGTTGCACTGGCAATTCAATTGTATCTGGAGCAACTTGAGCAATCGGTTTAAGTTCTGCTAGCCGCACATTGGGCATGAGAGAGAATAATAAATAAGCATTAGTCAATCCCACCGTTTGAATGCGGTTGAAAAGGCGACTAAACTCATCTACTATTTGTTCTGGTTGCGCAATGTAAGACAAAGTGCCACCACCACCATCGGCGATTTTTTCAAGCACATCCTGGTTCCAATTGTCGCCAAATCCTAAAGTGTTCAAAGTCAAATTATAGCTAGCAGCCAATTGGGCAAATTTTAAACAGCGGTTATTGTCACCGTGTTCATTTTCACCATCAGTTAAGAGAAAAGCTTGAGAAATTGTTTCTTTTTTTCCCTTTGCCAGTTCCTCAATACCCAAGCGCAAACCTTCATCAATCGCAGTTCCACCATCAGCAGAAAGGCGGTTAATTTGCTGTTTAATCCGCTCAGGGTTTTCGATAATTTGATTGGGGACTAAAACCTTTGCACGATGGTCAAAAACGACAATGCTCAGACGATCCCCAGGATTAAGTCTATCAACAAGACGGCTTGCCGCTTTTTTGACAGTTTCCAAAGGTCGCCCACCCATCGAACCACTATGGTCGAGAATGAGGCATAAATTTAGTGGGATGTTGCGATCGCGATTTTCTGCACTTGCAGAAATGGAAATTGCCAACTGACGTTGACTGTTAGATTGATTGGCATCTAAGTTGCCATCATTCAGAGCAGGCTGCAAGCTAACCTTCATAACCCCCCAAGGTTCCTACACGGGCTATACATATTTATAAATAACTTCAAAGCATACCATCACAACTTCGGAAAAGTTATCTAACAATAACTTCAAATCATGTTCATAATAAAAAGTGTATGGCAATGAAGACAAATACTTTTTGTCGCTTCCCTTGTCCCCCTACACCCTAGAGAGAAATCCACACCTCCATGTAAGCAAGCATCGCGCTAGGATGTACTACAGTTAACGGCATCAATTTAGGCAACAGTTCCTATGGAAAATTCCATCATCAAGGCTGTGCAAGCGCCTTACGGTGGCGACAGCTTCTACCGATCACCGCCGCCAGATTTACCTTCTTTATTGTTAAAGGAACGTATTATATACCTGGGACTGCCCCTAGTTTCACCTGACGAGTATAAACAGCAACTAGGAGTTGATGTCACAGAACTCATTATTGCTCAGCTTCTGTACTTACAATACGAAGATCCAGACAAGCCGATTTCTATCTACATCAACTCCACAGGCACTTCTTGGTACACTGGTGATGCCATCGGCTCTGAAACAGAAGCTTTTGCTATCTGTGATACCCTAAGTTACATCAAGCCGCCAGTGCATACCATCTGTCTTGGTAACGCTATGGGTACAGCGGCAATGATTCTCTCTTCGGGAACCAAAGGCTGTCGCGCCAGTTTACCGAATGCGTCGATTGTTCTACACCAGGCAAAACGTGGTACTGGCTACGCTCAAGCGACAGACATTCAAATCCAGGCACAAGAAGTGCTGAAAAATAAGCAAATGATCTTGAGTATTCTCTCGCGAAATACTGGGCAGCCCGTAGAGAGAATTTCCAAAGATTTAGACCGCAAGTTTTACATGACGCCCCAACAAGCCAAAGAATACGGCTTAATTGACCGGGTTTTAGAAAGTGCCAAAGAACTTCCTCAAGCATTGGCTGCTGCGGTTCCTCGTTAAATCTGTTAAATCTTTTTTTCGCTAAGAGTAAAAGAAACTTATGCCGATTGGTATTCCTAGAGTCCCTTTTCGCTTCCCTGGAGATCCTTATACCCAGTGGATTAACCTTTACGAACGCCTTGCTCTGGAACGAATCATTTTCCTGAGTGGAGAAGTGACTGACGGCATGGCGAATGCTATTATTGCCAGACTGCTCTACATGGATTCTGAAGACCCAAGCAAGGATATCAGTATCTATATCAACTCACCAGGAGGTTCGGTGACAGCAGGTCTTGCCATCTATGATACGATGATGCACATCAAAGCAAATGTGGTCACAATCTGCGTAGGAATGGCAGCTTCAATGGGTTCGTTCCTGCTGGCAGCTGGCACCAAAGGCAAACGTCTTGCCTTGCCTAATTCCCGAATTCTCATTCACCAACCTCTTGGCGGCGCTCAAGGTCAAGCTACCGATATTGAAATTGAAGCTAAGGAGATCCTGAGAATGCGGCAGCAACTCAATGAAATGCTAGCTGCTCGCACAGGTCAACCTATAGAAAAAATTCAAAAAGACACAGACCGCGATTACTGGATGTCTGCTCAAGAGGCAAAAGAGTACGGTTTGATTGACCGTGTGATTGACGAACGCTCCTAGGAGGGATGAGGGAGGGAGTGAGGGAGTGAGGGAGGGAGAGAGGGAGGGAGACAAGGGAGATGAAGAAACAGGACTTACTTCTCATCCCCCTCATCCCCCTGATCGTCCTCATCTCCGTCACTCGTGGTGTTCAAAACTGTGAAGTATGAACTTTCAATGCGAATTGAAGTCTTTATGATTTAGACTTCAGCCTTTAAACTTAAAGCTGATAGCCGATACTCGCGATCGCTGATAACTTAAGATGGATCTTGGAGATTGCTACCGTTTATTAGGTTTAAGGTCAGGAGCCTGTTTCGCCGACATCAAAGCGTCTTATCGCCGGCTGGCGCAACAATATCATCCTGATATCAACCCAGGTGACAGTAAAGCAAAAGAAAAGTTTATTGCCGTGACTGAAGCATATAAGGTGCTGTTGCAGGTGATACCACAACAAGAGACAGCACTGGCTTCAAACTCGCCAGTTGTTGGATATCAGCCTACAAAAGTAACGCGCAAACAAACAGCAACGAAGGAAAAACCAAAAGAAAAACCAAAGCCAAAGCCGCCTAGTTTTTCAGAGATAGAACAGCGGTTAAAGTGGAAAACTTACGAACATTTACAGCAGTTTTTGAAAGAAAGACGCTTCCCCCAAGCAATTTCCTTAGCGGAAGCATTAGCACAGCGTTTACCAGCAGATGCAGAAGTGCGTCAGTGGCAAGCTATTTCCTATCAAATTTGGGGACGAGCGCTAATTGCACAAAAGCAGCCTTTCAAAGCTAAAATTTATCTGAAAAAAGCCCTCAAAACAGACCCTCACAATAAGTCCTTGTGCAATGAGGTACAGCGCGATTTTCAGATGTTAGAACAGATGTTTTGAGCTTGCTTACTATTTTTTCTATAGTCCTAATTTTGATAAAGTTTTTAGCTAGGGAAAGTTGAGTCTCATGATCACCCTAGCAATTCATATTTTTTCTTCATGTCTGGAATTACCGTTACCGTTAAATTGTTTGCTGCTTATCAAGAAGCTTATCGAGTTCCAGAACTCCTACTGGAATTTCCTCAGAATACAGCAGTTAAAGAGGTGCGCGATCGCCTAATTACCGAACATCCCGAACTCGCTCAATTGCGCGATATTACCCGCTTTGGAGTCAATTTGCAATTTGTCGAACCAGATACCATCCTGCAAGACGGCGATGAGGTGGTATTAATTCCGCCAGTGAGTGGCGGGTGATACCAGTTTGGATTAGACATCTCCGAAAATGAGCCTATCTAAATCAACCGTCCTACACTCGCTTTCGCATTCCTTTTAAGACTGTCTCCACAAGAAAGCGCGATCGCACTCTTGAGAACAGACATCGCACGCTCATCAACCATCATACACTCGCTTTCGCCTGACTTTTAAGATTAATCTCAACAAAATTAGCGTACGCACTCTTGAGAACAGACATCGCACGCTCATCAACCGTCCTACACTCGCTTTCGCATTACTTTTAAGACTGTCTCCATAAGAAAGCGCGATCGCACTCTTGAGAACAGACATCGCACGCTTATCATGCTTCCTACACTCGCTTTCGCATTCCTTTTAAGACTGTCTCTACAAGAAAGCGCGATCGCACTGGAAGAGCAGACATCGCACGCTCATCATTCGTCATACACTCGCTTTCGCATTCCTTTTAAGACTGTCTCCACAAGAAAGCGCGATCGCTCTTTTCTGTTGGTTGGGTTTCGCGATCGCGAAACCCAACATTAAGTTACGATTTGATTTTTCTACAATTCACCACCAAAACGATGGTTGCTTTGTTGGGTTTTGTTTTTCAAGCCAACAAACTTAGTCGAGCTTTCACTTTTTTAGTTAGTTGAACTCACGGGGTAATATGTGTTAACAACATTTGTCCGTGCTTGAAAATATATCTTAAGTGGTAAGTGACGTTTCCAACTTGGAGAGTTATATGAGGATTTTGATCTGCCGGACGGCCTTTACCACCTAAGCCACCAGAATGACCACCAGCCAAGACCTGCCAATTTCTCCTCGACATTTCGGTAAGTAGAAATTTGGCTTTTCGACTGAGCTCTTTATTGCCAGAATTTGTTGTATTCATAAGCAATTTAGTCACCTTGTTTTTGTTAATATTAAAGTCAACCTTTGGCCATTTAGGTCTACTTTGGTTGTGTTGGTTTATTATATCTTTTGGTGGTTTTTTACCACCGCGACCGCCGCCACGCCTGCCGCCACGCCTTTCTAACGCAGCCTCTTCAACGCCTCCCTCGAAGTAAGCTTCCAGGTCTTTGGCTACTTCCTCGAAAGATATACTGTCCAAGTCGGGAACTCGCTCTGCTTCAATGGCTTCTAATTCCTCTGGCACGAACTCTAGGCTCTGGAGTTCTGCTTCTGAAAAAAACTCAACTTGTTCGACTATCTGTGCTTTCATAATTTTCTCTCCTGTTGTTGATGTGTGTTGAATTGGGATAGGATGACCTTTTTTGAATTCAAAATTCAAAATTCAAAGTTCACTCCGGAAGAAGAATAATTTTGAATTAATTAATTACGAGTACAGGCTCCCGCGCTGAAACTTTGTGAGCGCGGTGCTTCTAGGTGGCGCAATATCCCCCCACAGCCACAGTCTTAATTTTGAATTTATAATTTTGAATTTTGAATTAAGCGAAGGGGTTGACGGTGATGTTGAGCAAACGACGCGCTGGGTTAAATGTGTTTAAAGACGACTTTGCCATCAATTTTGGGAATCCTAATCATGTGATACGGCTAGGTAAGCGCCTCTGTAACGAAGTCTCCAGCGCTAGGCTGGCAATACTGAACGGTAATCGCGATCGACGATGGGAGCCACTGGTTTCGACAAAGATGGTAGTGGGAGCATCTTGCTCCCCGTCCTACACTCGCTTTCGCATTCCTTTTAAGATAATCTCAACAAAATTAGTGATCGCACTCTTGAGAACAGACATCGCACGCTCATCATCCTACACTCGCTTTCGCATTCCTTTTAAGATAATCTCAACAAAATTAGTGATCGCACTCTTGAGAACAGACATTGCAGGCTCATCAACCTTCATACATGGGCGATCGCATTAGTTTTAAGACAGTCTCCACAAGAAAGCGCGATCGCGCTTGGAGGAACAGACATCGTAGTCCATGAGATGCGACTATCATTAGCACTTCTCGCAAGCACCAGAGTTTCTCAAAATAGACTTCCCGCCTGCTGCCTTGCAATTGTGGCAGTGTTGAAAAGAGCCTCCTATCCTGCGTCCGTCACAATCTCTGCCCGTATAGCAAGTACCTTTAGTTTTATGTCCACGACGACCACGAAGACCACCTCGTCGTTCCAACCTTGCTCCTTGAACGCCTCCCTCGAAGTATGCTTCCAGCTCTTTGGCTACTTCCTCGAAAGATATACTGTCCAAGTCGGGAACTCGCTCTGCTTCAATGGCTTCTAATTCCTCTGGCACGAACTCTAGGCTCTGGAGTTCTGCTTGTGAAAAAAACTCAACTTGTTCGACTATCTGTGCTTTCATAATTTTCTCTCCTGTTGTTGATGTGTATTGAATTGGGATCGGGTGACAGTGATGTTGAGCAAACGACGCGCTGGGTTAAATGTGTTTAAGGACGACCTTGCCATCAATTTTGGCAATCCTAATCATGTGATACGGATAGGTAAGCGCCTCTGTCACGAAGTCTCCAGCTTTAGGCTGGCGATGCTGAACGGTAATCGTGATCGATGATCGCTCCTGAGTTTGGGAGCCACTGGTTTCGGCACTCAGAATCTCAACTGAGTAACCGCCAGTCGGCTTCTCTCCAGCAAAAACGGCAACTACGCTGTAGCGGGTAAAATCCACTTGAGGAACGGGTGGCGGTGGCTCGGTATTATAGGTGTGCTGTTGCCAAAGATCGATCCATCGCTCTGAGTTATTAATCACCATTTGACTGGCGCTTTGATAACCACTATCAGTACCCCGTGCAATAGTTGTAAAATGAATGTTCATTTTGAATTTGAACCTGCTTGCTAAGTTTTCGTTCTGCTGACACATTTGCTGATACAAAGTTCTAGCGCCGAAAACTGGGAACTTTATGCGTTAGCTTGTAGCAGCGAGTCTTCTTCTTGCCAGTTGGCGTAGTGAAATTGAGGTTTAAAGTAAGCTTGAATTGAGGCGACTTGAACTTTGAAGGCACTTCAATTCCAAAGTCGCGGGTTGTCTCTGCACCGACTCGCAACGTGCCATAGTCTTGTTCGGCACTTGTCACTTTAATACCGCTAGGTCCAACTAGACTGGCTTTCACGGCTTGCATTGTTTCATTTCCCGTATTTCGCACGGCAATGTTGACCTGCTCCAGCAGTTTCCATTCTTTAACCGATGGTCTAGGCGTCACCTTCTCTGCTTCTGCGATTGGCTGTCCTGCAATCTGCAACGCTTTGACGGCATCCACTAATCCCGCCCCTTGGGCATTTTCATCGAACTCAGAAGAATCCAGTTTCTTGGCGGATTGCGTCAGAATTCTCTTGATCTGCAAAGGTTGAAGCTTTGGATAACGCTCCAAAATCAAGGCAGCTATCCCGGCAATATGGGGGGATGCCATACTAGTCCCCGACAGGGGAGTGTAGCCGCCACCAGGCTTGGCAGACAGAATTTGTTCGCCCGGAGCCAAGATGTCCGGTTTGGGTCGCTCGTCGCTCGTTGGACCCCGGCTGCTAAAAGGCATGACCCTCGTACTATCACGACTAGATGCTCCTACCACAATCACATCGCCTCTGGCATCTGCCGGGAGAGTAAGGCTTCCAGGTCCAGGTCTTTTGGTGCCATCGTTGCCCGCGCTTTTTACTACCACTAAGCCGAGTTTCGTGGCTCGTTCAGCGGTTTCGGAAACGGCGCTGTTTCCATCGAGCGTTGGGCTGGGTACTCCCCAACTACAGTTGGCGATCCGTAATCGCTTCTCTTGCTGCATATCCTTCACGACATCTTCAATCGCATCAGCACCCTTCGATCCGCTCGATTCTGTCGATTCTTTACTTTGAGTGGGGAAAATCTTATAGTTCCAGATTATTGCCCCCGGTGCCATGCCTTTATACTTGGAGCCGTTGCCTGCAATGATGCCCGCCACATGAGTTCCATGCTTATCAGGGTTGCCCCACTCTTCGTTGGTGTAGTTCCGCTTGTGAACCACACGACCCTTGAGGTCGGGATGGTTAATATCAACCTCTGAATCCAGGACAGCAACGATCACGCCTTTGCCCGTACCAACCAGTCCTTGGGTTCTGGCATCAACCACACCCACGGCTACAGCACTCTGGTTGAGTTCCAAGTTCAATGGCTTATCAAATTCTATGTGTTCTACATCGCTGCGACTGGCAACTTGTTTAATCTGGGCAGGAGTGAGGTTTGCTACGACAGCATTCCCCAACCTTAAATGTTCCCCTGTTTCTGCATTTGGCAACTCTTCCAAGAGTGACTCGATCGATTCATTTGCCAAGTTTTCAAATTCATCGAACTCTTGGAATTCAAATTCTTCTCCGCGTTTTTGATATAAGTCTTCCAAGTCGTCGAACTCGTTCTGGAAATCGTCGAACGACTTAGTTGGTTTGTAATGAATAATCACCTGATGGCGCTCAGTAGACTCAATACCGCCATCTTCAGCCAGGATTACATACTCTAAGAGATTCTCAATTTTATCGTCAATCTCAGTTCCCCACTGGTCGCGGACTTTGCTTGAAGCGCTATCGAGTTGCTCACCTGTTAGTGTTAGGTAAAAATCATCTTCTAAAGCCAAAGGATTGTACCTCCTGTATCGATGAAAGAAAGATTAGATATCAGCCTCCAACTCCTTAGATCGGCAGAGGAATCAGAGAGCGTAAACGCAATGCAGTCTGTCGTCAGCCCTCGCCTGCTTCAGGGAAGGCAACCAACTTGTTTCAAGCAAGGTAAGGGCTGCTGGCGTAGAGGTTACACCCTACCTAATTACTTTTTCTTCCTGTTCCTGTATATATTGAATCCCAACATTCCGAGACGAATTATCCAGGGCAATAATGGAATAACTTCGGGCGCTTCTTCAACTTCCTCTGCTTTGACTCCAACCTGTTGGCGAATGGGGTCGAACAGAGCAAGAGTCACGGAAGGAACGTAGATAGGAACCATCCAGCGGAAATAGCTAGGTAACACTTTAGCCACGCTGGGCGTAAGCAGTCGGGCGACCGCAGTTGGACCTTTGCGAGTGGCGGCTTGCAGTTTGGCACGAGTTCTAGGGTTCCTCATGATTTTCTTCACCAATTTCTTGACGATAATTGTGAAGCTCTTCAGCAACTGCCTGTTCACAGAACTGCTAGGACTAGGGCGGGTATAGCCATAACCATAACCATATGCTTCCGCTCCTTCTATCGAACTCTCCAGTGATTCGGCTCCCTCCATAAAACTCTCTAGTGATTCGGCTACGCTCTCAGGATTGACATCTTCTAAGTTGATGCTCTCCATTGATTCAGTTTCAAGATCTTCCAAGTCTTCCGTCGCGAATTCCAGGTTCTCAGCCTCTGCTTCGGTAAATTGTTCCAGATCTGCTTCGATTGTGTATGTTGCCACAATTGTCTCCTTTTTTCAGTTGAGTTTTTTGTTGGTTAATTTTGGGACTGACAGTTAAACAGAAGATTCAGTGGTAATAGTTTCTAGCAAAGGTGCAACAGAGCTAGAAAGTTTCTAGCTCCAGTTGCCCGTATTCAGGGAAAGTCACTTCCCTGTGTTCAAAAGGATGGCGCTTGGTAGAGTAGTGCAAAGGGTGCCAAGTCTAACTAAAGCCTTAATCGGCAAGGCGTTTTGGCTACCCTTTTTTATCCCTCGTCCTGAGCCTTAGAAGCTGCCAACACCATCCCACTCAAACGCTGCTTCAACTTCCTCTGCTTTGACCCCAGCCTGTTTACGAATGGGACCAAATAGAACACGAATCACGGAAGGGAGGTAGATAGGAACCATCCAGCGCAGATACTTAGGCAACACCTTGGTCACACTGGGTGTAAGCAGTCGGACGACCACAGTTGGACCTTTGCGAATGGCGGCTTGCAGTTTGGCACGAGTTCTAGGGTTCCTCATGATTTTCTTCACCAATTTCTTGACGATAGCTGTGAAGGTCTTCAGCAACTGCCTGTTCGCAGTTCTGCTAGGACTGCGGCGGGTATAGCCATTCCCATAGCCATATGCTTCCTCTCCCTCCATCAAGCTCTCCAGCGATTCGGCTACGCTCTCAGGATTGACATCTTCCAAGCTGATGCTCTCGATTGACTCAGCTTCAAGATCTTCCAAGTCTTCCGTCGCGAATTCCAGGCTCTCAGCCTCTGCTTCGGTAAATTGTTCCAGATCTGCTTCAATTGTGTAGATTGTCATGATTTTCTCCTTTTTTCAGTTGAGTTTTTTGTTGGTTAATTTTGGGACTGACAGTTAAACAGAAGATTCAGTGGTAATAGTTTCTAACAAAGGTGCAACAGAGTTAGAAAGTTTCTAGCTCCTGTTGCCTGTATTGAGGGAAAGTCACTTCCCTGTGTTCAAAAGGATAGCGCTTGGTAGAGTAGTGCAAAGGATGCCAAGTCTAACTAAAGCCTTAATCGACAAGGTGTTTTGGCTACCTTTTTTTATCCCTCGTCCTGAGCCTTAGAAGTTGCTAACACCATCCCACTCAAACGCTGCTTCAACTTCCTCTGCTTTGACCCCAGCCTGTTTGCGAAGAGGACTAAATAAGACACGAGTCACGGAAGGGACGTAGATAGGAGCCATCCAGCGGAAATAGCTGGGCAACGCCTTAGCCACGGTGGGTGTAAGTAGTCGAGCGACCGCAGTTGGACCTTTGCGAATGGCGGCTTGCAGTTTGGCACGAGTTCTAGGGTTCCTCATGATTTTCTTCACCAATTTCTTGATGATAATTGTGAAGGTCTTCACCAACTGCTTGTTCACAGAACTGCTAGGACTGGGGCGGGTATAGCCATTGCTATAACGTGTTTCCACTCCCTCCATCAAACTCTCCAGTGATTCGGCGACGCTCTCAGGATTGACATCTTCCAAGTTGGTGCTTTCCATTGATTCAGTTTCAATATCTTCTAAGTCTTCCATCGCGAATTCCAGGCTCTCACCATCTGCTTCGGTAAATTGTTCCAGATCTGCTTCGATTGTGTAGGTTGCCATGATTTTCTCCTTTCAGAATTTGAGTTTTGTTGTTTAGAAGGTTTTGTTGAAGGAAAGTTGTCATTAAATAGGTTGACAAATTATAGGACTCATATTTGATTTTTGAAATATACGTAGGGTGCGTTATGCCTCTGGCTAACGCACCATCCAAAGGCTTTGGTGCCGTACTTTCGGCGATAACACACCCGAAACATACTTAGATTTTTTCATAAATCAAATCGGATTCCTATATGCGTTGAGAAAAGTTTTCGTCTTCGCGTTCATTTCTACCTGATTTAATTAAAAGAGATTTTACCTTGAGGGCTAACTCTTTCGTTATTTCCTAATATCAATAGTATTCTTGATTAACTTGATTGCTAATTAACTATTTTTCGGTATCAGGAAAACAGATAGTTAACTATTTTTAGGGACTCATCATTTTTGATATTTAAGAAACTCTCGTTTTTGATATGAAAAATATCTTTTATGAAACACTGTATAAAGAAATAGCAGTAAGTGACCGCTTACTGCTGCAATAATTCCCATAGCAATTGAATTGTTAATTAAGTATTTTTCTATAAAAGTTAATTTTTTTTAGATATTCAGAATCTTTTTTTGTCTCCAGAAGCTGTAGTGTCTTCAGATATGAGAAATGTATGAATGTCAAAAACCTTGACAAATAAGCAGGAGTGAGTCATAGCCGAAGCGATCTGCGCTCCGCGCAGCAGCAAAGCTATCGCTCACTCCTGATTTCTATTGACAACTTAATAAATCTACAAATAAGCGTGCTAGATAATTCTGGCAATTTTGCTCGCTCGCGAGTAGCAATGGAAAAGGAATGTAAGCTAAACCTATTCGCTTTTATTTACTTACAGCACTTTGCAAGTAAATGAAGTACACACTTAATATTACAAATCCTGTGGGGTGGGCATTTTGCCCGCCCTTGTGTACCTTAATCATCCGAAATGCGCTGTATGTATTTTGTTCTGACTGACTTTAGAACGCTGTGCTTCTCTCCAAGCATGGGGAGTATTTTTATGGAAATCGCGAAACTGAGAATAGAAATGATTGATATTTTGATAGCCTACTTCTAAAGCAATCTGATTAACGGAGTCGTTAGTTGATAAAAGTAAGGTGCATGCTTGGGCTATCCGACGCTCAATAATCCAATCATTGACGGTTTTTCCAGTAATATTTCGTACTAAGTTGGTTAAGTAAGCTGACGAATAACCAACTGCTTGAGCGACTTCTTTTAGGCTAATACTTTGATGATAATTCAATTCAATAAACTCGAAAACGTCACGCAGTCGGGGAATAGCCGGAAATATGGACTGAGGAGTATTTGATTTTTTACTTTCCTCAGTTGTAGACAATTTCTCCTGTGCTAGCTGAACACAAACAAGACCATTTTCGGCGCTAATCACCTCAAACCCTGCTGTCTCCAAGCATTTTACTAAGAGGTTTGTACTTTCAGGATTCTCAGCTATCACTAAAATCTTGGTCATTTTTTCTCCTAGTATTAATAGAGTTTTCACGTGATAAGATTGCATCACCTGTAACTCCTTGTATCTGAAGTTATAAGGTTAAGAAGAAGTTATTAACTGAGTAGTCTAATTTTTGTCCTCAGTTACGTATCAACAAAGTACTTAATGCTTTGCTTTAACTGTCTTCGCCTTCAGGCGCTATGTATAAGTATGTTGGAACAGACTTATATATTATTAGCAATCGAAAGGGTTACCCTTTACACCCACTTGAAGGTCGCCATCTAGCTTCAGGACAATCGACTTTGTCATTGACAATACCAAAAATGGTTATTTCACCTCCATTTTTTATATAGATGTGAGTATGCAACAACTTATGCACTCAGCTTCATCCCCATCAGCCCTTAGGCGTCACCAATACCCTACTGATTGCCTTGCTGACTTCTGAATCAGGACTTGCTGAATCTTCTTCAATAACTATCTTTCACAGGACTTACGCAAAAATAACGTAGTTGCACCCGTTGCGACGTAAGGAAGCAATCTCACAATCTTGTTCTTTCGTAACTCGTGCGTAAGTCTTATTTCCATTAAACCCGACAAAATTTGTCGGGTATGTTTGACGAGTATTTTTACTCGTGTTACTATCAATCGGACAGTTGACGGACATCCAGGGAAAGCTGACTTATGACACAGGCGACAACCACCAACACCCAAGCGACCACTGCCACGTTTAAATCCTTAAAATGTAAGGAATGTGGCGCGGAATATGAACTCAAGCCTCTTCACGTATGCGAGTTCTGCTTTGGTCCATTGGAAGTAACCTACGACTATAGCGCCCTGCGCTCCACCGTCACTCGTGAAACAATTCAAGCCGGACCAAACTCAATCTGGCGCTATCGTAAGTTTTTGCCTGTAACCAGCGAAAACCCGATTGATGTGGGAACTGGTATGACTCCGTTGGTGCGATCGCACCGCTTGGCACGTCGCCTAGGTTTAAAGAAGCTATACATCAAGAATGATGGCGTCAATATGCCGACCCTCAGCTTCAAAGATAGGGTGGTGTCCGTTGCTCTCACCCGCGCACGCGAGTTGGGTTTCACCACTGTTTCTTGCGCTAGCACAGGTAACTTAGCAAATTCTACTGCTGCTATTGCGGCACACGCTGGTTTAGATTGTTGCGTGTTCATTCCCGCTGATTTGGAAGCAGGAAAAATTTTGGGGAGCCTCATTTATAGTCCTACCCTCATGGCTGTCAAAGGTAACTACGACCAAGTCAACCGCTTGTGTTCGGAAGTTGCAAATACACATGGATGGGGATTTGTCAATATAAACCTGCGTCCTTACTACTCAGAAGGTTCCAAGACACTAGGCTTTGAAGTAGCAGAACAACTGGGTTGGGAACTGCCTGACCACATTGTTGCACCTTTGGCATCTGGTTCGCTGTACACGAAAATTTACAAAGGCTTCCAAGAATTTGTAGAAGTTGGTTTGGTGGAAGGCAAGAAAGTCAAGTTTTCAGGCGCACAAGCAGAAGGATGTTCACCGATCGCTCAAGCTTATAAAGAAGAACGCGACTTTATCAAACCAGTGAAACCGAATACAATTGCCAAATCACTGGCGATCGGTAACCCAGCAGATGCTGTTTATGCTTTAGACGTAGCCAAGAAAACTAATGGTCATATTGAATCGGTTACGGATAGCGAAATTATCGAAGGCATCAAGCTGCTGGCAGAAACAGAAGGTATCTTCACAGAAACTGCTGGTGGTACAACTGTCGCTGTGCTGAAGAAGTTGGCAGAAACTGGTAAGATTAACCCAGATGAAACCACCGTGGTGTACATTACCGGAAATGGCTTGAAAACCCAAGAAGCCGTACAAGGTTACATTGGCGAACCTCTGACGATTGAGGCAAAACTGGATAGCTTTGAACGAGCGCTAGAGCGTTCCCGGACACTGGATCGCCTAGAATGGCAGCAAGTCCTGGTTTAGTCATTAGTCATTAGTCATTAGTCATTAGAAAGAACAAACGACGAATGGCTGATGACACACAACCCTCAACTTCCAACTCACGACTCTCCGAATTTATGTCTGTAAAAGTTTTAGTTCCTACTGCTCTGCAAAAATTTACCAACAACCAAGCCACCCTAGAATGTAAAGGCAGCACAATCACTGAACTGTTTGACTCTCTAGAGCAAAGCTGTCCTGGTATTAAGTCGCGGTTGTGCGATGAAAGTGGACAACCAAGGCGGTTTCTGAATTTGTACGTTAATAGTGAAGATATCCGGTTTTTGGATGGATCAAATACACCATTGAAAGATGGTGATGAAGTGAGTATTGTACCCGCTGTCGCTGGAGGCTAAAAAAATTCAAAATTCAAAATTCATAATTCAAAAGAATTTTTTTGAATTAATAATTTTGAATTGGAATTGATTTATCCTCTAAGGGCAAGGCTTTAGTCGGTGGAAAAAGTGGTCGTTGTCTGGAGACACGCGTGGCTGTGTCAAAATGAAAATGACAAAGACCTCCAGGTGATCTCTCATAGCAAGACAAAGGATAGACCTGAGCAATGGCAGAAGAAACAAATCACAATGAAGCTGGGGAAGTTGCTCCCAGTACTGTAGACCAGCAGGCTCCCAGTGTCGCTGAAGAACACGCTCCCAGTACAGACTCACCCGAAGCGACAGACATTCCTACGGCAAACGCGCCAGACCCCAAAGCTGCAAACCCAGAAACTAACCCCAATGCGGCAAAAACAACGACTGCAGCACCCAAGCGCGAGAAGCCAGCAGGAGCCGCTAAAGCCGCCGCTAAAAAAGAGAAAGCACCAGCGGTAGAAGATAAGCCATTTGCAGATTTTATCCAGCAAGATTACTTGCCAGCTGTACAAAAGGCGATCGCATCTCTTGGGGTGCAAGATTTACAGCTGAATTTTGCCAAGCAGAAAATTTCCGTCATTGGTTTTGACACAAATGAGGAATGCTGGCAAATCGCGGGCAGTTTGCAGAATGGTTTGCGCCAGTTTAACCTGTATTTTACCGAAGAAGATATTCAAGGGAAAAAGGCTTTTTCCTGTTACGAAGGCAAAAAGCCCAGCACTCTTGAGTCATTCTTAATTGATGAGCGCAAAGTCACGCTTGATTTACTGGTTTATGGACTGGTGCAGCGCTTGAACGGGCAAAAGTGGCTGGCGAGAAATTAGCTCAGTTCGTGAAAATGATAAGTGACGGCTCCGGTAACGGGGTCGTTATCTATCCTCGCATATCCTGATTTCAGCAATTCCTTAAGAACAGTTTCCACTTCAGTAAAGTTTGCCCCCGTATCCATAACTCCTTGAGTGACGGTAAGTTGACCGCCCCTTTTTTCCGCAGCTTTGAGCAATGCCATCATCAGTTTTTCCTGTGGAGAGCGGTAAACTTGGGTAGCAACAGCAGGTTGATTCAAAGGCACACCCAAAGGAGATAAACCTGCTTTGAGTCTGAGTTTCATTTGGTGTTCATCAACCATATTAGGGATAATGAACAAGTCTACAAACTGCCCTATACCAAGCACACCACCGGTCAACAGCCAGAACAAACCCGTCCCTATTTTGCCATTGTATAAACGGTGCAGTCCGCCCAAGCCAACAAACCAGGCTGCACTCAAAATGTAAGAGACAAGAAGACGTTCTTGATTGTCTTTATTATTATTATTGTTAATATTATTTTTGTTGTTTTCTGCATTCATCTCGTTTCCATCCCCTCTTATTCACTCTTTCCTAAGTACATTCCTACTCTGTTTTTTTTGGATCAGGATAAGCAGCCAAAGTTTTCACAATTCCCATACCACCGCGATCGCTGGGGCGATCGCTCTTATTTATTAAGATAACTAGCTTAGATAAATTTTACTGAATTTAATGTTACATTAATTACATATCTAATCATGCTGCTATATCTTTCCAGTATTATCGCTTTGCGCTTACCCCACCTCACCCAGTAGATTCATCCGACTGAGTGATTTAAGTTAGTAGCCCTCACTCCCTCACTCCTTCACTCCCTCACTCCCTCACTCCCTCACTCCTTCACTCCCTACTCGGGTACTTTTTCAAATCAAGATAGCTTTTACTACAGGCTACACATCCTCGATTGCGGATTTCCCAAAAAATTGAAGTGTTGTTGCAACTCTTAACGTTTTCTCCGCCTGTACTCACCCTGTACCTTGGTAGACTGAACAATAACAAATAAAATACTGTCGTCTATTGTGCCTTGTGAGTCCAGTCCTGCAGGCGGGTTTCCCGCCGTAGGGAACTGGCGAACCCGTAAGGGTGAGACTTCATTGTTGACTTTCGCAGGCACTCAAGATAATAAGACATTCATGGCAATCAAGACATGGTAGATTCCCTAAAAAAACCAGGCTTTGAAGAAATGCGGTCCGGGATTAAAGTCCCAGCCAAAGAAACCCTACTGACACCCCGATTCTACACGACCGACTTCGATGAGATGGCAAAGATGGACATCTCGCCAAACGAAGACGAGTTAAAAGCCATTCTGGAAGAGTTTCGTGCAGACTACAACCGCCATCACTTTGTTCGGGATGCCGAGTTTGAACAATCCTGGGATCATCTTGACGGGGAAACTCGCCGATTGTTCGTGGAATTTCTAGAGCGTTCCTGTACGGCAGAGTTTTCCGGCTTTTTGCTGTACAAAGAACTCGGTCGCCGTTTGAAGGACAAAAGTCCCGTCTTGGCAGAATGCTTCACTCTCATGTCTCGGGATGAAGCGCGTCATGCTGGCTTTTTGAACAAAGCGTTGTCCGACTTCAATCTGGCGTTGGATTTAGGGTTTTTGACCAAGAGCCGCAAATACACGTTCTTCAAGCCGAAATTCATCTTTTACGCAACTTACCTTTCAGAAAAGATTGGTTATTGGCGCTATATCACAATTTATCGCCACCTTGAAGCACATCCAGAAGACCGGATTTATCCGATTTTCCGCTGGTTTGAAAACTGGTGTCAGGATGAAAACCGCCACGGGGATTTCTTTGATGCCATCATGAAATCTCAGCCGCAAATGTTAAATGATTGGAAGGCGCGGTTGTGGAGCCGGTTCTTCCTGCTGTCGGTGTTCGCGACGATGTACCTCAACGACGTCCAACGCAAAGACTTTTATGCGTCAATTGGTTTAGATGCACGCGAATATGATGTTTACGTGATTGAAAAGACCAATGAAACCGCAGGGCGAGTGTTCCCAATTACACTGGATGTTAAGCATCCGGAGTTTTATCAACGCTTGGAAGTTTGTGTTAAGAATAACGAGAAGCTAACAGCAATAGCTAACTCAAAAACTCCCAAATTCCTGCAATTCTTCCAAAAACTCCCTTACTATGTCTCCAATGCTTGGCACATCTTACGGTTGTATCTCATCAAACCAATTGATGCTGTTGCGACTCAAGGCGCTGCTCGCTAGATTATAAGGCTTTTGCTAAAACTTAAGTGGTTCTGCATTGTGCAGAGCCACTTTTTTTACGAACCGCGCAGGACACAGAGGAATGAGAGAGCAGTTATCAGCTTTATGCTTTACAGTGGGTATGAGTTTGGTTTTGATGGCTGCTCCTGGTTTGTGTGATACGCCTTCAAAAGACGCCCAGGATTTGAATTTAAGCCCGGAAATTATTAGGAATAGTCCGGTTTTGCAACGTTGGCGGCGTCAAGTGCCTAATGTGTTGGAAGATATTAAGAATGATCCCAGTTTTCCCACTAAGGTACGGCTTGGCTATTCTTACTTTTCTTCTGAGCAAGCATTTGGAGTAAATGTAGGTGTTGAGGATGTATTTATTGGTCGTACTGGTTTAACGCTAAGTGGTGAATATCAAACAACATTTAATGGTCAACGAGAGGCTTATGGTGCAGACTTGCATTATTATTTACGTCCTTTGGGTAGCTACATCAATATTGCACCAGTGGTAGGCTATCGGCATCTGGAAACAAACAGCTACTCAACTGATGGAGTGAATTTGGGTGCAAGGCTGTTGTTAGTGTTGTCTCGCGGTGGTGCAGCAGATATTTCTTTGACACAGAGTTGGGTAGCTCCGGGTACTGGAGAAGAAGTTGGTTTAACAACGTTATCAGTAGGCTACGCCATCACTCGCCGTATCCGTATATCTACAGATATTCAGCAGCAAAATGCAAAACAGGATAAAGACACTCGCTTAGGTGTGGTTTTGGAGTGGATACCTTGAACCCACATTCCGCACCCTATCTCGTTTGGATCAAGTACAGATTTATCTGTGTCCATCTGTGTCTATCTGTGGTTCTTATTTCTTGATGTATGTGTATCCAAATGAGAACCGGTATAATTCAACTTTGCCGCCGATGGTTGGCTGCTTGTGTCAACAACGACTCAGCAAAAGCGATCGCCTCCTGCGCCGACTTCCCACCAGCTAACTGTGCCAATTCTTCTCGGCGCTTAGTTAAATTGTCCAAGGATGTGACTCGGACAACGGTACGCTGCTCAGAATGTCCGTTGTTTTTTTGCGTACCTGTACTTTCAGTAATCACTTGCTTATCGACCCGGAAATGTCGGTCTGCCATCGCTGCAACCAGAGGTTGGTGTGTGACACATAATACTTGGGAAATTTGACCCAACTGATGCAATTTTTCGGCGATCGCCTCTGCAACACAAGGATTTAAATCAATCCTGGTAGAATCATTGCCCTTACCCTTCCCATAGACAGTTAACGTGTTTTCGTGATAATCGAAATCCCCCACTCTTAACTTTGCAACCTCTCCCCTACGCAGGACGTTTGCCCAAAGCAGCAGAAATAAGGCATAATCCCCTTCCCTTTAGCACAGGTCGTATCAATCACATCAAATACCTTATTGTACTCATCCACTCCCACGCCTCTGGTGTCTCTGTATTTTGTCAGTTTCAATGACTCGATGCGATCGCCATCAAACTGGTACTGACATCGTTGCTATCAAGCTCGTGATATCAACGATTCCGCGTTTTCGTTCATTTCGTTTATTGCGCTCATTTTGAGAGTGGATGTTGTTACGTATAATATTACGTATAAGCTGGAGCTTTCAACGCAGCATTCTCAGTTTTATTCATATCTAGTAAATAACGGACAGGCGCTCAAACTATGAAGAGCAGCAGTAGAAATAGTATTTACAGTGATGAGTTGATTAGTGCGACGCTCGTTGAATCGCCAGCCTGGTCGCGTTTTGGATATAGCTCTAGAACATCCGGTGACTATCACTCGCAACGACCATGCCTTTGCATTACTGCGGCGAGAAGAGATGGCGGGGCACATTAAAGCAGCGGCTATGACTAGAGTTGTGGTTGAGGTGACGGGCGTTGCTTACCAATTGAGCCAAGGAAAAGAGATTGGTGACAACCACGAATATGGATGGATGAAGGCGTTTGACACCGAAGAGTTAAATGAACTGGTTGCAGAGGTAATGAGTGCATGTAATGTTGGTTACGTGTCTGGTGATTGGGAGGAACTCGATGTCGTGATACATGAGTGGCATTCTAGTGCCATAGCAATTAATAGTCCAGAACTGGAGAAAGCTTTCATTGACAATGATGACGAAGTGCCATTGACTCCACCGGCTACTGAAAGCGTTGTTGCATAAACCAGATGATGCAACTATGTGTAATAGCTGCTACTTCTTCTGAAAATGTAGTACCGCGCCCCAATCTCTCAGGCATTGGCAGGAGCAACTAGAAGCGATTTTCTAGTGATTAATAACTTGTAACTGACTTATTACTGAGTTGCCGTGTAGAGATGGTTCCCAGCTCTATAATCGGAGCATCTTGCTGAAAAAACCCAGTTATGCCGCGCTCTGTTAAAGTAGGTAAAGAATTTATCGACCAAGTTAAAGCAGCCGTACAACGTCAGGGTTATCCACGCCAAAAAGATTTGGCTGAAGAATTAGGGCTTTCTCTTGCCACCGTCAGTAATTTTCTTAACGGTAAATCCATAGATTGTCTAAATTTTCAAGAAATTTGTGACAGATTGGGACTGGATTGGAAAGCGATCGCCGACCATAACTCAAATGGCAGCAACGATACAACTGCGATAGAGAACAAGCTGCCACCAGAAGTTAGCTTTGCAACTTGTCCAGATGAATCAGAAATGGAGGATTTTATTTATGTTGAACGTCCTCCGATTGAATCAATTTGTGAACAGGCACTATGCCAATCCGGTGCGTTGCTGCGGATTAAAGCTCCTGGGTTAATGGGTAAAACTTCATTAATGGATAAGGTTCTACCCCAATTAGTATCACGAAAGGGATACAAAATAGTGCGCTTGAACCTGCATTATGCTGAAGAAAAAACTCATTTTAGCAACTTAGATAAATTTTTACAGTGGTTTTGTGTCAGCGTCGGTGAACGTTTGGGAATGCCAAATCAGCTTGCTGATTACTGGGATGAGGAATATTCTACTAGTAAGACAAATTGCAATACTTATTTTGAACAGTATTTATTAAAACACTCAGAAACTCCAATAGTTCTCTGCTTGGATGAAGTGGAGCGAGTTTTCCCTCATCCTGTAGCAACAGAGTTTTTAGGATTGCTGCGTGTTTGGCACGAAGATGCGAAAACTCGTCATATTTGGAAAAAGCTACGCTTGGTAGTTATTCACTCAACGGAAGTCTACGTAAAATTGAATGTTAATGAGTCTCCGTTCAACGTAGGTGTAGCCGTAGAGTTACGAGAGTTTACACCAGAACAGGTACAGAATTTAGCAGAAAAATATGGTTTGACTTGGGATTTGGCGCAGGTAACACAACTTATGGATATGGTAGGAGGGCATCCCTATTTGCTAGGGCAGGCGTTCTCTTATCTCCAGATGTACGGTGTAACTTTGGAGGAACTGTTGCAAAATGCACCTACAGAAGCTGGGATTTATGGCAACCACCTCCGACGCTATTGGGGGATGCTGCAACAGCATCTGGGGTTAGTGGAGGCACTAAAAAAAGTTGTCATGACATCGGGAACAGTACAACTAGAACCAATACAGGGGTATACATTGTATCGCTTGGGATTAGTGCACCAAGCAGGAAATAAAGTAAAAATCGCGTGCAATTTGTACCGTCAATATTTTGACTATTGCTTTCAAGTTAGTTCATTAGGTGCTTAGGCACAGCCGCAACCAACCGTACGCCATCAAAATAAACAAGTAATGTACGTTATGCTACAAAGACAGCAGCCTGCGATACTAATGACAGTCAATTAACGGGATTTGATTATGAATGTCGAACCCTGTTCAATTTATCAAGTTGGGGGCAGTTTACCTGTTAATGCCCAAACTTACGTCCACCGGAAAGCAGATGAAGAACTTTACAATGCCCTGAAAGCGGGAGAGTTTTGTTATGTGTTGAACTCCCGCCAGATGGGAAAGTCTTCTCTAAAGGTGCAAGTAATGCAAAGGCTGCAAAAAGAAGGTGTTGCCTGTGCTTCTATTGATATTACAGCTATTGGCACTCAAAATGTAACCATGCAACAGTGGTACGGCGGCTTAATGGCAAATTTGGTTAATCGCTTTGAACTAACAGATAAGATTAACTTGCGTTCTTGGTTGCGGGAAAGAGATTATATTCCTTTAGTGCAGTGCTGGGGAGAATTTCTAGAAGAGGTGCTGCTGCGATATATTCCCCAACAGATAGTAATATTTATTGATGAAATCGACAGTCTCTTAAATATCAATTTTAAAGATGATTTTTTTGCTTCCATTCGTGCCGTTTACAACAGTCGTACAGAAAAACCTGAGTACAATCGTTTGACCTTTGCCCTGTTGGGCGTAGCTGCGCCTTCAGATTTGATTAGTGATAAAACTCGCACACCTTTTAATATTGGTCGAGCCATTGAACTGACTGGGTTGGAATTAGATAAAGTGATGCCCTTGGCGCAAGGTTTGGCGGGGAAAGTGAGCAATCCCCAAGCTGTTTTAAAAGAAGTTTTACATTGGACGGGTGGACAACCGTTTCTCACTCAAAAATTGTGTCAACTTCTGCTTTTGAATTGTCAAAAATTTCCAGATAATCCAACATCTAAAATACAAAGTTCCAAATCCCCAGAGAAAAGATGGGTGGCAAGTGTTGTACAACGTCAAATCATTCAGAATTGGGAATCACAGGATGAGCCAGAGCATTTGCGGACGATACGCGATCGCATTCTTAGTAATGAGCAACGAGCTGGAAGGCTGTTGGGACTTTATCAAGAGATTTTGGAGAAAGGGGAAGTAACAAGAAATGACAGTCAGGAACAAATAGAATTACGGTTATCCGGGTTGGTGGTGAAACAGCAAGGAAGCCTAAAAGTATATAATCGCATTTACAAGTCCGTTTTCAATCGAAATTGGGTTGAGCAAGAATTAAGCAAATTACGACCATACTCTGAGGCTTTGGTAGCGTGGTTCGATTCAGGTTGTAAAGATGAGTCGCGGCTGTTGCAGGGAAAGGCATTGATAGATGCCTTAATTTGGGCAACAAATAAAAGCTTGAGCGACCGCGATTATCAGTTTCTAACAGCGAGCCAAAAAGCTGAACGAGCCAGCCAAGAGGCTGAACTGATCCATTTAAGGGAATTGGAACGTGAGCGCCTAGTTATACTTGAGCAAGTAGCACGACAAGAGGCTGAAACAGCAAACCGCCTCAAGGATGAGTTTTTAGCAACCCTTTCTCACGAACTTCGTACACCATTAACTTCAATAATAGGTTGGACAAGACTACTGCGCCAACGAAAATTGGATGAAAAAGCCGTTGAACGCGCCTTGGAAACAATAGAACGCAACGCTAATTTGCAGGCACAACTCATCGACAATAGTTTAGATGTGTCGCGGATTATACGTGGAAAGTTAGCACTAAATATTTGTCCAGTTAACTTAGTATCCATAGTTTCGACATCTGTAGATTTTATACGTCTAGAGGCACAAGCAAAAAATCTTCAACTAGAGTATGTAATTCAATCAACCGATACAGAAGATAAAGGGGCAAATTGGACAGAAGAAACAGAGACAGGGACACAACAAAGCAACATTTCCCCCTTGTCTCCCTCTCCCTTCCTCGTTCTTGGTGACCAAAACCGCTTACAGCAAATTCTTTGGAATTTACTGAACAATGCCATTAAGTTCACACCCAACGATGGACGGATAGAAGTGACTTTAAAGCAGGTTACTTCTTATGCAGAAATTCAAGTTAGCGACACAGGTATGGGCATTAGCCCGGACTTTTTACCGCACATATTTGACCGTTTTCGTCAAGCAGATAGCAGCATAACTAGAGAATTTGGTGGATTGGGGCTGGGACTGGCAATAGTTCGTTATCTGGTAGAGTTGCATGGCGGTACTGTGTCAGCACAAAGTCGGGGAAAGGGACTCGGAGCAACTTTTACTGTCGGACTACCACTGTTGTCAGCTCCCCAGCAATTGCCTAGAGACAACTCTCAGTCCCAGCCTGCTGCAAATTTAAAGGGTGTCAAAATTTTAATAGTTGATGATGATGCCGACGTGCGGGAAGTTCTCAGTTTTCTACTTCAAGAGCATGGAGCAAGCGTAACAATTGCAGCATCAGCGACTGAAGCTCTAACATTAATGCCGCAATTTCAGCCAAATATATTACTAAGTGATATAGCAATGCCAGAAATGGATGGTTATAACCTAATTCGTCAAATTAGGGCAATGTCACCGCAGCAAGGAGGTCAAATTCCAGCGATAGCCCTTACTGATTATGCTGGAAGCACAACTGAATATAAGATGTTAGCAGCAGGTTTTCAAAAATACATCACAAAACCAATAATATCAGATGAATTAATGACGTTGATTGCAGAATTGTTACCCACGCAAAACCTACCTAACTAAAGGGCGTTTTAACAATAGTGGTTTCTTGAAAAAGCAAACCCAGAAATCAAGGTGGGTTCACTTTTTATATTGGCACTTTAGTAGTTCTGCTGAATCAAAACGCCGTTTGAGAAGTGTTCAAATTTTCTTGCTACCTCTACTAATCTTTTGATGGAGTCGGCGCTAAAAGCCCTGCCAAACCACCCAACGCTCCCGTCCCCAGCCCAGTTAGAATCTCAGGAATTTCTTTATCCTGTGATTGCAACCAAACCGCACTACCAATACAAGACACTATAGTTAATGCCAGTGCGCTAACTACAATCCGGTAAATCCAGCGATCTGTTTGCAGAGGCGTTCCCAGATTAGTGATAGGCTCATCTGGACTTTCTTGATTTTGTGTTGTCAGTTCTGAATCTAGAGAAACTGACTTTGATGTTTCAGTTATTGATGTATCTGGTGTAGGGAAGGCATTTCCGGTTGTATCTGCAATGCCATCTGCTTCGATGCTGATAATAATGTTCCGCTTCATCGCCCAGTTTCCTCCGATGTTTGATGAACAGTTAGGTCGAATTAAACTTATCGAGGCTCAAACTTGAATTCAGATGCTTGTCTTGCTACTCGGTTCGTTTCATTGTGCTTAATTCCATCAAACAGCAGCGATGACTTAGGATAGACGAGAGATATTTAAGCCTTAATTTTTTTTACTACTGATTTATTACTGACTTTTGAAATGCCACTAGCTTAATTACCCTAAATAAGCCTTAAACGTGAAATGGAAAAAATCGGCTTGATAACCGATTTTGTCAGCCGTTAGAGATTTCTACTGCATTTCTTGACTACAGGGAAGCAAATTCGCTGTAGTAACGCTTGACGTTATAGCCGTGTCAGGTTAGGGTCACGTTAAGACAAAACCAGGGTGGGGTGAAGCGAAAATTGTGGGCAAGCACAAAGCCATGATGTAACGTAATGACAAGGTTCTTGCCTTAGACACCAATGAGCAATGCTTCGTGCCCCTACCGCTTGATGTATCCAAACGAGAACCGGTATAATTCAACTTTGTCGTCGATGGTTAGCTGCTTGCGTCAACAAAGACTCAGCAAAAGCGATCGCCTCCTGCGCTGACTTCCCACCAGCTAACTGTGCCAATTCTTCTCGGCGCTTAGTTAAATTATCCAAGGATGTAACTCGCACAACGGTACGCTGCTCAGGATGCCCGTTGTTCTCTTTATTACCTTTACTTTCAGTAATCACTTGCTTATCGACCCTGAAATGTCGGTCTGCCATTGCTGCAACAAGAGGTTGGTGTGTAACGCATAATACTTGGGAAATTTGACCCAACTGATGCAATTTTTCGGCGATCGCCTGTGCTACGCGTCCGGAAACCCCAACATCGATTTCATCAAACACCAGTGTTGTTTCAGCATCAGCTTGGGAAAAACAAGCTTTCAGCGCTAGTAAAAAGCGGCTCATTTCACCGCCAGAAGCAATTTCTGTCAAAGGTTGTAGCGGTTCTCCTGGGTTGGGACTAAACAAAAAGGTAATTTTGTCTGCTCCCGCTGCAGTTGGGGAAGTTGGTACAATCTCGACTTGAAACTTTACCTTTTCCATTGCCAAAGGTTTCAGTTCTCTAAGGAGTTTTGCTTCTAAAGCCGTCGCTGTGGTTCGGCGCAACTGAGTTAACTCCTGACAAGCTTGAGTCAACTTTTCCAAACAAGCATTTTCTTGTTGTTCTAAACTTTCAATAGATTGTTCGCTATCATTCAGGTGGGCTAACTCTCCCTGAATGCGTTCATAATAGGCAAGAGCATCTGCGAGTGTTGGACCGTACTTGCGACAAATTTGCTTTAATTCCTGAATACGTTCTTCTACTTCTTCTAAGCGCTGGGGATCTGCTTCCAAACCTTCTCCATAGGCATTAATCTGGCGTGCGACTTCTGCCAAGGTTGCTTGAGCATCTCTCACCATATCCAACAGCGGTTGCAGCTGGGTATCGTATTCTACCATGTCACTGAATGTTTCCTCAGTGTCTCCCAGTAAGTCTGCTGCGGCTGGGCTTTCGCCATCGTTTTGGTACAAAGCCTGATAAACTTTGTAACTCATCTGTTGCAGTTCGACGACATGATTGAGGCGTTCCCGTTCTTGCAAAAGCTTTTCCAATTCATCGGGTTCGCTGAAGTTTGCTGTTTTGAGTTCCTGCACTTGATACGTTAGTAAGTCAAGTTGTTGCAGGCGATCGCGTTCTGATGTCCGGCGTTTTTCTAATGCTGTATGCGCTTGTTGATAAGCACCAAAAACAGAGGTAACAACCTGACGCTGCTGCATCTGGGACTCGCCACCATAAATATCTAACCAGTCGCGCACTTGATTCGACTGTCCCACTTGTACAGTTTGCCCTTGGGCGGTGATTTCCACCAGCCGTTCCCTCAGCCCTGACATGAGTTGTCGATTCACCAACACTCCATTCACCCGCGAACGAGAGCGAACATTATTTGAGGTGGCTGCGATTTCTCGGGTGATGATCACACTATCTTCTATTAAATCTATTTCCTGTTCGCTCAACCAAGCCGCTAATCCTGAGTTAGAAGTGAAAGTGGCTTCTACCATCGCCCGACTTGTACCAGTGCGAATCACTCGACTGGAGACTTTACCGCCCAATACAGCATCAATCGCATCTAAAATAATCGACTTTCCCGCGCCGGTTTCCCCTGTTAATACATTAAGCCCAGCGCCAAATTCCAATTCTAGATGGTCAATAAGAGCAAAGTTTTCTATTTGCAATACAGACAACATTCAGCCAAATTCTCCGTGAGGGCAGACGCCGGATTCTTTTCATTTATGGGACACTAGGAATGAAGTTTAAGCAATTAGCAATACTCATATGCTGGGGACTAGGGACTAGGGACTAGGCTAGGAATGAAGTTTAAGCAATTAGCAATACTTCATACCATTGGACTAGTAAGACTTCTTGAGTGTACCAAATTTAGTTTAGTTCGAGTTTGATTATAGATGGTGCTGAGGATAGAGTTTCTTGATTAGGGAATACGTTATCAAAGGAGTCAGAATGCAGAACCCACCAACTCATCAGAATTACTCTACCCCCAGAAGGATTAAACCCAGTCCCCAATCCCTAATCCCCAGTCCCCTTTACAAAAAAATTTGGAGTTTTGGTTTTGCCCATAAAGACCTAAGTATCAAACTCATAACTCATCTCAATCTTCAAGGTGAACTCACGAGTGAGTTTTGAGTTCTTCTTTATGAATTTCTACCATATTTTCTATCCCCTGTCTCAATACCCTATCCCTACAAGGATTTACACGTATGCATCACAAATTGTTACAATACTTAACATATAACTCCGATGTGGTGGAAGAGCTACATGAATGCTAAGACAGTTCCCCTTACTTCCCAATTAATGAAGGAAGACAGCCGCAGAAGTAGCGGTTCCAATTTACGTCAAGTATCCATTGAGGACAGTCGCATTAAGAATTTTCCTCAAGATCAGCTATCCAATAGTAAAGTGCTTGAAAATAGTGCAATCAAAGTTGTCAGCTTACCAAGCCCAGAGGAAACCCAGAGCCGCGATGTCCTACTAACTACAACAACTGGTGAAACAATACGTTACAACCCCCAGGAGATTTCGGCGCATTACAAAAAAAGACCCTTACAGGTTTTCCGACGTATTGTTACAGTTTTAACATCAACGATTACCTTTGCTTTGGGGTTATGGTGGGATAGCCAGCGGGGAGTTGCTGTCAAAAATGACCAACGGCGAGCAATTCAACTGCGAGAACTGCTGACGAACCTGGGACCTGCTTACATTAAAATTGGACAAGCTTTGTCCACCCGACCGGATCTCGTTCCTCCTGTGTATCTGGAGGAACTCACTCAACTGCAAGACAAATTACCACCTTTTCCCAACGAAATTGCTTATCGGTTTATTGAAGAAGAACTGGGTGCTTCTCCAGAAGAGATTTATCTTGAACTGTCTCGGGAACCAATTGCTGCTGCTTCCTTGGGTCAAGTTTATAAAGGTAAGCTGAAAACTGGTGAAGAAGTCGCTGTGAAAGTCCAACGTCCGGACTTAAGAGAACGCATCACCATTGATTTGTATATTCTGCGTCGGCTGGCTAAATTGGCGCAAAGAAATATCAAACGGGTGCGGAGTGACCTTGTTGGTATCCTCGATGAATTAGGCGATCGCATCTTTGAAGAGATGGACTATATTCATGAGGGAGAAAATGCCGAGCGGTTTTTCCAGCTTTATGGTCACATGAAAGACGTTTATGTACCGAAAATATACTGGGAATATACCAATCGTCGCGTTTTGACGATGGAGTGGATTAATGGCGTTAAATTAACTCAGACAGAAGAACTTCGCGCTCTCGGTATAAATGCTCGTTATTTAATTGAAGTAGGTGTACAGTGTTCGCTGCGCCAGTTGCTGGAACATGGATTTTTCCACGCTGATCCTCACCCAGGTAATTTGTTAGCTACAGTTGATGGTCAATTGGCTTATCTCGACTTTGGGATGATGAGCGAGATTAAGCCACAGCAGCGCTATGGTTTGCTGGAGGCGATCGTTCACTTGGTGAACCGCGACTTTGAAGGTTTAGGTCGTGATTACGTCAAGCTGGAATTTTTGACACCAGACACCGACTTGACACCGATCATTCCAGCGTTTGCTAGAGTGTTTGGTAACGCCTTGGGAGCCAGCGTCGCTGAGTTGAACATCAAAAGTATTACAGATGATTTATCGGCGTTGATGTATGAGTATCCTTTCCGCGTTCCAGCTTACTACGCCTTAATTATCCGTTCATTGGTGACACTGGAAGGCATCGCCATTAATATTGACCCCAACTTCAAAGTCCTCAGCGAAGCTTATCCCTACGTTGCCAAACGTTTGTTAACTGATCAAGCACCGGAATTAAGATCATCGTTGCGAGATTTGCTCTTTAAAGAAGGTACATTCCGCTGGAACCGTTTAGAAAACTTGTTACGTAATGCTCGTAATAGTCAAGACTATGACTTTGACTTGGTACTGAATCAGGGAATAGACTTTCTGTCTTCCGAACGCGGTGCTTTCATTCGAGACAAACTCGTGGATGAAGTTGTCAAAGGACTCGATGCTTTAGGTAGAAATGTTTTACATAACTTTACATACCTGCTACGGGAAAGAGTTGGGATCACAACAGTCAATGAAACTCCTGGTGCTTCCATCGAACAACAACAAACCTTGGATCACATCAAACGGATTTTGAATATTCTTCAAGAAACTCGTGGTTTTGACCCGGCGCGGCTCGCGCCTCAAGTTGTTCAGTTGTTGTTCAATCCTGGGGTACAGCGTTTAGGTCAACAAGTCGCCAACCAGTTTGCGCAGAAAGCTGTAGCCAGGTTAATTCGGCAACTCTTGGCATCAGACCAAGTGTATAGCGCTGAAGATAGCACCTTAGAGCAGCCTGCAAGGTTAGCTTTACCTGCTGCAAGAGTGTAGCCGACAAACCTGGTTTCTTTGACAAGACCTTCGCCAAAATGCCCTTACTCTAGAAGAGTAGGGCTATACAATTCTAAAAGCGCTTTACCACTCATGAAAGTAAACGGAGTGTTTTGAGGTTGAAAAAATACACAACATTAAATATCGGATAAAGCAACGTGTGATGCTTCGTTAATTAAAATCTTTGCCGTTGACGGTATTGTTCCTCTGCTTCTAGTTGTTGCGTGAGGGCATATTCCTTCAACCTTTCCCAGCCCCATCTTGTAGCTATAGAAAAACTTATTCTCTTGCCTGTTCGGAACAAGATATAATCTTCGTTTACATCAGCAATCATTTGATTTCTTAAATCCTGACCCCACACTTTTCCGGCTTGTTCCCACCATGCAAAGCTTGGGCTTTTAAAATTAGGGTTGTCTAAGTATTCGTCTTTCCAATAGCTGGAGCTCCAACGTTGAGCTATCGCTTGAATTAGACAAGCATTTGCATAGAAAGGTTGAGAATTTTCTGTTAGCCAGTACCAGTAAGCGATAGTGGCACATATGGCATCTTCAAAGCCCTCAATACAGTTGAGGAGAGCTTCTTGGACATCTTCTCTCTCAAAATCTACACCAATATATGCCAAAGCATACTTGTATTTAGTGAAAATTTTTTCTTTGATTTCAATTTCAAAGTCGTCAAATAAATAAGCTCTTTGAAATGATTTTAAACACAGCATTATGGAAAGCTACTGAATAGGGATGCCAATTACTTTTATGATACCAATAGCTACATAGCAGCGCCATATCACAACTTGGCTTTCTAATGTATCACCAGGTCTTACTACATAAAATCTGGCGTTTGAAAATTTTGAGTTTTGTGAAGCAGGTATCACTGGGGCTTGTGAAGGAAGCCATTTTGAATCCTCCCAAATTTTATCAAAGTCCTCTAGTGGGGGATGTGATTTCACCGCTGCACTTGCCGGCTAGGTTTTGCACCTAGATGGTCATTCAGTTGCAAGGTAACTAGCTTGCGGTTAATCCCTGGAAGCCTTCTCTGGTTTCTAACCAATGACTCGCATACTCCGAACCAGTGGCGGGAAGATGTCAAAGTATTTCAAGGAACGAGAAAAATAAGTAACCCAAACCGAAAATGAGGATTACTATAAGGAATGTAACTTCCTCACAATAAGCACGAGTTACTCATGAACTTCTTGACTTATGTCATGCACTTAGTTGGTTCTGGTGCTATGGCTTATTTTTCTGCTCTGCAAATCCGCGACATCAAAACCCGCCCCAACGTTCTTGCAGGGTTCCAGTTGGCAGAGTCTGGGTCTGTTCCATTTCTCACTAAACTGAGCGATCGCGCCGCAGCAGAAGGCGACACATGGCTAGCAGAAAAACTGGCAAAACACGCATCAGATGAAACCAAGCATGGTCAAATTTTTGCTCATGCCTTAAAACAACTTAATAAAAGTGTTATAGATTTTAAAAGTTTGCCTAAGAATCCGGAGGAAAATAAAACTCAACAACGGCGCAGCCCCTTCTTTGCCGCATTCTTTGAAGGTTACTCTCAAGAACAGCTTAAACCTGAGAATATTGATTGGGATGTGTTTATGGCTAGCACCTACATCCTAGAGTTGGATGCTAGCAAAGACTTTGCCCGGATGGCAAACGTGTTACCTGAAGATGACCCAATTGCTCGTAACCTAAAACTAGGGATGTTGAGCATTGCCCAGGATGAGACTGGTCATGCTGCCTATCTTTATGAAGCCATGACACGGCGGATGTCTGCAATCCAAGTGCAGAAACTCGTGGATGAGTGGCGCACTCGTAAGACTAACGCCTTGTTAGCATTTGCAGGTAATATGTTGCAACGCAATGATAACAGACCTTCCTTGGTACAAGATGGTGCGCCATCAGAAAGTGAGTCAGAGTTAGTGGTTGCGTAATGACCTGGGGGAGTAGGAGGAGTAAGGAGAAGAAATACTGTAGTAAGGACTGAAGTCCTTGTGTCAGTAAGCATAGGATTAAAGCTTAACTACAAACTTATTAAGTTTGTTACCCGGCTCCTTTGACTCCAGCCCCACCTCCTCTCCTGCAACCAGAGGCGAGGAAGACTCCCTCCTTCCCTGGTAGGGAAGGGAGGTTGGGGGGGGTTAGTTGCCTTATCCGAACTGTATTGGACTACACCCTAGACCCACTCAGGCGCAATGCCTTACAAAAGACCTAATTGCTGCTTTAATGCTTGTGGCACATTGACAGCGGTGTCAAGTCCACGTACAGTTTGCCACTCCAGATTTTCATTCCAGGTCATTTCTGCGAGATTGGCATCACTGAGGTCTGCATCAGCGAGAATAGCATAGCTGAGATCAGTGTAACTAAGGTCGGCACCACTGAGGATAGCGCCACTAAGATTACTACCACTCAGGTTAGCGCTGCTCAAGTTGGCATAACTTAGGTCAGTACCAAAAAGGATGGCATCGCTGAGGTCAGCACCACTGACATCGGCTTCGGTGAGAAGAACTCCACTGAGGTCGGCTTCGTTGAGAATGACTCCACTCAAGTCTACGCCGCTGAGATCCGCACCTAAGAGAATAGCGCCTTTGAGGTTAGCGCTGTTGAGTTTTGCGCCGTTGAGTTTGGCATAACTTAAGTCAGCAGCGACGAGAATAGTGTTTGTGAGGTTAGTACTAAACAGAATTGTATCGCTCAGGTTAGTACCTCTGAGGATAGCACCACTGAGGTCGGCACCGCTGAGGTCTGCGCGGCAAAAGTCTGCATGGCTGAGGTCTACACTGTTGAGGTGTGCATCACTGAGGTTAGCACCAAAGAAGATGGCGTCAGTGAGATTGGCACGAGAAAGTTCAGCATCTCTGAGGTTAGCGCTTGTCAGGTTGGCACCTCTGAGGTCAACATTGCTGAGGTCAGCACTGCTGAGGTCGGCACTACTGAGGTTAGCATGGCTGAGGTTGGCACCACTCAGGTTAGCACCACACAAATTGCTACTGCTGAGGTCGGTACGCTTAAGGTTAGCATCACTGAGGTTAGCACCACTGAGGTTCGCATCACCGAGGTTAGCAGTGCTGAGGTTAGCAGCACTTAAGTTGGTACCTGTGAGGTTGGCATCACCCAAGTATGCGCTATTGAGGTTGGCATGGCTAAAATTGACGCCTGTCAAGTTGGCATCACCCAGGTATGCACCGCTAAAATTGCCCCTTGTGAGAAATTCGCCAACAACATTACTAAAATTTCCAATTTCAATCGCATCGCTATAGTTAATGATGCGAAGGAGTTGAGAGGTGAAAAAATGGTCTTTATCCCTTTGACCAGAGGGATAAAAGATCATTTGATGCTTGAGATCATCTCGCTGTTGAGCATAGCGGTGTAACTCCAAAAGCAAAATCATCACATTCAGCCCCGTATTGATATCTACCTGCCTTAGTCCGATCGCAATGTCTTGTGCTTGCATCTTCAGCATCTTTTTCATAGGCAAGTTATGAGCAGCTGAAGCATCAATAAATTCTCCATGACACCAACGGTGGTAAAAATCTTCTAAACGTTGGAAAAGTCGCACTGGGTTAAATTCATTATTAGTCATGAGCCTTCTCATGACTTGTGCTAAGATTTCAGGTTTTAGGGTACCACCACCCAGTATCTCGTAAATCTCTTCATGGAGTTGGCGATCGCCTTTATTTGCGGTTAAACTGCTCTTCGATTTTGTCCATTTTTGCAAACTTTTTTGTACTCTCTCCTGAGATATAAATTCTTGCAAATTGCCTGGGGAACACTCAACTCTTTTGCCCTGCTTATTATGAATTTTTCTTAAAGGCGAAACTGCAAGGTAGCTCAGAGATGTCTTCTTGAACATCTTTTTTAACCAATGCCCCTTCACACAAGTTCTCAAAAGCTGACAAATTTGAGAGAAATGTGACATAATTGTCATATTTAATACTATGCACCTGCTGATGAACTAAAGCCGAGATGAAAAAAATGTTTGCCTACCAGTGTTTCAGGCACTGGAAAAAATCGTATGACTTAGTACCATATTTTATGAAAATAACGTAATAATGCAGACTATCGTAAGCAGATTAAGGGCGGAAAGCTCCTCTGTATTAGTCTATGCCTTCAGGCAAAAAATGTCTGCTTAAAAAGTTTTTCGTTTGTCAGTAACCTCCTGTTTTTATTTAAGTTGTTATACTAACTTCTCTGCTTGTTTCCTAGACAAATGTAAAGATAATACAAAGTTTGTGCGATGGAAGTAATTATTGGGAAAACTCCTACTGTAAGAGACTACAACAAAGCTGGAAAAATCGTATCGACAACTGACTTTTGAAAGGTGACTGCTTGTCATTAAGCGCTAAAGAGTGTTTTCAGATATTACCACTTAGTTAAACAGAGTATGAGGCAGCTTTGTTACACAGATATTGGAAATAAAATAGAAATTAAGACCGGGGACGGATGAGATGAGAAGATTTACTAGTTGTGTTTTTGTGTTGCATTGTTTATTTTTAGGTATACCAGCTTCTAGCGGTACACAGGCTGTGAATACGGTTGACACGGGTATAAGCAGACAAGCAGACAAAAAGACTTGGGGACAAGCAGACAAGGAGAAAATCTTTCCCAGACTCACTCCCTCATCCCCCTCATCCTCGTTATCTCCTGATCGCCCCATCTCCTTTGCGTCATCGCAATCATCTCAGTCTGGAACACTGAACGCTACAAATTTCCAGAAACTCGGGCTACCACCACAACAAGTGTGGGTGATTGATGGGAAGCAACAAGCAGAGCGTCAATCTTTTATGTGGGTAGTTAAAGATACTAAAAAAGCTGAACAGCAACCATTTTTGCAAGTACAGAACATTCTAGATAAGCCCGCTAAGCCGGATGAAAAAACTGATGTCACCCCGAAACCAGTAAAAAAGGACGAATTAGAGCCGTTTGATAAAGTCGTAAAAGATACTGAAATATTACAGGGACTGTTTACTCTGTACCGAGATAAGGAAAAAAATAAAATTTATCTAGAAATTAAGCCGGAACAGCTTAATAAAAATTATTTAGCTACAGCAACGTTAGAATCTGGCATTGGTCAAGCTGGAATCTATAGTGGGATGCCGTTGCAGGATTTTTTGTTTTATTTACAACGGACGAATAACAAATTGCAATTTGTGGTTCGCAATGTCAATTTTCGCGCTCGTGAAGGAGATCCACAACAGCGATCGCTTGCCCGGTCTTTCAGTGACTCAGTTCTCTACTCTGTTACCATCAAAAGCATTCACCCAGTAAACAAAACAATTCTCATCGACTTGGGCGACGTGCTGCTAACAGACTTGGCTGGATTATCTTTCAGTTTAGGAGTTGCTCCAGCCGCAGATAAATCCTATTTTGGAACAGCGAAAGCCTTTCCCCAAAATATGGAAATTGAGTCGGTGTTGAATTTCACCAACACCCGTGTCAATGCTGAAAAGCAGCGTTTTGGTGCGCTTGCAGATCCCCGAGGCTTCACTTTACGCGTTCATTATAGTCTGTCCGAACTTCCACAGAACAATTACCGATCGCGTTTAGCCGATGAGCGTTTAGGCTATTTTATCACCGCCTACCAAGACTTATCCAACGACGAGCGTAAAGAGCCATTTGTCCGCTACATTAACCGCTGGCATTTAGAAAAACAAGACCCCAGCGCTGCCATTTCTCCACCCAAAAAACCCATTGTCTTCTGGATTGATAACGCAGTACCCCTAGAGTATCGCGATGCTATAAAAGAAGGCGTCTTGATGTGGAATAAAGCTTTTGAAAAGGCAGGATTCAAGGATGCAATTCAAGTGCGTCAAATGCCGGATGACGCCACCTGGGACCCAGCAGATATACGCTACAACACAATTCGCTGGATTAACACGGTAGATGGATATTTTGCTCTGGGACCATCTCGCGTTAACCCTTTAACTGGTGAAATTATAGATGCAGATATTCTTGTAGATGGCAGCTTTATACGCGCACTCAAAAATGAGTATCCTAAAGTTGTACAACTCAACCAAACACAAAATCAGACGCCGCTGTCTGCGTTGATGGAAAACAGCCTGCTTTGCGCCAATAAATTAGAGCCAAAAAATAGCGATTCTACGCAGACTTTGGAGGAGGGGTTAACCAACAATTTATCAAAACTGGCAGGTCAGTACGACCTTTGCTATGGCATGGAAGCTGCTAACCAATTTGCTTATGGTTCACTGGCAATGAAGCTTTTGCGAGACGTTCCGCCAAGTAATGAGCAAATGAAAGACTATATTCATCAATATTTACGGTTAATTATTGCTCATGAAGTGGGACACACTTTGGGGTTAAGGCATAACTTCCGTGGAAGCACTCTGCTGAGTCCAGAACAGATGAACAATAGAGATATCACTGGTAGCAAAGGTCTGATTACGTCAGTAATGGACTATATTCCGCCAAATATTGCACCCCGAGGCACTAAGCAGGGAGATTATTTTCCCAAGATGATCGGACCTTATGATGAGTGGGCGATTCAGTACGGCTACACACCAATTCCAGCAGCAACTCCCACAACAGAAAAACCATTTTTGGATAAACTTGCCAACCAATCAGATAAGCCTGAGTTCAGTTATTCCACAGATGAAGATGTGTTTGACCTTGACCCCACTGCCAATGCTTGGGATAACAGCAGTAATGTGCTGCTTTATTCTCATTGGCAATTGGATAATGCGCGGGTTATGTGGCAGCGTCTCAACCAAGATGACCTGTTGTCTGGCAACAGTTTTAGCGATGTGAAAGAACAATTTGGCACGGTATTCAGTAATTATTTCCAAAATATTTACTACATTACAAAATACGTTGGCGGTCAGTCTTTCTACAGAGTTCAACCGGGTGATCCCCGAGGACAATTACCATTTCAGCCTGTGCCTGTGGAAAAACAACGGCAGGCGTTAGAGCTTATAGAAAAGTATGTCTTTGCCGAGGATGCTCTCAGCTTCCCACCAGAACTGCTGAATAAATTAGCACCTTCGCGTTGGCGGCATTGGGGCAGTTCTCCCCGGACTGGTCGTTTGGACTTTCCAATTCATGATTGGGTTTTGTTTATGCAGGGTTCGGTGTTGTCGGATTTGCTGTCAAGCGATCGCCTTTCCCGCCTTAAGGACATCGAACTCAAAACTCAACCCAATCAATCTCTGTCTTTACCAGAACTATATGATACATTGCAAAGCAGTATTTGGGCTGAGGTTCTGAAACCTAACGGCAAGCCCATGGTCATTTCCAGTCTCCGCCGAGGCTTACAGCGGCAATATGTAGACTTATTAACTCGCATGGTTTTGCGAAAAGAACGCGTTCCGGAAGATGCTCGCACGTTAGCTTGGTATAAACTCAAACAACTAAATGAGAAACTGGATGGAGTGAGTTCAAACGACGAGTACACCAAGGCACATTTGTTAGAAACACGCGATCGCATTAGCAAAGTCTTGAACGCCCAAGTGCAGGCGAATTAGGAAAAATATAGCAATTCTATTTGATTTTTAAAACACACTAATATTTTTGCATCAGATCAAGCGATCGCCTAATTTTCCCCATAATTGGAGCGATACGCATGATTGCGTCTGCAGAACTTTCTAAACCATCAACATCCTGTTTTATAGTAAGGAAAGTCGTTAAAGATTTCAAAGTAAATCTATCCAGAACGTTCCAGAGTTTCTTTACTTTCCTATAGTGGGACACGGCTGAGCATTTTATTTTTTGGATCTCCCTAATCCTGCGGCGTTCAAGATGAGATCGGCGATTTCCTGCGGATGGGTAATGATAGAGAGATGGCTGGCTTCCAACTCAATCGTATTTGCCTTCATCCGGTTCGCAAGAAATCTCTGCAACTCAGGCGCGGTTGTTCTATCCTGCGTCGAAACGGCATACCAAGAAGGCTTAGATCTCCACGCTGCTACGGTTGTCCTTGAGGTAAACAGTGTGTCGGCAATGCGCCCCTGAACTGCATAGAGAACACGTGCTTTGGCTGGATCGACGCCACCAGCAAAATCTCTGAGGAACGCCTCCTCGGTCAGTTGAGCGAACCCGCCCGAATGAACAATCCCAGCGTTTGCTGGTGGCGTTGGAAATTTTTTAGCCAGTGCCGTGTAGTCCTCGCCAGCATCGGGGGCGCGAGCAGCTACATAGACGAGGGCGGAAACTTTGGGATCGACTCCAGCCTCGCTAATCACCGTTCCTGCCCACGAATGACCTACGAGAACCGTCGGTCCGTCCTGCAACGCGAGGACGTGACGTGTGGCTGCTACATCATCTGCCAGCGATGTCAGCGGATTCTGCACCGCAGTTGCTTCGAGACCAGCCTGTTGCAAGCGCCTAATCACTTCTGACCAAGAGGAGCCATCCGCGTAGGCACCATGAACCAGGACTACATTGCGGGCGGTAACGGCAGCTTGCGCTTGGACTTTGCTGGAGCGATCGAGGAGCGCGATCGCGCCTCCAGCGACAAGCGAGGCTGTGAAAGTGCGTCGATTAATCATGATCACAGTTCTGTATTTCGTTAGCGTGAACAGATGGCAGGAATGCTACTGTCAATTATCCCACATTCCGCGCTTTTTCTGTGTTGAAAGAGGCTGGTTTAGCTGTTGATAGCAATGACCGAGTCATCTGGCGCTTTGCCCAATCCAATCAAATGCTTCTTTTGACTGCAAATCATCTCCACGCCACTCGCCTCAACGGGGGGGAACCCCCGCACGGCGCTGGCTCCTCATCTCCCTCACTCCCTCTGTCCTTCCCTCAAGAGTCTTTCTTTGCTTTTTAGGTAGTATAGAGTTGGATTCCAAGGAACTAAGGGTATGATGGCATCAAATAAACAAGCAGCTATCATTCGTACAGAACGTGGACTGACAATCGCAGGAACACGCATCACGATTTATGATGTCATGGATCATCTTAAAGCGGGATGGACACCTAAGTTGATTCGCCACTGGCTTCCTTTGACACAAGAAGAACTCAATGCAGCACTTTCCTATATTGATGCTAACCGTACTGAGGTAGAAGCAGAATATCAAACTGTCTTACAGGAAACTCAGGAGATACGAGAATACTGGGAAGACAAAAATCGTGAGCGATTGGCACAAATTGCAAAGATGTCTCCAAAGCCAGGACAAGAAGAAATTCATGCCAAACTCCAAGCGTGGAAAGCTAAGCTTGGACTGACTTCATGATTGTTTTGGTTGATCACAATCTCGAAGGTTATGCCGTTTTTCTGCAAGGAACTCTAGCCTCTGAAGGTTGGCTTTCACTTCTATCAATTAGTTTTGTGACGTTGAAAGAGGCTGGTTTAGCTGTTAACAGCAATGACCGAGTTATCTGGCGGTTTGCGCAATCCAATCAAATGCTTCTTTTGACTGCAAATCGAAACGCAAAAGGAGAAGATTCGCTCGAACAAACAATCCGCGAGGAAATTACTTCTACATCGCTACCGGTAATTACGATTGGAAGCTTTGACCGACTCATTGAACGGGAGTATCGGGAGCAATGCAGCGCCCGTCTTGCTGACATTGTGCTGTACATTGAAAACTATTTGGGTGTGAGTCGGCTTTTCATTCCATGAGTGGAAGGTACTTTGAGACTACCGAGGCAGAACAAAAGATTATGCAGTTAAAGAATGCTCTCAAGAGTCTTAGTGAAGCCCGTCGCACTGAACGGGCTACCGCAGAGGCAAAAATAGCAGACTTAAAAGTGGAACTCTCTGTTTTGCAAAAAGTTGAAGTTGTTCAAGACAAGTAAAAATTCACCGAAGCAGTCCTTAACGCTGTAACGTTAAGTTTGACGCGATTTTACTTAACTTTTGGTAGTAAAAGTGTTAATTCCTTAACGCCCGTAAGAAACGTTGCAAACCCTTAAACACATTGGGTTTTTTCGCTGGTGTACCCTGTGTGCCAGAAGTAGACTGTGCCTTAGCTATGATGAAATCCAAATCGTCACCAGATGGTTTTTGCGGTAATTCGGCAATCTTTTCATAGTTGCCGCTCTTTTCTAACCAAACTTCCCACATTCTCGGGTAAAAGCGAAATACAGCAGTTTCGTCATCTACAGGACGGAGATAGTAGCAAGATTCAATTGTATTGACAAAACGCTCACGTAATTGACGCGCTGCATAACCAATACCCACTGCCCCCAAATCTTCCAAACGAGGGTTTAAGATGACGAGTGGGCGATCGCCCACTAATTGAGCCATCTTTTCCACCTCTGCAACTTCCACCGCTGTGGGGGCAACTAGAAAGAAAATTTCATCCTCTGGTTCAATTTTGCGCTCAAGAGGTAATTTTCCTGTACCAATATCAAGAATCTTAAACGGCACATCTGCCCAGTCGCGCACAGCAAGCGCTGCACCACCAGCATCTGGGAAGAAAACCTTGAGTCGGGAACCGTATTCTTCAAAAACTGGCAGAAATTGCTCTGCCACAAGCATGGGTTTGAGTTCTGGAATCAAAATTTCAACTTGTAACCGTTTATACCCTTCTGCGAGTGCCGCTTTGGTAGCTTCACGGGCTTGGGCAATTGCATCTTCTAGAGTGTTTGGAAGTTCAGTCATGCTAAATAATTTTGGAATTGAGATTTTAACCGCACCCTCGACGCAGATAAATCCAGATAGCGGTTACAATTTTAGACTTTAAAAGCCAGGGATACGCTACAAAAGCGTTGCATGGTTTACCCATAGCCTAACGACTAACAACCAATTCTACAGGTGATAGTCGCTCCAAAATCTGTCTGAGCACCATTGCCACCCAATCCACATCAGCTTCTGTTGTCTCGCGCCCCAGTGTCATGCGAATAGCTCCCAAAGCTGCGTTTTCTGGATAACCCATTGCTAATAATATCGGACTAGGGCTGAGTTTACCACTATGACAGGCAGCACCAGCACTGATGCCAATGCCCGCTAAATTCATCTGTCGCACTAAAGTTTTGCCGCTGAGTTTTTCTCCATCAGCATATTCTAGGCAAAAACTTACGTGGTGAGGTAGGCGGTGGGCGCAGTCGCCTGTGGGAATCAAACCAGGAATATCTCTTAACTGGGCAAACAGGCGATCGCGTAACTTCATCAGCCTGGGTGTTTCTGTCGGCATTTCTTGAGTTGCCAATTCTGCTGCTACGCCAAACCCAGCGAGTATGGGTACTGCTTGTGTCCCAGAACGCAGTCGCTTTTCTTGTCCCCCACCATTCAGCAAGGGAAGCAACTCGACACCAGGGCGCACATACAACGCCCCAGCACCTTGCGGTCCATAAATTTTGTGACTCGAAATGCTCAGCAAATCTACGGGAGTATTTTTCACATTTACAGGCAAACGTCCTGCCACTTGCACAGCATCTGTATGGAATAAAACACCTGCACTGCGGGCTATATTTCCTAGTTCCTCAATCGGTTGTAATGTTCCAACTTCACTTTGACCGTAAATGACCGACACCAACACAGTATTATCTTGCAACGCCGCCTTCAAATCTAGGGGATTGACTCTTCCTTTCGCATCTACTCCTAAGCGAGTGACTTGCCAACCCCACAACTCTAACAACCGCACTGGTTCGGTAACAGCAGAATGTTCAACGTTAGAAATAATGATGTGTTGCGGCTTGGCATATAAATGGGCTACTCCCATAATTGCCAGATTGTTTGCTTCAGTGCCACCAGAAGTAAAAATAATAGATTCAGGATCAGGTGCGTTAATTAAAGGGGCAACCTGCATTCTTGCTTGTTCCACAACCGTTGCTGCGCGTTGTCCCCACTCATGCAAGCTGGAGGGGTTACCCCACTGTTGTGTGAAAACTGCTTGCATTGCGGCTATTGCTTCTGGGCGAGTGGGAGTAGTTGCGCTGTAATCTAGATAAATTTGCATAACCTATTAGGTGAGAACACGCTGGGCAACAGCTTATTTCTATTTTCAGACTATATAGTTAATCTGCCAAATTCTTACAACTTTGTAGATACTTATATTTATATATGTATATCTAAGTATATACATATATTTGGATATTTTCCCCTGATTGTACAGCTATACAAAAACACTTAAGTAGGTCGGTGCAAATAAAGTTAACTCGTTAAGGACCGTCATTAGTCATTAGTAAGGATTTTAGGCATTTTTACTTTTCTTAAGCTAGCTAGTGTTTATTTCCACTTATCGATTTAGTGAGCTTTAGCGCTTTGTATCTTTATGTGAAGTTATTAATGTGAAGTTATTAACCGTCCAAATCACGGTGAATACATTACCTGGTGAAAGCAACAATTTGGATGTCGTGCGATTACTGAAAGAAATTGCCAGCCAAGAAAATGAACTTCCGTAATACCCGTCTTGTTATAACATCTCTTTAAAAGAATACTGATAAAAGATATAACTCAGTTTTCCAAATGAGTAAAATTTATGCGCTACGCTTCCTAATTCTTTAATGAGACTCCTTTTCAATTTTATTACTTCTGAGCAACAAAAATTTAAATTTTTTAGAAGAACAATCTTCATATTGCTGCTTTTAAGCAGTGGTATTGTTCTCGTTAACATTCTTAAACCTTCACCAAAAGTCAAGCTTGTCCAACCTTTACCTCAAGACCCTGCGGTTCAAGTCTATTTTAACCATAATCCGGCGTCTTCCTACGAAGACCCATACCGACACATTAAGCGTAAAGGAGACAACTTAGAACAGCAAATTATTGATGCTATTAACCAAGCAAACTCAACTGTAGATATCGCAGTTATGGAGTTTAGGCTTCCCAAAGTTGCTGAAGCACTCAGCATTGCTCATAAACGGGGGGTAAAAGTGAGGGTAATAATAGATAACAAGTACAACAAAACTTTAGCAGAATACAAACAAGAAGAAATTGCGCGGATGAATCGGCATGATAAACGAGCATATGAAGAATTAAAGCAATATCCTGCTGATGCTTTAGCTATGTTGCGTTCAAATAAAATTGAGATAAAAGATGACACATCTGGCGGTTTAACTAAAGGTAGTGGACTCATGCACCATAAATTTGTCGTCGTAGATGGAAAAAAAACTATCATATCTAGCGGCAACTTGACGACATCTGATATGCATGGAGATTTTGGAAATTTTGAAACTCGTGGCAATCCCAACAACATGATTGTTGTTCCCAATAACCCCGAACTTACCAAAATTTTAACTTATGAATTTAACTCGATGTGGCAGGGATTATTTAAATCTCGTAAGCCAAAAAGATATCCCGTCACGATTCCAATTGGCACAGGAACTATCACTGTTAACTTTTCGCCAGCCAGCACAAAAGACGACATCGCAACAACTAGTAACGGCATCATTGCCTCTTATGTGGAGCAAGCTAAAAAGAGCGTGCATATTGCGGTATTTGTTTATTCAGACCAAAAGATTAGCGACACTCTTGGTAGTGTACATGATCAAGGAGTTGAAGATATCAAAGTGCTGATAGACCCGGATTTTTTCAGACAACCTTACTCAAAAGCATACGATGCTATGGGTGTTTGTTCTCGTCCAGGTAAGAAAAATAGCTTAATTAAAGTTAAACCTTGGAAGCGTCCAATAACTACTGTTGGTTTTCCCACAAGTTCAATAGGCGATCGCGGCGTTCATAGTAAAATGGCTATTTTGGATGGGATGTTAATTATCACTGGTAGTCACAACTGGTCGAATTCAGGAAATTACTTGAACGATGAAACTTTGGTGTTTATACAAAATCCTACCGTTGCCGCACATTATGAGCAAGAATTTAGTCGGCTGTATCAAACAGCGAAGTTGGGGTTGAAAACTCTCCCATCGGCTCAAAAGTGCGAATTACTCGACTTAAAAAATGCAGAACATAACTCTCAATCACTAAACCTCGATACATCTCATCCAGAAGAATAAACGTCTTGTAAAAGTGAATTGAATTCAGGGGGACTGGGGACTAGGGATTAGGGACTCTTTACTGGGAGGAATTAATTGTCTAAGGGGATTGCAACAGTCCGCCCTATTCCAGGGATTGGGACAATTCTGCAGGGATTTAGGAGGTAAGTCTCAATCCCGAAAAACAAGATTCCCGACAACTTTTACGAAGTCGGGGATCTGTGGCTTTCAATTCTCACAAAGAAAGCGGAGGATTGCTATGGTGCAAGGTTTTAGTTTTAACCGACTTAAGCTATTGCAAGACTGAGATGGAAGATGGAATGGAGTTGAGGCGGTTAATCCAATGTAGCCAAACTTGAATGATAAAGTGATTTTGTAATCTTTAATGACGATTGATAATTTTTGGGTTGTACCTAAATTGTTCAAAAATTCTGATTCCCGACACCGACTGATTATTTCTGTTGGCTTTGCTGCATTAGTCTCAGTAGTATTGCCGTCTTGGCTACACTTACCCTCGCGCATTCTCTGTGCTTGGAACTTAGGCGCTGTCTGTTTTTTAAGCTTGACTTGGTGGATAATGGTCAGGGCGACTCCAGAAAAAATGCGCCGTTTTGCGCGATTTGAATATCAAGGTCATGTAGCTATATTTACCTCAATTGTTGCTGCGGCTTGTGCCAGCGTATTAGCTATTGGGTTCCTGCTTGGTGATAATAAAAAAAATCTGTCAACGGTTTTGCTCACCTTACACGTCATGCTTGCTGTCATGACGATTGTCAGCTCCTGGTTACTAGTACATACTATATTCGCTTTACTATACGCACACAATTATTATCAAGTTAGCAATAGCAATACAGAGCAAATAGCTAGTGGTTTAGATTTTCCTAATGACGAAGAACCAGATTATTGGGATTTTTTATATTACTCTTTTGTCATTGGCATGACTAGTCAAGTTTCAGACGTGCAGACTATATCACGTTTTATGAGGCGCTTGACTCTGCTACATGGAGTATTATCCTTTTTTTTTAATACTACAATTTTGGCTATGAGCATCAATATAATTGCATCGCTGATTTGAAAGAAGATTTTTGCTAAAGCGTGCCATCGTTTAGCTCACCTGTTTGAGTCTCTACCAAAGGTATGGTAATTTTTTATCTCTGCTTACAGAAAGAGGAAAATTTGTTCCCAACTTCTTAACATAAATCCTAGTCTAGATAATTAGGTGGGTTTATGAAGATAGATGAATTAGGTCAAGATGTAAAAGAACAACTACCTCAAGAAGCCCAGCAAATTTTCGTTGCGGCATTCAATGCTGCTCAAAGCGATGGATTGAGTGAAGAGGGTGCTCGTCAAGTTGCTTGGAGCAGCGTCAAGAACCAGTACAAGCAAGGTGATGATGGCAAATGGCACATCAAGGCAGACAGTACCGCTAATCCTAATAAAGCTATAACCATGGGTGGTTATTAATTCGTTTTTAACTAAATATGAAAGAAAAGGCGTTTTGTAGTTTGTACAAACCGCCTTTTACTCATTTGCAATTTATCACAAAATTTCTTACAATACATACTTATTGTGGTCACAAACAACTTGATTTAATTAAAAAAACTGCTATTTTCTATGCTGCTTGAAAAAGACGAAATCTCTATTCGTCTTATGCAAGATGATATACATGATTATCAGTTGATGGCAAAATGGCTGACTGACGATAAAGTCTTGAAATATTATGAAGGTAGAGATAATTCCTTTCCTTTAGACAAAATTATAGAATCATACCAGTCTATAGTTAGAGGAGATGATCCAGTCATTGCTTGCCTCTTTTACTACCAAAATACCCCTATTGGTTACTTACAATATTACTCCTTAAATGACTTACCTGAAACCGACAGGCAAATGTATTGTCTGGAAGAAACAGATGATGTCTATGCAATGGATTTATTTATAGGCGAAAGTCAATATTGGAACCAGGGAATTGGCAGAAAACTGATTTCAGCGGTTGTCAACTATCTTTTTGAAGAATTGAAAGCTGTTAAAGTTGTCATAGACCCACAAGTGTGGAACACTCGCGCTATCCGCTGTTACGAAAAATGTGGTTTTGTTAAGGTGAAGCTCCTGCGCGAACATGAACTGCAAGAGGGAAAGTACTGGGATTGTTGGTTAATGGCAATTGAACCAAAGAAATCAGTACACTTATATTAAGTTACCCTGCTGGGATCGACGTTCCCATAGACCGATGAGTGAACAACCTGCTAGAATTTGTATCCTTGGTGGAGGCTTTGGTGGTCTCTACACCGCCCTACGCTTGAGCCAGCTTCCTTGGGAACCTTCGCAAAAACCCGAAATGGTTCTGGTGGATCAAAGCGATCGCTTTCTCTTCTCCCCCTTCCTCTATGAACTTTTGACTGGGGAATTGCAAACCTGGGAAATTGCCCCACCTTATGAAGAACTTTTGCAAAACACAGGTGTACGTTTTTGTCAAGGTGCTGTATCGGGAATTGACATAGACCAGCAACGGGTACATTTACACGATGGACCAGAAATTTCCTATGACCGATTGGTGTTAGCACTGGGTGGTGAAACACCACTGGATATTGTCCCTGGGGCAACATCTTATGCTTATCCGTTTCGGGCGATCGCAGATGCATATCGTTTGGAAGAACGCCTGCGAATTTTAGAAGAATCGGATGCAGATAAAATTAGGATAGCAATTGTTGGTGCTGGTTACAGTGGCGTAGAGTTAGCTTGCAAACTAGCAGACAGACTCGGGGAAAGAGGGCGATTTCGGCTGATTGAAGTGTCCGACCAAATTTTGCGAACCTCCCCAGAGTTCAACAGAGAAGCAGCCACCAAAGCTTTAGAAGCACGGGGTGTCTTTATTGATTTAGAAACCAAGGTAGAATCAATCGCTCAAGACAGCATCTCATTAGAGTACAAGAATCAAGTAGATACCATTCCTGTCGATTTGGTAATTTGGACAGTCGGGACGCGAGTATCGCCTGTGGTGAGAAACCTTTCTGTAAAGCAAAACCAGCGCGGTCAAATCAGCACCACATCAACTCTCCAAGTCCATGACCATCCCGAAATTTTTGCCTTAGGAGATTTAGCAGATTGCCTTGATGCTGAAGGTAAGCAAGTCCCTGCAACAGCACAAGCTGCTTTCCAACAAGCAGATTATGCTGCTTGGAACATCTGGGCAAGTTTGACCAATCGTCCTCTGCTTGCCTTCCGCTATCAGTTCTTAGGTGAGATGATGGCACTGGGAATAGACAGCGCTACCCTTACTGGTTTAGGGCTTAAATTAGAGGGTCCTTTGGCATACGTAGCGCGTCGTCTTGCCTATCTCTATCGGCTGCCAACCTTAGACCACAAACTTAAAGTTGGTTTTAACTGGCTCGCTCGCCCTATTATACAAGCACTGTCCCAATAGCAGTCAGCCTTCATCAGTACTGAGCCCTGAGTAAATATTACATACTCAGGATTCAGTATCTGTAGGGTGGGCAATGCCTACCGTATCTGGGTTATATCTCGGTTTTAGTGAGCAAGGCACACCCTACGTCTATTTCAAAAATCAAATAGGAATCCTATAGTAAGTCTTTGTCAGTGGCAAGCCTACTGAAAAGTGACACAAAAAACGCTTTAGAAAAATCTGGGTAACGATCAGCAAATACCAAAGGATTGAACAAAGGGAAAAAAGTTTTTCTCCATGAATAAATTTGGAGACATAAAACCTTTTCCTGAGTGCCAAATATTGCGGAAAATAGAAAATATAAAAATTACATACTCAGGATTCAGCGCTGTTTTGGTCAGCGCTGATACCTGATAGCTAGTAACTGATAATTTATGAAGGAAAAACCGAAAGTTATCTTTTTAGATGCTGTTAACACTCTCTTCGGGGTGAAAGGCAGTGTAGGAGAAATTTATAGCCACATAGCGCGGGAATTTGGCGTTGAAGTTTCAGCCGATACTTTGAATCAAACATTCATCCAAAGTTTTAAAGCTGCGCCACCACCGATATTTCCAGATGCAGAAGAACAAGATATTCCCCAACGCGAGTTTGATTGGTGGCTTAACATTGCTCAAAATACCTTTGAAGGTGCAGGCGTTCTCCAGAAATTTTCCGATTTTTCTACTTTTTTCAGTGAACTCTACATTCACTTCGGCACTGCTGAGGCGTGGTTTATCTATCCCGATGTTCTACCAGCTTTAGTCAACTGGCGGCGGTTGGGAATTGAACTGGGGATACTGTCCAATTTCGATTCCCGTATTTACTCAGTGTTGCAAAGTTTGGAACTCAGAGAGTTTTTCAAATCTATCACCATTTCCACCCAGGCAGGTGCTGCTAAACCTGATGGCAAAATTTTTGCCACAGCCTTGGAGAAACATAATTGTTCACCAGAAGCTGCATGGCATATTGGTGACAGTATCACAGAAGATTACCACGGAGCTAGGGCAGCCGGACTCAGAGGGATTTGGATAAATCGTCAGAATTAGTTGTTAGTTGTTGGCAAGCGAGGAACGACTAACAACTAACCATTATGCAATTTGCCTTGCCTCATCTTCTAGTAAACGAACGAGGTTTTGATCCCCTTTTTCTCTTGCTGCTAGCAAGCGACGTTCTAAATTACGGCGGATATTGGTGAGATGAGTTTCAGTTAACTCACTGCCCATTTTTTCTGGTTTACCAACCTGTGCAGCACTTGTTGCATCGCTGTGCTGCTTGGACAAAATCATGAACTCCACTTGTAGTGGATCGCCGATGTAATGAGACACACCACGATACTTCAACTCAGCAGTTGGTTGAGTGTGAGGAATATGTCTGGGGTAGCTGCGTTTCCATGTCCCACCCCGATAGTTTCCGCCGATTTCGCTAGCGGTGGGTTCAAGGGTCAGGGGATTGTGTTCATAATCAACACCACGATATGTGAGTTTCATTTGCTTCGCCTCTTTGAGAAATTGATTGTCTAAGGTTATGAATGAAATGAGGCGCGTTCCTTGGGGATATATCCTTACTTCCGTCTTTACAAGCTCGCTCACTGAAAAAATCAATTTTTCAGTTGCTTTTTAAAGATGAACGATTTTATTTCTGTATTAATTGTAACATTTTTCTTAAAAAACCGGAAAAATGTAATAAAATTTAATATGAGAAATATAATGTTATACTCGTTTATAACGATGTTCTGGGAAATTTAAGCACAGTGGTACGTTAATACAACAAACACGCAAATCAGTTAAGCCGCTGCAATCGGACTAAGTGTTCGAGTCGTTCTGATTATCTGTTTGTTGTCATTTTATTGTCAAAGATGAAGGTTATTGGAGTCGCTGTGAATATTCCTTCCTCTTATCTCCAAAAGATTCGTGCTGTTTATCCAAATATTTCTTTTGACCATCTGGATTTTAATCAAGATGGTATGGTCAATGATGTGGTAGTGGTTAATCATGACCTAGTCTGTCGCTTTGCCAAAGATGACTGGGGAAAAGAGATTCTTGCTCATGAAGCCAAAGTGCTGGAAATAGTGCAACGTTATGTTGATTTACGAGTTCCGCGCTTTGAACACCTAGAAGAAGGCTTTGTCAGCTACAGATTTATCAAAGGTGAACCGCTTTCCCGCAACACGCTGCTGAAGCTGAGTGCAAACAAACAAGCGTATGTTATTTCCCAACTAGGCAGATTTCACCAACAGTTGCACAGCATTCCGGTTGAAGTGTTAATGAATGCTGGGGTGTCTTCCTCTGGTGCAGTGCGATCGCCCCAACATTGGTTACAGTTGTACGAGCAAGTTCAAGAAACCCTCTTTCCTCACCTCTGGCGTCATCAGCAAATTTCGATACACGAACTTTTTGCGCCCGTAGTTACAGGTCAACTTGACCTGAGTTACACATCCGTACTGATCGACGGCGATAAGGCTGTGTATCACATCCTGTTTGACCCTGTATCAGAGAGCATTAGCGGTCTTATCGATTTTGGTACTGCTGGTTTGGGCGACCCGGCTTGTGACATTGCCGTCCAACTCGGTAATTACGGAGAAAGTATAGTATTGCGTATGAAAAGCGACTATTCTATGCTACCCGATATCATCGACCGGGCACGCTTCTGGGTAGGGACACTTGAGCTTCAGTGGGCATTAGCCGGGATAAAGTATAAAGATATCTCCCTGTCATTGGCGCATATTGGTTTGGCGAGAGAGGTTCAACCTATAGGTACACGGCTAAGTTAACTTGCGATCGCCTTTACATTTTTGAACTTTGAATTTTGAATTTTGAATTCCTCAAGACCCTACCTGTAATACTTGCACCTCAACTCCCGCAGAAATAAGTGTCTGACCCACTGGTAGAATAGCTAAGCCGTTGGTTTGAGCCAAATTAATCAAATTCCCAGAATTTTGCACTCCACCTGCTGGCTGAAATTCGTAAACTCCATCTTTAAGGCGCAACTGACCCCAAACGTAAGTTTCGCGCTTACCATCAGATCGCAACTCCTGACGCGCCACTGCTTTGACAAACGCTGGTTCCCAACCTTCTGCAAGCCCTGAAAGTTTTTTGATGGCGCTTTGTACAAACCGCCAAAATGTCACCAAAGCAGCAACAGGGTTTCCTGGCAAACCAAAGTACAAAACTGGACGTGTATCGTTGCCAAATGTGGCAACTGTTAAGGGTTTCCCAGGTTTGGTCGCAACAGCACGAACGTGAATTTTGCCTCCTAGTGACTCTAGAATTTGCTCAACATAGTCATAATCTCCCACAGAGACACCGCCCGAAGAGAGAACCACATCAGCTTGAGTTATGGCGTCGGCGATCGCTTGCTTCAGCGCCTCTGGTTCATCCTTAACAATTCCTAACATTAAGGGTTGGGCTGCACTTTGCTTGACCAAAGTGAAGAGGGCATATCGGTTTGAATCCACAATTTGCCCTGGTTGTAACGGTTTGTCAGGTGTGACGAGTTCATTACCTGTAGACAAAAGAGCGACACGAGGGCGGCGAAAAACTTTCAATTGTGTACATTGAGTTGCAGCTAAGACAGCAATTTCTGGAGCCTGCAATCGAATCCCTGCTGATAGCAATTGTGCCCCAGCTTTGTAGTAAGTTCCCTGATGCCTAACAAATTCTTGCGGTTTTGGGGCAGCGAGGATGAACACACGGTTTTCTTCTGTGCGTGTTCTTTCTTGCATCACAACTGTATCCGCACCCGCAGGCATTATCGCACCTGTCAAAATCCGCGCCGCTTGCCCTGATTGAATTGTAGATTGAGGTTGCACCCCAGCAGGGATTTCTGCAACAATTTCTAAAAGTGCCGGCTTTTCTTCGCTACAGTCGTGCACATCTTCGTACCGTACTGCGTAGCCATCCATCGCTGAGTTGTCCCAGTGAGGAAAATCGAGCTGACTCGTGACGGGAGATGCCAGAATGCGATCGCTAGCTGTCAACAAATCAACAAATTCTGTATCCTGTTCAGGATTCAGGGGTTGCACCAAATTTAAAATAATTGCTTCTGCATCGCTTGCTGACAGCATAGTATCGTCTCTAACTTTGTAACGTTTAATTTTTATAGTGCTAAAAATATGCAAATCTACGCCAAGGTCAACCTGTGTAGAGGTTCAGCAATCACTTTCGCCCTGCGCCTTGAGTCCTTATCAGTTACGAGTCGGTGCATGAATACGACAACAAGATTATGCCTCCATTATCCATGATCTCTCACCAACAGTGATCCTTGACACAACTTCGAGTGGTTGTTGTCACTACCGATGTGGATAAGCAAGATATATTAAGGTTTTATTAGGTAAATGTTAACTGCTACGTCAACAAACGGATTGATATTTATTAATTTATTCGTATGGCAGTTTTCTCAAATTTGTGAAATACACCTTAAGTAAATAAACTCTATGCCTTCAGACAGAGAAGTTATATCTGAGGAGACCTCCGGTTATAGCTGAAAGTGGAACACACAGGAGGAAATTTTCGTAGCTCATTTAGGATTACTGAATTCTACAGTTAATTAATGATTTTTCGCTAGCAGCAGTTAAATTCCCACCAAAATAAATTTCTTTTATGGACACGGCATCAATTAATATTCTTTTAGTAGAAGATAGTGCCAGTGATGCCAAATTGCTACAGCAAACACTTTGGCACTTAGGCGGGGAAAGATGGCAGGTGGTACATTTTGAACAGCTAAGTGACGCAATAGATAGTTGTAGCAAAACTACCTATGACATAGTTTTATTAGACCTTTCTCTGCCTGATTCTAAAGGATTGAATACCCTAGCAGAATTTTACGCAGCAGCACCAAATATCCCAATTGTGGTATTGACATTTGACGATGAAGACGTTGCCTTAGAAGCAGTGGCAAAAAAGGCACAGGATTATCTGGTCAAAGGACAAATTACGCCCAACTTACTACGGCGTACTATTCGCTATGCTATTGAGCGGGGACAAATTCTTAAGCAACTCAGAGAAAGTGAGCATCGATTCCGAGCAATTTTTGAACAGACGTTCCAATCGATGGCGCTGTTAACTCTTGAGGGAATTATTCTAGAAATTAACCAACCTGCCCTTAACTTATGGGCTAGTCAACAACAAGATTGTGTTGGCAAACCGTTGTGGGAACTTGAAAGCTGGAATTTTTCTTCTACAAATCAGGAGTGGTTGAAAAGTATTATTGCCAAAGCTGCTGGTGGTGAATTTGTCCGCCATGAATTGCTCTTACCCAGCGCAAACAATGCGATGCTGTGGATTGACTTTTCCCTCAAACCATTAAAAGACGAAACAGGGAAAGCGATGCTGCTGATTGTCGAAGGTCGGGATATTAGCGATCGCAAACGTGCTGAAGCAGAACTTGTCAACGCATGGGTACAGGAACGAGAACTCAACGAAATGAAATCTAACTTTGTTTCGATGGTTTCTCATGAGTTCCGCAATCCCATGACTGTGATTCGGACAGCAATAGAACTGCTCGAATTGTACAACCACCAGATGAGTGACCAGCAAAAAAGTCAATACTTTGGTAAAATCCAAACTGCCATTCGTCAGATGCTGCAATTATTAGATGAAATTTTATTTTTAGGTAGAACTGATGCAGGCAAACTACAATATGAACCGACACCGCTAGATTTAGAACATTTCTGTAGCGAACTCACACAAACTTTGCAACTGGCTGCTAGTAGTAAACACGAAATTATCTTTAGCTTTCAGGGAGAACAGACCTCAGTTGAAGTGGATCAAAACCTGCTGCGTTACATTTTGACTAACTTACTTTCCAATGCCATCAAGTATTCTCCTCAAGGCGGCATTATTGCATTTAACGTCTTCTGTCAAAATGATACCGTCACTTTCCAAATCCAAGATTCTGGGATTGGTATTCCATTGAAAGACCAACAACGTTTGTTTGAAACTTTCCATCGCGCAAGCAATGTGGGTAGTATTCCAGGAACGGGACTAGGGCTGTCGATAGTCAAAAAGTGTGTAGATTTGCATCATGGTCAGATCTACTTACAAAGCCAAGTGGGAGTAGGGACAACATTTACAGTCAAACTCCCCTTGAATCATCACGATGCACAGCCTTTGGAACTTGTTGAAAGTTACTAAAATTTACATAAATCAACTGCTTTGTTGTTATTCACGGGGAGTAGGGACTGGGGACTGGGGACTGGGGACTGGGGACTGGGGACTGGGGACTGGGGACTGGGGACTGGGGACTGGGGACTGGGGACTGGGGACTGGGGACTGGGGACTGGGAAAATGTTCTTAGGGATTTCCAAGAAATAAATTATCCATTTTGTGGGGTGGGCATCCGGTCCCCCCTCGATCTGAACAGGCGAGACGCCCGTTCCACAAGAGATTTTTGGATACTTTTTTATTTGGAAGTCCCTTACAAAATTTGGGGGGGTTTGAATCCCCGTCCATAATAATCCTAATCCCTAATCCCCAATCCCTAATCCCTAATCCCTAATCCCCAATCCCCAATCCCCAATCCCCAATTCAATTTAAATTAAGGTAGAGGGAAAAACAAAACTATATAAAATACGTATTTTATTATTATGCCGATTGAACGAGTTACCCCGAAACACTATCCTAAAGTTGAGTTTGGGCGCAGAGGTATCGCATTAGGGATTGATTTCCTTTGTGTGTGGATAGTGAGTTCCCTATTGGGAAGTTCCCAAGTCGGTGTCCAAATTGTTCAGATACTGGTCTTCGTAATTTTTTGGGTGATTTTGCGGGTGATTGTGCCTTATAACAATCAAGGGCAGAGTTTAGGGCGTTATGCTGTTGATATCAAAGTACTGGAAGTTGAAGCAGGGAAACTTCCTGATTTGCAATCTCTTTTGAAGCGAGAAGGGATAGTTGGGCTTGGTGCGCTTCTCGTTTCCATCGCCCTGAGTAACATCATACGTAATCCCACTGCTATACTGCTATTGATTCCCTTAGCAATTGACTGTGGTGCAGCTTTCTCTGATACCCAATTGCGGCAAGCTTTGCATGACCGCTATGTCAAGACTATGGTCGTTTCGTCGCGTCGTGGCTATTCGCTAGACATTAAAATTAAAAAATTAGTTGAAAAAGCACGCCGTAATATGAGACAATAGATATTTGTGTTAAATCTCTTCATCCAATTTTTGTAAGATTATGGCTAAGAGTAAAGGTGTCCGCATAATAGTGACACTGGAGTGTACTGAGTGTCGCACTAACGTAGATAAGCGCTCTCCTGGTGTTTCGCGTTATACAAGTACGAAAAATCGTCGGAACACAACCAACAGACTAGAACTGAAAAAGTTCTGCCCTCACTGCAACAGACATACCGTTCACAAGGAAATTAAGTAAAAATGAGCTATTACCGTCGTCGTCTATCCCCGATTAAGCCGGGAGAACCAATTGATTACAAAGATGTAGATTTGTTGCGTAAGTTTGTCACCGAGCGGGGTAAGATACTACCTCGGCGCATTACTGGGCTGACATCTCAGCAACAGCGAGATTTGACATTAGCAATTAAACGCGCTCGCCTTGTGGCATTGTTGCCGTTTATCAACGCGGAAGGCTAATAATAGTTAAGAGTGATGAGTTAAGAGTGATGAGTTATTTACTCCTAACTCGTAACTCAACAGCAAAATCAAAAATCAAAATTCACGCATATCTATAATTGCAAGGCTTGTGGAGAAGGGGACGCTAGTTGAATTTCGACTTGGTAGCGATCGCCGTTTGGGTGTAGTAGACCGTCCAGACGGGAAAGCTCGTATGTTTGTGGTAGATGAACGGGGTCAATCCCACAGTCTCGCACCTCGGCAAATCACCTATAACGTGACAGGGCAAACCTACAAGCCTTCGCAGATCCCGGAGTTTTTGGAGGAGGTAAAGCCTTATTTAGACCCCTCCAGTTTAGAAGTGGCATGGGAATTACTCGTAGAAGGTGGGGAAACAGTGACGCCAGCCGAGATGGCAAATTTACTGTTTTCAGAATCAGAAGGACCTCATCGCTACGCCGCGTATTATTTATTGTCAGATGATAAAATTTACTTTAAGCAGAAGGGAGAGGCTTACGAGCCACGGACCGCTGCTCAAGTAGCGGAACGCAAACACCAGCTAGAGGTAGAGGCGCTAAAAGCTAAGGGACAGCAAGAATTTCTCGCTAGAGTAGAACAAGCGCTCAGGGGTGAACCAGTAGAGTGGCAACGCCACGACCGCCACCGCTTGGAAGCCCTGGAAAAATATGCGGCGCTACTTGCCGATATTATACGTGTGGGGTTAAATTATGACTCTTTAGCTCGCGCCTATCCTCCCCCAGCGTTAGTCTTGGAAACGATGAATATGCTGGGACGGCCAGCAACCCCCCAAGGAGCCTTTCAATTGTTAGTAGACTTGGGGTGGTGGAGTCCGCATGAGAACTTATTTGTGCGTCGTTCGTCAATTCCCGTACAATTTCCTAGCAAGGTATTAGAAGTGGCGCAACAGCGATTGGAATCACATCCGCCAGATCAAGATGTCAACCGCTCGGATCTGACCCATCTGAAGGTGTATACAATCGATGATGAAAGTACTACCGAAATAGATGATGGTCTAAGTTGGGAATTACTTCCCGATGGTAGAGAGCGGTTGTGGGTGCATATTGCTGATCCTACGCGTTGGTTGATGCCAGAAGATGACTTAGATTTAGACGCGAGAAAGCGAGGCAGTACAGTTTATTTGCCCACAGGCATGGTTCCTATGTTCCCTGAGGTTCTAGCAACAGGACCAATGAGTTTGGTGCAGGGAAAGGTATGTTGTGCCCTGAGTTTTGGGATTGTTTTAGATGACACTGGAGCAGTACAAGATTATAGCATTCATCCAAGTTTTATTAAACCGACTTATCGCCTGACCTACGAAGATGTCGATGAAATGTTGGATTTGGGCGTAGAGGCGGAATCAGAAATTGCGGCGATCGCCAATTGGGCACGAAGACGGAAAACTTGGCGGTATGCCCAAGGAGCAATCAGTATCAATATGCCCGAGGCAATGATCAAAGTCAAAGGCGATGATATTAGTATTGAAGTCTTAGAAGACTCTACAGCACGGCAATTGGTAGCCGAAATGATGATTGTTGCCGGTGAAGTTGCTGCTCGTTACGGTCAAAAGCATAACATTCCGTTACCCTTTCGCGGTCAGCCACAGCCGGAATTACCTCCTGAACAGGAATTATTACAGCTGCCAGCAGGGTTTGTCCGCGCCTGTGCTATGCGGCGTTGTATGCCCAAGAGCGAAATGAGCATTACCCCCGTGCGTCATGCTGGTTTAGGTTTAGAGACTTACACCCAAGCCACTTCCCCCATCCGTCGCTATAGTGATTTGCTCACTCACTTTCAACTTAAAGCTCATCTACGCGGTGAAATTCTGCCCTTTTCCGCAGAACAATTGAAAGAAGTCATGATGACCGTCTCTTCAATCACCCAAGAAGTGACAATGGTAGAACGGCAAACGAATAGATATTGGGCTTTAGAGTATCTACGCCGTCATCCTGATGAAGTTTGGGAAGCAACAGTCCTGATGTGGTTGAGAGAAGACAGTGGCTTAGCTCTTATTTTGTTAGAAGATTTGGGCTTGCAGTTGCCAATGTTATTTAAACGTTCTGTGAAGTTGGGCGAACAGCTGTTAGTTAAAGTCTTTCACGCTGACCCACATAAAGATGTGATTCAATTTCAGGAAATCATTTATCAAGAAGCGCAACCTGCGGCGAATTAAGCTGTTTTCTATAAGTATAAGATAATACGCTTGAGTTAAGGATTTTTAGTGGGATTTGATGATGTGTAGAGACGAGAGGCGGCGCGTCTTTACATTGCTAACGGCTGTATCAACAAAAACCACTTATGCGAGTCTCAAACAAGGACATTTTTGCAAAAACTCAGCCGCCTTGCGTTCTGCATCTGGGTTATTGGTATGTGCTGGTGTGGGTCGAATCACGCCAGCAAACAGATCATCCAAGCCATAAGGCGTGAAAAATTGCCATTGTCCTTGTGCATCCAGCCTCACACCCACAGCAGTAGCAGTGTGCAACCAGTCTGTAATGCCATCCTCTGTGCTGGTGTATGTTGTGCGACCAGAACGCCAACGAGCAAAACTCGCTTGATTTTTGACATCAAATAGGTAATGAGGAAATTGTTCTGTGAGGGTTGTCTTGGCTGCTAATTCTTGGGGACGGTCTCCCTGTGTATCAAAAAATGCAATATCAAAATCTTTGATGATTAATTTACAGTTATCGCCAAAGATCTGTCTCCAAACAGTATTTCGTACAGCACCACCTGCTAACCACCAGTGAGGAAGGTTAATTTGAGCGATCGCAGGTAATAGAGTGCCGATAGGGGAATCAGCCAAGAGCCTCTGGAGGTCAATTGCACTATTCATAAATTACATTATATTAACTTATACTAATTCACATACTCCCTGCTGTTTGAGAAACGCATCAAACGTTATCCTATCCGGAAGCGAAGGTTGCGCCCCTGGTTTCGTTGCAGCCAAAGCACCAGCTGCTGCACCCCAAACTACTGCTTGACGCAAAGAGAGTCCTTCATGAAGCGCTGCAGCTAAACCACCATTAAATGCATCTCCTGCAGCAGTTGTATCAACAGTATGAACTGGAAAACTAGGTATAAAAAAGCTTTCCTCTTGAGTGGCACAGAAAACACCTTTTGCTCCCAGTTTGGCGATCGCATTTTTCACACCCCGTTGTCGTAATACAGCAGCTGCTTTTGTTGCCGATTCTTCTCCATCGACGGGAAAACCTACGAGCTGCGCTGCTTCCACCTCATTCGGTGTGATAATATCTACCAATGGGTAAAGTTCATCTGGTACATGAGACTGTACGGGTGCTGGGTCGAGAATGACTGTGACTCCCGCTTCTCGTGCGGCTTTGGCAGCTGCAACAACGGCAGAGATAGGGATTTCAAATTGTAAAAGTAGTGCAGTTGCTTCTGGTAACAAGCGTGATAATCTTTGCACATCTTCCTGATTGACGCGCCCATTGGCACCAGGAATGACAAGAATTTGATTTTCACCCCTCATATCTACAGTGATCATGGCAACACCAGAGCTTACAGTTTCATCCACAAACACGTTCTCAGTTTGCACATCCGATGCTTGCAGAGAGTTGACGAGTTCTGTACCAAAACTATCTGCGCCTACACGTCCCACCATGTAAGTTGGAATTCCCAGCCGGGCTGATGCAACTGCTTGATTTGCACCTTTACCGCCTGGTGCTTTGAAAAAATCTCGTCCCAGCAGCGTTTCTCCTGCAACGGGTAACCGAGGTGCTGTTGCTACCAAGTCTATATTGATGCTGCCGAAGACGATGATAGTCATAGTTTGAGGAAGTAGCGCAGAATTCTATTATCCCGCGTTCAGGCTCAGGTACCGACGCAAAATGTTTTGTGCTTGCTGCCCTCGCTAGCTAAGAATGCGGCATACTTAAGACAGGCGTTGATATCTTCTGCTTCCAAATACGGATAATACCATTTCTTTGTGAGGCTGCGCCAAATTTTCTTGACTTCTTCTTTCTTTCTTTGTGTCCTTCGCGCTCTTTGTGGTTCGTTGCTCATATATTTGAGCGCATCTTCATACAGAATTGGTATAAGCCTTGAGAATCTCCTCAACACTCATACCACTGGCAACCAAGTTCAGCACTAGGGAAACCGTAATCCGCATCCCGCGAATGCAAGCGCGTCCACTCATTATTTGTGGACCAAATGTTATACGCTCAAACATACGTTTTCCCTCATTATTTCACTATTAAAGTATATTTATCTGTGCCAATTCTCAGAATATTGTAATACCGTAATTAGGAACAACTGTTGTTAGCTAAAAATTACAATTCCCGAATAACTCTACAGGGATTACCAACAGCAACAACATTTGCAGGGATATCTTTCACAACGACACTACCAGCACCAATAGTCGTATTATCGCCAATTGTGACACCAGGACAAATAATTGCTCCACCGCCAATCCAGACGTTATTACCAATTCTAATTGGAGCAGCAAGTTCTCTACCAGAAAGGCGAGTTTCTGGGTCTGTCGGGTGATATGCCGTGTAAATTTGAACGTAAGAAGCGCACAATACATTATCGCCAATATGAACTGTATTGCAGTCTAAAATCACACAGCCATAATTCATATACAATCCGTCGCCTGCATAAATATTTTTACCATAATCACAGTGCAATGGCGGCAGAATTGTCACATTTTGTCCCACTTGACCAAATAATTCCTGTAGAATTTGGAAGCGCTCCTCCTGTTGTTCTTCTGTTGTGGAGTTATACATTCTTAGTAGACGAAGTGCGAAGTTTCTTTCGGCAACTAATTCTGCATCGAAACCAAGGTATAGTTCGCCTGCCAGCATTTTTTGTTTTTCTGTTTTTTCCATAACAATATTTATATATTTTTAGCCAAGGTTTTTTCTTTTGTTATCACTACTTAAAGTTTAGCAGCAATAGAAAATGTTAATGTTAATGTTAATGATATTTTAACTCATTAAATATTCAAATATGATATTCATCTCTGGATAATTTCATAATGTTTATTTATAATAAAAACATAATAAAATCAAATTCAAATAATCGAGGATTGAGAAAACTATGCCTTTTCGGATTTTGAGCTTAGATGGTGGGGGGATTCGGGGAGTCATTGGAGCAAAGATACTGGCAGAGATTGAACAGCAAATAAATCAACCTTTGAAAGAGTATTTTAACTTAATTGCTGGTACTTCTACAGGGGCAATTTTAGCAGCAACAATTGCCAAAGGATGCAGAAGTGAAGAAATTGTTGAATTTTACAAGCAAAACGGTACAATACTCTTTCCTTACCAAAAGCGTTTTTCGCCACAGAGAATTCCATTACTTCTGAGGTATGGTTTTTCTGCTCCTAAATATTCAGACAAGGGCTTGATTCAAGTTCTGAAAGAAATTTGTGGGGAGACAAAACTGTGTGATGTGGCTTCGCCGTTACTATTAATTGTTTCTTATGACACGATTGAGCGGGAACCAATTATTTTTAAAAGCTGGCGTAAAGACAAAGGTTATAATAATGTTCCTCTGTGGGAGGCGTGCGTTTGTTCAGCATCTGCTCCAACTTATTTCCCAGCCCATAAACTAGACAAGAGAATAGATGGAAAAGTTCAAAAGGCGACAATAGACAGTATCACTTTAGATGAGCAAGCATCCTCAACTGTAGATATATATAATGGCAAGCTTTTAAGCATCAAAAGTGGCACAGGTAGTGGACAATCTCGCACTATTACAAGGTATGTGGGATCAAATCGACAAGCGTTGGTAGATGCACCCTGGGTCGAGATACCTGACGACACCTCAACTTATTCAATTCAAACTATATACTCTGCCATTGATGGCGCTGTCGCTGCCAATAATCCCTCTAGTTGTGCCGTTGCCGAAGCGCTAAGATTGGGTCATTCATTGGAAGAAATTACTGTTCTTTCTATAGGAACAGGCGATGCTACGCGGGTCATCCCATTTGAAAAAGTTCAACAATGGGGTCTTCTACAATGGGCACAACCAGTTGTGGATGTCTTGTTTGATGCTTCATCAGACGTTTACGAGTATATTACCAGCCAGATCATTGATCAGCGTCATTTGCGATTGCAATTTAAACTTGATAGGGAGTTAACTGGCAAACGCTTGAGCGATGACATTGATGATGTCAGCGAACAGAATATCAATAATTTAATCGAAGCGGCAGATTTTTATATTAAGCAACCGGAAATACAAGCGCTACTACAAAAATTTTTGCAGATTAATCAGATTAATCATTAGTATCAAGTGACCTTTTCTCTCGTCCCTCGCGGTGCGGCACGACTGAGTGCTGAGTCCTTCGGAGGAGGGACGGACACGCTACGCGTTGTAGAAAATTTGTTTCCCTGCTTACAAATCTTGCTTACAAATCTACAGTGTACACAGCGGATCGCTCAAAACCTCACCCTCGCTTTTAGCTGCGCCAAAATCTTTCCCTCTCCGAATTTCCCAGAGAAATGCCCGACAGGACAGGGTGAGGTTCTTAAGGAATTTTGAATCATTTGATGACTTGTGTGTACACCGTAGACTTACAAATGGGGAGGGTTAGAGAAGGAGTGCCAGATATTTACAGCATAGAATATCAATCCTGGGCTTCAGGCATTAGAGTTAGGCTTAGTTTTAGTCAGTTCAATGCTGATTTCGCCACCAAAGTCTGGGATGGGTGCAGCAGGTTTACTCAAAACAACTTGAACTTGTACCACGCGATCGCTTGACGCCAAAATAGAATTTGCAATGGTGGCTGCTAACCGTTCTATCAATGAAAACTTTGATGTCTTCAGCAGATTTTGCACCAAGGTGATGACACTACGGTAATCGAGAGTATCTTCTATCGCGTCGGTTTCAGCAGCTTTTGAGAGATCCAGCCATAACCTCAGATCCACCTCAAACCATTGTCCTAGCACCTGTTCTTCTTGCAGATACCCGGTGTAGCCATAGCCGCGAATTTTCCTTAAATGAATGCAGTCCATAAAAATAGTCCCGAGTGAGTACTTTTAGTCTTTAGCAACGCCTTGGATTTGTTGATTCATCTACCATAGGAAAGTTGGTTGAAATATACCAGAGAATGCGGTCAACACCCAATCTCAGAATTCAAGACTTAGAACTTTTGGACTTTCAAGGTTGATGACAATTGATTTTAGAAACATTAATACTGTATGGGCGTCTATTGCAGCCGAGACATTAAAGCGCCTAGGATTGACTTGTGTCGTGATTTGTCCGGGTTCCCGTTCCACACCTCTAGCAGTCGCCTTTGCCCAACAATCACCCGATATTCAAGCAATTTCGATTCTTGATGAACGTTCTGCAGCCTTTTTTGCCTTGGGTCAAGCCAAAGCAACCGGACGCCCCACGGTAGTTATTTGCACTTCTGGGACAGCGGGAGCGAATTTTTACCCAGCGGTAATTGAAGCTAAAGAAAGTCGCATACCTCTGTTGCTGTTTACCACTGATAGACCAGCAGAATTGCGAGATTGCCACTCTGGGCAAACTATAGACCAGTTAAAATTATACGGCAATTACCCAAACTGGCAAACAGAGTTAGCTATTCCCTCCGTGGACATGGCAATGCTTGCTTATCTACGGCAAATCATGGTTCATGCGTGGGAACGTTCACAAACTTCTGTACCTGGACCAGTACATCTCAATTTTCCCTTTCGGGACCCCCTTGCACCCATCCCCAATGGAGAGTTGCAGACAACATCTCTACAATTGTTACAGTCCCAATTTGACCTAGAAGACTTCTTTTCTCATATAACAACCATTACCGCATCTATCCATGTGCCGATCTCCTCACCTCCCTTTTTGCAAGAGTGGTTAAAATTTGATCGAGGAATCATCATTGCTGGTGTTGCCCAACCGCAAAGACCACAGGAATATTGTAGTGCGATCGCTCAACTCTCCAAAACCCTAAAATTCCCCGTCTTGGCAGAGGGACTTTCTCCAGTGCGAAACTACGCTGATCTCAATCCTCATATTATTTCCACCTATGACCTCATATTGCGGAATCAGGAATTGGCAAAACAGCTAACACCAGACGTAGTCATTCAAATTGGGGAATTGCCCACCAGTAAAGAATTACGTAACTGGTTAACTTCCACCCAAGCGCGACGCTGGATCATTGACCCAAGCGACCAAAACCTCGACCCTCTGCACGGGAGAACAACTCACCTACGGATAACTATAGAAGAATTGGGCAGATGTCAAAATTCAAAATTCAAAATATGTCCTGCGGACACGCTGCGCGTTAGTGAAACTCCTCCGGAGGAGGCACAAAATTCAAAATTAGGAGTTTCTCCCTCATCTCCCTCACTCCCTCACTCCCTCCCTCCCTCATACTCCTCATCCTCCTCATCTCCCTCACTCCCTCCCTCCCTCCCTCCCTCATCCCCCTCATCCCCCTCATCTTCTAAGTATCTCCAACTCTGGTGTGCAGTAGAAGCAAAAGTTAGGGCAGCTGTTGACCAAACACTGGCAACAACAGAGGAGTTATTTGAAGGTAAAGCTGCCTGGTTACTTTCTGAGACTTTACCACCAAAAACACCCATTTTTATTGCCAACAGTATGCCCGTGCGGGATGTTGAATTTTTCTGGAAACCAAGTCACTCAGAAGTGCAACCCTTTTTCAACCGAGGTGCGAATGGCATTGATGGCACATTGTCCACCGCTTTGGGAATTGCCCATCGCCATCAAAGCAGTGTGATGTTGACAGGTGATCTAGCCTTATTGCACGACACCAATGGATTTTTAATCAGAAATAAGTTTGTCGGACATCTCACCATTGTGTTAATCAACAACAATGGTGGTGGAATTTTTGAAATGTTACCCATTTCCAAATTTGACCCACCATTTGAAGAATTTTTTGCAACTCCGCAAGATATTGATTTCGCTCAATTATGTGCTACTTATGGTGTTGAATATGAATTGATCACCTCTTGGAAGCACTTGCTTTCAAGATTAAACCCACTTCCAACTCAGGGAATTCGGGTTTTAGAGTTGCGGACAAATCGCAAAGCAAATGCCAAATGGCGCAAGGAGAATTTAGGGAAATTTTCAGTAGGTTTAAGTTAAAACAGTGAACAGTGAACAGTACCAGCCGCAGTGCGTATGGTGGGGGATGCGCGACCCGCCACCAACGCCTATGCCTACGGCACGTCTGACGACGAACGGTGCTCTTGGTGTGGTGTTTCCCCCTCTAAGCGATGAAACTGATAACTGATAACTGATAACTGATAACTG
>JXCB02000033.1:398737-467392 GCA_000828075.3 Tolypothrix campylonemoides VB511288 | reverse complement strand
AACTGATAACTGATAACTGATAACTGATAACTGTTAAATTTTATCCTAAACCCTGTGCAAGAGCCTTTGCTCTCCTGACAGCTGCATCGGCATTAATAAACCCGTAACCGTACTGTCTGTCATAGCCTGCTGCACCCAAATCGTAAGCTGTTTCTGACAGAACTGACTTGATCTGGGTAGCAGTGAGATTTGAATGAGCACTCCATACTAATGAAGCAACTCCTGTCACGTTTGCCACTGCTGCTGAAGTACCACTGAAACTGTTATCATAGTCGAACGCAAAGGCATTAGAGGACTTGGTAGCCTTGGTTGTGAGGTACTCAGATGGTGCCATTAAAGTCAGACCATCTCCTGTGTTGGAACTCCACCATCCTTTATCTTGATAGGAGATGCGTGTTCCGGGTGTTTTTGGATTGCCATACCAGTCTTTAAGTCCCGAAGAAGCACCTACCGCTACGACATTGCCATACTTCTTCGCTAAGTCGGCAGGACTTTCAAGACTATTGGCACCAGTATTTCCCGCTGCAACCACAAACAAGGTATTTTGGTTATTAGCAATGATTTGTTCAAATTGCGGTGAACTACCACCAGTCAAACTCAGGTTGACTACAAGACGCTGACTTTTAGTATTTGCCTGATTAATCAATGTTTGTGTACCGCTCACCAAATTGTAATCTCCAGCGTCACCACCCATAACATCGATATGGAAAACATCAGAACTCCAATTGATGCCACTCATTCCTAAGCCATTATTACTAGCAGCAGCAATCACCCCTTGAACTGAAGTACCGTGTGCTGTGGAGTTAGTCATTTCATCCAAGTAGTTGTTACTTAAAAAATTGGTGGAACGTAAATCAGGGTGAAGATTACTACCATTGGTAGCTAAGCCTGTATCTTCAATTCCCACAAGCACGTTGCTGGAACCAGTCGTGAAACGCCACGCATTTTGAACACCCATCATCTGTAAGTTCCATTGTTGCCCAAACATCGGGTCATTGGGTGTCACTGATAAGTTAATTGTTTTGTCTGCAAATTTAATGGCTTCAATGCCCTCAAACAAAATTTCTTTGCCGTTGCTGAATGTTATGGCATCAAATACGCGATTACCATTGCCTGGGTTGTAGACAACACCACCTGTGGACTCTACTAAATTGAAGTTGATTGTGGCGTCTGTAGACAAAAATGAAGATAGATCCAGTAAGTCTCGCGCTCCACTACCATACTCAACGTTACCATTGCCAGAGTATACTGCCCGATTGTATGCAGACTGGTAACCAAAGGTATCTGCCCGGAGAGTTCCCTTAACATAACATTCAGCGGGTAAAAGTGTACTGGAAGAAGCAGGAATTGGCTGCTGTATGCCACCAGAAGCCAGAGATGATGTGTCAACAGAAGTGGGAGTCGGTGGTAAAACATCACCAGATACAGGTGTTGCTGACAAACTTAGGTTATAAAAGGTTTCACTGCCCTCATACAGGTTTACCTGTACATAATAAATCCCTGCATCTAAATTGCGATTGATTGATTCATTTGTGATACCAAGGTTAACGGAACTTGCAAGCGTATTGCCGTTAACGTCTAGTAATTGCACATTTGCATCATCATTCAAACCACTGAGTCCTAATTGGAAGTTACTGCTGGTATTCAGGCTAAATTTGTAGTAGTCGTTCGTGTCTGATACACTTAACCAATCACTGTAGCTTTTAGTTTGGGAATTAACAGTAACATTACGTGCATCTTGGAACAAACCTCCAGCATTGTCAATAGGCGTTGTGGAAACAGCCAATTTATAGTTCGTTTCTAAGCCTTCATCAATATAGACTTGGATGTAATAAGAGCCTGTATCTAAGGTTTTACGAATTGATTCAGCATTTGTGCTACTAAAAATAGAACCATTTATGACTTCACCGTCATCTACCACACCATTATCATTTGCATCTTGAATCAAATCTGCGTGTGCATTTTTGTTGGAATCTTCTAGAGTAAGGTCAAAACTGCTACGACCTTTGAGGGTAAAGCTATAGAAATTGCTATGACTGGTACTTAATGTGTCGCTGAATATTTGAGGACTTATACTACTATTGAAGTTTTTAGCAGTTTCTAGAAACTTTCCAGGAACAGTTTCTGACATATGTTGGGTATATGCACAGTATATATTACATCAACATCAATATCGAGTTTCTCTAAAGAAAAAAAAATATATTTATATCTTAGTTTACTAAAAAAATAGGAAAAATTTACTGAATCTTCATAGTTATGCTTCTTAGCCGGTAAATTAGGGTAGAACGGTAAAAAGGCTATCCTTGTTGCCATCTTTAGAAAAAATTTATTTTTGAATCTTATCCTGCCCTATCTACGATGAATTATGCTCTCTTGAGAAATTGCACAGAACTAAGATGCGTGTTCAAAGAAAGACGGAGTGTAATCTCGAATACGATAATGCTAAATATTTCTTACACAACTAGGGGGTTGCGCTCAGCAATCACATCTGTTCTAAATTAGTTATTCTATTGGTACTTTGGCAAAAAAACTCGCAATAAAGATGAGTGGCTTATAATGTTGTCTTCCATTAATTCTCTGAATCCTTGGCTAGTTGGAGTAGCATTGAACTCTATCTTGGTGGTTGTGGCTTGGATTGTCCCCAAAAAGTTGCTGACTCCAGCTGGATTATTCCACGGTTGGTTACTTGGCGTCCTGATTTGGGGAACACTAGGATGGCAGGGATACATAGTAGTCATGTTCTATTTTCTTGTTGGTTCTTTGATTACCCGCGTAGGTATGGCGCAGAAAGAAGCAGAAGGCATTGCAGAAAAGCGTTCTGGTGCTAGAGGTCCAGAAAATGTCTGGGGTTCTGCTTTAACTGCGGCTTTATGTGCGTTGGGAGTATGGGCGATAAGTTTGGGAATTTTTCCTACATCTCAAACGCTACACCCTACGCCCTACACCTTATTGTTGCTGGGTTACGTGGCGAGTTTTAGTACAAAGCTTTCTGACACCTGTGCTAGCGAAGTAGGTAAGGCTTATGGTAAAAGCACTTTTCTGATTACCACGCTGCAACCAGTACCACGGGGAACAGAAGGGGCAATCAGCTTAGAGGGAACTGCTTCGGGTGCTGTAGCGTCACTTGCTCTGGCACTCCTTGCTTGGGGAGTCGGTTTGATAGATTTGTTCGGTGTCCTTTGGTGTGTTGTAGCAGCGTTCATTGCCACCAATTTAGAAAGTGTGATCGGAGCAACACTACAATCTCGCTTTCAGTGGCTTACTAATGAAGTGGTAAATATTTTCAACACATTGATCGGCGCTAGTACAGCAATTTTACTTGCCTGGATGTGGGCAAATGTTATTGCCTAATTCTTTTTCTAAAATGTTGAGTCTTTTCTAGCAATTCCCTTAAGGTTTGGTTGCCACTCTCGTCTAAGACCTTTTAGGATTGTTACGCTATTTTTGCGTAAAAATGTCAATTAAAATGCAATTTTATTTGTTTAAAAGTTGTATGTTGTCTTTTTGTAGTTTTTTCTACTCATTAACTTTTTAAGTTTATGGAAATTTCATCATTTTTAACCATAGATGACCAATCAATTTCTTATGGGCAAGCAGTAAAATATTTGCAAGCCTCGGGAAAATTGGGACAATTCATTGGAGACATTCTCCGTCAGTATGTGATTGAGCAAGAACTACAAACACGAGAAGATATATTTATTAGTCCTGCTTTGACAGAACAGACTATAATTGATTTTCGGCTAAAAAATCAGTTGACAGATCCTTCTAGGTTTCAAGAATGGCTACAGAGTAACGGGACGGATTATGATACCTTTCACTCATCAGTTGCTTACGGTTTTAAAATAGAAAAACTGAAAGCGATCGCTACAGAATCAAAGCTGCAAGAATACTTCATTGAGCGTAAAATTTATCTAGATAGAGTGGTACTTTCGCGAATAATTGTTGATAACCAAGAACTCGCAGAAGAACTACAAACCCAAATCGAAGAAGGAGCAAACTTTGAGCAACTTGCTCAAGAGTATTCGCAAGCAGATGACAAAATTGTCAACGGTATGATGGGACCTGTGAGTCGGGGAACAATGCCAGATACACTCAGGGCAGCTATTGATATTGCTCGTCCCGGACAATTAGTAGGACCAATAGAATTAGAAGGACGGTATGGATTGTTTCGTGTGGAACAATTTCTGAACGCGTCATTAGAAGATACTCAACTAAGGCAAGCACTACAAAACGAGTTGTTTGAGAAATGGCTAGCAGAGAAAATCCAAAAACTAACGGTAAAATTGCAGGTGAATTAAAACTTTTAGGTGAGGAATCTTCAGAAAATAATGTGCTAGCATCTCTACCTTGGAATCAACCACCACTGTGCTGGCTAACTCCTGAACAACAAAGCCGACTGCAACAGGTGTCAGAAACTCTTCGCTACAATTTGGGAGAAAAAATCTGGTCACAAGAAGCGGGAGGTTTCCAGTTCTTAATTGTTTCTGGAAAAGTCCGCTTGCGCGAAGAAAATGTCAGTAAGCCTTTGGCAACGCTACAGTCAGGAGATTGGTTCGGTGACTTAAATAGGTTTTCTGTGGAATGCAAGGCTGTCGCTGCTAGTAAAGAAGTCGTCGTGGTGCGCACCACAACAGCAGTGTGGGCAGAACTTTCCACACCACAAATCGAAGGATTTTGGTTAGATAGGGAAGAAGAGGAGGACAATAGGAGGGAGGGAGGGAAGGAGAGAGGGAGCGAGGGAGGGAGTGAGGAAGAATTTTCCGTTTCTGTGTTACGCTCTCAGTCTCCGACTCCTGTGTCAACATACCCGTTTGTCTCTAGCTGGAATACGGCGGCGGCGTGTTTAACAATGGTGGCGCAACAGTTAGATAATCCAGTGCAATTGGAATGGGTACAACGCCAAATTAGAGGACAACGACCGAAACATCTTGTGGAAGCAGCAGAAAAGTTAGGATTTGTGCTGCGGCGGCTGCAAGTCACTTGGAATGAGTTGCGACAGTTATCATTTCCAGCTTTGTTGCGCTGGGAAGCATCAGAAGGGCGAGAGGAAAGTTGGGTGGTTGCGTATGGTGTTAAGGGCGATCGCCTGACTGTTGCCAATCCCTTAAATTCTAATCACACCTGTGAAAGTATACCACGCTCAGTCGTTGAAGCGACTTGGGATGGGCAGTTGTGGCAAGTAGAACTGATCAACAAGCAAGAAAAATTCAACCTCAATTGGTTCACTCCAGCAGTTTGGCAGTATCGACGATTGCTAAGTGAAGTGCTGCTGGCGTCGTTTACATTACAGCTTTTGGGGTTGGCAACACCACTGATTACACAAGTCGTTATTGATAAGGTGATGGTGCAGGAGAGTTTGCCAACTCTCGATGTCATGGCGATCGCACTTTTGTTCACAGCAATATTTGAGGCAGTTCTTGGTATCCTGCGACTGTTTATTTTTACCCATACCGCCCGTCGCTTAGATTTAAGTTTATCCGCACAGCTGTTTCGCCACCTGATGCGCTTACCCTTGGCTTATTTTGAATCTCGGCGGGTAGGAGATACAGTCGCACGAGTTCAGGAACTCGAACAAATCCGCCAGTTTCTCACAGGTACAGCGTTAACTGTGGTTTTGGACAGCATCTTTGCTGTGGTGTACCTGGGATTGATGTTTTACTACAATATCCCACTGACTTTTGTGGGGTTAGCAGTCTTACCTTTGTTTGCTATTCTGACGCTGATAGCAACGCCAATTCTGCGCAGCTGGCTGAACGAAACTTTTAACCGTAGTGCTGATAGTCAATCATTTCTTGTCGAAACTATTACAGGAATTCATTCAGTTAAAGCGCATACAGCAGAACCAGCCGCACGCGATCGCTGGGAAGGTTTATTTGCTCGCTTCGTCCGCACAGGTTTCAAAGCCTCTACCACCTCAAACATCAGCAGCAATATCGCTGACTTCCTCACCAATTTTTCCAGCTTACTGATTCTTTGGTTTGGAGCTAAGCTTGTCATTAAGCAGGAACTGACTATTGGTCAATTAGTCGCCTTCCAGATGCTTTCTGGTAGAGTCACAGCACCACTTTTACGCCTAGTGCAGCTTTGGCAAAATTTACAACAAGTGCTGCTTTCTGTAGACCGCATTGGTGATATTCTCAACGTTGCCCCAGAAACTGAACCAGGAACTGGTTTAGTTTTACCATCCCTCAAAGGTCAAGTCACCTTTGAACAAGTTTTCTTCCGCTACCGACAAAGCACTGAACCTGTCTTGCGAGGAATTTCCTTTTCTGTTCAACCAGGGCAGTTTGTCGGTATTGTTGGACGCAGTGGTTCTGGAAAAAGTACCCTTTCTAAATTATTGCAACGTCTTTATCAAATTGAATCAGGGCGCATCCTGATTGATGGTTTTGATATCAAAAGCGCTGACTTAGCCTCACTGCGCCAACAAATAGGTGTTGTTCTTCAAGAAGACTTTTTATTCAACGGTTCTATCTTGGAGAACATCACGCTTGGTAATCCCGACATCACCGCAGAACAAGTCGTAGAAGCTGCAAGATGTGCCGTGGCACACGATTTTATCAGTGAATTACCCCACGGTTACGAAACCAACGTCGGAGAACGCGGTACAGCTTTATCTGGTGGACAACGCCAACGTATCGCCCTAGCGCGGTTATTTCTTTCCCCAGCACCAATTTTAATTTTAGATGAAGCCACCAGTGCTTTAGATAGCGAAACTGAACAGCAAGTTCTAGAAAACCTCCAAAAAATTTCCGCTAACCGCACCGTGTTTCTCATCGCCCACCGTTTCGCCCCCCTCAAACGTGCTGATTTGATTTTGGTGTTAGAAAAAGGCGTTCTCGCTGAACGCGGTACTCATTCGGATCTGTTGCGACAAAAAGGTTTGTACTGGTCACTTTATCAAAGGCAGCAGGCAAATATCTGATATCAATAAGGAAAGACCAAGAAATAAATCATCCCATAGTACGCTGTGGGATTACCGCTACGCCAAAGAACTTCACCCAAATGCCGTTGAAGTGAACTGCTGACTGGCGCTTTCATTGATGCACTTTTTCTTGAAGAATCCGCACAACTGTGTCGTGTTCATCTGGAGTGATGATTGATTTGACCCAGTTGCCATCATCGACAATAATACACTTTGTTTTTGAGGGACGCTTCCAATCTAAGTGAAACCAGTATGGACTCAAGCCCATGCCCCAAATACGCCCTGATCCAGTCAAAAATCCCATACTTTCCGCTTGGATACTACGGATGGTATTGTAAGGGATACGTTTACTCCCAATGGGGAAATAATACCAATGAATTGTAGTAGCATCATCGTCGCAGACAATATACTCGTCTTGGTAAAGAATAGTCACGCAGTTCCACCAAAGTTTCTTTTATAAGTCTGTTTATTTCTACCTGGCGACTATTTTACCTGAAACAGCAATTCATCTCACACTGTACCTGTACTCAGGTCAGTGTTGAGATGAATTGCTTTGTGAGTTGACGACAGTCCTCTTCCCTCGCCTTCGGCATTGGTCAGAGGACAGGTCGGAAACGAGCAAAGTATTTGCTTTGAGTTGACACAATAATAACTAAGGCTGTTACTATGAATATGTAAACACGGTAAGGTCGATGCCATGTATAGAGCACTCAAAGTTAGAATCTATCCCACCGATGAGCAAGAATCCTATCTAGCTCAATGTTTTGGCAATACTCGATGGTTGTGGAATTATATGCTCAACGCCACGACTACTGCATACAAAGAAAGTGGGAAAGGTCTTTCTAAGGCTGCAATGGATAAGTTGTTGCCTGGGTTGAAGAAAGAATATGAATGGTTAGGACTTGCTTATAGTCAGGTTCTACAACGAGTCACATTTAATCTCTCTAGCGCGTTTGTCAATTTTTTCGAGGGACGTGCTAAATACCCAAACTTCAAGTCTAAGCATGGTAAGCAATCAATTCAGTATCCCCAAAACGTCAAACTATTGCCTATTGTTTCTGTAATCAAATTTCCTGGCAACCTGGGGATGGTAAAAACTGTGTTTCACAGAGATCTACCTGATGCGAAGGTACAAACTGTAACAATTTCGAGAAATGCTGATGGTAGATATTATGCTTCTATTCTTTTTAATCACGCCAGTTGCTCCACTTGGGGAGACCCCAAGACCGCACTGGCTCAAGAAGATAACCCAGTAGTTGCAATCAATGAACGCCACTTGCTTCAAGCCGGGAAACCCGTCCAACGCAGTGGCTCAGCTATTGGGGTTGACTTGGGATTAAAGAACTTTGCGATAACATCCGTTGGTTCAAAGTATGACCTTCCTAAAAAGCAGTTAGCGCTCTTAGAAAAGAATAGAAGGCGCAAGCAGCGTAAACTAGCTAACAAGACAGATAAAACATCTAACAAGCGTCGTAAAGCTAAACGAATAGTAGCCAAAGTTTCTAGCAAAATAGCTAGAGTTAGAGAGGATTTTCTACACAAGCTATCTCGCAAAATAGCATACGAAAACCAAGTGATTTGTGTAGAAGATTTGGCAGTTAAGAACATGGTTAAGAATCCTAACTTGGCTAAGTCGATATCAGACCAGGGGTGGGGAATGTTTCAAACCATGCTCAAGTACAAAGCAGAGAAGTTCGGACACACCTATATTGAAATAGGTCGATTTTTCCCATCCTCTCAACTTTGTAGTGAGACTCTACTACCCATTCCAATGTTGCAACATGGTTATGATTCATTGGGCATTAGGTTTATAGATTGCCCACACTGTCAGAAGCAGCATGATAGAGACATCAATGCTGCCATAAATATTAAAAATGAAGGTTTGCGTTTATGGGCGTTAGGGACTAGCGCTTCTGCCCTTGGAGGGGATGTAAGACCAAAGTCTTCTGGACGTAAAAAATCTACGAAGGTTGAGGCAGTCCCCAATGAATTGGGAAGCCCACACCGTACCCGATAGGGTCGGTGTTGGGTAGTTCACCACCTCTTTTCTGACAGCATGGCCTGGGCGATCGCCCTTCTTTGCCCAGCCAATCACAGATTGGCTCCCTGAAAAAAGTTCAGGGGAAGCATTTCGTGCTGAGTCCTGAGCCTATGGCTAACGCCACGACTATCGTGCCATCGACACGCCACTTGCTACAATGGGGGGGTACACGTTCCAGAGCGCAGATTTTTAGCAGCCCTAGTGTCCTCCCCAACCTACCCGGTTTAAGCTTTTTGGCTCTAACAGCAACTGTATTGGATGATAACTGGAATTTGCTGACAGGAGTGTCATTCACATTTTTGCTAATTTGTCAATTCTTTCTACTGAACCGCGCTCTAAGGCTTACAATTGTTTCGTCAAAAAGTTGGTGATCAGCAAACCAATGGTTTCACCATCTTCCTCTAGAGCAAAATGCCCTGTATTAAGCAAATGGAATTCAATATTTTTCAAATCCCGTAGGTAAGGATAAGCACCATCGGCTGGAAAAATCTGGTCATTCTTGCCCCAAACTACTAATGTTGGAGGTTGATACTTGCGGAAGTACTCCTGCCATTGGGGATACAACGGTGGATTAGAACCGTAACTGTAGAACAGCGCTAACTGAATGTCACTATTACCAGGTCGGTCAAGTAACGGCTGGTCGATATTCCAGTTATCAGGACTAATTGATTTAGGATTGCGGACTCCATGAGTATATTGCCACTTGGTTGCATCTAAAGTGAGAAATTGTCTCAAATTTTCAGCATTCTCAGGTGTACGGTCTTTCCAATAAGCCTTAAGGGGTTCCCAGAACTCGCGCAGCCCTTCTTCATAAGCATTGCCATTTTGAACAATAAGCGCTTCAACTTGTTGTGGATGCTTAAGTGCAATCCGGTATCCGATTGGGGCACCATAATCCATCAAATAGAGACTGTACTTCTTCAATCCAAGTGCTTCGATAAATTTCTCCATGACCTCAGCTAAATGGTCGAAGGTGTATTCAAACTCATCTACCGTTGGCATTGAACTGTTACCAAAACCAGGGTAATCAGGCGCAACCAGATGGAATTTGTCCGCTATTGCATCCATCAAATTACGAAACATATGCGATGACGTTGGAAAGCCGTGAAGCAAAAGGATTGTTGGAGATAGTGGCGAACCTGCTTCACGGTAGGAAATATCGAGACCATCAATCTCAATTGTGCGGTATGTGGACATAGCTGTTGAATTCTCCTTTAAATCACTTATATTTCAATTATTGAACAGAACGTTCGGTATAATTAGAGGACAGATAATAACTGGCATTGCTCGGAAATAAATGTTTTCCGGAATGCGCTGGATATATTTATGTTTTTGTACCGAACATTCAGTACAAAACAACTGTACCGATAATTCGGTACAATGTCAACAGGTTAAACAAAAAATCCGATGGACAAACTTGAAGCGTCTCGGCGGTTGGTCAATGTGTTTCGCCAGCATGGTTACGAAGGGGCAACCCTGTCTCGTATCTCCCAAGCAACTGGGTTAGGTAAGGCAAGCCTGTACCATCACTTCCCCAATGGAAAACAGGAAATGGCAAAGGCGGTATTGGAATATGTGAGTCAGTGGTTTGGGGCAGCAATTCTCGAACCGTTACACAGTTCAGGTGAACCACGAAAGCGCATTCTGGCTATGAATGAAAGTCTCAAGCAGTTTTACAACTGTGGGCAAGATGCGTGTCTGTTAGCGCTATTTAGCCTTGGCGAGTCTAACGATTTATTTCATGAGCAGGTAAGCTACGCGCTTAACGCTTGGATAGATGGTTTAGCGCAGGTGTTAGAAGAAGCAGGTTTGCCTAAAACACAAGCACGTCAACGTGCAGAGAATGCAGTCATACAAGTTCAAGGTGCGCTAGTTTTAACGCGGGGACTCAACAGCACTGCGCCATTTGAAAGGGTTTTGGAACAACTTCCAGATCAGCTTTTACATAACGAATAGAACTTGCATTTTGCACAAACCAAAATACATTGAAAAATTGGTGCTGGGATTAAACTGAGTAAAGAGTGCTTTTTCACAAAACTCTATTTGTGAGCGATGAGGTAGGAATTGGGGCAACATGGCGGAAATATCTGCAAAACTTGTCCAAGAGCTACGTCAGAAAACTGGTGCCGGTATGATGGACTGTAAAAAGGCGCTAAAAGAAACTGACGGTGACATGGAAGAATCTATTGAGTGGCTGCGACAAAAGGGCATCGCCAAAGCCGATAAGGGCGCAGGACGTATTGCGGCAGAGGGTCTGGTGGATACATACATTCAACCCGGAGGTGAGGTTGGTGTGCTCATAGAAGTCAACTGTCAAACTGATTTTGTTGGCCGTAACGAAGCTTTCAAAGCCCTCGTTCAAAATCTGGCTAAGCAAGCAACGACCGCTGAAAATGTTGAGGCAATGCTTGCTCAACCTTACATTGAAGATGAAAGTGTTAAGGTCGAAGAATTCATCAAGCAAACGAGTGGTCAACTTGGTGAAAAAATTCAACTGCGTCGCTTTGCCAAATTTGCACTCTCCAAAGATATAAAAGGAATAGTAGACAGCTACATCCATACTGGTGGTCGAGTTGGTGTGTTAGTCGAACTGAACACTGAGAATGATTCAGTCGCTGATCGTAGCGAGTTTCAAACTCTGGCACGGAATGTAGCCATGCAAGTTGCAGCTTGCCCAAACGTTGAGTACGTAAACGTAGACGAAATTCCGGCTACAGTTGCTCAAAAGGAAAAGGATATCGAAATGGGGCGGGATGATTTGGCAAACAAGCCACAGAACATCAAAGAAAAGATTGTTCAAGGACGAATTGAAAAACGTCTACAAGAAATGAGTTTGCTAGATCAACCTTATATTCGCGATCAGAGTATCACGGTAAAAGATCTGCTACAGTGGAACACAGTTCAACTCGGTGGTTTCATTCAAGTTCATCGCTTCAAGCGTTTTATCTTGGGCGAAGGTATTGATAACAAAGATGACAGTAGTGGTTCTTCCCCAAGTCCTATTCCACTCAGACCAAGTCCCAAACCATCCAGCGATGATATAGCTGAATTACCGCCAGCAGCAAACCTATCATAGTAGTAGTCATGGGAGAAGCGAAACGTCGTCGTCAACAAGATCCAAACTACGGAAATAATCGAAGTGATACACCATTACTGCTTACCTTCACTCTTGTAGAACCCTTGCCTGATGGAACATATTTAGGGACAGCTACGTTTAATGGTCGTCGTTTCAACCTGCAATGGTATGGCGAGAGTTCGGGAGAACCGCAGCGTGTATTTAACACAATCTCTGAGTTTTTATTACCTAAAGCTAGAGAAATTCTTCGTTACTATCGTAACATTAAGGGAATCTACGGCTGGGAAGCTGTGATTAAAAATCAATCACTTCAAGTCACAATAAAAACTCCTGCACCAGGAACAGTGTTTGATGTTCAAAATACTTTATTTGACTCATAACGTAAAAGGCGATCGCTCTTATGTCGAATGAAAACTTATAGATAGATGAAACAAGACCCTTTGACTCGATAAACAGGTATATAGCTTGTACGGTTCGCACTCTGATTCCTTTAAATTAATGAGTAAGTGATTCCACAAAATTTCCCAAAATGTAGATCAGTCTTAACCCACACAAGCAATGAACCAAACGATATTCCATCTTGCCTTTCCCGTCACAGACATTGCCCAGGCAAAAGCATACTATGTGGATGGTTTAGGCTGCATTCCAGGTCGAGAAAACCGCAACGCCTTAATTCTCAATCTCTACGGTCATCAACTGGTAGCCCACGTTACAAAAGAACCAGTTGCACCACAGCGCGGTATATACCCAAGACACTTTGGGCTAATTTTTACATTAGAACATGATTGGGAAGATTTACTCGCGAGGGCGCAACAGCAACAACTCCTTTTTAAAGAAGAAGCCAAACATCGCTTTGTTGATTCTCCCTTAGAACATCGCACTTTCTTTTTAGAAGACCCTTTTTATAACTTAATGGAATTTAAGTATTACCGTCACCCTGAAGCTATTTTCGGCAGTGCCGAGTATACACAAATTGGCGATCGCCTTTAACGCATATACTCAAAAGACAGAATACTTCCCAGTAATGGGTTGTTTGTTTTTGAATTTTGAATTTTGTGCCTCCTCCGGAGGAGTTTCACTAACGCGCAGCGTGTCCGCAGGACATATTTTGAATTGTTGAACTGGGGTAGCCAACGCCTGTGCCACCGCAGCCAAACTTCTTGAATCTGTTAGCATCCAGGAGTGATTCAAAACTGGCACTATCACCTCGCGTCCCACAGCCATTTGCGAACTCGTTGCGGGGACAATCATCAAGTCATAAGGTGTCCAGATAGAGGTAAAATCTATCTGCTTTAACATACCAGCATCCCGATTCAAATCTTGTAGTAGAGCACTGTCAGGACGCATTTGAATGCAACCTATACCCTCACCACAGTAAGCAATCCAAGTGCCATGATGCGGTGATGAGATGGTAATAAACCGCTGCACGCGATTGATTCCTCCCAGTCGTTGGACGTAATAACGGCTGACGATACCTCCCATGCTGAAGCCCACTAAATCTACGGGTTGTTCTGGTTCAAAAGTACCATCAATATAATCAGCGACTTGTTGAGCCAACGTGTCAAGACCCATATTGCCATCATTCGGCACTAAATCCAGATCATACACAGTCCAACCCCTCTGTTTCAGGTAGGGAATCATTTGATCGAAAACTCGACCAGTATCATAAATACCGTGTACTAATAACACGGGATTTCGCTGTTGTTTTACCTTATTCATGTACAAAATAATGTTGTGGCAGTTTTCATCTCAGTAGAATACACGCCCGCGTCCTTTGAATGTGGTATTTTGTAGTATCGGGGCGGGGGTAAACTGTATGAATCCCTATCAGGGATCGAAATAAGCTCTATCTTTACCTAAGATAGTCGAGTCTCATTACCATTTGCCAAAAACCTATGACAGTCCTCCTACTGGTTTGAGCAACATCCCTCTTTAGAGTGAATACGCATTGTTAAAAGTATAAGTTAACTTTTGTTAAGCAAACTCTTAAAATCTTGCTCCAAGTTACAGTAAAATTTAATAATTAAGTCTGACTGTGTACAGGTGGCAAGTGCTGAAAGTAAAGAGTTAAGAGCATGAGTCGCTTGGTGTTAAAACAACTTTAGTTGAAAAACAAACCTATGAAGGCTGTCACAATCATTGGTTGTACAGACGAATCGGTGGGTCAAGAATATCTTGATAAAAATTAAAAATATTCCGTGATTTTTTTAGGATTGCGGTCATATTCCAGGTATAAAAGGCAGGAGAAATTGTAATGTTGGGTTTTATCAAAAATTTAATCACTGGGGTTCTGAATTTCTTTATTGGGCTTTTCGGTGGTAAGAAAAGCGGTTACTACATGGAACTTGATGAAGCCGTCGAAGCAACGAAAGATGCAGCTAAACAAGCTGCATCGAAAGCTAAAGACGCGGCTGAATCAGTTGCATCGAGTGCTAAGAAAGCTGTTGAACCAGCAGTATCGAAAGCTAAGGACGTGGCTGAACCTGTTGCATCGAGTGCTAAGAAAGCCGCTGAACCAGTTGCAGCAAAAGCAGCAAGCAAGAACGGAACCAAGAACGGAACCAAGAACGGAACCAAGAACGGAACAAAAGATGCTGAATCTGCCGCCCAGCCAGAACCGGCTAAAGTTGAGCTAGTACAGACTGCAAATGGCGTTAAGCCTCAACCGGCTCAACCTGAAAAAGCCAAAGCAGCAATTCAACAGCAGCCAGATGAAACAACTTTTGCGCCAAAATATCTCGCCGTACCATCTACTACTAATGGTCGTAGGCGTCCTGGTGCGAACATGAGTTCTTACTTAGACATGGCACGTCAAGTAAAAACCCCTGACTAAGTTTGGTAAATAGCAAATAATAACTGGCTACTGTCAGCTATTATTAAGTAATTGTCAAGAAATTGTCGAGATGGGAGATTTCCTGTCTCGACAATTTCTTTGATAAGTTTAAAATCTTACATCGACTCATTCTAACTGTGCTGCCACAATAGATAAGGCAACAATCGGAGCTGTGACTGCTCGCAGGATGCGACGACCAAGGGAAACAGGTTGAAATCCAGCATTAATAGCACAATCTACCTCTTTTTCGGTCCATCCTCCCTCTGGTCCAGTGGCAATAATAATCTCAGATGTGGTAGAAAGTTGATAAATTCCCTCTCTTAAATGAGGATAGCTGCCACGAGCCTCACAAATGTAACGGTGAGTTGCTGTTTCTGTGGTTAGATAAGTACTAAAAGAAACAGGTTCTAATATTGTAGGTACAAAGGCGCGTTCTGATTGCTCTGCAGCTTCTTGTGCAATACGTAGCCAACGTTCGACTTTTTGAGGACTGGGATTGAGTAAAGTGCGATCGCTCACCACTGGAGCAATAACCGCGACTCCCAACTCAGTACAACACCGCACTACATCATCAAATCCATTGCCTTTGGGCAAAGCTATTATTAGTGTAATTGATACAGGTAATTCAGTTTCTACTGTCAGTGGTTCTAAAACCTGCGCTTGCTCTCCTTGTAACTGCGCCAGCCACCATTTCCCTTTGCCATCCATTGCTATGAAGCGATCGCCAGAACGCAAACGCAAAACACGCCCTAGATAATGTTGTTGCTGGGGTGTCAGCAAGATTTGCTCTTGTTGGAGTTGGGAGGAGGTTATTGCGATTCGTTGCAGTTGTGACATAGATTTCTAGGGATATAATGGGCGATCGCTTTTCGAGTGGAACGCAGTGAAGCGAAGTCATCGCAACGACAAGACATTCTAAATAAATTAATAAACTTACTCAAAAATCTTCGTAGATAGTAGATAATACACCTATCTGCCAGTGGATGCACAGTCATGCTCTGTTGCCTCAATCCAGCTTGCCACAACCCGCCAAATCCTGATGGTACAATGTTTTGTACCAACTGCGGTGTAGGATTGGTAGTGCTGAGAAACCGCTATCGCCCGATCAAAACATTAGGTGCTGGGGGATTTGGTAAAACTTATTTGGCAGAAGATATAGATAAACTAAATGAGCGTTGTGTCATCAAGCAATTTGCACCGCAAGTACAGGGAACAGCATCACTCAACAAAGCCACAGAACTATTTGAGCAAGAAGCAAAGCAACTGCAACAGTTGGGAGAACATCCTCAAATTCCCACATTATTAGCGTATTTTGAGCAAGATAATCGCCTGTATTTGGTGCAGCAATTTATCAACGGGCAGAATTTATTGGCTGAATTACAACAGCAGGGAATTTTGAATGAGCAGAAAGTCAGAGAATTATTGCTTGATTTGTTAGATATTCTCAAAACAGTTCATCAACACAAAGTCATTCACCGCGATATCAAACCAGAAAATATCATTCGTCGCGGTGATGGTAAATTGGTGCTGATTGACTTTGGTGCATCCAAACAATTGACAGCGACAGTGATGACTCGCCCAGGAACCACCATCGGTTCTTTTGGTTATGCGCCACTAGAACAGATGCAGGGTGGTGAAGCTTACCCAGCGAGTGATTTATATAGTGTAGGTGCAACTTGCTTTCACCTATTGAGTGGAATTTCCCCTTGGGAGTTGTGGAAACGACAAGGTTATGGTTGGGTTGCGAGTTGGAGACAACATTTACAGCAACCAGTAAGTCAGGATTTGGAGCGTGTGCTGGATAAATTGTTGCAAGAAGAATACCAGCAACGTTATCAGTCGGCTGAGGAAGTTTTACAAGATTTAAATCCCCCGCCACTACCTTCAATACCCCCAACCCAGCCAGGAATTGCAGCGCAAGCTTCAGTACCTGCTCAAGTACCTTCTCAGGCTCAAATATCAACGCCAGTAACACCAAAAGCATCGCCACAAAGTTTACTCACGGGAGTGACTAATACTCTGAGAGCATTAGTGTGGGCATTCATATTAACCCAGATTGTTGGCTATGTTCGTTATGGCTTATTTCCAACGAATCCCATATCTGTAATTGCTAGTAAAGATAGCGATGTTTTCTTAAAAAGAAATCTCGTAGGGCATTCTAGCGCGGTAAATTCCGTTACCTTTAGCCCAGATAGCAAAACTCTTGCAAGCGGTAGTAGTGACGAAACCATCAAACTGTGGAACTTAGCAACAGGAGAGCAAATCCGCATTCTCAAAGAGCATTCTAGCGCGGTAGATTCCGTTGCCTTTAGCCCAGATGGCAAAACTCTTGCCAGTGGTAGTGGTGAGTTTTTAAGTGGAGATAAAAATAGTGACAATACCATCAAACTGTGGAATCTGGCAACAGGAGAGAAAATCCTCACCTTGACTGGGCATTCTGACTCAGTTAATTCCGTTGCCTTTAGCCCAGATGGCAAGATCCTTGCTAGTGGTAGTGGTAGCTTGGATTTTTTTCGTAATAGTGCTAGTAATGGCGATGACTACACTATAAAACTGTGGAATCTAGCAACCAAAGAGCAAATCCGCACCTTCACTGGACATTCTAGGGTGGTAGAATCCGTCGCCATCAGCCCAGATGGCAAAACCCTTGTCAGTGGTAGTGCTGACGACACTATCAAACTGTGGAATTTGGCAACCGGAGAGCAAATCAAACTGGGGGATATTCTAACAGGAGGGCAAATCCGCACTCTCACTGGACATTCCAGCGGTGTTACTTCCGTCGCCATAAGTCCAGATGGGAAAACCCTTGCCAGTGCTAGTTTTGACAACACGATCAAACTGTGGAATTTGGCAACCGGAGCGCTAATCCGCACTCTCACTGGGCATTATGACTCGGTTCTTTCCGTCGCCATCAGCCCAGATGGGAAAACCCTTACCAGTGGTAGTGCTGACGACACTATCAAACTGTGGAATTTGGCAACCGGAGAGCAAATTCGCACCCTCACCGGGCATTCCAGCGATGTTACTTCCGTCGCCATCAGCCCAGATGGCAAAACTCTTGTCAGTGGTAGTGATGACACTACCATCAAAATTTGGCGGCTAAAGTAGTGAATGCTGAGTTAGTAGTTTTGAGTGCAATTCGCAGATTAATCAAGATGATCTGGATCTATGCCGAGCGATCGCAATTTTTCCGCTAACCGTTGAATCTTCTCTTGCGGGGTAGGATAACGTTTTCCTGACTCATCATACCAATAAAGCCATTCTCTAGTTACACCAGAATAATTGCCGCGACCGCATCCAATTCCTAAGCCAATTTCCGGTAGCCAAACTGGATTTCCTACTTGCAATTCATACTTGCCATTAACTAATTTATGCACTTCCAAACGCGGTTTACGGCGACGGCGAGAAGAATAAATGACGTAATAAAGTACACCTAAATCTGCATATTCATCTAATTTAGTTGTATATTCCTTACGATAAGTTTGAGATACCACCTCTAACACTAAAGTCGGTACAACTTTTTCTTCCCACAACACATAACTGGGACGTAATTCCTCATCATAAAACCGTTCTACCCCTAAGCTCAAAAACCCATCTGGTACAATCGGCGCTTTATCAGGGTGATAATAAATACCCATATCTATGCCAAAAAACCAGTCCATGCGTTCTGCCCAAAGTATTAGCAGTATTGCCTTCAGCAAGCCTGGTATTAATTCTTGCAGTTCATTATCCACAGGCGTTTCGTCAGAATCGGGTAGTTCTTCGGCTGAGGGCAAGTACCGTGGCAGGTCGTATTCTAACATGGCTAGTTTCCCTAACACTCACCAAAATTATAGCGATTAACTTTGAGTATTTAGCTGAACACAGAAAAAGTAACCTAAACTAAAATCAAGATAGTTTGCTCTTAAATCTGAGAAAAATTATGGTTAATACCTATGATGAAATTTTCGATGCTGCATTGTCCTTACCTCCAGGGTTAAGAGCGATGCTTGCTGAACATTTATTTAAAAGTCTGGATGCAGAAAATCAATTAGAAATTGATAATTTATGGGCAGAAAAAGCAGAGAAAAGGTTTCAAGCTGTTGAACAAGGCGAAGTTCCTTTAATTCCTGGTGAACAGGTGTTGCGAGAGCTACGTTCGAGGAGTAAGTAATGGCGTATGATTTTCATCCTGATGCCAAACAGGAATTAAATGATGCTGTTGCTTACTATGACAATATTAGCCGCGAGATGGGGGGACGCATTTGTTGCCGAAGTTGAACGCGCTCTCAATCGTATTGAACAGTTTCCAGAAGCATGGATTCAGTTATCAAAGAATACAAGACGCTGCCGTGTAGCTAGTTTTCCCTATGGAATAATTTATGCCATCACAAAGCAGCAAATTTTAATAATTGCAGTCATGCACCTTCAGCGTCAGCCAAATTACTGGACTAATAGAATCTGAATTAATAGCTTAATCAAGATTATCTGGATTTATACCAAGCGATCAGCGGAGCTTTAACTTCGTTATCGCACAGGTAACAAGTAAAATTTACCAATAACATAGGACTATTCATCCTGATGATTATTCTCTTGCTGGACTCTTTGGGCGATCGCTTCCTCAATTATCCGAATATTCTCTTGTATAGGTTGACCATCTTCAGTAAACATCGACGGATATATAATTGCTTGGGAGTCGGGAGTACGGCGACTAAATAGAATTTCCAACGCTTCTATATCTTCCCGATGAGCAAGCACATACGCCCTCAATTCTTTGGTGGACATTTGAGCAAAATTAGGTTTCATTTACAAATCTCCAAGTTCCATCACGAAAAACAAGGATTTGCAGTTCATCACCTGCCAAAATAAACACATTGCCAGTTATGTCACTAAAACGGAATAGCTGAATTTCCCGGTAGAAATTGGACAAATACTGGCAAATAACCATACACATGAGTGCTTGCCGAGTTGTAGGATATATATTGTTTTCCTCAATTGTGACATAAATAATATTAAGCCTTACAGGCTTCAAAAATCTCGGTTACGTAAAGTGTGTGCGTAAGCTCTGATTCACCCGAAAAATAGGCAGCGTCACGATGGGAGACAGTGCAGAAAAGTTGTTGACATCAGCGCTTTGAAAAGTTCTGTCACCTTAGTTTAAAGACGTTGCACTGCAACGTCTTAACAAATATCAATCTCCCAAATAAATACCCAAACCACGAGCAGTTTTCACTAAAGTATCCTCTGGGTTGACAGCTCTATATTGAGCGATCGCCTCAGCAATCGGCACAGCAAAAACCTGGCGATTTTGCCATGTTACCATATAGTCATATTTACCTTCGTCAATGAGATTTACCGCTGCTACACCAAAGGCACCTGCCACGAGTCGATCTAGTGGTGAAGCGGTTCCACCCCGTTGGATGTGTCCTAAGACTGTGACTCGCGTTTCTGCACCAATGCGATCGCTAATTTGATCGGCTAAGTATTGACCAATACCACCATATCGAGATTGACCTAAACGATTTGTCATTGTGAGAGTTTCACCCTCTTGAGTACGAACTGCCTCGGAAACAATAATTAAACAATAGTTTTTGCCTTTGTCTTGGCGCTGTTTAATTTTGTAGCAAATGTGGTTAATCGTATAGAGAATTTCTGGAATTAAAATGACATCTGCTCCCCCAGCAATTCCCGCAGCAATGGCAATGTGTCCTGCATCACGATTCATGACTTCTAAAATCATGACTCGACTGTGAGAAGCGGCAGTAAAATGTAACCTATCGAGTGCTTCTGTAGCAATATTAACTGCCGTATCAAAACCGATGGCATGTTCGGTAATCCCAATATCATTATCAATCGTTTTGGGAATACCTACTAAATTAATACCGCCTTGTTGTACCAAGCGACGGAGAATAGCCAAGCTACCATCGCCACCAATCCCAATTAAAGCATCTAAACCTAGTTCATGGTAGCCTGCAATAATTTCTTCTGAGCGATCGCATACACTGCCATCAGGCATAGGAAAAGCAAAAGGATCGCCTGTGTTGGTGGTTCCTAACATTGTCCCACCAGAAGTTAACAGCGGGTCAACTTGGTCGATTTCCAGTTTTGTGAATTGGGGTGGACGCGCCATTAATCCCACAGTTGCTTGACGAATTCCTAGCACTTCCCAACCTTTTCCACAAGCACAATGGACAACAGCTCTGATCACCGCATTCAAACCAGAGCAATCTCCTCCACTAGTAAGAATGCCAATACGCTTGCTTTTTCCCATATGTTTTTAGGACTTACGCACAGTACAAAATCATTTTCCTATGCATTGGCGTAAACCTCGCCGGTGGAAACTTTACCCGGCAGACTTTACGAAAATCATTCGTTTCAGGCTTTTCTTAATCATTCTTTCAATTTAAAAATTATTTTTTATAAATATCTTTCCGATGCTTGCATTGTAAAAGTTGCACGAGTTGACTTTCATCATCAATTTCATAGCGAACTCTATAATCAGCAACCCAGATACGATACTCATTATCAGACAATACGGTTCAGTTAGGGCTAAAACTCTTTGTCAAAGTCAATTTTTTTAAAGAACCGCAGAGGCGCAGAGGACACAGAGAGAAGAAAAAAATGCTTAACTGAACCGTATTGCATTATCAAAGCCTTTTAATTAATTTGATCACTCCATCGGGACGCGGTTCATCTGCAAAATTTTGGATTTTTTCAAGAACGCGCTCTCTAACATCAAATCCGTTGGCACTGGAATTATTTCTCCTTCCTCTTTCTCTGCGCCAAGAGCGTAGGCGTGCGGTTTTTTTATTATTCAAATGCTACCGGATTTGATATACAGCACTTTGCAAGTAAATGAAGTACACACTTCATTTTACAAATCTTGTGGGGTGGGCATCTTGCCCGCCCTTGTCTACCTTAATCATCCGAAATGCGCTGTAACATCATTTGGCAAGTCGTCAATCTGCTTTTGTACCGACTTTGAAATAACAATAGTGAGCTTCAGGATGCTTGATTTGAGCGGTTAGCAAGATATTCATTTATAGTCGTGTACTCACCCATTGCATACTCAGCGCGAACTGCTTGAATTTCTGCCTGTGTTTCTGCGTCGTCTTCGTACAGCGCTTCTTCGGCTTCAAAAATTTGTTGCTCAATTATCTCTTGAAGTTGACGTTTTTCTTCTAAATTAAGGGAAGATATTACTTCTGCTAAAGCTTCTAGAGAGAGTTGTAGTTTAACAATAGCTGGCATTTTTCTCGAATTGGTTTTGCTGTTTTTCGTTCTTCAGATCCCCGACTTCGCAAAAGTTGTCGGGGATCTTATTTTTTCACAAATGCGCTACAGATTCTTCAAGTAATCCAAAAGCGCCTCGTTCACGACATGAGTCATCGGTTTGCCTTGACGCGTGGAAATTTCCTTCAATTTCTTGTAAACCTCATCCTGAAGGGTGATGCGACGGCGTGTTTTACTATTAGCAGTTGTCGTATTAGCGATCGCCACTTCCTGACGTTCACTCTCTTCTGTAATTGGCGCAGTCGTAGAATCTGCCATTGTCTCTATCAAACCATCAGCATCATCTGTGATTTCTGGCGGTGCGACGGTTTGAGATTCGTACTTAGCGGCGAACTCGCGGATGGCATCAAAACCAATGCGATCGCAAAAATCACCGAATTTTTCTTGCGGCTGGCGCTGCTCTTTAAAGTAAACAAAAATCGGCTCTAGCTGGGTTTCCAAATCATTATGGTGCAGACGCTCCATGTAAGGTAACGCCAACCGCGTTTGATCTGGTGAACCTCCTAGCCAAAGTTGGTAAGCCTCCGGTGCGCTACCTACAAAGCCGAGTTCTGCCATGTAAGGACGAGCGCAGCCGTTGGGACAACCCGTCATCCTTACCACAAAATGCTCATTTTGTAAACCTACTTTATCCAACAACGCGTGAATCCGGTCTAAAATCGCTGGAATCGCCCGTTCTGATTCAGTAATTGCCAAACCGCAAGTCGGCATAGCTGGGCAAGCCATAGCATACCGTACAAGGGGGTCGATTTTCTCTAGGTCAAAAATGACGCCGTAACGGTTGAGAATTTTTTCAATAGCTTGCTTGTTTTTTGGTTCTATGTCGTAGAAAATGACGTTGTGGTGCGGTGTCAGGCGGATAGGCAAGTTAAACTGCTCGACAATTTCCCGCAAAGCGGTTTTGAGTTGAAAGTTGCCTTCATCTTTAATCCGACCGTTGTCGATGGAAATACCTAAGAACAGCTTACCGTCGCCTTGTTCATTCCAGCCGAGGAAGTCGTGGTATTTGAACTCTGGTAGTGGCTTAAATGGTGTAAGCGGTTTGCCAAAGTATTTCTCGACCATAGATTGGAACTTCTCAACGCCCCAATCGTGGATTAAGTATTTTAACCTAGCGTGACGGCGGTCAGTGCGATCGCCATAATCTCTTTGAGTCGCAACAATTGCCTTGACGATATCGTAAACGTCATCCTTGTCTACGTAGCAAATGGGATCTGCCAGCCTGGCAAAGGTTTCTTCTTTATTGTGTGTCCGTCCTAAACCGCCACCAGCAAAGACGTCAAATCCTTCCAATTCTCCCTTGTCATTCGTTATAACTACCAAAGTGAGGTCTTGGCTGTACAAATCTATCGAGTTATCTCCAGGAACAGTCACGCAAACCTTGAACTTGCGCGGCATATAGTAAGTCCCGTAGATCGGTTCTTCCTTGTCATGGAAGATTGTGCCAGTGCCATTTTTTTCTCGCGCCGCCTTCACCTCTGGGTTTTCTTCGGCGCTGATTGCTTTTTCACCATCAAGCCAAATTTCGTAATAAGCACCTGTTTGGGGTGTGAGCAATTGAGCAATATTATCAGCGTATTCCCAGGCAATCTGATATTCAGGCTTATTTTTAAATGGCGCTGGAGGTGCCATCACGTTGCGGTTCAGGTCGCCGCAAGCTCCCAGCGTCGAACCCATGCTATTAATGATGGCAGCCATTGATGCCTTAAGATTTTTCTTTAAAATCCCGTGCAACTGAAATCCTTGACGAGTCGTTGCTCGTAAGGTGTGGTTACCATATTCATCAGCCAGCTTATCTAAAGTCAGATACAGTTGCGGCGGAACTAATCCACCTGGATTTTTCGTCCGCAGCATGAACTGGTAATCTTTTTCCTGTCCCTTGACCCGATTATCACGGTTATCTTGCTGGTAAGAACCATGAAACTTTAGTATTTGTATAGCATCTTCACTAAAGTGGGTAGTGTCCTGGAGTATTTCAGTTGCCACAGGTTCACGCAAAGAATTGCTGTGTTCCTTGATTGCTTCTACTTTGGAAGGCTTACGGCTTGCGGTCAGGGGAGGGGCAGATTTAACCATTGGAGTGGTACAGAATTTTTTAAATAAATCATCTCAACGCGCCGAAGCGTAACTTAGAAGCACCCTTTCGGCTTATTTATTTCCGTAAATCCGGTCGGAATTAAGAGGAATAATTTGATTTTAACATGGCAAAAAGCTGGGTTTTTCAGTGATGTAACACTTAGATAAACCCAGCAATACTACTTATACTATAGTTAGGAGTTATAACTTGCCATTTGACGCATTTAAATAGGCAAATGGTTTGTCTATAATTCTTGACGTTACAGGAGTTAACCTCCTGTAAGCATTGGTTAAGCTGTATGTTCAACCTGACACTTGAACTACAGCTTTACTTAAAGCGATAGCCTAGACCACCATTAATGCTGAGGGCAGAAGCAGGGCTATTTTTGTAAGAATCAATTCCGAAGGTAGCGTTGCTGTAGACCATAAAGCTATTACCGAGTTCTGATTCTACGCCAGCAGTCAGCGCTAGTCCATCTTTGTTGCCTAATGGACTTGGTTTGCCCTTATCCTCTACAAAAGAGTAACCAACACCTACGAAAGCATTGGTACCTTTTGCAATCCCTAGGTCTGCGGAAACTTGTGGGATAATAGAAGTCGTTTCATTGCCCCAAAGCACATGACCACGTGCGGACAAAGGTGTGTCTCCTAATTTCACGCGACCTGTGACATTTCCGCCCATTACTGCAGCATCATTGTTTTGCCCACCATTGGTAACACCAGCAGAAACACCAACACCAACATAGTTAGCATCAGTACCCTTTTGTGTTGGTCGAGGCAAAGCAGAAGCTTGACCAGCCGAGAGAAAAATAGGAGCAACTACCACAGAGGACAATGCAGAAATTGTCACAAAGGATTTAAGCAACCGTTTCATAATCTTTACCAAATGTTGTAGGTATTGCTTTTAAATCCAAGGTCGAAAAACTAACCAAAATGTTCCATGTAATTTGAAAAAAAAATTCCTTATCTGTTGCTATTGATGCTGAATACTTCAACGTATGTTTTTCTAGTTTTTTTGTTAGAAAGCTATTATAAATACAGGACAAAATCCGGCTGTCCGGTGTTTTTGTTTCAAAACAGACAGTTTTTTGAGTGTCACATTAATCAAGCATCATTTATTAGTATTTAGTAAGCAACGCAATTAAATTTTCGCCCCCACTGTCTGAGGGAACGTTGAGTGCAAAAGCTTTGACAGACAGTGTTTTATTTCAAGTTCAAGATACTGGACGAGGCATTCCTAGTGATAAGATAGAATATATTTGGACGATTTCAACAGGTCGATGCTAGCGATTCTCGTCAAAAAATAGGAACAGGTTTAGGCTTAGCTATCTGTCGTAGCATTGCACAACAGCACGGTGGCAGAATTTGGTCTCAAAGTGTTTTAGGAAAAGGTAGTATTTTCTATTTCACTTGCCACACGGTTGAGGCGCTCCATCGATTCATCTCAATTGAAGTAGGAAAGACTACTCAATCGGCTCAAAAAAAACAAGTACAAAAGCATCCAATGTTACCATTAAATAGACCTCCACTCGATCCGTATCCACTGAGTCCCTACGTCGATTGGGCAGGCAAGCGTAATCGTGATCCGCTCCTGGAAATGTTCAAGCAAAGGCTACCCAAAAACGAAGGTCATGTTCTAGAGTTCGCTTCTGGTAGCGGTATGCACATCAATTACTTCGCACCCCATTTTCAGCACTTGAGTTTTCAGCCCTCGGATATGAATTCTCTTGTATTTGAAAACATTAGGCAATTGACCCAAGAGACTGAAACTAAAAACGTCCAACCGCCAATACAGCTGGATTTGAAAGAGCCGCAAACTTGGTCAGTTTTAAATGGAAAAGAATTTGATGCCATTTTCTGTATCAATCTGTTCCAGGTTGCACCAATTGCGATTGCGGATGGGATGATGGAGTGTACGGCAAACCTGCTTAAAAACACTGGCTTGTTATTCATCTACGGTCCTTTTAAAGTAGATGGCAGATACACTACACCGTCAAATGAAGAATTTGACAGAACCCTTCTCTCCCACAAAGTACCAGAGTGGGGACTCAAGGACATAGCAGATATCACTTTCGCTGCACAAAAGCACGGGCTGGATTTGAAAGAAAGAATTGATATGCCATCTAATAATTTCATGCTTATTTACGGCTTCGCTCCAGAGGTAGGCTAAACCAGATTTAGGACGCGCTGCGCGCATCGCCACCTACAATAAAACCCCTCTTAGGGTAAGACTAAGCGAGGGGGTAGATGCTTTGGGATTGTTCATTCGTTTCGACATAGGTATCCTAAGTGACCAGACGTGACAATCTTGAGACAAAACGAAAGAATTAGCTGATACCTCTGTGTACAGCACTCTTAATTAAGCCAAACTTATCAATTCCAGAAAAAATCAGATTTTTTGGCGTGTCATTGATAAGTAAAAGTTAATTTTGGTATTTTTACTGAATCTTGTCACTTTTTGTCCAAAGTCCAATCAGTAAAGCTTTTGCAAAAAATAGGTTTAGGTTATTTGGAAGCATAAATACAAAAAAATCAATACAGATTCATTATCTGTGTGAGTGAGGGAGTATAGGAAAATATTCTTCCCTCCCTCTTTCTCTTCCTCACTCCCTCTTTCTCTCCCTCCGTCCATCCCGATCATTCCTCCCCACAAAGAAGGAGAAATGATTGGTCAATACGGTAAGTCTGACGAGCTATTTTCACTACAAACGGTTTCCCTAGGTTGATAATAGCGGCAACCTTCGCATGGTCCGCTGGGATTGACAGCACAGCGCAAGTAGCCAGAACGGGCATTAAATTGGCAGCTGATGTCGCCAATGAGGTAGCCGACTCCTTCAAGATAATAGCGATCGCTCGGATCGCTTATGGTGTTCTGCCGTATTCGCCGTGCAGGAGAACTCATAGCTGCTCGCCTAAACTGCGAACGTGTTCTAACCTGGGTTTTACGCATCAACCACAGGGAGAATAGGGACGGTAAGAAACCAATGATAATAACCAAAAGTGTCTTCACTTCAACACCTTCTTTTGTTTGTGCGCTTATCGTCCCTGGTATTGCATCTTCGCGTTTAAGATGCAACCCGTGGGAAATTCCGCGTGGAAGAAAGCCAACACTAGAATAAGTGTCAACTGCCACTTTTATCAGCATAACTGTTGCAACCCAAACCGTGCGTTTTAGTTGAATGTTGCTACCTTAAGATTTGTTTACTTGTCATTGCAAGCCCACGCTACGTGTTCGCTCAGCGTGCGCGTCAGCGCATACGCAACGTAGTGGACTGAAAAATCTCGAACTGCTGAATTGACCCAAATCCTTCATTGGGGTGTCGCTGCATGCCTCACTTCGTGAGGAGCTACCCTAACAGCATGACAAGAAATTTAAATATTTGGGATGCTCCCTTAAACTCTTGTGTAATAATGCATTCTCCAATATTCGAGCTTATCTATGAGGACTGATTTCGTGATAACGTTTACCCCGTTTCCTCGCCAAGCAATTTCTGGATCTGTTGTAAAAACAGCGCACTCTAATTGCTCTAGCTTAATATTCCAATACTGACTAAATCTGCTTTTTAAAGTTATTACCTGCTCGAATACTTTATTTCTGTGCTTATTTCTTCTTTTTCTTTCTGTTGCGCCTGTCGCTTCTGTATCAATAAATTTCGTTTCAATTATAAAAATTTTACCAAATGAAGTAAGATAAACAAAATCGCACTTTCCCAAATCTGTATAATCAGCAATTGGAGACTTTTCAAATAACAGTAATTCAGAACATGAAGGAAATATCTGTTTGATATTCAAAAATAAATAAGCTTGCAACAGGAGTTCCTTGTCATAAGGAAAAGTGATAACCCCTTCAAAAAACTTTTTGATGTTTTCCTGAGATTGGGGTTGAATTTTTTTGCAATACACAACAAAGTTATTAACCTCATCTCCGGTCATGCAGTTTTTGCTCCTTCCCCCTTGTTGCTACGCGCACCTTCATGGCATAAAAAATATCATGTACACAAGGAAGATATCATCCGCAGAAGTAACTAAAAAAACGATCCAACCATAAGTTAGCTACGGTAATTTACTGATGACGTAAACACCAACCAGTTATCTAGCTATTTGCTGTTTCTGATAAGCTATACTTTCTAAGCTTGCATATTTGCTCGTAACGGTCATAAAGAAAAAGGGTGCAAGTTATACGCCCATACTTTTTCAGAGGACGCAGGACAAGTTGCTATCAAGAAAATAAAAGGTTACTGACAGTGCTTTGTACTCTTAGAAACGGCGAAAATTACCCCCTCTTTTTAAGGGGAGCCAGCCTTTGTGCGGTGAGATCAGTAAGTCATCGGAGGGCTTCGCGGACTCCGAACGGTTTCCCGACTCACCAGGCAACTGGCATACCCGGAGGCGGGTTCCTCCCGTTGAACGGACTGACGTGGGTTGCGGGGATCAAGTCTTATCGGAACCGTATTCCTTTGCGGCGTCCTGTTTCATTAAACATTAGTCAGCGATTGTACATGAGCAGAAAATCTGGCGTTTTGAAGAGCTTGAACAGTTGTTCTCGAATCTTGTACCCAATAATTTCGTCCAAAACGGACAAGTTGACGGGAATTTCCGGCTTGTACAATTCCTATAACTGGTACTTTTGCTTTTTCTTTGTCTCCTGATTGTTCTTGCAAAATTGTTCTGAGGCGATGCTGTTCCTCAATTGTTGCTGCTTGTTGGAGATTGAGTTCCACCATCACCAGATGTACTGTTTCCACTGGTTCTACATCTTCAACAATCAATTGAGTTTGGTCTTCGCGTCGGTCTATTTTGCCCCAAATAATTAACCTAGAATCAACCAGAAGCAGTGAATTAATTCGCTCATAAATTTTGGGAAATACCACCGCTTCTGATTGTGCAGTTAAATCTTCTATTTGCAAAATCGCCATTTGATCGCCTTTTTTGGTCATCACTTTTTTAACGTTATTAAGCATGACAACCGCACAAATGGTACTTTCCTCTTTCTGTTCGCCAAGTTGCGAAAGGTTACTTGGAGCTAGAACACGCGCTGATTGGCGAATAGCTTTCAGAGGATGATCTGATACATAAAATCCCAAAAGTTCTTTTTCTCTGCGCAACTTTTCCTGTGGAGGAAAATCAGAAACTGGTTGAGCTTTGGGAGCAGATTCAAAGCTATTTTGAACTTTATTTTTATTATGAGAAAATCCGCCACCTAACAAATCAAAAAGATTTCCCTGTCCAGTCGCTCTATCTCTGGCACGCGATTGTGCCCAATCATACACTAAACCTAGGTCTTGGATCAGTTGGTTACGGTTGGAGTCGATTTTATCAAAGGCTCCACAGTAAATGAGCGATTCTAAAGTGCGACGGTTAACAGTACCCAAATCCACGCGATCGCAAAAATCACCCAAGGATTTAAACTCTCCTTTTTCTCTCACTTCCAAAATACACGCTATTGCGTTCTGTCCCACGTTACGAACAGCGGACAATCCAAACAAAATCTTTCCATTTGACGGTGTAAAATCTACCTCAGACCGATTGATATCTGGCGGTTCTATCTGAATATTCATACTCATACAGGTGGAAATATATTTCTGCACCTTGTCTGTGTCGTCACTGTTAGCCGTCAACAGCGCTGCCATATATTCCAATGGATAGTTCGCTTTTAAGTACGCAGTTTGATATGTTACATAACCATATGCTGTAGAATGGGATTTATTGAAACAATTGGAAGCTATGAAGCCATTTTTAGTAACAAAGTTATGATCCCGCTCTACCCCAATATCATAAACATTTTCCGTGTTTAATGATTTACGTGTTACAATTTTAACCATTTTCTTAATTTCCTAAAAGCTATAAAATTCTCAAGAACAAAAGCGGGTAATGCCTTGCTGACTGGAATAATGATTAAGCTAATGAGCGTACATATCTTAATTTAGTCGAAGCCGCCTTCAAGGTGAATATCTGCACGGCTGAATACCTTGAGCAGGAATCGTCAAAATGTACTAAAATCAAGGACTTGAGTCCTAAAGGGAGCAATCATGGCGTCCATCCGCGAGTTGCACACACAGCTAATCAAGAAAGAACGTTCTGCCGTTGAAATTACTCAAGAAGCAATAGAGCGCATTCAAGCAATAGAACCAAAATTGCACAGTTTCTTATGCGTTACTGCTGAACAGGCAGTAACGCAAGCGCGGAATGTAGATGCTAAAATCGCCGCCGGGGAAGAAATCGGTATTTTAGCAGGGATTCCCATTGGGATCAAAGATAATATGTGTACTAAGGGAATTCCCACCACCTGCGCTTCTCGAATTCTGGAAAATTTTGTACCGCCTTATGAATCAACTGTCACTCAAAAACTGGCAGATGCTGGTGCGGTGATGGTAGGAAAAACCAATTTGGATGAGTTTGCTATGGGGGGTTCTACGGAAAACTCTGCCTTCAAACTCACCGGCAATCCTTGGGATTTGTCAAGGGTTCCTGGAGGTTCTTCTGGCGGTTCAGCCGCAGCGGTAGCAGCAGGAGAATGTGTTGTCTCCCTAGGTTCCGATACTGGCGGTTCGATTAGACAACCAGCGTCTTTCTGCGGTGTTGTGGGGATGAAACCAACTTATGGACTGGTTTCTCGCTATGGTTTGGTGGCTTTTGCTTCATCTTTAGACCAAATTGGACCATTTGCACGCACAGTAGAAGATGCAGCGATATTATTGCAGGCGATCGCTGGTCATGATCCCAAAGATTCCACCAGCCTGAAAGTGGAAATTCCTGACTACACTGCCAACTTAAAACCAGATTTTCCGAAAGGAAAGCTAAAAGTTGGTGTCATTAAAGAAACTTTTGGTCAAGGTTTGGACTCACAAGTCGAAGAAGCTGTTAAGAAGGCGATCGAACAATTAAAAGACTTGGGGGCGGAAATTCAAGAAATCTCTTGTCCTCGGTTCCGCTATGGCTTACCAAGCTATTACGTCATCGCGCCATCTGAAGCATCAGCAAACCTAGCTCGCTACGATGGCGTTAAGTATGGCTACCGCGCTCCTGATGCAGATAATTTGATATCAATGTATAGTCGCACCCGTGCTGCTGGTTTCGGTGCAGAAGTCAAACGCCGGATTATGATTGGAACTTACACGCTTTCGGCTGGTTATTACGATGCTTATTATTTAAAAGCACAAAAAGTTCGCACCCTGATTAAAGAAGACTTTGAAAAAGCCTTTGAAAAAGTTGATGTTTTAGTCAGTCCCACAGCTCCCACCACTGCATTTAAAGCAGGGGAAAAAACCGCTGATCCTTTAAGTATGTACTTAGTTGACTTGATGACTATTCCCGTAAATCTTGCTGGTTTACCGGGTTTAAGCGTGCCATGTGGTTTTGATAACAATGGGTTACCAATTGGTTTGCAGCTTATCAGTAATGTGTTGCGAGAAGACCAACTGTTTCAAGTCGCTTATGCTTATGAGCAATCAACGGCTTGGCATCTACGCACGCCGGAACTATAGTTAAGAGTCATTTGTCTTAGTACTTATGTCTTATATCAAGTCTATTGACTATTAACAGTTTCTGGTGTGTTATTTGTTTCTGGAGTTTCTGGAGTTTCTGAAGTTTCTGGGGTTTCTGGAGTAAATGTAACTTGCTTCACACTCCCCATACTTCCCAATGGTGTTGGTTGCTTCTTATTAGTAGAAACCAATACTGCACCAGCATTTCCAGAACGGATAGTCAACTCTTTTGTTGCTGTCCAGGTTTTCTTATCTCCCTTGTTTAACTCCCCTTCAAATTCAGTTTTGCCATCCACTTTCACTCGCACCCATGATTTGTCTTGCAGTTCAAGAGTCACTTCAACAGGAGATGCGCTTGGGCTTAGGGTGGTGGGTTCTGTAATAGGTGTTGCTTGTGTTGAGGGGGATGCAGTTGGAGCGATCGCACCTGAATAAGCCGATTCCTTGGTTGTTGTTGAGGCGACAGGTGAACTAGCTTTTGGTTTGGAGGATGATGCTAATGATGAAGTTTTAGGTGCGAATTCTGTTTTTTGTTCAGAAGCAACTACGGATGATTTCTTTTGACTAGAAGATTCAACTGAACGTTGTGGATTGAGAATATAAAACAGTCCAAAGGAGGCGACTGCTATTAACAGCGCGTAAGGAACAGCAAGAGGTATGTATAAACTTGGTTTTTTATCTAACTCCTGATTATGATAATTGGGTTCTTCAGGGGGAGAACAAATACTTGCAACAGTTTTTGCTAAAGCAGCACCATCTAGTCCCATAGCATCTCCATAGCGGCGGATGAACCCTTGGACATAAACAGGCTCTGGCAATACTTCAAATCGCCCTTCTTCTATAGCTTCTAAGAAAGCTAATCGAATACGTGTGTAAGCTGCTAGTTCTTCTAAACGTATCGATTTTTCTTCGCGTACTTCCCGTAGATGTGCAACCACTTCCTTGAGTTGCTCTTCTTGAGCCTCGTTTAACAGCTTCACCGTCTTCTCCTCTTTTGTTGCTAACGTTTTATCATTTAATCAAGAACTACTTAAGATTATGTAGAAAATTTTACTTATTGTCTGAATTTTATTTTAAATCATTTTTTGATACTTAATTGATTATTTTATCAAGATAAAGCTGCTTTGTTAGGCTAATAATATTGTATTTATCAATACTTACATGAGGACAAACAAACTGCAATATCCAGTGCAATTACTGTTAAAATTATTCATTTCGTTAGGAGTCGTTGTAGCAATAGCCTATTTGGCTGTATGTATATTTCTTTTTCTCCAACAATCTCGGTTCATCTTTTTTCCCGCAAAGGTTATTGAAACGACACCAGAGTTTTTTAATTTAGCTTACGAAGATGTTTGGTTACCTGTGAAGGCTAAATCAGGCAAGGTGGCGCGCATTCATGGTTGGTGGATCCAAGCAAGCCAGCCCAATGCCAAAGTTTTACTGTACCTGCATGGCAATGCTATCAACATTGGCGCAAATGTTGCCCAGGCACACAGGTTTCATCAACTAGGGTTTTCGGTGTTAATGATCGATTACCGAGGTTATGGTCGCAGTGAGGGGGGCTTTCCTTCTGAATCGCAGGTTTATCAAGATGCCGCGACAGCTTGGGATTATTTAGTTTATCAGCGACAAATTCCACCCAGCCAAATTTTGATTTACGGACATTCCCTAGGAGGCGCGGTAGCAATTGATTTGGCTGTCAAACATCCAAATGCTGGTGGATTAATTGTAGAAAGCTCTTTTACCTCAATCCAGAAAGTCGTCGCTTACAGGAACAATTTTTGGATGTTTCCAGTCGATTCAATTTTAACACAGCGTTTTGATTCGATTACAAAGGTGCCAAATTTAAAAATACCAGTTTTATTTATTCACGGTACTGCTGATGTCATAGTACCAGCTTTCATGAGCCAAGACTTGTATGCTGCTGCTCCTGAACCAAAAAAATTGCTTCTCGTTCCAGGTGCAGCACATAACAATGTCGCAGAAGTCGCTGCTTCTGTATATCTGGAAGCGATGCGCTCTTTTGTCATCAGTACTGAGTCCTGATTTGTGAGTTTTGAGTCAAAATCACAGAAAATGCTTGGTGTGCCGTTCTACTCAGACTTATTGATTGCTACTTAGAACCTACTTCGTTAGGTAGTAGCAGAACTTAAGAGTTAACAACTATATTTAGTAAATTATAGTTAGTAAATGTTTTCATAAATGAAGTAATTTTTCATACGAATTTTCTTAAAAACTATTCGTAAAAAAATTGGCGTGACCTCTATAATGTTAAAGATGAGGTTAGTATGCTGTGCCAAAACTGAGCCAATTCAAAAAAAATTATTTTTCTTGAATTCAGAAAAAATAACTACGTAACAATCCGGAAAAGCCAGCAAACAGTAGAAGAGATTACACAGGTATAACTTTTGCTTAATTGCCGCAAGAGGCTCTCTACAATGGCTACTACACCTGTATATTTGTTAAAAATTCTCGGAAATCCAACTATTGAAATTTCTCAAGATGAATTGCGGACGCTTTTAGGAGAAATAGAAGCTGAACTGCATCGGAGTAAAGCTTATCGCCGTGCTGTGGCGATGTTGCAAAACTTGCTCGGTTCTTCATCTGATCAAGCCAACGTTTTATTTAAATCAGTAGGTAGAGAAGCGATTGGTTTGGCATTTCGCCAATTTGTGCAACAGTATCAAAACAGCAATGAAAATCAGCAACAGCAAAATAGCACAAATGAAACATCACCTACTGAACAAACAGCTTCCACTGATGATTTATCACATGGTTTATCACAGTGCTTAACAAATGTTACCATTAACCAAAAAACGACGTTCGAGATTGATAGTAAAGCAGATTTACCATCAGAATCTCAAGTAGAAAATCATACAGCAAATAATTCCACAAAAGCCAAAGAAGACCGTCCCAAAACGAAAAAATCGATTAAGTGGTTCACTCTTGGGAAAAAACGGAAACAAGCTGAACTAGCCAAACAAATGGCAGCCGAACAGCGCGTAGAAAATCTACGTAAAATCGGTGAACAACTACGGCAAACTCGTGAGTCTCAAGGTCTTTCTCTGGGACAACTTCATGTTTACACTCACGTACCACTTCATCATATGGAGGCAGTGGAAAACGGTGATTGGGAATCATTGCCAGAAGATGTTTATGTTCGTGGCTTTATTCGTGTCATGGCTAATGCTCTTGGATTAAATGGCACAAATTTAGTTGCTTCTTTACCTGCGCCAGAACCAGTAAAAGCAATTATACCGCCTACTTCGTATCAGCATAAAAGCCGTTTTGGATTTGGAATAGCGCTGCATCCGGTGCATTTGTACGTAGGCTATGCAGCCCTTGTCGCTGGTTCAGTAGGAGGATTGTCAGTCATGGCATCCCAACAAGCAAATGCTGATAGACTGACCGATAAAGATGCAGCAACTCCACCTTCTTCATCATTCACTCATTCATCGCAGGATACAAAACCCATTTCTAAACCGGGACTCTCTAGTAGTGCTAATATCACTGTTGGATCTGATATTGCTCCACCAGAAGCTTTTTAAAAGCGATGAGTTATAAATTATGAGCTTAAGAAGAACATAGAAGACAGGGGAGCGTGCCAATTTTGCACAGAAGCCTTTGTACCCTCACCCCCATCCCCTCTCCCATACATGGGAGAGGGAAGAAAGGGTGAGGGTTCCCCGAATCCCAATATTTGGGAGAAGGGGTGAGGGGATGAGGGGTATCAAGGTTTTTGCACATTTGGGATGCTCCCGAACACAGAACTCCGTTGTCAGAATACATCCTCATAAATAAATGCGCTGTTATTCGATAAGGACGCCTCGTATTCCTCACGGGACGCTTTGCGCTGAGTTTGCACTCGTAGAAAAACCAACGCCCTTCGGGTATCTCCTATGCCTTCGGCACGCCTAACGGCGAACGGAGACGCTGCGCGTTCGCCCTTGGCGTGCGCTTTGCGCTTACGCCAGTTCCCTAGGTTGGGAAACCCGCCTTCTCCTGGCGGAGACGCTACGCGAACAGGACTGGACTCACCAGTCGCCTGGTGGGTCGGGAAACTCTGGTGGATAGCGCTGGCTCTTCCTTGCAACTTCTAATACCAATTCGACCTGAAGATGCTCCTAAAAAATGAGGCGGAGCCTCCCTAACTCGTTCCCAGGCTGCAGCCTAGGAACAAGAAGTTGCATGCAGAGCATCCTTAAAATCCAGAGGTCTTTTAGACGCAACACCATAAAGCATCGCTCACAATAAAAAATATAAAGTAGACTATCAATATAGATTTGAGATTTGTTACATTATTAGACTCTTAATCCGGAAAGTTCAGAAGACTCGATGTATATTAATTACTATTAACAAAAGATTGTCATAAAAGACAGCAATAATACTATGATTTGCTGCCTAAATCCTGAATGCTCTGATCCTCTAAATTCAAAAGGAACAAACTTTTGTGGAAATTGCGGGGCAGAGTTGATTTCGTTACTTAGGGGTCATTACCGCATTATCAAACCGTTGGGAGGTGGGGGATTTGCTCGCACTTATCTTGCAGAAGATGTAGATAAGCTTGAGGAAAAATGTGTGGTCAAGCAACTAGTACCACAAGGTCAAGGTAGCTGGTCACGCCAAAAGGCGACTGAGTTATTTCAGCAAGAGGCAAAACGTCTCCAACATTTAGGCGAACATCCCCAAATTCCTACCCTGTATGCCTATTTTAAGGAAGATAACTACCTGTATTTGGTGCAGCAGTTTATTGAAGGGCAGAATCTGTTACAGGAGTTAGGACAATATGGTGTGTTTGATGAAGCAAAGATTCGAGAGTTTTTGCAAGATTTGTTATTTGTGCTAGCAACGGTACATCAGCAGCAGGTTATTCACCGAGATATTAAGCCAGAAAATATCCTTCGCCGTGAAAGTGATGGTAAGTTAGTGCTGATTGATTTTGGGGTGTCAAAGCAAAAGACGGGAACAGTACACGCCAAACCAGGAACGAATATTGGTTCTTTTGGTTATGCGCCATTTGAGCAAATGTATTCAGGTGAAGCTTATCCTGCTAGCGACCTGTACAGTTTGGGAGCAACAGCCTTTCATCTGTTGGCTGGTGTTTCGCCTTGGGAAATATGGATGAAACAGGGCTATAGTTGGACTACTACTTGGTGGCAATATTTAACACAACCAATTAGTCAGGACTTAGAGCAGATTATTGATAAGTTGCTGCAAGAGAACTATAAACTGCGTTATCTCTCAGCAGAGGATGTCTTACAAGACTTGAATGTTGAGTTACCACCACTGCCTATTTTACAGTCTACGCCACTGTATACACTCGTCTCGCCTGTTCAACCAGAAAAGCTAACGCTACAAATTCCACCCCAACGACTTAATAAGGCGCAAAACTCTATAGAGAAATTATTGCCTTGGGCAGTTATGGCGGGATCAGGGAGTTCATTTTTGGCGATCGCCCTTCTGAGTTCTGTCGGAACTATTTGGATGAGTTCTGGTTTATGGTTGCTCATTTTACTAGGGTTCATCTTTACCCAGCCTCGCTCAATTTTTGAAAAGACTTATTTGTTTCTCGTTGCCGGAATTACGACATCATTAATTGTATTTATCTACAAAACTTTTTATATTATTAATATTTTTCAAGCTGGGATCAATGGATTTCTGGTTTTAGTCTTACTAGTTATCCTTGCTGGATTACTGACAGTGACTCTCTTCAATTTGTCCCAACTCTTGAACAGATTTATCTCTAAATATTTCTAATTTATGATAGATAAATTTTTTAGACTTGGGGTCAATTGATATGAAAAATAACACAGAAAATATCCGCCTCCTTTTTTCTTTGGGGCTGTCTGGATTTCTGATAGCAGTTATTTTATGGTTATTAGGTACAGTCATTGGTCCCCAAACAGAGTATTCTGGACAATTGAAACAACAGAGCGCTTCATTCGTTCCACCCTATACAAATTCACCTTTCAAAAATCGGATGAGTTTGGGTGAGAAAATTTTTGTAACAGAAGGAAGACCTCTTGAGAAAGAAGCTGGAAGGAGAGCATTTGAGGCGGAAGATTTTGCGACTGCTGTGAATAAATTCCAATCATCCTTGCAAGCTAAACGTAATGATCCCGAAACATTAATTTATTTGAATAACGCTAAAATTGGCAAGGCGAAATCTCTAAAAGTTGCTGTCATTGTGCCGATTGGTATTTCCTTAAATGAGGCAGAAGAGATATTACGCGGAGTGGCTCAAGCTCAAGATGAGGTAAATAGCAGTGGAGGAATTAATGGCTTACCGTTGCAACTTCAGATTGTTAATATTGATAGCTATGAGATACTTAAACAAATCAATAGTGAATTGGTGAATGACTCTAGTATAGTGGCAGTTGTGGGTTTTAGCCGTGACACATCAATTTATAACAACCGTGGTTTGGTGATGGTTTCACTAGTCAATCCAAAAAAGCCATCTAACCCGACAAAATACGTCTTTTACGCTACTCCTAGTTCTAATGTTTTCAGTGATGCTATTGGTAGCTATATTGTTCAAAAAGCTCGCCTCACCAACATCGCTATTTGTAGTGATTCAACATTTACAATTAATCAGGAAAAAATAAGTAAGGAAATTGTACAACAATACACTGATTCGATTAGGAAATATGGAGGTAAAGTTACCAGTACAGCTTGCGATTTGGGTGCGCCAACGTTTCAACCCAGCAGTTTTCTCAGTCGAGCCATTAGCGATGGAGCAGAAGGTTTGCTGTTGATTCCTAGACCAGATAAACTCAATTTAGCTATTGAAGTGGCGCGCGAAAATAAAGGCAGACTACCGCTGTTTGGCTTCCAAGCTATGTACACGGAAAGAACGTTAAAGTATGGGCAAGCCGATGTTAAAGGAATGGTGCTGGCTGTATCTTGGCATCGTGATGCTATTGGAAACAAATTGTTTGCCCCCAAAGCGGTTCAACTTTGGGGTGCAGAGGTGAGTCCGCGAACTGCTACAGCTTATGATGCACTCCAAGCAATTATCGCTGGCTTGAAAAAAGGTAATACCCGCCAGGAGTTACAAAAGGCACTATCTGATCCCAATTTTTCGGCTTTAGGAGCAACGGGAACGATTCAGTTTTCACCAACAGGCGATCGCCTAAGGGAAAACTTTGTCGATGGCGTCTCTAACGCGCGAAAGGGCGATGGCGCAAAGCGCCCGCCCCGAAGGGGCGAACGCCAAGGTGGAGTTTTTCTAGTCAAAGTGGCACCTTGCGATTCAAGCCAGTCTTGCAATTCCACCACACGATACCGTTTTCAACTGGTGCAGTCACAGTTGTAATAGTCGCAGTAAATATAGAATATTGGGAGCCTTTTCTTCCTAAAGGGCTTCCCAACATTTTTTCAAAAATGCCTGCTATTTATGATCAAATAAATAGTTTTATTTCATGCGTCTTTTAAAATAGAGAGAGTAACCTCTCCAGTATTATCTCTCTCGTAAGTATCTAAAAATAAGCCACTAATCGTTGTTGTTTCTTTAACCTCTAAGGTTAAAGTATCATCGAAACCATTCAAAGTAGACCAGGTCGCTCCGACTTCAAGATTGGTCTTTTTATTGATAAATTTACCGCCATATATCCAAACTAAAACAAAAGGTTCTCCAGGGAATTTTTCTTGATCTGACCCGTAACTAAAAGACCCCTGGTTAATTCTCACTACATAAATTCCTGGTTCTAACTTGGTAGAATTAGTACCTGATTGAAGAGCCGAAAAGCGGCTTTCGTCTAATACGTAAGTGTGCTTTTGGCTATCAATGGTTAGATGCGGCATATGATACTAAATCCTCTAAATTTCATTTGTTCAAACAGTGACTAAGATTACAGTGCTTTGCTTGAGTTATCAAGTATTTTTCATTGCTTTTTGTATATAAAAATCTTATATATAGCAATTCTATTTTATTTGTAAAAATTGACATTCTTCAGGTTCCCAACTTCTTAAAGAAGTTGGGAACCTTGTTTGTTCACAAATCCAAGGGCGGACTGCTATCGCCTCCTGTTAGCCAATACAATTCGGTTATTAACCGAAATAAGCCACATTTTCCTGTACCAACGAGTTCAGCAGCGCCCACAACTGCAAATCAGTAAAATCTGGAGTTGTCATAAATGCGCCAATTGCCTGGAGAACTTTCGGCTCTTGAGTGGTTGTAACGCCAATAGTACGTATACCAGCACCGACAGCAGAACGAACTCCAGAGGGAGAATCTTCTAGTGCTATTGCTTGTTCTGCCGTGATGCCTAACCTACTTAGGGCGATTTGGTAGGGTGCAGGGTCTGGTTTACCTGCTATCTCATCTTCTGCTATAACAACTGTATCAAATGCTTCGTTTATTCCCAAGACTTCTAGCATGAATTGGACATTTAATCTGGGAGCGTTAGTGACTAAAGCACGTTTAAGTTGGTGCGTATCTGTCCATGCTAGGAGTTCGGAAAATCCATCAAGTGGTTTCAAAAGATTTTTGGCTTTTTCGCGGAAAAGCGCTTCTTTTTCGTCTGCAAACTTTGCGCCTTCTTCCGGTGATAATTGTGGCAGTAAGTCTTCTATGATTTGTGGATTCGTCCGCCCGCTAAGAGATTTGTAAAATTCTTCATCAATGTCCATGCCGTAGCCTAACAGCATTTCCCGCCAAGCTTGGTAGTGTATAGGGTCAGTGTTGGCGATCGTTCCATCTAGGTCAAACAGAATTGCAGCTAGCATGGTTTTTTAGGGTGTAAACTCTTGTAAAGTTTCATTACATAGTTTACATTGTTTTGTTGTCCTTCTGCATTCTTAAAAGTAGAAAATTATAATTGACCATCCAAATGACAACCTAAGACAGGTCATGCCCCGACTCGTTTCCTTTGATGTGAGAAAATTTTCTGTAAATCCCAATGTCAACCGCCAAAAATTCTTTTCGCGTCGATGCTTTGCAGGTACTGGTTTATAACTCTGAAGTTGAACTGGCGCAGGATGTAGCGGAAATTGCACAAAAATATTTACAGCACACCCTTGAGGAAAAGGATGCTGCGGCTTTATTGCTGGCGACAGGCAACTCCCAAATTCAATTTCTTGAAGCTTTGATAGCATTGGGTGGTGTAGATTGGTCACGGATTACCTGTTTTCATCTGGATGAATATTTGGGCATTTCCGCTGACCATTCGGCAAGTTTCCGGCGCTATTTGCGCGAACGTGTGGAAAAGCAGGTGAGTCCTAAGGAATTTCACTATATAGAAGGCGATGCGATTGAACCTTTGGTAGAGTGCGATCGCTATACCAAACTCCTGCAAGCACAACCCATAGATCTGTGCTGTCTTGGTGTGGGAGAAAACGGACACTTGGCTTTTAATGATCCAGCGGTAGCGGATGTTAACGACCCCTATAAAGTGAAACTAGTGAAGCTAGATACTGTAAACCGCCAGCAACAAGTCAATACAGGGTATTTTCCAAATTTGGAAAGTGTGCCGCAATATGCTTTTACCCTCACCTTGCCAATGATTTGTTCGGCAAATAAAATCATTTGTCTTGCATTAGGAAAACGCAAGGCGACAATTGTAAAACAGATGTTGGAAGGGGGTATTACCACAGATTGTCCTGCTTCTATTCTCCGCACGCAGCAGCAGGCTACTTTATTTTTGGATGTAGATTCTGCGGCTTTGTTAAAGTAGAGTCAACAAGGATGAAGAAGAAATAACTGCGATCGCCTGCTGACGGCTAACACTTGGAAAATGGTCTAGAAATACATCCAACGAATCACCCGCTTCAAGATAATCAAGCAAAGTTTTCATCGGTACGCGAGTGCCTACAAAGACAGGTGTTCCCCCCAGTATGTCGGGATCACTATGAACAACACGCGATGCGGATGCCATCACAAATCTATCCCACTGAACAAAATATTCCCTTGATCCTAACTTAGAATCACTTGGTTTATCTTGTCAGCTCCTCGAACTCAACTGATCGCTTCTATACGGTTGGGTGCATGGGCGCTGTTATCTTGCAAAGCTGTGGGTGCTGGATAAGGCTTTGCAAAGGTGAAAGATTCAGGTGAATCTCCGTGCAATGAAAGAGACTCTAGCTTTGCTTTACCCTCTTCTACGGTTGGTACATAACCAGCAGGAATCCACCACATGGTAAAATGCTCACGTTGATACTTCTCAAACCATTTACGACGACGGACAAAGAACTCACTATGCAAACTCTTGTAGACATAGTCTTTTAGCTGTTCTACACTCTGCCAAACTGATAAATTAACAAGCATTCTTGGGTCAGGATATGCTCGAATGTTTGTTGCATTGCCAGATGAAGTTTGCAATCGCCAAACAAAACCCGGACTTTGATCCGCAACTGCATTTACCTCGTTAAGGGCAGCAGCAAATTCAGCCATGATGGGGTCATCTATGGGAGCTTTCATTAGGGCAATATTAATTTGAGCAAGATAATACTCCTGCTGATGCAGTAAGTTAGATTTTTCTATGGTCATAGTTCCTAGCCTCGCCTCAAAAACCATGATCTGAAGTATCTAAGAACTGAGGCTAATCTGTCTTGAATGATATTGACATATTGCGATAGTGACCTGGCGTGACTCCTAAAATTCGCTTGAAATGACGAGTAAGGTGGCTTTGATCTGACATACCAACAGCGATCGCAGCATCTGTAACAGGCATACCTCGCCCCAGAAACTGCTTCGCTTTTTCCACTCGAACCTGGTTTAAGTATGTATAGGGGGGCATCCCCACTGCTTGACGAAATATGCGAATTAAGTAGGAACGGTTCAAGTTTGTGAGTTCTGCCAGTTGTTCTAATGAAATATTCGATCTGAAGTTATCGTGGAGATACTGCTTAATCAAACTAACGGCTCGATGTTCTTTGCCGTATCGAATGGATCGAATTTTGACATCAGCATAACGCATCAGAACCGCTGATAAAACTTCCACGAACAGAGATTGTCGTTCTAGTCGATCCTGCGACTGTTCAAGGACGGCGTGAAGAGAAAAGATATTTTTGGCTAATACCTCGTTTTGAACAACAGCATCCTTAAAAAAAGGAGACTCATCTATCTGAATCTCACTAGCTATCTGTTGAATGAAATTACTACTGGGATACAGCATCCGATACGTAAGTGGCAATTCCTCAGCTGAGTAACCCGTATGAACTTCCTCTGGATTCATGAAAATGACGCTTTTTGGAGGAGCCAAGTAAGTAGAACCTTGATAATAGTTGCCCCCCACTCCAGCCTCAATAATGCCAATTGAATAGCTTGAGTGAGAGTGGCGAGCATACCTGTAGTGGATTGCTTTTGCTCGAAACAACTCTAAGTTATCGAACTCCGGAACCAACCAAAATTTTGTATTTTGATGAGTCGAATTACTCATGCCAGTTACAATTGCCTGTTTAAGATCAGCATCTGCTTGAAATCGAACTACCGTCATGGCTGACTCTGCTTATGTATTTGAGCAGCTTTTAGCTATCGCTTACCTGTCCGGAGCAGGGGATTTATCATCCTACCAAATCCTAATATTATGCTGAGAGCCTGCGGCTATTTTCTAATTAATATCCACTCAGCATTCCTCGCCGCTTTGCCTCGCGTTCAGCAAGATAAAAAAGTAGTAATCCTACAGCAAAATAGATAACCCCATTCACGAACGCTATACCTAATTTCGTGAAGTTTAAACTCTCACCTCTTGCCATCAAATCACGTAATATTGCTGCACCAGAAGTCATGGGCAGTAATTGTGCCAAAATGTTTAGTGGTGGTGTCCAAGTTTCAGTGGGAGTTGCTAGTAAAAATAAGAGCGCAAAGTTAAAAATTCCTATTAATTGTTGGATACGCTTTAGTAATAAAGCTAAAGAACCCATTGTAAAAGCAATACCATAAGCTCCCATTAATACCGTGGCGAACGGTAAAAGCAATGTTGGGGGAAAGTTCAGACGGCTCCCGGTCAGCCCCATAATGATAAATAAAATGGTGAGCATAATAACCATCTGCAAGGTTAGGCTAGCAAAAGTCCGCATCAAGAAGACTTTGATGGCACCAAATCGAGAAAGGAAAAGTTGTTCTAAAGTGCCAGTCTGTGCCTCGTATTGCAAGTTACCGGCAATGTCCGTTACGATGAATAACACCAAAGTCCAAAGTACATAGCCGATAATGATTGAGTCGAGGCGATCGCCTAACTGTAAACTAGGACCAGCAAGGTAACGGGCGCTTAAAAAAAGTCCATAAAAAAAGATCGTGGTGATGACAATTAACCCTATTGCTTCTGCTGGATAACGACGAAATTGAAGCCAACTGCGACGTAATTCAGCTATAAATAATTCAAACATTGCTACTTCTTAAAAAATTTATTGAAGCCCACTGATGTAAGTTTTGTTTGTATCTTCGCACACTTCTAGTTTGAGCGCGTTAATATCTTTTTACGGTCAGTTCCTTCTCTAACTATTTGCAAAAATATTTCTGTCAAGTCAGATTGCTCTTTTTCCACACAGTTCAAAGGAAAAGGTTTGAGGATATTAAAGACTTGATAGAGTAATTCTGATTGACTGACATAGATAGTTTTTCCATCTTCAACATCAGCACCCATTTCTGTTAATTCTGCAATTCTTACTTTATCTAGTGTTGCTTCCATTTCAATTTTGTAAGCTGTACCAGAAAACTGCCTGATCAGTTCTTTGGTTGGTGATTCTGCTAATATTTCACCTTTTTGGATAATGGCTATTTTATCAGAAAGCTCTTCAGCGATCGCCAGTTGGTGAGTTGTCAACAAGATAGCACAACCAGAAGCGGCAATTTCCCGCACCAGCACTTTCACATCTTCCGTCGCCTCTACATCTAATCCTAAAGTCGGTTCATCTAATAATAAAAGCAAGGGTTGATGAACCAAGGCAACTGCTATTGCTAATTTCTGCTGCATCCCCCTGGAAAGTTGCTGTACTGGCGTACGACGTTTATGGAGTAAACTAAATCTTTCTAAAAGTGCGATTCCTGATTTACGGGCTTCTCGCTGGGAAAGCCCTTTCAACACCCCAAAGTATTCTAAATTTTCTTCTGGGGTGAGTCGCCAGTAGACATTACGATTTCCTTCCAGCACTGCACCCATCTTTTGTAGTGCTGCTGGGTTACGATGGGGATCACTTCCAGCAATTCTGACCCAACCTGCATCCGGCTGAATCAGTCCTGCCATCATTTTAATACTCGTCGTCTTGCCTGCTCCATTAGGACCAAGAAATGCCAAAACCTCACCAGAGAGAATGGTTAACGAAACGTTTTTGACTGCTTCCACAATTTGTTTGCTTTGGCGGTATGTTTTTTTCAGGCTGTAGGCTTCGAGTGCTTTCATGAGGAAAATACAGCATTGAGGTTACTGCTACTAAAATTATATTCAGTATTTTTACTAATTTTCTCTATAACTGTAATAAATTAATTAATAGACAAGATTGCGGAATGTGAGTTCCATCTGTGTCCATCTATGTCCATCTGTGGTTCATTATTCTTTTTTTTTGAATGAATGCAAGAAGTCTAATGTATAGTGCAAAACTCTAGAGAGTGTAATGTATCGCTCATGCCTCTCAATTTAGAGTATCCATAAATACAAATAAAGAAACGGTTAGGAAGGGGACGAGAGGCGATCGCCTGAGCCTGCGCTACGGTAAAGCCGAACGGTACTGCGCGGAGCGCAATCGCCCGCACTCATCAGAAAACCTCTATGGCAATCGTTCAGTTTCCCGACGGATTTTATAGTAGTTCTTAACTGAATGCCTAATATTTTATAGGACGGGCGAGACGCCTGTTTCACAACAAAAAGTAGGATGGGCAGCAGTGCCCACCTGCTTTGCAATTGGTGGGCTACAAAATATACCCTACACGTATTTTATTTTTTACACAATGCTTTTTTATATAAAGCGGTGAATACGCAATAGTTATGATTTTAGAAAATTGGATATTCTTACAGAGTCTTTTATGATTTTATAATAGGTAATAAAACGTAAAATCAGTCAAAGTCGCATTATAAAATACATTATTTTTCGTTAAAAATAGGCAATTAACAAAACAAAATTTAATTAAAATTCTTGCAATTTTTCTCTATAAGTAGCGTTCATCATGATATATTTCATTTTTTCCTATTTATTTTTCCAATAATAAGTATTTTTTTTAAAAGTCTGTAATGAAAAAGCTTTGGAGCCAGGCTCGGCTTCTTTTGCTAGTTATTGAGTCAACATAAACTACAGTTAAAATACGGATAAAAATGATAAAAATGTCACTTTTATAAAAATAAATTATTCGTAATATAGTTGTCAAATTAGTATTATTACTAAAAAAAACTTTAATGTGTTGTTAGATTTATTTTGAAATAATGACATTGCATAAATATTCTGATCGCTTTTAAGCCAGTCAAATTTATACAGCCTTTTAACATAGGAACTTTACGATGAAGAAAATCACCAGACGTGAAACGCTGAAGATTGCAGCGCTTGCGGGGGGTTCTGTTTTGCTTCCCGTAGGACTTCAATATCGTGGATATGCTCAGAGAACTGATGAGAGAGCCGAGCCGTTTACACTTGGGTTCCGCACACCGCCAGTGTTGAGCCCTGTACGCAGCGATTCAACAACTGATTACTACCAGATCACGCTCCAAAGGGCTAGTGTACAGATATTACCGGGACGAACAACGGAGATTTGGGGCTATAACGGTACATTTCCCGGTCCCACAATCAAACAACGTCAAAATCGGCAATCAGTTGTGCGCTTTATCAATAATGTAGGTGTACCAACATCGGCTCACCTACATGGAATGGCATCGTTACCCCAGTACGATGGCTACGCTGAGGATTTGATTCCTCAGGGGTACTACAAGGATTACACCTATCCCAACTCTACCGCCGCTACTTTGTGGTATCACGACCACGCCCTCGGTCAGACTTCTGTAAATGTGTACATGGGGCTGGCTGGGATGTATATTGTCCAAGATGACAATGAACTTAATCTGCCACTGCCCAAGGATGATTATGATGTCCCTCTAATTATCCAAGATAAGATATTCGCGTCTAATGGTTCACTCATTTTTGATGACCAAGCTCAGCACAGTCTGATGGGCGATGTGATAACAGTCAACGGTGTGCCTTGGCCCCGGATGGAGGTGGCTAACCGCAAATACCGCTTCCGGATTTTAAACACATCAGTTTCCCGCTCTTACAAACTCGCTCTCAGTACTGGTGATGATTTGATTGTGATTGGTACTGATGCTGGGTTGATGCCTGCACCAGTGAATACTAGAGATCTGCGTATTGGGATGGCAGAACGCTATGACTTGATTATCGACTTTTCTAGGTATTCTATAGGGACTCAGGTCGTCCTGCAAAATCTTGGACTTCCTAATAACGATAATACTGGCAACACAAATAAGATCATGCGCTTTGATGTGGTGCGTCAACAGAGCGATAACAGCTCTATTCCCAACACACTACGTAATATTCAATTCATCTCAGAATCGTCAGCTGTGCGAACCCGCGACTTCACCTTTGAGCAAGGTGGTAATCCGTTATGGGTGATCAATGGTAACGGATGGGACCGAAATGCAATTGATGCCAATCCACAACTAGAAGAAGTGGAGATTTGGAGACTGCACAACAGCTCAGGTTTGTGGTTCCATCCTGTTCACCTTCACCTTATCGATGCTCACATCCTTGACCGGAATGGTCAGCCGCCTTTTGCCTATGAGCGTGGCTTCAAGGATGTCTTCTATGTTGGTGAAAACGAGACTGTACGAATCATTGGGAGGTTTAGACCTCAAATTGGCAAGTACATGTACCATTGCCACAACATGGTTCACGAAGACCACGACATGATGCGTCAGTTTGAAGTGGGACAAGGAGGGATAGATCCGATGTCGGCTCCGGCGCAGCCACTTCCAGCACCAGCGCTTTAGAAAGATACCATGACTTATGCGTTGGCTTGTGTGTGTGAGGAGCAATCGGACGGGCAAGATGCCCGTCATACAAAAGGAAGTGGTCTAATCATTTCAAAAGCGTTATAAAGCCCTATAATTCGTCTACATCTTCATCCAAAGTTGCCTCCAAATCTCGCGCTCCATGCAGCGTAGGCTTTCATAGACTCAGGCAGAGATCTATCTGCTTTTCGGCAAAATTCCGCAATGAACAGGCAAGTCAATTTGCCAGATTTCAGAAGAGCAAATGCGAGTCTGGATTGAGCGACAATATCGATAAATTCGATTATTGTTAACTAAATAGAGAGAGGTTCAAAATGCTTGGTTGACCAATGAATAGAATCAGTTCAGTTCCCCCATTACCACCAAATAGTCTCGTCCTTTTGTCAATAGGCTCTACTCAATTAGGTTCAGCACTTGCCAAAAGCCTGTTTGCAGCCTTGAGTCCAATGGGGATGGTGTTTCTTAGGGTTGGATTTGCAGCAGTTTTGTTGTTGATAGTGTGGCGACAAGACCTTGTGGGGAATATTCGCTCAAACTACCGTGTTTTGATTCTTTTTGGTCTATCCTTGGCTTTGATGAACCTATCGTTCTACATAGCTGTTGAACGCATTCCGCTTGGTATTGCCGTGACTCTTGAATTTATTGGACCGTTAGGCGTGGCAATTGTCAATTCCCGTCGGCTTCTTGACGTGCTGTGGGTACTGCTGGCAGCAATTGGTATCATCTTGTTAGCTCCCGTGGGTGGGCTAAAGTTAGATTTGGTTGGCGTGGCGCTGGCACTTCTTGCTGGAAGTTTCTGGGCTGCTTATATCCTCTTCTCAGCCAAAGTTGGTCAAGTTTTCCCTGGAGGAAAAGGACTCGCCTTAGCAATGGCAGTAGCAGCTATTGTACTTTTACCAATCGGAGTGTTGGCAGGAGGTTCAGCATTGCTTAAGCCCAACGTGCTGCTGATGGGATTTGGCGTAGCAATGCTTTCATCAGCCGTTCCTTATTCGCTAGAACTCGAAGCACTGCGCTTTTTACCCGTAAGAGTGTTTGGTGTGTTGATGAGTCTGGAACCTGTGGCTGCTGCACTCATAGGCTTTATTGTGTTGGGAGAAACTTTGAACCTTCGCGCCATCATGGCAATATTGCTAGTCTCCGTTGCAGCAGCTGGTGCTTCTAAGTTCGCCACTCGTGATTAAATAAAGAGGATGGGGTTGCTTGTAGAAAATCCATGTATCCGCTAATAGACCTCTCCAGAAATTAAACATTAACCTACACAGCGCAAGGGTTTGATATTAGTTTTCGGAGATGTCTAATGAACGATTCGACAGACAAGCATACACTGGAATTGTGCCAACAAGAACATAGCCTAGAGAAATCAGGTAAAGCACTACCATTTATTGATGACAACGATGTATAAATAGGCAGAAGAGCCTAATTAATAAATTTTATAGTAAGAATTACTCAAGTCGGAATCATGTTATAGAGAGTGCAATGCAAATAAAGCTGATAGAAAAGCATCGCTGGAGAATTATGATGCAAGCACTTCTATCAACCACTCTAACTGTATTTTTACTTGTTAACTAAGCAAAGTTCGTGGAGTCAAGACAGTAGATTTTGACTCACACTGAGGCGTCCCCATGCATTGGAGAACAAGTAGGGATCAGACTTATGGTAAATATCAAAATTACCAGTGTCTAGGACGCTGTTTGCAGTTTTGGGTGTTCTTATTTGTAGTAGGCTATACCTAATAGAAAAAATGTTGATTAATCTGTTGCATTCATTGCTCAATTAATATATTCTTTAAAAGAATAAAAATAAATGTATTGTCTCTTTTGGATCTATACCCTACAAGTGTGTGAGGAATTTCAAACCCACCTTTTGCCCCCCATCGGGCTAAGGATTTGTATCATAGCCACAATGGTTACATATTATAAGCTTTTGATTATTTGATTTATCAAAATTCATTTAATTCTCTCAAGGTTTGTATTTGCACTTACGGTAGTATTGCACCCTGGAGATTTCTGTATGTTGTAACAATATATCAGTAGATAGGAAGTATATTCATCAGATTATGACAGTTTTTTGCAACACAACCGCAGAAAGTTAACTTAATAAAGTGCGATTGGGTAAACAACAGTGCAGCAAGCACAGAAAAGGGCTTTTCTGCGCGTTCCAGAGGGCAATGCTGCTAAACAAAGCCGAGAAAAACGCTCCGGGGCTTTGCCCCACCATACGGCGATTGGGCAAAGCGCGGTGCCAGAGGCAACCACAGGTTGACGTAGCGTGTTTCTTTGGGACTTAGTGCGTGCCACAGGGACACCCTACTAAACTGTATGAATTCCTATTAAAGATTGAAATTTACCTTGCTGAGAAAAAGGTAAAAGCCTTTAGTCGCCGCACAGGAGTTTTTTTGATGGGAGTAGAAGCGCTCGTCCCTAACAGTCAATTAGATGAAGTTTAGTTAAGATGACAAAGAGTGTATATACAGTATATAGGGTTAACTTCAAATGCTCGATCAAGCTTTGTGCGATCGCCCAGTTAGCCAGTGGCTTGTTTTGAAGTCAACGCTTTCTCACTGGCTAATGACACCAACATTTGTTGTATTGCCACTGTTGATTTTAGTTTTTTTACCTTGGATGATTCCACGCCTACGCTGGAAGCGTTTTTGGAGTGGTTTAGGAACTGTGTTACTTGTAATTTACTTTAGTGCCACTTTTCCACTTACCATATCTATAGCCAAAAAAGGATTAGTTACTTTTATTCCCCCCGATCCTGGTACAACTGTAGACGCAATTGTTGTACTGGGGCGGGGGGAACCATTTAGACATTCAAGAGTTGAAGTGGCGGCGAAACTTTGGAGAGATCGTCGTGCACCATTAATTTTTGCTAGTGGTGCAGGAGATGGTTCCGAAATCGTCGAACAACTAGAAGCAAAAGGCATTCCTGAGACTGCATTGGGCGAAGAACACTGTTCTCAAACCACCAAGGAAAACGCACTTTTTACAGCATCAGTGCTACAACCACGAGGAGTCAAGCAACTTCTCCTAGTCACAGATCCTCCACATATGTTGCGATCGCTACTCACTTTTCAAAGTATGGGGTTTGAAGTGATTCCGCGCACAAGCGCCATACCAACTCAACTAACTTCAACTAGAAAAGCAATGCTTTTGTTTTACGAGTACATGGGGTTAGTTAGCTATGGCTTGCGAGGGGAATTTCTTAAACACAACTCGGTTGAGCAAAATCCACCCATAGCTAAAGTCAAGAATTGGGCAAATGTTGACGTGCAAAAACAGTGAAGCGGAGTGGGGATTCGGGATTAGGGATTGGGGTAATGGTTTATACTATTTCACGAAATTGGTGATACAAATCCCAACTTTCAGCCAGAACCCCTGAAATTCTATTTGGGGGTGTGGCTCAACAAAAAATAAAATGGCAGGTATATTGCCTGCCATCCGATCACTTGACCAATAATTTTGCCTTCAAGCTGCTACTTCTACAAGGGAAGCTTGATCGCTATTAATGAGCTGCGATCGCAACTCTTCCCAGCGAACCCTTTCTAAACTGGGTAATACAACGTGTGCTTTACCCACTCGTTCGCTAGGACCAAGCCCAATAGCTCGCATTCCCGCAGCAAGAGCAGCTTCTACACCTGCTGCTGCGTCTTCCACCACAACACATTGTGACGGTGAAAGACCAAGTTGTTGTGCAGCATATAGGAAAAGGTCTGGTGCTGGTTTTGGTTGGGATACACTGTAGCCATCAGCAATAGCATCGAAGGGTTCAGTAATCCCTAAACGTTCGATCACAGTCTGAGCGTTTTTGCTGGATGAACCCAAAGCCACTTTCATTCCAGCAGCGCGTACTTCCTGCAACAAATCTGCAACTCCTGGAAGCAGATGTGCTGGCGTAATCTTCTGCATCATTTCCACGAAGTAGCGATTTTTACGCTCCATCATGTCCTGAATTTGCTCTTCAGTTGCTGGGCGGTTTCCTAAAATATGCAGCAAAGATTCTCGACGTGGCAGTCCTCGCATTGCTTCATTCGCTTCTCGGTCAAACTCTATACCTTCTTCATCTGCCAATTGCTTCCAAGCCAGATAGTGTAACTCCGAAGTATCGGTTAAAACACCATCCAAGTCAAAAATGACGCCAGCAATTGCTGAGTCTGAAGTTGGGTGAATATCTGCAAAGGTTTGAATCTTTTCTGGTTGCAAATCGAATTCGTACCACTGATTGCACCATTGCAAACGGAACTTCAAACGTGTCCAGCCTGAGGGTAGATTTGGACAAGCAACAGGACCAAATTGAGTCATGCGGATACCAGCAAACCCGAAGATTACAGCTTGCCAAACTCCACCAGCACTAGCACCGTGAATTCCTTCCGCTGCGTTACGCCGCACATCTTCCAAATCTACCAACGCCGATCGCATAAAATGGGTATACGCTTCTTGTGGTTGATTGAGATCGCAAGCTAAGATAGCGTGAATTGCTGGACCGAGTGAGGAACCATAGGTGTGGTCGGTGCGGGGGTTATAATAATCCCAGTTGGTTTGCAGGGTTTTCCGGTCGTAGACATCGCGTAACAAGTAGAAAAGCATCAATACATCTGGCTGCTTGAGTATCTGCTTTTGACTTGTCGCCTCGACTCCTAAAAGTCCTTGCATTGATGTGGTACGGGTTTGGTAATCAGCCCAGTTAATATCTTCGAGTTGGAAGAAGCCCTCAAACTGTTCCATCAACCCAGTTTCTAAGTCTTGGTTGACATAAATATTTTTGGCAATAGACGCCCAGGTTGCAAAGCGTTCGGTTCCTAAGTTGAGTTTTACCTCTAGCTGTTGTGCTGTGTCAGGATACGCTTGATGCAGCCAGTTCCACAGCATCAATGCTGATTGTAAGTGCCATTGCGCCATGAGATTGGTGAAGGCGTTATTGTCTACGCGATCGTGATTTTCATCAGGTCCAATTACATCACGGATATCATAACTGTTGCGCTGTGGGTTCCACTCAACCCGACTTTCCCAGAAAGCAGCGGTATCTAGGATAATTTCTGCACCATAATCGCGCATCCATTCATCATCGCCGGTATGCCGCCAGTAGTTCCAAGCAGCATAAGCCACATCTGTATTAATATGCACTTCAATGTCACCGCACCAGATGCGGATTTGCTCACCGTTTTTACCTGGTACCCACCGAGGAGTCACTTCATCGCCAGTAGTGGCGCTTTCCCAAGCATACATTGCGCCAGAGTATCCCGCTTCTTTGGCTTTGCGTCGCGCCCCATCTAAAGTGTGGTAGCGGTACATGAGCAGGTTACGTGCCAGCGCTGGCTGAGTTAAGGTTAGGAAGGGCAAGATAAAAATTTCTGTATCCCAGAAGATGTGTCCGCTATAGGCAAAACCGGAGAGGGTTTTGGGAGGAATGCTGACTCGGTCATCATGACGTGGTGCAGCAGCAAGCACTTGGAAGAGGTTGTAGCGGACGCTCAACTGCGCTTTGCGATCGCCTTCTATAATTATGTCACTGTCTTGCCACACCTGCTCCCATGCAGCAATGTGAGCCGCAAACAGCGTGGAGTAGCTTGGTTCATCCGCTAGCCTATTTAAGGCTGCTGCCATCGGGGTTTCTGTATCCCGTGAAGTAAACAAAGTGACAATCTTGTCAACGGTAACAGTTTGTCCTGGTACACATTGAAAGGTTTTTGTTAAGCTTGGGGAAGTATTTTGTTCGCCCATTTGTTCGCCTAACAGTGCAGCATCTTCACCTTCAACCACAAGCTTAGCTGCCATACCAAGTTCAATTCCAGAATGGAGAGTTTGGCTGTGCAACCAGACAAGATTTCCGGCGCTACCAGAGTTTAATGTTTCCCAGTGTTTGACGCCTTGGGTATCCTGTTGGGGATTAAACTCAACTTCAACTGAGATGTCACCTTCAAAATCTTGGGATGTAATTTCACAACGGACAGCTAAAACGTGTTCGTCTGCTAAAGAAGCGAAACGCTGAAAGTGGAAATCCACTGTATGACCTTGTGGAGAACGCCACCGCACTTCACGGTTCAATAAACCCAAGCGCATATCAAGCCGACGTTCATAGTACAAAAGTTCGCCAGCGTCAAGACTGAAGCGTTCTTCTCCGACTTTTACAACCAAAGACAGCCAACTGGGGCAGTTAACAAGCTGTGTGGTGGCGATCGCAACATCATCATAAACACCGTTAATGATTGTTGCTGCGGAATCATTAGGATATCCTTCCTCGAAAGTTCCCCGTGTTCCCAAGTAGCCGTTCCCAAGCGTGAAGACAGTTTCTTTGTGGTGTAGTTCGTTGGGATTGAACTCTGTTTCAATCACGTTCCAGCCAGTGGAGTCAAAAACTTGCTGATTGTTTTGGGAAGTGTCAGGTGAGTAGTAGAGCATTACTTAATAAAACCTATATTTTGGTGTTTATGTTGGTCAGGATGAAATAGGATTTTTAGGGGTTAGACTTAGTTATTGACTACAAACAGTTGAACGCCACTTACAGAAAACTTGGGGATTCGCTGCAACACTGTGGGTTTTTAGGACTGTCCTCCCCTACGCCCCTCTGTTTGGACTCATATAAATCCTTTATAGGGAAGAACGATGCTTTTTTGAAAGCAAAGGTTCCCATTTTCATCGCCCGTTTGATAGATTGTATTTAGTTTTTCCGTTAAACTTTGTAAAGCTTTAGATACCAAATAATAACTTTTATAAATAACTTAATAAAGTCTGACAAAAAAGTTGATGGACAGTAAGTTGTCTTAGAGCGATTAAGGGGAGGTATATTTGTTTGGAGTGCGTTGTTATAGCTATTATCTACTGCTGGATGAAAATATTTACCACAAGTTTTATACAATGTATTATTTTTTAATCTTTTCTTTAGAATGACACATTATTGTTAGCATAATTTTGTGTGAAGACCCTCCTATAAAAATAAGCAGGGAAAAAACTTTCATCCATAACGCCTCTTGAGGGAGGGAGTGAGGGAGGGAGGGAGTGAGTGAGGGAGTGAGGGAGTGAGGGAGTGAGGGAGTGAGGGAGTGAGGGAGTGAGAAAGGGAAGTGTTTGTTTGATTCGTAGCGGGTGGTGTGCCTAAGAGTGCGCCTGCTCCTACAAAATGGACAAGGGGATAAGGGGAGGAATATTCATGTATCCTGGCGGGGCGATCGCAGGTAGCGCCGACTTTACAGGTATAGCAACAGCCAAGGTGCGTACGACGCTAACAGATGATAAAACCTAGACACAAAAAGGCTTTTCACCCAGTCCCCCTTCGGGTTCGCCAGTCGCCTCAACGGGGGGAACCCCCGCACGGCGCTGGACTCACCAGTCCCCAGTCCCCAGTCCCCAGCTATATGAACTATAGCCCCGCATAAAGGCGATCGCCATAACGGATACATAACAATATTGGCAATTTCAACAGGTCGGGGCAAGCAGTTCCCCACCATACGTACTCGTTGGTGGGGGACGGGCAGAACCCTAGGTCGGGAGACGCCTGAGTGCAGTATTGGCGACTGAATGCCGCTGATGAACCTTGGGGACTGGGGACGGTTGTTGGGGGAAATGCTCCAAAATATGTTTAGGTCTTTATTGCCCCGAACATAATTTTTCGTTTGATAACCATTACCTTAATCCCCAATTCCTAATCGCCAATCCCCAGTCCCCTTTACTGTATTGCAGCAATGTAAAATTTAACCAAAATATTATCAGACCTTTACTTTAGAGTATGTATAAATATATTAAGAAAGAGCAACTATGTAGTACTAAATTTACTAAACGAATTTCCAATGAAACTTCTACACCGCGATGACTTATACGCATGGTCATCCTTTAATAAAGAACGCAATATAGATTTCAATAGTATTGCTTGGATTCGTCCAGACGGTAATATTCTCATCGATCCCTTGTCTGTGTTATCCGAAGACTACGAACATCTCAATTCCTTAGGTAGTGTTCGTTGGATTGTGATCACCAATTCAGATCATGTACGTGCTGCAAAGGAACTTGCACATGTGACTGGTGCCCAAATTGCAGGTCCTTTTGCTGAACGAAGTCACTTTCCTATTAAATGCAACCGCTGGCTTTATGATGGCGAAGAGTTAGTTCCAGGGTTGCAGGTGATTGAATTGCAAGGCTCGAAGACTCCTGGTGAACTGGCACTGCTTTTGGATAAGACAACCTTGATTACAGGCGATTTGATCCGGGGACACAAAGCAGGGAGTCTAACGATTTTACCCGATGAGAAACTTTCCAATCGAGAGGAAGCGGTTGCCTCAGTCCAAAGACTCGCCGAGATAAATGGTATAGAGGCTGTATTGGTGGGGGATGGGTGGTCAGTGTTTCGGGATGGAAGTTTGGCGTTGAAAGAACTTGCAGCTAGCCTGGTAGCTAAGTGCAGCTAGTGGTTGAGGGACTACCAAGTCATACCAATTCAAAATTCGCTCATTCAAAATTCAAAATTCACGCATTAAGAAAACCAGATATAACAAGGGTTAGGACTGTCTATCTGTCGCATTCTTTTTCAAATTGGTATCAGTACTGATAGCTAGTTGGTGAACAAGCAGCAAAACGTTAATTGTTACTTGTCTAGAATTGATGAATTTAGGAGGGGGCAATTGACTGACGTCGTAGTTGGCTTGGATTTGGGTACAGGAGGAGTGCGGGCGATCGCTGTTGATCTGCAAGGGCAAATTATCGCTACTACGACGAGGAGCTATCCCCTGTTAACACCACAGCCGGGTTGGACGGAACAGAACCCATCGGATTGGGTCGAAGCTAGTTTGGATGCCTTGTTCGATGTTGCTCAACAGCTGGATGGACACCAAGCAATTGCCCTCGGTTTGTCAGGACAAATGCATGGCATGGTTCCTCTCGATGCAGAGAGCAGAGTGATCAGACCGGCAATTTTGTGGAATGATCAGCGCACCGGTAAAGCTGTTGATGCAATTGAAGCCACTATTGGGCGTCAGGAGTTGATCCAGCGCACCGGAAATCCTGCAATTACCGGGTTTCAGCTTCCAAAGCTTGTATGGTTACGGACTCAAGAACCGCAAGCATATGCTCGGCTGTGGCAAATTCTTTTACCAAAAGATTATCTTGGATATGTGCTCACTGGTGAGCCAGTGACAGAGCCGTCTGATGCGTCTGGTGTTGGGTGTTTGAATCTGGCGAGTCGGCAATGGGATACAGATATTCTCAATGCTCTCAATATCAACCCAGCGTTGTTTCCTCCGGTAATCGAGTCTACGGCGATCGCCGGACGCTTGAAATCAGAAATCGCTGCCCAGGTGGGATTGCCAGCCGGATTACCTGTGGTTGCAGGTGGAGGCGACAATGCAGCAGCGGCGATCGGTTTGGGGATTTCATCAAGCAACCTGAACCGGGGTAGTCTGAGTATTGGCACGTCGGGAGTTATCTTTGCACCGTGCGATCGCCCAATTCCCGATCCAGAAGGTCGGGTGCATTTGTTGTGTCATGTGGATGGTGGCTATCATCAGCTAGGAGTGACGCTAGCGGCTGGCGGTTCTCTGCGTTGGTATCGAGATACATTTGCACCGCATATATCCTACACCGATCTGATGGATATGGCAGAGCGATCGCTGCCTGGTGCCCGTGGTGTTCTATTTCTGCCCCACCTCTCAGGAGAGCGAAGTCCCCACCTCGATCCAGAGACTCGGGGTGCTTGGGTAAATCTGTCATTAGCTCATACACAAGCAGATATCATTCGTGCTGTTCTGGAAGGTGTAGCATTTAGCTTGCGGGAAGCGTTGGAAGTCATCACCGACATTACTCCCGTTCATCAACTCTTGGCAACAGGTGGAGGTGCAAGATCCAACATCTGGTTACGAATTTTGGCAGATGTTTTGCAAACAGAACTTATTGCTCCCAAAGCCGAAGAAGGAGCTGCTTACGGAGCAGCGATTCTGGCAATGGTGGGGGTTGGTGCATATCCCAATTTAGAAGCTGCATTCAAGATCCTGCCGCAGGATAGTAATGTGGTACAGCCGCAAGAAAATTCTGTGTACGAAAAAGCGTTCAAGCGATACAGGTTATTGTACGATGCTCTTAAAGCCGTTCGTTGACAAAACCCCATCGCCTGCCTACAATACTTCAACAATCTGTGACAAAATAATCTTGTTGTCCTATAGCCAATGCGATCGGCTACGACCTATGATTTCTACCATCAAGCGCCGCTACAGTTTGGATGAATATCGCGAGCTCGAAGAAAAAGCGGAAGGACGCAGCGAATATCGAGATGGAGAAATTATACCCATGCCCGGAGGAACACTCAAACACAGCCGCATCGGTCGGAACATTTTGACTTATCTTACCTCTGTGCTGCGCGATACTCAATTCGAGCCAATTAACAACGATTTGCGGCTGTGGATTCCCGAATATCGACGCGGAGTATATCCAGACGTGATGATTTTTGATGGTGAACCGCAACTGAATGGTGATCGCTTAGATGAAGTTTTGAATCCTATTTTAATTGTTGAAGTACTATCTCCTTCCACGGCAGATTACGACCGACAAAATAAATTTCGGATCTATCGATCAATTGAAAGCTTTAGCGAATATTTATTAGTCGAGCAGGATGAAGCTTTTGTCGAACGCTATAGCAAGCAAAGCCAAGGTTGGTTGCTCAATGAATTTAAAGGCTTGGAACAATCTATTTCCCTAGACTCAGTTGGCATGGAATTGCCAATGGCGGAAATTTATCGCGGTGTTGCTTTTGAGTAAAATAGCTTTGGCTTAAAGAAGCGATGCTCCAGAGGAGCCGCCCTGCATGGCGATCAGCTTTTTCGAGTATTCATTATTTTATTTAGCAGGAAATACTATTAGCAACATTGAGCCAACCTTCAATAGCGTCCTTTTAAATCTATGTTGATTGCTAAGGGCGATCGCCCACTTTGTTAATATTATAAAATTCCTAGTGGAGCATGGCAGAAATAACTATCCAGTTGAAAAAGTTTAAAAAGCTTATTGTACAAACTTTCTTCCCATCTGCCATCTGCCATCTGCCTTCATGCACTAATAGGTGCGTTGTCCCTCGCGCAACACACCACACTCCTGCTGTATATATGGCTATTCTTTAAGCAACGCCGTAATCTGTGTACTGCCTTTTATACGGAGGTTGCAATCCCAAAACAATATCGTCTTTCGGAACACCCATTTTAACTAACTCCTCAGCAGGATTCTGATCTGTTAAGTTCTGCTGAAGCCATATTTTTCCGTTTTTAATGTCAAAATGCATCACACATCGATAAATGCGATTAAATTGTTGCCAACCCACATTCATCCACTGATAATGATCTCGCTCTGTATCAAAGATAAGTTGAGCCTCTACCTGATCATCTGAAACATCGTCACTGGTATAACGAGTAAGCAAGGTCTGAATGTACTCTCGATACTTAGCTATTTTATCCATTGCACAATCACCTCATTCACTGGATCGTAGACAACTAACAAAACTTGATATTTTTGTACTGCTGTCTGCGTGAACTCAAGTTGAAAGAAAGTTCCATAGGCATCTAGTGGAACTGCCAAATATAATACTCGCTCTGGCTCAGTTGCTGCCAGCGCCAACCGATAACTGAGGAATTGACCTAAAGCAAGCGTTCACCGAAGGTGGGCGCTTTGCGCCATCACTTAGGTTGGGTTGTAGGCGATCACCCACTTTGTTAATTAATGCTATCAAATCGCTTCGGTTGTACCCATTTTGAATGTTAGATTTTTGCGATCGCCATAACTGCTCACTGCATCAGGAAAATCGATCAAGTTGATTTCAATAAACAAAAAAGCATATTGCTTTCTCATTAGGCTTATATGCTTTCTCAAAATGCCTAATTGCTTTCTCATTTCAGTAGATTTAGCAAGCAAAAAAGCATATTGCTTTCTCGTTAGGCTTATATGCTTTCTCAAAATGCCTAATTGCTTTCTCATTTCAGTAGATTTAGCAAGCAAAAAAGCATATTGCTTTCTTATTAAGCTTATATGCTTTCTCATTCCAGTAATTCCCGCACTCATGACAACTATAGCTATGTAGCAAAAGCTATTGCAGATTTGCCGAAATTTTCTCAGGCTGATCAATACGGAAGTTTTTTAAAGTAAAGAATATTAACCGTACTGTATTACAAGGTGCATATCATGGCTCGTAGAAAAAGAACCTCCCAGGTGTTAGAAAAAGCAGTGCGTCGTGCGGCTGGCATCAATTCAATTGATCCGAATTTAGATTTAGGCAATGGACTCACCCAGCCTACTTTCTCAACTTTAATAGAAAGGATGCGAACTAGAGAGAATGCATACAACAGTGCCCTTTCTAACCTGGATAAGTTATACAGTGAAATGCTCCAAACAGAGCGCGAGTTGGCAGACACGATACTCGCGTCCTAGCTGCATGGCTTCATCATAAGCTGAGTTGTCAGCAAATGTTCCAGCAATCCTCTCCCACCAAGGTTTTGTTGGCAAAGAAACAACCTCTAATTTACTTTTGAGGTGTGCAACTTCAGCCTCTAGAATCGCTACTCGTTCTTCTAGTTGTTCTGACACTGTTGACATAACTGATCCACCTTCACTAATTCTCTCCCTCCATTTTCTAACAGAGACTTCTTGTAGTCCATACTTCGCATATCGGGGTTTTTGGACAGCTGTTGCTGATAACTCATCGTGCACAGCTGTTGCTGATAACTCATCGTGCGTTCAAGACTCAGGCATTATTGTCAGGTGAAGGTTCACGTCGGTGAGGTTAGCTCCCTTAAGGTTAGCTCCCTTAAGGTTAGCTCCTGTGAGATTCGCCCCTGCTAAGTTCGCTCCTGTGAGGTTAGTCCATCTCAAGTCAGCAAAGCTCAAGTCAGCCTCACTCAGGTTAGCCCGCAACAGGTATGCACTACTCAGGTGAGCCTTGCTCAGATTAGCTTTGTACAGGTCAGTTTTGTAAAGGTAAGCCCCGATCATTTCCGCCTCATACAAGTTTGCTTTGCTCAAGTCAGCCGCAATCAAGTTAGCTGCGATGAGGTTGGCAAAACAGAGGTTAGCACGGGTTAACTTTGCTGTACCTAAATCGGCATCTCTCAAGTTAGCGCCTCTCAACTCAGTTCCAATCAGGTTAGCATCAGCGAGAATAGCGCCTTTGAGATTCACCTCACTTAAGTCAGCTCCAATCAGATTAGCATGACTCAGATCTGCCTGTGTCAATGTAGCACCGCTCAAATTAGCAACACTGAAGTTAGCCCCACTCAGGTTAGCTTCAATCAGGTTGGCACCCTTGAGGTTAGCGCCATTGAGGTCAGCACCGCTGAGATTTGCTTGCATGAGTAAACCATTACCTAGCTCCACCTTGCTCAAGTTTACAGAGTGGAGGTTAGCGCCTTTGAGGTTATCCCCTTGCAGGTTAGCAGCGCTCAGATCTGGTGAAATCTGGGGGTTTTTCTTTCTCCACTCAATCCATGTAACTGCACCTGCTTTCAGTAAAGCCAGATGCTCAAGATTTGCCATTGTCTCTCCTTTACTCCTGACGCCCACTCTGGGAGTGTATCCGACCAGCTACACTTTCAATCGCCGTTAATGCTCCCCGAGAACCTGCAAGAATATCCCGTTCTTGTCCACCTAAATAAAGCCGCCCAAAGCTACCTACAGGTTGAACCGCAAGGATGTTAATCGCCGCCGCTTTCTCTGCTTCATTCGCAGCTAGTGCAGCATAAGCCGCAGGCTCAACTTCTAATACATACAGCGTTTGCCCAGCCAATAGCATTTGTCCTCGGTTCGTGCGATTGAGAAGTTGTGCTTGGTAAGCATCAATGTTGCGGATAATTTGGTTAGAAACGACACGCGGTTTGAGACATTCGTCTTTTTTGACTCCCAGTGTCGCCAAAATGGCAGCACCAGCAGCTCGCGTTTCCCCTTGGGAACTAGAATGAATTTCCAATAGACCGTACAGTCGTTCGACCACCAGTGCTCCCGGACGGACAGAAGCAGCTTTGAGCGCTACATCCGTAATCCGATTAATTTCGATACCAGGAGAGATTTCAATCCACAGCGATGAATCTCCTGGTAATGGCAAGAAACCTTGGGCTACTGTTCCCATATATGCTGCATGTTGAGGTTGCAGGCTGTCGAGAAATACGAAACTGCGTAGTTCTATTCCCAAGGTTTTGCTCTCCAGTCATGAGGGTCAAAGTTCTCTATTGTAAGAGGTGAATTGTAACCAACCTTAAACTACCACAAGGCTGGGTACTAGAGTTTAGGCGTTGCTGAATCTAAAAATGAATTGCCCTCATCCCCAACCCTTCTCCCTTGGGGAGAAGGGAGCCAAAATAGTGACAGTGGAAGTCCGCGCATTTGGGCTGATTTAGATTTGTGGAAATTAGATGCGTTTCGTTTGCCCTGGACTTTGCTCATCGCCCTTTGGACAGACAACTTCTCTCACCTCAGTTGCAGAATGTTGCAGCATAGCTGATGCTACAATTGCCTCTGATTTTGCCATTGTTAACTGGGCGATCGCCAGCTTAAATGCAGAGGTAGCTTGCGGATTCAAACTCACCTCATCCAATCCTAACCCCAGTAAAATCGGCGCTGCTAGAGGATTTCCTGCTAAACGGATTAAAGTCTGAAAAAATCCCCGGATTCCGCTTCGCTAAAATTCGGGGATAAGTCAATACGGTTCAGTTAAGCATTTTTTTCTTCTCTCTGTGTCCTCTGCGCCTCTGCGGTTCTTTAAAAAAATTGACTTTGACAAAGAGTTTTAGCCCTAACTGAACCGTATTGGGGGGTAACTCAATTTGGGCTTGCTATTTCAACAGTCGCGCCTCGGAGTCCCCAACCAGATTCGCGCATCCCTTGGGGAGAAACGCCGCTTTGGGACTCTTTACTGGGTACTGGGGACTAGCAAGATGTTCCTACTTTCCTTTGGGCGGGGTTTGAATCCCCGTCCATAATCCTCCCAGTCCCTAATCCTCCCAGTCCCTAATCCCCAATCCCCAATCTCCAGTTCAACAGATCCAAACACAACTGCCGAAAATGATCACCGCGCTGTTCAAAATTGGCATATTGGTCGAAACTTGCACAAGCAGGAGAGAGTAGCACCACAGGCGCTTGATGCTGTTTTGCTAATTCCGCTGATCTGGGAACAGCCTTGTCCATTGTTTCTACAATTTCGTAACTGTGATATCCTTCTTCTTGCAAGCGTTGAGCAAATGCAGGTGCAGCACTCCCAATAAGCAATACTGAGGCGGCTTTAGCTTTAATTTTTGCTATCCAGCCAGTTTCATCACCAGCTTTGGCTTCTCCACCGGCAATTAATACAACTGGACTTTTAACGGATACCAAGCCAACTTCAGCAGCATCGTAGTTCGTTGCTTTGCTGTCGTTGATAAAATCTATGCCTTGCCAAGTACAAATGTGTTCTAAACGATGGGGGACACCAGGGAATTCACCTATAGCGCGAGAAATCGCATCTTTATCAATTCCCGCCAAACGCGCCGCAGCAACTGACATCAGCAGATTTTGCAGATTGTGTTCTCCCACCATTCGCAAAGCGGAAACTTCTACAATAGGTTCATCTTGTAGAGACGCGCCGCCTTTTGTCTCTACAACCCAACCGTCTTGTATGTAATAGCCTTTGGAACCGATCAAATTATCTTTACCTTTGACGCTTGTCCAATAGGCGTCACGCCAATCACTTTCACCAACCTTTCTTAAATATGGATCATCACCGTTGAAAACTTGTATCTGAGACTGACGCAGTAGGTGCGCTTTGATGTTGTAGTAGTTTTCTAAGGTTTTATGGCGACTGAGATGATCCGGTGTGAAAGTTGTCCATACGCCGATGCGAGGCGCAAGGGAAGGAGATGATTCTATTTGATAGCTGCTTACCTCTGCAATCACCCAGTCTATTTGGGTAGAGGGAGTGAGGGAAGGTGAGAGTGAGGGAGTGAGGGAAGGTGAGAGTGAGGGAGTGAGGGAAGGTGAGAGTGAGGGAAAATTGTCCCTCTCTCCCTCGCTTCTTCGCTCCCTCTCTCCCTCGCTCCTTCGCTCCCTCCCTCCTATTGTCTCCACAGCCAGGGCGACTTCGCCAGCAGCGTAGCCAATGTTACCGCAGGCGGGAGCGTTTAATCCTGCTTGTTGAAAAATTGCAGCAATTAAGGATGTGGTAGTGGTTTTACCGTTTGTGCCAGTAATTGCTACCCAAGGTACTGATTGCAAATGTTGCCAAGCGAGTTCCATCTCTCCGATGGTTTGAATGCCCAATTCTCGTGCTTTAACTAACACAGGTATGTCCCAAGGTACGCCTGGGCTAACAACTATCAATTGGGGTAAATCTGAATTACTGAGTTCCAGGGAATATCCTAGTTTAACGGTTATTTGCTCTGCGGCAAGTTCCTGTTGTTGCTTGAGGAGGTCAAGGGAGGTGTTGCGATCGCCGATCTCCACCTCCCAACCTTCCCGTTTCAACAATCTCGCCGCAGCAATACCGGACTTTCCTAATCCAATGACGTGGCTTTTGGGCATAGACTGTGGCAGAGGTCCCTGGTTAAGCTCCATTATCGTAGCGTTTATTTCCTAAAATCACACAACTATTTTTTACTTATGCTACAAATTTTTGACGACCGCACCAAAGTCCGCTAATATACGGGCATGATTGCGAAGCAAGCCGAGCAAATTTAACCGATTGCGTTTGATTTCTGGATTTGGATCCATAACTAAAACGCTTTCTGCTCCGTCAAAAAAGTTGCTGACGGTGGGGGTAATTTGCCCTAATGCTGTGACTAACTGTCCGTAATCTCGTGACTGTTGGGCGGCTTGAGTTTGCGGTACTAAATCCACAATGGCATTGTAAAAAGCTTCTTCGGATGATTTTTGGAAGAGTTCTTTGTGAACTACTGATATTGGATCAAGTTGTTTGGTATCTAAATCTCCTTGAGCCGCTAAACGAGTCGAACGGTTAACCGTTTCGTAGATGTTATCCAATGTACCATCACTGCGGATTTGTTGGAGGAAAGTGGCGCGATCGCGCACATCCAATAAATCTTTTAACGCCCTTTCTGCGTATTCTGGGTCATTTTCTCCCAAAACTGCATTCACTAAGTCATAATCAATGCCTTTTTCTTCTTGTAGCAGCGTCCTGATACGTTGCAGGAAAAATTCTTGCAAAGCGGCGACTAATTGATTTTTATCTTTGTTGTGTTCCTGAACAAAATCTGTGGCAATGTGCTCTAGTAACTGTTGCAGATTGATGGGCAAATTAGCCGCCCATGTAATGTTAACTATCGCATTTGCAGCCCGTCGCAAGGCAAAGGGGTCAGAAGAACCTGTGGGTATCATCCCCAATCCAAAGATGCTGACTAACGTGTCAAGTCTGTCTGCCAAACCGACAATTTGTCCTACCAAAGATTGAGGTAAAATGTCATCTGCCCCGCGAGGTAGATAATGTTCAAAAATTGCCGTGGCAACTGCTTCATCTTCTTGACTGGCTAAGGCATATTTTTGTCCCATGATTCCCTGTAATTCAGGAAATTCATAGACCATTTGGCTAACTAAATCAGCTTTGCATAAAAGAGCTGCTCTTTGGATATTTTCCCGTTCCTTTTCGCTTAATTGCAGTTGTTCTGTAATTTGCTGGGCAATCTTACCAATGCGGTCTACCTTAGCACGCAATGAACCTAAATCCTCTTGGAAAGTGACTTTTTCCAACTGAGGTAAAAAGCTTTCCAAAGGTTTTTCTAAATCAGCGTCGTAGAAAAATCGACCATCAGCTAAACGTGCGCGGATAACTCTTTCATTCCCCACAGCAATGATGTCTGATTTCGTGGGGTCGCCGTTAGAGACAGTGATAAAGTTGGGTAGTAATTCTTTTGAATCTTTAGCTTTGAACACAGGAAAATAACGCTGGTGACTTACCATCACAGTGGTAATCACCTCAGTGGGTAGGTTCAAAAACTCTGATTCAAATTTACCGACAACTGCTGAAGGAAATTCTACAAGGTTTGTGACTTCCTCTAATAAATCTGGGTAAATCTCTGCATAGCCATCTAACTTTTGTACAGACTCTTTGACTTGCTGAGTGATGGTATTTGCCCGTTCATCGGGACGGGCGACGACATATGCAGAACGAAGCGCCGTGATATAATCAGTAGCCTGGGGAATTGTGACGCTTTCTGGATGCAAGACGCGATGACCTTGGGAAATGCGATCGCTCTTTATCGTCTCCGAACCATTATCTAATTCAATCGGCAGCACCGCATCATCTAACAAAGCAACAATCCAGCGAATCGGACGAGAAAATGTCTTATCCCCGTCACCCCAACGCATCAACCGCTTCCCTTCGAGTTTGAAAATCCACTGAGGAACGAGTTCTGTTAAAATATCGGCAACGGGACGACCGGGGGTGAGTTTCCGTACAAAGACAAAATCCCCCTTATCAGTCGTGCGAACTTCCAAAGCATCGAGTTCCACACCTTGCTTTTTAGCAAAGCCTTGCGCTGCTGGCGTCGGTTTTCCATCTTTAAACGCAGCTTGTGCGGGGGGACCTTTAATTTCCTCTTCGCGATCGCTTTGTTGGGATGGTAGATTTTTGATGAGTACAGCTAAGCGGCGAGGAGTCCCGTAAACTTCCACAGCATCGTAAGTGAGGCTGTTTTCTGCGAGAGTTTGGGGAATGCGCGACTTCCACTGTGCGATCGCGCTACTGAGAAAGCTTGCGGGTAATTCTTCTGTACCGACTTCTAATAAAAATGCAGGCATAGGACACTGTTGTCAAGGAATAGTCGCTTAACTATATTAGTCAATTCAACCAGTTTACCTTGGTTGTTATGCTTGCGTTACATTGATGCTAGCTTCTTTTCTATTTCTGTTGCTTTTCTCGTCATGGCTAAGCCCAAAATTCTTCAGGTAGACCGAGATGGCACCTTGGCTCATACTTTGAGATGAACGATGAACCTAATGAAATCTTAGCCGAGCTTGATGATATCATCAGGTGAAAGCTGTCTTTGCCGAGAACGAATTATGAGTATTTTAGTAGGGATTGTTGAGAAGTCTTGAGGAGTATAACACAGGTTGGCTCTCCGGGGCACAGCAATGCTTTGTACCCCTACCATGTGGTTTGTAGTTTATGCAAATGAAAAACGGCGTATTTGTCTAAACATCACTGATTATCTTTTTTAAGATAGTATTAACATCTGTTCTTCTCAAACAGCTTCCATAGATTTCCTCAAACGATTGAATCGCTGCTTGGTATGTTTCTGGAGAATCATATTGTTTCTCAAAATATTCACCATCTTTATAACCGTATACAATGAGATTAGAATCAACTTTTTTCAAAAATGGTTGAACGATAAGATTTTGTTTTAAACTTTGAAAATATCCAGTTATATAACCATATAAGAAGCTGAAAAAATAGTTAATTTCTTGCCTGGAGAACTCTAAAGCGAATGGCTCACGTAATTTGTCAGTATCATAATCATCTCTGCCATTTTCCAGGATTCTATATATACTAAAGTAGACAGTGCCTCGATGGTCATAAATACGCATCAAGTAAAAGAAATCTCCTATCGCCTTCTTTACCACCAGTAATATTGGAAAACAGAAAGAACCTTTCCAATCATCAAAGAAATCACTACTCTCTCCAAATAGCCACTCTAAGGTGACAAATAGTTCTGCTAAGTTCAGCCTATCCTCTTTCTCTCGTTCAAAAAGATAAAGTTCTATGTAAAAGCTGTAATCATCTGCAATGGGGAGACTATTCGAGCGTAAATTCTTGTACTCTGTAGTATCCAAACTCCAAAGATGATAGTTGATTCCGCGAGAGTGCAAGTCAATTTTGTTTCGCTCTCTGAGTTGCCTGACTACCTGCTTCATAACTTTTATAGTTTATAAAATACTCTAACTCGTTCCTATGCTCTGCATGGGAATGCAGTACAGGAGGCTGCGCCTCCCAATGATTATATTGAGGCAGAGTCTCAAGAAATGCGTCCCCGCTCAGAGCCAATAGCACAGCAGGCGTAAAACCTCACCCCCCAGCCCCCTCTCCGCAAGCAGAGAGGGGGAGTATTTTTTTGCCTATCGGCGGCAAAGATAGCACGCGTAAAACCTCACCCCCCAGCCCCCTCTCCGCAAGCAGAGAGGGGGAGCATTTTTTTGCCTATCGGCGGCAAAGACAGCAAAGACAGTTTATTTTCTCTTTATTAGTGTAGAGAGAGCATTTTTTCCCCTCCTCGCTTGCGGTGAGACCAGTGCTGCAGGAGGGTTTCCCTCCGCAGGCAACTGGCGAACCCGGAGGGGGAGGGGTTAGGGGTGGGGTTCTGCGGAAATGGTGGGTAATCTAACCGGAATTTCCCTGAAAGGAGATGAAGATAAGTTAAAAATAAAACGCCTGCTCTCAAGTAAATACAATTGTTTCTTTAAAAACATAAGTCATTTAACGACTTAATATTATACCCAGAGCGGCGTCTCCCCCTCTTCCCGGCTGTGTCCCCCATGCTGAAAACTGCCCGCAAGACCAGAAAGTCTCCCTTTTTCCTTTTCCCTTTCACTTTTGTGCTTGTTCTCCTCCTCTCCCTACCTTGGGTAAATGCCAAAGAAGCACCCAAACCCAAGCCGCAAAACTGGGAGATGAACGGCATTGTAGCAGCACTGGCAGACTCAGACGCTAGAGTGAGATTGAAAGCAGCAGAAAAGTTGGCGGAATATCAGCTAGATGACCCCAAGTCGCTGATTAAGAAATACAAAGTAGATGTGGATAAGCTTGGCAAGCAGCTGGAAGATAAAGACTCAGTTTCCCGTAATGCCGCAGCAAGTGCACTTGGGCAGATGCAAGCAAAAGAGTATGCCCCAAAGGTTGCCGAACTGCTCAAAGATTCTAACTCAAATGTCCGTTATGCCGCAGCAAATGCACTCGGGCAGATGCAAGCCAAGGAGTATGCCCCAAAGGTGGTCGAACTGCTCAAAGATTCTGACTGGAATGTCCGTTATGCCGCAGCAAATGCACTTGGGCAGATGCAAGCCAAAGA
>JXCB02000033.1:232699-398247 GCA_000828075.3 Tolypothrix campylonemoides VB511288 | reverse complement strand
GCACTCGGGCAGATGCAAGCCAAAGAGTATGCCCCACAACTTGCCGAACTGCTCAAAAATTCTGACAGAAGTGTCCGTTATGCCGCAGCAAATGCACTCGGGCAGATGCAAGCCAAAGAGTATGCCCCACAACTTGCCGAACTGCTCAAAAATTCTGACAGAAGTGTCCGTTATGCCGTAGCAGAAGCACTCGGGCAGATGCAAGCCAAGGAGTATGCCCCAAAGGTGGTCGAACTGCTCAAAGATTCTGACTCTAATGTCCGTAATGCCGCAGCAGGTGCACTACCAAAGCTAGGTCAGCAAAATTTGTCGTTTGTTGTGCAGGTTCTGGACGCAGTTCAGCTATATCCCTCTGAAGTTGTTCAACTCAGATTCCTCGCTCATTTCATAAGTAGTGGCTCTCAGGAAGTAGAAACTCTCATGCAATGGGTTGGTAAGCCCAAAATTAGACCAGAGAAGCTGAACCGCGACCAGGGCAAGAAAACGATGGAACTGTTCGACAAAGCCTGGAAAGTCAGTGATTCTTTGCCAGATTTGCGGCAAGAACTAGCAGAACAGATTGCTGTAGTTGCGAATAAAGTCTCTTGGCAACCCCAGGACATGGGGTTACTTCAACGTCACCATACCAACCTCAAAGGATATACCCAGGCAAATACGGTGGAGTCAGTCATAGTTAAAGTGAAGGGTTGGCAGTACTTTTTCAACGCCAGAAACACTATCCTCATTCATGCTACCTTTTGGCTTGCCCTCATCTTTGCTTACCCGAAATTTCCCCAAGTTCAGGCAATCTTTTTCTGGAACCCGTGGGTACGCCGTATTTTGGGCGTGGGTTATGTCGGCTTTCTCCTCACCTGGGTTCCGTTTCTGCGGCGCAAGCTGTTTGAACCGTTTAAGCCTTCGCTGCTAGCAGATGCGGGGTTAGATAATTTTAATGACCGAGCATATTTTCCAGAATCTCAGGTGAAAGTTCCGATTAGCACCCCACCCCTAGCCCCTCCCCGCAAGCGAGGAGGGGAAGAAAACCAAAATAACATATCACCAGAAATTCAACCTATTACCGAAGCACTACCTAGTATCCAAGGGCAAATCGTCTTAGTCGGGGATTCTGGTTTAGGTAAGTCGATGTTTCTGCGCCATTTGCTGAACACCTCGAAGCGAATTGTCGTTTGTTTACCTGCTCAAAAGTGTGACAATGGCGTGATTGAAGCGATTCAGGCAAAGCTGCACGGACAAGCACAAGATGCAGACTTCCTGAAAAACCTGATTTACAGCGGTGCGATAGATATCTGCATTGACGGACTCAATGAAGTCACCGCCGACACACGGGCAAAAATCACTCAATTTGTCGAAAGCTATTTCCGGGGCAATATCATCATGACTACCCAGCCGTTGGAGTGGACACCTCCTTCAACAGCAAAGATATATGAATTGCAGCCGCTTAAGCCTGAACAAATTCAGCAGTTTTTGCTTTCCCGGCAACTGCGACTGCCCAAAGATGCTAAAATCCAAGGAGCTGATTACGAGGAAGTCTGCATCCGCTACCTGAAAGAAAGCCTTAACAACCAACAATCCCCGGAAGAGTTAGCCGCTACTCAACGAATTCTTTCCAACCCAATGGATTTAACGGTGGTTGCCCTGATGCTATCACAAGGCAAACAGCCGGACTTGTTTTACCTGCAAGAACAGCAATATAAGTTGATGGCGGCAGAATACCAGCAAGAATGGAATCAGGAATTTCCGCTGAAAAAGTTTTCCGACGCAGTCTATCAAATGCGACTCAACGACGAACAAGCGCTACCTGCGGATGAATTTTATCAAGTGTTGATGTCTCTGGAAGATGAGAAATACAAGATGGTTGTCAGCCGTCAGTGGAAAGACGAAAAAGAAGAAGCCCAGAAAAAATGGTACTTCCGCCACGACAAAATTATGGACTTCTTTCTTGTGCAAAACTTTCTTGGCGACACTGCGGAAGCAGAAACACGACTCATTGACCACATGGGTGATCCGCGTTTTCGCGGTGTTTACTTTTTGTTAGCAACTTTGTTGCCGTTGCATGAAGCTAAAGAACTGCGGGAAAAGTTGATACAATACGCTGCGGATACTAAAGACCATACGGTGAGTGATACGTTCGTGCAGTTGTTGCGAGCAAGATGATGCGATAAGGGATTTCCAACAAATAAATTATCCCCTAATGATTTGTGAAAAAACAAGATCCCCGACTTCTTTAAGAAGTCGGGGATCTGAATGCTTCATTTATCTGTGTGCATCTGTGTTAATCTGTGGTTTGATTTTCATCCAATTGACTTTTGCACTCTTGTTTAATCTCGTGAGTTTCAATAACTCGTGGATGAGTGTTTGATACTCGTGGATGAGTGTTTGATACTCGTGGACGAGTGTTTAATACTCGTCCACGAGTGTTTGATACTGTGGATGAGTGTTTAATACTCGTGGATGAGTGTTTACCACTCGTGGGTGAGTGTTTGATACTCGTGGGTAAGTGTTTGATACTCGTGAATGAGTGTTTACCACTCGTGGATGAGTATCAAAACTTCGTTGATGAATTATGGCAGTTTTCGCTCTTTGTATAATACAAATATTGTGGGGTGGACATCTTGTCCGCCCGAATTTAGGACGGGCAAGATGCCCATCCCACAAGAATCTAGAACTGTATTCTATTCAATTGAAAAGCGCTGACTACAATCCGTCTTTCATTTCAGTAATCGCAGACCACTTAGGGTGACAATCACAGTAGAACCTTCATGTCCAATTACCCCAATAGGTAAGTTTATACCACCCAGAAAGTTGCCAATTAAAAGTAAGACAATGAACCCCAAAGCAATGGTAATATTCTGCTTAACGATCGCCTGTGCTCTTTTACCTAAATGCATCGCTGCTTCTATTTTTTCCAACTTATCCGCCATAAGTACGATATCTGCGGTTTCCAATGCGACATCGCTGCCAACTTTGCCCATCGCAATACCTACAGATGCTTGAGCTAAGGCTGGGGCATCATTGATACCATCGCCCACCATTGCCACGGTTTGATACTCTTGCTGTAAACGACGAATAACGTGTAGCTTATCTTCTGGTAACAGTTCTGCATACACCTTGTCAATCCCCACTGCTTGGGCGACACTGTGAGCAGTTCGCTCGTTATCACCCGTTAACATCACGATTTGTTCAACTCCCAGCTTTCTCAAGCGGGCGATCGCTCTTGCTGATTCTGCTCTCACTGAGTCTGCGATCGCAATCACACCCAGTACCTCTTCTCCTTGTGCAACCCAAACGACTGTTTTTCCTTCCTCTTCTAAGCAGCGAGCCGATTCCTTCAATTTATCCGGTAAATTTATAACATACTGCCCTACAAAATCCGCTTTCCCAACAATCACCTGTTGGTGTAACCCCACCCCGCCGTTGACTGCTCCCCTCCCTGCTTGCGGGGAGGGGTTGGGGGTGGGGTTCTGCATACCCACAATTCCCTGTCCTGGTATAGCTTTTACGTCAACGGCTCTCGACCAATTTAAATCACGAGCCGCCCGCACAATAGCTTCGCCAATGGGATGTTCGGAACTGGATTCTACAGATGCAGCAACCTTCAACACATCTTCTTCCGTATATCCACCAGCATGAATCACCTTGAAAACCTGCACCTGTCCCGTTGTCAAAGTGCCTGTTTTATCAAAGGCGATCGCTCTTACCTTACCCATCATTTCCAACTGGGCACCATTTTTGAACAAAATCCCCTGTCTCGCACCATTGGCAATTCCAGACAGTAGCGTTGGCATAATTGCAGCCATCAGCGCACAGGGAGAAGCTACCACCAAGAAGGTAAGGGCACGATAAATTGTTGTTTCCCAATCCCAATTCAAGACAAATGGCGGCAAAATTGCCAGCAACAACCCAGCGACTACAATCACCAGAGCATACCCCCGCTCAAATCGCTCGATAAACTGTTGAGAAGGAGGTTCTTCTGTTTGTGCTTGTTCTACCAAACGAATCACACGCTGAATCAAACTACTTTCTGGTGGTTGATGCACCTTGAGCTTGAGCGCACCATAGCCGTTAAGTGTACCTGCAAAGACTTCCTCACCCACCGTCTTCTCTATAGGTAAAGACTCACCTGTAATGGCGGCTTGATTGATGGTACTGAAACCAGAAACAATCACTGCGTCGGTGGGAATGAGTTCCCCTGGTTTGACAAGAATTTCATCTCCTACCTTAAGCTGGTTGATAGGAACCACTTCTTCTCGCCCCGAACGCAAAACTGTTGCTGTGTCTTGTGTTAAGCTCATCAAAGAGCGGATACTGCGTTCCGTCCGTTGCATGGCGTAGCCTTCCAACGCCCCACTAATGGCAAAGATGAGAATTAAGATTCCCCCATCAAGAATAAGATGGTATTCTCTTTGCCACAAGCCCAAAATGGCAGCACCTAACGCCGCCACAATCATCAGCAAATCAACATCCAGTTCTTTTTCTTTGATAAGAGTCGTCAGTCCTTCACGGGCGCTATCGTAACCACCAATGACGTAAGCAGCAGGTAACAGCAGCAGCGCCCATCCTAAAAAATTAAGATGTAAGGCAAACCATCCGAAAAACAACAGTACTCCACAAAGGATGGCGGCGATCGCTTCTGTATGTTCTTTAGTAAATTGGTTTAAACGCTGTGGGTAGAGCATGAGAGTTGAAGTAGTAGACACACTCTCTCACGCTAAACCTTGACATTAATGTCAATGTCAAGGTTTAAAGAAAGTAGGTGAAGTGCTACGATGAGAGGCAAAAGAACAAGGTAATTAATTTTGTGTCTGTCTCCGCTCACGATAGCGCAATCCACTTAAGGCAAACTCCGGCTGTACCAACCGAGCCAGTTTGGCGCTTTAATATTGAGCAGTACCATCAAATGATTCGTCAGGGCATTCTTACCAATGACGATCCAGTGGAACTGCTCGAAGGATGGATAATTCCTAAAATGCCGAAAAATCCGCCCCACCGCATCGCTACAAAACTCACTCGAAATACCTTGGAAGAAATTGTGCCGGAGGGGTGGTATGTAGATACGCAAGAACCTATTACTTTGGAAGACAGTGAGCCAGAGCCTGATGTGGTGGTTGTTCGGGGGAATACTCGTGACTATCTCGACCGTCATCCTGGTTCGCATAATGTAGCGTTGGTTGTTGAAATTGCAGACTCTTCGCTTGAGCGAGACCGAACTTTTAAAAAACGCATCTATGCTCGTGCAGGTATTCCGGTTTATTGGATAGTCAACCTTAATGAACAACAATTAGAAGTTTACACACAGCCTATCAATTTGCCAGAAGAACCAACATATCAGCAACGCAAAGATTACAAATTATCGGATGAAATTGCTGTTGTTATTGCTGGATGTAAAGTTGGTCGTATAACTGTCCAGAACTTGCTACCTTAAGCATTAATAAGCAGTAAGTGCTAGCTAATGACTAAAAATTTAACCATCAAAGAACTTACCGAAGCAGTGGGTGGTGCTTGTACACCACGGATGGTTCGCCACTACCATCAATTGGGGTTACTCCCTCAACCAGTGCGATCGCCTAGCAATTACCGCCTTTACACAAAGAATGATGTTGTCAGGTTGCAACGCATCGTAGCACTGAAGCAGCAAGGATTTCAACTCAACCACATCCGCCAAATTCTAGAAGTGGAATCACCAAGCGATACAACTCCTAGTTTAATGGGGCAACTTCAGCAGCAATATCGCGCAGTGATGCAGCAAATTTCACAATTGCGGCAAACAGCATCTGCATTGGAAGGGTTATTAGGGCGCGATCGCGATTGTGAAATCATGCAAGCTGAAGTTTTGGCACAACTCAAGTTATTAGATGTAGAAACTCAAGCAGGACTGGGAGGACTGGAAAAACTCTGGAGTCGTTTAGATGCTCAAGTTCATGCTCACCCAGAAGCATTTGCTGAATCCTTACAACGCTTGCTACCAGACCTTTCCCACCGTTCTGAAATTGAACAAGACCTCATCTCCAATCTGGTTTTGGCTTGTGGAGATGTCAGTTTGGCGTCGTTTGTCAGGTTGAGTCATCAGGCGATCGCCACGAGTCGTGAAGCCCTCAAATCAGGCTGTCAGATAGTTGTGGATATCCCAGCGATCGCTGCTGCTTTAGATATGACGAGATTAGCTCATTTGGGATGTCGCGTGGAAACGTTAATTGATAACCCCCACATTACGACAGCCACAGAAGCAGAAAAAGCATTTTGGCAGCATCAGGAATGGCGCGAAAAATTACACCAAGTTTCCCCAAATTGCATATTGGTGATCGGGTATGCTCCTAGTGTGCTGCTGTCTGTATGTAAAGCTATTCAAACACAGAAAATCGCTCCTGCGTTAGTGATTGGTATGCCCGTTGGCTTTAGTCATGCTCCCGCTGCTAAGCGACAATTGATGCAATCATCCGTGCCTTTTATCACCATTGAAGGAACTTTGGGAGGTGGCTTATTAGCTGCGACTGCTCTGAATTCTTTAGTTGAATCACTGATTGAAAAACCTGATTGTCATTGTTATTTGAGCAGGACTTAGTACTGTAAACTACATACAACAAATGTAGCAAATATAGCAATTTTAAATTATATAACGCTTCTCGTTTGGATAAAGTCGTTAGACCTCTTAGATCTCTTTGATTCCATCCGTGTCCATCTGTGGTTCATTATTCTTTTTTTTGACTTTTGCAAGAAGTCTAATTTTGGTTCACTCAAAACTGGTATAATTTAGACACTCACATTATAAGGAATTAATTTAGCTGTGATTGGCGTTGCAGTTGTTGGTACGGGATTTGGTCAGAAAGTCCACATTCCCGGATTTCAGGCTTATCCTCACACAGAGGTCATTGCTGTTTATAACCGAGATTTAGATAAAGCCAAAGCCATCGCCCAATCCTACAATATTCCCCACGTCTGTAACACGATTGCAGATATTGTCGGACTACAAGAAGTACAAGCAGTGAGCATTTCCACACCGCCATTTTTACATTATGAAATGGCAAAAACAGTGCTGCAAGCTGGGAAACACGTTTTACTAGAAAAACCCACAACCATGAATGCAGCCGAAGCGAAAAAACTCTATCAGTTAGCGCAACAAACAGGTGCGATCGCCGCTGTAGACTTTGAATTTCGCTTTGTACCCGGATGGCAATTATTTTCTGAATTGTTGTCAGAAGGTTATGTGGGTTCAAAGCGCTTCATCAAAATAGATTGGTTAGGTTCTTCTCGTGCTGATGCTTTCCGCCCTTGGAACTGGTATTCTCGCAAAGACCAGGGAGGCGGTGCATTGGGGTCTTTGGGTTCTCACACTTTTGATTATATTCACTGGCTGTTTGGTCCTGTACGCAAATTAAACGCCCATTTCAGTACCGCTATTCCCCAGCGAAGCGACCCGAACACGGGAGAATTAAAGCCAGTGGAAACGGATGACACGTGTCTATTGATGTTAGAGTTGGCGGATGGGACACCTTGCCAAGTTTCCATCAGTGCTGTAGTTCATGCATCCCGTACTCATTGGATAGAAGTTTATGGCGATCGCGGTACTTTAGTATTAGGAAGTGAAAATCAAAAAGATTACATACATGGCTTCCGTGTTTGGGGTTCTCAACCAGGAAAACCGCTGACCGAAATAGAAATTCCGAATCGCTTATTGTTTCCCAAAAATTACTCCGATGGTCGTATTTCTGCGTTTATTAGAGTTATAGACCAATGGGTGCAAGGAATTGAACGCAAGCAGGAGATAGTTCCATCATTGCGAGAAGGGGTTTATTCACAGTTATTGATGGATTTGTCCCATGAATCTAACGATACATCAAATTGGGTGGATATACCAACCTTGGAAGAATTTCTGGCTCACTAAGCTCATGAGCATTCAAGTTGCACTTGATGAGCGACGTTGTTTGATCTTAGCTACAAGTAGTTAAGAATGTCGCAAGATGTTAAGCAAATTTGCGCTTTGACTCAAATGAGTCTCAATAGCATGTATACAACATCACAAAATTCCGCTTTATATCTTTTGGTGGGCGTGCGATCGCTTGTTTTCAGAGGAAAATATAAACGTCACAGGAAACCTGTTTTGGCAAACACCGTAGACCCCGGCTAAGTCGGGGTTTTTGTATTTGACAATTATTAATTATTAAAGAATTATTAATTAAAGAATTATTAAAGCTGTTTGTCGGAAGTTGAGTCTGGGGTGTAGTGAACAATTCCAGCTTTTTGCCTACTCCTTATTTTTCCCCCAGCCTTTCAAAGAAAACTGCTAAGTAAATTGTGACAAATTAAAATTTTACGCCTTTGGGATGGTGTGAAATTGCTTGATTCAAATCAAAATACAATACAACACTGGAATACGCTGCATACAAGAAAGCACCGCATACCCCGACGAGTTCGGGGTATTTTTTAGATGTTGGCTTAATTTTTTCTGTTATATCATGTCATGTCCGTTTAATTACTTATAATTCCTGCTTTACCTCACCCCAACCCTCTCCTTAAAAAGGAGAGGGTGCCGTAGGCGGGTGAGGTTATTCGTTTTTTATAAGTGTTTATCCGGACATGATATTACTTGATAATAGGCAAATCATGAGGCGAGAATTGTTTAACAGTTATCAGTTATCAGTTACCAGTTACCAGTTATCAGTTATCAGTTATCAGTTATCAGTTATCAGTTATCAGTTTCATCGTTGAGGCAAACACCACACCAAGAGCACAGAAAGCGTTGGTGTTAGTACAACCACACCAGCCCGCTGCCGTCACTGCGGCTGGTACTGTTCACTGTTTTAACCCCAACTTCCTTTGGTTTGCTATTATAGCAACAGCCAAGGTGGTTAGGACATCAACAGATGATACAACCTAGACACAAAAAGACTTTTGACCCAGTCCCCAGTCCCCAGTCCCTAGTCCCCTGCTATATCATTGGACAGAAAATATAGTGATTTAAAATTGTGAAACTCACTCAACAGGTGCCTGTTTGGCTTTGTGCAGCTATCCTCATTTTTGGTTTAATCGGCTGTGATCGAATTTTTCCCTCTGGTGACTTAGTCGAAAGAGTTAGTGATGGCGATACTCTCACGGTGAAAGACTCTAAAGGAGAGAATTTCAATGTCCGTTTTGCATGTGTAGATGCACCGGAAATCGCGCATACCAAAAAGGAAAAGCAAAGTAAAAGTTCCCTGGTGCGCGATCAATTTGATTGGGGTGCGAAGGCGCAAGAACGAGTACAGCAACTCGTGAAACAAGGAGGCGATCGCGTTAAATTGAATATTGTTGACAGCGATCGCTACGGGCGCAAAGTGGCTGAAGTCCGTTTGTCTGATGGGACTTTTATCCAAGAAGTATTAGTCAGAGAGGGGTTAGCGCTTGTTTACCGTTCTTATTTAAACAAGTGTCCCAGTAAAGACATCATTCAACAAGCCGAAACCCAAGCAAGAGAGAGTCGGCGAGGAGTTTGGAGTGATGCTAAATTTGTCAAGCCTTGGGAGTATCGCAGCTTGTACAAGTAAAATAGGTATGACTTGACAAATGATATTATTTATCTTCTAAAACCATCACAAAATAACCCCTCTACGCTTGCGGTGAGTCCAGCGCTGCAGGCGGGTTTCCCAACCTAGGCGACTGGCGTAAGCGCAAGCGCACGCCAAGGGCGAACGCGTAGCGTGTCCGTGCCTCCTACGGAGGAACTGCGTTAACGCGCAGCGTGTCCGTAAGGACTCAGGACATACCCGGAGGGAGAGGGGCTAAAGGTGGGGTATTTGTATTCTAAGTAACGTTTAAAACCCAACTTGGGAGTTTTGCCAGCTTCGTGAAAGCGATTTGACTACGCTGTCAGGCATATAAGAATGCATATAGCAATCCGGGCAGGATTTATGAAAAACAAGATCCCCGACTTCTTAGAGAAGTCGGGGATCTCAAGGGTGTCAATTTTCATAAATGTCCAGAGGATTGCTATATAGCTAGGGACTAGACTACTTGCTAGCACTAGTCTTCTTCCGGATTGAATTTTGAATTTTGAATTTTGAATTTTGAATTATTTATGTCACCTTACCTTGCAGCGATTTCTATTTACCCGATAAAATCTCTCGACAGAATTGATGTCAATCAAGCAAAAATTCTTGAAAGCGGCGCACTCCAGCATGACCGAGAGTTTGCTCTATTTGATGAGCAAGGTCATTTTGTGAATGGAAAGCGCAATGCTAAGGTTCACTTGCTACGTTCAAGGTTTGATGCTGAGTTCAAAACACTGTCGTTACACATTCAAGCAACTGATCACAAAGCGATTTTTCACGTCGATGACAAGCGTACCTCTCTGGAAGCCTGGTTAAGTGATTACTTTGGCTTTGCAGTTAAATTTGTGCAAAACACGATAAATGGTTTTCCAGACGATACTAATGCCAAAGGACCCACTGTGATTAGCACAGCCACACTTGAAGAAGTCGCTTCCTGGTTTCCTGAAGTCAGTGTTGATGAAATGCGACTTCGTATGCGAGCTAATATAGAGATTGGTGGAGTTCCACCGTTTTGGGAAGACCAATTATTTACTGAAGCTGGGCGTTTTGTGCAGTTTCAAGTCGGAGAAGTCTTGTTTGAAGGCATAAATCCTTGTCAGCGTTGCATTGTTCCCGCACGAGATTCTCAGACAGGGAAATTAACAACCAATTTTCAGAAGATATTTGTGGCTAAGCGCAAGGAGTCTTTACCACCTTGGACAACGCCAACCCGTTTTAATCATTTCTTCAGGTTGAGCGTGAATACAAATATACCCGTATCACAAGCAGGAAAAATTTTAAATCAAGGTGATGAGGTCAGAATTCTGGCTATCAGCGAAAGCGACTAGATCTAGATTTTTGAATATAAGTATATTTAAAAACCTCATTCCTCACAGATATTCCTGAAGTTAATAATAAGTTTGGTTAAAGAAACATAAACCTCTTTCCGAAGATAAAAGTATATCGGTATGATGACTGACGCAGTACACTCGTAACTTAGACAACTAGTATGCAAGTCATTCACCAAATGTACTCATGGCATGACAAAATCGAAAGATTCACAAACTTGTATATGCAGAAATACGACGTAGAGGTTATGGTGTGAGTACATTCCTATCTAGTGTAGCTGTCTTACTCTCGACTTTGGCTTTATTATGCAGTGGCTATACCGCTTACCAAGTTTTCACCCTGCAACAAACGCTGAATGTTCCTAATGCTGGTAACAGTAGCGCCACCACTTCTACCCAAAAGACTTCCAGTGTAGAAACCAGTAATGCTCCTTCTAAAATCACGCCTAGTCCACTGGAAACGTCTTCATCTGGAGATAAAACGGCACAACCCACAACTGACATTGAAACTGTATCACCTTCAACGCCACAATCAAAAGCCACCACTAGTGCTGCTATTAAACCTGGTGAATTTGTACAGCCTGCTTTTGGTAAAAAAGCAGAAGTGGAGTTACTTTCGGTAAAGCGGATTAAAGATCCAGAAACTGCCAATCGTGATGTGGTGAATGTGCAGATGCGTATCCGTCGTCTTGCTTCGGATGGAATTGGTGGCGGTGACATTATATCGGTTGGTAGTACAACAGCCCGTAATCCTGATACGAGCGAAACCTATAAAGCAGTTAACTTGCAACGTTCAACAGGTAGTGTTGGTCTATTTTCTTTGCGTCCCAATGCCTCAGCTGATGCCTATGTTTGGTTAAGGATTCCCGAGGGTGTTAACAGTTTAGACGTGTTTGTGCCAGATACAGCAGCGTTTAATAATGTGCCAATTTCTAATTAGTCCTGAGTTTTGAGTCATGAGTGCTGAGTAGTCACAGGAACTGACTCAGCACTTTTTACAAGTTACTCCTGTACTTAGGGCAGAACTGATTACCTCATCGAATAGCAGTATTCTCTTCTAGAGACAAACTGTCTGTACCCAGCACGTTGAAAGGCGCGAACCATCGCTGCATTATTAACATCAGCATCACTACGGATGCGTACAGCACCGTTGGACTTCAGAGTCAGGGTTCCTTGCTGTAGCAAATCGTTAACGTAGCCTTGTCCCCGATATTCAGGGACTACACCAATACACGCAATGATAGGTCCACCATCATTCTCCGCTGGCATAATCAAACCAACAAGAGTACCGTCCTGGGTGTAAGCTAATTGCCACCACGTCGGTTTGTACTTGAAAGCTTTCGACTTATGAAAGCGTTCCAGTGCTTCTTGCTCTAAACCCAGTCTAGCCTGTTCATGCAAAATGGAGCGATCGCGAGTTTGTGACGATACTTGCATCATGGCATGAATGAAAGCATCTTCACCAACCTCATTAAGCGAACGGAAAGTCAGCCGATTTGATGGCGTGATCTGAGTCTGAGTATCTTTCCACTCAAAGCGGATCGTTTCCCTTTTTAGAGAAAATCCAAACTTTTCCAGCAGATCAATTCGTTTTTCAAGGTGTGTGGAGTAGGGTGATGGAATATCGAGTTGATACTCCATACTGTCAATATCATGAATGTGCAACTGTGTCAAGCTTTCTTGTAAAAGCTGTGTGCCGACTTCAAGATAGTTGGCGTTCCAAGGCAGTTCCAAAAAATCACAGATGAAAGGCTTGCCGAGTGATGGTAAACTCCAGTAAACAATACGCCCGAAAAACTCTCCTGCTTCTTCAGCGACAAAGCACCACTCAGGGCGAACGTAGCTTTCATCCCACATATCTCTCAAATAATTGAGAAAATGCCCGTTTAGATCAGCTTGCTCACTGAAATTAGCGAAGACTTCCAGTTCCTCGCGGCGAATGGGGCGAATATCCATGATGAATCTCCTAATGATGTAGCGATAGTTACTTGCTGGCTGAATGTCATCATAGGTATCACCCCCTAGGCAAGAATAATTATAATTACTAAAGTTAGATTATATCATCTTAAATGATGAGTATAGACAGTTCTACAGGTTTTGCGCTGGAACTTGCTGGCTACACAGTAAAGCGACTAGAGCCAAATGATGAAGAAGTTGTTCAGCGGCTCTACGAGGAGTGCGCGGACTATGCTTATCTTACAGACGGGCGTCCGCCCTCACCCTCTGCCGCTCGTGAGGAATTTCTCGCTGTTCCTGAAGGGAAAACTTTGCAAGACAAATTTATGTTTGGTCTTTTCGACGCGCACAACGTCTTGGTGGGATTAATTGAAGCAATTCGCCATTACCCTGATGACAGCAGTTGGTGGGTGGGGCTAATGATGCTTGCTCTCCAACAGCGAAGAAAAGGTTTAGGCTCTCAGTTTTATAGGGCTTTTGAGCGTTGGGTATCAGCCCATAGAGCGCAGCAGGTGATGCTATCTGTTATTGAAGAGAACGAGCAAGGGTTCCTTTTTTGGAAGAAAATAGGGTTCGAGGTGACACGCAAAACACCACCGAGGCAATTCGGCAACAAAACGCATACGCTCTACGTTATGAAGCGAAGTGTGAACACAACTGCTTAAACAGCGAGTCAACAAGACGCTGGGCAGTCAAAAACAAATGAGGGTGGGCATTGCCCACCCTACGTTATTATTCCTTAACCGCGATATTGCCTCGTTCCCAGCCTCAGGCTGGGAATGCCTATTGGCAGGCTCTGCCTGCCTTAAGAGCGGCAGAGCCGCAAGAAGGGCATTTCCAGGTGGAACCTGGAAACGAGATTTTAAAAGGGTTTTAGCTTAAGTTGACACCAATGGGGTAATACCCACCCCACATGAATTAATTAACCCGGATTACTTCACAACTTAGTCCCGCACTCAGGGCAGAAGTTGTTATTATGTGAGTTTTTCGCACCGCAGTTGCTGCAAAAAACTGGCTCTGGTGAAGCTTTCTGTGGCTGGCGTGGTAAGCCAATCATCTGGGCATTACTCTTACCAGGAGCAACCATTGGGTAACAGTTTTCGTCTTTGGTTACGTAGGCATTGACGATAACTGGACCATCATGTGCTAGCATTTCGGCGATCGCATCTTTCAATTCTTCCCGGCTTTTGATCACCATGCCTTTGATGCCATACGCCTTTGCCAAATATTCAATATCTGGCATTCCGACTTCCATATTCGAGCAGGAGTAACGCTCGCCGTAGAAGGCTTCTTGCCACTGGCGCACCATTCCCTGCCAGCCGTTATTGATTATCACAGTCTTGACATTTAAGCCATACTGTGCTGCTGTTCCCAGTTCCTGTAAGTTCATCTGGAAACTGGCGTCACCGCTAATACAGATGACTTGTTCATCGGGGAACGCCACCTTAGCGCCGATCGCTGCTGGTAAGCCAAAACCCATCGTTCCCAAACCACCACTGGAAATCCAGCGCCGGGGACCATTCTTGAGGAATTGTGCCGACCACATTTGATGTTGACCTACATCTGTGGTGTAGTAGGCGTGGGGTGCTTGGCGTGCGATTTCTACAATCACCTCTTGCGGCGACATACTATCAGCATGGTGTGGCACCTCTAGAGGATACTCTTCCTTCCAGCGGTTGATCAGGTTCAGCCACTCTTGCGTTTGGTTGCGTGTATCCTTTGTACCTGCTTGCTGAACGCGACGCAACAAATCAAGCAACACTTTCCGCACATCGCCGACGATGGGTACATCAGGAACGCGGTTTTTGCCAACTTCCGCCGGGTCGATGTCGATGTGAATGACTTTAGCGCGGGTGGCGAATTCATCCAACTTGCCTGTCACACGGTCATCAAATCTTGCACCAACACAAATCAGCAAGTCACAATCTGTAACAGCAAAGTTAGCGTAGGCGGTGCCGTGCATTCCCAACATTCCCAAAGCGAGGGGATGATGTTCATCAAAGGCACCGATACCCATGAATGTTGTGCTGACGGGGATATTGAATAATTCCGCCAGTTGTTTAATTTCCTCGTGTGCGCCTGAGGCGATCGCACCACCACCGACATACAGCAGTGGACGCCGACTTTCACGAATCAACTGTATCGCTGCGTTAATCTGGCGTGGATTTCCCTTCACCGTGGGACGATACCCCGGTAACTTCACTTTTCCCGGTTCCACAGGCACATAGTCAAATTCTTCCAACGCCACATCCTTGGGAACATCAATCAAAACTGGTCCCGGACGTCCTGTGCTGGCGATGTGGAAGGCTTCGGCAACAATGCGTGCCATATCTCTGGGATCGCGCACGACATACGAGTGCTTGACAATTGGTAGCGTAATCCCGTAAATATCGGTTTCTTGAAATGCATCTGTGCCAATCACCGCCCGTGACACCTGTCCCGTGACAATAACCATCGGGATTGAGTCCATATAGGCGGTAGCAATGCCCGTTACCAAATTAGTCGCCCCAGGACCAGAAGTCCCAAAGCACACACCTACCTTTCCCGTTGCACGGGCGTAGCCATCGGCGGCGTGTGCGGCACCTTGTTCGTGTCGCACCAAGATGTGCTTAATGCCACCATCAGTAGCTTCTACTTTGTATAAGTCGTCGTAAATCGGCAGAATTGCACCACCAGGATAACCAAAAATATAGTCAACGCCGTGGCGCTTGAGGCTATCAAGCAGGGCGAAACCACCAGATGCACGTCTGGGCGTCACGACTGGCGAGATTGAGAGATTGGAGATGCTTTGGTTTTCGGTTTGTGGGAAACTAATTTCGGTAGGCGATCGCACAGTCAAACCTCACGCAAGGGCTAAGTTGATGCTGAAATTTTGTAGTTATTAAAACTTCATTTTAATTGAAAAGCTAAATAAAAGAGTGACGGTATTTCCTGAATAAAAAGGAAGAATAGTCAGAAATTCTTCATTTTAAAATAACATTTCGCAATACTCGACGAGTATTGTGCCAAGCCCAAACGCCCACAAAGACTACCACAATACTCATACCCACTAGCACAATTCGCAACCCTAAAGCATCAGTGACTGGACCTGTGATCGCAAGTGGTGCGCTTAGGGCTATGTTGACGGCATGATTTTGAAACCCAAACACTTTACCATGCATTGTGGGTGGTGTTTGCTGTTGAATCAGAGTTTGCATCGGTACGCCAATAAAAGCAGCACCTATACCCAACAATGCACACAGGGCAAAAGCGAATAATAAGTTGTGGGTAAAACTGAACACTCCTAAAACCAGCGCCATGAGCAAAAATCCAATCAGAGGTAAAGGCTTTTGGTTGAGTTTTTCACCCCAATGACCCAAAATTGCCGCTCCCAATACCATACCTACGCCAGCCGCCGCCAAGAAAAAACCAAATTGTTTTTCTTTTAAGCCAAACTCTTCTGCTAATCTAATCGCTAATACTGTTAATGCTGCAAACACACAATACAAAGTTGTCAGTTGCAGCATGGCATTCAACACCAGATAGTTTTTCTTGAGATAACGCAAACCCTCTTTAAAATCAGTCCAAGGATGGATGACTGGCTGACTGTTATCATGGATCTTATTGTCTCTAAAGCTAATGGGTTGCATGATTCCAGCAGACAGCAGGTATAATGCCGCTACTACAAGCTCTTGACCATATTCTGCTCCTACCGAGTTTTTTGCCCAACTCAATATCGGCTCCCCCACAGCAAAACCAACAATTAAAGCTCCCATCATTGTGCTGCTAAAGAGCGCATTGGCTGCCATCAAATTCTCTTTTCTCACCAATAGCGGAATAGCAGCTTGCTCAGCAGGTGCAAAAAACTGCGTCACAGTCGAAATAGCAAAAGTGAGTAATAGCAGAATGAGAAACTCTCGTGGCAAAAAAGGAATACATAAAGTTAATAGCCCCCGCACCACATCAGAGCCAACCATAATTAGCTTTTTTGGGAAGCGGTCAACAAAGACTCCACCAGCAGAACCAAACAATACCGCTGGTACTGTAAACGCCACCATCAAAGTTGAGTACATGGAGTTCTCTGCTAACCCTGGAAGGGGTGGGTAGTTTTCCAGCAGGGCTACCATCAAAACGAAGAAGACTTTATCTGCTAACTGGGACACCAACTGCCCAATCCATAGCAGCATAAAATTACGGTTTTTTAGCAGGGCACGAAACCCGTTATTAGAATTTGGGGGTTCTGTTGGAAACATCAGAACTAGGGATTAAGGGTTAGGGAACTGGGGACTAGGGCGAGTGGAGGCTGTTGTGGGGGAAGCAAGGGTAGCAAGGGAAGCAGAACGAGTCATGACTTCCTCATCTTCCTCATCTTCCTCATCTTCCTCATCTTCCTCTACTCACTCCTCATTTCTCACTCCTGATTGGCAAATTGGTTTTCCGGACTAATTATCCTCATAATGCTTTAAAAGCGAGTGCAAAAACTCAGCAGCAGTCAGGCGCTCTTGAGGCGGTGATTCGCCAAAAAAAGAGCCTGCATACCAGCCTTGTACAGTTTGGGGCGATCGCCACATTTGGAGATGGTCAACAGATGGATCTGCATAAAAGTTATTTTCCCCACTTCCGAGCAGAGAAGAACTCCAGTGAGTGAAATAATCATGGCTCATCCGATGGATAGAAAAATTTCCCAAAAGAGGTACTCCCCATCCATCTATAGCGATAAAAGCTTTAACATGACCACCAAATTGTTGCCATTTGTGAGCAGCGATTATTGACCCGACGACACCAGCACTAAAGCTGATGAATACAACTGGCGATTGTATCGTATTCTGCAAGCGTTTGTGTAAAAACTGCAATATGTGAAACGCTGATAAAGCTAAACCACCCTCCACTGGCACAGTCAGCATATTTGCTGAGAATTGACTTTTTTCTTTATCTACAACTTGCTCTAGCAATCCCGATACAAAACATTGAGTTAAAGATGAATCATGGATACCAGGGCAAATAATTATACTCATTTATCTTTGGGCTAGCGGCTTTTCCTTAAGGATATTGCAGTGTTTATGTCTTAAATATAACATTTAACAACACTTTTCTGGCCCCGTGACGTTGGTTTGAGTCGTCACAGGATTTAACATCACTGGTCACTTTTCCTTACTGATGACCAATGGGTAATGTTCATATTCATAACTCAACATGGCAATTGCAGTCTAGTCAGCGTGACACATTTTGCGCTGATCAACAGATGTCATGCCTCAAAAGTCATTTTTAGTCATTCTTTTATATATATCTTAAGTAGTAAATACAGTATGTAATGAGAAATACTGCTAATATTTACTTTTTTATCCTATCCCCCCGCATAGGATAAAATTTTACAAGTATGGAAAACAACAAAGCGAGAACAGCACTCTCGCACGAGTAGCGAGTCTTGAGTGGAAATAACTCAGGACTGCCTCGCACTTGAACTGGGGATTGGGAATTGGGGATTAGGGATTAGGGATTAGGGTAGTGACGGATTATGGACGGGGATTCAAACCTCACCTAAATCCTGCAAGAACATCTTCCCAGTCCCCAGTCCCCAGTCCCCAGTCTCCAGTCCCCAGGGTGACTTCACCCTTTGAAATTTTGAAATTCGATTGAGGAACTATTGTGGTTGCCACACCAGAAAAACTACAGTCAACGCATGAGCAATTACCAGGTCAACACAGTGTAGCAGTATTGCTTATGGGTTACGGCGAAGTCGAAAGCTACGAAGATTTCGCTAACTATAATGAACAAGCTTTAAATCTGCTGACAGCAAAATTCGCACCCGTCCCTACCTGGATTTATCCTCCCCTCGCACGGCTTTTGGCATTATTTGACCGTCATGAGTGGGGACATCAGCACCATGATTTTATTTCCCCACACAATGCCATTTTTGAAAAACAACGCGCTGGAATTGAAAAAAACCTACAGGCACAGTGGGGTGAAGGCGTTAAAGTTTTTAAAGCCTTCAACTTCTGCGCCCCTTTCCTTCCCAACCAAGTCTTGGCAGAAATCAAAAACCAAGGTTTTAACAAAATACTCATCTATCCACTGCTGGTTGTCGATTCCATCTTCACGAGTGGTATTGCTATTGAGCAAGTCAACAACGCTTTAGCTGAGTTGACAGATGGTGATGAACACTGGGTTAAAGGACTGCGCTATATCCCATCCTTCTACAACGAACCAGCTTACATCAATTTGTTAGCGCGTCTTGTGGAAGAGAAAATTACCGCTGACTTAGCTAGTGCTTACCTACCTTCTCAAATTGGCATTGTGCTGATGAACCACGGTTGTCCTCACAAAGCCAAAGGATTCACCTCTGGAATTACCGAAAGTCAAATACTCTACGACTTAATACGGGATCAGTTAATCAACCGCTATCCTCTCATTTCCATTGGGTGGCTAAACCACGACACACCTTTAATTGAATGGACGCTCCCAAACGTCGAACAAGCAGCGAAAAACCTGATTCAATTAGGTGCCAAAGCGGTTGTCTTTATGCCGATTGGCTTTGCTACAGAAAACCATGAAACTTTGTTGGATGTACACCACATCATTCATGCACTACAGAAAAAACATCCTGATCTAAACTACGTGCAGATGCCCTGTGTTAACGACAATTCTGAATTCTTAACAATGGCAGCTCAATGGGCAAATGCTCATATTACCGAGTTAGTGTCAGAACAAACTGTGGCGGTTAATCCCCAGTTAGCTGTAGCGCATCATCATCACCATCACTAAAGTGAATTAATTTCGCGCCAAGACGAGCCAGCGCTGCAGGAGGGTTTCCCGACAGCCAGGCGACTGGCGTGCAAAGACGCTAAGAACCTCTTTGCGCCTTTGCGTCTTTGCGCGAAACGACTAAGACACGCCCCTCAACTTGCGCGTATTGTCAATTAAACTTTGAGCAAATTGGTCGAAACGTTGAGAGAGTTTTTCATCCAACAACTTACCATCAGGACCAAAGGCTTTCCAAACTTGTCCAATCCCAATTTGTTCTGGAATCACCCAAGCGTGTACCCAACGCATAATAACTCGTAGGTCATTTAAGGCGTTGCTGTTAGGCTGTCCCCCCAACACGCTAATCAGTCCTGTCACTTTATCAGACAACTGGTCAAAACTCATCAAATCAAGGGCATTTTTCAGGACACCGCTCACGCTGCCATGATACTCTGGTGTCGCCAAAATTAACCCATCGGCGCTACTAACGGCATCGCGTAACCGCTGAACATCTGGGTAATCTGGATACTCATCTTCCCCATTGCAAAATGGTAATTGCATTTGCCGCAAATCGAGAATTTCAACATCTGCACCCAGAGCTTCCACCCGTTGCGCGGCTAGAAGCAAAGCTTTTTGAGTGTAGGATTCAGGTCTTAAGCTACCACCAATGCCAACAATTTTCACCATAGTTCAATTAAATTCCCGTAACTATAACTATCTTTAATAAAAAGCTTTAATAAAAAGCTTCACACCCGAAACGTAAATATTTACCTAGATATTGACAAACTGAAGTCATTACGACTATGTATATAGCATAGCGTTCTGTGACATAATATGTCAATTTCCAGTTTGCAAAGAATTTTATGCTATGGGAGTGAGGGATACAGCACAAATAAAATGTAAAATTAGTATTCAAAAAGGCTTTTTAGCAAAGAGTCCGACTAGCAAGGAATTCCTAAATTTCCAGTTATATGCCAAACACCAGAGCCATTCTAATAAAGAGACGCATTGAAGGGTATAGCAAGGAAAAACTTGGGAATGGTTTTTTTTGGAAGTTACACTAGAAGATTAGAAACCCCTGATTTCTACTCTTGGTAGAGGAAAAGGCATAGAAACGAGTGCTCGGTTATCGAGCAGCAAACAAAGGGTAATTATTATGAAAAATTTTGAGAAAAAGACATTGATGAAACAGCAAACTGCAAAGCGTGCAGCTTTCACTGGAGCGCTAGCAGCTGGTTTAATCATGTTGCCAGGAATGTTAGGGGGTACTCCCGCGCTGGCGCAAAAACAACAAAAAGTAGGGTGCGGCGACTTATTTTATAACGGATTAATCACGCCAACGGAAGCCAAAACAAAGCCTAACAAACACGGAACAGTAGAGCTTGACAAAGTCGAAAGAGTAGAGCTTGACGAAGCCGAGCAGGTAGCAAGGGTTTATTTAAAAGGGCAAAAGCAGGATGCACAACCGCTCCGGCTGTGTCTTTTGGAACAAAACGCTGAGTTAATTAGCAGACTAAAAGAAAATAACGTTGATTTTGAGGAAGTTTCCTCTGCTAATGGTAGAGCGGCTGTAGGGCTTTTGATCAACCTGATGTGGATTTTGCCACTGGTTGCTTTGATGTTATTGTTCCTCCGCCGCTCTACGAATGCTTCTAGCCAAGCTATGAATTTCGGTAAAACCAGAGCTCGCTTCCAGATGGAGGCAAAAACCGGAGTGAAATTTGAGGATGTCGCTGGTATTGAAGAAGCTAAAGAAGAACTGCAAGAAGTCGTCACCTTCCTCAAACAACCAGAAAAATTTACTGCTGTAGGCGCACGCATTCCTAAAGGAGTGCTGTTAGTCGGACCTCCAGGAACAGGGAAAACGCTCTTAGCAAAAGCGATCGCCGGCGAAGCAGCCGTACCGTTTTTCAGCATTTCCGGTTCAGAGTTTGTGGAAATGTTTGTGGGTGTAGGTGCATCCCGCGTGCGCGACTTATTTAAGAAAGCCAAAGAAAACGCTCCCTGTCTCATATTTATTGATGAAATCGATGCTGTAGGACGTCAACGGGGTGCTGGTATCGGTGGCGGAAACGATGAGCGGGAACAAACCCTCAACCAACTGCTTACCGAAATGGACGGTTTTGAAGGTAACACTGGTATTATTATTATTGCTGCCACCAACCGCCCGGATGTGCTAGATGCTGCGTTGCTCAGACCAGGACGGTTTGACCGACAAGTGATTGTGGATGCACCAGACCGCAAAGGTCGTCTGGAAATTTTGCAAGTCCACTCGCGTAACAAGAAAATTGACCCATCTGTTTCTTTGGAAGTTGTTGCTCGTCGTACACCAGGTTTTACAGGGGCGGATTTAGCAAACCTCCTTAACGAAGCGGCAATTCTCACAGCACGTAGACGTAAAGAGGCAATTACGCAGCTAGAAATAGATGATGCTATTGACAGATTGACAATTGGACTGACGCTTAACCCGTTGTTGGATAGCAAGAAAAAGCGGTTGATTGCCTATCATGAGATTGGACACGCTCTGTTGTCTACACTCCTGAAATATTCTGACCCCTTAAATAAGGTGACAATTATTCCCCGTTCTGGTGGAGTTGGTGGTTTTTCTCAGCAGATTCTGAATGAAGAAATGATTGACAGCGGGCTTTATACTAAGGCTTGGCTGCAAGACAACATTACCATGACCTTAGGAGGAAAGGCAGCAGAAATAGAGGTTTTTGGTGAAGCTGAAGTAACAGGTGGAGCCAGCAACGACCTAAAGGTTGTGACAAATCTTGCTCGTAAGATGATAACAATGTATGGTATGTCGAACTTAGGGTTAGTGGCTCTGGAAACTCAGAATAGTGATGTGTTTCTGGGACGAGATTGGGTTAATCGCTCTGAGTATTCAGAAGAAATGGCAATCAAGATTGACCGACAAGTGCGAGCAATGGCAACTACCTGCTACCAAGAAGCTCGTCGCATTATACGTGAAAACAGAGCTTTAGTAGATCGGCTTGTCGATTTGCTCGTGGAACAGGAGACAATAGAAGGCGAGCAATTCCGTAAAATTGTCTCTGAATATACCCAACTGCCAGAGAAGCAACAATTAGTTGTGTCTGGTTAGGAACTGTAATTGACGCACCCACCCCTTTAAAAGGGTGGGATTCATGCGTCAAACAGCCCCTGTCCACTTGGCTAAGGTCTTTACGGTTCGGCATTTTCAACACGAAGGGGGATTGTAATTCCTTCCCGCTGTAAAGCATTCGTAAAAATCTTCCGGAGAATGCGCTGGATCTGAAGATGCTTTCCTGGCTTTACCTTCGTTAATGTACGGAGCAATAAGTTAGTGTCTCCAAGGCTCTCTACTCCATCTACCTGTGTAGGTTCGAGTACATCTGGGTTATTTGCTTTTAACTCTTCTCCTACTTCCTCAATCACTTTGTATACATCAGCTAAGTTGGAGTCATAAGGTACGCTAAGTTCCACTACTGCAAAAATATACTGTTTGGAGTAGTTGGTAATTGAGCCAATATCGCCATTACGAATAATATGCAATTGACCATTGGGATGTCTGATACGAGTGGTTCGCAGTTCGATCGCCTCGACAATGCCTTCGACAACTTTATCATCGGATTTCCCTGCCTGGATATAGTCACCCACTAAGTAATAGTTTTCAAATAGAATAAAGAAACCGCATATTATATCATTAACTAGTGTCTGTGCCCCAAAACCCACAGCTATACCAACAATTCCTGCACCAGCGAGTACAGGAGTGGGATTGATGTCGAGGGTATAGAGGATGGAGACAGCAGCACCGAAGTAAACTAGATATTGTAAAAAACTACGGATCAGAGGAACGAGGGTGAGACGTCTGCTGGTTTGAATCTCACTCAGATTTCGGTCTTTGAACAATACCTCTTCAACAAGTAAGTAGACGACCTCAAACAAAACACGACTGATGAAGATGATGCCGATGATTTTAACAATTCGAGGTCCGAAAGCTGCGATATTGGCGATTAACTGCACCTGCTGGATCACCAATGTTGCTACACAGACATAAATCACAAATTCCAGACACCGCTTCAAAAAGGGGATTAGGTGTCGGAGGCGATCATAGAATCTTAGAAGGTTGTCAGGACTGGAGTATCTTATACTTAGAGCATCTAGACTATCAATAATAGCAGTGACTGCTTTAGGTATAAGTAACCCGACGGCAATGATCAGATAGATCCGCAGTAGGATGTATGAGTATTGGGAAACAACTGCTGGCAATTTGAGAAACTGGCTACAGGAGATGACAGCCCACAGCCATATCCCATAAGTAACGATGTTGTTCAGGTTGTCAAAGAAAGTATCAATACTTTTATCGTCAGCAGTGTTTTGTTCAATGTTCTTAGCACGAATCCTAGCTACCTTGAGCCAACTATGAAGGAATTTCTGAGCGATCGCCGCTAAAATCAAAATACCAATGCTCTGAGCTATACCAATTCCTAAAGTTACCCAAAATCCTGGTGGAACACGGGAAATCAACAAGAGTGTATATTGTTGAAGGTTTGCGCCTCGATAGAGTAGAAAACCATTAGCACCCACAATCAAAATACACAGTACCAAACAAGTGACTATCAACAACCCTGTAATGTTTTGACGCAGGGTTTTGATACTTCTTCCCTCGCTTTTAACTACAGAGTTTTTCAAAAGTAGCTTGAAGACCTTACCCACAAGCCAGTTTACTAAAAAGAAAACGAAGATTACAAGACTGGCTTCAGCCAAGATAATTAATAAATCCATATCAAAACATAAAAGTTAAGCATTTTAATGATTGTGTTACTAGAATCTGTAGAACACATCAATATCTTTTCTAGTATTATTTCATTTTTAGATTAATAAAATCAAGCTATTATGATGCTTATATGGTGCTTAACTCTTTATTATGCTAGTTATTTTATCTTAAAGTCATATTTTTTTTACTTTCTTATCTTATACCAAACTTTATCTGAGTCCAGACAACACACACATTTCCCACCTTTTTTTACTTGAAACTAATAATAGTAGGAAAAGTAGGAAAAGGAAGTCAAATAAATGTTTAGGCTTTACTAGCTAATTAATATGCTGTAAATTCTAAAAATCTAAGAAAGCAATAACAAAGCAAAATCAGATTAAATTTGACGAGTCTTAATTGCAAATCATGAATTACGAATTAGTATAGGCACCTATTTGAGGTGGTTGGCTCGGCGTGTCGCAATCCCCGCGCGAACCGGGCTTGACTGTTACCAATGTCCGGCTTAATACTTAATTAACTGTCTTATCTGTCTTAACTGTCTTATCTGTCTAGTTAACTGTCTTATCTGACCTTACATTTTCATTTTTAAAAAAGATTTTGAAAAAAAATATTAGGTGCAACGCCCTGTTAGCTTTTATCCAGGTGTAGCTGCTGTATGCCCTTGCGCTTAACAGAAAGTTCGCCAGTACGCGAGACCATGACCATTGTTGTTGATCCATGGCGTTGATGTCTGTCCCGGAAATGATCTCCATCTACTAGGAGCAATCTGAATTCAGGGTTTCCAAATTCCTTGAACTGGGCTTCCACATCTGTGCAAAATTGTTTTGGCTCCATCCTTGTCACGTTCCCGCTGCTGACATACAGTGAAGGAAATTGAAGGCATAACTGCTGTAATCCAGCCAAATGGGCAGCAAACAACAGAACATGATTATTATTTAGGGAGGGTAGAAGGAATGCCGGCACCTCAATATCGTTCTTTACTGGACACAGCAGTGTCATTTTTTGTTCAACAAGACATTTTTCAGCTATTTCCATGCCGTATTGGTCGAGATTTAAATATTGTTTTACAGCCTCGAACCTTCCGATAAAAGAAGCCACATGTTGATCAATCGATCTACGTTTCGCGCTGTTGACTATTGCAGGAGAAACAGCCACTACCATATATGCCAAGGGGGAAGGATTGGGCAAGACAACTGGCTGTCCTTCGCTCAGGTGCCGTTTGATTAAAGGAAGTACTTCATCGTCATATTTAATAACAGTGACATCCAATGTATTACATCTCCTTGACTAACCGGAGTAGTGTATCGTTAGAGACTGTACCTTCTGTCTGTGAAGCTTCCATGACTTTTGAGTAAAGAATATGAAAATTTATGGACGAGGTGTCTACACCAATCTCTTGCAGTTTGTTACGGAGTCCAATAAGTCCGCTGTGTCTTCCAACAATAGACGTAATATTACGGCCAATCACTTTCGGCTCAAATGTGCTGTTTGGAATTTTTTCAGCAAGTGAATGGTGTATACCTGTTTCAACAGTAAAAGTGTCTGCGCCAATAAACGGTTGATTGGATGCAAACTGGAAACCAGTCAGCTTGCTCACCTCACAGGCAATTTTGTAAAGGCTGTCAAGACGGCAGCCAGATTGGAATAAAGGATTATTTTTCTCAAAATAACTGGCGTACGCCAGAATCTGTTCAAGTGATGTATTTCCACCGGCATCACCCATTCCGCCTATAGTTGCTTCCACCTGATTGGCACCAGCTTTAATTGCTGCCACAGTATTGGCAAGCGCAAGCCCCATATTATTGTGACAATGAATAGATATGTCGATACTTGCAGGTAAGCTCTCTTTAATGAAACTCACCAAAGATGCAAGACCATCTGGATTCAGAGTACTCTGACTATCTGCAATCGTTATGCATGTAGCACCAGCATCCGCTACTTCGCAAGCCAATTCACGCAGAAAATCCTTGTCTCGGTTACCACAGTAAACCAAATAGTACTGTACAGCAGGAAAAATTTCTCGCCCATAGATCACTACCTGACGCGATGAATCAATGATCTTTCTGTGGATATTGGGGTTATTCGCATGGCGAGTGTATAATTCGTACGGCATGAGCCATGTCGCCAATCTAGAGCGGTCTATATGATGTTTTACCGCACTGTAGGCTGCTTTAATGTCCTTTGGTATATGTCTGGCCGCTACGCTTAACTGAACTTTATTGGTTGCATCAGCGATCGCATAAGCACCCTCCCAATCAAGCGTTGAGGCGATGGGAAATCCTGCATCAATTATATCGACGCCCATCGCTTCCAGTGAAACTGCAATATCAGCTTTCTGCCTGGGCTCAAGATGAATAAACGCCGCTTGTTCTCCATCCCGCAATGTGGTTTCAAAAATTTTCATTTGCTTTTGTCTCTCAACTTTAGAAGCACTAACTGCATTACGCAAGGCACTACTACAAACTGAGGTTTTAGCTTAATCGAGCAGAACCCCGTAGAAAAAACGGACAGTTATAGCTGACACCCGCGCATGATTTCGCTACACATACAAAGCCTGCGCAAGCAGGCTTTAAATTTCTAGACTGCGCAGGCAGACAGAAAATTTCCCTCTTCTTAAAGAAGAGTTCAGTTATAAAGGTGAACCATTAGGATACATCAGTGCTATCCGTTTTTGACGGATTTTGGCTTCCTCTAAACACAATTCTTCAATTTGTTTAACTACGTCTTCAGAGATTCCAAGTTTCTTTGCTCCTTTGAGTACTACATTCCGTTCTTGTTCACCATATTCTTTATCAGCAGAACAAGCTTTGATCGCATCATAAATTACCCAACGTCGCGATTCATTGGATGTATGAGAACGACTAACTAGTGCCTCTATATCTTCATCAGCTTCATAAACTTTGAGTTTTTCAACAATTTCAGATCCGCAACCGCAGGCATCGGCAAGTCCAAGCACCCAATCTCTTTCTTCATCTGTTAGTGTCCCATCGCCGTTAGCACAAGCAAGAAGTGCTTTGCAGTAAACTTCATAAGCGTCTAATGGACGCTGTGTTAAACTGTACTGCTCATTCAAAAACCACAAAGCGCCTAAATAACTCTTTTTTTCTGAAATATTGGTAGCCATTTTATTTCCTTGAATTGTCCAATTAATTTTGGAAACTACAGATTTTATTTTAATGTTTATTACTCTTAATTAATCAATGATTAATTCTTTTTATCTTCTTAAGCTTTTTAATCACTTTGAAATCTCTAAAGATTAGAGGCATTAGAAGGATAATTTATGAAAAGGAGTCAGAAGTCAGAACTCAAAATTCAGAATATCCCCACGGATGAATCCGGGGGTTTCAAATACGATGCTCCGCATTTTTACGAATCCATACTTATAAGTAGGGGCTTTAAACCTCGACTCATCTGCGGCTTCGTAATTGTGTCATTCTGGTTCCTGAGTCCTGACTCCTGAGTTCTTCTTGGTAAAAAAAACTGAGTTTGGTATCGTAAGTCAATTTTTTTTGTTAATATTTTGGATTTTTCCCTGTAGGTATATTAGCAATAACTTAGTTTTTTGTAAATATAAATAAAAGGTATCAAAAATCCTACTTTTCTTACTTTTCCCACTTTTTTTGAAACTGTCTTAACTGTCTTAACTGTCTTAACTGTCTTATCTGTCTTAACTGTCTTAACTGTCTTAACTGTCTTAACTGTCTTAACTGTCTTAACTGTCTTATCTGACCTTGCATTTTCATTCTTCAAGTTAGAATTCGTTGACAAATATTTATTCATGTAAATTGCTTAAGTGTCTTAACTGTCCTTGCATTTTATGAGCGATTATAATATGATTCAAAACTGAAACTCAAACAAAGCTACAGTCAATTAGCAGCTAGAAATCAAAACTTATGTATGATATCAAAAAAGTTGGTTCATCGTGGATATTTAATTGGTTTTTTGGTTTTAACCAGATTCCTACAAATGAGGATAGTTGCATTTATATGAAATCAGTTTTATGTTGCGCTAAAGGAGATGGAGTTCTCTCAAGCGAAGAAAAGGATTGGGCGCTTGGATTCTGTGCATCTTGGGGAGTAGCAGACTGGGTGATTGAAGAGCTAAAAACATATGAGGCGGATGAAAATTTAGAAGAAGTCATTGCTCGCTCTCCTCAAGTATCCATAGCACAGAGGGATATACTTCTGTATGCAATTTGGGTTTGTGCTGCTGATGGAGAATATCATGAAAAGGAAAAGGCAAAAATTCGCCAAATGGCTTGTATTTTAGGGGTAAAAGAAGAAATAGTAGAGCAGTTAGAGCAGCTACAACAAGAAGAATCAGCACTACGGCACAAGCGCATTAACCTCTTATATCCGGAGAAAAGTCCCTATTAATAATCTATATACAGCACGTAAAACCCTAGTATCAAATAAGCTTAGGGTTTAAGCAATGTAACTAGGATTTACGCACTGTACAAATAGGACATCATGTGTGTGAACAGAATTTGATTGTTTCAGGGTTTTGAAATTACCGCCACATAGGTGACGATTGCGATTTGGGGCAGTGCGTGAAGCGCGATGGCACGTTCGCGTAGCGTGTCGCTTTGCGACTCAGTGCCCAACCTAGGCGATGATCGCACTTAATATGATCCAAGAATCAGGTTTTCATACCTCAAACCCATACCTCATATTTAGTATTTCCTGGCGTAAGTCCTAGTAACATTTTCCCTTGATTAAGAATTGACAAGAATTTCTTGCGTAGATTGAATTAGGAGGATAATTGCTAGCTTTTAAGATATACCCAGAACTCTACGAAAGTTTAAGAAAAGGTTGGGAAGATTTTAATAGCAGCGAAGAATACAAATTATTTCATGATTTTTTTGAATTTATTTTACAAGCGGGATTTGACGAAAGTCAGTACAGAAAGTCTATTCCCAACCCAGCTTATGATAATGCTGCTAAAATCATTGGAAAGTATTTTTTGGCAACAGCAAGACAGTTTGAAATTTACTTCGATGAGATTTTTCCTGGCAATTTTTCTACATCAGAGGAAGGTGACAAAGAGGATTTTGTTATTCGAGTGTTTTATTTAACCGCTTTTTATCGGAATCAACCTTTATGCCTTTTCTCAATTAAGTTTCCTCATTATCATGAAAATTTTGGCTTTCCAGTACCACCAGAATTAGAGATAGTAAAGTTGTACGAAAAGTGTGATTAGCAAACAAAAAAATCTTTCTTCAATCAAGAATTTATTCTATTTTCTCTGCGTACATATACAGTTTTTTCAATTTGAGTGTCTTGAGTCTAATTGAGAAGAACCATCAATTAATTTGTAGTATATGTTTACTCAACAATCAAATTCTATGATATTTCGCAGTCCATATCCTGATATTTCTATACCTGAGCAGCCACTGACAGAATTTGTATTGCAACGAGCAGTAGAATTAGCCCAGAAACTAGCCTTTCTTTCTCTTAATATCCAGAATCCCCTATAGCTTTTGATTCCTCAATAATGACTTGTGATTGTTGTGAGGTCCATCTTTGCGATGGATTTCTGGCAATTTGCTGCTGGGAGAACATTTCCCTGGCGACGCTTTAAGCCAGCGACTATATGTGCTGCAATAGTATTCGCGCTGGACTAATGTCTTGTGGCGAATTCTGTTGTGTTGATTTGTCTTTTGCGTTAACAAAAACCCGTTTTGATTTTTCATAAATCATTTAACCGAAGGAAATAAAACTATGGTTTTTTAGAAATAATTAATAATTTAAAAGTAGACAAAATGACCTTTTTAAGATAATGTAAATAATGTAAATAATGAATTTTCCAACAATCAAATAGGTAATTTATGAGCAATATCAGTGAAGTACTACCAGCTTCAGAATTTCTGAAAAAGAACTTAGGTATTTCCGAAGCTCCCCTTGAAGCATACCTTAACTATGGATATGCACTGCTTGCTATTGCTGGAGCCGATGGAGAGGTTTCAGAAGCTGAATTTAATTGGTTAGTAAATCATCAGCGCACGGCTGGCGCTCCTGAAGAAGTCATAGAGAAATACAAAACATTTGACTACAAAAATGCTGATTTAGAAAATTTGCTGAGTAAGATTACAGTTGATGTTCCTACTTGGTCGAAATCAAGGTCATTGTTGTATCATGCAATTCAAATGGCTCGCGCCGATGAGAATTACTCAATTGAAGAGCAAAAAGCTGTTAAGAAAGCAGCTAAGTTGTTAAAGGTTGAAGATGATATTGCACTTGGTCTCAATAGATTGGTAGACACAGAAGATGCTGTAACTGCATTACGCAAAGCGCTACTACAGACTGAGGTTTTAGCTTAACCCTTGCAAAACCCCAAAATCCCTATCAGGTTGATTCAGACGGTGTAGGTGTAGGGTGTCAGGTGTTGAGAACCCACGCACTCCATAGAGTCTTGCCGCTATGGAGTGCGTGGCTGTCTGGGATTGAAATAAGGAGGCCCCCATTTCTTGCACGTCCCTTGCGCGTGTCCCCTTGGGACTGGGCGTCTCGAAATACATCTTTATTCTTTTGGTGGGCTGTTAAACCCACCCAGTCACAGATCATTCTCTTTCCCTACAACGCCAGATGCCTAGGTCGGGAAACCCTCCTGCAGCACTGGCTCCCCTACACCGCACACCCTAATTTTTTGTAAAATGAAACCGGAATTCAACTTTTTTGAGCATTGGTATCCTCTTTCACCAGTCGAAGACTTAGATCCCAAGCAACCAACTTCAGTAACACTTTTGGGACTGCGTTTAGTCATCTGGAAACCCAAATCATCTGAAACTTTTCAAGTGTTTTTAGATCAATGTCCCCACCGCCTTGCACCCCTAAGTGAGGGGCGCATTGATGATAAAACGGGGAATTTAATGTGTAGTTATCACGGTTGGCAATTTGACGAGCAAGGAATTTGTACTCATATTCCCCAAGCGGAAAATCCAGAACTTGTGAGCAAGAATAAAGAAAATCTGTGTGCTGTAGCACTACCAGTTCGTCAGCAACAGGATTTACTCTGGGTTTGGCCAGATGCAAAATCAAGTGAACAAGCTGCTAATACACCCTTACCTTTGTCGCCCAAAATAGATGCTAGCATTGGCTTTGTTTGGACTTCTTTTGTCAGGGATTTAGAGTATGACTGGCAAACTCTTATAGAAAATGTGGCAGATCCAAGCCATGTTCCTTTTTCTCATCATGGCGTGCAGGGCGATCGCAAACAAGCCAGACCAATTGAGTTTAAAATTGAGCAATCAACGCCCGATTTGATTGAAGTTACGACAGTTGGACGTGTTCAAAGAAAAATCACTTTTGAACCACCTTGTCGCTTGGAGTATACGTTCAGTATTGGCGATGGCAGCAAACAGTTTGGATTTGTCTCCTACTGTATACCTGTGTCTCCAGGTAAGTCTAGAATTATTATTTTATTTGCCCGTAACTTTGGCAAAACACTCTATCGTCTCACACCCCGTTGGTGGGATCACATCAGCGAACGCAATCTGGTAATTGATGGAGATATGGTTCTTCTTATGCAGCAAGAGTCTTTTCTCCAAAAAAGAAAATCTACTGAAAGCTGGAAAACTGCCTATCAGCTACCTACAAGTGCAGACCGTTTAGTAATTGAGTTTAGGAATTGGTTTGATCGCTATTGTCACGGACAACTACCCTGGAACGAAGTTGGAATCAATATTCCACCAACATGGAATATCAATAATGATCGCCAACAAATCCTTGATCGCTACAAACAACACACCCAACATTGTCGTAGCTGTCGAGAAGCACTTTTGGTTGTGCAACGCTTGCAAGCAGTGCTTTTAATCTACTTTGTTATTACTGTTTGCGGTGTTGCTCTCCTTCCCGATAGATTGCAACTGACTCTGGGTTTACCCTTAATTGCGATCGCACTACTAGGTCTAGGAGCTTACGCTTGGCTGAGATTCTGGCTGAGTCCGAGATTTTACTTTGTGGACTACATCCATGCACACAGGTAAAGGTAACTTTTAGGCATTTCTACAGTAACATTTATTCTTTCTCTTAATATCCTGAATCTCCTATAGCTTTTGATTCCTCAATGATGACTTGTGATTGTTGTGGAGTCCATCTTTGCGATGGATTTCTGGCAATTTGCTGCTGGGAGAACATTTCGCGGAGAACCATTGCTGGATCTACATATTGTTTGGCATATTTCAGTCCCCAATGAAGGTGAGGACCAGTGGTTCGTCCGGTCATCCCTACCCGACCAATTCTCATTCCTGCGCTTATTTGCTGACCTTCCCAAATTTGAATTCCACCAGCCCTATCTATTAAATAACGGCGACCATCTGCGGTTTCAACTTGTCCTTCCATATGACAGTAGGTGTGTTCCCATTCGCCAGACTGAATGACTATATATGTACCACAGGGATCCTTGTCGCGAACCTTTGTAACTGTACCTGTCCACCAATTACGAATATAACTACCTTGTGGGGCGGCGATATCTAACCCACCGTGAAATTCCAAATTTGAGCCACCAGTCGCAGAACGACGGTAGCCAAATGCGGATGTATATGACTGAAAATTTTCTACAGGAAAAGAGGCTGCTAGCCAATTGTTAGCTATTGCTACCTGCTGAGATTTAAATTTTGGAGATGCTTTGGGGTGGTGCCCGTTAGGTTTAAATTCTATAGATGCTTTTGACTGGTGTGCCTGAGAATTTTTTACAGGAATTGAAGTTGCTTGCCAATTGTTGAACGTTGCTATCTGCTTGGAGTTAAATTCTACAGCTTCAACCGTTTTTGACTTTGACAATAGAGTGATAAAACCTATAACACTCAATCCGAATATAGACAGACTGACTGCAGAAAGTGCTATTGTTTGTCGCCAATGACTCATTTTTTTTGCCCTCTAGCCGTTTGGTCTATCTGTAAATTGATGTAGAATCCAACTAAAGCAGAAGTTTGAATTTTGATTAGGGATTGACATCGGCTTTTGTTTGTGTTCACCTTTACCACAAGAAAAAGCGTATTATTTTTTGCTTATCCATCGCCATATATTACTTGAAAATATTTCTATGTCAAGTCATTTCAAGTGCTATCTTTTTGAGTTGTCAAAAGCACAGCATTTTTAATTGAAAATAAAAAATATGAGATTTAGAACCAAACGGCTATTTTAGATACTTTTGTGCAGTTATACTTAAGCAATAATTCCTCTTTAATATAGTGAGTGTTCAAGTTGTTAGTCACTACCTAGCAATGCTTGGAAGTATTGGTCATTACATTTTATATACGTATATACTTAGACTGTCAAATGTCAATTTATGCACCACGAATTATACCTGTGAAATAGTTGCCAATAAGTAAAAATGCTGTTAAGTTTATGCTTAAGATTGCATTAAGAAATTAATCTAGCTTCAATAGAAGCGAAAGCGCACCCTCCACACGAGTTCCACAAGCCATGCTGACCGAAATATTGCCTTTCAGCTTTGAGTTAGACACAATCGCGATCGCCGGAGCAAGTTTGTGGTCTTTGGCGCTGTATTTAGGTTTTTCCTCAGCCAGTCAATGGGTTATCCACCAACTAAACCGCTGGTTTAACTTTGCAGAGCGATCGCTCTACACGAGTAAGTCAGAATTTGAGAAAACAAGGAAAGCGAGAGAATCACAGAATGCTTTTTATGCCTCGCTTTTCAGTATTGTCCCCTTTCTAGCTATTGGCGCTTTATTTAATTGGGGAGTGGAAATCAGTTTAGGTTCAAGCTGGGCAATTAGCATAGGGATACTTGCTTGTATAGGTTCTGGCGTTTATGAACTGGGACGGCGGGATGGAGAGTCTTCTGGGGAGTGAGGGAGTGAGGGAGTGAGGGAGTGAGGGAGTGAGGGAGTGAGGGAGTGAGGGAGTGAGGGAGTGAGGGAGTTATTTTCCTACTTCTGTGTAGTTGCTTAATTCTTCCTTTACCAAAGTTGCTAGCTTTTGTGCTGCACCAGCTTCACCTCGGATACTCCGCAGCTTGGCTTGTATTTGGGCTAACTTTTCTGGATGATTCAGAAAATCTAAAACCATTTCCCCGACTTCTTGGGACTGGAGTTTTCCGACTAGTTCCGGTACCACCATTTCTTGCGCCCAAATATTGGGCCATGCTAGCAAACCTTTTCGTCTCAAAACTAGCCAGTTAATTAGCTTAGCAAAACCGGAACCGACCAAAGGCAAATTTGCCAACAGCCCAGGTAAACCATCCCAAGACCTCATAGCATCTAGCTGTTGAGTAGGTAATAAAACAATCATCGGCACTGCTAAAGCACCAAGTTCAGCAGTGTTTGCACCCACTGTGGTTAAGCAAAGGCTGCACTGGGATAATAAATCGTGTGCAGGTGACTGAGTCCAGAGTTCCACACATAAACCTGTTGCTGTTTTTAGGATAGGGCGATCGTAGGGGTACGGCAATGCCGTGCCCCTACCACTGTCATCTGCGACAATCAAAGAAGCACCACTAAAACCAAATGTTTGAACAAAAGAGTTTTTCTCTTGGTCGGCAAAACTAGCTAAAGTTTGTAAATCCAAAGTCGGGGCGACAGGAATCACAAACTTGGTTTGCGGTCTTCTAGCATGGACATATTCCGCAATTGCCAAGGTTAAGGGCACCCCTTGCGTCAATTTTGCCGCCTTAGATCCAGGGAGTACACCAATGAGTTCAGTAGAAAGTGGAGAGGATGAGGGGGAGGAGGGAGGGAGGGAGGGAGGGAGGGAGTGAGGGAGTGAGGGGGATGAGGAAGAAACTCCTAATTTTGAATTTTGAATTTTGAATTTTGAATTGATTTCTTCCCCAACCTGGGCTTCTTGCATCAAATCTCCCACAACGCTGAACTTATGAGCAAATTTTTGAGGAACACGGGCAGCCACTTCGGGTTTCATCACTCCAAAGCGGTCAATTAAGTTGTGCCAGCGTGCATCCCATTCTGCGTAAACAACGGTGCGATACCCTAGCCTTTTGCCAACGACAACGGGGAAAAACTGATCCCCACCAAGGAAAACAACGACACCACATTTCCGCCAGTCCCAATTCTCAAATGTCTTTCCCCACAGCAAAAATTGCCAAAAATGCTCTGCTGGCTGCACTCGGTCTACTTCGGGGAAAGACCGAGCAATATCTGCTTCTTTGCCACTAGAATTGGGGCAAGGCGATAAAATCACAGAAATTCTTATTTGATTTCGGTCATCACTCAGTATTTGCCGCAATGCCTTTACCACTGGGCGCACCCAAGTCGTCACTTCCCCAGGACCATTTGAAAGAATAAGAATGTCAGCAGTCATTGGTGATTAGTGATTAGTCGTGATTCATTAGTCCATTGTCATGGGTTATTGGTTCCCTTTCTATTGCCAGAATAAAGCAGTTCATCAAACCTTATTAACATTTATTTACAATAACCGAGTAAATACTTCGCAAATTTGTCAACAATTTTTACAAAATATTTCATTTTTTATATCATTTTGTGTCAGATAGGCGACAAAATCCCCACTGAGCAAGCATTTTCTGGTAAAAAACTCATATTGCCTTAGAGAGGAAGTCAGAATCGCTGCTTTTGGCGAAGAGGACTTCTCAAACGAGAACACGCATCAAAGGAGCCGAGGAAGCATGTTCACTCACGTCAAGTCCACCATTAGACATATTGCGCCTGACAACCTGCGGGGGCGTCACTTAATTAAGGTGGTCTATGTCGTGTTAGAGTCCCAGTACCAGAGTGCATTGTCACAAGCGGTTCGGGAAATTAACCAGAATCATCCCAACCTGGCGATTGAAATTAGTGGCTATTTGATTGAAGAACTCCGAGACAAAGAGAACTACGAGGAGTTCCAAAAGGAGATCGCAAGTGCCAATATCTTTATTGCCTCGCTGATTTTTATAGAAGACTTAGCCCAAAAGTTAGTAGCAGCAGTAGCACCATACCGCGATCGCCTGGACGTTGCCGTTGTGTTCCCCTCAATGCCCGAAGTTATGCGCCTAAACAAAATGGGCAGCTTCTCTTTGGCACAATTGGGGCAATCTAAGAGTGCCATAGCACAGTTCATGCGAAAGCGCAAGGAAAAATCCGGCGCGGGCTTCCAAGATGGGATGCTCAAGCTGCTGCGGACATTGCCGCAAGTGCTCAAGTACCTGCCAATGGACAAAGCACAGGACGCCCGAAATTTTATGCTCAGCTTTCAGTATTGGCTAGGGGGTTCTTCAGAAAACCTGGAAAACTTCTTGCTGATGCTAGCTGATAAATACGTATTAAAAGGCGTAGAGACGAGAGGTGGCGCGTCTGTACAATACAAAGCACCAGTTGTCTATCCTGATATGGGTGTTTGGCATCCTCTTGCCCCCACAATGTTTGAGGATGTCAGAGAATACCTCAATTGGCACAACAGTCGTAAGGATATCCCCAATGATTTGAAAGACCCGCTAGCGCCTTGTGTTGGGTTGGTATTGCAACGCACGCACCTTGTAACGGGTGATGATGCCCACTATGTGGCAATGGTGCAAGAACTAGAAGCAATGGGCGCACGAGTCGTTGCAGTGTTTGCCGGGGGTTTGGACTTCTCCAAACCAGTGGAAGCATACTTCTACGAACCGACAACCAAAACCCCACTTGTAGATGCTGTAGTATCCCTCACAGGCTTTGCCCTGGTAGGTGGACCAGCACGCCAAGACCATCCTAAAGCAATTGACGCGCTCAAGCGGTTAAATCGTCCTTACATGGTAGCGTTGCCTCTCGTCTTCCAAACAACTGAAGAATGGCAAGATAGCGATTTGGGGTTACACCCAATTCAGGTAGCGTTGCAAATTGCGATCCCGGAATTGGATGGGGCAATTGAGCCGATTATATTATCAGGACGAGATGGCACAACAGGAAAGGCGATCGCCCTGCAAGACCGTATCGAAGCAGTGGCACAACGCGCCCTCAAATGGGCTAACCTGCGCCGCAAGCCAAAGTTACACAAGAAAGTTGCGATCACCGTTTTCAGCTTTCCACCAGATAAAGGTAACGTCGGAACCGCTGCATACTTGGATGTGTTCGGCTCAATTTACGAGGTGATGAAAGCCCTCAAGAACAACGGGTATGACGTGCAGGAGTTGCCTGAGTCTGCCAAAGAGTTGATGGAACAAGTCATCCACGATGCCCAAGCACAGTACAGCAGCCCTGAACTCAACATTGCCTACCGGATGCCGGTTCGTGAGTATGAAGCACTCACACCCTACTCACAAAAATTAGAGGAAAACTGGGGACCACCTCCTGGACATCTTAACAGCGATGGGCAAAACTTGCTGATTTATGGTAAGCACTTCGGTAACGTTTTCATTGGTGTTCAGCCCACCTTTGGTTACGAAGGCGATCCCATGCGGCTTTTGTTCTCGCGTTCTGCAAGTCCTCACCACGGTTTTGCAGCTTACTACACTTACTTAGAACAGCTTTGGCAAGCTGACGCTGTCCTACACTTTGGAACTCACGGTTCCTTGGAATTCATGCCAGGGAAGCAGATGGGGATGTCTGGAGAATGTTATCCGGATAACTTGATTGGCACAATTCCCAATCTTTACTACTACGCGGCAAATAACCCCAGTGAGGCGACAATTGCCAAGCGTCGCAGCTACGCCGAGACAATTTCCTACCTGACTCCGCCGGCGGAAAATGCTGGTTTGTACAAAGGTTTGAAAGAACTCAGCGAGTTGATTGGTTCTTACCAAACCTTGAAAGATAGCGGACGCGGTATTTCCATCGTTAACACCATCATGGATAAGTGCCGGATGGTGAACCTGGATAAGGACATTGCTTTGCCAGAAACTGATGCCAAAGATATGACCGCTGAGGAACGGGATAATATCGTTGGCTTGGTGTACCGCAAGTTGATGGAGATTGAATCGCGACTGTTGCCATGTGGATTGCATGTGATTGGTAAACCACCTTCGGCAGAAGAGGCGATCGCAACTCTCGTCAACATTGCCAGCTTGGATCGTCCAGAAGAAGAAATTCAAAGTCTCCCCCGTATTATTGCCAACAGCATCGGGCGCAACATTGACGAAGTTTACCAAAACAGTGACAAAGGCGTTTTAGACGATGTCCAACTGCTGCAAGACATCACAATGGCAACCCGTGCCGCAGTCTCCGCCCTTGTAAAAGAGCAAATTGACGCAGAAGGACGAGTCTCCCGCGTTTCCAAGCTCAACTTCTTTAACATGGGCAAAAAAGAACCTTGGGTAGAAGCACTGCATAAGGCAGGGTATACCAAGGTAGATGCTGCGGCACTCAAACCCCTGTTTGAGTATCTGGAATTCTGCTTGCAGCAAGTTTGCGCTGACAACGAATTGGGAGCATTACTCCAAGGGTTAGAAGGGGAGTACATCCTCCCTGGTCCTGGTGGCGACCCCATCCGCAACCCAGATGTCTTGCCTACAGGTAAAAATATACACGCCCTTGACCCGCAAGCCATCCCCACAACTGCTGCTGTACAATCGGCGAAAATCGTTGTAGACAGACTGCTAGCACGTAACAAAGTAGAAAACGGCGGCAAATATCCCGAAACTATTGCCTGTGTACTTTGGGGAACCGATAACATCAAAACTTACGGGGAATCACTGGCACAAATCATGTGGATGGTGGGCGTACGTCCGGTGCCCGATGCCCTTGGACGGGTGAATAAGTTAGAATTGATACCTCTAGAAGAGTTAGGACGCCCACGTATTGATGTGGTAGTCAATTGTTCTGGTGTCTTCCGCGACTTGTTCATCAACCAAATGAACCTGCTGGATCAAGGGGTGAAGATGGCGGCAGAAGCCGATGAACCACCATCGATGAACTATGTTCGCAAACACGCCCTCGAACAAGCAGAGGAAATGGGGATCAACCTGCGCCAAGCAGCAACTCGCATCTTCTCCAATGCTTCTGGTTCCTACTCGTCCAATATCAACTTGGCGGTGGAAAACAGCACATGGGACAGCGAAGCCGAGTTGCAGGAAATGTACCTCAAGCGCAAATCCTTCGCCTTTAGCGCCGATAACCCGGGTACGATGGAAGAATCAAGGGTTATTTTTGAAAGAACTCTGAAAACTGCTGAAGTCACTTTCCAAAATCTCGACTCTTCCGAAATTAGCTTGACCGACGTTTCCCATTACTTCGACTCTGATCCCACTAAAGTTGTGGCAACTTTGCGGGGTGATGGCAAAACACCAGCATCCTATATCGCCGACACCACCACAGCTAACGCTCAAGTCCGCAGCTTATCAGAAACCGTGCGTCTCGATGCCCGTACCAAAATGTTAAATCCCAAGTGGTACGAGGGAATGTTATCTCACGGTTACGAAGGCGTGCGGGAACTCTCCAAGCGCTTAGTAAATACAATGGGTTGGAGTGCAACGGCTGGTGCTGTCGATAACTGGGTGTATGAAGATGTCAACGAAACCTTCATCAAAGATGAAGCGATGCGTCAGCGTTTGCTGAACCTCAACCCCCATTCTTTCCGCAAGATGGTTTCCACCTTGTTGGAAGTGAATGGTCGCGGTTATTGGGAGACGAGTGAGAACAATTTGGAATTGTTGCGCGAGTTGTACCAGGAGGTTGAGGATCGGATTGAAGGGATTGAGTAGGTTATAACCGTGTAAAGCGAAATGTAGAGACGTTCCGTAGAACGTCTCTACAATATAATCGGTAAAAATAAATATATAATCCCGAATTCCCAATCTCCCTCCTATGACTGCCCTAACAGTTAATCTCAATCCAGTCATTGAATTGACAGATGAGCAATTTTTCCAGCTATGTCAGGCAAACCGTGACTTGAGGTTTGAACGCACCGCAACAGGAGAATTAATTATCATGCCACCTGTAGGGGGAGAAACAAGCAACCGTAATGGTAGGCTAAATCAGCAGTTATTTAACTGGGCGGACGCAGATGGAACTGGCATCGCCTTTGATTCCTCTGGTGGTTTTAAGCTTCCCAACGGTGCAGATCGTTCCCCTGACGCTTCTTGGGTAACGCTGGAACGTTGGAACACACTGACTCAAGAACAACAAACAAGATTTCTACCGCTTTGTCCTGATTTTGTAGTTGAGTTACTTTCGCCGAGTGATAGTTTAAAAGTAGCTCAGGAGAAGATGACGGAATACAGAGATAATGGCGCTCGTTTGGGTTGGTTAATTAATCGTAAGTCTCGGCAAGTAGAGATTTATCGAATTGGGCAAGAGGTTGAGGTGTTAGAATCTCCTGCGAGTTTGTCAGGGGAAGATGTCCTAGCTGGGTTTGTTTTGAATTTGACTGCGATTTGGTAGTAATCGCACAACTTTGAAGACAGAATTGAGCGAATTGACTAGGTTATAACCGTGCAGAGACGAGCCACGGCGCATCTCTACAATAGAATCGGTAAAAATAGATATATAATCCCCAATCTCCAATCTCAAATCTCATGACAGCCTTAACGCTCAACCTTAACCCTGTGATTCAGCTAACAGACGAGCAGTTTTATCAGCTATGTCAGGCAAATGAAAATCTAAGGTTTGAACGCACCGCAACCGGAGAATTAATTATCATGCCACCCACAGGGGGAGAAACAGGAAACCGTAATGCTGGACTAACTGCTCAAGTTTGGTTATGGAATGAGCAGAATAAACTAGGTATAGTTTTTGATTCTTCAACAGGGTTTAAACTCCCTAACGGTGCGGATCGTTCCCCTGACGCTTCTTGGGTAACACTGGAACGCTGGAATGCGCTGACTCAAGAACAACAAACAAGATTTTTACCGCTTTGTCCTGATTTTGTCGTTGAGTTACTTTCGCCGAGTGATAGTTTGAAAGTAGCTCAGGAGAAGATGAGGGAATACAGAGATAATGGCGCTCGTTTGGGTTGGTTAATTAATCGTAAGTCTCGGCAAGTGGAGATTTATCGCCAAGGGCAAGAAGTTGAGGTGTTAGAATCTCCTACTAGTTTGTCAGGGGAAGATGTCCTGCTTGGGTTTGTTTTGAATCTTGAAAAGATTTGGTAAATTAGGGCGTTTGTAAAGCAAATGAAAACAGGTCTTTCTGCTCAACAACTAGAATTATTTCAATTATTTCAACCAATAAATACTATAAGTTGCAATTCTAAATTTACATTTGTAGACTTATTTGCTGGTATAGGTGGATTTAGAATTCCTCTGGAAGAGTTAGGAGGAAAATGTTTAGGCTACTCAGAAATTGACAAAGAAGCCATTAAAGTTTATCAAAGCAATTTTATTAAATCTGCCAATTCAGACGAAGCCTATTTAGGAGATATTACCAAACTTAATATACTCCCTTTTGAAATAGATGTATTGGTTGGTGGAGTTCCCTGTCAACCTTGGTCTATTGCTGGAAAATTACAAGGTTTAGACGACCCAAGAGGTAAGTTATGGATTGATGTTTTTAGATTAGTAAAAGCTAATAAACCAAAAGCTTTTATTTTTGAAAATGTCAAAGGTTTAACAGAACCAAGAAATAGACCAAGCCTGCAATACATAATTAATAATCTTACAGCATCTGGCTATGTATGTAGTTGGAAGGTTCTGAATTCCTATGATTTTGGGCTGCCACAAGATAGAGATAGAATATTTATTGTCGGGATTAGAAATGATATAGAAAATTGTTGGGGTTTTACCTTCCCTAAACCGCTAGACAAACAGCCTAAGCTGTATGATGTGATTCCTGGGTTACAACAGGCTAATTTTATTAAGAAAAAGTTTCCACCAAAAGTTTTATTTGATGGCAAAATCCCCGCTTCTAGAGGCAGATTTCAAAAAATAGACGAATTAAATGATTTCTTCCTTTTCACTGACATTAGAGATGGGCACACTACTATTCATTCTTGGGACTTAATCGATACAACTTCAAGGGAAAAGCTAATTTGTAAAACTATCCTGAAAAATAGAAGAAAAAAGATTTACGGGCTAAAGGATGGTAATCCGTTAAGCAGGGAAGTATTAGAAACGTTAATTCCTAATTTACAACAAGAAGAAGTTGATAGTTTGGTTTCTAAAGAAATTCTGCGTTTTGTAGAAGGACAAGGATACGAGTTTGTGAATTCCAAAATATCTTCCGGAATTAATGGCATATCTAAAATTTTCTTACCCCATGCTGATGCTATTGCAACTTTAACTGCAACTGGAACCAGAGATTTTGTGGCAACAATATCGATAGAATGTCAAGAGCCAGAAGTATATAAGCAAACATTTATTACAGAAATTTACAAAAATAAAAAATTTAAGCATCTAACAGCACAAGATTACGCCAGATTACAAGGCTTTCCCGAAGGGTTTCAGATTGCTAATAATGAGTCAATTGCAAAACATCAATTTGGTAATGCTGTTTCAGTTCCTGTTGTCTACCATTTGGCGAAAGCTTTGCTAACAATAATTTTATAGTTATAAATTTACACATGGCAGCTATTAGTTCTAAAACTGGTGCAGAAATTAAAGGGTATCTAGAGGGGTTTATTCAGGGACTTGTAGATGAATATAAAGGACGTGAGATTAGAAAACCCGATAATGCAGCAGAGTACCTATCTCGATTTTCACCTAATGGAGAATTAAAACCGTTTCAAGCGGCGCTTATTCCACCAGAATTAATACGTATCAACCAATTTGAAAGAGGGTTGAGTACCAAGTTAGGAAATTCTTTTGAAGAATGCGCCCGTTTAATTGCCCTTGAACATCATCAAGACGTACGTCGTGCTTATGATATCAGGACAGAAGTAAGTCTGGCAGCATTTGCCGAAGCCGAACGCCAAAAAGAAAATTACGAATCTGCGGCTCATATAGGACAAGCTAAACCTTCTTTAGAACAGATGATAACAGCAGTACTTAACGCTCGACGCTCAGACGATTTAGAAACAAAGAGTGTTCGGACTGACCTTTATATTCTTGCAAAAGATGGAACAGAATTCTTCTTTGAAATAAAAGCTCCAAAGCCAAATAAGGGGCAATGCTTAGAGGTGACACAGCGTCTTCTTAGATTTCACCTACTCTGTGGTAGAAACCGTCCTCAAGTAAAAGCCTACTATGCTATGCCCTATAATCCTTACGGTTCCACAAAATTTGATTATAAGTGGTCATATGGGCTAAATTATATGCCTTTTGAGGAGGCTGTTGTTATTGGAAATGAGTTCTGGAATATTGTAGGCGGAGCAACTGCTTACGAGGAATTGTTGGACATTTATCTGGAAGTAGGACGGGAAAAAAGTAAATATATGCTTGATGCTTTAGCTTTTGGATTTTAAGTGCGAACATCGCCCTCATCTTCCCCAGTGCGATCGCCCTCATCAAAATGCGATGTCTGACGACAAGCCGCTACGCGTCTACGCCTTCATCTTCAAATAAGTGGAATTTTCTTCAATAAAATAAATCAGTGGTCAGTATCCAAGCCGACAATTTGCCCTTGTAACTGGGCTAACCATTCCATCAGCCGCGTTCCTGATTCACATATTCTTGAGCATCAATGTCATTCCAGACTTCTTTACCCAACCCGCGCAATTCCAAAATGCTGCGCTTGGGCTTAGGTGTCATCGTCACCCGTTGACGAATTAAGCTTGACAATTCTTGAATCAACCGCATTTGCTCATCAGGGGTGAGACTTTCAGCTAGATGGCGTACTTCGTGATAATTTGACATAAACTTTGTGTGAAGAAATCTCAGGCTCTAGGTTCTATTTAAACTAATGGTTATATCCGATTCAGCAAAACAGATAATATATTAACGTTATGATTTATCCAGAGTATTAAGTTGCAAAATCTGGAGTGCCCTCATGACAGCCGATTTAACATCACAAGCCTCACCTGATTTTGTCACTGTACTCTCACTCGCTGCGATCGCATATCAAGGACAGACGAATCATCGCCCTAGTGCTGAAGTCGTAGTCAATGCTTTACTGCAAGCGGAAAAAGCTGCTAAACAGCAACGAGTGACGTATCCTTTTGAGTCTTTGGTTGGTCAATGGCGGCTATGCTTTGTCACTGGAACCAGAAAAGTCAGAAAGCAAGCCGGAATTGTGTTGGGCAAAGGTTTTTATCTGCCTAAGTTTGCTCCAACTCATATTTCCTTTCATACCACACAAGCTTCAGATGCGACTCCAACTAGAGCGGAAATTAGCAATTCTGTTCAATTGGGTGCTGTTTTATTAAAGCTTCAAGGTCCAGCACAATATCCAGGTAAGAAAAACCTATTGGCGTTTGACTTTATCCAAATGCAAATCAGTCTGTTTGGTCGTGTGATTTACAGCGGTCAGATACGAGGTGGTAAAGGTCAGGCGGAGAATTTTTATAGTCAACCCGTAGCGAAACTACCCTTCTTTGCGTTTTTTTTAGTAACAGAAGACTTGATTGCAGCTCGCGGTCGTGGAGGTGGGCTAGCACTGTGGATTCGAGAAAAATAAATGTTAAATGTTATATCCTCGAACGAGCAAATTATTTATATTAATTCTAAATTTTACCACAGTTTTGACCAGAAACAGAGCAGACATCAAGAAAGTAGATAATAGCCTAGGAAAAATATTCACACCTAGAAATTAAACGGTAGATGTTTTCAGTTTTTGTACGTCGTTTTTGCCTTTCGTTTGGAGTCGTTATTCTGCTTTCGTTGATGTTGCTTCCAGTCAAAGCACAACAACCATCTCTAACTTCTTCATTTTCAAGCATCGCTGAGTCATCCTTACAGCAACAACAAATTCATCAAACCGCACCGCTTGCAGGTGGAATGATGAAAGTAAGCCCTGAGTTCACTACAGCACAGTCCAACACTCGATTATTTCAAGAACGGTTAAAAAATCTCGATGTTTCAGCAGCTCAAGGTAAAGTCGGCATCGGGGTTTTAGACCTTAATAGCGGTCAAAGCTGGTTTCTCAATGGTAAGCAGCGCTTTCCCATGCAAAGCGTGTATAAGCTTCCTTCTGCCATAGCTGTCTTAAAACAAGTAGACGAGGGCAAGATTTCGCTCAAGCAATTAGTCACCATTACGCGTCAGGAATTTGCTCCTGGATGGAGTCCTATCATCAAGGAAGTCAAAGGTGATAGAGTACAGATCCCACTCCGAAACGTTCTAGAAGGCTCTGTGGGAATAAGTGATAATACTGCTGCTGACGCTTTGGTACGATTGGTTGGTGGAACTAAGCAAGTGAATGCTATCTTAGGTAAACTGCAAATTCGCAACATTCGCGTTGATCGATTAGAGCAGCAGCTGCAGCCGGAGAGTGTGGGACTTACAAACTTTCAACCTGAATTAGCTGACGAACAAAAATACAAGGAAGCTGTGGAAAAGATTCCAGATAGCGTCAAGAAAGCTGCTCTCCAAAAGTATCTCACCGACCCACGAGATACCGCTACTCCTGAAGCTATGGTTGACCTTTTGGCAAAGCTGAACTCGAATCAGCTATTGTCCGAGAACTCTACCGCTTTGTTGCTAAAGATAATGACCGATTCTCCAACAGGACAAAAGCGGTTAAAAGCAGGGCTACCTGAGAATTGGTCGATCGCACACAAGACTGGTACAGGTGCAGATGTTCTCGGCATAAATACTGCAACAAATGATGTTGGAATTGCTACTTCGCCGGACGGAAAGCGTGTGGCGATCGCCGTATTCATCGCTGGTTCAAAAGCTCCTCTGGAAGAGCGCGAGAAAGTGATGTCCAACATCGCCTCAAGAGTAGTACAGGCGATGCAATAGACCGATTCCTTGCAACAAGCGATATTAAATCAATTTGTGAAACAATAACAACAACTTTCGGTCAAAGCTTAGGGGATCTACCTTACTTCGACACTAAGCATGATTGACCGATTTACTTTATCTTTCAGCCTCAACCGCAAGAATATTTTTCAGTTAAGTTTATTTCTTGGCACGGTTATCCCGATCGCTTTCCTCGGTATCCCCCATCTATATCCATCGGAAACTGAGCCATTTAAGCATTTTCTTTTGTTTACCGCGATCGCTCATGTTCCGGCAACAGCCTGCTTCTATACCTCCAAAGAATTTCGAGAAATCTTAATTCAAAATAAGCTGATATATTTTACTGCCCCAGTTGCTCTATTCTTTGCATCTGGGGTAATTTTTGTATTTTCTCCACAGATTAAACCTTTCCTGCTTCTGTTCTACTGGGGGTGGCAGTCTTACCACTACGCCAAACAAAATATTGGGGTGTACAGCTTTATCTCTTACGCCCAAGACAAGGCAGCTTCCGTTTTTGAGAGGAAGGCAATACATTTGAGCGCGCTCACGGGCATTCTTCCTATCTGGAAAATCCTTGGGTTACAAATTGCACCTCAATGGCTGCACAGTTTTATCAACTTGTCCTATGTTGCAGGATATTTTATTCTGGCGGCTACTTGCTTCCTTGGGGGATATATTTTGTGGAGCAAGCGATCGCGTTTTACTTTTGTCAAAGCAATTTTCTTCATCCTCTGCGTACTTTTCTTTGTACCTGCATACTTGCCCGGTGATATATTAACGACCTTTTTGTCCTACGCAACAGCGCACGCGGTACAATACATCGTGTTCATGGCTGCTGTTGCTGAGGGTGCAAATGTGTTGAGGTCGATGTACAGTTTACTTCTTTGCTTGCTCGTAGGCGGATCAATCTTCGTTTATCTGCCAAATCAAATTGATTTTCTAGCAGGTGGTTTGCTTGGGATGACTATGGCACACTTTGTTATCGACGCTCACGCATGGAAGCTTAGCCAACCCAATCAGAAAAAATTTATTTTGAGTCGGTTTGGGTTTCTAATGAACAAATAGCGGTAGAATCTGGTTTTTCAATGGCAAGCAGCGCTTTCCGTCAGCAAAGCATCTTTAAGCTGCAGCAAAAAAAGTTGTGTCTTACGAACTACACAACTATACAATAGCGATCGCATACGATTGTGGAACTGCATTTTTCTGCTCTAAACTATTGTTATGTGGTTGAGCATACAGCTATCAATCGTCTGTGGTTTCAGTATCGATTAAGTTATCAACTCCTGCTGCATCTTATCAAGATTCTCAAAATCGACCTGATGGATTTCTGATTGTCGTTCTGATAGCCAAATGTAAAAATCCTGAATCAGGATGTAATATCTGCTTGCTAAAGCAATGATTGGCAAACCCTCTTTAAGAGAATCTAAATAAGCTTTTGAGCTTCCCCACTTATCCCACTGCTTGAGAATCTCAACATCAATTCGTAAAGTTGAGTTCAAATGATTTGACTCACCTAGAAAAGTTATCTGTAAAGCTAAGACAGGTAAAGTGTAATGTTGAGTGTAGTTTCGCAAGTTTTGCACAAACTTCTGTAAAACATTACTTGCCAAATCTTGATTCAGTTTTCTTTGATACTCACTTCTGAACTCATGGTCTTCTGGGTATAGCCTGTTAACAATCACTCTTGTATGATCAACTAACGATTTTGCTGAAGCAAGAAAGTTGTGTAATAACCTTTTTGTTTCAGTAATTAGATGGTCTAAATTCTCGCTTTTATCAGGAGCAGCATAATTCAATAGAGATTTTCTTGGATCTTCGAGCGGCTCCAACAATTTTACAAGCTCAGCAAAATTTCCCTCAAAAACTTGAAAACTGGACTGCATTGCTTGCAAAGTCTGATAGATTTCCATTTCCTTGGATTGCTCAAAAATATCAAGCCGTCTTCCGAATTCAGTTTGATAACTTTCACCCATACGAGTTTTCTTGTTGCACTGAAAATACCATAACAAGACTGTTTTACAGAAGTACCAAGACTACTTAAGCTTTAATGCCAAAAATCAAAAAATCAACTTTCAAACTACTGCTCTAACGACCAAGATGAAGCCGCATAACGCCTAAGTTGAGGGGCGGCTAGTATCCTTTGCATCTCCACCAAGATCTCTCGTCCGTTCGCTCCAACGTGTTGTTAGACCGCGCTTCCGCGACAAACTCACAACTTCCCTGCCACTTTCAGCTTGCTTCTTGCGTAAGTCTGCAAATATTGCATCCAAATCATAGTTGAACGACTTGGCATACTCTTCACGGATTTTGTGGATTTCTTCTACAATTTCATCTGTCCACATGACCTAATCTCCCATCAATTCGTAAGGGGTACAGAGAATTGGTAACTCATAGCCAAAATCGAGGCTAATCTCCGCCAATTTTCCCTGAAGCTGGGCATTTGCAATATGTTTACAGTTCCACGTTAACAGATAGTCCATACCGTGAACAGTTGCAGCAGCAATATGAATCGCATCCACATTCGCTTTGGGAGGAAGGTTGCTTCGGGCAAGAAATTGTACGGCTAAATCTTGTACAGCATGGTTCAATTCCAACAAGGGAAAGTCACGTAGTATCTCTAACCGTTGAACTGCAATCTCTGCATCCCCCTGCGCCACCTCATTTAGAACTGCCTCCGAAGTATAAAGGACGAAGGCTGTTCGTCGAGATTCCCACCAGTCCCTTGTTATCTCCATATTTGCAGCGAGGATCAGGTTTTTAGTTGATCTAGCTGTGAGATAGCCCAAAATGCTGGTTTCAATGTAGACCGTTTCACTCATACAAAGTAGGCTGGGAGCCTCTCCATTTTAACCCAGCCCTTCGTTAGTCCGACTTATTAGTGTTCTGAACTACCTTGTTAAGAACACCAAGTAAGTCTTACTTATGAACTGGTGCGGAGTCTTGAGTCTGAGACTGCGAGTTCTCTGTCTGCCTTTGCAAGAATCGATAGAGGCGATTGAGTGCGTTCATGTGGGCGTAAGCTGCTGCCACTACAATATCAGTGTCAGAAGCTTGTCCCGAGAAAATGCGCTCCTGATGCCGTAAACGAATTGTGACTGTTCCCAAAGCATCAATTCCACCCGTTACAGATTGGACGGAAAACTCTATCAGTTGGTTGGGAATCTGCACAAGTCGGTTGATGGCTTTGTATACAGCATCTACTGGACCAGTTCCTACTGCTGCATCAGTGAGAATTTCTCCGTTGGGAGTCACAATTGTGATGGTTGCAGTCGGACAGGTGCAATCACCACAAGTGACTTGGACGTGTTCGAGTTGAAAGCCTTTGTCTACTTGAATTTGCGTTTCATCGCGAACAATTGCCTCTAAATCCCAATCGGACATTTCCTTTTTCTTGTCGGCGATTTCCTTGAACCGCATAAAGGCTTTGTTCAAATCTGCTTCACTCAACTCAAACCCCAATTCTTGCAGCCTGGTTCGGAAAGCATTCCGTCCAGAGTGCTTGCCCAAAATAATGCTGTTTTCAGAAAGACCTATGTCAGCCGCTTCCATAATCTCATAAGTCTGCCGATGTTTAAGAACACCATCCTGGTGAATTCCAGATTCATGAGCAAAAGCATTTGCACCAACGATCGCTTTATTAGGCTGAACCACAATTCCTGTGAATTGGGAAACCAAGCACGAGGTTTTATATATCTCTTGCGTCTTGATGTTCGTCAAAGGTGCATCGCAATCAACCAGACGACCAAAGTAAGGATTGAAATGAGGTTTGCGAACCTGCAATGCCATGACAATCTCTTCGAGTGCGGCATTTCCTGCTCGTTCACCAATTCCATTCACCGTACACTCCACCTGACGCACACCATTTTCGATTGCTGTCAAGGCATTTGCTGTCGCCAAACCCAAATCGTTTTGAGTATGAACTGAAAGAATGACTTGATTAATATTAGGCACATTTTCTTGAACACCCTGAATTAGCGCCGCCATATCTTTAGGTGTGCAGTAGCCGACGGTATCGGGAATGTTGATGGTGGTTGCACCTGCTGCAATCACGCGTTCCAACACTTGATAAAGGAACTCTGGATCAGTCCGGCTTGCATCCATCGGCGAGAATTCCACATCCTCGACAAAAGACTTGGCATAAGCAACCATTTCTTCGGCGATCGCCAAAACCTCACTCTGAGACTTTTTCAACTGGTACTTCAGGTGAATATCAGAGGTAGAAAGAAAAGTGTGAATTCTCCGATTCGCCGCCTCTTGTAATGCTTCAGCCGCCGCCTGAATATCCTGTCGAATTGCCCTTGCCAAAGAGCAAATAATTGGTCTACCCGATACGCCGACTTGTTGAGCGATTGTTCTGACAGCTTCAAAATCTCCAGGACTCGCTACGGCAAATCCTGCTTCAATCACATCAACACCTAGTAGAGCCAGTTGATGAGCGATCGCCAGTTTCTCTTCTACCAGCAGTGTTGCGCCTGGTGACTGTTCGCCATCTCGTAGCGTGGTGTCGAAGATAATGACCCGGTCTGGTTGAGGTCGAATGCTCATGACTGTCTCCCGTGGTGTTAATAGAAGGGATTGTTAGACCAATACTTTTGAATATTGTATACACAAAATTGTATACAATATAAATTATGAACTAAAGAAATTATGAACTTAAATGACTTAGCAGCCAATGTGCTGCAACAACAACGCAGTACTCCAGACTTGATTGCAGACGCTTTGCGAGAAGCGATCGTGCGGGGGATTTTTCAGGAAGGACAATCCCTCAGACAGGATGAAATTGCGACTCAGTTTGGAGTCAGCCGCATACCTGTGCGAGAAGCTCTACGTCAACTTGAGGCAGAAGGATTAGTGACGCTCCATCTGAATCGAGGAGCAACGGTTTCGGCACTTTCTCCAGCAGAAGCGCAAGAAATCTTCGAGATTAGAAGCGCGTTGGAAGTGAAAGCGATTCAACTGGCAATTCCCAAATTAACCGCATCAGATTTAGAAAAGGCATCTGAAAATTTGGCACAGACAGACCAGGTCACTGATGCAGGAATGCTTGCGAAACTCAACTGGGAATTCCATGAAACGCTTTATGCAACCGCCGAACGTCCTCGGCTGCTGACAATCATTAAAACCCTGCATCTGAATGTAGACCGCTACGTCCGCCTTCAAATGAGTCAGATGGATTACCTAGAGCGATCGCAAAAGGAACACTATCAATTATTAGAGGCTTGTCAACAGCACGATACTAAAGCTGCTGTTAGGCTACTAAAAAGACACATTGACACCGCAGGAGAGCAGCTTGTTGCATATTTGCAACAAAACCGTCACACTTAATTCATATCATCTCCACAACTTCTTCACAGCTTCTTCATAAGTCTTGGGAATAATACACCTATGCTCGATAATTTTCCCTGAAGAGGTTTTTTGTGGTATCAAAGTATTTTAATGAAGTTGTCATCACAGCGTTACCCGATTCCTGTGTTGAAACAAATAATAATGGTGTTCCTATTTACTCTAAGTACTGCATGCAACTGATTGTTCAAGATGGACTAGCTGTACCTTTTATGTTTGCTGATACTTTAGAAGAATTGCTTCCTTACCTTAAAGCCATTGACAAATCAACACCTATAGTAGGTATTTAATTGTTAGAAATTGCATAGATTCTTCATTATTGGTGCATTTACCTTCTTCAGATCCCCGACTTCGTAAAAGTTGTCGGGGAGGTTGTTTTTTCACGCTCTCCAAGGGCGGACTGCTATAAATGATGTAGGGTGCGCTCTTGCCAGAGTACGGCACCAGTTAACAATTCAAAATTCAAAATTCAAAATTCAAAATTGAAGACGTTTCAGACAGGAATTTTAACCCTGACTGAAACCAAGGCTACGTGTAGACGTAGGGGTCTCAGACCCTTTAATTTACGATAAATTAGCTACCCAACAATGGAACAGGAGCGTCGATAATTTTCAACTGAACTAATGCCAGAATCGCAAGAGTATAGATGGTTGAGGTAACTACACCCGAAAGTAATTCTTTTTTCAAATTACGCTCCTTGGGTTGATTTTGTAGAACATCCATAGCTCCAAATTGCATCAAAAGGATACCAATAATGTTAGAAAGCCAATATCCTATAATTGAGCAAGGTAAGAGTAACTTAGGGTAAAAGAAACTACAGATATAACCAAAACCATAAGCAATTGGCAAATTAAATAACAAATCATTCCACCAACATAGTGGTGAGAGCAAATATCCAAGAACTAGAAAAAATCCGCCTCTGAGTTTTTTAAACGTATTTTGTTTCCAGTCCCCAAGAGCAGCAGACTGTAACTGCTTTGGGGTAGTTTGTCCTGCGGCGATCAACTCCTGACGGAATATTGGGAGGTTTGTCATGATAATGCATAATTCCTATGTCATAACCGTACTTTTACCGCAAAACCAAGAAAAAGTCTAGTAGGGAATTTCACATCTTGCACCAAGAAAAATTTATGTAATTTCATAACTCAGTATTAAACAAAAAGTCCTTTATTTAGCGAGAAAAGCCAAGAAAAATCATGTAGCTTTATCGGATATCTTTTTAACGTGAGTTCGACGGGGTGAATTGACGGTGGTAGCAGGTTAGGGGTTCAATTCAACAATAGGCAATCGCAAACAAGTATATGGTGGATCTCAAATCTCGCATGGACATCACACAAGTTTTTTGTGACATAGACGACTTCTGCCTAGGATTTGAGTCTACGTGGAAACAAGCACATCTGCCGCAAATGAATGGTGAAAAGTTAAGCCGTTGTCGGATGTGCATGAGTGAGATTATGACAATAGTGATTGGATTTCATAGTTCTGGGTATCGCACCTTTAAAGAATTTTATACCTTGCAAGTTATACCTCAATGGAAGAATGCCTTTCCGAATCTAGTCAGCTACAACCGATTTGTTGAGGTGATGCCTTGGAGTTTAATGGCGCTTTGTTGTTATTTACATACTCGTCGGGGACATGTTACTGGTATCAGTTTCATTGATTCAACTCCGATTACTGTTTGTCATAAGTGTCGTGCAACCACCCTAAAGGTTTACCTGCTTTGCCTGCTACGGTTTTTTAGCTTCGTCAAACTCACTTTGAGGCGATCGCCTATTGTTGAATTGAACCTCTAACCTGCTACCAGAGTCAATTTACCCCATCGAACTCACGTCGTGGAGGGTGGACGAAACTTACATCAAAATCAAGGGTGTCTGGAAATATCTGTATCGTGCTGTAGATTCAGATGGAAATACTTTGGACTTTATGCTGAGCGCCAAGCGGGATGGCAGGGCAGCAGCACGCTTCTTTCGTAAAGTGCTCAAAGCCCAGCACACTCAGGCTCCTCGAGTCATTAATGTGGACAAGAATGCGGCTTATCCAATAGCAGTGGAAACGCTGAAACGAGATGAGACGCTGGCTGAAACAACCGAATTACGGCAAGTGAAATACTTGAATAACGTGGTTGAACAGGGTCATAGAAATATCAAGCGAATCACTAGACCGATGATGGGGTTTAAATCGTTCAATAGTGCGAGAAAAACTTTGAGGGGAATTCAGGCAATGAATATGATTCGAAAAGGACAAGTAAAAGGAGTCGAACAAGGGGACAGTGTGTCTCAAGTGAAATTTATCGAAGCGATGTTTGGAATTGCTGCATAAGAACAGAATGAATGATGTAGATCATTCGTCTTTAAAGATTCTTACGACAGAACCGCCCGGCCGCGAACGGCCAGACCAGCCTGCCCTTCCGCTACAGCTCCTTGGTGATGTCCATTCGGACGATCAGTCCGTCGCGCAGCTCGAACAGGTACTCGAACGAGCCGCGGGAGAGCTCGCTGCCGTCGATCCTGTGGACGACTTGGTCGAGGCGGACGTTGACCCGTCCGTCAGGCAGGACGGTGACGTCGGTCGGCGTGTCGTGCGTCTGGGTCTGGGTCCACTGGTTCAGCCAATAGTTCTTGACGGCTTCTCGGCCATGGAGCCGCTTGTCGCCATCGGGCCAATTGACGTCCTCGCTGAGATACCCGAGAAGGCGGTCGACATCCCTGGTGTTGTAAGCATCGTACGCATCGACGACGATTTCTTTGTCGGTCATCTTCATATCACCCTCCGCAGAATGTTGCTCTTAATTCGCACCTCTCCTGCTTGAGGTTCACGTAGCAGTTCTTCTTCAACTTTCAGAACTTCTGGACTACCAAATTCGTAAAATTTGACAACTTTAGACATGATTAACTCTCCCTTCTGTAGGCGCTTTGGAGAAGACTAGAAATCAACTTTGTAAGCTTGTTTTGTGCCACTGTTTGCTGCAATTTGAATTGCATCTAGCATCTGATGACGAACGACTGCTTCATCAAAACCTGCACAGGTCTTTGTGCCTTGGAGAATATCTTGAGCCAGTCGAGCGTAGACCTGCGCGACGTTGAATGCAGAGCCTTTTGGAGTTTCAGGTGGAACCCAGCGATATTTATTTGGTACAGGAATGAGTGACAGTGCCTTCTCTTGGCCCTGTGCGCCCTGTAGGGTCACGTCCAGCATGTAGGTATGACCAGTGTCTCCTGTCACTAGCAAATCGCCTTCAGTGCCGTTGATCTCCCAAAGCAAATTAGTGCCGCGCGATCGCCCGCCCCGAATATGCACAGAAGCGATCGCTCCGCTATGCAAAGTGCCATTCACAGCGATTTGGTCGGGAGCCGTTGCAGGAATGCTCTCACCTGTGTCAACAATTTTGACTTGAGTTCTTTGCGTTGCTAGCGTTGCATTTAACTCACGAAATTCGCCCAGACAATACGTTACAACATCTGCATAATGTCCAGTGTGAATCGTGAGCAAATTGGCTCCATTCTGCGAGTCAAGCATGTAGGCGTTGGCGCTATCAATGACATCGCTAGGGTACTCGCCAGAGACAACCAGGCTAGTGGAGAGGACAGTACCGACATAGCCTTGAGCAATCAAATCGCGAATCCGGTTAACCGCTGGTGCGGCTCGACCCTGAAGCCCGATCGCAGTGCAAATATTTTTGCGTCGAGCTAAATCAGCTAGTTCGATCGCCTCAGCTAATCCGTTACCTAACGGCCATTCACAATAGACATGTTTTCCAGCTGCAATCGCAGCAGTTACTAGTTCATGATGATAGGGCACCTTAACCGCAACAACGACTAAATCTACTTCTGGGTGTGTCACCAGTTCAACATGATTATCGAATGCGAGAGATACGTTGAATTGTTTACTAGCCGCGATCGCGGTTTCTTGCTGACTGGTGCTGATTGCTCGAATCTCATACTGTGGTAAAGCGGAGAGAGCTGGAATGTGAGCAGATTTTGCCCAACCTCGATTAGGATTTGCGCCAATAATACCAACGCCAATCTTGTCTGTCATTGCGATGTTCCTTAATTCGCTGATTCATCCAGGATGCAGAAATTTTTGTCTAGCCTTGCGCCACAACCCAAAGGCGCGGGTCGCTTGCCTGCCGATCGTCGTGCCGTCAATCGGTGGGTAGCACTCGGATGAGCTCTTCGGCCACGAGGTCGGGGCGGGACAGAAACGGGTGGTGACCGGCGGCAAGGTCGATCGATCGGGTGGCGCGGCCGGCGTGGAAGCGCTGCAGGGCGAGGGAGGTGCTGCGGTCCTCCGTGCACACCAGGTACGTCGAGGGCCTGCCTTGCCACGCCGCTCGGGTCGTCTTAGTCCCGAAGGCGCCTACCGATTGCGCGGTGAGACGCTTCCACGCCTCGGCTCGGGTCTCCTCGTCTGTCAGGTCCTGCAAGAAGCGGTCGCTGAACGACGAGGCGGTGTAGCCAGCGAGACGGACTGTGCCGTCGTCGCCCGACGCCAGCCCGACCGGGTCCTGCTCGCCGCTCATGATGTCAGCCTGCGACTGCCCTACGTCCGGCAGGTACGAGGTGATGTACACCAGGTGGCGAGTGGCAGGGTGGTCGGCGCCCTCCGCCATGACCGTGCCGCCGTAGGAGTGCCCAACGACGACGGCCTCGTCCACGTCATCAAGTGCCGCGCGCAGCGCCCGAGCGTCTTCGAGCAAATCGGCAGCGCCGGGCATAGCGCCCTCGCCGCAGGACGGCAGTTCGACCGCGCGGCTCACCGTACCGGTTCGCTCATGGATTCGGTCGGCGACCCGCTGCCACCACCAAGCGCCATCCCGGACGAGTGCGCCGTGCACGAATAGAATCTCCACCATCTCCGTCTTCTCTCCTTGTTCCCGCGCGGATCTCCCGGGCGCTGTTGTCAGTTTCCATTCTATTAATTTCCAAGCGCGAGTGGGGAGGTACTTTGATCTAAACCCAGATTTGGCTTACTGTCCAGACCTCGTTTGTGTGATTTGAATCATAAAATAAACTTTTAGCTCAAGATATGCTTCAAAAAATGTGACTTAAAGGAATTGTTTGCCGTTTTTTTAAGTAAAAGCTTGCCGCAGTAGAGGCTGAAAGCATTATTATTTCAATTAATTCTGAATTGTTTGTTGAATCTCATTAAAGAATAAGCTTGCCGCGAGTTCCACGCTAAATATAGGCTTTGGGAGAATTTTTGTGCTTTGCGATCGCATTCTCAGAAAACGGGGATTTGACCACAAAAGCTGTCAGGCTATAGGTTCGGCAAGCTTATCCTTTAATTTTCGGCAATCTTTTCCTTTAAGTCACAAAAAAAGTTAACCATTTTATGCTTCAAAAATCAGAATCCAAGTAGAATACATCTTCCATGTAATACGTGGTTAGGGATAAACTAACGGTGTATTACATGGGAGAGTTTATGCGGAAACGGGATATTCAGGGGAAGTTTGCACTGAAAAATGATGATTACCGTCAAGTGCGCTCTTTGAGATTCAGTAGACCGAAAAGTTTTGCGATCGTTCTGGGGAGCAGACTAAAACTCATATTTTTGTATAATGAACTGTATTTTAAAATACAGTTATCTACATTTTTCTTGAGATTTTTCTTAGAAATAAAGATAATCAATAAACTCCAGAAGCAATGCGAAACTCGTGCCAAAATGTGCTGCTCGCGCGCAAGTATGAATTTTACAAAAATTCATACTTGTAAAAAAGATACTTTCAAGGCGCGAGGAGTATTGAGTTGGTTAGTACAGCAAATACCCCAGTTTTAACTGATAGTAAAACGTTATCCGAAGTAGTTAACTGCTTAACGGAACACATTCCTATTAAAACTCAAGGCAAGTGTGAGCATTCATAATATTTTTGAAATTTTAATTCGAGCCGCCACACAGAAGGATAGTATAGAAAACACGAGTAAAGTTTTAAAAAATGTTCCTACAAGTAAAGATATTCGTTACCATTTGGAAAAATATTCAGACTTGAATTCTCTGGAATCGAATTTAAATACAGCTCTTCAAAGTCGTTTACCAGATGGTATTCAAAAAGGACAACACAAAATTGCCATCGACTTTAATTTAATTCCATTTGAAGAATTATATGAGCGGGGATTACAGTTGGTTACTAAATCCAAAAAGAATATGAAAAACCGTTTGGTGAAATTGATTGATAAAATTCTTTTACGCAAACGTGCAGTGATTGAGTCGGTTAATGATCATCTCAAAAATATATGTCAAATAGAACACTCTCGACATCGTAGTGTATTTAACTTTTTGGTCAATCTGATGGCTGGTTTGGCTGCTTACACCTATTTGCCCAAAAAACCCTCAATTGACATTTACCCAAAAGATTTGCCTGCACTACCTCCTGCCGTTTTTTAGTTCGTCGAACTCACGTCTTTTTAGCGTATAGGGTTTTCTACGGATAGGTGCAAGATATGAGGGATCAAACCACCAGCATATGCCTATTCCTTCTCATTCCCAGGTGGAGTGTAGGGGATGAGGGACGAGGCGAACTGAATGAGAAGAATTATTATTTCTAAAATCCGTAGTACTGAGCAAAGCAGGTAATAGGGGAGCATCCCAAAGCAAGCAAAAACCTTACTTACCCTCATCCCCTAACCCCTTCTCCCATGGGGATTCGGGAAATAAGAGTAGGATTTGACTCCCCTGTTCCCAATTGGGAGAGGGGTTGGGGGTGAGGGCAGAATGGCAAGTGTGTAAAATTGGGATACTCCCGGCAATAGCTATAATCAAAATAATGCTTTTTATTAAAAATATGACTAATTCACCTTTAACTTTCTTGTTAATAGCGGGAACTGTTTTCCTTACTATTTCTGTTATCGGACAAGCTAAATTAGGTTTTGCTGAAATTAATCCTGGCTTTTTTGGAAGATTTTTAGCTTTAATTATTGGTTTGTTTAGCTTAACGGCTGCTGTTTTATTAGTCTTATTTCCTGCTGATGGAATTAATTTAATTAGAGATTATTTAGTACAGTTAATTCAACAAAACCTGGGCTAGATTATCCAATTTCAAGCTTTATAGTAGTTTTCAATTGGATAGAATACAGGTTATACCAATTTTTTGTAAAGCTGCACATTATTTTTACCCCTCCTAACCTCTCCGATGCCTTGGGGAGGTGCCGCAGGCGGTGGGGTTCTTTCTATGCATTTTCATATAGAAACGGTATTAGCTGTAGGGGCACAAAGCATTGCTCATACATATCAACTTAATGTTCAAACTTTTATCCCACCTTGATTTCACCCCACACGCCAGTCGCCTGACGCCACTCCCCTCAAGGTCGGGAACCTCCGCACGGGGGTGGCACATGAGGGAAACCCTCCTGCATGGCTAGCGCTCCCCTTAATCCCCTCCTCGCTTGCGGGGAGGGGCGGTTTCGGCGCAAGACAAAACCGGGGTGGGGTGGAGCGAGAATTGGGGGCAAGTATAAGGGTATGATGTAAGGTAATTACAAGGTTTTTAGCTTAAGTTGACATCAATAAGCAAGGCGAACGTGCCCCTAGCAATTGGTTTGTAGTTTATACAAATGAAAAGCGCTTTAAAATAACTGAGAAGCTATAGCTAAAAAGTGCGTTATTTTAAGATTAACGCACCCCTAACCAATAATTATAAATTAATAATAGGCTCCTACAAGGCTATAAATGAGCGCCGTCAGAACTATCAAAGTAATAACAACGTATGTGAATTCTCGCCGTCGTAGAAAAATCCACAGAGAAATGACTACGCGAATAATAGGAGTCGCAACAAGTAGCAGCAGTCCAAGTTGAATAATCCCACGACGACTACCTGACAACACCGCAGTCACAACACCAGTGGGAGAACGGAAATAAGACGGTTCTCCTTGAAAAAAATGATAGTCGGCTCTTTCAGCACCGTGGCGAATCAAGTACAATATGCCACCTATTAAAACGACAGTGCTAGCAATGATGACGCCGTATTTTAGTAAATTACTAAGTAGCTCCTCAAGTTGCAGTTCGCTGAGTATTTTCGTATCTTCTTTGTTTGCATCTACCTCACAGTCATTGGGGAACTTCGTTACCGTGCTAACGCTTTGCTGGGCTAAGTCTTGAATATCACTGTTTGGTTTTTCCTGCTGCAATTGGAATTTAATAACTTCACCCTCTGATGATTCTAATGGTGTAGATGAACCCCACCAGAAACCAAAAGTTTTCGTCATTCTAAAGCCCCCCCATTAAACTGTTGTAGACCATCTTGAACGCCATAACCACCAGCACAAGAGAGAAGATAATTCTCAAAGTCTGAGTTTTGGCTCCTATCAAGACTCGCGCCCCCAAAAAAGCACCAGGCAATACTCCCAACATGACCGGCATTGATAGTCCTGGATCGATGTAACCCCGCGCTAGGTAAACTCCTGCGGATGCGGCGGCGGTGACGCCAATCATAAAATTGCTGGTGGTTGTAGAAACTTTGAACGGGATACGCATAATTTGATCCATCGCCAAGACTTTAAATGCTCCCGAACCAATGCCAAGTAATCCAGAAAGAATTCCAGCGACTAACATCACGCTAAACCCACCGGGGACAGAATGAACTTGGTAAGACATCAGTCCTTCAGGAGTTGGGTAAGTACCATTAAGTTGTAAATAAGTTCCTGTCAGATTAGGTGACTCAGTTTCAAAGTTGTCGAGTTTGGGTTGTTGTGACAGGAAAGCCGAATAAAGTAGAACAACAGCAAGAACGATGGACAATGCTTTAACAGAAATAAAAGTGGCTATCATTGCTCCAATGAGCGCTCCGATTGTTGTTGCGACTTCTAGAAACATTCCCAATCGCAAATTAGTATATCCTTGCTTAATATATGTAGATGCCGCACCTAAGGAAGTCGCAATGACAGACACCAAGGAAGCACCTACTGCGTAGCGGATATCAACTCCAAAGACTGAAACTAACAAGGGGACAATGACAACTCCACCCCCTAAACCAGTGAGCGCTCCTAAAAAGCCTGCGGTCAATGACCCAATCCAAACTAGTAAAGAAAACTCTAAAATATTCAAATTTTATTCCTCTATTTTATTTATAGTCTTAAATAAAAAATAATATTTATAGACAGAGAAATGAACTTTTGATTTTCATACTTATGGTAGTTGATTAATTATTTTTGTGGTAGGTGCTGAAAACGAAATTTCAAGTTTTCATAACTTTCAGCACTACCCCATTCTATTCAACTTATTCCCAAAGTATGATTGATGAATTTAAAGCTTTTGCCTGTCGTTGAATCTGGTGTGAATTTCTTCAATTCCTTGGCGCATTTCCACAACAATTCTTGGAGAGCGAAGCCTTTGCAAAAAGAACCAGCCACAAGTGACGAGCAGATATAACAAAAACAGGTGGGGAAACACGTTGTAAGGAGGTTCTGGCACAGGGAACATCGTACTACCAGGAATTCCCACACTACCTAACACAGGAATCATCATGAAGCCGACTGCCAATAAACTGAACACGACATGATGCAGACGCAGTTTTCTCATCTTGTGCAGGTAAACTGGAGCCGCGATCGAAATCAGGATGTAGACTGTCAAAAATCCATAACTACAGATAGCTCCCAAATAACCCATACTCTCGAACAATTTGATGTGGAATAGCGCCATCACCGCCGGAACCAAGAACGTCAGGAACGAACACATGGTTACTGCTACGTGGGGTGTACGGTTGGATGAGTGCGCCGCACCTAAACGAGAATGAAACAATCCATGACGCGCCATCATGAAGAAAATTCTGGCAGCAGGATTGATACAACCAAGTACACAGGCAAAGAAACTAAACAGCGCACCAAAGGCAATCAAATCTCCTAAAAATCCCATGCCTATCTGTTGAGAAAGGAAAGCCAATGGTTCCTCAGTCTTGGTGATGGAAACGCCTGCGTCACGAAAACCTAGGACTTCAATATAGGTTGTGCAAAGGAAGAACAAACCAGCCAGAATTGCACTACCCATTACAGATCTAGGGATAGTTCGCAGTGGGTTTTTAGCTTCATCACCCAACGAGGTGGCACTTTCAAACCCAGAAAAGCCAAACATCACCAGTACTAGCCCTGTTGCCACACTACCAGGAGTGACACCTTCTAGGGTTAGTTGTGGCATATCGAGTGCAAAACCTTTGTGCGCCCAGATCAAAAGACACAACAGCGCAATCAGGACTAGGGAAATTCCCTCCATCCACAGCATGGCGATCGCAGACAGTTGGATATCTTTATACGCCGCATACCAAGCAATCCCTGCGCCTAATGCCAACAATGTAATGCTGGAGGGATGGATGCCCAAATGACCAATCAAAATACTGCTGAAGTTGGCAAAACCGCACAACACTGACATTCCTGTAAATAAATATGCCAGTACCAAACTCCAGCCGCAAATCACACCTGCTGTTGGACCTAGTCCTTTAACAATATACGAGTAAAGTGAGCCAGGCGAAGCTGAACGACTAGCAAAATGGTTGATGTTGATGCTAACAAACACTAGCCCAAGCAAGCCGATGAGAAAGCTCAGCCAGGTGCCGTTTCCAGACAATGCAACGATTAAGCCGATGTTGGATGCTGGGATTGTGGTGGGAGCTATGACGGCAAACGATTGCGCTAGTACTTCTCCAAAGGATAGACAGTTTGGCTTTAAGCCATGAGCACTCTGATACGATGATATTTCCTTTTTCATTTTGCTAGTTTGAAATTTGAGAAAGGCGCATATATAGATAGAAATATCGGGAATGATTAAAGAGCTTTTGAATCAAAGATTTTTGCAACCCAATTCTAACTTATTTCTTTTAAACAATGAAATGAAACTTAGTTGTTATATTTGGTTTTCTTGGCAAACTAAATCCTACCTTATGTGATTTTTATAATCAAGCCTTTTGATAGATGAAAAATCAGTTTATTTTAACAAATCGTAATTTACATAAAGACCATCGGAATACTTGTAATTTGTTTTTTTTAGCATCTATAAGTTTTTAAAGCTACAGAAAATAAGTTAAAAATAATACCTATAAATTCAATCGGGAAACTTCAAAATCAGCCTGGGGAAATCATAAAAGCATCTTGATAACTGGATCAAGGCAAATTGCAGAGATGCGGTAACCGTAAAAATACTTTATAAACTTAACTTTTTCTTAAGGTTGTAAAAATTCAGTAGAGATGGTATTGTAAGCTGTTAATTAGTAAAACAAAGGCGTAAGTTGCAGAGCCACAGTGCTAGTAAGTAGGATGTTGCTAATCCTGCTTATAAGACATAAGCTTAAAAATGTTTTTGTGAATCAGTTTAGGTAAAAGTCATGAAAGCTTTCAAATGTATTTTGATGGTGCTAATGTTGTTGGCAAATTTAGTTTTTGCTGAGCCTTCTTTGGCAGACGCACCAAAATTTACAAAGAGCACTGAATACAAAGCATTGACTAAAGAGATTAATAAGTTGCGAGCAGTGAAAGATACACAAACGCAACTAGAAGATTTGACGCCAGAGCAAATCCAAAATAGACTCAATGAGTTAGAGCTTGAGAAATACACCATCGAGTCGGGGATCAACTGGGGACAGTGCCGGAATGAAACAGGAAAGACTCTCGCTGTCTACGGACCACTACCAGAAAATGTTGATGATGATGATTTTCCCTACGATGCAGGATTGTATTTTCTAGGGAATGGTCAAACAACTCAGAATAACTGGGACTGTCAAGGAGTTTATATACCAAATGATGTCACGGCGATCGCCCTTACCCCTGACGGACAAAATCAAGAATTGACGGGTGGTGTTGTCGTTAAGGTGCCGAAAGGAACCAACTTAGTTGTGAGCACAAATCAAGGTACGGGAGCAGTTGAATTTAATGTTCCTGTAACTCCAGTGGCAAAAACTGAGAAGGTCAGCTGGTATGTACCAAAAGTTTCTCAAGCATTCATAGATACACGAGTCACCAGTGCACCTACAAATTAATCGTAAAGGGGACTGGGGATTAGGGATTAGGGATTGGGGTGTGCTGACCGAAACAGTGAACAGTGAACAGTGACCAGTTACCAGGTAACAGAGAGACTTTTCACTGTTCACAAAATGGTACAAGCCCCCAAATTCATTTGTGGAAAGAAAAGAAAAGTTATTCCTTGCCAAAATCCCCGCTCATTTATTCATGGGGATTAACTGGTAACTGATAACTGGTAACTGATAACTGTTAATTTGGGCTTGAGGTAGGTTGGCGATCGCACAAAGTGCTGCATCCCAAAGGGCGATCGCTCCTTAACTGAGGAATTCGGGCATTCGCTGTTTCGGAAAAATTCAAAAATTTAAGATCCAATGGTGGCAAGCATTCTGGCTGTTGTTGGCAAGCTGATAAGACANGGAAAGAAAAGAAAAGTTATTCCTTGCCAAAATCCCCGCTCATTTATTCATGGGGATTAACTGGTAACTGATAACTGGTAACTGATAACTGTTAAGGAGAGACAAAAATACCTATGATGCAGACAGAATAAGCCTCATAGCTCTCAGGTTATTGCAATTTAATCCTCATTAATTTGTTTATGAATTCCATGCAAGACTCGATAAAGCGGATGAGAATTTGGAGCAACAAATATTCCGCAGAACTCAGATTAACTTGCAGGTGTGTTTAGTAGAATAAAGGTAATATTCTCAATAAGTAGGTCTTCTTGACAAGGTGAGACCTATTTTTTTTACCATAAATTACTATACTCTTTACCTCACAAGCTTTTTCGGGCACTTTGTCCCCCCGGCAGTGCTGGTATTTACAAGTGAAAATTTGACAAACGCGGTCGTGTGAGAACTTGCTTTTAAGGTCTTGGATCTCTTCAAGAAAGACACTGAAGCTGATTTTGCATCGTTCAATACCTGATGGTTTCAAGGTGAAAACGGCGACAATTATCAAGAAAGCAGATGGCTATTACATCACGCTATCACTTCAAGATTCATCTATTCCCGTTCTCACTCCCGATGCTCCAGAGATGGGTAACACCATTGGGATTGATATGGGTTTAAAGTCGTTTTTGGTAGACGATTTAGGAAGGCAAGAGGAAATTCCTCAGTACTACCGCAAATCAGAAAAGCGTCTCAAGCGGTTACAACGCTCAGTGTCTCGCAAGAAAAAAGGCTCAAATCGTCGCAAGAAAGCGATTAAGCGAGTTTCTAAAGCACATTTGAAAGTCTCGAACCAACGAAAAGACTTTCATTACAAGATTGCTAAAAAGCTTTTACAGCATGGGAAGCACATTGCATATGAAAAGCTAAACATCAAGGGGATTACCAGAACAAAGTTGGCAAAATCGACACATGACGCTGGATGGGGTCAATTCCTGCAAATTCTCTCAATCAAAGCTGAAAAAGCTGGACTGCTTGCAATTGCTGTGAATCCATGCGGCACTTCTCAAGACTGCTCAAGTTGTGGTCAAAAGGTTAAAAAAGATTTATCTACCCGATGGCATTCTTGTTCATGTGGATGCGAACTTGACCGTGACCACAACGCAGCAATTAATCTAAAACATAGAGCGGTAGGGCATTCCGTTCTTAACAGCTTGGGCAATGTCCTGGAGTTATCCGGGAGTCACCAAGAAGCCAGCGCTCTATCTGTACTCAGATGAGCGTCTGGAGTATGTCACTGCTTCCTTGTACAATAAATATCACCAATTGTTGGAGTATAAAGCCATGCCAATGGCGGTTGGAGTCATTGAAACCCAGGGTTTTCCGGCTGTGCTAGCAGCAGCGGACGCAATGGTGAAAGCTGCTGCAGTCACTATTGTCTATTATGGGCTAGCGGAAAGCGCTCGGATGTTAGTCGCCGTCCGGGGACACACTGCTGAGGTGAGAAGAGCAGTTGAGGCGGGTATTGAAGCAGGTAATCAATCTAATGGTGGTCACGTTATCACGCACTACATCGTGCCTAATCCCCCAGAAAATGTAGAAACTATTCTGCCGATCCATTTCACTCAAAAATCAGAACCGTTCCGAATATAATGTAAGTGACAACTGACACATCGCCAACGCTTAAACTAGCGTACGAGTGTAGCGAAGTGTGAAACAGCTTGAGGTGGATGGTCAGTTGTAGAATAGCACAGAAAAGTGGTGTGGCTCACTCCTTGAAAGCTCAACTCCAATGGCTGCGCCTTGCTGAGCAAGTAAGTTGGCGATCGCTCCACTAATCCCACGACTAGCACCCGTAACCAGAACAACAAAAGAATTACGTTGCTCATGATTCACTCCTAAAAAAGTTTTTGCAATACAACCGCTGATACGTATGTCGTCCGTCTCTGCCAAAAACTCAACTGACGTTAAGAAGCAGCCTCCATATCTTGATGAACGTCGTGAATACGTTCCAAGCGAGGTACGGTAGCAGCCAGAGAAACGCAGTTTTGGACGCACGCCAGTAAGCAACTGCGGTGGCAAATACAAATAAATCAACAAAAATGTCCATGAGTACCGGGACAGCAAGCGTACTTTGCGTTATGTGTACTACGGGAACCCACGACAGATTTACGATGAAGTGGATGACGAAGACCACAAGTGCAACTTTGGCAGATGGCTCTTGCCGACGCCGCCATACGTACCACGTCGAGATTCCAAGCATGGGGTATAGTACGAGCCAGATAGCCCAGAAGAACCAGTCGGGTGGATAGATGGGCGGATTAACGACCGATTGCTCGTATCCACTGTCCATTGAATAGCCCCACAATGCGGCGAGCATACCCAATGTCAGAATGCCTATCGCGAAAACGAGAGCCATCCACCAAGGCGATTTTTGACGCTTGCCTTTTGGCTCGTATGGTTTTTTGCACATGATTTTGTGCATAGCATTTTCTCATTACAGCATATTGAGTGTAGCGATCGCACGTCGTCAAAAGCTTGACAAGGTTTGCTCAAACTATGCAAATCTTGCTGAAATCTTACTGCGAATCTCTAAACGTCTTAGGCGTCACACCAACACACTGGCGAAAGACCCTGGTGAAAGAACTATGATTAGTGAAGCCAACTTCAAAGGCAATTTCTGTAATCGTCAATTGACTCTTTAGTAACAACTGTTTTGCTCGATCAATACGACATTGAGTAACGTACTGGTGTGGAGCAATACCCATTGATTGCTTGAATAAACGACAAAAATGATACTGGCTCAAATCCAAGACTTTAGCCATGTCTGCCAGAGTCGTATCTTGGTCGAGATGGGTGTGAATATAATCCAGTACTTTTTTCAATTGGTACTTTGCTAAACCATCGGTTATTTCAGATGGCAGTTGTGGTTGCCACACTGAATACTGTTTCAGTAAGTGAACAACCAATGCAGTTGCGATCGATTCACCAAACAATCGACCAGTCGGATGTCCCGCTTCTACATCAGCTTTGAGGACAAATCCAATTTGTTGGATAAATGGATCAGTTACAGCAAACTGTGGAATGATTTCAATTTGCTTAGTCTGAATAGATTCCAACGCCACTTGTTCAAAGAACTTGGGAGAGAAACCGAGTAAGGAGAATTCGCCTGCTTGCTGCCAACTACCTGCATAACTGACTCCAGCCGGGAGAAGCAATATCTCATTAGGTCTACAGTAATTGTTTTGGCGCTGACCATTCAATCGATGCTTCGATTTAAGCGAATGCTTAACACTAGTAATGCCAATGAGATGCTGTCCCCACTGGTGTTCTGGACTTTCATGTGCGGGATGGTGAAAGTGGGCGAAAAACATCCCACTCCATCTTGATCGCTCACTCGACAGGACAGGATGATGTGTCAAAACAGGGTTAAGCTGTTGAGCCAAATTGACAATCGGTAGCTTGTCCTTTGGAGCCATAGCACAACAGATGAATAATGCGATCGTCTAAGTAGGAGCAAGCAAAAATCAGGGCTTGCCGAATGTCTTCATCTTCCAGTTCTGGAAACTCTTGACGCAGTTCTTCTCGATGAGGATAGATAGCTAATAATTCAATGACCCGGCGAACTGTAAGACGAAGATTACGAATGCAAGGCTGTCCATTCATTTGATTGGGATTGCTGGTGATACGATCTAATTTCATACGAACAGCCCAATCACGAGTGCTGAGATATAAGCCTTAATTATAGAGAAATTTTTCGTACATTATTCCTCATTCAGCTTGCTCTCCATTCAGATAACTGCTTGCCAAACTCTTCTCCATCCCAGTCTTCAACAACGACGCGAGGTAATTTAAAGCGATCGCCTCCTTGCGACCGCTCCTTTCGAGCATCACACCGCCGTACAGTCCGAGGATACGTTGTGCAAGCACTGGTAAATCCCGCTTCCCGCACTAAAGCTGTTGTTTCCTCGCAATAATTCCCGTGGGGATAGGCAAAACTCACCACTTTTTGTCCTATAATCTCCTCAAGACGAGTTTTGCTTTGTTGAATCTCTTCCCTCTGTGTGGCGGTAGGTAAAAAAGATAAAAATGGGTGTGTCACAGAATGAGCGCCAATTTCAATCAACCCGCCCTTTGCTAAAGCAGACACTTCCTCTAAATTCGCAATGCGGTGATTCGGGCGCAGTATTGGGACAGAACCAGCCCACGCCAGTAGTTCATCCATAATGTTTTGTCGTGCTTCCGGGAGCAAGGGCGATAGCAGCCAGTAAAGTGTGCGGTAAAGAGCATGGCGAGGGGTGGGGTTATCTTCCCCCATTGCTTTCCAAGAACAATATTGCTGATATTGTTCCTCGCTGTAATGGGCTGCTGCGCCTAATTCCCAGCGATAAGTTGTCCCGTTAATCTCTAAACAGAGAACTTCTGGTAAAGTTCCAGGTTCCAGCAACAACCTAGAGAGTTCATCCCACCACAAATCACGTTTTTGCTCCACATATCCACTGGTAAGAAACATGGTGGCGGGAATGTCGTAACGCTCTAACACTGGTTTAGCATTATACAGATTATCTGTGTAACCATCATCAAAGGTCACAGCTATCTGCCAATGAGGAGTCTTGCCCTGTTGCAATGTCTGGTTTAATTGCTGTAACGAGACAACTTCGCCAAACTTGCGTAACACTTCCATCTGTTGGGCAAAATTGCGGGGACTGACGCAAATTGACCAAGGGTCAGATTCCAGCTTAATAATGCGGTGGTACATCAAAATCAGACCTCCCGGTGCGAAACGCCCCCGCACGCGTTTAGCCACTCGCTTTAGTTTGCCAACTCCTGGTATTTTCATGGTGTGTATGGCTTTACCGCCCTGATAGTAATGGTGACTTGATAATTGCGATCGCAGTAGTCTAGTTCTTCCCTCTTCAGTTCTTCTGTTGCCAGCCCATACAAGAATGCAGTAGCAACTAGCACATTTCCATGAGTTTCAATCTGAAGATTTTCTTTGGGAAAAAACTCTTCAAATAGCTTCTCTACCGATAAAGCAGTAAAACTCCAACACCAATACTTATCCCACTGATTGTCGCCAATGTGACTAATGCCAGGAACTGTCACCAGGGCGACTCCTCCAGGCTTGAGGATGCGGTGGACTGTCGCAAGCGCCGTCCGCACATCATAAATGAGCTGTATTGTCTGCGTCAGAATAAAGCAGTCAAAGCTATTTGACGGAATATTATCGCCGGAGGAAAGATCCCCGATGATAGTTGCCTTGGGGTTGCCTTTTGTGACATGAAGTACATCGCTTTGAGTCAGGCGATCGCCACCAAACCGCCTCGTATAGCCATCATCGCCAATTTCTAACACGCGCCCGTGAATATCATCTTGATAAAGGGTCAGGAAGTTTTCAATGTAGTAGCGGTCAACAGGCTGACCTCTGTCATAGCCAAACACTTGGCTCATGGGCGTAACTCGCCGCAAGCTACCAAAATCCACATCTCCCGTAGGGGGGATATATTTATCACGAAGCAATTGCGTTCCTACAAAGCGGTGGATGGAACCGGGTAATCTTTTGCGTGCAATTTGCTTGAGTTTCTTTTGGACTCGCGACAGGAAGTACAACACGGGATGGCGATAGGGGAACGAAGCCTTTTGCAGCGCCTTCGAGAGTTCAGCGTCTTGAACTCCCTGTGCAGTTATGTACTTCTCCAGCCAGTTCAAATAAATTTGATGTGGTCGATTGGGTTTTGAATAATGATACTCTCCTGCTTGCATTGCCTGAGAACAACTAGAATCTGGGTGTTGGCGATAGCGATCCCAGCAGTTTACGTCCACAAACACGGGCGCGTGTAGGCAAATTTTTGCCAGCAACACCTGATCCTCGAACATATGCTGAATTGTGTCCTCGTATCCCCCTACAGCTTCTATGACCTCCCGTCGCACCAGCAAGCCACAAGTACAAGGTACGATCCCATCAATGTTTAAATACTGAGTCAGCAAGCTTGGCGGATAAAACAAAGTATTCGGCTGAACTTCAAGTGGTCTCATATTGTCACGTTGGTAATCTTCCTGTTTTCCTGTCCAACTGTGCCAATGTTGAGTAGGTCCGTAGACCATACCAGTTTCAGGCTGAGACTCCAAAATTGCCACTTGCTGTTCTAGTTTTTGTGGCAAATAGACATCATCAGCATCTAGAAGAGCAATATACTCGCCTTGAGCCTTGCTGATCCCCAAGTTGCGAGAAGTACTTTTACCGCGATTTTGGTGATTCTCATGCTCGAGATAATATATTTTTTGTGGGTACAAGGAAGCATACTGCTGGGCGATCGCGCTACTTTTATCAGTTGATCCATCATCTACTAACAATAGTTCCCAATTTTCATAGGATTGAGCGAGTACACTTTCTATTGCTTCTTGGATGAATTTTTCAGCATTTAAAAAGGGAGTAATCACAGAAACTAGAGGCTGATTCTTCATCATTTTCTACAATATTGTTAATTTTCTTATGTTTAAAGATTTAACTGGTGAGGTCACTGTCTGGGGACTGGGGACTGGCAATTACCTAATCCCCAATCCCTAATCCCCAATCCCTAATCCCCAATCCCTAATCCCCAATCCCTAATCCCCAATCCCTAATCCCCAATCCCCTTTACACTTGAGCGCCACCAGATTGCAGATTGTAAAGCTTGGCAAATAATCCATTAAGTTTTAATAAATACTGGATATTGCCTTGTTCTACAACCCGTCCTTCTTGCACCACAATAATTTGGTCTGCCTGCTCAATAGTAGATAAACGGTGAGCAATTACAATGACTGTACGATTTTGACTAAAAGAATTAAGAGCTTCCTGAATGAGATTTTCAGATACACTATCTAAAGCATTAGTCGCTTCATCCAGAATCAAAATCTCTGGTTCACGAACGATCGCACGAGCTAAAGCGATACGCTGCCTTTGTCCTCCTGAGAGTCGAATTCCGCGATCGCCTACTACAGTATCGTAGCCTTCAGGTAATTTACTAATAAATTCATGGGCATTCGCTTTTTTAGCAGCGGCAATAATTTCGGCTTTTGTAGCATCTAATCGACCATAAGCTATGTTTTCCCCTACTGTTGTACTAAATATGTGTACATCTTGACTCACAATTGCAATTCGACTACGCCAAGAAGATAAATTCAAGTTTTTTAGAGGGCGATCGTCAACATAAATTTCTCCCTCTGTAATGTCATAAAAGCGGCAAATCAAGCGAATGAGTGTTGATTTTCCTCCACCTGATGGTCCAACAATCGCAGTTGTTTTACCTTGTGGAATATAAATCGAAACATCCGCAAGTGCAGGTTTTTCTGTGGCGTTGTAGCGAAAGTCAACAGACTCAAATGTGATTCCTCGCTGTAAACCTTGAAAATCAATATCACCCGATTCAATGTACTGTTTATCATAACGGTTCAAGAAGGACATGACATTCTCTACAGAACCTAATAAACCAAGAAAATTAACACGGTCACTATCTAACCGCCTCACGACTGGCTGGAGGCGATAAAGCATAAAAATAAATGTTAATAAAGTAGAAATATCAGATTTATGATGCAGAGCGATAATTAAAATACAAACTAATAAAGCAACTGATAAAAATTCCGATAGTGGACCCGTAATTGCGTAGAAGTTAGATAGTTTTATAGAAATACTACGTAAATGAGTTGATGCCTGCTTAAAACGCTGTAGTTCGTAATCTTCATGACCAAAAGCACGAATTTCCCTCATTCCGTAAAACCCTTCCATCACGCGGTTGGCAAGTTTGTTATTTGCCTCTACCGCCTGTCTCCCCAAATTTTTTGCTTTGCGCGTCACTTGTTGAATACTCAATGAAATCAGTACCAAGGCAACAGCAACTAACAAACTGAGTTGCCAAGATGTCAGCATGAGCAGAATCACAAACACAAAAACTGTACAGAGACTAATAGCGATATTAACTAATAGAAATATAGCGTCGCAGGTTCGCCAAGTCTCGACATCTACCGTATTGAATAATTTGCCTGATTGATGAGAATCCAAAAAGCTGTAACTGACGCTCAACAACTGCTGAAAAACCCTCGATAGTAACTGATGACTGATATGCCAGTAGAGCCAATAATTGAGAAGCCCACTAAGATATGAAAGACAATTTTTCAGCAGAACTAATCCTAGGATACACAGCGGAATAATGACGAGACGATTGCCTTGGGGAACGTTAATAAATAATCTATTCAAAAAACCTACTAAGAAGTTACCACCCCCTTGCGAGCTTGTTGTATCCAAACTTTGGAGAAAAGGTATAAATAGACTAATTCCTAATCCTTCAGACAAAGAGGCTAAAATACCTAAAGCGATCGTTGCTGGAATCGCCCAAGGATACAGTTTCAGCAGTGGCAATAAACTTTTCATTGCCTTTGCTTCTGACATTGTGTTTTTCTCTGGTGCAAGCATATTGGCAGGAAATCCTCAAGCTTGTTTTATCGTTGTCTTTGGAGTTAATACAGTTTGACAAGTCTGAAAAACTTGAGACCATCTGTGCTGCAAAACTGTATCATACAATTTCTTACTTTGTCGGCTTTCTATATTTATTTGCCCGTTCATATCTGAAATTGCTAGTACTTTAATGCCTTGCTGTTTTTGCTTAAACTGTTGCTTAAAATTTAACCAATCTTTATGGTCTTTCCAAATTAAAGATGTCACTGGTTTCAATAAAATTTTTATAATACAAGGAATCAACATCCTATACAATCCCGTATTTAAAAGCTGCATATAATCTTTGGCTATTGCTTTATACAGCCACATGATACAACTTAAGTTGTTACCGCAAGTGTAGCTTTTATTTGACAAGAATATATAAAAATTACTGGCAGACCATTGATAAATAAAATTGGGAATTTCTGGATGTCGTTGCTTGACATCTGCCCAAACTAGCTCATAAGACTTTGCCATTGTCAAATAGTTGGCAGACATACTTCCAACAACTTGACGGTATCCGACTAAAAACTCTGGCACAACTCGGAACTGATAAAATTCAGCAATGCGCAGGTACATATCCCAGTCTTCACAACCTTGAGCATTGTTTTCTCTTAATTTGCAGTTATAATAACCAACTCGCTCGAAACAAGCACGGCGGATCAAAGGTACACTAGCATTTGCCATAAAGTTGGAGTACAACAAAGCTGTGTAAACCTCTCCCTCTACAATCTGACTCTCGAAAAAATCATCAGCTTTGTGGTATTTACCAATCACTGAACCGTGTTCATTTATAAACACTGATCTTGCATAAACTAACCCTACTGATGATTCCGATTCCAACATCAATTTCAGTTGTTTTTCTATTTTTAGAGTATCCCAAATATCATCGGCATCTATCGGTGCAATGTATTCTCCACGAGACTTTTGAATGGCTAAATTACGCGCAGCAGCCACTCCAGCATTTGCTTGTTTTAAAAAAATAATACGATGGTCTTTTTGGGCAAAAAATTCTACAATTTCAGCAGTTCGGTCTTGGGAGCCATCATCAACAACTAATACCTCAATATTTTTATACGTTTGAGAAAGCACAGAATTTAGTGTTTCAGCAATAAAATTTTCGGCGTTATATGCAGGAATAATGACTGAAACTAGTGGATTATAAAAATTCATATGCATTAATACTGAAACAACTACTATTACGTCAATAGATCCAAATAAATGAATTTGACAATTTCTCTCTACCGTGGCAACTAAGTAGACAAAACTAATCAATCCACCAACCACCACTTACGCCTGAAAGTGTGGTTCAACTTATATAAGCCAAGTACAAAACCCTAAAAATAACTGCTAAATTGTCGCTTTAATTCCACTAATTTACAGCAGAATTAAGTTAGGTATTTCAATGACAAAGCTCTGTCACTTTACTTAACTATTGCCGAGTGATATTGACTCCTACTAATAGCAGAAATGTACTTATTGCATTATTTCATTAATAATATCAAACTAAAATAAAAATTACGACAATTTATTTGCCAAAATTTTCGCACTATGAATAGCAAAATCAATAAATTAGTAAAGTGCAAGATGCATATTAGCTATACTTTTTGGAACTACTTCTAGTTAGAGGAAAACCTACTTAGTGCTAAGCGAGTAAAAACACAAAATTAAATCATCCACAGCACTTAAGTTTCCCATGATGTGGTAGTTGCAATTTTTAAACTTTTTTAGGTTTAAGCTTTTTAGGCTTAATATGTATATACTTATTAAACACCTATTTAGTCTAAAAATTTATGATTTAGATTGTCAAGGATGATAAGATTAAAATTGAGTTAAAAACATGATATTTACGGAAAATTACTTAGATAACTTTATCTAACAAAAACCACACCTATTACCAATATTATTCATTTGAGAAACTCAGGGAAAATAGGGAAGCATATCTTAGAAAGCTTTTATACTTTGACTCAGAAAGAAGATGTGGGTAGCAACTTAGGAGTCAGAATATTCAAGGCGGTCTCCCTTACCTGCGTTTTAGTCCTGAATATTGACAAGCAACTATAAAGCAACTATGAATCAACTTATTGAGCTACTTGTACTGCCATCAAAAAAAATATACGCTTACGATGGGTGTAAATACCTTCTATAAAGCGACTTCTTCGGTAAGCATAGTGACTTGCTTGAGTCGAGTGCTCTTAAAGTTGTACGCTCAAATTTGAAGGGGGAGAGGGGGGAGCGATATCCTTGTCTTACCCGATCTACTTACTTGATTATTTATTTAGGAGATAAGCAATGTCACTACAGGCAGTTGGATCGATAGAAACAAAGGGATTTCCTGCCGTTCTTGCAGCGGCAGATGCGATGGTCAAAGCTGGTCGAGTCACCCTCGTAGGTTATATAAGAGTGGGTAGCGCTCGTTTTACAGTTAATATTCGTGGGGATGTATCTGAGGTAAAAACTGCCATGCAAGCTGGTATTGCGGCAGTAGAACAAGTTCATGGCGGTACCTTGGAATCTTGGGTCATTATTCCTCGTCCCCATGAAAACGTCGAAGCGGTTCTGCCTATCGGTTACACAGAACAAGTGCAAGAGTACAGACAAGCGGTGGAAAATCCTATCGTACGCAGGTAGTTGGTAGTTTAGTCAATAGTCGGTAGTTCACAGTCAATCATGACGTGATAACCAATTTTTTTAATGTTTACTAATGACTAATGGCTAATGACCCTTACGGGTATCTCCTATGCCTTCGGCACGCCTAACGGCGAACGCCAGTTCCCGCTTGTTGGGAGACCCGCCTGCAGGACTGGACTCACTAATGACTAATGACTAATGACTAATTTATGTGTAGTGTCTCGATTATTATCCCCACCCTGAATGAAGCTCAATGTCTCGGACGCACACTACGCCATCTTAGTATACTGGTACCCGCCGCTTGTGAGGTGTTGGTTGTAGATGGTGGCAGTTCTGACGAAACTGTCGCCATAGCCCAGAAAGCAGGAGTGAGCGTCATTGTTGCCAAAAAATCTGGACGCGCTGCACAAATGAACCAAGGGGCGGAGGTTGCAACGGCAGAAATCCTCTGCTTTTTGCATGCAGACACCTTGGTTCCAGATGACCTTGTGGCAATCATTGAACAAACACTAGTAGACAAAACTGTTGCTGCTGGAGGTTTTATTTCTTTAATGACAGGTGATCAAATCACGCGTTGGGGAGTGTCACTGCACAACTTTGTAAAAAGTTATTACGCGCCATTGCTTTTTCGCCCACACCTGTTCTTTAAAGGACTGCGTTTGTTATTTGGGGATCAAGTCATTTTTGTACGCCGTGCGGATTTTTGGAAAGCTGGGGGTTTTGACAGCAATCTTCCAATTATGGAAGAGGCTGATTTATGCCTGAAGCTGGTGCAGCAGGGGCAAATCCACTTGGTGAACCGCATTGTCCAAAGTAGCGATCGCCGTGTGGCACACTGGGGTTTCCTGAAAGCCACAGCCATATATCTTTATATTGGCTTTCTTTGGGGTTTGGGCGTTTCGCCACAATACCTGAAGCAGTTTTATGAGGATGTTCGCTCGTGAACCTAGCTTTTTCAACATCCAACACATTATAAGAGTACCCTCATGGGTACTTCTAAATTTTTCGTCGCTTTTTCAAAATAATATAGTATACTGTTGTTTCTAATCTGAACAAAAATCATATATTATACATTCACAAAAAAATCAATAAATGATAAAATATATTGCATTTTCTCATTTCTTACCAATACCATTTTGTTTGATGTGATTAGTTTGATGTGATTCAATGATGATAGATTTGCCAAACTTCTACAAGTGCTGCTTTGCAAACTCATTGTGACAACAAACCCTGAAAAGTCAATTTTTGCCGTGCTGCACTAGTAATTTCAACTCAGTATTTCCAATGCGGATACAAGCGGATAAAAACCTATAGAAGAAAATCTGCTCCGCCTTTGAACATCGAAATGGTAGACCCTTAAGACTTAAGCACTTTACACAGTCGTTGTATGGTCAAACGATACTTAGGCGCAATATTTGTTGGCTGAACCGTGATTTGACTCTGTGAGAGATTTGTAGCCATTGTTTCGCTTTTCCATCCCAAAAGTGCATAAGTTGATTTTGCTTATATCTATATCTATCTGAGACAGGACTTACGCATTTTAACGAAAAACTGTCATTCTGAGTGTAGCGAAGGGCGAAACATTCGCCGTACCGTGCGACCTCCGCAGGAGGCACGGCACGCTACGCGAACAGTATGACATTCTCGACTTTGCGTAAGTCCTGTGAGAATACACAAAGGTTAGCTTCCAAGCTTAACTGACCTTCAGCAAATCGAGTCAAGCAAAATGCATATAAGATTTTTTTTGTCAAGGCAAAAGTCCACTTGTCAACGGGAAGTAATCACAAATACACATAAATGCTTAACTATTGGTATCAAAAATGGCAACACTGTATACTTTCCATAGGGAACTCTAGAGGGTGAAACATACATTGGTAAAACAACGTCTAAACAGGTGAATTAAATTAGCCAGCAGACATCAGGTACAAAATGTTAGTTTTTCCTAACCTGTGAGCAAAATAGCTAGCATCCCCGTAAATTTAAGGAAAATCGCTTTTGACCTGGTTAACACAACGTCTCCTAGTTTACAAAAATTTAAATTTAGGGAGAGTGGCGAGAATAGCTCACAAAGGTTGATTTTCTGTAGTTCTTTGATTGTGTGGATGCATCAAAACTTAGAACTTCTTGCATAAATTTAGTGAACCAAAACGTAATAAAAGTGGAAACACATCTAATGTCATCATGGACATCATCAAATTAGGTGCAGCTGCCAATGAAAAAATAAACAGGGATAAAAGGGGGTTGTGATGCAAACTTTAAAACAGGGTTTCGAGGAGCGCAATCTCACTATGGCTTTGTCGGCGGAAAAACTGGCACAATATTGGCAAAAGCAGCTGGCTATAGAATGTCCAGAACAAAGTGTTGCCAATCGGGAAAGTATGGTCAAATGGCTTTTGGGAAGTGATTTAGATCGGTATGAGACACTTCATCCAAAAGAACTGGATATTGCCAAACAAGCAATGGAGTACCGCTACAAAATTTTGCGTCAGCGCTACTTAGGAATTGGCAGAGAACGTGCTTACCGCAACCTGATCACTCGGTTGGGGAGTTTGGTGACATTACGCCATAAGATTCAGACTTGGATCGCCCTGAGTCGCGATCGCCAACGGACAGTGCTGGATGTGCTGCAAGAAGTTATCCAAGAATTACTCCAAAGTGATAATTACATACAACAACAAATGGCTGACATCACTCAATTTACCAGTGATGAGCGGTTAAGGAATGCCCTGCTGTTTGCCAGTGTAGAAGAATATTGTTTGCGACCAGTACGCAACCAACCACTTTTGGTATATCGTTTTGTAAATTACCTGAGGAGAACTCAACGTGGTGGCTTAACTCAAGTACCGACCAATGACTTAGTCAGGCTGGTTTCTGAAGAGATTCTCACAGATGACAGTGACAATCGGGTCAATTTAGTTGATACTCAAGCAGTAGCCGAATATCAAGAAGCACAAGCAGCCGAAGAACAACTTGCACTGCGTCAAACAGTTCAGCAGGAATTTTCGGATTATTTACAAGAAAATCTTGGGCAAGAAGCTGTAGAGTGGTTGCGGCTTTACCTGCAAGGTAAGTCTCAAGATGAGATTGCCAAAAAATTAAATAAGCCAATCAAAGATGTATACCGACTGCGGGAGAAAATCAGTTACCATGCTGTACGCGTGTTTGCCCTCAAAGGGAAACCAGAACTGGTGGATAGCTGGCTGTCAATTTCCTTGAAAGAACACAATTTGGGGCTAACACCAAAGCAGTGGCAGCAATTGCATGAACAATTGACACCCTTGCAGCGCCAAGTCTTGGAGTTGCGTAAAGCTGGTCATTCCATAGAAGACACAGCTTCCGAGTTAAAACTCAAATCCCATCAGGCAATGGGTGAATGGACTAAAGTCTACCTAGTCGCCCAAGCTTTGAGAAGTGAAGACTAAGGAACTTCTGAAAAGGAAATTGGTAATTGGTCTAAAGTTTTAAGTTCATAGTCTCCTAACTTTTAGCTACAAAACTATAGATTTTTGACTATTGACTCACGATTACCCATTACCAATTCCTAAAGAATCTCCTAATTATTTGTAGTTTTTTTAACTTTTATTTACCAAAGAAAGGCAGAGGAGAGCTACGCTGAAGCGAGAAGCCAGAAAGAAGAAAAGTTAATTTCTGTTTCAAAGCAAGTTCTTCACCCTCTGGCAATATACTTAAAGCAAAATATATTTATTTGTGATGCAAAAGAAACACGTATACTTACGAGATCGGTACTGAAAACCTACTTCTACCTTCTTACTTGTTGTGGGATAAAGGTTTGAACGTGATTGTTGACACCAATGAACAATGCTGTGCTTATAGCCGTGTTGTAGGCAACGCCAGAACTGCTATATCTCAGTGAAAACGCTGATTTCAATTTCCGATAGATTGTGTTCTAATGGAAACCTACACAGATTTACCTAAGAGGTAGTATTTGAGTAGGAGCAAAATCTGACATTGTACTTTGTCCAAGATTACCGTTGGAAGAACGTAAATACTAGCAAATTATTATTCCCAATTCCTGACTCAATTTTTTGTAAAATTTTGAGGCATAACATACAAATAGAGGTTGAGCGCGAAACTTGCTCACATCGTTGTTAGTTTAGAAGAAAGCTGCGATCAAGCCTCGCAGAATGTTAGGAAAATACATAACATACCCTTTAGACATCTAGCAAAAGTGAGATAAATCAGCGTCCTTAGAAACCACTAAATTTATGGAAAAGCTGTACGATTCGGATTGAATTAAAAAAAAGAATACCAATTACGTAAAATTTCTCATCAATTTCAAACAGTTGCTCAATTTAGCTGGTAAAGTATAAATAAGTGTTAAGTGCTGAGAAAAGAGCAGTAAGCTAGCTTTTTGACTTGCAACTATTGACTATTATCTATTAAGTATTAACTATTAACTAATAATTGATAACTCAGAATTCTTACTTACAACCAAAGATGACTGAAGCAACTGCACCTCGCACTAACACTTACACCAAGCAAACCGCGCCGACAATTCACTATCACGTGGCAATGCCTAAGCCAGAAACGCACTTATTTGAAGTGACGTTGCGTCTGGTAGGCTACCTATCGCCGATTTTGGATTTGAAATTGCCCGTATGGACACCAGGCTCCTACCTAGTGCGAGAATATGCTAGGCACTTACAATATTTTGCTGCTTTTACTAACGACAAGCCTTTGTCTTGGCAAAAAATCAGTAAAAATCATTGGCGAGTAGAAACAAAGGATGTTTCAGAAATAACTATACATTACCGCATATTTGCCAATGAGCTATCAGTGCGAACAAATCACTTGGACTCTAGCCACGGCTATTTTAATGGTGCGGCACTGTTTTTTAGAATACCTGGTTGGGAGGGACAATCAGTTCAGGTAACTATTGTACCGCCACACCCAGAATGGCAGGTGACTACAGCACTACCACCAGTTCCACACAAAGCAAACACTTTTTGTGCTTCAGATTTTGACACCCTTGTAGATAGTCCCTTTGAGATTGGTCTCCAGCAGTTACATCACTTCGAGGTCTTGGGAAAACCCCATGAACTGGCAATCTGGGGAAAAGGCAATTATCAAGTGCAGCAGATGATTGCTGATATTAAGAAAATTATCGAAGTAGAAGCACGCATGTTTGGTGGGTTGCCATACCAACGATATGTATTTCTGTTGCATTTATTTGCTCAAGCTTATGGTGGTTTGGAGCATAAAGACTGCTGCTCGCTCATCTATCAACGGTATGGTTTTCGCGATCGCGAAAAGTATGAGCGCTTTTTGCAATTGGTTGCACACGAATTCTTTCACTTGTGGAATGTGAAACGTATTCGCCCCAAAGCGTTTGAAGTTTTTGATTACGACCAAGAAAACTATACATCATCGCTGTGGTTTTGTGAGGGGACGACCAGTTACTACGATTTGCTGATTCCCTGGCGGGCGGGAATTTATGACGCGAAGTCATTCTTGAATAATTTGAGTAAGGACATTAGTCGGTATGAAACAACTCCAGGACGGAAGGTACAACCGCTTTCGGAGTCGAGTTTTGATGCCTGGATTAAACTGTATCGTCAAGATGCCAATAGCGGCAATAGCCAAATTTCCTACTATTTAAAAGGCGAAGTCGTGTCGTTGTTGCTAGATTTGCTGATTCGTTCGCGACACAAAAATGAGCGATCGCTTGACGATGTCATGGTAAAAATGTGGCATCAATTTGGCAAAGATGAAATTGGTTACACTCCTCAAGAGTTGCAGGAAGTCATTGAATTGATTGCTGGTGTGGATTTGACTGATTTCTTCAAACGCTATATCGACGGGACTGAAGATTTGCCTTTCAACGAATACCTGGAACCATTTGGCTTGCAATTGGCTGCGGAAAAAGAGGAAGAACCTTACTTAGGTGTCAAGGTTCATAGTGAAAATGGACGGGAGATCATTAAGTTTGTTGAAGCTGGTTCACCCGCACAATTCGCCGGAATTGATCCAGGAGATGAATTGCTAGCTATTGATGGTTTGCGGTTAGCTGCAAATGGGTTAGGCGATCGCCTCAAAGATTACCAACCCAAGGACATCATTGAGGTGACAATTTTCCATCAAGACGAACTCTGCACTCTCAACGTCACCCTGGCTTCGCCACGTTGGAGTAAGCATCAAATAAAACCAGTAGAAAAGCCTTCTGCTGCACAAAAAGAAAACTTTGCTGGATGGTTAGGTGTGCCTTTAACAACCCTACGCTAACAATTCGTCATTGATAATTCGTAATTCGTACGACCAATTAAATTACGAATTACGAATTACAAATTACGAATTAAAGCCGTACACAGGTAAGATTGAGACAAGGCAGACACTTCATCAATGGAGGACAAGGATGGAAAAATATATATGCAACGTCTGCGGCTACGAATATGACCCAGAAGTGGGCGATCCAGATGGGGGAGTAGAACCTGGGACACCGTTTGAGAACATACCAGATGACTGGGTGTGTCCTCTATGCGGGGCGCAAAAAGACCAATTTCAACCCGAAAAATAATTAAGAAGAACTCAGTAGTTAGAACTCAGTAGTCAGAATGCATCGCCAGAAATAAATTTATGGGATGTTTCGTTACCTATTGTAAATTCTGAATTCTGGGTTCTGCGTTCTGAGTACTATTGTCCTGGTATCGTAATACTCCTTCAAAATGCTCAACCGTTGGAAATGGGTCATAGAAATGATGAAGTAACTGCTTCCATTGATCATATTCAGGTGATCTACGAAACCCAATAGTATGGTCTTCTAAGGTTTGCCACCGGACAAGAAGTAAATAGCGGTTTGGGACTTCGATGCAGCGGTGGAGTTCATGAGATATGTATCCTCTCATGGAAGCAATGATCGCAGATGCTTTGGCGAAAGCGGCTTCAAACTCGCTTTCCATTGGGCTGCGAACATTAAGCATTGCAACTTCTAAAATCATTTTACCTCCTCACTGCAACTGATGGCTTGCTGTTGCACTCTTGTGGGGCACGCTCAAGAGTATCAGTAAAAAACAGTTTTTATTTGTGTGGAATACACCATATTGTAGAGGCTTAGGGCGATCGCTCCACAACTGAAGTTGTGGGCATTAGTACGCAGTAGTGTCAAAACCATAGCTACAACTCAAGCAGCATGACACCCATGTTGTGACTACTTCTCTAATAATTTCTTGAGCGTAAACTATAGTTCAAGATTTTCCCAGTCGTAAACAGTTGAGATCCAGTGATTAATAAAGTACAGGATGCAAGCATGGCGACAAGAGATATTAGCGTAAAGGCATTACTCGTAAAAAGCATGACTGTAAATCCTAGGGCTATCAAAAACCATGCTAAATTCTGGTATTGACGACGCCAGGTAAGGACTATAACGCCTGCAAGGCATAGAAGGACACCTGGAATGCGTACAGAAATACCAATTTGAGTATTCACTGTTAAAATCAAAATTCCTGCAACCATCATTGCCAAACCTACAACCTTGCCCAAACGCTCCTTTGCAGATGGCTTCGTGTTCGGAACCAATTCAATCTGAAGCACTGTAGGTGGATTATTCAGTATGGTATTATCAGATGGATTAACTATTTCTTGTTTATGTAGAAATATAAATGTTAATTTACCGCCATGACCTAAATCTATTTTATCTCCCAACTTCAACGGATAGCGCTTTGTAGGCTCTAGCTTGATATTGTTGAGATAGGTGCCATTGGCGCTGCCCATATCAACAAGGTAATAAGTATTTTTTTCTACTTGAATTTCTGCATGAAGTCGAGATACAAAATCGGCATTTGGCAAGGTTGAAACATTGATATCTGGCATGATTTTGTCTTTTGGCTTGCCTAAGCGAATAACAGAAAAATTCTGCGGCAATTCAAAAGAAGTGTCGGTTTGAACATGAAACAGCTCTAAAATCAGCCCGGTTGTCTGTGATCTGCCTGGGTTTTGCATGGCTTGTTTTTACGGAGCAATTTCTCAATAAATCTAGATTGCCTTGTTTAGTGGCAAAAATGGTATATGTAATAATTCTCTATATTATTGTCTCAATTCTAATACTTCTACTATCTGTTATTTGTAACATCTTATATTAAGCTCATCAAATCTTCACGTGTGAAGACGGTAGATTCACTTTGCGTTAGTATAACAGATTACTGTGCAGAAAATATGTCGGGAGCATCTCAATTTTGCACAGAAGCCTTTGTACCCTCACCCCCATCCCCTCTCCCATACATGGCAGAGGGAAGAAATGGATCTAATTCCCCGAATCCCAATATTTGGGAGAAGGGGTGAGGGGATGAGGGGTATCAAGGTTTTTGCACATCTGGAATGCTCCCAATATGTCTGCTGTTACCAGCTTCTCCAAAAAAGCTTCAAGTTCATTAGCAAGCTTGGTTTCGCACAGTATGCCCTGTGGAGCCACTGTGAAAAATTATTCTCATCATACAGTAGGTAAAACAACGCCGGAGCATAAATATTCTTCACACTCAGATTTTTTACAGATGAACACTCAAAAACCCGGAGTACATTACAAAGCCTCCAAAATAGCAAACTTAATAGGAGTGTTGGGTTTTGTCCATTCTGTAACTCATGCCACACTTAAAAATGATTTACTACCAAACGACACTTAATGGAATCACCGCGTCGATGTTAACTGGCTTCTTCGTTGGTTGGCGTAGCCCACATACTAGCCAAACGCACTACCAAACTACCAAATAAGAGACCTCTTGGACTCAGGCAAAACTTGCCCGAATCCCCAACCCCTTCTCCCAAAATTGGGATTCGGGGAGCCACCCTCACCCTAAATCCCTCTCCCAAGTTTGGGAGAGGGATCTAGGAGCCACTGCGTTGCGGTGAATCCAGCACTGCAGTCCTTGTTTCCCGAACTCACAGCGACTGGTGTGCCTCCTTCGGAGGAGCTTCGCTAACGCGTAGCGTGCCGAAGGCATACCCGTTCGACGAAAGCGTGCCGTAGGCATAGGGAGGTTCCCGAGCCAGTGCGTTGCGCGGCTCATTCGTTGTAGCACCTGGCGTTCCGTTGTAGCAAGTGGCGTGGTCTTACTTTTCACGGGATGTGAAAAACCTCTCTCCAAACCTCTCTCCTACAAGGAGAGAGGCTTTGATTTTTCCCCCTGACCTACAAGGGTTGGGGGCTAGGGGGTTAGGTTTTTCGTGGATTTTTCCACATGGCGTGAAAAGTCAGGTGGTGTGGTGAGGGTAAAGATTCATGCAAGAAGTCTAAGGAATCAACTTCCACCTCGGTGTCTATAGCCAAAAGCCCAGTCACAAGACTGGGCTTTAATAAGAGACAGTGGGTTATGTCCCGTTCGGCTAATTATAAGAGATTAGATATAAGTGATTACGCTAATCATATCTACCACAACAGACATACCAATTCCGGAAAAAGTCAACAAGAAATTTAACTTCAAGATTGGAGCAGCTTTCGGTAGAATCAGGCAGCACTAAATTGCAAAGGAGAGAAAAGCTGTGAGCGCGACGTATACCGGAGGCTGCCAGTGCGGACAAATTCGTTATGAAATCCGTGCTGAACCGTTAACTCTCTATCTCTGCCACTGTCAGGAGTGTCAGAAACAATCTTCCAGTGCTTTTGGAATGTCCCTCACTGTACCACGAGATGCTGTTGTCATTATCCAAGGACAACCGAAAGCTTGGACACGTAAAGCCGATAGTGGACGTGAGGTGACTTGTCTGTTCTGTGGTGACTGTGGGACGCGACTGTTCCATGAACGTAGTTACAATCAACAAACCATCAACGTCAAAGCTGGAACGCTAGATGACACGAGTTGGTTACGCCCTGTGGGTAACCTTTGGACACGTAGCGCTCAGCCGTGGGTGATGATTTCAGATGAGATGCTCAATTATGAAGGACAGCCAAAGGATGTGCGTCCTTTGTGGGAGAAATGGGCAGAACAGCATTCATGAAACTTTGAAAAGAGCTATTCCTACTCTTGTTTTACAGTAGCGTATGCCCAATCCAACCACGGTAGCAACGCTTCAATATCCGCTGTTTCTACTGTAGCTCCTCCCCAAATTCTGATTCCAGGCGGTGCAGCGCGGTAGGATGCGATATCAAGAGCAACTTCTTGCTTTTCCAGAAGTTTCGCCAATTTCTTGGCAGATTCTGCCTGCTTTTCTGGACTTAAGGCTGTAAACCAATCATCAACAATCTTGAGGCAAATCGAGGTACAAGAACGGGTTTCTGGCTTCTCTGCCAGGAATGCAGCCCAAGTACTTTGCTCAACCCAGCGGGCAATTGTTGCTAAATTTGCTTCGCTACGACGAATCAAGCCTGGAAGCCCGCCAATACTTTCTGCCCAAAGTAATCCATCAAGTGCATCTTCTACACACAGCATTGATGGCGTGTTGATGGTATCGCCTTTGAAAATTCCTTCAATCAGCTTACCTTTTTGTGTCAATCGAAAAAGCTTCGGTATGGGCCAAGCAGGTTGATAACTTTCCAGGCGTTCGACAGCGCGGGGTGAAAGCACGATGACTCCATGCTGCGCTTCTCCTCCTAGTACCTTTTGCCAAGAGTAGGTGACAACATCTAATTTTTCCCAAGGTATTTCCATCGCGAAAACAGCAGAAGTGGCATCGCAGATGGTCAAACCTTGACGATCGCCTTTTATCCAATCGCCATTGGGTACCCTAACACCTGATGTCGTGCCATTCCATAAAAACACCACATCATGACTAAAATCAACTTGGTTGAGGTCTGGCAAACTGCCATAAGTTGCCTTAAGAACGTTGAGATCAGGCAACTTCAGTTCGTCTACGACATCTTTAACCCATTCCAAACCAAAGCTTTCCCATGCCAAGATATCAACGGGGAGCTTTCCCAACAGTGACCACAATGCCATTTCCACTGCGCCTGTATCGGAAGCGGGAACGATTCCTAAGCGATAATCAGCAGGAACACCGAGAATCGCTTTGGAACGCTCAATGACTTCTTCTATACGAGCCTTGCCAGCCGCAGAACGGTGAGAGCGACCTACACAGGCGTTTTCCAGCTTGGAAACAGACCAGCCTGGGCGTTTCGCGCAAGGACCCGAGGAAAAATGAGGAATCTGTGGTTTTGTTGTTGGAGGAGTAAGATGTGGTGACATACAAGATACTTTAGTACAGATGCGACCTAGTCGAAGGTCGTAACCCGCTACTACTTTACGTCTTGGTTTGTCCCAGGTCAACAGTCAAAATTTATGAACTTCTGCACAAAATATAGATGTCTAATGCTAGTCAATTGACTGTTACTTTTCCTTAGGGGAAACAACCTCAAACTCGAAAAAACCAATGCGACGGTCATCAACATAAACTGCGATCGTATGTTTCCCAGTAGGATCGCCAGAAGCAATAGTCCAAAAGTTTTCAATGACTCCTTTGTTTGCTAACTGTGTGCGCTTCGTTACTGCTTCCCTACCATTGGGTGATATTGAAAAATTTTCACCACTTGCTGTACTCCAAGTATTAGGCAGTTTTGGCAATCGAAGGATTTCTCGCCATGTGACTTCATTTTGGTTGTCTTGAAGCTGAATGCGCCATCCATAGCGTTTTCCCTCTTTGAGTGGGACTTTAGTTGTGGGGATAAAGCTCATGCTGTTAGTATCATCTCTTAAAACCCCAAACTCAGCTTTCTTCACAGTTATCGTTTTAGTATTGACTGATTGGGAAGATACGATGTCATTCACAGCTAAAGAAGATACAACCCATGATGTTAGCCAGCAAGAAGCTAGCACTGTGCCGTAAGCTAATTTTTTCATTAGCATCAGTTTTTTGTTAAAAAGTGCTTTTTAATTCATATATGAATGAATCTCCTTTTTTCAGATAAACTCCTGACATTTTTGATGGATTAATATTAAATTTTGCTTATAGCACTCAGGGTAAGCAACCCAGGACTCAGAACTCAACAATTCAAAATTAAGAATTCAGGACTCAGGAGAAAGAAAATTTTTCTCAGTCCTGCGTTCTGAATTCTGCTTAAAAAATTTAATTAACAGTTAAAGTAGTAATTGACACTGCATTAAGCACGTTCGTCAGGCGCTAAAGCGCTCTATAAAGCGATTGATTGTTCATTTACCTAACTTAAATTTAGGTTAATAGGAACATTTAATACCCACGAAATGCATTTAGGTTACAACGAGAGGCATGGGTCTCTAACTTGCTCAAGGCGTACCAAGTGAATGCTTCAATGATGCCATCGCTTACCAGAAAGTGTTCTGCTTGAAAAGCTTGGACTGCTTGCTCAGTTTTTGCTCCAAAAATACCATCAATGGCACCATAGTAGTAGCCACCAACTTTGAGGGTTTCTTGAACAGCTTTGACTATAGTTCCCGTATTGCCAATACAAAGTTTTGGCAAGCTACCAGATCCTTGGCACAAATACGCCCAAGTCTTTTCTCCCACAACCCCGTCTATAGTTAAGAAAGCAAGACACTGCAAGTATTTCACAGCATCTCGGGTTTGTCGGTCAAAGTAACCTGTGGTAGAAACTGATAAAGGATATCTTGATACGGTATCTAGTTGAACGAGCCTTTGGTTTAGGGCTTTCTGCATTTCTTTAACAATTTGACCGTACGCACCAAATTGTAAAGTTGGTTTCTTTGTAGGGAATCGAGTTCCAACAGACAGAATCATGATCTCATTTGTAAGATGTAAGGAGATCTTAAAGACTTATAAAAGAAACATTAAAGTTCCCTAAAATCATTACGTCAAAAGAAAGAATTGTTTTTTTTGATACCAATAGTCTTGTCAAATATTTTTCTGAGCAAATCCTCTTACTATTGTTAAACTTGCGTAATAAGCGAACAATCAACAAAATTCTTAGTATAAAACTTTACTAATCATCAACAAAAAATCAAGTAGATTTGGGGATTACTCTTTCCACTATTATAGTACAATTGTTCTAGTAGACAGACTTTGGATCTTGTGGAGCATGGCAATCATGCGGGCAGTTTGTGCCTCGCAAGAAAGCACTGCACTACAACCAGCAATCGCCCTTGATTGGGGTAGGAGTTACAAATGCTCAGCCGTTTGACATTCGCGTTTTGTGCTTGTGAAGCATTATATAACGGCGCTTCACAGGTAGACCAGTGAAGCTTGGATTTGAATGACAGATGATGGTGAACACAAGGTAGGCGATCGCTCCGCGTAACGGCTCAAAGGGCACAGGCATTGCCAATTGCTCGGTAACACTCACCGTCAAGGGGCAGAATGACTTAGAAATCGTACTTGATTACCATCATACAGGGAATCAACCAAATTCTTTATTTAATAAGATTGAGTTTACAGATTCCTCCTACTCTTCTACACCCATAGTGAAATTCTAAAAAAAACAGTATTATTTAATACCATGACGACACAAATGAAAAGCGCAATTGCAGCTCAAGGTGACGAACAAGCAATTGCAAAATCGGACTTTGAGCAACAATATTTAGAAGAACAAGCTGAAGAACAAGCTAATGCTGTCAAAAAGCTTATTGACGACAGTATTTCTTTTGAAATGCTAGCTGATGCCACTGAAACAATTCTGCGTCATGCTTTTTGGTTAGCTAAGCAAAAACAGAAGCGCTCATTAAGGGAGTATAGAAAGCTACTTATTGACCAGGGTTGGAAAGGCGAGGAAAAAAGATATCTCAAGATTGCGGCTGCATTTCAAAAGTTTTCGCCCCAAGAGTTAGCACAAATTGAACCAAGCACCGTATATCACTTAGCAGAAAACAACAAGAAGTACAAGCAAGTCATAGACAGGCTACTAGACTTAACTGCAATCACCCAAGAGGCTGTGCGTTCCCTCATGAGAGAAAAGCGCACCTCTAGAGAAGTAAAACCTGAAAAACCAAGTATTTGGCGACGGACAAAGAATGGAGGGAGGTATTGCCAAATTCCGCCGATACACGAAACAGAGGAACAAACTGGGACTACTCTGCAAAAGATGATGGATGAGGAGGGTTTGAGCGCACAGAGTATTGTGGCAGAAGCTGTCGCTCTAAGGCAAGCTTACAAGGAAGGACGGCTGGCATTTGTGGAAAAAAAGGCAATTTAATCTTAAGTTTGCCACCATTTTGTCTTTTGTGGACTTTGGTAAAAAATCGGCAGTAGGAGAACAAGCTGCATTGTGAATCTAAACTGTTAAATTTTATAGTCTAAAAAACCCGGTTTTTCAAACAAACCGGGTTTTTTTACTTCTACCAATTCTCCATGAATATGCACTTAATATTTATTAAACGAACCGCCAAGACGAGCCAGCGCTGCAGGAGGGTTTCCCGAACTCACAGCGACTGGCGTCGCCAAGCGCGCCAAGAGTGAAAGAGCTAGTATTAAGTGCAAGTTTACAGAGAATTGGGATTAGAAGCTATTTGTAAATGATTATGAAGAATGAATTAACACTTTGTAACCAGTTTCAACTTTATATCAATCCCTCATAAGGATTGATATAAATCAGCCTCTGCTACCAAAAACAGAATACCAAATTCAGGGACGCAAGGTATTTTTGCCTCAAATGAAAATAGTTATAACTATCAGTCTTGATTGATTGACACGGGCATATACTTGGGTTCGTCATTGTATGTGCAGCCTTACCCCAAGCACATCATAGCCCTATTGTTATAGACAGTTTGCCACAGTTTTTTATCATGAGCGATCGCACTCCATACGGTTTTTTGTCAAGAAATGTAAATGTTTTTCAGTGCTTGCGTAATTGCTCTGGCAAGCACTGATGAAGTAAATAAGGGTTCCAGGAAAATCACGTAAAACACAAAAGAAATTTCTTCTGAAGATTTGCGTAAAACTCCAAAGAACCCCTGAATAAGTAAATGAGGGATCAAGGAAAAGTACGTAAAAGACAAAAGAATTTTCTTAATATTTGCGTACAATTCCGAACAATCCCCGATAAGTAAATCAAGGTTCAAGGAAAGTTAAATTCCAGACAAAAGAAATGACATCTTTGACGGAACTAAAACTTACCTTGGCTTGACCAAATCACTATCAAAATCTAAAAGGACTAAAAAATGTCTAACTACGATGTCGGTACTCTACCCTCTAACGGTACCCCTGTTATCCGCAATAACTACTCTTTAACTCCAACGCAAGCTACTGATGTGTTTGAGTTTAGAATCGGCAGCACCAGTGATATCAACCTGGCACTTACAGGTATTACCAATGGCGATGACTCACATCTTGCACCTATCCGTAGAAAACCGTACAAACCAAAAATATGTGCAATAAAGCTACATTATTTTTATTGGCTTTTCTCGCTATATAAAGGACTTTTGGTTTCATACTGAGTAACGAAGTACCATCAAATTTTCTTGGTGCAAGATGTGAGATGATGCCGATTTAAGATTGTATCGAGACAGCAACGGTAACGGTCGCTTCGACGTGAATAGCGATCAGTTCGTCGCAAGTTCCGCTCGAGGAAGTAACAACGATGACTCGATTAATCTTGCTGATCGATCTGCTGGTACCTATTTTGCCCAAGTTAGTCGCTATTCAACCAGCAGTGGCAATGTGACTTACGATTTAGCCTTGTCTACTGCTAATCCTAGCAACCTTCTCCCCAGAGAAGTTAATCTTGGCAACCTGTCACACGATGTCACCCAAACTGGTCGCGTTGATAACAACGATACCTCTGATGTCTACGCCTTCTCTATCGGCTCATTTGAGGGTGTCAACATTAGACTAAGCGGACTCAGCGCCGATGCTGATATCCGACTGATTCGTGACCGTAACGGAGATCGCAACGTTGACTCGGGCGATGAAATCGTGCGGTCTGCCAGAGGTGGTACTAATTCCGATACTCTTTTTGGGATTGACGATGCTGGTAGCTACTACCTCCAGGTCTATCAGTTCGGTAATGCTAGCACCAACTACAACCTGACCTTTGACCACTTTACTACCCCTTATGCTTAAGTTTAAGCATCGCTTGAGAGGTGTTATGGTGGAAAGTTCAGTGAACAGCAAGTAATTGAAAGCATTGCATGACAATGCTTCCAATAAGTTCTAATTGATTACAGCGGCAGAGATCCACACTTGGACTTTGCCGCTCATGTTCAAGGTTACTGCATTTTTTAAATATTTGCACACGCTTGGAAGAGTTATTCCAATAAATATGACTACAGTTTTACAAATTGGTAATCGCGCGATCGCCCTTTGGGCGGCTCCCTTTGGAAGCATTGCAGCTTCTGAAATTATTCCTTTACTAGCTAGTTATAACATCATTCCGCAATTAATATGCGAAAGCATTATTGATCAGGCGATCGCCCCAATCACTTGCACAAAAGAAGAAACGGCTGATGCTCTAGAGGAATTTTACCAGCATTGGGATTTGACAAGCGAAGATAAAAGACAAGATTGGCGGGAACGTTACGGTTTGACCCAAGAACAGTTAGAACTCATGGTAACGCGAAAGCTCAGAATTGAAAAGTTCAAACAAGCCTCTTGGGGACATCAACTAGAATCTTACTTTCTCAAACGCAAAAAACAGCTAGATAAAGTTATTTACTCCTTAATTAGAACCGAACAAAGAGCAACTGCCAATGAGCTGTATTTTCGGATTAAAGAAGGAGAACAATCCTTTGCTGAACTTGCGCTTTTATATTCTACGGGTCCAGAAGCCCAAACGGGCGGAATCATTGGTCCAGTGGAACTTGGTAGTGTTGCTCCCAATTTTGCCCAACTACTTTACACAAGTCAAGTTGGTGTGATTCAGCCACCGGTACCTTTTGGAGAATCATGGGTGATTGTGCGTACTGAAAAGCTAGTTCCAGCACAGTTAGATAATTTCATGCGCCAAAGATTGCTGCAGGAAAAGTTTGAAGCTTGGTTTAAACAGCAACTCACTCAACTCTCGCCTGAAGAGAAAATCTGGATGGGAGTCAACGCCAAACCAGCACAGATTCAGGAGACTAACGTCGCCTAAAACAAAAGCGGATGGCGAGAGGTTATAAAAATTTGGTGCAGAATATGACTAATACCACTATTGATATTAAAGAGTTTTTTGCAGATATATTTCCTTTCAAACACCTGCCGGAGAATGTACTAGAAAATTTATTAACAAAGGTACAATTTTTGCGCTACCGCATGGGTCAGGCGATAGTGACGCGGGAAGTCATGCCCCAACAGATTAGCATTATCTACTCTGGACAAGCCCGCCTGTTAGGCTTCGACCCTCGCACAGACAAACCTGACACATTGAAGTTGCTGCAACCACGGGAGGTTTTGGGTTGGGTGAGTCATGTGCGGGGTGTGGCTTGCGAAACAGCGATCGCCTCTACAGAAGTGATTTGCTTCAGTTTAGCGATCGGCGATTTTCTCAGTGTCATTAAGCACGAGTCGGCTTTTGCAAAGGCGTTGCAGCGAAATGCAGCATTAGTAGAAGTGTATGAGTTGTTGGGCGAAGAACTCACTCGGCGGGCTGATGGCAAAACTGATTTAGTTAGACTATCGCGAACTGCTTGGGAAGCTGCTATTGTGCTGACGCTTCCTGCAGCAAAAGATATGAGATCCCCCCTTTATAAAGGGGATTATCTGTGGCTAGTAAGCAGCAGTTCTCAGGCTGAGTTTCCGGTAGGTAGCCCTCTAGAGTTAAATGGTACTAACCCCAAACTGTACCTCAACGCAAATATGCGTCTGGTAGGTTTACCCAAATCTTTGCTTCCAGCACTACCAGAAAGCCCACCAACGCTAACAACAGCAGATTCTTGGCTAGCAGAAATTCCTTACGCCCCAGAGATTGCCACAACACCAGAATCAGCTAAGCAGTCTAAACGGGCAAAGTACCCCTATATCCGGGCAAGAGGTCCGGTGGATGCATCCTTGGCTTGCTTCCAGATGTTGAGCCAGTATTATAACATTCCCTTTCGCCGAGATATGCTGCGGCGGGTTGTGACGAAACAGTATGAACGCACCAGCAGTATATCTCTGCAATTTTGTGCGGCGGTAGCAGAGTTGATGGGGCTGACAACCCAGATAGTCAAGATTCCCGCATCCGCAGTCAGTCGCTTGCAACCTCCGGTGATGATTTCCTGGCAAGACAGTTTTGCCATTATCTACAAAACCAGCAACCAAGAATTACTCATTGCCGTTCCAGAAATGGGACTAGTGCGCCGCAAATCACGAGACTTTGCCGAAACCTGGGGACAAGAAGGCGAAGTGCTGCTGCTGCAACCGACAAAAGAAACACCTAAGTCGCGGTTTGGTCTTTCGTGGTTTGTACCTGCATTACGTCGCCACCGCAAGGTACTGATTGAAGTGCTAATTGCTTCTATCGTCGTGCAAATTTTTGGGTTGGTGAATCCCCTAGTCACACAGGTGATTATTGACAAAGTACTGATTGGCAACAGCCCTGACACTTTGACAGTTTTTGGTATCTTTTTGATTGTGGTGTCGGTGGTGGAAGCGGTGTTAACTAATGTCCGCACGCATTTGTTTGTGGATACCACTAACCGTATTGACTTATCGTTGGGTTCTGAAGTTATTAATCACCTGTTGCGTCTGCCCTTATCTTATTTTGATCGTCGTCCCGTGGGGGAATTGGCAACGCGAGTTAATGAACTCGAACACATCCGATCCTTCCTTACAGGTACAGCCCTCACAGTGGTGATGGATGCGGTTTTTTCAGTCATCTACATCTTCGTGATGGCGATTTATAGCTGGGTGCTGTCTTTAGTAGCACTAGCAACAGTACCGCTGTTTGCCTTGTTGAATTTGTTGGTTTCTCCAGTCATGCGGCGACAGTTGCATGAAAAAGCCGAACGCAACGCCGAGACACACTCCTACTTGGTGGAAGTGATGGCGGGAATGCAGACAGTCAAGGCGCAAAATTTGGAGATGCGATCGCGTTGGCAATGGCAAGAACGCTACGCCCGCTATATCAGTGCTGGCTTCAAGACTATCTCTACCCAAACAACTGCTGGTTCTTTAAGCAACTTCCTCAATAAACTCTCCAGTCTGCTGGTGCTGTGGGTGGGGGCGTATCTTGTCCTCAACGGGCAACTTACCTTGGGACAACTCATTGCCTTCCGCATCATTTCCGGCTATGTTACCAGCCCTCTGTTGCGCTTGGTGCAACTGTGGCAAAATTTCCAAGAAACTGCCCTGTCTCTACAACGTCTCAGTGATATTCTCGACTCACCCCAAGAAACAGAAGGCGAACGTCAAAACATCCTTATGCCTGCAATTGAAGGGAACGTCCGCTACGAAAATCTTTCTTTCAGCTTCCGTGCAAATGGACCTTTGCAACTAAGCAACATCAACCTAGATTTTCCTGCTGGTTCGTTTATAGGCGTTGTCGGTCAAAGCGGTTCTGGAAAAAGTACACTGTTGAAATTGCTACAAAGGCTTTACGAACCCAAGTCAGGGAAAATCTTGATAGACGGTTACGACATCAGCAAAGTAGAACTTTACTCTCTGCGGCGTCAGATAGGCATGGTGCTACAAGATACCTTATTATTTGACGGGACAGTGCGAGAAAACATTGCCTTGGCGTGTCCTGATGCTAGTGATGAGGAGATTATTACTGCTGCCAAGATTGCCTATGCCCATGATTTTATTATGTCGTTGCCCAACGGCTACAACACATCTGTAGGTGAACGGGGTTCAGGGCTTTCTGGGGGACAAAGACAAAGGATTGCGATCGCCCGCACCGTCCTGCAAAATCCCCAATTGCTCATCCTTGATGAAGCCACCAGCGCCTTAGACTACAACGCAGAAGCACAAGTCTGCCGCAACTTGGCTGAAGCATTTCAAGAAAAAACAGTATTTTTTATAACTCATAGATTAAGTACTATCCGCAATGCTGATGTGATTCTCATGATGGATCAAGGTGCAGTAGTGGAACAGGGAACCCACAAAGAATTAATGGCGCTGAAGGGTTATTACTACTGTTTGTATCAGCAACAAGAGGGAGGGAGGGAGTGAGGGAGGGAGGAGGGAGGAGGGAGGAGGGAGGGAGAGAGAGAGGGAGGGAGGGAGTTATTTGTTGTTATTGAGAGGGATGATCCATTGATGTGAGTTGTGAATCATTGAAACTAGCATACCGAGAATTGAATTATAGATTTTGTAAAGCTCTCGTCCAGCTTCAACATCCAAATAATTGCATTGAACAGCAAATTCAATCCATGTTTGAGTTTCGGCTGCTTCAGATGAAGAATCGCTTAAGTTGGCTACAAATGCTGGTTCATACATACGCTTGCGCCATGCTTCAGCTAAGTTAGCACAGACAGACCGTGACGAGCGACGAATTTGATCTGTCATAGAATATCTTTCTTCAATAGGAAACTTTTTAGATAATTCAAAGATTCTCATCGCACCTTCAAATGCTAAGTTATAAACCTCTAAATCTTTATGATTTTTGATAGCTCTTCTTATCATTTCTATTTCTTATCATTTTTATTTCATTATCAACAAATTCTACTGTAAGCATCATTATTTAATTCATCAAGATGATTTCCTAAATTTCACACTCATTCTTCATAAAAACAAGCCAAAATATGAACATTAATAATGGAAAAGGTAATTCCCCTACACCCTCCCTCACTCCCTCCCTCCCTCACTCACTCCCTCCCTCCCCCCCTCCTTCCCTCCTTCAATTTGACCAACCCGTTATCTTACAACAATCTCCTATTTGGTCGCGAACTATTGCCTGGGGAATTATTGGTGTTACTGTTTTTACAGTCATTTGGGCATCGGTGTTTAAAATTGATGAGGCAATTCCCGCTAGTGGTAAGCTAGAACCACAAGGTGCAGTCACTGATATTCAGGCTCCCGTCGGTGGTGTTGTCAAGCTAATTCACGTTAAAGATGGTCAGCAAGTCAAAAAAGGTCAACTCCTGATTAGCCTAGAACAAACCACGGCACAGGCGCAGCTGATATCATTCCAAAAAAATCGCGCCGCTTTGGTGCAGGAAAATGACTTTTACCGCCGCCATCTCACGGGGCGTGTCTCACCAATTTTCAACAATGGAGTTACACTCAAAATTCGACCAGAAATCGCCTCCTTAACCCAGAGTCGCGCCGCAATAGCTGCAGAAAATCAGGTTTACCGATCGCAGTTAAACGGTTCTACTGCGGGAGTTGTTCTGACTCCAGATCAACAATTGCGCTTGCGAAGTCGCCAGTTGGATTTCAGTTCGCGCTTGGCGGACACTCAGTTAGAAAAGGAAAAGACGCAAGAGAAATTAAGCCAAAACCAGTTGGAGTTAGCCAGTGCTAAAGATATGCTGGCAATTAATCAAAAAATTCTCAATGATATGGAACCGGTGATGAAGGAGGGCGCTTTCCCCCGGATGAGGTTCTTGACACAGCAGCAGGAAGTTCTCAAATCCCAGGCGGAAGTTGTGCGACTGACGAAAGAACAGCAGCAATTAAAGTTAGCAATTACCCAGGCACAAGAAAAACTCCGCAATACTGAGGCTCTATCTAAAGAAGATTTACTATCACGAATTACGGCAAATGACAAGAGCATAGCCGAAATCGACAGCCAGCTTACCAAGATAATTCTAGAGAACCAAAAGAAAATTAACGAGATTGACAGTCAAATAAGTGAGACGCAATCTACCTTGAAATATCAGAAAATTGCCTCTCCTGTGGAGGGAACAGTTTTTGAACTGAAAGCCAAAACTCCAGGATTTGTGGTTAACTCGAGTGAACCGATTCTGAAAATTGTTCCTAAAGATAACTTGATTGCCAAAGTCTACATCACGAACCGGGATATCGGCTTTGTCAAAGAAGGACAGAATGTCGATGTAAGAATTGATTCCTTTCCTTTTCAACAGTATGGTGATATCAAGGGGGAACTCATTTCGATTGGTTCAGATGCCCTACCGCCAGACCAAATTTATAATTTCTACCGTTTTCCTGCAAAAGTACGCTTGGATAGGCAAACAGTCCTGATTCATAATCGTCAACTCCCACTGCAATCAGGTATGTCAATCAATGCCAATATCAAATTGCGCCAGCGTACCATTATGAGTATCTTCACTGATTTCTTTGTGCAAAAAGCCGAAAGCTTGAAATTCATCCGCTAAAGAGGAGGATAAGCAAGTGGGATGAAGCTAACAAGTCAACGCCTTCGGTTGAGATTGTTCGTAAACTCCAGTTATCCAAATGGTATTTTATCAGTACCCGTGAGGGTACTATGACAGCCTTGTGAAATTTTTTAGAATAACTACGTAGACAGTTAGTTACTGCCATCTCAAACGTTCTAAGCTTAGTAAGTATAACTACTATGGTCTTTGGAACTATATCCAGCAACTTGAGTCCATAGCTTTTGGTGCTCACATCCATTGTTAGGCTACTGCATCAGCAGCAGTCAACTCGACAGTGGCGACGATAAGAGAGCTTGTAATGACAAACAACGCTTGGGGAGACTTAGGACTATGAAGCAGAGGTTTGAGTCAAGGCTGCCACAGGATAAACAAGGTGACAATACCACAAAACCAAACCTTTCTCCGTCAGACTCCCCAAATATTTTAGGAATTAAGAAGCAGAGCAAGTATCGAGTAGGAACAAGGTGGCTTGCGACATCAGCAGGAGTGGTATTATTTGGAATCGGTGGATGGGCTGGTTACAATTATTTCTTTCATCAATCAATGTCCCCGGTGCCAGTGAGTCTCATTCCAGTTCAACGTGGTAATGTTGAAGTCACAGTCACTGAAGCAGGTACTGTTGAGTTAGGTGAACAGCAGACTCTCAAGGCTCCACGAGATGTCACTGTAGAGCAGGTTCTGGTTGAGGAAGGACAGCAAGTGCGTTCAGGACAGACTTTATTGGTGTTGCGCGATCGCCAAGTTCAAAAGGAATTTCAAGAACAACAACTGGAAAACAGAAAGAACCAAGAAACTTTAACTCGTCGTCAACAAGTTGTCGCGGAGAAACAACAGAAGTATAAAGATATTCAAAAGCGATTTCAAAAGTTTCAAGAAACATTTCAGCGAGGACTTTCCCCTGAGTTTGAGACTTTAAAGAACGCCCAGAGGCGGTTGAAGAGAACCCAAGGCTTGTTCCAGCAGGGGGTCATTTCTGATAGAGAATTAGAAATCGACGAAGATAAGGTGAGTAATGCTCGTGTGGCACTGAAGAATTTAGAAGATAAGTTAAAGACCGATCAAGATAAGGTGGATGAAGCTCGTACAGCCGTGAAAGATGCAGAATCGGAACAGCGCAAGGCAGCATTTGATGTGCGACGAGGTGAAGAGAAGTTACGGGAACTGCAGCAACAATTGAGCGATCGCGCCCTGAAAACACCAACTGATGGTATTGTGCTGAAACTAGAAGTAAATCCAGGCAATGGAGTCAAGACAGAAAGTAAACTGCTGACCTTGGGAAACCCTGCAAAAGAAATTGTGCGACTAAAACTGACAACACTTAACGCTGCTAAAGTCAGCATCAATCAAGTTGCTCGTGTAAGCACAATCGGTCCTAACCCCAAAGTGTTCACAGGTAAGGTGATTAGCCTTTCTCCTCAAGCAACGACTTCAACAGCCGGCGGCGATGGCGGATCGATGATGGGTTCATCTTCCAGCAATCAGGCAAAGGTGGATGCAATAGTTCAACTTGATAAGCCTAGCAGAACGCTGATTCCAGGTAGTCAAGTCAGTGTTGAGGTGGTTCAACAGCAACGGCAGAACGTGTTAACAATTCCTCTAGAAGTCTTACAAACAGGCGATCGACCGTTTGTTTGGGTTAAGGATCAACAAGCCAGGGCACAAAAACGCGAAGTTAACCTGGGTTTACAAGGTTTGACTACGGTAGAGGTCAAGTCTGGTTTACGTCAAGGCGAGCAAGTCGTCCAAGTTCCGCCCACTCAAACGATTACCCCCAACACTCCCTTAGAGGAGACATCAATTCCACCAAATCCTACAGACAAAAAACCACAATAAGCCAAGAAATCAACTGTCACGTCTTTTTGCATATAGCAAGTAGATAAGCGGCTGATCAGCACTGGTTTTCTTAATGGGTGAATTTTGAATTTTGAATTTTGAATTATTTATGGGCATCTCTATTCCTGATCTGCTTTCCCTAACTTGGAAATCGCTTCATACGAATTTAGTAAGGTCTGGATTGACCACACTAGGAGTATTTATGGGAGTGGCTGCAATTAGCGCCACATTGAATATTGCCGACATTACCAATGCTCAAATTGAAGCCAAATTAGCCGAGCGAGACAAACCTTACCTCACACCTTACATAATTAGTGAAAATGGGTTTGCTGTTGGCGACGATTTGAATCAGGACGATGAAGTTGCTCTCAAACTTAGTATTGCAATCATTCGCTCAATCAGTTCTGTGAGTCAAATTTATGGTATTGGTTCTGTGCAGTATGAGGAAAACGAGGCAAAAGATGTGCGTACCTACGGTGTGTCTCAAAATTACATCAGCACGACTGGACGCAAAATTCTCCAAGGACGGTTTTTTAAGGCAGTAGACTTTGAGCAATATCGCCCTGTAGCAGTCATCGATCAAAAATTGGCAGCAACTCTATTCCGAAAGCAATCTCCCCTTAATCAGGCAATCTTTCTAGCAAATACCCGTCTGACTGTAATTGGAGTTGTGGAAACAAAATCGGCTGGTCAAGAATTTGGGGAAAAATCTGGTACTCTCTGGCTACCTTCCACCTTTGCAGGTGCTATAGCAGGGAATTTTCAGTTTAGCACTCTCCAGATTAGTCCCTATCAACTCGATGATATGCCACAGTTGAAAGAAAAAGTCAAGCAAGTGTTATCAAAGCGTCATCCCAAGACAGTTGTGGAAACGTTTGATAACGCTGCAGATTTGCTCAAGGAACGAGAACTCCAAAAATCTGCTACACAAGCACTTGCTGTTGTGGGAGTCATTGCTCTACTGATTAGTGGTGTAGGTATTGCTAATATTACGATCGCCTCTGTTTTGGAACGCATCGAAGAAATTGGCATTCGCCGCGCACTTGGGGCTACTCAATTTGAGGTTATGGTGCAATTCATCCTAGAAGCACTTCTCCTAAGCATTTTTGGTGGTACCTTGGCGATTATCAGCGTACATGGCTTAACCCAAACAGCAACCACAGTCATCATCCAAGCCCCCTATCAGTTTTCTGTGGCTAATGCTGCCTTGTCAATGGGAGCTGCAGTTGCGGTAGGGGTGGGTTCTAGTTTCTTCCCGGCACTCAAAGCCACCAAGGTTGATATTATTGCTGCATTGCGCAGTGAATAAAGCCACCTGTTTCTTACCCCCTTGCGGTCTTATATCAAATCCGGTAGCATCTGAATCATAAAAAAACCGCAGAGACGCTGAGGGCGCAGAGAGAAAGCAAGGAGAAATCATTCCGATACAAACGGATTTGATATTAATGATAAATCTTTAACCGGACACGATATTACTGGCAACCTTACAAATCACCATGATATGTGAAAAGTATTTATTAGTACTATAGTGGACAAGTTGTAGTCCAGCTCGTTCTATTTCTTGCAAAAGTTCAGGTATTTCGTACTTATGATGTCTCCAAATAGTTATCTCTTCACCTTCAGAGATTTCAAGATTCTTATCTATTTCCATAAAATTGAAATTTATAGTATAGCTCTGACGCAGTTTCATATTCGCAACTACGCTATCTGTTTCTAAATCATACTTTCTCACAAGTTCACAATCTTGCGACCTAATCCCAATCTTGTTTTTAATCCATGCATAAATTTGTTCTGCATGATACTTGCAGCCACCTCTCACTCTTCCATCCCATTGAGAGTTAGAACCAATTTCGTTAGTGAACACCAGAAAATCATTCTTCCCCATACTGTCTCTAAAGTTTTTGAGTACTCCATTTCTATTTTGATGATTGCCAATTGTCACACCTAAGTGTAAAAATATTTTCGCTGTATTGTCAGTTTCAACGCTACCCTGATTTTTTAACCATTTTTTTGGTATAGAATGGTTTTCTATGTCAAGTGTGTAACTTGTATACTCTATTAGTGGAAACCACTTCCTAAAATTTTTACTTGATAAATTAAGTAATTCTTCGCTAATATCTAACGCAATATATTGATTAATTTTACCTAATTTATTAAGTCTACCAATGAATCTTTTGACAGGATATGAATTTCCTGCTCCTACATCTACAATAGTGACTTTCTCACAACTTTGATGATTGCCATTAATATATTCAAAATTCTTTTTTAAAAGGTCAATTTCTACATTTGATGTCCGATACCATGTAGGGATAATATATTTTTGATAAAAATCATCCCAAATTTTTGCGCCTCTGCCTTTGTAAGAATACTTTAGAGGTATTTCTCGTCTGACTTCTAATGCATGAATTATCCCGAAAAGTTCTTCTTCAGAAAAAATAGAGTAGAACTCAGAACTTGGCTTTGCTATGCGACTGATAGGAGTTTGACTTTTAAAGGGAAGTTGTGAATTGCTATGAAAATTTTTAGCCATTGTTCTTGTTCTGACGGTTTTCTTAAATATTTAGCGGCTATAAAACAATTGGATAAATGCCAACCGGTGCTGCACGCACTGCCACACGGCTCTACAGAATGTAGATTTTATCTTGAAATACAGAAGTTACGCATAAAAATTACTGCTTTCTAAGACATTGGCAATGTGCTTTTAGAGTGAAACACATTGAGAAATCTTAAGTAATTCGCAGTTGCCTCCTCTGAATTTTCTATTAGTAGCAGATGTCCTGCCTTTGGTAATCGGATCACTTTGCTTCCAGGAATACAGCGTTGCAGCCGATCAGCTCCACGAATGTCGTAGATCTTGTCTTCTGTGCCCCAAATAGCAAGAGTCGGAAGCTGAGTTGATCGTCCCTGACAGAGAACGTCATCGTACAGGTTCACGATGTCCCAAACCTGTTGATAATGACGGTTACGAGTGATGTAGTCGTTCACTTTCTCTGTTTTGACAGAATCAGGGATGGTGGGAGGCGTGACAAACAGCAAGCTAATTTCTAGGTCAAACTGTTCTTTGGTGATTGGAATAAAGGGGTTTATGCCGTCAAAGATGGCATTTCTGACGCTTGAAGCCCAATCAGTCACACCTAAAGGTGAACCGATAAAGGCAACGCTACGCAACTGTTCCGGGTAACGCTGGCTGTAAAGGGTGGCGATCGCTCCCCCCATCGAACTTCCTGCTATATCAAAGGAGCGAATTCCTAATTGATTCGTGAACTGGTGCAGCAGTGCAACCTGATTCTCCAAGGTATAGTCCCTCGTTGCGACAAGAGTGCTGTTACCATACCCCGGTAAGTCGGGAGCGATCGCCCGATAGCCCGCCTTAGACAACTGACACATCATACTGTTCCACTGCTCTTTGTCTGCAAATAGTCCATGCAGCAGTAAGATCGGTTGTCCGGTGCCGATTTCGTTGTAGGACAACGTTCCATTGCTAATAGGGGCGGAACGGGTGGCGATCGCGCAGCCTGAAGCAGAGGCTGGGCTATCCACAGCAGCGTAACCCACCAATCTAGATACTAGCAGAATGACGAAGATCAGCTGGAGGATGAGTTTTCTCATGCTTATTTTTTAGGCTTGTGTTGCAAAAACTATTCAATTCAATAATGTTATAAACAAGCTGTGACAAACCTAGTGACATACTCCCACACTGAACGGAGTACCGTTACAGTGTGGGCTTCTCAACCAATCCGGCTATTGCTTAGGAGGCGTTGAGCTTTAAGAACGGAATGCCCTACCGCTCTATTTTTTATATTTATAGCTGCATTGTGATCACGGTCTAGAGAACAACCACATTGGCAAAAATGCCAACGTTCATGCAGCTTTTTTGGAACTTTCAAACCACAATTAGAACAATCTTGTGATGTGCCGGAAGCATTCACCGCTATTACCAACAACCCAGCATTTTCGGCTTTGGTAGTTAGAATTGACAGGAAGCTTGACCATCCAGCATCATGAAGACCCACCGCTAGTCTGGATTTTGAAAGTCCTTTAACGTTGAGGTCTTCATGAACAACAACGTCATATTTTGACAACAACTGTTTAGCTGTTTTGAAGTGAAAATCTTTGCGCTTGTCAGCAACTTTCTTGTGCTGCTTACCCAATTGGTTAACAGATTTGCGTCTACGATTACTGCCTTTTTTGCGTCGTGAAACACGTTTTTGAATGACACGTAACCGTTTTTGAGACTTGCGGTAGTGTTGAGGAATAGCTACTGGTTCACCATCAGAAGTTGTTAAAAACTCCTTTAAACCAAGGTCAATACCTGTTATTGAATCAGGAGTAATATCAAGTTTGACACTGGGAACTGTCCGGTCTTCAAGACTTAGGGTTACATAGTAACCGTCAGCTTTTTTGGTAACTGATACCGTCTTTACATTAAACCCATTAGGTATGGGACGATGCAAAATAACTTTAATATTTCCCAGTTTCGGAAGATTTATCAAACTGCCTTGAATGCAATCATCYTTCATCTGTGGATAGGTAAAAGTCCGGTAACGGTCACTAGGTTTAAACCTTGGTCTACCGCTTCTTTTTCCATTACTATCGCCACTTAGAAAACGGTCGAAAGTTACTTTAACTCGCTTGACTACWTCCTGCAAAACCTGTGAATGAATATCACCGTAATGAGGATGAGTCTTTTTGAGTAATGGTAATGTTTTCTTCTGTGAATAATAATCTGGGTTATCCCTTAGTTCAGGTAATTGACAAACAAGAGGACAAGCGTTGACTGGACAACGATTTTGTTCATACCAATTAAATCTGTCAGCCAACAAGTAATTGTACTGGCCGCAAAGCATAGATAACCATCTGTCTATACTTGCTGCTTGTTGTTTTGTTGGTCGTAGCTTATATTGATATGCTGTCCTCATTTGTTTCTCACCCCCTTTGTTACACCTATGCTATCATAAATGTTATAACAATGTCCTGACAAAAATGAAAAATAAATATCTACAGATACGAATCAGCGAACGTAGGTTAAATAAGTTTCGTTTGTATTCGGCTTGGAAAGACAAGACTATGACCCAAATACTTGAAGACTTCATTGACTCGTTACCAAGTCCAGAGATTGACAAAAACGAGGGTACCCCACTCCCGCGCTAAACTACGTTTAACATAAGTCGGGAGTACACCTCGTTTTTGTCCGGGCATTCATCCCGTCGCTGAATCAAAGATTACAGCGCGGGGCTTCTGCCCGATTTAGCTAACTAAAACTTCTGCCGTCGACAGTAGTTGAGAGATCAGCTTTTCTACAACAGCAATGCTTATCTGCATATCCTCAGTATCGCTACCTGATCCGATTTTATGGCGGGGATGCTCTACGTATGCACTCAAATCCTTGTAAACTACCATCTTGCTAGCATACAAAGAAGCTTGCACTGTAAGCATCGCCAACCGCCAATAGCAGCATAATCAATCTAGAAGAGTAGTATAAAACAAGTGTACTACTGTTCTACATTTGAATAAAACTGATTCAACAACGGACGCGCTAGGAAAAAGCTAGAAATTGATTTAGCATCTACAGGCTCTCCTTCCAGAATAGATTTTTCCAGTTCTTCTGGAGTGAAAAACACTGTTTCCAAATCCTCGTCATCATCTTGTACTGGTGGTTTCTCCAGCTTTTCCAAATCTTGCGCTAAATAAGCATAGATGATTTCGTCAGAATACCCCGGAGCGAGGAAAAACTCTCCTAGTTTTTGCCACTTCTGGGCGCGGTAGCCAGTTTCTTCCTGTATTTCACGCTGAATTGTCTCTAGGGGGTCTTCGTTTGGTTCTAATGTACCAGCAGGAAACTCTAACACTCTTCCCTGAACCGCGAAACGGTACTGGCGCACGAGTATTAGTTTACCTTCTGGAGTGACGGGTATAGCCAGAGCGCCACCTGGATGACGAACGCATTCCCATTCTCCCTCTACGTTGTTAGGTAAACGTAAGCGATTGACCTCAAAATTAAATTTGCGCCCTTTGTAGTACAAGCGCTCTTTCAGCAGCTGGGGTAATTCTCTACCTAATGGCATAAGCGAATTCCATTGTTTAAAAAGACACAGACTAACACTTTGGGAGGATGTAAAAATCAGCGTTGTCTGTGTTTATGGTTGGTCAAATAAGTTGCTCACCAATCGGTGTACTTCAGAACAGTCTACCGCTTTAACTAACTGTTTAATAGCATACCCGGAAATTGGTTCTATCCAATCTGGAGCAATTTCCGCAAGTGGTACCAATACAAACGCTCGCTCCCGCATTCTGGGATGAGGAAGCTGTAAGTTTGGTGTATTCAAAATTAAGTCATCATATAACAACAAATCTAAATCTAAAGTGCGTGCTTCCCAACGTTGTTGTCGTACGCGTCCAAATTTATTTTCAATTTGTAACAAAGTTGTTAACAACAACTGTGGTAATATACCGACCCGCAGTATTGCAGCGCCATTTATGTAATCTGGTTGTGGTGGTCCCACGGCTTTAGTTTTGTACCAACTCGATTTAGCTTCTAAGAGAATTCCCGGAGTTTGGGCTAAAGTTTCGATAGCGGCTTCCAAGATGGCACGGGAATCACCAAGATTACTCCCAAGAGCTATTGCACTACGAACATTCATTAAGCAACGTGTTTTGCTTTTTTGTTTCAAATTCTTTCTACAGTAGTATTGCTTGATGCAATAATCAAATATAATTTTGTATAAAGAATAACGCAAAATTACAATAAAATTTTGCCAAAAGGAATATATTTAATTAATCATGAAGTGATATACTATCACGAATGTGGCGCACTAATCTAAAAACTCTAAAAACTTTCTTTTTATGGCGGTTAGATTGCAACTGCTTGAAGTGAGGAATTGACGTGGTAAAGTTTAACTCCTGGTTCCAGGAACAACCAGCAAACTCGAGTGATGCTGATAAACAGAAACCAGAACCGCCCCCTGGTCATCAAACTGACAACGAAGAATCCACTTCGGAGACGAGTTCACCAATCAAGCGCTTAAAGGGAAAACAATTACTGAACCAGATACTCTCCAAACTTCCTGGCAGTAATAAACCGCTTTATCGTCGCTATTGGTTTTGGGCAGGCTTGGGTATAAGTAGTGGAATGATTGCTATAGGCTATGGTATTGCGGCAATAGACCAAAGTTTACCCGATAAAGCTGAACTCAACGCGGTTGTTCGAGAGCGTACACTGACTATTAAAGCTGGTGATGGAACGATTATACAACAGCAAGGCGAAGCAACTAGAGAACAGTTAAAGATAGAGGAAATACCAGATAAATTTAAGAAAGCTTTTATTGCTTCGGAAGACAGAAGATTTAATAAACATAATGGAGTTGATACCCAAGGAATTGTCAGAGCAGTTTTGAATAACGTGCGATCGCAAGACGTGGTCGAAGGTGGTAGTACAATCACGCAACAGCTAGCAAGAATTCTCTTCCTCAAACAAGAAAAAACTGTCTGGCGAAAAGTCAAGGAAGCTCGTCTGGCGCAGAAAATAGAAGAACAATTGTCCAAGGACGAGATTCTGGAACGCTACTTGAATTTGGTGTACTTAGGTTCTGGGGCTTACGGTGTCGCAGATGCAGCATGGGTTTACTACAGTAAATCTGTGGATGATCTGACATTAAGCGAAATGGCAACGATCGCGGCATTACCTCCCGCCCCAAATCGCTTTTCACCACAAGTGAATGCAGAAGCAGCAAAGCAGCGGCGAAACCTGGTGTTGCAACGGATGCAGGAAGATGGATTTATTACAGCAGCCGAAAAACAAGCAGCAACGGCAGAACCAATCAACATCAAACCCAGTTCGCCCAAGCGATGGGAAGTAGAAGCTCCCTACTTTATCAGCTACATTCAAAAAGAATTGCCAAAGTATGTTTCCCCCGAAGCACTAAAAGCAGGCGTGACAGTGGAAACGAGTTTGAACTTAAATTGGCAGAAGGCGGCGGAAGCAACTGTTGCCAAAACGTTGCGAAACGAAGGTCGCTGGGAAAACTTTAAGCAAGCAGCTTTGGTTGCTGTTGATCCCCGCAGTGGTGAAATTAAGGCAATGGTTGGGGGGAAAGATTTTGAAAAGAACCAGTTTAATCGCGTCACCCAAGCACAGCGTCAGCCAGGATCAACATTCAAAGGGTTTGTTTATGCTGCTGCTATAGCAAGTGGGGTCAGCCCCTATGACAGCTACCTCGATTCACCCCTAGTTATAGATGGCTATGAACCGAAAAACTTTGATGAAGGTTTCCGAGGTTGGCTGACGATGAGGGATGCGCTCACCAAATCAGTTAATATTGTTGCGGTGAGGGTGCTGATGAAAGTGGGTTTTGAACCAACCATCCAACTTGCCCACAAAATGGGGATTAAATCTCAACTTCAACCGATGTATTCCTTGGCGCTTGGTTCCGCAGAAGTCAATTTGCTGGAGTTGACCAGCGCTTATGGTTCGTTTGCAACTCAAGGTTTACACGTAGAACCTCATGGTATTACGCGCATCCTTGACCGTCAAGGAAAGGTGATTTGGTCTGCTAACTTCAAGCCGAAGCGGGCGATCGACGCTGAAAGTGCTGCCATTATGACCTGGATGCTCCGCAACGTGGTGCAAAATGGTACTGGTCGTGCTGCTCAATTAAATAGACCTGTTGCTGGTAAGACAGGCACCACTGACGAAGCCCGCGATTTGTGGTTTATTGGCTACATTCCCCAAATGGTTACAGGGGTTTGGTTGGGTAATGACGACAACAAACCGACTTGGGGTAGCAGTGGGAGTGCTGCTAACACTTGGCATGAATTTATGGAAAAAGTGGTCAAGGAAATACCGGTTGAAAAGTTTCCTGAAAGACCCAAGCTAGAAGGTCGAAAAGGTACTATAAAGGCGAAACCTGTCAAAGCCAAACGAATTATAAATCGCTCTATTACCTCGTATGACCAGCAAGTTGATGAAGAAACAAACAACAGGTCATATAGACGACGAAGAAATCAACAAGTAAATTCTGATGATAGTAGTGAAGATTCATCTAGAAGACGCAGAAATAGGAGACGCTATTATCAGCAAGACCAACAACAAGAGGAAACGTCAAGACCAAGAAGACGCTACAGTCGTCGTTATCGTAGCGAAGAATCAACTTCCAGTGGTGAGTCATCTTCACAATCACAACGTCCACGGCGACGGCGATATAGAACAGAAGAATCTAATTCTTCAACTCCAAGAAGAAGTAGGCGACAGTATACACCTCCTGCAACCAACTCTTCTCCCTCCTCAGGTTCTTCAACTCCAACACGTTCTTGGCGGGAAAGGCTTAGACCGACGCCATCCTCAGAACCAGGTTCTGAGGGCTGAAGCCCGAATGGGGTGATGGAAAGAGTACAAGAATTTCTCTTGTATTCCTACTACCCATCATCCCTAACGCGGTTTGGATAAGATAATTTACTTATTAACAACTGGCAACCAGTAGAGACCGTACATACAGTCTCTACAGGTTGTGAAATTCAAGAGCAACAATCCTTAACTGAACCGTATTGGTTCAGCAGTGTGCCGTAACTGGGTAAGAGATGATTCGCAAGGTCAACAAACAACAATGGTTGGCTATGGACGGCAAGATTATCAAAAGCACTACCTGAGCCTCTGTACCGAGTGCTTTGTAATTAATTAGATTTATTATTATAAATGAACTTTGCCCAAATGACAATTTTTGACTCTTAATGACTCTTTAATATGAATATTTCACTGACCAAACTACTGCAATGGTTAATTTTGACACTACTGTTTCCACTAGTCTTTCTTAATGGCTGGCTAGCAGTTCAAGTTGTTCAATATTTTCAACCTTTATTGACAACTTTTCTTTTAGCCGCTTTACTTGCCTTCATTCTAAATTATCCTGTTTCGATCCTCCAAAAACGCGGAGTGAAAAGAAATTACGCAGTTACATTAGTTTTTCTATCAACTTTGATAATTATATTTGCTTTAGGAATGACTGTACTTCCTATTATTTTAGAGCAGTTTCATGAAATGGCTAAACTACTTCCTCAATGGATTGACTCTAGTGAGCAAAAATTTCAGAATCTTAATCAGTGGTCAGCTAGCCACGGCTTAAAGGTTAATTTAGATCAGATATTTACTGAAATAACGAATCACTTACCAAATGAATTGGAATATGTGGTAGATAAACTCTTTAGTATTGTGATAGACACCATTGATAGTATTTCCGAAGCTTTAATTACAGTCGTGCTAACTTTTTATTTGTTAATAGATGGCCAGAGAATTTGGGACAGTTTATTTAAGAAATTGCCCTTCAATTTTAGTCAGCAGTTAAGGCAATCTGTTCAGCAAAATTTTCAAAATTACTTAATAGGTCAGGTAGCTTTAGCTTTCCTGATGGGGATTTCACTCACTATAGTGTTTTTAGTTTTTCAGGTTCAGTTTGCTTTACTTTTTGGTTTGGGAGTAGGGATTTTGAGCTTAATTCCCTTCGGTGATGTTGTTAGTCTTGCCGTAGTCACTCTCATTATAGTGTCACATGACTTTTGGCTAGCAGCAAGGGTTTTAGCTGTAGCCGTTGTCATTGATCAATTAATTGACCAAGCTATTGCTCCGAGACTCTTAGGTAGTTTTACAGGACTTAGACCAATATGGGTTTTAATTTCTTTGCTAGTGGGAACCTACATTGGTGGAGTCTTAGGGTTGCTGATTGCTGTACCTGTAGCTGGTGTCATTAAAGACGCGCTAGACGGTTGGCAAGTTCCTCCTGTATCCGGTTATTCCGACAATGTTGTTAAGGGTAAAGAATTGCCAGAAATGCTCACAAATAAGTAGTCAACCTCATTGCGATCGCCGATAAGAATAACTAGCAACTTGGGTTATTAGTGTAATACAGGCATCCTAAAAAAGGAATCATAATAGTAATTGCTCTACAACCAGGGATTTCCTGATTGGTGTCAATCCGATGGATCTCAATCACATACTGATTTGGCTAGTGTGTCTATCATGCATCTCGACGATGATGAGTGCATCTCGTATTTCTGCTAAGAATAATCGTGGCTGGATTATAGTGTCAGGATTAATCTTGGTTGCAGTTGCAGTTTTGTTGTATCTGACTCCATCCCTGGGTGGCTTGATTGGTGCATGCTTGTGGGCGATTCTAGTCATCGTGCCCAACATTGGTAACAGGAAAGTTGACCAACTTATTGCTCAACAACGTTTTGGTCAAGCCAGCAGAGTGGCTAGCCTAATTTCCTGGCTTCATCCCTTAGATGGTTGGCGCGAGCAACCGAAATTGTTACACGCTATGGAATTAAGTCAGCGTGGAGCAATGGCTGAAGCTATTGCAATTCTAGACCGTTATCAGACCGCGACAACACCGACTGGTCGCTGTGCAACTGTCACCCTTTACCAAATGGATGGTCGTTGGGAAGAACTGCTGCTGTGGATACAAGATAACGTACCAGAAGCAGTATTGCGGAAGGATTTCGATATGCTGAGCGGCTACATAAGAGCGCTCGGTGAGACTGGCGACTTGAATGGTATGCTCGAAGTTTGCGATCGCTATGAGGGTACGCTGGAGAAAATACCTAACTTGAGAACGCGCAATTTTGCACGTATGTTGGTGCTAGCCTTCTGCGGTCAAACACAACAGGTAGCAAGATTACTCAGTGGTTCGCTGGCAAACTATTCAAACACCATCAAACTATTTTGGCTAGCAACAGCTGACCAAGCTGCGGGAGGTGATATCATCGCTCGTGAGCAATTTTTGAGTATAGCGCATAGCAGTGATGTTCGCATCCGCAACGCAGTAGCAAGGCGGTTGTCCGCTCCTGTAGTTGTAGCTGAATCAGTACTTACTGACAAATCCCAACAGATTTTATCTAGAATCCTTACAGAAATGGAGTATGAGGAAACATATAGCGGTATCAGCTTGAAGCCACGTCATCCAATCGCCACATACTTAATTATTAGTTTGAATATACTTGCCTTTGCTGTTGAGGTAAAACTTGGAGGTAGCACCAACGTTAATAACTTATACCGTTTAGGTGCGTTAGTGCCAGAAGAAGTTGTGACTGGAAGTTGGTGGCGCTTGTTAAGCGCCGCTTTTCTTCACTTCGGTTTCTTGCACCTATTACTAAATATGTTAGGTCTTTATTTATTTGGTCGCTTAGTGGAATTTGCCCTAGGAACACCGCGATTTTTACTATTGTACTTTGCTTGTGCAATTGGCTCAATGCTGACTGTTACTTATATGTCAGTTATCGGGTACTCTCAAGCTGATTTTGTCGTAGGTGCATCTGGATGTGTGATGGGTCTTGTTGGTGCTTTTGCCGCTGTCTTATTACATGATTGGCGAAGGAAAAAAACACGCCTAGCTGCTAGAAGTTTGCGAGGAATTTTGTCACTTATTTTGCTGCAAGTCATCTTTGACCTGACAACTCCACAAATTAGTTTTGTTGGGCACACTTCTGGGTTGATTATTGGGTTTGTGGTAGGGATGATTTTGAAGCTTGATTGGTGGGGTAGAAAGTAGGTGATTTGCTGTCATCAATTGGTTTTCTGTGTGTTCCAGGAGAGCAGTTTGTCGCACTTGTATCTTTTTCTTTTAAAGATAGAGAATTTGTTATGGCCACAGTTTCCAAGTCAGTTCAACTTGAAAATGCTATTGCAGCAGCAGCAAAATCTGGAGATTATATCCCCAAGATATTACCTAACTGGATGATAAATTTAGGCTTTATTCCTGGAGATTTAATAGTTAGCTCCAATAGAATTGGAACTAAAAGCACAACCAACAAAACTGATGTCCTAATCACACTTCAAAACTCACCACCTATTAAAATATCAGCAAAACTTAGCAATGCAGATTATTTTGGTAATTGGTATGGGCACAAAAGATTTATCAAGGAATTCGGCGATGATGCTTTTACAAAAATGACTGTTAAAGTGACTGAATGGGCAAATCAATGGCTGTACAATTCAAATGCAAATCTTTTTGTAGGCGTAAGCATTTGTTTTGGATATAGAAGTGGCAATACATTCATTCCTTTTTTAGAAGTTTTTCACAACATTGATGAAATCATTAAAATTATTGCTGGCGTAGGAGAGGGAAATGGCATTGCTAATTGTCNTTCACAACATTGATGAAATCATTAAAATTATTGCTGGCGTAGGAGAGGGAAATGGCATTGCTAATTGTCTGTACGTTTCTGACGAGTATCCATCATCTATTACAGAATTGATAAAAAATATTTTACCGATTGATGTTCAATCAGTAGCAGAGCAAAGCAAGAATATTAAAGTTATTTGTAGACCCATCAATCCCATGACAGAAGGAAGTAATAGGGGTAAAAATGTCTACACAAGATTTCAACCTTATCAACCTCTACCAAGTTTAACGACTATAACAGAAGTAGAAACTTTAAGAATGTTAGGCAAGTTTACAGAAGTCAAACCCGATGCACTTAACCATAACCGCATTCTAAAAATATTAGAGCAAGATTACAATATTTTCATTCCCCGCAAGTAGGCTTGTATTGACAATACTAATTAAATACCAGGCTAAGTTGAGTAAAACCTTCTTCGTGCGATGACTCACTTTTTCTTTGGTTGCTTTCAAATAAATCTTTATATATTGCTTGTGCTAAAGCATAGCTGAAGTTAACAGGTACAGCATTGCCAATCATTTTGTAGCCAGCAGTTAAGTCTTTGTAGTGGAAAATGAAGTCATCTGGGAATGTTTGAATTCTGGCACACTCTCGAACTGATAACCTTCTGTATGGTTGGGGCGAGTTTGGGTCAAAAATCCACTTGTCTTTTCCTACATGAATCATCTTATTTGCTTGTGGATGTATTGGTGCATGACGACCACCAGCCTGAATTGTGAAAGATGCCTCATTCCAAGCGCGAACTCGATTGCGTGACATATACATACTGGAAAATCCACCAGTCATATACTCATGGTTTGGAACTAAGCAAGATTCCCCATTGGTTTTACTCTTTTCTAAAGCTGGAAGTGCAGATTCCCGTAAATCCCAAATTGTTTCTTTTAAAGTGGGGATATGCAAAGCTTGCTTGAGTAAACCAAAATTAAAACGTTTTTGTAAATTCTTATGATAGCCAATCAAAATTACGCGCTTTCTGTCTTGAGGAACGTTATAGCGTATAGCATTTAGTAATTTAAATGACACGACATAACCAGCTTCTTCAAATGCAGTAATGATATTATTTAATGCTAATTCATGCTTTTTATGAAGCATCCCAGAGACATTTTCAGCTAGGAAAAATAAAGGTTGCTTATCTTTAAGAATCCGTACATACTCTAAAAACAATTTGCCGCGCTCATCATTAATTCCTCGCTGACTACCTGCTTCACTCCAGCTTTGACAGGGAGGACCGCCTATAATCCCAACACAATCAGGAATTTGTTTTGAAGAAATTTCCCGGATATCTCGCCTGTCGAGAACCGTGTCCAGATGGTTTTTTTCGTAACTCTCCCAGATGTCTTTGTCGTATTCATTCGCCCATACAATGTTGAAACCTGCTTTACGGAAGCCTAAGTCTAAACCTCCGCAACCTGCAAATAGTGCAACTACCGCTTTTTCCATAGACATTCTGATAGGATTTTGAGTATTTGTGAATCCCTGTTATTATTTAATTAGCTAATTAGCTACTTGTCAATATAGCTACTTAGCTACGTTATACTGTGGGATGAAATTACTATAAACGCGGACAATGGCACCGACGCAAAGAAAGCCTGTGTACATCAAACCTGAACATCATGAAATTCTGAGGCGGATTGCCTTTGAGCAGCACTGTACTATATCAGATGTCTTAGATGCTGTGCTAGAGCAAGTAGATTGGCAAAAGGTTGAAAAGCAGGCAAGTATCAAGCCTACTCAAAGGGCGATGGAAAGAACAGGTCGGTATAAAATTGGGTCTGATACACAATGAATCAACGAAGCGTTGTTCTTGCACCAAAAAAACCCCCGGTAGAGATACCAGGGGAAAAATTACTATTATAATTTCACAAAATGTTGACCAGAGAAGACCCTTTATGGCTCCCCTGCATGAAGCAGGGGTTGGATTGTCTTTTATTGTTACAGCAAGTGATGTGGTATAATTCTAGCCAACATTCGCGAGTAACAACTCTGGTTTCTCCGACTTGTGAATTTTGACCTGACCGTCATCGTCAACATCTACAACGGCTGTGTCGCCTTCTCCGATTTGACCGGAGAGCATCGCCTCAGCTAAAGAATCTTCCAAGAGGCGCACAATTGCTCGACGTAACGGTCTAGCACCATAGCTGGGGTTGTAGCCTTCTTGCAACACACGGTCTTTGAAGCGATCGCTCACTTCTAAACTGATTCCCTTCTCAGTCAAGCGGCTTGTAACTTCGCGCAGCATGATGTCAGCAATTTGCTTGACTTCATCTTTCTTAAGCTGAGTAAAGACGATAATCTCGTCGAGACGGTTGAGGAATTCTGGACGGAAGAAACCTTTGAGTTCCTCGTTCACCAGTGTCTTGATGCGGTTGTAACTAGCCTCAGCTTCATCTTCGGCGAACTGGAAGCCCAAACCACCGCCACCTTTCTCAATCACCTTAGAACCGATGTTGGAAGTCATGATAATCAGCGTGTTCTTGAAGTCCACTGTGCGACCTTTAGCATCGGTAAGGCGACCGTCTTCCAAGATTTGCAGCAGCATATTGAACACATCGGGGTGTGCTTTTTCGATTTCGTCGAACAGCACGACTGTGTAGGGTTTGCGCCGCACGGCTTCGGTTAACTGTCCGCCTTCGTCGTATCCGACGTAACCAGGAGGCGAACCAATGAGTTTGGAAACGGTATGGCGTTCCATGAATTCGGACATATCTAGGCGAATCATCGCTTCTTCGGAACCGAAGAAGTAGGAAGCCAATGCTTTCGTCAACTCAGTCTTACCGACTCCTGTAGGACCAGAGAAGATAAAGCTCGCAATTGGTCGATTGGGATTCTTTAACCCAACTCTAGCGCGACGGATAGCTTTGGAAACTGCGGTAACTGCTTGCTCTTGACCGATGAGACGCTGGTGCAGTGTGTCTTCTAAGTGCAGCAGTAACTCTGATTCGGATTCAGTGATCTTGTTCACTGGGACGCCAGTCCAAGAAGCCACAATCTGAGCAATGTCTTCCTCATCAACGATGGGGCTATTGACAGATTTATCAGTTTGTGATTCACGCAATTGAGTTTCGAGTTCCAACTCCTTGTCGCGCAGTTGTCCAGCGTTGTCGAAGTCCTGAGTTCTGACAGCTTCGTCTTTTTGCTTGGTCACTAGCGCCAATTCGCGCTTGAGTTCGCGATCAGCAGATTTCATAGAATTCCGCAGACGAACGCGGCTTCCTGCTTCATCAATCAAGTCGATCGCTTTATCAGGTAAGAAGCGATCGCTGATGTAGCGGTCTGACAACTTAGCTGCAGCAGCGAGGGCTGCATCAGAGATTTGTACTTTGTGGTGCTGCTCGTAAGCAGAGCGCAAGCCGTGTAATATCTCGATAGTTTCTTCAACCGATGGTTCACCGACCATAATCGGTTGGAAACGACGCTCTAGAGCGGCATCGCGTTCGATATGCTTACGGTACTCATCAAGAGTCGTTGCACCAATACATTGCAGTTCACCTCTTGCAAGTGCTGGCTTGAGGATGTTCGCTGCATCCATACCGCCTTCTGTACCGCCAGCACCAATCAAAGTGTGAATTTCATCTATCACCAGGATGATATTGCCCGCCGTGCGGATTTCATCCATGACTTTCTTAATGCGTTCTTCAAAATCGCCACGGAAGCGAGTCCCAGCCACCAGTGATCCCATGTCAAGGCTGACCACTTCCTTGTCTTGTAGAATGTCGGGGACATTTTGGCTAACAATGCGTTGAGCGAGACCTTCGGCGATCGCTGTTTTACCAACTCCTGGTTCCCCAATCAACACGGGGTTATTCTTAGTACGGCGACCAAGAATCTGGATTGCCCGCTCAATTTCCTTTTCACGACCGACAACTGGGTCGATCTTGCCTTCTTTTGCTAGCTTAGTAAGATTTCTACCAAATTCCTCTAAACTGAGAGCTTGGGTGCGTCTTTGATTGCCACTGCGACCAGCGGAAACAGATGTCGCTTCACCTAACTGACGAATCACTGCGGTGCGGACTTGCGACAAATCAAGCCCCAAATTTTGCAGGACTTTAGCGGCGACACCTTCACCAGCCTCAGTCAATCCCAAGAGTAAGTGTTCAGTACCTATATGGTTATGTCCCAGGCTACGAGCTTCTTTAAACGCTTGCTCGAAAAGGCTTTTCACCTTGGGGGTAAAAGGAATTTCCGGGGGTACAAAGCCAGAACCCCGACCAATAATTCTTTCTACTTCGCGACGTGCGTCTTTGAGAGTAACGCCCAAGTCGGTCAGCACTTTGGCAGCAATCCCTGTTCCTTCTCCAATCAGCCCCAGGAGAATTTGCTCCGTTCCGACGAAGTTGTGCCCCAGGCGACGCGCTTCTTCCTGGGCGAGCATAATGACTTTAATTGCTTCGGATGTGAAGTGTTCAAACATATCGGGTTCTTGCTCCCTTGCTGCTTGGGCTTTGGGTGATTTCAGTTGTGCTAAGATACAAGGTTTGAATTGGCGAGTTCTTTCCGGTTTTGGGGAAATTTTACTGCTCACTCAACACTCATTGCTCAACACCGTTTGGTGATTCACCCTCACCTTAACATTTGTGTACTTTCTTAATGACAATGTATCTTTATTCAATATTGAGTGACAGTGGTGAGAGCCGTAAGAGTTGAGGTGTGTTAGCCGTCAATCGAGATACAGAGCTATAAAGACAGAAAATGATGAGTAGTAAGTTCTTGGTGGTTAGTGATACTTTTTTGACAACTATTTCAGAACTAACAGATCTACAGACGCTTTCATGAGAGTGCCTCTGTAACAATTCTCCATCTAAAATCCAAATCACAAAAATAAAATATATGAGCAATCCAAATAAAGACCAACAGCATCCACTGTACAATCGCGATCGCCCTATCGTTGAGAATTTACTAATTGGTGAGGCGACTGATCATAATTTAGCAGAACTAGCGAGATTGCGAATCCGCTACCAAGGCTTTCCTGGCGCAAGAGACATTCAAAGCGACTTGGATAAAGTCTTACAGCACTGGGGTCTTAGCGAAGAAGAACTTTTTGAGAAAACACGCTCCTTACATAGCGTTGGGGGCATTTACAAAAGCCGGGGCAAAAAAGAAGAAGAAGATTGGAATTGAACTGGGGATTGGGGATTAGGGATTGGGGATTAGGGAGTGGGAGGATTATGGAGGGGGATTCAAACCCCGCCCAAAGGAAAGTAGGAACATCTTCCCAGTCCCCAGTACCCAGTCCCCAGTCATCACATACAGGTAACTGCCTGACCAAACCACTTGAGGATTTGCAAAACGCTGTACAGTTCCCTGGCAGAAGTAAACGGCGCGAAAACTCGTGACAAATCGTACTGCGGCGTACCCGCCTGTAGCATCTTGACAAACAAAATATCGTCCCCATTCGTCACCATACCAAATACGGGCAGATTCGGGTTTGGGTTTGCCATCAGATACGCCAGGGCTTGCGGTAATGCCGACCACACCGACAGCGTGGTTTTTTTAGATTCCAGCACCATCACCCAAAACTGATCTTGCAGCACCAGCACATCAATCCGTCCGCGTAAAATCTCTTCACCGTCATCCACCACCACATCCACTGATTCTTCTGCCTTGATACGGGGCGGATCGTAAAACCCCGCAAGCGCCAGTAACGGGGAAACCAGCAACAGCATAACCGTCCCCTCTAACAAATTCCCACTAGCCCGGTGATAAAGATACCTGCGCCGCAGGACATCGAGGTTCGCTTTGTCGGCTTCGCTAAGGGCTGGCAATTCCTCGCACCACTCTCTTGAAAACCGCTCAGACTCAATGCGGACGAACCCAAAGCGGTTTTCTGCGTCCGCCAGACTGGTAATCGCCTCCGTGATGGCTTTTGTCTGTGTCATGCTGCTTTACCCGTTCTATCGGAGTATTACTTTATTACTTTTTTAATCTTCAAAGATGGCATCAAATAGCGATCGCTTGACTCTGAAATTAATTGCCACTAGCTCTTGATCAAGTTGCTCTAAGCTATCAATGGTAATTTTGCCATCTACCTGAAGTTTCTTGATGACTGCTAAGGTTCCTTTTACATTTAGCCCCAGTCGAACTGCCTCCTTTCGAGCTGCGCTGTCATCTAAAATGATGTAATCACATGGCAACTCAATACCCAAAGCAATCGCTTCTGACTCTCCTAAACCCAGTCGCATATTTAAACTGTTGGCTAAAAGAGTCAACTTAGTCGCCCTGGTTACAATTTTGCCCGAATCAATCAACACTTGCATAGCCTGGCAAGCTTCGTCCGATTTAGCAGAGATTTCCTCTACCACAAACGTTGGTAGATAGAATTCATCGGCAGAGTCAACAAAACTATCTAGAAATCCCAGCCGCACTAGAAAAATCAATGGAGACGAGTTAAAAACTATCTTCACCTAACCTACCAATTCTTCTCCAGCGCAACATCTTCTAGAGTGAGATAGGAAAACTCTAGACCCATTAAATCCAATAGTTCCAGAAATACATCAGGTTCTATTTCCATAATTTCTGCTGCTTTTTTTAAGCTAATGACTCTAGATAATAATGCTCCCAGTACGAACAGAAAAGTTTCTTTTTGCTCAATATCATTGAACAATTGGATTTGGGCAGCAACACTTCTGAGTACTTCTTTGCTAGTCATAGATTTATCAAACAAATTTTCTGACCTGAGGCTATTGATTAAAATGCCACTTCCATTAGACTACCTTTATCCCTACTCCCCCTGCTCCTGCTGCTGACGATGCTCCCTCAATTGCCTCAAAAGATTTTCTTGAGATGCAAAAGGAGTCATTGGACTAGTGGTAGCCCGAGGAGGCTGTTTGTCATCACTTTTAACAGCAGTGGGTGAAATATTAAATCTTAGCGAATCTTGATTGCTGCCTTGTGTGGGAGAAGTAAAGATAATAGCGCTAGGTTGAAATGTTTTGTCATCACTCTTAACTGCAGTGTTTGAGGTCTTAAATCTTAACGAATCTGGGTTGCTGCTTTGTGTAGGATTCGTCAAGGTAATGGTTGTAGGTTGAAACGTTTTGTCGGCACTTTTAGCAGCAGTGGGTGAGAGATTAAACTTTATCTGCTGTTGATTTGTATTCGGTGCGGACATTGCAGCATTGTGGTTGGAAATGACAGCTTTGACTGAATCTAGAGAATCTGCAACTTGCACTTGCTGCTGCATCTGCTGTGTAGAGGACACTAAGCTACTCAAACCATTTACCAATTGCCGTAAATTTTGCCGAAAAGCGGGATCTCCAGTCAACTCATCCAAATCAGATGTAATCTTTTGCGTGTTTTCAAATGTCACGCGAGCAGAATCTAAGGTTTGTTGCAGTACCAACACGTTATTAGGATTGTTCAGGCTATTAGTCACCTCGCGTAAATTCGTAGAAGCCTGTGCAGCATTAGCAGACAGAGTTTCTAAATTTTTGATTAATTCTCCTTGGGTAACGCGATTGATAGCAGGTGATAAGCTGCTGACTGTCTGGCGCAGTTGGTTGCTAGTTTCAGTGATATTGTTTAATGTTGCAACAAGCGAAGAGCGGTTGCTTGTCACCAAAGTATCAAGGTTGTTAATCAGCTTATTAACTTGACTGGTAGTTGAACGAATTTCTCTAGCGGTAGCACCGAATTGCTCTGCGGTATTACCAAATCGATTTGCTGTGGTACCAATTTGATTTAAGGTTCTTGTGGAGGATGTACTGAGTTGAGTTGTCGCTCGTTGCACTGTATTAGTCGTTGCGGCAAAATTGTTGAGCTGTTGTTGTAAGCTTTTGCTTGCAATATTGAGGTTGCGGCTTAATTCAGCAACAGTTGCTGCAGCTACAGCAGTATTTTCCACAGCTTTATTGACATTTTTATAAAACTCTGGGCTAGAGTATACATTAGCTAGCTCTGTCGTCGCGCGAATAAGTTCATCGGTACTAATACCAATCTGACCTTTTAAGCGAGAGCCATTACAGACGATAATTTGGGGGTTACAATTTTTGTCCAAGGGTTTAGCAATAGTAACCCCAGATGATAGCTGCGTTTTTGGTGTGATATCAATAACGCTTTCGCTAATGAGTCCCGACTGATTAGCCTCAACTATGACATTGCTGGGAATGATCAGGTCGGATTTGGTAATATCAATTTCCACGTCAATATTGTTTGGTCCTGGTCGAATAGCAGAAATACTGCCTACCTTAACGCCACGATACCGAACCACTGCCCCTTTTTGCATACCGCCAGCGTTGGCAAATTCAACAATAGCTTTGTATGAACTGCTAGCAGCAGTGAATCTATTCAACCACAAAATAATTAACCCAAACACTCCCAGTCCTAGCAGGAGCAACAACCCGACAGAACCTTCTCGAAATGTTCGCGATCGCATTTTATTTCTCCTATCAACAATTAGTCCTGAGTTGCGAGTGCTAAGTATAAGTATTTTCCCTCAGCACTCCGCATTGAACAACGCCACTTGCACGCTACTTGCACGTTTTTTGGAGGGCTTTGGAGTTCCCACGGAGGAGCCAGCCTTTGTAGTGAGTATAAGCTCTAGGAGGGGAAGCGCTGCCTTGGGCGGTGAGCCGCTGTTGTTGTCAGTGGCGTTTTCCCTCGTGTCCGTATAAGGCAGGGTGCGGGCTAGGGTTGGGGGGAAAACCCGAACGTTCCCAACAGCGACGGGAAAACGTCAGTTCCTCTTGAGGAAAACCCCTCTTGAGCGTACTGGCGGGAGCAAAGTAGTGGCTCCTTAGCACCAATTAACCAACAACATGAATCGGTCCAGATACACTTCCACTAATAAATTGTCTAATCAAAGGATGGTCTGTAGTATCTATTTCACTGACAGTTCCCTGCCATTGCACTTTACCTTGGTAGAGAAACACGATCTGGTCAGCCGTGCGACGAATGGTACTGTGTTGATGAGTCACAATAGCGTAGGTGCTACAGATTCCTTGCGTACATTGCAGTTGCCGGATTAAATCTTCTATCACCGTAGAAGCGATGGGATCAAGCCCGGCTGTTGGTTCATCGTACAGCAAAACTTCTGGTCTGTCTTTGGGGTTATCGGGGTTAGACATAATCGCACGCGCAAAGCTAACCCGTTTTCGCATACCCCCAGAAAGTTCTGCTGGGTAGCGATCGCCTATTCCCGATAACCCTACCATCTCAAGTTTTTCATTAACCAGTTCTCGAATACGAGAGCGCCGCAGTTTTGAGTGTTGATAAAGTGAAAACCCCACATTCTCCTCCACCGTCAAAGAATCAAATAACGCCGCCTGCTGGAACACCATGCCAATCCCAACCAAATTTGTAGCATCTTCAATCAACCCCTCTCGCCGCACTCCTTGAATATAAATTTCTCCAGAATCAGGAGCAATTAACCCAGCGATTACCCGTAAAATTGTTGATTTACCAGTACCACTAGGACCGATGATTCCTAGTGCTTCTCCTCGGTAAATCGTCAAATCCACGTTATCTAAAACCTTATTGGTACCAAAGGATATAGAAACGCCTTTCAGTTCAATCAACGGTTCAGTCATTGGTCATTAGTCATGAGTCACGCTTTCATTAGTCATGAATTATGAGTCATTATTCAAGAGGCATTTGACAAAGGACGAAGAACAAAGGACAAATAACAAATAATAAAGGACAAATGACAAAAATGCGCTCTTGTGATGTCATTGTTATCGGTAGTGGTATCGGCGGGTTAACTGCTGCTGCATTACTTGCTCGTTACGGTAAGCGGGTAATTGTTTGTGAAAGCCATACAATACCTGGAGGAGCTGCTCATAGCTTCAGACGACGGGGATTTGAATTTGATTCTGGTCCCTCATTCTATTGTGGTCTGACAAGTGCCGAAAGTTTGAATCCTGTCAAACAAGTTTTTGATGTTTTGGGCGAATCTTTAGAAGCCGTACCTTACGACCCCTTTGGACACTACCATTTTCCTGAAGCCAGCTTCAGTGTTTATGGCAATGCTGAACGTTACCGTCAGGAAATAGCGACAATTACGCCTCAAGGTGCCAAGGAATTCAAACGGTTTGAAGAGCGTTTGTTACCACTGTACGACGCCATGAAAGGAATTCCTACCTTGGCTTTACGGGCAGATTGGCAGGTGATTCCTGTATTAGTTGGACGTTACTTGCCATCTTTGTTAAAGATGCTACCTCATTTGTTCCTTGTTCAAGCAGAACTGCTGAACCCGAAGGGCGGTTTTTTTATTCTCACAACTCACCTAGGATTGCTATAGCATTCCTACCTAAGTTGTGAACACGACTTTTTTATGGAACCACAAAGGCGCAGAGAACGCGGAGGAAGAGGAAACAGAGAATGTTCATAAATTATTTAGGTTTGCTATAGCTGACAAATGGCTTTGAGAACTTGTAGCAACAGGATTGAACGCTGTCTTTCCATCAAATTTAATTCTGGCATCAGGTGATAAGTTGGAGGATGTCCCTGCTGGATATTCACAAACTGATAACTTCTGCCATTGGTTGTCAAACCCCAAACTGATTCTTGATGCTCTAAACTTTTATAAGCATATGTCAGCAGTTGAGGCAATCCTGTTGATACATCAATCTGACTATTTTTAGACTCAATCAACAATACCCAAAAAAATGCATTAACTTTTGTATTTTTAGCTTTAGTAATAGCTAAGATATCAAACCTGCCTTTAATTTTTATATCTTCATCTTCAATTTCAATATCAGCTATGTCCTCTTCTAGGACAATCTCTATAGGATAGCGGTAAAAGCCAGCCAACCTCATCAAAGGAGCAAGTACAAGAAACTTTACTTGCCCTTCGGAAACTTTGCCTGCTGTAAGGTATCTATCAAAGTCATCGCGAATTTGCACAAGTTCCTGCTGTTCATCTTCTGTTATAGGTTCTAGTGATAACAGTGGGGTGAATGAGTCACTGTACTGTTTTTGAAAGCCTAAAAGACGCTGAACGTCTTCTAGAGATAAATTGCGGGCGTTGAGAATTGTCATAGTTGTATTTTGTCTGCTTTTAAAATTTATTTTCTTACAAATTCCATGCAAAGGTACTTCCTCCGCAAAAGAAAGGTAGTAAGGGAGAACTTGTTAAGAACGTTCAAGAAAGACTGGCGATCGCACTCATACTTCAACGGTAAAATTGACGGTGAGTTTGGTAGCCGTACAGAAGCCGCAGTCAAACGTTTGCAATCAAGATACAGGTTTGCCACAAGATGGAGTTGTCGGCGATTGCGCAAAGCGCAGTGCCCAAAGGGCAATCGCACTTGGTTTGAATTAAGCAAGATTAATACAGTTTTTTGTTAACTTATTCGTTTAAAAGAAACTGAGTTTTTGATGAGACTTGCTGTTAAAGTCATAAAAAGATATTTAGAACCACAGATGCACACAGATAAACACAGATAAATAACTAATTTGCATCTGTGGTTTTATTTTGATTACTCTTGATTGCAAGAGGCTTTTTTTTGAAATCAACTAACACCAAGTCTGCACAACCCGACCTGTTAATTGCTGTCCCAACCAAAATGTATTGCTAGAAAGTGTATACAGATTTTGCTTTTCGACTTTCCAGGTTTGCTGGGGATCAAATAAAGTCAGTTCCGCTTTTTGATCGGGTGCAAGCGTACTCGTTTTCTGTTGTAAACATTCGGTTGGATTCATACTCAGAGCTTTCCACAATTCCAAAGCTGTGAATTCTCCGCTTTCTACCAAATGCTGCCATAAAAGGGATAATGCTAGCTCATAACCAATTGCTCCTGGTGGAGCTTCGGCAAAGGCAACGGTTTTTTCTTCGTAGGTGTAAGGTGTGTGGTCTATGGCTATAGCATCTATCACACCCGTCCGTACTGCCTGCCGTAACGCTATTAAGTCACTGGGATTGCCTAAAGGAGGGTTCAATTTTAGGCTACTATTATAACTTTTTACTGCTTGCGTGTCAAGTAAAAGATGCATCCAAGAGGTACTGGCGGTGATAGGGACACCTCTAGCTTTGGCTGATGCAATTAATTCGACACTACGAGCAGTGGAGACACGCATGATGTGTACTGGCGTACTGGTGGCGGTGACTAATTCCAACAAAGCGGCGATCGCAGAGGTTTCCGCGCTAGCAGGTATAAAAGGCAACCCTAGACGAATCGCATCTGGACCTTCGCGCATTACCCCATTTCCGATCAAGTCGCGATCGCAACACCAAAATGCGACTGGTTTCCTCAAAGGCTGGATATATTCCAACATTCGACGCACCAGCCCAAAATTTTCCCAGGGCTGACCATCGCTAAACCCAACCACTCCAACTGCTGCCAAGTCTACCAATTCTGTCATTTGCTTGCCAGCAACATCTAGGCTGATTGCACCCCAGATGTACAAAGAAGGAAGAGATAACAAAGAAGATCGAAGAAAATCTTCTTTGTTCTTTCTTCTTTCTTCATTTTTTAAGCTTACAACTACAGCGGGATTATCAATGGCTGGGGACGTATCGGGTAAGATACTGATTCGTGTAAACCCGCCAGCAGCAGCAGCTTGCAAAAGGGACAAAAGGGTTTCGCGTTCTTCAAACCCTGGTTCCCCGGAGTGGCTGTACAAATCTACCAACCCGGGTCCAAGAACTAAGCCATGACAATCTTTAACATCAGTGTCATTGGGTACATCAGAAATATTATTAGTAACAGACCTGATATAGCCATTGTCAATGAGTACATCAGCGATTTGGTCAGTTCCAGAAACAGGGTCGATGACCCTTACTTGTTGCAGCAGTTCTCTTGTCATTTTAGCTACCGACTATTAGCTATCAGCTATCAGCTTTTTAACTTTTATATGTTCTTAACTGTACGTTTGTGTACTTTCAGCTTAGAATCAACTATCGGCTAAAAGCTGACAGCTAATTGCTAAATGCTACAACGCCCCTGCCGCTGTTTTATCCAATACGCCTCCACCAAGGTGAGTGGTGATATTCATTGCTTGGAGTACCGGTAAACCACTTGCTTCCAAGGGGTAATCGATAACACTGACTGCGCCATTCCCCTGACGGAAATTCCAAAACTGTTCTGACGATAAACCCAAAACGTGACAAAGCAGGGTTTTGTTAGTAGCGTCATGAGCAACAATCAATCCGGTTTTGAGTTGCTTTGCATATGCAGCCTGGACAATTGATTGCCATGTTGCAACACTACGTTCCCACACTTGCTGCAAATTTTCTCCTTCTGGCATTTGGACTTGTGCCGGTACTGTTCGCCAGCGATGCAACTCTCCTGGAAATTCCTGCTCTATTTCTTGTTCTAATTTTCCTTCCCAAAGTCCGTGACTAATTTCCCTTAAACCATCTTGCAATTCCAAATTTACACCAGTATGGTACTGCAAGATAACTTCTGCTGTTTCTTTGGGACGTAGCATCGTGCTACTAACGGCAAAATCAATTTCCACATCTTTAAGAAATTCAGCAGCTTTTTGGGCTTGCTGTCTGCCATTGTCGTTCAGGGGTACATCAATTTGCCCTTGAAATCTGGTTTGGCGGTTCCACTCAGTTTCTCCGTGACGGACCAACAACAATCTTACGCCGTTGTGATTTGGGCGCAAGGAGGGCAAAATTTCTCCCAGATGTTGCGTCTGATTGAGAGATTCTAGTTGGACTGGTTCTCCCAATCCCCCAGAAAAATTGAGTACGCTGACGTTACAGTTAGATTGTTGGATGGAATGGTAGCGTTGTGCGGCAATTCCTAGTGCCGTGCCCAGCAGAGCGCGATTGATACCGTTATGCCCCACAATCAGTATAGTTTCGCCTTTATGACGAGGTAAAACTTCTTGCCAAAATTGCCGTGCTTGTTCGTACAAGGAAAGAACAGGAAAATGTTCTGTTGTTTGCTCACCATCTTTGACAGACATCTGCAGCAGATGGGGGCTTTCCTGCCAAGTGCGGTAGTCTTCAGGAAACTTCTCCTTCACTTGTGCAGTAAGCATTCCTTGCCATAAAGGGAGGTCAATTTCCAGCAACTTATCAGAAGTTTGGGGAACAGCAGATTGATCAGTATGAGTTGCCAGTTCATGATAGATAGTATCTGCTGTATCTTTCGCTCGTTGCAGAGGGCTGGTGTATATTGCCTTAAATAAGATATTACTGAGAGCCTTGCCTACTTTACTAGAATCACTACGACCTTTTTCTGTTAACGTGGACGCATTTGAGCGTCCTTGTATGCGCTTTTCGGTGTTATAGCTACTTTGACCGTGGCGCACGATAATTACACGAGTCACGTTTTGCCCTCCTGTATCTAAAGGTCTAATTTTACTGTAAAGCGTAGGCAGATTTCTCTGTTAACAAAAGTACCTTGATAAAAGGAGGTATTAAATGCAGTGGTATCAATCTAAACAAGCTACTATGGTGTATTAATCCCAAAACGAACAACCCTCCAGGTTTATGGGCGTTGTAGCCCTAGAATCTGGAGGGAATTTGAATTTTTGGCATTTTTAGGCTAATTTTAGGAAAACTTTTGGTTAAAACTGAGTGAAAGTGAATTTTAGATAGAAATACAAGGTTGCTACCTTCTTGTATTTCTATCTAGGTCAATCTGCACCTGCACGCCGTCATTACTGTAAAATGAATCCTCTCCTTGCGGGAAAATCACATTATTTGGAGTTGTGATTGGTTCTCTGCGACGTAATTCGACTTGATCGCCAAGTTGCCAAGTATCGCTTGGAGAAATGTTTTCTCCAACATTTTGCCGTGAAACATTATTTTGAGAATTTCTTTCTGCAAAAAATCTTGCAAAATCATCCTCAGCTGTTCTATTATCTATCCCAGTTAAAGAATTTCCTCGAATTGTTGTGTAATCCCCAGCCTTTGAGTTTGGTGTAGGTGAGGACTGTGCGTTAACATTGCTTCCGATTCCAACAACACCTGCTACTATCGCCAAAGCCGCGAATACTTTATATTTCATTGTTTTTCCCCAAACCCTGCGTTATTTTTTGGTCGGTATTATACAATAAAGCTTTTTGATTCCTAGTGTAGAATGTGCTACACAAAAAAATCGTATTGAAGTATACGCTTTCTCAAGGTAAAGGGGACTGGGGATTAGCGATTGGGGATTGGGTAAGGAAGCCTCAAAATTATGTCCGGGGCAATAAAGCCCTCCCCAAGTCGGGAGCTTTTTCCCAGTCGCCAGTCGCCAGTACCCAGCTTTGCTGGCGGCGTTCCTGAGCCAGTACTGTAGGAGGGTCTCCCTCCGTAAGTATCTGGCGTCCCCAACCAATGTGCGAATCTGGTTGGGAGGACACTGACCTCACCCGTTGAAAGCAGTACTAGCTCAATTTGTTGTCTCCTATGGAGAAAACTTTACTAGCTACTTTTAATTTAGTAAATATTTCTAAATTTTTCCTCTAATTTGAGAATTATGCCTTATGGCATATACAGAGATTTGCTAGCAGCCAAAACAGAGCAACAACAGTGACTGAAATGGACTTTATGTAGACGATATGTCACAATAATTAAAAATGACTGACATACCTGGGATGGACGCAATACAACTATCTTTGTTTTCTTGTGAGGAGACACAAAAACCTGCGAAAAGGCAGAAAAAAGCTAAGCTGGGACGTTATGAACGTATACAAAAGCAACTAGAGATATGTGAGCGTGACTCCTACAAGACATTCATTGAAGTTGAGTTACCAGCAGTGCCAGCATATGACTATACATTTGTAGACCTTTTCTCTGGTGCAGGAGGAATGACACAAGGCTTATTTCAAGCGGGATTTCAACCAATAGCAAGTGTTGAAGTCAATGAGATAGCATCCCTCACTTATAGAAGAAATTTTCCTCAATGTCATCACTTTTGTGGCGACATAGAAAAATTTGATTCTCAAAAATGGCTAGCTGAAATTGGTTCACCCGAAGTGCATCTTGTCGTAGGTGGACCGCCTTGTCAAGGTTTCTCTGTCGCCGGAAAACGCAATCCCCACGATGCTCGTAATCGTCTGTTTCGGGAATTTGTGCGTGTTGTTTCAGAAATACGTCCTTGGTATGTTGTCATGGAAAATGTGCCGGGAATTCTTACCATCAATAATGGCGCTGTTAGGCAGGAAATTTGCGAGGCATTTACTAATATTGGCTATCCCGATGTTTCTGTTGCAATTTTAGAGTCGGCGGCGTATGGAGTTCCCCAAATTCGCCCAAGAGCCATCTTTATTGCTAATCAATTTGGTTTGGCAAACCCCTATCCCAAAGCTCAACTATTGCCTCACCAATATAAACCGATTGAGTCTGCAATTGCCGATTTGCCAGAGTACACTCCAATACCTGAAATAAACCATCAATGGACTCGGCATTCACCCGAATATATGGAAAGAATTGCTAAAGTCCCACCGGGAGGTTCTTTATACGAAAAATATCTTGATGCCTTCAAACGGCAATACCAAGGGTTACCTAGTATGACTGTTAAAGAAAATCACGGCGGTACACATATACATCCATATCTTAACCGTGTCATTTCAGCACGTGAAATGGCTAGGCTACAGACATTTCCAGATACATTTATTTTTGAAGGTTCAATGAAAAAAGCAATGTGGCAAATTGGAAATGCTGTGCCACCTCGATTAGCTGAATGTATTGGCTATGCACTGATTCCATTCTTGAATGACCTTGCACTTCACTCCCAAAGAACTGTTGCTGTTAACAGTCTTCCGACTAAGCTAGTTTTTGGTTGAGTGCATCCCGCCAAGCGTTAAAATTATACCAACCACAGCCTATACAACCTTTCTCAGCCTCAGCACCACGCTGATATTCACAAGACCAGTCTTCGCCTCCTTGGTACCAAAACCTGATACCGAAAGGCGTCCCTCTTTTCCCAATTTTTATACACCGCTCGCAACTTCTTGATTTTAGAAGATTGTGATTACCAGAAGAATCTTTCTTTAGTAACTGAAACTTTTTCTTGATTTCATCATCGCTTATAGAAGCAAGATGAGGTGGCTCGCTTGCTCCCCAACGCTCCATTGGAAAACGGTGGTCTATGACTAACTCGTGAGCTGGTCTTTGCCTCTGTTCTATGACATCTGTATATGAATAAACTTGTAGAATTCTTTGTACTAAAGAAGCTGGTATATTAGCAGCAGAATTTGCTGATTTTATCTCTCCTGTCCAACGGTCACCTAATCGTGTCCCCTGACAAGTTTGACAGTACCTCTTTTCTGTAGTAATAATCAGACCCGGGCGACTTTTTGTACCACGTTCTAATCCCTGAATCCCACCACCGCCAGCATACTGAGATGATGCTATCTTTTTTCCCTCACACTCTCGACAATGCCATTCTTGATCTGATAGAAGATTAAATACTTGGAATTGAGTTGAGTTTTCTCTTAATAAAGTTCTAATTTTTTTTACTAAATCTTTGTTGCTCATTCTACCTTGTCGGTTTGTATCTCCAGATGATCAAGAAGATTAGAAACGGTGATGCCTAAGCCACTGGCAATACTTACAAGAGCCGTGAGGGAAGGATTGCGTACTCCGCGTTCCACGCCTGAAATATAAGTGCGATCAAGGTTGGCACGTAGTCCAAGTTCCTCTTGAGAAATTCCCAGGGCAATCCTGCGTTGCTTCACAAGATGACCCAAGCTAAGAAGAACCTTTTTTTTCGATTCATTCATGCCTCGATTTTGAGCGTTTATAGACTATCAGTCTACGGACTATATGTCACATTAGGTGAAATACTGAGTAAACAAAGGATTATGCGATCGCCTCCCACGTATTGCTCAAATATAGAAAGGAACCTTTTGACACCAATATACAATGCCCTTTAATCCCCTACTGCTACCCCGCATAAATGGCAAATCTTTGCGGGAAAATGGTAAACAATACTACGTAGATGCTCAAGGAAACCGCTTTCCCAGTGTCACGACAATACTCAATGCCACCAAACCACAAGAGGAACGTGATAGGTTATTAAACTGGAAAGCGCGTGTGGGAACAGAAGAAGCTACGAGAATTACCACAGGTGCGAGTCGTCGAGGAACGCAAACCCACAAACAAATTGAACGTTTTCTACTTGGTGAAAACCCTATTTGTCCCGAAGGTAGTGTTGCTTATTGGGAAAGTATCAAACCTGTTTTAGAAGAAGTTGACACAGTGAAACTTGTGGAAGGTTCTGTTTTTCACTACAACATGAGATATTCCGGCAAAGTAGATTGTGTTGCTAGTTATAAAGGAATTCCCTGCATTTGCGAGTGGAAAACCGCAGACAAACCTAAAGGTTCAATTGAACGTTTGTACGAACATCCACTACAATTAACAGCGTATTTGGGAGCAGTTAACGAGTGTTATCGAGAATATGATATTGAAGTGAATCATGCACTATTGGTTGTAGCGATACCAGATACGCCAGCTGAGATATTTTGGTTTGAACCAGAAGTGATGAAAGAATATTGGAGACAGTGGGAAGAACGAGTTGCCCAGTATTGGCGAAGCAGAAAAGGTTGGAGCTGGTAAGGCAGGGAAACATGATAAGCAATTCAAAATTCACGCATTGGGAAAGCTTGTTCCGGCGATCATTTCCCCGCCCATTTATTTATGGGGATACTCAACTGAGTTCTGACAACTGAGTTCTGTGTTCTTCTTAATTGTATGTCTACACATTGACTACACAACGAAATCCAATATGACACGTTGAGGTATCTATTGTTTCTGGATGACGTGCCGCTGGTCGATAACGCTGGCAGTAGTTGGGCGCACACAGGAAGGAACCACCCTTAAGTACCTTTCTAGGTATTTGTGCCTGCGGCATATTTGGGTCAAAACTCTCTTGTTGTGTTCCGCCTCTGGGGTTGACTGGAATACAACAAGATTTCGTCTTGTTTTCCGGGTGAGAGTCTCGATACCAGTCAGTTGTCCACTCCCAAACGTTGCCCACCATATCGTACAAACCATACCCATTAGGAAGATACGAGCCTACAGGTTCTGCTCCAGGAAAGCGCTGCTTTAGGTTTTGCCAGGGGAACTCGCCTTCCCAAGTGTTAGCCATCCGCTTGCCTTTGGGAGCAAATTCATTGCCCCAAGTGAAGACAGCACCATCTAGCCCACCGCGAGCAGCAAATTCCCACTCTGCCTCTGTCGGCAGCGATTTGCCTGCCCAAGCGGCATAAGCAAGAGCATCTTCATAGGCAATATGCACGACAGGATAATTTTCTCGCCCTTTGATAGAACTTCCAGGTCCTGCTGGATGTCGCCAGTTAGCACCAGGCACATAAACCCACCAGCTACAAGTTTGTAAATTCACTCGATGTTTGGGCTGCTGAAAAACAGCTGAACCTGGTACGAGCAGTTCCGGTATAGCTCCAGGATAATCTTCCGGCTTTGGTGGACGTTCCGCGACTGTTACGTAGTCAGTTGCTTTCACAAAACGTTGGAATTGCTTGTTCGTGACAGCGTAGCGATCCATCCAAAAGCCATCGACACGGACGAGATGAGCTGGACTTTCCTCTGGGTAATGGTGGTCAGACCCCATCATAAAAGTGCCGCCAGGTATCCAGACCATGTCTCTATCAGGTACTTTACCAGGGCGCTTGGCAGCAATTTGCCTATCAGATTTACCGGATGATACTTCTTGGCGTAGTGTACGTTCGTGCATGAATGATTCCTTAAGCTGGGTAAGGCAGGACTTCTGCATTCCATTCCTCAAAGCGATCGCGCAGCTGTTGAAACACTTGGGGATAGTCGTCTTTGAGGTCAGTTTCTTCGCCTTCGTCAGTGGCAAGATTGAATAGATATTCGTTCTCTCCTTGCCGCAAGTACTTCCAATCCCCACTCCGGGCTGCTGCTTGAAGCTGTCCTGGAGGACGCCCACCAACATTAGATTTATAACGCCAGAACAGCGTTCGCGGGTAAACAGGTTTTTTGCCCAGAAGAACTGGAAGCAAATTCTGACCATCAAGTGGATAGTTCGGATCAGGTTTAGTGCCTGTTGCTGCCAAAATTGTTGCTGTCAAGTCTTGAGTGATAAGGACTTGGCTGCTCACTTGTTCTGGTTTAATCACTCCAGGCCAGCGGATAAAAGTGGGGACTCGCAAACCGCCTTCATACAAATTGCCTTTTCTGCTTTGGAAAGGTCCAAAATCAGAGTACCTCTCGCCCCCGTTATCACTGACAAAAATGACGATGGTATTATCAGCTTGCCCAGACTCATTCAAAGCTTGCAAGACTTTACCAACTCCGTCATCTAGGCTCTTCAGTATTGCAGCGTAGGTTTCTTTTGACCCTCCGGCAGTGAAAGGATTTGAATTGTAGAAAGTTCTACTTAACTCTTCATCTTCTGGTCCTTCCCAAGGCCAGTGGGGTGCATTGTAATGAAGGCTGAGATAAAATGGCTTGTTGCGGGGTCTTTTAATGAATTCAACAGCACGCTCAGTGTACAAGTCTGTGGCATAACCTGGTATTTCCACTGGCGACTCACCTTCATAGAAGTCAAGTTTGCCACTTCCATCCTTATGGGTAAAGTAGTCGATCGCTCCACTGTAGTTGCCAAAAAATTCGTCAAAGCCACTCTTGAGTGGACCATAGTCGGGAAGAAAGCCAGCGTGCCATTTACCAACCAGCGCTGTCTCATAACCATTGCCTTTTAAAAGAGAAGCGATCGTTGGGTGTTCTGGCGGTAATCCTACAGTCTCGCCCCCAGCTAGAGGTTCCTGAAGACCAACTGGCAATCTTGCTGGATAACGACCTGTAAAGAAGCCTATGCGTGTTGGCGTGCAAACAGTTTGCGCTGCATAGGCATTGGTGAAGCGCTTCCCTTCCCTTGCCAACTGGTCTAAATTGGGCGTTTGATAGGTGTTTCCATAAATACTGATATCGCCCCAGCCCAAATCATCTGTCAAAATGAACAGCACATTCGGACGCTTTTGTCTAGCAGCAACAGCGGAAAAAAAGCTCGATCCTCCTAATGTCAAGGCTGTACTGGCAACTGCAGCCCCTATAAACTGGCGACGACCAAGTGTTTGCAGTTTGCGTTTATTCATGTCTGGTGGCTCCTCACTTACTGTTTTGCTCGCATTGCATATAGCCATCCAAGCCTGAGCGATGAAACTTCAGACTAGTTAGACACTTCTGATGTGTTGGCTAAAAATTGATTAATGTGATATTTCTGTGATTAACTACGATAAATTGGTAGGTTTACAGTATTTTTTCGGTAAATGAAAACATAATTGCACATATAGGATGTATGAGGCAAGTCTTTTTTTCCAACAAATTATGTAGGCGATGCCCGTGTAGGGCTATGGAGTTTAGGTGGGCGATTGGCGTAAGCGCAAAGCGGAAGCGCAGCCAACACGTAGCGTGTCCGTAGGACTCAGCCACTATCCCGAATCGCGATCGCCTGCCTGTGGCGGCTGGTTTGGGAGCATCGCCTGTGTAACACCATCATTCTTGGAACTATAAAAATTGCCGTAATTACAAAATCGTCAGGGTAGTCCTCCCTGCAATATAAAATCTGCTATTGCTTTTTTCTCTTTAGGTTGTGTCTCATTGAGCGGACTCAACAAGACAGAACGCTGAGTGAATTTTTCAGCCTTGAGGCGACGGGCAACGCGGTTAGGAATACCATAGCCATAAATGATATGTCCTTGTCCAGCTAACACGATAACTTGATAATTTGGGCGACTTTTAACAAATTTGGCAATTCCTTCTGCCATTGTTTCATCCCACAAGACTTGTGCCTGGAAAAATTTTTCCACATCTGCGCTGTTACCATGATTACCAGCTTGATGCTGTTGAAAGGCTGCTTGCAACTGTTGGCGATATTCCTCGTTATCTGTACGAATTTCTGACAAGGGTGGAATCAATTTTTGTTCAGATAATGTTAGACTTTCTAAACCTTCGCGGGCAACTTTACGGGTAATTTCTGAAGGTGTGTTTAAAGCTATAACGGAAAGTCGTTTTTCTTTAGCAAATTTAAGAATTGGCGCGTAATTTTCCCAAGGAAAACCCCAGCGTTTTTCATATTCACTTTTCTCTATGAGTTCTTTTTCGGTAAGTTTTCCTGCTAAATATTGATTGATAACCTCTTGATAAGGTCGTTGAAACATTTCCATTGCAATACCAATTTTAGGATTGCGTTTGTAGAGTTCTTGAATTATTTTTAGCTGGTTTTTGTGGTCTTCTGGGTTATCATGACTTTCCCCTAAATAGACAACATTTGCTGGTTTTAATTCCAAAAGCATCTGGTCAAAGCTAGAGAGATACTTTTTCGGGTTTCCACAAGTTTTATCCCACTCTTTAAAGGTAAAATCTCTATTACTAGGAGTGGTGAAAACCAATTTAGGTGGGCAGGCATTGTTTATTGTTTCAGCATAAGTAGGCAAGGTGCTTAAAAGAAAGTAAAAGGTAAAAGGCAAAACGTAAAAAAATAGTGTTTTCCTTTTTTGTTCTTTTTGATCCCACCCCTTACCCCTCCCCTTGTTAAGGGGAGGGGAGGTTTTGGCATTAGCCAAAGCCGGGGTGGGGTTTTGGGTGTATTGCAACGAAACCAGATGCCGTATATACTTTGTCATTTTTCTGTGTCACACTGACTTTAAGGATAATAAGAAACATCAGATTGCACCACACCGAAGATGTAATATGCAAGGACTCTGGCTCGAAAACAATCAACTGCAACTACGTACCGACATAGCTATTCCCGAACCCCCACCAGGAGAAGCTTTGGTGCGTGTTCTCTGTGCTGGTATCTGTAACACTGACTTAGAACTGAAGAGAGGTTATTATCCATACACTGGCATTTTAGGACATGAATTTGTCGGTGTTGTCGAACAAGGACCAGAACACCTAGTTAACCAGCGAGTCGTTGGAGAAATCAATGCTGTTTGCGGGCAATGTCGGTTCTGTCGTAGCGGACAATCAACTCATTGCGAAAATCGTACTGTCCTTGGCATTGTCAACCGTAACGGAGCTTTTGCTGAATATCTCTGTTTGCCAATAGAGAATTTGCATTCTGTACCTAACAATATTCCCACAGAAGTCGCAACTTTTACCGAACCTTTAGCAGCGGCGCTGGAAATTCAGCAGCAGGTGCAGTTACGTCCAGATGACCGGGTGCTTGTTGTTGGGGATGGTAAGCTGGGAATACTGGTAGCGCAAACAATAGCTTTAACAGGCTGCGACCTTTTGGTCGTGGGGCGTCATCGAGACAAACTCACTCATTTAGAGGCACGAGGTATCAAAACCGGCTTTGCTGATACAGTGACAGATAGAGCTTTTGATATTTCTGTAGAGTGTACTGGTAACTCGGAAGGCTTTGCACTTGCTCGCCGTGCCTTGCGTCCACGTGGTACTTTGGTACTTAAAAGTACCTACGCTGGCAACCTCAGCCTTGATGCTTCTTCTTTAGTCGTGGATGAAATTACTCTCATTGGCTCCCGTTGTGGTCCTTTTGCGCCTGCACTAGATCTGCTACAACAAGAAAAGGTGGATGTAAAATCCCTGATTAATGCTCGCTATCCTCTCGCTGATGGGCTTACTGCTTTTGAACGCGCTCAGACAAAGGGTGTTTTAAAGGTATTGTTAGAAATTGGTTAGTGATTAATTGTTAGTAGTCAGTAGTCAGTAGTCAGTGGTTAGTAGTACTTTTTAACAACCAACAACCAACTACTAACAATTCCTAGTAAAGTAAAGAATTCGTCTTTGGTTGATAATCCATACAATTGATCGCTTCTTGTGTATTGGCAACAGAGGGACGAACAGTGCATTTAAGACGGTAATCATTGGTAAAATACTGGCAGCCTGTACAAGGTATTTGATGCATTTGCTGCGCTGTACTGACACTATCTCGTGCTGCTGTCCACATACTCCAGGCAAGGAGAATAATGAGTGCCCAAGCAGAGAAAAAGCAAATAGGGATGATCAAAGGCTGAATAACATGAATGAAATGAAACAGATAATACAGTAGTTGTAACACGGTAAGTCCTGACAAAAGTTACGAGTCTTAATTTTTAAGTTAGGAGTTAGGAGCTTTTCATTTTCACTCCTCACCTAATGGAACCAGTTGTTTCGGTGAGTAAACCTTGCCGCAGCACTGGTCTCACTACATACTTTTAACTGTTACTTTTTTCCTTACTCCTAACTTCTCACTTTAGAGGTATAAGTTCACAACGAAGAGGTTAAAAGGAAAAAGGAAAAAACCCTTCTTGTGACTAAACTGGGGATTAGGGATAGTCAACAGTGAACAGTGAACAGTGAACAGTACCAGCATGGTACTTGGTAACTGATAACTGATAACTGTCGCCAGTCCCCAGTCCCCAGAAACTCTACAATTGTGTCTGTGGTTTAAATCCCCCACTAATTGCCTTCTTCCTTCTTTCTTGCATCTTCTTCTTTCGGGTTTAAATACCAGCATGACCAATTGCTAAACCAGCAACAAGCATTCCTATAACTAGGAATGGTTGGGCGCTTGCTTGGTATTTGACATCATTTTTCAAGGGATCACGCAGGAAATACATATCTTGGAAGGTGATTTGCGGGATGACGAGTAGTAAGAGAATTGCTGCGTACAAATTCTCGTGGATGTAGATGAGATAAGCACCGATCGCCACTTGAAACACATCAATCATCACCACACAAATCCAAGCGGCGGTGGTAACACCAAACATCACAGGTAATGATTTTAATCCGAACTTGCGATCGCCTTCTATACTCTTGAAGTCATTAACAATGGCAATGCCCAAACCAGCCAAACTATAAACCACGGTGAGAACCACAATTTTCCAATTGAGTTCACCAAATAAAGCATGACCGGTACACCAAGGCAAGGCGATGTAGCTTGCACCAAGGGCATAGGTACCTAACCAACCGTTCTGTTTTAGCTTCAGAGGTGGTGCAGAATAAATATATGCTACGAAGGTACCTAGCAAGGCAGTCACTGTGATGATCGGGAAGTCATGACCTGCCCAAACATCTAAAACAAATGCTAGACCAACACCAGCAAGAAGTAATACCCAAATCTGCGTAATTACCTGGGGTAAGGGAATTGCTCCGGAGGGAATGGGACGATACGGTTCGTTGATGGCGTCAATTTCGCGATCGTAGTACTCATTCAGGGTTTGCGTGTAACCCGTCATCAATGGTCCTGCTAGCAACATACACGTTGCTGACTTCAACACATTTTCTAGCGTCCATGTGTACTCGCCGGAAGAAGCCGCACCGCAAACGACGCCCCATATTAGGGGAATCCAGGTGATGGGTTTCATCAGTTGCAGGCGGATTTTCCAAATAGAGGTTTCCCCAGCCGCTGCACCTTTCATACCCAGGAGTTGCCTGGTTTTGGCACTACGATCTATAGCAGCTTTGACTTCGTCTGTTGGTGTTACTGACTCTAGTGGTTGAGGTGAATTTGGATCTGGCGTAATCGGAGTTGATTCAGACATAAGGCGTACACGTTAATTGGTCATTGGGAATAAGGAATAGGGAATTGTTAGTTGTACCACACTTGCTATCGCAAGCCTGGTACATGAGTTAGTTGTTTGTCAAAAAGTGTCACTCACCATTAACTATTAACGTTAACTATTAACCTTTCCCCATACCCCATTCGCTTCGTAATACCTAAAAGGAGATTATCAAATAATTATTTTGAAACTTTGCTCCAGTGATAGATCTGCCACTTAAGGCAGGAGGTAGGAAGATATTACGCCGTTGGTCTCCTGCTTCCACAGTGACTTCTGGACCATACTGAGTCAGTTTGACCTGCTTTTTGTCAAATCCAGGCAAAAATAGGCGTACCTGACGCGTCTGAACGTCTACTTCTATAGGCTTGGGAGCTTGTACCGCTTGCGCCGCAAAGTTAGGTAGGGCATCGATCAGGGGTTGCCAGTCACCCGCTTTTGCGTCTGGAACAACAGTCACTGGCAAGGGAGTAAATTCCTCACTTAAGTTAACAGTTGTGTCTTCTGACACAAGGATAACGCCGCCAATAGTGAGACCAACTTGTTGGGCACCACCCCAAAGATAGCGAGTCGTAGCCACTTCCACAGGATCATTGGTAGTGACTAGGAAAGCAGCAATGTGTTTGGGATCGGCAAGGGCGGCTTTTCCCTTGTCCAAAATATTATTAATTTTGTTGGTGGGTTGGGAGAAGTTATCTGATGTCCAGTTGACGTTGAAAAACGTGCTAATAAGCGGTTGAACCAACGGCGATTCGGAAATTGTTTTTCCTAAGTCGGAATTGATAAACAATTGGTAAAACCGCCGCACATACCAACTGAGAGACTCTGGCATTCCCAACATCCGCACGGTGGAAGAGTCGCCTGAGCCATCATAGACGATCGCGTCATATTTGCCGCTTTCGTCATACTCTCGAATAGCATTCAAAGCAAGGGCGCTGTCCATCCCCGGCAAGACTGCCAATTCTTGACCATAAATCTCTTTCAGGATAGGCGTGCGGAGGTATTGCGCCTCGAGTTTTTTCACTTCCTCCCAGCTGCGTTCTAGCAGCACTGCTGTTTGGAACTGCACAACTTGTAGATTGGGAGCAATTTCTTGGGGATCAGGACCAAGAGTTGCTCCCAGCAGGATAGACAATGCTGGTTCTGCAAGTCCCGCCAGGAGAACACGCTTACCTTGACTTGCCAATAATTTGGCTGCGGCGATCGCAATTTTCGTGCGATCGCTGCCGCCTTTGCCCAAAAATGTCAGTATCAGGGCCATTACTTGATTCCTATGTTTACCGCTGGTTTTTTCAACTCCAACTTAGCACTCGGCTTGTTTGAGTAGCTTCTACCGTTGGCGTAGCCTGCCCGGAGGGCATAGTTCTGATTGCCCAAAGGGCACTGCGCTCCTTTGCAATCGCCGGACGCCGACGCACCCTAACGGGAAGCTGCTTTGCGTCTACAGACTTCTCCCTACTGCACGAGTTTGAGTTCATCTTCAAAAAACCAAGTGGCAAAATTATCCTCAAACTTGACCACTACGCCAACACCGCTACTATCGGTCATTTTAAAGCCTTCGATGGTGCCGACTTGTCCTAGCTTTTTCACAACAGGGGCAGATACGCGATCGCGCAAACGAACGATTTTAACTTTTTGTCCGATTTCCATGCCAACTTACTACACAACAAACCAAGACTCAGTGTAGCTGAATGTGGGACATGAGAGGGAGTGGGGGGGGGGAGGAGATGAGGGGGATGAGGGGGATGAGGGAGGGAAGGAGGGGCGGAGGGAGGGAGGGAGTGAGGGAGAACTAATGACTAATGACTAATGACTAATGACTAATGACGACTGACTAAAATGAAATCAATAGGTAAGCAGGTGTAAGCAAATGTTTGTCACAGCGCAAGAGCTAGAACAACAGATGCCCGATGCAAGTCGGTTGTTAAGTGATGAGCCAGAAATGGAAAGTTCTTTGCATTATATGCAGCTACTGCTGCTGGTGACTTGTTTGGAGTGGCTGTGGCGAGACCGGAATGATTTCTTTATCGGCGCAAATCTTACTATATATTTTAGTCGCCAGCAGTTGCGGAATCGCGATTTTAGAGGACCAGACTTTTTTTTAGTGAAGGACACTGAGAAAAGACCCCGTAATTCCTGGGTCGTTTGGGAGGAAGATGGTCGTTATCCAGACTTGATTATTGAATTACTTTCCCAGAGTACAGCTGATGTTGACCGGAATTTGAAGAAAAACCTTTATCAAAATCGATTTCGCACTCCTGAATATTTTTGGTTTTCGCCAGAGAATTTGGAGTTTGTCGGTTTTGAGTTGGTAGGTAATGAATATCAAGAAATTGTAGCGAATTCGCGGGGATGGCGTTGGAGTCAGGTGCTTGGTCTGTATTTGGGTGTCGAGGCAGGTAAACTACGATACTTCACATTAGAAGGGGATTTAGTACCGACACCAGAGGAGGCGGCGAGACTTGCACAACAAACGGCTATTGAGGAAGAGCAACGGGCAACGGAAGCACAGCAACGAGCAACGGAAGCACAGCAACGCGCAACGGAAGCAGAATTACTTTTGGAACAAGAACGACAGCGATCGCAGTTATTGGCACAGCAGTTGCGAGCATTAGGTATTGATCTGTGAAAGTTTAACTTAGTTCATGCATTGAAATTAGAGGTAGCACTCATGTATCAAACTGATCCACCCCGTCCACCCCACGAAGTCTTACCAACGATGTATGATTTGCCTAGTGAATTAGTGGGGGAATCTGGATTGCCAGATGAATTTCATATTTTTCAACCGAGACTACTCAGCGAAACCTGCCAACCTTCTAACTATCCGGCTGAGGAAGTTTTAATTGCTACCGACTTAAATCTTTACTACGACCCCCGTCATCCACTGTGGTACAAGCGCCCTGATTGGTACTTAGTCTTAGGGGTTTCTCGTGCCCAACAACAACAAGACTTGCGCTTGAGTTATGTGATTTGGCAAGAGGGAGTTGATCCATTTTTAGTCGTTGAGTTGCTTTCACCTGGTACAGAACAGGAAGACTTAGGACAAACTCTCAGAGAAGTCAATCAGCCACCAACCAAGTGGCAGGTTTATGAGCAAATTTTACGTATTCCCTATTATGTTGTATTTGACCGATACAGCAATCGACTGCGGGGTTTTCGCTTAGAGGGAACTCATTATCACGAATTGTCTTTACCCAACCAACGTTTGTGGCTTGAAGAAGTAAAGCTAGGCTTGGGAGTTTGGCAAGGTTCCTACGAGAATACCACAGGTTTATGGCTGCGTTGGTACGATGCGAGTCATCAATGGATACCAACACCTGCACAGCAAGTTGAACAAGAACGCCAACGAGCTGAACAAGAACGCCAACGAGCTGAACAAGAACGCCAACGAGCTGAACAAGAACGCCAACGAGCTGAGAAACTGGCAGAATATTTGCGTAATCAGGGAATTGATCCGGATAACTTGCTTTAAACGTGAAGCAATACTTGTTTGATATTTAACAGATAAATTTGCGAACAAGCACCTGTTTGTTTGGCAACAGTTGGCTTAACAGTTACGATTGTGAGGAATTAATCTTTGAGAGTTTGACTTAGTTGGCTCTTAGCAAAAGTTGCAGAGAAAATATGCAGCAAAATCTCCAATTAATCGTATAATCTACAAGGTAATTTAAGCGCAATTTTACAAAAAAAACTTATTGTTGCAATACAAGTACGATGGGAACTTTCATAGCTATTAGGCTTCATTGAGACAAATTTGGTGTGTAGGTAGTGAGCGAGGAAGCTGGAATTGTTGCGATCAATGCGAGGAGTTGTCCGAAAGGCAGGGATGCTGAAGCGCATTCTACCGATTAACGAAAATTGGTGGGGAAAGTTCGATTTACTGAGAACTTTAGTGCGACGGGATTTGGATGCACGCTACAAGGGTTCTGTTTTAGGAAATTTATGGCCTTTGTTAAATCAGCTAGCGCAGTTGCTGATTTATACTTATGTGTTTTCAATTGTCCTAAGAGTAAAGTTGAGCCTTAAAGGTTTACCAGAAAATAATTTTACCTTTGGTTTGTGGCTATTTGCTGGGTTGCTGCCTTGGATCGCATTTAGTGGTGGGCTGATGCAGGCGTCTACTTCGGTTATCGGACAGCCGAATTTAGTCAAGAAGGTTGTGTTTCCTTTAGCTTTGTTACCGCTAGTGCCAATTTTATCAACATTCATTGAGAGTTCCTTTGGTTTGATGGCGTTGATTTTTTTTGTGGCGGTACAAAGCCAGACTTTACATACAACTTTGGCGCTGTTACCGTTGGTTTGGCTATCACAGTTATTGTTGACAGCGGGATTAGGTTATTTGACAGCAGGACTAACGGTATTTCTGCGAGATGTACCCCAGACGTTAGGAGTCATCTTACAGCTTTGGTTATATCTCACACCAATTGTTTATCCAGCATCGTCTATACCACCAGAATTTCGGGATTGGGTGTTTTGGTTAAATCCCTTGACGGCGATCGCCGAAGTTTATCGTGACCTGATTTTAGTCGGGGAAGTGAAACATTGGGGCGAATGGGGAGTGGCTTCCGCAGTTTCTACGATTATCTTTTGTTGCGGTTTCTGGGTTTATAAGCGGTTGAAACCAGCCTTTGCTGATGTATTGTAGCAAAAGACTCCGCTCAATGTCGTAGTATCAATTAGGTATTTAACTTATTAAATTCATAGGAAAAGGAAAGCATGACTCAGCGCAAGCGGGCACTGATTACCGGAATTACAGGACAAGACGGTTCCTATCTCAGTGAATTCCTTTTGGAAAAAGGCTACGAAGTTCATGGCATCATTCGCCGTACCTCAACCTTCAATACTGACCGCATCGACCACATTTACACTGATCCACACAGCGAGGATGCACGACTATTTTTGCATTATGGTGATTTGACTGATGGAACCACGCTGCGACGAATCCTTGAACAGGTGCAACCGGTTGAAATTTATAATCTTGGAGCACAATCTCATGTACGAGTCAGTTTTGACTCGCCTGAGTACACTGTTGACGCCGTAGGTATGGGAACGTTACGACTGTTGGAAGCAGTACGGGACTATCAGCAGCGTACAAAGATTGAAGTACGCTTTTACCAAGCAGGCTCATCTGAGATGTATGGTAAAGCGCAAGCAGTACCGCAGTCGGAGACAACCCCGTTTTATCCCCGCAGTCCCTATGCCTGTGCAAAAGTATATGCTCACTGGCAGACTGTCAACTATCGCGAATCCTTTCGGCTGTTTGCCTGTAATGGGATTTTGTTCAATCATGAGTCGCCAAGGCGAGGAGAAACTTTTGTTACACGCAAAATTACACAGGCTGTGGCGCGAATTTTAGCAGGCAAACAGAAAAAGCTCTACATGGGGAATTTGGATGCCAAGCGAGATTGGGGATATGCAAAGGATTACGTAAAGGCAATGTGGTTGATGTTGCAGCAAGATAAGCCCGATGATTACGTGATTGCGACAGGCGAAACTCACTCTGTACGCGAGTTTTTAGAGATTGCCTTTGGGTACGTTAACCTCAAGTGGGAAAATTACGTGGAGTTTGATGAGCGGTATTTGCGCCCAGCAGAAGTTGAACTGTTGATTGGAGATGCAAGTAAGGCGAAGCGCAAGCTGGGGTGGGAGCCGACAGTCACATTTGAAGATTTAGTAAAGCTGATGGTTGAGGCAGATTTGCAAGCTTTAGGGCTGACATCTCCCAATGGCAATGGACACTCTATAGTGCAAGATAACGCTATTATTCGACAAAATCTGGTAAGTTTTATGGCTTAGTTGATGCTTCTTGATTGAGAACATTGTATTTCGGATGTGGCGATATGTGTACGTGCTATGGGTGAGGAAATTGCAATTTCACTAAAGAATGTCTCGAAATGCTACAAGCGCTATGCTCGTCCGGTAGATCGGCTCAAGGAAATTTTGCTACCAGGAAAGAGCAGCGCTCAAGAGTTTTGGGCATTGCGGGATATTAACCTAGAAATTTCCAAAGGAGAGACTTTGGGAATTATTGGTCAAAATGGCTCTGGCAAAAGTACAATGCTGCAAATTATTGCCAAAACGCTGACACCCACAACAGGTGAATTACAGGTGAATGGGCGAGTTTCAGCATTATTGGAGCTTGGTAGTGGGTTTAATCCTGAGTTTACAGGGCGGCAAAATGTCTTTTTTAATGGGCGGTTGTTGGGATTAAGCCACGAAGAAATTGAAGATAAGTTTGATGAAATTGCCGCGTTTGCAGATATTGGAGATTTTATTGATCAGCCTGTAAAAACATACTCTAGTGGTATGTTTGTCCGTTTGGCTTTTGCGGTTGCAGTCAGTGTTAATCCTGACATTCTTATTGTGGATGAAGCATTGGCAGTAGGTGATATTTATTTCCAGCAAAGATGTTTTGATCGAATCAAAACACTGAGAGATTTAGGAACAACACTTTTATTTGTTTCCCACGATTCAATGGCTGTATACAAACTTTGCCATAGAGCCGTGTTAATGGAAGCAGGGCAATTAGTGCTGGATGCAAAACCAAAGCAAGTCATTGATTTATATCAAGCAAAGCTACTGCAAAAAATGGATGTGCAGTCAGAGACATTAGAAATTCAGATGAAATCGAACTCTAATTATGGAATATTACAGGAAAATAAAAAATTTTCAGTCGCTCAAGAAGAATTAGAAGAAGTTGTTATTAATTTGCCCGATGTTAGTTTAAAGTTTATTAAATTCTTCAATGAAGATGACCAAGAAACTGAAGCTGTTATTAGTGATAGATCTGTTCAGTTAAGTATAGGACTATTATTTTTAAAATCTTTTGACGACCCACATATCGGTTTTAAAATTAGGGATCGACTTGGAGAGGTTGTTTTTGAAACAAACACTTTCTGTATGGGACATACAGTTGGTCAAGTGGAAAGCGAGACATTATTGGAGGTTCGCTTTAAGTTTCAAGTTCCTTTGATGGAAGGTGAATACACAATTACTGTAGGTGTCGCTGATAGTGCCTGTGGACAAACTTCATTCAAACAAACACTAGTATATGCCCATAATGTGGCTATTTTAAAAGTTCTAAAAAATAAAGAAGCTATACTTTGGTCAGGTATGGTAAATCTTTCTCCTCATATTTCAATTTACCGACATAGTTATGTTTGATTATATAATTCAGCAGGCACAAAAAACAGAATATGATTTTAGAAAAACTGCGAACCCAGATGATCCACTACGGCATCTTTTTTATGAGTGGGTTGATTACTATAAATTAAAGTGGGCGATCGCTCATGTCCTAAAACCAGCTTCCATCCTAGAAATAGGAGTACGCTTTGGTTATTCAGCAGCCGCCTTTCTCAATGGAAACCCTGCTGCTCATTATGTTGGTATTGATTTAGATACAGACTCTTTTGGCGGTGTCAAAGGAGCAATTCATTGGGCAGAAAAAATTACCACTGAATTTTCTACTGAGTTTCTTGTTGCTGACACACAAACGATGCAACGCTTTCCTCATGATATCTACGACCTTATTCATGTGGATGGGCAACAAGATGGAGATGGTTCATTTCATGATTTGACTGTTGCTATCAAGCAGGGACGCTATGTACTCGTAGATGGATATCTGTGGACGCAGCAAAATTTCCTAGCAGTAAGTTCCTTCTTATTTCGCTACGCTGACATTCTAGATTGGTATGGTGTTATACCAGGCTATGCCGGAGAGTTATTAATAAAGGTTTCAGAAGATTATTTAAAACAATATAGTCAAGATAAAAATAACGAGCACAGTAACAACTCTAGTCTAGCGATTCGTCAAACTTACACAACTGAGTATTACACCCAGGATTGTGGCGGCTATGATGTGTACAAAAAAAATCATGGGAAAAAATTAGAAGATCCTAGACTCAGATCTGTTGCCACTATTGCTAGTTTGAAAAAATCAGGACGTGTCCTTGACCTAGGTTGCGGTCGAGGTGAATTGAGTTTCTATTTTGCTCGTAAAGGCTTTACAGTTACAGCTGTTGACTATTCAGATAATGCAATTGAATTGGCAAAACATTGTTTTGATGGCGAAGACAATCTTAAAGCCAACGTCCAATTTATTTGTGATGATGTTTGTCGTGTATCGTTATCAGAAAATTACGATTTAGTAGTCGCATCTGATGTGATTGAACATTTATCTAGAGAGGAAGTCGATAAGCTTTATTATAAAACAGCACAACATCTCAAGTCAGATGGTTTATTCGTTGTGCATACGTTTCCTAACCTTTGGTATTACAAGTACGACTATCAACGTAAAAGAAGAATTGCTGCCTCTGTTGGAGCATATCTACCACCAGAACCGCGCTCAAGATATGAGATGTTGATGCATATCAACGAACAATCTCCAAGAGTTTTAAAAAAGCAGTTAAGTCAACATTTTAAGTATGTATATCTATGGTTTGCTCACATAGATGATCCAGGCGGAAGTTTAGTGAGAAAATTTTCCATAAGAGAGATGTGTGCTGCTCCTAGTTTGTTTGCGATCGCCTCTCATCGACCTATAAATCAGGAAGAGTTGAAAAATAAATTACAACTTTCTGTTTTACCACCTATTCCCGCAGGGAAACTAAAAATATTCGTTAAACACTATCCAACAGAAGTCAGGGTAAATAGTGAATTTGAAATTCAGTTAGAAATAGAAAATAAGACCGAATTTAGTTTCCACAGTTATGGTTCGCATCCTGTTCACATTACTTACCACTGGATGAACGAACAGGCTACTCATTACATTGTTTTTGATGGTGAGCGAACAAAAATATTTCCTCCCTTAGATAAGGCTCAACCTATAGGTCTGAAATCCTTATTAAATCAAAGAGTAAAAGAAACATATCTAGCTAAAATTCAGTCATTACCTAACAAAGGTAATTATATTTTGAGAGTTAGCCTCGTGCAGGAAGGAGTTCGTTGGTTTGATACACCTCCATCTCAGTTAATGGAGGACGTTTTAATTAGTATAGTGTAAACAATAGTAGCTGTAATTAATCTTTTACATTAAATAAATAAGGGGATTCAAGGTAGGCTAAGAAAATGACTAATGATAGAAATGGTACAAACCATCCTGAATTTAACGTCGATGAATTAATGCAGAAAATTCGGGAGGAAGTCGCTAATCGTCCCAGAGAACCTCAGGTAAAACAAATTACAACATACAAACCAGAAATATCTAATAGCACTCCAACGTTTCATCATAATATTTTCAACCACATTAACACTTTGCTCTTTAATGCAGAGTCTAGAGCTATTACCCGTACTAAATGGCCTGATAACCTTAATAAATTTCCTTTTAATCTAACTAAACCTTTCCAAAAGATTGCTTTAAAACTACTAAATTTTATCTTTAAAGACCAACGAGAAGTCAATTTTAATGTCATCCGTGCTTTAAAAGAATCTGTACTGCTGAATCGACAACTTATAGAACAAGTAACAAATTTAAAAACTCAGATTGACGAACGCTTTAGTACAGTGAATATTCATTTGGACACTGTAGATACTCGTTTACAAGCAATGGAAGAGCGTTTAAGTGCTGTATATAACCGTATTCCAAACATAGATAACAGATGGAATGATTTTAATACGAAAGTAAATACTTCGATAAATGACATACAACAGCGTTTGGATGCTGCAAATAGTCATAGACAACTGATAGATGAGCATCTAAAAACCGTGGATACACATCTCCAAGGAACAGATGAACGTTTAGGTCATGTAGATACTCGCCTACAAACAATCAATGAACGCTTAGGTGTTGTAAGTATTCGTCTGGAAGATCTGGATAAGCGTCATTTGAAAAATGATGATTACCTGAAAAATGACCTCATACAGCAAAAGCGCTTAATAACTATGTTTTTGGAAGAAGCACAGAAACGGTTACCAGAACCTTTTACCCAAGAACAGTTGCAAACTCTTGCTAATGAGGAACAACATTCGCTAGATGCGTTATACGTAGCTTTTGAAGACCAGTTTCGAGGTAGTCGTGAAGATATCCTTAACAGGTTCAGAGTCTACTTACCCATAATTGAAGAAGCAAAGATAGGTACACCGAACTTACCCATTTTAGATGTTGGCTGTGGTCGTGGTGAGTGGCTGGAGTTGCTGCGTGAGTCTGGATACACAGCAAGGGGTATAGATATCAACAGGGTAATGCTAGAACAGTGTAGAACTAGGGAATTGGAGGTGATGGAATCAGATGTTATTACATATTTGCAGTCTTTACCAGATGGGAGTTTAGGTGCAGTCACTGGATTTCATATTATTGAGCATTTGCCATTTGAAGTATTGATTAAGTTGTTTGATGAAACTATTAGGGTTCTTAGTCCAGGAGGTCTAGCTATTTTTGAAACACCGAATCCAGAAAATGTATTAGTCGGTAGTCATACATTTTACTTAGATCCCACTCATCGCAATCCTTTACCAAGTGCCATGATTAAATTTATGGCAGAGTCGCGGGGTCTTTGCAGAGTCACAACTATGAAGTTTCATCCTTACCCAGAAAATGAAATATTAGATGCTTCTCCTTTGATAGAACGCTTTAATAATTACTTTCATGGGCCACAGGATTATGCTGTGATTGGTTACAAAAATGGGGAAATAGCGAACTTGAAAGTTTCAAAATAGGCTCGCATTATCCTAAAATAAACAGTGAACTTTCAGGATTCCCTATTATAGGATATCAACCGTGATTAAAATTGCTATTTTAACACCGTGTATTGCAGATGGAGATGCTGTCAGCAATGATGTCATAGGGATGCATCAATCCCTAATTAGAAATGGTTATGAAGTTGAGGTATTCGCAGCAGGCTGGAGCAGTGAAAAACATAAAATTAAGCATGTAAAAGAAATTAGAAAATTTTTACAAAGAAAATCTGATATTTTAATTTATCACTATTCCGTAGGTTGGGATGATGCTCTTCATCTGCTGCAAGAAATTAATTGTAAGAAGGTTGTAAAATACCATAATGTCACTCCACAAAAATTTTATGAAAATATTAGTGCAGAATATACTAGCGTTTGTAGTGCCGGACGAGAACAACTGAAACATATCGCTGCTATACAGGACGCTCTCTACTTAGCTGATTCCGAATATAATGCATCTGAATTATATTCTCTCAATGTTGAAAAAGACAATATTTTGGTCTTACCTCCTTTCCATCATATTGAAGATTTGCAATATATAGACGCGGATATTAGCGTTTTAGATAGATACATAGATGGAAAAGTCAACATTTTAATGGTTGGTCGTTTCGCTCCAAATAAAGGACACGCAACCCTAATTGACGCTTTTAACATTTATCACACGACCTATAACAGAAACAGTCGCCTTTTCATTGTTGGAAAAGAAGACGATCGCTTAAGCAGTTACACTACATTTATTTATCAAAAAGTTAGCGATTTGGGTTTACAAGATTCAGTAGTCTTTACAGGAGGAGTTTCTATCGAAGCTCTTAAAGCCTACTATCTTGTCTCTAATATTTTTATGATTACCAGTGAACATGAAGGGTTTTGTGTCCCACTGGTCGAAGCTATGGCAATGAAATTGCCAATTGTAGCTTACGGTTCAACTGCAATTCCTTACACAGTAGGAAAAGCAGGTTTGGTTTGGGATCAGCCTGATCCTTATCTACTGGCTGGGTCAGTAGACTGTGTAGCTAGGGATGAAATGATTAGCGCTAATCTTGGTGAACTTGGATGGCGGCGATACAACGAAGCTTTTACAAATGAACAAATTGAAACCAGTTTTCTAAAATTTATTAAAAGCATAGAATGAAAAAGATTGCAATTGTTGTTCAAAGATGCCATGAAAGCATAGTAGGAGGCTCAGAAGCTTTAGCATGGCAATATGCTACTTTGCTGAGTGATGAATTTAAAGTTGATGTCATCACAACAACGGCATTAGATTATATAACTTGGGCTAATGTACTATCTCCTGGTTGTGAAACAAAGCAAGGCATAAACGTTTATCGCTTTCCGGTAACTATAGGGCGAAGTGAGTACTGGCACAGAATACATGAACGCCTTCTACGAGAGTTTAATGACCGAAAACAGACTCAGACAGAGAATAGCAAACTGATACCTTGGAGTATTGCGCTGCAAGAAGAATTTATTCGCCGTCAAGGTCCTTACTCAGAACCCATGCTGTCTTTTTTGAGAGAGCGGTCTACTGACTATGAGGCTATCATATTTGCAACTTATCTTTATCCAACCACTTACTTTGGAGTAACTCAGGTTCCGTTTTCCAAGGTTTTGCTAGTCCCAACACTCCATGATGAACCAGCAGCATACCTAACTGCTTATAAATATATGTATCGCCGAATTCGCTCTTGGATTTGGTTGACTAATGCTGAAAAACTTGTAGGGGAAAACTTATGGGGAGAATTACCGGGTCGTGTTGTCTCTATGGCAGTTGAAACGCTACCTTGTAGTCCTTTCAAAGCTGAATACCCTTATTTACTTTACTGTGGTCGTATTGATCCAAGTAAGGGATGTAATGACTTAATCAATTTCTTCATTCAGTTTAAGAAAAGTCAGCCATCAAACTTGCGTTTAATTTTGACAGGTAAAGCGGAAATGGAAATACCATCTCATCCAGACATTGAATTTAGAGGCTTTGTTTCTTCTCAAGAAAAGTTTCAACTTATGGCTGGGGCATCTATTTTTGTTATGCCTTCACCATACGAAAGTTTTAGTATAGTCACTTTAGAGGCAATGGCTCAACGTACTCCAGTCTTAGTCAATGGCTCTTGTCAAGTATTGGTTGAACACGTTGTACGTAGTGGTAGCGGTAAGATTTACCATAACTATGAAGACTTTGCTAAAGGAATACAAGAAATAATGGCAAATCAGAATCATCTGACTGAGACGGGTGAGATAGCAAGGAAATATGTGGTAGAAAATTATGGTTTTAGTAGTGTAAAAAATAATCTTTTGGAAACTCTTGAAAAATATATTTAAGGAACTATACAACCTTTTTATTTTATACTTAATTGAGCTTGTAGCTTTTTGGGAAAATAATAAATTTTTTTACTGTCAAGCTGTGCTTTTTTTTGTTTCTTAGCATTGACCATAAAGCGGTTATCTTAACATGGGTATCCGCTTTTTTTCCCGATTTAGTCTAAACCCCATTGAAAAAAGTATTGGTTGAGGTTACAAGCTGCAAGCAGTTTACTCATCAATAATTTCAGATATAGCTGAACAGTTTTGTTTATCCTATAGGAGGTTTGGACATGAAACTTTCTGTGGTTATACCCTGCTATAACGAAATCGGAACAATTGGACAAGTTATTGAAGCTGTTAAAGCATCTCCAGTTAAAAATTGTGAAATCATTATTGTTGATGACTGTTCAACCGATGGTACACGGGAACTTTTAAGAACAAAATTAGAATCACAGGTTGACCAAATTATTTATCACTCAAAAAATAGAGGTAAAGGTGCTGCCTTACGTACTGGATTTGCTGCTGCTACTGGCGATATTGTCATTGTTCAAGATGCTGATTTAGAATATGACCCTCAAGAATATCCAACCATGATTCGACCTATTTTATACAATAGGGCTGATGTGGTTTTCGGCTCTCGTTTTCAAAGTGGTAGACCTCATAGAGTTGTGTACTATTGGCACAGACTAGGAAACGGATTTCTCACAATGTTGTCTAATATGTTTACAAATATAAACATAACAGATATGGAAACATGTTACAAAGCTTTTCGACGAGAAGTGATTCAATCTATCAAAATAGAAGAAAATCGTTTTGGATTTGAACCTGAAATAACAGCAAAGGTAGCCAAAATGGGATGTCGCATTTATGAAGTTGGCATATCCTATTACGGTCGTACGTATAAAGAGGGTAAAAAGATAGGTTGGAAAGATGGATTTCAAGCAATATATTGTATTTTGAAGTACAACTTATTTTAAATTTTATAAAACATAATTTTTCTTGTACGACAACGTCTGTCAGCAAAAATAGGAAAGTTGTCTTAGTATCAAATGACAAAATTAATTCTTAAAACAATAAAGAATGCTGCTCAGTGTAGTATTTTTACTAAAAGCGATGTTCTGCTAATCTTCTTTATTTCTGCTGCAATTTATTTAGCTAATGGAGTAACAATCAGTTCTGGAGATTCAGTTCCAAATACATTACTGGCATTCAACTTACTTGAAAACCATACTCTGCATCTAGACGCTTTTAGGAACAGCTATTTAGTAGAAAAAGGTTTTTCTTATGCTTTTGCTGAGGGTAACAATGGTCATCTTAGCTCTACCTATCCCATAGGACCTGCTATTGTTACTTTCCCTTTATACCTGCTTTTTTATGTCTATTTAAAATTGATATATTATCATGGCGAGTTTATTAATTTAACATCTCCAAACTTTGAAGTACCTAGACTCTTTTTTGAAAAAATTGCTGCAACAGTAACAACCGCTGGTACAGTTGTTATATTCTATTTATCTTCTAGACTAAAATTCAATAGAAGTGTCTCTTTAATATCAACCTTTATATTTGCATTTGCTACAAATACATGGGTGACAAGTTCTCAAGGGTTATGGCAACATGGAATATCTAACTTAGCACTTGTAAGCTCTATATTTTGTTTACTAAAAGCAAATCGTACGTCACAACTAAATCAAAAAAAGTGGTTGTTATTAGCAGGAGTTGCTTGTGGCTTGCTTCCAGGTATTCGTCCTACTAGTACTTTGTTTTCTATTGGAATAATTGTTTACTCAATCTTTACTTATCGATTTAAAGTTGTTTGTTTGTTTTTTGGTTTAGTTTCAGCGATTCCTAGTTTAGCGTGGAATTTATACTATTTTGGAAACTTAAGCGGAGGTTATTCCAAAATGTTTAATGAGCCGCCCTACTTATTTACATTCAATAATTTTATCAATGCATTTTTAGGAACGCTAATTAGTCCAAGTCGAGGTGTTCTTATTTTTTCGCCTATTGTTTTGTTTTCATTACCTGGAGTTTATTATGTTTTGAAGTCAAGGTTTGAGAAAGACGAAAAATTGGTAGGATGCATAACTATTTGTTCTATATTTTTACTAATAAGTTATTTTTTTTATACGGTCTGGTGGGCAGGACATTCTTACGGTCCAAGATTTACAACTGATATAATGCCTGTAGCTTGCTACTTAATAAATTATTTTTTAGCAAATTATCTAATCAATCAAAAAAAAGAAAAAATAAAAAGTTATTATTTTGTAGTTTTTCTTATTTTTTTAATATATTCTATCTTAACTCAAATTATAGGTGCTTTCAGTGGGGTAGCAGGTTTTTTATGGAATGGCATTCCTCTAAATGCCGATAAATATCAGTATAGACTATGGCAGTTTAGAGACAGCCAAATAGAGAGAAATGCTAACTCTTTATTTCACAAAATTATTAAACCATCCACAACTAAAGCAGTGTATCTCCAGGGTTTAAGTGGAATAATAAAGCAAGTAACAGACGAAAAAGGTCAACCTGTAAATTCGTTAATTTCAGTGAAACCAGGTTCTGAAAAATTTCTGAAAGCTTATCTAGAAAATACAGGTATATCAACCTGGTATGGTTATCAGTCTGCACTTAAAAAAGGCGAAGCGCGTGTGAGAGGAATATTCTACGACAACAAGAATCAGCCAGTTAAAGAGGTGCGTCTCTATATTTCTGGTGTAACCAAAGAAAACGAAACTGCTCATGCAATTGGTTCGATTTCATTTCCTAAAGAACTAGGTACCTACAAACTTGCATTTGATTTGATAGCTGAAGGAGTTGGTGAGTTTCCAAAAAACAACCCAAAAAACAACAATGTAGATCAGTTTTATACGTTTCCGGTAATCATTGAGGAAAAACGCCATTTTGCTCAAGAAATACAAGTCTTAGAACCATTAAAATGTGGTAAGGTTAACAAGACAGTAAAAATTCCAGTAATTGTGAAAAATACTAGTGATTCCATATGGCAGAACACAGGTGCTTATCCTGTGAATCTTGCGTATCACTGGTTAGATGCTAATGGTAAAGTTATTGTCTTTGATGGCGATTGCCCAAGGGGCAGTGGCAAAGCCAATCGCACTCCTTTACCGAAAAACTTAGCTGTGCAAAGCTTCCAGAAGTTAAACGCAACTATCAAATTTCCTGATAAGCCTGGAAAATATTATTTGGCTTTGACAATGGTTCAAGAGGGAGTGGCTTGCTTTGATGATAAAAACGCTAACTCTCTAAAAATTCCTGTAGAAGTTGTGGCTCAGTAGTGTGCAAAACCAAATAAAATCCTCAAGCAGGTCATGCTCAAAAAGCTTGCATCACTGTACTAACATGATAAGTTAATCATGTAAAATTCTTCTACATATTACATATATCAAAATATATCAAAAGGAAATATTTGTGACACTGCAAGAATTTAGTTTACTTCTGATATCAGTCATAACTAGTGTAGCAGGGCAATTTTTTTTAAAAGCAGGAGCACTTAAGTTAGGCAGAGTTCATGCAGGAAATGCGGTTAATCACATTTTAAGCATTTTGACAACACCTGAACTTTTAATAGGGCTAACTTGCTACGCTCTAGGTGCTTTAGCTTATATCCTACTTTTAACCAGAGTCAGCCTGAGCGTTGCGGGTCCATCCGTCTCCCTCGTTTATATTTTCTCAGTCCTACTAGGTTACTTCATATTCAAAGAACCCATTCCCTTAATTCGCCTTATAGGTTTGACCTTGATTATGAGTGGAGTTATTTTAGTAGTCTGGAAAAAATAAAACTTCTCGTGTTCCACTGAGTTTTACCAGATACATCTTCTGCCCTAATAAGTAAAACGGTAAATCAATGACTAAAAAAGCCCTGATCACTGGATTAACTGGACAAGACGGTTCTTATCTTGCCGAACTACTACTAACCAAAGGCTACCAAGTATTTGGCTTAGTCCGCCGCTCTAGCACAAGTAACTTGGAGCGTGTTAGCCATCTCTTCAATCAGATCCAAATTGTATCCGGCGACCTTTTGGATCAAACTTCCTTAATGGATGTTGTTAGTGAAACACAACCGGACGAAATTTACAACCTCGCGTCCCAAAGCTATGTCCCCCTCTCCTGGACACAACCAGCCCTTACTGCTGAATACACTGCCCTCGGTGTTTCTCGTCTGCTAGAATCTATCCGTCGCTGCAAACCGGATGCCAAATTCTACCAAGCTTCCAGTAGCGAAGTTTTCGGTCAACCGGACGAATCACCTCAAACTGAACGCACCGCCTTTCGTCCCCGTAACCCCTACGGTGTCGCCAAAGCATACGCTCATTGGATGACGATCAACTATCGCCAACAATACAAGCTTTACGCTTGCTGTGGTATAACTTATACCCACGAATCTGCACGACGTGGTGCAGAATTCGTATTTCGGAAAATCACCCAAGCAGCTGCCAAGATAAAACTTGGTCTAGCCAACGAAATAAAATTAGGTAACCTGGATGCTCGTCGTGACTGGTGCTACGCCAAAGATGCTGTTTATGCTATGTGGCTAATGTTGCAGCAAGAACAACCTGACGACTACATCATCGCAAGTGGTGAAACGCACTCCGTTAGAGAACTGGTTGAGTGTGCTTTCAACAGTGTTGGACTCGATTGGCAAAATTACGTTTCAGTTGACCCTGCATTCTACCGCCCTGATGAACCAGTACAATTGGTTGGTTGCATTGATAAAATTAAGACTAAATTGGCTTGGCAGCCTCAGTACTCATTTAAGGAATTGGTAGAGTTAATGGTTGATTATGACCTCAAACAACTGAGCGAAAATAAGTAATTGCCTAATATGCATTCAGAAACAGAAATTTCCTCCGTAGCCAAGAGCTGTTTTCCCGGCGTTAACATTTCAGGTTATGTTAATAGTGAATTTGGTCTAGGAGAAGGAGTGAGAGCAACGATTAGAGCACTTGAAGCGGTTAATATTCCTTTGGTTCTTAATAATTGCACTTTTAATACATTTCATCGGAAATTAGATTATACTTATACAAATTTTTCCGATGATAACCCCTATCCAATTAATATTATTCATGTCAATGGGGATATGATAAATTTTTTTATCAACTCTGTAGGCATTGAATATTTTCAAAAGAAATATAATATTGGGTATTGGGCATGGGAACTTCCAAATTTTCCCGAAGAATGGCTACCTACATTGAACCTTTTTGATGAAATCTGGACTCCTAGCAGTTACAGTGTGGAGGCGATCGCCCCACTCTCACCTATCCCAGTCATTAAAATCACACATAGTATTTCGCTACCAGAACCTACAGCAAGTAAACAATCACTAGGGTTACCAGATAACAAATTTATTTTTCTCTTTGTATTTGATTTTTACAGCGTATTTGAACGCAAAAATCCCATAGCAGTTATTGAAGCTTTTGAGCAAGCTTTCGGCAAAGAGGATGAAAAAGTCTTACTCGTTCTTAAGTTTTCTAATGCCAACAAATTTCCGGAAAAATATAAACAGTTAAAAGATTTAGTTAAAAACTTTAAAAATATTAACTTTATTGACAAATATTTGCTAAAAGACGAGCTTCATGCACTCATTTATCATTGTGACTGCTACGTATCTTTACATCGTTCAGAAGGGTTCGGCTTGACAATTGCTGAAGCAATGTTCTACGGAAAACCAGTCATAGCAACTGCTTACTCAGGAAACACTGACTTTATGAATGTTAATAATAGTTTTCCTGTCAAGTACTGTTTAATTAGCTTAACAGAAGATTACGCGCATTACAAAAAAGGAAATATATGGGCAGAACCAGATATTGACCATGCTGCATACCTAATGCAATACGTATTTAATAATTATGAAGAAGCAAAGCAGATAGGCAAAAAAGCTTCTGAACAGATCAAACTGTTGTTAAGCCCTAAAATAATTGGGCAAAAAATTAAAAATAGATTGGAATATATAACGAAAATAACTAACAAAAATATAAATAGCTCTCACTTAGAGACAGAATTAAAACATAAAGAGGCAGAAATTCAACGATTACAAGCTTTAGTTGAATATATGGAAAAAAGTAGATTCTGGCAACTGAGAAATCAGTGGTTTAAACTCAAAGAAATGTTGCAATCAAAATTTAATTAATGCCTGAATTGGAAAATGTTAAAAATCGCCCACATTTGCTGATTGTCAGCAATGATGTGGTAGATACTAAAATGGCAGGTCCGGGGATGCGTTACCTGGAATTAGCGCGTGTTCTCAGTCAGGAGTTGGATGTAACTCTCGCAATTCCTTCTGAAACGACTCTCCAAGTCCCAAATATTAAGTTGGTGCGTTACTGGGATGATCGCCCCAAAAGTTTGCAAGTCCTGGTGGAAAACAGCGATATTGCTTTGGTGTCTGGTTACATGGTAGAAAAATTCCCATTCTTGCACCAGACACAAAAACGTATCGTCGTTGACCTTTACGACCCGTTTATTCTAGAGAATTTACACTACCACCTCAACAAGCCACTCGCCGCACAGGAAAGCTTGAATAATCGCGCAGTAGATGTGACGAATAGCCTAGCGCGTTTAGGTGATTTTTTTATTTGTGGAAGCGATCGCCAGCGAGATTTGTGGATCGGTGTACTAGCTTCCAATGGACGCATTAACCCCCGCAATTTTGCCAAAGATACTAGCCTGCGTTCTTTGATAGATGTCGTAGGAATCGGCTTTCTTAACCGAGAACCTCGTCCAAATCCTACATTACGCGGTATACATCCTGCATTTCCAGAAGATGCTCGTATTGTACTATGGGGCGGTGGTATTTGGGACTGGCTCGACCCTCTCACCCTTGTGAAAGCTTGGACTCAAGTTATAGCTAAGAACCCGCAAGCACGACTGGTGTTTTTAGGAACACGTCATCCTAATCCTCAGGTTCCTCCTCACAAAATGGCAGAACAAACCCAAGCGCTTGCTGCTGAAATTGGCGAGAAAGACCGTACCATTTTCTTTTATGAGTGGATACCATACGAACAAAGAGAAGCGCTATTGTGTGAAGCTGATATTGGGGTGACTCTTCATCCACCACACATAGAAACCCGTTATTCTATTCGCACACGAGTATTAGATTACCTTTGGGCGCGTTTACCAGTCCTTGTGAGTGAAGGCGATGTCACGAGTGAATGGGTAAAAGAGTATGGTGTTGGTAGAGCTGTACCACCATTGGATGTAGAAGCAGTAGCGCAGGCGATCGCCCAAATCTTAGAACGTCCAAAATCATCTTGGGCTTCAGCATTTGAACCGTTGCGAGAATCTTTGAGTTGGTCGCAAGTCGTTGAACCTCTCCAGCGGTATTGTTTGCAAGCAGAGTACGCACCTGATCGACAGACACGTAAACTAGTTACACCGACCGTGGTAAAACGTGGCAAATTGGCGCGAGTCATTGAAATTTGGCGGACTGAGGGAAGTCGCGAACTTCTGCATCGCATTCGGCAAAAGTTTTGGTAACTATAGCGGTTTGCATCATTATTAGTGCAATACATCAAGAAATAATGAACCACAGATGGACAACGGACACTTGCCACAACGGGGGGAACCCCCGCAAGGCAGTGTCCTCCAGATGGACACAGATAAATCTGTACTTTATTCAAACGAGAAGCGCTATAGCTATATATATGAAAATCCTGCACGTTACCCAAGGTTATACTCCAGCAATTGGGGGTACAGAATTGCTCATTCAACGCGTTTCTGAAGAGTTGGTTCGGCAATTCGGCGATGAAGTCACTGTCTTCACCACAAATTGCCTCAATGGTGAAGGTTTTTTCAATCCAAAGCTACCACGCTTGCAACCAGGTGACGAGGAAATTAATGGTGTCAAAGTGCGACGGTTTCCAGTTCATAGCCGAATGAGCCAAATGGTACGATTTCCTCAAAAAGTCGCTTATCGCTTGCATTTACCATTTAACGAGCATTTAAGGACAATCGCAGGAGGACCGATTATTCCTGGGTTGAAAAAAGCTATCCAAGAATTTCCCGCTGATATTATTGCAGCTTCATCTTTTCCGTTGCTTCATATGTATGCGGCGCTGAACGGTGCTAAGGAGTCTGGAAGACCTTGTGTGTTGCATGGAGGGATACATCCGCAAGATGATTGGGCATTTCAACGTTCCAGAATCTATCGTGCTATTGAGCAATCTACTTACTATTTATCTAATACAAAATACGAAGCAGATTATGTTATCAAACGGGGAGCATCACCTGAACGTGTCGTTGTCGTAGGAGTTGGAGTTGATCCAGAACCATTTGAACAAATTTCCTCAACACAAGCAAAACAGCATTTCGGTTTTGGAGAGCAACCAGTCGTAGGTTTTATTGGACAGTTGGGGGGACACAAAGGAGTAGACACACTTGTACAAGCAATGCCCCTTGTCTGGCAAATTTTTCCTGATGTCCAGCTTCTCGTAGCAGGAGCAAAGACAATGTTTGCAGAGAAAGTGGAAAATATTATTTGCCAATTACCAGAGGCATACAAAAAGCAAGTAAAGCTTTACTATAACTTTTCTAATGAAGAAAAACCCTTGTTATTTTCTGCCGTAGATGTGTTTGCTTATCCTTCTGGTTTTGAGTCTTTTGGAATCGCATTTCTAGAAGCTTGGGCAGCAGGTAAACCTGTTATTGGTTGCCGTGCTGGAGCAGTACCTTGGGTTATAGATGAGGGAAGAGATGGGCTGTTAGTAGACTATAAAAACCAGGAAATACTAGCAGAAGCAATTATAAAGGTGTTAAAAAATTCTTCTTGGGCAAAAACTTTAGGTAATGCTGGTCGGCAGAAAGTTTTATCAAGATACACTTGGAGTAAAGTTGCTCAAAAGTTTCGAGAAGTTTATGTCCAAGCTATTAACACTTAATGTCTGGCATTCTCCTGTCACACAGAAATGAAATCTATTTTGGAGGCTAATTTATGTTAGGTTTGGAGAGAATTACGTTCGACCCTCACATTATGGGTGGACAAGCTTGCATTCGCGGAATGCGAATTCCTGTTTCGTTAGTGGTAAATTTGGTGGCGAATGGGAAACCAATAGAGGAGATTTTAGAGGAATACCCCGATTTAGAACCAGAGGATATTCGTCAATCTCTGCTCTATGCAGCGTGGTTGACTCAAGAGCGGGTTTATCCGTTCCAAAGCGTTGAAAAGGTCAAATGAAGTTTTTAGCAGATATGGGAATTTCGCTACGCACAGTAGCTTGGTTGCGTGATGCTGGCTATGATACTGTGCATCTGCGCGAAGAGAAATTGCAAAGGCTACCTGATGAGGAGATTTTAATTAAAGCTCGTACAGAGGAGCGGATTGTGTTAACGGTGGATTTAGATTTTGCTCAACTGTTAGCCGTAAGTGGGGAAAGATTGCCTAGCGTAATTCTGTTTAGGTTAGGGGAATGAAAATTATGAGGCAATTAATGAACGTTTGACTGACGTTTTCAGTCAATGTCAGCAAGATTTAGAGGTAGGAGCAATTGTTTCTGTAAGTAATGAGACGTTTCGGGTGCGACGATTGCCCATTTGACGCCTCTCTCACTTAAAGGATTTGATCGAGCAATTGAATGCCATCACAATTTAAACTTCAGTACCAATTGCCAACCGTACTCCCCAAAATACGATTAGAAGTGCGATCGCCACCCAATCACCTGTTTTCAGCCGTAAGTCGTGCCATTGCACTCGATGTTCATGAGGACTGGTAAAACCTCGCACCATCATCGCGCTAGCCATTTGCTCTGCCCGAAGTAGCAAGTTTTCCAACAGCCGTTGTGCTACCAACAACCAAACTTTGACAGCTCCTTTCAATCCCAGCTTTTTCCAATTAATAGCTCTTGTCATTACAGAACGAATTAAATTCTGGATTTCTTCTAAAACTAGAGGAATAAACCGCAACGATAAAGTTAAAGTCAAAGTTATCTCAGTCACAGGTAATTTGAATCGTCGCAAGGGTTGCATTAAGCTTTCTAAAGCTGCTGTAATTTCCTCTGGTGCGGTTGTCAGCAAATATAGGTTGGTACTGTAAATCAAGGTAAATACCATTGTACTCACACTGATTGCCAAATCCAACGAACGGCGAGTGACTTTAACTGGACCTTTGTCAAGCAGTACGTATTTGTAGTCTTTTTGGTTGTTTGTTGGGGGCGCTGGAGTTGAAGGAGTCGCATCTGATTTTTCTGTTAAGACTTGTTGGTTGGTTGGCAGGCGCGGTTGATAAGTTATACCAAGCCCATCAGGACTGATAGATATAATTACTAGCACAAAAAAGCATAATGACAACAGCCAGACCATTTGCTGCCGCCAAACTCGCCGGGGAATACGTGCTATTAAGGTAGCAATAATTAACACGACTACCAACAGCACGCGCCATAAGTTGTTGGCAAAAATATACGTTGTGAGAAAACTCATCAACCAAACCAACTTGACTCGCGGGTCGAGTTTGTGTAGCCAAGTTTGAGGTTGTTCTAAGTAAAGACCAATGGGCAGCGATCGCAGTAAATCCATTTTTTAGAAGAAAGAACAGTGAAGATTGAAGATTCAAGAAAGAAAAAGTTTCACTCTTCTTTCTTTATTCTTCTATCTTCATTTACACGCGGGTGGCGCGATTGGCACTACTACCACTTTCGACATCACGAGTTTTCTTACTCCGCCATAGTATACGGATGGGAGTTCCTTGAAAACCCAAATGTTGCCGAAATTGTCGCTCAATATAGCGACGGTAGTTGTCGTTGAAGCGTTTGCCATCGTTGACAAACAATGCTATTGTAGGCGGTTGAGCGCTGACTTGTGTACCATAATAAATCCTGCCCTGACGCCCACCGCGAGAAACTGGCGGGGAATGCCGACCAACCGCTTCTTCCAAGACTTCGTTGATCACCGCTGTACTGACACGGCGTTTGTGTGATTCTGCTGCTGTATTCACCAACTCCAAAATCTTTTCCACCCGTTGCCCAGTCAAAGCGCTGACAAAAATGGTTTGCGCCCATTCCGTGAAATGCATCCGTTCTTGCAGATGTTTTTCGTAATCATAAATCGTGTGAGAGTCTTTTTCGATAGCATCCCACTTATTGACCACGATAATGCAAGCTCGACCTTCTTCGACAATCCGCCCAGCTAATTTTTGGTCTTGCTCGGTGACACCATCAAGAGCATCTATCACCATTAAAACCACATCAGCGCGACGAATTGCTTTAAAAGCACGGTTGATGCTAAAGAATTCTGGACCATAATCCACGTTCTTCTTTTTACGAATTCCTGCTGTATCAATCAAGCGGTAAATTTGCCCATTTCGTTCCACGACAGTATCAATCGCATCGCGGGTTGTACCAGAGATTGGGCTAACTATTGCCCTTGCTTCTCCCACGAAAGCATTTAATAAACTGGATTTGCCGACATTGGGGCGTCCCACAATTGCCACTTTAATTTCATTAGTTTCTGGGATTTCTTCTGTCGGTGGCAGATGTTTAATTAACTCATCGAGAAAATCTCCTGTGCCGCTTCCATGAATGGCAGAGATGGGGTAAGGTTCACCCAAGCCCAATTCCCAGAATTCGCTAGCTTGCATTAAACCTTGTTCTGGAGATTCACACTTATTGACAGCCAGCAGCACAGGCACAGGTTGTTGTCGCAACCACTCTGCGACTTCTTGATCAGCAGGTGTTGGTCCAGTTTGACCATCTACCACAAAAATCGCCGCACTTGCTTCTGCAAGCGCAGCCATAGCCTGTTGACGAATCAGTGGTAAAAATTCCGTATCGTCATTAAATACCAAACCACCAGTATCGACAACGAGAAACTCGCGATCGTTCCAGTAGGCGGGTAAATATGTGCGATCGCGCGTCATACCTGGTTCGTCATGAACAATAGCAGATTTTTCCCCAGCAAGGCGATTGACCAGAGTAGATTTGCCCACATTCGGGCGACCAATAATAGCAACAATAGGAAGACCCATAACAGGATGCACAATGCTCCAAATCTCTATTGTAGCGGTTTGTAGTGAGTGCTAAGGGCGTAGATCCGTATCCTTCACGGGAGGCTTTACGACTGGGCGACAATAAAATAGCCCTGATAAAAACGAGGAATAATATGAAGACTATCGAAATAATTGCTACGGTTACAGCAGATCGGAAAATTACAGTGCAGTTACCACCAGATATCCCAGCAGGTAAGCATAAAGTAGTGGTAGTGATTGATGAACAGCCTTTAGTAGAAAAGCAAGTGACCAAGGAAAAGCGATCGCCTTTAAACTTCCCGGTAGATAATTACGGTTCTTGGGGTGAGAATCTTTCTCTAAGACGTGAGGATATCTACGATGATTGGGGACGGTAACACTGTATTTTAGGAGAAATGAGATGAAAGCGATTACGACAATTGCTACAGTTACAACAGATGGAAAAATTACACTCCAGTTACCACCAGATATCCCAGCAGGTGAGCATCAAATTGTAGTGGTAATTGATGAAAAGCCTTTGGTAGAAAAACCGCAGACAAAGGACAAGCCTACACCGCTAAAATTTTCTGCCTATCCTGTAGGATTAGTTTCGGAAACCGTTACTTTCCGTAGAGAAGACTAATTGCTGAACTGCTAAAGAAATAAAGTGAGCGTGCATAAAATAAAATAGCCCTGATAAAAACGAGGAATAATATGAAGACTATCGAAACAATTGCCACCGTTACAGCAGACGGCAAAATCACAGTACAGTTACCACCAGATATTCCAGCAGGTAAGCATAAAGTAGTGGTAGTGATTGATGAACAGCCTTTGGTAGAAAAACAAGTGACGAAGGAAAAGCGATCGCCGCTAGATTTTCCTGTGATTCATGTTGGTTCTTGGCCAGAGAATCTTTCTCTAAGACGTGAGGATATGTATGGTGATGATGGACGATAACTCTGTCTTTCTTGACACTAATATCCTTGTTTATGCCAGTGTTCCTGAGTCTCCTTTACACTTAGTTGCTATCAACGCAATTCAAACTTATGAACAAGCTGGGACACAATTGTGGATTAGCCGACAAGTGTTGCGGGAATATCTGGCAACTCTTACTCGTCCGCAGCTATACACTGAGCGTATACCAATTTTGACTGTAATTGCAGAAATTCGTTTTTTCCAAAATCGGTTTCAAGTCGCTGAAGATGATTTTCAGGTGACTGAAAGGTTGTTGACACTAATGACAGAAATTACTGTCGGTGGCAGACAGGTACATGATGCGAATATTGTCGCCACAATGCTAGTTTACGGTATTCGTCAGCTATTAACTCACAATACAGGTGATTTTGCTAGATTTTCTCAGTTGATTACTGTTTTGCCTTTACAAGATTAAGTCCTAGTTGTAGGGTGCGTTAAAGCAAAGCGCAACGCACCAATAAATGCGATGCGTTACGGCAAATTCTCACCTACTCCAACTTTCACATTCTGACAATGCCGTAACACATCCTACTTAGTCTTCTTCCGAAATCTTTTAAGATAAAGTTGTAGATATAGCCATATGTTATCTCAGATTCAGGGTTAGTTTATGGAACCTGCAACACTCACAGCAGCCGCGATCGCCACTTTAGCATTTAGCAAAGCTATCGAAAAAACCGCAGAAACCTTGACAGCAACTGTATTAAACAAGTTAAACAATCTGCGCGAAAAAATTTGGCAGAGGTTCAGGGATAATCCTAAATTAGACGAGACGCTAGCGAAGGCAAAGAAAGAAGGTGCAAAAGCAGATGTTGATTTGATTTCTGCTCACTTACAATACGAGATGGACACAGATCCAAAATTTGCTCAAGACATTCAACAGCTAGCCCAAGAAATTAACCAAGAAATTAATATAGATAAAATTGAAGGACGCAATGTCCAAAATGTTTACGGTGGCGAAGCTTTTCAAGCTAATGATGCTAATGCTCCCACGTTTCAAGGCGGCAGTGGTCACAGCATTACTATAAACTACAATAATCCCAATTCTTGACTCCAGTCGCCTGAACGGGAACGGGCAAAGTTAAATCCCCCTACTGGAATACCGGATAATTTGCCCTTGAGTGGGGCAACGAAGTTCGTTGGGCGTGAAGAAAAACTGCAACAGCTACATCAACTCTTGCAGGAAAATGACCGCGTGGTAATAGCCGCTATGGGTGGTGTGGGGAAAACTGAACTGGCGCTGCAATATGCAATAGCACACCGCGAAACTTACCAAGGTGGAATTTGCTGGTTGCTGGCGTTACAGGATGTAGGGTTAAATATAGTGAAGTTTGCCCGTACTCAGCTTGGCTTAAACCCACCAAAAATATCGCCGGATTTTGATTTACTGGCGCAAGTGCAATATTGCTGGCGAAATTGGCGTGAAGGTGAAGTGCTGTTAGTGTTGGATAACGTCACCTACTACAAACAAGTCAAGCCGTACCTACCAACCTCATCTTCCCGGTTTAAAGTGTTGATGACAACACGCCAAAGCTTAGGCAAATCAATAGCACCATTATCTCTTGATGTGCTGCAACCAGAAGCGGCGCTGGAGTTATTACGAACACTCATCGGTGCAGAACGAGTTGATGAAGAAATTTCACAAGCGCAATCTCTATGTGAATGGCTGGGATATTTGCCTTTGGGGTTAGAATTAGTTGGACGGTATCTAGCACGGAAACAGGATTTATTCTTAGCAGAAATGTTGCGGAGGTTGGAGAAAAAGAGATTAGAACAACCTGCCCTTGTTAAGCCAGAAGACGACATGACAGCACAGCAGGGTGTGCAAGCAGCCTTTGAGTTGAGTTGGCAAGAATTAAACAACACGGATAAGCAACTGGCGTGTTTGCTGAGTTTATTTGCCCTTGCACCGATACCTTGGGAGTTGGTAGAACAGTGCTTACCTAATGTAGATGCTGAAGAGTTAGAAGAAAGTCGGGATGATAAGCTGATCAATTTGCATTTGCTACAGCGTAAGGAAAAGGGAATTTATCAACTGCATCCACTGCTGCGGGAATTTTTCCAAGCGAAGTTAGAAGATTCATTTGTTTTGTTCTCTTGGGGTAATCTTCCATATGCTTTTGCCAAAGCAATGATAGAAGAAGTTGCTAAGAAGATTCCTCAAAACGCCACCCGTGAACAAATTACCGTCATCTCTCCCGCCATACCTCATCTAGCAGAAGTCGCCAAGAATCTTATTCAATACGTCAGCGATGAAGATTTATACTGGGCTTTCGATGGTAATGCCTTATTCTACTATGGTCAAGGATTGTATGACCAGGCAAAACCTTGGTTAGAGCAGTGTTTAGAAGTCACAAAAAAGCGCTTGGGCGAAGAACATCCCGATGTCGCCTCTAGCCTCAACAACCTGGCATATCTCTACAATTCCCAAGGACGCTACAGTGAAGCGGAACCGTTGTACCTGCAAGCATTAGAACTGAGTAAACGCCTGTTGGGCGAAGAACATCCC
>JXCB02000033.1:173856-231263 GCA_000828075.3 Tolypothrix campylonemoides VB511288 | reverse complement strand
GATACTCGTGATTGAGTGTTTGATATTCGCGCTTGAGTGTTAGATACTCGCGATTGAGTGTTTAATACTCGTCGTCGAGTGTTTGATACTCACGAGTCAGCTTCAAAGACTCGTGTGCTAGTTCCAGATACTCTCGTTTGACAATCAGAACTCGGATGATGAACCTCAAAGCTTGAATCATGAACTTCTGAGGTTGAATGATGGTGCGGTAAAGGTGACTGCCCACCTTATACCATTGCACGTTAAAGGAATGTTGATTGTTCAACTCTCTTCCTCCCAATCTTCAATCTGCAAACCGTCCACCCGACTGAATTCTTTTGTATTATGTGTCACTAATATTAAGTTATTCGCCATTGCAATAGCAGCAATCTGCATATCATAAGGACCAATCAGCATACCAATAGCAGCTAACTCAGCCCGAATTCTCCCTGCTATTCTTGCGGCTTCTGGCTCTAAGGGTATAATGGTAAACTGACTGAAAAAGCGTTGCAATATTTCTAAATTTCTCTCCTGTTGGGCGCTACGGTAAGCACCATAATAAAGTTCTAATTGGGTTATCGTAGAAATTAAAATATCTTCTGGTTGTTGGGATGCCAGTCGAGATGTTACCGCAAGACTACTATTATTTATTAAGCGGATACAGACATTTGAATCGAGCAGATAAGTCAAAATAGCTGCTCCCTAGTTTCATATTCCCCTTGTTCTGCTCGTTCTAGCGGTTCTCCTACCCAACCACCAATCACTTCTTCAAAAAAGCCAGGATTCCAGCCTTTTTGTTGTGTTGTTTTTTGCTGTGTTGGTGTTTCTAGTGGTTGATAAATCACCATGATTTCTACTTCTTTATCTGCTATTCCTACTGGGATATCTAAATGTAAAATTCCATCTGCACCAACACGTTTTTTCAGTTTAATACTATGCATTACTGTTTATCCTTATTCAGGTCAATATTATTAATTACTGGTAGAGAATGTCCTAATTTTAACTCCAGTAAAATCCAAGCTCTAGAGGAACTACCCAAAGGGCGATGCTGCAAAGCAGCCGCTAGGCGATCGCCTTCTATTGAAACACAAAAACAATGTTAGAATTGCCCTATTAAAATAAAAGATAGCTTATATAAAAATGCAATTATGATACAATTATATATTACTGTTTCAGAACAGACAAATGAAGCTCTACGCAGGTTTCTGGCGGAACATGGTGACAGCGATATATCTCATTTCATAGAAAAAGCAGTTCAGGAGAAGATTTTCAGATCTACAATTCAGGAAGTGCATGATCGTAATACGGCTTTTCCCTCCGAAGAAATTGAGTTGGTCATTGATGAAGCGGTGAGTGCTACACGTGCAGCGCATCGTTCTTGATACCAATGTACTGGTTAGTTCACTGCTGAATAAGCAGTCTTTGCCGTATTTACTTTGTCCTGCGTGGGACGAAGGAAAATATACCCTTGTCACCTCACCAGAACAGTTGGAGGAGCTTGAGCGTGTTCTGTGTTATCCCAAACTGAAAAAGTATATTAATGATTCTCAAGCTGCGATAATGGTTACAGGGTTATGGAACCATGCTGATATTGTAAGTGAATTGCCTGACGTGGAATATTCCAATGATCCCACCGACAATCGAATCATTGCTACTGCCATAGCAGGGAAATCCACTTATCTGGTTACAGGGGATAAGCGTGATTTGTTGCATCTGGTTATAGTAGAAGGTGTAAAAATCGTAACTGTCCGTCAAATGCTTGCGATTTTTGGCGTTGCAGAATAGAAATCTGAATTAGAGCGCCCAAAGGGCAATGCGCCCCCGCAGCGATAGGCAAAGCCGCGTCGTTCAGACGATCACTATATTGCTGCCACGCGACACGCATTATATTTAAAAGAAAGTCACAAAGCCAAATTTATGAAGATAAAAGTCGTATTAGAACCGAGCGATGAAGGTGGATACACCGTTTATGTGCCTTCGCTTCCAGGCTGTATCAGTGAAGGGGAAACTCTCGAAGAAGCATTAGACAATATCCAAGAAGCAATAGAACTTTATCTTGAGCCATTGGAAGATGAACTAAGTGTTACAGAAGGAGCAATAGTAAGAGAATTGGTGGTGTGAGCAAAGTTCCCAGTCTGTCATACACTAAAGTTATCGCTGCATTAGAACGTGATGAATGGGTTGTTGTACGCCAGCGCGGCAGTCACATTAGACTAGAGAAAAGCACGCCAGATGAAGTCTTGAAATTAACAGTTCCAGCTCATAGACCAGTCAAGCGTACCACTTTAGCGAAGATTTTAAAGCAGGCTCGTATAGATGTTGAGCGATTTTTAGAGTTGTTATAAATGCGATCGCCCTTGGCGGGGCTTCGCCCATCGCTTAAGGTGGGTGCTTTGCACCATCACCCCTCTTCTTAATTGTTGCCGAAGTGTAAAACTAAATAATTGGTAGAGAATGCCCTAATTTCAACCCAAGCAAAATCCAGTCTTCCAGTGTTGAGCGTAACTCATTCTCACATTCTCGCAACGTTGAACCAAAGGCGATAACTCCTTTACAAGCAGGAATCCTAGCTGCAAATGTCCCATCTTCCAGTTTATCGTAAACCGCCTGTGCAGTTGCTTGCTCAACATAGTCACTCAGGATAAACCTTATAGCCATTAAGTTTCACGCTTTGCTACAAGTTTGCTTGTCATTTTTTAACTCTATTGAAACATAAAAGACGAGGTGGTAAATTTTCATCATTACAGGATTTGGGCGGGGTTTGAATCCCGTCCATAATCCTCCCAATCCCCAATCCCCAATCCCCAATCCCCGGTTCAAATCTTCACCTTCTCCACAAACGGAGTAAAAATCGGAATCAATTCTTTTCGACTGACAACTAAAGTCGGGAAAGAACGAGTCGTATAATCTTCTCCTGGTATCAAAGGAAACGGTTCCGACTTTAACGATACCCAGCTTCCCCCAGCAGCTTGGACAATCACCCAAGCTGCGGCTATATCCCAAACTTTTGGTGTAGCTTCGACACCACCTAATGTTGCGCCAGCAGCAGTCGTCAGGAAATTATAGCTAGCAACACCCAGCATCCGAATTTTGCAGGGAAAGTCTTTCTGTATCGCTGCGGTGCTGCGGGAACAGAGGTTGAAGAAGTGGTTACCACTTGGATCGTCATTACTGGTATAAATAGGACGTCGATCAAGAAAACCCCCAGTTGGTGCTTCTAACTCAGGTATACCTCCCCAGTAGCCGTGAAAAGCTTGATTCAATGGCGGCACGTAGACATAGCCAAAAACTGGTGTGCCTTGATACAACAAACCAAGGGAAATCGACCAAATGGGAATCCCACGAGTAAAGTTAGTTGTACCATCCAAGGGGTCAATAACCCAGCACCATTCGGTACCAGGGAAAACCTTGTCGCCTTCTTCACTCAAGATACCGTAACCAGCGAAAGTAGATGTTATGGCGTCTCGTATTTCCTGATCCGCCCATTTATCTGCTTGCGTTACCAAACTGCCATCAGCTTTTTGCAGAGCTTGCACTTGCCCAAAATCTTGCATTAACTGCTTTCCCACTCTTGCGGTAGTGGTTTGGGCAAAATCGAGAATTGTTGTCCAAAATTCAGTCATATTTTTATTTTCGCGCTAAGGACGCCAAGACGCAAAAAGTTTTTGGTGTCTTGGCGCGAAACAAAATTAATCAAGTTCGCTTTGCAAAATAGAGGCGATCGCCTGTTTGGCGTTTGTCTGAAATTCTCTCACGTTCAAACGGTTGAGAAACCAAAGAGCAAGCAGCAGTAATGCTGCTTCTAGGGCAAATACCAGTCCATAGGCTAGCAGCAAGTTGGGTAGCAGCTTACGTCCGACATCCAAGATTGCACCACCTGCAAACACAGCCGTTCCTCTCGCCAGAGATTGCGCTAGTCCCCAAGCACCAATGAACGTTCCTGAGGTTTCAGGCGCTGTCAAATCCAGCATCAAGGTGACTGCGGCAGTCGTTAGGATACCAGTTGCTAAACCGAACAATACCAAAGCGAGCTTGAGTAACGCTGGATTAGCAGAAAATCCTGATATCCCAAGTAATCCTGCACACAGCGCCACTAACATACAACCAAGGCGTATAGTTTTTAGCTTACCTAAACGCGGCACAATCAAAAAGCCCCCGACACCATAGGCAATCAGTATACCTATGCCGTAAAAAACATTCAGTCTAGTACTTTCTGCTAGAGGCATCCGAAAGACCTGACCCGCATAAGGTTCTAAAATGGGGTCTTGCATAAATAAGCCCAGCGACATCACCACTAAAAAGGTGAAAAATAGACCTGTTTGCGGGCTAGCTGTTAGTATTCGCCAAGCTGCGCCAAGGGTAATGCTGTCTTCTCGGTTGATGACTGTGGAACGAGTGGTGTACTGAGAATACTTTTTTTCTACGCCAAACGTCGCTATAATCGCCAACGCAAATACAATCGCTGGTACAATGAGAAACAGCCGATTGACTGATGCTTGTAATGTGGCGATCGCTGCTTCGGGTGTTAATTGCTTGAGCAAACTGGAACTGATAATTGCCCCGACAATAATCCCCACCATCAGCATCGACCAAACAACACCGACAACTTTGGAACGGTTGTTTTCTTCAGAAATATCCACCAACAAAGCGGCAAAGGCAGTACTGCTTGCACAAATTGCCAAACCGTAGAAAGCGAAAACCAAAGCCAGAAGAGCAATCCAGCTCATTGTTTGGGTTGTCCATGCCCAACCACCAGCACTACTGACGACAGCATCCAGTTGCCATAACACCTGCACAGCTAAAAATGAGGCGACAGCAAATACCGCAGCTCCCACCCAGACATAAGCCGTGCGGTGGTAGCCCCATATCGGCTTGGCGTCGGACATTTGCCCAAACCAAACCCGAGAAGGAGAAACAAATAATTGTATTGCTAGCACTGCTCCTACCAGCGTCGCCGGAATGGCTATTTCCTGAATCATGACTCTGTTGAGCACTCCTAGAGTCAGGATAGACATCATGCTTAGCCCCATCTGAAATAAGCCAAGGCGAAACATGGTCAACACATTAACCTTTGGCATCGCCAGGGAATTTCCCTGGGAATCAATGAAATCGCCGCTTGCCATAGCTACTTTCTCACATAGAATATATAATTTGATTTTTCATCGGTTTTATAACCAAGATAAACTACTGGCATACGCCTATCCAAAGCTACCCTAAGGCGAACTTATCCAGATACAGTAGCTCGACATAAATAAATGATAAATGTAGGATGGGAAGCGCGAAGCGTAACCCATGCTGTCCTTTGCAATTGATGCGGTACTCACACTGCACAGAAAGCGATGCAAGGGTGATGGGAGGCGCGTGAGTAGCGATCGCCCAAAAAATAACCCCCTTCCTTATGGAAGAGGGGTAACCAACGGTGTTGTATAGCTTGCAGCCAGACAATAATTATTAATTGCAGGCAAAGTTGACTTATGCAGTTTGGGCGGTAACTGCGTGTTTAGTCGCCAACCTTTTGCAGATACTGAGAATGAATCCAGCCAGGACGATCAGCAAGCTTTACCCACTCGCGAGAAGATTTGCTGACTCTGACGTTGACATCGTATTGATAAGGGATGGCACCGATTTTTTCGTAATTAGAACCAGGACCTGAGCGGATCGCAACTCCAATTGGGGCAGTTACCAACACTGTGCAAACAGGTTTAATTCCTTGTCGCAGTTGACATAGCTGTTCTGCTGGGGTTTGATTTTGAGTAGCACTGGCGCTCCCAGTTCCGCTAGTTACAATTAGTGTTAAAAAAGCTAAGGCAGTCAGTCGTTTGTTGAATTTAAACATAATTTTACTTCTTAAATTTTCAGCTTGTAAGCTTCGTTTCTAATCTTTTATAAGTGTTGGTGAAATCAACTTATGCAGCTGGGTGTTGAGAGAGTTTATTAGTTGCTACAAGCGCTGAAGATACAGGGGTAAGGAGAACTACTGTTCACTAGACTTCTTGCCCCAAATCACGCAATGTATTCGTGTCTTAGAACGGTTCAAAACAAGCATCTCCCAACGGAAGATGAGAAAAGCACTACCAAATCTCAACTTTTGTGCCGAGTTTTTCGGCTTGCTCAGCATCGGCTTTGTGATGACTGATAAAAACATTAGCCATTGTCTACACTCTGAGAGATATCTTGAGAAAGATTTTACAATACACTAAAAAGTAAAGAAGTGTAAAGAAATTTAATGTTGTAAACGTGGAAACCATTACAGAAACCATCACACTCGGGCAAAATGGTCCGGCTGTTACACCCCTTTGCATTGGTACTTGGGCATGGGGTGATAAGCTCTTTTGGAATTATGGCAATAACTACGGTGCAGATCAATTGCAAGCAGCTTTTACAGCAGCTTTGGAGGTTGGTGTCACCTTCTTTGATACCGCTGAAGTTTACGGATTTGGACTTTCAGAGGAATTTTTGGGGCAATTCTTGCAGAAAACCGACAAACAGGTGCAGATTGCAACTAAATACGGTCCAGTTCCCTGGCGATTTCTGGGTCAGTCTGTCGCCGATGCCCTCACAGATAGTCTCAAACGCCTACAATTAGAACGAGTCGCTTTGTATCAAGTGCATTGGCCCTTCACCTTCTTTATGAGCCAAGAAACTTTGATGAATGCTCTTGCAGATGAAGTGAAGCGCGGCAGAATTGAAGCAGTAGGTGTTAGTAATTACTCAGCACAGCAAATGCGGGAAGCGCACCAAATACTAGCTGCGCGTGGAGTCCCTTTGGCTGTGAATCAAGTACGTTACTCTCTGCTGACTCGCCAAGTTGAAACAAATGGCATTATCAAAACTGCCCGTGAGTTGGCTGTAACAATCTTGGCATATAGTCCTTTGGCTCAAGGCTTACTGACTGGCAAATACACTGCTGATAGCGCCAACACTCCCAAAGATGGCAGAAGGATAGACTCCCGTTTTAGTAAAGAAGGCTTGCAGAAACTTGAGCCTGTGATATCTTTGCTACGCCAGATAGGGGAAAAGCACGATCGCACACCAGCCCAAGTTGCGTTGAGGTGGTTAATTGATCAAGGAAACGTCATTCCTATTGCTGGGGCGAAAACTGCTGAACAGGTACAACAAAATGCAGGCGCTTTGGGTTGGAAATTGGGCGATGATGAGATTAAGCAGTTAGAGGAAGTGAGCCGTCCTTATAAGTGAAGGGGACTGGGGACTGGGGATTAGGGATTGGGGATTGAGTTTACGAGTTGTCCTGACCTGCTAACATCTGTAAAATTTTCTCTACATTATCCAAATCCCCAGCAATTCTCCGTATAGGATGAGGCCAAACTTTGACGAGGGTGGGAGTTGCAGAAACTTGATCCAATTCTGCTTGTTCTGGATTCGTTAATACGTCAATGACTTTCAGAGTATAAGGGTTGCCAAGATATTTTTCTAAAAGTTCGTGTAAATTCTTTAAAATGCGTTCAGTGGCAGCACTATGTCCTGCAACAAACAAGCGAAGAACATAGCCCTTTGTTTTTGATTGAGGTTGTTGTGCGGATGTGACTGGTTGAGAGTACGAAGGAGTTGGATCACTAAGATCGAGCTGCATAACCAAGTCGTGGTCTTCCCAAAGCTGGGGAAATGTGGAACGATATGTTGTTAATACCAGGCGATCGCACAACCCCTCCTGCCAAGGTGCAGATTGCCATGCTAGCTCCTCTGTACCAAAAATAGCGTTAAGGATTGCTTGATGCCGCATAACTGCCGGATAAGCTTCGGCAAAAGTCTGGATTTGTTGGGTGCGCGGATCTAACCAATGGTCTATGGTCGCTGTGTAGCATGGTACTAAAAAGTGAGGCGGTTCTGGTAAATCTAGGATTTCCTGCAACATAGCGCACAAATGTAAATGCCATCGACCTTGCTTACTGGGGTCGATACAGTAAATTAAATCTCCTCCAGGTGTAAACAGCGCAATGCCTTTAAACAGTTGGGGTAGAGGTGGTTTGTCGAGTGTCAAGGGCGTGTTACGAGAAAATCATAAATTATATATTATGAATTATGAAATTTTTTATCATTCATAATTCATAATTTACAATTCTCAACACTTAAACTCTACTGTGTCAATATGGTTGTCCAGGGTTTTGGAGAAGGACAATGTGCGTGCGAACTAGCTGTCCGACTCGTTACCGCAAGGTGTTATTGAACCTTTCAATATAGCTTGTCTTACCACTACCTTTGCCCACTGGTTGATGTCGTTTGCTGGGTAAAACTTGTTCGTAGCTTTCCAAAAATATGTGTAGCAAATTGCACATTAGCAAGAGACAGGTGGTAATTGCCATAACTGTTTTGGCGATCGCGATCATAGGTTAAAATGAACATTGAGTTGCAATCTCCTCGCTAGGCATACTTGCAAAGTAAACTACCCACCACTGAGAGCCGTACCGTTTCAGTGGTAGTCTCCTGGAGGTTTTAGATGATTCATTCAGTTGTCATCAATCTGGGATATGGTGATTTATACGAGGGATTTCCTGTTGTGACTGCTGGGTTGTGGACATTAAATAATCCTCGTCAGCAGCAGTTTATCGGTAGTTTACCACCAGCGCCGGATTTGGTAGAGTTGTATCGAAATTGGCAATCGATGTATCAGAGTTTGTGCGCTCGCCTAGCAAGTGGCTCGATTAGGAATTTGGCGGATGATGATGAACTAGAAATTGATGAAGGTAATATCACGAATGTCTCTGTAGTAGATTTTAATGATTTGTGCCAACAGTTACAGATAAGTATTAATAATTGGCTGGAATCACCAGGGATTATTAGTATTAGCCGACAGCTACGCGCTGCACTTCATCCCGCAGATGAAATACGGGTAATTATCGAAACTCAAGATATTATTATCCAAAAATTACCTTGGCATTGTTGCAGTTTTTTTCAAGATTATCCGCGTTCAGAACTTTCTTTTTCGAGAACTGAATATAAACGCACTCCTAGGTTGCAATTGTCGCAAGTTCCCAGAAATCACGTGAGAATTTTGGCAATTTTAGGCAATTCTCAAGGTATTGATTTAGAAAGAGAACAGAGGTTTTTACAAAGTTTACCAGATGCAGAGATACAGTTAGTTGTCAAGCCGTCACGGAAAGAATTTAACGATAAACTTTGGGATTCTCAAGGTTGGGATATGCTCTTTTTTGCTGGGCATAGTCAAACTGAGGAGGAAACAGGAATAATTTATATTAATGAAAATCGAACCAATAATAGTTTGACGATTGAACAATTAGCAGAAGCGTTAAAAGCGGCGATTGAGAAGGGTTTGCAACTAGCAATTTTTAATTCTTGCAATGGTTTAGGGTTGGCTCATGGTTTGGAAAAATTAAACCTGCCGACGACAATTGTTATGCGCGAACCAGTCCCAAATCGCGTTGCAGAAGAATTTTTTAATTATTTTTTACAAGCGTTTGCGTTTGAACAAAAATCGTTGTATACGTCAGTACAGCAAGCGCGACGCAGACTACAAGGATTAGAAGATGATTTTCCCGGTGCGAGTTGGCTACCTGTAATTTTTATTAATCCCGCTGAAGAACCACCAAGTTGGGTGAATCTCAAGGAAAAATTTGCATCTCAAGCTATATTTAATCACACTCAAGTAGAAAGTAAAAAAAAGCGCCTCTCTTGGGGAGAGGCGATTGATGTTTCGATATTTTACGGACGTCATGACGAAATTAACAAATTAAAAAAATGGATTGTAACGGATAATTGCCGATTAATTACAATAATTGGCATGGGTGGAATTGGAAAAACAGCTTTATCTGTCAAGTTAGCAGAACTGGTGGAAAATGAATTTGATTGTTTAATTTGGCGAAGCTTACGGAATGCGCCACCAGTAGAAGAATTATTGAGCGATTTAATCAGTTTTTTATCTCAAGAACATCAAATAGTTGTAGCAAATTCCTTAGATAAACAAATATCTCAATTAATCGAATGTCTGCGTGCTTCTCGCTGTTTAGTTGTGTTGGATAATCTCGAATCGATTTTACACAGCGATAAACAAGCCGGAAATTACCTTGAAGGATATGCAGGATATGGGCAACTTTTGCAATGTGTGGGAGATACTCGCCATCAAAGTTGTGTTTTAGTCACCAGTCGAGAAAAACCTAGAGGACTTGGCGCGAGAGAAGGCGATAATTTACCAGTGCGATCGCTGACATTAAAAGGGTTAAATTCTCAAGAAGGAGAATTCATTTTAGTACAAAAAGGTTTATCGCCATCAGCAACTCAAATAAACAGCTTAGTTGAGTCTTATGCTGGTAATCCGCTGGCGCTAAAAATTGCAGCGACGACAATTGAAGAATTATTTGCTGGTAGTATTACTGATTTTTTACAAGCAGGTACAATTATCTTCGGCGATATTTTCGATTTACTCAGCCAGCAGTTTCACCATCTTTCGATTTTAGAAAAGCAAGTTATGTATTGGTTGGCGATTAATCGAGACTGGGTATCTTTAAAAGAGTTACAAAGCGATATTATTGCTCTTGTCAAAACGCGAGATTTACTGACAGCTTTAGAGTCTTTACAATCGCGTTGCTTACTGGAAAATCAAGCAGGTAAGTTTACTCAGCAACCAGTGGTGATGGAGTATGTCATTGAAGAATTCATCGAACAAGTTAGCGAAGAGATTTATACCGGGGAAATTCAAATCCTGAATAAATATGCTTTAATTAAAGCCCAAACCCAAGATTACCTCAGAAATGCTCAATTCCAATTTATTCTCAAACCCATTGCTGATAAATTATCAAAATTTTGGGTACAAAAGGAAACTATTCAAAAGCATTTAAATCAACTTTTATCCCAACTCAAATCCTCCACAACTCCAAAACCAGGATATGCTGCGGGTAATATAATTAATCTGTTGCGACAACTTGATATAGAACTAAATAACTATGACTTTTCTAATCTAAATATTTGGCAAGCTTACCTGCAAGGAATCAACTTACAACAAACAAACTTTGCTAATTCCGATTTAAGTAAATCAGTATTTACCCAAACTTTAGGTAGTATCTTAGCAGCCAAATTCAGCCCCACAGGTAAATTATTAGCAACAGCGATTGAGAATCAAATATATCTATGGGAAGTTGACAACATCAGACAATTACTTCAACTTGACGGTCATACAGCTTGGGTGCGATCGCTTGCATTAAGCCAGGATGGTAAAATCCTAGCGAGCGGTAGTCGCGATCGCACTATCAGGTTATGGAACGTCGAAAGCGGACAATGCTTGCAAATACTAACAGGTCATACATCAGATGTACAATGCGTTGCTTTTAGCCACGACGGTAACACTTTAGCTAGTGGTAGCAACGATAAAACTATCAGATTATGGAATATCTCAACCGGACAATGTTTACAGGTTTTCCGAGGACATACAAATAATCTCACCTTTGTCACTTTCCATCCCCACAGGCAAATATTAATTACTGCAAGTCTCGATAAAACCGTTAGATTGTGGGATATCCTAACTGGGGAATGTTTACAAATTTTCAATATTGGGATTAATTGGGAACTTGCTGTTGCTTTAAGTCACGACGGACAAACATTAGTTACCGGAAGCGGTGGTAATGCGGTAAAATTCTGGGATATATCCAGTGGTAAATGCATCAAAACTCTACCAGATTACAACAGCTTTGTCTGGACTGTAACTTTTAGTCAGGACGATAAAACCATAGTTACTGGTAGCGAAGATAACACAATCAAAATATGGGATATAGAGACTGGAGAATGTCTTTTAACCTTACAGGAACATAATCAGCGGGTTTGGTTAGTTGATTTGCATCCAGACAATCAAACTTTAGTGAGTATCAGCGAAGACCAAACCATCAAACTTTGGGATGTGCGATCGCAACGCTGCTTAAAAACATTAAAAGGGTATAGTAACTGGATATTATCTCTCGCTTTTAGTCCAGATGGTCAAACATTAGCCAGCAGTTCCCAAGACCAGAAAATTAGACTATGGGATATAAAAACGGGAAAATGCCACTCAATATTACAAGGACACGATAACTTAATATCTTCAGTCACCTTTGCTCCTCAACATATTAAAGATTGTCTACTAGCTAGCGGTAGTGATGACAACACCATCAAACTGTGGAACCATCAAGGCGAATGCTTGAAAACACTCCGGGGACACGAGGCTTGGGTATATTCGGTTGCTTTTAGTCCCCAGGGGAAAATTTTAGCTAGTGGTAGTCGTGACAATACTGTAAAACTTTGGGATTGGCGGACTGGTGAATGTTTGCACACTTTAGTCGGACATCAAAATAGAGTCAAATCAGTTGCCTTTAATCCTTTCAGTAATATATTAGCAAGCGCTAGTGATGACACAACCATCAAAATATGGGATGTCAATAATCGAACTTGCTTGCGAACACTGGTAGGACATCAAGATAGAGTTGATTGCGTAGTTTTCAGCCCCAATGCAAACATAATTGCAAGTGCTAGTTGCGACAAAACCATCAAACTATGGGATGTGAATACCGGGGAGTGTCTCCACACATTACAAGCACATACCCACCGTATCCGCATGGTAGCATTTAGTTCAGATGGTCAGATTTTAGCTAGTTGTAGCGACGACCAAACAGTTAAACTATGGGATGCCAGTACAGGTACACATACAGGTAAACATATTAGAACATTGTCAGGACATGATAAAGCAGTATGGACGGTTGCAATTAGCCCCGACAATTGCATATTAGCCAGCGGTAGCGAAGACCAAACCATCAAACTTTGGCATCTGCAAACAGGTGAATGCTGGCAAACCTTAAGATGCAGTAGACCATATGAAGGTATGAATATTAACAATACTACTGGTTTAACAACTGCTCAGAAAACTATCTTAAAATCCTTGGGGGCAGTTGGAGAATAGAACTTTATCAGGTAAAAGATAGGTGCAATCCTCGTTTGGCATTGCTGATATCATGTATGAAAAAGATTTCGTGTGATATTATGATGTCCGCTTAAAGACTTATCATTCCCCTAAGAACCCCACCCCGGTAAAGCTACGCTTCACCTCCCTGCCCCTAATCCCCAGAGGGGACCCCGAGTTCCCCGCAAGCGGTGAGACCAGTGCTGCAGGAGGGTTTCCCTCCGTAGGCAACTGGCGAACCCGGAGGGGGAGGGGATAAAGCGGTGGGGTGCAGTCAACGTGAAAATCATAACTAATTAGCCGGAGATGATATGAAACGATAGGTGCAAAACTCCTCGTCTTTTAGACACCAGATGCGGTTTCCCTATCTCCAAAGCAAAATTAACTCTTAGGAGGGATATGAATGCTGTTAAAAACCATCCAAAATGTGACTTGGTGTACTGAAAAATATATATAATATTTTCCTTCCAGTATGAATACAGAAAATCAAAAACCAAAAAAATCTGACGCAGAAGACCAAACATCTGATGATTCTCGTTCTCCTGGAGTTACAGACAGAGACCCGAATACTTCAGAAAATACATCTAAGAATCATGAGGTCAAGGAGCCTGAACAGGAAAGTAAAACAAAGAAAAATTAGGCTTAGTCTGATGGCTAAGGAATTCCCTGTTGCCCCTTTGTGTAACTACTTGTTTACATTGTCACAGAGATGGCGATCTGCTGAAAGCAGCAGCGCTTCGCTATCGCTCGATAATTAATACAGTGGCTACCGAAAAATTAGCTGATTGGAAAATCAGTGCTTATGTGATCCCACTTGTGTACCAATTTTGAACAGACGATAAGCCCTACAAGTATAGCTGCGTTTACCTCCCGACTTTTGAACCTAGAGAAACTAACGGGTGCAAACGCTGATCATCATTGTTTCTACCGAACCTATTAGAGGCTGTTTATCAACTAAACTTTAAGACCAAAGAAACTCGGTTTTTTGGATTTAAGCATTTAGCATAATCCTAGTTGTTTGGTGAGAAACCTGATTTCTCTCTACACGATTAAACTTAATACTGACTTTGTAAACGGTCTCTTATGCTAAACTGTTCACATATAGGAATCCGATTTGATTTATGAAAAAATCTAAGTATGTTTCGGGTGTGTTATCGCCGAAAGTACGGCACCAAAGCCTTTGGATGGTGCGTTAGCCAGAGGCATAACGCACCCTACGTATATTTCAAAAATCAAATATGAGTCCTATAGTTTATGTTTCTAATTCTTTAATTGCCTTTTCAACCTCAATCAAAAGTGAACCTAAATCTTGAGTGATTACTTGCCAGATAATATCTAAATCAACATCAAAATAAGCATGAATGAGCCGATTTCTCATGCCGATAATTTGTCGCCAAGGTATTTTTGAATACTTAGCTTTGCAAGGTTCAGAAATATGATTAGCTGCTTCACCCATGATTTCAACTAATCTTACTAGACTCACATCTTGCACCAAGAAAATTTGATGGTACTTCGTTACTCAGTATGAAACCAAAAGTCCTTTATATAGCGAGAAAAGCCAATAAAAATAATGTAGCTTTATTGCACATATTTTTGGTTTGTACGGTTTTCTACGGATAGGTGCAAGATGTGAGTAGAGCTAAAGATAGCATTTTGTTGCGATCTAAATCTTCTCTGGTGCAATTATTCACAAAAGATAACGCCTCTTTTGCTGAATCTCTGATGTGTTTTAGCCGAGTTAAGTCATCAATTTTGCTCATAAATAACCATTGCTTCCGCTAAGACTTGCTCACGAAAATAACGGCTTAAATCTGCTAATGTTCTTAAATCTATCTGACGATTTATTATATTTGACAACTCATCTTCCATCGTAATAATAGCTAAACCTGGAGTTTTTCCCGGTTCAAATTCTACTAGAACATCAACATCACTTTCTCTTGTAAAATCATCTCTTAATACTGAACCAAATAAAGACAACTTGCGGATCGAGTGACGTTGACAAAAATCTTTAATATCTTCTTGAGATAAATTAATAGGAAGAGTTTTTTGTTTCATGTTTAAAACTCCTAATTGATGGTATTAGCTCCATGATATCTGAAGTTTTAACGAACAGTTGCCTCAAACGGCGATCGCTTAACTTCCTCCAGCAGCCATAGAGAATATTGAGGCGATAAGCCTTAACCGCACTACTTATGAACAAAGATACACACCAGAAGCGATCGCTTTCTCTTATTTCATTAGTATTGGTCAATCGATAAAAACCTTGATAAGTAAGGATTATGATTTTTAATTTGTCTTTATCTTCAAAGCTGACAAATTTTTTGGAACCATTGCCGCTATTTTTTGTCAAACTTAAAGTCTTTTAAAGCAACATAGCCACCCGAACGCTTATGTTCATCACCAGTTAGAACGTATGAAGTAGGTACATTTTTAGAGTAGGCATCCAAAATCTTGCTATAGATAGAGAAGTTAAATACATTCCCGATTACAACAATTCCTAATTTTGATTGCCCAGGAACGTTTCCATATTCTCCACGTACCCACCTACCTCTAGGTACGTCACAAGAGTACTCTAAGTCTATGGCGAATTCAATGTAATAGACTCCTGGCTCTTTTGGTGCAGTTATATTGAAACGCTTTCCCTTTTCGGATTTTTCCCCATCTGGAAGTTGACGAACATCTATGCAATCTTGTGTATTTTTGGGGATACCGAACACAATTTGGTGATTTACGTTTGAACCAAAGGCTCTTTGAGTAGAAGGATTATACGAGAATGTATAGTCTGTAGTTCCTTGAATCTCTTGCCCAGGAGAAGCAAATATGACATTTGGTTTATTTGTCAAGTTAGACCATACTGTCCCTACAAATGTCGCTGCGGATGCAACAGATGTTGTGATGACCAGCGACACAGTGACCCCAATGCCCCAACGCGAACGGGTATCTTTTTGTTTTTGCCTAATGCTTTGTTGGACAAACTCAGTTTCTAACTGGTTCAACCAGTTGTTGTTCTGTGAGTTAAGTACCTCTTTTTGCAACACATCCAGGTAGGGGTCAGCATTCCAAAGAAACCGTGCCTGTTGCTGGCTTTTCCACTCTAAGGCAGCAGGTGTTAAACGGCGTTGCAATCTTAAGTTTTTCTCCTCTTTTACCCAATTTAGCAGTCTTCCCCAACTCCGCACCAAAGCATCATGAGCTGGTTCCACATAGAAATTACCTTCAGCATCTTCTCCTTTTACCAATAACCGTGCATTAGTAAAGCGCTCAATGACTTGTTTAACTAAACCATCTTTCTCTGGCGGATATTCTAATTCTGATAACGGGACTTGTCTGCGTGCTAATTCACCTCCACCAAGGGCAACCATCCGTAGCATCACATAGCGGATAATCTGGGCATAAGCTGGATTCTCTTTAACTAACGCCTCATATTCTTCATCAGCTCTTTGAGTCAGTGATTGGATGACTCCTCCCAAATCTTGATAATCTTTTTGAGTTATTGCCCGGTCAATCGTGATACCTCTACTCTCAGCATCCCGTTGTCGCTTTAAATACTTGAGATAAAGTTCCCTCAACGCAAAAGAAAGCAGCGGTAATGCCCCTGGCATATTATCCACTTCATCAATTAATTGTTCTACTAATTCGTGAGGTTGAAAATACATCACTCGTGCTTCTGCGGGTTTTTCAATCGCTTGGCGCAGTTCTCCTCGTGTCATGGCTGGTACAATAAATCGTCCGCTTTGCCAACGATTTTTTAGCGCTGTGTTTCCCAATTGCAGAACTGTGGGGACAAACTTTAAGCCAGCATCTCTGACTTGTGGTTCAAAGTCAGAACGTAGGCTTAACACTACTCGTAATTTATCCCGATGGGCATTAATAGCTGTAAGAATCTGTTGGAAAAACTCTTTGCGCTCATTCTCCGAGTGACAGAGTGTAATTATTTCTTCGCTTTGGTCAATAAAGATTAATAATTTGGAATTGGGATTATTTTTAGCCCAGACAGCAATACTTTCAGTCAGAGTTTTTTGTTGATTTTGTAACTCTACTTTTGGTAATTGGGCATCAACAAGGGCATTATTCAATGCTCGAAAAGGGGTTTCACCAGGGCGTATAGGTGACAAAATACACCATTTATTGCTAGTTTCTTTAGTTTCTTTTTTCAACTTGGGAATTAATCCGGCTTTAACCACACTGGATTTACCCGAACCACTAGCACCGAGTACCACAGTGAGAGGATGGATTTTGACAAAAGCTTGTAACTTTTCTACTAGTTCGGTTCTACCAAAAAATAGTTCGCTGTGTTCTTCGTCAAATGACTTTAAACCACGATAGGGATTTTGTGACTCATCTAAAGGTGGCGCGGGTGGTAAATTTAGTTCATGTCCGGGGGTAAGAAAGATATACTCGCCTTTATCATGTTTGTTTAAACACCAAATACCAGGTGTTTGGCGAAGACGGTATTTTTCGGTGGAAATTTCCACTCTATCGCGTAAATGTAAATATAATTCCGTTGCTGTAATGACTCCATCTCCCGCAGGTTTACCATCTTTGGCGGGAGGATAAGCATCTGCTGCACCTTCGAGGGCTTCTAATAATGCAGCAGCAAAAGGCGAATGATTACCGACTTGACCGCGTTGGGTATCTAAATTAAAGTTATCAAATGCTTTTTGGTCGGAGGCTGAGGAAGTAATTATTTGCCATGCTGCATCAGCAATAAAACGGTCATAACGTTCTTTGTGGATGACTTCTGGTGCAGTTAATAAATCCCTCGTACTCGACCACCGAAAAGCGCCAGCAAAACAACAATCGAGAATCCCCAAAAAATGACGACAGGGTAGTTTATTTAAAGCATCGTGTAACTTCGTCATCGGCAGATAACTATCAGTATCACCCCCTTTTGCATCTTGAGGAATTAAGTAACCTGCAGGACCATCATCGCCATTGAGGGCGACTCCATGACCGGCAAAGTAAAATAACAAGCGGTCATTTTCACTAACTTGTTCTGGTAATGTTCTTTCTAAAAGTTGATTTAAGTTAGTCAGGGTTGCAACTTCATCCAAACATACCCAAACTTGATATTTATACTTTTCCCGGAGAACTTCTACAAGTTTTTTGGCATCGTTGACGGCGGTTTTCAAGGGGGAAATGCCGTTACTGTAGTTATTGATGCCGATGATAAATGCCAGGTTGCGTTCAAATCCATTCTTGGCGATCGCTTCTGTTTCGCTAAATATTTCATCTTCAGTGATATTCACAACATACCTCTGATTTCATGTAGTTTTATATACTATTCCTCCTTGGTGCGTGACGCTACATAGATTATTGATTTGAGATAATATATTTTCGTTGCGTCACACACCTACATTCTTTACTAGAACAAACAGATCCAATCTAATTGGATTTGTCTTAGATTCCCATCAACACAGTAGCAAGTGCGGTTAATCCTTCTTTATCGCTGAAGTAACTCATGTGATCGGAACTAACTTGATGAATTTGAGGTTGGGGAACGCGATCGCTGTTCACGCTTGTGATACTCTTCACGCTTACAGCTGTATCATTGGGTTGACCGAAGAAAGCTAAGTCTATTGATTTATTTCGCAGTTTTTGCATGAGTCGCTGCAATTTCTCCTTTTCAATTGTTGCAGATAGAATCGAGTTATCCCCAGCAACGATAGAATAGGGAATACCGGGGTCTGGACTTACAGCCAAGGATTTAAGAAAATCTGACCCCATTCGCATTTGATCTAGTGAAATGTCAATGCTTTCAACAGCAGCAACTAAACTACCTAATATTTTCACGGGTAAAGCGACTGTAGATAAGCTATTTAACCCAAGTGTTATTAACATAATTGCCCAGTCTTCTACTCTAGCCCTTCTAATCCCAATTTTTCTAATCCTAGTTTTTCACTTGCTATTTTCTGGAAGAAAATCCGGAAAGCACCTTTTAAATCGCGTTCTCCTTGGTTTTCCGGTTCTGGTAGACGTTCTAATCTTATTTCAGTTCTACCGTTACGAGAATATCCAACTCCCAAGGGAAGATAAAATTCGCCATCATAAGCAATTGGTAAAACTTTTTCTCCCGGTGCTAAGGGGGTATCAACAATTAATTTCAGGGGTTCTTCGCGGGTGACTGTTGGGATAGTTTCAGCATTTACATCCCTTAGTTCTAACACGTTTGAACCTGGTCCGATTCCCCGAGCGCTAGTTAATACAAAGGATTGACTGATTGTTCCGTCCCGTAACAATGGTGGTAAATGATGATTGTCTACATCTCTGGTGGATGGGGAAATATTTGTTAGGCGGGCGTTAGCTTGTAAGTGTGGATGAGCTTTTAATAATACTCCAGCACCGAGAGAAACTCCATTCCCAGAGTTGGGGACAGTTGTCGTTTCTAGGGGTCTAATAGTTTTAATTACGACTTGAGAAGTCACCCAATCATCGTATTCCTCTGCTTCATCATCAGTGATTAAATCACGCTCTTGCAGGCGACTCATTAAACGGTTGAGAGTACTTTTCTGCAAACTGCGGCGAGTATATTTTTGACGCGGTAAATCGAGTTTCTCCTGTTCTAGAAGCCTAGCATCAAATTCTGCGGTGCAAACAATAAGTTTCAAGATATCTTGATATTCAGTAATTCCCTGTTCCCATAACTCTTGGGGAACGCTAGCACGAATCGATTTTCCACCTAACGCCCAAGCTTCTTGGTTTGGTTCAAGTTTGACATAACCAGCTTCAAAAATCGAATAAATCGCGAATTGTTCGGTTAAATCAAGTAACGCACAATAGAGGGTTTCATCACTGGTATTTTTGAGTTTAATTTGAAAAGTAGGTTGCTTCCACTTACCGCTATCATCTTGATAGTAATTGAGGTGGATTTCACCATCTGACAAGACTTTATCACCTTGATAAATTTCCATCAAGATTGCATCAGGGCGAATGCGACTATTCGCCGGGCTGGAAAGTTCGCTCAGATTTGTCCACCGGGTAATATGTTCGAGTCGTTGAATGACTTTAATGGCACTATCTTTGGTATACCCTTGAATTTCATTAACTATTGGTAAACCATCAGCAGGTCGAGTAATGATATATTCTCCGTTACAAGCCAATACCTTAAATTCTGCTTTTTCGCTGTCGCTAACTTCTCGTACGTATAGCGAAGGTTGATTATTATCTGTAATGCTTTGTAATGCTTGTTGTAAGAATTGCACGCCTTCTGCGTCGCCTGCAAAGCGTACACCTTTGGGCGGTAAAGGTAAGCTGGTAATGACGGCTTTAAAAGTTTGTTCTTGGTCTAAGTTGGTAACATTGCTAATTGTGACTTTACTCAATTGCGGTAAAACTTCTGTTACTTGAGCTTCTCCGATTTTATTCGATAGTTTTCGCAAATCTTGTCCTTGAGTTTCAATCGAGAAAAGAGCCAAATGCATAGTTTCGGAACCATCCCGACGAGGTACACCATGTACCGCACCACCATCAATTACCCAACCATATTCTTTGTGATATGACACAGTATAGTAGGGATGGCGATCGCTAATTGCACCACCTAAAAATAATTGGTTTAAATCTCTTGTATCGATTGCTTCTAACTGCGGGGATTGTTGTTTAATTTTACTGCGTACTAAAGCATTAGTTCGTTTAAATAAATCTCGATAAGTCAAATTTCCTTGGGTTTGCTGAAGAGTTTGCGTCAAAAAGTAACAAAATGCTCCCCGGTGTTCGCCATCTGCACGATATTCTTTAGCGGTTTCCGAGTCTTGACAAGATGCAAACAAAATATGTTGTCCTCTGGGTAAGTTCCAACCAGAAGTTTGTTTATCTGATGATATTAAATTTTGAATCTCTTGGGGTGAAAAAATAAAACTATCTAAAGGACGCGATCGCTCATCAGTCGCATATTCACGGACTGCGGTTTCCTGGAATGGATCTCTAGTTCCCGAACCAGAATGACAGCAATCAAAAATCAGGGTAATATGGGGATTTTTTTGAGCAACTTCTGAGATTAACTTGGCTAATTCCTTATCTGCTAAATCCCATCCTCCTGGAAGACGGCTCTCATAACAAACTAGGGTTTCATTCAATCTATTGGGTTGCAAATGCCAAAATTCTGGTGGTGCTGGCTCTCGGGAACCATGACCACTGTAATAAAATAATGCAACATCGTTGCTATTTGCCTGACACAAAGAAGAGCGAAAATTATCAATGATTGCTTGGCGCGTTGCTTGCTCATCTTTAAGAGTTTTTAAGTGTAAATTCCATCCTTCTGTTTTCACCCGCGATCGCAAATATTCTTCTATCGCAATGACATCATTAATGCAACCTTTGAGAGGACTAACAGGCGCGGGGTAGTTGTCGATACCTACCAGTAATGCATAGATGTTGCGAGTCATAACAATCTATCTCCTATAATTACTTTGTTATAAAAGTTGCGCGGTTGAACTTATGCAGTATTAAGCTCTTTGATAAGTAGGTCGGTACAAATAAAGTTAACTCGTTAAGGACTGTCATTAGTCATTAGTCATTGGTCAGGGTTTTAGAAGCTTTTACATTTCTTAACATAGTTCGGTTTATTTCTACCTATCTAGCTTGAAAATAGGGGTGTAGGGTGTAGGGTGTGGGGTGTAGGGGGAAGAAATTTTCATGCATCCTGGTGAAGCAGCGCTCTTTGGAGGGCTTCGCCGAAACCATTGCTCAGGAGTAAGTTATTTCTCTGTACCGAATCAGTGAGTTTTTGTAGTCTTAATAAAGAGTTACTCTATTTAATATAAGATAATTTTAACACTTAAAAACTAAACTATTTGCTTTATTTATATTTTATCCAGTCATGAAGGAGAAAAAGAAAGTTTTCCGCATTGTTATACCCCCGGATTCTCCTTGTGGGGATATTCTGATTACTGCGTTCTGTGTTCTGCGTTCTTCTTAAGTCTATTCAAGAGCATTGGTGAATTATGAGAAACACTTTAGAGTTTGAAAAGAAATGTTAAGCTTACGAGAAGTAAACTTGTTGAAATAAACCTTAAGAGTGTTTACTTTTTAGCTTATATACCTGATGGTAGATGCGAGAAACAAGTTTTCTATCAGAATCTATACTAGATTTGCTCCCATAATTGCGAAAAATTAACTGTAAAGTTTATTAAATAAATGCTCATCTTCTCAGTTGGTTTTTATATACTGAACTACTAATCGTTGATCCCGCTCATGATGAGCTAGACATTTCTGAATTTGAATTCTTGTTTCGTTTGTTTTGTATTTGGAGAATAGGAGAAAAAGTCATGGCTTTGTCTCAAACGTCTAATTTCGGTAAGACCTACTCATTGTTGATGATCAAAAGTTTTTTAATATGGACTTTTACATTGGCAGTATGCTTACTGGTTGTCGGTTTTCCTTTAGTTGTTTTGATGGCTACGGTCGGATGTCTGTTGTCAATTGCTTTGGAATCGGTGATGCCTGTCAGTGCGGTTTTGCTTGTTGCAGGTGGTTTAATCATGTTTAATGTGATGGCAGTTGTAATGGCTGCCGGAGTGCTAACTCTTAAAGGAGTCCATCCCAAGGAAGTCCAATGGTTGAGTTGGCTGCATGGAGAAGCAGAAAATATGAAAACGACTACCGTTTACGCTGCTTGTCCGTTAACTTGTGAAATTGAACCGTAACCATCCTGCTTAATTCGACAAACAGTACATCTGCCCGGTTAAGCCGGGTTTTTTCATGCTTTATGAGTCAAGAGTCCAAAATCCATAGTCAAAAGTTTCAGGCTATTGACCATTGACTATGAATTATTAATTGTTAACTATTGACTATTGACCCTTGACTAATGACTCATGACTAAAAAGCAAATTTACATTATATTGGGTACGCGTCCGGAAGCAATCAAACTCGCTCCGGTGATTCAGGTTTTCCAAAACTCCTCAAGTCTTGACACTCAAGTGATTCTGACAGGACAGCATCGCGAGATGGTTGAGCAAGTGATGCGGCTGTTCAACCTCAAAGCTGATCATGACTTGGAGATTATGCAGCCAAAGCAATCTCTTAGTGATATTACCTGCCGCAGTTTACGAGGTTTGGAAGAATTATTCCAACAGAATCAGCCAGATTTAGTGCTGGTGCAGGGAGATACAACGACGGCTTTTGCCGCGACTTTGGCTGCATTTTACCAAAAAATTCCTGTAGGACATGTAGAAGCTGGATTAAGAACAGATGACCTATTTAATCCTTATCCAGAAGAAGCCAACAGACGGCTGATTTCTCAACTCACTCAATTACACTTTGCGCCAACTGCTTTGGCGGTGGAAAATCTGCGACGTTCTGGCGTTTTGGGTGAAATTCACCTGACAGGTAACACAGTAATTGATGCGTTGTTAACTGTGGCTGCAAGCGTTCCTGTTTGTGATATACCTGGGTTGGAATGGGAGAAATATCGTGTCTTGCTGGCGACAGTTCACCGTCGTGAAAATTGGGGAGAACCGCTGCATGATATTGCCCAAGGCTTTTTGCGGGTGTTGGATAAATTTCCTGATACAGCGTTGCTCCTACCATTGCACCGTAATCCGACAGTGCGAGAACCGTTGCAAGCACTATTGGGCAATCATCCTCGAATTTTTTTAACCGAACCTTTAGATTATGCTCAACTGGTGGGAGCAATTATGCGATCGCACCTTTTGCTGACCGACTCTGGTGGCTTGCAGGAAGAAGCACCCAGTTTGGGAAAACCAGTTTTGGTCTTGAGAGAAACCACAGAAAGACCCGAAGCAGTAAATGCCGGTACAGCTCAACTTGTGGGAACTCAACCAGAGAAAATATTCACGGCTACAGAGGAATTGCTATCTAACTTAACTGCTTATGAAACGATGGCAAACGCAATTAATCCCTTTGGGGATGGTCATGCAGCAAAGCGAATTTTGCAAATTGTGCAAAATTACTTGGGGCTTTGCTCATAAAACTCATATTGAATTTGATTTGGAACATAAGTAAGTCGGCGGGAATACTCCCTTCCCGGTCTAATATTACCTTGATTTAGCGTTCCATGAATTGTGACCCGAAGAAGGCTCCAAAATTCTGCTGCTGTTCTTCTTTTGTTAAGGAAGCTACAAGATCATAGATTTTGCTGTTGACCCACGAATTATAGCGCTTCTCGTTTGGATGAAGTACAGATTTATCTGTGTCCATCTGTGTCCATCTGTGGTTCTGATTTCTTAACGTATTGCACTCAACTGAGAACCGCTATATATCGCGCCATCAAGCGAAACTGGCTGAGGTGAGTCGATTTTGTCATTATGTCCGAGTTCTCCATTTTAGGGATAACCTCTACTGCGTCCTCGAAGGACTTGCGGCATAACGGTTCGGGTCAGCGGTTGCCAGGGTCTTTGCTCCTCACCCAAGCGGCTTCGGTCAATCCGCTGCACCCGAATTGTTACCTGGAATTCTTCACCGATTACTCGTTTGCTTGCCACGGTTGCTGCCTCCACCCTAATTTCTGTTTAGCTGAGGAAGTGTCTATTTGAGGCATATGGATCTCGACAAGTTGTACAGTTTCTTGAACTAACGCTTCAAGTTCATTAACGGCTACACAGGCTTCGTAGCGAAACAAATCTTCGAGACGAGCGGCAAGATTTTCAGGCGCAATCTCCATTTGCTGGATAAATCTGCTCATTCGCTTAAACTGGAATGTCGTATAGTATAAGCGATTCAAGCCAGATAAAACACCTAGAATATTTTGAGCAGATTCAACGAGAACTTGGTAATACCAAAGCGTTGTATCCCGTCTAGCAAACTTTTCCTGCATTCCCCAGATTGCGAAAAACTTGAGGTAGTGCTCAACCATCTTTTGTGCAAGTCCATCAGGATAATTGGCAATTTTAGCCTTCCACTGCTGAATTAGTAGTTCGCCGTACAACGGGATTCCAATCAGTGTGCCTGACATTGCTTTCATCATTGGAGACAGATCAAATTTCTCCAAAATGGTCGAAATTTCCTTTTCCCAGTTTGCGATCGCCTCATGACCAATCTGAAATTCAACCCCTTTTACAAGGTAACTTTCAGCAAATGAACCCTCTTGTAAACTACCTAAAGTCCACAGCGGTTCAGAACCCTGATTCTGCTGCCGTGCTAGATGCAGCTCTGCTTCAGACGGTAACTCATCGTAATAGAAGCATATTTCGCAATCAGAATATTCATCACATAGCCCTTCTGCGACTGATCCTGTAATCATTGCAGCTTTCGTTTTCGGATTAGCGATATAAGCTTCAGCATTACGTTTTGCTAATTTCAACAAATATTGATTTCGATTGGTCATAGATCATTGCGACTTGGATAAAGGTACATATCCACAATGCGGCACCAATTTTTCCAGCTAACTGTTTACAGCAGTTTTCACTTATTTAAACCACATTTTTTAGCGTTCTTCTTTGCGTCTTTGCGACGCCAGTCGCCTAGGTCGGGAAACCCTCCTGCAGCGCTGGCTCGACTTTGCGCGAGATAAAAAAGTCTATTTACCTGAAAATAGCTGTATTATGCGGAAACTTTCTATATAACTACCCCTTTAGCGGGTAATTATACAGAATTTTTCTTTATCAAATTGTTGTTGAAAAACATGGTGGTCAACTGCTCTGTTTTAGCGAATTGGGTCAAGGTACTGAATTTGTCATTGAAATTCCAATATGTCACTTCAAGAGCTTCTTGGCAATTAACGACCACCAACACTAATACCAGAATACCCAGGATAATCTCTGTAATATGGTCGGGTGCCAATATTCCCTAACCCCAGAGAACTAAGCGTTTCTGCTCCAGCGACTCCATTTGCACGCAAGCCGAGACTTGCTTGGAAGTTTCTGACTGCTCTTTCTGTAGCCGTATCATAGTATCCAGTTACCCGTACGTTACCTAAAGCTCTCTGAAGTTCTGCCACAGCCTCACCTCTAGAACCTCTTCTGAGAGTGAGGGTACCGCTATTGCCATCATTAGCAGGAGCGGGATACTGAGGATCATATACAGGTGGACGAGTGGCAAAATTCCCCAACCCCAGAGAACTGAGAGTTTCTGAATCAGCAACTCCTGTTGCACGCAAGCCGAGACTTGCCTGGAAGTTTCTCACTGCTCTTTCTGTCGCCGTATCATAGTATCCAGTTACCCGTACATTACCCAAAACTCTCTGAAGTTGTCTGACAGCCTCGCCTCGAGAAGCTGGTCTGAGAGTTATGTCGTCATAATAAGCAGTAGGATATGGAGTATATTCTACAGGTGGTCTGGTAGCAAAATTACCCAATCCCAGATAACTAAGAGTTTGCGGTCCAGCCACCCCATCAGCAAGCAAGCCGTTTCTTCGTTGCACATCTCTGACTGCTGTTTCAGTTAAGGAACCATAGTATCCAGTTACGGGTACATTACCCAAAACTCTCTGAAGTTGTCTGACAGCCTCACCTCGAGAACCTCTTCTTAAAGTGACGCTACCGCCAATGCCATTATCAGCAGTAGATCTTGTTGGAGTCAGGCGATCGCCAATACCGCGACCATTCGTATATCCCCCAGCGGAACTCGTGTTAATCCAATTGGCAGCAACGTAATTACCTGTAGACAACCGAGCAAATCCATTTCTATATCCTACAACCCGTGGCAACTGTGACCCATTAGAGTAACATCTCACAGAGCGATAGTAGGTGCTTGGACCTGTACGGACATTAAGACAGCTGCCGTTAGTCCTGACAAAGTACGTACCTGCACCAGAGTATGCTCCCCATCCTGCTTGGGCTTGAGCTAGAATTGCCAACGAGGAACTGATGATAGCGAAAGTTAACTTAGCAGATTTAAAATATTTGTGCCAATTGAGTCTGAGCTTAAACTCAGGAAGACAGAATTCGGTATCTGCAGTTACTTTTGCGTAGCTGCTATCCATGAGAGAATAAGCAAGATATTCCACAATATTCTCCTTTGTGCTATTTGTCCTAAAAGTGTTTTCTGCTAAAAGTGTGATTAGTAAGATTTTTCTTTGCTCTTCCCTGAATTTCCTGTAACGTCTATCTTTACTGTTCTTTGATAGTCCCACGGCTATCCAATGGGTTTTCTAGTTTAAAAGTTAATAAGAAATTTTGACAGGGTCTAGAGTCAAATCAAAAACCTAAATTTATTTTAAATTTATTTTAAATTTATTTTCAAAAACAAAAATCCCTGTCTATTTTTTGCCCCAAACAGACAGGGAAAAAGCATTTATCCAGAGAAATGATAGTGTTGCTAACACCTTGGTTGAATACCAGCTCTTGTGGTTCTAAAACCAATTTCTGAGTGAAAGCTTACCTATTAATAAAGTCCCAAAGCAGATTGCGTTTCTGGTCCAGCGATTCCATCCACACGTAAACCATTTCTTATCTGGTAGTTCCGGACTGCACTTCGCGTCCCCGAACCGTAATATCCAGTGGGTGCGACTCCCAAAGTTCTTTGAAGTCTTGCAACCGCCGAACCTTCAGATCCCAAACCTAAAATGGTAGGACCGCCAACACCAGGACCAGGAGTGTAGCCTCTACCTGGTCTGTTGCTAATCCAATTGGCAGCAACGTAATAACCATTGGATAGCCTAGCAAATCCATTCCTGTATCCTACGACTCGTGGAAGTCGTGAGCCATTACGGTAAGCTGTAACAGGAGCATAATTTTCGCTAGGACCTCTGCGAACAGTGAGATCACTGCCGTTTGTCCTGACATAATAGTTGCCTCCTGGACCGTAGTATGCTGCTGAGGCTGTTTGAGCCTGAGCTAAAATTGCAACCAACGCACCTAGAAGAGCGAAAGTTAACCAAGCAGATTTGAAATTTTTGTTCCAGTTGAGTTTCAGTTTAATTTCTGGAAGGCTAAATTCCGTATCTTTAGTTGCCTCTGCGTAGGCACTATCCATGAGAGAATAAGCAAGATATTCCACAGTAAGCTCCTTTGTACTGGAAAATTCATGAATGCAGAGTTTTACTTCGCTTTTCTCTGATTTTTATCTAATGTAATTTAGACTACTGTCTATCGTAAAGGATTTTTACCTAGAACATAATTAAGAAAAAATAATTTTTCAAAAAACATCCGGATAAAGGCGAGATATCTTGAAAATACAAGGGGTGATACTATGCGATCGCCGAACGCGAGTGCGTGCGCTTTGCGCTCAGGCGGGGCGAAAGCCCATCGCGTCTTGATAGGGCTGAGTCCTGCGGTACGCGTTCGCGTTCGCGATCGCGATCGCGTACCACAGGCATAGGGGAGTGTGTCGGTCACTGTTGAAACTGCTTTGAAGTGGAAAAAGTATCAGAACGCACTTGCTGACCATTGCGCCAAACTTCCACCTTATCAGGGCTAACGAGGTAGGAGAAACTACCATTCTCTGCACGATACTGAGAACTGCCAACACTCCAAGCTGCGACACGTACAGGCTGGTTTGGGTCTTGCTTTAATTGTCCGATGTAAAATAGCTGACCATTTTCCTGACAAACTTTCACCAAGACATTTGCTGTTTCACCTTCAATCACTGTAGTGCCATTGCATTTAGTATCAGCCATTACAGAGCCACCGACAGCCACTGGAATTGGCTGCGAAGGTGAAACTTGCTGCTGTTTCTCTGCTGGCGAGACTTGGTTGATTGATTGACTTGCAAGGGATGCTACTTTATCAGGGCTTGTCATCTGGTGTTGTGGGATTTTTCCTGCAATTAAAGACGGTAATGCAGTCATCGGATTAACGGCAAAACGATGATTTTTACGAACTTCAAAGTGTAGGTGAGGTGCCGTACTATTACCTGTAGACCCCATGGAAGCAATAACTTGACCTTGGCTCACCTGTTGACCCTGTTTCACCAATAAGCGACTATTGTGACCGTAAACTGTGATACTGTCATCGGTATGCTTAATGACTACGACATTGCCTAATCCCCATTCGTTCCAACCTGCTTTGACTACTGTACCGGATGCGGCAGCAATAATAGGAGTCCCAGATGCCCCTGCGATATCAATTCCTTCATGTTGATATCTGCGAAAACCTTGAGAAACTATCCCTTGAGTGGGCCAAATCAAGTTAGAAGGAAGAGATTTTTGTGGAGTATTGGACTTTTGTGCTGTTTGAGTCAAAACCTGAGTACTTGTACTCATCACAGCAGTTAAAGACGTTAACCCTATCAAGCCATAGGTACATATTTGAGAAACAGTAACTTTTTTCATCAGTTAAAGCCCATTAGAAAAATGGTTTAGGATGTCTTTGGTTATTTGCTGTTACAGTGTTAAGCCTGGAATATCAGGAGTGTCATCTGGGTAAATTCGCAACTATGCCTGCTATTGGATAACGAAGAGGAAATTTTCTGTAAAAGTACCAGAAGACTGAAATTGCTTGCACTCTTGTAACAGTTTAAGAGATTGTGCCTTTTGTCAATCAGCTAATGTACTTACAGCAATTTTTAGGTAATTGAACCACGATTTTGGCTTAAGCCACGTACGTAGGGTTTAATCACTGTGGTCTATTTGTCTGAAAATCGCTGTAAATAGCTCTAGATATAATGGTGTGATCAAAGTACTACAATAGTGTCTCCCCAAGCTCTATTTCTCGCCTTTGCTCACTCTCCATTTGACAATAGTGTAGTATTTTTAACCTATCACCAGTAAACTCTAATACGCTTCTTTTTAAAGAGAATCCTTAGTTAATTTCTTTCAAAAACGATTTCATCAAAAGTTTATAATTTTTTGTCAAAAGTCTACAAAGATTTTACAAAGATTTGGATTATTACTTATACAGTAAGGGTAATAGACTGTTTACATAGCTATTAAGGCGAACTCGTTAAAATGTAAATCATCTTTGTACATCATGTTTACAATAACAGACTCTAAAAACTGGCTGCAAGAAAGCCGTTATAGTAGTCGGGGAAGTGTGTATCTATTCGCTCCGATGATCAACTTCAATGTTATGGCTGAAGTTGGTGACACTCCACCCTGATGTGCTAGTTATAAGTTGGGAATAATACGAAAAATTCAATAATTATATCTTGATGAAAGTAAGGAAGCTTCACTTCTCGATTGAAATAAGTAGAAGAGGTATAATTTATTGAAATAACTGTTTTAATTGCACAACTTCATAAAATAGCCAGTTAAACTATGTGCTCATCCATACTCAGATTTTGATGGATGACGTGGCGAAGCCATGGTATTTAGTTGTGAATCAGTTCCGAAGATGGAAGTAGTATCTCAGATTCCCAACAAATGTGAATTTTCAATCTTAGATATTGAATACTAACCACAAGATTTGCTTGTGAGCAAATCAATATAGCTTAGGTAAAGCTAAATCCCCTTCAACTCTGCCTTACAAAGGGGGGGAAAACCTAGCCCTTTTGAAAAGGATGTTAGGGATTTTTAAAGATTAATATCACTAACTGAACCGTATTGGTAAGCAATAGCATATTGTTGCGAACAAGATATTTCTTGTACAGCTAAAATTCGCAATTAAATAACATCTGCATTAATTTTTCTTTATATGGAGGTATTTTTAAAATTGAGAAAAAATGCATAAGCCATCTGAATTTGTGTTAGGAATCTGCTATCAAAAAATACATATTTCTAAATTTAGCTGGCACGAGCAGAATGCCCAAATCCAAATTTTTTGTAATTTTTTAAGACAAGTATTACTCTATATACACCATGAATAACCAACTTTTATTTCCGGAATAAAAGCATATTCATAAATTTATATTGAGTAATGTATTAACTATGTTGCTGGTTTCTACATGAGTGATCAGAAACCGCAACAAAAACGAACTTATGAGGTCTACATAATCTTATTACTGAGTTCCATAAAATCATATGTAATCTATTTACTATAATGGTTGGGATATGTTAATTAGCTGTTATAAAAGAGGATGGTTAATTATTAATTCAGATTCAAAACTACTGCCAAAAAAAGCACAAAGTATCTTAAGTAAAAACAGTAGGAAACGAAGGTAATGACTAAAATAATAACAACAGCTTATGATAAAAAACCCCATCTTCACTACTTAGATGGGTTACGTGGAATTGCAGCTCTATATGTAGTACTTGTTCACGTTGAACCATTGTTGGGAGAGCAAGTACCTGCATTGTTGGAACTTTTTATGAAAACACTGAAATATGGTCGCATTAGTGTTGTCATTTTCATTGTACTTTCTGGTTATGTTTTGATGTTGCCAGTAGTCCGTAGCGGTTATGTTTCAGGAGGTTTACTTGGTTACATTAAGCGGCGATCGCGACGAATTTTGCCACCTTTTTATGCTGCTCTTTTTTTCTGCCTGTTTCTAGCAGCAACAATATTTGCACTAGAGCAATTTACTAGTTTCCAGTGGGATAAGGTTGCCGGTACAGGTCCATTTTCTCCAAAGTTTTCCTTGATTGATGTCTTGTCTCACCTGCTCCTGATTCACAATCTCAGCCAAGAGACATATATGTCTATTAATCCACCAATGTGGACTGTGGCAACAGAGTGGCAGTTATACTTTTTCCTTCCATTGTTATTGCTACCTATTTGGCGGCGTTTCGGACTCACTTCAGTTGTCATCGCTGCATTTTTAATTGGGATAGCACCCTTGTATCTCCTGAATGGATTGTTTGAAACAGCCAGTCCTTGGTTTCTTGGCTTATTTGCCTTAGGGATGGCAGCAGCAGATATTGGATTCTCTGAAAAACCCAATCTTATCGCAATGAGGAAATCGTTACCGTGGCGTGCGCTTGCCATTGCATTTACTTGTGTTGGTTTTTTAACACAATGGCGAAAACTGGGATTAGATCTATGGATTAATGAGAGTTTTTTTGGTCTTGCGGCTGCTTGTCTATTTATTGACTGCACTGAGTCTGTGATTAATGGCAAAAAGCCACGACTTATTATGCGACTCTTTGAGCATCCTTGGGCGATCGCACTCGGAACCTTTTCCTATAGTCTGTATCTGATTCACGGACCAGTGTTAGTCCTGATGCGTTACTTCCTTTTTAGCCTGCAATTGTCTCCAGGGATGTTTGCGGTGATATCTTACGTGGCAGGTGTGACAATTTCTGTACTAGTTGCCTATCTGTTTTACTTAGTTTTTGAGCGACCATTCATGTCGGGTTTCTTGAAGACGCGCAAAGTCAAAGATGCTGTAATCTTACAGAAAACCAAGGCATAACCTACTTTTTATGACAGTATTAAACACTTAGAGTTTATTGGTGCAGGGTTGAACTGGTATTTTGTTGCCAGACTATTCACCTTCATCTTCATCGCATAACCCCTATTCCTTAGGTGAACAAAGGAAAAGGGAAACTCATGAACAGGTATCTACCATTAGGAGGCTGTATTGTGGTCAATTCCGAGGTGCAGAAAAATACTTCCGAAGCGCGATTGGGCAAGGAACAGCGCCCTTTGGGTATTATTCTGTGGTTTGTCAACCTTGGCTCACTTCTCCAGAAAAAGTTGTCTGCCTTTTTTTCCAAAATGAATCAGTTAGGTGTCTGGTCTTATTACATTTTTTTAACTCACTATCTCTTGGTTTTTATCACCCAAAAGATGGATGACATCTTGACACCTTTGTTAAATAATTCACCGATTGGAATTAAAGTTTTGCGGGTTTCTCTTTTCGGAGCCATTATAGTCGGAACGTGGATAACTTCCGGAATCGTACAACGGTTTGATTGCTCTCAATTTTCTGATTTGATGATTCAAAAAACTTTTGTAAAAGTTTTGAAGTGATGTGTTTGATAACAAATTATTTGTCTTGCGTTCATATTGATACCGTTAAGGTATTAAGCAGTTGTCATTTTTCCCGAAGAAGTTTTTAGGGCTTTGGGTGCTTCGAGGATAGTTTAGGTCATTTCATAAGCTAATCGTTTATACCGTTTTAGTTGGCGGACATTACTAGAGTAAAATTTAATTTTTTCAAAACAAAATAATGTGTTATTAATAAACCTTGAAAGTCCCATTATTTATTTATAAATGAACAGGGTGGAACTTATGTCTGTTAATTCTGATATTCAACCAATTGTTCTTGTCTGTGCTGCTGATAATAACTATGCAATGCCACTTGCTGTTACAGTTTCTTCAGCAGTTGCAAACCTGAGAAAAAATCGCAAAATAGCCTTATTCGTTCTAGATGGGGGAATTAGCGACTTTAATAAACGTAAGATTACAAAATCGCTGAATCCAGCACAAATTAGTGTTTCCTGGGTCAAACCAGATAACACATTCTTTGAAAATCTTGTATTAACTAGGCATCTAACAGTTACTTGCTATTATCGGCTTCTCATTACTGAATTTGTACCCAAAGAATTTGATAAGGCAATTTATCTGGATACCGATATGGTAGTGACAGGAGATTTAGCAGAGTTATGGGATACTGACATTGAAGATAATTATGTATTAGCAGTTCAGGATGACGTTGAGTTAAATATAGGAATGTCCGATGGTTTAAGAAACTATAAGGAGATAGGTATTTCTCCAGATGATAAATACTTTAATTCGGGGCTTTTAGTCATTAATTTGAAAAAATGGCGAGATGAGAGTATAGGTAAAAAAGTCATCGAATATGTAAAACAAAATAGAGAATATGTGCGTAACGATCAGGATGGTCTCAACGCAGTGCTTGCAGGCAAATGGGGAGAACTTCACCCTAAATGGAATATAATGCCAAAAATATATGAGTATCAATCATGGCAAGATAGTCCCTTGGCACCAGAAGTTTATAATGAGCTGCTTGAGAAGCCTTGCATTATTCACTATACGAATTCTCCTAAACCCTGGTATGCAGGATTGAAAGAGGAATGTAAACACCCTAAAAAAAATTTGTTCTTTCAATATCTTGACATAACAGCTTGGTCAGGATGGCGGGATACTTACTGGAGACGGCTTTGGAGAAAATTTATGAAAGTTACTTCACTAACTACAGCCAAACTTTAAAAAGGTAGCGTAAATAGATTTTCTGTCGTGTAGTTTCGTGTGTTCTAAATCGAACTGAAGCGGAGGATGATTTGAATACAAAAGTTTTGCAGCGAGAGTGGTTTTCCAATATCAAAGCAGACATATTGTCAGGTACGTTAGTTGCGATCTTCACTGATTCCGGAAGCGATCGCCTTTTCCATCATCGCAGGTGTCGATCCGAAAGTTGGGCTGTACGCTTCTTTCTCTATCGCTGTGATCACAGCCTTTGTAGGTGGACGACCGGCTTTAATCTCAGCTGCTACGGGTGCAATGGCGCTGTTGATGATCAGATTAGTTAAACAACACAAAAATAACGCGGGAGCATGGTAGCTCCGAAGTGAATCTATCAAGAAATTAAATGAATTGATAGATTCATGTTATTTATATCGGGGCGGAAATGCAACACGGTAAATTTATTTACCGTCACGTGTGATGGGGGTCATTAATATATTCCTGAATTCTTGCAGTACTTACCTTACCCGTGGTGTCATAAAAATAAGAATGTGTCCACAGTGTAGGGATTTTGAGTAAATGAGGAAATTCTTGACGTAGATAGCGCGAACTACGTCCTTTAAAAGCTTTAACGACTGAATTAATTGGGGTATTAGGGTCATATTCCACCAAAACATGAACATGGTCTGGCGCTATTTCTAGCGCTTTGATAATCCATCCTTTTTCGTTAGCAACCTCAGTCATGATTTGGCTAAGACGAATTTTAACTTCACCCACCAGTACTTTTTTTCGTCGTTTTGGTATCCATACAAGATGAACTGTAGCTGAACCTACAGAATGATTGTTATGTCGATACTCTCTTGAAGAACTTTTCATTGTATATAGCTTCAACCTATTGACATTTATGATAATCCGAGTTACTGTAGATGGCAAGGAAATAACAACAGATTAAGGAGGTGATTTAATTGGCTCGGAGTACAACATCCTCGTTCATAACAGAAATGCCGTTAATCGTAGATAGCAAGCAGGAAGCAGAGTTACTCTCTCGATTCCAAGCAGGGAGACAGCTATATAATGCCTGCTTAAATGAAGCAATGAAGCGGTTAGAATTAGTTCGTAACTCTGAGCTATATAAGAGTGCTAGGAAAATTCCTAGAACTAAGAAGAAAGAGCGAAGTGAAGCTTTTAAGAAAGCAAGAGAGCAGTACAGATATTCAGAATATGACCTGCATTCTTTTGCAACAATAACAAGCAAGAATTCCAAGTGGATAGCTGAAAAAATAGACTTCTTAACTCAACAGAAACTAGCTACACGGGCATTTAAGGCAAGTGAACGAGTCATGTTGGGTGTGGCGTCGAGTGTGCGGTATAAAGTACCTAGTCGATTTAGGTCGGTTGAGGGCAAGACTAACAAGCAAGGTCTGAGATGGAAAGATGATTGTTTGGTATGGGGTAAGCTCATATTAAAACCAATTATCGACTCAACCAATCCAGTCATACGGCATGGGCTTGAGTCTCCTGTTAAATATGTTCGCTTGTTGTGGCGTCTTTTGAACGGTAAACGTCGTTGGTACGTTCAGCTAGTTAACGAAGGTCTACCTTACCAGAAACCACAGAACTATGTCTGTGATGGTTTGATTGGACTAGACCTTAACATCAGTAACATTGCCTTTGTTGGTGACAACTGCGCTGATTTGCTACCTTTTGCTGAAAATGTTCCTACTTTTCAAAAAGAGATAGCGGCACTACAAAGAAAAATGCAACGTCGAATGCGTGCCAACAACCCAAACAACTTTGAACCAAACTTCAAAGCAAAGAAAGGACGCAAGACTGTTGTTAAGAAAGGAAAAGTCAAAAAGGGAAAGTCTCAATGGAAGAAGTCGAGCAACTACCTCAAAGCGGCAAACAAAAAACGTGAGCTAGAACGACGTAAAGCTGCTTATGCCAAGACCCAAAATCGTTGCGTTGTAAACGAGATTTTGAGACATGGTAAGCATATAAAAACTGAAAATGTCTCAGTAAAAGGTTGGCAGAAACGCTATGGGAAAGCCATAGGAGCCAAGTCACCTGGATTCGTACAATCTGAACTGATTCGTAAAGCCGAGAATGCTGGCGGGTCAGTAATCAAGTTTTCTACTCAAACAACTGCGCTAAGTCAAATTCATTTAGATGGGAAGCGCATCAAAAAATCCTTGTCTCAACGAGTCCACCAAGATGTAACGTGTATCCCGGAACATCATCGGGATTTGTTTAGCTCGTTTTTGAGTAGATACGTAAATCAGAATAAGTTGGTATTGCAAGAGGCTCAAACCGAGTATCTGAGGCTGGAACCAGTCTTGTTGGAGGCATATCAACGTTATTTAACCCGCGAACAAGTAGGCAAGTCCGAAAGTACGCAGTCTGATTCTCCGTCGGAGCGGGTCTCCAATGAGCTACTAATCTCTGACCAGATAGCCGAATTGGGCAAAAAGTCAGACGTGGATGTGGCGTGATTCCCCGCACCTTCAGGTCGGGGAGGGTTCAAGGACTGGAATATCTATTTGCAGCGACGGTTTTAACTGGTATCTTCCGCTTCACTGAAGTCTTTACACTTAGTGCCGAGAAGTGAAACTGCTGTGATGGTGACAACGGTTTTCGTCACAGTATTTAGCCACAACTTAGCACTGGGAGTTGTGGTTGGTATAGTTCTCAGCACAGTCTTCTTTTCACGCAAAATTGCCAAAGTTGTCTTTGTTGACTCAGTTCTGGGTGCGGATAAGACTTACCGCATCTATAGCATAGCCGGGCAATTGTTCTTTTTATCAATAGACGACTTTCTGGCGGCGTTTGATTTTCAAGAAGATTTGGAACGCGTCAAGATTGATTTAACCCATGCCCACATTTGGGATCAAGCAGCGGTTGCAGCGATCCATAAAGTCGTGATTAAGTTTCGCCGCCATGGTGCAGAGGTAGATTTGGTGGGACTCAATGAAGCTAGTGCCACTTTGCTAAATAAACTGGGGGTTCACAACAAATCAGAAGCTTTGGACAAGTTAGCTAGTCACTAGGTGAGCCAAACAATGCACCGCTGATACAAATAGGCTTCTTGCAAAAGTATGATTAATGGATATTTAGAACCGCAGATGCACGCAGAAAAAGGCAGATAATTTATCTGTGTCCATCTGTACGCCAGTGCGTTGCGGGGGGAACCCCCCTCCGGGTATGCCAGTGGGTACGGCCACAGCTATCGCCGTATGCGCAAAGCGCACGCCTTACGGCGAACGCGCAGCGTCTCCGGAGGAGATACGGCACGCTACGCGTTAGCGTTCGCGTAGCGTGTGCATGATTGCACTCAGCTCCTCCCTTAGGAGGCACACCAGTCGCCGTGAGAGCGGGAAACCCTCCTGCATAGCGCTGGTTCACCGCAACGCACGCAAGTGTCCATCTGTGGTTTTTTTCATAAAATTGACTTTTGCAATCTTACTCCATGAGCTACAGACGCAACTCGTTGCGTCTATATTTTGATGAAACTGATATAGATAGAAAATAATAGTAACAATTGATTCAAACAACTATAGATGCCAAACAATAGTAACCATCGAATTTTATAAGAGTATAAGAATTTATTACAGTAAACATCTATTAATTATTTAGTTAGCTTATTCCCTTTTTGCACAGTAACAGGTAATCTATATCTAAACAACATTAAATAAAAATTAAATTTCCTGATTCCGATATCTGTATTGACCGGAAATAACGGTTGTAACTTGACAACCGCTTTATGTTGTGCTGCAAATTTAGAGGAGAATGAATGGCTCATTTTCTACTTGAAAGCGTTTGGTTAGTGCCTTGCTATGCCTTGATTGGTGGGCTTTTAGCCCTGCCTTGGTCTCCAGGAATCATCCGACGCACAGGACCAAGACCAGCAGGTTACATCAACTTGGTCATGACGTTTTTTGCGTTTGTTCATGCTGCTGTTGTATTACCAGCAACCTGGAATCAACCACCGTATGAAATATCTATCCCTTGGCTGAGTACGGCTGGTTTAAATCTTTCTATTGATATAGAAATCTCCTCATTAAGTGTCGGCGCGATGGTTGTGATAGCTGGCTTGAATTTGCTGGCACAAATTTTTGCTGTCGGTTATATGGAGATGGACTGGGGCTGGGCACGCTTCTATTCACTGTTGGGTTTGTTTGAAGCTGGGTTATGCGCCCTTGCATTATGCAACTCTTTGTTTTTCAGTTATATGATTTTGGAAGTCCTAACTTTAGGTACTTACTTATTGGTAGGACTTTGGTTTAGCCAGCCTTTGGTTGTGACGGGTGCTAGAGATGCTTTCTTAACCAAACGGGTGGGAGATTTATTTCTGCTGATGGGGGTATTGGCAATTTTCCCCCTAGCAGGGACTTGGAACTATACGGAACTCGGGGAGTGGGCGGCTAGTGCCAATGTAAACCCAACCTTAATAACGTTAGTGTGTCTGGCATTAATTGCAGGTCCGATGGGTAAGTGTGCGCAGTTTCCCTTGCATCTGTGGTTGGATGAGGCAATGGAAGGACCTGTTCCGAGTACGATTTTACGGAATTCCGTGGTCGTTGCGACTGGTGCTTGGGTGCTGATTAAACTGCAACCTGTTTTTAACTTGTCGCCCTTCGTCAGTTCTGCAATGGTGGCTATTGGTGCAGTGACAGCAGTGGGTGGTTCTTTGATTGCGATCGCCCAAATTGACATCAAACGTTGCTTATCTTACTCTGTCAGTGCTTACATGGGTTTGGTGTTTATCGCCGTAGGAACGCAACAAGACGAAGCAGCACTGTTGTTAGTACTGACTCATGCTTTAGCCGCAGCACTCTTAGTCATGAGTACTGGTGCCATTATCTGGAACAGCATTACTCAAGATGTTACGCTTCTAGGGGGACTTTGGTCACGCCGTCCAGTATCAGGCTTAGCTTATATAGTAGGGACTCTGGCGTTAATTGGGTTTCCACCTTTGGGTGGCTTTTGGGCATTGCTGAAATTAGCTTCCGGGGTATGGACAACGCAACCTTGGCTTGTGGGAGTGGTAATAGCGGTGAACGCCTTGACGGCTTTCAGTTTAACTAGGGAATTCAGTTTAATTTTTGGCGGTAAACCCAAGCAAATGAGCGATCGCTCACCTGAAGTAAGTTGGCAAATGGCTCTACCCATGATTATCTTGCTGGGCTTTACTCTCCATTTACCCTTGGTGTTGCAAAGCTTATCACTGCTACCAAGCTGGGCAACTCTCAACAAAGATGTCGCACTACTACTGATTTGGTCAAGTGTTTTTGGGTGCAGCATCAGTAGTATCATCTATCTGGGTAATGTTATTCCCAAACCTATTCGCTTCCCACTGAAACCCTTGCAAGACTTGCTAGCATACGACTTTTACACACCAAAACTGTATCGGATGAGCATAGTTTTGGGTGTTGACCTGATTTCAAAACTTGCCGATATGATTGACCGCCTCATATTCGATGGAATTGTTAACTTAGTTGGCTTAATTTCCATATTGAGTGGAGAAGGTTTGAAATACAGCACTTCAGGACAAACCCAGTTTTATGCATTAACTGTGCTGTTGGGAGTAGGAGTTTTAGGAATGCTTGTGAGTTGGCAATATTGGGGAGTTCAGTTTTTAGATTTGGTGTTTTAGTTTTGGGATTCCTTTGTCGAGTAAGGGCGCAAAGCCTTGCGCCCTTAAAAAGAAATAAATTTACAATAAATCATTTATAAGAAATAATTAATAATTAGCAAGTAAAAGTATCAGAAAAAGACAATGAGCAAAAAAACACAGAAGGGCAATCTTTCCAGAAGAACTTTGTTCAAATTTGGTGCAGGAGCAATAGGAACAGGGGTATTAACAGCAGGAATTGGCTCCAAGTTAATAGTTTCTGAACCAGCCGTAGCACAACAAAAAGACATCTCTCCCGATCAGGCTTTGCAATCGTTAATTGAGGGAAATCAACGCTTTGTCACAAGAAAACGTCGCAACCCTAACCAAACTCCTGCACGCCTTGTCGAAGTTGCAAAAGCTCAGAAGCCATTTGCATCTATTCTCGGATGTGCGGATTCAAGGGTTCCTGCTGAAATTGTTTTTGACCAAGGATTTGGAGATTTATTTGTCTGTCGTGTAGCTGGTAATGTTGCCACTCCAGAGGAGATTGGCAGCCTGGAATTTGGCAGTTTGGTATTGGGGTCAAAGGTCATTATGGTGCTTGGTCATGAAAGATGTGGTGCGGTAGATGCCACGATAAAAGGTGCTCAAGTTCCCGGTCAAATCGGCAGTTTGATTGATGCCATTAAACCAGGTGTAGAAAAGTCAAAAAACTTACCAGGCGATAAGCTAGAAAACGCCTGTAAAGCAAATGTTTTAGTGCAAGTGGAAAAGTTGAAATCGTCACCAGTTCTCTCTCAGTTAATTGATACCAACAAATTGACAATTGTAGGTGGTTATTACGATTTGGATACTGGCAAAATCACAATGGTTAGTTAGCACTAACTATTCATAAACCTGCGCATAATAACAACTCACTAACAAGTTTTCTTTTGAGTCGAATCGCTGTATGCTCAGTACCTTAATTTGGCTACCTATTTTAGGTGCCGCTGTTATTAGTTTATTGCCTCGTGCTATTCCTGCAATTAATGTTCGTTTAACAGCCTTAACTGTTGCTGGATTAGCTCTTATTTGGAATATTTTCCTATTCCTGAAATTTGATATCTCCAATTCAGGGATGCAGTTACAGGAATATTTACCTTGGAATGATACCCTGGGCTTGAGCTATCAATTGGGGGCTGATGGACTTTCCATACTGATGCTCATTTTAAACAGTTTGCTGACTTGGATTGCTATCTACAGCAGCAGTCAACAAACCGAACGTCCCCGGCTTTTCTATTCCCTCATCTTATTAGTGAGTGGAGGGGTAGCAGGTGCGATCGCTGCACAGAATTTGTTGCTCTTCTTCTTGTTCTACGAACTAGAATTGATACCCTTCTATCTGCTGATTTCCATTTGGGGTGGACAAAAGCGGACTTATGCTGCCATGAAATTCCTGATTTATACTGCTGTTTCAGGAGCATTAATTCTGGCGACATTCTTAGGTACAGTCTGGCTTACTGGTTCAACCAGCTTTAATTACGATGCACTCTCCACCCAAACTTTATCAACAGCACTGCAAATCATTCTACTTGCAGGGATAGTGCTAGGTTTTGGTATCAAAATTCCTCTAATTCCCTTGCATACTTGGTTACCCGATGCTTACGTTGAAGCTTCAGCCCCCGTTGCTATTCTTCTCGGCGGAGTGCTAGCAAAGCTAGGAACTTATGGCATTTTGCGGTTTGGAATGGCGCTGTTTCCCCAAGCTTGGAGTATTCTTGCACCCAGTTTGGCAATTTGGGGTGCAGTCAGTGCGATATACGGGGCGGTTACAGCCATTGCCCAAAAAGACATCAAGCGCATGGTAGCGTACAGTTCCATCGGTCACATGGGCTATATATTGCTAGCTGCTGCTGCCAGCACTTCCTTAGCACTCATCGGTGCCATTTCCCAAATGGTGAGTCATGGCATCATCCTCGCCATCCTCTTCCATCTGGTGGGAGTTGTCGAAGCAAAGGTAGGAACCCGTGAGTTGGATAAACTCAACGGCTTAATGAGTCCCATACGCGGACTACCCCTGATCAGCGCCCTACTGGTTTTAGGTGGTATGGCAAGCGCTGGCATTCCAGGCATGGTAGGATTCATTGCTGAGTTTATAGTGTTTCAAGGTAGTTTCTCGGTCTTTCCCATACCAACACTATTGTGTGTAGTTGCAAGTGGCTTAACCGCAGTCTACTTTGTCATCCTCCTTAACCGTACCTGTTTTGGCAAACTTGACAACAACTTAGCTTATTATCCCAGAGTTTTGTGGTCTGAGAAAATGCCAGCCCTTGTCTTGGCAGTTCTCATCTTGTTCTTAGGAATACAACCCACTTGGTTAGTGCGTTGGGCTGAACCAACATCTACAGCAATGGTTGCGGCTATTCCTCCTGTTGAGAAAGCAGTAACTACTCAAGTCGCTCTCAATCAATAAACTTGTAAAAACCCTTCTTTTTCAGAACTAACCACTAACAACCAAAAACTCATAATCTGAAAAGATAAGATCCCCGACTTCTTTAAGAAGTCGGGGATCTGAAGAAGACCAATTTATGCGCTTACGCGCAGGCTGCGCCAACACAAACGAACTCGGATTGCTATAGCTAAATTTGAGGAAATCCAAATGGTACAAACTCCAGAGAAATCTTCAACTAAATTACCTCCTTCAACCCATGAATTTGCAGATGTGATTCATCGGTTAGAAGCAGGCGGTGCAATGTTACCCGATACGCCAGAAAACTTAATGCAAATCATCGGTCTCTATAAAGCTTATGCAGTGCCGATGGACTTTTACTGGCGCGACTTATTATATATTGCCGAACGCGTATTTTTAAACCCATTTCCCTTCTTCAAATATTTCTTGCCTAAAGAGTATTTAGAACTGCACAATCATTATGCAGGCGATGATGCTGAGTTGAGAGTTTGGCGCGGTGAAGCGACTGCCCATCCAGAACTATTGGCATTTATGGAAAAGGGTGAAACCTTCAAAATGCCCAAGTTATTGCATCACTTATTCCACGATCGCATTAATATGGAATTTGCCGAAGCTTGTATGCGGGCAATGCTTTGGCACAGAGGTATGGGTGGACAATTTGACCCTTATCTGGACACGGAAGAATATAAAGCCAACGCTGACAGGGCAATCAAAGCTTACTTCCAAGGCAACCCATTCATGTTGGGACTCTACAAGCTGTTCCCAGATATGTTTATAGAACAGTGCCGTCAGATGTCTTACTACGCTAATTTGGGCTTGTTCTGGGAAATCATGGCTCCCGTGTTCTTTGAAATGTCAGACTTGTATGACGAAGGGAAAATTGCCAGTGTCCCAGACGCAATGAACTTCTTGGTGAATGGAATTCTTGCAGTTGCAAATCGTCCCATTTATCATAATGTTTATATCCGTGGTAAATGCTACGAAATCGTTCCCAAATCTAAAGGCTTTGTCTGGCTTCACGAAGCTGCATTACCTTACGTGGAAGCTGTTTTTTACCGTACCGCTCCTTTCCGAGGTACAAAATCTTATAATGCTCAAGCACGGCAAATACCTACAGACCAAAAAGACTTCCACTACGGAATTCTTTATGCAGACGTCTTCCCAGTAGGTACCGCAGGCATTCCACCAACACTGCTCATGCAAGATATGTTGCACTTTTTACCACCATATCTTGTTGAATACTACAAGCAACATTGCCGAGGAGAAGAAGATATGTTGATTCAGTTGGGAATTAGTTTCCAACGCTCAATGTACTGTGTTACTTCTGCGGTTATTCAAGCATTACGAACAGCACTTTTACATCCTTTAGATGATCCAGATCCTGAACATTTACAAGCAAATCGGGACTTTTTTGAAACTCAGTTAAATCGTTTCACTCGTCCCGAATATGGCATTCGTAATGCTGCTCGTTTGCGGGATATTCAAAGCCAGGATTATAGATAAGCGAAAACACATTTAAATTGACGTGAGTTCGATGTATCCTGATTTGACCCCTCTCCAAACCTCTCCCCTTATAGGGGAGAGGCTTAAAAATCCCATTTTTACGTAGCTCCTCCCTCTCCTTGTAGGAAAGGGAGGTTGGGTGGGAGAGATCCTGAGAACTCACGTTAAATTGCATACTTTCAAAGTGAGTGTCGTCATGAGTCATTAGACTCGCCCAAAAATTTGAAAAGCAGTGAGTGTCTGGCTTGGAGGAAGTTTACCTGCAAGCCAGTGCTTTTTCAGATTCAGATAAACTATCTCTTAATCAAAGTGAATAGAGAGTAACCACTAACAGCCAAGATGAAAAAGACGGCGGCAGAAAAAACTACGACATCTCTGACAATAAACAAAATCCAATCTTTTCTTAATTCCTGTTTAGACTTGAGTTCCCGCAGCTTCCGTTCAAGCGCTGCATCTTCTTGAGACTGAAAATTTAGTGATGATAAAATCAGCGGATTTTTACCTTGTTTAGCAATTAAATTGGATAAATCTTTTAAATCTGTCATTCTGCTAAATGCCAACAATTTCAGTTTCTAAAGTTTGATTTTCGTCAGTAATCCATAAATGCTTCCCGTTCAGCTTTGCTTCTACTGCTACCTGCATCAAAACTATACCTTTCAGCAGCACCTCAGCCATATCTCCATTAAGCTGTTGAGCGACATTATTCAAAGTTTCATACAGTTCTGGTGACAAATCCAAATTGATTTGTACACGCTGATTTTTATCTTTTATAGTCATTTTTTACTCGTATTTTTGCTAATATGTTTTAATATATTATCTTTTCATGAAAATAAGATTAACATCTCTAAGCCAATAAATGCACGTATCTGTATCAAGTAAATAATACCAAATTGCATTCATACAGGTAACTTTCTCTTTTTCTTCTCTGTGTTCTCTGCGTTCTCTGCGGTTAATTCAGAAAATTCTCTCTTTGAACGCAACTTGGTATAAGTCACAAAATATATTCAGAGTTGGAATTAGTACTGAAAAGGTCAGAAAAATGATTGCAGAACTTGATAGAGTTATTCTAACAACTGATATTTCAGAGTACAGTTTAGAACAGGGTGATATAGGTACAGTTGTTTTGGTACATCAAGATGGCGAAGGATATGAGGTAGAATTTGTCACCTTGCATGGGGAAACTGTGGCAATTGTTTCACTCTTTGCTGCACAAGTTCGTCCCATTGGTAGTAGAGAAATTGCTCATGCGCGAGTGATAAATTGATGGTATTTCCTATAATAAGTCTAAGGCTTTTCTCTAGCTTTATCTATTTTCTAGGAATTCATCTACCGTAATTCCTGCTTGTCGAATCAAACTTCTCAGTAACCCTGGTGCTAATTCCCGATGATTGGGAAGTGATAAAGTTGGTTTTGAGTCGTGCCAAAGAATCATGTGACTTCCAGTTTGATGATCCAAGGTAGATCCAAGACGTAACCAAACTTTTCAAAAATCTTAACAGCTTCTTTACCGGAGATATTTGATAAACGCCCCATTTATACTACAACTTCCCCGATAAAGGTTTGCGATTCCTTAGGAACGTAAGGATTGTCATGTTTAGCTTGGACGTGAAGATAACCTTTAATAGCATCTTTGATATTTTCAATCGCCTCATCCAGAGTTTTACCTTGGCTGACACAACCTGGAAGTTCGAGAACCTCAGCGACGTAACCTTCATATTCAGGATCAAATGTAAAAATTACTTTGAATTTCATAATAAATTAATGTTCTATATTTAAGTGAATATGATGGAATCTATCACATTTACTCAACCTATTCTCTTGAAGTTCTGCTATATGGAGTGGCTGCCATGTCTTATCCAAGTGTACTTAACTCTATCGCAATTTTCAGCTTTCCTTAACTAATATTACAATTCTCGAAATACTAGTTGAATTCTACTCTTTTAGCTTCTTAGCTAAGATGTAGATCACATTAACAAATGGAGTACTCTCAGCAAATACTTCTATCAAACTCTCAGTCACTCTATCCCAGTGATACAAATTAGTTTTTTTCAGTTCAACCCCAGGTTTTGCCATATCAGACATTGAAAGAGTTGGGGAGAAGTTAAGAGTGTAATTGGTAGGGTTGGACTCAAACTTCTTTGATAGAGTTCATAGCTTCTCAAAAGCAAAAATTAAAATTATAGAAGTCCTAACACTAGGGTTTTGTGTTAAAAGCTTTATCTTCATATACAATTTAACCGAAAGAAACTCTAAAAAATCGCCAAGAATATGGAGGACACAAATGGTAAACACAAGAGACGCATTTGACTGGAATTTGTTTTTAAGGCAGTTTAGCCGAGATTTACTAGCTCGCTTAGAAGATAGCGAATTTACAAATTTACCATCAGAGATTATTAATACTAAATGGTTAGGCTATCCTGGAGCAACAGATACTGAAATTTCCACCGTTGAAGCTCGGTTGGAAACAACTTTGCCACCTTCTTACCGAAACTTTTTAGCGGCAAGTAATGGTTGGCAAAAGTTAGACAATATGATTGATAGACTTTTATCAACTCAAGAGATTGATTGGTTGGCTTCAAGAAACCAAGAGTTGATTGATGGATGGATGACTGGAATTGAAATAGAAGGTGGTTATACTCCTGTGCCTGATGAAGAATATTTTGTTTATGGAGATGAGCAAGACTCAACTTCGCTACGAAACGAGTATTTGCAAACCACCTTAGAAATCGGTGGTGACTCAAATCAAGGATTATTACTACTCAATCCTCAAATCGTATCTGAGAATGGCGAGTGGGAAGCTTGGTTTTTTGCTAATTGGCTTCCTGGCGCACAGAGATACAGATCATTTTATGAGTTGATGCAAGACAAGCACAAGCGTTTACTTGAGCTTCCAAAGCTTCGGGAGATTCCTAATTCTTAAGAGAACTAAAAATTAAGGGGCAGTACTAAGTTACTCTGCCCTCAAAAGTCAAAAACCAAGCGCTATACTATTTTGATTGTTGGGTTAGTGTTGGGACTGTTTCCAGAACTACCTTAACTACCTTGATATTGGTCAATTAACTCTTGCATATAAGCGGCGCTGTCTGAATCTCCCTGAGCGCTATACAAATCTTTGGCGTTTTGAAAATCTGTAACAGCAGACTGCGTGTTATCCATTGCAATATGCATAGTTCCCCGCTCATACCATACATCTGGCATCTGGGAATTCAAACTAATTATTTGGTCTATATTTCCCATTGCCTCTTGGTATTGACCGTTTTGCATATGATCCAATTCCAGCCCGGTGAGGTAATGGATTTGCTCGTCGGTTGAACTTTGAGCTATTGTTCTAGGAACAATCAAATTCACTGCAAAAAGAATCAAGATTGTTCCGATGAGAATATTTACAAAAAACTTCTTTAACACTTGCATTAACTGAAACCTCAACTCCACATTTGGCTAAACCTAAATAATCCCTAGCTAACAAAACCCGCAAAGCGACCCTTTAGGAAACCACTACCTGAAATGGACCTCGATCTGGAATATTGTTCTGTCTGTAGAAACTGCTTAAGATGCCCCCTTGGACATTCTGCTCTCTTGGTGGAACTGCTCGAATAGAAGCTCCAGCGCCGCCTTCATAGGTGCTAGCAAACGGGTATTCGTCACAACTAGTATTCGGTGCAGGACCTGGCACGAAGTTTCTACAAGCTTCTCGTCTATTTCGAGATATCCTACCCGAATCCGTAGTACGTGACAGTATATTTGGGTAGCCTCTAGACTGAGCGGTAGCTATATGATCTGCAATATTAGGTAACGTTGCCCTTAGAAAAAATACAACTGGGGGGGTCTGCGCTCTTACACTCGCCTGATGCAACCCTAGCAAGGAAGGTGAGAGGAAGGACAAGGTAAAACCAGTAACAAGCAGGATGAGAAAAACGGCAACTGGAAGTTTTCGTCTCATACTAATCATAATCCTTGTACAATTTATTACTCAAATGCTAAATTCTGCCTAATTCCCTTTGGGTCTCTAACCTAATACTGATGAAATACCCGACCATAGAATCATACAAGGGGGTAAATTTAAATAGCAATAAGGTAAAAATAAAATAAATAAATCAGGAAACATAAAAAATTTGCTACTTAGTAATGTTGACAATTAAATTAAATATGCTTACGAAAATCCAAATATCAAAATAGAAATCTAAACAAAAAAGCAAAATAATTTATGACTTTACCCATAAGTTGAGCAACCGCTGTGAGTGCTTCTTGTGAGAGCAAATATGAGAATTCTGGTGCTAGATCCACCCCAATACGGTTCGGATAAGAAATTTGTTTATGAAGGCAAGCAGGGGAGAAGGGAGCTCTGAGAAAGGGAGATAGCAATCCACGTGAACTAGTTTCCCCCTGCACCCCGCCCCCTGCCCCGATGCTGCCTCAACGAAGAGATGTCTTAACCGAACGGTATTGAGATCCACCCCATCCCAGTAGTGATCCGTTTTGCCGTCAGGCGCAACAGTGACGTGGTAGAAGGTAGGCTGTTGTCTTGGCGTAACACTGGTGCAGATGCAGAGATGTCAACAGGTATCAGCGCGTAGACGCAAGTTCGGCTTGTCGTCAGACATCGCCCTTTGTGACTGTATGTTCGCTCATTTTAAAAGGGAGAGAGGAATTAATGCCAGACTGGGTAAGGAAAAAACCTTATAAATGAAGCTGACAAACCAGCCAATGATATTAACCAAATCAGAAGAAGTTAATTTCATTATGTACTTAATTTCTGAATTTTCTTGATAGAAACGTTGAAATATGAGAAGCGCCTAATCAATAACAAATATACATACATTAAAAATCCCCTGTTTCAGTTTATACTGAGACAGGGGCAGAATGTCAAATCTAGCTTAATGTACTAACTCCATCCCCCGCTTCGCCAACGCCTGTGCTGTCAAACCATTAAACGCCATCAACTCGCCAGCACTCGCTGTCGTTTCCCCACGCCTCCACGCAAAGGTATCCCGCTTCGCAGTACTCCTTAACATAATTGGTTCCAGCATAGCCGCAGCGCCACCAGTTACACCAATGAGTGCATCGCCAGCAAACAATTCGGCAAATTTCCCATCATCCAAGAAACCGCCATCGGGTTCAGAACAAGTATCCCAAGCGGTATCATGAGGACGATACAAACGCCGGGGGTTGATAACAGAAACAATCTTGACGGCAATACCTTCAGTTTCTAGAAAAGCAGCAGCTTCAAATACTGGCATTAACGTCATATCGCCAATGACGGCAAATACAACTTTCTTACTTCCCCCTTGATTAGAATCGACATCTTGCAACACTACTGCGCCATCGCGTAACCCTTGACGAGTTTGTTCAAATGTTGTTCTAATTGGCAATGGCGACTTACTAGCAGTAATCACAATTCCCTTATTCTTTGTTGTCAGCGCCCAGTCATAACAAACTTGAATACTGTTAGCATCGGGGGGGAACAATGGAAACACATTGCCATTCCGCATCAAGGAAGCAAAATAAGCTTCAATTTCCGGACGTTGGTGAGTCCAACCGTTGCGCCCTTGCTCTAATGCGCCAGCAGTGAATAAAGTAATAGTCGAGGGAGTTTGACGCCGCAATTCTGCCATTGCTTGCGTGACTGTTTGCCAAATTGGTAAACCGTTGATGGCAAAAGATTCGTAGGAACACCACAAAGTTCTCGCACCCATCAACGACAAACCAGCAGCTAACCCAGCACAAGCATCTTCACTCAATGGTTCGTAAACTTGTCCGCCTGGTGCTTGGTTGTATAAGTCGTCTGTGGTGGGGTGGATAATTTTGAGTGCTTGGTTGATATTAGCAATTCCTGATGCTTCGTTACCATCGGCGTTAGTCACTAGGAAATTCTTATCTTTCTGTCCAACTATTCCCACTAATCTTCCCATAGATGTGGTGGAAACTTTTGGATCTCCTCCTACTGCATATTCTTCTAATGGCAATTCGCCTAATTCTGGCAATGGTAATTCAAATTCTGTCACAACTGTCTTCGCTGCGGGACCTCCGCCTGCGCGTTCAGCATTTGTCCGTACCAGTTGCCAAACTTCTGGAGGTAAGGCGCGTTCTTTCAATGCATTTACAATATGGGGAGCATCAAGCGTATCTTTAGGATAAAGGTTGTGCGATTTTGCACCTCTTGCGTGAACTCCTGCACCTTTAAGTTGTTTTATGATGAAGACGGTAAGCTTGCCGCCAAGTGCAGAAATAGCCGCTTTATCCACACCAGTTAGTACGGCTTTGGTGAAAGCGAGCCGCTGCTCAAATGAAAAGGCAGTACTATCAACATAATCGCCTGGCTGGTTTTGGTCGTCAAAGTCTTTGGCATCGACTAACACGACTTCTTCAAAACCGTTACCTTGCCAGTATGCAATCATCTGTTGATTGGTTTTGAGCGAAACCATGCTATGGTGTTCCTGGCTGTAACCGTTCCACACCAACACTGGCAAGAAGTTGGTTGCTTCTGGAAAAGCGGTGTGGAAGTGTGCGATCGCACTTATGATATACGGTTCACCCAGTCCACCGTCGCCAACGGTGAAGGGGAATAACTTATCTTTGTGCAACAATGCAGCTGCCATTGCAAAATGTTGCCCTTGTCCCAATGGACCTGCGGGTGCAAGAATACCGGGAATGTAGCCGGAAAGGTGTCCCAAGAGTCCGTGCTTTTCTCGGAAGCGATCGCGCAATTGTTGCACTGTAAAAATTCCCATGTCCTCTAGCGAACGATCCAAGAACATGGCACTATAAAATCCAGGGGCATGGTGTCCCACTTCGGTGATAATGTTCTTGTAACCGAGCATGACAAGCGCTGCATAAGCTTCCGCTTGAGAGGCAAAACCGCCTGGGTGTCCAGAGGCTTTAGAACCGGTGATTTGCAATGTCAGGTAGCGCAAAGCGTCGGCAGCAACTAAAGTTTGGAAGGCGGCTGCTGGATCTGTGGGGTCTTTTATCGCTACTTTGCCCGACTCTATGGCAGGTGTTCCACCATAAGTTTCAAAACCTGGGATTGCTTCACCAAAGTATTGAATTCCTTCACAAAAATCGGGAGATGCTGCAGTTGCCTTTGGGGTGATTGCTGTCATGCTGAGTACCTTATTTCAAGTATTGAGGAGACACTATAGATGCTCGATCAATTTAACAAAAATTTTACAACCTTCAGGTTATTACAGTTTATTACTGTTTAGTAATGCAAAGATAATTAGCTTAAATACTGAAATTTACCCAATATAATTTTGTATAATTTCATACCTAAAAATCAAGGTTTAAGCCAGAACGCTTTATGAAAAGGCAATTCTCGCCATATGAATATTTGTCTTTTGGGGTGCATATTAAAGGGCGAAGGTTTTTCCCTTTTCCCCTTACCCTTTACCCTTCTTAATATAGTTATGTTTATTTACGCCGACCTGACTTGAAAATAGAACTCAGAAGTCAGAACTCAGAACTCAGAATGCAGAAGAAAAAATAAATTTTCATCTGTTCTAGTGTACGCAGTTCATGATGGCTACTTATATTCCAAGGGGAGGTTTTTTATTCTGCGTTCATTATTTTTTAAACCAACTTTAATTACGAAAAATAAATTGTTAGAAAATACTGAGTATTTTCCTTGAACTAAAAGCTTACAACAAAATGGTAACAAAATATTACTTTTCAGAAAAGTCAAGACAAAATCAGTAGTTAAAATATCAAATCAAATAAAATTAATTATTTAAAGTTAGTTGCATTGGCAAAAAGAGAATAAAATCCGCACTCCCGAGCTTATGAAACTACCAAATGGTCCGCAAACCCCAGGGCTGGTACAGATGCTTCAGTGGATTGTTAGCCCCATGTCGTTTATGGAAACCTGTGCCAAACGCTATGGGGATATCTTCACATTGCAGTTAAATAGTCCTGTGGTTTTCGTTAGTAACCCCCAAGCGTTGCAGCAGATTTTGAGTAGCGATACCAAGGAATTTGAGGCTCCCAATGATTGGAATACTCCGTTTGAACCAATGCTGGGCAAGCATTCTGTAATCACCCTCACTGGTGAGGCACATCGGCGTCAACGGCAGTTGTTATTGCCTCCCTTTCACGGTGACAGAATGCGAACCTATGGACAAGTCATTGGCGATATCACAGAGCAAATCATCAGCCAATGGCAGGTAGACAAACCCTTCGATGTCCGGTCTGCGATGCAAGCCATCACCTTGCGGATCATCATGCAAGCCGTGTTTGGGCTATATGAGGGTTCACGCGCCCAAGAACTCGAGAAAGTTTTGGTTGCGATGCTGGAAAATCGGTCTCCTTTGCAGGTGGTTATACTTTATTTTCCGGCTCTACAACAAGATTTAGGTCCCTTGACTTCTTGGGGAACCTTTCTGCGCCGTCGCGAGCAAGTTAACCAACTTTTGTACGCCCAAATTCAGGAACATCGAGAGCATCCAGATCCATCTCGCACAGACATTCTCAGCTTGCTGATGACAGCTACGGATGAAGCAGGAGAATCAATGACGGATGTGGAATTACGTGATGAGTTGATGACTCTGTTGGTCGCAGGTCACGAAACCACAGCAACAGCCTTAGCTTGGGCATTGTACTGGATTCACAAACTACCAGAAGTACGCCAAAAGCTGCTAGAGGAACTCGATACTTTGGGCGATAACCCAGACCCGAGCGCCATTCTTAAATTACCTTATTTAAATGCTGTTTGTTGCGAAACCTTGCGGATTTACCCAGTTGGGATGCTGACCTTTCCACGAGTGGTAAGAACACCTGTATCGCTATCTGGTTTTGAACTTGAACCAGGTACAGTCTTGCTTGGCTCAATTTATCTGACTCATCAGCGTGAAGATTTATACCCCGAACCCAAGCAGTTTAAGCCAGAACGCTTTTTAGAACGGCAATTTTCACCTTATGAATTTTTACCCTTTGGCGGTGGTGCAAGACGCTGCATTGGTATGGCGTTTGCCCAATTTGAAATGAAAGTGGTACTTGCGAAAATTCTTTCGCGGTTGGAATTGGCGTTGGTTGATAATGGCGATGTGCGACCAAAACGCCGTGGTTTGGTGACAGGTCCTGATCGCTCTATTCAATTGGTTGTAAAAAATCAGCGTTCAGTAGAATCTCAAAATTTGGCATCTATCCCTGGTTAAGTTTTTAATAAATAGGATTTTGATATAGTTTTCAACGCGGTGTCATCTAATGGTAGGGTGGGTAGTACTCACCCTATAAAATTTCAGTAGTGGAAGTTTTTTAAAAAAAGGAACCGCAGAGGCGCGGAGAACGCACCAGAAAGAGAGAAAAGAATTTAAAGTTTTGTTATGATGCTGCCGTTAACACAGACGTTACAATTAATTATTAATCCAACGAGATTTTTAGAGGATTGTGCTGCGAAGTATGGCGACCCGTTTACAGTACGGGTATTGGGGGTAAATTCGCCGCCTGTGGTGTTTTTTAGCAGTCCGGAAGCGATCGCTGAGTGTTTTGCGGTTCCAGCTAAAGAGTTGGATTTTAAGAAGGCAACTCATGTGTTTGAGCCTTTGTTTGGCTCAAATTCGATTGTATTGCAAGAAGGGCGATCGCACAATCGCCAACGGCAGTTATTGATGCCACCTTTTCATGGCGATCGCATGAAGGATTACGGTCAAACCATTTGCCAAATCACTGAAGAAGTCACGCGAACTTGGACAGAAGGTACGACTATTTCTATGCAACAAATCATGCCAGATATCACTTTGCAAATTATTTTGCAAGTGGTATTTGGTATCAGTCCCGGTGCGCGTTACCAAAAATTAAAAGAACTGCTGAGTTCTTTGTTAGAAGATGTAACGAAACCTGGTTACTCTACCTTGTTTTTCTTTCCACCTCTACAAAAAGATTTGGGTGCCTGGAGTCCTTGGGGAAATTATCTTAAAAGACGACAGGAAATTGACAAACTGATTTATGCAGAGATTAACGAACGGCGTTTGTCCAATGATGCTTCGCGTACAGATATTTTGAGTCTGCTAATGTCAGCGCGTGACGAAAACGAAGAGCAAATGACAGATAAAGAGTTACGCGATCAATTAGTTTCTCTATTGCTTTTGGGCTATGAAACAACAGCTGCTGTCTTAGCGTGGGTGTTTTATTTAATTCACTCCCACCCTTTGGTTAAAGATAAGCTGATGCAGGAATTGAATACTTTGGGCGATACACCGAATCCTGAAGCTATTACTCAATTACCATATCTAGGCGCTGTCTGTCAGGAAACACTGCGAATTCACCCCATTGCTCTAATTTGTACGCCGCGAATGGTCAAAGATAGAGTAGAAATTGCGGGTCATAAATTTACATCTGGGACAGTTTTAGTTCCCAGCATTCATTTAGCTCATCGACGTGCAGAAACTTACCCAGAACCAGAAAAGTTTAAACCAGAAAGGTTTCTCAACCAAAAATTTTCACCTTATGAATATTTACCTTTTGGTGGCGGTTATCGCGGATGTATTGGTGCAGCATTTTCTATGTATGAACTGAAATTAGTAGTAGGAACAATTTTATCACGTTTTCAACTTAATCTGGCTGACAATCGTCCAGTGCGTCCAGTACGCCGTGGAATTACGATTGTTCCCTCTGGTGGTGTGCCGATGGTTGTTACGAAAGAGATGAAGAAAGCGAATAATTTTGTGTATTTGTAGATATTGAAGGTATAAAGATTAAGGAACGACAGATGCACACAGATGAACACAGATAGTATTCTCCTCTTCTTCCTCTATGTTCTTTGTTGGCTCATGTGGTTCGTTTATTATTCAATCACAGGATTTTTTATATCTTCTTTTATATCTTGATGTAGATACCCTCCTCAGTTTTCAGCGTCTAAATTAAGGAGTAACAGGATACGAGGAGATGATTAAATCATGTCAGAGCAGCAGAGGCTGGAGGAGCAATTACTGTCGCAGGTAGTCGAAAGCAAGCTATCTGACCAGCTCGATAAGGCAGAAAAAATAGACGTAGATGTACAAACCGACCTACTTAAAGTAGTTCAGGGAGAGGTGGATGGAGTTTCTGTTGAAGGTCAAGGATTAGTGATGAAAAACGACATCCGCGTGCAGGAATTAAAACTGCAAACGGAGAACGTTGCCATAAATCCTTTAAGCGCTCTTTTTGGTCAAATTGAACTGAACCACCCAGTAAATGCCACTGCTCGTATTGTACTCACAGAAGCAGATATGAACCGTACTTTTAAGTCAGACTACATTCGCAACAAAATGGAGAAATTTGACTTGAATGTAGATGGCGAAATTGTGAGTTTGGAAACGCAACAAATACAAGTTTATTTACCTGGTAGCGGCAAAATGAAATTCAATGGAACAATGCTGCTACATGAAAAGGGTGATACTCGCTCAGTAGGTTTCTCGGCGATATTTCGCCCGCGAACGCCTTCGGAACCGATAATGTTGGAGAGTTTTAACTGTATTGAAGGAGACGGCTTTTCACTAGAAGTAGTTGCGGCATTAATGCAGCAGCTAAAAGCACTGGCGAATCAACCATATTTTGAGTTGGAGGGTATGGTATTACGTGTCAAAAATATGGAAGTGCAAGAAGGCAGTTTAACACTTTTGGTAGAAACTCGTGTAAAACAAATACCCTCTGCATAGGGAAAAGCGCTGCCATTGCGACTACTAACGCATCTCCTATTAAACAAACCTACCTAAAGGTTAGTTTTTATAACTGCCGAATGATGAAACTTTGTTAAGAACTTTCTAATATCAGGAGTATATCTACTTCCTGAAACTTAAACTATGCAAACGTATGATGTTGTAATTATTGGAGCAGGACACAATGGGCTAGTTTGTGCCGCTTATTTGCTGAAAGCTGGCTATAGCGTCTTACTCCTAGAAAAGCGTTCTGTTCCTGGTGGTGCAGCTACAACAGAGGAATGTTTGCCAAAAGAAGCTCCTGGGTTTAAGTTTAACTTGTGTGCCATTGACCACGAGTTTATTCACTTAGGACCAGTCGTACAAGAATTAGAACTAGAAAAGTACGGCTTGGAATATTTGGAGTGCGATCCAGTTGTTTTCTGTCCTCACCCGGACGGGAAGTATTTTTTAGGTCATAAGTCGTTAGAAAAAACTTGTGCAGAAATTGCCCGTTATAGCGATCGCGATGCCAAAAAATACGTAGAATATACACAATACTGGCAGCGGGCAATTGGTGCAATGATTCCCATGTTTAACGCGCCGCCAAAGTCAGTTTTAGATATTCTTGGCAACTACGACATCGCAAAGCTGAAAGATTTATTTTCGGTGATTGGTTCTCCTAATAAGACGCTGGACTTTATTCGCAACATGCTAACCAGCGCTGAGGATATTCTTAACGAGTGGTTTGATTCAGAATTTCTCAAAGCGCCTTTGGCAAGACTTGCAGCAGAACTGGGTGCGCCGCCTTCGCAAAAAACCATTGCCATTGGTGCAATTATGATGGCGATGCGTCATGACCCAGGGATGGCAAGACCGCGTGGTGGTACTGGTGCATTGGTGCAAGCTTTGGTAAACTTGGTGACAAGTAAAGGCGGCGTTATCCTAACGGATCAGCATGTTGAGAAAATTTTGATTGATAATGGTCGTGCGGTTGGTGTGCGGGTAGCAAACGGTACCGAATATCGCGCCAAAGATGGGGTGATCTCAAATATTGATGCCAAACGGGTGTTTTTGCAATTGATGGATGATAGCGATGTGGATGCAGCGGATGCAAATTTGCGAGAAAGATTAGAACGCCGCATCGTCAACAACAACGAAACCATTCTCAAGGTTGACTTGGCTTTAAACGAACCGCCGCGCTTTGAACATCACGAACACAAAGATGAATATCTTATTGGGTCTGTTTTGATTGCAGATTCTATTGCTCATGTTGAACAGGCACATAGTAAATGTACCTTAGGAGAGATTCCAGATTCCGACCCCTCAATGTATGTGGTTGTGCCGACAATGTTAGATCCATCGATGGCACCACCAGGCAAGCATACCGTGTGGATTGAGTTTTTTGCACCCTATCAAATTGCAGGCGCAGAAGGCACAGGTTTGAAGGGTACAGGTTGGACGGATGAACTGAAAAATAAAGTTGCAGACAGGGTAGTTGATAAATTAGCAGACTACGCGCCAAATGTGAAAAACGCACTGATTGCCCGTCGCGTAGAAAGCCCGGCGGAACTAGGAGAAAGATTAGGCGCATACAAAGGAAATTACTACCATATTGACATGACCCTGGATCAGATGGTGTTTTTCCGTCCCTTGCCAGAGATAGCGAACTACAAAACCCCAATTGAAGGTTTATTCCTTACAGGTGCGGGAACTCATCCAGGTGGTTCAATCTCAGGAATGCCCGGACGTAACTGTGCGCGAGTCTTTTTGCAGAATAAGCATCCCATAGCACAGACACTTAAGGATGCACGCGATTCGATTAAGTCAACAGTTGAATCCGTGTTTAAGATTAATCATTAGCGTTGAATATCACTGACTGAAGAAGAAATTAAACAACAGGAATCTCACCCCCTACCCCTTCTCCGCTAAGCGGAGAGGAGTATCCCTGCGTTCCTCATCGCCGTCAGCCAAGTCCGGCGGAACGAATAGGTACCGTATTAATCTGCCAAAAGATTTATCTAGGGCTTGCTGAAAAAGTAGAAAAAGACAACACTGTGCAGATTGTAAACTTTATACGTCTTGTTAAGTGCAAGAAAAAGGGATAGAATAGCTCAAAAACCTTGTATGACCATGGTTAGTCAAGACAAACGGTATAATTAGTAACCATGTACAGGAAACAAGAGCAACCGCCAATTCCACCGGAAAACTTTGAACTGACCTTTGAGGGAAAATTATCTTCTGATAATCGTTGGGTAATAATGGCAAGGCTAATACCATGGTCAGAATTTGAAGAGGAATATGCATCAAAATTTGATGAAGAAATGGGGGCACCGGCTAAATCATTCCGGATGGCATTAGGGGCACTAATAATTAAAGAGAAACTTGGAGTAAGCGATCGCGAAACACTAGAGCAAATCAAGGAGAACCCTTATCTCCAGTACTTTATAGGAATGTCGTCCTATAGTAATGAAGCTCCGTTTAATGCATCAATGCTAGTTTA
>JXCB02000033.1:82184-172711 GCA_000828075.3 Tolypothrix campylonemoides VB511288 | reverse complement strand
AATATTCACGAAATACTCCTATTCAATCTATATTGAAAGTGTTACAAAATAACACTTTCGATATAGAAGTAGCCATCCCTGCCTAACGATCCACTGAACCCATGATGATGTCGATGCTACCTGTAATTGCCATAATGTCAGCGACCTTCACCCCCTTAACCAGGTAGGGTAAGATTTGCAGGTTAACGAAATCGGGGGTACGGATTTTCCAKCGCCACGGGAAGACGCTATCATCCCCTACTATATAAATGCCTAACTCGCCTTTGCCACACTCTACACGGACGTAGTGTTCTCCTTTGGGAATCTTGAAAGTAGGTGCAATCTTCCTACCAATGTATTGATAATCAAATGCGTCCCATTCTGATTTGCGTCCCGCTTGCATACGTTTGGCTTCCAGATTTTCGTAGGGACCACCAGGTAGCCCTTTGAGTGCTTGACGGACAATCTTCACCGACTCCTGCATCTCCCGCATCCGCACAAAGTAACGCGCCAGGACATCACCGCCGGTTTCCCAGCAAACTTCCCAGTCAAAATCGTCGTAGCACTCATAGTGGTCACATGAGCGCAAGTCCCATTTCACCCCAGATCCGCGCAGCATCGGACCGGAAAGACCCCAGTTAATTGCTTCTTCTCGACCAATGGTACCAACGCCTTCAGTCCGGCGGCGAAAGATGGGGTTATCGGTAAGCAAGCGATTGTACTCATCAATTTTGGGCATCATGTAGTCACAAAAATCCTGACACTTATCCACCCAGCCATAAGGCAGATCCACCGCAACACCCCCAACGCGGAAGTAGTTGTTATTCACCATACGGTAGCCTGTAGCAGCTTCCCACAGGTCATAGATCATCTCCCGTTCTCGGAAAATATAAAAGAAGGGAGTTTGCGCTCCTAAATCTGCTGCAAACGGTCCCAACCACAGCAGGTGATTGGCAATCCGATTGAGTTCAAGCATGATCACACGAATGTAACTAGCGCGTTTGGGAATCGGAAYATCACCCAGCCGTTCCACAGCGTTGACTGTAACAGCCTCATTGAACATTCCCTCAGCGTAGTCCCARCGGCTRACGTAGGGRACATACATTTGGATRGTGCGGTTTTCTGCAATTTTTTCCATTCCCCGGTGCAAGTAGCCWATCACCGGTTGACAGTCGAGCACATCTTCCCCATCCAATGTCACAATCAACCTCATAACACCGTGCATCGAGGGATGATGGGGACCCATGTTAAGCGTCATGGGTTCTGTTCTGGTTTCAATTCTTGGCATAAAAAATTTTCTCYYCTTTASAAAGGTTRAAACAATCAAATATCAATGGATGAGCATCAAGCACGATGTCGGCGAATCGTTTGATTTTGTGGTTTTTAATTACCCTTGGTCATTGTTTTTTGCTTTCTGCATTGGCACTTTCAAAGCAGCTGTAGTTGTGTCATAAGCAATTTAAAATTCTAAATGGCTCACAGTTAACAGTTAACAGCTAACTGTTAACTGTCAAAAATTAGCACTTTCCATAGATAGAACAAGCTTTAAGCTTTGCGACGGCTAATTTTTGTCATCTTCTTGTGCTTGTTCYAAAATTTCAGATGGGTGCATACCAGCTCGACGAGCATCAAGCGGAACGTCGTGAGGATTCATCACACCTTTAGGTAAGTACACTAATTCTCGCAGCGGAGTTACCATTGGGTCTAGAGTCACTTTGTAAGGTAGTCTTCCCATCGCCACATTATCAAAGTTCAACTGATGGCGGTCATAAACGCTAAGTTCGTAATCTTCAGTGAACGACAAACAGTTTGTAGGGCAAAATTCAACACAGTTGCCACAAAAAATACAAACACCAAAGTCAATGCTGTAGTGCTTGAGCTTTTTCTTCTTAATTGCTTGGTCAAATTCCCAATCTACTACTGGAAGGTTAATAGGGCAGACACGAACACAAACTTCACAGGCAATACACTTATCAAATTCAAAGTGAATTCGACCTCTAAATCGTTCAGAGGGAATAAGTTTTTGGTAAGGATATTGAACAGTCACTGGACGACGGCGCATATGGTCGAAAGTTACTGAAAGCCCTTGCCCAATATATCGGGCTGCTTGAATACTTTCTTTAGCGTAATCGCCAACTTGTTTGAGAAAGTTAAACATTAGTCAAGTTATCTCTACTTACAGAGCCATTAATCAGCACAGTAATAGCTGCTGTCATCTGTAACGTCTGTCCAAAGAAAGGCTTGAAAGTTAAGTTTGCTTGTGATTATGAGTACAAACTTTTTTTGAAAATTACTAATGGCTAATTATTTTACCACTATTTGCCATTAGCTATTAAGTTCATTTTTGTATTGAAGATTACGACAAAATTTAAGGGAGCATCCCAAATGTGCAAAAACCTTGATACCCCTCATCCCCTCGCCCCTTCTCCCAAATATTGGGAGAAGGGGAACTAGATCCATTTCTCTCGTCTCCCATATATGGGAGAGGGATGGGGGTGAGGGTACAAAGGCTTCTGTGCTTGCATTGGGATGTCCCAAATTTAATATTAATTCTTCGTTAAGAAAGAGCCAGGTAATGCATAGCCGCTAACCAGAGAGGGGGTTGTATTTTCCCCTCCTCACTTGCAATTTTAGAGGTCAAAGTCGTACTACACCGAAATGCAAAATGCAAATAGCTATAATGCTGTCACCATAATTTTAAGTATTCCGATACAGTTATCGGTATTTTATTGCTAATAATTCCGATAAAGTTCTCAGGGTTTTATTTCTAATAATCCCGATAAAGTTCTCGGGATTTAATTCCTAATAATCCAGATGGATTTATGAGTATTTAATTTGTCATAATTTCAAGAGATTTAATGCGTAATTTCTCAATTTAAAGTTGTAGATTATTTAATTAATATAAAATGGAGATGCCCTTAGGCTTCAAGATATTGGGCAGCCGCATCTCTATTTTTGATAAACCATAATCCTGAAGAAAGTGGGTTTTTATGCCTAAAGAAAATCCTTCTACAACTATTGCTATTATTGGTGGTGGCTTCAGCGGTTCAATGGTCGCTGCTCATTTGTTACAAGCAGCAACTTTTCCTCTCAATATCAAGTTGATTGAGCGCAATTCTTTATTAGGACGAGGAGTAGCCTACGGCACTTATTCTCCCTATCATCTTCTCAATGCTCCTGCTGGACAAATGAGTGCTTTTCCCAATGACCCTGATCACTTCCTGCGTTGGGTTCAAAGACAAAATGAAACAATTGGAGATTTTGTCACCTCTGAGGCTACGGCAAACTCTTTCGTTCCTCGCCAGATTTATGGTGCCTATGTTCAAGCTATTTTAGATGAAGCAAAAACCACTGCTCCTGATTATGTGCATCTAGAACAAATTACTGATGAAGCTGTTGGTATTGAGCCGGGAAATGTAGGTGCAACTGTGTCCTTAAGCAACGGTCAGCCTATACAAGCAGACCAGATTGTTCTGGCTTTAGGCAATTTTTCTCCCGCCGACCCACCAATTCAAGACCGTTCTTTCTATAAGAGCAACCGCTATAAAGGCAATGCATATTCTGCTCAAGCGTTGACAGACCTTGCTCCCGACGATTCAGTTTTGCTGATTGGTTCAGGGCTGACGATGGTAGATTTAACTATAACCCTATTCCGACAAGGTCATAGAGGCAAGATTTACACTGTCTCGCGACATGGATTATTACCTCTTGCTCACAAGACAATTCCTTCCATAGCTCCCTTTGTTGCTATCGACCAAGCTCCCAAAACGGCTCAAGCGTTGATGCACCTTGTCCGCGAAGAAGTAGAATCTGCTGCTGCTTGTGGTCTAGACTGGCGGGCTGTCATTAACTGTCTGCGGCCAGTCACTCAAAGCTTCTGGCAAACTCTTCCTCTGAGCGAAAAACAGCGCTTCTTACGTCACGTTCGAGTCTACTGGGACATCCATCGTCATCGAATTGCACCAGAAGTGGCAGAGGTCGTAAACAAGCTACTTTCTTGCGGTCAACTCGTGATACACGCAGGTCGCATCCAGGCTTACCGCGAGGATGATCGTGGTGTCGATGTTACTGTTCGCAAGCGCCACACCACAGAAGAGCTTGTATTACGGGTCAACCGCGTCATTAACTGTACTGGTCCCGCCTCCAACTATGAAAAGTTGGCACACCCTTTAGTCAACAGCTTGCTCTCTGGGGGTCTGGTTTGTTGTCATGTCTTAAAAATGGGACTCAAGACAGATGCGAATGGAGCGCTCTTGGATGCAAATGGCGTAGCTTCAAAGTTTTTGTACACACTCGGTCCCACACGTCAAGGCGACCTTTTCGAGACGATCGCAGTCCCGGAGATTCGAGAGCAAGCAATGCTTTTGGCACAAGAGTTACTGTCTCAATCTGCTGTAGAAATTCGCTCTTTAGAGCAGGTGTCAGTTAATGAAAGAGGACGCTTTTCTGGTAATCCATCGGTAGGGGTGGGTTTTACAAGAAAGCCTTCTTCGTAAATTGAGAGTTTTACCAGAATTTTCTACTATAGCGGTTTTCAATTAAGTGCTACACATCAAAAAAATTAAGGAACCGCACCCTGTAGCACATACACGCAGATAATCTTGTACTTTATCTGGATGAGAACACGTAGATTTCACAAGTTAGGGAAGTGTTATGCTATTTCGCCAGTTATTTGACAAGGAATCAAGTACTTATACTTACCTTATTGCTGACATCGCAACGAAGACTGCTGTCCTTGTTGATCCGGTTTTAGAACAATTTGAGCGGGATTGTCAGATTCTTCAACAATTAGAACTTACTTTACGTTATTGCCTAGAAACTCACGTTCATGCTGACCACGTTACCAGTACAGGTAAGCTGCGAGATGCAACTGGGTGTGAGACAGTCGTTCCTTTTGGGGCAGAAGTGCTTTGTGCAGACCGCTACATTGCAGATAGAGAAATCTTGCAGTTGGGGTCAGTTGTCATTGAGGCGATCGCCACTCCTGGTCATACAAATGCTCACCTAGCGTATCTCATCAACAAGGAGCGAGTTCTGACGGGTGATGCGTTGTTTATCCGAGGCTGTGGAAGGACTGATTTTCAAAGCGGGGATGCTGGAACTTTGTATGACTCAGTGACACAGCGGCTATTTACTTTACCTGATGAAACTTTGGTCTATCCAGGTCATGACTATCAAGGTTGTACTGTCTCCACAATTGGCGAAGAAAAACGTTGCAACCCGAGATTTGCTAAACATGAGCGCAATAGTTTTATTGAATTGATGGGGAATCTCAACTTAGCTTTTCCTAAAAAGATGATGGAAGCGGTTCCTGCTAATCAGAATTGCGGTCGTGTCTTGTCTATATAGATATAGGATAGATATAGGCATCAAATATTAGGCTTCTTGCAAAAGTCAAAAAAAAGAAGAATTAACCACAGATGGACACAGTCACAATGTCAGAAAACCGGGCAAGGCTCTGTTGCCATCTCTCTTACACAGCCTTGTGTATCCCTGGTATCCATAAAAAGCCTGTCCAAAATCTAAATCAACTCAAGTTCACAAAAATGTCATCGCCACAATAGACAGGCTTACCGATGCAAAAACTGGCGATGTGCTACAACTTTTAGGCTATGGCAGAGAAATCATAATTCGGGTTGTTGTAGCCTGGATTTGACATGGCAGATGTTACAAGGTCAGGACTGTTGAGTAAGCTGCTGACATCAGTGCCTATAGCTTGGCTTGGCGTACTACTACCTAGCGATATCAGTTCGCCGCTCACAGAGAAATTCCAACCTTCATTACCAATAAGTGTATTGCCATTACCACTGGCTTCAATCCGGTTTCCAAGGAGATTGCTGTTACTTACATTGGCAGTGTTGCCACTACCAAGGATGTCGTTGTTACTACCAGTCTGTGTATTGGCATTACCAAGGATGTCGTTGTTATTGCCTAAGTTCCAGTTACCGTTACCGCTGGTTGTGTTATCGCTACCAAAGCCCCAGTTGCCATTACCTTCGGTTTTGCCGCCATCACCGTAGTTCCAGTTACCGTTACCGTTGGTTGTGTTGCCACTACCAAAATTCCAGTTACCATTACCATCGGTTGTGTTGTTACTACCGTAGTTCCAGTTACCGTTACCTTGACCACTGTTACCAGTGGCATTTGCACCATCTAAGTTTTGAAGATCAGATGTCCAGTTGTCGCTGTTATAAGGTACAGGTAGACCGTTGCCAGTTTCAGGTAGGTTGCTACCACTCTCGTTCGAGGGAGGAGTGCTGCCAAATGGTAAGTTGCCGGGGAGGTTGCCTCCAGCGACGGCATTGTTAGCACCAGAGGCACTCTCACTACCAGATCCGCTACCACCGGCAAAGGGATTGCTACCACCGGAGGCACTCTCACCACCAGATCCGCTACCACCAGCAAAAGGATTGCTACCACCTAATGCGCTGGTGTCACCGCCAACGACTCCGACCAATTGATTGAACGGGTTATTAGTATCAGTTAAAGCCCGTTCGTCGAGTGGTCGCTCGTAATTGTAGGTGTACTGTCCATCTGCACTGGTTGTGGATGAATTGCCACCACCGATGAAGGAAGCAAAGGTATTACTACCATCAGCAGCACCACCGAAGCCACCGCTACCAGCACCGCTAGCACCGCCAGCACCGAAGCCACCACTAGCGCCACCAGCACCGCCACCTTCTAAGGTGCTGCCATCGGTAGACTGCCATGCGCCATCAGTGAAAGAAAAATTGCCATTACCAGTTAAATTGTTGCTAGTACCTTGTGACCCACCAGTTTGATTGCTGTTGTCAGAAGTTGCCATTAGAATTAAACTCCTATTGCTCAAACTGAAATTCCCCCAGAAAGAGGAATATCAACGACATGACTGAAAGCATTTCTTGGCTTTCATCTTCAATAAAAAATACTATTTTCTAACTACATAACTATTTTTAACAGGTAGTTAGAATATGCTTGTAATCCAGTTAAATATCAGTTAAAACAGTTTGATTTCATCAAGCCTTAATTAACCCAAAATCAAACTAAAAAACAGTGACAACCACACTTAACAAAACTATACAAGATAATATTTACGTTTAAAATGAACAAAATTTAGATTTGATTGTTAATTCTTTTGATTTTGTTCAGGAGAATATCATGCAGGGTAAGAATCAAGGTCTCCTTGCGTCCTTCAAGAACGAAACTTTCAGGACTTACTTGCTCGCTCTTGAGACAGGTATTATCTAATAATAAATAAGTTTGGCGATTCTCCTGCAATCTGCATTGTCACTTACACAAATTAGTGCTGGATAATCAGTAGTTATCATCCTCCTAAAGACTGAAAATAAACAAAAGATTAATCACACAAATGCCAATTCTCCAGTTATAACCCACGAAAGATTTATACTTATTAACAGCTTTCTAATATCTGGGAATATACCCTACTCCCGCAGTTACAGTTATGGAAGCGTATGATGTTGTGATTATTGGCGCTGGTCACAATGCACTTGTTTGTGCCGCCTATCTACTCAAAGCTGGGTACAGCGTCCTACTTTTGGAGGCGCGTTCAATTCCCGGTGGCGGTTCGACAACCGAAGAACTTATGCCAGAAGAAGCGCCTGGGTTTAAATTCAACCCCTGTGCGATTGACCATCTGTTTATTTTCCTCGGACCAGTCATTCAGGAATTAGAACTGTACAAATACGGCTTGGAATACCTTTTGTGCGATCCGGTGGTCTTTTGTCCCCATCCCGATGGTAAATATTTCTTAGCTCATAAGTCTGTTGAGAAGACTTGTGCGGAGATTGCTCGTTTCAGCGATCGCGATGCCCAAAAATATACCGAATATGTCGATTACTGGCAGCGCTTCATTAGCACCGCCACTCCCTACTTCAACGCACCACCCAAGTCTATCATTGACCTTCTTGGTAACTACGACCTGAAAAAACTGCAAGACCTGTTTTCACTCTTAGGCGGTTCTAATCAAACGCTGGATTTAATTCGCACAATGCTGACCAGCGCCCAAGACAATATTAACGAGTATTTTGATTCCGAATTTCTCAAAGCAGCCCTTGCCCGACTCTCTGCAGAACTAAGTTCACCTCCCTCCCAAAAAGCAATGTCCTTCGGGGCGATGATGATGGTAATGCGTCATAACCCAGGTCAGGCGCGACCACGCGGCGGTACTGGCGCACTCACCGAAGCTTTAGTACGTTGTGTGAAAAGTCTTGGCGGTGTTATCCTCACGGATCAAAAGGTTGAAAAAGTTTTAGTGGATGACGGTAAAGCTGTCGGCGTGCAAGTTGCTGGTGGCAAAGAATATCGCGGCAAAAAAGGTGTCATCTCAAGTCTTGACGCCAAGCGGTTGTTTTTACAACTCATGGATGCAAGTGATGTGGATAGCGCTGATCCTAAGTTGCGGGAAAGAGTAGAACGCCGTATCGTTGATAATAACGAAAGCATCCTCAAGATTGACTTGGCTTTAAACGAGCCGCTACGGTTTGAACATCACGAACACAGGGATGAGTATCTGATTGGTTCTATCCTAATTGCAGATTCTGTAAACCACGTTGAAAAAGCTCATAGCGACTGTACCCAGGGAAAAATTCCCGATGAAGACCCGTCAATGTACTTAGTCATGCCTACCGGACGCGATCCCTCAATGGCACCTCCTGGAAAGCATACAGCGTGGATTGAGTTTTTTGCCCCTTATTGCATTTCAGGTGCAGAAGGCACAGGGTTAAAGGGTACGGGTTGGACGGATGAACTGAAAAACAAAGTTGCAGACCGGGTGGTTGAAAAGCTGGCAGAGTATTCACCCAATCTGAAACATTCCATCATCGCCCGTCATGTGGAAAGCCCTGCTGAGTTATCACAACGTTTGGGATTTTATAAGGGTAACTACTATCACCTAGACATGACCCTAGATCAGATGCTGTGCTTCCGTCCTTTACCAGAATTGGCTAATTATAAAACTCCAATTGACAATTTATATCTCACTGGTGCGGGAACTCATCCAGGTGGTTCTATCTCTGGATTACCAGGACGCAACTGTGCGAGGATATTTTTGCATGCTCAGGAACCGCTGAAACAGACATTAAAAGATGCAGGAGATTCCATAAAATCGACTGTTGCATCAGTTTTCGGTGGCGAATGATGAGTTTGTAGTAAGTGCTTAGCCGCTTACTACAAGCTTGATTCTCATCACACATCTTCCTATGTGAGCAAGAAAACGTCTTACTCCTTACCGATGACAAACATAACTGAAAATTGATGTAATAAAAATGCTGTTGTCAGTGCTGGAGCCATGACTGAGCGGGTTTTAATTATTGGAGGACGGGGGCGGATCGGCAGTAGTGTTGCTCAAGACATTCTCTCCCACACACAAGCAGAAGTTACAATCACTGGGCGCACTCCAGATCATGGAATGAATGATCCGCGAGTGCGGTTTTTGGTGTTGGACTTGGCAGATGCGGAGAAATTGAGGAAGGCGATCGCCTCTGCCAATTTGGTGGTTCACTGTGCTGGTCCGTTTCACTACCGAGACGCGAATGTTCTCAAAACCTGTATTGAACATGGCGTCAACTATGTAGATGTCAGCGACCATCGTTCTTTTACCAGTAAAGCTCTAAAATATCATGATGCAGCCGTTACTGCGGGTGTCACGGCGATCGTTAACACTGGCATTTTCCCCGGTATTTCTAACAGTATGGTACGCCAGGGCGTTGAGCAATTCGACACAGCCCAAAAGATTCATTTAAGTTATTTGGTGTCTGGTTCTGGTGGGGCTGGCGTCACTGTCATGCGGACAACTTTTTTAGGGTTGCAAAAACCTTTTGAATCTTTGATAGATGGTCAATGGCAGATGGTAAAGCCTTACAGCCAGCGCGAAACTATTGACTTTCCATCCCCTTATGGACGTACTGGAGTTTACTGGTTTGATATGCCAGAAACCTTCACACTGCCTCATGCTTTTCCCTCAGTGAAAACCGTCATTACCAAATTTGGTTCAGTTCCCGATTTTTACAATCACATGACTTGGATAGCTGCTCACGTTTTTCCTAAACAATTAATGCAGCGTCGTGCCATGATAGAATTTTTGGCATATGTCAGCCATTTTATGACCGATGTAACTAATCGCTTCAGTGGTATTGGAGTTGCAGTTCGCTCAGAAATTACAGGTCACAAAGATGATAAAGAAGCAGTCTTTTGCTCTACTTTAGTACATGAAAATACCGCCGTGGCTTCTGGTTGCGGCACGGGTAGCATTGCCCAATTGTTACTAAATGGCAAGCTGAAAAAACCCGGTGTGTCACCTGTTGAAGAAGCACTGCCTACTGATTTATTTGAGCAAACCATGCAAAGCCGAGGCATTAAGATTCATCACAATTGGTTGTAAAAGAAGCAGGAATTCTGTAAGACAATGAGAGAAACTATGTATTTACGTTGAAATACCTAGTTTATGCATAATATTTTTCAAATTTGAATTGTTTTGACTTAGAATTTTGAATTGCTAATGTATCCTCTGGCAGAAGGCACAGTTGCACCTAAACAAGTAGGATGCCTGTGAAACTTGGATTTTGCGTAGGTATTTATCTCTACTTACGCTTGACAAAAGCTCACAACAAAGAGGGTATTGCCATGCAACTATTTGTATCAATTTTTAACAAAGCATTACGCCAAAGCATCGCTGTTCTAGGGTTGATGCTTTTCATCAGCCTATCGGGTTTATTTTTTTGTGCTCAGCCTTGCTATGCAGTACCATTTACAACTGAAAAACCAATATCTCCATCTGAGCAACTCACACCAGAAGAAAAGATTGACCGTGCCTACGAATATAACCGAGCTGCTGGTATTCGTGAAGAAGATAGACAACAGGCTTATGAACAAGCAGTAAAAGATTCTGAAACCCCTGAGGAAAAGATTTACGAAAGGAATGTGAAGGATTCCCAGCCTGATTTGATTGAAAAAGCTAAAGAACTAGTTGACCAAGTGACAGGCAAGTAAATAATTCGTAATTCATAATTCGTAATTCATAATTTGATTGATTATTATGAATTACGAATTAATAATTATTTTGCTCCTTTTTCTTCATTCAAATTCATCAACTGTAGCTGGAGGAGAAGCATTTTTAGCCTTGGCAGCTATATTGCGCTCATACCAATTCATTAATGGAGTTGAACTAATTCCATGCATAATCACAGAAACGACAATAGTGGTGTAGGTAATCCAGCCAATTTGCTCACCAAGATCGCCTTTTAAGCCGTTACCAAAGGCATAGGCAAGATAATATAGAGAGCCAACACCGCGAATGCCAAACCAACCGAATAACCAACGGGTTCTCGAATGTAATGCTTTACGACCCGGATCTACAGGATATTTACCAATTGTGCTGATCCAAGCTCCTACAGGTCGGATGACAAAGAACACCAACACTATCACCAATAAAGATTGGAAAGCATAAGTGACCATGGGCTTATATAATAAAATTGAACCCAATAATAAAATTGTCCCAACTTCTAAAAGCTTTTCAATTCGCTCTATAAATTCCAATTGTGCCAGTGGCTTTTCTGAATTTTTATAACTGCGCTGAACAACTAAACCCGCAACAAAGACTGCAAGAAATCCATAACCATTAACAAATTCTGTTAATGAATAAGTTAGCAAAATTGTGCTGATGGCAACAAAATCTTCCATCAATTCATCAGCAGGACGTCGTTTTTGGATTTTTTTATCAATCCAAATGATAGCTTTGGCAACGAGAATTCCCATAACTATGCCAGCAGCGATCGCCCAAATTAAATCAACCGCAACCCATTGTTTAAACCAGTTATCCCAGTTCTTATCTTTTAATGAATGAATGCCAAAATAAACAAAAGGAAACGCAAGGGCATCATTTAAACCGCCTTCTGAGGTTAAACCAAAGCGCAACTCATCTTGGTCGTGTGTATCAGTTAGTTGAACTTCTGAAGCTAATACTGGGTCAGTAGGTGCGAGAATTGCTCCTAATAAAATAGCCTCTCCCCAATCCATACCTAAAAAGAATTTGCCCACAAGAGCAAGCCCAAAAATTGAAATCGGCATCAAAAAACCAATCAGCCGCGCCGTTATATCCCAAGCCCCTAATTGCAGCGGACGCACGATTTTTAAACCGCAGCTATACACAGATACAATCACCACAAATTCTGTTATCCTTTCCAGCACCTCGGCGTTAAAGACTCCCTCGCGGCGTAATTGAATCAGCTCAAAACCATAGGGACCCAATAAAATACCAACCACTAGGTAGATGAGGGCAAAGGAAAGGGGTAAGCGCGAAATCCAGCCTGACCCTAAGGTAACAACCAGCAGAAGTAAACCAATGACAAATAGGTGAATAATATAGATATCAACCATAACAAATGCTTTTTGTAATAGAAGGGTGCAACAAGAGTCTACTTGCGATGACTTTCAGGTCTATATCCCCTTACGGTAGATTTGTTTCAAAGACTTTACATGACTTATGACCGATGATGCGCGTAGTCACCTATACAGATTCTGCTGGTATTGGAGGAGCGGAAATTAGCCTTCAACATTTAGTCACTAATGTGTCTAAAGACATAGACGTTACCGTAGTTGGTACTTCCCATCTCGTAGTAGATACAATTGCACAGCATAGACCGCAAGCATCACGAGTGGTATTACCAGCGAAAGGAACTCACTCCCTAACAGCGCATCTGCAAATACTGCATCGCCTCCGTCCTGAGGTGGTACACATCAACATCTGCACACCTTGGGAGTGTGCAACCGGTCTTTTCGCGGCGCTGACGTTACCAAATGCTCGTGTGGTGCGCGTTGACCAATTACCGTTACGTACCACAGACGCTGTTAAACTTTGGCGTACTAGGGCGTTGTCGCTGCGAGTTGATGCCCATGTTGCTGTAGGTGAAGCAAGTGCTAGGCGGATGGAGGACTTTTACGCTCTGGGTCGAAGAAGCGTAATTTCTATACCTAACTGTGTACCGGATATTACACAGAACGCCACGCCGCCTTCGGCACCCCTTGATGAAAAAAGTTTTTCCTTGTCTCTCCCTCCGCTTGCGGGGGGAGTGGGAGGGGGGTGCGGGGAAGGGTTAGTGATTGGTAGCGTCGGTAGACTGGATGCAATGAAGGGTCACGATATCTTGCTACGGGCTGTAGCCCAACTTGATGGAGTGCAAGTGGTTATTCTGGGTGAGGGTGGACAACGCACGGATCTGGAGAAGCTAGCAGATGAGTTGAAAGTGAGCGATCGCCTTGATCTCCCCGGATGGGTGGACAACCCCCGCGCCTATTTACCGCAATTTGACATTTTTGCTATGCCTTCGCGTTCAGAGGGTTTTCCATTGGCGATCGTTGAAGCGATGCTTGCAGCTCGTCCTGTGGTTGCTACCCGCGTGGGTAGCGTTGCGGAAGCCGTAACTGATGGCGAAACTGGCTTACTTGTCAATAAAGACGATGTAGAAGGACTGACTGCAGCACTGCGCCGTCTGCGTGATGACCCAGCACTGCGTATCCGTCTTGGTCAACGCGGTCGGGAGGTAGCACAGCGTCACTTTACTGTCAAACAGATGGTTAACAGTTATGAGCGCTTATGGCGTCAAGTGGTGGCTCAGCCTCAAGCTCCCCGGCTATGGGTTCCACAACCGCGCGAATGACCAAAGTATCATTTTTGCTTCAGCAAACTCCACTCTTATTTATTTATAGCAGGGGACTAGCGACTGGGGACTGGGTGAAAAGCTTTTTTGTGTCTAGGTTTTATCATCTGTTGATGTCCTAACCACCTTGGCTGTTGCTATATCGTCCAGCAAAGGGTATATAATACCAGGCTCGGTTGATTACTTATCATTCCTCAAGAACCCCACCCCGCAATCATCTGCGCTTAGGCTCCCCTCCCCTTACTAAGGGGAGGGGATAAAGGGGTGGGGTTCAGTCAACGTGGGAATTATAACTAATTAGCCGAACCTGATATAAGACCCCTACGTCTACACGTAGCCTCGGTTTCAGTCAGGGTTAAAATCCCTGTCTCAAACGTCTTCAATTTTGAATTTTGAATTTTGAATTTTGAATTTTTAACTGGGTGCGTCGCTGTCCATAACCAAGCAACCACAACACAAGAATTAGCAACACAAAGACTGATACTGTTGATGGCTCTGATACCTTCTTCTGTTCCTGTCCAGGTGGAGGAGTCACAGGAGGAGTGGGCGGGACTTCAATGATTTGATTTCCACCAGGAGGACCACCACTGCCTACAGGAGGAACAGATCCACCAGAGGGAGGCGGAGCAGTAACAGGCACACCTCCTGTTACTCCTGATCCCCGACTTGAAGAACTATCTCCACCACCAAGAGAAAGAAGAAGTAAGAGTAAAGCAAGACCACCACCACCAATTAACCAGGTAGGAAAAGAGTTTCCTCCTTGTTGCAACACGGCACCTTCTGCAAAGTTGCCAGGAAAATCAACTTCTGCAAGGCTAGAGGGAATATCAATGCTGATTGCTTCAGGCTCCAACGATACTGGAGTCGTCCCAACAAACGCATCGCCAGGAAGAGTTTCTCCAACCAGCGAATCGGCTGGAGGAATACCAAGATTTGGGCGTCCGAACTCAGCACCATCTGGTGGATATGGCATGGAGAGGTCTTTGAGAATGGTGTCTTTGAGAGACTGTTCATTCCCATTCAATGCACGCTTTGATGTAGAAAGTTTGTCTAAGTAAAACTTGGTTTGCTGCGGCTCTAAACCCAGAGCTTGAATCTGCTGCTGAGCATCGGGAATTTTTCCCACCTCCTCAAGCAACAGACGTCCATAAGAGTATTTCAAATCCAGCAAGCCACTACGAGGATCAAGCGAGTTGCCACCTGTTTCAGGTGCCCAGTAGAAGTTTTTGGTAACTTGCCCTAAACCTTCTTGAGGAGTCCGATTGATTGTCTGTCCAAGAAGATACCGATACCCGTCCACGATATTGGGGTCGTCTTGCCGCCAAAATGAGGCGTACGGCACCTGAGAAAGATTAGGATTGTTTCCGTAGAAGGAAGCGAAATTCCTGTAGTTTTCCTCCCCACCAGCCGCTCGCATCAACAACTGCTCGTAGGTTGGTCCACCATTGGACTCAACTATTTTCTGGAAGACTGCTCCAGGCTTGTTACAAGCCGCACCAAATCCTACACTACATCCAGGAATGCCTCGCATTTGGCTTAAATCTCGCCCTGATATCTGGTACTGGAGATAGTTTTGCTCTAGTCCCGGTTGAATACCATAGCGTCCAATGCTTAACTGAGCAGAAGCAGACTGGCAGACCGTGATAACTGCTACAATCGATGGTAGTGCAATTGCGGTTCTTTTAATAACTGACTTCAAGGGATTTACCTCCAGTAAACAAGGTGTAAGGGCATAGGAGTGTAGGAAACAAAGCAATTTCAAATTCAAGCTTGAAAATTATTTTTTGAACTTTCAATTTTGAATTTTGAATTTTGAATTTTGAATTTTTCTACACCCTGCCCAAAAGGCATCCAGCTTAAAAGGCTGGGGAGGAACCTAAATTCTGAGGTGAGTTGATGTTAATCGTGATTGCTGTGCCTTTGAGTTCTCCTCCTGTAACAGCGTTGTACAAGATGAACCCTCGGCTTGGTTGGTCGAAGAGATACCCACGACCAGAAGACGGTATCTTCCCTTGCTTAACTAAAGCAATGAAAGATTCTAGATACCTGCGTATACTCTGACGATTCCCCTGATTGGTCTTCGTATGATTTTCAACGAGCGTCATGAACAAATCCAAGGTGCGAGTTTCTTGCTCTTCAATCAAAGTGCCGTTATTCAAGAACGAACTGGCTATAAGCTTTCCATCGATTTGTTGAACTTTAAAAAGCGTATAGTAAAGCCCCTGTTTCTGGTTATCTCTCACGTAACAGACCCAGGAACCGTCTTGCTTCTGTGTAAAACCTTGTTGTGCTAGATAGGAAAGCCCAGAAGGGCTTTGCTCACCTGTCGGTGGAGGTAGCAAACTCTCTACTGCATCAAAAGAGCATATCTTTTGCGTTGTTCCGGGCGGAGGAACAGTTGGAGTATTCTGTGTTGTTCCGGGCGGAGGAACAGTTGGAGTCTTTTGCGTTGTTCCGGGCGGAGGAACAGTTGGAGTSTTCTGTGTTGTTCCGGGCGGAGGAACAGTTGGAGTMTTSTGTGTTGTTCCGGGCGGAGGAACAGTTGGAGTMTTCTGYGTTGTTCCGGGCGGAGGAATAGTTGGAGTCTTTTGYGTTGTTCCGGGCGGAGGAATAGTTGGAGTCTTCTGTGTTGTTCCGGGCGGAGGAACAGCTGGAGTCTTCTGTGTTGTTCCGGGCGGAGGAACAGTTGCAGGCTTCTGCGTCGTTTCCGGCTGGGGAACAGTTGGAGTCTCCTGTGCTATTACAAAAGAAAGCATAGCAGCATATGTAGACAGCGAAACAGCGAATGCGCCAAGCAAACGAACAACGATATTCATAAAATATTGGCGAGTGGGTAGCAACGGATGTTTTTAGAGAAGTTAATAAACATTCATATGTGACGAGTCAGAAATGAAGTGGTTTCTGTAGTAGCGGAACATCAATGTACCTGCTTGATAATGTATATGCTTGATGAAAAATTTGATCAAAGGGGCGTTTCAGCAAGCAACAATGCCTGCCTATTTTTAGGCAAAGTATAGGCAATGCTACACTGCTTGAATCAAAGTTTTAACCTATTTAAAAGGTAATAACTTACTTTTGTTTGATGGAAAGTGCTTTAGGCAATGTTTACCTAGAGCGTACATTTTTGTTTGGTAGCTACTTAAATCCCGAAAAGAAGCGGTGATATGTACTACTACTGAAGCCATAGAGATACTATCCTTCATACATAAAGATATGTGAAAGGTACTGCCTTTGACGAAGTCATACCTCTAGCCAGGTCATTTCAGCCGTTGATGTTGTTAAATGTTTATTAGCTAATAGTTGCACATGAGTGTTAACTATTGAAGCCACCCTCTCCCCCAATTTTCTGTAATGTCATCGAGTAGGAACACAAACAAAATAATTTATACCGAAATTGATGCACCGTTGATAAGAATTTTAAAAGGGCTAGAGATGTTATATTGTGCAACCGCTTGGTAGAAAAGTCAATCACCAAAGTACTGTTGTTTGGTTATTATTGTAATATTTTTTCTACCTATAAAAATTTAAAATCACGGGATTTTAGTTGAGTCGCTTTTGTGATATTATTTTCTGTTTATAGAATTTATATAGAATTAATGATTCTAGCTAGTTTATTAAAGTAAATCTGAAGTGGTCAAACAAACTACCTTACAGAGCGCTACTAAGTAGTACTAACGCACCCTACAAATTTAAAGTTGTCTTTAGTTGTCTTCATAATAGAAGTACGTCACCTAATCACAAATCACGTTCACCACTATCAGGCGCTTCCTCCTTTAACTGTTGTCTGATTTCTCAGCAATAGAGTATTATACGGCTTAATTGATAAATTGGCAGTGATTCTCCTAAGGGCAGTGCAGTTTCTTGCGATCGCTTTTTTGAAGTTGCTCAATGAGTTGAATAGTTTTTTCTACCAAATTCATATTCAGCCAGCAATGCAGAATTTTTTGAAAAGTACTAATGTTTCCGCTGTAGTGGAACAAAATCGCCCCAAAACCAACGATCTACTTTCTGCGCTAATTAGCAGCTTGGGTTAATATATGAAAAGTATAAGTATAAAAAACACGATAGCTAAGGCAAGTTAGGTTAGAGTCAATGAAAGAAGCCAGCGCATGGCGGATTGAACTAGCTCAGAGTATTGCTCCCGTTTATGCTACCCGCCCTTGAATTTGTGAACAAACAAGATCCCCGACTTCTTTAAGAAGTCGGGGATCTGAAGAAGGTCATTTTATGCGCTTACGCGCAGGCTGCGCCAACACAAATGTGCGCCCGTATTGCTATATCTACAATTCCAACTTCTCACCTCGAATTGAATAATCCAACAACTCCATCGGGTGCATGATGGAAATCTCCTTACCTTGCGATCGCACCAGCGCTCCTAACCCCGATGCGCTACCGCGCATCCCGCTAGCTTCGCTTGCGCAGCCATGCTCTGCATGGCTGGGGGCTACGGACGATCGCAAATGCTTACTAATGTGCAAAGTACAACCCGGATTAGCAGAAGCAATTAATTCCGCCCCAGTATTCAGCAAATTCTGCACTTTTTGCCTACCCAATTCCTCAGCCACCTCTGGCTGTAGCATATTGTAAACCCCAGCACTACCACAACAAATAGCTGCATCGAGAGGTTCGCGCAACTTCACACCAGGAATTTGCTGCAATACCTGACGCGGTTGCACACTAATTTTTTGTCCATGCAACAAATGACAAGCATCTTGATAAACCAAAGTCAAGGGTTTATCAGCAAGAGGTGACAATTTTGCTGTTAAACCAACAGTTGCCAAAAACTCTTGCACATCTCTAACCTTCGCCGCGAACTCTTTAGCTTTTTCCCAATATTCGGGGTCATCTTCTAAAATGTGACCATACTCTTTTAACGTATGACCGCAACCAGCAGCATTGATAATCACAAAATCAACATCAGTATTTGCAAAACTATCAATCATCTGCCTTGCCAAAGCTTTGGCTTGTTGCGTTTGTCCTTGGTGTTCCGGAAGCGCCGCACAGCACCCTTGAGTTTTAGGAATCACAACCTCACAGCCATTCGCCGTTAAAACCCGTACAGTTGCTTCATTCACAGGCGAGAAAAACAACCGTTGCACGCATCCCAAAATCACCCCTACTCGGTAACGTTTCTCACCCTGCGCCGGAATCACATCCGGCAAATTATCTTGAAATGATTTCAAAGTAATTTCTGGCAGAATAGATTCCATTGCCGCCAAGCGCGGAGATATTTTCTTAAGCAACCCAGAAATACGCACCAGTTTCTGGAAACCCAACTTTTGGTAAAAGAACAATGGAACCAGCAAAACCTTCAAACGATTAGGATAGGGAAAAAAAGAAAATATGAGTTTGCGAAATAGCGTATCCGGTAAACTGCGGGGATAATTCCGTTCAACTTGATGACGAGTTGCAGAAATCAACTTGTCATACTGCACACCAGAAGGACAAGTCGTCACACAAGCAAGACACCCCAAACAAGAATCAAAATGTTGTGCAGTTGCCGTATTTAGAGGAATTTCACCCTCATTAATCCCATCCATTAGATAGATGCGCCCTCGTGGAGAATCCATCTCCTTGCCAAGAACCCTGTAACTGGGACAAGTCGAAAGACAAAACCCACAATGAACACAAGTATCAATCAATTTTGGTTCAGGCGGATGATTCGCATCAAACCCAGTCAAATCACTCAAACTAGCCTTCTTACTCTCAGAACTTTCCGAAACTTGCATATTATTTCTTCTTCTCCCCTCTCTTTCTCTGTGTCAACGGACACTTTCTATCTCCTGCGGAGACGCTGCGCGTTCGCGTAGCGTGCCCGAAGGGCTTACAACGGGGGGAACCCCCCTTCGGGTATGCCTTCGGCACGCTTCGCGAACGCCAGTTGCCTGGCTGTCGGGAAACCCTCCTGCAGCACTGGTCTCACCGCACAGAAGTGTCCTCCTCAGCGCCTCTGCGGTTAATTTCCTAAATCCCACCCACAAAACGACCAGGACTTAAAATATATTCCTTATCAAACTGTTCTTTTATCCGACGCATTAACTGCACAGCATTACCAGTGTAGCCCCAGACATCCAATTGCTTAACCTTCACTGGTGCTGACAAAATAGTCAGGAAACCGCCATAACTTTGACAAAGATTTCGTATCTCCAACACCTTATTAACCTTATTATCACCCTCAAAACGCAACACCCCCAAACCGCTAGCGATGTGAATCCAACCTAGATCGACTTGAGTCAAAACCTCAACAGCAGAAGTAGGCAATACTCCTATTTTGCAGGTAATTGCATCATTGGGAGAAGAATGCACTTGTTCTCGCAATATGCGCCATAAATCAGCTTCATCCGCCCCTGAATATATCGTCCCTTGCAAACCGAGTTGCGCCCCTACCTCCAACAGTCGGTTTGACTGTTCTTTGACACTCTCTGCAATACTTTGGAAGCGAGCAATCAATCCCAATCCTTTACCCAATTCTAAGCTAGACACAAGTTGAGTTGATAGTAAATCAGCTTGGGTTGGTGTTAACGCAGAACCTCGCAGCGTATCAGCAGCTTGAGAAATAGCCTTTGCGTCACCAGTTAGCACCACCGTACCGGATGCCTCAGGTAAAGGATAAACGCGAAACGTGACTTGACTTAAAACCCCTAATGTGCCAAAAGATCCAGTAAACAACTTCATCAAGTCGTATCCGGCAACATTTTTCACCACTCGCCCGCCAGCTTTGGCAATTTGTCCATCGGCACGTACAAAGGTCATACCTAGTAGTTGATCCCGTACACTACCATAACGTTGCCGTAGGGAACCTGTATCAGCGGTAGCAACAATACCGCCAATTGTTGCTGTATCTTGTGTTATGGGGTCAAGAGCGAGAAATTGCCCAGAGTCTGCCAACATTGCTTGCAGACGAGAAAACTTCATTCCAGCTTCGACTGTAACCGTCAAATCCCCTATAGCGTGTTCAATCAGTCGGTTGAGGCGTTCTGTACTCACCACGACATCAACGTCTTTGGCTAACCCACCCCAGTTAAGTTTACTGCCACTACCGCACTGTAAAACGCGCCACTTGTTGCGATGCGCTTCTGTCATGACTTGGGCTAGCTGTTCGGTGGTGTGAGGATAGACGATACAACTGGGAGGCGTTGGGGAAGCAATTACCTGTAATATAGATTGTTGCTGACTGACTGGTATGTTTTCCCAAGGACAGACAGCATTTTCTTCACCAAGGATAGATGCAATACAAGAAGCATTTGCTTTCATTTATTTATTTTATACTCCCTTATATATAATTTACTGGCTCAACATACCAAAATGAGGGAGTAAGGAGTCAATACAAAGAAAACTGTAAAGGAGACTGGGGATTGGGGATTAGGGATTGGGTTGACTAATTGCTCAAAAAGCTTTATTGACTGTTAACCACGAAGGGATAATATCAATTTTGACTTTTAGGGGTTTATATTTGTATTCAGTTTAAATAATATTGGTAAATTATTGATTTTTCAAGGTTCTGAGCAATTTGGCGGGACTCCCGGTATTTTTGCCCGTGCTTTGAGCCGCCAAAAAATCTTTCAGCAAGCAACATTATAATATGATAGTTTCGTCCTGTCTGGGCTTATCTGAACCATAAGTAATGGTTTTTTTCACCGCACCAGCATCTAGGACATAGATGCGTACCGAATCTTCAGCTGGTTTAATTAAATCCTCGATTTTAATTTTCAGCTTAGCAAACTGCATGGCGTTTAGAAAACACTCAAATATGCTGTACTGCGTCCACTTGCCATAACCAGAAAGCAGATTATGCAGCTTTTTTCGACGTTTGTTACCAGCGCTGGTATCGGGGATATCGTAAATGACCAAGTAAAACAACGTACTCATCGTAGTGTCAGCGGTTTGTAAACAACTCCTTCCTGTAGGTGGCGGCTTAATAATCGTGCTTGCAGTTCAATCGCACGTCGATAGTGACAGCGATAGCCAAAGGTCGGATGCTTAAACTCATCATTCATTTTGCGTTCCCAGCAGTTAAGGAATTTCTTCCGACCGCTTTCGCAAAGGCGATACGCACCAAGACTTTCGGTAAAATCATCGGTAAACAAATGTTTTTTAAGCTACAGTCGCGGCATTTCTTAGGATGGTCGATAGGTAGGGGCATGGCACAGTCGATAGTTGTACGCGCCGCGTTAATTGCTTGTTGTGTTGCTTGCCGCAGTGCAGGTGTAAAATCTACTCGCTGGCGACGGCGATTGGCATAATAAAAAATTTCGCCATAACTAATCGTTCGCCCCGTGCGTTCTTCAAGGCACAATGCCGCACCACAAAGCTGAAAGTGGTCGCTCAGATGATTCGCCATTCGACCTTTTTTGAATTCCACTGGAACCAGTTGGTTATCTTTTTCCTCAACTGCGTCGATAATCCCGTGAACGTGCAGGCGATCGCTCCACACCCACTGATGACGATAAATTACCTTATCACCCTCAGTGTATTGACCATCAGTGTCTACGTTGCGGTGTAAATGACGACCAATAATAATGTGTTCGTTATCGGCATTTTCTCCAAGTTGGTATTCTAGGTAGAAGCGGCGAGGGCAGTATTCCCAAGCATTTAAATATGCCAATGGTAGTGAATATTGTTCTTGTTGTTCATTCATCAGCTATTCGTGATTACTTCGGAGTTAAATGGTGCTTTGATGCTGGTTTTCGCTGTTTCGGTTTTTTTGGTTTGGAAGTTTGGCGTAGTGCGCTTGTCATGGCCAGTTGCGTTTGTCCCATGCCCATCGAGGTTTTGCGCCCTACCCCCGAAAAAAAAGCAAAATTGGCGAGGATAGTTGCCATCTTCGCCGCTTCTACTTCGTGGAACCGATAGCGCACCCAACGCTGCGTACCAATTTCCGCACCTCCTTCAAGTTTGAGCGCGTGGGTTTTGAGGTCATATGCTGATACCAATGCATTCCATTCCATCGGTGCAAGTTGATATTGGGGTGGAGCAAATGCGTTCCAGCGTCGATGCAGCGAGTTAAACACTAATTCCGGCAGTGGAAATGTCTGAACGCCTTGGTTTTGTTTGAAGCTGGTGGGTGAGAGAAAGTACAATTCGATGTCAGTCAAAACTTGAGGAGTATGTGACAGTAGCCCATAATCTGCTGCACCTGCAAGTCGATGCGTACCCGGTAGGGCATACATATTGCGTAACACAAAGGGGAAATCTGCCAAGATCAGTGTTTGGGTTTCCGATTGCTCAAACCCGCGTAATAACGGTTCGATTAAACTACCATCTAAATTCCCGATGCGAAAATAAAAATAATCTCCTACCTGCGTGCCCGACGGGCGGCGATTTCCCAATAAACCCGAAATACTCAAGGGAGAATTCTGGCTGGCATGAACAATGGACGCTGCCTCAGGATTTCCTAACGCTAGCCATTTTAAAACTAAAGCGTGTAGCGCACGCGATAAAGTTGGTGGTATATCTCCAGCATCGGCAGCCGCAAGTTCGACGACGACTGAATGTAATGTTGGGGGGTCATAAGTGTAAAAGCGATTATTGTCCCAAACAGCAGCTTGGAGAGTTGACCCACCCCGAAAACGCAAAAGTTCATGTTGAGTCGCTTTGCCAACGTCATGATTCTGTAAAGCAAACCACTGCTTGCGTGCAGATTCCAGGTTTTGCGGGTAGACACGCTGGAAATCTTCAGTCATGCGATCGCGCACCTGTTGACTTACCTTGGCGTTTTCCCGACTCATGCGTGTTAGCATTCCCTGTGCTTGCAATGCACCCCAACGTTGACGATATTCATCGAATTCTTTGGGTGGGTCAAAAGCATAGGCGATCGCATCAGTTAATTCACTTCGTTCCACCCTTTGGTCGGGGCTGAGTTTTTCTTGCAGTCTCGCCATTACCCAAGGCGTATGACCAGGAACCAAAATAAAAGCTTTGTACGCAGAAAACCCACGATGTCGTCCCAAGCGACCCAAACGTTGCACTATAGTTGCTGAATCGCTACTCTCAAAAATTAATAGATGAATTTTAAAGTCAACGCCAACATCCACCGCAGATGTTCCAACAACCAAAACTGGTTGGTCGGCATCTTTTAGTTGAGTTTGGGTTTGTAACCTTTCCTGGCGGTCAATACGTCCGCTAATTTCTTTGACTATGACTGTTGTTGGTAGTAATTTCTGAAGTTTCTGAGTTATGAGACCTGCTTTGGCAACAGAATTGACAATAATTAACCCTCTGCCTTTTGCTTCTGCATCCAAAATTTCTTGAATGCGAGGAGCCATTTCAGTAAGCCATGAGGGTGTATCTGTATCTTTTAATTCCACAAACTCTAGTTCAACAGGTTGTAGAATTTGCCGATAGCCAGGAGTACTTTCACTGACATAAACTCCTTCAATTTCTGCAACATTGAACCCAGAGGAGCGCAGTTGTTCAATGAAATCTAATTTGGGTGTCGCCGAAGTAAACAAGAACCGCCTTGGACGTGACTGATTTTCCTGGCTACGGCGGATGAGTGTCATGCTGTTCAAAACCGCTGCTTCTTGATGCGGTCCAAAAATATGAAACTCATCAAACACCCATAAATCAGGAAATTCTGCCAATGCTAGAGGTAGCAAGTCGCTACCATAAGCCGAATCTCGATACTGGAAGTGTGTGATGTAATGAAAAATATCAGGATTAGTCAGCAGAAATGGTTTATGTTCGATAGCCAATAGCAGTTCTTGAAACTTGTTACTTTGTTCTGCTTGTTTTACCCGCCGACTTAACTCATGCGATTGCGCTTTTCTCAGTGCCCTTATGGGCGATCGCCCATAAGGGCATTGCTTAGTCAAACCACGGATGAAATCAGGACGTTCAAGGATTTGGGAACAGCGTTGAAATAATTCTTCCTCTCTCGGTATGGACTATTTATCCACAACCACTCTTTCACGCCCTTCACAACCCAAGGTGTCTCTAAGAAGTGAATATTCGGTTGTGTTTGTTGTATCCAATTTTTTAGGGAGCTAACGCTTTTATCAACTGCGGCATCTATTCTTTCATTCGTGGTGACTAGGGTTCCAACCCCTATTTCTATGTTTCCTAGTTCCCACAACAGTTCTTGTTGTTTTTCATAGGGTAAATGCCCATAATTATTTACCCATCCCAAAAAAGCTTGCAGTTTTACCCCTATATCTTGTCCTGGAACTATCTGTGGTGACCAATCGGCAGTTTGTGGATTCCTACAACGTTTACATACACAAGTATGACGGTGGTACTCAACTATTTCTATTGGGCGCGAAACCAACTGCGCTAAAGCTAGTGTTTCGATTTTGATTGGCTCAAAGATAAATTCCGTAATACCACAACAACAACAAACCTCTGGACGTAAAATTTTAAAGCGATCCACTCTGCCAAACCCTTTACGAGTTTTTCCGGGATGACCTAATTGTCCTCCTGGTTTCCGTTTTGCAGTTTTGCTCTCCTCATCGACTACATCTTGCTTGTTTTCTGATTTTTTGAGGATATCACCCGATGGTGGTTTCGATGATGTTTTACTATCTAAATCTCTACTGACCTTGAGTTTCTCTACTTCTTGTTCTAGTTCTAAAATTCTGGAGTTTAGTTTAATAGTAGCGATCGCCTGCTCGAAAATGATGTCCACCAGTTGTTCCGGAGCCAACTGTCCAAGGGTTTCACGCTCTAGATAGAGAGGCAGATCAAGACAGCGGAACCGAAACTCGCAAAGGACAAACGACCATCGAAGATTTCGCCGCCGAAGCTGCAAAAAAGCAAGACCTGATTTAAAGGTTCGCGCGCAAAGACTCGATGAAAAATGTCTTTTCTATCAAAGCGACACCGAACAATTCAATGGACGTGAGGGCGAAACAGCTACATTGGGATACCTACACCTGGTATTTCCGCATGCAGGACGGCAAAGCGATTGAAGCGATCGCATGAACTGGATATGCGCTCTTTTGGGTTGCTATCGGTTGAACCGGATGCGCTGGTAGAGAAATCACTCTTGTTAGAATATCCACTTGAACTCTTGACCAAAATTTTTACCCACCTTGAAAGGGCTAGTCCTAAAAACAATTTTTGACGCTCCCACGGCTGTTAAACTATCGCTCGCTCAGTTTAACAAAAAGCCGTGGGATTCTTGACGTACAGGGGTAGTGAACTTACCCTCCTAGGCGCATCTTGACCCTCGCTGAGCGCAGCGTCTCCGCTCTTGAGAAGGGGTTGACCCCACCCAGCACTCCTCTAGACAACCCAACCAGGTTTAAACTTGGAATAATAAGTAAGCCAAAACCTCACTCTTTAGACAGATTTTTATAACGTAGAACTCAGATTCAATAGAAAAAAACCGTGTATGTATACGGGTCAAGATTCATGAAGCGCGATGCCAGTGGTAAGTTTGTTAGCAATTGGGACTCACAAAAAAAACAAAGAGTTAGCATATCTCTTACCAGTACAGCCTGGCAATTGCTCGATGAGGAGGCTCACAAGCGAGGAATTTCCCGTTCTGAGGTGATAGAACACGTAGCTCGCAGCTTTGGAAACGAAGCACATCTCGATTCTCATGAAATTGGAGCGAATGCTCAAAACGCTTTGCTACAAGAACGGATCATTGAGCAGCAGCAAGCGATCGCAGCTTTGCAGCGTCAGAAACAGGAGTTGGAAACTTTACTAGAAAATGCTCCAACACAACACGAACAGTTGCTACACGAACTGGAAACCGAACGCACGCGGTTTGAAGCGGTTTTGCGACAAATGCCTGCTGGTGTGATGATTGCCGATGCTGAAGGAGGGAAGTTGGTTCTGACTAACGAACAAGCTAAACAGATTGTCGGGTACGGCTATGAACAGTCGCTTGATCTGGAAGAATATGCAGCAATTATTCCATTTGAAGCCCTTCGCAGCGATGGACAGATCTACACAGCTGATGAGTATCCGTTGGCGCGATCGCTTCAAACAGGTGAAGTGGTTTCTAATGAAGAAATAGAGCTACACCGGGAAGACGGTAGCCGCATTTTCATTAATGTGAACTCAGCACCAATTTTAGATAACCGGGGGCAGATTGTTGCAGCTGTTGCTGTTTTTCAGGATGTCACTGCTTGCAAACTTGTAGAGCAAGCGTTACGCGAGAGTGAATCTCGGCTACGAGGTTTATTCGATGCGAACCTCATTGGCATTATTATTGGCGATTTTCAAGGTAATATTTTAGAAGTCAACGACGCTTGGCTAGCTGTTTTGGGTTACACACGCCAAGAAGTTTTATCTGGAGCTGTAAACTTCCTTGAGATTACTCCGCCGGAATTTCGGCATTTAGATCAGCAAGCAATGGCACAGATGAAGCAAGTCGGCTACCATACGCCTTTCGAGAAAGAATACATTCGTAAAGACGGCACTCGTGTCCCCGTGTTGATTGGAACTGCTTACTTGAAAGGAGCAGCAGACGATTTAGGAATAGGATTTTTAGTTGACTTGACACAGCGCAAACAAATTGAAGCGGAACGCGAGATGCTACGTATACGCAGCGATCGCCACCTAAAACGAGAACAAGCTGCCCGACGATTAGCAGAAACCGAACGCAAGCGGTTGTATGATATTCTGATGCAGTTCCCTGCCATGGTTGCAATTGTAACAGGTCCCAATCTTGTGTATGAATTTGCCAATCCAACCTATCTGCGAGTGGCTGGGCGCACTCCAGACATTATCGGCAATCCGATTCGGGACGTTTTCCCAGAGCTAGAGGGGCAAATTTACTTTGACGTGCTCGAGGAAGTTTACCGGACGGGAGAAACGTTCATTCGGGATGAGTCGCCTGCTTACTGGGATCGCAACGGCGATGGTGTGTTGGAAGAGGCATTTTTCAACTGCGTCTTTGCGGCTTGGCGGGATGCTGAGGGAACAATTCAAGGAGTTCTGATTTATAACATTGAAGTCACGGAACAAGTGCGAGCAAGGCAACAAATTGAGCAACTGCTCGCAAATCTTCAACACAAGGAGAGACAACAGCAATTCCTGATCGAAGTGAATGACGCGATTCGTGCCATTCAAGACCCCAAAGAAATCATGTGGCAAGTTGTTCGCGCCACAGGGCAACATTTCCAAGTGACTCGCTGTACCTACGGTGAAATTGATTGCACGCAGGAATACGTTATTGTCGAGCGCGATTTTTGCAATGGTGTCATCAGCGTCGTTGGTAGACATCACATGGATTCGTTTGGTCCTGCAATCATTGCTGAACTCAAGCAGGGCAAAACAATCGTTGTGGATGATGTTGATGTTGATCCTCGTACTGCTGGAGTTGGGGTTGCTGCCTTTAACGCTATTCAAACAAAATCTCTCGTGTGTGTTCCCTTGGTGAAAGAAGGGCGGTTTGTAGCATTGTTTGTATTGCACCATGTTTCCCCTCGCCGCTGGGCAGCAGAGGATGTGGCGCTGATGGAGCAAATTGCCGAGCAAACCTGGTTAGCCGTGGAGCGATCGCGCGCAGAAGAGGAATTGCGAGAAAGTGAGGCGCACCTGCAACTAGCACTGAAAGTTGGACGCATGGGCACATGGGATTGGGATATGCAAACTGACACACTGCTTTGGTCGGAAGGACACTTCACGGTACTGGGTCTGCAACCCAATGAGTGTGAACCTAGCCACGAAGTTTGGGCAAGTCGGATTCATCCTGATGACTTAACACAAGCCGAAGCAAAATTTCAGCAAGCCATGCTAGGCAAGAACGAGTATGACCACGAATATCGCCTGCGTTGGTCGGATGGCTCCATTCATTGGGTAGAAGTGAGAGGACAATTTACTTACGATTCTGGAGGAAATCCTAAACACTCGATTGGTGTTGTTATTGACATCACAGAACGCAAGCAAGTTGAACAAGAACGCGAACAGTTGTTAAAGCGAGAACGAATTGCCCGTGCTCAAGTCGAAGCCGCGCAACGCCAACTGACAACTATTTTTGAAACCTCTCCGGTGGGAATTGCCCTGTTAGATACAGAGCAGCGATTTATTGCCATTAATGAAGCATTAGCCCAAATCAACGGATTAACCCGCGAGCAACACTTAGGATATTCAATTGCCGAACTTTTTGGTCAATCTGATCCACAGATAGTTGAAGTATTTCATCAAATTTACACCACAGGTAATCCCTTCATTTCACCAAACTTTGCGGTGAATGTTCCAGGACGCAGCGATCGCACCCCCGGTTACTACAACGTTTACTATCTGCCAACAATGAACTCAAACCATCAGGTAGAAGACGTTTTAGTGTATGTTGTAGACGTGACGGAGCAAGTACGGTTAGAGCGTGCTCAACACTTTCTTTCAGAGGCGAGCGCAGTTCTTGCCTCTTCGCTCGATTATCAAACCACCCTGGAGCGAGTGGCACAGCTTGCAGTACCTGCATTGGCAGATTGGTGTACAGTGCATATGGTTGAAGAAGATGGTTCAATCGAGCAGATTGCAGTAGCTCACACCGATCCTGCCAAACAGCAATGGGCGCACCAAATCAGACATCAATATCCTCTCAACCCAGATGAGCCTCGCGGTGCTGCATTGACATTGCGAACTGGGCAATCCGATTTGTTAGCAGATATTCCAGATGAATTGCTCATACAAGCAGCCCGTGATCCAGAACATTTAGAAATTTTGCGCCAGGTTGGGTTCAAATCTGTAATGACTGTGCCACTACGAACCCAAGCACGAATTCTAGGCGTAATTTCCTTTGTTTCAGCCGAATCTGGACTACAATACGATTCAATCGATTTGCAACTAGCAGAGGAACTGGCTCACCGTGCTTCCTTAGCGATCGATAATGCTCAGTTGTACCGGGTCGCTCAACGCGATCGCGCCAAAGCAGAAGCCGCTAACCGAGTTAAAGACGAATTTTTGGCGGTGCTGTCCCATGAATTGCGATCGCCACTTAATCCGATTCTGGGTTGGACAAAAATACTGCGAAGTAAGCGGCTAGACCCCACAAAAGTTGACCAAGCCTTAGAAACAATCGAGCGCAACGCCAAGCTGCAAGCGCAACTGATTGAGGATTTGTTGGATGTGTCGCGCATCCTCCAAGGAAAAATGACGTTAAACGTGGCGATCGTGAATTTAGCTGCAACAATTGAAGCAGCACTAGAAACGGTAAGACTGGCAGCAGAAGCCAAGAACATTCAAATCCAGACCACACTCAACCCAATTTCAGGAACTGTTTGCGGCGATGGGAACCGCCTACAACAGGTTGTCTGGAACCTGCTTTCTAATGCCGTGAAGTTCACACCATCCAGAGGACGAGTCGAGGTAAGACTGGAGCAAGTTGGTATGTATGCTCAAATTCAAGTCAAAGACACAGGAATTGGCATCAGCCCAGAGTTTTTGCCTTATGTGTTTGAATACTTCCGGCAAGAAGATGGCACAACGACACGAAAATTCGGCGGGTTGGGATTAGGGCTAGCGATCGTCCGCCATTTCACTGAACTGCATGGAGGAACCGTTGAAGCAGATAGTCCGGGACAAAACTTAGGAGCAACATTCACTGTCCGGCTACCGTTAAACCTCGTCCAGGAGGAATTATCTGCTGATCACAGCCAGAAAGAAAGTGTAACAGACCTAACAGGTATTCAGATATTGGTTGTGGATGATGATGCAGATATGCGGAAGTTGGCAGAATTCATTCTAACGCAATCCGGCGCACAAGTGACGACAGCTGCTTCGGGAGCACAAGCATTAACCCTCTTGAATCAGTCTGTTCCCGATTTGCTACTGTGTGACATTGGTATGCCAGAAATGGATGGCTATTCTGTGATTCGGCAAATCAGAAAATGGTCAGCCCGACAGGGAGGAACCATTAAAGCGTTAAGCGAAGCTCTGCCGAAGGCAATCGCCCTCACTGCTTACGCGGGAGAAATAAACCAGCAACAAGCCTTAGCTGCTGGATTCCAGATGCATATCTCCAAGCCTGTTGAACCGGAGAAGTTAGTGCAGGCAATTGTCCAATTGCTTCATCCCATCAGCCAAGCAAATCATCGTCAGCATACTGATTAATTTACTAATGACTAATGACTAATGACTAATGACTAATGACTAATAACTAATAACTAATGACTAATGACTAATGACTAATGACTAATGACTAATGACTAACCCCTAGTTTCCATGTCCCGCGATCGCTTGGATTATTGCTACAGTTGTGGGCTTAAATCGCGATAAGTTATTCACCACACCAATAGTAATCATAGCGGTAATTTTACATAATGTTTTGGGGTTAATCTTGGGTTATTTCGGCGCAGCTATTACAGGTAAATCAACAGCTGTTTGCCGTACAATTTCGATTATGTGGGAATGCAAAATTCTGGTGAGTGCTGTAGCATTATAGCGGTTATCAGTTGAGCGCAATACATCAAGAAATAAGAACCACAGATGGACACAGATGGACACAGATAAATTTGTACTTGATCCAAACGAGAAGTGCTATAGCTCTAGCGCATTTTGAACCAGTCGCAGCGATACCAGGAGCTATATTTAGCGTCTGTCACAATCTTACAGGTTCATTGATAGCTGGAATTTGGCGTAAAAATTCATAATTATCATGTTTCCAACGACCCTTGAATTTTCATAAGTTCAATTTTCTCCCCTTCCCAAACAGTACTATCTCAGTTCGTAAATATTTAGATGGCTTTTCTCTAAATGAAACTTACTGATGCAAGAAATTTAATTTAGGATTTAAAGTTGCCAATCTTAAAATCATCGAAGATAATAGCATTAGCAACATAAACACTCCTGGTATTGCTGCTGATATTCAAGCTTGAATATCAGCAGCTTATTTATTATTAATATAAGTTCAAATTTGAACTTATATTAATTCTATTTAAAGTATCCAAACTACAAAAAAACACAAGATACTTCAAAAATAGAAAACTTATGTAGTAGAAGATTATCAAATAATCTTTTTACCGTAAAAACATAGCGAAATAAGTGATAAATCTCCTTAACCTTGCAGAAATTGCACGCAAGCTATAGCAATCCTAAATGATTCGTGAAATTCTCTCTTCTCTCTTTTCTTGGCGTCCTTGGCACGGCAGTTGCTTCAACGGGGGGAACCCCCCTATGCCTACGGCACGCCAAGGGCGAACGGGTATGCCTTCGGCACGCTACGCGAACACCAGTCGCCTAGGTTGGGAAACCCGCCTGCAGCGCTGGATTCACCGCAACGCACTGCCTCGTCTTGGCGGTTAATATTTTTCATAAATCAAATACGACTGCTATAGTATTGTGTCAAGGCAACGCCTGCTAGGTAAACCAATTTCTAAACTTATCCTCTGTTTCTGTTCCTCTGCGTTCTCTGCGTCTCTGCGGTATTTTATTTAACCCCTCAAAGTTAGGTTGCCAGACCACTAAATTAGCTTCATCGCTGCTTGTGTTTACGTTAAGAGAGATTAAGAATAATTGACAAAAAATCCTATTAATTTTTATTGTCATTAGGTATCAATAAACATAGTTGGGCGCGTCAGTTGATGGATGCAAAATTAATGAACCATTGCGCTTTGGGCAGTCTGTATCATGAAAAATTGCAACTGAAAAGCCTCAGCTAGGAGGGTTTTCAACTCTAAAATTTTGTGATGCCTGAGACGGTAATGCTGTTTGATACAGCACTACCTTTTGAAAGTGTAAAAAATTCACTAGAACCATAATGTTTATGAGCAGGGTGCAGTTAATTCTCACCAGAAGTATTTTGCGTGATTACTACAGGCGCTACGCACTTAAGGTTTTCAAAAGAAACCCGAATCGAGTTTTAGCGTTTACACTTAGTCTCTTGTTTGCCTTGATTATAGGATGTCAAAGTTTAGGCTCTCCACCAAGAAGTACTGAAATACTTTGGGATACCTATGGCATACCGCATATCTACGGTAAAGATACCCAAAGTGCTTTTGAGGCATTCGGTTGGGCGCAGATGCAAAGCCACGGAAACTTACTTTTGCGTCTTTACGGTCAAGCACGAGGACGCGCTGCAGAATACTGGGGAGAGAAATATCTGGAGTCTGACCAGTGGGTACTTACAATGGGAGTACCAAGCCGCGCTCGTTCTTGGTATGAGCAACAAAGTCCAACTTTTCGCGGCTATCTGGATGCTTTTGCTAAAGGCATAAATAATTATGCCAAAGAACATTCTGATTTAATTGATGATTCTGTTGAGGTCTTACTGCCAGTTAAAGGAGAAGATGTACTAGCTCACCTGCAACGGGTACTGAATTTCACTTTTATAGCCAATCCACAACAAGTAGCAGGTGTTAGTAAAGAGTCAAAAGCAGGGTCTAATGGCTGGGCTATAGCACCTTCTCGTTCTGCAACTAGCAAGGCGATGTTGCTTGCAAATCCCCATTTGCCTTGGTCAGACTTATTCTTATGGTACGAAGCACAAGTGACTGCTCCAGGTATTGACGCTTACGGAGCAACACTCGTTGGCATTCCCGTTTTAGCGATCGCCTTTAACGACAATTTAGGCTGGACTCACACCGTCAACACTTTCGATGGCTGGGATGCTTACGAACTGAAACTAGTTGACAATAGTTATCGCTTGGATAACAAAGTTCGTCGCTTTGAGACAAAAAACTTTTCCTTGAAGGTGAAGCAAAACGATGGAACGCTGCGTGAGCAACCACTCGTAGTGAAAAGTTCTGTCCACGGACCGATTGTCTCACAAACAGATGGTAAAGCCGTAGCGCTCCGTGTTGTGGGTCTTGACCGCCCTGGTGTTTTAGAGCAGTGGTGGGATATGGCGCGTTCCCAAAACCTGAAACAATTTGAAACTGCACTCCAACGTCTGCAACTCCCGATGTTTACGGTGATGTATGCAGATAGAGATGGACACATCATGCATCTGTTTAACGGTCAAGTGCCGGTGCGACAACAAGGAGATTTTAAATACTGGCGAGGAATCATTCCTGGTGACACATCCCAAACCTTATGGACGAAAATTCACCCTTACCAAGATTTACCGCGTGTTGTTGACCCTCCAAGTGGCTGGTTACAAAATGCCAATGACCCACCTTGGACAACAACATTTCCCACCGCTATCAAACCAGAGAATTACCCGCCTTATATGGCACCGCGTTTCATGGATTTTAGGGCGCAACGTTCTACAAAGATGCTAGATGAAGATGAAAAAATTTCTTTTGATGAAATGATTGAGTATAAACATTCGACACGCATGGAATTTGCTGACCGTATCCTGGATGATTTGATTCCTGCTGCCCGTTCGTCGGGGAATGAATTAGCAATTCGTGCTGCTGATGTGTTGGAAAGATGGGATAGACAAGCGAATGCAGATAGCCGGGGAGCAGTATTATTTGCTTCTTGGGCACAAGAACTAGATTTTGATACAGTCTTTAGTAAACCTTGGACAGAAAACTCACCGCGTACTACACCCGATGGATTAGCTAATCCTCAAAGTGCTGTTACGGCACTAGAAGCGGCAGCAGTTAAAGTAGAAAAGGCTTATGGTCAGCTAGATGTCCCTTGGGGAGAGGTTTTCCGGTTGAAGCATGAGAATGTGGATTTACCTGCCAATGGTGGCGATGGAGACCTTGGAATCTTCCGTGTTGTCAATTTTGCTCCTTCAGAAAAAGGACGTTTCTTACCTGTCGCAGGTGATTCTTATGTTGCTGCGATTGAATTCTCTAAACCAGTGAAGGCTATGGCACTGACTAGTTACGGTAATTCGTCTCAACCCGGTTCACGCCATACTGTAGACCAGTTGCCACTGTTTGCGCGTAAAGAGTTGCGTCCAGTTTGGCGATCGCAAGACGAAATTACAGCCCATTTAGAAGAACGCAAAGTCTTTTAACTTAATCGCGAGATTAGATGCTCCCGCTACACCCGCAAGGGTGTAGCGGGAGAGTCGTCACTGTTTCTGTTCTGTATTGAGTTCATAAGGATCGTATTTCTTCGGTTGGGGCGTGACGTCTTTAAACCATCCCTGTTCAAGACATGAAACGAAGTATGCAGCTTTGTTTAGTATGTTTTCTTTGCTTGACACATATGCGATCGCCAATGCCCACTCATGACTGTATTTCTGCCAAAGCTTTGAAGCTGTAGCGTAGTTCAGATGAATTTCAGCCTCAACAAGCTGATGGAACTCTTGATCAGGAATACTGCTTGTTTGTCTGGGTGTTTTCTCTTCAGGTAGTAGCACGCACTCGCTCTCACCAATCCTCTGTCCATCAGGCTTTGCCTTTTCCAACGATTTATATGCATCTAGCAACTTCTCACTGATAGACACCAACGTCTGCAAAATCAGCCGGGGTACCTTGGAAAATGCGATCGCTCTTTGGACAACTGCTTGGCTTGCGCCGCCCTAAACAAAGCCCTAAACAAAATTTCAGCACCGAGTGTAGGGTGTGATACCTCATACCGTTTACTCAACAACTGCATATACTGAGTTATTTGCTTTTTTAAGTAAGGTCTTGATTTCATGAAAGCGCTTTTGACTTGCCTACTTTCGCTCAGGATAGTAGAGGGAGTTTAAGAAGCGGTGTTTTCCCCTACAAAATAACAAACGGGAGTCGTAGAGGAACAACTGATAAGGAAATTAAAAACAGCAAACCATTCTTGGGTTTTTTCTTTTAGGGAAAAAATAACTAAATGAAAAAACCCAACTTATAGCCTAACTACAACCTAAATTTAGATAAGTGTCCGAAATTACCGAACCTTGACAAATAAATAACTTTAAATCCACATCTATCCTCAGGTAGAGTGATTCCATACTTGTGCCTTTTGTAACTTAAAAAATAGCCTGTGCATAAATTCTGATTTTGCACAAGCTAAAAATGTACCAGTACAGCAGATTAAGATTACGATGCAAAGTCATAATTCTCAGGGTGCCGAAATCTACAATCCTTTTAAGGAATTATTTGCCAACGAGCGCAGGCGCACTCTTAGAGAGTGCGTCTTCGTCTTTGTAGATACTGCTTTTACAGCAGGCTACACACAAAAAGAGGTGCTAGAAGCGTTCACTGATTGGTTTTTTCAAAATGATGAGGAGAAATTTGAAGAAGTCGTCAAATGCCTTGAAGAAATTGTACAAAGCGGCTACGACTAAGATTCTGCACTCACCTCATCAAGCAAAAGCTTAATCAAACGAACACACTCCTTTTTGGATAACTGTCTGGCGGTAGGAATTACATCCTCCGCCACTTTTGGTTTATGGGTTATCTCGGTTGCTTGTCCTCTGATTTCAGCAAGCAACTGCTCAAGGGTTTGTCCACGAGAAGTGGCGATCGCCTCCAAGTTTGCCAAATCTGGAATGACTTCTCCTCGTTCCCAGAGTTGTATAGTCACATAGCTTACGCCCAAATCCTTAGCAAACTTCCTCTGGCTTCTGTCTCCCCTGGCTTTCTTGATAGCTTCTGCTAACTTAGTTCGGGCGTCACTATCCATAAGCATCATTCAATAATAAATCTCTATAATGACGTTGCACTTACTCTGATTTCAAGTTATAAATGTACTTATCAACACTGGTAAGTTCTTTTTAATAGTATATGGCTAGAGCGACAGAAACAGAAAGAATCAATGTAAACGTATACATTGACAGAACTGTAGCCCAAAGGTTACATGAGTTTGCCCGCCAACAAGCAATGTGGAAAGGTCGAGTCGTCGAAGCAGCCATTGTTGAATATCTCAACAAAGTAGAGCATCGAGCAGGCACAACCTTTAATTAACCTTATAAAAGGAGTGATAACTAAATGATTCATCATCGTCATTCAACTTAAGACAGATTCTCTAAAAAAAAGCCTTGCAATCCCTCGTTTTCTGTAACCAACCAATAGGTTTAGTAACCATTTCCTGCCAATAGAATTCGCTTGGTTTTAGTACCATTCAGCTACGAAAAACAGACAACACTATGCATCTTCACATATTGTCTTTCGTTCGTCCAGTGTATCCTTTGCGCTTGCCTCCAGGCGCGGTTAGGATTAAGCACTTACTTCGCCAAAATCTAGAAGCTAGAACTTACCCAATTTAGATCTTCCATGGCAAGAAACTAGTCTTAAAGCCCCGTTTCTCAAAAGCGGGGATAAAAGCCTCCATCACAGGTACAGAGCCTGTTTGCCAGTTTTTTATGAGCGTGAATCTTCCGCTCTTAGCCAAAGAAAGCCAAACAACAGAAACTGACATTTTGCACGAAAAAAAGTTGATGTTATTTCTTCACTCAGCATCAAACTCAGAGCCTTAATTTAGCGAGAAAAGTCAAGAAAAATCAGGTAACTTGCAAAGTGCACATTCTTACTTTATCTCGGTTTTTACGGCTAAGCGCAAAATTCAGAGAAAATGCACTTACGTGTTTACCGTGTAAGTGTGGGCACTTTAATATATAAATATTTAAAAGTGTCAATCTCGTGCTTTCTCACCAAATGGTGTAAAACCCAATTTTTGTTTTTTCGGTGGTGTTATATCTAGTCAAAAATATTAGACTTTTTGCATTCATTCCACAAAAATGAATAATTAACCACAGCCTGTAACAAATAGGCAATCAAATTTACTTATGCAAGAAGTCTATTACTTTACTAACATCAAATATCAAATAATAAGGAGGTGGTTAACCAGTGTATGAATATCACCAAGTTTTGTTAAACCTTAATGATGAGCTAGAAGCCGTACTTAATCAGCCTAGATGAAAATAACCCTCTTGGCATTGATGCACAAATCGTCAACTGATTAACCTGTATTCGCAATGTTGGAACAATCTTTACTATTGAAAGGCAAAATGAAATCACAAAATCAACCATACAACAAAGAGGTTGCAACTATCAAACACCCTAGATCTCAAGGTTTCTGGAGTGTGAGGAGTGCACGTATAACCTCCAAGCGTAACCGCCAAATGCAAGATACTCTTAACGAACCTGCAAGACTAGTTATGGACTACTGTCTTGAACACAACATTAAAGCCCAAGTTTTTGGATGGGATACCACAGTTAAGCAAAACTCGAATTTGGCAACTAAAACCAATCAACGGTTTATGCAACTACTAACTGCAAGACTTAAAAACCATATCAAGCAACTGTGCGAGTACTACGGGATGCAGTTAGTAGAGATTGAGGAAGCGTACATATCTCAAGCATCATTCCTAAACACTCATCCACTATCTAAATATGGTGAAACTAAATATAGTGAAAAACCCAACAGCTTAGTATTTAAGGACAAACGAGTTAAACGTGGAATGTTCCGTACAACTGCGGGTACAATTATCGACGCTAACGCTAACAATAGAGTTAACACTTTAACAAAACTAGAGTTGCAGCTAGGAGCTAACTTAGCTAAGCCTTGTAAGGCATTATTAATTGTGCCACCTAGACTTCATGTCTGGGAAACCAAAGTTAAAAAGCGCAGGGACATGACTGAAGCTGCACCCGTACAAACAGCTTAGAATTCCTTATTTGACTGCTTTCAGTCGTAACAAGTTAAGACCACATTGCCTTTGTCAATTAGAATTTATGCTGAAAAATGAATTAAAAATACGGTATCAAATTAGGCTCTGTACTCAGGTTTCAGCACAAATATGAATGATAGGTGCAAAGATTAGGTGATCGCTAAACCAAAAACGATGTTTTCAGTCACGGTTTTAGGCAGATTTTTCATTATACGGGTAGATTGACAAATGTATCATAACCTTAACTTGTCACCAATGGACTGCTTTTCTTAAGGCGAACAAAACATTCTTTGATTTGTGGACTCCTAACCTGAGGTTTTCAGGATGTCCTTTATAAAGCACAAAATCTCTGCTCAAACCAACGAACTGCGTATGAGCTGCTTGTTGGCGGCTTCTCAAAAAAAAATGCCGCATAAAGCGGCAAACTAACCAAAAGAAAACTTTCAAAAATTATGGCATCTTTACCGCTAATACAAAAGCCTACTGATATTGTTTCACTACTGACTTTACAAGAGAATTTCAACTTTTCCGAAATTCTTGCCGAAACAAACATCGAAGACATTCCTCAACTAGAAGAGTCGGAGAAGGCGATTCAGAAATTAGGGACAATTTCCAAAGAAGAAAGAGATTACAGAACCAAGCTTTTACAGCAACGCCTTTACCAACTTTCAGTTATCCAAAGCTTTCAAGTCTTTGAAGAGGATTATAAAGATTATAAAGCACACTTCTCAATAAATGGAAGAGGGATATCGATCAAAATTACATCCCCTCATGGTGATTCCTGGGAAAAGCAAACTCAAACTTTCACAAACTTCCAAGCTAGCCGTGAATTTCACCTTGTAGTGGATGAAAACTTAGGCAAAAAGGCAACGTTAGGAACAAATCTACAGCCATTAAGCGAAAAAGAGAAACGCTGGGAGGTTCTTGGCTTACTGACTGAGGGCGAGCGTGTTTTGTATAAAGGACGAGTTGGGACATACAAAGGAGTCCAAGACAGTGCTATGCCGAGCGCACGGGTTTTTTTTGAAGATTCCCAAATAACTGAACTAGTTAATCCCCAAAAATTAACTCCAGAAAACTTGGATGACAATAACTCAATTCTCAAAACAAGTTCAAGTTTGAACTTGTGCGAAGATGAAAAATCGATTTCAAGCAATCGCCTCACTTCCTGTAGTCAACCAACAACAATTGTTGATTTGACTCAAATAGATGGAGAAGATTTTCTTCGTCCTATGCTTGAGTTGGATAACGAAGGAGAATTGTCATTACCTTTTGGGTTGCAGCATTCGGAGAACACTGAAGCCAGTTCTTTAGCAGACAATTTCACACATAATTCAACAAGTTCAAATCTAAGCTCAAAAATTCTTCCTTTTTGCTCCCACATTGTAGAAGGACGGCTTTCCAAAAAAGACGCAGAAAATATCATCACTTTGATTAACTCTCATTTGAGACAATTGAAAACCTTACCCAAAATTCAAAAACGTAGCAATGACATTATCCGTCAGTATTTAGTCTTGCTGGATGAAGGGAAGGGATATGAGCAGCTTGGATTTAAAAATATGACTGCTCTGTTAAACAGTGACTTCATTCAAGGAAGCCGTTCTAATTTACAAAAACAGTGGCAAGCCGGGCGTATTGAACGCGACTGCTTGGGAGTAGAACCAGGAACCATACCAGAAGATCATTGTCGTAAATTAGCTGTACTAAAAGCTTACCCAGAACAAGTTCAAAAAGCATATGCTGAAGCTCAAAGATTGGCTGATGGTGGACGAGTGACAGCCAAACTTGTGCAGCAAGCTGTTCAAGAAGTAGCACAAAATCAAGGAATTGAATTACCACTACTAAAACCACAAAAAAAGAGTCGTTGTGGTTGGCATCAAGATATTTCTGGTGATGAGCGTTATTACAAAGTGGATTTGTATGGAGTGAAACATAGCATTCAAGACTCTGATACACAAGCTTGCATCGAACTGGAGAAGGTTGCCAAAGAGTGTAATGATACTCCCGAAAAACTCATTGTTCAAGGACTCATTAAACTTGTAGCTCACTCAATGGAATTGAGTGATTCTGAAGTGCTTGTTAAGGCAGTTGAAGTTGCTTTAGCAGAAATCAAAACAGACATAGCGGCATAAGGAGGAGAATAAAAATGCAGTTGTACATCTACCCAGGCTGTTTAAAGCAAGTTTGTCAATTTTGTCAATCGGAAACTATCCCTAGAACTTTTCTCCGAGGAAAACCAGTTTGCTTAAAATGTACTGAATTAAAGGGATTCAATCCAATTCCATTTCCACTTAGAAAACGCCAAGCTACCACATTGACTGAATTGCCTTTATCTACACAAGAAGAAGCAACAATCATATCATTACTCAAAACCCCTCAAACAACCTCAGAAATTGCAGCTCAAATTGGAGTCAGCAGAGGGACAACGCTTAAAAAATTGACTTATTTAGAGGCTCGAAGAAAAGTTTTTCGATTTGGAGCCGGAGCAGGTAGACCTTGTTGGTGGGCGCTTAGTCTGGATGCTGCAGTTCCCAATATGGCTGATAAAAACTTTGCAGATCAATTTTTAGAACTCGTATATTTACGGGAACTAAGCGCTTTTGAATTGAAATTAAAATTGGGCAAGCGAATTGAAGATGTCCTTTCTGTTGGTAGGCGATTACAAAAAGCAGGCAAAGTTCGCTCATATCTTAAAGGTGATATGCACTATTTCAAGGCGGTTTAACCAATAAAAAATTTCCAACAGATAAATTCTCCAGCAAGAGTTCTTTGTAGAGACGCGCTGTTTAAAGCGTCTCTACATTGTGGTTATGATAAGGGTTCTAGTCTTATCACCAAGCGTATTGGTTTATAGGACGGACGCCAATCCCACCCATAAGAAAAAGTTGAATATTTTTTTATTTGGAAGTCCCTAAACTGGCATTCTTGACAAATTGAAGAAGAATGCTGAATTCCCCAGCTAGGAATAAGATATGCACTTACGCGCTTGGATTGGTGACCCGCAGGAGAAGAATGTTGACCACCAAATTTTTGATTTGGTGTGGTGTTTCCTCATTACTCATCACCAACACACGTGTAGAGACGTTGTATATAACGTCTCTACATTAACAAATTGATAACGGTTTTGCTCGTATCACCAACTGTATTGGCTTTGTTCTAGCTGTCAACTTAATTAGACAACTTTCCTTTCCACATATCCCCTTCGGCTTTTCTCCTTCTCCTTAAACCTTCTGTAACATTTGTGCCAGGGTTGCAATAAAGTGTTAAAGCGTCTGGTACCTTTTCCCATTCTCTGTTTTTCAAAACTCTAGTTATGGTTTGAAAGTCAGGCGAACCAAAAAATGATTTGCCTAAATTGTAAGCAAAGCTAAGCAATGCTCCTTTTTGATCCTCGTTAAGTTCAGCCCATATAGGAATTTTTTGTAGGCTTGGTAAATAATCTTGTGTTAGTTGAAGTATGAGTAATTCATCAGCTTCTTGTTGAGTGATGCGATCGCCCAATTTCCACTCTCCTCCATCTCGTCTCTTTGTGCAGCCCCAACCAATAGTAATCGGTTTACCACCAGTCAAAGGATCGGGATAAGCTTCTAGGTAACATCCTTCAAACTGCTTAATAAGTTCAACTCCCTTTAAAGGTAGTTTTTCAAGTTGTGTGTCTGCACACCGGCAGTTTTCTAAACTCACGCCTACCTGCTTTGTCTCAATTAGTTGCTTAGCAACTTGTGGATTAATTTTTGCTGGTAGGTTAAACGCTTTTGTAAACTGCGTTAAGGATGCTTTGGTGATAGCTCCATAAGCGCCATCTGCCACACCTTGAAGTAGCCCTAAATCGATCAGGCGTACTTGGATTTGGCGAGCAAGTTCTTTGTCAGTTTGAAGAAAGTCAAAATCGAGTGATTGATTGCTTTTGATAATGTCTTGGAGTTTCATACTTTTTCTTACAAAAGTCAATTTTTCAGAAAGTAATACAGATCAGTAAAAGATTTTTATAGCAATCCGTGCAGGAGTCGTGAGAATAAAAAACCGCCAAGCCTGCCTTCGGACAAAGCCTAGACGCCCGTAGAGCTTATGATTTAGGGCTGCTATAGTGACGCTGTAATAGGTAATCAATCTTTGTGACAGAACTTAAACACGAATAGCTTGGCTTTTTTCACAACCTTCTTCTCAACAATTGGAGGTTGAGGAAAATCATGAACAAAATAATTAGGGTTTAAAAACCCCTGAAAATAACATGAACTTTTCATCGTTCAACGCAATTTTTGTTGAAACGATATTTTTTTGCAATCTTCAATTAATCGTCTTGACTATTTATAAAATTCCCATTGCTTATGAAATTGAATAAACAATAATTTTCTAAAAAATAGAGTTCGATTTTGAACTTTAATTTTCAATAATTAACATATCGAATAGGACGAGCCAATTTTAGTTTGAAGGGTATTCTATACAAGAAAGCCAACAACATTTTACTGCTGGCAAATTATTACAGGGTGCTCTATGCTAAAACTTCAATTCATCCATCAATCTAAGCAACTCAAATCTGCAGATATTGCTAATAAGGAAGTTGCTGAAACAGGAAGATTAAAACGATACGAGAGCCAAATAGAAACAGTGCTTAACTTCTGTGCAAAAATAGTAAAAATGACGTGTGCCATTACAGATGAAACTGAAATAGGCTTACTAAACTCATACAACTTCTTGAATCATTGTGAAAGTGAATCATTAGATAGTCATAGAGGAAGTGGACGGATTCAAGCTTGCAGCCGTGCTGTAGATATCTTCTTTTCAGTAGTAACAAACGAAATTGTGCCAAGATGGATAATAGCAAAACCTTTGTAGAAAAGTATAAAAAACTAAAATTGTTTATCGTTCAACAAAGTTATGCTGTTCCCCAGTCCCAAGTCCCAAGTCCCGAGTCCCCGTTAATTGTTGAAGGGATAAGGAAGACACGGTAAGATCTATAAAGACCATTTGGTATTAATTGTGGCAAGCCAAACAAGATATTTTGTAGAAAACCTGAGTCAATTGTTTTGGCTCAGGTTTTTGTGTCAGATCGACTTTCTGCATTTTCGAGCAACGCTATGGCACTTTTCTCCCACCCAAGGGCTTCCAGGGTGCGGGTGTTTGTGTTTTTGCATAGATTGAGCTGCTCCCGATGCCATACAGATTATTTGTAGGGGCGTGCGCGTGTATTCTATGCAAGTAAGAATCGTGATATCTGTATTAATCTGTGTGTATCTGTGGTCTTAAATATCTTTTTATGGCTTTTGCACCAAGTCTACTGTGATTAAAGGAAAATTTTGCATCTTCGGAAGTTCCGAGGATGCAGCTAGGAAGAGTTTTTAAGACTCCCACAAGTTTATACGGGATTGTATAGCAATCCGTGCAGGAACTGTGAGAATTATCGTAGACGCGCAGCGCTGTCTCACCGCTGCAGGAGGGTTTCCCTCTGTAGGCGACTGCGTAAGCGCTTCGCGCACGCTGCGCGAACGGCTTTGCCGTGCTGGAGGCATACCCGTAAGCGCACAGCGCAGGCTACGCCAACGCGTAGCGTCTCCGTCAGGAGAAGGGCGTGCCGCAGGCTACCGCCAAGCGCGTACCTAAAGGGAGCGCGTATTTTATCGTACATAGACACCTGAAACGCGCTGCATGTACGCTAAAATGCGAAAAATTCCTAAAGTTTACGTAAGTTTTAAAGTAATTTACTCCGCAGAATTCCCGAATTGGCATGAAGCAGCTCTAAAGCACTGCTTCCGTATTTCCCGAGTTACCGACTCAGTGCGTTATGCGCTATTCATATTTTTAGAAAATTTTGTACAGTAGTTTTATGGTTAAAGAAAAAAGCAGGACTAAAGTTAGTCCCGCAATTGAACTTCAAAGACGTAATCAGATTGCCCAAACCCACAGCAAATTAGTTCATAAAATTGTGCATCGTTGGGTTAACAAATGTAACGAAAGCTACGAAGACTTATATCAAATAGGGTTTCTTGGACTTCTTAAAGCCGTTGAGCGCTTTGAGTCACAACTTGGAAATGCTTTTAGTTCTTTCGCTGTTCCTTATATCCAAGGTGAAATTCAGCACTACTTGCGGGATAATGCATCACAGTTAAAAATTCCTCGTTCTTCAATAGAAAAGCTAAGTAAGATCAGGCGGTTAAGAAAGCAGTTTATTGCTTTAGGAAGACAGGTTAATGAAGTCGATGTCGCTGCTAAACTCGGAATCAGCGCTCAAGAGTGGGAATCCCTAAAACTCACCGTTTCGCGGCGCTTAACCGTAAGCTGGGATGAGTTACCTTATGAACCTCTGATTGAAGATTCGGAAGCAATAACCCAAGAGGAATCAACTCAGCTGCTTTATGAAGCGATCGCAAAACTTCATCCTAAGCATAGGCTTGTGATTCGAGAGCGCTATCTTTTGAATAAGGAAGTTGTTGAAGTCGCTAAAGTGTTAAAAATTTCAACCGCAGAAACTCAAGCATTAATACAGGAAGCAATTTTTATTTTGAACTCATCATTAAGTGCGCTTTATGGAAGTTCATTTGGTTGAAATTGATAGAAAGCTACTCAGAAGAGACGGTGGAACACAACCAAGAGAGAAACTGGATCCAGAACATATTGAAGATTTGGTTCGTGACTGGAAAAAGGGCGCTCGGTTTGAACCTGCTTTAGTTTACTATGATGGTGAGTCTTACTGGTTAACAGATGGATATCACCGCGATGCTGCTCTAGAAGAGTTGGGTGAGTCTAAAATTCTTGTTGAGATTCGCTCCGGAACGCTTGAAGATGCTAAATGGCATAGTTACTCCGTGAATCAGCATAAAGCTTTGAAGCGAAGTAATGCTGATAAGCAGCGAGCAATCATAGGAGCGCTCAAACATCCTTATGCTGTAAGCAAGAGTAACGTACAAATAGCTGAACATTGCGGTGTGGATGAGGGAACTATTCGTGCTTGGCGAAAAAAGCTTGAGGAGAATGGTGAAATTGAACTCTGTCACACACGTATGGTTACCCGCAACGGGAAAACCTACAGCCAAAACACCACTAATATTGGTAGTAGTAGACATAATCAAAACCAACAGCAGAAGTTTAAGGTAAATTGTCCAGAGTTACCTTATCACGGACAAATTGTAGAAGTTGTTGAAGTCAAGACAGGTGATTGTTATCAATGTCGCACTGCAAGTGGTGATATTTATCCATTCTTTAAATCTGAACTTGGCGACGTGAATTCTTCTGCTACTCCTACTCCTACTCCTTCTCTTACTATTGCAAAGCAACCATCTGCAAGAGAAAAACTCGTTGCGTTAGTGGTTCGCTTACCAGAGGAGTGTTTAGAGGATGCGATCGCTCTTCTTAAAGAAAGGTTTCATGTTCAAACCGTGGACAAGAAACCTTAAATTTTTTCAGTTTTAAGAGATTCTTATCTCTAGCTAAATGTTTGTAATACTGCAATTATGCAGTTGAAATAATTCATGAATGAAATCTACAAGATATTGTTTGTCATTTCATATGGCAAACATTTTTTATGGGAATTATAAAGGTATTAATTATCAATTCAACAATCTATGAACAAGTTCAAATTGATAATGCAAGGTGGGGTTAGTATCGCCGTTCTTGGATTTTGTATGCTGCAATTACTCTCCAATCCTAAAAGTGAAGCGCTTTATTGGGGAGGCGTTACAAGTACGATTGCTTATTGGTTACCATCTCCTAGTGAATCTAAAGATGACAAATGATTTCTATTTACTTCTAACGGACTTGAATGGAACTATTCGGACAATTAAGTTAAACCTACAAAAATACATAATTGGTAGGAATTCTAGTTGTGATATCTGTATAAATGCAAATTTTATATCAAGATTTCACTGTACATTAATACTTCAGGAAACTGCTGAAGGTTACTGTTACACCCTTTGGGATGGAATTCCTCTAAGAAATGCAAGTACTGGAGGAACTTTTTTAAATGGAAACAGAATAGATAAACCAACTCGATTAAAAACAGGTGACATAATTTATTTTGCTAAAAATAAAAATGTTCCCTGTATTCAATTTATTGTAGAACAACCAACAAGTCACGAAGAAACTTTGGGGTTTGAATTCAATGAAGCAGAAGCTTGATAAGCTTTACTCGGAAAGCGAAGTAACCTATAAGGGAACTATATTTTTAGCTGTTACTATTAGTAGTATAGCTGTTGGTCTCCACCAACTTTTCATAGAGATGAATCTGCATATTCATCTTCCTAAAATTGGAAGTTTGGATTTTATCACTTTGTTTGGGTTAGCTGTTTCAGGCATCAGTGGTGTATTTGCATTTCAACAGATAAAGCTTGCCGACATTGGAATTAGAGATGTTAGGCAGCACGCTATTAAAGACGAAATTCTGAGGGAAATTGATGAGGGAAAAATGCTAACTGACCGATTGTCAGAAAGATTAAGATTGACTGCTGATAGTCTTGCAGAAAAACACGGAATGATAGAGAGAGAAGTTTATTCTATCAGGCTGCAATTGGAAAAACACGCAGATTTAGATCTACATACAGGAGCACAAAAAAGGCTTTCTTTTATGGAAGATAAATTGTATGAAATTGGGGCTGCTGTCAAGCTTTTAACTAAGTCTGACGAAACTCTCTATCGGATATCTAGACTAGAACAAGGTTTGAAACATTTGAATGTTGATGAGGAGTAAATATGGTTTGTTCTGAACTTGGAAGAAAAATGATTCGTTATATGAAATCAAAAGGGTGGAGAATTCGTCCTTTGAATATTGTTTATTTAGAAGATGCAAACGCCGATACTTGGCAACCAACACAAGGCAAATTGGACGAGTGGGATGATGTTCGTATTGTGATATCTGATAAAGGTGAGATATTGCTTTCTTGTGAAGCGACTTGTGAACCTGGTGCTTACTATACCTACAACCGGATGAACCCAAAAGGCGCTTTTAGGATTGCTAATGATGTTCAATTCCTTGATGCGTGGCAATTTGGATACCACTACAGACAATTAGCGCTTGTGCAGTGTGGGACGATTATCGGGTATCGTGACGGTAATGAAGATGGTATTCGAGTAGGCGATGCAAAAGTCGAAGGGGATGACTTTTGTGTGAATCAACATACCACAGGAGATTCCTCAGATGCTTCTGCACCAGATAAAGTGGGAAGGTGGTCCGCTGGGTGTTTGGTTGGTCGTTATGCATCAACTCACTATGGAAAATTTCTCCCTTTATGTCGCCAAATGGGTTTGGATAAATTTGATACTGCTATCATACCCTCCGACCGATTCGCTCAATTCTCTTAACTTTCAGATAGTAAATATTCTCAAAATTGGCTTGGTTTTAACAAGAAAGAATAGAGGCGCTCCTTCGCCAGAATATGGCTGACGTCACGTTGCAACAGATGAAGGGTGAACTACCCAGCCTTGGCTATGCCTGGCAGCACGCTGCCCGAACGCCTGAAGGCTGGGCTTCTGTATTCATAGGGGAGTGCCTTAGACCTTCTGTTTAGACTAGAGTTCGCTCCATCTCTCAGAGGATCACGAGGCGATCGCACCACTTAGTCACACTCAAAGATATTCTCGAGGACACAGGAGAATTAATAGCATTTATTCTTATTTCAGTGGAAATTAGCGAAAGATAATATAATGCAATACCGTTGAGTTAAGGGTTATTTGTGACAATTCCACGCGTGTAATGAAAGTGCATGCTACGTCTCACATAGGCGATCCTGCCTGCAAACAATCTTATCTGAACCGTATTGTAATATAATGAACTCATAATTGAAGAGTAATAAAAAAATAAGTTGCAATAATTTTATAACAGTTGCGCTAGCTGTATAGTTTCTCAGTAGCATTCAAGTACTAGGTTTGGGCATAGTTTTAGGGCGGGTTTACGAGGTATTTAAATAAGTCATCAAGAACTGCATTCATGGCTAAGATATCTTGACCATGCCAATGTGCAGCGTCTACAAAATAGACCCGATTCTGTTGAACCACTTGGAGTTGTCGCCATAGAGGTTTTTGTTGGAGCTTCTTTAAAACCTCGTTAGCATCCTTTCCTCCCCAGGATAAAAAGAAGAGTACATCACCATCAATATCAGATAAATGTTCTTCAGAAATATTATCTATAAAGTAAAAATTTCCCCTTTGTGCTGGTGGGCGTGGCAATCCAATATCATTTATAACTGAGCCAACAGGATGCTTTTCTCCATAAGCCCAAATTTCATAGTTTGGAGATACAGTAGCAATTGACACTTGAATTTGACGACGCCGATTCTCCTTTGGAGAGGCTACGCCAACGCCCAACGCTTGCTTGAGTTTTTCAATCTTCTGCCAATATTGGTCAATCAATTGTTGATTAACCTGTTCCTTATCCATTGTCTTGGCAAGATCTTCCAAGTTTTGCTTCCAAGGAGCAGGTGGAGTAGGAAGATTCAATACGACAGTGGGCGCAATGTAAGATAGCTGCTTATAGATATTCTGCAACCGAGTGTTCGATAGAATTAAATCAGGTTTAAGTAACAAAATCTTTTCTAAGTTTGGTTCAGTTAGGCTTCCAACAGGTTCAACTCCATCGACTTTACCTCGAAGATATTGTTGGAGAGGTTGACCTAGAATGTATACAGAACCAACAGGTTTGATACCCAATGCTAGGCTATTAGCCAAAGTACCTATCCACAGAGTCACAACTCGTTGAGGATTGCGAGGAATGCACGTTTTACCCATCGCATGTTGCACAACTCGGCAATCTTCCACTGGCTGTTTGGGGGTTGTAACACTGCGATTCATATTTGTGCTACAACCTGAAACAAATGTAAACGTCAAGACTCCCAAAAACAATAGATAACTAAACCAACGTAAAGATATTCTCATGGGTATGTAACTGACTTGAAAATAGAACTCAGAACTCAGAACGCAGAACGCAGAAGAAAAAAATTTTCATATGTCCTGCTGTACGCAGTTCATGATGGCTACTTAAAACTGCCAGGAAATAGTTCCGACTACTGTCAACGGGTCGCCAGGTATAATACGATTTCGGTTTTGTGCAGAGACAAAATAATCAACGTCGAACAAATTTCTGATATTGATCGCAGCCCGGAAATTGTCCCGTTTATAAAAAACAGTTGCATCTGTACGTGTATAACCAGGTAACTCAACCGTGTTCTCTAAGTTAGCCTGCCGTTCTCCGTAGTAAAAAACTCCTAAACCAAAGCCTAATCCTTGTAGACTACCGGATTGAATTTCATAAGTTGTCCATAGGTTAAGCGCGTGTCTCGGCACATTATTTAGTTCATTACCAACAAAACTAAGCCGTTGATTACCAACAACAAAAGTGTTGTTATCTCGTGTTACTTCCGTATCGGTCAAAGCATAGCCAGCAATAATGTTCCATCCCGGCAAGATTTCACCAGAAATATCAAACTCAATTCCTCGACTTCGCTGTTCTCCAATCTGAATAGTTCGGGTTGAACTTGGATCATTTGGATCCGCTGTTGGCAGATTAGAACGAGTTAAGTCATAAAATGCCAGTGTTGCAGCTAATCGGTCAGTCAAATCAGCCTTGACACCAACTTCATACTGTGTTCCTCGTTCTGGTTCAGGTGGCGCTGCACTGAATGTAGATACCCCCTGATTAAATGAACGGCTATAGCTGGCGTAGAGTGAGATCGGTTGAATGGGTTGGTAAACAATGCCAACACGAGGGCTAAAAGCTTCGGTCTGCTTAAAGTCATCTGTTGAGTTCAGTAGATTCTCAAACTTTTGATTGGCAATATCAAAGCGTCCACCCAAAAGCAGTTTTAAGTTTTCTACCAGGGTAATTTGATCCTGAAGATACAAACCTAATTGTTGTATCGTGTTCTTAGTATTACTAGTTGGATTATTACCTGTTGGAGTAGCCCCATACCTGGGGTTAAAGACATCAAGAGGGGTAATGGACTTAGAGATACCTGTAATATCAGTATCAATTTTGAGTAGATTAAATCCAGCTACTAGTTCATGCTTGATACTACCTGTTGCAAACTTACCGACAACAAAATTGTCTAGATTATAAATATTTTCATCGTAGTCAAAATCCTCAGCCACTCTATTTAAATTACGCAAACTCCCCCTTTCCCATGTCGTAGGAGCCACCAAATCTCGCCTTAATTGAAACAAAGAAGCCCGGAAAAAGCTCCGCACTCGCCAGTTATCGCTAAAGCCATGTTCAAAATCATAGCTAACACGAAATACGCTCTGAGAGGTGTCATTAAAGTCAGGCTCACTAACAAAACGGTTACGAGGAATTTTGCCATTAGGGTTAAACAGTACGCTTCCTTCTGCTGGTATCCCAAAATCATAGGGTCCGTCTGCGCGGGAATAGTCTGCTTCCAAAGTCAGCTTTGTTCTGTCACCTATTTGAAAAGTTAAAGCAGGTGCAATTAAATATTGCTGTTGCTCATAGAAATCAATAAAGCTTTCGGTCGTTTCAGCAGAAGCATTCAAGCGATACAACACCGTTTTACTGTCATTCAATGGACCGGATAAATCAATTGCGCCGCGATAAAAATTGTAGCTACCAGCAGAAGCTTCCACGGAGTAAAGAGGGTCACGCAATGGCTGTTTCGTTACCAAATTGACGCTACCACCGAGTCCACCTTGACCGAACAGAACCGAAGCAGGCCCTTTGAGAACTTCAACCCGCTCAATATTTGAGCCAAACCCTAGATTTGAAAATGAACGGTCTTTTATGCCATTGACTAGAATATCTCCAGTAGCAGTAAATCCCCGAATTTTGAAGAGATTGAGAGGATCACGAGGGGTTCTATCTCCTTGCACGACACCAGGCGCGTTTTTTAATACCTCTGTTAGACGATTTGCTTGCTGCTCTTGGATAACTTGTTGGGGAATGACTTGGATTGACTGGGGAATATCACGTAACGGTGTATCAGTTCTTGTCCCAACCGTTGCATTAGGCACGCGATAACCATCAAGATCACCCGTTACCACTAACTCAATCGGCTCATCCTGCTGTGAGTTAAGGGGTTTGTCTTGCGGCGTTTCACTTGCTGGCTTCTCTTCGGCTTGCGGTGTTTCCGGCTGTTGTGGTGACTGCATTGCTGTCGCAGCAGAAGTTATACCAAAAACCAGCCCCGCATTATCATCAAATAATTCAACTGTCGGCAAAGCCTTCTCACCTACCACCGTTACCCGTACAGTATTAGCATCAACATTCGTAACTGTTATCTCAGTAATTCCCGCAAGTGGTTTTTCAGAACGAAATGTAAAAGCCTCGCCTGACGGTAAGCGCAGTTGTGCCCCAGATATATCAGCAATAAAATTATTACCAGCACTGCGATTTGAGACTTGCAGTTGTTCCCCTTTGGATGTCTGTAAAATCACCTCCACACCTTTAGTGGTGGCATTTGCCTTAACTCCCGTAATTGGTACAACTTGCTCCCCACTTGTTTGTTCTGGGTTCGGGGGATTGGTTGGGGTTGGTGTTGGTGACTGTACGAGTAGTTCCGCACTTTTGGAAAAATGTTCAATCTCACTGAGTTGAAGAATCTTTTTGGTCGGACCGAGTGAGTTGACTGAGGTAACAGAACTTGAAAGTTGAGTTTTTTTGGATTTAGGGGCAAATCTTGAGGATTGGGTGATTGCTAATCCCTTGTCCGTAATTTTACCTGTGTCATGGGATGTGGGTTTAGTTGGGGTTACAGAAGATTTACCTTGTACATCCTCTGGGACTTCCTCACCTTGAGCAGGAGTGATGATAAAAACAATAGCTGCGCTTGTCAGTAGTAAACTTTGGAACATTTTATCCAGTTTCATGATTTTCCCCACAACCGATCACACCACTTAGTCACACTCAAAGATATTCTCGAGGACACAGGAGAATTAATAGCATTTATTCTCATTTCAGTGGAAATTAGCTTAGATAATATAATGAACTCATACAAGACACAAGATAATTAACAAGTTTTTTCAATAATTGGTGACAAGCAGCAATCCTTCCCAGGCTGGATATCGATTGGAAACATCAGCCCTAAGCGGCTTGAGGGTTAGGTTTCGCGTTGGTTTTTCCAGATGATGTGAAAACTCAGTTAAACGGATTTGGTATCAGGGCTAGGTGTAGCAGAGCCACTGCGCCCTTAGAGGTTCCCTAGTTGAGTGCAAGTGGCGTTTTCCCTCTGTAGGTGGCTGGTATTGTGGGATGTGGTGGACTACTAGTCTCATGTACAACTGAACCAATTTGAGTTGGTGCAAGGCTCGCATCTTTATATACAGCGTTTTTGAAGTCAATAAACCACGGGGTAGGGGCAGGGCAATGCCGCGCCCCTACAAAAATCTGTGGTTCAATTAGCTGAAAATAGCTGTAAATGAGCAATATTCGTTATCTAGCTAATTACAGATATTGTTTATATATTAGATTTAATTGATATATGAATACTTTTAATAAAATTTACTAATATGTATCCTCTTGCTTAAAGCTATTATTCTCGATAAAGTACTGAAGAGTAATCGAAAATAACTTTCAACAATTTTGAAAAAGAGTTGCGCTAGATGTATCACTCATCAGTAGCGTTCAAGTACTAGCAGTGGTTAGCTAAACTGACTATCGAAGGTTGAGACCAAAGTTAAACAATCTCCTACACTCCCTAGCCTCAACTCATAAGCTTTGGTTTGGTTGACTACTAGATTAATAAAAAATCTCGTCAGTAAGAATGTAGTAGTGGGCATAAGAGGTATGGAGTGCAAGATTTTGCGTTTACCAAAAATGAGGAACCGAAGAACTAAGGTCAATACGCGAGCACTTGAATAAAGGTTTTGCTCTAACGTCTAAGTTTGTCTGTCTATTTTTCTACTGCCATATTTAAAGCTTGAGGGGCGGTAGGTGTACCACGGTTGCATCTAATCAAGGTAAAAATGAATCAATTCTCTAATAACCTCCTTGGAGCTTCTTGTGAGTGTTCTACAGTTGTTGAACTCTTGCGTTTAAGAAGCTTTACACAGCCTAATCGAGATGCTTTTACCTTCTTGCTTGATGGTGAAACAAAACAAGCGAGGCTCACTTATCAACAATTAGATCAACTTTCCCGTAGGATAGCAGTTCAATTACAAGCACGAGGTTTAACAGGGGAACGAGCTTTACTACTTTATCCACCAGGACTGGATTACTTGGCTGCTTTTTTCGGTTGCTTGTATGCGGGAGTGATTGCTGTTCCTGCTTATCCGCCGCGTAATCAGCGCAACACACCGAGAATACAAGCTATTGAAAAAGATGCACAAGCTGCGATCGCTCTCACTACAACAGCGATTCTGTCTACAGTACAGTCTTTACTCACACAAAAAACTGACCTCACATCTTTGCAATGGTTGACGACTGATAACCTTGCAGAGGGGACAGAAGATATTTGGCAACAACCTTGTATTGATAAAGATACTTTAGCTTTTCTACAATACACCTCCGGTTCAACAGGGACACCTAAAGGGGTTATGCTCAGTCATGGCAATTTGTTGCACAATGCAGCCATGACTTACCAATATATGGGACATTCATCCAGCAGCCAATTTGTTTCTTGGCTGCCGGCATACCATGATATGGGACTTATTGGTGGTATTTTGCAACCCCTATATGGTGGCTTTCCTTGCATCTTAATGCCTCCAGCATCTTTTTTACAGAGTCCATACCGTTGGTTGAAGGCTATTTCAGACTATAAAGGAACTACAAGTGGTGGTCCTAACTTTGCCTACGAATTATGCGTTCAAAAGATTACTCCCGAACAACGTTCCACTCTAAACTTAAGTAGTTGGAGCGTGGCTTTTAATGGTGCTGAACCAATTCGACATGAGACTTTAGAGCGTTTTGCTTTATCTTTTGCAGAATGCGGCTTTCGTCCAGAAGCTTTTTACCCCTGCTACGGTATGGCAGAGGCTACTCTTATGGTTTCTGGTAGTGTGAAAGCATCTGTTCCAATCACGAAAACTGTTCAAAAAACTGCTTTAGAGCAAAATCGGGTCATCGATATTCAGCCTGATGACTCCGATTGCCAATCTCTTGTGAGTTGCGGTCGAACTCTGCTAGACCAGCAAATTATTATTGTTAATCCTGAAACGTTAACTGCTTGTTCGCCAGATGAAGTCGGTGAAATTTGGGTATCTGGTCCTAGTGTTGGTCAAGGATATTGGAATCGTCTGGAAGAAACACAACAAACCTTTCATGCTTGTGTCAGAGACGGGGGTTCTGAAAAATTCTTGCGGACTGGAGATTTAGGCTTTTTGGATAATGGAGAACTCTTCATTACTGGTCGAGCTAAGGATTTAATTATCATTAGAGGTCGCAATCTCTACCCGCAAGATATAGAACTGACAGTAGAACGCAGTTATCCATCCTTGCGTTCAGGAAGTGGCGCAGCTTTCACAGTAGAACTAGATAATGAAGAAAAGCTGGTTGTTGTGCAAGAGTTGGAGTTCCGCGCCAAACCAAATATTGAGGAAGTCATAGCAGCAATTCGTCAGGCGGTTGCAGAAGAACATGAAGTGCAAGTTTATGCAGTGGTTCTCATCAAAGGTGGTAGTATTCCAAAAACTTCTAGCGGGAAAATTCAGCGCCGTGCTACTCGTGCAGAATTTCTTGCTGGTAACTTAGACGTAGTAGGAAGCAATATCTTAAAAAGAACTGATATTGATTTAAGCGAAAATCGATTACAGCGCTTTACTCTTTTGGCGCTTTCCCCACGAGAGTGTCAGCCACTTTTAGAATCATATCTCGTTGAACTCTTGGCGCAGGTGCTTTCAATAGCACCGGATGAAGTTAAGCCTCAACAATCATTAACCACTTTAGGGCTTGATTCTTTAAAAGTCTTTGAATTAAAAAACCGGATTGAAGCTGATTTAGAAGTAGAAGTATCTGTAGCAGATTTCTTTGAAGGGATGAGTGCGCGAGCTTTAGCGACAAAGATACTAGCTGAACTGACAATAGCTGCAATACCGTCGTTATCCCTTACCCAACAAGACAAAAATACATCCATTCATCCTCTGTCTTCTTCCCAGCGGGGATTGTGGTTTATTCATCAGCTAACTCCCAATACCCCTACATATAACATTCCTATAGTTATTAGCTTAAAAGGTTGCATTAACTTCACAGTCTTACAAGATAGTCTTAACGAAATTATTAGACGACACGAAGTATTGCGAACAAGCTTTGCAGTGGTAGATGGACAGCCTGTCCAGATTATAAATCCAGTAACACCTTTAACCTTAGAGGTTGAAGATTTATGCTCATTGTCAGAAAATGAACGTATTCAAGAAGCGCAACATCTGGCTACAGAATTCGCGCAGCAGCCATTTGACTTGTCTTCTCAATCGCTTTTACGTGCAAAAGTTTTGCACTTAAATGAACAAAATTATCAACTACTTGTGACTCTGCATCATATAATTGCAGATGGTTGGTCTATTGGTATTCTGATCAAAGAAATAGCTGCACTATACGAAGCATTTTCTACTGGCAAAACCTTACTGCTTCCTGAATTACCGATTCAGTATAAAGATTTTGTCAATTGGCAACGACAATGGCTTGATTCCGATCGCATTCAGCCTTTACTGACTTATTGGAAACAAAAGTTAAAGGGTGAGCTTCCTGTATTGAATTTACCAACTGACCGGGCGCGATCGCCAGTTCAAACCTTCAAAGGCGCTCAAGCAAAATTAACTCTTTCCCAAACTCTGAGAAAAGAACTGAAGAATTTGAGCCGTCAGCAGGGAGTAACTCTGTTTATGACCTTGCTTGCAGCCTTCAAAACCTTGCTGTATCGCTACACAGGTCAGACTGATATTTTAGTCGGTTCGCCAATTGCCAGTCGTAACAGAGCAGAAATTGAGTCATTAATAGGATTTTTTGTCAATGTTTTAGTACTGCGTACAGACCTTTCTGGCGAACTAAGTTTTCAGCAGTTATTGGCGCGGGTAAAGTCAACAGCTTTAGAAGCTTATGTTCACCAAGATTTACCTTTTGAAAAGTTAGTAGAGGAAATACAACCACAAAGAGACCTGAGTTACAATCCACTATTTCAGGTGATGTTCGTTCTCCAGAATGTTCCAATATCAAATCCAAGTCTGTCAGATGTATCAGTTACTTATGAAGAAGGTTACAACGGGACATCAAAGTTTGATTTGACATTGTTTATAGAGGATTCTGAGCAAGAGTTGGTTGCAACATGCGAGTACAACACGGATTTATTTAATGCAGATACCGTTACCCGGATGCTTGGACACTTCCAGACTTTACTCGAAAGCATAGTTAGCAATCCCGAACAACGCATTTGGGACTTGCAATTATTAACGCCATCTGAAGTCCAACAGTTATTAGTTGAGTGGAATGATACCAAGACAAACTATCCGCAAGATAAATGCATTCATCAATTGTTTGAGGAACAGGTAGAGAAAACACCATCTGACATTGCTGTGATCTTTGAAGATCAGCAATTAAGCTATCGGGAGTTAAACAACCGGGCAAATCAGCTGGCACATTACTTGCAGCAGCTAGGCGTGGAGCCAGATGTTATTGTTGGTATCTGTGTGGAACGTTCTATTGAAATGGTAGTAGGATTGCTAGCCATTATGAAGGCAGGGGGCGCTTATATGCCCCTAGATCCAGCCTATCCTAAAGAACGCTTGGCTTTTACTTTGTCAGATTCTCAGGTGTCAGTATTGTTAGCACATGCTCATTTAGTTAATGACTTGCCACCACATTCGGCACAACTAGTATGCATTGACACCGACAGTACAGCGTTTGCTGATTACAGCTCAGAAAATGTAGTCAGTAATGCGATGCCAGAAAATTTAGCCTATGTAATTTATACATCTGGTTCTACAGGAAAACCCAAAGGAGTACAAATTCCCCACAGCGCTGTGGTTAACTTTTTAAGTACCATGCGTCAAATTCCAGGACTAGCGAAGGAAGATATTCTCCTATCTGTCACCACCTTATCTTTTGACATTGCAGCACTAGAATTGTATCTCCCACTGATTGTTGGCGCTCGTTTAGTATTAGTCAATCGAGAGGTTACCACCGATAGCAACCAGTTGCTAAAACAGTTAGCCTCCAATGACGTAACAGTTATGCAAGCCACCCCTGCTACTTGGAGAATGCTGGTAGCTGCTGGGTGGCAGAGCAAGAATACCATGAAAATTCTTTGTGGTGGTGAAGCCCTCGACTCTTCACTTGCCTATCAGTTGCTAGAACGAGGTCAAGAAGTGTGGAACTTATATGGTCCCACAGAAACCACTATTTGGTCAGCAGTACAAAAGGTAAACTATCAAGAGCAACAGCAGGGTGTTAGCTTTATTGGTCGTCCCATCGCCAACACCCAATTCTATATCTTAGATCCACATCAGAAATTAGTTCCTATAGGAGTTCCAGGTGAATTGCATATTGGCGGTGTTGGGCTGGCGCGAGGTTATTGGAATAGACCTGAGTTAACTAAAGAAAAGTTTATTCCTAGTCCTTTTGAATCAGGAAAACGCCTTTATAAAACTGGAGATTTAGCGCGTTACCTAACAGATGGCAATATTGAATTTTTGGGCAGAATTGACCATCAAGTAAAAATTCGCGGTTTCCGTATTGAACTAGGAGAAATTGAAGCTTTATTAGACCAACATCCACAGATACGAGAAACGGTAGTAGTAGCTAGAGAAGATATACCAAATGACTGTCGTCTAGTTGCATATCTAGTTACTCATGAAACTACGCTTTCTGTTAATGAATTACGGAATTTTCTCAAGGAAAAACTGCCTGAATATATGCTTCCTTCTGCCTTTGTGGTGTTAGATGCTTTACCTTTAACTCCTAATGGCAAAGTAGATCGTCGTAGTTTACCTGCACCTGAAAATCTGCGTCCAGAGTTAACAGCAGCCTATCAGCCACCTCAATCTGAAATAGAAAAAACAATTGCTCAGATTTGGCAAGAGGTGTTGCATTTAGATAAACTAGGTATTCATGATAATTTTTTTGATTTAGGCGGTCATTCGCTACTGATGCTTCAGGTAAATAATAAACTGCGTGCAATTTTGCAGCGAGATATATCAGTAGTGACCATGTTTCAAAATCCCACTATTTACTCATTCGCGCAGTATTTACATCAACAGCAACAGCTTTCTTTTAGAGGAACACGCGATCGCACTCAAAAGCAAATTGAGGCTATCAACCGGCAAAAACAACTACTGAGCAAGCAAGGTAAAAAATTTCATGGATAGCGCTACAAATTTCGATTCGCTAGAAGGCATTGCCATTATTGGCATGGCAGGGCGTTTTCCTGGTGCCAAAAGTATTAAAGAGTTTTGGCAGAATTTACAATCTGGGGTGGAGTCAATTTCTGTCTTCACAGATGAAGAGATAGTATCTGACGGAATAGACCCTGCAATACTAAGCGATTCCAATTATGTAAAAGCCAGTGCCATACTAGAAAATATCGATTTGTTTGATGCTTCATTTTTTAGTTTTAATCCAAAAGAAGCAGAAGTCACAGACCCGCAACACCGTCTTTTTTTAGAGTGTGCTTGGGAAGCATTGGAAAACGCTGGCTATGATTCCACTAGGTGTACAAGTCGAATTGGAGTTTACGCTGGTGCTAGCTTAAATAACTATTATTCTTTGGATTTAAACCGCGATCGCATAGGTTCAGCCCAATGCTACCAAACAGTAATTGGTAATGATAAAGATTTCCTCACAACTCGTGTTTCTTATAAATTAAATCTGACTGGACCAAGTATTACAGTACAAACAGCTTGCTCTACTTCATTAGTTGCAACAACACTTGCTTGCCAAAGCTTGTTGAATTATCAATGTGATATGGCTTTGGCTGGTGGGGTTTCTATCCACGTACCACAAAAAACGGGTTATTTGCACGAACCAGGAGGAATACTCTCTCCTGATGGTCACTGTCGTGCTTTTGATGCCAAAGCGCAGGGCACAACTATTGGTAACGGTGTAGGAATTGTCGTTCTCAAGAGATTGAGTGATGCGCTAGCTGATGGTGACTACATCCATGCTGTCATTAAAGGCTCAGCTATCAATAACGATGGTTCTGGTAAAGTTGGCTACACCGCGCCTAGCGTGAATGGTCAAACTCAGGTAATTGCTGAAGCGATGATGCTTGCGGGAGTTGAGCCTGAGACAATAAACTATATTGAAGCTCATGGCACTGGCACAGCATTAGGCGATCCAATTGAAATTACAGCGCTCTCCCAAGTCTTTCATAGCAGTACTAAGAAAAAAGGCTTCTGCGCGATCGGTTCAGTCAAAACAAACATCGGTCATTTAGATGCAGCTGCTGGTATTGCAGGACTGATTAAAACTGTTTTAGCTCTTAAACATAAACAAATACCACCGAGCTTGAATTTTGAGCAACCCAATCCTCAGATTGATTTTGCAAATAGTCCCTTTTACGTTAATACAAAGCTGACAGAATGGAGAGCAGGAAGTACCCCTTGTCGTGCTGGTGTCAGTTCTTTGGGTATAGGAGGAACTAATGCTCATGTCATTCTAGAAGAAGCACCAGCGTTGGAACCTTCTAGCCCTTCTCGCCCTTGGCAGTTGTTGGTACTTTCTGCCAAAACTGACTCGGCTTTGGAAACTGCAACGGAAAACCTGGCTCAACACCTCAAGCAACATCCCGATCTGAACTTAGCCGATATGGCGTACACGCTGCAAGTCGGGCGTGCTGAGTTCAATCATCGTCGCGTGCTAGTGTGCCAAGATATCGAGGATGCAACCAGTGCCTTGCAGTTACGAGATCCTCGAAGAGTTTTCACTCACTCAGTTGAAAGTAGCGATCTGCGCGGAGCGCAGCAGCAAAGCTATCGCTCCATCGTCTTCATGTTCCCCGGTCAGGGCGCTCAGTATGTGGACATGGGCAAAGAACTTTATCAAACAGAGCCAATCTTTAGGGAGCAAGTGGATCTGTGCTGTCAATTGCTGCAACCTCATTTAGGGCTGGATTTGCGATCGCTCATTTATCCGGGGGACTTAGAGTCAGAAGCCGCAGCGGAGAAACTGCAACAAACTGACATCACTCAGCCAGCATTGTTTGTGATAGAATACGCTCTCGCTAAATTGTGGATGTCATGGGGCGTTTCTCCCCAGGCAATGATTGGTCATAGCATTGGCGAATATATAGCAGCTTGCCTTGCTGGTGTCTTTTCCTTGCAAGATGCTTTGGCTGTGGTTGCTCTCCGTGGGCGACTGATGCAGCAACTTCCAGCCGGTGCTATGCTTTCAGTTTCCCAATCAGAAGCAGAGATTAAAACTTTACTAAATGAAAATTTATCTTTAGCCGCTAGCAATGCTCCTTCTTTGTGTGTAGTTTCAGGAACCGATGAAGCTGTAGATACAATTTATCAACAACTCACAGCATTAGGTGTAGAGTGTCGCCATCTGCATACCTCCCATGGCTTTCATTCTGCGATGATGGAACCGATCATTGAGCCATTCATCAAGGAAGTGAAAAAAGTCAAACTAAATCCTCCTCAGATTCCCTTTATTTCCAACGTTACAGGAACTTGGATAACAGCAGAGCAAGTCACGGATCCCAATTACTGGGCGAGCCATTTACGGCAAACGGTACAGTTTGCAGCAGGCATTTCTGCCTTGCAGCAAGAGCCAAATCGCATCCTGCTAGAAGTGGGACCAGGACGCAGCTTGTGTACCTTTGTCAAATCACATTCTCATCAAGCGACGGGACAGGTTGTGTTACCTTCCTTACGTCATCCCAAGGAGCAAAACTCAGATGTAGCTTTCTTACTCAATATCTTAGGGCGGCTTTGGTTAGCAGGAGCCCAAATAGATTGGTCGGGATTTTATGCTCACGAACGCCGTCATCGTATTCCTTTACCGACATATCCTTTTGAACGTAAACGCTACTGGATAGAGCCACAAGAACAAGCAAGTCATGCTCATACTAATCAAGCATTGTCAGAAGAAAAGCTTGATGTCACAAACTGGTTTAACATTCCTTCTTGGAAACGTTCTGCTCCTCTTGTGTGTATTGCACAAGAAAAATTAATAGAGCCAAACCATTGCTGGTTAGTATTTATTGATTCTTGCGGTGTTGGGAGCCAAATAGTAGAACAACTCAAAGGCAAGCATCAAAATGTTATAACTATCAAAATTGGAGAGCAATTTTGTCAAATTGGAGATTGGGAATATACGATTAATCCCCAAAGCAGAGATGACTATGATGCTTTATTAAAAACTATTCGCAATTTGGGTAAAATTCCGAATAAAATTACTCATTTGTGGAACATTACACCATATAATGATGTAACATCGCCAATTGAGTATTTTGAGGCTGCTCAAGATATAAGTTTCTGGAGTTTACTCTTTCTAACGCAAGCACTGGGAGAACAAAATATTACCAACTCGTTGCAAATTAGTGTTGTTTCTAACAATATGCAACAGTTGCTAGATGAAGACTATTTGTGCCCCGAAAAAGCTACGATCCTCGGTGCATGTAAAGTTATTCCTCAAGAATATTCCCATATCTCCTGCCGCAGTATCGACATTACACTTCCCCAAACTGGTACTAAGCAATGGCAGCAGGTCATAGACAATCTTTTGGTAGAAATTACTACAACAATATCTGAGCAAGTTATTGCATATCGCGGTAATCAACGATGGGTGCAATATTTTGAACCATTACCAATAGAAAATCAAACTGTATCTAATACCAAGTTACGAAAAGGAGGTGTTTATTTAATAACAGGTGGATTAGGGGAAGTTGGACTTGTCATTGCAGAACATTTAGCAAAGACTGTACAAGCGAAACTAGTGCTGATTGGACGCTCGGGATTACCTCCAAAAGCCGAGTGGGAGCAATTATTATCAAGCCACGACGAAGAGGATTTACAAAGTAAAAAAATTAAAAAAGTTAAGCTTTTAGAAGAATTGGGTGCAGAGGTTTTAGTTTTGACAGCAGACGTTGCTAACCTCGAACAAATGCAGAGTGTGATTGATCGGGTAGGCGATCGCTTTGGCGAGATTCATGGAGTGATTCATGCAGCAGGAACTCCAGGAGCAGGTATAATTCAACTCAAAACTACTGAATTAGCGGCAAAAGTTTTTCAGCCTAAACTGAAAGGCACACTTGTGTTAAATGCTGTTTTGCAGGATTTAAATTTAGACTTTTTTGTCTTGTTTTCCTCCAATACTGCAATCACAGGTGGTATAGGGCAAGTAGACTATTGTGCAGTTAATGCTTTTCTAGATGCGTTTGCTCATTACAATTTTTACCAACAGAAAATTCCTACTGTCTCGATTAACTGGGATTGGTGGCAAGGAAATAACTGGGCAGATTCATTGATGTCAGCTATCCCTGGGTTGCAAACTAAGTTTAAAAAGATGCGAGAAAAATATGGCATCACCTTTACAGAAGGTGTAGATGCATTTAACCGCATCCTGTCCATAAAACTACCTCAAGTAGTTGTATCTACACAAAGTCTCCAAACTATAATTGAGCGGGTGAATAGTTTTGCAACATTTATTTCTCATAAAGAATCAAGTAAGTCTAATTTATCTACCGATAAGCATCCAAGACCTATTTTAGAAACTGTTTATGTTGAAGCCAGCAATGCAGTTGAGCGTAAAATTGCTGATATCTGGCAGGAATTATTGGGTATTGAAAAAGTAGGTATTGATGATAACTTTTTTGATTTGGGTGGACACTCCTTAATAGCAACCCAACTGGTTTCCCAGCTTCGTCAAGATTTTCAGGTCGAACTATCCCCGCGCCATATTTTTGAAGCGCCAACTGTAGCTGAATTAGCCTTGGTGATTGAGGATATGCTGATAGGAGAATTGGAAGAATTAACCGAAAATGAAGCAGAAAATCTTGTTTCAAGTTTTAAAGATTAGGTAGTAAAGGGAGGGTTGTTATTATGAACATTCAAACAGTGGGCGTTGTTGGTGCAGGCGTAATGGGAGTAGGGGTTGCACAAAACCTTGCTCAAACAAATCATCAAGTAATTTTAGTAGATATTTCCGAAGATATTCTGGATAAAGCCAAACAAGAAATCAGGAATAATATTCGCTTTCAGAGTTTTTTCAAGAAAACTGACAATACAGAAACTCCAAATACCGTCATCAGCAGAATTGAGTTTTCTACCAACTATAAACTTCTGGAAGCTGCAGATTTTGTAGTTGAAAATGTCACCGAAAAATGGGATATTAAAAAGCAGGTCTATTCCCTGCTAGATTCTATTTGCCCAGCAGATAGCGTATTCGCAGCTAACACATCAGCAATTCCTATTACCCGCATTGCTTCAGTCACTAAGCGTGCCGATAAAGTTATCGGTATGCACTTTATGAATCCTGTCCCAATGAAGCCGATGGTGGAAGTGATTCGCGGTTATCATACTTCTGAGCAAACAATTGAGATAGCAAAAAAAATGCTAACTCAGATGGGTAAAGAATGTATCATTGTCAATGATTCGCCGGGTTTTGTTTCTAACCGCGTGCTGATGTTAACTATTAACGAAGCTGTTTTTCTGTTGCAAGATCAAGTCGCTACTGTAGAAGATGTAGACAAAATCTTTAAATCCTGCTTCGGTCACAAAATGGGACCTTTAGAAACAGCAGATTTGATTGGGCTAGATACCATTTTATTTTCTATCGAAGTTTTGTACGAAAATTTCAATGATAGTAAGTACAGACCATGTCCTTTACTTAAAAAAATGGTAGATGCAGGATTACATGGTAAGAAAAGTGGTAAAGGATTTTACGTTTATCAATAAATAGGATTTCCAGAAATGAGCGAAGTTAAAACTAAAGTCAAAGCCTTTCTTTCTCGATTTTTCGGTAATCATGACTTACAGTCAGATGAAGACATATTTGCTCTAGGTTTTGTTAATTCTATGTTTGCCATGCAGCTTGTTTTGTTTGTAGAACAAGAGTTTCAAATTACCATTGAAAACGAAGACTTGGAGTTTGAAAATTTCCGAACGATAAACTCTATTGCCAATTTAATTGAACGTAAAACTGCAATACTAGTGCAAAAATAAAATAGAAAATGCCATTTTATATGGCAAAGTTGTATTATGAAACTAGAACTGTCTTCTCAACAAAAAAGCGCTCAAGCTGAATTTAGAGCTTTTGTGAATGAGGAAATATGTCCTTATGCTGCGGAATGGGATAGGAAAGAATTTACTCCGCCAGAACTCATTAAAAAAATAGCTCAACGTGGCTTCCTCGGTGCCATATTACCCCAAAAATATGGCGGTAAAGAAATGGACATGATGACCTATGGAATTCTCAACGAAGAAATTGGACGGGGATGTTCTTCTGTGCGGAGTTTGTTGACAGTTCACAACATGGTTGCTCATGCTTTATGTAAATGGGGTAATAAGTCTCAAAAAGAGTATTGGCTTCCTAAGTTAGCATCTGGTGAAATAACAGCCGCTTTTGCGTTAAGCGAACCGAATGTAGGTAGCGACGCCAAAAGTGTAGAAACAACAGCAACGCTTGTTAGAGATGCTTATATCTTAAATGGACAAAAGAAATGGATTACTTATGGACAAATTGCAGATATATTTTTGGTATTTTCCAAATGTGAAGGAAAACCCACTGCTTTCTTAGTCGAAAAAAATAGTCCAGGACTCTTAGTAAAACCAATTTCTGGAATTTTAGGTGTCAAAGCTTCGATGGTTGCGGAATTGCAATTTGAGAACTGTCACGTACCTCTAGAAAATTTAGTAGGTAGGTTGGGTTTTGGGTTTTCCTATGTAGCTTCTTCTGCGCTTGATTATGGTAGATACAGCGTAGCATGGGGCTGTATAGGTATTGCTCAAGCTTGTCTAGAAGCTTGTATCAAGTACACAAATGAGCGAAAACAGTTTGGTGTTTATCTCAAAGAACATCAATTAATCCGTCAAATGATGACTCAGATGATAACTAACGTGAAAGCAGCAAGACTGTTATGTTATCAAGCTGGTTATCTCAAAGACATTAACGACCCAAACTCAATTATAGAGACTTCGATTGCTAAGTACTTTGCATCCACAGTAGCTACTAAAATAGCAAATGATGCTGTACAAATTCACGGTGGTAATGGCTGTAGTAGTGAGTACCCAGTTGAAAGGTATTTACGAGACTCTAAAATTATGGAAATCATTGAAGGTAGTACTCAAATTCAAGAAATTACTATTGCAGAGTCAGGTTATCAGAATTATTTTTTTTCAACTGCCCCTGCTGTCATGGAAAAGAAATTAGCAGAGAGAATTTAATATATGACTAGCACTAAAGAACAAGCCGTAAATCGCAAACCAAAAGACAAAAAAGTTATTAAATGTGTCGTTTGGGATTTAGATAATACCCTGTGGCACGGAGTTTTGCTAGAAGATGAGAAAGTTTCGCTACGAGAAAACATAGTAAATGTTATTCCTGCTTTAGATAATCGTGGCATCCTACAATCTATAGCTAGTAAGAATGATCATGTTACAGCAATAGCTAAACTAGAAGAATTTGGTTTGAAAGAGTATTTTTTATATCCACAGATAAATTGGAATTCTAAGGCTGCTTCTCTAAAAGAAATTGCTAAACTACTCAATATTGGTATTGATGCAATAGCTTTTATCGATGATCAATTGTTTGAACTAGAAGAAGTAAAATTTTCCTTGCCAGAAATTCTTTGTCTTAATGCTGATGAAATAGGGCATATTTTAGATATGCCAGTTATGAATCCCCGTTTTGTTACGGAAGATTCACGAATTAGAAGGTTGATGTATATTAGTGATATAGAGCGTCAGAATGCAGAGAAAGACTTTGTTGGAACAACAGACGAATTCTTAGCTACTCTCAATATGAATTTCACTATATCCTTGGCAAAAGAAGAGGATTTGCAGCGTGCAGAAGAATTAACACTACGAACCAACCAATTGAATACAACTGGTTATACCTATTCCTATGACGAACTTAATCATTTTCGCCAATCAGAAAACCATAAATTGCTGATTGCAAGTCTGGAAGATAAGTATGGAAGCTACGGCAAAATAGGGTTAGTTCTAATCGAATGCCAGCCAAAGTTATGGACAATCAAGCTTTTGCTCATGTCTTGTCGTGTCATGTCGAGGGGAGTCGGGACAATTATGTTGAATCATATAATGAGTCTGGCTCAAAGCAATAATGTCCGTCTTTTAGCAGAGTTTGTACCAAACAATCGCAATAGAATGATGTATATATCTTATAAATTTGCAGGTTTTAAAGAGATTGATAAGAATGGTGATTTAGTTATATTTGAAAATGATTTAACGCGAATTCAACCTGTACCTTCATACGTAAAGTTTCAAGCCATTGATTAAGTGAATTAGTCATACAATACTGATAAATTTTAAGCATAATATTATGGATAGGAAAACAGATGATATTATTAAACGACGTTCTAAGCTCTCACCTGCTAAACAAGCAATTTTAGAAAAGCGCTTACGCGGTGAGCATGAGCCGAATACTCAACAAATAGTTATTCCTCGCCGTACCCAGCACAGCCCTGCTCCTCTGTCCGCAGCCCAGCAGCGACTATGGTTTCTCCAACAGTTAGAACCTCAAAGTTCTGTTTATAACGAATTTGCGTGTATACATTTAAAAGGTATTCTAAATTTAGCAGCTTTAGAGAAAAGTTTTAATGAAATTGTCAGACGCCACGAATCTTTGCGTACCTCTTTTGAAACTTTGGATGAGCAACCAGTCCAAGTGATTCATCCAACCGTGACTATAGAGTTGCCAGTGGTGAACTTGAGCAATTTACCGCAAGCATTGCAGGAAACTGAAGTTGAGCATCTCACTGCTGAAATTGCTCAAAAGCCTTTTGACTTGGCATCAAGTCCGTTGCTGCGAGGGATGTTATTGCAGACAGGCGAACAGGAACATTTACTTTTGTTAGTCATCCACCACATTGTTTGTGATGGCTGGTCAATACAAGTGCTTAACCAAGAATTAGCAGTACTGTACGAAACTTTCTGTGCTGAAAAATCTTCCCCGCTTTCAGAACTGCCCATTCAATACGCAGACTATTCGATCTGGCAGCATCAGTGGTTGCAAGGTGAGCGAGAAAAAACCCAACTTTCATATTGGAAGCAACAACTGGCAGATGCTCCAACCACTTTGGTTCTCCCTACAGACCGTCAGCGTCCTCCAGTACAAAGCTTTCAAGGAGCGGCTAGCTTTTTTAAGCTATCACCACACTTGACTGGTATGCTAAGGTCTTTAAGCAACCAGCAAGGAGTCACTCTGTTTATGACTTTGTTAGCGGCATTTCAAGCACAGTTGTACCGCTATACAAGTCAAGAAGACATCTGCATTGGCTCCCCAATAGCTAATCGCAACCATGCTGAAATTGAAGGGTTAATCGGTTTTTTTGTCAATACCCTTGTACTGCGTACTGACCTTTCTGGAAACCCAAGCTTCTTGGAATTACTCAATCAAGTACGCGAAGTATGCCTAGGAGCTTATGCTCATGCTGACCTACCTTTTGAGCGATTAGTCGGGGAACTACACCCTGAGCGGAATCTCAGCCATACCCCCTTGTTTCAAGTAACGTTTGCTTTGCAAGAAGATACCAAAAAAGATTTGGTACTACCTGGTTTAACTCTCAAATGGCTTCAAAACTATAATAAAACAGCTAAATTTGATTTAACGCTGTATGTGGTGGATGCAAAGCCAGAACTTTGGGGGTGGTGGGAGTACAATACTGACTTGTTTGATGCTGCCACTATTGACCGAATGGTAGGGCACTTTAGTAATTTGTTAGAAGGTATTGTCACCCATCCAGATAAGCGCTTATCAGATTTGCCACTGTTGGCAGATGCAGAGCGGCAGACTCTGTTAGTTAACTGGAACAATACTGCTATCAATTACCCTCAGCATAAATGCATCCATGAATTGTTTGAAGCGCAGGTAGAAAAAACACCGGACGCTGTAGCAGTGGTTTTTGAGGAAGAACAACTTACCTATCGGGAACTGAATGTCAAAGCAAATCAACTAGCGCACCATTTGCAAGCTTTAGGTGTAAAACCAGAAGTACTGGTAGGTATTTGTGTAGAGCGATCGCTCGATCTGCTCATTGGACTATTAGCCATCCTCAAAGCAGGTGGTGCATACGTACCCCTAGACCCTAGCTATCCTCAAGAACGTCTAGCCTTCATATTACAAGATGCTCAAATATCAGTATTACTAACGCAGCACCACCTGACAGAGAATTTAGGGCAACATCAGACTAAAGTTGTTTGTCTAGATACAGATTGGGAAAGTATCGTTCAGCAAAACTCACAAAACTTAATTAATGAGTGTACAACTGATAACCTAGCTTACATCATCTATACATCCGGCTCAACAGGTCTGCCCAAGGGCGTCTTAGTGAATCACGCTAATGTTGTCCGTCTGTTGGCAGCAACTGAACTTTGGTATAACTTTAACCAACATGATGTTTGGACATTATTCCATTCTATAGCCTTTGATTTTTCCGTTTGGGAAATCTGGGGTGCCCTGCTGTATGGTGGAAAGTTAGTGGTAGTACCATACTGGCTAAGTCGTTCGCCTGAAGACTTCTACAAATTGTTGTTAACACAGCAAGTGACAGTACTCAACCAGACACCTTCAGCTTTCTCCCAACTCATACAAGCAGAACAATCCTTGAAAACTGTCAACAAGCTAAGCTTGCGATTGGTCATCTTTGGTGGAGAAGCATTGCAACTGGAGAGTTTAAGACCTTGGTTTGAGCGTCATGGTGACCAGTCTCCACAATTAGTAAATATGTACGGAATTACGGAAACAACCGTGCATGTTACATATCGTCCCCTAACGATGGCAGACTTAGAAGTAGCATCAGGAAGTGTCATTGGGCGTCCCATTCCTGACTTGCAAGTTTACTTACTAGATAAATATCGACAGCCAGTACCTATTGGAGTCAGGGGCGAGATGTACGTTGGTGGTGCTGGTGTGACACGAGGTTATTTAAATCGACCAGAACTAACTGCTGAAAGATTTATTCCCAATCCCTTTAGTAATAAACCAAATGCACGCCTTTATAAATCCGGCGATTTAGGTCGATATTTACCGAATGGAGACATTGAATATTTAGGTCGAATTGACCACCAAGTGAAAATTCGCGGCTTCCGCATTGAACTAGGAGAAATTGAAACACTCATCACTCAACACCCAGCAGTCCGAGAAACTGTAGTCGTAGTACACTCAGATTCAGTAGATTCTAAACGTTTAGTCGCCTATGTAGTCCCTCAAATAGAGCAAACACTAACAATTCCTGAACTACGTGACTTTTTGGAGTCAAAGTTGCCAAGCTATATGGTGCCAGCAGCTTTTGTAATATTGGAGGCGTTACCACTAACACCTAATGGAAAGGTTAACCGCAAAGCTCTCAGAGCACCCGACTTCATAGAGGTATTACCATCCTTCCATATTATCGCTCCTTCCACACCAATTGAGAATTTATTAGCGGGTATTTGGGCTGAAGTACTTGGTATTGACAAAGTAGGTATTTATAATAACTTCTTTACCTTGGGAGGGCACTCCTTAATTGCGACTCGCGTAATTTCCCAAATACGGCAAGTGTTTCAAGTAGAGCTTCCTTTACGTTGCTTATTTGAAAAACCAACAATAGCTGGGCTGGCTCAAGAGATTGAAAAAGCTACCATTGCAGGCTTAGGATTGGAACTACCACCCATCAAGCCCATTGCGCGATCGCAAGAGTTACCCATCTCCTTTGCTCAGCAACGATTATGGTTCCTTGCCCAATTAGAGCCAAACAGCCCTTTCTACAACATTCCTGGTGTTGTTCGCTTACAGGGAAAATTAAATGTAGCGGCACTACAACAAAGTTTCAACGAAATTCTGCGGCGTCATGAAGCATTACGAACCAATTTTCAAGCAGTAGAAGGGCAAGCGATCGCAGTTATCTTGCAAGCAACACCGCTCGTATTACCCCTACTCGATTTGAGTGAATTAGCTTCAAATCAACAGGAAGATAAAGTTAGACAACTAGCACTAGCAGAAGCACAACAACCCTTTGACCTGAAGCACGACCTTTTAGTGCGGGTGAAACTACTGCGGCTAAGTCAAGAAGAACATGTAGTGTTATTTACGATGCACCACATTGTCTCTGACGGTTGGTCAATCGGTGTGGTGGTGCGGGAGTTAGCGACACTTTATCAAGCCTTTTGCGATCAGCAGCTCATCTCCTGCGGAGACGCTACGCGTTGGCGCAGCCTGTCCGCAGGACTTACACCCTTAGATGAATTGCCTGTCCAATATGTAGACTTTGCAGCTTGGCAACGACAATGGCTGCAAGGAGAAGTCCTACAATCACAGATATCTTATTGGCGAAAGCATTTAGAAGATGCGCCAAAAGTATTGGAATTACCCACCGACCATCCAAGACCAGCGATTCAGACCTACCGAGGTGCGACTTATTCATTTGAGCTATCTCTAGAGTTATCCGTAGCCTTGAATAAATTCAGCCAGCAGCAAGGAAGCACTTTGTTTATGACCCTGCTGGCAGCTTTCCAAACCCTGCTATGGCGCTACACCAGCAGTGAAGATATTGTAGTCGGTTCCCCCATCGCTAATCGCAATCGAGCGGAAATAGAAGGATTAATTGGTTGTTTTGTCAATACTTTGGTTCTGCGAACTAATTTAGCGGGTAATCCTACCTTTGAGGAACTACTTACTCGTGTGCGGGAAGTGGCATTAGGAGCTTACGCACATCAGGATGTGCCTTTTGAACTGTTGGTAGAAGAACTTCAACCACAGCGAGAGTTGAGTCACACACCACTATTTCAAGTGATGTTTGTGCTTCAGAATGCACCAATGTCTGCATTAGAGTTGCCTGGTTTGACTTTAAGTTCCCTGGCAATTGACAGTGGTAGTGCTAAATTTGATTTGACCCTAGAGATGACAGAAACAGCACAGGGACTATTTGGCACTTTAGAGTACAATACCGATTTATTTGAGGCAAGCACCATCAACAGGATGGCAAGGCATTTGCAGTCGTTGCTTCAAGAGATTGTGGCAAATCCCCACCGGAGACTTTCCGAGTTACCACTGTTAACAGAATCTGAACAACGCCAGTTGTTAGTGGAATGGAATAACACGCAAACAGAGTATCCACAAGAAAAATGCATCCACGAGTGGTTTGAGGCGCAAGTGGAAAGAACACCTGACGCAATAGCAGTGGTATTTGTAGATTCTCTGTTGACCTATCGTGAACTCAACGCTAGAGCAAATCAACTTGCACACTACTTACGCGCTTTGGGAGTAAAACCAGAAGTATTGGTGGGAATTTGTGTAGAGCGAGCCTCCGTGGGAGGAGCTACGCTAACGCTCTCTATGGTCATTGGACTATTAGCCATCCTCAAAGCAGGTGGCGCATATGTACCGTTAGATCCTGGTTACCCCAAAGAACGCTTGGCTTATATGTTAGAAGATTCGCAGCCAAGCGTCTTATTAACACAACAGCACCTATTAAAGAATTTACCAACCCACAAAGCTAAAGTAGTTTGTCTAGATAGCAACTGGGAAATTATCGCCCAATACAGTAGAGAAAACCCTGTTTGCCACCTCAGTAGTGATAACCTAGCCTACGTAATCTACACCTCCGGCTCTACAGGGAAACCAAAAGGAGCGATGAATACCCACAAGGGAATCTGCAATCGCCTACTGTGGATGCAAGACACATACCAATTAACAGCTAGCGATCGAGTTTTACAGAAAACACCATTCAGCTTCGACGTGTCAGTGTGGGAATTTTTCTGGCCATTGATTACAGGAGCGCGTTTAGTAGTAGCGCAACCAGAAGGACATCGAGACCCCAACTATTTAGTCGAAGTCATTATACAGCAGCAAATAACCACCATCCATTTTGTGCCTTCAATGCTGCAAATGTTTCTAGAAGCTGAAAATCTGGAAACTTGTAACAGTCTTATGCGGGTGATAGTCAGTGGTGAAGCGTTACCAGTGCAACTGCAAAAACGCTTCTTCAACCGACTCAACGCCCAACTGCACAATCTCTATGGTCCGACGGAAGCTGCTGTAGATGTCACATTTTGGGAGTGCAAAAATCTATGCAGTACCCAAAAATCTAGCATCTATCAAAAGACAGTTCCCATTGGTCATCCAATTGCTAATATACAAATTTATCTGCTTGATGAGTATTTAAATCCTGTCCCTGTGGGTGTAACGGGCGAAGTTTATATTGGTGGTGTAGGCGTGGGTCGGGGCTATTTAAACCGCGCTGACCTGACAGCAGAAAAATTCATACCTAATCCCTTCAGCGATAAACCAGGAGCGCGTCTGTATAAAACAGGAGATAAAGCACGTTATCTGCCGAATGGAGAGATTGAGTACATAGGTCGTATTGACTACCAAGTAAAAATCCGTGGTTTCCGAATTGAACTGTCTGAGATTGAAGCATTTATTAGCCAACATCCAGCAGTACGAGAAACTATAGTTGTAGTACACGAAGATTCGGTAGATTCTCAACGTTTAGTCGCCTATGTCGTTCCTCATACAGAGCAAACACTGATAATTACTGAGCTACGGAGCTTCCTAGAGTCAAAGCTGCCAAACTACATGATACCAGCAACTTTTGTCACCCTTGAAGCACTACCACTCACGCCTAATGGTAAGCTTGATCGCAAAGCGCTGCCTGCACCTGATACCGCACGTCCAGAATTGGAAGCAGTTTATCAGCTACCCCAAACTGAAGTGGAAAAAACGATTGCTGATATTTGGCAAGAAGTCCTTCATGTCGAAGACGTAGGAATCCATGATAACTTCTTTGAACTCGGTGGTCATTCATTGCTTTTGCTTCAGATTCATAGCAAATTACGTGAAGTATTTAACAGAGATTTATCTGTCCTCGACTTATTTAGATATCCAACCATAAGCTCTTTAACAGATTATTTTAATCAAGCCACAAACCAACAACCATCTTCTTCTATAACAGAGATTGTCACTGAAAAAATTGCAGATGGTAAAGCCCAACAAAGAAAGCGTCTGCAAAAAATGAAATCTATTGAAAATATTTAAGGATTAAATAAAATTATGACTAGTCCGGCAGCATCTACTTCTACAAATGGTTCAGAAATAGCAATTATCGGCTTAGCAGGACGTTTTCCTGGAGCTAAAAATATTGATGAATTCTGGAAAAATCTCCAAAATGGAAGAGAATCAATTTCTTTTTTCAGTGATGAAGAACTGTTGTCTTCAGGTATAAGTTCATCTATATTAAATGACCCTAATTATGTCAAAGCACTAGCTATATTAGAAGATGCAGAATTATTTGACGCTTCATTTTTTGGCTTTAATCCCAGAGAAGCAGAAATCACTGATCCACAACACCGAATTTTCCTAGAATGTGCTTGGTCAGCTCTGGAAAATGCTGGATACGATTCACAAACTTATAAAGGTGCTATTGGTGTTTATGGTGGCTCTAGCCTGAGCAGCTATTTACTTAATATTTATCTAAATCAAAATATCATAAACTCTATTGACCCTCAGCAACTTACAATAGCAGCAAATAAAGATTTCTTAACTACGCGCGTTTCTTACAAACTTAACCTAGAAGGTCCCAGTTATGCCGTTCAAACTGCCTGCTCAACTTCATTAGTAGCTGTCCACTTAGCTTGTCAAAGTTTGCTGAATGGTGAATGTGATATCGCTTTAGCTGGTGGAGTTGCCATCAATGCAACAAGAAAAGCTGGATATATGTACACAGAAGGGGGAATAATGTCTCCTGACGGACATTGTCGCGCCTTTGATGCTAACGCACAGGGTTCTGTGGGTGGTGAGGGTGTAGGCATTGTGGTGTTGAAGCGATTAGAAGATGCTCTCTCGCATCGCGATACAATTCATGCTGTCATCAAAGGTTCGGCTATCAATAATGATGGTTCCTTCAAAGTCAGCTACACAGCACCTCGTATCGATACCCAAGCAAAAGTCATTAGAACGGCTCAAGTAATAGCCGAAGTAGAACCTGAGACAATTACTTACATAGAAGCTCATGGTACAGGAACAGCCTTAGGAGATCCGATTGAAATTGCCGCCCTGACACAAGCTTTTCAAGCAAGTACCCAAAAGAAAGGATTCTGCGCTATTGGTTCCGTCAAAACCAACATTGGGCATTTAGACACTGCGGCTGGTGTGACAGGATTAATCAAAACCGTCCTTGCACTAAAACACAAACAAATACCCCCAAGCTTACACTTTGAGCGGCCTAATCCGGAAATTGACTTTGCCAATAGTCCTTTCTACGTCAATACTAAACTTTCTGAATGGGAAACAAATGGCACTCCCCGACGTGCAGGAGTCAGTTCCTTTGGGCTTGGGGGAACCAATGCCCATGTGATTCTCGAAGAAGCCCCGCCGGAGGAGCAGGGGAGCAGGGGAACTGGGGAACTGGGGAGAAAATATCATCTGTTAGTTCTTTCTACTAAAACGGAATCGGCACTAGAAAAGGCTACAACGAATTTAGCTAATTATTTGCGAGAACATCCCGATTTAAACCTTGCCGATGCAGCTTACACATTGCTGTTTGGACGAAGAGTTTTCGAGCATAGGTGTGCAGTTGTCTGTCGCGATATTCAAGATGCTGTCAACGCACTTGTTGAGCCAAAGCGAGTTTTCACCAGTACTCAAAAAGGTCAGGAACGCCCTGTTGCCTTCATGTTTTCTGGACTAGGAACTCATTACGTCAATATGGCTTTTGAGCTTTACCAAACTGAGCCAACATTTCGCGCTTGTGTTGACCAATGCTGTTTGCTACTAAGACCTCACCTTGGTCTTGATTTACGAGATGTTTTGTATCCCAAGAGAAATACTAAGGGTGTAAATCAGCAACAACAAAATAACGGCTCTGCATCTTTAGACTTGCGAAAAATGTTAGGTCGTGGAGAAGAACAAGCAGATGTAGCCACTCAAAAACTTAATCAAACCGTTTTTACTCAACCAGCCCTGTTCGTCATTGAATACGCTTTAGCTCAGTTGTGGATATCGTGGGGAATTCGTCCTACGGCAATGATTGGCTACAGCATTGGTGAATATGTAGCAGCAACTCTAGCACAAGTGTTATCTCTGGAAGATGCTTTAACTCTGGTAGCTAAAAGAGCGCAAATGATTCAAGAACTGCCATTCGGGGCAATGCTGGCGGTTGGGCTTTCCGAGGAGGAAATACAGCCCCTCCTGAATGAGAAAATCTCCATGTCTGCAATCAACGGCTCATCGTTATGTGTGATTGCGGGTTTCACAGACGCTGTCGAGGAATTAGAACGACAATTAAGTCAAAAGGGTATAGTTGGGAAGCGTTTGCAGAGTTCTCATGCTTTTCATTCTGTCATGATGGAGGCGATCGCTCCCACCTTACACGATTTAGTCAAAACATTCAGCCTCAAACCACCGAAAATTCCGTATTTGTCCAACGTCACGGGAACTTGGATTACACAAGACCAAGCAACAGATCCCAGTTATTGGGTGAAACACCTGTGTCAAACAGTACGCTTTGCTTCCGGAGTGCAAGAGTTATGGAAAAAAGACAACCCCATCTTACTGGAGATTGGTCCTGGTCAAGCATTAAATAGTTTTGCACTGCAATGTATAGCTGACTTTTCACGCCATCTGGAAAAACCAACGCAAAACCTAACCCCCCAGCCCCATTCCCTAAGAGGGAATGGGGAGAATTCAAAGCCTCTCAAAAAGCAGGAGAGAGGAATGGAAGCGAGGTTGACCGATCCCGTGAAAAGTAAGCAATGTATAGAAAGTGACGATACCAAAGCAGTGATGCTCTCCTCCCTGCGGCATTCCTATGAGCAACAGTCAGATGTCGCCTTTTTACTGAACACATTGGGTCGCCTTTGGCTTGCAGGGGTAAAAGTAGACTGGTCTGGTTTTTATGCGAATGAGCAACGTCATCGCATCCCCCTACCGACATATCCTTTTGAGCGCCAACGTTACTGGATTGAGGCAAACCCTGAAGCTGCCTTAGCTACGCCCTCACAACAAACATTACACAAAAAACCAAATATTGCCGACTGGTTTTACATCCCCTCCTGGAAACGCTCTTCACACGTAACATCCAAATCAGAACAAAAGTTATGTTGCTTAGTCTTTGTTGATACTGTTGGAGTTGGTTCACAAGTTGCTAAACAGGTGGAATTACAGGGACATGATGTCATCAGTGTGACGCTTGGAGAGCAGTTTACCCAGCTAGGTGAGCGTTGTTACGCAATTAATCCACAAGCAAGCAGTGACTATGATACCTTGCTCAAAGAACTTGACTCATTGGATTTAACGCCAAATGCCATCAGCCATTTTTGGAGTCTTATTCCCAACGCACAGGGAGAATCACCCCACCAGTTCTTTGAAGAATGCCAGAATTTAGGTTTTTATAGTCTGCTTTTCCTGGCGCAGGCGTTAGGAAAACAAGAAGTTACCGATTCTGTACAAATTCTGGTAGTAACCAACAATGTGCAGGAGGTCAACGGCGACGAAAAGTTGTGTCCGGAAAAAGCACCTGTTATGGGAATTTGTAAGGTGATTCCCCAGGAGTATCCCAACATCACCTGTCGTAACATTGATCTTGTCATTCCGGAATCAGGGACACGCCAAAAAAATCAACTTATAGACCAACTTTTAGCAGAACTCACTCAAACAGCATCTGAGAATATAGTTGCCTACCGAGGCAAACACCGATGGGTGCAAACTTTTGAACCAATACAACTTGAGGAGCCAGATGAGGGAACAATTCCCATCAGGGAAGAAGGAGTATATTTAATCACTGGTGGTCTGGGAGAGATTGGTTTGGTACTAGCAGAATACCTGGCACAGACAGCACACGCCAAGCTCATCTTAACAGGGCGTTCCGGTCTACCCCCAAAACAAGAGTGGTCACAATGGCTTGCAACTCATGATGAAAACAATGATATCAGCCGCAAAATCAAGAAAGTGCAAGCATTGGAAGCTTTGGGTGCTGAGGTTCTTATTTGCCGTGCCGATGTTGCCAACTTTGAACAAATGCAAGCAGTGATGACTGAAGCTTCAAAACGCTTTGGTCAAATTCACGGTGTCATCCATGCAGCAGGCATCAAGTTATCTCGCACTGTTCAACAAATAAGTAGAACTGAGTGTGAAAGTCAATTAAGCTCAACAGGCTATGGATTATTTGTATTAGAAAATATCTTACAAGGGAAAGAGCTTGATTTCTGCGTAATAATATCCTCATTAGCATCTGTGTTGGGGGTACTGGGCATGGCTGCCTATCCAGCAGCGCACATATTCACGGATGCTTTTGTACACAAACACAATCAAACAAGTCTTGTTCCCTGGTTAAGTATCAATTATGATAATTGGATTACTCAAGAATCTTTGGAATCAGTGACCATTCCCAAAGGTGCCGACTCGATGATGACACGGCAAGAAGGTCTGGAAGCTTTTAGACGCGCCTTATCTACAGGTATGACTCAAGTCGTGACATCAACTGTAGATTTGCAAGCTAGCATTAAAAAATGGGTTAAGCTTGAATTTAATAAAAACTCTCAACTTCAAGAAAAAGCGAGTTCCTCTTCTTTTTACTCAAGACCCAATTTAGATAATGCCTATGTTGCTCCTAGAAATGAGGTAGAGCAAACGATCGCCAATATCTGGCAAGAACTCCTTGGTATTGAGCAAGTAGGCATTCACGATAACTTTTTCGAGTTAGGGGGCGATTCCGTCCTTGGCATTCAAGTGAGTGCTAGAGCCGCTAAAGCAGGTTATCGGCTTGCCCCTCAACAATTGTTTGAGCACCAGACAATTGCGGAACTGGCAGAAGTGACAAGCACAAAGCAAATTGTACAGGCTGAGCAGGGTTTAGTCACTGGTTCACTTCCCCTGACGCCTATCCAGCACTGGTTCTTTGAACAGAATTTATCAGAACTGCATCACTGGAACATGGCATTTTTTGTAGAAGTGATGCAAGTTCTAGATCCAGCTTTGTTTGAACAAGCATGGCAACATTTATTCATACACCACGATGCACTTCGCCTTCGGTTTACACTCTCTGGATCTGGCTGGCAACAGGTGAACAGTGGCTTTGAATCTCAGGTGAATTTTACACATATAGATTTATCTGCGTTGTCATCTGAGGCTCAAAAATCTTTTATGGAAGCAACCGCTACGGAACTACAAGGTAGCTTGAACCTGTCAACCGGACCAATTGTGCGGGGTATCCTTTTTGAACTGGGTGCCAACAAGCCAAGCCGCTTGCTCATCATCATCCACCACTTGGCAGTAGATTTCGGCTCTTGGCGAATCTTACTAGAGGATCTTGAGACTGCTTATCACCAGCTCTATCAGGGTAAGGCAATTCAACTGCCGCAGAAAACAACTTCTTTCAAACAGTGGTCTGAACGACTAAAGGAATACGCCCAATCCGAAAAGTTGCAGAAAAGGCAAAATGACTGCCTAAGCGATCGCCATAAGCAGGTTTCCCGCTTACCGATAGATTATCCTGGAGGCATGAACACTGTAGCATCAAGTCAAACTGTCTCAGTAGCGTTAAGCGAAAAAGAAACTCAGGCATTACTTCAGGAGGTTCTCGCAGTCTATCGAATTAATACACAAGAAGTTCTGCTGACTGCTCTTGTACAAGCTTTTACACAATGGACAGGCATAAACTGCTTACTGTTTGATACCGAAGAAGATGGGCGGGAAGCAAGTACTATTATAGATAATGTCGATATATCGCGGACTGTAGGTTGGCTCACAACTCTTTACCCTGTACTTTTGGATTTAGAAGGGGCTGAAAATCTGGGCGATGCATTGAAAGCCGTCAAAGAGCAATTTCGTTGCATTGCAAATAGAAGCATTGACTATGGAGTGCTACGCTACCTAAGCGAGGATACAACACTTACACAGAAAATGCGATCGCTTCCCCAAGCAGAGGTGTTTTTTCTCTACCTTGGTCAGTTTGGTAAAAGCTTTGATCAGTCTTCTATGCTTAGACCGACTGAAGAATCCACCGGACTACTGTACAGTCCACAAGGAACTCAGCCTTATCTGCTAAGCGTGATTGCATGGGTTAATGAAGAAGGTCAGTTGAGACTGGAATTTGGCTATAGCACAAATCTGCATCGACGCGAGACTATAGAAAAACTATCTGATAGTTTTATAGAAGCGCTCAAGTCTCTCATCACCCACTGTCGCTCCCTAGAAACAGTAGAATATACCCCTTCAGACTTTTCGGCAGCAAACATAAATCAAGAAAATTTGAATAATTTGCTGGCTCAGATTGGTCAATAATATAGGAGGAATTTTCAATGAAACAAAAAAATATTGAAGATATATACGAACTTTCGCCCTTACAGCAGGGTATGCTTTTTCACACGCTGGTTGTACCCCATTCCGGAGTGTATTTTGAGCAGTTTTGCTACGCTTTGCAAACTCAGCTTGATGTTCCAGCTTTCAAGAAAGCTTGGCAACGAGTTTTGGATCGGCATCCAATTTTGCGTACCTCATTCTACTGGGAAAATCTTGACAAACCATATCAAGTGGTGTATAAGGAAGTAGACTTGCCTTGGGAATTTCAAGACTGGCGTCAACTGTCTTTACAGGAGAGAGAAAAGCAGTTAGAAGTTTTTTTAGCAGGCGATCGCAAACAAGGCTTTGTACTTTCCCAGGTTCCACTCATACGTCTGACATTAATTCAGGAGGCTGACAATAGTTATCAATTTGTCTTCAGCTTTCACCATATATTAATGGAAGGGTGGTCTTTAACATGGCTGTGGAAAGAATTTTATGAATTCTACAATGCCTTTTGCAAAGGTGAGGATTTACATCTGGAATATCCTCGTCCCTTCAAAGAATACATCTGTTGGCTACAGCAGCAAGATATATCAAAGGCTGAAACTTTCTGGCGCGAGACACTTAAAGGATTTACGGTACCGACACCACTTGTGATGGATAAGGCTTCAGGTACTTTCTCTAGCCAAGACGAAGACCATGATTGTCAACAGACCTTACTATCAGAAACAACGACAGCTGCTTTAAATTCCCTGGCGCGAAAGTATCATCTTACCTTGAACATCCTGCTAAAGGGGGCTTGGGCTATACTTTTAAGCCGCTATAGCACAGAGTCAGATATAGTTTATGGAGCCACATCTTCAGGCAGACCTACTGAACTGGCAGAAGCAGAGTCCATGATGGGACTTTTCGCCAACACATTGCCACTACGGGTACAAGTACATGGTGATGCTTTCGTTATACCTTGGCTGAAAAAGCTTCAAATTCAAGAAGCTGAAATGCGTCAGTACGAGTATAGTTCACTGATACAGATCCAACAATGGAGTCAAATCCCTCGTGGCTTGCCACTATTTGAAACTCTTCTAGTTTTTAATAATTATTTAGTAGATGATACTAAAGAAAAGCTAGCTCAAAGCATGGTAATCGGTGAAGCTCGGATATTTGAAAAGACGAATTATCCGCTTACCCTACAGGTATATCCTGGTTCAGATTTATTGCTATCGATTGGGTATGATACCCGTCGTTTTGATAGTGCGAGTATTGTTAGGATATTAGGGCATTTAAAGACTTTGCTGGAAAGTATAGTTGCTAACCCCGAACAGCAACTTCGGGACTTGCCAATACTGACTTCACAAGAAAATTATCAGTTGCTTTTGGAGTGGAATAATACTGAAGCTGATTATCCTCATAAATGTATCCATGAATTGTTTGAAGCGCAAGTAGAGCGCACACCTAATGCTGTAGCCGTAGTATTTGAAGATAAACAGCTAACCTATCAGGAGCTGAATACCAGATCCAATCAATTAGCACACTATTTGCAAAAGCTGGGAGTAAAGCCAGAAGTATTGGTGGGAATTTGTGTAGAGCGCTCCTTAGATATGGTTATCGGACTGTTAGCCATCCTCAAGGCGGGTGGTGCATACGTACCGCTAGACCCCAGTTATCCCCAAGAGCGATTAGCATTTATATTAGAAGATGCTCAAGTGCCAGTGTTGCTGACTCAAGCGTCGCTTATGGAAGCAATGCCGCAACACAAAGCTAAAGTCGTTTGCTTAGATACTGATTGGCACTTGATTGCACAACAAAGCAAGAAAAATTTATTCTCCCAGCTAACTACTGACAACCTGGCTTATGTGATCTATACCTCTGGTTCAACAGGCAAACCCAAAGGTGTACAAATTCCTCATAAAGCTTTGAACAACTTTTTGTACTCAATGAGGCAAAAGCCAGGGTTAACTGAGGAAGACACTTTACTAGCAGTCACTACCTATTCCTTCGATATTGCAGCATTAGAACTGTTCCTACCGCTGATAGTAGGTGCTCGCTTAGTAGTTACCAGTCGCGAAGTCGCGTCAGACGGAGTGCAGTTATCAGCAACATTAATTGAGTCAAAAGCTACAGTCATGCAAGCCACACCAGCAACATGGCAGTTACTTCTAGCAGCAGGCTGGGGTGGTAATCATCAATTAAAAATTCTTTGTGGTGGAGAAGCTTTACCCGCACACCTAGCTCATCAATTACGGCAAAGGTGTCACTCCCTATGGAATATGTACGGTCCGACAGAAACCACGATTTGGTCAGCAGCATCTGAGGTAGAAACTGATAGCCAGGTGATACCAATTAGTCACGCGATCGCAAACACGCAGCTTTATATCTTAGACCAATATAATCGGTTAGTTCCTGTAGGTGTCCCAGGCGAATTGCATATCGGTGGTGAAGGACTCGCACGAGGCTATTTAAACCGTCCTGACCTGAGTGCAGAAAAATTTATCCCTAATCCCTTTAGTGACAAAGTAGCTGCACGTTTGTACAAGACAGGAGATAAAGCACGCTACCTGCCTAATGGAGAGATAGAGTACATTGGTCGTATCGACCACCAGGTAAAAGTCCGTGGTTTCCGCATTGAACTGGGAGAAATTGAAGCAATTATCAGCCAGCACCCAGCAGTACGAGAAACTGTAGTTGTAGTACGCTCAGATTCAGGAGATTCTCAACGAATAGTCGCCTATGTAGTTCCATCTGAGCAAACACTCGTCATTCCTGAACTACGGGGCTTCCTGGAGTTGAAGTTGCCAAACTACATGATACCAGCAACTTTTGTCACACTGGAAGCACTACCACTGACACCTAATGGTAAGGTTGATCGCAAAGCTTTGCCTGCACCTGATACTGCACGACCCGAATTAGAGACACTTTATCAGCCACCTCAAACTGAGGTGGAAAAAACTATTGCTGATATTTGGCAAGAAATACTCCAAGTTGAAAATGTAGGAATCCATGATAACTTCTTTGAACTCGGTGGTCATTCATTACTCTTAGTTCAAGTTCATAGTAAATTGCAAAAAACATTTCAGCGAGACTTCTCTATGATTGAAATGTTTCAGTATCCTACCATCAGCCGCTTAGCTAAATATCTTAATCAGGAGTCAAGCGAGCAACAATGTATTACACAACATTCTGATCGCGCTGAAAGCAGAACAGCTTCAGTACAGCGCCGAAAACAAGCAAGAAAAGAACATCGAGCAGCACAAAAAGGTGTTTCATCGACCTAAGGCGATTGTAGAAAGCAAAGTGATTCAAGGATACGAGATGACATTAAGTAAACAAGAAATGCCAAACCAAAATTACTTTCTTGAGACTGAGCAAACATTACATTACAATATTGAAGAACAAGTGATGCAACTGTTCGCTACATCGAGTCAGGCTACATCTCTTGAGAAAGAAATCGATGAAATCATTAATGATTTTTCTCAAGCCTTTTTAAGCACGTTTGATGCCAACACCAACATTGATTTAGATTCTTTGTTAGACAAGTTTTCTGATAGTCAAATACCTGTTCAACCTACTGATTTTGAAAGCTATTTAAAATACTTAGGCGATCATGTTGTTGCTCATTCAATACATACATCTTCGCCACGATTTATCGGTCACATGACCTCGGCGCTTCCTTCGTTTGTGCGCCCTCTAGCTAAACTGATGACAGCAATGAATCAAAACGCTGTCAAAATAGAGACAGCTAAAGCCTTGAGCTTCTGCGAACGTGAGGCTTTAGCAATGTTACATCGACAAATTTATGATTTTCCTGATGATTTCTACACTCAGCATATTCAAAACAATCAGAGTACACTAGGAATTTTGGTTTCTGGTGGTACAACAGCAAATATCACAGCACTTTGGTGCGCCCGAAATACGTCTTTAGGACCAAAAAATGAGTTTTTAGGCATAGAAAAAGAAGGTTTAGCCGCAGCCCTAAATTTCTACGGCTACAAAGGAGCAGTTGTGATAGGCTCTGAATTGATGCACTTTTCTTTTGATAAAGCTGCGGATTTGATGGGCATTAGCACCCAGAATTTGATTAGAGTTCCCGTTGACTCTAACAATCGAGTTAACATACAGGCGCTACGCCAAGCTGTTGCGGAATGCCGTAAGCAAAACCTACATATTATAGCCATTGTTGGCATTGCTGGAACCACAGATTCTGGTAGTGTTGATTCGCTAGAAAATATTGCGGATATTGCCCAAGAAAATAATATATATTTTCATGTAGATGCCGCTTGGGGTGGTCCAGTTATGTTTTCCGAAAAACATCGGCACAAGCTTGCTGGCATCGAACGAGCTGATTCAGTGACCATTGATGGACATAAACAATTATATCTACCAATGGGCATTGGTATGGTCTTCTTCCGCGACCCGCATATGGCTTCTTCAATTGAAAAACACGCAAGCTATACCATGCGTAAGGGGTCATTTGATTTAGGGAAACGTGCTTTAGAAGGTTCTCGTCCAGGCATGGCTTTATTTTTACATGCTGGTTTAAAGCTCATTGGGCTTAAGGGATATGAGTTTTTGATTGATCAAGGAATCCGGAAAACCCAATATATGGCTGCTCGTATTTTGGCGATGCCTGAATTTGAATTACTAGCAGAACCTGATACTAATTTGCTAATTTATCGCTATATTCCGCTAAAGTTTAGAGGACTTGTTGCTAAAAAGCAATTGACAGAAATAGATAATCAAATCATTAATAATTTTAATGAGAATTTACAGAAGATGCAGCGCCAAATTGGTCACACTTTTATCTCACGAACTACAAAAAAAATTATCAATTTAGATAAGGAAATTCCTATAATTGCCATGCGTGCAGTGATTGCTAATCCATTAACTACTGAAGAAGATATTGATGCAGTTTTAAATGATCAAATTCAGATTGCTTCGGAAATTTCCATGTCATATTTTCTAGACGATGAAGAATGAAATAAATAGTAACGAATAGTATCTGTAGGGTGGGCAATGCTCACAAAAACTCCGATATAACCCAGAGCTAGCGGACATTGCCCACCCTACGTGTCTTTCTAAGTGTTTTTAAAAAATCAAATAGCAATACTATATTCTAAAAAGCTGATAATAAAGTTTTGCCTTATGGACATAGCAAATAATTTTATTAATACCTTAAATGAGCAAGACGAAATTGCTATTATTGGTATGGCAGGTCGTTTTCCTGGAGCGAAGAAAGTTGATATTTTTTGGCAAAATCTGCGTGATGGCGTAGAGTCAATTTCTTTTTTCACAGATGAGGAATTAGTATCTGCTGGGGTAAATCCAACATTGCTAAATGATCCCAGTTATGTGAAAGCAAGCGGTGTATTAGAAGATATAGAGTTATTTGACGCTTCATTTTTTAGCTTTTCTCCCAGAGAAGCCGAAATTATAGACCCACAACACCGTCTTTTTATGGAATGTGTTTGGGAAGCACTAGAAAATTCTGGCTACAATTCTGAAACTTATAGCGGTCAAATTGGTATTTTTGCGGGTGTTGCTGCAAGTACTTATCTGCTTTCAAACTTATATACTAATCAGGATTTTCTGGAATCAGTAGACAAATACCAAATTTTTATTGGGAACGACAAGGATTTCTTACCCACGCAAGTTTCTTACAAATTAAACTTGAGAGGACCAAGTATTAATGTACAGACTGCTTGCTCCACATCATTAGTGAGTGTCCATTTAGCCTGCCAAAGTTTAATGAATGGTGAAAGTGATATTGCTTTAGCAGGCGGTGTTTCTGTTGCAGTACCACAAAAAACTGGGTACCAGTATCAACAAGGAGGAATTCTTTCTCCTGATGGTCATTGTCGAGCTTTTGACGCTCAAGCAAAAGGAACTATTGGTGGCAATGGTTTAGGTGTAGTAGTCTTGAAAAGATTAGAGGATGCCATTGCTGATGGTGACACGATTCATGCAGTCATCAAAGGTTCTGCTGTTAATAACGATGGTTCTTTAAAGATTGGATATACAGCTCCGAGTGTTGATGGTCAAAGGGAGGTGATTTTGGAAGCGATCGCTTTAGCTGGAGTAGAACCTGAGACTATCACATATATAGAAGCACATGGTACAGGAACCGAATTAGGAGACCCAATAGAAATCAAGGCTCTCACACAAGCTTTTCGCGCTAGCACAAATAAAAAGAACTTTTGCGCTATTGGTTCAGTAAAAACCAATGTTGGACATTTAAATACAGCAGCAGGTGTGACAGGATTAATTAAAACAGTCCTTGCATTAAAACATAAACAAATTCCTCCTAGTTTGCACTTTCAGGAGCCAAATCCACAAATAGATTTCGCCAATAGTCCTTTTTATGTAAATACCGCAATATCAGAATGGAAAAGTAACGGGATACCTAAGAGAGCAGGTGTCAGTTCTTTGGGGATTGGTGGGACTAACGCCCATGTTATCTTGGAAGAAGCTCCAGTACAGACGCGCCATGGCTCGTCTCTACACTCGCGCCCCTGGCAATTGCTTCTACTGTCAGCCAAAACCAGCACAGCTTTGGAAACTGCAACAGCGCAACTGCACACTCACCTGCAGCAAAATCCCGATATTCTTCTACCTGATGTCGCCCATACCCTACAAGTGGGTCGTTGTGCTTTTGACCACCGTCGCATGGTCGTTTGCCAAGATTTGAACGATGCGGTGAAAGTATTAACTTCGCTTGACGGACAACGTGTTTTGACTTACCACCGCAAGCCCAGCCATTGTCCAGTCATCTTCATGTTTTCAGGACAAGGAGCACAATATGTAAATATGGGGCGGGAACTGTATTTAGTCGAACCAACATTTAAAAAACATATAGATATTTGTGCCGAGATTTTACAACCTCACCTTGGTCTTGATCTGTCTCTTATACACATCTAGATGTGTATAAGAGACAGGTATGCTTGCTGTTCCACTACCAGAAAAAGATGTGCAATCTCTGTTGGATGCACAGACGTTATACAAAAATTATCTAGAAATAGCAGTCATTAACAGCCCATCTTCCTGCGTAGTTTCTGGAACAAATGAGGCGATCGCAGCACTACAAAASCAATTCTCTTCACAAGGAATTGAATGTCGGCTGTTGCATACATCTCATGCGTTCCATTCACAAATGATGGAACCGATATTGTCACCATTTGTGCTCTTTGTAAAAAAAGTTAAATTGAATCTACCTCGCTATCGCTTTATTTCTAATGTCACTGGTATTTGGATTACAGATGAACAAGCGACAAACCCTAGCTACTGGACTCAACATTTGCGTCAAACTGTGAGATTTTCAGATGGTATATCTCAACTGATAAAGCAGTTTGAAGGTGTTTTTCTGGAGGTGGGACCCGGACGAACTTTAAGCACATTAACCACACAACATTTAGATACAAATGCCAAACAACAAGTGCTGACTTCGTTACGCCATGTTAAAGAACAACAATCTGATGTTGCTTGGTTGTTGCAAACATTAGGTCGATTGTGGCTTTCTGGTGTTGAAATAGATTGGTCAGGATTTTATACTCACGAACGGCGTCATCGTCTACCTTTGCCTACATACCCCTTTGAGCGACAAAGATACTGGATTGAACCCCAAAAACAAGGACAGAATAACCATTCAGCTTCAGTATCAATGAGCAAAAAGCTCGATATAGCTGACTGGTTCTATATTCCTTATTGGAAACCATCTTTACCTCCAGTACAGCTTGAACATCAAGAATTAACAACTCAAAAATCCAGCATTTTGGTATTTCTTGATGAGTGCGGTTTGGGTATCAACTTGGTAAGACAACTCCAACAACAAAACCAGGATGTAATTACAGTAAAAGTTGGGGCATTCTCCAAGCTAGGCGAGTCTCAATATACTCTCAATCCTCAAAATAATCATGATTACGATGCCTTAATTAAGGAGCTTATAACACAACAAAAGTTGCCAAAAAGAATTATTCATTTGTGGGGTATTACATCTATAAGTGACAAAGAATTAAAACTTGAAGAGGTTGAAAAAAACCAAGCGACAGGATTTTATAGTTTGCTATTTCTTGCCCAAGCTTTGGGAAGAGTGGAAACTGCTGATGATTTTCAAATCACAGTCATTTCTAACAATCTACAGTCAGTGACAGGAACGGAAGTGCTTTGTCCAGAAAAAGCCACTTTGCTTGGACCAATTAAAGTTATACCCCAAGAATATTCAAATATTAATTGTCGTAGTATTGATGTTATACTTCCCCCAAGCGGAAGTTGGCAAGAAGAAAAACTTGTAGAAAAATTACTGGCAGAACTGACGATTTCTGATTCCCAAAAGCTAATTGCTTATCGAGGTTTGAATCGCTGGGTACAGAGTTTTGAACCAGTGCGTTTTGATAAAGCTAAAACAGAAAAACCTCGACTCAGAGAAAGAGGAGTCTATTTAATTACAGGTGGACTCGGTGGTATCGGACTTGTTTTGGCAGAATACTTGGCTCGAACTGTGCAAGCAAAACTACTGTTGGTAGGACGTTCTGCTTTGCCCAAAAAAGACAAGTGGGAACAATGGCTCAGTACTCATGATGAGAGTGATAGCATTAGCCGCAAAATTCGCAAAGTCCAAGAACTTGAACAGTTGGGTGCAGAAGTTTTGGTGGTAAGCGCTGATGTGAGCAACACAGAACAAATGCAAAGTGCCATTGCTCAAGCTGAACAGCAATTTGGTCAGCTAAATGGTGTCATTCACGCTGCTGGAATTCTTGAAGGCAAGTCTTTTGCAACTATTGAAAAAATAAGTAAAACTGATTGTGAGCAGCAATTTCAATCAAAAGTACATGGGCTTTTAGTATTAGAAAAAGTTTTGCAAAACAAAAAGCTTGATTTTTGTTTTTTGCTATCTTCTTTATCGTCTGTGTTAGGAGGATTAGGATTTGTTGCCTACTCAGCAGCGAATATGTTTATGGATGCTTTTGTGCATCAACATAATCAGAGCCATCCTGTCTTATGGAGAAGCATAAGCTGGGATGGTTGGCAACTTGAAAAAGAAAATAAACAAAGTACATCTGTAGGCGCAAGTGTGGCTGAATTCGCTATTCAGCCGGAAGAAGGGGTAAAAGCTTTTCAAAGGATTTTAAATTCTAGTGAATTTAATCATGTAGTTGTTTCAACTGGGGAAATTCAAGCTAGAATTGACCAATGGATTAAGCTTGAATCATTTCAACAAGAAGCAGAAAGTCAACAAGCAAAGTTATTACTACACTCCAGACCGGATTTACAAAATCCCTACGTTGTTCCTAGTAATGAAATTGAACAAAAGATTGCTAACATTTGGCAAGAAATTCTTGGAATCAAAAATGTAGGTCTTTATGATAATTTTTTTGAATTAGGAGGAGATTCTTTACTCATAATTCAGGTTCGCAGTAAAATTCTAAAGACATTCAACAAAAATTTATCAATTGCTGACTTATTTGAATATTCAACTATAAGTACCTTGGCTGAATATATTGGTGGGAAGCAGATTGAAGAACCAATATCTCAACAAGCTGATGAACGTGCCAGCAGAAAAGAAGCGGCTATCCAGGAAAAACGACAATTAATGAAGCAAAGGAGGAAGGTAAATGGATAATCAACAAATCCACGATTCCATCAAAGGCATAGCCGTCATTGGTATGGTTGGTCGTTTTCCAGGAGCCAAAAGCGTTGATGAATTTTGGAAAAACTTGTGCAAGGGGCAAGAGTCAATTTCTTTCTTCAGTGATGAAGAATTAGAGGCTTCAGGTGTAGACTCAGACACGCTGAGTAACCCTCGATATGTAAAAGCTGGTGCTCGTTTATCAGATTTTGAAATGTTTGACGCTTCCTTCTTCGATTTCTCGCCAAGGGAAGCTGAAATCATAGATCCTCAACACCGTATTCTTCTTGAATGTGCTTGGGAAGCATTGGAAAATGCTGGTTATAAACCTGGATCAGGCGTAGGCTTGACTGGTGTTTATGTGGGAACCAATATGAGTTCTTACTTTCTGAGCAATTTGAGTTCTCACCGTGACCTCATTGAATCGATGGGTCTTTCAATTCTGTACAGCAACAGTCAGGACTTTGCGGCTACACGAGTTTCATATAAATTGAATCTGAAAGGACCGAGCATCAATATTCAGACTGCCTGCTCTACATCATTGGTAGCTGTTCACTCAGCATGTCAAGGATTGCTAAACTATGAGTGCGATATGGCTTTGGCAGGTGGTATTTGTATAGCATCTGTGCAAAAGCAGGGTTATTTCTATCAAGAAGGGGGTATAACTTCCCCCGATGGTCACTGTCGCGCCTTTGATGCCAGTTCCCAAGGTACTATTTTCGGCGATGGAGTAGGTCTTGTCGTCCTCAAGAGATTAGAAGATGCCTTGGCAGATGGCGATCGCATTCATGCAGTAATTAAAGGTTCGGCTATCAATAACGATGGTGCGGCTAAAGTGGGTTATACGGCTCCGAGTGTGAGTGGTCAAGCTGAGGTGATTGCAGAAGCTCAAGCGCTTGCTGGGGTTGCTCCTGAAACCATCACTTACATCGAAACTCATGGAACCGGTACAGCCTTGGGAGACCCGATTGAAATTAGTGCCCTGAAAAAAGCATTTGCAGCCCGCACTACACAGAAGGGATTTTGCGCGATCGCGAAGCGTGCGTATTGCGCAATCGCATCAGTAAAAACCAATGTTGGGCATCTGAATACAGCAGCGGGTGTGACAGGATTAATCAAAACAGTCCTTGCATTAAAACATAAACAAATTCCTCCTAGCTTACACTTTGAACATCCTAATCCTGAGATAGATTTCGCTAATAGTCCTTTTTACGTTAATACTAAATTATCCAAGTGGGAAAACAACGGTACACCTAACAGAGCAGGTGTAAGTTCTTTTGGCATTGGCGGGACTAACGCCCATGTCATCTTGGAAGAGGCTCCAGTAATTGAGGCTTCAAGTCCCTCGCGCCCCTGGCAATTGTTGCTGCTTTCTGCCAAAACTAGCACAGCCCTAGAAACTGCAACAGCGCAACTGCACACTCACCTGCAGCAAAATCCCGATATTTCCCTACCTGATGTCGCCCATACCCTACAAGTGGGTCGTTGTGCTTTTGACCATCGGCGCATGGTCGTTTGCCAAGATTTGAACGATGCGGTGAAAGTATTAACTTCGCTTGACGGACAACGTGTTTTGACTTACCACCGCAAGCCCAGCCA
>JXCB02000033.1:41416-81409 GCA_000828075.3 Tolypothrix campylonemoides VB511288 | reverse complement strand
ACTGTGAGATTTTCAGATGGTATATCTCAACTGATAAAGCAGTTTGAAGGTGTTTTTCTGGAGGTGGGACCCGGACGAACTTTAAGCACATTAACGACACAACATTTAGATAGAAATGCCAAACAGCAAGTGCTGACTTCGTTACGCCATGTTAAAGAACAACAATCAGATGTTGCTTGGTTGTTGCAAACATTAGGTCGGTTGTGGCTTTCTGGTGTTGAAATAGATTGGTCAGGATTTTATACTCACGAACGGCGTCATCGTCTGCCTTTACCTACATACCCCTTTGAGCGACAAAGATACTGGATTGATGCTAAATCTTCATCACCTTCAAGTAACAAGCCAGCGACATTATATCATGAAAATTCAAAATATTCCAATCAATTAGATTCATCCTCACTCTACTCCAGACCTAATCTTAGTAATTCCTATGTTGCTCCGACAAATGAGTTGGAAAAACAAGTGACGGAAATATGGCAGGAGGTACTTGGTATTACAGAAGTTGGTATTTACGACAACTTTTATGAGTTAGGAGGAGATTCCCTGATTGCAACTCAACTCGTTTCTCGATTGCGAGCAAAATTTCCTGTAGATTTACCACTGCGCGACTTTTTATTACAAGCAATGACACCAGTTAAGCAGACAGAAATGATTGAGCAACTTATGTTGGAAAAAATTGAAGAATTATCTGAGGAAGAAGTAGCACTTCTCTTGGGTAATGGATAATTTTAAGTAGAACTATAGCAATCCTAAATCATAAGCCCTGAGTCCTTACGGACACGCTGCGCGTGCCTCTTGCGAGGAGCTTACGCTAACGCCCTTAACGTGCGCTCTGCGCTTACGTGAGAACTCTCTTTCTCTCTTTTCTTTGCGCTCTTTGCGTCTTGGCGGTTCGTTTTCAAAGAAAATCTCACAACTTGTCTAGGATTGCTATATAAACTTAGCAAGTATGAAATAATTATTAGCAATGGATAAAAAATACTCTAATTTATCACCAGCCAAAAAAGCTCTTCTGGAAAAATGGAAGGGGGGAAAGTCTCAAGCTGACACTATTCCCAAGCGTCAAGTCTGTAAAAATATTCCTTTATCTTTCTCCCAAGAAAGATTATGGTTTATTGACCAGCTTTATCATGGAAGTTCCTTCTACAATATCCCAATTGCTTTTCATATAGAAGGACAGCTTAATATCACAGCACTTCAACAAAGTCTGAATGAAATTCTCAAGCGTCACGAAGTTTGGCGCACAAGTTTTAAGCTTGTCAATGGGGAGCCAGTACAGGAAATTGCACCTCAATTGACTTGGGATTTACCCATTATTAATCTTGAGCATTTGTCTGGTAAAGATTGGGAATCCGAGGTGAAACAACTTGTAGCCCAGGAAGCAAAAAAACCCTTTAATTTAGCTAAAGGACCTTTAGTCAGAGCAACTTTACTTCGCTTGAGTCAACAAGAACACGTTTTGCTTGTGACCATGCACCACATTATCACGGATGGATGGTCTTGTGGTGTGTTCCTGCGGGAGTTGTCAACGCTGTATGCTGCTTTCTCTACAAATCAACCTTCTCCCTTACCCAATCTCGCCATTCAGTATGCAGATTTTGCAATTTGGCAACGCGATCGCATCCAAGGTAAATTCTTAGCAACCCAATTAAATTATTGGAAGCAACAACTCAAGGGTGAGCTACCTGTACTACAGTTACCTACAGACCGTTCCCGACCTGCTGTCACAACTTTCACTGGTGCCAAACAGTATTTTACATTCTCGATAGCTCTGACTGATGCACTCAGACAATTAAGCCAGCGAGAAGACAGCACTTTATTTATGAGTTTGCTGGCAGCATTTAACATATTACTATATCGCTACACAGACCAAGAGGACATCTTAATTGGTTCTCCAATTGCAAACCGAAACCGAGCTGAATTAGAAGGAATGCTGGGTTTGTTTGTTAATACTTTAGTGTTACGTAATAACCTCAGTGGCAATCCTAGCTTCCGCGAATTTTTACATCGAGTACGTGAGGTAACTCTCGATGCTTATGCACATCAGGATTTGCCTTTCGAGATGCTTGTAGAAGAATTGCAACCGGAACGCGACTTAAGCCGAAATCCACTTTATGAAATCATGTTTGTCCTGCAAAACAGTCCAGTGTCTGTGCAGTCTGTTTCTGGTTTAACTTTGCGTACTTTGGAGTTTGATAGCGGTACAGCTCAACTGGATATTTTCCTATCAATGTCTGAATCCCCAGAGGGATTAACAGGGTGTTTGGAGTACAACACAGATATTTTTGATTCAACAACAATTACTCAATTTATCAACAATTTCCAGAATTTATTAGAAAATATTGTTGCTAATCCAGAGCAGCGTATCTGTGAATTATCACTTTTAACTGCTTCTGAACAAGAACAACTCCTATTTAACTTTAATCAAATTGCAGATTATCCTCAAGATGCATCTCTGGATCAATTATTTGAGCAACAGGTTCAACTCACACCTGATTTAAGCGCATTAATTCATCAGTCAGAGGAACTAACTTATCGTCAACTTAACCACAGAGTTAATCAGCTTGCACATTATTTACAAAAACACGGTGTAACAAAAGAAACTTTAGTTGCGATATGTCTGGAACGTTCTACAGATATGGTGGTGGGAATTTTAGCTATTCTTAAAGCTGGCGGAGCCTACATTCCCCTTGATCCAAGTTATCCTGTTGAGCGTCTAAATTTTATGCTCTCTGATTCTCAAGCATCGCTGTTAATTACGAAGCAAGAAATATTAGAAAAGCTCTCATTATCTTCGGCTAAAACGGTTTGCTTAGATATTCACAAGGACAAAATTGCTCAAGAAAATCAAGAAAACCCCATTAGCACGTCAAAAGCTGATAATCTTGCCTATATTATCTACACTTCTGGCTCAACTGGAACTCCTAAAGGCGTTCTTGGCACTCATCGCGGTACAGTAAACGGCTTACACTGGTTATGGAAAACCTATCCTTTCACCCCAGGAGAAGTTTGTTGTCAGAAAACAGCTATTAGCTTTGTAGATTCTGTGTGGGAAATATTTGCTCCTTTACTAAGGGGAATTCCTGCTGTAATTATTAATAATGCAACTGTACAAGACCCGCAACTATTTATAGAAGCTCTAGTACATCACAAAGTAAGCCGTATTATACTTGTACCCTCACTACTGCGCTTACTTCTAGATAATTACAGTCATCTCACTAAAAAACTATGGCAGCTCAAACTCTGGATAACTAGCGGAGAAGCACTGTCTGTTAAGTTAGCTCAAACTTTCCGAGAATTGATACCCTCAGCAAAACTCATCAACCTTTACGGCTCATCGGAAGTTTCCGCCAACGCTACTTACTACGACACGAGTTTACTACAAGACCAAGCAAACAGTGTCCCCATCGGTCGTCCTATTGACAATACTCAAGTTTATGTACTAAATAGCCATTTACAACCAACACCTGTAGGGGTTGTTGGTGAACTTTATGTTGGTGGTGATGGATTAGCAACAGGATATTTGCATCGTCCGCAATTGACTCAAGAGAGATTTATTGATAACCCGTTTATTCCAGGAACTAAGCTTTATAAAACAGGTGATTTAGTACGTTATCTAAAAGATGGTAATCTTGAGTATTTAGGTCGCCGTGATGATCAAGTAAAAATCAGAGGTTTTCGAGTAGAATTGGGAGAAATTGCAACTGTTATTGCACAACATCCAGATGTACAAGAATCTGTTGTAATTGCCAGCAATGATGCTCAAAAAAATCAGCGTTTGATTGCTTATGTCGTCACAGAGAATCAGGACATAGCTGCACAACTGTTGCCCTATTTGCAACAAAAACTGCCTAATTATATGCTACCATCTGCCTTTGTTGTACTGGACGCCCTCCCACTAACACCTAATGGCAAAGTAGATAAGCGTGCGCTACCAACTGATGAAGTTATTCGACCAAATACCACTCAATCCTTCGTCGCTGCTCGTAATTTTACAGAATTATCATTAGTTAAACTTTGGGAAAATCTCCTGAATACTAGCCCGATTGGGGTAACAGATAACTTCTTTGACTTAGGTGGACACTCATTTTTAGCTGTTCGCTTAATGGCTCAAATCCAAGACCGATTTGGACATAATCTTCCCCTATCTACTCTTTTTGAAAACCCAACAATTGAAAAACTAGCTCAAGTTGTCAATCAGCCAGTCGGTGAAACATCTAATTCTCCTCTAGTTGCAATTAACTCTTCTGGTTCCAAAATACCTTTCTTTTGTATCCATGGTGCTGGGGGAGGTGTTCGTCAATACTTTAACTTGTCCAGAAGACTTGGTGAGGACTATCCATTTTATGCCTTGCAACATACCCCTGACCAAGAGGAACCGGAAATTATTTCAGTTGAGGAAACAGCATCTCGCTACCTGAAAGAAATTCGTAAAGTACAACCAAATGATCCTTATCTTTTAGGAGGTCATTGTTACGGTGGTGTACTTGCTTTTGAAATAGCACAGCAATTGCAAAAACAAGGTCAAACAGTAAGTTTGTTAGTTGTTATCGATGCCATACTACCAGAAACACGCATTGAATCTACAAAAGATGATGATGCAAAATTCTTACTCCGCATGGCAGAATCAATAAAAACTAATAATAACGTAGAGTTTTCGGTAACTTTTGAGGAACTTCGAGATTTGCCATTAAACGAGCAACTTCATTTAGTCAATAAAAAAACAAACTACATTTTTAGCGATACAGAAATTAAAGATTTTCTCCGCTATTACCAACTTTTCAAAGTTCATGTCCAAGCTATGCGAGATTATCTTCCCCAAGTTTATCCTCACTCCATGATTCTGTTGAGAGCTAATGAGGAGATTATTCATGACTTTGAAAGCCCGGAATTTCATACTGATGACCCCTTACTAGGTTGGGGAAAATATTCTAGTCAACCTATTCCAGTTATTGAAGTTCCAGGGGATCATTTCTCAATTTTCGTTGAACCGAATATTCAGGAATTAGCTAGACATTTGAGAATTTGTATCGATAATGCACTGTGCGATATCAATAAATAATGGGAGTAAATAAAGACTGATGAAACTACCCCCAGGACCGAAAAGACCCTTCTGGCTACTAAATCTGCAATTCGAGGCTGACCCCTTTGGCTATATGGATGCGATTTCCAAACGTTATGGTGATATCGTCACTGTAATGTCTGGTTCTACACCAATTGTTTATGTCAGCAATCCTTTAGGAATAAAGGAAATTTTCACAAATACCAAGGAAATTGCAGCTAGGGGTGAGTTGAACCAAAATTTCGCCTTGATGACAGGAAATCAAGGAGTTCTTCAACTTAATGGCTTAGTTCACAAAAATCGACGTAAGCTTTTAATGCAAGGTTTTCATGGAGTGCGGATGCAAGCCTGCGGACAACGTATCTGCGAACTCACAGAAAAAATCATGAGTCAACAGGTGGTTGGAAAATCTTTTGTTGCATACCCAACCATTGAAGATATCACCTTGCGAGTGGGTGTAGAGGTTGTCATGGGTTTGTATGAAGGAGAACGCTATGACAAAATCAAACATTTATTTGTGTCTGTGCTTAGACATGGACAATCTCCTATAGATAAGATTCTTAGCAATATTTTTAGACAACGCGATTTAGGTCGATGGAGTCCACAGGGGTACCGCCTTCACCTGAGGCGAGAACTTTTTCAATTGCTATCGGCTGAGGTTGAAGAACGTCGCAAGCAACCAGATTCCTCGCGCAGTGACATCCTCTCCGACCTTATATTTGCTTGCGATGAAACAGGTCAACCATTAAGCGATGAAGAGGTGCGTGACCTTCTATTATCCCCTATATTTGCAGCTGGTGATGCTTCAGGAACTGCTCTAGCCTGGTCATTATACTGGATTCACCGTTTGCCTAGCGTTCGCCTTCGACTGCTTGAGGAACTCGACAGCCTTGGTGAAAACCCAGACCCTATGAGTATTGTCGCACTACCCTACCTAAACGCTGTTTGTAACGAAGTTTTGCGAATTTACCCAACTCAGTTGTTTACATTTCCCAGGTTGGTAGAATCAACCGTTGAAATCATGGGCTACGAGTTGAGTCCGGGTACAGTACTCATTGGCAATATTTATTCTACGCACCAGCGTGAAGATTTATACCCACACCCCAAAGAATTTAATCCAGAACGCTTTTTAGAAAAACAATTCTCTCCCTACGAATTTTTCCCCTTTGGCGGTGGTTCTCGTGTGTGTATTGGCGGAGCTTTTGCCTTATTTGAAATGAAGCTTGTGTTAGCAACTATTCTTTCACGTTATCAATTAGAACTAGTCAGCCAGCGCCCAGAACGTCCCAAGTTTGGAGGTCTGATTTGTTACCCAGCAAGTGGTGTAAAGATGGTTATGCACGGTCGGCGTCAGCATCAAGGACAGTCGCAGCCATTTGTTGTAAGTTCAATTTAATACAAGCTCAATAATGAAACAATTACAAAAAAATACTTATGAAATTACCACCAGGACCAAAAGCTTCCTCTGGATTGCTTCGTCAATTTGAGAGCGATCCCCTTAACTTCATGGATACAATGGGCGATCGCTATGGTGATATTTTCACTATTATGGCTGGTTCTACACCTTTAGTGATAGTCAGTAACCCACAGGGAATAAAGCAGATTTTTACGAGTGCCAAAGAGATTACAGCTTCTGGTAAATTGAACCAAGGCGGTGCGCCACTAGTGGGAAACAATGGATTACTTATGCTTGATGGCTTGCGCCACAAACATCGTCGTCAGTTGTTGATGCCTCCCCTGCATGGCAATCGGGTACAAGCATACGGACAGCGTATTTGTCAAGTTGCAGAAAAAGTCATGAACGAGCTGGCGATTGCCCAACCTTTTTATGCCTACCCTACTATGCAAAAAATTACCTTAGAGGTGATATTGCAAGCTTTGTTTGGTTTATATGAGGGAGAGCGTTATGAGCAATTTAGGCGACTACTTTCCAATTTATTAAGTTTTGCCCGGTCTCGTTGGTTGGGGTTGTCCCTGTCCTATCCGTTTCTGCGAAAGGATTTAGGTCGGTGGAGTCCGTGGGGATACTGGCTGCATCTCCAGCGACAATTTGACAAACTACTCTACACCGAAATTGAAGAACGTCGAGCGCAAGCAGACCCCTCCCGCGCGGATGTCCTCTCCGAACTATTGTTTGCTTGCGATGAAACAGGTCAACCCATGACCAATCAGGATATACGTGACATATTCCCTTCATTACTCTTTGGTGGTCAGGATGCGTCAGCCACTGCCATTACTTGGGCATTGTACTGGATTCACCGTTTACCTGCTGTTCGCGAACGATTGCTAGAAGAACTCGATAGCCTTGGTGAAAACCCAGACCCCATGAGCATTAGCGCACTACCCTACCTAAGCGCCGTCTGTAACGAAGCACTACGAATTTACCCAACTCAGGTAGTCACATTTCCACGATTAGTAGAATCACCAATTGAAGTGATGGGCTATGAATTGAGTCCAGGTACAGTCACGAGAGGCTGTATTTATCTGACACATCAGCGTGAAGACTTATACCCAGAACCGAAGCAATTCAAACCAGAGCGCTTTTTGGAACGACAATACTCCCCCTATGAATTTCTACCTTTTGGGGGTGGCGCTCGTCGCTGTCCGGGTGAGGCATTAGCGCTGTTTGAAATGAAGCTCGTCTTAGCAACAATTCTCTGTCGCTATCAACTCGTACTAGCCGATGAAAAAAGAGTGGAAAAACCCAAAGCCCGAGGTGTTAACTATCCCCCTGCTAGTGGCTTGAAAATGATATTGCTTGAAGTAAGTTCACACAAAGGGCGATCGCAACAGCTTGTGACTAGTTCTACTTAAAGAAAGCAACTTACTCACCAATATGCAAACCCAACCGACCGAGCAACTTCCCCTAACAGATTGTCGTTTTTGCTCGTTAATTTCCAAAGCTAATCAAGAAGATCCAATTGGCACAGCAGGTACTTGCGATCATTGGGTGATTATGGAAATCCCACAACCTTGGTCACAAAACCTCTTTCAGGAAAATCCAAGAATAAAGCCATTGATAGGTTTGTTCCAATTAATTGTCAAGCATGGAGTCAAGCTGAGACCAATGTTGATTGCTCCTGACCCCGATTACTCTCAGCCTGGCTTTACCCGCGTACTCTACTACTATCGTCCTGCTAAAATGTTTTCTCAGTTTGAGAAGCAAGAGTTTGTTGTTCCAACAAACGACGCAATTAATTTAGTGACAGCAATACTCAAGCAGTTAATGCAACAGCCCAACGAGCTATCCAAGTTTCAGCAGTATCAGCAACATACGAGTCACATTCGCGAACTCATGGTTTGCACCCATGCTCAAGTTGACCTTGCCTGTGGCAGATTCGGGACTCCTATATATCGTCGATTACGCAAAGAATATGCTCCTGCTTCCAATGGAAAATTAAGAGTGTGGCAAACAACTCACTTTGGCGGTCATCAATTTGCTCCCACCTTAATTGATTTACCTCAAGGGTGCTTATGGGGACATTTAGAACCTGAAGCCCTTGATTTACTAGTCAAGAGAAATGGTTCAGTTTCACAGTTGCGTCCATTCTACCGAGGATGGGCAGGTTTAACCAAGTTTGAACAAATTGCTGAACGGGAAATCTGGATGCAGTTGGGCTGGGCTTGGCTCGATTACTTGAAAGTTGGCACGACGCTTGTAAAAGAAGAAGTTGGTCAAGGACAGGAGGCTGATTGGGCGGAAGTACGTATTGATTATACTACCCCAGATAACAGTGTATCTGGTGCCTACAAAGCTAGAGTTGAAGCCAGTGGTGAGGTCATGAGTGCGCTTAACTCAGGAAAAGAGATGGAGTTAAAAGCGGTGAAGCAATATCGTGTTAGCCGTTTGGTTAAGGTCAAGTAAACAGCATCAAGCCGAGAACTTTAAAATGACTCCACAAAAACAATCTCAAATGACAAATGAGATCCTCCAAGGTAATCTCGTTAAACTGATGTTCAAGTTATCAATTCCCGGTATTTTAGGAATGCTGCTACTAGGCTTGAACAATTTTACTGATATCTTATTTGCAGGGCAACTTATTGGTAAAACCGCTGTCGCAGGTATCTCGCTTGCACTACCGCTCACAAATATATTAACTGGATTTGCTCTCTTAGTTGGAGTAGGTTCTGCTTCAGTTCTCAGTCGAGCTATTGGTTCAGGAGATATCAAAACTCAGTCCAAAATATTTGGAAATTTAATAGTAATGAGTCTTGTTATCTCCTTTTTTATCACAATTATTAGCTATAGCTTTGGTGAAGAATTAATTACATTCATGGGAGGCACTGGTGAAGTTGCCTCTGCGGGGGCACAATATTTTAAGACTTATATGCTTGGTTCAGTATTCTTTATCCTAGCGGTAGCCTCTAGCCAGATTATCAAATCAGAAGGCAGAATTAGACTAGCCACCATCTTTGCAGGGATTTTTGTCATTGTTAACCTAATTTTAGATTTCATATTTATTAGTGTTTTTCACTGGGGTATTCAGGGAGTAGCTCTTGCTACAGTTATTGCAAGAGTTGTTTTTAGTATTGTAATTTTAACTTATTTTATTTCTGGTAAAAGTTCTATTCCAGTTAATCCCAAAAATTTTGTTCTAGCAGTAGACTTACTGCCTGCTATTTTATCAGTGGGAATCTCAGCCCTACTGACTCAAGTTATGGGCTTAATTCAAAGTTTTGTGGTTTTTAAATCAATCTCTCATTATGGAACACAGAATGATATTGCCTTCTTCGGAGCAACAGTGACATTGACTTCATTGGCATACATTCCTTCAAATGGCTTTACGCAAGCCTTGCAACCTGTGATTGGTATAAATTATGGAGCTAAAAATTATGACAGACTCAAAAAAGCTTATTTAACTTTTTTGAATGGTGGAATCACTGTATTAACATTATTCTGGCTACCTCTACAATTATCTCCAAACACATTTCTAAGCTGGTTACTGCCAGAGGCTGCTTTTACTAGTAATGATTTCCTCAACTTTCGGATTCTTTGTTTACTAATACCAATCATGCCCTTAGTTTTCTTGGGAGCAACTTTATTTCAATCTCTAGGTAAAGGAAAAATAGTCACAATTATCATTCTTCTAAAGAGTCTATTTCTATTCATTCCTATAGTGCTAATTTTCTCAAAATTAATGGCTATCACTGGTATATACTATGGAATTTTGATGACAGATATTTTAGTGATTTTCATTGCATTAATATTGATACTTATAGAATTTGAGCATTTGACAAAAATGCAACTGAAAGCATAAATCATTAAATTCCTTAAATCCTCTTCGTTAACGATTGCAAGGAGTGCAGTGCCCCTTAAATCGCTTTGTATAGCTCTTTTTTATTCCTTGTTTTCCTCTGCGTTATGATGCGCCTGAAGCAGTTATTTAATTTAGGTATTCTACCCTACGGGTTCTCCTACCGAGTACGGGTGGCACAAAAGAAGATAGAATAAAATTTTAGAGATAAAGATGATTGATAACTAGTCACGAAAAAGTATTAAATGAGGTATCATTATGGCAACGATGGGAAAATATTGCAAAGCTTATTCAATCAAAAAACTAAGACAGTTCGGTCAGTGGACTGAGAATGCTGAAAATACAAGAAAAGAAAAAAAAGAGGTTGATGGCAATCAAGTTGAAGTGAATAGAACACTCACGGAAAATGACTTTTTATATCTACAAGAAAACTATGTAGTCACAGATGGAATTTTCAAAGACGAAAATATCATTTTTGACAATGTCACTCCCGAATGGAAAGAGTTTTGCCACAAGAAACTTGCGTTTGAAATTCCAGTGTACGAACCCGTACAACTACAAACATCAGTCAATTAAGACAAGAGCAATTCTTAAGGCTGGAGATACTTTCATGAATGTTTTGGATTTTAACGCAGTTTTTAGCAGATGAATGCAGATAGTTTTTTTGTATTTGTTAGGAAGATAAATTATGTATCAAGACGACAAGGAAGATACGACAATTTACAAAGTTGTAGTCAATGACGAAGAACAGTATTCCATTTGGCCCGCCGACCGAGAGAACGCACTTGGTTGGAAAGATGCTGGAAAAACTGGTCTCAAACAAGAATGCCTGGATTACATCAAAGAAGTTTGGACTGACATGAGACCGCTTAGTCTCCGAAAAAAGATGGAGGAAGCTGGTCGCACTCAACTATAACGCAAATAAGCTTGCAGATTGAATCATGTACGGCTAATTAGACCTCTCCAGAAATTAAACATTAACCCAGACAGCGCAAGAGTTTGAGATTAGTTTTCGGTTCGGTCTATTGTAGCAGTCCGCCCTTGGATTTGTGAGCAAACAAGATCCCTGGCTTCTTTAAGAAGTCGGGGATTTTAATAAGGTCAATTTATGCGCTTAGCGCAGGCACTTTCACACAAATGAAATAGGACTGCTATAGTTATGATTATTGAAATATCCCTGGTAAGAACAGTGAAATTAACTTATGCACTTATTCAACAGGACATAAGTCAATACGGTTCAGTTAAGATATTTATTTGTTAAGACACTACAAGGGGACGCCTTGGTAAACTTTAACATCTGGAGTTCAAATATAGATAAAATAGCTTGAGGATTGGGAATTTGGAAGGGGGCATGGAGTGGCTCATGATGAACGTGTAGAAAACGCAGAACAGATTCATCCAAGCGACTTTTCATGGTCGTTTTGGCCTGTTGTGCCAATCTATCCATATGGCAAGCGGCGGACAATCCGCAAAGAAGTAGTAAAAGATACAGTCTGGACTTTTGACCAACTCCAGGGCATATTCTACGTTGTCGTGCCTGTTCGCATGACCGTTGTTAAGTTACAAAGCGGCGGACTCTTGGTCTATGCGCCTGTTGCACCAACAAGAGAGTGTATCCGTTTAGTCATGGAATTGGTGGAACAACACGGTAACGTCAAGTACATCATCCTCCCAACTATCTCCGGCATAGAACACAAAGTTTTCGTTGGTCCGTTTGCCAGATACTTTGCCAATGCACAGGTGTTTGTAGCTCCCAATCAGTGGAGTTTTCCGCTGAATCTGCCACTTAGTTGGCTTGGCTTACCCCCCAAACGCACTTCATTACTTCCAGAAGACAGCAGCCAAACCCCCTTTGCGGAAGAGTTTGATTATGCGATCCTAGGTCCGATTGAGCTTGGACCAGGTCGGTTTGAAGAAGTTGCATTTTTTCATAGGCGATCGCACACTTTGCTGGTAACAGATTCAGTGGTTTCTGTACCAGAATCTCCGCCGGCGATCGTCCAATTAGATCCATACCCCTTGCTGTTCCATGCCAAAGACAACGCGTCTGATATAATTGAGGACAATCAGGCAAATCGGCGTAAGGGATGGCAGCGCATCTCGCTGTTTGCTTTGTACTTCCAACCAAGCGTGCTGCAAATACCCACATGGAGTGACGTATTTCGCAATGCCCTCAAAGCCCCAGAACGCAGCAAGAAAGCCTATTTCGGGTTGTTTCCTTTCAAATGGAACTCAGACTGGAAGCGGTCATTCGATGCACTGCAAGGAAATGGTCGTCTGTTTGTAGCACCAATTTTACAAACTCTCATTCTCAACCGCGCACCCACCGAAACCATCGAGTGGGCTGATAAAGTTGCAAGTTGGGACTTTCAGTGGATTATTCCCTGTCATTTCGACTCACCAATTCAAGCACAGCCGTATCAATTTCGACAAGCATTTTCCTTTCTTGAAAACCAGCCTGCTATCAGTGCCGGCTTGTTCAACAGTAGCAGTTATCCTTTACCGCAGGAGGATTTTAAATTACTGAGGGTAATTGATAAAGGTTTAAATAAGTTTGGCATTGTACCGCCTGCAAAACAGAAGGTGTAGCAAAAACGGCAAAGCGGTGATGCGGTTTCATATTCAAAAAATTTGACGAAGGCAAAAAATCTATCTATGTAGAGACGCGCTGTTTGAAGCGTCTCTACAAAATCCGACTAAATAACTGACTTGACAAATTTTTCCAATCTATCCATTCCCTTTTCAATTGTTGCCAAATCCGTGGCGTAGGAAAGGCGAATATTGTCATCAGCACCAAAGGCGATTCCAGGAATAACTGCCACTTGCTCTTTTTCTAGCAAGGCGTTACAAAAATCTAGGGATTTTAGTCCTGTTTTGGTAATATCCGGGAACAGGTAGAAAGCGCCGTCTGGTTTTGGACAACTCAGTCCAGGAATAGCGTTGAGTCGTTCAAACATCACTTCTCGGCGTTTAGCGAAAGCTTGACGCATTTCTTCTACACAATCTTGCGAACCTTCCAAAGCAGCGATCGCCCCATATTGAGCAAAGGTACAAACATTCGACACACTATGGCTTTGGATGTTAATTGTTGCCTTAATCAAATCAACTGGTCCTGCTAAATATCCAATGCGCCATCCCGTCATCGAGTAAGCTTTGGCAAATCCATTGCTGATCACAGTTCGAGCAAAAATTTCTGATCCCAGCGAGCCAATGCTGACGTGTTTGGCACCATCGTAGAGAATCTTCTCATAAATTTCGTCGGAAACAACAAGAATATCAGTTTCCACGATTATTTGGGCGATCGCCTGAAGTTCCTCTGCTGTGTACACCATACCAGTGGGGTTAGATGGCGAGTTGAGGATGAATAATTTCGTCTTGGGTGTAATCGACTTACGCAACTGTTCTGGTGTAATCTTATAACCAGTAGAAGCATCTGTCGGGACAATTACAGACACCCCTCCTGCAAGCGTCACCATTTCAGGGTAGCTTAACCAGTAGGGTGCAGGGATAATGACTTCATCTCCTGCTTCAACCAGCGCCAGTATTAAATTAAACAGAGAATGTTTTCCACCGTTGGTGACGATGACATTTTCTGCTTTGTAATCAAGACCATTGTCAGTTTTTAACTTGCGAGCAATGGCTTCCCTTAACTTTGGTTCTCCAGATGCTGGTCCATACTTAGTTTTACCTTCTTCCAAAGCTTTCTGTGCAGCAGCTTTCACGTGCGCTGGACTGTCAAAATCTGGTTCCCCAGCGCTAAAACTACAAACATCAATTCCTTCTGCCTTCATTGCCTTAGCTTTCGCTGAAATGGCTAAGGTTATCGAAGGTGTTACTTGACTTACTCGTCCTGCCAGCTTCATTGTCACTCGTTTGGCAAACTTCAGACCTATTTAAGAATATCCCAGAAATTGTCTCGATATTTGTCTTTTAATAATTCCTTTGTTGATTGCATTCACCAAATGGTAGGGGTACAGCACTGTTGTACCCCTACAAACGCAATAAAATGAAATCACAAATTGCTTACTACTTAATCTCCACGATGGGCTTTATTACGAGCCAGTTCTTGCTCAATTGGGCTACGATCATAATATTTTGCTCCAAAAGCTCGCTGAGGCTGGTCGTTTCCTAATTCTTCTCCAGCTCGCTGTAGCATATCAAGAGGATTTTTTTGCCGACTTCCAGTTCCCAAATCCTTGGGGATCACTTCTCCTGCTTGCTTTCCGCTTTCGATATAATTATCGCTGCCAATATTTGGTGTATGATTAGGCTTCTGTCCGATTTTTTGTTCTATGACGCTACTGGAAGAATAATCACCAGAATAATAACCTGCAGCTTGAGATGAGGTAGCAGGTAAGCTCATGAACGCCAGTAAACCAGCCAGTAAGACTACCGCAATTTTGCGACGCAATTGATGAAATGTTCTGATAATTTCTGTCATGGGCGAAATTCCCTCCATACTTTGTGAGTTAACCTCTGAATGTTAAGAAATTGGTACAAAGCTCTCTTCTTCCCTGAGGCGGGTTATGTGATATGTAAAGAGTCGGGCAGTATAGGCGTTATCAATTGAGTGTAATATACGTACTTTGTAGCCAATATAGCAATGTAGAACTCAAAGGACATCCCTTGAATTTTTTGGGATGGGCATCTTGCCCGTCCCTTGAATTTTTTGGGATGGGCATCTTGCCCGTCCTTAAATTTTGTGGGATGGGCATCTTGCCATTGGTGTCAAGTTAAGAAAAATGGATTTGTGTCAAGAGTGGGAAACTCAATGGTAAAACTCAACACAGTGGTGTTGATACTAATCATGAGTAAACCCCGCAAAAAACAAGGAAATCCAGATTTTCGGCATCGAGTCAGCGTACCTGCCCCATCAAGCCAAGAGATAGAATCGAGGCTGTTTGAATTAATCACTCCAGGGACATTTGCCAATCTCAAAGGGGTAAAAGACAAAGAGCGTAGCTTGCGCGATCGTGTACTAACCCTACCAGTGATGGCAGCAATAGTATTGAGTCTAGTGTATCGACAAATACAGCATTTAACAGATGTGCTGCGCTGCTTGGAAGTAGAAGGGCTGATGTGGGTTGAGGCAATGCAGGTGAGTCGGCAAGCTTTATCTCAACGCCTTGGGAGTATGCCCGCTCAGTTGTTTATCAAGCTGTTTGAGCAAGTAATAGAGCGTTTAACAGCCAAGAAAAACAAGATTGAAATTGCACCAATGTGGGCATCTGTAGCATCATCATTTAGTGCAGTATGGATTGCAGATGCATCGACATTGGAAGCAGTCAAAAAACATTTGGGGCAACTTCAACAAAAAACAGGTGCAGTATTAGGGGGTAAGATGCTGATGGTAGTGGAAGCATTTAGCCATCGCCCAGTTGCAGCGTTTTTCGATGCCGACGCAAAACGCAATGAAACCAAGTGGTGGTCGGCACTACTAGAGCGCTTGCCAGTGGGTGGTTTACTCATAACAGATATGGGCTTCTACGGATTTGAGTGGTTTGATACCCTAACTGAGCAAGGAAAATATGTCTTAACTAGACAAAAAGCCAAGGTGCGCTATCAAGTAGTGCGCCGCCTTTCGAGTGGTTCTCACTATAAAGACGAAATTATTCAAATGGGACTTCACCATACTGATCCATGTCGCTACCCGATGCGACAAGTCTCTGTATTATGGGGTCAAACTTGGTATCATTACTTAACTAATGTTCTTGACCCACAACAACTTTCTCCACAGCAAGTTTGTGATTTGTATCGCCGACGTTGGCAAATCGAAGATGCATTTTTACTGACTAAACGTTTGTTGGGTTTATCTTATCTGTGGGTTGGTGGCACTAATGGTGTGCAGATGCAAGTCTATGCTACTTGGATTTTTTACGCAGTACTCAATGATTTGTGTGCCGATGTCGCTGTGGCTTTGCAGCAGCCCTTAGAACGTATTTCGCTGGAAATGGTCTTTCGCAGCTTGTATTTTTTCCATCGCGCACGATCGCACAACCCATTATTACAACTCATTCCTTGGTTGGTTGAGCATCATCGCTCTATGGGCTTGGTAAAAGCCGTTCGTCAACGACACCGACGAACGGCTGCTAGGTCACTTGACATCTGGGCATCGGCCTTAACTTGACACCAATGGCCGGACAGCCCGTCCTTAAATTTTGTGGGATGGGCATCTTGCCCGTCCTTAAATTTTGTGGGATGGGCATCTTGCCCGTCCCTTGAATTTTTTGGGCAGGCAAGATGCCTACCCCACAAGAATCATCCCTGAATTCAGCAACGCAGCTTAAGCTATTGTTACCTCACTAGACAAGTAAACATCCTGAATCGCGTGGAACAATTTCACTCCTTCCTCAAACGGACGCTGGAATGTTTTGCGCCCAGAAATTAATCCTGTTCCACCAGCGCGTTTGTTAATTACAGCAGTGCGAATTGCTTCCGCAAAGTCATTTTTTCCAGACGCCCCACCAGAGTTAATTAATCCTGCACGTCCACAGTAGCAATTAAGGACTTGGTAACGTGTCAAATCAATTGGGTGGTCTGTTGTTAAGTCTGTATAAACCCGCTCATTAGTTTTACCGTAACTCTTACCAGTTGCTTTGGCTACTGCTCCGTAGCCGTTGTTAATCTCAGGCAATTTTTGTTTAATGATGTCTGCTTCAATTGTGACACCAAGATGATTCGCCTGTCCCGTGAGGTCACCTGCAAGGTGATAGTCTTTGTCTTGCTTGAAAGCGTTGTTACGCAAATAGCACCAAAGAATAGTCGTCAGCCCCAGTTCATGGGCGTGTTTGAAGGCTTGGCTGATTTCCTGAATTTGCCGAGTGGACTGTTCTGAACCAAAATAAATTGTCGCACCCACTGCAGCAGCACCCAAGTTCCAAGCTTGTTCGACATCCGCAAACAATACCTGGTCAAATTGATTCGGGTAAGTTAGCAGTTCGTTGTGGTTGAGTTTGACTATGAAAGGGATTTTGTGGGCATATTTACGCGAAACTGAACCCAAGACTCCCAAAGTCGTAGCAACAGCGTTGCACTCGGCTGCTATTGCCAACTTAACAATATTTTCTGGGTCAAAGTAAATAGGGTTGGGTGCAAATGACGCACCCGCTGAGTGTTCAATTCCTTGGTCTACAGGGAGAATAGAGAGATACCCAGTATTTGCCAGCCGTCCGGTAGAGTAAAGTGTTTGGAGATTGCGCAAAACTTGGGGATTGCGATCGCTATTCAACCAAACTCGATCCACAAAGTCGGGTCCTGGTAGATGTAGCAAATCCTTGGAAACTTTTGCTTTATAGCTGAGCAAGTCTTCTGCTTCTTTGCCAAGCACAGACTCGATAGAATCTGGTGTAGATAGAGTGGCAGTCATAATTTTTCCTCAAGACTTCCGTCTCTTATGGTGGCTATGCCCAGACTAACGTATGTCTCCCCGAAGACTGAACAATAGCTATTTTTTCTTTGGATTTTCTTTATAGTCTAAGAAAAATTTGACACGCTCTTATCAGCGATACTTATCACACAGATGTTTATCTTCCTCTGTTACCTCTGGACTCGTCCGCAGATAATCGCGTATCCAATTGCAACCGTAAGACAGCACCAATTCTTGCTCAACAACTTGATCCAAATTCCACAAAATGGCTGTCTTGTCATCGCTTGCTGAGGCTAAAGTATGACCATCCGGGCTGAAAGTTACTCTCCTGACGCTAGCGCTATGTCCATTGAGAGTAGCTAGTTCGGTACCGTCGGGCTTCCACAGCTTGACAGTTTTGTCTGCACTTGCTGAGGCTATGATTTGACCAAACCCCTGCGGCGACGCTACGGGAACGGGACTGAAAGCAACGTCCCTAACTGTATCACTATGCCCCTTGAATGTGATCAACTCTGTGCCGTCCAGCTTCCAGAGTTTAATGGTTTTATCCCAACTTGCTGAAGCAATCAATTGACCGTCGGGGCTGAAAGCAACTCCCCAAACTCTGTTGGTATGACCTTTGAAGGTATGTAGCAGCGCACCGTCTCGACTCCAAAGTTTGACAGTATGATCGTCGCTTGCTGAGGCAATCGTATCACCCTTGGGACTAAAAGCAGCTTTCCAAACTCCATTGGTATGCCCTTTGAGAGTCGTCAGCAATCTGCCATCAATTTTCCAAAGTTTGATGGTGCGATCGCGACTTGTTGAGGCAAGAATCTGACTATCAGGGCTAAAAGCTACGCTCAAAACAGCATCGCTGTGTCCTTGCAGGGTTATGGGGACACGATCGCTCGCATTTGTTGTGCCATCAATTTTCCAGAGTTTAACGGTGCCATCCCTACTTGCTGAGGCAATTGTATGACCATCTGGACTAAACGCAACTGCCCACACGGCATCATTATGCCCCTTAAGGGTTGTCAGCAACGTTCCATCCTGCTTCCAGAGTTTTACAGTGTTATCCCAACTTCCCGAAGCAATCCTTTTTCCATCTGGACTAAAAGCAATCCCCCAAACCCCAGCATTATGTCCATTGAGGGTAGTCAACAACGTGTTAGAGTGCTGCCAGAGTTTGACGATGTTATCCCAACCTGCTGAGGCAATAGTCGAGCTATCTGGACTAAAAGCCACTGCCCAAAGACCTGTGGTATGCCCATTGAAAGTGGTTATCAAGGTGCCATCCTGTTTCCACAGTTTAACAGTATTGTCGTCACTGGCTGAGGCGATCATGCGCCCATCAGGGCTGAAAGCAACTCCCCTAACGACAGCCGTATGCCCCTCAAGGGTTGTAGGAACACTTACGCTTGCACCTGTCGCATCAATTTTCCAGAGTTTAACGGTATTGTCCTCAGAACTTGAGGCAATCATACTGCCATCACGGCTGAAAGCAACTGCCCAAACCTTGTTAGTATGCCCTTTGAGGGTTGCACAAACGTGAGCAATTGGTACCGTCACTGCCCAAGGGGCAGCTCCTGTCTTGTCAATCTTCCAGAGTTTGACTGTATTATCCCAGCTTGCCGAAGCAACAATATCGCCTTTGGGGCTAAAGGCAATTCCCCTAACATCAGCAGTATGTCCCTTAAGGGTAGCCAGCAACGTACCGTCTCTGCTCCAAAGTTTAACAGTTTTATCCTTAGAACTTGAGGCAATCATCTGACCATTAGGGCTAAAAGCTACCGCGTAAACATAATCATTATGCCCCGTAAGAGTATTCAGCAACTTACCGTCCCTTGTCCAGAGTTTAATAGTTTTATCCCCACTGGCTGAAGCAATTGTTTGACTGTCAGGACTGAAAGCAACTGCAAAAACAATACTGCTATGTTCTGTAAAGGTTCTAAGTTCGGTACCATCTCGCTTCCAGAGTTTGAAACTGTTGTCTCCAGAAGCTGAGGCAATGAGATTCCCATCAGGGCTGAAAGTAACTCCCAAAATCGTACCACTATGACCTAACAAGCGGTTGCGTTCAATTGCTCCATACACTGTCTGCCGTAGCACGAGATCAACTTGCTTCTGGGTGTCCTTGTCTGTTGCACCTAGTTTTTGCAGTCTTTGTGTTGCTTTAATTGCTTGTAGTAAGGCATCCAACCGTTGATTTGAGGTAAATAGAGCTTGTGAAGAAGTGGCGATCGCCTTAATTTCACTGATTGTAGCATGTTGATATTGAATAAAAGCCGTTATTCCCAATACCATCGCAATCACCAATCCAATACTAACTACCAAGAGTAAAAACCGTTGCAATTTAGCAGTTTTTTTCTCTTGTGCTAGTCGTTTTCGCTCCTCTGTTAATCGCGCTTCGACTTCGTGCAGGCGTTTTGCCTCCAGCGCCTGTTCTACTTCTTTTCTGTCTAATTCTTGACTGGCGGCGAGAAACTGATAATCCAAGTCCGCCATACTTTTGCCTTGCGCCCAAGCTTGGGCATCTCTCAAAGCTTGTCCCCGCAGTAGTCGCGATTCATCCGTCTGTTTTGAGGCTATCCAAGCATCAAAGGCTTGAGAGTAGGGGCGCAGGTTTCTGAATTGTTTTTCCACCCATTTGGTGTTAAAAACTTCCTGATAAATGCGGTTTGTCACCTGCAAAACACCCTGCTGTTTCACCACCAAACCTGATAGCAACAGTTCGATTTGCTCACGCGAGTCATCAACTTTGACGAACACACCTTGCAACAGAAGCTGATAAATACTGAGCATTCTCCCAGCACGTTTTTCATTTCTCAAAATACGGTCGCTTATCGTCCGTAAATGCTGTGGCTCATCCTGCGATTCCCAGTTGTGAATGATGTGTTTATGCACCAACTGCTTTATCCAATATTTCTCATTGCTTGTAGTCGTTTTTGGCAGAATATTGATTTGGGTTGTCGAACTATTAATTGCTTTTTTTGAGCAAGTCAGGCAAAGTTTGCAAACCTTTTGAGTGAGAAATGGCTGTCCACCTGTCCAAGCTAATATTTCTTTGAGAATAGCTTCCGGGTTAGTAACTGTATCCTTTAATCCCTGAATTAGCGGCTGTACTTCCTCTAATTGAAAACCATGTAGTTCTATTGCTGTGCCAATATTAAAAGGTGTGCGATTTTTATCTGCAATTAAATCGCTGGGTGTGGCAACTCCAAAAATTGCAAACGTGAGGCGATTGTATTGTGGATTAATAGCTCTGCGATTGTAGCAAGACCGTATTAGAGCAAAGAAATCATCAACGGTAAAATCTAAGCTGAGAATACTATCAATTTCATCAATAAATATAACAATATTATCTTGGGGAAACTGAACTAACAAGATATCTTCAATAAAACGATTCAGAAGCTGAAGCAGCGAGATACCTTCTTCCTCGCGCCACCAAGATTTTAAATTAACTTTTTCTAATAAATTAAACCCCCGCCACAATTCACTCACAACGCCTTTATACCACTGGAGTGGCGTGATATTTTCGCCGCCTACAGAGGACATATCTACAGTCGTACAGCGGTATCCTTGTTGTTGTAGCAGATGACGAGTCCTCACCATTATAGAGGACTTGCCCATCTGCCGAGTGTTGAGGACATAACAAAACTCACCTCTGTTTAATGCTTGAAAAAGTTCGGAATCAGCTTTTCGTATAACGTAACTGGGTGCTTCATTTGCAAGGCTTCCACCTAATTGGTATCGAAAATTGGTCATTAGTATTTATCACACAGATGTCTATCTTCCTCTACCACCTCTGCATTTGTCCGCAGATAATCGCGCACCCAATCACAACCATACGTCACCAAAGCCTCACGCTGCAAATCTCGCTGCAAGTTCCACAAAATGACTTTTCCGGTAATATCAGATGAGGCAAGCACAAGTCCGTTACGGCTGAAGCTGACTGCCCTTACCTGAGAACCATGTCCAATCAGTGTTTGCGCTTCGGTACCATTAAGGTTCCATATTTTAACAGTGTCGTCAGCACTGGCAGAAGCAACTAACTTGCCATCAGGACTCCAAGCGACACTCCAAACCGCATCGCCATGCCCTTTGAGCGTCAGCAAGTGTTGCCCATCTCGACTCCACAGTTTCACGGTTTTGTCCCGAGAACCTGTCGCGATCATTTTACCATTTGGACTCCAAGCGACACTCATCACCTGATCATTATGTCCTCGCAGCGTCTGCAATACCGTGCCATCAAGATTCCATATCTTAACAGTATTGTCAGCACCGGCAGAGGCAACGAACTTGCTATCAGGACTCCAAGCGACACTCCAAATGCGATCGCGAAGCGGGCGCTCTGCGCCATCGCCTTTGGCGGGGCTTTGCCCATCGCCTTTGGCGGGGCTTTGCCCATCGCGAAACGGGCGCAAAGCGCCATCGCGTAACCCTGGCGTGTCCGCAGAACTCAGCGGGAGAAAAGCGCGATCGCTTAAAGGGCTGATCCCAAAGGGAGCATCGCTATGCTCTTTGAGCGTGAGCAACTCTTGCCCATCCCGACTCCACAGTTTCACAGTTTTGTCCTGAGAACCCGTCGCAATCATTTTGCCATCCGGACTAAAGCTGACACTTAGTACTCCACCCTTGTGTCCTTTAAGGGTTTGCAGTTGTTGTCCATCTTGGCTCCAGAGCTTAACTGTTCCATCCCAACTAGCAGTAGCAACCGTTTTACCGTCAGGGCTCCAAGCTATACTGTTGACTGTATGAGTATGCCCCCTAAGGATTTTAACAGCTAAACCGTCCAGCGATACAAGTTTAGCTGTTTTGTCAATAGACCCAGTGGCGAGAGTTTTGCCATCGGGATTAAAACTAACGCTCATCACCCAGTCGTTATGTATTGGCAAAACGTTGAGATACTGACTCTCTACATTCCAAAGCCTAACCGTTTTATCAACAGAGCCAGTGGCAATAGTTTTGCTATCAGGGTTCCAAGCTACACTCATCACCTGGTCATTATGCCCTTTGAAGGTGTGAATTTCTCTGCCATCTCGACTCCAAAGTTTCACCGTATTATCTGCACTAGCACTAGCAACACTCTTTCCGTCAGGGCTGAAACTGACACTGATAATTCCTTTGTCATGCCCTGAGAGGATTTTATCAGAATCGGTTTTAAAGCTATTTTGATTGTTTCGACTCCAAAGTTTGATTGTTTTGTCCCAACTAGCAGTCGCCAAGATGTCACTATCAGGGCTGAAACTAACACTCATAACTGTGTGGTTATGTCCTTTGAGAGTTTGTAGTTCTTTACCCTCGCGGCTCCAAAGTTTGACACTTCTGTCCCGACTGGCGCTAGCAATCATTTTGCCGTCAGGACTCCAAGCTACACTGATAACCCATCCGCCATGTCCTTTGAGCGTTTGCACTGTTGTGCCAAACTCCTGTCCAGACGCTTTGTTTTCAAGACTCCAAAGTTTGACTGTATTGTCAACAGAGCCACTTACAATTATTTTGCCATCGGGACTCCAAGCTAAACTGGTGACTTCATCATTATGCCCGACAAGAGTTTGCACTATTGTACCATCCAGATGCCAGAGTTTAATCGTTTTATCCCGACTGGCACTGGCAATCATCTTACCGTCGGGACTCCAAGCTAAACTGGTGACTTCATCATTATGCCCGACAAGAGTTTGCACTATTGTGCCATCCAAACGCCAAAGTTTGATGGTTTTATCCCGACTGGCACTAGCTATGATTTTACCATCCGGGTTAAACCTGACACTCCTGACAACTCCATCATGTCCTTGTAAACGATTGTGTTCTCTTACCCAGTAGAGGGTTTGTTGGAGTATGCTCTCTAAGCGAGTGCGAAGCTTGGTATTATCTAAAACTTGGGGAGCACATTTTAGTTTAATGCTGGCTTTCAGACTTACTATTAAGGCATCTAGCTTATGATTTGTGTTAAACAATGCTTCTGAATGGTTTACTAAAGCAGTGATTTCGTATAGGGTTGCCCGTTGTCTTTGAGATACTGCTTGCTGCGCCAACAATCCTGCGATTCCTAATAGACCGAATGCTACTACTGAAGTTATAGTTAAACTAAGGTGTGCTTGCCTAATGGTTCGTTGAGCTTTTTGTTGCGCTAATTTTAAAGTCTGGTTGGCTTGAGTTAAGAGCAAAGTCGCTTGTTTTTCAACTTCCAATGCTTTTTGGGTTTCACGCTTCTCTAGATCTTGGCTTGCGGCTAAAAACTGATAATCTAAATCAGCCAAGCTTTTACCCTGCGCCCAAGCTTGGGCATCTTTTAAGGCTTGTCCTCGCAGTAGTCGCGATTCATCGGTTTGTTTTGATGCTATCCACACATCAAAGGCTTGAGAATAAGGGCGAAGGTTTCTTAATTGTTTTTCTACCCATTCTGTGTTAAAAACTTCTTGATAAATAGGATTTCTTACCTTCAAAATACCCTGCTGTTTCACGACCAAACCTGATAGCAGGAGTTCGATTTGCTCACGCGAGTCATCGGCTTTGACTTCCACTCCTTGCAACAAAAACTGATAAATACTGAGCATTTTGCCAGCACGTTTTTGATTCCTCAGAATTCGGTAGCTTATCGTCCGTAAATGCTGTGGTTCATCTTGGAATTCCCAGTTATGAATAATGTGTTTCTGTACCAACTGCTTTATCCAAGCTTGTTCGTTGCCTGTATTTAGTTTTTTTCTATAACTCTCGATTTGTTTTTTACAATTGCCGATTTGTTTTGTATAAATTTCGATTTGATTTCTATAAATTTCAATTTGCTTTGTATAGTTTTCAATTTGTTTGGTATGAATTTCGATTTGATTTTTATAAGTTTGAATCCGTTTTGTATAGTTTTCAATTTGATTTCTATAACTTTCAATTTGATTTCTATAACTTTCAATTTGTTTTCTATAGCTTTCTATTTGATTAGTTAACAGATTAATTTTATTTTTTGAGTAACCTAGACATTGGCATATCTTTTGAGTGAGAAATGGTTGTCCACCTGTCCAAGCTAATATTTCCTTGAGAATTGCTTCAGGATTACTAAATTTGTCCTGTAATCCCTTAACTAACGGCTGCACTTCCTCTAATTGGAAACCATGCAATTCTATTGCTGTGCCAATATTAAATGGTGTAGTATTTTTGTCTACAATTAAATCGCTAGGTGTGGCGACTCCAAAAATTGCAAAGGTGAGGCGATTGTATTGTGGATTGATAGCTTTTCTATTATAGCAAGCTCTGATCAAGGCAAAAAAATCATCAACGGCAAAATCTAAGCTGAGAATACTATCAATTTCATCAATAAATATAACAATATTATCTTGAGGAATTTCAACTAACAGGATATCTTCAATAAAACGATTCAGAAGCTGAAGTAGCGAGACACCTTCTTCTTCTCGCCACCAAGATTTTAAATTAACTTTGCCTGATAAATGAAACCCACGCCACAAATCTGTCACAACGCCTTTATACCACTGGAGTGGCGTGATATTTTCGCTACCAATACAACTCATGTCAACAGTAGTACAGCGATACCCTTCCTGCTGTAGCAGATGGTAAGCCCTCACCATCATAGAGGATTTGCCCATCTGCCGACTGTTGAGGATATAACAAAACTCACCTTTCTTTAATGCTTGATAGAGTTCCTCATCAGCTTTGCGTTTTACATAGCTTGGAGTATCAATTCCAAGGCTTCCACCTACTTGATATCTGTATGTCATTAGTTACTTATGGCTTAATAATAGGCTTGTGATGGCGCTGAAGCACCACGACTCACCTTCTACCTATTATTACGGAATCCATAATTTAAAGTTGTGCTAATATAAGTGCGATCGCGCTTTACAAGTACTGACTGCTCAAGTGTTTCAGAAACAGCATTTACGAGAACGCTTGAAGAGCCTTTCTTTTGCGGAATTGTGCAAGCAATTGCTAAACTGACTGTTACCACACGTGCTGGAAGACCGTAAAGCGTCTCTTGATGAGCAAGACCTAATTTTTTGACTTGTTTGCGGATGAGTTCAGCAATTTTAAAAGCCGAATCGGCTGTTGTGTGGGGCAAAATAACTGCAAATTCTGCCTCTTTATAACGAACTGGCAATCCTTGATGCGATTCATAACTGCTTACAACATTATTGATAACCTTAGCAACAAGCCGTACACATTCATCCGCAGCTTTCTGACCATGAGTATTATTGTAAATTTTCAAATAATCAATTTCCAGCAAAATCAATGACAAGGGGCTTTTTTCTTCTGTTAACCTTTGCCATTGTTGTTCTAGGTAAATATCAAAGTACCGTTGATTAGCAAGTTGAGTCAGATCATCAGTATAAGACAACCGCTGTAACTCTTGGACTTGTCTTTGCAACTGCTCAATTTCCTCCTGCGCATTCTGTTCCTCAAAAATGTGAACAGTAAAATACTGCCGATACAACTCACAAGCTACAGTGTACTGATAACCCTGCAATTTTATCAAACCCATACCTTCTAGCTTAAATGCTAGTATGGGGTCTAATCGGACATTAATACCACCACAAAGCACCTGTTTAAATGTTGTTGCCAATTCAGGATTTGAAAGCAAACTTGCTAATTGCCTGCGCAAGTAAACGCTATAAATCCCAGCCATTGTGGGGGCTTCATTTAATAGCTGGTGTAAAGTTTTTTCAGGGAAGTTAGCAAGGTGATAAATAGCCAATCTTACTAAATAGGGATACCCTCCCACCATTGCTTGTAATGCTTGGGCATTTTTTTGCCCGACGTCACCTGTCCAATTGAGTCCATAACGCTGCGCTAATTCCTGAATTTGCTGTAAATTAAACTCAGGTAATTTAATTGCTACTCCGACATTAAAAGGAGATTGATTAATATTGAGGTCAGTATAAACTTCTGTAGAGTGAACAACAACTAACCGAAGTTTTTGCCAAAGTACATTTTGTTTTGCTTGTTCATGCCATGAACGCAGTAAAGAGAAAAATTCTTGGCTAATTGTCGAATATTCAAAAATCTGCTCTACATCATTTAAAATTAATACTAAAGGAGCCTTTGAATTTGTCAGCAAATAATTTTCAAAATAAATTGTACAACTCACCTTACTGCCAGTATCCTCATCCCAATAGTTATCTAGCATTGGTGTTAAGTCTAACTGGCGACTGACGTAACCACAAAACCAACGCAAAAATTTATCCAAGCAAGTATAAACTGCTGCCTCTGATTGCTGAAAATCTACATATACTGTGGAGAAACCAGATTGCTTGGCATAATCCAGCAAACGCAGTACCAAAGAAGTTTTCCCTGTTTTATGAGGAGATTGTATGCGAATAACACTCCCGGTTCTGGTGATCTCTTGATAAGTTTGTTCTTCTACTGGAGGACGTGCGATGTAAAAAGGAGAATCAAGAGGTTCCGGATCACAAGGAAATTCTGTAGTTACTGAGTGCTGTCGTTCGTAGTTTGTAGCCAAAATAATTTTCACCAATAAAATAGGATTGTTATATTTTTAACACTCCACCGTCTTTTAGGCGTGGGATTCTTAACTCACAGGTAGTCTGAATAGATTATTCTTATAAATCAGCAAGGCGATTTTCAAGACAGCAACTCAAGAGTTCGGCGAGCTACGAACTGAACTTCGACAGGCTCAGTTGCTGCGCTCACGCCGAAGTCTCACTCGAGCCGTTGCCTTCGTATTTATCTTCGCCGAAAGCGTAGGGCTTTTTGCTTTAATTGTTGTAAATTCTAAAATTCAACGCACCATAAGATTAAGTTTATGTTTACAAATTATGTTTACAAAGTTGTTGTTCCAAAACTAATGACAATAATGTCTATACCTCTTCAGGACTAAATAACTCATACTACTGTTACTTTTTGTAAACACAAGTATTAAAAAAAAGCTTAATCTAAACTTACAATTCAAAGATATCTATCTAAAGATATATTGTCAAGCTGTTAACTAGATCACAAAACAATGTTACATAAACCTAAAAAGCATTGGACACCCTCAAACTGGGCAAGTTGGAAGCCCTTTGGAATTGGAGAGCAATACCCAAATAACTACTGGGAAGTCTTTCGTGCCATTTGGCTATCTCGTCACAAATTACCTTATGCGTGGAACATCCTGAACAAGGGTGTGTGTGATGGCTGCGCTTTGGGAACAACCGGAATGAAAGATTGGACAGTAGAGGGAATTCATGTCTGCAATGTCCGGTTGCGACTTTTGCAGATGAACACAATGTCCGCTTTTGACCCTGCAATTTTGGCGGATGTCTCCCAGTTGCAAAGAAAAACGAGTGCCCAATTACGGGAGTTCGGACGGCTTCCTTACCCAATGATCCGCCAATATGGAGAAAAAGGCTTTCGCCGAGTCAGTTGGGATGAAGCTTTGCAAGTTATTGCCAGTCGCATCCGCGCCACCACACCAAACCGCCTGAGCTTTTATATTACCAGCCGGGGCACCGTCAACGAAACATACTACGCCACCCAGAAGGCTGTGCGGGCGATGGGAAGCAACAACATTGACAACGCCGCCCGTATCTGTCATTCTCCTAGTACGGCTGGTCTTAAGGGTGCGATCGCCTCAGCTGCGACCACCTGCTCTTATAAAGATTGGATTGGCACAGATTTATTAGTCTTTATTGGTTCAAACGTAGCTAATAATCAACCTGTCACTGTCAAGTATCTGCACTACGCCAAGAAAGCAGGTACAAGGATAGTCGTGATCAACACTTATCGCGAACCAGGAATGGAGCGATACTGGGTACCCTCAATTGTGGAAAGCGCTTTGTTTGGTACCAAGTTTGCTGAAGATTTCTTTTTGGTAAACATGGGCGGGGACATGGCTTTCTTAAATGGTACAATCAAGCATATGATTGCCAACAACTGGGTAGATCAGTCGTTTATTAACCGCTACACTGCTGGATTTGATGAGCTCAAAACCTTCTTGGAAACCCAATCTTGGGAAGAGTTAGAAAAGCTTTCGGGTGCTTCCCGCGATGAAATGTACACTTTTGCCAAGATGGTTGGAGAAGCAAATAAAGCTGTCTTTGTTTGGAGTATGGGCATTACCCAGCATGAGTGCGGCGAAGATAATGTGCGAGCAATCATCAACCTAGCTCTCACCAAAGGTTTTGTTGGTCGCGAAGGTTGCGGTTTGATGCCAATTCGCGGTCACTCTGGAGTGCAGGGTGGTGCAGAGATGGGATGTTACGCTACAGTCTTTCCTGGTGGCAAACCGATTACCCCAGAAAATGCTGCCCACTTGAGCAAGCTTTGGGGCTTTGAAGTGCCGACAAGTAAAGGTTTAATTGCTCCAGAAATGATTCATGCAGCTTATGAAGGACAGTTAGATGTTTTATTCTCCGTCGGTGGGAATTTCTTGGAAGTTTTGCCAGAACCTGATTATGTAGAAGATGCTTTAAAGAGGGTTCCACTGCGAGTGCATATGGATATTGTCCTTTCTAGCCAAATGCTTGTGGAACCGACAGATACTGTCGTGCTGTTACCCGCCACGACTCGCTACGAAATACCAGGCGGAGTCACAGAAACCAGCACCGAACGCCGGATCATTTTCAGTCCAGAAATTCCTGGTCCGCGCATTGGGGAGGCGCGTCCAGAGTGGGAGGTGTTTCTGGAATTGGCAAGGCGCGTTGTAGAGACGAGAGGTGGCGCGTCTTTACATTTCGCGGATACCGCTGCTATACGCCAAGAAATTGCTCAAGTCGTCCCGCAATACGCTGGAATTCAACACCTAAAGGAAGCAGGCGACCAGTTTCAGTATGGGGGATCGCATCTGTGCTTTGGTTGGAATTTCCCCACACCGGATGGTAAAGCACACTTTGCAGTCGTATCTCGTCAAGAACGAGAATTACCGAAGGGTTATTTTTTAGTAGCGACGCGCCGGGGCAAACAATTTAATAGTATGGTACAAGAGCGCAAAGATGCAATTACTGGCGCAATGCGCGAAGCGGTACTTATAAATCAGGAAGATGCCAAGCACTTGGGAGTTAAGGATGGTGATGCGGTGATTCTGAAAAATGAACTCGGTACTTTTCAAGGTAGAGTTTACACAGCACCGATTAAACCGGGAAATTTGCAGGTGCATTGGCCAGAAGGAAATGTACTGTTAGATAGAAGTAAGCGTTCCAGTGAAGGAGTGCCTGATTATAATGCGGTAGTGTGTTTGGAAAAAGTTGAGTAGATTTGTTGCAAATATCTGATTTTTGGCTTTTTGGAACCGCAGCCTATAGCAGATGGACGGGGACCATCCCAAAGCAAGCAAAAACCTTACTTACCCTCATCCCCTAACCCCTTCTCCCCATGGGAGAAGGGGAATAAGAGTAAGCTAAACCACATCTAGTTTGCATATTTAAAATTTTTGTAACTCTTATGGGGTGGGCCGAAAAGCCCGCCCTAATTATGCAATTTAAATGTGGAACAGCTTAGGATTTGACTCCCCTGTTCCCAATTGGGAGAGGGGTTGGGGGTGAGGGCAGAATGGCAAGTGTGTAAAATTGGGATGCTCCCGATGGACGCAGATAATTTATCTGTGTCCATCTGTGGTTCAAATACCTCGAAACAGGATTTTTGCAAGAAATTAACAAAAAGAACTCAGACCACAGAGTAGGAAGTCAGCTTGGGACTTCTGTACGGGTTTAAATCTCACATTCCGCAATCTTGTCTATTAACGCAACAAGCCCATCTCTTCCAAACTTTGGCGTAGTCGCTTCGCCTCTTTGGGGTTTTGCTGTTCGTGAAGGGCTATTGCTTTTTTAAAAGTCATGAGACTATCCTGTACGTAGCCAAGTTTCAGCAGCAATACCCCTAAGTTTTGGTAAGTCTCAGCAGATTTTGGATTCAACTCAATTGCTTTACGGTAGGCAAGAATAGCATCCTTGAATAAACCCATTTCCTTGAGAGTCATGCCTAAATTGTAGTAACCAATAGCGAAGCTAGGGTCAATTTTAATTGTTGTTTCGTAAGCAGTCTTAGCACCGTTGAAATCTCCACTTGCTTTGAGTAAGTTGCCCAAATTGTTGTATGCTCCTAGTTTAAGAATTGGGTAAATGGGCAATTTAACTGCAGCATCATAGTGGGCGATCGCATTTTTATAATTTTGCAAACGAGAATAGGCAATGCCAAGATGATAGTAGAGTTCGTACAAAGTCTCGTACTCTTCTTCACAATGCGCGACTCCTTGCGCCAACAATTTGATACCTTCTACGAGTTTCCCACTTTCCACATACAGTGCCCCCAATTTACTACAAACATAGGGATCATGAGGATGAGAGGCAAAAAACTCTTCCATCGCCGCTTGCGCTTTGGGAAATTTATCTTGCTGAGCGATCGCACTTTTTTGATATCCTGTATGTACAATCCCCACACCTTCCAAATAACCCACTTGCCAATGCGGTTCTTGAGTTAAAATTTCCGACACGCTATCATCCACTAACGCATGGTAAGGACGGGAAAAGCGGATTTCGGGATGATTGCGGAAAAGGCGCGAAACCAGAGAATAGGGAGATTGTTCTGCACCCACCTCATGACGCAGAAGGTTGATCAGGAGGTATTCTTCCCTTCGTATTGCCTGCTGCAACTGCGGTACAATTTTCTGGGTGAGAGTTTCATCTGCATCTAAGACAAGAATCCAATCACCTGTGACATATTTTAAAGCTTCATTCCGGGCAGCACTGAAGTCATTGCACCATTCAAAGTGATGCACTTGCGCACCGAATTTCTTAGCGATTTCGGGAGTTCTGTCTGTAGAGCCTGTATCTAACACTACCATTTCATCTACCACATTTTTCACACTGCTCAGAGATTTGGGCAATGTTGCTTCTTCGTTTTTGACAATCATGCACAGACTAAGTTTCATAGATGACTCGTGTACTTTTTTAAATATTTCGTAAATATTAGCAACTTTAGTTTCTACTAAAATGTTGAGCAAATGAAGTAAGAACTTGCTCAAGACATTGGTGATTTTAATGATATAGCAACAGCCAAGGTGGTTAGGACATCAACCGATGATAAAACCTAGACACAAAAAGACTTTTCACCCAGTCCCCAGTCCCCAGTCCCCAGTCCCTAGTCCCCTGCTATAAGTCAAACACTAGGTGGACGCTACCCATATGCGTTGTTAAGCAATTCATAGCGGTTCTTCGGGAACATACACTACAACTTATTTCTTGTGCAATGGGCGTCTCGCCCGTTCTAGGGGGAACCAGATGCCCACCCCACAAGTTGTCCATTTATGAACTGAATCTTAAATTTGTAGAGTTCATTAACAAAATATCGCACTATTTTAAAGTGTGCTCTATCACAAAGAAAAGTTAGTGAAACAGAAATCCGACATTCCTAAATTACCCCTACCAGCACCATTGGTGGGTGCAGAAGTTGGCACGTTTACCGAGTTTACAGTCACTCAACGGATGCCTAGTATTGCCCGTAGAGTCATCGTTGAAAATAAGTTTTCACCCAATATTAATGACAGCTTGGAGAAACTAGCCAGCGAACTATCGTCAGGATATTTACCACTTCTTGTAGACGACACAGGTGCAGATTTTGCAGATTGGAATAGATATCTAGAACCATACAAGGGACAGCGTTGGATAGATGTTCCTTGGTTTTTTGCGGAAACTTATTTCTATAGATTTATTCTGCAAATTACCAATTACTTTCTCAAAAGTGAATCGCAAGGCGTAGATCCATTTGAATTACAAAAACGTCAAGGTTTAGAAACATCGCTTGACTCAATCACTGCTTTATGCACTCAAGTCAATGCATGGTTGAATGTATCGCAGCAACAAGATGACTCCAAGCAAACAGCTTTGATAGGATTGTTATATTTTGCTTTGTGGGGAAATCGAGTTGACTTGAGTCTGTGGTCAGCATTTGAAACTGACCGAAGTCGTTTTGATATTCAAAGCCAACAATCTCACATATTAGTAGATGATGCATCCAAAGTCACTGAATTGTTAGTTAATAGCAATTGCGGACGCGTTGATTTTGTTGTAGACAATGCTGGGTTTGAACTTGTCTGTGATTTATGTTTGGTGGATTTTCTTTTAGGTAGTGGTGTGGCTAGTCAGATTAAATTGCATTTAAAGCCTCACCCGACGTTTGTCTCTGATGCCATGATTAAAGATGTGCATTCTACAACAGAATTTTTAATAAATTCTAGCAATCCAGAATTAATATCCTTTGCTCAACGACTGCAACAATATATTGCATCAGAGCGGTTAGTTCTGTGTAATGATTATTTTTGGACATCACCTTTAGCTTTTTGGGAAATACCCGACCCCCTCAAAAATGAATTATCTCATTCCAATTTGATAGTGATTAAAGGAGATGCAAATTATCGCAGGCTGTTAGGAGATAGACATTGGAATTTCACCACTAACATTTCAGACATAGTGTGTTACTTACCCGCACCAATGGTCGCCCTACGTACTTTAAAATCAGAAGTCGCAGCAGGGATTAAACCGGAAGTTCTGGAGGAAGTGGTGAAATCAGATTCTGCATGGTTGACAAATGGGCAATGGGGAGTTGTTCAGTTGGTGCAAGCTCTTGAGCCAGTCCCTAATCCCCAATCCCCAATCCCCAATCCCTTTTACTGAAACCACCGAGAAATTTCTTCCTGGCTTGGGGAAGAACCATCTTTAACGGGCTGGAGGTCGGCAAATACTGTATCCTCGGAAGCTGTAACAATCAGGGGTCGCCAGGGCATAACATCTGGTTTGGCATAGCAAAAGTACTTCAAGGTCTGTACATCTATAAAACGACAGTGGGTCGGGTCAGCAACAGCATTAACATGCCGCCAGTGAGGCGCAAGTACATGAAGAACACCATGCGGTCTAAGCACACGATGAATCTCAAGCATGAGACCAAGCAGATTATGGATGTGTTCAAGGATATGGACTGCAAACACATGATCCAACGAGTTATCCGCGAAGGGGAGATGACCTTCCAGATCTGTGACTATATCAACACCTGGATGCGATACTCGATCAACTCCAATAGCCCAAGAACGTTGCTTCTGTCCGCCACAGCCTATGTCAGCTACCTCAAGATTCTGCCCAGGTAATGTGAGGAAATCCCACACGGCGTAGAGACCAGCTTGTCGGCGTAGTAAGGTGCGTACAAACTGTCGTTCTTGTTCTGAACTGACCTCGCCATCAACGTGTGCAACGCTTCCATCAACTTTAACCGAGAGTTGGAGGTGCGCTGTTCGTTTATCATGAGTTAGGCGATCGCGAATATCTTCGGCAAGCACCTGATCGCGGATTTGCCGCAAGGAACGAGATTGAACCGCCATATTTTTTGATTCGTTCACAAGTCCCCTATTCCTCTTTAGCTTATTTTGACATACTCCCCGCCCTATAAGGCGGCGAGTATGTTAATGATGAACAATGACGCGATCGCGCCCCTCTCGTTTAGCGCGGTATAAGGCTGCATCAGCCGCTCGCAGTACAGCCTCTCCTGTGACACCATGCTCTGGGAACATTGCAACTCCCAATGACAGCGAGATTGTACCAAGCAACTGACGACGATAGTGAACCTGCAAGTGCTTAACTCCTTCGCAAATAGCTTGCGCACGCTCTAAAACAACCTTAACAGATGCTTCCGGCAGAATTAGCGTTAACTCCTCACCGCCATAGCGACACGCAATATCCGATCTCCGAATATGGCTTTGCAAGAATTCGCCCAATTCGCGCAACACAGCATCACCAGCTGAGTGACCAAACGTATCGTTGAACGATTTAAAATGGTCAATGTCAAGCATAATGATTCCTAAAGATTTCTTACTGCGATCGCATCGGTACAGTTCTCGTTCTAGGGATTCTTCCAAGTAGCGGCGATTGAATAATCCTGTCAGCGCATCGCGGATACTTTGGTTCTGTAACGTTTCGCGTAGTTTTAAGTTAGCTAAAGACAGCGCGATGTGATCTGCTACCGTAACAGCTAGCTGTTGTTTGCTTTCGATGAATTCTCCCGATTCCAGCAAACTCAAATACAGTACGCCCATTGCTTTCCCTTGGGCCGTCATGGGGATGCATAAAGATGATGCGGGTGCTGAGTCTGAATGGATATGAGAGCAGCGTAATTTTGAGTGCGCTTTTGTTGTATGATGAACCCGACCACGCCGCAATGCCCAGCATTCATCAGGAGCGAATAACTCCTGGCTAGGGAATGGCGCAGGTCCCCAAGTAGCAATGGCTTCAACCAAATTTTTTGAATCATTAATTAAAAATATTCCACCATTAGTTTGAGGGAATAAAGGTGGGACTAGCAGTTCAAGTGCACTGTAGGCTTCCTCAACTGTTTTGCAAGCCTGTAAAAAATCGCTCAATTGCCCTAGTTGAGCAAACTCATGATTGCGCTGTTTTAATTCGTTTACCGAACGACTGAGTTTGTCGTTAGCTTCCTCTAGCGCCTCCGCCTGCAAGCGATCAGTAATATCAATCGCTATACCTCCAAGCAGCCGTTGCCCAGAAATATCTTTGTAAGGAAACTTAAAAGACAACCAATGGCGAAGATGTCCATCTGGGTTAGGAACGGCTTCAACAACTTCTAGGGTTTTATCAGCAGCTAAAACAGCGCGATCGTTTTCACGGTACTGTAAAGCTAATTCCTGGGGCCAGACATCAAAATCCGTTTTCCCTATCCAATCAGCCATTTTTATATTGAAACAGCGCTCGAATGGCTGATTGATATAGACGAAGCGCCCCTGCTCATCCTTCATAAAAGCCACAGCTGGGCTATTGTTCATAAACGCCTTAAAGCGTTCCTCACTTTGCTGTAGTGCAGCTGCTGCTCGTTTGCGCTCTGTAATATCGCTGGCGATGCCCAAAAAACCCGTGATGTTGCCGTCGTTGTCGCGCAAAGCCGTGATTGATAGCAGCACCCTAAAGCAGCTAACATCTTTGCGAATGTAACTCCATTCGCGTTCCTCTATCTCGTCGCCTCGCGCCTTAGCTACAAGTACTTCAAATCCAGGCTCAATAGTAGTTCCTAACTCCTGCGATAGTTCTTGCGCCCGCTGCAGTACTTCTGCAGCGTCATGGAAAATAGCAGGCGTTGTTTTCCCTACTACTTCAAAGGCGGTATAGCCCAACCATCGCTCTGCGGCTGGATTAAAGGTAAGGATTGTGCCGTCTAAATCGGTGGAAATGATCATGTAGTTGGCGCTATCTAAAATCCCTCGTTGAAGTGTCGTTGTCTCTTGTAATGCTGACTCTGTCCGTTCGCGCTCAAAAATTTCTTCTTCTAGCTTTTGTTTAGCTGCTTCCGTATAACTGTCAAAGTAATCAGCTAAACCAGGCTCCTCATCAACTAAAGCTTCAAGATGGTCAATCGCTCGCTTGTCTGCTGCTAATGCAACTTCTGGGTGAGCTTCCATCCATACGTGACACGTCTTCACGTAAGCGATAAACGTGATTAAGTGCTGATAGTTTACATCTCCGAGAAGGTGGCGCAGTTCGGTGCGACAATATGCGGCATCTTTTTCTAAGGAAATAAATATTGCACAGTAAAGTAAGCTCTCTTCAACTGCTGAGTTGAGCTCTACCTGAAGCATTAACTCATTAGAGGTTTGTGCAAGTATATGTAGGTATTTATCAATTTCTATTTCTTCTGTAGGAGACGATTGAAGCAGTTTTAACACCTCTTTACCTTTCATCCCCAAGAAGTGCAACGAACAACTGTGGCAAACCATACAGTAAGGAACAGCACAGTAGCGCGAGAGGTAGGCAGAAAGCTTTTCTTTAAATACAGCTGGCAGCGGATTCGTAACGTAGGCGCTCAGGGTCTGTTGCCAAAGATTTTCTAGAACTTGTGGGTTTTGTAACGCTGGGCTAAAAAAAGGAGGAAAAAAGCCGAATTTTGCCTCAATTTCTGTCTGAATCTGTTCGCTAGTTCGCATGGATTAACTCTACCTGTGTTTAAGGATTGCCATCAATAATTTTGAAATCTATATTTAGCAATCCTTTGAATAAATTTAGGTTTTAAATTTACCCCGCAGGTGTTTCCTTGGTGAACTACTAGCGGTCTTTCAATAATCATCTGAAATTGCCCTAGAGCTTACAAGCTGGTTAACAAGCGATATATCATTTGCTACATATAGCTTAACTACTTTAGAGGTTGGTTGTTAACCGTAAAAACTAGGAATTAAATTAAAACTCCAGCGAATTTGCTAATAAATTCTGCGATCGCCACAGGTGGGTACTCCGTGCGATCGCGCTTTTATTTAACACCCGTCAAAAGGGTGATTTTCTGGTAGCGTCTCACTAAATGTAAGCGTTCAGGAGAGGTAGAAGGGGGAGCGGAAAAAATGATAAGCAGAATCTGCTAATGTAAGAGGCATGGAAGAACTGCGCCCAAGCATAACAGAGCAGATACCCCCAGATGATTGGGAAAGAACTCCAGCCAGTGTCAAGAAACTGGTAGAGGAAATGGTGTAGCGAGTCGAAATTTCAAGCACTGCACTAGGAGGCGCTGTGGGAACCTGATTTTTCGCGACCATTGGCGGTAGAATGTGTGATGGCAGGTAAGAGTATTAAACGTGGGGCAAAGCAGGCGGATGTTCCACAGTCCCCAGTGATTAATTTGCTGATGGTGACAGCATGACCAAATGAAGAAGCAGAAAGCTTGGTACAACCAGGAAATTGATTGGAGGATTGGTTATTGCCTGTTGCTGCCTCCTGTCATGGCTGCTAAAATTTCAGTTTGATAAGCTTCTATAAGTTACTACACATCACTACTATATTCAATGGCAACCTATAATTATCAACTTGCTACTACGCTAAAAACAGCTTTTCAAGTTTGTAGTGTTGAGCCGCTAGAGGGTGAAGAGATAGAGCGGTATTATGTTGATTTATCGGCAGTACGCAAAACATCTGCTATTGAAAGTGTTAGTACTATTTTAGATTTTCAAGAGCCTGCACAATTTAGTACAATTTTGTTTACTGGACATCGAGGCTGTGGCAAAAGTACAGAATTAAAGCGGATTCAGAAGCTGTGGGCAGAAGATTATCGGTTAATTTATTTAGAAGTCAATGAAGAAACAGATATTAATGATGCTCGTTATACAGATTTATATTTAATTGTTATCAAACAAGTAGAATTTGAACTACGTAAAAACGGGTTGAAATTTGATCCCGACCTTATAAAGAATTTTGAATCTTGGTTTAAAGACATTACCAAAGAAACCGAGGAAACTGTTGAAAAATCCGTCAGTATTGAGGGAGAAGCAACCCTGAAACCAGAAGCTCCATTTATAGCTAAATTGCTTGTTAAATTATTAGCACAAATCAAAGGTTCTGACAAGCAAAAAACCACCATTCGCCAAACTTTAGAAAAGGACTTGTCGCGTCTGAGAGCAGATATTAACCTTTTGTTGGCTGATGCATACGTTAAACTCAGAAGTAAGTTCCCTCAATGTAAAGGTTTACTGATTATTTTTGACAATCTGGATCGCGTTCCTCCTGCGGTTGCAGAACATCTATTTTTTGACTACGCAGCTCAGTTACAAGCGTTGCACTGTACCATTATTTACACAGTACCAATTTCTGTGCTTTGTTCACCTAAAAACCCGTTGAACCAGTTTGACGGCAATCCCCATATTGTGCCAATGGTGAATATATATGAATTAGAACGGAATCGCTGCCATTTAAACTACAACCAAGCAGGACTAGATGCAGTCGCCAGTCTCATAGAACGGCGAGTGGACATTGACGCAGTATTTGAATCTCGCGCTTATTTACTTGATTTCGCAAAAGCGAGTGGGGGACATGTACGCCAATTGATGCAAATGATGCGGACTGCTTGCCAAACTGCTAGCACTCGCAAACATCCGAAAATTACTGCTGAAGATGTTACCTATGCAGTCAAGCAACAGCAATTTAGCTTTGAACGTTTTATCCCTGAAGAACACTATCCATTTTTAGCTCAAGTGTGCCTGAGTAAGAATGTTAGCAAGGATGAGATTGGTCAGTTGATGCTATTTAATACTTCGGTTTTGGAATACAACGGCGATAAAAGATGGAATTATCCGAATCCAGTGGTGAAGCAAAATGAATTCTTCCAAAAAGCTCTCGAAACCGCCCTTTCACAGCAATGTTAACTCCGAAATCGGTCATTTTCTTGCAGTCAACCAAGAAGTATTTGCTGAATTATTAACTTTTATAGACTTTGCTGAAAAGTTCACTATTGGCTTTGTCGAAGTTAACTTTCCTCCAAATATAGATATATTAGTTGAAGCACTTAAAATTAACCCTGAATGTCGAGAAATTCAATTTGAAATTCTTAATTGTGACGACGAAAATCTACGTTTTTTACGAGATGAAATTATCAAAAAATTACCAAATATCGAGATTCAACCAAACAAAAAATTAGTCCTAATTGTGCGGGGGCTAGAAAAATCTATAGGCGTATTTGGAGATTATCCTCCTGTTTTGCAAGACCTCAACTTTGTCCGAGATGCTTATAAAAGAACTGTTCCCCATCCTATCCTGTTTATTCTGCCAGACTATGCACTGACTCGTTTAGCAAAATTCGCTCCAGATTTTTGGGCGTGGAGATCCGGAGTTTTCCGTTTTCAAACTCCTGAAGTGACAAAAGAATATGCTATAGAGCAAACTCTCAATTCTGAAAAACCAATAGACAGATTAGAAATACCAGAAAAGCAAGAGCGCATAGATTTGTTACAGCGCCTATTGATGGAATATAAACCCACTGGCAAGGTGACAGCAGAAAATCTGCCTAGCTATAGTAATATTTTGCATCAGCTAGGAGTGGCTTATCTTAGTCAGAGAAATCCGATAAAAGCGAGAGAATATTTAGAAGCTGCAACAGAAATAGCCCAGAAAACTCAAAATTTATTATTCCAAGCTGAAGTCTTGAACACATTAGGAAAATCTTATTATCAAGAAAGGCAATTTAACAAGGCAATCACTTTCTATCAAGAATCTTTAAGCATTTCACAAAAACTTGAGAATCGCCGGGGTGAAATTGCTTCTTTGTTGAGGCTAGGAAATGCCTATTTGGAATTAAGACAATTTCAACAAGCGCGTACCCTCTATCATCAGTGTTTAAAAATTGGGCAACAGATAGGCGATCGCCATTCAAGTGCAAGCACCTACCACCAGTTGGGAAGGGTAGCCCAACAATTGCGCGAATTTGAAGAAGCAAGGCGCAATTACCAACAAGCTTTGCAAATCAAAATCGAATTTGGCGATCGCTACTCAAGTGCTAGCACCTACCACCAGTTGGGAATCGTAGCCCAAGCATTGCGCGAATTTGAAGAAGCAAGGCGCAATTACCAACAAGCTTTGCAAATC
>JXCB02000033.1:29589-41231 GCA_000828075.3 Tolypothrix campylonemoides VB511288 | reverse complement strand
TGCGCGAATTTGAAGAAGCAAGGCGCAATTACCAACAAGCTTTGCAAATCTATATCGAATTTGGCGATCGCCATTCAAGTGCAAGCACCTACCACTGGTTAGGAAATATTGCCATACAATTACGAGAGTTTGAGGAAGCACGACGTAACTATTATCAGGCTTTGGAAATCTGGATTGAATATCGAGATAGATACAATCAGAACTATTCCTACCACCAGTTGGGAAGGGTAGCCCAAGAATTGCGCGAATTTGAAGAAGCAAGGCGCAATTACCAACTAGCTTTGCAAATCACTATCGAATTTGGCGATCGCTACTCAACTGCTAGCACCTACCACCAGTTGGGAAGGGTAGCCCAAGAAAAGCGCGAATTTGAAGAAGCAAGGCGCAATTACCAACAAGCTTTGCAAATCAAAATCGAATTTGGCGATCGCTATTCAAGTGCTCGCATTTACCACCAGTTGGGAATGGTAGCCCAAGAATTGCGCGAATTTGAAGAAGCAAGGCGCTATTACCAACAAGCTTTGCAAATCAAAATCGAATTTGGCGATCGCTATTCACAAGCACTTACCTATCATGCTTTAGGAACACTGGCAAAAGCAGAGGAAAATTACCCAGAGGCGAGGGCTAATTTGCAAACAGCTTTGGAGATATATGTTGAGTATAAGGATGAATATTGGGCTGCGGTAGCACGGGAGATTTTGGAGGGATTACCAGAGTAGTTGGATTCTAGGGTTGATGATGAATTTTCCTCTTCGCTGGCTAATATGAAATCCGTTTGTTTACTCTCTTCCCGTCGGAACAATACTTATTTTTTAACCGCAGAGGCGCAGAGGACACAGAGAGAAGAGTTTATTATTTAGGGCTTACGCACCAGTAACGGAAAAACGTTCGCGTAGCGTGCGCCTTAGCGCATACCGCAAAGGACGCGTAAGCGCAAAGCGCACACTTCGTGAACGCGCAGCGTCTCCCTCAGGAGAAGTACACAAAGGAATAAGAGTTTGAGAGAGTTTTTGCGTAAGTCCTGTTATTATAGGTAATCTTAAAAATGCAAGTTGATGCATTCACAATACAAACCAATGCATTCACAATGCAAGTTGATGCATTCACAATGCAAGTCGATGCATTCACAATGCAAGCCAATGCATTCACAATGCAAGTTGATGCATTCACAATGCAAGTCAATGCATTAATAATTCAAGTTTCATGCATTACAAAAACTTACCTTTTTTTAAACTTGCCCAATTTAAAATCTTTACCTTACTGTTAGTTTTTTTATTGCAATGGGTACATTAAATGTACACTATACCACTGTATACATATATGACTATCCAAGATAAAACACGCCGTTTGCGCCCTCAAACCATTAGTCAAGATATTGACTCATTCCACGGTTTGCAAACCGTCAGCACTTACAACACAACTCGTGCTGATGCCTCGGCTGCAAAGTTACAGGAAGTTTATCAGGCGATGTTGATTTCTCAACAAACCGAAACCGAGAAACTAGCTTTATACCGTGCTGCTTCTGATGCTGCTCGATTAGCAGAATGGGAATTTCATAATGCTGTATTAGCTATGAAAGAAGTTGTGCGCGGGCAATATGGTTCAGATAGCGATGAAGCTCAAGCGGTGGGACTCAAGAAAAAATCAGACCGCAAGCGTCCTTCTCGTAAAAAGCCAGTTGCGCTCACTCCAGCCATATCACACAACCAGCAAACAAATTCGTAATTTTTAGTTATGATTTCCACGTTGACTGCACCCCACCCCGCGTTTATCTGCGCTTAGGCTCCCCTCCCCGCTGGCGGGGAAGGGATAAAGGGGTGGGGTTCTTCAGAAATGAGAAGTAATCAACCGAACCTGATATAAGAGCAAGGTTTAGAAAACAGGGATTTCCGGGGCGAAGAGGTGCGGTGATTAAGTGATTTTGAAAGTGAGTTGATTGGGGGAAAGTAGCCTGAGAACAATTGCCGTGCTAGATTGATCAGGCAGTAGTTGTTAGGTGTTTTAAGTTATGAGCTTTAGTGATCTGGTTGAGGCAATAAAAAGTCTCTCCTTTGAAGAAAAACAAGAAATTCAGTTGCTGCTAAGACAGTATTTGAGGGAAGAGCGTCGCGAGGAGATATATAACAACTTCATGATGAGCAAAGCAGAAGAGCAAAATCGTGAATTGAAGTTTTCCTCTGATATCAACAAACTAAAACAGTTTATAGAAGAGTAATGATAGAGATCAGTTTTACTCCCTTCCCAGGCTAAAATTACCATTATCTCTCTAACTCTTACCTCTGTGTACTCTGCGCCTCTGCGGTTTTTTAATTAAATAATCTACCCTACGGGAACGCCTAGCAGCGTACGGGCGGGAAGGGAGTAGCTCTTCATTTCGACGTGCTTTCAAAGCAGATCTAGAAGCAAGGTTTTGGCAGAAAGTAGAGCAGTTTATAAATGACCCTTTTGATAACGGCTTGAAAACTCATAAACTGTCAGGGAAGCTCAAGGACTTATGGAGTTTCAGCATAGAATACGACGAAAGGGTACTGTTTTACTTCACCGATGACGGGAAAGTTGTGTTTGTTGACATTGGTACTCATAATGAAGTTTATTAAAGTGCTGGTTGCATATCTAGCAACATAAACTCATCAAACTTGACCACCTTTGAATTCGGCTGACTTGTATCAAAACGATAACTGCTGACTGTACCCGTACCCGTATCAAAGATGCTGAAAGCCGTAATGTCATTACTAGCAATATACGGCATAGGTTTACCATTTTTATCTGGCAAAGGAGCGATCGCTGGTACAACTGGTTCTAACCCATTGGGATCACCAAGTGCAGCATAATCCTTTTTGTCTTTAGGCGGTACTGGTCGTTTATCGCCACTCAAGAAAGCACCGTAAGTATTGCCAACATTAGATGTTTCAAGAAAGTGCATTCCCGACGGACTACGAAAGCGGTTCCATAGATGCGAATGCCCGTACAGTACCATCTCTACATTAGCGGCTTCAAGTAAAGGCATAACATCGCGGATCAAGTAGTCTGCTTCTTTAGGGTAGTTGTAACGTACTGCCTTAATCTTGCCATTACCATCACGTTCAATAACCTGGACGGGATCAGTATAAGGAGGGACAATATTGTCGCCCAAAGAATGCGGCGGATAATGTAACATCACCACTTTATACTTTGCTTGTTTGAACTCAGAACTGTTGAGTTCTTGTGCTAACCAGTTATACTGCTTGCTTCCTTTAGCAATTGGCTCAAAAATAACTTGTCCGTAACCCCAATTCTCTGGATTTTGCAAATCTTTGTCTCTTTCGCGGTACTTTCCCCTCGCTTCTGCATCCATGTTGGGAGTCCGCCACATATTCGCTGCATACAAAACCACCAAACGCACATCACCAAAACTTACTGCATAGTAAGTTTCTCCACCTTCTTTACTTTGGGGTAATGTGAAAATTTCTTCGTAAGTATCAGTATTATAAGAATTCTCTTTCAGCGATTTTTCCCCATATAACTTTAAAGCCACAGCACGCGGGATCGCATCATTAAATTCATCGCCTATACCTCCACTCTTGCCAAAGCGTCCCATCACTTCATGATTACCAACGCTGGTAAACATGGGGGCGTGTTGAATGATTTCTCCACCATGAAAATTTCTTTGGGACTTAGCACGACCTTGCAAACAAGGAAAGAAAGCACCGCCGCCATTATCATCAAACCATTCTGAGGCACGGTCTGCAATATTCACTGTATCTCCTGCTAACCACACCGCATCCACTTTACCAACTGTTTCCACGACCTTTTGCAGATTTGCTGCTATCATCGGTTTCAACTGATGGTCAGAAGTCAGCAGAATTTTCAATGGTGTTCCTGGAGTTGGGGTAGGTGCTAAGGTAAAAGCATTGCTGCTGACAGTCTCGCCATCTTCTCGGACACTCGTGACGCGATAAGGAACTCGTTTCCCTGGAGTTAAGCCAACCACTTCCGCCTCATGTCGCCAAATGTCACGCGCGACAGGTTGCTTGTAAACTTGCCCGTTTTGTGTTTGGTTTCCTAATCTTGATTCCTGGTCTTCCCGTGTCCGACTGAGTTTGGTAGTATTTGCTGTGGCTGTTTGCTGGAAATTGTCCCCATAAGCAACACTATGTTTAGAACCAGCAAACTCAGTAAACCACACAACTCGCACTGAAGATTCACTAGGAAGTTGTAGAAATGGATCTGTGAGCAATACGGGCGCGGATGCTAGAGTTTTTTGTCCAGAAAAGCAACCATATACTAGGGTAAGGCACATAACCAGCACAAATAAAGCAGCCAGTATTTTGCGGCTTGTGAGATATCTCAGTACTGCTAGTCTTTCGGAGCGTAAGTGCATCTCAGTTGTATCTAAAAAACACAAGGAGCTACAAGATAAAGTCGCACTGTTCCGGATTTTGAACTCTCCACGCTTTGAAAAACGTGGATTCTAGACTGTTGTTGCTTAGTGTGCTAAAAGGCACACTAAGCAACGCTGTCTCGTGTTTTTTAAGCACGTTGACGAGGATGCTTATGAGCAACGGTATCGAGAGCGTGTAGTTAACAACCTCAAGAAAAAAGCTTTGGCTTTTGGTTTGGAACTTACCCCCATTTCTGACTCAACGCAATGTGTTTCTTGAGAGTTTACATAATTCTTAAGTATTTCTTCCACATTGCAGCATCTAAATCCTTAATCTACCTACCTTACAATAGTCCTCAATGTGTACAAGCAGGATGGAACATGGCACAGCTAAATGGCACAATGATGCAATACTTCCACTGGTACATCCCTAATGATGGTAACTTGTGGAGTAAGGTTGAGGGTGCAGCGCAAGAATTGGCAGATGCAGGTTTCACAGCCTTGTGGCTACCGCCAGCATATAAAGGGTTATCAGGTTCGTATGATGTTGGATATGGTGTTTACGACCTGTTTGATTTAGGTGAATTTGACCAGAAAGGCTCGGTTCGCACTAAGTATGGCACACGTCAGCAGTATGTTGATGCAATTAAATCTCTTCAGGCGCGTGGGCTTCAAGTTTATGCTGATGCCGTGCTAAATCACAAGATGGATGGTGATGCGCCAGAAACACCCAAAGCTACACCCTTTTCTCAACATGACCGCCTCAACCCCAAAGGTGGGTTACAAGAAATTAAGACATATTCCCATTTTTATTTCCCAGGAAGGCAAGGCAAATATTCTAACTTTGAGTGGCATTGGTGGCATTTTGATGCTGTTGATTGTAACGAATACAAAAGTGGCGATCGCGATACAGTTTATCTATTAGAAGGGAAAGTATTTGATGACTACGTAGCCCTAGAAAAAGGTAATTTTGCTTATATAATGGGTTGCGATATCGATTTCCAAAGCGACTGGGTACGCGGTGAAATCACACATTGGGGTAAGTGGTATCTTGACACTACAAATGTAGATGGTTTTCGGATTGATGCCATCAAGCATATTTCTTCTTGGTTCTTTCCTTTATGGTTGGATGAGTTAGAACGCCACGCGCAAAAAGATTTATTTGCGGTTGGAGAGTATTGGTTGAACGATATTAATACTCTGCTTTGGTACGTTGACTCAGTTGGTGGGCGGATGTCATTATTTGATGTGCCGCTGCATTATAATTTCCATTACGCCAGTAAAGCTGGAGGTAACTATGATATGCGGCGGATATTAGATAATACAATGATGCAGCGTCGCCCCACTCATGCTGTGACGTTTGTCGAAAATCATGATTCTCAACCTTTGCAGGCGTTAGAATCTGTTGTTGAACCTTGGTTTAAGCCTTTAGCTTATGCGATTATTTTATTGCGGCAAGAAGGTTATCCCTGTGTATTTCATGCTGATTACTACGGCGCAGAATACGAAGACTGGGGTCGTGATGGCAATCGTTACCAAATTTATATGCCGTCTCACCGTTGGATAATTGATAAGTTACTCTATGCACGCAGACATTATGCCTACGGTCCACAGTATGATTACTTCGACCACTGGAACACAATTGGTTGGACACGTTTAGGAGATGAAAATCATCCACAAGCGATCGCAGTAATTATGAGTGATGGCCCAGAAGGTTCTAAATGGATGGAAGTTGGTAAACCTAACACCAAATTTATTGATTTGACAGAACACATCAAAGAAGCCGTATATACAAATGAATCTGGTTGGGGTGAATTCCGTTGTCTAGGTGGTTCAGTCTCAGTATGGGTTCAAGCATTTAAAGGTCAGTAACAAGATTGAGGGTTTGTTTAAGACCGCAAAACATCGTTTTGGACTTCATCGCTTTGGACAAGGAACGCTATTGGGTGTTTATCGTTGGTTAGTCCTTTGATAGTTTCAATACTACTCGCGTTTAGATAAATGTTGCTCGGGGATATTCAATGGGCAATGAAAATCACTCCTCTTTGAGAAGCTGCTCAAGTAAACTTGGTGCAACCCAAAAACCAACTTCTCGCAAATCGTCAAAAACTATCCTCAAATCCAGTAAACCAGATTTAGCAGCGTCTTTGAGAATACCCAGGAGTCCAATAATCCTCAAATCACGTTTCAGAGCTACGCGTCTTGCGGCTTTGTCATCCAAGATCACCAAGTCAGCTTTTAGTTTCTCTGCTAATAAAATTGCCTCTCGTTCACCAGGATCGAGTTTTTCCAACTCTACGTTTTGGAGAGTTTCAACGGGTTGAATTTGCAGCCAGTCAGGAGGTTTAGCTATCCAATCTCGGATGACAGATGGTGACTCAGAAGCGTTTAATTCATCAGCCACAGTTTGAGGAATTATCACTACGCCGTAGAGTTCTCGCAATATTCTGATATGGTCAATCAACAGTAAGTAACAAATTGGTGAAGTATCAGATACCACAATCATTGTGTTCTGAACTTCTTAAGGGTTTGGAGATCCTGTTCTAATTCACCTTCGTCATAATTCAGGTAAACACCCATCCGTTTCAAAAAAGCATGGGTTTCTAGACGTGATGGTAATTGAAGTATCTGCCCTACTTCAGCAGTGCTAATCTCACCACAACGATAAGCATCAGCGACAACCGTTTCTAGGAGCCGACGAGAAAGGCTTCCCCATGCTTGGTTTAGTCGCTGAGCAATTTCATCGGGAATTTCAACCGTTATTTGCATAGTGCATTCAAGCTACAGCTATAAGCTTAGTTCTATAGTAAGCGATCGCCCTACCCTGAGTCCCTACTGCTTAAACTATCACCTGATCGCAACAGAAAGCGTGTTTTGTCTCTAAAACGCATAAGTTGGTGTCTGCTTACACTATCAAGAATACAGCAAGGTTAACTCATTCATGCTTAACTTCTGTACTTTATCAAGCCAGAACAAGCGCATACAATTAATTTTCTGTCAATATATAACTCATAAGAAAAAAGTAATACAAATTACATTTTTCACGTGTTGTTCAATACCTTTACATTTCTAAAGATGTAAAAAATGAGCAGAACTACTTTGACGAAATTGTTTAAAATTTGTTAAGAAGGATGACAAGCGGTCAATAAAAGGAAACAAATCTTATGGTAAACGCAGTAGAAAATAAGCCACCATCACACGTAGTTATCGTAGGTGGTGGATTTGGAGGATTATATGCCGCAAAAGCACTGAGTCGTGCTGATGTCCATGTTACTCTAATTGATAAACGTAATTTTCATTTATTTCAACCGCTTTTATACCAAGTCGCTACTGGCACGATATCTCCGGCTGATATTTCTTCACCACTGCGTTCCGTACTCAGTAAGAGCAAGAATACAAAAGTGTTGTTGGGAGAAGTTAATGATATTGATCCACAGGCACAAAAAGTCTTCATGGGTGAGGAAGCAATACATTACGATTCTTTAATCCTTGCCACAGGTGCAAAGCATTCTTATTTTGGCAAGGATCAATGGGAAGAGTTTGCTCCTGGTTTAAAAACTGTGGAAGATGCTATAGAAATGCGTCGCCGCATCTTCATGGCGTTTGAAGCAGCAGAAAAGGAAACTGATCCCGAAAAACGCCGTGCTTGGTTAACTTTTGTAATAGTTGGTGGTGGTCCTACCGGTGTGGAATTAGCAGGTGCGATCGCAGAATTAGCTTACCACACCATGAAAGAGGATTTCCGCAATATCGACACTTCCGAAACGCAGGTTTTACTCCTTGAAGGTTTGGATCGGGTTTTACCACCGTTTGCACCAGAGTTATCAAAAGAAGCAGAAGCATCGCTGACAAAGTTGGGTGTCACCGTACAACCAAAAACACTGGTGACAAATATAGAAGGTGATGTTGTCACCCTCAAACAAGGTGATGAAGTAACGCAGATTGCAGCAAAGACGGTATTATGGGCAGCAGGTGTGAAAGCTTCGCCTCTAGGAAAGATGCTAGCAGAAAGCACAGGGGCTGAGTGCGATCGCGCTGGACGAGTCATTGTTGAACCCGACTTGAGTGTCAAAGGACATCCCAACATTTTTGTCGTTGGAGACTTGGCAAATTTTGCCCATCAAAACGGCAAACCCTTACCAGGTGTTGCACCCGTAGCGATGCAGGAAGGACAATACGTTGCATCGCTGATTAAACAACGGCTTAAAGGTAAGACATTGCCACAATTCCGTTATGTTGATTCCGGTAGTCTAGCGGTTATTGGACAAAACTCTGCCGTTGTAGACTTAGGTTTCATGAAATTTTCGGGTTTCTTCGCCTGGCTGTTTTGGCTGTTTGTTCACATCTACTTCTTAATTGAGTTTGACAACAAACTGGTGGTGATGATTCAGTGGGGCTGGAACTATTTCACCCGCAAACGTGGCGCAAGATTGATTACAGGTAAAGAACTACTGCAAAATGTAAAAGCTGAAAACACTAACGAATACTACACGCCAGCAAATAATAGACAGGCGGTTAATGTGTAGATGTAGAGACGCGCCAATGTGTAAATGTAGAGACGCGCCATGGCGCGTCTCTACATATTAAGGTTATTTGTCACAATTACAAGTTTTGATACTTGTCAGTTTTCCCATTGATGAATCCTGGAAACGGACTTTCAAAACAGACCTGCCAAAAAGGGCTGTACAAAGCCCTATATGACTGGGTTTTACCTGGCATGCTTTCAAATTAATGAAACCCGGCAACGGGATTGAAACAATTTGGTTGTTTACCGTACTGTTGTACAGGTTTGCTTCAAGCGCTGCGAGACTTGCCTTTAGAAGATGTTGCTTACAACTTGGGACTAGATCCAGACTACAAGAATAAGCATAAGTGGAAGGGTTACGGTGGTTGCTGCTTACGATAATGACACCGCTGGAAACGAAACGGCAAGACTTATTAAGCAGCTTTTGCCGCAAGCTACCAGGCTCAAACCAAAAGCCTGCGTATTGGAACGAGGAATTGGATAAGCGTCTCTACTTTGAGACACAGAGGCGACAGCCGCAGCAAGAACTTTGACACTCTGCGTTCCTTTAAGCCGCAGATTCTTGCATCCTTTATTTTTAACTAGGCGAGGAAAATTGAGTTGAACTGCGATTGTCATCGTGCCCTGATGAAGTTAAAATCCACTCAACCCAAAATTGTCTGCCTTAATGCCAAAAGCGTCTGCTTTTTGCTACGAATGGATAAATCATTGGTAGGATACCATTTCTTACATCAGCTAGTGTTCAACAGCTTTTCACAATGCCCAAAACATATATTATCCCTGTAAAGTCAGTAGCCCAGCTTCATTCACACAGGAGCCACAAGTTTTTTGTGGCAGCAGCTCTTGTTGATAGCTTCCCCACAGATCTACCCCTTACCCCAAATATCAGAGAGCCTAACAAAAAGGCTGCRACCTTCAAAGATATCTTGGAGACTCTCAATTCTGCTCCCGAAAAATTCTTCGATAGAAACAATGGGATTAAGATTTCTGCCTATAACGTAAAGATTCAGAAAACGTCTTCAACAGAAGAACTGCACGTAGAATGTTTAGAAGACTCAGAAGGATATACTCAGTTTGGTATTTACGATGGCGGTCACACGATTGCAGCATTTAATACCGCGAGAACATTAGGCATAGACTTAAAAAAAGCTTCAGTCAAAGTGGAAATAACTTGTGGACTTCCAGAAGAAGAAGTAGCAGTCAATGCCCTGACAGCCAATACATCATCACCTGTAGATACACGCTCTCGAATTAATGCTAGAGGTGGCTATGATTTCATCAAAAAGTTTCTAGAACAACTGGAAGAAGAAGAAGAAACTCAATATAAAGTAGCCTATTATCAAAACCAAAGTGGAGTTCCAAAAGACCCCCGATGCTCTGTGCAGCATTTATGTAAAATTCTCATCTGTTTAGACAGGGTAAAATACGACTACAGCAAGTCTGGCAAGAGTCAGCATCCATCCAGTCTCTGTGTCCCGCAATTTCTCTCTCCTAAAGAAATTGAAAAGCTACAAAAGTTATTGCCTTTACTTCCTCAAGGATTATGGGTAGAGAAACAACTGTATAAACTCATAGAAAAATACATCACTAATCCCGCAGTGAAAGGAAATTGCAACCTAGCATCAATTTCTGTAAATGGCAATTCACTGCTAGCAGACGGCAGTGCCTTTGGCTTCAAAGCTCCAGCAGTACTATCTTTGCCAGTCATTGCTGCTTTTAGAGTATTTTTAGATGAAAACTATGAGTGGACACTTCCATTTGATGAGTTTGCGCCCGTAGTACTCAATAAATTGTGGGAGAAATTGAGAAGTGAGTTAAAAAATGAGAAAAGCAAAGGAAATAATGCGATTGGCACTACCTTGTACCGTCAGGTAAGCTTCTGGAGTAGTTTGTGTAACACCTCTTTAGAGGAAAAAAACAGAATTCTAGAAAGGATAACTAAGGAAATGAGAAAACAAACCACACCACCTGTTTTGAATTTAGTGCCTTAGTTAGGACGAATTGCCATAAAATTGTCAAATAATCAACCATTTCTAAGCAGTAATCTTGCATCCACTCTTCCCAAGAATAGTTTGTGACAAGCCCTCCCTTGCAAGGTAGTCCCGATGAAAAAATTTTCGGTACTGATGCATGAAAAAGGTATCTTTCCTTCTGCCATCTGCCTTTTTCAAGTCAGAGGGCAGGAGGCATTTATGATCGATGTGAAATTTTAGGCATTGCCTTTGGGACGCAGTCCAGAACGGGTACACACCGCCCCCCGTAAGTCCTACGGACAGGCTGCGCCAACTTCAACTCAAGCAGTTTGAAATTTTAATTTTTATAACCTGCAATATTCTGTTAATAAATTCATTTAATTTTTTATTAGAAAAATCTTCTTTATAGCAATTTTATAATAAAATTATATCAGTGAAAGTTTTGTTTTTTATTTGTGAGCTACGACAACGTTTGTAAAATATTAGCAGAAAAATATCCACGTGATTTTGCGCGTTGGTTGCTAACGGTAGAACCGCAAGAAATTAAAGTCTTAAAAACTGAATTAAGCATCGAACCAATCCGCGCTGATTCCTTGACATTTCTGCAAACAGAAAATCGCATTCTACATCTTGAATTTCAAACTATAACAAGGTCTAAAACACCGATTTCTTTTCGGATGTTGGATTATTCCGTCAGATTGATACGTCAGTATAAAATCCCTGTCACGCAGGTGGTCATTTTTTTACAACAGACAAATGACGAAATCGCATTCACTGAAGAATA
>JXCB02000033.1:0-28319 GCA_000828075.3 Tolypothrix campylonemoides VB511288 | reverse complement strand
CGCTTCGCGTGGCGGAACGCCATGCGCAGAGTGCGGCAAGCAAAAAAGGCGTCCTTTTTAAATCCCCTAAATTTATTTATCGGGATTCCTTCTGCCATCTGCCTTCGTACTTCTGCCTTCTTAAATCGGAAAAACACCTTTCTCTGCAAAAGAGAGCTGACAACAAAGTTTGCTATATCTGTGTTAACCTTTTGTCACCAGAACTCCCATCAAACCATTGTTAGAGGTCAGCAACAGACTTCCAGTCTTTAAATTTCGGTAATTATTAAATAATTCTTAAGGCTTTTTGAAAAAAAGCAGTACTTCCAAGACTTAATAGCACTCAAAATTTACGTATGCGTAACAAAAAAACTGAATTATTATAATTTTTGTGACTATTTTTTTGATTTTTCAGTAGATTTACTAGAACAAGTGACACTCTGTCAACAGATAGAAAATATTTTAGCGGCGGTTATATTTGCCTTAACATCAGCCGATACAGGCACTTAAGACAAACCAAGGAGAGCAGAAAAAACGGGCGCTGGAAATGGCGGGTATAAATCAGGACTGCAAATGCAATAATGAATTTATGTAAATAATTTGCCAATTATGCGTAAAACTCTGTTTGAAGAACTGAAAACTAAGTGGATGCCGCGACACCAATTATGACACTCCCTGCACTGTCATTTGACATTGCGGGGTTTTTCTTATGTGAGTTCATTAAGCTTTGTAAAGAAATAGCAGGGTTTGCATAAAACTTCTGCGCTAAAGCTGAGAAGTAGGTAGATATAACTTTGACGAACAGTAAATGTGGTTTACTCAAAAAAGAGTGCAACTGCAAAGGAGTGCTAGGGGGTGTCGCTTGTTAAGAATGAATGCTTGTAGGTGCAGGTTTTTCTTAAGGTTAAGGATTGCTCTTTGGTGTACTGGCGCAGCCGTGTTGTTCCCACTCGCATTCTCTGCATCCACTCTCGCTCAAGAACTCAAGCCCATAGCTGATAATACTCTGGGAGCAGAGAGTTCTGTGGTCACACCAACAAGCCCGCAAGGTGACAGGATTGATGGTGGAGCAATTCGCGGTGCTAATCTATTTCACAGTTTTTCAAAATTTGATATCGGTGAAGGACGAGAGGCGTATTTTGCTAACCCAAGTGGAATTGAGAATATTCTGAGTCGGGTGACGGGGAGTGACGCTTCCAGGATTTTTGGGAAACTTGGTGTTTTGGGTAATGCGAATTTGTTTTTGATTAATCCCAATGGGATTATTTTTGGGCGGAATGCTAGTTTGGATGTTAGGGGTTCGTTTGTCGGGACGACTGCTAATGCAATACAGTTTGGCAATCAAGGTTTTTTCAGTGCAACGAATCCGAATACTCCTGCATTGTTAACGGTTAATCCTTCGGCTTTTTTCTTCAATCAAATTGCTGCTGCGCCGATTCAAAACAACTCAGTTGCACCCGCAGGAACAGATCCAGCAGGCTTAAACGCATTAGGTTTACGAGTACCAGATGGTAAGAGCTTACTGCTGGTGGGTGGTAACGTCAGCATGGATGGGGGACGATTAAATGCTAATGGTGGACGAGTTGAGTTAGGAGGATTGGGCGAACCTGGTACTGTCGCGTTGGGTGTAGATGGCGATAATCTCAGCTTGAAATTTCCTGAGAATATTGCGCGAACTGAGGTATCCCTGATCAATCAAGCAGGTGTATTTGTAACTGGGGCTGGTGGCGGTAATATAACAGTCAATGCCAGGAATATAGAGATATTGGAAGGAAGTATTTTAAACGGTGGTATTGGGCAAAATTTGGGAACACCTGAAACTGTTGCAGGAGATATTACGCTGAATGCTACCGGGGAAATCAAAGTTGCAGGCACTGGGAGCGTAGTTGACAATCTTGTGCGTTTGGGGTCACTTGGCAATGGGGGTAACATTACTATCGATTCTGGTTCCTTCTCGTTACGAGATGGCGCTCAACTTTCTGCCTCAACATTGGGACAAGGGGATGCGGGCAGTGTCACCATTTCTGCCCAGGATAAGGTTTCCTTTGTTGGAGACTTCAGTATTGCAGGCAGCCAAGTGGCACCAGGAGCAGTAGGCAAGGGAGGCGATGTCACTATCACCACTGGCTCACTTTCTCTCACCAATGGTGCTCAACTGAGTGCCGACACTGGTGGACGAGGAGATGCAGGCAGTGTCACCATTTCTGCCCAGGATAGGGTCTCCTTTAATGGGTTTGACAACAATGGAAACCCCAGTGGTGCATTTAGCAGCGTGTTACCTACAGCTGTGGGCAAGGGAGGTAACATCAGCATCACTACAGGCTCACTTTCTCTCACCAATGGTGCTCAAGTATTTGCCAGCACTCGTGGACGAGGAGATGCAGGCAGTGTCACCATTTCTGCCCGTGATAGGGTCTCCCTAGATGGGGAAGCAAGCAATGGAAACCCCAGTGCTGCATTTAGTAGTGTGGAATCTGGAGGCGTGGGCAAGGGAAGTAGCATCAGCATCACTACAGGCTCACTTTCTCTCACCAATGGCGCTCAACTAATTGCCCTCACTCGTGGACGAGGAGATGCGGGCAGTGTCACCATTTCTGCCCGTGATAGGGTCTCCTTTGATGGGTTTGACAACAATGGAAACCCCAGTGGTGCATTTAGCAGTGTAGAAGAATCTGGAGCTGTGGGCAACGCAGGCGACATCAGTATCATGGCTAGATCGCTTGCTCTTACCAATGGCGCTCAACTAATTGCCCTCACTCGTGGACAAGGGGACGCCGGCAATATTACCATTACTGCTCAAGATATCGTCTTTTTTGATGGAGTGGGGAGTAATGGAGGGCGCAGTGGTGCATTCAGTTCTGTGCAACCTAGGGCTGTAGGCAATGGAGGCGACATCAGTATCATGGCTAGATCGCTTGCTCTCACCAATGGTGCGGCACTGAGTGCCAGCAGCTTTGGAGGGGGCGCTGCTGGAAACATCGAGGTTGCCTCGAGTTCTATTCGGCTAAATAACCAGGCTTTTATCGGAGCTAGAACTGCATCTGGTAATGGTGGAAACATTACCCTGAGAGTTCGAGACTTGTTACTCTTGCGTCGTCGCAGCGAAGTCTCTACTACTGCAGGTACTGCACAGCAAGGTGGAGACGGCGGCAGCATCACCATTAATACTCCTAACGGCTTCATCGTCGCCGTCCCCAGTGAAAATAGCGACATCACCGCCAATGCTTACACAGGAACAGGTGGTAGAGTCCAAATCAACGCGAGTGGTATCTATGGCACTCAATTTCGAGAAAAAGAAAACCCACAAACAAGCGACATCACCGCTAGTTCCCAGTTTGGACGCAACGGCACTGTAGAACTCAACACACCCGATATTGACCCCAACAGCGCCTTAATCAACTTACCATCAGTACCAGTTGACACCGAACTTGCCCAAGGTTGCAACTCTCCCAACTACGCCCAAAGCAGTTTCATCATCACCGGACGCGGCGGCTTACCTCCCAACCCCAAAGACATTCTCACACCTGACGCCGTACAAGTAGATTGGGTCACTCTCAACCCCGAAATAGACAAAAACTCTAGAACAAATATTTCCACCAATCCAAAAACTACCACACCAGCCCCAATAGTTGAAGCCACTGGCTGGGTATTCGGTCCCAAGGGCGAAGTGATATTTACAGCACAAGCCCCAATACAAAACCAGAATTCTTGGCAAACACAAACCAAGTGCCATGAAAAGTAAATTTTCAAACAAGCTAGCAATCCACTATACAAGCTTTACGGGGTTTGTCATGAGGGTTTTAGCGCTAAAGCGCCAACTACAAGCTACGTACTTACAGATAAGTATAGTTGCATTGCTGCTCATCATTCCTGAACGCCTCACTGCACAAGTTGTCACTCCTGTGCAACTACCAGAGGGCAATTCTTTCCAAAGCCAGCAACTCCCTTCACCACAGGATGTGCAACCACCCCCGCCAACTCCAGTTCCCACACCCAAGCCGCCACAGCCACTTCCTCCACTGGAAGATTTACTTCCACCTTCTGGGCCAACTCCCACACCGAGTGAACCTATCCCTGGTAAGCTTCCTGAAACTATCATTGTTAAACGATTTGAAGTTATTGGCAGCACCGTATTTAGCCTGGAAGAGTTAGCTAAGGTACTTGCTCCCTTTACTAACAAACCTATTTCACTGACTGAAGTGTTTCAGGCTCGTACTGCTATTACAGAACTTTACTTCAAAAAAGGTTACATCACTTCTGGAGCGTATATCCCACCTCAAACAATGGAGTCCGGTGTTGTCAGAATACAGGTGGTTGAAGGTACATTAGAAGACATCCAAGTCACAGGTACCAGGCGACTAAGACGCAATTATATACGCAGCCGCCTAGGTAGAGCAACCGAGCCGCCTCTCAATAGAGAGCGTTTGCTAGAAGCCCTACAACTGCTGCAACTTAACCCTTTGATTCAAAACTTGTCTGCTGAACTCACCGCTGGAACACGTCCAGGTGCAAGTATACTACAACTGGAGATACAAGAAGCAAAAACTTTCAGTAGCCAAATCGTTCTGGATAATAGGCGATCGCCTAGTGTTGGAAGTTTCCGCCGCCGATTACAAGTTAACGAAGCTAACTTACTTGGATTTGGAGATGGTCTGAGTTTAGCATACACCAACACCGATGGCAGTAACGCGTTTGATGCTAGCTACACATTTCCCCTCAATCCCGAAAATGGCACTCTCTCTTTTTACTATGGCACGACATCCAGCGAAATCATTGAACGTCCTTTTAATTCCCTAGATATCCAATCAGCTTCCCGCTACTACGAACTGATATTCCGCCAGCCAGTCATCCAAACTCCCACACAAGAATTTGCTCTTGGCTTTATCGCCTCTCGACGAGAAAGTGACATATCTTCCCTGCTGTTCCAACCAGAATTTGGACTTCCCCCGAATGAACTTTCGCCTGGGGCTGATGAGGAGGGACGCACAAGAGTATCTGCGTTGCGGTTCTTCCAAGAATGGACAAGTCGTAACAGCCGTGAAGTTATCGCTGCCCGCTCTCAGTTTAACATTGGATTGGGTGCGTTAGATGCGACAATTAATGATAACCCTCCCGATAGCCGCTTTTTCTCATGGCAAGGACAAGCTCAGTGGGTACGTCTTTTAGCTCCTGACACCGTACTGTTACTTCGTGCAGATATACAAATGGCATCAAGAGCACTCCTACCTTTAGAACAGATTGGCTTAGGTGGTTTGGATAGTGTGCGCGGCTACCGTCAAGATTTTCTACTTACGGATAACGGCGCTTTTGCTTCTGCTGAAGTCCAAGTCCCAATTTTTCGCGTACCGCAAATCAATGGCGTTTTACAAATCATCCCTTTTGTTGATTTCGGTGTAGGCTGGAACAGTTCAGATAGAGAAAATCCAAATCCTAACACTTTAGCATCCGTCGGTCTTGGTTTGCGCTGGTCACAGGGCGATCGCTTTACTGCTCGTCTTGACTGGGGTATTCCTTTAATATCTGTTGATTCAAGGGAAAGAACATGGCAAGAAAACGGTCTGTATTTTTCCATACAATACAACCCTTTTTGAAGTTTAGGCGTTTACGTAAGGGTTGGCTGAGTCGGTGTGTATTGGCGCTACTTACGACGTTTTTCTGCACAGTACTTTCGCCAGTTTTAGCAACCGTTGTTGCTGTTAATTATACTACCACTACTCCACCAAACAGCACAGCTCAAACCGAAAACTCTCTGCAACAAGGCAAAGCACTGTATGATGCTGGACGGTTTGCTGAAGCGCTCAAGGTTTTGGAACAGGAAGCTGCTGCTTTTAAAGCCAGTGGGGATAAACTCAATGAAGCTATGGCTTGGAGCAATCTTTCCCTAGTTTATCAGCAACTCGGACAGTGGACTCAAGCAGAAAAAGCAATTATCCAAAGTCTGAATTTATTAAAAAATAACGATAACTCAAAACAGCGTTTTGCAATCTTCGCCCAAGCTCTAGATGTGCAAGGGCGGTTACAATTGTCACAGGGGCAAACTCAAGCTGCACTCTCGACTTGGCAAGAAGCTGCAAAGATTTACAAGCAAATAGGCGATTCGGCAACATTAACTCGTAACCGCATTAATACAGCTCAAGCGATGCAAGCTTTGGGGCTTTACCGTCAAGCGAGTAAGATTTTAACAGAGGTTCAGCAAACCCTCATAAGCCTAAGAGACTCGCCACTCAAAGCAACAGGATTGCGTAGTCTCGGTAATATCCTGAGAGTTGTTGGTGATTTAAATACATCTAGAAAAGTCTTGGAGGAAAGTTTAGCAGTTGCACAGCGGGTAAAATCTCCAATAGCTACTGGTGATACTTTGCTGAGTTTAGGTAATACGGCTCTCGCTCAGGGGAAAACTCAACTTAGTCTGGACAACAAAGCCGAGGCTGAAAAAGAAACTCAAGCTGCTTTAAAATATTACCAACAAGCTGCACTTGTCGCACCAACCGTCACGCGCATTCAGGCACAACTGAACCAACTTAGCCTACTTGTGGAAGACAAGCAATTTCCTGCTGCATTAACTTTGGCGTCTCAAATTCAACCAGAAATTAGCAAGTTGCCACCCAGTAGAACTTCAGTGTATACCCGGATTAACTTTGCTGAAAATCTAACACGATTAAAAGAGAAAAGCAACGCAGATAACCCATCATGGCTGGATATTGCTCAGATGTTGTCCACCGGTCTTGAGCAGGCGCGAAGCTTAAAAGACGCGCGAGCAGAATCTTATGCCCTCGGTACTTTGGGCGGGTTGTACAAACAAACAGGGCAGTTATCTGAAGCACAAAACCGGACTAAGCAAGCACTCATTATAGCCGAAACTCTTGAGCCACGGGACATTGCTTATCAGTGGCAATGGCAGTTGGGACGTTTGCTCAAACAGCAAGGAGATATTCCAGGAGCGATCGCATCATACGATTCAGCATTCAAAACCCTTGAGTCTCTGCGTGGCGATTTAGTCGCCATTAATCCAGAAATTCAATTTTCCTTCCGCGAAACTGTGGAACCTGTGTATCGGGAGTTGGTTGATTTGCGTTTGCAGAATCAGGGAAGCCCTGAGAGTAGGCAATACAATCTTACACAAGCTCGTAATGTGATTGAATCACTCCAGCTAGCGGAACTGAATAACTTTTTTCGCTCGCCCTGTGTGGAAACTAGAGTCGAAATTGACACCGTGGTTCAGCAAGACAAAAAAGCAGCGATTATATATCCAATTATTTTACCAGACCGCATAGAAGTTATTCTCACGTTGCCTGAACAAAAGGAACTTCGCAAATATACAACGGTTATACCCCAAGAAAAAGTAGAAAACATCGTACAAGATTTGCGGAAAAGTTTATTGGATGTGGCGGGAACTTTTCAGGTTCAGGAGAAGTCGCAGGAGATATATAATTGGTTGATTCGACCAGCAGAAGCAGAGTTAAGCAAGAGTGGCATCAAAACCTTAGTGTTTGTCCTGGATAGTTCGTTGCAGAATATCCCAATGGGAGTTCTGTACGACGGGCAGCAGCAGAAATATCTGATAGAGAAATATGCTTTAGCCCTCACCCCTGGTTTACGACTTTTTGACCCCAAACCGTTGCAACAGGTACGGCTAAATGCTTTAACTGCGGGAGTGGGTGAAGAACGCTTTGGCTTTCCTGCATTGCAAAATGTCCCACGGGAATTAAAACAAATCCGGTCAGAAGTCTCCACAAGTGAAGAACTTTTGAATCAAAAATTTACTGAAATTAACTTGCAAAAAGAACTGCAATCAGCGCCTTTCTCGGTGGTTCACATAGCGACTCACGGCGAATTCAGTTCCGATTCGGAAAAAACCTTTATTCTTGCTTGGGATAAACTACTTAAGGTAAAGGATTTTGACAGTTTACTGCGAGTCAGCGAATCTAGCAGGTCAAGCAACATCGAATTACTCGTTTTGAGTGCTTGCAAAACTGCGTTAGGAGACAAGCGTGCAGCATTAGGATTAGCTGGAGTGGCTGTGCGGGCGGGCGCACGCAGTACACTAGCAAGTTTATGGTCGGTAGACGACCAGTCTACCGCAGATGTGATGAGTGAGTTTTACCAAGAGTTACAAACAGGGGTGACTAAAGCTGAAGCACTCCAGCGTGCTCAACTTGCGGTTTTTGTCAAGGATAATAGTCCGTATCATTGGGCACCTTATGTGCTTTTGGGGAATTGGCTGTAAGGGTCGCACTAGAGAAACCAAACATTGTGTAAACAAGTGTTTATCATTAAAAAATAACCAATTCCTAGGGATGAGGAAAAATTTCCACAATGCAGTATCAAGTCTTTATCCAAAGTCAATCAGAACAGAGCTTTATTGCATCTGTTGTGGGGATGCCTAATTTAACCGTTGAGGGTAGGACAGAAACAGAGGCGATCGCTCTCGCAAAAGCTGCCTTAGAATCACAATTGGCAACAGGGAAATTTGTGACCATTGAGGTAGATCCAATCTTACAACCTATTCGGACTGTACCCGAAATGAAGTATGCAGGGATATTCGCAGACGATCCAACGTTTGATGATTTTATGGAGAAACTGGCTGTAATCCGCAAACAAGCTAATGCTGCAGAAGATGGGTGATGGCAATTTACATTTTAGATACTGACCATCTTAGTCTCTACGGACGCAATCACCCAATAGTCGTAGCACGGTTGCAGGCAATTCAGGTGCAATTGACGACAACTGCAATCAATGTTGAAGAACAGTTACGGGGTCGTTTAGCACAAATTGCTGAAGCTAGGGATGGAGCGACATTATCGAGTGCTTATCAGCGACTAGTAGAAACAGTCATGATGTTGTCAGAGTTTGATGTTCTTCAGTACGATACAAAATCCCGTGAAATTTATCAAGAACTTAAAGGGCAGCGCATTCGTGTTGGTACTCAAGATTTACGAATCGCCTCTATCACCCTTGCTTACAAAGGAATACTCTTGACAAGAAACCTGCAAGACTTTGAGAAAGTTCCAGGACTATCCATCCAAGACTGGTCAATCTTGGGCTAACTCAGTATCAACTGGTGCAGTTGGCAAGTTGATTTACGCCACTGTTGAGGTCGATTTTAGCGGCTCCATCTTGAACGAGGTTACGAATTATGTTGAGCTAAAATTTAGCTACGGCACTCAAGTGACTTGTTCCAAGAACTACGAGGTGAGGTAGGTGCCGAGGCTGTGAACACCACTTGACCTTTGGCGTTGAACACCCATCCAGTCGCTTCAACTATGGGTTCTGGCGTGGGCTTTGTTGGTGTGGAAACAGAGGGACTTTTGCGGTTGTCAATGTTTGGGTTGAGTGTTACCCAATCTACTTCTACTGCGTCAGGTGTGAGAATATCTTTGGGGTTGGGGGGTAAACCACCGCGTCCGGTGATAATGAAACTGCTTTGAGCGTAGTTAGGAGAGTTGCAGCCTTGGGCGACTTGGGTGTCAACGGGGACTGATGGTAAGTTGATTAAGGCACTGTTGAGATCAATATCGGGTGTGTTGAGTTCTACGGTACCACTAAACTCACGACTTACCCCTGTGGCGGTAATGTCACTTGTTTTATCAGATTCCACATCTCGGAATTGTATGCCAAAGATGCCAAAAGCATTGATGGTCACATTACCACCAAAGAATTCAGTAGAATCGGCACGAATGTCGCTATTTTCCTTTGGAACAGCGACAACAAAACCATTCTTGGCATCGATGGTGATGTTACCGCCAGGAATATTGCTTCCTTGTGCGTTAGTAGTGATACTACTGCCACGGCGTAGTCCCAATAGAGAAGAACGCAGATTGATATTCCCCCCTCCTCCTCTGGTGTCAGCGCTGATTTTTGCCTTGTCGTCGAGACGGATAGAGTCAGCTTCCACGATTAATGAGCCTGCAGTACCTGAATTTGCACTGCTCACTGTGACTTGTGCGCCATCTCGAATAATTAATTGGTCAGTTATTATCCCGATGCTTCCTCCCTGACCTGTGGAGTTAGTCTCTGTGTTTGCAAATAAGCCACTGATAGCGCCCGTTTCTGTAATAGCGTTGGCAACCTGTGAATCGATGGGATTGGGAAATTTAGCAATGCGGTTGGAGTAATTCGGGTCGCTACCAGAGATAGTTACTCGGTCTTTTGCATTGACAAAGATATTGCCTGCTTCTCCCTTACCAAATGTTGTAGTCACCAGTTGTCCGCCATTCACCGCCTCAAATGTGCTGGTGGCATTCACCCGGATGTCGCCACCTTGCCCATCGCCTCTGCTGCGGGCGCTTAAAGCTGCCCCGTCTACCACCCGGAATGTGCGAGTATCAACGTTAATGTCGCCAGCCTCAAAAGTGGTATCGGTACTGGTAAATAATCCACTGGGTAATCCACTACTAGGAACGCTGCCTGAGATATCGACAACATCGGTATTAATCTGTATATTACCTGCGTTGCCCTGTCCTTGAGTACTGGTTTTGATGATAGCGCCGTCTTTTAGCACTAAAGAACCAGCCTTGATGTTAAGGTCTCCACCTGAACCTATTCCCCCTGGTAGCACACCTAAGGTAATTCTGGTCGATTCCCCAGTCGGAGCAGTCTCTCCTCCGATGAGCAAGATTGTACCTTTGACATCCAAATTGATATTTGCTCCCCGTCCAATTCCTGTTTTATCTAAATCCCCTTCAAGTAAAGCATTTGAACTCAAGGAAAGCTGTTCAGCTTTAATGTTGATGCTGCCCCCATCCCCTTGTCCTAACATACGGGCAATCAATCCGGCGTAATTGCTCACAGAAAGGAACTCAGCCGTGATGTTGATATCGCCACCGTTGCCCACACCTCCAGATTCCACACTGCTGAATGCATTACTTTGGTATCCACTGCTACCAAAACCATCAAAGGAAACCGTATTGCGGACAGCGATATTTATGTTTCCAGCATTGCCTTGTCCACCAGGAAGTGTATCGGAGGCTTCACGAACGATGGTTTGCAGTTGAGCGCCATCACGCAAAAAGAGCGACCCAGCTTTAATGTCAATGTCGCCCCCGTTGCCCACGGCTCCAGAGTTGACCGTGCTGAAGACACCACTAGAGGATTCATTGCTACCCACCCCATCAAAGGAGACAATATCACGGGTATTAATTGTAATAATCCCTGCATCACCTTGCCCACTGGTGCTGGCAACTAGTGCAGCACCATTCTTCAAAGCAAGCGTAAAAGCTTTAATGTCAATGCCGCCCCCGTTGCCCACGGCTCCAGATTCCACCGTGCTGAAGGCAGTACTTCCATCAAAGGAGACTGTATCGCGGGCATCAATTAGAACACTACCAGCATTGCCCTGTCCGGAGGTACTGACACTCAGTAGGCTACTATCCGTTACAAAAAGTGATCCAGTTGTAATAATTAGGTCACCACTATTTCCAGTAGCACTAGGGTCTACATCGTTTGCAATTATGCTCGACTGTCTTATTCTGATTGCTTCTGTGGCATTGAGCGTAATATCTCCCGCCTGACTGCTAACTGTCCCCAACCCTTCTCCGATTCCAGCAAAAACGTTACTGCCTCCCGAAATATCCAGATTCCGGGCATTAATAGCAATACTGCCACCATTAGAAGCACGTACATCTACCTTGGAATCATTGCTGAGTGAGATATTTGCTCGTTGCACTGCATCTGGAAAACTCAAGCTTAACTCTTTGCCATCCACATTTAACCCAACTGTTCCCGCTCCTGCCAATCCTCCTAACTCCACTCGCCCACCAAAGGAATTTAATCTTCCACCATCCATGTCGATGTTGCCACCAACTAGTAGTAAACTGTGACCATTAGGAACGCGTAGACCAAATGAATCAAAGCCAGTTGGATATAATCCTGCTGGTGCTGCTGAGTTATTTTGAATTGGCGCAGCAGCAATTTGATTGAATAGCAAAGCTGAAGGATTGACCGTCAAAAGTGGAGGAGTATTAGGATTCGTTGCACTGAAAAAACCTTGATTGGCAAACGCAATGGCATTCGCAGTCGTTGCAACAAATGAACCTCCAACATTCAAGCTGGCATTTTTGCCAAAAATAATCCCACGGGGATTAATTAGAAACAGGTTGGGATTAGAGTTACCAGATGTGCCAATGGTTCCCAAAATCTCGGAACGATTACTACCTGTAACGCGAGTTATGATGTTCTGGATATTGGCGTTAGGACTAAAGAAATAGGCTCCTTGTCCTTCACCAACATTAAATTCCGAAAAACTATGGAATAGATTCGTACCCCGAATAACTCCACCCCGAATCTCATCAATGGGAGAACCTGGAGCAAGGGGCGCAACAGTAGAACTCTCGGTGCCTAAGGTGCTATCGGGTACGATATTATTTTGAGCAAGAGCATAATCTCCCCCTGATATAGCAACAATCGCTCCACTAATTATTAAAAAATTCGCAAGCTCTAACTGCCAACACCAATTCTTATAGCTTTGAAGCATTACAAAAAATACTTATTTTAGAAGATTAGAGGATGTTTAAAAAGTTTGAGAGGGTAAAAATTATGCAAGTTGTCGAACCATTTAAAAATTTTGAATAGTTACGCTCTCCTCAGTGTCACTAAATTTTGATTAGGGTAAGGAAAGGTCGGTGATGTTATGTATATCTGACAGGATCATGTTAACAGGTGACAGATACAAAACGACGTTTTTGGAATACTTTCTCCGAAAACATACCATTCAATTTGTACCGCCACCGCTTATTGGACGGAATTATCGGTCACAGATGACCCATTAACATCTCGGCTTCGGCGGTTTTGGTGGTTGGGGCATGGGCATGGGTGTAGTTGTGGGTTGTGCCTGCAAGGTTAGTTTGTCTTCAGGCTGGTCTTTCATACATGGGGTTACCTTCGATATAAGTATATGTGTGGATTTCGGTTTCACCGTGATACTTGTGCTTTGAAAGGTTCTTGGCGAAGTTGATTGAGCCGGGAAACTCAGTCCTACTCCCATAGCCGCTATTTCAATAAGCAAAATAGGAATCAGTAGTCTTTTTCTCAGTGGTTGAGTTTTGATGGTGTTCATAAAGCAAAAGTCTTTATTCTGGAAGTTATACTTTCTAAGAGAACAATAAAGTAGATTGCTATAATTTCGTTAATCCTTTTTTCCTTCAATTTTTCTCCCTTAAGGGATTTTACTATTGCGATCGCCTGTTATCTCCCATAATTAGCAACTCACGTTTCTTTAGAAAACTTCATCAAATACCTGATCAGAAAACTCCCGTTTAACAATTTGACCATGCGGGCAGCGTCAATATTGCCGCAACAATTATCTTTCCAAACCATAACGCCCAACAATCGGTGCTGCTGCAAATTCTTCCAACCCAACAGCTTTTAACAAACCTATCCAATCCTGTGCAAGCACCGACGAACCTGAATTAGTACGGCGCATATCAGCTAAATTTGTAACAGCATCCTGCCAAATTTGATTAACAGCATAAGCCGTGTATTCTTCTGGTTTTGCTGCCTTTAACTGACTTTGAAGATTCGGAGTGAGCGCAACTTTTTGCACCCATGCTTTAACGTAATAATAATCAGATGTATTTTCCGGATTTCCACAATAAACTTTGAAGTACCATTGATACTTGTTGTTTGTCTGGAGGGCATACTGCGGATTTTGTGGCAAGCTAATGCCAATAACACCAGACTTTTCAGGCAGCGTCAAAGGTGTCTTGTAGATATTTTTGCCTTTCTCATCTTGTAATATAAACTCTCCAGAACGTAGATTCGTGGGGAAGTCGGGAAGATAAACCCAAAAGGTAGGATACTCAGAGACTGTTAATGCTAAGAAAGATGTTGATTCATTGACAGTTCCCTCACCAGGTACTAACGCAGTCACAGATTGATTTACGTTTGGGCAACCATTACGCCTTGCCCCTCCTTGGCGACGACCTGTAGGTGCGCCATTACGTGGAAAGTTCAGTTTCTCCAGGCGTTTTTGTGTATTAGCAATAGGATTCTTGACTGGGTGGGCAACTTGTGCAACTACTTGTGGGTAGTAACTTGCAAAACAAAGGAGTATCACAGGGATAACGCCAGCAAGTTTCATAATTAAATGTCCAAATGCCGATATAACTCATAACATCAAAACGCAATGCCCGTATTTCGGAATTTTAGCTTCGTATTTTCCACACCACAGCCATAGCTGTTAATATTAATGTCAAGGCAGGAGGAACCAGTGGTATCCATCCAGCCTGTGTAAAGATGCCAAAACAAATTACAAATAGTGTGAATAGCGCAAGGGCAATAGCTAGCCCAAGGTGCAACGGTTTGGAAAAGCGCCACGCTATGATTCCTCCCACTATTGACCATCCCCAAAGCCAAAAAGCTTCCACCCATCCAGACCACCACCACAATAAAGGTCTATCATCAAGAACGGCACTGAGGATATGGCTTATCATGTGCGCGCACACGAACACTCCCGGAATTTTCTTTTTGTTGGTGGGAGTTTTCCAGTGATCAGCAGTGCTTGGTGCAGTCACGCCAATCAGGACAATACGGTTCTTCAATAACTCAGAGTTGATTTGGTCATTGTTACTGAGGACATCTCTAAGAGATACAGTCTCAGCAATTTTTTCTTGAGGACGCAGCGAACGATAATTCAGCAGCACTTGATGACCTGATGTATCTACTCTTTGATAGCCACTAGAATGTTCCTTTAATGATTGAAACACAACCTTGCCAATCTGTAAGTACCCGTCAGGGGTAATATCTGCGTTGATGCCTTTGTCATGCAAGTAATGTCGTGCCAGCTGAAGGCTAAAAGCATATTCTGCCGTACAAGGAGACTTCGGGGGAGGGGTTAAATGCAACAATTGGCGACGCGGAATTTCATCATAGTCTGCGACAAAATCACTAAAAGTCTGGCGTTCTGGTGGCACTTCATAAGGGGGGTGAATACCATCAGATGGGTTATCAAATTCAGCAGGAACTTTGCAGACTGCATAAATACGCTCATCTTGCTGCAAACGATTAGCTAAATCTGGATAATTAGAGTCCACACCGAAATCACGATAAACATCTAGACCAATAGTTTTTGGTTGATATCGCTCAAGTTTTTGTAAGAGTTGAACGAGTGCCGGATCTGATAGCGAACCTATGCCTTTCATCCCCTTCTGGTTCTGATAATGAATATCTGCTTCATCAACTGTAACTAGCAAAAGGCGTGGATCTGTCCTTTCAATTGCTGGTCGCAACTGCATAAGATGGTCGTAAGCTTGCAATTCCCAAGGCTGTAGCATTCCTAAATAGCGGACTCCCATGAGGCTTGCTGTAATCAGCACACTCGCCATCAATACAGCAAGAATTTGACGTTTAGACTCGGTTTTTGGAGTGCTTAATTCTTTCCAAGTCAGTGGAACAACTCTGGGATTTTGGAAAATGACTGGTAACCAAGTTGCATTGGGAAATCTATCCTCCAAGCCTTGGAGCTTTTCTCTTGCTTCCCGTGAAGCGAGATACAAAGACTGTCCACCTGAAAATGCTACCAGAAAATGCTTTAAAAATTCCTGTGCTACCTCATCTGGTACAGGTTCCCGCATAACAATCATTTGCGGGATGTGTAAAGAAGCAAGCTGTCGCGCTAATCCTAAACCATCACACGAGTTAAAAATTGCTAGTTGTAACCCTTGTGCGATCGCTCTTGTTAAAGCATACTTTAATTCTTCAATTGTTAAGCTATCTGTTTTATTAATATAAATACGACCAATATCGTTAGCAGTTTCACTATGTCCTGCAAAAAATAAAATATCCCACTGTTGCCAAAGATAATTATTTAGCGTGTTGCGTTGCGGTTCTTCTAAAAAAACTGTTTCAGCATTTGGTAAATTTTCAAGCAACTGACGGTCTAGTTGAACATTAATTCCACGACTATTACCGAGAACTGCCAAAATTCTGACTTTGGGTTTTTGTGGTGGTTTTGGAGGTGTTTCACACCTGATTGACGTTAAAGCAAATTCTGCTAAAGAGTATCTCTTAAAAAAATCCCACAAATGCCAGGGAATTCTTTGTAATTCACAATTATCAGTACGAATTAATACTCGAATTATTTCATCTCGTTTTAATTCTTCACGTAATGTATTATTTATACAGCGAAACTCCCTAGAATCAAGCCATCTTTGTAGGCGATCGCTCAATATCTTGGCTTTTTGAGAACATTCTGAAATTCGCGTTTTTATAGAGCCATTGTAAATAATTTCTTGGGGTTTAATGCGGCTTGGCATTCCTAAAGAGCGATACTTCTTTTGCCATTGGCTTAGGCTCTTAGCCAAGTCGGGTTCTGGTGGCAAGTTACCAGATATTTCTATTTCTGGGCGAGCAAAATCTGAGCCGATTTCTAGCGTTACCCGAAACCCTTGGTGTGATAAATCACCATCCATTTTGAGAACAACTAACTTCGCCATATACCCATTTAAAAATTGGGATTTTGGAGTATCAAAATAACACTATTAAATAGTAAACTATTGGACACTAAGTTAACTCCGTAATCTAGAAAATGTGACTATTACAACCAGCACCAGTATTTTTTATTTTCAAATTCAGGTAATAAAAACCTCTGTAAAACTGACATCACCTAAAGCAATTTTAACACTAAAACGTTCTCCAATTTCACTACTAAAGTTTAATTGAATACTCTTTGTGTTTCTTGCCATTGCTTGCATCACCGAAATACCAGCTTCATCTAATACTCTCAGTTCGAGATCTTCTGGTAAATAATTTTGACTACCAGTTGCGTACACTTTGATACCGATGTTTATTTCTTCACTAGAAGCTGGTATCAGTCCTACCACTAAGGCGATTGGTTGACTTTTTGAATCTCGCCCCAAGTCCAACAGTTTGCCTTTCTGCATCCAAGATGTTGAATTTTCTGAGTGAAGAGCTAAACTGTGTTCAGTCCCTCTAAATCTAAAAACGAGTTCTGTTTGTTGTTGGGGATTCAGAAGCGATTCTATAGTCTGCCAACCAGCATCGACAACATTCATGAACCACTGACTCAAGTGAGTTGGCTGTTGCACTTTCGTAGGATTTTCATGTCGTATGTTTTCGGTGAGTTGATTCAGGTGTACGAGCAAATGTTCAAGGGAACTCAACTGGCTTAGATGTAACTCAAAAGAAGAAGGAACTGTTTTCATAAATCCCAGTATTGTTGCTTCTTCAAGCGAAGACTCAAACTGTACAGCTAAGTAACCAATTCTATCTGAGCAAACTTCTGGTGGAACATGAATAACTTTCTGATTAGGTAACACTGGAAGACACTCTATTTTCCCTAAACCAATAACTTCCAAATCAGCAATATCCATGAGAGTTTGTATGGCTGGGTGACAACTTAAACTTTCTGACCAAGAAGTTTCGATTCCCATGCAACGCAGATAAAAATTTACAGCAAACACCGCTAAAGTGTTGAGATAAACCTGTTTAGCTTTCTCAGGGTTTCTCTGTTTTCTAAGAAACTGTTCCGCTCTTTGGCGTGCTTCTGAGTTTATCGGTACAGTAAAGGTTAAAGATTCAGAGAAGTCTTTCATAGTTTATTCACCACCTACTACTTAATTTTCCTCGTTGCTACAGTATTCTTTTAACTTTGGAGACAGCTTTTTTATACATCTGTAATAAAAGCTGCTAACTGTGGGAATTTTGATGTCAAATTCTGCTGAAATTTCTTTCCATGATTTTCCAGACATTCGTCGCTTCACCAATGCTTGAAAATTGACTTGAGGAGATTTTTCTATATGTTCATTTTTGAAAATCTCTTCTGGGTCTGATTCTATATATTTTTTCAGTATTTCTGTGAGGTCTTTTGATTCTTTAGGTGAGGCAAAATTATCCAGATCAGCAATAGTCATTTTCATTCTGCGATGATGACTCTGGATTTTGCGAATAGCGTCTTTAAAAAATCGTCTCTCCAACAGAACATTAACCCATGCCATAACAGAGGCGCGTTCCGGTTCGTACTTGTCAATATTTTGACAAATATACAAGAAAAGTTCTTGACGTGCCTCGTTATAAATATCTTCATAAACACCTGCGGGAAATTGACTTCTTTGTGGACGACAAAGCTTACCGGCGCGCACAATACCATTAATCAGCTGTGTTAAAGCAAGCTGACGTTCCTGAGAACGCGGCGGGTGTCGCTGTGCCGAAATCGCTAGCTGTAGTAAATGTGAATCTAGTTCATCTCTTCTCGTCATTTGAGACTCCAAACGTGATCTCTGGCGCGGAAGTGAATCTCTATTTCTCTCTCGCACTCCTTTGGGGCACTTTATGCGAAACTCGTAAATTTGTTACATTTGTTTACATTTTCAGTCTAAGTTAAGAACCAAAATGTTTTGTTCGAGAACTCTTGAATGAGGTTAACAATCATACCAATTTGAAAAAAGAATGCAACATCAAGATCCCTCCCCAACCCTCCCCGATTCATCTACGGTGTACACACATCTCACTTCTTACCTCATCCTCGCTTTTAGCTACACTAAAATCTTTCCCTCTCCTTGTGAAGGAGAGGGATGCCCTATCGGGCATGGTGAGGTTTGGCGCGCGTAGAGTCAAGAGTTTTGAATCATTTCATGACTTGTGTGTACACCGTAGCCCCGATTCATGGGGAGGGTGCCGTCAGGCGCGTGGGGTATTTGTTCAAAATTGGGATGCCCCCGCTGTAACGCCAAGGAATTACCCCTAAATTTTGAATCACTTTTAGCATATTGGCAAAAGCTGTGAGCCAGGAACTGAGCCAAAGATGCGCCAACAATGTGGCGTCAAGCCTTGCACAAGACAGTACTTTAGAGGTGTAGTGGCAAGTAGGTGTTAGCACTTCCTACACCGATAAGCTTTTACCAACTAAGCGGTTTTACAAACAAAAACATACGGAGGAAAAAGATGAAACACAATTCGCGCTGCTTTGTCTAATAACCCAATTGCAAAGCAACTGCATACTTATACCAATTGTTTGTAAACTTGTACTTTATCTTCCCTCAGTCTAGAAAACCTCTGGATTTTAAGGATTAGTGCATCCAACTTCTTGTTCCCAGGCTGCAGCCCAGGAACGAGTTAGGGAGGCTCCGCCTCATTTTTGAAGGGCATCTTCAGGTCGAATTGGTATTAGGCATAGAAGTACTCTAGGACTTATTGAAAGGGGACAATTAGCCTAATCGGTGCGGAACACCAGCAGTAAATATTAATTTTTGTAAAGAAAAATCTAAGCTTTGCAGAAAAGTAGTCGCACTCGCAAGATAAATAGTTAGAGCAACACATCGGTTTTCAATAGGGTTGTATCGATACCAAATAAGTTTTGAACATGGTATTAATTCGTGACGTTGTTCAACAGGCTATAGCGACTGGTTATCTGACGGTTTCCGCAGAAGAACAATTGCGACAACTTCTCAGTACAAAGTATGACTTGGAAGATTTAAACGCTTTTATGACTTTACAGGAAGCAGCGATCGCTGGGAGAGTTCGGCAAGAGTCGCGTGAGTTAAGACGCTATCAGGGGCATAACGATGAGGACTAATTTTTTAAAGCTCATTTAGTAATTGTAGAGAGTTGAACTATGGTTTTTGGCAACTGCATTTCAAAGCAACGCAATTCTCAAGTCACACTGCAGCTACAAAACAACTTCCAGCTGACTAAGCCTGTGATGGCTCCAATGGCAAATGCAGTTTTCTGGGTAAAGCCAAACGCGCAGTTTATATACGTTAATCATGCAGCGTGCAGTCTGGTAGGTTATTCCCGTGAGGAATTACTCTCGATGACTATGTACGACATAAACCCAGACTTTTCGCCAGAAGTTTGGTCAAACTATTGGAAAACTATCAAAAAGCAAGGTTCCCTATACTTTGAATTTTTACATTGGACTAGGGAAGGTCAGAGCTTTCCGGTGGCGATTACCGTTATCTATATAGAATATGATGGCAGGGAGTATGGCTGTATCTTGATCCGCAATATCAGCAAGTGCAAGCAGGCTTCATCAGCTTTACACAGTATTAATCAAGTCCTAGAGCCGAGAGCGCAAGAGCTTTTGGCTGAATTAAGTCATGCTAATGACCAATTATCCCGGGAGAAAGCTTTGCGCCAACACATGGAGGTAGAACTGGAAAAGTCCCGTTGTTTGCTTCAGGCAACTCTAGATTCTACTGCTGACGGTGTTGTTGCAATCAGCTGCAAGGGAGATATTGTTAGCTTTAATCAGAAATTTGTCCAGATGTGGCAGATTCCAAATTCAATTGTTGTATCACGCAACCATAACCAGTGCTTAGCTTTTTATAAGAATCAACTTAAAGACCCAGAAACCTTTTGCAGGCGCACTCAAGAACTGGAGAATCAACCGGATGTTGAGAGCTACGACACTCTGGAGTTAGAGGATGGGAGGGTTTTCGAGCGATACTACCAACCTCTACGGTGCGGTGAACAAATTATCGGCACAGTATGGACTTTTCGGGAGATAACCAAACACAAACAAGCAGAAAAAGAAATTCGCTTTGCTCTAGAACAAGAAAAACAACTTGCTCAACATAGAGCGCAATTTGTTTCTATGGTCTCTCATGAATTCCGCACTCCCCTAAACATCATCTCCTTTTCCACTAGCTCACTGAAACGCTATTATCACCACTTGAGTGAAGAGAAAAAACTCCGGTATTTGCAGCGCCTTCAAACAGCAGTCGAACAACTCAGCCAATTGATGGATGAAGTTCTCATGCTGGGTAGAGCAGAAGTAGGAAAGCTAAACTTCGAGCCAGAACCACTTAATTTGATCCAATTCTGCCATGACATATTAGCTCAATTAAATTTGAGTCAAAGCCACCACAATGCAGTCACGTTTGCCAGTGAAGGTGATTGTAGAACAGTCTGCGTGGATAAAAAATTGCTACAGCCCATTCTCACGAATTTACTCTCGAATGCAATCAAGTATTCTCCGGTTGACAGCACGGTTGATGTCGTACTCTCGTGCCAAGATAAAAAAGTCATTTTCCAGATTAAGGATAGGGGAATTGGCATTCCAAAAGCAGAGCAAGAAAGACTGTTTGAGCCATTTTATCGGGCTGAGAATGTCGGCGATATACCAGGTAATGGATTGGGATTAGCACTTGTCAAAAAGCTTGTAGACCTGCATAACGGTCAAATCACCGTAGCGAGTGAAGTCGGCGTGGGTACGACGTTTACAATTACATTACCTATCACTAAACAGCCGATAAGATAATGAAAAAAATCTTAAGAAACGAAGATGAAGTACAAAACCGAGAAATGTTTCTTGGATGCTTGGAGGCGAAAGGGTTCGAGGTCATCGCGGTGCAGAAAACGGTCTTGTCGGCGTTAGGAAAGCATAATAAGATTAACAGTTTATAACGTTTTGAAATTGATTAAAATACACAATAGATAGAGGTTATATGTAACATCTATCAGATTTTCTGTAATGTATTGAATTCAAATAAAAGCGCTAGAACTAGCCTTTAGAAAAAACTGAAAATATAAGAATCAAGAACAAAAAATCCGTTAATGTCATCGTGCTAATTAGACTATAACTTTAGGTAGAAAGGAGCTTGTCCAAGTTTAGCTATGAGGTCGGAGGTGCAGATGAAGAGAAACAGGAAAGCTCTTCTACAATAATTAAGTTGCAAAAGTCAAGGTATATAATGACGAAAGAAATCAATTTCTACAAACTTCTTCTCGAACGTCTTTGGTCTGATGAACAATTCAAAAACTGCTTCATTGCAAATCCCAAACCAATACTATGTGAGTTCGGGGTGACAGTTCCTGAGTATTTAAAAACGATTGAAGTGTTTGAAGATAAACCCAACGTGCGAAATTATATTTTGCCAATAAAAGAGCAATTAGAAAGGTACGCGAAAGAACAAAACCTGATTATTGCTCAAGTCATAAGACACGCTTTAGCTGATGATGCTTTCAAAGCCAAACTGCTCCAAAACCCTAAGGCTGGTATTAAAGAGGCAACCGGTGAAGACTTACCTGAAGATTTAACTATTTGCTTTTACCAAGACACGCTAACTGTTAGACACCTGGTCATCCCGATGAACCCGGATAACGAACAACTGAATTGCTCCCAACTAGAGATGATTGCTGGTGGAATAGCTTTTCCAATCTTGAAGCAACCTCAACCCTACATTCTTGGTCTAATTGCAATTGACAAGTTTTAGTATTTGAAGACTTAACTCAACAACTATTGAGGTGGTTCAAGTATTAATTATCCCCAAGTTCTTGTACAGTAGTCAAATTGTTTGCAACTGACTGCTGCTCTCATTTTTCTAGTTTAAAATTACTCTTGCTCGGAGGTAACAATGACAAAGATTTTAGTGATAGAAGATGAGGCAGAAAGCCGAGAGATGTTTTTAGAATCCTTGGAAGCGGAAGGGTTCAATGCCATTGGTGCGGAAAACGGTCTTGTCGGGGTGCAGCGAGTGCAAAAACATCTACCCGATTTGGTGATTTGCGACATCGTGATGCCAGAACTTGATGGTTACGGTGTCCTCACCACACTGCGTCAAAATCCCATAACAGCGATTATTCCATTCATTTTTGTGACTGCTAAAGCTACCAATGCGGAACTTCGCCACGCTATGAAGTTGGGAGCTGATGACTATCTCACTAAGCCAACTACAGTAGACGAATTATTGGCAGCGATCGCCGCCCGACTAGAAAAACAAGCAGCCCTTAAACAGTGGTACGCTGCTTTGCACCAAATATCAACGCCTGAGGTTACTGAGGAGGCAAAACCCACAACTGATGAGTCGATTTTTCCGTGTTGTCCGCACTTAAATGAGGTGTTCCAATTCATTGAAGAGAATTATCACCAACCAATTAGTTTATGTGACGTAGCCCAAGCAGTTGGTTACGCTCCTGGTTACTTAACTGACCTCATGCGACGCCTAACTGGACATACGGTCAACCGCTGGATTGTAGAACGTCGCATGGCAGCAGCGTGTTCGTTGCTGTTGGAGACTAACCAGTCAATTGAGCAGATTGCTGAAAAAGTGGGATATCAAAATACGGGACATTTCTTCCGTCAGTTTCGCCAATATCAGGGAACTACGCCTCAAGTTTGGAGAAACGCGCATCGCATTTAACAGTTACCAGTTATCAGTTATCAGTTATCAGTTTCATCCTCCGGGGGAAACACGACACCAATTGGACCGAAAGCGTTGGTGGCGGGTTTAAATCCCCCACCAGGAAGCAGGGGTCACTGCGGCTGGTACTGTTCACTGTTTTAAGGGGCTTCCAAATTAAAAAATATTCAACTTTACTTTTTCTTGTGGGATGGGCTCTCACCCCACAGAAACTGGGCGGGTAAGGATGCCCACTCCACAAGAGTGGATAATTTATTTGTTGGAAATCCCTAATAGCATAGGCAAAATTGTGACTTGAAGAAGATTCTGACCAGGTTTGGAAGAAGAAATTGGACAGAACGTAAGCTGAAATACTTATGACTTCGTTAAGGAATTAATACAGCAAGCGGAATTTTGGAAAAAGAAAATGGACAGAATCCCAAAATGGAAGAAGAAAATGGACACAAGTCCGATAAACTAAAAACAAAAACCAAACTCTAACCAATCAATGCTCACAGAAGAAGAGTTTGACCAATGGTGTAGTCAACTCAGACTTGCCCAAAATACCCGCTCTCTTATAGCTCAGATTCGCCAAGTACCACCATCTCGCAAAGTACAAGGGAATTATGGCAATGTTTGTGGGAATTATTGTAGTGAAAAAATGGGTCAAACCATTCAGTTTGAATCTCATCGAGGCGAGTTAGCACATATTATTGACCAATTAGAGCATAACCGAGAAGTTTTAGAATATTACGACCAACCGCCGCCCTTGGAATTAAATTACTTTTCAAAAAGCGATCGCCAAGTTCGTACAATGCATACTCCTGATTTTTTCGTAATCGAAGTAAACTGGGCTGGATGGGAAGAATTTAAACCAATTAGTGAATTAATCAAAAAAGCACAACACCAACCCAACCGCTACGTCCAAGATGAAACCGGAAATTGGTTTTGTCCACCAGGAGAGGAATATGCCCAAAAATATGGGCTTAACTACCGGGTCAGAACAGATCAGGAACAAAATACAATTCGGTTGAGAAATTATCAATGGTTAGAACCCTATTTTCAAGCAAAAGATTTAGAAGAAAACAAGAGCCTTAATCAAACAATATTATCTGTAGTAAAAGAAATTTACGGAATAACTTATAGCAAATTACTATTAGCCATAAATGGAATTAGTCCTGATGAAATCAATAGTTTAATTGCCTCGGAAAAGCTCTTTATCAACTTTAATACTGCCCCTTTAGCCGAACCTGACCGCGTTCATATTTTCCTCACAAGAGAACAAGCTGAACTCTATGAAAAAAAGGGATTATCAGACCTAACAGAAGATTCCTCTATTCGGAGTTACGAAAAAGTTCAAAAACTTCTGCTGAAAGCACGTCCTCAAGATTTAGAAACCGCTAATGCTCGCTATGAAGCCATTAAACCATACTTAGAAGAAAATTCTCTACCTATTACCAAAGCCAGTCGCAGTATTCGTCGTTGGCGTCAAAAATATCAGCAAGCACAAAAACTATATGGAGAAAATCATGGTTACGTTGGCTTACTCCCCAAACATTTAGATAAAGGTCATCATCAAAAACTAGAACCAGCACTCTTAGATTTTATGGCAGAATTCATTAAACAACATTACTTTACTGCCAAAAATAGACGAGTTAGTGGAGTCTATCGAGAATTTCAATTAGCCTGTAGTCAACAACAACCTCCCTTTAAACCTCCCTCAGAAAAAACGTTTCGCGAGCAGATTAAACGACAAAAAAATTATCAACTCACCCAAGCCCGCCAAGGCTCAAAAGTAGCCAAACAAACTAAGCCCTTTCACTCAATCAGTGGAATGCCTAAAGATGGAGAATTACCTTGGGAAAATGCTCATATTGACCACACTTGCTTAGATATTAACCTAGTTAGTTCCTTAATTTCCCTAGCAACTTGTAATATTAGTAGTGCTATTTCCAGTGAACAAATCAGCTTAGGTCGTTGTTGGGCAACTTTTCTGGTAGATGGTTATAGTAAAAGGATTTTAGCGCTCTATCTTTCTTTTGAACCACCCAGTTATCGTAGTTGTTTAATGGTAATTCGGATTTGTGTCAAAAGGTTTGGTCGATTACCTCAAACCATAATTACCGATAATGGAAAAGAATTTCACAGCGTCTATTTTAAACAACTTTTGGCTTATTACAAATGTAATCATAAATATCGCCCTTCAGGAGAACCTCGTTATGGAAGTCCTGTGGAAAGAGTATTTGGAACAACTAACACCTTATGGTTACATGAATTACAAGGAAATACCCAAATTCTCAAAAACAACAGACAAGTAACCAAGTCCGTCAATCCCATTCATCAGGCTGTTTGGACAATTGGTGAACTTTATCAATCATTAGAAACATGGGCTTATTCAATTTATGATAATCGACTTAATTCAAGTTTAGGACTTTCCCCATTTCAAGCTTATGAAACTGGTATTCAATTAGGAGGTATTCGAGAAAGTCGTCGTTTGGAATATGACCAAACCTTTTTAATTTTAACCTTACCTTCACCTCACAGTGGCGATACCCGAATCGTACAGCCCGGAAGGGGAGTGAAAGTGAACCATATTTATTATTGGTGTCATGCTTTCCGCGATCCAGAAGTGGAGAAAACAGCAGTTGAGGTCAAAATTGACCCGTTCAATGTCAGTGTTGCCTATTGCTATGTGAAAGGGCTGTGGCATGAATGTACCTCGAATCATTATCCCTATCTCCAAGGGCGCACGGAAAAAGAACTACAAGTAATTAGCACTGACTTACGCCAACGCAAGAGACATCAAGGTCAAGCAACGGTTTTGTCTAATACTGAATTGATGGAACATTTACAAGGAGCTTATCAAGTCGAGGAAAAATTGCTCAAACAACGCTTGCAAGCTTTAGAAAATCAAACGGTACTTAATTTGATTGAAGGAAAACAACTTTCTCAAAATAGTCTTCAAACGACTTATTTTTCTGAGAGTGAAGACCATTCAGATGTCTTACAGAATAATGCTGATAATGAAGAAGCTCTTGAATCTTACGGAGAATTTTAACGAATGCAACAACAGCGATTACCTCAAGAATTATTGCAAGCTTCTACATCTGAAAGGGTCACATTTTTTGTGAATTACACAATGGCTCATCCTCATCTAATTCAGGCTTTTAATGAAGTAATGCAATCGGTTTATCAAGCACCAGGGATTTCCTTAATTTTTGTAGTAGGAGCAACCGGAGTAGGGAAAACTACCTTACTGCGCCGTTTAGAGCAAAAACTAACCGAGAAAGCCTTACCTGAATTAAAGCACAATCAGGGTAAAGTCCCTGTAATTGGTTTAGAGGCTAAAGCCCCAGAATTTAGTCAGTTTGATTGGAAAGATTTTTATATTCGTCTGTTAAAAGTACTAAATGAACCTTTAATCGAAAAAAAGATTAATTATGGGCAATCTTGCTCAAAGTGGCGGAGTGCAGTGGAATCGGCTTTAATTCATCGTTCTCCCGATGCTTTTTATATTGATGAAGCCCATCATCTTGCTATGTTACCTAGTGGTCGGAAATTAAAAGATCAACCCGAAACTCTCAAATCTCTAGCCAATCTAACTCAAGTGAAGATTATTCCCACTGGAACTTATGATTTATTACCTTTAATTGATTTAGGAGATCAGTTATGCCGACGTAGTAAAACCATTCATTTTCAACGGTATCATGCTGATAATTCGCAAGAGGCTAAAGCGTTTAAAAGTGTGGTGCAAACTTTTAGTCAATATCTTCCTTTACCTCAACAGCCAGATTTATTATCTAATTGGGAATTTCTTTATGAGAGGAGTTTAGGTTGTGTAGGTATTCTTAAAGATTGGCTTTCTGTAACACTTAATGATGTTTTAGAGAGTGATAGAAATGCTCGGACTATTACTTTATCTGACTTGCAACGTCATGCTTTGGGAGTCCGTCAATGTTTGGTAATGCTGAAATCTATTTCAATAGGTGAACAACAACTACAAGAGTCATCAGAGGATTTACTCAAACTACAAAAAGACTTGAAACTAATCCCCTTATCTCATGGTACTGCTCAGGAGAAACACAGCCAAAGCAAGAAGAAGCAAAAAAATCCGAAAAAGCAGATTGCACAAACTTCTCCTCGCCGTTATCCCTTAAAAAAGGAGGAGTCAGAAAAGGAGGAGAAAGAAACAGACTTTTTTCATTCCTTATGATTCTTGGAATTTAACGATTCAAAATCTACCTAAAAGAAGCCACCTTTATCCTCTGCAACCAATAGGTTTAGGAACTCCTAATACTGAGAGTTTAAGTAGCTATCTGCAAAGATTAGCTCGACAGCATTGCCTTCGACCTTGGCAACTTTATACTTATGAACTCGTTCCCTTGATTCAACATGAGGAATATTTATTGCAGAAAGATACTAAAAAAACTTCCATTAAACAGATATTTTTAACGAACAAAACAACTTCTTCTAATTTATCAGTTCTCAATGGATTTCAATCTATTACTCCAATCATTGTTTCGGCTATAGAACAGTTAACATCTCGTCAATATTTATACTCTTTAACTTTAATCAGTTGGCTGAAAGTCCTTGATTCAGTAGAGCCACTTTTGAAACATTCTTGTGCTTGGTGTCCTTATTGTTATCAAGTCTGGCGAGAGCAAGGAGAAGTTATTTACATTCCTTTACTCTGGCTAATCGAAAATGTTAAGTTTTGTCCTCAACATCGCATTTTATTAGAGAATACTTGCCCCTATTGCCATCAAAGAATGTTAAATTTTTGCCAACCAGGCTATTGTTCTCATTGTGGAGAATGGTTAGGTCAAAGAAAGCCTCCCCTTAATTTGGCTACTTATTTTAGCTCGGTAGAATATTTGGAAAACTATCAACGAAACATCTCTTGCTTACAAGAGTTAATTGCGATTACACCTTCTTTATCAAAACGACCTCAGATTCAGGATGTTTATTTGTACCTCCATGAACGTTGCGTGCATCTTGATGAAGAAGGGTTAAAAGACCTTTCTTTTTCCTTTTGGATTAGATCCCACTTAATTTCTAATCCTCAACGCTGTAATCATGCTTACAGACCTGGCATTTCTTTGGATTTTCTCTCTGAAATTGTCCGTTGTTTTAATATTACTCCAAGTCAACTTTTCCTTTAGTTTTTTTCATGTGATTTTTTTAACATTTTTGGAAGGTAAAGTTGGACATCTATTTTTGGAAGGTAAAGTTGGACAACCTGGACAGAATCTTCTTCAAGTCACA
>JXCB02000027.1:1077789-1097626 GCA_000828075.3 Tolypothrix campylonemoides VB511288 | reverse complement strand
GTAAGGTTCTTCGCGTTGCATCGAATTAAACCACATACTCCACCGCTTGTGCGGGCCCCCGTCAATTCCTTTGAGTTTCACAGTTGCCTGCGTACTCCCCAGGCGGGATACTTAACGCGTTAGCTACGACACTGCCCGGGTCGATACGGGCAACGCCTAGTATCCATCGTTTACGGCTAGGACTACTGGGGTATCTAATCCCATTCGCTCCCCTAGCTTTCGTCCCTCAGTGTCAGWYAAGGTCCAGCAGAGCGCTTTCGCCACCGGTGTTCTTCCTGATCTCTACGCATTTCACCGCTACACCAGGAATTCCCTCTACCCCTACCTTACTCTAGCTATGTAGTTTCCACTGCCTTTATCTGGTTGAGCCAGACGCTTTGACAGCAGACTTACATTGCCACCTGCGGACGCTTTACGCCCAATCATTCCGGATAACGCTTGCATCCTCCGTATTACCGCGGCTGCTGGCACGGAGTTAGCCGATGCTGATTCCTCAGGTACCGTCATGAATTCTTCCCTGAGAAAAGAGGTTTACAACCCAAGAGCCTTCCTCCCTCACGCGGTATTGCTCCGTCAGGCTTTCGCCCATTGCGGAAAATTCCCCACTGCTGCCTCCCGTAGGAGTCTGGGCCGTGTCTCAGTCCCAGTGTGGCTGGTCATCCTCTCAGACCAGCTACTGATCGTCGCCTAGGTGCGCTCTTACCACACCTACTAGCTAATCAGACGCGAGCTCATCTTCAGGTGATAAATCTTTCACCCACAGGCACATCCGGTATTAGCAGCCGTTTCCAACTGTTGTCCCGAACCTGAAGCCAGATTCTCACGCGTTACTCACCCGTCCGCCACTAGCTCCGAAGAGCCCGTTCGACTTGCATGTGTTAAGCATACCGCCAGCGTTCATCCTGAGCCAGGATCAAACTCTCCGTTTTGAGTTTTCCGTTGACTCTCGGAAATTTATTTCCGAAATCCTATCTTCTTAGTTTTTTGTCTTCGGGTTTCCCCGTTGACTTTATTTCTTTGACGAGGATTTTGCTGCTTTTGGCTTTCAAACTATTGTTTTTTCTTGGTTCGGCGTGTGTTTTCTTTCTTCACACTTTATCTAGTCTAGCCACCGGATTTTTTTTTGTCAAGGGGCAATTCAAACTTTTTTTTGACCCTTGATTTTTTGGCTAGTACAGCGGTTTTTACCACCGTCTACCGATGATAGCTCAAAAGCTTTCAGATTGCTTGTTGGTTTTCAAACTATTTTCAGGGAAAAGTGATTACAGGCAACTGGCACGATTTCACCGAATATTTGAGACAGGACTTACGCAAAAGTTACGGAAAACAAACCGCAGAGGACGCAGAGGACACAGAGAAATAAGAGTTTCAGAGGTTTTTGCGTAAGTCCTATGAGACAAATTCGTCCCAACACCTGGAGTATCTTCCGGTTGCTTTGGAGAGGTTGAAACAGATCTGCACCTGTTGCGTATGAAAAGAAAATTACTATTTTGTGGGGTGTGGGCGTCCCTGCCCAGTTTATAGTACGGGCTTTCCGAGCCATACCACAAGAAAGAAAAAGTTGGATATTTTTTTATTTGGAAGTCCCTAACTAAAAAAATTCCCCCTTGATTTGAGGGGGTGAGGGCGAGATCAACTAAAACACAGAACTTAATTTCGCTGTTATATATATAAGACTAGACAGTACTTAAGCCACTAACGTGCAACCATGCTATCAGGACTGATGTGGTTAATGGACGTAAATCCAAGGGAAACTAGAAGAACCCGCCTCAAAACAGCGAAAAGATTGTATAGCTGTTGTGGGATTAGGGGCTGTTGAACTTAGATATTAACGATCCCAGGGACAGTTAATTCGTTTTCTGTAACGCCGTTTAGTTGCAAAATGGCATTTAGTCCGTCAAGACCTACACGCGGGTCAAGGTTAAGAGGGTTTCCTATCCCTAAGAGGATGATTTCGTTATTATCGATCGCAGGTGGTCTTCCAATGGAGAAAGGATAGTTGTTGTCATTAGCAACTAGGATGGTGTTTTGATCAATCACCAGCACATTTTCGATGGTTTGGAAGGGGAAGGTGAAGTTTGTGCTGCCATCTTGATTCAAGTCATTTGGATCTTGAATATTAAGTAAATCCGCGACTTCTTCTTTTGCCACATATCCATTGGCATCTTTTTGGGACAAGTCAACCTTATATATTTTCTTGAATTTGGCAGCATCTGCCTGTCCGTTATCGCGCTCAATCACCAAATATTCATTCTCGTTGACAACGGTAAAGTCGCCAATTGCATAGCTAGGGTCTTCTAAACGGTAATACCCAACTAGACCTTCATACTGTTTGCTTGCAACATCAAACTCATAAATTCGCAGGGCATTGTTGGGATCACCGACAACTGAACCTTCTAGCAGGGGATAGAGTTTGGTTTTATCAGGATTAATTGCTAAACCCTCAAAGCCCCTGGAACCGCCGATATTAGAGGGTGCAAGCCCAGCCAGAACATCGGGGTTATCGGGCGATCGCACAAATTGGCCAGTAATTTGATCGCGGACTTTGTCACCTGTGCGAGGGAAATCGGTGAAGTAGCCATCCACACCCAACTGGATAAATTGTCTGTATTCCAGTTCTGGGTTGCCGTTGTAGTCTGCTGCTAGGTATTGGTTTTCATTACGGAAGGTGTAGGGATGTACCAGCAAACCTACTACGTGGGCATCTTGTACCAGCGTTGTCGGAGGTAGAGTGGTTTTGTCAGCGTCGTTGACGACTCCATCTCCATTGACATCATCTGCTCTGCCATCGCCATTGGCATCGACTCCTCGAACCGAGACAATCATCCGCTTCCAGGGACCAATGCCATCAGCATAAGTAGCGATTTCTTGCAAACCTTCTGGAGTTCGCAAGTCCCCGTAGGTGCGGGAGTCACCACTGACCACAAAATCGTAGGGCTGGCTTTCGATCAACGTACCGTCGAGAGCAATATCCCTTGCATCCAATAATTGTACCAATGGCACATCTATCTTTTGGTTGAGTTCTTTAAGATTGCTCACCTCAAAAGACTGAATAAATACTCGATTGGGGTCAGTAAACCCAGTTTTCTCCAGAGTCTCAACCAGTGGTTCTTCCAAAGACAAGCCGACAGAATCGTGGTAAGTTGGGTGCTTAGTTTCCGGGTAGATACCAATTTTGCGACCTGTTTCGGCTTCTACCTGCTTAACCAGATTGATCACTTCCTCAAGGGTAGGAACTTCAAATAGACCGTTATAGGATTGATCTCGGAAGGAAAGACGTTCCTTCGCCCGCAAGGTCTTAATTTCTTCTAGGGTGAAGTCGTCAGCAAACCACCCTGTTTCGGTCACATTGTCAATAACCTTGGTTGTGTAGCGATCCGCAAACTCTGGACGACTTGCCACATCGGTGGTATCAGTGATGTTGACTTCATGGCGAGCAATTAACACTCCATCCTTTGTGGAAACAAGGTCTGGCTCAATAAAGTCAGCCCCTTGCTCAATTGCTAATTTGTATGATTCTAGGGTATGCTCTGGACGCTCACCACTTGCACCCCTGTGACCAATCACAATGGGGGGTTGACCATTTAGGGTGTTCCGGTTGTAGTAGTTGGGGGTGGCAATTGGAGCTTCTAACAATTTACCTGTTCCATCAACGTGCAACAGGTAAGGACCAAATTCATCCCCAATCCAAATAGTCCCATCCCCAGCTAAGACAAAGGATTCTGTGTCAAAATCTGCACCTGTTAGCAGACGATCTGTGGTACCTTCGTTGACGATTTTAAATGGGACTTGGTTATTGGGGTCAGATAACTGGATGAAGTTGAGTACCTTAACACTACCGTCACCCCCTTCTATACCTTGAAAACTGGGGTCAAGGCGGTGGATACGCAACTGAAAATCAGCGCTGTTGTTCTTTGCCCCAAAACCATTGTCAGAACCGAACCAGAAGGTTTTTTGGTCGGCAAACTGTACGCCACTAAAGCCTTGAATTGGTTGTCCTGGGAACGGAATGGTTCGTCCATTGGTATTACCTGTGATAAAGTTCCCAGAGGGAGGACCCTCAGCAAATGTATCTGCTGGTAAGAAAGCAAATCCCTTGAGTGTTACGTTTGTCATACTTTATTTCCCTAGTTTATCGCGACCTAATTTGTTAACTGGTAGCTGTACTATCTGCCTGAAGTTAGGCGTTTGTTTGTATCAAAATTGAGATTGAATCTCTTTTTTCGACAAAGATTCGTGGACTAAAAGTCCTTTACATTTGTCAAAACTAACCTGTCAAAATCAAGCTATACAGCAATTCAGAGACTTACCGTTGTGTACATCCCCATCGAAATTCTCATAAATAGGTTAAGAATAAGAAATGCTTTGATTAAAAGTGTTATTTTTTCTGTAGTATGATCAACCTAATTAGAAATAGCATCACTATTAAGTAACTGAAAAATTTACTTCATTGAACGTGGTTTTTCCTGTTTTTTAAAATAAAAATCCTTTGGTAGATGCACAAACAAGACAGACGCAAATGAGAGTTGTATGTGAGTAGAGCGATCGCGATTCGGGGCAGTGCGTTGCGCGCGATCGCCATCTGTCAAACTGGGGAATTGTAAAATTCCCCCAGTCAGAACATAGATTATGCGAAGTTTACTGTACTCAGTGGCGGTAGATCATCATCCGTCACAGTTTGAGTGACATTCAGAGCATAAGCATCATTGCCAATAAAAGCCGCTGAATTGGTATCACCGCCTGGGTAGCTACCAAACAGGGTTCTGTACATGATGCGATAGATTTCGGTATTGTCCAAAGTGCTGGGAAGTAGGTCAGCATTCAGACCGTAGGTTTTAGAAACAATACTGCCTGGGAAGTCAGGAGTGCCGACCCAACCTACGCCAAAGTTACCAACCGGACCTGCAATGCTATCTTCGGCGGTAAAGGGAACCCAAGGTGTATTATTGCCATTTACCCCATCTAATGGATTCTGCAAAGTTGAGGCAGGTGGTGCTGGGTTGACACCAACCGTAGGTACTTTGGGTTCAAAGATTTGGTACGCAGGACCGTTGGGAAGTGCCTGGGATATTTGCAAACCACCTGCTTCACTGTCGGCAGCAGTAATAAGTAGTGTATTCGGGTCTGTGTTATTGATGTAGTCCATTGCCACACCAATCGCTGCATCCGCCCTTCTAACAGCTTCAACAGTACCGACTGCGTTGTTATTGTTAGCGAAGTTGTCAGTGCCTTCCTCTTCCATAACAACAAAGAAACCATCTGGATCTTGAGAGGCGAACCTAATGGTTTCTTTGAGCATTTCGGCGACTGTTGGCGGATTCGGGTTGTTTGGCTGACCGTACAAGCCTAGACCCCTTGTTACCAACTCGTTCTCGTTGAAATCATTGTAGGTGTTTTCAGCAGCAAAAACGCCCAAAACCTTCTCAGTATTGTCGGGTAGAGCTTGGAGTTCATCCAAATTATAAACAACCTCGTAACCCTGTTGCTTCGCCAACTCAATCAAGTTAGTCTGGGGTCTAACCAGTTCTCCCTGTTGAGCAGCATCCAGTTGTGGTGTGACATACCGTCCGGTTGTTCCCGCAGGCAGCATATGCAATTCGCCGCCGCCCATAATAAAGTTGACCCCAGACCGGATGATTTGCTCTGTGATTGCAGCAGCTTGGTTGCGATTTTCTACTTTGGCAAGGAAAGCACCTGTTCCTGGTTCGGCAATGTAGCCAGAGTTGATCACAGCAGTTGCTTTACCAGCAGCGATCGCCTCATCCATAATTGTCATACCGACCTGACCAGAAGCTGGCACAACCGGGCTGCCATCTTCATTAAAACCATAAGAGCCAGCGTATACTTTGGTACCCGTTGCGTGGGTGACAGCACCAGCATTGGAAGTTCCGGTCAATTGGTCTTCCATGTGTCCCAGGTAGACTCCAGCGTTGGACATCATGTCCCAATTCAGCCTACCGTCTGGGCCTAAATCGGTAAGGCGTGCTGTGGCGTAGTGCGACGGGCTTGTGCCATCGGGGTGAATGAAGATGACATTACCCGTATTCTGAGTTGCGGCTGGAGCCTGAGTTGGTGCAGCAACTAAAGCGGGTAACTCGACACCAAACAGTGTCTCATACATCAACCGATACATATCGGTGTTGTCTGCGGTTACAGGCAACTTGTCTGCATTTAGACCATCTGCTTTCGTGACAATGGAGCCATAAAAGTCAGGAGTGCCTACCCAACCAACTGCAAAGGGGAAAACATCACCATCTGCATCTGGCTGAGCAACGAAGGGCTGTGTGTTGCTACCGTTGACTCCATCCAGAGGGTTTCTAAACACTTCCAACGCATTCCCAGAAAATCGAGGATTGGTGCTTAGAGTTCCTACGGCTTGGTTTGCCGGTCGGTCAGTTGTTTGCAGACCACCTGCATCACTGTCAGCAGCAGTCAGCAGCAACGTGTTGGGATTGCGCTCAATGAAGTTTTGCGCCACGCCAATTGCTGCATCTGCCCGCAGTAAGGCTTCAATCGCACCAGCAGCATTATTGTTGTTAGCGAAGTTGTCAGTGCCTTCCTCTTCCATAACGGTAAAGGAACCATTGCCAAAATTGGGATGCTGCTCCATCAGTTGCTGGGAAACGTCCAGCATCTCGGCAACGGTCGGTGCAGTTGGAACGTAGAGGGGGGTGTTGCTGGCGGCTAGGGCTTCTTCTGGTTGGTCGTTGAAGGTATGGATGGCAGCAAACACACCCAGAACTTTCTGGGGAGGTTCGGGTGTTTTGCTCGGATCAAGCAGGTCATTTAATTCATCACGGGTGTAAACAACTGTGTAACCTAATTCCTGAGCTCGCTCAATCAGGTTTTCTTGTGGGCGGTTTTGGATTGCGCGATCGCCAGTGCTATATTGAGCATCAAGTTCTGCGGTGACATGGCGTCCGGTGGTTCCCACGGGCAGCATATGCAACTCGCCACCACCCATGATGAAGCTGATACCAGACTCAATCACCTGTTTGGTAATTTCTGCGAAATTGTTGCGAGGAGCCGATGGTTGGGCAGTCGCTGCCGGAGCAACCTGAGCCGCGAACGCTCCGGTTCCGGGTTCAGCGATGAAGCCAGAGTTAATTAAAGCAGTCACCTTACCAGAGGCAACTGCTTCTTCCATAATGGTTGTTCCTGCTGGAATTTCAGGATTATTTAGGGTAGAAAGGGACTGCACGGGGTTACCGTTCTCGTCCAAACCGTAGGACTCGGCATACACCTTCACGCCATTGGCGTGCGTCACAGCACCACCGTTGGAGGTTCCAATGATCTGGTCTTTCATGTGTCCTAGGTAGACACCAGCATTGGAGAGCGTATCCCAGTTAAGTCTACCGTCTGGACCTTGGCTAATGAATCGTGCTGCTGCGTAGTGGGATGGACTCGTACCATCCGGATGAATGAAAATTACGTGATTATTGCTAGACATACATTTCTTAGTAGTAATGGTTGGTTGCAACTGGTGAAGAAATTACCAATGTTGCTGCATAAACAAATGCAAGGAGTTTCTAATTCGATAGACTGCACACGTAAGCCACTCACTCTAAACACTTAAATAGAAGGAGTCGCATTAAGACTCATGCTTTAGGAGGATGTATACCTGATAAATACATGAGTTTGGAATTTGATATCTTGGAAGGTATTTGAGAATAGTTGCGACTAATATCCAGAATTTCAGCAAACAAAAGTTAAAAGTACATGAGCCTATTAATTAAGAATTTATTAAGAAACACATTTTTTCAAAATTTGTACTTAAAAAAAGTATATTAAGTCACATTAATTATTATGGATAAACTTATTTTCTCTACTTAATAATTACAAAGTTTCCTTAAATGGATATTAGAGGGAAGCTATAGTTATGCCTGGCAGTTATATGTATATTTCAATGATAAAAACTATAAATAATTGCTATATTGAAAAAGCTCATTCTGACTTCAGAACTGTTTCGTGAATCTAACACTCTTCTATGACTCTGGAGAGAAAATAATTGAGGCACAGGTGCGGCTATACAAACAAAGTCCCTTCGGGTTCGCCAGTTGCCTACGGAGGGAAACCCTCCTGCAGCACTGGTCTCACCGCCTGCGCGGACTAATCTAAAAATAAGGTTTCAAATTTAATCTGACGAGAGTAATAAAAGAGCGCTAAATAATACTGTCATTTTGGTACTTAAAATTTACTGAAATAAAAAAACAGCCATTCTGTATGCTGTGCTATATATATTGGGAAGAAGAAACCACCACCATATAGTAGTGGTGAGGATTTTCAAACTTTAATTTTGAAACATTACTTAAAGTTGCAAGAGTATCAATATTGCAGATATTTGAGGATAAGGAACTAGCTTATCAAGCGGGAACACAAATGATAGTTGGATGATAAGCTTGTTAACTTTTATTGAAGGTATACTTCATCATAAATTTTGTCACCAACTTAATTAAGTTAGGACATCTCTTTTTCTAGCCTCTTTAAGTTTCTAGCGTCTTTAAGAAAGATTAACCAATTTTTTAGGTGGTTAAACTCCTTATCCGAAACGCCCAGAAGTGTAGTCGCGGGTACGAGGATCGAGGGCGTTGCTGAAAATTTGACTGGTTTCCCCAAATTCCACCATTTGACCAATCCGACTTTCATCGGTGCTGAAGAAAGCGGTGAAATCAGAAACGCGAGCTGCTTGCTGCATATTATGAGTAACAATTGCAATTGTTAGTTCATCGCGTAAACTGTGGATGAGTTCCTCAATTTTCATTGTTGCAATGGGGTCAAGAGCCGAACAAGGCTCATCCATTAATAAAACTTTTGGTTTAACTGCTAAAGCACGAGCAATGCACAGCCTTTGTTGTTGACCCCCAGAAAGTCCCAAAGCGGATTTCTGTAGTTTATCTTTTACTTCATTCCAGATAGCAGCACCTTTGAGAGCCGATTCGACAATTGCATCTAACTCTGCTCTCGGACGCCATCCAGCTATTTTTATACCGTAGACGATATTATCGTAAATACTCATGGGAAAAAGGTTCGGCTTTTGGAACACCATACCTATCTGGCGGCGTAACCGATTTAAGTTCACACGAGAGTTGTAAATGTTCTGACCATAAAATTCTACGCTACCATCTACTTTTACGGGTCCTTCTAATTCGCTAATACGATTAAGGCATTTAATGAAAGTTGATTTCCCACAACCACTCGGACCAATAATTGCGGTAACTTGGTTCTCGTAGATGTCCATTGATACGCCTTCCAACGCTTTGGAAGTGCCATAGTAGAAGCGGAGATTCCTGACTTGGATCGCTGGGTTTAACTTAGTCATACTGTGCTAGGTACTACAACAAAAACTCACACCGTTGCTGATGTTGTGATTATACGTTTCTCTTTTTTGTAAAGACACGAGAAAGAATACTGATTAACATAATTATCGCAACTAAGACCAGAGAAGCTGTCCAGACTAATGCTGTTTTTTCTGGTGAGGGGTCGTTGTATAAGTTAAAAACTAATACTGATAGCGAAGCTGTTGGACCAATTAATTCGGTTGACCAATCCAGACTAAACAAAGCAGTAAAAATCAAGGGTGCTGTTTCACCAGCAGCACGTGCTACGGCTAACAAAACCCCAGTGGTAATCGCAGGAAGTGCTGCGGTGACAACGACGCGAAAAATGGTCTGGAAGCGAGTTCCTCCCAAAGCAGCAGATCCAAGACGTACAGAGGTGGGAACAAGTTTTAAGGCTTCTTCTGTTGTCAGTACGACAACAGGAAGCATGAGAACAGCTAGTGCAAAACCTCCTGCGATCGCACTAAATTGCTTAGTGGTCAATACGAGCACAGCATATGCAAAAATACCTACTACAATTGAAGGAACTCCAGTAAGGATAGACGCGACAAAGCGAACAGTACGACCAATTCGATTTCCTCTACCAATTTCTGATAGAAATATGCCTGTCATGACTCCAGTGGGAACACTGAATAACACTGCAATTGCTACCATTTCTAAGGTACCAACGATTGCATTGCCAAATCCATCATAGATCACTGATGTCACAAACATTGACGGTTTGAGGCTTGTTATACCTCGTCCGATGATTTCCCACAGTAATGACAGCAAAGGAATCAGGGCTAAAGCTGAGAGCAAGAATGCTATCACAGTCATTCCATTGTTAAATATCAGCCTGACAGGGGGTAGAGGACTATATATTTCTGCTGCCACAGATTTATCTATTTGAGATTCTCGATTACTCGTCATATCGCTTACGCCTTTACATCTTCAAATGACTTGGCAACTTTAGCGTCTTCCATTGGGAATATACCTTACAGGACATTCTTGTCAGTAGTTTGGGCTACAAGTATGTACCCTTAGCGTGTTTACAGTTATGGCGGTTTTCATTTGAGCCGAATACACATCCGAGCGGTGGATGTCGTATTTTATATACGGTGGTAGAAGCTTAACCGTATGAATCCGTATTAGGGATTGAAATAGCTTCTTATTTACTCTTACGACCAACAAACTGTACAATCACCAAAGCACAAATATTGACAACTAAAGTCACAGCAAACAAAATCAAACCCAAATATGTTAAAGCACCAAGGTGCAACGGGTCTTGAGCTTCAGCAAATTCATTGGCTAGTACAGAGGGAATTGTGTAACCTGGATCGAGTAGTGAAGCACTAATCTGAGCCGAGTTACCAATCACCATAGTCACAGCCATTGTTTCTCCCAAAGCCCTTCCCAAGGCAAGCATTGCTGCACCGATAATTCCAGAAAATGCAGCAGGTAGTATGACCCGAAAAATGGTTTCCCAACGGGTAGAACCCAAAGCCATTGAGCCGCTGCGCAACTCCTTAGGAACGACTAACAAGACTTCACGACTAATCGCTGCCATCGTAGGCAGAATCATAATCGAAAGAATTATACCAGCAGTCAACAGATTGAATCCACCAGGACCTGGTGTACTAAACAGAGGTATCCAAGAAAAGGTAGTGGATAACCAAGTTTGTAAAGGTACCAGCGCCGGAATAAAGATATAAACACCCCACAAACCGATAATGACGCTAGGAATAGCGGCGATCAGCTCTACAACAAAAGCTATGGTCGTTCGTGCTGAAGGAGGGATAAAATTTTCACTCGTAATTAAAGCGACCGCTATCCCTACTGGTACAGCAAACAACATGGCGATCGCACTACTAACTAGGGTTCCGTAAATGTAAGGCAAAGCACCAAAAACCAGATTCCCTGTATCCCATTGTTGACCCCATAAGAATCCCAGTCCAAACTTTTGAATCGCTGGTAACGCTTGTTGAAAAACGACCAAACTCATCCAGAACAGGACAGCAACCGTCACCGCAGCAAATACGTAAACTAGGTATGTAAATCCTTGGTCTATCCAAAAATTTTTCCCACTGGTCGCTGTTATATCTATACTCTCATCAATCAAATTAGGTTGATTGCTATTAGCTGGTTCAGAAGAATTAGCCATTACTCATCAGTACATTAAACTATTTTCATGACATTAGGGTGGACTGCTTGCCCACCCTGGTAGAGCAAAAAGTATCAGATGACAGATTATTTGATAGCGCTGTTAACTGTTTGTATTACCTTTTGAGCCACAGGTGCTGGAATGCGGGTGTAGTTGAGGTCGTCATTAATCTGTTGACCATCAGTTAACGCCCAATTCACAAAGTTCTTGACAGCAGCACCTTTGGCAGCATTAGGATAATTTCTGTAGACCAACAGCCAAGTGAGACCAACGATAGGATAACCTTGTGTAGGATCGCCAACAAAAACCCGGTAGTTTTCTGGGAAGCTTACATTTGACAATGCTTCATTTGCAGTTTGTAAAGAAGGAGCTACAAATTGTCCTTGTTTGTTCTGTATCAGTGCTGAGCTTAATTTGTTTGTCTGGGCATATTGATATTCAACATAACCAATAGCACCAGCAGTGCGATTTACTAAATTAGCAACACCTGGGTTTCCTTTGCCTTTAAGCGCATTTGGAATAGTCCAGTTTGGAGTGGTGCTGGCACCAATTCTGCCTTTGAAATAAGGACTAATAGTACTTAAGTGGTTGGAGAAAATAAAACTTGTACCGCTACTATCAGCGCGAACAGCAACCTTAATCGGCTGATTTGGTAGATTAACACCAGGATTATCAGCTTTAATTTGAGGGTCGTTCCAGTTGGTAATTTGACCAGAGAAAATACCTGGGAGTGTCTTGCGAGACAATCTCAGTTCTTTTACACCAGGAACATTATAAACAATAGAAACAGCACCACCTGCGGTCGGTACTAGGATGACACCATTCTTGACTTTGGCGATTTCGTCATCTTTCATTGCAGCATCACTAGCACCAAAGTCAACAGTTCCGCTAATAACTTGACGGATACCTGCACCGCTACCAACAGCTTGATAGTTAACTCCTAAGTTTGGATACTTCTTTTTTACTTCACGAGCATAACGTTCGTAGAGCGGAGCCGGAAAGGTTGCTCCTGCACCATTGATAGTTTGTGCTTGTTGGGCATTTGCTGTAAAAATTGGTCCAGAAGCAACAACAGCCGTGAGCGCTGAAGCACTAACTACACGATTCAAAACGGTAGTTGAAAATTTCATATGCCTCGTTAATTAGCGAAAAAATTTTTGTTGATCAATACAGGAAATACCCTACAATGTGAATAGTTAAGAATAGTTTAAGAAAAAAGAAATACAAAATTAATTTTTTTTAAATCTACGTTTAAGTGTGATGGAAACTTCAGATCAAATGAACATGAAGTCAAGAAAAAACAAATTATAGTGTATATTAAATAATTAATAATTATGAATAAAATTAATATTGGTTAGTTAAAAATGAGAAAAATTAATAGATAAATTTATAAAACTAAAGTAATGAATGTATTATTTGATTTTTTTAATGAATGATGAAGGCTAATTGAGGAATTCAAATTTGTACAACCCTTATGCTCCAATCATTTTCTCCTAAAACTTTACTCATAGCCTTGCAGCAAATATCTCCATATATGCTGCTAATTTCATTAATATTACATGGCATATTACTTGCAATACCAATATCTTCATTGTTTCCTGGAAATACACAACTATCCAGAACAATAAAAAATGAAGAAACGGCAAAAAATAAAAAAGACTTAAATGTGTTTCCACTAACAACAGGTACTGAACTTTTCAGCGCAGATAAAACGCTTGTAGCTCCTAAACCACCTGTGGATACTTCTGTGGTAACAGAACCTGACCCTGTGATTGAGGAAGTATCACCATCGCTTACTACCCCTGAATTTATGGAAACATGGGAACACAGTCAAGAGAATGTGCATAAAGAGGGATACATAGAAGAGGACACCCGGAATAGAGAAGAACTCACTGCATCGCTTCCTTTACTCTCCGCGTCTTCGGTACCCTCGCCTGTTATAGCTAATTCTCAGGAGCAGACAACTAGGAATAAGAAACAATTGCCTAGTTCCACACAGCGAAAACCTTATTTAAAACAAAAGAAGAAATCTCTTGCTCGCCCTTCTAAAGATTCTACTGCTTCTGGTGTTGTTTCTGACTTTTCTACAAACACAAGTCCTCAAAAAGTTTACGTTGATTCGTTACCAACATATGTAGACAAATCGGTACAAACATTCGATGTCCTACCCGAAATTTCTGAGAAAGAAGCATTTGATACTACCTTTATCAGTCTTGGAAGAGAAATTATCTTGACAGCAGATTTAAATTTTGCAGAACCAGATAAATTTTCTCTTTCAAAACCTGGAGTAGAGAATATCTTTGGTACCGCGATAGACAAAACTCCTGATGAACTAGCCTTGCTTGTCAAGACAAAACTGGAGGCGCAAGGTTTTCAAGTAACTCAAATAAATACTTACGGCGGAGGACCACTGTATGAAGTGAAAAAGAGGTCTTTCACCGAATACATTTCTTTCGCGCCTACCGCAGATGGAACAGCAGCAATTATTGTGACTTGGAGAACTCCTCCTATTTGAGTCAGTTATCAGTTATCGTTTTTTGTTCACTGTTGACTGTTGACTCACTATAAGTTTGGGTACTTGGTTGAGTAGAAGGTTGATGCCAACATTGCAAGTAAATGAGTTCCAATTCGTTGCCTACTTTAGAAAAAAAGCTCATTTGCTGTGATTGCAAACATAAAAAAATTCTGAAGAATATAAACGCAAAAATTGCTACAGCTATTCCAGTTATACAACTAATCAATGCCTCAACGATACCAGAGGTTACTGTAGAGAAATCAGTAATGCCCACAGAGTTAGTTTTGAGATGAGTGAAAACAGTGAACAGACCATTTGCCGTACCTAAGATACCCAGCAGAGGGGCGATCGCCACCACACTTTCCAGTAGCATATCACCTTTACGCATTGCTATGCATTCTTTATCACAAGCGGCTTTAATTGCCAAATGAAACGTTTCAGGAGTGGGATTTTTCAGCCTCAGAGGTTCCACTAAAAAGCGACTAATGGCTAAAGTTTGGCTAGTTTCTGCAATTTTTTCGGCTTTTTCTAAGTCTACCTTTGCCGCTGCAAAAATTTCACGCACTACCTGTTTTTCTCGAATCACTAGCATCAACCAGAACCAACTGCGTTCCAAGATGCATGCTAAAGTTACTACGGATAAAGCCAACAAGGGCCACATGACAAGACCGCCTGCTAGGAAAGTATCATATATTCTAGTCATATTGAATCAGGTAAGCCCTTACTGGTAAAAATAAATGCATATCTCAGTGAGAATACCAGAATTTTTTTTATTATTAGTTAAAGAAAATGAATTTCCTAATTAAATGGCAGTTAAAGTGAGTAGGGGACTACAGGAAAAACGTATCATAACGAGTGACTTATGGCTCATGACTAATAATATAAGAAAGCGCTTCACGCTTCTTAAATATTAATTTATTGGAACAATGGCAAGAGATTTGCGGGGATTCATCAAAATTCTGGAAGAAAAGGGACAATTACGGCGCATTGCAGCCCCAGTTGACCCAGATTTAGAAATTGCTGAGATTGCCAACCGAATGCTGCAAAAAGGTGGTCCTGGACTTTTATTTGAGAACGTCAAAGGTGCATCCTTCCCAGTGGCGGTAAACTTGCTGGGAACAGTGGAACGGATATGCTGGGCGATGAATATGCAGCATCCCCAGGAGTTAGAGGAATTGGGCAAAAAGTTGGCAATGCTGCAACAACCAAAACCACCTAAGAAGATTTCTCAGGCGGTGGAGTTTGGTAAAGTGCTGTTTGATGTCCTCAAGGCAAAACCAGGACGCGACTTTTTCCCCGCTTGTCAGCAGGTGGTTCTTCAAGGTAATGAGTTGGATTTGAACAAGTTACCTTTGATACGTCCTTATGTGGGTGATGCAGGCAAGATTATCACGCTGGGACTTGTGATTACCAAAGATTGTGAAACGGGAACACCAAATGTGGGTGTGTATCGCTTGCAACTGCAATCTCAGAATACGATGACCGTTCACTGGTTGTCGGTGCGGGGTGGGGCAAGGCATTTACGCAAGGCAGCAGAACGTGGGAAAAAATTAGAAGTGGCGATCGCCCTCGGTGTAGATCCTCTGATTATCATGGCGGCTGCGACGCCAATCCCTGTAGACTTGTCAGAATGGCTGTTCGCTGGGCTTTACGGCGGTTCTGGTGTGCAGTTGGCAAAGTGTAAAACGGTAGATTTAGAAGTTCCAGCAGATTCAGAATTTGTCCTGGAAGGGACAATTACACCAGGAGAAGTATTGCCAGATGGTCCGTTTGGTGACCACATGGGTTATTACGGCGGCGTGGAAGATTCGCCCCTGATTCGCTTTCATTGCATGACGCATCGCAAAGACCCGATTTATTTAACCACATTTAGCGGGCGTCCACCGAAAGAAGAAGCAATGATGGCGATCGCCCTCAATCGCATCTACACCCCCATTTTGCGGCAACAAGTCTCGGAAATTGTGGATTTCTTCTTGCCGATGGAAGCGCTATCGTACAAAGCAGCGATTATATCCATAGATAAAGCATATCCCGGACAAGCGCGACGAGCAGCTCTTGCTTTTTGGAGTGCTTTGCCACAGTTTACTTACACCAAGTTTGTGATTGTGGTGGATAAAGACATCAATATTAGAGATCCGCGTCAAGTCGTGTGGGCGATTAGTTCCAAAGTTGATCCGACACGGGATGTCTTTATTTTGCCAAATACGCCATTTGACAGTTTGGATTTCGCCAGTGAGAAGATTGGTTTGGGGGGAAGGATGGGAATTGATGCAACAACAAAGATTCCTCCGGAAACCGAACATGAGTGGGGTGCGCCTTTGGAGTCAGATCCAGAAGTGGCGGCGATGGTTGAGAGGCGTTGGGCGGAGTATGGTTTGGCGGATTTGCAGTTGGCAGAGGTGGATGTGAATTTGTTTGGCTACGATGTGAGGTAGAACCCCACCCCCAACCCCCTCCGCAAGAATCACGGGAGCAGGGTGGTTTCATACAAGGAGAGAAAAAACTCTACCGAGTTGATTGGCTAAAGCACGTTGGGCTTGAGGGATAGTTCGGAAACCGAGAAATCGAGCGCTCGTAATAAAAAACGTATGCAATAGTGCCCAATTGACAGGAGCATTACCACCACGACGTGAGGGAAAGTCTTCACAAAACGTAACATCTTTGAATGGCAGTCGCCTCAAGTCGGGGAACCCGCCCACGGCGCTGCCTCCCCAATGTAGCCGATTTTCTATTCCCCAATGTCCGCAGGGTTCAGCAAGCAACTGTTCGGCTTCGAGACATTGACTGCAAATGTAAAATTGACATTCATGAAAAGATTGGCGATCGCCTCCAAGGAGCGTGCGCTTTGCGCTATCGCGTTGACCAGAACGTTGGATAACAACAAAAGTTTTAAGTCCAGTCCATTTAGATTGCAGTGGTTCTGGAACTGCGAATACTTTACACTGGCGTTTCACCAATTGAGATGACTATGTTCAAATGTTGTGGTACAACTGAGTGGAGGAGATTGCTGTGACTGGCTTTGAGCAATTTTATAAAGTGTGGGCTGGTTGTGTTTCAATCCAATCAAGTAGTCATTATCACTATTAATAATTAGGGATACGGTTTTTTTTGGCAGTGCAAAGCATCGAGAGTGAACATCACTTGTTGACCAGAAAACTCAGATATTAGCTCTTGCACTACTGTTAATTCACTAGTTTCTTTGTTCGCCAACGGTTGTGTCCGAACTACGATACCTCGTTGATGACTAAACACTGACACTATACTGAGAAAGTTTTGATACGACTGGCTATAATCACAAACAGTGCAACGAATACTTTTACCATCAACGGCTAATCGTTCTTGTGGCGTTAGTGCTATGACGTTTGCTGCCCAAGTATTAAATAGCTCTGTTAACGGCTGAAAATCGAGTGTTTGTAATACCCGTCGAAATGTTGAGTAAGAAGGAAATTTTATGTCGTCTGACAAGTTTAACATCTCAATCAAGTTTTGTCGGTGTACACGAGTGAAGTCTTCTAATGGTCGGTATCCCCACTACCAAGGCAATTGCTCCCAGCTTTCCTCAGCAGTAATACCAACCATAGTTCATGTCTTCGTCCAATAATAGTGTCGGTAGTCTGGGACTTGCTGCAACTGTTGGATTAGATTCATACTTCCAGGTTGTCTGTCAATTTGCGATCACCGAAGGTGGGCGCTCTGCGCCATCGCCTTCTAGAAGTATTGTTATTTTTCTCTCCTTGTATGAAACCACCCTGGCAGGGGGAATGGGAAAAGGGGGATTTTTCATCCCTTTCCCCTTTATCCTTTGCCCTTTCCCCTTCTTCTTCCCCAGTCGCCAGTCCCCAATACCCAGTCCCCAATACCCAGTACATAAAACTAAAAACAGCAAGTAGGCTCTAAATGCAACTGGCTCCCCTATTTCCAATTGTTTACCGCATCCTCAAACCAACGTTTCCTAACTGCCTTTGGTGTGGTGATGCAAATTCCAAAATGATCGCATTGACGTTTGATGATGGTCCCCATCCTCAATACACGCCTGAACTGTTGAAAGTTTTAGACCGTTACAACATCACAGCTAGTTTCTTCTGGTTAGGTGCTTGTGTCAACCGTTCACCAAGTCTAGCTAAAGAGGTGTGCGATCGCGGGCATTGGATTGGGTTACATGGGTATGACCATCAAAATTTTCCTATGCTATCGCCGATGGAACTCAAGCACAGCTTAGAAAAAACCCAAGCTGCTATCTACAACGCCTGTGGTCTTGCACCCGAAAAAGTACGTGATGTCCGTCCTCCCAACGGTTTATTTACACCTACAACATTAAAACTCCTTAAGCAGTGGAATTATCGACCCGTGATGTGGAGTGTTGTACCGGAGGACTGGGTAAGACCAGGAGTAGACACAGTAGTGCAGCGAATTGTCCAGCAAGTCTGTAATGGCTCACTGATTGTGTTGCATGACGGTGCTTGCGGCGGACAAGATATTGCCGCAACAACAGCAATCCTCATTCCTCAACTCATACAACAGGGCTATCAATTTGTAACGGTAGATACTTTATGGCAGCAAGCTAGGGGAGTGGGGGAGTGGGGGAGTCGGGGAGTGAGGGAGTGAGGGAGTGAGGGAGTGAGGGAGAACTAATGACTAATGACTAATGACTAACTTGCTGCTTTTGAGCAACTTCAGAATTAGGGCTAGGAGTTAGGGAAGGTTCGTCAGTCCCCAATAGATGATGGATTTCGCTTAGCGAGCTAAGTTTTGCAGGATGCTCTTCGGGTGAATCGCTTGTGTAATCAATTAAATCTTCTACTTGGCAATTCAGAGCTTTGCAAAACCTAATGATTCTCTCAATGTGTTCTGTTCCAGTCCTTCCGCTTTCCCAGTTCTGAATGGTACTTTCGGTGACGCCTACGAGGCGCGAAAGCTCGAGCTGCGTTAGCCCTGCTTTTTCACGTAGAAAAGCTATCCGTGGTTTTGCCTTCTGTTTCACAGTTACAGCGTATATATCTAACCTTTAGCCGTAGATTTTAACACCAAAAAAAAATTGTGCCCAAAAATTTTTGCCTAAAAATTGCCCAAAAATTTCAGCTGAGCTCTTGACGCACCCAATTTCTTTGGTTAAAACAGTTAAGTATAGAGTTCACCTCTATCTTGAGTAATCTCTGGGGGGGGAGGGTGAACTAGAGAGCAGATGAAGCGCAAGCGCAATTTTTCAAAAGTTTCAAAAGAGAAATCCGAAATGATGCGATTCGATTCTGTAGCTCTCAATAGGAAAACAAAAAACAAAAAGAGAAACACCCGAAGGAACTCCTAAAGGTAAAGACACATCTAAATACCTAATACCTACCTACCGAAACAAAGGTGTTCACTCTGCGAACAACAAAACACTAAAACAACGCACACAACTAACGAGGCCACATCAAAATGTTGAACAAATCTATCGCTTTCGGTTTGCTGGCTGCTGGTTTGATGATTGCTCCTACCGCAGCATTCGCAGATCAATCACAGAGCGTTGACCAGTACACTGAGCAAAATGGTGCTGCTGTCAACGGTAGTTCTACAGTTCAAACTTCCACAACCAACAGCCGCCAAGTGCAAAATCAGAGAAACTCTCGCCCTGACTACTACCGCGACTACGGTCGCGATCGCAATGTTCGCCAAGGTCAAGATGCTCGCCAAACTACCGTTCAAAATGGTGCAGCTGTTGATGGTTCTAGCACTGACCAATACAGCGAAACCAACAACGACCAGCGCCAAAATGCTTCCGGTCGTGATCGTAGCTACCGTCGCTATCGCTAATCATCATTGATTTCGTGCAAAGGCGTTGCACACTCAAAGGTATAAACGCAACGC
>JXCB02000027.1:923082-1076405 GCA_000828075.3 Tolypothrix campylonemoides VB511288 | reverse complement strand
TGTTCAAAATGGTGCGGCTACCGATGGTTCTTACACTGACCAAGTCGGTCGCACCAACAACAACCAGAGCCAAAATGCTGGTCGTCGCTAATCATTGATTTCGTGCAAAGGCGTTGTTGAATCTTTATCAGTTCACCTCTTTCCTATTCAAGCAACGCCAGTTCTGTTTGCTCAATCCAATCATAATTTGAGACAAAAATAGTATGGTGAAGAAAACCTATAGCCTAGCTCTCCTAGCTGCTGCTGTGATGATAATGCCAACTGCAGCTTTCGCAGGCGAAGCCGTTACTCGGCAAGAAATTAATCAAAATGCTGCTGTTGGTGGTGAAAATAGCCGAGTCAATCAGAAAGCTGATCAAAGAAGCATTCAGCAAAGAGCGGGTTACCCCAATTCTGGAAGACAAAATGCCAATCAGCGCATAGATCAAAATGGTGCCGCTTTCGACAACAGTGTTGTTGACCAATATGCTTCTCAACGAAGCGAGCAGCGGCAACAAAATAGACAATATAAAGTGCGTTATTTCCCTCGTTAAGCTGTGCTGTACTAGTCTGTGTTTTTGCTGTTTCAATTGACTGTTCGTGTTGGGTTACACATCTGCCAAACTTCTGATGAGTTTAACTTCCGAGATACATGAAGGTTCCGGCTAATCAACCATTGGGCGTTGCTGAATGTATTAACAAAGAATGTATTACAAAGCAACGCCAAATGACTCACCAGCTTGCAATCATCTTGCCAGTGTCTGTTCGCAGTGCGGTGGTGTGTTATAGGTGAGGAGTTAACAGAGGTTTTACCGATTTCCTAGCTTGCTATGTAAAAGTCGGTTGTTTTTTACGAAGAGAGGAATTAAGCCATGCCTGCCAGACAAATAATTTCATTACTAGTAGTACTCTCTGCGCTGATTGGATTACCTGCTGGAATTGCTATTGCCAATGACTATGACTATGACAATGACAATGACGTTTATGTTCAAGGTAGTAACAGCAGGGTAAGAATCGATCAGGACGGTGGTATCACCATTAGGAGAAGTCCTACTTACAGAACCACCTATCCTTCGCGTTTACCTAGTTCTAGAAGGCAGATTCAACAAAGCACTCTAGAACGGCGTCTCCGGAGTTTGAGATATCCTCGCACAACACAAAACGTTTGTAACGGCAGAAGAGTAGTTCAAAACAGTACTGTACGCAGTGGCTCTAATAGCGGAAATAGTACTTACAGCTCCACAACTACAACAACTTGTCAATAATTCTAAGGATGTATACATGAAATCCAAATTACTTTCTCTTAGCTTGTTCTCTCTAAGCGCTGTATCTCCCTTGTTTATCCCTTCTCTAACTCCTTCTGCATCAGCAGGATGTGTAGGTGTTAGTGCTGGAACACAAATATCGATTTCTAGAGAAGCACAGCAATCTACAAGAGTTAATCGCCAATTTAGTCCAAATTGTAGCGGTAACAGTGCTACCAGCACAGCAACCCAAGTTTGTGTGAATAATGGTCGTTGCGAACAACGTCGCACTGTCAACCAAAGCATTCAAGGTGGAAACCGCAGCGGTTATGACCCTGTAAAAAACATTGAAGTTGATGTCAACGTTCCCGTACACGTTAAATCACCAAGAGCACCTAGGTTTTAGGTACTAGGTAACATAGTCCTACAAACTGCTCACCAGTAATTTCAGCTATCCGAAGTCCCTAGCAGGCGGGAACTTCGGCTTCATTGCTAGGGACAACTTTTCTTTGGCGAATTTTTTTTGTTAAGTTCACAGCACTAACTAAAATTTTTCTTCTCGCCCAACTTCTTTTTTCAGCATTCAGCAGGTAGAGGAAATTTAACAAACAAATAAGTTGGTTTGTCGTGTACCTGCTGTTTCCTAAATTTGGTTATGTCATCATGAGTAAATTAGTGATTCTTGCAGGTTGCGTAGTTCTTCTAACTGTAAGCACAGCTGTAGCACAAACTTTTGTCCGTAGCAACCAGAGTACTTCCTCTGTTGTTGTTCAGACAGACAATGCTAACAGCCACAGCAACCAGAGCAGTTCCTCTGTTGTTATTCAGACAGACGGAGGTAACAGCCACAGCAGACACAGCAGACACAGCACTTCCTCTGTTGTTGTTCCTACAAACAACAGTGACGACGAAAGCAGCCAAGATTCTTTTGTTGTTCCCACAGACGAGGATGAAGACGAAAGCAGCCAAGATTCTTCCGTTGTTATTTCACCAGGTAGTCGTAGTGATATGAATAGAGCTAGGACATTTACTCGCCAGCACTCTAGTTCCGGTGATTCCTTCGCATATCAAAAAAGCTCACTCACTCTAAGTGCGGCGAATCTCAGTAAACCACATATTTTGAGCATCAATACATCAGGTGCTCAAATGACAGGTGAGATTACTGTCAATGGTAAAGTTGTTAAACAAATCAGCAACGACAAAAACGTCAATTTTGATTTGTCACCTTATCTTTCGGTTGGAGAACAAAAGGTTGAAATTTCAGCCCGTTATAATCCTCCATCATCTTCGGTTAAGGTAGAACTCAGTGGTCCTGGCACCAATGTCACCCAACAAAACAGTGGCAATGGTGCTTTGAACTACAGTATGGATGTTAGCGTACAGTAGCATGATGTGGTCAATTGTGTAGCAAGCCTGAATTGAAAGTCTTTTGCAGAAAAATCATGAAAGGTTTGCTGCCCCTTATTTTAAGGAATTCCTGAAAGTTTCTTGGTGCTTGCGCGTTTTACCTTGCTGGAGAGCGGTTTTCTCTGAGGTGGACATTGTTCATCAATATCTCAAATTGATAGCGCATGGGTTTTTACGGGCAATGCCACCCTAGGATTTGTGGTGAGTCAGCGCTCTTGGTAGGGTTTCCCTCCGCAGGCGACTGCGTTCGCGCAGCGTCTCCGAAGGAGATACCCGGAGGGTCTAATCAGAGGGAAAAACGCTGTATAACCTAAGCTGTTGCTTATTTAATTGGCATATATCTATCAAATGACATACTTGTCAATATTACTTTTATTCATTTTGTGCTTCCTGGGTGGGAGTTTCAGGTTCCGCGTCGCGTCTGTGTAAGTCATGTTTGCAATTGCTAAGAAATAGACTTAGTTGTACGCAGTTGGTTTTCTAAATTGGCACGCACCCACAATTCTGCAACTGACCAAACCCAAAACTTACTTGGTACTTCGGCAAAATCATCGTAGTTGTGAGTGACAATTGCATCTAATTGTTTATCAGTAGCACAAACTAGCTCTACAGCTGATTCAAAATCCTTGATAGGTGAAGAGCGTGCTTGCTGAATAATACTCTGATCTACAGTACAAATTTGGATTTTGTCTTGCAACCAGTTAACGACTATCTCAGCAATCTTTGTATTTCGCAAACGGCTTGCATATGTATATATTTTTTCCCAACCAAGGTCTGTTACATACATTTGAATCAACGGATGCACTCTATCTAATAATTCGCTGACTTCTGCGACACACCCGTTACGATTCATTAAAGCCTCTAATACTAAGTCAGCATCAACTAATATCCTGAACACTTTAAAACCCCATGATTAAGCAATTAATATATTGTGAGAAACCAAGTATTGTATCTCACATCGTTAGAGACATACTTACATACAAACTGAAAGGACAGTATTTCAGATTTACATACAATAATTCGTAAAATGCCCAATGCTGGGAAACATACACTCGCTTTGGTACCATTTTGCCGTTTGGCAAAGATGAACCCCATTTAGTTGCATCAGTAACAGTAGGTACGTATGACGCCAGATAAATTTTTGTAGTTCCAACCTGGAATTAAAGTTATTTACACTCAGACTTTAAGCAGGCTTAATATTATATCATGTTGGCTTTATTTAATTTTTACAAGCTTAAAAAGTATTTAGAAATGAGAGTTGTAAGAGGAAAGACTAACAATTATATCATTAATCTGTTCAAAAAATTAAAAATTGCCTTTTTGCGGTATAAACTTTTCTTGTAATTATGAATTAATAATACAAAGATAAGTTTAAAGAGTGAGTTCAAAATTTATGTGTAAACATGGTTGCCCCTTTATTATAAATGTGATAAAAATAGACGACCAATGACTAAAGTCACAGCTAAACAAACAAAGTTTGGTTGCAGAGATTTTTGCCGTTTTCAATGATCATGCCAGACAGGTAAGACGCCTGCCCTGAACAAGGATGAAAATTTCTCTTCCCCATTCCTCATTTTTAAGTAAGTATTTTTTAAGTAACTATTATTTATTAGACTTAAGTAACAAATAATATAACTGTCCATAACTAACAGTCACGCCAGCGCGATCGCCCGCCACCTTACCAGAACCCAGAAAATAATCTACTCTTCCCGCACCTTTAATTGCACCTCCTGTATCTTGATCAAGAACATATCTACTTACAATACGATGCTCCATCCGTCCGGAAAAATTATTGACAAATGGAAAAGGAGCGCGAATCAACGCCAAAGCACCAGGAGGCATAAGGGATTTATCTGTTGCGATTGAGCGTTCTGGTGTCAGCGGTACTCTAATCGAACCTTGTGCTGGCGCACCATAATTTTCTTGAAAAAACACAAAACTGGGGTCGCGAGGAATATAAACATTTAACTGTTGTGGATACTTCTGAAAATAATCGAGGATCTTCGGCATAGTTAGACCCTCAAGCGCTAACTTACCATCATTCGCCAGTTCTCGCCCAATGCTCTTGTAGTTATAAGCAGTGTTACCGGCATAACCTATTGTTGTTTGAGTCCCATCAGGAAGCTGAAGTTTAGCCGAACCTTGAATTTGTGCTTGGTATGGTTCGAGGCGATCGCGAAACCAAAACAACTCTAACCCGCGCAACCGACCTTTTGATCCTTGCAAACCATCAGCTCCTTCTAGTTCCAAGCGTGTAGGATGAGGTTTTTGCCATGAGTCAATGTCAGGTGGTAAGCGATAAACAGGATAGCGATATTCTGCTGTGGGAACACGACTAGCAGCATAAATTGGTTCATAATACGCAGTAAACAACACCAAACCTTTCTTGTCTCTCCCCACGGACTGATAAAAAACAAATTCCTTGGCGATCGCTGCATTAAGTTCGGCGGCTGATTTAGACTTGAGTACCAGTTCCCGGAATCTTTGCAAACTTTTGATCACATGAACGTTTGTAATTTCCCCCACCTGATACCCTTGATACGCCGCAGCTGCGTTGCTAGAAAACAGATATTGTAAACTTTTTTCAACAGCCGCCAACAAAGCCTTTTTATCTGGTAATTGACCGTTTTCGCCCCATAATTGGTTATCGAGACACGAACTATCGCCTTTGCAACAAGGAAACGGTGGCTTTTGGATAGGTAGCAATGGAGTTGGCGCTGCTTGCTGTTGGACATTGGTATCCTGTAATTGTGTTTGAGAGGATACTGGTAATTCCCACTTTGTCACCCTACACTCCAACCTACTTAGTGCTAAATATCCCAAAGGTCGCATAGGTAATAACACAATTGCAGGAACTATGGGAAGGCTAATGAAGATGGCTGCAAGTGTCTTTTTCATACGTTGAGAGTTAGTGGCTGGCTACTGGTGATTATCTCTTAAGTGTAGGGTGTGATGAAAATTGCCTACATCCTACCCCTAACGACAAACCACTAACCCATTTCATTACTCATTCATGTTGTGATATGTAGCAACAGCAGAAGGCGATATACGATTTAAGTACCGGAATATCCAGTATTTGAAGATAGTATCTAAAATCACTGGAAATGTGGCGATAAATAAGAAAATGAAATCGTGATTTGCTGGTAATCCCCAATGGCGCGAAATCCCATCTAGAATGACTTCCCAACCATGAGGAGAGTGGAAACCGACAAAAATATCCGTGAACAAAATGATAATAAATGCCTTGGCACTATCACTCAAACCATAGACGACATGGTCAAAAAAGTCTTTGAGTACCGCGATTTCTCGTTTGCTAACAAGTAAAAGCCAGGTGAAAGTCACGACCGACAATATATCTGCAAAAACGTTTTTAATAGCATTAGAACTCGTGGCACGAAACTCTTCAGCAATCTCACGAGCCTTTGTTTTTACTTCAGTTTCCAATTGCTCAGGAGACAGTAATTCGCTCGTGCCAAGTAAGTTATTAAATTTTATTCTTTCTTCAAATCTTTCTAATTCTTGTAGCGCTTCCTCTTCCATTTCATAATTGAGGAAAACTGCCGTTTTTTCATGATTTCTATCAAAGAATCGGTCAACAATTGGTCCTACAACCAAGGCTTTTGACAATTGATGAGTCAGAATAGGAACTATGATGAGCAGAAGAAGAAATCTAACAGATATTATTGTTCTTCTTTGTGTCGTACGGAAATTTTTAACAACATCTTGTTCCGCCTTAGGATCTAACTCAATTTGCAAACGACTAAAGGTATTAAAAATCGAACGCGGTAAGACTCCTGTTGTATTTGTTTTACTTGTAACTGATTGATTATTTAATTTTTTAATTGATGAATTTGGTTCTTTTAATTGATTTCTTGAGGGCTCTACTATTGGTAAGCTATTGTTTGTATTTGCAACTTTTGAATCATTTGTATAGATTTCATCAAATTTATATTTTCCTGTGACTTCATCAATGAATTTGAGCTTTTCTAGAATCAAGGAAAGGTGCGGATACTGTATACCAAATTGCCTTGCGGCTTTTTCATTCTTATCGTTCAGAAACAAACGACTTGCCTTAAACTCTGTTAGCCGCATTCGGATAATTCTTAAGTGTTTTTTAACGTCTGACTCAAAATAATCCATAACACTGCGGCTATACCTGGTTGAGTCAAAGTCTATTTTATTACCATTAAAATGTTCGTCTTCTATCGCCTTAATCTGCAATGCCTGTTCATAAGCTTGATCCAGAGAACGCTCTGATGTGCGTAAGTACCACTGGTAAGCTCTTACTAAAAAAGGGTATATTTTTTGACGAAAAACAGAACTAATCATTGTAGGCAATAATCCAGCATTGTTTTAAGAGTCTTAAACATAAGTTAACGTACGAAGTATATTAACAAATCTCGAAGGAGATAATTTGTGAATTCTAATTTCCTTTGGATAACAGGATCTAGCCGCAGCGGTAAGACTGCTCGCTTGGTGAAGCAGTTTTGTAATTGGGTAGTCAGTGAAAGTGGCGCTAAAGAATCTTATTATACGAAAAACCGAGGACAAAAAAACAGCGAGATTATACCAAAACGCTTGTATCTTCATCAAACAGAACCAGGGATCTTAGCTTTGGCTGCTAATGACGAAAATCGCCGAGATTTGGCGGATAGAATTGTCACGGCAACTGAGGGAAAATATCCAGTACGTTGCAAGACACCTTTAGGTTTTATTCAGGATGAAGTTATTTTATTTTGGCCTTTGCTGATTGAGTCGTTGAAGTTGAAGGCGCAATTTCCAGTACGACTGCGTCCAGAAACTGAACAGGAATTAGCAACGAAGCTGTGGCGTTCCCAATTGGACGAGGAAGCTTTGCGCCGCATGGGAGAAAATGAGTACCGATTGGTACGCCGCATCTTGGATTTACTACAATTAGCGGCTTACAGCGGCACAACTTGTGAGAGCATTGACAAGATTTTGGTAAGTGCCGCAGCACAAAACGAGAATAACATAAACCTAGAACCTGAGTTCATCGTATCTTTGCTAGTTAATTGGCGTAACTGGTGTTTAAAGAGAGGATTCCTGACATATGGAATTGTTACCGAACTTTATGGCACATACCTGTTACCAAATCCGATTTACCAGCAACAGCTCACAAAACGCTATCAGGCATTGCTGGCTGATGACGTGCAAGATTACCCTGCCCTATCACGTCATCTGTTTGAGTTGCTCCTAAAGGGCGGTGCAGTTGCGGCGTTTAGCTATAATCCCGATAGTGTGGTACGTTTGGGACTCGGAGCCGACCCCAACTACTTGGAAGGACTATCAACAGTTTGTCAGCAAGAAACTTTAACTCAGCCTGCTTTTTCATGTCTTTCCGATACCTTAACAACACCAATGTTGGATCTCATTACAGAACAGACATTTGGCTTGAGTTTACCACAGACAGTGCAGTCAATTCAAACAACCTCCCGCGCCCAATTATTACGGCAAACGGCTGAGGTCATTGTTAAAGCCGTAAAACTTGGGCGTGTACAGCCGAACGAAGTGGCGATCATTGCACCAGGTTTGGATGCGATCGCCCGTTACACCCTCACAGAAATCCTCACCAAGCAAAATATTCCAGTAGAGGCTCCCAACGAACAACGCCCTTTGATTAGTTCACCCATCATCAGAGGATTACTCACCGTCCTTGCGTTCGTTTATCCCGGCTTGGGACGCTTAGTGGATCGAGATGCTGTCGCGGAGATGTTGGTTGTGTTGAGTCGCAGAGTTTCTCCAGTAGGGGAAACAGGGGGAGCAGGGGAGCAGGGGAGCAGGGGAGCAGGGGGAGTAGGGGAAGAAAACACTTTTTCATCCCCCCCATCCCCCTCATTCCCACACATTGATCCCGTCAGGGCGGGATTGATAGCAGACTATTGCTTTGTACCGCATCCAGATAAACCCAATTTGCTGCCTGTAACGACGTTTGACCGTTGGGATAGACTCGGATATGCAGCTACTACGGCTTATAGTGAAATATTGCAGTGGTTAGAGGAGCAGAGAGCGCAGCAGGAGATGCGTTTGATTCCTAGTCCCATTTCTCTTTTAGATAGGGCAATTCAGCGCTTTTTGTGGAATGGCAGCAATCTCTCCTATGACGAATTGGCAGCATTGCGCAAACTACTAGAAACTGCTCAACACTACTGGGAAATTGATACTAGATTGCGGCAAACCCATACATATACGGATACAAAGACGGGAGAACACAAAGACGCCCAGAGAGGAAATGTTTCTAAGTCATCACATGAAACAATTGCTGACTTCATACAACTGCTGCGGCGTGGTACCATTACCGCCAATCCATACCCTGTTCGTCCTTTAGGACCTCAAGCAAACGCTGTCACATTGGCTACTATCTTCCAGTATCGCTCAAGTAGGCGATCGCACCGTTGGCATTTTTGGTTGGATGCTGGTTCGCCTTTGTGGGCAAAAGGCGGTGCAGCGACTTTGTTCGGTGCGCCATTCTTTCTTCAAGAAAGGCGGGGCGCACCTTGGACAGTAGAAGATGAACAATCGGCAGAAGAACAACGACTACGAAGAATTCTGGCAGATTTGCTCGCTCGCGTGTCTGAGAAAGTCTATCTGTGTCATAGTGATTTAGCTGTCAATGGGCAAGAGCAACTTGGTCGGCTGTTACCATTAGTACATGCGTGTGTGTCAATCGTTCCTGAACCTGCTGGGGTTTAGTCGGTAGATGACTGAAGAGATTTTCCGTGCTGAAACTTGACACCGTCTGACAAACAGATGCCAAAATCTTTAAAATGTTAAGTAAGGTAAAGAATATTGTCATAATAACCCAGAGTAAAAATCAATGGTACTATTTGGATTTGGTAAAAAATTAACCCTACCTACTCCTGAGGAAGCTTTGCCAGGACGGGCAGAAGAAATGGCAGTACCTGAGCGTCACTATGTCAACGGTAATTCACTCAAGCCCCCATATCCAGGAGGTATGGAAGTGGCGGTTTTTGGTATGGGGTGCTTTTGGGGTGCAGAACGCAAATTCTGGCAACTTGAGGGAGTTTTCACCACAGCAGTGGGTTACGCGGCTGGAATAACGCCCAACCCCACCTATAAAGAAGTGTGTAGCGGACGCACAGGTCATAATGAAGTGGTGCTAGTCGTCTTTGACCCGGAGATCATAAGTTATTCTGAATTACTCAAAGTCTTCTGGGAAAACCACGATCCCACCCAAGGAATGCGTCAGGGTAACGACGTGGGTACTCAGTACCGTTCAGGAATTTACGTATATTCAGAAGAACAAAAGAATCAAGCAGAAGCATCGCGGGACGCTTATCAGCAAGCCCTAACCGCCTCAGGTTATGGAAAGATTACTACTGAAATTCTGGATGCTCCTGATTTTTATTACGCAGAAGATTACCATCAGCAGTATCTGGCGAAAAACCCCAATGGCTATTGTGGGTTAGGGGGGACAAACGTTGCTTGTCCTGTAGGAATTACTGTCAAGGATTAATGAATTTAGAGACGTAGTATGCTACGTCTCTACACAGTTAAGTTTTTCAACCAAATACTTGTCCGATCAAACCAAGGGCGGCGAGCCACAAAATAATACTGATGGGTGCGCCTACAAGAAGCCCGGCGATCGCCCAACCTCTTTGATGTTCTTTAAAGTGTTGAATACTGCGCCAGCGTCTGCTTTTCCAAGCCCATTCATTGCCTTTAGCACCAAGTGCAATGGTCGTTATCCAACCAACTTGCGGTACAAAACAGAACAAACCAGCCCACACTTGATTAGTCCACAACCACAACCAAGGTAACAGAAATGCTCCCCAATTCCACCCTTTAATTTCATCGGGAATTTGTTCTGTCATATTATTTATACCGCAGCCAGAATTATTAATGACTTCTGGGATTTGCGATTGCTTTTTGGTAGTCAGACCAGACTTGAGAGCAATGAGTGCTTCCTGAGCTGTGGTAAACCGTTGCTCTGGTGCTGGTTCGGTCATTTTTTCCAACCAGGAGACAAAACTCGGACTGAGGTTGACTCGGTCAGTAAACTGAATTCGCAAACCGCGCTGAGGCAAATCAGAGGGCGAAGTACCAGTTAACAGATGAATCAAACTGGCTCCCAAGGCGTAGAGGTCCGATGCAGCAACTGCTCTACCGCCAAATTGTTCCATTGGCGCATAACCATAAGTTCCCACCACAGTGAAGGAAACTCCCTCCTTTGCGGCTCTATCTTGAACTGCGCCAAAATCAACTAAATAAATATTATCGTCTTCACCCCAAATTAAATTGCTCGGCTTGATATCCCGATGCAGTACCACTGGATTTAACTCATGTAAAACCGTGAGAATATTTAAAACTTCAACAGCAATTTTCCGCGCTTGCTTTTGTGTAAACCTTTTACCAAGAACTAGCAATTCCTTAAGAGACTCACCAGGGATATATTCTTGCACTAAGCCAAACCAGAGTGTTTGGTCATCAATACAAAAGTAATCAACATACTTGGGAATGCGGGGATGATTGAGTTGTTGGAGAATTTGTGCTTCTCGTTCAAATAGTTTGAGGTCGTCCCATTGTACAGCACCGCCAAAAGCAAGAATTTTAACCACAACTTGCTTCTTTTGTACATCAGGAGCTTGTAAATCCAATGCTAGCCAAGTTTGGCGAATTCCATTGTTACCAAGTAGGCATTGGAGTTGGTAACGATTTTGTAACAATTGTTCTGCTTGCAGCATCTAGCACCTGCTTCATCACCAGCCTAATGTCTCTAATCTAGCTATAACTCTCTAAGAGTGGTAATAGAAATTGTTTAATCCTCACATTCTATTAATTCGCCAACAGCATCATTTATTTATGGCGATGTCCAAGCTGCGTTCTGTGTTCTGTGTTCTGCGTTCTTCTTAACTCCACAGCAAGTTTTTATCTAACCTGAAGCCTTTCGTACTGCTTGTAGCGATACGCAACTCCAGAAATTGCAGAAAATAACAGCCACGAGAGTGTATTTAAGCGAAAATCGAATAAGCTTACGTCGGCTGTATTAAATAGCACCCAGCATACAAAAACCAGAAGATAACTGAAAAATATCAATTTATCTTCGTTCTCTATATGTTGTGACTTTCGCAATACTTGGACACCTGCAATAAATATCCAAACGAGTAAGGCACAAAATAAAAGAGCGGTGGGAAACCCAGTTTCAGCAAATACCATCAAAAACAAATTGTGAGGATGTCCCAACCAAACATCCATCTTTGCTTGATAAAGTAAAGTGAAATTGCGTAAACCCCAACCAGTCCAAGGACGCTGTCCAGCCAAAGATAAAGCAAATTGCCACTGTGTTTTGCGGAGTAACGCGACTGGTCTATCAGGATACATTTGGTCGTTTAACCGTGCCCAGAAGAAAGCAGGAACGACCTTACGAAACAATTCAGCCACAGGTAAAGGAGCAAAAGCAGCCAAAAGTACGCTAGTGGTGATACCAGCGACACCAGCCACAAGAATCCGCCAGCCTTCGTAAAGCGCATAAGCTAAACAAGCAAACATAGCGATCGCCCAGGCATTCCGCGAGTCAGTTAAAATTAATGCCACGAAATTGGCAATCACCGCTACACTCAGGAACAGCAACGTGAGATGGGCAGATGAGGAGGATGAGGAAGTTATCCCCCTTATCTCCCTCATCTCCCTTATACGCCGATAGTTTTCCACCCACAACCCTAACCCTAGGATAAAAACTATCATCAAATAACCAGCCAAGATGTTGGCGTACATGAATATGGAAGCCATGCGACCTAGTGGTTGTCCTCCAGGTTCTATGTCCCATTCCACGACGAACCACAAAATTCTTATCTTAAAAGACCAGTCCAAAAACAACTGCCCAAATCCAAAAATCACCACTGGTAGGGAACTGAACACCAAAATCCAAGACATTTGGCGCAATTGTGCAGGAGTCTGAATCAGGGCACTGAAGCCAGCAAAAACTATAAAATACGGTAAGAAATTAAATAAACCTAGGAACGCCGCCGTTTTGTCATAGGCAAAGCCAGCGGTGATGATCAGCAACACACTCAGGAGACCAAACCCCCAGTTAAGGGGGCGGCGAATGATTGTGCGGTATTGAGCGATCCACGTTCCTAGCGATGCCAAAACTATACCCACAGCTCCAAAAAATGGAGTCAGTGGGAAGACGAGCAATCCCAGTTGGGCGTAGTTCCACAAGGATTGCAAACTAGGTTTGGGATGACGAAAAGCTGTTTTCAAGCAGGCTCCCAACATTCAGCACGAGTCAGACGAATTTGAGCTAAGGCGAATATAGTGGGTATGATCCGACCATAGTTAGTGGCGATCGCTCTCCATCCCAAATCCGCAAAAAACCAACCCCACATCATTGGTCCTACAATAGCAAACACGCTGCGAGCTACCCCATATCGAGCCGCATTAACAGCCATACCCCGTTTTGCCATCTGCACTGCGACATAGTTTTGAAACTGGTTTGCAGCCATCCCAGAACCTTGAATCGCTGCTTCTTTGGCAACTTGATATGTCGCAAAATGCAGCGCAAATTGATTGGCGATTTGTTTGAGCAACAATGGCTGGACAACAGAGGTGACAGCCAGGGCGCTACCGCCTTTGAAAAGTAATCCTAGGGGATCTCGCTGCAATGTCAGTGGTAGGGGTTGACTTAATTCTGCTTTAGCAAGCTGACGCTGTATCCGCACGGTCAATTTTTGCTTATCCTTCGCCGGCAATTTTTTCCATACGTGTCCCAACAGGTGCAAAAACACCTCAGCTTCTAAATCAACTGTTGTCAGTTCCCTAGAATAAGGTATTTTCAAATACTTACACACATGAATCAGGGCTTGTCGGTAAGTCACCTGTTTCGTGCGTCCCCGCAAAACCGTCATCCCATCTGCTGCCAAAAAGCGAAAGCGCTGTTCTAGTGCATCTAGCCAGGCTTTGCGACCTTGGCTTTGCACGTCTATCGGTTCTGGTGTGTGAACATAATCTAGGGGATTAAACTTACGACTAAACAGAATTGCGGTCAAATCCTGCAATTCTTCCTCGGTTGCTAGCTCTAGTACTGTCCTTAGTTCATCCAATTTCCCTTCCTCCCTTCCATACAGCTTTTTCTGTACCTTATTCTACTATTAGCTTTCTGGACTCATAAGTAGTCGTGTCACTTGTCCTTATATTCTTTATTCTTTATATTCTTTATTCTTTGACTAATGACTGACGTTGCAGTAATTGGTGCCGGCATGGCGGGTTTAGTTTGCGCCCAGCAATTAACTCAAGCTGGATATTCCGTACGAATTGTAGAAAAATCCCGTGGTTTAGGAGGACGAGTCGCCACACGCCGATTATATGGCACTTGCGCGGATCATGGGGCGTGCTACCTTAAACCAAAAGGCGAACTTTTCGGACGTTTTCTTGAATTGTTACACCAACGTCATGTCCTCGAAGTTTGGACAGATACGGTTTACGATTTCAAATCTGGTTCAGGGCTGACTATTGCCAACACCTCACCCCCCACTCCTCGATATGTTGCCCCTGCGGGAATGAGTGCGATCGCCAAATTTCTGGCTCAAGATTTAGAAATCTTGCTCAATCAGCGTGTCATACGCATTACCCCTACCCCGGAAAACAATTGGCGTCTGACTTTAGAATCCAGCAATGAAGAATTAAATGAAGAATTAACAGCTGCTTCCGTAGTTGTCGCCATTCCTGCACCACAAGCTTTAATGCTGTTGGAACCCTTAGGGGATCTACTAGGCACAGCATTTCTGAATAACTTGCGTTCTGTAGAATTTTACCCCTGCCTCAGTGTTATGGCTGGATATCCTTCCACTTCCCAACCACTTCCGCATTGGAAAGCCGTGAATTTTGTGGATGATGCTGATTTGGCTTGGATTGGCTTAGATAGCAGCAAACGCCCAAGCCCTGAACAACCGGTTTTCGTCGTGCAAAGTAGCGCTGCTTTTGCTCAGCGTCATGATCAAACCCAGGATTTACACCCGGTTGGGCAGTACATATTGCAACGTGCATCCCAGTTACTGCTTCCTTGGCTAGATACTCCCGAATGGATGCAAGTACATCGCTGGCGGTATGCTTTTCCTAGCCGTCCTTTGCAGGAAGCTTGTTTACCTGCTAACTTTTCTTTACCTTTAATATGTTGTGGTGATTGGTGTGGCGGCAATCTTGTGGAAGGGGCAATGCTCTCTGGGCTTGCTGCTGCTGAGAAAATTAACAATTACTTGCACAATCTACCTCTACTTAAGGAGACTTTTTTCAACTTTCTGTGTTAATTGCCAAGCATTATAACGAGGAGTTAGGGACTTCCAAATTAAAAAATACCCAACTTTTCTTGTGGATAGTGGCTCTCTAGCCCATCCTACATTACACCTACTCATATTCCCTATGTTAATTAAACCTCAAATTGAAATACCAGAAAAGTTGCCATTTTTACAAAGATTATGTTGGCAAAGAGAAGATATAGAAAATCTTACTCTTTTAGAAATGCTGAGAATATATGAACGAGGGTGGCATTACCGAGGAGTTTTAGGCGATTTGAGCCAAACAGAAGCCTTATTTGTGCGACAGTTAGCTCAATCTTATGATTCATGGTTAGGAGCGCAAATGTTTCAGAGGGAATTTCATCAAAAAATTTTAAATATTCTTAACCAATTAAAGGCTAACTTTTTATTAGAGTGTGGTGCATATTTTGGCGGTGGTACTCTGATTAGTTTAAATAATGGAGAATATAGATTAAGCAAAGATATAGATTTTCTTTGTTCCACTGGTATTGGCTATCGGTTACTACGACAAAAAATAGCTGAAAATCAATATAACGCCCTGTTTAACACTCAAAATAACCTCGACCTACCCGGAGAAATTAAAGCTGACCAGTACGGGGTAAGATTTGCAATTATAGTTGATGAAACTCTAATTAAATTTGAGATTATTATGGAAGGACGTATCGAATTGGGAGAACCAGATTATCCCAGTTGGTCGCCCGTCCCATGCTTAAATCAAATTGACAGTTTTGCTGAAAAACTTTTAGCTAATTCTGATAGATGGAATGATTCCTCGGTAGAGTCCAGAGATTTAATTGATTTGGCCGTTCAAAGGCTCAAGTCTCCAATTCCTAAAGAAGCTATTGAAAAGGCAGAATCAGCCTATCCTGTAATTGAACCTTTAAAAAAAGCGATATCCTTTTTCCAAAATAACCCCAATTATCGAAACAAATGTTTTACTGCTTTGCGAATTGTCGAATTCAGTAAAATTATTGATGGTATTGATTTAATGGCGGCGGATTTATACTTAGAAAAGACAGCTAGAACATTTAGCGAATGTAAACAAGACGGAGAATGACAATTATAGCGCAAAATTTCTTTAAGAGAATATGACAGCAGAAAAATGCTCTTTGGGCTAGCGGCTGCTGACAAGATCAACAATTACCTGCGTCATTTACCTCTACCCACAGAGAGATTTTTAAACTTTTTGTTGTAAGGGGGATTAGGGATTGGGGATTAGGGATTGGGGATTGAGGTAATGGTTATCAAACGAAGCATTACTCCTCAATTTTCTCTAAGGACTCAGGTTTGTGTGCCGCTTCTTTTCCAGTTTTGTCACTTTTAACCAAGTACTCAGGGTTATCTTCTGAAGCGGCGACATGATGTCCTTTAATATCTGTGGGTGAAGTGAGTTTCTTTTCCACCTCACCAGTTGTTTCTCCTCGCGAGGTATTCCACTTCACGCGATCGCCTTTTTTCAATTCGTCAGTCACCGGCTTTTCTCCTGTTTTATGTTTTACACCCGTTAATTATGTTTGCGGTAATAGACGAATTAATCTTTCTATTGACAGAAAAAGCAGTAGAGGTGATGTTAGCTTACTTTATGCGAAGCAGTTTACTATCTTTTGATTACAGCAGTAAATTTCGTAGCTGATAGAATGGCGACAGATTAGTAGGCAAAAGATGGAAAATGCCAACAGTGAAAGTTGAAGTACAACTGTCTTCAGAAGAGTTGCTAAACGCGGAGAGACGATACTGAATAATCTGGCTTTGTCATGTCAAGGGTGCAACAATCACAAGTACAACAAAATAGAAGGACATGATCTCCTAAGTGGTAATATTATGTCGCTTTACCATCCACGCCTACAGCAATGGGGTGAGTATTTTGCTTGGAATGACGACTTTACTCTGGTTATTGGTTTGACTCCGACAGGACGCGCCACAGTAGAAGCACTGTAACTGAATCGAGAGGGCGTAGTGAATTTGCGTCGCATACTGTACGCGATGGGCGAACATCCTCCGGCTAAGTTGAATGAATAAAGCTAGTAAATCAGCAAGCTATATGTGGACAATTGCTTAGATATTTGTATAATAGTGTACGCATCATAGCAGTACATGATTTACATACATGACATTTCCCCAAACAGAAGAGAGTTTAAAAAACCTATATCGCTTTGTTGTTTTCTACAGGCATCTCATATGTATTTTAAAGACTGTTTTCTCTACTGAAGAAAATTATTACGAAAACTCTCATCTTGAAAGTGACTATGTTTGGCTAGTTACAAAAATTGAAAAAGTTGTTAAAGAGCAAGAATTTAACTTTTTCTCATTATTAAATGACTTTGATAGTATTATATACTCTACACTTTGTAAAGAAGCACTGTCTGCGTGCGGAGAGTTTGTCTCCAACCAAAAGCTCTCATATCAAATGGGATCTAAGTATCACCTTTATAAACCGCTTATACCTTTGTACAGTTTGGAGATATTGAATAATGAAGCGGCTAACGAACGAGTTTTTACTTTCTTCAATAATTACGATCTAATTTCAAATTTAGAAACTGTATATCAATTTTACAACAGGATATTTATTGAAAATGACAAAAAAATATATCAACTATCAGAAGAAGAACAAAAAATACTGATTGAGTCCCACTGTCATCTTTTAGCATATGCAGAGCAAATATCAAAAAGAAAGACTGAGAAACTAGAACAAAAGATTAATCAGCTAGAAGAAGTACAGAAAGAGCAATCAATAGAACGTTTCTTCCAGTCAAGCTTTAGACTAATTGAAGAATTCATAGAAGATAGTCATCTAAAAAATATAGTTAGGGAAGATTTAAATTCTGCTAGATTCTGCTTCACAAATGGTGCTTATAAAGCAACCGTTTTACTCTGCGGCGGTATTATTGAGGCTATTTTAAAGGAAGCCATAGCCTCTGGAAAAAACAGTAAACCCATAGAAAGAGAATTTCTAGCTATTATAAATAGCTCAGATCAAGAAGGCATTATTAAACAAATAACTGCTGATTTGAGTCATGTTACAAGAGTTTATCGAAACACTACTCACATAGATACACAAAAGAGTGTAGGTTTAATAGAAGAGAGTGATGCCTCTATTGCAATTAAAACTCTCAAGAATGTCTGTGATGATGTTCTAGATTGGTACAAGAGAATCAAGGCTTAACTCTCAATAAAACTTCGTCCATCATAATGTTTAGTCTATTGTGAGAGACCTACACCCCCCGCCTCCTGGGATTTCTATCACAAACACATGACTGGAATTCATGTGTACCACTCTTTATCTTGCTGGTAATGTAGTAACATTTCCTCTGCCTGTTGTGCTAGAATCCGTCGCCGTTCTTCTATTGGCAACTTCATAAACTCACGTCAGCTTATTTTGTTGCTTTGTGGACTTATTTGTGAAGCCTGTAGCTTTTGGTTTTCTGCTTGAGGAGTAGTATTCGAGATTTCCATTTTTTCTGGCAATATGTACTTTTTATTGTCGTAAATAAGAGGAAAAAGCAATTCTCAAATGTTTGTACAAACTCAGACTATTTCCTCTGCTAACAGCCTACCGTCAACTCGCTCATATTCATCTTCGAGTAGCCATGAATGAGCCTCATCGTAGGTCGAACTTGAAAAAATTGGTTTATAGTTAGCGGCTGGATCGTAAATACAAGAATTACCCTGCTTATTACTTACTAGCATGAGAATACGAGGTGGGAAAACAATGGCGTCTACCCATAACTCTATAAATTCCCAATTATTGATTTGTGCGGCGAGGTCTTGTGCGTGGGATAACATGGTATATATTTGTCCCTTTACTTAAATCTTGCACCATTTAAAGTACGGACGGGCAAGATGCCCATCCCACAAGAATTGGATGGATTTGTAGAGTGGGCGCAAGACCCACCCTTATAACTGGTGCAAGATGTAAATTGAATAATTTTGATTTCCGCATAGTAAAGTGAGATGCGGTTTATATCAGCTTGAATTAGAGAACCTACAAGAGCAGAAAAGTATAGTCTATAAGCTTCATAAACTGAAAATCCTACAATTTGCACACTATATTTAAATAAAACTCTTGTGGGATGGGCTGTCCAGCCCGCCCAAATAGTGCATTAAATAAAACTCTTGTGGGGTGGGCATCTTGCCCGCCCAAATAGTGCAAATTACATGCATAACAGCTTACCTCAATCATTTTCACTAGAGAACCGGCGAAAAATAGGCGTCCTCGACTAACTCTTTTCCTTAACTCACATCTTGCACCAAGAAAATTTGATGGTACTTCGTTACTCAGTATGAAACCAAAAGTCCTTTATATAGCGAGAAAAGCCAATAAAAATAATGTAGCTTTATTGCACATATTTTTGGTTTGTACGGTTTTCTACGGATAGGTGCAAGATGTGAGTTAACGGGCTGACTTCGTGGGATACTGAGATTTGGATAAATCCTATTTCCTTTGCTAGACTTGCCACCCGCTTCTCATGTTTTGCGTAGCGGTAAACGTGCAGACAAACTATGGCACTGGAAAGAATCCCATCATCGTATGCCGCTTGCAATTGGGGACGAACAGCGTCGAGATTTATGGGAATTCATTCTTCCCCTGGGCGCTGTAGCGTTCCTCTACCTCAATAAACTGCTTACATTAGGCATTTGTGACATAATAATCTGACGGGCAAGGATATCGGGACGGTTTTGGTAACTGATTCGTAGCGCATCCCCAAATCCTTTGGATTCAGGTAAAACTGTGAGAACGCCCCATTGATGGTAATTTCCTCGTCGATGCTAGTTAAGCAGGTTCAGGGTTATGACTCTTGGTAAATTTGAGTTATATTTTTTAAGGTATTAAACACTAGCTTTAGCTGAATTCAAAAAATGGAATTCTTTCTTCTTTATAACCGTTGGATTTATCTGTGAAATCATTCTAAGTTGTGCGTTCTGCGTTATTATCATTACTTCATTCAATATTTTTTTAGAAGAACATGACAGCAGAAAAAATGCAATGGTTGCAAATAGCTTTTCAGCTTAAAGGTTCAGTTGTCACAGCAATTTATATGCGCGTTCTCGCATGTGGATTTTTTGGTGTTTTTATTTCTCTACTTTACCATTTTAAACTTCCTGTTTCTCAACCGATTTTAGAAAGTGTTATTCCCAGTATTGTTTTAGGTTTATTACTGGTTTTTCGTACGAATACGGCTTACGAACGCTTTTGGGAAGGAAGAAAAATCTGGGGTAGTATCGTCAACAATGTCCGAAATCTGACGCGACAAATTTGGGTATCAATAGATGAAATTAACCCGGAAGATAGAGACAAAAAAATTAGGATTTTACGATTAGTGGTAGCTTTTGCCGTAGCAACCAAGTTACATTTACGGGGAGAACCTGTCAATAAAGAGTTAGAAGAATTAATGTCTATTTCTAAATACCTAACGCTAAAGACAATGAACAATCCTCCTCTAGAAATCGCGTTTTGGATTGGAGATTATCTACAGCTACAGTACAACTGTAATTGTATAAATAGCTATCAACTAACAGCCATACAAGAATTATTGAATAGTTTGGTAGATAGTTTAGGGGCTTGTGAACGTATCTTAAAAACACCGATTCCCCTAGCATATGCGATTCATTTGAAGCAATTACTGTTACTTTATTGCCTCTTATTGCCTTTTCAACTTGTACAGAATCTCGGTTGGTGGACAGGTGCTATTGTGGCGTTGGTTAGTTTTACCTTATTTGGTATCGAAGCCATTGGCTTGGAAATTGAAAATCCCTTTGGTTACGATGCTAACGATTTGCCTTTAGACACTATTTGCAACACGATGAAGCGGAATATCGAGGACTTGATCAGCCTGACTCCCAGTGTTCGGGCGTATACAGACAAGGGAATCAGGAATCGGGAGTCGGGAGTTGGAAACGGTTAACTGAAAATCTCGACACTACACTCCTTTTTCACAAACGCCGAATACCACTTTCCAAACCTTGACACACACCAGTCAGAAAATCTAAATCCAAAGTGGCAATGGTATCGCTGGGTTTGTGATAGTTGGGATTCCGTAGATTGGCTGTATCTGTCACCATCATTGCAGGATAACCTTGATCCCAAAAGTGTGCATGATCACTTCGTCGAGTCAGTGGAAGTATTAAACCTCTGTTAGGTACTGGTAGCCAGTGGCTGGGTACACCAACTTTACGAATACTGCGGCTAATAGAAATTAAGTCACGAATTGTGCGCCAATTGCCAATTAAAGCAATAAAATCGCCGCGATTTGGGTAGAAGCGTTCTAAAGGAGATGGGTAAGTTTGCGAACCAGGGGTACGATCGCAATAGCCCAACATTTCCAGAGAAATCATTAAGCGTAGCGGCTGGTGTTGTTGTCGCAACTCGGCTGCATACTCAGAAGCACCAGAAGGACCTAATAACCCGTATTCTTCCATATCAAAAGCGACCAGCCGCAGAGGATGCTTTGCCGGTTCGGCAGCAAAAATTCTTGCCAATTCCAGCAATACAGCCACACCCGTAGCATTATCATCAGCCCCTGGTGTTCCGGGTACGGCATCATAATGGGCACCGATTAAAATTGGTGGCAATCCCTTTTGTGAGCCAGGTTGTGAGGGTAAATTCAATATGAGGTTTTGACAGGTTTTTCCCCTGACGCTAAAGGTGTGGATTTCCACACTTCCCAATTGTGCAAATTGTTGACGAATGTATTCTTGGACAAAAAAATGTCCAGCACTCGCCAAATAAGGATCGCGATCGCGCACTATTTGACTCAGGTGAGTTTCGAGTTGATTCTTGAGATTCACAAATTAACTAATGGTGAACACTGTTTGACAGTGTAATTCTCAACAGCAAGATACAATAAATCAAGCATTAGCTCTAAACAAATTAATTTATAAGACACTATAGGAGAACAGTAACGCATGGGCAAGGTAGTCGGCATTGACTTGGGTACAACCAACTCAGTAGTTGCCGTCATGGAGGGTGGCAAGCCGGTGGTGATTGCCAATGCAGAAGGAATGCGAACGACTCCCTCCGTTGTCGGTTTTAGTAAGGATGGCGAAAGAGTTGTTGGGCAAATGGCGCGGCGACAAACCGTCCTCAACCCACAAAATACATTTTTCGCCGTGAAACGCTTTATTGGGCGCAGGTATGCCGAACTCAGCCCAGAATCAAAGCGAGTTCCCTACACTATCCGCAAAGACGAAGTTGGCAACATCAAAATTTCTTGTCCTCGTCTGGATAAAGATTTTGCCCCAGAAGAAATTTCCGCAATGGTGCTGAAGAAATTGGCAGAGGACGCCAGTAAGTACCTAGGTGAACCAGTCACTGGGGCAGTGATTACCGTTCCTGCTTATTTTAATGATTCCCAACGGCAAGCCACACGAGATGCTGGCAGAATTGCAGGTTTGGAAGTGCTACGGATTCTTAATGAACCCACCGCTGCTTCTTTGGCTTATGGATTGGATCGCGGCAACACTGAAACCATATTAGTATTTGACTTGGGTGGTGGCACGTTTGACGTGTCGGTTCTGGATGTTGGCGATGGCGTGTTTGAAGTCAGATCCACGAGTGGAGATACGCAGCTTGGTGGTAATGAATTTGACAAAAAAATCGTTGACTGGTTGGCTCAGAAATTTTTAGAAGAAGAAGGCGTAGACTTAAGACGCAGCGATCGCCAAGCTTTACAACGCCTATTGGAAGCAGCAGAAAACGCCAAAATTGCACTTTCCTCTGTTAGCGTCACCGACATCAACTTACCCTTCATTACCGCCACCGAAGAAGGTCCAAAACATATAGAAACTCGCCTGACTCGTTCTGAGTTTGAAGGTTTGTGCGATGACTTACTTGGGCGAGTGCGCCTTCCCGTCAAACGCGCACTCAAAGATGCTGGTTTGACACCCGCAGACATTGATGAGGTTGTGCTGGTGGGTGGTGGGACGCGAATGCCAATGATACAGCAGCTTGTGCGGGCAATGATCGGCAAAGAACCCAACCAAAACGTCAATCCTGATGAAGTTGTGGCGGTGGGTGCAGCAATACAGGCGGGTATTCTCGCTGGAGAACTCAAAGATGTCCTGTTGTTGGATGTCACGCCCCTATCTGTAGGACTAGAAACCGTCAACGGCGTGATGAAAAAACTTATTCCCCGCAACACCACTATACCAGTCCGTCGCTCTGACATCTTTTCGACATCCGAAAATAACCAAAACACTGTGGAAATCCACGTCGTCCAGGGTGAACGGGAGATGGCAGCAGATAACAAGTCCCTGGGACGGTTCAAGCTGTATGGCATTCCACCAGCACCACGAGGAATTCCACAAATTCAAGTATCATTTGATATAGACGCCAACGGAATTCTACAAGTAACCGCTCTCGATAGAACCACAGGTAGAGAGCAGAGTATCACAGTTCAAGGCGCATCTACCTTAAGCGAAGGGGAAATCAGGCAGGCAATTCAAGAAGCTGAGAAATATGCCGAAATCGACCGAGAACGCAAAGAACGGGTAGAAAAGCGCACTCGTGCAGAGGCGCTGATTATACAAGCAGAACGACAACTCAGAGAAGTGGCGTTGGACTTTGGGATGCAGTTTGCCCGCAGCCGTCGCCAAAGAATTGATAATATTTGCCGAGAACTGCGCGAGAGTTTGCAAGAAAACGACGACAGAGGCATTGACCAAGCTTACGCCGACTTACAAGATGCGTTGTATGACCTAAACCGGGAAGTCCGCCAGTACTACGTTGACGACGAAGAAGATGACTTGTTCGGTACTATTCGTGATATTTTCACTGGCGATAAAGACCGGGAACGTGAATCTCCAAGGGATACGTTCCGCGATCCTCCCTACGGAAGCCGTCCAAGAGGCGATAGTCCAGAACGCCCGCCCTACAGGGATGAACGTGATTACTACGGCAAAAACTATGACAGGGATGATAACAGGGACTATGACAGGGACGACTATAACAGAAGAGGTCGCTCCTATGACAGCGGTTCTTCACGCAAACCCCGTCCTAGTTACCAAGATAACTGGGACGATGACGATGATTGGTTATGACATAGAAATGGATGTTTTTAGGAAATAAAGTTATAACTTTCCCCGGCGGGGTTTCCCGCCCTTAATTCCTAAAATTACGTTTCATAGCAAAATAAAGATGAAAGAGGTTGATTCGGAATTCGGATTTCGTCGTAACTAATAGGTAATAAGTAATTAGTTAGCCGTTCAAAAATTAACGAATCACCATTAATAAATCTAAAATCTAAAAGTAAAACATAAACAACAAAACTATGCAAAATTTGCAGAATTTTCGCGATTATTACGAAATTTTGGGAGTTACTAAAGAGGCAACAAATGAAGATATTAAAAAGAACTATCGACGGTTAGCGCGTCAGTATCACCCAGACCTGAATCCAGGAAACAAAGCAGCAGAGGAAAAATTTAAGGATATCGGTGAGGCATATGAAGTCCTAAGCGATGCAACGAAACGGGCACGTTACGACGAGTTTAGCCGCTTTTGGCAACAAAAAGGCTTTAGTGGCAAACAAGCACCACGAGGAGGTAAAACCTGGGAAAGTCGGTCTAACGGTCGTAGTAGTACTGGTGAGGTAGACCCAGGTAAATATCCTGATTTTGATAGTTTTATTAATCAAGTCATTGGTGTAGGCGTTCGCAAAGACAATAAAAATGGAAACTCCAGCAATGGCGTTGAAAGCGACCCGTTTAGTTCTCCGAATAGAAAAGTTCAATATACAGTCAACTCCCGCCCCAACCGTCGGGATATAGAAGCAAGATTGACCCTGCCACTTGAAAAAGCTTATAAAGGTGGATCGGAAAGGATTCGCTTGGAAGATGGGCGATCGCTCGAAGTCAGTATGCCTTCTGGTATGGTCACAGGTCAAACCATCCGCCTAAAAAATCAAGGCATCAATGGTGGCGACTTATACTTAAAAATAACTGTAGAACCACATTCTTTATTTAAAGTAGAAGGCTCAAATGTCCTGACTCAAGTGCCGGTGACTCCTACCGAAGCCGTCTTGGGAGGACACATCGAAGCACCAACCCTAGACGGACCAGTTAAAATGTCTATTCCTGCTGGTGTAAGGTCTGGTCAACGCTTCCGTCTGGCGAATAAAGGCTACCCCAAGGAAAACGGTGAACGTGGCGACCAATTGGTGGAAATTCAGATCGTAGCTCCCAAAAATATTAGTCAGCAAGAACGTGAACTTTACGAAAAGTTACGGCAGATAGAAAGCTTTAAACCCCGTGCCGATTTGGTGAGATAGGGATTGTGAGAGTAAGTGGTTAGTAGTCATTTTTGACAACTAACAACTAACAACCAATAACTGAAAAAGTAATTGCCATCGTCTTTTGAAGATTGGTTAGGTTTAGAATATTAGAAAAAACTTTATTGCCAGGTGACTCAAAGAGCCGTGAATCAGAATGGGGCAATGGCACAAAGCAGCGAACCAACTTATTACTCCCAACTAGGACTGCATCCCTCAGCATCGCCAATCGACATCCGTCGCGCTTACCGGGAACTGAGCAAACACTATCATCCAGATACGACAAAATTGCCGACTGCTTTGGCTACTGCCAAATTTCAGCAACTTAACGAAGCGTACGCCACCCTCAGCAATCCAGAACGACGATTAAGCTACGACCTAAAAATTGGCTATTCGCGCTTTGGGGTCATCCAAGCACCCCCGGACTTGAACCGTCCTGTTTCTTATTCCCACGACTGGTCTAAATCAGCTTACCTCGACGCCAGCGATCGCCCCCTCTCAACAGGCGAAATCTTTGCTTTGTTTATTCTGGGATTGACATTTTTAGTTTGCTTGCTGCTGGCGATCGCGATCGGTTTAACCCGTGGAGAGGCTGCCTTTCAAATGCAGCTGCTACAAAACACTCCACCAGGACAACAACACGGTACCAGTATTTCACTCACTATCCCTTCTGAAATTCCAAATTAAAAATTAAATAAAAATTATCTTTTCACTCTTTACTGTTGACTTTTGACTAAAAATATGATTTTTTATTCCCCGGAAACACCCTTGTATAACCATCCTCTTCCCCAAATTGAACAGTGGCTGAGAGACCAAGGCTGCCAACAAGATGAAAAACAACTTCATTGCTGGCACGTACAGCGATCAAATTGGCAAGCAGAACTCTCACTAGATATCGAACAAATCATTGTGCGATATATCCAAGCCGGAGAAGGTGGGCAAGATATCCAACGCGCGTTCAAGTATTCCCTCAGCCGAGAAGATATAGAACGAGCTGTTTTTTCTGGACCTTGAATAAGGGATTAGGGATTAGGGATTAGGGATTAGGGATTAGGGATTAGGGATTAGGAAGAGTATTGTCCAGTCGCCAGTCGCCAGTCCCCAGTCCCCAGTCCCCAATCTTCACACTTTGCCAAACCTACGTTCTCGTTGTTGATAGGCGCACAAGGCACGATGAAACTCATTGCGGTTAAAATCGGGCCAGAAAGCTTCAGTTATATAAATTTCTGCATAAGCTATTTGCCACAAAAGGAAATTTGAAACCCGCATTTCCCCACTTGTACGAATTAATAAATCTGGGTCACAAATGCCCTCAGTGTAGAGGTGACGTTCAAATGTCGCCTCCTCAATTTCATCTGGTTGAAGTAGACCTTCCTGTACTTTATGAGCAATTGCGCGGCATGCCTGTAAAATTTCCTGTCTCGCTCCATAATTGGTTGCGATTGTGAATTTAATACCGCGATTGTTTCTAGTTTCTTCCATTGAACGGGAAATTTCTTCTTGCAGCGAACTGGGTAAGGCGCTCAAATTGCCCACAAATCTAATTTGAACATTCTCCTCCATCATTTCCCGTAGTTCTTGGCGCAAAACCCGTTGAAATAGAGTCATCAAAAAATCTACTTCTTCGGTCGGTCTTCCCCAGTTCTCAGTCGAAAAAGCATAAGCTGTCAGCGCCCCAATTCCCCAATCATCGCAACAGCGAAGTAAATTTTTCAGAGCATCTACTCCCCGCTGATGTCCCATAAATCGGGGGAGTCCTCGGCTTTTAGCCCATCGACCATTGCCATCACAAATCACCGCAACGTGCTTGGGCAATAGTTCTCGTTTTAAATCAGAAGGCAACTCTTGCAGTTCCGTGTGTTGTGCTGTCATTTCTTATCTCGTCGTGAAGCAGTCGATGGTAATCCGAGTAAACGTGAAATTAGTGCTAGTGCCTTACCACGAATCTGACGACCCAAAATCAACAAATCAGGAGCAACATTCTCCCGATCCACAGTTGGGGAAAATTGAGCCTCTAATGACTCTTTCAGCTTCGTAATGGTCAGTGGTCTATTTAGGGTTCCTCGTTCCGCTAAGGAAATGGAACCTGTTTCTTCTGATACAACGACACAAATGCAATTTTCGACCCGCTCAGTAATTCCCATTGCCGCCCGGTGGCGTGTTCCCAACTGGCGTGAGGCTGTGCGTCCCGATAGCGGTAAAATTATACCTGATGCCACGATGCGCGAGCCACGAATTAACGTCGCCCCATCGTGTAATAAAGTTTTCGGCTGAAAAATTGTCTGTATAAGTTCCTTTGAAACTTCCGCATTCAGCTTTACTCCCGGCACAGAAAAATCCCGCTCGTCAATAGGACCCGTGGTTTCCAAAATTAGCAAAGCTCCAATTCGGTTCTTTGACAGTTCTTTAACCGCATCGACAATTTCATCAATTACACTATCAGATTTGGGAACCGCCAAACGCGACGGTTGAAATAACTGCCGGAATTCGCCACGTCCCAATTGTTCCAAAAATCTGCGAAACTCAGACTGGAGAGCAACCGCCATTGCTACAGCACAGCCAATTACTAACTTCTCCAGCACAAAATTCAGCAGATGTAACTGCATTCTGCCACTGATTGCTGATGCCAGCATCAGAATAATAAATCCTCGCACCATCCACAGTGTCCGGCGCTCACTAATAATAACCAGTATCATGTACGTCAGCGCCAGTACTAACACAATATCCAGACTCTCAACCAGCAAGGACTGTGACCTTCCTAGGTTTGTCAGCCATTGCGCCCACCAATCTCCCATGACATCTGGCGTGAAAGTATTAAGTATGAACTGTGAAGAATGAAGAATGAAGGTAGACAGAAGGCGGAAGGCAGAAGGTAGAAGGATAAAGGATGAAGTACCAAGTATGAAGTATAAAATTTTCATCCTTTACTGTTCTACCTTCCTTTCATTCTTTATCCTTCTTTCTTTCTGTATCCTTCTTTCTCTATCCTTCTACCTTCCCCTCATCCTTCATCCTTCTTAAGTCTTTCTGGTAGACGATCCTGTTGAATCAAGTCTTGATAAGTTTCGCGTTGCAAAATCAAATTTGCTTCGCCATTGGCTACTATAACAGCTGCCGGTCGAGGCAAGCGGTTGTAGTTGGATGCCATACTGTAATTGTAAGCACCAGTTGCCATGACTACGAGAATATCTCCTGGTTCCGTTTTTGGTACCTGGGCATCCTTTATTACAATATCCCCTGATTCACAATGCTTTCCGGCAATTGTTACAGTTTCTGTAAGTGGAGCAGACAATCGATTGGCAACGACGGCGCGATATACAGATTGATATGTAATTGGGCGTGGATTATCGGACATTCCCCCATCAACTGCTACATAGGTACGTATTTCTGGAACGACCTTGGAAGAGCCAATGGTATAAGCTGTGACACAAGCTGTCCCAATCAAGGAACGTCCTGGTTCAGATAATAATTTTGGCAAAGGCAAATTTGCTGCTTCACAAGCTTCTTGAATCACTTCACAAATCGGTTTTACCCACTCTTCGATGCTAGGTGGATCATCTGATTCTGTGTACTTAATTCCTAAGCCGCCTCCCACATTCAGTTCTTTGATCGATAAACCGTATCCAGCAGCTTTACTCATCCACTGCACCATAACCGCAGCTAAATCTTGATGCGGCTGGCGTTCAAAAATCTGAGAACCAATATGCGCGTGTAATCCCACACAGTCAATAACAGATTGTTGACTCACAAAAGTAAACAAGTCATCGAGTTGATTGGGATCAAAGCCAAATTTACTATCCAAGTGTCCCGTGCGAATATAGTCGTGTGTATGGCATTCTATACCAGGTGTCAACCTTAGCATGATGCGGATGGGGGCTAGGGACTGGGGATTGGGGATTGGGGATTGGGAACTACCCCCAATTCCTAATCCCGAATCTCCAATTCCTAGGGAAACCAAAGTATGCAACTCATGCCAGTTATCCACTACGATCGTGCAGCGAGACTCAATGGCAAAAATCAGCTCTTGGCGAGATTTATTATTGCCGTGGAAGTAGATTTTATCGGGACTCACACCCGCACTTAAAGCTGTGTAGAGTTCGCCTCCAGAAACGACATCTATTCCTAAACCAACGGAAGCTACTAGAGCGCAAACAGCTAAGCAACTCCACGCCTTGGAAGCGTACAGTACCTGAGATTCGCCCTTATAGTAGCGCTTGAAGCTGTCCCGGTACTGCTGACAAGCTATTGTGAGGGTCTCTTCATCTAAAATATATAGTGGTGAACCAAATTGCTTCACCAAGGTCGTGACATCACAGCCTCCTATTTCCAAACAGTCATGACTGTTTCTTCTGGCTGTCAGCGGTAGAAGTTCCTGATTTGGTGAAAGACTTGTGTTTGAAGTGCTTGATGCAGGCAAATACTGACTACCAAAATGTTGAACCCCAGCAGGGTGTGTCGATACCATAACTATAAAAGTTGTCCTTGTCTAAATTACGGGCGTGAGTAAGTCCTCCGATTCCCAGTTTACAAAGGGCTTGTACCATTACGAACAAGTGTGAGCAAATTACCATTAGAAATTAGATATCTAACTCCAGCAGATTTGAGTGCAATGCTGGAACTTGATCAAGCCTGTTTTGGTGGTTTGTGGACAATGGAAGCCTACCAACGTGAGTTAGAGAGCCCCAACAGTGACTTACTCGGTTTGTTTTCCTCTGTTTCTGTCAACAGACTACTAGGAATATCTTGCTTTTGGTCAATTTTAGATGAAGCGCACATCACAATTTTGGCGGTTCATCCCGAATACCACCATCAAGGCTTCGGACAGGCTTTACTGTATTCTGTGCTAAAAACTGCTTGCGATCGCGGCTTGGAGCGAGCAACTCTCGAAGTGCGAGCTTCCAACTCGGCGGCAATTTCTTTATATCAAAAATTTGGCTTCAAAACAGCTGGACGGCGGCGGCGCTATTACAAAGATAATGATGAGGACGCACTCATACTTTGGCTACCAGACTTGCAACAGCCGCAATTTCAACACATTTTAGATAACTGGTTTACCATAATTAGCGATCGCTTAACAAAAGCGTCTTGGTCATTGGTCATTGATCCATAGCATTTCTGATCGCTTTTTTAATTTAATTTATTATTTTATTTTTCTATTTATAATAATTTTCGATTGGATGCAATATATGTAAGCACCAAATGCTGCTTACACTCCTAGAATTTTGTTTCTTTCGTTATATAAGAAATTATCATAAAGTTTAAATACTTCTTGACACGAATACTCAACTCTGGTATTAGTGTTTATTTGGGATTGAATAAAAACTTTTCAATCCAACCATCAATTGTTCGTGGTCAATCCTAAAAAAGGTAAACAAAGTTACGCTCCTCAGCACACTGACCGCACAAAAGTAAAGAAAATTAAATAAAAATCATGAAAAATTAGCAATCGCCCCATAAAGCTGGGTGAGTGATGTCGGATGTCTATCTGTTTATACAAGCATCCGTCCGCTTAGCCTGTGCTAAAATCAGCGTACCGGCACGACGCAGGTGATGGGACGAATGCCATATGTTTGAACGCTTCACAGAAAAAGCCATAAAGGTAATAATGCTAGCCCAGGAAGAAGCTCGCCGTCTTGGGCATAATTTCGTGGGTACCGAACAGATCCTCTTGGGTCTGATTGGAGAAGGTACCGGAGTGGCGGCTAAGGTACTAAAATCCATGGGCGTCAATCTCAAAGACGCTCGGATTGAAGTAGAAAAAATCATAGGTCGAGGCTCTGGCTTTGTCGCTGTGGAAATTCCGTTTACGCCACGGGCAAAGCGGGTTCTAGAACTATCCTTGGAAGAAGCGCGCCAATTAGGGCATAACTATATTGGCACCGAGCATCTGCTGTTGGGCTTAATCCGAGAAGGTGAAGGTGTAGCAGCCAGAGTGCTAGAAAACCTAGGGGTGGATCTGTCTAAGGTAAGAACGCAAGTGATCCGAATGCTGGGAGAAACAGCTGAGGTGGGCACTGGTACTCAAGCACGTGGCAATAAAACCCCAACGTTGGACGAGTTTGGCTCAAATCTGACGCAAATGGCGGGAGATGGCAAGCTCGATCCAGTGGTAGGACGCGCTAAAGAAATTGAACGGGTGATTCAGATTTTGGGTCGCCGGACAAAAAATAATCCCGTGTTGATTGGGGAACCAGGGGTAGGTAAAACCGCGATCGCCGAAGGTTTAGCACAACGCATTGCCAACAAAGATGTGCCGGACATCTTAGAAGACAAGCGTGTGGTAACTCTCGATATCGGTTTACTTGTCGCAGGAACCAAATACCGGGGTGAATTTGAAGAACGCCTGAAGAAAATCATGGATGAAATTCGTCAGGCGGGCAATGTCGTTCTCGTAATTGACGAGGTCCACACCTTAATTGGTGCAGGTGCGGCAGAAGGCGCAATCGATGCAGCAAATATCCTCAAACCCGCCTTGGCGCGAGGAGAACTGCAATGTATTGGAGCCACAACTCTAGATGAATACCGCAAGCACATCGAGCGGGATGCAGCCCTAGAGCGTCGTTTCCAACCAGTCATGGTGGGTGAACCCTCAGTAGACGAGACTATTGAAATTCTTTATGGTCTACGCGATCGCTACGAACAGCACCACAAGCTGAAAATCTCCGATGAAGCTTTGGTAGCAGCAGCGAAATTGTCTGACCGCTACATCAGCGATCGTTATCTTCCAGATAAAGCAATCGACTTGATTGACGAAGCAGGAAGCCGCGTACGCTTGATAAACTCCCAACTGCCCCCCGCAGCGAAAGAGTTAGACAAAGAACTGCGTCAGATTTTGAAAGAAAAAGACGATGCAGTCCGCGCTCAAGACTTCGACAGAGCAGGGGAATTGCGCGATCGCGAAATGGAAATCAAAGCCGAAATTCGCGCCATTGCTCAAAGCAAGACGAATTCTACCCGTACCGAAGGTGACGAACCTGTCGTAACGGAAGAAGACATTGCTCACATTGTCGCTTCCTGGACTGGAGTTCCGGTGAACAAACTCACCGAATCCGAATCCGAGAAGCTGCTGCACATGGAAGACACCCTCCATCAGCGCTTGATTGGTCAAGAAGATGCTGTGAAGGCAGTTTCGCGGGCAATTCGTCGCGCTCGTGTCGGTTTGAAGAATCCTAATCGACCTATTGCTAGCTTTGTCTTCTCCGGTCCTACAGGTGTAGGTAAAACCGAGTTGGCGAAAGCTTTGGCTTCTTACTTCTTCGGTTCCGAAGAAGCGATGATTCGCCTAGATATGTCGGAATACATGGAGCGCCACACCGTCAGCAAGCTGATTGGTTCGCCTCCTGGTTATGTCGGATATAACGAAGGCGGTCAACTGACCGAAGCTGTACGGCGTCGTCCTTACACAGTTGTGCTGTTCGACGAAATCGAAAAAGCACACCCCGACGTCTTCAATATGCTGCTGCAAATTTTGGAAGACGGTCGCTTAACCGATGCTAAAGGTCGCACCGTAGACTTCAAAAACACCTTGCTGATTTTAACATCTAATATTGGTTCTAAGGTGATTGAGAAGAGTGGTAGCGGTTTCGGCTTCGATGTTGCTGAAGACCAAACAGAAGCGCAGTACAACCGGATTAAATCTCTGGTTAACGAAGAACTCAAGCAGTACTTCCGTCCTGAGTTCCTCAACCGTTTGGATGAAATCATCGTCTTCCGTCAATTGAGCAAGGAAGAGGTCTCCGAAATCTCCGACATTATGCTTAAGGAAGTGTTTGGTCGCCTTACAGAAAAAGGCATCGCACTGGAAGTTACCGACAAATTCAAAGACCGCCTCATCCAAGAAGGTTACAGCCCCAGCTACGGCGCAAGACCATTACGTCGGGCAATTATGCGCTTGTTAGAAGATAGCCTCGCCGAAGAGATTCTATCTGGTCGCATCAAGGATGGTGATACAGCCATAGTTGATGTCGATGAAACTGGTAATGTGGTTGTCAGAGCTGAACAGCGCCGGGAATTGTTGACCCCTGTCGTTGAATAGTAAGCGAAAAGATTTAAATGCCCACCCCGAGGGGTTGGGCATATGTAAATGAGAAATTTAAATCCCTACACCCGAGAAAGGTGGGGATACATAAACAAAGTCCGCCTAGGCGGACTTTTTTATTTAGCGCTTTACCGCTAAAATACTACATTTAAGAACGAGAAATTAACTAACGAATTACCTGCACATTGATCCCCAGTTCTAAATCAGCCCAAGTTCTATCAGTGGTTAGTATTGGCAAACCCAAAGATTCACCCAGTGCTAAACAAGCTCTATCGCCAAATGATAATCCAACCTGTCTGGTTAGCGGACGTAACATTCCGGCACGATAAGCCAATTCAGTATCAAAGTGAATAATGTCTAACCCCAGAGTACTGATAACTTCCCTCACTTCTGTCTTAGACATTCCACTATCAGCAAGTCTTGCTACGACTTCACTCAAATTTACACTACTGATGACAGCTTCAGTAAGAACGTTTGTTACCCGATCGCTACCAGGTTCATTGTTTAAAAGCGCCAAAATAGCAGCTATTTTCCAAAACATAATTACTCACGCAAACTCTCCTGACGCCGTTCTGCTATGAGTTCATCACTGAGCGATCGCCCTTGGGGAACATATCGACGCACTATTTCTTGTGCTCGTTTAATTGCCTGTTCTAACGTAAAAATTCTCAATTCCCCATTGACTAGTCCAATCATGACTTCATCGCCTACTTCCAATCCTAGTTGTTTGCGATACTCAGAGGGAATCACAACTCTGCCACCCTCAGAGATTTTTGTCTTAATTGTTTGCATATGACATTTTTTAATGACTTTGACATAAGTGACAAAATTATATTCTATATAGATCAATAGCGTTCAGTTAAGGATTTTTTCTGATAGCGAACGCTATGCCCTACCTACAGGGCATAGCGTGGCACGAATGCGCCGCCCTTGTACACCTGTAAAACTTTCGGATGCAAGGTAAGAATGCATTGGTTACCTTTTTGCAAATTGTCTTGTAACCAATCTGTGAGATTTTTTGGGACTCACACCACAACCAAGATGCGAGGCACAAGAGTATTAATTCTCAAATTATCGTAATTTTTGAGCTTTAGCGGGTATTTTATATAGCTTTCCTCAAGTGTGTCCCTTGAAGTACACTTTAGCTGCAATTCCAGTCGGGGAGAAAGAATTGGTTCTGTGCCACCCCTGGAGGCAATTCCTATGTCAACGTTGTCATCGTCTACATCGGGTTTGTAGAGAGAACAGCCTGCAACTGAGGCGATCGCCCGTACATAGGCATTACTAAGCTGTTCTTTTTGCTGACTAATATCCACTTTTTGTTATGCAATTTTTTGTGATCCCTAAGCGTTGCTCCCATTAAGGTTTAGTTAGAACCAAAAACAAAAATCTACATAAGTTGGGTTGAAGTTACTAGACCCAACGTTAAAAAGCATTTGTTGGGTTAAGCTAAGCGTTACCCAACCTACAAATATTCTTGACTAGCTGAAACTCAAGCCAAAGGGTCTATTCCCAAGTCAAATAGTGGAGCTCCTACTTTGTCCCATACTTTCATCAATACCTGGAAGGCACGTTCGCTTTTACCATTAGACGACAAACAGTCGCTTTCCAAGTCTCGCAACAAACTATAAAGATTCGCCCTTTCTTCAAGTATGCTCAGATCCACAAAAGCCATAATCGCCTTTCCCTTTTGTCATCTGAATTTATATATCAATGTCGAACTTCCATTTGGCTATCTGTTCTTTCTGTTGAAGTGACAGTTGCCACTTGTCCACCAATCCCCCTCGAACGCTGCTCCTAACCCAGGGATGTAAATCATATCGTTGATTGCCTTTGGTATCTTGTACGTCTTCAATCAAATACCATCGCTTCAGATCGCGCCGCGTTTTGTTCCAGTCTGATTCCAGTACTCCCCAAGCACCAGATAACTCTGCCCAGGTGACACCTGCATCGGCTTGACCCATATAATGCAATACACTTTTGGCTGTATCGCTAATTCGCTGCCACGCTGTCTCTAAGGAAAACTGATAGAAAATTTCAACCTCTCCGCTGGCTTGCTGTAGTGCCGATAATACAGGCTCTAGTGCCTGATCGTCCCAAACACGCCCAACAATAAAATGCAATGCCAGTGGTGCGCCGCAAGATAATTCATGCACCCGATGAAGTTGCTCGTCACTTGCCTGTATAAGCGCTGGAATATTGTTGTATATTGCTTCGTCATGCAACAACCTGTACGACGATTGTTCTTCTAGTCCTTGAATTGGAATTAATCCTACATACTGGGCTTTAGTTTTCAGACGGCTGGTTAGAAGTACCCTACTGGGGTTGAGCATTTTGACAATGTTGGCAAGAATATCCTCGACATCTGAAGTTTCGGCATTGTCTAATACGATGAGCCGCTTTTCTTCTCTTAGGCGCTGCTGAACTCGCTCTACAGGACAATGCAATTGATGAGCTATCTGATTGAGAAACTGATTCCAATTTAGAGCCTCAAGCTGACTTTTTTGACTGATGTGGTCGTTTACTAACTCGGTTTGTCTTGCTATGACCCAAAGTACATCTGCAAAAAGATTCCTTTGAAGGGCTGCTCTAGCAACTTCGCTGGCAGCTTCTGTTTTACCATAGCCAGCAGGACCACACAGAGAGAGGATGGACGGCTGTTGCGAATCTGTTAGGCGGTACAAGACTGTTTCAATAAGGTTGTCTCGTCCCCACACCGTACGACAGCGTTTATCGGGTATAAACACCCCACGTTGACATTGCTCTTTACCGTCCTGTTGCTTTGGCGGTAAGCCGTTAACAAGATGGCTGCTTTCCTCTACCTCTGCTGTTTTTCCGACATCAACCTCACTTGTAATAGCAAAATTGCCCTCAGGGACTAGCTCAGGTTTGTATTTACGAAACAGAGCAATCAAGTCGGGACGCTTGGAACGACTTTCGTCTGGTTCACATTTAAATGCATCGCAAATTTCTTGGATATGTTTTCTGACAGTTGACTCCTCGATGAACAAAGATGCTGCGATCGCCAAGTCCTTTTCTCCAGCCAAGAACCTAAGCAATACCTTTCTTCGTTGAGCTGATAAGTCCTCGAATACTTGATCGAACTTTTCTTGATTCATGGATTTTTCATGGATTTGGAAATTCCGCAAGCACCTTACACGCCCGTGTAATCACCCTCTAACTGTGAGTATTATTGCACAACTCTTGTTTGTGTACTTGTGTACTGCGCTTAATAACAATTAACAAGCTTGACAAGCAAAGTTAAACAAAGATTTTCTGCTTAGCATTTCGGGCTTGTTGTTACTACCTCACACAAAATTCCTAAATGCTCATGAATACCAAACTTACAGCGACTGCGATCGCAGTCACTTCAATCCTTACTCTGGGTGTAAACCTACAAAATTTCAGCATTCAGCCAATGCCAGCCATTGCTCAGACAAATGATTGTAACGCTATTCGTAACCTCAATTTCTCCGCTAAAGCACCTGAGGCTGGTGTAAACATTCGCTCTAGTCCTTCTTCAAGCGCTTCTATTATCCGAAAATCAGGAGCTAATGAAACCGTTAACTTTGATGCGTGGACTTATGGCGATACTGTCCCTGATTTATGGACTAACCAGCCAGATGCACGGTGGTATAAACTTAGCGGGGAAAATGCCTGGGTTGCTAGCGCTGTAGTTGCTGGTAATGCGCCTAACTCTACACCAACGTGCAGTACTTCTAGTTCTTCTCCCAGTGGAACACCAGATTTCACTTTGCAAGTCTACCGACAAGACAACCCATTTTGGCAGGCTGGCTACGCGCCAAAATCCACTAATCCTCCTAACCCCCTACTAGGCGACGCTAAGGGAAATTGTACCTGGTATGCTAACGGACGGGCTAAGGAACTAGGTCGTGATTCAGCAAAGGTGAATCAAATGTTAGGTAACGCATTTCAGTGGGGTACTCAAGCCATTAATGCTGGGATTCAAACGTCACAAACACCCCAAGTTGGTGCGATCGCTCAATGGGATAAAAGCTCAATCTACCCCTTGGGTCATGTAGCTGTAGTTGAAAAGGTGAATACAGACGGAACCATCCTAATTTCAGAATCAAGTTACTCACCAAGTATTGGCAGTAAGTGGGACTTCTTGCATAGAACCAGAACAATCTCCGCTAACGACCCAAGCAAGTTTATTTTGCCCTGATAATGGATAATAATCGTTCCTTCGATTGTGCGTGCAGTGATTTTTCTTGATTAGAGCGAACAGTTTTTAGACGATAAAAAAAAGGTAGAGTATGGAACTGCTCTACCCTTTTTTTGTATTTCATTTTAGAAGGAAGTGAATTCTAAGCTGTTCCACAAATAAGCTTGCATAATTTGTTGCCTGAAACTTTCGACTGGCTTGGCTCGTTTCGGAAAATTAGATGTGGTTCAGCTTATAATAAGACAAGATGAGCTGTCCTCAAAGGTTAGCTATGTTTGCAGTAGAATTTCAAGCTAATATCCAAAATGGCTTTATCGAAATACCTGAGCAATACAAATCACAATTCGTCACACAAAAAAGTATTAAAGTTATTCTGCTCAAAGCAAAAGAAAAAGCTCCTCTAGAAGACCTGATTGAGCAACTGTTAAAGAATCCTATACAAGTTGAGGAATTTCAGCCATTAAAACGAAATGAGATTTATGAGTAATCCTTCAAAGTCTCTCTGTTTTCTAGATTCAAATTTTTTAAATAAGAGACTAAGACACCCATACCCTAACGCACTGCGTAAGAATTGAACAACAGCAAAGAGTTAAACTGCTCTACCTTTTTTGTGCGATCGCAGTTTCAGGAAACGACTCAAGAGCCGTTTCCATTGCAGGAATTTTTCATCAAAACCTTAATTCTAATACTAACGGAAATCCCCTTGCAAAATTCTCTTTATTAATAAGCAATAACTATTCATCAATTTGCCAAACATCCTTGGTCACATTTTCATCCAAAATCTTCTTCGGTCGCACAATCACAATGATTCGCCCAAGTAGCGGAATTTCCGGTGCGGTTTCAAACCATTGAAAATCTAATTCCCCAGAGTTATCAACCACAAAATAACTATTAGCGTCCCATTCTCGCTGTTGCCGGTCTATAACAACCAACACAGGTTGTGAAACATTTTGTGTTTGGTTGGGAAAGCGATCGCTCTTGCACAAAATCACCACTGGATCTTCGGCATTCAACAAAACCTGCCAACCTGGTAACGGAACCCAAGCTTGCTCTCCGGCAAACTTAACCATGCGAAATGGTTCTATCTCTTCTATTACGGGTACTGCTTGCAAGTCTTTTGGTGTCAATGGCAACTCACCCACCACTGGCACGAGCCGAGGCAATTCTTCTTCTGAGTCTAAGCGGTAAAAGGGTAAAATAGGGGCAGGACGTTTAGGTACGACCGTAAAATCAGTCAATAACTGTTCGATTTGTTTCCTTGCTGTTTGTGAGTGAGCAAAACGCAAACCTTTAGCTATGAGGCGGGAGCGTTGTTGTAAGTCTGAGTTTTGGCGGGCTAGTTTCCAACATTGATAGGCTACTGCATCTCCCGGATGATTTTCAAACCCGTCGGGTAAGGTACGAAAGCGGGAAAAATCTTTCACTGCTTTGGCGACTTCCCGCGCCTCATCAACATCAATTTTGTGTTGGAAGCTGAGTTCTGCAGCAGCGGCGCGTTCTTCTTGGGTAAGCAGGCGCAGTTCATACAAAACATCACTTCCGCGCGTGCTGTAATGCGATCGCACTGCAACAGATGCACCAGCCTTTTCTATAGAATTGTAAACTTGAGCGCCAACAACGACCTGATTTTGTTGTATTTGCTCAAATCCAGTTGCCTCAAAAATAGCTTGCGGATCGTAACCGAGTTTTTGCAGTTGGGCTATAGCAACTCCCCATTCCACCCAGTTGCCTTGCTTTTGTCTCAGCTTGCGCAGCAACTCTGGTGCCACATCGTTATTATCAGAATTTTGAGCATTGGGTGGTAGGTCAGTCATAATCCAGGGTTCTTTGCTTCAACAGAAGGCGGTTAATACTTATGCAGCAAGTCTTATTGTATTATGAATCCTCCCGCACGTGACTCTTCAAGTAATGGCGCTGCTGACGGTTGTAGTGCAGGTGGCTCAAGAATCTACCTCTTTAGAGGCAACTCTCAACCCCATCGCTAAAGCTTTTGGTGAAAGTTTTGCCGCTGATCGCTGTATATTACAGCTAGTAGAAAGTAATATCTTAGTTGCCAATCAAGGTAGTTACAGTATTTGAGGTAGGGACGCAAACCAACAAGCCCTCAATTGTGTAAACACCCCCATGATCAATTACATCCATCCTTTGTCAAATGGCTGTTTACTAATGACTAATGACCAATGACTAATGACTAATGACTGATAACATTCGCACTATTTTTAACCGCATTGCTCCTGTTTATGACCAGTTAAATGATTGGCTGAGTCTAGGACAACACCATGTATGGAAGGAAATGACAGTCAAATGGAGTGCAGCTAAACCGGAAGATACAAGTCTTGATTTGTGTTGCGGTAGCGGAGACTTATCTTTTCGGTTAGCACGACGTGTAGGAAGAAACGGACAGGTGTATGCAGTAGATTTTTCTTCACAATTACTAGAAATCGCCAAGAAACGTTGTCAAACTTACTATCTCCAACCTAACATTACTTGGGTGGAAGCTGACGTTCTTTCCTTACCTTTTGAGGATAATCAATTTGATGCTGCTACAATGGGCTATGGTTTAAGAAATGTAACAGATATTACGCGTAGTTTGAAAGAGTTACACCGCGTTCTGAAAGCGGGTGCTAAAGCTGCGATTTTGGACTTTCATCGTCCCAGCAATCCCCAACTCCGCGCCTTTCAACAGTGGTATCTGAGCAATCTTGTCGTTCCAATTGCCAATAACCTAGGACTAAAGGAAGAATACGCCTACATTAGTCCCAGCTTAGACCGCTTTCCCACAGGCAACGAGCAAGTAGAGATAGCTCGTCAAGTTGGTTTTGCAGCAGCAACACATTACCCCATTGCGAACGGTATGATGGGAGTGTTAGTGATAACGAAATTTTAAATTTTATATAGGGTACTAGGGACTAGGGACTAGGGACTAGGGACTAGGGACTGGGAAAATCCTAATCCCTAATCCCTAATCCCTAATCCCTAATCTCTAATCCCTAATCCCAAACGATGGATTGGTCTCACCTTTGGCTTTATGTGTCTCCCCCGATAGTGGGTGGAGTTATTGGCTATTTCACTAACGATATAGCCATCAAAATGTTATTTCGTCCCTACCGCGCAATTTACATCAGTGGACGAAGGGTACCTTTTACACCTGGATTGATTCCCCGTAATCAGGAACGGCTTGCCAAGAATGTTTCAGATACAATCATGGGGTCGCTGCTGACACCAGAGGAATTGCAAAAACTGGCGCGGCGATTGTTGCAAACCGAACGCGTGCAAGGAGCAATTCTTTGGATATTACGACTTGCCCTTGATCAATTAAAATCCGATAAAGAGCAGAAAACTGCCAAGATTTTGTCAGGAATATTACGAGATTTGTTAGGGGAATCTTTACCTCGTCTTCTGAAGGTTTTGGCGCGGCGAGAAGACTTTTTAGAGGCACAGGTCAATCAAATTTTTGACCAAATATTACTGGACTTTCAACTTACTGATGAACAAGCTGGTCGCCTTGCTGAGTGGCTGCTACAAGTCGTTGTACCGCCGGATGTAGTGCGACAAGCAATCATTGACTTTTTGACAGATCGGACGATTCAAACTATTGACGAAAGTTTTCGGGAAAAAACCAGCGGTACCTATTGGGTGGTGGCTAATATATTGGGCTTACGCAATGCTTTGAGTCGGCTGCGGACTTATTGTTTGGATGAAAAAGACGCTACCAATGCGCGCTTGCAGGAATTGACGCAAGAATTGCAGGTGCGCGATCGCATCAAGCGATTTCTGCTAAGTTTATCTTTACAAAATTTACCAATAGGCACAGTACGGCAATTGCGAAAGACGACACGCGAAAGCGTCCGTCATTACTTGCAAACACGCGGTAGCGATTTACTCCAAGGATTAAGTGGTTCGGTTGACTGGGAGAATACTGCCATGTTGCTTGTGAACCGCCTCAGCACGTCACCCGTTGTAACTAGTTCTCTGGAAGTCGTCAGCAAAGAATTGGCTCTTGTTTTAGAGCGTTATTTGGAAAGAGACTTAGAAGCAATTGTGACTCAGGTAATTCCAATTTTGGCAATTGATCAAGTGATTGTTGACCGCGTCAAATCAACTTCACCTGCTGATTTAGAAGCGGCAATTGAGGGAATTGTCAAAAATGAATTGCAGGCAATTGTGAATTTAGGTGGTGTTTTAGGCTTTATTGTGGGATTGGTGCAAGTAACGTTTTTGTTGTTTAGTCAATCGTTATAAACTCGTACCTTGGCTTTTCCAGGCTACGCAATTCAATTCAAATACGCCTTCTTAGGGACATCCAAGAATTAAATTACTCAATTCCTGCATCCAACACCAGTATCCAATTTCTTCTCCCCCTGCCTCCCCTGCTCCCCCTGCTCCCCCTGCTCACCCAAGTGATTGATTATTTTTTTATTTGGAAGTCCCTTACTGGCTCACTCTGTCTGTTGTTGCAACGAATGTACCTGTTCAACAGATAACCCTGTCATTTTTACTACCTCTTCCACAGGCATTTAGCTGTTGAGCAAATTCACAGCAACTCGTCTAATACCCTCTTCAATGCCCTGTTGAAGACCTTCAGCACGACCTTCAGCACGACCTTCTGCCTTAATTTCTTGATAAATTACGGATTCCTTCATATTCCAGAGTACGGAATTTTTAGCCCACTCTGTGTCTTGCTGCAAAGACTGCATTTGTTCAACAGATAACCCAGTCACCTTGACTATCTCTTCCACAGGCATATCGTACTACGGTCATCTGTGGCACCTAACACTGCCAACGGCAACAAACCTGCATACTGTAATAATACTTCTGTTGGTTGCTCCCACAGTCGAATCACCTCAAATTCATGACGAGTACCAGGAATGGCAAATGTATTTTGCTGCACACGTTCTGAGCTTGTTTCTTTAAGATAAATCACAACTTGACGCATCCGCTTGTCGGGAAAGCGACGGTACACTCGCAGTCGATAGTCAATCATGCGAAATGGCATATCAGCATCAGGTTGAGTTTGGAACTCCAGATGAAGCACAACCTCTGATGATTGCAGCAAAATCAGTGCATCGGCTCGAATGGGTTCTAGCGACAGTTCATTTGGACTTAACTCTGTTAAGGCAATTGGTTCTCCTAATAGCCAAGTGGCAAAGTCCGTGGAGAAAGTTTCGGCAAGGAATTTACAGACGTTATCAAACATTCCAAAATCCTACCATTTGATACGTTTGCTCCACCTTGAATGCTCCAATATCCGGCTTCTGATTGTTGCAACCGTTTCAAAAGCAATATTTGATACTGTTCCAAAATGACAATGTCATCCTTGCCTACAATGAAATTATTCTTTTAATCTTGGTTTATCTATCAAGGCTTAACCTCTTTCCTTATCCACTTATCAACGTATTGAGGTTGATAATCCGCTAATAAATCAAGTAAATTTTCTGGTTCGGCTGCTTCCAATACCAGAGAGCGATGGACAGGACGTAAAAATTCTTCAGTGACAGCCTGGTCAAAAAATTTCAGTAGTGGGCTATAGTAGCCATTGACATTAAGTAGACCAAAAGGCTTTTGATGTAACCCCAATTGTGCCCAAGTCAGGACTTCGCAAAACTCCTCCAGCGTTCCGTAGCCTCCAGGAAGTGCTACAAAAGCATCGGACAATTGCGCCATCATAGTTTTACGTTCATGCATTGAGTTGACAATATGAAGTTGTGTGAGTCCAGTGTGAGCAATCTCCTTTGCCACCATAAAATCTGGAATCACTCCAATGACCTCACCACCAGCTGCTAAGGTGGCATCAGCAATTGTACCCATTAGCCCAACATTGCCACCCCCATACACCAAACCCAACTCCCGTCGTGCTAGCGCTTCGCCCATTGCAAGAGCCGCTTGTTGGTAAGCTGGTTGTACACCCATACTAGAACCGCAAAACACGCAGACGTACTTCACTGTTGAGCTAGCCTCCTTGATACTCTAAAAAAAGCTAGCACACTCTCGTTTCTAACTGGCTAACTTTCTCTGCATTCTGGGAGCAACTAGGCGAAGCATCATTGCTACAACTAGCAAAATTGAAAGCGGTAAATAGATGAACATTGACTGGGAAATCCTCAAACTGAATTCCACGGTAAAACCCAGCCAGAAATAGTGCATTCCGGTAGTGTGCAAAATCTTCCAGGTAGGTTGACCTATCCAGGCGGCTGGGCGTTTAAACGAGGTCACAGTCATGCTAATGAGGAAAATATAGCCTAATGTTCCCAAAGGATCAAATTTGAAGGCAGATCCAGAAGTTACAAACCATAAGCCGAGAATCGCGATCGCATGATAAGTATGCGATACTGCCATCGACACTCCCAAGTAGCGACGATTTTTCAACAGCCACGCCGTTAGAGGCGTTGACCAAATTCTGTGAAGTGCTGAAGCCACAAACGCACAAACAAACAGGACACATCTAGCTCATAAATGAGGTGCAAGCCATTCCATCCTGCCTCAAAGCTTTCTAACAAGTGTAAATGCTGGGGAGGTTCGTTATTCGACATAGCTGGCATCAGCTATAAAAAGCTACTTATTATTTACTGTTTATTTACTGTTGACTTTGGGTAAGCAATGCGCTTGTGATGGAATTGCTGCCAAACTTGCACAAAAATTTCAGCAATTTGGGTCATTTCCTCTCGTTTTAACCCAGAATCTACCAGTTGATTGTCTTGCCATCTAGCACGAAGGATGTTGTTCAGCATTGCTAAAGCTTTTTCTGGGGTGGCGTCTCGAAGCGATCGCAGCGCTGCTTCGCAGGTATCTGCCAACATAACAATTCCGGTTTCTCGTGACTGGGGAATTGGACCATCGTAGCTAAAATCTGCCTCCCTAACTTTTATACTTGGATCTGCTTGTGCCATTTGCTGTGCTTGGTGATAAAAATAGGCAATTTGCATTGTTCCCTGATGCTCTGGAATGAAAGCTTGAATTGAGGAAGGCAAACTGTGCCTCCGTGCCATCACCAACCCTTCACTAACGTGCTTTTTGATGATTTGTGCACTCTTCCAAGGGTCTTGAATTTCTGTATCGTGTTTATTTGGTTGCCCCATTTGATTTTCAATAAATGACATTGGGTCGTGCATTTTCCCAATGTCGTGGTATAGTGCGCCTGCTCTAACAAGTTCGACGTTGCATCCTAGTTGTTTGGCAGCTGCTTCGGCAAGAGTCGCCACAAGCAGGGTATGCTGAAAGGTTCCAGGTGTTTCAGTCGCAAGTCTTTTCAATAAGGGGCGGTTAGGGTTTGCCAATTCTGCTAACCGAATTGGGGTGACTAAATCAAATAGTTTTTCCAGGTAAGGACTCAACCCCATTGCCACGATACTCCACACTAAACCGGATAAAGCAAATAATGCGGCTTCTTGTAGTAGGATGTAGTATATAGGAAGACCAAATGCTGCACTGATCAAGAGCTTGATGATCAGGTAGACACCGCCTTCTGTAAAGGCAATGGCAACACTCAAAAGTGCGAGTTCCTCGCGCGAGCGCAAGCGTTGTGCTACATAACTCCCCAAAACTCCCCCTGCTGCACCAGCCAAAAGCGCAATTTTACTGATTTCTAAACTTATAGGTAGCAGCAGCGACAGCAACCCGATCACAGTCACCCCCAGAGTTGGTCCATAGAAGCTACCCAACAACAAACCAACGGCACTCCAGGTCGTATACGGTGTACCCATCATAAGTACCAGTGGCACACTTAAGGAAAGCAGCAACACCAGCAGGCGATCGCTTTGCCGCAATCGGCACTTAATCCGCCGTTCTACTAGCGCAAAAATACTTACACACCCAGTAACAGCACCTCCTAACTGTATCAATGCTAGCCAATGAACCTCGCGCTGAATCAGGTGATAATGCTCTAGTACATCAAAGTTCCATGCACTAATCTTTTGTCCCTGACGGACAATCACCTCACCTTTTTGTACAGTGATGATTACGGGTTCTACCTGAGCAGCAGCCTTGGCAGCTATAAGTTGCGTTCGTAATTCATCTTTCTTAAGATTTGGCTTGAGTACGGCTAACAAAAGTTTGGTTGCTAAGGGTTCGGCATCTTTTGGTACTAAAGTCTGCACGTGTAGGTTGACTGCATTTCGTAGGATGTTTTGCGGTAGCCCCGGTGAAACACCTTGAGTGAGAATCCGCGTTAAACTTTGCTCAATTCCCGTCTGTGTTTTCGCCCACTCCTCATCTAATAAATTAAGTAGGGACGCTTCATCGTACACTGTTTCTGGTTTGGCACTCACCAAATCTGTCAGTTTGGTTTTGGCTTCTTTGTATCCGTGCCGTATTTTTGTGATTTGAGCGATCAATGAAGACAAGTTTTGCTTGGTAGTTGTGAAGCGGTAAGTTTCTAGTTCCGCCACTGCTTGTGTAAAGTCTATGTTTTGGAACAAATCATTTGATTTTGACTCTTGAGTGTTGAGTGGGTAAGACGTAGAAACTGAGACGGGAAGATGGAAAGATGAGGGAGATGAGGGGGATGAGGAGGATGAGGGAGGGAGTGAGGGAGTGAGGGAGGGGGATGAGGAGGATGAGGGAGTTATCCGCTTTATCTGTCCTCTTTGACTTGTCTGTTTTTGAGTCAGAACTCCTGATTTGTGCTTACCAGTATTTTCCACAGCGTTAAGCAGTGCTTGCCATTCCGCATCAGAACAGGAACGCAAGTAACGCTGAGTAGAGACGGAGAGAATGAAAGTGTCAAAAAAAGGAAAAGGTCCTACAGAGGTACGAATTTCGTTACCTTCTTGCAACATCTGTTGTAAATTTTCCTTAATTTCTGCATTGATTCGCGCATCTATCATCAGCACTGGTAGGAAGCTTTCAGTTGCGGCTTTGCGCTTTTCCTCTGTTTTTTTCTTATTCTCGATTCTTGCAGTGGCTGGTGCTCTCATCGTCTGTGGCGCGATAGTCCCCACCTGTAACTGCGGTTGGTTATATAACTTTTGTCCTATCACCCCTGTCAACAAGACAACTGCGATCGCGAAAACAACAGGGTAACGCTTTGCTTTCACCCAGCGCGAACCTACTGGATAAATACCATTTTTCTTATCTTTGACCGATTGTGTCATTGAGCGTGACGCTCTTGCTATTGGGTATCCGTCTTTCCCATTTGTTTTTAATAAATGCATTTGACGGTGTAGCACTTTGTACTCTCGCCGCCAGAAATTAACTTTCTGGGTCAAGGACTGAAAAAATTGCTGCGTTTTCATCACCTATGACCGCAGTTGTTTACTCTGATAGCTTAAAACAAGACAATCCAAAGCGAGAATATACTTGAAGCCAATTTGCCACAATAGCTACCTACATTTGATTTCAGGTTTCTTTTGGATATTAGTATTAAAATTTACTTAGGTAAAGCAGAATGGTTTTGTAGTCTGTCATGTTTTGCACAAGCGCCAATGTTTACTCTAAAGACTATTAGCGTGACTTAATGACGCGAGGAGCAGCTGTTGCTTGTAAGGACACAAGATGTGGTGCGATCGCCTGCGGCGCTGCGCTCTGCGCAATCGCACTTCCTTCTTCTGTTACCATCACTGGATGCAAAGCCAGGTCATACACTCCTGACCACACAGCTACAAGTGCTTCAGCTAATTCTACCATCCGACGAGATGAGCTTACTTGACCTTCTGTTGAGTTTGCTTGTACAAGCATAACCTGCCAAGTGATGGGAATACCTACTACACTATTGTATGCTCCTGATAAAGCACCAGTAATTGCACTTATTTCTTGTGAACGATGACTATTGTGAATAGCTCGCAAAACTGAAAGCCGAAAGTCTTCTATGGTACTCAGAAAACAGTAAAAAGCCACAGCAATAGAGTGGCTTAACTTTTCTTCCTTACTGATTTCGGCTTGTACCCTTTCTAACCCGGCACCGTCTTCTAACAAATTATTAACTTTTAATAATTGTTGTGGCAAGTCTGTCGATGTTTCTCCAACAAAGGAGATAGTCTGAGAAATGAGGCTAATGGACGTGAGTTTTTCCGTCAGCGCAATTGAGATCGCATAGCCTACTGCGAGTATTCCATCCCGCACAATCGGTTCATTCTGCCAAACTTCAGCCGCCAGCAGTAAGTTGTGTCGTAGTTTAATCGGATTTTCATGAAAAAATAACGCCACAGGCAATGTGGCAAGAATAGCCCCATAGCTATCTTCTAAGTTTGTCAATTCTTGTTGCTTTGCTTTTTGCCAATCTTGTTGGTCAAATCTACCCAAAGAAATCAAACTTGAAGCACACTCAATAGCCATATGACTCCAGTGCAAAGATGTGGTTTTCAACGTCCCTGCACCCTGTAACTGATTTCTACGACTAGAAGCTATGTTTTCTCCAAGAAGTGCCCCGAGTATTGTGCCTTTAAACCGACTTCCAAGAGAGTAGCGCATATTGCAATAATTATGAATTATAAATAATGAATTATGACCTTATTTGCATTCATGATTCATAATTCATCATTCATCATTCATAACTTCTCTAAATGATGCACCAACGCCTGCAAGCCTAGTAAATAACTTTGTGCCCCAAAACCACTGATCTGCCCTATTGCGACTGGGGCTATATACGAATGATGGCGGAACTCTTCCCGGCGGTGAATGTTACTCAAATGCACTTCTACTGTAGGTAAGTTAACAGCAGCGATCGCATCTCGTAACGCTACACTCGTGTGAGTGTATGCCCCTGGATTGATTAAAATTCCTTCATGTTGCCCTAGTGCTTCATGAATAGCATCTACCAGAACGCCTTCATGATTTGACTGCAATGGAAACACCTTCGCCTGTAGCTTTTTTGCTTCTTCTTCTAAGGCGCGATTAATTTCAGCCAATGTCAGCGAACCATATATTCCTGGTTCTCGCAGTCCCAGCAAATTCAGGTTTGGTCCATGCAGCACCAGAACGCTGTTGGGTTGCAACGTCAACTCCTGCACAATGAATCCTTCTTAACGACGGCGTGAACGATCATCTACAGGAATCGGAATGAGTTCCGGCTCCTGTTCAGCCTCTGGTCCCAAAAGGGCTTCTATTAGCTTGCGTGCCAAGTCCTTAAGCTTTTCTAGCACCTTTTCTATATAGTCCATTGAACTGACCGCTCCTGAAATAGTTCCAAAGATGTTTATTATCATTTACGGGCAAACCAGAGTATTTTTGCACCTCTGGCTTAAAAATAGGATGGTTTACACTTCTTGAATTTTAAAAATTCGGTGTTATCTCTCCTACATTTTAGAGTATCACATCACCAACTATGATACTGCATCCTACCAATGAGGGTTTTTGATGGGTTTGACACTCCCACTACCTTTTAGGCGATGGCACTCTTCGGCTGAGGAAAGCTCCTAGGTTCTCGCTTTTAACTGGCGACTATACCGTTTGGCTTTTTACATATCCGCTTTAGGGTTTATCTGATTTTAGCAAAGAGTCACGGCACTTTGAGCGTGCAGTGACTCATCATATCTCAAGCGGGGTATGGGGATTGGGGATTGGGGATTGGGGATTAGGAACCCTTGGCAGTGACGGATTATGGATGGGGATTCAAACCCCGCCCAAATCCTACAAGAACATCTTCCCAGTCCGTACAGACGCCCTAATTAGGGCGTCTGTACTTCCAGTCCCCAGTCCCCAAAGGATGCGCGAATCTGGTTGGGAGGACACTGACCTCACCCGTTGAATTGCTGTAAGCGTTTTTTTGTATGAAAAGCTCATAGTTAATAGTCAAGATTAAATGCTCATAGACTATTGACTGTGAACTTTTCAGCTTAACTAGCCTTTTTTGTCATTTTTTTTTGGCAGTGGTGCTTGACGACTTAGTCGTTGATTTAGAGTTAGAACTCGTTGATTTACTCGTTGATTTACTCGTTGTTTTGCGAGTAGATTTTGTTGTTGATGCTTTGGATGCCAGCGACTCTAGCGCGGAAGCAAGAGTCATATCTTCCACAGATACTCCTTCTGGCATTCTGGCATTCGTTTTGCCGTGCTTAATGTAAGGTCCGTAGGGACCATTGTAAATATTGACTGGTTCACCGTCTTCGGGGTGAGGACCTAATTCTCGTACAGCCGCCTTAGACTTGCTGTTGGTACTGCGTCCCTTTTTCGGTTCAGACAACAATTCCAACGCACGTTCTAAGGAAATTGTCAATACATCATCATTGGCTTTCAGAGAACGGTAGTCTTTTTCACCACTTTGGTTATGAACAACGTAAGGTCCAAAGCGTCCCAAATTCGCTTGAATTTCAGCACCTGTAGTTGGATGAACCCCTAGTTTTCGGGGTAGTGACAAAAGACCAACAGCTTGCTCAAGGGTGACGTTTTCTGGCGTTACACCTTTAGGTAAGGAAGCTTGTTTGGGTTTAGGGTTTTCCTCAGTTTTGTCACCCAACTGGACATAAGGACCGTAAGGACCAATAAGCACGTAAATCGGTTCGCCAGTTTCGGGATGACGACCGACCTGTTCCGGACCTTCGGTTTTTTGCCGCAGCAGCGTTTCTACCTTTTGGGGATCAAGGTCAGCAGGAGTTAGATCTTTGGGAATCGAGGCGGTGACAACACCGTCACCATTCTCTTTTTCCAAATAAGCACCATATTTACCAATACGGACTTTGACATCTAGGTTTTCCAGTTCCACTGTCCGGGCAACATTGGCATCAATTTGGTTTTCCTGTTCCTTGACTAGGGTTTCTAGACCTTTGTCTCCCAAATAGAATTCCTTGAGGTAGGGTAGCCACTTAGCTTCACCTGTGGAAATGTCATCCAAGGTTTGCTCCATTTTGGAGGTAAAACTGGGATCAACCACGTCCGGGAAGTGTTTTTCCAAGAGTTCCGTGACGGCAAAGGCAGTGAAGGTGGGCACAAGGGCGTTATTCGTCAATTGGGCGTAGCCCTTGTCAATAATCGTGCCAATGATGCTGGCGTAGGTGCTAGGACGTCCAATGCCTTCGCTTTCTAAGGTTTTCACCAAAGTTGCTTCGGTGTATCTTGCCGGGGGTTGGGTTTCGTGACCAACTGCTTCTAGGTTGGAACAGTTGGGATTATCGCCCACTTTTAAGTTAGGCAAGATGATTTCCTGGTCTTCCAGCGCCGCCTCTGGGTCGTCGGAACCTTCCACATAGGCGCGTAAGTACCCTGGAAAGTCAATCCGTTTGCCAGAAGAACGAAAACCAGCATCTTCCACTTGCAACTGCATAGTGATTTGAGTTTGGCGAGAGTCTGCCATTTGGCTGGCGACGGTACGCTTCCAAATCAGATCGTACAGTTGTAGTTCCCGACCGCTTAAACCAGTTTCTTGGGGAGTGCGGAAGGTGCTTCCTGCTGGGCGAATTGCCTCGTGTGCTTCTTGTGCACCTTTGGATTTGGTGGTGTATTGCCTTGGTTGGGGGCTAAGGTAATTTTGCCCGTAAAGTTTTTCTACACACTCACGGGCGGCGGCGATCGCCTGATCAGACAAATGCACCGAATCTGTACGCATATAGGTAATGTACCCTTGTTCGTACAAGTTTTGGGCAATTCGCATTGTGTCCCGTGCCGAAAGGCGCAATTTACGGTTAGATTCCTGTTGCAGGGTCGAGGTGGTAAAAGGTGGTGCGGGTTTGCGCGTGACAGGGCGTTCCTCTAGATCCGTGACTTTCCAGATTTTCCCTGTAAGCCGTTCCTTGAGCGCTTCTGCTTGCTCCTGATTGAGCAAAACCACATTGCGATCGCTGGCAATTTGCCCTGTGGCGGCGTCAAAATCCCCACCATTGGCGATCCTTGTGCCTGCCAGTGTAACAAGTTGGGAAGCAAATGACTGCTTAGGAGAATCAGGGGGGGTTAACGTTGCTTTCAAATCCCAGTATGAACCTTGGCGGAAAGCACGACGTTGACGTTCTCGGGTAACTAATAGCCGCACCGCAACCGACTGCACGCGCCCAGCAGATAATCCCCAGGCGATTTTTTTCCACAACAAAGGAGATAGGGTATAGCCCACAAGTCTATCCAAAATCCGCCGCGTTTCTTGGGCACGAACTAACTGTTCATCGATGTTGCGGCAGTTTTTCAAGGCTTTTTTGATGGCGTCAGAAGTAATTTCGTGAAACACCATTCGCTTTGTCGGAACTTTTGGCTTGAGCAACTGGTGTAAATGCCAACTGATGCTTTCACCTTCCCGGTCTTCGTCCGTTGCCAGGATCAGTTCATCTGCTTCTTTAAGGGCGTCTTTAAGCTGAGTAACAATTTTCTTTTTATCTTTAGGGACGACATATAGTGGTTCAAAGTCGGCCTCTACATTTACCCCCAGCTGCGCCCATTTCTCTCCCTTGACAGTCGCGGGAATTTCAGTAGCAGACTGGGGAAGGTCACGCACATGACCCATTGACGCTTCCACCCGAAAGCCTTGTGGCAGGTAGTTGCGAATGGTACGAGCTTTGGTCGGAGATTCGACGATGACGAGAGTTGACATGGAAATTTCAAAAAAAAAGAATAGCTGCTAAGCTAAACACTCAATTGAAATCATTAAAAGCGCATCGGTCAAGCTAAAACCTCACGCTAGGGAACACGTGATTTCATCCTGACACAAACCGCCCACAATGGCGCAAGTCCCTCCCAGAGGGGAAGGTAGCAGCAGCTTGTTGTGAATTTCTAGTTATTTCAATCTTTAACTTATCTAGGGCATAATTGACGACTACAGTTTTCACTCATCCCCCTCAAGGTTAATACAGAAACTTTTTGTGTGATTTCAGTCTGGCTGATTGCTACGGTTTGTGTTAATGGCAGCAACAGGACACGAGGAAATTTCCTTGTCTTCCCTGGGTTGCCACCTGCTTGCATCGTTACACAATTTCATAACATCCAAATTTTTGTTGGCTATTCCAAAATTAAATCAAACTTAACAGTCTCAATGATGCGGGGTGTCACCATAAACAAAGCTTGCTCACCAAGAGCATAACTGCATTTCTAGTCTTTAGGCTAGGTAGATAGTACGAATGAGAGCGCGAATACCAGGCGTATGGTTGGCGCACACTCTTAGAAGAGGGAGTGAGGGAGGGAGGGAGGGAGTGAGGGAGAGAAGTGTTTCTTCCATTCATAACGGGTGGTGCGCCGCTAGTCGGACGCTCCTAAGATGGGTTTGTTAAGTTGTTAAAAAAATACGCCAAGAGGGAGAGAAATACAAAACACAAATAGTTCTCAAGAATAAGAGGCTGTTTCTAGGCTGCGTTAGGCGCATTTTTTTCTTAACACTAAAAATTACCTAACTATCTGCGCCGCTATGCACTGCTATCTCCAACAGGCTTACACTTCATTTTAGATTTCTGGCAGTCATGGACTCTATAAAAAATAGAGTTTCATCTCAGTGTTGAGTTTATTTCCTCATTAAAAATGACCAAGAAAAACCCCAGAGTAGGAACTCAGAAGTCAGAATATTAAACGCATTTTTGGGTAGTAATTAAGACTAAGGTTGCTGAGTATTGGTAGGCGTGCCTCCAAATTTATCCGTGGAGAAAAAGAAAATTTTTCCATTCTTAAATCCCCAGTCCTTCCACATCCATAGGGATATTCTGAGTTCTGCGTTCTGCGTTCTTCTTAATTGTATTGTTCGCGGAATATACTCACGCCTTGCCTATTCCACTTAATATCAAATCATGCACTCAAGGCAATGCCTTCAGTGGATTGAGGAATTGCTAGTTGAAAATCTTATTTAGCAACCTCATTTTATTTTCAAATTTAAAATAAGTTAATACTCATTTTCTTATCTTTGTTATATGAGAGTAAGCTCAACCCGAAAAACAACATTGAGATGAGTTATAAAAGTCATCTACCCTAAGAAATATTTAAGGAAGTGATATGTGGGTGAAAAAATATAGTAATTAGTGATACATTTTCTAAAAATCAAGCCCTAAGGACAGATTTAATCTTTCTTTAAGAAAAGTTGTGTTAGGATAAATATGGAGAAGAAAATTCGGCGATTCTGACCTTGTTATTATCAATAACTGCAAGCGGCTCTCCGGATAGATGTCTCTTGTATATAGGATTCTGGAGAGTTTCATGTCAATTTACGTAGGTAACCTGTCCTACAGCGTCACACAGGACGACCTCACCAAAGTATTTTCTGAGTATGGTACTGTAACGCGAGTTCAACTACCCACAGACCGGGAAACAGGACGCGCGCGCGGCTTTGGTTTCGTAGAAATGGAATCAGAAGCTGCAGAAAATGCTGCCATTGATGCTCTAGACGGTGCTGAGTGGATGGGTCGTGTTATGAAAGTCAATAAAGCAAGACCACGGGAGGAAAAAAGTAGTCGCTCTGGCAGCGGTAACTGGGGTGGCAGAAGCAACACGGGTGGATATTCTAGTAGACGCTATTAAGGCTTGAAGGTATTGATTAATCAAGCTTCAGAGCTATTGCCAAAAGGCACAAAAAGCATTTGCAGCCACGAAATTTAATATTATACAGAAATAGCAGTTCATCAAACAACTGCTTCTTGAGTATTGTATGCAAGCAGATCGGTTCTTTGCCGATCTGCTTGATTGTATGAGCAATCTCCTAGTAGACTATTTTCTCGACAAAACCTGACATTTATTGACAAACCGCACCAAATAACCGTCCACCTATTTTAAGAAAATTTACATCAACCTCCTAGACTTACTCGGATAAGTTATGTGATGATTTGAAACGTGGGTGTAATAGAATCAAAGTAAATTTGTGTTGTTGACTTCCATCAAAACCAAGCTAAAATTAACTTCATCACAAAAAATTCTGATGTCAAAACACGCTGGGATATCCCGATTTACATACAACTGGGGACTCGCCACATGGCAGGTTTTGTATCAATCAGGATATCAACCAAATCACTTGATTTTAAAGAAGTTCTTTAATAATGAAGTCAAACCAGTTCTCACCTGGATTAAAGAAAAAGGTATTTGTCAAAAAATCACAGAATTTGCTTTTGATAACTTAGGGAAAGCCTTTAAAAATTTCTTTGAAAAACGTGCAGATTATCCCAAGTTTAAAATCAAAGGGAGGAATGACAGTTTTACAATTAATGCAGGTGGTAAACCAATAAATCTGGGTGGTAAACGCATAAAATTACCAACTATTGGCTGGGTTTCAACTTATGAATATTTACCACACACAACAACCACAAAGCTAACTATATCGAAATCAGCGGCAGATTGGTACATTTCTTGTTCTTATGAAACAGAACCAGAAATCACCAAAAAAGAACATGGTTATGTCGGGGTTGATTTAGGGATAAAAACTTGAGCTACCATTACGACAGGAGTGATTTTTGTCAATCCAAAAGCTTTACAAAAAGCGAGTCAAACCTTAACAAGATTACAGCGTCAACTATCGAGGAAAGTTAAAGGTAGTAATCGTTATAAAAAACAAAAATTGAGAATAGCTAAGCTGCATAGACGTATTACTAATATACGTAAAGATGCCAGCCACAAAGCAACTACATTTATTTGCAAAAACCACGCAGTAGTTGCTATGGAAGATTTGAATACATCAGGGATGTTGAAAAATCATCGGTTAGCTGGTGCTGTCAGTGATGCTAATTTTTATGAATTTCGCAGACAGGTAGAATATAAAGTAATTAGATATGGTGGAACTGTCATATTTGTTGATAGATTTTACCCATCTAGTAAAACTTGTTCAAATTGTGGAGCGATTCAAGAAATTAGTCTATCCCAGCGAGTTTATGTGTGTCAGAAATGTCAACATACTGCTGACAGAGATTTAAATGCATCTCAAAATCTGGAAAAATATGCACGGTTGGCTAAACCGTGTCTGGACGTTGAGGGATAAGTGCTCCCATGCTCCTGTGGAAACGTCAAGTAATGTCTAGTATTGTCTAGGTTTTATGTAGCAGAACAACTGTATGAGAACAACTTTTAGCGAGTTTTATTTTGGCTTTTAAATTGCAGTGGGTAAAAGACAATAGAATGAACACAGTTAGACCTGAATGTGTGATAGCCAAAACCTTTACAGCTCATGGATTTTGCTAATCTTGCATCCCAGTTAAATGCTGGAACGATTTTGCCCGAGGGGATTGTGATTGTCACCCTCTTGGGAGTTTTGATTGTTGATTTGATTTCAGGGCGGACATCCTCACGCTGGATTGGATATCTAGCAATTGCAGGTTTATTCGCTTCTATCGTCGCCCTGTTCTTTGAATGGGAGAATACAAACCCCATCTCCTTTGGCGGTGCCTTTAATGGTGATGACCTGAGTATCGTCTTTCGCGGTATTGTTGCCTTATCTGCCATTGTCACCATCTTGATGTCGATTCGCTACGTTGAACAAAGCGGTACCGCTTTAGCGGAATTCATAGCGATTTTGCTAACTGCGACCTTGGGAGGAATGTTTCTCTCAGGGGCTGGTGAGTTGGTGATGATTTTCATCTCTCTAGAAACCCTGAGTATTTCCTCTTATTTGCTCACAGGTTACACCAAGCGTGATCCCCGCTCTAACGAAGCGGCGCTGAAATACTTGTTGATTGGCGCTTCGAGTACAGCAGTGTTTTTGTATGGAGCTTCGCTGCTGTATGGTTTATCGGGCGGAGAGACTGAACTGAGTGCGATCGCCAATGGAATTGCCATATCTGGTTTTGGTCAATCTCTAGGTTTGGTCATTGCTCTGGTTTTTGTGGTTGCAGGTATTGGCTTCAAAATCTCTGCTGCACCATTCCACCAGTGGACACCAGACGTTTATGAAGGCGCACCTACTCCCGTAATTGCCTTTTTATCAGTCGGTTCCAAAGCAGCTGGATTTGCCTTAGCCATTCGCTTGCTGACAACAGCCTTCCCCTTGGTTGCTAACGAATGGAAGTTTGTCTTCACCGCCCTCGCTGTCCTGAGTATGGTGTTGGGTAACGTAGTCGCCCTTGCCCAAACTAGCATGAAACGGATGCTGGCTTATTCTTCCATCGGTCAAGCCGGGTTCGTGATGATTGGCTTAGTTGCTGGGACACAAGCAGGATATGCCAGCATGGTCTTCTACCTGCTGGTCTATCTGTTCATGAACCTGTGCGGTTTTACCTGCGTGATTCTGTTCTCCCTGCGCACAGGAACTGATCAGATTGTGGAATACTCTGGTTTGTACCAGAAAGACCCGCTTCTGACACTGGGTTTAAGCATTTCCCTGCTGTCCTTGGGCGGTATTCCGCCACTTGCCGGATTCTTCGGTAAGATCTACTTGTTCTGGGCTGGTTGGCAGGCTGGAGAATACGGGTTAGTCTTGCTGGGGTTAGTAACCACGGTCGTCTCGATCTACTACTACATCCGTGTGGTTAGGATGATGGTGGTTAAAGAACCTCATGAAATGTCCGACGTAGTGAAGAATTATCCAGAAGTGCGTTGGAATTTACCTGGGTATAGACCTTTGCAGGTGGGGTTGGTCGTGACATTAATCGCCACTTCCATCGCTGGGATTTTGTCAAATCCATTATTTACACTGGCTAACAATTCCATCGCTCATACCTCAATTTTGCAACCAACATCGGTTGTGACTACTCAAGTGAGTGTAATGAACAACCAGTAAGTTAGTTTTGTGTTGGTAGCTGTGCACAAGCGCAACTACCAGCGCAATTATCCACTATTAGCATTGACCGAAAAAAGACCATAGGCTAGGGACTCAGTAGTCAGAATAATAGACAAGATTGCATAAATGTTATTATGTCTCGCGCAAAGCCGCAAAGGCGAGCCAGCGCGAATGACGGCTTTCCCGACCCAGGCGACTGGCGGCGCAAAGAAGTACACCAAGAAAATGAATGAGTGCAAAAAGTCTAATAAAAGGATGCAAGCCCCTCAAACAAGTTAAAAGTTAAAAGTTAAAAGTTAAAAGTTAAAAGTTAAAAGTTAAAAGTTAAAAGTTAAAAGTTAAAAGTTAAAAGTTAAAAGTTAAAAGTNAAAAGTTAAAAGTTAAAAGTTAAAAGTTAAAAGTTAAAAGTTAAAAGTTAAAAGTTAAAAGTTAAAAGTTAAAAGTTAAAAGTTAAAAGTTAAAAAAAATATTGAATTCTTCTTTATTTTTACTTTTTACTTGTTCTGGCGTCCTTATCAAATTCCCTAAATTTATTTATGGGGATATATTCTGTGTTCTGGGTTCTACGTTCTGCGTTCTTCTTAAAGGAATTTTAATGAGAAATTCTGCGCCTTGTCCTGGAATGGAGTGACAGCTAAGCTCTCCCCCATGTCTTTCAACTACAATTTGATGACTTATTGATAGCCCTATTCCAGTGCCTTTACCCACAGGTTTGGTCGTAAAAAAGGGGTCAAATAATTTTGAGCATACTTCCCCATTTATTCCAGGACCATTATCAGCAATACTAATAATTATCCATTTGTCATTGAGTACCTGAGTGCGAATGTGAATCGTAGGGATTGCAAAGTGGTCATTCTTATTCGCTATTCCTTCTTGCAGCGCATCAATGGCATTGGCAATGATATTCATAAACACTTGGGTAAGTTGACCAAAATAACAATCAAGTAAAGGAAGTTGACCGTATTCTTTGATAACTTTGATTTTTGGATACTTGTCCGTTGCTTGCAATCGGTGTTCCAAAATCATTAAAGTACTGTCTATAGCTGTGTGAATATCAACCTTTTTTTCTACTGCATGCTCAACACGAGAGAAGATTCGCAATGACTGAACAATTTCCTTAATTCGCTCCGTTCCTGTTGTCATAGAATTAAGGATTTTATTCAAGTCTTGGCTCAAAAAGTCGAGTTCAATTGAATGGATGACTTCTTGAATTTCTTGTGGAGGATTTGGATAATATTCTTGATAGAGTCGCACTAATTTCAGCAAATCTTGCGTATAGGCTAACGCATGGTAGACATTGCCATGAATAAAATTGATCGGGTTGTTAATTTCATGAGCAATACCAGCAACTAACTGTCCCAAACTGGACATTTTTTCACTATGAATGAGTTGAATTTGAGTTTTTTGCAGCTTATCTAAAGTTTTCTGAAGATGGGTAATAGCTTTTTCAAGGCGGTCAGATTGAGTTTTTGTAGATTGCTCGGAAACATCCAACAATTGAGTTAATGTGGCAATTTGCGAGTTGAGACGCCGAATAGTTTCATCTTGAGGAGTTGTCTTTGTGTTCTCATTCGCAACGTATGAGCTATGAGTGCTGAAAATCCTCCCACTATCAAAGGGGAGGATTGCCATTTTAACGTTTAATGCAAGTGGACGCAATAAATCAACAGTTGTCCGAGGAATTGCAACCTTCAAAAACATCAGAACGGCAAATATATTCCCTGAAGGCAATAATCCCCCAAACCCTACCACAGATTTAATCTTAAACGGAATCACAAACGAGTTTTGTGAGGGAATATAAGGACTACCCAAAGCATCAGGGACGTAAAAAACGTTATACATCCGCTGTTCTAAATCAGTGATTAAATTAGGGTCTGGTTGTACGACAGTACCAGGATTTAACCCAAGTTGCTGGATGAGTTGGGAAATCATTGGGAGGCGAGCGATCGCCTCTTCGCTCTTTAGGGGAATTAACTTATATTCTAAAGATTTGTGCCGCGAGTTCCATTCTGCTACTTCCCCAGCAGTTGCCAATAAAGTTAAGCATTTAAGACTATCAGAAACTGTAATATTACCTAATATTAAACGAGCATCTTGTTGTAAATTAAATGGTAGTTCTCCATAAGAATGAGTTTTAAAAAAACGGACAAGCACACAGCTTTTTTCACCATTTGTTGTATCAATTATCTGATTATAAAAATATTCAACAATTATCCGACTTACATCTTCCATACTGTTAGCTTTATCCCTTAGGCGTCGAATAGCTAAACCGCATTCTGACATATCTTTCAAAGTCATTTTCTGTAAGTCAAACATTCTTTCAATCCAATTTCTTATTTATAAAGAATTTGTGATTAAACCAGATAATTGTATTTTTTTATTGAAATGCATCACATCCGCTGACAATTTGCTTTTTTTGACAGTATTTTTCATTTATGGCTTTATATTTTTGCTGATTCAATTATCAATCTTGATTTGCATAATAACTCGCTACACAAAACACAAAATTTCCCCAAAACTGATTGAGGAACAAAAAAAGGCAAAACTGTTCGTCGGTAGATTAATGGTCGTTTTTAAGTGAGAGCACAGTAGTTTACAGCTCTTTCGGGGAAAGCTTACTGAAGCTTTGATTAATATTGGAGATTCATTTCATACATTTTCTTTAATTGCTATATTTTATGAGTATTATTTTTTCCATACCTTCAAATTATGTTTATAGTTATGCCTAAATCAACATCTGTCCTAAGTAGTATTTTTTATACCGCTAGTTAGTATCTTCTAAGCTTTTACTAAATTAAAAAATTTCTGATATCTAAATTAAGATACTTAAAATTACAGAGAGTTTTATGGCTTAGATTTATTAGATATAGTAGTCCTATTTAAGTTGCAAAATTTATCAACCGCTCCTGAGCCTTAGACGCGGAGCGGTGAGGTAGCGCTCCGCGTCTAAGGTGTATCAGTGCGGTAGCCTGTGGTATGCCAAGGGCAAACGGGTATGCCTATAGCTAACGCCGTTCGCTCCGCGTCTTTGGAGGAGATACGGCACATCTAGGACGCTAGCGTAGCTCCTCCGTAGGAGGCACGCAGTTGCCTATGCCTTACCGCTACGCGTCTATGTTTTTCCGTTATTACTGCGTAAGTCCTAATAATTAGAACTTACGCAAAAGTTACGGAAAACGAACCGCAGAGGGCGCAGAGGACACAGAGAAATAAGACTTTGAGAGGTTTTTGGGTAAGTCCTAATAATATTAAGTAGGTCGGCGTAAATAATTATCGTTGGGATAAGGCAGGGGGTAGGGGGTAGAGAGAGGGAGCAGGGGGAAAAAAGGTTTGAACCTTGTTTACTTTTGTTCACATTTGGTTTTCTTATGCCGACTTACTTACCGACGTTTTTAGATTTCTTAATTTAGTTCTGTTTGTTTCTATTTATCTTTCTACTTATCTACTTATGTGATTTTCTGTTTAATAAAGGTGATGACCTGAGCTAACTGTTTCTTCAAACTATCTATTTCTGCCTGCATTTTGGCAATTTTCTCATTTAATACCTGAATCTCAGCAGCTGATGTTCTTCCAGCACTAGAGGTGGCTAGTATTGCACTATTTGCAGCTGCCAAGAGTTGAGTAGGTTCTTGGCGCGGCTGTTTAGCCTTTGTCATTGCTGACTTAATTGCGTCAATGAGTTGCTTTTGGTCAAAAGGCTTTGCGAGAAATTCAAAATATTCAAAGGGTTCTGGTATTTTCTCCGTCACCTCTTCTTTACGACCAGAGATAATGACCAGGGGGATTTTCCTGAGAGTCGGTTGGGATTGAATCTGCTGAAAAACTTCCCAACCACTCATTTTAGGTAGTAGGAAATCCAGCATGATCAGGCTAAGTTTTTCCTGACGGATTAAATTCAATCCTTCTAGACCATCTTTTGCTTCCAATACCTCAAAGTTGCCGGATGGCAACATTTCTCGTACTTTTACCCTGACAACTGTAGTGTCATCGATAACTAAAATTTTGTGATTTGCCACGACTGTTTGCTCTAATAAAAAGTTTCGGTTGAGTTGGTAGTTTTGCCATGTAATGCCAAGAATTCTCCCACTATACTCAATGTTTCTTTTAATCGGGGGAGAGTAATTTCTAGGAGAAATGACAGTATTTGATGTGTTCTGTCGAACTTCAGCGGCTGAATTTGTGTCATGGTGATATTTAAGGCAAGATTTGAAAGATAAATGACTTCTTCACAACAGGAACAACTTAAGTCTGAAATTACGGCAATGCCAAGGTGGTTGCGTCGTCCAATTGGCAAAGCGAGCGAACTTTCTACAGTACAACGTATTATCAAGCAGCGCCAAATTCATACAATTTGCGAAGAAGGACGTTGTCCCAACCGGGGGGAGTGCTACTCCCAAAAAACAGCAACTTTCTTACTCATGGGAGCTACTTGCACCAGATCTTGCGCTTTTTGTCAAGTAGATAAAGGTCGTGCGCCCATGCCTCTTGACCTTGAGGAACCGCAAAAGGTGGCACAAGCTGTGCAACTTTTAGGATTACGTTATGTTGTGCTGACTTCTGTGGCACGAGATGACTTGCCAGATAAAGGTGCAGGTCATTTTGTCAAGACAATGGAAACGATCCGCAAGTTTAGCCCAGAAACTCAAATTGAGGTGTTGACACCAGATTTTTGGGGTGGTGCGGGTGCAGGAGAGCAAGGTCAACGCGAGCGTATACATGAGGTTGTGCAGGCGAAACCAGCTTGTTACAATCACAATATTGAGACAGTGCGGCGCTTACAAGGACCAGTGCGCCGGGGAGCGAAGTACGATCGCTCGCTCTTTGTCCTGCAAGTTGTTAAAGAAATCGATTCTTCGATTCCCACGAAGTCAGGTTTGATGCTGGGACATGGGGAAACAGTGGAGGAAGTCATTGAGACAATGGCGGATCTGCGCAAGGTGGAGTGCGATCGCATCACAATTGGTCAGTATATGCGCCCTTCCTTGGAACATTTGCCCGTCCAAAAATACTGGACACCAGAAGAATTCGATGAATTAGGCAACATAGCACGGGAAATGGGATTTAGCCATGTCCGTTCTGGTCCTCTGGTTCGCAGTTCCTATCACGCAGGAGTTGAGGACTAAGGGGGTGTATGCCTTAGGGTGCAGCGGTAGAAATTCATTTTTACCCTACACCCGCCCAAAAGCGGCTGGGTGCTACATTTTGTTTATTTTTGCGAATTGGTGGTGCAAAATCCACAAAAATATTCTTAAAGATTCTCGCTATATATGACGGGTCTTTGGTATTTGTTAATAAGTCTTTAAAATAGGAGAGAAAACAATGACGACTGAAGCCAAGTTCGCACCTGCTGACAAAAAAATTGGCACAGACGTTGCCAAAACAGGAGCCAAACCACCCTACCCTTTTCGCACTGCAGTCAGCCTAGTTTTACTAGCACTTAACATCCTGGTGGCAGGGATCTACTTTCATTTGATTAATCCATAATTGCCATTTTGATGGGATAATCCGGGACTGGGGACTGGCGATTGCGGACTGGGGACTGGTTAGTGGTACTTTTTAACAACTAACAATTCCCACTCCCTAATCTCTAATCCCTAATCCCTAATCGCTGTGTTCTGATGTTGCTCAAATTGTGCTTCTGAACAAACCTTTGGGACGAACGAGCAGCACCAAAATCATAAGTAACAGCGCTACTCCTTGTTTGTACTGAGAACCCAGCAAAGGAGTGCTGGCTTCTTGGGCAATACCAATGATAAAAGCGGCTGCGATCGCACCGTAAGGGTTGCCAATTCCTCCCAAAATGACTGAGGCAAATAAAGGTAAAATTAAGAACCAGCCCATATTTGGTCGCACAGCTGTCAACAAGCCGTACATACTGCCACCTAAAGATGTCAAAGTACCGGCAATCACCCAAGTCCAAAGGACAACTCTGTCTACATTGATACCAGAAACCCTAGCTAAATCCAAATCATCAGCAACTGCTCGCATTGCCTTGCCAATTTTCGTGTTTTGCAAAAGGTAGTGCAGTATCACAATTGCTAATACTGCTAGGAACAAAACCAACAATTGATTTTGCGGGACTTTCACGCCCAAAATATCCATAGCAGAGGTTACAGGTAAATTGTAAGTTTTGTTACTACCGCCCCAGATGAGGATAATGCCATTGCGAAGGAATAAGGCAAGCCCGATAGAGATAATAATGAAAGTGGTGGAAGTCGCACGGATAGAGCGCATACGCGACCATAGTAACTTTTCAGACAACAGCATTGCTGCTACCGTGCCAATCGCAGCCACTACCATAGACAGCCAAATATTGACACCAAAGGTATTAACCAGCAGCGTTAAATAAGCCCCCAATGTCACAAAGTCACCGTGAGCAAAGTTAGATAACCGTAAAATTCCATTGATAAGCGTAAGTCCAACTGCTGCTAAAGCAATAATGCTCCCCACAGCAATACCGTTAACTATTAATTGAGCAAATTGTGCATTCATAATCTTTACTTGGTTTTCAGTAATTATCTAATTCCTTGATTGCCCCCCTAAAATGGAATTCATGGGGTGCTATGCCGTTTCGGCAAGATTGGAAATGATGCTAACAGAAAAACTTGAGCAACTAAAAGCATTATTTGTAGAAATGGAGCAGGCAATGATCGCCTACTCTGGTGGAGTGGATAGTACTTTGGTCGCCAAGATAGCTTATGATATTCTGGGCGATCGCGCTTTGGCTGTCACGGCTGTTTCTCCCTCACTATTACCAGAAGAGTTGGAAGACGCCTCGCTTCAAGCAGCAACGATTGGGATTCCTCATCAAATCATTCAAACCCACGAAATGGAAAACCCCAATTATACCTCCAACCCTGTGAACCGCTGTTATTTTTGTAAAAGTGAACTGCACGACACTCTCAAACCCTTAGCTGTTCAATTGGGTTATCCGTATGTGGTGGATGGAGTGAATGCTGATGACTTACATGATTATCGCCCAGGAATTCAGGCGGCAAAAGAAAGAGGTGCGCGATCGCCTTTAGCAGAAGTTGGAATCACCAAAGCTGAAGTCCGGCAAATTTCCAAAGAACTCGGTTTACCTTGGTGGGATAAACCCGCACAACCTTGTCTGAGTTCACGCTTTCCCTACGGCGAAGAGATTACTGTAGCCAAGCTGCAACGAGTTGGGAGGGCAGAAATATACTTACGAAAGTTGGGTTATCAGAATTTGCGCGTGCGTTCCGAAGGAGACACAGCGCGAATTGAATTACCACCAGAACAAATCAAAGAGTTTGTGTTGAAGATTGATTTGCCATCTGTTGTTTCCGCTTTTCAAGAGTTTGGTTTTCTCTACGTCACATTAGATTTAGAAGGTTATCGCAGCGGTAAGTTAAATCAAGTGTTGAGTCGAGAAACTTCAGGCGTTAAAGCATAGAATACTACAGGCGATCAGGTCTACATGAATACTGTAATTACACCAGAAAGAATCGAGTTGCCTGCTGGCGCTGTCTTGAAACTCTTGGGAAACTGGCAAGACTACCAAAGGCTGCTGTTACAGTTGGGCGATCGCGCTATTCCTCGCATCAAATATCGACATAATGAGATTTTGTTGATGGCTCCTTTACCTGAGCATGGGAAAAAGGCAAGTTTACTTGCATCGGTAGTGATAACTCTGCTTGACCACTTAAACCTAGTATACGACTCATTTACACCCATCACTATGAGCTTGAGCGAAGTCAGCGGCATTGAACCTGACTATTGCTTTTACATTGAGAATTGGCAAAAAGTTCAAGGTAAGAATCGCATCGACTGGGAGAACGATCCTCCCCCTGATTTGGTTATTGAAATAGATGTCACTAGTTATACAGATATCAATGATTATTTACCCTATCGAGTGCCAGAGGTTTGGCTGCTAAAGAATAACCAGTTACTCGTTTATAGATTGCAGAGCGAGAGCTACGTACTTGCAGAAAGTAGCTACTTTCCTAATGTTTCAGAAATTGTACAGCAATGTCTCCAAATTGCAAGTGAGCAGACGACAAGTGAGGCGATTAGGTGGTTAAGAAACTTTCTGCGTGGACAACAGTAGACAAGGTTTAGCGCGATCGCGCTACTCCCTTCCCGGTATAAGATTACCGAACCTTCGTTTCTTCTTTCTTCGTGTCCTATGCGCTAAGGCGCACGCTTCGCGTTGGCGGAGCCTGCGCTTTGCGCTTACGTGCCTTTGCGGTTCGTTAAATTAGGTATTCTTCGCGCGGGAAGGGAGTAAGCCTAAGTTTCAAAGTTCTCCATTAATCTTGCGTCGGAAAACCTCCTCCATTTGTCGCTGTCCTTCTTCGGTGTAGGGAAAGTTATACCAAGTTGCTTCGGAGTCAGGGCTACGGCGAGCGATCAGAACCTGAAAGGCTTCATCATCATTCCGATGTGCCAGTACATAAGCGATCAATTCTTTTCTGGGCATTTTTTTAAAGTCCGGCTTCATCCAAAAACCTCCAGTTTCCATCACGAGATATGAGAATCTCTATACTTTCGTCAGCCAAAATGTAAATTGTTCCTGTATTAATGTCAAAGCGGAATAAATGGATGTCTCGATAGTAGTTGGACAACATCTGGCAGGCTCTGATGCAGGCAAAGCCTTGTTCAACGGTTGGTAAAATAGCTTTTCCTCAATTGTGACATAGTTATTTTGGCATCGCTCCGGGGCAAAGCCCCGCCAAGGGCGATCGCATTTCTTAAAAGCACTATTAGGGCGATCGCCTCCTTGTCTTGTTGTCCCCTTGTACTCGCATCTCTCCAGTCTCTATTTCAAGCGTAGCTGCCTACCAAAATCTTCATCATGGACACAGATAAATTTGTACTTCATTCAAACGAGAAGCGCTATATACATACTGAGTTATTGTTATAATCTCTAGATTGCTTTTAAATTAGCAATTCCTGCTATGACCAAACTCACACCCATCCAACTAGATGACAACACGATTATCTACATTGAAGCTACGCACGACGTAAACGTTCCCTTAGTCGTAACAGAAGAACCCGCAGAGGAAGAGGAAGAAGCACTTAGTTACAAGGGAATAAGTCCTGAGGCTGTGCGAAAGCAAATGGTGCAGAATTTTCAGATCATTCAAACCACAATTCGTGCTTACACTGTTTGTAGCTTGAATGCATTTAAACAACTTCCCATCCCTGGTGTAAACAAAGTTACTTTAGAATTCGGCATCGAACTGGGTGGAGAAGCAGGCATTCCCTATGTTACAAAAGGCACTGCTAAAAGTAATTTGAAGGTGACAGTTGAGTGTTCGTTTTCTAACCCAATAACATAGTCTATTCCTCAGTGCCACCAATCGGCAATGCACGAATGCGAATGCGACTTTGCTCTAGAATAACTACACTACCCTGTTGTAAGGCTTCTTGAACAGAAGCGAGATTTGCCAACAAAATTGCTAGCTGTCTTTCGGGACGGCGTTCCCTACTGCGACGGAACAAAATCACCGATGGCTTGCTTTCCTGTCGCAGTGCTAACAAAGTGCCAAAATCCGTGTCAGCAGAAATGATAATTCGTTCTTCGGCTGCTGCTGTTGCGAATACCTCTGTGTCTGAGGCTGCTTGCATTCCGTAGTCACGGACATGGACTGCATCATAACCCACCTGTCCAAGCCCTTGTGCGAGTAGAGGCGATAAAGCATTATCTACCAGAAATTTCATGGATTGATTAACAACGGCAATTCACGTTCAGCAACGGCGACTGCGGCGTAGTGTAAAGCCTCTCTAATATCTTCCAATTCCAAATCTGGGAAGGCTTGCAAAATTTCATCCTCTCGCATCCCCTCGGCAAACATTCCCACCACACTAGCTACAGGAATCCGTAACCCTTTGATACAAGGAACACCACCCATTTGATTTGGGTTAACAGTGATGCGCGTAAATTTCATGAGTTTTGAGGATTTTCAATAGTTCTAGATTCAGGATAAGCGATTGGGTGAATGCCAATACGGTTCGGATAAGCATGGGAGCAGGGAGAGGGGAGCATGGGAGAGAAAGAGTTATCGTTCATTCACTCTTATTCTCCCTTGCACCCAGCAAAGCTGCCCCCTTGCTGTCTCAACGAATAGATGTCTTAACCGAACGGTATTGGGGTGAATGCCATCGCCCAAGGGGCACTCCTCTAAGCTGATCGCCTTTTACAAAGCAGGAGTGCCAAACACAGACTCACAACGGTGCCTAACAGATGTAACGGGTAGATAGCCACTCATCCGTTACATCCGTCATTGCATTCGTTACCTTTCTATTTGCTTTCTGCCACTACGTCCGCCAATACAATTTCACCTTTTTTGTTAATCTTTACCTGATCGTTGGGAAAATCTTGACTAATTAAATAACGCAAAAGTCCCACTGTCCGGAAACGCTGATCAATGTGGGGAATTCCTTGACGATTCAGGTGAACAGGGATAATTTTACTCGACACCAAATCTCCGTTGGAGTTGAGTTTCGCCTCTAAAATCATTGAGTAGCCAGTTTGGGCGGCTGTGGATAAAGTTCGGTATCCGAGAAAGTTTCCTAAAGAATAAGCGATCAATTTTCCATTATAGATTTCAAGCGCTCTGGGAACATGAGGACCATGTCCGATGACTAAATCTGCGCCTGCATCAATCATGTTCCGCGCAAACTGGATAGAATTGCCTCGGTTTTCGCCATAGAAAAACTCAGTTTTATCTTGAACACGCAGGGCGCTTGTTCCTTCAGCTCCTGCATGCATCGATACAATCACAATACTTGCCTGTGTTTTGGCTTGTTGTACCAAAGCTTTAGCTGTTTCTAAATCGTGAATAGAATTATAAAATTCGTAAGGAGCAAACCCAATCATGGCAACCGGAACATTATTCACTTGTAACAAGAGAATTTGATTTTTGTGACCTAATGTTTCGATGCCAACACCCTTGAGATTGTTTACTGTGTCTTGGAACCCTACCATACCAAAGTCCTGTGCATGGTTGTTCGCAATATTCATCACCTTAAACCCAACATCAGCAAAAAGCTGGGCATAGCTTGGTGGAGAGCGAAACGCAAAAATTTGTCCTTTGCTGATATCTTTGGAGCTGTAGGGGTATTTTGTTAAGCTACTCTCAAAGTTACCAAATAAAAGATCGGCTCTTTGCAGATATGCTCTCACTGAATTTGGTATAAGCTGATTGCGATCGCCTGGAAGTCTGTAGTTAGGGTAATTTGTCCCAGGAATAACATCTCCAACGGCTTGAACAGTGATGGTGTCTGGAGACGCGTTCTCTGGTATGGAGAACTGAACTGGTACTGTGTTTGTATCTATATCTGTATTTTCTATATCTGTATCTTCTATATATGTAGATGTAGATATATATGTAGATGTCGTAGCAGCATTTGTTCGCTGCAATTGCCCAAAGCGGAGGAATAATCCTATACCAATCCCTAGACAAAAACAGAAACTGATAAAACCGAATGGTAGTAATCTCCCAAGCTTTTGATTTGCCATACCTGCGCACCTCACAATATGGCGCAAGTATATCCTAGAAGTGTTAAATGTCAATGTATACTGGGAGTTATTTGCAACATAATTTTTGAGGAATTGCATTTGACAGCAAACCCATGCCTTGTTCATAAAACGTCAGTTCGACGAACCTCTCCCTCAAGCGACTCCCTCTTTTCTCCCTCTTTTCTCCCTCTTTATATAAGGAAAGCGAGGAGTCACGTAAAAATTGGGTTTTAAAATTGGGTTTTAAAGCCCCCTTGCAGGGGAGGGTTGAGGCAGAGGTAAATTTCATGTGTATCAAACTCACGTTCACAAGGGATGGGCAACTGCAGAAGTTGAAGTTGTTGGGCAATTAAATATCTATATGCTTAGAGAGCAGCTCGAGGACATTGAAATTAAATTGCTATTAGATGGAATATATCGTTACTACGGGTTTGATTTTAGAAATTATGCCTTAGCTTCACTCAAACGACGAATTTGGAATGTCATTCAAACCGAAGGTTTAACTAGTATTTCTGGGCTGCAAGAAAAAGTTCTCCATCACCCCGAGTATATGGAGAGATTTTTGTATGCTCTTTCAGTTAATGTCACTACCATGTTTCGTGATCCTAGCTTTTTTCTAACATTTAGAAAAAAAGTCGTGCCGATATTACGAACTTATCCTTTTATTCGCATCTGGCACGCTGGATGTTCCACGGGTGAAGAAGTTTATTCTATGGCAATTTTACTACACGAAGAGGGGCTGTATCACCGTTGCCGATTGTATGCAACAGATATCAACGACATGGTATTACGAAAAGCAAAAACTGGAATTTATCCACTAAATTTGATGCAAGGTTATACTCAAAATTATTTACAGGCAGGTGGCAAAAAATCTTTTTCTGAATATTATACAGCGGCATACGATAATGCTTTATTTTCCTCATATTTAAAAGAAAATATGATTTTCTCACAACATAATTTAGCGACAGACAATTCCTTTAATGAATTTCATATTATTTTGTGTCGTAATGTCTTAATTTACTTTAATCAATCTTTACAACACAGAGTTCATAATCTTTTTTATGAAAGCCATGTGAAGTTTGGAATATTAGGTTTGGGACGCCAAGAAACCCTTAAGTTCACCCCGCATGAGCAAGACTATGAGGAGTTAGAAGGTAGAGAAAAGCTTTACCGCCGAATTCGGTAAAATGATAAATGCTCAAAAAATTATGATAATATTTCATTATTTATAATTTATTCTAATCTTTCATTCCTAATGGCATTTCAACTGGTTGTTGTCGGTGCATCCTTAGGAGGGTTACAAGCCCTTGAAGTCTTACTCGCCGGATTGCCCAAAAACTTCCCAGTACCTGTGGCAATTGTTCAACACCGTCACAAATCTTCTGATGATAAATTGAGAATGATGTTGCAGGAGTATAGCCCTTTGGTTGTCATAGAGCCACAAGATAAAGAAGAAATTGTGCCTGGTTGCATATATTTAGCTCCAGCAGATTATCATTTGATGATAGAAGCGGGAAGCGGCTCGGTTCCTTATCCTTGCTTTTCTTTATCTACTGATGCTCCTGTGACTTATGCCCGACCGTCAATAGATGTGCTATTTGAAACCGCAGCAGATACTTATGCCGAAAAATTGATTGGAGTACTCTTGACAGGAGCCAACCATGATGGAACTAGAGGAATGGAAAAAATCAGGGCACGCGGCGGTAGAACTGTGGTAGAGGAACCTTCAACAGCAGCTTGTTCGACAATGCCAAAAGCGGCGATCGCCCGTGGAGTCGCCCAGAATATTCTACCTTTGGCAGAAATAGCTCCTTTCTTAGTGAAAATTTGTAATTTTTGATCGTGTTCTTTGTGAATTCTTCATAGAAGAAAGCTTTGAACTTTAAGCATCAACAATCAACAAATTCTAACTTAAGATAGTGGGAATAGAATCAGCGCAAGCGTCACAGTCAATAGGTAGACGTGAAAACGCCTTAATATATTTCCTAAAGCATACAGATAAAAATGTCATTTGAACCGAAAGTTAACGTTCTGCTGGTAGATGACCATCCAGAAAATTTGTTAGCCCTGGAGGCAATTTTAGACAGCCTGGGTCAAAATTTGGTCAGGGCGACATCGGGTGCAGAAGCACTGCGATGTTTGCTCAATCAGGATTTTGCTGTGATTCTGCTGGATGTGCAGATGCCAGATATGGACGGGTTCGAGACAGCAACCCTGATTCGACAACGAGAGCGATCGCGCCATACGCCAATTATTTTTCTCACAGCATTTAGCACCAGCGACAACATGGTGTTCAAAGGTTATTCGATTGGTGCTGTAGACTACCTCTTCAAACCGATTAATCCAGAAATTTTGAAATCGAAGGTAGCGGCATTTGTTGATCTGTTCCAGAAAACCCTCGAAGTCAAGCGACAAGCGACACAACTGGCAGCAATGAATAAGGAACTCAGGAAGCGTGAAGAGATGTTTCGCTCTTTAAGTGCTTGCTCGCCAGTAGGCATTTTTCTTACAGATACATTAGGCAAATGCACGTATATTAACCCTCGCTATCAAGCAATCTCTGAAATGACGCTTGAGGAGAGTTTAGGCGACGGGTGGACGCAAGGAATTCATCCAGAAGACAGAGGACGAGTTATTGCCGATTGGTATGCTGTATCCGCTGAAGGTCAGGAATACACACGAGAGTTTCGCATACTCACGCCTACAGGCATTGAGCGTTGGGTTCATATGTCTTCGTCTCCGATGCTTTCAGATAAAGGCGAAGTCATCGGTTATGTAGGCACAATAGAAGATATCACAGAGCGCAAACAAGCACAAGAAGAACACATCAACTTCATCCGCGAACAAACAGCACGACAAGAAGCGGAAACAGCAAACCGCCTCAAGGATGAATTTTTAGCAACCCTTTCCCACGAACTTCGCACACCCTTAACTTCAATACTCGGTTGGGCGAGACTGCTGCGCCAGCGAAAATTGGATGAAAAAGCCGTTGAACGCGCCTTGGAAACAATGGAACGCAACGCTAATTTGCAGGCACAACTTATTGACGATATTTTAGATGTCTCGCGGATTATACGTGGCAAGCTGCATTTGAATCTTTGTCCGGTTAACTTAACATCTCTGGTTCCAACAGTTCTGGATAGCGTGCGCTTAGAAGCCCAGACAAAAAATATTCAACTTGAGTTTCTCATTGAATCCAGCAATACGCGGGATAAGCAGACAACAGGACACACACAAGAGGACACGCTTAACTCTGGCTTTGTCGTTTTTGCCGATCCAAACCGTTTGCAGCAAATTCTTTGGAATTTATTGAATAACGCGCTCAAGTTCACACCCGAAGGCGGAAAGGTAGAGGTACGATTGTCTATCAGTAGTTCTGAGTCTAGCTTTGAACAACTCAGCACTCAGCAACCTCAATTGTCTGAATGGCAACCTTCGCAACGAAAAAGTTCCTCAGTACTGCTTCAGGTGAGCGATACAGGAAGTGGTATCAGCCCAGATTTTCTTCCTCATGTTTTTGACCGCTTTCGTCAAGCTGATGGTAGCATCACCAGAAACCAAGGTGGACTGGGACTAGGACTAGCAATTGTACGTTATCTAGTGGAAATGCATGGCGGAACCGTTGATGCTCAAAGCCCAGGAGTAGGACAGGGAGCAACTTTTACCGTGAGGCTACCGCTTGTAGATACAGAGAATTCAGATGACGAGGGGGAGAGGGGGGACAAGGAATTAGGGGAACTCGGTAGAGATAGGGATGTGGGAAGATGGGATTGGAATCACGCACAAGGTATTATCCCATCCCCCTCATCCCCCTCACTCCCTCACTCCCTCACTCCCTCATCCCCCTCATCCCCCTCATCGTCCCTCCTCAGGGGTTTGCAAGTGCTGCTTGTTGATGACGATACCGATACACGAAATTTCGTCACCACTATACTGCAACAATTTGGGGCGACAGTGACAGCTGTCGCATCAGTACGAAAAGCACTTTGGGCTATCGAAAAATCCCTGCCTGATGTCCTGGTGAGTGATATTGGAATGCCAGAGGAAGACGGCTACACCTTAATTCGTGAAGTGAGAAACTTGGAACCGGAAATAGGAGGGCAGATACCAGCGATCGCCTTGAGTGCGTATGTCACAGAACAAGATTGTACACGAGCATTGCAGTCAGGCTTTGAGATGTACGTCACCAAGCCAGTCGAACCAGCTAACTTGATTGATGCGATCGCAAAACTCACACAACGCAACTGTACAACAGTACCAGCCGCAGTAAACAGTGAACAGTACCAGCCGCAGTGAACAATGAACAATGAATAACTGATAACTGATAACTGATAACTGGTAACTGGTAACTGATAACTGGTAACTGATAACTGATAACTAACTACGCCACCAAGTCAGGAAAAACCTCCTGAACTGCAGGATGAACTAAGCGATGATCTTGCACGTTCACACCTTTGGCTAATGCTTGGTTATTTGCCAGTGCCTTTATCCCCAAATTCGCTAGCTGCAATACATACGGTAGAGTGCTGTTGTTTAGCGCCTGAGTAGAAGTCCAAGGAACTGCCCCTGGCATATTAGGAACCCCATAATGTACCACACCCTCTTCAATGTATACTGGGTTCGTGTGAGATGTGGCGTGTAAAGTTTCCACACAACCGCCTTGGTCAACCGCAACATCGACAATCACAGAACCAGGACGCATTTGTTTAACCAAATTGCGTGACACAAGAATAGGTGCCCTACGTCCCGGTACTAAAACAGCACCAATGAGCAAGTCAGCATCTTTGACTGCAGCTTCAATATGGGCAGAGTTACTGTAAAGCAGTTCTACTCTAGAACCAAATAACGTTTCCAGATAAGCTAAACGCTCGACATTAACATCTAGAATCTGGACAGCAGCGCCCATGCCCACAGCAATTTTAGCGGCTTCTGTACCCACGACACCGCCACCTAAAATCACGACTTTGCCTGGTTTCACTCCGGGAACACCGCCCAACAAAACCCCTCTACCACCTTGCTGGCGCTCTAGGAATCTTGCCCCAAATTGTACCGATAAACGACCGGCAATAATGCTCATGGGGGTGAGCAGAGGTAATTTGTTGTTACCTGGTTGTTCTACAGTTTCGTAGGCGATCGCCGTCACACCGCAATCAATCAGATGTTCCGTTAATTTTCTATCTGCAGCTAGATGCAGATAGGTAAACAAAATTTGCCCCTTCTGCAAAAACTGATACTCAGCAGCAAGTGGCTCTTTGACTTTGACAACCAGTTCGCGGTTCCAAGCCGCTTCTTTTGTGGTGACTATCTTAGCACCAGCGCTTGTGTAGTCATCATCTGTAAACCCAGCACCAATACCTGCTTGAGTCTCTACGAAAACCGTATGACCATTTTCTTGTAAGACTCGTACACTAGAAGGACTTAACCCAACCCGAAACTCCTGATCCTTAGTTTCTTTGGGAATACCAATTTCCATTTACTGCCTCTTATGAATTTTTGTGTAGCTTATAGTTTGTCAGTCTCATCCTTAGTCTTTTGAATCAGAGACTACGAATTTAACAAGTCGTTATAAGCGGAAAATCCTGAGTGCAAAGACAATACCAAGCGCTCTCGTGCTCAATGGTGAGTCAAATTTGGGCAAGTAAGAAAAATTACTCACAGCTGGGCGCTCAGAACTCAGAGCTTTCTTTCCGACTCAGCATTTACTACTCGAAACTCAGGACTACTGAACTTCCTCTTATACCAACTAATGTACTTCAAACTTTTGCTCTTGACGATTGCCAAAGTACTTCTACAATAAATTAAGAATCGTAAACAAATGTAAACAGTGGCAATCCTGCTTGATAGCTTAAGCTGTGCTGTCACTTAGATATTCAGTTATAAAGTTCATTTGCCAAAAAGAGGTTTTCAATGATGACACAGACACAGACACAACCACAGCCAACCGTTACTCCCAAGCTGGAGGAACCAAAGTTCGGTTTTAATGAGTATGCTGAGCGTTTGAATGGTCGAGCTGCAATGATTGGCTTCGTAATCATGGTAGTGATTGAATACGTCACCAACCAAGGTGTTTTATCATGGCTCGGTTTGAGGTAGGATTTCCACAAAGCACTCTTAGTGCTGGTTGTACGCTATAAATGGCAAAAAGCAAAGAACCAGCTGGTGGAACATACAGCTGGTTTTGATTTCATCAAACTTTTTTTCTGAGGGTAAAGCGGTTGCGCTCCCCGTAACGAAAGAATCTTCGCCCTTATATGGCGGAGAGTGTCAATTAAGAAAAGTATAATAATATTGAGGCTCTCATCAAAAGCGTCAATTGCGGGTGAGGTCTTCTCAGTCAATTTACATCAAAGGTGAACAGGAACCAACAAAGCTGTGATGAATGCTGTATTTCCTCGTTTTTTAAAGTTAGCCTATCGTAAAGAACCACTCATTAGTGTATTGATTACGATGGGAGTGGTAGACGCATTAATTGGTGGATTTGACGATAGCTGGTCGTTGTTTGCTTTTGGCGTGGGAACAGTAGGGATAACGTTAGCTTATAAGTGGTGGCGTATTCAGCAGCAGCAACCCCTGCCTGAGGAGCCTGTGGTGCAACATTACCTACCTTCCCGCTCGTCGTCAAGTTCTCCTTTACCTATGCTGAGTGTTTCTAAGAAAAAGCCCCCATATTAGTAGATTTGGTCTGTTGAGATTTGAGATTAGGCGGTTACATGGTTGCTCTTGAAAACCATTTTAACTACGGTATGCTTTGCAACCCTAAGCATCGGTATCCTGATTTGCGGGCGGATCTCTCCCGCCCGAAAATTTGGTACACGATAGCTTAAAATATTTGAAATATATATATAAATAATTACAATAAATTCCTGTCCTAAATGCAAAACGCGTCCCTTGCGCGTGCCCGAATAGCTCAGCATCCACACCGTAGACAAGGATCTAAATCTCAAATGACCAGTGCCAAAAATATTCTAATGCTTATGAGCGTAGCAGGTGCTATTGCGATCGCTCCCCTAATACGGATATCACCTGCCATTCCTGCTCAGGTTGAATTTACACCACCTGCCCAACCTACCACGAGCATTGCGAACCCACAACTCATTTACACCTTCGTAGAGCATTTGGGAACGATTAAATCCCTTGCCTTCACTCCAGATAGCCAAACTCTCATCAGCGGCGGTTCTGATAATGATGGCATCATTCGCTTATGGAATACAACAACTGGCAAAAGACGTGGGATTATCAACAGAGCGCATCAAACAGCGATAGAATCTGTGGTCATTTCGCCAGATGGTCAAACTCTTGCTAGTGGCGGTGATGATAACACGATTAACCTTTGGAACCTGAAAAACAATAAATTTACTCGCTCGTTTGTCGGGCATACGAGCAATGTGCTGTCCTTAGCAGTCACTCCAAATGGTAAAGTTTTGGTCAGCGGTGCATTGGACGGTATTCGGATGTGGGATTTGCTACAGCAGCGCCCACTTGCTACTTTGACACGCTTTGATAACCTCATTTATACCGTGGCAATTAGTCCTGATGGTCAGACGCTGGCAAGTGGTGACAATATTGGTGTTGTTAAGCTGTGGGATTTGAGTACTGGAAAATTAATCCGTACAGTTCCAGGGGCGCATGCGAATACAGTCACCAAACTCGTGTTTACTCCAGATGGAAATACCTTGATCAGTGCTAGCCGCGATCGCACAATTAAACTCTGGAATGCCAGCAGTGGAGAATTAGTTCGCACCCTGACAGGACACAACAATTGGGTGAATACAATAGCTATTAACCCCAACGGACAAACCCTTGCCAGTGGTGGTAGAGATGGAATTAAGCTGTGGAATTTAACAACAGGTGAGTTATTAAATACACTTTATGGGCATTCCGACTGGGTAAGCGCCATAACCTTTAGTCCGGATGGGACAAAGCTTGCTACTGGGGGATTTGATAGAAGAGTCAATCTTTGGCTACTTCAATAGTTCTTTCCAATTGTGACGCGACAGCAGGGATTGGCAACACTGAAAGCGGCTAAGCTGAATCCGATGGCTCATAGATCTTTAACTGAGCGTTTTGTTCATCCCTTTGCAAGCGCTTCAGCACTATGCGACCAACATGGGAAGACGCGGATATTCCCCTGAAGTGATCGTTGTGCTTATCCGCAAAGTTTTTGAAACACCAAAACCAACAACGCGATATGCGATCGCCCTTGGCGGGGCTTTCTTTGCCCATCGCGCCCAATCCCTTGGGCGAAAACTAGCTGTATCTGTTGCTGCGTTAGAATTTTGGCGCGACCATACCCATTGATATTCATCGCCAGACCAAAAACCACTGTGATCCACACCTTACAATTAAAAGCCCCCAGTGGGTGCTATTACTGGAGGCTTCTGCTGAACCGATTTCATTCGCTCAATACTATCGATGCGAATATTTGTAAATCCCCTTTCTAAAGCTGGAGTTTCAGTAACAAATTATTGTGTTAATTCATACATAAAGATTTACTACTAAACAAAAAACCCCCAGTGGATGCTACTACTGGAGGCTGAAACTGCTATTCAATTCCTTGCATTCGCTTCATACTATCCATGCGAGATTTTGTAAAACCCTTTCTAAAGGAGGAGTTTCAGTGACAAAAAGCTGTGTTAGTTAATACATTTGTATGATACTTTATTAAATATAAAAAGCCCCCTAGGAGGACATACTGGAGGCTGGTTTAATGACAGCAATTCAATCGTTTGCATTGGCTTCATACTATCTATGCGAGATTTTGTAAAACCCTTTCTAAAGTTAGAATTTAGATGACAAAATATTGTGTTAATCGATACAGTACCATGACGCACTCTATTAAATACAAAAAACCTCCAGTAGATGCAACTATTGGAGGCTATGTACTAAAACCGTTTTCGTTCGCTCTATACTATCGATGTAAATATTTGGAAATATCTTTCTAGAGCAGGAGTTCAAATTACAAGTTTTTGTGCTGGTTAATACAAGGTATAAAGAAGTAAGGTTTTTGCACTAGCCAACTCAAGCAAGTCATCAATGGTAGTGTCAGGATGCGATGGCACGGAGTGCCCGCCTTCGCAGCGATCGCGTAGTTCCAAGCTCGGATAGTAGGCACTTTGAGCATAGATAGCTGGACTCAACAAGTCTTGCAGATGTTCTGTTATTGCTTCGTTATCTGCTTGTGGGGTATGAGGACGGCGAACATGGTCTGGATTTCTCGGCTTCTAAAAAAACTAAAAACCCCCATATGGGGATTTTTATCAGTCCTAAGGTGGAGTAAAAACCACTACTTAAAGCAGATACAGCAAGCCGAAGAGGATGATCCAAATCACATCAACGAAGTGCCAATAAATTTCGGCTGCTTCTATACCAAAGTGATGTTCGTTGCTGTAATGACCTTTAGTGCGCGATCGCCACAACACGGCAAGAATTGCCAAAACTCCGATAGTCACGTGCAAACCGTGGAAGCCAGTCAAGACATAAAATGCACTGGCAAACAAGTTGGTAGTCAAGCCGAATTCCAGATGGGTGTATTCATACACCTGCCCCACCAAGAAAATAATACCCATTGCCGCAGTTATCGCGAACCACAATTGCATTCCCCGCACATCGTTCTTTTTGATAGCGGTATCGGCATTATGGATAACAAAACTACTAGCAATTAGATTAATAGTGTTGACTCCGGGTAGCAACAGTTCTAACTCTGGCGTACCTTCTGGAGGCCAAGCAGGTAGTGTAGAACGGAAAGCTATATAAGCCCCAAACAACCCTAAAAAAATCATCCCTTCAGCGACTAGGAACATAATCAACCCGAAGATGCGATGATCCGGATGTTCTTCGTGATGAGCTTCTGCTGTAGTAGCAGCGTGATGATGATTAAGAGCCGTCTTTGCTGGGTCAATAGTTTGACTTTGCATGAATCTTCCGTTTAATTATGAATTATGGCTGATGAATTATGAATGAAGACTTTTAGCATTCATCATTCATAATTCATTATTAATTAGCGTTCTTCTTTCTCGGCAGTGATAGCGGGATATGGTTCGTCCGGTTCCGCGCGTAACACCGAGTTAGGACCGGCAGACAAGGTTGGATCGGGGTCAGACAAGGGTACACCCTTGCTGGTGTTTTCCAAGCCATAGTCGTAGGGACCAGTCGCGAGTACTGGTAGTTTATCAAAATTCTCTATCGCTGGCGGTGAGCTCGTCATCCACTCTAGGGTCAATGCCTGCCAGGGATTATTACCTGCTTTGGATCCGTACATCCAACTCCAAATCGCATTGAAGATGAAGGGGAATGTGGAAACCGCGAGTATATAAGCACCATAGGTGCAAATTTCGTTGAGAAATGTGAATTTGGGGTCATACTGAGCAATGCGGCGGTTCATCCCCATCATCCCCAGTTTGTGCATGGGTAAGAAGGTCATGTTTAGACCGACGATCGTCAGGGCAAAGTGAACCTTACCCCAAAATTCGTTCAGCATCCGCCCGGTCATTTTGGGGAACCAGTGGTAAATTGCCGCATAAATACCGAGAACACTACCACCAAATAACACATAATGCAGGTGTGCGACCACAAAATAGGTGTCGTGAACGTGAATATCAAATGGCACTGCTGCCAACATCACGCCACTGATCCCGCCAATCACAAAGGTGCCAACAAAGCCCATTGCGAAGAGCATGGCACTGTTGAGGCGCAGTTTGCCACCCCACATCGTTGCCAACCAGCTGAAAATTTTGATCCCCGTAGGTACGGCGATGATCATGGTGGTAATCATGAAGAACATCCGCAACCAACCAGGGATACCGCTGGTGAACATATGGTGCGCCCAAACGATAAGCCCTAAAAAGCTGATGGCAAGACTTGAGTAGGCGATCGCCTTATATCCAAAAATTGGCTTACGAGAATGAACCGGGATCACCTCAGAAATCGCCCCAAAGAAGGGCAAAATCATGATGTAAACCGCTGGGTGGGAGTAAAACCAGAACATATGCTGGTACACAATTGGATCACCACCGCCAGTCGGGTTAAAAAATGTCGTTCCTGCAAGTAAGTCAAAAGCAAGAAGAATCAGACCTGCTGCTAGCACAGGCGTTGATACCAGAGTCAGCGCCGAGGTCGCGAACATCGACCAACAGAACAAGGGCAATTGATGGAATCCCATGCCTGGGGTACGCATCTTGAGCATGGTGACAAGGAAATTGATTGCCCCCAGAATCGAAGACGTACCCAGCAACAGAACGCTCAAAATCCAGATTCCTTCACCCACTTGACCTGTTACCAAACTCAGGGGAGGGTAAGAAGTCCAACCTGCATCAGGTGCATCGCCGACCACCAAACTAGCAATCAGCAACAACCCAGCCGGAGGAATCATCCAAAAGGCAACAGCATTTAGGCGTGGAAATGCCATATCCTTTGCCCCAATCATTAGGGGAATCAAGAAGTTAGCAAATCCCGCACCTGCTGGCACGATCCACAAGAAAATCATAATTGTGGCGTGCAGCGTAAACAAACTGTTGTACAGTTCCGGACTGACAAAATCTGATTCTGGGGTTCGCAGTTCTGTGCGAACCAAGTCAGCCAAAACGCCACCAATACAGTAAAAAATGAACGTAGTGACCAGGTATTGAATCGCAATGACCTTATGGTCAGTGTTAAAGGTAAAGTAGTCTCGCCAATGTCTTACCCCTGGTTCCTCAATTACAGCAGGGATATTGGCTGTTTCTTGTACCTGTGCTTGTGTCATAAAAATTTCAGTTGTCAGGAGTCAGAAGTCAGCAGTCAGTTGCTAATGACTGATGACTGATGATGAATAAACTACTTGTGCAGTTGATGTAGCATTTCTGAATGAATTCCCATTTCGCTCGTGTAAGGAGCGAGAAATTCATGTGGGGATAGGTCGGTAGGATTTACAGCAACTGCTTGCTTGAGTTCTTCAGTGCTAGCAACTTGCTGTTCTTGAATCCACTGTTCCAACTCTTCCGGCTTTTGAACAACAACTTGTGTTCTCATCGCCCCGTGGTAAGGACCGCATAATTCAGCACAGATGAGCGCATAATCACCTTCTTTGCTGGGCGTAAAGCGAATCTCGCTTTGCCGACCGGGGATCACATCCTGCTTGAGGCGAAACTCTGGCACCCAGAAGGCATGGATCACATCGTTGGCTGTCATATTGAGTTGTACCTCACGCCCAATAGGAACGTGTAGTTCACCGGAAGTGACACCAGTTTCAGGGTAGGTGAAAATCCAGGCATATTGCAAACCTGTGACGTTCACCACAAATGCGGGTGGTTTGCCTTCTTTATCGGGAGTAGGTCCAATGGTGGGAGAAACTAAGCCTGTACCGGGGGCTTCCCGCAGTTGGGGAATTTGGTCAGCATTGCGGACTGCTGCTGTGGCTGGGTCTTGCATTGCCTCATCAGATCTTTCCTGATTTCGGTCGGGACTTGTGCTGGGTGGTGTATCGCTTAAAGTTGCTGCTATAGCTGCCCCAGGCATTCTCATTGCTTGTGGCGTCATCGGGGCTTCATGGACGGCATGAGGATTGAAGCCGCCCATTTCGTTGTAAACATCGAAACTGTAAACAGAAATACCGATAACGATAACAGCTGGGATCGCTGTCCAAAGGATTTCTAGGGGTACGTTACCATGTACTGGCGGACCATCTGCATTGTCACCAGCACGCCGACGGTATCTGATGGCAGAGTAAATTAAAATACCTTCTACAAGCAGAAATATACCTGTGGAGACGATCATCATCGTGTTGAACAAACCGTCCACTAAGGAAGCTTCATCAGAGGCTGCTGTTGGTAGTAGACCATGATTTTGACCGTACCAAAGGCTGACTAGGGTCAGCAGGATGCCAATGAGTAATGTCCAGATTGAACTTGGAATTTTCACGGGTTTCTTGAGTTAATGACTTTACTACGTTGGACAGAACTGCTCACTTACTACAGTAGTGCAGCTTAAAAGACTTAGTGGGGCAAGGTATGAAATTTTTATTAATTTTTATGCTAATTTTCTCACTTTTGAACACAAGTAGTTTATGAGATGTGCCGCAGGGTGGATGTCGCAGCGGGGAAAAATTTAAAGGATTTAGAGTAATTACCATCAATCAATGCCTTACCAGAAAAGAACGGGAGCAGGCGCACAGTACAAACCCTTTTGGGTTTCTTGCAACTGGGTGTCGAGTTAGGATGCGAGCCTCTGTATTTATTATTCATGCAGGCTTGTTGAATTGTGCGAATTGATTCGTAGGAACATTCACCAATTCTAAATTTTGTGTTCTAAGTTCTTCTGGTTGCCTGACAACTTAAAAATCCCTAAAGCTTCAAGCAAAAAGTGGTAAGGGTGATTCACAGTATAGTGAGAGCCAGTCTCGAACCCTATTTGTACGCTAGGGTGGGAGATGAGGAGGACACTTGTTTGTGGAAAGAAGTTGAAGCGGTTCCGCGCCGCGACTCCAAACTTCCTTTGGGTTCCCGAGGACAGTTGCAAGGAGGAGCCAGCGCTCCAGGAGGGTTTCCCTCCGCAGGCGACTGGCGTTGGTTTCCCTCCGGAGCAAACTGTCCGTCCTGCCCTTGCAAGATGTCCGTTTGGTACTGACACATTTTGAACGTAGATAGCTCTTAAAGAGCGACAGAAGGTATCCTTCATGAGCGAATTTGTCCTACAACAACAAAACATAACGACTGCGCCGCAGCAGGTGCCACAGGAACGAATTCGTCGCTTGGTGTGGAGAATGTGTGTAGCCACCTTGATTTTGATGGCAATAGGCAGTGCCACCCGTGTGATGAATGCTGGACTTGCTTGCCCTGATTGGCCTCTGTGCTATGGAGAACTGGTGCCAACCAAGCAAATGAATTTCCAGGTTTTCTTGGAGTGGTTTCACAGGTTGGATGCGGCATTGATTGGTATCAGCGCGATCGCACTCGTTGGAATGTCTTGGTGGCATCGTCGCTCTTTACCGAGATGGCTTCCTTGGGCATCCACATTCGCCTTATTTTTAATCGTTTTCCAGGGTGTTTTGGGCGGACTTACTGTCACTGAACTTTTGCGGTTTGATATTGTCACCGCCCACTTAGGAACAGCGCTGTTATTTTTTACGACCCTATTGGTCATCGGCACCGCCCTCATCCCCTACCAGGGAACCGGAACCGTTGGTAACTTGCCGTATGTCGGTTTAACAGCAGCTATTTTGGTTTATTTGCAAAGTCTACTCGGTGCCTTGGTAGGCTCTCGCTGGGCGCTACATCAATGCTTTGGCATATCCCAACTTTGTGCCGTAATGTACAGTCATATTGCCGGCGTCGTGCCCCCAACAGTGGCAACATTGGCAGTGGTATTTCTCTCTTGGCGTACACCAGCACTGCATCCAGCTTTACGACGACTGGCAAATATCGCTGGTGGGTTACTGATTATACAACTCCTGTTGGGAGTTGCCACTTTCCGGTTGCGTCTTCAAGTTGAGCCACTCACCGTCTCTCACCAAGCTATAGGGGCAGCTTTGCTAGGTACCTTGGTGGCTTTCACAGTTTTAGCACTGCGAGACTGGGTGAGTAGCCGTGGGATCAACGCTACAAGCATGAGTATCGAAGCAGGCGCTACAAGCGAACAAGCAACCGGTGGATTGAATCCATGACAATCGACTTGACTTGCTAATTACTCATGGCTGCTAATGGCTAATTGCTCATTTTTGGTTGCTGTGAGCTTCTTAGCAGTTAGCCATTAGTGCCTATAAGTTATTGAAACAAAAGGAAATAGTGCCAAAATGATTGAGACTAATGTCTCTCGCCACCATCAAACGTTTCTACAAGTTATTCAAAGCTACTACCAGCTTACAAAGCCCAGAATCATCCCTTTGCTACTCATTACCACTGCTGGAAGTATGTGGATTGCAGCCAAGGGAGAGGTAGATCCATTGTTATTGCTCGTTACACTGACTGGTGGCACTTTGGCAGCTGCAAGCGCCCAAGCAATCAACTGTGTCTATGACCGGGATATTGATTATGACATGGAGCGCACGCGTCATCGTCCACTGCCTTCAGGGAGAATACAGGCGCGTGATGCTTTGATTTTTGCCACCACTTTGGCTGTCATTTCCTTTACCTTACTTTTCGTATTTGCCAACCTAGTAGCTGCCCTACTAGCAATGTCTGGTCTTGTTTTTTATGTGCTAGTTTATACTCATTGGTTAAAACGTCATAGCACTCAAAATATCGTTATTGGTGGTGCAGCAGGGGCAATTCCAGCTTTGGTAGGTTGGGCAGCTGTCACAGGTACGTTAAGCTGGGCAGGATGGTTAATTTTTGCGATCGTCTTTTTGTGGACACCGCCTCATTTTTGGTCACTCGCTTTAATGATTCGGGATGATTACGCAAAAGTTGGCATACCAATGTTACCAGTAGTTGCTGGGAACACGGCAACAGTGCGGCAAATTTGGTTATATACCCTAGTTACAGTAGGAGCAACACTGTTACTGGTTTATCCCTTGCAGGTGAGTGGAATTGTCTACGGTGCGATCGCGCTGGGGCTAGGAGGCATATTTATTTACAAAGCTTGGCAATTGTTGCAAAATCCAGAAGACCGCAGCTTAGCTAAAGGTTTGTTTCTCTATTCCATTTCCTACATGATGTTGTTGTGCCTTGGCATGGTCATTGATAGCCTACCCATCACTCATCATGTCATTAACGTTGTGGTAGATAAAGTGCATCTACTGATAGGCTGAAACTTGATTGGAAATTTTTGCGATCGCTTAAAGGGCGATGGTGCTCCGCGCCCGCCCTTTGGACAGCTCCCTTTGGGAGCATCGCCCGTCGTGAAAAGATAGATGAGGCGATTGCGCGGAGCGCAGTGCCCTCGTGCCCAATCGCGATTCGCGGCAGTGGCAAAGCCAATCGCAATTCCATCAATAAAACATGTAATAGCTTAAAGCGCTAATTTCACTGATTATTCAAATAGAAGCTCTAGCAATTCTTCACGGATCAAACCAGCATGGTCAGCAACATCTTTTAATGTCGCGTTAAGTGTACCTATCTTGATAGGATCATGGGCTGCTACTGTGACGTGATGTTCACCATTGCGTAGCGTAGTTAGCCGAATGTGGCTACCTGTCTGATGGCTCACCTCGTATCCAAGACGAGCAAGAGCTTTAACTAATTCTCTAGCAGATAAGTCTCGTGGGAGCTTCAAGAAGCAATAACCTCATCACGGACTATGTGCAAACGAATGACTTTAGGACGGTTTTGTGCATCAGGAAAATGGCAATGAACCGCATCACGCACCATCTCTCTCAGGGTTTCGATATCATCAGCTTGAGTGAAAATCGATTCCCCTAATGCCCTAGCTGTATAGCCACCGTCTGGATCTTCTTCAACTAGAAATACAATTTCAGTCATAGCTATTTTTTGTAACTACTAGATTTTACATTCCACAAGCCTTAAGGCTCAACCGACTTGGCGTGAACCGAAGAATTGAAACTCTAGGTATGAACGTAAATTGACTGGACCTTTCGTACAGTAGTAGGGGATGTTTGGTTAAGTATTGCCCGTGTAGCAGTCGGCGATTGCGAATAGAGATACGTAAGCGCAAAGCGCAGGCTACGCCTTAGCGAAGCCATGCCCGAAGGGCTATACGCGCAGCGTCTCCGTCAGGAAAAGGTTTACGGTTTACTCAATGAACTAAGAATCCCCTGGCTTTTTGCGGGAATGAGCGTACGCAGCTACAGCAGCCAAGGGAGCGTCAATATGCTGATCTGCTATTTGTGGTGATTTCGGATTTGCTAGAGTTTGCTGACTATTTAGAACTGCTAGCACCTCATCAGCAGAAGTAAAATCGCCTCCAAGTGCATAAGTCGATTTTCCTTGCACCTATTGATAATTAGACTGCTTATCGCCACATTCAAGATGACCTCCTCGCCCCCTTTAAGGTAAAACCAAGGGGGTTTTTATTTTTGCCCTCCTGGTTTGTACAACTTAAACTAAACCGTTTCGTTTAAAAGTTAGAACACCTGCGCCAGACTCCCAGTAATTTCAGGAACAAGACGTGCTTGTAATAGAGTACCCAACTTAATAAAAAAATAAATGTTTTGTTTCTGGAAACGTAAGCAGACACGTTGAGGATATATATAGAACACCAATTACAAAATCGAGGAGTAGACAATGAAAAAAATTTTAAATTTCATTTATCGCTTGATTGGTCTAGAAACGGAAGAATCAAGGCTTACTGATTCGTATAAGCAGTCTTGGACAAGCAAGCGCCTTGATGACCCTAAGGAATACGAATAGCTGCAAACTTGGAACACCAGGGTAAACGCCATTGCCTAAATGATAGCTTTTTGTAACCTTTTCATTTAAAAACTTCTAACTTTTTCTAACTTTTTAAACCTGTCTAAGTTTTACTAATCCTTTAAATTAAATTTAGGCGATCGCCTAAATTTCAGAATATACCATTTGCACTCAGAGATTCTCTGAGTGCTTTTAATTAAGTCATCCCATTTTCTTCTATCAAATATCGCCTCCCAACAGTCCTTTAGCGCTTTTGCTAACGTGGGGATACAGGGTTCGTCGCCCTTAAGCGCAAGTGCTTGGGCGAAAGAGGTTTCATATGGCTCATTTAAATCTGCGTCGCCCGGAAAATGTCAGTGGCGATTTTTATGTCGATACTTCCTGCATTGATTGTGATACTTGTCGGTGGATGGCTCCAGAAGTGTTTACGGAAGCTGGGGAACAGTCGGCGGTGCATCACCAACCAGCTAACGAGGCGGAAAGATTAGCAGCACTGCAAGCTCTTTTAGCTTGTCCTACCAGTTCTATTGGTACTGTTGAAAAGCCCCAAGATGTCAAAGCCGCTCAGCTGAGTTTTCCTATTCCTGTAGAGGATAATGTTTACCATTGCGGTTATCACTCGGAAAATTCCTACGGCGCTGCTAGCTACTTTATTGAGCTACCTGAAGGTAACATTTTGGTAGATTCTCCCCGGTTTACCCCTCCCTTAGTCAAGCGTTTGGAAAACATGGGGGGAATCCGCTATATGTACTTGACTCACAGGGACGATGTAGCAGATCATCAAAAATTCGCCGAGCATTTTCACTGTCAGCGCATCCTCCATAAAGATGACATCACTGCTGGTACTCGTAGTGTGGAAATTCAGCCTACAGGGACAGAACCAATTGAGTTGGCTCCCGATGTATTAATTATCCCAGTTCCAGGACACAGCAAAGGACACACTGTTCTGCTATACAAAAACAAGTTTCTGTTCACTGGCGACCATCTGGCTTGGTCTGATGAACTCCACCAGCTCTATGCTTTCCGCGATTACAGCTGGTATTCCTTCTCAGAACAGATTAAATCAATGCGTGAGCTGGCAAATTACACCTTTGAGTGGGTTCTACCAGGTCATGGACGTAGGTATCATGCTGATGCTGAAACTATGCGCCAGCAGATGCACAAGTGTGTTGAGTGGATGGAAGGCGTTTAGTGTAGGAGCTAAAATTAACAATGCAGAAGAGTTTCTATATCATCTTCTGTAGCAGTTCCTTCAATCATTTCTTGGAAAAATTGATTGAGGGGCTTTTCTTTACTCACTTGGTTTAAAATAATTTTATTGTATTTAAAGTGATTAATCACTCTTTCTGCCATTCGCATTTCATCTGAACCATGTTGACAAAAGACTTTATCATTAGCACGAAATGTCAGTAGATACAGTAGAGATAAAAAGGCATTCTGTAGCTTACTTAGAGGCTGAGGTAAAAAAGTTTCGTTTATTTGTGTTTCCAATTAAAATACGCGAAGCTCTATTTTTGTCCAAAGTCCAAAACTCTTGTGTCAGCACCTTTGGTCATCCTAACCCGGAATCGTGATTACTGTATCGGCACTCTAGCGTCAGTTAAAGCTTGGTTGTGTCTAAGTATCTTCTGGCGCTATCACGCTAGACGATAAATTCCCGTCATTGAAATTGGGTTTCAGTAGGTTCTTTCGTACTTTTCGGTCAAATTTCGTCTTGTGCCAACTTAATCCCACTATTAAATAAATCCTCAATAGTTGCTGAATCTCTAATAATAACGCCTAACTCATCTCTGTATGTTAAATTAGGATCAGCTCTAAATGACAAAAAATTAAAGCTGGTAACTATCCCAAATTTGGTATCACAAACTAAAATTTTACGATGAGTGTTTTTTAATTTTTTAAATTTAAAATTTTTGTAATAAGTAGATAATTCTGTTAATTTTTGAATTGCTCTAGGACTATTTTGTTGACTTGAGTTTTTAATCCCATAAAAAATATAAATCTGTATTTCTCTCTTTAAAGTTTCTTCCAACATCTTAATAAAATTTTCATCTACAGCATATTCTGTAATCCAAGGCGAAACAATCATTATTCTTTGCTTGGCTTCTTTTAAAGCGTTAAATAAATAGGTACGATGCTCGTATGTATGAATAATTTCTGAAATTTTGCTTTGCGTTTTAATATAATCAAGTTCTTGTATTAGCTTTTTACGTTCTTCTTTAATTGATTGTTTTTTTGAGTTAATTAAAGAATCAGGATCGTCAAGACAATGAATTTTAACACTGAGCTTTTCTACAGTTTTTATATGTTCCTCATTAATAGGAATAGGAGTCAAAATTTGTTCTTCAACTAAATTATCATGGATCAAGTTATCTTCAATTTCTTGAAAAATTGTATCAAGTATCTTTTTACCCTCTGCATACAGTTGTTCTATTGTTGTTCTATATTCAACCTGAATATTACCTCTTGAAAAAATTTCATATTCAATTTCCCTGTCATCAGGATTTCTTTGGTACAAAATTAATAAAAGTTCATGCCATTGAGTATATACTTTTTCTATATTATTAACTTGAATCAACTCAACTTTATTAGAATTATTATAACTATTATAATTTTGTAATATTTTTTCAATATGTTCATAGTAGTCAACTATATCTTCTATATGACCTTTTCTTGGCTTTTTTACAATCTTGTTCAATGCATAATTACTATTATTTTTTGAGTCAAATAAGTTTAGGGAAAAAGACTCTCTCAATTTCCCATTTAAAGCATCAATATAAAAAGTTTTTGTTTCTGATATAGGAGCTAATACTGTTTGCTGTTCTAAAGCATACAAACCTGACTCAGTTAACTTTAAAAGATCTTCTCTTTTAATTAAACCTTTCAATAGTAATTCTGATAAAACTTTTTCTATTAATTTTTCATCCATTCCTAAGAAAATCGCTATTTCTTTATAGTTATTTAATTCATAGTTAAGACACTTCATAACAAATTCTTCAGCTAGTTGTAGCTGTCTATTCGTTAAGTAAGTTAAATCAAGATTTAAGACATGAAAAGGATATCCGATTGGCTTATAGTCAATAACTATTGCTTCCGGCAGTGAATGATATTTACGGATCTTATTTTCAAAATCTTTAACTTCATCTTTAATTTGATTTTTCATGATTTATTAAATATATTAAAAATTACATAAAATTTTCAGAATTAATTTGAGAGCAAAAAGCACTTTTTTCGTCGATATATTCTATTAATGGCTTAAAAGGATTAGGTATTTGATTAGGCGTTCGTCCCTGATAAGCCATGCTATGATTGCCAACAATAATAAGTAACTGTTTAGCACGAGATAAAGCCACATTAAGCCGTCTATCATCTGAAGTGAAACCCAGTTTTTTCTGGCGGTTATTTCTAACTAAATTATAGATAATAACATCACATTCAGCCCCTTGAAAAGCATCAACTGTGTGGATCGAGATATGAAGATTTTTCCAGATTTGTTTATCATTAGGAGCAATCGACGATTCTAAAATGGCAATTTGTGAACGATAAGCAGCAATAACGCCTACCTGTTTATATAAATAATTATCTTCACAATTTTGTTGAATTTTTAAAAGAACAGCTTTAATAACTTTTGCTTCATAGGGATTACTACGACTTTTGCCATTTTCTCTCTCTTGAGACTTTTCGATTGGAACATCGCTAGTTGAGATCCAATAAATCTTTTTATCAAATTGTTTCAACTGATGTTCTTTCTCTTGTTTATCTACTCGTTGACTTGAAACTTGATTTTCATAAAATAAACGACTAACTAAATTTCCAATGTCAGGGTGCATTCTATATTGATGATTAAGAGTGATTTTATTAGTCTTTGGTAAATTTTCATAAAGATATTCAAACAAGCTAATTTCGAGAACTCTTTTTTGAATTTCTTTTTCATTCAAAGCTCTTTCTTGTAATTCCTGATCGATGATTGGTGGTAATTGTCGATGATCTCCCACCAGTATTATTTTTTTCCCTTTTGACATTGGAACGAAAGTTTCCGGAGCAGTTGAACGTCCAGCTTCATCAACAATTACCCAATCAAAGTTACGATCTTTAAAATTAGCAACACCTAGACAAGTTGCCCCAAGTACATTTACACCTTCCATAAAAAAGGAGATTAAATCCTGTTGCTTTCTTTTAAGTTTTTCATTCCAATCTTCATGTAATTTTTGTAAATTAATATATTTTTCATAGTTTTCTCGATTATTACCTAAAATTTCTTGTACCACTTTGTATTCTTCATTAATCCAAGCATTAAGTTGTTTATGTTCAGGATATTCTATTCCAAATTTAGTAACATATTTTTCTATGGCTTCTAAAACTTTCTGCTCTAACAACGTTTTTTCATAAATTTTTTCTAAAGCAATATCAGAAAATTCTTGAGAAGCATGATGTTCTTTAGAAATAATTAATTCAGAGTTCAATCTTTCAATCACTTGTGTTAGGCTCTTAGCCAATATTTGTAATTTATGGCTGTGTTCTCTAATTTCTTCTATATTAGAAATCTTTTTTACACCTGATAAGAGTTGCTCATTGTGTTGCTGATATTTTTCCCAATATGCTAACGATTTAGATTGAATTGACTTTTGCCAATTCAAAATAGCTTTTTCTATTTCAAATTGTCTAGCATGTTCTTCAATTTTTTCTTCCCGCCCAATTCTCACACATTTAATTTCCTTACTTGGAACACCAGACAGTTTAGTTAGTACGTTATCTACAGCTACATTAGATTGAGATGAAATTAAAATTTTATCGTTGGGATATTTATCAAGAATTTGCAAGATAATTTCAGTAATAACAGAAGTTTTTCCTGTACCTGGTGGCCCTTGAATGAGAAAAATATCTTCAGTTGCAAGAGCTTTACATACAGCAAGTTGCTGTGAATCATCAAGATCTTCATTGAAAAATCGCCGAATCAATAAAAGTTCAATTTGTTGAACATTTGCTGGAGCGACTATCACTTTACATAATTCAGCATTTTCACAATCACCATATCGAATTTCTCTCAAAGCTTTACGTCTGCGCTCCACTTCAGACTCTTGAGCTTTGAAATTGGTTTCAATTTTTCCCTTCTCCAGTATAGAATCTATAACTTCAGGCTCGCAAAAGTCACCGATACTAATATGCAGTTTTTGAATTAATTCACCATTACTCGACCTTTCCCCATCAACGATTTTACCGAGCGCCCATTGTACCGTTCTTTCTAGATTAGACCGGGATGATCTCTTTACGGAAATTGTAACATCCAATGCTGGAGATGTAATTTTATCAAACTGTTCAATAGATATGGGATCTTCTAAAGTTAGAATAACGATTTGCCTTTGGTTGTCATAATATTTTTGTTGGTATTGAAAAACTTGTTTCCTATCGCTAATAATTTGTTTCTCAATGTCAATGACAGCTTGCCATTGTTCAAAAGTCAATGCTAGTGCTTTATTATCTTCAATTCCATTTTGAACTTGTTGCTCTTTTTGCAAAAGTAGATTAACTAACTCAGTCAAGTCAGTTTTTCTTTTAGGGCTAGAACCAACATGAACAATGGGTTCTACTTTAATAGACACTCCATTTTCAATAATAATTTCCTGTGCTTTAAAATTGGTAAAATTAGGAGCATTATACAAAACGATTTCATTAGGAGCATTACTGTTAATAAAACCATAATAAAGTTTGGATAAAGGTTCTATGAGTATTTCAACAGTTAATCTATCTTCTCTGTTTTGCTTTGGACTCTTTTTTATATACAGAACTCCTGAATCAGCTTTTAATTCAGAATCAATATGATTTTTAATTTTTAAAGGTTGTTGTTGAAATTTATATTTGTCTGATATTTGTTCTTGAAATTGAGGTGTTATGGTAAATATTACAGTCATTTTTTCAGATAATTCTTCTTTTAGATTAGCAATTAGCTTTCTAATTTCATCAATTTTAGGTCGTTTTTCCCTATTTTTGTCTGTAACTTTTTTGAGAATGTCTACTACAAATGAAGCATTAGAATTAGCTAATGTCTCCTCGGCAGACTTATAAAGGACAGTTTTATCTCGTTCTTCTTGAAAATCATTTTTACCTTGTTGAGATGATAACAAGTATAAAAATGTCAGACCCAGAGAGTAAACATCAGAGTCTATAGAAACTCCTTCAAGATTAATTTGTTCGGGTGCTGAAAATAGAGGAGTATGATAGCTTCTAATCGTATTAGTTAGAATGGTTGTAGTGATAATTGCTATCCCAAAATCCAAAACTTTTGCTACGGGCTTCTCATCCCTATCAACAATTTTGATATTATCTGGTTTAATATCTCTATGAATAATATATTTGGAATGAGCGTGACTAATGCCATCAAGAATTTGTAAGAATATATCTAGTTGAGTTTTTAAATCAATACCACTATCAAAATAGTCTTTAATGTTTTGACCATCTAAAAAGTCTAATACTAAATAAACCAATTTATGACGATCTTCATAACCTTATTCTATAAATCTAACTATGTTCTGATGATTTAAACGCTTTAAATTCTGGGTTTCTCTCTCTAGAAGTTTAATGGCATTTTCTTCTTCAGTAGAAAGTGTTTTAATGGCATAGCGTTCGGTAGAGTTTAACTTTTTAGCTAAATAAACAATACCACTGCCACCTTCTCCAATTTTTCCTTTAATATCATATTTTCCACCAAATATTTCATCTATGAGAGAAATAGACATGATTAATTTTCCTTGTATTTAAAATCAGGATCTCCCTGAAATAACCAATGAGCTATTCACTGTACTCTAGACTAAGAAGCACAAATCTGCACCTTGATCGCCCATGCCTGCAACTTCGCCTCAATCTGCTTCATCGCCCTTGGCGACGGCTTGGCACGTATCTTTTCCAAAGGTTGTTCTAGTTCAGCTGCTCGTTGTTCTAGTTGCTGAGATTTAGTTTGTAGCTCTTGAATTTGTTTATTAACTAACTCTAACTGTGCTTTTTTAGCAGCAAATTCAGACTCAACATGGAGGAGCGATCGCTTTTGTGCTTCTAAAGACTCAATCTGAGAACGCAGAGCATTAATTTGTCCTTCCAACCCACTTTTATCAAGCCTGGACTGCTCAATTTGCACTTGCAGTTGTTCCAAGGTAGACAAATTAGGTTGTTGTTGATTAATAGTGGCAATTCGTCGCTCTAGTTCTTCCCTTTGCTGATTGAGGGTTGTCAGTCTCTGCTCAAGGAGCTGTAATTGTGCTTGCTTTTGAACAAATTGCCCTTCAAGTTTTGCTAGCTCTTGTTGCTCCTTTCGTAGTTCAGTCACCTGTGCTTTCAGGTTTGGGAGTTTTGCATTTAACTCTTCCCACTCGTCTTGTTTGGCTACCCGCTCCTCTAGCTGCTTCAGCCGAATCAGTGTATCCCGTTGCTTCTTTTCCTGTCTTATAGTCGAAATAGCTGCTCCCAGAACCGCTCCTGTGCTGCTTCCTAGCAAAGCGCTATTTGTCTTACCCCCTGAGATAAAAAAGGATGTTGTTACACCTACTCCTAATGTTAGTGAACCTACTATCAGCCAGTCCCATAACTTCTGCATCCCTAACCCTCACAAATCGTGACGCTAGATTGCTCAGTTATAAAACAATGTTTTTACACGTAGCTTCGTTAAATTTACTGGTGTTGCCTATTAATCTTTAGCGGTTTTAGGTGTTTCTTACGTTGATAATTTGAGTGAGTGTTTTCAAAGTTACTGTAATATTAGCCCCTAACTCGCCATCAGCTGCGGCGGCGCACTACGCCACAACTGATACAATCGTGTTGCTGGCATAGTCAAATACAACACATCCCCAGCACTCAGGCTTGTTTCCAGTAAATCCCAACCGTGGATGGTTTGGCTATTAGTTTCTAAGTACAAAGGCACAAAATCAGCGGACATGGCAACATCTTTCACCTGCTGACCGCAGAAGGGATGTGAGGCTGTAATCAAAGTTGCAAAAGCGACCCAGAGACTATCTGCTGTGATGCCGTTACCGAGTATTTCTCCACCAAGTGCAGCAGCGGCAAAGGCTGGGGCTGCGAGTTCAGCAGGACTCAGAACCGCCTCGAAGTCAAACACCTGTTGCGCCATACGAGCAAAATCCGGTTCTGCGTAATGGACTATTACTGGCACTTTGGGTGTCATGCATTTTGCCTTGAGGGCAATCTCTAAGTTAGTTGCGTCGTTCCCTGTGACGGCAAGCACTGCTGCAGCAGATTCTAAATTAGCGACTTTGAGTGTGGCTGAAAAGCTAGCATCAGCATAAACAACGGGAATACCGACTCCACGGGCAGTGTTGACATATTTGTTGTTAGAATCGCGTTCAATGACGACCACTTCATGTCCGCTAGCATAGAGTTGTTGGACAATTTTTATACCTATGCCGCTCAAGCCACAAACGATGTAGTGATGGCGGTGCGGGACTCGTGCTGCATCCCAAAATTGCTTGAAGCGACTGCCTAAAACAAAATCATTGAGCAATGCGTACAATAGACCAATCACGGCAGCCCCAACGAGCATCATGAGAACGGTAAATAATTTAATGCTGGCAGGAGCGTTTTCTACCACTTTATCATTACCACCTGCTCCCGTAATCATGCCTACTGCAAAATATAAGGCATCAACAATAGAAATATTCGTATTAGTAGAAGTGTAGGTGAGTGTGGCAATCACAACAATGACAAACAGCACAATAGACATTGCCACCACTGATTCCGCGTGTTTCTTAAACTGCCGCAAATTGGTCAGGACTTTCAAAAGTTTTGCAATTAGGGATTTGCGGATGGAACGGACACGGGGTTGAGTACCAACGATCAGGCGATCGCCCACCTTTAACTCTTGTCCAGACAACACCGCCGCTACCAAATCAATCTCACCCTTGATTGGCATATAGTAAATGAGCATCCGCGAACGGTCATTCCACAAATCAACCAGCTTGCGACCTAGCCACGGATGATTTTCATCTATATATTCTTCGTGGATTGGCCAAGTTTGTTTGAAAAGCTTGATTTGTCCAATTGCTTGGTTTCCTAAAGCTGCAAAGGTGAAGACAGGTGCTGCCAAACCAGCAACACTCATACTCAAGTGGTTGGGTACAGTTTGATCGAGGCGATCGCCCAAATTTGTATTAAAAAAGCGGTTGATAATCCGAATTCGCGGATTCAACACCCGCGCTTGCATCATGATTGACAAATTCAGTTCATCGTCAGGTCCAGCAATCACCAAAGTGTGCGCCTGCTGAATTCCTGCTGCTGTTAGGGTACTAGCTGCGTGCAGTACGCCGACAATCACATCTCCTGCTGATTCCCCTGGGATGGGTTGATGATGAATGCCGACGACTAACGCCCCTTGTTGTCGCAACAAACGAAAGATTTTATATCCGGTGCGGCTTAAGCCACAGACAATAATTCGAGGTTTCATGTGGCAGCATGACTTACAGGAAAAGCTGCATTATTGGACATTTCTTCCTATTCTTGCCTATTTATGTCTGGCAAAACTGTAGCTGACAACACGATAGTTTCAAATGTGATGGCACTTTTACAAACAAGGTGAACGTCAATTATGTTTGTATCGCTGGAATTTTTTTAACTGCTTATATGAAAGCTTTAGCTAAAATAATAACCCTTTGTGGAATTATATGCCCTATATTGAGAGCAATGAAATTTTATAGGCTGGGTTTCGCTTTATGCTCAATCTGTTAATCTTTTAACCATTTGTGCATAAAGTAAAACTTGTTTTGGAGACCAAAAAAGCAATCTACCTAAATTTAATGCAGCTGTAGTGAAGCTTAAAGCTTCAAAATCCTTTTCATATTCTGTTACGGTTTCAAAATCTCCTAAAAAATGATTTACTGTTTTTTTAACTGCAGAAACATAAGCTTTCCAACCTTCATTTATAGCTTCTGCAACGACTGAAGAACAGTTCCTTTTTATCAAATGGTAGGAAAGTTGCTGAGTTTGAAATTCTCTCCAAAATATTTTGATAGGCTCTTGAGGAAGGTTCAATAACTCAACTATACAGTCTGCCTCTCTTTTAGAGCCATTTTTACCTAAAACCAAACAATCTTGTTCGTAACTCTCACTTTTTATCTGATTTAAGTGCTGAAATAACAAGTAATTAATGTTATTATTTTTATCATTAATTATATTTTTACGAATATCACTTGATGAGCGATTTAAAACTTCTTTGTTAGGCCAAAAGCTTATATAAGTATCTTCGCCTACTTGCATTGAAGCGTGTCCTAAGAACTCCTTAGGAAGCCAAATGTACACAGTGATCATATCTTTCATAGGCTCACTCATACTTAATTGTTAGCTCAACGCCGCTCATCATTGGGTATTACTACCCATTTTAAGCAAAAAAGCCGCATCCATGCCGAAATCGGGGGCTGGTGCTGCGACTCATTTTTATCAAATACTTGAAGCTAAATTTCTGGGTCAACTAAGCGGGTTGTAGGACGACTTTGAGACACATCTTGTACAACTTGTACAGCACAAACTAGGGCGACAAGCCCAATGACGGCAACAGGTAATAAACCTTTGCCAAAAATGGCGATCGCAAGCAAAACAACCGCTGCCCCAACTCTATACTTGGTACGCATTTTACAGTAGAGGATGACCCCAAGGCGGTGGAGAATAGCTAAAGCGAGGTAGCACAACGCAACAGAGCCACAAAGCAGCCAACGAACGGCATCGGGTAGTGCTAGCATTGGCTTGCTCATCAATACAAGTTCCACAGCGACTCCAGAAGCAGCAATGCCAATTACGAGGGGTAGATGGGTGTAAAGCCATATATTCAGAATGACCGCTCTTCCCTCTGTCCGTGCCCTCTGAATAGGTGTGCCACCAAGGTTATCAAAATAGACCCACCATATGCTCAAAGCAATACCCAATCCGAACACAGCAGAAATCACAGTCAAAACATCCCATTTCTGCTCGGAAACTCCCTGAACCACAGCGACGATCGCTTCGCCTAATACAATAATTGTAAATAGCCCAAAACGCTCGGGCAAGTGGGAGGGGTGAGGAGGTAGTTCTAGCATCAACTTGCGTGCCGAGAGCGGTGTGGCAAAGTCAATGATCAGTCCCAATGCCCAGAATACAAACCGCCAAGGACTCGGTAGAAATGCTGATATAGTCCAAAGGATAGCAGCAATTGCAAAACCTGTGGCGTAACGAGTTGTCAACGGATGTGCTTTGGGGATGTGCCATCCTGCGCGGACGTATTCAACGACAAGCACAATACGACCGAGAGCATAGGAAAGGGCAAAGCCAGTGGAACTTTCACCTAAGCCGTGATGGACATTAACAGCTAGTGCAGCGATCGCAAGCATCTGCACAGCAGTCAGCAACCGATGTGTCACGTCGTCGCTATCAAATCGGTTGGCGTAGAATGTGGTGCCAATCCAAGACCACCACACGGGTATAAAAAGAGCGACAAAGCCCAACACTCCTGATAGCGAAACATGATCGTGAAGATAGTGGGCGAGTTGAGAGACTGCAACGACAAACACCAAATCATAAAAAAGTTCCAGCCAAGTGGCGCGTCGTTCTTCTTCGCTGTCTTCACCGATGCGTAATCGTGGTGGTTCTAGAAAACTTGCCATAATATTGCCATAATAATAGTAATTGGTAATCGGGAAATGGTTTGTAGTAAGCGCTTAAGCCCTGACTACGAATAAATTAGCTAGATACAATAATTGCCCATAGACTAGTACCTAGCCCTATAGTTGCCAAGTGTTGCCAAAAAAGGGAACGCATGGGCTGACGAGCAATTTTTTGTGTTAATACCACCGTCAACAGCACTGAAAAAATCAGGGTGACTCCCTGCAAAAAGGCTATCACTGCTGGATGAGCCAGCAATATAGGTAATTGTTCACCATTTAAACCGAAAGTCGCAAAAGTCACCGGGAGAATACGCCCTCCTTCCCCCAAACCCAAACGCAAATAATGAGCTAAGTTTCCTCCTAATACAAGTGGTAAGTAGCCATAGGCAAGCTCTACAAATCGTCGCGGCTTAGGATTTTGTTGAGTAGATTTTAAACCTTTGTTACTTAGATATAAGACTTGCATCACGCCATATGCCAAAAAAGGAATAGTTACTGGGATAATCAGAGCCAGTAAAGATAATCCTAAGTGAGGTAAAAATTGGGTTAAATCCAGATGTAAGCCGAGCCTTGATTGCAACTCTGGTAAACGATGGAGAAATACTCCCCCCAACAGTAAAAACAACAGTGCGACTTCGTAGGTATGGGGTACATGAGTTGTCCACAGTTCAATCCCAGGCGGACGTAAATTAAATTCAACAGAACGATGGGGACAAGCTTTGAGACAAGTCATGCACAGCACACAGTCTCGATTATCTTCCAACTGTGCTGGGTGAGAGTACAACGGACACCCATTACTTTCCATCCCCTCGCCCTTTTGCGGTCCACCTTTGTAGCATTGATACGTGGTACAAGTGGCAGAACAAATACCTTGTTGCGCCCGGAGTTCGGTCATGGAGAGTTTGGCAAATAACCCATTCATTCCACCAATGGGACAGAGATAACGACACCAAAACCGCCGCTCAAAAATGGCAGAAAATATCATTGCCCCAGCAGTAATTAATAACAATAAACAACCAGAAAGGTAGGCGGTATTTTCTAAATTCCAAAGTTCCTCCCATAAGAAAATGAGGGTAAATAGTCCAAAAAGAAACCATCCACCCCATTTTTCAGCTCCCTGTCTGGGCCAGCGTTTCAGTTTTCCAGGAAAAAACTTTTGCGATAGCTTTTGCGTGATTTCCCCATAAATCATGAAGGGACAAATAGAACACCAAACGCGACCTAAAAAGGGAAATGCGAAGAGGAAGAAAGGCCACCACCAAGCCCAAAATAAATTTAAAGCGAAATTGCGATCGCGCGTTTGTGGACCAACAAATAGCACTCCGACAATGAAGGCAAACGCTGCTAAAGTAAAACCATAGTTGATGCGATCAGGCCACCAAGGACTACGTAAAAACTTCCGCAAACCAGGATAAGCATTCAACAGATTCACCCGAAATTGCTTTTTCTTAGTATCAACTGACCAGAAAATTTCTTCTGTGAGTTCTTTTGCCTCCCCAGCTTGGACTATCGCCCGTTCCACTAGATTTTGCAACTCTTTTAAGTTGCCGGGGAAATCGTAGGACTGCAAGCGGCGCAATGCTTCTGGGCTAACTTTCGGTCGGGCAATACCTCTGGAGCGTGTGTAAAGACTGATGTAATATTCAACCTGTGCTTTGATATCAGCTTTTCGCACCCGCAATGGTGGTACTTTGATAACACGACCAACACAGCGTTCAATTGTGGGTTGTGTTTTTTCTGCAACTATCAAAATACGAGCATTGCTGACGCGGGGCTCCGGAGTTGGTTCTCCCGAACGACTAACGGGAGTATATTTGCCCGTTTTGAGCAAGGTTGCTAACGCCGGCAACAACTCTCTTGGTGTTTCTTGAATGTTGTTGAGAACTAAACTGCCTTCCCCTAACCATTCTAGTAGTCCTGGTTTGCCTCCGGCGCGACCAAATAAATCAGCACCGCTCGTCTGGAGAATACTACAGTTAATTTTAATAATTGGTTCTCGCCGCTGTTTGGAACCAAAGTGGATTAAGGCTGCTATTATGTCTTTTCCTAACCCAGGTTCGCCGAAAATCAACACTGACTTACGGTCATCTGCTGCTTCTCGAATTTCTTGTCTCAAACGCACAGCATAGCGACTTGTCCCCACAATTCCACGTGGCGCTTTAGTCACTAAATAAGGTCGCAACGCTGTGGAACGTTCTTGTTCGTAGGTAAGAGCAGATGTAAGTTGAGCTAATTCTTGCGCCATCTGGCGAGACACAGCTTGAGCAATTTCAGGATACTGGCTGAGTATCTCCCGAAATTTAGCCGCTCTTACAACCCACAAATGGCATTCTGTGACTGTCGTAATTGTACGCTGCGCTGATAGATCTAAAAGAAGTTCTTGCAGGTGAATAACTGATCCAGAGAGCAAACCAATAGCTAAGCTTGGGTTAGTTTTATTGCTGCTCTCGCTTTCCAGTTTACCTGTAAGGAGAATATACAGCGCTTCTGGAGGAGTCCCTTCAGTAGCTAGAGGTTGGTTGGCACTCAAAACCTGTTCTTCAATAACTTGAGCGAGCGCCCTCAAGGGTTCAGGTGAGAGAATTCCTAAAGCCGTGCGTTCTTGTAGCCAGATCACTATTTCTTGTGGTGTCATGGTAGGTTCTCCCTCTCAGCACTGCTTTATAAAAGGAATTATCCGCGAAAGCAAAATTAAAATACCTGCACTCAGCTTTAGTGTATTAATTTGTAGGGAGCCAGTCAGGATACTAGCCGAAACTGTTTGACACTCCCACGGCTATGAAGATTTCGCTTCGCTCATCTTCACAAAAAGCCGTGGGATTCTAGGCTCAACGTCGGAAGTTGCTTATGCAGGTTTGCACCAACATGAGTAGAGCTTCCAACTCCCCTAGCGTTTCTTGCCTTCTTCTTAGAAGTCGGCTTGCTTTCCCCATGCCCTGAGGTAGCAATTTTTTCTTTGCCCTTACGAAGTATATTGATTGCAGCCGCATAGTCACGTTGCAGAACACAACCACATTTGCAAGTGTGCGTTCTAGTTGACAACGATTTCTTAACCATCGTGCCGCATTTTGGACACTCCTGTGAGGTATAGTGTGGTTCCACAGCAAGTGCTACCTTCCTATACTTTTGGGCAAAGTATTCTAGATAGCTCCGAAACTGTCTCCATCCAGCGTCATTAATGCTTTTTGCTAGATGGTGGTTACGCACCATATTTTTAACCTGCAAGTTTTCGTAGACGCATAAGTCGTTAGACCGCATGACGTGACGCGCCCTCGATTTGGCGTGTTCGGTACGTTGTCTACTTATCTTCAGGTGCTTACGTGCGTATCGGTTTCGAGCCTTCTTTCTACCGTTCTTACCTTTCTCCTTTTTGTATATTCTTCGTTGAACGTGCTTAACTTGTTTCTCGGTTTTACGCAAAAAACGAGGATTGGGTTCATGGTATCCGTTTGAGTCGGTATAGAAGTGTTCCAATCCAAAATCTAAACCAATCTCTTGACCTGTAAATTGAACCGTTTCCTTGCATTCCACATCAACACAGAATTGGACATAGTACCCATCAGCACGACGGACAATCCGAACTCGTTTAACGGACTTAACAGGATGCGTGTGTATGTCCCATTTGCCCATTAGCTTGAGTTCACCAATGCCTTTTTTATCAGTGAAAGTGATTCTACGCTTTGTTGGGTGTAGTGACCATCCACTAGTTTTGTATTCAACAGAACGGTTGTCATGTTGAAAACGTGGGAATCCTTTCTTCCCTGGTTTAGCTTTTTTGCAGTTATCGTAAAATCGAGAAATAGCAAGCCATGCTCTCTCGGCAGCAGCTTGTACTGCCATTGAATTAAGTGCTGCAACAAAGGGAAAGTTAGCGCGTAGTACTGTTGAATATCGGCTAATAGCAGCATTATTAATACTGTCCTCTTTAGAAGAGTCCATCCAATAACGCAAACACTTATTTCTAACAAATTGAGTAGTCTTAATAGATTCTTCAATTGCTTGATATTGTGCTTTATTAGCTTTTGCTTTGTATTCTAGAACTAACACGCGCTCACTCACCTCCTTGTATTTTCTGTAAAATTAATCTAACATAATATGGTTGATAGATACAAGCTATTGACCACAAGTTTACACGATTTTTATATATGCTTGACAAGTATAGGCACAAAACAACGTCAGTCACGTTGATTAACTATCATTTCGTATGGATACCAAAAAGAAGAAAAAAAGTATTATACGGACTAGTTGCAAAACGACTAGAAGAATTGCTTTATGAAAAAACGAAAGAGCTAGATTGTGAGATCCTAGCTCTTGAAATTATGGAAGACCACGTTCATCTATTTCTTTGTTGTCCGCCTACTTTAGCACCAGACCAAATAATGTTTCGATTAAAAGGATATACATCAAGAATCCTTAGACAAGAATTTCCATACTTGCTTAAACTGCCTTCAATGTGGACTAGAAGTTATTTTTGTGGTACTGCTGGAGATGCTTCAAGTGAAACAATTAAAAAGTATATAGCTAATCAAAAGACAAGATAGACTGCACCTGAAGGTGCAACGCATTCATCCCACGGCTAAAAGCCGATGGGCTTTCTGCTCTCGATATTGTAACAACTTTTAACACCTAATTGACCACTATCGGGGATCGCTGATTTTAAAATTAGCATATGACTATACAACGCTATAACCAACAAGAAATTGAATCATTCGCCCAAGCAGTACTACTTGATGGCTACTGCGTGTTGCCCAATCACTTCTCCCCGGCAACACTCGATGCTTGGCGCGAAGCTTTCGCACCGTTACTGAAGGATCACATTGAGCGCGAAGGCAAGCTTGAGAACCGAGGCTCAGCCCGTTATTATGTCACGCTTCCGTTTACGACTCCCTTTGCTGATGCAAATATTTACGAAGATGAGGACATTTTGGCGATCGCTGAGCTATTGGTAGGCAAAGACATGGTAATGTGCCAGTTGGCAACAGACACGCCGTTGCTTGGTTCTGATTATCAAGACGTGCATCGAGATACTTTGCCACTGTTCCCCGAAACAGGTCAGGAAACGCCACCATATCAACTAGCAGTCAACTTTCCACTGGTCGATATCACCCTAGAAAATGGCCCAATGGATATTACACGCGGTACACACATGATGTCCAAGGAGGAAGGACTGCGCCGCATGGAGTCGGGTGAGATCAAGTTAGAACCAGTGACAATGCAACTCGGTGACGTGATGATCCGCGATGTGCGGGGTTTGCACAGGGGTACGCCTAACTACACGTCAACACCACGTCCGATGGTAGTTATTGGCTATAGTCGCCGCTGGCTGTATCGTCCGGAAGTGTCTATTAATATACCACGGCAAGCCTTGGATACACTCTCCCCTCGCGCTCGTCACTTGTTGCGTTTCAATCCGATTGTCGATTCAGTTGAAGAGAAACCAGAAGTAGAGGTTTATCAGTCCTTCGCTTATTAAAACTGGCAGACGGAACCGTTATTCAAATAGGGCAAGCTGAGTCACGAAACTTATAAATTAATATGGGGACTGGTTGACAAATGAAGCTTGCCCTGTTTATTTGGGCGGACCATCAAATTGAATGACCATAATGTAGTGATAATTAATTCTTCCTCCGCATCAATTTCTGCTACTCTATGTCATCCTCATCTTGTCTAAAATTCTCATCCAAAATCGCTTCAACATCTCGCGCACCATGAATTACCCGTACAATCTCCACACCAGTGTTTGTATGACGGTAGAAAACAATATAGTTTCTAAATCCCTTTATTGATTGTTGCCTAAATCCTGCTAAATTAGGGCTTGAAAACTCGCAGAGTTTCCCTATCCCTGGCATTTTACCCAGTTGTTTAAATGTTTCTTCGGCTGCTGCAAGAAAACGATCAGAAGCATCCAAATTATTTTCTGCAATATAAGTCGCTAATTCTATCAAGTCACGAATGACTTGTGGTCGTTTATTTACCTGACTCATTAACTTGGATGTTGCTCTTGACGCTTAACAATTCTTTCTCGCACAGCCTGACGAATGTCTTCCCAATCTTGAGCAGTCATCTCCGTGGCTGTTCCAGAATTTAAACCTTCTAACAGCATTGCTTCGAGGCGTTCATTTGCTTTGCGCTTTTGATCTTGACGTACTAATTCGCGGAAATACTCGCTCGCACTGCTGTAACCACCACTTGCAACTTGTTGCTCTACATACGCACGCATGGAGTCAGGCAGAGAAATATTTATACTTGTCATTGGCTTTAGTCGTTTGGCTTCTCTAAAATTATTATGGCAATTTTTGCCATTTGTTGTCATAAGTGGATAGAAAACAGGTTCCAATCATGGATGTAATTAATGTTAACGATGCACAACACCACCTTGATGCTGTCATCAATGAAAGTGCAAAATCTCATACACCAGTAATAATTACTGGTCATCAAAATAAAGCGGTACTTGTTGCTCTTGAGGACTGGAACGCGCTTCAAGAAACGTTGTATATACTCCAAGTTCCTGGAATGCGGGAGGATATCCTTGAAGGAATGCGTACTCCTGTTGAAGAATGTGTGACCAAAGAGGAGCTTGATTGGTAGTGTGGGAATTGCGCTTTACCAAGCGAGCACAAAAAGATGCAAAGAAGCTTGCTGCGGGTGGACTCAAGCCGAAAGCAGAAGAGCTTCTTGCAATTTTGGAGCAAAATCCCTATGAAAATCCTCCTTCTTACGAAAAGTTAAAAGGAGATTTGCAAGGGGCGTATTCAAGGGAGAATTAATATTCAGCATCGGCTTGTATATGAAGTGCGCCGAAGAAGAGCGAGTCGTGAAAGTTTTAAGTATGTGGACTCATTACGAGTAATATCGATGAAAATTCTACAAAATCGGGAATATTCTACAGCAAAGTTGTATAAAATCTTTTTGACACTCCCACGGCTATGAAGATTTCGCTTCGCTCATCTTCACAAAAAGCCGTGGGATTCTAGGCTCAACGTCGGAAGTTGCTTATGCAGGTTTGCACCAACATGAGTAGAGCTTCCAACTCCCCTAGCGTTTCTTGCCTTCTTCTTAGAAGTCGGCTTGCTTTCCCCATGCCCTGAGGTAGCAATTTTTTCTTTGCCCTTACGAAGTATATTGATTGCAGCCGCATAGTCACGTTGCAGAACACAACCACATTTGCAAGTGTGCGTTCTAGTTGACAACGATTTCTTAACCATCGTGCCGCATTTTGGACACTCCTGTGAGGTATAGTGTGGTTCCACAGCAAGTGCTACCTTCCTATACTTTTGGGCAAAGTATTCTAGATAGCTCCGAAACTGTCTCCATCCAGCGTCATTAATGCTTTTTGCTAGATGGTGGTTACGCACCATATTTTTAACCTGCAAGTTTTCGTAGACGCATAAGTCGTTAGACCGCATGACGTGACGCGCCCTCGATTTGGCGTGTTCGGTACGTTGTCTACTTATCTTCAGGTGCTTACGTGCGTATCGGTTTCGAGCCTTCTTTCTACCGTTCTTACCTTTCTCCTTTTTGTATATTCTTCGTTGAACGTGCTTAACTTGTTTCTCGGTTTTACGCAAAAAACGAGGATTGGGTTCATGGTATCCGTTTGAGTCGGTATAGAAGTGTTCCAATCCAAAATCTAAACCAATCTCTTGACCTGTAAATTGAACCGTTTCCTTGCATTCCACATCAACACAGAATTGGACATAGTACCCATCAGCACGACGGACAATCCGAACTCGTTTAACGGACTTAACAGGATGCGTGTGTATGTCCCATTTGCCCATTAGCTTGAGTTCACCAATGCCTTTTTTATCAGTGAAAGTGATTCTACGCTTTGTTGGGTGTAGTGACCATCCACTAGTTTTGTATTCAACAGAACGGTTGTCATGTTGAAAACGTGGGAATCCTTTCTTCCCTGGTTTAGCTTTTTTGCAGTTATCGTAAAATCGAGAAATAGCAAGCCATGCTCTCTCGGCAGCAGCTTGTACTGCCATTGAATTAAGTGCTGCAACAAAGGGAAAGTTAGCGCGTAGTACTGTTGAATATCGGCTAATAGCAGCATTATTAATACTGTCCTCTTTAGAAGAGTCCATCCAATAACGCAAACACTTATTTCTAACAAATTGAGTAGTCTTAATAGATTCTTCAATTGCTTGATATTGTGCTTTATTAGCTTTTGCTTTGTATTCTAGAACTAACACGCGCTCACTCACCTCCTTGTATTTTCTGTAAAATTAATCTAACATAATATGGTTGATAGATACAAGCTATTGACCACAAGTTTACACGATTTTTATATATGCTTGACAAGTATAGGCACAAAACAACGTCAGTCACGTTGATTAACTATCATTTCGTATGGATACCAAAAAGAAGAAAAAAAGTATTATACGGACTAGTTGCAAAACGACTAGAAGAATTGCTTTATGAAAAAACGAAAGAGCTAGATTGTGAGATCCTAGCTCTTGAAATTATGGAAGACCACGTTCATCTATTTCTTTGTTGTCCGCCTACTTTAGCACCAGACCAAATAATGTTTCGATTAAAAGGATATACATCAAGAATCCTTAGACAAGAATTTCCATACTTGCTTAAACTGCCTTCAATGTGGACTAGAAGTTATTTTTGTGGTACTGCTGGAGATGCTTCAAGTGAAACAATTAAAAAGTATATAGCTAATCAAAAGACAAGATAGACTGCACCTGAAGGTGCAACGCATTCATCCCACGGCTAAAAGCCGATGGGCTTTCTGCTCTCGATATTGTAAAAATCGCATAGATTTGACAATAGACCCACCGCCTGATTTAGCGATAGAAATTGATATTACTTCTCGCACTCAATTTAATAACTATGAAATTATGGGAGTTCCTGAACTTTGGCGATACACGCCGCAGGGATTGCAAATTAACTTGCTACAGCAGGGAAAATATGTGGAAGCTAGTTTTAGTCCAAATTTTCCCGGTATCCCGATTATTCAGTTAGTGAATGAATATGTAAAGCAATGTTTAAGTTTAGGGAGAAGTCAAGCAATAAGAGCTTTTAAAAGTTGGGTAAAGGATAATTTGTAATATCAAGCCCGGCAAATTACCCATAATAAAACTTATATGTAGTAAGGACTTTAGTCCTTGTTTTCGTGGAAGAGGACGCGCATTCCTCACTACAAACTTAGTAAGAATAAGACGAAAAAAGTTGAAATAGAATGTCAAAAAACACCTTAAATACCGCTGGGACGTATAAAATCTCGGCGGCGTTCTATATCCTGATTTCTCCTTTGGAATTCAACTAAGTATGGTGTGCTAAACTGCTTGATCTCTTGTGTTTCTCTAAGCGCCTGCTTAACGACTGTATTAAATTTCTGAATTTGCTGGTTAAGACGTATCCGTAATAATTTCTCAGAATATAGTTTTTGCTCAGTTGTTAGTGTGAAATTATAAGTTGGTTGCTTTTCTTGCTGTGCCAAAACAGTAGCAGGTGTAAGGGCTAGAATTGTTACTAATAATACTGTGGCTCTCATCATATTTGCCACCTCCGAAGCGATCGCTTCCGCTAATTCTTCTTTGCAAAGCAAAGCTTATTTGCCTTTTACTCTTTTATTATATAAAAAATATTATAGAAAAAATATTATAGAAAAAAATGAGGAATTTGTGAGGAAGAAAGCAATAAGCCGAGGTAACGCAATTCATCGTTACTGTTGCTGTATCTGCCTTTTATTTCTCCCAATCATTAGAAAGGCAACAACTGCACTCGCCAAAGCCAACCCAACACCAATAAACATCACTAAGCGAAAGCTATCTACAAATGCAAGGGCGATCGCCTGTCTTATCTTTTCACTCACCTCACCACTCACACCAGAAGGAACTTCAGCACCCGCCAGTTTAATACGTTGGTTATCCAGCAGTTTTTGAACTTCAAGCGGTATATTTAACGTTGCTAAACGTTGATTGAGGCTGCGATTGAATGTATTGAAAACAAAGATATTGAAAACGGCGATCGCTAGTAATCCAGCAGTGCGAGCAACAGCGTTGTTAATTCCTGAAGCAATACCAGCTTGTCGTTGCTTAACAGCACCCATCACCGTTGTTGTCAAGGGGGCAACGCTAATTGCCATACCCAAACCTAAAACGACTATGGCAGGGAAAAACGTTGTCCAATAACTACCGCCAATTCCTGGGACAGCAAACAAAGCAAATCCAAGGGCAGCAATTATCGAACCAATTGTCAAGGGGAGTTTTGCGCCGTAGCGACTCACCAATCCCCCCAGACCAACGTGAAAGAAAGAACATGATTACAATAAACGGCAAGAAGACCGCACCAGCCGCTGTAGCCGAGTAGCGTTGCACTTGAATGAGATTGAACGGAACAAAGTAAAACACCCCGCCCAAGGCTGAATAAAGCAGCAGTGTGAGCAAATTTGCACCGCTGAAGGTGCGCGATTTAAATAAAGATAACGGCATCATCGGGGCGCGGTTGTTCGCCTCAACAAAAAGAAACGCACTCAAGATAAGTGCGCCCACTGCTAAGCAACCGAGAACCAGAGGATGGAATAATCCTAAATGAGACGATTCGATCAGTCCGTAGACAATCACCCCTAAGCCAAGAGTAACCAATGCTGCGCCCCACCAATCAAGTCTTGCAGACTCTTCATCGCGGCTTTCTGGGACGCGCCAAAACAAAATACCACATGGATGTTCTTGGAATTTATTGGAATTTACCTGTTACGAATTAGCGTTAGTATTTTGTGGTGCTTACAGAATATAGATAAAAAGATTTTGAATTTTTATTTTGAATTTTATGAGTTTGTCAGATATCCCTAACTTGTGGGTACCTTTGGCGCTTTTAGGGTTAATCATCATTGCTGCCATCTTTTTCAGTCGCAGCAGCTAGGAAGTCGCACATTAAGGAAGCAACATTCCCCACTCCCTCCCTCACTCCCTCACTCCCTCACTCCCTCATCCCCCTCATCCCCTTTATGAGTACTAATAACTAATAAACCATGAGGAATGACTAATTACTGCTATTGGGGGTTAAAATAAATCCCGATTGTCTTCCAAATTTTGAAAGTTTCATGATCTCCAGTAACGACTTTCGACCTGGTGTCTCGATAGTATTAGATGGGTCTGTGTGGCGAGTCGTGGAATTCCTCCACGTTAAGCCAGGTAAAGGCTCTGCCTTTGTGCGGACAAAACTGAAAAATGCCCAAAGTGGCAGTGTGGTAGAAAGAACGTTCCGCGCCGGCGAAACAGTTCCGCAAGCCAACCTGGAAAAAAGCACGATGCAGCATACCTATAAAGAAGGTGATGAGTACGTCTTTATGGATATGGAAACCTACGAAGAAGGCAGATTGAGCGCAGCGCAGATTGGCGATCGCGTAAAATACCTTAAAGAAGGTATGGAAGTCAACGTCGTTCGCTGGGACGACCAAGTTCTAGAAGTAGAACTGCCTAACTCTGTCGTGTTGGAAATTGTGCAAACAGATCCAGGTGTTAAGGGTGATACTGCTACTGGTGGTTCCAAGCCTGCAACTGTGGAAACAGGAGCAATTGTTATGGTTCCGCTGTTTATTTCCCAAGGAGAACGCATCCGTATAGACACCCGTAACGACACATACCTTGGCAGGGAGTAACTTTATTTTCACCTCTTGATGCAAATCCCTATTTTCATTTATAACAGGGATTTACATCCCTGCCTGACGAGCAAACTTACTTCACGGATAAAGTCTATCTACACCTAATTGCATGAGGTCAGAAAAGCTGTGCCATTGGACTTTAATGAAATCCGCCAACTATTGACAACTATTGCACAAACTGATATAGCAGAAGTCACGCTCAAAAGCGACGATTTTGAGCTAACGGTTCGTAAGGCAGTAAGCACTCATCAAACGTCAGCACCTCAAGCGGGGTTAGGCGCGGTTGGTTCGGAACTGACGCCAGTTCCACCACCTGCTTATGCGGTGGCTTCGCCTCCAACCGTAACCCAAACCCCGCCAACTCGCGTCTTTGATAGCAATAGCGTGAGTGTACCGCCACAGACTGTTCCCTCACTCATAGAACAGAAATTCGTTGACATCCCTTCCCCAATGGTGGGAACGTTTTATCGCGCTCCTGGTCCTAGCGAATCACCATTTGTGGAAGTGGGCGATCGCGTCAGAAGCGGTCAAACAGTATGTATTATCGAAGCCATGAAACTGATGAATGAAATCGAATCAGAAGTATCCGGACAAGTGATAGAAATTCTCGTTCAAAACGGTGAACCTGTGGAATATGGTCAACCTTTGATGCGAATTAACCCTGATTAAGTATTAATCTATATAACGATGCCTCGTTATAAACTTTTTAGTTGAGTCCTTACGGATCTAACCTGATGAAACAAGCGTTGCCTGTACCGCCAGAAGTTGTGCAACAAGTAGCTGAATACTTCAGCCTCTTGAGTGAACCCATGCGCCTACGGCTGTTGCATTTGCTGCGGGATGAAGAAAAATGTGTGCAAGAACTGGTAGAGGCAACACAGACTTCTCAGGCTAATGTGTCAAAACATTTGAAGGTAATGTGGCAAGCAGGAATCCTCAGCCGCCGCAGTGAAGGAACTTGTGCCTACTACCGGGTGGAAGATGAGATGATTTTTGAATTGTGTAATCGGGTTTGCGATCGCCTCGCCGCCAGGTTAGAACAGCAAGCCCGTAACTTTCGCATTTTAAATAGCAAGTAATTAGTCCCTTCCCGCTATAAAATTACCTATCTTCTTTTTTCTTCCTATGCGCTGTAGGCGCACCCAGTGGGTACGGCCACGCCTTACGGCTATCGGGTACGCCTTCTAGCCTGCGGCACGCCGAAGAGTGCGTCTAAAGCGTCTATGTCGAGAGGACACGGTGCTTTGAATGCGCTTTTTTACAGCTATTTTCAGCTAATTGAACCACAGATTTTTGTAGGGGCTACAGCCAAGCGCGTAACTTTCTGTACGATTGCTCATTTACCCCCAAATATTATTGCTCTAGCTCATTCATTTTGCGAGCCAAATGTATATCATTCATGGTAATTCCGCCTGCGTCGTGAGTTATCAAATCGACTGATATACGGTTGTATATGTTGCACCATTCTGGATGGTGTCCCATTGTTTCTGCCACCAGTGCCACACTGGTCATGAATCCAAAGGCTTCAATAAAGGACGGGAACTGAAACTGACGATGGAGTTTCCCTTGTTCAATACTCCAACCTCTCAGTTCTTGCAAAGCAATACCCAGTTCACTTGCTGATAAAACGGATAAGTTGCTCATGGTCTGACTTTGAGTAATCAAAAGGTGAAATTATGAAAATATCTTGTGTGTTGATGCTGTCTCTTACACGAGTGCTGATTCCAGATTTGGATAATCACATTCGTGTAAAGAGTTTAGTTTAAAGATTGCCATACACAGGAACAATTGCTCCCCTCATATCTAGAGCAGCTTCTGAAGCCAAAAAACAGATGACCTGTGCCAGAGAATCTGGTTTAACCCACCCAGAGGCATTCTCTGTATTCATTGCTGCTCGATTGGTGGGAGTATCGATCACACTAGGTAAAACGATATTAGCAGTGATGTTCGTCCCTTTTGTTTCATCAGCGATCGCCTGGGTCAACGCTATTAATCCAGCTTTGGCGGCACAATAGGCTGCTAACTGTCCCCCTGGTTGTACGGCACCCCGCGAACCTACTGTCACAATTCGTCCATAGCTGTGTTGAAACATCCTTCTTAAACTATGTTTCAACACCAGGAAAGCAAGATTCAAATTCAGTTCTAGGTCAGCTTTCCACTTTTCATAAGGATATTCATAGGTTTTTCCCATCGAAAATCCACCAACGAGATGAATCAAAACATCTACTCGTTCCATATCATTGACTAAATTTTCCACAGCCGATTCATTTGACAGATTAGCTGTAACAAATCGAATACGGTCTAAATCGGTTACAGGCAGAACACTTTTTAATCGCTCAACGTTTCGCGCGTTAGTATAAGGAATTGTCAACGAAACGGCTTCGGAGGCGAGAACAGATGGCGTAACGCCAAGTCCTAATCCACCCGTTCCACCAGTAACTAAAACGTGCTTATCTTTCAGAAATGCGGAAATTGTATTGTTCATTAAATCCCCAAGCATCAAATTTTCAATTGAGGACACGCTTGATTATTAAGCGTGTCCGTCTATGTTTGCAAGATTTCTAAATTCAGCTAATTACTGTAGCTAATTACTGTTAGTTTAAACACTAACAAGTTGAGGCTCTTGGGAAATCGAGGGCAATTCAATTGCATCTCGTAAATGAGGACGGCTATACAAACTCCAATGTCCTTCGGTAACAGGCACAATATTCAATTCTGAACGCCATTCAGTAATAGGTCGCTCTAGTCCTTCTTCAAACTTCACTGGGAACAGTGGTTGTGCTTGCCGAGCAATTTTTACCCCTTGAGAAATCAAATCAAAATCGTATTCTAGAGCTACATCAATACCTTGATGTTGATGCATATCAGAAAAAAAGTTTAACAGTAATGCCACAATGTCAATAAAGGTAAAGGCAGGATAACCAATCTGACTCGCAATTACAGAAATTACGCCTAATTCGCCATAATCATCAATACTGAAACCTGTCAAAATATGATGCAAGTCGTGAGTTTTGCGTACCCGATGAATAATGTAATCGGCATCAGATATAATTTCGCCTTTGCGATAGAAATCTGGGCTATAATTAAGCGCACTCAAAACTCTTGCATAAGTCCAGCCTAAAGAATCTTTAGGCATTTGCAGCATAGCATCTAAATCAAATTCTGCCCCCATATAACGTTCTTCTAATATTTGTGCAGAAGCTGGATGTTGACGCACAACTTGCAAACATTTTTGCATTTGTTCACTATCACGTAGTGCATCTTCAATATCGAAAACATTTTCTGTATCAATTCGTCCGCCTGCCACCATATCTACTAAGGTTAGGAGTTGGTTGACGTTTTCTTGAGTAGCTAATTCATTGATATATTTGAATCCCATGATGACTATCTCCTTTTGTTTGCTTGTCTTTGGTTGATAGCTTCATCTTAGGTTGACTAATTGGGGTAAGTCTAGTGGATTTTTTTGATATAGATCAAATTTGATTTATATCAAAAAAAGCGGTTTTTCAAAATCATGACGAATCCTGAAACCATAATTACTAACACCCCAAGAATTAAAAGCAGTGATTGTAATTATCTGTCCATCATCAAAGTAAGCTAAACAGCCTTCGCAATTAAAACTACTGCATTCTCAATAATTAGTTAAGTTTTTGCTGATATATTAGAATTAATTTCGCAAACGTTGGCGATTACGATGTTTGGCACGAATACGGCTTAGTGTTTCTTGAGTCACACCTAAATACGATGCTAGATGTCCTAGTTTGACCCGATTGAGAATATCTGGATATTGTTGCAATAAATGAGCGTAACGCTCTGATGCTGTTTGAGATTGCAATGAAAAGGAATGCTCTTCTAATTGAATATAATAACTTTCTATGGACAACCGAGCCACCCTATTCCACACAGAATCTTTGTTATAAAGATATTGTAGACTGTCATAACTAATCGTTACTAACTTGCAGTCAGACATTAAAATAATGCTTTCTTTACTGGGTTTTCTAGAAATAAAGCTATAAAAAGAATTAATAAAATCACCTTCAAATCTAAAACCGGAAGTTATTTCTTTATCATCTTGGTGATAATAATATCTAACTGCCCCTTCGACAACAAAATGTAGGTGATTACAGATATGCCCTTGTTCCAGTAATACTGAATCTTTGGGAAGTTCTTGTGGTGTTGACACTCTTTTAAGATCTTCACGCTGCTGCTCACTAAGTACAACGAGCTGATCTATCACTTGAAACATTTTTTCGTACATTTTTGGAATGATTGCATCAAAATAGGTCAGGATTTGGAATTATTCTCCCTTTTTCCTGTATTTTTGCAAACTGAGGGTCAATAGGGTGACACAGGGGTCTTTGGCTTTTCATGAACATATCCCCTAAAGGAGATGAAAATGCTCTTCTTCCTCATTTCTAGTTTTTTTCTAAATCAATTCTGATATCGAGTCACTCATCTGCTTTTGCAAACGCGCTCCGGTTATCATCATATTTCAACACTGTCTGCACTTGGGCGTGTCTGCTGAATCGCTGAGTTGCACAGTAGTTACCATTAACGTGAGTTCGACGAAACCTAACCCCAACCCCTTCCCTACAAGGGAAGGGGCAAAAAATCCGTAACGCAGGTACGAAAGAATCGGCTTTTTAAGCCTCTCCCCACTTCGGGGAGAGGTTTGGAGAGGGGTCAAATCAGGATATATCGAACTCACGTTACCATTATTGAGATCCAATACTGTAGTAATCGCAGTGTGGTGGATGCGATGGGGTGACATCTTTTTAGTAATTCCGGCTTGCTTACATAACCCATCCACCAATCGCCTCATTGCCTCCCCGGTTAATCTCGCTGGATTCTTGTGATAACCCAGCACGGTAAAAAGCGGGTCTAAGCCACGTTTGTTTTTACAAGCTTTAATCCAATCGGCGATCGCGGCGGTGGTTTTGTCCGATAGGTCAAGAACATCCTTCTGGCTACCCTTGCCTTTACCCAGAATCAAGAGCGTTTTTTCTTTGGGGTTAAAATCACTCACATTTTAAATAGGTATTCTTTGGGCGGGAAAGGAGTAGTCAAAAGTCCTTTGTCCTGATGTCATCGCTTATGACTAAGGACTAATGACCCTTACGGGTATGCGCAAAGCGCACGCAATCATGCGTTCGCGAAGCGTCTCTGAAAGAGATACGCCAGTTGCCTACGGAGGGAAACCCTCCGATGACTCACTGGACTCACTAATGACTAATGACTAATGACTAATGACTCTTAACTAAAGTGAATAATTTTTATCAAAGCTTTCACGTGTCAGTGGTTGTTCCAACTCCAGACCTTCACCACCTAAAACCTCCAATGGTTGCCCGTTGACTTCAATGTACACTTTGGCATTTTCATCTGAAGCTGTAGCAGTGTAGACAACTTGCCCCACGCGACCCATCATTGAAGAACTACCACCTCCACTCGTAAATTCTTCCGATAAATTAACGTGGATGCCATCCGACGCCTGTTTGACACCCAACAGCTTGGTTCCTTTTGGAATTGTGGTAGAGTCCGTCCCTTCTGTGGGTCCTGCTAATAATTGTTGGAAAGCCCCTTCTAATACTTGATTGGGCGACTTTCCAACTGCTTTAACTTGAACTGTTTGGGGAACCAATTTCAAACCAGTGCCAGTGTCTTGCAACCAATAGATTTGAGCATTTTGTTCATTAGCTAGGCGATTATCTGATGGCTGAGGTTGAACTGCTTCTGGAACAGGGATTGCTACAGGAGGGGGGTTATTCTTATCAGATTTTGAGCCAAAAAAAGCAACACCAGCAGTCACTGCAATAACCGCTGCTGAAACAGCTGCAATGACACCTGGAGAAATACGGTTAGGTCCTTGCTGTTCTTTCATAATCAAAACCTTCCTAAGGGCTGAAATAGCATTTGTATGAAGATAAGTCTGGTTAACGACGATACTTATGAGCCGGGGGTTTCCAAAAACCTAGAGGATGGCTCTACTCGGAAAAATGCGGCAATCTCTAATTCTTCTGGTTTCATATTCAATTTTAGAATTCGCACTTGTAGACCGTCATCTTCCAGATTTCCTAAATCCAATCGTTTGTTGATATTGTTGACAATTGCATTTACAAATTGAGGTGGAACTTCTTCACCATTCGCTGCCACAATTGGGTCAACTAACTGGATATTTCTCCCACCAACGATATTCAATCCTGATTCCACCCTAATTAACAAGGGCTTCTCCAGACCTTTTTCCTGTAATTCTACTTGCAAACTCAACCGATTATTTGCTAAAAACTTTACATTTGGATTCACCAAATTATAAACAGAGTTATACCCTGTATTTGAAGAACCATCGTTAATTTTTAGCTTTTGCAACAAGGCTATGAATTCGGGTGATTGTATGAGTTTGTTGATATCCTGCTGAGTTAACACCAAACGTACGCCAGCTTGTAAAGGTCGTTTGAATTTCGGTCTGCTTCCAAGGCTACGCGGTTCTAATTCAATGGCATCGGTTTCCAATTCTAAAGCTGCAATCCGAATTTCTTGCCACTTGAGTTGCAAAGAACGCCCCGCAACACGCACCCTCTCCACCTTACCTTGCAGCAATTGATGAGTAGGGGCGTTGTCAACTCGCACTTGCAATTGTTCAACTTGAGCCAATTGAGAACGGATAGCACCAACAGCAGCCTGATCAACCACCAGTCCTACCGGAGTCACTAACCCTAACAAGCCAGATACAAGGAGTGTGAAGAATTCCATTTGTCTGAATTAGGGGCTAAGGGGTAGAGAGAAAAAATTATGAATTAGGAATCATAAAAATTTTCATAATTCATCCTTTTTCCCACTCTCCATTACATTGCCTGATCAATCCACTGCTTTAATGTAGATACAACGTCAGCGATCGCAATTTCTTGTGAGTTGCGGCTTTTTCTTTCAACAACTTCAACTTTGCCATTGGCAATTGCTCGCCCAGTGACAATTCTATAAGGAATGCCAATCAAATCCGCATCTTTGAATTTTACTCCCGCCCGTTCATTACGGTCATCGAGCAAGGTTTCAATTCCCGCTTGATTAAGTTCGGCGTAGAGTTTTTCCGCGATTTCTACTTGTTGGGCGTCGTTGATGTTAGGAATCGTCACAATCGCGTGATAAGGTGCGATCGCCACCGGCCAAATAATTCCATCTTTGTCGTAAGATTGCTCTACAGCCGCTTGAGCCAATCTTGACACACCCACACCATAACAACCCATAAGTAGAGGTTTTTCTTCACCCTGTTCGTTGGTATAAGTTGCACCCATTGCGATGGAATACTTAGTGCCTAATTGGAAAATGTGACCTACCTCAATTCCACGTGCGCTTTGTAGAGTTTTTTCTGGGTTATGGATGGCGCGATCGCCTGGTCTTGCCTTACGCACATCTACGGTTAAGTCTGGTATTTTAAATTGCTCATCCCATTTTGCTCCTACCACGTGGTAGCCAGCTTCGTTTGCACCCGTAACAAAGTTTTTTAAATCAACTGCTGTTTTATCGACCAAACGTAAAAAGCTAGGTGCGACATCTTTGACAGACTTAATATAATCATCTGCAACATCAGGAGCAATATACCCCAAGGGTAAAGGTTGATTCGCCCATTTTCCTTGAGTTTCTGCATCTGGTACTGCAAGTTTGATCACTGTTTTCGCACCGTACTTGGGAGCTAACTTTGTCAATTCATTTTGTAATTTAACATCATTAACTTCCTGGTCGCCTCGGATGCTTACCAGCACTAACACTGTTGTCCCATTATCAAAACTTGTTTGGTAAAGAACGTTTTTCACAATTTGGGTGGGGGAACATTTCAAGAATTTACAGAGTTTCTCAATTGTCTCCGTCCCTGGTGTCTCGCGTTTTTCATAACTGGTAAATGCTGAAGTTTCCGCGTCAGGTGGTAAAGACACCGCCTTTTCCACGTTAGCCGCGTACTGCCCATCTTCAGTGTAGAGGACTTCATCTTCGCCTGCTTCCGCCAGCACCATAAATTCTTGAGAAGCAGAACCACCTATCGCCCCAGAGTCAGCTTGCACGGCACGAAAAGCCAAACCACTCCGTCGTAAAATATTACTGTAGGCGGTATGCATATCCTGATAAGTTTTTTCCAAACTTTCTTCATCTACGTTGAACGAGTAAGCATCCTTCATGATGAATTCTCGTCCGCGCATCAAACCAAACCGGGGACGAATTTCATCGCGGAACTTGGTTTGAATTTGGTAGAGGAGCTGTGGTAGCTGTCGGTACGAGCGAATCATATCACGAGCGATCGCCGTGATGACTTCCTCGTGAGTCGGTCCAAGGGCTTGTTCTTGGTCGCGGCGGTCTTTAAGGGCGAACATGATACCCTCGGCTTTAGTATAAGTATCCCAGCGTCCAGATTCTTTCCATAAATCAGCAGGTTGGAGTTGGGGTAACAGACATTCTTGTCCACCTGCAGCGTTCATTTCTTCGCGGACAATTTGGGAAACTTTTTGCAGTACCCGCCACATCAAAGGAAGATAGGCATAGACACCACTACCGATGCGACGAATGTAGCCTGCGCGGAGTAAGAGTTTATGACTGGGAATTTCAGCATCTGCTGGATCATCCCTGAGTGTAACGAATAACATTTGTGACAGTCGCATCGTTTGTCCCCTTTCTAGATTTGATAATCTCTATTTCAGTTACAGTCTAAAATGAAGGCTTGCAACTTCAGGAGAAAACCACTTTGCCTGATGTCCTTTATCAAGCACAGCCACCCCTAGAATTTATCCCTCCAGCGCTAGACCCTACCTTTCTACGAGTCTGCCAATTCTTCCTACCCAGCTTAATACACTGGAGAACGGCAATTAGTCATATTGAAGCAGACAACGCAGAAGTTTTGCTGGATCTATATCACCAGTTTCAGGATAGGAAAATCCGTTTTTTAATAGCTTTTCGCCATCCCAAGGCAGAAGACCCGCTTTGTTTGGTTTACTTGCTTTCCCACATTTTGCCTGCATTTGCACAACACAAGGGTATAGCGCTACAGCCTCCGATTCATGCCCATTTTATCTACGACCGTGGAATTCCTCTATGGGCTGGTTCCTACATTGGCTGGGTTGCTCCGCGCTTGGGTGCGACGCCTATCGTGCGAGGTAAAGCAGATTGGACAGGGTTGCGTTCAGCGCGTGATTTGTTTGCCAATGGTCAGTTCCCGATGGCAGCTGCACCCGAAGGAGTGACTAATGGTCTTTCAGAAATTGTTAACCCATTGGAACCTGGCATTGCTCAACTCGGTTTTTGGTGTGCTGAAGATTTGCACAAGGACAATCGACATGAGCAGGTTTTTATTGTACCAGTTGGGATTAAATACAATTATGTCGTCGCTCCTTGGGATGCGATCGCCAATCTTTTAAGTGAATTGGAAGCTGCTAGTGGTTTACCTGTACAGACGCGCCATGGCGCGTCTGTACAACAAGATGGCGCGTCTCTATCACCGGACACCCTCTACCCACGGTTGTTTCATTTGAGCGAACATTTACTGTCTTTGATGGAAAATTTCTACACGCGATTCTATCATCAAAAACTGCCAGTGCAAGGGGACATAAAAGATGCCAATGAACTTTTAGCAGTTCGTTTACAAGCTTTGTTAAATGTCGTGTTAAATGTAGCAGAACAATATTTTGATTTACAACCTAAAGGAAATTTTAATGATCGCTGTCGTCGGGTAGAACAAGCTGGCTGGAATTATATTTTTCGAGAAGAGTTTAAGGATGTGAAAGCACTGTCGCCTTTAGAACGTGCTTTAGGCGATCGCATTGCCGAAGAAGCGAATTTGCGGATGTGGCATATGAGGCTGGTAGAAAGTTTCGTTGCTGTTACAGGCAAATACGTACGCGAAAAACCCACAGCAGAACGCTTTGCGGAGACAACGTTACTGATATGGGATATGGTGACTCGAATTAGAGGTGGTAATCCCTCCGGGCGTCCAACTCTTGGCAAGCAACAGGCAAAAATAACAATAGGTGAACCAATATCTGTTTCTGAACCTTATCCAGCTTATAAAGCGAGTCGTCAAGCTGCAAGGCAAGCAGTTGCTAATTTGACGAAGGACATACAACTAGCGATGGAGGATTTGATTTTGAAGCGAAGATAATATTGCTGGCAGCGATTTTATCCTGAGAAGAGTTTCTGGCAATTAGCTCAAAGTTAATCGGAAAGAACATTTGGCACTTTCTCTCGTTACTTTGCCCCTGATGGCAAGCTTTGTAACACTGCTCCTACTGTCTGTGAATACAGATCAGGCTTTTGCAAGCATTGTATTAAAAACAACTAGGGGTTTTTTTCCGCAAGGCTATCAAAAGCGTATTAAACGAAATTAATACAAATCTAAAGATCACAATTAGGAGGCAAAATACAATGGAAATAGAAATTCCTGTTAGTTATCAGGAAATTGTCAATGCTCTTGTTAATTTTACTGATTTACCAAGACAGGAAGTAGAACACAGAGTGTGGAAGGAGGCTATAGGGGATGAGAGTGTTAAACATGATGCTGAGCGTTTTGGCGTAACTCCGCATCAATATGATGACAAAATGGAACAGCTATACAAAGAAGGATATGGGTTGATAATTGAAACTCTAGTTTTTTGGGCAAAAAGTGAAAGACAGCTTTGGATTCAACAGGCGGTTGAAAGGATTCGCTTATACGCACAAAAGAGCGGTCGTGCTTTAGATGAATTAGCAATACTAATGTTGGGTGACGGCACTGGCAATGATTCTTTAGAGCTTGTAAAGAATGGCTTTAAGGTCAACTATTTCGACATACCAGGCAGTAAAACTTACGATTTTGCCACAAAGCGCTTCGCTTATTATAATTTATTAGGAAACAGTGTAAATCTTATATCTGACTTTAATTCCTGTCTTTCTTCTCAATACGATGTTGTACTTTCCTTTGAAGTCCTTGAACATCTTACTGACCCAATATCAGCTATCAGAGATATTTCATTAATGTTGAAAATAGGAGGAATAGCACTAATAACAGAAGCATTCGGTGCTGTTTCAGACAACTTTCCCACACATTTACAATCTAACTTAAAGTTTGCCAATAAGACACCTTTTTTGTTTATAAAAAGTGGAATGCTACTTTCTTGGTATAGTCAAAAAACTTTCTTTAAGTTCAAACCAATGGAGTTTACTAAACTGGAAAAGCCATCAATTATGAACTATATCTCTCTCTTTAGAGATGACAATATCAGGAAACCATATTTAGATAAAAAAATGAGTGAATTGAAGTTGGCAGTCAAGAGAAAGCTTGCAATGCAGAGTTGATGGTATTACTCAGGTAATTTTTTTGGAAAAACCTTTAATAAATCTAAGCACAAATCAGAAAAACACGGTAGATTAACTGATTCATTAGGCAGAAAAATAAACTTTCTGCGATAACCAAATTTACCTTGCAAATCCTGATACGGTTCACTGTAGCATTCCAGGCAGTTATTTACTAAATTAAATATCCAATAATCAGAAATACCCGCTTCAGCATAAATTGGTAATTTAACCTCTTGGTCATATTTTAAAGAGGAATCAGAAATTTCAATTAAAAGTAATACATCACTCGGAATCGGATGCGTTGAGAGATAATCGTCTTCTCGATTTTGTACGATGACAAAATCTGGTTCAGGTTCGCTGTACTCACGGATGATAATTGGCTCTTGTCCTCGCAGTGTCCCCCGTTCTCCAACAAGCTTGAATAACTCGCGAAATAAACGGGTGCTGCAAACAGAATGTGGTTTACCTTTCGATACCATTGAGATAATTTCTCCGTTAATTAGCTCGACTCGGTCATCCTCACTGAAAAATCCGAGTTCTGCTAAACGGTCATATTCAGCTATAGTAAAGCGTTTAGCTGTGGTTGCCGTCATAATAGTTTACTAAGTGCAAATTTTTAGGCGTTCTTTTTTGCGACGCCAGTTGCCTGCTGTCGGGAAACCCTCCTCCGAACTGCTCGCTGGCTCGTCTTTGCGCGAGACAAAGAAGGTCTATTTTCCTGAAAATAGCCGTAGAAAGAATGTCATATCTTCTGAGTTTACCAATGCAAAAACAGCCCAACCAAAACAAATCATGCTGGCACTTTGGGCTGATTTTGACTGATGATGAAATTGCCAGATTGATAAGCTTATCAATCCTTGATTGAACGAAAAGTCAGTAGTCAAAAGTCAGGAACTCATGACTCATGACTCATAACTAACACCTAAGAAGCTGTTTCTCTAGCTGTACCAGAACCTAGCTTTTTCGGGGACGCGGAACTCTCGCGACGTCCTGTCCGCAGTTTGGGCTTGGAACTGTGTTTGTCTCCTTCTGTCGTGCTACCGTCTGATGGTATCCAAGCGGAGCGAGGGCGTTCACCAGAATCGCCGCGACGGTTGTTGGAACGCAACCTGGGTTTGGGAGATGGCTGCATGATCTCTTCTTCTGGAATGTCAAGTTCTGATTGCAGCCAAGCAGGACGGGTTTGGTCGTAAGCGATTTGCAACGCCGCCGCTGCGATCGCCTGAGCATCGTATTGTTCAATCAGTTCGCTCACCATCGGTAAAAATGAAGCCAAACGCTCGCCAGCCAAAGCTTCGCGCACTTGAGATTGCAATTTTTCTATCTGCCGTGCTTCAATTTGTGTCCGTGAAGGAATCGACAGGACTTGCCAACTTTGGCGGTTATGGCGTTCAAACAGTTGCTGCTTGCGTCGCTCAAACGGCTGTACTAAAGAAATTGCTGTGCCTTCCTTACCAGCTCGACCAGTACGACCAATCCGGTGAACGTAGGTTTCTACGCTATCGGGTAAGTCGAAGTTGATCACGTGAGACAACTGGTCAACGTCTAAACCTCGTGCTGCAATATCTGTTGCGACCACCCAGCGTACTTGACGATTACGGAACCGTGTCAGCAACCGTTCGCGTGCTTGTTGTGACAAATCACCGTGGTATTCATCAACACTATGACCCGCTGCTTGCAGTTGGTTGGTGAGTTCTGCTGCTGTACGTCTGGTGCGGACAAAGATTAAAGCCGATTCTGGGTCTTCCATTTCCAAGATGGGCTGTAAAGCTTTGGCTTTCGTCCAATGACGCGGTACAAGATAAGCGACTTGATTTATTTTGTTAGGAGCGGCTTTTGGCTGCTCAACAGTCACTGTCACTGGCGAGTGCAAGAACTTATTCACCAATTGGCGAATCGAAGGTGGCATAGTTGCCGAGAACAATGCTGTTTGGCGTTCTTGAGGTGCTTGTGAGAGAATTTTGTCTACATCGTCGATAAAGCCCATGCTCAACATTTCATCGGCTTCATCTAACACGAACCACTTGACTCGATCCAGCTTCAAACTACCCCGCTCTAGCAAGTCTATGACTCGCCCTGGCGTACCAACAACCATGTGAACGCCGCGTTTGAGTTGTAACATTTGGCGCTCAATCGATTGACCACCGTAGATTGCTAAAATCCGCAATCCTTGGTTACCCATGAAGGTGGTGATGGCATCATGAACTTGGATGGCTAACTCACGAGTCGGTGTCAAAACCACAGCTTGGACTGCTTTTTGAGTCACATCCAGCCGCTCTATAATCGGTAGGGAAAATGCTGCCGTTTTTCCTGTTCCTGTTTGCGATTGACCGACGACATCGCGACCACCCAATAGGTGTGGAATTGCTTGCGCTTGAATGTTAGTTGGTGCGGTAAAGCCTAATTTTTCTAATAGCTCAACACGCTCTTGTGAAATTCCTAAATCTAGAAACGAAAGATTCATCAACTCTCCTATGTTTTTCTTTGGTCTTTTTTCTTTGGTCTTTATAGATTGGTTAGTAGTTAGTGGTTATGGGTTAATAATTACTACTAATAACCATTAGTTGTTGACAACTTGACCATAAAGGTCATAAGCATCAGCATTTTGGATAGCTACTGGCACGATTGTTCCTAATCGTGCTTCCCCACGAACTAACACCTGCCCATCAACTTCTGGGGAAAATCTGTCAGAACGACCAATTAATTCTCCTGTTATCGGATTTTCTTGTTCAATCAGAACATTGACCACTTTGCCAACTTCTTGTTGATTTTTCTTTAAAGAAATTGGCTGTTGGAGTTCCATCAATACGTTCCGCCGCTCATCCATAACGAATTGGGGCAGTTGGTTTGGTAGATTGTAGGCAGGAGTTCCTTCTTCTGGTGAAAAGGTGAAGACACCTACGTGGTCGAATTCATGACGCTCGACAAACTGTAACAAATGCTCAAAATGCTCCTGTGTCTCTCCGGGAAAACCGACAATAAATGTCGTTCGCAGCACAGCTTTTGGTAGCGCCTCTTTGATGCGTTCGATAATCGCATCATTCACTCGTCCTTGCCAGGGACGATTCATGGCGCGGAGAATATCTGGATGGGAATGTTGTAGGGGCAAATCCAGGTAAGGCAAGATGTTCGGTGTCTCTTGAATCGCCGCTATCACATCTGGGGTTAGTCCGGTGGGATAGGCATAGTGCATGCGAATCCACGGCACATCAACTTTTCCTAAGGCACGGAGTAATTCAGCTAACTTTGGCTTCCCGTAAATATCAATACCATAATTGGTGGTTATTTGGGAAATTAGAATAATTTCCTGTACCCCTTGACTTGCTAACTGCTCTGCTTCGGTCACTATTGATTCTATGGTACGCGATCGCTGGTTTCCCCGCAGGTGGGGAATTATGCAAAAAGCGCATCGGTAATCACAACCTTCAGCAATCCGCAGGTAAGCCACGCCTTCTGTTGTGGTGCGGTAACGGGGTGTGGTTTCATCAGCAATGTAGGTTGGTTGTGAACTTACGAGCTTAACCCGCTTGCCTTGTTCTACCTGCTCAATGACATCGACTATTTTGTGATAATCCCCGGTTCCTACTACGGCTACGGCTTCGGGCAACTCTTCCAATAACTGTTCTTGGAAGTGCTGCGCCATACAGCCTGTGATAACGATTTTTTTATCTGCTTCCGCCAGTTCCACTAAGGTTCTGACAGATTCTTCTCTTGCTGCTTCAATAAAACTACATGTATTGACTATAACATAATCTGCTAACTGTTCATCAGAATCTACGCTGTAGCCTGCTTCTACTAGCAGTCCTAGCATATGTTCTGTGTCAACTCGATTTTTCTCGCAGCCTAGGTGAGAAATTGAAATTGTTGGCTTGTCACCCATATTAAAAAAGAGTCTTTAGGTTTTTTCATGTATTTCAACGCCCTTGAGCGCAAAATTTTTGCTTGAGATATCAACGAGGTGAAAACCTCTGAAACTAAGCCATGACTTTCAAAAGTCTTACACACTGTCAAAGCAAGCTACGACCATGATGAATCTGGAGTTCATGCTATGATAGCTTTATTAATTTGTTTTTCAGGGAAAAATAGACAAAATTTAGATAAATTGGACACTAGTAGTTAATCTTTTTTAAAATTTTACCTGTTGGTATTCTACATTACCGCAAAGTGTATGTTATTTATCAACCTACTGGGAAGCCACTCTCTACTAAAGGACACTGGTTTTGGTCAGGAGCGGAGTCATCCATCTTGCCGAAACCAAGTGTGTGTGGCGCATTTGGAGAAGTCGCTACCCTGAGGAAAATATCGCGTGACGAAGCTTGTATAGCGGAAATGGCTGTACCTTGCTCAGGCGATATGCCTGTTCATGGGAAACCTGCCTCGCGTCTTATGAGCGGCAAACTCCTCTTCTATCCATATATTATCTTAACATATCTTAGGGAAAGTGTTACGCTAAATTCCATCTAGAGGAGGAGGTAAGCAATTTCCATTATTAAGTCGAGAAACCAGTGCTAGCAAGCATCGTAAGTGCTAACAGGGTGCAAATGAAATGCTTAAGAAGAACGCAGAACACAGAACACAGTAATCAGAATATCCCCTTCATGATTTATCCAGGAGATTTAAGAAAGGAAAAGTTTGTTGGTCTCCACGTTCTGTACCGGGGGCTATGTCTACCGCACGCTATGGCTAACGCCACGCTCCAAAGAACGCCTAAAGACCAATACTTACTCAAGAGAACTCTTAATTCGTACTCAAAAAACGCGTTTAATATTCTGACGAAGGATTCTGTACCTATCGTTCTTTCTTGGTGATCGGTACAGCACGCTTGACTTCACTTAATTAGTAATTAGTCATGAGTAAATAGTCAATAGTTACCAGCGATAATAACAAATGACTAAGGACCCTTCGGGTATGCGCAAAGCGCACGCAATCATGCGTTAGCGAAGCTCCTCCGAAGGAGGCACGCCAGTCGCTGTGAGTTCGGGCTAACCCCTTCGGGTATCTCCTCCGGAGAGGCTGCGCCAACGCCAGTTGCCTGCTGTCGGGAAACCCTCCTGCAGCACTGGTCTCACCTCCTGCAGCGCTGGCTCACTAAGGACTGAAGACTCCGTAAAGCGGGTTAAAGACGTGACTTTATATCAGCTATTTAAAACCCGAACACCAATTATTGGCGTAGTTCACCTACTACCGTTACCTACCTCGCCGCGCTGGGGAGGTAGCCTGAAAGCAGTTATAGACCGTGCCGAACAAGAAGCAACAGCCCTAGCAAGTGGAGGGGTTGACGGCATTATTGTGGAGAATTTTTTCGACGCGCCGTTTCCCAAAAACCAGGTCGATCCAGCGGTTGTGAGTGCCATGACTGTAGTAGTACAGCGGATACAGAATTTGGTGACGCTACCTCTAGGTATAAATGTTTTGCGGAACGATGGCAGAAGCGCAATAGCGATCGCCACCTGCACAAAAGCGCAATTCATTCGCGTGAATGTACTGACAGGTGTCATGGCAACCGACCAGGGAATCATTGAGGGAGAAGCTCATCAACTGCTACGCTATCGTAGAGAGTTAGGCAGCGATGTGAAAATTTTCGCCGATGTGTTGGTCAAACACGCCCGTCCGTTGAGTGCGGTGAATCTCACCACTGCGGTGCAAGACACAATTGAACGCGGTTTGGCAGATGCGGTGATTATGTCTGGCTGGGCTACAGGTGATCCTCCAAACCTAGAAGATTTGGAAATGGCAACTTCTGCTGCTCACGGCACTCCAGTGTTTATTGGCAGTGGAGCAAGTTGGGAAAATATTGGTACACTCCTGGTGGCGGCAGATGGTGTGATTGTTTCGAGTGCCCTGAAACGCCATGGTCGGCGCGAGCAACCGATAGACCCAAATCGGGTGAGTCAGTTTGTGGAAGCTGCACGTAAAGGTTGGAACTCTAAAGAGGAAACACAATCAATTCCTTCTGTAAAGCTACACTCATAGGTACGGAATAGGTGATGGGTGATGGGTAGTCATGAATGATGAATTATAAATGAGGAAAAACACAATTCCTAATTGATCATTCATATGATGACCCTTTAACTCATTACCAATTCTCAATTCCTAATTTTTTATTGCAGTTTATGAATCGCCGCCGTAGTACTCCCTGGATTCATAGATGGTCGCGGATATTGATTGCCGCGATCGCATCTGTTGGTGCATTGACAACGGGTTATCTCACCATAGTTAAGTTGACACAAGGTTCCGCCGCTTGCCCGACCAATAGCTGTGATTTAGTACTGTCTAGCCCTTATGCTACCGTTTTCGGGCTACCTTTAGCTTTGTTTGGCTTTCTCGCTTACGCGAGCATGGCTATCTTTGCTTTGGCTCCTTTGGCAGTTAACCCAGCACAAAGTAAAGATACTCGGACAAAGCTGGAAAATTGGACGTGGTTGCTGCTTTTGGCAGGTGCGATCGCCATGTCTGTCTTTAGTGGGTACTTAATGTACCTGCTATTTTTCAAAATTAAAGCAGTCTGTCTGTACTGTCTTGCCTCAGCTCTCTTCTCCACCAGCCTCTTAGTGCTGACGATGATTGGTCGCACATGGGAAGATATAGGACAAATCTTCTTTACCGCCATTGTTGTGGGCATGGTAACGCTGATTGGTACTTTAGGCGTTTATGCCAATGTTAATAACCCTAATGCTAACGCTGGCAATAGTCCTAGCTTAAGACCAACCGGAGATCCGACAACTGGAGTAGGCTGGCCCATCACCACGACCTCTGGTGAAGCAGAAATTCAGTTGGCACGTCACCTGACCAAAATAGGTGCTAAGGAATACATTGCTTGGTGGTGTCCTCATTGCCATGAACAAAAGCAACTGTTTGGTAAAGAAGCGTATCAAGAAATTAAGCACATAGAGTGCGACCCGCAAGGCAAAGACGCCCGTCCAGATTTGTGCAAAGCAGCTGGCATTCAAGGCTTTCCGACTTGGGAAATTAACGGTAAACTTTATCCCAACGTACAAGCATTAGAGAAATTAGCGCAAATTTCTGGTTATCAAGGTCCCCGCAACTTTAAGAATTTTCCTGACGCTTTCAAGTAGTTTGCTTTCTTCAGGATAACTTAACACAAAAAGGTCAGGTGGTAGTAATGTATGAGTTCTATACCATCTGACTTATTTTTTTTTATAACTTCTGTACCGTCTGACTTATTTTTTTGATGTTGCGAAATATACCATTGCCGTTTTAGGAAATGATGAGTAATTTATATCAAAGGTATGTGAGATTGTCTTTAATAAATCAAGGAGTAGATTAAAAGCGTATTGGCTTATAAAGCAGTAGAGGTAGCGTATGAACTGCATTCGCCAGGTAGTGAATAATTACAACAATATAAAACTATTTCTCCCCATGAAGTTATGGGAATAAGTAAGCAGCTTAGTCAGCGTCTTGTGAAGTTACTGTTTGCACTGCAACAACCAATTAATCAAGGACGTAGGGAACTTTTTACCGCCTCGGGGGTAGCAGCCTGTATTTTATTGCTGCGCTATTTCGGATTCATGCAATTTTTAGAGTGGGCAGCCTTGGATTATCTGTTTCATTTGCGTCCACAGGAGCCACCAGAGGAACGCATTACAATCGTAACGATTGATGAAGCTTCTTTACACCAAGCCGGCTCATGGCCAATTCCAGACCGATATATTGCTGAGGTGTTGCAAAAATTAAAAGATAACCAACCTCGGGCTATTGGTTTAGATATCTACCGTAATTTACCAGTGGAACCAGGTCATCAGGATTTGGTTAATGCTTACAAATCCATACCGAACTTGGTTGGTATTGAACTGTTGTCTAATAATAAAAACACCAGTGTTGCTCCACCATCGTGGCTTTATCAGACCCGCCGAGTAGGCTTCAACAATCTCGTGTATGACGCTGATGGCAAAGTACGTCGTAGCTTGTTGTACTGGCACATTAATCATCAAGCACACGAAAGTTTTGCCTTGAAAGTCGCTTTACTGTATTTAAAGTCCGAGGGTATTACTCCCAAGAAAGCAAAAAGCAATTCTGAGTATTTACAGTTGGGTCAAGCTGAGTTCCGCCGTTTCCAGCCTGATGATGGTAGCTACGTACGAGCGGATAACAGAGGATACCAGATTTTGTCCAATTTTCCCAAGGTTGGCAGGACAAATTCATTCGTGGAAGGTTATGGCTTCCGCAAGGTATCGATGCAAGATGTGCTAAACAACCAGGTTCCACCAAGCTGGATTAAAAACCGCATTGTACTTATTGGTTCCACTGCGACTAGTCTCCAGGATTTTGCGTTAATCCCATATTCCAGCCGTTTAATTGGTACGGTCAAACCTGTAGCTGGTGTTGAGTTACAAGCTTACTTTATTAGTGAGATCATCTCAGCCGCCCTCCAAGGAAGACCTTTATTCAAAGTTTGGTCTGACCCGATTGAATGGTTGTGGATTTGTGTTTGGGCTTATGTGGGAGCAGTCGTAACTAGGCGAATACAAGGTCCAAGATTAAGCTTTTTCAGCATTCTTTTGTTTTACTTTGTGCTATGTGGAAGCGCTTACCTTGCTTTCTTGTTCGGTTGGTTGATACCAGTTGTACCTGCGTTGCTCACCTTTAGCAGTTCAGCTATTGCAATCACTTATCAAGTTGCACATCGTCAAGAGGAGTTGAAACGCTCCAAAGAGTTTTTGCATGAACTGATCAATAAGATTCCTGATCCAATTTTTGTCAAAAATAAAAAACATCAGTGGATAGTCTTAAATGAAGCTTATTGTCAATTTATTGGCTATCCGGAAGATGTGTTAATTGAAAAGTCTGACTATGACTTTTTCCCTGAGCATGAGGCGGATGCTTTTCATGCCTCAGATGATCTCGTTTTCCAAACGCAGCAACCCTATGAAAACGAAGAGGATTTCACAGATGCTCGTGGAATCACTCATGTGATTGCCACAAAGCGATCGCTTCATAAAGATGCTGGTGGCAATTTCTTCTTAGTTGGGGTTATCCGAGATATTACCACACGCAAGCGGATGGAAGACGAACTCAGACAGGCTGCTGCTGACTTATCCCGGATGAACAAACAATTAAAAGTAAAAGAAGATCACTTACGTTATCTTGCTTATCACGACCCTTTGACAGGTCTACCCAATCGTAAATTTTTTACAGAACAATTTCAAGAGTCGCTTTTGTGGGCACAGGAAAATAATTCGTTAATCGGGCTGCTATTTATTGATTTAGATGGTTTCAAACAGGTTAATGATAACTGTGGGCATGAGATAGGCGATCGCCTCTTGATAACCATTGCCCGACGTCTCACTCACTGCTTACGTAATAGTGATACTGTTTCTCGCCTAGGTGGTGATGAGTTCACCGTTATTTTACGGGCAATTCCTAAGGTACAAGTTGCTGCTACAGTCGCTGAAAAAATTCTGGCAACTCTGACTGAGGTGATTGTCTTAGAAGGACATATCATTAACATCTCCGCCAGTATTGGCATCAGTGTCTACCCAAGTAACAGCCAAGACAGTGAAGCTTTGATTAAGCTGGCAGACGATGCAATGTACCGTGCCAAGCATCTCGGGAAAAATCGGTATGAGTTTGCCTAATTAACCCAAGTTGCGGCTCAATTACCTCACCCCCAGCCCCTCTCCGAAGTTCGGAGAGGGGTGCCCTTCACGAAGAGACGCGGAGAGGAAGAATTCCTCAACTTTTGCTTCTGCCATCTATTGACTGTATAGCTCAATACAGTTCAGTGAGTGCTGTTTGGTTAACTGAACGTGAGTTCGACGAAACCTAACCCCAACCCCTTCCCTTGTAGGGAAGGGGCAAAAAATCCGTAACGCAGGTACGAAAGAATCGGCTTTTTAAGCCTCTCCCCGCTTCGGGGAGAGGTTTGGAGAGGGGTCAAATCAGGATATATCGAACTCACGTTAACTGAGATCTTGCAAGAGTTGCAACAGTGAGTCGGTGAAGCCTCCAAACCCTCGTTACCTCTTTCAACCTGGTAACGAGATATTAGAGCCAGAGGCTCTTGTTGGGTGCAAGATCTGAGGTTAATGAAGACCCCCTCCGTTACAAAAGCAGGGCTGTTTCATTCCCTCCTTAAAAAGGAGGGTTAGGGAGGATCAAGTCTTATCACCAATCGTATTGCTATATAACTGCCTTTCTTTGGTCATGATGCCTACTCTACAAATCGCATTTTAGCTAATTGAAGCTTTTGATACCAATAATTGCCTGGTATTCACCTGTAAAGAACTCAATCTTTGGGTAGAGGTTAATGACTCAACTTTCATAATAAAACTTAACTTAAATATAGAAAGTAGTAAAAATAGCCCTATAGTAAAGCTGCTATTTACTACTGCAGAAAGATGGTAAAGCTAAGCAATAATCCCGATGACAGTATGAACTTTATAAATTCTTAAATAATCTGTCATTGTAATTAAGTAAAAAAAGGCACTAATTTGAATAAAGTTAAGGAAATTTACAGACGCGTATGAGAACTAGATCGAGACTTACTAGCGTTGTGATATTTTTTATCGGAGCCTATCTGATAACTCCGAAAATTGCTGATACTGCAGCTGCTGTGGATTCGTACACCACAGAAAAAGCAGTTCTCAATGGAGTGAAACACAGTCAAAGTAGGGAGTGTTCTTTGTCGTGCCCCTACGGTGTAGTGCATACAATTGAAAACTGCTATAGTCAAGACTTGGCAAATCTCAAGCTTGATACTCAAGTGTTTGAGCAAGCTGTTTGTGATGCTGACTTAGATAAGAACTACGAACCACCAAATTATGGTGGTCCTGATAGCCAGCATGGGAGTGGGACTCGGTAAAGGCTTGAAAATTTTAATCACTCAACACTGGAGATTTCCACCAATTGTTTTGTTGTACAAGTGTGTGGACTTGCCAGTTAGGGTCTAGTTGAGGGTAATCTAAGCGGTAATGCCCTCCGCGGCTTTCGGTTCTAAAGGCAGCGCTTTTAAGAATTAAAAAAGCGATATCCAATAAATTACGCGTTTCTGCCCACAATCGCAATTGTCGTTCAACGTCAGGTATGTCCAAACGAGCTGATTCTGTAGGATGTACAGACAACAAGAATTGACTGATAGGCATTGAAGTAAAATCTTGCTGCCAGGACTTAATGGTTGATATCGCTGCTTCTAAACTTGATTGCTCCCGGCAAATACCTGCACTTTGCCAAACCAGACGCGGTATGTTTTCTCGTAGTCGTCCTAAGTGTTCTTGCTGAGGTTGCCATTGGGCTACATTGGCAGAAAATTCTCGCCTAGGAACTCTTGGTACGTCTTCTGTACTCACATCTTTCATCTGTAAATGAGCCATCTGTGCGCCAAAAACGATACATTCCAGCAGAGAATTACTGGCGAGGCGATTTGCTCCATGCACACCAGTACTTGCAGTTTCTCCGACGGCGTATAAACCGGGAATGTTTGTCCGGTTCATGAAATCGGTAACAATGCCACCCATCCAGTAATGAGCAGCAGGGGCGACGGGAATGGGTTCTGTGAAGACATCCACACCCCAGTGTTGACAAACTTTGATGATGTTGGGAAAACGGTGGCGAATTTTTTCAGTAGGGATGGGGCGCATATCTAACCACACATGAGCAGTTGCGAGGTCAGTTGAAGTGCGTTGCAAGTGACTAAAGATTGCCCGACTCACTACATCTCTGGGGGCAAGTTCGCCTGCTGGGTGATAATCAAAGGCGAAACGCCGCCCTTGATGATCGACAAGGTGTGCGCCTTCGCCGCGTACAGCTTCACTGATGAGAAAACGACCGGGTTTTGTCAAAGCAGTGGGGTGGAATTGCACAAATTCCAAATCTCGGAGAATTGCGCCAGCACGCCATGCGATCGCCACTCCATCACCTGTACTAACAGCCGGGTTTGTACTTTGGGCAAACACCTGACCTCCGCCACCTGTTGCCAGAACAACAGCATTTGCTCTAACGAGGCTGATTTGACCTTGATAAAACAGGCTAATTCCTTGACAGGACTGTGTGTTTGGTTCTAGCCATAAACCCAACGCCAAAGCTTGTTGAATGACTTGAATGTTTTGGCGTCGCAAAGCTTGGGCGGTGAGAGTGGTAATCACTTCTCTGCCTGTGGTGTCTGCGGCATGAAGAACGCGGTTGCGCGAATGAGCAGCTTCTAAGGTTAAGGCTAACTCGCTGCCATGACGGTCAAAGGCTACTCCCAAGTTTACAAGCGATTGAATGCAGCTAGGAGCTTGTTTGGCAAGAAATTCGACAGCTGGGCGATCGCATAAGCCAACACCTGCCGCTATTGTGTCTTCAATGTGTAAATAAGGAGAATCTTCTTTTGCGATCGCTGCTGCAATGCCACCCTGCGCCCAATCACTAGCAGAAAGAGAAACTGTTTCTTTGGTAATCAAGCCGACTCGCAATTCGGCAGGTAAGCATAGTGCCGTGTACAGTCCAGCAGCACCAGCACCGACAACAATGACATCAAATTGGCTAGGAATATCTATCTGAAGCAAAGCAGGGGGTGGGGGATGAGGGAGTGAGGGAGTGAGGGAGTGAGGGAGTGAGGGGGGATGAGGGAGAGACTTCTAATTTTGAATTTTGAATTTTGAATTGATTTCTCCCCTACTCTTCCTTGTCCCCGTTTTCCCTCTTGCTGATTAACATAATTCCCACTCCCAGAAAGGAGTGGGTTATGGCGGCTTAATAAGCTGCAAGTACGATTATCTGTAAATACCGTTGTTAAAGCGGTCGTCTCCTTCGGTGAAGGCTGGTTCCACTTCTGACACGGTAAAGTGGTCTAGGTTAGCTTGCAGAACTTGTTTTTGACGTTCGCTCAATCCTTGAATATCCAACACATCCTCTACTTTGTCGTAAGGAGCATTCTTAATGAGTGTCCTTGCGAGAGTGGGATACAATCCTGGATACTTTTGGAAAGCTCGCACGTTGGTATTATTCAAATCAATTTTTTTACCATAAACCTCTGCCAGCCTAGCGTCTGCGCGGTTCCTCAAACTTTGAGTTCCCTCAACTGCTAGAACTGGGACTGAACGAAAAGCAATTGAGTTGAAGTCAGCTGCTTGGGCTATTTGAGGCGTTGAAAGCCATCCCAAGCATCCTAACACCAAACTAAACATTGTTAATAAACGCACCAATCGTTTCACAATTTTTCACCTCTTTCCATCCACTCTAATTGAAATAGAAGCCTTAAGCTAAAAGCAGTCAGCGCAAAAAAGTTCTGAGCAATGAATGTTAAGTGCGGAGTAGACCGACTTATTATCCCACTCTTTACTCGCTACTTTGTACTCACAACTGAGTAAGGCTGATAGGCGATCGCTTAATCAACACAGCAGTATCAGAAACTAATATACAGCGTATTAATATCCACAATATTTACCGCTACTAGGTTTGACTGTAACTTTTGTCAAAAATTATTTGCAGTGGCAGAAGTGCCTACTCTCGCATGGGTTTAAACACAGTCAAAGTCGGGGCACAACGCATTGCGTTGTGCCTCTACCATGTAGTGCATACAATTGACACAATGACGGTAAAATGTTCACGCTAGAACCGCAGCTAGTAAAAATAGGCAGTCCACCAAAATAGTACTCAAAACTGCTCCACTAAAAGCGTACCAATGCCGCTGCTTCTTAGGTAAAGGCAAAATCCCGACGGTTAACAACGCTATGGCGAGAATCAGCGCCCAAGCTTGTCCCCAAGGCGTTTGTACTTGCACCACGGCACTTTGCAAGATTGGTGCCACATCAGCTGTTGATTCTACCTGCATAATTTGCCGCCAATAGGGAATTAAATCTACTAAGTAGAAATACACATCAGTCAACACTGTACCGAGTAAAGAACCTAAATAAAACCAGTTACCTATTTTGCCCCAATTGCGACACAGACACCACAACGCGAATGGCAAACCTATAGACTCGACAGGTAAATGCCATAACGGTTCCCACCGCAACCAGCCCCAATAAATTGAGCCTGCTAACCAACTCCAACTAAATCCTAAGAGCAAATCTCCCCACACATAAGTAGAGGGACGCGACATTAATTTAAAACTTAACCATACCCAACCTAATGTTAAGGATAAACTCAGCCACGGCAGCGATCGCACAAGTGGCGCTTCAATAAACACAGGCACAGACACCAAAAATACCGCTGCCGCAAATACTAACCATGCTGGCTGAGAGGCGACTTTCCATAACAAAGGAATGTCAGCGCTTTTCGTTGGCTGAATTGGCGCGATCGTAGTGGTAGAAGCAGCGTAAGAAGACAAAGTATTGTTAACCAATTTTTTTAATATTTGTTACTTAACTTTATTTTATTTAAGATATCACAACATAATATCCCCCCTAGGGGCATATTGATTTTAGATTTTAGCTTAATTTTAGAGTGTGTTGTGTGCCACCCGGAAAGACCAAAAAAAACACCGTAAATTTGGATAATTCAGTACAATGACGCAGGTATATTGGGAGTCCGAGTCATGACGACAATATTAGAGGCGGGTAGTACACAGTGGTATGGGTTGCTTTATTCTGTGTGGGGACAACTGGCACAGGTGGGAGAAATTCAAAACACCACAGCTGGTGGTGAAGCCAACCTCATGCAGCAACTCATTCAAGCATTTATCTTGGGGATTATCCAAGGCATAACAGAATTTCTGCCTATCAGTAGTACTGCACATTTAGAGGTATTTACCAAAGCATTTGGATGGGAACTCTTGGGGCAAAAGGCATTTGTAGCGACGATACAATTTGGCAGTGTCATTGCCGTCTTAATGTATTTCCGCAAGGATATCAGTCAAATCTTGACTGGAGGCTGGAAAGCTTTTCAGCAAAAAGACTTTGAGCGAAATGAATGGCAATTGCTCGTTGGTATAGCAATAGGCACATTACCAATTTTGGTGGCAGGCTTTCTGCTGAAGGATGTGCTTAATGATGAAAACTCTTTGATTAACAGCATGAGTACCATTGCCATCGATTCAATTGTCTTAGCGATTTTACTCGGAGCAGCAGAAAAATTTGGTAGTCGTAAGCGAGATTTTAGCGCACTAAAAATGCAAGATGGACTTTTGATAGGGTTGGGGCAAATGCTCTCGCTAGCACCTGGTGTATCCCGTTCTGGTTCCACTTTTACGACTGCTTTATTTTTAGGACTCCAAAGACAAACAGCCGCAAGATTTTCCTTTTTGTTAGGGATTCCAGCCTTGACTATTGCAACAATGTATCAGTTTTTGAAAGAGGCGTTGGGCAAAATTGACTTGGTGGTGGTGAGCGTTGGGGTACTTTCTACGTTTGTATTTTCTTATATATCGATTGCTTGGTTGCTGCGATATCTTCAAACCCGTAACAATTGGATATTTGTTTGGTATCGTTTGGCTTTTGGGGCTACAATTCTGGTTGCGATCGCGACTGGGGTATTGAAAAATACTTAGAAGCTATTATTATATTTTTTACAGTTACAACTTTGGACTACTGGCTATGGGTTCATGGGTCGATGCGTGAGTTTGACCACGTAGCACTCCTGAAAAAGCTATTTTGCCTCCGGGTTTGTGTGTGGGCTGTGTGTGTATTTGGTTGTAGAGACAGTGAGCATAGGTAAAGGAATGGCTCTATCAAAACGTCAATTATTTTTGCTTTTAAGTGCTGCATCCGCGACTATTTCGGTTGTCGCAGTACCGATAAAAGTTCTTGCCACCCAGCCCAATGTAGGGACAGATGGGGTGCAACAAATGAATATTTTCCAAGCTTTGGTTTTAGGTTTTGTGCAAGGAGCTACGGAATTTCTACCTATTAGTAGCACAGCACACTTAAAGGTTGTGCCCGTGCTGCTTGGATGGGGCGATCCGGGGGTAACTTTTACCGCTGTGATTCAGCTTGGGAGTATTGCTGCTGTGGTGTGGTATTTCTGGAGCGATTTGACACAACTTGCTCAAGGTACAATAAAAGCGATCGCCCGTTCTGATTACCAAGACAACGACTTTCGTGTCACCTTGGGAATTCTCATCGGAACGTTGCCAATTGTCTTTTTTGGACTTTTAATAAAAAAATTCATTCCCGATTTTGATAATTCGCCTTTACGGAGTCTGACAGCGATCGCAGGTGCCTCAATTTTTATGTCACTGTTATTGGGAGTTGCAGAAAAAGTGGGCACACGAAAGCGAGAGTTTAGCCAATTGAATATGTCAGATGGTATATTGATGGGATTAGCTCAAGCTATGGCATTAATTCCTGGTGTTTCGCGCTCCGGTTCTACCTTAACAGCAGGATTATTTATTGGTTTAGAAAGGGCAACAGCAGCTAGATTTTCCTTTTTGCTAGGTATCCCTGCCATTACCTTAGCTGGGTTAGTTGAGTTAAAAGATGTTTTAGGACAAGGGTTAGAGAATGCAGGGATAGTTTCCCTGGTGGTTGGCGTCGTTTCATCTGCGGTGTTTTCTTATATGGCGATCGCTGGGTTGTTGCGCTTTTTGAAAAACCGAAGCACTTGGGTATTTATCTGGTATCGATTGGTGTTTGGCGTACTTATCCTAGGGGCAATTGGAGCAGGATTTTTGCAAAATATTTGATGAGATTTCTTGCAAAAGTCTGGTTTTTCGCTCTTTAAAACCGCAGATGGACGCCGAAGTAGATGAACGCAGATAATTTATCTGTGTCCATCTGTGTCCATCTGTGGTTCTTATCTCCTGATGTATTGCACTCAATTGAGTCCGCTATATTAACTGTTTACTTCTAGCCTGATAAAGCTACTTTTAGTTGCTGACAAGCTTTTTCAATCGCATCTACACTACCAGGATTGACAAGCCCGTAATAGTCGAATTCATAGACTCGATTATTTTTCGTAGCTTTAAGTTGATTCCAAAAGGACTCTGACTTGAAAGATTTCAACAGTCCAGGCTGAGGACTCACAACAATTAATACATCTGGATTTGCTTCCAGAACTTTTTCAGCAGAAAGCGTCACATAACCTGGTATTGAAATTTTACCTTGTAAATCAGCTGTGAGATTTTTTGCTTGAAATTTCTCTAGCAAATTTCCTGCCCAACTTTTTTTGCTTGGTGACAAAATCGGTTGACGGCTAACCAGCATCAATGTAGAAGGATTCAGAGCCGGTTTATCTGGCAAAAAAGTTTGATAGCGGTTTAATAATGGAGTTGAGTCTGCATCAACAATTTTTGCCAGGGTTTTGGTTAACTCTTGTAATCCTTCCCAACTGTCAACTTTAGTGAGTAACGTTGTAATACCCAGTTCTTTGAGTTTGTCGGTAATCAAATTAGAAAAACCTTCTGCGCCAATGACTAAATCTGGTTTCAGTGCTACGATTTTCTCTAAATTTGGTGTTGCTTGTCCCTCACTCACACGGGGAATATCTTTAAAACGTGAGTCATTTTTGAATAAATTGCTACCAGATATACCCACTAGTTTGGCGCTATCGAGTTGATAAATAATATCAGCGGAAAGAGATGTGAGGCTGACTACTCTTTTGACTGACTGTTGAGATTGCTGCGATGTAGAGATAGTACTTGCATCTGTATTTTTTGCTTGTTCAGTCGTTGTATTTGTGCAAGCAAAAATGGTAAGGCTTAACCACAGTATTAACCCAAATAGTATGAAACGACGTTGCATAATTACCCCATATTTTTTATTTATTGCTAGATGCAGATGCAGCTTGGTACTGATCACCAATAGCAGCCAAGGAGCAAATTTGCAAACCAACGGGCGTTTCCAACACAGCAACTTCTACGCCTAAAACATCAGCCAAATTAAGAGGCGTCAAAACTATCCTTGGTTCTCCGACTGCCCAAATTTTACCTTGGCACAACAGTGCAATGCGAGAGCTATATCTTGCTGCCAAATTTACATCATGCAACACTGTGATAATCGACAAGCCTTGTTCTTCGTTTAGCTGTTTGAGCAGTTCTAGTAACTGTAACTGGTAGCGAATATCTAAATAAGTCGTCGGTTCATCCAACAGCAGAACTTGCGGATCTTGAGCTAACGCTAACGCCAAAAAAGCTCTTTGTCGCTCACCACCAGATAATTGTTCTACAGGGCGATCGCACAAAGATTGCATCCGCGTTAACTGTAAGGCTCTCTCTACTTTATCTCTATCCTCGGGGTTTAATTCCCATTGCCACCAAGGTTGATAAGGTGTGCGTCCTAAAGCTACCAACTGTCGCACCGTCAACCCCGTAGGTATCGTTTGCTGTTGCGGTAATAACGCCAGTTTTTGGGCGACAACAGCAGCTTTTTGGGTGTGAATGGCTTTACCATCGAGTAACACTGCGCCTGCTTGCGGTTTCAGCAGGCGACTCATGAGTTTTAGAAGGGTGGATTTTCCTGAACCGTTTGCACCTACAAGACTTAGCCATTCTCGCGCTTGGAGTGCGATTTGGATTTCTTGAACAATCGGTTTACCTGCGTATCCACCGGTGAGATTGTGTGTTTCTAGTGGCATTGAAGTTTGGTTTCCTACTTTAAGGGATGAAAATTCTCATTGCACCTCGAAAGCCTTCAATGTCAACCACACCGTTATGGTGGGGGACTTACGGCGATTTAGTTAAAATTTCCTTTGCGTTGATACAGTAACCAGATAAACAGAGGCGATCCAAAGAGTGCAGTGACAGCACCAACTGGTAACTCCACAGCACCTAAGCGAGAGAGTAAATCAGCGCCTGTGAGGACGAAAGCACCGCCAACAGCACTCAATGGCAAAACAACTCGATAATCTGTGCCAACAAACAAGCGGATACCATGAGGAACGATTAAGCCGACAAAGCCAATTAATCCCGCGACACTTACAGCACCTGCGGCTAATAATGTGGCAATAGCGCCAATAAAAATGCGCGATCGCACCAAGGAAACCCCTAACCCAACTGCCAAGTCATCGCCCAAATTGAGCAAATTAACACTACGCCCCAACAGACAGCCCAGCAGTAAGGATAAACAAATATAAGGTCCGGCGATCGCTACCAGATTCCATCCTCTTCCATTCAAACTACCAATTAACCAATTTAACGCCGCTTGCACTCGTCCATCGTCTGCCAGCAGCAACAATACCGATTGAATCGCCCCAAATAATGAACTCACTGCGACTCCACCCAAAATTAACCGTTCAATCGAAATACCATCACCACTACGAGCCAGAAAATAAACGAAAATAGTTGTTAATAAGCTGCCAATCCAAGCAGCCAAAGGAACCCAGCTCTGCAATACCCCAAGGGTAATTATTGGCACAACTACCAAACCTGCACCAGCAGAAATACCGAGTAAGAACGGATCTGCGAGTCCGTTTCGCAGCATTCCCTGAAGTAGTGCGCCAGACATTCCTAAGGCTGCACCGACTAGCATTGCGGCTAGGGTGCGCGGTAGTCGTAAATCCCAGATAATGGTTTGAGTGAGTGTGTCTCCTTTACGCAGTATTGCTTGCCATAATTGGGCTGGAGTCATCGCCACCGCCCCAAATGACAGGGAAATCCCTATCATAAAAAGTAGTGCGATACTCAGTAATAAAGTTACCACCAGTACACGGTTGCTTGAGATTATTTTCCGCACTCGAACTCTACGCTGCTGTTACGACTTTAAACGTTGATAATCATACAGAGATTTCATTAGACTTCTTGCAAAAGTCGAAAAAAAAGAATAACTAACCACAGATGGACACAGATGGACACAGATAGAACTTACATTCCGCAAGAGGTCTATTTTATGCAAAATAAAGTTAATACACTGATTTTTGTTCTTTATTAAATCAATTAAAGTCTATTATCGACTCTTGGATAAATTATAAATATTACTTTGATTCCAGGTAAGTTAAAATCAGTAGCGATAAATTATAAGCTTGTAGAGTATCACTCGTTCAACCCTACAAGTTCTCAGACGATTCATTATCGCATATTAACTAATAAATAATAGCCCGTATATTATAACTCACCACTTATGACTACCATTCGTCCTGCCCGAATTACAAAAGTCCTACCAGAGTCGATCGCCGCAGAAATTGGATTTGAAGTGGGAGATGCAATTGTCAGCATCAACGGTACACATCCTCGCGATTTGATAGATTATCAGTTTTTGTGTGCGGATGAGGTACTAGAACTAGAAGTTTTAGACACTGCGGGGAAAACCCATCATCTTGAAATTGAAAAAGATTATGACGACGACTTAGGTTTAGAGTTTGAAACAGCTCTATTTGATGGTTTGATTCAGTGTAATAATCGTTGCCCGTTTTGCTTTATTGACCAGCAACCACCAGGTAAGCGCTCAAGTTTATATCTAAAGGATGATGATTATCGCCTGAGCTTTTTGTATGGCTCTTACTTAACTCTCACCAATTTAACAGAACGAGAATGGCAGCGAATTGAAAATATGCGGCTGTCTCCTTTGTACGTGTCGGTTCATGCGACGGAACCCGATGTTAGAATTAGACTGCTGAAAAATTCTCGTGCAGGACAAATTTTGCAGCAAATCAAGTGGTTCAAAAAAAGAAGGCTGCAAATTCACGCACAAGTCGTGGTTTGTCCTGGTATCAATGATGGCATTCATCTGGAACAGACGTTAAGAGATTTAGCGTCTTTTCATACTGGAGAAGTGCCTGCTGTTGCTTCTGTGGCAGTGGTTCCAGTGGGTTTAACGCGGTTTCGTCCCCAAGAAGATGAACTCACACCTGTCACCAGAGAAAAAGCACGGGAAGTCATTTCCCAAGTGCGATCGCTCCAAAGGAGCGGGCGCTTTGCGCCATCGCTACAGCAGGAATTTCAAAAGAAACAAGGACAAAGCTGTGTTTGGCTAGCTGATGAGTGGTTTTTGATTGCTGGAGAGGAATTACCAACCGAAGCAGAATACAAAGATTATCCTCAAATAGATAACGGTGTCGGTTCGATTCGTTTGTTTCTCAAGCAGTTTGCCGAAACAGCAAACAAGTTACTACCGCCAAAAGTTCAGCCGAGAAAATTGACTTGGATAGTTGGTAATGCAGTAGAACAAGCGTTTCAACCTATTTTGAAGCAATTAAATTCTGTTGAGGGTTTAGATATTAAAATGTGTGCTTTGTCAAGTGATTACTGGGGACAAAATATTACCGTTACTGGCTTGCTGACTGGTCATGATTTGCTTTTGAAGTTACAGGGGCAAGATTTGGGAGATGGAATTTTGCTGCCAAGTGTCATGCTCAAACATGGTGAATTGGTATTTTTAGATGATATAAGTGTTGAGGATGTGGCTTGTAAGCTGGATACAAAAATATTTCCAGTAGCGGGAGTTGAAGAATTTATTCAAACCTGTATCAAACCACTGAACGGCGACAAAAGTTAATCTTTTATAATTTCATTTCAAAATTCATCATTAAGTTGTTTATTTTTGTTCGCACAGCGTGCCGTAGGCATACTTTGAATGAGGGAATTTTGAATTGTTAAAGGTGAGGGTCAAGAGTGAGAAATCAGAAAAGACGAAGTAAAAAGATAAAATTGAAAATTAAAAAAGCAGGAATATTAATTCTAAATTTTAATTTTTTAATATTTAATCTATTAAACGTTTTGCCAGCCAGCGCGGCAACTTCAGAACCGGTATTGAGCATAGTCCATAGCGAAGAAAATGCAAATCAGTGGACGGGAATCACAAACCGCTTACAGGCGGCTGGGGTGAAGTATTGCGTGATTCCTCTTGCAAGTGTGAAGGATGCAGCAGATTGGGGCGATCGCGCGGTTTTATTTTTGCCAAATATCGAGTTATTATCGCCCGCACAAGCCATTGCCCTCGAGGAGTGGATGAGCAAGGGAGGGCGCATAATAGCCAGCGGGCCTGTCGGGAGTTTGTCAGCGCCGGGAGTGCGACAGCTACTGCGAACACTTCTAGGCGGTTATTGGGGATTCAGCCTTGATAGTCCACAAAAGCTACAACCATCACCAAAAGCAAAATTCCTAGAATGGGCAAATCAAAACGGACTCTTTGGTGAAGTACGAGGTGGCGTCGTGATTCCTGATAACTTCACAACTCAAGCTGCTGCTGTTTGGGGTTCCAAAGATAATCCAGCAGCAGTAGTAGCCAATGAGCGTTCCACCTTTTTTGGCTGGCGCTGGGGTGTAGATGCGGCTTCAAGCGCTCAGTTAGATACTGCTTGGTTACAAACTACTATCAACCGATATGTAAAAAAGCCCACAACTGCCCCAACTAAAGTAGCAGGAGGTTCTCAAACCTGCTCCACCACCGTGGCTAAAGCGCCAGCAACTCCGGCGAAAGGACAAGCACGGGAGCAGACGAGCAGACGAGCAGACGAGCAGGCCAGCAGACGAGCAGCCGGAGAAAAGGCTTCCTCCGCTTCCCCATCTACCCCTAGTTCCCGCACTCCCTCATCTCCCCCATCTCCCCCATCTCCCTCATCTCCCCCATCTCCCTCATCCCCCCCTCCTCCCAAGATTGCCACAGCTCCTCTACCCAGACCTCTTCCTAGTGTTACGCCTCCAAAATCAGATGAGGCTATTGACCAACTTGAAACAGCGGTGCGGTTTGATGTTGTCCCTAACTCGCAAGCACCAATTAGCCAAACTGAAACGCTCACCCTGCAATATGAGCTAGAAAAACTTATTGGTAGAGTCGAGAGCGCTCATTTAGCAGCACGAATTCTTTCTGAAAATGGCGACAACGCCCAATTAGCAAAGACGCAACAAGCGCAAGTTGCCTCAACAAGACCCGGAGGAGCAGTTGTGAACGTAGAGCAAGCTTTAGATGCTGCTCGCGAAGTTGCGAAAAATTTGCCCCAATTGATTGCACAGAAAAATTACGCTCAGGCTCGTCAGCAATGGTTGGTAGCAAAAGCAAATTTATGGAACCAATTTCCTTTGAATCGCAGACTGGCGCAACCAGAAATCAGGGCAATATGGCTCGACCGGGGAACAATTATCCGTGCGAGAAACGAGGAAGGACTCGCTCTGATTTTTGACCGCCTAGCGCAAGCCGGAATTAACACAGTATTTTTTGAAACGGTAAATGCTGGCTACACGATTTATCCAAGCAAAATTGCGCCGCAGCCAAACCCTTTAGTTCGCGGTTGGGACCCATTGGCATCTGGAGTCAAGTTGGCTCACGAGCGGGGTATAGAATTACACGCTTGGGTTTGGGCTTTTGCTGCTGGCAATCGAAAACACAATCAACTCCTCAACATAGATCCGAATTACCCAGGACCAGTGCTTGCTGCTAATCCTGATTGGGCAGGATACGATAATCGCGGTCAAATGGTTCCTTCTGGACAAAGCAAGCCATTCTTAGACCCGGCAAATCCCCAAGTGCGGCAGTATTTGCTCAGTTTGTATGAGGAAATTGTTAGCCGCTATGACGTGGATGGTCTACAACTAGATTACATTCGCTATCCCTTTCAAGACCCAGCCGCTAACCGGATTTATGGTTATGGCAAGGCGGCTAGAGAGCAGTTTCAGCAAATCGCTGGTGTAGATCCAGTCAGGATTTCTCCAAGAGAACGGCAACTGTGGCAAAAGTGGACAGAATTTCGTACCTCACAAATTGATAACTTTGTTGCTCAAGTGTCACAGCAACTGCGAAAAAAGCGACCTAATTTGATTTTATCGGCTGCTGTTTTTCCCCTTCCAGAACAAGAACGCATTCAGAAGCTACAGCAACACTGGGAGGTTTGGGCAAGGCGTGGCGATATCGATTTAATTGTCCCCATGACTTATGCTCAGGATACCCCGCGCTTTGAGCGGCTGGCACAACCTTGGATAACATCTTCTACACAACTGGGTTCTTCGCTGTTGGTACCAGGAATTCGCCTGCTTTCTTTGCAGACAGTCGGAGCATTTGATCAAATTCAACTGCTGAGAGATTTGCCTGTTATTGGTTACGCTTTGTTTGCTGCGGAGAATTTCACCAATGACCTGAATAAAGCCTTTAGTAATACTCAAGGTAACGTTCAATCCCGACAAAAAGAACCGATTCCGCACCGCAAACCTTTTCAAACTGCTGCTGTCCGTTACACAGCCCTGCAAAGTGAGTGGAAGTTGGCTTTGCAAAACAACAAGCTGCGAATACCTTCCACAACGCTTTCAACTTTTAACTCGCAAGCAGAAGTTGTGGAAAATGCTTTAAATCAGCTAGCTACTAACCCAAATCAAACTAAGTTGGTAACAGCAAGAGCGTCGCTTTTAAGGTTACAGTCTCAATTTAGAGTGTGGATGCGTGTACAAGCTCTGGAAAATCCATATCAAGTCAAAGTTTGGGAAAATCGTCTCGTTACGATAGAAAAGTTATTGCGTTACGGAGAACGGGTACAATTGCATCCCTAGTGCGCTTTCATTCTTAGATCTTTTGCAATAATTTTAGGACTTACGCACTGTACAGAAAGATTGGATTAACGTGAGTTCGACGAAACCTAACCCCAACCCTTTCCCTACAAGGGAAGGGGCAAAAAATCCGCAACGCACGTACGAAAGAATAGGCTTTTTAAGCCTCTCCCCGAAACGGGGAGAGGTTTGGAGAGGGGTTCTTCATCCTCTATCGAACTCACGTTGGATTATGTTTAATGTGCGCGATCTCTACTCAAAGCATTGGCTGTATCTGCAGATCAATTGCACTGCGGTTGCAAAATGCTTCAACTATCTACAATCCACGTTACATCTTCCGCTACTGCATAAGTTAATTTCACTTACATCTATATAAGAAATCGAAGGAGGGCTATGTCCTCTAAGTTCAAAACCTTGACAAAGTTGAGGTGATTTATGTCTACTATGGTATTAACCACACAATAAAAATTTTGTCAATGCGTTAGTTCTAAATTTGTTAGACAAGGCAGATAAGGAAGAGGGGGAAGACAAGGAAGCAAATTCCTCCTTATCCCCCTTGTCTTGCTTCACTGATTGCAAAAAAGGTTCCTTGAACTGGCACTATAGCGGTTTGCAATTGGGTATACGTATGTCAAAGAAATAATGAACCACTCATGGACAATAAATAAAAGTTTTTCTTCTGTCTTCCCTCTTGTAGGGGGGAATGAGGGGGGTGGACACAGATAAATGTGTACTTCATTCAATTGAGTTGCGCTATGGGGAGGATGGACATAAGAATGGAAGAGTTTTGCTTAAGTTAAAAGATGCACCTGAAGTACGTAACAGCTTAATTTCTTGCTCTCTAGTTGTCTTTCCTGTTCCTCTTAATATGCATCGATTCAATCTTAGTATAAAATTTAACAAAATTAAGGGATTACACGCAAGAAATTACTGAGGAAAAAGGTAAAAATAATGGAAAATAATTAAAGACATTACCTCATAGATCTAAAACATTTTTGTGTTAGAAGCTATTGCAAACATTTATGCACGCCTTTGCTCAATTTATCTCACTACCATCGTTAGATTATGCAATTGACTTTTCTCCCCTGAGTGTTGCGCCTGATACACCATTGTTAGATGTAGTTGCTTTGATGAGTCAGCGTCAACCGCAAGCAGGTTGTGCGTTGATAGTTGAGAATTTGCAGGTAGTGGGGTGGTTCACACAGCATGATGCATTGCAACTTTTGTCCTCAAACGTAAACCTACAAACAGCTAAAATATCTGAAGTTATGGAAACTTCAGTACTCTCCCTAAAATGCTCTGAGGTTTCTAGCTTAATATCAATATTGTCATTTTTGCGCCAATCTCGTCTGTATTTTATACCACTAGTTGATGAGCAAGATCAACTCGTGGGATTATGCACTTATGAAAGTATTTGTCAAGCTCTCGAACAACAAGCAGGGGAAACAAGAGGCGAATTAACACAAACGGAGGCACAAAGGCGCTTGTTGGAGGCTGCTGTTGTCAATGGCAATGACGCTGTTGTGATCATCGAAGTTCAGGGGCTGGATGATCCATTGGGTTGGCGTATGGTGTATGTCAACGAAGCGTTTACCCGGATGAGCGGTTGGTCAGCTGATGAAATTATTGGCAAAACGCTACCTACTTTATATGGTGAAAAAACTTCTCGCACAGAGATAGATAGAATTTGCACGGCGCTTAGGGATGGCTCCTCAATTAGAACAGAATTTATTAATTACCACAAAAACGGCTGTTGTACATACTGGGTTGAGGTTAACATAGCCCCAATTGCATCTTGCGAAGGTAAAATTACTCATTTTGTTTGCACACAAAGAGATATTACTGAGCGCAAACTGGCAGAAGAAGCGCTACGATCAAGTGAAGAACTCTTCAGACAAATAGCAGAAAATATTCGCCAAGTTTTGTTTGTGCAAGACCTCAAACACGACAAAGTTATATATGTCAATGCAGCGTATCAAGAAATTTGGGGACGTAGCCGCGATCGCCTTTACGAAAACCCAAAAGATTTTATAGAGGCTATTCATCCACAAGACCGCGATCGCGTTATTATAGCTGCGAGCAAAACCTGTGATCATGGTCATGTTTACAGCCAAGAATATCGCATTGTCCGTCCTGACGGCGAGGAGCGCTGGGTTTGGACGCGAGCCGTTTCCATAAAAAATGAATTGGGAGAATACCGGATTTTTGGAATCAGCCAAGACATTACCGAGCAAAAAAGAGCGACTGAGGCATTACGCGAGAGTGAAGAGCGGTTTCGTAAACTTGCAGATGAAGCACCAGTTGTGATTTGGATGGATGATGCTAATGGATTGTGTACATTTCTCAACCAATATTGCGTAGAGTTTACAGGGCGACCTTTAGAAGAGTTACTGGATCAAGGTTGGCTAGAAGGAATTCATCCTGAAGATAAACAGCGCTGTTCTGATATATACTTATCAGCATTCAAAAACCATCACCGTTATCAGTATGTATTCCGTTATTTACGTGCAGATGGAGAATATCGTTGGCTTTTTGACACGGGCATTCCTAGGTTTGCACCTGATGGCAGCTTTATCGGTTACATCGGCTGTTGTACAGATATTACTGAACGCGTACAAGCAGAAGCAGCACTGCAACAGGCACAGGTAGAACTCCAGCAGGCAAACGCACAGCTAGAAATGCGAGTTGAGGAACGAACAAAGGCTGTCAAAGAAATAAATCGGCAACTTATTAATGAAATGAGCGATCGCTTGTATGCACAAGAGCAACTGCGGCAATCACAGCAAATGTTGCAGCTCGTCATGGACAACATCCCCCAAAGTATTTTCTGGAAAGATACAGCTTCTGTATTTTTGGGTTGTAATCGCGTCTTTGCTGAAATAGCTGGTCTTGAGAGTCCAGAAGATCTTGTGGGTAAGACTGACTATGATTTACTCCCTCAAAAGGAGGAACCAGATCTCTACCGTGAATCTGACCTTCGGGTGATGCAGACTGATACGCCAGAATATGGCGTTATCATTCCCCACCTGCAAAAGGATGGCACACAACTTTGGCTAGAGGTAAGTAGAATTCCACTTCACGATGCTGAAGGGAATGTGATAGGAGTTCTTGGCACTTGTGAAGATATAACCGAGCGCAAGCAAGCACAAGAAGCGCTAGAAAAAAGTGAAGAACGCTTTCGCTTCTTGGTTGAATCTATACCTCAGCTTGTGTGGTTCGCTCAAGCAGATGGTAGCATTGAGTACGTTAACCAGCGATTGCTCGACTACTGCGGCTGCACTCAAGAAGAGATTCAAGGCTGGAATTGGCAGCCATTGATACATCCCGAAGATTTGCCAAGGTGTCTTGAGCATTGGAGGCAATCACTGGTAACAGGCGAACCTTACGAAGTAGAATTTCGCCTGTTTAGAGTAACTTACAACACTTATTGTTGGCACCTAGTACGCGCCTTACCTTTGCGTGATAAGCAAGGACAAATTTTAAGCTGGTTTGGGACAAACACAGACATTCATGAGCGCAAGCAAATAGAAGAAGCGCTTAAACGCAGCAAAGAGCGTTTCCGTAATTTAGTTGAAACGACGAGCGATTGGGTTTGGGAAGTTGATGAAAACGCTGTCTACACTTATGCTAGCCCAAAAATCTATGATATTTTGGGCTACCAGCGGCAAGAAGTGTTGGGCAAAACTCCTTTTGACTTGATGCCACCGCAAGAAGCTGAGCGTGTTGCTAATATATTTGCCCCAATTGCTGCTGCACAACAACCATTCAAATGTCTGGAGAACACTAACATTCATAAAGATGGGCATTTAGTGATTCTCGAAACGAGTGGGGTTCCTATATTCGATGGTGAAGGTAAATTTCGGGGTTATCGTGGCGTTGACCGAGATATTACTGAGCGTAAGCTCAAAGACACAGTATTGCGGGAGACTCAGGAACAACTACAGGCAATTTTGCATAACTCCCCAGCTTTCATTCATTTACTAGACACTGAAAATAAATACCTGTTAGTCAATCACCAGTATGAAAAACATTTTAAAATTAGCAAAGAGCAGATTGTAGGCAAAACTTTATATGATTTCTGGCCTCACGACATTGCTCATAAGCTCGCGGTAAATAGCTGCAAGGTCATTACAGAAGGCAAACCGATAGAAGTTGAAGAAGTCGTCCCCCACGAAAATGGGCTACGCACTTACCTTTGTGTCAAGTTTCCTCTAAAAGATGCCAATGGAATTCCTTATGCGGTTTGTGGCATCTCTACAGACATCACTGAGCGGAAATTAGCCGAGCAGTCTCTGCTGCGCTTTCGCAAAGCCATAGAAAGTACGAGCGATGCCATTAGTATGGTTGATGTCACCTGTGAAGCCATTTACCTTAATCCAGCATTTGTTGACTTATTTGAGTACACCTTGGAGGAGTTACAGGCTGCTGGGGGACTATCAGCTATTTACACGAACAAGGCAGACTGTGAAGAAATCTTCGCGAGTGTCAACACAGGAGAATCATGGCGCGGTGAAGTGACGATGAAAACTCGCAGTGGTCGCATCATCTTAGTAGAAGTACGTAGTGATGCAATTAAAGATGCTACTGGTAAAGTGATCGGGGCGGTCAGTATTAATACTGACATTACAGAACGCAAACAAGCAGAAGAAAGTTTACAACTGCGCGATCGCGCGATCGCAGCTAGCAGTAATGGCATCATCATTGCTGATGTCACCATGCCAAACTCTCCAATCATATATGCTAATCCGGCGTTGGAGGAAATCACTGGTTATTCAGTAGCGGAAGTGATTGGGCAAAACAGTAGTTTTCTGCATGGTGCTGATCTCAATCAACCAGGCATAACCGAAGTACACGACGCCATTACCCAAGGAAAAAGCTGTACCGTAGTTTTACGTAATTACCGTAAAGATGGCACTCTGTTTTTGAATGAGATAAGTATTTCTCCGGTTTATGACATTCATGGCAGATTCACTCATTATATTGGTATTCAAACTGATATCACCGAGCGCAAGCAGGCAGAGGTAGCGGTATTAATATCGCAAGAGCGGTTACAATATTTACTTTATTCTAGTCCAGGTGTCATTTATAGTTGCAAAATTTACGGTGATCATGGCATTACCTTTATGAGCGAAAACGTTGTCAGTATGCTGGGATATCAAGTACAGGAATTTATGGAAAATCCTAGCTTTTGGATTAGTCATATTCACCCGGAAGACTTAGATCAAGTTTTTGCTGCAACGGCAAAACTCATAGAGCAAGGACAACACAGCCAGGAGTACCGCTTTTTGCATTCAAATGGTACTTATCGGTGGATGTACGATCAAGTCAAGCTGGTGCACGATGATGCTGGTAATCCATTGGAAATTGTCGGTTACTGGTTAGATATCACCGAACGTAAGCAACTAGAAGAGGAACTGAAAGCTGCGCTGCACAAAGAAAAAGAACTTAATGAACTCAAATCTCGCTTTGTCGCCATGACGAGCCATGAGTTCCGTACACCTTTGAGTACTATTCTTTCCTCATCAGAGTTGCTAGAACACTACCGCCATAGGTGGACAGAGGAAAAACAACTGTCGCATTTACATCGCATTCAAACTGCTGTCAAGCATATGACTGAGATGTTAAACAATGTATTGGTGATTGGCAAAGCAGAGGCAGGAAAACTAGATTTTATACCTGTACCTTTCGATTTAGTGAAATACTGCCACTATCTAGTTGAAGAATTACAACTGAATGTCAATAATCAACATGCAATCAACTTTATTTGTCAAGAGGATTCGACGCCGTGTTGTATGGATGAGAAATTGCTAGAACATATTCTTAGTAATTTACTCTCGAATGCAATTAAGTATTCTCCAACTGGTAGTACTGTCAGGTTTTCTCTTACCTTTAAGGATGGAGTAGCAGTATTTACAATTCAGGATCAAGGTATTGGCATTCCCCCAGAAGATTTACCGCACTTATTTGAGTCTTTTCATCGAGCTACTAATGTCGGTAATATCCAAGGCACAGGGTTAGGATTAGCAATTGTCAAAAAGTGTGTGGATACCCACAATGGTGAAATTGCTGTGAAAAGTGAAATCGGAGTGGGAACAATATTTACTGTCACTCTGCCGTTAAATAGTCGCACCAAAACAGAGGCAAACTATGACAAAAATTTTAGTTATTGAAGACGAAAAATCAGTACGAGAGAATATTCTCGATTTGTTGGAAGCAGAAAATTTTGATACTATTGCTGCTGCTAATGGATGCATGGGCGTAGAGTTAGCGGTTTCGGAAGTTCCCGATTTAATTTTATGCGACCTGATGATGCCAGAAATTGATGGTTATGGCGTACTGATAGCATTACGTGAAGAATCAGTAACAGCAAATATTCCGTTTATTTTTCTGACAGCAAGAGCTGCTCGGGCTGATTTTCGTCAAGCAATGGAGTTGGGCGCTGATGACTATCTGACGAAACCATTTACTCGTGATGAATTATTAAGTGCGATCGCAAGTCGCTTGATGAAGCAAGCGAATCTGACAAAAAAAGTACCTATATTTGAAACTCAGACTATTTCTCCTAGAGTACAGATGGTAGAAATGTGCTTGCGTCGTACTTTAGAACAAAGAGATTTTCAACAATTTTTAGTTTACTATCAACCTATAGTCGATCTTCGTTCTGGTAAAATCATCGCTGCTGAAAGTTTATTACGTTGGCAGCATCCCGAATTGGGGATGGTTTCTCCTACAGAATTGATTCCTTTAGCTGAATCTACTGGTTTAATCCTCCCTATTGGTGATTGGGTTTTAAAAAGTGCTTGTAAACAAACTAAAATCTGGCAAAAGGCAGGTTTTTCCGAGTTACGTGTAGCTGTTAACCTATCAGCACATCAGTTGATTCAATCTGATTTTAGTGAAAAAATCATGAAATTTTTATTAGTCAACGATTTGCTGCCAAATTGCTTAGAATTAGAGTTAACAGAAAACATAATTATGCAAGATGTTAATAGCGCTATTTCTACGATGAAGGAATTACACTCCTTCGGCGTCAAAATTGCTATTGATGATTTTGGTGCTGGATATTCTGCTTTAATGTATTTAAAGCAATTACCGATTGATACGTTAAAAATAGACCGTTACTTTATTCAAGATATTGCAAATGATTCCCAAAAAGCAGCAATTACAACGGCATTGATTGAAATGGGACGTAATCTCAGTATTCAGACAGTTGCTGAAGGTGTGGAAACCGAACAAGAACTTAATTTTTTACGCGGATATAAATGTGATGCTATGCAAGGTTTTCTCTTTAGCCGTCCATTATGCACTACAGAGTTTGAAAAGATTTTGTTTGCTAACAAACAGTTGAATGTATAGGTTTGATACAGCAGAACTCCGCAGCTAGGAACTCAGAAGTAAAATTTGATTTATCTCTGGCTTTCGAGTTGAAAAAATGTACCTCAATAAAGATACAACCTGCTGTAATAATGGTTTGTAGTCAGTGGTTCAGCACTACTACCAACCAACTTGAGATAAATAATTGTAAATGAAACTACTAGTATAAATTATTTGTATAGCTATTTTTTTTAAAATTCAGTTTTTTAATATGTATAAAATTTTAGTTATAGAAGATGAGACAAGTGTAAGGCAAAATCTTTCGGAATTACTAACCTATGAGGATTTCGATGTCATTGCTGCAGAAAATGGTCGCATTGGCGTACAGTTAGCTCAACAGGAAATTCCCGATCTGGTCATTTGTGATGTGATGATGCCAGAACTAGACGGTCATGGTGTTTTAAATATATTACGTCAAGAACCTACAACAGCGACGATTCCGTTAATTTTTTTAACTGCTAAAAGTGACAAAACCGACTTGCGCCAAGGGATGGAGTTGGGAGCTGATGATTACATAACAAAACCTTTCACCCGCGCAGAACTACTAGCTGCAATTTCCTCCCGATTACAAAAACAAGTTACCATTCATCAGCAGTCAGAAAAAAGGTTAGATGAGTTGCGTAGTAGTATTACTATGTCCCTTCCTCACGAAATGAGGACACCACTGAATGGTATTTTGGGTTTTTCAGAACTTTTAATGAAAGAAGTGAATACCCTTTCTCGGGATGAAATCCATGATATGGCTTTATTTATTCATCTGTCGGGAGAACGCTTACACAGATTGGTTCAGAACTTTTTACTTTATACAGAACTCGAAATTATCGCAACAGATTCAAAACGAATTAACCAGTTGCGAAGTGAAAAAACCATTTTCCCTTCAATGGCGTTGAAAAAATTAATTACCGAACAAGCTAAACAAGCAGCACGTGATGCAGATTTACAAGTGAATTTCCAAAGTCGTTGTTGTCTACAAATTTGTGAAACAAGACTTTATAAAATTCTTGAAGAATTAATTGATAATGCCTTGAAGTTTTCAGAATCAGGAACAAGAATTCATCTTGTGAGTACTTTAGTTAGCAATCAACTTATCATATCACTCACCGACCACGGGCGAGGAATGACAGCCGCTCAAATTGCTGAGTTGGGAGCATATCGGCAATTTGATCGCCAATTTTATGAACAACAAGGTTTGGGTTTGGGTTTAATCATTGCTAAACGTATGACTGAATTACACGGAGGAGAACTCAGGATCCAGAGCCAGCTAGGAGAAAAAACAGTTGTGGAGGTGATGCTTACGTGTATTTAAGGACTCTTGAGGGAAGGAGGGAGGGAGGGAGAGACTGAGGGAGGGAGAGAGGGAGGGAGGGAGAGAGGGAGGGAGGGAGAGACTGAGGGAGGGAGAGAC
>JXCB02000027.1:859933-922935 GCA_000828075.3 Tolypothrix campylonemoides VB511288 | reverse complement strand
GAGGGAGGGAGAGAGGGAGGGAGGGAGAGAGGGAGGGAGGGAGGTATTTCTTTCATTTATAGCAGGTGGTGTCCGCCAGTGCGCCTGCTTTTAAAACGCACATTTTGTGACATGACTCCGCCCTAGAAGGGCGAAGCTTCTAAACCTCACGATTTAGATTTCCTGGTTGTTTCCGTTTCCGGTTTTTCACCCACTATCTAGATATGCAGTTACCCACACATCCCCGACGCTCTGATTGCCCAGGCGCTTTCGATTCCCGACTGCCCATCGGTAAAGAGCTTCCAAATGTTGGTAGCTTTACACCTAAGTAGTGTGAAGTTTTTACCCAACTACAGAAGTTACAATCGCGCAACAATTTCTAGTTGGAACCCCCAAACTTCAGTTGTCAAGGTTCAGATCAGTTTATACCGTTTGGAGGTCCCGACTCGTGTCTGATTTTCACTTCTCTTGCGTATCCGTTGGTTGTTCGGTGTACATATTTTACCGCGCAAAGCCGTCCTTTTAGGACGGGGTTTTAAACCCAGTTTTTTCGATAATCCTGATATAATCCTGATATCTCGTTACCAGGTTCAACCTGATAACGAGGGTTTGGAGGCTTCGCCGACTCACTGTTGCAACTGTTGCAAGATCTTAGAGGAAGCTACACAAAGAAATAATGAACCACAGATGGACAATAAATAAAAGTTTTTCCTCTGTCTTCCCCCCTCTTATAGGGGGAATGAGGGGGGTGGACACAGATGGACACGAGATTTATCTGTACTTCATTCAGATGAAAAGCGGTATATATATGAAATGGTAAAAATCGGACTTTAGGCTGGTGACAATTTTGGAGCATCTACCCTAATTTTGAAAAGACTGTGCATTATTATTAAATTGATTAAATTAAAATTGCTACCATGAAACATCTGCGTTGCTTGCTGCTTTTTCTGCTACTGTCTACAGCAGCAGCCTGTGACCAGACTCGTGCTTCTTTGGAAGAAGCCACACGCCAATCTTCTCCAGGTTCTGCTATAGCACAGAATTCTACACAGCCAAAAAATCTCGTTCGTACTGAACCACTTTCACCCACACCTATCCGCATAAATGTGGGTGATTTGCCAAAACCCTTCGCTACTGAAAGTGCCTCAAAGTCACCTGATGTCGTGCCAATTCCAGCCAACCCCACTCTGCGTGTACCTCCTGGCTTTGTGGTCAACGTTTTTGCTGACGGTTTAGATGCGCCACGCTGGTTAGCTTTAACTCCCAAGGGTGATGTGTTGGTGACAGAAACCAGACAAAATCGTATTCGGCTGCTACGCGATACAAACGGTGATGGAGTGGCTGATGTCAAAAACACCTTTGCTAGTGCAGCAAACGGACTCAATAGACCCCTTGGGATGGCTTTTGCAGATAATTCCTTTTTCCTGGGTAACACTGATGCGGTGTTGCGGTTTCCTTACGCTAAAAATCAGCAGGAAATCACTGGTACTGGCACAAAAATCGCTGATCTGCCTGCTAGCGGTTACAATAATCACTGGACGCGCAATGTGGTTGTTTCGCCTGATGGCAATAAGCTGTACGTTTCCATTGGTTCAGGAACCAACGTAGATGAAGAACCACTCCCACGGGCTTCGGTGCAGGTGATGAATTTGGACGGTTCCCAGCAGCAGACTTTTGCATCTGGCTTGCGTAACCCAGTCGGTTTGGACTTTCACCCTGTAACTAAGGAACTTTACACATCTGTCAATGAACGCGATGGTATAGGCGATGATCTAGTACCAGACTATTTAACACGCATTCGGCAAGGGGAATTCTATGGCTGGCCTTATGCATATTTAACACCAAATAACCTCGACCCGCGTCAGAAGACGAGTGACAAAAGTAAACGCCCTGATTTAGCAGCGCGTACCCGCACCCCAGATGTGCTGTTCCAAGCGCACTCAGCCGCGTTGGGATTGCAATTCTATGACGGTCAGACGTTCCCCGAAAAGTACCGTAATGGTGCTTTTGTGACCTTTCGTGGTTCATGGAACCGCGATCGCGGCACTGGCTACAAAGTTGTTTTTGTACCATTTGATACGAAAGGACAACCGCAAGGTTACTATGAAGACTTTTTGACAGGATTTCTGCTAGACCCCGCCGGACCAACTACTTGGGGACGTCCTGTAGGCTTGCTCGTCTTACCCGACGGTAGTCTTTTAGTCACAGAGGAAGCGAATAATCGTATTTATCGGATTCAGTATACGGGGGGAAAAAGTTAAAACTAAAAAGGCAAAAGTAAAAAGAAATTTCTTTTGAGTTTTAACTTTTAACTTTTAACTTGTTAAAACCATCCTTCCTGTTCTAGTGTTTCAATCAATTGAAGTCCACGGGGGTCGCCGACTCCCAAAAGGGCTGCTTTGGTGTCTTCCCGCACTCCCAAATCTTCGTCTTCAGCAAATGCTTGAATTAATGCATCAATAGCGGTGGCGTAAACTACGTTAGAAGGCAGTTCGCGACAGAGTTGTCCAATCGCCCAAGCACAATTACTTCGCACTGCTGCTACGGGGTCTTGCACCAAGGCTGCAACCAAGGCTGGTATTGCTCCCACAACTGTCTCGTAACCCACGTCTGCCATCTGCGCCAAGGCACTGGCTGCCCACAAACGTACTGCGGAAATATCGGTTCTTAAAGCGTCTGCTAGGGGTGGGAGGCTTCGGCGATCGCGGCAGTTTCCCAATGCCCAAACGACTCCTTTACGCACGTAGCCGTTCCAATCTCGATTTAACTGGGCAATCAACGGTTCAACAGCATCTGGATTTGGGTTTCTTCCGATACCATATGCCGCACTCACGCGCACCAAGGGACAGGTATCAGTTAACAAGCGAATCAGATGCGGAGTCGCCCTCGCATCTTCTATGTCGCAAAAAGCACGCGCTGCCAGCATCCTTTGCTGTGGCTGAGGATGTTCTAATAATGCCAGCATCTGCTCTGGATTCGGCTTTGGCGCCTCTGTTTGGGCAGAGAGCGGTTCCATATGATCCAGAGGGCTTTCTAGCTCTGCTTCAAAATCTAGTAGGCTGAGGTCGTCTTCGTCATACATAGTTTCAATCCCTGATAGGGATTAACATATAACCTCCCGTGTCAATAAGTCAAATTCTTAATAGTAGTTTATTTTTCTAACTATTTATTTTTCTAACTATCAGGATAAGGGGTAAGGGAAGTTCTTTGAGAATTCAACTGAGAATTTAACATTCAAAAATTTTTCTACACCCCTATTTGCTTGAACTATCAAGAGATTTTACCATCCACAGTGACTGGCTTTGATAACCTAACTGATTGTAAAGATTCAATGCGGCTGTGTTGGTTTGAAACACTTGCAATCCAATTTGGTGGTCGCCTCTCGCTTTTGCCCACTCTTCTACATATCGCATCAAACCTGTGCCGATACCTCGTTGTCTGTGTTCTGGGACAACGTAGAGTAAAAAGATGTGAGCATGGCGCGTTCCCTGCACTTGATCTATGGCATTTCCCACCCAGAGACAGGCGACGGGGGAGGAGGGGGGTGAGGGAGTGAGGGAGTGAGGGAGTGAGGGTTCGGAGGGGGATGGGGGGGAGACTCCTAGTTTTGAATTTTGCGAAAAGTTGCCAGGAGGGTTTCCCTCCGTAGCAAACTTTTCAAGACGAATTTTGAATTTTGAATTGATTTGTTCTTCTCCTGCAAAGTCTACCCACCATATAGGGGTGTCTTTGGAGAAGTATTGTTCGACTGTTGTGGCTAAATGGGAGAAATCTTCCTCTGGGTAGGCTTCTTGGTAAGTTCGCTGCATGAATTTCACTAACAGCGCTTTATCCAAGGTAGAACCACGGCGAATTTTGTAACCTGGTAGCAGTTCCTTAGACACTTAAAGAATGAGACAAAGAGGACAACGAGGACAAGGAGGAATTCATTTTTCCTACCGTCCCTAACTCCACAGGGAACCCCAAACCCCCATTTTCCCATCTGCTTATCTGCCTACTTTCTTGAATTGGCGCGGGTGCAGCCATATCAGAGGGTAAAAAGATGCGGGCGCTCACTGCTACAAGGGCAGTGAGGAATATCAGCACCACGATGAATGGGGCGATGTACTGACGAAATATAGCCATATTGTATTTTGCAACGAACAGCGAATTTTTAATGGGAATTTTACTTAATTATTGTGAAGCTTTCTTGGTTTATTTTAGCGATTTTTCCGTAATTTTATAGCAGGGGACTGGGGACTGGGGACTGGGGACTGGGTGAAAAGCCTTTTTGTGTCTAGGTTTTATCATCTGTTGATGTCCTAACCACCTTGGCTGTTGCTATAAAGAAAACCTTTTGCTGATTGTAAAGTACGTACTAGCTATTAATGAGCCTCAAGCTTTGCTTTTAGCAGGGCTTGAGGCTTGTTGGACTGAGTGATGCTTTTTAAGGGCGATTGGGCAAGGAACAGCGCCGTTAAGGGCGATCGCGTTCTAAGTCAGCAATTGCTTTTTCCCAATACCAATTTTCGGGCATACCAGGGTAATCTTGTTTTGTGGAGTTGACTAGCCGTTCGGCGCTAGCAACATCACCAGCTAAAGAGATCAACCTGTTTTTAAGATTGACATCAGGTGAACGCTCCTCTGTTCTTGAACGTCGCGTTCTTCCGGGACCTGTTTGCGACTGTTGTCTTCTAAACTCCCAAAATAAAACGTAATAAAGCGTACCAAAAATTACGATTAAGCTAAATGTTCCTAGAAAAGTTAGTAAATTAAGCGTCAAGTATCCCAAAACTAACTGGGAGAGAACATAGCCAAGTAAGACCCCAGTAATTAAGAGAATAGCTGTTGCTATAACAATAATTAGTTTCTGCCCCATAAATCTTCTTCCTCATCGTTGAGTCCTGGTCTGGGAATTGTCTCTTGTTCTTTGTTCCAAGGGGCAAAGAATGGCAACAGAACTAACCCCGGCAAAGCAGCGACTATACTAATTAAGAAAAACATAGACCAACCTGTGCTTTTTGCCAATCCGCCAGCTGGGGCAATCAAAATGTCCCGACTGACAGCCATAATGCTTGATAGTAAAGCAAATTGGGTGGCAGAGAAACGTGGGTTGCACTGACTCATCATAAAGGCAGCGAACGCTGTTGTTCCCAACCCACCACAAAAGTTTTCGACGTTTATTGTAATAACCAAAAACTGGTAGTTTTTACCTAGTTGAGCCAGAAAAAAGTAAGCTAAGTTACTCAAAGCTTGCAGAATGCCAAATACCCAAAGTGAGCGGTTGATGCCAAGTTTGCTTAAAAGTGCTCCACCGACAAGAGCGCCTACAATGGAAGCTATGAGTCCCATACCGGTCTGGATCGCGCCAATATCGGTTAGGGAGAACCCTGTTTGCAGCAAAAAGGGTGTTGCCATACTGCTTAAGAAAGCATCGCCCAGTTTGTAGAATAGGATGAACAATAAAACCAAGAAGGCTTGGAGTACACCTTGACGCTGGAAAAAGTCCCCAAACGGTAATATAATTGCATCTGCTAACGACTCTGGTGGGCTAATTCGCTTTGGTTCTGGTGCTAAGAGGGTGCCAAAAATTCCAATTGCCATGCTTGCTGCCATCAACAAGTAAACAGATGACCAAGGTATTCTATCGGCAAGTATGAGCGCTAAGGAACCTGTGAGCAACAGTGCCACTCGGTAACCTAACACGAAAACCGCTGCACCAGCTCCCATTTCCAGTTCGTGAAGAACATCAGTACGATAGGCATCGGCGACGATATCTTGAGTCGCACTGAAAAAGGCAATCACTACGGCATTAATGGCTAAAAGTTGTAATGCTTGCTTGGGTTGTTGCAAAGCCATGAAGGCGATCGCAATCAACAACGCCACTTGTATCACAATTAACCAACCCCGCCGCCGTCCCAAAAATGGGAGTGTAAATCTATCTAGCAAAGGTGCCCAAATAAACTTAAAGGAATAGGGTACAGCCACTAAGCTAAACAACCCAATAGCTGTCAAATCCACCTTCTCGACTGTCATCCAAGCCTTTAAAGTATTACCCGTTAAGAAGAACGGCGTACCCGAGGAAAAGCCCAATAACAATAAAGCCGCCATCTTCCGGCTTCCAAAAACTTGCAAAAGCGATGAAATTGTTTTCACTGTTTTATATAATTCTCCTGACCAGGATGAATGGACGATATCTTGCCACACTTACTGTGTAATGTCAGGCAAAGATGCCAATATATAACACAAAGTTCCGCAATCTTATGCAGTTTGCGTTTTTCATTTTTTGGCTATTTCCTAACTTTTGTTAACTTGATAAATTTGATGTCCTCTAATTTCTACACCGTGTTCACCCAGGCATTTTGCCCAACCTTCACGAGTTCCGATGTCGCTTTTATGCTTGAGTAGCCCTAATTCCTGTTCTTGTTGGGTGAGTTGGGCAAATTCTTCGTAGAGTGGGTAGTTTTTTGTCACAAATGTTTCTTTACGGTGGAGAATTGGCGGATTTGCTCTTTGTTCGTAGTCTCGGTGAGTTATGTACAAAGTTTTTAAGTCAATCGTAATGCTTGCTTTTAACGCCGGATGGGGATCAGTGTCGAATTCGGGATAAAACACGTAGGAGATTCGCGGTTCATCTGTACAAAACTTGATCAATGTTGCACCATCGACACGCCCAATGGTGCGGCTAGCGCAGCCTTCATAAATTCGCAGCAAGGGATCGAGTTCTTGAAGTGCAGAAACATGGACGTAAAGGGCGCTGCGAGTGTGTTTGCCAATTGTGCTTTTTTGGCAAGCAGTTTGCACCACTTTGGGTTTCCCTAAGCTGAAAAGCTTTGCGTCAGCAACTTGGCAAGCTTCCTCATAGCTGCCAAAAAAGGCTTTGATGTCATGGCGCATTTCTGGTGATAGCTTGTGCCATGCGGGACGTTGATCAAAGTGGGTGAGAGCAAGATAAACTTGAATGTCAAGAGAACGGCGGTAGGCGATCGCATCCCATTCTTCTTCCTCAGTGGCTTGCAAAACTATAGCAAAAGCACGGCGGAAGTTTCCAAATTCGCCTAGTAATTCCTGTTCGCTATCCAATTCGCCTTTCACTGGAAGTCTTCCACGCTTGGTAAAAAAATCCATCAGTGGTTCCAGCTTTTCTTTGTAGTCCTCAAACCGTTTCGTAGGAATGCGTACTCTTGGCGTTGAGGTTCTGGAGAAGAACCGTATTGCCTTGAATCCTTCTTTTTCGGCTTCATCTCGAAAAACAAAATAAACCCCCAGCGCCACTGGTACCGCATCGACATTCAGGGCTTCATCAATGTATTTTTTGAGTTCTTGTTGTTCGTAATATTTCTGAAAGGTATTGCGGCTGGTGACAACGCCATCGCCGTAAGCTATTTGAGCCTTGCTAGGAGCGTTGATCAGAACTTGAGCAGCGACAATTAAGACTTTGCCAGTCAGTTGCCATGCTTGAAGAAGAGCTTGGCGGCGTTCGTCTGGGTCTTCAATCACGTTCAGGACAAAGCCTAAGTTGACGACATCAGCAGAAATGGGCGGAATATCTGGGTAGTAGTATGGATCCCAGCCTGCACTGCTATAGCCTAGGTTTGCCACTCGCTGCACATCGCCACCGTGCCCGCATCCATAGTCAAAAAACGTGGTATCCTTGTTTATGATTGCCCATTCTATTGCCAATCGCACCGGTCGAGATAAGTCAGTGCGAACAATTGCGGCTCTATGGCGTTCTATTTCTACGTAGCTCTCTAACGACATAATAATACCAAGAAGAACCACAGATAAAGACAGATGAACACAGATGTTTTTTATCTGTGTCCATCTGTGTCCATCTGTGGTTTATTAATTCTTATATCTTTTTCGTCGCCAGTTCTATCAAATCTTCAATCTTCTTGATATTTGGATCGCCTGCTAAGTAACCAATACCACGATGCAGGTGGAGACGAAATTGCGTGGCGAGGGTTTCTTTGTCTGTTCCTAAGCCGTCGTTGTAGCAGCGTTGCTTGAGGGCGAGTAGGAGAATATCGGACATTTCGCCGCCAAAGACGCGCCATGTCATCTCGACGTTGCTATCTTGAGGAATTGGTACGGGTGAGGGTGGGGTTGGTTCGGCGAGGGAACGACAAAACGCCCAACGACAAAGAATATTCCATTGGTCGATTTTGGTGTTGCGTCTGAGTTTGAGGAGTTGGTCTTTGGCTGTTTGGGAGAGTTTGATACGATCTATTGGGGGTTCCATGTTTTTGAGAGTAATAAACCGCAGAGGCGCAGAGGAGGACACTTCCGTGCGGGGGTTCCCCCCGTTGAGGAAAGTGTCCGTTGACGCAGAGGAACAGAGAACGCAGAGGAACAGAGAAGAGACAGGAGAGTTACCAGAAGTAGCCTGGTTGGACTGTTGTTTGGCGGGTGGATGAGTCGTATTTGAGGAGGTATTCGCGGGCGATCGCTTCGTTTTCCCGCAAGGTTTGCACTTCTTTTTGTCCGATTTCGGTGTCGGTGGAAAGGAGGATGACTTGATGAGAAGCTGATGGAAAGTAACGTTCAACTAGGTTACTGCGGTGAGAGGAGTCTAAGCGTCCCAGTGGTGTGTCAATTGCGACTGGTAGGCGGCGTCCGGAAACACGGGCTAATCCCCAAAGGAAGGCGATCGCTAGGAGTTGTTTTTCTCCAGCGGAAAGACGATGTTTGGGAACAGGTTTACCTTGTAAATCATACAGTGAGAGGCTAAAGGTGTGAGTGTCAATTGCCACGCGATGCACTAAATCTGATTTGTGCAGCAGATAGCGGAAGCATTCGGTGACTTCGACTTCTAGTTTATTGAGTTTTCTTAGGGTTAATTTTTCACGGAAAATTTTGAGGGTTTCTTGGACTTTCGCTGCAGAGTCAATAATATGTTCGTAGTTTTTGCGGTCAATATTTTGCTTAGTATATTCTTGTAGGTCTTTCTTGATATTTTTTATTTCAGCCTCTAATTCATCACAGCGGCGTTTTGTTATTTCGCTGGCTGCTTTCGTTTTAGAAACTTTATTTTGTGCTAATTCTAGTGCATCAACTAACTTTTTATAAGCTTCTGGTTCTGCTGCTGTTTGTATTTGTCTTTCCAGCGTGATAATGTCTTCTTCCTTATTTTTGAGGATTCCGATTTGCTGCTTGGCAATATTCTTGTAATTTTGCAAGTAGTAGAGAATATTACCCAATTGACTCAAAGTTTCAGCGTCAGCTAATAACCAGGATTCTTCCGCTTGGAGCAAATTTGCTCGTAATGTCTCTTCATCTTGTTGTAGAAATGTTTCTATTTTTTCAAATTGTTCTTCTGAGATACCTAATTGAATAATCCAATTGAGTAAACGTTTATCTCTCTCAAACAATATATCTCTTGCGATTTGCGCCTGTTGAATACGAAGTTCTTTTTCTCCTTGGTGTTGTGCTTGAGTCAGGAGAGGTTCAATCAACGCGAGTGGTAGAACATGAGATGCTAATTCACACATTCCCTGACGTGCTTGTTCTACCTCAGCAATCTTTTCTTTATGCTGTAGTTCTAACTGATTTCGTTCTGCCGCTATTTTACCACCTTCAGAAACAAATTTATCAAACGCTTCTTGCTTGTCTTTTTCTGATTTTTGCAATTCTATGTTTAATTCTTCTAACTGATGATTGTTTTTTTCGTATTCTGCTTGTTGTTGGCTGAGTCTTTCTTCAATTTCTTCTAGGTTTGCCAAATCTTTAGTATCAGCTATTTCCTTGCGTTTGCGGTTGGCTAAAATTTCTATATCAACTGCTAAACGTTCTGCTAATTCTAGCCCTAAAAGTCCGCGAATTGCATCAACCACAATAGGAGGCGGTATTTCTTGTTCTGCGAGTTCCTTAACCTGTTCTCCATCAAAGAGAAATAAGTTAGAAATTCCTAAAGGTAGCAGATTTTCAATGTAATCGTCCCAAGTATTAACTAATTCTTCTCTTAACCAGTCATTTTGTCCAGCAATATCTAATTCCAAAATTCCTAAATTATCTTTACCATCTTTCGGATTTTTTTCCCAAGTTCTCACAACACGATATTTGATTGGCTTGTCATTTTCAATGTGTTCAAAAAGCAATTCAATCCGGGTTTTATCAACAGCGTCACAATGGCTGTTAACACATTGGCTGAGAAAATCGCTATAGCTCAAATTACCACGGGTAGAACATTGGGCGCGATGTCCATAAAGCGCGAGGCGAATGGCGTCCATCAGCGTAGTTTTTCCCCCACCATTCATCCCACCCAAGAGAATAATTGGGCAAGAATTATCTTTATCAATTTTTGGATCGAGATTGATGACCTGTTTCCCAAAGTAGGGACCAAAGTTTTGTAGAACGAGTTCAAGAAAAATCATGGTGATGTTTTATATCTCGTTCCCAGGCTCAGCCTGGGAATGTATTTTCGGAGGCGGAGCCTCCTATATAATATGAGTAAGGTAAACTAGAGGCTAAGCCTCTGGGTAAGCATTCCCAAGCGGAGCGTGGGAACGAGTCAAACAAGTCAATCATCTGAATCTTTAGCTTGAAACTTGATATTTGCCCAAGTTCGCGGTTTGGCAGTTTCACTGTTATCTTCAACAGCAACATCCCCCAAAGTTAACTGTTTAACTGTTGCAACATCGCCTTTATCAACAGCCTCTTTCAAATCCCTTTTCAAATGAGCATTTTTAATCGCTTCATCTTGGGAACGCGAACTTGTTTTAAAACACTTTTCTAGTGCATCGTATATTCCCACGCGACGCGCCATCTTGCGAAACTGGTGTTCTGTGTTCAAGAGTTTCGCCATCAGTTCCAAGTGCATCGCATCACCTTCACAGATTTCTTCTAGCACCGCCCATTCATCATGACCTAGCAGACTATAGCCAGCGCCAGGACGGGGGTCGATGAAAGGTTCGCCTGTAACTTCCATATAAATGCGGGGTAAACTATCATCAAATTCGTGTTTTTCTTCTAGCCAGATGCGACGAATTTCGCTCATTTCTTCTAGGGAAATGAGTGTGATGTCGCGCATATTTTCTGGTGCTGTGCGCCGGATTTGTGTTTGCGCTTCTAAGACTCGTCTTAGCCAATGTTCCCGCCATTCTTTAGTATAAGGACCAGGAATTGGTTCAACAGAGATATTTCCATCCAAGTTCCGTTCAAATAATGTGACTTCGCCCCAGATGCGGCGGAAGTCTCTTTTGTCGCGGTCATCTTCAGCATCTAATTCATTACGAATATTTAGTAGAGGTTGCATCCATTCTTTTTCTTCGTCATTCTGGATCATTGCCTCCATCGATTTATCCTTACTAACCATTGTGCAAACCCAGCAACCAAAACGAGAATCGCCACAACTGGGGGTAGAAGTATCAATAACTAGCGGACATTCATTATCAGCTGTTGCACCTCGATACATGGTGAATAAATCTTTGTTGCTGTATCCCCAAGGATTCTGCCATTGGTTGAGGTAAATCCACACTTCATCAGTACGCCAGTCTTCGATGGGAAGGTAAATTAGCGAGTTAGGTCGATCAGGATTAGTATTGAGGCGATCGCGTATTCGCCAATCTCGATGCTTTGCCATCGTAATAGCACGTTTGGTGCTTTCGGCTTTACGCGTACCAAGCACAAGAATAACTTCACCACTAGCACGAATCATTTCACGGATGAAGCTGTCGGCGGGTTGAATTTTCAGGCGTTCAGTACACCATCTAAATCTGTTGCGTGGTGCTGGGTAACCTTTGCCAATCAAGCATACCCAAAAGGTATCTTTAATTGCTGGATAATTTAGATGAGGTTCAATAGGCATTCCTTGTTCTTTCGCGGCGACCTTCATCTGATCCAGAGAATTGCGTACCCAAGCAGAGACGACAGGATTTTCTACAAGTGTATCTGTTGTGATAACGTGTATTGTTTTAGTCCGTTTTTCGCTTGGTAGTTGTGCGATCGCATTCCAAATCAACTGCAAAGTCGCTGTTGAATCTTTACCACCAGAGTACCCAACGACCCAAGGAATGGCATCCAGACAGTATAATTCTTGTATTTCAGTAGTGAGTTCTTGGATATAATCGACTAACTCTGCCACAGTACGGGCTTGCTGACTTTGATTTTCTGAGTGTTGTGCTGTAGCCATTTCTCCTTCTCTGTTTAAACACGGACGTTAGTCACCCGAATTATATGTAGTGCGATCGCCTTTGGCGGGCACTCCGTGCCATCGCAACCCTAGTATTGTAGAACGTAAAGTTTTTAAAAACCTGTCCATATTACCCGAATATTATAGAGAATTAATTTGTACCAAAGCCTCCAGTTTTCAAAAACCATTATGAAGGACAGCGCATCTGACCTAACCACTGACATCGCTAGCGAGTACTTGCAACGGGAAATCAAAGACCAACAGCTACTCGCTTTACTTCTGGAGAAGTTCCTTGGGAGGAAGGATCGCATTCTCGTTCAGAAAACCGAGATGGGTGGTACTGAGGCTTATGTTGGTTCTGTGACCTTAGAATGGTTTGCGGGTCGTGTTCACTTCGCGTCTGGCTTACCATTGCTGCAAAAAAAGTACAATCCAGAGACTGATAACATCGAAATTGACGCGGATACCATTGATGAAATTCAACAGCGTCCCCTTGATTGGTCACGTCAAGCACCGCTTGTACAGTATTTGGCGGCGCGAAAAAATCACAAGTTTCCGCCAGTTCTCGTGGTAATTAACCAACCGTGGGTGGATAATCCCAAAGCTGCTGAGTGGGATAGTCAGGGACGCGCCAAAAAATCTACCACCGAATTCACTGCACTGGATAAAGATGATAAAGTCGGTCTGCTTAACCTTTCTGAGGAGAATGTGACCATTTATGCCTTGGATGGTCAACACCGATTGATGGGGGTGCAGGGTTTGATGGAGTTACTCAAAACTGGCAAACTCCAGCGATACAGAAAGGATAAAACTGCTTACGAAACTTTCATTACGTTGGCTGACTTGGTAGAAAAGTACCACGTAGAACCAGCTTACCTGCAAAGCTTGCCCAAGGAAAAAATTGGTATTGAGTTCATTTGTGCGGTTGCGGCTGGCGAAACCCGCCAAGAAGCAAGGCGACGGGTGAGATCCATCTTTGTTCATGTTAACCTGATGGCTGCACCCTTGAGTAAAGGTCAGTTAGCACAGCTGAATGAGGATGATGGTTTTTCGATTGTTGCTAGAAAAATCGCTGTCAACCATCCGCTTTTGGAACAACAGGAAACGCGAAAGCCTCGCGTCAATTGGAATAGTGCGACAGTTGCAGCGAACTCAACAGTTTTGACAACGCTGCAAGCTTTAAAAGAAATGTCTGAACGATACTTGGGGCAAAAGTACTCTCACTGGAAACCCTTGGATAAAGGTCTCATTCCCATGCGTCCAGAAGATGAGGAACTGGAGGAGGGAATACAGGAGTTTCACAAGTTATTCGATTGTTTGGCAAATCTTCCAAGTTATAAGCTTCTTGAAGATGAAGGTACGCCTGCGTTGCGACGATTCAGCTTTGAGAAGGATGGCGGCGAAGGAAATATGTTATTCCGTCCTGTTGGTCAAGTAGCGTTAGCGCAAGCTTTGGGTATTTTGGTTTTTAAGAAAGGGCTTTCGCTGGTAGATATCTTTAAGAAGCTGCAAAAATTCGACCGTTCCGGTGGTTTTAGCGGTATGGAGTACCCGCAATCTCTCTGGTACGGTATTTTGTATGACCCAAATAAAAAGCGAGTGCAAGTTGCTGGGCGGGATTTGGCGGCGAAGTTACTGATATATATTTTGGGCGGAATTCAGGATCAGATGGAACGTGCGGAACTTCGCAAAGATTTGGCTAAAGCCAGAACTGTAGAAAATAAAACAATAGGTTTTGATGGCAAGTTTGTTGAACCCAAGGCAGTAGGACTTCCATCAGTTTTGTAATTATCCTTCAAATTTCTGGCGATGCCATTCCAGTGCTTCTTGTTCTGGAAAATGTTCTTCTGATTTGGGCAGGATAAGCTTTTCTCCGTGAAAATCTTTCATCGGTTTAGCGTGGGGAGATTCTTCTTCCAAATCTTCGCTAACTATAATTCTGTATTGTTTATCTACAGTAAACCAAGACCTATCAAAAGCCCAATGATGATTTTTGCAGAATGATATTCCGTTATTAATTCTATTGTCGTAAAATTCTGAAAATGGTTTGATGTGTGCGCCATCCACAATAGTTTTGATGTGTGCGCCATCCACAATAGTTTGGTTAATTGACTTTTTGACTTTCAAACCACAAAAGGCACATCTGTAATCATAAATATGTACAACCTCTTTCCTGAAAAATGCTTCTCTGATAAGTGACTTTCTTAAACTCCATTTCGGAGAACTTTGTATATTTTCTTTTTCTGATTCAGTAGTGTTTTCTGTTTTCAGAGAAGCATCTTCAAATTTGAGGTTAATGTCTATAACATCTTCAATTTTCTTTTCATCAGAAGAAAACCAAGCTGACACCAGGGCATCAATTAAATCTTTTCGGGAATTTTGCTCTTGTATTAAACTGAATAACTCATCGTCCAAAACAGCGTAGTCAATATCATGTTTTAGCTTAGGAATCGACTGAGGACGACCGCCATCATATTCTGAACTAAACTTAAGATGCCAAAATTTACCCTTTTGGTTCTTTAAATGGAAAAAAGGAAGGGCAAAATCACTACCCTGATAAGAACCTGAACCAAGTACTTCCCAATACTTTTTAAATCTATCAATCAATTCATCAGAAATTAGAATATATTTATCATTAATGAAACCTTGTGTGATTAAATCAATCACAGATAAAATTAATATCGGCTGGTTAAGAGCTTTGCCTGATTTATTATTGTTTATATATACTTTAATATCAGAAAAAGCTTCACGATAATAAGTTATATTTTTATGATTTTCTGTCTTCCTCAATTGACTCATTATTATTCCTGAATACTCAGACGCATCAATGAACTAATTTTTGCTGATTCGATGTGTATTTTTAGAAAAACTATCAAATAAACTTACTTAAATCAAACTCCTCTTCAGTCTTATTTTCCAATTTTTCTGAACTAAGCATTAGTAAAATTCTTTCTGTATAATCTACTGCACCACGTAGTTCTGCTTGTAACAATTCAAGTCCACCATTTGCATATTCTTCAAAAATGTGATTGCGTTTTTCGACACTTTTTTCTTCATTTAAAGATAAAACTTTGATATCCTTAGTCTCAGTAATTGCTATTAAATTAATTACCGTATTATATCCCCTAACAATAAACTGTTCTTGGGGGATTGGCGATGGTTCTCTTTTAGAAATTTCCCCCAAAGGAACCCGCTTATTATGCTTTGCACCCAAAGCAGCAGCAAACACAATCACATCAGCGAATGTTTGAAAAGGACCTGTTGCACCATCAGCCGATGTTAAAGCTTTTACCAATTCAGCCTTATCTTTAGCAACCCTGATTCTGCCAGTTTCAGCCATTGTACTAATATCTACTTTGTCACAATCCTAACTCAAGGCTTCAAGGGATGTCTAAGGACAAGCCGCTGCGCGTCTACGCACTCCAGAACCGACTATCTTATACTAAGCGACAGGCGATCGCCCTCTCTTCCCTCTGCGTCCTCTGCGCCTCTGCGGTTCGTTTCTCCTACCTCGGAAACTGGACATCTTCGTAAACTAGGGATATGGGAAAGTGAAAATCAACACTGGTTAAGTGAACTTCATCCCCCTGATCGTAGAAATGTAACTCCCAGATACCTTTATCATTCAGCCGAAAACACTCCACACTGATTTTTTCAGCATCGATGAGAACGTATTCTTTCAAAGTCTGAATGCGACGGTATTGGTAAAATTTCCCGCCTCTGTCGTAAGCTTCTGTACTAGGCGAAAGAACTTCAACAATTAAACAAGGATACTGAATGAACTTAATAGCTTGTCTATCTCGTTCATCGCAACTCACCACGACATCAGGGTATTGCAAAGATCCATTCTCAGATACGCCTACTTTCGCGTCCGCCATATTGACACGACAGCCGCTACCCCGGAGGTAGCTTTTTAATGCCGAAGCCAGGTTTAGGGCAATGGTAGTATGAGGAATAGTACCGCTAGTCATGGCAAAGACTTCGCCGTTGACGTACTCATATTTGATGTCTTGGCGTTCTTCCCATTCCAGGTATTCCTGAGGTGTCATGTACTTTCTGTCTGAACTCGCAACCATAACCCTACCCCTCCCTATTCACCTCAACAATCTCCGTATACTCAAACTCATTTGGACTTTGCCTAACCAAAGCATACCGTTCTCCACCCAACTCAATAGAATCTTGTTCACAATCAAGCTTAGAAGAATAGTAAGTCAACACATATTCCCTACCAATTCTTTCTGCCATTTCTTCTTCTACTTCACCGCGCCACTGCGTCTTACTCACCAACACAATCAACTGATTTGCTAATTTAGGAATTGTCTTAGCAATTCGCCGCCGAGAAATTTCATCCAAACTCCCAAAAGGCGAATCCATGACAATCGGGAAAGTACTACTATCAGGAACCAGCAGCATTTTTTTCTTTTCACTCCATTCCCGTACCATATCGATAATGCTGGCAATAAAAGATAAACTGAGAATTTGATTTTCTCCTGTAGAAGCTGCAACAGACATTTCTAAACCAGCAGTATTTTCCACCAGGGTCAGTTCATATTTCTCGCTGATTTTGGGAATGTATGGTGTAAATGAAATTTCGCTGAATATCTCTTGTACTCGCTTTTCGAGTTGCCAACGAAACTGTTTTTCTTGGAGGTCTCTGACTTTTATCAACAGTTCAATTGCGTCTTGAGTTGCGGTTATGCGCCGTTGCGCTAGTGCTTGCCTTTCCTGATTCAGTTTCTGCTTGGCAATTTGTTTACCCAAAACTTCCAACTCACTTTTAAGAGTCGCAATTTGCTGTTGATTTGCTCCTTGTTCTAAAATGAAGTCTCTGATTTTATCTTCAATTTCATCCAACCGCTTTTGTAAACTGCTAATTTCTTCATTTGCATCTTTCCGCAACCGTTCTTGAATGTTATCTAAATCACTTTCAATTTGGGATATAGTTTGTCTTAACTGATTAATTCTCGCTTGTTCTCTGTCAACTTCTTCCCAAAAGCTGACTGCTTGCTTGTCAATTTCATCGACTTGAGCACTCATGCGAATGGCTGTTTCTTCCACCACCGAAGAACCTGCTTTATCCAACAATTTTCTGACATTCTTGTGCGAGTGACTTCCTTCGCGTATGTCTGCACCACAAATACAGCGTTGAGAGTGCAGTAATTCATTTACAAATTCCCGCGAAATTCCAGAGGTTAACTCACCTCGCTGCTTCAAATCATTCACTATTTCCCGAAATTGTGCTGTGGTTTCCGAGAGCAATACAGTATAACCGCGTGCTGAAATCGCTTTTTTTATTGCTTCCCTACTTTCTCTCAGGTTTTCTTGATTTAATATTTTCTGTTTTTCTAACTCTTGCCGTCTTTCTTGCAATTCCTTAGCAGCAGTGAGTTCTCTTAAAAGGTTGCTGGTCTGTTTTTTAAAAGTTTCTTGATATTCTAACTCTTGTTTAATTTCCGTTTGCCGTTTGCTGATGCGCTCAATTTCTTGTTCTATATTGTTCTGCTGTTTCAAAAGCTGTTTAATTTCCGAGTTACCAATTGCCTTTAACTCATTCTCCAAACTTTTTTTGGCTTCCTTCAGGTGATTGATGGAACGGTTAACAACTTCCACACCTAAGAAAATCTTCGTGGCTTCCGCAATTTCAGCTTTCTTATCCGAACGGACTATCTCTTCAATACGCTCGCCGTCAAAGAAGAAATATTGATGTAAACTCACAGGTAAAATTTGCCCAATCACATCCTCTGGTTGCTGAGGTGGAAAATACCAACGTCCATCATCCCCAGCTACCTGCATTCGCAATTCTGTTTTGGTAATGTTGACGTCGGTTTCATTTTTATAAACCCGACACACGCGTTTCACGTTGTAGCGTTTGCCGTCATGTTCCCACTCCACTTCTACCCAACATTCTACAACTTGCCCTGGTTTTGCTTCGGCGATCGCCCGCTTATTCACCAACTGTTCAGTCGATGCAAAAGCTGCACTAAATTTTTCATACAGCACCCAAGTAAACGCATTCAAGAGACTGGTTTTTCCCGAACCATTATTGCCATGAATGATCGTTGTGTTGCAAGTCTCTGTTCCCGCAAGGATGATTTCCGGTGTTTTGCCATAAAAAGACCGAAAGTTGCAAAGTTTAATTGAAGTCAGCTTCATCGCACCGCTTCCTTCACAATCGCCAAAATATCATCATTAATATGGCTGTTAATTTTCTTATCTAGTCGGCTTTTTTCTAGTAGCCATACGCGATCAATAATTTGTCGCACTTCTGGCGGAGCAGTCATAATTAGCTCCTGGACATCATCTATATTATGCTCTTTATTCATCTTGGTTTTTAAATAGAATTTTTGTTATATTTTAACCGCTCTACTGGGCTTATTGCATCCCAATCTATGTAAGTTTTTAATATTTTAAATCTCGCGCCTTTATTTTCATAGTTTTTTTGAAAAATCAGTTAAATTTTGGGAACTTTCTGATATTATCATTATAGTCGAGATGACTTTGAATATAATGGAACTATTACGTTTTTTAAAAAAATAGCAAATATTCCCATTATCTTAAGTATACCCCCTGCCCCCAGCCTGTAGTTCATCTTTTTATAAAAATTTAAATACATTCTTACCAAAATGTGGAAATTATTCCACGCCAACATGCAAAGTTTTTCTTACCGTCTTGACGTGAAATTCAAAGATTAAATATCTAATAAGCCGTAGCGCTTCTGTAAATCAAATAGCTTCATTCTTGCTTCACCAGCGTTGTCAGCTAAATCAGCAAACTCAACAAATCTCAGTAATTCCTTTCGCAGTAAATTGCGCTCAACTTCTAAAGTTTTCCTATCTAAATCTGGTGGTAAAACAATCATGTCAAATATCGTGGCGCGTTCCTTTTTTGGGTGAGGACGCAAAACTCGTCCGCGCCGTTGAATGAACTGGCGAGGATTAGCAGAACTTGCCAAAATCACAGCCGTTTGAATTGCAGGAATATCTACCCCTTCATCTAAACAACGAATTGCTACTAAACCTTGCAATTCGCCGCTTTCAAATTGACGGCGCAAAACCTCCCTTTCTTCTAAAGATGTTTGGGCGGTGTAGGTGCTTACCTTGTAACCCAGTTCTACCCCCAAAATTTTGGCGACGGCTTTGAGTTGGCGCAAGCTAGAACGTCCCGCCTCTTGTGAACCATCACTGCAATAAAAAAGCGTGTGAGTTGTTTCGCGGCGAGTTGACATTAACTCCCGTAAAGCATTTAACTTATTTTCTGCTGCACCAATTAACCTGGCTCGTTGCATCAACAACGGCTTTAAATCTTCGTTATCTTCATCTGCAAATTCTATATTTTCTCGTTGGCGATAAAGTAGCGCCCGTCCAATTTTTTGCGTTAATTTGGCATAGGTGCGGCTTTCTGTTTCGGTTAATTCTACTAATATAGGATAATAAAGATAATGTACCAAAGCATTTTGAGCGATCGCATCTCTTAAAGTTAGTTCTGGTTGGAGAACAGGACCAAAATAATCAAACAAAGATTGAGTCCCACCTTCATCAAAATACCTTTCTGGCGTAGCAGATAAAGCTAGTCGCAACCCAATGCGGCGGGGTAAACTTTCTTCCAACCTGGGTGCGCCTAAGTTATGTGCCTCGTCTCCAATAATTAAAGTTTTTTCCGGAAAATACTTGAGTTGAGATTGGAAGCCATCTCCAATTAAAGTAGAGTTGCTAGTAATTACCGTGAGAAAACGTTGAGAACCAGAACGTATATTATAAAGTTGTGTAGAAAGTTGGCTCTGCCAATTGCGTACGTTTTCAAAAGCTAAGAGAGGTTGCAAATTAAATTTTTCGCACTCTCGCGCCCACTGGGTAACGAGATGTCGGTAAGGACACACCACCACCAAGACTTGCAAGTTAATTTGCTTGTATAATTCGCAGGCGATCGCCAACGCTGTAATTGTCTTCCCACTACCAGTTGCCATTTTCAGCGTTCCTCTGCCGTTATTGGCAAACCAGTTGTTAACGGCTTGTCGCTGATATCCCCGCAATTGCAGAGATGGTGGCATTCTCGGGCATCCTGGTAATGGTTGTGTGTGATAACCGCCCTTATTTTCACCTACAAATGGTAATCTGAGTTTGAAAGTGGGCGGTTGCTTAACTTGATTCTTTGTCAAATACATAAACTCATTCATTGATAAGGGAAGTGGTGAGTGGGGAGTGAGGATAGGTTGGTGTTAGTTGTTAATTGTTAGTTCAATTTTTTACTAACCACTAACTACTACCCATTACCCAGTCCCTATTCCCTACTCCCCATTCCCCATTTATCAGTTGTAATTGCGCCAAATAGCAACAAGAGAACCTTGTACCTGCACGCTTATGGCGTTCACTTCTATGGGTTCGTATTTAGGGTTTGCAGGTTTGAGGGTGATGCGATCGCCTAGTCGATAAAACCGTTTCAATGTGGTACCATATCCATCCACTCGTGCGGCGACTATAGTACCATTTCTCACTTGATCTGGTTCTGGTACTGGACGCAGAAATACCAAATCTCCATCGACAATCGAATCTTCAATCATGCTGTCCCCAGCAACTCGCAAAGCATAAGTTTGCGGAGGTAATGACAAACTAGTTAAATCTACATTTTCTACAGCCTCGGTGAAGGGTTCTATTAATCCACCAGCGGCGATTGTTCCCAAAACTGGTACACCTTGTTTTATCGTTTGCAGAACTCTAATTGTCCGCGCTTTACCTTCACTCCATTCAATGTACCCCTTAGTCCGTAAATGTTCCAAGCGGCTTTGAATTGGCGCAGGCGATTTTAAATTCATCGCTTGCATCATTTGTCGAATTGAAGGTGAATGCTGATGGACTCTTATGTATTCTCCTAGCCATTCGTAAAGTTCTCTTTGCGCTTCTGTGAGACGTTCCATAAATTTGTAGGGAGGTAAATACAAATGTTCTTAGAACATTTGTACTACAAAAAACCTCCCTATGCACTATATATTTTGGGATTTTTGATTTTTTATTTAAGAATTTAGAACACAGAAGTAAAAACGGAGGAGTAAATACTTAGCTACTTATGACTCATCACTTAAAATTCCTCTGCCCCTAAAATACTTGCAAGTAAAGCTTTTTGAGCGTGCATCCGATTTTCTGCTTGGTCCCAAATGCGTGAGTGAGAACCTTCCATGACCTCATCGGTAATTTCTTCACCGCGATGTGCTGGTAAACAGTGTAAAACAATTGCCTCTGGGTGAGCAAGGCTCATCAGCTGTTCATTGACTTGATAAGGTTGGAAAATCGGCATGCGATCGTCTGCTTCTGATTCTTGCCCCATACTTGCCCAAACATCAGTGTAAATGACATGAGCACCTTTTGTCGCGACTTCAGCGTCATGGGTTAAGAGGACTTCGGTTTTATTGGCTGCAATGGAACGTGCTGTTTCTATAATTGCTGCATTTGGTTCAAATCCACTAGGGGTGGCAATTCTGACATTCATTCCCACCAAAGCACAGCCTAACAACAGGGAATTAGCAACATTATTCCCATCCCCGACATAAGTTAAAGTCAATCCAGAAAAAGTGCCAAAGCATTCTTGAACTGTCATCAAATCAGCGAGTACCTGACAGGGATGCTCTAAATCAGTGAGAGCATTAATAACAGGAATTTTGGCATAATTGGCAAAAATTTCTAATTCTTGCTGTGCAAAGGTACGAATAGCCAAAACATCGAGGTATCTATCCAAAACCCGCGCTGTATCTTGCACTGGTTCACCGCGACTCACTTGAGTGACATTAGGATTGAGGTCAATCACTTGTCCACCCAGTTGGTACATTGCTACAGTAAAACTTACCCTTGTCCGAGTTGAAGCTTTGGAGAACAACAGCCCTAACACCTTGTTACACCGCAACCTCAGCTTTTGTGATTTTAGCTGCGATGCCATTTCCAGAAGTTCTAGAACTTCCGTTGGACTGAAGTCCGCCAAGCTTAAGAAATCTCGTCCGATCAACGCTGCCATGCTTCTGATGATCTATAAAAAACAGTTCTGTCTTTTTGTTCGGTGTACCTAGCCGTCTCAAAAAATGGTGCCTTAAAACTGTATCAGATATTTTTGTCTTTAGCCCATAATTTAAGGTGGCTTTGGTCTATGATTTAGTTTATCAATTTCATCAGTGATAAAAATCACAAATTTATTTTACTTTCTTTACACTTCCAACGCTAAAATATATTTCCAACTGAAAAATGAACAGTATGAGAATAATTACTTATTTTCAGGCTCATTTCGACTGAATACTGCTCTTGAATTAAATGTTGTACTAAATGTTGTACAATCAGCTAGCTTGTGGTATACTGATAAATTAGTGTGATGCTCAAAAAACATAACGTAGCTTTTATCGTAAAAGAGCTAAGTTAAAAGAGCCAAGTACGCCAGCATAGCACAGTGGTAGTGCATCCGACTTGTAATCGGAAGGTCGTCGGTTCAAATCCGACTGCTGGCTTTGATATTTATCGTCATTAACCAATTCTGTACATTTGTACCAGGCTTAAGAATATTGGCTAAACTTAATGGTCTGAGAGAATAGAGCTTGTAGCGCCACGGATGTAAATACTAACCGCAGGCGATCGCGCATGCTGCTGCCTTTAGCAGATCGCCTACATCAACCCCATCATCAAAAGTGCGATCGCCGCCAATACCGCAAAGCCCACTACACTAAAATCAAACTAACCCTGTTGTCTAAACGGTAGAACAAAGCTTAAATAAAGTGTCATGACCGTAACTACCTATAAATGGACAATTGAACGATATCACCGAGCAATAGAGGCAGGCATTTTTGATGACCAGCCTATAGAATTGTTGCGCGGCGACCTCGTTGTTATGCCGCCAGAAGGAGAACCCCACGCCTACTACAACACAGAAGCCGCCGATTATCTGCGCACGCTACTTGGTGAACGGGCAAAAATCCGCGATGCTAAACCTGTAACTCTGCCAAACAATTCCGAACCTGTCCCCGACGTTGCCATTGTCAAACCTTTAGGTGAGATCTACTTAGAACACCACCCCTATCCTGAAGATATTTTCTGGATTATTGAATTCTCCAATGCCACGTTAAATAAAGATTTAGGTGAAAAAAAAGATATCTACGCTGAGGCAGGCATTACTGAATATTGGGTTGTTAACCTCAAATATAAGCGGTTGCAAGTATTTCGTGACCTCAAAAATGGGCAATACAAAACCGAACTAACACTAACTACAGGTACTATTGCCTCTCTAGCTTTTCCTGATGTATCCATCCAAGTTGAGCGTGTCATAGGTCTAGCGAGAAGCTATTAGCTGTGTTGTGTCTCTAATCGGTTTTGCTCGGTGATGTCCTCGATCGCCAACAAAATCATCTGTGTATTATCGATCCTAGGCATCTTGCGAGCATTGAGCCGCATGATTTTACGCCCAATCTGCTCAAAATCATGCTCAACCTCAAAGTCTTGAAACTGGGTATTATTGGCAACAATGTCTTCTAGCAGCGATCGCAATCGGGGAATGTTCCACTGTCCGTTGCCCAATTCAAAAATCAAATGCTGCTCAGTTTCAACTGCTCGTACTTGAAACGTGTCATAGAACGAATGATTTGCCGTGATTACCTGCAGGTTTAGATTCAGCACAACCAGAGGTTCCCGCACGGTTTCCACAATCGCTTCGGCATAATCTCTCGCTTCCATCAATTGGATGTTACTGCGTTTGAGATTGTCAATATCAACCAACACCAACACCGCCCCATCAATCTTGTTGTCAATCGTCCGATAAGGGCGAATCCGCATATCATACCAATGCCCGTCTCGGTCTTGAATCTCCTGAGCCTTCAAGTTGAGCGTACGAATCACCTCTAAAATCTGTTGCTCTAAGTTAGGCACATTCAGCTTGTGATTAATATCGCTCAACGGTCGCCCCACATCAGTTGAAATCAAGTTGAAGATGCCTTCAACCGCTGGGGTAAACTGCCGAATTTGCAAGTCGCCTCCCAGCATCAAAATGGGGATATTGATACTGCTGAGCAGATTCTGCAAATCGTTGCTCACCTGAGTCGCTTCCAGCGTGCGACGGCGCAGTTCCTCATTCACGGTATTCAGTTCTTCATTCGCCGCCTGAATTTCTTCTTTCGCTGTTTCCAGTTCTTCATTGGTACTTTGCAACTCTTCATTGCTCGACAAAATCTCTTCGTTGGCGGCTCTCAAGTCCTGGTTCGTGGCTTGCTGCTCTTCAATAATCGATTGCAGATGCTCTCTTGTTGTCGCCAGTTCCTGCTTGAGCCGAGCAATGTCAGCCGCGTCCCTTGTCTTGCGCTTAGAAGGGCTGCTGCCATCATTGATTGCTGCTGGCAACGCCGGCATGAACGGAGCATCTTCAAATAGAATTAAGAAACACTCTTGTGCGGTGGTTTGGAACGGAATGACATTAATGGTAATCTGCCGGATGCGATCTGCGCTACCGCCCTCTCTCACCTGTAAGCCTTCACGCTTGATCGGCAGGTGTTGCTGTTTTGCCTGGTAGACAGCAGTCTGTAGCTCTCGCCGCAATTCTTCTTTTGCCATCCTAAGCAGACTCAAGCTCGCTTTACCAGGAGTCGGTTCCAGATAAGGACTGGTCTGTCCGCGAAATTGCAGAATCTCCAGGTTGGTGTCAACTACGACGCCAGCCGGGGCATATTGATTCAACACAATCCGGTCTGCCTCTCTCTGCAATTCCAGGTCGCTTGGGTTCTGCTCGCTCACTTGGGGTTGAGGCTGGATGGTTACCGGAGAATAGGGACTGGCAGTCAATTCAATGTTGAGCCGAGTTGTTGTCAGCTTTTTAGCATAAATTTTGTTCTTTTTGTCGCATAGGGTAAACAAGTCTGTAAAGTCACCCACCGTTTCCGAGGTGCCTAACATGAGAAAGCCTGTGGACTTAAGACCGTAGTGGAACATTGGCAGGAGCTTTTTCTGCAAAGAGGTTCCCAGATAGATCAGCACATTCCGACAGGTAATGAGATCCAGCCGCGAAAACGGCGGATCGCCAATCAGGTTCTGTCTGGCAAAAACGCAAACTTCACGCACAGACTTACTGATTTGATAGCCCCCCTCAACTTGTACAAAGAACCGATACAGACGTTCGGAGGAAATATTCGCGACTTGGCTGGGCGTGTAGATGCCGTTGCGGGCATACTCGATCACCGTTTCACTGATGTCGGTTGCATAAATCTGAATCGGGATTCGGGAAACCTGATCGGCTAAAAACTCTAGCAAGCAGATGGCAATCGAGTAAGCTTCTTCGCCTGTGGAACAGCCCGCAACCCAAATTCGGATAGGTGTCCCTGGGGTTTTATCTTTGATGATGACGGGAAAGACCAGGCTTTTTAGTGCCTCGAAGCTTTCGGGGTCGCGGAAAAAACTGGTGACATGAATCAAGGCATCGTGGTATAATGCCATCGCTTCTGCCGGGTTGCTATGGAGATAGCGGACATAATCCTCCAGTCGTTCCAGCTTGTACAACAGCATCCGCCGGTGAATCCGTCGATTTAAGGTGGTTTGTTTATAGTAGGTGAAGTCAACTCCTGTCGCCTTGCGCAGCAAATCGAAGATAATGGCGAGCGCATCTTGGCTTGCAGGCGAGGATGGGTTTGCCTGGGATTCGGTTCCAGACACATTGGCAATGTAGGGATGACGGCTGATCTCTGCTAGCTTCTGGGCAATTTTCTCCGGCGGTAAGATGAAGTCTACCTGACCGGTGGCGATCGCTGTGTTGGGCATACTATCGACTTGTGCAGTACCCTCACATTGAGCAAAGGTAACACCACCTGCCGCCTTGATTGCCTCGATTCCCCGCGCCCCGTCAGAATCGCCACCCGATAGAATCACGCCGATCGCTTTGTTCCCCCGCTCGTGGGCAAGTGAAAGCAGAAACGTATCAACCGACATAAACAGCCGACTTGTACTAGAGCGAGGCGTTAGCTTGAGCACTCCTTGAGTAATGGTTATGCCTGCATTCGGTGGAATCACATACACCTGATTCGGTGCGACTGCCATTCCATCCTGCACCTCATGCACGGGCATCCGGGTTGCCCTGCGAAGAATGAGACTCAACGCGCTTTCCTGATCCGGAGGGATGTGCTGAACAATGACAAACGCCATGCCCGTATTGGTTGGCAAATAATTCAGCAACTGGGTAAACGCTTCCAATCCACCTGCAGAGGCTCCAATCCCGACCACTGGAAATAATTCATCTTGATTATCCTGCTGATTGTCACTTGGGACTTTGCCATCAGAGGTGTTGGGTTGAGATTTTTTGGAAGAGCGTCTGAGGTTCATATTTTGTAGCAGCTGTCCGGCAAGCTTGTGCTGCGATCGGCTATTTATTTATTAATGTTGCAACAGAATTAACTGTGGTTTTAACAATAAGTTTTAACAATAAATTGGACAAAAAAAGCCATATACTGTGGCTCCTATTGTAACTTAAAGCATTAGGCGATGGCGCAAAGCGCCATCGCCTTGCCTGCTAAGCATTGGGCTGGTTAAGTATTGTATTTGAAATGTAGTGAGCGCTTAAGCGCTGTATATATAAAGCGCTTAAGCCCTTAGTACTGAATTTCATAAATCCGTAGCGAAAAGTGTCATGCTGAGCGAAACGGTAGTGAAGCGTATCTCCTGCACAGACGCTACGCGAACGGGACACGCTCCGCGTTCACGAAGTGTGCGCTTTGCGCTTACGTTGCGCTTTGCTCCACTCAGAATGACACACATAACGCTACCAACTTATGCAAAGTTGTACTTACTACCATTGTTAGAAACTAGGGGCTTGCGCCCTCTGATTTCCAGTCAGCGTGTTAGCTTATTAAATACACTTGCGTGGATACCTATCAGTACAAGGAGCATTGAGTGTTTAAGCGGGACATCATTGTCATCGGAGCATCAGCCGGAGGACTCAAAGCGTTTGAAACACTCGTTTCTCAACTGCCCTCTAACATCCCCGCAGCGATTTTTATCGTTTGGCATATCTCCCCAGATTACCCAAGTATATTGCCTGAAATCTTGGCTCGGGTTAGTTTACTGCCAGTTACACACGCAATTCACAGAGAACCGATCAAACCAGGTCGCATTTATGTTGCCCCTCCCGATCACCATCTGTTGGTCGAACCGGGGCATATCCGTCTGAGTCGTGGTCCCAAGGAAAACCGCTTTCGTCCGGCGATCGATGTCTTGTTTCGCTCTGCTGCTCGGTATTATGGATCGCGAGTCATTGGGGTCGTTTTGAGCGGCAGCCTCGACGATGGAGCAGCTGGGCTTTATGCAATCAAGGAGCAAGGCGGAATAGCCGTCGTTCAAGACCCGTCTGATGCGCTTCACCCTTCCATGCCTAGGGCGGCGATGCAAGCGGTGGCGGTCGATCATTGTGTGCCCATCATAGAAATGGGAGCTTTGTTAGCGCATCTGGTTGACAAAGCGATTCCAGTAAAGGAGGTGAATCCGGTGTCTGAGAAAATGGATATTGAAGTTGGTATTGCACGGGAAGATAACGGGCTAGAGATGGGCATTATGAAGTTAGGTGAGCTTTCTCCTTATACCTGTCCTGAGTGTCATGGCGTACTGCTACAGTTGAAAGAAGGCAACCTGCTCCGCTTTCGCTGCCATACCGGTCATGCCTATTCGCTCAATGCCCTTTTAACAGAAGTAACGCAGTCGATTGAAGAAACCCTCTGGGATGGCATTCGCACCATTGAAGCGAGTGAGATGTTGATGACCCATACGGCGAAGCATCTGCGCGAAATGAACGAGCATGAGGCGGCGGATCTCCTGTTGCAGAAAGCCGAGGACGCAAAGCGGCGAGCTAATTTGGTTAGGCAAGCGGTGATGAGCAACGAAGTATTGAGCCAGGACAATCTTAATGAAGAAATAGACGAAGAACATAGAAGGGTTGTGAACCCCAACCTGCCTAACGGCTGAGATTGGGGCTTGCAAGAACTAAATTGCAATGTAAGTCGTCACTAGTAGTGCAACTTTTAAGCTAATCAAAACGACTAAACGTGATTAACTATGGCATCCGTTTTATCAAGTTGTCCTGGCACAAATTTCAATCGTCCAACAAACTCATCAATGCTTGAAATTGCGGGTCTTGCAACTCTGACAATTGATGTTGTAACTTTGACAATTGACTCTGTAATGTTTGGGCTACGTAGAACATATTAAATTTTTGTGCAATTTTTAGCTGATTTTCTTTGATTTTTATTTGTTGGAGCAGGTGGTTTTCAACGTGAATTGAATCATGATATTGAGTAATCATAGTTGCACCTCTATTGATAAATCGATGCACAAAGTTCGGTATTATTATTTAGAATTGATAACATAATTTTGGCAGCGATATTTTAAATCAGTATAGATAAATGCCTGATTATTACCATGACCGTTTGCCCTGGGAGGCGATCGCCTTCACAGCGATACTCCCAAGTGTCCGAATGTTGACGGTGGTCAGCCAGGATGGAGTGTAGGTGCTTCTTTTGAAGAAAGCGTCCGGATTATGCGATCACTAGGAGCAACAGATGCTGTTAACCTTGATGGTGGTGGCTCCACAACGATTACTATTAACCAGCAGCTCATCAACCGTCCATCTGACTCTACTGCCGAGCGACCGATTGCTGATGCTATAGGAATCCAAAACGGAAGAGTTTCGTAGCTGAACTGAGAGCGATCGCCAATTCTGACTGCTATGCTGCAATTCACACCTATCTGTATAAACCTGCGTACGAGGAAAAAGCAGCGCAATAAAGTTACATCACTTTTATGGGCTTTTATAGCTAAAATGAGGGCTTTTAGCTTCGTACTGAGTGTGAAAATAACATCTATTTTTCTTAATGCAAGATGCCAGTTTCGGCATTTGGATCATTTGAAACATTCTGATAATCTGCGATCGCGTCTTACGCTACAGCACATCTTTGGGCAAGTGTTTACTTTTGAATTGTGAATATTCGTTGAGTATTATGCATAAGCCTTATGAAGGAGTTGAGTCGGTTGCTGAGATGATTGCACGCCTCGTATGTGAATACGAAGTTCGGCAAGCTGCTGAAAAAAAACGGACACATAAGTCTAATCCTGCTATATTAGACGATTCAGACCTCACTACACCTTTGTCTAAACCCGTAACCTCACCTCTACCACTTTCCCTTCATCCACAACCGCACATATAATGCACTCGCGCAGCAGACGTTTTTTATCCACAGGGTTTTGTATACCTTTCCAAAAATCTTTGTTGCTGAATGCGGCTATAATCCTTTCTCGGCTGATGAGTTGCGCCTGGTGAGTTCTTTCTCCACTTTCAAGTAATTCAGCAATTTGCAGCCGCAACCCCTGTTTAGCAGTCTCGATCGCGGGGTTATTTCCAGGGATAGATTCAAGAGCTTGGAGTTGCGATCGCAACTCCAGTAATTCTTTACTTTCTCCTGCAGGCATACTGGCTTGTTCTCCTAGTACAGAAAGGCGTTCTGCTTCCTTGACCAAGAATTCCACAAGCTGCTCTTCAAGATCAAAGTTGGTTATCGCAGTTCTATGCTGGCACATACCAGTTTTAAGGTAGTACGTGCATTGGTAATATGATTTGAATTTGCCGTCTTTGCTTTGATAGGTTGCAACCTTGACGAATTTAGCGTTGCACTTCGCACAAAATACTAAACCCTGAAATATATTCAGTTTTTGGGGATTGCGATCGCCAACTGATGCCCACGCATTCTTTCGGTTACTACGGATAATTTCTTTAATTTCTTGGTGCTGTTGAAATGTAATTAATGCTTGGTCGTCGTGTGTGTTCCAAAAAACATTGATTTCATCAAAAGGCTTTTTGTAACCATTTTCCTTAACCGTACCATAAGGAGTACCACCAGCCAGCACTGGATTAGTTAACCAATCTCGAATGCCAGTGGTCGTCCATCTCAGTCCTGAGTATGGGTAACGCAGCCCAGCATTAGACTTTTCGTCTACTTTTTTCTTTAATGTTTTTTGGGTGAGCGTATCATCTTCATCAATTGAATAATTACCTGATTGTCTGACATATTTTTCAGAACATTTTGAACCGATACCAAAGAATTCATTTAATTTCTTAGCAGTTTGTGTGCAGCTACCAATTTGATAAAATATTTTCAATATGAGTTGTGCAACTTCAACGACCGACAACTCTTGCTTGTTATCAATAAGACAAATACATGGGTCATTATTAAAAACGTATTTGTCACTTTCAATTTTGTAACCAAATGGAGCATAAAAATTACTTTTCTTTTCTTTGCGCCGGAGTTCACGCTCCTTACGAATTCGCAAGCCCAACATTTTAACCTCATGCTTAGCTACATCTAAGCGAATATCAACCGTTAATTCCCCACCAACAGAATCCAAGTCGAACGGGTCATCAAGAGCAACTGGTTTAATCTTTTTCTTTTGAAGTTCACTTATAAGTTTATAAAAGATGACTTGTGATGCTGCAACTCTATCTAATCGAGTAAATTTTAAGAATCTGATATTGTGATTAACCGGGAGTTCTTGGACTGCTTTAATTAAGTTCAGCAGACCCTTGCGGTCATGCTTGGTGCGTTTGTCGATATCGAAAAATATTTTACTAACACCAGCATCTCTCAACCTCTGCATTTGCTTGAGAAGTGCGTCTTTGTCCTGCGCTTGCTCGTCGGTCGATACCCTCGCATAGCCCCAAGACTCAAAAACGGTAGAATCCATAGAACATAAGCCATGTAACAATTACACAACTTACTTTACACTATTAACTTGTGTTGTACCAGGTTTTCCAAAAACTGGAGTGCGACTTTTGACGCTAAGACGGTCGCTCTGGGAGCTAACTGGAGAACGTCTTCAACTAAGCCGCTGTGGTCTGGCTCTGTGTGGCTGACAATAATGTAATCAATCGCCTTAGGGTTTATCAGGCTTTTGAGCGTTTCTAAATAGAGGTCGCGAAACTTGGTGTGAGAGGTGTCAACAAGGACTGTCCTGTCACCCCGGATGAGATATGAGTTGTATGTTGTACCGTTTTGTAATCCGAATTCTATATCAAAGCGATCGCGGTCCCAATCAAGACAGCGAATTGCTGTTGTGTTAGGAGCTATTTCGACCGTTTGTATTGTGAGCCGTTTTTGGACGTTCTCTGCAAGCGCTACCATTCGTCGTCTCCAAGCACAAATTTTCAGTCTTCTTTTCTGCCTCTATTTTGCTCATAATTAGTTTTGTAAAGTTGTCACAAATTTTATTTTTTATAAAAATCAAGATGTAGTTATAATTACTATTTATTGGCTTATTTTTTTACTTAAAAATTGTTATTGATAGTCTGGGAAAGGAGACGTAATTATATCATTTTTTTCATAATTTTGCTGAGATATTTTACTTAAGAATTGTTGGCGAAATGATATTTATGTCAACTAATTTGTAGCAAAAGACATAAATTTTGTAACCGTTGTGTTTAATTAGCCCGACGCCTGCGGTTAAAACCGTAGGCTAATAGTTGAAGCCCACTAAAGTGGAGTGAAAATATCGTCACGCAAAGGCTTTCTGAGCTAGAGGACAGTGATTTCGCTATCACTAGGTTTTTTCCGTAAAACTTGTAGATGCTACGGTATAAGTAATATAGAAATATCTACAATTAGATAATTTATGGAACCAGCAACACTGACAGCAGCTGCGATCGCCACTTTAGCATTTAGTAAAGCCATAGAAAAAACCGCAGAAACCCTGACAGCAAGCGTATTAAACAAGTTAAACAATCTCCGCGAAAAAATTTGGCAGAGGTTCAAGGGTAATCAGAAATTAGAACAGACGCTGGCGAAAGCACAGAAAGAAGGCTCAAAGGCAGATGTTGATTTAATCACTGCTTACTTACAAGTCGCAATGGACACAGATGCAAAATTTGCCCAAGACATTCAACAGCTTGCCCAAGAAATTAACCAAGAAATTAATATAGATAAAATTGAAGGACGCAATGTCCAAAATGTTTACGGTGGTGAAGCTTTTCAATCTAACGATGCTAATGCTCCCACCTTTCAAGGCGGCAGTGGTCACAACATTACCTTTAACTACAATACTCCCCCTTCTTGACTGGAGTCGCCCGACGGGAAGATTCGGGTAAAGTTAACTCCCATCAATTGGCGCGAAGTCTGCCAAAACAAATTCCAACAGCAACTTGATGTTAATCGCCAGCGACGGCTAGCAACAGGAAGGGGATTTGAACTCGATATTTATGTACCTTTAGGACTGGTTGAACGCAAACAACAGCCTCGCCGCAGTGAGGATATCTCACCTGAAAAGGGAATGCTTGCGTATCAACTCACTAAGGAAGTTATCAAGACGACTTATGAGCATGAAAAATTTCTCACAGAGGTGATTGGGGATGCTTCCAACACCAAAAGCAAGAATATAGCGATTATCGGAGAACCAGGAGCGGGAAAGTCTACCTTGCTGGAAAAGATAGGCAAGTACTTAATTGAGCATAACGCCTTGCCGATCTATATTCCTTTGAGCAATTTGTCGGGGAACACGCTGAAAAAATACCTGCTGAAACGTTGGCTTGACAATCCAATGACACCAAACCAACTGCAAGAATTGTTGCAGCAACAGCGGGTGTGGTTTCTGCTGGATGGTTTGGATGAGATGCAAGCGGCATTCTCTGTTGACGCTTTAAATAAGATTAGCCAAGACATTAGCAAACTTGCAGCGGCGCGAGTTGTGTTAACTTGTCGGTTAAATGTCTGGGATGCTAGCACCAAAAATCTGCTTGATTTCCAGAATTTCAAAACTCAGGAGTTTAGCAGCGAGCAAGTACGGGATTTTATTCTGGCTTGGTTCCAACGGGCTAAGGAAGAGGAAAGTGAGGTGTGTCATTCTGAGCGTAACGTCAGTGAAGCGAAGAATCTGAAAAATCCTTCCTTTCCCAAAACATCTATAATCCAGGAAGGGGAACAGCTATGGCAAAAGCTGAATGAATCCGGGAGAGAACGCTTGCTTGACTTGGTAAAAAACCCCTTGAGATTAGCTTTGATGTGTCAAGTCTGGGACACGACTAAGGATTTACCAGAAACTCAAGCTGCACTTTACAAGCGATTTACACTATACCACTATGAGTGGAAACAAGCTGAATTTCCAACAACGCCCGCGCAACGGGATAAGTTGAATGCAGCTTTAGGAAAGTTGGCACGGGAGGCGATAGCTTCTGGAAAAACCCGATTTCGCATTGGACAGAACTTTGCTTACCAGGTGATGGGAGAGAATCTGTTTAATCGCGCTTGTCGTTTAGGGTGGCTGAATCAGGTAGATCGAGATAAACAAACAGATGAACCGTTCTATGCTTTCTACCATGCCACATTTCAGGAATATTTTGCGGCATTAGCGATTGATGATTGGCACTTTTTGCTTAACCACGTCCCCAACAACCCATCCCAAGGAACTTATCGCATATTTGAACCCCAATGGAAGCAGGTGATTTTGCTGTGGTTGGGGCGAGAAGATGTGGAAAAAGTACACAAGGAAGAGTTTATCAAGGCATTAGTAAAGTTTCAGGACGGATGCGGTAAATATTATAAGTATCGAGCTTATTTTTTAGCCGCAGCAGGAATTGCTGAATTTGGAGAATGTTCAAGAGCCGATGAAATCGTAGAGCAAATCGTTAAGTGGGGTTTTAAAACTTCCTTCATTGACAAACTTATCACAAACTCTCCTCCTTTAGAAGCAGCTAACGCAGTACTATCAGAGACATATCGCCCAAAAGCCATTAATGCCCTTGTCAACTTCATCGGCAACTCCAAGGATGATTTTACCCCTGGGCGAGTGGCAAAAAGCTTAGTGGGACTTAAACAAAAATTAAGCCCAAATGTAGCCTAAACTAGCTTTGTAAGCGGCAAATACGTCACGATTATTATTCAACCAATCAAAGAAACGGTAAGACATAGCTGTTCTAAATGCTTCCAAAGCTTCAGTAAAGGTATTCAAAGGTTTGTTTGCCCACCTTCGTCTCAAGCCTCCAGTCATCTGATGCCAAAGAATAAAAGTATATGCACAAAAAACCAAGATAAAATGTCGAAGTAGACTTGTTTTATCTCGAACTTGATATTCTTTTAACCCTAGCCAACCCTTGGCTTCCCTATAGAAAACTTCCACCCAATTTCTTTCTCCATAGGTATTAACTATCCACTCAGGCGAAACAATTGATGTAGAAACATTAGTGATAAAGTAGTCAATATCAGTCGCTTCGGAGAAAGTGTCAGCATTCATAACGATAGCAATATTTCGCTTTCCTACGAGTTGTGATATCTCTACTTCTCTAGTTACTACCCATACTGTTTTCGGTTTATCTAAGTTGAGTTCAACCTTGGTGAAAGCCTCTTGAGACAGGCTTTGTGCTAATTCATCTAGCCTCATTGTTTGTTGAACATTTTCTGATATGCTGAGACTTATTTTTCGATTTTTGGCTAATCCTCCCACGTACTTTAGTTGTCTCTTCTCTAACTCTAATAAGAACGATGTATTGTTGCCATATCCAGCATCTATCAGTACAATTCCTGGTTGATATTTTCGCGCCAATGTTCTGTCTATTAACTTGATTGCCAGTTCACTTTTTTTCTCAAATTCACAGTCTTGTTTACCTAATGCTAAGGAATCCGCGTGCTGGTATAGCTCTATATCTAATGGTAAGCTTTTTCGTCCATCGTACAAATGCGTTGTTACCACTACTATCCCATTATCTGTTTTACCAATCTCTCCAATATACTGCCTTCCCACTCCATCAGTAAAATTCCCACTTTTTCTATGACCTGAATCATCAATTATTAAGCTAAATCCTCTACTTATTCTCGTTTGACTACACTTGTTCATCGTCTCTAATCTCAGCTCATTTACCTTCAAATCAGACCATGGAGCTTCAGTTAAAAAGTGGTGTAATTGATGGTATTCGACCCCTATCGTGTTAGATGCCATCTGAAACACGTTTTTTCTCTCACTTTCCCCCAATAATCCTCCTAAATAATGCCTAAAACCTCTTTTTTGAGCTTTATGAGTAAACGCTTCATCAAACCGTTGACACCATTTCTCAAAACACGGTGGCATGGCTGCGGGGGTTGTCTCTTTCATTGGGTGTTACTTTAACGTGAAACCTATGCCCGTCAAGCATTATACCCTATTCTTTTTTCTTTTTTTGTTTAAGTCCCGTCGCTCTCCCGACTTAATTCCCAATCTTTCTTTAACAGGACTGATTCCGGGCGTGATGTTTTTTGTCCCATAGATAAGGAGAATTAATTTCTATATTACCAAATATTACTGAGTATTTGAGGCGAGAATGTCGATGGATTACTAAACCTTTTTGTTTTTCTTCTTGTGTCACTTGCTCTGCCAAACTATTGAATAGCATTTACTTTCGTTGCTGCCCTACTAAACGGAGTAGTTTAGCTAGTGAGGCAACTAAAAAGTTTCACATTTTCGCACAAAAAATCTTCTCTTTCTTGAATAGCTTGAAGTAGGATTTGGCTCACTTGTTCGATAATATCAGAGTAATTTTGATTCATGGAACTATCCAATCTGGATTCACATCTTCTTAAAAGACTCCCATATTTCGCTACTTTGTGAAGTCAAAATTTTGTTACATTGCTGTGCTTGACTTGAGGATATTTATTAATTAGATGGGGAGGTGAGCTACGCTCACCTCCCCATCCCACCCACTTGATTATCATTATCCCGGAACTGCATATATTAAGCGATCGCTCACTACCAACTACTTTTGACCACACCCATATTCAGTTCCCAATAAGTGTTCGAGTTCGGCACGCGACCGTGTATCCGCAGCATGAAACAAACAAAAATTGGAATTGGCAATTACCCACAACCACTCCTTGACTCCCTTAACAGACCACGGGGTTTCGTCAACGTGGACATTTGGTTGCTCGTTTTGCACCCATGTACCCAATGCTTTAACTGGTGGTTCAATTGCCTGAGCGACACGTTGATTGGTCGCTACGAGCGTCCCCTCACCAATATCGATTCCACCCAATTCAAATAACAACTCGCGCATCTTGGCATATGGCATATGCGCGTAATTCCCTAACCATCCCAAAAGTGCTTGGAGTCGAACCCCCAAGTCTTGTCCAGGAATCATCTCGTCCGACCACGTGGCACTACATGACGTACCGCAATGTGTACATTGACAATGATGACGATGATATTCAACGATTTCAATCGGATTTGCCACCAACTGCGCGACTTGCTGAACTTCAACATTGATACCAGCTAGGTGCGTTCCTCCACAGTTGGGACATGCTTCGGGACGTAGAATCTCGATTCGGTCAAAGCGCCCAAATCCCTTACGGGTTTTCCCTTCGTGTCCGGGTTGTCCACCAGGTTTTCGTTTTGTCTTTGTTCCCTCAGTTTCAGGTTCTGGTTTTTTCTTCTCGGATTTTTTGAGTATGTCGCTTGAGGGTGGCTTTGATGATGTTTTGCTGTCGAGGTTTAAACTTTCTTTGAGCCGCGTGATTTCGTTTTGAAGCTTCTTGATGATTTCGACCAACTGTTCTTTTGACAATTGGTACAACTCATCTTCGTTTGATTCTTGGGGCACGCGATTTGTCATATTGGTGATGTTCCCCTACGGATGTAACCCCTGTCAACTCCCCCCCACCTGAATCCTTACAAATCATCATAGAAAATCTAGATGACCTTTATCAAAAGTTAATAGAAGTGAAGTTTCGGATTAAACGTACACTTTTTAATGAGATTTTCGAGCTTACTTTTCACGGTATCTGGAAAACCTCTCTCTAAATCTCTCTCCTTATAGGAGAGAGACGCAAGAATTTTGGGTTTGAAAGTTAGATTTTTTGTGGACTTTTCCACATGACGTGAACAGTCAGATTTTCGAGAACTCAAATTAATATTGGCACTAGGCAAAGTATCCGTTGAAAGACAAAATCCACCTAGTTGTAACTTGACTAGATGGATTCTATCTTTTATCTATAAGTGGAGCTTATGGGAATTGAACCCATGTCCGCAATGGGTATTGACCCCCCACTCATTCACAGGCTTAGCCTTTCTGATCCTCAAGGCGGGAAACGTTCATTATCCCGAACGCTAGGATGCTCTGGTTAAGTCTTAGCTAACAAGCCAACCAGAGAGACTTGCTAGAGCATCCGTTGGGGGTTGGTCTCTAGCCCTTAACGGAGTCAAACTAGAGACGCTCGAATCTGTTAGAGATTATTAGGCAGCTACTACAGCTTGCTTACGAGCAAAAGGTACGATGTTGTTCGCATTTACTTTTTTTTGAGCCTTTGATTTTCGAGAGACGACTCACTCTCGACCTGAATCATAGAGCAGCTTTCGCCACCACGTCGAAACCGTTAAAGCCCCGTGTGGTTTATATATCTCATTATAATATGCAATTTTCAGATGTGCCACTCAGGGTTTTAGATTTTGAATACGGTCTTCTGGTTCATGCCAGTACTGCGGAGAAACACAAGGTGTCTTTGTGGGAACTTGGTTGTTGACCGTCAGTATAGTTGGCGCATAGGGAGATGTCCTTGTAACCGTTTTCCTGCAAACACATGATAAATTCATCTCGCCCAAACCAGTGCAGAGGAAACCGTTGTAACTCTGTGGCAATGAGTTCTCCGTCCTTCCACTTTTCGTAGCGAATCACGCTCATGTTGAGTTGATTGAGCCAGTCGATGCGAGAAGTCATTTGCATCAAGATTATTGAACCATCCAGACATTCAATGGGCGATCGCTGCTTCACAATGTTCTCAGTCTTAAAATCTTCGATGGGCAATTCCAAATCGATGAAGATTCGACCCTGCGGTTCAAGGTGTTTTGCAAAAGCTTGCAGAGCGGCGACAGCAGCATTTCGCTTCTCTAGCAACATAAACGAACCGAAGGACACGACGATCGCCTTGAATTTGCCGCTTAGGTCAAGATTTTCTACGTAACCATGATGGAGAACTGGTGCCAACCCCCTTTGTGTACAGTGGTGACGGCAAGAAGCAAGCATATCTTCTGAGGAATCGATGCCCTCAACGTTCAAATTAGCTTCTAGCAGCGGGATGAGTAGCCGTCCCGTCCCAACCATCGCCTCAAGAATTCTGCCACCAATTTTGGACAGATGTTTGATGTAGTATGGAACGTCAGGATACTCTCCACCGATAGGCTTTGTAAGGTTATAAACCTCGGTACACAGCGATCCATATGCTGTCAATGCCATCATCATATCGTGTCCGGTGAAAGACTTATCATTAAGACCGCAGGGGGCAGGGGGCAGGGAGCAGGGGGAAAGAAGGTTTTCCGGTTTTTGCACAGATTACCGAATCATCACTAATTAACCGGACTTGATATAGCAACAGCCAAGGTGGTTAGGACATCAACAGATGATAAAACCTAGACACAAAAAGGCTTTTCACCCAGTCCCTAGTCCCTAGTCCCTAGTCCCCTGCTATATCAGCCTCCGTTGGTGAAAAAGCCCCAAAAACTAAAAATAGCTAATTGCTATCAAAATAACTAGCAATTAGCTATTCTTTATTCGCTATGAGCAATTTCCTAACCTAGTGCTTCGGCACCGCCGACAACTTCTAGGATTTGCTGGGTAATTGCGGCTTGGCGCGCTTTGTTGTAAGACAGCGTCAGGGAACCAATCAGATCCTTAGCGTTGTCGCTGGCATTGCTCATTGCTGTCATCCGCGCTGCGAGTTCACTTGCGGCTGATTCTTGTAGTGCGCGCAACAGCTGGTTACTCAGATACAGAGGTAGTAATGAATCGAGAATCTGTACTGGATCTTGCTCGAAAATCATGTCGCGGGGCAAAGCACGGACTTGGGTAGTCACTCTCTCCCGTGCGACTTCAAATTGACCACCACGGGTTGTTAAGCGGAAGATTTCGTCATCCTGCGCTTCTAAACCTTGGGGGTCAAGGGGAAGTAGGGTTTGCACCACGGGACGAGAACTTACCAAGGAGACGAACTTGGTGTAGACGAGCTCAATGCGGTCTACGCTTTCTGATAGGAACAAAGAAAGCAGTTGGTCTGCAATGTTGGAGGCTTCAGCAGCGGTGGGGATTTGCTCTAAGCCAGTGAAAGTAGCGTCTATTGGCTGTTCGCGACGTTGGAAGTACTGACCGGCTTTGCGTCCTACGATGACAAATTTGTAGTCAAGACCTTCTGCCTTGATTTCTTTGCTGCGATTTTCAGCACGCTTGATAATGTTGTTGTTGTAGCCGCCGCACAGACCGCGATCGCCTGAAATTACTAACAGCCCCACGGATCTCACGTCGCGCTTTTTCAACAAAGGTAGGTCTACATCTTCAAACCGCAGACGGGTTTGCAAACCATACAGCACTGAAGCCAAGCGGTCAGCAAAAGGACGGGTAGCAATCACCTGTTCTTGGGCGCGACGTACCCGTGCTGCTGCTACCAGCCGCATGGCTTCTGTAATTTTTTGGGTATTTTTTACTGATTGAATGCGATCGCGTATTGCTTTTAAGTTAGCCATAATCTTTTACAAGAATTCACAATTCACAATTCACAATTTAGGAGTCAGGAGGAAGCTATTTTCTGACTTCTAACTCCTAACTCCTGTCTTATCCTGTTGCCAAGAAGGTTGTGTATTCAGAATTTGGAAGTCAACAGAGAAATAACATTTTTTTGCTGACTCCTGACTCCTGATTTACACTGTTGCTAAGAAGGTCTTCTTGTATTCGTTGATTGCTTCCTTCAAAGCTGATTCTTCTGCGTCGCCCAGTACTTTCTTGGTTTGTACTGATTCAGTGTACTGAGGTTTGCTGGTCTTTAAGTACTCGCGTAGTCCTTGGGTAAAAGCAGTGACTTTATCTACTGGGACATCATCCAAATACCCGTTGATACCAGCGTACAGAAGAGCCACTTGCTCGTATACGGATAGCGGAGCGTTTTGTGGCTGTTTCAAGAGTTCCCGCAAGCGCGCACCGCGTGCGAGCTGGTCTTGAGTTGCTTTATCTAGGTCAGAAGCAAATTGTGCGAAAGCTTGCAATTCGTCAAACTGCGCCAACTCCAGCTTCAACTTACCAGCAACTTTCTTCATTGCTTTGGTTTGAGCAGCAGAACCTACCCGCGATACGGAAATACCGGGGTTGATTGCGGGACGGACACCAGAGTTGAACAAGTCGGAAGACAGGAAGATCTGACCGTCTGTAATCGAAATCACGTTGGTGGGGATATAAGCAGATACGTCACCTGCTTGAGTTTCGATGATTGGTAGGGCGGTCATGCTACCTGCACCCAATTCATCACTCAGCTTAGCGGCACGTTCCAACAAACGGGAGTGGATGTAGAATACGTCTCCAGGATAAGCTTCGCGTCCGGGTGGACGACGCAGGAGCAAGGACATTTGACGATAAGCTTGAGCTTGCTTGGAAAGGTCATCGTAGATCACCAAGGTTGCCTTACCTTTGTACATAAAGTACTCAGCAATCGAAGCACCTGTATAAGGAGCCAAGAATTGCAGGGTGGCTGGGTCACTGGCGTTAGCAGCGACGACAACTGTGTAGTCCAGAGCGCCTTTGTCTTGTAATGTCTGCACGACGTTCGCCACAGTCGAAGCTTTTTGACCGATCGCAACGTAGACACAAACCACGTCTTCAGATTTTTGATTGATGATTGTGTCAATGGCGATCGCCGTTTTTCCGGTTTGACGGTCCCCGATAATCAATTCCCGCTGTCCCCGACCGACGGGAATCATCGCGTCGATAGCTGTGATACCAGTTTGCAGTGGTTCGTGTACGGAGCGACGAGCTACAATACCTGGTGCTGGAGATTCAATCAAACGAGTTTCTGTGGTCTTAATGTCTCCCTTACCATCAATTGGACGACCCAAACCATCGACAACTCGTCCAATCAGGGCTTCTCCGACGGCTACTTCAGCAATTCTGCCAGTAGCGGTTACAGAGCTACCTTCTTGAATATCACGACCTTCGCCCATCAGCACCGCAGCAACGTTGTCTTCTTCCAAGTTCTGGACGATGCCAATTGTGCCGTCTTCAAATTCTAATAGCTCGCCAGCCATAGCCTTGTCTAGACCATAGATACGAGCAATACCGTCACCTACTTGCAGAACGGTACCAACGTTAGCCACTTTGACTTGTTGGTCGTATTGTTCTATCTGTTGCTGAATAATGTTGCTAATTTCGTCGGGTCTGATGCTAATTGCCATTTGTCTATCTTCTTTTATTGCGAGACGGAACGAGGATGGAATTATGAATGATGAACGCCAGCGAGCATCCATCATTCATCATAAACAATTGATAATTTTTCTAAGCGCCACTTAAACGCAAAGAGATGCGGCGCAGTTGACCCCGTAAACTGGCGTCAATAACTTGAGAGCCTACTTTAATGATGACACCACCAATTAACTCGCGATCAATTTTGGTATCTAATTCCACCTCGCGAGCATTCGTCAGTGCGATCACCCGATCTTTTACAGCTTGTTGCTGAGCTTCTGTGAGGGGAACAGCAGAAATGACTTCTGCCAGAGCAATTTGTTTAAGTTGCCGCAATAGCACCAAATATTGCTGAAAAATCGGTTCTAGCAATATAATGCGCTTTCTATCTACCAGCAGCAGCAAAAAATTGCGCAAGTATGGGTTAGCGTCGTCACCGAGAACACGATTGATGACTGCCTTTTTGTCTTCTGATGAGACAAACGGGTTAGCAATAAAGTTTCGCAACTGCTCGCTTTCTGAAAGTAAGCTCAGTAAAGAACGCACATCTTCACCGAACTGATCTGTCAGATTTTTGGACTGTGCGACTGACATCAACGCCTCTGCATAAGGTACCGCTACTTCGGCTGTTGCTACATTACTTGTCATGAGTTGCCTCCTAGTAGCGCTATGCTGCGGTCAATTAATGTATGTTGAGCATCGTCGGCAATTCCAGTCCGTAGTTCTGACTCGACTTTCTGCAGTGCTAAAGCGACGACTCTTTGCCGCAGTTGGGCGATCGCTTTTTCCCGTTCTGTGTTCAAGTCAGATGCTGCTGTTTCCCGCAAACGTTCAATCTCAACAGCTGTTTGAGCCAGTATCGCTTCTCTTGCTTTCTGGGCGTTTTCTTGGGCTGCTTTTTTGATTTTTTCTGCCTCTGCTTGAGCTTGCGCCAGCTTTTGTTGCTGCTCTGCTAAGGCTGCTGCTGCATCTTTGGCGCGTTGCTCTGCGGTTTTAATCGCTGTTGCAATCCGTTCGCGGCGTTCTTGGAGCGTATTGCCTAAAACTCTCCGCCCAAAGATAAACAGCACACTAATAATAATGGCAAGGTTAATTAGGTTTGTTTCTAAAATATCAGTATTTAGACCAAAACCTCCTTCACCTGCTGCCTCTGTCAATTCACCTCCGACGGCGGTTGCTTCTGCCATCAACAGTAAAAAAGTCCCCATCTTCTTCCATCCACTACTGCGCTGCCAAAGCTGGTTAATTAGTCATTAGTCATTAGTCATTAGTCATTAAGACTATCTGAGTCATGACATTTCAATTTAGCGGCTGACTAGATCTGCTCCTAAAAGCTTTTCTAGTATTTGGCGACTAAGTCCGTCTACCTCTTGCTCTAGTGAAGCAAGAGCCTGCTGTTTTTGCTGCTCAATTTCACTAGCTGCTTGTTCTCTTTGTGCTTGAGCTTCTCTTTGTGCATCGGCTGTCTTTTCGGCGGCAATTTTCTGAGCTTGAGCTTGAGCATCAGCAATCACTGTTTGTGCTTGCCGTCTTGCTCCTGCTAATTCTTGCTCGTATTGCTGCGCCAATTTTTCAGCTTTTGACAAGCGTTCCTGCGCCTCTAATTGATTGTTGCGGACATATTCATTCCGATCATCAATTGCTTTGCCTAGAGGTTTGTAGAAAATCGCGTTCAAAATTATCGCTAAAAGTAGAAATTGGATCGCCATCAAAGGCAGGGTAGCATCTAAGTCAAACAGCCCTCCTTCTTTGGCAACCTTTTCTACTGCAAATAAGGTTGTCCAGTGTATCATGGTTGCTTGTTCCTCTCTATTAGTTTCGCCCTGAGTAATGAAGTGCTCAAGAGTTCTGAGCAATGAGTCCTGAGTTGTGAGTTTGTAAAAATACGCTCCTCAACAATGCCACTTGCGTGACTTGCAACGGCAGTTGCCGTCTTAATGGTGGGGGAACCACGCCAGACGCCCTGGCTCCCCAAGGACGCACTGCCTTGGGAAATCCTTAGCGCTGGATTCACGCACTGGCTCCTCAGCACTTCATTACTCAGCACTTATGAGATACTCAGTACTCAGTACTCAGCACCTAGTTATGCGAAGGGGTTAGCAAACAGTAGGACTAGAGCAACCACTAGACCGTAGATGGTTAGCGCTTCCATGAACGCCAAGCTTAACAGCAAGGTACCGCGAATTTTACCTTCTGCTTCTGGCTGACGAGCAATACCTTCTACAGCTTGACCTGCTGCATTACCTTGACCAATTCCAGGACCAATAGCAGCCAAACCTACAGCAAGAGCAGCAGCTAAAACGGAAGCAGCAGAAATCAATGGATCCATGTTATTCTTTCCTTGTTTACTGAATGGATAAGGGTTTTGAACGTTTTATTTTGTCAGAAAGTCCTTTGTCATTTGTCCTTAGTCATTAGTTTTCAATTAATGACTTATGACTCATGATTCATGACTAATGACCATGCTCTTCGCCACCATGATGGTCTTCTAGCGCTTCACCGATGTAAGCAGCAGCCAAGGTGGCAAAAATCAGTGCTTGGATGGCGCTGGTAAATAATCCCAAAGCCATCACTGGCAGAGGAACGAATAAAGGTACCAGTAGTACCAGCACTCCAACAACCAGTTCGTCTGCCAAGATGTTACCGAATAAACGGAAACTTAGGGAAAGGGGCTTTGTGAAATCTTCAATAATTTTGAACGGCAACATAAAAACCACTGGTTGGACATAGCCGCCAAAATACCCTAAACCCTTTTTGCTGAATCCAGCGTAAAAATACGCTAATGATGTCAACAATGCCAAGGCAACAGTTGTGTTGATGTCACTGGTAGGAGCTGTTAGTTCACCTTCTGGTAGGTGAATCAGCCTCAAAGGAACAAGTGCCCCTGCCCAATTTGACACAAAAATGAACAAAAACAAAGTGCCAACAAATGGCACCCAAGGGCGATATTCTTTCTCACCAATCTGGTTTTTCGCCAAATCCCGAATAAATTCTAGGGCATACTCCATGAAGTTCTGTATCCCACTCGGAATTCGCTTGATGTTACTGCTTGCAGCGATGGAAACTAACACCAGCAAGCCAATGACTAACCAGGAGGTGAGAAACACCTGCCCATGCAGTTTTAAATTGCCAATTTGCCAGTACAGATGTTTTCCCACTTCCAATTCTGCAAGGGGAACAGAATTGAAGATGTTCAGAAAATTCAGCATTTTCTTGACCTACCTATCATTTCTCCAATCTTACCTGGAGAAGTGGAGCGAGTTTGCGGCGTGGATCTTCCAAAGGGACTTTCCGAGGTGGATTTTCCTTTCGGAAAACTTCGGTTAAGACAAAGCTCGCGTGAGCCTTTTATGGTTGCCCGAGCTTTGGCGAGTCAGAGACAAATGCCAACCTAACTACGTAAATGATGAGCGTTGCTTTGTAGGTAAGGAATCCCAAAAATATGGGCAATATTTGCAGTTGATTCCACCGCGATGCTAGTAGAATGATCGCTACTAGTAACGCTAACCGAGTTTTACTCAACTGATTTTTTTCTCTACCCAAACGCTCAACATCTTTTGCCAACATCCTCAAGTAAACCACACCTGTACACGCCCCAAGCAAATAATTTAGGGCAATGTTTAGGGAATAGAAAATCCAAACAGAGATAAATACAACCCCTGTCAAGACAAGAGTGATGAGCAACAACTCTTGGTAGAGTTTATAGAACTCTTGCATAGAGCTTGCTGGTTCTGTGTCCTCAAAACCAGGTTGAGCATCTTGTCGTATTGTCGGTGTGGGATCAGTTGATTCGTCTGACAAGCTCACGGGACTCGAAACCAGTACAGCTAATTGTGTTGACTGCATTTTCAGCCAGCTGAATCATATCACGAACAGGTAACATTACTTTAGAAAAAAACAATTAACTTATTCTCACCAAAAAAAGGATAGGGACAGATACACCAAGTACAAAAACGATTTATGACACGGAATATGAGGACAAATAGGATAAATTTATATCCTATCCCTAATTCCTGAAATTCCGTGTTGTCAGTTGTGGGGGGATGAGGAGGCGCAGCAAGAGAAAAGCGGATTATCTCTTAATTTCTATTCTACCTATTACCTTCTGGTGTGCGCCGTTGGTATTTTGGGAGTTTGTTTCTCAACTTGGTGTCAACAAAATCAGCTGTTGCTTCAGGAGCGTTCTCACCGCATCCAAACCCAGTTGCGAGCCTGCCAAAATCCCTCCTACTGTTGAGTGACCATCGCACTTTTGTAAAAACTCTAACTCCAGTGGCGATAAATTCACAATCTGGTAATCGTAGTTAAAGACACACTGGCTCGGAAAACCATCTATACAAGGATTTCGCTCGGGAATCGCTGCCAGTATCGCATCATCGGCTGACCAGTCAGCTTTGGGTAGAGGCGGACGACTCAGGAAAAACTCGTAGTGAGTGACTTCTGGGTCTAATAATTCTATCAGGCGGTACGAAGCGCGATCGCCCTTAAGGGCGCTGCCCCTTGGGCAATCGCTTAACTTTTGTGTCCTTTCCATCAACTCTGGCGCTTTGCCCAAAAGTCTGTTTAATTGCCAAAAACCCGGATTTGAGAACCCTACAAAATCCAATCCGGAAGCATCAATCAGTTCAAACAACGTCTCAATGTTGTAATCTATTTCCTGGGGATGCACGTACATATCCGCAAAGTTTTCATCCCGTTGATTTTCTAAAGACCAACGTTCTCGCTCCCGCTTGACAATTCTGTTATTTTCTGGTAAAGCAGCGAAGATTTGCCGACCAACTTGAACACCATCACGATAATCGCCGCGCTTGTCACCTTGGAGGAGGGCGATCGCCTTTTGCATCAGTTGAATTTCCCAGCGCCCCAACTCACCGTAGACAAAGATGTGCATCAACCCGCCCGGGGCTAACTTCTTCGCCAAGGCTTGGATACCGCGAATCGGGTCACTTAAGTGATGCAACACACCGACGCAGTTGATAAAATCAAACTCACCCGGTAACTGTTCCACATCATACAAACTGAGGTGATGAAACTCAACGCGGTTTGCGCCGGAACGTTGACAGCGTTCTTTAGCAACTTCCAAAGCCTTGGTACTCAGGTCAATTCCGACAACAGAAGCCGCAGGATTGAGGTGGACAAGGTATTCCGTCCCCACACCCGTACCACAGCCTGCGTCTAAAATGCGGATGTCTTGTTTTTGGGGTTTTTGACCTGTACAGAAATTATAAGCAGCTAACCAATTCCAGCGCCAGTTATAGCCTGGAGGTGGTTCATCCAGCAGAGGTTCTGGAGGAAAGGGGTAGGTGTTGTAGAGTTTGGCAACAGCAGCGCTAACAGTTTGAGAATCGGACATAGTGAGGATCATGGCAGCATTTCTGAGTGTAGCGAATGCTGGGTACTTACGGTAGCTTAACTTGAAATCGTGGTACCACAACCATGAGGTAATTACTAGGAGGTTGGATGAATCTTTTTCAAAAACAAAGTAGAGTTAACCGACGAAGTTTTCTAGAAGGAATGGCAGTCTTGGGTACAATTGGCGTGGGAAACCCTGCCAATCTTTTGACATTGTTGACAACTAATGCCCCATTAAAAGAGAAACTGCCTGATCGCGGTGAATTTATAGTACGGGGTGCATATGTGATGACTATGGACCCGACTCTAGGTGATTTGGCAGGAGGTGATGTGCATGTGCGTAACGGTGAGATTATCAATCTAGGCAAAGGACTGATGGTTCGCGATGTGGAGGAAATTGATGGGCAGGATATGATTGCCCTGCCGGGACTGATTGAGACTCATTGGCATATGTGGAATACGCTGTTGCGCAGTATGTCTGGTGATGAGAAAAAGCATGGTTACTTTCCCACATCGGAGAACCTAGGGAAAGTATTTACGCCTGAGGATATGTATCAAGGTGTACGTTTGGCTGCAATAGAGGCGTTGTTTTCAGGCATTACTACTGTGCATGATTGGAACCACAACATCCGTGGTCTTGCATATGCAGATGCAGCTCTACGAGCCCTCACACACGCAGGCATTCGCGCCCGCTTCTCCTATGGCTATTATCAAGGTCAACCCTATGATGAAATGATTAGACTGGACGATTTAGCCCGTATCCAACGTGAATGGTTTAGAAATCCCAGCTATAATCTCCTCACTTTAGGGTTTGCCTCACGCGGAACTGAATGCTCGCCTAAGGTGAATCGCTGTGAGTGGGAAGCTGCTCGTCAGATGGGTCTTCCCATCTCGGTACATGCCAACTCGTCACCTCAGTGGACTGGCGAGATTGAGTATCTGTACAAACAGGGTATGCTTGGGAAAGACATACAGGTCATTCACGCCATTTCATCAACTCCTGCTGAAATTGAGATGTTAGCTGAGACTGGAACTTCAGTAAGCCTTAGTCCATACACCGAAATGCGTGCTGGATTTGGTTTTCCTAAAACAGGGAAACTACTTGATGCTGGGGTGTTGGTTTCTTTATCAGTGGACACTACCGCTTTATCAGGAAATGCGGATATGTTTGCTGTTATGAAGGCAATACAGAATATCGAGAATGCGATCGCTGAAAACGAATTCAAACTGCGACCCCGTCGCGTCTTAGAACTCGCGACTATTGACGGTGCATACGCCTTAGGGATTGCTGATCGAGTAGGCTCTCTCAAACCAGGTAAGCGTGCTGACATAATCCTTGTGTCCATAAAACACATTAACATTGGGGTATTTACAGATCCAGCACACCTGTTGGTTGAAGCTGCACAGCCTGTAAATGTCGATACAGTTATTGTTGATGGACGCATTCTCAAACGCCGTGGTCAAATTACAGTACCTGATGTTAATCAAGTGATTCACGAGTCAAATAAATCGCTAACAACTGTTCGCCAACGTGCTAACTGGTGGTAACTAGTACCGCAAGGCGGAAGTCAAAAGTCAAAAGTCAAAAGTCAAAAGTATTATGGAACGGGCTTTTTAGGGATTTTAAATGGTTGCTCTATTTACGCCGCTCTGTACTAGGAGTTACGATTTACATGAAAACCATGAAGTGGAAATATTTTTAGTAGTATTTTATACTTTAAAACTCCTTGACTGGTGTACTTAAAAATGATTTACGACCAATCAGAATTTGATTTGCGTTGCGAGTGGGGCGCACAAGGAATTACTCAACTCGCTCCCATCAGTGATGTGGTTGTAATCGTCGATGTTCTCTCTTTTTCCACCTGTGTAGAAATTGCCACCAACAATGGCGCGATAATTTTTCCATATGCGATGAGAGATGAATCAGTCATAGATTATGCCAAGTCAGTGCAGGCAGAGTTAGCAAGTCAACGTTGGTCTACGACTGGATATTCTCTCTCCCCAGTATCGGTAGCTGAGATTCCTGCTGGAACTCGACTGGTTTTGCCCTCACCTAATGGTTCTTTTCTTAGCTTAAATACTGGTATGACACCAACCTTGGCTGGCTGCTTGCGAAATTGTGAAGCTGTAGCGCAGTTCGCTCACAAGTATGGTAATAAAATTGCAGTGATTCCTGCTGGTGAGAGGTGGAAAGAGGATGGTAGCCTGCGACCTGCGTTTGAAGATTTGATTGGTGCTGGAGCAATTCTCAGTTACTTACATGGCAGTCTATCACCAGAAGCCCAAACCGCTGTGGCGGCATTTGAGGCTTTTAAGAATGATTTGCTTGGGTACTTGAAAAAATGCAGTTCTGGTAAAGAGTTGATTGCAAAAGGATTTGAGCCAGATGTTGAATTAGCAGCAGCTTACAATGTAAGCAATTGTGTGCCTTTGCTTGTAGAAAATGCTTACGTTAAACAAGTTTTTTAGAGGAATTGAGGTCATTAGATCCCATCTTTGCGAGCAACTACCATGATATGAGCGCTCATTCCTAACATAGAAGGTTCAGTTTCTATCCAACGGATGGCTTCTAGAAGGTGTTCACGCCGACTTGACTCATTCCAATGTTGGGAAAAGTTTTGTAGTAACCAACCTGGTCCTTCGATCGCTAATGTTGTTTCATAATAAAAACCCGCTTCTTCAACTTCTGCTCTAAGTTCTTCAGGATGATGAAAAAACGCTGTTGTAAAGTAAGCTGGATGGTTATTTGGATTGCGGTGTTGACCATCAGCTAAATTCTGTTGAACAATCTTGACAAACTCTGGGTCATCGAGATATCCCTGAATTAACCCGTCTAAGGTCGAAGCAAAGCGAGAAATTCCCACAGCAAAGACAAGACCTCCACTCTTTAAAATACGACGAGCTTCACGCAAAGCAGCCACACGCTCTGTGCGCTCAGTTAAGTGATACAAAGGTCCAAGGAGGAGAATTGCATCAACGCTTTGGTCTTTTGCATTGAGTTGACGAGCATCGCCAACTGCCAAACTAGCTAGAGGATAATCTTGTTGAGCTTGAGAAAAACTCTGGGCTTGCTCAATGTGTAAAGGAACCGCATCAATGAGATGGACTTCATAGCCTTGTTGTGCTAGCCAATAAGAATAAACACCAGCACCACCGCCAACGTCAAAAATCACTGCAGGTGGACAAGGGAGGTAGCGGCTGAGAAGTTCTTGAGTTCGCACGAATTCCAGTAAACCTGTACCTCTTGATAAACGCTCTTGCTCCTGACCACTTGCGTAATGAGTTAACGCCTCATCTGAAAGCGCTTTGTGTAACTCAGATGAATTTGACATGCTGTCTCCTAATGACAAAGGCGGTCTTATTATCAATTAAACTGCCTATGGTGGTTGAGTTTTCATCTAGTAGGGTGCGTTATGGACAGAGCGTCCTAACGCACCAAAAATCTCGGATGGTGCCGTACTTTCGGCGATAACACACCCTACAAAACTGAATCATGTGTACTTTCTTTAAAGCTGTACCCTATCCCATATCTCCTTCCTGTAGTCTGTTATCTAGAGGATGTACTTTGGTTAAGAAATGATACAAATCTTAAAGTTATTCTCAGAGAAGTGGCAGCATCTGCTTTAAGATTTGATACATTTATACTATAGTTTCGACACAGTTCTTAATAAAGCCACAGACAAATCGCAAAACGTTCTAATCTAAAAGCTGACTGGGTTAATTTTTTTTGGCAGTCTTGAAGGTGGCAGTCGGAATGCATAACGGCACCGATGTGTCAAGCCAAAAACAACCCAGACTTAACACAAAAAAAATATGATGGGAGTTTTACAAATCCGATGAGTGTTAAGGCAAGTGGTGGAAGCTCAGTTGCACGCCCGCAACTATATCAAACCCTAGCTGTATCAACAATTTCCCAAGCAGAACAGCAAGACCGCTTTCTGGGTTCAGGGGAACTCAATGAACTGGCAAGGTATTTTGCATCTGGTGTCAAGCGTCTTGAAATCGCCCAGACGCTCACGGAAAATTCTGAGATTATTGTCTCCCGTGCTGCCAACAGGATTTTTGTGGGTGGTTCGCCAATGGCTTTTTTGGAAAAGCCCAGGGAACCAGAATTGGTGCCGGTTGCCGCAGGCTCCGATGTTAGAGAGGGGATGAAACTAGGAACCGTCACCTACGTAGAAACTCGTGGTGGTTTCTTAGAAAATTTGCGTTCTATCTTTAACACTTCGCCCAGTGGTCCGACTCCTCCGGGTTTCCGACCAATTAACATCGCGCGTTATGGTCCGGCAAATATGGCGAAGAGCCTGCGGGACTTGTCGTGGTTTTTGCGCTACGCTACGTATGCGATCGTCGCTGGTGACCCCAACATCATCGCTGTCAACACGCGCGGTCTGCGAGAAATTATTGAGAACGCCTGTTCTGGTGAAGCCACAATTGTCGCTTTACAGGAAATGAAAGCAGCGGCAATTTCCTATTTCCGTAAGGATGCTGAGGCAACAGAAATTGTGTCTCAGTACATGGATGTTTTGATTACAGAATTCAAAGCACCCACCCCTTCGGGTAAAGTGCGCCAACGTCCCTCTGGCGACCAACAAGGTTTGCAACTGCCCCAAATTTACTTTAATGCGGCAGAACGGCGTCCCAAGTATGTGATGAAGCCTGGGTTGTCAGCATCCGAGAAAAATGAGGTAGTCAAAGCGGCATATCGGCAAATCTTTGAACGCGATATTGCCCGTGCTTACAACCTGTCGATATCTGATTTGGAATCGAAGGTGAAGAATGGCGACATCTCTGTAAAAGAGTTTGTCCGCCGCCTTGGTAAATCTCCCTTGTACCGGAAACAGTTTTACGAACCATTTATCAACAGCCGCGCTTTAGAACTTGCTTTCCGTCACTTTTTAGGACGGGGACCAAGTAGCCGGGAGGAAGTGCAAAAATACTTTGATATTGTTTCCCGAGGCGGTCTGCCAGCTTTAATCGATGCTTTGGTAGATTCTCAGGAATATTCTGACTACTTTGGCGAAGAAACAGTACCCTACATCCGGGGTCTGGGTCAAGAAGCACAAGAATGCCGCAACTGGGGACCACAGCAAGACCTGTTGAACTACAGTGCGCCCTTCCGCAAAGTTCCTCAGTTTATCACACTGTTTGCTGATTACGAGCAGCCATTGCCCGACCAGCATCCGTATGGTTCAGGGAATGACCCGTTGGAAATTCAGTTTGGGGCAATTTTCCCGAAAGAAACTCGTAACCCCAGCACCCGTCCAGCTCCTTTTGGTAAGGATACCAAGCGTATCCTAGTTCACCAAGGACCTGGTATCAATAACCAAAACAGCAATCCTAGGGCGCGAGGTGAGTTCCCTGGTAGTCTGGGTCCCAAGGTGTTCCGGTTGGATCAGCTGCCTGGGACAAGAGGTAAAAAATCACCCACTGGAGTCAGTGTTAAATTCTCTGAAAGCTCCACACAAGCAGTGATTCGGGCAGCCTACCTGCAAGTATTTGGTCGCGATGTTTACGAAGGTCAGCGCCTGAAAGTTGCAGAAATTAAGCTGGAAAACGGCGAAATCTCTGTACGGGAGTTTATCCGTGCTTTAGCTAAGTCGGATTTATTCCGCAAGCTGTACTGGACTCCGCTTTATGTGTGTAAGGCGATCGAGTATATCCACCGTCGCTTGTTAGGTCGTCCTACCTACGGTCGTCAAGAAAACAACAAGTATTTTGACCTCGCCTCTAAGAAGGGCTTCTACGCAGTGGTTGACGCCATCATTGATACTCCAGAGTACAGTGAGGCTTTTGGTGAAGATACAGTTCCATACGAACGGTATCTGACTCCTGGTGGTGTTGCTTTGCGACAACTGCGTGTTGGTAGTATCCGTGAGGATGTCGGCGCGAAAGTTGAGAAGGAAGAAACTCCACGCTTTGTGGAACTCGGTGCTGTTACACAAACGCGGACGGAACCCGATATTCAGTTCCGTATTAACCAAGGTGTCAGCAAGCAGCGCGAACAAAGGAAAATCTTTAAGTTGGTCGCAGGAACCAACGATAAAGTCGCTGTGGAAACTGTCATCGGTGCTGCTTATCGCCAGATTTTCGAGCGCAATATTGAACCCTACGTTGCCCAGAACGAATTCACCTCGCTAGAAAGTAGGCTGGGTAATGGTGAAATCACTGTTAAGGAATTTATTGAAGGTTTGGGTAATTCTAACCTTTACCTGAAAGAGTTCTACACGCCATACCCGAACACTAAGGTAATTGAACTGGGAACCAAGCACTTCTTGGGACGTGCGCCAGTTGACCAAGCGGAAATCCGCAAGTATAACCAGATACTCGCGACCCAAGGGCTTCGCGCATTTATTGCAGCGTTGGTAAATAGTGAGGAGTATGGTCAAGCGTTTGGTGAAGATACGGTTCCTTATAACCGCTTCCCAACTTTACCAGCGGCGAACTTCCCGAATACTCAGAAGCTGTACAACCAGCTCACCAAGCAGAATAATGATTTGGTGGTTCCTAGCTTTGAGCGAGTGAAGCCCCGCATTGAGAGCGTGAACACACCGATTTTGGCGAAGGCGATCGCAGATTTGGCAGCGAAAGCACGAGAAATCGACAAGACCAAGCCGCTATTTATCGAACTCGGTCGTTCCTTCAACGATGGTCGCGGACAGTCCGTGGAGGTCGGTGTGGGTACAAGCCGCCGCAAACCTGCACGGATTTACCGCGTCACGACAGGTGCAAACCAAGCGGAAACGCAACAGGCAATCAACGCTATTTACACTCAGGTACTCGATGTGTTTAGCGGTCAAGTTCCTGACTACTTCCGCCGTACCGATTTAGAAAGCAGACTGCGCAATGGGGAAATTTCCGTACGCGAGTTTGTTCGTGAGCTTGCTAGCTCGGATATCTATCGTAAGCGTTTCTACACCCCTTATCCCAACACCAAGGTGATTGAATTCTTGTTCCGTCACCTGTTGGGACGCGCACCCGCCACCCAAGCCGAGATTCGCCAGTACAACAAACTGCTGGCAGATAGCGGTTTAAAAGCCGCTGTAGAGGCGATCGTCAATAGCCCAGAGTATGCTCGGTACTTTGGTGAAGACGTGGTGCCTTATGGTCGCTTCCCATCCCTACCCGCAGGTAACTACCTCGGTAGCGTGAAGGCGGCGGCTGACTTGGTCAAGCAGTCTTGGTCTAGCCTATCTCCGTCTGTGATTACCGGACGATCTAGCCTGCGATAAAGCTAAGAGACGGGAATAAGCAAGATGAGGAGCATGAGGAGGGCATTACTTCCTCATCTCCTCTAGCTTCTCGTGTCCTTTGCAACCTTTCTTAACATTGCTTTCAGATTTCGGGCACGACACTAAACATGAAAAGGAATATTACAAAGTGTTAAGAGCAGTCATATTTCCTCAACATAATGCCCGAAAATAATTCCGGAAGGTAGTTGAGTTTTGAAGCTTGTGTACTAGCCATTACCCAAGCGGACTCGGAATGTACTAGTCGCAGCAGCTATTTGGCTGTAGTGTCTAAAAAAACGAGAAAACAAGCTCAGTGAACCTATAAAGTCGCACCACTTTAACTAAATCCTGGTTTCATTAGTACTGGAGGAATGCATTAATGAGTATCGTCACGAAAGCGATCGTGAATGCTGATGCAGAAGCACGCTATCTCAGCCCTGGCGAACTGGATCGGATTAAGAGCTTTGTTACTACAGGTGAGCGCCGCCTCCGCATCGCTCAAGTTTTGACAGACAACCGGGAGCGGATTGTTAAGCAAGCAGGCGACCAACTGTTCCAAAAGCGTCCTGATGTTGTTTCTCCTGGTGGCAACGCTTACGGTCAGGAAATGACCGCTACTTGTCTACGCGACCTAGATTATTACCTCCGCCTCGTTACCTACGGTATCGTTGCTGGTGATGTCACCCCCATCGAAGAAATTGGTATTGTGGGTGTTCGTGAAATGTACAAGTCTCTCGGCACTCCTATCGAAGGTGTTGCTGAAGGTGTTCGTGGTCTAAAGAATGTTGCTGCTTCCCTGTTGTCTGGTGAAGACGCTGCTGAAGCTGGCTCTTACTTCGACTACCTAGTCGGTGCTATGCAGTAAGGCGAAGTTATTTCCCTGCTGAAACTGAAGTAATGCAATAAGGTTGGAAATAAGGAATTAACAACATGGCTCAAGACGCAATCACCTCTGTCATTAACTCTGCAGACGTTCAAGGTAAGTACCTGGATACTGGTGCTCTAGAGAAGCTAAAGAGCTACTTCTCAACTGGCGAACTGCGCGTACGTGCTGCTACAACTATCGCAGCTAACGCATCTGCAATTATCAAAGAAGCTGTAGCTAAGTCCCTGCTGTACTCTGACATTACCCGTCCCGGCGGTAACATGTACACCACCCGTCGCTATGCTGCTTGCATCCGCGACTTGGATTACTACCTCCGCTATGCTACTTATGCTATGTTGGCTGGCGATCCATCCATCCTGGATGAGCGCGTGTTGAATGGTTTGAAAGAAACCTACAACTCCTTGGGTGTACCCATTGGTGCTACTGTACAAGCTATCCAAGCTATCAAAGAAGTCACCGCTAGCTTGGTAGGTCCTGATGCTGGTAAGGAAATGGGTGTTTACTTAGACTATATTTCCTCTGGCTTAAGCTAAGAGCTAGGTTGCGCTTAATAATCTAAGTGCGGCTTTCTTAAGGTCTGGAAATCAATCGTGAGTGCTAGGACGTTTAATCGCTTATCTTGCTCAACATGATGTGTGATGAGTGTTAGCGGTCTGGTATTGACGCCTGATTTCCAGCCTTTGAGTGATTAGATAAAAATATGCACTCACAATTTTGAAATAAAAAAGTTTTCACAGTCACTTATAGGAGATTAACAACCACATGGCACGGTATTTTAAAGTTACTGCTTGTGTTCCTAGCCAAACCCGCATTCGTACCCAACGCGAACTACAAAATACTTACTTCACCAAACTCGTTCCCTACGAAAACTGGTTCCGCGAACAGCAACGCATTCAAAAAGCGGGCGGCACAATCGTTAAGGTAGAATTGGCTACTGGTAAGCAAGGAACCAATACTGGGTTGCTGTAATTCGTTTAAACCGAATACGAATTGTAGGGAGTTGTGAAGAGGTCGATTTGACCTCTTTTTTGTTTATGGTGAGACTTTTGCTCAGGACTTTGGACTGTTGACTCCACAAAGCGCGAAGCGGAGTTATACCATTTCACGCATTCGCTCATTCAAAATTCAAAATTAAGACAGCCAGATATACTTACAATTCGGCTTCTAAATTTGCTTGGAGTTGGATTTCTTTGTTTTTTGTTGACGAAAGAAGTGGTAAAAGCCCAAACTCTTGGCGAATGTCTAACAAACAGCGGTCAAGTAGCGGTTCAAAATCAAAAAACGGATAGTACTTCCGTGATCCGCGAGTCTTAAACCACATCATAACTAACTCTGGTAAGAATCGCGGCAATACTGCCAATATCGAACCATACAACCATAGTAGACCTTGGCGCTTCACCAAGTCGTCATACATCACGTCTACTGCTGGGTTCTTGCGATCGCGCAAATAATCTCGAAAGTTGTAGTCACTTGCAAGAAAGGTCAGAGGCAGCAGTTTTAATTCATCATACATATCAGTATCGCAGCCAAATACGACATGACTGGCATCATGAGCAAGCATAATTTTGGCGAAATCTGGCGGCATCTGATTGGGATGGGTAAAATCCCGGTTCGCGGCGTAATACTCCTCCAGCCCCTGCCGTAGGGTCTGAATGCTGTTTTTATCGGTATATTGAGGACGAGTGCGTTGAATCATAATCTGCACCAAATACTTACGATACTATATCGTATCGTAAATAAAATGCCAGTATCAAGTCTGGTAAAGCGGACTGGGGATTGGAGATTGGGGATTGGGGATTGGGAATAAAGCCGAAAAATTATGGAAGGCTTTGCCGTGAGCGCTCAGCCGAACGGGGCAATAAAGCTCCTCCCCAAGTCGGGAGCATTTGCCCAGTCGCCAGTCCCCAGTACCCAGTCCCGGGGGACTCCGTAGCCACCAGTTGAAGAAAAAAAATTCTTTCGTCATTGCATGAATGATTCGGCTAAAAAACAACCTGGAAGACCGCGCAGTGCTGCTTCTCATCAAGCCATCCTCCAGGCAACCCTTGACTTATTGGCGAAAATAGGGTATGAACGTATAACTATTGATGCGATCGCCGCCGATGCTGGTGTGGGCAAAACCACAATCTACCGACGGTATCGTTCCAAAGAAGAACTAGTTGCAGATGCAATTGAGACTCTTCGAGAAGAAATAGAGATTCCTGATACAGGTACGGTTGGGGGGGACTTAGACTGCATTATTGAGAGTGCGGTGAAAACGACTCTCACACCTTTGGGTCGTCAAATTCTTGCGATGATTATCGGCGCTGCTTCCAGCAGTCCCCAGTTTGCCCAAGTTTATTGGACAAAATACCTCAAGCCAAGACGCCAAGCTTTTCACGTTGTGATTGAACGGGCTAAAGCAAGACATGAAATCCAAGCAGATACAGACAGTGATATTGTTTTTGACCTTATGAGCGGAATCATGCTTTACGCACTGGTTTTCGAGCCTAGTCATGAGCCAGTGGAAGCATATATACGCCGCGCCATTGGTCTTATCCTTAAACAGGAATAAGGTACTTCCAAAAAATAAATTATTCAATCTTGTGGGGTGGGCATCCTGCCCGCCCTGTTAATAGGACGGGCTAGAAGCCCATCCCACAAGAAAAAATTGGATACTTTTTAATTTGGAAGTCCCTAAGTATTAAGTATAGAGAAGCCGCACACGCTATACCCTACACTCAATCTCAAAAGTCATCTCTTGTTTGAATACAAGTTGGTATCATTAACGTCAACTCTCAACGATGAATTTTACACCTTAAATTTTATTAATCGTGAATGTACGCCGCCTGATTCCATTATTTGATGACTCCGTGTCCAGCTGGGCATTAGAAGCGCGTTTATTGCGCTGGTTAACACTGGTTTGGCTGTTTGTGGGGTTAGTCATGCTATTTTCGGCATCCTATGCTGTAGCTGATGTTCGTCATCATGATGGGCTGTACTACTTTAAGCGTCAAATTTTATGGGTGCTAGTAGGTTTAATAGTATTCAACATAGTTGTTCATTTGCCCTTGCGTAGCATTTTGGGCATATCCCATTGGTTTGTGATACTGCTGTTAGGTTTGATTTTCCTGACCTTAATACCAGGACTAGGAAGGAAGGCTTTTGACGCATCTCGCTGGATAGCTCTAGGACCGATTCCAATTCAACCGTCTGAATTAATTAAACCGTTTTTGGTGCTGCAAAGTGCGCGACTTTTTGGTCAGTGGGAAAAACTGAGTTGGCGCGTTCGCTTCTTTTGGCTGGGTATTTTTGGTCTTGTCATTCTAGGTATTTTAGCGCAACCGAACTTGAGTACAACAGCATTGTGCGGCATGACGATTTGGCTGATTGCCCTTGCTGCTGGCTTACCTTACAAGTACTTGGGAGGAACAGCAGTTGGGGGAGTGTTGTTGGCAGGACTCAGCATCAGTATCAAAGAATATCAGCGTAAGCGAGTGTTGTCATTCCTCAATCCTTGGGCTGATGCAACTGGGGATGGCTATCAACTGGTACAAAGTTTGCTAGCAGTGGGTTCTGGTGAAAAATGGGGCGCTGGGTTTGGGCTTTCCCAACAAAAGCAGTTTTATTTACCAATTCAGGACACTGATTTTATTTTTGCGGTGTTTGCTGAGGAATTTGGCTTCGTTGGTGGTGTGGTGCTGTTGCTACTACTAGGTTTATACGCCACGCTAGGATTAATTGTAGCCCTTAAGGCTAAGCATCCAGTGTATCGACTCGTGGCGATCGGCGTGACAGTTTTGATGGTGGGACAATCATTACTTCATATTGGTGTTGCCACTGGTGCCTTGCCAACGACTGGTTTGCCTTTGCCCATGTTTAGTTATGGTGGGAATTCAATGATTGCCAGTTTGCTTGGAGCTGGTTTACTGATTCGGGTAGCACGCCAGAGTAGTGAAGCGGAAGTCGTACCATTGCGAGAAGAGACTGAGAAGAGGCGGAAACGGCGGCTGTTTCAGAAAAATAAGGTTTAATTTAAACTCTTCAGATCCCCGACTTCTCTAAGAAGTCGGGGATCTTGTTTGTTCACAAATCCAAGGGCGGACTGCTATATACTGCATAAGTTGATTTTGCTTTTTTCTATAAGATATAGGTATCAGTAAGATATTGCACTGTGCTGAGCCTGCTTTTTATACATATATTAATACATTTGTCAATATATAAATTCTCAAACTTTCTCAATAGTCGCTAATGAGTAATAACACCGATGTCAAAACAATTTTGCTCTTGGCGGCGAATCCAAGACAGACTTCTGCGCTGCGGCTGGATGAAGAGGTACGGGAAATTGATGAGGGATTGCGGCGGGCAAACAAGCGGGAGCAGTTTAAATTAGAGCAGAAATGGGCTGTTCGCTCTCGCGACTTTTACCGAGCAATCTTGGACACTCAGCCGCAGATTGTACACTTCTGCGGACATGGTGCTGAAGATGGCATTGTGTTGGAGGATGAAACGGGGGAGATAGCGTTTGTGCAGGCAGATGCGCTCTCCGGTATGTTTAAGCTATTTGCAAGAATTGGGGTTGAGTGTGTTCTGCTGAACGCTTGTTATTCAGAGGTGCAAGCAGAAGCGATTAGCCAACACATTGAGTATGTGATTGGTATGAATCGGCAAATAGGAGACAAAGCGGCGATTAATTTTGCTGTGGCGTTTTATGATGCTTTAGCCGCTGGGGAAGGGATGGAGTTTGCTTATGAGTTGGGTTGCTCTCAACTCATTGGTTTGAAGGAACACCAAACTCCAGTCTTTAAAAGAAAATCGCGAAATAATCCTATTCCTGAGAAGACGACACGCCAGCGCATCTTTATTAGCTACAAGCGTGATGTTTCGCCAGATCAACCAGTCGCTTTACAAGTTTATCAAGCGTTATCGCAGCAGCACGAAGTTTTTATCGACCAACGAATGCTCGTTGGTACGCGTTGGGCTGAACGCATTGAAGAGGAAATTCGTCAAGCTGATTTTCTCATTGTTTTCCTTTCGTCTCGCTCAGTTTACAGCGAGATGGTTGAGCAAGAAATCAAGATGGCGCACGAGTTGGCGCAAGTGCAGGGAGGACATCCCGCTATTTTGCCGGTGCGTTTGGGGTATCGCGAACCGTTTCAGTATCCTTTGAATCGTTACCTTAACGATATCAACTGGGCTTTTTGGCAAGGTGAGGGGGATACGCCACGGCTGATAGCAGAGTTGACACAAGCTATCTCAGGTAGCAAGTTGTCTTTTGATGCGGCGCAAGCCAAAGCTGCTTTACTTGAGACGAGTGAACCTTCAGCGTTACCCCGTCCTTTTGCTTCAGCACAGCCAGTGGTGTTGGAAATGCCAGAAGGAACGATGGACACTCAATCTACATTTTATGTGGAACGTCCATCGGATGCGATCGCAATCAGGACAATTGCCCAGAAGGGAGTCACCATTGCGATTAAAGGACCGAGACAAGTTGGTAAGAGTTCGCTGTTGATTCGTGCAATTGAAGCTGCGGTGAATGCGGGTAAGCGAGTTGCTTTCTTGGATTTTCAACTTTTTGACAAAGCCGCCTTAACAGATGCCGAACTTTTCTTTCAGCGATTTTGCTGGTGGCTGACATATGAGTTGGAAATGGAAGACAGAGTTGAGGAGTATTGGAAGACACCGCTTGGGAACAGCCTGCGTTGCACGCGCTACGTTCAAAGCCATATTTTAAAAGAGTTGGGCAAGACGCCTCTTGTTTTAGCAATGGATGAGGTGGATAAGGTTTTTGATGCTGACTTCCGCAATGAGTTTTTTGGAATGTTGCGGAGTTGGCACAATAAGCGTGCCACAACACCCATTTGGAAGCAGCTGGATTTGACGCTGGTGACTTCCACCGAACCTTATCAACTGATTGATGATCTCAACCAATCACCTTTTAATGTTGGGCTGGTGATTGAATTACAAGATTTTACACCAGAACAGGTGATTGACCTCAATCGCCGTCACGGTTCACCCCTCAACTCAAGTGAGGAACGACAATTGATAATTTTGTTGGGTGGACATCCTTACTTGGTGCGTCGGGCGCTTTATTTAGTCGCGAGTCAGCAAATTTCCACGGCTGAATTGTTTGCCAATGCGACTGCTGGTAATGGTCCTTTTGGTGATCATCTGCGTCACCATATCTCACTACTGCATGATAAAAAGGAATTGATCCAAGGGCTGCTGCAAATCATTCGTCAGAATACCTGCGAAGATAAGCGCATCTTCTGGCGGCTGCGGGGTGCGGGTTTGGTACGCGAGGAAGGACGGACAGTTTTGCCACGCTGTCAGCTTTACGCCAACTATTTCCGGGAGAACTTGCGTGAGTAACTCAAGCATCTACACTGTTGGCGGTACTGTGCAAGCCAACCAAAATGGTGTTTACATTCCCCGCAAAGCCGATGAGGAATTGCTGGCGCTATGTCGGGAACACAAGTTTGCTTATATCCTCACCTCACGGCAGATGGGCAAGTCTAGCCTGATGGTGCGGACTGCTGAACAACTGGCAGATGAAGGAATTCAGACGGTTGTGATTGATTTAACTCAGGTGGGCGTGCAGGTGACTGCTGAACAATGGTATTTGGGGTTACTGACAATTATTGAAGGAACCCTGATGCTAGATACAGATGTGGTGCAGTGGTGGCAAGAACGTTCTCATCTGGGTTTTACTCAACGGCTGACTTCATTTTTTGAGGATATATTGCTGAAAGAAGTTACCTCACCTGTCGTGATTTTTGTCGATGAAATTGATACGACACTCAGCTTAGATTTTACTGACGATTTTTTTGCTGCTATTCGTTATCTTTACGTTGCTCGCGCTTCAGATTCAGAATTTCACCGTCTTTCTTTTGTTTTGATTGGTGTGGCGACTCCGGGGGATTTGATCCGTGATCCTAAGCGTACACCGTTTAATATCGGTCAGCGTGTAGATTTGACTGATTTCACCTTTGAAGAAGCAAAACCTCTGGGTGAGGGACTAGGGCTAGCAACTCATGAAGTGCAACAGGTGCTGAGGTGGATGCTGGAGTGGACAGGTGGACATCCATATTTATCACAACGGCTTTGTTGCATTGTTAGCCAGGAGAGTAAGAAAAGTTGGTCAAAAAGCGATGTTGACGGCTTGGTGAGCAGTACTTTTTTGGGTGCAATGAGCGAGCAAGATAATAACTTGCAGTTTGTGCGCGATATGTTGACTAAACGCGCACCTGATAAAGAAGGTGTTTTGAGTGTATATCGACAGATTCGCCGGGGTAAGTCAGTTCTGGATGAGGAGCAATCAATAGTCAAATCGCACCTCAAGCTTTCAGGTGTGGTGCGGCGTGAGCAAAATGTTTTGAAGGTGCGGAATCGAATTTATCAGCAAGTGTTTGATTTCAAGTGGCTGAATCAACATTTGCCGTTGAACTTGCGGGATTGGTGGGAACGTTATAAGCCATTGTTACCATATCTTGCAACAGCGTTGATATTTTCTGTTGCTATGAGCGCGATGGCACTTTATGCTAATGACCGACGTCAGGAAGCAGTCAATCAGGAACAAAAAGCATTACGTCAGCAACGAGAGGCAGAAAAACAAAGCAATACGGCAAAGAAGGAGGCAAAAAATGCTCAGGAACAGCAGCAATTAGCTCAACAACGCGAAAATGAAGCACAGGTAGCTAAAAAGCAAGCGGAAAAATCTCAACAAGCTGAAGCAAAACAACGTCAACTTTCTGAACAACGCGGAATACAGTTAGCTGATGCTCTGAAAAAAACCCAAGTCGCTCAACAAGCTGAAACAAAACAACGTCAAATTGCTGAACAACGTCAATCAGAAATAGCTGCTGCTCTGAAAAGAACCCAAACTGCTGAAAAATTAGCCGTGCAACGTGAGCAAGAAGCGCAGAAACAGCAGCAATTAGCTCAAAAACGGGCAAAAGAAGCAAACAACGCAAAAGCAGAAGCAAAGAAAGGGCAAGTGAATGCAGAAATCCTGGCACAGAGTCTGACTTCCGAAAACCTGTTTGCCTCAAATTTAAATCTTGAGGCTTTGATAGAAAGTTTGAAGTTAGGCAAACGAGTCAAACTTCCGGATAAGAATGTAGAAGCAGACAAACGCATGAAAGCAGTTGCTACTCTCCAGCAGGTTGTTTATGGGATAACCGAACGTAACCGACTAGAAGGGCATAGCAGTGTTGTCAGGAGCGTGGCATTCAGCCCAGATGGCAAAACGATTGCCACTGGCAGT
>JXCB02000027.1:851619-858588 GCA_000828075.3 Tolypothrix campylonemoides VB511288 | reverse complement strand
AGCGTGGCATTCAGCCCAGATGGCAAAACGATTGCCACAGGCAGTTATGACAACACGGTACTGTGGAATATGGATTTGGATGACTTACTGGCACGCGGTTGCGCTTGGGCGCATGATTATTTGAAGAATAACCCCAATGTTCAGGATGGCGATCGCAAGCTGTGTGATGATGTTGGCAGTCGTCGGTGAGTTGGGTTGTGGAATTGGTAGCCCTGGTGACTTCCAGTCGCCAGCCTCAAAGTCAGCATCGCGCAAAGTGCCCGCTTTTTACAGGCGATTGCTCCAGGGCGAACAGAATCACAAAATCTCGATAAAGTAGGCGATCGTAATGCAAGTCGATGCATTAACAATACAGGTCGATGCATTATAGCAGGGGACTAGGGACTGGGGACTGGGGACTGGGTGAAAAGCCTTTTTGTGTCTAGGTTTTATCATCTGTTGATGTCCTAACCACCTTGGCTGTTGCTATAACAATACAAGTCGATGCATTAACAATACAAGTCGATGCATTAACAATGCAAGTCGATGCATTAACAATACAAGTCGATGCATTAACAATACAAGTCGATGCATTAACAATGCACTTACTTGCGTTTAGATGGCACTGCAATACAAGGACTAAATAGCATACACAAGTCAGTTGCTTTGGGCTTATCAAAGAGCGATTGCCTACGGCAGAGCTTCGCTTAACGCATCATAATCAAATTTTGCTTTACCGCGAGACGTATAAACGAGTTGTAGACACTCTTGATAGTCATCACCACTCCATGTCCCTGCGTGTCTGAGGATGGAACGCTCAGAAGCAGGACTATGTGGAAGTTGGGAAGGTTCAGAACAACTTTCTTCCTGTGAATCATGAGAATCAATAGACGCTGATGATTCTTCAAAAGGTGGAGATGTTGTTTCTAGTTGTGATTTATCTTGCTTAGTTTTCAAAAAGCGCAAAAAGTCTAGTGTTTCTGCTAACAAGGATTCTGAAGTAGATTCAAGTTCTTGAATCAGTTGCTGTTTAATAGTGATTGTGCTTAGTCACAAAATATAGTCATTCAACTCATACATTTTACAGTTACACGCCTCCTTACTGTTGCAATAGGTGGAAAATCTCAGCATACAGAAGCCACCTAAAGGGCGATGGCGCAGAGCGCCCGCTGAGTCCTCCGGAGCCGCCAGGCTTACGCGATCGCACACACCATACTCTCTGTTTCCCTTGTTTTCCGAGTCTCTGTGCTCCTCCTGCAAACTTTCCGCTTACTTTGGTAAAATATGCAACTATCTTCAGTAGAGAAAAACAGTTAATCTATTAATACTCAAGAGGGATGCGGATAGAAAAGCCGCTTTGCTAGGGGAAGCGAAAGGATGAAAGACTGGCTTACAAAATTATTAATATGCATATTGTTATTGTATAACCTGTTGTTAGGGGCGAATGGCGCACAAGCCAACCAACTTTCAGATATTTATGTGCAGCAATTGAGTACGATACCAGGAGTTGAAAGGTTTGTCAGTGGTGAAAATATAGTTAAAGAGAACCGAAAGGATGATTTTCGGCAATTTCGAGAGATAATTAAGGGTGCAGATAAGTTAGAAGGACTTTTTACGCTTTATCGCAGTAAGGAGTCTGACGAAATCTACTGGGAAATTAAGCCAGAACAACTTAATAAAAATTATTTAGGTGTAGTCACATTAGAATCAGGCATTGGGGAAAGCGGGCTTTATAGTGGACTACCTTTGCAAGATTTCCTCTTCTATTTCCAGCGAGTCAATAATAATTTGCACTTTGTTGTTCGTAATGTTAAGTTTCGCACAGAACCAGGTCAACCAGAACAGCGATCGCTTGCTCGTTCATTTAGCGACTCTGTTCTTTATGCAGTTGAGATAGTTTGTATCGACCCATACAGTAAAAATCTTCTAATTAATTTAAGTGACCTACTCTTACAAGACTTTCCCGGATTAACTTCTCTGTTAAAATACTCGTTGCAAACTGAATATAATTTACAAGAAAACAAGTCATATTTTGGCGATGTCAACACCTTTCCTTTAAACCTAGAGATTGATTCGATTTACGGTTTTTCCTCACCGGAAGGAGCGAATTTAATAACCTTACCTGATAGCAGGGCACTCAGTCTTAAGGTACACTATAGTTTTTCGCAACTGACAGAAAACAACGGTTATATTCCCAGACTTGCAGACGACAGAGTCGGATATTTTATTACTGCTTTCCAAGACTTTTCTCGCAACAATGGAAAAGAACCATTTGTACGTTACATTAATCGTTGGCATCTGGAACCATCCGATCCAAATGCTATTTTGTCTCCACCAAAAAAGCCGATTGTGTTCTGGATTGAAAATGCCATCCCTTTAGAGTACCGCGACGCAATTCGTGAAGGTGTCTTGATGTGGAATAAAGCATTTGAAAAAGCAGGATTTCAAAATGCTATTCAAGTGCGGCAAATGCCAGATGATGCTGATTGGCAGCCCGCAGATGTGCGTTACAATACGATTCGCTGGTTTAATTCTTTGGATGCAGGTTTTGCTAGAGGACCAGTACGCGTTAATCCACTCACGGGAGAAATATTGGACGCAGACATCATTGTTGATGCCAATATGGTGCGTTCAATTCAGCAAGATTATCGCGCACTGATGGAAGCAAATTCTGATGTTCAGTACTCTGTGGGAAGACCTTCTGCAAGTATCTACGCACAGTCGAGAGTCAAACCAAAAGAGTCAAGAGTTGAAAATAGGGGATTATGGTGTAGTCATTTCGTATTTGGGGCTTCAACTCATTTCAATCCTACTTCTTGCCCAGAGACAGTAAAATGGGGCAGCAATGTGATTCCAGTTTCCGACTGTTCTCATACTGATTTACTTTCGACTTTTGACGCTCAACTCTTGACGACCAATAAAGATTCTGAGGAATGCTATAGCATGGAGTCATCTTTTGAAGCAGCTATGGGGGCGCTGGCGCTGTCACTGGTGCAAGATGCAACACCAAATACTGAACAGATGCAGAAGTACGTGCATCAATATTTACGTTATCTCATCGCTCACGAAGTTGGACATACTCTTGGTTTGCGTCACAACTTTCACGGCAGCACAATGTTAACACCGCAGGAATTAAACAACACTGAAATCACTCACGCTAAAGGTTTGGTAGGTTCAGTGATGGATTATTTACCTGTGAATATCGCACCACAAGGAGTCCAGCAAGGCGACTTTTTTCCAGTGGTTATTGGTCCTTACGATGAATGGGCAATTGAGTACGGTTACAAAAGATACGCAAACCTGATGCTTGAGGAGATGACTCCTTTGAATGAAAAGGCTTTCTTGGAGGAAATTGCTTTGGCGTCGCCTCAGCCAGAATTATCTTACGCTACTGATGAAGATATTTGGGACATCAATCCTCTGGCAAATGTCTGGGACATGAGTAACGATGTGTTAGTTTATTCTCAGTCGCAAATGGATAATGCCCGCATGATGTGGCAGCGTCTCAACAAACGTTCTCCATTAAAAGGAGAAAGTTATAGCAACCTACGTCTACTATTTAACAGAATACTTAAATACTATTTCCGTAATGCCACCTTGCTGACTCAATACATTGGTGGGCAATCTTTTAGGCGTCACCATCCTTTGGATGAGACTCACGCTCGCTTTGTAGCAGTTCCTTTAGAAAAACAACGCTACAGCTTGACAAGATTGCAGGAATATGTATTTAGTGAAAATGCTTTCAGTTTCTCACCACAATTGCTGAATCAGTTAGCACCATCGCGTTTTTCACACTGGGGGAACCCCGTACCCGTTTCACGGCTGGATTATCCAATTCATGAACGTATTCTATACCTTCAAAGTGCGATACTACGAAGGTTGTTAGATGGCGATCGCCTGAATCGTTTACGAGATATCGAACTGAAAACTTTGCCTGGGGAAGCCTTAACAATACCAGAACTGTTTGACACACTGCAAAAAGGCATTTGGACAGAAGTTTTAGACTCTAGTTCACATATGGCAATTTCTAGCATCCGCCGTTCATTGCAACGGGAACATCTGAATATTTTGCTAGAGATGATTTTGCGTACAACTTATGTCCCTGAAGATGGTCGTACAATAGCTTGGTATGAATTGCGCCAACTGCTCAAAGCTATTGATGTGACTCTCAAACAACAAGGTGAAAACTTGGATATTTACACGCTAGCTCATTTGGAAGAAACTTGCGATCGCATTACCAAAGCATTAAATGCCCAATTGCTTTCTAATTAACCACGGCAAGCACAACAGAAGTTATGTTTACAATAAGGTAGTAAGCGCTTACTACGAAATAATTTTCAAGCTTTACTTTTCTTTACAGAGTTTAATTTTTTCTCGCCTACTTACTTACGAGAAAGCTTATATTTTTATGACACAAGAGACTCAGAAAATCACTGGTTTTCACGCTCATATCTACTTTGATAGCGCCAGTCGTGATGTGGCGGCGCGTGTACGCGAAGGATTGGGCGCTAGGTTTGACGTGCGGCTTGGGCGCTGGCATGATCAGCCCATCGGTCCACACCCAAAATCGATGTATCAAGTTGCCTTCTTACCGAATCAGTTTGAGAAAGTCGTCCCCTGGTTAATGCTTAATCGTGAGGGGTTGGATGTTTTAGTCCATCCTGAGACGGGTGATGATGTGAAAGACCACACAGACCATGCCCTGTGGCTAGGAGAAAAGCTAGAACTTAATATCGACATTCTTCGGCGGGTGAGAACAAGTTAACAAAATTCATTAATCATTAGTTATCTAAAAACCAATACGGTTCAGATAAGACCAAAACCCTTGTGAATAGGTGAGTGTAGAGACGTTACATCCGAAAGTTCTACACGTGTGCAATGTTCACCAACATCACTACACATATAGTAAGGTTATTTAATCGGACATGATATTACGCCGTCAGGCGTGTCGTAGGCATACCCGTTCATATGAAATCTGGTAGTATCTGAATGATTAAAAAACCGCAGAGACGCCGAGGGCGCAGAGAAAGAGGAAGGAGGAATAATTCCGATACAAACAGATTTGATATCACTTAGCATCTCCGCTACTGAGAAGGCAGGAAAGGAACGCGCATTCGTGATGCAGAGTCTCGCCAATTTAATCCGCTACGAATTCATGAAATGCTGTACTTAGAACTCAGTCACTGTTACGTTAATACCAGATTCGAGTTCTGGAACCTTGAAAAACTCAAATTTTTCAGTAGGTTGAGAAGTTTGGTTGATTTGAGCAGCCTGATTATTTGTGTCCTCCAAACATTGTTTGAAGGTATTGCCAGGAGATTTAATCATTTCAAGCGGGTTAATGTTTTTGCATCCTTCACGTACTATCCCTATTGATTCAGAAACTTTTTTGAGATTATTGGTTCTGTTTGTGATGTTAAGCGTTCCATTAGTAATCGTAGCTGGTTGAGTGACAAGAGCAGCTGCTCGATTTTGGTCAGCTAAGGCAGGAGAAACATTTTCTTCGTTGGCTAAGGCAGGATTGACCACAGCGATTGCGGAAAGCGCAGTGCCAGAGGCGATCGCACAAAGCGCCGCGCCCCAAGGAGCAATACTGCCTAACTTGTTCGGGTATGTTGCCCCGTTTTTGGAAGGAACCGGGAAGGACTTTTGGTTCAGAAAACCTTTTGGCAGTATACGAACGATGACGCAAAACGCCCGCTTTGAAGGGGCAATCGCGCTCATGATTACAAATAAGGGTGTCAGTGAACGTTTCATAATAAATTCCCTATATGATGCTTGCTTTATGATTTTAATATTCTCTATTGCAAGCTTTTTCATGAGTTGAGAAACACTAAAATAGTGTGGATTTCCAGAAAAAGTTTACAAAAATTATTTTTGTAAATATATCATAATAGGAATAATTTTTTAGAATACCAGTAAAAATCTTTATCTGATTTTCATACATAGAGTAGATTGTTGCTAGCTTGTTTGAGGCGGTAGCATAGAGCGGCTCAGTTTATTGACCATCTCTCCATAATTCTAGTTCCCCATAAATGTTGATATTAAATGTAAATTGAATGTTAATGTAATTTTCTGTGTAGGCTGTAGGCAAAGGTGCAAAGGGTACTGCTTGCTTGACAGCGTTAACTGCCGCTTCATCAAGCATGCTTAATCCAGAAGTTTGTGCAATCTGGAGATTGCTCACCAAACCTGCCCGGCTAACAGTAAAGTGAAGCACTGTTCGCCGGGAAGACTGGGTGAGCCCGGGTATCCAGTGCTGCCTCACTCGTTCCTGTAGCTGTTGTAGATAAGGACCCATGTCTGCATCTTGACGGGCATCAATGCCATCTACAGATTGATTGAGGCGGTTGGAATTAGGCAACGCTGCCTGATTATTGCTTGCAAAATCACGATTAGATAAACTAATTGGACCACCCAAACGACTTGCTCCACCCGATTTTGAAGATGGTTGCACTCGAGACACCTTTCGCGGTGATAAGCCCCGTGCCCCTTGGGATGATTGCGAAGTTGTCCTATTCTCTAACTGTTGAGGAGAGGATTTTGCAGCCAGCCGATCCCTATTTCCCCGACGAGTTAAAGGTGCTGATGGTTGAGTTGTGGGTGGAAGTGTCGTTTGTCGAGGTTTGAGTGCTAGTGGTTTCGTTGTCGGTGCAACGGCGGTTGGTAAAGGTTGTGGTTCTGGCGGTTTTGGTGTTGGTGCGTTCGCGAAGCGGGCGCTCTGCGCCATCGCCTCCGGCGCTGGGCTTTGCCCAATCGCACTTTGTAGTGGTTTTGGTGGTTTAGTTGTCGGTGGAAGTGTCGTTAGCCGAGGTTTGAGTGCTAGTGGTTTCGTTGTCGGTGCAACGGCTGTTGGTTCTGGTTGTGGTTCTGGTGGTGTGGTTGGTGTTGCTGCTCTTTGTCGCAGTTTGAATGCTAATGGTTTGCTTGTCGGTGCAACGGCTGTGGGCGAAGGTTCTGGTTCTGGTGGTTTTGGTGTTGGTGCGACGG
>JXCB02000027.1:707690-851235 GCA_000828075.3 Tolypothrix campylonemoides VB511288 | reverse complement strand
TGGTTCTGGTGGTTTTGGTGTTGGTGCGACGGCACTTTGTAGTGGTTCTGGTGGTGTGGTTCGTGTCGCTGTCCTTTGTCGCAGTTTGAATGCTAATGGTTTGCTTGTCGGTGCAACGGTTGTGGGCGAAGGTTGTGGTTCTGGTGGTTTTGGTGTTGGTGCGACGGCACTTTGTAGTGGTTGTCGTTGTTTAGTAGTAGGAGCAACCGCACTTTTCTGAGGTTCGGGTTGTAGTTTTTCAGAAGGTCGATTTGGTGATTCTGCTTTTTGTTGGGTTTGTTCTGCTGGCAGCAATATCTCAGAAGGTTTAGAAGCAGCAGAGGTGGGTGCAGTTGATGATGCCGACTTAGCAGTCGAAATAGGTGTTTGAGGTTTTACTTTTCCACCTGCAATAGAATCTTTCGCAGCGCGTCGTGAAGTTTGCGGGGGCGTTTTTGTTGTGTTGGGAGGAACTTCAACATACTCAATTGGTATTGGTTCGGAAAGCTCTTGCTTAGGCGCAAAAGCTCGCAGCCAATAATCGCTGCCAAGAAAGAGAATAGAGTGCAGCAGGATGGAAATCACTACACTAAAGACCAGATTCTCTGGGCGATCGCTTCTTGCGAAGCTGCGCCAAGTGTAATCGCTTCTGTAGCCCTGTAATTTATCAGAGTTAGCCATGTTATTGTGCCTTCTTGACAGCACCCTCAAGTGTTTATTTAACAATGTAGGTGTGGTGACTGGCAAACATCAGCAATGCGGGCTTGTTGCGTCAGGCAATCTTTCATCTTAAAGATTAACCATTTGCATCAATGCCGTAGGATAGCGCGAACCAGCAGCTATTCCTGGTGGCATGATAGCATCAATTTGAAGTAATTCATCCGGAGTCAGTTGAACTTCTAACGCGCCAACGTTCTCTTCAAGGTAAGTTTGTCGTTTGGTACCCGGAATCGGAACGATATCATTTCCTTGTGCCAGCAACCAGAAGATCGCGAGTTGGGCAGGAGTACATTGTTTTTGAGCAGCCATTGTCTGCAATTTCTCAACTAACTGTAAATTGTGCTGAAAATTTTCGCCTTGAAAGCGGGGAGAGTTCCGCCGCCAGTCACCAGAGGCTAAATCATTAGAGCTTTTGATTTGTCCGGTCAAAAAACCTCGCCCTAATGGACTCCAACACACAAAACCAATGCCCAATTCCCGACAAGTAGGTAAAATTTCGGCTTCCACATCCCGCGTCCACAATGAATATTCGCTTTGCAACGCAGTTATGGGATGAACAGCGTGTGCTTTGCGGATAGTATTAGCAGATGCTTCGCTAAGACCGAGAAACCGAACTTTGCCTTCACGTACCAATTCTGCCATTGCCCCAACAGTTTCTTCAATTGGTGTACTAGGGTCTACCCGATGTTGGTAGTAGAGGTCAATGACATCAACACCAAGACGTTTTAAGCTAGCTTCACACGCCGCACGCACGTATTCTGGTCTACCATTGACTGGCATGGCTTGACCGCTGTGGCTAATTCCCCCTAATCCAAATTTAGTAGCAATAATCACCTGGTCACGTCTATTCCGAATCGCTTTACCGACTAATTCTTCGTTATGTCCTCCACCGTAGGCATCTGCAGTGTCGAGAAAGTTCACACCTAAGTCAATTGCACGATGGATGGTAGCAATTGCCTCTTGGTCGTCATAAGTGCCATAGATTCCCGACATACTCATACAACCGAGTCCAAGAGCAGAAACGCTGAGTCCACTGTTACCTAATTTTCTGGTTTTCATATTTATTTCTCCTGAAAGGTTAGACATGTAAACGGGACTGGGGATTGGGGATTAGGGATTAGGGATTGGGGGCAAAGTGAAACGGCGGATGAAAAAGCGATTGGGGATATCTTTTTCTCGTCCTGGCAAAAGACGGTGGCGGATACGCGCCTCAGTGACCCAAACATTGGGACCTGCTACAGTCAAGTTAACCGGTGACTCCATGTCTGCTGCTATGGTTCCCACCGCCTTGGGTTGAGTCCCAGGCGAAAGAACATCGATACGTAGGAGGCGACCATTTCCACTTGTAACTGCACCTTCAGTAACCAGCAATCTGCCATCTGGTGCGAATTGCATCCCGTCTGGGTTTTCCAGCTTGCGCGTCAGAGGTATAGCCTCAACTTTTACACGTCCTTGGGATTCTTGTACCACCTTAAACAATTCCCCGCTAGAGAATAGCGCCACGACCATAACACCATCCGGTCTACGAGCAATACCCGAGAGTCCTATCCCCTTGGAACTCAAGCGTGTGTCTTCTGCCCAAATCTGAAACTGAGTTGCTCCAGGCGCAATATAGTAGATGCGGGGGCGCGAACTGTCGGTAAGGTAAACGCCGCCATCTGCATCAAGCGCCATGTCATTGCCAAAGCTACCATCAGGCATTAAAGTTACACGCAAAACCTTGCCCGTGCGGCTATCGATTGCGAAAATCCGATGCGGACGGCGAATAGTTTCACCATTTGCACCAGGAACTCCAAGAAAGTCAGGAGAGGTTCCCCAAAGAATTCCTCGCCGTTCGTCTAGTCGTAAACTTGTAGCGGCAAAGATTTCGTCGCTTCCAACGAAGAAAGTCTCGCTCTTGCCTTGGGGATTAATACGCAGTATTCGTCCGCTTGTAACCGAACCGACATACAGCGTTCCATCGCTAGCGCGTGCAATTCCGTTTGGATACTGGAAACCAGCAGGCAACTCGATAGGGGGTAGCACTTGTGCAGGCGCAGCGATAGACTGAACAGAGCTAGAGACAAACACCACAAGTGCAGCCGTAGAAAGGAATGTCTTAAGCATTAAATTTGACCTCTTCAGATTCTTGCGATCAATTCCTCAAACCTGGTATTGTCCACCCACCATCAACTAAAATGCTTTGACCAGTCACAAATGAAGCACCATCCGAACACAGCCAAAGAACGGTTTCAGCGACTTCCTCGGGAGTTCCCAAACGTTGCATGGGAGTATGAGCAATAAAGGGTTTGAGAAGCGCCTCATCATCACCAAATCGCCGCAACATTGGTGTATCTATGATGCCAGGATTAATGTTATTTATACGGATGCCATGCTGGGCAAATTCAAGAACTGCTGGTCGTATGAGTCCATCTATTCCGGCTTTACTAGCAGAATAAATGGTTGATCCAGCCAGCCCACCAACAGCAAGCCAAGAAGAGGTGTTAACAATAGCACCACCAGTTTCCTGCTTAAGAAAGGCTTCGATTTCATATTTCATACACAGCCAAACAGCCTTCAAATTGACTGCAATAGTCTGATCCCAGACTTCTTCTGTAAGCTCAGTCATAGGAGCAAATACCCCCTCAGTACCAGCGTTGTTAAAGGCACAATCTAATCGTCCGTAAATATTTACTGTTTTGTCGATGAGCTTCTGAATTTCGGCACTGTTGGCGACATCCGTTTGGATGAAAGTGGCTTCCCCATTAACATCACGAATCATTTCCACCGTCAGTTTACCTTCATCCTCACGGCGACTAGCAACGACAACGCTCGCGCCTTCCCTTGCAAATGCAATTGCAGTCGCACGACCAATACCTGAGCTACCCCCAGTGACTAGGGCAACTTTATTTTGAAATCCCATGATAATTCCCCTTTGCTACGTGGTGTAAATGACTTTTACAGCGGTTTGCATTTGGATTCGACACAATTTTTGTGGGCTGAATATCTTGTCCGTGACACAATTCTTGTGGGGTGGACATCTTGTCCGCCCCCAATTCAGGACGGGCGAGACGCCCATCCCACAAGAAAATTAGCCAAAACAAAATTAGCCAAAACAAAATTAGCCAAAACAAAATTAGCCAAAACAAAATTAGATTGTAATCCACTCCATTCAATTGAAAACCGCTCTAAAGACAAAACAGAACCCCCCAAATTTATCTATGCAGTTATTCTGCATTCTGTGTTCTGTGTTCTGCGTTCTTCTTTTCATTGTCATTATGTAATCACTCTCAAAGTTCTGTCCAAGACCTTTTTTGCGCTAAGGTGATACCAAATAGGTATCACAGCTATGGAACTGCGACAGATAAAATATTTCGTCACTGTTGCTGAGGAATTAAACTTCCGTCGCGCCGCCGAACGGCTGTACATGGAACAGCCGCCACTGAGCCGTCAAATCCGCCATTTGGAAGAAGAACTCGGTGTAGAGTTATTCCACCGTACGAAGCGCGGTGTTACCCTGACGGAAGCAGGACAAGCATTCTTGGAGGAGGCGCGGCTCACACTTGCGCAAGCAGAACAAGCTGTACAAGCAGCAAAATTGGCAAGTCGTAGCAAACAAACCACGCTTAAAATCGGGTTTTCGATTTGTACCTTTAATCGGCTACTGCCGGAAATCATACAAGCATTTCGCCAAGATTTTCCTGATGTCGAAGTCAATCTGCAAGAAATGACCACTGTAGCGCAAGTAAAAGCGTTGCAAGCAAGTGAAATTGATGTTGGGTTCCTGCACTTGCCTATTGATGCAGATGATTTACAGACAGAAGTAGTTATCGTAGATCAATTTGTCGCAGTTTTGCCGGAAAATCATCCGTTAGCGAAACAGCCACAGTTATCATTGCGATCGCTCGCCGAAGAACCGTTTGTTTTGTTCAAAAGACAAGCCAAACCCGATTTTTACGAACAACTCATCAATACTTGTCAACAATTTGGTTTCACACCGCGTATAGTTCAAGAAGCTACACCACCGGAAGTCGCCATCAGTTTTGTGGCGGCTGGGGTAGGAGTTTCACTCGTGACTGCTATCCATCAACAAAAGCAGAACTCTGGTGTTGTCTTCCGAACGATTAGTGATGCGATTCCACCATTAGAAATTGCGATCGCTTGGCAACAAAATAACAAATCTTCGGTTGTACACTCTTTTGTAGACGTGGCGAAGAAAATCAAATCCCTAAACTGAATGTTTTCTCTGTTCTGCCGTCAATTTTTTTGGAAATTAAACCACAGATGGACATTAAACTTCCCCTCTCTTGTAGGGGGGAATGAGGGGGGTGGACACAGATAATTTATCTGCTACAGGATGCGGTTTCAAATAGCCAAAAACCGGATTTTTGCAACAAATCCATTCTCATATCAAATCCGTTGGCACCGGAATTATTTCTCTTTCCTCTCCCTCTGCGCTCTCTGCGTCTCTGCGGTTTTTTATTATTCACATGCTACCAGATTTAATATCACTTTTTCGCGTTATTCCCACTCAAGACAGGGTTAGAACTTGCTACGCTTGCAATGCAATCAAGCGTGCATACAACCCATTTTGTTGTAGCAACTGTTGATGATTGCCAATTTCCACAATCTGTCCTTTATCTAACACAACAATCCTGTCAGCTTTACGGATTGTAGAAAGTCGATGGGCGACAACAAATGTGGTACAATCCTTCATCAACCGTTCCAGAGCCTCTTGAATCAAAGCTTCCGACGCAGTATCTACTGAAGCTGTTGCTTCATCCAAAAACAGCACTTTGGGATTGCGAACCAAAGCACGGGCGATCGCCAGGCGCTGACGCTGACCACCTGAGAGTTTTGTACCATTTTCACCAATCAGAGTATCAAGTCCCTGGGGTAAGTTGAGGATAAATTCTAGTGCGTTGGCATCTTGAATTGCTTGGTGTAATTGCCTTTCACTCACTCCTTGCAATCCATAAAGAACATTTTCCCGTACAGTACCCTCAAACAGAATTGTTTCCTGGGGAACTACTGACACAAACTGTCGATAAGTTCTTAAATCCAGAGCGTTCATGTCTTGCCCGTCGAGATAAATGTGTCCTTGTGTCGGTCGCAGAAAACCAATCACAAGATTCAGCAAGGTGGACTTTCCGGCTCCTGAAGGACCTACAAACGCAATTGTTTCACCAGGGTCAACATGAAGCGAAATATTATCAACTGCTGGATGCTCGCTGCTAGGATAAATGAAACTAACAGCATCAAATAAAAATTCTCCTCGCACTTGCCTGACTGGGTGCTTGCCTTGATTGTGTTCTATATCTGGACACTCCAAAATTTCACCCACCGACCGAATCGACTCAAAACCTGTTCCTATCTGTGGTAGCACTGCCAGAATTTGTACGATGGAATTGGTGAGGGCATCAAAATAACCTGTTAACAGAATCACGTCACCAGAAGTGATTCCCATTTTACCAGTGTAAGCCATATAAGCAGAGCTTATCAGACAAATAGCACTAAACAGGCGCAGCGTCACCCAGCTTGATGCATTTGTTATGGCGTTAATGCCATCTAAACTCATTGCCGCCCTTTTTACCGAGATAAGACGCTGTTGTGTCCGATCAATTTCGGTTTCTTCGATTCCATGCGCCCGCGTGACTGGAACAAGCTTAATCATCTCAATCAGGTGAGAAGACATACCCTCCATTTGTCGCCGGAAAATATGATTACGCTGTTGAATCGGTTTTTTGAGGACTTGCACTAAAATCACTGCCGCCGGCACTGTTGCAGCGAAGAAGAACAAAAACTTCCAAGCACGCATGGCAGTAATGGCGATCGCAATCACAATAGTCAATAATGCTGAAGGTAGAAACTGAAAAATTGAGCTAGTCAGTTGGTGAATTTCTTCCACATCTCGCAGCAGCTTAACTTGCAGTACCCCTATGCTACGTTGCTTGTAAAATCCGATGGAAAGCTGTTGCAATTGTCGCGTTAATAAATCGCGCACATTAGTTTCCATTTGGCGGGTTGCTGCACTCAAACTCATGATGTGCAAATAGTGAGTCGGAATATTTTGTACAATAGATACCGCTAAAATTGCCCCATTCAGCCATAGCTGTGTTAGGGAATGCTCTTGAGGGCGAGAGATGATATCAATAATGTTGGCAATGACAACCGGTCGTATCCACTCTGGGCTATGTTTAATAACATAGAACACCATTGAGAGTGCTAGCTTGTCCCAGTCATGAGAGTACAGCAGAAGTAACGTTTTAAATGGAGCATGACTGCGGTACAAAGGCAATAGCAGCTTTGTGTTGGATTGTCGCTTGTGGTTTGGTCCTTTCATGAATGAGCAACTTAACTACCTTCTTAAAAACAATACTTTTGCCAATTATGAAGGTATTGTACATACAACAAGTTTTTTGATTCCTAGCGAGGCACTTGACGAATTGTTCTTCCCATAGATACTGGGACTGGCATACGTCGGCTGGCAAATCGAAGGCTTTTCTTTAAGTATATTGACTTTGTACCGTCCAGACGGTAAGTTGGATTTGTGACGGCTTGTACTCCTGAAGCAATCTAGATTTTGATTGCCGAAGGCTTCATTGCTGAAGAGTGCAATGCACGGCTATCCCTTGTTGCTCTTTTGAACATTCCTATGGTTACTACCAAAAAGTCAAATTCTCGATCAACCACTCGTGAAACTCTGTTGCAGGCTGCTATCCAAGTTGTGATCGACAAAGGTGTCGAGGCACTGACCTTGGATGCAGTAGCTCAACAAGCGGGAGTTAGTAAAGGGGGCTTGCTTTACCATTTCTCCAACAAAGACGCTTTGATAACGGGCATGGTGGAGCAACTGATTCGGGATTTTGAAGCCGTCCTGCAAGTAGAGTTTGAGCAGGATGATGCACCAGGGACACCGGGGCAGTGGCTGCGGGCATACATTCGGGCAACAGTACGGTTTAGCAAACAGTCGCTGGCATTAATTGCCCGTCTTTTTTCGATCACGGTTGACTCGCCCAATCTGTTCAAAGCTGCCGAAATCTATGGACAGCAGTGGTGGCAGCGAATTGAAACTAGTGGAATTGATGTCACAAAAGCAACCATTATTCAGTTGGCGATCGATGGTTTGTGGTTCTCAGAAGTGTTCCGCCTTGGAACACTAGACGAGCCTCATCTCACTCAAGTTGTCGAGACGTTGCTTGATATGACACGAACTACCTAATGATCTAGCTGATATTTTTCTAGTCTGTTGATTCAACGCTGATGGCTTTTCCAGTTCATTCAGCCAATTTGTCCTGCAAATGTTTCATGGTTTACCACCTTAAATCGCATACTCATCATGCTGATTATTCAGTACATGACCTTTCCATCCCCTTACGGGGAATTAGTTGATTGAAACCACATGATCTAGAATCCCATCATATTAATAAGGGTAATGTTTCCATCCCCTTACGGGGAATTAGTTGATTGAAACATGTTGGAGATTTAAAAGCATCGTATCCTCTAGTTTCCATCCCCTTACGGGGAATTAGTTGATTGAAACCATTCTCTTCTACTTTTTTCTCAAGTAACTCTACTCTTTTGTTTCCATCCCCTTACGGGGAATTAGTTGATTGAAACCCTTGGGGTTTGAAACGACTTTTTTAAAAGAGTTCTACGCTTTATTTTGGCAAACCTCTTTCAAAAGTCAATTTCAGCCATTGATCATCTGGTTTCAAAGACTGACTGAAACTCTAAAACTATTATGTTGTCGAGGTTCTGGGCTTTTGGCAGAACCCCTAAGGTTTTTGCCCGCGCTGAGGTTTGCCAAAGTTGTTACTCTCAATCATAAGATGTTGGCTTCATTTTGTCGAGGAGAGATGGTGCCAGTTGCAGGGCGTTGACAAAGCCTACCTGAGGGAACCTCGCCGACTTTTTTAGCCTTATGTGGAGATAACTTGCTGTCCTTGGGTACGCGGACAAGCAAGTAAAGTTCGTTTCTCAGTGTTAGAGTGCGTACGCCCAATTGTGAAGCATTAGCCTATTTTGTATCGGTTGCTTGAGGATTAGACCAATATTACCTTTTACAAAATCAAGCAGATTATGGTTGCGAACTTTGGTATGTTTGCAAATATTCAATCATTAGCAAACGCAAATAATCCAGCATCCGAATATAAGCTTTTATTTGCCCGTAGTCTTGATCGCTTGTAAAGTAAAATGAGCGCGAGCGCCGCATTCCTTAGTACGGCGCTTGCCATTGGTCTTAGATATAGTCTTGATTTTGAGTCCCCTTGCGGGGAAGTATTGAAAACTGACTCAACGATTCAGAATACAACGAGAGAGCAAGTTTCAATCCCCTTGCGAGGAAGTTACTGAATTGTAGTTTAGCGTTGTACTTTGCTACTTTCACTTTAAGTTTATCTTGTTAAGAATCAATATACAACTTTTAGCTAAAAGTATTGTAATTATACTTGATGAGCGTACTTACTAAATACTTAAGTTAATTTTTGTATAAAGTATATAAAATTACGGTAAATTACGGACAAACCACAATTGGTCTATTACAATCTAAAGTAATGTTTTTGGAGAAATACATGGAAATCCCAGACAAAATAAAACCAATAAATAACTCAACTGACGCAACTATTCAAGATATACGAGACGAGCGAGTTTGGAAACAAGGACAGTCAATGACAATTCATTACTACGGAAACACTCCAGGAAGACACTCAACAAGCCCAAATTCCTGGCTAGCATGGGATTGTAAAAATCAAAACAACGTTTTGTTCCAAGCAGGCGGACAGTCATTGAAATGGGTGACTATACCAGGAATCCCGCAAGCAACGCAGACTAAAAGCATAGAGTTTATTATCTTGCCTGTAGCATCGGTACAAGTGCTACCTCAAAATCAGGAATCCCTCGCCACAAACCAGGATTCCTCAATCAACAAGATTTACGCTGTTAACTCAGTTGCAAAATTAACTGAGAATGTTTTGATACGCCTAATTGAAGCCCTATCCAAGAATCCAGAGTTTAATCTAGACTTTGGTCTAGTTTGCAAACGTATTGGCTTGGAGTGGAAATGGAAAGCCGAGTTAAAGTTATGACAGACTTTAACGAGAGGGGTTGGATTTAGTTGAAGTCAAAACTTGTTAAGAATTATCTGACTGACACTAAAGCCCCATAAGGCTCTACGCGGATTCATACTGTTGGAAGAGGGGTCTTCCAGCAGTATGACATAATAGCAGTCGATAAAAAGCGACTTGGACTTATGAGTGTACTCACGCCCGTATTATGTCTGGACAAAGTGGACTGCAAACTATTGAAACTTTGAAATAGTAAATTATGACAAATTCTCAACACAGCATCACAACAGCAATTAGCTGGTGTTTGGCTTGGGGAGACAAGCGAGAACCCAAGTTTGATATAGCTGTTTTAAAGCAAATGCGACAGGCTTTGAATGATGGAAAAGCTGTTCCAGAAAAAGTGCGTATCCTTGTCGAACAAGTTCAGGAACTGCAAGGAATTGATAAAGAGTATTTTCCAGAAAGTCTAGATGAATTAAAAAGCAAGTATTCTAAATTATGGGGTCAAAATATCCGTATTGGCTTAGTTTACGCTGGTGCGACAAAGATTAAACAGTATGTGTTTGAGTCATCCAAGATTCAAGATATTCGTGGTGCATCCGCTTTACTGGATCGGATAAATCTGATTGATTTACCTGCCTTTTTTAACAAAAATTCCCAGTCATCCAATAGTTATACGATTCAGTGTAATCAAGTTAGGCAATGGCTTGATAAAAATTTTTCCACTGACTACAAACTCTCGCAGGTACTGATTCCGGAACTCATTATTTATTCTACAGGTGGTAATATTGTCGCGTTTTGTCCGGCTGCCTTTGTAGATGATTTAGCTAATGCGATTGAAAAACGCTACACAGAAGAAACTTTAACAGCAAACTCCTGTGCGGTAGGAGATAAATTTACATTATTAGAACTTCGGTTTGGGTTACTACGAGAACCTATTGAAAATACATTATGGTTAGATTGGTACTATAGTGAATATGATAAACCCTTAGTTCAAGCTTACTTTGGATATCCTACTAATGATTCGGAAAAACTAGAAGCTTTTAAAAACCGTAAAAGCTTTAATGAACTAACAACAAAGTTAGCAATATTATTTAATCAGCGTCGTAGTGGACATGACTTTTCTAATCGTCCCAGTCGTCGCTATCCTCCCATGTTTGAAACCCATCCTTACTTAATGCGCGATGAGGGAGAACGTAGGTCTGCAGTGACGATTGTCCAACCACCAGAACTACCTAAAGAATCTCATTTTTCTGAAGCTTCGGCTCGCAAACATCTGGTTGGTTATAGAGCAAAAAAGGGAAAACCAGATCTGCCTACATGGTACAAAAACTCTCATTTGACATGGGAAAGCATCAGAGTTGAAGGTTGGGTAGATAAATTCAATTTATTTCTGAATAAGAATCCCAGTTTAAAACAAAAATACTACGCAGATTTGAAACCTGATAAAATTGAAATTCCTCAAAACCTAAGTCATATCGCTAACGCAAGTAAAGATTTTATCGCCTACATTTATGCGGATGGTAATAATATGGGCGGCTATATTCAAAAGATTCGTACCTCACAGAAGTACCAGGAATTTAGCCAAGATGTGGAATTTGCAACAGAGTACGCAGTTTACCAAGCATTAGCAGAAAACTTGCATCCTCACGAGCTGAGAAATTTCAATGATGAAGAGTCTACACTGAGTAGTGGTGATTTAGTTCATCCCTTTGAAATTATTACTATTGGTGGTGATGACATTATTTTGATTGTACCAGCTAATAAAGCTTTGGAAATTGCTCAAATGATTGGAGAGCGATTTGAAAAAAATCTCCTCAAACAAGTGCCATTGGTAGAAAATCCAACAGCAGAAGAAAAAATTAAGGGTTGCTATCGAATTAAAACCTCAAATAAACCCATTGACTTGAAAAAATGTCATCGCTACAAACCTACAGAGGCTACACTTTCTCAATGTCAACTCAGCACGTCAATTGGTGTCTTAATTACTGCATATAACACCCCCATTTACTACGCTAAAAATCTGACAGAACAGCTATTAAAATCTGCTAAAGACCGTGCTAAGAAGTTAAAGGAAGCAGGATACTGTGGTGGAACGGTAGATTTTTTGACAATGAAGTCCGTCACGATGATTTCATCCGACATCAAAGAATTTCGTCAACAGGCATTGACAAAAGACCTCAAGCCAAAATTAAAACTCTATGCAGCTCCATATACCTTATATGAATTGGGAGGATTGCTAACAGCAATATCAGCACTGAAAAAGGCTCATTTTCCCAAGTCGCAACTCTACCAAATTCGGACTTTATTAGAGCGAGGTAAGCATACTGCCATTCTGAATTATCGCTATTTTAGAGTACGGCTGAAGCAAGGCAAACAAGAACTACAAACAGATTTTGAAGATGCTTGGTGTCAGCCCAAAGATGAAAATAACGGAGGGAATTTAGCCCCCTGGATGTATGACGATGGGTCGCTGGAGTACGACAAATCAGGCTATCCTCTTTATGAAACTATTTGGCGAGAAATTGTAGATATCTATGATTTTGTAGAGATACCTGAGAGTGAATTATCAGAGTCTTCATCTGTGGGGGCTGAGTTATGATCAATCTTCAGCAACTATCAAACCCCATCACTTCATACCAAATTACAGCAGTCATTGACACTGCTTTGTGTGTCGGTGCTGGTGGTTCTTCCGGTTCACTTGCAGATAAACCAATTGTCCGCAACTCGGAAGGAAACTTACTTATTCCAGCTTCTCAACTCAAAGGTCGTTTGCGTCATGAATGTGAAAAAATTGCTAGAGGGTTACGTTGGGATATCTGTTATTCTCCTAATCCACAAGCCATGTGTCCTCAAAGGGCAGGGTTAGCTGGCAACTTTGAGCGCACAGAATATGATGTATCGGGCTATGAGGGTCATCATTGCCTGATTTGTCAAATATTCGGCAATCCAGTTTTGCCCTCCCGTGTGATATTTGATGACCTAATTTGCACTCAAGACCCAGATAATTTACCAGAGGTGCTGCGTCCGGGTGTTACCATCAATCGCCGTCGCCACACAGCCGAAGAACAAAAACTCTACTTTTTGGAAACCTCTCCTGCAAACACTCAACTCAGGTTTACAGGTCACATTCACCTGTCTCGTGTGCCAGTCTATGCAGGAGCATTAATTTTAGCTGGACTGCGACACATAAATGCTTTAGGTGGCAGTAAATCAGTGGGTTTGGGTTGGTTGCATTGGGAATTCCCCGCTTTAGCTTTGGAACAGGAAGCATGGGATTTTCTAGCACAAGGAGGTGTGCAATGAAACGAATTAATTTGGAAATCAAAGCGCTATCTCCTTTAGCAATTGGGCGACAAAAACCGGGAGGAAGTGTTAGTGAAGCTGAGACATATATTCCCGGTTCTGTTATTCGCGGCGCAGTTGCAGCTCATATATTGAAGCAGGCTAATACATCTATTAGTGATGGCGACAATTTTCACGAGCTTTTTTTGGGTGAAAGTCCGGCAATTTTTCAAAATGCCTATCCTGCAACTATTCAAGGGGACAAGTCTACTAGAGTGCAGCCGGAAGTCAAAGTTTTACCTGCTACTGCTCTCAGTTCTAAAACCAAGTCAGGTTTTAAGTCCAAACCAAACGATCCCAAGCATAATGGCGTTTTTGATACGTTGATTGACCGTTTTTGTGCTGAAGGCTATGGTCAACTTTACGATCCAAATTGTCCGACTGAACGTCGATACGGAGATAGAGTTGATAACTTCACAGGTTTTTATAGCCAACTCAACGGCAAATATTACAGCCATTCTGTAACAAGCCGTCTGCTAACACGATCTGGTATTAATCGACGCCGCGCAACTTCAGAAGAACGAGTACTCTACAGCATTGAAGTTTTAAACGAATCTCAAGATAACAGACAAAAATCTATTATTTACACAGGGGCGATTTTCGTAGCAGATGAATTGGCAGAATCTCTACAAGAATTCATTAAGAATCACAAAGAAGACCTACGTCTAGGCGGCGCAACTTCAAGGGGACTGGGAAGAGTAAAGATAACTCCAAAGCTACCTGTTGAACTCAAGCCAAAAGTCACTCATCAGATAAAGCAGTTTAATGACAAATTACGTCAACGCTGGCGTGAATGGAAGAATATTTTTGGCAATCCTATAAAAGATTTGCCGGAAAATCGTAACTATTTTACCCTCGATTTACAAGCCGATGCCATTTTGATAGAAAACTGGCGACGCACAACTGTAATTTCACCAGAAATGCTTCAACAATTCACAGCCATTAGTGATTCATCCCTACAACTTCACGCCGCTTACAGTAGTTATGACTATCGTTCTGGCTGGAATTCTGCCTGGGGACTAATGAAAGATATGGAGTTAATTACGAATAAAGGGTCTGTGTATCTATTTAGTACGGCTGAAAAAGATTTGTGGAGCAAAGCGTTGGAAGATTTGGAAGTAAAAGGAGTAGGCGATCGCACTTGTGAAGGTTTTGGTCAAGTACAAATTTGCAATGATTTTCATTTGGTATTGAGAGAGGAAGCAGTATGAGTGATTTTTCAGAGCAACACAAACAGCTTAAGATTCAAAAGGGCATCCGTCAAGCTGAAGACTTTTTAGTAACTTGGATTCAGGATGCTTTGGATAATAAAAAAACCTACGGTGATTTAGAAGAATCTCAATTTCGCAATTTAGTACGAGTTTCTGATACCACTGAAAGCACGGAAGTTATCAAAAATTTCCTGCGCTATCAAGTTGGTAGGGACAAAAAATGGGGAAGAGGTAAAGAATCACTGGCAGAGAAAATCATTGATGATATTAATACAAAAATAAAAGAACGTGCTAAGAAGATAGCTAACGAAGCTAAAACCGAGGATTTCAATTCTATTTTGTTAGAACTAACTCGTCGTTACCTGGGTTACGGCGCTCGATATTTAAAATACAAACGTGAAGGCGAATTGAATACTTAATTAAGTCTAGGAGATGATTTCTATGCCTCGATTAGTAATTTCTACGGTTGGTACAAGTTTACTGACTAATCAAATTGATAGAGAATTTGAAGAAAATTGGTCTATTCGTTTACGAGATACAGCCAATTGCAGCTATGAAGAAATTGCTAGGTATCATGAAGATGTTGTAGACATCATTACCACATTAAAAGAAAGAGCCGAAGAAAAATTTAATTGCGATGTTGAAGATATTCGAGAAGCTAGTGCTGAATTGAATGGTATTTATGGACTTTATGGGCTATATCAAGAGCCATTAAGTCTGGCTGTTCAAGATATACATTGGTTAATTGCTACTGATACGGCTCAAGATAAAGTAGCAGCAGAGATGCTGCAATTGTTTTTAAGTAACAATGGTTTAAGCGTTTCAATTTATCCACCTCCGAAAGGTTTTTCTACAAGCAGCAACGAAGTATTTACTAGTGGTATTGATGAACTGCTTAATTGGTTTGATAATATAATTCCTGGTTATAAAGATAGTGGTTATGAAATCTACTTTAATTTAGTAGGTGGTTTCAAAGCTATCCAAGGTTTTGCTAATACTATCGGTATGTTTTACGCCGATAAAATTATTTATATATTTGAAGCCAGCAAAGAAATTATTACTATTCCTCGCTTGCCAATCAAAATAGATACATCCGTAATTAAGCCTATTCAATTTGCACTTATGGCAGAAGGAGCATGGATTAATTTGTCAGAAATTGACAAAGTTCCTGAAAGTCTGATATTTACAATTGAAGATAAGGCGACATTAAGTAGCTGGGGACGACTAATTTGGAATCGGAGTAAAGAAGATTTTCTTTCAGGAGAATTATTGGTTTTTGAGAGAATTCAATATGAATGTTCTTTTGTAAAAGATTACACTAATATAAAAGACAAAAAAGTGAAGGTTAAATTACAAGAAACTATAGCTAAAGTGTCATATTTATTGGTTAAATACAATGGTGATATCGCTCCTTTGAAGGGCGATTGTGGTGTTCAACTAGAAACTTATAGGAATACAAAAATTGAACACTTTCGGGTTACTCTCAGTTTACGAGTAAGTTGTAAACTTGTAGATGGTAATTTGTCACTTAGATATTATGGAACCCACGATCATGTTGAGAGAAGCGAAAAAATTAAAGGTAGGTAATTAAATATGTTTGATACTTTCAAAAATCGCCTAGAAATTACAGGCATACTAACTACAATAACAGCATTAAGAATTAGTGCAGGTCGCTCTAGTGAACCCATTGGTTCTGATTTACCTGTCATCAAAGATGCATTTGGTAATCCTTTAATACCAGGATCTAGCTTCAAGGGTGCATTGCGATCGCGCTTAGAAAGTTTCCTCCGTGGTATCGTCGGAAATAATCGCAAGCTTGTAGCTAACCCAGCTATTGAAGATGAATGGTCAATTACATCCCAGGAAATGAAGCAGTTAAAAGAGAATTACGATAATGACGAGGTTTTGACTGCGGAAATTATTAAGCATACAGATTTAGTTTCTCACCTTTTTGGTTCTCCCTGGCTAGCTAGCAAATTCCAAGTGCGGGATTTAACGGTAGTATCTGACACCTGGTTTGGACAATACCAAGAAAGAGATGGTGTCGCGATAGACAGAGACACGGAAACAGCAGCAGATGGTAAACTCTACGACTTCCAAGTGGTTCCAGCAGGAACGCAGTTTGAGTTTAGGGCTGTGGTGGAAAATGCAGAAGAATGGGAATTAGGACTATTGATGATAGGTTTGCACCAGTTTGAAACAGAACAGGTACCTTTGGGTGGTGGGCGATCGCGTGGTTTGGGTGTTGTTAAACTGGACATTAACGAGATGCTTTGGTTTGACTATCCCCAAGACCAACCACAGTTATTACTAGATTATCTCAAAAAATTGGTTATGGGAGATAACAGTGCTTATGAAGATGCACGGGATTTTAAAGACCATTGGGTACAAAAGTTAGTTGAACACCTTCAGAGTAAAGCAGATCATAAAAATAACGCAGAAGCTAAGAGGTAAATATGGCTTTTAGTAGCTACAAAACTATTGGTGAAGTTCTCAAAGCATTTCAAGTTATCTACACCGAAGCTAATTTCGTAGGTGAAGTAGAATTTAATATCCCTGATTACTTCCGAGAAGATTTAGAAACAATGATGCGGGATGGTGTGGTTGATAACTCAGAATTCGCTATTTGTGAAAATCTGATTTACCCAGTTTTGAAAGAAGTTTGGAAGCGCTACCGCAGTCATTTCATTTTGTGGAGTCACCAGTCACTCAATTATGATGAAAAACTATCAGGATTTCCTGAGTATATTTTGGCTAAACGTTCTCCTTTAGGAAAAGTAGTATTTGACAAGCCATATTTCATATTAGTAGAAGCCAAACAAGATAACTTTGAAGCAGCTTGGGCACAGTGTCTAGCTGAGATGATAGCTGCACAAAGATTAAATGCTGAACTCCCCATAACCATATTTGGCATGACTTCTAATGGCGATCGCTGGCAATTTGGCAAGCTAGAAGGAGAAGTTTTTACTAGAAATATCACTTTTTACACGATTCAGGAACTAGATAAACTCTTTGCAGCTGTTAATTACATTTTTCAACAGTGTGAGTTGCAGCTAAATAATCTCGTAGCTGCTTAATACTCCAGATTTTACCAACTAAATTTAGTCATGCATAAAAGATTTGTTAACCACTGCACGATTGATATAACCCTCATTCCTGATGGTCCAATTCTCATCAAATCTGGTAAAGAAGGAGCAGATCCAACTAAGCCGGATATGGAATTTGTAGAAACTTATCATGCTGGCGGACGTTCTATATATTTACCGGGAAGCAGTTTAAAAGGAGCAATTCGCGCTCATGCAGAACGAATTGTCAGAACGGTAGGTAGAGACAAACGCGATGCAAATCATTTAGATACGCTTTGGGCTAATGACCCATTAAATGATAAATACGATTATCTGCAAAACAAATCAGCTAGCGATATTTACAAACTTTCCTGCTTTACAGACCAAATGTTTGGCAATACTTCCATTGCTAGCCGAGTGAGAATTGAAGATGCTTATCCTAATAAATCTCAACCACTGAAAATTGAAGAACGCAATGGGGTAGCCATTGACCGAGTATTTGGTTCTGTCGCAGTAGGACCATTCAATTATCAAGTTTGTACTGCTGGCGAATTCCGTACCAAAATTCATTTGAAAAATTTTACCCTTGCACAGTTAGGTTTAATTGGTTTGGTATTGCGAGATTTAGATGATAGTTGGTTTGGCTTGGGTTTTGCAAAATCTCGTGGTTTGGGTACGGTGGAGGTGAAATTGAATCAAGCTGTTGTGCAATATCCTGGCTGTATTTTATCGGAAGATAAACAACAAATTTGCGCTATTAGTAGTGAAAAAAAATGGTCTAAGACTTTCCTCTTAGGTGCTGGAGAATTTTTAGAACCTCAAGAAGCACAATTATATAATTTTCCTACACAAGATCATCAAGATACTCCAGCAGCAGCCCAAGAAATGGATTTGGGTTTTGGAGTGCAACTTACCTGGCGCTCAGGTACAGTTCATGATTTGTTTGAGCGATCTGTTAAGTCTTGGAGTCGTTTACTGATGGGGGCAAAATGAAACCTTTTGTAGGTTATAAAAAAGAACTTTTATCAGTATCTCAACTACTAGAATTAATTCCAAAATTCACAAGTGAACCTAGCTATTATTTCTTGCGTTGGACTTACAAAGTTAGTGGAATTAGAGAACAACCACCCACAAATACTGACTTTCCTATGATTGAGGGACAAATGTTCAATCATGAGTGCGAACTGCGGTGGAAGCACAAGCGCCAAAATACTTATGAAGTGCTGCTGCTCACAATTGCTAACAAACATGATGATTTTCTCCCGGTTAAAAAAACAATTAAAAAAGCAGGAGATGAAAAAGAAGCTTGGAGAATAGAGCCTAATAATCCCCAAATTTTCCCATCTTATGCATATCCCGCTTATGGGTATCGTCCAGATACAACTCGTTTTCCCAAAACGCTCATTTTCCCCGACAGCTTAGATATTCGATTTAAAGAAGAAGAAATTAAAGAAGAAAAAAACAATAAGCCCAAATTAGCTCAACGTTATTTTATTGATAATGAAAGCTCGACTGTGCAATTTGTGGCTTTAACTGTGGAGTTAGCGCAAATATGACTGGAAATCGCCCTCAACGACCTAACCGTGTGGATTCATCGCCTGAACGTGCACCAAAACCTTATGAATTCGTCTCCTTTCCCAAAGAACGCCCCAACTTACAGCGTCCCGTTGGACATGACAAATATTTGAGCGATCGCCTACACGGTACTCTATATCTTACCGTAAAAGTGCAGACATCTCTCCACGTTTCCACTGGGGTAGTTGTCATGGGCAGCGACATTGGCAGTCGCATTCCCCTGATTAAAACAATGGTACAAGGTGTTGACCAAAAACTCTCAATCCAAGGCAGTTCTCTCAAAGGCTGTATCCGGTCTGTATATGAAGCAATTACCAACAGCACTTTGGCAGTCATTACTTCTAAGTATAAAAGTCAGATACCTACTGAACGGCTACCTTGTCGCAACAAAGAACAACTTTGTCCAGCCAGTCGGGTATTTGGTGCGTTAGATTGGCAAGGGTTGCTGGATTTCAACGATGCTAAATGTGAAACTATGGGGTTCGCCACTGGATTTATGCCTTCCTTGTATCGTCCTCGTCCAGAACCAGACAGCGCATACTTTCTTCGCGGTAAAGTAGCAGGTCGTAAATTTTACTACCACACAGTTAGGGCGATTGATAAAGGGCAAAATGCTGGCATTCCCGTACAACAAGCCGCAAGAGAGTATACTTTCACAACGGTGCTGCATTTCAAGAATTTGCTACCAGAAGAGTTAGGAACTTTATTAATTGTCTTAGGACAAGACTCCAAGCATCCCATCGCTTTAAAGGTGGGTGGTGGTAAACCTATTGGTATGGGAACGATGACAGTGACTGTGGAAAAAATATTACAAGTACAAAACCTGCAACAGCGCTACTCAGCTTATAATCTCAATGAATCTAACGAAGTTACAGGAGAAAAGTTACAACAATTTATACAAAAAAATATTCAAGCAGCCCACTCGCGCCTGATTCAGAAACCCCAACTAGAGGAACTGACAGCCGTACTGCGCTATCCAACCGATCGCGAACCCCCATCTGGAATGTACTAATTATGACTATGGTTGAATTGTCCTCCGAATCCTTAACAGATGCAGAGTGGGATATAACTCATGCGATCGCTCAAACCCTAGTCAAAGAAGATACAGATGTGAATGAATTAGGGAAAGCGATCGCCTATCTGCGTACTATTGTTAACCAACCAGATAGCACTTCCAGGTTTTTCAAGTACCTGAAAACCCTGGTAAATAATGGCAGACAAATTGGACACAGTGGCAGAACTACAGATTATTATCGCAGTATCGATAAGGCTTGTAGTGATTATCTCAAAGGTGTTGGGGATGCTTACACAATACTGCAAATTTTAGGCTGGGTATCTCGCCTGATGCGTTACTACAAAGATGCTGGTGTACCCATTGGAGAAACTACAATTCCTATCCCATCCCCTGTAGAATCAGCACGTCAAGTAGAAATTGCCAAAGTAGTGCGATCACAGGACTTTCAGATTGACCAAATTCTAGAAGCAAAAGTCACCAAAATCAATGGTAACAAGGTGACTTATGAGATTTTGGGAACTATTAAGCTAACTGAGAAAGAACCTAAGAAAGCTAGTTCTCTCAAGGAAGGACAGACGGTTCAAGTGAAAATTGTGTCTCTCAGGGAAGACGGGAGTATTAAAAGTGTGAAGTGTAAGGATTGATATGAAGACAAAGCCTTTTAGCGAATTGCGAAAGAGAATGACGCCAGAACAAAGGGCACACAGCGAAACTCGCGCTAAACTAATTTTACTTCATCTTGCTCTCCTAGAATTGCAACAGTCGTTGAGGGTTGTACAAGATGATTTGGAAAAAGACCTCGGTGCTGAGTAAGTCACTAAATATCATATAATCTCGATGCCCAAAATTCTCCTCGTCACCGTCGGCGGTTCTTTCCAACCTATTGTCACCGCCATCCGCAGTTTACAACCGGATCGCATCATTTTCATCGCTTCCGATGGCGACAAAGGGAGCAAGTCGCAAGTCATTGGTGAAGGAACGCCTTGTGAAGTGCGCCGGGGAACAGAAGTTGTCGAAAAATTACCCAACATTCCTACACAGGTAGGGTTAGGCGATCGCTTTCAACCCCAACGCGATTTAATTCTCGTCCAAAACCCAGACGATTTAGCAGAATGCTATCTCAAAATCCAGCAGTGCATTTACCATCTCCAGCAGGAAGCACTTGAACATGAGATTCTCGCTGACTACACTGGTGGGACAAAAACTCTATCTGCTGCTTTGGTATTGGCGGCTGTTGATTGCGGGATTCCTCTATATCTTACTATCGCCACCACGCGGGAAAACTTGGTGAAGGTGGAACGGGGAGAGTTGACGCGACTGGTGGATACGAGTTTTCGCACTTAAGGATTAGCTTAAACCGTCACAAGCCCGACACTGTACTTTGAAAAAGTCAGTGTCGGAGTACGTCTCCGTCCCCTTGCGGGGAAAAGGTAGTCTACGACGACATACAGTTCTACTCCCGATATGATGAACCCTGCAGGAGGTGTTTCCGTCCCCTTGCGGGGAAAAGGTAGTCTACGACCTCAGTTTTGACTACGGAGATCTTTTCCTGATAAACGGAAAGGTGTTTCCGTCCCCTTGCGGGGAAAAGGTAGTCTACGACTTGGTATTGCTGACATTCCTATTGTCGGAGGTAAATGGTTTCCGTCCCCTTGCGGGGAAAAGGTAGTCTACGACGCGAAAAAGCTTACTATGATAAAAAAGCTGAGGAAGAACTAAAAGTTTCCGTCCCCTTGCGGGGAAAAGGTAGTCTACGACTCCGGTTCCGCTCTTGCAGAAGGTGTAGGTAACTACCAATAAAGTTTCCGTCCCCTTGCGGGGAAAAGGTAGTCTACGACAGTGTTTGTAGGAAATCTACGAACACTTCACTTCCTTTTTGTTTCCGTCCCCTTGCGGGGAAAAGGTAGTCTACGACACAAATCCCGATATAATTGGGGAAGCCTTGGAAAAATTTTCTGGTTTCCGTCCCCTTGCGGGGAAAAGGTAGTCTACGACTCCAAGTGCAGTATTTTAATGCCAACGAATCAGTAACGTTTCCGTCCCCTTGCGGGGAAAAGGTAGTCTACGACCCCTATGTCGGTACCACTTGCTTTCGCTCTTTCCCAGCTGTTTCCGTCCCCTTGCGGGGAAAAGGTAGTCTACGACTTCAATTTCCAACGATTAGAAGTCTTAACTTCTTACAGGTTTCCGTCCCCTTGCGGGGAAAAGGTAGTCTACGACATTGAGATCCAAGGCGTTTAATCTGCATTTTCAATAATCAAGTTTCCGTCCCCTTGCGGGGAAAAGGTAGTCTACGACTTTTGGTACTTTGTTAAAAGTAGGATTCGGAGACCAGCAAGGGTTTCCGTCCCCTTGCGGGGAAAAGGTAGTCTACGACGCCGCATAAATTCTCGTTCAGTAAAATTATTAAACGAGGTTTCCGTCCCCTTGCGGGGAAAAGGTAGTCTACGACACATCTGTTTCGGTTAATGGAACATATTTATCTAGCCCTAAGTTTCCGTCCCCTTGCGGGGAAAAGGTAGTCTACGACAAAATCTACCAAATCATGGAGTTGTAGTAATGTTAAAAGTTTCCGTCCCCTTGCGGGGAAAAGGTAGTCTACGACGCTGGGTTTAATAGGAGGTCAATTGTTACTAATTGACGTTTCCGTCCCCTTGCGGGGAAAAGGTAGTCTACGACCTATTTCCCTAAAAAAGGAAAGGATACCATCTGGCTCGCCAGTTTCCGTCCCCTTGCGGGGAAAAGGTAGTCTACGACGATTTAATCCATTTCCATTTTCTTCTTGTTCTAATATTTGTTTCCGTCCCCTTGCGGGGAAAAGGTAGTCTACGACTTTAAAAATGGCTAGAACTGTTAAGAGCTGCCCAAAGTTTCCGTCCCCTTGCGGGGAAAAGGTAGTCTACGACTTGTTGAAGTCTGGTACAAATCCTGCACCAAGCAGCATAAAGCGCGTTTCCGTCCCCTTGCGGGGAAAAGGTAGTCTACGACTTGCAAAGCCACAGATGATTGACTAAGAACGCAAAGTAGTTTCCGTCCCCTTGCGGGGAAAAGGTAGTCTACGACGACTTCCTCATTCTCTCGTAGGAATTACAGAGGAAGAACGTTTCCGTCCCCTTGCGGGGAAAAGGTAGTCTACGACGTTAGGGATTGTTTTAAAAAACCTCGAGCAAACATGGACGTTTCCGTCCCCTTGCGGGGAAAAGGTAGTCTACGACTTCATCAAAAGTTGAGCAAATCTTTCAGGAAAATCAACCTGGGGTTTCCGTCCCCTTGCGGGGAAAAGGTAGTCTACGACTTGAATGACTACCGGCAGTTGAGAATCAATCATGAAAAGTTTCCGTCCCCTTGCGGGGAAAAGGTAGTCTACGACCCTACGTTGTGGAAACTCTTATCATATTTAGTTTTCAAGGTACAGTTGCGCTCGAGTACGGAAACAATCATGTTATTTAACTGCTCCGTACTCATTTTCCAAAACATTTTGCGTTAAAATTTACTTCTAAGATTAATTTTACCGCAAAAGCCTAACAAGTCAAGGCAAAAAATTTAACTATCTCTTGCTTGCAAAATTTTGCTTGCAAATAGTTCCACAAGCTTACTGCGTCATTTCCATAATCTTCTTTACAATCCTTTACAATATTTAGCAGCTTGATATTGAGGTAGTTTCAGCGTTTACATACCCCTCTTTTGCTAAGGTGCGATATTTACAAAATTAAATAATCAGGTGGTTCGTAAGGCGGCGCGCCACCATAGACTCGCGTCTGTTGCTTTGCCGTTGCATCTAGCGGATAAATCCTGAGATTGTCTTCACTCAACTTGAGTAAAGGCAACCAGTGCTTTTGTAGGTGGTAAGCTAAAATGCTGTCTTCCAACGGACACTCAAAAACTGAATACTGAACTCGCTGACAAGACTGTTCGATTCGCTTTGCCAATTTAGTACGGCGCTTGTCATCAGCCACGTCGTAGCACACTAACCAAAGTTTTGTCATTTGATGATAAATGCCTCATAATCTAAACTTAATTCCATCAAACAGCGTCCCAAACTCCGAGCCTGTTCTAAAATAATTTGGCTCAAACTCAAACGGCGATTTTGTCGCGGATACAAAACTGGATTACGGAACTGCTTTTCTAACTCGCCTAAAAATAATTTTTTCGCCAAACTACCCAACCACACTCCCACCCCATCTGGAGATGATTGGAAATCTTCTGGTGAGAGCATCTGTGATTGGATCATTGAAATGACAGTTTGGTCTACCACCACTGGTCGAAACTCCTCCATTAAATCCAGCACTAAGTTTGGGCGATAGGGTTCTGTAGCATGGAAAAACCCTAGATATGGATCAAGTCCAGCCTGCAAACAAGCAGAAAACACCCGTGCTGACAATACCCCATATCCCCAACTCATCAGTGCATTAATCGGGTCTAGAGGTGGACGGCGATTGCGTCCGCTAAAATTCCACTCAATAGGAAACCAATGCCGTAATCCTTGATAATAAGTGCGAGCGCAAATGCCTTCAATCCCCATGAGTTCATTACGATTTAATGGGGTAGTGATGTTGGCTAAATAAGAGGAATAATTACCTATCAAATCAATTGCTTCTGTTAATGCGGCAATTTGTCCTTGAGTTGCACGGTTACGCCGTTGCAGCAGCACCCGTTGGTTACGAACTTTACCCATGACCAATTTCTGTGCCAACGCCATACCAAAGGTGGTTTCCACAAGACGGTACTGTGCTAAACGAATTGTTGGGTTAGTGGAAAAGTGTCCTTGCAGACGTCCGCGAAATTGACCATCTTGGCGAAGAAAAATGGTTTCAATACCCCGGTCGAGTAGCTGTGCAATAGCAACATCGGTTAATTGCACGCCAGGTAAAACGATGACTAAGCTTACTTCTGCCAAACGGCTATTTTGGGATTGTTTCTGTTTGATAATGACTAGTGACTCGTTGCGATAGCGGACAATCGTTCCTGGTTCCGTAAGATACAGTGTCGTCATAGACAATAAAAGAAAAGAAGAAGTCTGTTTTTACTTCTTTCATCTTTATTTATGGTTGGAAAACGCCTTTTCCATTGCCGCCACTAAGAAGTTGGTGAAGGTGGAACAGAGACTGGATTGTTCAAAGCACGACGCGCCAACTTTACATAAGTCTTCACCGTTTCATAAGGCATCTCCAAATCTTGTGCCACTACCTGCAATGATTCTCCCATTTCCCGCCGTGCCAATATAGTCGCCCATTTCGTTGCGGTTTCTTCTGCGCGATCGCCACCAGTCCGTTTGCGCTGTGCCTTAAAAATATCTGTCAGTTCCTCAATGCGTCTTGCTAGCAAGCTTTGCACATCTGGCACTCCTGGTGCGACTTGCGATGACCAACCCAACCGTGTTTGACCCAACCCAAATGTCGTTTTATGACCAGTACCACAGTAAGGTGCTAGCTTCCCCAAAGCATAAAACACCTTGCAAAAGTCTGGTTGCTTTGACGCTTCTTTGGTCAAACCAAATTCTATCGCTCCTGTAAATCCTGTAACTGCACCTTTCTTACCTGCTAGCACTTTCGCTGATGTCAGTTGGTGACGGGTAATCAACACGTTATCATCCACCCAAGCCAAAAACGCCTCTTGTTCAACTGGTATCCCGGAAAAGTCATTCCAGCGGCGCAGGTAACTGTGAAAAACATTTGTTGGCATTGGTAAGGGGAAGTGATGACCTTTGCGGCGAAAGCTTGTGGGAGTTGTGAACTTTAGGGTGACTGTTTCCCTATGTTCAGAATTCAGTATTTTAGCATAAGTTGTGGCAGAATGAACAATTTGACAAGAACGTATTTGCAACGGTGCATCCCGCAAGTTCAGTTGTGCGGGCAAACTTTGCACCCACTGCAAAAGCCACTGTACGACTCGACTCGATAAACCGGTGACATACCAATAATAAGTGGTGTTTGCCTTGAGTTGCACTTCCCGACCGCTACTCACCATTTCTCCATCCAACGCCGAAATGGTGAAGGGTTTTTCCGATTCGCCATCGTGGAGGTAAGCAGACAGTTCCGGGTCAAACGAACGTACTTGGTCAAGAAACCACGCATGGAGTCCGATGGTGTATTGGGGATAAACAGAAGTATCTGCTTGCGAGACTAATTCAAATACCAATCCGACCAATTCTGTATCAGACGACCAAATTAGGTTAGATTCTTGAGAATCAGGCTTTTTTGGAGTGCGTCGTGGCATGACAAGTTATAAATCCCAATAAATCAGCATATATCCGCATTAAGTACAGCACTTTTGGGAATTATGAGTTTTCACTATTGTATCTCCTTTTGCTATTTCAATCCCCTTGCGGGGAATAGGTAGTTTGTAAGTTTGTAACATTGGCACGGCATACAACCAGGCAGGGGGTGCTAATACCGTTTCACTTTAAGGTTGATACAAATAGGCAGCAGTAAGCAGGGGGCAGGGGGCAGGGGGAAAGAATTAGAGACCAATCATTTGTATCACGCATTTCGTGAAATGGTATAAGTGTCTTGCGGGGAATAGGTATAGCAGGGGACTGGGGACTGGGGACTGGGGACTGGGTGAAAAGCCTTTTTGTGTCTAGGTTTTATCATCTGTTAGCGTCGTACGCACCTTGGCTGTTGCTATAGTTTGTAACTTTGTAACTTTAACTTGCGATCCAAAATAACTTAATAAAGTCTTGCGGGGAATTTAGGAGCGGTTATACTGACTTGAAAATAGAACTCCGCAGCTAGGAACTCAGAATGCAGAAGAAAAAATAAATTTTCATCTGTTTCATCTGTCCTGGTGAAGCAGCGCTGCAGGAGGGTTTCCCTCCGCAGGCGACTGCTGTTCGCGTAGCGTCTCCGCAGGAGATACCCGAAGGGTGTACGCAGTTCATGATGGCTACTTTAATCACTGCCCTCTTGCAGGTATTGTGCAAATGGTGACAGTTTGTCTAAGGACTTAGCTACTGCCATGACTTGTTCTGAAGTCTTGCTGGCAATATTAGCAACTTCCAGAACAGATTGGCTGGCGGAAGTTGAAGCCTTTGCTTGAACTGGAGCGGTTTGGGCAAGCTCCTCGACCAGTTTGTTCATTTGGTCGGTTATAGTGGCAATTTCATAAAGCTTGAACTGAGTTTCTTTTACCAATTCAGTCCCAATTCCCACCTGTTGTACCCCAGACTCCATAGCAGCAATAGCTTCATTGGCTTGTGCCTGAATTTGGGCAATCAGTGATTCTATTTCTGCTTCTGCAATACTCGCGTTCAATTCCTGCACTTGAGAAAGTGCGTTGTCAGCAAGCATTGCCAATTTTTGACCAGCTTCTGGGCTGCGACTTGCTTCAAGTGCTGTATTCATGAGTTGCAGCTTGAGTTGAGATGCAATATCACTAATGAGGCTGGCTACCTGGGAGAGCTTTTGGGAAGGTTCGTCTAGACGCTGGACTTTTTCGGCAGCTTCCACAATTGTTGTTTGGATAGTATAGAAGCTGTCTAAAATCGGGTTGATAGACTCATGCCCATCCTGTACTAACTGGCTCAGCCGCTGATCCTGCAGTTCTGCTTGTTGCGCACAAATCAGCATTCTCAAAGCCGAATCAGCCAACGTTTGAATTTGATTGTAGGCATTTGTCACAGACTCCATTTGACCCAGAGCCTCGGTTGAAAGGGTTTGGACAACTGTGTCACTACCTGTAAGCAGTTCTGATATCTGATGCTGGAGTGCTTCTTTTTGTTGACGCTGCTCGCGTTCTGCTGCTTCAGCAATTTCGTACGCCTGCTCTACCTGCTGTAAAAGCCTAGCATGGTCGAGAGCAAACCCCACTTGTGTAGCTATCTGGGCGAACAAATCAATCTCATACTGCTGCCAATCACGAGATCCGGAGCACTGATGTGCAATCAATAAGCCAAATAGCTTGTCGTCCTTGAGAATCGGCGCAACTAAATTTGCCTTGACAGCAAACGGTTCGAGTTGGCTAATGTAACAATCGCTCAATCCTGCTTCATAAATATTATTGGTAGCTTGCACTCGACCTGCTTGGTACATTTCTACATAGCCCTGTGCAAAGCAAGGGTCTTTGATTTCGGCTCGCAACGCTTTCGGAAAACCTGGAACAACTGATTCTGCAACCACAATTCCATACCAGTCGCTGTCAAAGCTAAAAACGAGCACTCGGTCAGCGCCCAGTGCTTTGCGAACTTCATTAACGGTGGTTTTGAGGACATCTTCTTCGTTGAGCGATTCCCGAATGCGGCGCGTCATGTCCCCAAGCAATAAAGTTCGCACTCCTTCTGCATCGATTCGCTGAAGCAGTCGCGCATGGTCGAGAGCAAATCCCACTTGCATAGCTATCTGGGTGATCAAATCAATCTCATACTGCTGCCAATCACGCGGTCCGGAGCACTGATGTGCAATCAATAAGCCAAATAGCTGCTCATCCTTGAGAATCGGCGCAACCAAATTTGCCTTGACAGCAAAGGGTTCGAGTTGACCAATGTAACAATCACTCAATCCTGCTTCATAAATGTTATTGGTCGCTTGAACTCGACCTGCTTGGTACATTTCTACATAGCCCTCTACAAAGCAGGGGTCTTTGATTTTGGCTCGCAACGCTTTCGGGAAACCAGGAATCACTGATTCTGCAACCACAGTTCCATATCCATCGGCGTCAAAGCCATAAACAACTGCTCGGTCAGCACTCAGGGCTTTACGAACTTCTTCAACGGTGGTTTTAAGGACATCCTCTTCGTTGAGGGATTCCCGAATGCGGCGGGTAATATCTATAAATATCTGAGCTTGATCGGCTTTCGTATCTATCCGTTGTAGCAGCTTAGCGTAGTCGAGAGCAAATCCTACTTGTGTAGCTATCTGGGCGCAGAAATCAATCTCGGCTCGTTGCCATAAGCGTGGTCCGGAACACTGATGTGCAATCAATAAGCCGAATAGCTGGTCGTTCTTGATAATGGGCGCAACCAAATTTGCCTTGACACCAAATCGTTCCAGCAAGCCAATATGACAATCACCGAGATTAGCTGTATAAATATCATCAATAGCACGAACACGACCATTTCGGTATTGTTCGACATACCCTCCCTGAAAACACGGGTCTGAGATTGTTGTCCACAATGTTTTCGGCAATCCGGGAGCAACAGATTCTTCTACAAAGGTTCCATCCAAGTTGGAATCGAAACGAAAGATGACCACGCGGTCAATTCTTAAGGCTTTGCGGACTTCTTCAACAGCCGTTTTGAAGACATCTTCTTCACTAAGCGATTCCCGAATACGTTGGGCAATCTTCATCAACACCCGGGATCGCTCAGCTTCGGCTTCTTGTTTCCATAGCAAATTCGGAAGCTGTTCTTTTATTAAGCTGATGTTTGTTTCTAAAACAACTAGTTCATCAGTGCTCCTGATGGGAGCGTCAGTACGAATCTCTGGACGTAGGCTATTTACCATACTATTAGAGACTGTTGTCGCGTTCAGGATTGGACGAATGGCGCGATTAGCTAAAAATGCTGCGATCGCACCTGCCAACACTGCCGTCACCCCTGTTTCTACTAACAGAAGTGACAGTAATCTGTCTAGTGCTTCACTTTTTGCTGGACTTGTGCTATCCGTTTGTCTAGATTGGGAAATTTGTTTGGAAGTCAACTGGCTACCAAAGTAGTAAGTAACTGTCCCCACTGCCAACACAGGCAGCATACTGATACCAAGCGCCCAAGCTATTACCTTAGTTTTCAAGCTCGATTCCTGTCGCTTCTGCTGCTGAGCAACAGGAGACTGTTGAAGCTTTTTTGGCTGATTAAATTTTTGCTCGGCTGGCTTTTGAGAAGAAGGCTGAGTCATACACGAAATCTAGTTCTGCTGCAATAACTTATTAAGGACAGAAGTATTGGTCGCTACATTAGTTTTTCAACTAAAGAGGTAGGGTAATGCACCTTTGGCATTGCTACTAAGTTAAAGGTAGATCAAATTGCAACCTTGTCCTGATTTTATTTAGGGCTTTTGTGTAGGAATAGGCTTGCACAAGTAGGGGTTAAATCAGAGTTTTTGCAACAAGGGGCATCGCTCTAAAATCCTTACATGGTTTGCATTTCACTCCTTAGCCTTTCTGCCTCTCCTCAAGGGTCTGATGCTGCTTTATTCATAATTTGGCGTTGCTGATTCAAAGTATGAATTTAAGCTCGCTCTCTACGCTCTAGGCGCAAAGATAAGGGTTTTGAAAATTAAACGAAGAAAATTTCATACCTCAATTTAGCAACGCCAGTAATTTTATTATATTAGTATTCAATGTTATTAAAGTATATGATATTCTTGTGTGAATTCCCCATTAACCATTCAAAAACTGAGTACGTGAGCGTTTTATAACAATAAGCACAATAAAAGCTGCACATACCAAAGACACGATTCTCAGTGTTGGGTTGTCCCACTGTTTCATAGCAACTGCTACCAAAGCCCAAACTGTGACTCCTGGATAAGCAATGTCTTGGCGCTGAACAGCAATCAACGTAGCAAGTGCGGCTGCAACTAGCAACATAATCACTGTCCATACTTGGGCAGAAATTCCCCAACCATTCCAACCGACAAAATACAAAGCACACGCCACATTAACGATAGTTGCTACACTAATCCACGCTAGATAAATACTGATAGGAATGGTAACGCACCACTTCTTGATACGAGATACAGGATTTGTGCCAATCCCTAACTTTACATATATACTTATTAGGGGTAGCAAAATTCCCAGCATTGCTACCACTGAAAGTGAAAAAAGCCGAGAGAGGAACAGATAAACCCAGATACTTTGGGCAAAACAAGCAATCACCAGCGAGTACCCTATTTTACGTAAATCGGAATCATGTCTCTGGTTTGGCAAAACTTGGTAGGTTCCTAATGCAAAAAGACCAAGGTAAATCAATCCCCAAATAGCAAAGGCGTAATTAGCAGGAATAATCTGCACATTTTTGAACAAAGTGTTAGAAATTTCGCCAATATTGAGTCCATTTAACGGAAAAATGTTCGACACGACGTTGACGACAAAAGCGCTGATAATTGCAGCTAGGGTCACAAGCTGTCGCAGTAAATCTTGGTTATAGCTAGAATTGGATTGCTGCATAGCTTAGATTGCACCGCTTATATTAGGTCAACTACTGTTTTGTGCTTCTAGCTTACATCTTTCTTGCAGCTTGACAACCCAGAAGTAACGACAGTAAAATTTAAATAACGAATGTTCGATATAAAAAATAAAGAAACCGACAGATGCCAAAGATCGTTGACCATGACCAATACCGCAAAGAACTACTCAGTAAGTGTTTTGACTTATTCGCTGAGAAAGGCTATGCTGCCATTACCATGCGCCAAATAGCGGAAAGTTTAGGTGTTTCCACTGGGACATTGTATCACTATTTTCCTAGTAAACAGGCGTTATTTGAGCAATTGGTAGAACAGATATGTGAGCGAGATGTATTCCTGGCAAAGGCTGAGTTGGAAGGAACGCAAACTTTGGCGGAACGGATGGAAGCTTTAGGAAAATTTTTAGCGAAAAACGAAGATTACTACATTAAATGGATTTATTTACAGGTTGATTTTTGTCAGCATCAAGACTCTAAAGAAATGCAGGGGAGTAATGCGTTTCAACGTGCAACGGAGCAATATGAACAAATCATCTATGATATTTTAGGCATTCAAGACCCAATGCTAACTTGGTTTATTTTGAGTCTGATTGATGGCTTAATCCTTGAGCGACTTATGAATAATGAAATGGTTTCTATTACCGAACAATGTGCCTTGTTAGGCAAAATGCTAACGGCATATTTAGAAAAACAGCCAACGCCACCCTAGACAAAATTGCGGAAGTTCGTCCTGTGGATGTGCAAGCGGCGCAAGCGGAAGTTGATAATGCTGTAGCCGCTGTCAAACGCGCACAAACTGATTTAAAACAAGCTGATATTAAAGCACCAATCACAGGAAAGATACTCAAAATTCATACAAAAGTTGGCTAAAAAATGAGTGATTCTGGTATTTTTGACTTAGCGCAAACTGAGCAAATGGTTGCTGTCGCAGAAGTTTATCAATCCGACATTAGTAAAGTGAAAACCGGACAAAAAGCAGTTGTCAAAGGTCAAGGGTTCAACGGAGAATTGCAAGGAACCGTTTCGCTAATTGGCTTGCAAGTTAACCGACAGAACGTTTTCAGTAATCAACCAGGGCAAAATCTGGATAAGCGAGTCATCGAGGTGAAAATTCGCCTCACACCCGAAGATAGCAAGAAGTTGCAGGTTTGACCAACTTGCAAGTGCAAACAGCGATTGAACTGTAAATTTTCTTTACAAAAAAAATATAACGGATGTTCGTTATAGGTTGGTGTGACAAAGAGGAGATTTCTAAAAATGCTTTGCAAAACGTCTCGAATCCGAATTCTCAGGAGAACTTATCCTTGGGCGACTTTGGCAATTACAGCTTATAGACTCACGAACTCAAACGGTGTCAAAAGGAATAAAGAAAAAATTCGTTTTTTGATGGCTTACTTCAGGATCGACTTTGCAAGCATTCTATCGCTCATGAATGACATGCTTTTTTAAATTAACTAGAGCATAGGTATCAAAATGCTGAAAACTATATACTTAATTCTTTGCATCCTAGGTACTGTTTTACCGTATTCACAATTTGTTCCCTTTCTTTTAGAACACGGACTAGACGTGAACCTCGTCTTAGAACAGCTTTTTGCTAACCGAATGTCTTCATTTTTTGGTCTGGACGTGTTTGTTTCAGCGCTGATTCTTTTCGTTTTTATATTTGGAGAAGGTTCACGGCTAAAGATGAAAAATTTGTGGCTTTATGTTGCCAGTACTTTGTTAGTTGGTGTTTCTTTGGGCTTGCCTTTGTTTCTCCTCATGCGACAACGCAAACTTGAAGAAACAACACTCGCTGTGTAACCTAACCAACAAAATTCCCGACTTCTTCAACAAGTTGGGAATCTAAGCCAAAATTGCGATCGCACTATACCAGTTAAAATACGCAGCAAAACTGCTACGTGCTGGCATGATATTTTTCCATGTAATTGCTGTATTTATAACGATAGTGATGTGCAGCTTTTCTGGGGCAGTGGCGATGCGGAAGTTACAATCTGCGGACCGTGCGGATGTATTTTAGTTTTGGGTAACAAATTGTCTTAAAAAAAAAAGCAAACTCTTTGTTGCCCAGAGTCACACAAATGCTAACAATTTATTCTGTGTATGATTTGTGATAAAAAACTGCCTCGTTGGCTCAACTTAGGATTGGCTTTCCCCGTCATTTTTTTAAATGGTTGGCTCATACTCTTACTTTGCCAGTACCTACAGCCCATCGTCAGTATTGTATTTACAGCCAGCCTCGTTGCTTTTTTACTAAACTATCCCATCGTCTTTTTAGAGCAGCAAGGCGTGAAGCGGGGTTGGGCAATAGGGCTTGTGCTGCTTTTTGCGCTCTTAGTGTTGGGAGTTTTGGGTTTACTCCTAGGTCCTTTAGTTTTTCAACAACTGGTTGAGTTTGGTAACCGCGTCCCAGCTTGGATTGAAGCTGGAAAGCAAGAACTACAAGCTTGGGATGAGCAGACAGTGTTGCAGCAGCTCCCATTTGATGTCAGTGGAATTACGTCTGGGTTGACCAGCAGACTTACTGGAGCAATGCAATATCTAACAACTCAAATTATTAACGTGACTTTAGATACTATCAATAGTGCCTTAAATCTTGTCTTGACACTCGTGCTGACAATTTTTCTGGTTTTTAATGGGAGAAACCTTTGGGATGGCATTTTTAGCTGGTTTTCCCCCGAGTGGAATCAGCAGATTCAGTTATTCCTTAAGCAAAGTTTTCAAAACTACTTTGTAGGTCAAGCAATGACGGCTTCCATCCTCAGTGGAGTTTTGATACTTGCATTTTTGGCTCTAGAGGTGCCTTTTGGTCTACTGTTTGGGCTAGGTATTGGGTTTGCAAGCTTAATACCGTTTGGAGGAGTTCTCAGTATTGCATTAATCAGCTTATTAGTCTCGTTTCAAAACATTTGGCTAGGAGTCAAGGTATTGACAGTTGCTGTTGTCCTCGGTCAAATCAACGAGAATGTTGTGGCTCCCCGACTGATAGGAGGTATGACGGGACTCAACCCTGCTTGGGTATTCATCTCTCTATTAATAGGAGCAAAGCTGGCAGGAGTTTTGGGTCTACTTATGGCGGTACCTACGGCTAGTTTTATCAAAAAAACAGCAGATTCTCTGCGGAGTTCCAATTCTAGTTTTAAGCGACCAATGGTTTCAACACTCCAGGGTTAATTATAGGTCGATGTGTTTTAGTTGTTGTGGGAGTACCTAAATGTCAAATGACTCAACAAATGCATTGAACAATGAAACTCGTGATGCGTGGAACACTAACGCTAGTGTTTGGGACGCCCGCATGGGTGATGACGGGAACGACTTTCATCAAGTACTGATTCGTCCAGTGATCGAAAGGCTGCTGGAGGTAAAATCAGGCACTCGGATTTTGGACATAGGCTGTGGTAATGGGCTGACAACCCGCAGGTTAGCCAGCTTGGGCGCACAGGTGGTAGGAATAGATTTTGCCGAAGAGATGATTGCCTCTGCCCGCAGGAGAACTCAACAGCATGAAACATCAATTGAGTATCACGTTCTAGATGCTACGGATGACACAGCTTTACTTGGGCTGGGGGAACGTTCCTTTGATGCTGCTGTATCCGCAATGGTACTTATGGACATGGCAGAAATTGACCCTCTCCTACGGGCACTGACAAAGTTACTACGACCCGGAGGCTACTTCGTCTTTGCTGTGATGCATCCTTGCTTCAACAGTACCCACGTCACTATGGTAGCAGAAGTCAAGGATTGCGAAGGTCAGCTTGTGAGTGAATACTCAGTCAAAGTGTCTGGGTATCTACAACCCTCCACCACAAAAGGATTAGCACTTGAAAATCAACCAAAACCGCATCTGTACTTTCATCGACCGTTACACGTCTTATTAGGTGCAGCATTCCGTGCTGGGTTTGTGTTGGATGGCTTAGAAGAACCAGCTTTTCCATCTAATCATTCTTCTAACAGTCGCTTTTATGGTTGGTCTAACTTTACCGAAATTCCACCTGTGCTTGTTGCCAGGTTGAGATTTTCTGATGAATTGTTACGCACATTCTAGGCAATTAGTCAATAACATTGATATACAGAACAAACTATGAAAAAAGTAACTTCTTCTCATAACTCCATGCACTTAGTCACAACTCAACCCATCATCTCTGTCAGTAACCTCAATCATTACTTTGGTGAAGGTGGGCTTCGCAAACAAGCGTTATTTGATATTAACCTAGATATTTACCCTGGCGAAATTGTGATTATGACTGGACCTTCAGGTTCAGGAAAAACAACTTTGTTGACTCTTATGGGAGGACTACGTTCTGCCCAAGAAGGAAGTTTAAAGATTTTAGGACAGGAAATGTGTCGTGCGAGTAAAAAGGAATTGCAGGATGTTCGCCGTCAAGTTGGCTATATTTTCCAAGCACATAACCTCATGACATTCTTGACAGCGAAACAAAATGTCCGGATGTCGTTAGAGTTACATGACGAGTTTTTAGATCAGGACATGGATGCAAAAGCAGTTACGATGTTGGAGAGTGTTGGTTTGGGAAACCGTGCAAATTACTACCCAGACAATTTATCAGGTGGACAAAAGCAACGGGTGGCGATCGCCCGCGCCCTGATTAGTCAACCAAAGATAGTCCTAGCAGACGAACCCACTGCTGCACTCGATAAAAAATCCGGGCGTGATGTTGTGGAATTGATGCAGAAGTTAGCGAAAGAACAAGGCTGCACAATTTTGCTGGTGACTCATGATAACCGTATTCTTGATATAGCTGATCGCATCGTGTATATGGAAGATGGTCGTCTTGTCAGCGATGGTGTAGATGCTGCCGCGAAGGTGGGTTGAATGGTAATCTTCAATGAGGGAATTGTTGACCGAAAATTGCATTTCATAAAGCAATTATGTAAAAACTATTCGGTTAAATGAATAAAGTCAGACTAAATTACCTCTCCATATATAGCCACAGGGTCAATCATTAAATCTACTTGCCCTAAAAAAGCCTGAAACAATTCTTTTGGGTCAAACTGCCCAACAATGCCAGGAAACTTAGTTGATTTAAATGGTCGTTTGGGAGTAAACCCTACTATGGTGACTTCAACATCGCCTGATAGTACATATCCTGCTCTCAGTTGATTAAGTGTCATAGAAAGATGATTAGGCTCAAGAGATGCACATAGGTTTAAACCATTAACTTGCATACTAATAGTTAATGGACCCATATAAAAGGTTCGAGTCAGTTGAGCGATAGCCTTCAACTTATTTTTATCATTACCCCAAACCAGACGCGCTTGCTGGTCAAAGCTGCTCCATAAAATATCAGGTTGTTCCAACATTTTAATTACTGACTCCCAATCAAAGAAACGTGCTACTCCTGTGATTTTAACTAGAGGGGGGCAGGGTTCCGGGAATGAGCCTCCTTTCACAACTTCGTGTAATAAACCAGCATCAATTAAATCTTTTTCTAACACTAAATAAAGATTATCGTGTTCCGCTTTATCTTGAGACAAGGTTTGTAAAGACTCAAATTTAACAGTAGAGCCTCCTTCTTTAAAGCTTTTCTTTTGACTCTTTTTATTATTTCTTTTACCAGTTACAGCGCCAACAAATCCTTTTGATCCTAAACTACCTTCCCCTTCGTTTGAAAATTCTCGAACCTCTTCTCTATAATTCTCAATTGGGTTATCTATAGTACTCTCGTTAATACTCTCCAAGAAATGTCGCACTTGTGGCAGACCATCAGAAACTTGAGCAGTATAAGAGAAAAGACGATTTCTATCTAAGTAAATGAAGTGCCTTGGATTAGTAACGTTTCCACTTCCGAGCAAGTTGTTGCCGTTTTCTGTCATTCTCAGCCTCTAACGTCTTTCTTCGTTCTACTTGGTCTTTTTCAGCTTGTTGACTATGACAATCTAGGTTATCAGATTCTAATTTTTCAAATTCTGCACTGTTGCTAAGGGTATTTATAACCTTATTAGTAACCTCAGCGATTTGACAGATTGTTTCGTCAATCTGTTGTTCGGAATTGCTGGAATCTGGAGACTTAGAGTGAGCCACGGAAGCTACCTGCTCGACAACCTATTCTTAGTCTATACCTACTTCTTATATACCTCACCCACTGTTGTAACTTATATACATTTTCACTTTGATTCAACCCATTTTTGGACAATTATAGTACATTTGCACTTATTAGCTATGCTTGACTTTACAATGTGTCATATTTTGCAGCGCATTAGCAATTAACAAAGCGAATCGGAAAGATATTGCAGCTTCATAAAGAAACGGTATAAGGGAGAATAAATTATTCCAAAAAATTCAAAAGTCGGCATCTAGGCAATAATGCTTTATTTTAATTACCCAAGGCGATCGCACTAACCAAACCACTTACCTGATCGCAATCTCTGGAAAAATCCGACTCAAGTCCAATAAGGCATCTTCAAACTCAGGAATTGACACTGACTGATTCGCCAGAGAAATCTGCTTGGTGAGATAGTTAAACTCACCTTGAATATTTTGATAAGGCTGACTGTAACGCTCTAATTGGTAAGCATTTAAGTTGACAATCCAATAATTGGAAATTCCAGCTTCTGCGTACAGCCCTAGCTTCGTTGTTTGGTCATAAGTTAATGTGGAATCGGAAATTTCGATAACCAACAAAATATCTTCGGGATAAGGATGATGAGCGAGATAATCCTCATCTCTTCCCCGTGCAATGACGACATCTGGCTCAGGCTCACTCTGATTGGCAAGGGTAATGGGGTCTTGCCCACGGATAACTGCGCGATCGCCTAAAAGCCGATCCAGTTGGCGGCACAAAATAGAACTACACACTGTATGAGGTGTTCCCTTTGCAGTCCTTTGGATCAGTTCTCCTCGAATCAATTCAATGCGTTCGGCTTTGCCGTCTCGAAGAGACTCGCCCTCCGTCAGAAATCCGAGTTCAATCAGCCGATGATATTCGTCGATTGTGAATCGCTTTGGTGTTGCAACAGTCATGGCATCCATCAGATATAACTGCTTCCACTTTAAATTTAAATTGTATGCCAGCAGAGATTAAGCTGATTTTGAACTCAACGCTTCAAACTGCTGTCAGCAGAGGTACAACGCACGCGGGACATGAAAACAGCCCTTTCATTTGCCACCTTTGAGGTTCAATAGTACTTCCCCAGAGCGATTAAGGTAGCCAAACCACTCACCGTGTTGTGGATCAGCTTTTAGGTGACCAGGTGTAATCGTACATCTTTTGATACCACTCCCAACACGCCTCACGCCCTGTCAGGCGATCGCCCATTGCCAATGCAACCAAAGACTCTAAGTGAACCCACCACAGTTTCTGATCCCATTCCAATTCCTGCAAGGGATGACCGTCTGCATCCATAAAGTAATACAATCCGCCGTACTCACTGTCCCAGGCGAAATTGAGGATATTTAGAACCACATCAACGGCTTGGTTAATCGTTTTACTATCATTGTGGCGGCGGGCGAATTAGTTGTTAGTTGTTGGTTGTTGTACTATTCACTAACCACTAACCACTAACTACTAACCACTAACCACTCACTATTAGCCATTGTTTACTACGGCTTTTGACAACAATTTCATGGCTCTAATAGTATTCTAGGATGGCATATTGCTTTTTCAGCTTGAGTTTTTGGGGAAAATAAGTCATGACTATTTGGGTAAATGAACAAATTGATTCATCTGGCATGATTCATGCTTGTATTGCTTGCTGTAACGAGTCTCAAGCCAAAGATTGCCATCAGTCCTTTGAGCAAAATTTGACTGAAGAGCAAAAGGCATGGGGTTGGGTGGCGCGATTGCGGACGGTCAATTCTTGGGATGACGTTCCAGTCAATGCTTTAAAGCTGGATTAAGAGTTATATTCGTTCCTTACGGTATGGAGAAAAAAAGAACTCTTTCCTTGCCACATAAAACATATTTTATTTGTGGGGACGCAACTGTATTGTGCGTTCTTCTTAATTTTTACTTTCTTTTGCCGATTCCTATAGGAGGCGCAAGCCACTGCGCCCCTATTGCCTAAGCACAGCAGACATATCAGAATATGAGCGAAGATAAGGTTAAAGAAATATTAAGAAAATAATATAATATTAGAAAAGCTTCAAATAAACTCATCTATTATGGAAAATAGATGTGTTTGTTGACTATTTAAGAGTTATCATCGGTACAAAAGATGAATTGAAAAAAACTTGTAAAAAACAAAGAAATTTGAGTGAACTATCCAACAGTTTACACTGCTCTTGCAGGCTCTCCCATCCATTTGGTTGGCAAAACGGGACAAGCTGTTCAAATTTCAATTCATTCTCCTAGTCAGTATATCTGTGCCAACCGCGAGCAGATATTACCAGATTGGAAAAAACAGCTTTCTTTGTGGGTCGTGATTGTTTTACAGCAATCAGGATATGAATTAGTGCAAAGTACCCCGGAAATTGAGACAGAAAAAGAACGGTTGCGGGAAAAGTTTATGAGATTTGGTTGTGATGTTGCCTTTAATCTGCGCGATTGCAACTATTTAACAGACGTGATCGACCCCCGCACAGGCTATCCTTTGCTTTCCCGTCCGGGGAAAATTTTGCACGACGACACTGCTGCTGTGAAAGCTTTACTGCGCTACCCAGTCATTCAAAACAAATGCCGCGTGCTTATCCATCCCAGTTGGGGAATGGCAGTTTATCCCGGCATTTTGATCTCACAAGCTCCCCCATTCTTGATCGAATGGGTGATTAGGAGCATAGCTCCCTTGCATGGTTGGAAAATGAAGACTGAAGACTAAAGACTGAAGAATAATAAAAAATCAAGACTTCATAATTTTTTGTACTCTTGATACCATTGCACAAAATAATTTATACCTTGCTCAAGGGGAGTACTGGGCTTAAATCCAACGTCACGCATCAGGTCATCTACATCAGCATAGGTTGCGGGAACATCTCCCGGTTGCATCGGTAATAGGTTTTTCACTGCTTTCTTGCCAAGCGCCTTTTCAAGCACCTCAATAAACGTCATCAATTCCACAGGATTATTGTTACCGATGTTGTAAAGTTTGTAACGGGCATTGCTGTTCGCTGTGTTGGATTCAGGTGGTTTGAGCATCACCCGAAAGACCCCCTCGATGACATCGTCAATGTAGGTAAAATCTCGCTGCATTTTGCCAAAGTTGTAGACATCTATGGGCTTCCCTTCTTCTATCGCTTTCACGAATTTGAAATACGCCATATCAGGTCTTCCCCAAGGACCATAAACTGTAAAAAAGCGCAGCCCGGTTGTCGGAATTTGGTAGAGATGACTATAAGTATGGGCAATCAGTTCATTTGCTTTTTTAGTTGCAGCATACAGCGAAATCGGGTGATCAACATGATCGCTGACGGCGAAGGGAACTTTGGTATTGACACCATAAACAGAACTTGAGGAAGCAAATACTAAGTGCTTAATTTGGCTTTGGCGGCATCCTTCTAAAAGATTCACAAAGCCTGTAACATTACTATCTAAGTAAGCCCAAGGATTTTGCAAAGAGTAGCGCACGCCTGCTTGGGCAGCAAGGTGAACGACATAGTCAAAGGTGTACTCTTGAAACAGTTGAGTAACCTCAAAGCCATCCCCATCTGGGCGCGTCCCCTTGGGGCGATCGCTCAACTCTAAAAACTGAAACGTAAACCCCGGCTGCGGGTGAAGCTGCGCCAAACGAGCTTTTTTGAGGTTGATATCGTAATAGTCATTCAAATTGTCAATTCCTACGACCTCGATTCCTTCTTGCAGAAGACGCTGTGCTAAGTGATAGCCAATAAACCCAGCAACACCAGTAACCAGTACCCTCATCGTTAACACCACTTAAAAGTCCATAATAGACATCATATTCATTGCCTGAAGTATACGTGTGCTGTTTAGCATGTATGATCATGAACAACACTATACATTCGACTAACCCTTGCGAGGTCGGCGCAATTTCTTAGAACGAATAGGTCCTAAAACTTGGTTGAGTGCGCGCAGCTGTTCAGCTGTCCCCATAGCAATCAGAACATCTCCCGGCATAAATATCGTTTCAGCTGTAGGACCGCCGATAAGTTCCCCATTAGCACGGCGAATTGCCAGAAGCAGCGCACCCGTTTGCGCTCGTAATTCTGCCTGTCCTAAAGTTTGACCCACAAAAGGACAAGCCGCAGGGTCTAGTAAAAATTCTTCCATATATAACTGTCGGTCTGTACCAGAGATGATCCCGTCTACAAAGTCCATTACTTGGGGTCTCAGGGCTGCTGCTGCCATGCGCTTTCCGCCAGTGATGTAGGGAGAAATGACGGCATCTGCGCCGGCACGTTGTAATTTTTGCAAAGCTTCCTCTGTGCTGGCACGGGCGATCGCCCGAATCTTTGGATTAAGTGTTTTCGCTGATAATACTACGTATAAATTTTCAGCATCTGAAGGAAGTGCCGCGACAATACAAATTGCCCGTTCAATACCAACTTTAAACAATGTTTCATCCAGAGTCGCGTCTCCTTGGCATACAACGTAACCTTGAGTTTGGGCGATTTGTACAGATTCCAAACGCGAGTCAATAATGACAAAAGGAACGCCTTCTGCCCGAAATTCTATGGCAATTTGGCGACCTGTCCGGCTAAATCCACAGATGATATAGTGTTCCGCTAAGGATTCCATTAAGCGCCTCTGTTGTCGTATGATAATTTCGTGCTGAAAGTAACCTTGAATGACGGCTTCCGTGAATCTGTTCACAATGTAACCAATACTGATAACTCCCATCAAAATCAAGGCGATGGTAAACAATCTTCCTCTCGGTCCTAGCGGTTGGGTTTCACCGTAGCCAACAGTCGCCAAGGTGATGACGGTCATGTAAGCTGCGTCCTCCCAAGACCAACGCTCCACAAATCGATACCACAAAGTGCCAATTAGGAAGACACCAGCAAGGGCGGTAATCCCCGCCTTTAACTCTTGCTTGATACGTTGATATTTTTGCTCAAGTGTTGAGTACACAGTTTTTTTTGATCACCACTCGTTTGAGAATATCTGAGTGCTAGCTTAATATGAAGTTTGTAAGAAGATTTTTTTGTAGATTCTCATAGAAACTAGCAACCAACATAAGATGACAAGTTTTTAGGAGTTAAGTCAGTAGTGAGCATACAAACTCTGGTTGAACAAGCGACGATAGCGTCTAGCCCCTTTGAAACAGATAGTTTCAATCAAGTTGTCATGTCCACCTACGCACGGTTTCCTATAGCCCTAGAACGGGGTGCTGGATGCCGTGTTTGGGATACGCAGGGGCGGGAATATCTTGACTTTGTGGCTGGAATTGCCACTTGTACCTTAGGACACGCCCACCCTGCTTTCGTAGAAGCAGTGACACGGCAAATACAGAAGCTACACCACGTTTCTAATTTGTACTACATTCCTGAACAGGGAGAGTTGGCAAACTGGATAGTGCAGCATTCCTGTGCTGATCGCGTATTCTTTTGCAACTCCGGGGCAGAAGCCAATGAAGCCGCAATTAAACTGGTGCGAAAATACGCACATACAGTGCTACAAATTGAAAAACCAATCATTTTAACAGCACGCGACAGTTTCCACGGAAGGACTTTGGCAACAATTACCGCCACAGCTCAACCGAAGTATCAAAAGAACTTTGAACCTTTGATGCCTGGTTTCCACTATGTCCCTTACAATGATATTGGTGCGGTGGAAACGGCAATTAGTGAGCTCGATGAAGGCGATTACCGCGTAGCGGCAATTTTGATAGAACCATTGCAGGGCGAAGGCGGCGTACGACCAGGGGATCTTGCCTACTTCCAAAAGCTGCGGCAGATTTGCAATGAAACTGGCGTTTTGCTGATTTTTGATGAAGTGCAAGTCGGTATGGGACGCAGCGGCAAATTATGGGGTTACGAGTGTCTTGGCGTTGAACCGGATATCTTCACCAGCGCCAAGGGGTTGGGCGGTGGTATCCCTATCGGGGCAATGATGTGTAAATCATTCTGCGATGTTTTCCAACCAGGAGAGCACGCCAGCACCTTTGGCGGAAATCCTTTTGCGTGTGGAGTTGCTCTCACTGTTTGCCAAACTTTGGAACGAGAGAACATTTTGCAAAATGTACAGGATCGGGGTGAACAGCTGCGAGATGGTTTGCGGGCGATCGCAGCAAAATACCCCAATCACATCACCGAAGTACGCGGTTGGGGTTTGATCAACGGTTTGGTGTTGAACCCAGATACCCAGTTAACAGCAGCGGAGGTTGTCAAAGCTGCGATAGATGAGGGTTTATTGCTCGTTCCAGCAGGTCCCAAGGTTCTGCGGTTTGTGCCACCCTTGATTGTGACACAAGCAGAAGTAGAGCAGGCGTTACAAGCTGTGGACAAAGCAATGGCGAGTGTCACAAAAGAATAAACAAAAGTGTACTCGTCGATATTTAGAAAAAAAACCACAGATGTAGGCGTAAGCCGTGCTGTAGGCTACACAGATGCACACAGATAAATCATCGGTGTTCATCTGTGGTTCTAAATATCTGGAATTTACGCTTATGCAGATCGCGCTGCAAGCTGGCGTAAGCGTGGAAATACTTAATTTGTCCTTTAGATAATTCTACCGTGCGTAAGAAATGCTGAGGCGACCTGTTCCTATTTTGGGTATAAATAGAAACGCCCGAAATCGGAAACAGGTTTATTAAATCTTCTTATGCCCTTTGGAATTGGTAAAAAGAAATTAGCAGCATATTGGTTCAACCGAGCAACGATTATTGGCAGGATTTCCACCGCACCACAATGGCTTCCGGTTCTTATTGGCATCAGCATTTCAACAGGTACTTTCTTCGTATGGCAAGCACTAATCGTCGAAGAACGCACTCAAATTGAGCAGATGATTCAATTGCAATCATCGGCGGTGAACAAATCAGTCGCGGCGCAGTTGCAAACCCGAATAAAAGCACTCCAAAGGATAGGTAAACGCTGGGAAGCGTGGGGCGGGATAGCAAAGGCGAACTGGGAATATGATGCGATGCAAAACATTAAGGACTTCGCCGGTTTTCAAGCTATTGAATGGTTGGACTCTACGTTTCATGTGCGCTGGATTGTGCCATTAGCAGGAAACGAAACTGCCCTAAATCAAGACCTCTCACGGGAGGCGCGGCGACGAGTTGCTCTGGAAATAGCCCGGAATCGACGTGAGGTAACGGGCACGCGCTCCATCAATCTATTCCAGGGTGGCAAGGGGTTTCTAGTTTACGTACCAATGTTCCAGGGTGAAAATTTTGGGGGTTTCATCGTTGGTGTGTTTCGGATTCAGGAATTGCTCGACACCATCTTGGAAGATGACGAAAATCTTAAGCGCGGTTACTCAATTACCGTGTCCGACGGTGAGGAAGAAATCTACAGCCGTAACGTTGTTAGCAGGCAGCACTCGCAGGAATCGGGTCAGGAGACGACAATTAATCTTCATGGCGTTAGTTGGCGCATACGGGTCTGGCCAACACCCCAGTTGCTAGCTAAAACGCAATCCCCTTTTCCCCAACTGGTGTTGCTCGGGGGACTGCTGTTGGCTTCGCTGTTGGCATTGACAGTTCATCTTGCTCAAAAAACACGTCAAAAGCAGCACCAAGCTGAGGTGACTAACCTTGAACTGGAAGGTGAAATTGCCGCGCGTAAGCAGACAGAGGCTGCACTACTTGAGAGCGAGAAACGCTTCAAGTTTTTCATGAACAACAGTCCCGCAGTAGCCTTTATAAAGGACGAACAGGGGCGCTTTGTTTACATCAACGAGCCGTTCGAGCGCTGCTTTAACATAAAATTAGCCAATTTGCTAGGGAAAACGGATTTCGACGTATGGCCTTCTGAAATAGCTTTGCAGTTTCGTGAAAACGACACGCGCGTACTGACTGAGGATAGAACCGTAGAGATGGTTGAGACTGTTCCCGCCTTAGATGGATGTCTCCATTATTGGTTGTCCTTCAAGTTTCCTATTAAGGACGTTTCCGGGCAACGATTGCTTGGAGGCGTAGCCGTTGACATCACCGAGCACAAGCAGGCAAATGAAAAACTTACGGTCTGGGTAAACGAACTGGAACAGCGCAACCGCGAGATTGCCCTGCTAAGCAACATCAGTGATTTCCTACAAGCTTGCCGAACAGTTGAAGAAGCCTACACTGCGCTCAAATCGTTAATGCAACCCCTATTCCCTCAGTTGGAGGGTGGGATTTATTTAATCAATGCCTCAAAAAACCTGCTCGAAGCCGTTGCCACTTGGGGTTCTTCACCACTGCCGAGCCTTGATGTGTTCGCACCCGATCAGTGCTGGGCACTGCGGCGGGGCCGGCTGCATCAGGTGGAAAATACACACTCGGGCTTGGTATGCAATCATGTACACTTGAACGAGTTACCTGCTGAATGTGTATGCGTACCAATGATGGCGCAAGGGGAAGCGTTGGGTGTGCTGTATTTAAGTACACAAGAATTGGGACGATTAACACCAATCAAACAACAGTTAGCTAAGACAGTCGCTGAACAAATCGCGCTGGCTTTGGCAAACTTAAAACTGCGCCAAACTCTAGAAAGGCAGAGTATTCGCGACCCGCTCACAGGTTTATTCAATCGGCGCTATATGGAAGACTCCCTGGCACGGGAGTTGATCCGATGCGAACGCGCGAGGAACCCGCTGTCGATCATCATGATCGACATTGACCACTTTAAGCGCTTTAATGATACTTTTGGTCACGAGGCTGGTGATACTGTGCTGCGGGAATTGGGTCACTTTTTGCAAAAATATATCCGGGGGTCGGATATTGCCTGTCGTTACGGCGGTGAAGAGTTGACACTGATTCTACCGGAGGCATCAATAGATATTGTCCGTCATCGAGCTGAGCAAATCCGGGAAGCAACTAAGCACTTGAACGTGCAGTACCAGGGTCAACCACTCGGCGCAATCACGCTTTCTTTGGGCGTGGCTTGCTTCCCGGAGCACGGTAGTACAGGAGAGGCAGTGATTCGAGCAGCTGATGCCGCTCTGTACCGTGCCAAAAAGTCGGGGCGCGATCGCGTTGTGTGCGCTATCAATTCAACATCTCCCGCCGAAGACATCGACCGCGCAAGTCCACAGCGGTTTTAGAAGTGTCGGAGACATTACGGGCGATCGCACCGGCGGCGCTTGAATTTCGTTAAGAGAACCCAAATTCGACGTCAGCAAGCTAAACGACAGCTAGCCCAAAAGGCAATTTTCAAAATCCTTTCTTTGCGCCAAGACGAGCCTAAATTCATACTTTGAATCAGCAACGCCGAAAAATCAACCTGCTTTCACCATCCATACCAAAAAACTAAGAATTTGCTCAATCGGAGGAAGAGGATAATCCATTAAATCAATTGTGACTGTTTGTGCCTCAAGTTTGAGAAATCGCCATTGCGTTCCACTGCTTACAGTACCGTAAACTGCTGTTATGGGTTGTGCTTTGGCTTGATTAAATTGCTGTGCGGCTACCATTTCTGCAATGCATTGTCCGAGTCCAGATTTGAGATCAGATTTTTTCGCCTCAACAATGACAATTGCAGGTGCTTCCACCGTTAATTGTTCGGGTGAACGACAAAGGAGAAAGTCACATACACCGTTGAGTCCAACACTCGCATCAACGTTAAATTCTTCCCCGGAAAACACGCTGATTTGCTGATGAAAAATGCGCCGCACTTCCAAAAGCACGGGATTTATGATCACTTCAGAACGCGCTTTCTCTGTATCTACAGCTATAGCCCACGGTAAATCTTCTAAAATACCTTGTAGTCTGGAACTCGGAGTCACTGGTTCAATCGAGTCTGGAAAAAAGCGAACTCCCTCTACAGTAGTCAGGTGAAAATCTTGTTTTACTCTGTCGATGGTGAATTGACTGTAAGGCATGATAACTGATTCTCCACCAATTTGCTTGCTCGCACTAGGTACCAATCCTATCCATGACTTCACATTGCATTATTTATTATGCTGCTTTTCACGTTTCGACAGGATGTTGCCCATAAAATGGTAGCGCTTCTGACCAATGGGGACGCTGCCCTTGTTGCCATTCTAGATATGCGAGTTGCAACATGCTTGTCACTGTCGCTGCTAATCCAGATTTTGCTTCAATAAGTTGATAATCGGTATTCCAACTCGCTAATTTTTCCTCCCATGCTTCCGGTGTCATCACAGTATCTGGTAGTAAAACGTTCAGTTCAGAAGCATCTGGTGTGGCTTGATAAATAGCAGCAAAGACTTGACCTCGTTGGGCGGGCATTTGTACTGCTATGACTTGATCTCCCCTTTTTTCCTCCCTTTCATAATTAGGGTTGGGGGGGATTTGTGACCACGCCAAGGCTGCCAAAGTAGAAATGGCAAATACAGGAATACCTAGCTGTTGCCCCAAAGTGCGGGCGGTGACAACCCCAATCCGAGTTCCAGTAAAACCTCCTGGTCCCTTTGCTACGGCAATAAATGCCAAGTCTGCCCAAGTTTGCGGTTTGATAAATTCAACTAAATATTGATGCAAATGACTGGATAGTTCACGATCTAAATCCCAAACTTGAGAACGGGTTTCGCCAGCAAAGTTACTGATTGCCAAACCCAATTCACGAGTTGTGGTGTGTAGTGCCAGTCCGTATTGCGTTGGTTGGAGATTTTCTAATTCAGTGGTCAAAGCTATTTTTAATAGTAGTTTTTTATAACGTCTTTAGTATTTTAAATTAAACATAAAAATAATCACGACTACCACAGCAAACAGCAGTAGCCGCGCTTAACACACAACACAACTCATTGTCAAGTTGGCACCAACTCACCAGGACGCAACTTCGACCACTTACCCATTTCGCGCTTAAAGCTGAGACATCCTACAACATCCCATTCCATTTCAATCACATCATCGCGTGTGCGGATGTTGACATTGATGGAAGGTTCATTCGGCTCAAAATTTGGCGTTTCGGTCAAGTGGGGTTGTTGGTGCTGCGTTTCTACCGCATGGTAGGTGATACAGCGGTCTACATAGTGGCAATTTACACAAACACACATAATTCAACCAACTCCGGGGACCTTTATTGATAATCTAGCTTAAGCGCCATTGTTATTCACTAGTCGCTGGGTTTATTTTTATTACGATGGGCTGTTCAGTTGTATGCTTTCGCCAGAAAATTGGCCTTTTAGTTTGGAATTTTTGCCACAACCCGCTTACATGGTGGGTGGTGCTGTGCGGGATGCGATTTTAGGAAAGACTCGCGAGTACTTGGATCTGGATTTTGTTCTACCATCTGATGCGGTGAAGGTAGCCCGCAAAATAGCGACATATTACAAAGCTGGTTTTGTGTTATTAGATCCACAACGACAAATTGCTCGTGTTGTGTTTCCCCACGCTACAGCAGATTTTGCACAAGCTGAAGGGAATAGCTTAGAAACAGACTTGCATAGGCGGGATTTCACAGTAAATGCCATAGCATACAATCCCCACACTCAAGAAATCATTGATCCCTTGCAAGGTTCTATTGATCTGCAACAGCGTCTTTTGCGAATGATATCACCTGCTAACTTGGAAGACGACCCTTTGCGGTTAATGCGGGCATATCGCCAAGCTGCACAGCTCGGTTTTACAATTGAGCCAGAGACTCAGGCAGCAATTCGCTCTTTAGCATCACACATCACAAAAGTTGCCCCTGAAAGAGTGCGGGTAGAATTAGGGTATATGCTGGCAAATGCTCAAGGGAGTGCCTGGATTGCAAGTGCTTGGGAAGATGGTTTAATCACTCCTTTCTTTAAATACGCCACAAAAGAAAGTGTGAGTTTATTGGCGGTGGTTGACAAAGCAGCTTCTCAACTCGCTGAAATTTGGCAGCAATTTGGAGTGGAACTTGCCCAATATGTACGCGATACTGTGAAAACTACTTGGTTGGCAATAGCTAAACTTGCAACTCTAGTCAACCCGGAACCAGAAACAGGCCAAATAGAGTTGATGGAACTCACCTATAGTCGTGCAGAAATAAAAGCGGTAACTACCGTTTTAAGGCTGTTACCGCAACTGAAAACACCCCTGATGTCTTTGCGAGAAGAATATTTCTTATTCCAAGAAGCGGGATTTGTCTTTCCAGCGATCGCCACTTTAGTAGTCGCACAGACTATATCAGTAGAGGCGACATCTAACGACAAGCCTCTAGATATGTACGCACCCTTAATTACCCGCTACCTTAACCCTGATGATCTGGTTGCTCATCCCACGGCATTACTTAGTGGGAAAGATCTTATGTTAGCACTGAACATTCCTGCCTCGCCACTAGTGGGTCAACTCCTTACAGAAATTGCCCTGGCGCAAATTGAGGGGAAAGTTTCCACACAAGAACAAGCGATAGAGTTTGCAGCGGGCTTATTAAAGATTAGGGATTAGGGATTAGGGATTAGGGATTAGGGATTAGGGATGACGAAGAGTATTGCCCAGTCGCCAGTCCCCAATCCCCAGTCGCCAGTCCCCAATTCCTAGTCCCCAATTCCTAGTCCCTGATCCCCAGTTCTCGTGATCTACCGATACAGTGGGGATTTATCTATTCCTCCAACTTGATTAAGAGGCCAAAAGCGAATGACAGCACGTCCGATAATGTTCTCGCGCGGAACAACACCCCAGCAGCGGCTATCATAGCTACTGTTACGGTTATCTCCTAATACTAAGTATGAGTTGGGCGGTATCGTGACAGGTTGCGATAGGAAAGGTGGTTGCTGACCTGATGTGCAAACATCAACAGCTGTACGCTGTCCATTTGCTAAGTACTTTTCTGACAGGGCTTTGTTATCGATATAAACTTTGCCATTCTTAAGTTCTACCTTTTCTCCTGGTAAGGCAACCACACGCTTAATAAAAGCATCTTGGTATTGTTCTTTTTGTAACTCTTGCGTCGGTGAAAATACTACAATATCGCCTCGGTGTGGGTTAGTAAATTTATAACTTAATTTATCGACAATAATCTTGTCTGCCTCCCATTGGTTTGGAGTACCGTGTAGGGTTGGTTCCATCGAACCAGAGGGAATCCAACGCGCTTCAGCAACAAAGGTGCGAATTCCTAGGGCTAGGACGATGCTTAATACAACCGTCCTACTGAGTTCTGCAAGCCAAGAAGAATTACTGGGTTGTGGGTGGCGAGAGTTGTTATCAGACACTTGATTTTGCATGAAATTACAAAAGTAATGGCAATAGAAACAGGTGATTCATTTGCCCAAGCAGGGATGCTGTGTTTGTATCTTAACTTTACAATCAAGCTGTTGAGGTTGTGTAGTCATCTTGACAGGGTTCTGGATTAGTTAAGAAGAATAAACCTTTTTTGTGACAAACAACACAAAGGCTTGGCGAAGAGTTCAACTAAGTTTAACCTATAGGGATAATTATGTGTTACGCTCAGCTCTTGTTTTAACGCAGTTGACCGCATGTCATCTCCTACGAGTTTGCTGATTCGTCGCGCTTACATAATTCTACCCAATGGTGAATCACTCCTTGGGGATGTGCTAACGCGCGATCGCACGATAGTGCAAGTTGCACCAGAAATTTCCACTGCAACGCCAATTACAGAAATTGACGCACAAGGGTTAACTTTGTTGCCAGGCGTAATTGATCCACAAGTCCACTTCCGGGAACCAGGATTGGAACACAAGGAAGATTTATTTACCGCTAGTTGCGCTTGTGCCAAAGGGGGAGTCACCTCATTTTTGGAAATGCCCAATACGCGACCTACAACCACGACTCAACAAGCTCTTGATGATAAACTACAACGAGCTTCCCAAAAGTGCTTGGTGAATTATGGCTTTTTTATTGGGGCAACGGCAGAAAATTTGCCTGATTTAGTTATAGCAAAGCCAACTTGTGGGATCAAAATTTTCATGGGTTCAATGCATGGACAGTTGCTGGTTGACCAAGACGCTGCACTAGAAGCTATATTTTCTAAAGGCGAGCGTTTGATTGCTGTTCATGCTGAAGACCAAGCGAGAATTAATGAACGCCGCAAGGAATTCGCTGGAATTCATGATCCTGCTGTTCATTCCCAAATTCAAGATAATCAGGCAGCTTTACTGGCAACTCAACAAGCATTAAGACTTTCTAAAAAATATCAACGTCGTTTGCATATTCTGCATATGTCAACAGCAGAAGAAGCAGACTTACTGCGTCAGGATAAACCAAGTTGGGTGACAGCAGAGGTGACGCCTCAGCATTTACTTCTTAATACCAGCGCGTATGCGAAGATTGGCACTTTAGCGCAGATGAATCCACCATTGCGATCGCCCCACGATAACGAAGTTTTGTGGCAAGCTTTACGTGATGGCGTGATTGACTTCATTGCCACAGATCACGCACCGCACACTTTGGAAGAAAAAGCTCAAGAGTACCCAAACACTCCTTCTGGGATGCCTGGTGTAGAAACTTCGCTACCTCTGATGTTAACAGCTGCAATGCAGGGAAAATGTACTGTTGCTCAAGTGACTCATTGGATGTCACAAGCCGTAGCTCAGGGATATGGTATCCCAAATAAGGGGGCGATCGCTCCTGGTTATGATGCCGATTTAGTCCTTGTGGATTTGAATACCTATCGCCCTGTGTTACGCGAGGAATTGTTGACTAAGTGTCGTTGGAGTCCTTTTGAAGGTTGGAACCTCACTGGATGGCCTGTGATCACTATAGTAGGCGGTCAGATTGTGTATGAAAAAGGAAAAGTACATACACAAGTGCGCGGTCAAGCTTTAACTTTTAGTCATTAGTTCGCTGCATGGAGTCAACAATTCAGAATAGAGACGTCAGAATAGAGACGAAAGGCAAGGTGTCTGCCTCCACAAGAGGTAGCTGGATACTTTTTGATTTGCAACTCCTTAAGGGAGATCAGCAATTTCGCGGAATTCAGTTAAAAATTGCGCTGGGTGATTCACTTTGGGGAAGCGGTACTAAGTTAGGACTTACGCAAAATCTCTCTGAAAGCCTCTTTCCTTCGTGTCCTTCGTGTCCTTTGTGGTTCGTTTTTCCGTTATTACTGCGTAAGTCCTATAGGACTCATATTTGATTTTTGAAATACACGTAGGGTGCGTTATGCCTCTGGCTAACGCACCATCCAAAGGCTTTAGTGCCGTACTTTCGGCGATAACACACCCGAAACATACTTAGATTTTTTCATAAATCAAATCGGATTCCTATATAAGTAATATCAAGTCCGCTTAATTACTTATAATTCCTGCTTTACCTCACCCGCCTCCCTTCTCCTCTCCGAACTCACGGAGAGGGTTGCGGTGATGTTCTTCGTTTTTTATAAGTATTAATCCGGACATAATATAAGCCTTTAAACGTATTGAGTAAAGAATTTTTTACTCAATACGTTTTTATTTTATACAAACTTCATAAACTTCTTGGTAATCCTACGTAGATATTTGCTTACATAGGTAAGGGAGCTAGCAAATATCAATGCTGGAATTATCTCCTGTAAAAAAAAATGTAAGTGAGGTTTGGTAATTAAGATGACTATCTTAGTTAAGATAAATGATGAGCGTGGTAGTGGTAGATTTGGCACTCGCACGAATAACACATTTCAGTGACAATGTGTCATAGAAACTGTGTCATAGAAACTGTGGGATTTTTGGCTGCTTGAATCCACTTATACCATTTTGGATTTTAGATTTTGGATTATGTTCACGCGTAGCGTCTCGTTGGCGCGGCGTCTGGTGACACGAGAAGAGAAACAGTTCTTGGTAATCGCTTTTACCGCTTTTTGAAAGTCGCAATCATGTTGCAATAAGTATTATCATGCTGTAGTTGGCGATAGTTCTCGACAACAAGTATTTTGCTTTATTACCAAACCTGTTACCGTGCGCCCGACGATAGGAAACAGATTACATTCGCATAAAGGCTATTTCTTCACTGATGGTGCAATTATGCGGCGTAATTTCAGCTTGACGAGTGCCTTCATCTGCATAAGTCAAGCGCACATCAAGATAACTCTCTGGTTTGTAGGGCATACGTTCTGCCCACTCAATTGCCACAATTCCTGGTGTGACCTCAACACCTTCCCAGTAGGTTTCTAGGTTTAAGGCGGCGACTTGTTTTGGTTCCAAACGATATAAATCTAGGTGGTAAAGGGGAAGGCGTCCTTCGATGTACTCGTTAATCAGGGTGAAAGTTGGGCTAACAATTGGATCGCTGATACCTAAACCTTCCCCGAGACCTTGCACCAAAGTCGTTTTGCCAGCGCCTAAATCACCTTGAAGTAAAATAATATTGCCAGCATTCAGCGACTGACCCAGAGTCATTCCAAGCTTTTGCGTCGCCGCTGCATCTGCCAAAAAAATTCTTATCATTACTCATATTATTAGGCAATAGTCAAGAGTTTTCTGCTTGTCCTATATATCCTCACTTTCCATGATGAGCTCCACTATACCACCGCCACAACACTCGCGCTAGTCGTTGGGGGTTGTGACGCACGCAACCTGTTTCATCTTCGTGCATCACATTAGCGAGAACAATCCGCCGCCCTAACTGACCTATAGCTTCTCGATCCAGGAAAACAGGATGCGATTGTTGTTGGGCGTAGCGGATGAGTGCGCGGGGACTAGGAGATTTTTTGTGTACCAGTACAGCATTAAATAGGGGTCTGCCGCAAGCAGCATCAATTGCCCGGATGTGGTCAGCAACGGTGTATCCTTGAGTTTCTCCGGGCTGTGTCATGATGTTGCATACGTAGATACGCGGTGCTTGGGAGGCGGCGATCGCATCAGCAATTTCTGGTACCAGCAAATTAGGAATGACACTGGTATAAAGACTGCCAGGACCCATGATAATGTAATCGGCTTCTTTAATTGCCTTAATCGCGGCTGGCAACGCCGGAGGATTTTCCGGAATGCAGCCAATCTTGACAATAGTACCACCGGCTTCGGTAATTTTAGATTCCCCTTTTATGCGGCGACCATCGGATAACTCAGCCCAAAGGCGCACATCGCTGAGAGTTGCTGGCAAAACTTGTCCCCGGATGGCTAGCACTTTGGAACTGGCGGCGACACCTCTTTCCAAATCGCCAGTAATATCACTCATCGCCGTTAAAAACAAATTGCCAAAACTATGACCTAGCAACCCCTCTCCAGCCTTAAAGCGGTACTGGAACAGTTCTGTCAATAACTTTTCTTCATCAGCCAGTGCTGCTAAACAATTGCGAATATCTCCTGGTGGGAGGACGCCAAATTCCTCGCGTAACCGTCCTGAAGAACCGCCATCATCAGCTACAGTGACAATGGCGGTAATATTGGCGCTATAAACTTTCAAGCCCCTAAGCAATGTGGAAAGCCCCGTACCACCACCAATTGCGACAATTTTTGGTCCCCGGTACAATCGGCGATGTGCCATGAGGACATCAATAAGTTCTTCATCGCCTTCTGATCGCAGTACCTGAGTAATTGAACCTACTGTCCGAGTTTGTCCCCATAAAAGCAACAGCAAACCGCCCAGTACCACCAAAGGTCCGCTAATGTAGTACGGTACAATGTCGGTGATGGCTCCCAGAATGCCCCTCAAAAACTTAATTGCCCAATAAATTGGCGTTAGCCTAATCCAAATAGCAAATCCTAGACTTGCTAAAATTACACCACCAGCACTAATTAGCAACCATCGTTTCACCGATAGCCCAGGGGATAACCACTTGAACCACTGGTTAACTCGATGGGAAGTGCGACGGCGTGACTGCTTTTGCAGGGCGTTGAGGGCTTGTCTGAGAAAACCAATTGACATACCTGATCCAGAGCAGTGCTAATAACAATGATTAACAGAAAATGTATACCACCAGGTTTAAACCCAAGCGTGGAATTGTTACACTTTTCAAACCTATTAGACCAAAAGTGCATAGTCTAAGTTGCCAGTATGCCGAGTGATTAAGCCTTTTGGTCAACAGAAACAACAAATTAATGGAACAGCGAATTTTAGGAATAGATCCAGGACTGGCAATTTTAGGATTTGGGGCGATCATATGCGAAAAAAATCAAAACAGTGTGCAACATGATTCAGTAAGCCTACTAGATTTCGGTGTTGTTAATACGCCAGCTGGCACGGAAGTGGGACAGCGGCTATGTACGTTGTACGACGATTTGCACACCCTGATCAAAGAGTTTCAACCTGAGTTGGTAGCAATTGAAAAACTCTTCTTCTATCGTATGGCAAATACTATCCTCGTAGCACAAGCGCGGGGAGTTGTCATGTTGGTATTGGCACAGCATAACTTACCGACTGTAGAATTTACCCCTGCCCAAATTAAACAAGCGTTAACGGGATATGGTAATGCTGACAAACACGAAGTCCAGGAAGCAGTGGCGCGGGAGTTGAATTTGGATGCCATTCCTAAGCCAGATGACGCCGCCGATGCATTGGCGGTGGCGCTGACGGCGTGGTTTGGGAGTTAGGTTGTACAAAGGTTGGATAAAACCAGGACTTACGCAAAAATCACAAAAAAGGTTAATTTATCGAACCGCCAAGACGCCAAGAACGCCAAGAATTCGTAGACTGTGCGTAAGTCCTAAAAACAACTGCTGACAAAATTTAGTTACAGCAGTTTTCATTTGTTTAGACCACACTCTGCCCGTAGTAACAAAAGAGAAATCATCGACTTGTTGGGCTACTGGTACTGACGACAAGCTTTAAACTGCTTGAAGCTGTTTTTCTATTGCATCACTCGCAGCACTAACCCCGTTTTCTGCTTGGATAATATGTCCGACTTCTGATGCTTTAGTTGCATAACTAGGATTTTCCAACAACTCACATAACTCCTTGGCTACCCGTGACGCGAAATACTGCTTACGGGGAATCGTACGAGATGTTCCTAACCGTTCAACTCGTGCGGCGTTGTCCGGTTGGTCATGGCTGTAGGGCATAATTAAGGTTGGACGACCCGCGCGTAATGCTTGAGCCGTGGTCCCAATTCCGCCGTGATGCACGATCGCACAAGCCTGAGGAAAAATCTGAGAATACGGCACATACTTGACAGCTACAATATCTGCTGAAAGATTCTCTGGAGGTGTATTGTTGCCAATCAACAAAACAGCACGGCGATTAAGGCGCTTTGCGGCTTGGATGCTTTCCTGGTAAAAGTTGCCAGCGTCCATCACGGCGGCTGATCCAAGAGTGAAGACAATCGGCGGCTCACCTGCATCCAAAAACTCCTTTAGCTCTGGAGTCAGCTCTGCTTTGCCTTGCGTCCCATCATAGAACGTGAAGCCTGCTACTACAGTATTTGCAGCCCAGTCCGGTTGAGGCTTTGCTAAAACAGAGGAAAACAGCGCAACAACAAGGTAGGGGGAGAACTTGCTGTCAATCAAGGGATTGCCCTTGAGCGGCGATAATCCGAGTTCACGGCGAAGTTGACGAATCGGTTCTGCCCAAGAATTACTGACAAATTTAGCAAAAGTGACAATGCCTCGATTCACAGTCAGACCAAACCTATACAGGTTCGCCAAAGCAGGAAATGGCGCTAAAACGGACAGGTCGTAAGCCGAGAAAAATGACATGGGAACCATTGCACTGGATGCCCATCGCATTTTGAGTTTCTCTGCCACCAGTGGAGTTGCGATTACACCTTCCCCTGAAAAGATAAAATCTGCTGTCTTCGCAACGTTCAGCAAGTCCGTATACATCTGGCGTAAATTTGGATTAGCCCACTGACGCACCATGTACTCTTGACCTGTTTTCAGATCCATCATCCGTGCCATTTCTTCTGGATTGTCCAGTGCAGTGAAATCGGGGCGCATTCGATGAAACTCAAATTTCAACGCTTCAATCTTGGATTGATACTCTTTGTGTGTTACGAATACAACATCATGACCGCGTTGCCGCAATTCCAGCGCGATCGCAATCATAGGATGTAGATCGCCAAGAGTTCCTAACGTGGTAACAACAATTCGGCTCACTATGATAGCCTCTTGATCAGCATCGTTTGCATAATCGTACCCCAATTAACTAGTTAACGTTTAACGGTTCCACCACCACCCTCTTCTCAACCTCATCCACCTTAACCCGCGCCAGCCCAAATTGCTCGATAACCCAAGCATTCGTCGTCAAGTGCCCAGTCACTTCAGGCACTCGGTACTCACTCCTCGTTGATGCCAAAGCCGCTGGTAATAATAACTGATCAGCTAAATGTTCATCTACAGGTGCGCCTGTCTCATGAAACTTCAACAGTTCCTCGCAAGCCATATCTGCGACTTTTTCCGCTGCCAAACCAATGCGCCCTAACGCACCAAACCCAGCTAAGCTATTCTCGTACTCAGCAGTGAGAAACAAACCCGCCCCTGGTGCGACACCTTTTGCTCGCAATGGCTGCACAGATGGTTTCAATTCGGCTTCACGCAACACATTCTCAGCACGACTCGCCATCCTCTGGGGAATGTGAGAAGGTAATTCCGTGACGACTGCTAACCCCCGCACCTGTTGCAAGTCGCCACGTTCCATTAAGTTGATCCCGCCAATGCTACCACCACTTATTAACAACTGCACTTCTCCACCACCTTGGGGATACCACCCCCAAGCCTTCAGTTCCACCTCAACTTGCACACCCATGCGTTGCACAGTTGGTAAATAAACTTCTTGAATATAAGTCACCGAAGGGCTGTGGGTAACGTGAGTTCCACCCTTCAGTATCACCTGAGAGTCACCTGTTGCCAGTACCAAAGGTAAGAGAACAGTCTGCAACACTAAACCCACAGCACCAGCCGAACCGCCTTCCCGCGCTTCACTGACATCAAAGGTATAATTTCCCGCTTGTACAGCACTACCAGGAATAAACTCCAGTGTCGTCGAACCCAAAGCATCCCCTTGCACTTTGGCGTTGCAAATTGCAGCAGCGGCGCGAACTGCTGTCAAGTGTTGTGCTGCAAGTCCCGGCTTTGGACGTCCGGCGCGGATGTTCCCGATCCGTATTGAGTGACCAGTAATCGCAGCTAGACTTAGGGAGGTACGGAGAATTTGCCCGCCTCCTTCTCCGTAGGAACCGTCGATGTGAATCATGGACAATTTGGGATTTTGTATTTTAAATTTTGGATTGTCCCGACGATTTTTGAATCAAACCACAGATGGACACAGATGAACACAGATAAATTTTTATCGGTGTTTATCTGTGGTTTGTTAATTATGTACCTGCTGCGGAGGAGTTTCACGCTTCGCTTCGCGTACCCGTAGGGGATATTTTAAATTCCAGCACTTTGCTCTTACCAGGATTCATCAATCCATAGGGGTCAACCATTTCCTTAAACTTTAACTGTTCTGGATCAATAACTTTTCTCCCACCGTCTTCAATAATATATGTGTGGGGATTGGCAATAAACACACCGCGCTCTTCGTGATAGCGGATAATTTCATTGAGGCGTTCCTCTGTAGAGTAGCGCACAAGTTGCAAAGCCGCAGGAGCGATCGCACCGTTGACTCGAATAAATTCCAAATGCATCATCACCTCATCGCCAAAGTGATGATACAAATCCTCTACTAGTTGCAAATTTTTATCAGCAGGGAATATACTTTGCAAGTAGGTGATCGAAGTATCTACAGTCCGGGCGTGTAAGGTGGTGTGGTTCCAAGTAAATTCTCCTAAGTGCGTCCCTTTTCCTGCTTCCTGTGCAGGTTTTTGATATGTAATTTTGCCACCATATTGCTGTACTAACCCAGGCAATAATTCTAAACTCGGTTCGGCAAGCATCAGTAAAGCGGCGTGAGTTCCATCAGGAATATACTCTCGTAGAGGTGCAAAATACTGTGGAATTGGGGATGCAAAAATGCTAATCTCTTTCTTAATCATCCCATCGGCATTGGCTAAAGCTTGACCAAAGCTTGCCGCCGCCATAAATTCTGGGAAGGTAACAATCACTTCTGCCCAAGGGTAAGCTGGTCCCAATGGGATTTCGACTTCAGTAATAATGCCATTGATGCCCCAAGCATGGTTGACTTTTTGCACGTCGTCGCCGCGCAGTTCAATGACACGCGGTTCATCTTCCATTGTCACGACTTGTAAAGCTAGAAGATTGCCGCGATCGCCCAACAAACCATACTGTATCGACCCAATTCCGCCGCTACCACCTGCTACAAATCCGGCAATCGTCGCTGTGCGATAAGTTGAGGGTGCCATCCGCATTTCCCAGCCTATTTCCCGTGCTTTTTTATCCAACGCTGCCAACTTTACCCCAGCTTCAACCCGCGCGACTCCTGGCTTCACCCAGCGTATCTCCTGCATTCGCGTCATATCTATAATGACGCCTCCATGTAACGGTACGCATTGCCCGTAATTTCCCGTTCCTGCACCGCGCACTGTGACGGGTACTCTGTGTTTTACGCAAGCTGCTGCTACTTTTAACACTTCTTGTTGGTTCGCAGGACGCACAACTAGATCCCCGATTTTTCCTTCAAGTTTGGGTACGAGTACTGGGCTGAAGGTGTGGTAATCTTGGGATAATTTTGCGACTTGTGTAGGGTCGGTAATAATTTCAATGCCTTCTAAGGAAGTGGTGAGGGCATCTAAGTCAAATGATTTTACGGGTGTTGTGGTCATAGTTTAAAATTTTCTTTTATTTTCGCGCAAAGACGCTAAGACGCTAAGAGATTCTTTGCGCCTTTGCGTGAAAAAATTTAAAGATTTTGCTTTCTAGCCTCCTAGTCTTAGTTCAATCGGAAAGTGCATTCTAAAATCAATTTTTGATTGACTTGAGAATAAGGCTGAATCTCCAAAGCACGGTGAAATGCTCTGATAGCTTCAACATAGTCTCCCATCGCGACATAACACAAGCCTAGACCGTGAAGTGCGCCGAAATGTACTGGATTGATTTGGATGACCATTTGACAGTCTATGAGAGATTTTGAATACTCTCCGATGGTATAATAAAGAAAAGCTCGGCGATTCCAAGCTTCAGCAAAATCTGGTTGGTCGTTAATAAGTTCTGTCAGCAAAGCTTCGGCTTCAGCTATTTCTCCAGAATCCATTAACTTTTGACTGCGTTCAATCATGGACAGTCCATGAACTCCCTTTTGTTGAAACCAGATATGCCAGATTTTTCTGGTCGCCTGGTCGCGGACTGTTTGCTCGGGATTTTTCAAGTCTTCAAGTAAGGAATCGATAAATAAAGAATCCATGAATTCAAGGTCGGTGATAGTTACTTTGGATCAAATTTCGCACATTATTATCTAAATGATCTAATTAATTACTAAAAAATTCTGATCGCTCTCGTACCAAGAACCCAATACGTGCAACACAGAAATCTCACAGGAGGTTTGCCTGATGGCAACTGGCGTTGCTGGGTAAAATTTCAGAAATTCCAAAAATGCCACAGCAGTCATTGCTTTGAACAAAGGAACAATGAAATTAAAAATTAGCAATTAATTTACTATCTTCTGTAGCCTGCAATACGATCGCTCTATGATTCGATATTTAGAGTCATTAGTGATGGGTCATTAGTATGGCATACTTTTACAAGTCACAACTCTTTGCTAGTTGTAGAGAAATCGCTAATGACTAAGAATTGATAAAAAGTAAGAGAAAAAGAAACGACTATGCCAAAGCAAAAAAGCGTTTCCAGGCATATTGTTCTCACTTCGCATCCCAGTCGCTTTGGTCCTAAACCGATTCCCATCCAATGGGGAGCAGCTGATCCAATGCAACGCGGTCCAGTAATTGCTACGCTCCTTAAGCAGGCACACCGCAACGTGATTGGCACCCACTCTGGTGGTTATGCGATTTACAGGGCATTAGCGGTGGCTAGCGGGGCACTTCAGTCAGATCACAGGGCAGATCTTACCAACACATCTCCAGTAGAATACATTGGACCACACCCAAGCTGGTACGAGCCAGATAAAATTGTCTCGCTTGACCCGTTTGGGGCGATGGTTGGTGAGGTCTTTGCATCATACTTTGCACAGGGATATGACATTCGTCCCACGATCGCCATCACAAACGCGCACATCAACTTACCTGAATTACAAGAAGCGGTGGCAAAAGGACGCTTGCAGGTTGATGGCAAGATTATGAAACCTGGTGGCGATTTAGTGGTCACTAAAGCCGCAATTGAACCAGTTTGGTACTTACCAGGAATTGCCAAACGCTTCCAAATCACCGAAGGGGAGTTACGTCGCGCTTTATTTGAACAAACTGGGGGAATGTTCCCAGATTTAGTGACGCGATCTGATTTGGAAGTATTTTTGCCGCCAATCGGAGGTGTGACTGTGTATATTATCGGAGATATCGCAGCCCTGACTGACCCCGATAAACCCTTAGCAGTACGCGTACATGATGAATGTAACGGGTCTGATGTGTTTGGCTCAGATATTTGCACCTGTCGCCCTTACTTAGTACATGGTATAGAAGTTTGCGTACAAACGGCACAAGAAGGTGGTGCTGGTGTCATTGTCTACTGCCGTAAGGAAGGGCGTGCTTTGGGAGAGGTGACGAAATTCCTGGTTTACAATGCCCGCAAGCGTCAAGAGGGTGGCGATCGCGCTGATTCCTACTTTGCCCGCACTGAATGTGTGGCGGGCGTGGAAGATATGCGATTCCAAGAACTGATGCCCGATGTGTTGCACTGGTTGGGCATTACCCGTATTGACCGTATGGTATCAATGAGTAATATGAAGTACAACGCCATTACTCAGTCGGGAATTGAGATTGTCGAACGAATACCAATTCCAGAAGAGTTGATTCCCCAAGATGCGCGGGTGGAGATAGAGGCGAAGAAAGCAGCCGGTTATTACACCACAGGAGAGGTGTTGGATGCTGACAGTTTAGCTGCGGTCAAGGGACGTTCTTTAGTAGATTGAGTTCAAGGGGATAAGGGGGACAAAGAAAGGGACACCCAGACACGGGGACAAAGGGGAATTCCTCAAAAAAACTCTCCCGTGCGTCTTGCCCTCTCCCTTGTCTTCCTCATCCTCCTTATCTCCCCATAAGTAGGGGTGTATCGATATAGGAGTCAGTAAGAATGGAGATGCGAACCGCCAAGACGCGAAGGACGCCAAGAACCGATGACAAAGAGTTGGTTGCTTATTTGCGTTCTCCTCATGCTATCCGTGAACGTTGTGGGCAACTGTTTGCGTTAGCAGTTGAGGGTAAGTCGCATCACTTTAGTTGCGATTTGACACAGTTGACAAATGTTGGTGATTATGTAATTGAGGTAATGCAGGAACAATACCCTGATTTGCAAATTCCTTTTCACAGCCGCTGGCGGCATTTTGAGGCTGGGGGTGTACCGCGTTTATCTCAGTTGGATGAGCAGTTAGCTGGACTAACGCCTTTAGAAAAAGCTGGTGCCAAGTTTGATTTGGCGATGATCAGTGTGTTATTGGATGCGGGCGCGGGCGATCGTTGGTATTATCGCGAACGGGGGACTCAGCTAAGTTTTAGGCGTTCTGAAGGTTTGGCAGTTGCTAGTTTCCAAATGTTCTGCGATGGAACTTTTTCTAGTGACAAGCAAACAGCACCTTTGCAAGTTGATGCTGAAAGATTGCAAGCCTTAACAGAACAAGAACTGGCAGATGGGTTTGGTGTGAATGCAGAGAATCCTTTGGTGGGAATTGCTGGGCGGTTGCAGTTGTTGCAAAAATTAGGTCAAGCGTTACTTTCTTCACCTCATTTATTTGGAGAACAAAACCCCCGTCCAGGTAATCTGGTTAAATATTTAATAGAAAAATCTAGCAATAATCGATTAGCTGCTACCAGAGTGTTGGATGCAGTTCTAGAAGGACTAGGTGATATTTGGTCTGGACGAATTGAGGTTGCAGGGATTAATCTGGGTGATGTTTGGTTTCACCCAAGTGTTACTGATGATGGCTTAGTGCCATTTCACAAGCTGTCGCAGTGGCTTACCTATTCTCTGCTAGAGCCTGTACAAGAACTTGGTTTGGAAATCACTGGCTTGGATGCCCTCACTGGATTAGCAGAATATCGCAATGGCGGGTTATGCCTTGATTTGGAACTCCTGCGCCCTAAAGATCCAGAAATTTTGCTCAAGCCTCATCCAGTTGCATCAGAAGTTATAGTTGAATGGCGTGCCTTAACAGTGATGCTCTTGGATCGTATCGCTGCTACAGTACGCGAAAAATTAGGCATGAGTGCTGAAGAACTGCCACTGGTGAAAATCTTGCAAGGTGGAACTTGGACAGCGGGGCGAAAAATAGCTGCTCAACACAGAAAGGGTGGTATACCCCCCATACAGATAGAAAGCGACGGCACTGTATTCTAACTCTGGGCATTCATGAGTCATGAGTCATTAGTTATGAGTCATAAGCTTTGGAAAAAGCAACGGACCAAAAAGCTAATGACTGATACCTCTTTTTTTGGTGTCCTTGGTAAGCGAACGGACAATTGTATACCCTTCGGGTGAGTCCTATGCCTGCGGCACGCAAGAGCGGCTGTACCGTGCCTTCTCCGGAAGAGGGACGGACAGGCTGCGCCAACACGAAGCGCTAACGCCAGTTTCTGCTTGTTGGGAAACCCGCTTTCTCAAGCACGGAGACGCTACGCGCGCTTCGTAGCTCCTCCCATAGAGGCATAGGACTGGTCTCACCAGTCGCTTGTTTTGTGGTTGCATAATAAAACATTTAGAGCTTATGTACAGTCAAGTCATAATAATCGAGCATCCGTTGATTCAACACAAATTGACGCTCATGCGTAAAGCCGAAACCACCACGGCAAAATTTCGAGTCTTAATTAAAGAGATTAGCTTACTGTTGGCTTATGAAGTTACCCGAGATTTGCCTCTAAAACATGAATTGATTAAAACACCACTAGCCCCGATGAAAGCCCCAGTGCTTGCGCCAGATAAAAAGCTAGTGATTGTTTCTATCCAACGGGCGGGACAGGGAATTTTGGATGGAATGCTGGAACTTATACCATCAGCAAGAGTAGGACACATTGGATTATACCGTGACCCCAAAACTCTGATTCCCGTTGAATATTATTTCAAAGTTCCCCAAGATGTGGATAAGCGAGATGTGTTGGTGGTTGATCCGATGCTAGCAACTGGTAACTCAGCAGTAGCAGCGGTGGAACGCCTCAAATCAACTAATCCGAAGTCAATTCGGTTTGTTTGCATACTTGCTGCACCAGAAGGTCTTGAGTATTTCACCGAAGTACACCCTGATGTCCCGATTTACACTGCGGCTATTGACGATTATTTGGATGAAAGCGGTTACATTATTCCTGGATTAGGAGATGCAGGCGATCGCTTGTTTGGGACGAAATAAGCTGATTTGTATTCAAATTGTATAGTTTTACATGAAAAAGAAGGTAAAAGGTGAAAGTTATAAGGTAAAAAATCATATTTTTCCTTTTTCCTTCTTATTCCTGAACTGCTGACTTGAGAATAGAACTCAGAAGACAGAATACAGAAGAAAAAATAAATTTTTATCTGTCCTGCTGTACGCAGTTCATGATGACTAGTTTCCAAGGTTTAACAGTCAAGTCTAACAGTTTTATGATCACTGGCTGAGGCAATTGCCTGACCGTCAGGACTGAACGCCACATTCCAAACCATATTTGCTCAAACCAGTGAACCTTATTTGCAGACGTGATTCATCACGTTAGTATGTGATTGAACTAGTCATTTTTTTCAAAAAAGTGACTGGTTCAATCACATTTATTTATAGTAGCTATAAGTTTTGATATTTTCTCTCAATCAGTAGCAAAAATAAAGCTTGCTAGTCATCTGCCCTGTTTTGAATTTTCATGTCCTAAAGTCTTACAACAAGGGTTTCATAACCCAAAAAGCGCAAGTTTAATGTGCGACAGCTTATCATAAGGAATTTACTAAAAAATTTTATTTTGCGTATTAATCATTTATATTTTATTGCTATAAGTGTTTTTATCACCCTCCCAAAAATGTCTAAACCAACGATTGGACAACTCGAAAGAGAAATAACACATCGTATCCGCTCCCTCTATACGAAACAACTTGGACATCGCCCTGGCAAAATTATTTGCCAATTTTTTGATACAGAATTGGCAATATCGATAGAAAATTCTGTCAGCGTTCCTGAGCAAACTCTTGTGAAGGCAGGATATGAGATTTTGGCTGAACAAGTGCGATTAGATCTAAACAAAATCATTGCTCCACAAATCAAGGATTTGATTGAGGAGATTATTAAAAAAGCAGTAGTAGACCTGTTGAGCAATACTAATTTAATAACAGGTCGCACTGGCATTATTGTTTTTTTAGAAGCATTGCCAGAGGTTCGGAATCGCGAAAGTATTCCTAAGGCTAATTGCAAGATTGTGCAAGAGTGAGATGGCGGTAGATAGCAGCTTCTAATTCATGAAAATGATATGGTTTGGTAATGCAGTCATCAGCTCCTGCTAGAAGAATGGCATTTCCATCTTGTTCACTGGTTAAAGTTGTCATTCCAATAATTGGAATCTTCGCTGTCTCTGGGTTGTGCTTTAAATAATGAATAATCTGTAAACCACTGAAATCAGGTAGTGCAATATCGAGCAGGATTAAATCTGGCTGGTGTGTTTGTGACAAAATCAAAGCTTTGATTCCTTGTTTAGCACAAATACACGATACATTGAGTAACTTAAGGTAAGAATTGAGAAGTTCTAAATAGTGTAGATCTTGTTCTACAACTAAAACAAAAGGCTGTACGGACATAAATTATTCCTCACCTTTAAAGAAGGACCATACATCAAAACCCTCGTGACTAAAAAACTCGTTTTTAGGAAGGTCACCCTGTTAGCAAGATGTACGAGGCTTCCTTCAGGCGGCTGTTAGCGGCTTGAGATGGAGTGACTCGTCTGTGACTCACAAGGCTTGGTGTCTGCGCTGATTTCCAGGGAAGGACACGAAGAGCTAGTGGCAACATTAAGCAAATATCATCTTGTTAGATGTGTATTTCGTCAAGTCTTTTTTGAAAAAAATTTAGCTTTGGTTAGCTGTGGTTAAATTTTATAGATCATGACTTGATTAGGACTGATACATTGACCAATTATTGATTATGTGCATTAAAGCCATAGTAGATAAGATATAAATCACCTCAACTTAGTAGCGTTTTGAACCTAGAAGACATAAGTCCTCATAGCTGTATTTTTAAGTAGGTGTAAGTAAAATCAACTTATGCACTTAATTAGATGGAACGTGGATTGTAGATAGCTGAAACATTTTGCCACCGCAGTGCTTTTAAACCGCAGATACAGACAATGCTTCCCTCACGAACACGCATATTATGCATAATTCGCTTTTTTTGTAAAGTGCGTAAGTCCTATTGGTGTCGATTTTGTTTGAAGTAGGGGACTCCCAAAGCTGCTGGAGGTGTAGATTGACCGGCTAATCCAACCAGGGCAAGCAGAGCTGTTATGTACGGTAGCATAATCAAAAATTGATAAGGAATATTTGCGTTCAATGCCTGAATTCGCAACTGTAAAGCTTCCGTAGCGCCAAACAACAAGCAAGCCAACCCGGTTCCTATAGGATGCCATCTGCCAAAAATTAAGGCAGCGATCGCAATAAAGCCTTTTCCAGCACTCATTCCCTCTGCAAAGTATTTTACCTGTGCCAAAGTTAAATAAGCACCTCCTAATCCAGCTAGACAACCACTGACTACCACAGCAAGGTAACGCACTTGTTGCACTGACACGCCAGCCGTGTCAGCAGCCTTGGGATATTCCCCTACAGCTCGTAAGGTAAGACCCGGGCTGGTATTAAACAAAATATAGGTGCTGAGAAAAACTAAAAACAACAGTAAATATACGAGAATATCTTGCTGGAATAGCAAAGGTCCGACAACGGGAATATTTCCAAGACCAGGAATTACAATTGGTTCAATTCCAGGTATGCGCTGGGTGCTACTACCAGCAAACACTAAGCGTGATAAAAATGATGTTAACCCAGCGGTAACAAGATTAATTGCTAAGCCTGAAACTAACTGGTCAATCCGTAAAGTTACGGATAAGAAAGCATGGAGTAGTCCCACGAGTCCCCCAGCAATCACAGAAGCAAAGACACCAAGCCAGACGTTACCAGTGTAAAAAGTGGCAACTGCACTAGTAAATGCACCAGTTAGCATCATTCCCTCTAAGGCAATATTCAGTACCCCTGATCGTTCGGAGAAAAGCCCGCCCAGTGAGGCGAATGCTAGGGGTACTGCGAGACGGAGGGTAGAAACGAGGTAGTCGGAGAAGAAGTTTATGTTATTCAAGGGAGGAGGGGGGGAGAGAGGGAGAGAGGGAGGGAGGGAGGGAGGGAGGGTTTATTGTTTGTGTTTATGGTTCCATCAGTTTTGTGCGATGTTCTAGCGCCAGACTAATGGCAATAAACAGTACAGTCAAACCTTGAATAGCGTAAACTACTGTGACTGGAACTCCTGCACTGCGCTGCATTACATTCGCACCACTGCGAAGCGCACCAAAGAACAAGGAAGTCAGTACGACACCGAAAACACTACCGCGACTGAGAAATGCGATCGCGATCGCATCAAATCCATAACTAGACGAAACTTGCTCAAACAATCGATATTTTAACCCCATTACTTCAGTTGCACCCGCCAAGCCAGCTAAACCACCCGCCAACGCCATCACCAGCATGATGGTGCGTTCGACAGAAATACCACCATAACGGGAAGCAATAGGGTTAAATCCTACGGCAGCGATTTGGTAGCCTATAGGTGATAGTACTAGCAAAATCCATACAATGACTGCTGCAACTAACGCCAGTACAATGCCAGCATGGGCGAGACTCCCCGGTAAAATAATTGGTAGTTGAGCAGATTTAGCAATCAATGGTGAATAAGGACTAGGCGCACCCGGTTGCTTTAGGGGGTTCTGAACGAGGTAACTAATAAAGTTAAAGGCGATGTAGTTCAACAGCAAAGTGGTGATGACTTCATTTATCCCGCGTACCGCCTTGAGGTAACCTGGAATCAAACCCCAAACCGCACCAAAAACAAATCCTGCAAGCAACGCCAATGGTACATGAATCACAGCAGGTAATCCCTGCACGTACAATCCTATCAACGCACTTCCCAAAGCACCCAGGTAAATTTGTCCTTCCCCACCGATATTAAATTGACCTGCATGCAAAGCCACCAATACCCCTAAACTGGTTAACAATAGCGGTACTATCTTGGTAAGAGTGTTGCCAAATCCAAAGTAGGTAGAAAGAGATTCTTGAAACAAAGCCGTATATGCTGCAATGGGATTTGCCCCAGCAAGTAAGATCAGAATTGCACCAACGAGTAACGCCGATGCGATCGCAATTACGGGAGGTAAGATTGGTAGCAGCAGAGGTTGAAGCCGATTCGTTGTAGTCATCCGGAAGCAGAATGTAGCAACATAGCATTTCCTTTACTCATTTTCTCCCTTTCCTCTGCGTCTTCTCTTGCCTCATGTGGAAGCTGTTACATTTTTGAATTTTGAATTTTGAATTTTGAATTGTTTACCTTCCTCCAGCCATTAAAAAACCAATCTCCTCCACTGTTGCTGTCGTCGCATCCAAAACATCCACAAACTCACCTGTGTACATCACCGCAATGCGATCGCTCATTGCCATAACTTCCTCCAATTCGGTAGAAATGTACAAGATAGCCGCACCGCGATTCCGTTGGGCTAACAGCTGCAACTGTACTGCTTCCGTCGCCCCCACATCCAGTCCCCGCGTTGGTTGCATAGCTACTATTAACATTGGTTCTCTCGCCAGTTCCCGCGCCAGCACTACCTTTTGTTGATTTCCCCCGGAAAGCTGACTGACTTTCACACCTTCACTTGTCGCCCGGATATCAAACTCTTGCATTGCAGACTTAGCATTATTGCTAATTGCTTGCTTCTGCAACAAAAAGCGACGACAAAACGGCAATTTTCTAAAAGCTTTCAAAATGAGATTTTGAGCAATATTGAACTGCAATACTAAACCCATTTTTTGCCTATCTTCCGGGATGTACCCCACAAGGGCTTGAGGGGAGAGGTTCTGTATCAGTTCAATTTTTCCAGCCTTGACAGTTCGCACACCAGTGATTGCATCTGCTAATTCTCGCTGTCCATTACCATCTACACCTGCAATACCCAGAATTTCTCCCGCCCGCATTTCAAAAGATACATTGCGGACAGCGATCGCACCCCTGTCATCCTCAACTTGTAAATTTTGCACTGACAAAACCACCTTTCCAACAGAAGCAGGAGTTTTGTCCAACTGTAAAGCCACCTCGCGCCCCACCATCAATTCCGCTAACTGCTGCGGCGTGGCTTGTTTAGTCGTTGTATTTGCTACTACCTTTCCGCGTCGCAACACAGTGACTGTATCGCATAAGTTCATAACTTCATCCAATTTGTGGCTGATAAAAATAATTGTGTGTCCATCTGCTGCGAGTTGTCGCAAAATAGCAATTAATGATTCTACTTCTCTTGGTGTCAGCACTGCTGTTGGTTCATCAAGAATCAACAATTTTGCTTTCCGGTAGAGAACTTTGAGAATTTCGACTCGCTGTTGCGCCCCTACTGGCAGATTTCCTACTTTAGCAGCAGGGTCAACTGTTAATCTATAAGCTTCGGATAAAGCCGTGATTTCCTGTTGTTTCTGACGCAGGTTTAAACGCCAGTGATTTAATGTTCCTAGGATAATGTTTTCTGTTACAGTCAACTGGGGAACTAGCATGAAATGTTGGTGAATCATGCCAATGCCTAATTCAATTGCTGCACTTGACGAAGATATGTTTACTGGTTTTTCTTCCAAATATATTTCACCTGCATCAGGTTGATTAAGACCGCTAATAATGTTCATTAAAGTGGTTTTCCCAGCTCCATTTTCGCCTAGGATGGCGTGAATTTTTCCTGGTTCAACAGTGAGGCTAATGTTGTCATTGGCTATGAATGAGCCAAAGCGTTTGGTAATTTTTTCTAAGCGTAAATAAGACATATAACAAACTGTGCTAGGTAAGAAAAAAGGCAGAGAAAAACCTCACCCCCCAGCCCCCTCTCCGCACGCAGAGAGGGGGAGTATTTTTCCCCTTCTCCCATATCTTCCATATCTTCAATAAAGCTCTCAAGGCTATCTCTCCGCAAGCAGAGAGGGGGAGTATTTTTCCCCTCCTCGCTTGCGGTGAGTCCAGCGCTGCAGGCGGGTTTCCCGCCGTAGGCGACTGGCGAACCCGGAGGGGGAGGGGTTAGGGGTGGGGTCACATTGATGTATTTTCAAGTTAGATAAAAACGAAAAATAAAATGAGATTTCAAACACTGAACAGTGAACAGTACCAGCCGCAGTGCGTATGGTGTGGTCGTACTGACACCAACGCTCTTTGGTACTCTTGGTGTGGTGTTTCCTCCAACGATAAAACTGATAACTGGTAACTGATAACTGATAACTGTTTAAGCTGTGGTTTTTTTAACGCAGCGGGTATCTTTGCCAGCTTCTTGGCATTTTTCAAAGGTGATTTTTTTAGCAACAATTTCCTCTTTTGTATTGAGTGCTTTTTGTTTGATTGGTTCGGGAACGATCGCCCCAAACTTTCCTAAAGATAAAATATCTGGTTTTTCTAAACCTATTGTGTAAATTTGACCTTTGAGTTGATTTTGTTTGGCTAGTTCTGCTAAATAGGCGATCGCTAAATCCAGCCGCTTCACCGCACTTGTTAAAACTGCTTTGGGTGCAATTTCTAACTGGTCTTTCGTGTTACCAAAAGCATAAACTCCTTTGTCGCTTGCAGTTTGTAAAACGGCAGCAGAGGCAGTATCTAACCATTGATAGATGACATCAGCGCCAGAAGAAATTATTGCAAGAGTGGCTTCTTTTGCCTTGGCGACATCGTTCCAGTCACCTGTGAATGTAGAACTAATTCTGATATCTGGCTTGAGAGATTTTGCTCCTAATTCAAAGCCACGTAGTTCTTGTTGGGTAGCATCAAATTGTTGTCCTGCAATGTAAGCTAGTTGATTGGATTTGGTCATTGATGCAGCGATAATTCCGCACAGATAACTCGCTTGCAAATGGTCAATTCGCAAAGCAGCGATGTTGGAACCGTTGACAGCACCATTGACACCGATAAAGAAAGTGTTGGGGAACTGCGGCGCGACTTGTTCAATAGCAGCATCAAATTGTCCGCCGTGGGCAAATACTAGGTTATAGCCGCGACGCGCAAAATCTGAGAGAACTTCGGTTTGGTCTGCTTGTGCTATTTGTTCTACATAGGATGTTTCTGCACCCAGCTTTTGTTTAGCAAGCTGTACGCCTTCGTAACCAGATTGATTCCAGGCTTGATCGCTGATGACTCCAGGGAGGGCGATCGCTATCTTAAACCCTGGGCTACCCCCTGTTGTTGTTGAGTTGCTACTGCAAGCTTTCAGCAGTAAACTCGTACTCAAGGTAGCTGAACTATACAAAAGAAATTTACGCCTACTAAAATTTGCCGCCATACATTAGCCTTGAAATGGGTAATCCTTGTTATTGATTACTATAATCTGCTTCATCCCCCTACCTCCTCGTTTGTTTTTCTCACTGTTGACTGAAGACGTAGTGACCTGAAACCAAACAAACTGAAGAAGTGGACGCAACTATAAAGTCAAGGGAATAGATGAACAATCTCAAGGAAATTTTTCGTGTCATCCTAGCGGTATCTATGATTGTAGCTGGAGTCACGCACTTTATATCTGCTGATCAGTATGTCAGAATTGTGCCGCCGCAACTCCCCTACCCTCTAGAAATAGTTTATCTGACTGGCTTTTATGAAATCTTGGGTGGTATCGGGTTATTAGTTCCGCCTGTAAGTCAAGCTGCTGCTTGGGGGCTACTTGCTCTTTTTATTGCTGTTTATCCATCCAATATCAATATGGCAGTAAATCTCATTAAAATTGACCATATACCAAATTCACCTTGGGTACATGTTATTAGACTTCCGTTTCAGGCGGTTTTAATTGCTTGGGCTTGGTTGTATACAAAACCTTCAGATCTCGAAAAACAAGCTTCTATTATTCCCAAGTCACTCATTCCCAAAGAACTACAGGAATTAAAGTGAGTCGTTTTCGCAGACTTTTGTTTAACCCTCTCCTTTCAGGAGAGGGAATCAAAGCTAAAATAATGTGGGTGCAAGCAGGTTTGATATGAGTACATCAAAGACAATCCAACAATTGCAGGCTGAATGGATAACGCCGGAAAATTTTCGTCGATATGGACAGGTGATTTTTCCTCAGTTAGACGGTAAATCCTTTGATGCAGAAGATGCTCAACTCGTACTTGATAGAGGTACCCCCCGCTTTTATATCATGCAACTACACTGCAGAGGACGGAAATTTCACACCATTACTCGCCATGTACAATGTACTCAATGTCTGGGTTCATTGGAAGGGAAGGACTGGTTAATTGCGGTTTGTCCTCCTAATAATAATATTAATGAACCATCTTTAGAAGATATAGCTGCTTTCCGCATTCCAGGAAATTGCTTTATTAAGTTAGAGGTAGGAACTTGGCACGCTGGACCTTATTTTGAGCATGAGGTTGTGAATTTTTATAACTTGGAATTGAGTGATACGAATGTGGTGGATCATTTCACTCACAATTTTCTCAACAGTCATAATTTGGAGTTTGAGATTTTGTCATTGACATAGCGCTTCTACCAAATTACCCAAATTCCAAAACGAGTGATATAGTCACTATCACCGAAATTTTTGATTGCACCAGAGCGGTGGTAGCGCTTTCCCATGCTAAATAATTAATAGTTTCGCTCCAGGGCGTTACGATTTAAGGTACTCTAAAAAACTGATTGTAGTCTGAGAATTTGCAGTCTTTGCAGTATAGGTTAAAAACTCTTTGGTTTTATAGTCTAATTTACCTGTGTGACACTACTAGGTGCGGAATGCGGGTTCAAAGTAACGCCAAGTTTGACAGCTTGTCTTTTGACATAGACAGCTGCTTAATTCATAATGCATAGAGCTTTTTTGCAACTTGAAAACAATCGAGTACGGCAAAAGTTTCCGCTCAACCGCTAGTAGATTGAGCAGAGGACGTATTGAACTATTGTGCATCAATATGTTTTGGAGGAGAGTGCAATGAAATGGTCAGACCAGAGTAACGACTCCTGACGATTCAAAGTTTCTGTTACTGGTCAATCTAGACACAAACACCTGGTCAGTAATTCCCTTGATTTGCGTAGACCAGAAGTTCAAACAAGCCCGTTACAACAGCACAATTTGTCATCTGGCATTGTTGTCGTGAATGCAAACAATATAGCTAAAGAAACAATTGATTAGTTATGCCTTGAATTTAGTAACTGTCTGGATATTGGCAAAAAAAAACAATCAAATATTTATAAAGCTTTCGGTTTGGTTTTGTCCAAGCCTAGTTTTGATATGTCTAACCCACATTCCGCAGGTGCGATCGCACCTGCTTATACCAAACCCCTTGAAGGGGTACCAATTTTTTAAACTTTTCTGTAATCAAAATAAATTTCTTCTAACTCTTCAATACTTTTTTATACTACGTATAAAATTAAAAGAATTCTTATTTAAGTGATCAGTGAGTATTCAAAAATATTCCTTTTGGTACTGTCAAAATACTTCTTAAGTCATATTTTTTCTAATAATCTGAATTTTTCCACGGAATTTACACCACTTAAGCCTGTCTTCTCGCTATAGTCATTCTCAGTGTTAATGCAATTACAGTTAAGCTGTCACGTTCATCAAAACTTATGAATGTAGTTCCATAAACAGGACACTTTCTAGTAACATAATTTTTGTGTTGTTTTGGAGCCAAAATTTGAAATCATAGCTTTTGGCTTGCTTTTTCAAACACTCACTAGCTCATCTCACTGCTCTAAAGTACAGTACTGGTAACGACTATGACGCGCTCTCCAAAGTCAGGAAATGAACAGGAGCCTTCTAACCGTCGTCTGTGGCTTCTCCTCTTAAGACGTAGTAGTCTTGCTTTGGGAGTGATTTTGCTAGCTGGAATTGCAGGTGGTGTTTGGTGGGCTAGGAACTATGTTTATAAAGATTTAGCACCATTGGTGGAGAACAATCTTCAGCAGCTGCTTGGAAGACCAGTAAAATTAGGGGCAGTTGAGCGGTTTTCGCTTTCTAGTTTGAGATTCGGAGCGTTATCGATACCAGCAACCCCCAATGATCCAGATAGAGTTGCAGCAAAAGCTGTGGATGTACAGTTTTCCCCTTTGCGGCTCCTTTTTAACCGGACATTGGCATTAAATGTTACTCTAGTTCAGCCTGATGTGTATCTTCAACAAGATAAACAGGGACGCTGGGTAACAACTCAACTTAAGACGGGAGAAGGAAAAGGTATTCTCCAAACTGAGTTGCAGACAATACAGCTTCAGAATGGAGATGTGGTGTTGGTGCCAAATCCGACACCAAACAAACCTAAAGGTTCAGTTGCGTTAGATCAGGTAAATGGTACAGCGCGAATTCTGTCTCAAAATCAAGGAATTAGCTATAATCTCGGTGCTCAACCAACCACGGGAGGAACAGTCAAAATAGTTGGTGAGACACAACTGAAAACACTACAAACTAACGTCAAGCTGCAAGCGCAAAATCTGGAAGCAGCCAATGTGAGTCGATTAATTGAACTACCAATTGCTTTGCAATCAGGTCGTGTAGATGCTGACTTAGGGGTTCAATTACAGCCTGATCAGGAACAACCCAATAAGCAGGAAGTTGCTATTAATGGAACGGCTGTTGCTAATCAAGTCACTGCTCAAATTCAAAACGTTCCCCAAAAGTTTATCAATTCCATTGGCAGATTAACTTTCCAAGGTCAGACAGTTGGTCTAGAAAATCTGAGTACGAACTATGGCAAAGTTCCCGTTCTGGCAAATGGAGCTCTCAATCTCCAAACAGGTTACAATGTTTCCGCTCAGGTAAAGGCGGTCAGTGCCAAAAATCTTTTAGACACGCTGAATGTGAAATTGCCAGTTCCGGTTGCTGGAGAAGTACAATCAAAAATTCAGTTGCAAGGAGCAATTCAACAACCCATTCTCAGCGGAACCGCAAGCAGCATCAAACCTGTTCAAGTTGACCGCGTTTTATTCAATGGTCTTAGCACTGGCTTTCGGTTAAGTCTATCTAAAGCCGGATCTGGTATTACCGTTTCTAACCTGCAATTAATTCCAGCAGCAGGTGGACAAATTACAGGGAACGGTCAAATTCAACTCGGATCTAAACCTCAACAAGGTGGAGTGAAGTTTAATCTGCAAGCCGAAGGTGTCTCAGCAGATGCACTAGCAAGTGCTTACGGCTTGACTCTCCCCACAAGTATTGGAAATGTGTCAGCTAAAGCCGAAGTTTCTGGTTCACCCGGAGGCGGGACACAGCCATTAACGCTCAACATATCTAGCGTTCAAGCGACACCACCCGCAGGAGGACAAATCACAGCAAACGGTCGAGTTCAACTTGTCCCACAAGGTAACGTTGCGTTAAATGTTCAAGCTCAAGGTATACCAGCAAATGCGATCGCCCAAGGTTATGGCGTTTCAGTTCCCATCAACATTGGTGGTGTATCCGCTAACGCCACAGTGTCTGGAAGACTCGGTGCGCAACCTTTAACAGTCAATATTGCGAGAGTTCAGGCGACTCCAGAAGTAGGAGGACAAATCACGGCAAATGGTCAAGTTCAGCTTGCACCTCGGGGTAGAGTTTCGTTGAATGTGCAAGCTCAAAATTTACCCGGCGATGCTATTGCCAAAGCTTACAAGACTTCACCTCCGATTACAATTGGTAATGTATCGGCAAACGCCAGGGTTTTTGGCTCACTTGGCAATTTGCAAACAGTCGCACAGGTTTCAGCGCCTACAGCAACTTATCCCACAACTGGACAAGTTGTTGTGAATCAACAAGGTAATAGTGTTCTCTTCCAAGATGCTCTGGTGAAAGTGGCAGGTAGTACAATTAGGGGAAGGGGTCAACTTGCCCAAGGTCGCTGGCAAGCTTTTGTTAATGCCCAGCAAGTTCAATTGAGCCGTTTTGCACAGGTACCACCCCAGCTTCAAGGGGGAGTGTTAAGCAGTCAGTTGAATTTGTCGGGAACGACTGCTTCGTTCCAACCGTCAACCATTCAAGCTTCAGGACAGGCAAGTCTGCGTAATGTGGCAGGAGGTACAGTTAACGTTAGGAATATTAGCCTTAATAATGGTCGCTGGCAAGCCCTTGCTAATGTTTCTCAAGTTCAACTCAACCGTTTTTCACAACAACTGCAAGGACGACTCAATAGCAACTTGCAGTTAGCAGGAACAACTCAATCTTTTGCGCTTTCCAATATTCGCGCTGCTGGACAAGTAGGCTTGTCACAAGGGTTATCACTGCTTGCACAACCAATTACAGCACAAGTTCAGTGGAATGGACAGCAGATTATTCTGCAAAACGCAACTTCCCCCGGACTGAGTGCTAACGGTGTTGTTGCTGTTCAGGTACCAGAAACTGGTACACCTCAAGTCAGTGGTTTTAATCTCAATGTGCAAGCGCGCAACTATAACTTACAAAAAGCGAGTTCCAATCTTCCTGGTAACATAGCGTTAGCGGGGCGACTTAATTTCACAGGACAACTCACAGGTACGCCAACGACTCCTAACGCTACTGGGAACATCCGGCTAGAGAATTTGAAGGTCAGTGGTTTGGCGTTTGACCCGGTATTAGCTGGGAATGTAAAATATCAGGGTGGGCAAGGTGGACAACTGCAACTTGCAGGTAGACAAGACCAAATTGCAGTTAATATTGATGCAAACAATCGCCCAAGTTCATTTTTGTTCCGACGTGATGAAGCAGTTGCCACTGGCAGAACCGAAGGAGAAAACTTGCTTGTCAACGTGCGAGATTTTCCTGTAGCTATTCTGAGTGGGTTTGTTCCTAATAATACACTGAAACCTCTTGCAGGGCAAGCATCCGGCGATTTAGTCGTTAATCTGAACAACTATGCAGCTGCTGGAGAAGTGGCGATCGCCAAACCTGTCGTTGGTAGAGTCATAGCAGATGAATTTCGAGGTAACATTAGTTATGCCGATGGTACTGCTAGCTTAACGAATGGTCAATTGCGGATAGCAGAAAGCAGCATCGCCCTGAGTGGGAATGTGCAAACAGGGAACAACCCGCAATTTCAATTCCAAGCTAATTTTGACCAAACCAGAATCGACAGACTTTTACAAGCATTCAATGTCTTTGATTTTGGGGATTTTGGTGGAGGGTTGCAGGGTCCGGAATTGGCAGGAGCAGAGGTTCTTCAAACTCAGCCTCGCAGTTTGCCGTCCTCAGATTTGCTAACACAGTTAGATTATTTCTCACAAATTCAAACTCGCATCGCACAACAGCAGACGCAGCAAAAAGAACCAACAACCTTACCCACACTAGCAGAATTACAGGGTGCCTTGAGCGGAGGAATTGAAGTGGGTGGTTCATTAAAGTCAGGGTTAAATGCCAGCTTTAATTTTCAGGGCAATAACTGGCAATGGGGTAACTACTCGATTAATGATGTCATAGCTAGAGGCACTTTTGCAAATGGTGTCGTGACACTGTTACCCTTAAGTGTGAATTTAAATCCAGGCTCGCTGGCATTTACAGGACAGTTAGGAACTGAACAACTCTCTGGACAATTGCGTGTGGCAAGTTTACCTGTATCACTTCTACAGCCTTTTATAGAAAGATATCGAGTCGATGTCACAGGGAATGTGAATGCTGTCGCTACCCTAGGTGGTGATTTAAAAGACCCCAGAGCGATCGGCGAACTAACGCTGGTCGATGGTACTATCAACAAACAAGCAGTGCAGACAGGGCAAGTGAGTTTCAATTATAACAATGCTCGTCTCAATTTTGGCAGTACCGTCTTGGTGACTGGGACACAGCCTGTTCAGATTGCAGGTAGCGTACCTTTTGGGTTGCCTTTTGCTTCAGTTCAACCAGATAGCAATCAAATCAGCATCAACGCCAGAGTGCAAGATGAAGGCTTGGCGCTGTTAAACTTGTTTACCAATGAGCAAGTCACTTGGGTGAATGGTCAAGGACAAGTGAATGTAGATGTTCAAGGGACTTTAAACCAGCCGATTATCAACGGAGTCGCCACAGTTAATAATGCAACTTTTCAGGCTCAAGCTTTAACCGACCCCTTGACAAATGTCACAGGAACACTCCAATTTAACGGCGATACGCTAACTGTCGAGAGCCTTCAAGGGCAATACAATGAGGGTAACGTAACTGCTGCGGGAGTCCTGCCGATTTTTGCACGTCAAGCAGCACAAGCCGAAGCCGCAACAAATCCCCTTACTGTATCGGTAAACAATTTGGATTTGAATGTTCAAGGGCTGTATCAAGGAGGTGTCAGCGGTGATGTCGTTATTCGTGGAACAGCACTCTCGCCTGATATTGGTGGGGCGATTCAGCTGAGCAATGGTCAGGTGTTGATTGGACAATCCAATACAGCTAGTGCAAAATCATCACCTACACAAAACGACAGCGCAACAGATAACGCAACGACTATTTTCAGGGCACAACCAACAAATACGCAAGGAACTAGCACACCTGATGGCGCAACAACGACTTTCGGCGTACAACCAACAAATACGCAAGGAACTAGCACACCTGATGGCGCAACAACGACTTTCGGCGTACAACAACCAGGTACACAAGGTAACGCAGCGGCTAGCGCGACTCGACCTAATTTACCTATAGAGTTTGATGGTTTAAGGCTGACTCTAGGTAACAATGTTCGTGTCTCCACTGCGCCCCTACTCGGCGGCTTTGTACCAGGTGGCGAGTTGAGTCCGTCTCTACTCACCTTTGACGCAAAAGGCAATTTGACTATTAATGGCACCTTAGCCAAGCCTCTGCCCGAAGGAGTCATTCGTCTTACAGGAGGGCGAGTCAGCTTATTTACAACTCAGTTTACCTTAGATCGGGGTTATGAACACACTGCGGAATTTACGCCCAGTGGAAAACTCGACCCTGACTTAGATGTGCGGCTTGTGGCAATTGTATCGGAGACATCGGGGGCAACGGGTAGTTGCACTTTGAGATCTCCTTTTTCTAGCGAAATTAGTGAGACTTGTGAAACTAACCCTGGAACTTTACGTACCGTTCGGGTTCGCGCTAGAGCAACAGGACCAGCGAGTCAATTAGCTGAGAATCTAGAACTCACCAGCGAACCTAGCCGCAGTGAGGGAGAAATTATTTCCCTGTTAGGCGGTTCTATTATTAATAGCTTCGGTCAATCAGACGCAACAACTGGAATTGCTAGCCTAGCTGGTTCTACTATATTCAGTAGTTTGCAAGGAAGTATTACTGCGATCGGACAGGCGATCGGCTTTAGTGAATTTCGCATCTATCCTTCTCCTGTCACCGCACGAGCATCCAGGAGCAACGACCGAGGAGCGACGTCTTCAGTTCTCGGCTTAGCAGCAGAAGGTGTATTTGACATAAGTAGGAATTTCTCTGTTTCTCTCTCGCGGGTTTTCTTGACCAATGAGCCTTTCAATTACAACGTCATATATAGAGTTAATGACGATCTTTTGGTGCGAGGCTCAACGAATTTAGCAGACGACAGCCGTCTACTATTTGAGTACGAGACCAGATTTTAGCTTGGCTAGCGGGAAAATAGAAATTAAATTGGTTTTTTAGTTGGTGTTGAGAACAAACTTTAACTTTTTCAACAACTCATTTGACGTGTAGGGCTTTGACATAAAGGTTTTGACACTATTACCAAGGAGTTGAGCCATCTTAGAGGTCACAAGCCCGCTAACAGCAATAATCTTAACCTGTGGGTTCATCCTTTTTAATACTTTGATCGTAGTTGAACCATCCATAGATGGCATCATCATATCAATTAACACAACACTAATTTTTTTCTGATGTTGCGTATACAGCGCCAGTGCCTCAATTCCATCCTTAGCAACTAAAACCTTGTAGCCATAGTTTTCCAACACTGTTTTAGTCACCTCACAAATTGAATCTTCGTCATCAACAACAAGAATCAATTCTCCAAATCCAATCGGTAATTGATGATCAGGTGTGAGTAAATCATCTGTTTGAGTTGTCGGCGTTGCGGGTAAGTACACCTGAAATTTTGTTCCCTTTCCGACTTCACTAACGACGTTGACAAAACCGCCGTGGCTTTTAACAATGCCTATGACTGTTGAAAGACCAAGACCTGTACCTTTGCCCACTTCTTTTGTTGTGAAAAATGGTTCAAAAATTCGCTCAATGATTTCTCTATTAATCCCAACTCCCGTATCAGATACTGTTACGACAACGTAGGGACCCACCTTAGCTTCAATATTCATTCGGGCATAATGAGCATCAATCCAAAGATTTGTCGCAGAAATTTCCAGGATACCCCCATTAGGCATAGCATCACGAGCATTAATGCAGAGATTCATCAGAACTTGGTGCAGTTGAGTAGTATTGCTTGTGATACTCCAAAGATTTTGCGCTGTTGCATTGGTGCGGATTTCAATGCCTTTGGGAAATGTCTGTTTAGTAATACGCTCAATTTCTGAGATTATATCCTCTACCTGTAGGGATGTACGCTTACCTTCAAGTCCGCGTGCGAATGACAGCACTTGTTTGACCAAAGTTGCTCCACGTTTTATATTTGTTTTGAGTATTGAAAGCCACTGCTGGCTCTGCTCATCCAAAAGTTTTTTTTCTAAAAGTTGTGCACTCAGCAGCATAGGTGTGAGCGCATTGTTGAGGTCATGAGCGATACCGCTTGCTAAGGTACCGATACTCTCTAAGCGCTGAACCCGGAGAAATTGGGCTTCGAGTTGTTTTTTCTCTGTAATGTCAGTGTTAACCGTAAGAATGGATTTCGCTTCGCCATCTTCATCGCGCACCAAAGTCCAGCGGCTAGCAACGATAATTTGCTTGCCTTCTTTTGTGAGTTGATCTAACTCACCTTGCCAAGAGCCACTTTCAGCTAAACTTTTTTGAATGTCTTGAAGTTGAGATAGGGTTTTTTGTTGATATAAAAGCTTATTGGCATTTTTGCTGAGCACTTGTTGTGCCTTCCATCCGTACAGACGTTCAGCCCCTTGGTTCCAAAATTGGATTTGATTATCCAAGTCTCGTACAATAATAGCATCTGTCGTGATATCAAGCAGCTCGGCTTGTTCGCGGATTTTCTGTTCTGCTTGCTTGCGTTCTGTCATATCGAGGACAAAACCAACCATGCTCTTTTGCGACTCTTCCAGAAGCGCACCACCAATCACAACAGGAACACGGCTACCGTCTTTGCGAATGAATTCCTTCTCGAAGGGAGTACAAACTCCAGAACAAATTAATTCTGCGATTGCCTCCGGCACTGCCCCTTGGGCAATCGCCCTTTCATCCAAACCGCTATATTCTGCTGGAGTCATTTTATCCCAATACAATTTTCCTTTTAGTAGTTCTTCTCGTTGATATCCCACCATCTGCAAAAAGGCATCGTTGGCTTCTGTAATTTTGCCGTTCAACTCTGTCAAAATAATCCCAATAATATTAGATTCAACCAAGCGTCTAAAGCGGGCTTCACTTTCCTGAAGCGCTTGAAAAGCTTGCTCACGCTCTTGTTCTGCTCGTTTACGTTCGGTGATATCAATAACAAAGCCAACCATCTGAGCAATATTGCCTGCACTGTCTAAAAAGAAGTACCCTTTGTCCTCAACTGTGATGTAAGTGCCATCTTGGCGACAAACACGGTATGACAAATGAAATGGCTTTTTTGTAGATAAAACGCGGTTATTCTCTTGCTTAAAGGAATGCCTATCTTCAGGGTGAATCAGCTCTAGCCAGTGGTTTAAACCTCCTGACATCTCCTGTTGAGAGTAGCCTAATATCTGCTCTAAGTTGCCATCGTAGGTGACATCATTGGTATAAGGGTTCCAGTCGTAGATTATCTGACCACTTGCCTGAATGAGTGCTTCATAGCGATTTTTCCACTCGGCTAATTCATCTTTTTGGCATCCCAGTTTTTCCTCTATTCGCTTACGCTCAGAAACTTCCACCTCCAAACGCTGATTTTGATCTGTGAGTTTTTTCGTGAGGTTTTGCAGGCGCAGGTGGATGTTTACCCGAGCTAAAACTTCTTCATGCTCTAAGGGCTTGATAATGTAATCCACCGCGCCAAGTTTCAATCCTTTAACTTTATCCACCTTATCGCTTAGAGCAGTCAAGAAAATGACAGGAATATCTTGAGTAATTTGATTGCTTTTCAAGCGTCGGCAAGTTTCAAAACCGTCCATTTCCGGCATGAGTACATCTAACAAGATAAGATCAGGTGGGGCGTATTCCGCCATTTCAATCGCACTTTCCCCATCTTCAGCCACCACAACATTCAAGCCTGAATCTTCTAAAAAATCAAACAGCATTTGTAAATTGGTGGGAGTGTCATCGACGATTAAGATGACACCTTTTTCATGATTATTAAAACTCATTCAAACCTCTTAATATTTTCAAGTCTTAATATTTTTAAGTTTTAATATTTTTTAAATATTGCCGAATTTGTTTTCCTTTAAAACTTTTGGCAAGTTGACGCAGATGCGTGGCAAACGGCACCCATTGCTGATCCAACTCCTCCAGCCTTGTAGTTTCCTGAATAATGCCTTTGAGGTCGCCTCTCATTGCTAAATCAAGTAAGGTAGCCACTTCCTGTGCAGGTGGAACCACAAGAGTGTCCTGAGTACTCAGTCCTGAGTTCTCACTACTGAGTTGTACTTTGGTGTCTATCTCTTCATAAACCCATTCCAACCCCAAGTGAACCCGTACTTTTTCCAAAAGGTCTGCTTCCCGGACTGGTTTGGGAAGGAAACCGTCGCAACCGACTTCTCGACTTTGTTGATGGTCGAAATCAAAAACGCTCGCCGAGATAGCAATCACCACAACCCCTTCCAACTCCGGCATCATCCTGAGGCGACGGGTCGCTTCAAAGCCGTCCATCACGGGCATCACCAAGTCCATAAAAATGATATCTGGCTGAAATTGATGAGCTTTGTTTAAACCGTCTAAACCGTCAGTTGCTTCTAAAACTTCAAACCCCAAAGGCTCTAGCATATTAACCAACACAGAACGATTTGCCCACTTGTCGTCTACCACCAAAATTTTTCGCTTCAAGCCTTTGAAACCAATGATATTGTTTTCCGAAATATCAGCAACATCAATCCATTCAACTTCAGGTAAATCTAAATCCAACCAGAAAACACTTCCTTTCCCTAGTGTACTTTCTACTTTCAGTTCGCCGCCCATCAACTCAGCTAATTCACGGCTAATTGTCAGTCCCAATCCTGTTCCTTCAGTTTCCCGGATTTTCTCACCCACCTGTTGGAATGGTAAAAAGATTTCTTCTAATTTCTCTTTAGCAATTCCAATGCCTGTATCTTCTACTTGAAACCGGAATTTTTCTTGATGATAGCCAAGTTTGAAAGTAATGTAGCCTTGTTCTGTAAACTTAACTGCATTTCCAAGTAAGTTAATTAAAACTTGTCGCAACCGCTTTTCATCTGCTCGTACGGCTTTAGGAATCGGTGTTAAAGTTTCGTAAATTAATTCTATACCTTTTTGTTCAGCACGAATGCGGCAGATTTCCGCAATAGCTTCTAGAAATTCTGGAAAATGAAAATTTTTGGGATAAAGTTCCATTTTCCGAGCCTCAATTTTTGAGATGTCTAAAACATCATTAATCAGGTTGAGCAGGTGTTCACCGCATTGATGAATAATGCTCAGACCACTCTTTTGCTGGTCTGTGATAGTTTTGCCTTTTTTAAGGATTTGAGCATAACCCAAAATCCCGTTAAGCGGAGTGCGGAGTTCGTGGCTCATATTAGCCAAAAATTGGCTCTTGGCGCGATCAAGTTCCGCTAAGGCTTCAGCGCGTTTGCGTTCCATCTCCAAGGCGCGAGTGTTGGCAACTGCTGTTGCTATCTGCCCTGCAACCAAGCTTAAAAATCTGCGATAAGTATCGTTAAGAGCACGTCGAGGGCTAATACCAACGACTAAAAGACCAGTAGGCAGTGTAACACCAGGTTGTGCTACTGGCAATACAAGTGCTACAAAAGGCGATTCTGGCCAAGGACCACCTGGCAAAGTACCAAATTGAGCCGCCAAATTGTCTACTTGTGCGGTTTGTCCGGTGCGTGCTACTCGTGCTAAAGGCCAAGAGCCAGGTTTGTCTTCGGCGCTGAGATCGATAACTCCAGGGCTAGCGGGTGTATCAGGTTCCAGCCCCGCTGTTCCTGCCAAATGCGCTTGTCTCCTACTCTCATCTAACAGATAAAGTAGAGCAAAGGGAATATCAGCAGCGTTCTGGCTTAAAGTTTCAGTCGCAATTCTACAAGCTTGTTGGGTCACTTGCGCCGTAGCGGTATTGATTCCCAAATCGTGCAGCGTCCGCAGGCGTCGTTCATCTAAGACGCGTTCTGTGGTTTCGGTAACCGCCTGGAAAATGCCGACCACACAACCCGACTCGTCACGAATGGGGCTGTGGGAGAACGTGAAGTACGTCTCCTCGATATACCCGTTGCGGTTCGGCAGAATTAACTGGTTTTCATACCAAGTGCCTTCACCCGACAAAACCCGCTCGAACATCGGAGTGAGGACATCCCAGATTTCTGTCCACCAAGGATACGCAGGCTGCCCTAGTGCCCCAGGGTGCTTCAAGTCACCGAGGATAGGGCGAAAGCCGTCGTTGTAGAACTGAACCAACTCTGGTCCCCAGTGAATCAGCATCGGGAAGCGCGAGGCTAAGAGGATACTTACGGCGGTACGCAAGCTTTGGGGCCAACTACTGACAGGACCCAATAGAGTTTTTGACCAATCGAGCGATCGCATTAGCGCCCCCATCTCCCCACCCCCAGCCAAGCAGTCTTCGGGTTTAGCCTTCTTCACCTCATCAATCATGAGTTCTCCTCCTGTTTGACGTATGCGAATAACATTAATTTCTTTCAAATGTCTTGGTTATATACTAATTACGTAATTCAACTTAAAATTACGTAATTTTGAGTAAACTACCCTAAAGTAAATGCTCACATTAATAACTATGGCTTCTTGAGAACAGAATCGCTACCAAGCAATAAGCTGGCAGGAGCGCCAAAGTCAGCGTACCAAAGTGGAAAAAGCGTACGAGCTAGGCTAAAATCCTTTTTCTATCTACCTTTGATCAACTAACTAATATCAGAAACATGACGAGCGGAAACTTGCTTTTAGTAAAAGTTTTGAGGGAATTTGAACGAGGAATCATCTTACTCGACTTTACCCCTCAAATAAGGTTTCAAAACTTAATGCTAGAAGTTCTTAATCTACAAGTTTCTTAATATATAAGGTTTTTGAATTTGCATTGAAATGATGCAAAAACTGCAAGTAAATCCTTCTCATAAGAAACCATCTGTGCTAAAGGACTTCCAAATAAAAAAATATCCCATCGCTATGAATGCAGGGGAGCAGGGAGTAGGGAGAGAGGGGGAGGAAAATTCGTGTTGAGTCCAGAAATTTGAATAATTTATTTTTTGGAGTTCCCTTAATATCCAACTTTTTTTATGGGATGGGATTGGCGCCCGTCCTATAAGCTGGGCGGGCAAGATGCCATTGGTGTCAACTTACAGCAGTTTTCACTTATTTAAACCACATTTTTTAGCATTCTTCTTTGCGCCTTTTAACTTACTTATTCTCCTATCCCTTCGCGCTCGATTAAGTCTTGTATCTGTGGTATCAGCGATGGAAGGCTACTTTTGATGGTATTCCAAATTATTTCCAAGTCTACCTGGAAGTATTCATGTGTCATGACATTCCGCATATTCCCCATCAAACGCCAAGGTATCTCCGGGTAGCGAGACACAATTGCAACAGGGACGTTTCTGGTAGCCTCGCCTATAATTACAAAGTCGTAAAGCACAGCTTTCGTAATTGTCTGATTCACTTGGAAATCCTCAAACGTCATACCATCTGTGCGCTCTATAATTGCAGTGGCGGATGCGATAATATCTTGAATACGAAGTTGCCATTCTCTAGATGGCACGGATAGCCTCCTTAAGAACAGGTTCCCGCAGATGTTCTCTCAGAGCTATCGGTCTTCCCATATCTACAGGGTGCCCCAAAATATCTTCTAAATAGAGCTGCACTTGGTTAAATTCAAACAGTCCCACTGGGCGATCAAACTCTACCAGAAAGTCTACATCACTATTTGGACCAGCTTCATCGCGTGCCACCGAGCCAAACAATTCTAAAGACTTGACTCCCATTGCCTGCAACTGCTGACGATGAGCTGCGACAATTGCCAAAACCTCATCGCGCTTCATTATTTTTTTCCACAACTACCTAAATCAGTCTATCCTGCTTGTAGGATAGCACTAGCTGCAATCAGGTTCAGATCCGATGGTTTACAGCGCCTAATAACGTATGTAGAGACGTAGCATGCTACGTCTCTATACCCATGCTGTATTGGCATTGGCTGTATTCTGGCACTGTTCGTTAAGTTAAAAACAACTCCTTAATGCCAGCACTGCCAATTTCCACTGCAAGTGCTGCTAGTAAAAAACCTAAAAGCTGGGTGATAATTACTTCTCCTTCTACACCGATCCACTTGTCGATACCGTTTGCTAAACGCAAAATCAACCAACTAGAGAACATTGCCCCTACAATACCCACAATGACGCTAATATGAGGGCTAGGAGATTCCGACATCAACAGCATGACCGATGTCAGAGTACCAGGTCCAGCTAGCAGTGGCAAGGCAAGTGGAGTAATTGCGACATCTCGCTCTTGATCAATAACAGGCGTATCTAATTCTCCTTGAAGCATTTGTAGGGCAATTAACAACAGCAGTAGCCCCCCAGCAACTCGCAAAGATCCCAAGCTGACGTCCAAGTAACGTAATATAAACTGACCACCAAAGGCAAAGAGTAAAAGCACCCCTATAGCTACGACTATAGCTTTATCTATAACTCTGTTTCTGCTTTCTGGTTCCATGCCCTTGGTGAGAACCAAAAGTATTGGTATGTTACCTACTGCATCCGCAAGAACAAAGACTGCAATAAAGGTTTTTACAAGAATCGAGATATCCACAGCAGATCATAAGTTATTAGTTGTTCTAAAAAATTACCTCAAATGGAGTTTAGTTTCCTATAACTTATAGCTGAAACTAAAAGCCACATGATGATATGAGTTATGATGGATGCTTCTCAAACCAAAGAATAGTAAAATCCTAAAAAGTTAAGGGAGCGATCGCTGCTATTTCTGGGTCTATGTTGCCTACCTGACTGGTGCTAAGTATCCACACAGATGCTCCTTGTTTAAGAAATATCTGCGTGACACTATTGCCTGACTTTCGAGGCAGAATGCTTCGCCAACTCACTAAAGCTCTAAAAACTTGTTGTAGAGGGCTATCTTCTAGAGAACTGCCCAAACTTGCAGTAGAGTTCTGCCAGTCAGCCCGTGCGACTCCAAAGGGTAATAATTCATGTCTGAGAACTGTGCTTAACTTGACCAACTGCTTAAAGCTGGTGGCATATTCGGGATGGCGAAGTAACCAATTTTTAAACTCTGGATTCGTTTTGATGGCATACCCAATCTCTGTAGGATTGATTTGAATGGCAGTCTGAATGGCTCTAATCGCTGCATATAATGCCTGGTTAGAATCTTGGGTACAGTTATTTGCAGGACCAACATAGGTTGCACCCGTACCATCTCCAATGCGGTAACGCGCTGTCATGATTTCCAGCTGACGGTTAAAAACTTCCAATGGTGTACGCTTGACTTCATCAGCATCGTAGTCTTGTGTCAAAGCATCGAATTTAATCAGGATATCGCAAACCGGACGAATTCCCAACCAACCAAACTGGCGATCGCCCATATAACGAGTCCAGGACAACGTTCCTGCAATCACTCCATCAACATTGTGAGTGTAAACTTGGTGATACCTAATATCAAAGCGCAATTCTCCTGTCAGTGGTTCCCGCACTACCTCTGCTATTCCATAGGCGAAATGACCAAAGTAGAAAGGGGTTTTAGCTGCCGCTTCTCGTTTTTTGCCGCCAATACCGCCATAATTGTGTACAAGCAAGGCACACTCACCTTCACGCCACTTGGACACTGCTTTTTGGATATCTATACTCCTGGTATTAAAAAAAACAGATTGTATTTGTCCTTTATGTGTGGTAATCTTCTCCCAGGATTGTTTTGTGAGATATTTACTCGCTGGTTTTCTGCCAACAATCACCTCTTGGGGTTTGACTCGCAACAAAGCACGGGGGGCGATCGCCTGCACAACAAACATCCCTAAAGCATTTTTTGCACCGTAAATATACCAACCTGAAGCATTGAGGGGAGACTTTTCGATATCACGGCTGGTTGAGTTGTAAATTCCCTCGTCATTAGGAATCACCTCAGGCAAAAGCACGACTTCTTCAACAGAGTCAAATTCACGCGACTTACGATTAAAATGAACGACTCGAAACTGTTCGCTTCCCTGTTCAATCGGCTGCAAAAACTTCACTAATCCATAAAAGCGTCCAGATATTTGAACAGGTTCAGTGGTAACGTAAAGAGTTATCTTCCCGTTTTGTTCAACTGCAACTGGCTGGCGCAGCATCACAACTATATCATCATCGGGTCTTGAACCCGCGAGCGATTCCAATGGAGTCACCTGACGCCAATGATTTATCCGAATGGGAAGGATTTTTCCTTGTGTGTAGTTGTATAATGCTTGGGCATTGAAATGAACATCCTTTTTGGTTGACTGAACCGATACTTTTGATTCGGGATCATCAATCCATTTCAAATACACAACTTGTCCCACCAAGTGTTTGTGTTGCTCATCTGCGTGATGCACTTCAAACAGAACACCTGATAAACGTTGCTCTTTTGGTGGTAAAATCAGCCGTCCCATCCAAGAGCCAATGGGTCGATAAAGTTCTGGGTTTACCGATTGGTTTAAAGGATAATATTCTGGTCGATTAAACGCTGCTTGCTGATACCGTTCGTAATTGCCAATCTTCTTTTTAACAAGTTCTTGATTGTAGGGATACTCGTCTTGCAAAATTCTTGACATAATGTCAACTGTTTGCTGCAAATAGCTGCGACCATCGCTTAAAAATTTGTTCGCATCTAAAGGACCCCCAGCACCCATATGCCCCACTGGACCGAGTGAAACAAAAGTGATTTTGCCCATGCGTTTGGCACGGTTCCAGTAGGATAAGAAAAATATCCTCCAACGCTTGGGAAACAAAATAGGACCTAACCGCTCAACGGGGTCTTTGTCACCTACTAGATGGTAGAGATGCTCTACCAACAATGCATTGTTATTGCCACTGATAACGCCAGCCAAAGAAATAATCTCAATGGGTGCCTGATCTAGTGCTTGCTTAAGATACGAAAGCGCTCCCATTGCTATCTGTCCACCACCGCTGAAACCAATCAGTGTAATCGGTACTCCGCTACCGGGTTTGTAACCATGGTTAATCAGGCTATTGTACATCACCTGCGCCGTCCCCTGGTTATAAATTGGTCCGAAGCGTTGGTCAGCAGAAACCGCAACAACGAGGAGATTACGAATATTTATCGTCATCGCAAGCAAAGCGTTGAATATACCACCAGTGTTGGATTGACTGCGTCGTTCCGCGAAACGCCAAAAGGACGCCAGTATCCCACTGCCTTCCGTAAGTGGTCGATTGAGGACTGAGTAGGGCATAAGTCCTCGAATGATCACAATATTGTCTGGCAAAGCGACCCCCAAGGAGCGCAAAAACTGATCGCCATCTGGGAAATACTTGTATGAAGCCTGACCGATGCCATCAAGGTAAATGACATATCGAACAACGTTTGTTTGCGGTGGAATTTCTTCCTCTAATATTCCGAAGTGACCTTTAGTATCAAGTTTATCACCATACCATCCCGCCCACCATCCCAACGCCTCGAGGGGAACCAGGAGTCCGGCGAAGAGGACGGCAATGAAACTAATCTGCAACAAATCAACTGTCAGCTTAAGCGCACCCCCCAAAGCGTTGTACCAAACTAACCACAAATGGCTCAGTGGCGGATAGAGTAGAGTACAAAGTAGAGCAATGAAAACAATGCCTAAAAATGTGATAATTCGCTTCACAGTTACAGCCTCCCGTTGTCTCTATTACCAGTGTTAGTTTGGTTATTCCTACGTAACATCTGCGGTCCTGCTTGCAGAAGTTGTTCTAGTCCTTGGATATCTGTGACCAACCGTGTCCCTGCGACTGTATTAGACAGCCACTTGCCAAGTATTGCAACTGGTCGTCCAATGCTGCGCTGTGCTATTTGAAATACAATCCATCCCAATACGCCGCACCAAAGCACCTGCCAAACACTAAGATCAACAAGCGCGACGCGCAAGCCCATCACAAATGCTAACAGCGTCCAAATAGAAAGCAAGACTTGAATTGGCACACCCAAATAAGGCAACGCGACTAAAAAACTCAACATCAGCGGTGCGTAGGCAAATCCCAGCGTAGACCAAATAATGTGATACGGGATATTAACCTTGAATAGTACAAGGCTCACCAACCATGTACTTAAACCCCAAAACAAAACACTGAATACAAATAACACAGACCCAATCAACAGACTCAGAAAAAAGCGAAGCGGTTTGACTCGGTTGACAAATAGCACCGTCCCCTGACCCAGCGCCTGAGAAAACCCAGCAATGAGTACAATGTATAAGGCTGCTATTGCACCTTGGGGTAGCGATTGAATCAGCTTAAAGGCTTCCTCTTTAAGGGCGATCGCTCCGAGTACAAGTTCCCAAAATCTATTGAGGGCAGTCTGGGTCATAGCAAATGCGATGGAAAAGCTTATAACTATTCTTGTTGTTCTAGTGTATTTTAATACTTCAAAAATTTGAATTAGTCATTAGTCATTAGTTTTCCCTCCCTCCCTCGCTCTCTCCCTCCCTCCCTCCACTCCCTCTCTCACTCCCTAATTCCATCACCCTTTTCCGTTTCAAGCCGCATCAACTTTCTCACATCATCAATTGGCAATCGTAACTCTTGGCTAATTGCTGCTTCCACTTGATTAAGTTCTGTTACAGGAAATTCAAATTCTAGTTCTTTGAGTGCTTTGGAAGCTGTCTTAACTCTGACTCTTGAAACACCTTGATGCTTTTTTATTTGAACTGCAATTGACAGTACAATAGTTCTCGATTGCTTGGTTGATAATGTCTCAACCTTCAAAGGATTCGTCGGTTGATGAGAGCGGCTTAATATTCTATCCATCAGAAATCCACCCCCTACCCAAAAAGCTAATCCAAGCAGTGGTAGGGGTAGCCAAAACTCTAACCCCAAAGAACGTAAAATCTTTAACCATCGGGATTGGAGCATAAATGAACTAGTTTCACGTCACAGATACTACGCACACTAAGATAAAGGAAAAAACTTTTCTTAGCGATCGCCCTATGTTAATTTTACTGGTGGAAGATGACCCAGCCCAATTAGAACCACTGCGAGCTGCGCTTACCAAAGCAGGACATACTATTGATGCGATAGAAGATGGAGAAACAGCTCAGTGGCTGTTTTCTCAGAAAGATTATGACTTATTGATTTTAGACTGGATGCTTCCCAAAGTGAGTGGAGTTGACCTTTGTCAGGAATATCGACGCCTTGGGAAAACTTCCCCAGTACTGATGCTGACTGCTAAGGACACAACATTAGATAAAGTTTATGGTTTAGACGCCGGAGCAGACGATTATTTGGTGAAACCAGTTGATATTATCGAACTGCTAGCAAGAGTGCGAGCTTTGAGAAGGCGATCGCCACTTTGGCAAGGAGACAAACTTACATTAGCAGATTTACATCTGGATTTGAATAATCTAACTCTTGAGCGAAATCAACTTACATCTCAATTATCTGGTCGAGAATTCCAACTGATGGAATATCTGATGCGTCATCCTCGTCAAATTTTATCTCACAATCAAATAGAACAGGCTCTTTGGGGATGGGGGACAGAACCAGAAAGTAATGCTGTGACAACACTGGTGCGTCGGCTGCGACAGCGCCTGCAAACAGTTGGAGCAAAAGATTGGCTGGAAAATGTTTATGGTATGGGATATCGGCTTAATGTTCCGGAAAAGTGAGGGAGGGAGGGAGGGAGGGAGTGAGGGAGGGAGGGAGGGAGTGAGGGAGGGAGAACTAATGACTAATGACTAATAACTAATGACTAATGATTAATGACTAATTATGTTTGTTCGTAGCCGTCGCAATTTAGCTTACTTATTTACAATATCGATGGGGAGCATCCTCATCGCATTTGCTGGTATAGCGTATTACCTGATTGTTCAGCAGCAGCTTCAGGCTTTTGATGAAAGATTGTATTCTGACAGCAAAACTATTGCCAGAAATCCAGTGTATAAGCTGTATAACAAACGACTCCAGTTTGAACGAAGGGATGTGCCATTTTTTGGTGATACACTACCACCAATCAATAATGGTTTTGCGTATGTTCGGTTGTACAAATTTAATGGAGAATTAGTTGATTCTACTGGTGTGTCTGGTTCAAGAAAATTAACTGTTGCTCCTGGTTTTCAAACTATTCAAGTCAGTAAGAATCGAAATGGGGTAACGACGAGCAAAGAATGGTTTCGAGAATTAACGTTGCCTATTATACAAGATAATTTGTTGACTGGCTATATTCAAGTGGCTGTTCCTCTGACTCCTCTACGTAAAAACTTAGATAAAGCAAGGTTTTTTCTGACACTTGCTTTACCAGCAACTTTAGGGACGATAGGTATTACTGGTTGGTTTCTGGGGGGGCTTGCTATGCAACCAACTCGTCGGGCATACGAACAACTACAACGCTTCACTGCGGATGCTTCTCATGAGTTACGCGCTCCTGTGGCTGCGATTTTAAGTAATGCACAAGTGGCTTTAATGCCTCCACAGGATGAATTAGAGCAGCGTTTTCGTCTAGAAAATATTGCCGAGATTGCTAAATCAATGAGCAATCTCATTAATAATCTGTTGTTTCTTGCTCGTCAGGATGGACCGCTGAATAACACGGTTTTAAAGACTATAGACCTTGTTGGATTATTGCAAACCATAGCCCAAGAGTATCAACAACTTGCAACTGCACAAAACCTAAATTTTACTTCCAGCTTACCCCAGTCACCTGTGAACCTCAAAGCCGATCCAGATTTGTTAAAACAGGCGATTGTAAATTTACTTAGCAATGCTTTGAAGTACACCCCTGAGAATGGTACAGTTGCACTAAGATTGCTGACACAATCCCAGCGAGCCATTATTCAGGTAGAAGATAACGGCATTGGTATTCCCCAGGAAGATTTACCTCATATCTTTGAACGGTTTTATCGCGTAGATACAGCGCGATCGCGCCAAACAGGTGGCTTTGGTTTAGGATTGGCGATCGCCCAACAAATTGTGCAAGCGCACCGAGGACACATTAGTGCCAAAAGTCTGCTTGGACAAGGTTCCACCTTTCAAATTGAATTACCTCTGAAGTAGAGGGATTGGGGATTGGGGATTGGCGATTGGGGAGTAGGAAATTCAATTTTTTATCTTTACCGAGAGGCACTGACATTTTTTTGTCATACTTGCCCATCACACTAAGAAATAACAAGAATATCAAAGGTCTGTCATATCATGATTGGTTTATCATTCACAATGACCCCAAAACCCCACGCCACTCGCTTTGCTCAAATTCAAAATTCAAAAATAATTTTGGATTTTGAATTTTGTTCGCGCAGCGTGCCCGAAGGGCATATTTTGAATTTTTTAAAGGGGGTGGAGTTCTTGTACACACCTAAATTTCTCCAAATTTAGCACCGCCAAACGTATGATTGCACGCTCTAAGTTGTTTTGGGTAGCCATAATTACCGTAGTTGTGAGCCTTGGTTTTCCTGGACAAGTAGCAGCACATCACGGCTATTACACAAACTATGATATGGGAAATCCACGGACAATCACAGGGGTGATTAAAGCAGTCAGATATACGAGTCCCCACATTCGTATGCAACTTCAAACAACTGGTCGCTCAAAGCAAGTTTGGAAGATTGACTTGCCATCACCAACTCAGGCGCAGTGGCAAGGATTAACCCAGAGTGTTCTCAAGGTTGGCTCCACTGCAACTGTGGTAGGATGGCCCGCTTACAATCGTTCCAATGAAATGGGAGCGTCGCAAATCACGATTGGTGGAAAGACTGTACTGGTGAATTGACCAAAACAGTTGTGAGTGCTTAGTAGAGAAGACCAAAAAATTACTGTGACACTTTTTACTCAAAACTCCAGACGAAAACTTAACAAAAGCAGGAATTGAATCATGGATAATCAGCAACAGGTAGACAAAGCCATGGTTAAAAAAGGATTTATGCACGCTGCGCTGACTGCGGCAACAATTGCAACTTTCCTAGCTTCTGGAACTGAAAATGCTAGCGCCCACCACGGTTGGAGCGAGTACAACAACGAACAAACGCTTAACCTCTCTGGTGAAATCCAGAATATCACTTATGGAAATCCGCACACCACAATAGAAGTGAAAACAGATGATAATAAAGTATGGCAAGCAGTCCTAGCACCACCTGCCCGATTGCAGAGACGTGGGCTACCCCAAAGCGCTTTGCAGATTGGACAGCAAGTGAGGCTAGTAGGCTACCCTCATCGCAGTGATGTTAATGAAATGCGGGCAGAGCGAATTACTATAGGTAAGCAAACAGTAGAACTGCGCTGATGGACATTGCTGATACAACCTGGTGGCTGTGGTTAGAAAACAGTGCCTTGTCCTCACTGATTCGCCAGTGGCTATGGCTTTACCCAATTATTTCAACGACACACATTCTTGGTTTAGCCATTGTCTTTGGCTCAGTTGCTCTATTCGATTTTAGGTTACTTGGTTTCTCCCGCCACCTGTTGGTAACAGATATGGCACGATACCTCTTGCCTTGGTCTTTCCTAAGTTTTGTGGTTGTCGTGCTATCAGGTTTTCTCATGTTTGCAGTGGATGCAACCGAAATAGCAGCAAATCCAGCTTTTCGCCTGAAGCTTTTGCTGTTGTGCGCGGCTGGGGTGAATGCGGCTTTTTTTCATAGAGTGGCTTTTAAATCCGTTAAGTTCTGGAACCGGGGTGTGAGAACTCCAAGGGTGGTTAGAGCGATCGCAGTCATTTCCCTTGTACTTTGGACTGGTGTGATTATTTGTGGTCGCCTGATTGCATACGTTTGAGAACCTGCGATTCATAGCTGTAGGTACAAAGGTGACGAACACGAAATTTCCATCAATTTTTCTATTTAAGACATTAGCAAAATCATGGTTACAAACGCCGCTGGTAGCTGTTTTGGTTGGACTTCCTACAGCTTGCATTGCCCAACCAAATCGTACTCAAGAAGTTATTCAATCTCCTAATTCACGTTATGTGGAAAAACCAACGCGAAACCTAACCCCCCAGCCCCCTTCCCTACTAGGGAAGGGGGAGAATTCAAAGCCTCTCTCTTTGCAGGAGAGAGGTTTGGAGAGAGGTTCGACGGATTCCGTGAAAAGTAAGATTCAATCTCAAGCTGTCGTTAATACTCAAGAGTCCAACCGTACTTTTACAGATGTACAAGCTTTAGTGAATCTTGGTCCGCGAGTCGCTGGAACACCAGTCATGGAAAAGGCAAGCGCTTATCTAATTGAACAGTACCGCAAAGCTGGCTATGTCACTGAAGTTCAAACTTTTACTTATCCCAAGTTTCAAGACTTAGGTTCAAACCTGAGTCTTGATAACGCAACGGTTCAGGGAAAAGCACTCAATGGGACAGTCGCAGGAAAATTGAATGCGCCACTGGTTGCGGTTCCTAATGTCGGACGCAAAGCTGATTTTGCTGCTGTGAATGTCAAGGGGGCGATCGCTATTGTCCGGCGCGGTGAAATTCGTTTTTCTGAAAAAGCGAAAAATGCCGTAGCTGCTGGGGCTGTGGGTTTGGTGATTGTCAACAATCAACAAGGCGATGTGTACGGAGCGCTTGCTGAGGAGGTGAAAATTCCTGTACTGGCGCTTTCAGGTCAACAAGGCAATCCCTTAATTCAACGCGCGCAAAGTGCCCCCCTGAATGTCAGTTTGAATGTGAATGCGCAACGGCGTGTTGTTACTGGGCGTAATATTATAGCACATCTTGCAGGTGTGACTCAACCCAAAATTATTCTAGGTGGGCATTACGACTCAGTACCTGGTTCTCCGGGAGCAAACGATAATGCTTCGGGAACAGCAGTTGTCCTGGCTCTTGCCCGTAATCTATCTAATACACCCACTGCTCGTCAAGCCTGGTTCATCGCCTTTGATGGTGAAGAAGACGGGCTGCACGGTTCGCGGGCTTTTGTCAACGCGGCTGAGTCGCAGTTTTTGTCAGGGCTGAAAGCTATGGTCAATTTCGATATGGTTGGCGTCAACAACCAGTTAGGAATTGGTGGTACGTCATCTTTAACAGCATTTGCGCGAAATATTGACCCTAAAGTGAAAACCTTTGGCTCATTTGGCGGTAGCGACCATGCATCGTTTGCTCAAAAAAACGTGCCAGTTCTATTCTTCTACCGAGGCGACGAGCCGAACTACCACACGCCAAATGATAAAAAGGTAGACCCAAAACTGTTAAATGAAACGACTCAGGTAGCGCTGGATCTTATCAAGCGGATTGTTAACGCTAGCTAAGGAACGTGGGTGAGGAAAACGGCTTTTGTCTCCAATTATTCTGTGTCAAACCATCCTCATTTATAGGAAATCTAAAATGTCTTTTCTTTTTTCTTTGAAGAAGTCTCTTACTAATTTGTCTTTGGTATCTTTAGGAGCTGCAACGGCTATGTTGGGCGCACATTTCATGCCCACAAATCCAGTGCTATCTCAGCAACCAATTGCTCAATTACCTTCTGCACCAATCGGTAACACAGATAGTAACTTTGTTTCTTCTGCGGTAGAAAGAACCGGATCTGCTGTCGTGCGGATTGACTCTACACGCACCGTAAGAAATCCATATAGCTATGGTAGAAGAGTAGCCAGAGGTACGGGTTCAGGGTTTATTATTAGGTCGAATGGTCTGATTCTGACAAACGCTCACGTTGTTGGTGGAGCAGACACAGTCAGCGTAACTTTGAAAAACGGTCGTAGTTTCACAGGTCGAGTATTAGGACAAGATAGAGCAACGGATGTAGCTGTTGTGCAAATTCAGGCTAATAATCTGCCGGTTGTGAGTCTTGGTAATTCCGATCAGTTGAAACCTGGGGAATGGGCGATCGCGATCGGTAATCCTCTAGGTTTAGACAACACCGTGACAGTAGGCATTATCAGTGCAACAGACCGCACAAGTCGTGCATTTGGTTCCCGAAATCGCGAAGTTGGGTTTATTCAAACCGATGCTGCTATTAACCCTGGTAACTCAGGTGGACCACTCCTGAATCAACGAGGACAAGTCATTGGTGTGAACACTGCTATTATTCAAGGTGCCCAAGGACTGGGATTTGCAATTCCGATTAACTTGGCACAGCAGGTTGCTAACCAATTGATTGCTCAAGCAGCTGCTTAATTGCTTCCGTCTGTAGTGCGGGCTTTGCACATTAGATTTCTTGCAAAAATCTGGTTTAAGGGTATTTAGAACCGCAGATAAACGCAGATAAACGCAGAAAAATTATCTGTATGCATCTGTGTTTATCTGTGGTTTCATTTTCATTCTTCTTAACTTTTGGAAGAGGCTGATTCAAAGGATAATGTTTCAATCCCTAATAGGGATTCGTAGAAATTGTAACCGACAGGCATGGCAGATATCATTGATTTAACTCAGTTTCAATCCCTAATAGGGATTCGTAGAAATTGTAACTTCAGCTTTCCATCTGATTCTATGTAATCAAATGGCAGTTTCAATCCCTAATAGGGATTCGTAGAAATTGTAACCGTGTAATTGATTCGTAACCACGGTCTAATGGGTCAAAATCAGTTTCAATCCCTAATAGGGATTCGTAGAAATTGTAACAGATGCAATAGAAAGAGCAGCATTGGTTTGTAAAGTTTCAATCCCTAATAGGGATTCGTAGAAATTGTAACGTACCTAGTCCCAAATTCCCATTCGGAAGGAGAGTTTCAATCCCTAATAGGGATTCGTAGAAATTGTAACCCTCAACCCACCGTTTCTCAACCCGCTACTCACCCGTTTCAATCCCTAATAGGGATTCGTAGAAATTGTAACTAGTAAACTACCACAGACAAACTCCTGGGTAATGTTTCAATCCCTAATAGGGATTCGTAGAAATTGTAACTATGTTTTTCCTGCTCCGGTCGCGCGGATGCCTTTTGTTTCAATCCCTAATAGGGATTCGTAGAAATTGTAACATCTTGATTGACAAGATGAACGCCATTCTCGTAAGGGTTTCAATCCCTAATAGGGATTCGTAGAAATTGTAACTTCTGCGGCGAAGTCTCTGTTCTCAATGGGGGTGGCGTTTCAATCCCTAATAGGGATTCGTAGAAATTGTAACTACCTCTGGTCGTTGGGTTATATCAAGCAATAAAAGTTTCAATCCCTAATAGGGATTCGTAGAAATTGTAACCAAGTATGGAGTAATTACAACTTTATTGGTGAGAGTGTTTCAATCCCTAATAGGGATTCGTAGAAATTGTAACTCTTTAACCCACCAAGGTTTCTAACTTCTGATTCTGTTTCAATCCCTAATAGGGATTCGTAGAAATTGTAACGCAAACAAACATTTTAATTGGGGACAAAGATTGAGTAAGTTTCAATCCCTAATAGGGATTCGTAGAAATTGTAACTCTTTGAGAAGCTGCTAGAGATTGCTCCAACGATTGGTTTCAATCCCTAATAGGGATTCGTAGAAATTGTAACTCTTGTCCCTCGGGATGATCGATCAGGGGAAAAGCTGTTTCAATCCCTAATAGGGATTCGTAGAAATTGTAACTTGGGGCATTAGAAGCACCACCAATACCATCAGGTTTCAATCCCTAATAGGGATTCGTAGAAATTGTAACAAATTTCCTCAATACTTCTTCCGTCCGATTGCTGGTTTCAATCCCTAATAGGGATTCGTAGAAATTGTAACACAAGAAATTTTCTTGCCTTTAGTATAGAAAAGTGTTTCAATCCCTAATAGGGATTCGTAGAAATTGTAACTCCCGAGAGTTTAGAATATAACTCAATAACTAATGGTTTCAATCCCTAATAGGGATTCGTAGAAATTGTAACCTCTGCAAGTGATACAGCAGTAGCTGCATTAAATAGTTTCAATCCCTAATAGGGATTCGTAGAAATTGTAACTCCAGCGACGGGCAAATTGATGGGCAACCAATTATTGCCGTTTCAATCCCTAATAGGGATTCGTAGAAATTGTAACTTTTCTCCTTTAATTCAGACTGAAAAGTGTCTAGGTTTCAATCCCTAATAGGGATTCGTAGAAATTGTAACTCTCCGCAAAATACCACATCAGAAACCAGTCATCGTTTCAATCCCTAATAGGGATTCGTAGAAATTGTAACGCTGACACAGGCTATGACTTTGGACGCGATTTAAGTTTCAATCCCTAATAGGGATTCGTAGAAATTGTAACTCCGATTTTACAAGGCAAGCACTGATATTACTAAGTTTCAATCCCTAATAGGGATTCGTAGAAATTGTAACAGATGCGTGCTGAGTTTTTTGAGCAAGGAGTTGTTTCAATCCCTAATAGGGATTCGTAGAAATTGTAACTCTATCATAATGAAGATTATGAAATAGATTTTGCGTTTCAATCCCTAATAGGGATTCGTAGAAATTGTAACCGCTGGCATATGGAACGCTTACTATATTCAGTTTTCCAGGTTCAGTTGCGCGAATCGGTAAAAAAATACCGTTTTCGGGCACAGGTTTCAAATATTCTATTTCATCATACAAGCAAAAACCTTTATTTGGCAAGCTTTTGAGAGATTGCGCGGATGGAAATTTGGTTATGAACTCTTCAAAGCCTTGTGTCATGGGTTGTTCAGCCATTTTTTGACTTCCGTTGAAACAAACACCCACCCTTCCGCGCAGCAGATATCTCTAGTCGGGTTGCTTTTACCTGTCATAACAGCCATTCTAAAGTGTTTTTTCTGAAATTGAAGGCAACCAGCTTCTCAGTCGCCAGATATTTTGGTAATCTACTGTTCATCTAAAACTTAGCTTTGTTGACTGCTTTACTCGTAAACCAGGGTATAAGTCCAGCGTTGCTTTGACCAGAAAAATCTGGAATTTCACGGTGCAGCATATATCCTCTCAAATGTAGAGTTGGACTAATTGATTGAACCAGTTCGGTTGCTTTGTCCATTGTTAACATTCCATCACACAAGACTTGTGGACGACAAGTTAACTTTTCTTAGTGTGGTAGCTTAACTGTTTCTAACCTCGCACAACTTTATTATTCGTTGTTGAATTTATGAAGTCTTATCTAGCCGCCGCTATTCAAATGACGAGTGTGTCCAGTTTACAAAAAAACTTGGCACAAGCAGAGGAATTCATCGATTTAGCCGTGCGTCACGGTGCTGAATTAATTGGTTTGCCAGAAAACTTCTCTTTCATGGGAGAAGAAAATGAAAAACTCGCTCAAGCTTCGGCGATCGCCCAAGAAACAGAAACATTTCTCAAAACGATGGCGCAGCGTTTTCAAATCACCATCTTGGGTGGTGGCTTTCCAGTTCCTGTAGACCACACTAGCAATAGAGTCTACAACACTGCCTTACTCATCGACCCTAATGGTCAAGAACTCGCGCGTTACCAAAAGGTACACCTGTTTGATGTTAACGTCCCAGACGGCAACACCTATCGAGAATCTACTACGGTCATGGCTGGCACGCAATTGCCCCCTGTCTACTTCTCACAAGAACTGGGTAATATAGGGCTATCAGTTTGCTATGATGTTCGCTTTCCTGAACTCTACCGACACATAGCCTATAAGAATGGGGATGTGATATTTGTGCCTGCTGCCTTTACTGCCTTCACAGGCAAAGACCATTGGCAAGTCCTCCTGCAAGCGCGTGCCATTGAAAATACCTGCTATATTATTGCTCCCGCACAAACTGGAATCAACTACGCTCGCCGCCAAACTCACGGACACGCCATGATTATAGACCCTTGGGGAACAATTTTAGCGGATGCTGGTGAGCAGCCGGGAGTGGCGATCGCCGAAATTAACCCTTCAAGGCTAGAACAAGTCCGCCGTCAAATGCCTAGCCTACAACACCGTGTCTTTGTGTAAAGGGGATTGGGGATTGGGGATTAGGGATTAGGGATTGGGGATTAGGGATTGGGAACCTTTGTAACACACGAAAAATTATGTTCGGGGGAACAAAGCCCGACTGGGAAATTAGGAATTTTCCGGGGTTGCAAGTCTTGAGTATCCAGTCCCCAGTCCCTAGTCCCCAGTCCCCAGTCCCCAATCCCCAGTCCCCAGTCCCCAGTCCCCAGTCCCCAATCCCCAGTCCCCAATCCCCAATCCCCAGTCCCCAATACAGAGGAACTTAACAAGTATCAACCTCAGTCTAACCAAGAGAAACGCCTAAATTTCCTAAGCGTGGTAACAAATATCAACTTCCTGTAAAATTGCCCATGTAAAGCTTAAGCAGTCCTTATATTTTTATTAACTTTTTTTGATACTTTTGCCTCTTCTGCTTATAACGAATAGGGAATAAAGTGTAAGCGTCACTCTAAGTAGAGTCAATACACCGTCACAGAGCGCAAGCGTTCTGGAACTTAAGTATGAAGCTAATTCTTAATAATCGTATCCTGAATTACATATTTTTTAATTTTCCTACCCGAAGCATATTTCATGCCCTTATTTGTGGATTGTTTACTATTTCAGTATTGTTGCCGCAACTGGCTATTGCTCGTCGTTCACGTCCAAGACATAGTGAGCCTAAACATACTGAGCCTAAAAGCACTCCCACAACGACCACTCAAGCTTGCAGCAATGATGTAGGGCTACATAACCAAGTTTCCCAGTTGGCTAGCAATTTTGTTTTGGCATCCACTTGGGTGAGTCAGCCTAATTGGGGACTAGAAAACATTGTGCAAACCGTCGGTCCGTACGTCTATGCCTTTCTGAATCGTAGTACTTGGCCCAACATTAATGAACGGGCGAAGCAGGCAAGAGTACCCATTCTCATGTATCACGACATTTTACCAAAAAAAGAAGTCTTTTTTGATGTCACCCCAGAAGAATTAGAAGAGCATTTTCAGACTCTTAAAGAGAATGGTATGACGCCCATCAGCCTTGACCAACTGATGACTCATTTGCAAACTGGAATGCCACTTCCAGAAAAACCTGTTCTGTTGACATTCGATGATGGTTACGGGGGGCATTACCAGTATGTTTACCCTTTGATGAAAAAATACAATTACCCTGCTGTATTTTCTATTTATACAAAAGGTGTTGGTAATAACGCTGGTCGAACTCACGTGAGTTGGGAACAAGTCAAGGAAATGGCAGCTGACCCCTTGGTAACAATCGCATCCCATACTGTCAGTCATCCACCAGATTTAACAGTTTTGCCACCTGAACAAATCCAAAAAGAAGTTGTTGAGTCTAAGGCAACTTTGGAGGCAAACTTAGGGATTCCCATTCGCTACTTCACCTATCCTGCTGGAAAATATAATGAGCAAGTTGCAGGTTTGGTGCAAGAAGCAGGGTATCAGCTAGCATTAACTATGAATGATGTGGATGAGCGGTTTGCAGGTGCATCAGAAAGTTTATTAGCAGTTTCCCGGTTTGGTCAATCGAGAATCAGAAATGTCATAACCCAAGCCTGGGGAGGTTCGCAATTACCAAGCTGGAAAATGGGCTTTAACTTTGCAAGCCCAGTTCAAAGAACTGACATCACGATTGACAAAATTCCTCTCATCCTAGTTTCAGGTGGCAAACCGATAACCATCCACGCAGATAGCCGTTATACAGTTAAGGAGATTTTGGCTAAAAGTAACACTAATGCTGTTGCGGCTGTGGACGGGGGTTTCTTCTCCATGAAATTTTTAAATTCCAATGTGATGATTGGACCAGTGTATAGCCAGGTGACAAAACAATTCATTCCTGGCAACAATTGGGACATCCAGAAAATTGCTACACGTCCTCTGGTGCTGATTAGTCCTCATGAAGTGCGCTTCATTCCCTTCGACCCAACAAAGCACAACACTTTAGAAGGAATACAAGCTGAAATGCCCGAAGTCACTGATGCTTTTGTGGCGGCGGCGTGGTTAGTCAAAGATGGTCAACCCCAGGAAGCAAGCACCTTTAACGGGCTATTTGACTTTGATGCTGCGCGTTATCGGGCTTTTTGGGGTATTAATCAAAATAAACAAGCTACTATCGGCGTTTCTCTGGAATCTGTTGACTCGATATCTTTGGGAGTTGCACTGGTTAAGGCTGGGTTACGGGATGTCGTTATGGTTGATTCGGGTCAAAGTACTTCCTTGGTTTACCAAGGAGAATCTCTGGTACGTTACGAACCTCGTCCTGTCCCGCATGCAGTTGCGCTTTTAGCACCTGGTGGGTTAATGACTAACACCCCTTCCTGCGTTTTAGTGCAAGATAAAACAAAAAACCGGGGAACTTAAGTACCACCCGGTTGTGTCTACGCAAAGAGAATCCTCAGTGATTTAGGGACACGGCTAATTAGGTAGTGTCCCTATTTACTTATTCTCAAAACCTAGACGGTCGCAGCTTTCTTAGTCACTGCGTTAAGTTCGCCCTTGGCATACTTAGCAGCAAAGTCTTCGAGTGAAATCTGCTTAATCTTGCTAGCATTGCCAGCAGTGCCAAATTGCTGATAGCGCTCAACACAAACCTTCTGCATATATTTAATAGAAGGCTTGAGGAAGTGACGGGGGTCAAATTCCTTGGGATTTGCTGCCAAAGCTTCACGCACAGCAGCGGTAATAGCCAGACGGTTGTCGGTGTCAATATTCACCTTACGCACACCGCTCTTGATACCTTTTTGGATTTCTTCTACGGGTACGCCGTAGGTTTCGGGAATTGCACCACCATACTGGTTAATCAGTGCAAGCAAATCTTCGGGTACAGAAGAGGAACCGTGCATTACCAAGTGGGTGTTGGGCAAACGGCGGTGAATTTCTTCAATGCGGCTGATTGCCAAAATTTCCCCAGTAGGCTTGCGGGTGAATTTGTAAGCACCGTGGCTGGTACCAATAGCTACCGCTAAAGCATCTACCTGGGTTTGCTCCACAAAGTCAACTGCTTGGTCTGGGTCAGTCAAAAGTTGGTCGTGGGAAAGTACACCTTCAGCACCGTGACCATCTTCAGCTTCACCCGTACCAGTTTCCAAAGAACCCAAGCAACCGAGTTCGCCTTCAACGCTGACGCCCAACGAGTGAGCCACTTTCACCACTTCGCGGGTAGTGTTGACGTTGTACTCGTAGCTAGCGGGGGTCTTAGCATCGGCTTCCAGCGAACCATCCATCATCACGCTGGTAAAGCCGTTTTTAATCGCTGAGTAGCAGGTAGCAGGTTCATTACCATGATCTTGGTGCATGGTAATGGGAATATGGGGGTAGGTTTCTACCGCTGCCAAAATCAGGTGGCGGAGGAAGTTTTCACCAGCATACTTACGAGCACCACGAGAAGCTTGCAAAATCACGGGGCTATCTGTCTCTTGGGCAGCTTGCACAATAGCTTGAATCTGCTCCAAGTTGTTAACGTTGAAAGCTGGTATGCCGTAGCCATTTTCTGCTGCATGATCCAACAGCAGCCGCAAAGGTACGAGCGCCATAGATAGTCCTCCTAATAGGGTTGTCAGCTAGTGAGTGAGACAAGCGTACGTAATGTATACGCTATTCTTAATAGAATTTTAAGCTTATAGGAAATTATAACTAGCGATGGGTACCTATGTTGAAAAACTTTAAGCAAACTAAAGTGGACATTACCCAAATTACTCTATCATTTCGATGACTTAGTTTTGTACCTTCAGTTACCAGGGACAAAAAAGCCCGTTGATTAACTCACAAGCGGTCGCGTTTATCAACCAGTAAGTTTTATATATATAAGTTTTTTTATGGGTCGCCCGGGATTCGAACCCGGAACTAATCGGTTAAAAGCCGAGTACTCTACCGTTGAGTTAGCGACCCGTTTTGCCATTTGCAACTATGCCATCATAGCATAACGTGATGGAGATTTGTAAAGGGGTTTAGAAAAAATTTGCCGTCAACCGCACAGTTGCCGTATGACTCGCTTGTGGCTTTAACACAGTCAAATGTTCACCTGTGTTTATAGCGTTGCGAGCAGCGCTCCAGGGTTCCAGGCAGTAATAGTCTTTGCCTTTAACAGTCCAAAAGACCAGAGTGGAATATGTATCGTCATATTCCAACGTCAATTTTAGTTTGCGAGCATGATCTGTGACTGTAGCTGATTTAGCTGAGAGCTGCTTAAAAGCTACATCAATTTCATCACGGTTAAAATCAAAATCCCCGTTAAACGAGTGAGTTTCCTTGGTTATTTGGTCTTGGTACTCCTGTCCGGGAATTTCAAACTTCAGTTGAGTTTTATCCACTGTGAGAAAGTAAGGATGAAATCCTGCAGAAAAAGGCATTGGTTCAGTGGAAAGGTTCGTATACTGCTGCTTGATTTCTAATGTATTGCCCTCTATTTGATAAGTAAAAGCGAGCTTAAAGTCAAAAGGATAAACTGCGCGTGTTTGCTCGTTGCTGCTAAGAGTTATGGTAAGGCTATCCTTATCTTGTTGAGTCACTTGATTCGTGACTTCCCAAGGCAAATCACGAGCAAAGCCATGTTGTTTGAGGGTGTATTGCTTGCCGTTGAGGGTGTAAGTATTATCAGGTAAGTTCCCGCAGATGGGAAACAAAATTGGAATTCCACCCCTGACACTCAATTGAGGATTAGCAAAGCGTTCTTCGTCCAAGTAAAGAACTTCTTGATTTTGTACGCGCCAGCTGGTGATGATCCCACCTCTTTCTGGTACAACTTCCAACCGGGACTGATTTGTTTGGATATACTGTTTATTCATTCAACCTCTTGCACAAGTTAATGATTATGGCGGTTTGCAATTGGGTAAAGTACACAAAGAAATAATGAACCACAGATGGACGAGGCAGTGCGTTGCGGGGGTTCCCCCCGTTGAAGCAACTGCCGTACAGATGGACACAGATAAATAATTACTTCATTATTCAATTGAATTGCGCACTATCTGTTTTCATCTGCGTTTATCTACTACAGGGTGCGGTTTCATATCCACTCCATGTTGGGCTTTTGCAAGAAGCGCCAGTTAAAAGACGCGCCATGGCGAGCCAGCGCTGCAGGAGGGTTAGCCCGAACTCACAGCAACTGGCGTCGCGTCTCTACATTATTCGTCTTCCGCAAACACAAAGCGATACAACTCGCTCGGATCTGGCTCTGGGCTATTTTCAGCAAATTTCACGGCTTCATCGATAACTTGCTGTATTTTATGGTCAACTGCTTTAAGTTCTTCATGGGAAGCCAAGTTTTGCTCGACCATATAAGCGGCAAATTTCTTAATTGGGTCACGAGCAAACCAAAACTCTTTTTCAGCCTTGCTTCGCAACTCGTCTGGGTCAGCTAGAGAGTGACCCCGAAAGCGGTAAGTCAGTGCTTCAATTAAGGTGGGTCCTTCTCCTGCACGGGCGCGGGCTACGGCTTCCTGCGCTACTGCTCGCACCGCCAGGATATCCATACCATCGACTTCCACACCCGCCATGTTAAATACGCTGGCTTTCTTGTAAATCTCTGGTTGCGAAGTCGCGCGATCGTGAGCCATGCCGATCGCCCACTTATTATTTTCTACTACAAAAAGTATCGGTAGTTTCCACAGCGCCGCCATATTGAGCGTCTCGAAAAACTGACCGTTATTAGCAGCTCCATCGCCAAAAAAGCAAGCCGTGACTTGGTCGGCGTTTGGATCACCTAACGCTTCCCGGCGGTATTTCGTCTGAAAAGCCGCCCCAGCAGCAACAGGAATTCCCTCAGCCACAAAAGCATAACCACCTAGTAGCCGATGTTCTTTAGAGAACATATGCATCGAACCACCACGTCCTTTGCTGCATCCTGTGGCTTTGCCAAATAACTCTGCCACGACTTCTTTTGCTGGGACTCCTGCACTCAAAGCATGAACGTGGTCGCGGTATGTGCTGCACACAAAGTCTTCACCCGGTCGCATCGCCCCCCTGATAATACCGCTGGAAACGGCTTCCTGACCGTTGTACAGGTGGACAAAACCAAACATTTTGCCTCTGTAGTACATTTCGGCACACTTGTCTTCAAAGGTGCGCCCTAGTACCATGTCCTCGTACAACAGCAACCCTTCTTCTTTCGTTATCTGTACCGTAGCCGCATCAAATTTGGGTAAAGTGCGTTCTTGAACCATTATTTTGTGATTGTTCCTGTCGTAAAACTTAAAGTTATGATTTGAGATAAGTAGCGATCGCAAGAGCGTAAGCTTTTAAAAAGATAGCGTTTAAAGGAGTCAATAATCAAACTTGATTCACTGCTGTGGTTTGTTTGGTTCTACAGCAATCAGTAGTATGGCAACCCTGGTTTCTAGATTACTAACCAAATAGCAAGTTTTCTGCATATTTATTAACAATTTAGAAAAATGGTCGCGAAAGTAAGTATTTCTCTGTAGATTCTTGTTATGAAAGAATAACTTATGATATAATTTTTTTCGCTTTATAGTGACAAACCTATAAAACGGTGCTTCTGTGACCGTATGTCGGAGAAAGTTGTTGTAAAGCAGCCGCAGGAATGGTTAAGCCAAACATAGGGAAAGAAAGTAAAAAAATATTCTTGCAAGCCCAGTATTATTATTTATGTTGCTATCGAAAATGCTATGGTAACTTTCTGGTGTGTCAAGCAGGTTGCAGTATTGTAAAGCCAGAAATAATAAAAATATTATTAAAAAGCTTGGATACTTCTCAGCTGAGGCAAAAGACTAGTACCATAGCAAGATTAGATTTTTGGAAAAATACGAGTAAAGTTGTTGCAAAACACACTTGTGGTGTGGGGTCAACATGTTATTGTTATGGCACTTTTTTACAAAGCTGAAATACTCTAGGAGAATTATGTTGATCGCGCTGCAGGGGACATGAGCCGTGCGCATTCCGCTAGATTACTACAGAATTTTAGGGATACCGATGGCGGCAAGTGAGGAACAGTTGCGGCAGGCATATGGCGATCGCATCGTACAATTGCCGCGCCGTGAGTATTCCCAAGCAGCAATTACATCTCGAAGAAACCTCATAGAAGAAGCTTATCTTGTTCTTTGTGACCCAAAAGAACGCAAAAGCTACGATCAGCTTTATCTTGCTCATGCGTATGGTTCTGACAGCACTCAAGGTGGCGCTGTTGCTGTTGAAAGCCGCGAACAAGGCAAGCTTGATCGTATTGATTCTCAATCTCTGAGTATCGAAATTTCCCAAGATGAATTAGTTGGTGCTTTGTTGATTTTGCAAGAACTTGGGGAATATGAGCTTGTCCTACAACTGGGTCGTCCATACCTGGTTAATAGAAAAGGAGATACACAAGAGAATTCGGAAATTCCCTCTCGTACTGTTGAACGTCCAGACGTTGTGCTTACGGTTTCCCTTGCTTGTTTGGAACTGGGGCGCGAGCAATGGCAGCAAAGTCACTACGAAAATGCTGCGATTTCCCTGGAAACGGGAGAGGAACTTCTAGCTCGCGAAGGGTTATTCCCCAGCGTTCGGGCAGAAATTCAGTCAGACTTGTATAGATTGCGACCATATCGCATTTTGGAATTACTCGCACTCCCTGAAGAACAGACCAGTGAACGAAAACAAGGGTTGCAATTATTGCAAGATATTTTAGACGAGCGGGGTGGCATTGATGGGAGTGGAAACGACAAATCTGGTCTGAGTATAGATGATTTTCTGCGATTTATTCAGCAACTGCGTAACTACCTAACAGTCACAGAGCAGCACAAACTCTTTGAAGGTGAAAGCAGGCGTCCCTCAGCAGTCGCGACTTATTTAGCTGTTTATGCTTCAATAGCACGGGGGTTCACTCAACGCCAACCAGCATTAATTCGTCAGGCAAAGCAAATGCTGATCCGCCTGGGGAGACGTCAAGATGTCCATCTAGAACAGTCCCTGTGTGCGCTTTTGCTGGGGCAAACAGAAGAAGCAAGTCGTGCTTTAGAACTTTCGCAAGAGTACGAAGCTCTAGCTTTTATTCGGGAAAATTCTCAAGACTCTCCCGACCTGTTACCAGGGCTGTGTTTATACGGAGAACGTTGGTTACAAAACGAAGTGTTTCCCAACTTTCGAGATTTAGTAGAACAGCCAGCTTCCTTGAAAGATTATTTTGCCGACCAACAGGTGCAAGCTTATTTAGAAGCTCTTCCCACACAAACACAAACCACAAATGAAGCGACGGTCATGAACCGCCAGTCTTCCCAAACGCAAACCACTCGTCGGAGTCGGCGCAACAATTTTCAAGTGGTTGAGGGACAATTCCCAACTCAAAAAACTCCCAACTCAGAAATACCAGCGACATCAACCCCGAAAAACCCTGAGTATTCAAACTTTTCCTCAGCCAGTGATACGACATCACCCTCTGCTTCCGGTACTTGGTGGAGTGGAAATGCAGAAACACCAGTAGCACCAATACCCAACACAAACCCCACTCGAGAAACTTACCACAATTTAAATGGTCGCTCCAAACCGGAGATAGCGCAGAGTCAAGGACAAACCCAAAGGAGGCGCAAACGCAGTCGTACCACTTCAGGAGGTGGTTCAGATAACCGTCATGGATCTACTCATCGTCGGCGAATTTTTGCCCGTATTTCTCCAGGGCAAATCCGGTTTTTGGGGATAATGTTTGCTTCTTTGGCGAGTCTATTGGTGCTGTGGTTCTTAATGGCAGCAACTATGGGATTGTTCAAACATCTGTTTTACCCTGGACCCTCCTTGCAAGGCGAACAGTTATCAGTCGAGTTGAATCAACCGCTAGTCCCTATTCCCGACCAAAATAGCAAACCACAATTACCAGCTGGACCTCTGAGTGAAACCACAGCCGCAGAAATGGTTCAGGCTTGGCTAGATACCAAAGCTGCAGCTTTTGGACCCAACCATGAGATTGATAGTTTGGGGAATATTTTAGTCGGTTCATCCTTGACAAGATGGCGGGGATGGGCACAACAGGAAAAATTAGCTAACCGCTATCGGAAATACGAGCATAGCGTGAAAGTAGAATCTTTAGAGAAAAATAATGCTGACCCAAATCACGCTGCGGTAGAAGCTTCGGTGACTGAAATCACACAGTATTATGAGAATGGTCAGATAAAGAACCCAGAACCTGAGAAGGATAAGGTGCTAGTTAGGTATGGATTGGTTCGTGTAGATGGTGTGTGGCGTATTCGCGATATGTCAGTTCTTAACAAGATAAGTATGATTTTTTAGATAAAAAATTAATCATAAATGAGATAAAAAAGTCTATAGCAATGCTTAGATTCCCGACTTCTTAAAGAAGTCGGGAATCTTGTTGTTCACAAATGATTTACGATTGCTATAGATGGCAAAATGTCAAGACTTTTTATGCCAAAGAAAGCTAGGTTATACCAAATCGGGATATAATACCCCCTTTATAATTTAGTCCTTGTCTTGCGAACGAGCGTTTGTGTGCCCGTAAACTCCGCGATTACGAACATCGCCTGGGCTAAAAAGGGTTAGAAAAGCGGATTTGGTATTGTAAATATTACTTCTATCTAAGCTTCGTTTAGGATGATTCTCTAGCCAAGTCAAGTCTAGAAGATAACTTTAAAATTTTTATTTTTTAATTTTTAATTTGTATAAGGCTCATCCCAGTCGCTGGAATACGTTTTATTCATGACAGAAACTCTGTTTCATGCCTATGCGCCCCTGATTCTCTGGACGAGTCTGGGGCTATTCATATTTAAATTCCTACCTCAGTGGTTTCCACGAATTTTAGGTCGTGGTCTTTACTGGTTCGGGGTGCCACTAGAGCTTTTGGCGTTAGCGAGACAAGGTCAATTAGAAGAATTTGGGGGCGGAGCCAGTTTACCTTTACTAGCACCAATAATCACTTTTGGAGCGCTGATAGTTGGTTTGGTAATGGCGTCACTCGTTTTGTGGGGATGGAAACTGTTACTATCCCAGGAGTTAAAGCCATACTGGACTAAATTACTTCCCCCTGACTTAGCTGATTCTTCGTTTCAAGGTAGTTTTGTGCTTTCTGCTGTTTTGGGTAACACAGGTTTCGTTGGGTTGGCGATCGCCCCTGTTTTAATTCACTCAGATGCTCTCAACTGGGCTGTCCTTTACAGTATTACCCACAATGTCATCGGCACCTATGGCTTTGGAGTTGTGATTGCCAGCTACTTCAATCATTCACAATCCGAAAATCGCTGGTGGATACAAGTGCGCGATGTTTTGAGTGTACCTCCTCTGTGGGCATTTCTCTTCGGCTATCTCACTCGCTCTGTACAACTACCAGAAGTCATTGAGTCAGGACTCCAAGGTTCTGTAAACATCGTCATCGCCTGCGCCTTTTTACTAACTGGTATTCGCTTAGCACAGCTTCAAGGGTGGAAGAGTTTGAAACTTGCTTTCGTCCCTGCTTTCCTGAGGGTTTTGATTACACCCTTACTCGTTGGTTTAGCAACAACTTTATTTTTTGGATTATCAGCTTCGCCGCGTTTGGCAATGGTCTTAATGTCTGGTGTACCCACGGCTTTTGCTGGTCTGATTTTGGCAGAAGAGTACAACCTCGATCGCGATTTGATTGCCAGCAGTATCATCATATCCACACTCTTGTTACTCCTTGTACTTCCTTTGTGGATTTTGATTTTCGGCTAATCATTAAAAGGCAACAGGGAACGGGGAACAGGCAACAAACACCCCCCTTCCTCCCTCCTTCTACACCTACACGGGCGCAAGGTATTGCGCCTCAAGATCCCCACACATAGATTTGTCAGGTTATCTTGACAATTGCCCTATTTACTAGATGCTGGGCTGGGTCTTAACAAGCTAAAATGTCATAAAATCATAACTTAGTGATCCCCAAACGGCTGATAAAATCGTGAAAAGCTGAAAAAAGCGTCTTGCGACCCCTTGATCCCAGTGGAGGGTTACTGGTTAATATTTATTAACAGAAAGCTCCTTCGCTCCCCTATAAAAAGTGCTGATTTTGGCATGAGGTGGGAATTGAAAGGAAGTGACCCGCAGTTTAAAAACACACTAAAAAAAACATAAACAACTGGGCAAAACCAGGAGTCAGGAATAAGAAGTTTATCTGGCGTTAATGGCTATATATCAGCCACTTGTTAACCAGGGGACATCACCGACCTTTCAAACTACTGGAGGCCAAATTCATGGCAAAAGAACGCCCACCGCTAGAAGAGATGACATTGCGGCAACTACGTAAAGTTGCTAGCGAATATAGCATCTCTCGTTATAGCCGAATGCGTAAATCGCAACTGCTGGCATCTATTCAAGAAGCTCAGCGCAGCAAAGTTTCTCTCAGCCAATCTCGTTCATTGGAGGCACAGGAAACCGTGGAAGCAGCAAAATTTGAGTTGGGTCAAGTAGACCGTACGGGTGGAACTCTCGCTGATGTTGATGAAGGACTAGCGGATCTGCCTGCAGGCTATGGAGAAAGCCGTATTGTTCTCATGCCCCGCGACCCACAGTGGGCTTACACCTACTGGGATGTGTCCAACGAACACAAAGAAGAACTACGTCGCCAAGGGGGACAACAGCTGGCATTACGTATTTATGATGTCACCGACATCAACTTGGAATACCAAAGCCCCCACAGCATTCAGGAATATCCGAGTGATGAACTCGCACGCGAATGGTATCTACCAGTTCCAGTGAGCGATCGCGATTATGTCATCGACATCGGTTATCGTTGCGCTGATGGTCGCTGGTTAATACTGGCTCGTTCTGCACCCGTCCACGTTCCTCCTGTGTATCCTTCCGACTGGATTGAAGACGTCTTCATCACAGTGAACTTTGAAGAAGACTTGCGCGGCAAAACCTTCTATGAACTGGTTCCGCCCACCAAGAAAGTTGCCTCGACTGCTACAAGCAACGGCAACGCCAACGGCAACGCCAACGCCATTTATGACCAAATCTTTGGCTTAGCAGAGTCTGCCGAAGCGCAAAGGGTTGCTGGTTCTCTGTTTGGTTCCATGCAACAGGTTCCTGGTTCTGTAACTCCAGAACAAGCCATCAGTTCCTACGTCTTCCCCTCTGGCGTTGGTATGTGGGCAGTTCCAACCGTGTCCGGTTTAACCGCGTCCGGTGTGGGTATGTCCGGTGCTGGCTTCTCTGGCGACGTACCGATGCGTCCGCGCAAGTTCTGGTTAATTGCTGATGCTGAGTTGATTGTTTACGGTGCAACCGAACCCGACGCTACCGTAACAATTGGCGGTCGTCCCATTAAACTGAATCCAGATGGAACCTTCCGCTTCCAGATGTCATTCCAGGATGGTTTGATTGACTATCCGATTTTGGCTGTTGCTGCTGATGGTGAACAAACACGGTCAATTCACATGAAGTTTAACCGTGAGACACCATCTCGGAATACAAATACTAAAGAAGAAGCTGTTTTAGAATGGCTCTCTTAATCTTGGATTTTTGATTAATTACAATCAGAATAAAAATTTATCCTCCGTTACAGCATAACCGTAGCGGAGGTTTTGTGTTTGGGATAGTTTTGTTTATGAATGTTGGGTAGCCAACCAGTTGATTAAATCAGTTTCGCCGGAGAAATCTAAAAGCGCTTCTCCCAAATCCTCCAACTGAGGAACTGATAAGCTGCGAATCTGCTCTTGCAACTGAGGGTTAACAGAACCAATGCGGCGAGGAAGCTGACGCAAAATGAGTGCTAGAGCCTCTTGCTTCTTTCCTCTTTGCTCGCCCTTTTGAAGGATATCCTGATAAATGACAGATTCTTGCATAATTTCCTCTCGAAACAATTGTTGAATCAAATTTTTGGCAAACCGCAAACCTGCCAGGATTTGGGTACAAGCCGAGATATTGTGTCGCTCATCGTTTTCCTCAATCATACCGACCTGAGCGGCGACCTGCTCTAATAATGAATTTGGGGAGTCGCTACGAGCCAAAGTTGCTAGTGGTAGGAGGGCGGGATTAGCCAATAATGGTGTTGGGTCTTGCTCCCATATACGGATGACTCGATAGCGATGTCTGATATTTGTATCCACGTACTCTTGCCTAAAGACAATTTCTGAAGTTGTTTGCTGCAAAAAAATGACAACTTGCTCAATCTGACAACCATATTCCCGCTTTAATCGCGTATAGTAATCCAACATCCGAAAATCCATAGCGGGATTAGATGTCGGTAACGTTTGAAATTCTAAGTGCAGGATAGTATTAATAATTTGTAGAAAAGTGACAGAGTCAGCACGAATAGGTTCTAAACCGAGTTCTGTTTTGAGTATCTCAATGTCGGACGTCTCAGTTGAAAGTAACCATTTGACAAAATCAGCCGGATATTGTTCGGCGAGATATTTACAGGTGTTGTCGTAGCTCAAGTTAGATTTGTTGTGGAAATAAAGGTTGACATGAGTTAATTATCATTGTCTCATTAACTGTTTATACTTACTGATAGTGAAAATCTGAGAATTATCTCAATATGTCTAAAAATAAATTTATTTGTTTATTATCTACATTGATAACCATACTTGTTTGTTTTGCCTGTAAACACACTTCTCAAAGTTTAGCTAAAACACAAGTTACACAACAATGCCTGGGAAACAATACAAAGTTCAGTCTAGATTTTTTTAAAACTAACAATCAAGGTAAAAAAGATGGAAGAGGCATTAATCATGTCATTATCTTCAACCCCAAATCAGAAGAATTAGACTTCAAAGTTAATGTTGGTGTATCTCATCGACTTTATGCAAAAGACAATAAAGGGAAACTACGTCAAGAATATGTACCAAAATTATTTCATGAACTGATCACTGATGAAAACGCAAAATTAAACGGACAAACACCTATTGCAGCAATTAATGCTGATTACATAGATATAGATCATAAACCTCAAGGCTTAAATATTTCTCGTGGAGTAGAATATTCAGGAGCTTTTAAGAATAAGCGTTCTTCCTTTGGTATATCAGCAGGTGAACCAAAGCAACGTCAAGCTAGCATCCAGGCAGGAAGAAGAAAGGATAATATTCTTAACTATAACTTAGTAGGAGGTAATGGTAGGTTTTATCGCAACGGCAAGTTTAAAGATGTTTGTCAAGATTTAGGAGAACTTGCCTGTAAACAAGCAACCAATCGCTCTATGGTAGCTATTACTGATAAAGGCTATGTCATTTTGCTAGTTAACGACGCTAAAGCTAATTCCGATATTGAATTATCTGAGTTGAATCAAGAGCTTTTGCCAGATATGTTTGATAATGTCCTTGAAGGAATTGCTCGCAATAATTGTTTGGGCAAGATTCAAGAGGGAATGTTATTTGATGGTGGTATGTCTCCTGGATTGTACTACAATAATAAGTTTTATCTAGAAAACCCAAGACCAATTGGTTCGGTATTTTTAATTTATAGGAAACCTTGAAATCTTGGTGAAAAATATCGCTGAATTCAGGAGCAAGTGAAATAAGAAATACCGGATGTATTGCCACTCCCATCAGCTAGACTAATGTGACAGAATGATATTCTATTCAAGAAAGGGAGAGTGAAAATGACATCTGAACGAATAGCAGAAATGACAGTTGAAGAACTAAAAGTATTAGTTGCTTCTTTGGTTGATGAGCACTTAAGTGCAATGAAAGCTAGCCTTTTGCAGGAAATTTCAGATTTAATTGAGAGCACGGAAAAGAGGGAAGTGCCAGCTATAACTAGGCAAAATAGTGCATATGTACTTGCTAAATTAACTGACGCAGAAAAACAACACAGGTTAGAAGCCTTGAATGAAATGTTTCGCCAATGGGATGAAGAATATGATGAACAGGAGCAGCGAGAAACTTTTGAATATTTGCAAAAAGTATTGGATGAAGACCGCCTCTCAAATCGACCACTGTTTCCACAGAAATGATAGTTGTATTAGATTCCGGTCTGTTGGGAATATTAACAAATCCCAAGGCTTCACTTGTTAACCAGGAGTGCCGGCGCTGGTTGCTGTCTTTGCAGTCAAAGGGCTATAGGATAATTCTGCCTGAAATAGCCGATTACGAAGTGCGGCGGGAGTTGATACGAGTAAATAAGCTATCGGGTATCAGGCGGCTGGATGAATTAAAAGTAACTCTGGAATATTTGCCGCTGACAACAGCAATGATGCTTCAAGCTGCTGAATTTTGGGCGGAGGCACGACGTAGTGGAATTCCTACAGCAGATCCGAAGGCACTGGATGGAGATGTGATTTTAGCGGCTCAAGCGACGCTGATAGAGGAAGATAGTGAAACAGTAGTGATTGCGACAACTAATGTAGGGCATTTATCTCGATTTGTGGATGCGCGGGAGTGGCGAGATATTGAGTGAGGTTAAGCGGAGCGATCGCAATCATCAACACCCGTCCTCTTCCAAGGCGATCGCCCCATAGCGTCTTTATTCCCCAAAGCAGTGGCGATCGCCGCACCGTAAAGTTGCTAACGACCTCAAACAACAAATTTTGAATTTTATCGATTATAGGACTTACGCATCGTACATATGTACTAAACGTCATTTGGGTATTTCAGCCCTTGTTCACAATTACTATCCAACACTCGTTTTGGCAGCAAGCTTTCTTAGGATTGTGCAACGGCGCCTGAAACAACCAAATCTCGTAATACATATTATGGTTAATTTGTACAGTGCGTAACTCCTAGATTACTTTAATCGCACTTTAGCAAAGCCATTTGTTTGGAAGTTTTTAGGCTATCCTGATTCTGCTTAGACTGGTCAGTTATTTTTGCCAGCCTGCACTAGACGCTACTGATTCCAAAACTGAATTCCATACCTCATTTATGGTGAGCTGTACTTAGAGCTTAACCGAACCGTATTGACCGTCTCCAGACAATTTTTATGATTTTATTGGCCACTAGAGAAATTAAGATCCGTTCGCCCTGGTTGCTCACGGAAGGCAAGCCTTGGTTCTAAATAAGTTTCTATGCATGATAGTGCAGGGAGTACTGTAGCATAAGAGCCTGGCACATTAACAGAACCGGAATATAAATAAGTTCCACGACTAGGAAGCATTATCTTTTTGACTTCCCACAGCCCTAAGTGCTTACCCCAATCCGGTAGACCAATTTCCTCAGAATCTTCTATAAAGATTGGTTCTGACCAATTAAAGGGTGGTTTTTGCAGATTTAGTGGTCTCCAACCCCCTGTGCATATCTCAAAATTAACTTCAACGTTAGGATAAGTTGTTACCAGCAGATATTTAGACTCACTCTTCTGAATGTTTTCAATAGCTTTACCGATATCGTAAAAAGATAAATGCACTAATGCATCTCGGCACAAAATGATGTCAGCCTTGGGTAGTCTGTCCTTTGTAAAATCTAGTCTTTCAAAAACTCGATTATTATATTGTGCATAATTGTGCTTATTGTCTTCAATAATGCTGTGAACTATATCAATCCCAAAATATGTATTGACTTCGAGGTCAATCTCTTTCATCCAATTAAAGTCACCACAGCCAAGATCCAGAAATGTTTTTGCAGCTAGTTCTGCAGCTAGCTCTTTAACCAAACAGGGCAATTGTTTCCTAATCCCCTCTGTGTTTTTGAGGGTTGAACCCCAGCCAGAAGCTGACTCAGGACAATTCCATAGCTTCTGGCGATAAATGATCTCGAACGTTTTTTCCATAGTCTTTATCTAAAATAGGTACCAAAAAAAACTAGCTTACACTAATGAAATGACTTCCCGAAAAACCTATCAAAATGCCTATAGAAAAAGGGGAGCAATCCAATCATAGGAAAAAGCAATATGCTAAGCAGTCAAGGAGAATCTTCATTAAACAATTGATAAAATCGTTGCATTACCATACGCATAACAATATTATTCAAACGGCTAAGCTCAGTTAATGCAACTCTGACTTCATTGATATTGTCATACGTATCAGCAGCTTTTAGAATCTTTTTGTACACCTCTTGTTCCAACATGTTATGTTTAATTGTTTCTCTTTCATCCTCTGATTCAAAAGAGTCTCGAAGTCTAACTTCATTCCTCTGGTCACTAGCTTCACCCTCTCTACGACGTTCGGCATCTTCTTCTATATACTCGAATGAGTTCTTAACTTCTCGAAGTCCTCTCTTAATTGCCTCTAAACCCTCCTGCTGCCAATGATCAAGCTTTGGCAGATATTTGTCACACACTTCCAATTTAAGGCGATTCCCAAGGATTATAGCGGTTAATAGCGTGGCATATGCTACACTGGGCGCGTTTTCCACGTATCCCCTACTGATATGTTCCTCAAAAATAACAATAAACCGTACTGAAACATCGTCACTGTCGTCACTCAACTTTTCCATTCTATGTAAGATAGCTCTAAATAATTTACCCTCTGATGACCGGAACGTCGATTGAACTTCTCGGGATGTACTCCCATAATGATTTAATCTCCCCTGGAGAGCTAAATAGACCGACTCTGCAAGCTCTTCTAACCATCTTCGATTTTGTTCTTGTGGCAAATTCTTGGGTAGGTCTTCCAAGCGCCTGTTGTTATTTGCCCCAAAAGGAGCATCAAATAGACCAAAAAGCTTCAATGAGTCTGCCTTTACGGGTTTAACACGAGTTTCTCTTAACACATTTTCTCTCGTAATATTATCAGGGTTTTCTACAATCAAAGCGATTGTATATTGGAAAGTGTATTCAAGGTCTATAGATGTTCTTGGAATTAAGGCACCGCCCGATACTGCCTCGTCACCTTGAGCTGATGGTAGGTGGGGATCTGGTGGATTTTCATCAACATCCGGCGAAGTAGGATTTGGTAATGGCATCTCTTCGTTATCTTGTTCGGGCTGGGGGAGCGCTTGCTGCTTTTTCCTCCATGCTGCATCCACTGGTCCGTGAATATTATTCATACTGACCTTTTGACCCAGTACATCTGTCAAGAGTCTCCATAAATCGCCACCAACATTCATAAGGTGTTCAATCTTACAATTGATAGGGTAATCTATTCGTATCTGTTTGTAAGTTTTACCTTCCCAAGCTCCTTGAAATAGATAACTTTCCTTATCATTCAGTGGGGTTCCTCTTTCAGCAAGAACTAATTCACGTACAAATTGAAGTGCCTCTTCAGCGTTCATTAGTTACCTCCAGAAAAAACATGCTTTTTATTTAAATTCAATTTAGCACAATAACTAATATCCAATTATTAGAGCACGAGCAAATCTTCCAAGTTGATCAAAAACTCATTTATAGTATTGGCTGAAAAAAAATGAATTCAGCTAATTTAAGATGGTGAAAAATATGCAAAATTCTTGGATTTTCTCCAATGCCAATATGGAATGCATTATGTGCATACTAAAAATGTAACTTCAAGGGAGTTCAAAGTTACAACAAAATTAAAACTAGTTTTGAGTTAAAAACTGACTGATTGACTGAATCATTGTAACTGAGGTTTCAGCTAGAAAAACAGAAAAATCATTTTGGTTTTCAGCCGTGCATCCTTAAAAACAGAAACCATTGAATTTTTAAGGAGAAATGACCATGCGTTTGAGTAACTTTCGTATTCCCGCTGTTGTTATCGAATTGACCCTAATGGCAGCGACACTTTCAGGTCTAGCGTTTGCCGCCAAGCACAACAACTCCAGTCAAAAACAAAGCAAGGATAAGTATGCACTACAAAGATTACCCAAAATCCAGCAAAACACCTAAAACTCAAAACCCAGGCTTGTTCCGCCAAGCCTCTCCCTTGGAAATTACGGTAGCATTAGTCACAATATTTAGCGGACTTGCCCAAGTCATTAACGTGGGTGTTCACATCGCTGAGTACATGAAGCAATCGGAGTCGCAATCTGTACAGGTAATCCAGAAAACCACCCAAAACGAAATCCGACAAAACAACCAACCTGCAGGTAATCGATAATTGCTCTCAAGTGACAGGCGATCGCTTTGTAATAGGGGCGATCGCTTTTTTTATATCTGGGATCGCATGACCACCTCAAAACGGTACGCTAGAAACTGAAGCTAAAAAAAAGACTATGACACCTTCAGAAATCGCGGACACGCTCAAAGAATTATTTGATGCAGCGTCTGTCAATGCTATTCCCCCTGGTTCTTGGCAAATAGAAACTGCAAATTTTCGGCTGCTGGTGATGCTTTCGGACGATGAAAGTTGGTTGCGCGTTTTATTGCCCATTATGCCAGCATCTGAGGCTCAACCGTTTATAGAACAGTTTTTAGAAGCAAACTTTGACGATACTCAGGAAGTACGGTACGCCTTGCAGCAAGGGGTTGTGTGGGGAGTTTTTCAGCATAACTGCAATAGTTTAGTCACAGAAGATTTTCGGGATGCGATCGCCCGACTTCTTCTTCTCCATCAAACTGGTTTAGATAATGTCTTTAATCGACTCATTGAAAGACGCATTCGCCAAATTATACAGGCAGCAAAACAGCAAGGTCAATCGCTTCAAGCTACTATGCAAAACCTAGACCGCTTTTATGCAGAAGGATTGATGGGCGAGGTCAACCAAACTTCTCAGGCGCGTGAAGAAGTTCTCGCTGCATGGCGGTATCAGTTGGAGCGACTTTGGCCAGAAATAGAACCCTAAAGACTAACCCAACTTTACTACAAAAATCCCCTCCAAATTGTCTTTTATAAAATCTCTGAAACCAGCTTTTTTTGCCCGAAAAATCCATTTATGTCCAATTTTTGCACAAGCGGAAAGATGCAATCATCTCAAGCGATCGCTAACTAAGTAGATTGGCACAAATAAAGTTAACTCGTGACGGCTGCCATTAGTCAAAGGAACTTTTTATCCTGCTTTAAAGGTAATCTCAAAACAAGGAGTTATTAAATTAAGTTGCACGTTACCTATGGACATCATTCAAATTCTTCAGCAGGACTATCAAAGGTTTCCAGATAATCAGACATATAGCATCTACGCTCAAGACGTTTATTTTCAAGATCCGCTGAACAAATTTCGTGGTGTTGAGCGATACAAGCAGATGATTAAATTCATCAAGACTTGGTTTTTAAATATCAAAATGGACTTGCATGAGATTAATCGTGTAGGAGACACAATCAAAACTGAGTGGACACTCAGCTGGAATACCCCCCTTCCTTGGAAACCACGCATTTCTATATCTGGCTGGAGTGAATTGCGCCTCAACACTCAAGGTTTGATTGTTTCCCACATAGATTATTGGCATTGTTCCCGCCTAGATGTGCTGAAACAGCATTTACTTCCCTTAAAAAGTTCATAATGTAAATAAGTGTAAATATTTCTCAGCTAGGACAAAACTATCAATGCGCGTAATTTTAATGACAGGCAAAGGCGGTGTGGGAAAAACTTCCGTAGCCGCTGCCACTGGACTCCGTTGTGCAGAACTGGGTTATCGTACACTTGTTTTGAGTACAGATCCAGCTCATTCTCTAGCAGACAGTTTTGACCTAGAACTGGGACACGTACCGAAACAAATTCGCCCTAATTTGTGGGGTGCGGAACTGGATGCACTACTAGAACTAGAGGGAAATTGGGGATCTGTAAAGCGCTACATCACCCAGGTTTTACAAGCACGCGGTTTAGAGGGGGTGCAGGCGGAAGAATTGGCTATTTTACCAGGTATGGATGAGATTTTTGGCTTGGTAAGAATGAAACGCCATTACGATGAAGGGGAGTATGACGTTTTGATTATTGACTCAGCTCCTACCGGCACAGCCCTGCGCCTCTTGAGTTTACCAGAAGTCAGTGGCTGGTATATGCGCCGTTTTTACAAACCTTTTCAAAATATTTCTGTTGCACTACGACCTTTAGTTGAACCTTTTTTTAAACCAATTGCTGGGTTCTCTTTACCAGATAAAGAGGTGATGGACGCACCTTACGAATTTTATCAACAAATTGAAGCTCTGGAAAAAGTCTTAACAGATAACAATCAAACCTCTGTACGCCTCGTCACCAACCCCGAAAAAATGGTGATTAAAGAGTCTCTTCGCGCCCATGCATATTTAAGTTTATATAACGTTGCTACGGATTTAGTCGTTGCGAATCGGATTATTCCCGAAGCTGTGCAAGACCCTTTTTTCCAGCGTTGGAAAGAGAATCAACAGCAGTATCGCCACGAAATTCATGAAAACTTTCATCCTCTACCTGTTAAGGAAGTTCCGCTTTTCTCTGAGGAAATGTGTGGTTTGGATGCCTTAGAACGTCTTAAAGACACACTGTATAAGGATGAAGATCCATCTCAAGTTTATTACAAAGAAAACACAATTAGAGTCGTACAAGAGAAAAATCAATACAGCTTGGAATTGTACTTACCTGGCATTCCTAAAAATCAAATTCAATTAAGTAAAACTGGAGATGAGTTAAGCATCACAATTGGTAATCACCGCCGAAATTTAGTATTGCCACAAGCTTTGGCAGCACTCCAACCAGCAGGAGCAAAAATGGAAGAAGACTATCTCAAAATCCGTTTTACTGCGGTGTGAAGATGAGTTAGAGTGTCAAGGTTGGAATTATGAATGATGAATTTTTCATCATTCATAACTATAAGGCAGCAACTGAGTATCCTGGTTCTGTGCCAGTATGTCCTCTCCAAGATGCAACAATGCCAATACTTCTAATTCCTAAGTTGTACGGGCATAGCTAAATAAGTCATCTTCAAACCACCGAGTGGCGTGAAAATCACTGGAGTCAAGTTTCCATTTAGCTGCATTTTAATTTCAGTAGAGGGTAACTCTTTTAAGCCTTCCATCAAATACTTAATATTGAAGGCAATGTCTATATCTTCTCCCAATATCTGTGCTGGCATTAACTCTCTTCCATTACCAACATCTTGAGCTTCACAGGATATAGTAATTTCCTGTGCTTCGCTGTCTATGCTAACCTTAACAACATTATTTTTTTGATCTGCGAACACACTAATCCGCTCTAGAGCGCTCAAAAATTGTTTTCTATCTAAAATCAATTCCCGTTGAAATTGTCGAGGGATAAGTTGATAGTAAGCAGGATACTGTCCTTCAAGAGTGCGGCTTGTCAAACGTTGATTTTGCCACTCAAAAACAACTTGACCTTGGTCAAAATACAACGCTACAGGTTCATTTTGTGAGTTATTATGAGCCAGCATCCGTGCAAGTTCCCTTAAAGCTCTAGCTGGTACTGTCACTTCTAACTGAGTTTCAGTGTTTGTATCTGGACTTTCGTTCGTCGTTTGCACAACTGCTAGGCGATGTCCGTCGGTTGCTGCAAACTCAAGTGTGTCTTGTTGAACTGTTAAATGCACTCCCGTGAGAACTTGTTTCGTTTCATCTGCACTGGTTGCAAACAGAGAACCTCGCAAGCCCTCAATTAATGCACCAGCAGGAATGTGTAGCGCTTGAGCATTTTCGATGACAGGGAGTTCTGGAAACTCTTCTGCTCCCATTGCTCGTACTTGATAACGCCCACTCTTGGGTGTCAGTGTAACAATTGAGCCTTCTTGGCCTAAGCTGTCACCTGTAGCTGATTCGTCTTCTAAAGTGATTTCACCCTCTGGAAGACGAGCAGTAATATCATTAAGCAGTTTAGCAGGAATTGCAATTGTTCCAGGGTGCAACACCTCAGCGCTAAAACTGGTGCGAATACCCAAGCTTAGGTCAAAGGCTGTTAAGCTGACTTGATTATTTTCAGCATCCGCTTGTAGCAGCACGTTAGCAAGTACCGGATGCGTTGGACGTGAAGGTACAGCACGGCTTGTGAGTGAGAGATGAGTACTGAGGTCGCTTTGGGTGCAAACTAATTTCATAGGGAGACTTTGGCTTCTGTGTTGGATATGTTAGCACCGTTATTGCTTGCTATGTCAGCAGTCGAGCGCAAACTCAAAACTCAAAACTCAAAAGCCAAATAATGATTTGGTAGTCGCACCTGTGGAAATTGTGGAAAACTTAGATCCAGGTCTATTTGAAAGATTCTTTCGCAAGTCCTTACCTGTGGAAAACTTGTGGAAAAGCCGGGGGTATTTTCCACAGGGTATTTATACTTAAATAAAGTTTTCCACTATAAATCTCAAGTTTTCCACAGATTTCTCCTAAGTTTTCCACAAAAAATCAAAAAACTTTCACTGATGTAATGTTATCTTAAAGATTTTTTAGAGTTAGGTTAACGTTAGAAATTATCTGTTGCTTGTGGAAAACTCAATATTTTGTTTCTCTATTTCCCGATAACCAAACACCCCTTTTTAAGGTTAATATGATTTTTTAGGACGGCTAGCCATGTTAATGCGATCGCTTAATTGGCGCAGCGTTTGTACCAAGTTTTGATCTGTTTGTTGCAGTTGAGCAATTTTTTCACAACTGTACATCACTGTTGTATGGTCTTTCCCACCAAATTCTTCTCCTATTCTAGGCAAACTCAGATCCGTGTGCCGCCGCATGAGATACATTGCGATTTGACGCGCCCAGCTAATCTCTCGTCGCCGTGAATTCCCTTTAAGGTCTTCTATTGGTACATCAAAAACTTCAGCTATCACTGTTAAAATTCCTTCTGGTGTAGCTTCTCCCTTCTGGGTTGGCGGTTCTAAAATGGGTGCAAGATTTTCTACCGTCATCGGTAGACCCCAAATAGAAATATACGCTAGCGCTCGAATCAATGCTCCTTCTAACTCTCGAATATTAGAAGTGTAGTGAGAAGCAATATACTCAACCACATCCCTGGGGAGACGAATGTTTTCATACTCAGCTTTTTTTTGTAAGATCGCCATTCTCGTTTCTAAATCGGGCGCTTGAATATCAGCAATTAACCCCATAGAAAATCGAGAACACAGACGTTCTTGCAGCTGGGGAATTTGGTTGGGAGGACGGTCAGAAGCTAAGACGACTTGCTTGCCTGCTTCATGTAAAGTATTAAAAGTATGGAAAAATTCTTCTTGGGTATATTCCTTACCCTCAATAAACTGAATATCATCCACTAAAAGAACATCAGCCGCACGGTAATGCTCGCGGAAACTTTGCATACTGTCCTTACGGATAGCGGTAATTAAATCATTCGTAAATTGCTCAGTAGAGACGTAAAATATTCTGGAATCTGGACAAATTTCCAATCGATAGTGACCGATCGCCTGCATAAGGTGAGTTTTCCCTAAACCAACGCCACCACACAAGAATAAGGGGTTAAACTCTCTACCAGGATACTCAGCAACTGCTAACGAAGCAGCATGAGCCATGCGATTGTTAGCACCGACTACGAATCGAGAAAAAACATACTTGGGGTTTAATTCTGGAGTGTTTAGTCGGTTTTGAGGAAGTGTTTCTGCAATACTGGTTTGATCCGGGAATCCGGAAGAAACTTCTTCACTGACAGGAGATTCATCATTGGTAGATTCATCATTAGTAACAGTTATATAAATATCTACCGGATAACCAAGAATATCTTGTACGACATGAGCGATCGTTTTTATGTAATATTTCTGTAACCAATTGCGAGCAAATGGGTTAGGAGTGCAAATCACCAAGCAATTATTTTCCAATCGCTGTGCACTCGCAGTTTTGATCCAAGTTTCAAAGGTGGGACGGGATAGCTCTAATTGTAAGCGCTCTAGTACCTGACTCCACAGATTTTCTATGGCTATTTCCATGATTTACCACCAATGCGAGTGCGATCGTCACCAAAATCAAAGGGCGGAAGCCCCGTCTTTTTAAGACTGCGGAGGAAGCCCAACGGGAAATAAATTTCCCGTTAAACTTATCCAAGCGCCCCCGTTTCCGGGAAACCCTTTCGGGTAAAGTTTGCCTCGTCAATGTTCAGGGTCGGTAACTTTCCAGATTGCACTCTGCCTAAACTTCATCGGACGTTTAACAATCTGGTTCTAGGGGAGCCAGCGCCGTGGGCGGGTTTCCCGACTTGAGGCGACTGGCGTTCGCGGAACTGGCAAGCATTCCGGAGTAGGAACTTAAACACTTGCCCTGAACGTAGTCCGTTAATGGACTAAAACTGGTCAACTAGAGTTAACTACAGCAGCCCTGCCTTTCAGTGCCTGGGGATTGTACTCAACTAGAAGTCGTTGACAATAATTGAAGATATAGGTAAGCACCAATTTAGCAAACTATCCTCTAAACCAGCGAACAACTTTTTGAGTTGTCATCATTCTTGGACTCCCCCCGGTAGCCAAGATTCTAACACTGACTGATTGATACGGAGAAGCAAAGACAAATGAAGACAAAAGACCATGGTTTTCAGCCTAAAGATATTGTTGCAGGGCGTTTGCCCCAAAGCTGGTCAGCATACACTGTTTTGGTTATGCTGCTAAGTAGTGTAGCAATCATGTCTATGGGGGGTTGTTCCATACCTGCTGGTACGTTTGATGCGAGAAAATCAGATGCTCAACTTCAAAAGTCACCTCAAAGGAAAACTGATCCTAACACTTCCACAAATGTGTCCGTTGTCTCATCGTCCAGTAATTCTAACTTCGTTGTTGGAGTTGTACAAAAAGTCGGACCTGCAGTTGTTCGCATTGATGCTGCTAAAACAGTAGTTTCTCGGATACCCGAAGATTTTGACGATCCATTTTTCCAGCGGTTTTTTGGCTCGCAACCTAGAGAAAGAGTAGAACAAGGTAGCGGTTCTGGGTTCATTATTAACTCCGGCGGTCAAATTTTAACGAATTCCCATGTGGTGAACGGTGCTGATATTGTCAAGGTGAAACTCAAAGATGGTCGCTCTTTTGACGGACGTGTCATGGGTGAAGACCCGGTGACGGATGTTGCTGTGATTAAAATAGAAGCAAATAACTTGCCAACTGTTTCTTTAGGTAACTCTGAAGTTTTGCAACCAGGAGAAGCGGTGATTGCAATTGGTAATCCTCTTGGTTTGGATTATACTGTTACATCTGGTATTATCAGTGCTATCGGTCGCTCTAGCAGTGACATCGGTGTTACTGACAAGCGTGTTGATTTCATTCAAACCGATGCTGCTATTAATCCTGGTAACTCTGGGGGACCACTGCTGAATGCTCGTGGAGATGTCATCGCTATGAATACTGCAATCATTCGCGGCGCTCAAGGCTTGGGATTTGCTATTCCTATTAGTACGGCACAAAAGATTGCTCAGGAATTAATAGCAAAAGGTAGAGTTGAACATCCTTATTTAGGTATTCAAATGGTGACTTTGAATCCAGAAGTTAAGGAAAAAGTTAGGTCTAGATTAGGGATTGATTTGGCAACAGATAAGGGAGTTTTATTACTTGAGGTTGTGCCGCGTTCTCCAGCAGCCTCCGCTGGACTCAAAGAAGGTGATGTGATTCAAAGCATTGAAAACCAGTCAGTCTCTACAATAGAAGAAGTACAAAAAATAGTCGAAAATAGTAAAATTGGTTTTCCTGTAAAATTACAAGTATTACGCAATGGACAAACAACACAAATAGCAGTAAAACCTGAACCTTTACCTGTTAGGCGTGGAAGTTGAATTGTTATAACTTATGAAGTATGAATTATGAATAAAAAATATTTTTAATTTATATTTCATAACTTTTACCTATAGATAGGAGTTTTTATTTTTATGGGTGAATTGTTACCAATAATTGAATTAGGCGATCCAATACTGCGTCAAAAAGCTACAGTGGTAGAAAATATCAATGATCAACGCATTCAAAAACTGATTGACGACTTAATGGCGACAGTTGCTCAGGCTAACGGTGTTGGAATTGCTGCACCTCAGGTTGCCCAATCCTGTCGTTTATTTATAGTTGCCTCTCGCCCTAATCTCAGGTATCCTAACGCTCCGTCCATGGAACCCACTGCGATGATTAATCCCAAAATCATCGCTTCTTCAACGGAGATAGTTAAAGGTTGGGAAGGTTGTTTGTCTATTCCTGGGATTAGAGGATTAGTTCCAAGATCCCAAGCAATTGAAGTAGAATATACAAACCGAAATGGTAAACTACAAAAGCAAGAATTTACTGATTTTGTAGCTCGTATATTTCAACACGAGTATGACCATCTCGACGGTATCGTCTTTTTAGATAGGCTAGAAAGTACTTTGGACATAATCACAGAGCAAGTATATCAGAAAAGAGTGATCAACAACACTTAAGTATTAATAATTCTAAAGAGTGATAAATTGCCTGGAATTTTAAGTTACATTTAACCTATTGTTAACCATCTGGCTTGACGCAGTTATCGGGTAAATGACCAAAACTCTCAGTAGTCGCGAGAGATTAAGTCCTCGGGAGCAAAAGCTTGTCGATTTAATCTCAGATCACCAACAAGATCACCAACAAAGCGATGAATCAAGTGAAACTACCAGCAAATCTGTTGCAGAATCAGTTGCACAATCATCTGTTGCACAATCAACAATGCAACCACCTGTAGGTGGATTGCAAATTGTTCATGCAACAGCAGGGCGCGTCCGAATCCGTGCTACTGACGGTAGTCATAACTCGATACTTGAAACCATCTCTCAAAATTTAAGAAAGCAAGATGGGGTCAAGGAAGTATCGGTTAATGATCAAACGGGCAGTTTAGTTGTTAACTTTGATGAAAATAAACTGTCCTTGCCCCAGATGTTGGAGAGACTCCAGCAATTTGACATACACCAATTGCCAGCTTCGCCTCAAGCAGAAAGCAAACAAGACCCGTTTGCTGCATGGAAATCTGCTGATTTTTGGAAAGAGCAGGGCATTTCGTTTATTCCGATGTTTACGGGATTAGCAGTCACTGGGGGACTGGGAATCAGCGGTTTGCCATCGATTCCGGTTTACATGATTACGGCAAATGCAACTCGTCGGGTGATTAACTCTCTTAAGCCTCAAGTTGCAGCATCACAAATCAAGAAAAATTCTCAAAAAGCTTCGGAAACAAAACCGAATAAAAGTGACCAACCTTCAATATCAAAAGTGCAGCAAACATTTCCCATCAAAACTGAAAAGTCAACAAATGTTGTTGACAAGGTTAACGACGTAGCAGCACAGCTTGGAAAAATTGCTTATAGCGTTGTTCATGCCATTCCAGGACGTATCAGGTTTCATGTGCCGCGAGTTGCCGGCGATCGCGCTTATGCGCGGCGACTTGAGAGGTTGCTGAAAACCGATTCTAAAGTGACAAGCGTGCGTATGAATTGCGATGCAGCATCAATTGCGATCGCCTACAAAGCAGGTGAGATACCAGTGTCCTATTGGGTTGGTTTGATGGAGTTGGCTGACAAAACAATCCCTCAAACAACACCTGTAAACACAACACCTGTAAACACAACACCTGTAAAGATAACAACAGAGCAACCGCTTCCACCAAATCAGCTTGTAGAACCAGCAGGATCAACAACAGCAGAACAGCAGCCAATCGAAACAGAGAGTATATGGTCTGATTTCAAGACTCCAGCTCTTTCTACAGCCCTATCGTTTCTGGCGAACTTTCCGTTAGACTCAGTTCCCGACTCAGGAACATTGGAGGACAAAAATGGCTGGTTCAACATCGCAATTAACACTGTATTCAAGTAAGAAGGCTCAGGAAATAATAGAGGAAGAGACTCATTCTCCAATAGCAAAGCCAAATCCGGTTTATTACAGCATTACGTATGCACTTCCAACCAGAGTAGGATTTTGCATTCCTCGGATATCCGAAGATCGAAAATATGTGCAGCGCTTGCAGAATTTGCTCGCTTGTGTGCCTTGGATCATCACCCAGCAAATCAATTACATGGCAGGGTCTATTGTCATTACTTACAAATCTGGTATTATGTCAGATTCTGAGATTCGTCTGTATTTGGCTAATCTGATTCAATCTGCCAGCAACCCAGAAGAGACAATGCCAGCAACCGAAAAGCCAGTGATTTCATCCTCTGTATCTCAAAGAGCCGGTGGTAACAGCGTTGTACAAGAAAAAGAGAATGGTTATGAAACTGTGAGTGCGGGCGTCTCGTCTGATCCCCGATCAGTTGGGATGGGAGTATCCTTGCAATCCAAATCAGAGAGGGCGGGAGTATCCCTAGGATTGGAATTAGAACGGGCGGGAGGCTCCTCCTTTGACTCTCAATTAGAACGGGCGGGCAAGATGCCCACCCCACAAGATCAGTTCAATCATGATCTTGACAAGACTCATCAACCCACACAACCAGCAACAGTGGCGTATAGCATTGCTCATGCAATTCCAGGACGAGTGCGTTTTCGCGTGCCTCGAATAGCTAAAGACTCAAAATACGTCCAACGGTTGGAGGCGTTGCTCAAAGCAGATCCTGTCGTCACTGGCGAACGCGTTAATAACGCGGCAGCCTCGATAGTGATTACTTACAAGTCTGGAGCAATGCTCAATTCCCAAAAGCGTTCCTTGAGCCTTTTGGAACAAGCGATATCATATCTATCCAGTCTGATTCAATCTGCTGCTGGGGATAGTGTTGTTGCCATAAATTAGCCAGAAGATAGGCAAGCCGTCGCTTGAAAGTAGGATGTATGGGTGTCAGGAAATAGGGTAGCTTTAAAGTCCGCCTACAAGCCTCACCACCTGAATACCTCCATCTGTGTCTCGCACAGAGGCTTTAAAAATTCAATTTGAACAATTTTTGTATGAGAGAGAACAAAAAGAAATGGCAGAAGTTAGTGTGCAAATACCGCCCTCCCGAGGTTATGTTTCCGAAGTCGCTGTAGCAGCAAAAAATGGGAAGGGTTCTTTAGTTGAGAGGAATGGACACTCACAGGTTCAGTCTCCCAAAGTTCCATACAGCGTTGTACATACAATCCCAGGAAGGATGAGATTGCGAGTAGCTCGTCTGCGTTCTGATGCAGACTATGCACAGCGCCTGCAAATGTTGTTGGAAGCTGATTCGCTTGTGACAAGTGTCCGGATCAGGCACGCGGCGGCGTCAGTGACAGTTACTTATAAACCAGGAAAAGTTTCAGATGCTAAGATGCGATCGCATCTGAGCTATTTGATTCAAGCCGCAAGTGAAGTCATTGTTCTCAAACAATCCAAGCCACAACCTGCATCCGATGAAGAAGAAAAATCTTGGCCAGGGATGCAACTTTCGGCTATAGCTACGGCTTTAGCTGTGTTGGGTGGACCTTTGGGATTGACTATTCCGCCTGTTATGGTGGCGGGAAGTATAGCCCTTGCCACATTGCCGGTTGTGAAACGAGCTTGGGAGGGGATCTGGGTTGAGCGCAAACTGAATATTGACTTTCTGGATTTTATGGCGATCGCCATTACCACAGTCCAAGGTCAATTTCTCACGCCTGCACTGATGCTGAGTTTAATTGAAGTTGGGGAGAATATACGCGATCGCACGGCTCGTTCTTCGGCTCAACAAACTTTGGATTTGCTCAGTTCTCTCGGACAGTTCGTCTGGGTTGAGCGTGATGGTGAAAAGGTGCAAATTCCCATACAAGACGTGCAGCCAGGAGATACGGTGATTGTTTACCCTGGCGAACAAGTCCCGGTGGATGGGACAATCCTGCGCGGTAAAGCACTGCTGGATGAGCAGAAACTCACTGGTGAGTCCATGCCCGTTTTGAAGAAAAAGGGACAAACCGTTTATGCTTCAACCCTGATGCGGGAGGGACGAATTTATATTGCGGCGGAACGGGTAGGTAACGACACCTGTGCTGGACAGAGCATTAAGTTAATGCAAGAAGCTCCCGTTCATGATACCCGCATGGAAAACCATGCCTTGAACATTGCTCAAAAAGCTGTCGTGCCAACATTGCTACTGGGTGGGGCAGTATTTGCCGCAACCCGTAACCCAGCACGGGCAGCCAGTGTCCTAACCCTGGACTTTGCTACAGGAATTCGTGTATCGGTTCCAACAACGGTTTTAGCAGCACTGAGTTATGCAGCACGGCGCGGTGTTCTTATCCGTAGCGGACGCGCGTTAGAAAAACTCGCAGAAGTTGACACCATTGTGTTTGATAAAACAGGCACACTCACGAAAGGTGAAGTGGATGTTGTTGGTGTCGAAAGTCTGAATCCGGCAACGTCAACAACGCGAGTCCTGGAACTGGCTGCTGCTGCTGAACAGCGTTTAACTCACCCAGTAGCAGAGGCAATTGTGCGCTATGCCCAAACCCAGGGAATCGAAGTTCTATCCCGTAGTAAGTGGGATTATCAACTTGGTCTGGGCGTGAAAGCAGAAATTGACGGCGAGACTGTATATGTGGGGAGCGATCGCTTTCTGCGTGCTGAAGGCGTTGAGATGAATCTCAATGGGCACCAAAAACAGGCAAAATCACAGATTTATGTCGCTAGTAATGGTCAACTTCAAGGTAGAATAGAGTATAGTGACATACTTCGTCCCGAAAGTCGAGAAGTCATCACATCACTGTTGACAGTCGAAGGTGTGGAAGTCCACATGCTGACTGGAGACAACAAGCGGACTGCTAGCGCTGTTGCTGCTGAACTAGGAATTCATCCGACGCATACCCACGCAGAAGCCTTTCCTGAACAGAAAGCAACGGTTGTCCGCGAACTGCACGAACAAGGCAAGACAGTTGCATTTGTCGGCGATGGCATCAATGATTCACCAGCCTTAGCTTATGCTGATGTTTCCGTTTCCTTCGCCAACGGTTCTGAAATAGCCCGCGAAACTGCGGACGTAGTGCTGATGCAGAATGACTTGCATGGTTTGTTGGAGGCAATTGAAATTGCCCGCAAAGCCAGACAGTTAATTCGGCAAAACACCAGTCTGATCGCTGTTCCTAATATAGGGGCGTTGTTGATAGCAGTTTTGTTTGGTCTTAACCCCCTAGCAGCAACAGTCGTTAACAATGGTTCGACAGTCGTTGCAGGAGTCAATGGTTTGCGCCCAATTCTCAAAAGCCGCAAGCAAAAAACTCTACCATCAGTAGGATGAGATAGCTGTCCTAACGATAGTAGGATTATAGACTTTCTAAAATTTTTCAATACACCAGGAGGAAAATCGTCATGGGATTTAAAATTACTGACTTCGTTGAAGACGCTGGCGCACCCGGTATTATAGCCGGTATTGGAGCAGTACTTCTAGCACCGGTCGTGATTCCGGTTGTGGCTGGCGTTGGTAAACCAATAACCAAGTCACTGATTAAAGGCGGACTTGCTCTCTATGAAAAAAGCAAGGGAGCCGTTGCAGAACTTGGCGAAAGTTGGGAGGACATTGTAGCTGAAGCCAGAGCAGAACTTGCTGAAGGAAGACAGCTACCAGCAGTTGATGTTGCAAGTACCTCTGCTGACAATGTTCCTGATAACGGTGTGTAATTTCCAGTCATTTCTTGTTCCCTGGTTCAGCCAGGGAACATCCAAGGAAATTCGTAATTCGTCATGATTTTTGTAATTAATGACGAATTACGAATTCCTAAATTAGGAGGGTAGTTAAGTGTTAGAAAATGGTTATATGAATCTCACTAAAATGCCAAAAATTATTGATGAAAACTCTATAAAAACTGCACTTAAACCTATATCTACGCGGGTTGTCAGTTCTACCCCAGGACGCTTGCGTTTGCGAGTTGCACCGTCCCATCGTCAATCTGGGGAAATGCAACGAATTGCCAATGCGCTACAAGCAAATCCTAATATTAATCAGGTGCGGACTAACATCCAGAATGGCAGCATTGTGATAAATCACGATGGTGAGGATGGAAGTTTGGACAATGTTGTCGCCTCGCTGCGGGATTTAGGGATTATTTTCGGTGATATCGCACTAGGAAAGTCCGAAGCAGCAGCAGGAGTCTCCAATGCAGTTGTTGACTTGAACAAGCGAGTGAGACAAGCGACGGATAATGTTGTTGATTTGCGCTTTCTTTTTCCTTTAGGACTGGGTATCTTTTCTATTCGGCAGTTACTTGTTAGGGGATTGCAATTGGAAACGATTCCTTGGTATGTGTTGGCTTGGTATACTTTTGATAGTTTTATTAAGCTGCACGGCACGAGTCAAACACAATCAAATAGCAAGCCATAGTGAAAATTGGGAATGAAACATCCAATTTTTATCATGCTTGTGAAATAGATTTATAGCGGTTTGCAATTGGGTAAGGTACACCAAAGAAATAATGAACCACAGATGGACAATAAATAAAAGTTTTTCCTCTGTCTTCCCCCCTCTTGTAGGGGGGAATGAGCAGGGTGGACACAGATAAATAATTACTTCATTCAATTGAGTTGTGCGCTTATTTAGCGTGCAACATAGATCAGGGAAAAATTGAAACTTCAAAGTTCCAGCAACACGCTAACCTGCATAATTGTAGTGGCTTGCAATCAGAAACACTATGGCTCCCAATCATAACAGTTTCTGGCTCACATTAACGGATAAAATGTAACCGTTCACAGGATTTGAAACGCTACCTAAAAAATAAGTACATGTAGATGGTAGATTAAGAGGCATGAATGAAAACGGCCTCGCCTACGGAATTGAAATTTCCGACTTAGATTGGGAAAAAACACCAGCCAGCGTCAAACAACTGGTGGAGAGAATGGGGCTGCACATAAAAGAATTAGAAAAAAGGCTTGGAGATTTAGAAGCTAAACAGCAGGAACTGTTAGAAAAAATCAATCGAACGTCAAAAAATTCGTCATCTCCACCTTCATCAGACCCACCTAGTACCGAAAAGCGCCCAGAAAAGAACAAAAGTGGTAAAAAGCGAGGGGGACAACCAGGACATCAAGGTCATAGTCGATTTCTGTACGATGTATCCCAATGTGACAGCGTTTTAGATCACCATCCAGAAATTTGTAGTTGTTGTGGAGAAATATTATTGGGAGAAGATGCCAATCCCTATCGCCATCAGATAGTAGAAATTCCCCCCATCAACCCAATCATCGTAGAACATCGCCTACATCAACTTGAATGCTTGCATTGTGGAACTTTAACCCGTGCAAAATTACCTGTGGATGTGCATCCAAGCGGCTATGGTGTGAGGGTAGTGGCTCTTGTGGCGGTGTTAAGCGGACTGTACCGCCACAGTCAACGAATGGTGCAGAGTGCAATGCAAGATATTTTTGGAATACCGATGTCTTTGGGCACAGTCAACAAACTCAGACTTGAAGCAAGCAGTGCCGTAGAATCGGTAGTCTCTGAAGCAAAAGTATACGTGCAAAACTCTCCCGTAGTTGGAGCGGATGAAACAAGCTTTGTCCAAGGAAACGTTGATGGGTGTAATTCCAAAAACAGTCAAGCTTGGCTCTGGGTTGCAGTAACACCCCTGGTCACGTTTTTTCAGATTACACTTTCTCGTTGTACGGATACAGCCAAGAATCTGTTGGGAGAAAACTTTGGTGGTATTTTAAACTCAGACCGATATGCGGCATACAACTGGGTCGGCTTGGAGCAACGACAATTATGCTGGGCACACTTAAAACGAGAATTCATTAAAATTTCAGAGCGTCCCGGAGTTTCCAAGGATATTGGAAATGCTCTGGTAAAACAACAGGAGAAATTATTTGAACTTTGGCAGCGAGTTAGAGATGGAACTTTGACCTATTGTCAGTTTCAACTTTTAGTCCCAGAAATTCGCAACTCGCTCAAGTCTTCTCTACAAGAGGCTGCTGACTGCGAGATTGGTTCTAAAGAAAAAACACCACTGGCTAAAACTGTCCGCACTTGCCGTCAACTACTAAAAGTTGAGCCTGCTTTATGGCTGTTTGTGACGGTTGAGGGTGTAGAACCAACAAATAATGCCGCAGAAAGAGCTATACGTCCTGCAGTGATCTGGCGACGTACCAGTTTTGGTTCTCAAACTCAAACTGGGAGTGCTTTTGTCGCTCGGATGTTAACTGTCGTAACTACTCTTAAGTCCCAGCACCGGAATGTCTTGGATTTTATGACCGTAGCAACGAGTGCTGCACGCACAGATCAACCTGCCCCTTCTTTACTTCCAGAAGTTCCTCCTGCTTCTTTTCAAGTAAGGAATGCTGCTTAATTCCTACTTATAATAGTGTTTATTTACTTCTATTCAGTATGTTGGAGTCTGTGGGATTAATCCCCATAACTCCTTGAGTGACTATTGACGCATTATGTTTTTGTCCGCGATCGCCCTGGTGGTCGATTACAAATGCTCCCAGATCGTCGTTTTTAGTGAGAGATGCGCGTTAATGGTTGTCCGTTTTTGGAGAGACTTCTCCCAACCCCAGTCCCGGAAACACCTATAATTAACCACTTGTTCCCCTCACGAGTCACCCAGCAACTGGGGAAGATTTGGCGGCGACCGCGGAGTACCGGGTGCGGGCTACGATAACCGCCAACTGCCAGTCAGGGGTTTAATAGCCCGTTCCCGGTACCGCCAAATCTAGCGCAGCGTTCCCCAGTTGCGTCACTTTCAAGCCCCCTGAACGGTTACGATAAAATCGCGTTTTGGTATCAGCATATTTGCACTTAATGTGAGCCGACTCGGATGATTGCAAGCCGCTACACCTACTCCCTCTTCGCAAGTTTTTGTCCCGTACTGAGGGGAGAATCTTGCTTTCTTCATTACCTAGAGTGGTGTCTGGTGATGAAACGCAAGCTTCCATGAGCCATCCCGGTTGACATAGGTACTACTTATCATTACTGTGAACGGTTCGCCTCCCTCGCGCTGTGCAGTAGCTTTATAGATCACAACAGCACTGTCTGTCATCAATTGCAAAATTTGGGGCGTATCGTCGATGCGCCAAAAGGAGAATGGTGGTTGCTCCGAATTGACAGCGATTGTGGTTTCCTTGTTCAATACCCCAAAATTCCCCACCGCAAGGGCATCGTCAGTGAGGTATCCCCCAATTAAGCCAACGTTCGCAGCAGAGCTAGCCTCCCAAAACTGTTCCTCAAGTCCCATCAAGGTTTCTTTCAAATCCATCTTTGTTTTCTTTCCTTTACCACGCGAAACATCTTGTAATCAAAAATATTGAATCACGCGCTAGAATATTTTGTCATATCAAGTGCGGTTAATTAGTTATTATTCCATAGAAGAGTGCAAAAACCTTAAAATCTTCTCCCCTACTAAGCGACCCCCCTGCCCCTCTGCTGCCCTAGCGTGTCTGAGTCTTTGGTAACGTGGTTGTCTTTGCGACATCGGAGCCGCCATCAGTAAAACTTTTTCCAACAGCCAAGGAGCAATGCGGTTGCACCACACGGCTAAATGACTTTGCCATCCTATTAAGATTTCTGGTGAATCCCTGCTTAGTCCGACAACAAGCGCCTGAGCGACTTTCTCGGCACTTGTGGGTAATACCCAGCGAAACCACTGCAATTCTCGCACCATATCAGTGTCGGTCAAGGATGGCAGCAAAGCTATGACTCGGATATTGCGTGCAGCTAGCTCGCCGCGCAGGGCTTGGGTGAACCCGACAATTGCAAACTTAGTGGCGCTATAAGTTGCCATTGTCGGTGCTGCTACTTTGCCCATCAAGCTGGAAACATTCACAATTGTCCCTTCGCCTTGTGCCACCATGCGTCGGGCAACGAGACGAGTCATGGTGTACATTCCGATTAAATTGACGTTGATCTCTGTTTGCACATTTGACAGTCGAGAGTTTAAAAAAGGCGCTTGGTGTGCAACTCCAGCGCAGTTAACGAGCAAATCAATTGGTCCATAATCTCGCCAAGCTTGGGCGATCGCAATATTCACTTCTACAACTTCAGATAAATCCAAAGCTAAGGTGATGACTTCCACACCAAGCATTTGTATTTCCGTAGCGACTTCACCTAATCGAACCCTGTCCCGTGCTACCAACAACAGGCGTTTGACTTTTTGCCTTGCTAATTCGATCGCGATCGCTCTTCCAATACCACGTGAGGCTCCAGTCACAAGAGCCGTTTTTCCTTGAATATCCATAGTTAAAACCTCCAGAGTTGATGTCTCATCGTGTCAGCCCACCAGTGCCCAGTTGAAGGATTTTGCAACAAAACCTGCATCCTGGGCGTGGAGTGAGACGAAAGAGACTCGTGATTGGGGTATGAATTGAACTAAACCGTTCGTAGTCAGAAATTTCTGAGAAATCTTGCTTGTCTTACCGCATTCTTGCAGAAAAACTTTGGGTATGTATTTAGTCAGACTTCAGGAAGATTTGAGTTGGACTGGCAGTAGGTAAGAATGAAGTCAGTAAGCAACCGTCTAAACTAATCCTCAGTGTAAAAGGAGCAACGCCAGATATTTCAACCGTCTTGCGGGAAAATTGGTGTAAACCAGTGGTCGAAATATCTTTGCTGATAATTCAAAGAATCAGTGAATTCAGTGAAAAGCCTAGATTTACGTAGAGCATGGATAGCACCTCTTTTAGATACAAGTATCTACCAGAACCAACTGTACTTTGCATACCCTAGCAAGGGGATCAACTACCTGCAATATTTATTAACAATATTCCTTAAGTTTTACTTAAGTTTACACATCTCTCAGAAACAACAAAGTAGCAGGGTGCTTTATTCTTGGTTTTAGGAACCTCTGAATTAGAAGTGACTAGACCATGAAAAAACTCATTAATAAACCAGAAGATTTTATACGCGAAAGTCTTCAAGGTATGGCTGCGGCTCATAGCGATTTGATCAAAGTCCACTATGACCCTGCTTTTGTTTATCGAGCCGATGCACCCGTACAAGGAAAAGTAGCAATTATTTCTGGTGGGGGTAGCGGTCATGAACCGATGCACCCAGGTTTTGTAGGGATGGGAATGCTGGATGCTGCTTGTCCAGGAGAGGTTTTCACTTCTCCCACCCCTGACCAAATGTTGGAAGCTGCAAAGAGAGTTGATGGAGGTGCTGGTATCCTTTATATCGTCAAGAATTACAGTGGTGATGTCATGAACTTTGAGATGGCAACGGAGTTAGCCCGTAGTGAAGGTATCCGGGTGCTAAGTATCTTAATTGATGACGATGTGGCGGTGAAGGACAGCTTGTATACACAAGGACGGCGAGGTGTGGGAACAACAGTACTTGCAGAAAAAATCTGTGGTGCAGCTGCACAGCAGGGGTATGATTTGCAGCAAATAGCTTCTTTGTGTCGTCGGGTGAATTTGAATGGACGTAGCTTAGGAATGGCGCTGACTTCTTGCATAGTACCCGCCAAAGGAACGCCGACATTTGAACTAGGAAATCAGGAGATAGAAATGGGGATCGGTATCCATGGTGAACCAGGACGCGATCGCACAACTATCAAATCAGCAGACGAGATTACACAAACGCTGACGCTATCAATTATTGAAGATGCGCCCTACAGTCGTACACTGCGGGAGTGGGATGAAGAAAAAGGGGAATGGGTGGATGTGGAACTGATTGATCCCGCTTTTGAAAACGGGGATAAGCTGCTGGCTTTCGTCAACAGCATGGGAGGGACTCCAATTTCTGAACTTTATGTTGTTTACCGCAAACTGGCTGAAATCTGCGAACAGAAGGGATTGCAAATTGTGCGAAACTTAATTGGTCCTTACATCACTTCTTTGGATATGCAAGGTTGTTCGATTACCTTATTGAAGTTGGATGATGAGATCATTCGGTTATGGGATGCGCCTGTAAAGACACCAAGTCTGCGGTGGGGAGTTTAATGTATGGTGACAAAACAGCAGATATTGCAATGGTTGCAAACATTTGCAGCCGAGATAGAGCAAAATAAAGACTATTTGACAGAATTAGATGCGGCAATTGGAGATGCTGATCACGGGATCAATATGGATCGCGGCTTCAAAAAGGTGATGAGTCAGTTACCGAGTGTTGCAGATAAAGACATCAGTAGCATTTTGAAAGCAGTCAGTATGACTTTGATTTCCTCAATAGGCGGTGCGAGTGGTCCTCTTTATGGCACTTTGTTTCTGCGAGCAAGTACAGCTGTGGGTGGTAAACAGGAACTGAATGAGCAGGATATGCTTGGGATGCTCAAAGCAGGGTTAGATGGTGTGCTTGAGCGCGGTAAGGCGCAATTAGGTGATAAAACAATGGTAGATGTCTTATCACCTGCAGTGATAGCTTTTCAACAAGCTGTGGGTGAGGAAAACAGTACATTGCAAGCGATGCAACGAACTGTAGCAGCAGCGGAACAGGGAATGAAGGATACTACGCCAATGATTGCCAAAAAAGGACGGGCTAGCTACTTGGGAGAACGCAGCCTGGGACATCAAGATCCAGGAGCAACTTCTTCTTATTTAATGTTGAAGAGCTTGTTGCAAGTCTTAGACTTCTCATCTCAATGAAGTACTAATATCATTTCACGAAATACCTGATACAAATGATTGGTCTGTAATTCTTTCCCCCCTACTCCCTGCTCTCTGCTGCCCATTTGTATCAATATAATTTAGGACTTACGCGCTGTACAAATTCATTATCGTGTGGATTAACGAAAATAAATCGTTTCAAGCTTTTCTCAATCATCTTTTCATAAGTAGCGATACGCGTAGCGTCAAGCCTCCGGCTTATCGCTTAAAAATCGTCGAAAAATCAAGCTCGAATTCCTGAAATCCATACTCCATATTTGGTATTTGCTGGCGTAAGTTCTAATCAAGACCTGATAGCAATCAATTTTAGAGTGACGCGATCGCTCTTTGATGAAATATTTGAGGATTAAACAACAGTGAAATTACTAGGCGTTAACATAAGTATAAGCAACATAGAAATTTTCCCTTTTATATAAAAAAACTCCTGTGATACCAATTAATCTTGACTCGCTCATCAGCGCCATAACTGGTATTGCCAGCCCGATAATTAAAGAAAAGTTTCAGCGCAATGAAACTGTCATCAAATTATTAAAGCAATTTAACCTTGATCCTGAGCATCCGCCAGCAGATTTCAGCGGTGTTTACGCCTACGCCTTGGTAGAATACGGTGTAGGTAAGCCCAAGCCATTCCTCGAACTTTTCCGGCGAGAAGAAATAAAACAAGCTTTCCGTAAAGCATTAGACCACAACAACCCCTCAATTCTTCTTTCTGAAGTTGATGCTTTTCTCAACGCCTATGCCTTGGGCGATGACATTAGAAATTTGGGACTTGACATTAGGCGAGAAGTAGCGACATTTGCTACCGTCTTTATCGAAGTTGCCAAACGCAGCCGGACACCTGCTGATGTTTTGATGAACCAGCAGATAGGCTCCCTACATAAAAGGATAGCAGGTATCCAAGAACAACTCGAAAGGCTGCCGACACTCGAAGGAATGAGAACAGAAATGGCGCGCTTAGCAGCACAGAATGTAGAGACGAGAGGTGGTGCGCCTCTACAGGAAAAGAAATGTAGGGCGATCGCTTTAGCCCAGCAGATGCAAGGCTGGTTTGAAACGTTGGGCTACCGCTTTGAAAAGTATGAAGTTTGGGAAGATAACTATTTTGAGTGGATTCTCAACATCCCGGTACGACGTAATCGATATGACCGCATTCTTGTACGTGGAATTGAGGGAGAGGCGGGACTAGGTGATGTCATGGCTTTGCGACAGTCGGTGGAAGCGCAAAGAACAGATGAAGGCTGGTTAGTAACTGCAAGGCGAATTTCACGGGCGGCGCGTGATGAAGTGGAGAAAGAGGAAAACCGCCACCTTGACTGTTATACTTTTGACGAACTGATAGATCAGGATGCTGACTTTAGCGGGTATCTCGACTGGCTAGAGACTGAGGTGAAACGCCGGGAAATTGACAAAAAGTATGTGTCGCTAGCCTGTACCAAAGAAGAATTTGACCCAGTTACCAAACGCCGAATAGGAGTCAGCCGTTACGATGAACGCGACGGCTGGATTGATGGCTACTTAGACTTGTGGTTAGATGACCCTGCTAAGGAGCATATCTCTATTTTAGGGGAGTTTGGCACTGGTAAAACTTGGTTTGCTTTTCACTATGCTTGGACTGCACTGCAACGGTATCGCGATGCCCAAAAACGTGGTGTTGAACGTCCCCGTCTTCCTTTGATAATCACGCTGCGCGATTATGCCAAAGCACTGAATGTTGAGAATGTTTTGGCAGGTTTCTTTTTTACACAACATAATATTCGCTTAAACAGCGAGGTGTTTGACCAGCTTAACAGCATGGGTAAACTGCTGCTGATTTTTGATGGTTTTGATGAAATGGCGGCGAAGTGCGATCGCCAACAAATGATCAACAATTTTTGGGAGTTGGCGAAAGTGGTCGTTCCTGGTGCTAAAGTTATCTTGACTTGTCGCACCGAGCATTTTCCAGAAGCAAAAGAAGGACGTGCTTTACTCAATGCCGAATTGCAAGCGTCTACCGCCAAGCTGACAGGGGAAACGCCGCAGTTTGAAGTGCTGGAACTGGAGAAATTCAACGACGAGCAAATCCGGCAGGTGTTGTCATTCCAAGCTGAATCTACCACAGTTGAGCAGGTGATGAGCAGTCCCCAACTGTTAGACTTGGCACGTCGTCCAGTGATGACAGAATTAATTTTAGAAGCATTGCCAGAGATTGAAGCAGGTAAGCCAGTGGATATGTCGCGGGTTTACCTGTATGCGGTGCGGCGTAAGATGGAACGAGACATCAAAGCTGAGCGTACTTTTACTTCCTTGGCAGATAAGCTTTACTTTTTATGTGAACTTTCTTGGGAGATGCTGTCTACTGACCAGATGAGTTTAAATTATCGCCTTTTTCCTGATAGAATTCGTCGCTTATTCGGTGATGTTGTTCAGGAGGAGAAGGATTTAGACCACTGGCATTATGACATGATGGGACAAACGATGCTCATTCGCGATGCTGATGGTGATTATACTCCGGCGCATCGTTCGCTGTTAGAGTTTTTTGTGGCTTATAAGTTTGCGGCTGAGTTGGGGGCGTTGGCTGATGATTTTATTGAATTGGCGCAGGCGCAGTTATATATAAATAATGATGCTGCACCTGTTGATTACACTTGGTCATCTTATTTTCGTCGCCAGGTGAATGAGACGGGGGAGATTTTGTCAAGTGCGCCACTGAGGAAATTTGCAAGTGAGTCGTTGGAGAAGCTGAGGGAAACTTTTGGGAAAGCGCCCCTCACAAAAGCGCTAATGGATTTGCTTTTGCCGATGATTGATGTTGATACTTCCATCACATCACCCCATTATCCTATGATCAAAATTCTTGAAACGACACGCGGCAAAACAGAAGCTGAAGTGGGTTATGTTGGGGGAAATGCGGCAACACTGTTGGTGAAGGTTGATAAAGTAGCGTTGGAAGGGAAAGACCTCAGCCGTGTGGTGATTAAAGGTGCTGATTTTAGTAATGCTAGCTTGCGCCGTGTCAATTTTGCTGAGACAAATTTGGCTGACTCTGTTTTTACTAAAGCATTAAGTAGGGTTGAATCAGTGGCATTTAGCATAGATGGCAGACTGTTAGCTACAGGTGATTATAATGGTGTAGTTCGCTTGTGGGAAGCTGCAAGTGGGAGAGAACTTTTGACCTGTAAAAGGCATACTCATAAGGTAAATTCAGTCACCTTTAGCCCAGATGGGAAAACGCTTGCTAGTGGTAGTGATGACCAAACAGTTCGGCTGTGGGATATCAACACTGGTGAATGCCTCAACACTTTGTACGGGTACAGCAGTAGGGTTTATTCAGTCGCCTTCGGCCCAGATGGGAAAACGCTTGCCAGTGGCAGTGATGACCAAACAGTTCGGCTGTGGGATATCAACACTGGTGAATGCCTCAACACTTTGCACGGGCACAGCAG
>JXCB02000027.1:546145-706810 GCA_000828075.3 Tolypothrix campylonemoides VB511288 | reverse complement strand
GTTGGGTTTATTCAGTCGCCTTCAGCTCAGATGGGAAAACACTCAGCGCTGGTGATGACCAAACAGTTCGGCTATGGGACATCAACACTGGTGAATGCCTCAACACTTTGCACGGGCACAGCAACCATATAAATTCAGTCGCCTTCAGCCCCGATGGGAAAACACTTGCCAGTGGTAGTGATAACCAAACAGTTCGGCTATGGGACATCAACACTGGGGAATGTTGCAACATTTTGCATGGGTACAGCAGTGCGATTCGTTCAGTCGCCTTCAGCCCAGATGGGAAAACACTTGCCAGTGGTAGTATTGACCAAACAGTTCGGCTATGGGATATCAACAGTGGGGAATGCCTCAACGTTTTGCACGGGCACAGCAATTGGGTTTGTTCAGTCGCCTTCAACCCAGATGGGAAAACACTTGCTAGTGGTAGTGCTGACCAAACAGTTCGGCTGTGGGATATCAACAGTGGGGAATGTTGCAACACTTTGCAGGAGTGCAACGGTTCGATAAATTCAGTTGCCTTCAGTCCAGATAGGAAAACGCTTGCTGGTAGTGGCGAAGATGGGACGATTAAGCTTTGGGATGTAAAGACAGCCAACTGTCTCAAAACACTGAGAGCAGATAGACCCTACGAGGGTATGAATATTACGGGTGTTACTGGTTTATCGAAAGCTGAGAAAGCTACGCTGAAAGCACTAGGCGCAGTGGAAGAAGGAGAAATGTAAAATTAAAAATACCAGATAAGCAAACCTTCCCACACATGGAAATAACAAGAGTATCAAACTCTGGACAAGTAATTATTCCCGAACAGTTACGAAAATCTCATGGCTGGGAAGCTGGTCAGGAGTTGATTGTAATTGATACAGGTGATGGAATTCTTCTCAAGCCTAAAAAATTTTTTGCAGAAACCACATTAAATGAAGTTGCAGGTTGCTTAAAATATCAAGGCACACCAAAATCCTTGGATGATATGGATGATGCTATCGGTCAAGGTGTAGAGGAATCATGGCATGGTGGCGGTTGATACTAAAGTCACCACCAAAGAGCGATCGCACTACTTGCCCATTAATGATATCTTGCTGTTTAATCTTTGTATTGTAGTGCCATCTAAACGCAAGTCGGTGTGTTGTTAATGCATTGGCTTACATTACTAATGCATTGGCTTACATTACTAATGCATTGGCTTACATTGCTAATGCATCGGCTTGCATTGTTAATGCATCGGCTTGCATTGTTAATGCATCGGCTTACATTGCTAATGCATCGACTTGTAATTGTTGAGGAGAAAAAGAGCGATCGCCTAAAGCACAATTCATAAAAGAGCGATCGCCTGACTTCCAAAAACCCTTACGCCTCTATATAGCTATAATATTGCACAAAGAAATGGAGTGAATGCCAATATCCATGACAGTTCAAGAAATCAATAGAACAGAGAGTTGCAAATATGGATACTGCTAAATTATTGACGAATGGTGAGAATCAGACCGTCGTTTTGCCCAAGGACTTTCAGTTTCAAGGTAATGAAGTTTATATAAAAAAGATAGGTAATGCTGTTGTCTTAATTTCAAAAGAAAATCCTTGGCAAACTTTGTTTGACGCGACTGAACTCTTTTCTGAGGACTTTATGGAAACCAGAGAACAGCCTAATTTAGAGGTTAGAGAGGCTTTGGAATGAGATTTTTGCTGGATACGAATACGTGTATCTACGTGGAGTTGTAGAAATGTAGAAGCAAGAAAAGTAGCGGGAGAAAGCGCAAGGCGTCGCCTAAGGGACACAGGCATTGCCAATCGCCATTGCACAACAAGCTGTCGTTAGGAACGTACAAGTTGTCGTTAGATCACAACAAGCTGTCGTTAGGAATGTACAAGTTGTCGTTAGATCACAACAAGCTGTCGTAACGACACGATAAAAAGTTAAGAAAATATTAAAAAGTGTGTTATGGCGAAGCGCAACGCACCATTCATCTCAATACCGTTTAGATAACACCAGAATCCTTATCACAGAACACAATGTAGAACTCAAAGGATGGCACGTCTCTACACACATGATTTTTTACACATCAACCTTAACTGAACTGTATTGATTCATAAAAGGGCGATCGCCTCTGGTTGACTGTTCCTCATTAACTGCTTACATTAAAGTAAGAAATTATTTTAAAAGTAAGGATATCATATGTCCATTGCCACAATTACCAGCAAAGGTCAAACAACTATCCCAAAAGAAATTCGAGACAAACTAAACTTGCGTCCAGGCGACAGGATTAATTTCATTATTGAACCAGACGGCAAAGTCTACATTCAGCCGCTGAATATTCAAGTTGAAGAATTGTCTGGTATTATCCATAAACCAGGAAGGAAAGCAGTCTCTATCGAGGAAATGAATCAAGCAATTGAACAATCTGGTGGTAGTTTGTTCATTAATCACAGTTACACTTAAAGTTACAACGTGACACTCTTGGTGCTTTTTTAATTATTTCTTTTCAAAGCTGCCACTAAAATTCTCATTACTTGCTCTAAATCTTCGGGAACCCGATAGCTATTAATCCCCTGTTCAAAATGCTTTGTGTTGCGGTCGAGCGTACCGAATTGCCATATTGTACCTGTAGAAACAACGCCAATTAAAATTGGTTGTTGGTCAAGTGTAGTCGAGCCTGACCACTGATCTAGTGCCACTAATTCGGCGACTAACTGCGTAAAACCTCGCGTCAAATCCTCGTATTTTGCCTCAATTACTAATAGTTGATTGACGGATTTTACTCGCAGTAAATAATCTAAATTACCCTGAAGCCAATTAGAAACCTTTAAATTATATTCAATTCGTAATTCTGCCTGTGTGTAATGAATTAACTCCGTCACCACCCGCGAGATGAGAATTTCTCGTCTTGCAAGTTCGTTAGTCAAGGGTACAAATGGTAGTACCTCCTCAATGCGATCGCGTAATTCTCCCAAACGGTCAAGTTCATCAGGGAACTGAGGTAAATTCAGCGTTTTTCGAGTTAAACTATAGCCAAATTCTTGAGCGAGTTCACTAGCTTCAATGCCAAGCTCAAAGTATCGGCTGAAAGTATAACTTTGATTGGAGTCAAGAATTGACATAGTTAAAGCTGCACATGACATTTTTCTTATATCACGGATAGATTAGCAGTGCTTTAGCTAATAACTGTGCGTTACACTTCGTTACGCATCCTACGCCTGTGCGTTACACTTCGTTAACGCACCCTACGCCTATGAGCAACTAACAGCATAAAGTAAGTGAGTGAGCAATCGCTTTTCAACAAGGTTGATGGTGTGGTCGTGGTCGGAATTGTCATAGTTTCTCACAGCAAACAGCTAGCAGAAGGAGTCCGGGAACTAGCAGCACAGATGGTTCAGGGCAAAGTCCCCCTGGCTGTTGCTGCTGGAATTGACGATCCAGAAAACCCGCTGGGTACAGATGCTATGCAGGTTTATGAGGCGATCGCCTCTATTTATAGTGATGAAGGTGTCATCGTCTTAATGGATCTGGGAAGCGCCGTCATGAGTGCGGAAATGGCGCTAGAGTTTCTTCCAGAAGAACTACGCGATAAAGTGCATTTGTGTGAAGCACCACTTGTTGAAGGTGCGATCGCAGCCGCTGTAGCCGCAGCAGCTGGTAGTCATATTCAACAGGTTATGGCTGAAGCACGGGGAGCATTGGTAGCGAAAGCTACTCAGTTGGGTGTCGATTATAACCTCACCCCCAACCCCTCTGGGCAAGCGGAGAGGGGGGCAGCCGCTGACGGCGTAAGGTCTTGTGAGGAAACGCAGACAAAAGAAATACACTTAATCATCCGTAATAAATTGGGATTACACGCCCGTCCAGCAGCGAAATTTGTCGCAACGGCAGCCCGTTTTCAATCCCGAATAAAAGTTCGGAATATCACTAAAGGTACTGAAGCTGTACGCGCTGATAGTATCAATCAAGTATCCACTTTGGGTGCGCGTCAAGGACACGAACTGGCTATTACTGCTACTGGTTCTGATGCAAATGAAGCACTGGCAGCATTGCAAACATTGGTTGAAACCAATTTTGGCGAAGTTTTGCCGGATGTAGAGACACAAAGACGCCCAGACACGCAGATACATATCCCATCTTCGCATCACTTTCTCCAAGGGATTGCTGCTTCTAATGGAGTGGCGATCGCACCCGTTTTTCTGTATCGTCCTACTCCGATTGACATTCAGCAATACCACGTAGATGATGTTGAGGCAGAGTGGCAACGTTTACGTGTCGCTATTCAAATTGCTCACGAGGAAATTCAAGCTGTATTCTCACAAGCATCTATTCAAATTGGAGACACTGAAGCTGCTATCTTTGATGCCCATCTACTCTTTTTAGAAGACCCCGTGGTACTAGAGGCAGTTCAGCAACGCATCTTTGAACAACACCTAAATGCTGAAGCGGCTTGGCAGGCGGTTGTCGATCAGTTGGCTAATAATTACCGTACTATTGAAGATTCTTACTTACAAGAGCGAGTCGCTGATGTGGTAGACGTAGGACAGCGAGTATTGCGACTACTGACTAGATTTCAATCGCACATCAGAATTTCAGATGATAGCCATATCAATTTTAATCTCTCCGAGCCAGCGATTTTGATTGCAACTGACCTAAGTCCTTCTGATACAGCTAGGCTAGATCCAGCAAAAGTCCTGGGAATTTGTACCACATCTGGCAGTGCTATTTCCCACAGCGCTATTATCGCCCGAAGATTAGGTATTCCTGCGATAGTTGGCTTACCACCAGAAATATTGCAAGTAGCAGATAATACCCGATTAGCGCTTGATGGTGAGAGTGGTAGAGTTTGGATAGAACCAGAACCACATATCCACACTGCACTTGAGGCAAAGCGAAATGCACAGCAAGTTGCTTATCAGCAAGCACTCGCAACGGCGTTCAGTCCAGCAATGACGCGCGATCAAAAGCAAATCAATGTATTTGCTAATATTGGAAGTATATCTGATACTCAAGCCGCGTTGAGTTTAGGTGCAGAAGGCGTAGGATTGTTCCGCACTGAGTTCCTTTATCTGGAAAGAACAACACCGCCAACGGAAGAAGAGCAAATAGCAGTTTATCAAAGTATCGCCCAACTTCTTGATACCCGTCCTTTGATCATCCGCACTTTAGATGTGGGAGGCGATAAACCAATTCCTTATCTGAATTTTCCCCACGAAACCAACCCTTTTTTGGGGTGGCGCGGAATTCGTTTTTGTCTCAATAATCCTGATATCTTCAAAACTCAGTTGCGGGCAATTTTAAAAGCCAGTCCCGGACACCAAATAAAAATCATGTTTCCGATGATTGCTACTGTGCGAGAAATACAAGCAGCCAAGGCAATACTAAAAGAAGTACAAGCACAACTGGGTCAAGCTGGTATCGCTTTTGATGAAAATATGGAAGTGGGTATTATGGTAGAGACACCCTCGGCGGTTGTCCTTGCTGACAAGTTAGCGGCTGAGGTAGACTTTTTCAGTCTTGGTACGAATGACCTCAGCCAGTATGTCATGGCGGCAGATCGTACGCATCCACGAGTCGCAGCTTTGGTTGATGCATTGCATCCGGCTGTGTTACGGATGATTCAGCAAACGGTTCAAGCTGCACATCAAGCCGGCATTTGGGTGGGGTTATGTGGGGAAGTGGCAGCAGATCCTTTAGCAGCACCGATTTTATTGGGGTTAGGATTAGATGAGGTAAGTCTGAATCCGCAAGCTATTCCTGGATTTAAGCAGGCGATCGCCCAGTTGACAATGGCGCAAGCAGAGGCGATCGCTGCATCAGCAATGCAACAAAATTCTGCGGCTGAGGTGAGAGAATTAGTCCGAAAATTATAAATTTGCTTTCCTCAAGTTAACTTAACCATCTCTCGCACGTTACCACGTATACCACCAACTCCCTGGTGAAATTGGCGATCTTGCTTGTGAACCGTCATTGTCATCCCATATTTTGGTGCAAGGGTTATAAACTCTTGACGATCAACTTTTAGCGAGGGTATGCATTGTAAACGGTACCGCTGTAAAAGTATTGCCAGTATAATCTTCATTTCCATCATGGCAAATGCAGCACCAATACAAATGCGCTGTCCAGAACCGAAAGAATTATATTCAAAAACTGTGGGTTGAATGGTTTGCCAACGCTGCGGGTGAAAGACCTCTGGTTGCGGATAAATTTCAGACATGTGATGAGTATGGTAAACACTCATCAGTATTTCTGTTCCCTTAGGTAAGGCATAACCACCAAGTTCAGTTGGTTGTGCAGTGACACGTACGTTCCACGGTATTGGTGGCAAGATACGCATAGATTCTTTAATCACTTGCTCCAAAAATGGTAACTGCTGCAATTGCTCTAGTGTTGGTGCTTCGCCATACAAAACATTTTCCAGTTCGTCCAACAAATCAGCAGCTACATGAGGATGCTGGGAGAGGAGAAATAGTGTCCAAGTGAGTGCATGAGAACTTGTATCATATCCAGCAGCAAAGATGGCGCTCGTGTGACCAAGCAGTTCATCCTCGCTCAATGAAACGCCACTCTCCGCATCCCTTGCTTGGATGAGCATCGATAGTATATCCCCATCATCAAGACCTTTATGCCTTTTGTGCATAATCAGGTTCCGTAGCTCATGATCAAATTGCGCAAGCATATTGAAAAAGCGATGGTAGGGCAATCCTGGTAAGTCAAATGGCAATAGAGCTATCAGTAGTGAGTTTGGGTTGAGACAATCCCGTAGTAATTTGTTGATTTCGTTGCTTTTTTCGCCAATATCATAACCCAAGAGTGTTTTGGTTGATACTTGCATTGTCAACAATTTCAAGATTTTAGCAATATCATAATGCTCATTCACTTGCATTTGATCGAGTACTGATTGGGTAATCGCTACTATATTGTTGCGATAAGACTCGATACGCTGTTTGTGAAAGGCGGGCATTAACAGTCGCCGATGCTGCCGATGTTGGTCGCTATTTTCACCAAAAAGTCCGACACCAAAGTAGTTTAACGGCTTAGTACGTGCTGAAAGGTTTCTCTTACCGTAGAACTTTCCTGTTAAGGAATACCGGTAGTATATCTCGTCTTGGGTTGTGACTTGGCGAATCAATTCTGGTCCATAAATGAAGACAGTACCAGGGCAGTTGGAGAGTGGTGAGTAGAGATTTGTTCCTCCGCCAAAAGCCAGAGAAACTATTGGACCATAAGTTTGGAAGAGATGGTGCGTGTATTTGATTGAGTCGTTAGTGAAGCGAAAAGTGTTAATGGCACGACCAAAAACGGGTAATGGATTAGGACCAGGAACAGATAAACTGAGATTATGTGAGGAGTACTTCATATACAGCAGCAGTTTGTAGCGGAACTGCACATTACCTATTTAACTTCCTGCATACTTCTGACTATTTTCGTCACCTGTTTTCTTGACATTAATCTTACGGCTTTAGTGAGTATCTTATTTTTGATGCCAGGAATAACAACAGTTTTGTTTGCCATCAAGCCCTCAAAACCAATCTTGGCTACAGTTCCTGCATCCATCATTTTCTTACTCTTGATGAGCTTAGAGTCTGCCATTCCTGTTCTTTTATGAAAGCCAGATTCTGTTGGTCCTGGACAAAGAACAGTTACTGTAACACCTGTACCCTCTAATTCATTGGCGATCGCTTCTGAAAATGATAAAACATAGGCTTTAGTGGCAAAATAAACTGCCATCAAAGGACCTGGTTGAAAGGCAGCAGTCGAGGCAACGTTTAATATTTTTCCTTTACCTTGCTTTAGCATCTCCTTCAAGAATAACTTGGTTAAATGAGTGAGACTTACCATATTTACCTGTAGCATTTCTAATTCAACAGATAAGTTTGTTTCACTAAATAATCCATACATGCCAAACCCAGCATTATTGACTAGTACATCAATCTCAATCGATGCTTGTTGTAGTTCTAGGAAAATTTCCTCGGAAGATTTAGGTATAGATAAATCTTTGACTATCGGTTTGACAAATATCCCAAATTTCTCGTAAAAACTATGTGCAATTTCAGTAAGTTTTTCTCCGACTCTGTCTACTAAAACAAGATTGTAATTATGAGAGGCAAAAACACATGCTAATTCGTAACCAATTCCACTAGATGCTCCAGTGATTAAAGCAGTTTGTTTTTTCTCGTTTCGGTCTGTAGTGTTCATGCCAAAAAATTGGGAATTCATATGAATGACTTGTCCTGTATCTGTATCTGTAGCGGTTATCATTTGCTTATAATTGAGTTTGCCTAGCGTGACTTTAATTTCAATATAATTTCAGCAGCTAGCTGTATAAGGCACTTCCAAATTAAAAAATATCCAATCTTTTTTTGTGGGATGCGCTTCTAGTCTCTCTTATGAACTGATGAGGGTCACGGCTCACCCCACTGTTACGGATAATTTATTCTTGGAAATCCTGAAAGTTTGTCCATGATGTCACTCTAGACAAAATGATTGTATGCAACAACTTTTTAAGTAGAGTAAAACTCCTGAATTATCACAGGATTTTGATTATCTGCAGCGTTTGAAGTTTTACAGAAAAACCTTTTTTAACCTCGGTATACCAGTTGCTAGCTGACAGAAAGTTTAGAGTGTTTCAGTAAATCCATTATCGGATGACAATGTCAATAATCGCCTTTCATTCAATGTATAGTCTGGTTTACCTTTTAAAAGTTATTAGTAGAGCATAAGTTGAGGCAGCACTTTCTAATTTCATGGCATAGTGCTATACTTAATGGTAGAGATTTGTGTGGTCAACACCCTAGCTTTGCTCACCTCTCGTTTCTTCCATCAGGCATAGTTTAAAAGGCGACTCAATTACCAAAGCGCTACACAATAATCTCTGCTGGAAATAATGCTTTCAGATTAGGTTGGAGTTGGACATAAGCACAAGTTACACAGGGCTATGAAGGGGTATGAACTTTTTACCTTAGTGCTTCTGTGTGTGTGCAACGCAACCTTAGTAATAGCTTTTGCCGGAAGTCTAAATACTTTGCATATACTATTGATTAACTAAACTAGTTTCAATGGTAAGGTAGCCTTACTATTAAGTCAAGGAAGTCAAAAGGAAAGTTTTTGTGCTTGATGTTTCACCTCATATTCCTGCAGATCAACTTGAGCATTTGCAGCACATCGGTCTTCTGCATTTACTTTGCCAAGTGACCCGTGTTCTTAGGCATCGCTTTACCATCGAAATGAACAAGCGGGGACACAATCAGTTACACAATGCTCACTCTGCTTTGTTAGCAAATATGGATGTAAAAGGAATTTGTTTAACAGATTTAGCTGAGCGGGCGGGTATGACCAAGCAGGCAATGAGAGAGTTGCTGATAGATTTAGAACGTAAGGGTTATGTTGAACGCCGAGCAGATCCCAAAGACAAACGGGCAAAGCTAGTCTACTTTACTGAAATGGGTCATCGTGCAGGGTTAGATGCTCAGGCGATCGAGCAAGAAATTCAAGCAGAGTTTGAAGCTGTGCTTGGAGTACAAGGTGTTGAATTGCTACGTACAGCCTTAATAACCACTCTCGAACATGACTATTTTGCCTAAATCCCCCAACCATAGCGCTTCTTTGTGTTGAGTGCAATACATTAAGAAATAAGAACCACAGATGGACACAGATAAATAATTACTTCTTCCAAACGAGAAGCGCTATAAATGTTGGGGAGTGGTGGAGTGGTTCAAGAAACCTTCAGCTTAGTCTGAGTCTATGAGATAAGGCGACGCTGGCATAGATAGTCGCGTGAATCCCACCCCATGCGCCGGATGGGTGCGTCAAATAAGCATCAGATTACGAGTTAACAAACAGCTTCCCGAGTTGATTCAGCATTAATCGGTTTAATAAGATAAAGCCGTAACAGATGCCCGACTATTGAAAGTATCAAGGGTAATTTTTGCAAGAACTTGACAATCTTGGGACTATTGCTTCTGTCAATCTCCGCCAGCTTGAGATTAATATCTGAACACTCCTCCAGCCGCCGGAAAAATTCTGGATGTTCTGTATCCAGTATTACAGGAAATGCCCGTGCTGCGGTTTCATTTGTCTTTTCAATGACTTTGATGTTGTACTCGTAGGGATTGATGCCAACAGAGCGATAAAATGAGACTCGTTCAAGCACTGTCAAAGTGTGGGTAGCAAATACAGACAGCAGGAAAAATCGCACCCACAAACGTGCTTTCCAGTTGTTCCATAACTGAGGTTGCGATCGCAACAGCGCCTTGAAGAAATCTCCATGTCGATTTTCATCCTGACACCAACTCTCGAAATAGCGGAAGAGGGGATAGAATTGGTTTTCTGGATATGACTCTAGGTGACGGAACATGATGATGTAACGCCAGTAGCCAATTTTCTCAGATAGGTAAACTGTGTAGATAATCCACTCTGGCGGGAAGAAGGTATAAGTACGATTCTTTGTCAGATAACTCAAGTCCAAGGAGAGATTAAAGTCTGACATTGCTTTATTGAGAAATCCCGCATGGCGTGCTTCATCCCGCGCCATACAATGAAAAGCTTCTGCCAAAATCGGGTTTCGGTTTTTCAGTCTGCGCGATAACTCTTTGAACAGAAGAAACCCCGAAAACTCCGAAGTGCATGAACGTTCCAAAAAGTCAATAAAAGCGCGGCGCGTTTCCCCATCAATATGTTCCCAATTCTGCTCAAATTCGGAATCACGCACAAAGTGATGGCGGTTATAATCAGCCCGCAATTCATCTACAATAGCCCGCAACTCTGGCTCATGCGCCGAAATATCCAACTGCGCTACAGCCTCAAAGTCAGTCGTGTAGAACCGGGGCGTTAACAATGTTTCCTGCACAGGCGCTTTCACACCTGGCTTAAGCAACTCAGGCTCTGAGGTTTGAAGAGACTTAGCCATGAGAACCGTTCAATCTATCTTTTTAAAGCTATATAAGCATGATAAATCTAAAAGAAAATTATTTAAACTAATTTTCAAAACTGATTTACGCTCTTTGTAAGGTGGGGACTAGGGATTAGGGACTGGGGACTGGGAGGAATTGTCGCGCGGGGATTGCAACAGCCCGCCCTATTCCAGGGATTGGGACAATTCTGCGGGGATTTGGGGGGTAAGTCCCAATCCCTAATCCCCAATCCCCAATCCCGTCGCGCCGATTCCTCCCCACCTGAAATGCGCGTTTCCCTTTTCTCCTCGGCGCGACTTGATGAGGAAAATATTAATAAATGCAAATGGTTTTATAGTTCTACAACTGTTTCATAGTTAAATAGTTTAAGTGATAATCAGCCTGGTTTAGAGTTTGTAGTCAGCGCTTACTACAAAACAGATAGCTTTACCTCGGGAATTCTGCGAAAGTCCTAAAATTCGGTCACTCCAAACCTTATAGGTATTGGGTACGTATCTTACTTGGACAAGAACCGCTTTAACGATGAGTAGCAATTTAGCTGAAAAACTTCGCTGTGGAACGCAACAAGCTCATACAGCAATTGAGAACATGGGATTCATGAAATGCTTTGTCAAAGGAGTTGTTGATAGAAACTGCTTTGCAAAGTTTTTAGGTAACTTGTATTACATCTATAGCGAACTGGAAGCAGCATTAGAGCATCATAAAGACCATTCTTTAATCAGTGCGGTATATTTCAGAGAACTCAATCGCAAAACTCATTTAGAGAAAGACTTAGAGTTTTACTACTCTCACAACTGGAGAGGGCAAATCACACCTGCAAAAGCCACCCTAGCTTACGTAACTCGCATCCGTGAACTGTCCGCAAAAGAACCACAATTATTGATAGGTCATGCTTATACCCGCTACATGGGCGATTTGTCTGGTGGTCAGATGTTGCAAAAGGTTGCTCAATCAGTCTTGAAGCTTTCTGGATACGAAGGCACATCTTTCTACAATTTTGAGCAAATCCCAGACAAAAAAGCATTTAAAGACAAGTATCGTCAAGCATTAGATTCATTGCCAATAAATGATGCAACCGCAGACCGGATTGTTGCGGAAGCAAACCATGCGTTTCGGCTGAATATGCAGGTGGCGAAGGAATTGGAAGAAACTCTCATCAAACTCATCGGTCAAGTCGTGTTCAATAGCTTGACTAATACTAATAACCCCGGTAACACCGAACTCAGTAAAGCTTAGAAATTTTATTGAGAATCATCTCCAAACGGGTGGCGTTTATCAAGGTGCATCAGTAACGGATTTTGTAACTGGATATTGCGGATGATTTATAGCAGATCTTAATTAGACTTCTTACAAAAGTCTGATGAATAGATATTTAGAACCACAGATGCACATGAATTCACACTAGTTAATCATCTGTGTCCACCCCCCTCATTCCCCCCTACAAGAGGGAGGAAGACAGAGGAAAAACTTTTATTTATTGTCCATCTGTGGTTTCATTTTCATTGCAATTGACTTTTGGAAGAGGTTTCTTGAATACCAACAAGAAGCGCTATATTCGTTAGATCCATTGCTAGCTTCGTATCCTGCATACATTCATTTTATTGGAAGCAACCTCGATGGTTTTTCAAATTCCTGGTGTCAAGTTTGATTTCGATATCATCAAGAAGTACGATACTCCTGCACCTAGATATACCAGTTATCCACCCGCTACAGAGTTAACTGAAGCATTTACTTACACAGATTTTCAAGCTGCGATCGCCGCCTCGAATCAAAGGAAAACTCCCCTTTCTTTGTATTTCCATATACCCTTTTGCCAAAGTGCTTGCTATTTTTGCGGCTGCAATGTCATAATTTCAAACAACAAGAATATTGCTAAACCATACCTAGAGTATCTGGTTCGAGACATTAGGAAAACAGCAAGCTTAATTGATTCAGATAGGAAAGTGGTTCAAATTCATTGGGGTGGTGGAACTCCTAATTATTTGAGCCGTGAACAAGTAGAACTTTTATGGACAAATATCAATCAACACTTCACACTTAGCCCTACAGCAGAAATATCTATTGAAATTAATCCCCGTTATGTCGATAAAAATTACATTTTCTTTTTAAGAGAGATTGGATTTAACCGCATTAGTTTTGGTATTCAGGATTTTAACCGTGAAGTTCAAGTCGCAGTGAATCGCATTCAACCAGAAGAAATGCTGTTTGATGTGATGGGCTGGATTAAAGAAGCGAAGTTTGAAAGCGTGAATGTAGACCTGATTTATGGTCTACCCTATCAAACCGTCCAGACATTTCGGGAGACGGTGAAAAAGACCATTGAATTAGACCCAGACAGGATTGCTGTTTTTAACTTTGCCTATGTACCGTGGCTTAAGCCAGTGCAAAAAAATATATCAGTGGAAGCACTACCCCCAGCGCAGGAAAAGTTAGAAATTCTCAAGATGACTGTTGAGGAGTTGACAAGTCACCAATATTTATTCATAGGCATGGATCATTTTGCCAAATCCAATGATGAATTGGCAATTGCCCAAGGCGATCGCGCCCTAAAACGCAACTTCCAAGGTTACACAACTCAGCCGCAAGCAGAACTCTTTGGTTTTGGTGCCACATCCATCAGTATGCTAGAAGATACCTACGCCCAAAACCACAAGCAATTAAGGGATTACTATCAAGCAATTGATACAGATATCCTACCGATTAGTAAAGGTATCAAACTCACTTGGGATGATATTCTCCGGCGGGATATCATCATGAGCATCATGTGTCACTTTCAACTGTATAAGCAAGACATTGAAGACAAATACCATATCCGTTTTGATGACTACTTCTCTCAGGAACTAGAGGCGTTGAAGCGTTTAGAAGCAGATGGACTGGTAAGTCTATCAAAGAATCACATCAATGTTACAGAAATCGGTAGATTACTGATAAGAAACATTGCCGTCCTCTTTGATATGCATAGAACAAAACAAGAGAAAAAATTCTCCCGCGCCATTTAAGCGCCTAATACAAACTTCAGTTAAGCGTTCGACTTTTTGCAAAAGTCAGATAACGATATTTTAAACCACAGATTAACACAGATTAACACAGATAAATTATCCGTGTGCATCTGTGTGCATCTGTGGTTTCATTTTTCTTCTTCTTAACTTTTGTAAAAGGCTTATTTATCATAAATACCCTCACTCCAAAGTTCTCTCCCAATTCTTGAGAGAGTTGCCGTAAGGCAGGATGGGAGTTTTTCTGTAGTTAATTCACCAGAATTAATACAACACATCTCCCTAGATATTACGGTTGCCGTTCCTTGTTTAATTCCTTATGGATAACAAGTCGGCAAGGACTACTTTCTCAAGGACTCGCATATCCGACAAAATGTTCCCAACGGAACCTTGAGTTTGGATAAGCCGTTATTAATTGAGGCTGCACTTCCCACAATTCAGTTATATGTTACTAAGATCACTTGCGGCAACATAACTAAAATAGCAATAATTACAATCTCATGCAGTTTTTTTCCGGACAACACTAAAAAAATCTGGAAGATTTGTGCAAGCAAATTCTACTATCGCTCACAAAAATCACACGGATGAGATTTAGCTTTCTGTTAGTTAGTGTCGCCAGTATTTTACTGTTATCTTCTCCAGTCAAAGCAGCTCGCTTGCAATCTTGGTATTTCGACCCCGTTCAAAATCAACTAGATATAACCACTGATTCTGGAGTCCAACCAAAAGCTTTTTTAATTAATAACCCGACAAGGCTTGTCATTGACCTACCAGGAACAACTAATTTAGACGACAACACAGTCCGTAAAACTCTTGGATCAGCAGTTCGGGAGATTCGTCTGGGACAGGTTGACTCCCAAACAACCAGATTGGTTGTTGAACTAGCACCTGGCTACACAGTATCCCCCGAAAAATTACTAATTCAAGGAGATTCTTCGTCACACTGGATCGTGAAATTCTCTTCAATTGAACGTGCAGCCTTTAATGATTCGCAAGCAAAAATTGTAGATACCAAGTCTGGAGAAGAACAAATTCCCGTCCAAATCAGCGGTATTTCAACCTTTGCTGGAGTTGTACCTCTAGGTAAAGAGTTGTCCTGGCTAAACTCTCAACTGAAAACATTGATGGGTCGCTACAGTTTTCTCTCGCCTGGAATGTTTTTCCTAGACTTGGATACAGGCAACTATTTGGACTTCAATGGAGAGAAGGTATTTCCAGCTGCTAGCACGATTAAGTTCCCTATTCTGGTTGCTTTGTTTGAGGAAGTCGATGCTGGCAGAATTAAGCTGAATGAAACCTTAGTGCTGCGGCGTGACTTGAAAGCTGAAGCTGCAGGTTCGGGAATATTGCAATACAAACCAGTGGGAACGCGGCTGAGTGTTTTAGACACCGCCACCAAGATGATTACTATCAGTGACAATACCGCTACGAATATGATTATTGACCGTTTAGGTGGTAAGGCTAAGTTAAATCAGCGGTTTCGCAGTTGGGGACTGCAAAACACTGTGATTCGCAATTTGCTTGGTGACTTTAAGGGAACTAATACGACCAGCCCTAAAGACCTGGTAAGACTGTCAGCGTTGATTACTAATGATAAATTGCTTAATAATACAAGCCGCTCCAAGGTTTTGGGTATCATGCGTCGTGTGCAGAACAGAAGGTTGCTACCAGCTGGTCTTGGTAAAGGTGCGGTCATTGCTCATAAAACAGGAACTCTTGGGGTTCTCCTTGGAGATGCAGGTATCATCGAGTTACCATCCGGTAAGCGTTACTTAGCAGGCATTTTGGTGAAAAGACCTTTTGGTGACACCAGAGCAAGAGTTTTTATTAGTCAAGTTTCTAAGCTAGTTTATGGCTACTTAGACCAATCGAGAGTGACTAGTCTACCTCAAGAAAATCTATAGACAAGAGGTTTAGGGGTATAAGGGACATGATTCTCCCTTACACCCAACGAAGCTTCTACCCACTAAACTCTGCGAACACGGCAAGCACGCACACCACTTCCCTTGACGGCACCTTGCATACCTTGAACAACAGCTCTCACACGTTGTTGTGGTGTGCCATGATGGTGCCTATTGCCCCATTGGTAATCCCCAATTCGATGAGCTAGGGTTGCAATCTCTAAAATATCCCGTTTATCAAGAGTAAGATTGGGAATTAACCCCAAATAAACTCCTGCCAAACAATCCGCTTGAAGTTCTGATATAGGTGTCACACTGGGTTGAAATCCATATGCAGTTTGCATAGCATGAGCATATTCATGCCCAATAATATAAGCTAAGGCAGCATCTCCGTGCTGGTATGCCATCCTGATATCTCGTGTGGTGATGTAGACAGTGTGGTTGCGTTTGCAATATACGCTACCGTAAATAGGTCCGCAAGCACCGCGAGAACCATGAGCAACACCCCAAATTAATCTTGGTGTCGCTTGATAACCGTGAATGTGCTGAATTCCAGTATAGACTCCATTGATAACTGCTTGGGGTGGCAATTCTGCCTGAGCAGGTAAACTCGCCAGCACAGATCCAATACCGATAAAAGTCGTAGTCAGTGCTTTGAGTGCTTTCATTGTCACCTCATACTAATTTAAATTACTGCTTTTTTGGTAACTTGAAGACAAAAAGCCCCTTGTTGTTTCATGTCTTCCAAAACAACCTACATTTGTGACAATGCAACTTCCGCAAATTTATATAAGTAGATAGCTTTACCGAAAAACTGGGTTTAAAGCCCCGTCCTTCTGGGACGGCTTTTTTCAATAGGGGAAAAAACGCCATGTTGTGCGACAATAGAATATAGCGGTAATGCACACATAAAAAAAGCCAAGCACCATCTCAAGTGGACAACTCCTGATCCAGAACCCTGGGGGCAATAAGCCCAAAATCGTAAATTAGCAGCAATTTCTTCTGGTGTATATCCTTCCAAATAATAATCAAGTACATTATCAATGCCGATGCGGTGTCCTTTTATGCGGATGTCATCAGGCGATAAAAAGTTAAAATAATCTTCTAATTGCATTGCTTTATCTATAGAATTTCAATTTACTGTTATTTTACCTGCTTTGACTGATACCAATTTGCGTAGTAGGTTGGGTTGAGGCTATAAAACCCAACATTGTTTGTTGGGTTTCCCCATCGGTTTGCCCAACCTACTATGACGAAAAGGTTCTTTTATGTCTCAATTTGAAACCGCCCTCGCCGCCTATCAAAGTTTCACCGACTTGTTCCAAAGCGTTGTGATCAGCACTGTAAATGCTGATCACATTCCCAATGCGAGCTATGCTCCTTTTGTCATAGATGAAAGCAAAAATATTTACATCTATGTCAGTGGTCTTTCTACCCACACTCAAAATCTCTATGCAGTCCCTAAGGTAAGTGTGTTATTCATAGAAGAGGAATCTCAAACTAAGCAAATCTTTGCGCGTCGTCGTCTAACCTTTGACTGTACAGCGACCTTAGTCGAACGCGATACAGAGTTATACAATCAAATTGTTAACAGTTTTGAAGCGCGTTTCGGAGACATTATTCAACTATTGCGCGATTTACCAGACTTTCGCATTTTTAAACTTACACCAAGCAAAGGTCGCTTTGTCATCGGCTTTGGTGCAGCTTATGAGGTAGACCCGAACGACCTAAGCACCTTAACCCATGTCACAAGTGAGGGCAAGGGATAATTATTACTCATGCAGGCTTAAACTCAGTGTTGGAATCCGTGAGTGCAGGAGTACCGATAGTAGCAATTCCCATTGGAGATGATGAGCCAGGAATTGCTGCTAGGGTAGCATGGGTAGGCGCAGGTGAATTTATTTCCCTGAAGGATTTTAATGGCGATCGCTTAAAGACAACGATCCAAAAAGTGTTAACGAATGATTCCTATCGTCAAAACGCCCGCCGAATACAAACTGCTATCAGCAAAGTCAATGGGGTAAAACGTACCGTAACGACTAGCAGAGCAATTCAGTAGTAATTTATAGATATTTCCGGAATTATATTAAGTGGGCAGGACATAGCCCGATACATGGTAGAAACTAGTACTTGTTACTAGATTTTACTAGGTTAAATGATGTCCGCTGATATTATTGTTGATAAACTCTGCCCTGATAACCGTCCTTAGGGCAAGTCGCGAGCAGTTTACAATAGTACCCTAAAGAAGGATTATGCCCAATTTGTGATTTTATGACTTCTGCTGCTTTAGTAAAAACTGAGTACGAGGCGATTATTGGTCTGGAAACCCATTGTCAGCTTAGTACCAACACCAAAATTTTCTCTTCTAGCTCTACGGCATTTGGTGGTGACCCCAATACTAACATTGACCCGGTTTGCATGGGTTTGCCTGGTGTGTTGCCGGTACTTAACGAAAAAGTCCTAGAATACGCTGTGAAAGCAGGTTTAGCCCTCAATTGCCAAATTGCTAAATATAGCAAGTTTGACCGCAAGCAGTATTTTTATCCTGACTTACCGAAAAATTACCAAATTTCTCAGTATGACCTGCCCATTGCTGAACATGGTTGGTTAGAAATTGAATTAGTCGATGCTGACGGTAAGCCCGTTCGCAAAAAGATTGGCATCACCCGCCTGCATATGGAGGAAGATGCCGGAAAATTGGTACACGCCGGGAGCGATCGCCTTTCCGGTTCCACCTACTCTCTGGTAGATTACAATCGGGCAGGTGTACCGTTGGTGGAAATTGTCTCGGAACCCGATTTGCGTTCTGGACAAGAAGCTGCAGAGTATGCTCAAGAATTGCGCCGCATTTTACGCTACCTTGGCGTCAGCGATGGCAATATGCAAGAAGGTTCTTTGCGCTGCGATGTCAACATCTCCGTGCGTCCTGTTGGACAAAAGGAATTTGGCACAAAGGTAGAAATTAAGAACATGAATTCGTTCAACGCCATCCAACGGGCGATTGAATACGAAATTGAGCGCCAAATCGCAGCGGTAGAAGCCGGTGAACGCATTATACAAGAAACTCGCCTGTGGGAAGAAAGCTCTCAACGCACAATTAGTATGCGGGTTAAGGAAGGTTCTAGCGATTATCGCTACTTCCCCGAACCAGATTTAGCGCCGATTGAGGTTTCAGATGAACAATTAGAAGAGTGGCGCAGTCAGCTTCCTGAACGACCCGCACAAAAACGCTATCGTTATGAAAATGAGTTGGGGTTAACAGCATATGATGCACGGGTGTTGACAGAAGAACGTTCCGTTGCTGAATATTTTGAAGCGGTGATTGTGAGTGGTGCAAATCCCAAAGCTGCTGCTAACTGGATTACTCAGGATGTCGCCGCCTACCTCAACAAAAATAAACTCAACATCACCGAAATTGCCCTCACACCCACTAATCTGGCTGATGTGATCACTCGGATTGAAAACGGGAAAATTAGCAACGCCATAGCCAAAGAGAAGCTTCCAGAGTTGCTGGACGGTCGTTCTCCTGAGGAATTATTTAAAGGCAAGGAACTGATCACCGATCCTAGTGTACTGGAATCGATCATCGATGAAGTGATGGCTGCAAATCCCAAAGAACTAGAAAAGTACCGCAACGGTAACACCAACCTCAAAGGCTTCTTTGTCGGACAGGTTCTGAAAAAGACCAACAAACTTGCTGAACCCAAACTGACTAACCAATTGGTGGAAAAGAAGCTGAATGGCTAAATTCTGTAGAGACGTTGCATCCGAAAGTTCTACAGGTTCCGCTCTCGTGTTTCTTTTGAAACTTCTTTAGGACTTACGCAAAATCTCTCTAAAACTCTCATTCCTCTGTGCCCTCTGCGCCCTCTGCGGTTAATTTTTCCGTTGTCTGTGCGTAAGTCTTATTCTTTACACTATCTTTAGCAAAATATCACAAAAGAGGGGTGACACCCCTCAGAGCAAAAATGATATATTATGCTAAGTAGATGCACCCTGATGATCTGGAGAGCTGCCCAAGTGGCTCTCCTTTTTTTTGTGTTTATAAGGATGCTTATATCTAGTTTTGTCCACTGTTTAGCAGATAGCCTTCTAAACTCTCATCTTCTCCAAGTGTTGACGGATTCCCTCGCACATTTGTAAAAAATTAGGTGTAACCTGCTTAGCCAGCGAGTCCTCAACAATACGAGCAATTGCTGCTGTCAACACTTGCGGTGTGCCTTTGATTTGCTGCGGGTCAATTTGGAGTTCTCCCCGGCTTTCAATGAGAGTGCCGCTACCGTCTTCCAAAAAGCTATTTTTGCCAACACAGTAAACTGCTTCTGTGAAAAAGTGGGTCTTGATACGCCACTGACTCGTAAAATCAGATTCATTCCAGACTTGCTCCTCCGTCCACACGAGCAAGTCCTCGCTAAGAAAAGTACGCGCTATCTTAGGAATGTTTGCACCGCCATGCCACTCGTATACCAAATGCAGTAGTCCGTCTTCCTTTTTACTTGATATGAACTTAATTTGTTGTACCGAAGGCATATAGGATACCAAGTCGATAAGCTTGTCCCGGTAAGCAGCATAGACTAGAGAACGCTTAAAGGGAAGATGAGCATCGACGTTTAGGAGCATGGGAAAACCCGCCGTAGTTAGTAACAGAAATACGATGATTGAATTAGCTCCAATAATAGCGTTTCTCTGGTTGTAAGAGGTCGCAAGCAATGGAGGCGATCGCATCAGCGTAACGCAGACCATGCTTAATGCCTGCCCCCTAGCATAACTTACTCTAGTATCAACATACGCTAGTTATAGAGGAAAAGATCATGCCAAAGCTAATATTTTTGCTTCCAACAGTCGCTGTGCTGACCACGCTCACACTTACCAGTTGCAGCACCCTAACCACAGACCAATATGAAGCCACAGCGCTTACTAGTTATACCTGGCAAGTAAAGGTTGCCGACGACCTAGCCAAGGAAAATTTAGCGCGCTTTGAAACTTTTGCTACCACTTCTTTGCTGAATCGCAATGGCTTGAAGCCATCTGGGGCAGTCACTGGTCCTGATGACAAGGGTCTATGGTGGCCCGCTTTGCCGCCGCGACCATCAGTTGATGAAGTGGAACAACGCAAAAAACTTCAACAGGCAAGCAATCCCGAATTGTTAAAAAGTGTGAAGTACGAACTGAATTATAGAGTGGGTGACCAACAGAGGACGCTACCTACGAACTATGAGGTCTATCGACAAGTCGTGAAGGCATACCCATCACGGACTCCTCTGCAATTGACTTTAGGATTAAACGATAATTCAGTCGAGAAAGCAGAACCCGTTGGTAGTCAAAGAAACTTTTAGCAAGAAACAGATAACTAAAGGGGTGGGAGTGTCAAAGGCAACAAAGCCATCTTGCTAAAAGTCATTTCATTTCACAAACGAATGAACAAAGCAAGACAACTGCCCCCTGTACACACTACACCTCATACTCTAGACTTTTACTTTGTTACTTTCTTGCCCGAGATCCTCGATAAATTCGCTCCATTTGCTCTGGAGAAAGCGATGTCATTGGAAACCCTTGATCTGTTCTGACCGCGAGTTCGTCGCTTGGTTGAGACGCCTCAGGGTGAGTTTTGGTAGAATAGTCGCCATTGCCATTTGCAAGCGGGCTTATTGGTATCTCATCTATCCCCGATGGTGTCACTTGGGTGTGAAGCAAGACATAGCCGTGCTTTTGTGGATCGTATGCCAAAACTTCTCCTGTCTCAATTTGATAAATCCAAGCATAAATATTGAGTTGTTTTTGGTAGAGCTTAGAGCGGATCACCGGATAAGTCCGCAAATTTTCAATTTGGGTGAGTATATTCTCGGCGATGATGATTTCTAACAGCTCTTCCCCCGAGTATTGGCTGTAGTGGTCTAGAACCAGACGTCGGGTAGCCTGTGCGTACTTGAGCCAGTCATGCACAAGCGGCATTTCCTCTCGCAGGCTGTCTAACTTCATTAGCCCTTTCATTGCGCCGCAATGCGAGTGACCACAGACAATAATTTGTCGAATATCTAATGCTTGAACAGCATATTCAATTGTTGCCCCTTCACCGCCATTGGTTGCGCCAAATGGTGGAATAATGTTGCCAGCATTGCGGATGACAAACAATTCACCCACCTCAGCCTGTGTAATCAGGTTTGGATCGATACGCGAATCAGAACAGGTAATAAATAATACCCTAGGTTTTTGACCATGAGAAAGTTGTTCAAACAGTTCTTGATGGGTGGAAAAATAGCTAGATTGGAATTCGCGCAGACCTTTAATCAATTTCTTCATAGAACTATCCAAACGAAGAGGCAGTACCCTAAATTTTCTCAAACGATGGCTACTGTTATATCAGAATGTTATCAATTTATTAACGCTGCGTAGAGTGTTTGGATATAAGAGGAAAAAAAGCATCGGAGCTATCCCCCTATTGGTGGCTTCTTTTTCTTACGTGGCTTTAAAGGCGATCGCCCTATGTTCTATGCCTGCGGCATGCAAGAGCGGCTCTATCGTGCGACCTCCGGAGGAGTCACGGACACGCTACGCGTTGGCGGTAGCCTACGCTTTGCGCTTACGGGCAGTGCGCTCTGTGCAATCGCACCCCACACGCTACAAGTTCTTATTAGAAAATCACAGAGAGTTTGTAATAGGAAAAATTTTGAAAATTTCAAATACAAAAGCTTTTCCCATATGAATTAGAGTACTGTGAATGAATAAAGGATACTCATCCTACCCCTGCAACTCTACTAAGGGAATCTCCTCAGGATTGCCAATCAGATGCCAAAACAGTGCGAGGTCGCCCGCAGCATTGGCAATAAACCCTAAATCTTCGGGCATTGCACCGTTTTCCATTTGTGCCAAGAAGTTTTTTGCAGCAAGGATACTGCTTTGGCGTCTTAACATTTTCTGTTCTGGTCGTCCAGCCATTTTTTTTATTTTAAAGTATTGAATATGATTTCTAGGATGACCGGATCGCGCTTTATCCTGCATCAATCCTGGGAATAATACTTAGCGGTATAAATCTTTTTGGGTTCCAGTTAACCTTATATTAATGTCACTAGGCATAGCATTATGTCTTTCCTAAGACAGATGCAGTGTTTATAATGTAGAGATTTCTCTATTGAGATAAATGTAGACGCGCCACTGTGATCGCACGGACTGCCCGCCTGCGGCGATGTTCCTAAAGGGAGCCGAGCCCTTGCGGGCGATCGCAGCCCAGCCGTAAGAAAAGTGTAGCTCAAAGCAAGGTCAACTTGTAGGCGGAGCTTTTATTTGATACAAAAATAAGACCAACACCAGAAATGCGATCGTTTGGTGTTGGTCTTATTTTTGGGATAATTTTGATGTCTGCGTTGCGGTTGGTTTTTATGCTTGGCGTTTTAACCGCTTCTGTTATTTGATACGGGTGGAATTGTTTGGTTTATGCACGCTTCGACTGTGGCGGTGGAAAATTTTTTTTGATGGTGCGCTTCCTTGAGGAAATGACCTCAATACGGGCTGCTAAAAGCCCCGGCTAAAGCCCTGGGCAATGCGTTACAAGGCAATGATAAAACTGTCCCGTCGGTGAAAGTCAGCCTCAGTTCCTTGATGAGTCAATGCCCAGTAAGACACCTCACCGTCTCTGTGTTTGATGACGGTGGTGATGCCAACCTCAATGGCTTGGTTTGCTGGGACGATTTTATCTAAATCAAGATCCAAGGCGATCGCTAAACCGTCTGATAGATGCTGGATGCTAAACGGGAGTGTCGTAAAAGCTGTTTCCTCTTGCATCCCTTGACGGTATGCATCAAAGCGATACACATTCCAGTCTCCACCGGGGGAGAGGTTGAATTCCCAATACCGATCCGAATTTTTGATTCCCACAAAGAACTCGAAGCAAGTGTCTTTCCACAGTTCGTGCTTTCGTGCTGGTGTGTCTGAAGGTGCGGCGATAGTCTCGCAAGAAGCTGCTCTTTGGGCGATCGCCACTTGTTTAACATCACCAAGAAGCGCATAGTGGATGGTGAATTGATTCCCTTGTCGGGCGATATTGCCTGCAATTTTCAAATCAGGTATCGGTTTAGCAGAGGGGAAGGGTCGCATCTTAAACGTCTGGTCGTTCATTTCATATCCTGGATGATGTTGCGAATCGTTGTTTCCTGAGATTCGATGCTCTCGGTAAGCTTAAACTGGACAAGCGCCCTTGCAAGGTTGTGTTCTGGGTGCTTAACCTTGAAGTAAACATTCCCTGCTAAATAGTCAGCAAAGAATCTTAGTCCTAACTCAAAGGCGAGCAGACGGATTGCATCGTATATGTAGCTATAGTCATTTTCGGTGAGAAACGCTTTTGCCACAGAAAGATAGCCTTGTAGAATTCCCTGACACAGATCAGTATCGAAATGAACGCTTTCCCACTGCTCGGTTTCTTCTCCGGCTCGATTGCAACCTGAACGCAGGCAATCGCCAATGTCGTAATGTATCAAACCCGGCTTAACGGTGTCGAGGTCTACTACGCTGACGGCTTGCTGGGTAGCAGTGTCGAACATAACATTGTTGATTTTTGGATCGCCGTGCATGAGGCGTAGTGGTAGATCGCCTGTGGCTTTGGCATTTTCCAGCACATGCGCCCAGACTTGGCGATCGCTCACAAACTGCAAGCAATAATTCACTTCTGGAGATTGGCGCGGCGTAGTTTTCGTTAGAACTTCGTCGTAGTGCTGAAGGTACATCGGCGTAATGTGGAACCCTTCTAGGGTGTCAGCAAGTTTTTCAGGTGGTAAATCGCTGATAAGATTGTGGAACATCCCCAGGGCATAGCCGATTTCTTTGGCCTGTTCCTGATTGTGCATTGTGTCGAAAGACTGCGAGCCTTCAATAAAACTGATTGCCCGCCAGAACGAGTTGTCAGCATCGCTCCAGTGGTCTTGAGCATCCTTGGTCAACAACACGCGGGGTACTTCCCAACGACGGCTAAGAGGGGTACGTTGTAAACGTTCGTGAATATGCTCAGTGAATGTACGCATATTCTGCATGATAAGTTGAGGCTGATGAAACACTTGTGTGTTGATGCGTTGCAGGACAAAATGCTGTTTTTTTGGGGAATCTAGAGTGACTAAAAAAGTGTCATTAATATTACCACTGCCAAATGATTGAACAGCCGTAACTTTCCCTTGGAGGGCGAATTGATCAGCAATGGCAACCAAATTGCCAGTGTCTTGTGTCCTGAGATTTTCCGTCATGTTTGTTTTTGACCTGCGCGACTCCCCACCTGATTGTATGAAGGCAATAGGGGATATGGTAGCGTAATACCAATTCAAAATTCAAAATTCATAAGGTACGGCATTAAGAAAGCCTAAGATAAATACGGTTTGGGAACGTGTATCTGTCGCATTCTTTTTTCAAACTGGTATAAGTTTCACGTTAACTCTGTATAAAATATTGCAAATATTGCAAGCATCCCTAGGGCTTAGAACATAGGGCGATCGCCATTATTCTTAGAGGATATGTCGCCTAAAGCAATTGCTGACATACAGTGCCATGTTCTGCGGGAAGTTCCATATAATGTTTTTGAGTCGGAACTTTACTCAAGTCATGGCAGGGTGAACTTGTGATACAGCTGCGGCACGCAATATGGTTACTGGTGGCAAGTGTGAGTCTCATTGAAGTTGGGATTGCAGGATGTACCCAAAAGGTTGAAAAAAATGCAAAAGCCACAAAAACATCTGGACAACCTCAAACCGAAGAGCAGAAAATCAAATGCCAACTCGATGCACCATATTTACCAACACCTGAGAACGTCGTAGAAGAAATTCTCAAACTGGCGAATGTGAACAAAGGTGATATTCTTTACGACCTAGGGAGTGGTGATGGGCGTGTTGTCATCGCCGCAGCACAGAAATTTGGTACGCAAGGCGTCGGTGTGGAACTTGATCCGCAGCGAATACAGGAAGCTAATGAAAATGCACAAAAGGCTGGCGTGACAAACCGCGTCCGGTTTCTTCAACAAAACCTTTTCCAAACTGATATTAGTAAAGCCACGGTCGTGACTCTTTACCTGCTACCAGAGGTGAACTTGAAGCTTCGACCAAAGTTGTTTCGCCAGCTTAAACCAGGAACTCGCATTGTTTCACATGAATTCGATATGGGCGGATGGAAACCTCAGCGGGTAGTAAAGGTGCTGGGTCCGAAACAAGGCGAAAATTTCTTGTATCGCGATGAATCCTGTTACACCATCCTGCTACCAGATGAGCAACGCGAACATACTCTTTACTTCTGGGTTGTTCCCAAAAATATCCCCAATTCTTTGCGATAACTAAAACAAAATCAAAATCTTCAAAGAACCGTTCTTTCTTTTCCACATCCCGTGAAAAGTCAGTAGCCCATTAGCCCAAAATCTATAATTAATCTAGAAAATTCAGCCCTAAGCAAATAGCTGCAACAGTTCCCGCTACACAAATTTCACCTTGAAGGATTTTATCCCTAACTGATTCCACAGGAATAAGGAGAACTTCTATCTCTTCTGTAATATCTAGTTTTTGTTCTCCAGACTTTATCACATTTTCTGCTAAAAATAAATGTATTTTATTTGTATCTTTGCTTGGGTTGTCGTATAGTGTTGCTATTTTTGTCACTTGTTGGGCGATATAACCAGTTTCTTCTTGCATTTCTCGCACAGCTGCAGCTTCTGCAGTCTCTTGTGCAGGATTGAATCTCCCAGCAGGGAGTTCTAATAAAAATTCATCTACCGCATATCTATATTGCCGTACAAAAACAATCTCTCTGCTGCTGGTAATAGGTAAAATTACAGCAATTTCTGGTCTAATATTTACAAAATAATCATCTATAATTCTACCATTCGGTAATTGTATTTCATCTTGTCTGACTTGGCACCAGTCATGATTCAAGACCATTTTGGAGTGCAAAAGCTTCCATTTTTGTAAGTTTGTCATGGAGAAAGTGGGGACTAGGGATTGGGGATTAGGGATTGGGGATTAGGGATTGGGGAGTACAACACGAAAAATTATATCTGGGGCAACAGAGCCGCTCCCAAATGGGTGGAAATTTTTCCCAGTCGCCAGTCGCCAGTCCCCAATCCCGAACCGCCATTGTGGTGGAGGCATTCTGGGTGCGACTTGGTAAAAAGGTAATAGGAAAAATTTAGAATTGTAAAAAAGTATAACAGAGACTGAATGTGGGTAAAAAACTAAACTAAGCTTTGATGTCAAAACGAAAGCAATATACTGTAATATCATGCATTATCATGCAAATTCAAGTAGAAATATTTACCGTAAACAAGCGCTTTCCTTTGACCATCAGTCGCGGCACAACGGCACAAACGACGAATGTATGGGTGAGGATTTCGCACGATGGGATTGAAGGCTGGGGGGAAGCATCGCCATTTAGTGTGGGCACCCGTCCCCAATCAACTGAGGTCATAAAAGATGCTTTGCTGCAAGTCGCGCCTTCTTTGCAAGCATTCAGCCCATTGCAACGGCAGGAAATTGAGCAAGTGTTAACAAAAGCGCTTGTTCCCTCATCTGTAAAGGCGGCGCTGGATATAGCTATGCACGACTGGTTAGGAAAGCGTGTGGGGTTACCTCTGTGGCAGATGTGGGGACTGAATCGCAACGCCATAGTACCAACTTCCGTAACAATTGGTATCAATTCGCCTCAAGGGGCTAAGGCTAGGGCGCGGGATTGGTTGCAATTAACCGATGTGCGTGTTTTGAAGGTAAAGTTGGGTAGTCCGGATGGCATTGGCGCAGATCAGAAAATGTTAATGGCAGTGCGAGAAGAAGCACCAGCGTTAGAGTTGTACGTTGATGCAAACGGGGGTTGGAGTTTGGAAGATGCAGTGCAAATGTGCAATTGGCTTGTTGATATAGGTGTAAAGTATGTAGAGCAGCCACTGCCAAGAGGACAGGAAGAAAATTTATTGGAACTCAAGAAGCGAATTCCTCTACCTATTTTTGTCGATGAAAGTTGCTTCAATAGCTCCGATATTCCCAAATTGGCAAACTGTGTCGATGGAATTAATATTAAACTCATGAAATCAGGGGGCTTAACCGAAGCAATGCGGATGGTACATACAGCGCGGTCACATGGGTTACAAGTGATGTTCGGTTGCTATTCCGACAGTACGCTAGCTAATACAGCCTTCTCACAACTTGCACCATTAGCTGACTATCTCGATTTGGATAGTCACCTGAATTTAATAGATGACCCTTTTACAGGTGCATTTGTACAGGACGGGAGAATTTTACCAAACAACTTACCAGGATTGGGGGTACAACGCAGTGCGTCTGGCGCTTAATCAACGGATCGCTATCCTATTGCATGAGGGAATCAAGGGACCTCACGGCAAAACCGGGCTGTCAATTATACGCTATGCTGAAGCCCCAATCGTAGCAGCGATTGACCGCGAGTGTGCGGGCAAATCCTTGACCGAATTAACAGGTATCAAGCGTGATGTGCCGATAGTCTCATCGGTTGCAGCAGCACTGGAGTACAAACCGGAAGTTTTAGTTATTGGCATTGCCCCCAAAGGCGGCGCTTTGCCAGATGATTATTGGCATGAACTCAAAGACGCTGTCATAGCTGGGATGTCGGTGGTGAACGGTTTGCACACTCCTCTGGCAACCATACCAGAGTTAAAAGCACTGCTGAAACCTGGGCAAGTTATTTGGGATGTACGGAAAGAACCAGCTAATATAGGTGTTGCCAGCGGTATGGCACGCACTCTCCCTTGTCGGCGGGTTTTGACTGTGGGTACTGATATGGCAGTTGGCAAAATGTCAACGAGTCTAGAGTTACATTGGGCGTCACGACTGCGGGGCTGGCGTACTAAGTTCCTTGCCACAGGTCAAACTGGTTTGATGTTAGAAGGGGATGGTGTGCCATTGGATGCTGTGCGGGTGGACTTTGCCGCCGGTGCTGTGGAACAAATGGTCATGCGGTATGGTAAAAACTACGACATTCTGCACATTGAAGGACAAGGTTCGCTGCTGCACCCCGGTTCCACAGCAACGTTACCTTTGATACGTGGTTCGCAACCAACACAGTTGATACTGGTACATCGTGCCGGACAAACTGAAGTCAGGAATGTTGGTGTTTCAATTCCGCCCTTAACAGAAGTGGTAAGGCTTTACGAAACTGTCGCCAGTGCAGGTGGTGCCTTTGGACTTGTACCTGTGGTAGGTATCGCTCTTAACACTGGTCATATGGATGAGTCACAGGCATTGGATGCGATCGCCCAAACTGAAGCAGAAACTAGTCTACCTTGTACCGATCCAGTCCGGTTTGGCGCAGGTAAGTTGTTGGATGCTGTGATGCAGGGGTGAGGTTTTTTGCCTCAAACGCTGACCTCTCCCCTAACCCCTCCCCTAAGAGGGGAGGGGAATTAATACTCCCCCTTCCCTCGTAGGGAAGGGGGCTGGGGGGTTAGGTCTCTTGAGAACACGCTTTGGAAATACGCATCAAAACTTTATCAAGTTCCTGCCTCACTTCTTCATTTTTAATTCTTAACAAACGCAGTCCCCGTGCTGACAAAACCTTGTCACGTTCTGCATCGTATTCAATTTGTTGTTCATGAATTTCTCCATCCAGTTCTATCACTAATGCAGCAGCGTGACAGTAAAAATCTGCGATAAATCCATCAATAATCTGCTGACGGCGAAAGTGAAAATCATTCAAACGATTGGCGCGAAGATGTTGCCAAAAAATTTTTTCTTCTGGTGTCATTTGGTGACGAAGTTCTTTGGCACGTTGTAGTTTTGCAGAGGTTACATTTTGTCCGATAACTATATTGCGAGTTCCCTCTTTTCTTGGTGGAGAGGGTTGCTTTTGTGTGGGGTTATTCATTCAGTAAGCATCATGATAAATTTGTCTGTTTTATCATGGCTGACCTCGGTGTGACCTCTCCCCTAACCCCTCCCCTAAGAGGGGAGGGGAATAAAGAACTCCCCCTTGCCTTGTAGGGAAGGGGGTTGGGGGGTTAGGTTTTTCGCTTATGTGAGAGGGTGCGATCAGACTTGTGCTAGTATGATAAGCGCCATTTACGACTTTTTTATACAAACAATTATTATGAGTGATTATTTTGATCTTCCCCTGGTTAAAGATGCGACTAGATCACAAAGTGAAAGTATACAAACTATTGTTAACAGATTAGAGAATGGGGAGGTTTACATTCCTGACTACCAGCGGGATTGTGACCAGTGGGATGACCGGAAAAAGTCACTTTTCATTGAATCTTTATTAAATAATTTAACTATTCCTGCTTTCTTTTTTTGTGAAGACGATAACGGTGATTCTGAGGTCATTGATGGACAGCAAAGACTGACAACTATTTTACAGTTCTCTAAAAACGAACTCAAGATTAGTGATGACGATAGTATTGATTACTTACTGCCACAAGCAATTCAATATCGCGGCAAAAATTATAATGAATTACCTAATGATTTAAGAAAAATTTTTAACAGATATCCCCTGACTATTATCTTTTTGCCAAAAAGTATGCCTTTGGGCGTTAAGCTTGAAGTATTTAGAAGAATTAATGAAGGTGGAACTCCACTGACAGGTCAAGATATTCGCCTGGCTTATTACAGTCAATCTAAAAGTGTTTTCTTCATTCGTCTTGCTGGAATACATTACGATAGTGAATCGGCAAAGCGTATGATCAATTCTGCACAGGAAAGAGGAATTACAAATCCTTGGGACAGCAATCGACAGGCAAAAACAGAATGGTATAACTGGTGGGGTGGTAGGGAGAAGGCTAAAGGTCAGACACCATCACTGATGTTTCTTTGGTACTTAATCTGCCTTGAACGCAATAAATTTAATGATATTTTAAATACATCTGGTGGCACAAATCATTTAGGTATTGTATTCCGAGGAACTACGGAAGAAGCTCTAGATATTTACTGCGCTCAACTCCAATATCAAGATTCAGAAGCCAGTAGTCCACCCCTTGTGTCATCCCTGGATGAAATCTCTAATCATTACTTCCCAGAATTTGCTGAATGGATGTATAGGATTCTTTCAAGGGGATTACCAGGGATTAGTGTTGATACATACAAGCAACTAGCTTTATTTATTGCAGGAGCTGTCGAACTGCAAGTATTACCAGACAGCTTATCTAATTCACAGTGGAACTTAATAGGAAACTTTATTCGTCGTCCTCGGCAGTTAGGTCGAGACATACTCGGTAATAATGATGCCTATCCAGAACCTAAAGGACGATGGACTGGTCAAAGAGGACAAAAGATGCAATGCAATAAAGCAGTGGAAATTGCTAGAAGAATTCTGCAAAATAATGTCTGAATCTCTTAAGGGTTTACAGCCATGCGATCCATATCAAAGAATCTTTCCCTTAAGCTGGAAAGAAGCTTATTTCAGAATGAACTTTAATGAGGAGTTGGGGGGTTATGTATGCCCAAAATGCAAGAAAGTATTTCGTGGTACAAAAGGATTTGGGCAATTAAGAGCTGATCATATTCATCCGTTTTCCAAGGGGGGACTAACGGTATGGCAAAATCTTCAGCTTCTTTGTGTAAAATGCAATAGCGAAAAGTCTGATAACCTCAGTATTTCAGAATAAGTACTGTTTGTTTCGCAGTAATCCCATCTTTTCACAAGGCTTTTAATATAGAGAACTTTACATAGCAGAACAATAAGGTGGGCATTGCCCACCCTAATTTGATTATCGAGTACGCAACGAACCAGCAGGAATACCCAAAATATCCTCAATCCTGGGCATCTCTTCCAACGAAATCACTCTTCCTTCATCCTCAAAACCGACAATTTGATCAAAGTTTAAATACCGATACAAATCATCAGCAAAAGGATGAATTTTATTCGCCACAATATCCAGATATTCCTGCACAGTAGGAATCCTTCCTAACAGGGCACAAACTGCGGCTAATTCAGCTGAACCGAGATAAACTCGCGCATCTTTACCCATGCGGTTATTGAAATTGCGCGTTGAAGTTGAAAACACTGTTGTACCATCAGCAACTCGCGCCTGATTACCCATGCACAAACTGCAACCAGGCATTTCTGTCCGCGCACCTGCAGCACCAAAAATGGCATACACACCTTCTTCTTTTAATTGGTGTTCATCCATGCGAGTTGGCGGAGAAATCCACAGGCGAGTCTTCACTGAACCTGCACCTTCTAACACCTTACCCATTGCGCGATAATGACCGATATTCGTCATGCAAGAACCGAGGAAAACTTCTTGCACCGGATCATTGGCAACTTCCGATAATAATTTCACATTATCGGGGTCATTGGGAGCAGCAACAATGGGTTCTTTGATTTCGTTCAAATCAATTTCGATAATTTCCGCGTATTCTGCGTCTGCATCGGCTTCCAAAAGCACAGGGTTTGCTAACCACTCTTCCATTTTGGCAACGCGACGTAGAATAGTACGGGCATCTTGATAGCCCCGTGCTACCATGTTCTTCAACAGCGCTACGTTGGAACGCAGATATTCGGAAACTGTCTCAATACTCAGCTTAATTGTGCAACCTGCACAAGAACGTTCGGCGCTAGCGTCGGTAAGTTCAAAAGCTTGCTCAACTTTCAAGTCTGGCAAACCTTCTATTTCCATTATCCGTCCAGCGAAGATATTTTTCTTATTCTGCTTCTCTACCGTCAGCAAACCTTTTTGAATTGCTACGTAGGGAATGGCATTCACAATATCGCGCAGGGTAACACCAGGTTGCAATTCACCTTTGAACCGCACCAAAACAGATTCTGGCATATCCAAAGGCATGACACCCAACGCCGCCGCAAACGCCACCAACCCGGAACCAGCGGGGAAGGAAATTCCTAAGGGGAAACGGGTGTGGGAGTCGCCACCAGTTCCTACCGTGTCGGGGAGTAGCATCCGGTTTAACCAAGAGTGGATGATACCGTCGCCGGGGCGCAATGCGACACCGCCACGAGAGGCGAAAAAGTCGGGCAATTCGTGATGAGTTTTGATGTCAACCGGTTTGGGATAAGCTGCGGTGTGGCAGAAACTTTGCATCACCAAGTCTGCACTGAAACCGAGACAAGCAAGTTCTTTTAATTCATCGCGAGTCATTGGTCCGGTGGTATCCTGGGAACCAACGGTAGTCATGATCGGTTCGCATGATGTACCGGGACGCACACCAGGTAAGCCGCAAGCTTTACCCACCATTTTCTGTGCTAAACTATAGCCTTTGTTTGTGTCGGCTGGTTGCTGGGGACGGATGAAGACGGTGCTAGGTTCTAAACCAAGTGCAAGTCTTGTTTTATGAGTGAGAGTGCGTCCGATAAGCAGGGGAATGCGTCCCCCGGCGCGGACTTCATCTAAGATGGTGTCAGGTTTCAGGGTGAAGGTGGAAATGACTTCGCCAGCTTCATTGGTGATTTCTCCTCTGTAGGGGTAGATAGTAATCACCATACCGGTTTCCATTTTGGTGACATCGCATTGGATAGGCAAAGCACCAGCATCTTCGGCGGTGTTGAAGAAGATAGGCGCAATAGAACCACCTAAAATATATCCGCCCGCCCGCTTGTTGGGTACATAGGGAATATCATGCCCCATGTGCCACAATACAGAGTTAATTGCCGACTTGCGCGAGGAACCAGTACCCACCACATCTCCTACGTATGCTACGGGATACCCCTTTTTCTTTAACTCGGCAATGGTTTCCAGCGCACCAGGCATTTTGCTTTCCAACATCGCCAAGGCGTGTAAGGGAATATCCGGGCGAGTCATAGCTTGGGGTGCGGGGGATAAGTCGTCGGTATTCGTCTCGCCAGGAACTTTGAAGACAATGACATTGATGAATTCTGGTATCGTCGGACGAACAGTGAACCACTCAGCTTCTGCCCAAGAGTCTATCACGCGCTTGGCAAAGGGATTGGTTTTGGATAATTCCAAAATATCGTGGAAGGCGTCATACACCAGCAAGATTTTACTCAGGGCGACGGCGGCGTATGCTGCTATAGGTTCCTTTCCTTGTCCACCCATAACTAAAGGTGTTTCGGAAGATAACGATACGGATACGGTGGGCGTTTGCAGCAGTTCGATTAATGATTGGACGTTGTAGCCACCCACCATTGTGCCTAGCAATTGCACTGCTTCGATGGGGGAAATTAAGGGGCTGGTAATTTCCTCTTTGGCAATACCGGTGAGAAACCCAGCTTTGACGTACGCTGCGGGATCGACTCCAGGAGGAACGCGATCGCGCAACAATTCCAGTAATGTATCCTCTTCACCCGCAGGCGGATTTTTCAGTAATTCGCACAGTTGTGATGTTTGATTTGCATCTAAAGGCAAAGGGGGAATTCCTAGTGCGGCTCTTTCGGCAACGTGTCTGCGGTATGATTCTAGCATTCTCCTCTCCAAGATATACGGTTCAAAAATTTATTCTGTGTGTACAATCACTTCCCATTCTTTATGGGGGATTTTTCCAGAAGTCTCCCTTGGTTAAGTTTTTTGTCTAGCAAGGACTTATAATTATCACTGGTTAGCGCCCTAGCTAGTCAAGTTCTTTCCAGTTAGCTATGATTGTTGGCGATTCTTTATTGAGTTGTCCACCTATTTATAAGATAAGATATTTGACTTATCCGTTGCATAGCACCGCTATTGTATATGCCCGAAACTTACACCGTTGAAATTAACCACCAAGGCAAAACTCATACTTTGCAAGTGAGCGAAAATCAAACCATCCTATCAGTTGCTGATGCAGTTGGTTTAGAGTTACCGAGTTCCTGTCATGCTGGTGTTTGCACGACTTGCGCTGCCCAAATTGTCTCTGGAACTGTGGATCAAAGTGATGGGATGGGCGTGAGTCCTGAACTGCAAAAACAAGGTTATGTATTGCTTTGCGTCGCTTATCCTCGTTCCGATTTAAAAATTGAAACCGAAAAGGAAGAAATTGTTTATCAGTTGCAATTTGGTAAATAATGTAGAGACGCACCATGACGCGTCTCTAGATAAGTCAGGAGTAAAATAATGACAACTCATTTTATTACAGCAGAAATTAACCTACAAGAAACTCCCACAGAACTGCAAAAAGTCATTGAAGCAGAATTGAAAAAACAGGGAGAACCTTTGCGGTGGGCAATTACATCTGTGGATATGGAACAACAAGCATGCACTGTTGAAGCTGTTGTCACCACAGAAAGCTAATAGCAAATAGTGTATTTTAACGGTTAGTAGTTAGTGGATAGAACTAACAAATGTACAGACGCGCCATGGCGAGCCAGCGCTGCAGGAGGGTTTCCCTCCGCAGGCGACTGGCGTCGCGTCTCTACAACTAACAATTTCTTTTGACTTTTAATTTTTGAATTTCTTCGTGCGTCCATATACCGCTATCTTAATTGTACCTACTGGCGTTGGAGCAGCCATCGGGGGTTATGCAGGAGATGCATTGCCAGTTGCAAAGGCTTTCGCACAGGTTTGCGATCGCCTAATCACTCACCCTAATGTCCTCAACGGTGCCAGCTTATACTGGAATCTGCCCAACACTTTCTACGTTGAAGGTTACGGGCTTGACAAATTTGCTGGCTTATGCTGGGGTTTGCGTCCAGTCCACCAAAATCGCATAGGTTTAGTTCTTGATCAAGCAATTGAACCAGAGTTACGGCACAGACACCTGCAAGCAGCGGATGCAGCCAGAGCAACTCTAGGATTATCCTTAACAGATTATGTCATAACTGACGCAGCGTTAAATGTGGAATTAGGAATAGCAACTTCTGGGGCAAGTTGGGGAACAATAGGCAACCCAGATAGTTTGTTACGGGCGGCGGAAGTCTTAATTAACAGGGCGGGGGCAGAAGCGATCGCCGTAGTTGCTCGTTTTCCCGATACTCTTGATGAACAGACAGACCAAAACTACCGCCACGGAAAAGGAGTCGATCCCATCGCTGGTGCAGAAGCCGTAATCAGCCATTTGGTAGTGCGAACTTTTCAAATTCCTTGCGCCCATTCTCCCGCCTTCTTTCCCCCATCTCTAGACCCAAATTTATCTCCTCGTTCGGCTGCCGAAGAATTAGGCTATACTTTTTTACCAAGCGTGCTTGTTGGTTTGAGCCGCGCACCCCAGTTTATTCCCAAAGCGTCTGATAAATTGTCTGAATTTGCTGACATTTGGGCAAACCAAGTTGATGCGGTGATTGTACCAGCAACTGCTTGTGGCAGTAGCGCCTTGCTCAGTTTAAGTCACAGTAAGCAATGTCAAATTATTACAGTTGAGGAAAATCAGACTCAAATACGAGTTCGTCCCGAACCTTTAGGGATAAAATCAATACAGGTGAACTCTTATTTAGAGGCAGTAGGTGTATTAGTTGCCCTGAAAGCAGGCATTAACCCATCTGCTCTTAGCCCAAACATATCTCCTTTACGGTCGTTAGTTCATAGTCAATAGTCTCCCTCATCTCCCTCATCTCTCTCATCTCCCTTGTCCTCTACTCCTGGTGGTATCCCGTGGCACAACAGCAGAAGCAAGAGCCAGAAATCCCTTATTTGACACGCACTCAAGTGCTAGTAGCGATGGGAGCGACTGCAATTCTTTTGTGGATAATCGCTAAGGTGTGGCTGCAATTTGGTCGCTTTTCCTTAATGTCATGGCGCTGGCACGAAACTGACTTGCTTTGGGGGGTGTTGTTGGGTTTATGCATCACCGCCTTGAGTGGCTTAGCTTATCGCCTATGGTCTGACTACCGTAGAAGTGCCAATTATTACTTAGAAATGGTACTAAAACCCTTAGCTTTGCCAGACTTGATATGGCTAGGGTTACTACCAGGATTAAGTGAAGAATTGTTATTTCGGGGTGTGATGATACCAGCCTTTGGATACGACCATTTCGCTGTGTTCCTCTCAAGTGCTTGCTTTGGTGTATTACACCTGAGTGGTTCCCAACAATGGCCCTATGTGATTTGGGCAAGCGTTGTCGGATTATTTCTGGGTTATAGTGCTCTCTTAAGTGGTAACTTATTAGTGCCAATTGTTGCTCATATCATTACCAATTTGATTTCCAGCTGTTTTTGGAAGATTGGGCAGTCTCAGATCATTAAAAATTGATTGGGAACTAGCGCTTTTCTCATTCCTTAGCTTAACCTAGGAATCCCTACAGTGAGGCTATGCCTAAGGACTTTAATACCAACACCCCCTATTTACTAAGCCAGAGAGTAAGCTAAGACTTGAGGAACGACCTTTGACAAAGTTAGCAGCCGACATCTATCTGAGCAATTAGGAGCAAAACGACGAGCGTGAATTTTCCATTGCTCTTCTGGTAAACCTTGGTTTACAAGAGCTAAAAAGCTCTGGACTTCTTTAGAGCGATGGTAGCTTGCACCATCCCAAAAAATCAGCAATCTTTGGTTAGGAGACTGGGCTAGTAAATAACGTAGGTAATCAATCGTATTTTCTGAGTTACCTGCATCTCCCGGCTTTGAGCAGTAATTCTCGTTCAAGATAGTCAACTGCCCCATAGTATGTCTGTTTATCCCGCTCATTAACGACTGGAACCGCTATTTCATGGTTCGGGTTACCAAACCATGAAAGGCGATCGCGATCGTCATAACCTCGGATAAATGCATACTTGATGTGCTGTGACGCTCTCCACTCATTGATGGAAATTGTGGTATAGCAACAGCCAAGGTGGTTAGGACATCAACAGATGATAAAAGCTAGACACAAAAAGGCTTTTCACCCAGTCCCCAGTCCCTAGTCCCTAGTCCCCTGCTATACTTTTTGCCACATCCTCTCCCATGAGAAGCACAAATCATAAAACCTCGCGGGATGCGGGAAACGAGCGCGGCTTCAGCCCTTCCTAGGGAAGCGGCACGAGGGGGGACACGGCGGCACAGAACGCTCCCCCCGTCATTAACCAACTTCCTAATACCACAAACCGACCGCAACAACGCTGCCAGTATGTCATCATCTTAAACATATTATTCACTAAAACTTCAGCCGAAGTGTAAAGAGTATATGAAATTACTCTACTGAATTGCTAATTTTATACATTAACCAAGGTTTTTATCAAGACTAATTTAGATGCGTTTGCCCTGGGTTTCACCCCAAAATGACAAAAGAGGGTGAGAGGATTTTTGGTCGTATATAATACACGCACACGATACCAACAAAGGCTAGCTGTGTCTCTACAAACAACACGTAGTAAGACACTAATGACTTGCAGGTGGAAATCCTGCTTGATATGAAGAAAAGTTACGGTAGTAACAAAAAAACTGAGCTAATATTAATACTAGTTAACATAACTCTCATAAAAAGTTATGGCTGTTGCTTACCCACGCAAATTTCAGAACGCTATAGGCGCAAGGGACATCTTGAAACAGGTTGTCCGCGATCGCGAAATCCATCTCATTACGCTCAACCGCTACCGCTACAGTGAACAACGCAGCTGCAAAGACCTCACCGAAGTTATTGAACAACTCAATGGACAGCCACCGGAGCTAGTACGGGATTTGTCTCACCATATTTCAGATGAAGCCCGTCATGCCATGTGGCTGACTGATCTGTTAGTGGAACTGGGAGCCGATGTGGGAACCCCTCCAGGCTCTTCCTATATTGATGAGTTTGATCGCCTGATAGACCGAGAATCTTATGACCCAAAACGCAACCTAGAGGACAGTATTATTGCTGGATTGGCAGCAGTTAACATTACCGAAAAACGGGGTTGCGAGTATTTCTCTGCTCACATTTACGCCCTCAAGCAAGCGCCCCAAACCGAAGAAAACATCAAAATCCGCGAAACGATTGAAAAAATCCTGCCAGAGGAAGCCGGACACGTTCGCTGGGGTAATCGTTGGTTGGCGCAATTAGCAGCCTATAGTCCAGAACATCGGCAAAAGGTCGAGCAAGCAAAGCGGAAGTACGCTGCTATTGAACAAGCCGCTTTTGAAGCAGGTATGGATATCACGTTGGGTGCAGAACTGCGTAGAGTTGCCAACCTGCTAGAAGTGGCAAACACAATGCCTGTTTGGGAACGTCCCCAATACCTGATGGAGCGCTTACCGCAGACCTTGCTAGCGCCAGACTTGCAAATGACTCGCATTGATGTCGTTCAGCGAGCTTGGAAGCGAGATCCACAGGCATTGATGGAAAGGTTTGTGCCAATGTTCCTTAACGGTTTGAAAGGGATGCAAAATAACTCCCAGAAAACCACGGTGTAGAACAGGCAAGACACCTGTTCTATAAATAGGGTGGGCAATGTCCACCCTATTTTTTTACCAAAATTTAACCAAAAAGTTGTTTCATGCGTTAGCGAAAACCTTACTTTTCACGTTATCTGGAAAACCTCGCTTCTATTTCTCTCTCCACCTCTTTTTAACCCTCCCCTAAAAGGGGAGGGTAGAGGAGCAGCTTTTATTACTGGGAGAGACTTTAAATTTTGGGGAAAGAAAGTTAGATTTTTTGTGGACTTTTCCACATGACGTGAAAAGTCACAGCGAAAACAGCTACCCCAAATTTCAGTGAAGTTTTTTGAGAACAATGCAGAACTTAGTCAGTTATCAGTAAGAAAAGGAGATGACAAGCCAGTTCTAACTCCCAACCAAGTTTTGATAACTGAGTTGTGAGTTCTTTGTTGCTCATATCAGCCTGTGCGCCTACAACCTGTCGTTAGAAAGGTTGCAGTACGCTCAGAAATTTCTTGATAGTCATAATATCTGAACCACATGGGCTATAGCTAAACTAACAGCCCAAGTAAAGCCTTTTCAAGAGATAACTTGAAGGTTGCAAGCGAGAATTTCCTGCTTATTCCTGCTTATTTAAGTAGCTCTTCATGCTTGCAATACAGACAGCTAACTTGCGCGAGCATTTCGATGCAAGGGTTGACAGCTGACTAGGGTATACAGAAGCTCACGGATGAAATACTGGGCTATTCCTTAGCTTTGTTGTATCTTTAGTGTTACATCTGTGCTAAGAATGGTGGAATACAAGTGTTAAATACAACACCCTGTTTGACCAAACTTTGATTTCCTTGCTACAAGACTATTGCCACCCCAACAAATAGCATTAACTTCGAGTTGTTACACAGCAGGATTCGTACTATCGACAGATTCCATCAAGATTTTATTGCGTCCACTACCCCTCCAGGGTTTGCGAGGAGCTTTGTTGGTATTGTCTTTTGCCGACATCAACTGTTGTGAGCCAGAGTTGGATAAGGGACTTCCAGGTGCTTGGCTGTTAACAGCTAAGGAGCCAAATAACAATCCTGTGATTAAAAGTGAAATGGCAGCACGCATAGCAAATGTCTATTTTTGAACTCTCCATTTCACTGATACTGAGTTTTCTTTACTGCATCCGGATAATTTAGCAAATAGTATTTTTTTTTACTGCACAAAATTGGTCATGTGGTGAGATTTTCAACTATTAAGCAATTGAGAGCATGATTGATTCGACCCCAAATTGTGAGCAGTTGCTGATCACAAAAAGTTTGCAACTGCTCGTGTATGTGCGATCGCAAAGTCACAACCTGCCAAGTTTGCCCCTTGTATTTACTTGGCGTAGTGATAGTGAATTTGTAATCTTGCTCAGCTTTTTGGTAAAAGATGCCCTGGAAACAAGAAGTTTTCCTTAGAGTAAGGCGATCGCCATCATTGCCATCAATGTAATAGTATTGAGTCGGCGATGAGAAAGGGCAATTGCCATTAATTGGATATGTTTGTGGGTTATCTAAATAATACAATTGCCAGTGCAGCCAATCCGGAGAGTTTGGTAGCATATTCAATAATGGAATAATTGCTGCAGGCGCATATTTATCTTTCAATAAAGCTTCTTGAAGAACTCGATAAGGCAAATTGCGAGGGCTTAAATTCAATTCGACACACATAGCAGCAGCCATTCCCGCAGCTTGACCAATACCCATGACTACAGGTTGCAATCTAGTTGCTCCCGACGCAATGTGGGAGACAGAAATGTTCTTTTCGCATACTAATAAACCATCTGTTTCTGTAGGAATTAAACAATGATAGGGAATTGTGAAAGGAGTTCCCGTTCTCCGTCCTCCCCAGAGCATAGATTTAGGTGAAAGCTGAAACTTGACACCCGGATAATGGTGATCGTTAGGATAATTACCAATAGCAATTGCATCTTCATTCAAAGATGCAACTATACCTCCAGCCATTGGCAGAATATCCTGTTCTCGCACAGTAGTCAGTCCTATCAGACGACGGCTTTCCCGGTAGTAGGGGTGAAGGGCGAAGGAGGAGTGGGGGGAAGGAGGGAGGGAGGGAGAAAGGGAGGGAGAGAGGGAGGGAGGGAAGACTTGATTTGCTAAGCCGTAGCGATGTCCAAGTTGATTTTGGATAAAACGGGCAAAATTTTGGCTGTGCCAGCGGCATTCTTGAAGAAATTCGCGCCGTGTTTCTTCTGTTTCTATCAATCGCCCCAAGTCTTTGCCGTAGTCATTACCACGAATAGGCCAGTTAATCATAAATAGACCGCCTGGCAAGCGACCGTAATTCAAAAACTGTTCTGCACCATAGTCATCCCAAGCGCCAGCAAATTGTGATGGGTCGTTGTTAGGTGCGGCGGGAATTTCTGGGGCGACGACTTCACCAAAATCTTGCATGAACACAACGCAAGTGGGGGCTTGCACTGGATATGTTTGTGTGAGATAATCAGGGCTTGCTGGGGCGCTGGGTTCTCTCCACTCAGACTGCAATTCCCAGCCCCAGCGTAATGGCACTTGCGCTAAAGCTAGCAAATCTCCTAATTCTGTGGCGTCTAGAGTCACCTTGGCTTTGACAGTAAAATCTGCAAATCGAATGCCAGTTACGCAGTTTCCTTGGCGGAAAACTTCTAACGGCACTTGTCCAGCAAGCCAAAGCAAATTGGGCAATTCCTGCACCCAATCTGCAAAAATCTTTGCCCCAATACGCGGATCATAACTAAAAAAGCTGACCCAGCAATTGTCTAATCCTCCCGGCTGTCGGTGCTGTAATTCTCGCAAAAAGGCACCCCATAACCCTGTCTGAAAAGCTTCTAATTCATTGCCATCCGGTGCAGATACTCCGGCTGAGGTTAGCATTCCTCCCAACCAAGGAAATTCACTCACCAGGATAGTTTTTGCCCCCCGTCGCGCTGCTTGGATAGCGGCGGCGGTTCCCCCGGTTCCACCTCCGACAACTAAGACATCGGCTGTGTATGTTTGATTAACCATCGCTTCACCTTTAGTAGATAGCTGATATATTTTCCTGTAGCCACGACTTCCAGTTGCTAGGGCAAAAGATGCGGGCTTGGTATGATTACCGCGAATATTAGGCGCGAACCGACACAGACAAGGTTGATTGCCTAATTTCGTCTATTGCGTTTATGTAATACAATAATTATTGTAACTTGGCAAAAATTACCCAAATACCAAACATGACCATCATATTGGGGAATAGTGCATCAGTAGAGTCAGTCGTAGCTCAAGAAAAAGAAGCTCAAACTTTCAAGGAACTAGAGCGCATACTACAAATAGAAGGCTCCAAAGTGAAACTAGTGGGAGCCAATGGAGAGCAAATTGATGTTCCTGAGTCGCTTCATCAGGTGTTGCACCATGTCGTTCAAGCTTTTGTTAAAGGTCGGATTATATCTATAATTCCGGAAAATTGTGAAATGACGACACAACAAGCAGCAGAGTTTCTTAACGTCTCACGCCCCTATCTAGTTAAGTTACTAGAGCAGGGAGAAATTCCTCATATCAAAGTAGGAACACATCGACGGGTTCCTTTCCAAAATTTGATGAAATATAAGGAACAGCGAGATATAAAGCGTCGGCAAGCACTTCAAGAGCTTATTGAGATGAGCGAAGAAGCTGGCTTGTATGAGGACGAAGAGTAATTGTGACATTAGTAGAGTATAATTGCTATGCCCAGCGCTCTCCTAGATGCCTGCGTCTTGTTTCCGATGTATCTACGCGATACTTTGCTATCCACTGCTGAAGCTGGTTTATACGTACCTTATTGGTCGCAGAACATTTTAGATGAAGCAATGAGCAACCTCATCCTCAAAGGGAAAGTTTCTGTTGAACAGGCTGAGAATCTTCAGAAAGCCATGAAAGCAACCTTTCCTGAAGCAATGGTTACAGTGTCTGCACAGTTAGAGGCAGTTATGACAAATAACCCTAAGGATCGTCATGTTCTTGCTGCTGCGGTAATGGCTAAGACTAGTATCATTGTCACCCATAATCTCACAGACTTCGATGCTAACGCTTTAACACCTTGGAAAATCAAAGCATTTTCACCAGATGACTTTTTGAGTCACTTATTCGACGACTATCCTGAAGAAATGGTTCAAGTCGTACGTCAACAGGCTCAAAAGTATAAAAAACGCCCCTTGACTTTTACCGAACTACTGTCCTTGTTAAGTAAGAAAGATGGAGCTAATTTACAGCAATTTGTGAATAAAGTTATTTCAAGCATCAGTGATGACGTTGTTTAAATTGCAACAAACTATCAACACAGACTAAATTTCGTAGCAATTAGCATAAACAACACCTCTAAATGTTACATCTATTATCGTTGAGCAGTGAGAATTCAACGTGAAAGCACAGGTATTTAGAGGCGTTAATCAACTTTCTTACGAGGATATCCCCGTACCCACCTTGGAACCCGATGAGGTGCTGGTACAAGTGCAGGTGGTGGGGTTGTGTCAGTCGGATATAAAAAAAATTCGTTATCCCCTGTATGAACCGCCACGCATTTTTGGACATGAAACGGCTGGTATTATATCAGAAATTGGCTCTGAAGTCAAGGTTTGGCAAGTTGGGCAACGGGTAGCGGTGATGCACCACATCCCCTGTATGCGTTGCGGCTACTGCCTAAATGATAATTTTTCGATGTGCGATGTCTACAAAAACATTTCCACCACAGCAGGGTTTAATGCTAGCGGCGGTGGTTTTGCTCAATATGTCAAGGTTCCTGGTCATATTGTGCGTAATGGTGGCTTAATTCCCATTCCTGATAATATAAGTTTTGAAGAAGCAAGTTTTGTAGAACCGACGAACTGCTGCCTTAAGGCGGTGAAAAAAGCCCAAATCGCCCCAGGTCAAACGGTTTTGATTACTGGTGCAGGACCAATTGGGTTAATGTTTATCATGTTAGTGAAGTATTTCGGGGCGAAGGCGATCGCCACAGATTTACTTCCATCCCGCATCGAAAAAGCTTTGAATGTCGGCGCAGAAGCAGCATTTAATGCTCGTGACGCCAATTTACCCAAAAAAATTCAGGACTTGACAAATGGCATGGGTGTTGATGTGACTTTGCTTGCTGTCCCCAGTGAGAAAGCTTTCTTTCAAGCCCTCGACTGTACCCGCAAAGGCGGCAAAATCCTGTTTTTCGCGGAGTTTCCTGATGAGGTGGAAATTCCCATCAACCCAAATATTCTCTACCGTCGGGAGATTGATTTGATGGGTAGTTACAGCTCATCGTACCGCGTTCAAAGTCTAGCGGCTGATATTGTGTTTAATCGGCGCATTGATGTACAGGCGTTGATTAGCGATCGCTATCCATTACAAGATTTATCAGCAGCAGTGGAACAAGCGATCGCACCCACTCCGGAAACGTACAAAATTTTGATTTATCCCTAGAGAAGGAACAAGGAGAGAAGGAGGGAAGGAGGGAAGGAGGGAAGGAGGGAAGGAGGGAAGGAGGGAGGGAGGGAAGAGTTAATGCTCAATAACTCTTTTCCCACACTCCCTCACCCCCTCACTCCCTCACTCCCACACTCCCTCACCCCCTCACTCCCACACTCCCACACTCCCACACTCCCACACTCCCACACTCCCACACTCCCACACTCCCACACTCCCTCATCCTCCGAAAATAAAATGCTTGTTCTCCTAGTCGCAGTTCTCGCCTTCTACGTTGCTGGAAATCTCGGTGCAAACGATGTTGCTAACTCAATGGGAACTTCTGTGGGTTCCAAAGCCGTCACTTTGAAACAGGCACTCATAATTGCTGGAGTGTTAGAGTTCACGGGTGCGGTACTCTTTGGACACGAGGTATCGCAAACGCTAGCGACGAAAATTGCCAATCCAGCTTTATTTGCCGATACACCCCAAATGCTAGTAACCGGAATGGTGGCGGTGCTGCTTTCTGGTGGTTTGTGGTTGCAAATTGCCACATCACGCGGTTTGCCTGTATCATCTTCCCATGCAGTTGTGGGTGCGATCGCCGGATTTAGCTGGGTTGCTTTGGGAGTAAGTGCGATTGATTGGTCATCAATTGGGCGAATCACTATAGGCTGGATTGTCACTCCATTTATAAGTGGCACAATTGCTGCTTTATTTTACAGTCAAATCAAGCGTTGGATTCTAGACCAACCAAATCCACATACGCAGTTAGACGAGTGGATTCCTTGGTTGAGTGCGCTTTTGCTGGGAGTATTTGGTGTCATTGTGTTACCATCATTGACTCAACCGATCGCAGATTTTTTAATTTCACAAGTTGGTTTAAAAATACCCGCTCATGATATTCCATTAGTGGGTGGTGCTGTAGCTGCAGTTGGACTGACTTTGTACAGTTGGCGACAGTTGGAAGACAAGGGAAGCACAGGAGCAGGCGCAGAAATTACTTCCTCATCCCCCTCATCTTCCTCATCTTCCTCATCTTCCTCATCCCTAGTAGAGAGGTTATTTGCTCGATTTCAGTTCCTGAGTGCTTGTTTTGTTGCTTTTGCTCATGGTTCTAATGATGTGGGAAATGCGATCGCCCCTCTGGCTGCTATTGCTTACATCAATCGCACTGGTACAGTACCCACAGACGACATCAACATCCCCATATGGATTTTAATACTTGGTGGTGCTGGAATTGTCACAGGTTTAGGCATTTGGGGAAAAAAAGTCATTGCTACCATCGGCGAAAGCATTATTCCCCTGCAACCCAGTAGCGGATTCTGCGCGGAACTGGCAACTGCCACGACTATCCTACTCGCCTCCCGGCTGGGTTTACCCGTCTCCACCTCCCATGCTCTTGTCGGTGGTGTTGTTGGCATTGGATTGGTACAAGATATTAAGTCGGTTCAATTCAAGACTCTTCAAGGAATTGCCGCCGCATGGCTGATTACAGTTCCCTTAAGTGCAGTTCTTAGCGCTGCTATATTTACAGTTTTGAGGGCTGTATTCTAAGTTCCCAAAACGCTTAGAATTGCAAGCAATGAATCCCTGAGTGTCTTGGCACGATGCCAAAGAGTTAAATGACTCTAATTATCACTCTCAACACTGAATTCATGAACACCATAGTCATCGAAACTGAGCGGCTCTTGCTACGAGAGTGGCTTAAAGAAGATTTTCACCGTTTCAAACCCATTGCTACAAATCCACAAGTCATGAAATACATAGGAACCGGAGAACTCTGGTCTGACGAGAGGATTGAGAGATTCATCGATAATAATATTGACCTGTACAAAAAATATGGGTTTTGCCTCTGGGCGCTGATTCATAAACAGACACAAAATCTTATTGGCTTTTGTGGTTTATCACCACTTAGCCAAAGTGAGATCGAGATTGGTTGGTGGCTAACTCCTGAGTATTGGGGAAACGGTTTAGCGACTGAGGCGGCTTTTGCTGTCATGTTGTATGGTTTTGAACGCTTAAACCTACCAAAGATTGTCGCGATCGCACAGCCTCCTAATCAGCGCTCAATTCGGGTTATGGAAAAGCTAAAAATGCACTTTGAAAAGATGAGTACAGACCGTCGCGGTATAGAGGTTGTGTATTATGCAAAAGACAAGTTAGGTATCGAACCTTTGCTTTGAGGACAACTGTCAAGTCAATTATGTGAGGAGATTGGCTTCTCTTCACATATTGCTTAGGTACTTCGAGCAATAAGTCCTAAGTTCTGATTAACTTTCCTGATAGTTCACACGCTTAAGCTTGACGAATTATCTTACTTGTCTGTTGTATGCTCCTGACATTAGGGTTATCTGTTATATTCACTTCAGCAACAAATTGCCGGAAATGCTTATCCCTGGCAATTTCATCAAAATCGATGTCACTTGACGCCTCTTCTTTATAATTAGGATTAATCTCAACTGCTCGTTGCAAATTTTCCAGCGCTAACTCAACCTGTCTTTGCAGTGCATAACAAGCGGCTTTGTTATAGTAAGCACTGGCGTAGTCTGGTTTCATTTCTAGTGCCTTATTGAAGCTTTCAATAGCTTCATCATCGCGTCCTAGCCTAACTAAAGCGTAACCTCGGTTATTCCAAGCTTTGTAGGACTCGGGCTTGAGTTTAATGGCTTTGTCAAAACAAACTATTGCGTCTTCGTATCGTTCCAACTCTTGCAAAGCTAGACCCCTATTAAACCATGCGACAGCATCATCAGGCTTAATTTGCGTCGCTTTTTTAAAAGAAACAAAAGCTTCCTTGTGTCTTCGCAAATATCCGAATGCTACACCCAAGTCAACCCAAGCTTGATGGTAATCTGGCTTGATTTTCAAAGCTTTTTCGTACGAGGCGATCGCCTCTTTGTACTGTTTCAACCGTGCTAAAACCATACCTCGGTTCAACCAAGCTACAGCATCTTTGGGGTGAATTTTCACTGCTTGGTTATAAGCAGCAAGTGCATCTTCATACTGTTTTTGGGAGAAAAGAACATCTCCTTGTTTGAGATAATCATTAACTGTCGGCTCTTGCTGAGTCTCTGTATGTTCTTTAACCTCTGCTTGCTGTGGTACCTCCTGTATTTTTTCCTCGACTTTAGGAGTAGGAGATTCTGTGCTAGAAGGAGGTGTAACTTCAGACTGTTGCTCAACCATGATATTTTTTCTTTGTTGAGCATCCCTGTGCAATTCAGAAACTTGAGATACAAATTCTGATTCTAATTTTCCTAGCTTGTCAAGAATGTTATTTTTTCTTTGTTGAGCATTCCGCTGTAATTCTGAGAACTGAGATGCAAACTCAGTGCCAGATTTCTCTAAATTTTCTATAATTGTTTCTTTTTGTTGTTGAGCTTCAACTTGTAACTGAGACAGGAGAGATGCAAATTCTAAGCGCAATTGCTCCATGCTCTCACGAATCGCATCTTTTTGTTGCTCAGTATCAGACTGCAATCCCGAAACTTGATCTGTAAACTCCGAACTGGATTTTTCTAAATTCTCCAGTGCTACATCCCTTTGTTGTTCTACACCAGACTGTAATTGAGACAGGAGAGATGTAAATTCTGAACGCAATTGCTCTAAGTTTTCAAGGATAGTATTCTTTTGCTGTTCCGTCTGTGATTGCAATCCCGAAACTTGCTCTGTAAACTCGGAACTGGATTTTTCTAAATTTTCCAGTGCCACATTTTTTTGTTGTTCTACACCAGACTGTAATTGAGACAGTTGCGATGTAAATTCTAAGCGCAATTGCTCTAAATTTTCAAGGATAGTATTCTTTTGCTGCTCAGTATCTGACTCTAATTCAGACAGGTGGGTAACAAACTCGGAACTGGATTTTTCTAAATTTTCTAGTGCCACATCTTTTTGTTGTTCTACACCAGACTGTAATTGAGACAGTCGCGATGTAAATTCTAAGCGCAATTGCTCCAAATTTTCCAGAATTTTGTTCTTTTGCTGTTCCGTCTGTGACTGCAATCCCGAAACTTGATCTGTAAACTCCGAACTAGATTTTTCTAAATTTTCCAGTGCTACATCCTTTTGTTGTTGAATATCATACTGTAATTCCAAAACTTGCAATGTAAATTCTGAGCGCAATTGCTGCAAACTTTCAAGGATAGTATTCTTTTGCTGTTCCGTCTGTGACTGTAATCCCGAAACTTGATATGTAAATTCTGAACTGGATTTTTCTAAATTTTCCAGTGCCACATTTTTTTGTTGTTCTACACCAGACTGTAATTCAGACAGTTGTGACGTAAATTCTGAGCGCAATTGCTCCAAACTTGCCAGAATTTTGTTTTTTTGTTGCTCAGTATCTGACTCTAATTCAGACAGGTGGATGACAAACTCTGAACTTGACTTTTCTAAATTCTCAAGGGCGATATCTTTTTGCTGTTGAACACCTACTTGTAATTCCGAGAGATGTGATGCAACTTCTGTTTCTAATTTTCCTAAATTTTCAACAGTTATATTTCTTTGTTGTTCGGCTTGCAATTGTAACTCAGAAACTTGAGATGCAAACTCAGATTCTAAACTTTTTACATCTTGTTTAGAGTTCTTGATTGCTGTTTCTAATTCTGCTAAAAATTGCTTTCTTGACTGAGATATTTCAACTGGAAGTCTAGATAAATTTTCTTGCTCTATTTTGATTTTTTGTTGAAGTGCTTCTACTTCCTTGTCTAAGTCAGAAGTGATATTTTTAGTTTCTTGGATGAGCTTTTGTGCTTCTTGCTTAACAATGACTAGCTGTTTTTCTAACTCTTCGAGTCCCTGTAGCCGTTCCATTGCTCTATCAACTATCTCACGAATGGCAACCCGTCGCAGGAGCAATAAAGCAGCAATAACTGTGACTGGTACTAAAGTCAGTATGGCTAGCCAGACATTGAACAAGATGGTTGTACGAAGAAAGGCGCGATGTTCTTCTGTCAGTCGTGGGAGTTCTTGCCGATTTTGATTAGACAGCGCAGCTTGTGGGGAAGAAGGTGTTCTTTGCGCACTGGCAATACCAACGGACACTAGCACGGGTGAAAAGACGATAGCGCTTCTCAACAATAAGGCGAAGATGACTTGATTCTTGCTCTTCATAAAGATAATCTCTATCCGTTGGTCAGTTTTGCAAGCAGCACAACACATATTTCCAATCTAGCAGTCCTGATTGGGTAATTGAGTTACATTTTTTGAGAAAAGGATACTAGTTAAACTACCCCGACCATCTATCGACTGTATTCGTAATAATTTAAGACAGTCTGCTTTTTGTCAATAAGATAATATACTTAAAATTTTCGGTTGGCTTATTTTCAGTTGTACAAAACTTTATGAGGTTTAATAGTTTTTAGTATTACTCAGATAAAAGGACTTCACTGACTGGTCTTCGAGGTGTGGGTTTTACTTCAGAACCAAAACCAAGACGCAGCAATACCTGGGGATAACCGGGTTTATTGAGAAGAGTTCGGAGTTCAGGACGCAGTTGTGCTACTTGTATAGGTTGATTTAAGTACGATGCAGAAACACCAACCGCCTGTCCAAGCAGCAGAACTTTCTCCAACGCCTGTCCAGCGCTAAACCAGTGAACGGGAGTGTCTTCATCGGTTCCTAAAACGGCAAGAATAGGTGACCCAATAGCTAATTCCCGATCTTTTGCTGCTTGTCCTCTGCCTATGTCGAAGGTGCGATTAATATGGGCAACAATGGGGGTGACAAAGTCCAGCAGTTGCCTGACACTTTGAGCATAAGCAGGCATACCATCACGGGTGATTTTACGACTGGGGTGAATCCAAGCAGCTAGTTCGCGACGAAAATGAGGGTTTGCCATTTGAATGCGATCGCCTTCTGCAATTAAATTAGCCACCGCATTGCGAAGGTCTTCGCCTTCAATTGTCATAAGCCAAGCACCTTCCTGAACTGCAGATGTTCGCATAATAGAAAGCAGCGTTTCTGGAACGTCCCAATTTTGGAAGGGTAACCTGTTGGTGCGTCGCCTAGTAATTGTCGCGAACAGCAGATGTTCCTCTTCATTTTCCTCTCTGGGATTGCCTAACCAGACATGAGCCAGCAAATCTGGATCCTCAGGGTTAGGAAAAGTCTTTACTGCATCAGTGTAGCCAAAGTGCCTTATTGCTAAGCGTAAATTCAACAGTGCTGCACCGCAACTCATAGTCAATTCCCGGTCTTGGGGGTCACAGACAGGTAAAGCACGGGTTCTATCAGCATAAAGTTCGATAGTTTCGTGAGCGATTTTAAACAGCCAAGGCTGACTATTGTGTCCCGATGGAGCTAGAATTGCATAGTTTAATAAAAATTCTAGTTGTTCAGAAGGACTACCATTAGACGGAAAGTCACTTTCGGAAATATTCCAAGGGCTGAAAGAGTCGGGTGTTAAGCTCTTTGACATATACTTTCATTATTAAATAGTCTATTTAAGATTTTTTTATTTTGAAATAAAATATTACCAAATAATTAGTAAATCGTAATCAAGCGAGTAACTACGAATTACTAATCATGAATTTTAATTTTTAAAAATAACCTTAATGTTTTTTTAACTTTTATTATAACAATTTTTGATTGAATGCGATACTATGTAGGGCGATCGCCTTTCTAGTACCCGTAGAAGAGAGATGGAATCTAAGGATTACTAACCGCAGATATCATAAGTTACTGTTATAGTGTGCTGAAATAGACAGCACTATCACTAGCCTTGTTGATGAGTGGATAGATTCTTTACCAGAACCACGAAAAGAAAACATCACGACACCTTTTATTTTCCCACCAATCTTTTCCCACCAATCAAAGAGGGTGTACCGTTCGACTGAGATCACGCCGAAGTCTCACGGCGAAGCCTCGTTTTTATCCCGCAATTTATCTTATCACTCCTGTAACGGGTAAGTGAGAGATGAATTGCGGACTCAGCTAAAACAAAAAGCGCCAGGGAGTGTTACCGTGTTTCCACCCCCAGCGCTTTTTGCTTTACACTTGCTCCTCACACACAATTAGAGAATAACACCGTCCAACTGAAAACACAAGTATGGCAAGTGACACTTTCAAAACTGAACCTTTGCTACCTTCATAAGATAGCAAAAAGCGCCTGGACGTCTTGCCGTGTTTCGACTCCAGGCGCTTTCTGTTTTCAACTTACTCCTCACACCATATAAACAATATCACGGGTCAATTCTAATGAGAGTTATAGTAAGTGACACTTTGGCAACCGCACTCCCTCTTCAGACATAAGGCATAACTAATTTTCGATGTTTTATGGTTTGTACCTATGTTCACATCTGCCTTTGGGCAGGAATTTTTAACAGTTACCAGTTATCAGTTATCAGTTATCAGTTGTCAGTTTTTTGGTCACTGTTCACTGCGGCTGGTACTGTTCACTGCGGCTGGTACTGGTCACTGCGGCTGGTACTGGTCACTGTTTTAATGTAAAAAGTGACGAATACCTGTCAATACCATGACTAAGCCCAGTTCATTAGCAGCTTGAACCGAATCTTGATCGCGCAAACTTCCTCCTGGTTGCACAATCGCCTTAATTCCCGCTGCGGCTGCTGTTCTGACTGAATCGTCGAAGGGAAAGAACCCATCACTGGCGAGAATTGCACCTTGGGTTTTTTCTCCAGCTTGTTCTAAAGCAATTTTAACTGAGCCAACGCGGTTCATTTGACCTGCGCCTACACCCGACGTGGTGCGATCGCCACTTACAACAATCGCATTAGACTTAACGTGCTTGCAAACTTTCCAAGCAAACAACAATTCTGCCAAGTCATCATCAGTAGGTTTCTTTTCCGTGACGATTTGCCATTTACTCGTGTCAGCTACTACGTCATCTGAAGATTGCACAAGCAAACCGCCAGCGATGACTTTTACAGTTTCTTTCGGTCCACTGCCCAATTCTGGTAAAATTAATACCCTCACTTTTGATTTAGCAGCTAGAATTTCTTGTGCTTGGGCATCACAACTTGGTGCAACCACGCATTCTAAAAATGTCTTTGTTAACTCAGTAGCAGTTTCCGCGTCAATCGGACGGTTTAATGCGACAATTCCACCAAAAGCAGAAACAGAGTCAGCGTTGAATGCTTTTTGGTAAGCTTCTTGCAGAGTATTTCCCAAAGCGACACCACAGGGATTTGTGTGTTTGATAATTGTTGCTGCTGGCGTATCGATGAATTCAGAAATGATGCGCCGTGCTGCTTCTAAATCAACCAAATTATTGTAACTCAGTTCTTTGCCTTGAAGTTTAGTAGCAGCTGCCCATCCAGTTGGACTCGTACCAGTTTGATACCAAGCAGCAGGTTGATGGGGATTTTCGCCGTACCGGAGAGATTGCAGTTGTTTGCCCCCAAGAGTGTACTGTTGGGGTAATTCCCCCTCTTTGCTAGTGGGCGTGAGGTGACTGCTCAGGTATGCTGCTATAGCCTGGTCATAGCTAGACGTATGCAAGAATCCTTTTAAGGCACACTTTTGGCGAAACTCTAGGGAAGGTTTGCCACTTGAGCGGCGCATTTCCTGTAAATATTCTTCATACTGCGCCGGATTACATAAAATGGTTAAATGGGCAAAGTTTTTTGAAGCAGCCCTAAGCATAGCAGGACCACCAATATCAATTTGCTCGATCGCCTCAGGTAAAGTCACGCCTTGTTTGGCAATAGTTTCTTCAAAAGGATAAAGGTTCACCACGACTAAATCAATCGGGCGAATTTGGTTATTTTCCAAATCTGCCACATCTTCAGGCACATCCCGCCGTGCTAAAATGCCGCCATGAATTCGAGGATGCAGCGTTTTGACTCGACCACCTAGAATTTCTGGTGAACCTGTGTAATCAGCTACTTTCATAACTGGTAGTCCCGCATCTTTCAGTGCTTTGGCTGTCCCTCCACTGCTAATTAATTCAAAGTCAAATTCTTCTACGAGACTACGAGCAAAATCGATTAATCCTGTTTTATTAGATACACTCAGCAGTGCTAGACGCGCCATAGTTCCCCAGTTTCCTTTGGTGTATGTACAGTTAGTGCAGATGTCTATTGTACAAATCGGCAAGGCACGTAGACGCAAAGCGGCTTGAACAGGTACTTGGCGTGAAGGCGAAGCATCGTCTGGAATACAATAGCTGTATTGAGTCATCGATGAAGAGTGCGATCGCTATGACCGCAGCAACCAAGAAACTGACTTTTGCAGAGTATCTCAAGTATGACGATGGCACGGATACCCAATACGAATTGGTGGATGGAGAATTAATCCCCATGAGTCTTGGTACTAGTAAGCATGGCGGAATCTCCAAGTTTTTAGAACGAACCTTCGATGATGAAAGTGCCAAGATGGGAAGGAATTGGACAGCACAAAAGTTTTCTGTCGGGATTCGTTCGCCACGCGGAGGACGCTGGGACACTTCGCGGGTTCCAGACGTGGTAGTTTTACCAATTGAGCAGTGGGAAGCGCTCTTCAACCGGGAAGCAGTCATCGAACTCAACGAACCTCCCCCCATACTCGTAGTGGAAGTCGTCAGCGAATCTACCCAAACTACAGATTACCGCAGCAAGCGTTCCGAGTATGCCGTCCTCGAAATTCCCGAATACTGGATTGTTGATCCCATTCAAGAGGTGGTAACGGTATGCACCTTAGTAGAAGGGTTCTATGATGCTGTTGCATACGTAGGAGAAGAACGCATCATATCTGCCACTTTCCCAGGCTTGGATTTAAGTGCCAAGCGAGTGCTGGCTGGGCGGAACTGATACGCCGTCTCTGCGATAGATTACTTTACCTTAAATAGGGTACTTATACGGATAGTTTCCGTCTAATGTCGGAAAAAGAGCCAAGAAAATTCAGTGTAACTAATCCGAACAGGGTAATTATACGGAAAAATCCCCTATAATAAATACTTAGGCTGCTAGTTATCTGTTGACTTGCTTTGGTTGTGCTAAGCTGCCCCTTAAAATAGCAAGATTTCAGTTGATTCTATGAGTCAGCAAACTTACTTGAAAGTCCCCTTTGTTTGGGAAGGGTCTAAACCGTTGATTGAGGTTCCTTCTCGATTGGAGTTCAAACCTGCTAAAACCCTGAGTCATGAAGTGTTAGTTTCAGCAGTTGCTCAGGTTATGGAGTCATCGATTGATGCCAGTGATCAAAAACAAGTCATGGAACGTGGTTCTCGACAAGTTGCGGAGCAGTTTCTAGCTGAGTCGAAAGATGGATTCTCGTATCAAAATGAATGGTGGCAGATTGGAGTTACTAGCGATAATAAAGCCGTTGGGTTTGTTTTCCCTGTGATCTATCAGGGCTGTGCTAAAGATGGTTTGGAAGAAGCAACTATCTACTACATTGGAGTTTTGCCAGAATATCGTGGACAGGGCTTTGCAACCGATTTATTGTTAAAAGGAACGAGGGTACTGCAAGATGTAGGAGTTTGGAGGGTGTTCTGTGATACAGATGTGAACAATATCCCAATGATTTCTACTTTTAAGCGAGTTGGATATCAGCAGTACAGTGAGCCTTGGCAACGTCCCCTGTAGGTATGCAAGTCTTAGAACGTCAACGTCAAGCAGCAGTAATCCGACAAGAAGCTGAGCAACGTTTGAATCCGGTTGGAATACGCGATTGCCCAAGGGGCACTGCGCTCCGCGCGATCGCTTACTGGCTAGACTTTCGTCAGCACGGGTAATTCAAAATGGTACAATTGCGAAGTAATGAAAATTTCAATAATCAGATTGTTCGTGGTGTTCTTCAGTAGAGTCCTAGTGCGGACTGTTGGAAGTTGCTTCAACCGCACTATTAAGAGGAGAGAGCACCTCGATATTGGGGGGATGAGCGATACAATTTACTCAACTTCGTAAGCTGTTTCACCCTCACCAGCTAATAACCTAATTTCATGAATACCCTCGACCAAGTGCTAGAAATCGCTTTACAACTGCCCTACGAGCAGCAGGAAATGCTGATCAAAATTCTGCAAAACCGCCATATTGAAAGTCGCCGTGCAGAAATGGCTGCGGATGCCCAACAAACCTTGGCTGATTTCCGTGCAGGCAAATTTCGACACCAATCAGCAGAAGATGTAATTACAGCATTGCGGCAGTCTTTGCAAGAGCCAGAAGCATGAGACCGCTGGTTTTGACCCCAAAATTTAAACGGGCATTCCGCAAGTTTGTCAAGCGAAACGCTGACCTCCAACAACGCATTGAAGACACTCCATTGAACAAGACACGGAAACGAATAGTGAAGTTATTGTCCTCCTCGACATCGGAACGCATGATGAGGTTTATTAACTGGGTTGGTAGTTGCGGTGCCATAACAAGTCGCTACATGAGAACTGAGTAGGTGCAAAATTTTTTATCTTGTCATTCCATAGTTTTTATGATTGACTGTCCTTTGTCCCTAGTCATGTGTTCTGTGATGAATGACTAAGGACTAATGACTAAGGACTCATGACTCATGACTCATACTCTAGATTTTATTAGCGTACCTCCAAAAACAAACCAACCACCTAAGGGTTTAATTGTAATTCTGCACGGTTGGGGTGCAAATGCTAAAGATGTGGCATATTTGTTGCCGTATTTTAATTTGCCGGATTATCAGTTCCTGTTTCCTAATGCACCTTTTCCTTATCCCTATTCTGCTATTGGTAGAGCATGGTATGACCTCACTACGGAAAATATGTATCAAGGATTAACAGAAAGTCGCCAACTGCTAACAGATTGGTTGCAATCTTTAGAGAGTAGCACTGGTGTGCCTTTATCGCGGACAATTTTGAGCGGATTTTCTCAAGGTGGGGCTATGACTTTGGATATAGGATTAAAGTTACCCTTCGCTGGTTTAGTTTCTTTGAGTGGATATTTACATCCTGGTGCAGGAAATGTAGAAACCCAAAATTTGGCGTCTCTACCACCCGTTTTAATCATGCATGGTAGACAAGATACAGTTGTGCCATTGCAAGCAGCTGTTTTAGCACGGGAAACTCTTGAATCTTTGGGGGCTACGGTACAATACTATGAGTTTGATATGGGTCATGAAATTCGACCCGAAATGCTAGAGTTGTTAAGGAATTTTGTTGTTGCCAATGCATAAATACTAAGAATGTGTCTTTTGTTTAAACATTATTTAGTCTGAATTGCAAAAATTTTACACAGTTCGATAGAAATCCGGAAAAATTTCACGAAATTATTGCTTACAAGTGAGTAATATATATTGGGTGGGTGCGCTCAACGCAACTTAACCCATGCTGGATGCGAATGCTGCAAAAGGGAGGGGCGAGGATAATGAAAACTCTAAGCATTTCTAAGACAGAAATTGCTGTCATGACTCCACAAGAGGTGGAAATGTTAGCTGTACGTCTGGAGCAAGATAATTACAGTAATGCTTTTGAGGGTTTGAATGATTGGCATTTACTGCGAGCGATCGCGTTTCAGCGTCCAGAGTTAGTTGAACCATACATTCACCTTTTAGATTTGGAACCCTACGATGAGGCGTAGATGGTTCTTAATAGACGAGTTCTAATTGCAGTAGGCGGCGGCATCGCCGCCTATAAAATCTGTGAGGTTGTTTCCACTTTGTTTAAAATCGGAGTGGAAGTAAGAGTCGTTCTCACGCGTTCGGCACAAGAATTTATTACGCCTTTAACTCTTGCGACACTTTCCCGCCATCCAGCTTATACAGATGAAAATTTTTGGCAACCAACTCACTCACGTCCATTGCATATTGATTTAGGTGAGTGGGCAGATTTAATTGTTATTGCACCTCTAACAGCAAATACATTGGCAAAGTTAGCCTATGGTATGGCGGACAATTTGCTCACAAATACTGTTTTGGCTTCCACTTGTCCCGTCCTTCTCGCACCAGCAATGAACACTGATATGTGGGAACAGCAGGCGGTGCAGCGCAATTGGCAACAGCTATTGACAGATAGGCGTTTTCATGGTATGAATACGGCATCGGGATTGTTGGCGTGCGATCGCGTCGGTGCTGGTAGGATGGCAGAACCCCTAGAAATTATTGCTTACGTTCAATCGTTGTTACACACCGCAGGTAAGCGAGATTTGCTAGGTAAGCGGGTGTTGATTAGTGCTGGAGGAACGCGAGAGCATCTTGATCCAGTCAGGTTTATCGGCAATCCTTCCACAGGGAAAATGGGGTTAGCTTTAGCACAAGCAGCACTGCATCGAGGAGCAAGCGTGACATTGGTACACACTCCGGCGAGTTGGGAAGTCCCCTTGGGAGTGCAAGCAATTCCTGTTGTCAGTGCCGAAGAAATGCGAGCCAGCATGGTGCAGAATCTAGCGAGTGCAGATGTGATTGTTATGTCGGCAGCAGTAGCGGATGTGAAGCCACGGGAGTATAGTAACGAGAAATTGGCAAAGAAATCGCTGCCGCAAGCCTTACCCCTAGAACCTGTACCAGATATCGTTGCCGAATTGGCACAACTCAAACAACCGCATCAGCGTTTAATTGGCTTTGCTGCACAGACAGGGGATATTGTCACACCAGCCTTAGAGAAATTGCACAGAAAAAATCTCGATGCTATTGTTGCTAATCCTATAGATGAACCGAATAGCGGTTTTGGCAGTGATAATAATCAAGCCATATTTTTGGATAAGCAAGGACAAAAGATAGAAATTCCCCCTTGTTCCAAATTACAAATGGCTCATCATATTTTTGATTTGTTGGGAAATAAATAAAGTAGTAGGGTTGACGGGGACTGGGGACTTGGGACTTGGGACTCGGGACTCGGGACTGGAGACTGGAGACTGGGAATTACCTAATCCCCAATCCCTAATCCCCAATCCCCAATCCCTAATCCCCAATCCCTAATCCCTAATCCCCAATCCCCAATCCCCAATCCCCAATCCCCAATCCCTAATCCCCGCAACAGCCAGATCTAGTGTGTCCTTAGGAAGATTCTGTAAACTTTTCCTTGTGTTTGAATTGGCTCACAGCTATCTATATGTACTAAAGCAATAGCTAGCATACAAGGAGAAAAGATGTCAGAAAGTACGTCAAACTCAGAAATGCTGTACCGAGTTCTCGGTAGCACAGGAGAGAGGGTTTCCGCGATCGGACTGGGTGGTTGGCACATCGGCTTGAAGTACGTTGATGAGGAACTGGGCATACGTATTGTTCGTACAGCGATTGATCGTGGCATCACCTTTATGGATAACAGTTGGGATTACAACGATGGGGTCAGCGAGATTCGCATGGGGAAAGCGCTCTTGCATGGCTACCGAGACAAAGTGTTCCTGATGACGAAAATCGACGGTCGATCCAAGAAAGAAGCAGCAAGACAGATAGACGAATCCCTTCAACGCTTACAAGTAGATTACATCGATCTCGTTCAACACCACGAAATCCTCCGGCACGAAGATCCGTATCGAGTTTTCGACGAAGAAGGGGCGAATGCCGCTTTCATTGAGGCGCGGGAAGCTGGTAAGCTCCGATATATTGGCTTCACTGGGCATAAAGACCCCTATGTTCATCTGCATATGCTTGAAGTTGCAGGCGATCGCGGGTTTAAGTTTGATACAGTACAGTTGCCGCTGAATGTGATGGATGCACACTACCGCAGTTTCGCAAAGCTGGTTCTGCCAGAACTGGTTAAACAAAACATCGGCATTCTGGGCATGAAGAGCTTGGCAAACGGTATTCTTTTACGGTCAAATACTGTAACGCCAATTGAGTGTCTACACTATGCCCTGAATCTGCCCACATCAGTTGTAATTACGGGAATTGACAGTATGGAGATTCTCGATCAAGCGTTTGAAGCAGTGCGGACGTTTCAACCAATGGATGATCAGCAGGTGCAAGCATTGTTAGCAAAAACGGCAAAAGCAGCATCACGGGGCGAGTTTGAGCCATTCAAAACCTCATCAATTTTTGACAGCACAGCCCAAAATCCGGATTGGCTTGGAGAGGAGCCACAGCGCATTCAGCAATTGATGCCAACATGATCAACAAAGCAGATCGCATTGATTGATGCTGTACTCTGGGTTAACGCATCCTACAAGATTGGCGATTGCGCAAAGCGCAGTGCCCGAGGCGATCGCACTAACGTTAAAGCTCAACGACGGTAAGTAACCTCTTAAGAGCGATCGCTCTCACTACCGTCTGTTGCAGCACAATGTTAGGCTGCTCTAAACTTAGAGGGATAATGCACTCTATGATTATCATGAGCGAGCGCGATTTGAACCTTATGACAATACTGTAACAACTGCTAATTCTTCATCTTGCAACTCTTCTACTAATTCATTCAAACCCAGATCAACTAGTTCTTTGCTTATAACTGTGTCGTCGGTGCCTATGAATTGCTGCCCCACAAGAAACTTCTCACCAACCAAACTATGTTGCTCACCCATTAGAGATAGAGAGCCAACAACTCCTAGACAACAACCAATAATGTAATTTCCAATACAAGCTTTTACTCACATCTTGCACCAAGAAAATTTGATGGTACTTCGTTACTCAGTATGAAACCAAAAGTCCTTTATATAGCGAGAAAAGCCAATAAAAATAATGTAGCTTTATTGCACATATTTTTGGTTTGTACGGTTTTCTACGGATAGGTGCAAGATGTGAGTTTACAAAGAAAATACTTGCTGCTTTAGCACCTTGTTGATACTTTTCTAGTTCAATCAGAAAACAAAGAATTACTGCTGAAGCATCTCCATGCAGTGCTTGATAGAGTAATGGGACATCAGCATATCTAGAAAAACTTATTAAGTCTTCAATCTTGATAAGTACATCATCTTCTGAAATATGCACTTTTCTGCATATTTCGATAGTCATTTCTACAAGCTGCTCCAATCTACTCCAGTTATATAGCTGCTCGTTAATAATGCTTGTCTCAAAAAATGACGGAGGCAAGTCTTTTGAACTCAAAGTCATGATTGGACATGAAGGTGCAATCTCAGACTCCAGTTCCACTAGAAGCGGATTGGATGACTTTTCAAGTACAGATAGAACTTTAAGAAAGTCTTTTAACTCCTTAAGAGAACTACCTTCAGCGTGAGGTCGAATAGAACAATTTATTCTTTGACCTAATTCAATAATGAACTCAAAAAATCTAGATTCTACTCTAAACTTTATGCGTTCTTCTGAAATGAATTTACTAAAAGGAGAAATATACAATTTAGCAGACAATGATATACCTGGAGAAAATTTATGCTCTTTAAATTTTAATCTTGCTTCTAGGGGTTTGACCTGAAGAGATAAAATTCCTCCATCGTAGTCCATATCAGGTTTCTTTGACAGGATTCCAAATCTTTTATGATAACCCGTGGAGTGATGCATATTAATTTCTTTGCGAAGCCCTAAAGTCAAATCCAAAATATCTCTTATAGGATCATCACTGACTATAGTGATATCTGCTTGATATTTACCCTCTTCAAAGCCTAAAGTTTCTAATAGCTTATTTTTATTTTCAATATACTTTTCTAAACCATCTGGAGTATGTTTCTCAATTCCACTCTTCAAACTTTTTCCGGTCACATCTTCCAATCGATTAACATCTCCATAAGTGATATTAAGTTTGTGCTTATTCAGTTTATCTGCACTCCCTTCATTTTCTAGCTCTCTAATTCTCTTTAAGGTTTTCTCGATTATTTCTTTTCCAACATGAACTAAATAGACAGCTTGCGATTTATCTTCTCCATCAAATTCAATAAAGCAAAAAAAAGCAGGCAATGGTGTCTTGATAAGCCTATTCAAATTAGACAGAGTGATGAGTTCTCTCTTCCTTTGTTTATCAGTTGATTTAACTTGAATCTTGCACTCTATTGGTGCTGACAGTATATCTTGAGGAAAGCGATTATCGTCCTTCCATGGAAACTCTACAAGGAAATCCCATCCTGTTCTATCCATTTCTGATTTATGGACTGTTAATCCGACAGAATGACACAGTCTTTTGAATTCCGTTTCTCCCAATGAACCCAAATCTCGATTTTGCATATTTATCGTAAGGTTCCTACAAAGTAGCTTAAGACTAGTACAAAACAACTATATTCTACTTTTTCTCTGCCTAACAAGGTGCAACCAGCAAAACTATCCCACAAGTAACCTTACGGTAACTTAACCTTGAACATTGACAGAGTGTTTCTCTACCGGGTTGTCTTACAACAAGAATTACAGAGAATCAATGCTGTCTGCGCCTAGCGATTCTCATGGAGACGCTTCGCTGTGGTACGGAGTGCCCACCTTGTCCTATTGGACACGCTACGCGAACAGAATGACATTCACGTTTTTTGACTTTTGCAAGAAGTCTAATCTTCTTGAGTTGCTCCTCGTTTAGCTTGTCTAGTTCTTGCTTGAGCTTTTCTCTGAGCAAATCGTTTGAAGGCAGGCGATTCCTTTCGTATGCAACGCTTTGCGCTTACGGAAAGCTACGCTAACGCATGAGGTCATCTCGTTTAAAAACCTCCAACAGTGATTATTAAGCAGGCACTTGAATACTCTGACTACCCGCCAGCCCAAATGCTGTGTGAATCGCTTGCAATGCCTTAACACCTTCCTCTTGCGCCACAACACAGCTAATTTTGATTTCCGAAGTGGCAATCATTTGGATATTAATTTGGTGCTGCGATAGCGCTTCAAACATTGTAGCCGCAATGCCTGGTTGTCCTACCATGCCTGCTCCTACAACACTCACTTTGGCGATCGCACTCTCCAATACCACTTCACCCCATCCATATTCTGCTGCTGCTTGCTGGAGCATTTTTTGTGCTGCTTGTGCATCCATCCTGGCAACGGTGAAGGCAATATCGCGTCTGGGAACGCCATTGATCACATGACAGCGCTGGGATTGAATAATCATGTCTACGCTGATGTTATGTTGTGCCAAAAGTCCAAACAGCTTCGCCGCTGTTCCCGGACGATCTGGTACTTGACGAATTGCCAAACGCGCCTGGTTCATATCCAGGGCGACACCTCTTACGGGGGATGAGGGAGGGAGGGAGGGAGGGAGGGAGTGAGGGAGGGAGGGAGGGAGAGTAAAGTTCTCTTTGTTCTGTTCAATTTCAAAGGCGGTGTGGAGGGCTGCAACGGCGCGATCGCAATCTGCGTTGTCAATGACGCAACTGACTTTAACTTCGCTGGTGGAAATCATCTGGATGTTGACGCCAGCTTCTGCGAGGGTGGTGAACATCTTTGCCGCAACACCGGGACGCCCGATCATTCCCGCACCTGCAATACTGACTTTGGCAACATTCTGCTGTACCATCACTTCAGCTTCTTCAGTTTCAGCAGCTTTGTGAGAGCGCAGAACAGGAGCAATGGCTGCCGCTACAGCTTCCGCTCGTTTTAAAATAGGTGTCATCACGGTAAAGGCAATGTCATTTGTATTACCTTCGTGAATTGACTGAATAATTAAATCTACATCTACATCCTGAGTGGCAATTTCCCCAAATAACCGTGCTGCAACGCCTGGTTTATCTGGTACACGCAACATGGATACTTTGGCTTGTTCGGTATCAAATTCGATATCATCAACGGGACGGGCAATTTCCAAATTGACGAGTGAACGGGGACGTGGTGTCGGTGAAATCACCCAAGTTCCAGGATCATCTGTCCAACTCGAGCGTACTACTAGGGGAACGCCATAGTTCCGGGCAATTTCCACAGCACGGGGATGCAAGACTTTTGCTCCTAAGCTGGCGAGTTCCAGCATTTCATCGCTGGTAATTTCATCTATCAGCTGTGCTTCTGGAACCAAACGGGGGTCTGTCGTTAAAATCCCTGGCACATCGGTATAAATTTCACAAAAATCTGCTCGCAATGCTGCTGCTAAAGCGACTGCTGAGGTGTCTGAACCGCCACGTCCCAAGGTTGTAATTTCCAATTCCTCAGTTCTGGTAATACCTTGGAACCCTGCCACAACAATAACTTTGTTTTGATTAAGATGTCGCTTGATGCGCTCTGTTTCGATATGTAAAATTCGCGCTCGAGTGTGTGCCGCTTCGGTAACAATTCCTACTTGTGCTCCTGTCAGAGAAATTGCTGGCTGTCCAAGTTCTTGCAAAGCCATACTTACCAAGGCAATGGTGACTTGTTCACCCGTGGAAAGCAACATATCCATTTCCCGGCTGTTGGGATTGCTTGAAATTTCGTATGCTAGCTTAACGAGTCCATCGGTGGTTTTACCCATTGCGGAAACCACAACGACAAGCGAGTTTCCTGCTTTGACAGTTTTGCACACGCGCTGTGCAACAGCTTGAATACGTTCTACTGAACCGACAGATGTACCACCGTATTTTTGAACTATGAGCGGCATAAGCTTAATGTAGGCAATCGTCCCAGGGAAATCTATTTGTTTATTATATTTCTTGCACCGTATCTAATTTCATAGAATCCCAGTAATCTTGCTGCAACGAGCAACGCCAATAAGTCGTAAATCGCTCTGTAAGCTAGAGTTGCGCCTAAAATTGCTACAGGAGAAAATCTCGTCTTGAGAAAATGCAAAACGCTAATCAGTAGCGAACAGCAAGCACAAGACAAATTTGCGGAAGTTGAAAACCGCATCCATATGGGTATCAATGGATAATCTCATTTTTGATGCAACATTTGATAATCCCCCTTGGTAGGGGGGTTTTTATCTTTACTCATCACCTATCACTGTTTACTGTTTCCCAGGACTTGTTGATAAACCAATACGATTCACTGTAAATGTTGTTGTGCCCAAAGTACAGCTTGAATCCTGTTACGAACACCTAACTGGGTGAAAATTTGAGAGACATAATTTCTCACGGTTCCTTCTGTAAGGTGCAGTTCTTGAGCTATTTCACGATTATTTTTTCCCTGTTTCATTAACTTCAAAATTTCCAGTTCTCGTTGACTTAACAGGTAGTCAGAATCATCTTTTGGGCGTGAGGGATTGGGTTTCAACTGAGTAACGACTTTCGGAACAATCGATGGTCCGAGTTGACAGTATCCCAGATAAACTGAACGAATGGCTGTTACAATCTGTTCAATTGGGGTATGTTTGAGTAAGTAACCAAGTGCGCCTGCTTGAAGTGATTGCCAGACATACTCATCATCATCAAATGTCGTCAGTACTAAAATCCGTATCCAAGGATAACGCTGAATAATCTCACGAGTAGCCGCGACACCATTGCAAATTGGCATTCGGACATCCATCAAAATGACATCGGGTTGTAGGTGTTGGGTGAGGGCGATCGCCTCACGTCCATGACTCGCTTGTCCAATTACATCCAAGTCCGCTTCAGCAGATAGCAGTATGGCTAAATCCTGGCGAAAAATATCCTGATCATCAACAACTAACAGGCGAATCATAGCGGAAGTATGATTTGAATCTGCGTGCCTGAGGCTGGAGTACTGTTGATCCTCAATTCACCTCTCAATAGTTGGACTCGTTCTTCGATGCCTTGCAATCCCAAACCCAAATGCGGTAATTTCGGATCAAATCCTTGACCATCATCTGCTAATTCTATCAGGATACCTTCCGGCGTAGACACACCTCGGAAACGAACCGCAGAAGCATGAGCATATTTTTGAATGTTAATCAATCCTTCTTTGACAATGCAGTAAATGTGGTGGCTGGTTTCCAATGGTAATTTTGGTAAGTTTATCTCCCATTGCACGCTCAAAGCTTGATTGTAGCGAAGCTGTTCGACTAAATTGGTTAAAGCTTGATTGAGATTAAAATCCGATTGCCGCATTGTTTTCAGCGAGTGATTGATATCCTCGATACACTGAATAGCCAAAAATTTAGCTGTGTCTACAGCTTCACACACTGCATTAACATCGTGTTGTTGTAGCTTTTTTTGAGCTACAGTTAACCGACTGTTGAGGTTCGTCAGACTATGTCCTAAAGAATCATGAATATCGCGAGCAATCCGCGTGCGCTCTAGTGTAGCAGCTAGCGTTTCTACTTGCTCAGCTAAGGCTTCTGCACGTTTTCGGCTTTTTTGTTCTGCAATTACCATAAAACTAAAAGCAATTATGAAGAAAGTGACGACGAGATTATCTGATAGATATCTTAAAATCAACTGTTGAATTTGGTTGCTATTGCCTAGCTCTACACATAATGCTGTAGTCATTTGAGCAGATTTAGGAAGCGCCCATACAAAGGTTAATAAACCTATAATTACCGTTAATGTAACAGTCAATATCAGATTTTGACGATTCAGTAAGAAGCAGCTTTTAGCAATATATAAATAGAGAAACAGTTCTATTCCAATTCCTGTTACCCTCATAAAAAGTGCTAATAGAATTCCTGCAAGGACATATACTTGCCTTTGCCAAAGCGGACGGTTAATTGGAAAGACTAAACTTAACAACGCATATCCAACAAGACAGAAAATAACCTGTAGAGATGTTGCTATTGAGGCTTGAAACGAGCCATCTAGCAAAAAGCCTAAACTCACTCCAGCAATTATCACCCACTCGCTATAACGCAAATTTGAGCGGAATGATGGAGAAGAGATCATACTCAGTTTCATAGCAACTAAAGCAGGAAATATTAGCTAAAAGATACTAGAAACTACAGTATAGTATTCCCTTTGAATTTATCTATGACATTTGTCATGTTAATTGATGACACCAATCTATGGCGTGCAGAAACTTGATTTGGCTACCTTAGTAACTAAGTTACTGGTGTTTTACGAACATGAAAAGAATTCACATTGGTTTGATGGTTATCGCTACAGCCGTAATGAGTGGAGGGATAGGATTCTTAGCAGGTACAGTTGTCGGAAAGACGGTTTGGACGATAGGCGATGGTGTGCCAATGGGAGTCTGTTTAACAAGTGAAATTGCCAAACAGCAAGGTGCAATGACTCCAACCGAGATTGATAGAGTATTAAATCAGGCTAGAGAGAAAGTACAACAGACAGCAAATCAAGTCATACCGTTTGCTGAATTTAACTTTAACTGTTCAAATGCACTCAGCAGCTTTTTCAAATAGATGGAAGCATCCCAATGCAAGCACAGAAGCCTTTGCACCCTCACCCCCATCCCCTCTCGCATATATGGGAGAGAGAAATGGATCTAGTTCCCCTTCTCCCAATATTTGGGAGAAGGGGTGAGGGGATGAGGGCTACCAAGATTTTTGCACATTTGGGATGCTCCTAAATAAATTCTTGTCTTTTCACACTGTTGTATTTAGAATTTCTAATATGATTCAGCGCTTCAAGAAAAACATCAAAAAGCGTCCGCTTGTATGGTTTTATGTATTTTCAATTTTAATTGAAGTTTGTATCATTCCAATTTTCCTTTTTACAGATGCACAAAACGGATTACTCAAAGGGTTTGAAAAATCAGGTTTACAATTTAATACGGATTTAGTAACTGCGTTTCGAGTTGTATTGGCTGCACCGGAAGCATTTTTGGAAATTTTCCTAAGTCTTGTACAAGTTGCTGCTGTCGATGTAGCCGTATTTATTATTGCTATAGCTTATGGAGAACAAGGTTTTGCAACTCTTAAAGCTCGCTTTCGCTTCTGGAGAAAAGATATTTTTTGGCACAGTGGCTTGAGGGTTTGGGGAGTCTGCATATTAACCTTTAGTGCGATGAATTTGGCGACGGCTGCACTCAACAAATTAGTGCTCACTGAAAAGGAATTCGGTTGGGATATTGATTTTTTCTCAATCGTCTTTTTGTTCAAGTTTTTCGTTGCTATGTTTTTAGATGCGGGTGGTTTATTTGAGGAAAACGGTTGGCGAGGATTTGCTTTACCTCTGCTACAGAGCCATTTTAGCCCTCTCAAAGCCTCGATTATACTAGGATTAATGTGGTTTGCGTGGCACATCCCTGTTAAAGTTGATACTTTTTTTTACGGAATTGGAAATGCCATAGCCATTTTTTCTATTCTGATGATTAAGTTTGTTTTACTTTCAATCATCATGACGTTTTTCTTTAATCGAGTTGGTGGGACTACGATTATTGCGATCGCCATGCATGGGCTATCAAATGATTCAGTCAGGTTAGGTGGCGAAATTTTGTCAGATAATACCAAAGTTTATCTATTGACTGAAATCAACTTAGTCATTCCAATGATTGTCGTTGCGATCGGATTAATTCTTAAAACAAAAGGTCGGCTTGGCTTTAGAACAGGGTGTGACATGAGATGCTCCCGCTAGTCGCCTACGGAGGGAAACCCTCCTGCAGCGCTAGAGAGCCGGTCAAGTAATAATGGTTGACAATACAGACACAATCACCATTAATAACTTTTGTAGTTTCACTCACCTAACTGCCTTGCTTGTAATGCGCCCAATTCTATAAAAAATTGGATACGCACAAACATCGCACTCCGTCAATTACGAATACTTGACCGACGCCCTAGCTCCGCTAACTGCAAGCGGTGTAGCGGGATTGTCACAACAACCTCAATAAAATGTCCACAACCCCGGGGTGATCAATTCAAGGAGGTGGTCATCTGGATCTCGGAAATACAGGCTGTAGCCGCCCCGTTTCCAATGAACCTTGCTGTCGATGGGGATACCTCGCTCAGCCAGTCGTTGTTCCCAAAACTCTAGTTCGGACGCTGCAATTGAGAATGCTACGTGCAACCGACCATTTCCACCATGAGGAGGAATGACCCCTTCTACCGTACCGACGGGAGACGTTGTCCTCCCCGGCTCTTGAGCGATGCTCTTGGGGAACAGGATCAGGGCTTGTCGGTTGGGTACCCGGAGTACACAGATCATCTCATCCATGACCTCTTTCTCAAATCCGAATAGGTCTTCGTAGAACTTAAGCGAGCGTCCCAAGTCTTCGACATACAGCACGGATTCAACAATGCCGTTGACAGTTTGCTTCTCAGTCATAGGATATACTCTCTTCGAGAATGCCTGTTACTGTCAGAGTAGGTTATCCAAACGGACTGTTTCAATAGCCAATTCTGTACTTCTATATAAGTCCACTTTGCGTGAGATATATCTTTCGTTACTGCCCCAACTCTTTGATATTGTTCATCACTTGTTGATATAGTTGGTTATTATTCTGTTTTTCAAAAATTTGTGCGGCTCGCTGCAAATCTTCTATAGCTTTTTGTTTATCTCCTAGCGCAGCATACGCATTTCCTCGGTTATTGTATGCTGCTGCAAAGTTGGGAGCAAGACGAATAGCTTCGTTGTAATCGGCGATCGCCCCCTCTCTATCTCCTTGAGCGGCGCGGGCGTTTCCCCGGTTATTGTAAGCAACCGCAAAGTTAGAATTAACATTAATAGCTTGGCTGTAATCGTCTATCGCTGCGTTTCTGTCTCCCTTTGCTGCAAAAGCATTCCCGCGATTATTGTACGCCTCAGCATACCTAGGATTAAGGCGAATTGCTTGGCTGTAATCTTCTATCGCCCCGTTTGTGTCTCCCTGTGCGGCGCGAGCATTGCCTCGATTATTATACGCTTGAGCATCATTGGAATTAATATTAAGCGCTTGGTTGTAATCTTCTATCGCCCCCTGCTGATCTCCAGAATCAAATTTAGCCAGTCCCCGGCTATTGTAAGCACTTCCATAGTTGGGATTGAGGTTAATTGCTCTGGAATAAGAAGCGATCGCCCCTTGTGAGTCTCCTTTAATTTGCTGATATTGACCCTGAATATAAAAGTCTCTCGCTTGTGATGGTCGTGCTGGTGCACGTCCAGCAGGACGGACTCCAATTTCTGTAACCAATACATCCTTAGCGTTACTACAGGAAACGGTTCCAAGAGCAATAAATACACTAAGCGCAGTTCTGCAGACAGCGTTCATTCTTTACCATTCATTAATCATCACTGTTTTCGTCACTTTCTTGATTTTTAGGAGTCAATCGCCATGCAGTTGTTTGCTCAATATCTACAGACAGTTGTTCTAGGTTTTCTCCTAAATCTTTTTGTAGTTTTTGAGTTAATGTGATTGGAAAATCTAAATCGATATCTTGAGTTTGTACGAGCTTTGCAAGTTGTGTAAACGGTACTTTTACTGTTTTTCGCTCGTAAGAACTTAGCTTGAAATAAGAGCTTTCTGTTACATTTTGAGCAAGCATAGCTTTTTTTATTCGCTCTTGGAGATTTGCGAATTCTGAGTCTAACAGTTTCCACTGTTGCTCAAGCTGAGCGTATCTTGCATTGAGTAATGTTAAGTTTTCCGTTGCGGGTTCTGGGTTAATTTCTTGGTTTAATTCTATCAAACGTTGATGGACTTGAGCAAGATAAATGCAGTCTAGGTAAGCATACTCTATTTGTTCTTCGCTTAGGGGTCGCCTTCCCCAATCACTACCTTGTTCTTGTTTATCTATATTTTTAAAATGACAAAGTTCTGTAGCTAGAGTTTTGAGTTGGTAGTTAGGTAATGGCAAGGCATAGTAGGGAATTTTTTTTGCCATTTCTAAAGTACAAGTGATATTTTTTGCTTTCTTGTTACCCAGATATTTCACATCAAAGCTAGCATTATGAAAGACTTTTTCAATATTGGCATTGACCATAATTTTGTCAATAAACTCAGCGACAACATCAGGGTGGTTGAGTACATCCAAAATAAAGATGCGATCGCCGCTCAAATCTTGTGGATCGTCCAATACCTGAATCAGCGACAGTCTAGGATTGCGATTTTTATAGTCTGCAATTTCTGTATCAATCCACAAAATGCTAGCTTTGGTATATTCAGCGACAAGAGAACGGATTTCGCTTGCTAATGTTAAGTACGGCATAAGCTCATTTTTCCTGAAAATTCGGAAGGGGTATCAAGTTATGGCTCTCCATTTTTAACATTTTCTTGGTTATCTTTCTGTTGTTGTACTTATATCAAGTTTGCTTAATTGCTTATAAATCCCGAAGAACCCCACCCCGGTTTTGTCTTGCGCCAAAACCGCCCCTCCCCCTCCGGGTTCGCCAGTCGCTTAGGTTGGGAAACCCGCCTGCAGCGCTGGACTCACCGCAAGCGGGGAGGGGATTAAGGGGTGGGGTTCAGATATCGCAGAATGACTGAGTTTTATATCCCAAGCTGGATAACGTGAACTACCCAACACCGAAGAAAGTCGGGTACGGTGTGGGCTTCTGATTTCATAGACCGTTGCCCCTTGCCCTTACGGGTAGGTGGTCTTACACAGCCTCTATCAGCAATAACGGGGTTCCCTCCGCCATTGTTTTGCAATATCCTTAATCCTTCTTTCCTGATGTTTAATGCTGCATTACCATCTCTATCGTGATGAATCTCGCACTTGGGACAATGCCACTCGCGTATATCGAGCGTTAATTCATCTACGACATGACCGCAGCATGAACAAGTTTTTGAGCTAGGGAAAAATCTTCCTATTTCTATAAGTTGACCGTCCTTAGCCTTTAACTTATAGTCTAGAAAGTTAACAAACATTCCCCAACCCACATCGGATATTGACTTTGATAGCTTGCGGTTCCGTACCATTCCCTTAATATGAAGATTCTCCACAACAATGATTTGACTTTCATCTACCAGTTTCCTACTTAGTTTGTGTAGGAAGTCCTGACGGGAATTCGATACTCGTTCGTGAACCTTGGCTACTAGTTTTTTATATTTATTTCTTGAGTTACTACCTTTAACTTTGCGGGTGAACTTCTTGTGCTTTCGCGCTAGATTTTTCTCATGACGTTTCAGATGTTTTGGGTTTGAATGCTTGGTAACTTCTTCACCATCATGAACAATAGCAAAGTCCTTCAATCCCAGGTCAATACCAAGTGTTTTGTTACCAGATACAAAACCCACTTCACCATCACCGATCAGCAAAATCGAAGCAAAGTACTTGTCTGTAGGAGTCTTGCTTATAGTGACTGTCTTAACCTTCCCTTCAATGGGTCGATGCAAGACTGCTTTAACAACACCAATCTTAGGGATTTCCAAACAATCTCCCACAACCTTTACGTTTTGAGGATATTGGATTGATTGTTTGTGATGCTTCGACTTGAACTTAGGGAACTTAGCTCTACCTTCAAAGAAATTTGAGTATGCCTTGTTCAAATTGATTGCTACACACTGTAAAACTGCGGAATAACAATCCTCTTTTAACCAAGGATGCTCTACCTTTAATTGTGGAAGATAAGCTTTGTAGACGTTTAATTTTAATGACTTCCCGGTTTCTTCATAGTGTTGAATACAGGCATTTAAAGCATAGTTCCAATACCATCTAGCACAACCAAACGACTTGGCTAGCGCTTCCTGTTGTTCGGTTGTTGGGTATAGTCTGACCTTAACTGCTTTCAACACTTAAATCACTTCCTTCATACTTGTATGTTAGCATAAATGAGGGAACATTGGTGGAACAAATGAAAAACAAAGAATTAAAAATAAGGATTAGTGAACGTAGACTCAATAAAGTACGTTTATATGCCGTTCACGCTGACAAAACTATGACTCAAGTTATAGAGGAGCTTATTGACTCGTTACCAAGCATAGAGAGAGGCAATTCCTCAATGCGCTAAGGCGCACGCTACGCGAACGACCAACATTGCTAATTGAACTGCGTTCAATGTCGCTCGTTGGTCAATTCGTCCGCAGCCCGGAATTCATCCCAACACTGAACGCAGTACCGTTACAGTGTGGGGCTTCTTCCGCTTTCAGCTAACTTTACAAAGTAAACGGAAATATAGTCTTTAATTTAAAGAAGCAGTAAATTCTTTTTCTATTTTATTGTGAAATTACATACATAGTTTTACGATTAAGAACGATTTAGGGTTCAGATGACCAGGGGCAATTAGCTAAATAAGCTAGCAGCAATAAGTATTTCAAGCTCCACACAGTTAAGTGTCTACCCTACAAGTGTTAAGTTGAAACTAAGTAAAGTTTGGCACTACTTGTACCAGAGAATGAAGTTTGATTTTGTGTAGCTACATCATACATACTCCTACTTTAAGCAAAGGTGCAAGCCAATATGTATTCAAACTGTACTTTCCGCATACTGAAACTTAATTTTGCTCAGGAGTAAGTCAGAAATTTAAATGACGATTAGCTGACAACTTTGTCTTGAACAACACTAATCCAAATATTAGATCTACCAAATTTAGTGAAGTCTTCGCTGCTAGAAAAATCCTTTTCATTTTACAGCAACAAAAGTTGCATCTTTCTTCTAAAACAAAAAAAAGAAAGTTATGACTGTCATGAGAAAGTTAACAGCAGCAATGTTATTTGGCGTGGTTATAAGCTTGTACCCCACAAGCAAAGCCAAAGCCGCTTCCTTCTCCTTTACGAAAATTGCAGATACTACCAGTAGTGCCTTTAGCGCCCCATTTTATCAGTTCGTTTCTCCTGCCATCAACAATGAAGGGACAGTAGCCTTTAGAAGTATTTCTGCGGCAGGTGATAGTATCTTCATTAGCAATGGTGGGACGATTACCACTATCGCCGATACCAGTGGTTCCTTTGGTTTTCTTGGTAGTTTTTCTATCAACAACTCGGGAACTGTGGCTTTTCAAGCTGGTTTAAAAGGGGGTGTGGTGAATGGCGTTGGACCAGGTGTTGGTATTTACACTAACAACGGCGGTTCCCTTACCACGATTTCCTTTGACGCTGGCGCTGGTAGCGTTCTGGTATCGCGACCCTCAATCAATGACAGCGGAACAGTTGCCTTTGCAGATAATAGATTTGGTGACATTTACATTGGCAACGGTGGACCGCCAACCTTGATCGCCGATGCAAATGGTGGTAATCCTGTCATCAACAATCAAGGAACGGTGTCTGTTGTTTTGCCTGGAGCAAGCCTCGTGACTCGTAACGGTGGAGTGACCACCACCATCACTGATACCAGTGGTTCTTTTGCTTCGCTTTCTGGTGATGGTTCTCCAATCAACAACGAGGGAACTGTTGCCTTGCGAGCTTTCTTAAGGTCAGGGGGCCAAGGTATTTATACTGGCAACGGTGGACCACTGACGACCATCGCTGATACTAGCGGTTCTTTTTCTGGCTTCGTTGGTACTCCTGCCATCAACGATGAAGCAACGGTAGCCTTTTTCGCTTCTCTGGATGGGGGGGGATCTGGCATTTTCACAGGTTCAGATCCTGTGGTCAACAAGATCATTGGTACTGGTGACACTCTCTTCGGTTCCACAGTGATAACCGTTGGGGATTCTAACCCCCAGACGCTGAATAATCGTGGTCAAATCGCGTTCACTGCTGCACTTGCTGATGGGACTCGAGGCGTTTACGTTGCCACTCCCGTACCCGAACCTCTTACCATCGCAGGCTCAGGGTTAGCGCTTGCTGGTTTAGTGCTCTTCAAACGCCGTCAACAGCAGAACAAGGCTAACTAGATCCTACTCTAGTCTGTACACTTGTAGGAAACTGCAAACGGGAACTTCTCAAACTCCGTACACCTAGCATTTTTCAAATTTGAGGCGTTCTTTGATAGCAGTTCCCTACAACTACTCCACCATAGCAACAGCATTGGCATTGTTTGCTAAACGTCCATCTTCCATATAAATAAAGGAGTTGACCATATAACCGTAATTTATTGGTTAAAACAAATAGGCGAAAAACTCCCCGACGTACCGCAAGCATGACGATATCCCAGAAGTTGGAGAATTAGATGAACTAGAAACCTTCATCGCTTCAAAAAAAACAAAGTTTGGTTGTGGACGGCAGTAAATCACTTTCATGAGGGTATCTTAGGTTGAGTAATAGGCGATCGCATGGTTCCGAAAAACAGATACCCAACCTTATTTTTGAATTTTGCATTTTGTTCGCGCAGCGTGCCCAAAGGGCATACTTTGAATTTGAGCGTAGCGAGTGGGGCTTGAAACAACAAGGACGCCGTATCAAGTGCGCTGCGCTCCTTGCGGAAAACATTTTTTTCATTTTCCATAAATAGAATTTAGGGCTTGTGTCCTTTTTCTTTTTTTTTAAGTTTGAATTTTGAATTTTGAATGTTTGAGTGATCGTGGGTCAAGAATTGTCTGTTTTCATCTGCGTTTATCTGCTACAGGCTGCGATTTGATATCTACTCGAGCCTGGAGTTTTCCAAGAATATTGGATCTCGCCTCAAACCAACAAGCCCTCCCTTGCGAGTCAGAGGGCAGAAGGCAGAAGGGAATTGTTAGTTGTTATTTGGTATTTGTTAGTTGATAGTTATAGCTGAATTTTCTACTCACCACTAACTAGTTTCCAGTTGCTTAGAACATATCAGCAGGGTCAGCAGCTTGAAGTTTGCGGGTGGCGATCGCTCCAGAAATGAGACACATAACGATGGTCAGCACAAGTACAAACAAGGCTCGTGCTAAGGTCATGTAGATCGGCAAATTTGTGGCATTTCTGGTGAGATGGTAAAGTCCTAATGGGACTACTGCTCCTGGTATGAAGCCTAGAAATGCTAAAATAACTGCCTCTTCAAAAATCACTCCTAAAAAGTAGAGATTGTGATACCCCATTGCCTTCAAGGTAGCGTATTCTTTGATGTGAGCATTCACATCAGTGGAAAGAACTTGATAAACGATAATGATGCCAACCATAAACCCCATCGACACGCCCAGACCAAAGATAAACCCGATGGGGCTTTCTTTCTGCCAGTAGTTTTCCTCAAACTGGATAAATTCCTCATGGGTCAGAACTTTGACATCATCTGGTAAATAGCTTCGTAATGTTGTTGCAACCTGTTTCGGGTCATATCCTGGTTCAAGATAAATCATACCCAAATTAATACTGGCTGCTTGTCGTCCAGGAAAGAGCCGTAAGAAATTCTGATCGCTGGTAATCAAGTTACCATCAGCCCCAAAGGAAGTTCCCAACTTGAATAAGCCACCGAGAGTGATGGTGCGGTTTTCTATTTCGGTGGTAACAGTTTTACCTTGTTCAATTTGGGCAATAGTCTGTTTATAATCTCCTTTAGAATCATGGTCAAATAACAAAGTATCCGGCAGCTTAATCTTATCTAACTGTTGATTCACTTCGCTTAACTGCAAAGTTGGTCGGTCAGGATTAACCCCAATAACTTGAATTGATGTTTCGCTACGGGTTTGGGGATTTTTCCAGGTGATCATACTTAGATAAAATGCTTCTGCTGATTTCACTCCTGATATAGAGGATGCTTGGTACAGTCGCCGCCGCGAAAATGTTGACAAATTTTGCATATTACGAGCTTTGGGACTGATTAAAACAATATCTGTATGCAAAACTCTGTTGAGGCGAGTATTACTGTCATACAGTGCGTTTTGAAACCCAAGCTGCATGAATATCAGAACATCAGCGAAGGCAATACCTGACAATGCTACCAACAGACGGCTTTTTTCATGACTCAGTTGCAGCCATCCCAGAGGTGTTCGTTGCTGTAACTGTTGTATGAATCCAATCATATTTTAATCACTGTCTTAACCTGCAAATTGGTCAACTGAGCAGCTTTCTGGTTTGATGCTGTATTTAGTCGGACATGAACTTCAACCACTCTGGCGTCAATATTCGTACTAGGATCAGTATTAACGACACTCTGGCGACGCACCTGTAAGCCTATGCGATCAACTGTTCCTTGCAACTCATCTGGTAGAGCATCGCTAGTTATTTGCACCTGCTGTCCTGGACGGACTTTACTGATATCACTCTGGTAAACTTCTGCAACTACATACATTTGGCTGGTTTGCCCAATTTCAACGATGCCATTACTTGACACCACTTCACCGGCACGTGTATGTATATCTAATACTTGTCCGTCTTGAGGCGTTCGCACGTAAGCTTGTTCCAGATTTTTAGCAGCTTGATTCACTTCGGCGATCGCATCATCAACTTCTGCTTTTGCCACTTCCACATCCACTGGACGCACCTCGGCTATTTTTTGGAGTGTCGCTTCAGCCTCGCCCAGTTGTTTGCTACCAGTCGCGTTCATCCGCGCAAGAACAGCTTGAGCCTCGCTGATTTGCCTGCTACTCGTACCATCAATACGGCTAAGGACTGCTTGAGCTTCTGTGACTTGCTGTGTTGCAGTGTCTAAACTCAGGCGCTTACTGTCAAATGAAGATAGAGAAATTGCACCTTGAGAATATAACTGCTGATAGCGCTTGTATTCGGCTTGAGCATTGTTGAGTTGAGCTGTTAGTTTTCTCATAGTTGCCTGTTGCGCTATCTTGTCGCCTTCCCACTGCGCTTTCAGTCGGGCGATCGCTTCTGCTTGCGCTGTCTTGTCACCTTGCCACTGCGCCTTCAATCGCTCAATTTGAGCTTGTTGTGCGGCAATTTCACCGCGTTTTGCACCTGCTTGAATCTTCTTCAGGTTTGCTTGCTTGACTCTGACTTGTTGTTGTGCTTTCATGACAGCAGCTTCAAGGCGGTCTTTGCTATCAAGAATGGCAATCACTTGCCCTGCTATTACCTCTTGCCCCTCCTTGACTAACAATTGCTTAACTCGATTCTGTTGACTCGATGTCGGAGCTGAAACTTTAATGATCTCTCCCTGTGGCTCTAGTCTTCCTAAAGCAACTACTTTTATGACTTTGGGGATGCTAACCTTAGATGTTTGCCTCACACTAGATTGCTGTGACTGTAATCCCCAAAATCTGTAAGTTGTCACAAGAGCAACAACAAAAGCTGTAGCAATTGCCAGTATCATCAGTGGGCGACGGCTATGCTTAAAGGATGCAGAATCGTTAGCTGTTGCATCGCGCACCCTATGTGCCTCCTGATTCAATTGGGACATAAATAAACTATACAGTTTAGTTTGTTTATTCTAAACTAGACGGTACAGTACAACTATGTCAAGAAAGATTTTCACTCATAGTGCTTGGTGTCATACACCCGTGTTAGGGAACAATTGTTGTGTCCCTACAGCCAACCTTATAGCTATAACCTGGTAAGGAAGAACCGAAAAATGAGAAAGACAGAAACAAATAATCTAGATCGTAAGCCAAGAGATGAAAAAGTGGATGCCATTCTGGCAGGTGCAATGCAAGAATTTCTGGCACATGGCTATGCTGCTACAACTATGGATCAGGTGAGAGCAGCAGCAGGTGTGTCTAAAACAACCGTCTACAATCACTTTCAAGACAAGGAAGGACTGTTTACTGCTCTCATACAGGAATTGATAGTATCCAAGTATTACGCAGCATTTAATCCTCAAAAAGCAAAATTGATGCAAGGTGAAGCATCTACAATCCTACGCCATTTAGCATTTTGTATGCTAGACAACTCTATAGCTGACAAACAGGTGTTAGGATTAATTCGCTTGATAATTGGTGAGTCTGAACGTTTTCCGGAGTTAGCGCGAGCCTTTGTTCTGAACCTTGAAAAATCATTTTTGGAGGATTTGTGTCAATTCCTTGCGTCTCGTACTGAACTCAACCTACCTGATCCAGAAGTCGCGGCGCGAGTGTTTATGGGGACGTTAGTACATTTCATCCTGATTCAGGAAATACTGCATGGCAATGAGATTCTACCAATGGAGCGCGATCGCCTGATTGACAACTTGATTTACCTGTTAACTATTAATCAGACTATTAATCAGAGTGTAAAACATATAAGCGCTCCTCAGTACTCAGGCACAAAGCAAAAATCTCGTCGGCGCAACCGTAAGGATTCTGGTAAATTTGAGCGAGACTACGATTCTGAGCCGAAACGTTTAAGATCTATGAGACTCACAGATACAGCTTGGGAAAAATTAGCTGCGATCGCCGCTAAAAATCAACTCACCCGCAGCGAGGTGATCGAAATCATTGCTCGTGATGGTGAACTTACTTGAGGATGGTATTTTTATATATACATGGTTGAAAGAATCATAGCAATTCTCTATCAAGATCTAGTTAATATTTATTAAACAAACTGCCAAGCACGTACCCGAAGTGAGTGCTTTGCGCTCAGGGCTTTAGACGCCTAAGACGCGCAGCTAGCTGTATGCTTGTGGGCTAGGACGCCAAGAGGTAAGTGAAGCTGCACAGTTTGTATCGCGTCGCTCCCACAATGAATATCATTCAGCTGACTTGAGAATCAAGTGTATCAAAGCATCAATTAAGCGATCGCTCTCCATCGGAATAATTTCCTTACCGTTCATCATCTCCTGAGTCATGACAAAATGAACCAATGACCCAAGAAGAATTCGTGCCGTTGCCTCAGAATCAGGTATGTTGAGTTCAGGGTGACAAGCTAGGTACTGACTGAGAGTCTCAATCGCCGGTTTAATCAAGCATACGATACATAACTGGGCTAACTCAGGAAAACGACCAGACTCGCCAATCACCACTCGCTTAAACGCACGAAACTCTTCATCTTTGAGCATTTCATTCAATGCTTTTGTTACCAATCGCCGCAGGACAATTTTCGGGTCTCCCTCAAGCCGATCTGCACCAAAGACGGAATGAAATCGTTCTTGAGCTAGTTTTTCTACCAGCACCTTAAAAAGTCCTTGTTTATCTTGAAAGTGGCTGTAAACTGTAGCTTTAGAAACTCCAGCACACGCCGCTATCCTATCCATGCTAGTTCCAGCGTAGCCATGCAGGAGAAATTCATGCATCGCCCCTTGTAAAATTTGTTCAACTTTATCTAATGAACTGTCGCGCTCAACTTCAGTGGCTCTTTCACGTACCATTTTTCAAATATACTGTTGTATAAACAATCTTATCGATAAATTCCTTGATTTTTGGGAACTCAATAACATAAAATGCACCTTTAATAAATCTTTCTTTAGATAGATAAAATTGAGTATTAATTATTACTTAAAGGGAGTTCACAATATGTTCTACGGCTTCCGGACCTAAAGCGTGCAACTCCTGTACAGAAAGCACAAATTTATAAATTCAAACAGAACAATTTCACTATAAGTTTAGACTTGCATAATCTTTTTGAGTTTCATTCTTTTTTTTATTTTTAACACTATTAAGCTGAAACCTTTGCCTAAAATGCTACTTAAGGTGTATGGTTTCACTACCCTGGTTCAGATAACGTATGTGGCTAGGGTGTACCCAAGACAAGCAGTTTCTAAGTGATGACAACCTGCACCAAAGCACCAGCAAGATAATTCTTGTGCCCTGATATGTGCAAATGAAAACTGCTAGGAATATACTAAACTATTCAGTTTAGTTTAGATATATTATAAGACTAAATAAGATGAAATAAGACTAAACGGTTTAGTTTTACACCCAATGGTAGCAGACTATGCTTGAAAACTCTAATTTCGAGGGTCCATCTCCTCTCAAACCGATTTTACGTCCACCTCTTCTCATGGCTGTACTGGCAACTATAACAGCAGGGGGAGTCGGTATTTACACGGTAAATAGAACCCGAAACTCCAATGCTGAAGCAGTAAAGAAGCAGGCGATTCCAGTAGTACAAGTCAAAACGGTGACAGCACTGGGACGCTTGGAACCAAAGGGAGAAATCATTAAGCTTTCTGCGCCAGCATCACAAGAAGGGAATCGAGTTGAAAAATTGCTGGTCCGGGAAGGAAGCCAGGTGAAGGAAGGACAGATGATTGCGATTTTGGACAGTCGCGATCGCCTTGCCGCAGCACTAGCAGAAGCACAAGAGCAAGTACGAATCGCCCAGGCAAATCTGGCTCAGGTAAAAGCAGGTGCCAAACAGGGAGAAATAGCAGCGCAAAAAGCAGCTATTGCCCGCCTTCAAGCAGAACAAGACACAGAAGTTCAAGCGCAAAAAGCAACCCTTGCTCGGTTAGAGGCAGAAAGAGATACGGAAATCGAGGCACAAAAAGCAACGATTGGTCAACTGGAGGCACAGCTAAACAATGCCTTAGCAGAATACCGACGCTATCAAACACTTTATCAACAAGGGGCGATTTCTGCTTCGTTCCAGGATAGCAAGCGCTTGACTCTGACGACAGCGCAGCAACAAATAGCACAAGCACGAGCCAACCTTAGACGCATCGAAACATCCCGAGAACAACAAATAGCAGAAGCACGAGCCAACCTCAGACGCATCGAAGCATCCCGAGAACAAGAAATAGCAGAAGGCAGGGCGACGTTAAATAAAATTGCGGAAGTCCGTTCTGTGGATGTAGAAGCAGCCCAAGCAGAAGTCAATCGTGCGAAAGCAGCCGTAAAAAGAGCAGAGGCAAATCTCAGACTTGCTTTTGTGCGATCGCCCCAAGATGGTCAAGTCCTCAAAATTAATACCCGTCCTGGAGAATTGGTGTCCACAACTGACGGTATTGCAGAGGTTGGGCAAATTAGTCAGATGTATGCAGTGGCAGAAGTTTACCAAAGTGATATTAACAAAGTGCGTTTAGGGCAACGAGTGCAGCTACAGAGTGAGTCCCTACCTGATCAATTGGTGGGAACTGTGGATCGTTTGGGGATGCAAGTGCAACGGCAGAATATTATTAACAGCGACCCCACAAGCAACATTGATTCCAGAGTTGTGGAAGTCCATGTACGACTTGATGAGCCATCCAGTCAGAAATCTGCCAGATTCTCCAATTTGCAAGTAAGGGCGGTAATTGAACTGTGATTGGACTTATTTTCCAGCAAATTCAGCAACTGCGACGGCGAACACCATTAGGATGGCTGCAACTGAGTCACCAGAAAAGCCGTTTTTTGGTAGCATTATCAGGCATTGCCTTTGCCGATGTTCTGATGTTCATGCAGCTGGGATTTCAGACTGCCCTGTTTGACAGCAACACCAGACTCCATCGCAGCATGGAGGCAGACATTTTTCTCATCAGTCCCCAAGCACGTAACCTGGCATATTTGTCTACATTTTCTCGGCGACGACTATTGCAGTCAATGGATATACCGGGGGTGAAGTCAGCAGAGGGAATGTATCTTGGCTTTATCGATTGGAAGAATCCTCAAACGCGTAAACAGACTGGCATACTCGTTATCGGGATTAATCCCGATAAACCAGCGTTTAATTTACCAGAGGTGAATAGCCAATTAAACGCCATTAAGATGCCAGATACGATGTTATTTGACAGTGGTTCTAGAGGAGAGTATGGCAACGTATTTACCCAAATTGAGCAGGGGAAACCTGCCACCACTGAAATAGGACGGCGGACAATTACTATTAATGGCTTATTTAAAGTCGGAGCTTCCTTTATAGCTGATGGTACCTTAATCACCAGCGACCAGAACTTTTTGCGCGTATTTCCCAGACAAGAACCTGGGGCTGTGAATCTGGCTTTGATTCAACTGCAACCAGGGTATGACCCAAAACAAGTGGCAACTGCCTTAAAATCCCATTTAGCAGATAAGAATGATGTCAAAGTCTTGACAAAAGAGGAATTTGTTGAATTTGAAAAGAACTATTGGCAAACAAACACTGCGATCGGCTTTATTTTTAGCTTGGGTGTAGCAATGGGCTTTATGGTGGGGGTGATTATCGTCTATCAAGTCCTTTCCACCGATGTCAATGCTCACATGAAAGAATACGCCACCTTCAAAGCAATGGGGTATCGCAATGCCTACTTGCTAGGAGTGGTATTTGAAGAAGCAATCATTATGGCGGTGTTAGGCTTTTTACCAGGAGTCACCGTATCCTTTGGACTGTACGCCATGACGCGGAACGCCACTAACTTACCAGTGATCATGACCTTGGCAAGAGCAATTCAGGTACAAGTATTGACCATAATCATGTGTATGATTTCTGGTGCAATTGCTACCCGCAAAGTCCAATCTGCTGACCCCGCCGATATGTTCTAAACTCATGTTCTACAGAGGACACATCGGACTCACAGAGTAACTAATGATTAATGACTGATGACTAATGACTAATGACTAATGACTAATGACTATGCAATCTGTCATATCTGTTCAAAATCTCAACCACTACTTTGGTAAAGGTCAACTGCGCAAACAAGTGCTATTTGACATCAACTTGGAGATAAACGCCGGTGAAATTATTATTATGACAGGTCCGTCTGGTTCTGGTAAAACCACACTTCTGACCTTAGTAGGTGGGTTACGTTCAGCCCAGGAAGGCAGTTTGCGCGTATTAGGACAAGAACTGTGTGGTGCAAGTGCAGCACAACTCACACTAGCGCGACGTAATCACGGCTATATTTTCCAAGCACACAACCTGCATGGTAGCTTAACAGCACTGCAAAACGTCAGGATGGGCTTGGAACTGCACAAGAGTGTGACTCCTGAACAGATGAAAAAACGCTCAGCCGAAATGCTAGATTTGGTAGGATTAGGGCATCGTCTCAATTACTACCCGGATGACCTGTCGGGGGGACAAAAACAACGGGTGGCTATAGCCCGTGCGCTGGTGAGTCAACCCAAAATTGTTCTCGCAGACGAACCTACCGCCGCCCTTGATAGTAAGTCAGGTCGAGATGTGGTGAATCTGATGCATAACCTAGCGAAAGAGCAAGATTGTACCATTTTGTTGGTGACTCACGACAACCGCATTTTGGATATAGCCGATCGCATTGTTTATATGGAAGACGGTAAGTTAGCAAAAGCCCCTGCTACCGTTGGTTGACGTACTCCTTGACATAAATGCATGAGGATTCTTAAAAGATGTTCCAATGTAGGCTAAAGCCATACAGGGGTTCTCACGCTCCCGTTATTCTTTGGTAGCAATAGACATTATTGTTCTTTTATTCTGCCGATTGCCCAAAAGACAGATATCTGCTGTCTAGCTTGGGCAAAGGCGCTGCTGATCAGCTACTGATTGCCTTGTTGACGACGAGTACGCATTTCCTCCCGATATTTTTGCAGTTGCTTTTTTTGCTCTGCAGTTAAGACTCCATCAATCTGAGTTTTCTGTGACTGCATGAGTTGACGCATTTGGTTTTTCTGCTCATCAGTCAGATTTAAAGCAGCAAACGCCCCCCGCTTTCCCTGGCGGTTTTGCATAGCGGTTTTTAACTGTTCCCGTTGCTGTTCAGTGAGAATTTTGTCCATTTCAGCGCGGGTATTGCGGCGGATTTCTTTGATTTTGGCTTTTTGTTCATCCGTCAGTCCCAAACGTTGGAGTGGTCCCCCTTTTTCCCGAGATTGTGCAACAACTAGGGGTGAAGAGGAGTTTGCCTCTGCTTTGACTGCGAGGGAAGTTGCACTTAAACTGAGGGCGATCGCCGCACCAATAAGTGATAAGTTTTTGAGCATAAACTACCGCTGGGTTTCTCCTGCTTGATACCACTATCATAAAAATTTAATTTTAAGGGTTACATGAGGAGAAAGTCACGAATACACCCATGACTAAAGTCATAGTCTATACAAGGATATTCATCAGGCAACCTTGAAGTCTTTTGTTATCGGATTATATAGCAGGGGACTAGGGACTAGGGACTGGGGACTGGGTGAAAAGCCTTTTTGTGTCTAGCTTTTATCATCTGTTAGCGTCGTACGCACCTTGGCTGTTGCTATATCTAATGATATTGACAAACTGTTATCCCTTGTGGAATGAAACAGCCCTGCTTTCATCAGGGGGGAAGCAGGATGCCCACCCCACAAGTTGGATAATTTGTTTGTTGGAAATCCCTTAATAAAAAAGAGAGGTAGATTTACCTCTCCTAATGGGTGATAAAAAAATGGTTTACACCTTTTTTACAATGAATTCCAACTGATCAGCTTTAGTATCTGCTGCTATTGGGCTTGTGAACGATAAAGCTGAGAACTTGGCACTGCTTGATGTTGTCAAAACCCACCACGCGGATAAAGTTGTTGCCGTACTGAGAACGGCAAGCTTGAACTTCGTTTAGTACTTCTTGAGTAGATCTTGCACCAAACAAAGGCAGTTTCCACAGAGTCCAGTAATATACTGTCGGCTCCGAATTCTCGTTAAACTCAATCGCCGGAATGTAACCTTGGTTCAGAATGTACTGGATTTGCTTGGCAATCTGAGCATCACTGAGGGGGGGCAGGTAGGAAAGGGTTTCGTAGCGACGCTCTTTTGGTAAGGTTTGCATAAGTGATGATAATCGGTTGTGGTTGATATCAGTTATCAGTTACCAGTTACCAGTTATCAGTTATCAGTTATCGTTTGTTAACTGTTAACTGTTTACTGTTCATTGTTTGGATCTGAGGTTGCTTGCGTTTCTGGTTCAGGACTGGGAGTTGATGTATCTATTTGCGTGATTCGCTCAAGATGCTGGCGACGGTGTTCCATATTGGCTTGCTGAATGCCAGTACGAACCATTTCGGGTAAGTATTCAATGACTTGTTCCGCGATATGTTCTCTAACAGTCATGATCCGCAAAGCCAATTCGGGTTTCTCTTGAAACAGTTGCCTAATGTAGGCTTCTCCGTCTTGAATTTTGTCAGCGGAAAAGCGCTGTAGCCAAAGTGCCAAGGGAGGATTTGTTTCGCTAATTTGAGCCAACACCGTTTTCAGTGCCTGATAAGTCAGGTAACTTTGCAGCGTCTTGGCTGTGTCCTTCGCAATTTGCTTGATATCCATGCTTGACCCCAGCCCCTTGAAGAATGAAGAGTGAAGAACGAAGAATGAAGAATAGCTTCTATCTTCATTCTTCTATCTTCTATCTTTCTCAGACGGTATCGACTGATTCAAACTCAAATTTAATTTCTTTCCACAGTTCACAAGCAGCAGCGAGTTCAGGAGACCACTTAGCAGCTTCGCGGATAACGTCGTTACCTTCGCGAGCCAAGTTGCGACCTTCGTTACGAGCTTGGATACAAGCTTCCAGAGCGACGCGGTTAGCGGTCGCGCCAGGAGCGTTACCCCAGGGGTGACCGAGGGTACCACCACCGAATTGCAGCACGGAGTCATCGCCGAAGATTTCCACCAGCGCTGGCATATGCCAAATGTGGATACCACCGGAAGCTACAGCCATCACACCAGGCATAGAAGCCCAGTCTTGGGTGAAGTAGATACCGCGCTGTCTGTCTTGCTCAACATAGTTTTCACGCAGCAGGTCAACAAAACCCATTGTGATTGCGCGATCGCCTTCCAATTTACCAACAACGGTTCCGGTGTGGATGTGGTCACCACCAGACATCCGTAGCGCCTTAGCCAAAACGCGGAAGTGGATACCGTGGTTCTTTTGACGGTCGATAACGGCGTGCATCGCGCGGTGGATGTGCAGCAGAATGCCGTTGTCACGGCACCAGCGAGCCAATGTGGTGTTGGCGGTGAAGCCTGCTGTTAGGTAGTCGTGCATGATGATGGGCTGTTTGAGTTCTTTAGCGAACTCTGCCCGCTTCAGCATTTCTTCGCAGGTGGGGGCGGTTACGTTCAGGTAGTGACCTTTGATTTCACCAGTTTCCGCTTGTGATTTTTGGATAGCGTCTGCAACAAACAAGAAGCGATCGCGCCAGCGTTGGAATGGTGCAGAGTTGATGTTTTCGTCGTCTTTGGTGAAGTCTAGACCACCGCGCAAGCACTCGTATACAGCGCGTCCGTAGTTCTTAGCAGACAGACCCAACTTGGGCTTAATCGTACAACCCAGCAAAGGACGACCGTACTTGTTCAGTTTGTCACGCTCTACTTGGATACCGTGTGGAGGTCCTTGGAATGTCTTGAGGTAAGCAACAGGAATCCGCAAGTCTTCCAAACGTAGTGCTTTGAGAGCCTTGAAACCAAATACGTTACCTACAATTGAGGTAAACATATTGGTGACAGAGCCTTCTTCAAACAGATCCAGGGGATAGGCAACGTAAGCAATGAATTGGTTGTCCTCGCCGGGAACTGGTTCGATGTCATAGCAACGACCTTTGTAGCGATCTAGGTCGGTGAGCAAGTCCGTCCATACGGTTGTCCAAGTACCGGTGGAAGACTCAGCAGCTACAGCAGCACCTGCTTCTTCTGGTGGAACTCCTGGCTGGGGTGTAACGCGGAATGCCGCTAAAACGTCTGTATCTTTAGGTGTGTAATCTGGGGTGTAATAAGTTAATCTATAATCTTTTACCCCTGCTTGATACCCTGTTTTTGTCTGAGTCTTCGTTTGAGCGTAAGACATAGTTCCCTTCCAAGAAGTTTCTCTTTTTATTTCACAAATCACGTGTTGTGCAACTTTCCCTCACCTTAAACTCCTCCCTTATAAATGGGGGAGAAATAAGGAAAAATCGTTTGTTAGGGGTTGCTTATTGCAAAAAGTTGCTGTTTTTCTGCAACTACTGACGGAAATTCACAGATTTATCAGTGAAAGACACAAGTCGCACATCACGTTGTTTGTAGCCTGTTTCACAATATATCAAGAATGTCATAAGTTATTCTTTGAATATTTTTAACTTTTGTATTTAAATTTGTTATTAATAAAATTATTTAACATTTTATTAAGAAAGCTTTACAAAATGCGTGTAATAATAGTAAGCCAATTTCAATTAGGGGTGTAAGGATGTAGGGGTGCGGCAGGCTCATTCTCCTGTTGGTGTACAGGAAAATAATTTCCTCACTCGTCTACACCCCTACACCTTGAGAAACATTCCTAAAATGCTTATTCCTGAAATTGAAACTCAACGCCTGCGCCTACGCGGATTCCGTGAAGAAGACCTTGATGCTTACGCCGAGATGTGCGGCGATCCTGATGTCATGGGCTACATTGGCGAAGGCAAACCTCTATCTCGTTGGGAATCTTGGCGAAATATGGCAATGATGCTTGGTCATTGGCAACTACGAGGATATGGTATGTGGGCGGTTGAAGAACGTTCTAGTGGTGAAATGATTGGTCGGGTTGGCTGCTGGAAACCTGAGGGGTGGATCGGTTTTGAAATTGGTTGGACATTGCGGCGAACTTATTGGGGACGTGGTTTTGCAACAGAGGCAGCAAGGGCAGCAATGGATTTTGCTTTTGGCAAGTTACAGCGATCGCATGTGATCAGTTTGATTCGTCCGGAGAATTATGCTTCAAAGCGAGTTGCCGAGAAGTTAGGGGAAAAACTGGAAGGGACGACGGAAATGTTTGGAGGTGAGGCGGTAATTTACGGAATGAGTCGGGAAGATTGGCTAACGATAACGAATTGCTAAATATGTTACTCTCTGGGTCTGCACTGGGTTTGCTACGATTAAATCCATATACTCAAGCAATGCTCACAGCAAGTTCCCAGTCTTCCTTGTAGCCGTGTTTTCAGCATTACTTCTGATATCGGTAATAAGTTATGAATTGGTAACATTGAAGATCTAACTTGGTTCATGCCCAAAATTTAAGGCACAAAACCTGATCTAGCTTTGACTGGCACCGTCAAATAAACAAGATGGGGAAGATGAGGAACTCTTTTTTCCTGTATCACCCCCCACCGCCCCCACTTTCCCCATTCCCTCCTAACTCTTGGCTTAAACAATGGCTGTCACAACCCGACAATTAATCGAATGGAAACAAAAGGGACGCCCAATTGTGGCGTTGACTGCCTGGGATTATGCGATCGCTCAGATCTTAGATACTGCTGGAGTAGATTTAATCCTTGTGGGAGATACAATGGCAGTGGTGTTGGGGTACGAAACAACACTGCCAATTACTTTAGAAGAAATGCTTCATCATGCCAAAGCCGTGCGTCGCGGTGTGAAGCGAGCATTAATGGTCGTAGATTTACCATTTTTGACGTATCAAGAAAGTCCTCAGCAAGCGATACACTCTGCTGGGCGTGTGCTAAAAGAAACGGGCGCTCAAGCAGTCAAGTTAGAGGGTGGCTCAAAAGCAATGGCAGAAACCGTTGCCCGTTTGGTGCAAGCAGGAATTCCGGTGATGGGTCATGTGGGTTTGACACCGCAATCTATACATCACACGGGTTTGCGTCAACAGGGGAAGACAGAAGAAGCAGGGGAAAGGATATTACAAGAGGCTAGCGCCCTAGAACAAGCGGGTGCATTTTGTATAGTGTTAGAGCATATACCCCCTGAGTTAGCATTACATATTACGCAAAAACTCAGTATTCCCACGATTGGCATAGGTGCAGGGCCCCACTGTGACGGTCAAGTATTAGTGACATCAGATGTACTCGCACTTTCAGAAAAGCAACCACCGTTTGCCAAAGTTTATACCAATTTGCGAGAGACGATTACCAAAGCTGTGCAGGATTACAGCACTGAGGTGAGGGAGCGAAAATTTCCACAATAATTTCCACAATAGTGGTCAGAATAGTGATGAGTAGTTAGTGCAAACTCAATTCACCACGAACAACTTCTTGTCCCTAATACCGAATCCCCAAGCGTTATCTATTATGACTCCTATAGGAACAGAAGAAACCTTATTAAAAACCTTCCCAGACCATACACAGTTGCCAGAATCAGACGGCAGATTTGTAAGCCAGTCGCTTGCGGGGGTTCCCCCCGCAAGCGACCTGGCGCGAAGAACTTTCAAGAACACCCGCAAAGTATTCTCTTAACTGATTCCATCACTCCGATATTACAAAAGCGGCATCCAGATGGGAATTACTGCATTGGTCAAGATTCTGGCATTTATTGGCGGATGACAGACCCACCAGAAAAAGGAGCAGAAGCACCAGATTGGTTTTATCTGCCTAATGTACCACCATTACTACGTGGTCAGATACGACGCTCCTATGTATTGTGGCAAGAGCTCATTCCACCGCTTATCGCATTAGAGTTTGTATCAGGGGATGGTTCCGAAGAACGTGATAAAACCCCTTGGACAGGAAAATTTTGGATTTATGAGCAAATTATTCGACCTGCATTTTATGGCATTTACGAAGTGCGCCAAAGTCGGGTAGAAGTTTATCACCTGATAGAAGACCATTATGAACTTGTAAGCGCAAACGAGCGGGGACATTACCCAATACCTCGCCTTGGTGTTGAGTTGGGTCTTTGGCAAGGTCGCTATCAGAATGTAGAATTGCCTTGGTTACGTTGGTGGGACGCACAAGGAAACTTGTTGCTAACTGGAGAAGAACGAGCAGCACAAGCAGAGTTATTGTTAGAACAAGAACAACAACAGCGAGAATTGGCACAACAACGCGCTGAACGCTTAGCAGAACAATTGAGGGCAATGGGTATAAATCCGGATGAGTAAGTGTTAATTTTCAGATTTGCAGGGGGCTGCGCCCCTACTCGCTGTACTTTTAACTCTGAGAGTCAATATTTCCTTCTTTCTCCTCGACTATACGCTTGAATAATTCAAATTGTTCTTGCTCCTCTTGTTTAGTCTTTGGCGGATGAAACCAGATTGCTTCCTTATCAGGAGTCCGACGACTAAAAAGAAACTCCAAAGCTTCTATATCTTCCCGATTTGCCAGCACATATGCTCTCAATTCTTTTCTGGACATTTTTTCAAAATCTGGTTTCATCTATAAACCTCCAGAGTCCGTTAGGGGGAACAATGATTTCAAGGTCATCACCTGCCAGCATATATATGTCTCCTGTTCGATCATTAAAACGGAATAGATGAATATCTTTGTAGCAGTTAGATAACCATTGACAGACTCGCACGCAAGCTAGGGCTTGTTCGGCTGTTGGATAAATAGTATTTTCCTCAATTGTGACATAGACAATATAAGCCGTAGGTGACAATAAAAGTTATTTTACGGTTTTTACTGAGAATAGCTTGTAGCTAGGTGATAATAAATTAAGTTTGCCGATAAAAGCACAGTTATGGTCTGCTGCCGCAATCCAGCTTGCCACAATCCGTCTAATTCTGAAACTATGCGTCGCAGTGTAGGAGATAGGGAAATGGAGCGCTGCTAGGTTCAGTTAATTTGGCAAACTAGCCACTTAAACCATCAAAAGACAAAAACGGAAACTCAGTTTTCACATTCCACCGCCTGCCATCATGCAGCAACAGCGTTAAGTTACAAGCAGTAAACTCAAAATACAGCTGACGCTTTTCAAATTCCGACCAAGCAGCTTTAAAGTTTTGCTTGGTTAAATCTTTAAACGCAACCGTCATGTGGGGAGCAAAGGCACGAGTTTTACCAACTTTGTCAACGATTCCCAAGTTGCTCTCCAGATGTGTCATTAAATCACCGTGTAAAGCTAGCAATTGTGGACTTTTCACCACATCAATATAGATGACGCGAGGGGGAAAGGCAGCGAACCCACTCAATGTGATAGGCACTGACTCTCGACTACTGGCGAAATCTTTAAGGCATTCTTCTAGTGCTGGTACATCGGCATCTGTCCATTCAAAAGGCGGTTGCAGGGTGATGTGCGGTGGAGATTTTTGTGCGTGACGGCTGCCATACTGATCAGCAAAGTATTGCTTAATTTGGTTAGCGTAGTCTTGAATTTCCCTTGAAGGCAGGAGAGCTATAAAATAAAGTTTCTGTGATTGCAGCATTTATTAAAAAACAATTGGTTAATTCATATCATGCAAGGTAGCTTAAAAAGCAGACAATAGCCCTGAAAATATTACAGCATATGGTTTTGAGAGGTCGCAAGCAATGCCCTGGTTTGTAAAGATAGAAGAAGGCATAGTTGATAAGCCTACCTTTGACCAATACGTACCGGCTCATAAGGCTTACGTACAGGAGTTGATTGCCAAAGGACACAAAGCGAAAACTGGGTACTGGGCGCAAAAAGGCGGTGGTATGATGCTGTTTGAAGCAAGCTCAATGGATGAAGCAGAAGCAATTGTGGCTGGTGATCCATTAGTAGAAAACGGCTGTGTCAACCATAAGCTTTACGAGTGGGAAATTGTCGTCGAATAATACACAGTCAGAAAATTTAATGCTATTGTGTTTATAGACCTGGATCTACGCGGCAGCAACGCCCAAACTTTGTCAGGACCGGAAGGTAGCAGCAATACGGGATGCTTGTAGCAGGCGTAGTCTCCGGGTCGCCCCATTTTAGGAGCGCATGAGCGACAATGCCCGGTTTTGGAGATGTTGTAAAAAAAGCTTTTTACCTTGGTGTTGGGTTGGCTTCTTACGCGGGAGAAAAAGCAGGTGGGACAATAACCGAACTGCGATCGCAAGTCCAAAAGCTGGCAGATGAAATGGTTGCACGGGGCGAAATGACCACAGACGAAGCCCGCCGCTTAGTCGAAGAAATGATGAAGCAAGCCCAACAACCACCGACATCTGATGTCACAGGTCATAAAACACCTCCTTCTGAACCGCGCCGCATCGAAATCATAGAAGAAGATGAACAGCCAACTACCGTAAAAGTTAACCAACCCACTGAGGATGTGGATAAATTACGGGATCAAGTCAGACAGATGCAGGAAGAACTGCGTAGGTTGCAACGTGATAAGTAGTTGGAAATGATCTGGTAGTAGCACTGAGAGTGGATTACCAAAATCTTTGCAGATAATATTAAATTTTTATTTAAAAATAAAGCTTAGGGTGTACAAAAGTGGTTCAAGCCATGTAGCATTAAGCGTCCAGTAAATAGCTCATAAGGACGTCAGGTTTATGGAAAAGTGGCAAAAAGAGTTTTGGGACATGATAGAAACAGTGGCTGATGAAGTGGAAAGCTTCTTCCTGGAGATGACGGAAATGGTAGACTCATTTTTTGAGTTAACCGAAGAAATTACCGAGCAAGTACAAAATACCATCACCACTGAGTTGGAGCAGTATTTGCAGGAACTAGCTGATCCAATTATGGAAGTTTACTGGGAACTGGAAGACGTTATTATAGATGACGTCGATCTGGGTTTTCCTTATTCAGTGGAACCGTGTTCTGAAAAAAATGCCGCTTGTATCGGTTGTCGTCACTACCACGGTCAAGTATATAGTGGGAATTTGTTAGTTTGCGGTATGCATCCCTACGGTTGGGAAGATGAGAATTGCCCAGACTGGGAGCAGGAAGAGTTATGAGTTTGGTGTGAGTAGTTAGTGGTACTTTGACAACTAACTACTAACTATTAATAATTAACTATTAATAATGCATAATGATTAAAAATTAAAAACTAAAGACTATGGAAATGAAATATGGAGAACGCAACATTGCGGAAGGACAACTGATCACATTTCCCAATCCGCGTATAGGAAGACGATACGACATTAACATTACCTTGCCAGAATTTACTTGTAAATGTCCGTTTTCTGGCTATCCTGACTTTGCCACGATTCACGTTAGCTACATCCCTAATGAGCGGGTAGTGGAATTGAAGGCGCTAAAACTATACATTAATAGCTATCGCGATCGCTATATTTCCCACGAAGAAACTGCCAATCAAATCCTAGATGATTTTGTTGCTGCCTGTGACCCCTTAGAAGTCACAGTTAAGGCAGATTTTACACCTCGCGGTAATGTGCATACAGTAATTTCAGTGCGACATCAGAAGTAAGCATAAAAGGTTTCGCGCAAAGACGCAAAGACGCTAAGAACTCCTTAGCGTCTTTGCTGTTGATGTATAAAATAGTTAAACAATATGAGCTTGAACAAGTAAGCCTAACTCTTGATGATATTGTGCCTCCAGAAGGACTTTAGCGTGGGGCACAGAACTACCATGCTAGTACTGAACATCTTTACTGCATGATCGCAGCTTTGTTACTTTTTTTGGCAAGGAGAGGCAAAACTTAATTAGGCAGAATGAGATTCTACCGCGATCGCTTTCTCCTCATCTTGTGTAGGTAAACTTAACTTATCCAAAATTTCTAACATTTCTCGCTCAAAAGCCACCTGTGCGCGATTCGTTTTACCACCTACATACAGGCGACCATCTTTTTGCAATGCCCAAATTTGGGAGTGAGAGAAGTAACTCATCGTAACACCTAGCATGAGCAAGGCAAACCCTGTATAAACAATCGGGATTCCTGGATCAGCTTTAATTTGTAAGCCAGTACTGCCAATAATATCGAGAATTTTCAACGTTACACCATTGACTTGGGTAGACATGCCAGCGCGAACAGTGTCAACCAGCTTGCCGGTAGCATCGTAAATTAACATCATTCCTTGCAAGTCTTTCGCCAGTAAAGAGACACCTTCACTCATATCTGGTTTAGTAGGAATCCAAGTTCCCCAAATGCGTCCATTACCGTTGGTGTTTAGTTGCGCCATTGGTAGTTGAAAAATGGGGCTGTTGTTCACTCGCACTTTAACAGCAGAGATTCCCCAATCGGTTTGGTAGAAAGTTACGCCATGATAACGCAGAGGAGTGTTGACGAAAATCGTCTTGTGGTCAACTTCCTGTCCTTGATTGTCTAAAACAGACAGATCTGAGTAGAACTGGTCAATTCCACCAGAAGGGGTGTAGTCGATCCAAAAGCGATTGACTCGCACAGACCAATCTTTTGGTTGCGTTGCTGCCCAAGGTCCCGCATCTATGATATTTTTTACTTGGAAGGTGTTCCCACTGGCAACCATTTCCTGAGCCATAAAACCAGTCATTGCTCCCCAAATCGACCCTAGGAGAATAGTCACGATACCCACATGAACGATAATTGGTCCGATGCGTCCGATAATCCCTTTGCGGGCGTAGAGGGTATCTTCTTTCTCTTGAAAAACTTTGTAGCGGCGATTTGGCAAAATTTGAGTCAGGGTTTGTAGAGACGTTGCATCCGAGAGTTCTACATCGAATTCCGCACTCAAAGCTAACTTTTGAAATTGGCGGGGTTCGTCGTAAAATTTCCACCGACGGGCAGCTTTTAAAGCTGGGAACTGACGAGTAAAGGTACAAGCAGTTAAGCTTGTGCCAAAAAAGATGAGTAATGCTAAGAACCACCAAGTTCTATAAACATGGTCTAAGCCCACTATTAAGATAACTTTCCAGGTGAGAAAACCAAATAAAGCCGGATGCTCCGGGTAGTTAGCTTGGTAAAATGCTAGCGATTGACCTTGCTCTATAACAGTACCAGTGACGCTAAAGAGTGCAATGATTAACAGCATCACAATTGCTAAGCGTAAATCGGTTAGCACGGGCAATAACTCTTTGCGCAATAACTGCCCAAATGCTGACCAGATAGATTGTTTGGAAACTGAATTTTCTATAGTCATTTAGCTAAAAAGTTCCAATAGGAATCCGAGAAATTAAAGAAAGCACACCAAATCCTACCAACAAAGCGCCGCTGACTGGGTTAATCCAACCAGACCAACGGCGCAATTCTAGCAATTTCTTAATTGAAGCTGTAAACGTACCCGCTAAAATTAATGGTGCAACATAACCTGCTGTGTAGGAAAGCAGCAAAACAGCGCCTAAAATTAAGTCTTGTGTATTGGCAACCCAACCAAGCAAACTTGCTAAAACAGGGGTACTGCAAGGCGAGGCGACGACACCAAAACTCAAACCAATCAAATATGCTCGCACTCCTTGGGGTAATTCTTGAGAAATCCACTCTGTACCGCCAAAAGAAGGTAATTGCAACGGTAAAGCTTCGAGTAAATTCAGCCCCATGAGGATAGCAATAACACTGACAATAATTGGTAAACCAATTCCCACTTGACCGTAGACTTTTCCCACAAAAGCTGCTAAGATACCAAGCCCTGCAAGGGTAGTCGCCAATCCCAAAGCAAACCACGTTGACTGGGTAGCTGCTTGCAGACGATTTTTCGCTTCATAACCACCGATGTAGCCAATGGTAATCGGTAACATGGAAAGCATACAGGGTGTCAGGCTGGTGAGCAACCCTGCTAGAAAAATGACGCCAATACTCAGCAAACTCAGATGCGTGAGTTGGTTGGCGACGAGGGCGTTAGCGAATTGTTCTAGTTCGTAAAGTCGGGTTTGGAAGGTTTCAAGCATGGGGTATCTAAAAGCAGGAAATGCTTACTATGCTTGAATTTTAGCTTAATTTTAGATTGACCCTCCACGCGTTATGACACCTTTTGGCAACCCAAGCTGTTCTGGTGTCACAGGTTGACCATCCTGTACAAAATCAAAACTCTTTTTCACCATTGGTCCGTGAAAGAACAATGTCCATGCTTCTTGACCATCTTTAATCCAGATGCAATGGTGTTTCTGTGCAGACCGGAAGATAATTGACCCGGGTCCATACCACTTCACTCCGTCCTCAGTTTTCTCCCAGTAGCCACCCTTCAAAATAAGGCTAATGTTGAACCAGGGATGATTGTGGAGTACGCCTTTATACCATTCCGGGCGATCCAAAATATGGTTAAGTGTGATGTTAAACCACCGATTGGCTGGGAATAAGATAAAGTGAGTATGCTGTCGAGCTTGTGTTTTTTCTAAATTGTTGTAGGCAGTTAGGCAGGGTCGAGAGTCTAGATATTTTTTGAACCATTTCTGAAGCATAGTAGATATCTCCTGTCAAGGTTTTATGCCTTATTTGTAGCACATTAGGCAAATTTCACAATTGCTACAAATTTGCTGACAATTTTTCGTTTGATTTTTTCACTTTGGATATCCAACCTTTGTAAGAATTCAATATTTCTGAATAAGGAACTGTCGTTTCAAATACTAACTCGGAAATAGAAGGTGGAAAGCGATTGGGAAATATTTGGTGCAAAATGTTAGCAAAACTTTCCCTCAAGACAAACTCAATAAATAATCCCGTAGTAGAAGGAAAAGCATTGTCGCCAAGTTCGACTAACGCATGGCCATCCTGCTTGCGGCGAACAGTAAATTGTTCTAGCACTAGTGCTAAATCATCAGAATATTCGTTCAAAAGGTTGTCCAACAAGACAACATCTTCAAGTGCGGCATTGCAACCTTGACCAATAGAGGAAGATACAGCGTGTGCCGCGTCTCCAATAACTAGTACACTACCATTTTGATGATAGCGGCTACAGCGAACTGTTAAAATTCTCGATATTGGTCTATTGAGAAAAGCTTCAGCTTCCTCTTTTGGCATGAGTTGAGCAACTTCTGGAAAATTCTTTTGAAAGAATTGGAGAACTTCTTCTGTGGTGGAAAGGCTAGCTATCTGATTTTTGTTGTGAAGAAACAAAATGACACCACCCATAGTCTCATCGCGTTGATGTAGCAGAACTACAAATGTGCCATCTTTAAGCATCCACGAGTGGATTTTGCCTTTTTCTAAATAAATGCCAGAATTTTCGTCAGGGCGGGGCAGGAAAATCGATTTGTAATCATTGGGGACGTACTTTTGTTCACATTCAAAATCTTCTGTAGCAAGAAAATGCTCCCTAACCACAGAACGTCCCCCATCTGCACCGATTAAAAGGTCATAATCAATGGTGAAATCTTCTTGTGTTTCCAGTTGCAACTTCACCTTCTTAGCTGCAAAGTCTATAGAAGTGCATTGACAGTTGAAGTGAATGTTAAGCCGGCTTTTATCGTAGTTCTCAGTGAATTTTAAAAGGGCGATCGCCAATTTTGTCCGGTCAAGTGTCGTCAGCGGTTTCTTTCTTGGCGTAAACCGCGTCTTACCATTTTTTTGATGAAAAACCGTTCCCCTCATCTCCACACTAATGGCTTTGACCGCTTCCTCCAAACCCTCAATTTTTCTCAAAGCGCTCATTCCCCTTTCGTTTAAGGAGATGGGGTAAGTTCTGGATTTTGAGAATGAAACAATTCTCGGATCGCTGCGGCGTTCATAAATGTCAATTTGGTATTTATCACCACGACGTAACAAATAGTGAGCAAGTAGGAGTCCGCTTGGTCCAGCACCGATGATTGCAACTTTCTTAACCATGATTTTCCCCAAACTCAATCGTGCATTTGCTGTGTAAAGCCACAATTCAGTAAAGGTGCGAAAATCAACCGCATCTTTTAGGCTACTTGCGGCATTCCTCATCTCTATGGTAAAGACACTCGCGTGATGTTTCAAGCTTTTGGTTAGACGCAGGCGTCGTTACGTCAACCACCTTTTTGATATGAATTTACATATATGTAGCAAGAAAAACCTCAATAGACCTCTTGCCAAAAGGCAAAACTTGCCCGAATCCCCAACCCCTTCTCCCAAAATTGGGATTCGGGGAGCCAATTTTAAAGTCCCTCTCCCAAGCTTGGGAGAGGGATTTAGGAGCCACTGCGTTGCGGTGAATCCAGCGCTGCAGGAGGGTTTCCCTCCGTAGGCGACTGGTGAACCCGAAGGGAGGTTCCCTCCGTTGTAGCAAGTGGCGTGGTGAGGGTAAAGATTCATGCAAGAAGTCTAATATTTTCTCCTCGTTGCTCTTGACCAGCGAAACCTCAAACGCTTAATTGGCGTAGCATTACGTGCGGCTGAAGTTTGTAGTCCGCGTCTACGCCAACCCTGAATAGCATCACTTTTTATACAATATCATTCGTTATTTTCACCAATGCCGGAAGGTGCTGCTTCAGATGGCTGAGATTGATTTTGACGCAGACGTAATTGCTCGCGTAAATCATTCTGATTGGTGGATGCGTCTGGAGGTTGCTGCCCATTCTGCTCTGAAGAAGAATTTTGCTCTGGTAGCTGAGGTACTGGCTGTGGAGTTGTTTGTTCTGTCGTTGACTCTGTAGCTGCACTTGGTATATCTCGCCTGCGCCTGGTTCCGGTTTCTGGAGTGGTTTGGGGGACTGCTTCCGGAGTTGTTAATATGGCTCGTCTTCTACGTCCAGAAGTTTCTTCCTCATTAACTGCGGCTTCGCGGCTTCTCTGTTCTGCTTGTCTCTTAGCCTCTTGTCTTTCTCTTTGACGCTCTAGAGCTTCCCGGTTATTCCGTGACCCTGCTATGGCGAAATTTGCAAACAATTGTACATTTTGTCTGCCAGCAGCTGCGGAATTTAATTTAAAGTTTTTTGCTTGTTCTAAGAGTGCTTCATCTAATTCTTTGTGACCACTAGAGCGGACAAGCCGGACATTGTTAACACTACCATTGTTGTCAACATCAAAAGCAACACCTGGTCTGCCTTCGATGCCTCGCCGTTTCGCCCTTTCTGGATACTTGACATCACACTTGACGCAATCTGCAGCATCCAACTGTGTAGGGGCTGGGGTTCTTGGTTTGGGAGCTGTAGCGACTCCAGTACCACTTCCTTGTCCACTGCCAGTACCAGAACCGATACCTGAGCCAGTACCTGAGCCAGAACCAGAACCAATACCAGAACCAGTACCTGAGCCGATACCAGAACCTGAACCAGAACCGATACCTGAGCCAGTACCTGAGCCGATACCTGAGCCAGAACCAGTACCAATGCCAGTACCAGTACCTGTGCCACTACGTACAGTGCCATCTCCTGAACCGGTGGCAATAGGGGGACTATTACCCCCGCCACCGCCACCGCCACCGCCACCTCCTTGGGTAGCTTTGGAGTTTTGCAAATCCCTCAACGTCTGTTTCAAATTTTGATCAGCCTGTGGTTTTGGAGCAGGTTCAGGTTTGCTTTGTGTATTTGTTGGCTGGGGAATTTCCGGTTGAGGCTTTGGAATTGGCTTTTGTGCTGGTGGTGGTACTAGTGGCGTGACAATTTTTTGCGGCTGGACTGGTGGCTTTCGCGGCACTATGACTGTTTGCTTAGGCAACACTGGTGGAAGCGGCTCTAATGGCTTTGGCGGCACGACCACTGTTTTCTGCGGCAGCACTGGTTTGGGTGGTTCAACTGGTTGGGGTTTGATTGGCTCGACAATCTTTGGTTTCGGAGCCTGTTGAAGAGGTTTTACTGACTCTATAGGCTTTGGGACTGGTTTTGGCGCAGGCGGATCGACAACCACAAATTCTATGGGTTTTTCGTCAATTTCCTGCGCTCTCTTGAAAAAATTATCTACTATGCCAGAAGCCAGTACACTAAGGTGCAGCCCTAAGGAGCCTATCAGACTAAAAGCAAGAAACGTCCTGAGCGCCTTTGCTTCTCTACCTCGCTGCTCTAAAGCTGTGCCAGTAAAGCCCATAGTTTAATGCCACCCATTATCAGCAACTTAGGCAGATTAAAACATTTACGAGCAAATGTCAATTAGGCATCAAGATAATCATTAACCTTATGTAAACTGAAGTGTAGCCCACGTCTAGTATTTATAGTCCCTAAAAAAAATTAGAAAATTGTCATGGATGGATGATGTTTGACACGAATTATCATTTCCTTTAATTTGTATTGAGAACTTATATCAGTTGTGCCCAGTAATCTGGTAATCTGACAAAATTAGTTAGTGGCTTGAGAGAATAGTACATGGGAATCACAAATCTGTTTGTGGCAGGCGGTGTGGTAATGTGGCCGCTGCTAGCCTTTTCTGTTCTAGCAGTTGCTTTAATTATCGAGCGTGTTAGATTTTGGGTAAAAATTAATACCCGTCAAAACCGCGTGGTGCGAGAGGTGCTGAACCTTTACCGTCTCAATAATGTCGTTGGTGCCATGGATAAACTACAAAAAAATGCAGATTTACCCATCGCACGGATTTTTCTGACTGCTTTAGAACTGGAGGAACCAACTCCAGAAGAATTTCGCTTGGCATTAGAAAGTGAAGCGCAAGCCGAAATACCTTTACTCAAGCGCTTTCAAAATCTATTCGATACAATCATCTCTCTTGCACCCCTGCTGGGACTTCTGGGAACTGTTTTAGGATTAATTGTTTCTTTTGCCTCACTCAACATTGGTGATGTGGGAGGTAGCAGAACCGCAGGTGTGACGGCTGGTATTAGTGAAGCGTTGGTTTCTACTGCATCAGGATTGATTGTTGCTATTTTTGTACTCCTATTTGCCAATACATTCCGGGGACTTTACCAGCGCCAAATTGCGCTCATTCAGGAGTACGGCGGACAGCTAGAATTACTTTATCGCCGTCGCTATGAAAGAGGAGACAAAGCTTATGCGTCTGCAAGATGAACCAGATATACCAGCGCAGATTAATATCGTGCCGATGATTGACGTGATATTTGCGATTTTGACGTTTTTTATCATGTCAACACTGTTTTTAACACGGTCAGAGGGTTTGCCAGTCAACTTGCCTAAAGCAGCGACAGCACAAACAGAACAACGCCCAGCGCAAGCTACTGTCACAATTGATAAGAGTGGCAAAATATTCTTAGATAGGCAGGAAATTAGTCTAGAACAGTTGGAAAAGGGTGTGCGGCAAAAGGTACAGCCACAGCAGCCGATGATGGTTGTGATAAATGCAGATGAAGGGGTGAATCACGGTCAAGTCGTAGCGGTGATGGATCTAGTACGGCGAGTGGAGGGAGCAAAATTAGCGATCGCCACCCAAAAACCATAGTCATTCCTAATTTGTAATTTATTCACACGCTTGGTGCGTTAGGCGCAGATGACTTGTAATTCTTTACACACTTTTGTGCGCTGTAACGCATCGTTCTAAAATGAGTGCGTTAATATTCCAGCTTAATATTCCAGCTATTTTTCTGACTGAAATTGCGATAATAACCAAGCAATAACTTGACTTTGGTCTGTTTGACGAGTACGCCGAAAAGCTTCGTTTAACAAAGAAATTGCTAATCCTGGTAAGACTTGAGATTGAGTTATCCGCCTACTACCACCATTTTCTATTGCAAAAGCGATAACTTGGACATTTTGGACATCGACAATCCAATATTCAGCGACTGCTAAATCCTCATAAAGTAGCCGTTTTTCGCCTTTATCATCCGCCAGTGAGGAGTTCGCAACCTCTATGACTAAGTTTGGGGATGGATAGATATCTAGTTCAATGATAGAAGTTCCCCAAGGAATCGCATTTGCATTTTCACCAATGTAATAAGATACATCTGGTTGAGCATCATTAAAGCCTGTTTTACGGTAAGTACAGTTATCCTTTCCATTCATAGGAATACCTTTGATCGCTGCAAACAGGCTGGCGGCGGTGATAATAATTGTGTGGTCACTAGCATGGTCATTTCCTACCGGTGGCATTTCAATCCTCATTTGTCCATTGTGGTAGTAGCCTTTGGCTTTTTTATATGCTGGGTTTTCAATAAAATTTTCAATAATGTGGATATATTCGTCCCAAGTAGCTACTAGCCAAGTATCTGTTGGTATTTTTGTTTGCAATTGACTCATCTGTTAACTCCCTCAAAATATTTATTTTTGCTACCATATTCTATTAATAATGTCAAATATATGCAGAACACAGAATCGACGTTACAACTTCGCCTGTGGACAGTTGAGGAATACCACCGGATGGCTGAGGCTGGGATTTTGCATGAAGATGAACGAGTGGAACTCCTAGAAGGAAGGATAATATGGATGAGTGCTAAAGGAACGGCACATCGGTCGGCAGTGGGGAGAATAGATAGGTTACTGCAAAATCGTTTAGGAAATCAGGCGTGGGTTGCAATTCAAGATCCAATCAAGTTAAATGAACGCTCTGAACCAGAACCGGATGTTGCTGTTGTTAAGATAGACCCATTCGACTATGCTGACCATCATCCTACCCCTAGTGAAGTTTATCTCATTATTGAAGTTGCAGATAGCAGCCTGAAAGCAGATTGTGAAACGAAAGGGAAGGCTTACGCGCAGGCGGGAATTGCAGATTATTGGGTGCTAGATGTTATTGGTCGTCAACTGCATATCTTCCGGGAACCGTCTCAACAGGGGTATCAAAGCAAAGTTATTTTGGGGGAAGATGAAAGTCTTTCACCATTGCAGTTTCCTGAGTTGAGAATTGCTGTTTTGGAAATGTTACCACCAGTGAGTGCATTGTAGGTGAGGTGGATCTGCCAGAGGCTTTTCGCTTCTGTTTGATAACAAAAGTGCATCGCATTTGCCTAAAGTCGTAAAAGGGCGATCGCTCTCCTGCTTCCTCAGCGGTGTGAATGAGTTGTCCATCAACTGAGAAAAACCGCAGTTGTTGCTGATGAAGACCCAAAACAAAAAAAGCTCAAGTTAGTCACTCCACAGCCAACCTTGAGGATTAAGTTCTAAACAATCACTAAAGCGAATAATACAACGGGAACGACTTCGCATCCTTGGGCTTAACATACACCTTTTGTTGCGGTTCCAACTGTAACTCGTCAAAGCGATCGCGCGTCAAATGGGCTGTGACCACTTGTCCGTCATTGAAGGTTAACTCCACTTGGACTTCCCAACCTAGATTTATCAACCGACTCACCGTAGCTGATACCCTAGCTCCGTTGGCGGTCGTTTCCACAATTATGTCAGAGGGACGCAAAAATGTCTCTGGATGTGTAGAATCAAACCCATTACTCTGGAAAATCTGCGCTGTGCTAGGCAGCACGTTGACAGGTCCAATAAAACTCATGACAAATGCTGTTGCTGGATAATCGTAAATTTCCGCTGGCGTGCCTATCTGTTCCACGCGCCCTTCATTCATCACCACCACTTGATCGGAGACTTCCATCGCTTCTTCTTGGTCGTGCGTGACGAAAACTGTGGTAACATGAACTTCATCATGGAGGCGGCGTAACCATGCCCGTAAATCTTTACGGACTTTAGCATCGAGTGCGCCAAATGGTTCATCTAAGAGTAAGACTTCGGGTTCTACTGCCAATGCCCGTGCTAATGCTACCCGTTGGCGTTGACCGCCGGAAAGCTGCGATGGGTAGCGATCGCCCAGTCCACGTAGTTGCACTAAATCCAGCAATTCTTCGACTCGCTCTTTGACTTTTGTTTTTGTTGCTTTGCGAATCTCTAAACCAAAGGCGATGTTTTGCCTCACTGTTAGATGCTTGAATAAGGCATAGTGCTGGAACAAAAACCCAATGTTCCGCTGTTGCACACTTTGATATGTAGCATCTTTGCCAGTCAGGAAAATTCTGCCAGTATCTGGCAACTCCAAACCTGCAATCAGCCGTAGCAGGGTAGATTTTCCGGAACCTGACGGTCCCAGCAACGCTACCAGTGAGCCACTTTTAACTTCTAGACTGACCTGATCGACTGCTTTAAAACTGCCAAACTGTTTGGATACGTTCTCAACAATTATGCCCATGGTATGCCCACTGGTACTGCACCTGTGCAACTAATCTACGGTTTAGGAAGAAGATTAGCGTATATTACATATATCTTGACACTCCTCGGGCTAAAGCCTTTGAGGATTCTTGGGCTGAATCCCGCCTCTGCTAGCAATACTAACTTTGGTCTTACAGTTTCATACTAGTCCGACTACACCTTTTACAGTAAGCACTCTTATGGACTACTCCCCAAGCGTGGATTTCCGTGTGTCCCACGGTATTTCATTTTTTACTACGTCCTTACTGTGTAGAGTTTAATACCATTGACAGTTAGGAATTTTGAGATTACGGAGTAGGACGTTAAACCTGTTTCCTCATCGTTCTCAAGGGAGATCGACCTATCCACATTGTATTGCAAAGCCGCCCATAAGGGGCGAGGTTTTATAGCAACAGCCAAGGTGCGTACGACGCTAACAGATGATAAAACCTAGACACAAAAAGACTTTTCACCCAGTCCCCAGTCCCCAGTCCCCAGTCCCCTGCTATAGACCCAAATTTCTGATAAAAGTACCCCCAGTTCTTTAGGATTAGCACAAGAGTAAAGCACGCGAGGTGGGAGCTTATGCAACCCTAGCAACGTCAGTATTTTACAGTTACTGGAGTGCAATCATGGTATTTTGGGGAGATTCTACTGGTTTACCAAGACCTTATAGGGGCTGGGACGTGTTTGTAGCTGGGGAGCAGAACGGCACGACAACAAAGCTAGCCGCTTCCTTGAAAAAGCTGCTCGCGTGGCTGCAAGAGTATATGTCTGTAGATACCGTTACGTTGCTGCTGCCTATTGCGGATCGGCAGAAATTAGCTGTGTACGCCACTCTCGGACTTGAGGAGGAAATCGTACAACAGATCCTTATCCCCATAGGACAGGGCGTCGCTGGTCGCATCGCCGCAAGTAGGTCACCAATGATAGTCAATAACTTGGCGCAGGTCGAGGTTATTAGCCCTATTTTACGCCAGAAGGGTCTGCGATCGCTCGTCGGCATCCCGGTGTGTTTGAATCAGGAAGTGGTCGGAGTCCTGCACGTCGGCACTTTGGAGCCTCACCAATTCACGGATCGCGATGTGGAGCAACTGCAACTCGTTGCCCATCGCCTCAAAATAGAGATCAAGGATGCAGGACTCCTGAAATTCGATCAGGTCTGCGACAACCAGAAAGGTTGGTTGGAGATCCTCGGCTTCAATAAACGCACCTTTGTCAATACCGTAAAATTTGCATAAAAATTACCATTTAGGGGACAGGGGACTAGGGATTAGGGACTGGGAACTGGGAGGAATTGAAGACGGGGATTGCAATAGTCCGCCTTATTCCAGGGATTGGACAATTCTGCGACGATTTGGGGGGGAGACTGATTCCTCCCCACTAAGATAGACCCAAAGATGGGGTTTCCTCAGTGCGACTTGATGAGCAATTTTCAACCTAAGTGTTCGTAGCGAAATATTAAGGAATATTGCGTTTATATCAAATCTCGAAACTGGAGTGGAGACTCTAGCAAAAGTCCGTGATAGTATGCTTTCGGTAAATGTCAAGATTGGGAGAAGACCTTTGACACTACGGGTTGCTGTTGTTGGGTCAGGTCCAGCTGGTTCATCTGCCGCAGAAACACTCTGCAAAGCTGGAATTGAAACCTATCTGTTTGAGCGCAAGCTAGATAATGCCAAACCTTGTGGCGGTGCTATTCCCCTGTGCATGGTGAGTGAATTTGACCTGCCGCAGAATATTATCGATCGCCAAGTGCGGAAGATGAAAATGATTTCACCCTCGAATCGTGAGGTTGACATCAATTTAGAAAAACAAGACGAATATATAGGAATGTGCCGCCGTGAGGTGCTGGATGGTTACCTGCGCGATCGCGCGGCAAAATTGGGCGCAAATTTAATTAATGCCACTGTTCATAAACTCGATATTCCCACCAACAATACAGACCCCTATACCATTCATTATGTAGACCACACAGAAGGCGGTGCCCAAGGTATTGCCAAAACTCTAAAGGTCGATTTGATCATCGGGGCTGATGGGGCAAATTCCCGCATAGCTAAGGAAATGGATGCAGGGGATTACAACTATGCGATCGCTTTCCAAGAGCGCATTCGCCTGCCTAAAGATAAAATGATGTACTACGAAGATCTCGCCGAAATGTACGTCGGCGACGATGTGTCTCCAGACTTCTACGCTTGGGTTTTCCCCAAATACGACCACGTCGCAGTGGGAACTGGTACGATGCACGTTAACAAAGCTAGCATCAAACAATTGCAAGCCGGTATCCGTGCGCGTGCAGCCCGCAAGCTGATTGGCGGTCAAATTATCAAAGTAGAAGCACACCCGATTCCCGAACATCCGCGTCCCCGTCGCGTGGTTGGGAGAATAGCTTTGGTGGGTGATGCTGCTGGTTATGTCACCAAGTCTTCTGGTGAAGGCATTTACTTTGCTGCCAAATCAGGACGGATGTGTGCCGAAACGATTGTAGAAATGTCAAATGGCGGTAGCCGCATTCCTACAGAAGCCGACCTCAAGGTGTATATTAAGCGCTGGGATCGCAAATACGGGCTGACCTACAAAGTACTGGATATCCTTCAATCCGTATTTTACCGTTCTGACGCCACCCGCGAAGCTTTTGTGGAAATGTGCGCTGACCTGGACGTCCAACGCCTGACTTTTGATAGCTATCTCTACAAAACAGTTGTGCCAGCGAATCCCATTACTCAACTGAAAATTACTGCCAAGACTATTGGTAGCTTACTTCGCGGTAACGCCCTTGCTCCCTAGAAGGGACACGCAGAGGTGGGGAAGTTTAAAAAAAACTTTGTACCTCGTCAATTTAACAGTCAATAAGCCACGATTATAGGTGTACTCAGCTTAGTCGTGAGTTATTGACTGTTATATGTGCATTTTGGTTTGTTTTTCTAATAAAAAAGTTATGTGTTAAGTTTAGGTTAACCTTTAAATAACACTAAATATTCTATGAAGCCCTTATAATGATAGCGTTATCAACAATCTAAAAAGAGAGTTGCTTTGATAAGAATTTACAAAGTCTATAAAAAGATTTCATGAAAATTCGATTAATTTCTTGGCAACTTTTCTGTGGATTTACTAAGGTGGACGGGATACCAACTTGAGACAAGCTCCTGAATAGGAGTAAAAGCCTAGCTATGAAACTAAGTCCAGTTTTTGCAACTGCTTTGTCAACTTTTGCTGTGAGTGTGATCACAGCGCTTGGTTTCTCCAGTCAAGCTCAGGGTCTAACTTTTTTAGGCAACTCGAGTGGTATCTGGGGAACACCTAATTCAGGGAGCAATACCGACCCCATTTTTTTTGGTGTGGGAACTAACACATTTACTTGGGGACGTTCTCGTCCAGATGATCGTGAAAACAACTATGGAACACCTGCAAATCAACTGACCTTTACTGGAAATTCTATTTCCACAGACGACGTCGGTTCACTGTTTAAGATAGGGAGTTTAGAGTACTACAACGGCAAGGTTGAGGAAAAGACAAACGTCGATTCCGTACCTTTAAATCTCACTTTATCATTTACCGACCCCAGTAATCTCCGCGAAGTTTTCAACTTCGGCTTTCTGCTTGATAATACAACGAACTCAGGAGAAGATCCTGATGACGATGCCGATACTGTGTATGTCAAAGAAAATTTTGGCACTCGCAGTTTCAAGTTGGATGGGAATGAGTACTTACTGGATGTCATTGGCTTTAGCCAAGATGGGGGTAATACAAGTGTTAGCGAATTTCGCGTTCTTGAAGATCAGAAAACGACACCGAGTCTTTATGGCAGAATCACTCGGGTGACACCACCGCAAAAAATTCCTGAACCAGCAAGCACAGTTGGGTTATCACTGCTAGGCATCTACCTCATAACACGCAAGAAATCCTTGAGGGCAAAAAACTGATAAATTGCTAACTACTCATACCGAAAATAACGCGGAAGCATGATAGCCTCGAAGCACCTCTGTCAAGGAATTGAAGGAATTGACAGAGGTGCGTCATTTATGTTGCGCTGCAAAGGCGACACGGGCAGAATTAAGCTACCTTGTGTGCCAATGCCCGGCGGTCTTGAAATCAAACACATTGGGTACACGATACACTATTGGCACTCTCTAAATTTTCCGTAGCGTAGAGTGTCAATTTTTTGAATCAACTTAAGGACAATGATAGCCGAATTGAGGCGCAATCATCTATCACGGGGGGCGCGAGAGTAAGTTTATCCTCCATCAAATCAAACCGCGCCCCTTTTTGGCATTGGAAACCAATATGTGAGACACTTTGCAGCAGGTCGAGCCATCAGCAGTCCAGAAGACTGCACAAGACACATAGCGACTTTCCGCACGGTCATCACCTCCCCTTATTTGACTCTCGTTACTCAACTCCTGATGTGGTCGAAGCACCTTCAGTTGATTGAGGTAAGCTGGGTAGCTCCAAGCAGTAACCCGCGCCATATACCGTTTTAATGTAGCGGGGATGGCGCGGGTCGGGTTCTAGTTTGGTTCTCAAATGGCGAATGTGTACGCGAATGGTTTCGATATCATCATCTGGATCGTAACCCCAGACTTCCCTAAGGATTTCACTGGGGGAAACTGTCTGACCGTGGCGTTGCAGCAAACAGTGCAGAAGCTCAAACTCCAAGTGAGTCAGTTTCACTGTTTGACCAAACCATATTGCTTCAAACCGTTCTGGAACCAGGGTAAGCGGTCCGTAGTTGAGAATTTCGCTGTGCTTAGCAGCTTGAGGAATTCGGTCAGTACGTCGCAAGAGCGCCCGCACCCGTGCTAGCATTTCTTCAACTTCAAACGGCTTGGTGAGGTAATCATCTGCACCAGCGTTAAAGCCTTCGACTTTGTCCTGAGTTTGGCTTAAAGCCGTTAACATCAAAACGGGAATTTCGGCTGTACGCTCATCCCGCCGCAGGCGTTGGCAAATGGTAAATCCATCTACCCTGGGCAGCATTAGGTCGAGCATAATCAAATCTGGCTGTAGCTGGAGAGCTAGCGCCTGACCTTTGATGCCGTCTTCAGCTTGGCTGACATCATATCCAGCCATTTCTAAGTTGACGGCAACGAGTTCTGAAATTGCAGGGTCATCGTCTATGACAAGAATCCTCGGCATTAGTAAAAATTTATTACTACTTATTAAGGATAAATAAGAACCTTTGGTAGATACAAAGATTGCTTTATTGATTATAAAAAATAATTTAAATATAACATAAAGATTAAGATTAAAGGATTGTGCAACCAAACCTAAACTATACTAAATTTTGGTCTTAATGTGTGACTCCTCTTACAGTCCAGCGTGGTTTTTGCAAAACGGTGTTGTCCTGACTGTCTACACCGCTGTTTGGGCTAGTCGTGATTGGGAACGTACAACCCAAAACCCAGAGCCGCCGTATGAGGAAAAAATCTTTATAGGTGCCCAAGGGGTACCGATTTTTGGCTGGGTAGCTATCCCTGAAAACGCTCATAGCACTATTGTCGGCACTTATGGCATTACAGGTGATTTGGATGACCAATGGTATCTGAGGCTGCTGGGGCGCAAAGCATATGCTCAAGGGTACGCCGTCGTACTCTTTGATTGGCGTGCCCACGGTAAGACGGCTCAGTTGTCGCCAACGTTAACGAGTGATGGGTTGTACGAAGGAGAGGATTTTGTTCGCATTGCCGCTGCTGCCAAAGCAATGGGATGCCCAGGAAAATTTTGGTTTACCGGGTATTCTTTGGGAGGACAATTGGCGCTATGGGCAGTGAAAGCTGCTGTGGAATTAACTACAAATGATGAAAATTTAGGGCTAGAAGACAGCGACATTGGCGGTGCCGCAGTCATTTGTCCAAGTTTGGATTCAGCGCGATCGCTCTCTTTTTTGGTCAAACACCCGGTAGGGAAGTACTTTGAAAGGGCGATCGCGCGGCAGTTGAAAAAACTCGCCTGGCGAATTCATGACGCTCATCCTGGAAGTATTGACCCTGAGGCGATTGAAAGAGCGAACAGTATCTGGGGTTTTGACGAGGAACTGGTGATTGGGCGATTGGGTTTTCCTACAGTGGAAGCTTACTACGATGCCAGTAGCGCTTTGCCACTGCTGCCAAACCTGACAAAACCGACTTTGATTATCTACGCTGAAGACGACCCGTTCTTTGAACCAGCAATCATACCTGAATTGCAAGCCGCCTGTGCTAACAACCGAGTGGTAAATTTGTTACTAACCCGTTACGGTGGTCATGTTGGCTATATCAGTAGTAAACAGTGCCAGCGCCAAGCAAAAGACCCCGACCAGTGGTGGGCATGGAATCGGATTTTAGAATGGATAGGTCAGCAGAGTTAGCAGCAGAAACAGATTATTGGTGGGAAGCCATCGCTTAAGTGTGTAACGTAATCGGCAAGGTGAGTCAAGGGTAAGGTCGCCATGATGTGACCGGGCAATTTCACGGGCGAGGCCGAGTCCCAGTCCGATTCCTTCTACCTTGCGGGTTCGCGCAGGATTACCGCGATGGAAGCGGTCAAAAATGCGTGAGCGTCGCCCAGTGGAATGTCAATTGAAGCATTAGCAATCGTGATGTACAGAGTTGTTTGAGTTTGGTGAGCGTAAATACACTGGATTTAAAAAATAGGCATTATGAAAGATAATAATCGTCAATTAAGTCGGATTTTGAGTCGAAGAGAGGCACTTGGTTTATTTAGGGTAGCCGGAACCGCAATATTTCTGGTTGGATGCACACCTAGAAAGTCTAGCTCCGCGCAGGCACAGTCAAGTGTAGCCGTCGCAGCATCATCGACCGCCAATCTTACTACGTTACCTGCATGTATCGTGCGTCCGGAGCAGACTGAAGGGCCCTATTTCGTGGACGAGAAGCTCAACCGCTCCGACATCCGCTCCGATCCGTCGGACGGTTCGGTGAAACACGGTGTACCGCTCAAACTGACGCTTCGCGTTTCTGGGATCAGCGGTACTGGCTGCACGCCTCTAGCAGGTGCTATTGTGGATATCTGGCACTGTGACGCGCTAGGCATTTATTCGGACGTGGCAGACCCAAGTTTCAATACCGTCGGTAAAAAGTTCCTGCGCGGCTATCAAGTAACGAAGGCGAATGGAATTGTCGAGTTCATAACCATTTATCCTGGTTGGTATCAAGGCAGAACGGCTCATATCCACTTTAAGGTACGCACAAATGCCACATCAGGGCAGCGTTATGAGTTTACGTCACAGCTGTACTTTAATGACTCGATTAGCGATCGCGTATACACCCAAGCACCGTACGCTCTTCAGGGACAGCGCACGCAGAACAACGCTGAGGACGGAATTTTTAAAGACGGTGGCGACCAATTGTTGCTCAAGCTCACCAAGAATGGACAAGGTTACGCAGCAACCTTTGATGTTGGACTTCAGATGGTGTGATTTGAGTCATTGGCTGCGTTGGCATCCCAAAGTGACTGCTTTGTCAATAATAGCAGTCACTTTTCAATAGACCTCTCCAAAAAACAATGTAGAGACGTGCTATGGCACGTCTGGTACAAGGGTTGTAAACAACGCACAATTAATTTCTGGAGATGCCTATTTAGCTAAATCGGGCAGAAGCCCCGCGCTGTAATCTTTGATTCAGCGACGGGATGAATGCCCGGACAAAAACGAGGTGTACTCCCGACTTATGTTAAACGTAGTTTAGCGCGGGAGTGGGGTACCCTCGTTTTTGTCAATCTCTGGACTTGGTAACGAGTCAATGAAGTCTTCAAGTATTTGGGTCATAGTCTTGTCTTTCCAAGCCGAATACAAACGAAACTTATTTAACCTACGTTCGCTGATTCGTATCTGTAGATATTTATTTTTTATTTTTGTCAGGACATTGTCATAACATTTATGCTAGCATAGGTGTAACAAAGGGGGTGAGAAACAAATGAGGACAGCATATCAATATAAGCTACGACCAACAAAACAACAAGCAGCAAGTATAGACAGATGGTTATCTATGCTTTGCGGCCAGTACAATTACTTGTTGGCTGACAGATTTAATTGGTATGAACAAAATCGTTGTCCAGTCAACGCTTGTCCTCTTGTTTGTCAATTACCTGAACTAAGGGATAACCCAGATTATTATTCACAGAAGAAAACATTACCATTACTCAAAAAGACTCATCCTCATTACGGTGATATTCATTCACAGGTTTTGCAGGAWGTAGTCAAGCGAGTTAAAGTAACTTTCGACCGTTTTCTAAGTGGCGATAGTAATGGAAAAAGAAGCGGTAGACCAAGGTTTAAACCTAGTGACCGTTACCGGACTTTTACCTATCCACAGATGAARGATGATTGCATTCAAGGCAGTTTGATAAATCTTCCGAAACTGGGAAATATTAAAGTTATTTTGCATCGTCCCATACCTAATGGGTTTAATGTAAAGACGGTATCAGTTACCAAAAAAGCTGACGGTTACTATGTAACCCTAAGTCTTGAAGACCGGACAGTTCCCAGTGTCAAACTTGATATTGCTCCTGATTCAATAACAGGTATTGACCTTGGTTTAAAGGAGTTTTTAACAACTTCTGATGGTGAACCAGTAGCTATTCCTCAACACTACCGCAAGTCTCAAAAACGGTTACGTGTCATTCAAAAACGTGTTTCACGACGCAAAAAAGGCAGTAATCGTAGACGCAAATCTGTTAACCAATTGGGTAAGCAGCACAAGAAAGTTGCTGACAAGCGCAAAGATTTTCACTTCAAAACAGCTAAACAGTTGTTGTCAAAATATGACGTTGTTGTTCATGAAGACCTCAACGTTAAAGGACTTTCAAAATCCAGACTAGCGGTGGGTCTTCATGATGCTGGATGGTCAAGCTTCCTGTCAATTCTAACTACCAAAGCCGAAAATGCTGGGTTGTTGGTAATAGCGGTGAATGCTTCCGGCACATCACAAGATTGTTCTAATTGTGGTTTGAAAGTTCCAAAAAAGCTGCATGAACGTTGGCATTTTTGCCAATGTGGTTGTTCTCTAGACCGTGATCACAATGCAGCTATAAATATAAAAAATAGAGCGGTAGGGCATTCCGTTCTTAAAGCTCAACGCCTCCTAAGCAATAGCCGGATTGGTTGAGAAGCCCACACTGTAACGGTACTCCGTTCAGTGTGGGAGTATGTCACTTCAGATGAGTCTGCAATTCATAAATAAATGCGCGGGGATTTTGTCTTCCCTCTCCAGGATAGAATAGAGCATAGCCTTTGTGCCGCCTTTTACAAACAGGCAGAAATTTAGTAGCAGATTTTACAGAATTGATTCAACAAAAATCTATGATTTCTAAAGGCAAATTGCGTCTAAATGTAAAGGCTGATTGCATCTAACCTTAAGTGTGATTTTTATGGATTCCCGAATTCGCTTTTTGATGTGTGCTCCTGACCATTATGATGTAGACTATGTGATTAATCCTTGGATGGAAGGAAATATTCACAAGTCATCGCGCGATCGCGCTGTAGAACAGTGGGAACAACTGCATCACATCCTCAAGAAACACGCAATTGTTGATTTGGTCTCACCCCACAAGGGTGTACCAGATATGGTATTTACTGCCAACGCTGGCTTATTGCTGGGAAAAACCGTTGTTCTCAGTCGCTTTTTACACAAAGAGCGTCAGGCAGAGGAGCCTTATTTCAAGAAGTGGTTTGAAGACAATGGCTACACTGTCCACGAACTACCCAAAGATTTGCCGTTTGAAGGTGCAGGAGACGCACTACTAGATCGGGAAGGACGCTGGCTTTGGGCTGGATACGGTTTCCGTACAGAATTAGATTCTCACCCCTACCTAGCGAAATGGCTGGATATCGAAGTGTTGTCTTTGCGCCTGATAGATGAGCGCTTTTACCACCTAGATACCTGCTTCTGTCCCCTCAAGGACGGCTATTTGCTGTACTATCCACCTGCTTTTGATTCCTACTCCAACCGCGTTATTGAAATGCGGGTACCACCACACAAGCGGATTGCAATCTCAGAACCGGATGCGGTGAACTTCGCCTGTAATGCGGTGAATGTCGATCACATCGTTGTGATGAATAAGGCGAGTGAAGAACTCAAAGCACGTCTTGCAGATGCTGGTTTCCGAGTGCTGGAAACACCGCTGACTGAATTTCTCAAAGCTGGTGGCGCAGCTAAATGCTTGACGCTGCGGGTAACAGAACCGGTACGGGAAGAATTGCATGCGAATGTGTCGGTGGAGAGCCGGGTATTACGTATACAAGGACACTTGCTGGACTCAGGCTTGATTAACCGCGCTTTGGATTTGATTACCGACAACGGTGGTAGCTTTCAAGTCCTCGATTTTCAATTGGGAGAGCAGCGGCAAAGTACCTCACAAGCAGATGTCAAGGTGTCGGCTCCCTCGCATGAAGTGATGGAAAGCATTATATCGCATCTCATCGATTTGGGTGCGGTGGACTTACCTCAAGATGAGCGCGATGTCAAGCTAGAACCTGTGACTCAACCAGGCGTAGCTCCGGATGATTTCTACGTTAGCACGATTTATCCAACTGAAATCAGGATTAATGGTACATGGTTGAAAGTGCAAAATCAGCGGATGGATGGCGCTATTGCTGTCACTCAAACGCCCACAGGTATCCTAGCAAGGTGTAAAATTTTACGTGATTTAGAAGTGGGTGAGTCTGTTGTTGTGGATGTGCAAGGTATCCGTACCATCCGCAAAACCGAATCACGCGAACAACGGAATTCTCAAGAATTCAGCTTTATGTCAGCGGGAGTTTCCAGTGAGCGACGCGTGGAACTTGTAGTTGAACAAGTGGCATGGGAATTACGTAAAATTAGGGACGCAGGTGGTAAAGTTGCTGTGACAGCAGGACCTGTGGTGATTCACACAGGTGGCGGCGAACATCTAGCACAACTGATTCGAGAAGGATACGTACAAGCGCTTTTGGGTGGAAATGCGATCGCCGTCCATGACATCGAGCAAGCAATGATGGGGACTTCTCTCGGTGTGGACATGAAGCGCGGCGTAGCTGTACGCGGTGGACACCGGCATCACCTAAAAGTGATTAATACTATGCGTCGTTATGGTAGCATTGCCAAAGCTGTTGAAGCTGGCATCATTAAAAGTGGCGTGATGTATGAGTGCGTCAGCAACGGAGTCCCATTCTGTCTTGCCGGTTCGATTCGGGACGATGGTCCTTTACCCGATACCGAGATGGATTTGATCAAAGCACAAAGCGAATACGCCAGACTGCTCAAAGGCGCGGACATGATTTTGATGTTGTCTAGTATGTTGCACTCGATTGGCGTCGGCAATATGACTCCGGCGGGAGTGAAGATGGTTTGTGTGGATATCAATCCAGCTGTGGTGACGAAGTTAAGCGACAGAGGTTCAATAGAATCAGTTGGTGTGGTGACAGATGTGGGGTTATTCTTGAGTCTGTTGATGCAGCAATTGCAGAAGTTGACGAGTCCTTATATTGGTAAACTAGTTTAGGGATTTCCAAAAAATAAATTATCCCAGTGGGGTGCACCGGACAGCCATACGTGTCAACTTAACCTCAAACTCTTCTAAAATCTCGTTTCCAGGTTCTACCTGGAAATGCCCTTAAAGCGGCTCTGCCGCAAGTATACTCTTCTAAAATCTCGTTTCCAGGTTCTACCTGGAAATGCCCTTAAAGCGGCTCTGCCGCAAGTATAGGAGGCAGAGCCTCCCAATGGTATTCCCAGCTTAAGGCTGGGAACAAGGCAAGGGATTTCCAAAAAATAAATTATTCCCTAATAGTGGGGTGGGCATCCTGCCCGCCCAGTTAATAGGACGGGCGCCAATGCCCAAAGTTTAAAAAAACGTAGACGCGTAGCGGCGTGCCGCAGGCTACCGCCAAGAACGCAGAGTAAAGAAACGGAGACAGAATGGAAGGAGTAGTTTTCAAAAGACGGCTAGAAATTCGTTGGGTAAGTGCAATCACTGACTTCTTATTAGCAGGGATGGTCGTTGGACCGCTTGCTGCTCCTTTTTTAGCTGCATCTAGGTTCCCATTATTACCTGTAATTGCAAAGATTATTTATTTTATGGGCACTCATGTATGCCCACAGCCGAATATGGGGGTAGCTTTGGTGCCACCGTATATGATGGCTGTGTGTATGCGTTGCTACGGTACTGTTGCCGGCTTATTGATCACTCGTGTATTGTATAGAGTGACAGGTGGTAAAGGTTTTTACTGGTTAAGTCAGTATGGTTGGAGTGGAGTGGCGATCGCCACTATATTAATGATGGCTTATCCATTAGAATTAGCCGCAGAGGTTTTGGGTTGGTGGAGTTTTCATAATCAGGTTGTAACGCTTTTTGGATTAATTACGGGTTTGGCATGGGGTTTATTTACTATGCCGATATTACATAAATGGGGGCGATAGCGTAAGCGTAAGCGCACGCCAAGGCTAACGCGGAGCATGTGCTTTGCACTCAGCGCTGCTGCTTTCAGCAGATCGCCATATCATGAGAAAGGTAGTGCGTAACACGCTTGCGATCGCACTCCATAAACTAAATTGTAATAATCTTAGTTAGGAGATTTGGTTTCATTTGGCACAATAGCTCCTGCCAAGTCTGCTTCGTCTAGTTTGACATCAGATAGAGGAATCGGCGCGGCTCTCCTTGGGGATTAAGGACTCTTGGATTGGGACTTATATCAAGTCCGGCAGATTACCCACAATAAAACTTATATTTAGTAAGGACAAGAGTCCTTGTTTTCGTCCAAGAGGACTCTTGTCCTCACTACAAACTTAGTAAGGTTATTTAATCGGACATGATATTACCCCCCCAAATCCCCGCAGAATTGTCCCAGTTCCCAGTCCCTAATCCCTAGTCCCCAGTCCCCAATCCCCGTGAATTGCGTACATCTGCGGTTGCAAACATCTGCATATTTTGTCTTTAAGGTCGTCAAGAGTGCAAAATTCAGGCGTTAGATAGCTCTTGACTCTTGACTACCACAAGGCAAAGCTATGCAGCCTAGCCTCCTGCTGGAGCGAAAGATGGGAAACTGATGTCCCAACCCGGACTTCCAGTTTTAGGCAGTGAGATAGACTCTCCTAAGGTAGTACCATTCATCTGCCAAATAGAAGTCTCATCAGTACCACTGTTGCGCCACAGAATATCAACTACACCATCATCCGTAAAATCTGCTAGACCTTCAACTTTCCAAGCAGTATCCGCAATTGGTGTAAGGTCAATAAATTGTTCAACAGCAGTACCATTCATCTGCCAAATAAGATTGTCGCCAGTACTATTGTTCCGCCAAATGATGCCTACTTTGTCATCGCCTGTAAAGTCTGCCACACCCGCAACATCCCAAGCAGTATCCGCAATTGGGCTAAGCGGGATGGACTCTTGTAGAGTCGTACCGTTCAACAACCAAAGGGTATTCTCACCAGTAGTGTTGTTCCGCCAGAGAATTTCGTCTCTGCCGTCACCTGTAAAATCTGCTACATCTTTGATTTCCCAAGCAGTATCAAGTGTAGTGAGCAAAGTTGACTGTTGTAGGGTACTACCGTCCATCTGCCAGATACCATTCTCGCCAGTTCTATAGTTGCGCCAGAGGAGATCTGGTCTGGCGTCGCCTGTAAAGTCCGACACCCCTTCGATTTTCCAATCAGCTTCCTGGACTGTAGGCAGAATCAAGCTTTCCTGTCCAAGTGCAAAGCCAGTGCCATTCATTTGCCAAAGACCATTCTCGCCAGTGTTATAGTTCCGCCAGACAACGTCTAGTTTGCCATCACCTGTAAAATCTGCCTGACCTACAATTTCCCAATTGGTATCGTCAGTTTTAGGATACGAGATAACTTGTTCTCTGGTGGTACCATTCATCTGCCACAGAACAGTCTCATCAGCGCTTCTATTCCGCAATAAAATATCCGGTTTGCCGTCGCCACTAAAATCAGATCTAGAATTTGTTGCCGTAGGATTCAAACTAACCGTGACATTGCCTAGCAGTTGTACACTCGGGTCGGTTTGTAGACCGCCGTACTCTATTATGTACCCGATAGGTCTATAGTTTCCATCTTGTACATTAGGGTCAAGGTCATTCCACTTACCTTGTGCAGCAGCACCATAGACGGGGTTGCCAATCACATGGGCGTGTTCTTCTAGATTATTTTTATCTTTTGGCTCACCAGATAACCAGTTATTGTAGCGACCTTCAACAGGGGTACCATCTTCAAATCCATTCCAAAATTGGGTTCCAGCTTCTGGTCCTGTGACCCATTGCCAGTTTCCTGCACCATCAATATTGCTGGCTCCTATCCAGCCTCTTCCTTTAGCTGCGTTTTGGATAAAGTTTTGTTCTTCAGCAGAAGTGATAGTTGCTAAATAACCTTTGAGTCCGAAGTAGTTACGATTGGCTGCATCCCTAGCTGCTTGTGACCAGGCAAGACCTATACTAGGAATAATTTCATAGAAGTGGTTGTTTCCTGGATTTGCCAGATTCGTACCTAGAGCAAATTGAATACCACGTGTTCCCCCTGAAGGAGTGCCACTCGTATTAATGTAGGTAACTTGACGCAGCACATTCTGGTAAACCTCGTTAGAAGCTGTACCATTGATTCTCAAAACTCCTGTTGTGGTGTCGTAGTTCCAGTTCAAACCATCAATAGTGCCACTGGTACCAGTCTGTCCAGCAATACCAAGACGGTCTTCAGTCGCGTTGAAGTTAGAGGAAATTAGCGCCGATGCACCATTTAGGGTGCCTCCATCAGAGTCAGAAATAGTCAAATTGGAGGCAACCTCTAGAGGTTCAGCGCTCGCCGCGTAGTTGGTTGTTCCAGAAACATTTAGGCTTGGCGTAACACCGTTAGCAGCTTGACCAACCGGACTATTGAGTGTCGAGGAATCAGTGTTAGGGGAAGAATTTGTCGAGGTTAAGGTAGAGTTAGTCGCAACCTGATTATTGAGGTCAGAAAGGTCTTGTGCCACAGTTGATCCTTGTGTCAGAAAAAAGTGTTTTAGGAAAAATTTGAGATGAACTACCGAGTTACACGGAACACTTATGTTATGGAAACTATTAAAAAAGCATTTCTGCTTGTCTTAGTTATCGTATAAAGTAACACTTGCAACAGCTAAATCACTCTATCTTAGGTTCAGATGACGTATCAACAATTACGTGGCATACCAACGGGATAGTATCGGGGTCAAGTGCCAAAAATCAATATCGTTAGATTAAACTTTATGTGTAAAAAATTCATACACGTAGGGAAGCGCTGTTTGAAACACTTTTATAACACCTTTATCTAAGTTGTACAAGCAGAAAACACCTAATTTGAACTGTATTGTTTAAAAATGACTAATTTGTCCACACAAAGTTATTTATCAAAAAATCTATCTTAAGAGTGAGTGAAGGGGACTGGGATTCGGGATTTGGGATTGGATATAGCAACAGCCAAGGTGCGTACGACGCTAACAGATGATAAAACCTAGACACAAAAAGGCTTTTCACCCAGTCCCCAGTCCCCAGTCCCCAGTCCCCTGCTATAATGGCTCTGGAGCCCGAATTCAACGTAGGGTGGGCACTGTTCTTGACCAATAAGCAAGGAAGGTAGACACCAACCAGTGCCCACCCTACAATTTAATGTTTTCAGCAATTCGCCAACTGGGAACCTCACCCTGCCCTATTGGGCATCCCTCTGCTTTTAAGGAGAGGGATAGATTTTAGCGCAGCTAGCTAAAAGCGAGGGTGAGGTAAGAAATGAGATGTGTGTACACGGTAGCTCTTTTCGGGGGGAATGAGGGGAGTGGACACAGATAGAATCAAACAGATGCAATCTTTTTATGTTGCTACCGCGAACGAGGACGGAAAGTTGACTTCCCAGGCAGTACTAGCAGTTTTGGGGAGTAGAATAGACTCTTCTAAATTCGTACCATTTAGCCGCCAAATAGCAGTCTCGTCAGTACCATTGCCGCTGCCGTTGCGCCAGAGAATGTCAACTTTACCATCACCTGTAAAGTCTCCCAGCCCTTTGATTTGCCAACGAGTATCAGGAACTGGGGTCAGGGAAATAGACTGTTGAAACGTGGTACCATCCATCTGCCAGACAGCATTGTCACCAGTACGATTGTTGCGCCAGAGGATGTCAACTTTGCCATCACCTGTAAAGTCTGCTTCACCTGCAACGTCCCAACCAGTATCTACTGCAAGTGGGGTAAGCGAGATGGACTGTTGTAGAGTCGTACCGTTCAACTGCCAAATGGAATTCTCACCAGTACGGTTATTCCGCCAGAGAATTTCGTCTTTGCCATCACCTGTAAAGTCTGCTAAACCTTTGATTTGCCAAGCAGTATCCTCGATTGTGGGCAGCAAAGTTGATTGTTGTAAGGTAGTACCGTTCATCTCCCAGATACCATTCTCACCACTACGATTGTTCCGCCAGAGAATGTCGGCTCTACCATCACCCGTAAAGTCTGACACCCCTTCGATTCTCCAAGCAGTATCTGGGACTGCAGTCAGCAAGGTTGATTGTTGTAAGGTAGTACCATTCAATTGCCAGATGGCAGTTTCAGCAGTAGAATAGTTGCGCCAGACGATTTCTGGTTTGCCATCACCTGTAAAGTCTCCCTGACCTTCAATTTCCCAACGAGTATCTTGGGTTCGAGGTAACAGGATAGACTGCTGCAAAGTGGTACCGTTCATCTCCCAGATGGCAGTTTCATCTGTGCTATGGTTGCGCCAAAGGATGTCTGGTCTGCCATCGCCAGTAAAATCAAACTTAGAAGCATTATTTGCAGCATTCAAGGTAGCAGTCAAAGTCACCGTGACATTGCCAGTAATTTGTAAAGTCGGGTCGCCTTGTAAGCCACCGTACTCTACAAGGTAACCTTGAGGGGCAAAGTTTCCAGGTTGCACAACATTGGCAAGGTCGTTCCATTTACCTTGTGCGTCTTGACCAAGGTTTGGGTTACCAATGACGTGGACGTAGTTTTCGTTGTTGTTAAGGTTGTTCGGCTCAGTAGATAACCAGTTGTTGTACTGATTGTTCGCAGCACTACCAGTTGCATTTCCACTCCAAAAAGCAGTTCCAGCTTCTGGTCCTGTCACCCAACGCCAGTCTCCTTCAGTCGTCGCATCACTACCTCCTAACCATCCGTTTCCTTGGACTTTGCCTTGGATGAAGTTTTGTTCTGTACCAGAGGTGATGGTTGCTAGGTAACCTTGGAGTCCAAAGTAGTTAAGCGTTCCAGCCTGCTGCTGAGCATCCCCCCAACTAATGCCTTGAGCCGGGACAAACTCGTAGAAGTGGTTGTTTTCTGGATTTGCAAGGTTAGTACCTAGGGCAAATGCAATGCCACGTGCTGCTGCTAAGGGGGTGTTAGTGGTATTGTTGTAAGTGACTTGGCGCAGCACATTCTGGTAAACATCGTTAGTAGCTGTACCAATGAAGGACAAAACCCCTGTTGTCGTGTTGTAGTTCCAGTTAAGATTTTCGATAGTGCCACTAGTACCAGTTTGTCCGGCAATAGCGAGGCGGTCTTCACTAGGGTTGAAGTTAGAAGTGATAATGACCGATGCACCATTTAGGCTGCCATTATTAGGATCAGTAATACTTAAATTGGGGGCAATAGCTTTGGGACTAGCACCAATTGTGTAGTTAGTTGTCCCCGAAACGGTTAGAGTCTGCACCATGGCTTATCCTTTGTTTGGAAAAAGTGTTTTAGGAAAGATTGGAGATGAACTGCACAGAGCTTGCTGTACAGAACACTTATGGTGTAGATGCTACTAAGAAAGAAGTTATACTTGGCAAGAATCTTGTACAAAAGAATACTCGCATAAATCAAATCAGGCTGTCCTGAAATGCAATAGTGTATTGGCAATTACGCGCAAGAAGAACAACACAAAAGCGAGTATAGTGTCAAAAATGACTAGTATGTGCACCTTGTGTTATTTTGCCAAAAAATGTCACAAAATTATGAATGAAATAATAATTTTATAAAAAATTAATAATCTTACTTATATAGCAATACTGTTCAGATAAGACCAGAATCGTTATCAGGAACACAATGTAGAACTCTCGGATGGCGCATCTCTACATATGTGATTTTTACACATCAACCTTAACTGAACCGTATTGACTTATATAGCAGTCCTATTTGAGTTGTAAATTACCTTATGAGGATAGGGAACAGGGAACAGGGAAGAAAAATTTTTATAAAATTTAGGATTGTTATGGTAGTGAAGAATAAAGTATGTTTTGTATGAAAAGAAAACAAAAGTCTAAAGAATAAAGTATGTTTTGTAGGGAGCATCCCAATTTTCCACACTTGCCATTCTGCCCTCACCCCCAACCCCTCTCCCCATTTGGGAGAGGGGAGTCAAGTCCTACTCTTATTCCCCTTCTCCCGTGGGGAGAAGGGGTTAAGGGATGAGGGTAAGTAAGGTTTTTGCTTGCTTTGGGATGCTCCCGTTTTGTATGAAAAGAAAACAAAAGTCTGAAGTATCAAGTTCTTCATTCTTTATCCTTCAGACTTTATTTGTCAGCATAAGTATTTAAAAAACTTAGTTTGCTGAAAAACGGGGTTTGAAAATCTTGCAATTATTGATCTTACCAATCAGCGGACGCTACGAAACCACTCAACAATTCCATCAGCTATGACTCTTGCTAGCTTCTTCTGTTCTTGAGGATTTGTCACCCACTCAAATTCATTTGGATTGCTCATAAAACCCAATTCCAGCAATACTGATGGCGCACTTGCTGGGCGTGTAAGCGCTAAGTTATCCCAAAATACGCCGTAGGATGGTCGCCCTAATTTGCTAACGATGTAGTTGTGCATAAAGACTGCTAAGCTGTGAGCTTGGGGATGATACCAAAACGTTCCCACTCCTTTGGTATTTTCGGCATCACCTTCATCGGGTAGCGAGTTGTAATGTATGGAAATGGCGATCGCTGGTTCTTCTTGATCAATTCTCGCCACGCGATCAGGAAGCGACACTTCTGTATCATTCTCCCGTGTCATCACCACTTTTGCCCCTCGCCTCACCAACTCCTCGCGCACCAACTTAGAAACCACCAAGTTGACATCTTTTTCCAAATATCCTGTTGGTCCGGATGCACCAGATTCTTTACCCCCATGTCCTGGATCGAGTAAAATTTTGAGACCAGATAACGGCTTTTGTCTTTTGAATAACCCCGTTGTTTCTCGCTTGCTTGCAGACGAGTTGAAGGGTGAGTCACGTAAAGCCAAAATCAGGCTCGTTCCGTCGTATCTCAGCTTATACCCCCATTGTTGAGGCTTTTTCAGGTGAAAAGTGTATTGCACTCCTCCCTGTCCTCCGGCTGTAGCGGGGGGGAGTTGTTGCCAATCTAGGCGAGAAATCAGAGCGTTGTCATCTAAACGAATAATATCTGTTTGAGCAGTGGTATTATAGAGGGTGAGAGTAAAAGTCTGGTCATTCTGCTGCACACTCACAGGAACCGGAACTTGCAGCGGGAAAACCATTTCCGTGACACCCGGCAGTTTCCGATATCCAACACTACGGATAATAGTGTTTGGAGGAATTGCTCCTGGTAAAGTACGAGTTTCCTTAGTATTGATCCAAGCGCCATAGTCCAAACGCAACCACTCACCTTCTCGTCCTGTGACTGCTGTCCGTGTGCCTTTAGGTAGAGGTGTAAGTCTAGAATAATTTGTATTGGGACCAGTGCGAGCAACACCAGAATCTGCTGTCACCTCCACAACTTCCAACTGTGCAGGTGAAAGGATGGTGATTTTTCCAGTTCCTGGTTGAGTTATCGTTTTACCGCCTACCGTTAACTGAAATTCTGGCTTACCCAAATCTACATTTTTGCTGTCGTTTTGGACAACAGCACCAGAGACGATGTTGTTACCGTACACAAGTAGAGGATTCACTCCAAAAACTGTCGTACACCCCTGATACTTGCTTGCGCTAGACTCACTAGAGGGTTGATTTTGCCCTGTTAAGGCGGCAGAATTTGCTGGGAGTTGTGCTTGTTGAGGTTGGGGTAAAAGGGAAACAGTCTGATTTCCCAGCTTTACGGAAACATTACCATTCGCTGGGGCGATCGCGCCAAAACAAATCGCTTCCCCCGGAAGTTTAGCAATGTCCACTGCTGGTGTGAGAGAATCTTTGGCAAAGGCTAACCCCTGTGGCACTTCCGGTTGAGTCGAAACTCTTGTCACCTTAAGAAGGAGTTCTTGATTTTGGTAGCGGACAGTAAAGACGTTTTCTCCCACCTGCAAGGGAAAACTCGGGGCAAAATGACCAGACTTGCTACGGGTTACTGGCTTACCATTGATGAGAACCTCTCCACCTGATGGTGCTGTGCCAATAAAAAAAATTTTCTTTGCACTTGTCTGGGAATTTGCCCGAGGATAAACAACTTTGAGGGATTGCTCTTGAGCCAAAACTAGCGAGGGTGTGGTTATAAAGCTTAATATTACTAATCCTAAAAGTGGTCTCACGTCAAAATAGAAGAATAATTTACAAAAAAGCCGGGAGTGAGGAAGCCGTAAGTAGTTAGTAGTTATTACAACAACTAACACTTATTGACAACTAACAACCAACATCCGTCATTACCCAAGAACAATTACTGTGGCACAATGACGGGTGTATTTTTAGAAGTTGCACAAAGTTAAAAATAATATGACTAAGTTTGTATTTGTTACTGGCGGAGTTGTTTCTAGTATTGGTAAGGGAATTGTAGCAGCAAGTCTGGGGCGATTGCTCAAGTCAAGAGATTATTCTGTGTCAATTCTCAAACTCGACCCCTATATTAATGTTGATCCAGGAACGATGAGTCCCTTTCAGCATGGCGAAGTCTTTGTGACTCAAGATGGTGCTGAGACAGACTTGGACTTAGGGCATTACGAACGTTTTACGGATACCTCGATGTCGCGTTTAAACAGCGTGACGACAGGTTCAATTTACCAAGCCGTAATTAATAAAGAGCGACGTGGCGATTATAATGGCGGCACAGTACAGGTGATTCCGCACATTACAAATGAAATAAAAGAGCGGATTATTAGAGTTGCTAAAGATACTAATCCAGATGTTGTTATTACAGAAATAGGCGGTACGGTAGGAGATATTGAATCGCTGCCGTTTTTAGAAGCAATTCGCCAATTCCGTAAGGATGTAGGGCGGCAAAATGTGCTGTATATGCACGTAACACTAGTTCCGTGGATTGCTTCAGCGGGTGAAATGAAAACTAAGCCAACGCAACACTCAGTCAAAGAACTCAGATCGATTGGCATTCAACCAGATATCTTAATTTGTCGATGCGAACGTCCCCTAGCAACAGGGATAAAACAAAAATTATCGGAATTCTGTGATGTTCCTGTAGAATGCGTCATTTTATCGCAAGATGCTAAAAGCATTTATGAAGTCCCGCTGATTCTGGAACGAGAAGGACTGGCGCAGCAAACGCTAGATTTGCTGAACATGGAACAACGTCAACCAAATTTGGTGCAGTGGCAAACTTTGGTCGAGAAATTATACAGTCCCACTCATCGATTGGAAATTGCGATAGTGGGTAAGTATGTGCGTTTGTCCGATGCCTATCTTTCAGTTGTAGAAGCACTGCGCCATGCAGCAATTGCTATGAGTTGCGAACTGCATCTACGTTGGGTAAATTCAGAAGAATTGGAAACCGAAGCAGTCGAAACTTATCTTAAAGGCGTGGATGGTATCGTTGTCCCAGGAGGTTTTGGCGTTCGGGGAGTTGATGGCAAAATTGCCGCAATTAAATACGCGCGAAATTGCCAAATCCCCTTCTTAGGTTTGTGTTTGGGAATGCAATGTTCAGTTATTGAATGGGCAAGGAACATCGCCGGATTAACAGATGCTAATAGCGCGGAATTTGACCCCCATACCGAAAACCCAGTTATTAACCTGTTGCCAGAACAGCAGGATATAGTTGATTTAGGCGGAACAATGCGTTTAGGTTTATATCCTTGTCGTTTGCTTCCCAATACATTGGCTTTCAAACTGTATCAGGAAGAAGTAGTTTATGAACGCCATCGCCATCGCTATGAGTTCAACAACGCCTACCGCAACATATTTGTAGATTCTGGTTATGTGATTAGTGGGACTTCTCCCGACGGACGCTTAGTGGAAATTATTGAGCTTCCCAGCCACCCCTTCTTTATTTCTTGCCAATTTCATCCAGAATTTCAATCAAGTCCCAGCATCCCTCATCCTTTATTTAAGGGTTTCATTCAAGCTGCAATTACTCGTTCTAATCCTTCCTCTGTTGCACAAACACCAGCACAAGTCTCTTAATTAATCATCAGTCATGAGTCTTTGCTTTAAGTACCAAAGACTCCTGACACAACTCAAAATCTTTTACGGCTGTAGCGCTGAAATTTGCTGCTGTGAAACTTGTGACTTGAGGGGATTTTGTGGCCTACTGGGTAAAAATTCACTATGAGAGAAATGAATATGTAGTCAATTTTGAACGGGTTACGGCTTTTTGCCATGAACGCAACGGTAGGATTACTTTTTGGTTGCCAGATAGTGCTATCCCCATAGTGGTTAATTCCCAAAATAACTTAGAAGACTATCAAAAAATTCTGGATTATATACAGCATGTCACGGGGTTAAAGTTTGAGAAATCCTATTGGGTGAAAATTCTTTACGAAAGGAATGAATATATCATTAACCTCGACAGCATTAGTTCTTTTTGTCATGAACCAACCAACGGCAGGATAACTTTTTGGTTGCCAGATAGTGCTCTTCCCATCATTATCAGCCCCGTGAGTAATCCAGATTCTTATCAAAAAGTTTTGGAATACGTTCAGAACACAACTGGTTATCTTTTATAAAAGTATTCCAACAAATATAGCGGTTATCAGTTGAGTGCAATATATCAACAAATAAGAACCACTCATGGGATTTTTTTAAGGTTGACCTACTTATTTGTTTGGAAGTCCCTAAGTCAAAATTTAGGAGTTAACAAACGATGAATTCACCAAGGCGCTTTAAAACGCTAAGTACCTGATTAAATTCAGAATCACGTTCAATTGATAACGCATCGGATCGTGCATAGCGAGGTTGTTCTTGCTGAATAAGTTTGACAAAAACAAACTCTCTGCCATTAAGAATTAAACCAAAAGTTGGCTGTGTATCATCTAGATTATTCAGCATATAAGAAAGTGCTTGGGGCAGTGCTGCTATAACATCGAATTTACTGCTTTTAGATTCAATGACAAGCACCCAAAGCCGATTTTGTATGACTAGAACATCAATGTTTCCTTTAACAACAACACCTTCATCTTCAGCAGAAATTTCGATAGAAGTCTCAGTTTGAATATCAAAAGGCGGTTGATAAAATCCTGCTAAATCTAGTAAAGGAGACAGCACAACCATCTTTACTGTCTCTTCGGACATTGGACGGCGTTTGTTCAAGTTTAAATAGTTGCTTTTCGCTCTGTCAAGAGCTTGTTTTTCCGCATCAGTGAGTGTTGGTAAATTCTCTGTCCATTCTGGAAAGAAATCAGCCTCTGTCGCCTGTTGTAAAGCAAATTTTTCTTCTAATTCGTAAAGACTGATGTCTCTAGCTTGAATGATTTGAACCATACGCCTAAGCCCCTACTTTTGAAAAAGCTAACTTCGCAGCACCTGCTATTCCCGCAAAGTTACCCAATTCTGCTGGCAATATTTGTAAACCAACACGTGAAGTCGGCAGAACTCTCTGCTCAATTTCTGCTTTAACAAATGGTATAAAAAACTCAGCACTGCCACTCACGCCGCCACCAATGACAACTGCTTGCGGCGTCAGCACGTAAATTAAACTGGTCAATCCAATCCCCAAATCTTTACCATATTCTTGCCAGAATGTCAAGGCTTGAGCATCTCCGGCTTTTGCCAGAACGCCGAGTTCTGCTGGTTCCTTGCCTGTACGGCGACGAATTGCGGTGACTGATACATACTGCTCCAAAGAGCCTTGATTGCCACTATTACACCTTGGGCCATTTGGGTTGAGGGTAATCAATCCCAGTTCGCCGGCTGCGCCATTTGGACCAGTAAACAATTCACCATCTAGGATAATTGCGCCACCGACACCAGTTCCCAAAGTCAGCAGAATCAGATTCTGAAAGCGGCGACCTGCTCCCAGCCAAGCTTCCCCTAGCCCTGCGCAGTTAGCATCGTTACCAACAATCGTAGGTTTGCCTGTTTTTGCTTCTAAGGCATCAGCTAAAGGCACATCATACCATCCTGGCAAGTTAATGGCAATTTTGGCAATGCGTCCTTGAGCGTCCGCAGGTCCGGGAGTGCCAACACCAATGGCAATGCAATTTCTCTCAAAGTCAATTTGGGCGATCGCATCTACCATTTTTGCTACAACCGCCTCTGGTGTCGCAGGTTGCGGTGTTGCCACAGTTAACGATTGTAAACAAGTGCCATCTGCAGTAAAACGCCCCAGCTTAATTGCTGTTCCACCCAAGTCAATACCAATTACTTGAGAATTCCCCACTTTCAAACCCCTCACAAAAAGGCACTTTCTTTGGCAACGGATAAGTAAATTTCTGGCAAAAATCCCGTTTAGGGCGAATTGGAAACCGCAGATGGACAAAGATATTAGACGCAGAGAGACGCTGCCAAATTTGCTACTTTATTTTTTACCAGTTTCGCTACCAAAAAATTCTACATTCTCGGAGTCATTTGGTGCTGGTCGTAAAGCAGCGACAGTTAGGGGATGAAAACTAGACTGACCTTGTAAAGATGCTACTGGGGAACCTCTTAAGATGCCAGTCAGGGCGACGGAAAGCATAAAACCACCAGCAGCAGCAGCAATTAAAGAAATATTATCTTTCACACAGATCTCTCAATGATAAGTACAACAGATATTAGAGTAGCAAACTGAATTAGGTTATTATTTCTCATTTGTCCAACGACAAATGAAAATAGACTCAATGACTAATGATTATTAACAAATAACTCTTGACTATTTCCGGATGTCTTTGCGTAAACGGGGATTAATAAATTCATTTAACCCCTCACCGAGTAGCGACAGCCCCACAACCATGATTGTCATCGCTAATCCGGGGAAAAAGGCAGTCCACCAAACACCAACAGGTAGTGCTTGCAAAGCTTGTTGTAAATCGCGTCCCCATTCTGGCGTTTCTCTTGGAAGCCCTAACCCCAAAAAACCCAAACTCCCCAGAATCAAAATTGCATCAGCAGCGTTAAGGGTAAAAAGGACGGGTACGCTTTGAATCACATTGAAAAATAAGTACCGCGAAAGAACTTGCCAAGTGTTGGCACCCATTGCTTGTGCTGCTTCGATGAACACTTCTGTTTTAACGCTAACAGTGTGGTTGCGGACAACACGGTAATATTGCGGTACATAAGCAATGCTGATGGCAAGAGCAGCGTTTAATATTCCACGTCCTACGATAAATGCCAGCGTTACGGAAAGCAGCAACCCTGGTAGGGTGTAGATACTATCCATAAGAAATAGTAATGCTTTATCTAATCTACCGCCTAGGTAGCCACTTACCATGCCCAAAGGCACACCAATAAACATACTAAGCGCTGTAGCCAATAAAACCACTTGTAAGGCAGCTTGAGCACCAAATAGCGTGCGCGAAAATACATCATAGCCTTCGCGACTGGTACCAAACCAATGTTGGACTGAGGGTGGTTCTTGAATGGGGTTAGTCAAGGAATCTAGGGGGTTTTGCAGCCAACCGAAAGCCTGGAGTAAGGGGGCGCACAAAGCCAGTAAGATGAAAAACAAAGTTATGACTAACCCAATCAACATCAGTTTTTGGGAAAGGGTGGGGTTTTTAGCAAACCGTAAAAATCGAATCGGAGGACTTTTTGTGATGGTCATAATACACCGAGGCGTCAGGAGTTGCAAGCTCGTAACTACAGATGACCATTTTACCGATTAGGTTGTTTCGTGCGATCGCCCAAATACACAAAGGCGATAACGTTGTAAATCTACGTGAGTTCTTTGGAAGTCAAAGCAGACCTCACCCCAAACCCCTCTCCAAAGTAGGAGAGGGGCTTCAAAGCCTGATTCTAATGTTGCTCCTCCCTCTCCTTATAGGAGAGGGAGGTTGGGTGGGAGAGGTTCTGAGAACTCACGTTAAACGAGGATCGGCAAAGACTTACAAATTGCTTTCAATCAATTGGCGATACTCGCTCTTTTGCTTGACGCCTTTGAGTTCCTTCAACAGATCCTTATCCTTGAAGAACTGAACTGTGGGTGTTCCTGTGACACCAGCATTTTCGGCAATGTCGCGGTCTTTATCGATATCAATTTCGACAAAGTGGATTTTGCCGTCAAATTCATCCACCACTTTATTTAATATCGGCTTGAGGGTATGGCAAGGACCGCAGCCAGGAGAGACATATTTGACAATAATCAGGCGATCGCTATCATGGAACAGCTTCCGCAAAGCATAACCCCCGTGATGGCGGGTTGTACTCAAATCAAATTCTGCAGCTTGCTGTTCTTCAGTTTTCTTCTCGGCTGGGTGTTCGAGTTCATTATCTGGAGTTTCCGGTTTTTGATGGAATTCCTGAACCAAACCACTCGAAGACAACCAGCGTTCTGCTAGCATCGCCGCCGCACAACCACTACCAGCAGCGGTAATTGCTTGACGATACTCATGGTCTTGTACGTCGCCTGCAGCAAAAACACCTTCTAAACTTGTTTCTGGAGAACCAGGCTTGGTGACAATGTAACCCACGTCATCCAGTTCCAGTTGTCCCTTAAATAAAGATGTATTTGGATTGTGACCAATAGCGTAGAATAACCCCTTAACGTGCAGTTTGCTCTCTTCGCCAGTTTTGGTATTGCGGATTTTTACCCCTTCCATGTGGTTGTCGTTCCCAAACACATCCAGAGGTTCACTGTTCCAGTGAACTGTAATTTTGGGGTTACTCAAAACGCGGTCTTGCATCGCTTTAGAAGCCCGCATCTTCTCAGAACGCACCAGCAAATTCACCTTAGAACCGTATTTGGTCAGGTAAATTGCTTCTTCCGCCGCCGAGTCGCCGCCACCTACCACAGCTAATTCCGCGCCGTGGAAAATAGGCGTAGCACCGTCGCAAATAGCACAAGCAGAAATTCCTCGGCTCCAGAATTGATGTTCATTATCTAAACCCAAGCGCTTTGCTGTCGCACCCGTGGCAATGATAACGCTATTAGTTTTAAATTCCCGTTCCTCAGAGCGAACTGTAAAAGGACGCTGAGTTAAATCAACTTCAATAACATCTTCTGTATATAACTCAGCTCCCCAGCGTTCCGCTTGAGCCTTCATCAAATCCATCAGTTCTGGTCCAGTAATTCCTTCGGGAAATCCAGGAAAGTTCTCCACTTCAGTCGTTGTCATCAACTGACCACCTGGTAACCCCCCGGCTTGAAAACCCTCAAAGACAACCGGTTTGAGGTTAGCTCGTCCTGCGTAGATAGCAGCCGTGTATCCTGCTGGACCAGAACCTATAATCACTACGTTTTCTACTGTCGCGTTAGTCATGATTATTTATATGAACTCATAACGACTACGACTTAGTATAGCAAATTATTTTCCAGCTTGGGAAGGACAGAGCCGTTTCATTGAGGTGCCAATCTACCAGAAAATTTATTCTCTGTTTCAGGCATTGACAAAAAGATAATTGTGTGTTTTTTATTATTTTGTTTCCTTCCTTCTTTAATTTAAATGTAAGGAAAATCAAGTTACGCACTTTTAAAATAGAAATGGGAAATTTTCAGTGAATCTGACTATTGCCATTCTCACTTGCATAAAATATATACACACCTTAGGGGTAAAGGCTAGCCCATCGGTATCAATTTAACGTTCAGACCTTTACCCCACGTTGATTTGACCCCACCCCGCCAAAGCTACGCTTTTGCTCCCCTCCCCGCAAGCGGGGAGGGGTTGGGGAGCCAGCGCCCCTTCGGGGTGAATCCTTCGGATACGCTTCGCGTTCGCGAAGCGTCTCTGAAAGAGATGCGCCAGTCGCCTGCGGAGGGAAACCCTCCTGCAGCGCTGGCTCACCGTGCGGGGGTTCCCCCCGTTGAGGCGACTGGCGTGGTGGGGTAAGCCAACGTGGAATCAAGGTTAAACCTGATTGTTGACACGCATGGGCATTTCCCAGCCCCTACAAACAACCTGTATTGCAGCCAGTTGAAAGCTGCTATAAAGGCAAACAACTTATCAGCCCTTGTCTTATTGACAAGGAAAATTTTTTACTAAGGTGATATGAAAACAAAGTGAAGTGGGTAAGTTACATTTAGAACTCTTTAAACCCTCACCACCTCCTAGTAAATACGTATGAAAACTCAACTAAAAGCTAAATATCTGCGATATATTCTTAATAAAAAGCAGCAAGAGCAGGGTTTCACACTTATTGAACTGTTAGTAGTCATTATTATTATTGGTATTCTTTCTGCTATTGCTTTGCCATCTTTCCTTAATCAAGCGAATAAAGCCAAGCAGACTGAAGCGAAAACTTATGTGGGTTCCATGAACCGGGCGCAGCAAACTTATTACTTGGAAAATGGTAAATTTGCAAGTAACGCTGAGTTTGATAACTTAGGTCTTGGTATCGCAACAACGACTACAAATTACAACTATGTTATTGTTCCCGCCACAGGTGCTACTACTGGTGTCACGAACCAAGCACGACCACAACCACAAGCTAATGGCATCAAAGCCTATATTGGTGGCGTGAAAGTGGGAAATGTAACTAGCACAAATGAAGGAACGACCGTAGCCGTATTGTGTGAAGCTAAATCCGCCAAAAACGCCGCTGATGGCACAATTGCAACAGGCGAAGAATCTGCCAATTTCGAGACAAGCCCTCCTAGCTGTCCCAAGACGAACAATTACATTAACCTATCTAACAACAGGTGATCACAGTAGGTTGAGACTTCGTCTCCTCCGGCGACAAGCACCCCTTAGCTTCGCCTCAGCAATGAATCATTGTCCAGCGTTCTCAACATTTTGATTACCAACCCCATTAACTCAAAAAACAATAACTCTGTTGGAAAAGTAGTTTGTAGTGAGCGCTTCAGCGCTCATAAGCACTCTTCGTGCTTACTACGAGCAGAGCTAATGACTCCTTTTTAAAATTTTTTGGAATAAAAATAGAGTAAATAAAATCAACTTAAACAGGACTTACGCAAAGTCGGGAATGTCATACTGAGCGAAACGGAGTGTAGCGAAGTATCTTGGAGATTCTTCGTTTCGCTAGCGCTACACTCAGAATGACGGTGAATGACAGTTTTTCGTTAAAATACGTAAGTCCTGTTAAATTTCAATTACCCGTCATGCACTAGCCAATTGCAGTAGACAGCATAAAGCTTTGCATCTTCGGGTCAATTCCGCTACAAATGAATTTATACCGTTTCTTTATGTGAAAGTGCCTGCGCTTCGCGCCTAAATCCATTGGCTCAAATTCCCGACCTCTTGAAGAGGTCGGGAATCTTGTTGTTCACAATTTCGCTATGGATGAATTTATACCGCTTCCCAAACATCAGCTACGTATAATTTTTTGCCTTCCTCCTTAAGGACTGTATTTTCTTATAAATTTTGTCTCTGAATGAATAATTAAATTTTTATAAAAATCTGTATTTCCTCTATCTAATATTAGATGTTTGCGATATTGTATATAACATTAAATAGATTGTGTATAAATCGAACTCACTGCACAGTTTGCCTTTAGGCAAAAATTTTCAAAAAAGCTGCGGTCAGATAAATTTGTCAAAACTTGCAAATATTATGGTGGAAAAACAAATAACGTTTTGCATATATCCCTCAAAAGTGTTATTTGTGCAAAACACAGGACAAGAGTTGTTTGAGTTCAGTTTACAATGATGGCTTGTAGAGGCGAAATTTACCTTGCTTTGTGGGGATTACCGTACAAAACCGAATTTAGTGATCACGCAATTGAGTAAGTTATGATATAGTTAAAAAGTTAAGACTTGCTTTGCCAAAGAAAAAGGCTCTACGCGTCGTCAAAAATTCCGGAACGGAAAGCAGTTTTGATCAAGCATTTACTAAACCAAATCTGAATTTAATCGAGGTTATGAGTAAGCAGCAAGTAATTCACCCAATGGTGAAGTTGCAGCGTAATGTGAGTTCACTCGTAGATTCTAATATTATCAAGCCCACGGATAGCATTTGGAAAATCGCTTTGCTGTTCGGAAACGACTGGCAACACTGGAAGCAAGAACTGCTAGACTTTGGGTTTAGCATGCAAGATCCAGTCAGCGAATTGCTAGCTGTGGAAGCTTGGGATGAAGAATAGGCAGTAGCAAACAGGTTACAGCTGACAGCTGAAGTGACAATAGGGGGTAGGTAATAAGTTACAGGTTACAGATGAAAGCTTCAAGCTTTTGTGTGTTGCCTCTAGTTTCTTCCTTATCTCCTCCTATGCCTTGTCACCTATTCCCTGTTCCCGTATTCTCTAAAATTGGCACGCAGCCAAAGCCTGTGCTAATTCGTTAGCCGTTTGGTAGCGATCGCGTGCCAGAGGTTCTGTAGCGCGGTCAATCACCTCGCGCAACTGTGGAGTAATAGTGGGAACATTTGCCACTTCAAAGCGAAAACTGCGTCCCCTCTGGCGATAGAACTTAAATGGACTTTCGCCAGTCAGCAGAAAAATAAGCGTTGGTCCAATGGCATATAAATCGGATTGAGTCAGAGGTTGTCCCCGTTCTTGTTCGGGGGCACAATAACCCTCTGCACCAATACGAGTTCCAGGTGCCGTGCCGATCTCCTTAACTGCCCCAAAATCCAGCATCACAATGCGATTATTAGAATTTCGCACCATGAGGTTAGCAGGTTTAATATCGCGGTGGATCAGTGGTGGTTCTTTGCTATGCAGATAATCCAAAATATCGCAGGTTTGAATCATCCAATTAACCGCTAAATTTGGTGTAACTGGTCCTTTTGAATAAATAAGTTTTTCTAAATCTTGACCATGGACTAATTCCATCGCCAAATATTTTTTGCCACCTTCAACAAAGAAATCGTAATACTTAGGAATTCCAACATGGCTAAGGGATTTAAGAGTATTTGCTTCTCGTTCAAATAACTCTTGTGCCTTAGCAATTTTCGCCATATCAGCATTCATCTGCTTGAGTACCAGCAGTTGCGGGTGTCCGGCAATTTTTCCTTGTCCATCCCAAGCGAGATAGGTAGTCCCCATACCTCCCTGTCCAAGAATTTGCAATACCTGATATTGACGAATAGTCTGTATCACCGACAAAGGTTCACCACAATGAATGCAAAACAAATTGTTAGGTGAATTTCCTTGGTGCGTGCAAGTGTTGGGTGACGATGGAGGAGAATATTGTGGAGCGGTTTGCTGGTCAATTTGGAATTTCAAAATGGGACCGCCCTGTGCCAGTTGGAGCAGGGAATTATCTGGCAAAAAAGCTTGAGTCACCAAGACGCCGTTGAGAAAAGTGCCATTTATGCCTTGACTCATCACCTGCCAACAACCGCCATTTTCATCAGAACTTATTTGTTTGAGTTCTAAATGATACCGCGAAACCAAAGTGTCACTTAAAACAATGTCATTATCTGCGGAACGACCAATCCGTATAATGGACTGATCATCAAAATGCCACTGCTTAAGAGGCGTTTTTTTTTGCGGTTCTAACAGGGTCAGCGTGACCATAGACGATTTTTGATTAGGGAGTAAGGAGATGAGCACAAGACAGCCAAGCGAGTATTGAGAAAGACTAACCATTATTCATTTATTTGCTCATCCTCCTTAAACGAATACCTAATCTAAAACTGATTGCTGTTGTTCTAAATTGGGGCGGACTCTCGCCCGGATAAGTACAGCAGTAATATTGTCATGACCATTGTAATGGTTTGCTAAATCAATTAAAGCTTGAACGCCACTTTCCAAATTGGCACTAGAACTAAGCAGAGGCGCTAAGTGAGTTTGCCAATGAATTCTTAACAAATCATTATCTGACAAACCATCCGAAGCAAGAACAAAAAGGGAATCTTCATTTATCTCCAAAAACTGTACATCGGGAATAATCAAGTGTTCATCGCGAGGACCAAGGGCTTGGGTAAGTTGGTAAGCATCAGGGCGCGAGTATGCCACACTAGGTTCCACACCCCGGGAAATTTCCCGTTGACCAACTTCATGGTCTACCGTGATTTGTTCCAGTCCTCTTTTAGGAGTCACGCGGTAGAGACGACTATCTCCCACATGAGCCACCACGGCATGAGTATCTTGGATTAAAACCATAATGAGGGTGGTACCCATGCGCCCAACCCCAGAACGGGAATCTTGTTGATTGACATCGAAAATAGCTTGATTAGCTTGCCGTATCGCTTCTCGGATATCATCTTCTGTGGGCAGTTGGTCAGAAATCCAGTGTGTTTGAAAGTACTGCTGCAAAGAACTGACAGCTAAGGCACTAGCAACCTCTCCACCAGCGTGTCCGCCCATTCCATCGCACAGAACATACAAACCACGCGCTTGCAAAGTACGGCTGTTGGGCAATTCTATCTTATGAATTTTTGTTTCAATACCAAAGTAGTCTTCGTTATGGTCACGTTGACGTCCTACATCAGTAAGCCCTGCATTTTCCAAACTCACTAACTGCATTGGCAGAACAAGTGTGGGCATATCATCGGTTTTCAATTCAGTGTCATCCTCTGGCTCATCTAATTGCAAGACAGTGGGCGTAGCATTACTGTAGGGCATTGTTCGGGTCATTGGAACACTTGTGGAATTGCTTTGCAATTCAGAGGCTATAACTTCCAAACGTGATTGCAGCTCCACGAGCGTTTGGATCTTTCCGAGTTCCAACTCTCCTATAAGGTGTAAAATAGAGCCAAATTGAGTGCGTTGAGACTGTCTAAAAAGTGCTTGCCAAACTCGTCCTAAAATTTGCACTGTAAACGGCTGTGCTTCTAAATCTTCTGACAAATCAGCAGCTAATGGGTTACTTGGTAATTCTACATACAAACGCTGTAGTGCTAGCGACAGGTCTTCATCGAGTCGCAGATTCTCCAACTCCCACAGACTTTGACGGCACTTTACTGTTTCCAGCACCGCCCATAGTTGGGTCATCTGGTAAAAAAAGTTTACAATTTGTAATGAACTTGTCGTATCTTCTTGCCACAGTTCAAGTAATTTTTGCCAGTTTGAGCGGTCTTCGATCAGTATAACCTGTATATTTTCATGCTGCCAAGCATCATGAATTAGCGGTATTCCCAGATGGCACCAGGATTGTAAAGCAATATAAGGTTTAGCGAGACTGGGAATTCTCTGCTCTCCCATTGATGGCGTTGCTAACCCCTGTTGCTCGTTTGCTAGCATGACCTCAAGGAGCGACAGTTGGTATGGTTGGCAATCTAGAACCCTAACGCACACCTCAGTGTTAGCAGCAATTTCCCCTAAGGCTGGTAGCGGTTCTAGCAGTTGATAGCGCTGCTGTGCGTCTAAGTACGACCCTACCGGCAGAGGGGAAGTGGAGGGAAGAGGGGATAAAGAAGATGAGGAGGAAGAGGATAAGGAGGATGAGGAAGAAAATATTGCTTCCCTATCTTCCCCATTTCCCCTATTTTCCTCAGCTGCCAAAGTTCCTTCCTGAGTAATAATTGCCCACAGAACTGTTCCGCATTCTGCGCCACAGTTATCACATCGTTGTGCATTCAAAGCGACATAAGTACTGCACTCTGGACAGACCTTTTGGGTCAGAGAAGCGCCACAGTTTTGACAAAATTTATTAGTATTGGGGTTTTCAAAGTTACACTGAGGGCAAATGAGCATTGTGGAAGTTCCTTAATTCCCGCTCCAAGGTGCTTCTAGCCACTAGAATCCAAAAGTGCCACATTTGTTAGCACCTGCTTACAGTAGACCGACAAAATATTGTGGTTCATCTGGCGAATTTTGGTGGCAGTCTTAATTGTTACGCATATTAACGATAGATTTCAGATACGGCAACATATCTCCTCACAATAACTTGCCATTAAAGCTAGACTTTGTAGCATATTCCAACACATATCTTTAGGTTTACTTGGAATTGTTGAAGCAGGAAATGCTCCCGACTTGGGGACAGGCAATTTTTCCCCGGACATAATTTTGAGACTCCCTGACTATTACCCCAATCCCTAATCCCCAATCCCTAATCCCCTTTACCAATACTTAATAATTCAGCCGCAAGAATTTCTACACCCCTACACCTGGTTTCTGAGAACTTCGTGAGCGACCTGCAAAAGCTAAATCAAGCAACAATTTGAGTTCACCAGGAGCCAGATCACGCCATTGACCTGGTTGGAGACCATCTAAATGTAGGTGAGCGATCGCTACCCTAATGAGGCGCAAAGTGGGAAATCCTACAGCCGCCGTCATCCGCCGTACTTGACGATTTTTCCCCTCTGTTAAAGTCATTTCCAACCACGCTGTCGGCACATTTTTGCGAAATCTAATCGGCGGATTCCGTTCTGGTAAAGAAGGTGTTGGTAATAGCTGCACCAAAGCTGGTCGAGTCCGGTAATCTTGAATTATCACACCTTCTTGCAGCTGTGTCAAAGCTGCAGCATCAGGAATTCGTTCCACCTGTACCCAGTAAGTACGTTCGTGTCCAAATCGGGGATGCGAGAGGCGATGTTGCAATTGTCCGTGGTTCGTCAACAGGAGTAACCCTTCACTGTCCCAATCTAAACGCCCCACAGGATAAACATCAGGAACCTCGATGTACTCTTTCAAGGTGCTGCGTGTCGGCGAGTCTTTTGTAAATTGGCTGAGGACGCCATAAGGTTTATAAAACAGAATATATCGATAGTCATTAGTCATTAGTCAATAGTCAATAGTCAATAGTCATTAGTCAATAGTCATCAGTCATTAGTCATTAGTCATTAGTAATTTGTCAAAAGTCATTGCTCCCCTGCTCCCCTTATTTGCAGCTTATCAAAGCTTAAGGGCGATCGCCCAAGGCTTCGCGGCTCGACTGAGCTTCGCCGAACGTCCGTGAGCGCTCAGCGTTCGACCCTTCGGCTAGAGCCCCTCAGGGCTCTGGCTGAACTCACGCTGAAGGTCTGAACCGGGTACAGGCATTACGAATCGCCCTCTACCATGCCTAAATCTCAGCTTGCCGCTGAGTGCTTTAATAATTAAAACTTTGTAGTGAGGGCTAAAGCCCCACTTTAAGGGCTTCAGCCCTCACTACGAAGTAATTTCCATATTTTTTACATTGCTTAACATAGTTTGAGTTATTTTCACCGATCTACTTATAAGCTTTTGAAAGTCACCTGTGTACGGACATTTACTTATCATCTGTAGCAAATTTATAACAAAATGACTTCGCATTCTACTTTCTGCTTAACCAATTCCTCCACCTCACTTTCTTGATAATTTGTCAACTTCTTGCTTCCACCCACAATGAAGGTGGTAAAATCAATTCCCATGCTAGGGGTGCCTGCATAGGCTGAGATTACACCCTTAACACCTGAATCCGGGTAATACCGGCGGAGGGAAGCTGTTTATCGAGGAAAGCAAATATGCGGACAGAATGGGTCGCCAAGCGTCATGGGCAGAGTAATGTTACTCAAATGCATTATGCCCGTCAGGGTGTCATCACCGAAGAAATCCATTACGTAGCCCAGCGGGAAAACCTTCCCGTTGAGCTCGTTAGAGACGAAGTAGCACGGGGACGGATGATTATCCCTGCTAACATCAACCACACTAACTTGGAGCCAATGTGTATTGGTATCGCCTCCAAGTGTAAGGTAAATGCTAATATTGGCGCGAGCCCTAACTCTTCCAATCTTGATGAAGAGGTTGCAAAACTGAACTTAGCAGTGAAGTATGGCGCTGATACCGTAATGGACTTGTCCACTGGTGGCGGTAACTTAGATGAAATTCGTACTGCTATTATCAAAGCTTCACCAGTGCCAATTGGCACAGTCCCAGTTTACCAAGCTTTAGAAAGTGTCCACGGCAAGATTGAAAAGCTGACACCGGATGATTTTCTTCATGTTATCGAGAAACACGCCCAGCAGGGTGTCGATTACATGACTATCCACGCCGGAATTTTAATTGAGCATTTGCCCTTAGTCAGAAGCCGCATTACTGGCATTGTGTCTCGCGGCGGCGGCATTCTGGCAAGATGGATGCTACACCATCACAAGCAAAACCCGCTTTATACCCACTTGCGCGACATCATTGAAATTTTCAAGAAATACGATGTCTGCTTCAGTTATGGTGACTCCTTGCGTCCTGGTTGTACCCATGATGCTTCTGATGAAGCACAATTAGCTGAACTTAAAACTCTCGGAAAACTCACTCGCAAAGCTTGGGAGCATGACGTACAAGTCATGGTAGAAGGTCCTGGACACGTGCCAATGGATCAAATTGAGTTTAACGTCAAAAAGCAGATGGAAGAGTGTTCTGAAGCTCCTTTCTACGTGCTAGGACCATTGGTAACGGACATCGCCCCCGGTTACGACCACATTACTTCCGCAATTGGGGCAGCAATGGCTGGTTGGTATGGTACTGCCATGCTATGCTACGTGACACCGAAAGAACACTTAGGCTTGCCCAATCCGGAAGACGTACGCAACGGTTTGATTGCCTACAAAATAGCAGCTCACGCAGCAGATATTGCCAGACACCGCCCAGGCGCAAGAGACAGAGACGATGAACTGTCTACTGCGCGTTACAACTTCGACTGGAACCGTCAGTTTGAATTATCACTCGACCCCGAAAGAGCGCGGGAATATCACGACGAAACTTTACCAGCAGACATTTACAAAACTGCTGAATTTTGTTCGATGTGCGGTCCCAAATTCTGCCCAATGCAAACCAAAGTTGATGCTGATGCACTGACAGAACTTGAGAAGTTCTTGGCGAAGGATAAGGAAGTGGTAACCCAAAGTTAGCTATAGCGATTCTTTCAAGAAACACTCTTGAGGGAAGGAGAGAGAGAGTGAGGGAGTGAGGGAGTGAGAGAGGGAAGTATTTCTTTCATTCGTAGCGGGTGGTGTGCCGCCAGTACCCCTGCTCCTAAGAATCACATACACCACCACGAATAATGTAGAGACGTAGCATGCTACGTCTCTACAGCCCTGTGTCGTTAATAAAGCTCATCGAGTATCCGAAGCAATAGCTGGAGTTGGTGTAGGCTTCTCACCAACTCTTCGAGTATGGTGTACGAGTATGTTACCTATTTGCAAGCTGCCTATATCGCTGTTGAATCTCCTGAATTTTAAACACCGCCTCAAACTGCAAGCCGGCTTGTTGATAAAACTCTGCTCCCCCTTGCTGGCGATCTACTAGTGCAATGACTTGATTGACGCTATAACCTGCTGTTCTTAGCCGTTCCACCGCTTTCATAGCAGATTGTCCAGTCGTGACGACATCTTCCAAAACCACGACTTTTGCAGCTTCTGCTAAACTGGGACCTTCAATATATGCCTTTGTACCATGTCCTTTCGCTTCTTTGCGAACAATGAGCGCCGGAATCGGTCGGTTTTCATAAGTAGAAACGACACTCACTGCTGTCACAATTGGATCAGCGCCCAGTGTCAACCCAGCAACTGCTTGGGTATCCAAAGAAAGCAGTGATAGAAGAATACGACCAATTGCCAAAGCACCTTGAGGATGTAGTGTTACCTGCTTGCCATTGATATAGTAAGAACTAGGCTGTCCGGAAGAGAGGACAAAATCACCTTCTTGATATGCGAGTTGACAAAATAAATCTAGTAAGTGTTGGCGCAGGGTTACTAAATCACTAGTAGCTGCCCAGACACTAGAGTTCGTAAGGCTTTCTGCTTGATACGTCATCAGAACTGGTAAAAATTTATGCTACACAAAAGGTTGAACTTACGAAAACAGTGCTGAGGTACTGAGAAAGTTCCAAGCAATGATTTCTCAGTGTTTAGTGGAAATGACTCAGCACTTTTATGGGAGTTCTGAAATCCAGCATAAGTCAAGATTCGCATAAATACTTCAGGATTAAGCAATATGGGTATAAAATTTCAAGCCATAGGTAGTTTATTGGTATTACTAGCTACTATAAGTTTTCCAGTGGTTGGAGCAGCTCAAACGCAAACACTGAATTATGAAACACCGAATGAGGTCTTTGAACGTGCTTTTTTTAGAAACGACCCCAATTTTAATGGAAGTCAGACTTTGAAAAGTCAAATTAACGAAATACTTGGATTTGGTTCTATTTTTCGCAACTCATTTCCGGAAAATAAAATTGCGCGAGATGCTGAGTTAGTTAATATTGTGTATCGCGATGTCCTAAATCAGCAGGTTGGTCATGACCGATACATCCGTACCCGGGATTTAACAAATCCTTACGATTCATCACTACTCACCTCTCCTCGCATGAATCCGAATCAGCCTAAAGTAGGAACTCAGTTCCAATTTGAAGCCGCACCACCTCGGTGAAAGCAAAGAAAAAAGAAGCAATACAAGGGATTTCTAACAAAAATTATCCATCTTGTGGAATGAGCCGGACAGCTTGCCTCTCATATCGTCTGCCTCCACAAGAGGTGGGTGGATACTTTTTGATTCGGAAGTCCCTACAGCAATTTTCTGTAAGGTGGGCATTGCTCACTAATATCTCAAATGTCCATCACGTGAGCTTTTAAGGGCAATGCCCACCCTACGATTTGTAGTCTAATCATGTGAAAAGCGCTGTAAAACCTGATATCTTGCATCATTCTCAACAAAGAGGAGGCGATCGCCTCCCATCCCTCGTTCCCAGGCTCAGCCTGGGAACAAGAATATAGAGGCTCTGCCTCTTATTGAGATTGGTGCAAGATGCCAGTAAAACCAGATTCTTTCTTATTTCTTTTATTTTTTTTCTTCATTATTAGTCCAGGGTGCAGGAGTTGAACCTGCCTAACGCGAATTATGAGTTCGCTGCCTCAACCGCTCGGCCAACCCTGGTCGAAAATCAATTGTAGCGTAAGTTTACACAGTTTGACAATCTAAGATATCAGATCTAATTTTTAGACTACACCGTTTGAGGACGCGATAGTGCAGACTAATATTGATTAAGTTCCTCTAGGAATTAAAGTAAACAGCTTCGATACTTTTAAATAGACCAGCATTCTTGTGCAATGGCTTGGCGACAATGAAACTAAATTCTACTGTACTTCTAACTCTGATTTTGTTAATCCTGATGTTGGGATCTGGTTCTGTGAGTGCGTTTTGGGGGTTTACTTTGGGAAGTGCAGCACTCAAAGGCGTCACATCGCCAGATGCTCGTCCCACAAACAAATTTGCCAGCAGTAAATCAGCCAAGGAGCAACATACAGGGCTTGCTCTACTTAAAGAAGATGAAATTTTGAAAATTGTCAAATCACGCATTGAGGGCAAAACTAAGGCTGCTAAAGCAAAGAAACAAGACGACGATGACGAGGAGACAAACAACAACAAGAAGCGAGAGGAAAAACCCTTGCAAGTAGCTGAACAAGAAAAGCCTCAAGCAGGATTCCCCATTAACAGTGAAAGCGAGGGGGTCAGCATTTCGGTGCAATCTGCTCGCTTTTCTGGTGGTGCTTTGCTGTTAAAAGTAAAAATGCAAAACAAAGGTAAAGATTCTGTGCGCTTTCTATATAGTTTTTTGGATGTCTCTGATGACAAAGGACGGACTTTGAGCGCTAGCACAGAGGGTTTACCGTCAGAATTGCCAGCAAATGGACCTACTTATTCTGGCACGGTGAGCATTCCTACGGCTTTACTTGATGATGTCAACCGCGTTTCTCTTGCTCTGACAGATTATCCTGCTCAAAGACTGCGGCTAGAAGTGTCAAATATTCCTGTAGAAAGGTAAGTTGGAACATTGAGAGATTGGGTACTGGTTAGTGGTGAGCCAGTGCGGTTTTGGGGGTTTCCACGCCACTTCCTTTAACGGGACAGACAGTTTCTCCCGGAGGGAAACCCTCCTCAGAACTGTCCTCGGGAACCCGCAAGGGCGGAGTGGCTCCCCATGAGCAACTGGCTCACCCAAAGGGTTAGTAGTCAATGGTTATTAGTGAAGGAAAATCAACTAACAGCTAATAATCAACAACTCACTATTTCCAATCCAAAATTCCCAGACTATTTTTCCATTTGGGGGCATCAGTATTACACGAGCTTTGGCAGTGAGTGGTTTTTCTAGCTTAAGTTTGACCGATGTAGGGCTGCGATTGTTGTCAGTGCTGCTGTTAATTGCTATCAATGCCTTTTTTGTAACAGCAGAGTTTTCTATGGTGACAGTGCGGCGATCGCGCATTCATCAGCTTGTCCAGGCTGGTGATCTTCAGGCGATCGCCGTCGAGGTGCTGCAACGCAGTATTGATCGATTGCTATCTACAACTCAATTGGGCATTACCCTTTCTAGTTTGGCATTAGGGTGGATTGGAGAAAGTACGATAGTTGTGCTTTTTAAAGCATCGCTACTCTCTTTACCTTTACCTAAAGGGATGAGTACACTCATTGCTCATTCTTTATCAATCCCGATCACCTTTTTTTTCATAGCCTATTTGCAAATAGTTTTGGGAGAACTTTGTCCTAAATCAGTAGCTATGCTGTATTCAGAACAGCTGGCAAGGTTTTTGGGACCGTCAGTCAGAGCAACTGTCAGATTTTTTAGCCCCTTTATTTGGATTCTGAACCAATCAACTCGCTGGCTGTTGCGACTTTTTCGCATCGAATATGCTGGTCAAAGCTGGAGATCACCTGTTACACCTGAGGAATTACAACTGATTATTTCCACAGAACGTGAATCGATTGGCTTGCAGGCAAAAGAAAGAGAATTGCTCAAAAAGGTCTTTGAGTTTGGCTACCAGACAGTTCAAGCAGTCATGGTTCCTCGTACCAGCATTGTAGCGTTGCCAAAAGTTGCTACCTTCCAGACTTTTCTCGCAGAAATGGTAGCTACAGGTCACTCTTGCTACCCTATTATTGGAGAATCTTTGGACGACATTCGTGGCATTCTTTACTTCAAAGACTTGGCAAAACCCTTGGCTATGAGGAAACTCACTTTAGAAACACAAATCCAGCCGTGGATGCGCCCTGCAAGGTTTGTGCCAGAGCACACCCTCTTAAACGAACTCTTGCCAATGATGCAGCGAGAGCAACCAACTATGGTGATGGTGGTAGATGAATTTGGTGGTACTGTAGGACTGGTCACCATCCAAGACATTATCGCTCAAATTATCGGCAACCTAGGTGAACCAGACAGTACTAACGACCTGCTGATCAAGATTTTAGACGAGCAGATTTTTCTCGTGCAGGCGCAGATCAACCTAGAAGACCTCAATGAGGTTTTGCATCTTAATTTGCCCTTAAAGAAAGAATACCAAACTTTAGGAGGCTTCTTACTTTACCAGTTGCAGAAAGTTCCGCCGCTTGGCGAAACCTTTTGCTATGAAAATCTAGAATTCACAGTCGTCTCAGTCAGTGGACCGCGCTTGCACCAGATTCAAGTGCGACGGTTGGAGGAGGAGTGAAGGAGTGAAGGAGTAAGGGAGTGAGGGAGACTCCCTCATCCGCTACACAGCATAAGCCAAAGGATCTTTCAATCCCAGTTCCGCAAAAGCAGCAAGACGCAAGCGACAAGCATCACAGACACCGCAAGCAACATCGCCTCCTGCATAGCAAGACCATGTGAGTTCCCAAGGAACTCCCAGTTTGTTGCCAAGTTGGATAATTTCAGTTTTTTTTAGATCAATCAACGGTGTGACAATTGAGATAAGTTCCCCTGAACGTCCTTGTTTTGTTCCTAAACGAAACACCTCCTGCATTGCCTGGATGTAATCAGGGCGACAATCAGGATAGCCAGAGTAATCTAAGGCGTTAACACCAATGTAAATACGTTGTGCGGCAATAGTTTCGGCGTAGCCAAGGGCAAAGCTTAAAAAGATGGTATTACGAGCAGGAACATAGGTGACAGGGATAGTTTGAGACATTTCCTCTAGGTCACGCTTTTGGGGTAAATCAATAGCGTCATCCGTAAGTGCCGAACCGCCCCATTGTCTTAAATCAAACCTTACTACTTGATGGTCTACCACGTCAGCTTTGTGAGCGATCGCCAACGCTGAGGTTAACTCTCGCCGATGTCGCTGTTGGTAATCAAAGCAGATGGTATAGCACTCACAACCATCAGCTTGCGCTTGGTAGAGAACTGTGGAAGAATCTAATCCACCAGACAGTAGAATGACAGCTTTCATACTAGGTAGTTTTTATTTAAACGAAAGTCATTTCCAAAAACAGGGTGTCAAAGAGCGTTTCGGCTGCGGAGGTGTCCTTTGTTGAGGAGGACAGCGCCGTGCTTATGCGTCAGCGTATACAGAGGATTCCTCCGAGGGGCGCGCAACTGGCGTGCGACTGGGATGATGATCTATCGAAAGATGAACTATCGAAAAATGTCCTGCCTACACCCTACACCTTGATATAGATTTTGCTTTCAGTAATTATTTTTTTGTGAAACAAAGAGAACTTTATTAACGTCTTAGTTATTTCTTAGAGCTAATAAAAAAACTCATTATAGTTTTTGTAAAGTGTAAAAAAAGCATCAATTTGAACAGAACACATAAAAGTGACCTAGATGACGGGAACTCACAAGAAACTTTGAAATTCTTCATAAATAGAACCTCTATGTTACCATCTGGATGGTTTTAGACGCATGGTCATTGGCACTTGAGTATCAAAGCCAATGACCGTAGCATCTCTATATTTGGTGGTTGAGGAGTGAATAAGAGTGCAAAATAGAAGCATGTTGTCAGTAGGGGAACAAAATGGTCAAGTACAGCGCAACCATCCACGACCGATCCGCATAGGCGTGATTGGGGTGGGTAATATGGGACAGCATCATGTCCGCGTATTAAGTTCGATGAAAGACGTTGAACTGGTCGGTGTAGCAGATATTAATGTCGAGCGAGGGTTGGAAACTGCTAGCAAATATAAAGTCCGCTTTTTTGAAGATTATTGCGATCTGCTGCCTCATGTAGACGCAGTTTGCGTTGCTGTGCCTACCCGCTTGCATTACGCCGTGGGCATTAACTGTCTTTTGGCAGGAATTCATGTTTTGATTGAAAAGCCAATTGCAGCAAGTATATCTGAAGCAGAATCGCTAGTAAATGCTGCTGCCCAAACTGGATGTATCCTACAAGTGGGTCATATAGAACGGTTTAGTCCAGCATTTCAAGAATTGAGCAAGGTGTTGAAAACTGAAGAAGTGCTGGCGCTAGAGGCACATCGCATGAGTCCGTACTCAAGTCGAGCAAACGATGTCTCAGTTGTCTTGGATTTAATGATTCACGACATTGACCTACTTTTGGAATTAGCCGGGGCACCAGTAGAGAAGTTAACAGCTAGTGGTAATCGCACTTTGGACTCTGGTTATTTAGATTATGTGACTGCTACCTTGGGGTTTGCCAATGGTATTGTCGCTACTGTAACTGCCAGCAAAATTACTCACTGCAAAATCCGCCGCATTGTTGCTCATTGTAAAAACTCGTTCACTGAAGCAGATTTTCTCAGAAATGAAATTTTGGTTCACCGACACACCAATGACTACCGACAAGCATTGTACAAGCAGGATGGTGTGATTGAAAGAGTTTGTACGAGCAATACTGATAAACTAGGTGCAGAGTTGGAGCATTTTGTCAACTGCGTGCGCGGTGGGAACCAACCTTCCGTCGGTGGTGAACAAGCGCTCAAAGCCCTAAGATTGGCAAGTTTAATCGAGCAAATGGCTCTAGAAGACCGTGTTTGGAACCCATTAGATTGGCAATCTGAACCAACAAGAGTGCAATCATTGACACCTACTGTTTAACGGTATAGGGAATAAGGTACATAACGGGAGCAAGGGATAGATTGTAGGGGACAGGAAAAGAAAACTTTTTTGTGACCTACAACCTGTCACCTCTCTTGTGCAACCTATAAACCTATACCTTGTTCCCTATTCGTTTTATAAAGTGTTTTTTTTAACAATATTAATGAAAAAGTATCGGATAATGCTTATTTAATATAGTAATAACTATAACTTAGCAACAAAACTTTTGTAGTAACTTGAGGAATGACTTAATGATAGATACGGATTGGATAAAACAGATTATCGAATCCCTAGGCTATTGGGGAATTGCCTTGCTCATGTTCCTCGAAAACCTATTTCCCCCCATTCCTTCAGAACTGATAATGCCCTTGGCAGGATATACATCAAATCTGCCAGGGGCTAAACTTAATGTCATAGGAGTCTTTTTTGCCGGACTACTGGGTTCTGTACTAGGCGCACTTGTTTGGTACTACCCCGGTAAAATTTTTGGGGAAAAGCGCTTACGAGCGTGGGCTGACAAATATGGTAAGTGGTTGAGTATCTCTAGCAAAGATATCACGAAGGCAAAGCGCTGGTTTGACCAGCAAGGTGGCAAAGCAGTTTTTATTGGTCGTCTTGTACCAGGAGTGCGCACTTTAATTTCGGTTCCCGCAGGCATGAGCAATATGCACTTGCTGCCATTTTTAATTTACTCAACTCTAGGTACCGCTGCATGGGTTGCTTTGCTAACATACGCAGGGTACGCGTTGGGTAGTCAGTATGAACTAGTGGACAAGTACCTGGCTCCTGTATCTAAAATTGTGGTCGCAGTTCTCGTCGTGGCATTTGTTGTTTGGGTGATCAACCGGAGACGAAAAAACAGGAGAAAGTAAAAAAATCTTTATCGCCAACGAACGCAGAAAAACAAGCGTTTTTGGTAAAACAAAGCGTTATCAGCCGTTTAACTCTTGCTCCTGCTTTACTATTTTATGGTAAAGAGCCAAACTCATGCCTGATGCCCCTTTGCGCAACGACTAAGTCATTGTTTGCATATTTATTGGTATAGTTGACGCACTAAAGGTTTTCTGATACACGCCTTTATGTAAGATGGGCATGATAACTTGTTAAAGCTAAGTAAGTACTAGGAGCTTTCATGACAGACCAACCTTCTGCCGCCACTCCAATGAATGCCGCTGCTATCCCAATGAATAGAGATAGAGTTTCGGCATCTACCCCAATAAATGCCGCTCCCCCTCAAGCAGTTGGTGGCGGTACGGGAAAAAAGATTCTTAGTGTTGACTTAGGTAGAACTTCCACCAAAACTTGTATTAGCCGCGAGCCGAACAATGTGGTGTTCGTGTCTGCGAACGTCAAAGAAATGTCAATGGAACAAGTGCGCGGCGGTGTTTTTGAAGCCCGTGCGACTGACCCATTAATGGATTTGTGGCTCGAGTATCAAGGCAGCGGATATGCTGTTGGTCAACTAGCAGCAGATTTTGGCGCTAACCTAGGTGTGGGTCAATCTAAGGTCGAATACGCATTGGTAAAAGTTTTGGCTTGCGCTGGCTACTTTAAGCTCAAAGATGAAGTGTCTGTCATCCTGGGTCTGCCTTACCTTTCTCAAGAACAATTTGAAAAGGAAAAAGCACAGCTTATTAGCCAACTGAGTGGTCCTCATGTGATGAATTTTCGCGGCGAACCTGTATCGCTAAACATCACCAAAGTTTGGGTGATGCCAGAAGGCTATGGTAGCTTGCTTTGGACTGAGGCTCAACCTAAAAAAGGCGCAGCACTACCGGATTTCACAAAAGTCTCTGTGGCGATTGTGGATATTGGACATCAAACGACAGATTGTTTGATGGTTGATAACTTCCGCTTTGCCCGAGGTGCTTCCAAGAGTGAAGACTTCGGAATGAGCAAGTTTTATGAACTGGTTGCTGCCGAAATTGAGGGAGCAGATAGCCAATCTCTCTCTTTGATTGCCGCAGTGAACCGACCCAAAGGCGATCGCTTCTACCGTCCTAGAGGCGCCAGCAAGCCCACCAATTTGGATGATTTTCTCCCCAATCTCATAGAAATGTTTTCTCGCGAAATCTGTAACCGCGTGCTAGCATGGCTACCAGAGCGCGTTACCGATGTGATTCTCACCGGAGGAGGTGGAGAATTCTTCTGGGAAGATGTTCAACGTTTGCTTAAAGAAGCAAAAATTAACGCTCATCTAGCTTCACCATCCCGACAAGCAAATGCTTTGGGGCAATTCATTTATGGAGAAGCACAGTTATCCTCCGCTCGGGCTAGAGCTTAATACTGATGTTCCAATGGTCAAAAAAAGTCGTTAAATCGGTTTCGTTTGAGCCAGGGGTGGCTGACGAAAGCTTGTTGGCTCTCGTCGAAAGTCATTTGGAAAAAGATCCTGAAAAGACTTTCAGCGACCTCTGTAAAGAAGCCTTATGGCAATCTTTGTGCGTACCGGAATCTGTACGACCAGCCCCAAAACCAGCAGCAGCAACAGTAACACCAGGGGTGGAACAACAAATTGCTGACCTAAAAAGTCAGATAGCTGACCTTGAGGAACGTTTTTTTGCCAAGGAATCTAATCGGTTGGAGATGATGGAACACCATCTGATGCAACTTAGTCAACAAGTGGCTCAACTGGCTATCATGGTCAATCATGTATCAACCAGTCCCCCTCCAACACCCCAACCTGCACCAGTGCTAGAAGTTATAAATAATACTTCTACTCCTACTAATGCTGCTGCGACTCCTCCTGCTGAGGTTGACCCAGTCATCAGCCGCATTAGTCAATTTCTGGATGATTTCTAAGGAAATTTCAGGGTGTAAAAGTGTTTCGCTGCTGTCAAACCTCCTTAATGGGAATTCCTGTTAAGGAGGTTTAATGTTTGTAAATTTTTATAGTTATGGGTTAGCAAATGCTAACTTAAATCTTACGTCAGTCAGATCATTTGTCAGCAAATCGATTTCCTGGCTTATAGCTAAAGTAAGCTAAAGCTTAGTATATAAGGGATTTCCAAGAAATAAATTATCCAACTTGTGGGGTGGGCATCGTGGTTCTCCCCAGTTTATAGGACGGGCTAGAAGCCCATCCCACAAGAAAAGTTGGATATTTTTTAATTTGGAGGTCCCTTAACAGGTTAGGATTAGCTTACTTTGGTTAAGACTGACATGATTGGAATACTTTTTGAAGCCCAGGATTTTGAAGTATTATCAACTCGCAACTTAACCTGAAATCCTTGAAAGGGCGGATTTAGTCCATACTCTGATGTAATGGCTTTCACAAAGTTCTCAATTTGCTCCTTTCTATTAATTGAAGCCTCATGACGATTTTCATTAGGTACAGATGCCGCAAAAGTAAATATTAGCCAAGCTTTATTCCAAATCAATGCTCCTAATTTTTCAGTCAAAAGACATATTGTTCGCTTTTCATCAGGACGAAATCGTGTTTCATCTAGCCGTGAAACATAAATCAATACGTCAATTTTAGTGAAATCAACACTAGCTTTAATCAAATCTAGGTACTTTTTATCACACTCTATATCATCCTCTGCTAGTCCTGGTGTATCGATGAGACAAATATCACCTTGAGGGCTGCTATAAACATGATGCTGAATTATTTTTGTACAAGCTTCGTATCTTGAAGTTTCAGTAATATACTTGCCAAAAACTGAATTTACGAAGCTTGATTTACCAACACCAGTACGTCCGACAACGAGAAATCTACGCATTCCTACGATCTAACTCCAACCAAAGTCCTACTACAGTACCGAGTAAACCACCAACTATTACTCCTCCTGGTCCAAGGAATAAACCAACAACTGCTCCACCAGAAGCAAATCCTCCAATGAGACCTTTCCTAATCTTCTTTTCAACCTCAGCTTTTTGCTGCTCATCAAGCTTAATTCGTGGTTCACCTGAAGACGAACTTAAAATCTCTTTCATTGCTGCTGCCAATGGCAAAGAACCAGATTCAGATGCTCTTACAAAAACTCTTGTGAAGAATTCTCCAAGCCACTGCTTACCATCTGGTGTAGTTTCACTGTGGTTATCTACTGCAATAGACGGAATCTGATTCGCTATATCTTCTCCTACATACTTGGCTATTTCTCGCCTGATTAGCTCTGTTCTTTTATCTACAGTTTCTTGATATTCCGGTGCAGAAACAGAGTTGGCAAAAGTGAAAACAATAACAGAACACTCCCATGCTTTCTTGCCAAATGTTTTTGAAAGAAGTTTAATACCTCGCTTTTCATCACTCGTAACTCTCGTTTCATCAAGGCGGCTTACAAACCACATTGAAACCATTTGAGTTATTTTTGATTTCATCAAATTTAAGTATTCTTGGTCATTACCAACTTCTTCTAAATCATCACAAAGACCAGGAGTATCTACTATTGTGAACTTTATGCCATTTATTTTATGCTCATATGTCTCAACTGACATTGTAGTAGGTTCATACTTGCCAACCTTAGCCACTTGACGACCTAAAAGCTTATTGACAGTACTAGATTTTCCGACTCCTGTGCGACCTGCCAAAACAAAGACAATCTTTTTATCAATTATCGTTTTAACCTTTTGTTTTAATTCATTACTAATAAACGGTAATTTATCAATCTCCTGACAAAGCTTTTCTATAGATTCCTTTTCGCTACGTATCTCATATATACGCATGAGCAGAAGTGCAAAACCAAACTTGGTAAGGAGCTCTGTGAGTAATCCAGTCATTCCAAGAACTGCAATACCTCCAAGCATTCCACCTGGACCACCAAGAATTGCTAAAGCTGATGTGATGGCAGCTGCACCTGTAAGACCTGTAGTACCCATCACAACCACAAGTATTACGCCTGGTAATCCCAAAGCAGCAACTTTTCTAATAAATTCATCCATAAAGCAACATTCCTGAGAAGTAATGAGTGAGTAAAGCCTGATCTCACATATTGTTCCCAAAAATATTACTTGCCTAACACAGTGATATTCCGGTCAAAGTTCGGTACTCAGTAAGCGCTGGTTGAGAATGACATAATCGCGTGTTTCCTGGTAGATCTACAATGCGATCGCCTGCGGTGCTGCGCTCTGCGCTATCGCCTCAAAAATAACCTATGCCAAAGTCATTTGTTATACAATTTTCCCAACCGAGGCGATAAAATAGGCACAATGCGAGAACTCTACCCACCCATCGAACCTTACAAACAAGGCAATCTTAAGGTTTCCGACCTGCACACGATTCATTTTGAAGAATCAGGCAACCCGCAAGGCAAGCCAATTGTTTTGCTACATGGAGGACCTGGTGGTGGATGTCCGCCTTTTTATCGACAATATTTCCATCCAGAAAAATGGCGTCTGGTGATGTTTGACCAACGCGGTTGCGGTCAAAGTACACCTCATGCGGAACTGCGCGAGAACACCACTTGGGATTTGGTCAGTGATATTGAGAAGCTGCGATCGCATTTAGGTATAGAAAATTGGGTTGTCTTTGGGGGCAGTTGGGGCAGTACTTTATCATTAGCCTACAGCCAAACTCATCCCAGTTCATGCACCGGACTTATTCTACGCGGCATATTCATGTTGAGGCAAAAAGAATTGCGCTGGTTCTACCAAGAAGGGGCTAGCTATATTTTTCCTGATACTTGGGAAGAATATTTAAAACCAATTCCACTGGCTGAACGTGACGATTTGCTCAGCGCTTATTACAAACGGTTGACTAGCCCAGATTCACAAATTAGGTTAGAAGCAGCGCGTGCTTGGTCAATTTGGGAAGCGAGTACAAGTCGATTGTTTGTAGACACACAACTCATCCAAAAGTTTGGTGAAAATGAATTTGCAGAGGCATTTGCGCGAATTGAGTGTCATTACTTTGTGAATAAGGGATTTTTTGAAACAGAAAATCAATTACTTTTAAATGTTGACCGCATCCGCCATATACCTGCTGTGATTGTTCAAGGACGTTATGATGTTGTTTGCCCGATGATATCAGCTTGGGAATTACATCGTGCTTGGCAGGAAGCAGAATTTGTTGTTGTTCCTGATGCCGGACATTCAATCAGTGAACCAGGAATTGGCAGTGCTTTGATTGAGGCAACAGATAAGTTTGCTTTCCTTTAGTAAGTAGTATTAAGTAGGGAACATATTCATCTGCTAATGTGTCACCAATAACGTGGTATTACTGTTACATTTTGTATACTAGATGCCTTTTTTACCGGGTGTCCTGTGTGAATGCTAGAATCCTCAGTTAGGAAGTAGGGATACCTCAATGCCAGTAGCAGCTAACTCAATCAAGTTTGGTACAGATGGCTGGCGTGGTGTGATTGGCGATGAGTTCACATTTGAACGTGTAGCCTTGGTCGCTCCACTTGCCGCAAAAGTGTTACTTAATACATATGGAGAAAAAGTAGGCAGCCGGACAATCGTTGTCGGACACGACAGACGATTTATGGCAGAAGACTTTGCCCGTAAAGTTGCTGAGGTTGTCTCAGCCGCTGGGTTTGATGTACTACTGACAGATACCTTTGCCCCAACCCCAGCTTTTAGTTGGGCGGCAAAGCAACAAAATGCTTTAGGCGCACTGGTTATTACTGCTAGTCACAATCCTGGTAAATATTTGGGCTTAAAAGTCAAAAGCGCTTTTGGTGGTTCTGTACCGCCAGAAGTCACTCAAGAAATAGAAGCACTTTTATCAGCAGAGGCACTACCCCCCGCGTCAATCCCAGGCAAAATAGAGATATTTAACCCTTGGCGCAGTTATTGTGAAGGTTTAGAAGGCAAAGTCAACATAGCGAAAATCCGCGATGCGATAAGCACAGGTAAACTCACAGTATTTGCCGATGTTATGCATGGCGCTGCTGCTGGCGGACTGGCGATGCTACTCGGCAATGAGGTTAAGGAAATTAACAGCAATCGCGACCCCCTGTTTGGTGGCGGCGCACCCGAACCACTACCTAAATATCTTTCGCATCTATTTGAAGTGATGCGAAATCACCGAGAAACCAATCAAGCAGGTTTAACGGTGGCTTTGGTGTTTGACGGAGACAGCGATCGCATTGCCGCTGTTGATGGAGAAGTTAACTTCCTCAGTTCCCAAGCCTTAATCCCAATATTAATCGACCACTTAACTTTACGGCGCGGCTTTCAGGGTGAAATTGTCAAAACTGTGAGTGGTTCTGACTTGATGCCCAAGGTAGCAGCACTGCACAACTTGTCAGTTTTTGAAACACCCGTAGGTTATAAGTACATCGCTGACAGAATGCTAGAAACTCAGGTGTTGTTGGGCGGCGAAGAGTCAGGAGGAATTGGCTATGGAAGCCACATTCCCGAACGCGATGCACTCCTGTCGGCATTGTATGTACTAGAAGCTATCGTGGAATCTGGGCTGGATTTAGGCGACTATTATCGCCACTTGCAAGAACAAACAGGTTTCACTTCCGCATACGATCGCATCGATTTACCCCTTGCCAGTATGGAAGTGCGATCGCGTCTTCTGCAACAACTCCAAACCCAACCTTTAACAGAAATAGCAGGAAAAGCAGTCATTGATTGCCAAACAATTGACGGCTACAAGTTCCGCCTAGCTGACAACAGTTGGTTAATGATTCGTTTCAGCGGTACCGAACCCGTTTTACGCTTGTACTGCGAAGCCCCTACACTAGAGCAAGTGCATCAAACTCTAGCTTGGGCGAAAGACTGGGCAGAGTAATATCAGTTGTCAGTTATCACAGTTAACTGTTAACTGTTAACTGTTCACTGACTACTGTTAACTGTTCACTGACTTATGACATTACTCGTAGTAGCCACAGGAAATCCAGGTAAGTTGAAGGAAATGCAAGCTTACCTGCTTGATTCTGGTTGGGAGTTAACCCTTAAACCAGAAGAATTGGATATAGAAGAAACGGGAGACACCTTTGCCGCCAACGCCTGCTTAAAAGCATCCCAAGTCGCACAAGCAACGGGAAACTGGGCGATCGCTGATGATTCTGGCTTGCAAGTCAATGCCCTTGGTGGCGCACCAGGAGTGTATTCTGCACGTTATGGCAAAACCGATAGCGATCGCATTGCCAGATTGTTGAGCGAATTGGGCGATACACCAAATCGGCAAGCGCAATTTGTTTGTGCAGTGGCGATCGCTTCTCCAGATGGTAGTATTGCTTTAGAATCAGAAGGTGTTTGTCGTGGCGAAATTCTCCATGCCCCTCGTGGTAGTGGCGGTTTCGGTTACGATCCCATTTTTTACGTTCCCGAAATGCAGCTGACATTTGCCCAGATGACACCAGAGTCGAAGCGTTCTGTTAGTCATCGAGGCAAAGCTTTTGCCGCTTTACTTCAAAAGTTGCCTCATTTAGAAAGTACTAATTGTTAGTTGTTAGTTGAATTTCTGACTAACCACTAACAACTAACGATTAACGACTAAACTGCTTCTGTATTCTTTTCCCCAGTCCGAATTCGCACAACTTGTTCAACTGGGGATATGAAAATTTTGCCATCACCGATTTCACCAGTGCGAGCAGCTGCGATAATTTTGTCAACCACCATATCAACCTGGTTGTCTTCAACAACTATTTCCACTTTAAGTTTTTGCAAAAACTCAACAGTGTATTCAGAACCACGATAGCGTTCTGTTTGACCTTTCTGCCGTCCAAAACCCCGGACTTCAGAAACAGTCATGCCAACTATACCAGCATTGACTAGGGCAATTTTGACCTCATCAAGCTTAAAGGGACGGATAATAGCTTCTACTTTTTTCATTTTTTGTCTCCTGACTTCTATGTTTATAGAGTGTAGGCTGAAAAGCCAGTGCGTTTACGCCAAAGATGAAACCTTTGGCGCTGAATTTGAACAAGGCTTGAAAGTGGTGTAACGCTTAAAGGTGCAGCGCAACCTCAAATAAATATCTACGAAATTGGCACATAGCATCACGATAGATGCCCTGCTTATCAAATCAAAGTCAAATGAGTAAGCATTGTCTACCTGAATCGTCTTTTATAAGTAATAACTTGAGGTTTCTAGCTCAATTTATCATTTTTTCGTAGTTTATTTAACTGAAAATAAAGATGAATCGTGATGTGCGCTCAATTAAGTGGGAGAATGCTTTCACCTAACGACTATGCCTTTCCAATAAGGGGCGTACAACTAAATACCCAGCACTAAAACCTAGAACAATAATTAACAAGATAGCTATTATTAACCACCAGCCTTTAATTTGCGAAGGCTGTGATTCCCTGTAGGGATAATAACTGACTTCCTGTTCTTCTATAAACACTGGTTCGGGAATGGAACTCGGAATTTCCATTTCTGGAGGAAAGACAGGTGTTGGGGAAGGTTCTGTGGAGGAAGGACGCCCACGGAAAACTTGTTCTTTGGCAGACACTGGGGTAACTAGTCGTTTGGTTTGAGTATCATCAGGTATAGCTTGAGAAGCTGTGTGAGAACTAACCTTTGGTGGTTGTGAATCAACCAACTTTTGCAGGCGCAAAACAGACTCAACAGCTTTCTTTATTTCTTGGCGAAGTAATTGATTTTCTTGTACGAGTTGTTGATTTTGGGCGGTAAGACTATCTAACTTTGCTTGAACAGTATGTAACTCTGTTGCCAAGTCCCGATAAACAGAGATGGGTACAGAGGGAGAATAGGCTTGGGTATTTCCTACGGGTGTACTGCTGTGAACAGAATCTGAGATTGTTCGCATCTTCTGGATTGGCATCAAAATAGAATTTAAGTTAACGAAGCGGATTTGCTATCAAAGACTAGCAGTCTCTGAAACTATGCCCAACAATAATAGAAAAGTGTGCATAGCGGAAAGATTATTAATTTACAATTTAGGGCAAAAAGATACAAGTTAATCAATAGTAGAATATCTATTCCTAAAGTATGAGGTTCACTGGAAGTTTAGGTACAAAAGGAGTTCAGGATATTCTGCAACTTGCCTAACTACTGAACGAATCTGGTACAGACTTACACTTGACGTTCCCCTGATATCATTCCTCTGATATCAATAATGGAAAGAAGTGTCCCACAGGACCTTGTCCTTTGCCAATATTAAGAGAGTAGGAGAGTCCAGAAGTGACATATTCCTTAGCCTTTCGCACTGCTGTGATCAAGTCGGTTCCGAGTGCAAGATGAGCGGCGATCGCAGCTGAGAGTGTACAACCAGTACCATGAGAATTTTTTGTATCTACGTGTTTTGTTGTCAAAGTTTCCATTTTATGCCCATCGAACCAAATATCAACGCCACGCACGCTTCCCTGCATACCTCCACCCTTGACTAAAACAACCTTTGCCCTTGTATTCTGGTGAATGATTTGCGCGGCTGCTCTCATATCATCCAAGGAGTGAATTTGTAAACCGCTCAAAATCTGAGCTTCGTAGCGGTTTGGTGTAATGATAGTTGCCAGGGGAATGAGGAGATTCCGGAGACTTTTCACGGCATCATCATCAATCAATTGCGCCCCCGTGCGGGATACCATCACTGGATCAACAACTAAGTTATGAATTTCTAAAGCTTTCACCTGTTCGGCAACAGCAGCGATAATGTCCTTATTTAACAACATTCCCGTTTTCGCCGCTTGCACACCTATATCTTCATATACCGCACGAATTTGCGCCACAACAGCCTCTGGTGGCATAGCATCAACCCGGTTAACCCCCAAAGTATTTTGTGCGGTGACGCAGGTAATAGCGCTTGTACCGTGGACGCAGTGAAAAGCAAAAGTGCGTAAATCCGCTTGAATACCTGCACCACCACCGCTATCAGATCCAGCGATGGTTAAAGCAACAGGGACTTTGGGTGTTGTTTCGGCGTTCATAGTTCAACACAAAAGGGAGGGAGTGAGGGAGGGAGGGAGTGAGGGAGCAGGGAAAGAACTAATGACTAATGACTAATGACTGCAAAAACTTGCCCCATTCAGCAGCTAAGGGAATTTCTGTAAAAGGAACACGTACTGAATTCCCTGTTTCAGCAAACAGAAATTCCAATTCGATAGTACGACCTTTTTGTGGCGGCTGTTCTATCTCTACTGGTTTGTCATCTACTAAAAGGCGAACTTGTTGGACATCAAGCAAAGAAAAAGTTTCTAGCTTAATTGGACCTTTTGGCGTTGGTTTGCCCCAAGTTATATTGTTACCTTTTTGACCTAAAACTGCATAGATATCAAACTTAGCTCGTTCAAATTGCTCTGCCCAAGTGCGATATGCCTCAATTTTTTGATACTCCTTCGAGCCTTGCCAAGCCAACCAAAAAAATGCAAATAACAAGGGTAACCATAAAAGACCGCGTTCCATTGTTGAAAAAGTGTCCTGAGTTTTGTGTAAAAATCGTAAGTTTACTCCTAAACGCACCACTAAGGGGCGTGTATGAGTTATGGTAGTGAGCAAACTGGCAAAAAGCGCTAATGGTTTGAGATGAGAAAGATAATATTATTTTGCTTATTTGTCATCGGGCTAGGTGTTGCCCTGTTTAATTTTATTAATTTTCAGGGACTGGCAGCCAAAGGGGAATTTGAGACGATAGTGCTAAACTTCCGCGAAAATCTCCCCAAAGAGGTATTGCAGCAGGATCTAGAAGCTATTGCTCAACAGTACAACGTCACTCCCCGATTAGATAATCAATTTTCCAAAAAGGAGAATGTTTACATCATCAAGGGCGATAAACAGCGACTCAAAGAACTGAAAAAGTCGCCATTTGCCCAAGCAATGGATTTTATTGAGCCAAATTATATCTACAAGATTCCAAAACCAGGTGAAGCGACTTGGCTGGGAGAATTATTGCAGCCCTCACAAGAGGCTGACGAAGCGAAACCGACATTAAAAGGTCCCAACGATCCCTATTACAGCAAGCAGTGGAATCTGCACAATATCAATATTGAAGGCGCGTGGACTCAAACCAAAGGCAAAGACATTACGGTTGCGGTGATTGATACTGGTATTACTCGCGTCCGTGATTTAGTAGAGACAGAATTTGTCCCTGGCTACGACTTTGTCAACGACACAGTAAAAGCTGACGACGACAACGGACACGGCACCCACGTTGCTGGTACGATCGCCCAATCCACGAACAACAGCTATGGCGTAGCTGGTATTGCCTACGAAGCCAAGCTGATGCCTCTCAAGGTACTTAGCGATTATGGCGGCGGGACTGTTGCCGATATTGCCGAAGCGATTAAATTTGCTGCTGATAATGGCGCAGATGTGATTAATATGAGCTTGGGCGGTGGCGGTGAAAGCCATCTGATGAAAGACGCCATTGAATATGCCCATAGAAAAGGCGTCGTCATCATTGCCGCAGCAGGTAATGAAAATCAAAATTCTGCTTCCTATCCAGCGCGTTATCCCTATGTTATTGGCGTTTCCGCATTAGGTCCAGATGGAGAAAGAGCACCCTATTCTAACTTTGGTGCTGGAGTAGATATCTCCGCCCCTGGTGGCAGTGATGCAGGCAAGATTCTCCAAGAAACGATAGACCCCGAAAACAAGGGTGTAAACGTGTTTATGGGCTTCCAAGGTACAAGCATGGCAGCGCCTCACGTTGCTGGTGTTGCTGCATTGGTAAAAGCCTCTGGCGTCAAAGAACCAGATGAAATCCTCGAAGTTCTGAAACAGTCAGCACGAACTGTCCAAGATGATGGTTTGAACTACTATGGCGCTGGACTACTAAATGCAGATGCAGCAGTACAACGTGCTACCCAAGGGCAAATCAGTTTCCAAGATTTCTTCCGCTGGTTACGGGATAACGGCTATCTCAACCCAGGTTTTTGGATTGATGGCGGTGCTGTGGCGCTGTTACCCAAGATTTTGATGGTCCTCGGTTCCTATGCGCTGGCTTGGTTTTTACGGGTTTACTTTCCGTTCAGCTGGGGCTGGACTTTATCTTGCGGTTTGATTGCTGGTAGTTCAGGATTATTCCCCCTCAAAGGAATCTTTATCTTTGACCTTCCCCAATGGCCCTTCCGATTGTTGGGCAGTTCCATTCCAGAATTAGGAAACACGCTGCAAGGAACAAATGCTTTTAATCCGCTGTTTGCCAGTGTGCTGATTCCCTTGGTATTAATGGCATTATTGCTAGGAAATCCTAAATGGAAGTGGTTTGCCATTGGTTCATCGCTAGGTGTAGCAGCGTGTTTGGTGGTAAGCGCGGTATCAGATCCCGCAGTTTGGGGATTAGGCAGTGGTATCCTAGCTCGTATGTTCTTGCTCGTTAATGCCCTGCTATGTTTCGGTTTAGCTCGTTTAGCAGTCAAAAACGAAGAACAACCAGCCTAACGAGAGATGTGGAAGTAGGGGGAGAAATCAATTCAAAATTCAAAATTCGTCTTGAAAAGTTTGCTACGGAGGGAAACCCTCCTGGCAACTTTTCGCAAAATTCAAAATTAGGAGTCTCTGCCTCCCTCCCTCACTCCCTCACTCCCTCACTCCCTCACTCCCTCATCCCCTCATCCCCTCAACACCGAAGGTTACTAAATATGAGCATTACAGTTACAGGTACCGTTGAACGGCGTGATATTGGTACTGGCGCTTGGGCGTTAGTTACTGATGATGGTGTAACCTATGAAATCTCTAAAAAATCTGACAAAAGCTTACTCAAACAAGGACAAAAAGCAAAAGTCACTGGACAGGTGCGTGAAGATGTTATGACCATTGCGATGATTGGTCCAGTGCTAGAAGTCAAATCTTTTGAAGTCCTTAGTTCTGATTAGACGCTTGTGAATTCAGAACTTCTTGCAGGCGACTTCTAAATTCCCCTTTGGGATGACCACCTTTAACCTCACCCAAAATCTGAAATTCTCCTTCTGGCGAATCACAAACAATGTAGGTAGGCCATCCCATTTCTGATTTATCAGGATACTGAGTGAGCAGAATCTTACGATACTTACGATAAGTAGCTGTATCCTGCATTTTGACATCAATAAATTGCAAGCCCAGCTCTTCAGCCACCTTTTTGTCATAGAAAGACATCTTATGGCATAGACCACAGTCTTCTGAAGAAAACTTAATGACAGCTAAATTCATGGCTCTGCAACTCTCTAGCTACTAACACTAGCTTTTGGCTCAAAGAACAACATAGCAGTATACAAAGCAAAAAATTATAGAAAAAATATTAAGAATTGTAGCTGCTGTTATTTTGTTCAAAATAAAAAACCCCAAGTAGCTAGTAGCTAGCCAGGGGTGTCAGTTATCAGGGTGCATCTACCAGTACTATGTTCTATAGAAAATCTAGGGTTC
>JXCB02000027.1:172958-545030 GCA_000828075.3 Tolypothrix campylonemoides VB511288 | reverse complement strand
TGGTGTAAAAATAAAAAACCCCCAAGTAGCTAGTAGCTAACCAGGGGCGTCAGTTATCAGGGTGCATCTACCAATACTATGTTCTATAAATAACTTAGCTATTCCGGACAAAAAAGGGAAAATTGGAGTTATAGTTGTGTCAGTAGTGAAAAAAATCCCCCAGCAGCCGAAAGTCCACTAGGGGGTCAGTTATCAGGGTGCATCTACCAATACTATGTTCCAAAGAGAACTACCCTCTTCCGGATAAATCCTCCATTATGGAGGTAAAAAATATTTTGATTTGATTTAACAATAAGAAAAGCCTAAGTAGCCGAAAGTCCACCAGAGGCGTCAGTTATCAGAGAGCATCCACCAATACTGTGTTTTAGAGATAACTACCGTCTTGCAAGCGATTCTGTGCATATTAGAAAGAGTTGCAATTTGTAAAGTAGGGAAAAAAGTTAGAGGTTGATGATCACCAGAGCATAAATTTGGGTGTAGGGGTGTAAAGAAATTATTTTCCCTTACAGCCTTAGACCCCTACCCCAAACTCCAGATCGCTCACCAGTTAAGACAAAAAAACTCCCACAGGCTTGTTAGCCAACATGGGAGCTGAAGATCAAGGTGCATCTACCACTAAGAATGTTCTGGGCGAAACTAACAAGATCCGGATAAAGTGATGAAAGGAGATTGAATTGCTGAATTCAAAATTTTAGAAGAACTCAGCGTATGGGATGTAGTTTTATGAAGGAAGATTTTTTTCTCCACAATAGCTTAAATGAGAAAGCTTTGAACCTGGACTCAGAACCAAGTCGTAGAAAATACAGCATAAATTCTGACTCGTGGGTTATGAGTTTTAAGAGGTAAAAGGTAAAACAGGTATGAGCAAAACAACGTGAATCAGAAACAATCAGTGGCAGGATGCATCTAAGCTATCAGAAGAAGCAAAACATTGACTTGAAAATGAATCGCGTTTCAAACTAGATTTAGGAAGGAAACAGGAGCAGTTGTGACCCAGGAATTTCACATTTCCGTAACCCCAGTAGGGCAAAATGACTACTTGGTGCGGACGGAACAAGTCGCGCCTGGGGTGCCATTGGCAGAAGAACTGGTGACTTGGCCTGTAGCTGATTGGTTGACGGCTGCGGGACATTTGATGAATGACCCGTTGAGGTCGGTGCTGCAGGGAGATGCTTTAGCAAGAAACTCCGTCAACTTGGTGGCGTTGGGTCAGCAATTTTATAACGCACTGTTTCAAGGCACTCTCAGAGATAGTTGGATTACGGCACAAGGGATTGCCCAAAACCACCAACAGGTGTTGCGTCTGCGTTTGGGACTGAAAGACATAAGGTTAGCGCGGTTACCTTGGGAAGTGATGCATGCAGGCGATCGCCCGATCGCGACAGGACCGTATATCGCTTTTTCTCGCTATCAAAGTGGCATTGGCGGGGGTTCTCGTTTACCTTCGACAAGTATGCCAATACCAGCAGACGAAGGTGGGATAAAAGTACTGATGGCGATCGCTTCTCCTACAGATCTTATGCGTTTGGATCTGCTCAAACAAGAAGCTATCAAACTCCAAGCCGAACTCCATCGTGGTGAAGATGGCAATTCACTACCGCAGATAGAACTCACCTTGCTCGAACAACCAGGGCGGGAAGAATTGACACAAGCCCTAGAACAAGGACGATACCACGTTCTGCACTACTCTGGTCACAGTAACATCGCCTCCAACGGCGGAGAAATTTATCTTGTCAGTAACAGAACTGGTTTAAGGGAAACCCTAACTGGCGATGACTTGGCGGGTTTGCTCGTCAATAATAACATCCAGATGGCAGTGTTTAACTCCTGCTTGGGAACATATGCAGCTACCTCCTCAGATCCCACAGGAGACTCAGGCGAACGCAATTTGACAGAAACCTTGGTAAAGCGGGGAATTAGGAGCGTTTTGGCAATGTCAGAACGCATCCCCGATGAAGTGGCGCTGCTGCTGACACAATTGTTTTACCGCAACTTATCTCAAGGATATCCTGTGGATTTGTGCGTCAGTCGGATGCGCCAAGGATTGATTGCTGGTTATGGTTCTCACCAACTTTACTGGGCATTGCCAATTTTATATCTCCAGCCAGAATTTGATGGCTATCTCAGCCCAGGACTTTTCTTAGCTGAAGATGAAGAATTATTTAACGAGTACGGTTCCTCTTTAAAAACTACAGCGACAATTTATTCAGATCCGGCAAATGACCCTGAAATGTCATTACCCATAGAGGATATGTTACCCTCAGATTTGACAAGAGAACCCTCTGACTTAGACTGGCTGGGTGAAGAAACCTGGGGCGACCTTGTTGATGAAATTGAGTACGATGACCCAAGCTACGAAGAAGATTCAGCGATTGTTTCGGATTTGTTTCGGCAACTAGATAAACAAAAGACATCCGAGCAATCTTCCATGAGGGCTGAACTTGTGGAATTTGGGGAAGATGGTCTTGACGAAACAGAAGTTTCCGGTGAAATAGCTTCGCTGGAAAACGATTTGGGGATGTGGGAAGAAGTCCGCAAAGCGGCTTCTTATGGTAAGCTGGGCGCACCTGGAAGTCGCGAACACCTCTCGAAGAGTGAACTGACTCGTCAGGAAGCTGGATTGCAAGCAGGTTGGGACGACTCAAATGCCGGCTCCTTAGCTCAAAGAACCACACCTGCATCACAAACAGCGAAGGAAAAGCAAGGCAAAAGACGCAAATTATTAGGTGTTGTTGGCGCTGTGGGAGTAAGTGCGATCGCAGCTTTTATCAGTTTCAACTGGTGGTCGCAGAATCAACAAATGTCGAAACTGCCGTCGGTAGTACCAATTCATCAGTCTGAATCAAACAAGGGTACCTCACAAATTAATTTTAAAACAACTGACACCCAATCTGTCAGTGCGATCGCCACTGAAAAATTGAGCCAGGGCGACTTGCAAGTAGGGCTTCAGGCTGTGGAAGAACTGCTCAACCGTAATGTACTTAACAACGCGGAATCAGCCCTGAACGCCGTTCCCCAACAGTCGGCAGACAATCCATCTGTCTACTTTTTCAAAGGGCGATTGGCGTGGCAATCTATCCAGACAGGAAACAACAAATACAGCGTTGACGACGCCCGTCGTTATTGGGAAAGTGCACTTAAGGGTCAACAAGATTCAGTTTTGTATAGCAATGCATTAGGATTTGCTTACTACGCACAAGGTAATATCAACCGAGCAAATGACTCCTGGTTTAAAGCATTGAGTTTAGCAGTGAGAGAGCAAAATAAAACTGCTGCTTCTCCCACAGCATTTTCTCCCTCAAAGCCAGTGCCTCGGGATGCTTTAACAGCTTATGCTGGGTTAGCCCTTGGTTTGTATAAAACTGCAAGTAATCAACCTGCTGGAAAACGTGAGCAATATCTCAATGAAGCAATCAAGCTACGTCAAATGATCATAAAAGAAGATCCAATTAATTTTGAGACGAGAGAATTGGGTAAAAATTGGCTGTGGACAGAGAAGGCTTTACAAGATTGGAAAGCACTCCTCCAGCAAAAAACTCAGCGTTCATCACTTGAAAATTGACAATTGTTTCTTACCAAAATTCGTCTTCATCTTTAGGCGTGGCAAAATAAAAACATATAACAGCGTAGCCAGTGTATTAAGAGCTACGCTAAAGCCTTTATTTGTCCCATGAGCTATTGCTTAAACCCCAATTGTCCCAAGCCTGTTAACACGAACGATCGAAACTTTTGCCTGACGTGTGGTTCCAAATTACTTCTTAAAGAACGCTACCGTGCTATCAAACCCATAGGGCAAGGTGGTTTTGGCAGAACCTTCTTAGCAATAGATGAGGATAAACCCTCTAAACCGCGCTGCGTGATTAAGCAATTCTACCCCCAAGCTCAAGGGACTAGCACAGTACAGAAAGCAGTAGAATTATTTACCCAAGAGGCAATGCGCTTGGATGAATTGGGCAGGCATCCCCAAATTCCCGAACTCTTGGCTTATTTTACTCAAGATGATCGGCAATATCTTGTACAAGAATTTATCGATGGACTCAACTTAGCTCAAGAATTGGAACAAAAAGGTGCTTTCAATGAAACTCAAATTCGTCAACTGCTGAATGATTTATTGCCAGTGCTGCAATTTTGTCATGCAAGACAAGTCATTCACCGAGATATCAAGCCGGAGAATATTATTCGTCGTACAACTCCCCAATCAAGCAATGGAAATCTAGTTTTAGTTGATTTTGGCGCTGCTAAAGAAGCCACCTACACGGCTTTAAACCGGACAGGTACCAGTATTGGCAGTCCCGAATATGTAGCACCGGAACAAATTAGAGGAAGAGCTATTTTTGCCAGTGATATATACAGCTTAGGTGTTACCTGCGTTCATCTGTTAACCCAACTTTCTCCTTTTGACTTATACGACATTAACAACGACGCTTGGATTTGGCGACAATATCTAAAAAGTCCGATGAGCAATGAATTAAGTCGTATTCTGGACAAAATGCTAGAAAGCATCCCGGTTCGGCGTTACCAAACTGTAGATGAAGTTCTTCAAGACTTAAACAGGGGGCAGCAATTACCTTCAACACCTGTAAGCCAACCAGTAAAATATGTTACTTCATCACCACCGACCTCTACACCTATTTCTATTAATAAAACGTCTAGTCAAATAGATATAGAATTAGAGGAAATGAAAACTCTGTTTCTTCAAGGCGGTCATGCCAAAAGCAATAAGAAAACTGAGTTTCAGCCTCAGCCGCAAACACCACAGCCTTCTTCTAGCAAAAGCAAAATAGATGAAGAATTGGAAGAATTAAAGGCTAAATACAAAAACGGTGAATTTTAGCTTGTAAACTATAGCAATCCTAAATCATTTGTGAACAACAAGATTCCCGACTTCTTAAAGAAGTCGGGAATCTAAGTATGCGCGATTTATGTGCTTAGCGCAGGCACTTTCACACAAATCAAATAGGATTGCTACATATGGGATAATTCATTATTAGACTTCTTGTATTCCAAAAAAAAAGAATAATTAACCACAGATGGACACAGATGGAACTCACATTCCGCAATCTTGTCTATTCAGAAAAAAGTGACTCTGAGTTTTTCAGAGTCACTCAAAATTTACCGTAGAACTTGAAGGTGTTGTTGGTTGTTAATGTGGCAGTGATTCTGCCGTTGAAGTTGACTAGGACTTCTCAGTAATGGGTACCCATTCTGTGTGGAAGGAACCGGGCTTATCCAAACGCTCGTAGGTGTGTGCGCCGAAGTAGTCGCGTTGAGCTTGTGTGAGGTTTTGAGGCAAGCGATCGCGACGATAGCTGTCGAAATAATCTAAAGATGCACTAAATGCTGGCACTGGAATTCCCAGTTTAGCGGCTGTTGCCAACACTTCACGCCAAGCTGTTTGTCTATCAAGAATCGTTTGCTTAAATTCAGGAGCTAACAGGAGGTTTGGCAGTGATGGATTTTCGCCAAATGCATTCTTAATCTTATTCAAAAATCCAGCGCGAATGATACAGCCGCCTTTCCAAATCCGAGCCAATTCACCCAGCTGCAAATTCCAGTTATAGGTTTGGGAAGCTTTAGAAAGCAGCGCCATTCCCTGGGCATAAGAACAGATTTTCGAGCAGTAGAGGGCATCACGCACCTTGTTGATAAACTCTTTGGTATCTCCCTCATACTTGCCAGTGGGACCTGTGAGGATTTTAGATGCTGCTACCCGTTCTTGCTTGTAAGAAGAAATGATACGACCGTTGACTGCTGCGATAATTGTTGGTATGGAAACACCCAATTCCAAAGCAGTCTGTACCGTCCAGCGTCCAGTTCCCTTTTGACCTGCCGAGTCAACAATCAAATCTACCAGAGGTAAATTTGTGTCTGGGTCAATGTAAGGGAAAATATTTGCCGTAATTTCAATCAAAAACGAATTGAGTTCGTCCGTGGTGTTCCATTGGGCAAAAACTTCATGGAGTTGATTATGGTCAAGTCCAGCGGCATTTTTCAGTAAATCGTATGCCTCGGCAATGAGCTGCATATCGCCGTACTCAATACCGTTATGTACCATTTTGACGTAGTGACCAGAACCACCAGGACCAATGTATGTCACACAGGGACCATCATCGACTTGGGCGGCAATTTTGGTAAAAATCGGCTCCAGATACTGGTACGAGCTTTGGGTACCTCCTGGCATTAAAGAAGGACCATTGAGTGCCCCTTCTTCACCACCGCTGACGCCCATACCAATAAACCGAAACCCTGCGGGTTCTAATTCTTGGGTACGGCGATCCGTGTCTTCAAACCAAGAGTTGCCACCATCGATAATAATGTCGCCTTCGTCCAGCAAGGGTTTGAGCTGATTAATCACTGCGTCTACAGGTTTACCAGCTTGCACCATGATGAGAATTCTTCTGGGACGTTCCAAGGAAGCCACGAACTCTTCTAAAGTAAAAGCGGCTTTGACATTTCTTCCTGGGGCACGCTCCGCCATGAATTTATCAGTTTTGTCGCGCGAGCGGTTGTAAACTGCGATTGGAAAGCCGTTACGCTCCACATTGAGAGCGATGTTTTCACCCATAACAGCTAGACCAATCACACCAAAGCTTTGCTGTGTCATAAAATTCTGGCTAACTCTTGCAGTTTCTCTTTATCTTTAAGGGTAGTCCGAGATTTCTGCTTCTCTCCTAAAGAAGACATTAAGAGTTCATGCACAAAGCAAGGATACCCAATCTACACACATAAAAAATTTTAATTTGTATCTGAATCAACAACTTTCTGGCAAAATTTGCAAAATTGAGATATCTACTTAAGCGATTGGGGACTGGATACTTGGGAGTGAGTACTTCTACTATTGAGTGGTTAGTAGGTGGTAGTTGGTAGGACTTTTTCACAACTAACAAATGTACAGACGCCTTATGGCGTGTCTTTACAACAACAGACAGCGAAAAATTCCCAATCCCAAATCCCCAATCTCAAATCCCTAGTTCAATGACACAGTAAGGAGTAACCACAAAATGCTGGCATATGTCCTGGCGTTGACTGTCGGTCTTGGAAGTGTAGCGCTTTACTTAGCAGCTTTCTTTTTCCCTGAAATCCACCGTAAGAATGATTTTATCTGGAGTGGTGTAGGACTCTTCTACGCCTTGGTCTTATGGATATTTGCCCAACGCATTACTGGAGGTCTTTTGCTGGGTCATGTGGCTAGTGTCGCTCTTTTGGGTTGGTTTGGCTGGCAAACACTGTCATTACGTCGTCAAGTGACGCCACAGGCACAACAAACCCAAATACCCAGCACTGAAACAGTAAAAACAAACATTCAGGAGCAAGTTTCTAAGTTATCGCTTCCCGAAAGGCTAGCCCAGGTGCAAAAGAGTATTGGTAGAACCTTTTCGGGTGCGAAAGACCGAGTGCAAACTGTGGGTAAAAAGACATCTGAAAAACCTAAAACAGAGGCGACTCCTCCTGCACCAGCAGGTAAATCTACAGTTGAGATTGTTGATCAACGTACTCCCGCAACAGAACAATCAGTAGTGACCTCTGCTAGCGTGACTGATATCGAAGCAAAAACTCCGACAGATCAAGCGGCACAAACAGTTCCTGCCCCCACAGAAGCCAAAACTGAGAATGTACCAGAAGCTGTTCCACCGAATCCGCCATCTCCAGAATTGGTAGAAGCCGCAATTGAAGCTGCTGCGGAAGGAGAGGCTGTGGCAGAAGAATTAGCAAAAATTCCAGTTGAAGAAATTGCTCCTGATGCTGCACTTGCTCCCCCAGCAGAAGCACCACCAGGGGAAGCACCACCCAATTCTCCAGGGCAAAGTTCATAACTAGCAAATAATGCGGGACGAGGCGATCGCCGAACGGTTAAGCCTTTGGCGATCGCCTTCCAAGAAGCAGTAAACACGAAGATTCACAGAAGAAAAAAGCTGGTTTGTTGACTTTAGAAGAAGAGGCTGAACTGACAGGAATATTGGAACTCGATAGAATTTTCACCTTGCTTAATGCCAGAATCATTGCTGAGTCGTGATAGTTAATGATGCAACAAGAGGTCATTTATAAAGTTAATATTAAGTAGGGGAGGCAGTTTGCGGTGTAGATTTTCTTCCCGTAAAACTGCCGTTGTGTTACGGCTATGTAAAGATTTGAGACTTTGAGAGAGTGAGTTCTAGTCGCAGGGCACCGCATTTATAAAGTTAATATTAAAAACCTATCCGAAAACCTTCATCAAAAAGTTGTAGTCATTGCACCAGGAGAATATAGAGGGCTAAAATGTCTCGTTCATGTTTTTTCATAACCCAATCCACTCCAGGTATTCTGCAAGGTATCTTTGACTTCTACCTGGAAAAATCTAACAAGTTTCGGGCGTATTTTCCAGAAGGAGAGGTGTTAGGTGGCAGTAAAAAAGACTTTTTAGCTCTTGATGAAGTATCAGCACAGCCTTGGGCAGGTATGGCACATTGCATCTGCGTCGAAGGTTCTTTAACACCACAGGCAAAAGCACTGATTCTTGAGCGTGGACTACCTGATGAAGATGGTTACTTTCATCCCTTACGGTTGTGGACCTATGAGTTAGTTACTGAGGATGAGGTATTACTACAGGTCCATGACTTTTCAGTTTGGTGTGTCTTTGCGACATCAAGCGAACTGCAGAGCTTGGAAAAGAATGGCATTCCTGTAAATGAATGGCAAGAAGTTAACCAGAAAGTAGCGCCAGATGTGGTCATACGTGAATTGAATCAAAATGACTTGAAACAGTTTACCGACGCTATAGAGGATGTTTTCCTTCGTGACCAATAAAGTCTGAAGAAGGTGGCAGCATACTTAGCTCGACTTTATCCAATTAAGCAGCGTAAATCTTGTTATTTGGCAAAAGCTATAGCTTTGTGGCAAAAACTTTTCCCTACATCACTAATTTTGCCGAGATTAAAAAAGTCAAAGTCTCCGTTCCATAAGGCTTTTAGCGTATGCGTTCGCGTTGCTGGAAAATGGATAAAGTCGAGCTAAGTAGGGGAGGCAGTTTGCGGTGTAGATTTTCTTCCCGCAAAACTGCTGTTGTGTTACGGCTATGTTACGGCGATGTAAAGATTTGAGACTTTGAGAAAGTGAGTTCTAGCCGTAACGCACCAGCACATACGGTGCGTTACGCACTGCTTGAACGCAACGCCAGTCATCCCTCCGATTTATCTGTGTAAATCTCGTGTCCATCTGTAGTTCATTATTTCTTTGTGTACCTTACCCAATTGCAAACCGCTATAAATGATGAACGTCATAATGAAGGTTCTATCGTTAAAGCACGTCGTTTGTGGGTGCGTGGTGGTTGGCATCCCCCGGAACAAGACCCCCAACAACAAAGATAGAGTACCATAGGTTTAATATTCGACCATTTCAGCAGGCATACCTCGCGTCGCCTGCCTGGATGCAAAGCATCGAAGCCGAAGACCTTCTCACTGACTAATAGTGAGAATACGACCTTATTATTTCTTGGCATGAAATCGTGACAGAAACTGGAAAATACAAAGATACTGTAAATTTGCCCAAAACGAACTTTGATATGCGAGCAAACGCTGTCAAGCGGGAGCCAGAAATCCAAAAGTTTTGGGAAGACAATAAGATTTATGAACGCCTGTCTCAGAATAATCCAGGCGAATTATTTATATTGCACGATGGACCACCTTATGCTAATGGTTCTCTCCACCTCGGTCATGCCTTAAATAAAATTCTTAAAGACATTATTAACCGCTATCAACTGCTGCGCGGGCGTAAAGTTCGTTACGTACCTGGTTGGGACTGCCACGGTTTGCCGATTGAATTGAAAGTTTTGCAGAATATGAAGCCAGCAGAACGGCAAAACTTGACGCCTCTGCAACTACGCCAAAAAGCCCAAGAATTTGCCCTTTCAACAGTTGATGAACAGCGCGAAAGTTTCAAACGCTACGGTATTTGGGGTGATTGGGAACACCCGTATCTGACGATGAAACCGCAATACGAAGCGGCTCAAATTGGTGTTTTCGGTCAGATGGTGTTGAAAGGATACATCTATCGTGGTCTGAAGCCAGTACACTGGAGTCCCAGTTCTAATACGGCATTGGCAGAAGCTGAGTTGGAATATCCTGAAGGTCACACTTCGCGTAGTATCTATGCTGCTTTCCCAATGACAAGTTTATCGGAGGCGGTGAAACCTGTACTTGGGGAGTTTTTACCCGAGTTGGGTGTGGCTATTTGGACAACAACGCCTTGGACAATTCCAGGTAACTTGGCTGTTGCTCTCAATCCATCTCTGAACTACGCAGTGGTGGAAGTGGAACCCCACCCCCCAACCCCCTCCCCGCAAGCGGAGAGGGGGAGTGAAGAAAATGCTTCCTCATCTTTGAAAGCACAAACCGGGAGTGAAGAAAATGCTTCCTCATCTTTGAAAGCACAAACCGGRAGTGAAGAAAATGCTTCCTCATCTTTGAAAGCACAAACCGGAAGTGAAGAAAATGCTTCCTCATCTTTGAAAGCACAAACCGGAAGTGAAGAAAATGCTTCCCCCTCCGTGCAAGCAGGAAGAGAGAATGAGGAAGTTGCTTCCCCCTCTCCCCTTAGGGAGAGGGGGACTGAGGGGGTGAGGTTCCGCTACTTGATCGTTGCTGCTGATTTGGTGGAACGTCTATCTGAAGTGTTAGGAAGTCAGTTAACACTAAAAGCCACAGTCAAAGGGAAAGATTTAGAACATTCCACCTACCGTCATCCGTTATTTGACCGCGAAAGTCCGATTGTGATTGGCGGTGATTACGTAACTACTGACTCAGGTACAGGGTTAGTACATACTGCGCCTGGTCACGGTCAAGAAGACTACATTGTTGGTCAGCGTTATGGTTTGGCTATTCTTGCGCCAGTAGATGACAATGGCAACTTTACCGAAGAGGCGGGACAGTTTGCTGGGTTGAATGTCTTGGGTGATGGAAATCAGGCGATAATTGATGCGCTGACGGCGGCGGGTTCTCTGCTGAAGGAGGAACCCTACCAACACAAGTATCCTTATGATTGGCGGACAAAGAAACCGACGATTTTCCGTGCTACAGAACAGTGGTTCGCTTCAGTAGAAGGATTTCGAGATGAGGCGCTAAAGGCGATCGCCTCTGTAAAATGGATTCCCGCGCAAGGTGAAAACCGCATCAGACCAATGGTTGCGGAACGTTCTGACTGGTGTATTTCTCGTCAACGGAGTTGGGGTGTGCCAATTCCTGTTTTCTACGATGAAGAAACTGGCGAACCTTTGCTGAATGAGGAAACTATTTCTCACGTGCAAGGAATATTTGCCGAAAAGGGTTCTGATGCTTGGTGGGAACTTTCAGCTCTAGAGTTATTACCAGAGAATTACCGCAACAACGGTCGGTCTTACCGTAAGGGGACTGATACGATGGATGTGTGGTTTGATTCTGGTTCATCCTGGGCAGCTGTAGCAGAACGGCGACCAGAGTTGGGCTATCCTGTTGATTTGTATTTGGAAGGTTCAGACCAGCATCGCGGTTGGTTCCAGTCGAGTTTGCTCACTAGCGTAGCCGTTAATGACTGTGCGCCGTATAAAAAAGTGTTGACCCACGGCTTTATCCTAGACGAACAAGGACGCAAGCAGAGTAAGTCGCTGGGGAATGTGATTGACCCCAAAATCGTCATTGAGGGTGGGAAAAATCAAAAACAAGAACCCGGCTATGGTGTAGACGTGTTGCGTTTATGGGTGTCGTCGGTAGATTACACCTCAGATGTGCCTCTCGGTAAAAATATCCTCAAGCAACTGACGGATATCAGAAACAAGATTCGTAATACGGCGCGGTTCTTGTTAGGCAACTTGCACGATTTCGACCCGGAAAAAGACGCGGTACCATTTGAGGAAATGACGCAGCTTGACCGTTATATGCTGCACCGCATGACCGAGGTGTTTAAGGAAGTTACGGAAGCGTTTGACAGTTTCCAATTCTTCCGGTTTTTCCAAACGGTACAAAATTTCTGTGTGGTCGATTTATCCAACTTTTATCTGGATATCGCTAAGGACAGGCTGTACATCAGTGCGCCCAATGCTTTCCGCCGTCGCAGCTGTCAAACAGTGCTGAAGATTGCTTTAGAGAATTTAGCACGAGCGATCGCCCCTGTGCTGTGCCATATGGCAGAAGATATCTGGCAATTCCTTCCTTACAAAACACCTTATAAGTCGGTGTTTGAATCTGGCTGGGTGCAGTTAGACCAAAAGTGGCAAAATCCAGAATTAGCAGGATTGTGGCAACAATTGCGACAACTCCGGACGGAAGTCAACAAGGTGCTGGAAGAAGCAAGAGTCAATAAAATGATTGGTTCTTCCCTAGAAGCAAAGGTATTGCTGTATGTAGCAGATCAGTTACGTTCCTCAGTAAAAGCACTGAATGCTAGTCAGAATGGAATAGACGAACTGCGTTACCTGTTTATCACCTCTCAGGTGGACTTACTGGATTCTCCTGAAGCAGTGCAAGGGTTGGAGTACAAATTGCAGTCCGATACGTGGGAAATTGGAGTTGTGAACGCAGAAGGGCAGAAGTGCGATAGATGCTGGAACTACTCAACTCATGTAGGAGAATTTGCCGAACATCCCCTGCTTTGCGAACGCTGTGTTCCCGCCTTGGCAGGGAAGTTTTAGCAGCTTTGCATAAATCTACTTAGGGATTTCCAATAAATAAATTATCCATTTTTCTTATGGGGTGGGCATCAGGTGCCCGCCCTTGATCTGAACGGGCGAGACGCCCGTTCCACAAGAGATTTTTGGATACTTTTTTGTTAGGAAGTCCCTTATCGCTCAGAAAAGGCGGAAGTTATAGCCAAGACCAATTTGGAGTCCCACATCAGTGTCATCATCCAAAAACCCTACATTCACTTGAGCTGTTGCTGTCAAGTTTTCCGATACTGGGACATCTACGCCACCAGCAACCAGCCCATTAATATCAAAATCGCCCTTTACAAGCAAACCGCCACCGACAAAAGGAAAGGCAAGGACTTGTCCAGATGACTGGTTCCTGATGGGAATGCCAAAAGTTAGGGCAAACGTTGAGATGGCAGTGCGGCTGCCAAATAATACATTTGTACTATGCAAAGACAAGTTATCGGTGAGTCTGTTTTTACTGAGAATTGCCAAACCACCACTTCCCAAAGCAGTCTTATCACCACTTATACCAATGCTTCCACCAATGCCAATGTAGTCGCTGTTACTTGGTGCATTATTGGGTTCAGGCTCAGCAGTCTGAGCGACAGGCACTGTGGTTGTTCCTTGAATCGCTTCCTGAGATATCAACTGAGCATTGACTTGGAGAACACTTGCTTTTGGCGTCAAGTTGTCAGCAGTGTTAAGTTCTGCTGGCTGCACATCTTGTAGATTAGAAACGGATGTTAACTGCTGAGCAATTGGTTTAGTAGTCGTTTGGGGTTCTGCTAAGGCGGAGTTTGCAGGGAGCAAATTAGCACCTAACAGTACTGGAATTGCTTTTAAAACATTCCACAAAAGTCTTGACATGATTTTGTTCTGACTCACACCTAGTTTTGTCGAAAGTCGGTTTGGAAAAAGTAGTCACAGCCACAATGCCAAACCTCAGAAGAACGACGAGCGAAACAACGAGGCAAATCTGGAAAGGTTCAGTACAAAATTTCTTGTGTCAAACCCTTCAAGTTTATTTTAGTTTCCTAACTAAACTATACCTATATGAGAGCTTTGCTGAGCAACTAGCCAAGACTTTGTTTCTTATATTCTGCAATTCTAGGCGCCTTAAATAACCCTTAAATAACAATGTTACTGACTAGGCGCTCAAGGATTTGCGATAAAAGTTTAGCATACTCTGTTTGTTGATGAAACTGTGCTACAAACGTGTTACTCATGTACAGGGAAGCTAATAGGATGGTAGCTTTTGCAACAATTCTTGAGTTAATTGAAGGAATGCTTTTGACCCTGCTGTGCCGGGATTATTTAAAACAACAGGCATAAAACTGTCAACGGCTTTAGCAACATTCACATCAGTTGGTATTTGTGTCTGACAAATTTTCGTTTCACCAAAATCTTGATAAACACGTTGCATCACTTGTTTGTAGTATCTTCCACTAAGAAAGTTGGTGTTTGACATTGTGAAGACAATACCCAGCATTTGTATATCTATATTTGCTTCATTTTCGTGACTTTCTTTTAACTTAGCAATGCGTCTTTCCAGTAATTGAATACCCACCACAGATAATGGTTCCGGTTTAGCAGGAAGTATATAGAAATTACTAGTTGCTAAAGCGCTACGCGTCAAAAGATTATATCCAGGAGCGCAATCTAAGATAATAAAATCATATTCTTCCCGAATTGGTTCTAAAATTTTACCTAGCAAGACTCTTTCAAACCGATTCCAAATCGTTTCAAATTCGTTTTCACCCATATTGACTGCTTGTTGATGCAGCATTTCTGATACAACAAATTCATCGTACAGGTCAATATCTCCTGGTAATAAATCTAATCCAGGGAGATTGCAAACCTGGGTCTGAATGATATCCCGAATTGTCAATTTTGCCCTTGACGAGGGGTTGATAATGTCATCTATCAGATATCTCAATGTCCGTCTTTGTTTGCGGAGCTTAGCAAAGTCTACAGGAGACATGAGACTGAGTGTGGCACTAATTTGGCTATCTAAATCAAGGACAAGCACCCGCTTGCCATAATTTTTCGTTAAACAAGTAGCCATATTAACAGTAAGGGTAGTTTTACCAACTCCGCCCTTCATATTTGCAGTAGCAATCACATATCCCATTGGTTAATTCCTCTAATAAAGCATTCCCATTTACGTAGCGTAAACGTGTCGTTACAGATAGAAAATTTTTGCTAAATTTAACATTATAGAACAGTTATAAAGTGTTAGTAGGTTATGCAAATAAGTTTGCATACTTGCTCATCAGGGGACTTAACAGTCTTGAGGAGCTAGCCCCTTGCAAAACATAAGCTCCAGGAGATGAGCCGCTGCGCCCTTGGAAGTTCCCCCTTCATTTTCCAAACTGGTGTTCAAAACTCAAGAAGAACTCTGGACTGTCTTGATGAAAAAAAGTGCGATGAAGACGCTCATCAGCTTACCTCAGGGATATTTCCTCAATTAAAGCAGTCAAAATTATAGCAGTGAGCGGTGCATTGGTGGAGGAATATAAGGCAATACGGTTGCCGATAAGACAACTTGCAAAAATAAATACTAACCAGCACTGCACCCCACCCCAACCGTTGGGCTGAAGCTGATCAAGCAGGCGATCGCCTTATCCATATCTACTCATATATAAGCCGCAAGGGAGCATGGTTGCGGCGGGCGCAGTCTTTTATACAAAAAAGCTTATGACTCGTCTAAGAGAACAGCAGCGGGCGCAAAGGCGATCGCCAAACCAGTTTCTGTGAGGTTACTTTTAATCAAATCATGAATCGTTTTTACTCTATGCAATTTTCGACAAATTTAATTTAAGGGTTATTAAAAGAACTAACTTTAGTTATTTAGCCGTGCAAATCTGAATATATAGCAGGTAGTGAAAGCAACGCTCGAAGAGAAAGCGAGTACTGTGACGAAATCGCAATTTGACACTAGTGTTGCTTAATTCGTCTTATTTACTTAATTATGCGGCATCAGTCCTAAGATTCACAAAAAATGAGGGCAGAAGCATAGCAGTAGGTAAGGCATTTCTCCTACCTACTATTTGCGGAATAAGGGAGCATCCCAATTTTACACACTTGCCATTCTGCCCTCACCACGCCAGATGCTACAACGGAACGCCAGACGCCTCAAGTCGGGAAACCCGCCCACGGCGCTGGCGAGGGAACCTCCCTCCGGGTTCACCAGTCGCCTACGGAGGGAAACCCTCCTGCAGCGCTGGATTCACCGCAACGCACTGGCTCCCCAACCCCTCTCCCAATTGGGGAGAGGGGAGTCAAGTGCTACTCTTATTCCCCGAATCCCGCTCTTGAGAAGGGGTTAGGGGATGAGGGTAACTAAGGTTTTTGCTTGCTTTGAGATGCTCCCCTGAATAATAGCCTTATTTTGCTTTATTTCCAGCTTTTATCGGCTTTTCCCAGCACGTATGCAGCTACATCTTCAATTTGCTCGGGTTTTAAACGACCTTTGAAAGCGGGCATGGCATTTTTACCGTTTGTCACTTGGGCGATAATAGCTTCCTCAGAGTACATCCCATACTTTTCCAAAGCCTCCTTTGTCAGGTTCTTGTTAGCTTGAACCAGGTTCTTTCCACCCGCATGACAAGAAGCGCAATTGGCAGAGAAGACTTTCGCTCCTTTAACAGCATCTGCAGCAAAAGCTGGACGATTCAAGGCAAAGGTAAAAATTCCTATGCCCAGCAATAATACTAAAAAAATCTTTTTCATCCCGTGTTCCCTCTATGAATCGACGCATTCTAGAGAATATTCTTTATAATTCTCTTGTTCACACCGCTTGTCGTCAAAAGACAGGCTGTCAAACCTCCTATCTGGCTGGGGAAAGGAAAGCGAAGGACAAAGGGTAAAAGGTTTTTCCTTCGACAATTGCTCAAATGCTATATGATGACAAGGTAGACGGTTCTGATGGGGATCAGCCATCAGAGGTAACGGGGAAAGTCTGGTGTAAGTCCGACGCTGTCTCGCAGCTGTAATCAAGGATTTCCTTGTCAGTCAGAATGCCCACCGACTAGTTAACTTCTGCTTTAGCACGTCTACGAGGTTTGGATGAAAGCGCAACATCATTTATTTGTCTGCACCAGTTGCTCAAGTGTGTGGAAAGATGGAAAACGTGTCGGTGAAAGTGGTGGCGAAACATTATTCAAGCGATTGCAACAACAGTACCAAGACTGGAAGTTGCATGAAGAATTTGCCATTCAACCTGTAGAATGCATGAGTGCATGCGATCGCTCTTGTACTATTTCTTTTGCATCTGTTGGTAAATATACTTATTTATTTGGTGATTTGTCGCCTGATTTATCACCCTCAGAAATTGCCCTTGTGTTAGAGTGTGCTAGTAAGTATTACACTCACCCACAAGGATTGTTACCTTGGGCAGAAAGACCAGAACCGCTTAAAAAAGGAATTTTGGCAAAAATTCCTCCTTTGTCTGCCAACGCGGGAGAATAATACTAGGTGTAATATCATCTCCGGTTGCTAACCCATAATTCCCACGCTGACTGCACCCCACCCCTTAATCCCCTCCCCCTTCGGGTTCGCCAGTTGCCTGCGGAGGGAAACCCTCCTGCAGCACTGGTCTCACCGCAAGCGGGGAGGGGAGACTTTGACGTAAGTCAAAGGCGGGGTGGGGTTCTTGGGGAATTAAGGGTCATTAACCGAACATGATATAAGGGTGTAGGATGTGAAAGGCGTACACATCACCCCCGTTTTCATAGAGATACGCGGGATGCGGGAAACCCAGCGGCTTTAGCCCTGGGAGGGAAGCGGCACGAGCGGTTTTAACCGCCGTGTTCTTGTATTATCCGTGATGCGGGTCTTCAATGTAACGTCTAATCGCTTCACTGCTTACATTACCTGCTGTACTAACAAAATAACTATTTGTCCATAACGACGGTAATTTTGTTAATTGCGGAAACTCTTTACGTAGATAAAAGCTGGAGCGTCCTTTAAATGCTTTAACTACAAGGTGTGGGGTATCTGTAGGTTTAACGCTCACAAATAGGTGAATATGGTCTGGTGCAACTTCTAAAGCTAGAATGTCCCATCCTTTTTCTATGGCTAATTCTAGAAAGATTTGACGTGTCCTTGTTGCTATCTCACCAACCAAAACTTTTTTTCTACGCTTTGGAATCCATACAAAATGGTAATTAACCAAGAATTTAACGTGGTTATGCGTCTTGTAATCTTCTTGAACTAACATATTTTATTTGTTGTTCTCTCAATAGCTGTTGACACTTCTACTTTAGTTGATTAATATGGAGAGGTCAACAAAAGCCTGGGAGGTCGAACCAGTGGTTAAAGCCAAGAAAACAATGGGAGTACAGAAAGTTCTACTCTCTCCTGACAGTGAAACTAAGGCGTTATTAGACTACCTCTGTCAACAAGCAGGCAAGCTATACAACAATGGTGTGTACTTTGCCCGTCAGGTGTTTTTTAAAACAGGAAAATTGTTAACTGGCAAGTTTGATTTAGCTTTTGAACCATCAGTTTCAAAGACTTTAATTGCTCAATCGTTACCATCAACGCCGATGCAGCAAACATTGATGTCGGTGACTGAAGCATTTAAGTCTTTCAAAGAGCTTAGAGAGCTATATTTCAAAGGACAGTTACATTTTAAACCTAAGCCTCCTGACTATCTTAAAGGGTCTAAATTGTTCAAAGTTGCCTATCCGAATTCTGGTGGACAGAAACCGACATTAATCAATGGACGACTTAGATTTTCTTTGGGATTAACAGTAAAACGTTGGTTTGGGGTTTCTGAATTTTTTCTTCCAATGCCATCAAATATTGAATATTCGTTGGTTAAAGAGTTTACTATTCTTCCCAAAAATGGTGCTTTTTACCTTGAAATGTCCTATGAGGTGGAGAAACAAAAACACGATTTAGATGTTAGTCAAGCATTATCAATCGACCTTGGTACTGCTGATAATCTGGCGGCTTGTGTTGACACTTTGGGAAATTCTGTGCTGATTGATGCTCGTGCAATGAAAGCAATGAATCAGCTATGGAACAAGAAGGTATCAACTCGCAAAGAAGGTAAGCCAGAAGCTTACTGGGATAACTGGTTAGACCGTGTAACCCGTAAACGCAACCATCAAATGCGTGATGGGATTAACAAAGCAGCAAAGCTAATTATCGACCATTGCCTTAAATATGGTATTGGGACTTTGGTGGTTGGTTGGAACGAAGGTTTTAAATCGAATGCTGATATGGGTAGATTGAACAATCAAAAGTTTGTTCAGATGCCTTTAGGCAAGTTTAAAGACCGACTGAAGCAGCTTTGTGAATTGCACGGAATTAGATATCAAGAAACCGAAGAATCCTATACGTCAAAAGCCAGCTACTTAGATGGTGACTCCCTACCCAAGTATGGCGAAAAGCCGCAAGGGTGGAAAGCATCAGGGAAGCGGATTAAACGTGGATTGTATCGGTCAGCCAAAGGTTTAATAGTTAATGCTGATCTTAATGGAGCAGCAAATATTTTAAAGAAAGTAGCCAGCAATCTAAGCTTAGACTTAGGCTTACTGGGTAGACGGTCTTTGACAACCGTAGCGAGAATTAGACTTTGGGTACTACCTAAAGCTACTCTGTCCGCAGAATCGAGCGTGTCTTTAGACCTGAGAGTGTCAACCAATTGTTGTTGTGGTAGACATGAAGTGTCTTTAATCTATCTACAATTAATAAAGTCGTTTGAATCCCAGGGGTAGAAACATGAGAGTTTGGCTAGCCTGCTTTTTGGTGCTGTTTGCCCTAGCGGAACTGTTTGACTGGGTGAAAGAATTCACCCTACCGCTACCTATATACATATTAGGTGGGGCGTTTTTAGCCGTTGCTTCCAACTACGATAAGCTTTTTGGCTTTTACTTTGGTGATGGAACAGGTGAAGCACCATCGCAACAGATTCTGCTGGATGATTCACCTTCCTTAACAATTTCACATTCTGTTAAAGAATCTCAAAAATCTGAAATAAAAAGTTAACGTATTTCTTGTGGGACAGAACTCTTCACCTATTTTGTAGATGAGAGAGGGCTGTTTAGACCTACCCCATAAGAGCTATTTTTAAACTGAGCATATTATGGAAATACTTGAGAAGAAAACAATAAAGAACAACCTCCATTCAATAAAGCGGTAATAACGGCACCAATAATCACTCCTTTCATTAAGTCATATTGCCGCCGTCTTTTTAGCCAAAGAGTGACTGGAATGACATAGAGAAGTTGCCACAAGAAAAAGCTAAAACCCCCAATAATCCAAATTTGAATAGCGTAAGTACCTCTAATAAAACCAAGTAAAACTATTGCTATTATCGCTAAAATATGCATACCTATTAACAAGAGTATGCCTAAAAAAACACCTAAAATTTCATTTCTTTGTGACATAAATTGATACCTTAATAAGCGCAGACAAGCTGTATTCAATTAAATAAAACGATTATTAACTAAGTGATAGCCAGCGCTACCCTCGCGGTAAAACATATTGAAAGTATCAAAGGGAATAATCCTACCATCGGGGTGGACAATATGAATACAGGAACGCTTCACTGAACGAACATCAAAGTTAAAAGGGTCAAGAAACTGGACAATCATTATCCGAAAGATATTGGAATAGCTAATACCTTGAGGCACGGGAACCATTGGCAAACAACATAACAACTGCTTTAATGAAGTTGCTGCCGAACTGGGTGAATGACTCGTAGAAAATAGCTGAAAAATGTGGCACTTTAGTTCTTCATTTTGCTCGTAAAGTACGCTATTGGGCATAATTTTTACAAACGTATCTGGATTGATTAACCCAGTCAGCGGTATCACTTTACCATTGAGTTTCAGCGCGTACGCCATTGCTAAGCAGTCGGGATGGCACGGAACTGGGAGAATATCTTCTGGTTTAAAGTAAGGACTTTGTTGTAAAATTGCCCTGCGAACTTCTGTTAAAGTATATCTGTCTCGCTTGGGATTAAATCCCTCTAACCGTCCAGCAGCTTGGATGGGTTGAAACGTGACACCCCGTACGCATCGCTGTTGCAAAGCATACTCAATGATTTTGCCAATTTCGTGGTCATTCAGCCCTTTTTTTAGGGTGACGACTAAGGTTGTGGAGATATTGTGTTCATTGAGATTTGCGATCGCCTGTTCTCGAATAATACGTAAATCTCCGCCACGCAATTCGCGTAAAGCTTCCGCCTCAAAGCTGTCAAATTGCAGGTAAACTTCAATTCCAGGCATATATTGACTCAGGCGATCGCAAAAAGATTTCTCCTTTGCTATCCTCACGCCATTCGTATTAATCATCAAATGCTGAATTGGCTTGCTTTTGGCAATATCCATGATTTGAAAAAACTCTGGGTGCAGTGTTGGTTCACCGCCACTGAGTTGTACAACTTGCGGTTCACCCTCATTCGCCACCACCGCATCAATCATTCTTTCAATTTCTGCTAAACTGCGGTGACGGCGGGGTTGATGCGAAATTGCGGAAACTTCTTCTGCACCAGAGTCAGCATAGCAAATGGGACAGGAAAGATTGCACCTATCTGTCACTTCTATTAAAGTTAAGCAGCTATGTTGTTCATGATCTGGGCAAAGCCCGCAATCATAAGGACAGCCATATTTTATCGGTGTATTAAACTTCAATGGCATATCCCCAGGTTTGATAAATTCCAGCGATTGTTTATAGTATTCGATATCGTCGGCAATCAAAACCTCTTCTCGTCCGTGGGTGGGACAGTGTTTCACCAAGTAGACGCAACCGTCCTGAAAAATAATTTTTGCTTCTACTTTGACGAGACACTGCGAGCAAACGCTATTTGTGAGAGCATAAAAAAGGTAGTTGCGAGTGGGCATAGTTAAAGAATTTTATTTTTTATTTTTTTATCTTATATTGGGAAGCTCGTACCTCATATCATGTCCTGTCAATGATCCATCATTGGGACAACCCCACCCATTGGTGTCAACTTAAGCCAAAACCCTTCTAAAATCTCGTTTAAAATCTCGTTTCCAGGTTCTACCTGGAAATGCGGTTTAAGCGGCTCTGCCGCAAGTATGGGAGGCAGAGCCTTCCAATGGTATTCCCAGCCAGAGACTGGGAACAAGGCAAGAAGTCTAATTTTGAATTTTGAATTTTGAATTGCTTAGCTCACTCACCTGTCACCAAATCCCACAGCACATTAATCCCATTTCCAACATATGCTGAATCCTGGTGCTGCTCAATCCATTGGACAACAGCAGTGACCAAACCACGATTTTTTTTGCCTAACTCATGTTTTGGGCTTCCTTTGCAATCCGGCGATCAGCACTTCGCGATCGCATTGTGTTATGCCAATTTTTGGAAAACCTACGTGACATCACTGTTTTTTTAGTCAGAAATACAATATTTATCTACTTATATAACACTCTTTATTCGCTGTAATATTTTTAGAATTCTTTATATGCGTAGCCCGCGTTTATATTGAAGGTGCAAGATCTGAGGCTCTTTTGGTCGAGAATTGCTCGAATTACTTTAGCAGCTTGTTTGGGTTTTTGTTGTGCAATAAGCAGCAGCAAGACTTCTCGCCAGTGCTGGTCATGAAGATGCTTTTTGATATGGTTAAGCACAATGCCGAAATCATCGTCGTTTTCTCGCTGGTAGATGATTTCTTGGGCGCAAAGATATTCCTGAAACGTTTTATGAACAAAGGCGTAGCAGTCTTGCCCTTGTTCATTGAGTAAACCAGTGCGATCGCGAATAAAATCTACAAAGCGTATTGCTTCTTCTTTCGCCTGGTACCGTTCAATCTGTTTTAACTTCTTGATGTTTCCGCTTAATTGTTCAATCAGTTCATTCCGGTCAATGAGTGTACCACCTTCTTTATCCCCTGTACTTCCCTGTGTATGAATCCAGTAAGCCAGACTTTCTAGCAACCGTTGCAAGTCATCCAGTTGGAGATATTTAAAGACCGAATGATTTGTAAATTCTTTGTTAGCATCCCAAGACTTGAGTAGAGTTTCTACTGCATTTTCATAAAGCTTATAACGAAATACGGTTCAGATAAGACCAGAACCCTTATCAGGAACACAATGTAGAACTCTCGGATGGCGCGTCTCTACACACGTAATTTTTTACACATCAATCTTACAGCAGTTTTCACTTATTTAGACCACATTTTTAGGCGTTCTTCTTTGCGTTTTTGCGTCTTTGCGCGACACAAAAAAGGTCTATTTACCTGAAAATAGCTGTAACTGAACCGTATTGCAATAAAAATACCCACAACAGCCGCTGGAATGTAACCAACAAATAACCGTTGCAGGCTAGTTCAAACATCTACAAGGATATTTTGTTCCATGCCTCATTATCGTATTTGGAACATTTTGGTAATGTTGCGACGATAACAAAAAAGAGCAATAAGACAAGCAATTTGAATTGCGCTTAGTCCCAACAAGGGACGAAAATCCGGTTTGATAAAATCTATCAAAAAACGAAAGGCTAAATAGGAAATTAAATAAAATTTAAAGAAATCGCCCTCTTGTCGTTGATAGCGACTGCGAAAGTGTAAAAATAGCATCAAAATCATCAGAAATATAATTTCATACAGTTGTGTAGGATGGCGAGGAATACCATCACCAAAATCAACTCCCCAAGGTAATGTTGTAGGAATTCCGCAGGTTTGGTCACTTAATCCTGTCAGAAAGCAACCAATTCTACCAATAGCCGTTCCTATAATCAAAGGATAAACAAAGACATCACCAGTAGAGCGATTGACACCAATCATTTTTTTGGTAATTTCCACACCAATAACTCCACCCAACAGCGCCCCTACTACTGTTTTTCCTTGCAGTAAGATGAATAGTAATTGCTGTGGATTTTGCCAGAGTAAATCAATATGTTGCAGCCAAACCAGGGCTTTAGCACCCAGTAGCGCACCCACCATACCACCAACAATGACTGAGGTGCGCTGTGCTGGTGCAATAGAATCCTTGCGGACATTACGTAATACTAAACGCAACGCCACAGCATAAGCCAAAGACTCAAACAAAAAATGAGGATGAATCCGCAGCGAACCCAACCAAAAATATACGGGAAAAGTCATTTGTCATTAGTCATTAGTCATTTGTCATTAGTCATTAACAATTGGACTTTGGACAAATGACTATTTCCCCATATTTCGCTTCATTTGTTCTAACTCATCTTGAGTTTCCCACCGGCGAAACTTCTCTTCTAAATCGTCATACCCACTAGAATAACTGCTCCTAGCATCCCAGCCGCTAGTCTCCAAGCGTTGCTGTGCTTGAGCTTGAGCACGCGCCGTTTGTGCTTCAGTTGCTTTGGCTTGCACTTCCTGTCGCCGTTGTTGTATTTTCCGTAATAGGTCCTTAGCTTGGGTAATGCGTTCTTTCACGCCTTGCATCTGTCCCCATTGCTGATTTCCTTCGCGCAACAGTGCAGCTTCTCGCTGCTGGGCTGCTGCAGCCAAATCCTCTCTGTTAGCGCTTTTTGCCTTTTCTACACGGATGTGCCACCTTTGGATTTCTTGAGCAGTGGACAGAACTTGCTCTTGCGATCGCTTCTCTTGCAACTGTAAATCTGCAATCAGCTTCAAAGTGTCTTCCTCTTGCTCACGCAGTTGCTCCAACAGCGCTTCTAGTTCCAAATGCGGATTATTACGCAAGAATTCTTCCAAGCGGTTTTCCAGAAACCGACTAAAATCGTCAAATAAGCCCACTGCTAGAACTCCAGAGGATAGGTGCTTTCTTATTGTAGTAATTATGTGAGCGCAAATAGTACTACCTTGGTGACGAATCGGAAAACATACCAATGATCAAGTGAGTTGCAATGTATATTTCAGCGCTTGTCGCAAAGCCTCCCGTGAGGGATACGCTAACTCATTACCAAATAATGGGAACTAAACCTGATGCTGTTATATTCAAGTCGCAGGTTAATAATTGCACTTCCTCACCTTTTCTTGCTAAAACTAACGCAGTCGCAGCAATTTGCCCCTAAATGCATTTCATTAATAGCAGATAAGCTCATAGTTGCTTCAATGACATCTTTATCAAGTGGATAAATTACTACACGAGAGTCAGCTTCAACTGCTGAAAGTAAATCCTTTCCAGAAGGAATACATGTTCTTCCTCTTTCAACAATCCAAACAGCCTCGGCTAATGTGGTTGCAGGGATAACTAATTGAGAATCAGGGTTAGAAAGAATAGCGTTGGCATTTGCACCTAACCGCGAATTTCCTTCAAGAAACCAGATGAGAGCATGAGTATCGATGACGTACTTCATTATTGCCTATGACCAGTCTAAACCGTCTTCGGTATCTCCATAAAATTCAGCAATTTGAAAATCTTCTTCTGTTGATTGTTTCTTTCCAGAAAACATACCAAACCGCATTATCTGCTTTTGGGCTTGAGTTTTTTTTTCTAAAAAAGTCACAATAACACGGCTTTCTGATACATCTGATGGTAATTCAGAAAGTTCTATTTTACCGTGCTTATAAACTCCTTCAATCGATTGCAACATTAGTTTTTACCAATTTTGTACTCAGGAAACGGTACTAAAACAACATCACCAAATTTATAGTCGGTCATACTCAGCATTATCAGCGTTATCCCAGATTTTTTGTATAACTCGTTCACAAAGCTTTGTAGCGGCTAGAGAAAGGCTAACGTCTGCATTTTGATGATATAGGAAATCTATAAAATTTTCAACTAGCACAATTTGTTCAGGAACCAGCCGACGAATTTTTTAAAGTAATCTTTGCTCTGATATTTTGTCACCTTGCATGACTTACACTCTCCTTATTTCTAGGTTTTTACTTTATAAATCAGAACTACAGCGGTGTTAGCCAATAGTTAATCCCCTCAACCACTTTATTTTGGAAACCAAACTCAGCCAATTTTTCTGACGCTAAACCAACATAAGTCCAATGAGGGACATCATACTCTACAGTTCGATACCAGCCATTTTGATTCAGAGCTTGTTTCTGCGCTTCATTTGATACTCTTAAATCAACTGCGAGTCCCCAAAGATGTTGCGATGCGCCTGGTGGTGCAACAACACCGAGAATTTTTGTTTCCTTTCCCTGGCGCACTTGTTCCAAAGTATTATTGTTTGCGTATTTCTGCCAAAATCTCAAATTTGTCGTAAAACTGCGAGTACAATCACTAGCACCATAACCTGATTTCAAGGGTATTTGTACTTGCGATTTTGCTATATTTAAGGCATCTGCTGCTGACTTTTGTAAATAACAGTTACTCGTACCATTGACTTTACCCATTGTTAAAGTAGATTGAAACTTTTTTGTTTCCTGCTCGTTCTTAAAAACAACTTTTGGTGGGAGTTTTACCTCAGGCTTTTGATTGAGAAATGCAGAACCGTAAGCACGCAATAGTATGTATTCAAATGTATTAGGAGCAGGAATAGTTGGTAATTTATTTGTAATTAATGCCAAAAATCGCTCTTTTTCGCTTAAATTGAGGTTGGGAGTTTGGGTGTTTGGAGTGGGAGATACTGTTTGAGGAATATTTGTACAGCGTTGAGTTAATTCTCCGTTTTTACCTAAAGAATAAGTCATCAAGCAATTTTGTTGGTTTTGAATATTCGCCATTAACTTGTGGTTTGTCATTCCATGACTAGCAACTAAGGCAAAAGAAATAAAAGCAATTAGAGCGAAAAAAATAGCCTTTTTGAAAAAACGTCTCACTTTCATATTTGTGGTAGATACATCATCACTTTTCCTTCAATTTATTATAAAATTATGATAATAAATGGGGAGCATCCCAATTTTACACAGAAGCCTTTGTACCCTCACCCCCATCCCCTCTCCCATACATGGGAGAGGGGAGAAATGCATCTAGTTCCCCTTCTCCCAATATTTGGGAGAAGGGGTGAGGGGATGAGGGCTATCAAGAATTTTGCCCATTTGGGATGCTCCCAATAAATGGATGTTTAGAACCACAGATGGACACAGATAATTAACTAGTGTTAATATGTGTACCTTCCGGAAAGCCGTCTCCTGCGTCTACATCTGTGGTTTGATTCTCATCCAATTGACTTTTGTACTCTTGTTTCTTGTGACAATCACACTATCAAGCAAGTTTCATAGCTCATAGCTAAACTAAGCCAAAGTTCAATATATTGCTTTCTATCATTCAACCCAAAAGAAAAAAGAAATTCTTATAGGGTGAATTATAGTAATTTTGCTTACCTTTTTCATCATAAATTTACGGCAATGCAACTACTGTATCGGTTAAAATTGAAAATGACTATATGCTTGCTAAACTATGACCATGCACACTTGTGTTGAATTCCAAGACGCTTTTGATGTGATTGTCGTCGGTGCAGGTCACTCCGGTTGTGAAGCAGCCCTTGCTACCGCACGTCTTGGTTGTCGTACCCTGCTGTTGACACTTAACTTGGATAAAATTGCTTGGCAACCCTGTAACCCAGCGGTGGGTGGTCCGGCAAAATCCCAGTTGACTCATGAAGTGGATGCACTCGGTGGGGAAATTGGCAAGATGGCGGATCGCACTTATTTACAAAAGCGGATTCTCAACTCTTCGCGCGGACCTGCAGTTTGGGCGTTGCGTGCTCAAACAGATAAGAGAGAATATGCAGCTGTGATGAAGGCTATTGTCGAGAACCAAGAAAACTTGACAATCCGCGAAGGTATGGTCACAGATTTGGTTCTGGGTGCAAACGATGAAGTCGTTGGCGTTGAGACATATTTTGGTGTGGCGTTCCAATGCAAGGCGGTCATCTTAACAACAGGTACGTTCCTGGGAGGACGGATTTGGGTTGGTAACAAGTCAATGGCGGCGGGACGTGCTGGAGAATTTGCCGCCGTGGGTTTGACAGAAACCCTGAATCGTCTGGGATTTGAAACAGGACGACTGAAAACAGGAACCCCTGCACGGGTAGACAAGCGGTCTGTAGACTATAGCAAAATGGTACCTCAGCCAGGAGATGAGGAAGTCCGCTGGTTTAGCTTTGACCCAGAAGTATGGGTAGAACGGGAACAACTCCCTTGTTACATGACGCGCACGACAAGCGAAACCCATCGCTTGATTCGGGAAAATCTCCAACTATCCCCAGTGTATGGAGGGTGGGTGGACGCTAAAGGACCACGTTATTGCCCCAGTATAGAAGATAAGATTGTGCGCTTTGCCGATAAGGAAAGCCACCAAATTTTCATTGAACCAGAAGGACGCGATATCCCCGAACTGTATATCCAAGGGTTTTCTACAGGGTTGCCGGAAAATTTGCAACTTCAACTGTTACGTAGTCTTCCTGGTATGGAAAACTGCACTATGCTGCGCCCAGCTTATGCTGTAGAGTACGATTATTTACCAGCGACACAGTGTTATCCGACGCTGATGACCAAGAAGGTAGAGGGGCTATTCTGTGCCGGACAGATTAACGGCACAACTGGCTATGAAGAAGCTGCGGCTCAAGGCATTGTTGCTGGAATTAACGCGGCTCAGTTTGTTCGCGGTCAGGAAATGATTGTTTTTGCTCGTGAGCAAAGTTACATTGGTACGTTGGTTGACGACCTCTGCACAAAAGACTTACGGGAACCTTACCGTGTGCTGACCAGTCGTTCTGAATATAGATTAATACTTCGGTCAGATAATTCTGACCAACGTTTGACACCATTAGGACGGGAAATCGGCTTGATTGATGACCGACGTTGGGAGTTATTTACTCGCAAACAAGAAAAAATTGCAGCCGAAAAAGAACGGCTGTATGCTACTAGAGTGAAAGAGCATGATGACATTGGGCAGGCGATCGCCCTTGCCACCCAGCAAGTCATCAAAGGGTCAATTACGCTAGCAGACTTGTTGCGGCGTCCAGGATTGCACTACCTAGATCTCGACATACACGGACTGGGAAACCCCAATCTTAACCAAGCTGAGAAAGAAGGCGCAGAAATTGACATCAAGTATTCTGGCTATCTGCAAAGGCAGCAAAATCAGATTGACCAAATTGCCCGCCAAGCACATCGCCAGTTACCTGCGGACTTGGATTACCAAGCCATTGATACTCTTTCTAAAGAAGCACGGGAAAAACTGACCAAGGTTAAACCATTAACCATCGGTCAAGCTGCTCGCATTGGGGGCGTGAATCCAGCAGATATCAATGCCTTGCTCATTTATTTAGAATTGCGTAAAACTAAGACGTTGAGTGAATTTCCAGCCTTGGCTTGAAAACAATTCCACAAGAGCGAGTATAGTGGTAAGTGAAATTTGAGGAGATTGGTATGATAGATGACATTAAATTCATAATTGGCATCATCAACAGTCCCCAAATTCAACTAAAATTTCATATCAATTATCAATCCTTTCGTTTATTAAAACGAGAGATTGGAGACTTGAGTCAAAGTCTTTATTTGCAGGCAGGGAAAACGACATTTATCTTCCCAGGAGCCAGACATTAAGAACGTTATGTCACAAAAAACCAGTACGCAACTTATTCTTCCAGAACCATCACAAGAGTTAATCGCCAACGAACCCTGGTCGATAGAAACTTATGCTGATAGCTTGATGGATGAACTCTTTGCCGAAATTGACCGAATTCTGGATGGTAATGATAACTTGCCTTCCCAAACAGCACTGCAAGAGGACATTCGTCAAGTGCAAACGGTTACAGTACCGCAAATTGTTGTTCCAGAAACACAGCTTCGTCCTATACGGAAAGTTACCCAAGCTAGAAACAACCCATTGAGTACACTAGTAGTTGGTACTCCAGCAGTTAGGAGACAAGCAAGCAAACCGTCCCAAAAATCGCAAGGCACAAACAGTATAGTGCTTTGGGTTGCAGTCACCATAGGTTTAGCTGCTGCTAGTATTCTTTGGGTTTTCAACTCCGGACTGCTCAATCGTCTCGTTTCCAAATCACTTCAGCAAAGCCTGCTTCAGCCGCAAGCGCAGTCCCCATTGCCGACAAAAGCCCAAATTGAGGCAGATTTGGTTAATTATATGCTAGGAGCGCTAAGTGTCATTGACAGACAAGAAGCAAAAAGCAGTCTCCGGTCTGCGTCTTCAGCGAACCAAACAGCCCTTGCTTATATTACCCCTCAACCGGTAGGTGCAAATAATATCGCAAGCGCCCCTAGCCAGTCTACAAGAGTTGTTGAGCGCATCTACATCCCTGTGTATCAAGCACCGCAGCCTATGCGCTACACACCTCCACCTACTGCTGACACTTTCAACTCGGCTACAGTGTCTGAAAGTCGTTTGGGGAAAGCTTCTAAACCTGCGCCTGTGAAAATGGCACAGCCTACGACTACTGTGCAAGCGCTTGCTGCTGTACGTCCAGAACTTAAGGCTGTATCATCAAAACGAGCCACAGATGCAGCTGTATCGCCTAGTCTAGTATCTGAAAATCAGGAAGTAGCTTCTACAGTAAGCACCGCTGATGTTACTCCTCCTTCGCATACCTTAGAAAAATTATTTGAGTTAGGAAACAAATCTGCTGCCTTGTTTAAAATAGACGGTGTCACTCGTCGTGTCGAAGTCGGTGAAGCGATCGGCGCAAGCGGTTGGACTCTGGTGAAAATTGCCAAAGGCGAAGTCACCATCCGCCGCAACGGTGAAGTCCGTTCGATTTATACAGGGCAGACGTTTTAGTCATTCGTGTGAGGGGCTATTTGATGGTCAAAAATATCTTGATTATCTTCAACAGCCTCCAACTCCACAACCAATTCTTGGCATTAAGTTCGTTTAGTTACGGCTACAAGAGTTTTTGGCACTACTCCTCTGATGAGACCATAGCCAGAGTCTTTGCAAGATTATAGCAATCCTAAATCATAAGCCCTACAAGCACGCTACGCGAAGCGCGTAAGCTCCTCCGCTTCATTTTTCCTAGACAAGTGGATGTATCGTTACAATTCATGCCCTTGGGTGTCACAAAGAAATTGCTACCCAGATTTTTCATCTTTTCAATTAGTTATTTAACTGTCTGTTTAACTGGCTTATCGCCCAATACGGTTGCTGTTAAGGATTTTTGGTGGGATTCGCGTTCTCTGTAGAACTCTCGGATGGCGCGTCTCTACATTGTGGTCCTGATAAGGGTTGTAATCTTACCACCAAGCGTATTGGCTTATCGCCTAGGAAGTCTTAACTGTCTTAACTGTCTTAACTGTCTTAACTGTCTATATATTCGTTTCAATGAATTTCTTAACTGTCTTAACTGTCCTTGCATTCTCATTACAAAAATCAGAGAATAGATACCAAAGCGAATAGCGAATTTTTCTTGGCTCTACTCCATATCTGCTTTTCCCTCTCAGATACTGCTATCTGGAGTGGATTAAGCTTGTCAACTTTTTGTAACAGCTGACAGACAACAATTGAAACGATATGTCATTAAGGAGAAACCACCATGTCTGGTTTAGAATCTACGTTCTACAATAATGTCAACTTGAGCGGTACTCCTGTACTGACTCGTGTTGATCCAGTGGTTGATTATAATTGGAAAGACGGATCTCCTGGTAGCGGTGTAAACACAGAGGCATTTTCTGGACGCTGGACTGGTTCAATTAACTTTCCACAAGCTGGCGACTATAAGTTTATTACTGATACCAACCAAGGTGATGATGGTGTCCGCTTGTGGATTGACGATAAGCTAATCATCGATAACTGGGATGGACGCCTTGACACAGTAACCAGTATTCCTACCAAATTTGAAGCTGGTAAGGATTATGCCTTCAAACTGGAATTCTTCGACAAAAGCGGAAAGGCGAGAGTTTCATTATCCTGGTATACCGATGGTATGGATGAAGATCTTGTTCCATCCAGTGCGTTTAAACCAACGCCCCCTATACCTCCTACCCCACCCACTCCTCCTCCTGCTGCTCAATCTAGTCCTGGCACACCAGTAAATCTAGCAGGTCGAAGCCTGTTGTTGTATGGAGATAACAGGCTGAATGTGTATTGTAAAGCCTTTTTCGGTTCGGCACCTGTGATTACATTCCTACCTTGTTTTTTACCCTTATACCGCAGAATCCATATACAGTCCGCAGGTGGTAACAAGGTATTGCTGAATATCTGTCATTTGTTCCCTGGAGTTTTCATGAATGTACTAGGTAACAACTATGTCTGGGGTACAAGAGGGTACTTTGGTTTAACAACGAGACAGTGGTCATTCGGCCCTACTGGTCACTTTGAACTGTTTACGTTGAACAACGGCAAGCTGATTATCAAGGCGCATAACGGTCTCTATTTAGCTCGCGTCGGACTAAATCTTGTGGCGAAAGTGCCAGAAAGTCAGGTTGCATCAGACCCTACAGCTCAATTTACTTGGCGATGATAGTTGGATTCATTGCTGTCCACCATTGAATGACATCAACGTTGCAGGGATGTCAGAGGCTATGGATACTGCACAGGTATCAAGCACTGTCAAAACACGACTTTAGTTGAGGCAAAGGAAACTCTTATGTCTGGTTTAAAAGGCTACTATTTCAACAACACCACGTTACAGAAACCTTCGGCCCATCTCCGCACTGACCCGCAAATCGGATTTAGTTGGCTAAAAGAACCCGCTCCTACTGTTAACCCAGATGGGTTTTCTGTACGCTGGAAAGGTATGCTAAATCCTCCCGTAGATGGAGAGTACACCTTTTCCACCTATTCAGATGATGGTGTCCGATTGTGGGTTGATGATCAATTAATTATCGATAATTGGACTCCCCACTCTCCTACAACAAACGTAAGCAAACCCGTCAAATTGTTTGAAGGAGCCAAGTATCCAATTACTCTTGAGTTCTATGACCAAGAGGGACGTGCTGTCATCGATTTGTTCTGGTCATATCCTGGTTACGATGAAGACCTTATCCCTTCAGAGGCATTTACCGCTACCAAAAATTACAAGGTAACTGTCGTTACAGGGAATATAGACTATTCAATACTAGACGGCTCCAATGTCTATCTCACTCTTAATGGCACTCTAGGTGTTAGTGCAGAAAACTATCTTGAAGGAAGTTTTCCCACAGGCTCAAAGCGCGACTTTGACATTGACTCTACAGACTTGGGCAATCTCGAAAGTGTCCACATCCGCCACGATGCTTCAAAGGATACCGATTGGTTCCTGGATAAGGTGATTGTCAAGGATGAAGAAACTGGTCAGGAGTGGGTCTTCTCCTGTGGTAAATGGATTACGAATAATCCGGCCATAACAGATCCAGACAAAAAACTAGGTCGTACCCTGCGTCCAGGGGACAGCAGTGAACCGAAAGGTCTACGCAACGGTCAGATTATTGGCTTAAAAGCCGATAATGGTGTGTACCTCGCTCGCACAAATTCGCTGAAACAAGCTGTGGTTGCCAGAGTAGCAGCAGCCAACCTGATAAACGACCCATCTACTCATTTTGAAGTCGTCAAGTTAGACGGTAATAAAGTCGCCCTCAAAGCTGATAATGGTCTGTTCGTAGCTTATGAGGAAGATCAAGCAAGTACCTTCCCTCCCTACCGTTCTGTGGTAGCCAAAGCTTCGAAAGTAACACAAGCCGCTCAGTTTGAGGCGATCGTTTTAGATGGTAACAAGATTGCCTTAAAAGCTGTTAACGAGTACTACCTAGCGCGTACTGAAAAAAAAGGTAATGAGTTTAATGATGTTGTAGTAGCCAGAGTCCGAGAGTCTAGCTACGCCAATGAACCAAAAGCCCAGTTTGAAGTGACCGTCATTAAGTAGTTGACCGCTCACTCTCAAAACATGACTGTACTTGACTTGAAGCAAAGGAGACCATGATGTCTGGTTTAAAAGGTTACTATTTCAACAACAACACGTTACTAGACCCCTCGGCTCATGTCCGCACTGACCCGAAAATCGAATTTACTTGGGCAGGGACAGATAAACCCGCATCTGGTGTAAACAATGCATTTTCTGCACGCTGGAAAGGTATTCTAATTCCTCCGGTGAGTGGAGACTACACCTTTTACACCTCTTCTGATGATGGTGTTCGCTTGTTTGTTAACAACCAATTGCTCATTGAAAATTGGACGGTACACGCCGCTAAAAAAGACAAAAGCGATCCCATCATCACGTTGAGAAAAGGGCGCAAGTATCCTATTATCCTGGAGTACTACAACCAGGGTGGGCCGGGTGAAATCAAATTGTCTTGGTCTTATCCTGGTAAGGAAGAAGAAATCATCCCCACTCAGGCATTGTTCCCTACCAAAAATTACAAGGTAACTGTCGTTACAGGGGATAAGCAATCTGCAGAAACCAACGCCAACGTCTATCTGACTCTTGATGGCACCCTAGGTGTCAGCGCGGAAAACTATCTACAAGGAAGTTTTCCGATTGGCTCAACGCGCTACTTTGACATCGAATATACAGACTTGGGCAATCTCGAAAGTGTCCACGTCCGTCACGATAATCAAAATGATGCCCCTGCCTGGTTCTTGGAAAAAGTGATTGTCAAGGATGAAGAGACGGGTCAGGAGTGGGTCTTCTCCTGTGGTAAATGGATTGCGAATAATGAGACAGTAGATCCAGAGAAAAAACTGGGTCGTACTCTGTATCCAGAGCCAAGCACTCAGCCGCAAGAGCAAGGTTTACAAACGGGTCGAATTATTGCCTTAAAAGCTGATAATGGTATGTACCTGGCTCGTACAGATGCTGCTACTAAACAAACTCTGATTGCTAAAGTAGCAGCTACCAACTTCAAGAGCGACCCCACAACTCATTTTGAAGTCGTTAAGTTAGACGGTAATAAGATAGCCCTCAAGGCCAATAACGGTCAGTTCGTAGCTTATCAGTCAGATCAAACAGGTACTGTTGCTCCCAACCGTTCTGTGGCAGCTAATCTGTCAACAGCATCAGAAGCCGCTCAGTTTGAGGTGCTCATTTTAGATGGTGGGAAGATTGCCATAACTGGTAGTAAGATTGCTTTAAAATCCGTTATTAATGAGCAATACCTAGCCCGTACTGAGAAGCAAGGAGACGTATACCATAATTATGTAGTGGCAAGAATGACCCCGGAGCGGTACGTCACTGAGCCAAAAGCCCACTTTGAGCTGACCTTCATTAAGTAGTTGGCTGATTTGAATGGCAAGGGTTGAAGCCGCCGCCGACTTCTGGTTGTTTGAAGGGAACTATTTGTTCTTAATGCACCCGAAGTCAGCTTCTGTGAAGACATTTGGAATACATATTTTTTAAGAGGAAGCGGTTGCCGACAGCAACCGCTTCCTCTTCTTTTCATAATTATTACCATTCTTAATCAAACATTGTCTCTTGACTTTTTTTGGACAATTTATTATTTGGTAGCCCCTAACGCTCTTATATCACTCTGGCAAAAGAAAAATAACAGTGAATTTTTAAACTTTAGATGGGGCGAACGCTAAGGTTATCCTATTATAGCGGCAAAGTAAACCAAAATCTTGCCCCCTCTCCTTGGGCGCTTTTCACACCAATTTCACCACCGTGTGCTGTAATAATTTGCCGACACAGATACAATCCTAATCCCAAACTTAAAGAATTGCGGACATTGCCACCGCGAAAGTAAAGGTCAAACAGATGCTCACTCTGTTGCTGACTCATCCCGACACCGTTATCAGAAACAGTGCAACACATCTTATCACCTTCAACGATCGCATCCAAGGTGATGCTTAATCCTGGGGGATTATGTTTGATAGCATTGACAATTAAGTTAGAATACACTCGCCACAGTTGTGTGGAATCGGCATTCAGTGAGGGTAAATCTGCTGCAACTAAATTTGTCAAAATAGCTTGATTTTCTCTCAGCATTGGTTCTAAGTCTGCGATCGCTGCTTCTACCACCGTATGCAACTGCACGGTTTGGCGTTGCAAGACAACACCTTGTACTTCGCTGATATGCGCGTCCATCAATGAGTTAATTAAGTTGAGTTGGCGATCGCTACTTTGCACCATCCGTTCTAAAATCGACCGAGGAAGCAAGATTTTTTCCTCGGAACGAGAAAGCAAATTCTTCAGAACCATCAAAGTTCCCAGCACTGGGTTGCGTAGGTCATGGGAAACGGCGTGGAAAAATACTCGTAGTGCTTCTTCTGTGCGCTTACGCTGGCTGATGTCCAAAATCACTCCCACCAAACCGCCCAGCGTTCCATCTGCCTTGGAAAATGTTGCTTTATAAAATATTACATCATGCTTACTGCCATCCTTATAGATTACTGGACCTTCATAAGTTTGAATTCCCCGTTGCTTAAATAACTCTATGTCCGCTTGATGGTATTTGTCTGCTAAATCCTCTGGTGCAATATCATACACAGTCTTGCCGAGAATCTGCTCTTTACTCAAACCCAAGTCTTCCTCAAAAGCCTTATTACAGCCTTCATATACGCCTTCGGCATTTTTATAATAAACAGGAGTTGGGATAGTATTAATTAAAACTCGTAGAAAAATTAATTGTTCTTGTAGCGCTTCTTCTACTTGCTTGCGCTTGGTAATATCTTCAATCAGCCCTTCGTAGTAAAGAAGTTTTCCGGTTTCATCGCGCACTGCATATGCTTTTTCGGAAATCCAGACAATGCTGCCGTCTTTGCGATATATTTGGGATTCAAATTCATCTACACTGCCATACTCTTCAATCAAGCGCATAAACTCTGCGTGACGATTGGGATCAACATATAGTTGATGTTCAATGTCAGTAAATGCCGTCACTTCTTCTGAAGAAGAGTATCCATAAATACGTGCTAAGGCAGGATTTGCTGTAATGTAACGTCCATCCGGCGTGCTTTGGAAAATCCCTTCAACTGCGTTTTCAAAAATACTCCGGTATTTGGCTTCCGTAGCTCCTAGTTTTTGGTATGCTGTTTCCAATTCTCTGCGGGCGAAAAATTCTGAGTGTTGCAGGCGATCGTACAGATATACGCCCAGGTCACAAATGAAACAGAACCAAAATACAGCTAAAATCAACGTTACACTATATATCGGCTTATCACTATCCGGTGGTGGTAGCTTTATTCCCAGTGCTGGATTCATGCCAAAATAGTAGACCAGTACACCTAGTTGAGATACAAGGTGTAATGTCCAGCGAACCGGCATAAGTGTAGCTTGAGAGAGGAACACTAGGAACCAAGCCAGAATATCGGGTAGGGCAAAATTGTTGAGTGTCGCCCAAATTTGCTCAACAAGAGTAATCGACCAAGATAAGCCAAGGAACACAAACTCCGGATGACGACGACCGAATTGAGTTCTATGGAGGGCTAAGCAGCTCAGTAAACTTAGTACTATCGCACCATACAGGATAAAGATAAGGCGTTTGAACTCCCTAGGAACTTCTGCCAACTCTCTAAGGTGGAAGAAAGCATCATAAATGTCCCGGAAGCTAAAGGTCAAGACCAAGATTAACGCAATCCACAATGCCAGATGTAGTCTTTGCCATAAAAAGCGATCGCGCCAAGCTTCGTAATCAGAAATGGCATCACCGTGAGAACTGGTGACAGAAAAAGCTTGTTTCAAACAGTTTTGTACTGTTCTAAATACGGTCGCCATTAGCCTCCGACCAAATTTTCCCACAGCAAGGAAGACTTTTACCTTCTTCGTCTTTGCCATCGCACCCTCGTATTTAACTTTTCCTCATCACCGATTAGTCATTGGTCATTGGTCATTAGTCATTAGTCATTAGTCATTAGTCATTAATCATTATTTATTAAACTGTTGCGTTTATAAAATGCATTTTTTTAACTTTGAAGAAAACCGTCAAATCCTTTCCCTCACTCTCGCCTTCCCTCACTCTCGCCTTCCCTCACTCCCTCACTCCCTCACTCCCTCATCCCCCTCATCCCCCTTATCTCCCTTATCCCCCTTATCGCCACTTCAACAATTGATATTGAACGCAACTTGGTATTAACATCTTAGGATGGAGTTGCCAGAGGTAATGTAAACCAGAAGGTTAACCCACGCTTACGGTTGCAGCTGACACCAATTTCACCGCCTTGTGCCCTGATAATTTGCCGACAAAGATACATTTTTAAGCCAATCCTTGTTGAACAACGGGCTTGGGGTTCGCGCACATACAAATCAAACAGGCGATCGCACTCCAACTTGCTCATACCTACACCGTCATCTTGAATGCTACAGCGAATCCTTCCTGTTTCTACTGTGGCTTTCAAGGTAAACTTGACTCCTGGTGGATTGTGTTGCCAGCTATGAGCAAACAAATTGACAAAAACTTTCTGCAGATGCGCCGGATCGGCAATCACTAAGGGTAAGTCGTCTGGAACCAAATTTGTCACACTTGAGTGATGTTGTGTCAGCATTGGCTCCAAGTCTCTGATTATTGTACCAACCAATGAGCTAAATGAAACAACCTCCCGATGCAGGACAATTCCCTGTGCTTCACTAGAATGAAGTTCCAGCAGTGATTCAATCATTTCCAGTTGGCGATCGTTGCCTTGAATCATTCGCTTGATAATTGACTCAGGGACAGGGATTAACGATTGGCGATTGGCGATTGCTGAAGAGGAACAAGTGCTTGCTAGTTGATTTGTTTGTATCTTTGATTCTTCCCCAGTCCCTAGTCCCCAGTCTCCAGTCCGTAGTCCCCGATTGAGCAAATTATTTAGCACCATCAAGTTACCCATCACAGAAGTCCGCAGTTCGTGGGAAACGGTGTGCAAAACGACATCTTTTACCCTGTTGAGTTCTTGGAGTTCCTGCATTTTCTGCTGCAGCTGTGCAGTACGCTCTTCTACTTGACGTTCTAAGTTAGTGTTAAGTTGCCCTAATTCTTGATAAAGTTTTCCTTGCTGAATGGCGATCGCCACCTGTTGCGACATTTGCTGGAGTAAATCAATTTCTAGAGGCGTCCAATGGCGCGGTTCCCTGCATTGGTTGGCAACTAACGCACCAAACAATTCCTCGCCTTGCATAATTGGTACAGCTAAGGTTGCTCTGGTTTGAAATTGTTTATAGACTGCTTTTAATTTAGGAGATGCTGCTATTTGTGTGGTATCCTCAACTATACGTACCTGATTGCTTTTCAGGACTGTTTTGAGTTCTTGCAAAAAAGTTTTATCTTCATTTTTCCAATTGAGGACTGATGGATACTTGGGATTGACTGATTCAGCAAGAACTCCGGATGGGGCATTAGTATCATTTAAACCAATGAAAACTCGATCCGTTTCCAAAAATTGCCGGACTTCGTTAACAGTAGTTTGCAAAATTTGGTCTAGGTTCAGCGAGGAACGAATTCGTGATAGCGTTTGAGCCAAGAGGCGATCGCGTTTTGAGGAGAGACGCAATAACTCTTCCGCTTGCTTGCGTTCTGTGATATCATTAGTCACACAAAGCATACAAGGCTCGCCGCCCAAGGTAATCACCTCGGCTGAAAACAGCACCACCCTTACCTCACCAGTCTTTGTGTAAAGTTCCGTTTCTAAATTGCGAATAAATCCCTGCTCTTGCAGCATTTGTTCTACTCTGGCGCAATCAGATGGGTTAACCCACAAATTCAACTCGTTGCGGGTACGACCAATCACTTCTTCTCGAGAAAAACCGGTGATTTGCACGAAAGTATCGTTGACTTCGACATAGCGGGCATCTTTAAGAGTCAGGATGGTAATTGGGTTAGGACTGGAACGAAAGGCTTTAGAAAACTTTTCCTCGGACTCGCATAAGGCAACTTCTGCTTTTTTGCGTTGCGTGATATCATGATTCACGGATAATAAGCAGGGAATTCCATCTAAATCAATGACTTCCGCTGAAAACAGCGCAGTACGTATGTCACCAGACTTGCGGCGGAATTCAAGTTCCATGTTGCGAATCACCCCATGTTTTTGCAATTCTTGCAACACAGTAGTGCGATCGCTCTCGTTCACCCAAATATTTAAATCAAAAGCAGTACGACCAATGGCTTCGTGTGGTTCATAACCCGACTGTTTCACAAAACTGTCGTTAACTTCTATGTAGCGTCCTTCTGCTAACGTGCTGATGGATATAGGATTGGGACTGGAACGAAAAACTTTGGTAAACTTTTGAGCCAAATTTCTCAAGGCAACTTCCGTTTGTTTGCGTTCTGTGATATCGCGCACAATTGCCAAAACTTCGTCTTGTCCACTGACAACCAACCGCGCCTCATAATCTCGCATTCCCAAAGGCGTTGGCAATTGATATTCGCAAGTTTGCAAAGTTTTTGAATCCAAAGTTTTCGCAATTGCCTTTTGGCTTTTTAAGGCAACATCTGGAGGTAATAAATCGAGCAAATTTTTTCCAACGATTTCATTTTTCGGAATAGTAACATTTGCTCCCTCACCTTTAAAGTCGAGATATTGACCATCACGACTAATGCGAAACATCAAATCGGGGATAGCATCCAAAATTGCCTTGTAGCGTGCCTCACTTTCTTGCAACTTCTCCTGTGCTAATTTCCGATCTGTAATTTCTGTGAACAACCCATCCCAGATCACATCTCCTGATGGTTGTTGTTCTGAGCGAGAAGTTCCTTGAATCCACTTGAGTTTACCACTGTTTGTGATCATGCGACCTTCCCAGTGCCAAGGTTTTCCCGTAGTACAAGAGATGGCAATAGATTCTTCAAAAGCTTGAACATCCTGCGGATGAATGAGTTTGTTCAACGCTTGAAAGTCTGTTTGCAGCACTTCTGGTTCCAATTCAAACAGTTCCCTACAGCCAGAACTCGCGTAGATAACACACACAGATCCATCATGTCGCTTCAAGAACTGGAAAATCATTCCTGGTAAATTGGCAGCAATTCTTTCCAGCAGCGGCAATGTTCCTTGTTGACTATCGGGTGTATACAGCAGTTTCACAGTTTCATTCACACTCTAAGCTTTTTATCCACAAGTCATTGATGTATCAGGAAAGACAATTGTCAAGTTTTTGACAGTTTTCCTGTATTTGCATATCCAGCAAACAAATTTTTATAAAACGAGTTCTTTTTTCAGGTTATATTCTTAAGCTCAATTTCGCATTCACCCAATTGGATGAACCACTTGCACAAGTGTAATTTCAGAGACATTAGCCGTCTTATCTGTCTCACGCTTAAGTGTTCCTAAGTTGTGTGATTGACTCACACAAGTGTTATATAGCAATCCGGTTTGATTTGTAAAAGGGACTGGGGATTGGGGATTAGGGATTGGGGTAGTGGTATATCAAACGAAAAATTATGGAATTCTGCTTTAACCCCTCCCAAATTTTGGAACAATTTCCCAGTACCCAGTACCCAGTACCCAGTACCGGAGTGGCGGGAGGAACGCCGCGACCAGTTGAAAAAAATTAAGTATTCTGTAGGGTGGGCAATGCTTAGCAAAACTTAGATATAACCCAGATATAGTGAGCATTGCCCACAGAAGCGTGTATTTCAAAAATCAAATAAGAATTTTATAGCCCTCGCCTTTTAGGAGAAGGAGAAGCAACATTAGAATCAGGGTTAAGAGCCCCTCTCCTACTTTGGAGAGGGGTTTGGGGTGAGGTCTGCTTTGAATGATGTCGAACTTAGGTTAGTTTAGGACAAAAACTCAACGTAAAACCTGGACACTGAGAAACTTTCAAGTTTGTTCCCTGTTAAGATTTGCCTGTTTTCTGCTATAACAGACAAATCTTAGCTGAGCAACTAATAAGCTGTTCCACATCTAACTTGCATTATCCGGGCGGGCAAGATGCTCCGAAGTTTGCAAGGGCGGGGGGAACCCCCCTATGCCTACGGCACGCCAAGGGCGAACGGGTTCGCAGTCCCCTACGGCGGGAAACCCGCCTGCAGGGCTGTCTCACCGCACGCAACTTCTCTCCACCCCACAAGAATTTGAAAAAATTTAAATATGCAGATTCAATGTGGTTTAGCTTATCAACAAATTCTAACCAAAGCCACCGCAAAGTCATTGCTCTTTGCCAGTAAGTCGGGCAATAACTGCAACTAATTCGGCTGGCTCAATTGGCTTAGGGACGTGGATTTGAAAACCAGCCGCAAGTGCCTGTTTCTGGTCATACTCCCCTACATATGCCGTGAGGGCGATCGCCGGAAGCAGCCCTCCTTGTTCTGGCGTCATTGATCGGATCTGACGTATCAGCGTGTAGCCATTCACTTTTGGCATCCCAATATCGATCACCAATATATCTGGCTTCTCCTTAGCCAGTGCTTCTAGCGCCTCAGTTGCCGATGCCACTGCGGTGACATCAGCCTTATACTGTTCTAGTGCGAAGGCGACAAATTCCCGCGTACCGGCGTCATCCTCTACCACCAAAACTTTTATGTCACTCAAATCCAGCGATGGTTTGGGCGGTTCGCTGTTTGATGTCTGTTGGGAAGTCGTCATTAGCGGTAGTCTGATAGTAAAAGTTGCCCCACCTCCAACGCCTGGGCTTTCTGCCACGAGCGTTCCGCCATGAGCTTCCACAAGTTGTCGGGAGATAGCCAGTCCCAACCCCAAGCCCCCAAACAGGCGCGTGATGGAACTATCTTCTTGTCGGAAACGGTCAAACACAAACGGTAGGAAGTCAGGGTGAATACCTTGTCCCGTGTCACTGACTACGATCTGGGCATAGCGTTCCACCCGTTCTAGTTCCACCTTAATACAACCGCCGTCGGGAGTGAATTTGATGGCATTTGAAAGCAAGTTCCAGAAAACTTGTTGCAGTCTGCTTGCATCGCCCATGACTTGTCCCACAGTCACGTCAAGCATCGTCTTAATATGAATTGACTTTGCTTCAGCCGCTAGACGAACCGTTTCCAAAGCAGCGGTGATCGGCGCGACTAGTGTCACTGAAGTCAAATTGAGTGATAATTTGCCTTGTATGATCCGCGAGAGGTCAAGCAGGTCATCGACCAGTTGCGCCTGACGTTTGGCATGCTGCTCAATCTTGACCAGTGCTTCTTGAAGCTTTGCTTCCGATAGCTTGTTTGTTTGCAGCAGCTTTGACCAGCCTAAAATTGGGGTGAGCGGGGTTCTCAGTTCGTGGGAAAGCGTTGCTAAGAACTCATCTTTGATTCGGTTTGCCGCTTCTGCTTCGGCACGAGTCGCTTGCTCCCGCTCAAGCAAGCGATCGCGTTCTTGCTCCATAAGTTTGCGAGTGGTAATGTCTCGTTGAATGGCAACAAAATGCGTGATAATCTGGTTAACATTACGAATTGGCGTAATATGCCATTCAATATAAAATTCCGTGCCATCCTTGTGGTAATTGATTGCTTCACCGTGGAAAGGTATTCCGTCAGATAGGTGTTGACGTAAGTCATCTAGCAGCCCACGATCAGTTTTGGGACCTTGGAGTATACGTGGAGTTTTGCCTAGCACTTCATCAGTCGTGTAACCAGTCATCTGGCTAAACGCTGCATTGACAAAGACAATTTTAGGGTGCGGTGGGTCAAGTTTTCCTGTGGTAATGATAATGGAATCTTTGGATTGCTGCACCGCAGACAGCAAAAGCCGGATGGTTTCCTCTGTTACCTGCAAGTCCCTCAAAGCATGACTCAATCTCTCAAGGTCTTGAGTCAACTGACTTTGTTGCTGTAACGGTAATTGGCTGGCATTCTGTTGCAGTTGAGCCATCCGTTTCTGCAACTCTTGAATCTGCTTAACAAACTCGTCTCCGTTCACGTTGTATCTTCCGCAGCGATCGCTTCAAATTCCATTGTGGATGGTTAAGCCGAGCATTTGTATTTATACTTGGAGAGATTTTAGGAACGCAGTTCACTTGGTATTATGCTATGGGGATTCTTAATGTCGTACAAAGATGAATTAAGCAAAGGGTTGACCCAATCCCCAATCTGTTCGGAGTTCGGACGTTCGGCGAAGCTCAATCGAACGCTCAGTCGAGCCGCGAAGCCCTAATCCCCAATCCCCAGTCCCTTTTACATACCCACTGCTCGGTCGAAGCGTAACATCTCTAAACTTCTGTCGCCATAAACCCCCTCTATTTGCTGATAACAGCACTCTATGGCAAAATCGTTTAACTCTTCAGGGTCAATACCGTACATCTCCTCAAACACCTCTGGTTCCACACGGCAAAATCGCGGACGGTTTGAGTAAATTCGACATTCTCGCGAATCTTTGTCGAAATTCACACACCATCCTCCTTCACCTACCATACTCAGATACAATTCCAGTTCCTCTGGTAATAAATACTCATATATGTCTGGACGATCTGCTGGGTCAAGATGACAGCAGGCTCCACATTGCTTAACACATTTCCAAGTTGCCATGACTAAAACCTGTTCTAAACGGTACTGTTTTTTTAATTTTTATAGTTTTTTCTATACTTTTATTAAGTAAATTAAAGAGAGTGGGCGATCGCCGGATATGATCAATTGCGGGATTTGCAGTTATATCATTTCCTTTGGGAGGAAAAATGGAAGCTTTAACCAGTACTTTAGGCAACATTCATTGGGAAGTTATTTTCCAGCTCGTTTCTGTCGCACTCATCATGTTAGCCGGTCCAGCGGTCATTTTTGTGCTGGCATTTCGTAACGGCGACCTGTAAGAGTGCTGAGTACGTAGGGGCGCAGTGCCTTGCGCCCATGCGTATTGAATAGAAATAAAAATAGAAATGATTCGCAACTCAGTACTCCTTGCTAAGAACTGATAAAGCTTGAAGCGCAGTTTGAATGATCATGTTGTATTCGGGTTGAGAAACATCAACCTTTATAGCCTCTTGACGATTAGTTCCTAACAAAGCGATAGTGTGTCCTAGCTCAACAGCTAAGATTTTGCCTTCGGGATATCCAATTCTTAATTCTGGTACAGAGCCATTTTTATAGATACCACAAGTGTAGTGGCGTTGATTATACTCAATGGTGGTTCTTAACGGCGTTGGTGGTGAAGCAAAAAAAATGTGAGACTGAGTTGGGAGCCTAACGCCAACTAACTCCAACTCTATAGTCGTGTTGCCATTATAGTGATTTTCTCGTAATTTGTAAGCAATATCAAGTCGCGGTGGTAGGGGAAAATAGTCACGCCAGCGCCAAGCGATCGCCTTAATTTTGGACGGCAAATCATCAATAGTTTGTGATACGGTTAACTTGAGATGACCCTTGCCCACAATTTGTTGCTCAAGGATTTGAACATTCGGTGTCCAAAACACTGGTTCTGGGTTGTCGATACCACAAGGTTGCAAAACATTCAGCTGTTGATAAAGCTGGTAATGAATTTGATTGAGGTTGGCTTGAGTGTCGATTTTCAAAAGTGGTTTGAGGTGCTGGAGTTCAAGACAAAAGTTAGCAAACTCACTCAGACGCGATCGCAATTTCTCCAAATTCTCTGATGGTAAAGAAAATCCCCCAGCAGCTTTGTGTCCGCCGAATTTGCCAAGCAAGTCCTGACAATACTCTAAAGCATCAAATACATGGAACTCTGGAATTCCACGTGCTGAACCGCGAATGTGGGCTTCATCCTCAAAGGTACCAATAAACACCGGCACACCGTAACGTTCCACCAAGCGAGAAGCAACAATACCAATTACACCGTGGTGCCAGTTACGTTGCACAATAACTAGTACACGGTCTTGTGGTAGAGAAGCAAAGTATTCTGTTTCTACGATTGCTATTGCCTCTTGCTCAATTTGCTCGCACATTTCCCGACGCTGGCGGTTAATGGCTTCGCACTGCATAGCTCTTTCCAGCGCTATTCCCATATCGTCAGTCGTTAGCAATTCTATAACAATTTGTGGGTCAGCAATCCGACCAATTGCATTAATTCGCGGACCCAACCGAAAGCCAATATCCTCGGGCTTTAAGGATTTTTGATTTTGAATTTTGTTCGCGTAGCGTGCCTGAAGGGCAGATTGTGAATTTTGAATTGATTCGTCCCCGTGTCCTCTAGCTCCACTCGTCTGCACCCCAGACACCTGAATCAACGCCTGTACTCCAGCAAGCTTAGATTTGGGTAACTGCTGCAAACCACTTTTTACCCAGTGGCGGTTAACACCAGTCAAGGGTGCTAAATCCGCGATGGTTCCCAATGTAAACAGTTCCAGCATCGCAGCTAATATGTCATCATTAGCCTGTCCTAGTTTTTGGGCGAGGGATACAGCCAAAATATAGGCGACGCCAACACCAGCAATACCGCGATAAGGTGAAGATTCTCGTATAAGTTTGGGATTGAGAATAGCGTTAGCTGGGGGTAATTGTTGAGGAATGTCGTGGTGGTCGGTGATAATGACTTTTAGACCAAGTTCTCTGGCTCTGGCAATTGGTTCAAAGGCTGAGATACCATTATCCACAGTCAGAACCAATCCTACGCCAAAGCTCTGGAATTCTTCAATAATGCGTTTGTTGATACCGTAGCCTTCATGCATCCGACTGGGAATAGCATAATCGACTTGAGCGCCCAACCAACGCAGACTACGCAAAAGTAAAGCAGTGCTTGTCATTCCATCAGCATCGTAGTCACCGCAGATGGCGATTTTTTGTTGAGAGGCGATCGCCCACTCCAACAACTCCAGACTCATTGCTAAATCAGGAAAATCATCCAAGGGCGAAGGTAAGATTAAATCTCCTGAATTTAAAAAAGCTTGCGCTTGTTCTTTTGTTTCAATATCTCGATTTATCAACAGTTGATTGATCAAGGGCGGTAGATTTGTAATTTCCGCCAGCTTTTGCGCCAATTCTGTTTTTTGAGGGGAAATTTGCCACCTTTGATCAGGTAGTCGTCGATGAAGACGGGAAAATTCAGGCGTAGATTGGTCTAACACAGTTGTGAAACTAATGATTGTGTTGCAAAAACTTCTTTATGACAGCGCTAATTCTTATGATTAAACCACAAATTCTAGGGTGTTCCTTGCCTCCATAGCGCTTCTCGTTTGAATGAAGTAACTAGGTCGGTGTAAATAATTAAACGTTAAAGCTGCGTAGTAAGCGCTGTCTTGCCTGCGGTACGCTTAACGACGTTAGCGTAGCTCCTCCTACGGAGGCACGCTAAAGCGCTTACTACCAACTAATTTTCAAGCTTTACTTTTCTTTACATAATTTGATTTTTTCTCGTTTACTTACTTAAGTATTCATATGTGTCCATCTGTGTCCATCTGTGGTTCATTATTTTTTTGCTGTATCTTACTCCGGGTTGCAAACCGCTCTAAAAGCCAATGTTATGGATCTTTAAGATATTGGTCAATGCCCACCTGAAAGAAAACCGTTGTTACCATTTCACCCAAAAGTACACTTTCAGTCTATATTTAGAATGCAATTGTAACTAATCTTCTACAAATAGAAAAATAAAACACTCCACTTCACACAGAAGTTTACTGGAATACAACAAAAAGGAAATCAAAAGTTATTGTTTTACTGAATCTTTACTCTCTATGAAAAAACAAAAAACACTTGCTTTAAAAGCCTGCTTTAAGTACTTAGGGCAAAGTTTACTTGTGGGATTTTTGTACTTATTGTTAACCCTAAAAAGTTATAGCTATGCACAATTACCTCCAAGGTACACTGGCTTAGCTCCTAATTCTCCCTTCGGTTTAGAATTTGGTTATAGTGATCCAAAGATTGTCGGTCCAGTATCTCAAGAACTTGGAGTCAAATGGGTTCGTGGTATACAAGTAGATTTTGACCCTTGGAAAGGTGATTCTAGTATTTTAAGAAACAGGATAAATACTTTAAAAAGTTATGGGGTATCTTCATTACAAATTCTTTTTTATCCATCAGATTGGAAAGAAAAAGACAAATTAGGACCGCCAAAAGATATGGATGCTTACATACAAAAATTCTATGACTGGGTAGCGGCTACTCATGATTTGATGCCTTATTATGAGCATTGGAATGAACCATGGGTTGATGAATGGGCATGGAACGGTGGTACTGCCGAAGAATACAGAGACATGATTAAACGAATTTGGAAAAAGGTAAAAGCTGATTTTCCAAATGTTAATTTAATTGGTGGAGGTTCTGTAGCATATAGCAGAGATATTATGTATGCTAAGGGAAATGATATAGGGTATGTGGATGGCTCTGTAAACCATGCATATGCTTTTCCTAGTCCGAGTGCCTTCCATAGTACATTAATGCAATTAAAATTAGACCAAAAATTTTCTAAGACACAAGGGAAGGCAGGAGCATGGCAAACAGAGTTTGGAACATATCGTGAAATGTTCTCTTCAGATAAAGATATATGGGTAGCTCGTACAATACCCTCCAGTTTCCTTCTACATATGTTAGCTGGTCATTATGCTCAAAGACCCGTAAGAGCTTTTTGGTTTAACTGGAGTGGGCATGGAATGCACGATATAAAAGACAATAATGCTGCAAAGGATGCATATAAAACCATGACTCGGGTTTTGGAAGGAACCAAAATAGTAGATGATGTATTTCCTAATTCAAAATCGATGTGGGGAATCGTTTTTGAAAACGATTATTCAGCAGATAAGCGTGCTAGAGCAGCGGTATTTGTCAATGGTCCATTTTATGGTAATATAGGTAATCCTTGGAATCCCAATGGAGGTAGTCAAGCGAAAGGAAATCTTCCTTCTGATGAGTATTCTGGGACTATGTCTATCAATGGGGCAGGTGTACAAGTCTACGATTACAGAGGAAATAGAATCAACAATTTGAATAACATTCCTTTGAATCCAGTAGAAGTTGTATATATAGTAGCTGATATGCCAGCTTCCAAGTTAAAGCAGATATTACAAAATGCGAATTTTCAATTAAAAACAGAAATAAAAGTAACAGCATTATCCTTATCAGGACCTGTTACAAAAGGTAGAACAATTGACATAAAAGTCGAAAATGTCGTCAATCAACCTCGGAGTGGAAAGTTAACAATAAATCCTCCCAACGGATGGACGTTAGCGACCAACACTATCGGATTTGAAAACTTACAACCAGGCGAACAGAGAATTATCAGCTTACCAATCAATTCTTTCTCTACAAATAGCGATAACAATTACAACATTAGCTACTCTTTATCAATCAACGGGAAATCATCACCGCAAACTGGCTCTTGGAAAATACAATCAGCGTATGCTCCAAAAAAGACCATAAATGTAGATGGTAATTTGAATGACTGGTCTGATGTCATTGCCACAACGATGGGTGATGGAGCATATAAGTTCAAAGTAGCATGGGATGCGAATAACTTGTATTTTGCTGGGGAAGTTGCAGACGATAATCATGCACCATTTCCTCCATTTAATCCTAGTTTTGAATGGTTCAGAAAAAATCGAGTTGATGGCGCTAAAGGTGATGATAATAGAGATGGATTATTTCTTAATATCGATTGCACGAAAAATAATCCTGATGACTTGCTAAAAGCTTACCCGCATTATGAAAAAGCTTTGGCTGCAGATGTAGATTATGAATTTTTTGCTACGTATAGTACGGGAAATAACAGTGAGTTGTGGAGATATCGTGCTCCTGGTACAAATCATCAGGGATATTATCCAACCAATGCAACTCTGAATCCACCTTTGATGAAAATGAATGCTACTCCATCAGGTGGAGCGGAAGGAAAAATACAATTTAGTCGTGCTGGTAATAAGACGATTTATGAGGGAGCGATTGCTTTGAATGCAATCCCAGAATTAAAGTCACAATTAGGCTCCTTAAAAGCAGGAGATTATTATTTCCCTAACCTTGCATGGCGTGTCAATGGAGGAAATAAAGGTAAAAAATTCTGGACTATTGAGTCAGGACAATGGGAAGAAGGAGGTTATGGCTTTGTACCACAATGGGTATCAGGAAGCTTGGAAAACGGAGGACGAGTTATCAGTCGTTGGGCTTTTGTGAATGGAGATGGAAAAACATTGCCAGATGTAGCGACTTTGGGATATTCCAACAAATAAATTATCCAATGTTGTGGAGTGGTACTAAGCGCCCGCCCGGTTTATAAGACAATACGGTTCAGTTAAGGCTAAAAGCTGTCGAGAGGATACGAAAAGCAGGAGCTTCAATTCGTTGTCTAGTACCGGGCGTGTTCCACTCTTTTTGAGCACTTTCGTACAGGTTTTTTCATAACCCGCTTGATTTGATTAACCCACAATCATGAACACAATTATCTATAGACCACCTGCGCTTGGAGACGAGTACCAAATCAGTGGTTGCATGTGGGCTTCTGCTCTGCTGTGGGAACTAACAAATGGAACACCAGAAAGTGTTGCTGAATGGCAACAAATCTGTCACCCAGAAGAATTGAGAGGCAGAATCTTGAGTAGCGAGAAAACGCTAGTCGCAACATGGAATGGGATAGTGGTTGGTTTTATTGCATTTAAGAGAGGAAATCATTTGTCGTTGCTGTTCGTCCGAAGAGAATTTTCTGGGCAAGGAATCGGTAGAGAACTCTTCACCCGATGTACCCATGACTTTAATGAAGTCACTGTTAACTCGGCTGATGCGGCAGTAGGCTTTTACCAGAAAGTAGGGTTTATCCAAAGCGGCGATCGCTTCAAGAAGAATGGAGTATGGGGGACACCAATGAGATGGCTTACTAATAACTGATTCGCCCCTGGGCTTTGCCCCGCCAAGGGCGATTGCGCAAAGCGCACCTGGAGGAGGCGATCGCATCTTAAATTTTGCCCACAACTATTTGCACATCTCGCTTCCTTTGTCAATGTGTCAGTCGTTAAATTTTACAGTAGAGGCAGCTGAGTCTCTCTATCGCCTACCGACAGATGATTCTGGGATTGCTCATGGGCTGCTGATTCTAGCCATACTTCCACATCATTCGCTAGGAGATTGTGCGCTGCTTCTAGCATTGATGCTGCAATGTCCTTGAGGTCTTCGCGGTTGTTCAAATATGTTTTCAACGCTTCCATTGGGTCAATGCTGTTACTCGCGCTTAATTCCGGAATGCGGGGTCGAGCCAACTGGCTGACCAATTCTGGTTGAATGGTGTAGGTATGCGCTGGACTTAAAGCACTATGCACCTGGGTGCTATCAATTAAATCCAACTGCTCTGAGCGAAGTTTGTAAATCAGCCGTACGACTGCATCTTGGATATCGCGTTTGGCTAAGGCTTTCATGATCGCCGCCTGGGGGTCTTCAGCCTTAGAGACATCCACCTCAATTGTATGGAAAGCCCGCACTGGCAAAGGACAAAATTCCCAATCAACGCGACCTTTCTCCAGTTCTACCATTACATAGCCTTTGTCTTCCTTTTCTTCGCTAAAATCTACCCGTTCAATACTCCCTGGATAAATCACTGGCGGGTCATTAGATTTATTCAGGTTTTGATGGCGATGAACGTGTCCCAACGCTACATACTCAAAACAAGGTCGCGTCAGCAAAGATAGGGGAAGCGTAAAACCTTTACCAACTGCTAAAAAGCGTTCGGCTCCCAAACTAGCATTGTCTGTCATCAAGTGACCCAAAAGAACAGTGGGCACTTTGGGGTCAAGGCGGCGAATTTCTCCTTCTAGGACAATCCGCAGACGTTCAGTAAGCAGTTGATTGACTTCAACCATAGATAAACTTTCGGTTTCCTGGCGAGTCATCAAAGTGGAACGGGTTAACCAAGGGAGGGTGATCACCTGTACCCTTCCATTACGGGTTTGGATGCTATGAGTGGTTAAGCTATCACCTACGACAACCCCCGGAACTCCTAAGGCGCGGTAAATACATAGACTGGCTCCACCTTGTCCTTGGGAATGTTGGTCGTGGTTCCCCACCAACAGCACTGTAGGGATATTTGCATCTACAAGGCGGCGAAACTGACCAGCAAAGGCTTCTTGTACGTAGGGCGGCGGTGTCGCATCGGGGAAAGCATCACCGCCAAATAGAACCAAATCTACTGGTTCTGCTAGCGCTCGGTCAATACATTTGGACAAACTATTGACAAAATCCTCCAACCGTGTATTTAATCCAGTTTCAGGATTGATGCGTCCGTGGGAGAAACCGCTTCCCATGTGGATGTCGGAGAGGTGGAGGATTTTAATCATAAGGGAATCGGCGAGTGGTGGAGGATTTTAACCGTAAAGGAATGGGCGAGTGATGGAGGAAACTACTTTGTCTCCCCATTATTTTATATGTACATATAACATTCTGTTTTACCAAGTCGCGCCCAGAATGCCCCCACCATAATCTTTGATTTGGTGAGTCAGCACTGCAGGCGGGTTTCCCAACCTAGGTGACTGACTCTCCCGTTGGGTGGTGGGACGGGCAGTTGCTTTATGCCGGGGAACCCGTCCACCGCACTGCCCTCATGAATGGGCGCGCTGTTGTTTGGGGGTTGGGGACTGGCGACTGGGAAAAATGTCAAAATTTGGGAGGGGTTTTGTTGCCCCTTCCATAATTTTTCGGCTTGTTTTCCCAATCCCCAATCCCTAATCCCTAATACCCAGTCCCCTTCACCAGTGCCTTCTTAATGTGACGATAAAGATGGAATTGAATTGAGGCTGTCTTGATACCATACGTAGTCTTTCATGTCGCTTGACCATGATACTTCATTGGGTGTGGCAATTTCTAAAGTCCTGGAATTGAGTTTGTTATATAAGCCAGGAAAATCACCAACTTCAATCTGATTTTTTTTAAAGGTTTGCCGAAGAAGTTCGATTGTAAACATCATGTTATGAGCCTCAAAGCTGCCTTGAGGAAACAAACGCGGAAATATCACAAACTTTATATCGTCTCGTTTTTGCTTAATAGCTCTTTGGGGTGTCATTCCAAATTTTTCTGGTAATCGATCGCCTTGAATGAAAACCATAATGTAATTTGGACCTCGTACCCATTTTGGATAGCCGTTTCCGAAAGTGAAAACATTGATGAGTTGACTAGTGCGCTGCTTCCACTTTTGTTCTTGAATTCGTCGTTCGGTAAAGTCAAACACCCTGGCGCGTCCACAGATAAAGTTTCTTTTAGCAAGCTTTATCGCTCTAGCCAAGAAAATTGTTCCAAGACTATCACCTGATAAATTGAGAGTTACCCTGTTGTTTACGGCATAAGTAATCAAAGTTGCTGCATTTTCAATGACTGGACTACCAGATAAACCTAGATAGTCAAGAACTGCATTAACCCAGTCAAGGTATCGGTTAATGAAAGCGATAATTGGACGTTTTTTAAGAAAAGTGGAGTTATTTATATTGGCGATGCCAGTTAAGAGAGTATTAGCATACCTACGGCTCCTTTTTGAAGATTCTGACTCACGTTGTCCTAGCCCAGAGACAAATATTGCAAAAAGTTCACCTTTATCGTTTTCTGGATAATAGACGATGTCAGATGCAATCATGGTGATTGGGTCAGGTGATGCCATCACCGCGTCAAAATCAAAAACCTGTTCGCTTCCTGGATTTTGAAATTGTCCATCAAATTTTTTATCAGGGAATAGAGCTTCAAGAGGCCAGCGCCACCAAGGAGATACGATTTGTTTTGCCTTATCTGATCTCTTCATAAAAGATCTTCCTAAAGTACTGCATTATACACCCAAAAAGTGAAAGCGTGAAAAAAGCTATGGAAGCGAGGTTTTCCAGATACCGTGAAAAGTCAGAATAAACGAGCGACGCAATATTGTATTAAAGTGTATTAAAGATTAAAGAATATTTACGCAAGTTAGGGTTGCAAGTGACAAAAGTCCAGAAGCGATCGCTCTATCTTAATGCAGCAAGAGGACTCGCGTTGGGTTAATAACTCAAGTTGCGGTTTATTAAATTCTGGATGTTTTGTGACTGTCAATTCAGGCGATTGTCGCTTCGACACTGCGCTTTGGGCGATCGCCCACAAGAGTAACTAGCAACTTGGGTTATTATGAGATATTTTATTTTTTGCAAGTCCCTTACGTCCTATCGGTACACACATCGGTGTTCCCACAACTGGGTCAGCAACAACACGGCACTCTAATCCAAAAACTTCTTGTACCATTTCCTCAGTCATGACCTGCTTCGGTTCCCCAGCAGTAAAAATCCGACCATCTTTGATAGCAACTAAGTAATCAGCATAACGACACGCCTGATTTAAATCATGCAGCACCATAACAATAGTCCGTCCCTGAGTTTGGTTCAACTCATACAACAAATCCAAAACCTCTATCTGATGCGCCAAATCCAAAAAAGTTGTCGGCTCATCCAAAAGTAAAATATCTGTATCCTGCGCCAATGCCATGGCAATCCAAGCTCTTTGTCGTTGTCCACCAGATAAAGTATCTAATGCCCTGTCTGCTAACTCCAGCAAATCTGTAATCAACAGTGCCTGCTGCACAATTTTTTCATCTTTGGCTGACCACTGCTGTAACCAATTTTGATACGGGTAACGTCCTTGTGCAACCAAATCTCTGACTGTTAACCCTTCTGGTGCAACTGGGCTTTGGGGCAAAATTCCTAATTGCTGTGCAACTTCTTTGGTGGAAAGATTAAAAATTGAGCTTCCATCAAGATATACCATGCCGCCATTCGGCTTAAGCAATCTTGCTAGACCTCTTAATAAAGTTGATTTCCCACAACCATTAGCACCAACTAAAGCACTCATTTGTCCAGTGGGGATTGCCAAGTTCAAGTCACGGATAATTGATACACCATCGTAAGCTAAAGATAGACTTTTGGTTGATAGTCCTTTCATAGTTGATAGTTCCCAGGTTTATTTTTTGCGGTTACGGATGAGCAAATATAGAAAATAAGGAGCACCAATAGCAGCAGTGACTACTCCACAAGGAAGTTCGATAGGTGCAAACAGCGTTCTTCCTAGCAAGTCTGCTGCTACAACAATCACTCCTCCCAAGAGTGCAGAGGTGGGAACCAACCCTTCATGGTTTGGACCTACGAGCTGTCTTCCTAAATGAGGTGCAATTAACCCAACGAAGCCAATCATTCCCGCAGTGGCTACTGATGCACCTGCCAAGGCTACACCAACTAACACAAGTAAACCACGTTGCCATTCCACACGAGTCCCTAGACCTTTGGCGACATCATCTCCTAAGTTCAGAGCGTTCAAATGTCTAGCTAGTGTCAATGCCATTGGGACAAAAACAATCAACCAAGGTAACACAGAAAAGACTTGCTCCCAACTGCGTCCGTAGACACTGCCTGCTAACCATACCAGAGCATCACTGACGTTGTTAATTTCGCCAAAGGTAATCAATAAGCTGGTTGTAGCACTGGCGATTGCAGACAAGCCAATGCCTATTAAAATAAATAGAATAGGCGAACTCCCTTTGTTCCAAGCCAGCGAGTAAATAAAAACAGCCATCAACAAAGCACCAGCAAAGGCTGATAGAGGCAAGGTGTAAATTGGCGCTGACGGAAATAGTACAATTACCGTTACTGCTGCCAGACTCGCTCCAGCATTGATGCCAATAATACCAGGGTCAGCTAACGGGTTGCGTGTGAGACCTTGGAAGATAGTGCCAGAAATTGCCAGCGCCACACCTACCATAAAAGCAACAAGAGTGCGGGGTAGGCGTAGTTGGTAAATCACAAAGGCATGGTCTGGGTTGCCTGTATCTATACCTAATACAGTTTTGACAATATCCAGGGGCGAGATGGGATATTCACCCCGTCCTACATTCATCACCATTGCTACCACAATCACCACTGCTAAACATAGCAGCATCAGTGGTACACGTCGGTCAATCCGGAAGGATATCGCCTGGGAACGGATGACTAGCCAATCCAACTTCATTTTTTCACCTTTGACTTAGCTAGGTACACAAAAAAGGGAGCGCCAATCAGTGCTGTCATAACACCGACAGGTAATTCCTGCGGTTTGAGTAGCACCCGAGCAGCAATATCTGCAACCAAGAGTAAAACTGCCCCTACAACTGCCGAATAAGGCAAAATCCAACGGTAATCGGCTTTTATAAAAAATTTCACAATGTGGGGAACGACTAAGCCAATAAAGCCGATTGGTCCAGCAATAGCTACTGAACTTCCCGCCAGTAAAACGACGCTGATGGCTGTGATGATTTTGACCCAAGCTGTTTGTTGACCTAAGCCTTTGGCGACATCTTCACCAAGACTCATGGTGGTAATTTGTCTTGCGAGGGCAAAAGCAATTGCGAATCCCACAACGACAAAAGGCAATGCTTGGAAGAATATGTTGATATCTCGACCAGCCAATGAACCAGCTAACCAAAATCTAATTTCTTCTAAAGTTCGTTGGCTGACGATCAGGATAGCACTGGTGACGGAAGAGATGAAAGCAGTTAACGCTGCACCTGCTACTGTCAAATTCAATGGGGTCGCTCCTCCCCTTCCGAGAGAACCCAGGAAGTAGACTAATATCGCCGTGGTTCCTGCACCCACAAATGCTGCTATTGTGTAATCATGAACAGATGTGCTACCAAAAACAAAAATTGTTACAACTACTGCTACTGCTGCACCCGATTGAATACCCAAAATCCCTGGATCTGCTAAGGGGTTGCGCGTCAAACCTTGCATTAATGCTCCAGATACTGCAAGGGCTGACCCTACAAGGATAGCAATGAGCGATCGCGGTAATCTCACAGTCTGGATCACTAAATGTTCATAGGAATTGTCAAAGGTGATAAACGATTCCAGAATCTTGTCTAGAGGTATTTTTGCTGCCCCTAGTGTCACACTATATACCAAGCCAATTAGCAGGATCATGATTAAGAGAACCAGACCCACCAAAGGTGATATTTTGGGCGTTTTCCAACTTCTGGGTGAGGCTGTGGTTGCTCTTGTCATTCTCTTGTGGTTAATTGAAAAATATGTTCGTTTTTGGAGGCTGCTTGTAGTTTCTTTGAGAGTTGTAATTTCAACATCTTAATTGATAGTCTTTTTTATAACTTTGCGAATGATTTGAGCAATGCCTCTAGGATTAACTCAATTTACAGGCTAATGTGAGTGAAAAGATTTAAGATAATACTTTATACTTATTGCTAGATTTTTTCAACATTTTCTCAGAAAATGTTTTCTTTTTTATTAAAATAACTTATCATTAACTTTAAGCTTCACGGTTCACTTTGGGGAAGGTGTATTCAGAAGAGATTTCTAATGGATTGAAGACATTAGTTGTGTAAAAAGCGATTCACTGCAAGTCTACTTCACCTCAAGTAACTGAAAATATTTATCATTATATATAGCAGGGGACTGGGGACTGGGTGAAAAGTCTTTTTGTGTCTAGGTTTTATCATCTGTTGATGTCCTAACCACCTTGGCTGTTGCTATAAATAATCACTACTCAACACCAGTACCGAGATGTTTCACAACCTTGGGGTAGCAAATCCGCGACAGCGATCGCTTTATTTCTCGGCAACACTGCAAAGTATCATGCTGATGTTCTCAACTTATCCAGAAAACTTTCCGCTCGATGCAGTGAAGGCACAAGTGATTGCATTTTGTCAGGAGGGGCGAGTTTTATAACCGAGTTTTTATAAGGTCTGAAAAATATTTTGTACCATTTTTTTATCCACACTCATAGCCGCTTTATCCAACTCGCTAACCTCGCTTGAATCTAACTGCCAACCCAAAGCGCCAATATTCTCCTTTGCCTGTTCCACACTTTTTGCTCCAGGGATGGGGATCGTTCCTTTACAGATACACCAATTGATTGCTACCTGGGACATCGTCTTGTTTCTTGATTGGGCAACTTCTTGTAAACATGACAAAAGCGATCGCATTCCTGGTAATATCTGCCTAAACAGCAAACCTCGGATGCCTTTTGGAAAACGACCGTCTGAGTACTTTCCTGTTAATAGCCCCAATGCTAAAGGGCTGTAAGCAATAAGTTTTACCCCAAGCTGATCACAAACCTCTTTTAGTCCTAATATCGTAACAGGATAGGTGGACAGCAGAGAGTACTGAACTTGCAAAGTAGCGATTGGAACTCCTCGCTCAACAAATTTTTGATGTACCTGTTTGAGTCGTTTGGGTCCGTAATTGGATAAGCCCACTGCCTTAACGAGTCCTTGCTGGTATAAATCCGCAAGACCATCCAAAAGCGCTCCCTCTTGCCAAGGAGCATAGTTTGCTGTAGACCAATGCATCTGTACCAGATCCACGTTTCTTCCTAAGCGCTTGGCAGACGCCTTGCAAGCAGACACCATTGAGGAGCGTGTCAATCTCCACGGATAAGCAGCAAGCTTGGTGGCAATGCAAATATTTTCTTTACCCGAACCAAGATATTCTCTAGAGAATCGTCCTAAAAGTCGCTCACTTTGCCCATTCAATCTCCCAGTTCCGTAAGAATCACCCGTGTCAAATAAAGTTACACCGTTGCTGACACAAAGGTTAAAGACGCCTTGCAACTGGTCATCCATGCTTTCGTCGTATCCCCAAAGCAGTCGGTTTCCCCATGCCCAAGTTCCGCAGCCCATCGTTGGGAGGTATTTTTGGCTCATTTGCATATTTACTCTCTGTAGGTTCCCACAATCTTTACAGATACTTTTTAAAAGTTCATTATCAGGCAATTCAGTACAAAAATATCAGGTTTCATAATATGACTTATTAGCGATCGCTATTTATCAAAAAAGTGTACTTGGCACTATTAACCTTGAAGCGGCGTCAACTATTCCTAGTTTACTAAGTCTGCTTCACTTTCAAAGGATGCAACGATTTGATGCGCCGCATTGAATAAACAACTACCAACAAACCAAATCTCTAATAAGCATAAATACTTAAATATTATATGATGAGTAGATTCCATCACAAAAGCATAGGATGGCGCGCGTGGGTAGCTGATACATCATTTAAGGCTATGAAATTACGTTTCATTCCTCAAGGTTGGCGGCGATTGCACTCTGTGCAGCGCCCTTGCGGGCTTACGCTTAAGAATCTTTTTCCACTCCTGGTTCTGATATCGTTCCTTACAGTACTGTTAGTCAATAGCCTGACCCCTGTGTTCGCGCAGCTACCCCGTCAGGAGATTCGCGGGGTTTGGATAACAAATAATGATTTTGACACCCTCAAGGATCGAGCCAAAGTGCAGGATGCTGTGAGTCAATTGAGGCGGCTGAACTTCAACACAATCTACCCTGTGGTGTGGAATTCTGGATATGTGATGTATCCTAGCGCCGTGGCAAAGAATGCTGGTATCCAACCGTTTGTCTTACGAGGCTCAGATGGACGTGATATTCTTGCAGATCTGATTACCCAAGCACATCGCCAAGGCTTGCTTGTGATTCCTTGGTTTGAATTTGGCTTCATGGCTCCCCCGACATCGGAACTAGCCTTGAATCATCCAGAGTGGCTTACACAAAAGCGGGATGGCGGCGAAACTTCGATTAGCGCTGCTGGTGAGGTCGTATGGCTTAATCCCTTCAATCCAAAAGTGCAGCAGTTTATCAGCAATCTCGTGCTGGAAATCGTCACGCAATATGATGTCGATGGTATTCAGTTTGACGATCACATGAGTTTGCCCCACGAATTTGGCTACGATAAATATACGGTTGCCTTGTATACTCAGGAAACCAAGAATAATCCCCCGACTGATCCCCAAGATCCGGCATGGATGCGCTGGCGGGCAGATAAAATCACGGCGTTCATGGTACAACTCAATCAAGCTGTGAAAGCGAGAAAACCCAATGCGATTTTCTCCATTTCCCCCAATTACTATGACTTTGCTTACAAGTTTCAACTGCAAGACTGGCTGACTTGGGTGCGGCATAATATTGTGGACGAGTTAATTGTGCAAATTTATCGTCCCAATCTGCAAAGTTTTATCGCCAATATTTCCCGTGCAGAAATTCAACAAGTGCAACAAATCATACCAACTGGAGTTGGGATCATGGCAGGGTTACGAACTAATCCAGTTCCAATGCAACAAATTCAGTCCCAGGTGCGGGCTGCCCAACAACGAGGCTTGGGCGTTGCCTTCTTTTACTACGAAAGCCTCTGGAACTCTGCTCCAGAACCAGTTGCACAGCGGCAAGCTGGATTTCAAACTTTGTTTCCCGCTTTCGTGGTTCGCGCTAAACCGACGAGAATTGAATCGCTCGACACACGTGCACAAGAACCATAACAGCTTGTCGGAACGCGATCGCCTTCGGCAATAGCTCCTTTGCCATCGCTCTTGCCCAATACCATACAACAGAGGGATTGCTTGATGTGTCGGTAACTGACTAACACAAGCGATCGCCGCAGGCGGGCACTCTGTGCCATCGCACAGGTGCCAGTACCGGAGGCGATCGCAACAGAGTTGTGTGAAGCGCCAAAAACTACTAAGTCTTAAATACCAGACAAATGACTCGCCCTTGCTCTGCTGCCCAAATCAGTTGTTCTTCATCAGGATATCCGAGTTTACCACCATCCGCGACTGTAATGACATCCAAATCTGCATTTCGCAGTGCTTGTATTAGCGCCCCTTTAATCGTATCTTCATCCAAGTACAAGCGAATTCGGCTCACGACACATTTCCTGCTTTATACTCGGCTTCGAGGCGACGGCATTCTTCATCATAAGCAGCAAATTCGACATCCAGCAATTGTTTATTGGCATAGTAGTACGCCAAAGCGCTATAAATCCCTGCAAGCGTTAGGTGTGGTTTATCTGCCAGAATTTCTTCAGGCGTGACACCCGCTTTCATCTCATTGACGATATACTGAACCGTAATGCGGGTTCCGGTGATCCGAGGACGACTACCGCAAGTTCCCGGCGTGCGGACAATCAGCGTACCAATGTCGGTAATGGTTTGCATAACCTAGTTGCGTTCATTTTGCTCCCGTATTAGCACTCTAACATTCCTCACAGACCTTACAAGGGTATTAGAACGACATTCGTAATGTACTTGAAGCAACGGACATCTAAATTCTGCTCGTTATAGAAATACATGATCACCCAATTGACATGAGGTCACGCTACACGATACTCATGAATTCAATGGTTATGGTTAAGTTTCTTACAATGCAAAGTTTTTTTAATTTTCGGTTTCATCAGCACAAGGAGCGATAGACATGGATGCCAGCTTGATCATATCCAACATTCTCAACCCACCAATCCTGTTTTTCTTCTTGGGGATGACTGCTGTTTTTGTCAAGTCTGATTTGGAAATTCCTGCACCTGTACCCAAACTCCTGTCGCTTTATCTGCTGTTGGCGATTGGGTTTAAGGGAGGAGTTGAACTGATCAAAAGTGGAATCACCCAGGAAGTGCTCCTGACGCTCTTGGCAGCCATGTTGATGGCGTGTTTTGTCCCAATTTACACCTTTTTTATCCTCAAACTGAGGCTGGATACTTATGATGCTGCTGCGATCGCCGCAACCTATGGCTCTATTAGTGCTGTCACGTTCATCACAGCTAGTGCTTTTTTAACTCAGCTTGGCATTCCTTTTGATGGCTACATGGTCGCAGCCCTTGCCCTGATGGAATCTCCAGCCATCATTGTTGGTCTGATCCTGGTAAATTTATTTACTGTTGACCAAGGCAAACCACGGGAAATCGCCTGGTCTGAAGTTTTGCAAGAGGCATTTTTGAACAGTTCAGTCTTTCTCCTGGTTGGTAGCCTCGTGATTGGCGTCTTGACGGGAGAACGCGGTTGGAAGGTTTTGGAACCCTTTACTCAAGGGTTGTTTTATGGCGTTCTCACCTTCTTTTTACTCGACATGGGACTAGTTGCTGCCCAAAGAATTAAAGACTTGCAAAAAACCGGATTTTTCCTGATTTCATTTGCGATACTAATTCCAATACTTAATGCAACTATTGGGTTATTGATTGCCAGATTTATTGCTATGTCTCAGGGAGATGCGCTCTTATTCGCTGTGCTGTGTGCCAGTGCCTCTTACATCGCTGTCCCAGCAGCTATGCGGATGACCGTTCCTGAAGCTAATCCCAGTCTGTATGTTTCTACTGCTCTGGCAGTGACATTTCCGTTCAATATTATTGTGGGAATTCCACTATATCTGTACGGAATTAACCTGTTGTGGAGGTAATAATATGCACTTAGTTAAAAAGATAGAAATTATTGCTAACTCGTTTGAGCTTGGCAAAATTTTAGATGGTTTAGATAAGTCAGGTGTAAACGGTCATATTGTGATCCGAAATGTTGCGGGCAAAGGATTATCAGGCACGAGGGAAGATTTAGACATGACGATGCTTGATAATGTTTATGTGATTGCATTCTGTACGCCTGAGCAAATCAAGCCTGTTGTGGAAAACATCAAACCCCTGCTTAATAAGTTTGGAGGTACCTGTTACATTTCGGATGTTATGGAAGTTCGTTCTGTAAGATGTGTCGCGTCGATGTAAGAGAATCATGAACACAATCAAGTATTTCATGGAACGTCGTGGCTTCTTGAAGCTGGGAGTCACGGGGGCATTTGGTTTGGTGGTCAGTGCTAGTGATTTGCTTTCTCCCGTTGAACAGGTTAAAGCCGACGAATTGCCCCCCGCAGCTCCTCAATCCCTCAGTCCCGATGCCGCATTACAAAAGCTGATGGAGGGAAATCAGCGGTTTGCTCAGCATCAGCCTCAATATCCTGATCAATCTCAGGCTCGGTTGCAGGAAGTTGCTCAAGCTCAACATCCATTTGTAACCATCCTAAGTTGTGCAGATTCACGAGTCCCTGCAGAAATTGTTTTTGATCAAGGCATCGGAGATATCTTTGATGTGCGGATTGCTGGAAATATTGCCATTCCTGAAGCGATCGGCAGTATTGAATATGCGGTTGTCCTGTTGGGTACTCCTGTACTCATGGTGCTGGGTCATGAACGATGCGGGGCAGTTACCGCAGCTGTACAAAACGAAGCCCTGCTGGGTGAAATTGGTAGCTTTGTGAAGGCAATTAAACCAGCTGTGGAACGGGTTAAGGAGCAGGCGGGCGACGCGGTTGAAAACGCTGTGGTTGCAAATGTGCAGTATCAAATTGAACGGTTGAAGCGATCGGCACTCTTAAGTGAGCGGTTGCAGTCCGGCAAATTGAAAATCGTCGGAGGTCGTTATGATTTAGATACAGGAAGGGTGACTATTATTACCTAATTCGGAGGTAACGACATCTTAGTACAGCTTTGCATAAGTTTGTAACGATATTGGGTGGCTTGTAGTGAGCGCAAAGAGCGCTTACTACCAACTTTCGTTTCAGGCATACATAACCCTACGAACTTCTCAAAATTTTTACTTAGTGAGCGAATTTTAGATTTTAAATTTTGGATTTTAGATGGAACGATAATCTAAAATCTAAAATATAAAATTAATTGACACATCCCATTCGCTATAGCACTATAGGCAACGACCCTTCTATTGCCCGGTTAGCTAAAGGTTAATTCACTAGATATTTTAGAGTCATAATCTCAAACATTCAGTTTTGTCTGGAATCTCACCAATTGGCTCACAAATCAAACTGCAACGGTCAACTTGGCATCTTGTACGGTTTAACCAGTCTAGTCTTTGACCTAGCGCATAGTTGGCGATCGCCTATAATTTCATGCAACACGTTGCCAATAATCACCGTTATTCCTTTGAGGGGGAAAAAGAACTTAGAACCTCAACTAGCTGTTTGCGTTAACTCCCAAGGCGATTGGCTAACCTAATTGAATCAAGAATTCTTGCTAAATTTCCTTCTCAAGATACTAGTTATTGATCTCGAAATGGGTGGATGATATCTAACCGTCGCGATTGTTGTCTGGCACAGGCGATCACCTCTGACACTGCGCTTTGCGCGATCGCCCGTCGCTTAGCAAACCTACTAGTCCGATTCATCTGAGATCATGGCAGTTTATAAAAATCGAGAAGCGTTCATTCCCTACCGTCGCACCGATATTATCAAACTTTGCCTGCAAGATGGTCAGCTAAGTGCCGCTGATGCTGAAAAGTTTCAAGATTTCTGCCAAATCCTATCCGCGTATTACCACTTTCGCTTTCACAAGACGCTGGAAATTATCAAAGACAACTACGTACCCTTTAATCCCAATGCAGATGTTCAACCACTCACTCAACCAACCTTCGACCAATACGACGAGATGGAGTCAAAAGTGGTTGATGCATTTCAACACATTTTAGAAAGAGCAAATTACATTGTTTTACCACAATCGATTGTACAACGAGCATTGGGAAAGAAATCTCTGATTGATTTGAAAACTCAGGTTGATTTCGATGACTTTGAGCGTTTTTGTTGCTATTACCAAGGCGATATTGACAAGAAAATTTCGTTGAAAAAGTTCTTCTTTTGGCAACAAGAAAAAACGATTAACATTTTGGAACGAATTGTTTTACTTATTAAGTTCAAAGAAGCGGCTTACTTTCGTGCCAAAAAAGTCAAGATAGAGGAGCTAAACTTTACTCCTGGTAAAATCTATGTTTACTTCTACAAGAATATTCCAAAACTAGATATTGACTTGCTCTTTCCGAATGTTGTCACCAGTATGACTTGGAAAGATAGGTTGTTATTTGGAATTCCTGCAATTGGGGCTGCAATTCCCCTGGTCTTAAAAGCATTGCCGAACCTATTATTGCTTATTACTGCAATTTTGGTAGTGTTTAATGCATCATCTTTAGTGGAATCGCTAGATGTAGAACAGGATAAAGTCCGAAATGTCATGCCCATTTTAGTGGCAACGCTATCTTTGGGGATGGCACTGGGCGGATTTGCCTTCAAGCAATACACGAATTACAAAAACAAAAAAATCAAATTCCAAAAAGATGTTACCGATACGCTTTTCTTCAAGAATTTAGCTAACAATGCCAGCGTGTTTCAAATGCTCATCGACATGGCTGAGGAAGAGGAGTGTAAAGAAATTATTCTAGTATATTATCATCTCCTGACCAGTCCGACTCCGCTAACTCCGGAACAGCTAGACTCTTGCATTGAAACTTGGATGCAAAGGAAGCTGAGCATTACGATTAACTTTGATATCCAGGGTCCGTTAAATAATCTGCAAGATATTCGCGGTAAAGTGATCACAAATGCTCAACAAGCAGATATTGCCCCGGAAATACCTTTATTAAGCTATGATAACCAGGGATTTTGCCATGTTCTCCCCTTGGAGGATGCCAGGGCGGTGATCGATTATGTTTGGGATAATGCCTTCCTTTATAACGGGATAGCTTTATAGAAAAGTTCCTGATATAGCGCAACTCAATTGGATGAAGCAATTATTTATCTGTGTCCATCTGTGTTTATCTGTGGTTCATTGTTTTTTTCTATACTTTACAAGGGTTGCAAACCCCGATAAGTCCAAGTAAGCCACATTAGAAGCTTTATATGGTCGTTCTGCACTCGCTTTGTGATTTCATAAACTGCTATTCTGCTGTCAGTGACTTATCTGTTAGCTATTGGTATGAAGGGCGCTGTCCTCAAACTGGTGAACTCCTGAGACTACCCCGCACACCTTTGGTAGAGGCGATCGCCCATGCTTTAATGCAACATCTTGCCAACAATGACCGTTATTCCACTGAAGGCAAGATGTATGGAGTATTACTTGTGGAACTGCCTACTGGCGAACAAAGGGTCATAAAAGCCTTCTCTGGTCTTCTGAATGGTGACAGCATGGTTGAGGGCTGGGTACCGCCCATTCCAGGACGAGACGAAGTTGCCTTAGAGGAAGCCCGCACTTTGGCGCAATTGGAAGCTATCAAGCAGGAACTCATTACCCTCAAGCAACTTCCACAAAGGCAGCAATACGAAACGCTTAGGAGTGAGTTTGAGTTACGCCTGCAACAAATGAGCGATCGCCATCGAGATTGCAAAAACCAACGACACGAAAAACGTCAGATATTGTACGAAAAGCTAATTGGAGAAGCGCTCATAGTTGCGTTGGAACAACTCGACGAAGAAAGTCGTCAGCATGGAATTGAGCGACGGCAACTTAAACGCCAACGGGATGAAGTCTTGCAGCCGCTTCAGCAGCTCATTGCAACAGCAGACGCGCGCATGGGTGAACTGAAACAACAGCGTAAAGAATTGTCCCGCCAACTCCAGGCACAGATGCACGCTACTTACACCCTGATGAATTTTTTAGGACAATCTGTATCCTTGCAGCAGTTGATACCACAAGGTATGCCCACAGGAACAGGAGACTGTTGTGCGCCAAAGCTGCTGCATTATGCGGCGACGCATGGTTTAAAACCATTGGCAATGGCAGAGTTTTGGTGGGGTTCGTCCTTAATTAATCACGACAAAATCCAGGGAGAATTTTATGGAGCTTGTGCAGAACGCTGTCAGCCATTGATGGGGTTTCTGCTGTCAGGATTGAAACCTAACCCCCCTACCCCCTTCCCACCTCTCCCTAACCCTCTCCTAAAAGGAGAGGGAAGCGGAAAAACTTTTTTTGCGGAAGGGGAAGTTTTAAGCCCCTCCCCCTTCGGGTTCGCAGTCGCCTGCGGAGGGAAACCCTCCCGCAGCGCTGTCTCACCACCTCCCCCTAACCCGGTCCTACAAGGAGGGGGACAAGGAGCAGCTTTTATTGCTGGAGGGGTTTGGGGAGAGGTAATACCCATTCTTTATGAAGACCAATGGCTGATTGTCGTGAACAAACCCGCAGGGTTACTTTCAGTACCTGGGCGTTATCGCAACACTCAAGATAGTGTCCTCAGTCGTTTACGTCAACTCTCACCAGATGGGATGAAGATTATTGCGGTGCATCGGTTAGATCAGGAAACATCTGGTATTCTTTTACTAGCTCGTGACGGGCAAACCTATCGTCAACTCAGTGAGCAGTTTGAAAAACGGCAGGTTCACAAAGTTTATGAAGCGGTGCTTTCGGGTTCTCTAACCACTGACAAAGGTATGATTGAACTGCCACTGTGGGGAGATCCTCTCAATCGCCCTTATCAACAAGTCAATTTGCAATATGGGAAACCCAGCGTGACTCACTTCCAAGTGATAGCAACAGGAGAGTGCACTCGTGTAGAGTTTATACCGCTAACAGGACGCACGCATCAACTGAGAGTTCATGCTGCTGATGTGAGAGGACTTGGTATACCTATTTTAGGCGATCGCCTTTATGGATGTCGTGCGCTTTCAAATCGGTTACATCTGCATGCGCGAGAGCTTTCTTTTGAGCATCCACAGTTGGGGGAAACTCTTCATCTACAGACACAAACACCTTTTTGAGGATATTGCACGGAGTTATTGCAACTGTCCCAATAGCTGGTTTACAGATAATACAGGCAGAGCTGCATTAGAAAAATCCCCTATGTCACGGGTAACAACAGCATCCAGTCCTTGAGAGAAGGCACAAGCAACTTGTACAGCATCTTCAAAATCCGTCATACCAGATGTTAGAGCTAATTCCAAAATAGAGCGGTCAACAGGGCATACTTCCATAACTGCCAGTGTAATAGAAACCGCCTGTCTTGCTCGTTCAATACTCCGCGTTTGCCTTCTGGCAATATAGAAGATATCAGTTAGCGTTGTTGCAGTTACATAACCAACAATCCGTCCAGAGCCAATTACTTGAAATAAGGCTTCTGCATCTTGTAAAAACGGGTTTCGTTCGAGTAAGAAATCTAGAACGATATTTGTATCGATTAAAACTCTCACCTGAGATATTTCTCCACCCGACGTTCTTCCAGCATTACCTCAACTTGAGCATCGTTTGGCGATGGCTGATCGGTTTTTATCAAACCTCGCATTTGGTTGATTAAGTCTTTTCGGTTGGGTTGTGGACTAAGGGTATCTTGCAAAGATTGAATAATAGCACTAACAAGTGCAAGTCGTTCGTTTACAGGCAACTTGCAAGCTTGCTCTTTAAGGTCTTGTAGCGACATTAGGACTACTCCCACAAACGCTGGTGTCTAAATTACAGAAAAATACGTTTTTTGAAACTACTTCTATAGCTAGTTTACTTTACGGTTTTAAGTAGATCTATTTTGGGCGATCGCCTTTATGGATGTCATGCAATTGTAAATCGGTTACATCTGCATATGAGAGAGCTTTGTTTTGAGCATCCACAGTTAGGAGAAACCCTTCATTTACAGGCAGAAACACCATTTTGACGCATCAATTCTAGTTGTGGTAAGGAGGCGATCGCCCTACGGGTAATTATTGGGATTTTCAACCATCACCCCTTCACTTGCGGCTGCTTTATTCAACTCATCGTCAGCAGAGACAAAGTTCACAAGGGGCAAGCCGTTTGTTATGCACAGGGCATTTACCGCACAACCTGCTGCTAGCTGAACTGCGTCGTAACCTCGTAATCCCCGTACTTCAGCTAATGCCATTGCAGAGTTAATTATATTTTCCGTGATTTCTACAACTTGGTACTCAGATAATAAGTCACTCCTGAACAGATTGCACGTTACTGTCGCATCTGTAAGACTGATACTGCCACCACGCGCCCGTCTTGTAATCGCGGCAATAATCTCAACAAATGTAATTGCAGCAATTAATACTTCGTTGTTTAATGCAGGATCAAACAAATTCACAACCCATGCTGAACGTATCTCACTAATGTAGCGTTTCACCAAGGCGCTGCTATCAAGAAAGTAAACTGCCATCTAGCGGCGTTCCTCAATAATTGTTTCAGAAACAGGCGTAAGTAGAGCAGTGTAAATAATTAAAAGTATGTAGTAAGCGCTTTAGCGAAGACAGCGCTTACTACGAAGGAGTTTCCAAGCTTTACTGTTCTTTACATACTTTGATTTTTTCTCGCCTACTTACTTATCCTGAATCTCGATAAGACGCCGTTTAGTTTGCCGATTGTAAGAGGGTTGCTTCAGTTGTTTGACTAAGCCAGATGTTAACAGTGCTTGATGAAATGTCGTCCGTTGAACAGCTTCTTCAATAGCCGCAAGATGCTTCTGGATGATTTGGTTAAGCTGCTGTAATTCTTGTGGTTCAAGCGCTTCAAGTTGATCTAGGATTTGGTTAAGAATTGCCTGTGTCATCAGCTTTCACGTTTAACTAGGGCTGGTATGTCTACGATTTAATATAGCGACTATCGTCATGTTCTTACCTGGGAGTCTGTTGCACGTCAATTGTAATCTGTTCAACTTTAGCTATGCGCGAGATGGTTATGATTGGCTTCACTTAAGCTACAGTGATTGTGATCACACTGGCTCTTACTTTAGAGTATTTACCATTTTGTAGTCACTGTGCAGACAAGGTACTATAGCTTCTCAAGCTATATATGTCAATAAGAGGAAGTGAATGGCTGGCAGCGTCTCTACAGTAGATCTGTTTTGTGGTGCTGGAGGACTAACTCATGGATTTGAGCAAGCAGGTCTTCCAGTCAAAGCTGGATACGATATTGAGCCAGCGTGTAAATTTCCATACGAACAGAACAACAAAGCAAAATTTATACTGCAAGATGTGGAAGATGTTAGCGGTTCTGATTTGACAGAGCATTTTTCCGGAAGTAGTATTAGAGTCCTAGCAGGATGCGCCCCCTGTCAACCATTTTCAAGTTATTCAAATTGAACTGCATACGTTGAATGTTCGTTTCTGTATTTGGGGATGAGATAGTAGCTTACTGCCTATCAGAAATTTTGATTACAATAAAACAGCGCAATTTGCAGCCATAGCATAACCTGCGCTACTACAATACAGGTGTCCACCAGGCGGCGTGCTGTCTACCCACGTAAATCCAGAAAATCATCCATGAGTAACCAACTCCAAGACTATAACCCCAGCGGTGTAGGACAAATCAATGGTAATCTTCTTGGTTTGCCCTTCAATTACGAGTCTGCAAACTTGATTGTCTTTGGTGTACCGTGGGAAGTTACCGTTTCCTATGGCGCAGGAACCGCCAACGGACCACAGCGGGTTTTGGATGCTTCGCCGCAACTGGATTTGTTCGATTTCGATCATCCTGATGGATGGAAACAGGGAATTTTCATGGTGGAAATTCCTCAGGATATTTTAGAGAAAAACAAATACTATCGCGCTCTAGCGGCAAAAATTATCAAACGACTAGAACAAGGTAAAGCACTCACAGAAACACCGGATTTAACACCTGTCCTAACAGAAATTAATCAAGCTTGTCAACAGGTGAATCAATGGCTGTTTGAACAGTGTCAGCAAGCAATTAACAATGGTAAGCGAGTCGCAGTTATTGGTGGGGATCACAGTTCACCTTTAGGTTATTATCAAGCATTAGCAGCTAGATACGCAAGCTACGGCATTTTGCATATTGATGCACACGCAGATTTGCGCGATGCTTATGAGGGGTTTGAGTTTTCCCATGCGTCCATTATGTTTAATGCGATGAAGCTACCGCAAATTTCTAAGTTAGTGCAGGTAGCGTTGCGTGATATTTCTCATGATGAAGTGCAAATGATTGACCAATCAAACGGTCGAATTGTTGCTTATTACGATCCGGCAATTAAACAAAAGCTTTACTCAGGAACAACTTGGATTGATTTATGCCGAGAAATTATCGCTCATTTGCCTGAGTATGTTTACATTAGCTTTGATGTTGATGGTCTTGATCCAAAATTCTGTCAAAGTACAGGGACTCCTGTTCCTGGTGGTCTGGAATTGGAGCAAGCTTTTTGTCTGTTCCGTGAATTAGTGAATAGTGGTAGAAAAATTATTGGCTTTGATGTCTGCGAAGTTGGTGATGCTGAATGGGATGGCAATGTCGGTGCGCGGATTGTTTATAAGCTGGCAAATTTCATGGATTTATCTCAGCAAGGATAATTCTTGATTCAAGAGCATATCGAAGTAGACATAGTACTGTATCGCTAGAAAAATGGGTTCATCGACCAGAAAATCTTGCTCATCAATCAGGACAATGTTACAAAATGATTTGGCTGTCTCTGTTGCTGTTGATTTATGGGAGTACGATAGAAAACCTCTGAAGCCCTTTACCTTTCACTGTTATTGTTAACTATTGTTAAAACTTTGTTCAGCAGTCAAATTCAATTCAAGATTGGAGACTCTGGGCGATCGCTCACAAACAAACGTTATTTTAGAGTGATGGAACGCTAAAGTTTAAACCCATTGCACAGGATCTAGTTGATAGTAGCGTTGCAGTAGCTGATAAAGTGCCGGATGCTGCTTAAACAATTGCTGCGGTTTTTCAAAGAACGTTTCAGTTGCTACGGCAAAAAATTCTGCGGGATTCGTTGCGCCATAACTATCTATTACAGTTTTTACACCTCGTTGAACCTGATTGCACAGCTGTTGATATTCTTGTGCCATCACCTGCGCCCAAACAGGATAATCTGATTTTCGTTGCAAAATAGGAACACCCTCAGCTTTGCCATCCTCTTGATCCAACTGGTGAGCAAATTCATGAAGCACAACGTTATGTCCATCCCTCCAGTTATGAGTGTCTTGTTGTACCTGTTCCCAAGACAATATCAGTTGGTCATGAGTCCATGATTCCCCCAGTCTTGCCACGCGCCTTTCCTCAACAATATAATTCCCGGTGGCAACAGTTTCATTAACAAAATAAGTACTGGGATAAATCAGAATTGAACGAAGTTTAGGGAAGTATTCTCCTCGCTCATTAAGTAGGAGTAAACAAGCGACAGCAGCGATCGCCAATTTCATTTCTTCCGTTACCTGCAATCCTCCACAGCCAATAAATTGTTTTTCCGCTAAGAATACTTGAATATGTCCTTGAAGCCGTCGGCGTTCAGCAGGAGAAAGATGGAGATAAACGGGAAGATTATTCTCAATAATCGCATTCCAAAGTGGGGGGAAAGGACGATGTTTAAGACGGTTTCTTCGTTGTTTAGTTAAAAGGGGACTGATTAAAATTCCAGTGATAATCAGCCCAATAATCACAAAAACAATAATTGTTTCAACCATAAATTAAATTTTTCACCACACCCCAGGTTAAGGTGGATGGACTCAAAGCACAAACGAATCGATGAGCTTGCGGGCAATACTCAGCTTAGGAGGAATTTGCGGTAAGTTGTGCTTACTAAACCAACCTGCCTCTACCAATTCTTGCGGTTCAATAACGATGTCACCACTTGCATAAGTGGCTGTGAATCCAATCATCAGTGAGTTGGGAAACGGCCAGGGTTGCGAACCAAAATAGCGAATATCTTTGACCTCAATTCCTACTTCCTCGCGGACTTCGCGCACCACCGTTTCTTCCAACGATTCTCCCGGTTCCACGAAGCCAGCTAGCACGCTGTACATTCCCGGTGGAAACCGAGGGGCGCGAGCTAACAATATTTCTTCACCCCGAGAAACGAGAACAATAATCGCAGGCGAGAGGCGAGGATAATTCACCAGTCCACAGTTGGGGCAACGTTTGGCGCGCTCATGGGATAATTGGGTTGTTGGAGTTGCACAGTGTCCGCAGTACTGGTGAGTGCGGTCCCATTCTACAATCTGGATGGCGCGACCGCTGAGCGCATACAAGTCTTCATCCAACGTTCCGTACAATTCGCGTAATCCCTGCAAGGTGAAGCCATCGGGGGCTAACGCATCCTTGGGCAGTTCTGCTGAATAACACGGGTGACCATCCAGGGTGCCTAGGAATTGGGTTCGCACTGGCTCTAAGCCAATTTCTACCAGAGTGATGAGCTTGGGAATTTGGCTGACCTTTCCTTCGGCGCGAACCAGCAATTTATTGCCAACAAACGCAAACCACCAGGAGGGTTCAGGCTGGACTGTGAGTGGAGCAATGCCAGGGATAAAGGTTCGATACATATCAGTAGAAGGCGATTACCTTGATCGTATCACCGTCGCTATGACATAGCCTTTCTTAAGTAGGAGTGCTTATCAAATCAGTGCTGTCCCTGTGGCAGAGGATTTTGATGAATGAAATCGTTAATATTTTTGGTGAATTATGGAAAGTTTAGCTTAAGTGCAATCGCCCTTTGGATCTGCCCAACGCGAGTGCGTCTGGGCTACTAAGAAGGCAATTGCACTTTGTTTACTTGTGCTAGGTTGAGTAGTTTGGAGACTGTTGGTTATGCGCTGGGAATTCGGTCGTAGAAGCACCAATGTTGAGGACAGGCGCGGAAGTCGGATTTCGGCTCCTGTGGTGGGGGGTGGCATTGGGGCAATCGTTCTGTCAGTGATTGTTGCCCTGTTGGGCGGCGATCCGAGTGTCCTGTGGGAGCAACAACAAGCGCCGAGCGATCGCCCTTACCCGGAGTCTCCTCAAACACAACGTTCTACGGCAGATGACCGTATGGCTGATTTTGTTTCAGTTGTCCTAGCGGATACCGAAGATACGTGGCAGAGTTTGTTTCGGCAAAGGGGACAGACTTACGTAGAGCCTAAGTTAGTTCTCTATTCTGGTGCGGTGCAGTCTGCCTGTGGCTATACGCGATCAGTGGTTGGTCCGTTTTATTGCCCCGCTGATCAAAAGCTCTACATTGACTTAAGCTTTTATCAGGATCTGAAGAATCGATACCAGGCACCAGGAGACTTTGCCCAAGCGTATGTGATTGCTCACGAGGTTGGACACCATGTCCAGAATCTCATGGGTATTTCCGGTAAAGTTCATGCAATGCAGCGTCAAGTTAATCAAGTAGAGGCGAATCAACTTTCCGTCCGCCAAGAGTTACAGGCAGACTGTTTTGCTGGAATTTGGGCGCATCATGCCAATCGCTCGCGCCAAATCCTTGAACAAGGCGACATTGAAGAGGCGCTGAATGCTGCCAGCAGTATTGGCGATGATCGTTTGCAACGTCAGGCAAGAGGGTATGTTACCCCAGAGTCTTTTACCCACGGTAGTTCAGCTCAGCGAGTTCGCTGGTTCCAGCGGGGCATTCAGACGGGTAATCCTGCACAATGTAATACTTTTGCGGTAGCAAATCCGTAACATTCTCCCGCACCAATCAAAAGACCTCTTGAGGGAAGGAGAGAGGGAGGGAGGGAGTGAGGGAGGGAGTGAGGGAGGGAGTGAGGGAGGGAGTGAGGGAGGGAGTGAGGGAGGGAGTGAGGGAGTGAGAGAGGAAAGTGTTTCTTCCATTCATAACGGGTAGCGCGCCGCCCGTGGGCTGCTCCTATGAAAATAGAGACCGAAATCACGCAAAATCGTTCCAGCATCATTTTCATTGTTCCTTGTGACCGCAGCTCATGGAGTCTGTTGCGGAATGTGAGTTCCATCTGTGTCCATCTGTGTCCATCTGTGGTTAATTATTCTTTGTTTTCGAATGAATGCAAGAAGTCTAAAGATTATGGCGGGGCACTTACTGCTTCCCAGACCCCACACTAGTTAAAATTTGATCAGGAAGCGTTTGACAGAAGATAATTGAGCGATCGCTTTCTTTATTTAGGCTGGCGTTCTTCATCGCGTCCCAAAGGCATTCGCCGGATTACCAATCTGAATCTCTGCTCACCTTGAAACTCTTGAACTCCTTGAACACTTGAAGTACTATTCTCAACACCAAGACGCCTTCCCAATCACTTACCTCAACGATTTGCGAGGAGAAATTCTAGCGTGCCCTTATCTTGGAATCAACAACCTTAACCGCGACTTTGTTGACACAAAAGGGTTTTCTGTGGTATTCCAACGTTCCGAACTTGCCCAAGTGGAACGGCAGTTTCCTTTTTTCAAGCCCTATCTCGACCAGGCGCTACAGCCCACCTGCAACGCTTTCTATCTTAACCCGCTGCTGCTGAAAGAAGGCTCCCACGTCGATCCACATATTGATCGCTCGCTGCGATCTTACTGTAAAACGGTTGAGCCTCCCGTGGTGGTTAGTGTTCTTTATGTGCAAGTACCGCCAAACTTGCAAGGCGGAGAACTGGTGTTGCGCCGTCAAAAACAGCAAGTCGGGCAGATTAAGCCACAAGTTAACACGCTAGTGTATTTTCAGGGCGATTTGATGCATTCCGTGAATGCGGTTAAAACCGCCGGTACTCGTCTAAGCTTGGTTTGTGAACAATACAGCCTCAGTGAAACAGAACTACAAGACATTCCAGCATTCACAGTGGAGTCTAGGGCAGTAAAGGCAAAACGGAAGTAGCGATCGCGCAGACTACAGTGGGCTGAGTCCGCTTCCGGACACGCTACAAAGAACGCATAATCGCCACAAAGGCATCTTGTGCGTCATTGCACTTGTTCCTCCTCAAGTCTGCCATAATTCAAATTAGATTTCTCTCACTTCTGATGACTTGGTACTTAAACTAGTGAAGGTAAATCCCACTGGAGGAATAATGAAAGCGATTGAAGCGATGGGAACTGTGGATGAGGAGGGGCAACTTTCCCTGGATGTACCGTTGAGCGTGGATAAGCATACTCGCGTTAGAGTCATTGTACTGCTGCCCGAAGAAGTTGAGAAAGAAAACAACCAAGAGGACGAGGAAATCTCTGAATCTGCCATCGAAAGTTTTCGTCAGGGTTGGTATGATGTCATGACGGGAAATACTTTATCCGTGTCTCAACTATAGGAGCTTACTCATCTAAACGTTCTTCAATCGCTTTGAGCAACTCCTCAAATTCTGACTGGCTGTGAATTTCTGGAGTGAGAGTATTCATGTCTCCTAAAATTTTGATGAGTTTGGCGATTGTATTGCGGATTTTGCTATATAGGTCAATCTTTTCTCGAATTCCTTCTAAAAACTCTGAACCAACTTCTTTTATTGCTTCGTTTAGCTTTTTCTTCTTATCTTCCCAATACTTGATGTATTCGATAATTTGAAGGTCGTCATAAATATTAGCATCTAATAGAATAATGGGAAAAATCCGCTTATAAAAATCTCCATTGTTTGCAACTTCAACTAACTCAAACATACAATTTTCAGACTTGAAATACTGCTCACTAATAACAGCAATGACCCATTTCCCCCGAGCAATCCGCTGCATGAATTCTTGAAATCTTGCTTTGTAACCAACTGCATTTGTATCGCGAATAATTTTGATGCCTTTTGCCTGAAATGTCTGCTCTAGTTGTTCGACATACGGCTTGCTGTGCTCATCCCGCCACGTGTAGGAGATAAATATTTCCTTATCCAATTCTGGCTTAGATGAACGAGTGCTTTTGGATGCACCCATGAATTTGTCCTCGCGATCGCGCTGTCGTTCTCGCCGTTGTTCTTCTGGTTCTATGCCATTAAGTAGTTGTCGAGCATCGAACGTTTCTGTCAAACCTTCGGGAATGATGGGTAAGCCCTTCTGTTCATAAATAAGCAGGTTTTGGTAGTCTACAACAATATTAGGGTGTCCTGGAATTGGTACTTTCTCTTGCGCTACCAACCCTTTGATAGTCTGGTGGATAGCATCGAACTGGGAACGGATCGTTGCTAGTAGTTCCCGTCGGGTGGAGTGAGAACCGCTGATGCTGATGAAGATTTTGCCGTCTTCGCGATCGCTCTTAACGAGTGCGCGGTTGCTGCGGTGTTTCAGGACAATGCCACTGCGCCACCAAGTTTTGCGATCGCCATAGTGATGCATCCGCACGATAAAGCGGGAGATGATGCTGCTAGGCAAAACGTTGTAGTGATACTCAAATGCCAGAACATGATCCCACTCTCCCGTGAAGGGTTCTTCTTTAGGGAGCAGATCCGGGATGAGAAAGCGATCGCCTGTGCCATCCTCCAGTGGAAAGCACAGTTCAAACTTGCGCATCATTTCGACAATGAACTGTTGCTTACTGCGGGGATATTGTGGACAGTCTAGAATTCGGTTGAGTTGTTCACGCTCGAGAATACCCCGGAATTCGGTCATGAGCCGATTGTCATTAAGAATTTTGTACACACCGTTCGTTACCCATTCTGGGTTGAGGACATGGGTATCTTCTAAGCGGGGATCGTCGCGAAAGTTGAGGACAATGCCAAGCTGATGCAGCAGTTCAATCAAGATTGACTGGTTTCGGGTATCGGTGACTTGCTCGTTTTGGCACAGGCATTCGTACTCCCTGTAGGGAATGTAGTCTTGCTTCATCTGTTCCAGACGAGTTTTGACTTGAAACCAGCTTTGGGGCAGCAGATCGTGGATATGATCCAAACCAGCAAGTTCACGAGTGATAGTTAACTGCAACTGCTCCAGCCCTTGCCCAGTTTCACAGGAGACAGGTACGATATCTTTAATAGTGGAGTATTTCTGGCGCAGCCCGTTCTGGTCGATGTCGAGAGGATGCTGATCGATTTTGTTGCCAACAAGAATAATCCCAGAATCGCCGCCAAAACTTTGGATGATTTTCAGCCAGTATTCCAGTTCATTTTGCCGCTCATCCACACGGGCATCCAGCACCAGCAGGTAAAGGCTGCGTTTGGTGAGAAAGAATTGATGGGTTGCGTGCATAATTTCCTGTCCACCAAAGTCCCACACGTTGAGCCGGATCGACTGATTGTTGACAGTCATCTGCCAGTTCTGGATGTTGATGCCTTCCGTCTTGCGTTCGTGGGGGTCGTAGCTGTTTTCAATCAGCCGTTTGACAAGAGAAGTTTTGCCGACACTGCCTTGTCCTACCACGAGTACCTTAGCTTCGTTGAGGGGCTTTTTCTGCTCGACTTGCAGAGAGAAATAGTAGCTGAGAATATTGGACGGAGCACCCAAATTTTCCCATGGATCACCTAAAATTTCCGGAGGAATTTGCAATGAATTACCACGCAAATCTAGCTTTTCGAGACTGGTTAGTCGCTGAATTTCCTGTGGTAGATTCACCAGTTGATTATTTTCGAGATTAAAAATTTTCAAGTTGGTGAGTTGACCAATCACTGCTGGCAGCGTCGTCAGTTGATTGGATCTCAGGTAAAGCCCGCTGAGGTTGGTGAGTTGACCAATCACTGCTGGCAGCGTCGTCAGTTGATTCTCGCTCAGGTAAAGCCCGCTGAGGTTGATGAGTGGACCAATCTCTGCTGGCAGCGTCGTCAGTTGATTGGAGTCGAGGGAAAGCTCGCTGAGGTTGGTGAGTTGACCAATCTCTGCTGGCAGCGTCGTCAGTTGATTGGAGTCGAGGGAAAGCTTACTGAGGTTGGTGAGTTGACCAATCTCTGCTGGCAGCGTCGTCAGCTGATTGCCCCTCAGGTAAAGCCTGCTGAGGTTGGTGAGTTGACCAATCACTGCTGGCAGCGTCGTCAGTTGATTGTAGCTCAGGTCAAGCCCGCTGAGGTTGGTGAGTTGACCAATCTCTGCTGGCAGCGTCGTCAGTTGATTGNAAGCCCGCTGAGGTTGGTGAGTTGACCAATCTCTGCTGGCAGCGTCGTCAGTTGATTGCCCCTCAGGAAAAGCTGGCTGAGGTTGGTGAGTTGACCAATTTCTGCTGGCAGCGTCGTTAAGCCCTTGTTAGAAAGGTCTAATGTTGTCGCTTTGTCTCTGGCAGCTTTTTCAATGATTTTCAGCAGTTCTTTGTAGGTCATAAGCAAGGGCGTCTACGCGGGAGGGACAGCGAGCTAATTACCAATTTAGCTTGTGTGAAAGGTAAAAAGGGACACAGCGCTTTGTGCGATCGCTTCACCTTGATCGCTTCATCATTGGACTTATGAAGTTGATAGTTGTGGTTTGGAACACGAGTTGTCAGGATAAGATGGCGATCGCTCTACCTTAATCGCTTCATCATTGGACTTATGAAGTTGATAGTTGCCCTTTGGAACAGGAATTATCAGGATAAGAGGGCGATCGCTCTACCTGTAAACTTCACCATTGGACTTGTAAAGCACAAAGTTGCCCTTTGGAACAGGAATTATCAGGATAAGAGGGCGATCGCTTCACCTTTGATGTATTTAGGGTAACAGTAAACGCTGAAAGCCTTCTTGTTCAAAATGATGATCTGTTGTTAGTGCTTCGCCGATACCACGCTGGCGCATCAGCACAAAACTAACAGCATCACAAAGAGAGTAAGTCTTGTCTTGCCGTGCTATCAAAAGTTCAACAGCTTTTCGATGCAATAACTCATCAACCCACACAACTTCAATATCTGGATTTTCTAGGAGAGCAGAAACAAATGTAAGCGTAGCCAAGCGGGGAAAACGACGAATTAGAGCAAGACCTACAAACTCTGCTAAAACATAACTGTGCGTCAAACAACGATTTGCAGAATCTAGAATCTGAAGTGCTTGCTGATGCTGCGGTTCGCTTTGATGGACTTAGCAGAGTAAACCAGACGTGTCAAGTAACAACACTTAGGTTACTTCTCCTGCTGATTACCATATGCTCTAAGCAAATCAGCGTCAATGCTTTCGTTGTCTGCTCCTGTAGCATATCCCAGGTCAATCGCTCCAGCATGGTGACGGAAACGCTGACGTGCTGCTTCCTTTTCTGCCTCAGTCCGCTGTTTTTTCTGTAAGCCGTACTGTTGCTCAAGAGAAGTGGTTATCCACTCGGATACAGATATACCTGCAATTTCAGCTTGTTGCTGCAAAGCTCTATAAGCATCATCGCTCAGTTCTAGCGTTAAAACTTGGCTCACCACGCGATGCCTCCGCTACTATGTATACTTCTGCTGCTAGCCTAGCATAGGGGCAATTTTAACTTGCTCTACTTCACAAAGTTTCTGGCTTTAGCTCTTGTGTCTTTCCTACTCGAACTTTCGCCATAACAGCACAACTTGATAATCCTGACTGCTGATACGCGCGTTGCGGCTCAATGACCTCACCCCCGCCCCTCTCGGATGCCTTGGAAAGGGGCGGGGGTAGTTGCAGTTATGAAACTTGTCCCTTGGAACAGAAAGTGTCAGCATAGGAGGGCGATCGCTCTACCTCAATCGCTTCATCATTCAACTGCCAAACTCGAAAGTTGTACTTTAGAATGCAAATCATTGAAGGTTGAATGTTGAAGGAGATATAAGACAATGACTGCGCGAGAACAATTGATACAGGAAATTGCTCAAGCTCCAGATTTTTTGGTTGAGGAGGTTTTAGATTTCCTGCTATTTGCAAAAGCCCGCAGAAGTCAGCCGACACTTTCACAAACCCAAAAAGAACTCCGTCCATTTGCTCTTTGTGCAGGAGAGTTTACAGTCCCCTCTGATTTTAATGATCCATTGCCTGAAGATATTCTTAGTGACTTTGAGGGGAATTTCTAACTCATATCAAATCCGTTGGCACCGGAATTATTTCTCCAACACTCCACGCCAGTCGCCTACGGAGGGAAACCCTCCTGCAGCGCTGGCTCCTCTGCGCTCTCAGCGTCTCTGCGGTTTTTTTATTATTCAAATGCTACCGGATTTGATATCAATGAAACTGTTGTTAGATACTCACATATTTCTCTGGTTCATTAGTGGTAGCAATCAGCTATCAGCAATCTTTCGGGATAGTATTCAAAATCCTAACAATACTGTTTATTTGAGTGTTGTCTCATTGTGGGAGTGCATCATAAAATATCAACTGGGAAAACTTCCGCTACCAGAGTCTCCTGAAATCTATCTACCTAAGCAACGCGAACAACACCGAATTGATAGCCTCACGGTTGATGAGGCAAGTGTTGTTCAGTTAATAAAGTTACCATCTCTACACCGCGATCCATTTGACCGTTTACTTATCTGTCAATCTTTGCAGCACAACTTGACAATCCTGACTGCTGATGAAGCAGTTATGTCTTATCAAATGGCTCAATTTTTGAAATAGTCAACATTATCTACAGAATAGGTACGCAAGTATCGTAAAATTATCATCCATCCGGCATTTACCAACTTGTTGACGCCCATGTATTGCGATTACCTGGTACAAATCCTGACTGCCCGTGTATATGATGTAGCCCAGGAAACACCACTGGAGTATGCCCCAAATTTGTCTGCACGGCTAAATAATAAACTCCTGCTCAAGCGGGAAGATATGCAGTCAGTATTTTCCTTTAAGTTGCGTGGTGCTTATAACAAAATGGCACAACTGCCACCGGATCTGTTGGCACAGGGGGTAATTGCTTCATCTGCCGGAAACCACGCCCAAGGGGTTGCCCTTGGTGCGCGTCGGCTGGGAACAAGAGCTATTATCGTTATGCCGGTAACGACACCACAAATGAAGGTGGATGCGGTAAAAGCCCGTGGGGGAGAAGTTGTGTTGCATGGCGATACCTACGACGATGCCTATGCCTACGCCCGTCAATTGGAAGCAGAAAAAGGCTTAACTTTTATTCATCCCTTTGATGATCCGTATGTGATTGCTGGACAGGGAACGATAGGGATGGAAATTCTGCGACAATATCAGCAACCCATCCATGCCATTTTTGTCGCGATTGGCGGTGGCGGATTAATCTCTGGCATTGCAGCATACGTGAAACGCTTGCGTCCCGAAATTAAGATTATTGGCGTTGAACCAGTAGATGCGGATGCCATGCATCAATCTTTGAAAGCAGGGAGACGGGTACGCTTACCTCAGGTTGGTTTATTTGCTGATGGAGTCGCAGTGCGGGAAGTAGGTGAAGAAACGTTCCGCTTGTGTCAGCAGTATGTGGATGACATTATTCTGGTCGATACGGATGATACTTGTGCCGCAATTAAAGATGTGTTTGAGGATACGCGATCGATTTTGGAACCAGCAGGGGCGCTGGCGATCGCCGGTGCGAAAGCCTACGTCGAACGGGAACAAATCCAAGGACAAACCTTAATTGCGGTTGCTTGCGGTGCCAACATGAACTTTGATCGACTCCGCTTTGTTGCCGAACGGGCTGAGTTGGGTGAACGCCGCGAAGCCATCTTTGCTGTGGCGATCCCCGAAGAACGGGGGAGTCTGCGCAAGTTTTGTGAATGTATTGGCAAACGCAATCTGACTGAATTTAACTATCGCATTGCCGATGAAAAAGAAGCACATATTTTTGTAGGGGTGCAAATTCAAAACCGTGCTGATGCGGCAAAGATAGTTGAAACTTTTGCAGATCATGGCTTCAAAACTATTGACTTAACCGATGATGAACTGACAAAATTGCATTTACGGCACATGGTTGGTGGACGCTCTGCCCTTGCCCATAATGAATTACTGTATCGTTTCGAGTTTCCTGAACGTCCTGGTGCATTGATGAAATTCGTCGCTTCCATGAGTCCCGATTGGAATATCAGCCTGTTTCACTACCGTAATAATGGCGCAGACTACGGGCGAATTGTGGTTGGGATGCAAGTACCCCCGCACGAGATGGAGGAATGGCAAGCATTTCTCGATACACTTGGTTACGGCTATTGGGATGAAAGCCACAACCCCGCATATAAGCTATTTTTGGGGTAGGAGGCTAATCACTTGGATAAGGCATCAATTAATCCCACATTCCGCACCCTAAAGTGTCACATACCATAGGCTGTAGGCAACGGTGGTTCTGGTAGTAGATATGTACTAAAAAGAAAGAGAATAAAAGAAATGCGATCGCCAAGAACGTTCCGAGAAGAGTATATATGTACTAAAAGAAAGAGAACAACCAAGAAATGCGATCACCAATAAAGATGAAGGTGGTGCAGGCATAGATCGCTTTCAGGTACGCTGTTAGGAGAAAAGCTGGTATGTAGCAATGGGTGCTGTTGGCATGAATTCTAAAAGTGGTATCCAAGTTGAAGACATAGACCACTTGGGCTTAGTGGCAGGCATCATTGATGAAATTAACCTAGTAGAACAGATAAATCAGTTATTGGGACAACACTCGACAGAAAAAGTGAGTGCTGGACATGTAGTGAAAGCGATGATTTTGAACGGGCTGGGTTTCGTGTCAGGAGCACTATATATATTCTCGAAATTTTTTGAAGGAAAAGCCACAGAACATTTGATAGGAGAAGGAGAAAATAACGTATAATTATTATCAGGTGAAAGCTGATTTAGAACAAGTAGAAAGTGTAATTGAAGCTGAGAAGCGCTGTGCTGGACGTTTTGTTTTAGCAACTAATGTTTTGGATGAGGCCGTACTCACTCATGATGCAATGATTTCTGAGTACAAAGCACAACAATCTTGTGAACGGGGATTTGGATTTTTAAAAGACCCGTTATTTTTTACTGATAGTGTTTTCTTGAAATCCTCAGAAAGAATAGAAGCATTGGCAATGGTGATGGGTTTGTGTTTATTAGTTTACACTTTGGCACAACGACAGTTACGTGCTTGTTTGTCGGCATCCAAATCAGGAATCAAAAATCAGTTAGGTAAACTTACCGCTCGACCCACTTTAAGGTGGATATTTCAGTGTTTCCAAGCCGTTCATTTACTGATTATTAATGGTCTCAAACAAATAACAAATCTCACTGATGAGAGGTTGTGGATACTAAAGTTTTTCCCAGGTTCTTGTCGCCGCTACTATTTGTTAGAGTGAAATCTCACCATCTCTTGTAGCTGCTATTACTTTGTCGAGATATCTTCACACAATTTACAGATATCTTTTAAAATTCTATGCTTTTTTTTCCGGTTTTTCATCTAACAGTATATCCTACGATGATGCTACTAGCATCTCTCATCTTTATTGGCGATCGCATTTCTTGGTTGTTCTCTTTCTTTTAGTACATATATACTCTTCTCGGAACGTTCTTGGCGATCGCATTTCTTTTATTCTCTTTCTTTTTAGTACATATCTACTACCAAAACCACCGTTGCCTACAGCCTATGGTATGTGACACTTTAGGGTGCGGAATGTGGGATTTATCCTTTCACCGTTGCTGTCATACTATCTGCAACGGTTCATTATTGTATTTTTGAGGGTGTGACTACGCTGAAGAACTGCTTCGAGCCTGAAAAATTTGTTCAACAATCAAATTCAATTCTGGAAATGTTGGTTGCTAGTAGTGATGAGAGGTTGGGTTTGCTGCGTTAATTGAGCTTATGCTGAAAGGGGATCATACTGTTCGCTATCTCAAAGACTTAATTTTGTCTAGAATTTCAATAATTTTCTTTGCACAAGCATTAGCCTGTTCTTGTGTCTTGCAATCTGACGCTCGAATTCGTTCAATATGGACACCTTCATGAGCAAGCATAGTTGTTCTGGCGTGTGCTTCTGCGGGTGTTTCATGATGGACAGTATCACCATCTATTTCTACGACTAGCATAACGCCATCTTTAACGATGACAAAGTCTGGCTCAATACGTTTGTATGTTTCGCCACCCCTAATGAACACAGGTAACGGTGCAAACGTCACTCCGAGAGACTTGAGGGCTTTGTAAAAAAGTATTTCATTCTCTGAGCGAAAGAGCAGTCCGTCGAGTGTTCTTGATGGTATGTTATCAGATCTAACACGCCCTTGATTCGTTACTCCCTTACCTGCAACCCAGTTGTTTGCTTTCTCACGCCAGTCTTTATCGGCGCTAAGAATTGGACTAATGCTTACACCGCGTAAACCATCGTTCGGGTAAGGTTTAGTAAGTTCTTGCGCTTTTTGCAAAATTTTTTGCTCGCACTTCTGAACATCACTATAAATCTGCGAGTACAGCCACCCGGGAATTTGCAGATAAAGCCAGTAGTAATCTACTCCCCAGTCCTGACCAGACCAGTGGAGGTTGTATTGAGCGTTAGCAAGAATAGCCACTTCACGTGCTGCACCATCTAGCGCATACAGCCTTGCTGTTGTTGCAAGAAGTGCATCAATGTCAGCTACGAGCGTGTGATTGGCGTTTGAAGTCATCAGGAAAAACGGCGTAAATCTATTGAACAGTAAGATTTGTAGCCTAACTATTATTGAACTGTCCACAATGATACAACACGCTTATTCGTGATGCTATTCCACAGTGAATATTTTGTGTATAAAACAATATTGAAAAAATCATCCAGTTGAAACGGTAGACTTCTTACAAGAGTGATTGTTGCAAAAAATCGACTTCACTAAGCTTCAGATTTACCATTTGTGTAAGAAGTCTAATTGAGGCAGGCATAGGGCAATGGTGCGATTAAAACTGTGGCAATGGATCGTATTAGCAACACCGATCGCCTTGATCATCATTTTCTTGCTAGTATCCGCAGGATTGCAAATTCACGAGTGGGGCATAAATTGGATCTGGGGCGTGTTCATCCTCATATTCGTCGGGTGGCGTTGGCTGCTAGCCAAATGGACTCGCTCTGCGGTAGAGCAGGTGGAAACTGTAATGGCACAAGTCAGCCAAGAACTGGAATCCACTGCGGATGATACAATACCTTTACTAGGAACTGACGCCGCGAAGCAAGCAGAAGCCGCACTCCAAGAAATCCTGAAAACGGCACAAAGCGATCGCCCGATTTGGGAAGACTGGCAAACTTTTTGGCAACGATGCCAGGATGTTGTGGTTGCGATCGCCCACATCTACAATCCTCAAGAAAAGTATCCCCTCCTGAACATTTACGTTCCCCAGGTTTACGGGCTGATCCGGGGAACAGTGGATGATCTCGATCAATGGATGCAAAAGTTATCCCCTGCGCTCAATCAAGTCACGGTTGGGCAAGCATACCAGGGATACGAAGTCTACCGTAAGTTAGAGCCATCTGCTCGTAAACTCGCTCAAGCATGGAACTGGGCACAGTGGCTGTTGAACCCGGTGGTGGCGGTGGCGAAAGTTGCCAGTCAGCGTTCCAGTAACCAAGCAACTCAGCAATTGCTGGTAAATTTGAGTCAACTGCTCCGGGAAGCAGCCCTGAGAAACTTATGTCGGCAGGCGATCGCCCTCTACGGAAGCAGCACACTACCAACTACAGAATACTCTGTTTCCACACCAATACCCAAAGCAAAAACTCAAACACTCCGAGACATCCTTGTCCAAGCAGAACCCACCGAGGCGGTTGAGCAAAAACCAGTTAATATTTTGCTTGCGGGGCGAACAGGTTCCGGAAAAAGCAGCCTAATTAACACGTTGTTTCAGGCAGAACTCGCAGCCGTCGATGTTTTGCCTAGTACAGATAAAATTCAGAATTACCACTGGCAAACCCAAACGGGAGAAAGTCTGACGCTTTGGGACACTCCAGGTTATGAACAAGTCAACCGTGCAGACTTCCGCAAGCTCGTGCTAGACTACGCCAAAAATGCCGATTTGCTGCTACTCGTCACGCCTGCGCTCGATCCCGCCCTACAAATGGATGTAGACTTTCTTACAGACATGAAGGCGGAAATTGCAGACTTGCCAGCAATTACTATCGTCACCCAAGTGGATCGCCTGCGTCCCATCCGCGAGTGGGAGCCACCTTATGATTGGGAATGGGGCGATCGCCCAAAGGAAATTGCCATTCGCCAAGCTACTGAGTATCGTGCTAAGCTCCTAGGCGACTTCTCTAATCTAGTTTTGCCTGTCGTCACAAGTGATAACAAAACCAGTCGAACTGCTTGGGGAGTAGACGCGCTGTCATTGGGGCTGATAAATGCGATCGCACCAGCCAAACAACTTCGTCTTGCCCGCTTTTTGCGTAACCTCGAAGCCCGCACCGTTGCTGCTGCCAAAATCATCGACCACTACACCTTCCAAATGGCAACAACCCAGGGACTCGCTGCAATGCTCAAAAGTCCGGTTCTTCAGTTCATTTCCACTGTATCAACCGGAGCACCAACTTTGGCATATCTGCTAGCAGAGAAAATTCCCGTGGAACAAACACCTGTTGTCATTGGTAAGCTCCAAATGGCATACGACCTTTTCTCGCTCTTAAATACAGCCAATTCTAACACACTCAACTTTGACCTGCGATCGCTGTGGCCCCTGCTGCTGGAAAACTCCGCTTCACCTGAGCGCAACGCTTGGGCATTTGGTAACGCTCTAGTAGAATACTGGACTAGGAATCTAACCATTGAACAACTCCGGGAGCGGTTTGAAGAGTATCTAAAGCTCTCTTAACTTGGTTATGTCACCCTCTGAGGCTAATAGTTATGAATACCAATCTCTTTAACCTCACAGAGAAAGTCGTTATTGTTACAGGTTCTGGGCGAGGTTTAGGAAAGTGTATCGCTAAAGGCTTGGCTGATTTCGGTGCAAAGATAGTTGTAGGCGATCGCGCACTTGAGGAAGCGCAACAAACTGCTGAGGAAATTGGTGCTGCTGGTACTGCTGCTGCAACTTATGTTGATATCTCTGTACGCCAAAGCTGCATTGATCTCATCAAATTTACAGTCAAAGAATTCGGACGGGTTGATGTCCTCGTTAATAACGCAGGTATTGACATTATCAAACCAGCGGAAACTTTACAAGAAGATGAATGGGATCAAATTATTGATATCAATCTTAAAGGATGTTTCAATTGTTCTCAGCTTGCTGCTATCCAAATGATGGAACAAAAATCAGGTGGTTCGATAATTAACATTTCATCAATTGCATCTGTAATTGGTATTAAAGGACTTGTTGCTTATAGTGCAGCCAAGGGAGGAATTAACCAACTGACTCGCGTTATGGCAGTAGAATGGGCAACGAAAAACATCCGAGTTAATGCAATAGCCCCTGGTTATTTTGAAAATATTATGAGCGGGGCAAATGCCGAACACGCCCAACCAGAAAAACAGGAGCAGGTTGTTACATTTACACCAATGGCTCGTCGTGGTAAACCTGAAGAATTAGTTGGTTCCGTGGTATTTTTAGCATCAGATGCATCGTCATATATCACAGGTACTGTGCTTTTTGTCGATGGCGGTTATACTGCTGCATAGCTGGAATTCACTAGTTCGTTTAAATTTGTAATCAGATGAGCGATTAAGTTAAACATGACTCAAACCCTATTTTGTTAGTGGTATATTTACATGGACAGCACAGCAACTGATTTTCAAAACCAATGGAATGCAGAACTCTACGATCGCAAACATTCTTTTGTTTCCGAACTTGCGGCTGATTTAGTCGAAATACTCTCCCCGAAGCGGGGACAATGTATTCTCGACCTAGGTTGCGGCACAGGTCATTTAACTCATAAAATTGCTAGCAAAGGAGCAGCAGTTATCGGCATTGATAGCGCTCCTACAATGATTGAACAAGCTCTTCAAAACTATCCTCTAATAGATTTTTCTGTGGTAGATGGCAGAAATTTGCCATTTACAGAACAATTTGATGCTGTCTTTTCTAATGCTGTACTCCATTGGATTAAACAAGCTGAAGAAGTTATTATTGGTATAAACAAGGCACTGAAACCAGGTGGGCGATTTGTGGCAGAATTTGGTGGCAAGGGTAATGTAAAAGCCATTGTTACCGCTATTTATAACGCCTTACATAAAGCTGGTTATCCTGCTGATGCAGCATTAAACCCTTGGTACTTCCCGAGTATTGGCGAATATGGAAGCTTATTAGAAAAACATGGTTTGCAGTTAACTTTTGCAACTCTTTTTGAACGTCCAACACCTTTGGAGGATGGAGAACAAGGGATGCAAAACTGGCTGAAAATGTTTGCAAATAGCTTTTTTAATGGATTATCTGTTGACGCTCAGATGAGTATCTTAACTGATATCGAGAATCAGTTACGCGCAACTTTATACAAAAACGGTACTTGGTTTGCAGATTATAAACGTATTCGAGTCATTGCAATTAAATAAAGTTATGAGTCATGAGGTAAAGACTGTGTGCCTTGAGGCTAGGAATTGCAGCATTGTAAACTGCCACAATTGCTGACAAGCTAATCTCAGTGGCATTGCGGTTAATCATTGATGCTGAATCAAACAAAGTATATAAAAATTTTTAGATAATAATTATACATATTTTTCAGTAGTCATTAGGTTCGCTATCGCCGTAATCATAGGTTTTTAAGGCATTGGTAAAGGAACAGCATTTTTATGAGCCTAAAAAAAATGACTGATTTAAAAAGTCTATGCTGTCGCTTTAAGTACAAATAAAATTAAATACCAAAGAGCAGTATGTATAATATTGCTTTTCTTGATCGCTCTGAATAGCGAAAATTTACTGAGAATTGAATTGAGGCAAAACGTCTTTATTAAGATTTATAACTGAAGGCAGAGGGCTGTTACATTATCTGCATCTAAGCTGGCATTAAGAACCAAAAAGGTTTCTTACCTTCAGTTGTTATCAATTTTTTGAATAAGTTTTTGAATAACTATGTCTATAAATCTTATTAAAGATGACGATATCAAAACGGAGAAAAACCGTTCTTCTATAGAATTAGATCTTGCTCTATCTATATTGAGATTTAAAAGTGGTATTTGGTTTGTTGGAATTCCATCTTTTCTTTTTGGGATTACTGATAGAAGCCTTGCTGCCTTTGCTGATGGATATTTATCTCCTATAGAAATCATACACATATTTACAGCGGGCTTTTTTTTCTTGACTTGGCTGTTTTTAAAACCAGAGCAGAGTTTTGATGTGAATGATGTAGACAGCATTCAAAGTTATCTAAATCAATCCTATTTATTTCCGACTCAAGGTAGCCAATTTGAGTTAAAGAAGCGGCATATGATTAGCCAGGAGTACCTTTTACCTTTTCCTTATGTCTGCCAAATCTACCATCTGTTGAATTTAAAACATTTGGAAAGTATTCACAAGTTTAGCCTGAATAACTTGAGAATTATTAAGGTTAGCAATGTCCAATCTACATCCATTGGGGGAATGATCACATTTCAAACAATTTTGGATTCTCCAGTTAATATTTTGAGAATTTGGAGACAACCAATTGTTGAAGTGGATTTAATATTGCATAATCCATACACTGTAGAACTGAGTATTCCAGTCTACAGAGACAAAAGAATAACTGTTATGTTTAATACCTGCCCAGTCACAGAAAACGAGCATTATTTCTTCATTGACATCTACAGTGACCTAGAGTGGCCCAAACCCATATTACAAATTATCTTGCACATTGCCTCTTGTTTGACTTTGTTTGAGGATTTGCCTTATCTACGGAAACTGGCTGAGAGAAATATAAGTCATCTAATGAACCGAAACAGGATTTCAAATCACGAAACGATGTGGCTTTTTAATAGATTTGTTGAGCTACATGGTTCGACTGTAGAAATGCCCAAATTAATTGAAGCAAGCAAATGAAATCCTCAGGAGTCATGACTACCAAGTGCTAAGTATGGCAGGGGACTGGGGACTGGGGACTGGGGACTGGGTGAAAAGTCTTTTTGTGTCTAGGTTTTATCATCTGTTGATGTCCTAACCACCTTGGCTGTTGCTATATATTAGATGTGGCACTCCTAAAACCTTGCACCTGTTGCAACAGTGAGTGGGCGAAGCCTCCAAACCCTCGTTACCTCTTTCAACCTGATAACGAGATATTAGAGCCAGAGGCTTTTATTGGCTGCAAGATCTGAGACTCGGTACTTATCGTAAATTAAAGGGTTTAAGATCCCTTCATTTATATGTAGTCTCAGTTTTAGTCGGGGTTGAAATCCCCGTTTGAAACTGTTTTGAATTTTGAATTTTAAATTTTGAATTGTTAACTATGCTCGTGCCAACAAAGGAGCCGCTGCAAGTAGGGTTTTTGTGTAAGGGTGTTGCGGATTGCCAAAAATCTGTTTAGTGGAACCAATTTCTACAATCTTGCCACTATTCATCACGGCAATTCTATCACACAAAAACCGTGCTAACCATAAGTCATGAGTGATAAACAAATACGTTAACTCAAATTCCTCTTTCAACTGCAACATCAAGTCCAAAACTTGCGATTGTACGCTAGCATCTAACATACTCACTGGTTCATCGCAGATGAGCAGCTTAGGACGAGTAATCAAAGCACGGGCGATCGCAACTCTTTGCTGTTGTCCACCAGATAAATCTGAAGGATAACGCTCATAGTAAACGGATGGTGGTTTTAACCCGACTTTTTCCAGCATCGACAGCACTTCTTGTTTTGCCTTTGCCTGATCGGCTAGGTTGTGAATCAGCAAAGGGTCAGCTATACTTTGTCCTACTGTCATCGCTGGATTTAAGCAAGCATGGGGATCTTGAAAAACCATTTGGATTTGCCGCCTAGAAACACGCATTTCTTGGCGCGACAGATGAGTTAAATCTTGTCCCAAAAACTCGACTTTACCCGCAGTCGGACGAACAAGTTGCAATATTGTCCGCGATAACGTACTTTTACCGCAACCAGACTCCCCAACCAATCCGAGAATTTCTCCTGGATAAAGTTCTAAGTTGATTCCATCCACTGCTTTAATCGTCTGATTTTGCCGTTTCAACAGTCGTTCTACAATGTTGGGTTCTAAGGTATAGTGCTGTTTTAATTCTAGGACGCGTAAAATTGGGGATTGGCGATTCGGGATTGGCGATTCGGGATTGGCGATTCGGGATTGGCGATTCGGGATTGGGGATTGGGAAGTATTTTCCCCAGTCCCTAATCCCAAATCGCCAGTGGTTTCATCCACTGTTTGAATATGCAAAGCTGCTTTTAGGAGAGACTGGGTGTATTCGTGCTGGGGTTGCTGGAACACAGCTTTTGAAGAACCCATTTCTACCATTTTGCCGTAATACATCACGCCAATGCGATCGCAATACTCGGCAACCATAGCCAAATCGTGGGAAATTAACAGCAGTGCCATGTTTTCTTCGCTGCATAGCCGTGTGAGTTCCTGCAAAATCTGCGCGGAGACGGTGACATCCAAGCTTGTGGTGGGTTCATCCGCAACAATTAACTTGGGGTTGAGAAGCAAGGCTAGGGCGATCGCGACTCTTTGGCGCATTCCTCCGCTAAACTCATGAGGATACTGATGCCAACGATTGGCAGGAATTTTCACCTTTTCTAAAGTGGCGATCGCTTTTTCTTTGGCTTGTTTGCTGGACAATTGCGGTGAGTGAGCTTTTAATGTTTCTAGACAGTGGTTGCCTATACTCATCAACGGATCGAGGCGCGTCATCGGATCTTGGAACACTAATGATACTGCTTCTCCCCGGAATTTTCGCAGCTGTTCCGGCGTCATATCAAACACTGAACGCCCTTGAAACGTCACGCGTCCCTCAATTTGGCTAGATGAGGGTAGCAACCGCATTGCAGCCCGCCCTAGAGTGGACTTACCGCACCCCGACTCTCCAACCAATCCCATTCTTTCACCAGGCTGCAATGTGAAGGATACACCATCTATCGCCCACCGAGGTTCTTCATCACCATGATGAGGATAGGCGACTCGTAAATTTTCAATACAAAATAAGGCTTCATTCATAATTAGTTATCAGCTTTTAAATTTTAAAATTAAGATAGTGTATCACATTACATATGTCAGGATTGTTACCTAAGTATTTTTTGACAACAAGACAAAACGAAAAATTTAACATAAATTCACTGAAAATTCCAGGGAATTCAGTATCAACTAACTCTTTGATATCCACGGATATCTTCGGATACTTTTACCTTGATTGGTAACTAACTTATAAAGTATTCATACTGATTTTTCTTGGTTCCGTTGCTAGCTTTTTCTTGGTCAAAATCTCAAATTTCAAGAATTCTTGACTTTTCCTCTTGACTTTTGACGAAATTTACGACAAATTGTGCCAATTAAATATGTAATGATAACTACAAATACAGGAGGAATATGAACCAAAAAAGTGAAGAATTTTTCATTTTCAATTTTTAATTTTTATTTGTCATTTTTTCTTGTGCGAGTGCTTGCCCTGCTGGTACTTTCTATTGCAATATGGCATTAGAGTATTCAATGAGAGTCGTCAGGCGATCGCCGATGGCATCAAGTCTATGCCTGGCAGTGGAAGCTTGCCGCGCTCCTTGGAGAAATATCACATCTATTTCCAGTAGCCGCAGCTGCTTACTTATCTCCGTCTGATAAGACTGTAACCGACCCTCATCGATACTGTCTGTGTCATTGACTAAAGGTACAATCTGCTGCTGAAAAAATTGCTGCAACGATGTCACACTCAGCCGTAGTTGCGAAGCATCTACTTTGGCAGTCGCGACATCTGAATGCAATTGCTTCAGCAATATGTTCAATGCGTGGTATTTCTCGCGAGTTAGAGACATCAAGTTCTTCTTGAGATACTATTAAAATCAAGGTAATGTCAAGAAATTTTTCTAATAGGTTAAACTTTCCTAAATTTTATTTCCGAATCTCTCGCCTCATTTAGAAATAGGGGCTGGATTTGGTATCGATCCATTTTCCCAACTATGATGCTAGACACCCGCACTGGAAAATCCACTCCGCACAAAAATGGGAGAGTGCGTGTGTCATTTACAGTTTCTTGTGACGGCGAGACCGTCAAGATTTTCCACTTTTGCACTTTAGTCGTAATCACGTAGGCGCGCCTATTCTATCTATGAGCAGCACTGTATTAACTTCCAGAATTGATATTACCCTTCCGGAATGGCTACAGATTTGTCTAAAAGGGTCATCTGTACAAAGCGCCGAAGCAGAAGATGACCGAAGACACGATATGGGTTTGATTTGTCGAGCATTTGATTTTGCCTATCAGTTGCATCAAGGTCAGTACCGCAAGTCAGGAGAACCATACATATGTCATCCTGTAGCTGTTGCTGGAATGCTACGAGATTTAGGAGGCAGTGGTGATATGATAGCAGCTGGATTTCTTCATGACGTAGTGGAAGATACAGATGTCACTATAGAAGAGATAGAGCAGCGCTTTGGTAAAGAAGTGCGGCTATTAGTAGAAGGCGTCACAAAACTTTCTAAAATAAATTTTAAAAGCAAGACCGAAAGTCAAGCAGAGAATTTTCGTCGAATGTTTCTGGCAATGGCGCAAGATATTCGAGTGATTGTGGTGAAGTTAGCAGACCGCTTGCACAATATGCGGACTCTAGAACACCTTCCTGACGAAAAACGCCGCCGAATAGCTTTGGAAACACGAGAAATTTTTGCCCCCCTAGCGAATCGGTTGGGAATTTGGCACATGAAATGGGAACTGGAAGATTTAGCTTTCAAGTACCTAGAACCAGAAGCTTACCGTCAAGTTCAGGAGTTAGTCGCCGAAAAAAGGGCGGCGCGGGAAGAAAGATTAACGAAAGTTGCCCAAACTTTGTACACTCGGCTTGTGGAAGCGGGAATTAAATGTCTGGATATTAGTGGGCGTCCCAAGCACCTCTACAGCATTTACCAAAAAATGCAGAGGCAAAACAAAGAATTTCACGAAATTTACGATCTAGCAGCATTGCGAGTCATTGTCAACACCAATGAGGAATGTTACCGGGCTCTAGCAATTGTTCATGATGCTTGTCGCCCAATTCCTGGTAGGTTTAAGGATTACATAGGATTGCCCAAACCCAACCGTTACCAATCATTACATACAGGAGTCATTGGTCCGTGGGGTCGTCCTTTAGAGGTGCAAATCCGGACACTGGAAATGCATCACGTCGCTGAGTATGGAATTGCGGCTCACTGGAAGTATAAAGAAACAGGAGGCTCGAATAATAGCCATTGGACGGCATCAGATGACAAGTTTACCTGGTTGCGCCAGCTGTTGGAATGGCAAAATGACCTCAAGGATGCTCAAGAATATCTGGAAAGCATCAAGGATAACTTATTTGAAGACGATGTTTATGTTTTCACTCCTAAGGGAGATTTGGTTGCTTTAAATCCTGGTTCTACAGCTATAGATTTTGCCTATCGTATTCATACAGAAGTTGGGAACCACTGTGCAGGGGTGCGGGTAAATGGGCGGATGGTACCACTTTCAACACGTCTGCAAAATGGTGATATCGTAGAAATTGTCACGCACAAAAACGGCCACCCGAGTTTAGATTGGTTAAATTTTGTCAGAACTTCGGCGGCGAAGAATCGGATTAAGCAGTGGTACAAGCGATCGCGCCGGGAAGAAAATATTGCTCGTGGTCGGGAATTGTTAGAAAAAGAATTGGGGAGATCTGGTGTGGAAAACCTGATTAAGTCCCAACCGATGCAGATAGTTGCAGAACGATGTAATTATCATTCAATGGAAGATTTACTCGCTGCTTTGGGTTATGGTGAAGTGACGCTGAATTTGGTGCTAAACCGTTGGCGAGAAGTCGTCAAAGCACAACAACCTATCGTGGCGACACCCCTAGTTCCTACGAAAGAGGCGGCTTCAACAGCCAAAGCTTTGCGAGATATCCCACCAACTACCTCACGCACAAGTGAGCCAATAGTTGGGGTAGAAGGGTTAGTATATTATCTGGCAAAATGTTGCACTCCCATTCCTGGAGAATCGATTATTGGTGCCGTGACGCGAGGTAGAGGCATTTCGATTCATCGTCAAGGATGTCATAATTTAGAAACTGTGGAGTGCGATCGCCTAGTACCAGTTCATTGGAACTCAGCAAGCGAACCCCAAAGCCGTCCTCAAACTTACCCCGTGAATATTCAAATTGAAGCGCTAGATCGGGTGGGAGTGCTAAAGGATATTCTCTCTCGCTTAAGTGACCAGGGGATCAACGTACGCTATGCTCAGGTAAAAACTGCTAATGGTCAACCGGCATTAATGGACTTGGGGATCGAGATACGCGATCGACCACAGCTCGAACAACTGTTCACCCAAATCAAAAAACTTAGCGACATTCTTAATATTCGTCGCGTCGGTCAGATTGATGAGTAGTCATCATTCGTAAATTGTCATTCGTAATTCGTAATGAGAAACTCATTACGGATTATGAGTTATAAATTATTTCAAACCTTTTACTGCTTAATATCATGTTCGCTTAATTACTTATAATTCCTGCTTTACCTCACCCCAACCCTCTCCTTAACAAGGAGAGGGTGCCGTAGGCGGGTGAGGTTATTCGTTTTTTATAAGTGTTTATCCGGACATTATATAAGAAAATCCGTAATTTTAAATAAGATTTGGTTAATCAATACATTGGCTACTGTATAATAGCAAGCTCAACCCTAAGTGCAAACTCCTAAAAACTTAAATTTCAGTCTGACCTCTGGAGGGAATTTCTATGAGGGACAAGCCACTTATGCTCTCTGTGCTAGTTATGATTATAGTCTCTGGGCTAGCAACAATAGGTGTAGTGTTAGTGCAACAGCCAGTTCGCACGGCTTCTACTGAGAGCGCCGATTCTGAATCGACTTCCAAAGACTTTACAAAGACAATAACACAACAGATTGCGAAACTGGAGATACAGCGTGCAATGCTAGAGCCTGTATTTACAGCAGATGCTTCAATTATCGAAAAAATTGAATCTCAGCTTGGACGCTTGCGCCAACGCCTTTCACAAGTGCAGGCAGATGGTAATCAAGCAGCTGTTAACTATACTGTATTTGAAGCTATCAAAGCGAAGATTGCAGAACTAGAAGTCAAGCGAGCATTGCTAGAGCCTGTATTTACGTCAGATGCTCCAGTCATGCAAAAAATCGACTCTCAGATTGGAAGCTTGTCGCAACGCATTGCAAAAATACAGCCAAACAACAAAGTCGCTGTTAATGATGCTGTATCTGAAGCTATCAAAGCGAAAATTACGGAACTCAAAGCAAAGCGTTCCTTGGAAGCAACTCAAGACTCCTCCACATCTCCAAACCTGACTTCAATAGACTCCAAGCTCAAAAGCTTGGAAAAACGTCTTGTCCGTCGTTGACCGAAGTGCCAAATGCTTACGTGACAAACAAGAACCCCGACTTTTCAAAGAAGTCGGGGTTCTGTGGCTTTCAATTCTCACAAATCTGCGGAGGATTACTATAAAAATTATCAAAGTGCTAATCTTGTGCTCACAAGAATAAGAAAGACCCACAGTATCTTTGGGAAAAAACCCCGTAGACAAATCAATATTTTGTGTGTAATTTTGTATTAGTGAAATATATGAAAATTTATTTTTTTGCAATTCAAATATAAAACTATTTATAAAAATCATTAGAAAAATGAGATTCAGGTTAAAGACCACTCAATGGCTTGTAGTTCTTTTGGCGTTTGTTGGTTTTACATTGGGGCTGTTTCTGAAAAAAGTAGAGTTTTTCCAAGAAAAGACAACCTCAAAACCAGAAACAGCTATCTCTAGTCAATATTCAAACTTGCAACCAGAGGTCAACACAGTAACATCAAATCCACAGACGGTGTCTAGTCAAGATTCAAAGTCACAACCTCAACACAAGACAGTAACGCCAAGCCCAAAAGCTAGTCCCTCCACTCAAGCTTCAACATCTCAACACAAGACAAATCAAAAGAGCCAACCAGAAATCAAGACAACACCAAATCCAAACACGCCTATCTCCACTCAAGCTTCAACATCCCAACCTCAATACAAGACAAACCAAAAGGGCAAATCCCAAAAGGCTCCTATTCAGCCACTTAAAACCACTGCGGCTTTTAAGGCTTACAAACCCAGGTACTACATTGCTTGGGCGAATCCAACCAACTATGGAGAGCGGTTTACCACAGACGTCTATGGTAGACCTGTCAACAATCAGCCAATTATAGTACTTCATGAAACCGATGCACCAGCCTCGAGTGCGGTTAATTTCTTTAAAAACTCTAATGAGGACGAGAATATTCAGGCAAGCTACCATACTATGATTAAGCTAGATGGCACGGTTGTTTACATAGTCCCTCCAGAAAAGCGAGCCTTTGGTGCGGCTAATTCAGTGTTTGATGGACCACTGGGTTCAGAAACTGTCAAGACTAATCCGCTGCTACCCGCGTCTGTAAATAACTTTGCTTATCACGTCGGCTTAGAAACCCCGCCTTCCGGTATAGGGAGTAACGAACAAACCCATAGCGGCTACACAGATGCTCAATACCAATCTCTTGCTTGGCTCATTGCTCAAAGTAATGTTCCAGATCAAAGGATTACAACTCATAAATTAGTCGATCGCTCAGGTCAGAAAATCGATCCCAGAAGTTTTGATTTCAATAAGTTTTTGAACATACTTCATTCCTTCCGTGGTGTAGTTTCAATCAATTAAAGCTAGCAAATTAAAGCTAGCGACTTCCAGACGACGCTCAATAGCCAAGCTTTTACGATTTTGTCAAGCATTCCTGCTGTTAAGTCGCTCTCATTGTTTTATCTTGACTATCACAAGCCTTGGTTTGACCGTAAGGACTAAATGCAACTGACCCAGGAAAACGACTAACTATAATTACCACTCAATGAGGGAATTTTCAGTATTTACACGAATAAAGGAAAATCCCAAAATCAAGCTTTACCTGCCTTAAACTTTGAATTTAGTCCAAAAGTAAATAAAATGGTCAAGAGGGGTCAAACCCCCTGACCATTGATTAACCAAGTTTTACAACACACAACCACACACAATTTAGTGGGGTCTTTTACCATGTTAAACAATCTTGGGGTTTTGGTCTAGATTTTTACTGCCACTACCTGCTCTTGACATTTTTCTTATTGACAGTTATTGACATATGCACTCCTAAATGATTCGTGAAAAACAAGATCCCCGACAACTCTTACGAAGTCGGGGATCTGAAGGGTAGTCAATTTTCATAAATAGACTTCTTGCAAAAGTATGATTAATGGATATTTAGAACCGCACCCTGTAGCAGATAAACGCAGATAATTTATCTGTGTCCATCTGTGTCCATCTGTGGTTTTTTTTACAAAATTGACTTTTGCAAGAGGTTTAATGAAATAGGATTGCCATAACAGAAAATTGAGAGGACTAAGTCTAAAACGAGGCATTATTATTAAGTGTGTCTATCGGTGCAAATTCTCATGCAACAGCTATTTCCTGGAGAAGTGTTCGCCAACACTGCTGATTTTGACACTGGTATTCGCCAGCTGCTGCCGCGATATGATGAAATACTTTTAGTCATCACGCGCTGTCTAGCTTCTACAAGTCGTCGCATCCTGGAACTAGGCTGCGGTACAGGTGAACTCAGTATAAGGATACTCAACCGTTGCCCAGATGCTCAAGTCGTTGCCATAGACTACTCACCCCGAATACTGCAATTTGCCCAAAGCAAAATCACAGCAGCTAGCTGCATATGGGCAAAGGTGGACTGGTCTAGAAGTGGACTTTGGCGAATGGGCAAATCATCCAGAAAAAATAGGCATTGGTCAGGAATTTGATGCTTGTGTGTCATCCTTGGCAATTCATCATCTTCAGGATGAAATGAAATTAAAATTATTTCAGCGAATTCGTGAAAGTCTTTGTGAGGGCGGTTGTTTTTGGAATGCAGACCCGATTCTGCCAGAATCACCTACCTTAGCAGAAGTTTACAAGGCAGTGCGAGAGGAATGGGCGACTCAACAGGGAACAACCCTGACAGAGATTCGTGCTAAAATTGGCACTACAAGTACTTACGGGCACTCTAGTCAAGACCAGCTTGCTACCTTAGATGCTCATTTGCAGATGCTGACAAAAGCTGGTTTTGAGACGGTGGCAGTTCCTTGGAAGTATTACGGTTTGGCAGTTTTTGGTGGTTGGGTGTAGACAGATGTGGAGATGCGGAACAGTTGCTTTAATGATTCCCCGCATTAGCGCGTCGCCGTGTCCCTCGTTAGTGTTAACCCGTCAATTTTTTTAACTTGGCGAACTACTATGCATAGGACTAGTACCGCAAGGCGGAAGTCAAAAGTCAAAAGTCAAAAGTCAAAAGTATTATGGAACGCGCTTTTTAGGGATTTTAAATGGTTGCTCTATTTACGCCGCTCTGTACTAGTATCTTTCGGGTGGGCAATGCCCACTAGATCTAGGTTATATCTGGGTTTTGCTGATCATTGCACCGACTACGTGTATTTCAATAATCAAATAGGAATCCTATAGATAATCAAATTTGTAGTAACAAAACAGTAATAAATCACACGATCGCCTTCAACAGGAACTATGATCTAAAACCATTGGGTCTATAAACGAGAAGCGACTCATTGACACAATTGTTTGCTGATTGTACTTGCCATATCAAGGTGCAACGAGTACTTTGAAAGTACCTTGTGAGGTACTGCCTTGTCTTAACAGGCAAATGTGAAAATAGAAAGTAGAAAATACCAGGTGTTTGTCGTTTGCAGTGATTCTCTGCTCCTTGTTAATAAAGAGTAAGAGCCACGGTTTTTCATTACTTATCTCAAAAAGGAGAACATCTTTAAGATGGCTCGAAAAAAGAAAAAATCTGCTGGGTTTGAATGTGACCATCAAATTTACTCCAGATGCCCTATCTGTTGTATTCTCCCACCCCATATACTTGAACACGTTGCAGTTAATGGTAACCAAGACCAGCGTGACTGGGCGTTTCGCACATTAAACGTTTCGGCACAATTTCGCGGACGACGGAATGTAATAGGTGCTGTCAATTTTGCGGTTTCTCCTGGTCAAAAGCGCCGTACCATCTTCGATGCTAAAAATAGTGAAGAACTCCCTGGGGTACTTGTGCGTGGAGAAGGCGATCCCCCAAGCAAAGATGAAGCGGTCAACGAAGCTTACGATGGGGCGGGTGCAACTTATGACTTGTTTAAAGAGATTTTTGGCCGCAATTCTATTGATGATAAGGGGCTGCGTTTAGACTCTACCGTACATTACAATGTAAAATATGACAACGCTTTTTGGAATGGCGACCAGATGGTTTATGGTGATGGCGATGGAGAACTGTTTCAACGCTTCACCAGAGCAATAGATGTGATTGCGCATGAATTAACTCATGGAATTACTCAGTATGAAGCAGGTCTTATCTATCAAGGAGAACCTGGGGCACTTAATGAGTCATTCTCTGATGTTTTCGGCTCTCTAGTCAAACAGCGAGTGAAAAAACAGACGGCGGATCAGGCAGACTGGATCATTGGACAAGGTCTATTTACACCTAAGGTCAAAGGGGTGGGTGTTCGGTCAATGAAAGCGCCAGGAACAGCATACGATGACCCAGCGTTGGGTAAAGACCCACAGCCAGGGCATATGAAAAACATCTACAAGGGTACTCAAGATAACGGTGGTGTCCATATCAACTCAGGTATCCCCAATCATGCCTTTTACCTAGCAGCGGTAGAGATTGGCGGCTTTGCTTGGGAAAAAGCTGGTAAAATATGGTACATAACTTTACGCGATCGCCTGAAATCCAAAGGGAATTTCAAACAAGCTGCCAATACAACTATCCAAGTGGCTGGAGAACTGTACGGTCAAGCAAGTAAAGAACAAAAAGCAGTACAGAATGCTTGGCAAAAGGTAGGAGTTCTTTAAAATTATGAATGATGAATTATGAAACTTTTAACGTCTCATAATTCGTCATTAAATTCATAATTAACTGTTGTTACTTCTTGCTAAACTGGGAGATATTATATTATTCTCCCAGTTTTTACTATCTCTTGCAAAAAATGACAAGACGGAGAGCAAGAAAATGCGGATATCATTTGAACGCGCGGGTGGTTTTGCTGGGATAAGCAGAACAAAAACTGTCGATACAGCAGACATTCCGGCAAATGAAGCCGACCAACTTCCCCAATTGGTAGAAGCCTCAGATTTCTTCAATTTACCGGAAGAAATCACAGCTTCTACACGTCAAGCTGACCGTTTTCAATATACGTTAACGGTGGAAGATGACGGGAGAAAACACACAGTCACCGTGAGTGAGGCTGCTTTACCAGGAACGTTAAGACCCCTGATTGAATGGCTGCAAAAAAGATAGATAAAAGAAAAAAGAAAAAAGAATGAATTATAGCAACAGCCAAGGTGGTTAGGACATCAACAGATGATAAAACCTAGACACAAAAAGGCTTTTCACCCAGTCCCCAGTCCCCAGTCCCCAGTCCCCTGCTATAAAAAAAAATGCTTAATTCTTTCATCTGGATAAGGACGAAAGAATTAAGCATGAAAAAAGAAAAATTTTTCTTCTTTATTTTTACAATAATTGCCAACCCTGTTCTTTATATCCATATTGAAAGATTTCTGGATGCAGAATTTCCGCCAAAATTTCTAGGGAATCTACCAGTCGTGGTCCTGGACGGTTGAAGTAGGAATTGCCATCTGTGATGTAAACTCTACCACTTTGGACAGCGTGCAATTGTTGCCATTCTGGACGTTGGCTGAACAATTGGGCTTCTTGGCGCGTACGATTTAAATCAAACCCGCAGGGCATAAAAATGATGGCATCTGGATTGCTAGAAAGAAGTGTTTCCCATTTTAAAGGAGTAGAAGATTGACCTGTGATGGTTAGTAGTGGCTGTCCTCCTGCTAAGGTAACAAGTTCAGGAATCCAATTAGCACCAACCATCAAAGGATCCGTCCACTCGATGCAAGCAACCGTGGGGAGATGTTCTGTTTGAGAAAGACCTTGTGTTTTTTGGTCTACGATTTTCACCCGCGCTTCTAAATTTTCTATCACCTGTAGCGAGTCTACCCCAAACACGTTAGCGACTCGTCGAATATCCTCCCAAACATCCTTGAGAATATTTGGTTGTAGAGAAATAATCTGAGGTGAACTATTGGTGAGGGTGGCAACTGCTTGTTCAACATCTTTTAAGCTCACGGCACAAACATCACATTGATCCTGGGTAACAATGTGAGTGGGCTGTAACTTTTCTAAAACATCTGTATTAATTTGATAAATGCTTAGGGCAGATTGCAACAGATTATTGACTTTATCATGAATTTCGCCACTAGGAGCAGCGCTATTTATCCGCGCTTGAGTGCAAACAGGACGGTCTTTGATTTCTGGGGGATAATCACATTCGTGCGATCGCCCGACAATTGCATCAGTCAACTTGAGTGCTGCTACAATTTCTGTTCCACTTGGAATTAGCGAGACAATTCTTAAACTGCCATCTGTCATCTCAACCTCCATAACAGCTGCCATTGCCTTAATTTTCCCAAAATTCCACAAGATAGCAATCTTTCTCTAGGTCAGTGCATAAATTTTTCTCTAAGTTTTTCATACTCGCCGTCTTTTCGGCGCGCAGGTATGTTATGATGGGAATGAGAATAAGTTCGGTGATAGTGTTTGTTTTTAGTATTGACAGGCTTTTTGCTTTTAGTCTTGACAAGCTTGTCTCCGAAATCTAAATCTCTACACAGTTATGATTTTGGAGACAATATATGTCAATTTATGTAGGTAATCTCTCTTACGAAGTTACACAAGAAGATCTGAATGCGGTTTTTGCAGAATATGGTTCTGTAAAGCGAGTTCAGCTACCTATGGATCGGGAAACAGGTCGGCTACGTGGTTTTGGTTTTGTGGAAATGGGTACAGATGCTGAAGAATCAGCAGCTATTGAAGCTCTTGATGGTGCTGAGTGGATGGGTCGTGACTTGAAAGTAAATAAGGCAAGACCCAGGGAAGACAAAGGTTCAGGTTCATTCAATCGCGGTAATGGCGGCGGGAACCGGGGAAATTACAGTGGTGGGCGTAGCCGCTACTAAGCTTTATAACTGGAATTTTAGCTTTGACATCTAATTGCCAAAAGCTCAAAGACCAAAATAATCTTTTATAAACTCTGCCCCCGAATTGTCTCGGGGGCTTTTTGTTGCTTTTTCAGGGGAAAATTAGGACAAATGGGGGGCAATATTATGTTCGGCTAATTGGTTATGATTTCCATGTTGACTGCACCCCACCCCCCTAAGCCCTGAGTCCTTACGGACAAGCTGCGGCGTTAGCAAAGCTCCTCCGTAGGAGACACGGACAAGCTGCGCTTACGGAAATTCAAAATTCAAAATTATCAATTCAAAATTAAGAAGTAATCCGGGTTAATTCTTTTTTTGAATTTGCCTAAGTTGAATTTTGAATTCTTTCAAGGGGTGCGATTCTTCAGGAATGATAAGTAATCAACCGAACCTGATATCAATTCCTAAAGGGAACTGGTAAGTTAAGCGCAAGCGGTTAGCGGACATGAAACTTAGCTTTATGGGAGAAAAGTTAAATTAATAACCGCCTTCTTCTTCGTACTCTGGCTGTCTTTCTTTGACTTTCTTGGGAATATTCACTGGCTTTGGTGGCTCATCATCCCAAGCATCGCGGTCTAAATCGTCGTCTAAATCGTCGTATTGATCAGCGTATGACTTCTTGTTGTAAGAACCTGAGTCATACTTTGGTTGTGCTTGATACCTGTCTTTACCTGTTGCCTCGCTCCAGTTATCTTCTTCTTCCTCTTCGTATTCCACAGGCTCATACTGTCGCGCCTTCATAACCTGGCGCTGGGGACGTTCTTCTTCGTAGTAATCTTCATCCCATTCTTCCTGCGCTACAGGCTCGGGTGTACGAATGATTTTCGGCTTAGGTTGTTCTAATGGTACTCCGCTTGGCAGTTGCTTGTCTGGTGTGACTGTACGAGGAGTGTAGGTAGAGTATTCTTCTTCGACATCGCGATCCCACGGTGCTCTGCCGATACCTAAGCGTTCTAGCAAACCAACACTTAACTGGGTGACTCGCTCTTCAGCCCCCTCAAAAACTATCAATCTATTAGGACCTGTGCTGACAATTTCATCCACTGAAATCTCGTAGGTACTCAAGAATTGGTCGGGAATTTGCGGTAATCCCAAAGAAGCGATGACAATTGAGTAAAGCTTCCCTGTTTCGCCATTAAACTTGAAGCCCCGCACCCTGCCTAAGACTTCACCAGTCTCTGTAATAACCTCCCAGTTCATGAGGTTACTGTAGAGATCAACCTCAACATCGTCAAGCACATCCTCGTTATCCACGAGGATGACATCACCGATTTGGTTGATGCTGTTGAGGTACATATAGCGTGGCACTCCAGAAATAGAGATCAGGCTGTCTCGCAAGCCAAGAGCCACAACCTCTCGCTGATCTACATCAACCCAAACTTGGCTTACGATTCCTAACCGCTTGCCGTTGTCGCGAGTGATTACCTGGGTGTTTAAAATATCGGAACGTCTAATACTTTGTTCAGAGGTCATTCTATACCGAGTCCTGATCTCGAATCCGGTTTATCTATACACTATTATTAACAAAAACTCAAGCAGAATTATGATTGGATTGTAACTTAATACCCAAAACTTGGGTATAAGCTCCCCTTGCTTGAGTCACACCAATTGTGCGTTCGGCTGATTCTATCATCGGACGACGCAAACTGACAACGATAAATTGTGCTTGTTGCGCCTGTTGCTTAATCATTTTAGCTAATCGTTCTACGTTTGCCCCATCTAAAAACATATCTACTTCATCAAATGCATAAAATGGCGACGGACGGTAGCGTTGCAAAGCAAAAATAAAGCTCAATGCAGTCAGAGATTTTTCTCCTCCAGACATAGAAGCAAGTCGCTGCACTGGTTTGCCTTTCGGGTGTGCAACCAAGTTCAATCCGCTGTTGAACGGATCTTCTGGATTGTCGAGTTGCAAGTAGCCGTCGCCCTCAGAAAGGGTGGCAAAAATTGATTGAAAGTTTTCATTTACGGCATCAAAGGCTTCTTTAAATGCGCGTTGACGCAAAGTTGTAAAATTTTCAATCCGTAGCAGTAATTCAGTGCGTTCGGCTTCTAAAGTCTGCAATTTTTGGGTAAGTTCTTCAAGACGTTTTTGTGTGCGCTCATATTGTTCCAAAGCAAGCATATTCACAGGTTCCATTGCTTGCAGGCGTTTGGCGAGAGAGCGCAATTCTTTTTGCAATTCTTCTAAATTGACTTTATCTGGTACTTCTGGCAAAGGATTTGGTAATTCTGCTGCCATAGTTTGCATTTGGGTTTGCAATGCAGTGAGTTCCTCCGCCTTTGTTTGCTGGGTTTCTTGCAGTTTTTGCAGTTCCCATTCCAAGTGTTGTTGACGCATCGTGTGCGATCGCAATTCTTGTTCTGTGGCGTCGCGTTGTTGTTTCTCTTCCCCCAGATTTTGTTCCATTTGACTCAAAGCAGCGCGAGTCTCAGCAATTTGACTGTTGAGTGCTGAATACTGAGTGCCCAGTGCTGTGAGTTGAGTTTGCTGATTTATTTGGTCTTGATGGTATTCTTGTATACGCTGTTCCCCAACGGCAATTTTTTCTTGCAACCGCTGCTGCTGATTTTCCAAATTTTTTAATTTTTGCTCTCCTTCTCTTAAAGCTGCATCGCGTTGTTGCAATTGTTGCTCTTGGATTTTTATTGTTGCTTGGATGTGTTGCCATTCTTGGGGAGTTTGCGACTGTTCCAACTCCGCCAAAGCTTGTCGTAGTTGTTGTAATTGCTGCTCTTGAGAAGGTAATTCCCGATCCAAAACCTCTAGGCGCGATCGCACGGTGGCTAATCTTTCGGAATTTTGCGAAAGCTGCGATCGCGTTGTTTCCAATTGCGCCGTCAAACTCTTAATCTCTTTTTGCAACTGTTCCAATTGCAGTTGTTGTTCTCGCCGCGCCTGTCGTGCTTCCGTCAGTTCTTGCGTGAGTCGTTTTGTTCTAGTAGATAAAGTACTTATTGCTTCGCCACAACGTTCTAAAATCTTCTCAATATCCGCCAAGCGAGTTTTCAAAGAAGAAACTTCCTCAGATTCCGCAGCTTCCACCCCCGCAAACCGCAACGACGAACGTTGGTTTGTGCTACCACCAGTCATAGCACCACTGGTTTCCAACAATTCCCCGTCTAAGGTGACGATGCGGTACAGTCCCAAATGCTGACGCGCTTGATTAATGGTTTCAAAGACGACTGTGTTACCAAACACGTAGGTAAACACATCCTTATAGCGGCGATCGCACTCAATCAAATTCACAGCATAGTTGACAAAGCCGTTGGCATAACGCAACGTAAAATCTTGGGTAAATTTGGGAGCGTGAATTTTATTCAGCGGTAAGAAAGTCGCTCGACCACCACGTTTTTGTTTGAGTAGTTCAATTCCTGCGGCGGCTATGCTGTCATCTTCCACAACTATATGCCCTAGACGCGCCCCTGCGGCAATTTCCAAAGCTAATTGATGACGGGGTTCCACGCGTCCTAACTGCACAACCAACCCACAGATACCAGGCATACCCGATTGTAAAATGACTTTGCTTGCTTGGGTTCCTTGAACTTCCTGCTGGGCTGCTTGTTGCGCTTCTAGCTTATCCAATTGGCGTTGTTTCTCTCGTTGTTCCTGCAACAGGCGCTTTTGGGTTTCTTGCTGGATTTGCAGTTCTTGTTCTGTGCCGGATACCGTTTCGGCTAGCTGTTCAACTTGTTGTAGAGACGTTGCACCCGAGAGTTCTACATTAATAATTTGCGACTGTTTATCAGCAATTTCCGGTTCTAATGTTTGAATGAGTTCAGTTTGTTCTTGAATAAGCTGCTGAAGTTGGTTATTACGTTCTCTCAGTTGTGCTTGTTCTGTGCGCTGAGGTTCAACCGTTTGCAGCACAGCTTCAATTTGGCGGTTCAGGGCTGTTTGTTGCTGTACCCAAGCTTCTGAGGCGGAAGCAATTTGGGCTGCGGCTTCACGTGAGATGTCTAATGCTTGTTGCGCCTGATCTCGTTCTGTTTGTAGAGACGTTGCATTCGAGAGTTCTACAATTTGTTGTTGTGCGAGTTGTTCTATCGTTTGCTGATGCTGTTGAATTTCGGTTTGAGTTTGTTGCAGGCGTTTAACGGTTTCTTGGGAAGCTGTTTCTAGTTCCTTTTGTTGACGCTGAAGTTGTTTGCGTTCGGCTTCTTGAGTCGCAAGGGTAGATTGTACCGCCAAAAGTTCTTCTTCTCCCAATGCTTTGACATGGGCGTTGAGCTGTTCTAGTTCAACGGTTTTTTGGGCGATTTCTGTGTTTAGGGTGGTGAGTTGATTTGTGAGTTCAGCCGAAGTGCTTGAGCCTGCTTGAATGCTTGCAACTAACTTTTCTTGTTGTGCTTGTAGGGAACGCCATGATAAAACTGCTTCCCAAGATTGTTTTTCTTGAAATTCCGTGCGGAGTCTTTGGTATTTTTCCGCTTTGGCGCGATCTTGAGACAGGCGATCGCGCTGTGCAATTAATTCAGTTTCCACAATGCGACAACTGTCTTCCTTATCCTTAACTTCATCTAAAGTTTCTTTTGCTTGGTTAATTTTACGGTCAAACCCTGCCACGCCTGCTAATTCATCAATAATTTCCCGTCTTTCTCGCGCATTCATCGAGATAATGCTGGTGACATCACCCTGTAGTACAACATTGTAACCTTCAGGATAAATACGTAGATTTTCTAGTTCTTCATGTAACTCTGTTAAAGTGCAGGAAATACCGTTAATGTAATAATTCGATGTGTAAGTTCCTTGTGGAGTGACTCGCAACCTTCTCGTGACACTCCACTCGCTACCTGGTTTCGCACGGATTTTTTCTTGGCGATTTTTTTCATCCTCGCTTTCTTCCTTTGGCGCTTCCTCTACTTCGCCAACTTCCTCATCTTCAACAACGGATACAACAGGTAAGGTTTCGAGTTCATCTTCTAGTTGATGATCTGATAAATCAAACGTCACTGTGACGCTAGCTTCGACGGCGGAACGAGATTTGCTCGTTTGGGTGGTGTTGACTAAATCGGGTAGGCGATCGGCACGCATGCCCTTAGAACTCGCAAGTCCCAGGCAAAACAGCAGCGAGTCAAGGATGTTTGATTTACCGGAACCGTTGGGACCAGAAATGACAGTAAACCCGGACAGCAGGGGAACAGAAGTCGTACCGCCGAAGGATTTAAAGTTGGTGAGTTCCACGCGCTTTACATAGACCATAGGCGCTGGTTAACTGGGCTAATGAAGTTCAAGTGTATCAATAAAGCTTTCAAAAGGTGAGGGGGTTTGGATTATTGAACCGCAGAGGGCGCAGAGGAGGAGAGAAGGATTTAAAGCCAGTTTATCAAGAGAACCATGATAGGATAAAAAGTAATATTTTTAATCATACTTTGACTCACATTTTATCGGTTCTAGACAATGACGCATTCTCAACAAAAGCAACGAGTTTCAATTACGGTTGACTCACATCTGCTTGAAGAAGTTGACAAGCTGACAAATAACCGTTCTGCTGCCTTTGAAGAAGCGATACGCCTTTGGTACGCTAAACAAATTGAAGAGCAACTGCGGAAATCTTACGAATCTCGTACACAGGCTGATGTTGATTTTGAAGAGGAATGGGGAACATTTGCCCAAGAACAGATGGAAGATAGCTTAAGGGCGGAAGGTCTTTGAATTGATGATGACACAAGGCTATCCACGCCAAGGGGAAATTTATCTTGCCACATTACGCTCGATAGCAGATACTAAAAAGCGTCCGGTTGTCGTTGTTTCGATCAATGTCCGCAACAAATTAAGCCGCACAGTACTGGTTGTTCCATTTACCAGTGATTTGAACACAGGTGAGACACCGACTCGGATCTTGATTCTTGCTGGCGAGGGAGGACTGGAAGTAGATTCGCTGGCTATCTGCGACAATATTTCACCAGTCCAAAAGTCGTATTTAGAGCGTGGTTCTTATGGTCAAATGAGTACTGAATCTCTAGAGCGAATTCAAAGAGGAATTCAGATAGCAATTGGTATTTTTTAGAGGTTGATTAGATATGCGATACAAAGTAAAGTTAAAAAAAACTGATGAAGGATATGCTGTGTGGTGTCCTAGTCTACCAGGTTGCTGGTCGCAGGGAGACACAGAACAGGAAGCTTTAGAGAATATCAAAGATGCTATTCAAGCTTATCTCGATACAGTTGATGAGATGATACCAGATGCAGAAGCTCGTTATGTGGAAGTGGCATAAATATGCCCAGTTTACCAGGAGTGAACCACCTACGAGCTATTGTGGCATTTGAAAAAGCAGGTTTTTCTGTTGCACGGCAGGGTAAACACGTTGTTATGACGAATGGGGAACGGATTATCGTTATTCCCAGAGCTAATCCTATCAATGCTTATACGATGGCTGGAATTGTCAAAGATGCTGGGCTAACAATTGAGGAATTTCAGCAGCTTTTGTAAAATAATGCAAGAATTCTCCCCCTTCATGACTTGCTGCAAGCTCATTTTGCAAAGATGTAAGATTATGTCATGGTAGATAAATAATAACAAATTATGCAACTAGAAGATTACTTTGACTTTCAACGTCCTGATGATATTCGGGTGAAAGGTACAAGGGTAGGAATTGAAACCATCCTTTACGAGTACATTTATCGCGCTCGGACTCCAGAGGAAATAGCAAACATTTATACATCACTAACACTCGAACAAGTTTATGCAACAATTCTTTATTACCTGCATAATAAAGAAGCGGTTAGCACTTATATAGCTAATTGGTTGGACTGGAGTCATAGGGCGCGGGAAGAACAACGACGTAATCCTCCACCAGTGGTCGTCAAACTGATGAAATTAAAAGCTGAAAGAGAAGCAATGAAAAAAGTCAATGACTCTCAAATACCTTCTTGATGAAAATGTTGCTCCTCTTTATCAGGTTCAACTGCGACGACAAAAACCTGATTTAGTTGTCTGGGTAGTTGGAGAACCTGCTACTCCTCCTAAAAGCACCTTAGACCCAGAAATATTATGCTGGTGTGAGGAGTATAGCTTTTTCCTAGTAACTAATAATCGTAGATCTATGCCTGTTCATTTGGGTGAACACATTGCCCAAGGTCGTCATGTACCAGGTATTTTGATTTTGAATGATAAATTAACTATTGGACAAAATATCGATGAGTTAATTTTAATTGCTGAAGCGTCTTTTGATGGTGAATATCAAGACCAAATTGTTCACTTACCAGTGCCGCAATAACGATATTTTTTCTGATATATGCAAAAAGTACTATTTATAGTCACCAAAAAATAAGCTGTTCCACATTTAAGTTGCATTATTTGGGCGGGCAAGATGCCCACCCCACAAGAATTTGAAAAAATTTCTACAAATAAAATATGCTTTAGTTTACTATTTATAGCCAAAGACTCAACACTTTCTAGCATTAGAAGGACTCACAAAATCATGTAAGTTTGCATCCCATACACTGATATAAATGAAATCACAGTCCTGACGCACAATCTGACCCTTCAACGAACCTATACTAAAACGAAAACTATTTAACTGACGCTGTTGTACCTGTTGCAGCCCCTGGTTAATTTCTTCTGTGACTTTATTGCCTAACATTCCTTCTAAAGTTGTTAGCATAACTTGAAAGTCTACAGATTGAGCAAAAGCAACTTCGGTTTGGCGAATGACTCCAGAATCACGGTCAAATAAATAACCAAGCTCAATTTGATTTGGCACTAATATATAACTGACAGCACGAGTATTGCGCCAAATACCTCTTGAATCTCGAACTGGTTTACCAAGAACTTCTTCTACAGTGCTTCTTGATGTACCCGTAGGAAATCCTGGAACGCGAGCTATGTTACTACTAGTAGCGAGTGAGTTTTTACGTGGTGCTGTACGTGTCTTGGGTGTGGAAACCGGAGAATTTTGATTGTCTTTTTCTGGTGGTACTGATGTCACAGAAACTACAGGAGTAGGTGAGGTAGGTTGCGAAGCTACAGGTGTATTGCGTTTTTTAGAAGTGGAAGCCGGGGATTGTGGTGAAAGTTTTGGATTTGTGGTGTCAGATTTGGATGCAGGTGATGTCGCAATCGGGACTTCAGATGCTGGCTTGCGGGTTATAAAGGCGATCGCCAGCACACTGATCAACCCACTCACAACCAGGCTGCTAACGATCCAAGCCGGCTTTTGCCAGTTTTTCCTAGTCGAATACACAAGCATCGCTAGAGTATTTTGTGAAGAAGACAATAGCTGCGTTTGCTGCACTGATGCATTAGTAGGAGATTGCGCTAGTGTAGGTTTTGCAACGGTTGGTGTAGGGGAATCAGCAGCCTGCGCGGGTTTGTTTGGGTTGTAGCCATTGCTCTGGAACTGCTGTAAAGCACTGCGTTGGGGGAAGAATCCTTTTTGTAACCACAATGGTCGAGCAATAGCAGACTGCAAAGCACGTAACATTTTACTAGCAGTGGTGTAGCGATCGCTTGCTTGCGGCTTAATTGCTCGATTCAGCACCTTCGCCAAACTCGCAGACACCCCAGAAGCATAATCTTGCCAAACTATTTCCCCTGTTTCAGGGTTGGTTCGGAACTCCTGCGGACGTTTACCAGTCAATAAATAAATTGCTGTCAAGCCTAGGCTGTAAATATCAGTCGCGTAAACTGGACGTCCAATAGCTTGTTCGCTAGGCATATACCCTGGTGTACCCACTACAAGTGATTGAGTAAGGTTTCCTGGAGACACCACTGAATGAATCATTGCCTTGACTGCACCGAAATCAATCAACACGGGCTTACTATTAGAGGAGCGGAGAATGATGTTATCAGGCTTGATGTCCCGGTGAATAATACCTTTGCTGTGGATATAATCCAAAACTGACAGCAGACTCAATAAAATTTCCCTAACTACAGTTTCGCTGACTGACCCTTTCGCTTTGACAATATTTGACAGGGTTGCTCCTTCAATCCATTCCTGAATCAGGTAAAACTGCCCGTTTTCAGAAAAGTAGGCAAATAGTTTGGGAATTTGGTCACTACCTTCGCCCAGATACTCTAAGGTTGCTGCTTCGCGTTCAAACCGCCGTTGAATCTTTCCGTAGATTTGAAGATCATTTGTAATCGGCTTGAGTTGCTTAATCACACAGCGACGACGAGAAGGTACGTAGGTATCTTCTGCCAAAAAGGTTTCGCTAAAGCCACCACCCCCCAGCACCTGGATAACTTGATAGCGATTGTTTAGCAGCGTTGTCATGCTCCCTTAAAAGCGCTTGCCCCCTTAGCGTCAATTGTAAGATGCATCAATTTGTCCAAAAATGCTGAAACATACATTAAGCAAAAGCTTTTCAGCCTTTATTGATGCACAGAGTTCGACTTAATGCTGTAATGGGTTACAAAATTTGCTTTCCAGCATTTGTATATAATTTTTCAGCTTATAGATTTTCAGCTAAATTCAATTCAATCTAAAGCTGCAACTTAAGAGTTTTTAAGCTCTAACTTTTGATAGGTTTTTTGAAATCATCAAATACTTGGTATCTCAAGTTACCTGTTTAACTCAAACTTGCTATTTGTCTTAATATATGTAAGTTTTGATTAATAATACTTTTGCTTCTTGCAATTTTATTTATAATATTTAATTATAGGAGAATCAACTAATGCTGACAAATCTAAACGCAACCAATCTTAGGTTAAAAGATGTTCAACGGCTTTTAAAATTTGAAGAGCAGTTGAATAATTCATTTACATCTTTGCTATTATTAAATAATGTTACAGAAGACGAGCAGCAAGAATTACAGGAAATTCGCAATGTTTTTCGCGAATACTACTCAGAAGGAAAAATTTCCGAAGGGCAAATAAAATTTCTTATCCTTGCGCCGTTAATGAAGTTAGCAGGCTTTTATCAGCCTAGTATTAAGATAACTTTAGAAGAAAATATTGCTGATATCTCCGTCGAAGATGAAGACACAATCATTAAAGGACGGATGGATATTTTAGCTGTTAACAAAACGCAAGGAAGAATAGTAACTACACCGTTTTGGATACTAGTCATTGAATCTAAAAATAGTAGTTTTAATGCCTCCGAAGGGTTGCCGCAATTACTCACTTATGCATATACAAGTTTAGAGCAGCAAACGTCCATTTGGGGACTGACAACTAACGGGATGGATTATCAATTTGTTTATCTCCAGCAAGGAAATCCCCCCATATATCAATTATTGCCAAAACTAGACATCACTCGCCCGGAATCGTCAAGTGAATTGCTACAAGTTCTTAAAGCAATCCGCCAAGAGTATAACGTCTACCAGTAGTTTATTTCTTACGCTAACGGCAGCGAAAATCGAAACGTACTTCCCTTATCGAGTTCACTTTCTACTAAAATTTCACCTCCCTGCAATATAACGAGACGATGGGAAATAGCTAGACCCATCCCAGAACCACCAGGATTGCGATCGCGAGAACGTTCTGAACGCCAAAATCTATTAAACACAAACGGTAGATCCTCTGCCTTCATACCATGACCTGTATCAATAACTGCAATCCATAACTTTGGAGGTTCGCTCCAAACTCGCACTTTAATAGAACCCGTCGCAGTGTAGCGTACTGCATTGCCAAGTAAGTTGACTAGAATCTGCTCAACTCGCTCAGGATCAGCAGATACTAAAGGAGGATTGGGTGGACACTCCAAAAGCAACACGGGACCTTCTTCTAAAAGCTGATCCGAGAACCGTTTCATTAAAGAAAGCAGAAGTGGATATAAATCGATGGGTTGAATTTTGATGGGTAAGTATCCCGCCTCCGCCTTAGAAAGTTCTTGTGTATCATTCACTAACCGACCCAAGCGGGCTGTTTCTGTGGCTAATCGCTGAAACAGTTCTGCTTTTGGTTCAATCGCGCTATCTGCTAAACCCTCTAGATAACCCTCCAAGATTGTCAATGGTGTACGTAGTTCATGGGTGAGATCTCCGATGAGTTCTTGACGGCGCTGTTCTACCCCTTCAAGGTTTGATGCCATTCGGTTAAAGTTTATGGCAAGACGGTTCAACTCTGAAATTTCACTTTCAGGTATACGGGCTGTCAAGTTCCCCTGAGCAAATTGCTCAGTAATTTTCTCCATCTGAATCAGAGGTTGTATGATGTCCTTGGCAACTATGTAACTTAAAGCACCTATCAAGGTTCCGCTTATCAGGAGTGACCACAAAGCTCCTTGGTTCCAGGCTGTCTTAAACTCCTCAATCAACTGATTATGAATTGCACCCAGGTAAAATCCTTGTGCTTCTAAAAGCGTTAAATGTAACCCAAACAGGTGCTGCGAGAAGAACCAGCCCAGTGTGAGTAAAGTACTTAAACCAACTAACATTACAGCAATCTGGCACAACAGGAGTCGCAATAGCGCAGAGCGCAGCACCGCAGGCGATCGCAGGCTAAGTTTACTCACATTCGTCCTAGATAACAGAGTCTTCAAACTTATAACCCGATCCAATTACAGTTTTAATAAAGGTTGGATTAGCTGGATCGGGTTCAATCTTCTTGCGTAGCCGTGCAACGTGGGTGTCAACAACCCGCTCATCACCATAAAAGTCAGTACCCCAAAGTTTGTTAATCAGTTCAGTGCGATTCCAAACTCGACCAGGGGAACTCACGAATGTTGCTAGCAGTTCAAACTCCAAAGTTGTTAAGTCCAAAGAAACCGATTGATTGCTACTCACAATTTTATTGGCTGAGTGCCGCTCGATATTAATTACAAAGTGTTGGCTACGATAAATTTGGCTCTGCTTACCATGACGTAGCGTGCGTCGTAGGAGCGATCGCACACGGGCTACCAATTCCTTTGGGCTGAAGGGCTTGACCATGTAATCATCTGCTCCGGTCGATAAACCGACGATCCGATCATTTTCCTCACCCTTCGCCGTCAACATCAAGATATAAGGGTCTTTAAGGCTTGGTTGCTGTCGAATGCGGGCACAAACTTCCAGTCCGTCCAAACCGGGAATCTTCAGATCTAGGATAATCAAGTCAGGCGGATGCTCTTGAAATACAACAATTGCAGACAATCCATCTCGACAGTGGCGACAAGAAAACCCTTCCCTTTCCAAATATAGTTGAATTAACTGAGCAATCTCAATTTCATCCTCAACAATCAAAATCTCCATTAGCTTGATAAAGATTTTTTCTGCTAACGAGCAATCATAAACTACTTTATTAGGCTACATCAACGACAAACGAAGTTGGAAGCAAGAGGGTACTAGCAAGAGCGCCAATATGTCACACCTGCACCACAGAATTTACATACTCTTAACAAAGTGTGCTGCTTGCGTTAACAAATCTTAGCAAATATGTCACAGCTTCGCCACAGGATTTACACATCCTCGCTTGGAGAAAAGTGTAAATTCACAGATAGCAACAACATAGTTAACGGAAAGGCTGCGAATGCACAATTTAGTTTTCCACAGCCGTTCCGCTTCCTTTTGATAAGCTTATGTAACACTTGTATCCCATTGTCGATCCATTGATTTCTAAAAATTGTGTTCAATCAAACTGTCAAATTGACTGAGAAAAAGATAATACCAACTCTTTCTAAATTAATTTTAGAAAAACTGTGATATGTGGGAAATTACCAGATGTTGATTGATACACATACTTTACCTATTGGTGAAACTATTGAAACTGAAGTTTGTATTGTTGGTGCTAGGCTAGCAGACTATGTCAAAACAATTATGCATCGAAGATGGTAGTACTGAAACATTGACAAATATAAACCACAGAAATATTACTCATATTGCAAATAACAGGAGCTTAAAAGGAGCAACATTTTGAGGTATCATATAGCTCTAAGCTATGCATCCAATCTAGAACTGATCGCTCAAAATGCTGAAGCAGGCAAATGTCCTATGAATGCGATGTGGGACATCAGTAAGCTTTTGAAAGCGAAAGTTCATCTACCAATTGCAGACTCATCCTCACCTTTAGATCTTATCGGTTCCAAAATTATAGGCAAACCTCAACACTGGGCGCTAGCACGCTCTTTGTCTAACCAACTTCAAAGTGATGATGTCATATTTTGCGTAGGCGAAGACGTGGGCTTTCCAATTGCTAGGCTTTGTGGTGCAAAAGTTGCGCCACCCAAGATTGCTGTCTTTGTCCACAACATCAATCAACTACAGGGGCGTCTCGCACTCAAACTATTAAATGTGCAAGATTGGGTTGATTTGTTCGTAACTATTTCCCCGGTTCAAGCTGATTTTCTACGTAAATCTTTGCGCTTATCACACAAGCGTGTTTGTCAAGTTGTTGAGGCACCACCTACAGATATATCCTTCTTTACACCAGGACCAGCTTCACCTAAAAAGCTGCGTCCAATGATTGGAAGTCGAGATTTACAAAAACGGGATTATCAAACTCTGGCTGATGCGACTCAAGATTTAAATGTTGATGTGAAGATTTGTGCTTTTTCACCGGACGCAAAGGGATTAAAACAGGCGTTGCCAAAAGTTATGGCAAATCATATGTCGTGTTGTTTTTACGACTGGCGTGAGTTGGTGCAATTTTACCGCGATTGCGACATAGTGGTCATTACCGTTATTGAAAATAATTTGCCAGCCAGCCTTAACACTTTGTTTGAAGCAATGGCTTGTCGGCGACCTGTGATCATCACCCGTTCCTCAGGAATTATTGCCAATCTGATTGGTGCAGGTATTGTTACTGGTGTGAATTCTGGTGATAGTGTCGGATTAAAGCAGGCGATCGCCAAGCTCTTAAATGACCCTCAGAAGGCTTTTGAACAGGCTCAGCAAGGTTATGAACTAGTACTGAATCAATTTAATCATCATAAGTATACTCAAGCTTTAGTTAGAAAACTCACTTCTACATTTGGGATGATTGATAATTCCAAATTGGTCTTTCATACTAGAACAAACCTTTATGTCTAGTACAATAACGCAGAAGCTTATAATGCTTTTAAAATAAGCTTTTTTCTCATTTTTAGCTGTCTGGTTATTTCTGCTGCTTGTACTATAGTTGATTGTTTTTATTAGCGTTCTTGGCTCAAGAGCGGTTTTTTCATTTTCACGACTCCAGCACAAATTGCTATAGTCAGAGCAAATTTAAGTCATTTCAACAAAATTAAGGGGGTATTGACCATGGTTTTAGCCAACTATGAAAAATTGAGTATAGATGGGCAAGCCAAGACTAAACTGATTTCGTTAGTTAAGGAAATAACTTGGGTTAGCTTAGGTTTTACAGTTATGCTGCTGCTTACAAAAGGTAAACCACCAACGTTAGTAGTTGGTATTTACTTATGCTTATGTAGTTTATTTTTTGCTTGGAGCGAACTGCAGCGGTTCAAGAAGGAGTCGGAAGAAATCTTGGTAATTTCTCAAGCTCTCAATCATACAGATTCAAGTGACGCCAAAAAAGAACCTGATGGACTTGAGAAAATTATTCATTTGAAATCTCAAGCTCAAGACATTCACAATCTAAACTTCATCTTTGCCAATTTTAAGAATGCTCAACTTGCAAATCTTGACTTTAACTGTGCTTACCTTAGTGGTAGTAACCTCAGTCATGCCAATCTTAGTGGAGTTAATCTAGAAAATGCTAACCTCAGTGGTGCTCAGTTAGTAGAAATTAACCTCAGCAATGCTAACTTGAAGAATGCAAACCTCAGCAGTACTCATCTCATAAATGCAAATCTCAGCAATGCTAACTTAAAAGATGCAAATCTTAGTAATGCAAACCTTAGTAATGCAAACCTCAGCAGTGCTAAGTTGAGGAATGCAAACCTCAGCAATGCTGAGTTGAGGGATGCAAACCTAAGCAGTGCAAACCTCAGTAGTGTCCATTTATGGAGTGCAAATCTTAGCAGTGCTACACTTTTGGGTGCGAATCTCAGCAGTGCTTACATGAACAGTACAAAACTTAAGAAGGCAAACCTTTGTGGAGCTTTCCTTCAAGATGCCAATCTAAGTAATGCCAAATTTCAGGAGGCGAACCTTAGCGGTACTAACTTGTGTGGTGCTAACCTTTGTAGTGCCAATTTAAAGAACGCTAACCTCAGCGACGCCAACTTAGAGAATGCTAATTTGGAGGGTGCTAATTTGGAAGGTGCTGATCTCACCAGAGCCAATCTCAATGGTGCTAACTTAAGTAGTGTCAGAATTAACGAGACAACACAGTTGGAGAAAAAATGGCTTTTAGTCTGGGAAACTTTGAATCACGCAAGTGATAAGAGTGTAGTTATGGAAGATGAAAATTTTTAAATATAGCGGTTTTTGGTTGAGCGGAATACATCAAGAAATAAAAACCACAGATGGACTCTTGCGTGCGTTGCGGAGCCAGCACTGTTCGCGTAGCGTGGCACGCAGTGCCACAGACGGAGAAGCCAGTGCAGGTGACTGGCGTTGGGGTTCCCCCCGTTGTAAGCCCTATGCCTTCGGCACAGCTGCGCCGAACGGGCACGCTACGCGTTGGCACAAGCCTCCGCAGGACTTACGCGAAGCGTCTCCGAAGGAGATAGCAACTGCCGTACAGATGGACACAGATAAATACAGTAGCAATTCCTGAGTCAGTAGCTAACATCTTTAATATTAAAAAGCATCTTATAACAAGCATCTTAATAACTTTTTATATTCCTGCACTCTAAATGTGGTGGTAGCACACTCAAAAAGCCACAATAGAAGATACAGGCTGTATACAATAAAGCCTTGCCTTAAATAAGGAGTGTGTTATCAGTGGTAGTACAAGTACAAAAAAGCACCTACGAAGCAAAAACTCAAGAAATCGCTAAACAACTCCTAGCGGCAACACATGAGAATCGTTCGTTCTTTGGTGCGTTGCGGGATCAGATGCGCTGGGACGATAAGTTGTTGGCTTGGGCGATGAGTAATCCTGGGCTGCGGGTGCAACTATTTCGCTTTATTGATACTCTTCCTGCTTTACGTAGTAAACCAGAAATTGCAGCTCATTTACAAGAATATCTGGGCGATGAGTCGGTAGAGCTTCCAGCAGCCCTTAAGGGGATGCTTAACTTTGCTAACCCTGATTCTATGCCAGGGCAAGTTGCTGCGACAACTGTTTCTACAGGTGTAGAAACATTAGCTCATAAATATATTTCTGGAGAAAATATTAAACAGGCGCTGAAGACGATTGAGCGACTGCGTAAGGAAAAAATGGCTTTCACTGTAGATTTATTAGGTGAGGCGGTGATTACCGAAGCAGAAGCACAGTCTTACTTGGAACGTTATTTAGATTTGATGCAAGAATTGGTGGAAGCATCAAAAAGTTGGACAACGGTTCCTTTAATTGACGAAGCAGACGGACAACCACTACCAAAAGTCCAAGTTTCTGTGAAATTAACGGCGTTTTACTCGCAGTTTGACCCGTTGGATGCTACAGGTAGTGAGGAACGGGTAAGTTCACGCATCCGTACTTTGTTGCGTCGTGCTAAAGAACTAGGTGCTGCTGTTCATTTTGACATGGAACAGTATGCTTACAAAGATCTGACTTTCGGTATCCTGAAAAAACTTTTGCTAGAAGAAGAGTTTCGCACTCGTACAGATATTGGTATGACTATTCAAGCATATCTGCGCGATAGCGAGGAAGATGCAAAAGATTTGATAGCTTGGGCGAAACAGCGCGGTTATCCGATTACCATTCGTTTGGTGAAAGGGGCGTACTGGGATCAGGAAACTATTAAAGCAGAGCAGAAGCATTGGCAACAGCCAGTTTACAACGATAAGGCAGCAACAGATGCAAATTTTGAGACGATTACTCAGTTATTGCTGGAAAATCATCAATATGTATATGCTGCTATTGGTAGCCATAATGTGCGATCGCAAGCTCATGCTATAGCAATAGCCCAAAGCTTAAATGTCCCCCGCCGTTGCTTTGAAATGCAAGTTCTCTATGGCATGGGCGATAAACTAGCAAAAGCTTTAGTTGATAGAGGTTATCGCGTCCGAGTTTACTGTCCCTACGGGGAACTTCTCCCAGGTATGGCGTATCTAATTCGTCGCTTGCTGGAAAATACTGCTAATAGTTCCTTTTTGCGGCAGAATATGGAGAATCGCCCAGTTGAGGAATTGATAGCACCGCCAGTCATAAAATCTACCCCTCCTGCTTCCCCCTCGCTTGCGGGAGGAACTGAGGGGGAATTCTCCGGTGCGGCAGATACAGATTATGCTGAGGCGGAGGAAAGAAAAGAAGCGACTCTTGCTTTCCAAAATGTCCGCCAGCAATTAGGCAAAACTTATTTACCCCTGATTAATGGCGAATACGTCCAAACTCAACAAGTTATAGATTCCCTCAACCCCTCGAATTTTAGCGAGGTGGTTGGTAAAATCGGACTGCTCAGCGTTGAACAAGCTGAAATTGCGATGCAAGCTGCAAAAGCTGCCTTTCCGCTTTGGCGCAAAACACCAGTAAAACAACGCGCTGGAATATTGCGAAAAGCTGCTGATTTGATGGAAAAACGCCGCGCTGAATTATCAGCTTGGATAGTTTTGGAAGTTGGGAAACCAGTACGCGAGGCGGATGGTGAGGTTTCCGAGGCGATAGATTTCTGTCGCTACTACGCCGACGAAATGGAACGGTTAGATCAGGGTTACAGTTACGACGTTGCTGGCGAGACGAACCGATATATCTACCAGCCTCGGGGAATTGCTGTGGTGATTTCTCCTTGGAATTTTCCGTTGGCGATCGCCACAGGAATGACGGTTGCAGCTTTGGTTACTGGCAATTGTACTTTACTCAAACCAGCAGAAACATCTTCTGTGATTACGGCAAAGCTAACGGAAATCCTAGTAGAAGCCGGCATACCTAAAGGTGTCTATCAATACGTTCCTGGTAAAGGTTCCCAAGTTGGTGCTTACCTAGTCAATCATCCTGATACCCATGTCATCGGTTTTACTGGTTCGCAGGAGGTTGGTTGTCGAATTTACGCAGAAGCGGCAATTGTCAAACCCGGTCAAAAGCATATGAAACGGGTCATTGCTGAGATGGGTGGCAAGAATGCTATCATCGTGGACGAAAGTGCCGATTTAGACCAAGCTGTTGTCGGCGCTGTGCAGTCGGCGTTTGGTTACAGCGGACAAAAATGTTCTGCTTGTTCGCGGGTGGTGGTGCTGGAACCAGTTTATGATACCTTTGTGCAGCGGTTCGTGGAAGCAACGAAATCGTTGAACATTGGCGAGACAGAGTTACCCAGCACTCAAGTTGGACCAGTGATTGATGCTAATGCACATAGCCGCATCCGTGAGTATATCGAAAAAGGTAAGGCAGAAGCAAAAGTGGCTTTGGAAATGCCAGCACCAGATAACGGGTATTTTATCGGCCCTGTAATCTTTAAAGATGTATCATCAAACGCAGTAATTGCCCAAGAAGAAATTTTTGGTCCTGTTGTAGCGGTGATTAGGGTAAAGGACTTTAAGGAAGCGCTGGAAGTTGCAAATAGTACCAACTACGCCTTAACTGGTGGACTTTATTCCAGAACTCCTTCGCATATTCAGCAGGCGCAGGAAGAGTTTGAAGTCGGGAACTTATACATTAACCGTACCATCACGGGTGCTATTGTGGCACGACAACCGTTTGGTGGTTTCAAGCTTTCTGGAGTTGGTTCTAAGGCTGGGGGACCAGATTACTTGCTACAATTCCTGGAACCGCGTACGGTGACAGAGAATATTCAGCGTCAAGGTTTTGCGCCGATTGAAGGGGCAGATTAAACAATTCTAGGATGCAGAGCATCCCAGACACTAGTTCCCAGGCTCAGCCTGGGAACTAGTTTATCAGGCTCAGCCTCACTTCAAAAATCGAACCGCCAAGACGCCAAGGACGCCAAGATATTTTGATGAGTAATGTTATTGTTAAAGTTGCTGATTCGGAAGAATTTGCTGCGATTCAAGCAATTAGAAAGTCTGTTTTTCAGGAAGAACAAGGGGTAGATCCTAATTTAGATTTTGATGGTCAAGATGAAACTTGTGACCAATTGATTGCTTCTTTAGATAAGGAGTATGTCGGAACTGCTAGGATTAGATATTTGAATCAGACAACTGCAAAGATTGAAAGGCTGGCTGTTTTGCCTATAGCTAGAGGGTATGGTGTTGGCAAGAAAATTATGCAAAAGGCTTTGGAAGTTATAGATAGTAAAAATATTCCAGAAGTGCTAATTCATGCTCAAGAATATATCAAGGCTTTATATCAACAGTTAGGTTTTCAGCAAGAGGGAGAGGTTTTTGAAGAGGGGGGGATTCGCCATGTGAAAATGAGGAGGAAATTGAGGTAGGTGTAGAATCAACCTCTTGCACGGGTGAAAATTATGAAAATTGAACCACAGATGGACACAGATGGACACAGATAATTAATTAGTGTTAGTCTGTGTGCATTTATGGTTTGAAATATTTTTCAATCATACTTTTGCTAGAGGTTGAATGCGTTGGCTTATGGTAAAGCTTAAGCGCAAATACGAACAGATTGGCGATTAGTACTGTTCCCTAATTATGAGCAATCACAAATATAAGCGAAAGAGATATAAAAATTTACTCATACTTGGCATCATTTGGTTATTGGGGGCGGTGTGCGATCGCATTTGGTTTGCGTTAGATCACTCTATTCCCGCCTGGGATCAAGCAGATTATTTAACTGGTACTCTAAACTATTGGCGATCGCTACAAAATCCCCAGTGGTGGAATCAAGAGTGGTGGCAAGGCTTCTGGCTGCTTTCTTCCAAAATACCACCCTTAACATACATAGTTACGGCAATTGTTCAGAATATCTTTGGCATTGGACCAGATCAAGCCACTCTGGTGATGCTGTTGTTCAGTGCAATTTTACTGAGTTCAGTGTATGGCTTGGGGAGTGTACTGTTTAGCGAGTCTGTTGGTTTATGGGCTGCTGCACTCTGCCAAGTTTTGCCTGCTTTTTATCGGCTTCGTTTAGAATTTTTGCTGGATTATCCCCTGACAGCCGTTGTTACCTTGAGTTTTTTTTGCCTCACTGTTTGGCGAGTGGGAGAAAAAGCATGGGAAAATAAGAGCGATCGCACAGCAATATCCCCCTCATCCCCCTCATCCCCCTCATCCCCCTCATCCCCCTCATCCCTTCCCTGGATAGCAGCCTTCGGTTTAACCTTGGGGCTGGCGTTGCTGGTGAAGCAAACGGCGTTGTTTTTTCTGTTGACGCCGATACTCTGGGTTGGGATAGAAGCTGTACTTGATCGGCGTTGGGGACGGTTTGTGCAACTATTGGGCGGTTTGTGTTTATCAGTGTTGGTTTTTGGTTCTTGGTACCGTACGAATTGGTTGCTGATCCTAACTTCTGGTAAGCGGGCGACAATTGATTCTGCTATTGCTGAAGGTGAAGCACCACTGAACACTTTGCAAGCTTGGATTTATTATTGGAAGCAACTACCGTATCAAGTCTCTATTCCTTTGCTGCTGGTGCCTATATTTACGTTACTACTCTACTGGGGTCGCTTAGGGCTGGAAAATGAGGACAAGGGGACGAGGGAAGTCAAAACTCAAAAATTCCAATTCTCGATTGACTCACTCAAATGGTTAGCAGTCTTCTTTATCGGTGCTTATCTGCTGTCATCTTTGAACATGAACAAAGATGATCGCTATGTGTTGCCGTATTTACCTGTTGTAACAGTATTTTTGGCGTATGGCTTGACGCGTTTCTCTAGTCTCCTAGGACGGCGTGTCCGCTGGGGTACTATTAGTTTGGCAGCAATACTGATGTTACTTAACTTATTTCCAGTGGGAGGTGTTGTTGGTGGTTGGGTAACACAAGCTTTGAGTCCCAATGCCCAGTTTTATCCTTATATGAAAGCAGAGTTACCCCATCAGCAGGTGATTGCCCAAATTATCCAAACACAACCTTATTTACGTTCAACTCTCGGAGTTTTGCCATCAACGGCAGAAATTAACCAACACAATTTGAATTACTACGGGGCGCTACAAAACTTTCAAGTTTACGGGCGTCAGGTGGGAATCAGGAAAAAGTATGTCGATCAGGATGGGCGATCGCTTGAGTGGTTCCTTACAAAAACAGGAGAACAAGGACCAATCAAAGAATCTCAAGCTGTTATGGTAAACACTGTGGAGCAAGGTGGTAATTTCCAACTCAATAAGTCTTGGAATTTACCGGATGAAAGTGTTCTCAAACTTTATCATCAAAAAACACCAACAGTTGAAGTAAAACACACCTTTGAACAAAAACCACCAGCCACAATTGCCTTGTCGCAAGTTACAGTCCCAGAAAAAGCCCCGCCAGGATTACCAGTACCCGTAACTTACCAATGGTCTGGTTCCTGGGATGAACTACAACACGGGTTAGTGCTGTTGACTTGGCATGATTCTGGACAACCACTGATGAAAAACCTAACCCCCCAACCCCCTTCCCTGCAAGGGAAGGGGGAGGCAGATTCCCCTCCCCTATTAGGGGAGGGGTTAGGGGAGAGGTTAAAATCCCTATGGATACATGACCACGCGATCGCAATGGGGAATTTACATCCTGGTGGAAAAAAACCTGAAGGCACATTTCAGGTGATTGAAAAGATGGCGATGTTACCTCCTGCTGACATAGCACCAGGAACCTACACCCTAGAAGCAATGTATCTCAACAGGCTGTCAGGAGAAAGTTATCCTATACAAGTGCCAAAAATTACACTGAAAATCGGTTCTCAAGCACCTGCCACACAAACACCAGAACTAGATTTAGTCACTCAGTTGGAGACTTTAGGCGCTCAATTAAGCAAAGGGACTGAAGCAGTGAGTCAAGTGTTTGAGGAAATAGGACGTATTAATCAATACGACCCAACTCAGGATTATTTGGTACAGGCGCGGTTGACTTTGGAATATCGATTGCAGCATATGACTCCAAACCGGGATTGGGCTTATGCTTTAGCTTTAGCAAACGTGTTGCAGCGACGGGTAGATGGTGCGATCGCATCTCTCAAACAAGTTATTGAGTTAGATCGAGAAAATCCCTATCCATATGCTTATCTAGCATTTGTCCAACTCTACAACTGGCAGCCAGCAGCAGCCCAAAAGTCCTTAGAACCGAGTTTAGCCAAAAATCCCAATTTACCTGAATTTAGAGGTCTTTCAGGAGTTGCTGCCCTGATGCAAGGCAATTTCGTTAAAGCATGGAAAGACTTGTCAGCCCTGCGGGGAATTCAAAATTAAAAATTATAAATTCAAAATTCAAAATTTCAAATTATACCGGTTTGCAACCCTTGTAATACCACTAGTTAATTCTTTAATTGGCGTTGCTGAATTGAGGTATGAAATTTTCATTCTTCGTACTTCTGCCTTCTTTGCGCCTTTGCACGGCAGTTGCTTCAAGTCGGCAAAGCCCCCCAACGCACTGCCTCGCCTTTGCGCGAGGCTAAATTCACACTTTGAATCAGCAACGCCCATCCTATTGAACATATCCCAGCGGAATATGTCAATTAGTTTCTACAACCGCAACTGCTGACATTCCAGGAGTAATTCGAGACTCATAACCTTGAATACTCTCAGGTTCAAACACAATTTTCACCGGAACTCGTTGCACGTCTTGAGTCAGCGTGGAATTAGCCGTAAGATTCTCTTGTGGGAGAACGGCAACTTTGCCAAAAGAGGCGGGGGACATACTATCCACTTTGCCGCGAAACTTCCGATTAGGGAAGGCAGCGATTTTAATTGTCACGTTTTGCCCAGGCTGGATTTTTTCTAATTGGGTTTCTTTAAAGTTGGCAATAATCCAAGGATTTGGCTGCACTACCGTAATCAGAGTTTGTCCTGGTTGTACCTGCTGCCCTACAGAAACGTTTTTGTTACCAACTTTTCCAGGAACTAGGGCCGTAACATTAGTGTAAGATAGCTGGAGTTCAGCTTTTTTAACTTCCGCCTGCTTTTGGGCGACTGTAGCCAAGGCTGTTTTGTACTTTTGCTGATTTATCTCTCTTTGCTGATTAATAGTTCGTGTCTGTAGTATTTTATTTCTGTTAGCAGCCTCTGTTGCTTGGGTATTTTTGTTTACTGAAGTTGGCTTCGATTCAGGAATATTAATAGTGATGGCATCTTTGATATTTTCCTGTGCCAATGCTGCTTGCTGCTTAGCTAATTCTAGAGATGCTTTTGCCTGTGTCAGAGAAACTTGGTAGTCGCCCTTGTCAAGCTTCACCAAGACATCCTTGGGAGACACGACCTGGTTATCATTAACTGGTACTTCGGTGACTATTCCGGCTACGCGGGAAGTAACTTTGTAAATATTTGCCGTGACATAAGCGTTATCCGTTTGCTGAAACTTCATAGCATACTGCTGATTATACTGCCATGATCGGTACGCGTACGTTCCGGAAGCGATCGCTCCTGCGCCTAGCAACACTCCGAATACCACTTTAGGTAGCACATGGCCCTTGGACGGCGGTACAGGTTTTTTGATATCACCATCAGAACCTTGCTCTAAAACTGTTTTTTCCTCTAATCCGGAAAAGTTCTGGCTTTGTTGTGAAGAATCTATGTGTTCCATTAGTGACCTTGCTTATTACAAATTATAAATACTGGGACTTCACGCACCGTAGTGATACATTTATATTTTTGGTCTTTTTGATTGATGCTTTTAGTGTATAAACTGTTCCCCCATCCATACAGTTCATATTCTGCGTGTTAATCTGAGTTGTGTCATTTTTTGGCTAAAATCTTATAAACTAAAAATCATCATTAAAATATAAGAAGCTTTCAAAGCTAACTGATAATGATAATCAAATGCAAGAGGCTAAGGCATGGTAGCTGACGTAATAGCTGACACAACAACAGATTCAGTTCCCGTTACTGTTTTAACAGGTTATTTGGGAGCAGGTAAAACAACACTTCTCAATCACATCCTGACTTATGAACATGGCAAGAAAGTCGCTGTGATTGTGAATGAGTTTGGAGAAGTGGGTATCGATAATCAATTAGTGATCGATACCGATGAAGAAATCTTCGAGATGAACAACGGCTGCATCTGTTGTACCGTGCGCGGCGACTTGATTCGCATCATCGGTAACTTGATGAAACGACGTAACAAATTTGACCATTTGGTCATAGAAACCACTGGTCTAGCTGACCCCGCGCCAGTGATTCAGACGTTCTTTGTCGATGAAGATATGCGGGAAAAGCTAGAGTTAGATGCTGTAGTGACCGTGGTGGATGCTAAGCATATATGGCAGCACTGGGACGCAGATGAAGCGCAAGAACAGATTGCTTTTGCCGATGTGATTCTCCTGAATAAAACCGATTTAGTCCCAGCAGAACAGCTTGATGAGTTAGAAAAGCGGATTCGGGGAATGAATGCAATGGCTAAAATTTACCGCACCCGCAATTCTGAGGTATCAATGGATGCCCTGTTGGGCGTCAAAGCCTTTGACCTTAACCGCGCCTTGGAAATTGACCCAGAATTTTTGGGAGAAGATGCTCACCAACATGATGAAAGCGTGTATTCTGTGGCTTTGGTAGCAGAAGGCGCACTTGATGGCGACAAGTTAAACGATTGGTTGGGACAGTTACTGCAAACCCAAGGAGCAGATATCTTCCGCATGAAGGGTATTCTGAATATTGCTGGGGAAGATAACCGCTTTGTGTTCCAAGGGGTACATATGTTGTTTGAAGGTAAACCAGAACGCTCCTGGAAAGATGGCGAAACCCGCAAAAACGAACTGGTTTTCATCGGTCGTAATTTGGATGAAGCGCAACTCAGACAAGATTTTCTCGCTTGCTTGTCATAAACAAATACATGGGTAAAGATGAGGGACTAAGAAAACAATAGATTCCCTCCCTCCTTCCTTCTCTCCCTTCTTCCTTCCCTCCCTCTCTCCTTCCTTCCCTCCCTCCTTCCCTCCCTCCTTCCTTCTCTCCCTTCTTCCTTCCCTCCCTCCTTCCTTCCCTCCTTCCTTCCCTCCCTCCTTCCTTCCCTCCCTCCTTCCCTCCCTCCTTCCTTCCCTCCCTCCTTCCTTCCCTCCCTCCTTCCCTCCCTCCTTCCTTCCCTCCCTCCTTTCTTCCCTCCTTCCTTCCCTCATCCCCTCATCTTCCCTACACAACCATGAACCCCTCAACCCTCAACACTCAAGAATTTGAAGAGCAATATTCGGGTACACTTTCAGATTATGTGACTGCGATCGCCTGGTCCCCACAAGGTACAACCCTAACAGCAACTTCTGCTGCTGGTGAAGTCGTGCTGTGGCAAAATGGTGAGTTAACAACTTTACAGACTCCAAAAAGTGAATCAGTAGACTGTGTCGCCTTTTCTCAAGATGGGCAATTTTTAGCCGTTGGGGGACAGGATGGAAAAGTGAAAATTTGGCGAGGAAGTGAATTAATCGCCACTTTGGAAAATGCCCCCGCCTGGGTTGATAAGCTGGCGTGGAGTCCCACCAGTCATTTACTCGCTTTCAGTTTAGGGCGTTACGTGCAAGTGTGGGACGCCGATACTCGCGAGGTTGCCGTTACCCTGAATTTTGATAACTCTTCGGTACTTGGTATTGATTGGCGTTGTGATGGACAGTACCTCGCCATTGGTGGATATCAGGGAGTAAAGGTATGGAACTGCCAAAACTGGGATGATGATCCATACATCCTAGATATACCTTCTGTCAGTTTAGCTATAGGTTGGTCACCAGACGGGAAATATCTTGCCTCTGGTAATATGGATCGCACCATTACTGTTGTAGAATCACATTTATTATTGTCTGGTGCCGGAAGCGAATCTTGGGTAATGCGAGGTTTTCCTGGCAAAATTCGCGAACTTGCATGGTCAGAACTCACGACTCAACAAGACGCACCTCTGCTTGCTTGTTCCAGTGTAGACGGTATTGTAGTATGGGAAAAGCAGGCTGATGATTCCTCTGGTTGGGAAGGAAGAGTATTAACGAATCATGTTGATGTGATTGGGGCGATCGCCTTTGCACCTAAAAGCTTCCTTCTTGCTTCCGCTGGCGCTGATGGCTGGATTTGTTTGTGGAAGAAAGCAAAGCAAGTCTCTCAAATTCTTACAGGTGCGTCATCTGGCTTTTCAAGCCTGGCTTGGCATCCCCGAGGTAAGCAACTTGCTGCAGGTGGTGAAAATGGGGAATTGTTCGTTTGGTCAAAAACGACGCGGGGTCAAGGTTTCGGGCGCGGCTAATTTCTTGTTTTCAATAAACTTGCAGTCATGCTATTTTCCGACAATGGAATCACAGATAAACCTTGTCCTTGAGCGAAGCGAAATGACAGACGTACATTCATGAATTATATCAAGTCCGCTTAATTACTTATAATTCCTGCTTGACCTCACCCCAACCCTCTCCTTATTAAGGAAAGGGTGCCGTTCGGCGAAGCCGTCCCGAAGGGTAGGCGGGTGAGGTTCTTCGTTTTTTATAAGTGTTCATTCGGACATGATATTATCTGTGTTTATCTGAAGGACACTGCTTTTAAAAGTTTAAAATATCTAATGATTCTTCTATTTCTAAATCTAAAATTTTTTCTCTGACATTTTTGTGTTTTTCTAGCTTACCTTCTTTTCGATAAAACTCTGCTGCTTTTTGAAAATCATCAATAACCCCCTGCTTATCTCCTAAGTTATAACGAGCATAACCACGATTGTAATAGGCATCTGCATCATTGGGGTTCATTTTAAGAACCTGAGTATAGTCCTCAATTGCGCCCTGATAATCTTCCAGTTCATAACGAGCATGACCACGATTATAATAAGTATCAGCATCATTAGGATTCATCTTAAGAGCCTGAGTATAATCCTCAATTGCTCCCTTGTAATCGCCTAAATCAAAACGAGAATTACCACGGTTTTTGTAACCAACAGCATCATTAGGATTTATTTCAATTGACTGACTAAAAAGCTCAATTGCTCTGTTTGAATCTCCAAAGTTAGAACTATTTGGATTAATTTTGATAGCCTGATTATAATCCTCTATTGCTCCGTGATAATCGCCTACATGATAGCGAATATCAGCGCGGTTTCTGTAAGCAACGGCATCATTAGGATTGATTCTGATTGCTTGAGTGTAATCTGCGATCGCTCCTTCGTAATCTCCTAACTGATCACGAGCCAAACCAAGTTTGGTGTAAACTTTACCGTAATAAGGATTAATTTGTATTACCTGAGTGTAGTCTGCAATTGCTTTCTCGTAACTGCCTAAGTGATAATGAGCTAGACCACGTTTGTAATAAGTATCAGCATCTTTAGAGTTAAGTTTTAAAGCTTGATTGTAGTGATTGATTGCAGCATTGTACTGTTTTTTCTCGAAGGATTCATCACCCTGTTTTACATAAAGCAGATTTAAATCTCCATTATGAAAACGGAGATAGTCATTTTGTTCAGAAGAAAAGTTAGTTTTGACAAACTGTTGCTTTGGTGGTTGCTGATAGCTGGGTTCTTGTTGAGGCTTATATTTCTCAAGTGGTTGCTGATAGCTAGGTTCTTGTTGAGGCTTATATTTCTCAATCGGATATTTTTGGTTATCAGAATTCAGATGCGTGAATGATTCTAACTGTTCTAGATAGCAGCGCAAGCCACCGCCATACAGTAATTGTTCTACTCCAAATGAAATTTTCCCAGTTCTCAACTTAATCATCTGGGTAGGAAGAAAGCCAGCGAAGAAGAGGTGATATTCCGGTTGCGCTTCATTCACTTCCTCTTGAATCAAAATGCAAACCACAACAGCATTTTTTTGTACTTCTTCTGCATTAATTGTCCATCTAACTTTATGAATACTGCCGTGGCGAGATTTTACTGCAATACCAACAGATGGATCAAAAGTCAGCGTAAAATCAACTTTACCATCACCTATGCCGAAGCGTTTTTCATAATCTACTTCAGTTACAAAAGCAGCCAAACGTTCTTTGACAACTTCTTCACCTAATTTTCCTTTCAAATTGCTGATAAAAACATCACGGACTGCTGAAGTGCGCTTATATTTCTCAGCCATCTGCCAGCAAAACTCTCGTAGTGTCTTTAACCTCTCTCCAGAGATCACCGTTAATTCGCTATATTGTCCTTCCGTTTCACAATGCAGCAAACAACCAGATGTTAACCTTTTAATGAAATCAGATTGTAGCGATCGCAGTAGGGTAATCCAGTCCATTTATAGTTCTGCGAATCTTTTTGTTTATTGTATTAAAATAGCAAATCAGCGAAAACCTGTCTAAGTTGTATTTGATTTAATATACTCATGCTTAAAACCCCACCCCCCAACCCCCTCCCCGCAAGCAGGGAGGCCAGGGTGGTTTCATACAAGGAGAGAAAAATAACAATACTTCTAGAAAGCGATGGCGCAGAGCGCCCACCTTCGGTGATCGCAAATTGACAGACAACCTGGAAGTATGAATCTAATCCAACAGTTGCAGCAAGTCCCAGACTACCGACACTATTATTGGACGAAGACATGAACTATGGTTGGTATTACTGCTGAGGAAAGCTGGGAGCAATTGCCTTGGTAGTGGGGATACCGACCATTAGAAGACTTCACTCGTGTACACCGACAAAACTTGATTGAGATGTTAAACTTGTCAGACGACATAAAATTTCCTTCTTACTCAACATTTCGACGGGTATTACAAACACTCGATTTTCAGCCGTTAACAGAGCTATTTAATACTTGGGCAGCAAACGTCATAGCACTAACGCCACAAGAACGATTAGCCGTTGATGGTAAGAGTATTCGTTGCACTGTTTGTGATTATAGCCAGTCGTATCAAAACTTTCTCAGTATAGTGTCAGTGTTTAGTCATCAACGAGGTATCGTAGTTCGGACACAACCGTTGGCGAACAAAGAAACTAGTGAATTAACAGTAGTGCAAGAGCTAATATCTGAGTTTTCTGGTCAACAAGTGATGTTCACTCTCGATGCTTTGCACTGCCAAAAAAAACCGTATCCCTAATTATTAATAGTGATAATGACTACTTGATTGGATTGAAACACAACCAGCCCACACTTTATAAAATTGCTCAAAGCCAGTCACAGCAATCTCCTGCACTCAGTTGTGCCACAACATTTGAACATAGTCATCTCAATTGGTGAAACGCCAGTGTAAAGTATTCGCAGTTCCAGAACCACTGCAATCTAAATGGACTGGACTTAAAACTTTTGTTGTTATCCAACGTTCTGGTCAACGCGATAGCGCAAAGCGCACGCTCCTTGGAGGCGATCGCCAATCTTTTCATGAATGTCAATTTTACATTTGCAGTCAATGTCTCGAAGCCGAACAGTTGCTTGCTGAACCCTGCGGACATTGGGGAATAGAAAATCGGCTACATTGGGGAGGCAGCGCCGTGGGCGGGTTCCCCGACTTGAGGCGACTGCCATTCAAAGATGTTACGTTTTGTGAAGACTTTCCCTCACGTCGTGGTGGTAATGCTCCTGTCAATTGGGCACTATTGCATACGTTTTTTATTACGAGCGCTCGATTTCTCGGTTTCCGAACTATCCCTCAAGCCCAACGTGCTTTAGCCAATCAACTCGGTAGAGTTTTTTCTCTCCTTGTATGAAACCACCCTGCTTTTCCCATTCCCCCTGGCCCTTTTCCCCTCTTGATTCCTAATCCCTAATCCCCAATACCCAGTCCCCTTCACCTGTTGCCTATTTTTCAACTTCATCATAAAACTTCCGTGAAAAATATTAGGCATCCGCTTAAAGATGCAGGAACTTTCAGGAACTTTATTGTAAATATTTATGAATACTCTATGTTTCAAATTCCCATTGTTCTGCTGCTTGTACAGCTACCTTAATAGCATTGTCAATCGCAACGTCTTTCTGTTCTAAAATCACTTTTTCACTAACTGTACGTTGACCGACGACACCACACACGCAGCCTGCTCTAAAACCATACACCCCTGCCATTTTTAACAAAGTGCCACACTCCATTTCGTAGTTGAGCACGTTCAAAGACCGATATTCTTCTGTCATACCGCGCAAAGAACGTAACAACTGTCGATTCATAAACTGAGTTCGCTCTTGTCCTTCATAGAATGTATCGACTGACGCAGTCACACCCATATAATGTTTCACCTTCAATTCCCGTGCAGCCTTTACCAAAGCTACCGTCACAAACGGATCGGCTGCTGCGGGATACTCAACAGGTGCAATATCGTTAGCGGCTCCTTGCCGGCATAAGGCAGCATTCGTAATTACGATGCTACCAACCGATAGGTGTTCTTGAATAGAGCCGCAAGTGCCGACGCGAATGATCAGCTTAATACCAATTTGTATCAACTCATTAACTACAATACTTGTGGATGGCGCTCCCATACCGCTCGTCGCGGATAACAGCGTTTTCCCGTTGGGCAAAATGCCCAGGTAACTGTTCAACCCGCGATTTTCAGACAAAAGACGCACAGAGTCTAAATAGGAGTGGGCAATGAGCCGTGCCCGTTCCGGATCACCGGATAATAAGGCAATGGTTGGCGATCGCTCTCCAAGGTCATCTTTTCCAAACCCGATATGATACAGCTTGCCATGAGTCATTCTGACTAATTCCTCAGTACTGAGTTTCAAGTAAATCCCTATATAAAAATTTTGGGAATTGAACTAAGAGCCTTGCAAAAATAACTATCGCTTACTCTACCAAAAATCTAGAAGGCACAAAGGAAGATCTTCGTCATGCTGAACCTGTTTTAAGCCGTTGTGGTATTCAGGAATGGCGCGTTTTTGACATTCCTACAAATTCAAGCAATTGAGTCTTAAATTGATAACGATGCTCTACCAGGTAAACAAGCTATTTACGTACCTAACTTCCTTTGTTTAAAGTAAACTAAGAAATCAAAGAACATCAGGAGTTGCCATGTACGTGCTAATCGGTGGAGCAGGTTTGGTAGGGCTATGTTTAGCACAGAAATTGGTAGAACTAGGACATACGATAGCTGTGATTGACATTGACCCTAACGCTTGTCATTATGCCCGTGAACAAGTGGGAGCAATGGCTTTTGAAGGTAGTGCTGTCAGTATAGAAGTCTTGTTAGAAGCTGGGATTCGTAAAGCTGATGCCCTAGCAGCCGTTCTCCAGGATGATGCTTTAAACTTAGCGATGGTAACTCTCGCTAGACACTACGGTGTTCCCCATATTCTGTCTCGGATGCGCCACCCCGATTTTGTGGAACCGCTGCGTTTAGCTGGAGCTAATCATATTATCAGTACCGTCGATCTGGCTGTTTCAACAATGGTGAATGCTATTGAGTATCCGGAAGTAGAATCAATGATGCATTTTGAGCAGGGACAGATTGAGGTTTTAAAACTTTCCATCTCAAACAATTGCTATGTTGTCGGTCGTAGCGTTGCCGAAATTGCTCAAGATTCCCGGTTTCCTACTGGCTCTTTAATAATTGGCTATCAACCCCATCCCCACGAAGATTTAATGATTCCTAACGGCAGTACAGTACTGGAACCCGATTCAACTGTGCTGATTGTGACTAAACCAGGGACATTACATCAAGTCATTGATTTTATCGAAGGTTGTAAATGATTAATTTAAATGAAGCCATATCCGTTTTTTTATTCAGCGATCGCTGTTATTGTACTGACATCTTGCAAATCAGAGATTCCACCGCAACCAAAAGCTGATACTAATCAGGTCTCTCAATCTCAAAGGGTGGTAACTTTAGATGAAAATTTTAAGATATTGACGGGTCAAACTATCTATGTCCCTGTCTATTCGCACATCTATCATGGGGATGGGAAAAGGATTTTCAATTTAGCGGCTACTCTCAGTATTCGTAATACTGATTTGACCAACCCTATCATCATTTCTTCTGTGCGCTACTATGACTCAAATGGGAAATTAATTAAACAGTATTTGGAACGCCCGATTCAACTTGCTGCCCTAGCTTCTACGGATTTTTTTATAGATAGAACTGACACTAGTGGAGGTTCAGGGGCTAACTTTATTGTGGAGTGGGTAGCTCAAACAAAAGTTTCTGAGCCTGTGGTTGAAGCAGTTATGATTGGTACCGACTTGCAACAAGGAATTTCCTGGATCAGTCCTGGCAAAGTTATTAAAAGTCAAAATAATGACAAGCGCTCATCTTCTGTACAGGGTTCTTGAACGACTAATCATCATCTAGTCTCAGCATTTGCTCGTCAATCTTTTGTATCCGCCCTTGGACAATTTCTTCTGAAAGAATTCGCTTACGCATTGCCTCGTTGAGCGCTGCTTTCTCCGCTAGCAATAAACGACGACGAATAGCATCGAGTTTTGTGTGTTCGCCTCTGTTTTCGTCAAACTCATTCGGGCGGCGATTATAGAATTCCCGCAGTGTCCTTTCTGCTGCTGCCACTTGTACCTGATAAGCAGAACGCATCTCCTCATAGACAGATTTTGGCAACACCCCTGACTTCAACAGGCTGTCTAATTCATCTTGTGCTGCTTTACCCGCCATCAACTGGGCTTGCAATTCCTCAACCTGCTGCTGAGCCTCTGAAAATTTAGATAATTTTAAGCGTTTTACCAGCCAGGGCAAGCTTAACCCCTGACCCACTAATGACACCAGCACACTACCAAAGACTAACGTTATTAGACCTTCTCGCCCTGGCAGTGTGGTGGGTAAGCTTAACGCCAGAGCCATTGAGAGTGAACCTTTGATGTTGCCTAAAAAGAGTAAATGTTGCCAGCGCACTGGAATTGGGCGGTCAAACCAACGAACTCCTGCTAGCAGCGGATAGACTGTAAGAACTCGTCCGACTTGATACGCCAAAACTGCAAGTAGAATTGCAGGTAAAGTCCTCCAGAGCGTTACCGGGTTTATTTCTATACCAATTAGCAAAAAAATAAAGGTGTTGACAGTAAAACTGGCATATTCCCAGAAACTTAACAAAGTGATGCGACTAGAAGCGGAAGTATTGCCAGAAAGCGCAAAATTCCCGAAAATTAATCCAGCGACAACGACAGCTACAGCACCTGATACACCCAGAAATTGCCCAACCTGAAAAGTCCCTAATGCAACTGCGACAGTTAGTAAGAGACTGCTTAGGGGATCATCTAAACGGGTAAATATAGGTATGCTCAAGTAGCCCAAGACTAACCCCACTCCGCAGCCTCCTAGAGTGATAAATAGGAGCTGTTGGATTCCCTGTAGTAACGTGAGCGAACCTGTCGAATAGACTTGCAAAATCAGGTTGAACGAAACTAGGGCAGCAGCATCATTGAATAGAGTTTCTCCTTCAACGATGGTGGAAAGCCGGGAGGGTACTGGTATTTCCTTAAAGACAGCAATCATTGAAACCGTATCAGTGTTTGCCAGAATGACTCCTACAAATAGAGCAGGTATCCAAGCCAGCCCCAGTCCAAATTTCAACAGGACGGCAATAATAGCACTGGAAAACACAGCCCCTGGACCAGCTAGGAGGGCAATTGGTTTAAACGTGGTTCTTAGGCGGCTGATATCTGTATTGATACCAGCATCAAATATTAAAATCGGCAGGAAAAGATTCAAAACAAGCGTTGGATCTAAACCAATACGACGAGAGAACAGCTCAGTGATCGGCAAACCTGCCAACACTAAACCTGTAACGTACGGAACACGAAGCTGCCGCGTTAGCAGAGCAACGCCGGTGGCTAGGAGCAGGAGAATGATTGAAACAGTGACTAAGGAAGCAACATCCACTTTGGTTCTACAAATTTGTCTTGACTTCTTTGATAAAGATTTGCAAAAAGGTAATACAAATGTCAAAAAATTTTTGTAACGCTCAATCGAGAGCGTTTGAGCTATTGCACGGTGGCTCGTTGCAGTTGCCGGGTTAAAAAGCACACCTTGCCGTGTCTTCCTTGCCAAAGAACTGCCCGTGACAGTTATCCCATCAGATATCCCATCAGACAGTTCAAGTCTTACCCAAAAATTAGACTTGGTATGTCAAAACTAATCTCCAAGGTGACATCGCTACCCGTGTGCAGAAATCTTTAGGGCATCAAACCTTTTTTTCAGTACTAAGTACACCAGAGATAGAAAATAAAAATTTCTACATTTATTTTCTACATTTATGAATTAGTACATAGGACAGTTTTGGTCATTTCAAATACTTATCGCACCAGTTCACCATTTCCCAGAGTACATGAGCAACCCCTTCACGAGAGCGATAGCCGTGGTCTTCTAAAGGTAATACCACCCAACGAACAGTTGCTCCTAGTCCCTTAAGCGCTTCATACAACCGTTCTGTTTGTAGTGGATAAGTGCCAGCATTGCTATCTTTTTCCCCGTGAATCAGTAAAAGTGGCGCTTTGACTTTAGCTGCATGAGTAAAAGGAGACATATGAATGTAAGTCTCTTGTGCCTCCCAGAAATTGCGCTGCTCTCCTTGAAAGCCAAAAGGAGTCAGAGTACGGTTATAAGCACCACTCCTGGCAATACCTATGCGGAATAAATCGGTGTGCGCTAGTAAATTTACGGTTGTAAAGGCACCATAAGAGTGTCCGCCAATACCAATACGATTGGGATCGGCAATCCCACGTTCTACCACATAGTCTACTGCTGCTTGCGCTCCAGCAATCAATTGCTCTACGTAAGTATCATTTGGCTCGGCATCACCTTCACCAATAATTGGCAAAGTAGGACCAGAAAGAACTGCATAGCCTTGAGTCAGCAGAAATAAAACAGAAGCACGGCTGGGACGGCTGAAAGTGTTTTCAGATTTCGTAATCTGTCCTGCAAATTCCTTATCTTTAAATTCCTCGGGATAAACCCAAAATAACATCGGCAAAGGACCATCTCGCGTAGGATCATAACCAGCAGGGAGATAGAGTTTAGCCGACAGCTGGACGCCGTCTGAGCGCTGATATTTCACCAATTCACTCTCGACTCCAGCCAACTGAGGAGCAGGGTCTTGATAATGAGTCAGGGCAATGGGAACCTGATTATCGCGACGGTTAAACAGAAAATAATTCGGTGGTTCAGTTTGAGACTGGCGACGAGTAATCACAGTTTGTGCTTCATCATCCAGCACATAACAGATTTCCTCTAAGTAAGGATCTTGGCACTGCCATAGGCGATGCGTCTCTCCTGTTTCCAAATCGAAACTATCTAAAAATGGGTAAATGCCCTTGGGTGATGCTCCTCGTCCACTAAGGTAAATGACATTACTTTGTGGTGCAAAGCGCAGAACTTTGTACCTAAATGGTCCTACAGTCATCAAAGCTGACCCAGGATCACTGTATTTATCTTCATAACTGCGGTCAAATAGCAGTTGCGGCTCTGTTTCAGGCGCTTTGGGATAAATGCGCCAGATTCGCTCTTTGCGGGTATCGTACCATCGTTCACAAACCAGGGCGACATCTTCTTTCCCCCAAGCAAGGCTATGGAAGCGATACTCGGATTGCCACAGTTGCTTTGGTGTATCGCTAAAGGGAGCATTTAATTCAAACAAAGCATCCCGTTTGGCAACATCACAAGTCGGATCACCTTCGTCTAAAGCTTCTATCCAACACAATGTCGCTTGTGCATCGCAGCGCCAAGAGACTCCCCTTCGTCCTGTCCGCACTTCGTCAAATTTGGTTGTACGACGCACAAAAAGTGGTACATCAGCGACTTCGTAGACTAATTTCCCTGCATCATCAATAACCTGAATTTTTTTAGGAAAATATGAGACGGGAACTTGGTAAGAAAACGGTCGCTGCAGCGTAGTCAGTAGAATGAATTTGCTGTCAGGAGAGGGTATGGCTTGATGAATAAGACTGCTTGATACCAACAAAGTGCGGTGACCATCGAGCGTCACTTTCTCTAAAGTTGAGGTTAAGTAATATTCAAGTAGCGCCTCATCGTGCGTATTTTGCAGTAGATTTGTATACGTCCGAGTTGGGCTTTTACCGTGCAAGTTTTCTTGAATCAGAGGTCCTGGAGGAACTGCTGGTTCAGAAGGAGGCTCAGGGCGATCGCTTTCAATAAACTTACAAATCAATGTCTCATCCGACAGCCAACAGTACGGTTCTCCATACGCAGCGTTGAGAACTGGCTCTGTTAAGCGTCTGGTGGTGCAATCACCAACATCCACAACCCACAGTTCTAGTCCTGTTGCTTGAGTCAGGGTAAAGGCGAGTTTTTGACTATCCGGTGACCACCTTAAGAACCCAATTTGGGCGTTGTCAGGAAGTGCTATTGTTTTGCTTATTTCAGGAGAGGCGATCGCCCTTATTCTCATACTCCCGAAAGGGTTGTGGCGAGCAGGTGCGTTCGTTTTGGGATTAATGAATAATCCCGCCAAAGCAACTTCTACTTCTGCTAGTAAGGCGATCGGGAGCAACAAAGGCTTTTCTAACTCCACCATCCATTCTCTGTTAGGAGAGAGCAGAATTGTGGGTGGCGGTGGAGCATCGAGAATTTGGTTAATCGGTTCTGGGGGAGATTGCCAGAATTGTTCAATAATGGGGGGATTGGTGGGGAATTTGTCCATTTTGAGTCGGGTGTTGGCAAGCTCTTATTCCAAATTACCAACACCTGACTCAGAATACATCCTGAAATGGTCACTTTTCTACAGTGTACGGGGTGGACACCCAAATGTAGTAGTTTGCAAACTCTACACCCCTACAGCCCCACATCCTTTCTAAGTTGTCATTGCCACTTCAACATCTTCTTCTATTTTGGGTTTAGCTTCCTGAAACTCCTGACCTAGTTGAGTCAGTTGTTTTTGGTTCATACACTTACGGACAGCGCTAAAAATTTCTCTTTCTTCTTCTTGTACGTGGTGTTGAACCGCTTTTTTTAGCTCACTCATTTTTGTTTTAAACTCAGATTCGGTCGGTTTGAGCACCTTGAGTTCTTCTAAAAGCGCTTTGGCTTGTTCGTGTTCTTCTTGGGCTTCTTGAATATATTTTCTAGTTTCTTCATACTCTTGCATTGCTGGGTAGAAGACAAATTCTTCAGCTCTTGTGTGCGAATTTAACATTTTGTAAATTTGATTAAAGTAATCATACAGTTTAGTGTTTTCAGCATTTTCTATGTTTGCAAAGAGTTGCTCAACTTGACGATGCTCAGCTTCAATTAATGAAAGAATGTCCTGAGTTCTACCTGTAGTCATATGTGTTGACTCCTTGTAGTGTAGGTAACATTTGGATACTTGTCACTATAGGTTTAGAACCATCTTGACTCAGTAATTTCTGACAAACTTATAACCTCAGCCATAATTTCAACACTTTTTTTCCAACAATCAAAAATCAAGCTAGTCAGCAATTGCCTTTCTTCTATACTCTTCCTTAAGGTTTTGAAGTTTATTTCTTATGAAGGATGAATAATTTTTTTTTGAATGTTTATATTAATAAATATCGGCAAGAAGAATCGAAGGGATTTAAGAAATGAACATCATTGCATGGGTAGTTTTAGGGCTTTTAGCTGGTGCAATTGCTAAAGCTATCTATCCTGGTTATCAAGGTGGTGGAATTCTTGCTACTATCTTGTTGGGAATCGTTGGTGCTTTTATTGGTGGAAGTCTTGGAGTTCTTTTGGCTACTGGAAGACTAGCCCTAGCTGCTCCTACTTTTAGCCTCCCTGGTTTGGCTTTAGCTGTTATCGGCGCACTGATTGCTATCTTCATTTGGTATTCATTCGCTCGCAGAACTGTTTAATAATAATTAAAAATTGTAATTTTAAATTCGTAACTCGTAATTACATTGGTCATTATGAGTTACGAATTATTAATTATTAGTTAATAAATATATAAATCTTTTCTTTTCAGCATATTATAACCTCATTAGTATATTATTTTACTCAATATTGATTCACTTTCCAACTTGAGGAGTGGAGCAAGTAGATCAACTGAGTTCCACCTGTTCCAACAGTAAGGAGGCGAAGCCTCGAAACCCTCGTTACCAGGTTGAACCTGGTAACGAGATATTAGAGCCTCTGGCTCTTGTTGGGTGCAAAATCTGAATCAAAGGTAAATTTCTACTGCCAAAATACTTATTATTTTTTCAGCATTTTTATACAATTTTTGATAGTCCAAAAGCTAGATGAAGTTTCTGGTAGGTGAAGCAAAATAGAAAGTGAAAAGAGATAAACAATACCATATTTACAAGCCATGACAACTAACAAAGCAACCAATTCCAACAACGCTGTCTCTACCTCCCAGCATGAGAGCAAAGAGGAACTCAATAAAAAAACCTCTATACAGTTTGTCACCAGTGTGACAATCGGCGTTTTAACAATTATCCTTGTTGCTGCAAGTGCTTATTTCGGAATCATCCGCTTCTAATACTACTGATTGAACGTATGCCTAAAATTTTGGAGTAGCTATAGAAAATTGATTATGGCTACTCCAATTTTAAATACTCTTTGTTTTAGTGTATAAAACCGTCATAAGTGAGTTCGGTTAAGCTCACTTAGAAATAACAACAACGTTGCTAGAGTAGTTTTTAGAAGTATAGTAAACGAAAGCAAATTGCAGGTTACTACCGTGAATAATCTGTCAAATATCAACTCAGAATCTTTTGACGAGGCTTCGGGAAGCAACTTGTTGTGGCAGTATGTTCAATCAATGAGTCCACAGACAGTTTCCCAACTTTCCAAACCATCTTCTCCTGACGTGCTTCGAGCAATGGAACGTACTATTGTAAGTATGTTGGGTAGCCTACCATCAGAAGACTTTAACGTACTCATTACCACCAATCGCGACAATCTTGGAAAGCTACTAGCTGCTGCGACGATGAATGGTTATTTCCTGCGTAACGCCGAACAACTGATGGCTTTTGAAAAGTCTTTACAAGCAGCAGATGCTTATTCAGAGGATTAATAATCAAGCTATTTCGCCACGCATCAAATATATACGATTGAGGGGGCGATCGCCCCCTCACTTTTAATTAAAGCCAATCAACAGCTTTCTTTGCCCTAGCTCTTTTTCACCTCCTGAGCCATTTTTCGGTAGTAGTCCATTTGAGGATTAGGACGACGCCGATAAGTGGTAGGGGTTTCAAGAGCTTTTGTAGGTTTAGCTTCAATTTTTTCTTGTGTTGTCTCTCGTTTTATACCCTGTGCTGTATCAGGTTCTAGGAAATATCCAGAATTAGAATTGGAAAATCCAAAGAGCTTAGCGAAGAAACCAAAGATATTTCCCAGGAAATTAAAGATATTTCTCAAAACAACAGAGAAAAAAGCTTCAAGGCGAATAAAAGAATTTTGAAGAATTTGTGTTAAACGAGACATAGTATAGCCTCCCGTAGCTGCACATCTTTATTGTGACTTACTAAACTAAAGATGTGCAGCTATTTTTTTGTACGTTGAGAAATTGTCTGGGTGGTTTGACAAACCAAGTTTCAACCAGTGAGAGATCCCAAAACTGGTCTAACAAAGTTTGTCGATTTCCGCTCCCCAGATTTTTAGTCTTCGTCAAGAGCCGGGAAAGCTTCTTCAAACCGCCACAATTCATTTTTATTTTTAATGAACCAAATACGAGTTTCTGGAGTTAATTGACTCCAGATTTTTTCAATGGGTATGTGGGGAGATGCATACTGATACTCTTGACCAAGCGCTTTCAAGTTTTGTGCGACATCATCAGGAACGCCGAACTCTTTCCAATCAATTTCTCTGTGTATTCCAGATACTCCCTTACCAGGGTCGAAAATTAACTGTGCAGTTCTGATTAAGTCAGCGAAGTGTACTGGTCTAAGGTTATTTATCTCCTGAATTTGGAGTGATTCGTTATCCTTTTGAGACATCGTTACGTTCGTGGTGAAGATAAGTTGTTTATTGGACTTACCGCCAGAGATATTCACCTCGATGCTTCTAGTTTAGCGCAGAGTCAAAATACAGTAGTTAACTCGCTAAGAACGTAGTTGAGCTAATAGCAGTGTAGGGTTCCAGTAAGCGCGAGTTGTTTGAATCTTACCAGCATCGTTAATTTCAAAAACTGTTATGCCCTCAAAGGTCACTGACTTCCCAGTTTTGCTAATACCCTTCATTGTCCATTTTACTGCTGCCTCATTGCCTGCGACGAAAATATGCTCTGTTGTTGGTTCCAGCTTGTCAAATGCGGCTTGCAATTGCCCAATAAATTCCTGAAACCCTTCATGGACTTTTGTCGGCGGATGTCCAACTGGATCGTAACTCACAGCATCTTCTGCAAAGTTTTCCACCCAGCCTGTTGGGTTCATTGTCGCAATGTTAGCAAAGTAGGAAGCAACAACGGCTTCGATCGCTTTTGAATTATTTTCCGACATGGCTAAGATATTTACTGTTAACTGAAAATAGCTTCGGTTGGTTATTCATTTTCAATCAGAACTGTAACCGCAGCGACAGCTATTAACATTTCGTCATTTTTATCATTAAGCGCTTCAATTGCTTTACCCTGAACCACCATCCCCCCAGACTCAACGGTGAGAGTTTTGCGACCAAAAGGCAACACAGCCAAAACTTCGTCTTGTCGTACTTGCTCCGGGTAAGGCACTGCAACCTTGACTTCAACAATCATATCATCTGGATCACTCAAGCCAGCGACTTCCGAAATACCAGGCAAAGCATTGTGTGCGATCGCATTTCTCACAGCCCTCGCCGCTGCTACCGTTGGTTCCTGTCCATGCTGATCCACTCCCATCCCCATTTCAATAATTAAGCGTTTGCGTGCCACGCTGACCTCTCATTGTAAAGTTTTCTTCTTCAAAGCCTACAAGATTTTTGGATTCATGTCTTGTAATGAGAACCGCAATGCGTACAGACGGATTTTTCTTCTTGTGCTATCTAGTCGTATATCGTACACTTTTTGGACTCAAACAGATGTTAGCGTTTTTATCTCAAGCGGTTGAGCGTAAATATCAAGTCGTTGAACCAATTTATCTTCCACCGGGTTAGTATCAACAAATTATAAATTAGGTAATTATAAGTAATCTTAATCTTTGTTATGTCTGCTGGTTAAAGAATTGAGCCTCAAAAAGTATTTGATACTACAAAAACTTTAGCGCTCGCTTTTTGAAAAAAACTTTTTGGTTTACTGACTTTAGAGGACATCCTTAAAAGGATACCCCAACCTCTAACGGAAGTAAAAATCTATTTCAGTCCAGAACGCCTGAATGCTGAAGTTCAAGCATTTCCTCACCAACTCAATGGTGATTCCTTGCTAATGGTTCGCGGTGAATTTCCGCTGTTTGGGGAGAAGTTCATGCTACCACGTTCCACACGTTGCTGAACCTCTACAAATCTTGTATAGCTGCGTTTTTAGGTGTTGTTAGGGCTGAATCAATGTAAGGTAACTTGAGCCAAAAATGAGACGGGAGTCTCATCAGCTTTTTCAAGCTGGTTCTAAAATGAAGGCTAATGCAGATATCAAACCCATCGTACTGGTAAATTGAGGCATTTTGCTAAAAGAATTTTAAATGCAAATATAAACCTCTCATCGCCCACAGTTGAAGTTTCATCAGTTCTGTGGGGAAATTTTAAATTCAGCGTTCTGTGTTATCCTCAGATTCATAGTTCTGTTGCCACCTCTATCTGGAACCACTTTCCAATAGATGACGTCAAGAGTATACTCTTTTATACTGAAGCAGTGACGATGCAAAATCTGAACAACTCTGAAGTGCAACAAGAAGCTATTGCAGTGGCAAAAGCAAGATGTAGACTGGTAGGTAATCACTTATCAGTGCTATTTGGAATGCTAGGGTCGCTTGAAGAGCTTCCACAGAACAAGAACACCCTGTTCGTGGCACAAATAGGCGAAGACATTTACAAGTTGAACCAGATGGTGAACAAGCTAACAATTGCTGGGATTGTCAACCGGATAAGTAACACCATATACAGGCAATATCCTAATTGTCACCCTCGCGATAAACCATCTCTATTTCAATTCCTTATAGAGATTTGTAAATAACCTTTCTACCCGATGAGTCAAGCCCGGATAGGCATTCCCGAAATCATACCATGTCCCATGATTCTTTGTACCATATCCGAACCAGAACTACTATAACCTCTATTGCTGAGCGACCCATTCATCAAATACCATTTATTAGCTATTCACCTAGTGGTGTTGGTATAGTTCACAGAGTTTTGCCTGTTTTGTTAGCAAAAGTTGACTCATTACCAGATGGGTTGGAAGCTATCATCGCCACCAGCGACCTACAGGGAATTGACCCGACCAATCACCGCCTTCTCGGTCATCTTGTGAGTGAAGAACTAGAAAACTTGGCAGAGTCGGGAAAAATTCCATCGCCACAAACAACGGGTGTGATTTTAGCAGGAGACCTTTACGCAAAGATAGATAAGCGTGGTGGTGTAGGAGATGTCCGTGAAGTTTGGCAAGCTTTTAGTCGCCGTTTTCGTTGGGTTGTTGGGGTAGGAGGAAACCACGACAGTTTTGGAAAAACACCACAGGAAATTCAAGCATTTCAAAATGGGCAAGATATCCATTATTTAGATGGCGATCTCACTTGTCTTGATGGAATTCGCATCGCCGGAATCTCAGGAATTATTGGTAAGGCAACTAAACCCTTCCGCCGTTCTGAAGAAGATTTTAGAAAACTTGTACACCAACTACTCAACGAGTCACCAGACATTTTAATTCTGCATGAAGGTCCCAACGATTCAGAAGCTAGATTGATAGGGAATGAGTCAATTCGTGGCGAACTCACAAAAGGGAGTAATTTATTAGTTATTTGTGGTCATTCGCACTGGAGAGTACCAATGACAGCTATGCCCAAAGGAGTACAAGTGCTGAATGTAGATACTCGGGTCGTTGTCATGGCAAAGATGAAATTATGAGAAGGAGTCTGAGAAAAAACATCAAAAAGTATCTGTTTTGTGGGATGATGTTTTATTGGTTTGCGCTCTCGTCATGATTCCAAGGAGCAAAGACGATGGAAACACGGTTTTTAGGCAAGTCTGGTCTCAAAGTTTCCGTTTTAAGCTTTGGCACAATGACTTTTGGCGGCAGTAGCTTCTTTGAGCACATGGGGAAAACCCAAGTCGATGAAGCCCAACGTCTGATTGAGATTTGTCTTGAAGCAGGTGTTAATATTTTCGATACCGCAGACATTTACTCACAAGGACTCTCTGAGGAGATTCTCGGTAAAGCTCTTGGCAAGCGTCGCTCTGAGGCAATTATCGCGACGAAAGCGTACGGACCTATGGGACAGGGACCGAACGATCTCGGTCTATCACGATATCATCTGATCCGTGCTTGTGAGGATAGTTTACGACGGCTTGGTACTGACTACATTGACCTGTATCAAGTTCATGGGTTCGATGCGCTCACTCCACTTGAAGAAACGCTGCGAGCTTTGGATGATCTCGTCCGCAGTGGAAAGGTTCGCTACATTGGCTGTTCTAACTACTCGGCTTGGCACTTAATGAAAGCACTGAGCGTGTCGGAGCGATTGGGATTAGAGCGCTATGTATCACAGCAGGTCTACTACTCGCTTGTAGCGCGAGAGTTGGAGTATGAGCTTATTCCACTTGGTCTAGACCAAGGCGTTGGTATCCTTGTGTGGAGTCCGCTCGCCTTCGGTTTCCTCACGGGTAAGTACCGTCGCGGTCAACCAGAACCAGAGGGGACACGACGAGCAACGGTTGGTGATATTGGAACGGTTAGTGATGTGGAGAAAGCGTACGATATTGTAGAAGCTTTGGATGAAATAGCTCGTAATCGTGGAGTCACCGTTGCTCAGGTAGCGCTCAATTGGCTTTTGCGTCAGCCTGGTATTACATCGGTCATTATTGGAGCCCGTAATGAGCAGCAGCTCAAAGATAATCTCTCAGCAGCAAATTGGGAACTGACATCGGACGAATTGAAACAACTCCATGAGGTCAGTGCAGTACCGCCGATCTATCCGTATTGGCATCAGCAGAAGTACGGTTCTGAGCGCATTCCACAATCTCTACAATAAGCATTGTGAAGCTGAAAGGAATAAATGTTTTTGAATAGGCGATTGGCTGAATGCTGATCGTCTATTCTGTATTGTTGCCCACTCAACAAAAATCAGTACCCCTCTCAGATGAAGGTGGTCTCTTGACGATCGCGCATCCAATCAAGAGTCTTCAAGATCACAAGCCCAACAAGAGTACTGGCTGCTGCTGCTAACCATAAGTTATTTGCAGTGAACCCAGAGGTAATACCGTGACTTGCAACTTTCTGATTATCTAAAGCCAAGCCACCAACAAAGGAACCAACAAAAAAGCCAACTCCCCAGCATTGGGCGTTAATAGCAAGATAAATACCCCGCAGTGATTCAGGTGCTATCTCTGCAACAAAAGCAGTCGCAAAGGGGCTGTATGTGACGTGGGCGATCGCAATCACAGATAAGGCGAAAATTGCCAAGATTTGCTGACCATGCGTTGTCACTCCTGCACTCCAAACCAAAAGAAATCCTGCTCCCCAAAACACTATTGAAATCATCAAAGCACGCACGCGGCTTAGAGAATTTAGAGCGCGGACAGCAGGTAACTGACACAGAGCGACTAAGAAAATATACCAAGCAAATAAGCCACTAATCGTTGTTGGTGACAGTCCCTTTAGGGTTTTGCCCAAAACAAAATTAGCAAAATACAGTGGCATTGTGTTGTCTACCTGAGCGATGTAAGTGGTAAACAGAACGTTGACGCAAACGTATACCAGAAGTAGGCGATCGCCCAACGCATCACCCCAACCTTGAAGCACAGGTTGAGAATGCTGTTCATCAAAATGACGAGTTTCTGTCAGTCCAGCATACACAATCATAAAAAACACCACAAAGGAGATGCCATCAATGACAAACAAAGCACGGTAAAGCTCTGTTGTGCTAATTAAGACTCCTCCTAACAATACCCCTATTCCTAAGCCAGCACTATCTGCTAACCTTGTGACAGCAAATGCTTCGTTACGTTGCTCATTAGTTGTTAAATCTGCTATTGCAGCTTCAACTGTGGGCCAGTATAAACCAGTGCCCAAACCCATAAGTAAATGAGCAGCCAAAAACATTGGGAAGTTGTCAGATAATGCCAACACAAACGAAGCCAGGGCACAAAACACAGTAGATAACAATAATGTCCGTCTGCGTCCCCAACCTTTTGAGTCAGCAAGAGATCCTCCTAGAAATCGACCAAAAATTCCCACCAGCGAGCCAGTACCGTGACCAATTCCTACTGCTGTTGCTGATAAGCCGACCTGATTGACGAAAAAAATCGGAGCATAGAATAAAGTAAAACCGCTACCACTCTGAGATAAAAATCGAGCAACCGCAAGAATCCAAACCTGAGAATTGAGTTGCGGTAGCCAAGATAAAAGTATATGGTTAGAAGAAAATTTCATCGAAATCCTCCGAGAAACCCTGCCGTTCTGGGGCAGGAAGGGATAGGAGCGTTGATGTATTTTTGTACAAACATGGTACAAGTTTCTTTGTGATTCTAAATCAGCTTTGTCCCGATATTTTCCCTGAGCCTACAGCTACTTTAATCCCTGCGATGCATCAAAAATTTTGAATTTATAATTTTTGAATTTATTTTGAATTTATTTTGAATTTTGAATTCCCTCAATGGGTGGTCTCAGCCTAGCTGCAACATCGCGAGCAGCCTTTTGTCCAGCGTGAATGGCACCTTCAATGTAGTTAACCCAAATACTAGAGCGTTCCGTACCCGCCCAATGAATCCGACCTACTGGACTATTAAGAGCAGAACCCGCCGTAGTGAGTAAACCAGGTGGTAATGCAGAAATACATCCACCTGTCCAAGGTTGTCTATTCCAGTCAAATTCCACCAACTCTAATGGTTGTCGTGCTGCTTCACCAAAAGTTTCTCCAAGAAATGCAAGGTATTTTTCTTTGCGTTCTAACTCTGGCAATATTGCGTAATCAGGAGCTAACAATCCTACAATGACACCTTTGCTTGCATCTTCTGGCGAAATATCAATTACCTCAATTTTGGCATCAATACTGAGAAAATGACCGCTGATGATTTGACCTTGCCACCAAGGTTTTTCATAAATAGCATGGAATTTAATCCAACTCATCGTCTCCCATTGTGCAATCAGTTGACGGTGAATTGGGGGAAGAGGGGGATCGAATTGGATACGAGCAACAGTCTTGGGCATCATCGCCACAATGACCTCCTGAGCATATACAACCTCACGTTCAGAAACCAGTTGAACCAGGGAATTATCGTAACCTGATATTTTCGTGACAGGCGCATTGAGTAAAACTTTTTCTCCTAAGCGTTGGGCGATATTTAAGGAAATCTGTTGTGTCCCACCAACAAGGCAAAAATCCTCAGCAGTCTCTAGCAAATCATTGAATCCTGCTGTGTGGACAAAATGAAGCATCCAAAGAAGCGAAACTTTATTTGGATCACCACTAAGGATTTGCCGCACACACCCCTCGAACCAAGCCCGTGCTTCATCAGTCTTTGTGTTCTGCTCAATCCAAGCTCCCATTGTCATAGAGTCCAATATGATTGCATTAGGAGCTTGCCAAGGAGCTTCGACTGGAACAGTACGGCACAAAGCTTCAAATGTCGTCATCGCCTCAGCAAAATCTTTTTGAGCAATGTCCGATTCAGATGATGGAGATGCTTCTAGCATCGTCCATTTCTGCCGAAAGCCATACAGCGTTTGTCCTTCAACCTTGCCCTTCTTAATAGAAATTCCCATTTCTTGTGCTAAAGCAAGCATTGCAGTTTGGGTAGGACCTGCCCAAGTACCACCTTGTTCAACATAACCCCTAGACACGAGTGGATGGTTAAGAGTTCGTCCGCCCACTCGTGAATTGGCTTCCAGCACAACTAGAGATTCGATTCCCAACTTATACAATTCCCAGGCTGCACTGAGACCAGAAATGCCTGCACCCACAATTGCAACTTCTACATGAAAACTCATGTTGATGACCTTGTTCAATGAATTGTGTCACTCATTTTGTTCCTTTCAAAAGTATACACATCTACAACAGGTGACAGATGACACTAGAAATTACACTAAAGGGGATTGGGGATTGGGGACTGGGGATTGGGTAAGGGAGCCGAAAAATTATGTCCCGGGAAATATTGACCATTACCAAGTCGGGAGCATTTCCCTCAACAACCGTCCCCAGTATCCAGCAAACTACTAGCGGTATTCCTCCCCCATTAACGAGTACCTATGGTGGGGGACGCCAGAACCCTAGGTCGGGAGACCCCTTCGGGTTTGCCAGTCGCCTAGGTCGGGAGACCCTCCTGCAGCGCTGGTCTCACCTCCTGCAGTACTGGCTTAGGAATACCGCGACCATACTCTTAATCAGCAACGCTTAATTTTTGACTACAGCTGTTAAAATTGCTGCCACACAAAGAATCAGCGCCGCTAGGCGATAACTTCCCTGGAATCCTGCAACAACTGCCTCACCGGGAGCAACAGCAACATCTGTACCTGGAACCGAATTTGCAATGAGCGCTCCAAACACCGCTCCTATCACCGAAACTCCGACGTTAACTCCCAACGTACGGGACAAAGATAATAACCCAGAGCCGATTCCCAAACGTTCCCGAGGCACTGCTCCCATGACAGTGCTATCGTTAGGTGAGCGGAACAAACCGAACCCAGTGCCAAACACAAGGTAGCGCAGCACATAATCTTGTTCAGTGGTTTGAGTGTCCAAGGTACTAATACCCAGACAACCGCCAATCATGATTCCCAGCCCAATGAGGCAAATTCTTCGAGAACCAAAGCGATCTGACAATGTGCCAGCGAGTGGAGCAATCAACCCGCTAACAACAGGTGACACTGCCAACAATAGCCCTACTTTTGAGGTTGGATATTGCTTGACTCGCTCCAGAAAGAATGGGGTGATCAGCAAGCCACCAGTCAGGACAATGAAAACGAGCCAGTTGTTGAACAAATTGACACTCAGGCGAAAATTGCGAAACATCTGCAACTCTAGCAGCGGTTCCTCCACAAGAGCTTCAATTAAAAGAAAACTTACGAAGGCGATCGCCGCAAGCAACAGTAACGACAATGCACCAGCACTAAAAAAGCCGTCGCTTTGCCCAAAAGTCATGCCTAGGGCAAAATTGCTGAGTGTCACCAAAGCTAACAACGCTCCAAGCAAATCAAAGTGCTGTTTTTCCTTTTTGCGTTCAGAAGCAGGCACAACCCATGCTACAAGCAAACTCGCTATTAAGCCCAGTGGTACATTGATAAAGAACAGGATACGCCAGTCAGCCCATCCCAAAAGCAGCCCTCCTACCGAAGGACCAAGGGCAATTCCCAGTGAAACAACACTACCCATGATCCCCACCGCTCGTCCACGCTCTGAGGGAGGGAAAACTTCTGTAATGATTGCCAAACCAAGCCCAGAGATAAACAAAGCACCTAGCCCCTGAATTGCCCGAAAGCCAATCAACCAATCAATGCTAGGTGCCATTCCACATAACAGCGAACTCAAGGTAAATAAAACGAGTCCCCCTAAGTAGAGGTATTTCTTGCCCCACATATCACCCAGGCGAGTCGCTCCCAAAACTAAACTGGAACTGATGAGCTGATACGCTAGCACAGCCCACTGTGCCTGAGGAAAACTAGTTTGAAAATATTGAACCAGGGTAGGCAAAGCCACGTTAACGATGCCCACATCGAGAGTGGACATGAAAACCCCAAGACCGATACTGAGCATCACCAACCATTTTCGTTCGTCGGCTAAAGTTTGGGGTTTTGCTTGTAAGTCCGGCAATCTTCAGCCTCCTCAATCCCTAAATTTACGCTTATTAATAGTTTGCATACGTAATATGTCGGCTTTACTCCCTTGCTGTCAAACTTCAAAAACTAGATTCGACAGCTATAGACCACATCGCTTAACTTCTCACTTTCACGCAGGAGCCGCCTGTAATTGCCTCAATAGGTGTTATAAAGTTTTTCTTTGGGGTTGCACTCATATTATCGCTGATACTAATCAAGTATTAATGTTTCTTAAAATTGTAGATTGTTGACAATATACAATTTACCAGATACAGTCTGACTATGAGTAGTTTGCATGAAAAAAGCAGTCGCAAGTCAGCAACTGCGCTCAACTTGTTCGCATTTCTACAAAAATCAAAATGAAAGGGAACCAACCCCAGCCTGCTATCGTACCTCGGAGCTTGGATGTTCAAGCAGCTGATGTGATTCGAGAACAAATTCTCAACGGTACACTTGCACCGGGAACTCGTTTGCTAGAAATCAATCTGGCAGAGCAATTTAATCTGAGTCGAGCAACTATACGCTCGGCATTGCAGCAACTAACTTATGAAGGCTTGCTCGTACAGTTGCCTTATAAAGGTTGTACTGTTTCAGGGCTAAGTTCGCAGGATGCTTGGGAGCTATACACACTGCGGAGTGCGCTTGAGAGTCTGGCGGCGCGACTGGCGGCTGTTGCAATAACACCGAGTCAGGCAAAAGAGCTTAATGCTGCCTTGCAACAGTTAGTCAAAGCTGTCCAGAAGGGGAATTGGAGCCAAATCGCAGATGCAGACTTTGCCCTGCATAAGGCAATCATTCAACTTGCTGGTCATCGTCGATTACAGCAGCAGTACAAAATAGTTGAACAGCAAATCCGCCTTTACATTATTTCCTGCAATGCAATACATCCAGATTTGGATGACATTGTAGAGCAGCACCAAAAATTGGTAAATGCAATATGCTCAGGCGATGCTTGTAGTGCGGAGCAAATTGCGGGAGACCACAATATAGACGGTAAAGCACTGGTGGAACATCTACGGGCAATAGAAAAACAAAATTTAGAGCAAACGAAGTCTTGAATGAGGAAATAGACACCGTGATTAACCTGAACCAATACGAAATCTTGACTTTTGACTGCTATGGAACTCTGATTGATTGGGAAAAAGGTGTGTTGGAGGCATTGCAACCAGTTCTCTCAAACCATAAGATTCATCTGAGTGAGGACGAAATTCTTGAGTGGTTTGCTCGCTTTGAATCCAATCTTGAGCAACAAGAGTACCGCAAGTACAAAGATGTTCTCAAAGGGGTTGTGCAAAAGTTTGGGGATCAGTTTGGATTTACACCTTCTCCCACAGAGTTGAATGCGCTTGTTGATTCTATCAAGCGCTGGCAACCTTTTCCTGATACAGTTGAAGCCCTAAAGACTCTCAAACAGCAATTCAAACTGGCAATCATTTCCAACGTTGATGATGAGCTATTTGCTTTGACAGCAAAACATTTGCAAGTTGAGTTTGATAAAGTTGTAACCGCCGAGCAGGTGAAAAGCTACAAGCCTTCAGTGCAAAATTTTCGGGTGGCGCTGGAAAAAATTGGCATACCCTCTGAGAAAGTCCTGCACGTTGCTTGTAGTGTTTACCACGACATTGTTCCGGCAAATTCCTTAGGGTTATCAACCGTTTGGGTGAACCGCAGACTAGGTCAACAAGGTTCCGGAGCTTATTTACCAGCTCAAGGTAAAGCAGATTTGGAAGTGCCAGATTTAAAAAGTCTAGCTGTCATGCTTTAAGTTGCCTTGATAGTTCTCATCTGAGAGCGCAGCAATGATATCAGCAAGGTATTTAATATTATTGAGACACGATGCGGTGCGAAAAACGCAACCTCAACAGGCGTAATAAACGCAGCCAGCCCAAGGCTGGCTGTTCAAAGAATGTGAAAATATCGCCGTAACCCTGATTGGTTTTTTGATGGTGCTGCCAATGTCTTTCTGGAGTTGTGATGAATAGAATCCGGCACAAAAGATCCACTGACTTTGGAGTTTGCCAATCCAAGATGCTGGTATGTCTCCACCATACATGAAACTGACCAAACAATAATCCACACAAAACACCTACCGGGGAAAAGTACCATAGAACTGCTGCTAGCAATAAATAAGGTAAAGCACCGAGAATACCATCTAGAAGAACCTGGAAATTGAACGTCAAAATGGCGTAATGGCGAAAGTTCTTCTTGTAGGAATGGTGAGTTTGCACATGAAGATGACCAAAAACATGCTCAGGTACGTGATAGCAAAAAGTAGAAAGGAAGTCGCCAACAACAAGAAGTATCCAAGCACACGCGATCGCCTTAAACATTTTTACTCCTCAAGCTCAGTAGAAACCACCACACAAAAAAGAATCTAAATCCGTATGCTGTAGTCGTTCCCATAGACGTGCTGTGCACGCCTTGCCGCAGGTTACAAAGCCTACAAAGCGATAGCACTGTCAAGCATTTTGTAAGGATTCTCGCTTTCGACTGAGATTCTTAGATTTTGTTGGTTTTGCTTTGAATGACAGTTTTAGAATGGTTTATTTTCTGGAACCAAAGGCATTACGAGTTGTTAGGCAAAGCAAAGTAGCATTTGACTAGCAATTTTAGAGAGTTTTGACTGTTTTCAGCTATTGATACATTTGTTGCATATATCGAAAATTTGATAGCTTTACCGTAGTTTATCACAATTATCTCTAGAGACGTTAGATAACGTAAGATAGAAACAGCAAAAGTTGAGTTAAAATTTGTACAAGTTCAGGTTAAGGTTCTCCTTAACTGTTTCCAGGACAATCCCCAGCAGAATCCTAGGATGGAAATCTTGCAAATTGGAAATGATGGGTTTTCACAGGTGGTTCCAATCATTGACATCACTGCGCTGGTGTCTGGAATTGGGAATCGGCACCAAGTAGCCACTGAAATTGGACAAGCGTGTCGCGAGTATGGATTCTTCTACATTGTCGGACACGGGGTAGACGAAGCATTGCAGCAGAGGTTGGAAAAGCTTAGTCGGCAGTTCTTTGCCCAAGATTTGCAAACTAAGCTTCAAATTCGTATGGCTTTGGGAGGTAGAGCATGGCGGGGATACTTCCCAGTTGGGGGTGAACTCACCTCAGGAAAACCTGACTTGAAAGAAGGTATTTACTTTGGCGCTGAGTTGGGAGACGACCACCCGCTTGTAAAAGCAGATACCCCCATGCACGGTTCTAACCTGTTTCCATCGAACATTAAGCTATTTCGCGAGACAGTACTTGATTACATGGCAGCAATAACCCAGCTTGGGCATAAGCTAATGGGTGGCATTGCCTTGAGCCTCGGACTAGAGGAGTCCTACTTTGCTGAGCGTTACACATCAGATCCGCTTATATTATTCCGCATCTTCAATTACCCGCCTCATCCATCACCCTCTGAGGGTGAGAAGAGGTGGGGTGTAGGGGAACACACCGACTACGGCGTCCTGACAATTTTAAAGCAGGACGACTTGGGCGGATTGCAGATAAAGTCGAAATCGGGCTGGATAGATGCGCCCCCTGTTCCAGATTCTTTTGTATGCAATATCGGTGATATGCTAGACCGCATGACGCGAGGACTATATCGCTCCACACCTCATCGCGTTCAAAATAAGTCGGGAAGAAACCGCCTTTCTTTCCCATTCTTCTTCGATCCCAACTTCAACGTCGAAGTGAAGCCAATTGAACTGGACAGCGTGGGGGTAGTGCCTGATAACAAAGACGAACGCTGGGATCGGGCTAGTGTTCACGAATTTCGTGGAACGTATGGTGATTACGTATTAAGTAAGGTATCTAAAGTTTTCCCACAGTTGCGTCAAGCGGTTTTTTGACTCTTACTCACTCTCAGCTACAGACTTGACCAAAGTCAAGTCCGATGGGCGCTCTGTATCATTTTCACCGAGGTACTCACCATTCTGAATTTCCAGGATAATCAGCGGAATAAATCCTGGATTTTCTACTTTATGTAGTGCAGCGGGAGGAACAAACGTTGACTCGTTTCGATGCAGTACTCTTTCTTCGTTACCACAACTCACCTTTGCAATACCAGAAACTATGATCCAATGTTCACTACGGTGATAATGAATTTGTGGTTTAATGCTGTGCTTAGGCTTGATTTCAAGACGATTAATTCTATAAGTCTCTCCTTCCTCTATGAGTTCAACTTTACCCCAATATCGAATATCTGAATGTGAAGAAGATTGATTGACATTTGGCAAAACATTATTTTCATTGTGAGTCATAACTAGATTCTCAACTAGACAACCATCACTACTGTTCAGCAATCTGTCAGTAAAAGAGGCAGGCATTGCGCGAGCATCTCAAATGTTTAAATTTATTGTCATGCTGAATGGAGCGATACCGGAATGAAGCATCTCAAGCCTTGTTCACGGCTCGAGGTTCTGAGTCCCTTCGGGACACGCTACGCGTTCGCGTAGCGTCTCCGCAGGAGATACGCTCCACTTCGTTTCGCGCCTCGCTCCGCGAGGAGCTACGCTAACAGAATGACAAACGTGTTTTTCAAAAATTGGGATGCTCCCGGTATTGCAATAATTTGTAACTAAGTACAACCTTGGTATGGAAAGTTCAGCAATCAAATTAGAAACTCGATACTTCATACATTGTATACCCAGCTTCTTGAGGATTTTAACTCTCATTAATTAAAAATACAAGATTCAGATTGGGCTACAATAGTATTAATTTATAATAAATTTTGTAATTTTATAATTTCACGCATCAATAAGAATTTGCTTACTTGACGAGTGATTTGTCAAGGATACTAGTTAACTAAAGCTTGTTAATTTGGCTGTAAGAATATGTGTTAAATTTAATTAAAAAGGATTATATATAGTATTACCTACTACAATTTAGGAGTCAGGTGGAAAACAAGTATAGAACTTACAAAACGTCGCTTAACAAAAGTTTCCTATCGTTTACTCCAAGAAAAAGTTAGTAGTTTGTAGGGTGGGCAGCGCCCACCTTTTGTAGCATCTGTAGAGAGCCTAAACCAACGTTAAGTCCAATGGGCGCTCTGTATCATCCTCTCCCAAGTACTCACCATTTTGAACTTCCAGAATAAGTAGCGGAATAAATCCTGGATTCTCTACCTTATGAAGCGTTGCGGGAGGAACATAAGTTGATTCATTTCGATTCAGTAATCTTTCCTCGTTACCACAACTCACCTTTGCAACACCAGAAACTACGACCCAATGTTCACTACGGTGGTAATGAATTTGTGCTTTCATGCTGTGCTTAGGCTTGATTTCAAGACGATTAATTCTATAAGTCTCTCCTTCCTCTATAAGCTCAACTTTACCCCAGTATCGGATACCTGTATGTGAAGAAGATTGATTTACATTCGATAAAGTATCATTTTCATTTTGAGTCATAACTTGGTTCTCCACCAAACAACTATTGCAGCAGTATTGACATCTGCTTTTATCAGAAAATTCTTATTTATATTGTATCAATTTTTACTAATATTGCCAGTGATTGCGTTTCGCTACTGTTCAACCCAATCTACTGATTAAGTACTTTTGGAGCAGCTGATACAAATAAATTCCCACATATTGATGCTTATCTTCCATCAGAGTAGTATGAATAACGCTCGTAGCCAGCTAGCTATAAGTAATCATAATTAATACCTGCTTTGCTGGTTAAAAATTTGTTGGATAAAAAGTATTACAGACTACAAACAATCAGCGATCGCAAAGCGTGGAAAAACTTTTCGATTTACTGAAGGAGTCTGTATTGGGTAATTGCCTGTTACTACCAATAAACTATATCGATTTCAGGATGTTTATCGTCATATTTTTCTGGCATATTAATTATTGTTGTCTCCTTAATTGCCTTCTCAATTGGGGAAACCATGCTCAAAAAGGAAAATAGTACGTGCTTAGAATTGCAATCAACTTCAAAGGCTTGAAAATATGTTAATTCAACCTCAGTTTTAAGGTTCAGAGTAGACGACCTTGAATGAAGATGTCAACTACTTGGTGAACACTGATTATATTTAATACTATTTTTTTACATCTAAGTTATTACTGCACTGATGGTATTAAATATCTAAAATGCATTTATGGACTTGAAGAGTTTTCATCGTTTGTTGCACTCTTTCATGGCTAAAAATAAATGTCAACACGAGAACTGAGCGAATTATTACTAAAAAATCCTGTGTTAATTGGTATTTTTACAGGTACAATTGGTGCTTTTATTGGATCGGTGATAACTTTGGTTAACACATTTTTATCTAATATATTTCAAGAACGTAGAGATAAACAACAAATCTTGAGAGATAAGTTGCTACAATTATATAGAGATTGTATTTCTGTGCTAGCTTGGTTTACCCAATTGGGAAAGTGCCAGACTGTTGTTGTTAGTGAACTTAGAGAAAAGACAGAGGCATTAATAATAAATTTTGACTTTTTGTCTATCTATTATTTAACTGATTCTAATTTTACGGATTTGATTTCTATCAAAGAATCTTTGGTAGATTTAGTAGAAAAATTATGTTGTTGTACTTCAGAAACAGAAGAAATAGCTGTAGCTTTTAGTAAATCAGATGTTAAAGAGGTACGAGAAATATCCAGATTATTAACAAATCAACTAATAAAATTAGCATCAAAGGATTCAAGATTAACTTGATAACTTTACTTTCAAAATCCCAAGAATCCCACGCCTTCAAGACGTGGGAGTGTCAATCCCAATAAAAACTTATCAGCTTCGGTTGGTCAGCGAAACCCCAACCACGACTAGCACTCCACCTAAAACTAAAGTTGGTGGCAATGGTTCTTTGAATAGCACAGCTGCGAAGGTGGCAGTAAGTACAGGCACGAGAGTGATGAAAATAGCCGTTTTCGCGGCACCAATTGCCTTTAAGCCTTCGTAGTAGAACAAAAAAGCCACAATAGAGCCGAGACTTGCTAGGTAAAAAATGCTTAACCAGTTAGAGAAAGAAAAGCTCTGCAAATTTTGCAGCATTCCTTCTTTAAGAGCTGCAATCAGAAAAATTGCCGTCCAGTTGGAGACATGGAAAAATTCAAACAGGTTGCCATTGTGGGAGGAACCCACGGAAATGAATTCACAGGTGCATATCTCATTAAAAAATTTGAGAATTTTCCAGAACTAGTCAAAAGACCTAGCTTTGAAACACGAGTCATACTTGCTAACCCGCAAGCTTTTCAAGCGAACAGGAGATATCTTCACAAAGACTTAAACCGCTGCTTTTCTCTAGAAGACTTGAATAATTCTCTAGGGTCTTCCCATGAACAGGATAGAGCAAGATTCATCAATAAAGTTCTCGGACCAAAAGGCAATCCGCAAGTTGATTTTATCATGGATTTACACAGTACTACCGCTAATATGGGACTGAGTATCGTCCTTTTAGATGACAACCCATTTAACATAAAATTGGCAAGTTATTTGACTTCAATCCAAACAACAGTGAAAATATATAGTTGGATTGAACCAGAAAAAGAATCATGTTTTTTAAATTCTATTTGTGACAAAGGTTTTGGTATTGAAGTTGGTCCTATTCCACAGGGAATTCTCCAAGCAAGTCTGTTTCAAAAAACTGAAGAGCTTATTCATACCATTCTGGATTATTTAGATAAATATAATCAAGGTGAAATTTCACAAGTCAATCATAGTGTAAGTATTTATCAACATTTAAAAGTCGTGGATTATCCTAAGAACGAAAATGGGGAAATTGAAGGTATGATTCATCCTCAGCTTCAAGGTAGAGATTATGAGGAATTGAAACCAGGCGATCCTATGTTTATCACTTTTGACGGCAAAACTATTTACTATGAAGAAGAATCATCCGTCTATCCTGTGTTTATAAATGAAGCTGCTTATTATGAAAAGGGAATAGCTATGTGTTTTACAAAGAAAAAGCAGGTATCAGGGTAAAAATTGTTAGTCAGTACTGATGACGGAACGCAATTGCATTGAGATGAAAATCGTTACGAAGTTGTGCAATCTTGTACTTAGTGATGTGCAATAAGACTTTAAGCCTTCATATTTAGAGGGAGATGCAAGAATGCTGTGCGTGGATGATTTGCTGACACTGGATGCCTTTCGGCAGCTTCCGCAAGCGCGATTGGAATGGGTGTGCGATCGCGTCAAACCTATCCATTTGCTCCAAGGAGAAATACTCTTGCCAGAAGGTGACAACAGAAGTACAAGAGGCGTCTTTATTTTGGCTAAAGGACGAATGAGCATTACTCGTTTGCAGGATGGAGTCGAAATGCCCATTGGACAGCACGATGCTCCTAATTTTTTTGGGGAAATTCCGGTCTTAACTGAAGAACCAGCGGTGGTGACGATGCGAGCCGTAACCAACTGTCAGCTTTACAAACTTGCTGCTGTTGACTTCCTAACGCTGCTGCACGAGTATCGCGATTTCGAGCGAGCTATCTTTCGCACCTTTCAACGACGGTTGCGGGGTCTAGAGTCCTTTATTCGCGTTCGCGAGAAGATGGCTGCACTGGGAACTCTAGCTGCGGGATTAGCCCATGAACTCAACAATCCAGCAGCTGCCCTCGTGCGATCGCTCAATGGGATCATTCCAGCAATACAGGAACTGGAGCGGATGAACCTGATCTATGGGCAACGCCAAGTAGCGCCTGAAGATAGCCAGCGATGGCTAGCAGTGCGAGATGCTGGGTTTGATGCTATTGCCAACAATCGTGTTGACCTGATTAGCTTAAGCGATCGCGAAGATGAACTGTTGGAATGGCTAGAAAACTACGGAGTTGAGCAAGCGTGGAAACTAGCAGCACCACTAGCAGCCGCAGGAGTCGAGATTCAGACTCTTGAGGAACTGACTCAACCCTGGAAAAATGACCCCACGGAACTGCGGGATCAAGGGCTTCGTTGGCTGGCATTATCCTTTGAGGTCTTGTCTATGATTCGTGGCGGACTACGTGGAGCCGAACGGATTGCGACGCTTGTCAGTGCCATGAAATCCTATACCTATCTTGATCAAGGCGCACAACAAATTGTCAACATCCATGAAGGACTAGAGGACACGTTGCAGTTATTCTGCCATAAGCTGAAATACGGTATCACCGTGCATCGCTCCTACGATCCTTCCCTTCCCAAAATTTTAGCCTACGGCAGCGAACTTAATCAGGTCTGGACCAATCTCATTGACAACGCCATTGACGCAATGGACGGTCAAGGCACCTTGGAAATTACCACATTCTCTAAAAAAAATCATGTCCGGGTTGAAATTATCGATTCAGGTTCAGGCATCCCAGCAGATATCCAGTCCCGCATCTTTGAGCCATTTTTTACGACCAAACCCGTAGGTAAGGGATCGGGTCTTGGCTTAGAAACTGTCCGGCGAATTGTAGAAAATCGTCATCGCGGCAGCATTTTAGTTGAGTCTGTCCCCGGAAGAACTTGTTTTACCGTCTGGTTGCCCACCCAATAACAATTCAAAATTCAAAATTCAAAATTCAAAATTGAAGACAGTTTCAGTCGGGGTTAAAATCTCCGTCTGAAACTAAGATTACCTATAGACAAAGGGGTCTTATACCATTTCACGAAATGTCTGGTACAAATAATTGATTTCTAATTCTTTCCCCCTGCCCCCTGGTCTGAGCAAAGCTGCTGCCCACCATGTTCTAACCTTAAAGTGAAACGGTATTAAACCCCCTAATTTACAGTGTTGAGAGCAGAAAGCCCTATGCCTACGGCACGCTTCCGCGAACGGCTTCTAGCCGTGGGAGTGTCAAGATAACGTTATGAATTTATGAAAAGTTGTACTTAGGGCAGAAGTCCTGAAAGGGTTTTTGCTAAGATAATTTACATTAATTTATATTCTGTTTCATATTGTTTCAGAATGTGCGTTTCTTAGTAAAACCTATATGAAGGCTGTTCTCAACTCCGATACCCCACAAGTCTCTCGGTTATTTTCTAACCTTGAACTTTATGGCAGTAAACTCAGTCATCAACCAGGTAGTATTTTAGGAAGTACTGCACTTATTGCTGGAACGACAGTTGGTGCTGGTATCCTCGCATTGCCTGCGGTGACTCTGCCATCTGGCGTTCTGCCATCGACAGTTCTACTGATTGCTGTTTGGCTTTATGCTTTAGTCTCTGGTCTTTTGATTGCAGAAGTGACTTTGAACACGATGCGTCTTGTGGGACGTCCGAGTTTAGGTTTGTTAACGATGATTGAGAGGACGCTTGGGACGCTGGGTGCGCGGGTTGCTGGTGGCGCGTATTTGTTCTTGCACTACGCCTTGCTTGTAGCGTATGTTGCCCAAGGTGGAGAGATTTTACTATCTGCGGTTGAAAAAGTGTTAGGTGTGCAGAGTGTTCTGCCTGCTTGGGTGGGGACAACCGCCTTCACTCTCTTATTTGGCGGCATCATGTATCTTGGGCGAGAAAAGTTTGTAGAAAAATTAAACAGTGCGTTTGTGGGAATTGTCCTTGCTTCATTTCTCGGACTGTTGTTGCTGGGAACAATGCAGGTTAAGACTTCCTCTTTCTCATTTCAGAATTGGAGTGCGCTTCCTCCAGCCGTTTCGGTGATGTTTGTGGCGCTGTTTTATCATAATGTAGTGCCAACGGTTGTGACTCAACTTGAAGGAGATGCGCGGAAGATACGTCAATCCATCTTTATTGGTTCTGCGATTCCCTTGGTCATGTTCTTGGCTTGGAATGCCGTGATTTTGGGAAGCGTCAGTCCCGATATGGTACACGGTACCTCTGGTGGCACAACTATTTTTGACCCACTGCAAATGTTACGTAGTGGTGGCGCGGGAGAATGGTTGGGAGTGTTAGTGTCCATTTTCTCTGAGTTTGCGATCGTCACATCATTCATTGGGTTTGTGTACGGTTTGCTGGATTTCTTCAAAGATATTTCACTTGTTGGACAAGGTGAACCGTCTAAGCGCCTACCGCTTTATTCACTGATTCTTTTTCCCCCTATGAGTCTCGGGGCGCTCAATCCCAACATTTTCGTGGCTGCTTTAGACTATGCTGGAACATTCAGTGTTTCAGTTTTAGGAGGGATTATTCCTGCGTTGATGATTTGGAAGCAACGTCAAGAGCAGGAACAATCAAATAGCATCAGTCAACCGCTTGTTCCTGGTGGTCGGGTGACGCTGATTGTGATGATTGGTGTTGCGTTGCTTTTGATAGGGAAACAAGTGGTGTCAATGTGGAAGTTTTAGGGATTTCCAACAAATAAATTATCCAGTCTTGTGGGGTGGGCATCCCGGTTCCCCCCAGTTTCTAGGACGGGCTAGAAGCCCATCCCACAAGAAAAAGTTGAATATTTTTTTATTTGGAAGTCCCTTAAGCTTCTTGTCACCAAACCAGATACTGTTTTGCCGGCTTGTTGGAATGTTGTCGATAGGGTAACCATATTGGTCTGTATTCAAGTCAGGAAAAGCCTGCTGACGAGTTGCACGTCAATCAAGGAACTCCACAGGTGACTCAAAAACGATTTATAATATCAAACATTTTCTCCGGAGCAGAACGTAAGTTATTTGCTAAACCAATGACAATTTCAAGCTGGTCTTCTCTCATACCTTTAAGAGTTGCCTCAGCAACCTCCACAGGTGAAATGACTACGTTTTCTTGTTCTCGGTTTTCTCTTGCACCCCTGTCTAACTCTGTATCAACAATAGGTGGGGCTACTTCAAAGACTTGAATTGATGTATTTTGCAATTGATGCCTTAAAGATTGACTGAATGAATGTAAAGCTGCTTTTGTCGCACAATAGATAGGAACAACCGCAAGCGGTGTGAATGCTAAACCAGAGGTAATATTTACAATTGCCGATTCTCTCTGCTTGATTAGGTGAGGTATAAACATTGTGGATAGATGAATTGGAGCTTTTAAGTTGATGTCTATCTCATCTTCTCCCGATAAATCTACTGCTTTTTTTGTCAAATCGACTTCTTTTTGAATCCCTGCATTGTTTATCAATATGTTTAAATTTGGAAATGTATTGGTAGCCCATTGAAACAAGTTTTCTCTGGCACTGTCTTTTGAAATGTCGCAGTTCATGACATTAAGTGAAGGAAGCTTTGTCTTTGCTTCTTGTAATTTTTTCTCTCTTCTTCCGCAGATAATTACTCTGTTACCTTCTCTTAGAAAAGCCTCTGCTAAGGCTAATCCAATACCCGTTGCTCCACCTGTAATGAGGATAGTATTACCTGTGATTTTCATTGTTATTAGAATGATGTGATGACCAAGGCATGACTGACATTCCCAGGGTAGTCTCTACTTGCTACGCGGTGGTAATACAATTAGTGGATAAAATGGTAAATAACTCGGATTAATTATTAAGCTGCTTCCGATTACGAAATTGCAGCGGTGTCAGCCCAACATATTTTTTGAAGAACTTGCCAAAGTTGGTGGGTTCGTCAAATTGTAAGTTATAGGAAATGTCAGCAATATCTAATTCCGTATGAGTTAAAAGGCTCTTAGCCTCCAACAAAATACGTTCAACGATAAAGCTACGGGCTGTCTTACCTGTGGCTTGCTTTATGACATCGTTTAGGTGATTAGAGGTAATGCCCAACAAACTTGCGTATTCCCCAACTGTTTTTTTCTCTAAATATAATTTATTAATGAGTTGGTGATACTGGTTTAAGATGATGAGGCTACGGGGTTGATTTTTTGCTTGGGCTGTATATTTTTCATAAAGTGATTTGCAATAATAAAGTAGAGCCAGCACCAACGATTGAGCGATATAAGTTTTGTATAAATTTGTGCCTTTAAACTCCGCCCAAATCATCTGAAAGTAGCTTTGTAGCTTTTCTGATTCCTCTTGTTCCGGCTCGAAGAGATTGCTTTCCGTAACTTTAAAGAAGGGAAACTCGCTCAAAATATCGCAGGATAAAAATTCATCTTTGAAGTAAAAGACAAAGCCTTTGGTGTTTGAGTCTCTTTGCCAAGAATAGATATGATAGGGTGAACTGAATATAAGACAGCCTTGTCTGTTTTCAAATTTGTCAGCATTTATAAAAACAGATGAGTGGCTTGGGCTTTTCTTGAAGCTGACATGATAAAAGCCTTTTCGGTACGGCGGCAGCGCTTTTACTGCTTCTACTTCTAAGTCATCTAATCTGAGAATATCAAACAAATTACAAACTGCTCTATGTTGAGAATTTGTAGCTTGATATAGTTCATTAATTTCCTGAAAAAAGTGGATTTCTTTTTGTGCTTTCAATCTTGCTCTTCAGTTGTTGGCTAGGTTGTAGTTGCAGTCTCTCAATTTTATCCACGGGCGATCGCTTCGTCTAAAACTGGTATCATTCAAGCGATCGCAGTAAGTTAAAATTGTGTTCTTGGCGCTTGCTTTATCTCCAAAGACATCAGCTTAATGGAGAATAACTTCTCCATTAAGCTTTTAAAGACTCAATCGACTTTGGCTTGCTTTTTTTACGCTTGATTGGGTTCATCCAAACTTCTAGAAAAGAGAAAAATTGAGATGAAGCTAACGTAAGAACCAAATAAACCAAGGCAACTGCGGTGTAAATCTCGAAAGCCCGATAAGTATTAGCGACAATTAATTGACCGCGTCGGAATAATTCCTCAAAGCCGATGACTGCTACAAGACTGGTGTCTTTGAGCAGGGTAATAAATTCACTTCCGAGTGGTGGAATCATGCGACGCAACGCTTGGGGAAAAATGATGTAGCGCATGATCTGCATTCCACTCATACCCAGCGAGTTTGCGGCTTCTGCTTGTCCTGGTTCAATCGATTGAATTCCAGCACGAACAATTTCAGCTATATAAGCAGCAGCGTTGAAGCTCAAAGCAACAACAGCAGCAACTAAACGGTCAAAGCGCAGAGGTATGCCAATACTTTGCGCCAGTGCTGGCAAACCGAAGTATATCATAAAAATCTGCACAAGCAGCGGTGTGCCGCGAAAGAAATCGATATAAGCGCGAGTTACCCATCTCAGAGGCACAATTGGCGAAAGTCGGGCAATAGCTATCAACGAGCCGCCAACCATGCCAAAAACAACGGAAAGTGCGGCAATTTCAAGTGTTATGACAGTGCCAAGCAGTAAATCTGGCAGGGCGTTGAGAATGATAGTTAGACTTTGAATCATTATGGAGTGGTGGGGAGGTGGGGTGATGAGGAAGAGACTTCTAATGCGTGAATGCGACGGCGTGAATTGATTCTCCCCAGTCCTCATGAGGAACCTGGCACACTTTCTGGCAGTTTTACAGGTTCTGAAGGGAACCACTTTTTGTAAATTTGAGCGTAGGTACCATCTGAAATTATCTTTGTCAAAGCTGTGTTGATGGCGTTGAGGTTGGGAGAGTTTTTCGGCAGGGCAATGCCATAATATTCTTCGGTAACTAGTTCGCCAACTACCTTTATACCTTTGATGTTACCAGTCTTGATAGCTTCTTGAATCCCGGGAGCATCATGAATGGCTGCATCCACATTGCCATTTGCTAGTTCTTGGAAAGTTAAAGGGGCTGAGTCGAATTCCCGCACTTGGGCACCTGAAATGCTTCTGGCTTTTTTACCTCCGGTTGTACCAATTTGGGCGGCAATTTTTTTGCCTTTTAAACTATCTAAGTTGGTAATAGTTGCGTTGTCTTGGCGGACTGCGATCGCCAACCCTGCTTTAAAATAAGGTCGAGAAAAGGATATTGTCTGGGCGCGTTCGGGTGTTATCGTCATAGCAGCGACGGCTGCATCTACAGTATTTGCCTGTAGTGCGGGAATCATGCCATCAAAAGGCATAGTCTGGAATTCAATTGTCATTCCAGCTACTTTTGCGACTGCTTTGATCACGTCAATGTCAAAACCCACAATTTCATTTCCCGTTCCTTTAAATACAAAGGGCGGAAAGGTTCCGTCTGTGGCAATCTTGATGGTTTTACCTGCTGTAGCTGTTTGTTGAGAATTTCCGTTCTTAGAGGAACTGCTAGTATTGCTGGTTGAGTCACAAGCTGACAAAATGATAGCTGCACCAAAACCCGCTAAAAAATGTTTAATGAAATGCGATCGCCCCATAAGGGCGGGTGCTTTGCACCATCGCCTAATTTTTTGCTCGAACATTGTTTTTTTCCGGATAAATAATTGCTAACACAGATGAGGTTTTCAAAGAATCATCTTTTCAGGTACTACACAAAGGAGTAATAAGTTCCTATCAAGTGTAGATTTTTTTTATTTTTTGTATTTTATGCTATCAATGACATGAAAAACTAAATATATGAAATACGTACTAGCTTAACTTTTTTTTCTCTCATTACTGACTGTTCAGGTATAATTAACTATAGTGCAATAAACATGGGAAATGGACAATTCCACCCCTGCAATTATCTTTAAAGACATTGAAAAGAGCTATGGTTCCCTAAAAGTGCTCAAGGGAATCACGGGCGAAATCAAACGAGGAGAAGTCGTAGCAGTCATTGGTGCTTCTGGTTGTGGTAAAAGTACTCTGCTGCGCTGCTTCAACCGCTTGGAAAATATAGATTGTGGGCGTTTAGTCGTCAATGGTATTGATTTATCGCAACCTAGTTTCACCAACAAGCAACTGCGAGAACTACGAACACAAGTAGGCATGGTTTTCCAACAGTTTAACCTGTTTCCTCATCTGAGCGTACTAGAAAACCTCACACTTGCTCCGCGTAAAGTGCTGGGGAAATCTGCGAAAGAAAGTACACAACTTGCGGGATTTTATCTCGAAAAAGTTGGACTTTTTGACAAAGCATCTGCCTATCCAGAACAACTTTCGGGTGGACAAAAGCAACGGGTAGCGATCGCCCGCAGTTTGTGTATGAACCCCCAGGTTATGCTTTTTGATGAACCAACCAGCGCCCTAGATCCGGAACTTGTTGGTGAAGTGTTACAAGTCATGCAGCAACTAGCAGCAGAAGGTATGACGATGGTAGTTGTGACTCATGAAATGCAATTTGCCCGTGAAGTGGCGCATCGGGTTATGTTTTTGGATCAAGGCGTTGTGGTAGAACAAGGTTCGGCTGCTAAAGTTATCTCCAATCCAGAAAGCGATCGCCTACGTACTTTTCTCAGTCGTCTCAATGGCACAGAGTTCGGAATTAAAAATTAGGAATAAATAATAAAGCTAAAAAACATCCTCCATTTGGGTGAACCTTTTGGGTGAGGCGCTGGCGCGATTACATTTTGTAGTATATTTGTAGTGTAGTCGTGCTAGGCAGCATATACTATGACTTCTCAATTTGAATACAGCCTGATTGCCAATCAAGAGGACATTGCGCGGCTAGGGAATATCCTCGAGCAGTGTTTTCTCATGTCGCCGGGTGAGAGTGAAATCTTTTTCAACCGCCTCGGCTTAGAAAACTTCCGTATCATCCGTCAAGGTGAGCAAGTTGCTGGTGGACTAGCGGCTATCCCGATGGGTCAATGGTGGGGGACTCAACGCGTCCCTATGACGGGAATTGCTGGGGTTGGCATTGCTCCAGAATATCGTGGAACTGGAGCTGCATTAGCTATGATGCAGCATACTATAAAGGAACTTTATGCAAAGGGAGTACCCATCTCCGTGCTTTATCCAGCGATTCAACGCTTGTATCGGAAAGTGGGTTATGAGCAGGGCGGTGCCTTTTGTATTTGGGAAGTTCCTACTGAGAGTATCCTGGTGAAGGAGCAGCCGCTACCTCTTTTAACTGTTCCATCTAACCATGAAATCTTTTACCAACTATATCAGCAACAGGCAAGACTCAACAACGGACACTTAGACCGACATCTAGGTCTGTGGGAACGCTTAATCAGACCAGATGAGAAGGAAGCAGTCTACGCTTATCTTATCGGTAGTGCAGAGCAACCCCAAGGCTACATCATCTTCAGCCAAGACGAAAACCAGGATGGCTGCTTTATACGAGTCAGAGATTGGACAGTTTTCACAACTGCTGCTGCACAAACTTTCTGGAGTTTTCTTGCCAATCATCGCTCTCAAATTGAATATGTGCGATGGAAAGGTTCTGCTATTGACTCTCTAACATTGCTTTTGCCAGAACAAACTGCCAAGCAAAAATCTGCCAAGTGTTGGATGCTGCGCGTGATTAATGTGAGTACTGCATTGGAAAAGCGTGGTTATTCACCAGAAATTCAAGCCCAACTGCACCTGGAAATTCGAGATGATTTGCTTGCTGAAAACAATGGTAGATTCATTCTGTCTGTTGCCAATGGACGCGGTGAAGTTACAAGCGGCGGAAAAGGCGACATGAAGCTAGACATTAAAGGATTGGCACCTCTCTACACCGGCTTATTTACCCCGCAACAGTTACAGCTTGCAGGACAGTTGGATGCTACAGAAACAGCCATGTCAGCCGCAACTCAAATATTTGCTGGCGCATCTCCTTGGATGGCTGATTTCTTTTAACAGTTACCAGTTATCAGTTACCAGTTACCAGTGAGCCAGCGCTGCAGGAGGGTCTCCCTCCGTAGGCGACTGGCGTTCGCCGTCAGGCGTGCCGAAGGCATACCCGAAGGGTTATCAGTTTTATCGTTGGGGGAAACACCACACCAATTGGACCGTTCGTCGTCAGACGTGCCGTAGGCATAAGCGTTGGTGTCAGTACAACCACACCAAAGCGAGGCGTCACTAGTCACTGGTCACTGTTCACTGTTCACTGTTCACTGATTTAAGATTGTGTTCTTTTTAAGTTCATCGGTTAACCTAAGCATGAGAATCATCCCCATGCTTGGGTTAACAAAGTGTGAATAATAACGGCAGAGCATCTCGAAAAATCAAAGCTCGTGGCGAGCGTGGTGTGAGATCATGGAGACAGTCAACGACAGTCAACGAAGTCTGAACAGAATGGAACAACATCCGAACTCAACGGTCGTGATCACAGGCGCATCCTCAGGGGTCGGTTTGTACGCCGCGAAAGCACTTTCCCAAAGGGGATGGCATGTGGTGATGGCTTGTCGGGATTTAGCGAAGGCTGAAAAAGCTGCCCAAACGGTGGGAATGCCCCAGGACAGCTACACGCTCATGCATATCGACTTAGCTTCTTTAGAGAGTGTTCGACAGTTTGTCAAGGACTTCAGAGCAAGCGGAAAGTCCTTAGACGCTTTGGTGTGCAACGCCGCAATTTATATGCCTTTACTAAAAGAGCCGTTGCGATCGCCTGAAGGATATGAGTTGAGCGTTGCCACAAATCACCTCGGTCATTTCCTTTTGTGTAACCTTATGCTTGAAGACCTGAAGCACTCATCCTCTTCCGACCGGAGGCTGGTGATTTTGGGAACTGTAACGCACAATCCAGACGAACTTGGCGGCAAGATTCCGCCGCGTCCGGACTTAGGAAATCTGGATGGCTTTGCAGCAGGATTTAAAGAGCCAATCTCGATGATTGATGGCAAGAAGTTTGAACCAGTCAAGGCTTACAAAGACAGCAAAGTCTGCAATGTGCTGACTATGCGAGAGCTGCATCGACGCTATCATGAATCGACCGGGATTACTTTCACCTCTCTGTATCCGGGATGTGTTGCAGAAACGCCATTATTCCGCAACCACTATCCTCTGTTTCAGAAACTCTTCCCAAAATTCCAAAAGTACATCACCGGGGGCTACGTGTCTCAGGATCTTGCTGGCGAGCGAGTCGCAGCAGTGGTTGCCGATCCTGAGTACAAACAATCTGGTGCTTATTGGAGCTGGGGGAATCGACAGAAGAAAAATGGTAAGTCGTTTGTTCAAAAGGTCTCTCCTCAAGCCCGCGATGATGAAAAAGGCGATCGCATGTGGGAACTAAGCGCCAAGCTGGTTGGACTTGCGTAACGAGCTAGAACTGGGTGTACCAATTGGTGGAGCGATCGCTTTATCGATCAATCCATCGATTGCTGATATGACGTTAAGTCCACAAAGGTTGTCGGTCTGTGTTCCACATGAGAGTGGGAAGAGCAAAATTTCCGCTAAGCCAACCTACCCTACTACAGACTATAAACTTTTATTTGAGCGTGTTTTCGAGATTCTGGTTTCGCCTTCACCACAATCTGCACATCACAACCTAAAGCATTCAAAAATCGGAAAAGCCGTTCTGTTGAAAAACCTGATAGTTTTCCCCTCATTAGGGCAGAAATCTTAGGTTGATCCACTCCTAAAAGTTCAGCCGCTTCAATTTGAGTCATGTCCTGTTTGGTGATGATGTCGCTAATTTGACGTGCAAGTTCTGCTTTAACAAGTAGTTCATCAGGATTAGCTAGACCTAAATCTGCAAAAACATTACCACTACTTGCTTTGACATTGATTTCCTCAGTCATTTTTCTCTTCCTTTTGCTTGGCGCTATAGTTCTGCGCGTGATGCTATGAATGCTCGTTTGAATCTTGCTTCGATTAGTTCGATATCTTGCTTTGGGGTAGCAATACCGTGCTTTGATTTTTTCTCAAAGGCGTGTAAAACATAAACCACGCCTTGCAATTTAACTGTGTAAACGGCTCTGTAAGTATCCTCATCAAAGTCTTCTACAACTTCCAATACTCCTGCACCTTTAAATCCTTTAAGCGGTTTTGCACAATTATGCTTCTCGCCACAATGAGCTCAATAAAGAGCGTAACCCATCACCTGCTGAACTTCTTCTGGGAACTCTCTCAAATCATCAAGCGAGCTTCCAACCCACTCAACTGGTTTTAATGAAAAACTCATACTGACAGTATGCTAGTTCTAGCATATTTTGTCAATGATACATTTTAGGGTTGGTCGAGGTTAAATGAACGAAGTGAGTGGAACCGAACAAAGCAAGTGGGTTAATATTAAGTGAAGCAGAGCGCAACGAACTGACAATTATGCATGACTTTGCAATTCAAACTAAAACCTTACGCGAAGCGTGGGAGCAAGGTTTGCAGCAGGGCTTAACCCAAGTTGCACTCAATATGCTGCAGGAAGGTATCGATTTAGCTCTAGTAGCAAAACTAACTGGACTACCACTTGAAAGAGTTAAGAATTTACAAGCTGGCGACGTAGATGATTCTCAAATACTAGTAAAAGATTTTCTTGAATTGAGTGAGTCATCACTGAACAAAATTTGGCTTGATCCAGAGGAAGACGAAGCTTGGAAGGATCTATAGAAAACCTTGGCAAAGGCTATATCATTTCAGTGCCTTTCCCATTTTCCGATGCATCTGCTACTAAAAGACGACCTGCTTTGGTAATTGCAGAATCAGATAGTAACAATATCATAGTCTGTCCTGTCACCAGTAAACCAGGTAGAGACTATGCAATTAAGTTAGAAGACCAAGACTTCAGGGTTGGTAAACTAAACTTAAGTCCTTGCTATATTCGCCCTAACATTATTGCAACGGTTGACAAAAGTAATGTTATTCGATCTATAGGGAGACTGAAGGACGAAAAAATCAATGAAGTCATTACTGCAATTATTGAAATCCTTCAAAAACCGCTCGAACCTCCACCACCAGCATCAAAAGCTTTGGAACGAGGCAAAAATCCAAAATCATAAACTTTATAGGTTGAATGAAAGTTGAACCTAAAAAAGCAAGCGGGTTAATCCTGGATTCTGTTCCCCTTCACCCAACCTACTTTACTGACTTGTAAATAAAATTCAATAGTTCTCCAACAGTACAAGCAACAGGATCTTGTTACTCTAATTCTAGACGATGAGGAAACAGAGCAATGTTAAAAGTTTTTGCTGACCGGGGTGGTACATTTACCGATTTGGTTGCGGTGACTAATAATCAGGCAACCATAGACGGACTCTCAAAACATCCTAAACGTTTTTTAATTGTGCCTCTTCCCAACCAGCAATGGATCATAGTTTACAAATTACTCTCAGAAAATCCCGAACAGTATCAAGATGCAGTCATTCAAGGTATTCGGGATATCATCGGTCTTTCAGGCAACGAACCTATTCCAACTGAAGCAATAGAAGTGGTCAAAATGGGGACAACAGTAGCAACAAATGCACTGTTAGAAAGGAAAGGGGATAGAGTCGCACTTGTGATTACTAAAGGGTTTAAAGATGCACTTTTGATTGGCTATCAAAACCGTCCTAACATCTTTGCCCGTCATATCATTTTACCAACCATGCTTTACGAGCAGGTGATTGAGGTTTCAGAACGCTATGATGCCAACGGTCAAGAATTAATCGCCGTAAATATTGAACAAGTCAAAAATGACTTACAAGCAGTTTACAACACAGGTATTCGCTCTTGTGCGATTGTTTTTATGCACAGCGATCGCTATCCCTACCACGAACAACAAGTCGCCGAACTTGCCCAAGAAATAGGATTTACGCAAATCTCCGTATCCCATCAAGTCAGCCCTTTAATGAAACTCGTTAGCCGAGGAGATACAACAGTTGTTGATGCTTATTTAACTCCTATTCTGCGTCGCTATGTCAACCAAGTCGCCAGTCAGTTACCCGGAGTCAGATTAATGTTTATGAAATCTGACGGCGGTTTAGTCGCCGCTGAACAATTTCAAGGAAAAGATAGTATTTTGAGTGGTCCTGCTGGGGGAATTGTCGGCGCAGTACAAACTAGCAAAAGGGCGGGTTTTGAGTTAGTCATTACCTTTGATATGGGAGGGACAAGTACAGATGTCGCCCATTTTAAAGGAGAGTATGAACGACAATTAGATTCGGAGATTGCAGGGGCGCGGATGCGAGTGCCCGTATTAGCTATTAATACGATTGCTGCTGGAGGCGGTTCAATTCTATTTTTTGATGGTTCTCGTTATCGTGTCGGACCGGAATCTGCTGGATCAAATCCTGGTCCTGCTTGTTACCGACGTGGCGGACCATTAACGGTTACTGATGCCAATGTTATGTTAGGTAAAATTCATCCTCAATATTTTCCTTCTGTCTTTGGATTAGATGGCAATTTGCCTTTAGATAAAGATATTGTCATTGATAAATTTACACAATTAGCTCAAGAAATTGAAGCTGCCACAGGAAATACCCGTACAAACGTACAAGTCGCAGCTGGATTTATTGCGATCGCTGTGGAAAATATGGCAAACGCGATCAAAAAAATCAGCCTACAACGAGGTTATGATGTCACCCAATATGTGCTTTGTTGTTTTGGAGGAGCAGGAGGGCAAGTTGCTTGTTTAATTGCCGATACTTTGGGGATGAAAAAGATATTTCTTCACCCTTATGCTGGAGTTCTTTCTGCTTATGGAATGGGATTAGCTGATGTCCGGGCAATCAGAGAAGGGGGAGTAGAAAAGCCTTTAACTCAAGCATTAATTCCTCAACTAGTGCAGTTAATGGAATCTTTAGAAACCCAAGCGAGAAGTGAATTACCCTCCCCCCTTGGTAAGGGGGCACAGAGGGGGGTGTCTGATAAGGCGGGTGGCGTTGAACCAAGTACTGAAGAAGAAGTCGTCCGAAAAGTGAATTTAAAATATGAAGGTACAAACTCTACCTTGACAGTTGATTTTGCCTCAGATATGGCAGTAATGCGACAACAATTTGAGGTTGAACACAAATCTCGTTATGGTTTCATTCAATTAGAGAAAAGCTTAATTGTTGAATCAGCCTCAGTAGAAGTTATTCAGAAGATGGATACTCCTGAAGAACCCTTAATAACTCGTACCCGTCCTATAGATAAAGCCCCCGCGTCTGTTGAAACAGTACAAATGTTTACTGCTGACCGATGGCATGATACTCCCGTTTATGAACGGGAAAATTTACAACCGGAAGATAGGATTAGTGGACCTGCAATTATCGTAGAAAAAATTAGCACAATTGTCGTTGAGCCTGACTGGGAAGCAACATTAACTGAAAGTAATTATTTAATATTACAACGTCTATAAAATTGTAAAGATAGGCTTAACAATAAGCGTTCAAAGATTTTAACAAGAATAGTATGTACAAATTTGCGCCGGCTTGGGAAAGTGAACCGATTGTATTTGGTTGTGCAAGACCTGGATACAGTAGTGAGAAGGTGAACCAGTGGATTGAGTTTATACGCAGTCAAGACATTAAGCGCGTTTGCTGTTTACTTCCACATACTCAGCTAAGTCGTTATTCAGATTTGCTTGGAGTTTACCGACAGACATTTGGGCTGGAGCAGGTTTGTTGGGCACCTATTGAAGATTTTCAATTGGCTGATCGTGAAACTTTAATCCAGCGAATTTTGCCGTTTTTAGCAGCTGCAAATCAGCGAAGCGAGAAAGTAGTGGTTCACTGTTCTGGTGGGATTGGACGTACGGGGCATGTCTTAGCTGCCTGGTTAGTCAGTGGACGACACCTCTCTAACCAAGCAGCGATTTCAGCAGTTAAACGAACTGGAAAAAATCCCTATGAAGCAGCAATTGCGGCTGTCGTGAAAGGTCGAAATCCTTGGAAAGTTATTGCGGAACTCAATGCACTTCTAGATGATTGTCGTCGTGCTGGAGAAACGTTGGTTTAGCTTGTAGGTTGGGTTGACAAAATCGACAAGCCAAATTTCTCCTCATTCCGAACTACTCATAACCAGATTCTTGCTTGTCTAACTCTAAAAAAAGTTCTTCAGCATTCCAGACTAAATCCTTGTTAGATAACGGGGGAAAGCCTAAATGAGTAACCCGTTTCAAAATCTCTAAAACAATTTCCAACCTTTCTGGTTCAGTCGGGCTATCAAAAGTACTCAAAAGTTGTTGTACTGAAGCAGTCATAACTACTTTCTTCAGATACCCTTACAGCATTAACATATATTTTAATATAGCGGATCTCAATTGAGTGCAATACATGAGGAAGTAAGAACCACAGATGGATACAGATGAACACAGATAAATTTGTACTTCATTCAAACGAGAAGCGCTATATTTTAGCTGGTATCAGGTTGTGAGTGCGATACGCCTGACGCGATAAGCGAAGTTTATCGCAACATAAACAAGTAGTAAATGACAGATGTGGTTGTCTTCAAAGGTCAAGGGCTAGAGTTTACATAACGGACTTGATATGCTTTCTACCTTCTAAGAAACGAATAGGAATCAAAAATGTACACAAAATCTCAACCCGACCCCGTCCGCTTAGAAATCTTCAAAAACCTCTATCAATTTATTGCCGAACAAATGGGGATTGTTCTCCAAAATACGGCAGCATCTGTGAATATTAAAGAAAGACTAGATTTCTCCTGCGCTATTTTTGACGCCTCTGGATTATTAGTCGCTAATGCCCCCCACATTCCTGTACATTTAGGCTCAATGAGTGAAAGTGTCCGCAGTTTAATTCATGATAAAAGTGACACCCTAAAACCAGGAAATGTGTATTTATCTAACAATCCTTATAATGGAGGAACACATCTTCCTGATGTGACGGCGATTACCCCTGTTTTTGACGAAGACGGCAAACAAATTATTTTCTATGTAGCTTCTCGTGGACACCAAGCAGATATTGGCGGAATTACTCCCGGTTCAATGCCTCCCGACAGTACCACAGTAGAAGAGGAAGGAATTCTCTTTGATAATTTTCTCTTGGTGAAGGAGGGAAATTTTCAGGAAACCGTAGTACGAGAGTTACTCTTAAATCACCTCTATCCTGCTCGTAACCCTGACCAAAATATAGCTGATTTTAAGGCACAAATTGCCGCCAATGAAAGGGGAGTTCAAGAACTCCGTAAAATGGTTAAGCAATACGGACTTGAGACAGTCCAAGCTTATATGAAATTTGTGCAGGATAATGCTGAGGAGTCAGTCAGAAAGGCAATTGATGTTCTCAGTGATGGGTCATTTATTTATGAAATGGATAATAAGGCGCAAATTCAAGTTAAAGTGAATATAGACCGAGAAACTCGCAGCGCTACCATTGATTTTACTGGGACTTCTAAACAGCTCAATAGTAATTTCAATGCTCCCAAAGCCGTTACTCAAGCAGCAGTCTTATATGTCTTTCGGACTCTGGTTGATGATAATATTCCCCTTAATGCCGGCTGTCTGAAGCCTCTAGAAATTATTATTCCTGAAGGTTGTATGCTTAACCCAACCTATCCGGCAGCAGTTGTAGCGGGTAATGTAGAGACTTCTCAAATCATTGTCGATGCTTTGTATGGTGCTTTGGGTGTAATGGCTGCTTCTCAAGGGACAATGAATAATTTTACCTTTGGTAATGAGCGGTATCAATATTATGAAACCATCTGCGGCGGTTCTGGGGCGGGGGCTAATTTTGATGGTACCGATGCAGTACAAACCCACATGACTAACTCCCGCTTGACCGACCCAGAAGTTTTAGAAACGCGTTATCCTGTACGAGTCGAAAGTTTTTGTCTTCGTCCCGATAGCGGGGGTAAAGGAAAACATTGCGGTGGTAATGGGGTTATCCGCCGCATCCGGTTTTTAGAACCCATGACAGCTAATATTCTCTCTAATCATCGGTTTGTTCCTCCTTTTGGATTAAATGGTGGAGAAGCCGGACTTGTAGGACGCAACTGGATACAACGTCAGGATGGAACCCAAGAGATTTTAGAGTTTCCAGCAACAGTAGAGATGAAACCTGGGGATGTTTTTGTGATAGAAACCCCTGGGGGAGGAGGATTTGGTAAAGTTTCCTGAGTTTTGAATCAACAGATGTGATGGTGGCTTTTCTTCTTCTGGGCTTGTTAGTCATCTTGCCTGAAATTGCTGCAAATCAAACGACTCGCGCAGAAGTAAGATAATTTGACACAGATGAATTCTCTGCCTGCAATGCTTTGTGCATCTGCGGTTATAGTTTATAACTTATATATATGCAAGGTTTCGTCAATCTCAATAAACCATTTGGCTGGACTTCCCACGACTGCGTAGCAAAAACACGTAAACTTTTGCGCCTGAAACGCGTAGGACACGCTGGAACTTTAGATCCAGCAGCTACAGGAGTATTACCCATTGCTGTTGGTAAGGCAACTCGCCTGTTGCAGTATCTTCCAGGAGAAAAAGCTTACAAAGCGACAATTCGCTTGGGTGTGCGTACGACAACCGATGATTTGGAAGGTGAAATTATTGCCTCGCAACCTTGCAGTGGGTTGAGTTTAGACGCAGTAAAATCTGCATTGCAACAATTTGTTGGCAAAATCGAACAGATTCCACCGATTTACAGCGCCATTCAAGTCCAAGGCAAACGCCTGTATGATTTGGCACGCAAAGGCGAAGATATAGAAGTACCAGTACGGACAGTCGAAGTTTTTGAAATTGAAATTTTGGACTGGCGCGAACAAGAGTTTCCCGAATTGGATGTGGCGATCGCCTGCGGTGCGGGAACATATATTCGGGCGATCGCCCGTGATTTAGGTATAGTCTTACAAACTGGTGGAACTCTCGCTGCTTTAACACGAACACAAAGCAGTGGGTTTCACTTAACTGATAGCATCACCTTGACCGACTTGGAAGCGAAGGTGCAAGCTGGGACATTTCAACCCTTTTCCCCGGATGCACCCTTACAGCATCTTCCTTTTATTACCTTAAGCGCAACTCAAGCACAGAAATGGTGTCAAGGTCAGCGCATTTGTGTAACTCTCAATGTTGTAGAAATCTTACGAGTTTACCATGAAGATGGGCGCTTTTTAGGAATAGCTAAACTGGAAAATTCAGATACAAATCAGCTACTAATTCCTGAAATGGTATTTGAGCCTATCTGAATTATCTACGCTTATGACAAGATTCCGCTACCAAAAGCCATTTCAGGACTAATTGCTTATACATTGCGACTGTTTTTATGTATGCATTTGTAGCATCTGTATGTGCCTGTACAGCTTCTTGATATAATAAACTGGCTTGAGGATTTGGCTGTTGTGAAGTTTTCATTGCTGTAATAAGTTCTGAAGAGCGTGCGTAGTGCTGTAGGAATTTATCGTATTGTTCAATCAACTGCTCATATTCTTCAAAGCTTTTATGCATAAATCTCCAGTAGATTAATTTATTTGCAAGGGGGCAAAACTAGCGTAGCTAGTTTTGCCCGCCAATATATCTATTTTTGGAATTATTAAATGTGCCTGTAAATGCTGCTATATTGTCTTTCCCAGGCGCAGGCTGGAAAGAAATTTTTTGAGGCGGAGCCTCCGCTTCTATTCTATTCCCAAGTAGAAATATCTCGCAGCTAGACATAACTTTCGACTAGATTAATTTATTTGCAAGGGGGCAAAACTAGCGTAGCTAGTTTTGCCCGCCAATATATCTATTTTTGGAATTAATTTAATATTAAATGTGCCTGTAAATGCTGCTACATTCTTCTCGTTCCCAGGCTAAGCCTAAAACTGTACGTTCGCTCATTTTAAAAGGGAGAGAGGAATTAATGCCTAACAGGGTAAGGTTTCAATGCGATTGTGGCTCGGCTAAAAACCCCTCCGTGTAATACGTGGTAAAGCTTGCTGGAGAACAACCATGTCATACATGGACGAGAAAGAGTAAATGTTAACCTGTCATACATGGGGAGTTCGCYGTAAATTGCCTTTTTGTGTCATACAACAGATTACATTGTGGTCTTCACTAATTTAACGTTAAACTTACTGTGTAATACACGGTAGGAGCTGATGTTGAAGCGGGACATTCAAGGGAAGTTTGCCCTTAAGAACGATGATTATCGTCAAGTGCGCTCAGTAAGATTAACTGATGAAACTTGGAAGATTCTGGGGATTACTGCTGAATGCTTGGGTATGACTAGAGCTGATTACTTGGAACAGCTGATGACGGGGAACGCTAGCCCAAGTATTACACGGGAAAAAGAGCCAATAGATCAAGACAAAACTACTGCTGTTGAACTTACGACTACGCCATTTAGGGTAACAACACTTGAAACTTTACGTGACCAAGTTTTACTAGAATTGAAGTTAGGTAAGCAAGCTCCAGGCTACAAAGCAGCACTTAAAGCCCTCAATTATTTTATTGCCGTACTAACCAGGTAGTATGCACAGGAGTATCAATCCCCTTTCTGTATCAGTGAAGGTCGAAAAACGGTGGAAATAAGTTCTGAGCGCATCGACGATATTCCCGTAATAGTGGAGTGGCTTAAGCAGATGGAGATTGCCAAATGTATTGACCAAAAACTGAAGGAACCACACGGAAATTACCAAGGGCTGAGCTATGGGCAATTAAGTGTATTGTTATTGACATACATCATCACCCAGTCAGACCATCGGTTGTCTGCTGTGGAACCTTGGGTGCAGACACATCGAAGGATTTTAGAGTTAACTACGGGGTGGTCAATAGGGGAAAAAGATACCACTGATGACCGATTGGCAAGGGTAGTCGAAGAGCTAGGTAAACAATCACAGGCTAGACTTGAAATTGAGGTAAAGTTAGGACGGCATCTAATTCGTGCCTACGGATTGCCAACTGTTGTAGCACGAGCGGATACAACTAGTTTTAGTGTGAATCATCAACCAGGAGATTCAACACAAGAAAACCTACTACGTTATGGCTATTCCAAAGACTTTCGCCCAGATTTATTGCAATACCGTCAATTACTAGCAACCCTCGACCCAATGGGAATGCCATTGGTCAGCGCCACAGTTGAAGGTAATGGAGCCGATGACCCATTATATTTTCCCACCTGGCAAAAAATGGCACAAGTGATTGGGCATAAAAAGTTCATATTCATTGCTGATTGTAAAGCAGGTGCGATTGCAACTCGCGCTCAAATTGCAGCAAATGGTGGGATTTATTGCTTCCCTGTGCCCATGAGTGGACAACACCCCCAATATTTGAAGCAATGGGTACTAAACCCACCAGCAGAAATCCAGTCTATTCGTTTACCGCGACAAGATGAAGAAGAACCTGCTGTGGGCAAGGGTTTTGAAGTGGAGTTAGGCAAGTTTTGGTTCAATGAAGAAACTAACAAGTGGGTACGTTGGCATGAACGCTTCTTAGTAGTTTATTCCCAAAGCCTTGCAGCATCAATGATACGTGGTCAACAGCAACGCATCAATAGCGCTCAAACAGCTCTCAATAAATTAGCCGCAAAACCAGGAGAAGATCCACAAGCATTAGCGCATAAAGTTGAAAACATACTTGAGCGCTATCGTGTCAAAGATTTCTTCAATACGACAATTACAGAACAAATCACTCAACAGACTCGTCATGTCGGACGAGGACGACCATCAAAAAATTCTCCCACTGAATCGGTAACCAGTATTTGCCTTCAACTTCATATCCAGCTTCAAAATGCTGCAATCGAGTGCGCAGAAACCTTGGCAGGGTGGCGATTGTATGTCACTAACGCGCCAATTACTCAACTGAGTCTCTCTCAAGCCGTGACGTATTACCGAGACGAATGGCTTTTAGAGAGAGGATTTCACCGTTTTAAACGCGGTTGTTTGCCAGCCCTACCCGTTTACTTCCAAAACCAAAAACGAATTATTGGCTTAATGTTTTTGTTGAACATCGCTTTGCGGGTATTTACCTTAATGGAGTTTGTGGTACGACAGGCACTTATAGACACTCAACAATCTTTGGCTGGTCTTTACGATGGCAATCCCAAGCGAAAAACTGACCGCCCATCTACTGAAAAAATGCTTAAAGCTTTTTGTAACTTAACTCTTTATTTCTTACCTGATTCTACCATCTTCATCACACCAATTAACGCACTTCAAAAACAAATTCTTTGTTTAATGAAAATGCCACAGTCCCTTTATCAGGTAGCTCCGGTAGGTACTTCGACGTAATTTTTCGATTTATAAAGAATAACAAACGGAATTGAAGTCCGATTTCAATATTAACCAATATCCGTGTAATACACGCTAATCTGAGCCTTGAATAGCACTGCTTTATCGTGTATTACACGGCAGTTCTGATCTATGTAATACGCTCGCTCATGAATTGATTTCCCATGTAATATACGGATTCTCGGGGCTGGGTTTACCATGTATTACACCTAGGCTCTCAATCCCCTTTTTCCACGTATTACACGGAGGGGTTTTTAGCCGATCCACAATCGCATTGAAACCTTACCCTGTCAGGCATTAATTCCTCTCTCCCTTCAAAAATAAGCGAACGTACAGCTAAAAATGAATTTTTTCAAACTTATACCGAGTTGCGTTCATAGCTGCAACTACGCCCAATAAAGCTGCGCTTTATTTCCCCTCTCGTAACCAAGGAGAGGGGTTAGGGGTGAGGTTTTGATCTGCAACGCGCGTATTAGCCTCCAGTCCTATCCTATTCCCAAGTAGAAACATCTCGCAGCACATCAGGAATTTCCCCTTGAGATAGAGGAAACTCCAACACAGTTTCTCTAACCCCCAAATACCTAGACTCGGCGAAGGATAACAACATCCGCGCCAACGCTAGCCAAACTTCAGGCTCATATTCCCAATCACCATAACGCGAAGCCTTACCCGCAATTGAACGCAGCGCCCAAAAATAACTATTCCTCACCACGGAACCGCCTTTTTTGTACTCTGGCAGATCTTCGTGGTGGAGAAAAAGCACGCTGTTTTCAATTCTGGCTCTCATACCAAACATTTTAACGCGAACAGATGTAGAGACGAGCCATGGCGCGTCTCTGGCGCGTCTCTTAAATATTAGCCGTTAAACCCAAGCGGAAAGTAAACCCAGGGCTATAAATACGGTTGACTCGCTCGTATTGTTCATCTAATAAATTTTCTAAGTAAACCGTCAACCCCAAATTTCTTGTAACAGGAACGCGAGCGCTAAAATCCAAATTAAAGAAAGATGGCGAGAAATCTGTAGTTTTGTCACCAGGGTTTGTAAAGAAGGCTCGACGAGCGCCACCGTAATAAGTAGCATACAAATTAGCCTGCCAGCCTCTACTTTCATAACCAATACCAGCAGAAGCGACAGAGTAGGGAATTAAGCCCAATTGTAATCCTTTTTCTGGTCCTGTTTGTATTTTGGCATCTGTGTATGTGTAGTTGACAAAAGTTGACCACCCAGAACCAATTGTCCACCGTAACGCCGCCTCTAAACCATTGGTATCAACTAACCCGATATTTTGCCATGTTCCTTGTACGACTCCTAAACGATTATCTAAACTACTGCCGAAGTAAGTGAACTGTCCTACTAAATTCTCCAAAAACTTAACATCAATTCCCGCAGTCCAAGATGAGCCAGTTTCTGGTTCTAAATCAGGGTTAGGTTGCCATCCATGAACTGTATCATAAACATACAACTGATCCAAACCAGGATTGCGCTGTCCTCCCGCCCAACTTCCCCGGACAGCTAAAGCAGGAACAATATCATATTTAAATCCCACACTAGGATTGAGATAATTCCCAAATTTGCTATCAAAACTTTGTCTCAACCCCAAATCTATCTGAAAATTATCGCTGATATTTAAACTATTAACTGCAAATAATGCGGTATTCAATAAACTCTCGCTTTCATTTTCATTCAAAGCTGCTCGATTAGGAACTGTACTCAACGCACTCCCATTTAAATCTGTGTTTTGTAAATCTAATCCCCAACGCAATTTATAATTTGGAGTGAGTTGCCACGTATGGTCTATTCTAGCTGTATATAATTGTGTATCTAAAGTTCCTGTACGATAAAATTGGTTGCTAGGACCGTAAGTGTTAAAGTAATCTTGGTTATAACCGAATGTGGTTGTAAGAACAGAAGTGTTCCCATTACCAAGACGAGTTTTCCAAGAAAAGCCAATATTTAAATTATCGTGGTCTAGTCTGTCTCTTTGTAAAGGAAAGCCAAAATAAATTAATCCTCGACGACTGCTGAGTGTAGTTACATCTAAACTTAAAGTATTCCTAGGATCTACATCTAAGGCAAAACTACCAAAATATGTGCTTCTTGCTGTGTCTGCATTAAATAAGTATCCTTGAGGATCACGATTTGCTGCACCCAAAGGAACACGGTAACGGTTATCAATAAAAGACCTTTCAAAGCTCAGGTTATATCTTAAAGAGCCAGTTGCACCTGCATAGCTTAATTGTTGATTATTGAAATTCAAAGAACCAAATTCTGCCGCCGCATTAAAGCGAGGAACCGTGCTACCTTCTTTCGTGATGATATTAACAACTCCTCCAAAAGCTGATGAACCATAAAGAGTAGAAGCTGCACCACTATACAACTCCACTCGTTCAATAGATTCTACAGGAATACTATTTAAATCCGTTGCACCATGATAGGTGTTAACATTGGTGTTAATAGATCTGCCATTAATCAGAAATACAGACTGGTTAATCGAGGCTCCGCGATAGTATGTACCTGTGTGAATATCTGCACCATAACCTGTATCATTGATAGCAAACCCAGGCAATTTTTTCAAAACATCAGATACGCTTGTCGCACCCTGTTTTTCAATTTCCTCTTTTTCAATAACATATGTCGGAGTAGATTGAGGAAGGTCATCTTTCTCCCCTGTCACATCTATAATAATTGCGTCATCATCATTAACTGTGGGTTCTGACTCGTTTGTTGTGGAATTTGGTTCTGGGTTATCAGTTGTTTGTGGCTTTTTAGATGGGGTAGGCGTTTGAGTCAGTAATTCTGCACTCGTGTAAGGTAGCTTTATTTCATTTAAGTATGGTATTTCTGATGTCTTCTTTATAGAAGTCTTTTTCTGAGCTAAATTATTTTCTTTTGCAAAGGTAACGGAAGCGAAAGCAAAGTTAATTAATAAAACTTGAAAAATCAGGAAACTAAATTTCATTTTCTCTCTCACCACACAAAATTCTCATGACACAGCACCCTAAGCTGTTCCACATAAAAATTGCACGCCTATTTTTGTGATGAGCGTCATAAGTACGCGTGTTACAAACGACTGATGACAAAAGACAAGCCTCACTTTAAAACTATGCAATCAATAAGTGTTTTAGCTTAGTAAGAGATTTCGTCACTTTACGGGTCATCAGAAGAATTGTCAAAAGACAAGGTGTAAAACTTCCTCAAAAGAAAAATCTGTAGTATCCTGGTACAGGAAGCGAATTCATAAATTTATCTCACGCAAATACACAAAGACACTAAAAACGTTCTGTTTGGGCCTTTGCGTGAGCTACTTCCAGCCTTTGTCGGTTTGTTCCAGTATGTATGCTACTACATCTTCAAGTAGCATTTCATGCATGAGCCAAGGTTAGCTTCTGTGTTAAGAGAAGCCAAGGTTCTTTGAAATACTTTCAGGCGCTGAAGTTTTGAAGATGTACTATTCATCCGGTATCAGGAATGTGCTTTAGCTTGATGTCAATACTTAAATAAAGATGCATATTTTATGCGTTTTGTCAATGTATTTCTATCCCTGACAACCTAATTTGCTCAGCGCCTCATCAGTAACGCGACAAATTCGCCAATCATCTAAAATAGTGGCTCCCATACGGCGATAGAATGCGATCGCTGGTTCGTTCCAATCCAACACACTCCACTCTAACCTTCCACAACCCCGTTCTACAGCTATCTGCGCTATTTTTGTGATCAGTTCTCTGCCAATACCTTGTTGTCGATATTCTGGTAAAACAAACAAATCTTCTAAGTAAATTCCTGGTTTTGTCAAAAATGTTGAATAATTATGAAAAAATAGGGCAAACCCCACAGCTTGCCCTGTATATTCTGCTAATATTGCTTCTACGTATCTGGGGGAGCCAAATAAATGCTCCTTTAGTGCGACAGCATCACCAGTGACGGCATGAGATAATTTTTCGTACTCTGCCAGCGCTTTAATTAATTTAAACAATACATCGCAATCGGCTGGTTCAGCAAAACGCAAAATTAAATCGCTACGCGAAGTCATTTGTTATAAGCCATGAGTTGTTAGTGAGCCAGCGCTCTTTGGAGGGTTTCCCTCTGTAGGCGACTGGCGAACCCGAAGGGTCATTAGTCATTAGTCCATATTTTATAGTCGATAGTCAATAGTCATAAGTTTTTTGACTCTAAAACACCAGTTGTTTACAGACGCAAACTCTCCTGTTGCGCTGGTTCCTCTTGAGTATTGACTGTTAATTGTTGACTGGTAACTATTGACTGGTAACTGTTGAGTGTTAACTGTTGAGTGTTGACTATACTAGCCACCCCTTTAAGCGTTTGGCGATGTGAGGACGCCGCAACTTCCGCATGGCTTTGCTTTGAATTTGGCGAACTCGCTCGCGGGAAAGATTGAACATAGTGCCAACTTCTTCCAAAGTACAGGGTTCGCTGGTAATTAAACCGTACCGCAGAGAGATGACATCTTTTTCCCGTGGGGTGAGTACATCACCTAAGACTTCCCAAATCTCCTGGCGCATCATGCTTTCGTTCATTTTCGCCTCTGGAGAGAGGTTATCTTCATCTTCTAGCAAATCCATCAGTTCCGTGTCTTCTTCTTTACCAACACGGTGGTTGAGGGAAAGTGCTTGTCGTCGTAGTTGTTGCAGCTGGCGTAGTTGTGGCGCGGGAATCTCCAAAGCTTCCGCCATTTCTTCTTCGGTAGGATTGCGCCCTAATCTCTGTTTGAGTTCGCGTTGCGCTTTTTTAACTTTGTTAAGTTTTTCAACAATATGAATAGGCAAGCGAATTGTCCGGGCATCGTTGGCTATAGCCCGTGTAATTGCTTGTCTAATCCACCAATAGGCATAAGTAGAAAATTTATATCCTTTATCTGGGTCAAATTTTTCCGTAGCACGATTTAACCCCATTGCTCCTTCTTGAATTAAATCTAAAAAAGGAACTCCGCGATTTAAATATCGTTTAGCAATAGATACTACCAACCGTAGGTTAGAGCGAATCATTTTACGTTTTGCGACTCGCCCTTGATACAAGCGATGTTCTAGTTGTTTTTCTGTCATCCCCAAATGGGAAGCGACAGTTGCCTTGTTCGCTTGATCTCCTAGCTGTTCAGACAAGGAAGCTTGTAATTCTCTAATTTCCTCTAAAAACCGGACTCTGCGCGCTAATTCCACCTCTTCATCTGGCTTTAGCAACGGATACCGAGCCATTTCTTTAAAAAAAGCGCCGACGGCATCATCATACTCGGTTTTGTTATATCCCGAGGGACGAGCCGCCGCCATTTGATCTCCTGCGCGATCTTCGGCTTCCAGATTTTCTACAACAATTGGGGCTTCTTCATCTGCCACTGCATCTAAGGTGATAAATAATTCTTCATTATCAGCAGCACTTCCCATTGTTTCGAGTGTTCCCAAGTCAGCAATATTCATAGTTTCCTTCAGGGATTGTTGCTCTGTTTGGTACATAATTAGTGACAGCTGCTCTGCAAAAATGCTTGGTGGTTTTTCTGAGGGACAAATACACCCGTTGAATCATACAATACGAGCCTTTGTCCATAATTTCTGTGAGTTTGATCAACGTTATCTATACTGTTATTACAGGAATTTCCCGCTTTGGCAAAAGTGTCTTAGGCTGAGGACTGTAAAGATGTTTGGAAGGTGACTTACCATAGGCTGGGATCAAGGCATAAGAATGAAAAAATAGGGAACACTGGCAGACAATCCCCACTTCATTTATTCTTGGGGTTTATTCATACTTCATCCTTAACACTTAAACCTGAGTTGGCTTGATCTGTCAGTTCCAGATAGATACTGTTCTTAACTAATCCTGGTAGTTGCACCTGATAAACATTCTCTCAGACTGCCAACATATATTTTCCTCTTTTTTTCTTTATTAAAAAATATTTCACAGCCTCCTCAATCAAAATTGCCCTATTTTAACAAATATAAAAACTTCATTTATCTGTCTCCAAAATCTTAAATATTCATGTAAATCTCTAATTTTTTGACTTTTTATGCCTTGGTAGTCGCTTAATGTATCTGAGTTTTGAGAGTGGGGTTATGCATCGCTGTTGAGCTTTCCCCTGTATAAGGAATTTGGCAAGTAAAAAGTTTAGCAATGTATTCTCCTGATAAAGGATCTCACATACTTACAGCATAGAATATCTATCAATGGGCGGAAAAGGCTTATTCCCTATTTAGTAATCAGAGAAAATCTTCTGAAAAAAGCAGCTATTGTCTCATTTCGTTGAGAAGAGATTATTTATTGCCTTCTCCAGTTAGGAGTAATTTTCTTGTCGAATTACCTAAGACGAAACTTATCAAGTATTATGTCTTATGACAGTATTGCCAATTACATTTTTTGTTAACGGATGCATACAGTGAGAGTTGAGGAAACCAAGGTTAAGATAGACAAACTGGTTCATTAGTGCTGAGTTCTAAGTCTTGAGTGATGAGCCAATCCCTATGGATGAATCCAGGGGATAGAACAAGGAAAAAATTTTCTTTTTCTCCAAGAATCAATTCACGGGCTTCTCGCTATTTTGTTAAGGGCTTGAGTACTCTGGAGGATAGAAAACAAAAAGGGGATATCTAAGCACTCGGCACTTGTTACTTAGGACTGTTTTGGTAAGAGAAATATCTGTTCTATTAATTTAGAAACTATGTACATGAATGGCGTTAGTTTGCCTCCTTTGGTAGTTGCCCAAGCTGGTGAATCGTACCAGTTAGGAAGAACTGAGAATCGTTGGATTGAAGTGCTAGTAGACTGTCCGGGAAGTTCAGGACTGTACACCTATCGCGTAAGTAATCAGTTGGAAGTAAAACCAGGGGACATTTTAAGTGTGCCATTTGGTACGCAACAACTAGGAGGAATCGCCATTCGTTTTCTAACACAACCTCCAGCCGATCTACCACTAGAAAAAGTTCGGAATGTAGAAGATGTCGTTAGTGTAGGCTTTTTTCCCTCCACTTATTGGGAACTTTTGAATCGAGTTGCAGCATACTACTACACACCCCTGATTCAAGTGATACGTGTCGCTTTACCTCCCGGTTTGTTAGGGCGATCGCAGCGTCGCATCCGCCTTGTTAGAAAGGACAAGGAGGAGAATAGGAGGGAGGGAATGAAGGAGGGAGGGAGCGAAGGAGAATATTCCCTCACTCTCTCACTCCCTCACTCTCTCACTCCACGCCAGTCGCCTCAACGGGGGGAACCCCCGCACGGCGCTGGCTCCTCATCTCCCTCATCCCCCTCATCTGTCCCCTTCCTCTCCCCAGCAGCGCAGCAAATTCTGGAACTTTTACAAGCGCAAGCAGATGGAGATTACAGCTTCGCCTATCTGCAACGCCAAGTAAAAACAGCTTACCGGGGTGTCCGAGAGTTGCAGCGACGGGGTTTGGTGGAAAGTTATTTAGAACCCCCACGACCAACTCGACCAAAACAGCAAAAAGCAGTCACACTTATAGGCAGTACATCTGACAGTGACTTAACCACTCGCCAGCGAGAAGTTTTGGAAGTGCTGCGGAGGCGCGGCGGCGAGTTGTGGCAAACTGAACTGTTACAAACTTGTAACACAAGTACATCCATTCTTAAGACGTTAGAACAAAAGGGTTACATCGTCATCCAAGAAAGAGAAGTCTTGCGAACTCCTCCTGTGTTCCCCCCACTTACAGATGGAACGCAAGGGGGTTTGCTAGCATTGGAACAGACAAAAATACTAACACCAGCTCAGTCGCAAGCGTTAGGGGTCATTACCCATCTAGAGGGATGTGCTACGGTACTCTTGCATGGTGTCACAGGTTCTGGAAAAACAGAGGTGTATTTGCAAGCAATAGCCCCTCTACTAGCGAAAGGTAAGTCTGCTCTCGTCTTAGTGCCAGAAATTGGGCTCACACCCCAGTTAACTGACCGTTTTAGCGCTCGTTTCGGAAACAAAGTCAGCGTTTACCACAGCGCCCTCTCAGAAGGTGAACGTTACGACACTTGGCGGCAAATGTTGACAGGAGAACCCCAAGTTGTTATAGGGACGCGAAGTGCAGTTTTCGCCCCTCTACCAAACTTAGGCTTAATCATATTAGATGAAGAACACGACAGCAGCTTTAAGCAAGATTCTCCCATCCCCACCTACCACGCCCGCACCGTCGCCCAATGGCGAGCCGAGTTAGAAAACTGTCCTTTGGTGCTAGGTTCCGCCACCCCTTCACTGGAGACGTGGGTGAGTGTAAAGGACAAGGAGGGAGAAAGAGGAGAGAGGGAGGGAGAGAAGGAGAATATTCCCTCACTCCCTCACTCCCCCACTCCCTCACTCCCTCACTCCCCCACTCCCTCACTCCCTCACTCCCCCACTCCCTCACTCCCTCACTCCCCCACTCCCCCCACTCACTACCTCTCCCTCCCCGATCGCATCTACTCCCGTCCTCTACCTCCTGTAGAAGTGGTGGATATGCGGCAAGAATTGCAGCAGGGAAATCGTTCTATATTTAGTCGTTCCTTGCAACAAGCTTTGCAGCAGCTGCAAGAACGCCGTCAGCAAGGAATTTTATTTATCCATCGTCGGGGACATAGCACATTTGTCTCTTGTCGCAGTTGTGGATATGTCCTAGAGTGTCCAAACTGTGATGTGTCGCTGGCTTATCATCATACAGAGGAGAATGCGCCACAAATACTACGGTGCCATTACTGTAACTTTGTGCGATCGCATCCCCAAAACTGCCCTGAATGCAGTTCTCCATACCTGAAATTTTTCGGCAGTGGTACCCAACGAGTCACGCAGGAGTTAGCAAAACAATTTCCCGAATTGCGCTGCATCCGCTTTGATAGCGATACCACCCGCACAAAGGGAGCGCATCGTATTCTTCTGACTCAGTTTGCGAACGGTGAAGCAGATTTGTTAGTCGGTACGCAAATGCTCACCAAGGGATTGGATTTGCCTCAAGTCACACTTGTGGGTGTTGTGGCTGCTGACGGATTGCTGCATTTATCAGATTATCGTGCCAGCGAACGGGCGTTTCAAACCCTAACACAAGTTGCTGGACGTGCTGGTAGAGGAGAAGAGCCAGGAAGAGTGATTATCCAAACATACACCCCAGAACATCCTGTGATTGAAGCAGTGCAAAATCACAATTATCAGTCTTTCATAGATGTCGAATTGGAACAAAGGCAAGCACTCAATTATCCTCCCTACGGGCGATTGATTTTATTGCGCTTAAGTAGTAACGAAGCTATCCAAGTGGAGAATACGGCACAGATCATAGCAGCTAGTTTGCCTCAACATGAGGGGTTAGACATTTTGGGACCAGCACCAGCTAGTGTTTTACGGGTAGCGAATCGTTACCGCTGGCAGATATTGCTAAAATTTGCGCCCGATGCCTTGCCACAGTTGCCAGATTGGGAGGAAGTGCGTAAACTTTGTCCTCAGTCTGTCAGTTTAACAATTGATATTGACCCATTAAATATCATGTGATGTTGAGGGGGCTAAGAACAGGTGTAGAAAAATTCACGTATTTCAAAAAATGTGCACGCTTACACCTGTTGCAAAAATCAGGTTCAGGACTTACGCAAAAATTGCCAAAAAGCTTAATTTATCGTAGACGCGGAGCGGCGTGCCGCAGGCTACCGCCAAGACGCGAAGAACGCGCCCGAATTCGTAGAGTATACGTAAGTCATAAGGTTAATAAATTTTGGAACCACTCTTGCACACGAGATTTACACCAGTTAGGACTTACGCAAGAACTCTGTGAAACTCTTATTTCTTCGTGTCCTTTGCGTCCTTTGCGGTTCGTTTCTTCATCATTTTGCGTAAGTCCTGACTAGTTATTCATCTGTGTCCATCTGTGGTTTAATTTTCATCCAATTAACTTTTGCACTCTTATTTATTAGATGTGTTTTAGCTTATGAAGCTACAAACAGTTAACAAGCCCAAGACGCAAAACTTCCCGCGTGAAGTCACATGAGTATCCAATAGAGGCATCGGCAAGAAATTTACCTGCTTGAGACTCTTTAGTCACTCCATAGCCACCAAGAATCTCAAATGCTGTTTGCGCGTTTTTGATTGCCACATCCACAGCAAAAGTTTTAGCTGCTGGTGCCTTAACCATTGCTGCGAGCTGGGGATTAGTGTCTGCGGTATGAGCTGCTTCCCATACCGTTAATCGCGCAGCTTGAGTGTTTATCATCATATCAGCCAGCTTTAAGGCAACTGCTTGATGCTGAATAATTGGACGACCCCAACTGACGCGCTTTTTGGCATAATCTAGGGCATATTCATAAGCAGCCCGAGCTAAACCCACATAAGAAGCTGCAAGTCCAATAGCCACTTCAGGAAGCAACATCAGGAGTTTTGCCGCTTCTCCCTCTTGCCCAAGCAGATTCTCTGCGGGTACTCTGACGTTATCAAGATGAATGGACGCATGATGCGAGGGTTTCCAGCCAATCATCTCGGTGCGCTTGCCAAATTTAAGACCTGGAGTATTTGCTGGCACGTAGAATATAGACATACTCTCGCCCAATGGCTTATCGAGAGCTGTACGTGCAATAATAAAATATGCATCGGCGATACCAGCATTTGTCACTAACGATGACTTTTGACCGTTCAGGATGTATGCATCGCCATCGCGTTGTGCAAAGGTCTTAATTCCAATGTTGGCATCTGGTAGCGGACAGAACAAATCTGAAGTTGCAACGTTTGGCTCACTCTCTGCGGCGCTATACAAGTGAGGTTCTCCAGAAAGGACGTGCGATAATATCCGCTTTTGCTGTTCGCTTGTTCCAGCCCTAGTTACAAAAAGCGACATCGCCGCCGTCAGATTGAAGTAGCTAGACGCAATGCTGGAATCAGCAGCACCGAGTTCTTCCAGAACCAAAACAAGGTCTACACATTTTCCTCCCAAACCACCGTACTCTTTTGGAAGCAACAATGACGTGAATCCTAGTTCGGCTCCTTTGCGGAATACACTTTGACAGAAATCCCAAGGTTGAATTTCTGGATTATTAGATTCCTCAATGATTTGAACAATAGGCTTAATCTCTCTTTCGGCAAAGTCACGCGCTTTTGACTGCAACATCCGCTGTTCGGGAGTGAGGCTGAAGTCAATCATGATTTGTTCTTCCTTCGTCGTTGGATGTTCACCGACGCCATAACTAGGAGCAGTTTGAAATTTGCATTTCCAGCAACATGATCACTGCAGCCACATGAAAATATGGCATCTAGTTAACTATCCTATAGCTCCTGAAGTGGTATAAAAATGTTGTCTACAACTCCATAATCTCAGTTTGATGAGTTGATTCGCAATAGGAAAGTTCTTGTTGTACAACGATTTCAGGTTTTGTAAGAGTCATTGAGTCAATGATAATAAGATAAAAAGATGTCAAAATTACAGATAAAAAAATCAACAGTGTTAACCCCCCAATAGGGGATTAACACTAACTGGGCTAAGCGCGATCGCGTTCCAAATCATAAATGACTTTCTCTACATACCAGTTAACCGACCTATTAGGATTTTTTATTTTGACTTTGGATAAAAGGCGGTTTGCGGCATCCCAATCATTATGCAAAAGTCTCAGGAGTTTCTGCTGAAGCCTAGGACTTGCTTGCTTAAGGAGAATGGTATCTGCTTTGCTCTGTTGGCTGATTTTACTAATAGAGCGATTATTGCCATTTTGTGTACTGAGAGTAACTACAACAGCAACACTACCAAGTACGAATAGACCTAACATTAACCCTGTTGCGTCTATTTGTTCTACTACTTCTGAAGTATTATCACTAGAGTCTGGAAAATCTATTGAAGCTTGAGTATTATTAGTTAATTCAGTATGAGCATTAGCTATTACATCTGTAAGTACTAAATTTAATGGGTTAGCTTTGAGTGTTTGATTAACAATGCTTTCCGGTGAAGTTAATAAATTGCCATTCACTTGCGTGTTAAAAATAGTAGCTATGACAGCACCGACCGTTAAAATTTTCAACATTAATCGTCATCAACCCCTTTGTATCGACTCACGTAATTGAAGTTGATATTTATGGACAACATACTTTTAGTTTGAGGTGCAAATATGACAGAAAGATGTCAAATAAGCCGCTCACTTGACAAAGCAAATCTGTCAAAAAAGAAGAATTCATCCGCCAGTATCCAGGAGTTAGAATAAAATTAGTGGGGGCTTGAACCCTCAAGTCATCCGCTACTCTAAAGAATTCTTACGCATAAGCTTTTCTGCTCGATGTCATCTTGTTTAAGTATTATTGCTTAGAAGTCATTAAGTAGATAAGTATTTGCTGTAAAACCAAGACTTAATCGAGCGATAATAGTATACAGAGAGCAAAATATCATAATATGTCGTTAACCACTTCTGCTTGTTGTGCTGTCACCCTTAATCAACAACAAGAGCAAAATATTCAATACCATAAAACGCAGTGTACTGAAAAAACCCCATGTGCTAATGACCCAGGGAATCATGGCAAAAGCACGTCTAAAAACTGCACTATTGTGGAAAATGGTCGTGTCGTTGTTAAACCAGTACAAACCCAACTTCAACAAGATCCTTGATTCAATATCAGCAATCGAGTTAGATTCACCTACACTCTTGAGAAAACTCAAACGTCATAGCTTGCACTTGCTAATAATTAAAAATTTTCATGAGCAACGAACAACTCAGCCTCTTTGAGGAGTCAAATTTTGACTCAAATGACCAAAAAGAGCTAATTCCCACAAATGCTAAAATTCCCATCCCTCTTGGAACCTATGCCAGTATCACTGAAGTTGCCCAGCATTGCAACCAGTGTCACCGTTGTGGATTGGGAGACACACGCACTCATGCCGTTGTTGGACGTGGCAATCTTAAAGCGCCAATCATGGTTGTGGGCGAAGCACCAGGTCAAACCGAAGACGAGACTGGCTTACCATTTGTTGGCAAAGCAGGACAGTTGCTGGAGAAAATTTTGGCATCTGTTAAGTTAGATACTGAAAAAGATGTTTACATTAGTAACATCAATAAATGCCTTGACGGTTACACCCAAGTTTTTACAAAAGATGGTGTTAAACGACTTAACTGGATTGTAAAAAACCAGTGGTCGGGTGAAGTTTTGAGTGTTGATAACGATGGTAGTCTTGTTTGGAAAAAAGTCACTGGTTGGTACAGATCAAGGCTAGCAGGAAGACCTCTTTACAAAGTGTCTTTCAAAAATGGCAAATTAAATAATAAAGGTGAAGTAGGCTACATTGCTACGGGTGACCATCAGGTTCTCACCCAAAGAGGTTGGATTAGTGTTGAAGAATTAAGGGATGATGATTTAGTTGCTACTGGCACACCTGCGCCAGGACAAAGAGGTTTACAAATATTACTTGGTTCTTTGTTAGGTGATGCTTGTATTAGTGCCAATGGTCAATTTATAGAAAATCACAGTGATAAGCAAGAGGCTTACTTAAAGCTGAAAGCAAGAGTATTAAATGGATTTAGACCGCAGTTAAGAGAGTATTTGGCTAAGACTCAGAATGGCGGTAGTCACGCATCTATTACCATGGGATTGGCAAAAACTTATTATCTGCATGACCTGCGTCAAGAATGGTATCCTAACGGAAAAAAAGATTTTCCTAGTGCAGCATTAGAAAAGTTAGACGGTTTTGGTTTAGCCATTTGGTATATGGATGATGGTTATTGGAGGAGAAAAACTAAAGACGGAAAAATAAGGAAAGCTATTGACGTAGAAATTGCTTTAGGAGACGTTTCAAAAGAAACTGTTGAAACAGTTATTAAGTTTTTTGCAAGCAAAGGTTATCAAACTTATGCTGTTTTTCGGTCTACTTGGAGACTCTGTTTCAGATATGGAGAAGGAATCAGATTTTTAGAGCATATTGCCGAATATGTTCCTTTCTCTATGCGGTACAAATTGCCAGAGGAACTTCATTCAATTCCATATAATTTGGAAGCCTACCAGGAAGAAGCAGTTATAACTTACTGGAAACCAGTTAATAAAAGGCTCTTACCACCAAAGTCTGATTCTTATCTGGTTTACTGTATTGACGTTGAAGATACAGCCAATTTTGTGACACCCGCAGGCGTTGTACATAATTGCCGTCCCCCTGGTAATCGAGTTCCCACCACTGAAGAAATGGAGGCTTGCAAACCTTACCTGTTAGAACAAATTCGCCTAGTTGATCCAAAAATCATTCTTTTGGCAGGTGCAACGGCTGTAAAAGGATTAACTGGTGATAAACGCGCAATTAGTAAAATTCGCGGACAGTGGATAGACTGGGACGGGCGCTTGTGTATGCCGATTTTCCACCCGTCTTATTTGCTACGTAACCAATCCCGTGAAGTCGGCAGCCCAAAATGGTTGATGTGGCAAGATGTACAAGCTGTGCGTGCCAAGTTTGATGAAATCCAGAATAACCACTAGCTGGCAAGCATCAAGTATTTTACTAAAACACTGGTAGAAAATCCGGAATGCGATCGCTTCACTTGGTAGCTAACTTTATTCCTACAAAAGTAAAATGCTCCCGGCAGCTGAAACCCCCTTAGCCTAAAGGCATTCGTAAACTTGGGGCAAATGGTTGAGCGTGGAGTCACGTAATACTGCCAAGGAGAAAGCTTATGTTAGTCTGGTTTTTCATACTGTTTATAGTTGTGCTAGTGGTGCTAATTCTTAAAGTTCCACGCAGTTCATTTAGAGGTGGTAAACGCAAATCTCGTAGACATTTTAGTGGTAGCAGCTACAGTGGTTGGTACGGTGGTGATGCTGGGGGATCTGACAGCGGTAGCAGCTATGACTCTGGCGGCGGTTGCGACAGTGGAGGCGGTTTTGATGGTGGCGGCGGTGGCGGCGGTTGTGATGGTGGCGGTGGCGGCTTTTGAGGCGAGTCTTGCAAATTCCTAGAACGCATACGCACGCTTCCCGCTTGACAATCTCGCAACCAAGCATTAACAGCTTGAGCAATGTCACCATTACTACTATCGCGTGGTGGTGTAGGCGGCTCGTTTTTAGGATGCAAACCAGTTTGGGAAAACATCATTACAAAACGCCAATCACTCTTTGTTTTTGTTAAAAACAACCAGTGGAATTGCTGCAATTGAACTGCTTTGCCAGCGGTATACTGTCGCTCTAAAGTTGTAAAAAAGACTTGTTCTACTCCTTCTGAGGCAGTTTTTAGTGAATCTGCTGTGTATCCGCTAGGGTTAAGAGGCAGCGGTGCAAACTCAGGTCTTCCCGCGACTACCATATAACTGTAAACGTCAGTTGCCCTGCTTAAACGACGAGCGCGTTGACTGGCGCGATTGGCATAACTCGGTAAATCTCGCAACAGCCCAGTTGTTAAAGCTTCTAGATTTTGGTTAGCGCAAAAAGACCCCTTGTTGCTTTCTCCCCTCTCCGCAAGGGGAGAGGGGCTGGGGGTGAGGTTCTTCGCTTTTGCTGGGGTATCCAAGGCATTTGATAATAACAGCCAGAAGCCACAACCAAGAAGCCACAAGCTTTTATTTTTCTTTTTGATGACTCCTGACTTCATGTCACTAATTCTTCAATAATCCTCTTCCAGGCTAACTCTGGATTGGGATCTGCGGTGATGGGGCGCCCAATAACCAGGTAATTTGCTCCTGCTTTGAAGGCTTGTGCAGGAGTCAGCGATCGCGCCTGATCTCCTTTCTCAGCCCAAGTTGGACGTACCCCCGGACAAACCAGCAAAAAATCATCTCCACTCGTTTGTCGCAATTGTGCTACTTCTTGGGGTGAGCAAACCGCCCCATCAAAGCCCATTTCTTGAGCCATCAGAGCCATTTGTTGAGCATATTCTGGTAATTCTAGAGGAATTTTCAAATCAAACGCTAGCTGTCTCGAAGAAATACTTGTCAACAGGGTAATGGCAATTAACTTCGGCGGTTTCACACCCGCATCTGTTGCTCCTGCAAGTGCCGCTTCAGTTGCTGCTTTCAAGGCATCTTTACCAGATGTTGCATGAATTGTCAACAAATCAACACCATAACGAGCAGCCGCACGGGTAGCGCCAGCAACGGTGTTGGGGATGTCATGAAACTTCAAATCCAGGAAAATACGTTTTTGTCGAGATTTTAGCACCTCCAGAATTTTTGGTCCTGTGCTTGTGAATAACTCCAAGCCAACTTTCCAGAAAGTGACAGACTCAAGCCGTTCAATGAGGGCGATCGCCGCCTGTTCATCTGGTACATCTAGAGGTACGATAATTCGCTCTTTTATGTTCATTAACCCTCTGGCAAAAGTCAAGAGTAAGAAAAATCAAACCACAGATTAACACACATGAACACTAGTTAATTATCTGTGTGTACCCCCCTCATTCCCCCCGATGCATTGGGGTGTTTGGGGACTGGGGACTGGGGACTAGGAACTGGGGACTGGGGACTAGACAATACTCGCACCTTACCCTAATCCCTAATCCCTAATCCCCAATCCCCAATCCCCTTTACGGTATCAGTCGGACAAACTTGTTTTTCCCCAGTTGCAAAACTCGTCCGTGCAATTCACTCTTGTCAGCGAAAGTAGTGTCAACATCGGTGATGCGATCGCCATCTAGCCGCACTCCACCTTCTTGAATTTTCCGCCTACCTTCCCCGGTACTTTTGCACAAGCCACTGACATTCAGGATGTATGCTAGCTTAGCGGGAAACTCCACCGCAGCCAAGGAAAATTCTGGAACGTCACCTGCCTCAATGTCCTTAACAGCTTGTTCCCCATGATACTGTTTGACGATTTCCTGTGCGAGGAGTTTTTGGCGATCGCGTGGATTTTCTGGCAGTTTCTCTAATGGTAAATTTGTCAGCAGTGTAAAATATTCTTTCAGCAGATGGTCTGGAACTTGCTGCAGCTTTTGATATTTCTGGGTTGGATGTTCAGATAAACCCACATAATTACCTAAAGACTTGGACATTTTTTGTACACCATCCAAGCCAATCAAAATTGGCAGCAGCAGCCCATACTGAGGCTTTTGCCCAAAATGGCGCTGTAAATCACGCCCTACGGCAATGTTAAACTTTTGATCAGTCCCTCCTAATTCCACATCTGCTTGAATGGCAACAGAATCATAGCCTTGCATCAACGGGTACAGGAACTCATGAAGGAAAATAGGATTCTCTTTTTTATAGCGTTCCGCGAAGCCCTCCTTAGCCAGCATCTGCCCGACTGTCATTGTAGAGAGTAACTCTAAAATTTTACCCAAGTCTAGCTTAGACAGCCATTCGGAGTTGCAGTGCACCTCCAACCTACCTGGTGTATCAAAATCTAAAATAGGTCGCACTTGGTCAAGATAAGTTTGGGCATTTTTCGCCACATCTTCTTCTGTAAGTTGGCGGCGTACCTCAGATTTGCCTGTCGGATCGCCAATGCGAGCGGTAAAATCACCAATAATGAGTACTGCCGTATGACCAGCATCTTGAAACGCTCGCAGTTTTCGCACTGGTATGCTATGACCGAGATGAATATCCGCACCTGTAGGATCAATACCCAATTTAACCCTTAAAGGTCGGTCAGTTATTGTCAAACGCTTTTCTAGACTTTCAACATCACTATCGGAATCAGTAGGTTGTGGGAAAATTTCAACAACACCACGACGCAGCCAAGAAAAATCTTGCGTCATACTACTAGGAGATTGACTGTTTACGCTTTGCACTATCAAAGTAGGATTGGTTATGGTCACTGACAATTTGTATTACTTTCATCTGCCAACCTAATATAATTGCAAAAAATTAGCCGCCTTGCTTACCAAGACATTACACTTATATTTACAAGTGAGGAAGTGAAATCGCCGTGTCGTCCAGGACTTTTGAAAATAAGCAGCCCCAACAAGAGCCAGCTGCGTCGGGTTTTGAGTTTTTCAAAGGAGTAGGTCAGGTAACTGGCGGTACTCTACTATCCGTCACTATGCTGGCAAGTTCTATTGTAGCGGGAGGACTGGTTGGCTTAGCCGTTAGTTTCCGCAATTTGCCTGATGTTAGACAGTTACGCAGCTTCTTGCCATCAGAAACGACTTATATCTATGACCTCAAAGGCAAACTGTTGACAAGTATTCACGGAGAAGCCAACCGTGAGGTCATACCCTTGAATAGAATTTCTCCAGATCTCAAGCGAGCAGTACTGGCGAGTGAAGACAGTGACTTTTATTATCACCACGGCATTAATCCTAAAGGCGTTGGACGTGCAGTAGTCACCAACTGGACAGCAGGTGGCGTGCGTGAAGGTGGTTCAACCATCACTATGCAGTTGGTGAAAAACCTTTTCTTGTCTCACAAGCGTGCTTTTACCCGTAAGATAGCCGAGGGAGTACTGGCAATTCGCTTGGAGCAAATTCTCACCAAAGACCAAATTTTGGAAATGTACCTCAACCAAGTTTATTGGGGTCATAACAACTATGGCGTACAAACAGCAGCACGCAGTTATTTTAATAAGTCTGCCGAAAACTTAAACTTGGCTGAGTCGGCGATGATGGCTGCTTTGATCCAAGCCCCAGAGGAATATAGCCCGTTCATTCATATGAACAAGGCAAAAGAGCAGCAGAGAATAGTTTTGGGGCGGATGAAGGATTTGAACTGGATCACGCAACAAGAGTACGATAACGCCCTCAAACAACCAATTAAACTGGGTAAGATTAGGTCATTCCAAGGAAGCGCTTTACCTTATGTGACAAACGCCGTAGCGCAAGAAATAGCGAAAAAATTTGGTCGTGAAGCGCTGCTCAAGGGTGGAATGCGAATTCAAACTACAGTTGATACTGACTTCCAACGGATGGCGGAGGCAACAGTCAGTAAGTGGCATAATAGACTGCGCGGACAAGGGTTATCTAAAAACCAAATTGCTCTAGTTGCAGTTGACCCCCGCACCCATTTTGTCAAAGCACTGGTGGGTGGTGTAGATCCGAAAACCAGCGAATTTAACCGCGCAACTCAAGCTTTTCGCCAACCTGGCTCTGCTTTTAAGCCGTTTGTTTACTACGCTGCCTTTGCAACTGGTAAATATGGACCAGAGTCAACAGTGTACGATAACCCCGTGAGCTATCGAGATGGTGATGGTTGGTACCACCCGCGAAACTACGATGGTGGGTATGGGGGAGCAATGTCAATTCGTACCGCTCTCAAGCTATCTCGTAATATTCCCGTTATTAAGCTTGGCAAGGCTGTGGGGATGAATAAGGTTGTTGAAACTTGCCGCACTTTGGGTATTATGAGTCCGATGGAACCTGTGACTTCTCTACCTTTAGGTGCTATTGGTATGACACCATTGGAAATGGCAGGTGCTTATGCAACCTTTGCCAATTATGGCTGGCAGTCGCCAACCACGATTATTGCTCGTGTGACTGATAGTAGTGGCAACGTGTTGCTTGACAACACACCCAAACCGCAGCAAGTTCTCGACCCCTGGGCGTCAGCAGCAGTTGTTGATACGATGCGATCGGTTATTACTGATGGTACTGGTAAAAATGCTGCAATAGACCGTCCAGCAGCGGGTAAGACAGGAACAACTTCCTCGGAGAAGGATATTTGGTTTGTCGGTACCGTACCCCAATTAACAACTGCTGTTTGGGTAGGTCGGGACGACAACAGAACTTTGGCAAGTGGTGCAACAGGCGGCACTATGGTTGCTCCTATCTGGCGCGATTTTATGTTGAGAGCGCTTAAGGGTGTACCTGTGGAGAAGTTTAAGTCGCCTTATCAGTTTTCTCGCCCAAAATCAAATTAGAGGGATTAGGGATTGGGGATTAGGGATTAAGGTAAGGTGCGAGTATTGTCCAGTCCCCAGTCCCCAGTCCCTAGTCCCCAGTCCCAAATTCCCAGCTATGATTGTTTTTCCAGTTCAGCTTTCATCCGCTGTAGGGTGAGGTGCATTTGCTCAAACATTTGTTGGGGAGTTACACCAAACTGACTCAACTGAGTCTTGAGCTGCTGTATGGTCATTTGCGCCATGAAATCTTCTGATAGCTCAAAACGCTTCATAAAGATACGATACCGCTCCATCATGGCTTCCATCTGCTCAATAAACAGCTTTTTGCCCTCGCGGTCAAATTTGCCGTAATTGCCGCCAAGTGTTATCAATGCTTGATAGTCCTCAAACAATTCCTTGGCTTCTTGCTGAACTATGTCAGAATCAAAAAATCCCATTTTGCCTACACTCCACTGAGGGGCGACACTCAGTAGCTTTCATAGTTGATGCCTGTTACTTTATTCTAGTCTAGAGAAATAATCTAGAAAACTAGCTTCGGTTTCAGTACGGTTTTTTACCGCAATTTCAACACTTGACTCTTGCAGAACTCAAATTCACGCATTCAATGTATGCCCTATGCCTGCGACACGCCAAGGGCTAACGTGCCCGTAAGGCATACAAGGTTCAAAAAAGAAAGAAATAATGAACCACAGATGCACAATAAATAAAAGTTTTTCCTCTGTCTTCCCCCCTCTTGAGGGGGGTGGACACAGATAAATAATTACTTCATATTTATTTATAAATGCCGATGCAGTGACTGATCAACTCGCTCATCGCTCATAGCTTAGGAATACAATAGATTCAGATATTGGGTTTCGGCTAGGATATCAGCAATGCTGAATTTATTATGGTGCTTTCATTATGTTTAATCAGCGAAAAAGCCGAAGCGTTGCCGCGATTTTAGCTTTTTCCGGTACGCTGACAATTTCGGGATTACATAAATTTTATCTCGGACAGCCGCTGTGGGGTCTTTTATATGTGTTGCTTTCCTGGACACCCATTCCTAAGGTAGCAAGCGCTATTGAAGGAGTTTGGTTTTTAGCTCAAGACGAAGAAGCTTTTGACCGTAATTTTAATTTAGGTAAATCAGTGGTCAAAAACTCACACTCGGCTAGCAATCAAGTAGCAGCAATTGCTCAAGCCTTGCGAGAGTTAGAAAGTTTGCGCCAAGATGGACTCCTAAGTGAGTATGAATTTGAGCAAAAGCGCCGCCAGTTGCTAGAGTGAATTTCTTAAAATAAGCAACATTATGAAAAATTGGCTACCTTTAAACCCTAAGTTGCAAAAGCTACGCTCCAAGCTGCTTAACGACCCCTACTACCGACTACAATCAGGGGAAGAAATTGCGATCGCCGCACAACTAGGTATCCGCATTGATGCCAATCAAGCTACTGTTGATGATTGGTTGCGTCTACCGGGGTTATCAATTCATCAAGCGCGATCGCTTGTGGAACTTTCTCGTGCTGGTGTTAAATTTTACTGCATTGAAGACATTGCCGCAGCTTTAAGTTTGCCAGTACACAGGCTAGAGCCACTCCAGCCAATTGTGAATTTTAGTTATTACGACTCGGAATCTTTAGTTCTTCCCGGCAATATAGTAAACCCTAACACGGCAACAGTTGAGGCTTTGGCAAAAGTGCCATTGATTGATTTGTCCCTAGCGCAAGCAGTGGTGGATAACCGTGTATCAGCTGGTTTTTACCGGAATTTGGCGGATTTTCAGCAAAGGTTAAACTTACCTGGTGATGCGATCGCTCAGCTTATGTACTATCTCCGGTTTTAATCACAAGACGCGCGATGGCGCGTCTCTACAATCAAATAACCCCAATTCTATTAAAAGGCCAAAAGCGAAACACTGCTCGACCAATAATATTTTCTTTGGGTAAAAACCCCCAGTAGCGGGAGTCGTTACTATCGTTGCGGTTATCTCCCATAACAAAGAACTGGTTAGGGGGAACTTGCCGCCCTTCCATTGCTAAAATTGGTGGTTCAGCTATATAGTCTTCTTGTATTGGTTGCCCGTCAATGTAAACTTTGCCACCCGCAATGCTGACTGTCTTGCCAGGGATGCCAATGATGCGTTTAATAAAAGCTTGGTCTTTGGGATATCCCCGATGTTGCAGTTCCTCTGGTGGCTGAAAAACGACGATATCGCCTAAGTGTGGGGAACCAGAAAGATAAGAGATTTTTTCCACGACCAGGCGATCGCCTTTATGCAAAGTTGGCAACATTGAATCTGAAGGGATGTAGCGGGGTTCAGCAACAAAAGTCCTAATCAACAGCGCCAAACATAAGGCGATCGCAATCAAAATCAGATTTTCCTGTAAACTTCGCCATCCTCGCGACGACACAGAAGATTCTTTAGCATCACTTTTCTGATGAGTCATAGAAACGAAAAGTCCGATTAATAAATTAGATGAATCCTTGATTATTTTGACGCTAAAAGGACCTTTACAAGCAACAGAGCTTTTGCTTGTCACCATTTTTACATTAATTTTACCTAGGCTGTTGCTAATAATAGCCTGTACAAAAAAACCTCTTAATATTTTTTGAGAAACTCCAGAATTTGTTTCCCTTTAAAATCTTTAGCAAGTTGACGCAAATGAGCGGCAAACGGTGCCAATTGTTGATCCAACTGCTCTAAGAAAGCCGCTCGTTGTATAATTCCTCTTAAATCCCCCCTCATTGCCAAATCAAGCAACAGCGCAAGTTCCTCTGGTGGTGGAGCTACAAATGATACCTGAGAATCCAGCGGCGTGCCCACAGAAGTTCCAAGGAGGGCACTGGCATTCCTGAATTCTACCTTGCTGTGTTGTTCCTCATAAACCCATTCCAACCCCAAATGAATCTGTAATTTTTCTAAAAGCTCCGCTTTTTGGATTGGTTTTGTGAGAAAATCATTGCAACCCACTTCTCGACTTTGCTGTCGGTCTAACTCAAAAACGCTAGCTGAGACAGCAATCACAATCACGTCCTTAAAGTCTGGTAACATCCTCAGGCGACGGGTAGCTTCAAAGCCGTCTATTCCACTCATAACCAAATCCATTAAAATCACATCTGGCTTAAATTCACGCGCTTTGTTTAAACCCTCTAAGCCATCTGCAGCTTCCACAACTTCAAAACCTAAAGGCTGTAGTAAATTAACTAACACAGAGCGATTTGCCGCTTTATCATCTACTACCAAAACTTTTCGTTTAGAGCCAACAAAACTAATAATGTTAAGTTCATCAAGATTGGTAGTATCAGATTGTTGCAAAACCTCAGGTACATTTAAATCGAACCAAAAAACGCTTCCTTTACCTAAAGTACTCTTCACCTTCAGTTCGCCGCCCATCATTCCAACTAATTGACGGCTAATTGCCAATCCCAATCCTGTTCCTTCAATTTTACGGCTATCTTCACCCACCTGCTTAAAAGGCAAAAATATTTCTTCTAATTGCTCAGGTGCAATTCCAATACCTGTATCTTCTACTTGAAAACGAAGTTTTTCCTTCTGATAGCCTACTTTCAGAGTGATACTACCTTGTTGTGTAAACTTGACTGCATTGCTCAGTAAATTCATCAAGACTTGACGCAATCGTTTTTCATCTGCTCGAATGACTTTTGGTAGTGGGGAAACAGCTTTGTAAATTAATGGAATTCCCTTTTGTTCAGCATGGATGCGACAAATTTCGGCAATAGTTTCAAGAAATTGAGGAAAATGAAATTCTTTGGGATAGAGTTCCATTTTCCGGGCTTCGATTTTGGAGAGATCTAAAATATCGTTAATTAGCGTTAGTAGGTGTTCGCCACACTGATGAATGATATCTATACCATTCTTTTGGTGAGCGGTTAAAGTTTTATCTTTCTTAAAAATTTGAGTGTAACCCAAAATCCCATTCAATGGAGTGCGGAGTTCATGACTCATGTTAGCTAGGAATTCGCTCTTAGCACGGTTGGCGGCGTTGGCTGCTTCTTCTGCTTGCTGGCGTTCCCTTCGAGCAGCTTCGCTAATACGAATTTCCTGTTGGAGTTGCAAATTTTTCTCTTGTAACTCTAATGTTCGCTCTTCGACTTTCGCTGCCAGAGTCCGGTTATATTCCTCTAACTCATTATACAAACGCGCATTTTCAATTGAAATTGCTGCTTGAGAAGATAAAAGTTGTAAAACTTCTAATCGTTCCGGTGTAAATGCTCCAACAATCAAGTTATTTTCTAAGTAAAGAATGCCAACAAGTTTCCCTTGATGAACAATTGGCGTACACAAAATAGATTTTGGTTTTTTGTTGGTGATATAGCTATCCGTCGTCAAGAATTCCTCATCTGTGGCATCGTTCAGTACGACATTTTCCTGAGTTCTATGCACGTAATTAATCACAGATATCGGTAGTTGTTGACTTTCTACTGGTATCGATCGCTGTACGCTTATTTCATGTTTTTCGACAGTTCCTGAAGCTTCTATAAATAACTGCCCTGATTTTTCTAAAATTAAAAATCCAGTTTCTGCTCCCGCATTTTCCAGAACAATTTGCATCAATTTTGCCAGCAATTTCTCCAGAACGATTTCCCCAGCAAGAGCTTGCGAAGCTTTCATGACTGTAGCTAAATCGAGAAATACGGGGCTAGTTTCCGTCGTAGAGTTAATAGTTGGATATATCTTGACTTTGGTTTTTTGGTTTGATATTTGGGAAAAAATGTTAGGATATCTCGTTTCCAACTCTCTCACTTTTGCTGATGCTCCCCAACGGATATATCCATAGTAAGCATCAGTTAGATACGTTTGAGCCACCTTTTCTCTGCCATGCTCAAAATAAAATTTTGCTGCTAGTTCATTTGCAAGCGCTTCTTCCTGGATGTATCCCTGCTCCTGAGCTCCAGCAATGGCTCGGTCATAATACTCCATCGCTTGCCAATATTGACCCAATACCCGCGCTTTCTCTGCCTCTACCAAGTCGTATTTATGCTGAAAATTCATTGGAGCATGTTCTGCCCATTTCCGCATTTTTTCCTGGTTTTTTATGAGCTTGTTCAAGAGGTATTCTTGTTGTGAGGATGACGCTGATGGATAGATCGCTAGTTGGGCTAAAGAATCGTAGAAATGGAACACTGGTACAACAAGAAACGCTTTTACCCCATCTAAATACTGTTCGGCTTTAACTGCATTTTCCAATGCTTGATGGTAGTTTCCAAACAGATAACAGAGGATAAGTTTGTTTAAATAGAAGTAGTGGAGCCCAGTTCTGTCATTGGCTTCCCTAAGAAGCTGTAATGATTTCTCCTCATTGTATGTTTCTTTGAGTGAGCAGCACGGATTTTCAGAGGGCGTTAGTAAGGCAAGGATGGACTGCTGAAAGATTTGATTCCAATTCAAGGCGTTTTCTTGCTTGAGTTGGGCAAGGGCATCACTAATTGTTGCCATTTCTTGTTCAAGTTTTGTCAGTTCCTGCCCAATGAAATACGAATATTGGCATCTTTGCATGGCGGCATAACCACCATATTCAAAATGTCCGTTTTCCAGCCCGCTTTGATATCCATTCAGTAAAAGTGGCAAAGTTTCTTTGGCATGGACTTTCCCATGCATTGTACACGCCCCTGCAACAAAGAATACACTTGTCTTAATCTCTAAGGCGTTGAATTTTTCCACCAGACTTAAAGCTAACTTGCCAAATTCATGAGCCGATTCAATATCGTCAACTATCCCGTTTAAAATGACACCGTAACAAACATAACCATAGGCTGAGAAGGGTGCATTTCCATGTTTGATAGATAAATTCACCTGTTCGCACACAACTAGCGGAAACAGTGCAGGTGCAGATTGATAGGTAGGAGAACCCATACTTGTTAGCATCCGTATGGCTGCTAGCTTATCTACCTCTGTCATTAACGGTAGGTTAATCAAGTCTTGTATATTTTTCCCAGCCAAATTTGTCGCTGTTTTGGTTAGTATTTGCTGGATATCAAAAGGGCTAGGCGATTCTGGTAACCTCACGTCTAGCAGTTTCAGGGCTTCTAACCCAATGTTGACCGCTTCAAGTTGTTTGAGCTGCGCCATACAGGCTTGAATTTTGACTTCATAGACTTTCATCTTGTCGATAGGAGTTTTTGCCTGTTGTAGGACAACTGTTCCCCATTTCTCCATCTGCTCAAAATCGCCGTTAAGGTACGCTGCTTCTACCGCTGACTCATAAAGTGCAAGTGTGAGATCGTACTGATTCTGCCAGTTCTTTTGTGCTAATAACCCCAAACCCACCTTTAGGTAGCGCATAGCAGACTCATACGCCGTCGCTGCTTTCGCTTTCTGACCTGCTATAAGGTTGAGTTCAGCCAACTCATATTTTTCCGACTCTAAGACAAGTAAGTCGATGCCATAATTTAATTGATTAACCAAAGCAAAAATATTTTCTTTTCGTTCTTCAGTTGTAGTATTTTGTAGTAATAATTGACCGATTTTTAGGTGAGTTTCTTTTTTCTGCGAATCTGGAATCAGAGAATAAGCCGCTTGCTGTACTCGATCATGTAGAAACTTGTAGGCAATTGTTAATTTTTCGTCATTAAATTTCAGTTCTTCGTTTTGCTGATTACTGATAACTAAAGGAATTTTGTAAGATTCGTCTAAAGGTAAAACTAGACCCGTCCGCAAAGATTCCCACAAATCTGCTGCTGTCTCTGGCAAAGATTTTTGATTAACAATACTCAGAACATCTAAGGTAAATTTATCTCCAATACAGGCAGCTAATTTTAAGACCTTCTGCGTCGTTGCTGACAGCTTCTGAATCTGGTTAATCATCAATTCAACGACATTATCAGTAATATCAATATCTTTAAGTAACTGGATATCCCACTGCCAGCAACCTTCATTGAAATTAAAGAACAACAAGTTCTCTTGATAGAGGGATTTGAGCAGTTGAGTTAAGAAGAAAGGATTTCCCTGAGTTTTGTTAAATACTAATTCAGCTAGCGATGCTGACTTTTCTTGGTCAATACGAAGGGTATCACTGACTAATTGATTGACATGAGTGATATCTAAAGGTTGGAGGACAATATTATTGACAACAGCACCAGATTTTTGAATTTCTTCTAAAGTCAATATTAACGGATGAGTCGCGCTGACTTCGTTATCTCGATAAGCTCCAATAAGTAGTAAATATTGGCTATCTGCCTCATTCATGAGTAACTGAATTAACTTCAGAGATGCTGAATCTGTCCACTGTAAGTCATCCAAAAAAAGTACTAGCGGATGTTCAGGTTTACAAAATACATGAATGAATTGCTGGAACACCCGGTTAAACCGATTTAGGGATTCTGTTGCTCCTAATTCAGGAACATCTGGCTGAGGACCAATAATGGTTTCAACTTCGGGAATAACATCAATAATGACTTGACTATTGATGCCTAATGCTTCTAAGAGTTTAGTTTTCCAAAGCGCTATTTTGTCAGCACTTTCCATAAGGATCTGCCGCATCAATTCTTGGAAAGCTTGAATCAAGGAAGCATAAGGAATATTCCGTTTAAATTGGTCAAACTTACCCGAAATAAAATAACCGCGCTGGCGGACAATAGGTTTATGAACTTCATTGACTAACGAGGATTTTCCAATACCTGAGTAACCACTCACTAACATGAGTTCGGTTGCCCCAACGCTGACTCGTTCAAAGGCATCTATTAAAGTAGCAACTTCTTTTTTGCGACCATAAAGCTTTTGCGGAATGAGAAATTTGCTATATAAATCAAGCTGACCGATTATGAAATCTTCAATTTTCCCAGTTACTTGCAGTTTTCTGAGACATTCTTCTAAATCCGCTTTTAGTCCCAACGCACTTTGATATCTTTGTTCAGCTGTCTTGGCTAATAATTTCATGACAATATCAGAAACCGCTTGGGGAATCTCTGGATTCACTTGTTTGGGCGGTACTGGTGTTTTAGCAATATGGCAATGAACTAATTCCAAAGAATCGGTAGCTTGAAAAGGTAGCTGTCCTGTTAATATTTCATAGAAAGTTACGCCTAAAGAGTACAAGTCAGTTCGGTAATCAATTGAACGATTCATCCTGCCAGTTTGTTCTGGTGACATATAGGCGAGGGTACCTTCCAGTAAATTAGGATTACTGACTGTCTGATTTTCACTCGAGAGACGCGATGAAATGCTAAAGTCTATAATTTCAGCTTGACCTGTTTTCGTATTAATAAGAATATTTTGGGGTTTGATATCTTTATGAATAATGTTATTTTTATGTATTTGAGCAAGCGTTGAAGATAATTGAATAGCAATTTGCAAAAAAATGTTTAATTCAAAATTTTGAGCGGCGATAAAATTTTCTAGAGTTTCTCCCCCAAAATCTGACAAAATTAGCGCCAGACCATTTTGATAGTTTTCCAATGATAAGGGTTTAATAATTCCTTCTATTTCTAAGGGTTGAAGTATCTGATATTCATGTCTTAATCGGGTGATTTGTTCTAGGGTGGGATACTCAGATTTAAGAGTTTTAATAATCACTGAGGTTTGGTCTGACTCTCTCACAGCACGATAAACACGGCTCGTAGTACCGTCATAAATGAGCTGAATGAGGTTGTAACCGCCAATGGTGATACTCATGTCTTTTCGCAGGTGTACTTAGTTCACGAATTTCGCAGGGGCAACCTAACGACAAAAGTTGTACCCCGACAGACCTCACTTTCAAAACTGATCGTGCCTTTATGCATCTCGACGCATTGCTTAACAATTGCCAGCCCCAATCCTGTACCTGGAATATTCGCAACGTTACGTGCGCGTTGGAAAGGTTCAAAAAGCTTTGCGTGAGATTCTTTTGGAATTCCAATTCCTTGGTCTTGTACTTGGAAACAAATATTTTTTTCCTCCCAAGACAGGGTTAAGGATATTATGCCACCTTCTGGGGAGTACTTAATGGCATTAGAAAGCAGATTATTCAGCAAATGCCAAAGGAGTTTTTCATCGAGATAGGCAATACGTTGGTTGCCAATAACTGAAAATTGTATCTGATGTTTTTCTCTCGCTGCTAACTGTAAACTTTCAACTTGTTCTTGACAGAATGTAACAACATCCATTGGTGCAGGATTGAATTGAATTGCGCCTGATTCAGCTTGCCCTAGTGTTAGGATGTCATTCAATAGAGCAGTTAAACTATCTGTGGCAGATTGAATGCGATCGATGTGCTTTTGTATTTTCTCTTTTGGCAGTTGGTTGCTGTAGTGTTTGAGTATTTCAGAACCCAACCTAATTGTCGTGAGAGGATTGCGAAATTCATGAGCCGCCATGTAGAGGTATTGAGATTTTAGCTGAGATTGGAACTGGGCAATTTGCTTATCTGCTTGAGCTATAGACAACGCCTTTTGTACCTCAAACTCTGCCTGATAGCGTCCGAGAGCAATTTCAATTGTGGTAGAAAGTATTTTTTCATCAAAGGGCTTTAAAATATAGCCAAAAGGCTGCGTGGCTTTTACTCGTTCTAGAGTTGCTCGGTCAGCATTGGCAGTAAGATAGACTACGGGTATGTTAAAACGTGATTGGATCTGAAATGAAGCTTCCACTCCGTCCATTTCACCCGCAAGTCTGATATCCATTAATACTAAATCAGGTCGGAGTGCTTCCACCATAACAATAGCGTCTTCTCCCGTTGCGACGAGAGCAGGAACAAGATATCCTAGATATTCCAGTGTTTCCCTGAGGTCATCAGCAACGAGCTGTTCGTCTTCAACAACCAAGATTCTTATCGGAACCATAATTCATTTTTTAGTGCAAAGAGTTTTAAGGTTTTAAAGTCCTGGGAAAGGTGATATGGAACGTGGTACCGCGATCGCGCTCAAGGAGTATGTTACCTTTAAGCTGTTTTGTTAAATTATGTACTATTCTTAAACCCAAAGAGCTGGTATTTTGCCAATCTAGAGTTTCTGGAATGCCAATACCACTATCGCCTACTGTTAGCGTAATCCTATTATCAGTCTCTAGCACAAGACGAATAATGATTTCGCCGCTTTTGTCGTTGGGAAAAGCGTACTTGAGAGAGTTGGAAACCAATTCATTGATAAGCAGCCCGCAAGGAATCGCAGTATCGAGACTAAGCTTAATTCCATGAGTTTCAATCTTGAGAGCGATTATCTTTTGGTTAACGCCGTAGGAGCGGAAAAGGTTGTTCGTCAGACTGTGAATATATTCACTAAAGTCTATTTGGGAGAGTTCTGGCGACTGGTACAAATGTTCATGAATCAGTGCCATAGATTGCACTCTATTTTGAGACTCTTGAAATAAGATCATAGTACCTTGATCTTGAGTACGTCGGGACTGCATTCGTAATAAGCTGGAAATAATTTGCAAGTTATTTTTGACGCGATGGTGAATTTCCTTCAGCAGAGTCTCTTTTTCCTCTAATGAATGCTGAAGTTGTTCGACTGTCCGCTTGTGTTCGCTAACATCACTAATCCGTACCAGCCTATGAACTTTACCAGCAACACTGATTTGTTTGGAAGCTAAATGACCCCAGAAGAAATTGCCTTTGCGGGTAACGTATTCAATTTCTTGACTCCAAAAGCCTTTGATTTTAATTTCTTTTAGGATTTTCTCTGTCTGTTCGGGAGTGAACTGATATCTTTGTAATGTGTTGCCGCGAATATGAATCAGTTCCTTTTTGCTAGATACTTCAAACAACTCAACAGCACGGCGATTACAATCAACGACCTCAAGAGTGTCAGCATCTACCAGGAAAATGGCATCCGCCGATTCATTAAAAATAGCTTCTCGCAAATCCCGATTACGAATCAGCTCTAGTTCAGCCTGTTTGCGTTCGCTAATATCTTGGGTAATTCCAATACCACCAATGATTTTTCCTTGGGTATCCCTTACTAAAGCTGTTGAAAGGCTAATGTCAACTATCGAGCCATCTTTCCTAAGGCGATGAGTTTCGACTTGGATTAATTCCTTATCAGCAAGCGTCTGGTGTATAAATTCGAGAAACTTTCCCTGTTCTTCTGGGGGAATGGTTGGTACCATCTTGCCAAGGACTTCTTGAGCATCCCAGCCATAGATACGCTCGCACATCGGGTTCCACAGGACAATATTGCCTTCAGGATCAATTAAATCAATCGCTACTGGGGCAGATTGAATAATTGCTTGGAGTAAGGCGTTAGCTTCTCGAAGTTTTGCTTCTCTAGTTTTGCGTTCGGTAATATCTTCAGCCAAACCAACGACACGTTGAACTTCACCTGCGTCATCTTGAACAAAAAAACTTCTGGTACAAATCCAACGAATCTCTCCATCATCTCGGATGATTCGATATTCGTGTTTGAAACCTTTAATGTTGGTACTTTTGTTGACATCCTGCAAGACACTGTCTTTGTCATCAGGATGGACAAGCTCAAACCAAGATGCAGGGTTTTGATACAGACTGGAGCAGGATCTGCCCCAAATCTCTTCGTAAGCTGGACTGATATAAATCAGTTCGCTTAAGTCATGGTTGTAGATAAAGAAAACTTCGCGGATATTTTCTGCTAGTTGACGAAACTTCTGTTCACTTTGACGAAGTTCATCTTCTATGTGTTGACGTTGAGCAATCTCGCTGCGTAAGTTAGCATTTGCTTGCTGTAAGTCACTGGTGCGCTGTATGACTCTTGCTTCCAACTCTTGATTGAGTTGACACAAATCTTCTTCTGCTTGCTTGCGTTCTGTAATATCTCGTCCCTCTAAAAGCAGCCAGACAACTTGCCCTGTATCATTAACGATAGGCTTGAAAGAAAAATCAACAGTTCTCAAAACACATTGTCCGTTAGGTATTTTCACCTCACAGTGAGTACAATAACCAAGAGCTGCTTGGGCGATCGCTCTTTCTAATCCTCTGTGCGCTTCTGGAGCATCACAACAGAACAAGTTCCAGAAAAATTTGCCAATTGCAGCATCGTGTTTCTTGCTAAAAAACTCTAAACATGCCTGGTTGAGTTCTAAAATTGTGCCATCTGGAGCTAATAAGCCAATAAATTGAAAAGTCTGCTCAAAAATGGCACGGAATTTGGATTCGCTTTGCTGTAATTCAACTGTGCGCTCTTGCACTTTCACTTCTAGCTGTGCGTTGAGGTTTTGCAAGTTTTGGTAAAGTTCTGCCTGTTGAATTGCAATCCCCAGTTGCACTGAAAGTTGCTCTAGTAAATCTATTTCCCATGACTGCCATTCGCGTGCAGCAGAACACTGGTGAGCCACGAGTAAACCCCAAACAGATTGCTCTTCTTGGGGTTGAGTACTGCAAAAAATTGGGACAAACAAAATTGCCTTGACTTGAAACTGTTCTAGCATTTGAACATAGCAGTCAGACAATTTAGCTGCATATATATCATTAACCGCACCTGAGCGACGGTGATGATCGCTTGCTCTGATATTTTGAAAGCAGGTATCCTCAAATTTGCCATCAAGGCACGACTTCCATCCAGGCAAAACAGATTCTGCAACAATTGTGCCGCTTGTATCTGGAGGACATTGGTAGACAATCACCCGATCCGTTTTCAGAAAGTTACGGATTTCATCGACTGCTGTATTGAGAACAATTTCTAGGCTCAAGGATTGACGAATGCGCAGAGCAATTGTCGCAATCAAACGTTGCTGCTCTTGCTGATGTTCTAGCTGCTGCATGAGGCGCACCCGTTCCATAACCGTATGACAGGAACGATTGAGAGCTTGACTTGTCAGTTTTCCCTTGACTAGATAATCCTGCGCGCCGCTTTTCATCGCTTCCACAGCAACGCTTTCATCTCCGTATCCTGTTAGCATGACTATTGGCAACAGGTTTCTACCAGTAGAAAGCTTTAATTCTTCAATAAATTCTAGTCCAGTTGCATCTGGTAGCATGAAATCGAGCAGGATGAGATCTGGCATCGAATGCTGGCAACGCTCAATTGCATCTGCTGCGGATTCAAATTCTAGAATCTGACAAGTGTATTGGCGATCATCTGTGGTGCTGCGCTCTAAGTAGCGGCGATATGCTGTGCGGTCTTCTACACAGTCGTCGATAATAAAAATGGTGCGTTGGCTCTCCTTCATTACTATACAGAATTGGGAAGAACAGCTGTTTTAAACCAGTAATCTAAAAAAATTCGGACGGTTTTTCTTAAGGCTTCCACACCAATTGGTTTGAGCATATAGCAATTCACACCATATTGGTAACAAGTCTTAATATCTTTTGGGCTAGAGGAAGTGGTAAATACTACAATAGGAATACTTTTGAGTGCCTCATCCTGCTTGACCTGTTCAATCACCTCTCGCCCATCAGTTCCAGGCAGATTTAGGTCTATCAAAATGATAGCTGGACGAGGAGACTTGGCTGGATCAGCATACTCGCCTTGGCGGTAGAGATAGTCTAAGGCATCGTCGCCATCGCAGGTACGGTAAACTGGGTTGAAAAAAGCAACTTCCCACAGCATCCGGGTAAATGCGGCAAAATCCTCATCGCTGTCTTCCACCAATAAAATGGCTTTGTTGATATTGTGGGTATTGAGAACTGACTGAAGTAATGAGTCTTGCATAGTTCCAATTTACATGGACAAATCTATTACTGAAGGCTTCAATAATTTTTTCAGTTTTGTGCTTAGCCGGACGTTGACTGTATAACCTAGCTGCAAATGAAGTGATACTTGTTTAACGTGGTAACGTGAAATAGAAAGTACTGCCCTGACCGTAAGTAGACTCGACCCAAATTTTACCATCGTGTCGTTCAATGATTTTCTTCACAATGGTCAAACCGGCACCCGTACCACCGCCGTACTTGCCAGGAGCATGCAGCCGCTTAAAAATCCGAAAGATGGTTTCCACATGTTTTTTACGAATGCCAATACCATTGTCGCGGACAGAAAATGTCCAATAAGGAGTAGTATCCTGGGGTTGGTTTTGGGATTCTAAACATTCTACTTCTACCCATTTTTCATAGCTGTCATTATATTTGAAGCCATTGCCAATTAAATTTGTTAAGACTTCCTCAAGTAAAACGCGATCGCCCCGAATTGTTGGCAAAGGTTTGGGAATCCTGATATTAATATTGGTATCGCCTAAACTCATGCGGAAGACTTCAGCAACATTCTTCACCAACTCATTAAAGTCTATCAGCTGCATATTTAATTCCTGTCGTCCCAAACGGGAAAAATGTAGCAAGGAATTAATGACATCTTCCATGCGCTTTGTCAAGCGGACTAAAGTTTCTAATTTCGAGATTCCTTCTCCATCCAAAATACTGGCATAGTCTTCTAGCAAAAATGTTGAGTAGTTATGAATGCCGCGTAATGGCTCTTTCAAATCATGAGAAGCAATGTAAGAAAAAGCATCTAACTCGTTATTACTACGTTCTAACTCCAAATTGATAGCAGCTAGTTCATCAGCTTTGCGAAGAACAATCCCGACAATCGCACTTCTGAGTTCCATTGCTCCATCTATTTCGTACTGCTCCCAAGGTGAGGATGTACCGGATACAGTTTCTTTCCACAACTTAAACGACTGACGCGGGAAGATTGTTAAACTACCATCAGGTTCTATTTTTGTGGGCTTTTGAGGATTTCCTGCCCAACTCACCTGTTGCAATTTTTCTGGACGGAACCACAATACATAATTGTTGCTAATTCTGGTGATGGAAAGAGCTAACAAACCACTTGCGACTTCTTTAAACTCCATCGCTGGAGGGTATTCCTGAGATAAGCAATCGGTTACAAAAAGGTAGTTGTGAAATTTGCCATTTAACCAGGCAATTAAGTCATGAATATCTGATTCCTTCAGTGTTTTACCAATCAGCATCAAATGACCATCAATACATACTGCCGCACCTTCAGCATTGACAAGTTTGAGCAAAGTTGCTCTGTCTTGCACTAAGGCATCAGTTAAATCTTGTGCTCGGGCTACTGTATCTATAAATTTTGTTTGAATCGACTTTAACTGCAATTTAGAATCTAAATTTTCATTTTCTTCTTTAGAAACGAGTTCTATAGACATCACCTTTCCTAAAAACTCACAAATTGTTCTGATTTCATAAGGAACAAATCGAGGAGTGTGATGATGGCAAGCAATTAAGCCCCAGAGTTTATTATTCTTTATAAGTGAAATTGACATCGAAGCTTGAGCTCCCATGTTTTTCAGATATTCAATGTGAATTGGAGAAACGCTCCTTAAGACACTGAAACTTAAATCCAGGGGAGGTGTGGGGGAGGAGGGAGGGAGGGAGGGAGTGAGGGAGGGAGTGAGGGAGGGGGATGAGGAAATAATTGCTACAGGTTGATAGTTGATATCGGGGATTAAACGTAATGGATTGAGTATATACAGATGTCTTGCTTGTTTGGGAATGTCAGTATCTGGGTAGTGTAAACCTAGGTAAGGCTCTAATTCCTCTAATTTATCTTCGGCAATCACTTCACCTGAACCACTCCTATCGAAGCGGTAAACCATGACTCGGTCAAATCCTGTGATTTTTCTCACTTCTGTCACAATAATCGCACTTAATTCACTCAAGTTTGAAACCTGTTGCAGTTTAGTAAGTGTGCCGCGTGTTAAAGTGTAAAAGTTGACTAAACCGCTCACTGGTTCAACACTTTCAAGATTACAGGGTTCTAGTTCTAGTATCAGGTAGTTCTGCGGCGAACGGTGAATAACGCCATTAAACTGAGCTGATTTCCCTTGAGTGCGAACCAAAAGTTTTAGGGGATTGAGATGTTCAAAATCTCCCTGAATACAGCCAGTAGTAGCATTGAGATAATCTGGTTCAAGGAGAATAGATAAGTGCTGTCCTAACAAGTTTTCAGGTGGAATACCCAGTAAAGCTTGTGTATTATCGCTGATTTGGAGTATTGCCAAATCAGGTTCAGATAAAACCAAGAGAATACCGTGAGGTTGGATAGAGCCAGGAATGTGAATCGGCTCGCGATCGCAATTTGTCAAATTAACATTATGAGCAGTCATTACATTTTCTAAGTTCATGGATAAGCTTTATGTAGATATGGATATTTGGTTAAATGCACCTAGTTAACAGTTATTCTAAAATAGAAAAAATCTATCTACTTAAATTTTGCTCATATCTTATTTATAACAAAAAAATATCATTATTAAGTTAGAAACAGTTTAATTTGCAAGCCACAAATTATGAGGAATATTTCTTAATTATTAAAAGTGAACAATAAGATTCCCGACTCCCTGAAGAAGTCGGGAATCTGAGGCAATGGATGTTCAATAATCAAAAATTCAAAATCTTTTTACACGTTCAAAATCTTCTTCCACAGCGATACAGCTGATAGGGAACACCAACGCGGTAGTGCTGCGAGGAATCTATAGTGCAAGCCATTTGCTGCGAAAGTGTAATCTGCTGTGGATAGTCTTTACGTTTTCTACCAGGACCAACAACCCACAAATTAAGCTGAGTTGCAGTTGGCGTAGGAAGTTGCGAAAGTTTTTGCAAGACAGGAGCAAAGTCTGGTGATTGCTTGAAGAAAGCAATATCAGATGAGGGAGATGAGGGAGTGAGGGAGTGAGGGAGTGAGGGAGATGAGAAAGATGAAGAGGTTAATTTGTCTTTCCCTACTTCCCGCAGTGGTTCGAGTGCTAAAGCGAAGCTTAACCCTAACGCCACATCTTGGTAATCTCTGTATCCCACTACCATCATCAGGGGAAGTGAGGGATTTTGATTCATATTTTGCGCGACTTGCTCAGGTTCAAAGGGTTTTTGGAAGACTAAGTTGAAAACAACAAAAACACAACTGAGAATACCGACAAGGAAAAGAATGAAGATAGAATAATGAATATTGAAGATAGAACTTTTTCTTTTTTCTTTCTTGTTTACTTGAGCAAAACTTGCAGCGAGTAAAGCACAAAAGCTAGGATAATAAACAAAGTGATAACGGGGAATAGGAGTAATATCTTTGCCTAAGAAATAGGCAATGGCAAAAAATTCTAATAGTACGCAAATTGAAAAACTTAAGAGAGTCAGTGTAGCTAAATGCGTTGATTTTGCATACCATAGCTGCCTTAACCCTTTGAAAGCTTGCCAACCCACCCATACACCAAACAAAAGCATTAACAATCCACATATCACTGCAATTGGAAGGATCTGATTTTCTACAGGAAGAGAAATCACCATCAGCACCCAACTCATTAGAGTTTGATAGAGTGGGGAAATGTTTTGTGGAGGATCGAGCCAGCCAGTTTCAGAACGGTTATAGTTATTAGCGACAACTGGTAGCCAGGGCAAAAAGCTGATTGCAACAACACTTGCACATAGAATCAGTGCTAGCCAAATTTGGCGTTTGTTAATGATGTTTGCCCTGCGCCAACATATCAGCACCAGTAGCGTACTAATTTGGGCAATGAAGGCAAGAATGCAAAAATAATGAACATAAATACCGATACTGTTAATGATTGCCCATCCCAGCAAAACCCAAAGTCTAACTTTCTGTCGCTTTTCGATATCCTTAACAACTTGTACCAGCCCCATTAATGATAAGGTGATCAGGAGCATGGGTAATGTGTAGTGTCGTGCTTCTTGTGAAAGGTAAACGGCTAGGGGAGAAACAGCCATAAAAGCTGCTGCGATTATCCCGGCAGAGCGAGAGAAGGCAATACGATTAACATAGTAAATTGCTACAATTGCACCGACACCAAAAAACGCTGCTGGCGATCGCAATTTTACAACCCACTCATTTCCCAAAGGACTCAACCAGTTCAACCAACTGTACATCCCACAAAAAAACAGCGGCGGATGAGTAGACTGAGTTGCAAGGTTTTTGGCAATTTGAGAACAACTCACTCCTGGTTGGATAGTAAAAATCTCTGGTACACGTTCCAGGGGTAACACGACATCCAAAGGCAAATCATTGTAGGTTTTACCCAAGCTGAAAATGGCAGTAATCACCTCATCCATCCACAGAGGTTTGAGATCCAAATTCCAAAAACGCAAGATTGCACCCAAGGCGATCGCCCCAGCCAAAGCGAGATAATGTAGATAAAGTTTGCGATTTGCCATTTCTTTCAATGGTTCGTCCTGAGTCGTTACTAGAACAACTAACAATTCCTAGTCCAAAATTGCAACCGCAGATGCACACCGATAATTTTCAGATATTTATCTGCGTCCATCTGCGTTCATCTGCGGTTCAAAAATTAAAATCTTATTAGTAAGACGCTTATTATACAAATCAGTGCCTCAAGACTCTCCACCAATAGAAATATCTTCATCACTATCTTCAGTCCGAGAGATAGGTATAGCAAACATCCGTAATACCCTACGTCTCGGGCAACAGCACATGGTTGACTGGCAGTCTGGTTCACTCGCTGTTTCGGCGGTTCCTGGTGCTGGTAAATCCACAGGAATGGCAGCAGCAGCGGCAATAGCGATCGCCCGTCAGTATGATCAATCTTCTGCATTACGTCGTAATAGCCGTCGTCAACTGATTGTTGTGACCTTTACTCGCTCAGCTGTTGCCAATATTAAAGTTAAAATCCGCGAATACTTAAAAAAATTATCTTTACCTCAGACTGGCTTTACTGTACACACGCTACATGGTCTTGCCTTAAATATAGCCAACCGCTATCCGGATTTATCAGGTTTACAGCTAGAAAATGTCACATTAATTACCCCAAACCAAAGCCACCGATTCATTAGGACTGCTGTGGAGCAATGGATTAACACCCATCCAGGGCGCTATTCTCGGTTACTAGAAGGTATTCAATTTGACGGAGAAGAAACAGAAAGACTGCGGCGTCAGTCAGTGTTACGGACAGAAGTCTTGCCAGAACTGGCGACTACAGTCATTCATGAGGCAAAAAGTTCTGGTTTATTCCCGCAAGATTTGCGTGAGTTCAGCAAACAAATCACAGACGAATATGAAATCTTAAGCATCGCGGCTGGGTTGTACGAGCAATATCAAAGTTTAATGCGAGTGCGTGACTTCATCGACTACGATGATATGATTTTAGCCGCCTTGCGCGTTTTGGAAAACGAAAACGCCCGAAGAATCGAGCAAAACCAAGTTTTCGCCGTCTTTGAAGACGAAGCACAAGATTCTAGCCCACTGCAAACGCGACTCTTAACAATTCTCGCCACTGACTCCCATAACCCCAACCAACCACCAAATATGATTCGCGTTGGTGATCCCAACCAAGCGATTAACTCTACCTTCACCCCAGCGGATCCAATTTATTTTCGACAATTCTGCAAAGAGTGTGACGCACAAGGGCGACTGGTGACAATGGATCAGGCTGGTCGTAGTACCAAAATAATTATCGACGCCGCCAACTTTGTCTTGGAATGGGTCAATAGTCTTTATGTGAAAACAGGACAAGGAGCAAAGGACGGAGGGAAGGAGGGAGCGAAGGAGGGAGGGACAGAAGGAAAATTCTCCCTCACTCCCTCACTCCCTCACTCTCTCACTCCCTCACTCCCTCACTCCCTCACTCCCTCACTCCCTCACTCCCTTACTCTCCCCACTCCGTTTCGTTTCCAAAGAATTCGCCCTGTTGAATTGAATCACCGTCAAGATGATGTCAATCCGCAAGCTGTGGGACGGGGATTGGAACTGTACACGCCCCGTGATATTCATCACACAGTCGAGTTATTGTCCGAGAGGGTTGTAGAGTTATTTTCGCAGGACGCAGACAAAATCAGTGCAGCTATTTTGGTGCGGGAGAACCGTCAAGGACGGTGGTTGGCAGAAGCGCTGAGTTCAGTGTGTAAAAGGCATGAAATTCCAATTTATGATGTCGGGGAACGCGATCGCCATTCTCATGTCCCGGAAGAGATTTTGGCAGTTCTGCAATTTTGCGATCGCCCTCATTCCCCCGACTACCTGAAACGGGCATTACAAGTTCTTGTACAGCGGCGATTGATTGAAACGCAAGACCTCAACGCCCTCGCGACTTTGCCCGAAGAATTTTTGTATCCAGGTCCTTTGGCTGCACCTCAGCCACAGCCAGTGCAAAAAGCTGCCCATCTGTGTCGAAGTTTACTTCGCGCCCGTTTAGAACTGCCGCTGTACCAGTTAATTTCATTCATCGCCCTAACACTGAATTACGAACAAGCAGAACTAGCAACAGCCGACAAATTAGCAGAACGAGTCAATCAGCAAATAGCTGGCAATACTTCAATGGCGGCGATGCTGAATGTATTAAGTGAAATCGTCAGTTCCGAACGGTTTGAACCCGTGGAAACAGAAGATTTAGAAGCACGATACACCCGTCCCGGTCAACTCACAATTATTACCATGCATAAAGCAAAAGGGTTGGATTGGGACTATGTTTTTATACCCTTTCTGCATGAAAACTTAATTCCGGGCAGATTTTGGGTTCCTCCCCAAAGCCAGTTTTTAGGTGACTTTACTTTATCAGAAGTTGCCCGCGCCCAAATTCGCGCTGCTCTCCACGCGAAATCTACCTTACCCAGCGTCACTGCTGCTTGGGAACAAGCAAAACACCTAAAAACAGCCGAAGAGTATCGCTTACTCTATGTTGCCATGACAAGGGCAAAGCGCCTACTGTGGATGTCTGCGGCTTCTAAAGCTCCATTTACCTGGAGTAAACCAGAGAATTTACAAGAGCAAACCCCTTGTCCGGTATTTCCTGCACTCAAACGCCAGTTTCCCCAATGCGTAGTTTCTCTGACAACAAATCTTGGAGCAGACACAAACAAAAGCGGCACATAATCGGAAACTTTCGGACTTGAGTTTGAAGTCTCTAAGAGTAGAGCAAAATCAAAAAACGTCAAAAATGCGCTAAGGGCAAGCCCCTAGTCGCGTTCTGACTTATTCAATCTTCAAGGTGTTCTATGAAAGACATAAACAAACTATATCCTGCACTTAACAAAATACTCAAGTCCTCTAAGGGTGTTTTGTTAACTCTAGTATTCACAAGCCTGCTATCAAGCGTACTGGGATTTGCAGGGAACAACACTGCTGCTTTGGCTGGGGATGATCAGATACAGAGTAGCCACAGCAGTATAAAAATGTCCCAAAACACAGACCAGTTTTCCAGCTACAGCCGCATTCAAATATCTCAAAACACAAACCAAATTTCAAACGTCCTACCAAAACGGATAGCAAATGGAATTTTGCGTGATGCTTCCAAACGTTCTGGCGTAGCAATCCGTGAGTTGGAAATTGCTCAAGTCAGTCCAAAAACCTTTGGAAATCCTTGCGAATTCAAATTTGGAGAAGTTTGCACCAGGGAATTCAACCCGATTAAAGGTTGGGAAGCCGTTGTTGAGGTGGGAGACGATTCTTGGACTTACCATGTCAACAAATCCGGTTCACAAATCGTTCTAGATCCAAAAGTCAGCAGCACGAAAGGTTAACCTTTACTCAGGTTAATTTTGCCCAGATTGCTTTTGCCTTGCTATTTCCATCACAGTTTGGATATACTCTTGCTATCATGCAGGGTCAGCTGGTTGACGGGGATCTTCATCAGGAGGATGTAAACCAGCTTTGACCCAAAAATCTCGCGCACTGCAAATGGAATCATCTTCTCGATAGCGTTCATCGTTCAGGTCAAGCCGCTTGCAGGTTGCTCTACCAATCGGAGTAACTCCTACAATTGTTCTACCGTTGGCTGACCAAATGAAATGCTCTGACCAAATTTGTTGACGAGGATTAAACAGGGGTACTATTGTTTACGTGAGTTCGACGAAACCTAACCCCAACCCCTTCCCTACAAGGGAAGGGGCAAAAAATCCGTAACGCAGGTACGAAAGAATCGGCTTTTTAAGCCTCTCCCCGCTTCGGGGAGAGGTTTGGAGAGGGGTCAAATCAGGATATATCGAACTCACGTATTGTTTGAGTCTCTGGGTCAAATCCAGCGACAAAGTTGTAGCGACGCTCATTGCAACGACGACAAGCCAAGGCTAAATTATCAACATCATCAGAACCGGCTAGAGACTTTGGTATAAGATGGTCTACAGTGAACCTTGTTGTGCAAATGCGTTCTGGAGAGTAGCAATACTCACACAGATAATTTGCTCGTTTTCGCACAAATTCTCTGGTAGCTTGATCAATTGTCATCTTTGAGCTACCAACATCGCATTTATATGGGTAAAAATTCTGTCTAGTTCTCCGATTGCCTCAAGTTCGATAACTTCTTCTGGTGTGAGTAAATCAGCTTTTTTGCGTTCCAGAAGTTCTTCCATCCGTGCTTGTAGCTCATCATTAAATTTGAACAGGTAAAAATTATCCAGCTTTTGCACTCTGATGCTGCCAAGTAAGGATGAAGGTTTGGCGATGGCAGTTGTCATACTTTAAGGAGGCAATTTATGAGACGTGCTTTTATTGTAGTATTTTAATGATATTTGGCTAGTTTAGCGATCGCACTACTTATACAGCAACAGGCGAGTTTCCCTCATCAAATTTAGCCACTTCTACAAAACGTGCAACTGCCAAGTTTTTCCGGTTACGCTTAATTCTTTCGATTTCGTGCAAAGTTTCTGCTGTGAGGTAACTTTCGCCACAATGAGGACAACTGATGACAGGAATATTCTCAATAACCAGCAAGTCTTCACCTTTGCCATAGGTCCTCGTAACCTTGCGGATATTTACTCCTTCACTTGTGCAAATATCACACTTGTGCATTGTTTTTTCCCATCTTAGACCCGATATACGGTAATGATAACTAACTTTCCCGTCAAACTCAGTTTGGCGATTACTTCAACTTCTGTGTCGTCTTCGGTTGTTCCTCGAATACGGTATTTTGATTCAGCAGTGACTTTATCTTTTTGACGTTCCAGAATTTCACCTGTGGCCTTGTTCGATGTCGTAGATTGTCAAATTGTCATCGTTCATTTCTTCTTCTGCATGGAGAGTCATGACATATTGAAGTGATGTAACCTTCTCCCGCATTCGTTGTATAATTTCGTCGAACATGACATCTGTGAGTAACAAAAGGTTCTTCGATAACTCCTCAAATATATTTGAACGACTCGGGAAAAACGTCAATCTCTCTCCATCACCTCATCACCTTTGAATTCTTACTTTATAATTATAGATTGTGTCGAATTAAAGCAGCCCCATGCCTAAACTCAAAACCCGTAAAGCAGCGGCAAAGAGATTCCGTGCCACAGGTAGCGGCAAAATCGTACGTCGCAAAGCTTTCAAAAACCACCTGCTACAGCACAAATCTTCCAATAAGAAACGTAACCTGTCCAAAATGGCAGTAGTTAACGAGCGCGATGAAGAAAACGTGCGCCTCATGCTCCCCTATTTGTAATTTATTCAGGAACTAAAACGATATGACACGGGTAAAACGCGGTAACGTTGCTCGCAAACGCCGCAAAAAAATTCTCAAACTTGCGAAAGGTTTTCGCGGTTCCCACTCAACTCTGTTTAGAACGGCTAATCAGAGAGTCATGAAGGCGCTGCGGAACGCCTATCGCGATCGCAAAAAACGCAAACGCGATTTCCGCCGCCTGTGGATCACCCGCATCAACGCTGCTGCACGCCTACATGGGTTGAGTTACAGCCAGTTGATTGGAAATCTGAAAAAAGCCGACATCCAACTCAACCGTAAAATGTTGGCACAATTGGCAGTTCTTGATCCAGCAAGCTTCAGCAAAGTCGCAGAATTAGCAAGCCAAGCAAAAGGATAAAGGTGGCAACGGATGGATAACGGATGTAACAGATGGAAAGCAGCTTGTCGGTTACATCTGCTGATATCCGCTGCCATTTTTTTGCTTTTGATTTCCTATGTGATAGCAGATACACAATTATCAGCATCTGCCGCAGAAATGCCCGAAATTCAGCGGCGGGGCTATTTAAATGTTGCTGTTAAAGATAACTTGCGTCCACTAGGATTTAGAGATGCAAGCGGCAATTTGCAAGGCTTGGAAATCGACTTAGCAAAGGCATTGGCAGTTGATTTAGTAGGGAAAGCAGATGCTGTGAAATTGCAACCTGTGGCAAATCGCGATCGCCTAGGAGCAGTTTTAGATCATAAAGTTGATATGGCGATCGCCAGAGTCACAGCAACCTCCTCACGCTCTCGCTTGGTAAGTTTCAGTGTTCCTTACTACTTTGATGGTGCTGTTATAGTCACAAAGGATACCTCATTGCAACGGCTGAGCGATTTGGCAAAACGGAAGATTGCCGTCCTCAAAAATTCCAGCACCATTGCCAACGTGCGCTATTATTTACCAAATGCTGAGTTAGTCGGAGTAAATTCTTATCAAGAAGCTTTTGCGCTCTTAGAAAACAATGCAGCAAATGCTTTTGCCGCAGATGCTAGCGTTCTTACTGGTTGGGTGCAACAATATCCACAGTATCGCCTACTGCCAACAAAGCTATCAAGCGAACCATTATCTGTGGTCATGCCCAAGGGATTACAGTACGATGAATTACGTAGGCGGGTAAACGAAGCCATTGCCCGTTATATTAATTCTGGTTGGCTCCAGCAACGCGCTACACATTGGGGATTACCCCTTCGATAATTTTTCGTTTGATAACCGCGCTTCCCAATCCCTAATCCCCAATCCCTAATCCCCAATTGCCAGCCCCCTTTACTAAGAAATTAATTTTTTTATAACTCATAATTTTCACTCTTCCGTGTAAGTTGATAATAGAAAAAGAAGAAACTTTAAATAAAGACAATGGATAGCAATTTAGCGATTATTTATCTGTCAATTTTTGTGGGTCTGCTCTTAATTGCAAGCGTCAGCGTTTTTCGCCAGGTGTTCAAAAGTCGTAAGCTGGAAAGCACCATGTCACGCTTACGAAAGAAGCTGACTAAAGAAAAAGGGACATCTCAAGAATATTACGAGTTAGCCAGTATTTATTCTGAGAAAAAACTATTTTCCCAGGCAATAGCTACCTTTCAAAAAGCAATCAAAGCTGCCGAAGAAGAAGGAGAAGAAAATGTAGCCTATATCTATAATGGGCTGGGCTACGCCTACTTCGCACAAGAACAGTATGACTTAGCAATTCGTCATTATAAAGAAGCCCTCAAATCTAAACCTGACTATGTGACAGCGCTGAACAATCTTGGTCATGCATACGAGCGGAAAAAATTAAATGCTCAAGCCCTGGAAGCTTATGAAGAAGCACTGAAAGTTCAGCCAACTAACACCACGGCAAAACGCCGTTCTGACTCTTTGCGACGCTTAGTTTCTGCATGATTTTCGAGTATTTGTGGTTCCCATACAAAGCGTAGGAATGTTTTGGGAAGGCAGGGCCTTCCCAAAATTACCAGAGGTAGAACTTCTGGATTGCATCTCTAACTAGAGATTGGGAACGAGTGATTTAGAGATACTAGCGTTTTTCCAGTTTGCACCTTCAGTAGCAGCATTATGGCGCTTCCAACCTTCATCAATAGCTTGGTTATGCCGTTTCCAACCTTCTTCATCTTGCTCAATGGTTTCGATGACTTTCGTCATTGCCCATGCACCAAGCGCTTGAGCACTGCCTTCCAAAACGTGATTAATAACCTCATTTGCTTCCATTTGTTACCTTTCCTTTTCATAACTTAGAGTTCAAGTATGTAAGCTAACCTAACTCTCTGCATTCTCAGATGGCAATCGAATGAATACCGAATCTCGTATTAAATCAGGATGAAGAGTAATGTCAAAATAATCACCATAATAAAGCAGTATTACTGGGTGAATTTATGTGGAATTTGCCAAAACATTAAGATTCGTATCACTTTGACAACAGAAATGTTGTTTAAGTCAGAAGCCCAATCTCAACTACTAAAGAGGTTTCAGCGATCACACCTCTATTTGAACTTTCTTAACCCTCGCTTCTTTCAAGCTGCAAGTTCTGAGAAAATCAGAAACGATTTAAAAAACAAGCACTCATTAATCCACCTCTCATCGGATACATTTTGTTTCACAAAAAGGGAGAACACAAACATGAAATTGGCTTACTGGATGTATGCAGGTCCCGCCCATATTGGCACTTTGCGAATCGCCAGCTCCTTTAAAAATGTTCATGCAATTATGCACGCGCCCCTGGGTGATGACTACTTCAACGTTATGCGTTCTATGTTAGAGCGGGAGAGGAACTTCACCCCGGTGACAACCAGTGTCGTTGACCGTAACGTTTTGGCGCGCGGCTCCCAAGAGAAGGTGGTAGACAACATCACCCGCAAAGACGCCGAGGAACGCCCAGACCTGATTGTGTTAACTCCCACCTGCACCTCCAGCATTTTACAAGAAGACCTGCACAACTTTGTGGAGCGGGCGCAGCTGGAAGCGAAAGGAGATGTGATGCTAGCGGACGTGAACCACTACCGCTTCAACGAACTGCAAGCTGCCGATCGCACTCTGCAACAAATCGTCCAATACTACATCGAGAAAGCTCGCAAGAAAGGCGAACTCCCGGAAGGTAAAACAGAAAAGCCCTCCGTTAACATCATCGGTAGTTCCACTCTTGGTTTCCACAACCAGCACGACTGCACCGAACTCAAGCGGCTGATGGCTGATTTGGGGATTGAGGTGAATACGGTAATTCCTGACGGTGCTTCGGTTCACCAGTTGAAGAAAATGCCCCGCGCCTGGTTTAACTTGGTGCCTTACCGTGAACTCGGTTTAATGGCAGCTCGTTACCTGGAAGAACAATTTGGAACGCCCTACGTAGATATCACCCCGATGGGTGTTGTGGAAACTGCTCGTTGCATCCGTAAAATTCAGCAAGTGATTAACGCCCAAGGCGCTAATGTGGATTACGAAGAATACATTAACGAGCAAACCCTGTATGTATCGCAGGCTGCTTGGTTCTCCCGTTCGATTGACTGTCAGAACTTGACTGGTAAAAAAGCTGTGGTGTTTGGTGACAACACCCATGCCGCTGCTATGACTAAGATTCTGGCACGGGAAATGGGGATTCACGTTGTTTGGGCTGGAACCTACTGTAAGTATGATGCAGACTGGTTCCGCGAACAAGTGAGCGAGTATTGCGATGAAGTACTCATCACCGAAGACCATGGTGCAATTGGGGATGCGATCGCCCGCGTTGAACCTTCTGCTATCTTCGGTACCCAAATGGAACGCCACGTTGGTAAGCGCCTAGATATCCCCTGCGGTGTCATTGCTGCACCGATTCACATCCAGAACTTCCCCATTGGTTACAAGCCCTTCATGGGTTACGAAGGAACAAATCAGATTGCAGATTTGGTTTACAATTCCTTCACCTTAGGAATGGAAGACCACCTATTGGAAATCTTCGGGGGACACGATACCAAGGAAGTCATTACCAAGGGCATTTCTGCTGATTCTGATTTGGCATGGGCTAAGGATGCTCAGGCAGAATTGAACAAGATTCCTGGCTTTGTGCGTGGTAAAGTCAAGCGCAATACCGAGAAATTTGCTCGTGAGCGGAATGTGAGTGTCATCACTGTGGAAGTGATGTACGCTGCTAAGGAATCTGTGGGCGCGTAGTTTGTACGCACGATTGTTTGTGTGTAGGGAGTTGTTCTCACAAATTTCTCCCAGCACAAGCAAGAACTGTTGCAGTGTTAAAGATGAAAACTTTTGTAAAAGTCAAAGTTGGAGAAATTTAAACCACAGATGGACACAGATGGACACAGATAATTTATGTGTATTAATCTGTGTGTCTCTGTGGTTAGTAAATATCTTTAAAATCATAACTGCAAGAAGTCTATTGCAAAGAAACACTCCAGGGGTAGAAGAAGCAAGAAGTAACCATTTTTATTGTTGGTTGTAAGAAAGCTTATGGAGTCTGTTACAAAAGTCAAAGAAAAGAGAAATTTAAACCACAGATGGACACAGATGAACACAGATAATTTATGTGTATTAATTTGTGTTCATCTGTGTTTGTAAATATCCTTAAATGATAACTTTTGCAAAAAGTCTATTGGAAAGAAATACTTCCGGGTAGAAGGATGATGAACTCACAGGAACGTCAAAGGAAGGTACAACCACAGGAGCATCCGAGAGATTGGTCTTGGCCGTTCTGGCCTGCTGTACCAGTCTACCCGTACGGCAGACGGCGGACACTTCGCACTGAAGTTGTCAAGGACACTATCTGGACATTCGATCAGCTTCAGGGCATCCTCTACACGATTGTGCCGATTCGGATGACTGTCGTTAAGTTATCTGCAGGTGGTCTTCTCGTGTATGCACCCGTTGCTCCCACGACAGAGTGTGTCCGCCTGGTTAATGAGTTGGTGGCAAAGCACGGTGATGTTAAGTACATCATCCTGCCAACCAGTTCTGGTTTGGAGCATAAAGTTTTCGTTGGTCCTTTCGCCCGCCGTTTTCCACAAGCACAGGTGTTCGTTGCTCCGCACCAGTGGAGTTTCCCATTCAACTTGCCGCTGAGTTGGCTTGGGTTTCCTCAAAAACGGACTCAGGTGCTACCAGAAGACAGCAGACAAGCTCCTTTTGCTAATGAGTTTGACTATGCAGTGCTTGACATTAACCTGGGACGGGGTTCTTTTGCGGAAGTTGCAGTCTTGCACAAGCGATCGCGCACTTTACTTGTGACAGATTCTGTGGTATGTGTGCCAGAAGAACCACCGGCGATTGTTCAATTAGATCCGTACCCTTTGCTGTTTCACGCTAGGGACAATGCCTTAGAGGTGATTGAGGACAATCAAGCCAACCGCCGCAAGGGGTGGCAACGCATCTGTTTGTTTGCGATTTACTTCCGTCCAAGTGCATTGGAGATGAGTAAACTGGCGCAGGTGTTTCGCGATGCTTTCAAAGCACCAGATAAATCACCAAAGGCGTACTTTGGTTTATTTCCGTTTGAATGGAAAGAGAACTGGAAGCAGTCATTCGATACTCTACGGGGTCGGGGGCGTCCATTTGTAGCACCAATTCTGCAAACCCTCATTCTTCCCCAAGCACCAACACAAGTGCTTAACTGGGCTGACAAGGTTGCAACTTGGGATTTTGGGCAGATTATTTCCTGTCACTTTGACTCGCCAATTCCGACGAGTCCACATGAATTCCGGCAAGCATTTGCTTTCCTTGAGAAGAATCACTTAGAAAGCGAAAGCCAGCGTTTGTTGGAGGAAGATTTAAGATTCATTAGGGAACTTGAGGCAAATTTGATCCGGCGCGGTATCGCCACACCACCCAAGGAGAAGGTGTAATACTTAGCTTGAGTCATGGAAAAGCTAAAGCTATGATTTCTATGATGACCAATTTGGCACTTACTTATGTCAGACTCAATTGACTGGCAGTATAAGTTAAGTCAGGAGTATTGGCAGTTGCCATGTCAGACTATATGCTTAGACTGTGTTTTTCATGTTCTAGTAGCAGGAGCGATCGCATGCGTTCATCCTGACGAAGTTGAGGTTAATTGCTCTACCGTTACTTTTTGCAATTCATTCCAAGCAGCACAAGAAATTGAAAGTCCTTGTGTGTCCTTTGGCAATGATGATGGAGAATAGCACAGGAATATAGTATTGGTTTAGGTGTAGGCTTCCTCAAACCTTAAGAAACCATCGTCGGTGATACATCCCGTAGCCAACTGCTACCAACACTAACACAGTGACAATCGCGAAAAATAAAGAACCATTCACCGCACCAGCCCAAGAGGCAAACAGATTTTGGTAGATCCAATTGTAGGTGCTGGGAGCATTCTCCCCAGAGCCAACTTTGGTTCTCACCAAGATTTTAATCAGCAATACAGAAGCAACGAAAAGCGAGATCGCATTTAATCCCATCACTTCAAAGGGTTTACTCCAACGCCGTACCCGGCGCACTTCAATTAGTTCATAACAAGCTGCAAGTAACAATAATGCCCAACCACTAACGAAAACTACATAAGAACTCGTCCACAACTTTTTGTTAATTGGGAACGTCCAGCCCCATGCCCAGCCGAGAATTAAGCAACCAATACCAAATAATACTAAACCTATGCTTGTACGAGATTGTACTGGTTGAGTGCGTATCCATTGTCCGGCAAAATACCCAGCCAGCACACTAACAATAGCGGGAATAGTGCTAAAAAGTCCCTCTGGATCTCCCAGATTATTGAACCCATCACCTTTATAAAGATGTGCTTGAGGAATGATCAAGCGGTCTATGTAAGCACCCAAATTTCCCTCCCGCGTCAGCACTCCAGCACCATAACCCGGAACTGGCACATACATCATTGCTAACCAGTAACCGATGAGTAATACCCCCGCCAGTATCCATTGTCCTTTACGTGGTAGGTTGAGGACGGCAAGGGAAGCAAGCAGATATGTCAGGCTGATGCGTTGCAACACTCCCATAAAGCGGATAGTACTCAAATCAAAAGTCCAAGGACCTTTGTTCCAAAAGCCATTGAGTAATAATCCCAGAGCAAATAAAATCGCGGCGCGGCGCAGGATACGCCAGTAAACAGGTGCTGTGGGTTTGTTGTCGTCGGTGTACTTTGACAAGGAGAAAGTCATCGCCACACCGATAATAAACAAAAAGAAAGGAAAGACTAAGTCGGTTGGTGTGCAGCCGTGCCACTTTGCGTGGAGTAGTGGAGGGTAGACATTAGGTTCAGCAATACTCGCCATATTGACGAGAATCATCGCAGCAATAGTCATGCCGCGAAAAACATCAAGTGAAGTGAGACGACCCATAAGCGAAATTTTGGAGGAAATACTCTAAAATCTAGAACTTAGATTTCTGGTTATAACAGCCACAAGTCCAAAATACAATAAAATCCCCTGCTAGCCATTCTGGTAGGGGGAATAATGATTAAAGAAATCGTTGCTTTTTACTCTATCATTGACGACATTCTAAAAGCTATGGAGTACAAAGCCCTCAAATCCGACCGACAAAGAAGGCTACACACCCTACTACTCGTACAGAATAATCGTGGAAGTTTTCTTTCAGGACGCTCTCTAAATCTGTGAGATTATCGTCAGTATTGCTAAAAATCCCTTTTGAATTGTAAGTTTTCATCAAAGTCTTTGCGAGAAGATTTTGTTTGACATCTTGACCCAAAATTGTTGTTCCAAAAATCACCCCACCTTCATTATTAACCAGGGGTTTCAAATTCCTAAAAACAACACTTTTGCTTAAGAGATTGCCAGGAAGACAATGGAGCAAGTAATTGAGAGCGATCGAGTCAAAATTTGCCGATTCAATCTGAATCGGTTCTAATACATTAGCAATGTAAGTTTTAGGGCTGTAATGGCGCAGGCGTTTCGCTGTGGTCTCTATGCTGTTTGAGTTTAAATCCACAAGCGTAATAGACGGATTGCTGGTAGGAAATCTGCACTTATCCAAAAAATATCCTGTCCCTACACCTACATCCAAATGCTTTGCTGAAATATGCTCGTTATAAAAATCAAGTATCAGTCGCGAAGGACATTGCCAGATGAACGTATTCGAGAAACCTAACACATACAGGTCATAGATTGACAAAATTTGCTTGCTATAGATGCCAGCGCCTGCGGCTACTGCATTGTCATATGCTATCTGTGGCTGATCATAATCAGGTTCCATGTGCGTACAGGCAATTAAGATAAATTTATGAAGCAACACACAAGTTAAAATTTTCTTAACACAAATTGTACATCAAGTACCCCACTCACCTGTAATTTTTTCTTTTAAATCTATGCCAGTCAAAGTAGGAGACACAGCTCCCGATTTCACTTTACCCTCCCAGAACGGTACACCAGTCAGCTTAAATAATTTTCGCGGCAAACCAGTCATCCTGTACTTTTACCCCAAAGATGACACACCAGGGTGTACGGCTCAATCATGTGCCTTTCGCGACCAATACGAGGTGTTCAAAACAGCAGGCGCAGAAGTCATCGGTGTGAGTGGCGACTCACCCGAATCTCACCAGAAATTTGCCGCAAAATACCAACTGCCTTTTACGCTTTTAAGCGACAAAGGTGACCAAGTGCGGAAGCAATACGGTGCAACCACAGCTTTTGGTTTAATTCCTGGTCGTGTGACTTACGTCATCGACACCCAAGGAACTGTGCGGTATGTCTTCGACTCAATGTTTAACTTTAAAGGTCACGTTGAAGAAGCACTCAAAACGTTGCAACAACTCCAAACAGTCTAAGCTGAGGGCAGTTTTGTAGTCGTATGCCCAAGCGAAAATAGTAGAAATACTATTGTTGTGGTGCGGGCTGGACAGCCTGCTTGAGATGGACGGGCTGTCCAGCCTGCTTAAGATGGACGGGCGAGACGCCATTGGTGTCAAGTTAAGGCCGATGCCCAGATGTCAAGTGACCTAGCAGCCGTTCGTCGGTGTCGTTGACGAACGGCTTTTACCAAGCCCATAGAGCGATGATGCTCAACCAACCAAGGAATGAGTTGTAATAATGGGTTGTGCGATCGTGCGCGATGGAAAAAATACAAGCTGCGAAAGACCATTTCCAGCGAAATACGTTCTAAGGGCTGCTGCAAAGCCACAGCGACATCGGCACACAAATCATTGAGTACTGCGTAAAAAATCCAAGTAGCATAGACTTGCATCTGCACACCATTAGTGCCACCAACCCACAGATAAGATAAACCCAACAAACGTTTAGTCAGTAAAAATGCATCTTCGATTTGCCAACGTCGGCGATACAAATCACAAACTTGCTGTGGAGAAAGTTGTTGTGGGTCAAGAACATTAGTTAAGTAATGATACCAAGTTTGACCCCATAATACAGAGACTTGTCGCATCGGGTAGCGACATGGATCAGTATGGTGAAGTCCCATTTGAATAATTTCGTCTTTATAGTGAGAACCACTCGAAAGGCGGCGCACTACTTGATAGCGCACCTTGGCTTTTTGTCTAGTTAAGACATATTTTCCTTGCTCAGTTAGGGTATCAAACCACTCAAATCCGTAGAAGCCCATATCTGTTATGAGTAAACCACCCACTGGCAAGCGCTCTAGTAGTGCCGACCACCACTTGGTTTCATTGCGTTTTGCGTCGGCATCGAAAAACGCTGCAACTGGGCGATGGCTAAATGCTTCCACTACCATCAGCATCTTACCCCCTAATACTGCACCTGTTTTTTGTTGAAGTTGCCCCAAATGTTTTTTGACTGCTTCCAATGTCGATGCATCTGCAATCCATACTGCACTAAATGATGATGCTACAGATGCCCACATTGGTGCAATTTCAATCTTGTTTTTCTTGGCTGTTAAACGCTCTATTACTTGCTCAAACAGCTTGATAAACAACTGAGCGGGCATACTCCCAAGGCGTTGAGATAAAGCTTGCCGACTCACCTGCATTGCCTCAACCCACATCAGCCCTTCTACTTCCAAGCAGCGCAGCACATCTGTTAAATGCTGTATTTGTCGATACACTAGACTCAATACTATTGCTGCCATCACTGGTAGGGTTAGTACACGATCGCGCAAGCTACGCTCTTTGTCTTTTACCCCTTTGAGATTGGCAAATGTCCCTGGAGTGATTAATTCAAACAGCCTCGATTCTATCTCTTGGCTTGATGGGGCAGGTACGCTGACTCGATGCCGAAAATCTGGATTTCCTTGTTTTTTGCGGGGTTTACTCATGATTAGTATCAACACCACTGTGTTGAGTTTTACCATTGAGTTTCCCACTCTTGACACAAATCCATTTTTCTTAACTTGACACCAATGGCGAGACGCCCATCCCACAAAAGAACCATAATGCACCAATTGGATAAGCTGAATGGAGCGATATCGCTCCATTCTTACTCCCTTTTAAACCTTATTGTGGAAAGTCTTCTCCGGCATAGGAACATAACCATTTGCCGTCTTCCCGTTCTTGCCGTTCTTGCCGTTCGTGTGAGTATTACGGGGTTGAATCACGCCATAACCACCGTGATTACGTTCATAAATGACATTGATTTCGCCAGTTTCAGCATTGAGGAACATATAAAAGTCGTGTCCCACCAATTGCAGATGTTCTAGAGCTTCTGCCATAGTCATGGGTGGCATGGCAAAATATTTGCACCGGACAACTTCTTGAGGCAGTTCGGGAGTGCGATCGCCAATTAAATCTGTAACGACTGTCGGTTGGACAGTTTCTTCGATTGTCTCTTGGGCGTGTGTTTTCTTCTCTTGACGCCGTTCTTTGTATTTACGCAACCGACGGGCTATTTTATCTGCCACCAAATCTATGCTGGCGTATAAATTCTCGCTACTCTCTTCCGCACGAATAACACTGCCATTGGCAAAAATAGTGACTTCAGCCGCCTGTTTGGGATTAATTCGAGGATTACGCGCTACGCTTAGATGCACATCCACTTCATTTGTGATGTTTTGATAATGACTTACTGCTTTTTCAATTTTTTGATGTACGTAATCCCTAATTGCCTCGGTGATTTCAATATTTTTGCCGTGGATGACAAGCTTCATGTAAACTCTCCCGCTCAATGTATGTAAATTTGGTGTGGATGAAAAGGAAATGCGGTAAGGTCTATCACTGCCGCCACAACCAATTTTGGACGGATTTAGATTAGACTTACTGCTGGTATGACGCCTATGTCAACATTGATTTGACGGTTTCGTAGTCAGCGCTTTAGCGCTAAAGTGCTGACTACAAAGACTTACACATCAACTTCATGTTGACAACCTACTACCTTAAGCCCACCAAAGCCGAGTTTTTTCGACGTGTAGCCTGTGTTTATCTACGACAAATTTCTGCTGTGATTCCAAATTGGTTGAAAAGCAATTGGATGTCCACGCAGACATCGTAGGTCTTCTCGTTGCTGGAGGCTTAATTGTTTTGCCTAAAATACACAAGTTTTTTTGCACTTCTTAATCTTGTATTTTATGTCAACCATTGTTTAGGCGTCATCAGCCAGTACATCTGTTACTATTTTCTTGGCGTGACGGTTATTGCAGAGAATTCCTCCCAACACCATTGAGGTTATATATTCAAAACTAGCACCTTGTATTTTGTAAAACCAATTCCCTTGACTTTCCTTTAAAATCCTTTGCAAAGCTTGACATTCTTTGACTCACATTAGTCATATGGGATACACTTTGCTCTCTATTCTGATTCAGTTTTTCCTTAATTTGTAATATGTCTTTGCACAATCGCCGATGTTTGTTATATAACCAGGGAGTGATCCCATACTCAGATGCGCTCATCTGGCAGCGGACTCTTCTAGGCGATCGCATCAAAAACCCCAACCTAGAGGACGTGCTAATATTGCTAGAACATCCGCCTGTTTACACTTTGGGACAAGGAGCCAATTCAGAATTTCTCAAATTTGACTCCACGAAAACTATGTATGAAGTCCATCGAGTTGAACGAGGCGGCGAAGTCACATACCACTGTCCCGGTCAACTGGTAGGATATCCAATTTTAAATTTGCAACGTTACTGTAAAGACCTCCACTGGTACTTGCGTCAATTAGAAGAAGTCTTAATTCGTACACTAAAAATCTACGGATTACAAGGGGAGCGTAACCCCGGTTTCACAGGTGTTTGGTTAGAAGGGCATAAAGTCGCCGCTATTGGGATTAAAGTCAGCCGTTGGATTACGATGCATGGCTTTGCATTAAATATCTGCCCTGACATGAGCGGATTTGAGCACATTGTACCCTGCGGTATTGCTGATCAGCCAGTAGGCAGTTTAGCGCAATGGATTCCTGACATTTCCTTGTTAGAGGTACGCTCTCGCGTAGCGCAGTGCTTCGCAGAAGTTTTTGATGTGGAACTGATCATACCAATTCAAAATTCAAAATTCAAAATTCAAAATTAAGAAAGCCTAAGATAACGAGGGTTTGGGAGTCTGTATCGGTCGCATTCTTTTTTCAAATTGGTATCACTGACTAAAATGACAGACTGAACGTTGCGTGCCATCCTACTGCAGAGAGAGTTTATTTGGGGAATAAAAAAGATATCCAGCAGGTAGAAGCTGTTGCCAAAGAATTTAGTATGACAGAAGAAGAGAGAAGAGAATTCGGCGATTTTTTAGAAGATGAAAAAGCCACTGGTAACCGAGGCACAAAAAATGAACGTGGAGATTTTACTTATGAAGAACTCAGACAAAAAGCTTGTGAGTTTTTAGGATTAGAATAATCAAGTTCAATATCAAACGATGACAACAAATCTAATTAAGAACATAACCCAACCAAGTGATTTAGAGCAGCTTCACCAGATAATCAGTGGAGTCATTGGAGAAACCTGCTGGAAAGCAAGCCTAAGCTACGGAGATGAACTCACTCTTCACATTGGAGCAAAAATTCCTTACTCACAAAAATCGATGACAGGTAGAGAAAAAGGAGCATGGATACTCGGTACGCGAGCAACGCAATGGCGGCTTAATTCCCCAACTCAAACCCTGGTTTCTTCCAATGATGACCCGGAAATTATCACACAGAAAGTTGATGCTATCAAGGATAGTACTATAGCTGGTATTGAAACTCAGTACCGAAATCTTGTTCTTACAGTAACTTTTAGCAATGAATATAAATTAATACTGCTCCCCAATAGCAAAGACGATGTTGACTTACCTTATTGGGAAATGTTTACTCCGTATGAGATGGTTCTTAAGGTTGGTCCCGGTGCAAGGTGGTCTTATATTAGTTCCAACAGTAGAGCGAATGTTTACTTTTAGATTGGGTTGACTTTTGCTTAGTGCTTAGCTTTTTTATTGGATTTGAGGATGTTTAAACCTCATCCTCTCCTCCTCTGCGTCCTCGGCGTCTCTGCGGTTCCTTAATCCTGCAACATCTCCAACAACTGTTCTTCACTCAACTGTGGAACACCTAACTCTTGCGCCTTTACCAACTTAGAACCAGCATCTTCCCCTGTAACCAAATAATCTGTTTTCTTGCTCACAGAATCCGTTACCTTACCACCGCATGATTGAATCAATGCTTTTGCTTCATCCCGCTTCAACGTAGGAAGTGTACCAGTAATCACAAAAGTTTTACCAGCCAACTTTTGCTGACTCTGGTTGACTGCTGTTGTTTCCTCCGCGCTAGTAAATTGCAACCCAGCATCTTGCAAGCGAGAAATCAAAGTTTGATTCGCACCGATGCGGAACCATTGGTGTACAGATTGGGCAATTTCCTCACCGATACCGTAAACAGTTTCTATATCAGCTTGTGAAGCTTGCGCCAACTGTTCCACTGTGGGAAACTTCTGTGTCAACAATTGAGCATTCACGCTACCAACGTGACGAATACCCAAACCATACAACACCCGTGACCACGGTTGGTTTTTCGATTGGGCGATCGCCTCTACCAACTTCTGTGCCGACTTTTTCCCCATCCGTTCCAAAGCATACAAACTCTCTTCTGTCAAGTCGTATAAATCGGCAACAGAATGCACGACTTCTCTATCTACAAGTTGATGCACCAGTTTTTCGCCCATACCCTTGATATCCAAAGCATCGCGACTCACCCAATGTTCAATCGCCCCCTTAAGAATAGCTGGACAAGAAGCATTGACGCAGCGAGTCACCGCCTCTCCCGTTTCCCTAACCACAGGTTGACCGCAAACCGGACACTGAGAGGGCATGACAAAGGGGTTGGTATGATCAGGACGGAGTTCTTTAAGTACCTGCACCACTTCCGGAATAATTTCCCCAGCTTTGCGGACAATCACTGTATCGCCAATGCGGATATCTAATTGAGCAACGCGGTCAGCATTATGTAAAGTAGCACGGGAAACCGTTGTTCCCGCCAGTTGCACCGGACGCATTTCTGCAAGCGGAGTCAGCGCCCCCGTTCTTCCGACGTTCACAGCAATATTTTCCACGCGCGTGGGTGCTTCTTCTGCTGCATACTTCAGGGCGATCGCCCAACGGGGGAACTTTTGCGTAAACCCCAGCTGTTCCTGAAGCTTAAAAGAATTCAGCTTCACCACCACCCCATCTGTCATGTAGGGCAAATTCAATCTTTCCGTGTCCCAGTATTCGTAATACTCTGCGACCTCTTGTAAAGAGGGACACAGCTTGTGGTTAGGGTTGACGCGGAATCCCATCTTTTGTAACAGTTCCAGAGCTTCCCACTGAGTATTAGCAATACTGGCATCATCCAACCCTGGAATGTGTAGCGTGTAGGCAAAGAAATCTAGCCGCCGTCGGGCGACAATTTTGGAGTCCAGTTGTCTGAGGGTTCCCGCAGCAGCGTTTCGAGGATTGGCAAAAACTGCTTCACCTGCTTTTTGCCTTTCCTCATTAATTTGTTTAAACACTTCCAAGGGCAAAAACGCTTCACCCCGCACCTCTACCCTCTCGGGGAGAGAGTTTGCTTCCAAAGTTTCTACATTTAATCGTAAGGGAATTGAGCGAATTGTCCGCACATTTTGGGTAATGTCTTCACCCATAACTCCATCACCTCTGGTTGCACCTCTTACGAGAACACCGTTTTCATATGTCAATGCTAAGGCAGAACCATCAATTTTCAGCTCGCACACATACTCTACCTCACCTACATTGGCTGCTTGTCGCCGCCAACGTTGCTCCCATGCCTTTAATTCTTCAATGTTAAACGCATTTTCTAAACTATATAGTGAAATATTGTGGCGTACCGAGATAAATTGAGTTGCTGGTCTTTCTCCCACCCGTTGAGTCGGACTATCAGGTGTGACTAATTCTGGATACTGATTTTCCAACTGTTGCAATTCTCGATACAGGCGATCATAAACTGCGTCCTCCATGATGGGTGAGTCGAGGACATAGTAGGCGTAGCTAGCTTTTTGTAGTAGTTGTCTCAGTTCTTGAACACGCTGTTTGGCTTCTGTGTTTGTCGCTTGCACCAAATTTATCTCCATCAATCAATAGCTACTAGCTGTCAGCCGTTTGCCTTTTGAGTGATTGAGTAAGGTTGGATATTAACCGCCACACCCAAAAAGCCAACAGCTGAATAGCTAATAGCTAATAGCTTAGTCAAATTTAACAAGCTCTGCCCTCTACTTCGTAGGAGAAGCACGTTCTATCAATCGATAATTTCCCTCCTTCACCTCTAATATTTGTACGCCGTAGTGTTTCATGTCATTAGTTTTGATTGGTTTGTGTATCATTAAAACCCTGTAGAGACGTTGCATGCAACGTCTCTACAACCTACCTATAAGTTGATTTGCGCTAAGTAAGTCTGCCTGAGTACCTGTTCTATCACACCGACTCTCTTGTAAAGCTCAATCAGTTCATGCGCCGGAGTTCTTCGCTTTTCGAGAAGAATTTTAAGCGGCGCTAACAAATGAACATCTGGATCGTCCGCAAGCGCAACTTCGGCTGCTTGCAAAACTTGAGTGGCGATCGCACAAATATCTTCGTTATCAAATCCTTCTTGCGCTGAGAGTTGGTGCAAAGCGACATCCGGTGTCGTTGATCTACCTACCAGAGATTGGTCTAAAATCAGACCTTTTAACAAACTTAACAAACTAGCATACATAGAAAAATCATCACAACTATCAAACGCCTTAAATTCGATACGACCGACTTCTGCTGGGATACGTGCTATTTTCGTCAATGAAGGGACACTCTTAATCAGTTGTTCTTGTTTCTCCACAAAAACCAGCGTTGCGGGTCTTTTTCCTGTCCTGACAAACGTTCGTACTGATAGCCCTTGCCACAACTCGCCTTTATAAAAGGGAGAACTATAACTGAAAGGAACGATGTAGGGACTGTAATAAGTCAGCTTTCTGCCAATATCAATCATATGTTCAACAGGCAAGTCAGCTACTGAAATATTTAAATCTGGTCCATATGTCACCATATGAATGTTGGCAGTTTGCTCTTCCGGATCACCCTGTAATTGTCTTATTTCATAATCATTTAATGGTGGTTCAGGCTGATAAACAGTACGGTACGGATTAAAACTGGCTAAAATCGGCGAAAAACCAAATTGTGCAGCAACCTCACACAGCAGATGAAAACTTTCTGATAATTCAGCAATAGTGCTTTGAATGTTAGAGTGTATAGTTGTTCTGATTTCGATACCTTTAGGAACACAATCAATAACTTGTTCGGAATCTGCAAATCGTTCAAATCCCTCGATATACCATCTTTTTTTCCTAATCCCCGCATCTCCAAGACGCAGTTGATAATAGTCATTGGGATATATGGGAAGTTGTTTAACAATTTGATGGAAATCATCAAATTTTGTACAGGAAAAATCAGCAAATTTCCCTTCTTGATTTAGGAAAGCCACTTCATGCTCGATACCGAAATAGAACATTATGATGTATGCCCCTGTGTAAAGTTTAAATGACTTGAATTCAACCTAATTTCACTAAAGCCAAGCGAAAGGAATTTCGTAGGGGAGGGATATAGGAAAATAGCAAGCGACTTATCAGAGGAAAACGTCGCAGATATTTAGCTGGTAAGTCTGCAAAAGTACAGGCTTCCATCACTTGATATCGAGAGTCCCAGTTTTTAATCTGGTGAATATCTGAGATATTCCAAACCAACTTTGCTGAGGTGTGTTTTAGTGTTCCATGTCTTTTTTGATTCTTTACAAATAATCGAGATACAGAATCAAAGGCAAACCAAGAACCTGGAAAATGCTCCAAAAGATTGGCGAACAACTGCTTGACCTGCTGTTCATTAAAATACATCAATACCCCTTCTGCGACAAACAGACAAGGTTCTGCACTCACCGCTTTTACATTCGCTATCCAGTCTGTCTCTAAAGCTGAAGCAGTGATAAACTTACGGCGTTCTGTTTCTTCAAAAAACTGCTTTCTCAGTCTCATTGAATCTGGCAAGTCTAAATCAAACCAGCGTACCTCGCCGTTATCCACTCGTTCAAAGCGCGTGTTCAGTCCTGCACCAATCTCGACAACCGAACCTTGGGGATGCTGTTTGAGGTAGGTGCGTACCCAATTGTCAAGAATCATCCCGCGCAAACAATTGCCTATCTGAGAGTTTTTTGCAGTAGCGAATTTATCAAAATCGTAATCAATTGCCTCAAGTATCTCAGCCGATTTAGGATCACAGATAATGGGGTCAGGTTGCTGTAGTTCAGCAGCTCTTGCCCAAAGCGGAATGAGTAACGTTTCTTGTACGATGCCTAAGTTAACTTTAGTTTTAGTCATCAACACCTCGACTAGATTGTTTGATTTGCTGTTTGTTGTTCTAAGTAGAAAAAATTTTCAATACTCTCTTCAGACGGATTGTACCGTAAGTCAGTACTGAGTGTTAAGTAGGGTACGCAAAACCGTGCTGAATGCTGAGTAAAGTACAAGAAATTATCGAAAAAATGATTCAATACTCATTGCTTAGCACTTAGGAATCTTAAAGGCTTTGGCAATAAGCACCACAGTTTGTCATGTAACCGCAGGTTAATATAGACGTGAGAGTTGCTTGAGGCATGAGTTTATGACAAGTGCTGTGAAATCTCCTTATACCAGCGAACAAATTGCCGCTTGGCTACGTGGATTACTCACCATTGCTTGGGCTGATGGTGACTTCGATGCCCAAGAACAGGAATTAATTGCCACCATCACCGAAAATGACCTGGCTCCTGGCATCAAAATAGAGTCATTAGACCCAATAGAACCAGAGGAATTAGCCGCTGTTTTGGGGAAAGGGACAAAAACAGCAGAAAATTTTTTACGTACAGCAGTTATGGTGGCGATCGCAGACGGTACATATTCTTCTAGCGAGGACTATCTGCTGCACCAGTTGTGTCAAGCCTTAGAACAGCCAGACCATCTATTAGAAGCCCTCCGCCACACCCTAGAACATCCACAGCCGCAGGTTTCCGGAACGACTTCAATTGCCTTACAACCTGCACCAACAAAGCGTCAAATTGATGCACTGCGCCCTATGCGCGACTGGCTTGACAAGCTAGACATCCAAGATCCCAGAGTTGCTCGTTTTTTATGTAAGATGATACCTAATCAGTGTCCCTTCGAGCGTGATGTCACGTTGTTCAAACGCAAAATTGTTCACATTCCCCCGTTGTGCAAAATTAACCCACTCTATGAACAACTTGTGGGCTTACGTTTCCGCGCTCTATCCTATCTTGCGGATGAGTGCGGTGAGGATGTTTCGCCATATATTTAGTTAGTAGTTAGTAGTTAGTACTTAGTGGTTAGTGGATAGTGGATAGTGGAACAACCAACAACCAACAACCAACAACCAACAACTAACAACTAACAACTAACAACTAACAACTGACTCACTATGCAATTTATTGATCAAGCAGAAATTGAAGTTGAAGCAGGAAAGGGAGGCGATGGTATTGTCGCCTTCCGCAGAGAAAAGTACGTGCCGGCTGGTGGTCCGGCTGGGGGGAATGGCGGAAAAGGCGGTTCAGTATTGTTTGTTGCTGCACAAAACCTGCAAACGTTGCTTGACTTTAGATATAACCACCGCTTTCAGGCAGAAAACGGTTCTCGTGGGGGACCAAATAATCGCACAGGGGCAAATGGTAAGGATTTGATTATTGAGGTTCCCTGCGGTACCGTTGTTTATAATGCGGAAACTGATGAGATAGTGGGGGATTTGGTCGAACCTGGGCAAACTTTGCTGGTTGCTGAAGGCGGTAAAGGTGGACTGGGAAACAAGTATTTCTTAAGTAACCGCAACCGCGCCCCTGAATACGCCCTCCCAGGACTACCAGGGGAAATCAAGTCACTGCGTTTGGAATTGAAACTCTTAGCGGAAGTTGGGATTATTGGGTTGCCAAATGCCGGAAAATCAACCTTGATTTCAGCTTTATCCGCCGCACGTCCCAAAATTGCTGACTACCCCTTTACTACCCTCATTCCAAATTTGGGTGTCGTGCGCAAACCCAGCGGAGATGGTACGGTTTTTGCTGATATTCCTGGACTGATCGAGGGTGCTTCCCAAGGAGCAGGGCTGGGACACGATTTTTTGCGTCATATTGAGCGCACGCGCGTGCTGCTACATCTGATTGATGCAACTAGCGATGATGTAGTGGGTGAACATAACACAATTCAACAAGAATTGCAAGCATATGGACGGGGTTTAGTAGAGCGTCCACAAGTTTTGGCACTGAACAAAATTGATGCTGTTGATCGGGAAACAAAGGATTTGGAAGCGCTAGCGACACAGCTCAATCACCTCTCCTATTCCCCTGTTTTTCTGATCTCGGCAGTTACGGGTGCTGGTTTGGAACCAATGTTACAGCACATTTGGTCAATTCTTGACCAACTTAATGCTCCGGAAGTTAGCGAGAGAATCTTGTAAAGATTATTTTTTAGTAGAAACACTGTTGACAATACATTTGAGAGAATTACACAAGTACTATTACTAATTCTCGATGAAAATGAGCTTTATCCGACCCTTTTGTAGTTTCCCCTTGCCTTGGCAAGGGGGAACGCCGAAACGGAGGTAATTATTAAGCTCATTGTTACAAAGAATTGCTATAGGTGTGATGGCGAATTACGAGATTAACTTCTACGTGAAATTACTTATTTTTTCCGGAAATAAAATAGGTTTACTCATCGTTTTATTACTTAAAAATTATTGATAAATATAGAGTTTTTACATAATGCAGATAATTTGGAGTATAGGATTTATCTGAGATTGCAGCTGCAAATAAGTATAAAGTGAGAAATGAATGTTATTAAATGGTTTCAGAAATAAAAAATGGCTAGTAAGCTATATTACTGTATCGCTACAAAATATAAGTATGACACTTGCTGAAAATAGCCAGATCAAATTTCAGTCATCGGTTAGGTGCATAAAAAAATATGTATAGCGAAATGACAGGTACGTATAAATTAGAACTAGTAATACTTTCCTTGGCGATCGCAATTATTTCCTCGTATACAGCCTTAGACTTATCACGGCGAGTACTGCTTTCTAGCAAATGGAGGCGTTTGCTTTGGCTATTCGGGGGATCTGTAGCTATGGGAACAGGCATTTGGTCAATGCACTTTGTTGCCATGCTCGCTTTTGAATTGCCTCAGCCTGTAAGTTACGATGTATGGCTCACTGTGCTTTCTCTATTATGTGCAGTCCTGGCTTCTGGCATTGCTTTATTCTTGCTCTCGCATTCTATTTCAACACCGCTTGTCATTGCTGGTGGCGTTTGCATGGGAGTTGCTATTGCTGGGATGCACTACATAGGTATGGCAGCTATGCGACTTCACGCGAAGATTGAGTATGACTTAATTTTAGTCAGTTTGTCAGTTGTCATTGCAATTATTGCTTCTTTTGCAGCTCTTTGGCTAGCGTTTAGGCTGCAAAAAAATCAAGACTTGAAAGGGCTAATATGGCAGAAAGTTGGCAGCGCCTTTTTAATGGGAATTGCCATCAGTGGGATGCACTACACTGGAATGTGGGCAACTCATTTTATCGCCCACAAGAATTTATCAAAAGTGGAATCTCCTGTCATAAGTCAGCCTTGGTTGGCTATTGCTATTAGCATTTCGACATTATTCGTCTTAAGTTTAGCTTTATTAACTTCCCTATTCGACCAGCATTTAACAGCTCAGTTATTACAACAAAAAGCTTTAGAAGAAAGTGAAAAACGCTTTCGGACGCTAATTCGAGAAATGCAAGTGGGAGTTTTGTTGCTCAATTGCGATCGCGAAATTCTGAGCAGCAATCAAGCAGCAGAAAATCTCTTCAATCTCGATCCTAATAATAAACAGCGCCAGATCTTTGGTGCAGGTTGGTTGTTGTTGCGTGAAGATGGTACGCCTCTTCCAGAAGAAGAACGACCCGTGTACAAAGCAATAACCCTGCAAAAACCGATTCATAATATAGTTATGGGGATTGAAGATCCCAAAAGCCAACAGCAACGTTGGCTGTTAGTGAATGCAGACCCTCAGATGGGAAATGATGGTAGCGTAGACAGAGTTGTTTGCACTTTTAGTGATATCACTCAAAGAAAGCAAGTTGAAGCCACACTGCAATTGATTGTTGAAGGAACAGCTTATACAACTGGTGATGAGTTTTTTCGCTCGTGCGTACGCTATGTTGCCCAAGTTTTACAAGTTCGTTACGCTTTTGTCAGTGAGTTTACTAATGAACTGAAAACTCAGCTTCGTACCCTGGCATTCTGGAATGGTATTGATTTTGGTGAAAATTTCGAGTATAATATTGCCTCTATTACCGACATACACTGTAAACCAATCTTTGGCGGAGTTGACGACAACGTTTCAGTGGTTCTACGTAGAGAGCAAGATGTCGGCAAGTCGAATCTTTACAGTTATTTGCTGCCCCTAGTTGACTCGAACGGAGAAGTTATCGGTTACTTGGTGGTGATGGATGTCAAACCATTAGAGATTGATTTGGGCAAAGAGTCAATTTTACAAATTTTTGCAGCTCGTGCAGGAGCGGAACTAGAACGGAAACTGGCAGAAGAGTTGCTCGCTTCAAGCGCAGAACGAGAAAGGGCAATTGCCTTTGTGATTCAAAGGATGCGTCAAACTCTGGAAATCGAGCAAATTTTTAGCGCCACAACGCAAGAGTTGCGACAAGTTTTAAACTGCGATCGCGTCGTTGTTTATCGCTTTCATCCTGATTGGAGTGGAGAATTTGTCTCGGAGTCAGTAGCAGAAGGTTGGAAAGCACTGATACGGGAACAAAAAAATCAACCCGAATTGACACAAGTTGCTATCAACCAAGACAATTGCGCTATTAAAGGTTTTGGGGATGTAGATAAGATCATACAAGACACCTATTTGTACAACACTCAAGGCGGTAGTTACCGTTCTGGCACAAGCTATCGCTGTGTTTGGGATATTTACAAGGCTGGTTTTGACTCTTGTTACCTTGAATTATTAGAACAATTTCAGACACGCGCATATATCACAGTTCCGATCTTTTGCAGCAATCAACTGTGGGGTTTGCTAGGAGTGTATCAAAATTCTGCTCCTCGTCATTGGAAAGAAGCAGAAATAAAAATGGTGGTTCAGATTGGGGCACAGTTAGGAGTGGCAATTCAACAGGCACAATTGTTAGCACAAACGCAGAAGCAGTCAACCGAACTCAAACAAGCTAAAGAAATCGCTGATAAAGCTAACCGCGCTAAAAGCGAATTTTTAGCAAATATGAGCCACGAACTGAGAACGCCACTCAATGCAATCCTTGGCTTTAGCCAACTGATGAACCGCGACACGTCGGTAAAAGCAGAGCATCAGCAATTCCTAAAAATCATTAATCGTAGTGGCGAACATCTGTTGGAGTTAATTAACGACATTTTACAGATGTCTAAAATTGAAGCAGGACGCATCACATATAATGAGAATAATTTTGATTTGCATCGGTTGCTCGATAGTTTAGAGGGCATGCTCAAACTCAAGGCTCAATCCAAGAGTTTAAACTTAGTTTTTGAGCGTACCCTCGAAGTGCCGCAATTTATCACAACTGATGAAAGTAAACTGCGTCAAGTATTGATTAACTTACTGGACAATGCCATCAAATTTACAGAAATTGGGAGTGTAATTTTGAGGGTGTCGCTTACAGATGGGGCAAGTGGTGATATCGAGGAAGATACGGAACAGGGAGTTTTTTCTCCTTCTTACACCCTACACTTCCAGGTAACAGACACTGGTCCTGGTATTGACCCTGATGAATTCAATAAATTATTTCAAGCCTTTGGACAAACCACAACTGGGTTAAAATCTGGTCAAGGTACTGGCTTAGGTTTATCCATCACTCAAAAGTTCGTGGAAATCATGGGTGGACAAATCCAGGTTAGTAGTACCTTGGGGGTTGGGACTCAGTTTACCTTTTTTATTCGAGTGCGTCAGGCAACAGAACCAAAAACACAAACTCTTGAGTTGACGAGTCAAAAAGCCATACGTCTAGCTCCCCAGCAACCAAGTTATCGGATTTTAGTTGTCGAGGATAAGCAAACCAACCGTATGCTATTAGTCAAGCTGCTGGACAGCTTAGGCTTTCAAGTACAGCAAGCCACCAACGGTCAAGATGCTCTCACTGTTTGGGAAATATGGCAACCTCACTTGATTTTGATGGATATGCGGATGCCGGTGATGGATGGCTATGAGGCAACTAAATTGATTAAGGCAAGAGAGAAGCAGATGAAACAGATGGTTCCTCATCCTCACCAAACCATCATCATCGCCCTAACGGCAAGCGCCTTTGAAGAAGAAAAACATAAAATTTTGAGCGCTGGTTGTGACGATGTTTTGAGTAAACCGTTTCAAGAACAAGATTTGCTAGCAGAAATAAGCAAATACTTGGGTGCGCGATATATTTACCAAGAAGACCCTGCAAATGCAGATATGACTTCACCGATTCATGAGGTTGTTAGGAATTCTGCTAACTTGGCTGCTGAGATAGCAAGTATGCCTGCTGAGTGGATACAACAGCTTCACGATGCTGCTAGCCAAGGCAATGATTTGCTGATTGTTCAACTTATGGAACAAATTCCAGCAGACAAAGTAGATTTGATCGAGGCTTTAAAAGTTTTGGTTGAAAATTTCGACTTCGAGCAAGTTATAGCACTGACTCAATCAGAAAAATGATCAGCATTTTTTAACAGTTACCAGTTATCAGTTACCAGTTACCAGTTATCAGTTATCAAGTATCCGCATTATCAGTTTCATCCTCCGGGGGAAACACGACACCAAGAGCACAGAAAGCGTTGGTGTCAGTACAACCACACCATACGCAGCCGTCACTGCGGCTGGTACTGTTTTAAGGGGGTTGGGGGATCTAAACGACGGTAAATTGGATATTTGAGCTTGAAGTTGACACGTATCGCAGGGTAGGACAGCCCACAAAAACTGTATTCAAGGCAAATGAGAACCGCTACAACTACAGTTGCCTTGATTTTCAAAATCTGTCTAAATGTCTTTGGTATAAATTACCCCTTTTTGCTAAAATGCGTCATGTTAACTTTTTTGCCTTTAGAAAAACCAATTAAAAATTAAATAAAATGCCGAAACGGCGTAAATATCCAATTCTCTCTAACCAATTCTCAAAGCTCAAGTTGGCTAGCAAAGTCAATCATCTGACACTTAGGTTGACAATTCTAAGTGTATTGATAGCAATTTTGATAACTAAATATATGGCAGAACAATTTGTAAAATCATCTGCCCAATATTCGTTGAACTTATCGACATCGGGTTCACGTTCTAGTGTGCAAGTTGCTGTCAAATCACCAACTGCACCTTTGCCAACTCCTGCTGTCGAGGTTGCTGCCAAATCACCCCCTCGACAAAAGTTCAAATCACTGACTCCATCTCCACCAGTTCCTGACTGGGCTGTTGCCAAGTCACTGCCTATTCCCTCTCGTCAAGTAGAAAAACAAGATTTAGAAGTCGTCTACAATCTCAAAAAGCCTCCAAATTTCAAACACTCTCAAGAGTTGCAAGCCATTGTTAATGATGTTGTAGAGCTTGCTAGCGATCAAATGCCTACAAAGCCTTTATCAATTACCTTGATAGATGCTAAAACTGGCGAAACAGCCGGATATCAGCAAGATACACCAAGATATCCAGCTAGTGTCATTAAGATGTTTTGGATGGTTGTTTTGTATGCCCAAATAGAAAACGGTATTTGGAAAAATGAAAAGGATTTTGCTCCTTATCTGGCAAAAATGATTCAGGAGTCTGATAATGAGGCTGCTAGCTTTATTCTTGATGAAGTCACAGGTACGCGTTCTGAACCAAAACTAAAGAGTAAAAAGTTTAAACTGTGGAAAAACAAACGCCAACAAGTGAACCGATTTTTCCGAGAAGCAGGTTACAAAAAGATTAGTATTATTCAAAAAACCTTTCCCATTGACTATATTAATCTTTCCGAGCCTGAGGGAAGTGAATCGCAACTGCTAGAGGACTCACACAACTGGAATAGGATAACAACTCAACACGCAGCCAGACTACTGTACGAAATTTGTTACGCCGGGCAGGCTGTTTCTGTGCAAGCTAGTAAAAAAATGTGTGGATGGCTAAAAAGAGATTTAAATCCCAAAGCTTGGCGATCGCCAGACTCTTATGATTTCAACCCTGTACGCACCTTTTTTGGTGAATCTTTACCCCATACTCGTGTTCGTTTACATTCTAAAGCTGGCTGGACTTCTTTTTCTCGCGCAGAAGCGGCAATGGTTGCAACAGAAAATAACAAATCTACTTATATTTTGGCGATTTTTGCTCAAGACTCGGCATATGCTGATGAGGTAGATATTTTCCCCAAGATGTCTCGTCTTGTCTATAACCGCATGAATTCTCGCAGTTCAAAATAACTATGTATATTTTAAAACAAAGCAACAAGTCTCACAAAAGTTTCACAATCGCTGATCTCAAAACTAGCAAATGCATGATAAGGTGTTAAGTCCCTTGTCATCCTTTGCCGCCTGAGCCAATGCATTTGTACTATTTAAACCCCCAACACCTTGAGGAATTAGTTAAAGGTAGTGGTATAGACTTAGACCTTGCCAGACTCAATTTTCTGTCTCTACAAGGCAGAACCTGTTATGACTACCTGTTAATTTCTGAACATCTTCCCCGTACAAATACTGGAATGGTAAGAAGTGGGTGGTTACAGCGTTACGCCCATATTGCTGAAGGTGGTTGGTGGTGTTCTGGACTTGATCCCCTAAATCATTGGCAAGCAATGGAGTGGGGGTGCTTTAAGCCCAACCAACCTCGATTAAATGAAAATAACAAGTTGATTAAGTACGAACATCCCCCCAGCACACCAACGCGGGTGTTTTGTCTGCGGGTATCACTACGTATTTGGCAGCAAGTCGCCCAACGTTACAATGTCGCCATACCCGACAACATCAAAATTGCCTGCAATGGTGAAGCCGAAGGCTTTTGGCAATGGGTTATGGAACAAAACATCCCCGTCATGATTTGCGAAGGTGTAAAAAAAGCAGCAGCACTGTTGACACAAGGATATGCAGCTTTAGCCATCCCTGGAATTACCAGTGGTTATCGCGTCATCAAAGATAATTTTGGCAAAGTGATTACTCGCCAGCTTATCCCCGACTTAGCAGCGTTTGCCAATACTCGGCGGATCTTTTACATTTGCTTTGATTTTGAAACTCAACCTCAGAAAATCGCAGCGGTAAATAATGCCATCTCCCAGCTAGGATTTCTCTTCCAAGAAAAAAATTGCCTTGTTCAAGTCATTCAACTTCCAGGAATAGAAAAAGGTGTTGATGATTTTATCGTCGCCAAAGGTGCAAGTGCTTTCGAGGCGATGTATCGCCAAAGCATTGATTTAGAAGTTTACCTTGCCCAAATCAAATCCCACACCGAGTTAACCATTCCTGCTGCACTCACCCTTAACCGTCGCTATTTAGGGGAAATACCGTTCCCTACATCTGGATTAGTGGGAGTGAAGTCTGCAAAAGGAACAGGGAAAACCACAACACTGCAAACTGTTGTTAATCAAGCAAAAAGCAGAAATCAACCCGTTTTATTAATTACTCACAGAATCCAACTTGGGCGTTTTTTATGCGACAAAATCGACATTCAATGGGGAATGGATAATCGGGAATCCTTTGGTAATAAACATAACCAATCGCTTGGATTATGCATCGATTCCATTTGGAAGCTGAATCCTGAAGACTGGCGAGGGGCGATAATAATTTTGGATGAAGTAGAACAGTCTTTATGGCATCTCCTTAATAGCAATACTTGTAAAGATAAGCGGGTAAAAATTTTAAAACTATTTCAAAATATTATTTATACAGTACTAATAACTGGAGGATTAATTATTGCCCAAGATGCTGATTTATCAGATATTTCTTTAGAATATTTGCAGGAATTGGCAGGAATTGAAATAACGCCTTGGGTGGTTGTGAATCAGTGGAAACCACAGCAAGGTTGGGACGTCACTTTTTATGATTCTCCAAACCCAACTCCCTTAATTCATCAACTGGAACTAGATTTAATTCTAGGACATAAATGCTATGTGACAACAGATAGCCGCACTGGGCGTTACAGTTGTGAAACAATAGAACGTTACCTTAAAGAGCGTTTAGAAAGATTGCAAAAGCAATTTCCTAAAACTCTGGTAATCAGTAGTCACACGACAAACACACCAGGACATGAAGCTGTTGATTTTGTTGCAAATCTCAATCAAAAAGTGACTGAATACAGCACTGTTTTTGTCACTCCTAGCCTTGGTACCGGAATAAGCATTGATGTCCAACATTTCGACCGCGTTTATGGTATTTTTCAAGGAGTCATTCCTGACTCGGAAGCACGACAAGCACTCTTTAGAGTACGCGATGATGTACCGCGCATTGTCTGGTGTGCAAAGCGAGGAATAGGTTTCATTGGCACTGGAAGCACAAATTATCGTTCGTTGTCTTATTGGTATCAGGAAAATCAAAAAGAAAACTTAGCTTTACTGAGTCCGCTGCATAAAATTGATGTAGATTTGCCATTAGTTTATGACCCAATGCATTTACGAACTTGGGCAAAGTTGGCTGCAAGGGTGAATGCTTCTGTTACTCTCTACCGTCAATCTATGAAAGATGGTTTGATTGCTGACGGACATCAAATTCATGTACGCAGTAATGATGTACAAACAAATATTATTCGAGATTTACGCCTTGCGTTTCTAGCAACTGACGTCAACGATTTGGCTACTCGTAAAAGGTTAATTTTAGAAATCTTCAAAGTCCATAAAGATTGGTCTCATAGCCGCAAAAAATCAAAAGAAATTGACATTAAAATCAGAGAAATCAAGCGGCGAAATCAATTAGCGGCTGCAAATGCTGTAGCTTATGCTCAGGATATTGATTACGTGGAATATGAGCAGCTTGTGGTGAAACATTCGCTCACAAATGAGGAACGCAATCAAATTAATAAATATCTTCTCAGACAAAGGTATGGTATTGAAGTCACTCCGCTACTGAAATTGCGGGATGACAAAGGGTATTATTGCCAATTATTAACACATTATTATCTGACTCACGAAAGCGAGTTTCTTCGCCTGAGAGATAAGCAAGAATGGCATCAGCAATTGTCTTGGGGCGAAGGTAAAGTTTTTCTGCCAGATTTAAAGACTAATACGCTTAAAATTGAGGCGTTGACTGCGTTAGGAGTGCTACAGTTCCTCGAACCAGAAAGAGAATTTACCGAAAATGAAGCTGATTTATTGTTACTAAAAAATATTACTTATCAATGTAGTAAACATATCAAAAGGGCAGTTGGTATTAATTTCTTGAATGAGAAAAAGTCTATTTCACCGATAAAAATACTCAATCGGTTGTTGAATTTGTTGGGTTTGAAGCTGAAGCGGGTAAGTAATGCAATCTATAAAATTGACACTGAAACGCTTTATGATGGCAGAGAAGAAATATTTGCAGTTTGGCAGCAACGGGATGAGTTGATGTTGGCAAATGTAAAGGGTGTGGTTGATTATTCTTCACCTTGGATGGGTGAGGTTATCAAAACCAAGGCTGCCTACGCAGGCTATTTATAATGAACGTCATACGTAGTGTAAAATAATTCGTTGAACTATCACTATGTCCAGCATTTCGACGAAAATGGTCTAGTATTTATGAGGCGCTACAGGATAGCAACCCACCACGAGAAAAACTAATGCGGTCTTACATTGAACAACTTCCGCACATATAGCAATCCTAAATGATTTCTGAAAAATCTTAAGTATTGTAGGGTGTGCCGTGCTTACCGTATTTTGCCCACTACATCCGGGTTTTGCTAAGCACGGCACACAGAAGCGTGTTGTGGAGTGGGCATCCCTCTCTCTCTACCCTCAATCTGAACGGGCGAGACGCCCGTTCCACAAAAGATTTTTGCATACTTTTTTATTTGGAAGTTCCTCAAATGGTGTTGCGTAATAAAATCCCCTCCACAGAAAGTAGGAGGGGTTAATGCTCAACGAAGTTTCTATCAAATTGCAAGATTTTTATGAAGCATTTTGCATTTGAGCAGTGCGTACTGATAGCTGTTGTGTGCGGTTACCCCTCTGCACTTTCAACTGCAATTCCTGACCAACACGGCTAGCTTCCACAATATCAAGCAACTGTGTGCCCTTAGTGATGCGTTGTCCATCAACCTGAACAATCACATCTCCCGGACGTATACCTGCTGCTGCTGCTGGTGAGTTGGGTACCACTTGCCTGACCAAAACACCATTAATTTCTGGTAATTGAATAGGAGAATTCGGGTTAGAGTTGAATTGCCTTGCTAATTCGGGCGTTAACTCTTCCATTTGCACACCGATGAATGGGTGAGCGATTCTTTCTCCTCGTTCTAGTTTGGCTGCGACTGTTTTAGCTTTATCTATGGGAATGGCAAACCCAATACCCATCGCGTCGCCACGAATAGCTGTGTTAATTCCAATGACTTCACCTTGACCGTTCAAGAGTGGTCCACCAGAGTTACCGGGGTTGATAGCCGCGTCGGTTTGAATGAACTCTAAGCGCTTGTCGGGAATACGAACTTCGGCGCTAGAACGTCTGAGGGTGCTGACAATTCCTAGGGTGACGGTGTTATCTAATCCTAAAGGGTTACCGACTGCGATCGCCCAGTCACCCACCTGTACATTATTTGAAGAACCCAAGGGTGCAACTGGTAAATCAGCACCAGCATTAATTTTGACCACTGCCAAATCCGTCACTTCATCCGCGCCTTGTACCTTTCCTTCAAAGCTGCGTCCATCCTTAAGGCGAACTGTCACCTTATCAGCCTTGTCCACCACATGGGCATTAGTCAGAATTAATCCACTCTTATCAATAATAAAACCAGAGCCAAGACCCCGTAATTGCTCAGGAGGCAACTGCCCTTGGAAACCGTTACCAAAAAACCGCCGGAAAAAGGGGTCGTCAAAGAAAGGATCAGATCCACGTCGAGTAATTGTGCGTTCAGTATCTATCCTGACAACTGCTGAACCAACGCGATTAACTGCTGCTGTAACAAAGCTACTACTACCAATAGCAGCAGTCGCTGGTGATTGCCTTTGGGCAACGAGTTGTGGGGATTGAGCAATTACGGAACTTGGCGCTGGTTCCGCTTGGGAGGGTGAGACTCGCAAAGTGCCAACAGTTAGCAAAACTCCCAAAATTATGGCTAACACATGAGTACTGAGTTGGCGTATTGACCGGGGTAGTTTGGATCGCATAACCACAACTTAATGTTTCAGCCTAATTGTTGTTTAATCGTGAAAAATCTCTCTATAGCTATTTTTGCAGGTTCGATGAGAACTACTGTCGATTGACGTTGGCTAATTGCTCCAGGTTTCGTTTTCTTTGCCTAATCTTCATAAAATAATTTATTTATTAATTTATCATCCTGGCTGTTGACCCCTGCTGTTCGCATGATTGCGTGCGCTTTGCACATACCCGATAGCCGTAAGGCGTGGCCGTTCCCACTAGGCTACACGCACCTCATGACGGCTACTTATCAAAAAATATTGGTGATTTTCCCATCTCCCCCCAACCCCAAAGCCCCATCCCCCCCAACCCCTCCTCTCTTCTCTAGGCTAGGATCTTATTTACTGGCAGCACCTCTAAAAACCTATGACTGGATCGAACCGATTAACAAAACAGTCCTTACCTACTTCTAAACAGGATAAGGATTTACTCTTTAACGATACAGATAAACACAATACACAGCATATTCATAACCATGAAGAGTCGGTTCATTCTCACGTTCATAGCGAAGAGTCTTTACGGCGAATAGTCAATCGGCTGTCACGTATAGAAGGGCACATTCGTGGCATCAAAACAATGGTACAGCAAAGTAGTCCTTGTCCTGATGTATTACTCCAAATTGCCGCAGTGCGGGGAGCATTGGATCGGGTGGCGCGAATTGTCCTAGATGAACATTTAACAGAGTGTATTGCCAGAGCTGCAAAAGAGGGCGATATTGAAGTTGAATTGGAACAACTTAAAGCAGCTTTGGATAGGTTTTTACCTTAGAGAAGTTTTTATAAGGATGTCTTGGCGATTTCCAATCGCCAGTGCTAGTGGTATGAGCAAGTCAACGGGTTTTGTTTGTGTGCAAGATGAACCGCGTTGGCGTAGTCTGTGCAAAGCGCAAATTATATTCGCCTAGACAATGTGTGTGATTAAGTAGGCTAAAATATGACGCTTGCAAACTATCAATTTCACTATTCTTTCAGTGGTAATTCAGATAAGCCACTGATTCTTTTTTTACACGGTTTCATGGGTAACAGCCATGAATTTGATCAAGCTATCTCATTACTGTCTCATGATTTTTACTGTCTGACAGTTGACCTTCCTGGACATGGAGAAACCAAAGTTTTAGGTGGTGATGAGTGTTATACAATGCCAAACACGGCACATGCCATAATCAATTTACTAGATGATTTAAAAATTACCAAATGCTTTTTGGTTGGTTATTCGATGGGAGGGAGGTTAGCTTTATACCTCACCCTACATTTTTCCGAACGTTTTTCTAAAGTTATTTTAGAATCAGCTTCTCCTGGTTTGTTTACAGAAGCAGAACGAGTAGAACGAGTGAAACGTGATGAACAAATAGCCAGGAAATTAGAAAGAAGCGTAGATAGAAATGATTTTGCAGTTTTTCTGTCCAACTGGTACAATCAGCCGATTTTTGGCTCAATCAAAAATCACCCCCAGTTTCAGCATCTTATAGAAGTTCGTTTACAAAATAATCCAATTGAGTTGGCAAAGTCTCTACGGTTAATGGGTACTGGATGTCAACCTTCTTTGTGGGAAAAACTGAAGGATAACAAAAATCCTTTGCTTTTATTAGCAGGAGAGTATGATGAAAAATTTCTAGCTATCAATACAGAGATTGCTACAATCTGCAGATTTTGCAAGCTAAAAATTATTAGTCATGCAGGACATAATATACATTTTGAAAATTTTTTGACATTTGATGAAAATGCCAAAAAATTTTTAAGTTAATTTAAAAATTTCAAATTAAATAACAGTTAGATTGGGGCGCTTGCCCCCTTATCTATAGTAAGCCCACAAAGGCAAAGTGGGCGATCGCCATGCCCTTTTGATTAGTCTCTTTCCTTTGACAGTGCATAAATTTATTTCACTCATCCCTATTAAGAATCAAAAGGAAAGCAAAGAGCTTGAACCTTCTGTTCAATTTTACTTAACTTGTCAAAGGAGAAAATTATGTTTTATCTTACAAAACGCAGTCTATCGCAAGGTTTAGTCACTCTTGCTGCTTTTGGTGGTGTAGCTTTGGCTGCAGGTTCTGTTAATATTCCTACAGCTACAGCTCAAGCTGCTAGCAATTTCCAAAGTAGCTGCAAGAAGATTTCTATTGCTGGTAATACCCTGTCAGCTAATTGTCGCAGAGCAAATGGCAGCTTCAACAAGACAGCCATTCGCATTCTTGGTATCCATAATAATAATGGTCGTTTGGTATTTAGCAATCTTAATAATGCAAGCAGTTTCCAAAGTAGCTGCAGAGGCATTTCTGTTGCTGGTGATACACTATCAGCTAGTTGTCGCACACCAAATGGCAGTTTCAGCAACACAGCCATTCGCATTCCTGGTATCCAGAATAATAATGGAAATTTGACCTATTAAGAATTTAGACGGGGTTTGCTCCTGACCCTCGCTCGGCTCAAATTCAAAGTTGAAACAAAATTTATAATGCGTGAAATTTTGGGCTTTGAGTTTACAAATGACTCGATAATTGATATCGGTTCTTAGTTGCCTGGAATAGCCTTTGACACGGGAAATCAGAACAAGGTGACACTTCGTTAACGCATTCTACACCATGACTAGGGTGAAAAACGTCTTGTGTATTCCTCATGCTGATTTTCCAGCCGCCTTTAATTCCTCTTGCAACATTTTCTGATAAATCTGTGGTAATGACCGAGTCATAGAATTAGTTTCTATTCCATATCCCAAACTTGTCCAAGTAGGAGACAGCCGCCGCAAAACTTCTTGTAACTTTCCTTGGCGCAGCTGTTGAGAAATATCAGTTCCCCAGGATTGGCGATCGCTCAGCCACCGATAAACCACTGTGTCTTGATACTCTGGTTCAAAACTATAAGAAACCCAAAACATAAATTGTCCTGGCTTTGGGTGATAGCGAGGAGCTAGATTATACCAAGTAGTATTAATGATTTGATACCTGCCAGCAGCGGTAGAACAATTTCCCTTGTTGGGACCTGTGACAATGGTGACGCATACCTGAGGATGGCGGCTGAGGTTGTCTACGTGCTGTCCACCATATAACACTGAATAAGGACGAAAGCTACTTGCTTCACTGGCTGAGATAGTTCGCATTAAAGCGCGGATGTAAGGGTCGCCCCCTTTCATAACTAAAGGGGGCTGTTTGCTGCCAAAGGTGGGATCAAGATGCGATCGCAAATCTCCAAAGACGTACCACTGCAACAAACATACAAAGCCAAGAAGTGCGGCTATTGGTCCTATAAGTTGTTCAACGCCGCCTTTGCGTTCTAAGCCTTTTTTCAGAGTCCGACTCCTTACAGTTACCTGCTATTGTCATCAAAATATAACAACAGTGTTCGACGCACTCATTCAGGAAAATTTCACAAAATTAGTCAAAAGTCAATAGTTATTATAGTATTAACTTTTGACTCAGCACCTAGCACTGAACTTAGGCGACATTCGCAAAAAGTTCTCCAAAGCTTTTCGCGGGAGTGTTTTCCCTAGCAACAATCTCTACAATTTTATTTTTGGCTGCTGGCTCAAACAATGCCTCAACACAAACCTGGGCGACTTTTTGCCGGGGAATGCTGCCGTCAAACAATGTATCAGCGCTTTGCATCACAATTGAGTTAGAGTTATCTTCATTTTTTAACCCACCGGGTCGCACAATTGTATAATTCAGACCGCTTTTCTGGAGGTACTCCTCAGCTTGCTTTTTCCAAACCAAAATCAGCCAGAACAAGTTCAGTGGATGAAATAATTGAGAAGCAGCCAAAGAAGAAACAAAGACAAAATGCTCAATTCCCTTTGCTTTTGCTGCATCTACCAAATTTTTAGTTCCTTCATAATCCACTTTATAAGGTCCGGTCGGGTCAAAGCTTGGTTTTGCGCCGGTAGCACACAGTAGTACTGTGCTATCTCCCAAAGCAGCAGTTATGCTTTCTGGTTTTAACACATCGCCCTGCACCAACTCAGCGTCCTGTGGCAAAATACTCCTTGCTTGCTGTACATCCCGCACCAAAGCACGAACGGGAATATTCCGCGCTATCAGCTCTTGTACTATCCGGCGACCTGTCTCACCTGTTGCCCCTGCTACTAATGCTTTCATGATAAACGCTATCCTAGAAAACTAGTATTTGTTTTTCAGTTCTCTATTGTAGAGATTATGTAGAGATTAGATGAACTACATGACAGATGATTGAGATTTCCGCCAAAATGGGGATTTAGTGCGAAACTTTGTCCCTGCGATGGGAATTCTTAATTTAGACAAACGCTCTCACTATAGAAGAACCCTTTTATGCTTTCAAAAAACACCGATTGTCAATCGTTTGAAACAACTGAAGCAGTCTTGTCCGTGACATCGACTCTAGAAGAAGCACCTGAGGTAACCCAAGAGAAAGCTGTAGGGACACCAACAAGGTTTTACGGTCGTTATAGCGACTGTATGGAAATGTACGCTGCACCTGGAACCGTTGCAGAATATCTCGATAGTCACGCTTCATGGTTTTCGCGCTGTGCTGAACCTATGAAAGTGGAACCTCTCGGGGAAAATGGCTATGCTTTAGTAATTGGTCGCTTTGGCGCTTTTGGTTATGAAGTAGAGCCAAAAATTGGTTTGGAACTATTACCGCCAGAGGAAGGGGTCTACCGTACCCGTACGATCGCCGTTCCTGACTATCAGCCTCCTGGTTATGATGTAGACTACCGCTCATCGCTACGATTAGTAGAAAACGTGGTCAACGATGCTTCAATCGGCTTTGGTGAAATGACACGAGTAGAATGGGAATTGGATTTGACAGTTGATATTCACTTTCCCAAGTTTATTCAGCGATTACCCAAGTCTTTAATTGAATCTACAGGCGATCGCCTACTGAACCAAATTGTCCGCCAAGTTTCTCGCCGCTTGACTCGCAAAGTGCAGGAAGATTTTCACCAATCATGTGGTATTCGCTTTCCAATCAATTCCAATAAAAAGCGCTAAATCAAGAGTCAATAGTCAGGAAAATCTTCTTGACTATTGACTCATGACTCATAACTAATTACTATGCTTGACTAAGAATTCTTTGGACAATTTCCACCCCAGTAAGAGCTTGCCAAACAAAAAGACCTAAAACTCCAAAGTTCAATAAAATATGAGTTAGACGCGCCCAATTCGCCCCTTTTTGCATAAAAGGCGACAGAGAAGCAGAGAAGGCAATCAGACTTGTCATACCAAGCCCTGCTAGTAAATGAGGTCCAACAAACAACTTACCATTGTTGATATAGGTAACAGCCATACCACCGACAGAGCCTGTGACCATTAAAGCCAAAAGTACAGAGCCGATTTGGTAGTGTTTAACGTTGTATTTACCTTTGACTAATTCTTTCTTTTGTTCACCCTCAGCATTTCTGGTACGTTGGACTTGCAGTCCTAGGTACGCCGCATATAACGAAAGTAGTAAAAGCGCCCACATTAAGACTGGGTGAAAGAAGTTTGACCAGTATTTTACTGATGGTGAAAGTTCCAGATTCATAGCTGTTCCCCTTATCCTTAAATCTTCATAAAAATTAGCATAACCTAATTGGGAATAGGTAGATGGGAAGATGAAATTGACAGATGACAGAGATCGCAAAAACTCCTGAGTTGTGATCTCCACCTTCCAACTCCCAATTAATGACTAATGATTAAAAATAACGATGCCTTGCTGCTGTCGGCTGCTAAAAATGGTGATATCAAGCAGGTGCATTCACTACTGAATGCTAATACTGTTGTAGACATAGGCGATCGCGATGGCACTACACCCTTAATGTTTGCGGCTCATTTAGGCTACACCGAAATTGTGCGATCGCTTCTTGATGCAGGTGCCAACATCAACTTGAAAAGAAAGCGCTATGGCTTGACGGCTTTGATGTTAGCAGCAAGTGCCAACAGTCTTGACATTGTAAAGCTTTTACTCTCTAGAGGTGCGGATGTCAATGCCACAAATGAAGATGGCAGCACTGCCTTGATGATAGCCGCCCTTAAAGGACACGCGGAGGTAGTGCAAGCGTTGCTTGCTGCTGGTGCCAAGGTAGATGTCAAAGATAAAGATGAGGACACGGCTTTTGAGGTGGCAGTACGCGCTGGACATACCGCTGTTGTACAAGCTTTACTACAAAAGAACGCAGATGTCAATGCCCAAGATGAAGAGGGAGAAACCGCATTGATGGTTGCGGCAGACTTGGGACATTTGCAAGTTGTGCAAGCACTGTTAGCAGCAGGGGCTGATGTAAAGCTGCAAAACGTTGATGGTGGTACGGCTTTATCAGCAGCAGCAGCAGCGGGACATAGTGCAGTAGCAGCAGCAATACTTGCTCACGGTGCTGATGTCAATCTTCAAGATAAAGATGGTGAAACAGCTTTGCACCTTGCTGTGGTAGAAGGTTATACCGATGTGGTAGCAGTCTTACTCAGCCAAAATGCTAATGTGCAAATTAGGAACCATTTAGGAGATACACCGCTACTTTTAGCAGCTTTGCAGGGACACAGCCAAATTGTTGAAGCACTGCTGCGTCAAGGAGCGAATGTGAACGAAAAAAACTTGGGTGAGTTGCCGTTGACACTAGCAGCAACGCAGGGACACACTGAAATCGTAATTTTTTTACTGGATTATGGTGCTGATGTCAATACTCGAGCCGATGATGGAAAAACCGCTTTGATTAAGGCAGCAGAACGCAACCATATAGGTGTGATCCACCAACTTGTGGCAAAACGAGCAGATGTGAATTTGCAAGACTCAGCAGGGGCGACAGCGTTGATGTGGGTAGCTTCACGGGGTTATGGCGAGGCGGTGCAATTGTTGCTACAAGCTGGGGCAGACGTGAATGTCAAAAATCAGGGTGGTTATACAGCTTTGATGCTCGCAGAGTTTAATGACTATCCCGGTGTGGTGCGGAGTCTACGCGTAGCAGGCGCACAGGAGTAAGATATATTTGTCCGGGTTGGCTCCAGGTGGTTGAGTCGTCATGCAGTTGAAACGGAACTTCTCCCGGTACAAATGTACTCAAATGTCTGGAATGGTCGAAGCAGTGTGAATAAAATTATTCTTGTAGGGGCTTGTTCTGCGATCGATGTAAGCGACCATATCGGCGACGCAGATAGAGTAAACCAGTTCCTGCAAGTATGCTACCGCCTGTTGTCAAGGGTTCTGGCACTGGTGTAGATGATTTAGGAGTGAGTAAATAAGTACGATGGTCAAATGAACTTACCCTGCGATTAGCGACAATCTGACCTTGGTTATTAATAGCTGTTGCTGAATCCAGCCTTATCCCAGGGTCAATTAGGGTGTTAAGGTCAACCATGCCAGTACTGCTGCTCCACAAAAAGGCGCGAGGACCGTTCAAGCCGCTATTTGAACCTCCCACCACCTGTCCTAAATCATTGATATCATTGGCAAAACTCCAGTCAGACTCGGAAGCAGGAAATCGACCTGGCGGTAGACCGAGGTCGATCATACCTGTGTCGCTGCTCCACAAAAAGGCGCGACTACCTTGACTGGCATTGCTATTACCTGAATTCCCCACTACCTGACCTGCATTATTGATAGCGGAGGCAAAACTGGTATTCTTGTTTGGAAGGGTGCCGAGGCTGGTCATACCAGTGCTGCTGTTCCATAAAAAGGCGCGAGAACTGGATGTCCCCACCACCTGGCTATTATCATTTATGTCAGAGGCGCTACTGGAAGAGGCACCTGGGAGGGTACCAAGATCAGTACTACCGGTGCTGCTGCTCCATAAAAAAGCGCGATTCTCCCCACCGACCACCTGTCCTGCATTATTGATGGCATTGGCAGTACTCGTACCAAGAGGAGTCATGCCAGTGCTACTAGTCCACAAAAAGCCGGCACCATCTGAAGACCCTACCACCTGTCCTGCATTATTGATGTCATAGGCATAACTGTTCGTTCCTCCTGGAAGGGTGCCGAGGTCAGTCATGCCACTGCTGCTGTTCCACAAAAAGGCGCGATTAGGAACAATACCTGAACTACCTACCACCTGACCTGCATCATTAATGCCATAGCCGAAAGTGAAAGGTTGACCTAGATTACCTAAGTCGGTGACATCGTACATTGTTGCTGCCATTGCTGAGGCGTTCATGCCCAATGTCATCACAGCAGCACTGCCAAATAAGACTGTTAGCTTTTTGACTTTGGTTTTAACTTTTGTCTTTAAGCTTGTGATTGATGCCATGCAAGTTGCTCCTGCTGGTGAACTGTGTATTTGGAAATGAGATATAAAAAACTTACGCCACTTACTCTGCTTACTTTTCACTCTTATCTGGAAAACCTCTCTCCTTGTAGGACAGAGGTTTCGATTTTTCCCCCTGACAACAAAAAAAGTTTTTCCGCTTCCCTCTCCTTTTAGGAGAGGGTTAAAAAGAAGTGGGAAGGGGGCTAGGGCGTTAGGTTTTTCGTGGATTTTTCCACATGGCTAGGACTTACGCAAAAACCTCTCAAACTCTTATTTCTCTGTGTTCTCTGCGTCCTCTGCGGTTCGTTTTCCTAACTTTTGCGTAAGTCCTAATGGCGTGAAAAGTTCAGACTTAGTCTGAGGGCGTTTTTCTGCTCTATTTCCGTAGTCATTTGCCACACTGGTGTTTTTTGCTGAATTTACAACTACTGATAGATACACCTGTGTTGACTATTTCACCCTGGCTAAACGTGCAATGTATTTACTTGCGGTAAATTCTTGGAATCAAAGTTCGTATTAAGCTGCTTCAACTTTTCCTATTATATGGGCTGACTATGAGCGGCAAAACTATTGATGGTATTAATACTGTATGTCTTTGCAAAAAATTTACTTAAACTTTATAATTTTAAGATTTTAAGTAAGTATAAATTACAGAAGCAAATGATGGAAGTAGCGAGCAATCATCAGGTATTGTGGGTGGGAATTGGATGCGCAAGGGGAACTTCACGACAGTTGATCCAAAAGGCAATTGAGCAAATTTTTACAGAAAATCAACTGCCAGAAACTGCGATCGCAGGTGTTGCCACCATAAATCTTAAATCTCATGAAACTGGTTTAGTAGAACTTTGTCAGCAGCGCAATTTGCCTTTGAAAACATTTCCCTGTGATGTTCTCAACAAAGTTTTTGTCCCCAACCCATCCAAAGTTGTCGCCAAACAAGTGGGAACCCCTAGCGTGGCGGAAGCGGCTGCTTTATGTGCAGCATCTAACCTCACCCCGCTAGAGCCTCCCCATCCGGGGACTATAGAAGAGTTAGGCAAGTTACTAGTTGCTAAACAAATTTTCCGTTTAGAAGGGCAACCAGGAGCAGTAACGGTAGCTGTTGCTCAAATGTTACCAAACCAGTAAAGGGGACTGGGGACTGGGGACTGGGGAAATGCTCCAAAATATGGGAGGGCTTTATTTCCCCCGTTCGGACTTCGGCGTGAGCTCAGTCGAAAGCTGAGTGCTCACGGACTTTCGGCGAAGCTCAGTCGAGCCGCGAAGCCTTGCATAATTTTTAAGCTTTATTACCCAATCCCCAATCCCCAATCCCCAATCCCCAATCCCCAATCCCCAATCCCCAATCCCCAATCCCCAATTCCCAATCCCCAATTCCCAATTCCCAATCCCCAATCCCCAATCCCCAATCCCCAATCCCCAATCCCCAATCCCCTTTACTCAATCCTTCTTAAAAAATAATTAATAATACTAGAAACTATTGCTAGCACAATTGAACCTAACAAAGCAGCGCCAAAACCACTAATTTCAAAAAGCTCACGTGGAGTCAGGGCACTTGCTATCAATAAAGTCAGAGCATTGATGACAAAGGTAAATAACCCAAAAGTGAGCAAGGTAATCGGAAATGTCAAAATACTTAAAATAGGTCTAATTATTGCATTGACCAAACCGATAATTATCGCAGCAACAAGAGCAGCTACAAAATTTTTTATAGAAAATCCAGGAACAATATTAGCTGTAATGAGCAACGCTACTGCAGTGCCTAGCCAAGTTAATAAAAAGTGTCTCATAAGTTTTTTTAGAATCTTCTTAGTTTTTAATTTTGTAAAAAAAACCACAGATGGACACAGATGGACACAGATAATTTATCTGCTATAGGCTGCGTACATCTGCGGTTTTAAATATCCATTCATCATACTTTCGCAATGACTCAGGGAGCATCCCAATTTTACACACTTGCCATTCTGCCCTCACCCCCAACCCCTCTCCCAAATCGGGAGAGGGGAGTCAAATCCTACTCTTATTCCCCGAATCCCCATGGGAGAAGGGGTTAGGGGATGAGGGTAAGTAAGGTTTTTGCTTGCTTTGGGATGCTCGCAATCACTCACTCTATTGTTTGTTGGGTTTCGCTATCGTTGAACCCAAACTACAACTCATTTGTGAGAGGATTAGTAAACTGTACACCCTCTATGATTGCACCGGAATTGAAATCCTCACTGTAAACCTCTGAAATTTGATTGAGCCTCGCCGTTGCCCAAATTTGAGCATCCCAAAATCCAAAGTTATGAGCTTCAACTCCCCGATTTGCTTCTAAAATAATTAGCCTGGTTACATCAACCACAGAACAAGCACTCATATAATTACGTATCCGGGCGATCGCCTCTCTTGGACTCAAAAGCTGTCTTGTTGCACGAGTTGTCGCTATGAAAAACTCACCCATCACTTGGGTACTAATCACAGCACGGTTTGTTTGAATAAGTCTGTCAACAATTGCAATTGCTCGTTCCTGTTTGGCAGAGTCGAAAGGGTCATAAATGTAAACAAGAATATTAGTATCCAGTAAAATCCTACCGTTCATACAAGTCTTCTCGCTGCCAGTCTCGTCCTCCTGCTATGGAAGGTCGATTTTTGATGCTGTTGATAAAGGTTTTTTCAGCTTCCCAAGCAGCAATATCTGTTTGAGGAGTGGTTATAGAACCAATGTGTAAATCGATCGCTTGGCGAATAATTTCAGCTTCGCTGACGCCTGTTTGCTGGGCGATCGCCTTTAACAGATGTTCTTGATGGGGTTCTATATATATCTGCTTACGAATTTTACTTGGCACAATTTTTTTATATATAATGTATACATTACAATATACATTATTATATAACCTATGTTAGTTTCTAAACACCAGGATGCTATATCCGTCCCCCAAATCCACTCTTTAGAAGACTTTATGGCAAATCCCCCTGAGGGTATGGAGTGGGTGGACGGTGAACTTGTAGAGAAAACTGGAATGACATTAAAACACAGTGAAATTCAAGCTAATATCAGCTTTTACTGGAGAAGTTACATCAATTCCAGTCAACTGGGTGGAAAAGTTTATACTGAAGTTCCTTGTCGTACCAATAAGCAGGGGCGTCGTCCTGATGTTGCTTATCTTACGCCTGAGTTAGTGGCTCAGTTTGGCAATTCTGCAATTCTACCACAAAGTTTTCCGCTGATTGCTGAGATAGTTTCACCAACCGATTTAGCAGAGGACTTATTTCTCAAAGCACAAGAGTATTTACAATCTGGTAGTGAGGAAGTTTGGCTTGTATTTCCTGAAAGCTGCTTAATTGTTGTCATGACTCAGAATCAAATTTTGGGATTTAAATCTGGTGATGTCGTTTGTACTCAAAAAGTCTTGCTAGGTTTTAGTATGCGGCTAGAGGAGTTGTTAGGGTTGGCAAGTCCTTAATGAAAATTATTGAAATTTTTCATACTCTGGATAGATTTATATAATCTATCTTTATTAAGGTGTTTTAAATTCGTTATAGTTTATACTACATCTCTTATGCTGCTAGCTGTGGAATCGCAAAGTTTCTTCTTGCGGGACTATTTTGGTGTGTCTTTTGTGTAAAAAACGCAATGAAAACTGATAGCAAGCAGTGGCAGAGATAATGAATTCATAATAATTGATATAGATTTTAATGCTTCGCCGCCATGCCGACTGAACAGTTAACGAGAGAAAGCGATAATCTGGATTTAAAACAGCTATTGAAAACGCTGGTAGCTGTTAAAAAAGGAGACTTTTCTGCGCGTATGCCAATAGACCAAACAGGCATGGCAGGAAAAATCGCTGATACCCTCAACGATATTATTGAACAAAATGAGCGGCTGACAGCAGAACTACACAGAATTAGTAATGTTGTTGGGAAAGACGGCAAAATTAGCGAACGCGCCTCTCTGGGAAATGTTCGTGGTTCATGGGCAGAATGTGTTGATTCTGTCAATACTCTAGTAACAGATTTAGTCCAGCCGACAGCGGAAACAGCGCGTGTGATCCGGGCTGTGGCAAATGGTGACTTATCTCAAACGATCGCCCCAGAAATTGAAGGTAGACCTTTGAAAGGGGAGTTTCTGCAAACTGCCGAAATGGTCAATACGATGGTAGGGCAGTTGAACTCGTTTGCATCTGAGGTGACACGAGTCGCGCGAGAGGTGGGAACCGAGGGCAAACTGGGCGTACAAGCGGAAGTGAGGGGTGTTGCAGGAACTTGGAAGGATTTGACTGATAACGTCAACTTGATGGCGGGGAATTTGACGGCGCAGGTGCGGAATATTGCTGAAGTGACGACAGCAGTGGCAAATGGCGACCTCTCCAAAAAGATTACTGTCAATGTCAACGGTGAAATTTTGGAGTTGAAAAACACCATCAACACAATGGTGGATCAACTTAATTCCTTTGCATCAGAAGTTACGCGGGTAGCCCGTGGGGTGGGTACCGAAGGCAAATTGGGTGTACAAGCAGAAGTTCGGGGTGTTGCAGGAACTTGGAAGGATTTGACCGATAGCGTCAACTTGATGGCGGGGAACTTGACGGCACAACTGCGCAACATTGCTGAAGTGACGACAGCAGTGGCAAATGGCGACCTTTCCAAGAAGATTACTGTTGATGTTAAAGGCGAAATTCTGGAGTTGAAGAACACCGTTAACATCATGGTGGATCAGCTCAATTCTTTTGCATCGGAAGTGACGCGGGTCGCCCGTGAGGTGGGTGCAGATGGTAAACTTGGCGGTCAAGCGGAAGTAAGGGGTGTTGCGGGAACTTGGAAGGATTTGACGGACTCTGTGAACTTCATGGCGGGTTCGTTGACTGCACAGGTGCGGAATATCGCGGAAGTGACGACGGCTGTGGCAAATGGTGACTTATCGAAGAAAATTACCGTAGATGTGAAAGGCGAAATTTTGGAGTTGAAAAACACCATTAATACAATGGTGGATCAGCTCAACTCGTTTGCTTCTGAGGTGACACGCGTCGCCCGTGAAGTGGGAACCGAAGGGAAGCTAGGTGTACAAGCAGAAGTGCGAGGCGTTGCGGGAACTTGGAAGGACTTGACAGATAACGTCAACTTGATGGCGGGTTCCTTGACGGCACAGGTGCGGAATATTGCTGAGGTGACGACTGCGATCGCCAATGGTGACCTCTCGAAGAAAATTACTGTTGATGTCAGAGGTGAAATTTGGGAGTTGAAGAACACCGTTAACATCATGGTGGATCAGCTCAATTCGTTTGCATCAGAGGTAACGCGGGTTGCCCGTGAGGTGGGTGCAGATGGTAAACTAGGCGGTCAAGCGGAAGTCCGGGGTGTTGCGGGAACTTGGAAGGACTTGACGGACAGTGTGAATTTCATGGCAGGTTCGTTGACAGCACAGGTACGTAATATTGCGGAAGTGACAACGGCTGTGGCAACAGGCGACTTATCGAAGAAAATTACTGTTGATGTCAAAGGGGAAATTTTGGAGTTGAAAAACACCATTAATACGATGGTGGATCAACTCAATTCGTTTGCTTCTGAAGTGACGCGGGTAGCCCGTGAAGTAGGAACCGAAGGGAAGCTGGGCGTACAAGCAGAAGTGCGGGGAGTTGCGGGAACTTGGAAGGATTTGACGGATAACGTCAACTTGATGGCGGGTTCGTTGACTTCACAAGTGCGGAACATCGCGGAAGTGACGACGGCTGTGGCAAATGGTGACCTCTCGAAGAAAATTACTGTTGATGTCAAAGGCGAAATTCTTGAGTTGAAGAACACCATCAACACGATGGTGGATCAACTGAGTTCCTTCGCGTCGGAGGTAACACGAGTCGCCCGTGAGGTGGGTAGTGAGGGCAAGCTGGGTGTACAAGCAGATGTGAAAGGCGTTGCTGGTACGTGGAAGGACTTGACTGATTCGGTTAACTTCATGGCGGGTTCCTTGACGGCACAAGTGCGAAATATTGCCGACGTAACGACAGCGATCGCCAACGGTGACCTTTCTAAGAAAATCACTGTGCAAGTCAAAGGCGAAATTTTGGAGTTGAAAAACACCATCAATATCATGGTGGATCAACTCAACTCCTTTGCATCAGAGGTAACGCGGGTTGCCCGTGAGGTGGGTTCTGAAGGTAAGCTGGGTGTACAAGCAGATGTGCGCGGTGTTGCTGGAACTTGGAAAGATTTGACTGACTCGGTGAACTTCATGGCGGGTTCATTGACGGCGCAGGTGCGGAACATTGCCACAGTCACCACGGCGGTAGCGACTGGAGACCTTTCTAAGAAAATTACCGTTGATGTTAAAGGGGAAATTCTGGAACTCAAGAACACCATCAACACGATGGTGGATCAACTCAACTCCTTTGCATCAGAAGTGACGCGGGTAGCCCGTGAAGTGGGAACCGAAGGGAAACTGGGCGTACAAGCGGAAGTCCGGGGAGTTGCGGGAACTTGGAAGGACTTAACCGACAGCGTGAATTCGATGGCGGGTTCCTTGACGTCACAAGTACGGAACATTGCCGAAGTGACAACGGCGGTGGCAAACGGCGACCTTTCTAAGAAAATTACTGTTGATGTCAAAGGTGAAATTTTGGAGTTGAAGAACACCATCAATACAATGGTGGATCAACTCAACTCCTTTGCATCGGAGGTGACGCGAGTTGCCCGTGAAGTGGGAACCGAAGGAAAGCTGGGTGTACAAGCTTACGTCAGAGGTGTTGCTGGTACGTGGAAAGATTTGACCGACAACTTCAACTTGATGGCAGGTAACTTGACGGCACAACTGCGAAATATTGCCGAAGTGACAAAGGCGGTGGCAAACGGTGACTTATCGAAGAAAATCACCGTTGATGTCAAAGGCGAAATTTTGGAACTCAAGAACACCATCAATACAATGGTGGATCAGCTGAGTTCCTTTGCATCAGAGGTGACGCGAGTTGCCCGTGAAGTGGGAACCGAAGGTAAATTGGGCGGACAAGCCGACGTGAAAGGTGTTGCCGGCACTTGGAAAGATTTGACGGACAACGTGAACTCGATGGCGAGTAACTTGACGGCACAAGTGCGAGGCATTGCCAAAGTGGTGACGGCGGTTGCTAACGGTGACTTGAAGCGGAAATTGATGCTGGATGCCAAAGGAGAAATTGAAACTTTGGCAGAAACAATCAACGAAATGATTGACACGCTGGCGACGTTTGCCAACCAAGTCACCACCGTGGCGCGTGAAGTGGGTATTGAAGGTAAGTTGGGCGGACAAGCCAAAGTGCCTGGGGCGGCGGGAACTTGGAAAGATTTGACGGATAACGTCAACGAACTGGCTGCCACCCTCACCACTCAGTTACGGGCGATCGCCGAAGTGGCAACTGCTGTGACCAAAGGTGACTTAACGCGTTCGATTGCTGTGGAAGTAGAAGGCGAAGTCGCGATCCTCAAAGACAACATCAACCAGATGATTGCCAACCTGCGCGAGACAACGCAGAAAAACACTGAACAAGACTGGTTGAAAACCAACCTCGCCAAGTTTACCCGGATGCTTCAAGGTCAGCGTGACCTAGAAACCGTATCTAAACTGATTCTCTCAGAGTTAGCGCCGTTGGTGGGAGCTTCTCACGGCGTTTTCTACATCATCGAAAGCACAGAAGAAGTCCCGTACTTGAAGTTACTCAGCAGTTACGCTTACCGCGAACGTAAGCATCTTGCTAACCGCTTTTACTTGGGTGAAGGCTTGGTAGGACAATCCGCTTTGGAAAAAGAACGCATTCTGCTGACAGAAGTACCGCACGACTATATCAAGATTAGTTCTGGCTTAGGGGAATTTACGCCGCTGAATGTGGTTGTTTTACCTGTACTATTTGAAGGACAAGTCACAGCAGTCATTGAACTCGCTTCATTCCGACGCTTTAACGAAATTCACCTGACATTCTTCGACCAACTTACCGAAAGTATCGCGATTGTTTTGAACACCATCGCCGCCAGTATGCGTACTGAAGAGTTACTCAAACAGTCGCAGTCTTTGGCACACGAGTTGCAAACTCAACAAAACGAACTGCGGGAAACCAACCAGCGGCTAGAACAACAAGCTCAATCGCTCCAAGCCTCCGAGGATTTACTGAAGAAACAGCAAGAAGAGTTACAAGAAACCAACGCCGAACTGGAAGAAAGATCGGAGTTATTAGCTTTACAAAACAAAGAAGTTGAGCGTAAAAATCAAGAAATTGAAAAGGCAAGCCGAGAATTAGAAGAGAAAGCAGAACAACTGGCGCTTTCATCAAGATACAAGTCAGAATTTCTCGCGAATATGTCCCACGAATTGCGGACACCGTTAAACAGCTTGTTAATTTTGGCGAAATTGCTGACAGATAATGTGGATAAAAACCTCACTGGCAAACAAGTCGAGTATTGCCGTACGATTTACTCAGCAGGCAACGACTTGTTAACGCTGATTAATGACATTTTAGACTTAGCAAAAATTGAATCTGGAACGATGTCGATTGATATAGACCAGATGTTGTTTACAGAATTGCAAGAACACATTGAGCGCACTTTTAGGCAAGTCGCTATTGACAAAGGACTCAATTTCAGCATTAACTGTGCTGCTGATCTGCCGAGAAGCATCCACACTGATGCAAAACGCTTACAACAAGTCTTGAAGAATCTGCTTGCGAATGCTTTTAAATTTACAGAACGTGGAGAAGTGCGTTTGCACGTCTTCGTGGCAACGCAAGGGTGGAGTCCCGATCATGGAACTTTGAGGCACGCTCAAACTGTGATCGCCTTCGCAGTCAGCGATACAGGGATTGGCATTGCCCCTGAAAAGCAAAGAATCATTTTCGAGGCGTTTCAACAAGCTGATGGTACCACAAGCCGCAAGTATGGCGGTACGGGGTTAGGCTTATCAATAAGCCGCGAAATCACCCGTCTTCTTGGTGGAGAAATTAAACTAACGAGCCGTGTTGGGCAAGGTAGTACGTTTACACTTTACTTACCCCAATCACTTGAGTTTCATCAAGAAATGGGAAGATGGGAAGATAGACAGAGGATTTTACCACATCAGCCCACCACACCACTTCGTCAAACACCCCAACCTTTGCTAAGCCCTATGCCTTCTCCTGACGGAGACGGTACGCGACCAGCACGCCTGAGGCGAACTGGTACGCCAAGCGAGACACCCTTGGCACAAAGCGAACCGCAAGCACACGCAAACGTGGACTCTAGCGCCGAAGAAGCCGAACCTCCGACAACAAGCCCCAACACCATATCACCAGAGCAAGTCACCACTTCTTTGCTTGATGACAGAGGCAATATCCAAGAGGGCGATCGCATACTTCTGATTGTCGAAGATGACATTCATTTTGCTCGTATCCTTTTAGACATGACGCGGGAACAAGGATTTAAGGGGATTGTCGCCCACAATGGCAGTACGGGTTTAGGGCTGGCACAACAATATCAGCCTTCAGCAATCATCTTAGATATCCGCTTACCAGGAATGGATGGTTGGACAGTGCTGGATCGCCTCAAGCATGACCCAAGTACCCGTCATATCCCAGTGCATATAATGACAGTTGAGGAGGGACGACAGCGGGGATTGCAACTAGGCGCAATTGCTTATATCCAAAAGCCTGTTAGTAGTGAAGCGTTGCATCAAGCATTGACCAAAATCAAAGGTTTCGTTGAACGTCCGGTGAAAAATCTGCTCGTCGTGGAAGACGACGAGAATCAACGGCACAGCATTGTGGAATTGATTGGCAACACCGATGTTGCCACCACTGCTGTTCGCACCGGTGCCCAGGCGCTAGAAGCAATACAAAATGGGTATTTTGATTGTGTCGTTCTCGATTTGGGTTTGCCCGACATGAGCGGGTTTGAACTGATCGAAAAAATCAAACAACAACCCAATGGTGAAGCACTACCAATTATCGTCTATACTGCCAGAGAGTTGAATAGAGCAGAAGACACTCAACTCAGGCGCTTGGCAGAGACGATTATTGTTAAAGATGTGCGTTCTCCAGAACGTCTGCTTGATGAAACAGCTTTGTTCCTGCACAGAGTTCAGGCAAATATGCCTGCGCCCAAGCGAGAAATTCTGGAACAGTTGCATTCCGCTGACTCAGTACTTGCGGGTAAAAAAGTTCTGATTGTAGATGACGATGTGCGTAATATCTTTGCCCTCACAAGTATGCTAGAGCGTTATCAAATGCAGGTCTTATATGCTGAAAATGGCAGAGATGGCATTGAAGTTTTGCAAAATACACCTGACATTGATGTAGTTTTGATGGATGTGATGATGCCAGAAATGGATGGTTATGAAACAACCCGTCAAATCCGACAAAACAATCAATTTAAATCCTTGCCGATTATTGCACTGACTGCAAAGGCAATGCAAGGCGACAGAGAAAAGTGTATTGAAGCAGGTGCATCAGACTACATCACCAAACCTGTAGATATCGAACAGTTGCTTTCACTGTTGCGCGTGTGGTTATTTCGGTAGAAATAACTTTAACATCTACAAACCTAATTTGTGATCAACGCAGCACTTTATAACTAATGTATAATTGCCCCTAAAAGCTTGCGTAATGGACACATTTGAGATATTGGTAAGCAATGCCCACCTTACAGGAAAGCGCTGTATGGGCATTGCCTACCTTACAGAAAACGTTTGTAACTAACCTTTGCAACTAAAGAGTATTGATCCTGCTGGAATCAAAGCATTAGCATTAACATCCTGTACTTGTGCAAACAAAGTTCCCGTATTCCTATCTTCAGTTAGGGTTTGGTTACTTATTTGGGTTTGAGGCGCTGATAATATCTCAAAGATTGTGTTGAAACCTGTAACAACTTTGTCGTCGCTTAGTTGAAGGTTTTTCATCCAGTCAGCGTTTGCACCTTCACCAACTACGAAACCCTCACCTTTAGGAGTGGCTGAGAGGGTGTTGTTGTCTACACCACCGTTAAGCAGCCAATCATTACCTTGATTGGCTATGATGTTCCTACCAGTTCCTTGAGTGTCAGAACCAGATTTAGGTGTAAATTCAGAAATAGAGGTGGATGTTGGGGCAGGTGCTGATTGGGCTACAATCTCTGAGTTAGATGTAGAGCCTGGTATCTTGCTAATCGGGTTTGTATCACCACTACCAAAGTCCTGAACCCAATATTTGTCATAAAAACCAATGCCGATATCAGTATATTGGGATCTGAGGATATTAGCTCGGTGTCCAGGGCTATCCATCCAACCTTTTACAACCTGTTCAGGTGTTCTTTGACCTGCAGCTATATTCTCTCCCATCATTTGAGCTTCATAGCCAACCGCCTCAGCTCGATCCCAAGCTTTAGAGCCATCTGATCCTGTATGACTCAAGACACCACGTTTTGACATCTCTTCAGCATATTTGTCCGCAGCATAGTTCAACTCAGCATTTGCTTTCAGAGGTGGAAGACCATTCTTAGCTCGTTCTTGGTTAGTTAGTTCAAAGACTTGTTGCTCGAATGTCGCGTTGTATGATTCCATCAATCCGTCCTCGTAAAGATTTGTTCAGATGAATTCAGCAGGGATACCAATTCTCCTGCAACTTTTGGTAGAAGCAAACCTGAGGAGGGCTACTCGCTTTCTACCCAAAGATCAGCCTTTTGGGAGCAGGGCGAGAGGGGCGAGAGAAAATAGGAAATTTTACACTTTTATCGGCAAGGAAGACCCTAAAATTTGTGGTTTAATCACAGAATAAGTGCGTGGATACATACCTGAGCTTATCGGAACCGCTACAGTCAGAGCGGTTTGCTACTTTGCTTTATTCACAATTAAGCAAGTAGAAGCAAGTATCTCGATAAAAAAATGAGATACTTGCAAAATTTAGGGATTCGGATGCAAACCTGTATACGTACGTTGTATGACGTATTTGCTTTAGAAAAAGTATATCAACTTGATTGATTTTTGTATATAAAAAAAATCTCAAAGACTCATTACCATTTAAAAATAAGTTAAATTATTACCTTTATTACCTTTAGTCATGCATAGATGAACTAAAACTGCCAAAACAGCTTATTTCAGCAAAAGCTATGCCCTACAGTAGATGAAAATTTTCATAAACGCTCGTCAATTCAAAATAAAATATTTATACTAATTTTTTAATAAAATTCAGTATAAATATTGAATTTTTTTTTTTACAATTACAAAAAAAATAAAAAATCGCAAGTGCAGTTTTCAATTGCCTGAAATAAACTGGAAGTACTCCGTGCGATCGCACTCAATTTTTTTTTTGTCCAAAAAGCTGTGCCAGAACAGATCCGTCCGTTTAGAATAAGTACCTTGTCCTAATTGAGAATGCAAGGTATTTCTTCACCCAGAAAAAATAAATCTTAATAAAACAGTTTTACCGCTTCCACCAAGGTTAATTAATCTTATCTATTCTTCCAAACTCATTTGAGAAATCCACAGCAAGACTGCCCGTATCTGGACCCATCCTACGCCAAATTCATTCGGCAAACACCGTTAAACTGAAATCTAGTCCCAGATATTTCATCGGACGTATCCACAGTCAGGCACCTCTTGCAAAAGTCAACTAACCTTAAACACGCCCTAGTCACAATAACTCAACTTTTAGCTCACTCTACCTCAAGTTGAGCTGCCGTCACTGCATCAAAAGCAAAAGCTAAAACTAGAGGCATTGGACATTTGAGCAAATAGGTAGACATCACAGCTACAAGCGTGCCAATAACTGCTGATATCGACCAGAATTTTTCCTCATATGTGAGTCCCTTTTGAGCTTTAATCAATTTGAGAGTGTGAGTGGGAATTGGCTCAGGCATGACTGCTCCTGGAGGAAATGCCCAGTAGTTGTTACACCGCTCCTCAAACAGATCTGTCCAGCCATTTTCTAGGCACCATTCCTCAATCCATTCATTACGATAATGCTTCATATTGGGGCTAGGAAGTTGAATTGGCATAATGTTTATAACCTGAATAGAAATTACTTGCGCTCTTTTTGACGAGTTAACCAATTGGTATACAACTAAAGATTATTCACTAATTGTTAAGCTTTTTTAAGAGCCTGAAACGCCTGTAATAGAGTTAAATTGCTGCTTTGCTCAATTCACAGGCTAACAGTATCTACCCTATTCTTGCATTAAAAGAAAATAAACTTGGCTGGGAAATTTGAAATGCAATAATTCTAAACAAATCAGTGATTGCTCTAAAAACAGATATGGCGGGTTTCAATTGCATAGAATACCTTTTGAAAGAACGCAGAATGCATCCTGATTGATTTGGTGAGTTCTCGCTCTTGTTGGATGTACTTCACGGATTTGAAAACTGCTACTTTAAAGGTTTAGCTAAGTAGGTAGGAAGAAACATATCTACCTTAAGAAATATAAAATTTAAATAAATATATAAATAAATATAAATAAATATGACAAAAACAAAGCCACTAGAAATCCAGCGTCTGTGTAGCGCTTCGAGCAATGGTTTTTGCTTAACAATTGCTTAACAATGCAAAGAACTAGAACACACGAGTCAGCTGACTTTTCACGTCATGTGGAAAAACCAACGCAAAACCTAACCCCCCAGCCCCCTTGCCTAAAAGGGAAGGGGCTAAGGTAAAAGCCTCTCAAAAAGCAGGAGAGAGGAATGGAAGCGAGGTTTTCCAGAAAAAAGTGAAAAGTAAGAGGAGTCAGAGTCATTCCCAAGTCAGTGTTTCTACGCTGGGCTAGTAGCTTAAGAAAGAGTATCAACAGGTAGAAACTGCTTTGCAATGACAATATCCAAGGAGACAACATGCCTAATGCCGACTTTCAGAATAATCCACCATTGATTCTTGTTGTAGATAATGAAAAAGCTTTTCGCTTGGTGCTGCAACGGGCTATAGAGAAGGAAGGATATAGATTTGCCGAGGCGTGCAACGGACAACACTGTTTAGATATTTGTCAGCAACAACCACTAGACATGGTTTTATTAGATGCTATGATGCCAGAAATGGATGGCTTTGCTTGTTGCGCCAAGATGCGAGCTATTTTGGGTGATGATTGTCCTCCAGTTTTGATGATTACTTCTGTTGACGATCGCAAGTCGATTCATCGAGCTTTTGAGGTAGGCGCGACGGATTACATTACAAAACCAATTGATTGGGAAGTACTGCGTCAACGACTGCATCGCTTGATAGCATACAAAGGGGCAATGACGGAAGTACGACACAAAATTCAACGAGAGTGCCAACTCACAGTGCAACTGGAGGAGGTAAACCGGGACTTGCAAAGCCTTGCTTGTTTTGATAACCTCACTAAGCTCGCGAATCGTCAGCGAAAGTCATAACGCCTGAAAAAAAGCGCACTCTTACTAATGACAGCCCTCTCCTGTTGTCACCAGACGCTGTGCGCCCTTCGCAGCTCATCCGTTAGGAGGCACACAAGTTAACTTTATTTTTCCGACTCCGCGCTATATTTAATTAAGTAGTTCACATGAAGCGCAAATTAAACTACTGTGTCAAAAAGCAAGTGGCGTAAACTCTAAAACGAACGTGGAAACTCGTGATTCCTTGGGGTGTCGATGAAGCGTGTTGGTGTTATTGGTGGCGGACAATTGGCATGGATGATGGCAGATGCCGCAAAGAAGTTGGGAGTAGAATTGGTGGTACAAACTCCTAGCATCAACGATCCAGCTGTATCCATATCAGTAGACAACATTTTTGCCTCAGTCGATGATGCTAACGCTACGGCTGAACTCGCTCACAAATGCGATGTCATCACCTTTGAAAACGAGTTTGTTGAGATAAAAGCTTTATCAAAGTTGGCACAACAAGGCGTTTGCTTCCGCCCTCAACTCGAAGCTTTGACTCCGCTTTTAGATAAACATCACCAACGCTGCTATTTACGCGATTTGGGTTTACCCGTTCCTCGATTTGTCGCCCTAGACTTGGCTTTTGCTGATGATGCGACTTTCAATCAACTGGGCTTTCCTGTTGTTCTCAAAACCCGACGTCACGGTTACGACGGTCAGGGAACTTTTATAATCAAGGAAATAGAAAATTTAAAGCAAAAATTAGAATTACACAACATAAATGAAAATAAAAATATTTTTCTTCTAGAAGAATATATTCCTTTTGAACGGGAATTAGCAGTCATTGCGGCGCGTTCTTTTGGTGGCGAGGTTGTCATTTACCCAGTTGTAGAAACCCAGCAGGAAGAACAGGTGTGTCGCCGAGTCATTGCACCCGCTGACATTTCACCAAAGGTAGCTGTTGAAATAGAAAAGATTGCCCGCACTTTACTAAATAGTCTCCAATATGTGGGAGTTTTTGGCATAGAATTATTCATTACAACAGATGACAAGATCCTGGTCAATGAAGTCGCACCGCGCACTCACAACTCAGGGCATTTCTCTATAGATGCCTGCGTGACTTCTCAATTTGAGCAGCATCTGCGAGCAGTTTGTGGTATGGACTTAGGTAGCACTGCTATGATTTGCCCCACTGCTGTTATGGTTAACCTGTTGGGGTATGAAATTTCCCAGAGTGATTATATGAGCAAGCGCCAGCAAATAGAGCAGATTCCTCAAGCACACGTTCACTGGTACGGGAAAAGTGAATCCCGTCCTGGGCGCAAGCTAGGACACGTCACCGTTTTACTCGATAGTGATAATCAGGGACAGGCTATAGCGAGCATCGCCCGAAATATAGAATCTATCTGGTATCCGAATTAAATCTGCCAAAAATTTTCATCCGGGGACACACAACAGATTTTTGAAAGCTATAATAGTTTTGTTGCACTGCAACGTTGGTGACTGCCATAAAGTTTTTTGATCTATGTCCGAAAAGAAAAGGGAACCAAACAGTTCTCGTGGCAGTAGACCGGGCAAGTACCCGGAAACTTTAAACGAGAGACATCGGTACCCACCTGGTTTATCCAGGTCATAAACTTAGGTAAAACGGCGTTGCGGTGGACCAAAATATAGAGCTCCCTTGGTCAATGAGAACATGGGAGCTTTAATTATGAAAATGAGTCAGAAATGTAATATAGCAGGGGACTGGGGACTGGGGACTGGAGACTGGGTCAAAAGTCTTTTTCTGTCTAGGTTTTATCATCTGTTAGCGTCGTACGCACCTTGGCTGTTGCTATACATAAACAAACTTCATGTGCATTTGTGCAACTCTACACATTCATAAGCTTGTTTTAGACTTCATAATTTATAAATAATGTTCCGAGCTTGTCAAAAAAAATCTGTGTAAAGTCATCCAAATTAAGATACCAATAAGAGTTAAAATCGCAACAATTAAGCGAAATTTTGGTTAAAGCTGTAAAAATTTGTTAAAAAACCTGATGAATGCCGCGTTTCCAGCTTCGGTTTTCCAACTAGACAACGGTTTAACTTTGATTCATCAAGAAATTCCTACTACTCCTGTAGTTGTGGCAGATGTTTGGGTACGTGCAGGTGCGCACTTAGAAAAAGAACCGTGCTTCGGTATGGCTCACTTTTTAGAACACATGATTTTTAAAGGAACTGCGACGCTAGCGCCAGGGGTATTTGATCAAAAGATAGAAAATCGAGGTGGAGTAACTAATGCGGCGACAAGCCACGATTACGCCCATTACTCTCTCACCACAGCAGCGGTGCATTTAGAAGATACTTTACCCCATTTGGGAGAGTTGCTACTTAATGCGGCAATACCAGAAGATGAATTTAGCCGCGAACGGGATGTTGTGCTAGAGGAAATTCGTCAAGCACATGATGATCCAGATTGGATAGGATTTCACGCTCTGATCTCTAGTGTCTACCAACATCATCCTTATGGACGTTCCGTGTTGGGTAGTGAGCAAGAATTAATGCAGCAATCTCCAGAAGTCATGCGCTGTTTTCACCGCACTCACTACCAACCAGAAAACATGACGGTGGTGATTGTGGGCGGAATACCCGAAGAATCTGCTGTGAAATTAGTCAGCAAGACATTTGTTGATTTTGGCGATCGCTGCTGTAATTCTCCGGAAAAAAAAGAAGTGACACCAGTGATAGCTGGAATTCGCCGTCAAGAACTTCATTTACCTCGTTTAGAACAGGCGCGGTTGTTAATGGCGTGGACAGCACCTGGAGTCGAACAACTTTGCACTTCCTATGGTTTAGATTTGCTATCTGTATTACTTGCAGAAGGACGGACTTCCCGTTTAGTGCGCGATTTGCGGGAAGAACAGCAATTGGTACAGGGTATTTGCAGTAATTTTTCACTGCAACGAGACGCAAGTTTATTTACAATTACAGCCTGGTTAGAACCAGAAAATCTAGAACGGGTGGAATCGTTAATTCGGCTTCACTTGAATGATTTGATATCCAACCCAATAAGTGAGCAGGAACTAACACGCTGTCAACGATTGCTGTGTAACGATTATGCCTTCTCAACCGAGACACCAAATCAACTTGCAGGGCTTTATGGATACTATAACACCATCGCCCAAGCTGAATTAGCAGTGACTTATCCCTGGCAAATTCAATCTTATAGTCCAAAAAAACTGCAAGAATTAGCACAAGAGTATCTTTCACCCAATCATTACGCGGTTACAGTACTTAAACCCTGTTAGTCATGAGTCATTCGTCATGAGTTATTAGTATCAAAAACAAATGACAAAAGACCGCCCGTAGGGGAACCGTAAACCCTGCGGACAGGCTATGAATTACGCGTAGCGTCTCCGACGGGACAAGGAAAGGTAAAACAAATAACACAAAGGACAAATGACAAATGACAACATCTGTGCAAAAATCGCATATCCATCGCACTGTATTAAACAATGGCATTGTGGTGCTGGTGACAGAAAATCCGGCTGCGGATATTATTGCAGCACGGATTTTTATCCGCGCCGGGAGTTGTTATGAAAAGCAGGAGCAAGCTGGGTTAGCACATTTGCTATCAGCGGTACTTACGAAAGGTTGCGAGGGACTTTCGAGTTTGGAGATTGCAGAACAAGTCGAGTCTGTCGGCGCGAGTTTGAGCGCAGATACCGCTACTGATTATTTTTTGCTGTCGTTGAAGACAGTGACGTCTGATTTTGCAGAAATTTTGAGTTTGGCATCACGGATTTTGCGATCGCCAACATTTCCAGAAACAGAGGTAGAACTAGAACGGCGTATTGCTCTACAAGATATTCGCTCACAACAAGAGCAGCCGTTTACCATTGCCTTTGACCAATTGCGGGATGCAATGTATCAAAACCATCCTTATGCAAGGTCGGTATTGGGAAATGAAGCCACAATGAGCAGCTTAACTCGGAAAGACTTAGTCGAGTATCATCAAACTTATTTCCGTCCAGATCATGTCGTGATTAGTATTGCTGGACGAATCACACCAGAAAATGCGATCGCTCTTGTGGAAGGAGTTTTTGGAGATTGGCAACACGCAACTCAACCGCTGCAGAAACTAGATTTACCAGAACTCAACGTTGAACCCCAAATCAAAATTAAGCCCCAACAGACACAGCAGTCCATCGTGATGTTAGGTTACTTGGGACCATCTGTACTATCTGCTGATTACGCTGCATTGAAGTTGCTGTCTACTTACTTAGGAAATGGTCTTTCCAGTCGCTTGTTTGTGGAATTGCGCGAAAAACGCGGCTTGGCTTACGAAGTCTCAGCATTTTACCCCACACGGCTCTTTCCAGCATCATTTGTTGTTTACATGGGTACAGCACCCGAAAATACCCAAGTAGCTCTTCTTGGTTTGCAGACAGAAGTTGACTTACTCTCCACAGCGCAGCTAGAGGAAGATGCACTCCAAGCGGCTAAAAACAAAATACTAGGGCAATACGCTTTGGGCAAACAAACCAACGCGCAAATTGCCCAAATATATGGCTGGTATGAAATTTTGGGGCTAGGAATTGATTTTGATCGGAACTTTCAGGAAACAATTGCCTCAGTCACTGCTCCTGATGCAATGACAGCGGCTTCCCGATATTTACGGGAACCTTATGTGTCATTAGTTGGTCAAGAAGAAGCGGTGAATAGTGCAATTGTATATTTTAATTCTTAACAAAGATTTAGAATACCGCAACTATAATAGTTGCATTATACACCAATTACCGATAAGTGTATTAGCATGAGATTACCCAGGGGCAATTTTCCATGAAAGACAGCATAAAAATAAATATCTTGAGTGGCTTAGGGTTTCTCAACCCGTCCATAAATTGCTGTGCAATAAAAAGGGAGCAGAGGTATAAATCTTTGTTAGGGGTTGAAATACTGCTGTACTGTGCTGTGTCTGGGTTCCTTGGCTTCTTTGCTACAGTATCGGTTGCAGCATCGGTTGCAGCTCAACCACAACAAATCGCACAGACAACATCGCCCGAAGCCATCAACCGTCCGACTCTCCAAGTTGGTAGCAAAGGAGAGCGTGTCACGGAACTTCAAGCAGCTTTAAAACTTTTGGGCTACTACACAGGGACAGTAGATGGAGTTTATAACGAAAGTACCGTCCTCGCTGTTTCCCGCTTTCAGGAAGCTGCAGGTTTGAAAGCAGATGGTGTTGTTGACGCAACGACTTGGCAAAGGCTCTTTCCAAACGAGCCAACGGTAGCTTCTTCTGAATCGTCACCCAACACAAGCAGGTTTCCTGTTCCGTCTGGAACTTCCAACACCAATAGGGTTGTTGTTCCTACTTCTGAAAGATCTACAACTTCAACTGCAACTACCGACACCACAGTTGCTACTTCCAACCCAGAACCAAGATCTACAACTTCAACTGCAACTACCAACACCACAGTTGCTACTTCCAACCCAGAACCAAGATCTACAACTTCAACTGCAACTACCAACACCACAGTTGCTACTTCCAAACCTGAGCCAAGATCTACAACTTCAACAATAACAACTAGTATCAGAGGAAATAATTCTAAACCTGAACCAAGACCTGCAACTTCAACGAGAACGACCAGCACTAGAGTAGAGAATTCCAACCCGGAACCAAAACCTACAACACGGAATACAGCGACCAGAACTAGAGCAGAGAATTCCAACCCGGAACCAAAACCTGTAACACGCTATAGAACTGCTAGTTCACAAAGGACATACACACGACAATCAACATCTACACGTTCTAGACAAGCTTCTCGTACTCAAGGGAGCGATCGCCCTAGTTCAACGCCTCGTACTGAGCAAATTTCTTCAATTCAATACACTTCAGAAGGATTAGCGATTTTACGTATAGGAGCGCGTGGTTCTGAGGTTACTAAGTTGCAAAGACGACTGCAAAGGCTCGGTTTCTTAAATGAAGGCAATGTTGATGGCAATTTTGGCGCAGCAACCGAGGCTGCGGTGATAGCTTTACAAAAGCGTTATGGTTTGGATGCTGACGGTGTTGTTGGTGGAGGAACTTGGGAGATTCTCATGCGACGGCGCACAAGATAAACAATTCAAAATTCAAAATATAGCAATCCTAAATTATTGATGAACAACAAGATTCCCGACTTCTTTAAGAGTCGGGAATTTAACGCCAATAGATTTGTTGAAATATTCTTTACGGCTAATTGGGCTGTTGTGAGGGTGGGTTTATTTGCGCACACAGTTTTTCCATTATTTATAGAATAGCATAAAATCCACTTTTGCGTCTTTTGACACGTCGGTTTGGTGCAATTGAACCGGAGATACAACAGCAGATTCGCAGTTTATCCATTACTCAACTCGAAGAGTTAGCTGAGGCGCTGTTGGATTTCTCTAGCCAAAGCGATTTAGTCAATTACCTCGCGAATATCTCCCCACCTCAAGCCAATTAGGGAAATTGAGACAGCGATCGCCTCGCCAAAGCTACCAAAAAGGAAGTTATGCAAGAATCTGTGATTTACCAAGACATTTTGCAAAAGGGATTGCAACAGGGAGAAGAACGAGGAAAGAAACAAGAGGCGCTAGAACTGATTTTGCGTCAGTTAACACGTCGCTTTGGTGCAATTGAACCGGAGATACAACAGCAGATTCGCGCCTTATCCATTACTCAACTAGAGGAGTTAGCTGAGGCGTTGTTGGATTTCTCTAGTCCAAGCGATTTAGTCAATTACCTGGCGAATATCTACCCACCCCAACCCAACCAATAATATAAAGTAAGCGGTACGCACATAATACCCTAACACCACTCAACTACAATAAAGATAGACTTTGTTGAGATTTGTATAGTTAGGATAAACTATCATGGCTGCCGCCGTTTTCATTGAAAATTTAAAAAAGCGCTACGGCACGGTTGAAGCCGTGAAGGATGTTTCCTTCAAGGTAGAACCAGGGGAAATCTTTGGTTTACTCGGTCCCAATGGAGCGGGAAAAACTACTACCCTGCGTTCTTTGTGTACTCTCACCACACCGGATGCGGGTATTATAGAAGTATCTGGCATATCTGTTATCAATAACCCTAGGGCAGCAAGAAAACGGCTAGGTTATGTCGCCCAGGAAGTGGCGTTAGATAAAGTACTGACTGGGCGGGAACTTTTGCAACTGCAAGCAGCGCTGTATCACTTACCTGGCGCAGTGGCAAAACAACGAGTGAACACGATGCTGGAGTTACTCGGGTTGCAGGAATATGCCGATAAAAAGACTGGCACTTATTCTGGCGGGTTACGCAAGCGCTTAGATTTGGCAGCGGGACTACTTCATGCACCAGATGTCCTGGTTTTGGATGAGCCAACGGTAGGACTTGACATAGAAAGCCGTTTTGTGGTATGGGATTTCTTACGGAAGTTGCGAGAAGCTGGAACAACGGTAGTGATTACCAGCCATTATTTAGAAGAGATTGACGCTTTGGCTGATAGGGTGGCGATCATTGACCGTGGAGTTGTGATTGCCAGTGGAACGCCTTCTCAGTTGAAAGATAAAGTGGGGGGCGATCGCATCACTTTACGAATCCGCGAGTTTTCACCTTTTGAGGAAGCTGAGAAAGCCAAAGATTTGCTGAAATCTTTGTCGTTTGTTCAAGAAGTGATTATTAATAACGCTCAAGGGAATTCCCTCAACTTGGTAGTCACTCCGCAAAATGATGCTTTAATTACCATCCAACAATCGCTGAATTCCGCTGGCTTACCAATTTTTGGTATTGCCCAATCTCGACCAAGTTTAGATGATGTTTACTTGGCTGCGACAGGACGAACTTTGATGGATGCGGAACTGGCGGCTGCTGGAAGTCGCGATCCCAAGGCTGAGAAGAAGCAGAGTATGCGCTAGATTCTTGTAAGGAGTGGGATGGGCGATGCCCTCCCTACTATTTTGAACTTTGAATGCGTGAATGCGTGAATTTTTATGAGTGGTACTGTTTTTCCTCCAAAATCTGATATCAATTGGCAGCAAGTCGCATCACCCCAAGCTTATAAGGTAGATGCAACTCCCAACGTATTTGGTGAATTTGTGCAAGAGACGTTAGCCTTGACTCGTCGCTTGTTTATTCAACTTGCTAGGCGTCCCTCAACGTTAATTGCGGGTATTATTCAGCCGGTGATGTGGCTGGTGCTGTTTGGCGCTTTGTTCCAAAATGCACCGAAAGGCATATTTGGCGACACCACAAATTATGGGCAATTTCTGGGCGCAGGTATAATTGTTTTTACTGCATTTGCTGGGGCGCTGAATGCTGGCTTACCCGTGATGTTTGACCGAGAATTCGGCTTTTTAAATCGTTTGCTGGTAGCGCCACTAGCATCGCGCTTTTCGATAGTTTTCGCTTCCGCTATCTTTATTATCAGTCAAAGTTTGGTGCAAGCAGCCGTCATTGTGACAGCAGCAGCGTTTTTAGGGGCTGGTTTACCAGATGTAGCAGGTTTGGCAACAATAGCTTTAATTGTCTTCCTCTTGGCATTAGGTGTAACTGCTATTAGCCTTGGTTTGGCTTTTGCCTTGCCTGGACACATCGAACTGATTGCCGTTATTTTTGTCAGTAACCTGCCATTGTTGTTTGCCAGTACTGCTTTGGCTCCTTTATCCTTCATGCCCAAATGGTTGCAGATTGTCGCTACCCTCAATCCCCTTAGCTACGCCATTGAACCAATTCGCTATTTGTATTTTCACTCATATTGGGGATTAAATAGCGTGGTCATGCACGCCTTTTGGGGTGATGTTACCTTTGGTGGTGCGTTGCTGGTGTTGCTTGGCTTTGCCCTTGTAGCATTATTGAGTATTCAACCGCAACTGCGGCGCACTCTTGCTTAAGATCTAAGCATTACTTATTTTAAGGTTAAAACTCATCCGCACTCCCACATCTTGAGGGTGTGCGTTTTCAAAATTCTTGGAGGTTTTTATGAAAATACCATTTTTACCGCTTAAGCAACTATTTGCACTCACCTTTGCAGGAATGAGCTTTGCTTCCTTAGTATTGCCTCAACCTAGCTTAGCTCAATCTAATTCCAGAAATATTCTGCAAGAGCTCAATCCACAACAGAATGATGATCCATTATCCCCTCGCAGCGATGAGGTAAATAATTTCGGTATGTTTAATCTGATAAATCGCCTTCAACAGGGAAATACGGTTTGGAATGCAAATGAACAGAACCAACAATTGAATGATGCTGCAGCTGCGTTCAGAGCAAAGCAACAACAATTGCTTCAGCAGCAAACTCAACAGCAGCCAAACCAACCACGCTTTCAAGTGACTACGCCTCAGACGGGTAAGTGAAAAAACTTGGCTGAGGATAAGGAGGATGAGGAAGTTATCCGCCTGTCCTCCTTATCCCCTGATCTCGTCTACAGCCCCAATGCAGCTAAAACATCGCTAGCATGGGTAGATGTGTTGACACTAGAGTCAACCTGGATTATTTTGCCGTTACCATCAATCACATAGGTAACGCGCTTGGCATATCCACCACCATCAACATCGTATGCTTTAATCAAGCTTTTATCGGTGTCAGCCAGTAGCGGAAAATTGAGATTATATTTTTGGGTGAATGCCTGGTGGGAGGCTTCATCATCTGCGCTGACTCCCAATATCACTATATCTTTGCTCTTGTATTGGTCAATAGAGTCCCGAAAGCTACAAGCTTGTTTGGTACAACCTGGTGTGTCATCTTTGGGGTAGAAATACAAAACTACCGTTTTCCCCTTAAAATCAGATAACGAGACAGTGTTGCCGTTGGTGTCTTTGACGGTAAATGTAGGTGCATCACTACCAACTGCTAGTGCCATAGTTTTAGTATCTCTCGTATACAAGGTTAGCTACAGGGGAAGTCATGTTAATAACATGGTTCAACTTTCCCTGATGAGGGTTATTGTATCAAAATTTGTGTATTTTTTTTAAGTGACATCTACTACAGCGTTCAAGGGGACTGGGGATTAGGGATTGGGGATTGGGATTAGGGATTAGGGATTAGGGATTAGGGATTAGGGATTGGGGAACTCGGGGTTCCCACGACCAGAGGGAGCGGAGATTAGGGGCAATGGGGATTAGAGATTAAGGTAAGGTGCGAGTATTGTTCAGTCTCCAGTCCCCAGTACCCAATCCCGTCGCGCCAAGGAGATAATAGGGTAATATGTAAAGATTTGTGGAAGTAGGTATCTGCTGCTACAATTTACTAAGCAGTAGATATCTCTTTTTAAAGAAAATTTATCAAGAGACCCATAATGCCTGTTGTCGATTCTCAAAACCAGAAAACTTTTGCTTACGCGCAGCCTACGCTAAAACGAGCTCAAAGAGCGCTGGTGTGTTCTCCCTTCAATCTTGCTTTGTTTGAAGCGATGCGCTCACACCGTGTAGCGTTAAGTGAGATGATTGGTAACTCTGGTGTCCAGAAGAACTTCACAAAACGACCTCTGTCAGAATTGACAGCAGATAACGCTTTGGTGTGGCTGATCCAAGTGGGTGTACTGCGGCGCGAAGTTGATGGTCAGGGTATTACAGACAGTTTTCGCCTCACTCCCCTGGGTCGCCAGTTGGTGGAACAATCTCAGGGTAAACCTTGGAGTAGTCCCACATGGGGCGATCGCCTTTACAATGCTGTCATTCGTTGGTTTAGACTACCGTTTTAGGATTAAGGGTCAACAAGAGTTAAGAGTGGAGAATCAAAGGGAACAATAAACAAAGGAAGTTTCAACTCAATTCATGAAGTCTTGATCATACGTATCCGACTTCATTGGTGAAATCTTGGGTTTTTAGTCAAAAGTCCGAAAATTTTTGACTCATGGCTAATGTCTCATAAATCACCCTTAACTCCTTAGGCTAATACACCCATCTGGAAAAACAGATATTTGGTTATGAAAGCAATCATGATAGTGGGAACGACATCCCATGCTGGGAAATCACTGTTAACCGCAGCTATTTGTCGGATTTTATCGCGCCGTGGCTGGCGAGTAGCCCCCTTCAAAGGTCAAAATATGGCTTTAAATGCTTATGTTACCGCCAATGGTGGGGAAATTGGCTACGCTCAGGCGGTACAAGCTTGGGCTGCGGGAGTTATTCCTTGGGTAGAAATGAACCCAATTTTACTCAAACCTCAAGGAGATATGACCTCGCAAGTCATCATCAAGGGAAAGCCTGTAGGCAAAGTTAGTGCTGTAGAGTACTACGAACAATATTTTGAACTAGGGTGGCGGGCAATAGAAGAATCGTTACAGCATTTGAGCACAGAATTTGATTTATTGGTTTGCGAAGGTGCTGGGAGTCCGGCGGAAATTAACCTGAAACACCGAGATTTGACGAATATGCGGGTGGCAAAACACCTGAATGCAGCAACTATACTGGTTGTTGATATTGACAGAGGTGGTGCTTTTGCCCATGTGGTGGGAACTTTGGAGTTACTGGAGCCAGAGGAACGCGCTTTAATTCGGGGTATAGTCATTAACAAGTTCCGTGGACAGCGATCGCTCTTAGAACCGGGAATAAAATGGTTGGAAGAACGCATTGGTATTCCTGTTATCGGTGTTATCCCTTACTTGGAACAGGTCTATCCCGCTGAAGATTCTCTTGACTTGTTGGAACGTAGAGTCCAAAAATTACAAACTGAACTTAACATCGCTGTTATCCGCTTACCGAGAATCTCTAACTTTACCGACTTTGACCCACTAGAATCAGAACCTACAGTCGGAGTGAGATACTTAAGTCCTAAGCAGGAATTGGGACATCCTGATGCCGTGATTATACCAGGGACAAAGACCACAATTCCTGACTTGTTGCTACTGCAAAAAAGTGGTATGGCAGAAGCAATTCAGCACTATGCAGCAGCTGGTGGTACAGTTTTGGGTATCTGTGGTGGGTATCAAATATTAGGTCAGATGATAGCAGATCCAGAGGGGATTGAGGGACAAGCTGGCAGATATCAAGGACTGGGGTTATTGCCGATAAAAACTGTGATCACAGGACAGAAAATTGCCCGTCAGCGCCAAGTCAGCTCGAATTATCCGCAAATGGGCTTACCTGTGATTGGGTTTGAAATCCACCAAGGGCGATCGCGTATAGAAATTCCCACAACAGAGTCTCAGAACTACCATACTCTGTTTGACGATGCTAATTTAGGTTTGGTGGATAATTGCCTATCAGTTTGGGGGACTTATCTCCACGGTATTTTTGACAATGGTCCTTGGAGACGTGCTTGGTTAAATCGCTTGCGTCAACAGCGAGGTTTGAAATCTTTGCCTACGGGCGTTGCCAATTACCGGGAACAAAGAGAGCATATTCTAGACTCTCTTGCAACTGAAGTTGAACGCCATTTAGACTTAACACCGTTTTTGTCTTGAGGGTGATTGTCATGACTATTCGCGTCCGGTTTCTACCAGATGATGTTACAGTTGATGCCCAAGTGGGAGAACCACTGCTTGATGTAGCAGATCGGGCGGGGGTGTTTATTCCCACTGGCTGTCTGATGGGGTCGTGTTACGCTTGCAGCGTGGAAGTGGAGAATGGAGATACTATTCGCGCTTGTATTGCCGCAGTACCACCAGGACGTGAACAGTTGACGATAAATTTGTTTACTGACCCGACATGGTAAGAGTTGATGGTAATTGAATTAGCCATTAGCTATTAGCCATGTCCTAAATATAAGAAGATGACAAAGCTTAAATATCAAATGGTTATTCAGTGGTCTGTTGAAGATAACTGCTTCTTGGTGAGATTTCCTGACTTTCCTGGACAACGCTGGCGGACTCATGGCGATACTTATAAGTTAGCGGTAACTAATGGAATTGAAGCGTTAAAGTCTTTAATTATTGCTTATGAACCAGCCCACGATCCGCTTCCAGAACCGACAGTTTGTAAGGCGGCGTAGTTTCCATTGCCACATAGATAAAGTCCGCCTAAGCGGACTTTAGGAAAGGCAGATATTCAACTGGAGTTGGGATGAATGACTATGCCTAATTCCTAACTTTTTACTTAACGTCATCACAAACCCATCGCTGAGGATCATTTTCATTCATACCGTTGTTAGGATTTTTCAGGTAGTCCTTTGCCAAAGCACAACCGCGCTTTAACAGATCATCAAGATTATTCAAGTCGATATTCAAATTCCATATAATCACGGTTCCGTCAGTACTAGAAGAAGCGAAGCCAGTCCCGTCGTCGCGGGGATTAATGTCTGTAACCGCAGCACTATGCCCAGTTAGGGTGGTAATCAAAGTGCCATCTTGCTTCCAAAGTTTGATTGTTTTGTCATCACTTGCAGAAATAATTGTCCCTCTCTTCTTGCTGATGTTGACATCAGTCACGCCAGCACTATGCCCTTCTAGAGTAGCAAAAGCAGAGTTAGGGATAATTAAGCTGCCATCTTGCCGCCACTTTAGTCGCCAAAGTTTAATGGTTTTGTCTGCACTGGCAGAAGCAACAATCATCTGCCTCTCCTGCTTGACATCATTCACCGCATCTGATTCCCTCTCCCAGCTAAACGTGACGTCATTTACCGCAGCGTTATGCCCTTTAAGAGTGCCAATGTTAGGGACTTTCAAACTACCATCTGGTTGCCGGATGATCTGCCAGAGTTTGATCGTTTTGTCCCAACTTGCAGAAGCAATAATCTGCCCGTCTGGGCTGAGACTGACGTCAGTTACTTCTGCTGTATGCCCCCTAAGAGTGGCAAGCGAGTTATCTTTATCCTGTTGCCAAAGTTTGATGGTTTTGTCTTTACTTGTAGAAGCAATAATCTTCCCATCCTGGCTAAAAATGACACCAGTTACCCCAGCAGTATGTTCATTAAAGGTTTTGGTTTTGTATTTACCCTCACGACTCCAAAGTTTGACGGTTTTGTCTTCACTTCCAGAGAGGATGTCATCTCCATTAGGATTGAAATCAACATCCATAACTCCCGCATCATGCCCCTCAAAAGTCTTATCTAACTCGCCATCTTTTCGCCAGAGTTTGATGGTTTTGTCCTGACTTCCAGAGACAATGTAATCTCCGTTACGACTGAAATCAAGATCCCAAACTGGAGCTTTATGCCCAATGCTATATTTGAGCTTCCAGAGTTTAACAGTTTTGTCAGCACTGGCAGAAGCAATAATTTGCATATTTGAGTTTTTGTCTGGGCTGAAAGTTACTTGTAAAACCTCATTGCTATGTCCGGTAAGGGTAGTCATTAAGCTATTATCTACTACCCGCCAGAGTTTAATAGTATTGTCTCCACTACCAGAAGCAAGTATCTTCCCATCAGGGCTGAAACTGATACTATGAACTCGATACCTGTGTCCAGTAAGAGTAGTTATTGGGCTGCCGTTGAGTTGCCAAAGTTTGACGGTGTTGTCCTCACTTGCAGAAGCAAGCATTTTCCCATCCGGGCTGAAACTGACAGCATAAACTCGCTCGTTATGTCCTCTTAGGGTGTTAATTAAGCTGCCATTACGCTGCCAAAGTTTGACAGTGTTATCAGCACTGGCAGTTGCAATCATTTGCCCATCCGGGCTGAAAGCCACTCCTAAAACTTTATCGTTATGCCCGGTGAGGGTGTCAATTAAGCTGCCATTACGCCGCCAAAGTTTGATGGTTTTATCAGCACTAGCAGAAGCAATCATTTGCCCATCAGGACTGAAAGTCACTCCTAAAACTTTATCGTTATGCCCGGTGAGGGTGTCAATTAAGCTGCCATCGTGCCGCCAAAGTTTGACGGTTTTATCAGCACTAGCAGTTGCAATTATCTGCTTACGTATCTCTTTATCAGGGCTAAAACTGACGGCTTGAACCTCATCGCTATGCCAGGTGAGGGTGTCAATTAAGCTGCCGTTACGCCGCCAAAGTTTGATGGTTTTATCAGCACTGGCGGTTGCAATCGTCTGTCCATCTGGGCTAAAACTAACGCTGTTTACCTGATCAATATGCCCAGTCAGACGGTTTTTTTCGCTTACACTGTCAACCACCTGTTGCAATTCCTTTAACACCTCGATCCCAGTGCTATCTTCTGCCCTGCCTGAATGTTGCAATTTTTCCAGTTCTTTACCTACCTTTAAGCTTGCTGTTAAGCCGTCAAGTTCCAAAGTCGCACTGGCATTCGCGCTTTCAGCTCGAATTTTGAAATTTTCAGATTGGCTTAAGGCGAAATAAGCCGTCACACTCATAAGTACGGTAGCAATAATGGCGATAATAGCTAATTTGCGAAGTTTGCGTGCGGCTTCTAACTCTCGCTGTCTGTCTCTTTCTTCTTTTTGGCGCTGGCGATCGCGTAACTCCAACCCCTCCTCAATAAACAGCCGTTCAGCCGCACTGATATCCTCCGGACGTTTTTCCAACCAACCTTTAGCTAGGTCTAACGACGTACCACGCAACAAATCATCTTTCTTATTACCTCCATTCTCCCAGTCACGCATGTCCTTTCGTAACCGTTCTTGCCAAGTTAGAAAGTCGCGGTCGCTGTTCACCCACTTTTTTAAGCGTTCCCAACCCCGAATCAAAGCTTCATGTACAACCTCTACTGTCTCTTCATTGGTAGCCTCGTCATGACCAATCACTACCAGCCGCACATCTTCATTGTTAAGGCGGTTCACTAATTCCCAGTTTTCTTCTCCCAACTCTCGGCGTGTGGCTAAACGACGGGTATGTTCTGTCGCTGTTGTTTCCCCTGGACGCACAAGTTGTGTGAAAATTCGCTTTATTTGTCTTTTTTGTAACTTATATTCTTCACGTAGACGGCGGTAAACGTCTTCAGCATATAGCCCCAACGCCCTTTCGATGCCGCCGATTTGATCATAAGCGTCGTTTGTTAGTTGACGTGTTACGCGTTTTGTGGCTTCTGCCCAAAGTAGACGGCGGTAAACGTCTTCAGCATATTTGCCCAACGCCTTTTCGATACCGCCGATTTTATCATAAGCCTCGTTTGTCAATTGACGTGTTCCGTGTTTTGTGGCTTCTGCCCAAAGCTGTTTAAGTGCAAATTCCAGCAAAGGCAGTTTGTCTGGTGGAGATTTTTGTGGTGAGTCGTTTTCTTGCCTGTTTGGTCTTTGACCAACATCATTAAGAATACGCTTTACCAATCCTGCCTCTAATGTGACACCGCATAATTGAGCAGGACGGGCGATGGCTTCCCGTAATTCCTGCTCATTCATCGGTCCTAAGTTGAGACAATTATCCTCCAGTGCATCATTAAAGGGACGGTAAGACTGAGCATAACCATAAAAGTCAGAGCGCAGTGTCAGTACCAGTTTGAAAGATGGCGTATCGGATACTGCATTCAACAAGCAATCTAAAAATCTCTCCCGTTCCTCAAAATTTGTGCAAAGAGTGTAGAGTTCCTCAAATTGGTCAGCGATTAAAACAATTAACTGGGGAGTAGGGAGTGTTGGATGGCTTTGTATGCTACTGATAAATTCTGTTAAGCCATCTTTGCTTAAGCGTAGCTGTGTTGCCAATGCCTGAATTTGACAGAGGCGCTCAAGTTGTTCTGGCTCTTGTTGACCCTCATGACCAACACCTGCTGAATATGTTGAACCCCCCAGAACATGAGGGGTTTGTAACGAGCTAGGGTCATCTTGAGTTGATACTAGACCAAGAAGCGCCGCAGCCAAAGCATCAAAGGGACGCTGACCAGGGCGGAAATGAGCAATTTGCCAATTGTCTTCCTCCTGTAGATAGGGAACGAGTCCCGCAAACACCACCGAAGATTTACCCCTACCACTTGGTCCAACCACCGCTACGAGTGGTTTATTTCTCACTGCTTCTAGTAACCGTTGTGTAAAAGCTTGCCGCCCAAAAAAGACTAACTTATCCTCCTGACGAAAAGCTGATAATCCTTTATAAGGACAATGAGAAATACTCCCTAAATCGATCCAATTCAGAGGTTTTGCTGCTGGGTTCTGGCAAAGAACAGGCAACCAACTTGCACAAGGAAATTCATTCTCTATCCCTTGGAGGCGTTCCCGCGCTTGTCGCACTGCTAAATATAAAGGCTGTCCACTGGCAAAGGCATCCAGAAAGTACTTGAGAAATTCCTGTGCAACTCTATCAGGGACTGGTTCGCGCATGACTATGACTTGCGGCATTTGCAAATCAGATAACTGGCGTGCTAATCCTAAGCCATCACAGGAGTTGAAAATTGCCAAGCGCAAGCCTCGTTGTATCGCTTTTGTCAGGGCTTTGTTTAACTGCTGAATAGTGACACTGTCTAAACGATTGATGTGAATGATGCCTGTTTCCCCGTCACTTTTACCATGTCCGGCAAAAAACAGAATATCCCATCCTTTGTCATCCCACAGTTGGTCGTTTAATTCTTGGCGAGATGGTTCCACCAGAAAGACAATTTCAGTGTTGCCTAACTTTTCTTGTAGTAATCGGCGGTCTGTGTTGATATCAATCCCCTTACTATTACCAAGAATAGCTAAGATACGAACTTTGTTTCTGGGAGTTACTGTAAGAGGTTCTTCAAAACTTGGTGTACTTAAAGCCAATTCAGCATTAGGATAACGCTCAAAGAACTTCCATAACTGCCAAGGAAGCTTTCGTAATATAGGGTCTTCTGCTTGCAAGATAACCCGAATAATGTCGTCACGGCGTAAATTTTCTTTCAATCTTTCTCGAATAACGCTAAATTCCTGGGAATGGTTGAGCCAAGCATTAAGTTTAAGCCGCAAATCCTCAGAAGCGCCCACTGTTGGATCTAAATAGATAGAAGCACGGATAATTCCTGGTTGTGGTGTAATAGCGCGTGAATATGCAGAGTAGTAAGCTTGTTGCCATGTTTTATAGTATTCGGGCAATTCCGGGCATGGAGGCAGCTTTCCTTTGATTTCAGCTATCAATGCACCATCAGAAACTATTTGAAGGGTGACGATAAAACCTTGCTGAAAATCCCCATCTACGAAATGGAGGGTAACGACTTTATCCATAACAGGTTTACGCTAATAGTTTTCCAGTATGTGGTAAGCAAGAAGCAAATTAAATGACGAAAGTTTCAGTGATACAGTCTGACGCCAAATGAATTCTGATGCTAAATTTATCTCCAAGAGAACCTGTAAATTGAAGCTGTAACCAACTATCTGCTTTTGCTTCAACTTCCAAAGAAGGAATTGGTTCACCAAATTCATCAAGAACAATCAATTTCACTCCATCTGGCAAATGAGAGGAATTGTTACCTGGATAAAGACGTAGGCAAATATTGATTTCTTTTTCCGAAAGTTTTCGCTGCCTAATCATTAAAGTAACGGTGCGTTCAGACATCTGTACGCTTAATCTCATTACCTTAGCAGCGTTAACTTCTGGTAAGTCAGCGTTGCGCAGGGAAAGAGAAATAGGAGCAAATTTTGGTTTTCGTTGCCATCCACCATAAAACAACCCATCGAACCATTCACTTAGACGTACAAATTTATGTTGTGGTTCAAGAATGTCATTTGACAAAGGTTCTAAACAATCAATTAAATCTTCAAGAGAACCTAATTGGCATAGGGGTAAAGCTTCATTTGTTACTTTTTTGACAAATCCTAAGAGTGTTGCTTCGTGGCAAATTTCATCAATTTGCACTACGACATAACCAATGCATTTATCCCAAACATCTGGTGGTACATAACATTCTTTGGCATCTGGCAGCACTGTAAGGCACTCTAACTTCCCAACATCTTTTATTTGTAAATCAGCCACATTCATCAGTATTCGTGAGGCGGAATTCCAACTGTCACTTTTGTCTAGTTCCGTCTCCACATCCATACACTTGCAGTAGAAATTCACCGCGTATACTGCCAAAGTATTGAGGCGTATTTGCTGTGCTTTTTGGCTATCTTTTTGACCACAACTGAATTGTTGAGCCAATTGATAAGCATCTGCGGTCAAAGGAACTGTAAATGTTGCAGATTTTATTAAGTTACTCATAGTTCATGAACTCCTATTTTTCAAAATATTCTTTAAACTTTGTGAGAAAATGCTTTATAGCTCGTTGATAGAAGCAGGAGAGAGTTGGTATAGAAATGCCCCACTCTTGTGACATCACTTGCCAAGATTGTCCATCTATTCGGCGTAATGCAATTTCTTGAAAATTTGCCTCTGGATGTCCTTGTATGTACCTGCTTTTGAAAACTCCATCAATATCTTCTACAAGAAACTGACGTAATTCTTCATATTCAGGAAAAACGACATCAGGAGAACCAAGAGTTTCTTTTAAGATTATTCCTTCCTTTACCACGACATCTAATGACTTATTTTGCTGTTCCTGATTGTATTTTCTAATTGCATTCTTAAATTTCTTGTCAAAAATAAAATTAACCCAAGTCATCACCTTACCTTCTTCCGGGTGATATTTGTGAATATTTCGACAGATATACAACCAAGTTTCTTGAAGTGATTCAGTATAAACTTCTGTAGGAAAATCAGATTTTCCACGGCAGAAAAGTTTACCAGACTTTTGAATAGCATCAATTAGTTTTGTTAATGCTTTGTTCCTTGCTCTTTTCCTGAGTTTAGTTTCTATGTCTGAATTATAAGTAGTTGCAATAGAATATTGCTGAACTTCTCGAACTATCTCCAGCAGTTGCTTATCTATATCCATACAAAAATGTAAATAATTTTCATTTGTCTTGCGTTAAATTAAATAATGAATGATTGTTACAATTAGCTACTATTAGTTTTTCCTCAGATCTTGCACCTATCCGTAGAAACCTGAGTTTAGTCAAAAGCAGCTCAATCAAGTTACATATCTTTTCTTGGCTTTTATCCCTAAAATAAGGGCTTCAGGCTTCGTACTTAGTATTGGAATAACATCAATTTTTCTTGGTGCAGTACAATATGTCAGTTTCTGAACCTGCCGATATAAAAATAACTATTTACGCATCCATAAATTAACCCCTTGTGCTTTGAGTCTTCTCATTGATTTAACTCAGCACAAGGGGCAAATTATGCACAAACTTAAATTTTTTTGAGTTTTAAATATGGCTACTGGGGTGAATTTGCTTTTATCTTAAGAGCATATTCTCGAAACCTTTCCATATTACCCTTGAGAGTTGATTCCACCGCCCTCCCCAAAAATAAATTATCCATAATTTTTCCTATGATACCGGGGATAGCATAGGCAACGCTAAGTTTAACAATACTACTGCCATGGCGATCATAAAAACGCACTGCTCCCTGATTTGGCAAACCATCCACAGATTCCCATTGAATGATTTGGTTGGGAACAACTTTGAGAATGCGGGATTTCCAAGTAAACTCCAAACCGCCAGTATTCAGCTTCCACAAAGATATCTCTGGATTATCCTTTGGAACCGTCACTGAATCAATCCACTTCATCCAGCGGGGCATTTGCTCCAAATCAGCCCACAGACTCCATACTAACTCTATAGGAGCCTCTACCTCAACCTGCACACTATGTTCCAACCAATCAGCCATATTTGTTATTCCTTGGCGTCCTTAGCGCCTTGGCGGTTCATTTCTTTAGATTCTCCAAAATCGCCTTCGCTGCACGCCTTCCCGAAATTGTTGCCCCCTCCATACTATCGATGTAATCCTGCTGCGTATAACTACCCGCTAGGAAGAAATTAGAAATTGGCGTCTTTTGCTGAGGACGATAAATATCAACTCCTGGTGCTTCTCTATACAAAGACTGAGCAAGTTTGACCACACTGTACCAAGTCATGTTGAGTTCTCGCGAGGAGGGAAACAACTCATGCACTTGCTTAAGGACGTGTTGGGCGATCGCCTCATTACTTTGCTTAATAAACGGATCTCCTGGTGTCAGAACTGCCTGCAATAGTGAACCTTGCCCTTCCCTGTAATAATCTCCAGGGCTTGTCAATGCCAAATCAGAAAAACAGGAAAAGTCAGCATCAGCAGTATAAAGCAAATTATCAATTCCTGCTGCATGATTGAGTTGTTTGCGCTCTTTGGCATCATGCAGTTCCGTAACCCAGCCATCAAACCGCAACTGTACTGTTGCCACTGGCACACATTCCAATTTATATATATTCTCAAACTCCGACCACTTGCGCCATTCTTGAGGTAACAAACGCTGAATTCCTGGAACATCACAAGCAGCGACATAGGCATCAGCTGTGATCAGTTCTTCTGTATCACCATCAGCCACTACCATTCCAGTAACACGCGTTTGGTCTGCCTCCTCAGTAAACTGTATTTCTCGCACTCTGCGACGAGTGTAAACTTTTGTCCCCCTAGCTTCGAGATACTCCAAGATAGGCTTGTGCAGGTACTCATAAGGGGAACCTTCCAGCATTCGCAGTTTCGACGCTTCGGTTCTGACTGCGAATAACTGAAAGACTGTTAGCATACAACGGGCAGAAATATGTTCGCAATCGATAAAACCGAGGGCGTAGGCGATGGGGTTCCACATCCGCTTGATGCTACCATTATTACCCCCATGACTGCGAAACCAATCGGCAAAGCTGACTTTATCCAAGTCACGAATATTTTTCATCGCGCCCTCAAAGTCTACTAAGCCGCGTACTATCGGGCTAGTTCCTAATGCTACTGCATTTTGCAACTTATCCAGCAACGAAAGTTGGGAAGCGGTGAAAAATGCTTTTAATCCATTAAAAGGCGCACCCATGATAAAGCGAAAATCCAAAGCACCAACTTTTCCGCCCTTATTAATGAAGGTGTGGATATGTTCCTTGGGGCGCAGGTTGTCCAACGCCCCCACTTTCTTCATCAATTCCAACATCTGGTAGTAGTTGCCAAAGAAGACGTGCAACCCCATTTCAATGTGGTTGCCATCGCCATCAACCCAGCTGCCCACTTTCCCACCCACAAACGGACGGGACTCAAAAATGTGGACTTCACAGCCAGAATCCGATAAATCGACCGCAGTTACTAGCCCAGCCAGTCCCGCACCTACGATTGCAACGCGCATTCCGTCCTTCCTTTTCAGTCTCATTACAAATTGTAACTGGGTTGGTGTCGGAATTTGCCACTTATACCAAGTTATGTGTGAGGAGGTCATAGTCGGTCGTTGTTAGTCGGTTGTCAAAAACCTTTGGATTGTTGACTTGAGACTCTCAACTCTAGACTGTCTCCTTAGCGACTTGCTTCTTTAGCCTCCTCGGAGGAGAGTGACAGCCCTCGGATCAGTTCCCGGATGACATCCGTTGCTGGTCTACCCGTCTGCCCACAATACTTTTCCAGTTTTTCCGCCTCCTGTGCTGCTAAATTCACAGTGATACGTTTTACAGCCCATTTCTTATTTGTCATTTGATTGTACTATTTGCTGGTTGTTAACATCATCAAAAGAAACTAACTAGAGATGAAAAGGATAAGATTATCAGAGTTTTTGTCAGGAAACAAGTAATTTGGTTAAGACCAAAAAATTGTTCAATTTTGATAAAGTATGCTTTATTTTCCAATAAAGTCTAAATAGAGAACTCCTTTAATAGCTCTTGTGACAGGAAAAATAGCGCACACTCGTTGCTAAGAGATTAAACTCAGCAACAAGATGAATAAAGCCTGACTATGAATTTTATAAATTTAGTTGAGATATCTTCTGTCAACCAAATAACGAATTTTAATGTTGGTAGTTACAAGAGCATTTAACTTTGTTTACAGCCCAGGTTAACCAAACACTCTACTTATAAAATCATAATCTTACTTGGCAGCTACCTTTTATGCACCTGACCGTGGCATCTACAAGTGGTTTCCAAAGACTTTAAAGTAGGCACCAACAAGCAACTGCTCGCAAGACGAAATCTGTTTTGTGAACATTTGGCTGGTGTCATGAAAGTGCCACAAAGTTGATAAATTTGAGCTCAAGACTTGTGCATTTTCTTCTTATCGCCCCCACTTCTACACTATTCCATATTTGGCAACTGATTGGTAGTCACCTGAATAGCTACGAGTTCCAACCCCTGTTCATAAGGGAGATCACCTTCAAAAGCTAATGTCATCACCCAGAAAAAGAGGTTAGAAGCGCTTTGGCAGCTGTACATATCCAAAGCTGTCTGGGAATTCTAAGAATACACTGCAATCTCCCACAGATTCATGAGCTATGGATTCATGCAATGTCGCTGAGCTTCGACTGATAGCATAGCTTCAGTTTTGTTCCAGACTTTTTATTAACATTCCGTAATATTTAGATTAATTTACGGGTTGTTTTTTCTCACCATGCTTGTAGTGATAGCTTGGTTAAATTTAGGCTATAGTTCCTTTCTATCTCATCAGCATCAAATTGGAGATTCTGTAAATAGCATTGAAACCACAGCAGCTTTAACATCCAACACTATCGTTGTTTACTTCATTTTTTAAATGGTTGATTTTATCAACTCAAGCTTTTGTAACAACTTTAATTTATTGCCATAATACTGCATCAATGAAACATTTAACTGATTACATTGTATATCCTTCTCCAAAGATTTTTTAGTCTTTACTCATTTTTTATCATTTTTATATTCAACATAAATTTTACTTTAAGTAAGAAATATTTTAAAGTACTCATAAAATTTTGAAAATATTTTTTAAAGATTTCAAAAAAAGAAAATTACCAAAAATTTATATTTAGTAAGATTTTAAATTGACATGAAAATTGTAAATGAGTTCGAGGTAATGTATTGCCATCTCAATTAGAGTTAGTGATTACTGACTAACTGGTCATATATGCAATTTGCATTTATTAGCAGATATTAATCCTTGCGCAGAAGCCCAAGAAGAGATATAAACAGAGATAGGAAGAAAAGAGAATTTTGAATAAATTTCGTCAAATCTGCTATTCATGTCACTTTTTGTCTCCATCAGCCTTAGCCCAAAGTTCTGGAATTTCTCAATTCTATTGCGATAACTTTAAGGGAAATTGAAGATGAAATTGTGTCAGCTTTAGAGTGCCAATATTGATTTGAGTATTACGTACTGAGTCTAGACTAGTGTTCACTATAAAGACAAATCTACTACGAATACACTAAAGTTTTGCTAACAAAATTTAAAGTACTGCTCATAATGTATTTTTTCCCACATTTGAGCTAAATAATGCTCTGATAGCACATGACTCTTTTATTTGTTTTATAGGTTTAAAGTTTTAAAGCTGAAAAATAAATTTTTTGTTTAGTTTTTTTAAAATAAACACTTTAGCAGCAGTAATATGACCACAAGAAGCAGGGAGGAAAGGGGATAGGGAGCAGGCTTCGGCGGCTCCTTTGCCTCTTCATGACTTACACCTAGGGTTATCTACTTAGACTGAGTCAGGGATATAGGGCAATATGGTTCGTTTAAGGGGCAAACAAAAAAGGTGAAAGGGAAAAAAATAAGTTTTTCGCCCTTTCCCCCTTAACCTTTGACGTTTAACCAAACACTATTGGGGTGTATTGATGTTTTTTCTCTAACCTCTACACCCTTCCAACACTCCTAATTTTTAGTTTGATGGACTTTATTCTCCCACTATCATAAATTTGGACTGGGCGAAATGCCCAGTCCAAAAAAGATATATTGAATTTAAAAGAGAACGACCATCATCGTCTCATCATTGTCTGTGCTTTTGCTTAAACGCTTATTCAAATTGGAGTTGGGGCATAAGTTGGAGAGTGCCAATGCCTAAATCGTTGGGAGAAAGGAACCGCGCTTCAAACAAAGCCATCATATCTCGTAGCTGGGGATTACCACGAGAAGCCCCTGTCAATCCTTTGGCAATGATCAAGCCACAGTATCCTTTGGTATTTTTACACCGTTGGTTCCATTTTTTGCGGGCTTCTACGTGTATTGGATCGTCATCTTCAAACTCACCAAACAAGAACAATTCCCCATTTTCAGTTTGTAACAAACCTAAGTCGTAGCCCTTGCCATCAAAAGGATCAGCACCTGGATTAAAACAAATTGCTTTGAGTCCTCCAGCTTCTTCGATATTTGAAATCACAGTTTTTGCTTTAGGACGGGAAGTTTGAATTAAAATCACGGGCAAACCATCCCCTGCTTGTGTGATTTCTCCAGTTTTGTGATACTTTGCACCTTGATGCAAGTACTCCAACATCTCCCATGACACGACTCCTAAGCTGAGGAATGAGTCTTCTGGTATCAAATCATCTCGTAATGACTGGAACATTGGTGTCGATTCTGACTCCATGTCATCATCCTCGATGTCAAAACCTCCTATTTCCTCTAACTCGGCGGCTAACTCCGGCATGGAACAGACAGTTACAGGCAGTGATTTTGTTGGTTCATTCGATGACTCGGGTAACGGAATGCGATAGCGACGACTGAGGGTAGGGAAGGTGTCATCACTAAGCTGACTGCGGTGATCGCGGATAAAGCGATTTAGGCTTTCTAATGCCACCAAGACTACAAGTGCTTCTTCGTCATATAAAACAGACCGCAGTCCTTCTAAAGGATGGATGTTACCGAAGGTGGGTTCTATTTCCGATAACGGCAAATCCGCTAAATCGCCGAATTCATCATCATCGTCATCATCTTCGTCAATGTCGTCAGCACTCTCAAACGTCAGAAACAGGCAATCTTGTTTAAGGAAAGCTTCTTCTAAATGCCCTTGCGATTCGTCTTGTGTTAAAACTGTGGCGCGAAACCGCTTCAATGACTCTTCTGAACGATACAACAAAATGCCATACTCCATCCCCAGCATTCCCATAACTGAGGCGTAGAGTGTACCAACATCCCATTTATTAATTTCTATGGACAAGATTTGCTGTTCTTCTAATAATTCCCAAGGCGCTGCTTGCCAAATTGCAAATGCTTTTTCTCGCAGCGCTTGTGCATACTGTGGGGGCAAATCAGGAACTTGGCTATCCAAAATGTCGGTAAACCCACGAAACAGTTCATCAATCAAAGGCAGTTCTGGTACATAGTCAATCGCAATGTCCAAATCCTGTAGGACTCCGCGCAGGTAAAATTGGATTTCGCGGTCTTTGACTACAATTCTTTGAGGGCGAGCAGGTTTTGCTGGACTGTGAGGATGCTCCATTGCTCGCATGAGCGTACGAACAATTGCTTCTGGACCAGTTTCTGCTGGGACTACGTCCATACCCCGGACAATGCCTTGTGAGCCATCTACCCAAAGAATGCATTCGCCCTTTGCCTCTAAGTCTGAGTTGTGAGTTTGTGATGACGACAATGGACGGCGATCGCCCTCCCATACAGAAGGAATTTGGGTTAATTTCTTCAGCCGACGACTGGTAGAGCGATTAAAACTTGTCATAGAGGTAAGTTAATCAAAACAAGCTATATAGAATTAAACTTTCAACTTGGGCTTACGCCTCGGATCAAAACTCTCTGGCTGTTTGTGAACAGTGGTTGCTGCTGGTGGCTACCACAAGGCTTGAACTTCAAAATATCGAATCTCTAAATACATTGAATCTCTCAATTCTAGAATAAAAATCTTTGTGTGCTTTTGACGCAGTGTTTACAATTTGCATTCCTACGGCATTAATGTCGCTAGAATGGATACAAAAACCTTTACAGCCACCAAGCGGTAAGCTTGGTGTTGAAACTAGAGTGCTTGCCCCCACAGAGCCATGCTCACACCAACTGATACCATTTGACTTTAAGGTTGATATATATGGGCAAGCAGTTCTTGAGCAGGAAAGACAAGGGCAGTCAATTGTATCAGGATTTTTGTGCAACGGTATAAGGAGTAAAAACAGCAGATGACACAAGCAACTCAGTCTCAACAACGGGGAATTCAATTGAGCGAAGCCGCATTGCGTCAGGTGAAATTCTTGCAAGATCAGCAAGGCGGCAAAGACCTATGCTTACGGGTTGGAGTGCGTCAAGGTGGCTGTTCCGGAATGTCTTACTTGATGGATTTTGAAGATCCCAGCAAGGTTACTGCTCAAGATGAAGTTTTTGATTATGATGGCTTCAAAATTGTCTGCGATCGCAAAAGTTTATTATATCTGTATGGTTTAATGCTAGATTATAGCAACTCTATGATTGGCGGTGGTTTCCAATTCACTAACCCTAACGCCAGCCAAACCTGCGGTTGCGGTAAGTCGTTTGGTGTGTAATATAGTCATTTGTCCTTTGTCATTTAATGAAGGACAAATGACTAATGACTCATGACTCATGATTTATGACTAATACAGTTGACTCTCTGTTTGATACAGGTTTAGAACGTTATAAAGCCGGAGAAGAAGCTTCAACTCTTATTCCTGTGTTTAAGGATCTGTGCGATCGCGCTCCCAGAAGTAGTCCTGCTTGGACTTGTCTAGCCTGGTTGTATTTACTAGATGACAAACCCAACCTTGCTTATAAGGCTGCACAAAAGGCAGTAAAGCTCAATCCACAAGACCCTCAAGCACGGGTGAACCTTGCTGTTGCCATGCTGGAAACAGGTCAAAAAGGTTTGCGACAACACGTTGATTTCGCACAACAGTTGATTTTTGTCAACCCAGACTGGCGAGAAGAAGTGAAAAATAGCATTGAAGACGGTTTCAACAGAAAACCAGACTGGCAAAGTTTGGCAAAAGTTAAAAACTGGCTGTTTCCCGAGGAATAATTGCTAAACAGTCCCACATCTATAGTCAAACATCTACAGTCAATAGTCTAAAGCTATTGGCTGATAATTAATAACTATGAAAGATAAGTTTTTAAGCTGGCTAAACTTGGTTTTAATGGCAGATGTGTTCCTAGTTTTGTTTGGTTTTGGGTGGTTGGCGGTTGCAGCTATTGGTAAAGCAGTAGGAATCCCATTGGGCTTAGATTTGTGGCACGCACTTTGGCAACCTGTATTTAACCCGGCTATTGGCATTCTTATGGCTGGTGCCATCATCAGTGGCATTGTTAATTGGGTTTCTCAGAAATTCCTTAAAAGTGGCAACGAGTAATATTCAGGCTCGGTTGATTATATCAAGTTTGCTGCCTGCAGTTATAAATTCCCAAACACCCCACCCCTTTAAAGAATTCAAAATTCAAAATTATCAATTCAAAATTATTTGTAAAGGGGACGCTTGGATTGGGGACCCTTGGATTGGGGTAATGGTTATCAAACGAAAAATTATGTCCGGGGAAATATTGCCCCTCCTCAAGTCGCGAGCATTTCCCCCAACAACCGTCCCCAGTACCCAAACATTTACTCGCGGCATATAGTCGCCAGTACCCAAGGAGGGTCTCCCGACCGAGGGTTCTGGCGTCCCCCCACCAACGCGTGTACGTATGGTGGGGGACTCCGAAGCGCGACCAGTTGAATTTTGAATTTTGTTCGCGCAGCGTGCCCAAAGGGCATACTTTGAATTTGAGCGTAAGCGCAAAGCGCAGGCTGAGGCTTCGCCACGCCAAGGCGAACGCCAACGCGCAGCGTGTCCCGAAGGGGCTCAGCGAGTGGGGTGCGACAAATATGGGAAGTATAACTACTTAACCGAACATAATACAATTGTTATTAGTAGGGACTGAGTACTGGAGACCAGGGACTCTTGACTCCCTAGTTCCTAGTCCCGAATCCCTAATCCCTAATCCCTAATCCCTAAGATTTGAGAATTTTTACCAGTGCTGGTTCCAAATTGGGATACTTGTACTGAAATCCACTTTCTAAAGTGCGTTTGGGAAGGACTTGTTGACCTTCCAGAACGACCATTGCCCCGTCCCCTAAAAGGGCTTCGAGAGCAAATGCCGGAACAGGTAACCAAGAAGGACGATTCATGACTTTTCCCATAGTTTGGGTCAATTGAGCCATCCGGACAGGATGAGGGGCAGTCGCGTTATATACCCCTTGCATTTCCGGTTTCGTTAAAGCTAGAAAAATCAGGTTAACGACATCATCTAACTCAATCCATGAGAACCATTGCTGACCACTACCCAAGGGACCACCAGCGAAAAGTTTGAACGGTGTAATCATTTTACCCAAAGCACCACCGTTACCCAAAACAATACCCAATCGCACAATGACCAGTCGCACGCCAGCATCTGTTACCTTTGTTGCTTCTGCTTCCCAGGCTTGGCAAACTTGGGCAAGAAAATCGTGACCAGGTGAACTCGTTTCATCAAAGGTAGCCGTTTCACTTGTACCGTAGTAGCCAATAGCCGAAGCGTTCACTAACACACTAGGCTTGGGGTCAGCATTGGCGATCGCCGAAGGCGCTGCGCTCTGCGCAATCGCGTCTACTATGTTTTTTGTAGCCAGTTTACGGCTATTTAAAATTTCCTGCTTGCGTTCAGGTGTCCAACGTCCTTCAGCAATAGATTCACCTGCTAGATTAACGACAGCATCACAACCAGAGATGGCACTTTGCCAACCTCCCGATACTGTTGGTGTATAGGCAACAATTTCCACATTGGGAAAAGCCGTAGATGGAAAAACCTTTTGGGCATAAGTGGTGTTACGAGTTAACGCTACCACTCTTATACCCTCTTGATGTAGTCGTTCTACCAAACGACTACCTACAAATCCTGTTGCTCCAGCAATTGCTACTTTCATAATCAACCTCCGCCAAACCGCTATTGTGAAGTACTTACGTGTCTTGTGTTGCTTTTGTCTTTACTCAAAACACAGGTTCTTTAATGAATCTATAATGATTTGGCTTTTAGATGGTTCGGTATTATAGGATGGACGGAGTGTCGCAAGGCTTGGGGCTATTATGGCTCGCTATACCTGTTCATTTATTCTTTCTGTTCCTCTTGACCAACTTCAACCGTTACTTGTAGAACTTCTGCAAGATTGTAATTTGGATGTTCAATACTATACAGCCGATTACATTATGGCGCGTGAAATTCCTGGTCATATATCCTTTTTAAAGTTAGTGACGGTGGAAGCATTGATTGACAAAAGCACAGCTACTGAAACAGAAACCCGAATGAGTATCGTGATTAAAAACGAGGAACTAGCACTTCAGCGAGATAATCACTGCCGGCAAATGTTTGAATACGTTAAGCAGGCAATTGAAGACTGCCGCCATTGGCATCTGATTGAGAGTCTCGCCGGGTAAGTAGGTATTAGCGCTTATTGACGCTTTCCCGCCTATTCTGCAAAGAAAGGCGTCTGCTTGGGCTAGCTCAATGACAAGGCTAGCTTATAGCAAAACGCCCCTCCTAAAAATTGCAAGCTGACAGTAGAATATTCCACAATCAATATGCCTTCAGTCCTCCAGCTCCTCGGTCATGCCGGGGTTTATTAGTGTAATATCATACTCACTGGAATCTGTTTGTCCTCCTGTGCGCATACTATCTCGTAATAGGTAATAAATAGCACGTACTTGAGGACCAAAAACGATTTCGTCCTCATTTTTCAGGTCATGAGCGGGGATCTTCCGCCCGTTATTAATCATTAGACCATTGGAACTCGGTTTGCCTTTGGCATCACCATCGACAATCCGATAATAATAGCTATGCTTCTTACCATCGCGCGGTAGCCTAATGAGTGTGGCATGGCGGCGCGAGACAAACTGCGAGATTAAACGGATATCGCAGCGGGCGTCTCTACCAATGGAATATACGGGGCGATCAAGAATAAATTCTTTGCGTCCTTGATCGTCTTCTATTATCAGTAGATGGCTTTCATTTGTTTCTGCTGCCATTGACAAATCGTTGTTAAATTCGTCGGTTGAACTGTGATTAATCAAGATTTGTTTCGTATTGTTTGCTGCCATTCTTTGAGTAAAAGTCTATGGTAGTTATCTTATATGCTTTTAAATTGCTTACTCCGTTCCTAATGTAAGATTACTTATCTTCTTCCTTTCTTCCTTGTGTTCTCCTGTCGGAGATGCTGCGCACCGAGAGCGCGCGTCCACAGGACTTACGAGACGGATTCCGCCGAACGTATCCTAGCCTACCCTTCGCCCAACGGCACGCCAAGGGCGTTAGCGTCTCCGCAAGGGCTCAGCTCCTCTAAAAGAGGCATGGGTATCTCCTATGTCCACTTCGTGAAGCGCGTTAGCTCCTCCGTTAGGAGACACGACGAAGACGTTAGGCGTTGGCGGAGCGTGCGCTTTGCGCTTACAAAGACGCTGCGCATCTACCTGTCTATATCCACAGGACACGCTGCTTTGAACGTGGTTCATTTAATCGGTATTCTTTTGGCAGGAAGGGAGTAGTTATTCACAAGAGTAGAACCAGTTGTTCTACTCTTTTAACTACTGTGGGCATTGCACCCGTCTCAATAGGTTTTGTGGGTATCGAAACAGCTCACTACCGACCTAGTTTAACGTGAGATTGGCAAAACCAAATATTTATGCTCACAAATAATACCTCGAAACGAGGGAATTAGGAACGATGAGCAAAACGTCGTAATAAAAGGGAATTAGTGACGACACTAACAGAGCTAAAAGCCATTAATGCAGCTGCACCCGATGGGCTTAAGACGAAACCTAAACTTGGCAACAAAATACCAGCTGCTAAAGGAATGCCAAGAGTGTTGTACGCAAAAGCCCAAAATAAATTTTGACGGATTTTGCTCAAAGTTGCACGACTAAGTTGTATGGATTTTACAACATCAGTTAAGTTATCCCGCATCAAAACAATTTCCGCAGTTTCCATTGCAACATCAGTACTAGAGTGTAAAGCAATACCTATGTCAGCTTGAGATAGGGCTGGAGCATCATTAATGCCATCTCCTACCATAGCGACAATAGAGTGATCAGTACTTTCCTTTGTTCCCGATGCTTGTAATTCTTGGATAGTAGCAGCCTTCTTTGCAGGGAGAACGCCTGCCAAAACATCACTGGTATCTAGTCCTAGTTGTTTTGCTGTCACATTTACTGCTTGTTGTGTATCTCCACTTAGCAACATCACCCGTAAACCCATCTGACGCAACTTATCTACGGTTGCTTTAGCATCTGGTCTTAAGGTATCTTGAACAGCAATCAGTCCGGCTACGGCGTCTCCAACTGCTACGAAAACTACCGTTTTCCCATCTGCTGCTAGCTTGTGTGCCTGTTTTTGTGCAGTTTCACTGACAGAAATTCCGTGCCAATGCAACCAGTCACAGTTCCCTAAAAGCACTAAAGTGCCTTCTACGACAGCAGAAACACCAAGTCCTGGTTCGGTACGAAAGTCCACAGCATTTGGGATAGATAAGTTGTGGCGTTGCGCTTCTTGCTGAATTGCCGTTGCTAAAGGATGAACCGTGCCGATTTCTACTGCTGCTGCAAGTTGTATTAGGGATTGGGAATTGGCGATGAGCGATTGGGGATTATTATCCAGCCGGTCAATTGATAGGCAATCTGTAACTACGGGACGACCTGTGGTAAGAGTACCAGTTTTATCAAACACGACTGTGTTTAATTCGTGTACTTTTTCTAAAACGTCGCCGCCTTTGATCAGCAAACCCTGTTCTGCGCCAATGGCTGTTCCTACTAAAATTGCTGTTGGTGTAGCAAGTCCTAAGGCACAGGGGCAAGCGACTACCATTACGGCAATTGCTAGCTTTAAACTCACAAGGAGCGGGGTGTAGATCGTGGGGTGTGAGCTGTGAGGCGTGTTGAGTAAGGAGTGGTGAGAAATTTGCATGGCATACGACATAATTGCGTGATGCCAGATGTGGGTGCCGAAAAAGTACCAAAAAACAAATGTTAATAAAGCGGCTGTTAATACACCGTAGGTGAAGTACCCAGCGACTGTATCTGCTAATTTTTGTACTGGCGCTTTACGGGTTTGTGCGGATTCTACTAAGGCGACAATTTGAGCCAAAGTCGTATCACTTCCAGTGCGGGTTGCTTCAATGGCGATCGCCCCTGATTGATTGAGTGTACCTGCTATCACCAAATCTCCTGGTTGCTTTGTCACTGGCACCGCTTCTCCAGTGAGCATAGATTCATTTACAGTTGTTTGCCCATCGACGACTTTACCATCGACTGGAATTTTCTCTCCTGGCAAAACCTGTAACCATTCACCAACACGCACCACCTCAGCGGGAATTTCTACAATTCCTTTATTGGAAGACAACGCAGGAGCCGATTCCGCCGTTTTAGGCTTGGCAATCAATCGCGCCACAATCGGCTGAAGGGCGAGCAATTCCTTAAATGCTGCAGCAGCGCGACCTCTGGCTTGTTTTTCCAGTGTCCGTCCTAGTAGGATAAAGCCTAACATCATGACTGGCTCGTCAAAGAAGCACTCCCACCCAAGTTGAGGAAACAGCAGAGCCACCAAGCTAGCGATGTAAGCTGTCAGTGTTCCCAATCCCACTAAAGTGTTCATGTTGGGTGCATTATGCCGTAAACCCCGCCAGCCATCCACTAAAATTGGGCTACCAGGGATGAGAAGCGCGAGTGCTGCCAATCCACAGTGAAACCAGATGTTATGCAAAATCGGTATTACGTAACCACCAATGTTACCTACATGACCAATAAATGACAGGACCAGCAGCACAGCAGCAATGATCAATTGCCGTTTTGCAGACTGCATTTCCTGGCGCTGTCGTTCTGCTGGGTCTTGTATTGATTCTGTCTCACCTATTACTTTCCCGCCTAGTTTCCGGGGTTGAGTTGGGAACCCAGCTCCTGTCAGTTGCTTTGCCAGCGCATCCGCATCGACCGCACCAGCCTCCAACTCTACAACTGCTACCTCTGTCGCCAGGTTCACACAGGCACTCTTAACTCCTGGATACTCAGTAAGCCGACGTTCTACTGCTCTCACACAGCCAGCACACTTCATACCCCCGACATCCAAAGTGATTTTCTCTGTTGTCAAGGCTCGTTCTGGGGAAAGATTAGTTTTGGAGACAATTTGCATGGAAAGTGTTTGAATTTGCTACGATGAAACTTTAACAACGCCTTTCTAAAAGCGTCTCTAATTCGAGCGTAGGCGAAATCCAAAGCTTTGACATAATGTCAAAGTTATTAAGTTTTGTTAAGTTATGGTTGTATAGGGGTCTAGTTGTGTATTAGTTATAAAAAAATTGTTTTTCTTTTGAATTCCTAATTTAATTTACACCTTAAGACCCTATCACCGACGACTCGAACGTAGATAAGTCACGTATATAAGTGTAACCAACTGTATTGGTATTAGGAGCATCTCGCTTTTCCAGAAAGGATTAACTGCGATAGGAGACATAGTGCAGAAATAAGCTAATCCCAGTACTGTAAGTAGTGTTAAGGTTATATTTTTACGTTTAAGGGTTAACATATTGGTAGAAATAAAATATTTTTCACTAAAGATAAATAGTTTTTAGAGTAAGTAATAGACCTTTAGTTTATTCTTAACTTAGAATTAATTGACACATACTATAGAAAGAAATTTACCTGAAACAGCAATTCATCTCACACTGTACCTGTACTCAGGTCAGTGTTGAGATGAATTGCTTTGTGAGTTGACGACAGTCCTCTGACCAATGCCGAAGGCGAGGGAAGAGGACAGGTCGGAAACGAGCAAAGTATTTGCTTTGAGTTGACACAATAATAACTAAGGCTGTTACTATGAATATGTAAACACGGTAAGGTCGATGCCATGTATAGAGCACTCAAAGTTAGAATCTATCCCACCGATGAGCAAGAATCCTATCTAGCTCAATGTTTTGGCAATACTCGATGGTTGTGGAATTATATGCTCAACGCCACGACTACTGCATACAAAGAAAGTGGGAAAGGTCTTTCTAAGGCTGCAATGGATAAGTTGTTGCCTGGGTTGAAGAAAGAATATGAATGGTTAGGACTTGCTTATAGTCAGGTTCTACAACGAGTCACATTTAATCTCTCTAGCGCGTTTGTCAATTTTTTCGAGGGACGTGCTAAATACCCAAACTTCAAGTCTAAGCATGGTAAGCAATCAATTCAGTATCCCCAAAACGTCAAACTATTGCCTATTGTTTCTGTAATCAAATTTCCTGGCAACCTGGGGATGGTAAAAACTGTGTTTCACAGAGATCTACCTGATGCGAAGGTACAAACTGTAACAATTTCGAGAAATGCTGATGGTAGATATTATGCTTCTATTCTTTTTAATCACGCCAGTTGCTCCACTTGGGGAGACCCCAAGACCGCACTGGCTCAAGAAGATAACCCAGTAGTTGCAATCAATGAACGCCACTTGCTTCAAGCCGGGAAACCCGTCCAACGCAGTGGCTCAGCTATTGGGGTTGACTTGGGATTAAAGAACTTTGCGATAACATCCGTTGGTTCAAAGTATGACCTTCCTAAAAAGCAGTTAGCGCTCTTAGAAAAGAATAGAAGGCGCAAGCAGCGTAAACTAGCTAACAAGACAGATAAAACATCTAACAAGCGTCGTAAAGCTAAACGAATAGTAGCCAAAGTTTCTAGCAAAATAGCTAGAGTTAGAGAGGATTTTCTACACAAGCTATCTCGCAAAATAGCATACGAAAACCAAGTGATTTGTGTAGAAGATTTGGCAGTTAAGAACATGGTTAAGAATCCTAACTTGGCTAAGTCGATATCAGACCAGGGGTGGGGAATGTTTCAAACCATGCTCAAGTACAAAGCAGAGAAGTTCGGACACACCTATATTGAAATAGGTCGATTTTTCCCATCCTCTCAACTTTGTAGTGAGACTCTACTACCCATTCCAATGTTGCAACATGGTTATGATTCATTGGGCATTAGGTTTATAGATTGCCCACACTGTCAGAAGCAGCATGATAGAGACATCAATGCTGCCATAAATATTAAAAATGAAGGTTTGCGTTTATGGGCGTTAGGGACTAGCGCTTCTGCCCTTGGAGGGGATGTAAGACCAAAGTCTTCTGGACGTAAAAAATCTACGAAGGTTGAGGCAGTCCCCAATGAATTGGGAAGCCCACACCGTACCCGATAGGGTTGGTGTTGGGTAGTTCACTAAAAAGAACTCAGAACTCAGAACTCAGAACTCAGGAGTCAGAATGACGAGTGTACGAGTGGCGGATGAGTCGAGGTTTAGAGCAAGTACTTCCAAGCATGGAGGAGTAGAAAGGCGGAGTATCGTATTTGAAACCCCCGTCAACATCCTTTGGGTTTATTCTGAATTCTGAATTCTGTATAGCTGACTTCTTCTCATCCACAGGAAGGTGAATAAAAGAGAGATAAACTTCTCTGCTTAGTGCTGACAAATCTTAAAGGTATAAGCAATGGTAGCTCAAAGCTGTCAATCGGTATTTGTAGGATGAGCAGTGCCCCTCCTACTACTGTAAAATTATGAGTTCATAGATCTCAGATAGATACTCTAAAAGAGAAATTCAATATTGAAAAACGAATTTCTAAAACCAGCCCTGCTTTTTCACGAAGTAGCTATTAACAAAATCGTCGTGGGATTTGTTCAAATAAATCATCCCTTCAATTAAACCTACAAGCTGCATAATCAAGAATGTAAATCCGTAGGTGAAATAACCTCCTACTAAGGAAATCACTAGCATGATAAATCCTTCTGCTGCATAGCCAAGAATAAATTTATGGATACCAAAACCTCCAAAAATAATGCCGCAGTATCCGGCTAAAAGTTGTTTGGCGGCGTGGCTGGGGGTGAGATTTGCCATATGCGTCAAGCTCCTTCACTTTATAAATGACGTATAAAATTGAAATCCTATACTGCTATAAAATAATTCTGTTAAATTACTGAGTATTAATATTTTTTCTCATAAATAAGTATGAAGACAGGTAAAACAGATATGCAAAAGCAGCGTACCACTAGTTTTTAGGGAACGCGCTAGCTTCGGAGGAGCGAGGCTTTCAGGGGAGCGAGCGAGCACTGGAGACTACACTCCTCAATCACTCTTCTTTCTTTACTTTAACGAGACTTTAACGAGAAATCCCAGTACAGCACTTTTGTACGATTTCTTGCCCAAAAATGCTTTTATTGACAGGATTTTGCAATTAATGTGAAATACAACTATGCCCCAGAAGTTAATACAAGTTAACTAGTGCTATTTCCGGATTTTTTTTATTTGTCCTGACATAAGCATTAGTCTCCAAGCGCTTAACAACCCTACATACGCGCTTGCTTACGTGTAGTCGAGTTTACACATCTCTAGACGATTCATGAAAAGCGGAGTTCCCATTTCGTTTTTGATTCCGCCCATGTAGGGTTTGGGCTTTTAGACTTATGGCAATTTTTTGTAAGTGTTATCCGTAATAATATTTGTGCATTTAAGGTAGCATTGGTGTGCACTAAATACCAATAATAAATTGGTAAAATTTTGTAAATTCTTTTTAAAGATTTTGGGTATTTTCAACGGCAAGCAAAAAGTATTATTTACTAGTACTGCCTAAGACAAAAAGGCTTAGCAGAGTGCCGCTGTTCCAAAGGCTGTGGAGAAGCATAGGAGCAAGGAGATTGCGCGATCGCGTGTAAACGATCCCCAAGACAATACCTAGGGCGAACAGCGGTAAAATTTCGGATAAGCTTAGGTGAGCAGCTGCAAACAGAAAAGCACTGGCAAGAATTGATCCCCACACAGGTAGATAACGAGTCAGGGAGGGTAATAAAAAGCCGCGAAACAAAAGTTCTTCAAAAATTGGGGCGGCGATCGCAGCTGTAGAGAAGAATATGCCAAGCGCCACAGTATCTTGACTTTCTAACGCCAGTTGCAACAAGGGATTACTACCGCCTTGTCCTCGCCAGAGTTGTTGATTAATCAAAGACACAACTACCACTATGGGCAAAGCCACGCAATAGCCACCCAGCCCCCACAAAAACCACTTACCTCCTAACCGGAAACGAAACCAGTCATCTGGTAAAGGGAAAAAGCGTTTGATAGATAAATACAGCACTGATAAAGCACCAAATGCTACCAACAGGTAACTTACCAAGACGTATAATGCTTGAATTCTGACATTAGAGACGGGACGTGGGATAGGGAGGAGAGATATGACTATGGGTACAAGCAGTTGTCCCATCAAGAAAAAGCCCACGACAAAAACTTGTAAAATCGTTTCCCCGTCCCAAGGTGTTGACCAACCCACATCGGAATTTTGAGCCAATAAAGCTGTTTTCCCTTGGATAAGGCGCTGTCCAACCAAAAAAATCAGCAGCCCTAAACCGAAAAACGCCGTCAGTGCTGGAACTGTACCAATAATTGCTAATTTCAACAATGCTTGTTCAGCAGCTTCTTGTTGAACTGCTTCCAGATCTGCCAAAGCATCCTGACGCTGCTGAAGTTGGTATAACTGACTCAGAGCAATATAGCGAAACCAACCATCTAAATTCTTTTGAATCAGTTGTTCGGAAGAAGGCAAAATACGCGGGGGTTCGCTCCTGAGCCCTGCCAACACAGCAGCAGTTTTATTATATTCAGGATTAATGTCTGAACGTTGCTGTAATTGACTCCAAATTTTCTGTGCCGTCTCTATTTTTCCTTGCTGCGCTTGTAAAATTCCCAACCGCAAGTCTAATTCAGCAATCAATTTTTGTAGTTGTTTAAGAGACTGGTGCAATTGTTGTTGCTGTACCTCACGAGAGGCGTTGGTAGCAGGAGGCAATTCTGGTTGCGGTTTAGGAGTTGTAGGAGTCGTCGCGGGTTGAGATTGGATCTGCGCCAGTTGCTGTTTGGCTTTTTCCAAATTAGTTTGAGCGGATTTGCGTGCCTCTTGATACTGTTCTGTCGCGCTTTCAAGAGGTTTGACGCCCAGTAGTGCATCCTGCAATGGCTTAAAATTCGCGTTCTTGTCATCTAACGGTTCCCAAGAAGCAGCTTGCAGCACAATATTTGTTTGATAAAGTTCCAAACGACTCTGGAACTGAGGTTCCTGCCAACTGCTTAACAAAGACGAGCCAGCAAATAATATCGCAACCAACGTCAGTATGATTAAACCCAACCGCTTGAGAGTCATCTGTTCTCCCTTAACTAACCAAATTTAGAGCGCAAGCTTCACAGATTCTCCTATAGAGGTTCACCTAGTGGGAATTTTCGCAAGAAAACGCTGTCAGAGTATAGATTTCTTAATACAAAGACAATGGATCTCGACTGGATATCATCAGTGTAAGAGTCTGCAAGCAACTTCACTATCTTAAAGTACAACTCATTGCACTGCTTGCCCTGTGCGGAGGATTTTCTCAGTTCTGACGATATTCCTGTAGATAATCAATTGCAAGATTTGATCCCCAGTTTGCTCAAAGCAATCCTAGCTTGGGTATGGGCAAGCCGCATGGATTGGTTTTTTGGCGTTGACATGGGGATTTAGTATGATTTTGACGATCGCGCGATCGTACCAGATGGATTTTTGAGTCTAGGAGCCTGCGGAACAACGTGCCCAAAGGTTGGCTCAAGAGTTGCGAAGACTAGAAGTACCAGATTCTTTGACTTGAGATATCGCTCTTATCACGCCACTACTAATGACTTATCTTCTTCCCAAGAAAGTAAGGGATCAAGCTCGCCTGATTCTGTAAATGTTCTAGCAGCTAGCAGACAGCGCAGCAAATCAACACACATTTTTGCCGGATAAATTCCTTCTTGTCCGCCCACAACCAGCTTTTCTGTTTCATCGGGTTTTGATAAATCAACTAAAATATGAAAGTTGAGGTTATCGAAGGTTGCGGTAACAACGTATTTCCCCAAATTACCGCCCCCAATACTCATGTAAGTTTCATCATCTGCTCCCAATGTTACTAAAGTTTTGCTTTTGCCATCTAACTGGCGCATAGCTGTTTCGATTTGGCTCCAATTTGGGTTTTCAATTAAGTCACCTTCATTTCTGTTGCCATTCCATTTTTCAACAGATAAGTCTGATACAAACATTATTGCCTCCTTCTTTTTGGTGGTTTTACTATTATTGTTCTACTTCCACTAGGAGTAATGATTTCTAATTCTTCTATACCTAACTGCCAAGCCATAGAATTCACCCCGCCTCTTAAACCGCAAGCATCGCAAAGTTCGCGGTCAACCATCAAACGAGCCTTACCACCTCTAATACCAGCATTTGCTGCTTGTTGAAAAGCATCAGCCTCAGCGTGGGTTTTAGTGATGGGATTGACACTAAGTGTTATCAGTCGAGGATTTGGATTACTACTAGAATTTATGCCGAAGAAACTTTGACCACCTATTTTTAAGTTGGCTATGGTTGATTTGTCTGTTTCACTAGCAGCCGGGGGTCAACCAAGGCGCTGTCTATATTCAGCTAGTTCATTAAAAATACTAATCGTTTGGTCTTTTGTTTAATTTTTTGACCTATATCCTTGATTTGGGTTCCTTGCTTATATTAATGCAGACTCAAGATTCTTTTTTCCTCCTCACCCAAGCGCGAAATGATTTTAGCAAAGGAATTTCCCCCACGGTTTTACTCTGCTCAATGAATCTGCTTATTTCATTTACCGATACTATAGGAAAGGCAACGCTCAATTCGCGCTCAACATATTGCCCTTCTACCAACTGATAAAATTTCAAATCTCGTCCGTTGTAACGCCACAATTCAGGTACGCCTAGTGCAGAGTAAATCCCAAATTTGTTAACTGAACTGCTGGTAATATCAATTCCAATTGCTAAATCTGGCGGTGGATCAGTTTCTAAATCAAGTGTTTGCCTACCTCTAACAATAGCTTCGCTTTGGATGTAGTAACAGTTGTCTGGTTCTATTCCTCGCTTTGCTAATCGCCGCTTCAATGTTGTAGAACCTGCACTTTTGATTTCAATTTCTAGTTCTTCAACTAAAGCAAAGATAAAACGGTCGAATTGAATTTTAGGGTTTTCATGTTCAAAAAGTGGCGTCATAATTTCTAAAGTGCCACACTCATAAGCAAACCGAGAACCTCTATCCTCACCTGTTTCTGTTAGCAAGGCTTCAAAAGTTTCCCAGCTAATATTATGCAGCACTGTTCTTTGTTCAGCAGGGGTTGAGGTAGTAATCATGCTTGAAAAATACCTGGCGATGTTCGTAATCACAGCTATACAAACATGACGCGAAGCGGCTTCCCGAAGGGAAGTCCGCCTACGCGGACTTATATAATAACCTGTGTAGGCAGGCTTTGTATGTGTGCCTGCTTTGCTCCCAGACTTCTAGTCTGAGGGACGCAACAAACATTAGACTTCTTGCAAAAATACGATTTATGAATTTTTGAACCACAGATGGACACAGATAAATATCGGTGTCCATCTATGTTCATCTGTGGTTTATTTTAAAAAAATTTGACTTTTGCAAAAGTTCTATTATCCATTATCAACTTAACTTAAAAACCCACCGAAGAAATCTAACGTTTCCTTCAACGTTTTAACAAAAACATCAATTTCTTCACGGGTATTGTAGAAAGATAGACTTGCCCGTGCAGTTGCCGGGATCACTAAATGGCGGTGTAATGGTTGCGTGCAGTGATGTCCGGAACGGATTGCAATGCCTTCTTGGTCTAATAATGTAGATATGTCGTTAGCGTGAATTTCTCCGGCGGTGAATGCAGCAAGAGCCGCCCTGCCCAAACCTGCTACTTTAGGTTTAGGACCGTAGATGCGAATTTGTGGAATTTGTTCTAGCTGCTCGAATAGATAGCCAGTCAATTCTGATTCGTAGGCATAGATTTTATCCATACCAATGCCACTAAGGTAGTCTACCGCTGCACCAAGAGCAATTGTTTCTCCAATTGAAGGTGTACCCGCTTCAAATTTATGTGGTAAATCCGCGTATGTAGAATGGTCTAAATACACATCCGCAATCATTTCACCACCGCCCAAAAAGGGAGGCATTGATCGCAGCAATTCTAACTTACCATACAAAAAGCCAATCCCTGTTGGAGCGCACATTTTGTGACCAGAAGCCACCAACCAATCACAGTCAATTTGCTGTACGTTGATTGGCATATGAGGGACACTTTGGCAAGCATCAATTAATACTTTTGCACCATATTTATGAGCAATTTCGCAAATCTCCTTCACAGGGTTAATACAACCCAACGTATTAGAGACATGTACCAGCGACACCAATTTTGTTTTATCGGAAATCAGCTTTTTGAACTGTTCTAAATCAAAAGTTTCTTCTGCAGCCAGTTCCACAAATTTCAGCACAGCACCCGTCTTTTGGGCGACAAAATGCCAGGGTACCAAATTACTGTGGTGTTCCATCACCGAGAGGATGATCTCATCTCCTCGTTGCAAATTGCTCATTCCCCAGCTATAAGCAACCAAGTTTATCGCTTCAGACGCATTGCGGGTGAAAACAATTTCCTGGCGCGATGCAGCATTTACAAACGCAGCAACTTTATCTCTTGAGGCTTCGTAAGCGTCGGTGGCTTTGGCGCTGAGAATATGCACGCCACGATGCACGTTGGAGTTATACTGCTCGTAATAGTCTCGCAGGGTATTGAGTACGAGCAGAGGTTTTTGCGACGTGGCGGCGTTGTCGAAGTAAATTAAGGGTTTGCCGTTGACTTCCTGGTGTAATATTGGGAAGTCAGCACGGACTTTATCAGCAAGGGTTTTTTCTTGGGTAAAAGTCATTTTAGTTATTAGTCATGAGTCATTAGTCATGAGTTATTAGTCATTAATTATTGACTGATAACTGTTGACAGTTTGTGTGAGTTTTTCTCGCAAAGAGGGTACAGGTATTTGGTTGATGATTTCGGCGGCGAAGGCGTTAATTAATAAGTTGCGAGCATCATTCGCATCGATACCCCGGCTTTGCAGGTAGAAAATTTCATCATCTTCCAATTGGCTAACCGTAGCACCGTGGGCGCATTTTACATTATCGGCGGTAATTTCTAATTGGGGTTTAGTATCAACTCTGGCTTTCGGCGATAACAGCAAATTCCGGTTCAACTGTGCTGCATCTGTCAACTGTGCAGGTTTAGGTACAAAAACTTTGCCGTTAAACACTGCATGAGCGCGATCGCCTACAATACACTTGTGCAATTGCTGACTTCTACCATAAGGATAATTGAGGGCGATCGCACTATGCGTATCCGCCAACTGGTTTCCCCCAATCATCGTCAACGCATTGAGGGTAGTTTCCGTTTGCTCACCAGTTTGCAAAATCTCTAAATTGTGACGTGACAGCTTTCCACCCAAAGTTACCGCATGACAAGTATACCGACTGTAACGAGCTTGAGAAACAGCAGTCTTCCCAATATGGAAAGCCTCTGCACCTTCCAACTCAAGCCGAGTGTGACTTACCTGAGCATTTTCCTCTACCCAAATTTCCGTCACCGCATTCGTAAAGTAAACCTTCTCTGCGCTCTCTGCGCCTCTGCGGTTCGTATACTCTTCCACCAACGTCACACTACTACCAGTCTCCGCCACCACCAAACAACGCGGTAGAGAAATCGTGGGAGTTTCACCAGCAGCAACAAACACCAAATGAATCGGTGTTTCCACCACCACATTCTTCGCCACCCAAACCACCGCTACATCTTTGATTCCACTAGTGTTGAGGGCGGTAAACACCTCATGCGCTCCCTCAGTTTGAGCTAAATATTGCTGCACGCGCTGATGGTAAGATACAGGTAAGCCAGCCAAATTGCTTACCAAAACCCCATCTGGCAAACCTGCAACAGCTGACAACTCAGGGGCATAAACCCCGTTAACAAATACCAAGCGACTATTGACAGCTTCTGGTAGCGTATCCGCTTGTAGAGACGTTGCATCCGAAAGTTCTACATTAAATTGCACTTTCCGCAAAGAGGATAAATCAGTGAAGCGCCATTCTTCATCGCGGGTGGTAGGGAGAACCGATTTACGCACCCAAAGCGCGGCGCGTTCATGTAACTCCTGCAACCAAACAGACGCACCGCCAGTCGCCTGCGGAGGGAGACCCTCCTGCAGCGCTGGCTCGCCACCTCTCGTCTCTACAACCTGATTTAACAACTCAGTGAGATAAGCATCCCTATCCAGCACAGTCGATGCCAAATCTACTGGATTTGAGTTAGGAACCGGACTGGGAGAAACTTGAATAGACATTACACACCCACCTCAGCCGCATTCTCTTCCAACACCCAGTCATAACCGCGCGACTCTAACTCTAGCGCCAATTCCTTACCACCACTGGTAAGAATCCGTCCCTGAGCCATCACATGAACGTAATCAGGCACAATGTAATTCAGTAATCGCTGATAGTGAGTAATCATAATCGTGGCATTTTCTGGACTCGCCAGCTGATTCACTCCGTTCGCCACAATCTTCAGCGCGTCAATATCCAAACCCGAATCTGTTTCATCCAAAATTGCCAGCTTCGGTTCTAGCAGCGCCATTTGCAGAATCTCGTTGCGCTTCTTCTCACCACCGGAGAAACCTTCATTTAAACTCCGGCTGAGGAAAGCAGGATTCATCTTCACGACATCCAGCTTTTGCTCAATCAAATCATCAAAATCAAACGCATCCAATTCCTCTAAACCCTGCGCCTTACGACGCGAGTTGTAAGCCACGCGCAGGAAATCCAAATTACTCACACCCGGAATTTCCAACGGATACTGAAACGCCAAAAATATACCAGTTCTGGCGCGTTCCTCCGGTTCCATCTCCAGCAAGTTTTGCCCTTGGAAAATCACTTCACCGCCAGTCACCTCATACGCGGGATGTCCAGCCAAAACCTTAGAAAAAGTACTCTTACCAGAACCATTCGGTCCCATAATCGCATGGATTTCACCCGAGCGTACCTCAAGGTTCACGCCTTTAAGAATCGGTGTTCCATCAACATCAGCTGTCAAATCTCGTACAGACAGCACAACTTCACTATTTTCAATAATCATGCGTGTTCTCTCTCTCTTCTCTCTTTCTCTGCGTCCTCTGCGCCTCGGCGGTTTTTTATTTAAACCACAGATGCACACAGATGCACACAGATAATTTATCTGCACGGCAGTTGCTTCAACGGGGGGAACCCCAACGCCAGTCGCCTGCACTGGCTTCTCCGTCTTCAGCGCTGGTGGCTCCGCAACGCACTGCCTCGTCCATCTGCTACGGGCTGCGGTTCCATTTACCCAACACTACCTTCCAACTTCAGACTCAACAGCTTATCAGCTTCCACCGCAAACTCCATCGGTAGCTGATTAAACACATCCTTACAGAAGCCGCTAATCATCATAGAAATAGCATCTTCCGACGAAATGCCCCGCTGAGCAAAGTAGAATAGTTGGTCTTCCCCAATCTTGGAAGTAGAAGCTTCATGCTCCACCTTCGCAGTATTATTTTGTACTTGAATGTAAGGGAAAGTATTCGCGTGAGCATTATCCCCAATTAGCATCGAATCGCACTGGGAATAGTTCCGCGCCCCTTGTGCTTTCGGGTTGATTTTCACCAAACCCCGGTAGCTATTACTAGATTGTCCGGCAGAAATTCCCTTAGAAATAATCGTGCTGCGGGTGTTCTTGCCAACGTGAATCATCTTTGTACCGGTATCGGCTTGCTGCATATTATTTGTCAGCGCCACCGAGTAGAATTCACCCACAGAGTTATCACCCACCAGCACACAGCTAGGATACTTCCAGGTGATAGCAGAACCCGTTTCTACCTGTGTCCAGGAAATCTTGGAATTGACACCTTGACACAAACCGCGCTTGGTGACGAAGTTGTAAATACCGCCTTTACCGTTAGCATCTCCGGCGTACCAGTTCTGCACGGTGGAGTATTTAATTTCGGCGTTGTCGAGGGCGACGAGTTCCACAACAGCAGCGTGTAGCTGGTTACTGTCGTACATCGGTGCTGTACAACCTTCCAAGTAGGAGACATAGCTACCTTCTTCAGCAACAATCAGTGTCCGCTCGAATTGTCCAGTTTCGCCATTGTTGATGCGGAAGTAAGTAGACAGTTCCATCGGGCATTTTACGCCTTTGGGAATATAGACAAAGGAACCATCGCTGAATACGGCAGCATTGAGAGCAGCAAAGTAATTATCTGCGGCTGGGACAACGCTACCCAAGTACTTCTGCACCAATTCTGGATGTTCCTGCAATGCTTCCGAAATCGAGCAGAAGATGACACCATCTTTAGCCAGCTTTTCTTTAAAGGTGGTACCGATAGAAACGCTATCGAAAATCGCATCCACCGCGACGTTTGCCAGTCGCTTCTGTTCTGACAAGGGAAGCCCCAATTTTTCAAACGTTTCCAACAAAGCTGGATCAACTTCGTCCAAGCTGTTAAGCTTTTGTTTCTTTTGTTTCGGTGCTGAGTAGTAAATGATATTCTGATAATCAATTGTCGGATACTTAACGCTCGGCCAAGTTGGTTCTGTCATCTTTTGCCACTGGCGAAAAGCTCTCAGGCGAAAATCCAACATGAACTCCGGCTCATTTTTCTTGGCGGAGATAAGGCGGATGATGTCCTCGTTTAGTCCACGCGGAATCATGTCGGCTTCAATATCGGTGATAAAGCCGTACTTGTATGGCTGGTTGACTAAGGTTTTGACAGTGGCACTCATCGGTAGTCTTCTCTTGTGTTCGCTGTATGGAATCTCTTTAAGGATGGGAGACGGGCTTTTTGGGAGCCGATTCCCATATTCTGTAACCAAGTGGTTACGCGACTGCTAAAATTAGTATAGAGACTAAAGCAACAACTTTGTTGTTTAACTTATCTTCATTTTAAGCTAGATTAACAACAACATTGTTGTCAAAATCATATTTTCTTCAAAACAAATGAATTTTTAGGACGATGATGGTGACTATCCAGCAGTCCTCAACTAAGCAAGATATTCTAGAATATCTCCTGAAACACTCGCAGGCTACAGCTTTTGAGCTAGCCGAAGATCTCGATATTAGCCCCCAAGCAATTCGTCGTCATCTTAAAGATTTAGAGGCGGAGGAACTGATTTCTTTCTCTTTGTCCGTGCAGGGGGGGATGGGACGTCCGCAGCACGTTTATCAACTCACTCGGGAGGGACGCGATCGCCTGAGTAAGGAAGTTGCTGATAGCTACGGTCAATTTGCTGTTTCTCTACTGGATACATTAGCAGAAACGGTAGGACGCGACCAAGTCAGTTCAATTTTACGAAAGCAGTGGGAGCGTAAAGCACAAGAATATCGAGAACGCCTGGGTAACGCTTCCTTATCACAAAGGGTGGCAACTTTGGTAGAACTGAGAAAAGCTGAAGGCTACATGGCTGAATCTCACCCTGTAGAATCGAGTGAGTCATCGCAAGGCGAGCGATTTATCCTTATGGAACACAACTGCGCAATTTCTAATGTTGCAGAGTCTTTCCCTAGCGTATGCGGTCATGAATTAGAAATGTTTGCCGCAGTTTTACCAGATTGTACAGTAGAGCGTACGCACTGGATTATTAATGGTGAACATCGCTGTGGTTATTTAGTACAAGAGCGAAAAAATAGACCTTAAGTTTTTTGATGACACGAGTAGCCCCAAGCAGTGGGGGCTTCATATTAAGTCTAAGTTATGAATGATCGGTAATTAGTCATAGGCTTTACCAATCATTATTCTTCAGCCGTTACAACTACTAAATTTGAGTCAGTTTTAGACAAAAGTTATGGAGCTACCATCACAGCAGTCAACACCACAATTTTTAACACCAGAAGAGGCAGTCAAAGTCGATGCGGCTTTGCTTTCTTCACCGGAGAAATTTTTAACCAGATTGACAATTTCATCACTGAGGCTTTTGAAGCAAATTGCCCAAGAGTATGAAGTGAACATTGAAGATTTGACAGCGCAACAGGTGATCGCTTGGTTTGAGAAAGATGGGAAAATTCGACGAGAGCAAGGAATTGAGGCTGCGTACTTGAAGTGGTAGTGGTTCATTTAAAATTAACCACAACAAGTACTAATAATAATAAAAAAGCACCCTTATTAAGGTGCTAAAAAAGAATCTAGAGATATTTATTTATTTGTCAAAAGAATTTTTTATCCTAATGATGAGTACGCGGACTGCGAGCTCCAGCAGCAGATCCAATCATTGAAGCAAGTAAACCTAACAAGGAACCAAATACAAACCACCACAATCCCGAACGTACATTTCCTGCAATCTCACGAGCTTGTTGAGCAGTAACGTTGCTTTGCGGTACATTCACGCCACCCTGCCGCTGCACCTGGTTAATAACTTCTCCAGCATTGGAAGCAGCAACACCAAAAGCACCCGATACTCCACTTGCTAATAGCCAAGAGCTTAATGCTAAAGTCGTTGCCCAAAGAATTGCGCCGTTGAGAAGAGCTGTATTGCGGTTCATTGGACCACAAGCACGAGCCATAACCCAAGCACCAGTAAATAGGGAAATCAACAAACCGATGGTTGACCAAATCCCCGCATTTCCTGCAGCGTTAGGTGCAAGTGTTCTGGGTGCACCCGAACCTTCAACACTGCCTGCCGCGATCGCACTAAACATGGCGCTCAAAATCAATTGAGTTGCTAGGGCAACCAACAAACCAGAAATAATCGGACCCCAGCGAACACGGTCGTGGTAATCACCTACTCGACCTACTACAGGCTCGGTAATCACTTCGTCACCTACTCGATTTGTGTATGACATAAACTATTTTCCCCTTACCACTTTAAGTAAAGCTTTTTCTCAGCTATTAATGCTAATGCTTAAAATTAAATGGCTTGTGATGGTTTTAAATATCTATCAGTAGAAATAGTTAATGGCTCTATCTTTAGTCATAAAAATAATCATAATTTTCTAACATTTGCTTAACTTTTATTAAGTATGAATAACTTAATAAAAAGAGTAAGTTATGTTAAAAGATTTTTCTAAATTCATCTAAAAATAAGTTTAGCATAAATATTTTTTCAGGGAAACTCTAATTTTTCAATTAGAGTGTATAACCTGTTAATTTAATAGATATAAAAATAGTTATTGCCGAACAGTTACCATTAAAAAGTTATCAGTTAACAGATGATAATTAACAACGAATAACTGTTAACTGATAACTGTTAGCTGTTAACTGTTCAGTACTAACGCAGTTTTACAGCAGTGCCTGTGGCAGTAATCAGCATGAGAACACCTGATTGGTCAACATTGATTGTGCCAGTATCGACTTCAATGCCAACCACAGCATCTGCTCCTAAACGTAATGCTCGTCGCTCTAATTCTTCTAAAGCCTTGCGTTGACCCTCCTCAAACAGGCGTTCGTAGCTACCCGTGCGTCCACCGATAACATCGCGGATGCTAGCAAAAAAATCTCGCAAGAAATTGCTACCATAGACCACTTCCGCCGTCACAATCCCTAAATATGACTGAATGATAGCTCCTTGAATCACATCGGTCGTAGTTAAAATCATACATTTGCCTCAAAAACATAACTGTCAGCTCATACTGCTGTTTGGATTTTCAAGCATCAAAGCAAATACCAGAAAAGCAGAGCATATGAAAAATGAATGTTAATTTACTGTAATTTCACAGAACAAAAGGAAAATTATCGTAAATATTTTGTAAAAGTAAACAAATAGAGTTTGCAAAACTGAATAGATCTGTTTTAATGGACAATCAGCCACGGAGATTGTGGGAAAAAGTTGCAGAAACTTTTAGGTAAATTACTGTGTACAATCGAACATCATTTATATTAAGTGTTCTCCTAGTAGGAAGCTTTGTAGCAACAATACCCTTGGTAGCTCAGGCTCAAGAAGCACTACCACAACAGCAAAGCAACCAGGAGTTAAAGGGACTTTTGGAGGAAGGGCGGAGGCTGGTGGATAGTGGTGATTATAATGGTGCGATCGCCATCTATCAAAGAGCTGCTGCTGTAGAACCAAAAAATGCCACAATTTATTCTGGCATTGGCTATCTCTACGCTCAACAAGGGAATTTTCCCGCAGCATTACAGGCGTACCGTCGTGCTGTTGCCCTTAATCCTAACAATAGCGATTATCAATATGCTTTGGGTTATGTCAGTGGCAATTTGGGAGATAACAGGAGCGCCAAGGAAGCCTACCGTCAAGCGATACAAGCTAACCGGAGTAATGTCAACGCTTATATAGGGTTGGCTACAGTTTTATTGCGTTTAGGAGAGAACAACAATCTGAAATGGGCATACGAACAAGCTGTCAGCCTTGACCCGAAAAATCCTCAAGTCTATGAGTTGCGGGGTAATATTTTAATGAAGCAGGGCAAATCAAAAGAAGCAATTACAGTGTTTCAACAAGCCCGAGATTTATACCAAAAGCAGGGTATGCAGGACGGCGTAGCAAGGGTAGAAGCCGTACTCCGAACTTTGAGAGGGTAAGATTAGTCCAACTTGCGTCCCGTGAGTTCAACGAAAATATCTTCTAAGTTAGAGGGACGTACCATCATCCCTGTTTTATCATTTTGTTGATTTAGATACAAGTTTGCATCTTCCAAAGTAGGGAAGAAGAGATATTCCCAACGGTCTCCTGTTTGCTTCATGACTAAACCTTCGCCATGAGCGGAGCGCAACTCTTGTAGGGTGCCAAGAGAAATTAATCTACCACTATCCATAATGCCAATGCGTCCTGGCTTGCCAGCGCCGAAGGCATCGCACAAATACTCCACCTCATCCATATAATGAGTTGTGAGCAGCATTGTCATCCCTTGCTTGTTCAAATCCCGAATAATCTCCCAAAGACGTCGCCTTGTTTGGGGGTCTAGTCCTACCGTCGGTTCATCTAGAAACAGAATTTGCGGTTGATGTAACAACGCTCTGGCTATCTGTAGCCGCCGCTTCATACCCCCAGACAGGGTTTTGACCAAGTCATTGCGTTTGGTTGCGAGTTCAACATACTCCAGCCATTGATGAATCAGCCGCTGTCGCCCAGGATTGGCAATGTGGTGTAGTCTGCCGTGCAGCTCCATATTTTCCCACACGGTTAAATCGTCATCCACAGTAATTTGTTGCAACACAACGCCAATATGCTGCTTTGCTAATATCGATTGTGATACTACATTATAGCCAGATACGTCTATTCGTCCCTGGGTTGGTTTCGTTAGCGTGGTCAACATCCGAATTGTCGTAGATTTCCCCGCACCATTCGGACCAAGTAAACCAAACATTTCTCCCGTATTGATTGTAAATGAGAGGTCATTGACCACGGGAACATTATTGTAAATTTTGTAGACGTTTTCTAGGTGAACAGCAACAGTCATGGATAGCTTGGCAAGAGAGAACTTAATCGCCTGTTGTGACTATTGTGCCAGAAGAAAATGCTTTACAAAAGAATGCCGGAAGTTTGAAAGCCCACCAGTAACACCATGAAATTATGTAGAATTTTAGAGTGTTACGTCTTTTAAGGCTGGGATCAAAAATAACTCGTGGAAATGCCAGTCCCAGTCCAAATATCTGGGAACACAACACATAAATTGTGCGACTATAGAAGTATAGCGGTAAAGCGCAATATCTATTTATATATATTATTTATGTATATTTATTTTTTGTAAAACAAACAAGTACCCTGCCCCTTATACTATTATGGGGCAAGGGGGTACAACTCACAAAGATTTCAGAAAACGCGATCGCGTCAAGTTGTTGACATCACTCTCGCAAAACTAACCACGATATTCAAAGAAAGCGAAACTAAACAGTGATTTTTATACTAAAGCAGCTACTTGCACCACGTACTTCAGTTGCTTTTGCCAATATGTTTTGCATTGGAAGTCCCATCTTCACCACAAGAACTGCTATTCTTTGGTAACGTTTGTACAGGCTGAGAGGGTTCAAGTAACTTGAGATGATTTGTGTTTGACGTTGATTCTACATGAGCAATGATGTCCCTAAGTCGATCATTGATTACTGTTGGTCGATGTTCTCTTTTCATACGTTCCACTCCTAAAATAGTAGATCACCCAACTGACAACAAATAGTGGAAACTTTAATTATATCTCAATTTAAGCTTTGGTTAAGCTACATGAGAGCGAACTATTAAATTACCCTACTTGATGATCTATCACTATCAAGTGCTTTAGCAATGACATCTGTAATACCATTTGCTTTTTAAAATGTTAAGAAAAATTGAGTTGTTTTATATATATAGAAATATTATTACGTTTGAACAACGCATATAATATCTTTGATAGGTGATACAAAGCGGACTTATGCACTACTCGCTTGTACATTTTCTGGCGTCGCTTCTACACCATTAAAGCTGAGGCAGTTGAGTGGTAGTTGATGAGAATTGGCGTAGGCTGAAGAAAAAGTATCAATGCTGTAAGCTGTGCCTACTAAATAGCCTTAAAGCTGTGCTAAGATTCTTTCAGCTTCCTGGCACAACACTTCGTGATACTGACCGTTGCTTGCCAGCAAACCACCCCATTGATTCACATCACCAGTGTTATACTGCAATGGCGTACCGTCAAAATGGGTGAACTTGCCACCAGCTTCTGTTAGAATCAGTTCTGGGGCAGCTATATCCCAATCTTTGGGGGCAGACGTACCAGAAAGAGAAATATAAACATCTGCCCGTTGTTCCACAATTGCTGCAATTTTGCCGCCTACACTGCCAACTGCTTTCTGATTTTGACATGGTAAGTGTTGTAGTAGGTAATTTAATCTTTGATTGCGGTGACTGCGACTCACAACTAAGGTTAAATCTTCGATACGTTCCCGTGATGACACTTGTAACGCTAGATTTTTCCCATCACGGGTTTCCACAAAAGCACCGCCTCCCTTGATGGCATAGTACAACTTTTGGGCTTCAGGTACTGCTACTACAGCAAGCACTGGACGTGTTTCCTGCACTAAGGCAATGTGAATGGCATACTCCCCAGTTTTTTCGATAAAGTCTCGCGTACCATCCAATGGATCAATGATCCACACCCATTCTTGGTTCGTTTGTTCGACTTTGTAAGTTTCTTCACTAATGTAGGCAAAATCATCATGACCCAAAGCCGCTTGCAGCTTCTCTAAAATGTAATTATTGACATTTACATCTGCAATTGTGACAGGCTCATTCTGTTTATACTCTACTTCTAGATTGTAGTCGCCAGTCTGATGGTAGAAAGAGCGCAGTATATCTGTTGCTCCCCAACCTACAGAACGAGTGAGTTCTAAGATTTTTTCTAAGTCTTTCATTAATTGCCTTGTCCTCTTATCTGTCTTGAGTGTTTAACGGCTATGTAATCCCCATATTCCAAAACTGAGGAGTGTTATACCGCACAGTACGGTATTAAGCTTTGTACAGAAGGCTATCCCACGACTTGTAGGATAGCATGACAGGCAAGCGTATTATATTAAACCGTTATCTAGGAAGTCACATTCCTAAGGGCTTTCGATGGTTTTGTAATCTTTGTGATGGTCGGATACCTATAGGTTGCCCACCTGCATATTATCAGCCAAGTTTTATCGCTTATAGATGGCGATCGCACCCTGAACCAGCCATATTTTCACTACACATTCCGTTTTTTTGTCAATACAAAAGCTCGAAAACCTTATCTGCTATACCTTACGTGAGGAAATCTGCAAATGGAGAATGAGGAACGGCGATGAGAATTTAGGAGAGGCGATCAATCGCCCCTCCTCACCTCTGGGACAATTTCCCAGAATCATCGCTTTTGACAAGCAGGGGTAGACCTTAAGTTATTGGCATTGGAAGCATGGGAGATGAGGGTAACATTCCCCTTGCCGTCGAATACCCACCCCGTAGCAGGTACTATCTCTACCGTTTTTTCTTTAGACGGTGGTTTGGGAGTAGCTTTCTCCCAGCGATATTGGGATGTGATATATGGTATGCGAGTATCTGACCAGATCACATCAGTAGTAAGGGGTTCGTTGGGACTGGGAGGCAAACCGCCACGTCCGGTAACAGTAAAGCTATTACCCTCTCCCTTAGCAAAAGCGGCACAGCTAGTGTCTATGATGTTTGAGGTATCGGCTAGTACTGTGGAGAGTTCAACAGATTCCAACCTCTGCTCAACATCGGGTCGATTAATTGTTATCTTGCCACTGATTCCACGTTCAGAACTAGCAGTGATGTCATTGTTTGGCGTTAACTTAAAGCTAGGCTGGATTCCAAACAGACCAGATGCGTTAATCTCGATTTGACCGCCTCTGCCACTGAATGCATTAGCAGTGATGTCACTGTTTTCGCCAGGGACTGCAACAACAAAGCCATCACGAGCATTAATAGTGATATTACCGCCATCGCCACCTTTCTGGTCAGTACCCGCAGTGGCAGAGATGAGGCTACCACGGCGTAGAAGCAGTAAGTTACCTACTTGCAGGTTGATATTGCCGCCATTACCTAATGCAGAATCAGCGATGAACCTTCCGGTGTTATCCAAACGAATTTCCGGTGCGCTGACTTTAATGTCACCTGCGCTTCCTAAACCTTGAGAACGAACAAACAAGCCACTAGAACGTCCGGTGATTGAACTGGTTCCAGAAACATTAACAGAATTGTTGGCGTTGATTTCAATGTTACCTGCATCGCCTCTTCCAAAGGTGTTGGCTTGAAGTTCACCACCATTGGTTACAGACACAGAATCAGCACTAATGCGGATATTTCCGCCCTTACCTACTGCTTGAGGGTTGTTCACAGCAGTCGAAATTAAACCATTGGCAGAAATTGAGACAGAGTTAGCTTGCTCTATAGAAATGTTACCTGCATTTCCCTGTCCACTAGTACTGGCTGTAAGTCCTGCACCATCAGAGATAGTCAAAGAGTTGGTTCGCACTGTGATATCACCGCCCTTTCCTGTAGAATTTTCACCAACTGCGGTTGTTAACAGGCTCCGACCCTGTACATCACTGAGATTTGAGAGTTGTCCAGAAGCGCCTTTCAGTTCTACTGAAGAAGCGTGAACAGTTAAGGAACCAGCATTTCCAGTATTAAACGTAGAAACTGAAGCTTGTGCCCCACCAGAGATTGACAACCGCCCAGTGTTAATTGTCAAGTTACCAGCATTTCCTTTACCTGCACTTCCAGTAAGCAGCCCACTGGGAAATGGACGTTCCTCGACAATGTTAGATACTATCCCTGCACCAACACCTCCAACGAGTTGCTGCAATGCAAAAGTAGACCCTCCTTTTGTTGAAGTACCATCCAGCTCGACTAATTCATTAGCGTTAATAGTTAATTCTCCGCCCTGTCCGGAGCTAGAAGTCCCAGCCGAGATGAATCCCCCATTCTTAACTCGCAACTGGTTGGTAGTAATGGTTAAGTTTCCAGCATTTCCATCTCCCTGTGTTCCAGAATTTATCGTGCTAGGAAGACCATTTGCTTCGGCGCTACCACTTAATTCTACTGACTCAGAGGCGTTAATAATCAAATTTCCTCCCGGCATTTTGCCACCAAGTCCCGTTTCACCTCTACCCGTTAACATCGATGCACCATCACGGACAATCAATCGCTTAGTATCAATTCTCAACTCACCCCCCATTCCAAAACCGGCGGTAGAATTTAGCAAGCTGCTGGGAATCCTGTTTGCAAAGGTGAACGCTCCTTGAGCATCAATAGCTGATGTGCCAGTAAGCTCTATAGAATCTGAGGCTTTTACAGTCAAATTTCCCCCACGCCCTGCAGTTCTTGTACTTGCGGATACCTGTGCGCCACCAGAGACAATCAACCGCCCAGTGTTAATGGTCAAATTTCCCCCATCTCCACCCCCAGTCAGTTGGGATCCTAGTTGGGATCCTAGAAAAGAAGGCACATTAGAAATAGAAACAATTTCAAAAGGACTGATGGAAGCAGATGATAAACCAATAGGCGTTCGTGGAATATCGACAGGAACGCCGAAAAATGAGATTGGAATGTTATTAGTAATCAAACCATTTGATGATGGACTACCAGTCAGTTCCACACTCGTTTTTGCGTTCACAATCAAATCTCCTGCTGGACTACCAGAAACAGTTGTAGTCGCTATGACTCCATCCTGAACAATCAATTTCCCCGTATCAATACGCACAGAACCACCATTTCCGGAACCAAAAACGGCGTTGTAGATAGAGCTATTTTCTACATTCACTGTTTCTTGTGCATTTAGGTAAATATCACCCGCTTGGGCATTATTGCCACCAGCTAATAGATCAATACCAGCCCGCATTCTACTTTTTCCCAAAACATCTATATTGCTTGCATTAATAGCAATACTGCCCCCACCTCCAGAGGCTACATTTACTTCAGCGCCATTGTTCAGCGATACCGACGCTAGCGCTACATTCAAGGGAAAACTTAAGCTGAGGTTATTACCGCTAAAATTTAGTCCAACTGTTCCCGGTTCTTTTAATCCTCCTAACTCCACTCGCCCACCAAAGGCATTCAAGCTCCCACCATCCATATTGATATTGCCACCTACTAGCAGCAAACTCCGACCATCCGGAACACGTAAACCTGATGAATTTCCCCCTGATGGAGCTAATCCTGCTCGTGCTATTGAGCTATTCTGGATGCGTGCAGCGATTTGGTTGGAGACTAGAGCAGAAGGATTGATTGTCAGCAAGGGTGATGGAGCTTCTGGATTGGTAGCGCTAAAAAAACCTATATCGCCAAATTGAATTGCATTGGCGGTGGATGCAACAAACGAACCGCCAACATTCAAACTGGCATTACGTCCAAAAACAATGCCAGAAGGATTAATCAGAAACAGGTTTGCTGTACCTAAAGTGCGAATCAACCCATCAATATTAGAAACTGACCCACCTGTTACTCGACTAATAATGTTCGCAATGTCAACCGTATTGTTAAAGAAAGCTTCGCTACCAGTGGTAACAGAAAAATCTTTGAAACTGTGGAACAGATTAGTGCCTGCTTGGGTTCCGCCTGTAATGTTGAAGGTGTTCCCATTGATGTTGATGATGGAATTATTTGGCAGAGTACCATCTGGAGTAATTGGAATTTGCGCGATCGCCTTAAATGGTATAAGTACCATCGCGCAATTTGCACACAAAGCTGTCGTAATTCCGATGAACCAAGCCCAACGAGTACTCATCCCAAACATTGGATCCTCCAGCACTTTGATTGCAGTACTTGCTTCAGTTAAGCATGATTATCTATAACGGTAAAAATCAAGTTTTTAGCTGTATACGCGTTTTTACATAGTCATATACACGCGATCGCGCCCATACAAGTCCGCGTACATGAGCCAGAAAAATTTTCAATTTTAGAACTTACGCATTGGCAAAACCGTACATATGTGATTGTTAGACATGGTGCATCTCTACATACTTAAATAGGTTTTAGCTCTATCAACTTATTCACCCCTAAGGGAGAAAAAATGGCAGCAATCCGCTGACAAATTTGCTCGCTAGAATTGCAGCACATAATTGCCTATTTGTAAAGCGTGTAAGTCCTATAATAATCTTGATTGTTTCCCGTAAGACCATCTCGAAGTACAAGCCTAGTCCTTAAAACACAGCCACAACCAGTAACTTAGAGGGATAACGATTGAGATGACGTGGGGCGAAACCGCCAGCACACAACTCCGATTTCACGGAAAAGTTTGATAAGAAAGTCGCTGTTTCGCCCTCACGTCCATTGATTTGTTGTGCTGCGCCGTTAATTTCAGAAGCCTATGTTTGATAAAACGCGATTCCTGAAACTGATAACCGAAACATTATTGCTCATTGGAAGTTCTCGTCTGTTGAATCATCTGTTGGATTGTTTCAGTTTCGGCAATTTCATAAAGAACGATCGAACCATTCTCAATGGTAAAGATTTGCTGAACTGTTGTATCCGCGAGCAAATTGCCTTGCAAATCTCTGACGATTTGATGAACGGTAACGACATTTCGATTGTTTTCATCCGTCTCAAACTTTAAGGTCAATAGCTGCACTTGAATAACCTTATATTGATTAGTCCAGTATTCGCGCACCGCGTCGCGTCCATAAACGAAACCGCCTTCTACCCCGTTCGCCCATTTCACGTCTGGGTGCATCACCGAGATGATTGTTTCAAGCTCGCGGTTGTTGAAGGCTTCGTATAAATTTTGCAGAAACTGCTGATTTGAACTCATAGTTAAAACTTCAGGTAATTTTTGTTGCAACCAGTAATGCCAGTTGGTTTGGTAGTTCAGGAATTCTGAATATCGATGTAAGCCGTCTTTTGAGGTAGAAGAGGCTACGAGTGGGATCGGCGATCGCTTGAAAAATGTCGGTACTGGCAGTTGTTCGACTCATAGAGATAATTAAGCAAATGCTTAACTAAATAATACTTAAGCATTTGCTTAATTGTCAAGTCATGCGTCAGCCTTTTGCCAGAATCATTGGTCTTGGCGTTGCCAGAAACCCATCCGTTGTCTGCCCAGACTCAAGTGTCGCTCTCCACATTGGCTTCGGAATTATTTATCCTATTTCCTGCCAAAATGGGACCCGTCTTTTACGAGCAGATTATTACCATTTGTCAACAAGCTGGATTTCGTCCGAAAGTGGCTCAAGAGGCAGTTCAGATGCAGACGATCATCGGCTTAGTTGCAGCAGGACTGGGCATCGCTTTCGTTCCCGCCTCCTTGCAAAACTTCCACAGAAGCGGAGTCATTTACAGACGTTACAAGAGCAGATACCTAAAACCGGGCTTTATCTTACTTGGCGGCAGCATGATTCCTCACCAGTAATAAGAGCATTTCTCAGCTTGGCGCGGAAGACGACACGGCGCGGAGTCAAATCGTGATGATACGTGAGCAGTTAGGGATCAATCACCTCACCTATAGCCTCCAAGTAATGTCTGTCCTAGCTGAAACGCAGCCGCAGTGCTGTTGAGGTGCAGATACAGACAATACTTTGAGTAGCGATGATCGCGCTAGTTATACATAATCCGGTCTTTTTGTACAGTGCGTAGTCCTAAATTTTTCTTTTAATACACTGAAGATCTAACACTTGGTTTCAAGTGAAAAATTTACTGACGTGAATGCATCCAGCGGCGTGTGCCAAAAAATTGACAGGACAAAGAAGCAATATGGGCAGCTTGCTGCAGTGCGGTGGGAAAACTTTCCCGTAAAATATAATGACAAAAAGCACCGTGGAAAATATCTCCAGCGCCTAGTGTATCAACGGGTCGTATTGTCGGCACATCTATCACGCCAAGTTTACCATGTTGGAGGTATCGAATGGGTTTTTCTCCATGAGTGATGGCAATGTGGGGAATACCAACTCGACTCAGATAGGCAAAAACCTCATCTTCAGTATGGCAGTTGGGGGGATAAAAATTAGCAGAACAAAGAGCATAATCTACATAAGGTAAGACTTTGTCAAACTCGTGTTTCCAACTACCGCCATCGATCGCAACTGGGATATTCTTAGCTTTTGCCATTTCGGCAATTTGATTCCCAACAGTCATCTGATGTCCATCAATCAAGACGATATCAACGTTTTGCAAAATATCTGGCGCAATAGATTCGCTGCTTGCTTGAGTTTTGACGGCGTTGATGGAAATAACTGCCCGTTCACCAGTTGCTTGGGTGACAATAATAGAAGAAACTGGCGGCGCGTTTTCGGTAGTGGGGTTAAGGTCAGTTATTAAAACTTTGTAATTTGCTAAATCTCCTTTAATCAGCTGCGTCATTGGGTGAGAACCTATAACACCCAAGAGTGTAGCTTGATTGCCCAAATGACTGAAAGTGACAGCAGCGTTAGTTGCTGGACCACCTGCGGTTACAGTATAGTCAGCAGCGACTAACTTCTGGTTATTTTTGGGGGGAGACTCAGCAAGGTAAATCAAATCCAAGGTGACTAAACCGACAAATAGTCCATGTTTTTCCATTTTTGTGCGGTAGGCGAGACATCTGGCAAGACTGAAGAATCTGTGGTTCTGAATAGTCGATACAGACTTTTGCAAAAAGTCTAATTTATGGCGGGCAAGATGCCCACCCCACAAGATAATATTTATCCATGGATATAAAACCAGCAACACTCTATGTGGTAGGTACACCGATTGGCAATCTGGAAGATATGACATTCCGTGCCGTAAAAATTTTGCAAACAGTGGATGTCATCGCTGCGGAAGATACGCGTCACACGGGTAGACTACTACAACATTTTCAAATTAAAACGCCGCAGGTGAGTTACCACGAACACAACCGTAGCAGCCGCATCCCAGAGTTATTAGAACAACTGAGTAACGGCAAATCAATTGCTTTAGTTACTGATGCAGGTGTACCAGGAATTTCTGATCCTGGATATGAACTGGTTAAAGTTTGTGTTGAGGCTGGGATACCAGTCGTGCCAATTCCTGGTGCAAATGCAGCAATTACGGCATTGAGTGCAGCAGGATTACCAACGGATCGATTTGTTTTTGAAGGATTTCTGCCAGCTAAAGGTCAAGGGCGGCGATCGCACCTACAATCCCTAGAAACAGAATCCCGCACACTCATTTTTTACGAGTCTCCCCACCGCTTACGCGAAACTTTACAAGATTTCGCAGAAATTTTCGGCACTTCTCGCCAAATCGTTTTAGCGCGGGAGTTAACTAAATTGTATGAAGAATTTTGGCGGGGAACAATTGAGAGTGCGATCGCTCACTACAGCCAACGCGAACCCCAAGGCGAATATACTGTACTCGTGGCGGGAACCCCACCGACTCAACCGCAACTCAGCGAAGAAGAACTCAAAGCAGAGTTGGTAAAGATCATGAGTCAGGGAATATCGCGATCGCAAGCTAGCCGTCAATTAGCAAAAGTGACTTCGCTTCCCCGTCGTCAACTTTATCAATTAGCTCTTGCAATCAAAATGGACGAACAGACTGAATAATCTATCTTCAAAAATTGTTTTCCCATACTTCCGCTACTGTCTCACTTTTCTTAAGGGGAGTTTCGCCAATGTTAAGGCAGCACTACAATGGGAGATATTGATTATGAGGAACACGAGGAACAAGAAGAATGACCCAAGTGGTTTTAGGAGAAAATGAAGGCATTGATTCAGCTCTACGTCGGTTTAAACGCCAAGTTTCTAAAGCTGGAATTTTAGCTGATGTAAAGTACCACAGGCATTTTGAAACACCACAAGAAAAACGCAAACGCAAGGCAGTAGCAGCTAGACGCAAGCGACGTATGAAATAAAATAAGTCTTAACCTATTCGGTTGCTTAATACATTACTTAAGCAAAATAAATCGTACCCCTTGTTGGGGTACGATTTATTTTGGTTGCGGATGCGTAAAGTCAGAAAATTATGTATTTATACTTAATTTACAGAGACAGTCTATGACTCAGGACTATCAAAAGAGCGGCTGTTACAGACATTCATAGCCTTTTCTACTCCCTGCTTGAAACTCAGTTCTACACATTCCACAACGAACTGGAGGACAAGAGACATAACCTCATTTTCAGCAGCAGAAAATCGTCCCAGGACATGAGAAACGCTACCTGATTCATTGGCGTTACCTGCACCTTTTGGTTTGCCAATACCGATACGCAAACGAGGAAAGTTTTGCGTTCCAAGATGTGCGATCGCGCTTTTCATGCCGTTGTGTCCCCCAGCAGAACCAGACAAGCGCAGCCGAGTTTTTCCTAAGGGTAAATCCATTTCATCATAAATGACCAATACCAATTCAGGTTCTAACTTATACCAACTTGTCACGGCTTGCATTGCTTGTCCGGAAAGATTCATATAAGTCAATGGCTTCAGCAAGCGGATTTTATCTCCAGTAGGTGCAATTCCCTCGCCATACTCCGCTTGAAACTTACGATTTTCTGCTAGGGGAATCTTCCAACAACGAGATAGCGCATCTACAGCAGCAAAACCGATATTGTGGCGAGTTTTGTCGTACTTGGGTTCTGGGTTCCCCAACCCAACTATTAGCTGGGGAATCACCATTTTTTTGGCAATAGCTTCCGTCATTTTGCCTTCAGTCTAGCTTTTTTGGGCAGAACTCGCAGTGTCTTGCGGCAACTGGGCTGCTTGTATTTCCTTGGTTTCTAGTTCAGCAGTGGTTTTCACAGCTTCTTGCAACTGAACTGCTTCTTTTTGAAACTCATTTTGAAACTCATTAGAAGCTTGTTGAAAACTGCGAATTGCTTTTCCCAAACTGCGACCAACCTCTGGTAGCTTCTTAGGACCAAAGATTAACAGTGCTACCACAAAGATTAAAGCCATTTCTGGTAAACCGATACCAAATACATTCATGTTTTTCTCCTGTAAACTCAAAAACCGATTTAAAAACCTACATATGTAGTCTAATGAATCGTAAGCGGGTGGTGGGTAATCGGTAGCAGCGATAGTTAGGATCACCAACAACTAGCGGTGGACAAAAAAACCCGGAACGAACCGGGTGTGACGTAACTTGTTATGCAGGTTTTTCAACTTTAAACATTACTTACCGCCCAAAGTCCGCCAGTCAACAGAAACATCTTGGATGAGCAGCGACTTGTTGTAGAGTTGCAGAATAATCAGCAGAAACACGAAAAATAGCAGCATAAAAACAGCCATTAGGGGCGTAGTACCCCAGCCTGGAGCTACTTTACCGTACTCAGAGTTCAATGGTCTGAGGATATCTCCCAACCGCGTCCTTTGTGCCATAGTTCACCTAATATGAGTTACCAAACCATTTTTTAATCTTCTGTAATATTCTATAGGAATAAAACACATAATCGATACTTGTCATGGAACCCGCAATAGTTCTTAGCATTTCCGTCTGCGCTATTGTCATTACAATCACGGCGCTGTCCATCTACACCTCTTTTGGCCCTCCCAGCAAGGAATTGAGCGATCCCTTTGAAGACCACGAAGATTAAAGTTAATAGGAGTGGTAGTTGCGCTCGATCGCAATTACCAATCCATTAGCGAAGCTGAAAGCTGCCCATTTTCCCATTTATTGTAAAGATTTGTTGCTTAAATGAGAATTTGGCAGCCTGAAGCCTAAATAACTTGTCTATGCAAGCCGCTGCTCCACAGGGTAGACTCCGCCCGTTCTTGGTTGTAAAAATCTTTTTGTTAGACTTCAAGTTTACTTGAACTAAGGCTAGAAAATCTAATACCTTAATTGTGAGACCAAATCACCTTGCCCCCAACATCCTGGTAACTTGTTGTGATGTCAATGGTCGGCGTTCCATTGTTTGAAAATGAGGCAATTTTTTCAAATGACTATACGCTTGTTGATAGTTTCTTAAATTTACTAACACAACATCTTCGTATACCGAATCTTGAGGAACTTCCACTTTCACAATTAAATCTTGCAATTTGTATTGTGTAATAGCAATGTCAAGATATCTGGAAAAAACGTCACGTTTTTTAGAAGAAACATTAATCAAATACCAGTTATCCTGTTTGGCAGTCTCATTTTTGGCAGTTTCATTCACTTGAGGTTCACTGTGCTTAGGTTTTGGTGTTTGTATGAGAGTACCTACAACTTCGACACGCGCTTTATTCAAAAACTTTAAAAGTCCTTTTAGCTTGCGAAGTAAATCTTCTGAGCTTAACCAGTTAGGAAAATGATAATGATGACTTTCTAAACTAGAAATTCCTGCTTGTAGCTGTTGGATGTCAAAATTCAATTTCAGTTGATTAACAGCAGCTATGAATTGTTCTGTAGATTCACTATTTCCCAAAATCGTATAGCAGTAATTTTCTCTTGCTTCATCTCCATCAATGGCTTCTGGTATATCATAAGGACCGCTTTCACACCACCAACCCAAATTTTTTGGCAAATTTTGTCCAAAAAGTAATTGAATATAGTAAATGCCAGTGGGTAGATCTAGAGAAACTTCACAAGTTGTGACACCTTGTTCAATTAAAGGGATTTTTATTTCCTGTGACTCCCTATCAGGTAAAAGTAAATTCCAGCAGGATAAGGAGTACAATTCATCAGGTAGTAGTCCTGACAAACGAACAGATTTACTTGTCCAAGTCCAACTTACATTTTCAGATAACATCTGCATTTCCATTAATCACTGTGGTTTACACCCCAAACGCTGCTTATCCAAAGCATACCAAGAAGATTTTAGTAATAAATTATACAAATAAACTATACGAATTACTAAAACTCCTAAGGCATCTGCTTGTAATTGATAGGGTATCTTTTCATTATCATTGGATAAGAACAAAATAATTTCTTCTAGAGGCAAAAGTTTCTCAATCTGGATAACTTTTGCTCAAAACCTATGTGCCGTCTCATGTTGAATAAACAAGGGTGCTTCGGAGAATCCGGAGTTAATTCTAATCTCAAAAGGCAAAAGTCAGGGTTCTCTAGTTAAGTGCCAACCCCATGCCTAAAAGGCAGGGGCTTGGTGGTTAACTCCACCTGACCAGACTAATCGTTTAGATTAAGCGTTTAAGTTCTTACCTTGGAATGCTTGCCAGTTCCAAGCTCTAAAACTGAGCGATTAAACAGGCTTACGGAGCAATATTCCAGTGTCGTTCGGAAAGTACCGGATCTAAACAAAGTCGAGGCAAACTTTACCCGAAAGGAGTATGCAGCAATGCAAAATTATGTTTTCGTTATCGACCAAAATAAACAACCTCTTAATCCAATACCTGCTGCACGAGCAAGAGAGTTACTGACAAAGCAAAAAGCTGCTGTGTATAGAATGTACCCTTTTGTCCTGATACTTAAGCACGCGGTAGACAATCCCAACCCTAAACCCTTAACTATTAAGCTTGATCCTGGTTCACGGTTCACGGGTATCACAATTCTTGACGAAAACAAAGTTATTTGGGCTGCTGAACTTGAACATCGGGGTTGGCAAATCAAAAATTCACTGCTGTCTAGACGTTCACTCAGAAAGTGCCGTAGAAGCCGCAAAACTCGCTATCGTCAACCGCGTTTTGATAACCGTAAGCGCCCAGAGGGATGGCTACCTCCATCTTTGATGCATCGTGTTCTTACAGTTGAGACTTGGGTAAAACGGCTTTGTCTGTATTCTCCGATTACTCAAATAGCGATGGAATTGGTCAAGTTTGACACTCAAAAAATGCAAAATCCAGAAATTGATGGAGTTGAGTATCAACAGGGAGAGCGTGCTGGATATGAGGTACGCGAATATCTTTTAGAGAAGTGGGGACGCAAATGCGCTTACTGCGACAAAGAAGATGTGGCACTTCAGATTGAGCATATTCATCCGAGGTCTAAGGGTGGTAGCAACCGAGTCAGTAATCTAACTTTGTCGTGTGAGCGCTGCAATATCAAAAAAGGGACTAAATTTATTGACGAGTTTCTTCACAAAGATGCATCTAGGTTAGAAAAAATAAAGCGCCAAGCCAAGCAACCGTTAAAAGATGCGGCAGCAGTTAACTCAACCCGATGGACATTGTTTCGTACCTTAAAAAACATTTTACCCACGACGACGGGGACGGGTGGACAAACTAAATACAACCGAACTAGGTTTGAGTTAGCCAAACATCATTGGGTTGATGCAGCTTGTGTCGGGGAAGTTGAGAATTTGAATCTATTGACCCAACAGCCATTGAAGATTAAATGTACTGGTTGGGGAACTCGTCAAATGTGCGGCACTGATAAGTATGGGTTTGCGACCCGTCACAGAGAACGCAAACAAATTCACTTTGGTTTCAAGACTGGCGACATCATAAAAGCTGTTGTCACTTCTGGGAAGAAGGTTGGTATATATATTGGTCGCGTGTTATGCCGCAAGACTGGCAGTTTTGACATTGCCACCAAAAGTGGTCGTGTTGCAGGCGTTTCCCACAGATTTTGTATATCAATTCACAAAAAGGACGGCTACTCCTATGGATTTGGTTGACTAAACGGGGAATAAATTCCCCCGCCCCTTCCTCCCCATGTTTAGAAAACAGGGGCTTCCGGGGCGAGGAGGTTCGGTGAAAAGTTTGAACCAGTCAAAAATCTAGTTTTTGGCTATTTGGAACCGCAGTGAACCAGCGCTGCGGGAGGGTTTCCCTCCGCAGGCGACTGGTGAACCCGTAGGGAGGCACAGAGAACACAAGAAAAAAAGAGATTTTACGAGTCACCTTGAAAGGGCTACTACATACCTCGTTTAATTATTTACACCGGCCTACTTATGTGCATCTGTCCCTACCCTCAGAGCGTCTACGCTTCGCTTAAGGGCAAGGTTTATCTGTGGTTCCATATTCAAAAATTAATTTTGTCTGAGAAACAAACATTTTAACCAGAGCGATCGCTCTTCGACACCTTAAAGCTACAGATTTTCCAAGGCTGTATTGTAAAGCTTTGTTGCGTAGATGAGAATTCAGGTTTGGGCAAACGCTCCAACAAGTCCACCGACTCTCCCAGAGTTAACCCTAAATCACTTTGCAAGTGTAAATTGGCTGTCTGTCCGTGACATTCGTAACATCTGAGAATCCATTCTTCTGGGTCATCTTCCGCTTGCTTCAACGCCATTAATATCAAATTTTCAGCCGATAAATCTAGGAAACTAGCGACAGGTGATAAAGACTTATTGCTCTTTTCTTCATCGTTCGCCAATAGTATGGCTTCCATTGGTAGATTCAATTCATACCCACGTCTTACCGTATGGGCTGATTCCCAGCTACCAGCATGAGGATACAAGGCATATGTAAATTCATGAAATCCTTGATCTGCTTGTGGATCGGGCCAATTGGGACTGCGTAGCAGGGTCAAGCGTAGTTGATGAGGTTGGCTGTCGTAGCCGTATTTACAATCATTTAAGAGGCTGACACCGTAGCTCGTACCCTCAACCGAGGGAGAGGTCAAATCTGCCCAACGCAAAGCCGGGACTTCCCATTTCGCCTCTTCTGCTGGAGTTTTAGGTTTCGTGGAACGGCGAATAGCCCCACAAGGAATTTCATAGGTAGCAAAGTCCGCCTCTAGATTCAGAGGAAAAGCAGCTTTCACCAACACCTGGCGTTCCAGCCAATGAACTGTTGTAGCGATTTTGAGAACAGGCGATCGCGCTTGTAGTATGTAATCTTGGGTAAACTCAGATTCCCCAAGTTGGCGCACCACCCGCACCCGACTTTGTACTGGTCCAGTTTCCAGCCACTCAATAGATTTAAGCTGCGTTGGTGGTAAGGGATGCTGCTCGTAGTTGGGGTTAATATTCCATGCATCCCAGTATTGACCACTATCTTGAAAAGCTTCTAATTGATTTCCACCTGCTTGACTCAAAACTTCTTTCTCATTAACTTTGTCAAAAATACTCGACAAATTACCAGTTTGCTCGTCAATAATTACCCGCAGAAATTCATTTTCTAAACTCAATCTTTTTGGATCAAAATGTTCTTGCTTTTGCAAGCCCGATTTTGTATCATCATAATAGCCAATAGTATTGCCATTTTTAGGCATACCTTCTTTAGGCAACTGAGGACAAAGCCAAAAAACGCCATAGCCAACAGAGGGGACATCGCTTGCTAAAAACAGCAGCTTAGAGCCGTCAGTGAGTTGGGAAGGCAAAGGTTCTCCTTGGAGATTATAAACGCAAGCATCCAAGTGAGAATCAGGAAGGTCAACCGCAACAACCTCGGAGCGCTGCCAATTCAGGGAGTTAAAGACGAAAATTGGCAAAGCATTAGGTTGCGGTGGTTCTGGTAAGTTAATTTGGGATGCGATCGCACTCAAAGACTGCTGTAATATCTCATTACCAACATTTTCCACCTCCTGCCAAGTTGGAAGCGCATCCTCATAAACTTGAGTAATCGAAGAACCAGGCAGAATGTCGTGAAACTGGTTAAATAAGACAGTTTTCCACGCCGCTTCTAGTTCTGCTTTGGGATATGTCACCTCACAGCTTATAGTTGCCAAAGCCGCAAACAGTTCCGCTTGGTATAATAAGCCTTCACAACGACGATTCCAACGTTTTTGGTCGCCGTGAGTGGTGTAGCAACCGCGATGGAATTCTAGATAGAGTTCGTCCTCCCAAGTGGGGAAGGAGGGAGGGAGTGAGGGAGTGAGGGAGTGAGGGAGTGAGGGAGTGAGGGAGGGAGGGAGCTTGATTTGCTGTAGGTAATTTTCGGCGGTAGAGAATTCTAGTTGAGGAAAGACAGGAGACTTTTGCCAGCGTTCGGCAATTTCTAACATATCACGGGTAGGACCGCCGCCATGATCCCCGACACCAGGGAGCCAAAGAGTTTGTGAAAGACCTGTTTGGATTTGCCATTCACAGGCATAGGATGCCATTTTAACAGGATCGATGCCTTCACCGACGGGCGCAGACATAAGACTGAAGACTTGACTACCGTCAGGCGATCGCCACCAAAAAGCACCATAATCAAACGCAGTTGTGTCATTCCAGCGCAACTTCTGAGTCACGAAATACTCAATACCAGCATTCGCCAAGAACTGCGGCAAAGTCGCGCAAAAACCGAAACTATCTGGTACCCAGACCACAGTAGAAAGCTTACCAAATTTCTCCAGTACATAGCGCTGACCATACAGCAGCTGACGGACAATGGATTCACCCGCAATCAAATTCAGTTCCGGTTCAACCCAAAAACCCCCCACAACTTCCCAACGCCCAGTTGCTACCGCTTCTTGAATAGCATCAAACAAATCCGGGCGATGTTCTTCAATCCAAGCATAAAGCACCGGAGAAGAATGACAAAAAATTAACTCAGGAAAATCCTGCTGAAGCTTAAGAACCGACTCAAAAGTACTTTGTGCTGCCCGCCAAGTCTCACTGACACGCCATAACCATGCTAAATCAAGGTGAGCATGACCCAACAGGTAAATTTTAGATTTTGAACCGCAGCCTGTAGCAGATGTACGCAAATAATTATTCATTTCCAAGAGTTTTCCACGCAGAGCAAACAAAGATTTCTCAAATCCTCTGTTATCTTCCTCTGCGTTCTCTGCGCCTCTGCGGTTTATTCCTTCCCAATCAATCTCCGCCACAGTCGCCGCCAAATTATCCAACTTCTCAGACTCAAAAGATTCCAAATAACCCTGCATCACAGCCAACTCATCAGCCACAAAACCGGGATCAGGACGATTCTCATCAGTAGACTCATAAATAAGCAGCGACTTTACCAGGGCACCATCACAATGACTTGGACTTACCAAACGCAAAGCCACGATAAATTCCTCTCCTGGTATCACCGCAGGACTAAGTAGCACCCTAGGTGAACAATCAAATAAATCTCCTTCAAGTACCAAATTCCCATTCACATAAACTTGGGCAAAGTCCGCCCACCAAACCAGCGCCAGCCGTAAAGACAAACCCTGTAGCCCATAACCGTGTAAATCTTGGGGAATGACCAATTTTTGCACCAACCATAGCAGTTTTTGCCCTCCAGCCCAAGCAATGTGTTCTCTGGCATTTAACTGGGCAAGACTCCAATCCGAAAAGTCACAGGTGCTAATATCAGCCACAGGCAAGTCGCCTTCCCAGCATTGCCAAGTAGACGAAATATTCACTCTTACATAAGAGCGCAGCTTCTCAATTGCTTGGGAGATGAATTTAGTATTGGGTTGAGATACTGGAGAGGTCATAATTTCGCTAATATGAGGAAACTCACTGGTCACAACAGTCTTTCGATTTATTGTTTGGTCAGAGTCCGACAGCTAAGCAATGCTCTCAACAAAAATTCACTACCATGCCATCTGCTACCTCTGGTCGTTATCAAAGCAGACTTTTTAAATTTTTTCACCAGCAATCTCGGCGCTGGGGCGAACAGTTCGATCGCACTAAACGGCATTTACAAGTCGCTGCTAGTTGGTCATTAGAGGCTCTACTTTACCCAGTGTATCTGCTGATTCAAAAAGGAACCGCATCAGTTGGCAAACAACTGCATACAAATGAGCAACAACCCAAGCTCTATTTACCAACAAACGAGACTGATTCCCAACCCGAAAGTCCACCATCTTCTGACACTCCCATTCAACGAGTTCTAGAAGCAGTGGAAATGCAAGCACGCGACATAGAAAAACGCTTCTTAATGGAGAGGTGGGGAGATGGCGAGGTGGGGAGAATCTCCAATAAAACTCCGCCAATCACCTCATTCCCCCATCATCCTATCGCAGAAACCTCCATTCCCCCGTCTCCCTATTGCCCCCCATTAGCCCCCAACTTTGGAGGGAACTTCAAAGCTTTCCATCACGTTGTCTCTTCTCCTCCTCAGGTGCTGGGAATTGCTTCACTTTTAGCAAACCGTAATTTGGTACTAGTTACTGCTGAAAATGAAATTCTGGACATTTTGACGCCCCAGCAGCAGGAAAAATTACAAAATCGCATTATTGACGAAGTTGCTAAATACTGGCATTCCTGGCGCTTGGTTAAAGTAAAAAATGAAACAAAGCTATTGCCGGAAATTGATAGCTTATTGAACAAGCTGACTTCCGGTAGTAGAGACAAGGTAGCTCTTTTACCTCAGGAAATGAAAACAGAAGATATAGATGAGTATCAATATTTACCTTTACCTGCCTCAGCGCTAGCATTACTAGACGCAGCTTTTGCCCAGATGGAATCTCATGCTGTAGTACCAATATCTCGCGTCAGTGGGCAATTGCTCGAAGCTGTTCAAAATCAGCTAAACATATTTGTCTATGGTAAACACCAACAACTTACCGCTGAACAAGAACTATTAACTCCTGATCGGGAACATCAAACATCGAAGATTCAAGCTTTAATTTGGGGGGCAATTCATTACTTTTTTGGACGCAATCCCAAGAAATTAGAGCAAACAACTCCAACAAATAGTGTTGAGCAACTACCAATAGGTGGAAATAAGAAACCACAAACTGCTCTACCACAGCGTCCTCCTTCCTCAGCTTTGCCCAAAAGCCCTGATTTGCAAAGCGAGAACATAGCAGATCCTTGGTTAACAATGGACGATTTGTTTGGGGACGTGCAAGAGGTTACAGTTGTCAACGAGCAACAATTATTAGTTACATCATCTCAAACCACAAAATCTGCTCTCCCCACCAGTCCTTCTATAAAGACAACAGGAGAAATAAATTCAAAATTCAAAATTCCGAATTTCTCCTCATCTTCCCACTCCCCTATTTCTAAGCCTGAAACACACAGCAACAAAGCAGAAAGTGTTTACCAGCAGCGGAAAACCACTCAAGTTGAGGCACCAGATTGGATTGAAACACAAGCTCAAACAGTTGGGTATGAAAAGCATCCTTTAGAGCAAATACTCGAATGGCTAGACCGTGCCATGCTTTGGCTAGAAGATATCTTTGTGAAAATTGGTCTATTTTTGCGGGGGCTGTTGCGAGGAAAATAAGAGGATGAGGGCTCAGAAGGTTGATTAACAGAATAGTATTAAGTTAAGCACGAGCGAAGAATGCAGTATCTCTCCCCCCACAAAATCTTGTTACTTCTCAGTAACAGGACAAAGGAGGATGGGGTAGCTAAATGACTACCGCTGCCTTACACCACCTACAACTGGCTTAATTTCAGAAGGGTCAGAAAATGGATCAGTGCCACCAGACCAGTTGAAATCACTAATTCGGAAGGTGATACCGCCTAGTTCTTGCACTGGGTTGTAACGCAAGCTGATTCCATAAGTGCGGCGACTATATTCCACTACGTAGTCGGTGCTGCTGCGTTCTCCAGTGTCCAAGTTGATTGATGTTTGAAAGCCGAGGCGGAATGGTCCATAAATTTGCTGTGTAATTCCAGCACTTAGCACACGGTTATCAACCTGACGGTCAAACAAAAAGGGCGATAAGCCAGTGTTTAGACCTTGGGAGTAACTGATATTAAAGGCTGTATAGTCCAAAATGGGTCGAGAGAAATGACCGAACTGCCCTTCTAAACCAACGGTACCAATTAAGGTATTTTGGCTATCGCCACTGCTGTAGTAGCTGGTTGTGCCAGTCAATCCACCAAAAAGTCGTAAATACGGTACGACAGGGTTTGGTGTATACCGTAATCCCTCGGTAGCTGTAGGTGGTAATCCTTGCCCTTGCCACAGGAAAACGCCTCCATTGAGAGCAGCACTTGCTTGTAAGCGAGTCAGTGAGATGCGGTTATTTTCCCGATTTGGTTTGAGTAAGTCTAGGCGGTCTGTGTTGGCATTAATGTATTGAGCGCCACCTTGATAGCTGAGATTGATGCCGCTGTTGCCTAAAGGAATGACAGGAGAGGTAAGAATACCGCCAAGACTACTTTGGACGGTTTGAAAGCCGAGGGTACCGTTATAAAGGCGATCGCGGTAACTATATTCCAATGTAAGCGTGTGGGGATTTTGCTCACCTAATAACTGGCGCAGCCGCAAACTCGCCCGCAAGTTGTCTTCTATGTCGTTGAAGTCGAAACTGGTCAATAATCCAGAACCCTCGACTACGGTTCGTGGACCCAAAGTCGCACCTAGGTTTGTCTTCAAACCAAACAGGGATGCAATATTACCAGCGTTGCCTTGTACTGCTTTTTGAACAAAAAACTCAGGCGCGATACGAAAGGTTACGGCTTCTGTATTGATCGGTTTGAAGCCACGCTCAATAAACAAGCCGCCTCGCTGATCTCCGTCATAGCCAAGAGAAAACAATCCAGGAGTGACTTCTCGCTCACTGCGGTCAATGACCTGCTCATCTCTGGGAATAGGTAAAGATACCCCTCGGTCAAAGACTAAACGCTGTCGCTCTGTTTTGATGCGATCGCGCAAAGGTGTTTCTCGGGTCACGGTAACTTTATCTGCCCGTACCTCCAACTCTGGAGGTGAAAAAGGGTCGTTGGTGAGTCGGACATCCCTTGCTTGCCAACCTCGGGGATAGAAATCAATTTTTCCAGCTTCAAAACGTACCCGTCTGACTTGACCCCCTTGTTGTGGCAAAGATATGTTTCTCGCACCTCCTGTACCACCTGCGTTGATGTTAAGACCTCCAGGACTATTAGCTTGTAGAGGTTGGTTTTCTCGTATGCGATCGCTTAGAGGACGCGCTGGTACTCCTCCGGTTGTCACATCGGTGGGTAAGAAAGAGAAATCCGACCCGGCTGTTGGTATAAAAACTTCACCTCTGCCGTTTGTCAGTTCCCCACTATCTTGGACAATATTATAAGTAAAGCGTTGACCGCGCAAAACTTGATCTCCGCGTGTCAAGGCAACATTTCCTTCTCCCACTGCAATCAAATTCTCTAAACTGACTTGCAGGCGATCAGCATCTACGACTGCTCCATCAAAGCGCACAATCACATTACCTTCAGCCGTAACAATCCGCCGCTGCTCGTCATACTGCTGTGTATCAGAAGTAATTTCCACAATTCTTTCTCTGGCTGCAGGCGTGTTAGAAGGCGCTGTTGTACCGGATGGTTGACTTTGTTGCCTTCTTGTGCTGTCTGGCTGTTCTATTGGTGCCGACTGATTTTGGGTATTAGGAGGAGTAGGAGTTGACGGTTCAGTTGTTTGGTTGCGAGTCTTGAATTCTATTTGTACTGGTTGATCACTTGTGGATTTTTCAGTTGAAGTCTTAGCTGGAGTTGGTGTTTGGCTTGTTTCAACGACTCTTTGCTTGTCCTTCTGGGATAAATTCTCAATGGTAACTGTTTGAGCGATTTTCTCTCCAGTAAGGAATGTTTCATCTGCGGCATTTGTACTGCCACCATCATAGGGAGTAAAGCCTTTTAGCTCCTGCACAGGATAACCAATGGAAAGCTGATCCCCCAGTGAAGCGGCACTTTTAGAAGCGGTGATGGGAGAAAATTCAGGTGGCAAACTTTCCGGTTCACTGGGTGCGGCTAATGTCTTAGCAACTAATAAATCACTATCAGTAGGCTTTTGCCCAGCAGTTTGGAGAGGCGTTTCCCGTTGTACCTCAGATTTCTCTTTAGACTTCTGTTTGTTCCCCAGCGTCTTAGTGTCAGCCTTTAGAACTGGGGTAGGATTTGCAGATTGTAAAGATTCGAGAATGGGAGGCGGTTCGGGCGGCAGAACTGGATGAAGCATACTCTAGCACGAATCAAGCTAACAAATAGCCAATAAATAGCCGGAAGGACATAACACATTATGCCTCCCAGCTTTTGCCTTGTGCCTAGATAAGATTTAGGCAAGCCACCCCGGAGGAGGACACTGGCGTTTGAGCCAGTTGTCCGTAGGCGTATAATGTATTCCGCCTTCCAGCAGTCACGGATAATTTGTCGCGCTTTTACTCGAGATCCCGACGACCAGGGTTACGAGCAGGGTCATTCGACAAAAATCCAAAGAAAAAGAGACTGACGAAGAAGGCAACAACTATATAAACAGCGATTTTTAAAGTCAGCATTAAGATATCTCCTGTGGATATGACAAGCTTTCAGTGTCTGCAACGCAGAAAAGATAGCTCTTTTATCTTACCCAAATCTTGTTCTGTTTTTAGAGAACACTGATAGTAGATGTCCGGTACGATCTGTCCAAAAAGCGGCTGACGATAGGGTAGCTTAAAGTTGTTCGCTTTGGAATGCAGGTATTGGCAATCGTTGCGGCAATTGAATGTCCTTTGTTGTGGGTTATCTGACCTTTAAATGCTCCTTAATTTTAAGTTGTCAACTCGTTAATGTCTCTAGTTGATGTTAGACGTTGACTGAAGGCAGATGTTTCCCAGTTCTAATGCCAATGAATTACAACTTTGTTAGGACTTACGCAAAAAGCTCTCAAACTCTTATTTCTCCGTGTCAACGGACACTTTCCAAGGGCGGGGGGAACCCCCGCACGGAAGTGTCCTCCTCTGCGTCCTCTGCGGTTTGTTTTCCGTAACTTTTGCGTAAGTCCTATTTGTGTAAAAAACCCGGTAACTCATCAAGAAACCGGGTTTGGTGAATAGGCGTGAACCTATAAAATAAGATGAAATTGGTGTGACCCTGTGAAAACCCAAAAAAGAACAGGGTGTGCTAGGTTCATCACTCACTCGGTTCTATGTCATTTTGGAATTCAGGCGCGTGCCATTTGACTAGAAATTTAGCCCACAGCAGAAAATTCTTGTTGAAAGAAAGCTTGTAACACTTTTTGAGCTATTTGGGGACTTGTTAAACTCATTTCTGCTTTAGATTGATTAGGTTCGGCATGTTCCACTAAAACATCTGGCACACCAATGCGTTTGATGGGAACGACGATATCAGCATCTAACAGCGCTTCTGCAACTGCTGAACCAAAGCCCCCCATGACACAACCTTCTTCCAACGTGACGACGCGCTTAATTTTCTTAGCTAATGGGAAAATCAATTCGCTATCTAAAGGCTTGGCAAAACGGGCATTAATCACAGTGGCTTCAATGCCATGTTCGCTGAGAATTTCAGCAGCTTGCATTGCTGGGTTCACCATTGTACCATAGCCTAGCATCAACACATCATCGCCGTTACGGAGAATTTCCGCTTTGCCGATTTCTAGGGGTTCCCAGCCTTCTTCCATTAACGGGACGCCGTAGCCATTACCGCGAGGGAAGCGCATGGCGATCGCTCCTGTGGTATAATTGAGGCCAGTGACTACCATCCGTTGCAGTTCTGCTTCATCTTTGGGTGCCATCAGCACCATGTTGGGAATGCAACGCAGATAGGCAATGTCGTACATTCCTTGGTGAGTCGGACCATCAGCACCAACGATTCCCGCCCTGTCCAGACAGAAGAACACTGGCAGGTTTTGGATACAGACATCGTGAATGATTTGGTCGTAGGCGCGTTGCAAGAAGGTGGAGTAGATAGCGACAACCGGACGCATACCTTCAGATGCGAGTCCCGCAGCAAGAGTGACGGCGTGTTGTTCAGCAATGCCTACATCAATATATTGATCGGGTAGCTTTGCTTGCAGTTTGTCTAACCCTGTCCCCGTTGCCATCGCGGCAGTGATTCCAACAATTTTAGGGTTTTGTTCTGCGAGTTTGACCAAGGTATGGGCAAACACTTTCGAGTAGGCGGGGGGTTTGGGTTTGCTGGAGGGAACGGCTTTGCCAGTTGTCAAATTAAAAGGAGATTGGGCGTGGTAGCCAACTTTGTCTTGTTCGGCAATGTCATAACCTTTGCCCTTGACGGTTGCGACGTGTACCAAAACGGGTCCCGGTATTTGATGTGCTTGCCCGAAGGTGGCAATCAATTCCTCTAAATTATGCCCGTCCACAGGTCCGATGTAGGTAAAGCCGAGTTCTTCAAACACTGCGCCCACTTTCGGAACAGCTAAGCGCTTCATCCCTTCTTTGATGCGTCCCAGTTCCGGAGAAAAAGATTCGCCAACGAAAGGAATTTGCTTGAACTGTTCCTCAAAATTATCAGTGAGAAACTGCATTGGAGGACTGAGGCGCATTTTGTTAAGGTAGCGCCCAATTGCGCCCACGTTGGGAGATATAGACATCTCGTTGTCGTTGAGGACAACCAGCAGGTTAGTTTTGGGCATATGTCCAGCATGGTTGATGGCTTCTAGTGCCATACCGCCAGTCAGCGCACCATCACCAATGATGGCAACAACTTTAAATTTTTCGCCTTTGAGATCCCGCGCTAAAGCCATACCCAATGCCGCAGAAATACTGGTGGAAGCGTGTCCTGCGCCAAAGTGGTCAAACTTGCTTTCACCGCGCTTAAGATAACCAGCAATTCCATCTTTTTGCCGCAAAGTATGGAAGCTACTGTAGCGCCCTGTAATCAATTTGTGAGGATATGCTTGGTGTCCAACATCCCAAATGACTTTATCGCGATCCAAATCCAGCGTTTGGTAAAGCCCTAACGTTAACTCTACAACACCCAACCCTGGTCCCAGGTGTCCCCCGGTGGCTGCTACAGTTTGAAGATGTTTGTCTCGAATCTGACGGGCAATCTGTTGCAGTTGTCGAATCGATAAACCGTGCAACTGGTTAGGATGGGTGATTTCACTCAAGTGCATATTGTAGGGTTTTCCTCTCTAGTTTTTGGTATTTTTGATTTTCCCACGCTCGGTTGGGTCTAAACGTGTAAAAATCCAGCATCGGAAAAATCGAGCACTAAAATTACTTGTTTGGTCACCAAAATTTGAGGTTTTGGGCGGTTTGTCTGTGACAGTCGTTGGCTAAAATGCCGTTAATGAGTTATAAAACTACCGAATTTTTCCAGTTTTTATAAAACGGATCAAGTTGTGCTTCATACTAATTAGCATTTATTTACAAAATTGGAAGCAGGGACAGAGCAATAGTAAGAATGAAATTCTGGATTTTATCTACGAATTTTTACGTAAGGGCTGGAATTATGTAAAAAAATAAATTAGTAAATTTGACTAGAATACCACTAATTAAAGAAGCTTTGAGAGCTTACGGAACAGGGGGATAATGTCAAAAAAATAGCAATTCCCCCAGAAGTGACTGCTGTTTGCCGCAAAACGCAAATGCCGTTTTAGGAAAAAAATGACCTTATTATTGAGAAGATTCTGGACTATTGTTACCACCAGGTACTGCCGGGGTTTCGGGTTGTGGCTGTTGCCTTTGCAAATATTTACTTAACACGTCAGCCATATCCCCACGAGTCATCGGTTGTAGCGGGGAAAGATTGCCTTGTGCATCTGTATTCACAAATCCCTCACTCGTTACCGTGGCGATCGCTTTTTTTGCCCAACTAGGAATAGACGCTGCATCTGGATATGGGGCAAGTATTTCATTGACAGTCTCCTCTGGAAACTGAAACACTCCATATGCTTGGGCAAAAATCGCCAAAGCTTCAGCCCTGGTAACTCGTTGATTGGGGAAAAACAGATTTCCACGATAGCCTTTCATAATATCAGTTTTTAAGACTATCTGGATATCCTTAAACGCTGGATTGGAAGCAGCCACATCTGTCACTTTTAGATTTTCTTTCGTGACAGCTTGTCGTTTATCCAGTTGAAAAGCCTTCACCATAATAGAAGCTAACTCTGCCCGACTCAGCAAACGTTCTGGATAAAACTCTCCATCTGGGTAGTTCGTCATCACTTTAGCCGCAATGACCTTTGCAATTGGATTGGATGGTTTTTCAGTACTGGGTTTTTCTTGGGCATGGACTATGCTGGGAACAAATTGCAGTAATGCCATCAATGAAAGAATACCTAGAAGCTGACGCATGATTACAACCACTTTAAGCTGCTACTGTACATCCACAAAAAAACTGCGGTACTTAGGTTAACACCATTTCTAATTTAGCTGTATCCAGAAATGTGTATGTCTTTATAGTGACGAATGTCTGTTTAGTAATGTTGCGTAGACACTTATAGTTATTTGATAGCTGATCTGCTTGTGTCCGGTATTGTCAGGTATCGGCTTTTCGTTGCCTAGCCATGGTAACTATTTTTATCAATTGCGGTAATCACGGTTATCAATATCTATCGCACCGCATACAATGACAGGTGTTCTTTCAAAGAAATTATCATGTCTCAAACTTCTATAGCTGTTTCCACTTTAGCTGATGCCGTTAACCAAGCGTTGGACGTAGTTGATGAAGCGTTGCAAGCAAATGCACATGACGTCGCTGCTTTAGAAATTCAAACTCAAAAAGTTCATGATTTAACAGCGCAATTACAAGATGCAACTCTGGATGATGCCAAAACAGCTAAGATTCTTAGAACTCTAACTAACAAGCTCAAAGACTTAACGCAAAAAGCACATACAGCTACTCTTAACACATAGGATATATAGCAATCCTAAATCATTTGTGATTTCTTCTTTATTTACTTCGCGTTCTAGTCTTGTCCTAACACGCGACTATGTATGCAAGCCAGCCGTGAGAGATACGCGATCGCCGTTCATTAAAAAGTAATTTCCACAAATCGAATAGGATTGCTGTAGCAGTTTTCAATTTACTAAATCACTGCCTATTTTCTAATGGGATGGCTATCTTTTCCATCCCACGAAAACTGTATTTAACTATTGATATCAATGTTTATTGATATCAAAGCACAAAAAACCGTTTCAAGGCGTTCTTTCCAGTGACTCGCTTATTGAATTTTCTTTGCCACTCTAGAAAAAAAATGAAATTCTATTTATCGCTGAGATCTCAGATTATCTTAGTAATGCTTTCTGTGTCATTATCTTCAGTACTTGTTGTCGGCGCAATTGCTTTTGCACAGGGTCGAGATGCAATACAAGCGCGCACTTACGAGCAATTAGTGTCTATACGTAATGCCAAGGCTGACAGGGTAGAGAGTTATTTTTCATCATTGACAAAACAGGCGATCGCCATGTCAGAAACATCTCAAATTGTGGAGGCACTTAAGGCTTTTAATAAGGCATTTTTAGAATTAAAAGCTCTAAATTATTCTACTGCTGTGTCAGAAAAAGTTGCTAATTTTTACAAAGACTCTTTTATTCCAAAATTAAAAACTGGCTTAGCACGAGAACTAACAGCAGAAAGCTTCATTCCAACTGATACTACTGCTTTAATGCTGCAATATCACTATTTATTAAAAATACCTTTATTAGATCAAACTAATTATAATTCTTTGTATTTGTCTTGGCAAACAACATTAGAGTCTATTGCTGAAGCGTTTGACTACACAAATTTATATTTAATTAATGAGAACGGGGACATTGTTTATTCTCTTTATCCAGAGGCTGCTTTAGGAACCAATCTGTTTAATGGAGTTTATAAGGATTCGGCATTTGCTAAACACATTGCTTTTCTTCAGGCTTCAAAAGTAAAGTCTCAGGCAGAGATTGTTGATTTTGAACCTTATTATCCTGCATTAGGGCAACCTTCTGCCTTTATGATTTCTCCAGTGTTTGAGAAAGGCATCAACATTGGATTTGTGACTTATCGGTTTTCAAAAGAGCGAATTAATGACATTATGACTTATGGACGCAAGTGGCAAAATTGCGGTTTAGGAAAGACGGGAGAAACTTATCTTGTTGGTAGCGATTATTTAATGCGATCAGACTCACGATTCCTACTAGAAGATCCTGAATCCTTTTTATCATTGCAATCACGTTTAGGCAATTGGAGGCTATTAGAACAAATGCGCCGACAAGGAACTAGTATTCTTTGGCAACAAGTTCGCACGTTAGTTGTTGATGAAGCTTTGAAGGGTAAACAAGGGATAACGAATGTTTTGAATTATAGAAAAGTTGAGTCTTTGTCGGCTTATATGCCTTTGAATGTGCCTGGTATTTCTTGGGTGTTAATCGCAGAAATTAGTGCTGATGAAGCTTACCAGCCGACTTATGATTTTATTCGCATTGTTACTGGTGCAGTAATGATACTTGGTGTTTTTGGTATAATCATTGCAAATTTAACCGCAAATTTATTTATAAAAAATGCTAGAAAATATTTTAGGTTATAATTTAATCAACAATATATTTTTGCCAGGTATTTATCTTGTTATTGGACAAATGATGGCAACTGTAGTCAGCGCTGAACTTGAATATTTGTGTGAATATCATGGTTTAAGTTTGAGCGATACTTTTAGGATTATTCGTAACTGGTTAATTCCTTTACTGTCTCTGAGTATTTTAGTTTCTAAAGTTTGGTCTTCCTTTTTTTTGTTTTCAAAAATTATTAATACTTTATTATGGATAGCAATTATTAACACTGGGTTATCATTAGTTGATGAAATTCTTTTTATTTCTGCAAGCCGTAATTCTTGGCGTGGTCGCGTTCCTCGGGTTGCAGTAGAATTGTGCCGAGGAGCTTTGATTGTTATTGGATTTTTAATTGTTCTTGCAATTGTTTGGGGAATAGATGTTGCTGGGATTTCAATTTCTTTAGGTGTGGGAACACTTGCTGTTGGCTTGGCGCTTCAAGACACACTGAGCAACATTTTTTCAGGTATCATAATTTTGCTGGCTCGTCCATTTGATGAAGGTGATCACATCTCTATTGATGATGTCGTAGGTGAAGTTTTTGAGATTGGGTGGAGGTCAGTGAAAATTATGGATTCTGAAGGAAGAAAATTCATTATTCCTCATCATAAAGTAGCACAGTCTATTATTAAGAAGTTTGAAAAATGAGTGTATACGTCATGCTTGGAATTGGCGATTAAAATTAACAAAAGTACTTCTTGACCATAATCAAGCGGTTTCTACTGCAAAAATCAAATTTCCGTCAGCTATTGATTGATAAAAATGGGCTATTAGTTTTAGGCGGTGTCATCTGCCCACTACTATGTTCTATAGTATGTTTTTGAGGAGCTTTGGGAATGACCGCAGCAGCAGACCCCGTGAAGTTGAGCAAGCAAGAAGTTGGCAAAGCCGCCGCCGCCTTGGTACAATCAGGCTCTATTGTCGGGTTGGGTACAGGGTCAACAACAGCGTACGCAATTCAGTTTATAGGCGATCGCCTCAAGTCGGGCGAACTGAAAGATATCGTTGGTGTCCCCACTTCGTTTCAAGCAGAAGTTCTGGCTAAGCAGTACGGCATTCCACTCACCACCCTAGACGCTATTGACCACATTGATCTTGCAATTGATGGTGCGGATGAAGTTGACCCACAAAAGAATTTGATTAAAGGTGGTGGTGCTGCACATACCCGCGAAAAAGTTGTAGATTACCTAGCAAATCGATTCATTGTAGTCGTGGATGGTGCCAAATTAGTTGACCGACTCGGTTCTGTTTTTGCCGTCCCAGTAGAAGTCATACCAATGGCAGTCACGCCTGTAACACGGGCAATTGAAAAACTTGGTGGCAAACCAGAACTCCGTATGGGCGTGAAAAAAGCAGGTCCAGTGATCACCGACCAAGGCAACATGGTTATAGATGTCAAATTTGATAATATTGATGACCCAGTCAATCTAGAAAAAACACTAAATAATATTCCTGGTGTTTTGGAAAATGGTATTTTCGTTAACTGTGCAGATGTGGTGCTAGTGGGCGAAGTCAAAGATGGTCAACCTATCGTCCGGGAATTGTAGCAATTTTAGATTTTAGATTGAAGACCAATCCAAAATCTAAAATCGAAAATGGTTACATCTTTACTGCTTCAATTACGCTAATTGGTGACGAGGTAGGAATAATCCGGGTAAGTTGAAAGCCAGCCGCTTGCAGAAGCATCCGATATTCCTCCTCAGTACGTTCGCGTCCGCCGGCCATAACTAGCATATTGAGGTCAAGAAACTTGCTAAAAGATGGTTCATTCCGGGGAGGAATGACCATCTCAAAAAGCAAGACTTTACCATGCTGTGGTATAACTTGATGACAGTTTTTGAGAATAGCAATAGATTTTTCCTCATCCCAGTCATGGATGATGTGCTTGAACAGGTAAACATCACCACCTGCTGGTATTGACTCAAAGAAGTTCCCCGATACTACCGTGCAGCGGTGAGACAGCGCTTGAATTCATCTTCTGCAAAGTCTTCTTTATCAAGTTTTGGATACAGTTTGTAAAAAACCAAAGACAAATTTGTTATTTTCTGTATTCACTCTTGTCTATAAGTATTATTTTTAGCTTCCATTAACCAAATTTTTTCTAAAGTAGCAACTTGTCTGCGGAAAACAGCAACACGATACTTTTTATAAGTAATTATTCCTAAAAGGAGAACGACAGGAAAGGAAATAATAGAAAACCCTATAAGATTATTGGTATGGGCATCAGTAGAACCCTTGGAGTGGGTATTTACAGAGTGAGTTGTTGGCTGACTGCTTAAGTAGTGTGGCATCAATACCTCCAAAGACATTATCGTTCCACTAATAAGTCTTCAATGGGAACGTTTTATTTTTCGCACAAGTAGGAGATTTTCCGGATTGTTCTAAGGTATGTAGCATATGACAATCATTTGAGTTACTAGTAGTAGTGTAATTATTAATACTTGGGAAAGCTTTTATAAAGAATTTACACTTGTCTGTGTCCATCTATGGTTAAAATCAAAAATCGATATAATTTAGTCTAAATTTCAAAAAATAACAACTGAAATTAGAATTATTGGGCTGCAATCACTGTTATGGCTATTAATCGTCGTCATTTCTTATTATTACTCGGATCTAGTGCAGGTGCTTTTACCTTAGATGCTTGTGCCTTGGCACAGAATGCGCCAAGCCAAAACAAACCAAGTCCAGGTAAAACAGCCGCTATTGAACTACCACCGTTGCCTTATCCCTACGAGGCGCTGGAACCACACATCGATGCCGCAACAATGCGGTTTCATCACGATAAACACCATGCGACTTATGTAAAAAACTTAAATGCAGCATTAGATAAACATCCAGAACTGAAAAACAGAACTGTTGAACAACTGCTGCGTGACCTCAACAGCGTACCTGAAGATATTCGCAAAACGGTACGCAATAACGGTGGTGGACACGTAAACCACTCGATGTTTTGGAGAATTATGAAGCCGAAGGGTGGTGGAGAACCAACAGGGGCGATCGCATCCGCCATTAATCAAAACTTCGGCAATTTTGCTGCATTCAAAAAGCAGTTTAACGAAGCTGGTGCAAGTCGTTTTGGAAGTGGTTGGGCTTGGCTAGTCCGCACCAAAGATGGCAAGCTTGAGGTGACAAGTACAGCCAATCAGGACAGCCCTCTTTTTGAAGGTAACTACCCAATTATGGGCAATGACGTGTGGGAACACGCATATTACCTCAAGTACCAAAACCGCCGCGCCGACTACTTGGATGCTTGGTGGAATGTCCTGAACTGGGATGAGATTAATAGGCGATTTGCAGCAGCGAGTAAAGCTGCATGACAGGGGGACAGGGGGGATGAGGGCGAAGTTATTTCTTTGCTCTCCCTCTCTCCCTCTCTCCCTCACTCCCTCCCTCACTCCCTCCCTCCCTCCTCCCTCCCTCTCTCCCCCCTCCCTCCCTCTCTCCCTCCCTCTCTCCCTCCCTCACTCCCTCACTCCTCCTAAAGCGGCTTTTGGGTGGGTACACCAACAGGACGGGGAAACTGAACTGGTGTGGTTGCTACTTTACGCAAGTAAAGGCAGTGACGGATGCTATCAGTTAAGGGAGTTGTAAATTTTTCAATTGATTCAATGACACCACCCAACTGATTAACAGCATTTTCCAAAGCTTTTGTTTCTTCTTCTGTCCAATTGCCCCGGTAGATTACGGCTAAACCACCTTGCTTAAGCAATGGTAGCGTATATTCTGCACAGACAGAGGCTGTCCCAACAGCGCGAATAAGGGCAACATCATACCTTTGTCGGTGCTGAGGTTGCTGACCGACTTCTTCAGATCTGCCAGTAAGAGTTTTAACATTGGTCAGGTCAAGCGCAGCCCTCACTTTTTCAACAAACGTCATTTTTTTCTGAGTAGAATCAAGCAGAGTTACAGTAGAATTAGCTACAGTAATTGCAACTGGAATTCCTGGAAAACCCGCACCCGTGCCGATATCTATGAAAGATAGGGAAGTGGGGGAAGATGAGGGAGTGAGGGAGTGAGGGAGTGAGGGAGTGAGGGAGTGAGGGAGTGAGGGTTCGGAGGGTTCGGAGGGAGAAACTTCTAATTTTGAATTTTGAATTTTGAATTTTGAATTGATTCCTTCCCCTGCTTCCCCATCTCTCAACAAAGGGGCAATTCCTCGTAGAGAATCCCAAAGATGTTTTTCCCAAAACTCTTGGGGGTCGGTAATGCGAGTTAGGTTAAACTGGCGGTTACCTTCTAGGATGAATTCGTAAAGCTGTTGGAATTGCACCTGCTGTTGGACAGTGGGGGTCCAATTAAGAGTTTGCTGCCAAATATTTGCCATTTCAGGCAAAGAAGGCAATTTCAAGTTGTTCACAGTCACACAAATCGCTTTGGATTGTATCGCAAGTTTTCTTTCTTTATTGTGAAAGCAATTCTATTGAGTGTAGGGTATATGGTGGCAATGCCCACCCTATTTATAAAATTGTAAGTTTTTCCCATGTTGAAGCTGTATCACGAGCCGATTTCTCCAAATTCTCGCCGTGTCTGGATTACTCTGTTGGAGAAAGAACTTGAGTTTGAATTGGTGGAGGTGAAACTGGATGGCGAACAGTTTCAACCAGAATTTTTGGCGCTGAACCCCTTCCACCACATTCCAGTTTTGGTAGACGATGGTTTTAATATAGTAGAGTCTTTGGCAATTTTAGATTATTTAGAGGCAAAGTACCCCAAGCCTGCGATGTTGCCAACTGATGCCAAGGATTTGGCGATCGCCCGAATGGTGCAACTAGTCACTGTGAATGAGTTGTTGCCTACCACTGCTCCACTGTTTCCGGTGATGTTAGGCTTAGGTGGAGGAAATCCAGAAAAAATCGAACAGGCAAAGCAGAAAGCGGCAACGGTACTCAAGTTTTTTGAGAATGTATTAGATGAACGCCCTTACTTTGGCAGCCAAAACCTAACTTTAGCTGAGGTTGTGGCTGGTACTGTAGTACCGTGGTTGCCGAGAGGAGGTGTGTCCTTGAGTGATTATCCAAAATTGAGTGCTTGGTGCGATCGGTTGCTTGCACGTCCAGCGTGGCAAACGACTGAGGCGACACCGCAGATCATCGAAGCGTTTAAGTCTCGCATGGCGGTAGGAATGGTGTAGACACGCACAGCTTAGGGACTTCCAAATAAAAAAGTATCCAAAAATTTCTTGTGGAACGGGCCAGAAAGCCCGTTCAGAACGAGGCACGTGCAGCGTGTGCCTCTGGCGGTCAGCGAGTGGGGTGAAATCAACGTACGATAAAGGTTTGAACGTGATTGTTGACACTAATGGCTGTTCTGCCCATTCCACAAGAATCTAGAACTACATTTTATTCAGTTGAGAACCGCTAACCGCTATATGCAATCAGTCTACTTTTCTAAAGGACTAAATTCTTGCATACTTTGTCTGTTTGCCCCTTTTTTTGACTTGAGCTTAAAGCCTGAAAATGGCAAACTATCTGTAAAGTTTGTTTAAACCAAGAAGTTCTATGAAAATAACTTGGAGGCTTTGATTTTGCATGATGAAATAAAAATGATTTAATACAATTCTTGTCAAAGTACTCTTAATGAGTATAGCGAACATACAGAAACAGTCTTGAACTATAAACAGTCTTATATACTTTACTTTTGTCAAGACTAATACTAAAGTTAGCATTCCTCGACTATGAAACAACCTGCTGCTATTACAACTGCAATATTCACGACCTGCGCTATGCTGCTAACAGCCTGCGGCGGCGCTAACACTAGTACAAAAACTGCAACTAACAGCACCCCGAATTCTGCAACCAACGCCGCAGCGACAACAAGTACATCTGGTGCTATTCCTATTGGTATTGCCTTGGCACAAACGAGCAACGTGGCGTTACTTGGTCAAGAGGGATTTGTTGGAGCCAGAATGGCGGAGAAGTATTTCAATGATAAGGGTGGCATCAATGGCACTCCAATTCGATTAGTTATGCAAGATACTGGCGGAGATGAAGCCGGAGCAATTAATGCTTTTCAAACTTTAATTAACAAAGATAAAGTTGTTGGTATTGTTGGTCCTACTTTATCACAGCAAGCTTTTAGTGCCGCTCCGATTGCAGATCGTGCTAAAGTTCCAGTGCTTGGAGCATCAACTACGGCAAAAGGAATTCCGGAAATTGGTGATTACGTAGCGCGTATATCGGCACCAGTTTCTATAGTCGCTCCTAATTCGGTAAAAGCTGCGCTCAAGCAGAATCCTAATATTAAAAGAGTGGCAGTGTTTTACGCTCAAAACGATGCCTTTAACAAGTCAGAAACAGAAATTTTTCAGAAGACAGTTAAGGACCAAGGGCTGGAATTGGTAACAGTTCAAAAGTTCCAAACTTCAGACACGGACTTTCAAGCTCAAGCCACCAATGCTCTTAACTTAAAACCCGATTTGGTAATCATATCTGGTTTGGCTGCCGACGGAGGTAACTTAGTTAGACAACTGCGGGAACTGGGTTATAAAGGCATCATTGTAGGTGGCAATGGCTTGAACACACCAAATGTCTTCTCAGTATGTAAAGCGCTTTGCGATGGCGTGTTGATTGCTCAAGCTTACAGCCCTGAACAGCCGGGTGAGATTAATAAAACATTTCACAAAACCTATGTTACTCAATACAAAAAAGAACCTGCTCAATTCAGCGCTCAATCTTTTACAGCAGTGCAAGTGTATGTAGAAGCTCTGAAAGCTTTGGATAAAAAGACCAAAGTTAGTACAATGTCTCTTGATAAACTGCGGACTGAATTAAATAAGCAATTACTAGCAGGAAAATATAACACTCCTCTGGGTGCAATCTCTTTCACACCAGTTGGTGATATCGTTCAAAAAGATTTTTACGTCTCCCAAATTAAGATGGATAAAGACGGAAATAATGGCAAATTTGTATTCTTAAAATAGCAGCAATATGGAGATAAATCTGGTTTTACAAAAGTTGTTAAATGGTTTATCCATAGGCAGTGTCTACGCTATTTTTGCCTTGGGATACACCTTGGTTTACTCCATTTTGGGCATCATTAATTTAGCTCATGGTGCAGTTTTTACCTTGGGTGCTTATCTGACATATGCACTCGTAGGTGGTGCTTTTGGATTTAATGGATTGCTGGCTAATGCATCGCTACCTATACAACTACCATTTGCTGTTGCCTTGATTTTAGGAAGTATCCTTGCAGGGTTAGTTGGGGTGGCAATTGAACGTCTTGCCTTTCTGCCTTTGCGACAGCGGGGTTCTGACCCTTTACTCACAGTTGTTTCCAGTTTGGGTGTAGGAGTGGTTATTGTTAACTTGCTCCAGTACCTAGTAGGAGCAGAAAGTTACACATTTCCAGCAAACACTTACGGTAATTTGCCACCTTCTATCAATTTTGGCACAGCCGAAAACCCGATTCCGATTCGCACTGTTCAACTGGTGATTTTTGCGATATCAGTAGTAATTGTGGCAATTCTGACTCTATTTATCAATTACACAAAGTATGGTAAGGCAATGCAGGCGATCGCCGAAGATCCAACGACCGCAAGTTTGTTGGGAATAAACAGCGATCGCTTTATTGTGCTGACGTTTTTTATCAGCAGTTTTATTGCAGGAGTGGCGGGAACATTGGTTGCTTCTAGTGTCAGCATTGCAGGACCTTATTTTGGACTGAGTTTTGGGTTGAGGGGGTTATCAGTTATTGTCTTGGGGGGTTTGGGGAGTATTCCCGGTGCAGTGCTAGGAGGTTTGGTGATTGGACTGGTGGAGGCGTTTGTCCCCGGGGAATACTCAGGGTATAAAGATGCTGTTTCCTTTGGCATCCTATTTATTATGCTGTTAGTTCGACCCCAAGGTTTACTTGGGCGTCGGTTTGTACAGAAGGTGTAACGATTGGTAACTCAATGATTATCGACCCAGAAAAAGTACCTAGTGAAATCAGAACAGATTATCCCGATGAGTTCAAGCCAATTGTTGCAGGACGACTTCGACAACGGTTAGGCAACTTTGCAGGGCTTAAGAACTTTGGGGTAAATCTGGTAAAGTTAGAACCTGGAAGCAGTTCTGCTTTGCGACACTGGCATTCCCATCAAGATGAATTCATATATATTTTGGAAGGTGAACTTACTTTAATCACAGATGCAGGTGAGGAAATTCTTAAACCAGGAATGGCGGCGGGATTTCCAGCCAATGAAGCGAATGGACATCACTTGGTGAATCGGTCGTCGGTGGTTGGTGTTTATTTAGAGGTGGGCGATCGCACCCTCAATGACGAAGTGATTTATCCTGATCATGATTTGATTGCAAAAGCCAGTCCTGATGGCAAATTCAGCGTATTTATCCACAAGGATGGAACACCCTACTAAAGCTTAGTCAAAACTCTTTAAAATGGCTGAATTTATCGCTACTTACGGATCTCTTATCGTCTCTATGGTACTAGGGGCGCTGCTGGGGCTATCGTTATACTTACCACTGATGGCGGGACAGTTGTCTATGGCAAGCCCTGGCTTTTATGCTTTGGGTGGTTATATTGCAGCAATTCTCTCCACAACCGTTTTCTCTTCCACAACTGGTTCATTCCCCATTCCACTGTTATTACTGGAAATGTTGATTGCTGGTGTAGTTTCTGGTTTATTGGGTGTGGCGGTGGGAATTCCAGCGTTGCGGTTGCGGGGGATTTATTTGGCGATCGCCACCATTGCCTTTGTAGAAGTTCTGCGAGTCATATCTCTAAATTTAGATATTACAGGTGGTGCTGTCGGCATTTTTGCCATTCCTCAACCATTTCAAACACCAATCGAATACTTATGGATTGCGCTGCCATTACTCCTTATTAGCATTATCTTCATTTATCGTTTAGAACGCATCCGAGCCGGAAGAGCATTCATCGCCATCCGTGAGGATGAATTGGCAGCAAGTGCCATGGGAATTAACCCAACTTACTACAAAGTTTGGGCATTCACGTTAGGGTGTATTCTGGCAGGAGTGGTTGGTGCAATCAGCGCCCACTTTCTTAATACCTGGAATGCACGCCAAGGCACATTTGATGCCAGTATTATTTACTTAACTTTTGTGTTAATTGGTGGTTCCAGAACTTTTCTAGGTTCCGTAGTTGGAGGTATGGTATTTACAGCTCTGCCAGAAGTGTTGAGAGCAATAGCCGATACAGGTGGTTTACCGACTTGGCTAGCGCAATTTTTGCGAGATGGTAGATTAATTATCTTTGGATTACTTATAGTTATCGGTACCATATTTTTCCCCCAAGGTCTTGTCACTCCAGATTTATTTAAAAAACGCAAAAAGCGCAGTACTAATGTATTGAAATAAGAGCTATTGAAATAAGACCTATTGAAATAACTATAATGACTCAAGAAAAGGTGACAAAAACTGTATTTGGACTACCAATATTAGAGGCGAAAAACCTCACTCGTAGCTTTGGGGGGCTAGTGGCGGTTAACAATGTCTCTTTCGTAGTCAATCAACATGAAATTTTTGGGCTAATTGGTCCCAATGGTGCTGGCAAAACAACTTTATTTAATTTAATAACAGGATTCATTACACCTTCAAGTGGGGAATTATTGTTTCAAGGTGCAGAAATTTCTCAACTACCTCCCTATAAAATTGCTAGTTTGGGTATTGCTCGAACATTCCAAAATATTCGCCTATTTGCTGAACTATCTGCCTTAGAAAATGTTAGAATTGCGCGTCATTTACAGACTAAAAGTAGTTTGCTAAAAGGCGCTATGGGGCTGCCACCTACTATTAAAGAGGAACAAAAAAATAAGCAAAAATCTTTAGAATTACTCGAGCTTGTTGGTTTGGCTGAGCGTATCGATGAAAAAGCCAAAAACTTTTCCTACGGTGACCAACGACGACTAGAAATTGCCCGCGCCCTTGCCTTAGATCCGCAAATTTTACTCTTAGATGAACCGGCTGCGGGTATGAACCCTAGTGAAAAGCAACAGCTCAGTAGATTTATCCGTAACCTCCGCGACAAATTCAACTTGACAATAATTCTGATTGAGCATCATGTACCTTTAGTTATGGGTTTATGCGATCGCATCGCCGTTTTAGATTTTGGTCAGTTGATTGCTTTAGGAGAACCATCTGTTGTTAGAAATGACCCCGCTGTGATTAACGCGTATTTGGGTAACGATTAAGGATATTAACCACAAATGCACACAAATGAACACCAATATATTAAATAATAAAGAAAATTTTCAAATATTAGAAATCAAAGACCTTTATGTTAATTATGGAGGAATTGAAGCTTTAGAAAATATTAATTTATACGTGAACAATGGTGAAGTCGTTACTTTGATAGGTGCTAATGGTGCAGGCAAAACGACGACTCTGCGCGCTATCTCCAAAATAGTTAATCCTCACCGTGGCAAAATTATGTACAGCGGACGTAATATCACCCGCCGCCAAGCGCACGAAGTTGTACAACTAGGTATCGCCCATTGTCCTGAAGGAAGAAGAGTATTAGCGCGGCAAACAGTTTTAGATAACTTACTCTTGGGTGCTTATATTCGCTCTAATCAAACAGAGCTAAGAAATGATATTCAATACTACTTTGAGATGTTCCCGCGTTTAGCACAAAGACGCCATCAACTCGCGGGAACTCTCAGCGGTGGTGAACAACAAATGTTAGCCATAGCCCGTGCTTTGATGAGTAAACCCAAACTTTTGCTTTTAGATGAGCCTAGTTTGGGTTTAGCACCTACAATTGTTCGGGAAATTTTCAGCATCATTCAGAATTTGCGTGCTACAGGCGTTACTATCCTTTTGGTTGAACAAAACGCTAACCTTGCCCTACAAATTGCAGATCGTGGTTATGTGTTAGAAGCCGGTTGTATTACCCTGTCAGGTGCAGCATCGGAATTAATTACCGATGAGCGAGTGAAAAAGGCTTATTTGGGGTGATTAAGCTACTGTTGTGGTAAAGACGACTTGGGAGGTTCGCACATGGTACAGTTACCAACTAAAACCCTGAGTTTAGAGGAGTTTCTTAAACTACCAGAAACAAAACCAGCGAGTGAATATATTGATGGTCAAATTATTCAAAAACCAATGCCTCAAGGAAAGCACAGTAAGTTACAAGGTAAGTTAGTCACTACTATTAACGAAGTGGTTGAAAGTCCGAAGATTGCTCTTGCCTTCCCAGAATTACGGTGTACCTTTGGTGGACGTTCGATTGTGCCAGATGTGGCTGTGTTTGCTTGGGAGCGAATTCCCATAGATGAGCGTGGAGATGTGGCAAATGTTTTTCAAGCTGCCCCAGATTGGACAATAGAAATTCTTTCTCCAGACCAAAGCCAGACGAAAGTAACAAGTAATATATTACATTGCCTTGAGCATGGTAGTTCCTTGGGTTGGCTGATTGATCCAGATGAGCGGGCAGTGTTAGTTTATCCGCCAGGACAACAACCACAATTTTTACAAAAAGAACAGGAAATATTACCAGTTCCTCATTTAGTCAACGACTTTCAATTGAGTGTAGGACAGTTATTTGGATGGTTGAAGTTGTAAGTGAATGACCAGAATATTTGGTTCAGATTCCCGACTTCTTTAAGAAGTCGGGAATCTTGTTTACCAATGATTTAGGATTGCTATATAGCGCAACTCAATTGAATGAAGTAATTATTTATCTGTGTCCATCTGTGTCCATCTGTGGTTCATTATTTCTTTGATCTACCTTCCCAATTGCAAACCGCTATATTTAGGATAACCAAGACAGAATATGAGTTGATAATGACTTTAGAGGTCATTGAGAAGCGCCTTATTGATAAGGAGTAAAGAATGCCATCTCAGGATTCAAATCGTACAAGCTCAAAACAAAGCTTGGAAAAACTGATCGAAACACTCGAACTGTCTGATTTACAAAAGCAGTTTTTGCGATCGCGCTGGCTGGAACAAGTATCGTGGATGGGGGGACGGGCTAGAAATGCTCGTGACTGGTATTACAGACTACGACTCACAGCAATTATCGGTGGCATTATCGTTCCTATCTTGGTGGGTTTAAATATTAGTGACAAAAACGTTGCTTCATATGTTCGCTGGGGAACGATCGCTCTTAGTGGAGTGGTTGCGATCAGTTCTGCTGTGGAAGAATTTTTTCACTATGGCGATCGCTGGCGGCATTATCGGCACACAACTGAATCCCTAAAAACTCAGGGCTGGCAATTCTCCCAATTAAGCGGACTCTATAGTGGTTACAAGAGCCATCAAGAAGCTTTTTCTAATTTTGCTACCCAAATTGAAGATATCCTCCAACGTGATGTTGATGTATATGTTACCGAAGTTGTGTACAAGAAGGAAAAGCAAAAGGAAGAAGGTGAGCAGGAGTTAATGAAAGGAATTATTCCTCAATCACCAACAGATAACAAAGCTTCAGAGAAAAATATTTCATAGTAAAAATTTTTATATTTTATTATCATTCGTGAAAAAAATTGAATATTTTCTTTTGCTCTCCTCTGTCTCCTCTCTTGCCTCGTGCGGTTAAATGAAAACTCAGTTTCTAAAATCTCGTTTCCAGGTTCTATCTGGAAATGCGTTTGGGGCGGTGCCGCAATTAAGGCGGGCTGCTTGCTGCCTGCCAATGCTATTCCCAGTCAGAGGCTGGGAACAAGGCAAAAGGTGTTGTAGTTGTAGGGTGGGCATTGCAATGCCCACCCTACGATTATTTTGGGTGAGAGGTCGAGAAAGTGATGGGTTTTGAAGATGATATTTTTATAAGTTACGCCCACATTGATAACCACCCGCTCACTGAAGGGCAGGAAGGATGGATTTCGGATTTCCATCGCGCCTTGCAAATCCGTTTGGCACAACTACGTGGAGAAACACCAAAAATTTGGCGAGATCTCAAACTGCAAGGCAATGATTATTTCGGTGACACAATTGTAGAACGGTTCCCCAAGGTGGCGTTGCTGGTTTCTGTCCTCTCACCTCGCTATGTCAAATCCGATTGGTGTGTCAGAGAACTGCGGGAATTTTATAAAGCTGCAGCAACCACAGGTGGCGTTCGTGTTGCTGATAAATCGCGGATTTTTAAGGTTATCAAAACCCCAGTTGAACGAAAGCAGCATCCTCAGGAAGTGCAAGAACTTCTGGGTTATGAGTTTTATCAGTTCGATCAGTCTGGTAGACCAATTGAATTTAGTAAAATATTTGGTGCGGAAGCTGAACGCAATTATTGGACTAAAGTCAACGATTTGGCTTATGACATTAAACAGATGCTGGACAATTTTTCCAGTCATGGTAACGGTACGGGTGAGCAAACTCCGATCGCACCCACCGGAACCACGATTTATTTAGCAGAAACGACTTCTGATCTTGTAGAAGAACGTGACAAAGTCAAGCGGGAGTTGCAGCAGCGGGGTTATGTTGTTTTGCCAGAACGATCGCTCCCTTTTTATTATCCTGATTTTGAACAGGTGGTGCGTGAGAATTTGGAGGGCTGCAAACTTTCCATCCATTTGATTGGTGCCAGGTATGGTATGGTGCCAGAAGGAGCAGAGCGATCGCTTGTTGTTTTACAAAATGAACTAGCAGCTCAACACGCTCAAAACTCTCCTGAATTTTTGCGCTTAGTTTGGATGCCAGTCGGGTTACAGCCACAAGAACCGCGTCAGGAAGAATTTATCCAATTTCTGCAAAGTGATGCTAACCTGTTGCAGACAAGCTTGGAACAATTCAAGACTATAATTCAAGATAAACTCAATCCTAAGCCGCAGCCGACGAATGAAGCTCTTGCAGAAGATGGACCTTTGCGAGTTTACTTAATATGTGACCAGCGCGACAGAGAGGCGATCGCTCCTTTGGATGAATATCTCTACAACCAAGGATTGGAAGTGATATTGCCTTTGTTTGAGGGAGACGAAGCGCAGGTGCGTCAGGATCATCAAGAGCAACTACAGGTGTGTGATGTGGTGATTATCTACTGCGGTGATATTCAAGAACCGTGGGTGCGGACAAAATTAGGAGACTTACGAAAAGTTAATGGTTATGGTCGGTCAAAACCCATGCTGGCGAAAGGTATCTTCATGGGTGAACCGCATACAGAACAAAAGCGGCGGTGGTGTCGCACTCGCGAAGCACAGTTAATTCAAAATGTCAATGAATTAGAATTATTCGTTGCCCAACTTATCCAGAGAGGGCAACAGTGATGGTTAGCACCCAAACTCTCCAGAAGAATCCTTTTCCGGGGTTACGACCTTTTGAAGCGCATGAAAATGACGTGTTTTTTGGGCGGGAAGGGCAAACAGATGAGTTACTCCGCAGGCTGCGGCGTCATCGGTTTTTAGCAGTTGTCGGCACATCGGGAAGCGGCAAATCTTCGCTGGTACGGGCGGGGTTACTGCCGGCGCTGTTCAGTGGATTCATGACCAAAGCTGGCTCAAGTTGGCGGGTGGCGGTGATGCGTCCGGGAAATGACCCGATTGCGAATTTGGCACAGGCGCTGAATCATCCAGATGTCTTTGGTTTAGATACGGAAGATGCCCCGATTCAAACAATTATTACCGAAACCGTTCTGCGACGCGGTGCTTTAGGACTGGTCGAAGTTGTGCAGCAAGCGAGAAGACCGAGTTATGAAAACTTGCTGATTGTGGTTGACCAGTTTGAGGAGCTGTTTCGCTTCAAGCAAAACTCTCCCAGGAAGGATTCTGGAGATGAAGCAGCCGCATTTGTCAAGCTACTTTTGGAAGCAACTCAGCAGCAGGAATTGCCCATTTATGTTGTGCTGACAATGCGTTCCGACTTTTTGGGAGACTGCGCCCAATTCCGGGATTTGCCGGAAGCGATCAATGACAGTCAGTACTTGATTCCCCGCTTAACCCGCGACCAACTGCAAGCGGCAATTACAGGTCCGGTTGACGTTGGCGAAGCTCAAATCACACCACGTTTGGTGAATCGGCTGCTCAATGATGTGGGCGATAACCCAGACCAATTGCCGATTTTGCAACACGCGCTGATGCGGACTTGGAACTACCACAAAATCGGAGAATTAATTGACCTGCACCATTATCACGCGATTGGTGGGATGGATAAGGCGTTGTCGCAACACGCGGACGAAATTTATCACCAATTACCAGATGAGCGCTGCCAAAAGATTGCGGAAAAACTGTTTAAATGTCTCACAGAGAAAGGTGCTGATGGTCGCGGAATTCGCCGCTCCACAAAAGTGAGTGAAGTTTGTGCAGTGGCGGAGGCAACTGAAGCCGCAGTTATCGATATTGTTGAGAAGTTCCGCGCCCCTGGTCGGTCATTTCTCATGCCGCCTGTAGGTGTGAAGTTGGATGGGGATTGCGTACTCGATATTTCTCATGAAAGTTTAATGCGCGTCTGGCAGAAGTTAGAAGACTGGGTGGAAGAAGAAGCTAACTCGGCTCAGATTTATCGCCGTTTGGCGGAAACCTCAGCACTGTACCAGGAAAAGCAAGCTGGACTCTGGCGCGATCCGGAACTCACAATTGCTTTGAATTGGCGAGAACGAAATAAACCTAATTCAGCTTGGGCTGGGCGTTATGACCCGCAGTTTGAGCGGGCAATGCAGTTTTTAGATGAGAGTGCTAGAGCAAGAGATGCTGAAGTGGCTGAGAAAGAGCGACGCCAGCAAGAGGAACTGAGGCGACAACAAGAAGAAATTGAACGTCAAAAAAAAGCTCGCAGGAATATTACGTACGCTTTGGTTGTGGCGCTGGCTGGTTTTGTTGCTGCAACTGGGCTAGGGGTTGCGGCTTTCTTTCTATATCGCCAAGCTCAACACAATGAAATCAAAGCCTTTAGAACATCTTCAGAAGCGTTTTTTTCTTCCAATCAACAGTTAGAAGCTTTGCTGGAAAGTTTGAGAACAGGGACAAAATTACAGAAAGCATTCTGGCTAACAACCGAACCCCAAATTAAGGCTGAGGTTGTGCCAACGCTGTGGCAAGCAGTCTACGAGATAAAAGAGCGCAACCGTTTAGAAGGTCATAGCGATGCGGTCATTGGCGTCAGTTTCAGCCCGGACGGCAAGACGATTGCTTCCGCCAGTAATGATAAGACGGTACGGTTGTGGAACGTGCAAGGGCAATTGCTCAAAACCCTCAACGGTCATAGCGATAGGGTCATTGGCGTCAGTTTCAGTCCCGACGGCAAGACAATTGCTTCCGCCAGT
>JXCB02000027.1:112922-171525 GCA_000828075.3 Tolypothrix campylonemoides VB511288 | reverse complement strand
ACGGTACGGTTGTGGAACCTGCAAGGGCAGTTGCTCAAAACCCTCAATGGTCATAGCGATGAGGTCTGGGGCGTCAGTTTCAGCCCCGACGGCAAGACACTTGCTTCCACCAGCGCCGACAAGACGGTAATTTTGTGGAATTTGAATCTCGACAATTTACTGGTGCGCGGGTGCAATTGGGTGCGTGATTATTTGCAGACGAACCCCAATGTGAGTGAGAGCGATAAAAGTTTGTGTGATGGGATAAAATAACTCGGCGTTGAGTGTTAGATACTCGTCGTCGAGTGTTGGATACTCGTCGTCGAGTGTTGGATACTCGTCGTTGAGTGTTAGATACTCGGCGTTGAGTGGTGGATACTCGTCGTTGAGTGTTGGATACTCGTCGTTGAGTGTTAGAGCTTCGTTATCGAGTATCATAATCTCGTGGTTGAGTCTTGAAAACTCATTGCCGAGTATCAGAACCTCGGCGTTGAGTGTTAACAACTCGTCGTCGAGTATCAGAACCTCATTGTTGATACGCGTGTTGCATTCATACGTGTTACCTCACCCCGCCCTTACGGGCACCCCTCTCCTTAACAAGGAGAGGGGCAGGGGGTGAGGTTCTTGAACGCACTTGATATAAGTCGCTTCTATAGAGCGATCGCTTAAGGGGCTGTGGCAAAGCCAATCGCGTTTTGTGCCTTTACAATTTAATAATGATAGATGTCAAAGGTCGGTGACTTAGAGATGGCTGATCAATATTCCATTGAGCAAATCTCAGATCATCTAGAGCAAATCATCCAAGATGTTGAACAAGGAACTACTGTGCAGCTGATCCGACAGGGAGAACGGGTAGCGGTGATTCTCTCAGCGACAGAATACGATCGCCTCTTGCATGAAAAGCTAGGTTTTGGACAGGCAATAGAGCTATTCCGGCAAGAATACAATGTTGAGGAGGCAGACATTAATCCGGATGAGGTTTTTAAGGACGTTCGTGATAACTCCCCTGGAAGAGAGGTAATTTTTTGACTGCCATCCGTTTTCTTCTTGATACCAATATTTTGTCAGAACCGTTGCGTCCGCGTCCAAATTTAAATGTGATACGGATGCTACAGCAACATGAGAAAGAAATTGCTACTGCAACAGTTGTGTGGCATGAGCTTTTGTTTGGTTGTTACCGACTGCCAATATCAAACAAGCGGCGAATTATTGAGGCATATTTGACAACAGAAGTCCGGCAAAAGTTGCCATTATTACCTTATGATGCAGCGGCGGCAGAGTGGTTTGCTCTGGAACGAGCTCGTTTAGTGGCTGCTGGAAAAACGCCGCCATATCTTGATGGACAAATTGCGGCAATTGCAAAGGTTAACAATCTCACTTTAGTGAACTAGCGCCGTGCGGGGGTTCCCCCCGTTGAGGCGACTAGTGAACCCGAAGGGTGACAAACAACACATCAGACTATAGTAATTTCCAAGATTTACAGCTAGAGAACTGGTTCATCACTAAATAAATTATCCTATTACAAATAGCTACACACTCTGTAATATTATTTAATTTACAGCCCGCGAAATGGGCTTAGTTTATGTAGCCCTAAACTTTAGCCTGCGGGAAATGTATCAAATCATCGCATGAGTCAAATAGTCTGGATAGCAAGACACGCCAACCGTCTCGATTTCGTCAACCCTGATTGGTTTCTCACAGCAGAACGACGCTACGATCCACCACTGTCTGAAGATGGTATGGTGCAAGCGCAGCAGTTAGCCAAGCGTCTCAAGGGAGAAAAGATTGCCCACATTTTTGCTTCTCCTTTCCTACGAACTGTACAAACAGCGATCGCAGTCGCAGAAGTTCTCGATTTGCCAATAAAACTGGAAACAGGCTTGAGTGAATGGCTGAATCCAGCTTGGATGACAGAAGAACCACAGCGACTCTCAACTCCAGCATTAGCAGAATTATTCCCGAGAATTGACATTAGTTACACTCCGTGCATTCCTGCAAAATACCCGGAAACAAGAGAACAAATGCTGGAACGTTCGGGGCAAACTGCTAGATGCTTGACTACAGAATTCTCTCCAGAGGATATTCTTTTAGTGGGACACGGTGCATCTGTATTGGGGGCGACAATAGGCTTAGTAGGTGAAATTGCCAGAACCGAAGTCAAAGCTTCGTTGTGTTGTCTGGTGAAAGTTGTGCGCCAACACCCAGAGTGGTTGTTAGAACTAAAGGGAGATACCTCCCATTTAACCCAAGTAGAAGAAGTCATTCGGTTTAATTAAGAAGAACTCATATGACACTATTATTGGCAGGAGACATCGGCGGCACGAAAACCATTTTGCGTCTGGTTGAGGCGTCAGATAAGCATCTATCACGCACTATTTATGAGGAACGGTACCGTAGTGGGGATTTTCCTGATTTAGTGCCGATAGTCCAGCAGTTTTTGCTCAAAGCTAATACACCAACACCACAAAAAGCCTGTTTTGCCATTGCAGGACCTATAGTAAAAAATACCGCTAAGCTGACTAATTTAGCTTGGTTTCTCGATACAGAACGGTTACAACAAGAATTGGGTATCCCTCAAGTTAGTCTGATCAATGACTTTGCTGCTGTTGGATATGGCGTTTTGGGTTTAGATAAACAAGATTTCCTGACTCTGCAACCTGGCAAACTCAACCCCTTAGCGCCGATCGCCATTATTGGTGCTGGTACTGGCTTGGGGCAAGGATTTTTAATCAAGCAAGGAGACAGCTATCATATCTTTCCTTCTGAAGGTGGACACGCTGATTTTGCTCCCCGTACTGAGTTAGAGTTTCAACTTTTGAAATACCTGCTGGATAAGCATGATATCCAACGGGTTTCTGTGGAACGTGTGGTTTCTGGTATGGGGATTGTGGCAATTTACCAATTTCTGCGTGACAGGAAAATAGGTACTGAATCACCAGAAATTGCCCAAGTTGTTAGAACCTGGGAACAAGAAGCGGGACGCCAAGAAAAAAGCGTCGATCCTGGTGCTGTCATTGGGAAAGCAGCATTAGAAAAAAGCGATCGCCTTTCGGAACAAACGATGCAATTATTTGTAGAAGCATACGGTGCAGAAGCAGGCAATCTGGCGCTGAAACTTCTACCTTATGGTGGTTTATATGTCGCTGGAGGAATAGCACCTAAAATACTACCCTTAATTCAACAAGATAGATTCCTGCTGAATTTCACCCAAAAAGGGAGAATGCGTCCTCTCCTAGAAGACATTCCCGTGCATATTATCCTGAATCAACAAGTGGGACTCATAGGTGCTGCGATCGCTGCTGCTAGGTTATGACAAAAACAATTCAAAATTCAAAATTCAAAATTCAAAATAAAAAAAAAGAGAATTTTGGATTTTGAAAAAAAAGATATAGCAACCCTATTTAATTTGTGTGAAAGTGCCTGCAGGAAGCCCATAAATCGCGCCAGATTCGTCAGATTCCCGACTTCTTTAAGAAGTCGGGAATCTTGTTGTGTTTACTGCCAAATTTTATCTTCTCCCCAAATCAACATTCCTACAACAACTCCAAATATGATTTAAGGGACTTCCAAATTAAAAAATATCCAACTTTTTTTGTGGGATGGGATTGGCGCCCGTCCTATAGACTGAGCGGGCAAGATGCCCACCCCACTCTTATTGCATAATTTATTTGTTGGAAATCCCTAATCTAGCAATAAAACATAGCCTCAACGCTGACGCCGCTTAATAAACGTAGTAAAAGCCACTCCTAGCATAATTAAAGCCATTGCACAGACTCCATGCCAATGCCAGCGACTCCAGCCATAAGCACCAAGGAACGAACCCAACGCTCCACCAATAAAGTAAAAGGTAATATAAAGTGCATTCAAACGGCTGTGAAACTCTGAAGGTAAACTGTAAATTCTCGCTTGGTTAGAAACCATTGTGGTTTGCACACCCAAATCCAAAAGGATAACCCCGACAATCAACCCCAGGACGTGATAACCAAACACCCAGAAAATCAGAAATGACAAGCTTGTAATCACAAGACCTAACCCTACAGTCAGCTTGGGATTTCTCTTATCTGCTATCTTACCCACAATAGGAGCCGCTGCTGCTCCCACCACACCCACCAGCCCAAACAATCCCGTTACTTCGCTGCCGTAATGGTAGGGTGGCTGCGGGACTTAAACAAAAAAAGAAAAAAGAATAGGGTATAATGCTTGACGGGCATAGGTTTCACGTTAAAGTAACACCCAATGAAAGAGACAACCCCCGCAGCCATGCCACCGTGTTTTGAGAAATGGTGTCAACGGTTTGATGAAGCGTTTACTCATAAAGCTCAAAAAAGAGGTTTTAGGCATTATTTAGGAGGATTATTGGGGGAAAGTGAGAGAAAAAACGTGTTTCAGATGGCATCTAACACGATAGGGGTCGAATACCATCAATTACACCACTTTTTAACTGAAGCTCCATGGTCTGATTTGAAGGTAAATGAGCTGAGATTAGAGACGATGAACAAGTGTAGTCAAACGAGAATAAGTAGAGGATTTAGCTTAATAATTGATGATTCAGGTCATAGAAAAAGTGGGAATTTTACTGATGGAGTGGGAAGGCAGTATATTGGAGAGATTGGTAAAACAGATAATGGGATAGTAGTGGTAACAACGCATTTGTACGATGGACGAAAAAGCTTACCATTAGATATAGAGCTATACCAGCACGCGGATTCCTTAGCATTAGGTAAACAAGACTGTGAATTTGAGAAAAAAAGTGAACTGGCAATCAAGTTAATAGACAGAACATTGGCGCGAAAATATCAACCAGGAATTGTACTGATAGATGCTGGATATGGCAACAATACATCGTTCTTATTAGAGTTAGAGAAGAGACAACTAAAGTACGTGGGAGGATTAGCCAAAAATCGAAAAATAAGTCTCAGCATATCAGAAAATGTTCAACAAACAATGAGGCTAGATGAATTAGCACAAAGCCTGTCTCAAGAGGCTTTCACCAAGGTTGAACTCAACTTAGATAAACCGAAAACAGTATGGGTAGTAACTAGAGAAGTAGAGATATCACAACTCGTAGGAAAGCGAAATATTGCTATCGTTATGAATGCTGACACTTTCTCCGAAGCGACTGATATTGACTACTTTATCACTAATGTTTCTACATCAATTGTTTCGCCTGAGTGGATAGTTAATACCTATGGAGAAAGAAATTGGGTGGAAGTTTTCTATAGGGAAGCCAAGGGTTGGCTAGGGTTAAAAGAATATCAAGTTCGAGATAAAACAAGTCTACTTCGACATTTTATCTTGGTTTTTTGTGCATATACTTTTATTCTTTGGCATCAGATGACTGGAGGCTTGAGACGAAGGTGGGCAAACAAACCTTTGAATACCTTTACTGAAGCTTTGGAAGCATTTAGAACAGCTATGTCTTACCGTTTCTTTGATTGGTTGAATAATAATCGTGACGTATTTGCCGCTTACAAAGCTAGTTTAGGCTACATTTGGGCTTAATTTTTGTTTAAGTCCCACTAAATGATTTGTAAAAAAACAAGATCCCCGACTTCTTTAAGAAGTCGGGGATCTGAATAAGGTCAATGTTCACAAGTGAAAGCCAATTTGTTAAATATAAAACCACAGATGGACACAGATAATTTATCTGCGTCCATCTGCGGTTCCAACAAAAAATTTATTACCTAATATCTACTTAAAAATCAAATCCAAGCGCTGCTGAGATTGTTTAAGTGCTTCTTGAGGCGTAGTTTTCCCCAACATCACAGATTCCAACGCTCGCCCGATATTTTCTGAAACCCGATTATAACCTGGAAAAATAGGACGACTGCGCCCGTATTTTGCCTGATCCAAAAACACTTTCACTGCTGGTTGTTTCTCAACATATGCTAAATATTTCGGATTTTGACGCGACTTCAGATTCGCAGGTAAATATCCAGTTCCCAGCGCCCATTCTGTCTGAAATTCTTCACTCAAGACATATTCTGCAAAAGTAAATGCTGCTTTTTCCCTTTGGGGAGTCGTTTTAAACAGGAACAGATTTTCACCACCAGTGCTAGTAGCAGGACGTTCACCAACAGGAATTGGAAAAACAGCAAAATCTCCGTTGGGAATATCTTGTTGCAAATATCCTAGAGTCCAAGGACCTGTTATTTGCATTGCTACCTTACCAGCAATGAAATTATCTGTTTCATAACCTCGTTCTGGTCCAGATAAAATTACTGAACCATCAGTAATTAAATCGCGCCACAATTGCAAAGCAGCGATCGCACCTTTATTATCTATTAATTTCACTGCTGCAGCTTGTTGCGTGTCACCACTCACCAACTCACCGCCGCCACTCCACATAAATGGTAACCAAACAAACACCGAGAATTCTCCCTTTCCTAAAGGCAGAAATATGCCGTGTTGGTCTATACTTCCGTCACCATTTGTATCACGAGTCAATTTTTTAGCAACTTGGCGTAACTCTTCCCAAGTGCGAGGTAATTCAGTAATTCCTGCTGCTTGAAACAAACTCGGTCGGTAGTAAATACCAACATTATTTGTAGCAAATGGTACAGACCAAATTTTTCCCTTGTATTCCATCGACTGAAACAAAGCAGGGTCAATATCTTCTTTGACTGGTGATGCTAACATTTCATCTAAAGGTATCAAGGCATTCAATTCCACGAGTTGACCGCCAATTGCTGGGTTATACCACAACAAATCAGGAGGTGCATTTCCTACCACCGCTGCTAAAATCTTTGGCATTTGCTGATCTGGTTGTCCCACATAAAGCGATTCCACTTGGATATTTGAATGGGTTTGATTAAATCGATCTACCAGCTTTTGCAAGACATCTCGATTTGGCGGCGGATTTACCCCCTGCCATAAGGTCAAATGAATCACTTGATCTGTGTTCTTGCCTTTTGGTAAAGCTTGACATCCAGTCAAAATCAAAATGCCCACTATGAGTAAAATCAATAACCTTGCTCTCAGGAAAGAGTAAGTAGGAAGTTTAATGAATTTCATTTGGGTGCTGTAAAGTACAATATTATTTTTGAATCTCGCGCAAAGCTATATCGTATCTTGTAAGTAGATAGCATTATTAATCTCCGAATATGGCAGGACACAGTAAATGGGCAAATATTAAGCGCCAAAAAGCGGTAGTAGATGCAAAAAAAGGTAAGACTTTTACCCAGTGGTCCCGTGCGATTATTGTGGCGGCTAGAAGTGGCGTTCCAGATCCTGCTGGAAATTTTCAACTTCGTACGGCAATTGAAAAAGCTAAGGCGGCGGGTCTTCCTAATGAGAATATAGAAAGAGCGATCGCCAAAGGTGCAGGTACACTCTCAGGCGAGTCCTCTAGTTTAGAAGCTATTCGTTATGAAGGTTACGGTCCTGGAGGTGTTGCTATCCTTGTTGAAGCCCTAACAGATAACCGCAATCGTACTGCTGCTGACTTGCGTGCTGCCTTTAGTAAAAACGGTGGTAATCTTGGTGAAACAGGTTGTGTCAGCTGGATGTTCTCCCAAAAGGGCGTTTGTACTGTTGAGGGAGTTAATGATGAAGAACAGCTTTTAGAAGCATCTCTCGAAGGTGGCGCCGAGTCTTATGAGATGACACAGGAACAAACTGCTGAGGTGTTTACCGAAGTAGCTGATTTAGAGAACCTCAGCCAAACCCTGAAAGACAAAGGCTTTAAGGTGAGTGATGCCGAATTGCGCTGGATTCCTAGTAATAGTGTAGAAGTCAGTGACCCAGATCAGGCGCGATCGCTTTTGAAGTTAATAGACACTCTAGAAGGTTTAGATGATGTACAAAATGTCACGGCAAATTTTGATATGTCAGAACAACTAATGGCTGTGATGGCTTGAAAGTAGTTAAGAGTCAAAAGTGTCTGTATACTCTTAAGCTTGAATTATTCTCATAAGTTATTTGTAACGCCTCTGTCGTCCGTCCATCTGCCCCCCTCAACTTGCTCTCCAACGGCTGCTTGCGTCAAAATAAGAATGAAAACGCTGTAATTTATCTTAACAATGGCGCAACCGCAGCTTTCTCAAACCTTTAACGCTCCCCAAACATCAACATATCAGCGGGGATATGATTATGATTTGGTTATTGTCGGCGGCGGGATAGTTGGCTTAACTTTAGCCTCTGCATTGAAAGATTCCGGCTTAAGTGTGCTGCTGGTGGAGGCAAAAGTAGAATCAGCAGCAGTCGCCAAAGGGCAAGCTTACGCAGTGCATATGCTTTCGGCGCTGATATATCAAGGAATTGGAATTTGGGACAAAATATTGCCCAACATCGAGACTTACCGCCGTGTGCGTCTTTCAGATGGTGATTATCCCGGTGTGGTGGAATGGGAAACCGGGGATATAAACGCACAAGATTTAGGTTATGTGGGGGAACACCAAGCACTGTTGCATCCTTTACAGGAGTTTGTCAAAGATTGTTCTCATGTCACATATTTATGTCCTGCAGAAGTGGTGAATATTCAGTATCAGCAGGATGTGGTGACGATAGAGATGAAATTTGCAGACCAAATGCAGACGGTTCGCACTAAATTAGTGGTAGCTGCAGATGGTTCACGTTCCCGTATTCGTCAAGCTGCTGGAATTAAAACCCACGGTTGGAAATATTGGCAATCTTGTATTGTTGCCTTTGTCAAACCAGAAAAATCCCACAACAACACAGCATACGAAAAATTTCAGTCAAGCGGTCCGTTTGCCATTTTACCTTTGCCAGGAAACCGTTGCCGGATTGTCTGGACTGCCCCTCATGAAGAAGCAAAAGCTTTGTGCGCTTTGGATGATCAGCAATTTTTAGCAGAATTACAAGCGCGTTATGGCAATCAGATGGGCAAGTTAGAATTATTGGGCGATCGCTTTATTTTTCAAGTCCAACTCATGCAAAGCGATCGCTATGTTCTCCACCGACTCGCTTTAGTTGGTGATGCCGCGCACAATTGCCATCCTGTCGGCGGACAAGGTTTAAATTTAGGCATTCGCGATGTTGCTGCTTTGGCACAAGTGTTGCAAGACGCTCACGCCAAAGGTGAAGATATTGGTAACATTCAAATCCTCAAACATTACGAACGCTGGCGTAAGCGGGAGAACTTGACAATTTTAGGTTTCACTGATTTGTTAGACCGAATGTTTTCTAATAACATCTTGCCAATTGTTGTAGTTCGCCGCCTCGCATTATGGATCATGCGTCGAGTACCTGTGGTCAAAATATTTTCTCTGAAGCTGATGATCGGTTTGAAGGGGCGGGTTCCGAAATTAGCACAGCAGTAAATTGTGAGCAAAACCAATTTAGTGCTAACTCCTAAGCGATAAGTTCCAATTAACTTTTTCCAAGCTTCCTTTATTCTACTACGGACTCAACACTCGCTACTTTGGACTGTTTTAGTCATTTGTATTTAGACGAAACAAAGTCAAAAATATCGCTTGCGCGATCGCTCACCAAAGTCTCTAAAATACTATGGTGAAAGAATATATTGATATTGACACCTATATCTTGCTGGCATCTACCATTAGGAGGATAAACGTGCAAATAAAGGTTTATCCAAAGACTTAACTATTAACAGCATATTTGACAAAATAATTGTACTTTTTTGTACTAGTATTTCTATAAAAGCTGTTTAATTTATAAAGTTATCCTCTATTTTTTAGATTTTATATTTGTTATATAAAATACATTAAAAGAACTTAATTCAGTGTTTATCTTGATAAACATGGATTTGATAGTTGGAGTAATATGTCTTTGTTTTATGAGATATAACAAAGATTATCTACCTTAACAAAGTGCCAATGATAAGTTCGGATTTGAGATTGACATCTTATCGATCCCCAACATTAAAAATACAAAAGTTAAAACTGACGACGTTGACCACTAGTAATGCTAAAGTGGCAAGAAATTCATGTGAAATTTGCAGCGGGAATCGATGCTGAAGAAGCTACAGACAAAGCATATTTCTCTAATAGCGGGTGCAGGGCTGTGTGCCTTTTTAGCTGGGGCAATCGTGTCAGCTCCCGAGATAGGAAAATCCATAGGACAATGGCTTAAACCACGTAAGATTCAGCCTGAACAGCTTTCGGAAGAAAGCAAAGCTAAATCATCGGTTTTTGCCTTGGTGTCACAATCTCCACAAGAACGTGCTGCAAAATTAGAAGCACTCAAGGAGGGGGCAAAATCAGCAGATCGAAATCGCGCTCGTTATCTTTTAGCAAGTGACTTAATTGAAAGGAAGCAAGCTAAACCTGCACTTGAGTTACTAAAAGGACTAGAGAAAGATTACCCACTGCTTGCGCCTTATGTGTTGCTTAGGCAGGCGCAAGCAGAGGAACTTTTAGGAGAAGAAGGCAAAGCCTCGGATCTGAGGCAGAAAGTGGTGAAAGAGTACCCGAAACAAGCAGCAGCTGCGAAAGCTTTGTATTTGATTGCCCTACCAGAGTATCAGGACAAAGCGATCGCGGAATTTCCTTCGCATCCCCTAACTTGGGAAATTATCCGTAAGCGATTGCAGGAAAATCCTAATCAGCCGCAATTACAGTTAGTCTTGGCTAAATACGCTTATGACCAACTAGGAATTGTTCCTGTATTAGATCAGCTAGCAAACAACTCCACCTTAAAACCTGAAGAATGGGAAATCATTGGTACCGCTTACTGGGAAAACAGTGAATTTGCTAAAGCGGCGACAGCATATGCCAAAGCGAATCGCACACCCCAAAACTATTACCGCGTTGCACGGGGATTGCAGGTAGGCGGAAAACGACCAGAAGCCGTTGTCATGTATCAACAACTGGTGAAAACATTTCCGGATGCAAAAGAAAGTGGCACTGCTTTGATGCGTTTAGCAGAAATGGCAACAGTACGCAAAGACGCCCTGCCCTATCTCAACCAGGTCATTAGTAAATTTCCTGACAAAGCAGGTACAGCGCTGGTAGAAAAAATCAAAATTCTTCAAACTCAAGATCAAAAAGCAGCCTCTGAAGCTCTGAAGCTCCTTCTTACCAAGTATGGCAGTTCTGAGGAAGCCGCAGAGTATCGCTGGAAAATGGCACAACAAAAAGCGAAGGCAAAAGACTATAAAGGTGCATGGCAATGGGCAGAACCGATTCCCAAAAATAACCCCAACAGTATTTTGGCTCCCAGAGCCAGCTTTTGGGTTGCAAAATGGGCAACCAAACTAGGGAAAAACCAAGAGGCAAAACAAGCTTATGAGTATACAATCAGCAATTTTCCCTACTCTTATTATGCGTGGCGAGCAGCGGCAACCTTGGGACTCAATGTTGGCAATTTCAACACAGTGCGTAAGATGAACCCACAGGTCGTCCCAATCCAGCGTCCGTTACCAACTGCTGGTTCGGAAACTTTTAAAGAATTGTACTTACTTGGTCAAGACCGGGATGCTTGGTTGCAATGGCAGACCGAATTTCAGAACAAAATGCAGCCAACAGTCGCAGAGGAATTTACCGACGGGTTAATGCAGTTGGCAAAAGGAGAAAATATCAAGGGAATTGATCAAATTTCCAAATTGGAAGACCGAGAAACGCCGCAAGAACAAGCTGAATATCAAGGTTTAAGTAAACAAATCACTTACTGGCAGGCGCGTTATCCCTTTCCCTATCTCAAGGAAATTGAGACATGGTCCGAAAAACGTCAACTTAACCCCTTGCTCGTTACTGCCCTTATACGTCAGGAGTCGCGGTTTGAGACAAAAGTTCGTTCCACAGCTGGTGCGACTGGTTTAATGCAGGTACTACCAAATACAGCTAAATGGATTGCCCCACAAATTAAGTTCGATTCCAAAAAAATTGATTTACAAAACCCCAACAACAACATCATGCTGGGAACTTGGTATTTGGATCACACTCATCAGCAGTATGGCAATAACTCCCTGCTTGCGATCGCCAGTTACAATGCTGGTCCTGGTAACGTTAGCAAGTGGTTGCCAATTCTGCCTAAGGAAGACCCAGATGAATTTGTAGAATCAATTCCCTTTGATGAAACCAAAAATTACGTGCGTCAGGTGTTTGGTAACTACTGGAATTACCTGAGACTTTACAACCCGGAAATTTCCCAAATAGTATCAAAATATTCGGCTGTACACCCAGAATTACCGCTTCAGTGATGTGAAAGAGTGCAGAGGCGCTAGAGATGAAAGCGTCTCTACATCCACCTGCTTCCCAGTACAATGGTTAAAAGGTGATGCTCTCTAGCTAACTCATGACATCTTCACAAGACATAGACACAACAACTCCTCCTAGTATTGACGTTGAAGTACATGGCGACTCAAAACCAGAAATAGATCCTATAGATCCTCTTGATGAGTTGCCTGGTGAAGTCGAAATGTCAATTTTCGACCACCTAGAGGAGCTGCGACAGCGGATTTTTTACTCGTTAATTGCTGTAGCAGTAGGTGTTATCGGCTGCTTTTTAGCGGTTAAGCCGATTGTTCAGCTACTAGAAGTGCCAGCACAGGGAGTAAAGTTTCTGCAACTGGCTCCGGGAGAATATTTCTTTGTCTCTTTAAAAGTTGCAGGCTACAGCGGGTTAGTATTGTCTAGCCCTTTTGTGCTATTCCAAATTATCCAGTTTGTCCTTCCTGGACTGACTCGGCGCGAACGCCGCTTACTCGCACCTGTGGTTTTGGGGTCAAGTGTTCTGTTTGCCGGTGGGATAATATTTGCCTACCTTTTGTTGATACCAGCTGCTTTAAAATTCTTTATCAGCTATGGTGCAGACGTAGTCGAGCAACTGTGGTCGATTGACAAGTATTTTGAATTTGTCTTGTTGCTGCTCTTTAGTACTGGATTAGCATTTCAAATCCCCATCATCCAAGTGCTACTTGGTGCTTTAGGGATTGTTTCTTCTAAACAAATGCTTTCTGGTTGGCGCTACGTGATTTTGGGGGCAGTGATTTTAGGAGCAATTCTCACACCTTCAACTGACCCCTTCACCCAAAGTCTTTTAGCAGGAGCTGTACTGGGGCTTTACTTTGGTGGTATTGGTTTAGTTAAGTTGATAGGAAAATAACATTAAAAAATTAGAAATTTGTGTTGTTAACTTATCAAACTCTGGCTTTTCCCGTTAAGTTATTGAAGATTTCTGACAGTGCCTTGCCAAATACAAGACTTAGAGCATAGCCAAAAGACAAAAGCACGTTCATTCAATCAACGATTGCCCAACTCAACTCTTCGGAAAATTTTTCTGTCACCAGTCCAAAATTGCTTGTGACCTTTAACACCGAATTTCAATTACTGTAGTGTATGTGTTGTGCTTTATCCAAAATCCTTTATAAGCAAGCTTGTTGAGGCTTAACGGGAAAAGTCAGGTTGTTAGAGAGGGCGATCGCTCTGGGTTTTTCAACACTCTCAGTAGCTAAATAAATTTTTGTAACAAAATCACCACAAACTGCCAAACATTTCTGTCGTTAACTTTACCGGTTCAAGGCTAACCACCTGTGGGTAGTCGCGCAACAAAAAGTTGACGTGGGAAAAACATGGCTCGAAGAATAATCCAGTTCAATATTTTAGCTGTCACTGCACTAATTGCTACGTTCTTTCCAGGGGGTCAAGTTCTTGCAGTAGAAACCTACTTTGAAAAACATGGCATACTGGCTGATATTGCATTTCAGTATGCAGCGGTAGGAAAATCTGAGCAGGCTGTCAAGATTTTAAACCAAGTCCTGCCTTTGGCGGAGGCGAATCCCAATGAGTGCTTCAAAGCTAACCCCTTAGTGAAAGTGGCTGTTGGTTATATCCAGGCTGGACAGGAAGCTAAGGGTAAGCAACTTCTAAAAGAAGCCATCCACATTGCCCGTAGCCAAACGGCAACAGGCTGTAGCGGTAGCGGAACTTCTCCGGATGAGTCTCTGCTCAACCGAGCTAAGGAATACGCAGAGGCTGGGTACTATGGCTTTGCTATCGAGCTCATCACAGGAGTAAACAATCCTGTGTTCACTCCTATAACTATGGCAGAAGTTGCGGGGCATTATGCAAAAGCTGGAGAGGATGAGCAGGCAACTACGGTCTTGAACCAAGCGCTGGCGATCGCCCAGGGCAATGACCATGCCCTTTATAGAACCATGACCCTGATTGGAATTGCCGAACATCTTAATCAAGCTGGACAAAAGGAACAAGTACCTCAAGTACTGGAAGGTGCGCTTAAGAGTGCTGCTATCGATGAGACACAATCGGGCGAAAATGCCTCAATAAAAATCTCTCAAATGCTAAGGATTGCTAAACAATTTGCATTCATCGGACAAGAACGTCGAGCGATCAAGCTTCTAGATCAATCCTTGCCAAAGATACGGACGCTTGCAGACAAGCGCTTTCCCCTTGATAAAATTACCCAACTGATTAAAACAGCAGCCCAGTATGCAGCATTGGAGCAGCAGAACAAGGCACTCTCGACGCTAGCCGAAGCTGAGAAAGCGGCGCAGGCAATTGCTATTGACAAAGCCCAAAGCAAAAGTGATGCATTAGCTAGGGTCGCTCATGCCTACGCAGAACTAGGAAACTTTGAGCAGGCACAGCAAATTGCCCGATCCATCGAAAATGTGAATGCCAGAAAGCGGGCGTTCCTTGGAATTGCGATCGCTTATGGCAAAGCCGGGTACTCTGACCAAGCGGTTAAACTGGCAACATCGATTGGAAACCGAGACGCCACCTTCAGAGGGATTGCGAGGCACTATCTAAACAGCAGACAGTACGACCAAGCGTTTGAGATTATCCAACAGTGGAATTTTAAGGATATGCTGTCGGAAGTGGCATTCGGTTACCTTGAGATAGGGCAGCCTGAGCGTGCGCTACAAATCACTCTTTCCATCCAACCCCCTCCTGATGCTACACACAACGACTGGAGATTCTCCGTGATCGCCCGTGGGTTTGCAAAACAGGGAAAATTTGACCAAGCTGAAGCGCTTGCTCAAAGCATTACGGACAAAAGTTACAAAGCTCAAGCCCTAACGGCGATAAGCCGGAGGCTTGACGCTACGCGTATCGCAGAACAATATCTGGCAAGAGAACAAAAGAAAGGACCTATTGAAAAAATCTTTTTTGTACTTACCAATAGCTATAATTCTCTATTCGGCTCCTCCAATAAAGACAAAGCCTGTAAAATTCTAGATCAAGCGCTTGAAGTTGCTCAGTCAATGGCACCAAAAGGTACGACGCAGTGAATGAGTTCCTACTGCTAGTTATGGGGTAAGAAGGTGGCGTTACCGACTGGAGCAAAAGCCGCTTAGCTAATGCACGAGCAAACAGTGAGTCATCAGTGTGATAAAAATTCTATTTTTGGTAATAACGGGTCAGAAACAATACCCACGCCACTAAAACCCCAGCGTTTGAGCAAGCCTCCTATTTGAGAACCTGGAACAGATTCTACGGCAAAACGGTTTGCCACTTCTGCAGCATGAGTGTTGAGGTAGCTCAGGGCATCAAACTGTTCGCGAAATAATAATAAATAACCCAAAGCTTCGCGGTTGGGAAGAGCTGCGAGATAACGACCGTCAGCTTTTGACCGCAGCACATAATAAAGTTCGGAAAACATAGTTATTAATCATGAGTCATGAGTCATTGGTTTGGTACAAATGACAAAGAACGCTCAACAGGAGTGCGCCGTCCCTTGCATCTGGTTGGTTAATTAAGATTTTCTAAGCGAATGCGAGGATCACTTGCCTTAAGCAACAAGTCCGCTATCAAATTACCAACACTCAGCAGTACGGCGCTCATGACCAAACTTGCCATCACTAAATACAAATCTTGAGCCTGCACCGCTTGTAAAGTCAATCTCCCTAAACCGGGCCAGTTGAAGAAAAATTCCGCAATAAACGCACCACCCAATAAACCTGCTAACTCGAAACCTAACAAAGTCATCAAGGGGTTGATTGCATTACGCAGAGCATGAACATAAATAACACGGTTTTCGGGCAGCCCTTTAGCACGAGCTGTTTGGATATAATCTTGGCGCAGCACATCCAATAATTCTCCCCGAGTGATGCGCTGTAAGCCAGCAAAGCTCGTGACACTTAAAGCAATAGTGGGTAGAATCATGTGCCAGCCAATATCGAGGATTTTACCAAACCAGTTAAGTTCGGCATGATTGATGCTGGTCATGTCACCTACTGGAAACAGGGGCGAGAGGTTTTGAGCCAAAATGAGCAGCAATAAGGCTGTGATAAAACTGGGAAACCCTTGTCCTGCGTAACTAACCACCTGCAAAACGCGGTCAACCCACTGATTTTGTTTCACAGCAGCGACTATGCCCAAAGGGATGGCGATCGCCCACGTTACAATCAGAGAAGACACTGCCAACAATAAAGTTGCGGGTACCCGTTCCCACAACAGCGACGACACCGACCGCTGGTAAACAAAACTGGTGCCAAAGTCCCCCTGAGTGAGAATTCGCCACAGCCAAAGTCCAAATTGCTCAAGCCAAGACTTATCCAGACCAAACTGTCGTCTAAGTTCCTCAATTCTTTCTGGAGAAATCTTGGGGTTTTGCCGTAACGTATCTACATAATCCCCTGGAGCAAGTTGAATAATCACAAACGACAACGCCGACGCCAACAACAAAGTCAACAGCGCCTGCAAGAGCCGTTTCATCACATAAATAAAAGTCTCACTCGTGACTAACTTTAAAAGCCAATCACGACCTGCATCCAAGGAAATTCGTGTAGTAGTCATTTGTGTGTCCTTTGTCATTAGTCATTCGTCCTTAGCCAAATGACTAATGACTATTGACTAGTATTCTAAAAGGGTGACAATGGGCACATCTGGCAGATGTTTCCGCCCTTGTAAATCCCGTAGCTCGATGATAAACCCAAAACCCTCAAGTTTGCAGCCAATTTTTTGGACTAGCCTTGCGGTTGCACCTGCGGTTCCACCTGTAGCTATCAAGTCGTCTACAATTAAAACTCGGCTACCTGGGTGTAAAGCGTCTTGATGAATTTCTAAACAATCAGTACCGTACTCTAGTGCGTACTCAATTGAGTGAACTGCTGCTGGTAACTTACCAGGTTTACGGACAGGAATAAAACCAGCTCCTAATACACAAGCAAGCGGTGCGCCAACAATAAAGCCCCGTGACTCTATTCCCACCACGAACTCTGGTTTCAGTCCAGTAGCTTCTATCTTTTGTGCAAACAGGTCAATTGTGTAGCGCAGTCCCTGTGGATCACGCAGCAGCGTAGTGATATCGCGGAATAAAATTCCCGGTTTAGGAAAATCTGGAATGTCACGAATCAGAGACTTCAAATCCATAAAATAGAAAAAAGTTTTAGTTTAGTACTGTGCAGTACAAGCTACAACCCTATGCGCCCGATTGCAAGCTCCTGCTTAAACAAGGCACACCCTCAAAGGAAAAATCGTACACTAAAATGTCATACGCTTGGTATTAGCCGTTAATAAACGTTATCCGTTGACAATGAGAGCAAATCTACAAGCTAAGGATGTCATGATACTAACGACTGAGGTTAAGAGAAATGATGCTTTAAAAACTTTGATTCAAGGCAATACGGAAACCCAAGTGTTGGAAGAGTAAGTAATGTATATATCAGCCAGGCTTGCCTCTGCATACCGTCAGTCTCATTTTCTTGACTGGTTGTCTATTTTAAATTAGTTTTACTTAGTTTGTTGCAGCCGTATAAGGTATTTATAATGAATGTCTCTGCTAGTGTCACGCAATTTAACAGTCCAACCCCCCAGTCTTTGCCGATGATTCTGGACTCTTTACCCGAACCGGCGATTGAGGGACAGGGATGTCCCCCTAAAGCCCGGTTGCAAATTGACCTCATTTTACTGGCAATTGAAGCATTAGAGCTTGGTGGCTCTGAAGCGATTTTGTCATTTGCTGAAGAGTTAGATCTTAAAGGAATTGTTAAAGATCGAGTAAATTTATGGCGAATGCGTAGCACTAACCCCATACGACGAGCACACCTCCGCCGTCCCCTGTCTATCATGGAAGCAAAAGCCTTAGTGGTCATTGCCTGCTACATTGCGCGGCGGTTAACAGTTGTGATTCGCCAATTGCTAATGATATATCAACAAATGGTTGAAAAACAGATTCCTTTAGAACAGAATTTGCGTCTATCTAACTATCTAGAGCGGTTTAGAACTCATTTTAAGAGCCGGATGAATCCCCGGCGTTCTGGTGGTGTATTAGCGTTAAATTCTGATGAAAATTTAGATGAGCTAGCTATAAGTTTGTTGGGACAATTACTATTCTGTACTGGCACAGCTGGAATGCAGCGGTTCTGGATTAGTCTTTTTGACGGTGAAGTGGAATGAATATTCAACGTAAGTATAGTTTACCTAATTGCACACTACTGTTGGAGGGTTTAAGTGATGCCTCAAGGGCGGCACATTTTCAGGAACTGCGCCCAGAGTTATCCATATTGGTAAATGCAGAATGCTATTTATCTGGCAATAGTAAACCAGTGGTAGGAGGGCGAGAATTTTTTGAAAGTTTGGTAAGGGCTGTGAGTGCCTATGCCCAAGAATTTTTGAGTAGTGTGCCACACCCTCAAGCGCACAACCTTGAGTCGGAATTAGTGCACTTCCAGAAAATCGACAGCAACCGGCACAGAGTTATCATACATTCAGATACTACATCACACTCAGTTGGGTCTAACTCCAATAATGGAAAGCAGCCGATACAACTCGATTTGAACACAGTGCAGTTGTTCGATTTGGTAGAAGCAATAGACCAATTTTTTGCAGATAGCCAAACTTTACCAGAGTTAACACTCCAATTACAACCAGTTGCCAGACGTCATGGCAGTGTCAGTCAGGCGTTAGTCAAGCAAGCGGTGCCAGCGAGTGTGGGAGTAACGAGTTTGGCTGCCGCTGCCGTTGCTTTTACCATGATTCCAGTCCCGCAAGTGCGTCCGCCTCAGCCACAGGCACAGAACGATGCAAATACAACCACCAATGTCAATAGTCCGGCAACGCCTGCACTCACCCCCACACCGACTCCTAATGAACAGATGGGCGCAAATGCCACATTGACGCCCACACCAACTGCCCCAGCTACGGCAAATTCCCTTCTTGCCCCTACGACATCTGCCTCAGTTGCAGCAAGTTCCACACCCGGGGCAGTGCCTGTTGTTAGGGATTTAGAAGCCCTTTTAAATACAGTTCCTGAAATTACTGATGCATCTCAACTGCGTGCATTGAACCGCCAACTTTATAACCAAATTAATCCAAAATGGGTTGAGCGCTCAAGATTGAATCAGGATTTGGTCTTTCGCTTGGGTGTGGCTGCAGATGGTGCGATTGTTGGATATAAAGCGGTAGATAAAGGGACGAATGATGCAGTGGAAAAAACTCCCTTACCAAATCTACTTCAGAATCCGGCAAATTCTGCTTCGGGAACTAATGAAGCGATCGCCCAAAACGCAGCGCCGCAATCGCCTATTGCCCAATTTAAAGTCGTCTTTACGAACACAGGCGTGCTACAGGTTAGCCCTTGGCGAGGATACCCTAAAACACCAGATGTTGTGGGTACAAAAATCACAGACCCCAACGCAGTTAAGGATTTAAATCAGAAGCTTTATAACAGCATCCGCCAAAACTGGAGTACTGCTCCTTCCTTTGCGCGAGATTTGAAATACCGGGTGGCGGTCAACAAAGATGGCGTCATCGCCGATTACGAACCACTTAACCAAGGTGCCGTTGACTATTTTCGGGGAACGCCCCTTCCTAAGATGTTCCAAGATGTCTACGGTTCATACCTAGCTCCTCCAAATAACAAAGAACCTCTTGCACACTACCAAGTCGTATTCAAGCCGAACGGTACACTTGAGGTTATTCCTTGGCGGGGATATCGTTAAAAAGGCAAAAGGTAAAAGTAAAAAGCTAAAAGAATTCCTTACTTTTTACTTCTTACCAAGTCGCGCTTAAAATGCCCACACCACAATCTGATGAATGAGCACTTTGTAAGTGTTTGGGGACTGGCGACTGTTGCAAGGGAAAAATTTCCTTTTTTTGAGAAGGCTTTGTTACCCCAGACATAATTTTTCGCGTTGTACCCCCCCAATCCCCAATCCCTAATCCCCAATCTCCAGTCCCCTTCACTTACCGTGTAATTTTACCCATATAATTTCCCCATAATTGAGCAGCTTGAGCGCTACTTCCAGATGTGGGCGCATTGTTGTCATTTCCCAGCCAAATACCAGTGACCAGTCGTTTACCGGGAACAAAGCCAATAAACCATAAGTCAACGTTTTTATCTGTTGTACCGGTTTTACCTGCTTCCCCTAGTCCTATGGCAGCACTGCGACCAGTACCGCTTGTAACCACGCCGCGCAGCAACCGAGTCATTGTATCAGCTATGTTCGTTTGCAGCACTCGTTTATTAGCCTCTGCGTCTTGGTCATAAGAGTAAATCACGCGGCACGTTTTAGGGTCGTTCCGGTCACGGCAATCACTGCTATCTAAAATCCGGCTAATTGCATGAGGGCGATTCCACACACCGCCATTGCCAATAGCGCCAAATGCGCCAGTCATTTCCATGACAGTTACCACACTTTGACCCAGCACCAAGCCAGGAACTGCCTCTAACTGTGACTTCACCCCTAACTCTCGCGCCATCGCCACAACTTTATCTAGCCCGACTTCATGAGCAACCCTCAAAGCAATCGGGTTTTCAGATAAGGCAAGCCCTCTGGCAATGTCTAAACTACCACCGCCAGTACGACAAGGTTTGTAGGTAAAGCCTTGCCAACGATAAGGCGCACAGGAATAAGACTTTTCCGGTGAAATCCCTTGCTCAATAGCAGCTGTGTAAGCAAAAATTTTGAAGGTAGAACCTGGTTGTCTTTTTGCCTGAACAGCACGATTGAACTGGCTTGTTCTATAATCGGTACCTCCTACCATTGCCAAGATTGCTCCATTGCTTGAATCAAGGGTAAGCATTGCGCCTTGGGAAAAATTAAAAGATGACTTACCAGTGCGGACATGATTACGCAACGCGACTTCTGCTTGTGCTTGAATTGCTGGATCTAGTTGCGTTTCAATGATAAAGTTCCCTTCTGTTGCCAGTTCCTTGCCCAGAATATTTTCTAGTTCTTGGAAGACATAACTATAAAAATAAGGAGCAATTGTTTTTGCTTGCCGTTCGCAGACTTTGGGGCTAATTTCGATGGGCGATCGCCTAGAGCGGTTATACTCATCTTGTTTAATTTTGCCCATCTCCAGCATCCGCTTCAGTACGCGATTGCGGTATTCAATCGTTCTGAGGTTATTTTGGCTATCTCCTCGTGTACAATAATCGAAGCCGTTGGGAGCAGGTAAAATTGCCACTAATGTTGCAGCTTCAGACAGTGTCAATTCTTTTGCTGACTTGTCAAAGTAATACCGAGCAGCATCTTCAAAACCAGAGGTATCAGCTCCTAAGAAAACTCGATTTAAATAAGTCAGCAAGATGTAATCTTTGCTGTAAAACGTTTCTAATTTCAGGGCAACCATCGCTTCCCGGAATTTGCGACCAAGCGAGTCTTGCCTGCCTACATAATCGCGGAACAAACTCCTGGCAACTTGCTGGGTTACTGTACTCGCCCCTTGTTGGACATCACCGCTTTGCGTGTTAATGAACACCGCTCGCAAAATCCCCAACGGGTCAACTCCAAAGTGCCAGTAATAACGACTATCTTCTGAAGCAACGATCGCTGCTGGCAAGTAAGGACCAAAGTCCTGCAACCGCTTCATATCTATATGAGCAGTCGTCCGAGGTTCGCGTAACTTGGTGGTAGCATCACGAGCATAAATGACTACTGGTGCTCGCGTTGGTCCGGGTAGCGGTTTGACATCAAATTTTAGCCATTCTACGCCAATGACGAGCGCCATCAGAGTTGTGATTCCACCGACACCGTAACCAGCCCAAGTTCCTGCTGTTACATACCAAGGCGGTGGATCGACATATTGCAGTCTGACTGAGGCGGCGAGTTCTGGAGGTCCGAGGGTGAGGATATCGCCATGACGCAATTCCAAAGAGGTGAGCCGACGCTTACCTCGATAAATGCCATTCGTAGAGTTTTCATCTTTAATGACAAAAACTGGTTGTCTTTGAGTAGAGTCCCGTGCTAAAGACAAATGAATTTGGCTGACAACTGGGTTGCGGACAACAATATCGCAGGATTTGGAACTGCGACCGATGATGTAGCGATCGCCCAACAACGGATACACTTCCGCCTTATCCGCCCCCGCATCCTGCACCCAAAGTTCTGGTACTTTGGCATTTGGTTTAAGCGCCAGTTTGGAAAAATCGACTCTAGCTTGAATTGTTTGTACTGCTTGAGTTATCTGACCAAGCAAAGTTTGTGGCTTTTGAGGCGGTTGGGGGGAACTCATCGGCTATTCACACCACGTTTATTGGTAAGGAATCGGACGCACTATAATCTCGCTGCTTGTATTCGACCATTGTACTCATAAGCTTATGATGACGTTGGCTGCACCGAATTGTTCCCGATTCAATTTGACATTAGGATATATATATAATTTGACTTATGTTGTTAATTCTGTCACATCTTTCTAGAACGCTCAGATTTTTTCTTTTTTGCTTGTAGCCTTTGTCTAGTCTCTGTTTCATCTTTTGAAGAAATGTAAAGTTGCTAATTTTTATTTTGTATTTCTATTAACTACCACCATATAAATCAAACAGATAAATTTTCCCGTTTTAACACATAAGCACATTTTAAAGCAAAAATATAGATCTTCATTTAGAATGATTTTTTAAAAGCTAATGTTTTGGTTTAATGAGCGGAAGTACTCCGTTGAGGTGTGGAGGTTAAGTAATATGAACGGAAAATATCTAACCCTTATCGGTACAGCCTTGACTCTGGCTTTAACCAGCAACGTTGCTCTTGCCCAGTCAAGCAAAATTGAGACTGCTCAATCAGGTGGTCAATCAAGTGGTGAATCTACTGGCGCACCGAGAGAAATCAAACTTTCACCAAGGGTAGACATCAAAAAGTTTTGCAGGGATTTCCCGCTTAACTCCCGTTGTCAAGGTGAAGCAGCATCTACACCAAGTTCCGGTAGCACTTCTGAAACACAAAACAAACCTGCTGATGGCACCGTTCCTGGCAGCACAGCTGTACCAGGCAAAGGACCAGCTGACACTGGCACCACAGGCAACCCCAACGGCAGCATTGACGTTGCCCCGCCTCCTGCTGGCAACCCTAGCGTCCCCGGTAGTGGAACTCAACAACAGACCCTACCTGGTAGTGGTACAGGCGAGACTCAAACGTCTCCATCAGGCGGTGGTACAACAGGCGCTCCTGATAGCAGCACTACCCCTGGTGGCACAGCTGTACCTGGTACAGCGCCCGCTGACCCTGGCACCACAGGCATCCCCGGCGGCGGCTCTACTGAAATTGCCCCACCTCCTGGTGGCAACCCTAGCATCCCCGGCACCACTGATCCTAGTGCTCCTGGCAGTGGCACTAGTGCTCCTGGCAGTGGCAGCAGCACTACCGACCCAAGTTCATCTCCCTCTCAAGGTGGTTCAGGCTCTGGCACAACAAAGCCAGGTGGATCGTCGCGGTAGTCGTCTCAACACTAGATTAGGCGTAATTTGACCGACATTTGTCGTCAACCCTCAGGAACCAGAATTCAGCTATGATTCTGTGGACTGGTGGATAACTTGAGCAATATGCCCCCACTAAATCTTTGATGAAGTGGGGGCATATTGCGATCCGGGGTTTGAAACAGGTTTAAGCCCTCATTCGTGGTGTATGTGATTCAAATGAGAATCGGTATAACGACATCAGTTGAGGAATTGCACAAATTGTGACTTCTTCTTTTTGAGGGTAGTTTGCAAGAAAAATTTTCTACTCTTAGACGAAAATGGGGCTAGACAAAAAAGTCCAGTCTGCTACCTGCGATTTGAAGTGGGAGTCTTTTGAAAGGTAGCAATGAGCAGGCAAACAATACCGATATTAATGAAGACATCTGCTAAATTAAAGACTGGAAAGTTAATCACTCGAAAATCAAGAAAATCAACGACGTAGCCCAGAACAAATCGGTCGATGCCATTACCGATCGCTCCACCTAAAATAAAGCCATAGCCTAGTTGCTCCCAAAGCTGTAACACCGGACCAAACGATGCCAGTGCTATCAATGCTAAACTTACTCCCAAAGATAGCCAGCGTAACCACTCTACTTTCCCTGCTAACAGACTAAAAGCTGCACCAGTGTTGGTAACGTAGGTGAAGTGAAATACCCCTGGTAGTAGTGCTTGTGTTTGTCCCAAGCTAAAAGTTTGCACCACCCAGTATTTTGTGAGTTGGTCTAAGAAAAAAGCTAACAAGGCAGCAATCCAGAACAGGAGATTTTTTAAACGCATGGCGAATTTGTCATTTGTCATTTGTAAGCCAGCGCTGCAACAAGAGAAGTTCTGCAGGCGATCCCAACAAGCGGAAATTTCGCTTAAGGTTTCCAACAAAGGGGGCGATCGGCGTAAGTGCGAAGGCGCTCTAGAGGCGATCCCGAAGGGTCATTTGTCATTTGCACATACGACAAAAGACACACCACTAAAAACTTATGACTAGTAAAACATTAGGTGGCGCAGCACATATGCTATAACAACGACAGCGCAAACTACCGATAGTTGTCCAGGCAGCGCCAGCCAGGAGTATGTGAGCATTGCTTCTTGCATCAGAGACAGAGTTTCTGTTCCTTTCCATTGAAAAACATAGCTGATAATCAAATAAGTAATACCGCACAAGTGGACAGTTAACAAGCCACAAAAACAACTAAAGGCGAGAGTTTCTAGCCGAGGTCTAGCTTTAAAGGCGAAAAACCCACAAATCCAAGCTCCAGGGATAAAACCAAGCAAATAACCAAACTGGGACAGCTTGATATAACCAATGCCGCCACCGTCAGCAAATACAGGTAACAAAGTTAATCCCATAACTAAATATGCGATTTGCGAGAGCGCACCTGCATTTTTGCCCCCTAAACAACCAACAAGCAGCACCCCACCAATTTGATAGGTGACACCCACAGACAAAGTATGAATTCCATGCTGGCTCCAATCCCAAGGTAAAGTGGTGACATAGGCTTCTAGGAATGTACCACCCATCGTTAGCAATAAGCCAATCATAGACCATAGTAATTGATTGGATGCGGCTAGCATTTACAACGCACTCATGCAAAGGACTCTCGTACAAAATTGTAAATAATAGTATTATTTTATTTCTTAATCTCTAATTGAAAAATAAGTAGGTAGGCAGGAATAAACAGAACTATATTACAAAATTTAAATATGACCGAAGCTCTTACCAATTAACGCCGTAGGACTCGGGCTTTGGGATTCCCTTTGGGGTTGGGGGAAAACCCCCGCAATGGCTCCTAATGACAAATAACTTAGGACAAGCCTTTCCAATTAGGTTTTTTCTTACCGACCTACTTATTTATATAATATGCACTTGGCAAACTTGACCCTTACTCAAATTATATGAAGCCTTCTTTAGTAGTGAAGGAACTTGTTTTGTTGTGTGGTATGTACTTTTCTTCTGTCATATTCTATTGAGATTTCAGCACGATTGCTATTTTATAAATTTAAACAAGTTAAAAATGCTAATTTGAACACACATAGCTATATAATTGTAGTTTCTCATCCCTAAATGGGGTGAGCTTTATACATTACCATGGTTGTATAATCTGTTTTTGTTTTTATTAAACTAAAACTAATGTACTAATGTATTATTTGTTTTCCGAATCAACTGATTGCAGTTACAAACTTTTGCCTAAAAAACAATATTAAATTTTGTAATTCTAAAGTTAGAAACAGTAGTCATTCCAAAGTCGTAATTCTATTTGTGTTAACCTATTCTTTACTCTACAGCTGTATAGTATATACGCTTAGCAGGAAAATAACCAAAACGACACATCCATGCTTTTTCGTTACCCTGTAACTAATCTTCCTCTGTTAACAAGAACTTTTTCAGTATTGATACTTACTGCTAGTTTGGCGGCTTGCGGTGGAGCACAAACGCAAAACGGTGCTAGCACTGGGGAATCCTCTCCTGGTGCTGCTACTAATACAACGGCTACAGCTCCAGGCAAACTAGATCTTGGTGGAAATGTGAGATTGAATGGGGCTGGTGCCACCTTCCCTGCACCGCTGTACCAAACTTGGTTCCAGGCTTTAAGCCAGAGATATCCCAATCTCCAAGTCAACTATCAACCAGTTGGTAGCGGTGCTGGAATTGAGCAATTTACCAAAGGTCTTGTAGACTTTGGTGCCAGCGACGTTGCTATGACGGATGAAGAAATCCAAAAGGTGCAAAATGGCGTACTTTTGCTGCCTATGACAGCTGGTAGCATTGTGCTGGCTTACAACCTACCTGGTGTACAGGAGCTAAGGCTTCCACGAGATGTTTATACTGGTATCTTCTTAGGCACAATTAAGTCTTGGAACGACCCGAAAATTGCTGCGGCTAACCCTGGTGCCAAGCTTCCCAACACGCCAATTACAATTGTGCATCGTGCTGAAGGTAGCGGTACCACGGGTGTATTTACGCAACACCTGAGTGCAATTAATCCAGAATGGAAGTCTAAAGTAGGTAGTGGGAAAACTGTCAACTGGCCTGCGGGAGTTGCTGCCAAGGGCAATGATGGTGTTACTGCCCAAATACAACAAACTCAAGGCTCAATTGGTTACGTCGAGTACGCTTACGCCAAGAATAGTAAACTCAATTTTGCGGCTTTGCAAAATAAAGCAGGTCAATTTGTTGCACCAAGCGATGCATCTGCAGCTAAAACCTTGGAAGCAGTAACTCTTCCGGAAAATCTCCGTGCCTTTATTACAGATCCAGAAGGGGCAGATTCCTATCCTATCGTCACCTACAGTTGGATTCTGGCTAACAAGAAATATGCCGATGCTGCAAAAGCCAAAGCAGTAGAAGCCATGATTGAGTACGGCTTGACAGAAGGTCAAAAAATTGCTCCACAACTAGGCTACGTTCCTCTCCCCCAAGCCGTAGTTCAAAAAGTGACAACGGCTGCCGATGCAATCAGTGCAGATTATAAAATTGCCGGGGGTAGCAGTGCTACTGGTGCCAGTGCTAGTAAATAGCACACTGAGCTTTTTGAATTTTGAATTTTGAATTTCTTGCTGTGGTTCGCTCCCACTTTTTCTCCCATTCATGGGTCTCGTCATGACTACACAAGCCCAGATTGCAATAGTTAAACCACCTTCTCAAGCAGAAAAGTCACTGGATCGTGGCTTTATTTGGCTGACGCGGATTTTTGCATTGGCGGTTGCTGCCATCCTAGTATGGATAGCAATTCAGGTTGGCATTCAGGCGTGGCCTGCTATTCAAAAGTATGGCGCTAGCTTTTTAGTTAACAGCACTTGGAACCCTGTTACAAATGAGTACGGAGCACTACCGCAAATTTACGGAACTTTAGTGAGTGCTTTTATTGGTTTGCTGATAGCTGTACCGATTGGCGTTGGCACAGCTGTGTTGCTGAGCGAAAATTTTTTACCAGCCAAAGTGCGGTTAGTGCTGGTTTTCTTGGTAGAACTGCTAGCAGCTATTCCTAGCATTGTGTATGGGATATGGGGATTTTTTGTTTTAGTTCCCCCGTTAACAAGCGTCGGAAAATTTCTCAATTCTTCCTTGGGCTTTTTGCCAATTTTTAGTACCGTTCCCGCAGGACCTAATATGTTGGCTGCTGGAGTCATCTTAGCCATTATGACTTTGCCTATCATCACAGCCATATCTCGCGATGCGCTGATTTCCCTACCTTCTAGTTTGCGTCAAGCAGCTCTGGGGCTGGGAGCCACGCGCTGGGAGACAATTTTGAAGGTTCTCATCCCAGCTGCCTTTTCTGGCATTGTGAGTGCTGTGATGCTAGGACTCGGGCGGGCGATGGGAGAAACAATGGCTGTCACGATATTGATTGGAAACTCCAATAACATTAACGCCTCGCTGTTTGCACCAGCCAATACGATTTCTTCTCTGTTGGCTAGTCAATTTTCAGAAGCCGGCGGACTACAAATTGCAGCTTTAATGTACGCAGCGTTAATTCTGTTTGTTTTAACTCTTATAGTCAACATTTTGGCAGAGTTAATAGTACTACGAGTCAAGCGACTGTAACATTTGGGTGTGTTAAAACATGACTTCTAGTTTTTCAGAGCAGCCCTCTGGTGGGGGACGCAACAGTCTGGCTTACTCTCGGTCGTCTTCCCGGACGTTGTTTAACACGGTGATGACGGTTTTAGCATTTGTATGCGGGATATTGTCTCTTTTGCCTTTGCTGTCAGTGCTGATTTACGTCCTCTTGCGAGGCTTCAGCAGTTTTAATTTGAATATATTTACTCAATTACCACCGCCGCCGTTCGTACCAGGAGGAGGCTTTGGTCATGCCATTGTGGGAACAATAACAGTAGTAGCACTTGCTGCACTATTTAGCATTCCTTTTGGAGTTTTGGCAGCAATTTATTTGACAGAGTTTAGCTCTGGTAAAATATCCCGGTGGGTTCGGTTTGCTACCAATATTTTGAGCGGAGTTCCCTCGATTATTGCTGGAGTATTTGCTTATGCAATTGTGGTTCTGACCACTGGTACATTCTCAGCTATAGCTGGAGGAGTTGCTCTGGCAATTTTGATGTTGCCTATTATAGTGCGAACTACTGACGAAGCCTTGCAATTAGTATCAAATGATTTGCGCCAAGCCGCTACGGGGTTAGGAGCAACTAAGTTTCAAACAGTTTCTCAAGTGGTGTTACCAGCAGCTGTACCAGCAATTGTGACTGGGGTGACTTTGGCGATCGCTCGTGCGTCTGGAGAAACCGCACCTTTACTGTTTACGGCTTTAGCGTCTCAGTATTGGCCCAGTGGCTTATTCGCACCGACACCTTCTCTTGCTGTTTTTGTTTATAACTATGGCACTTCGCCGTATGCAAATTTGCAGTCATTAGCTTGGGCGGCGGCTTTGATTTTGGTGTTGTTAGTTCTGCTGACAAATATCATTGCCCGTTGGGCAACGAGTCGCACACTTAAATAAGATAAGCCATCGAACATTTAACTAAAATCAAGAAAACAACGTTACTTATTTATGACTACCGACACTAGAACCGGGAATCAAACGGATACGGTTTTTCGTACAGAGGGACTCAACGTCTACTACGGAAATTTTTTGGCAGTACGCGATATTTGGCTGAATGTCCCGAGAAATAGGGTCGTAGCCTTTATTGGTCCTTCTGGATGTGGTAAGAGTACCTTGCTGCGCTGCTACAACCGCCTCAACGACCTAATTGAAACTTTTCGTGCAGAAGGAAAAGTTTTTTACCAGGGTGAAGATTTGTACGCGTCTCACATTGACCCCGTAGAAGTGCGTCGTAGAATTGGGATGGTGTTTCAAAAACCGAACCCTTTTCCAAAGTCAATTTATGACAATATCACCTTTGGTCCTAGACTCAACGGCTACAAAGGTGATATGGATCAACTGGTAGAGCGATCGCTCAGACAAGCGGCTTTGTGGGATGAAGTCAAAGACAAACTACGGCAAAGTGGCTTGTCCTTATCTGGCGGACAACAACAGCGCTTGTGTATTGCTCGGGCGATCGCAGTTCAGCCTGAAGTTATTTTAATGGATGAACCTTGTTCTGCTCTTGACCCCATCTCCACCCTGCGGGTTGAAGAACTGATTCACCAACTCAAAGAGCAATACACAATTATTATTGTGACTCACAATATGCAACAAGCTTCGCGGGTGTCTGATTTGACTGCTTTCTTTAACGTGCAAACGTCAGAAAAAGGAGGTCGTACTGGTTATCTTGTGGAGTTTGACCGCACAGAAGCAATTTTCCAGAACCCCAAACAAGAAGCTACCAAGGAATACGTTAGCGGTAAATTTGGTTGAAGATTTTATATTCCTATTCCTTTTGTCGCAATAAGTTGTAATAATTGAATGATGCAACATAAAGCTCTTCTGGTTTCTAGGGTTCACCTGGAAACTATTTTTATATTTATTTTTATATTATTTTTCTACAAATAAAGCGGGCGGCGGGAATCGAACCCGCATTAATAGCTTGGAAGGCTATAGTTTTACCACTAAACTACGCCCGCATTTTTGCAAGTATATTTTTGCAACTATATTACTATAACATAGTTTTGTGAGATGGCAAGCCCTAAAATAGTGCCAAGTTCTAAATAGGACAAAGGAAATGTCAAAGAGCGAAAAACTTACTCAAAAGTGAGTGCTTGGAACTGGTGGGCTTTACTATGACTAAGGACTCGGTATTGATGAGTTGGCGGATTTACGCTGTATTCTGATACGTACAACAAGCTCGCCCAAGGGGGGTTTGCTTCCATCGTTATTGCTTGCTGGGATGAATTTTTGACCTTTGAAAATTTTCTCAGCGTATTCCTGGTATTGTGTTGCTTGTGGTTCTGGAATTTTTTGACCAGGATATAAAATTATACTATTAAACTCGCCATTGGAATCAATTAATAAGACAGCTTTAAACTCTATAGGCTGATCACCAAGTTCTTTATTAAGCGCAAGAGACTCCAGTTCTTTTTCCTTAATGTCTCCTACTATTTGAGGAGGATTCTCTTGTATGTCTTTTTTTACAGCATTAGCTTCTACATCCCAAGTTGCTAAGGCTGTTCCTTCCCCATTTTGCTCATTTAAAGGTGGCGACTGTTGAGGATTGACTGGTGGAGCAATATCTTGTAGAGGCGTTGCTTGTCCAACAGCGACTTCACCTTCTGGTGTGGGGAGACTACTAGGTGTCTGTTGCGGTTCCTGTCTTTCGGGTGAGGAATCAGTGGAGGTTGAATCTGTGGGGTTATTTTGCGGATTAGAAGCCTGATTTTGCTCGCCTAGTTCTTGATTTAGCTCATTTTGAGTGTCTGTATTTGTACTGTCAGCAGTGTTAGGCGAAGGAGCTGGTTCTGGTTGTTGTGCTTGGGGAGTGACTTCTGGAGTTGGCTGTGAAGTTAGTTGTGGTTGTTGTGCTTGGGGAGTGACTTCTGGAGTTGGCTGTGAAGTTGGTTCTGGTTGATTTTGCTCAGGAGGCTGGGGTGAGGGTGTTGGTTCAGATGTTGGATCTTGTTGAGGTTGAGATTGTGTTTCTTGCTCGACAACCCGTTTTTGTGAAGATGGCTGGGTTGTTGCATCATTTGCTTTGGGTTGAGAAGTCCCTGCTTTTTTGGTGTTATCGAAAGCGATCGCCCCTTCGGGTGTTGTGCGGAGCGCGATGGGCAAAGCCCCGCCAAGGGCGATCGCATTACTATCTTCTACAGTAGAGGTTTTGGGAGTTAAATTCTCTTGAGTGGCTGGCTTTGATGACCTAACTATAGTTGGCTTTCCAGTTGTAGAAGCCCTTTTTGACGAAACAGGCTTTGCTTTTGATGGCGCTTTTCCTCCTGACGAAATCTCCACAAACTCTACCGGGATAGGATTTGAAGAATTTCGTTGCGACAAGCTATAGAAATTCGAGCGTAGCAACCAGAATAGCAGCAAGTGCAGGGTAACAGAAATTGCGGCTACACAAATCCACAAACCAGGTGGATCGGTATGTCGCCTTGATGCTTTATCTGGAATAGGAGTTTTATCAGCAACCGATTGTGTCATACTAAACCATGAGTCCTGATTCCAGAGTAAGTGTAGCACTGCCTTATCAGTTGTTGTGATTTGTCCGAATAATCACTAACTACCAAACAGGAAGAGAGGTTATTGGTACCAAACATTCCCACAACAGCCGTATCCTGGTCGATATCACAGCGAAATTGTACAGCAGAGCCTGCACCAAATATACCCTGCTGTTTCCAGTGTTGGTTTAAATGTTGCGATCGCAGCATTGGTCTTGCTGTGTTGATGGCGCGACGCACCTAGTTCGTTGGGTCTTATTTCTTCTGGTGCTCCAAACAAAGCTAAAATAGGATCTCCGATAAATTAATCCACAGTGCCGCCGTTATCAAACACGACTCGCGTCATTTCTTCTAAAAGTATGGGCTTCATAAGGACTCAGTCCTCAATTCTCAAACAGTTCACCAGTTCCCTTGTATAAGTCCTCTCGAAACTTTTTCAATCATTGCCTTTATCCTACTAGTGGTCTGGCAACCTAACTTTGAGGGGTTAAATAAAAAACCGCTCCAGGCGCAGAGAGCGCAGAGTAAGAGAAACAGAGGATAAGTTTAGAAATTGGTTTACCTAGCAGGCGTTGCTGTGGTGGACTACTAGGCACACAGCAATGTTTTGCTTAGAAACCAGATTTTCCACTGATGTGTTTGTCAAAAAATTTTGTAGGCAATTCTTGTTGCGGCATTTTATACTACAAAAAACAGTGCGAGCTATGTTGCTATTTTGCTGATTGTTGGATATGCTCTTAAGCTTAGGTATAGAGGAGCAATATTCAGTATCTATGACCGAATTTAAAGTTTTCATACAAGTTTGATGGTGTTTTAGGAAATTTGAGAATATTTCTGTAGCATAAAATCAAAACTAAAGTAGCCTTGAAACCCTCGTTTTTTCACTCATCTCATCAAAAACCAGTCTCAGCACCCGTTCCAGCTTCGAGCCAATTCCAAATTCGTGGGGCTATCGCTGCTGATTTGACTGGTGTTGCCCAAATCATTGCCGAAAGCTTTCACTCGCAAAATGGTTTTTTCGGGTGGCTTTTTCCATTATTGCGTTTGGGTATATACGAAGATTTAAGGCATCGTTTGGCATCTCCTGCGCCTCATCACGTCTGTTTAGTTGCCGTTGATAGGACTGCTGATGCCGCAAATAACTTAGTTGGAACTGTAGAATTGGGTGTGCGTTTTAGTGATTCTTGGATACAAAGCGGTAAGAGTTTTCCTTACTTGTCTAATTTAGCTGTACACCCAAAATACCGCAGACAAGGCGCTGCTTCTGAGTTACTGACAGGTTGTGAAAAAGTAGCCCTTTCCTGGGGATTCCAAGATTTATACCTCCATGTTTTGGAAAATAATCATCACGCTAGGCAGCTGTATTTCAAGTTGGGATATCAGGTGCATAAAGTCGAATCTCATTTGGATGCATTCTTTTTAAGACGCTCACGCCAGATTCTTTTGCACAAGCGCCTAAATCTTGACTCAGGTATTTGAATTCTCTTTTTTTGTGAGCCTTATGCCGTTGGGTGTAGGCTTCTAAAATTTTTAGTGCAAGCTTAACTGATTGCTTCAGTATATAACGCTATCGCATCTTGACATATGCAAAATCAAGATATTTGACGGTCACTAGAATACAACGGTCTATTTAGATACCATACATATGGGCTGCCAGAAACGATATTTTTATAAAAAATTTAGCTAAATTAAGTAAATATACTTGAAATAATATAATAATTTTTTTTATAATACCTTTATTACTGTATAGCTATTAAAGAATATTTGTGACAAGAATTTATACAGTTTCTTGGTATTATATAATATTTTTACAGTAAAAAAATTACTAATACTTTTTATACAAAGATATTAATTAATATTTTAAAACAAAATTAACAAAAAATATTTATTTTTGTTTATTGAAAGTTTTATGTATTGAGACGGAAAATATTAGATAATTAATCTACTATTTAAATAACAAAACAAATAGCAAAATTTTTCTATTTAAACAAGACTATACAGTTATGACATTAGCGAAATGACGCTGAAAAAAAATAAAATCCTTACAAAAACTTCGTATTTTAGATATTTATCTTTATACAAACTTTAAAAAAATCCTCCTTGAGTTGAAGACAAATGCAGTTAAATCTCATAAAATATGATTACTCAATTACGAAACAAGGTCTATTTATTCTTACTCAAATTCCCAAGCTAATTCTTGATAGTAAGAAAAACACAAAACACTGATTGCGCAACAAATTCGTTTTCTATCTAAAGTGCAGCCAATTACCAAACTCATTCAAACTTTGAGAAAAGATGGATAGCGAAAAGCATCAACGCTATCAGACTGCTATGGTATCTACTTATTGTCGTGACACCAGTTTCCTTGACTATATTGTCATGCCACATGGAACTGAGCAATCCTATGGCTCGGATCTTCTAACCATGCTGCTCAGTGGAAAAGTTTTCATGGTTAACAGTCGTAGGCGGAATGGTTTAATACTGTTCAAACGTTACCATGCGGAATTTGCTGGTCCTGGGGCGGCTGTAGGCGGCGATTACGACCGTGATTGTCAAGGAGCATTGCCTATAGGCAACCTGTCGTTATTAAATCCTGAGTCTCATGAGGAACGCCAGAAAGCGTACTTAATTAGGCGACAGTGGATTCGGTTAATCAAACAAATTACAGAAAACCCAGTACCAGCACAGAGAGTCCAGAAGATTCTAGACCAATTTGAACAATACTTTCCACCAGAAATGGTGACTCAATTGCCAGATGAAGCATTTGCCCTTTTAGTGGGTGTGCTACCACAAACAGTGGCAATATTACGCCGTTTGGGTAGTGACATAGATGGCAGTTTTGATGACTGAGTTTTATAGCTGGGGACTAGGGACTGGGGACTGGGGACTGGGTGAAAAGCCTTTTTGTGTATAGGTTTTATCATCTGTTGATGTCCTAACCACCTTGGCTGTTGCTATAACTGTTTTTCCTTAGATAAGGCACAAGTCGAAAAAGATGGATTTTACATATTTACATATGTAACACCTAGGAGAGTTTCATAAGTCGTAACAGAACACTTTTGTGTTAATAAGCTGTGTTCCACATATAAGTTGTATTATCCGGGCAGCCTGGACGGTCGAGTCTACAAGAATTTGAAAAAATTTAAAGATGCAAGCTTATTTGTACTTTAGCCTCGCCCTCTACGCTTTAAACGCAAAGAAGAACACCAGAAAAAAGATTTTTGCAAGAAGTTTAAAGATTAAAATTTATTTAAATCAACTAAAGCAGCTTGTAGCCGATTGAGCGTCCGGGTGTTTTCCTCGGGAGTCCCTACAGTAATTCGCAATCCTCCGTTAATTTGCCGCACTAAAGTGCCAGCAGCTTTAAGGTTTTGGTGAATAATTTTTACAGCAGCGTCTTGTGAGTGAGAACCATTTGGTTTGAGACGCACGTAAACAAAGTTCGTCGCGCTTTCCCAAACTTGTAATATTGAGTGTTGAGATAAAGCTTGAATAAGTTTGGCTCGTTCATTGAGCGTTTGAGGAATTGACTCCAACAGGAGTGTATGGTTTTCTAGAGCAACTGTTGCTGCCGCTAATGAGAAGCTGGGAAGATTATAGGGTAAGCGAACTTTTTCTAAAATGGCAATCAAATCAGGATGGGCAAGACAATAGCCTACTCGCAATGCTGCTAATCGGAAGGCTTTAGAAAACGTGCGTAACACCACCCAGTTAGGACGCTGTGGTAATTCAGCAGCAAGGGTGTGCTGACTAAATTCAAAGTAAGCTTCATCAATGACGACGAGAATATGCTCGTTCAGGCTTCTGATCCATGCTAACTCTGCCGTTGTTAAGGGATTCGCAGTGGGTGAATTGGGATGAACAACAAAAACTGCCCGGATGGGGGGATTTTGAGTTTGTTCTAGGGCTACTTGGGCAGCTTGTAAATCAATTTCAAAATTTGCCTCTCTCCCTACCGTTACAACAGGAATGCCGAGAGTTTGCCCCAAAATAGCGTACATGGAAAAAGTAGGTTGAGCAACCAGAATCGAGCCTTGCCCCCCTAAACAACTCGCAATCAGTATTGAGCGTATCAGTTCATCCGAACCATTGCCAACAGAAATATGGGAAGCAGTGAAGACAGATGGCGAAAGGTTCGCTGACTCATTGACATATTGCGCGATCGCACTTTTTAGTGTTTCATGTCCGCCATCAGGATAACGGTTCGTCTCAATCAGTTGCTCAAAAGTCCCAGCCAATTTTTCTTTAATTTGTGGTGGCAAATCGTAGGGGCTTTCATTCGTATCTAGGCGATCAATTTGCGTTGATGGTTGGACACCTTCAGCAGTATTGCTGCTGGGATGAGGTTTGTAAGCGGTAAATTCGGTTAAGTCTGACCTGATGAATGGCAGCATGGTTAAGCAATTCAAAATTCAAAATTCAAAGTTCAAAATTAAGAAATTCAATACTGGCAACTGATCTAGTCCCTAGCTGTAGGCAAATTGAAAGCGCGGCAGCTTAGTCATTCGCAAAAAACAATGAATGACTAAGAATTGTTGATTATACACCTTTAAGGTAACTGGCAGAAGCTGCGAATTGCCTGCCAAATTTCTGACATAACATTACCTAAACCATGATCACTGTCGAGTTCCACTAACTCTACCCAAGGACGCTTTTGAGCAAAGTCGCGACTGGCTTGAATGGGAATCACATCATCGTGTCGTCCATGCAGGATAAGAGTGGGAACAGAGCGTTGCAAAACCTCCTCTTTATATTGACTGGCGTCTTTGATGAAATCGTAACTTAGAGGAAGTTTTTGCTCCTCCCCATAGTGATAAACCATGAGATATTTTTCTTTTTGCCAACGCTGTAGCGTCTCATCTCCTAACTTTGTTAACCAATGCGATAAGAACCCGAAAGCTGGTGCTAAAAGGACGAGACGTTGCACTTGTGCATATTGCTGTCCCAGATGGGCAGATGTCAAACCGCCCAAACTGGAACCTATCAGCGTGACTGGCGTAGAATTATGACTGAATTGGGACGCAACTTGACTGAGCTGCCGAGTGATTGTTAAGTGAGAAAAATCGCCAGCATTCAAATCGGGGATTTTCAGCTTGATATTTGCTTGTGCAAAGCAAGCACCTATGTATTCTGCTTTGGCAGAATGAGGACTTGATGCAAAGCCGTGAAGGTAGATGTAGTGCAAGGCAATTACCGCATGGTGACGAATTCTTCTGCTGATGTGGGATGAATACCGACAGTGGCGTCAAAGTCTTTTTTGGTTGCGCCCATTTTCACAGCGATCGCCACGCCTTGAATAATCTCACCTGCGCTTTCACCTACCATGTGAGCGCCTAGCACTTTGTCGGTGTTACCATCCACCACCAACTTCATCATTGTCTTTTCTGATGCACCTGTCAAACTATGAAATAACGGGCGGAAGCGAGTGCGATAGGTTTTGACTGCGTCGTCTCCCAATTGAGCACGTGCTTGTGTTTCGGTCAAACCGACTGTAGCGGCTTCAGGTGTGGAAAATACCGCTGTGGGAACATCTTCATGACTAAATACACGGCGGTTGTTGCCAAATTCGCTATCTGCAAAAGCACGACCTTCGCCTATGGCTACAGGAGTGAGATTGATTCTATCCGTAACATCACCTACAGCGAAAATATTCGGTTGGGAAGTTTGGCTGTATTCGTTGACAGCTATAGCATTCATGGTGCTATATCCAGGTCCTTCGACGGAACTCGGGACGACATCAACCCCAGCGTTTTCTAAATTGAGTGCTTCGATATTAGGCGATCGCCCTGTTGCAACTAAAAATACGTCGGCAATGATTGGTTCTGTATGTTGTCCAGATAACGTCAGCTTTAAGCCTTCTGGGACGCGTTCCACTGCTTCTACTACGGTATTCTTGATGAATCGTACTCCGTGGTTGCTCATCCCTTCTTGTATCTCAAGCCGGATGTCTTCATCAAAACCTTTCAAAATCAAATCTTTGCGGATAATTTGCGTCACTTCACTGCCTAATCCGCGCATAATAGAGGCAAATTCCGTGCCAATATAACCAGAACCAATGATGGCGATATGTTTTGGTTGTTCTTTAAGGTGAAAGATTTCGTTCGAGGTGATGCCATATTCCATGCCTGGTAAATCTGGTTTGATCGGACGTCCTCCCACAGCAATCAAAATTTTGTCTGCTGTGACTTTGCGTCCGTCCACCTCTACAGTGTGGGGATCGACCAGTGTAGCGCGACCTGGAATCAGTTGGACTCCTGCTTTTTCTAAAAAGTTGATGTGCAGTTGTGACAGTCGCCGAACTTCTTTATCTATTGTCGTGATGAAATGTTCCCAATCGAGTTGTGCTTCACCTACCTTCCACCCATAGCCTGCTGCATGATTAAATAATGCGGGAAAGTGGGAGCCATAGACCATAAGTTTTTTGGGAACGCAGCCACGAATCACACAGGTTCCGCCCACCAAATCATTTTCGGCGATCGCTACTTTTGCCCCATAGCTTGCAGCGCGTTTGGAAGCAGCCAAACCCCCAGAACCAGCACCAATGACAAATAGGTCGTAATCATATGTCATATCAAGCTTTCCTTCTAGATAATCAAAAAAATTTGATACCACTTTACCAACGAAACTCACATCTCGTAGGGTAAGATGGTATCCTTTGAAAAAGGTTTTGAGGCAGGACTAATTTATTCCCTTACAGGGACATAAGAAGAAACTCCTCAGCCGTTGTTGGATGAATGCCGATTGTCTCATCTAGGTCTTGCTTGGTAATACCCTTACGAATGGCAACAGCGAGACTTTGAATAATATCTGCTGCGTTTTCACCAACCATGTGAGCGCCTAAAACACGCTCAGATTCACCTTCAACAACTATCTTAATGGTAGCTTGTTCGTTCTTATCAGTCAGTTGAGATAGTAAAGGTTGAAAGCGATCGCAGTAGCATTTCACAGATTCACCAAATTTTTCGCGTGCTTTTGCCTCGGTCATACCTACACTTGCTGCTTCTGGGCGAGCAAAAACAGCAGAAGGCACTTGCTCATAATCGACTTTTTGTGGTTTTTTCCCAAAAACTGTATTGACAAAAGCAATACCTTCTGACCTAGCTACTGGGGTTAATTGCAAACGATTTGTGCAATCACCCACGGCAAAAATATTTTCCGCAGTTGCGCGGCTGTATTCATCAACTTGGATTGCGCCTTTTTCCCCAAGTTCTACTCCAGCATTTTCTAAACCAAGGTTTTTGGTATTTGGGGCGCGACCTGTAGCAACGAGTATAGTGTCTGCTGCAATTGTTCTTCGAGACTCGCCACTCAGGGTTAACAGCAGTCTTTCTTCTGAGTATTTGATTTGTTTAACACTGCTGTTGTTGATAAAGCGAATTCGCCGTTTGCTCAAACCTTCTTGAACGCCAATGCGGATGTCATGATCAAACCCTGATAAAATTATTTCATCTTGCTCGATGATTGTAACTTCGCACCCAAAAGCATTCATCATGCTGGCAAATTCCACACCAATGTAGCCACCGCCAATAATTACTAACCGTTGAGGTAAGTAAGGTAAGTGAAACATTTCACGGGAGGTGATCGCGTATTCAATGCCTGGGATGTTTGGTTTTACGGGATACCCACCTACAGCAATTAAAATCTTGTCAGCTGTGTACTCGGATTGATTAATCTCCACAGTATGAGCATCTCGGAAGGTCGCATGACCCCGAATGAATTCAACTCCTGCTTTTTGCAACTGTTCAAAATAGGACTGGTGAATGCTTTCGATGTGCTGATCTACAGATTCGATAAATCTTGTCCAGTCAAAGTAAGTTTCGCAGTCACTCCAACCGTAGCTTAGCGCCATTTGATTTTGCAGCGCCAAGTCAGCAGCTTGGACAATCAGTTTTTTGGGTACGCAACCGCGATTGACACAAGTGCCACCAATCGCTTCTTTTTCAACAATAGCGACACGGGCACCGTAGCTTGCTGCTTTTTTAGCTGCTGCTAGTCCTCCAGGACCAGCACCAATTACAAACAGATCGTAATTGAATGTCATGACTTTCGGGAAGAATGAAGAGCGAAAAACGGGTTTTTAGTTCTATCTTCGGCTTATTCCAATCGTACATGCATCTATCTTGATTTTGATTTCCATTGCTACTGGCAGCAATTCATACCTAAGGTATAGGGTACAATTTTCTCGTTTTTATCTGTTTTTAGAAAATGATACATCCTCCTATGGAGAGAAAATAATGTAGAAGATAACTTACAATTACACAGTTGTAGAAGATAACTTTTTGACAGTCACTCTGGCTTTACGTATACTGCCTTGGTAGCCTTGTGGCTCTCCTAGCAGCACTACTGAACACTCGAGTTGCCGTACCACATCAGTTGTAACATCGCTGACGGCAACTTGACCTATACTTAAGCGACGACGACGCGATCGCAGCACGACAAGATCGCAGGATTTTGCTGCGTTGAGGATGGCACTCACCACATTATCCCCTGGTATAACTTTAACGGTGGTACGGCTTTGCGGGAAGTATCGGGAAACCAGCAGATCCAATTGCGACTTCATCCAGGCAATGCGGGCGTTTGAGGTACGGCGATGCTCCAGCAGGGAGCCGCCCAAAGGGCGATCGCACACGTGCAGCAGCGTCACTTCTGCTTGATTGGCATCCGCCAGAATCTGAGCAAATCGCACAATCCGCACCGATTCTTGGGTGAGATTTTCAATAGGTACCAAAATACTGCGGATGTTGCTAGGCGAATCTAACAGGCGGGTAACAGCCACAGGACAATGAGATGCCCAAAGAACTCTATCAATGACACCACCAAACAGCCTGGCACGCAATCCTGTAGTTATGCCCCAGCCCATGACAATCAAGCTAGAGTTTTGCTCTCGGCTGGCGTGGCTAATACCTTGAGCAATACCCTGGTCGATGCGTGCCACAGGTTCTACTTCTACCCCAAATTCCCGACCCAGGTCTACAGCATTAGACAGAAGGTTTCTGCTTTGCTGAATGTCATTTTCCAACTCTGGTGCGTCCATGTGTAAATGAGCAGGTGTCACCGCCAAGGCGACAACCTTACCTAATTCGCGACGCACCAACAGTGCCGCCATTTCAATTAAATTCCTTTCTGTTTCCGGGTTCCGAACAGGTACAACCACTGTCAACGCGTCGGTTGGGTCATTTTTCCAGTCAAGCATTGACTCAGTTGTTTCAGGAGTCGTGTCCGTTACGGTCAAGTCCGTTACGGTCAACCCAGCCGCACTTCGGGCAGTAATTAAAGGTCCTAATGTCGCTGTCACTATCATCAGAACAATCACGCCATTGAGCACATCTTCAGTTAACAACCCTGCGCGATAACCCACTAAAGTCGCCGCCAGCGTAGCCGCCACTTGTGGCAGAGATAGCGACCACATCGTAATCATCTCACGCCAGCTGTAGCGGTAAACCAACTTAGCCAGGAGTGCTGCTCCAAACTTACTGCCAATTAAACCTACTAAAATAGCCAAGGTCAGCCAGATAGAGCTGATGCTGCTGATAAATGCCGGAATATCAATCAACAAGCCCAAGCTAATGAAGAAAATTGGAATGAACAGGACATTACCGACAAACACCACCTTTTCTTTGACAGATCCAGAAGCGATAACCTCATTCACCGCCAATCCTGCTAGGAATGCCCCGACAATCTTTTCTACCCCAATAACTTCTGCTCCCAGTGCTGATATAAAGACCACCAGCAAGATAAACAAAAATTGGTTTCCTTCTTCCTCTCCGGTTCGCCGAAAAAATTCATGTCCCAACCACCTAAAGCCAAACAGGATAACAGCAGAGTAGATCACTAGCCCCAGCAGCAGCTTGACTAGGCTAAATGTGGAGAATTGTCCTTCATGAATACCAATACATACCGCCAGTACCAGCAGTGAGCCGATGTCTGTAAAGATGGTTGCACCGATGGTGACAGTCACAGCTTCATTGTTAATCACTCCCAGCCGACTGATGATTGGGTATGCCAGCAGCGTATGGGAGGCAAACAAAGAGCCAATCAAAATTGAGGCATTCCAACCAAAACCAAATATTCGCCCTACTATTGTTCCGACAATCAAAGGCACAAGGAAGGTAAACGTACCAAAGCCGATGGAACGGTGCTTGGTTTTCTCAAACTGCTCCATGTCAATTTCCAGACCCGCCACAAACATCAGGTAAATCAGCCCAATGCCAGAGAGTAGTTTGAGGGTTTCCGACTCATTGCTGAGAAGATGAAATCCATGTGGTCCTAGGACGACGCCTGCTGCTAGTAGCCCCAGCAATCCTGGTAGCTTCAGTCGCTCAAAGATCAGAGGGACAATTAAGATGACCGTTAACAGTATGGCAAAAGAAACAACAGGTTCTAGATGCATTGATAGCTCCTTAGGATGCTGGTTGCGCAGCTAATAATCCCATATACTCAGCGACATCTAAATATTTGTCTTCTGCCGTTAGAGAGTTTAGGGCAAGTTCCTAAATGAGGACTTTATTGACATCCTCCCACCGCTAACCCGTAAGGGTGTAGCGGGGGATTCCAAGAATCACTTCTTGGGCTTTCTGTTTCTACGAGTTGACTTGCTTGAAGGAGTTTCCTCACTCAAGTATTGGTCAGTCTCATCCACAGACGTTGACGTTCCCGTGTGCCCCACGGTACGGGAGCCAGTCGCTTGCGGGGGTTCCCCCCGTTGTGCGATCTGGCGTAGTCCTCTCTCAAGTATGTTTCGTGCAGCGTTAGCGTCCCTATCTTGGACAAGACAACAATGGTGACAAGTATGTGTTCTAGTACTAAGAGACTTCTTGACAACCTTTCCACAATTGGAGCAATTTTGACTGGTGTAGTGGGGTGGAACAGCAACCGTGACCACACCAAACACCTTCCCAAAGTACTCAACCCAAGTACGGAACTGAGTCCACGCTGCATCCGATATCGACTTGGCGAGGTGTCTATTCCTCACCATATTTCGCACTTTCAAGTCCTCGTAGGCTACCAAGTCGTTAGACTGGACTACGCACCTTGCCATCTTCACAGCAAAGTCTTTACGCTGCCTACTTACCTTGAGGTGTTTACGAGCCAGTTTATTTCTAAATTTAGCTCTATTCTTAGACCCTTTTTTGGTCTTGGACAAACGACGTTGCAGTCGTTTCAAAGACTTCTCACTTTTACGAAGGTGACGCGGATTGGCAACTATTTCCCCGTTAGAGTCGGTGTAGAAATGGTTCAGACCAACATCTACGCCAACAGTCTTAAAAGTTGGCTCTCGTTTTTCTCTGCGGTCATGGTCAATGCAGAATTGAGCATAATATCCATCTGCGCGGCGAACAACTCTGACTCGCTTAATCTGCGAAATTTGATAAAAGTGCAGGTCACGAGTTCCCCACAACTTAAACTGACCAGCGTCAAAGCCATCGGTGAAAGTGATAAAGCGCCTATCTTCAGAAAGCTTCCATCCAGTCGTCTTATATTCCACAGACACGTTGGTTTGAACGCGCTTAAATTTTGGGTATCCCTTTTTACCTGGTTTTTTCGCTGTGCAGTTATCAAAAAAACGAGATATTGCAGCCCAAGTTCTTTCCGACATAGCCTGACGAGCCATCGAGTTCAACTTCCTGACCCAAGGGAAATCGGGATTGTCAGAAAGAACTTTGCAATAAGCCGAGAGGTCATTTCTGGTTTTGGCATGACCGTCTATCCAATACCGAAGACAAGCGTTACGAACAAACAAACCAGTCCGCAAAGCTTCATCAAGCTTGCGGTACTGGCTGTCTATTCCTTCCAACTTGGCTTGGTATATTATCATGAGGCAATCTTACCACGACTTATACATGGTAAGACAGCGAGAATAACTCGCTTGTTCCCACGAAGACAGAGATTGTCAAAACCGAGACTGCACCCCGCCCTGTTTCTGTTACACAGAAAATTGGTTAAGGTGCGTCTCGGTTTTGACCGTCGATTCATCTCACCGCCAACTGGGTACAGTATGGCGGGAGCCTTCTCTCCGAACTAGGTAATACAAGTAGAAGAGTGAACGTTATTGCTAGCAATCTACCCAATGCGCTAGTAAGGAGCGATCGCACTGTTTGGTAAATGATTCAGTTTAAATCCAAATTCAAAAGGTCAAAGTTTTGGATAACCATGAAAAAAATGGGTTAGCGATCGCTAACCCATTTCTACCCGAGTATCACAACTCATCCGTAGCCAGCATCTGAATGATGCGAGGTATTCCCGGATCGAAGCCGCCTAAATCCCAAGAAAGTGGGTCGTTGGGATCTACCAGGGTAATCTGGTAAGGTGCAAGGGTAATGTAAATTGCCTTAATATTGGGATTTACCTTTTTACGGTACTCCGCCAGCGCTTGGCTTGGATGTTTATACCCAGCCCAGCTTTCTGAGTCAGTCCAAAAGCAGATGACATCTGCCTGAAACTTGTTTGTAATCATCCAGTCATAAGCAACAGATGCATCTGTTCCACCGAAGTTTTGCTTGCTTGCTTTGCGAACCGCTGAGCTAAAACTATCTTTGGCGGTGATACCCAAGTCGCAAAATTGAGTAGAAAAACCGCGAATCATATAATTTTTCTCTGCTTTTGCTGTGACGAGTGCCATTGTTGCAGCAACTTCACAACAAGTCAGTCCCATATCCGCAATTGGAGAATCCATAGAACCAGACACGTCAACAGCGTGCATAAACACTTTGCCTGTGGGTTCCACAACATCGAAAGACAGTTCAACTGCCTTTTCTAAAATGTGGACAATTTTGCGAACTCGGTTCCAAGTCTTCTTGCTGCGTCCCAATGAGCCACCTGATTGATATGTTTTGAGTGCTTTTAAAACATCAATTGGGTGGATGCGACCACGCCTCAAATGTTCTTTGTTGTTAAGAACCGCTTCAACTCGCTGCAAGTTGGCGTGTTCATTGGATGCTAAAACACCTATTTCAGTAAGTGAACCCAAGTTACGTAGCAATGCACCAATTGGCATTTCGTTGAACAGCAACTGCCAAGCATCTTTATCCATCTTGCCCACAGGTGCAGCCATTTCGTGGGTTAGGTGTCCTTTAACAATCGCTTCGTGAGTCTGATCTGGGTTGCGCTTCAGCCACTCATACCACCAAATCTGTGCCAACGCTCCAGAAGGGATTTCCGTTGGCAAGATTTTCCAACCTTTGACTACCCACTCAAACAGTTGTTGGTGGTCTTGTGTTGGTGGTTTGACGTGGAACAACCGCAAAGCGTCTCGGTGGGAAAAGTTATAGCGTTGCTGGTATTTCAGCAACTGGTAAGCCAAACCTTTGACATCTTCCCGTAAAAACCAATTCTTTCCAGCTTCGCGCACAACTTTACCAAATCCCCGCAAAGACTTGGTGTAGTTCAACCATTCGTAAAAATGGCTCCCGGTACGGACAACTTGCGGGAAAATTTCACCAAATGCCTTTTTAGCTTCTGGTGCTTCACCCATCGACAGCAACACTAACGCAAGGATAGGCGCACTGTTGTTAATGGCGCGTCCATCACTGGCATAGAGGATTTCTTCTGCCACTCGCCCAGGATTTTCGGCGATCGCCTGTGTCGTCACGGCAACAAAATCCTCTGTCAATTCATGTTTGCCAGCATAATAAGTACTTTTTGCCGTGCCAATCAGCAAACAGCGCCGCAGCATCTTCCAAAAACCAGCATCGAACATAAACCCGCCCGAACGCCCTTGCATCATCTCGGCTTCTCGTCCGGGGATAGGCTGAGTCTGTGGTGTCGCTGTCTTTTTCTGAGTGAAGAATTTATAATTCATAGCTTTATCTGCCAGCCCTTGCGGACAAATATGGAAGGTGGCGGAGCAGGAATCGAACCTGCGACCTCCCGTTCCGAAGACGATAACCCTCATTCTTCGTCCTTTTCAGGCAAGGGGTGAATAAGGATGTTTTTGGAGCTCTACCCACTGAGCTACCCGCCACAAATAAAATTCAAAATTCAAAATTCAAAGTTCAAAATAGGGAGTACCAAAAAATAAATTATCCATTATGTAGGGGGGCTTCCGGCGCACGACAGTTGAGGTTTTACATTATGAGTAAATTGCGCCGTAACCCACCATTGTTTCGGTGAATTACTACAAATTGAAGATTTTTTTAATTGGAAGTCCCTTAGAAAAAATGTTTTGAATTTGTTTTGGTGTGGCGGGGCGGGATTTGAACCCGCAACCTTCCGAACCTAAATCGATAACCCTCATTCTTCGTCCTTTTCAGGCAAGAGGTGAATAAGGATGTTTTTGGAGCTCTACCCACTGAGCTACCCGCCACATGGAAAATTCAAAATTCAAAATTCAAAGTTCAAAATTAGAAGAAATGTTTTTAATTTATTTTGGTATAGCGCCGGAGCAGGATTTGAACCTACATCTTTTGGAATTTGAACCAAGGGTGTTGTTTTTATCTACGATAACCCTCAATAAATTAGCTCTTAACAAGCAAGTTGGGCGCTCTACCAACTGAGGTATCCGCTACATATGAAAATTAACTCCTTTGTGAACATCAGCTTGTAGTATTTAATGTAGTAGATGTATTATCAAGTGTCAAGGGTCTGGGGTGAAAAATTTTCCCCTAACCCCTATCTCTCCACACACTACACAAAGCATGCCAGGAGGCGTTTACACCTTCTGTTGGGTTTTGCCAGGAAAAATTTTTGGCAAATAGACAAAAACTACAAATAATGTCCCCAATTTTTGCCAAGATATTATATATTTCCAAACAAAATCACTTGGCAGTAATTGGCATGAGTGAAAAAACAATAGAAACCTACGGCAAGGGTTTTCTACTTCTACTTTTGCCTATCTCGTTCTTGATTATTTTCCTTGTTGCTACCTGGCGAATTTGGTTGGGTATCATCCTGCTCGTCCTGACTTTCAACGTTTGGCAAGTTTACAGGTGGCAACAGTGGTGCCAAAAAGTGAACCCGACTTTCCATCAACTGATTCGGGAAAACCACGGTAGGATTACGCCAATGGACTTGGCAATCAAGGGAAATTTTCCTGGCGAAGCGGCAAAACGCTATCTAGATACAAAAGCAGCAGAATTTGGTGCTAGCACCAGTAACTCCGAAGACGGAAGCAAAGTCTATTACTTTATCACAGCGAGTACTTTAGGCAGCCTACTTGACAGTAGCGAACCACCTAAAGAACTTGCTCCTCAACCAGTTGCCCAGCACGCCTTACCATTTCTAGCACCACCGCCACCCCAGGCACATCTGGAAGAACCAGAACCTGAATTACCACCGCAGCCTACCCCTGAGGAAGCAAAAAAACCACTGGAAAAACAATTGGTTTTTGGCTCTCTGATTCAATCAGAACTTGCCAAGCGCCTTAATGTTTATTCCAGCACTGTCTATAAGCGGCGAGATGATCCAGATTTTCCAGAATGGAGTCGCAGTAGGGATCCGGATGGCGTTGCTTGGAAATACTCAAGGAAAAATAAAGAGTTTTTCCCGGTTGAAGAAAGTAAAACTTAAAAGGAAAAAGGCAAAAGTTCAAAGAAAGAAATTTCTTTTTACTTTTCCGTTTTTCCCTGTAAACCCACAGCTTCCGAGATGGAATTTAATCCCCTTTGTTCTAGCTTAGATAGCAAACCTTTAAGAATGTGGCGGTTCATGGCTGGACCTTCGTAAATCCAGCCTGTATATACTTGAATGAGGCAAGCACCAGCAGTAATTTTCTCCCAGGCATCTTCAGGAGTAAAAATGCCGCCAACGCCGATAATCGGTAATTCACCTGCTGTTTGCTGCCAAATAAAACGAATCACTTCGGTGGAACGTTCCCTGACTGGGGCACCGCTGATACCACCAGCTTCTTGTTGAGGTGATTTGCCAGTTTGGGCAATCACTTGTGTTTTTAGTGTATCCCTACGGATAGTGGTGTTGGTGGCAATAATCCCGGCTAGTTGATAAGTTTTTGCCAAGGAAATAATATCGGCGATCGCCTCCCATTCTAAGTCTGGAGCTATCTTGACAAAAATAGGTTTTTGTGTATTATTTTCCTGTTGCAAAACTTCCAAGATAGAACTGAGCATGGCGGCATCTTGGAGCGATCGCAACCCTGGCGTATTAGGTGAAGAGACATTGACGACAAAATAATCTCCGTAATCTTTCAGTATACGAAAACTATTGAGATAATCCTTTGCGGCTTCTTCTAGAGGAGTTATCTTAGATTTTCCCAGGTTGACACCTATAGGTATAGACAAATTTAATTTCCTAACTTCTGCCAATCGCACTGCCATTGCTGCGGCACCTTGATTATTAAAGCCCATCCGATTGAGAGCAGCATTGTCCAATGGTAAGCGAAACAAGCGAGGACGAGGATTTCCTGGTTGTGCATGAAAAGTGACAGTTCCCACTTCTGCAAAGCCAAAGCCAAGTTTTGACCACATAGGAACGGCAACACCATCCTTATCAAACCCAGCCGCCAAACCTAAGGGGTTGGGGAAGTGTAGCCCGAACAGAGTTTGTTCTAAACGTGGATCAGACAAGCAAAATGACTGCTCCAGACGTTGGTTGATCCAGTTCGCAGGTGCTTGGTGGTCAGTTTTTCCCAACCAGCTTAAACTACGCATCGTTGAAGCGTGCAACCACTCTGGATCTGCTTTGAGCAAAGTGAACAAAAGGGGACGAAGTGTGTGTTTATAAATATCCAAATGAGTATCCCCAATCCGAAATCGTTGAGTGTGGGTACTGTTATAGGCATTTTATATAGTAACAATCTACAGAGCCGATAATTTAGATGTTGCTTCCATAAATACCCACACAAATTGCTAATCGCTGGTCTTGGTATGATGAGCGTGATTTTGAAACTATACATATTTACTCTGTGTAATCTGTACATTTTTTGTTAAATAAATAACTTACAAACCGCAGAGACACAGAGAGCGCAGAGAGAAAAGTAGGACTTACGCACACTCTACGAATTCTTGGCGTTCTTGGCGTCTTGGCGGTTCGATAAATTAAGCTTTTTGGCAATTTTTGCGTAAGTCCTGAAAAGAAGAAATTTTACGAGTCACCTTGAAAGGGCTAGTTTTATAGTTTTAAGCAATGTAAATTGTGATTAAAACTGATGATGAGGGGTTTCACCCCACAATAAGTTACAAAAATTACCCTTAGGTTGTACCAAACTAGTTATAATTGTCTTCCAAATCTCAGAAATCCAGCTCAGTTCTGTTGCTTAATAATATGGGACGTGCTCGTTCTAAATCTGATTTGCCTACAAAAATTTGTCCGGTATGTCAGCGCCCTTTTAGTTGGCGCAAAAAATGGGCAGAGTGCTGGGATGACGTAAAATACTGCTCAGAACGTTGCCGTCGTCGCCGTTCGTCGGCTAAAGATGAAACAAATTAATGCCCGTAAAGCTACGGAGAAATAAACAAAGAGATGGAGATCAAGGTACAACCTAAATTAATTATTCATGGGGGGGCTGGTAGTTCTCTGAAGGGAAAAGGAGGAGTTGAGTCGGTACGCCGTTCTCTCTACCAAATCATAGAGGAAATCTATTCTCTCCTAGAATCCGGAATCAGTGCAAAAGAGGTGGTTGTGCGGGGTTGTCAAATGTTGGAAGACAACCCCCGCTTTAATGCTGGTACTGGTTCAGTGCTGCAATCGGATGGTCAAATCCGTATGAGTGCTTCCCTGATGGATGGTGCATCCCAAAGCTTTAGTGGGGTGATAAATGTTTCACGAGTCAAAAATCCCATTGACTTGGCGATCGCTCTCCAATCTTCTCCTGACCGCGTACTCTCAGATTATGGCGCAGCCGAACTAGCGCGGGAGTTGCAAATCCCTAGCTACAATGGCTTAACCGAGTTGCGGTTGCAAGAGTGGATACAAGAGCGCCAGGACAATTTTAAAAGAACAATGGCTGGGGTGGTAGCAGAAGCAGAACTGGTGGAAACCAGCAATGCCCGACGCGGCACGATTGGTGTTGTTGCATTGGATACTGAAGGAAAATTGGCTGTAGGTACTTCTACAGGTGGTAAGGGATTTGAGCGGATTGGACGCGTCAGTGATTCTGCTATGCCAGCAGGAAACTACGCGACACAATATGCAGCCGTTAGTTGTACTGGTATTGGAGAAGACATTATTGACGAGTGTTTAGCACCACGAATTGTGGTACGCGTCACTGATGGTATGTCCCTCAAAGAAGCAATGCAGCGTACATTTGCGGAAGCACATGAACACAAGCGGGATTTTGGAGCGATCGCCTTAGATGCCAGTGGGGCGATCGCTTGGGGGAAAACTAGCGAAGCTCTTCTCGCCGCATACCACAACGGCGAGAAGATTGGCGATACCTTAGAAGTTCCCATTGGAACAGAAATTGGCTGTGTATTCAGTCCAGAGTGCTGAGATGATAAAGGGTTGCAAGTGACTTGGCACTTACAACTCTCTTTCAACTCCGGACTCAGGACTGAGTACTCTGGGTGGACTCAGGACTCTTTTTGCGCCACCCTGGTTTCACAACTTGACGAGCACGGGCAATCACCAGAGAATCATCAGGGACATCTTCTGTAACCGTGGAACCAGCCGCCACGTAGACATCGTCTCCCAGCGTCACGGGAGCAACTAAAACGCTATTGGAACCCGTTTTGGTGCGATCGCCTATCTTGGTAGGATGTTTTTTCACACCGTCATAATTGGCGGTAATTGTACCTGCACCAATATTGACGCGACTTCCCGCAGTTGTATCACCCAAATACGACAAATGAGCAACGTTAGTGCGATCGCCCAACTTGGTATTTTTTAATTCCACAAAATTTCCCACGCGACAGCTAGCACCCACTTCCACATCACCGCGCAAATGAGTATAGGGACCAAGTGTACTTCCCGCTTTAACGATGCTATTTTTCACCACAGAATACATCAGTGTGACATTTTCGCCTAAGTGGCTATTTTCAATTAAACTTCCTGGTCCGATGCGACTTCCTGTCTGAATCACTGTATTACCCCGTAAATGAGTTTGGGGTTCGATAACCACATCTGGCTCGATTTCTACAGTGTCATCAATTGTAATACTTGCCGGGTCGATGAGAGTGACACCTGCTGCCATCCATTTTTCTTTGACTCGCTTTTGCAAAATCTCGTATGCTGTTGCCAGTTGCAAACGGTCATTAATGCCTAGAATTTCTTGGTGATCCTCCAGATCCACCGCCATCACAGGTTTTATTTGACTGACGGCATCCGTGAGGTAGTATTCTTTCTGAGAATTATTTGCTTGTAAATGAGGCAGAACTTTTGCCAAATCCTGCCAACGGAAGCAGTAAATTCCAGCATTAATGCGGTTATTTTGTTTTTGAGTTGGTGTGCAATCTCGGTCTTCAACAATTTGTTGCACAATGTTCTCACTATTACAAAAAACCCGTCCGTAGCCTTTGGGATTATCTAAGTGTGCGGTGAGGATAGTGGCGGCGTTTTGGTGTTGAGTATGAGTTTGCAACAGATTTTTCAGAGTTTCTGTGCGAAGCAAAGGCACATCGCCGTATAGTACGAGCAAATCGCCTGTGTAGCCCTCAAGGTGGGGAAGTAATTGCTGGATAGCATGACCTGTCCCTAGTTGCACAGTTTGTTCAACAAACTCTAAATCTGGAATTGACTCCATGGCTGCTTGCACTTCAACAGCTTGATACCCAACAACCACTATCTGTCGAGTCGGCGAAAGGGGTTTGACACTGTCGATAACTCGTCCAATGAGCGATCGCCCACCCAAAGAATGTAAAACTTTGGGCAGGTTTGATTTCATACGTGTTCCACGTCCCGCCGCCAGAATTGCTACAACAACCATAATTTAGCTATGAGTGAATTGCTTTGAATGCGCCTGCTCGCTTTGAGTCTAGGCTCAATTTATACTAACGCGCAAAAGAAACTCAAAACCTAACTCACCCAACCTAACTCACCCATAATTGCCAATCTTGAAAAGAAGAAATAAACTCTGTAAACTGCTGCATGAGTCTAGGATTACGCCATCCTAAGGCTGTTTCTTCCGCCATCACAGCCAAGGCTTCTTCTAGTGTAAAAGCTTTTTTGTAGGGTCGTTCGCTGATCAAAGCATCAAAAATATCTATTATTTGAAATACTTGCGCTAGATAAGGAATTTCTTCTCCTACAAGTCCATCAGGGTACCCAGAACCGTCCCAACGCTCATGATGGTGGCGGATAATAGGAATCACACCTCGTATTTTGCCTAGTGGTTGGCAGATTTTTTCTCCAATCAAAACGTGTTGCTTCATAGTATCCCATTCTTGTGCCGTGAATTTGCCTGGTTTCAGCAGCACTGCGTCCGGAATACCCACTTTGCCGATATCATGCAGATAACCTCCCCACATCAAATCCCGAATTTGGTTGCGTGTGAGATTGAGATATTCACCAAAAGCTTTGCCGAACTTCACCAGCCGTTCACAGTGATCTCCGGTTTTGGGATCACGGCTTTCAATTGCCCTTGCTATAGAAAACAGCACTTGTTCAGCGTGATCTAACTCTTCATTCAGACGCTTTTGTCTTATCAAAGATTTTACTCGCGCCGTTAATTCCAAACGGTCAAAAGGTTTGCTGAGGAAATCATCTGCCCCAACTTCAATTCCTCGAATGCGCGATCGCTTGTCATTTAAACTACTAATAAAAATTATTGGAATGAGTCTGGTATGTTCATTCTGCTTAAGCAACTGGCACACCTGAAAACCATCCATTTCTGGCAGCATGACATCCAGTACAATCAGATCTGGTGCTTTCTGTGCTACCAGTTCCACAGCAGTAAAACCACTGTCTGCTTCTATGACTTCGTTACCTTCCATAGCTAAAACGGCGACAGTAGCCATCCGACTTGCTGCATGGTCATCCACCACTAAAATTCTAGGCGCATCACAATCAAACTCATTCACTATCAGACCTTGGGCTTGTACGCTCTTGGAGACGAATAAATCATGAATAGAATTAACAAGATTATTCATCAAACAAGGTGCGGCTTCAGTATTTTGTTGTATGATGTCTTTCTTCGATAAATCCAAAGAATAACTTTCTGCATCTTTGCTGACTAAGACGTTCTTGAAACCAAGAATATTATCTTTAGAGCTTGTATACTTGGTTTTCGATTCAACCACAAGCGTACTCCAGTTTAGAAATTGTTAACAGTAGCTTTCATCAAGCATCTTGTTACTAACCAAGACGCTTGGGCGTAGGGGTATAGGGTATAAGATTTTAAAGAGAAAGAAAAAATGCACTTTTTGTACATCCTGCCCCGAAACCGACACGGTAAACTCGTAACCTTTCACTCCCTTACACCCTTACACCCCTAATTATTGACTTTATGCATACCTTTGTTTTAAGGGATTTTATACAAAACCTATCTATTTTTCTCTAAAAAGTATATTTTTTCTACTCTTAGAGCCTTGGAAAGATTGCTGCCCTATTTTCCTTCCTGTTTTTCCGGCATAAGTAATAGACTTTTTGCAAAAATCGATTTTTTTTGAGGGAGAACACAGAACATTGCAGCTAGGAACTCAGGAGAAATACTGCGTTCTGCATTCAGCCCAAGCTGCGTTCTTCTCTATGGATTGATGACTTTTGCCAGAGGTTTAATGATTGCAAATCTTAAATTAGGTTTTTTACGGAGATTTATTCATATCACTTTCAAAAAAATGTTTGACTGCCGAATTTTATATCAAAGTTAGGTGTATTTTGTTTACAGTTGTAATTTTGTGTAATTTTGAGATATTTAGTTATGTATCATTGCCGATCTCTTTATGGCAACCATCAAACTACGCTTATCACTAAGTAGCAGTGACCATTTACTTATCATAAGGTGATGTGAATCACAAAAAAATATTGTCCAAGATTATAAGATTTCTTGAATACATAGTTATAAATATTACAGACTTTCTAGTTGACTTTTCGATGACCATCTTTTGCGCCAACGAGACGTAGGCTCCAAGGAAGAGGCTTGTTGCTCTTGTTGTCGTCGTCTCAAAATCACATCAGTAGTATCGCACAATTGTGGATCCCGATAAGCAATGGCAGCACGCGTAAGTAAATGTTCGTGTTCAGCTTGGGAAAGCGGGGGAAGCACAGATGAGGGTTCGGAGGGAGTAAGGGAGTGAGAGAGTGAGGGTTTAGAGGGAGAAATTTGTTGCTCTTTTGCTTGTTGCGCTTCCCCTACTCCCCCAACTCCTCGATGTCCGGCTACAGTACCAGGTGTTTTTCTTCCCACTGGTGGTGTAGAGCCTATTTCTAGCCCAGCTGCTAAAAGAGCCGTACGTACAGCAGCAGCGCAGGAATAAGTCGCAAGTAAGCCAGACACATCTAAACTCATAGAAAGTTGTTTGATAAATTCAACAGTCCATAACTGAGGACAATGAGGCGGTGAAAACGGATCGAGAAAAATTGCATCAGCCTGAAAACCTAAGTTATTCACAAACTGAATCGAGTTTCTAGCATCGCCAATGAATAAGGTTGCTTTGAGACGGTGTTGCAACACTTGATGGTCAAAGGCTAACTGAGTCAAAATTTGAGTATATTCGTATCCCCAGTTGTTGAATAAGTCATGGGCGATCGCAGCTTGTGGTACAGCAGGATTCATTTCTAAACCAATGACTTCTACATAACAATTGGGATTGATTACCCAAATGGCTTGTAAAGCAGCCGCAGTATTGTATCCCAACCCATAACAAACATCCAACAGCCGCAAAGTTGGTTTGTTTGCTCTTGCTTGCAATTGAGTAGGACCAATAAACTTGAGAAAACTCTCTTGACGCGCTCCATAATGGCTGTGGAACGACTCGCCAAACTCATGAGAAAAAAAAGTGAACGAGCCATCCGCTGTTGGCTTAGGTGTAAAATTGTCTAAGTCTGACATAAGCTGTTGCGTTTATAAAATACTTTTTTTGAACTTTGAAGAAAACTGTCAAATCCTTTCCCTCACCCCCTCACTCCCTCACTCCCTCACTCCCTCACTCCCTCACTCCCTCATCTCCATTGTGTAACTTGTAGGCTTTAGTGTATGACCGACAGCCCTTTCGTTGTTTCTTGTGAGTGGCTATTTAAACATCTTGACGAACCGCAAGTTGTTATGGTGGATTGTCGCTTTTCTCTCGCCGAGCCACAACTAGGACGACAGCAATACCAAGAAAGTCACATTAAGGGAGCATATTACCTAGACTTGAACCAGGATCTTTCCAGTCCCGTAGGAGAACATGGAGGAAGGCATCCTTTACCCAACCCTATTGAATTAGCTGATAAGTTATCAGCAATAGGGGTGAACTCCCAAAAAACTCTGGTTGTAGCTTACGATGACTCCCGTCTTGCATTTGCATCTCGTTTGTGGTGGCTATTGCGTTACCTTGGACATGAGCAAGTAGCGGTGCTGGATGGAGGCTTCTCTGCTTGGAAAAAAGCTGAATATCCCGTGACAAATGTCATTCCTGAAACTCAAGAAGCGACTTTTACCCCTAATCTACAACCACAAATGGTAGTGGATATTTCGACAGTGAAAAGTCGCAAAGATTCACAAGAGGTAGCATTGGTTGATTCACGAGAAAGAGAGCGTTATTTAGGGATAACAGAACCAATTGATAAAATTGCTGGTCATATTCCTGGAGCTATAAACTATCCTTGGCAGCAAGTGACAGACTCCTCCGGCTATATACTTGCACAACAACAGCAACGCCAGCGATGGTTGGAATTGGAAAATCCAAAGGAAATTTTTGTTTATTGCGGTTCTGGCGTCACTGCTTGTGTAAATTTACTTTCCTTAGAGATGGCTGGCATCCATACAGGTAAACTGTATGCTGGTAGCTGGAGTGACTGGATTAGTTATTTAGAGACTGAGAACGAGAAAGTAGCAACTGATTGACCTCTCCTCGGTCTAAAGACACGGGAATTCTAAATCGTTCATGACCAAGAAAGAATCATCGGTCAGAATCATTCGCTACTAATATTAAACGCGTTTTCTCCTTGCTGAATTAAGAGTTCTGCTTCTGAGTATTCGTAGGCGTACCCCCGGATTTATCCCTGGAGAAAAAGAAAATTTTTCCATTCTTAAATCCCCAGTCCTTCCATCCGTGGGGCTTCCGTGAGCGTCAGCTTTCGACTGAGCTCACGCCGAAGTCCGAACGGATATCCTCGCGCTGCGGTTCTGTGTTCTGCGTTCTTCTTAATGATTTCAAAATCGACCTAATTCCAGATTGTAATTGACACTGAAGAACCAGCCATCAAAATCAATATTTCTATCGGTTGAACTACCTATGGTGAGACCTCCCTGGAAGCTAAGATTTGTGTAATTGGATATTCCGTAAGTTAAGTGACCATAGAACCGATGGTACAAGTCTTCTCTTTGACGTCGGGTAAAGTCTGATAAAGCAAACTGATAGTCAAGACCAACTTGGAGGGATTGTTGTAAGTAGTAGTTTAAAGAAATCCACACAGAATGAATGAGTCGATCGCGGTTCTCTTGTCTACTGGGAGGATCTGTCAAACTCAGACGCAATTCGTAAAAGCTATCTAACATTAATCTGGGTGTAAGGGGATCTCGTCGTCCCAAAGATAGACGGAAGGAATTTTCGTTCAAAAAGCGATCGCCTGCGTCAAAGTTAGTGCCATTTCTGGCATAAAACAACTGTTGATTACTCCATCCAATTTCTCCGTACATTCGCGGTGATAGCTGCTGGTAAACGCCAACGTTGAATCTCAGTTGGTTGTAATTGTATTTTGATTGATTTATGTAACGAATTACGTTGCCATTAATTGATGCATTCAAATAAGTTTTGCTTCCTAAGGCTAAAGGCGCAGAGGCTAGTGTGAGTCCTGAGTAAATTAAGCCATCGTCTATTGGATTTACTTTCGAGGAAAAAATGTTGTTTGTATGGAAATAGCCAACATTAGCCTGTAGGTAGCCTATAGGTTTCGGCTGAGGCTGAGGCTGAGGAACCGGTGGGGGTTGTTGCTGTTCTAGTGGTCGTTCCTCTCGCAGGACCAGTTTTCCTAGTTCACCATAGCTAGTTTCTTCTTGGGGCGGTTGCTTGTTCTCTTGCAAGCGTTGCAATAGTCTTTGCAATCTTTGTGCGTTATCTATTTCAGGTACTTGCAAGCGTTCCTCTAAAGGTGGAGAGAGAGGATTGAGAAAATCGGCTGGCTGACCTTCTAATTGTGGTGGGTTATTTGGTACAGAAGGTTGGGGAGGTGGTGCGGTTGGCGGCGTTGGGGCGGGTTGGGGAGGTGGTGGAGTGATATTTTGTTCGGGTGGTGGCGGGACTGGATTTTGTTCAGGTGGTGGAGATGGTGGCTCTGGCGGAGTCTGCGAATATAAACTTGGGGTCTGACTATAAGCAGTTGCAAAGTAGGCTGAGGAGCCACAATAGTTAGAGGAGAAGCCCTGTTTTCGCTGTGATCCCCCTGCTCCTTTACCAAAAATTGTTTTGTGTACTTCTTGGCGAGAAGCTTTTTGCTCACGCTCTTGGCACAATTGAGCAAGTACCCACGCTACCCCTAAAGATGGTATGGTTGATACTGGTTTATCTTCAGTAATTGATAGGTCTGTATTCGCAGCCTTAGCCGCATCTACCTTCTTGATGCAAAACAAGTTTGCACTACTAGAAGCTAATACAATCCAAAAGAACAAATTTATCCAGCCCTTGGGTTGCATATTTAATCTTTTTTGGCAAACGTAGATTCACGGACTGTGCTAAAAGTTCCAAGAAAAAATATTAAATTTCTAAGAAACTTTAGCCACAAGATGTGGTAAATATACCTAATTTTTTTAAAGAGTAAAAAAATTATGAAGTATATACTATGGTATCCAAAAAAACTGATTTTTCTTAAAAGAAACTTAAATCATGCATCTACAGTAGATTCACGGTTTTTATTGACAGAATTATTAGTACAACTTAAGCAATTTTACGTACGTCAATAAACTTGTTATAACAGATAACAGGCTTAAACCGTAACCATCAGAACCTGTTTTCAACTGGTTTGGTATCAATGAAATTATCCGAGGCTCCAAACTATGTTTCGCAAGTTTTTTCTACTCCTAGTGATTAGTTTATGGGGAGCTGTTGTGCTACCGGTGCCAAACCGGGCAGATGCTAGAACTCCTCTGACTCTTGCTGTCATTCAGAATCTCCGCAACTTAGTACAACTGATGCCGCAAAACCAACCAAATCGTCAGGCACGGAAATCGGATGCCATGAGTCCTGGGGATGGGTTATCCACTGGGCGATCTTCCTTGGCAGATTTGCGTTTTAACGACGGTTCTTTGGCTCGGATAGGAGAACAGGCAGTCTTTCGATTCTTACCAAAGACAAGAAATTTCAAACTGACCACTGGGACAGTACTGCTGCTCATCCCACCAGGAAGGGGACAAACACGTATAAATACGCCAAATGCAGCAGCAGCAATTCGCGGTTCAGCATTATTTGTACGCTACGACGAGAAAACTGACACTACGTTTGTCGGCGCGCTGACAAACAGCGGCATTCAAGTTTCTAACAAGGATGCTTCTCAAAAGCAGGAGCTAAAAGCAGGGCAAGTGATAATTATAGTTAAAGGTAAATTTCAGGGCTTACACGATTTTGACCTGAGAACTTTTTATGAAACGGCTGACCTGGTTAAGGGGCTAGATCTGACTTTAAAACAGGGTGTACCGAATTCAGATCCGGCGATCGCCAGCGTTCAAGCTGAAACTGCAGCAGCTGTTGCCGCACAGCCGCCAATCACCGGTCAAGATATTGTTAAAAACCCATCTTTAGGAAAGCCAACTACGACTTCCCCAAATTTACCTAGTAACAACATTATTAGAGACAATTCCCCAGTTGGCACCTTGCTCGATACAGGACAAGTCATATCAAATACTGCTGCACAATCTGACAATAGAGATAGAAGAAATATTAATCAACCGCCACCAGTGACAACACCGCCAGTGACAACACCGCCAGTGACAACACCGCCAGTGACAACACCGCCAGTGACAACACCGCCAGTGACAACACCGCCAGTGACAACACC
>JXCB02000027.1:0-112896 GCA_000828075.3 Tolypothrix campylonemoides VB511288 | reverse complement strand
GACAACACCGCCAGTGACAACACCGCCAGTGACAACACCGCCAGTGACAACACCACCAGTGACAACACCACCAGTTACAACACCGCCAGTTACAACACCGCCAGTTACAACACCGCCAGTTACAACACCGCCAGTTACAACACCACCAGTTACAACACCGCCAATATCAACAGTGGCACCACCTACTCCGGCAAACCCATCACCACCGACAGTAACACCACCGACAGTGACACCACCGACAGTGACACCACCGACAGTGACAACACCAACAGTGACAACACCGACAGTGACACCACCTACTCCGGCAAACCCGTCATCAGCGCCAGCTACAAATAGTCAACCTTTACAGCCAACTCCGGTGATACCTAGCACATGAAATCAACTTCGTAATATTAAGTTCCGTTAATAGTTATCAGTCGTCATTTATCCTCTGTTCGCTGATTTGGTCATTAGATTTCTTGTAAAAATCTGGTAATGGGCTATTTGAAACCGCAGATGTACAAAGCATTGAACCCAGACAAATACAGATAGTTTATCTGTATCCATCTGTGTTTATCAAAAAGAATTTAGGAGTCAGGAGTCAGAATTCAGAATTGGGCGTTGCTGAATCAAAATATGAATCTGGGTTCTTCTTCAATTTTGCAACGCCCTATTTTTGCCCTACTTTGTAGAGGGAGGAAAATTCTTACGGTCTTTGATTAAATTTTTATAATAACTTGGCAGTATAGATGTGGAGGAAGTTTGCGCAGTGTTTTCAGATATTCCTGTCCAAGGTGTAGTAGCAATATCTGGCTGTTCTGAAGAAACACTATTGACTGATGAGTCGTCTTTGGGCAAACTTTGTGTGTTGTCACCAACTAACTCTTGCAACGCCTGAAGAGCTGCACATGCAGATTGATAACGTTGTTGGAAGTCTTCGCGCACCATTTTACTGAGAATGTTGGATAAGGAATGGCTCACGTATGCCTTGTCAACCCATTTCAGTTCTCCATTAGCATCTCTTTCTATCTCGTGGGGAGCCATGCCAGTTAAAGCTTTTATGCCAATCATGCCAACTGCATAGATATCACTACTATATTGTGGACGTCCGTAGCACTGCTCGCTAGGTGCATAACCTCTAGTACCAATCCCAATAGTAAAGGCTGTTTGCTCTGAATTATCCACCACTTGTGTAGTGACTTCTTTAACGGCACCAAAGTCAATGAGTACCAGCTTGCCGTCTGACTCTCGTCTTATGATGTTGCTGGGTTTTATGTCCCGGTGAATAACGCTATTGTTGTGGACAAATGCCAATGTTTGCAATAAGTCCTGTAAAGTTTCGATGACTGCTGTTTCATCGAGCCGTTTACCTGGCGGCATTTCCTGGCTAAGAGCATGACCAATTATATATTCTTGAATTAAATAAAATTCTTCTTCCTCTTCAAAATAAGCTAAAAGCTGTGGTATCTGTTTGTGAGTTCCTAGTTTCTGTAGTGTTTCAGCCTCGGAAGTAAATAAACGTCTGGCTACTGCTAACTGCTCTGGTTTACTATTAGCTGGTTTTAGCTGCTTGACAACACACAAAGGGTTCCCGGGAAGTTTAGTGTCTTCAGCAATGTAAGTTTCACTGAACCCACCTGAACCGAGAACTTTAACAATTCTGTAGCGTGCGTCCAAGATTTTTCCTGATATTGCCATCTCCCTTTGCTGTATCAAGTCTTTGAGATCATCCTGCTGGCTGAGAATCTCTTGGACAACACGATCAGAGGAATATTTCTGAAAAACATCGAGTAATTGGCTTTTTCTGATAATCTCTCTAGCCATTTCTGTTCCTAGATAACACAGCCCGATAGTGGCGATCGCTACCATAGGTATAGCTGTAGGTAAGATTAACAAACCGTAGACAAAGGTAAAATAGCTGATTCCTCCCCAACTTATGGCAAGAGCGATACTAAAGAAAAATCTCGTCACACCTCTTTTTCTTAAGCCAATTATGACGCCACATCCACTCACTAAAAAAAGCACAAATAAACCGCGCCCTTGTGGATTGGGAATTGCTTGCGCGATCGCTTTATTTTCCATTAAAGTTGCGATCGCATGGGCGTGAACTTCCACTCCTGACATTCGCTCTGGATGCCACCAACTGCTAATTGCTGCAACTGGATGATAATCATCCCCCTGACCTGTCTTAGCTGTTGCACCAATCAACACAATTTTGTCCTTAAACTTTCCCTGCTCCAAATAAGTGTTCCAGTTTTCCGGATCGAGAACGTACCAAAAGGGAATTTGCTCAAATGTCCCTGCTGGTCCGTAAAAATGTATGCGATCGCCCTTTGGTGGTGGATAATTCACTTGGGCTGCTCTCAAAACTGCTTCATCAAAAGAAAGCATTTTCACCGTTAAAGCATCTTCACCTACAAGCTTGGAAAACTCACCAGATAACCTGTGAATTTTGCCATCTACCTCTAGAGGGAAATTTACAGTACCAATGGCGACAGACCCAGTGCGAAACATCTGCTGGGGCTGTGTCAATTGCATCAAGGGACCTTGGGGTGTTTCAGAATTTTCGTAGAGTGCAGCCAGAGCCACTTGGCTTCCATAGCGTTGTAATGAGGAGCGCAACTTTTCATCGTCCTCATATCCGTAACTACTTGGTGTATCAAAAACTATATCCAAGGCTACAGAACGTGCCCCTGCGTTGATCAACTTCTCAATAACTTGGGCGTATGCAGCACGTTTAAAGGGAAAAGCTTGTAGCGGTTCAAAGAAAGCATACTCTTTTGGATCTGTTTTATAGTACTGGTCACCTATTGATATGGACTGTTCATCTATTGCCAGAATCACGATATCTTTTGGAGCAGCGACGCCTCCCTGTAATAGATAAAATGTGCTTTGAGCTTGAGCTTCTATGAATTTAGCCAAGTTCACACCAGAAGTTGCTAACACTGCTGCACCCACTGCTGCAACACCAGCCAGTAGATGACCCAAGTGAGCCAATCGCTTTGACCGACGTGCCGATACCGTCGAAGTCGCTTTTGTAGGGTTCTTTAACGCTCGATTGGCAGCAGAGACGTTTTTTTTGGTTAATGTAGATGTTGGTTCTTCTGCCATATCGTACTAGTGATTAATTTACCTTAAACGCCTTTATCTATTTACACACTCTTGAAGTGCCGCACAATTGAAATTAGGTTGAAATGAAAAACTTATACATTTGTAAACTATTTTGTCTGACTTCCCAAATGTCCGGAAACAGTTTTGAGTACCGAGTGCTAAATGGAAGAGTGCTTAGTAGTTTACAAAAAATTTGGAAAAAGTGACTCGGCACTGATTGCTCAGAAGTTTGGACTATGACTGATGAGACGAGTAAAGCGCTTACCTTACACGGTAGATGTCGCCGTAAATGCACCGAAAGCGGCTCTTCTTAGGTGGGACTTGACAACAGCCGATAATTGTTCGTTCTTTTCCGCAGATCGGATGAACTATTTACTAACTACCTAACCTCTTGCCTAACTTAACTCATAATAGTTATTATTTCACGGACAAACAAGTTACAGCTAGTTGATTTTACCACCACAGATCCATTTTTATTTTACCTAACGGGTACGCTTTTTTAAAAAGCAAAGTGCCATGCTACGGGTGCGTGCCTGCGCTTTGCAGATGACGCCTAACAAACAAGCACTGACAGAGTTATCGAGAGCAAGGCAGTGTCGTGAGCAGAGTGGTGAGACAAGCAGTTCTCTTGGAGGGAAACTTTACACGAGAAACTGGGGTGCGAATGACGGTGAGTCCAGCGCTGCGGGAGGGCTTCGCGGCTCGACGGCTCGACTGAGCTTCGCCGAACGTCCGAACCCCTCGCCGAACTCCGGACTCCAAACGGTTTCCCGCTCTCACGGCAACTGTCGAAAGCAAGGGTCTCCCGCCGTAGGTGACTAGCGTTGGTTCCCCAGCAAAGCTGCTGCCCACCATGTTCTAACCTTAAAGCGAAACGGTAGAAGGGGTCGGTGAAGGCACGGGTAGCGTCTGGGCTACTCAGAAAAGCTTTCAGTGAACTCAAGCGCGATTGCCTTCACCGATAGGAAAAGGGCTTCTCGCACAATAAGGTAAAGTAGGGTAGGTTCACTAAATCGACTGCGCAAAGAATTTTTGTGGAACTCTACAACAGACGCTTTGTGCAACGGTTACGAACGCTGTGTTGCATCCTACTGTTATTAAAAATGTTAAGAAAATTTATAAATGTGCGATCGCCTTGAAGGGTACTGTGCTTCTTGCTATCGCCCTTTAGAGCATAGCTGAACGCGAATGCGTGCGCTTTAGGCTTAAACGGGTGATCTGCACCATCGCTTGTACGCTATCGATGACCTATTCCATACCTCTTTAGGAGTAAAGTTGACTGGTACGGAGCTAAGAATGCTGTTAATAAGTCAATTTTATTGGTAGATTTTGATCACAGGGGCGACAGATCGCGCTAAGAGAGAAAAAAGTTAGCACTATTAGAGAGGAGGAGAGCTACTACTTATCATGTTTGAGTTAATTTTCTAAGATGCGCTCTTGTTAGATAAAAGTTATATATGACAAGATAATTTATAGAGATTAGCAAACTTATTATTTTATAATTGCTATAATCTATTGTTCAATCTAAATTCTTTTTATATTATTAGGTGTAAGTTTACTATGGGTTCCCCGATGAATCGTCTGTCTATTTTTGTAGACGGAAACAATATGTTCTATGCTCAACAAAAAAATGGCTGGTTTTTTGACCCGCGAAGAGTCTTAGAATATTTTAGACACGAACAATCAGACACAACTTTAACCAATGCTTTCTGGTACACTGGCTTAAAAGACCTACAGGATCAGCGAGGATTTAGAGATGCTCTAATTAGTCTAGGTTATACAGTTAGAACTAAAATTTTAAAAGAATATTATGATGATTCATCTGGTCGCTACTCGCAAAAAGCTAATTTAGATATAGAAATTGTTGTAGATATGTTTAATACAGTAGATCAGTATGATCGAGTTGTTTTATTTAGTGGAGATGGAGATTTTGAAAGAGCAATAGAACTGTTACGAGGCAAGAATACTCATATTACAGTAGTATCAACAGAAGGAATGATAGCTAGAGAACTACGTAATGCTACTGATAGATATATAGATTTGAACGATATTCGGGATCGCATCGAAAAAGTAGATTCTTAAGTAATCTTAGCAATTATTTACAAAGATAAACGCAAAAAAATAAAGTACGAAGGTATTTAAAATCACAACTAAAAACTTAACAATAAAGCGCAAATGAATACCAAACCAGAGCGAATAATCATATTTGACACGACACTTCGAGATGGCGAGCAGTGCCCGGGAGCAACACTGAATATAGATGAAAAACTCACTATCGCTAAGCAGTTGGCGCGTTTGGGCGTAGATATTATTGAGGCAGGTTTTGCCTTTGCTAGCCCTGGAGATTTTGAGGCTGTGAGCAAAATTGCCCAAATTGTTGGGACAGAAGATGGTCCAGTGATTTGCTCTTTAGCAAGAGCGCGACAAGAAGATATAAAAACAGCAGCCCAAGCAATTAAGCCAGCCGCAAAAGGGAGAATTCATACCTTTATTGCAACAAGCGACATTCACCTTAAGTACAAGCTGAAAAAGACAAAATCAGAAGTTGTGGCGATCGCTGAAGAAATGGTGGCTTACGCCAAAACCTTCACTGATGATGTAGAATTTTCGCCGGAAGATGCTGGACGTTCTGATCGAGAATTCCTTTATCAAGTATTAGAGCGAGCGATCGCCGCCGGAGCAACAACAGTTAATATTCCTGATACCGTGGGTTATACCACCCCTAGTGAATTTGGAGCGCTGATTAAAGGCATTAAAGAAAATGTTCCTAACATTGATCAAGCAATTATTTCTGTTCATGGACATAATGATTTAGGCTTGGCAGTTGCTAACTTCTTAGAAGCTGTGAAAAATGGTGCAAGGCAGTTAGAGTGTACTATCAATGGTATTGGTGAACGTGCCGGAAATGCGGCATTAGAAGAATTGGTCATGGCTTTGCACGTTCGACGGCAATATTTCAACCCCTTCTTAGGACGACCAGTTGATTCAGAAAAACCTTTAACAAATATTGACACCAAACAAATTTACAAAACATCCCGTCAAGTTTCTAGCTTGACAGGAATGTTAGTGCAACCTAACAAAGCAATTGTCGGGGCGAATGCTTTTGCTCACGAGTCTGGAATTCACCAAGATGGGGTGCTGAAAAATAAGCTCACCTATGAAATAATGGATGCCCAACTCATTGGATTAACAGAAAATCAAATTGTTTTGGGCAAACATTCAGGAAGAAATGCTTTCCGGACTCGTTTGAAAGAATTGGGCTATGAACTAACAGAAACTGAATTAAATAAAGCATTTGTTAGATTCAAAGAAGTAGCGGATAAAAAGAAAGAAATTTCTGATTGGGATTTGGAAGCCATTGTTAATGATGAAATCCAACAAGCTCCCGATTTGTTTCATTTAGAATTAGTACAAGTTTCCTGCGGTAGCAACGCCCGTCCTACTGCAACGGTTACATTGCGGACTCCAGAAGGAGAAGAATTGATTGATGCAGCTATTGGTACCGGACCAGTAGATGCAGTTTATAAAGCCATCAACCGTGTCGTTAATGTACCAAACCAGTTGATTGAGTTTTCTGTACAATCAGTCACAGCAGGAATTGACGCTATTGGGGAAGTGACTATCCGTCTTAAGTATGAAGGTAGAGTGTTTTCCGGTCATGCGGCGAATACAGATATTATTGTGGCGTCAGCGCAAGCTTACGTAAATGCACTCAATAGGTTATATAGTGCTTTGCAAAATACACAGCAGCAACAGCAAGTCGGTGCAAGTAATTAATAATTCGTAATTCGTAATCCGTAATTACGAATTACGAATTACGAATTACGAATGACCTCCGGCTGTCTCAAAATCGGTACTAGCTGCTATTTGCTCCCAAGCATCTAACTCAGCAGTTAAGGACTCGATTTTGTTGCGGAACTTACTGTAGGCATACTTTCCAAGCACCAACCGCAGTGGTGGATTGTCGGAATTCACAACTTGAATGAGGACTTGTGCAGCTTTGTCTGGATCTCCCGGCTGAGTTCCTTCAATCTTGTCGAGAAACTGGAGGAACTTACCGACAGTTTGTTGATATTCATCTATATTATGTTGCGCTCGGTCAAGCGATGCTCCAGAGGAGCCGCCCAAAGGGCGAACGCCCGATAAAATCAGTACGGAAAGGTCCAGGCTCGACAATTGTCACTTTGATACCAAGAGGTGCAAGTTCACCATGCAATGCTTCTGATACACCTTCGAGAGCGAATTTAGCCCCACCGTAAATAGAAAAGCCAACTTCGTTGGAAAACCCGGCAATTGCAGACATATTGACAATATGTCCTGATTTCTGTTGCCGCATAATTGGCAGAACAGCTCGTATCATGTTAATTGCACCAAAAAGGTTAGTGTCAAAATTACGCCAGATCTGCTCATCACTGACTTCCTCCAGCGCACCAATCAAACCGTAGCCAGCATTGTTGACAAGAACATCAATGCGTCCAAAAGCTTCTAGAGTGGCATCCACGGCTGCTTTGACTGCCGTTTTATTGGTAATATCCAAGCGGACGGCTTTGACAGTTTCTGGGTATTGGTTGACAAGGTCATTCAATTGTTCTGGCTTGCGGGCGGTAGCGACGAGGCGAACCTGCTTTGCAGGAGCTTCGCTAACGCCATGCTTGAGAACAGCTTCTGCTAAAGCGCGTCCAAACCCACTTGAACTACCTGTAATCAACCAAACTTTTTTATTGTTACTAGACATTGTAAATTTCTTCCTCTGTATTCTGTGTGTTTTTTGTAATTCATTAAATTTATTTCTTGCAAAAATCTGGTATTTGCTCATGTTCTCTGGAAGTTCGTAGTAAGGACTTTAGTCCTCTTCAACTAAAGCAAGGACTAAAGTTCTTACTACAAACAAGTTTTATTATGGGTAACTCCCGAACATGATATTAAGGATCTTTAGAACCGCAGATGCACGCAGATAATTTATCTGTGTCCATCTGTGTCCATCTGTGGTTTTATATTCAAAAAAATTGACTTTTGCAAGAGATACATTTAACGAGGCTCATCCTGTACAAAAGCGAAAGGTTGCGGCTCTCTCAAACGCTTTTCAATTTCCTCGCGTCGATATTTAGCAAGTTCTTGATAAATTTTTTTTCGAGCTAAATTTACACTACCAATTGGTTCATGTTCAGATAAAGTATGCCAAGGATTGAAAGACAAGCCCTCATCCAACCGTTTTCGCTCATCAAAATCAAACTTTTGACTAAAAATCTTAATAGTAGCCACCTTGATAAAAGGTGAATCCTCCTCTTTCCACTCCTGCATTGGATTTTCAACTGGAGTCTTTTCTTCATCTACATAAACTTGAATCAAAAAGTCAAAAAAAGCATCTTTTCCTTCATACGTAAGATATTTAACTATTGCTTCGTGCAGGTAATTCTCAGAGTCGGGTATTGAGTCAGGAAGCTCTTGTTGTTGAGGTTTGACAGAAAACTTGATAGCTTGAGAGCCTAATTTGTAAGGTGTCGTACTCCAGTACTGGATAAGAAGCGGATTGCTGACTTTCTTATTACCAGTTTCTTGAAGTATCGCAAACGAAGGCTGCATCGCTTGCGTCAACTCTGGGTCAGCTTGTCCACTTGCTACCTTAGCAATATCAACATATCCTTGGACATCTCGAACGAAAAAAACAGGATGATTTATGAGAATAAAATCCTGAGTTTTTTCTTCATCATCGAGAGCTTTTTTGCCTTCAACGTTCATTAATTTGATTGCCAAACCGCGAGCATTAGGTTCTTTATCTGATACGAACTTGCCCCGCTTTTCCGCTTCTCCCGCATTAGAAAAACGAACCCAGATAGGATAAGTTTGAGGAGCAGCAAAGACCCCAACTTTTAGTGCAGCAGGAATGTTATTCTCAACGATAAATTCTCCCCAAACTAAACCGTGGCTTTTTGGGTGTACCTGCCGTAAGGCTGGTCCCTTTTCTTGCTGACTTTTGAGGCTCGCTGCTAAAACTCCATCAGTAATTGCTTCTTGTTCAGAAGCAGATAATTTTGAAATGGTCATACTTTTCTCCTCTCAATATGTGCAATGAATCTAATATCAATCAGCGAATAATTCCTTAAGCCCTGTATAAGGAGCAAGGGGAAGAACTTCGCACTGCAACACCCCAGCTTCTACCATTGGTAACTGTGCAATAGCCTCATTTACAGCTTCCAAACTAGGCGCTTCAAACAGCAGCACCGCGCCGCTGTGGTCGGCAATGAAGTGTATAGTGCGAACTAAATCCGCTGCAACATACTCCCAAACTTTGGCAGCTTCAGGTTTTACAAGAGGGAAAACCTTCTCCCTTTCAGTACCAGCAACAACCCGTGCAATAACTAAAACTTGCATAAAATCCTCCTTCACTTAATAAAAAAGGTGGGCAGTACCCACCTGTTCAAGAAATTACCAAGGAACTGGTTTACGGGAATTAAAGAAACCACCTGTTGGACCATCTTCTGGTAATGTGGCAAGCCATACAGGAGTGTCAGCACCTTCCTCTACTGTTCCCGGTGCATCTCCACTCCCCATGTCTGTCTGCACCCAACCAGGGCAAGCAGAATTGACCTTGATTGGTGTATCGGCCAGTTCTTTGGCAAACTGAACTGTGATTTCATTAAGCGCTGCTTTAGACGCTTGATAAGCTAGCCCTTTATACCCGAAGTAGTGTGAGTTCGGGTCAAGAGTGTCAGTCAGGGAGCCAAGAGTACTCGACATATTCACGATACGACCAGCATGGCTGTTGCGAATCAGGGGCAGCATTGCTTGTAGTACCGCAAAAGCACCGAATAAATTTGTTTCAAATGTCTTTTTTAAAACATTGAGATCAAGGTTGCTTGGATTCACACCCCCGTCAAGTAGAATACCTGCATTGTTGACTAAAATATCGAGCTTACCGAAACGCTCTTCAATCTTTTTGGCTGCGGTGGCGATAGAAGAGATGTCTGTTATATCAAGTTTGATTGATTCCACATCAAGCCCTTCAGCCTGTAATTTCTCGGCGGCTTCACCGCCTTTAGATTCATCACGGGCACCTATGAGTACAGTAATTTCTTGTTTTCCTAATTGGCGACTGATTTCAAAACCAATTCCTTTGTTTGCACCTGTAACTAGAGCAATCTTTTTGTCATTACTTTGCATAGTTTTCTCCTAATTTTCACTGCTTTTATGTTGGTATCTGCACAATGACTACAACTATGTCAAAAATATTGTGGAATTTACTTAGCCTCAAATAAATCTCGATTATTTCTGACAAATTCGCGGAACATTATCGGTTGTTCTCCGATAATTTCTGGGATATTGTCGTAAACATCTGCAAAGTCCGGAAGTTGTCCAGCTTGAAGCAATTCCATCTGACGGACAATGCACTCAAAATAAGCAGGTTCCATTGCTTCACCGAGAGGTAACTTTCGCAAATCCGAAGCGGGTAATGGTTCGTAGGTGATAAGTTTGCCCAGTTCTTCCGAAAGGATTTGTGCAGCTTCCGTCATCGTCAGCGCTTCCACACTCAGAAAATATCGTCCTCCTGTGTGCTTTTGCGGGTCACGTAGCGCAGCAGCAGCAACACGAGCAAGGTCATAACAATCCACTAATCCCACACGTTCATGACCAAAGAACATCCGAAGTTTGCCATCCTGCACTGCACCAAAGAAGTTTTGCATGAATGCGTTGGGGTGCAAGTGAGTCCAAGCGATATCGGTGGCTTCTATGTACGTTTCAATAAGTTGATGCCAGATGTAATGGCGAATGAGTTTCGTTTGGGGGCGACTTGGTTGGTGGAAGGTGCCAACATGAACCATATATTCAACGCCTGCGTTTTTGGCTGCATCAGTCAGGTTTTTGCCTTGGCTAAGCATATCCACGGTGTATCCGGTAATCATAAATAGGCGCTGTACACCTTGCAATGCGCTTTCATAGGTTGAGAGGTCATCAAGGTCAAGATGTACATTTGCAATACCCCGTTTTGTGAAAGTTTCAGCCTGTTCGCATTTGCGAACTGCAACCCGAATCTCAAGCTTGTCTGGACCACTGTCTTTTTCTAGCAGATTGACTAAGTGAGAACCTGTTCTGCCAGTAGCGCCGAGAATTAACGCAACAGGTTTAAATTGACTCATTGACTGAAACATAAACAAGCTAGCCTATGGAAGCTGAGTAGTAAGCGGGCAAGCACATCCTGGCATTTATCCACCTATTGCACTCACCGTAACTCCCTCAAATGCAGTATCAACAGCAACTTGTCTCCATGCATCTAATTCGGCTTTTACGGATTTAAGCTTGGCATCGATCGCATTTACAGCATCTGCCCCAAGCGTTAATCTTAATGGAGGATTCTCGCTGTTAACAGCTTGAATGATTGCCGAAGCAGCTTTTTTAGGATCTCCTTGTTGCTGACCATCAATATCCTGCACCCACTGGCGATACTGACCAATCACTGGTTCATAGTCCGCAATTTGGGTGTCAGAGACGACAAGAGAACGTCCACTAAAATCAGTACGGAACGCGCCAGGCTCAACTATTATGACTTTGATACCAAAGGGCGCAACTTCTTGGGCTAATGCTTCGGAAATCCCTTCTAGCGCAAATTTGGTACTGCAATAAATTCCTGAGCCAGGAAAGGATACAAAGCCACCCACTGAGGAAAAATTGATAATATGCCCACTACGCTGCTGTCGCAAATGGGGTAATACTGCCCGCGTTAAGTCAAGTGCGCCAAAAACATTGGTATCAAATTGTCGGCGAATATCCTCATCGCTGACTTCTTCAATTGCCCCTAGTGTCCCGTATCCAGCATTGTTGACCAAAACATCAATGCGTCCAAAGGTGGCGATCGCCTGTTTCACCACTTCCCGCACCTCCGTTGGGTTCGTCACATCCAACCGCCCTGCCAAAGTACGACCCGGAAATTTTGCTGTTAAATCTTCTACCTGCTGCGGCTTCCGTGCTGTTAGCACCACTGTCTCACCCTGATCTAACACAGCTTCTGCCAACGTCCGACCAAAACCAGTTGAGCTACCAGTAATCAACCATACTCGTGTCTGAGAAGAATTTGCCATAAAAATTCTCTGTTTTTGGGAAGCGTTAGTATTTTACGGAATCCCAGCTAGTGTAATCTTGCATATTCTTGCGAAATCTATTCCATTCTTGTTCGTATCTCATCTCCTCGCGCCGAGGAGACCTTAACAGGGCGTCTATCTTGGCGGGGATGCGGGCATATTTGAGTAACCGTCTTATCTTTGCTTGCACCATATAAACGCAACTTATTTAATCTTCTTTATGACATTCGTACGTTTAATCGAGTTGTTTTCACTTTGTACTACCCAATGTTGCCACATCAATGCTAAAATAAGAATTTACAGGTTAAACCAAATTAATAGCTAACCGCTTCCTGTACGCTGTACCTTGAAAACCTGGAATATCGGGTTCCATCTAGTAACCAGACTTCAATGAAGTCGTTTTCTGTAGATGGGTAAAATTCCAGCAGTACGAAGGTGTTGAACATATTTGTACTTGTTCAAAGTCTGCGAAGGGGCGTCTCGTGGACTTAAAACAAAGCTCAGTCAATGTCCGACGGGATACCGGGAGTCGCTGAGAAGCTTACACTGTTACTGCTTGCAATCAGTGTAGGAAACGTCACGGGATTGGCACTGCCCGCAGCAACCGCTCAATCACAGTTCTTGCTCTTCGACCTCCTGTTAAAATCAGACGATGGCAAAGAACATGAGGAGCCAGAAATTTCACATCATCAGGAATAGCGTAATCACGCCCCAAAAGAAAAGCTAAGGCTTGGGTTGTCCGTTGTAATGCCAGAGTACCGCGAGGACTAACGCCAAGAGTGATTTCTTCATCTTGCCGTGTTGCTCGTACCAAGTCGAGTATGTACTGTTGCAAAGAAATATCTACTTTTACCTGGGCGCAGATTCGGCGCAATTCCTGTACTTCTGTCAAAGAAATGCCTGGCTGTGAATCACTTCTCAAGAAACCTGTTTGTTCAAAAGAACCTGATTTTTGGTGGCGTTGCAGCATCTGGAGTTCTTCGGCTTGAGTCGGGTAGCCCAAGCTTAATGACAACATGAATCGATCCATCTGCGCCTCAGGCAAGGGAAAAGTGCCTTGGTACTCGATAGGGTTTTGAGTAGCAATCACAAAGAAGGGCGTGGGAACATCACGAGAGACGCCATCTACTGTAACCTGCTGTTCTTCCATAACTTCTAGTAAAGCTGACTGTGTGCGGGGTGTAGCACGGTTAATTTCGTCTGCTAGCAACACATTGGTAAATACCGGACCAGGAAGAAAGCTAAATTCACCACTTTTGGGGTTCCAAATATTGGTGCCAGTGATGTCAGTTGGCAGCAAATCGGGAGTGCATTGTAAACGTTGAAATTTTCCATCGATAGAACGAGCCAGAGATTTGGCAAGGAGAGTTTTGCCAACTCCAGGAACATCTTCTAGTAGAGCATGACCGCCAGCTAACAAAGCGACTAGCATTAAGCGTATTGTCTCGCTTTTCCCGACAATGGTAAGAGCCAGGTTTTGTGTCAAAGCGTCAATTTTTTCTCTCATGCACTCATTAATTAAGGAATAGGGAATGGGGAATAGGAACTAGCTTTTCCCTTAGACATTCCTTATTCCCTTCATTAGTATTCCCTTAGCAGAGATAAACTAACGCCCGTTACTAAAAAAAGCTCTGGCGACAGCGCAATCTTGTTGAATTTGTGTTTTCAGGGCTTCTAGAGAAGAAAATTTTTGTTCGGGTCGCAAAAATTTTTCTAGCTGCACCACTAGCTTTTTGCCATACAAATCACCAGACCAATCGAACAAATGGACTTCTACAGATTCAGACATACCATTTACTGTTGGGCGATGACCTATATTCATTACGCCCAAGTAACTATTTTCAGGAGTGTCTAGTGTCTCACCAACCGTAAAAACACGAACAGCGTAAACACCTTGGCGGGGCAAAAACTTGTCTTTTGGTATTTCTAAGTTAGCTGTGGGAAAGCCAATTGTTCTGCCCAGTTGTTGACCTTTGACAACAGTACCGATGAGAGTGTAGGCACGTCCTAACAGTTGGTTTGCTTGTTGAATGTCGCCACTTTGTAAGAGCTGCCGGATCAGTGAAGTGCTAATGCGAGTTTCCTGACTGGAAGCAACACTAACACCACTGTTGTCTGGGAACTGATTACGGGTACAAGTTTCTAGAGGAACAATGGTAACGGGAATCCCGTACTTAGCGGCAAGCAATTGCAAATCAGCAGCAGTACCAGTGCGGTTGGAACCAAAGCAAAAGTCTTGCCCGACGCTAATTCGTGCAGCTTGCAGTTGTTGAACCAGAATTTTTTCTACAAACTCTTCAGGAGTTAAAGCAGATAATTCTTTGCCAAAGGGTAGTAGTACCAGTTGTTCTACTAAGAGCGATCGCAAGGCATGAATTTTTTCATCCAGTGGTGTTAACCAGGTACGGGGTTGCCCAGTAAAAAATTCTTGTGGATGCGGATCAAAGGTGACAACCGTTGAGTAGACGTGTGAGGACGGGGTGGAGAGTGACGCAAACGCCGAAAAATTCTCCACGTCCTCTTGTGTCCTCATAGCGGGCAATATAGGTTGAATAACCCTTTGATGACCAAGATGTACGCCGTCAAATTTGCCGAGAGCAACAAAAGTTGGAGTTAGAGCCAATTCGGTCGAAGAAGTAACCCACACAGAACACCCATTTTGAGACAAATTTAGCACGTCGATTTTGGAATTTAAGATTTTGTAGCTTCAAGCGAACCCTAGGGAAAGCCTTTCGGGGTCTACAGCTCTCAGCTAGCACAGTTGTAAGTCTTTAGTAACGAGTCATTAGTAGGATAACAACAGGATAACAAGTCGCTCCACTCAAAACTCATTGCTCAGAACTTTCTGTGCGCTGACTGCTGAAAGCTCCTAATCACCAATCTAATCCAAAATCTAAAGTTGCTCCGACTGCAAGCTATAAGCAGAAAACTTACTAACAGAAAAAGATTCTGATAAAGAAAATGGTACAGGAACTTGGAGTACCATTCCTTCACGTGCCATAATAGCACCAGGAAATTTTTGTGCTGCTTCTTGTCCGACACGATCCAAAAACTCATCATCATGCGATGGGTCGTGGTGAAAAATCACCAGAGTTTTGACATTAGCGGCTTTGGCTACCTTCACAGCTTCTTGCCATGTCGAATGTCCCCAACCAATTTTAGGCTTTTTTGGACAATTATACTCATCGTCAGTGTAGGTGGAATCGTAAATCAGGATGTCGGCGTTACGAGCTAACCATAAAACGTTTTCATCTAGCCTATCAGGATAATGTTCCGTATCAGTAATATAAGCAGCAGCGCCACCACGCCAGTTAACTCTGTAGCCTATCGCTTCACCTGGATGGTTCAGTGGAGCTGTTTCTACAGTAATGTCATGAATGTGAATGGGTCGCCCTGGTATGACGTTGTGGAAATCTAAATTTGCCTGCATGATCTGCAAGGGAACGGGAAAATTTGGGTGCAGCATCTGGTCATTGAGACGCTGTTCAATGGTTGAACCATCGGGAGCGATCGCACCGTGAATGTGAAAGACGTTTCCCTTGATAAACCCTGGGGAAAAGAACGGGAACCCTTGCATATGATCCCAGTGGGAGTGGGTAAAGAAAATGTCAGCCTCTATCGGCATATTAGGCAACAAAGATTGCCCTAAAACATGCAGTCCTGTGCCTCCATCAAATATTAAGCGTTTGCCGCCCACTTGCATCTCAACGCAAGGGGTATTCCCGCCATAACGGACGGTGTGTGATCCCGGACAGGGGATACTGCCGCGAACGCCCCAAAAATGCACGGTAAATTGATTTTGTATCCTAGACATGAGTGTTGCTTGCTGGACTCACCGGGCAATCAATACAAAAAATGGTGACTTATTTTGTTAAGTTTATGTTGTCTCACGGCTTTTGATGGTGGAGGAATTTCTTGGTAAAACAGCATACCTTGTTTAAGGTTGCTTTTGTGTTCATATATGAAAAATTTGCAGACGGCAGTCTCAGATTTTCCGAAAGTTTGCGTATGGCTGATCTTCAATCACGCTCCTACTTTATAACCTATATTTTCCTGTCATGCATTTATGAACCCTTGATATAATCGCCTCCATGCCGGAAAAGACTTTACAGAAACTTAAAGTTCCATTCAGATAATTGATTCAAACCATTGGCATAAGTAAGATTGTATTGCAAGGGCGTTATACTGATGTAGTTTTTACGGATAGTATGTACGTCTATAGGTATATTTTGGGGGATATTGAAATCTACCGTCGGTTCCACATCTTCTAAAACTTCTCCGGTTAACCAGTAGTATGTTTTACCACGAGGGTCTACTCGCTTATCAAACACATCTACGTAACGCCGCACTCCTTGACGCGTAAGAGCCACTCCTGCAATTTCTTCCCATTTAACAGCAGGGACATTTACGTTAAGTAACATCAAATCTGGTAGAGGGTTTTCTGCCAGTTGTGCCACCAAGATTTTGGCAAAGTTAGCAGCAGGCTGAAAGTCTTTACTAGTATGACTGGTAAGACTGAACGCTATACTGGGAACGCCTTCGATCAAACCTTCCATTGCCGCAGAGACAGTACCAGAGTAAAGAATTTCGGTTCCTAAATTAGCACCATGATTAATCCCAGACAAAACTAAATCTGGTGGAGAATCCAATAAAGCCCACAGCGCCAACTTCACACAGTCTGAAGGAGTCCCATCACAAGCCCAAGCTTTGACAGCAGGATGAAAAATCGAGTCCACTATTTCGGCGCGAATAGGTTGGTGCATCGTTAAGCCATGCCCAGTTGCCGATCGCTCCCGATCCGGACAAACGACACTGATATCATGACCTGCTTGAGCCAAAGTGTTTGCTAGAGTACGAATACCTAGGGCAGAAATCCCATCATCGTTGCTAATCAGTATTTTCATAGACATTGGTTAATAGCCATGAGTCATTAATCATTAGTTATTAGTCATTAGTTACTACTTAAGTGTCAAGACCAGTAGACACCCCCTACGCTCAAATTCAAAATTTAGAGTCATACGTTGTGCGTTGTGGAGTTCTCTAAAGCGGCTAAACTGGTAAAAAGAAGTTTGGGCTATACTACTGTCGCGTGACAAATCAATGGCATATTACTAAATGTTATTTGTCCAGTAGCCCAAAGCCTTGGACTAATTACCCTTCGGGTATGCCTATGGCTAACGCCACGGCTATCGCCGAACGGCACGCCAAGGGCGAACGCCAGTCGCCTAGGTCGGGAAACCCTCCAAAGAGCGCTGACTCACTAATGACTAATAATTAATGACTAATGACTAACAGTTTAGAGGCTCAACTTTTAGAACTGCGAAAAGAAGGAGAAAAAGCGATCGCCGCCGCTGATACGCTAGAACGTCTGGAAGAACTGAGAGTCAGTTACCTAGGGAAAAAGGGTCAACTCGGGGCGCTGTTGCGGAGTATGGGGCAACTTAGTGCTGAGGAACGACCGACAATAGGGGCGATCGCCAATACAGTCAAAGAAGCCCTGCAAAACAGCCTAGATCAGCAACGCGCAGTCTTGGAAAGCGCGAAAATTCAGGCACAGCTAGAAGCTGAAGCTTTGGATGTGACAATGCCAGGAACTTACCGTCCTCAAGGTCGCGTCCATCCCCTCAATGGCATCATCGACAAAGCTTTGGATATCTTTGTCGGTTTGGGCTACACCGTAGCTCAAGGACCAGAGATGGAAACAGATTACTATAACTTTGAGGCTCTGAACACCCCTCCCGACCACCCCGCCCGTGATATGCAGGATACCTTCTACCTGCCAGATGGCAATCTCTTGCGGACTCACACCTCATCGGTACAAATTCGTTACATGGAAACAGAGGAACCGCCGGTCCGCGTCGTTGCACCAGGGCGAGTCTACCGGAGAGATAACGTAGATGCAACCCACTCAGCGGTTTTCCATCAAATAGAACTTTTAGCAATTGACGAAGGACTGACGTTTACTGACCTCAAAGGCACCATTAAGGTATTTTTGGAGGCAATGTTTGGCGAGTTGCCTATTCGCTTCCGCGCTAGTTATTTCCCCTTTACCGAACCTTCTGCTGAAGTTGATTTACAGTGGAAGGGTCGCTGGTTAGAAGTAATGGGTTGCGGCATGGTCGATCCAAATGTCCTGAAAGCCGTGGGTTACGACCCAGAAGTTTATACTGGATTCGCCGCTGGTTTTGGTGTAGAACGCTTCGCAATGGTTCTGCACCAAATTGATGATATTCGCCGCCTTTATGCTAGCGACCTACGGTTTTTACGGCAGTTTTAACTGTTAGTGGTATTCATCCCAGTGATGAATACCACTAACAGTTAATTAATTACACCTGAATGACCTTGGATATCTCCTATAGGTTCAAACCTGCCGCCTAAATGTTTTGCGAGAAACTCCTCTGCTATGGCATAGAAGTGCAGTCGATTTTCTGGTCGTGCAAAACCATGTCCTTCATCTGTGTAAAGGACGTATTCTACTGGCAAATTTCGTTGGCGCATTGCTTGTACAATTTGATCGCTTTCTGCCTGTTTTACCCTTGGATCGTTCGCACCTTGAGCGATAAGTAAGGGTTTTTGAATGCGATCGGCAAAAAATAAAGGCGATCGCGACTTGAGAAACTCTTGTTCTGTTTCCAAATTGCCCACCCGATGGTAAAACATCCCCTTTATCGGTTCCCAATACGGCGGTATAGTTTGCACCAGTGTTATCAAGTTACTTGGTCCGACAATATCCACACCAGCAGCAAAGACTTCTGGTGTGAAAGTTAACCCTACTAATGTTGCATAACCACCGTAAGAACCACCCATAATGGCAATCTTTTTGGGATCGGAAATGCCTTTTTGTACCAGCCAGTCAACGGCGTCAATCAAGTCGGAGTGCATTTTGCCAGCCCATTCCCGATTGCCAGCATTAAGGAACGCCTTACCATAGCCAGTGGAACCACGAAAATTGACTTGGAGAACAGCATAACCCCGGTTAGCCAACCACTGTGCTTGTGGATTGTAACCCCAAACGTTGCGCGCCCAGGGTCCACCATGAACCAGCAATACGGTTGGTAGGTTAACAGCAGGTATGCCCACTGGAGTTGTCAGGTAAGCGTGAATCGTCAAGCCATCGCGCGCCTTGTAGGAAATTGGTTGCATTGACGCCAGCTGCAACCCTTCCAGTTTGGGTTGGTTGCTGAACAGCAACGTACTCGTTTTGGACTCTCGGTTATAGGCATAATAGTATACTGGACCATCATCAGTGATGTAAGCGACTAGCCAGTTTTTGTCTTCCAAATCACGGCTAACGACAAAAAATTCTCCGGGTCGCACTTTTGCTATTGCCTCAAAGTCAGCGGCAATACTTGGGTCTAATACCTTCCATTCCTGTTTGTCTTTGTAGAAAGAAACAGCCTGGATAACTCGCGTTATCGGTTGAATTATGATATTACCAACATCATATTGCTCATCTTCCGCGATGATCGTTTCGTGACGGGTGGCAAGGTCTAGGGCAATCAGACGTTGGGCATTCGCATTGTGATTGCCTGTGATATACAGTGTTTTCCCATCAGCCGAGAAGCTTACTGAAGCGCCTTCCTCATCTGGTTCCCAGTGATGTAGAGTTTCCCACGGCTTATCTGTCGTTTCTCTAAAGAAAAGGTCGGAACCACCGTCAGGTGTGCTAGCCGTCGCCGCACGTATTTGGAACTCGGCATCAGCTGTCCAGCTAATGACGTTACCTGGGTTATCGGTGTCAAACTCAACCGCACCGTTTTTCAAGTTAACGCGGTAAACATCAAACTTTTGGGAATTATTTAAGTTCATCCCCACCAGGACCTGTTCTGGAAATTTGGGGTCAAGTCCCACCAGTTGTGCTTTCACATTTTGGAATGGTGTTAAGTCACGTACAATATTTGATTGAATATTGACCAAGTAGAGGTGAAAGTTTTCATCGCCATCGGAGTCTTGCAGATAAATCAACTGGTCAGCGTTATAAGTCCACAAGAAAATGCGGATACCACGCTTTTTGTCAGCAGTGAGTATGCGGTCGTCTTCCTGTCCCACGGTTCGCAGCCACACCTGCAAGACATTCTTCTCATCAGGGGCAATATACGCTAAGTACTTGCCATCAGGCGAAAGTCCCGGATTGGTTCTTTGCGGGTTCCCAAACAGAATTTCACGCGGAATCAGTGGTGGTAGCGAGAGTGCTTGTTGTTCGACAATGGAAGATGACATAATTTCCTCCTCTATTCGACTACTTTATTGTCGCTTGAGTGATGGAAATAGCAATTCATCTGATCCGGTGAACTCACTCTTCAAAGTCACTTTTTTTAAGATAGGCTGACTACGTGCGGCAGTTATCGCAGTGACCACAACGCCAGTTTTTCACTTCTTCCTCAAAACCAAAAGCACTTAATAAAAAACGCCAGCGGCACTGCCTGGTAGTAAGATACTGATTCATCTGCTTCGCTGCGTGCAATTGTGTGGCTGATTCAGTTTTCGCCCCTGGAACAATACTGTAGTGGAAAGGGTCAAGCCACTGGAGTTGTCCGCTGCTGTGTAGTAGAGAAAGAGCGATCGCCCCATTGGGAAATTCTCTCGCCACAGCATTCACCTCCCCTGTTCTTGGCAATTTTTTCAGAACTTGCTGCGCCGATAGCTGTTGCTTGTGCAAATTCTCCTCAAAAAACTTTTGTCTTTGCTTATCCTCTGGATCTAACCACCCCGTAGGTTCACTAATCAACATCAGCGCCTCCGCTGGCTTTCCATCGCGTCCAGCGCGTCCAATTTCCTGCACGTACTCTGAAATCAACAACGGCGGGTGAAAATGAACCACCCAACGCACATCGCTTTTATTTATGCCCATACCAAAAGCACACGTGCAGATAACAAACAGCATTTTTCCACTCAGCCATTGTGCTTCTACATCACGGCGTTCCTCTGCGCCCAATCCTGCATGATAAGCTGCTGTGACGTAACCCATTTCTTGCAGCCATGCAGCCAACTCCTCGCTATCTCGCCTTGTGCGAACGTAAACTAACCCAGTTTGTTGTCGTTTATTTAAAAGAAATTTTAATAATTGTTGCTTTCTGCCTCTTGGCGTCCAAATTATGCGAATAAAAAGGTTAATATTAGATCTGTAAGGATAAATGCAAAAAACTGTAGCTTGCTGCAGTCCAAGAACTTCTCGAATTTTAGTTTGGGCTAGAGGGTCCGCGGTGGCGGTAAAAGCGGCTAGCGCTATATTTGTTCCCAATGGTTTTGATTTGAGTAGCGCTGGTCGTACCGTCCCCAACCTTCGATAAGCTGGTCTAAAAGTGTCTCCCCACTGTACCAAACAATGGGCTTCATCTAGTATCAAGCCATTAATCACAATTTGCGGCTGAGATAACCTTTCCCACACTGGCTTGCTTAGTAAAGTTTCTGGCGACAAGTAAAGTAATCTCAACTCTTGTCGTCCCAAAGCCTGCAAAGTCTTATGCCGCTCGTTAGACGGCAATTCACTATGTAAAAGCCCAGCGGGTAAATTGCGTTCCCGAAGTTCCTGCACTTGGTTTTCCATCAGCGCCACCAAAGGTGAAACAACGAGCGTTAATCCAGTTTGTAGCAGCGCCGGAAGTTGAAAGCAAATCGACTTTCCCCCACCTGTAGGCATGATAATAAGCGCATCTTTTTTTGCCAACAAACTCTGGATAATTTCTCCTTGCGGTGGACGGAAATCTTCATAACCCCAGATTTTTTGAAATGCAGCGCGGACTTCATTCCAAGATGTTGCAGAGGAATTCATGAGCCATAGTATACTGGGACGATACTGAATATATCCTTTGCGATCGCACTACTGGCTCAGTAATTTCCTCAAATTATCGTTGATAATTATGTATATAAAATGGTAGATCAATAGCCGTATGTAAACGCGGCTCGGCGATCGCATCACCAGCAACCACTTGCAAAGGCAAAACACCCGCCCATACAGGCAAACTATAGTCTTCCTCATCATCCAGAGGTGGACCTGTCCGCACTTTGGCAGACGCTTCTGTAATAGGTAGAGAAAGCACTAAAGTTCCTTGTAATTCCTGACGGTTGGGTGGGCGTACCTCTGCCCATCTTTCTGGTACGATGTGCTCAGTAAAAGCTCGCAATGCTTCTAGCTTTTGGTCAGTGTCTTGCACTTGAGTGGCTGTACCAAATATCACTACAGAACGGTAATTCATAGAGTGGTGAAACGCTGACCGCGCCAGTACTAAACCATCTAGCAAAGTGACTGTCACACAAACTTCAATACCAGTAAGTAGCGAACGCAACATCCGACTTGCTGGCGAACCATGAATGTATAGTTTGTCTCCCACACGACCGTAAGCAGTTGGAATCACAAACGGTTGATTATCTACAACAAATCCTACATAACAGATTAACCCTTCATCTAAAGTCTCATAGATCAACTGACGCTCGTAATGACCCCGCTGAGAAACTCGCTTAATTTGACTGCGTTGTGTAGGAGTCAACTGTTCTTGGTTAATTGCGTTGTCTAAAGGACTCATAGTTTTGTACTCCAATTATGATTCTCTTGTGGGATGGGCATCTTGCCCGTCCACCCGGATTCTTGCTACAAAGAACTAGTATCAATCAAGTCCAACTGCATACCATTCCCATTGGAAAAACCAAGGCTTTCATAAACTGGTTTTCCCATAACAGAGGCGTCAAGACGTACTCGCGTACAACCAATTCCTTTTAAATAGTTAACCGTCGCGCTAGTTAATTGCTTAGCAATTCCTTGCCTACGGTAAGATGGTTCAACGTAAACGCCCCAAATGTAACCAGTTTTGCGATATTGCTGCTTAAGAATATTTGGGTAAAGACCTTTCACTGTATAGAGTTGACAACTTGCAGAACCTACAATTGCACCATCAACCTCTGCCACAAACGCTTTGTAAAATAATTGACGAGCCTCTTCTATAAACTGAAGAATAATATCAAGCCAGTCAGGATTGATATTATCATCAGGAACACCAAGGTCTTTCGACATTTGGTAAAAGTGCTTTGCAACAATTCGGTCTTCCTGTTGAGTCGCTTCTCTAATAGCAACTTTCATAAATCCAACTGCATAGCATTGCTACTGGAAAAACCAAGACTTTCATACACTGGTTTGCCTAAGGGAGAAGCGTTGAGAACCACTCGCGTACAACCGATTGCTTTCAAATAATTAACCGTCGCGCTAGTCAGTTGCTTGGCAATTCCTTGTTTGCGGTAAGATGGTTCAACATAAACGCACCAAATGTATCCATATTTGCGGTATTCTTGGATAAAAACATTCGCGCATAAACCTGAGTAGAGTTGACAACTTGCAGAACCAACGACTCCACCGTCAACCTCTGCGACAAACGCTTTGTAAAATAAATCTTGACGAGCGTGTTTTATAAACTGGAGAGTTATCTCAAACCAATTTGGGTTAATAGCGTCATCAGGAACGCCAATATCTTGCCACATTTGGTAAAAATGCTCTGCAATCAGTGAGTCTTCCTGTTGAGTCGCTTCTCTGATAGTGATTTGTTGCTCTATCAGCATTTTTAAGAAGTTTTAATTCAACCAATATCAGCGTAATTCTCCAAAGTGGTCTTTTACAAGAGCCACTTTTGTGATTTGATATAAGTCCACTTTCATAGCTGTGAAGTTATGGATTTTGTCATTACGCTGGATAGCAATTCTCCTCTACCACTTCATCAACAGCTTTACGAAGAACTGCGCTACTGCATTCTTTGCGGAAGGTTATTACCAGGAAAACGTATTCCTTCCACACGCCAGCTTGCTAAATCTCTGGGGATTTCGCGTACGACTGTGACTCAAACTTACGACCAACTTTTAAGTGAGGGCTACATAGAAACTGTCGTTGGTTCTGGTACTTTTGTTTGCACTCAACTTCCTGATGATTTACTAAATTCAACGCCAATTCAATCGACTGGGAAAATGGTTCGTCCACCAGTCAAGCTATCTAAGTATGGTGAATATTTAAATAAGACGGAAGATATCCCCAGAAGTACTGAAGCGGAAATGCCAATTAACTTCCGCTACGGACGACCAGCCATTGACCAATTCCCGATTAAGCTGTGGCGCAGGCTACTTTCTCGTTACTGTTGCTCTAATTTAGAATGGCTGGACTACACAACAGATATTCTAGGGTACAAACCTTTGCGGGAAGCTATTTCCCGTTACCTCTCTCGCTCCCGCGCTGTCAACTGCGAACCAGAGCAAGTGATAATCGTCAATGGCACGCAGCAAGCACTCGATTTAATTATGCGCTTATTTATTGAACCCAATGATGTTATTGCTGTGGAAGACCCAGGCTATTTAAGCGCACGGCTGATCTTTCAAACTCACGGTGCTAAACTCTTGCCCATCGCTGTGGATGAGTGTGGCTTACTGGTTAAAGACTTAGCTCACTATTGCACTGAACAAGTCCGGCTTGTTTACGTGACACCTTCTCATCAGTTCCCCACAGGTGCAATACTTTCACTACCCCGACGATTGGAATTACTTGCTTGGGCAAGGCAAACCGGGGCTTTCATTATTGAAGATGATTACGATAGCGAATATCGCTATGGTGACAGACCGATTCCAGCTTTGCAAGGCTTGGATCGCAGTGATTCTGTACTTTACATCGGTACATTCTCAAAAGTTCTGTTTCCTTCGCTACGAATTGGCTATTTAGTGCTGCCAAAAAGTTTGGTTTCTGCTTTTGGTCGTGCTAAATGGTTAAGCGATCGCCACTTACCATTACTAGAACAACAGGTTCTTGCAGATTTTATTGAACAAGGGCATTTAGAACGGCATATCAGAAAAATGCGATCGCTCTACGATAAACGTCGTCAAGCTCTTGTCAAAGCATTAAACGTTCATTTTGGGGAGAAAGCAACGATTTTAGGTGAAAAAGCAGGGCTTCATGTCATGGTGCGATTACACACGCCTTTCACTGATGAAGAGATTATACAGCGTGCTGCTTTGCTTGGCATCGGGATGATGTCTGCTGCACCTCATTATCTCAAACCACATTCTCAAGGTGAGTTTATCTTTGGTTACGGGGAACTGACAGAGCAGCAGCTCGTGGAGAGCATTTGTAGGATAGCTCAAATCCTATTGGTCAACCCATGAATCAAAACCATTTTTTTACACGCCTCAAGTTATCTCACTGGTCAAATTTGGGAAAACTAAATAACAGCAAAAGTATCGGATAAGCTGTTGCGTTTATAAAATGCATTTTTTTAACTTTGAAGAAAACCGTCAAATCCTTTCCCTCACTCTCACCTTCCCTCACTCCCTCACCCTCAATTGTCCCTCCCAGGATTGTTAAACATTGGAGTCGAATTGTTCTATGTCAGACCCCAACATTGGTCGTTTACTCAGCAAACGCTATGAACTCCAGGAGATGATTGGTGCTGGAGCAATGGGTAAAGTTTATCGTGCTAAGGATATTTTGTTGGGTGGCGTACCCGTTGCGGTTAAATTTCTTGCTGTATCAATGGAAAATCAACAATTGCGAGTGCAGGAGCGCTTTGAGCGAGAAGCAAAAACCTGCGCCTTACTCGGGCAAAAAAGCATTCACATTGTCCGAGTCATGGACTATGGCGTAGACGAGAATAATATTCCCTTCTACGTCATGGAATATCTACAAGGAGTAAGCCTAAGCCATGTCATCCGCAAGCAACAACTGTCTTTACCAAGATTTTTGAGCATGGTACGTCAAATTTGCTTGGGGTTACAGTGCGCTCATCATGGCATCCCAGTTGATGGCAAAATCTACCCAATTATCCACCGCGATATTAAGCCGAGCAATATGCTCGTCGTTCAAGACGATAGTTTCGGTGAATTAGTTAAAGTTCTAGATTTTGGGATCGCTAAGTTACTACAGTCAGATACCGAGCATACTAACTACTATTTAGGTACTCTCGCTTATTCTTCTCCCGAACAAATGGATGGCAAGGAATTAGATAACCGTTCTGATATTTATAGTTTGGGAGTCATGATGTTTGAAATGCTTACAGGTAAAATTCCCTTTATAGCATCAAGCCACTCTTTTGGAGTTTGGTATAAATTACACCACTATCAAAAACCGCGTTCCTTTGGTGAAGTTGCTCCTGGTCTACAACTGCCAAAAGAAGTAGAAAATTTAGTTATGAGTTGTTTCGCCAAGGCACCAAGCTCAAGACCCCAAAGTATAGACGAAATTCTTAAGGTTCTGGCATCCTTGGAACAGCGTTATGGCGCAAGCAAAACTTTGCCACCCATTCATGAATCATCCACTACCCTTCCTTCACCAAAGACAAATGTTGAACAAAAGACCACAAAAACGCCGCTAAGATCTGCAGCAGTAATTAATGAAATCGCCAAGCAAGCTTTTTGGCCGGCGAATAAACCTATTGCCGATATCGTCTTTCCCAGTCGCCTCTCTTCTAATGGAGAGGTTTCACCAGCTTTGTGGGTGATGCTACCACTTTTAGAAATTCAAAAACGTTTGGTTTGTACGCGCTACAATCAATTTCTTTTCATTACTACTCCTCACCCGATGCTGCTGTGGATTACTTTGATTTACAACCGTAGGTATGGTGCCAAATGGTTGCCATACTACCTCGACTTGAAAACAACTTTCGGGCAAGAAATTACTCGCTTATTGGGACAAACAGGTTTCTACCGTATACTGTTCTTTACTCGAGAGGCTCCAAATCGTTGTGTTCATGTATTACTTTCAAGTATCGCCTCAGCACAGCAGCAGCGGCTGCAACACTGGGAAAGCATAACCAACAAGCTAGTATCGTCGGCTGAACCGCAACTTAGTAAAAGTTTACTTAAAACCGAATACGAAAAGATTAAGCCTCAAATTTTGGCAAAGATACAAGCACTTGATACAGACTCCCCACTAGACCTTTCCGGTTAGAGCTAACAGATCCCCGACTTCTTAAAGAAGTCGGGGATCTTGTAACCCATTAGAATTAATCAAACAGACCACCAGTGCAGCACGGCTCATCATTCATATTAACTATTGTTAAACATTATGTATGTGCTTGCCAAAAAAGTTATAAGAAATGTAAATATAAATAATATGAGGAGCAAAATTCAGATAGACTAATTGCTGTGATTACGTTTGCTCAATGAGTCAAGCACTGTTTTAAAAGAACAGGCAAAGGTATTTGTGTAACGCTAGCTCGCGACAAAGCATGAGTTTGCCGAATACGCAAAGCCGGTGACTCGCAATGTCAATTAAAACGGGATTAGGTATACAGCCAATTTATTTGGTTAGATGAGTTATCATCTGTAGATTTTCTAATCACAGTCGTTCACTTTAGTTGACGCCCCGGCATCCCCAGCTCTTTTCCTCGTTGGAACTAAGCAAGAGAAGGAGGTCGCCTACTACGGCGCTACAACTCTATGCCAAACTGGAACCAGAATCTAGCCCCCACTGATGCTTGAGAAGCTCCTTATAGGTTGCTTCCCGCACCATCATCTGTTCGTAAAGCTTGACTAAAAAGTCTTTAGCCTGATCAGGACTCATGTGCTGCACTTGAGTAGCAAATGAGCGGATGCTGAATTGTTGTTCAAGGCTTAGTTCGATAGGTTGGTTCATGATTAACTCCTAAAAGCAAAAAAGTAAAAGTGATATAGCTGTCTAAAGACCAATAGGGTTAAAAAGAGGACTTTTGTTTGCCGGACATTTGTACCTCCGTATTACGAAAGATAACAATTGTTTGACTAATTGCCCACACCCTAATGGGTAAATTTTTAGTTGATGCACCTTGTTTCTCAGCCTACTGATATAGATCCCAAGTCTGTTGAAGCAGATTTCGGAAAAATATAAGTTTTTATACCATGCATGGTGGCTGGAACTCTCTTACCTCCTGCTTGAGATCAAGTGTAGGATTTGCAATGCCATAAATTTTACATTGCAAGCACAGGCGCAAGCCACTGCGTCCTTGTCGTCTACACCTTGCCTTCTTAAGGGATGTAAGGTAAGTAAGATTGAATTATATTCGCCCTACCTTATGAGGCGCAAGATGTCAATTACACAAAACGTTTGAATTAGCCTCCCAAGTTAGAAATTTGGAAGGCTAAAACTATATGTATCAAATTGTAAATTGGAAAAATGCTCAAATTGAACAAATTTTGAGTAGATATACCGAACAGGTGACAAAATGTAGGGGACAGGGAACAGAGAAAAATTTGTCACCTAAACTCTAAAACTAAAAATTTATCCCCGCTACCCCTATTTCCTAGTTCAGTGCGATTATAACGACTGTAATGTTATCGTGTCCACCATGTTGTTTGGCTGCTTCAACAAGGCACACAGCAGCCTTTTCTACCAAAGAGATTTCTTTGAAATAGTCAGCAATCTTGGGATCGGCGAGTTCTTCTGTTAAACCATCACTGCATAACAGTAGGCGATCGCCCGGTTTCACATCCAGTTGTTGCACCTCAACCTGACGTAAATCTTCACGCCCCAAACAACGGGATAATACATGACGAAAAGGATGAATCCGAGCTTCTTCGGGTGTAATTTCACCCATTTTCAGAGCGCGGGCGACCCAAGTATCGTCTTCCGTGATTTGCTCTAATTGGGAATTACGAAAGCGGTACAGCCTTGAGTCACCAACGTGAGCGCACAAAGGCGGCTCTTTCGGGCGAAAAATAACGACTACTATGGTTGTTCCCATGTCCGAGCGTTCAGGATGGCTTTGCTGATCGAGCAAAATTGCTTCATTTGCCTGTAACAAAGCTTCCTGTAATAACTGCTCAGAAGGTTTAGAAGAATTCCAATGAGCACTCAAATACGCCTCTATTTGCCCAGTAGCAATGCGGCTTGCTTGCTCGCCCCCTGCATGACCACCCATGCCATCGGCGACAATGAAAAAACGCCCTTCTGGGTCTATGTAGTAAGCATCCTGATTATTAGAACGAATAAGTCCCGGATCAGTAACACCGGTGAAATTAAGTTTCATATAGTTTTTACAACATTTATGACATACGGTCGTAGCGGTCGAGGCGCATAAGTAGTCGAATCAGCAAACCTGACACTGCGGCTGCAATTATAAACCCAAGCGTCGCCAACCATACATATTTTTGTACCAATAATATTGTGGCGCTAAGCGTAAAACCAGCCACAATTACAGCGTAAGTCGTGCCTAGCTGAACATTGGTTTGCCGTCGCAGCAAGCGTTCTGTTTCTAAAGATCTGACACGCACGCGTATATCTCCCCGTTCTAGCTTTTCTAGTGTGTCTTCCAGCCTGCGTGGTAGTCCTAGTGCAGTACTGCTTACCTGAACTGCTTGACGGCTCAATTCATTAAGAAAGGTATTCCCCTCAGAACCATTCATATTGGTCATAAGCTGCATCGCATATGGTTTAGCAACTTCCATAAAGTTAAATTCTGGATCTAACCCTTTCCCTACACCTTCAAGTGTTGAGAAAGCTCGCATCACGAAAGTGAAGGTCGCTGGAAATCTAAATGGTTGATCATAGGCTATTTCGTACAAATCGTCACTAATGGCAGCCACAGATTGGTTTTCAAACGGCTGATCCATAAAATGATCCAACATATACTGGACCGAACGCCGCACAGGTCCCATATCTTCTGTTGGTGCCAGTGCTCCCAAATCAACCAGAGATTTGACAACGCGATCGCCGTCTTTTGAAGCAATGCCAAACAGCGTTTGCATCAGTCCTTCACGCACGTTGGTCTTAATGCGCCCCATCATCCCAAAATCATAGAATATCAAAGCACCAGTCGGACTGACGGCAATATTGCCAGGATGAGGATCAGCATGGAAAAAGCCATTATTGAGTAGCTGATGCAGGTAAGCTTCGGCACCCTGGCGGGCAATGACTTTGCGATCCAAACCTGCTGCTTCTATTGCTTCATATTGGCTAATTTTTATCCCAGGAACATACTCCAGTGTCACCACCCGTGAGGAAGTGTAACGCCAGTACACACGCGGTACTTTCACCCATTCATAGGTACGAAAATTGCGGCGAAAAGTATCAGCGTTGCGACCTTCATTGAGATAATCAATTTCTTCCCAAAGAATGCGACAGCACTCCTCGTAAATGCCGAGCCAATCTCGCCCCCGTCCCCATTTGGGATGGTTTTGGAAGTAGCGAGTAATACCCTTAAGAATTTGTAAATCAATTTCAAATAACTTCTTGAGCCCGGGGCGTTGTACTTTGACAACAACTGCTTCCCTGGAATGCAGCACAGCTTTGTGTACTTGTCCCAAGCTAGCAGCAGCCAAGGGTATCGGTTCAAAACTTTGGTAGAGTTCGGGGATTTTCTTGCCTAGTTCTTGTTCAATAATTGTTTCTACCTGCTCATAGCTAAATGCGGGTACTTTATCTTGTAGCTTGGCAAGTTCTTCGACATACTCGCTGGGGAATATATCAGCACGGGTAGAAAACAGTTGCCCAACTTTGATAAAGGTTGGTCCTAAATCTAGCAGCGTAGTGCGAATCCATACTGCTTGAGCCTTACGTCGAGCAGCTTGCTTGGCTTCGGTAACTCCTCCTGGGTAACTCCAAGATTTGTTGTATCGCCAAAGCTTGAACATCAAAAGCAAGACAAATGACCAAATGTCTAAAAAGCGGCGTCTACGAGAGTAGTTTTCGCTATTCCAACGGTATGCCTTATCTGAATAACCTTTTTCCATATGCTTTGCGTACCGCTGGTTTTTGACCGAGTCAGTAGGAAGAAAAGACACTCTGATTCCAAAACTGTTTCTCTCTCATTTTCTAGTAGAAAGGTTGCAATGCAACGTCTCTATAGAGAATTACTGCTGCGATAGCGTTGTAATTCTGTTCGCAATGTGGCAATTTCTGCTCGCAAATCATCAATCGTGGCTTGCAAGTCAACTGACGCTGAACCGGGTTCTCCATAGCTTGTCGTATGAGCAGCACCAGCAGCTTCGGCTGCACGATTTGCCCGCTCCAGAACTTCGTCTGTAAACTGTCGCAGTTGCTCTCTAGTTTCAGCATCCCATTTGCCGAGTTCCGACAGAGCATCAGTCAAGGCGAATTCCAACTTCTCAGTAAGGATTTCAGCAGCAGCTCTACCAACGAAAAATGCTTGTAAAAGGGGGTCACTCATAAATTTTTGTTACGTTCATCTGCAAAAAATTATAACTTGCCCAGATGCTTTGCTGCTTATGCCTTAATGCTTGGCTTGTGAGGAGATAGAAGTTTCGCTTTGCACATTTTTTGGCAATTCTTATTTTGTAGCCTAGATTACCAATACTCAACCTAGCTCGTAGGCTTATTGTCAACTTAAAGACCAGAAGTTAGTAGGGACAAGTTAAACCAAAGCTACAATGTAGTAAATACGGATTTAGTAGAGACGTAAAAATTAAGTTTTATTAAGAGGCTTACATAGCCTATAGAAGCGGCGTAGCTATTGGTCATAATACTGGCTTTTCACGAAACACTATTCACTTTTTTTCATCTAGAACAAGAATTTTATTAAAAACAAGTTTTAAAAAATAAGGAAATAGAGTGAAATGGATCTCATCGCTACGCTAATCTTGATACCGTTTTTGGTTGGTATTGTTACTAACAGAGTTGATGCAATGGTAGTTGCTCCCATTGTGGAGAATGCTTTGAAGCGCCTCCAGCAAGATAGCAAGAGGGAGAATCAGGATTTAGAAAAGATACTCAAAATTTGTTTCCTCTCAGCGCTGCAAAATATTGCTTGGGAATCTCATAAGGAACTTATGGGTTCATCTATTGTGCAACGATACAGAGGAATAATTATTTACCAATCAGAACATCGAGAGGAACTGCAATGGCTAGACAGAAAACTTCAGCAGCTTGTTAAAGAGCTAAAACAAGTCAAGCAAGCAGAATATGTTGAAATGCTATTTGATTCTTGGGATGAGATTGCATCATTGTTAACACCCAAAGGTCAGTTAGTGCAAGAAGTTATTCAGGCAGCAGAAGAAAAATTAATAGCAGAAGCTTTGAAAGAAGACGATATACCTGAGTGCTATGTAGCCAAAGTAAAGCAAATTTTATTTGAAAAGGTGCAAGAACAGCTTTCCTTGGAAATTAAGCATAATGCAGTTTTACAAAATCTTATTGAGACAAACTTGCTAGCTCATATTAATGCAAATTTAACAAAGCAAAAATTAAAAATTAAAGATTTAGAAAATTCTGTACAGTCATCTAAAAATTTACAATTACAGCAGTCATCTGAAGCGAGACGCAGGATAAAGCTAGAATTCGATGTTGAGAAATTGGACGCAGCACGCTTAGAAGCGATTGTTCAGCATCTCCAAAAACTTTTGGACGATGGTTCAATAACACTACGAAGAATTGAGGAAGGTTGTATGGAACTCATTTTTGATGGTTCACAAAAAGGTCTTGAGAAACTGGATGCTCTTTTGAAATCAGGACAACTGACAGATATACACGGTATTTCAGTAAAAGATGTGCAGGGTGTAGACTCTGATGTTTCACTACACCAAAGAGTAGTGAATTTGAGCCAATGGCTTCAAAATGGTATTGACACTGGTTGGCAGACAGTAGAAGAAGTTTTAGGGATACAAAGAGCCAATCTAATTTTTGCCGCAAGAAGTGCTCCTCCTTCTGTGGGCGTTGTCAGAGCAAAGCAGATTAATTTAGGAATCCAACCCAACACTCAGTTGGTGGACTTAATTGTTGATGTCATACCAGAAACTAATCAGGAAATAGGCATAAGCTTGCAAGTTCATCCCATCGATAATCAAATTTATCTGCCACAAGGTCTTAAATGTTCTGTACTGGATACTTCCGGTGAGGTTGTTTTGGAGTCACAAGCTAGAAATGCTGATAACTGGATTCAATTAGATATTGGTGTTGAACCTGGAGACCAGTTTACTATCAAAATTACTCTAGAAAATGCTCTTGTTACGCAAAATTTCACCGTTTAAAGATAGGCAAGGGGTCTGTAATGACTAAGTTAGTTGTCCTCTACATCAATGATAAAGAGGGCGATTTTAGTACAGGTTTTCCGGTATCGTTGAGAATTAGAGAAGGAAATCGTGAGCTAGGTAGTAAAGTTGATGGTTTTTTACCGCCAAATGCCAAACTACTAGAAGACTATTGGCTTTGGCAATCACGCTATCTTCAGCTAGTATCTAGCTTGCAGTCCTCTCGTCGCGTTACTCCTAGGAAAGCAACTAATGTTTCAGTTCCAGAAATTTTCGCTGCCAGCGAACAGTTAAAGTTTAATATAAATAATTGGCTCAACTCTGAGGAGTTTATGCCAATTATTCATAGGTTGGATGAAAAACTAAGTATATCCGATCATATTCTGTTTATTTTTAATACAAAATTTCTAGATTTACAAAAACTACTCTTTCAAAGAGAAGCCCAGTTTCTTTCTTATTTACAACAAAATCAACAGATACCAAAATATTTTAATTATTTTGAAGAAGAACAAGATTTTTACATAGTTCAAGAATATATAGAAGGTAAATCTTTAGATAAGCTACTTGAGCAGTTATGGATAAAGCCAAAAGTTATTGAGTTTTTACTAGAAATACTATTAATCTTGAAACACCTTCATCAAATAAATATTATTCATCGCGATATTAAACCCTCTAACATTATTAGAAGAGACAAAGATAACAAATTTGTCTTGATTGACTTTGGCTCAGTTAAACAATTAGATCCGAGATATTTATCTAACAGAAGTTCCCAGTATCAGTTACCTCTTCATACCATGATTGGAACTCCTGGATATGCTCCCATAGAACAAATGGAAGGAAGACCAGGTTTTAACAGTGACATTTATGGCTTGGGTATGACAGCCATTCATCTCTTAACTGGAATACACCCAAAAAATTTAAAACGAGATGAACAAGACAATGTGATATTTCCTAACGGAATTGATACTGATAATTCCCTACCAACTGTTTTAACAAAAATGGTGTATTATAATCCAGAACGTCGTTACCACTTTGTAGATGATGTTCTACAGGATTTGGAATGCTTAGATTTGTAATAATACAGGGCAGAGCAAACAATAATTTCGACAGAGCCAATAATTTCTACAAAGCACATCATACAAACAAAAAAACATTGACCATAATAAAGGTACAAGTTGGTTAAACTACTGTGCATGACAGCCAAGTAATACCAATTCTCGATGAAGATGCACTTAAAATTAGAAAACGAACCGCCAAGAAGCCAATAACGCCAAGGGACAGAGGAATATTTATTAAATGCAAGTTTATAGAGAATTACTATAAGTGGAAAAACTCTTAAATGCGTTTTACAAAAACCATCAAAGAAAAAAACGATGTCCACAGCACAAATAACAGATTATTTCAACTTCTTAAATCCTGGTGATATTCGGCTCAAGGGTTCAAGAATTGGCATTGAAACAATTCTTTATGAATACATTGATCGCGGTCGCACTCCAGAGGAAATTGCTCAAATCTACACATCCTTGAGCCTAGAACAAGTTTATGCAACAATTCTTTATTACTTACAGAACAAAGAAGTTGTAAGTGCTTATATGAAAAACTGGATAGAACACGGTCACAGAATGAGGGAAGAACAGCGACTTAATCCCCCACCAGTTTCCGAAAAACTTCGGCAACTTAGAACAGAAAGAAAAGCCAAGAAACAAGCAAATGGCATTGAAGTATCTGATTGATGAAAATGTTAATCCTATTTATCCCAACCAAATTAGATTGCGAGAACCTGATATCCTTATCAAGGTAGTGGGCGAACCAAAAACACCTGCGAAAAGCACACTTGATCCAGAAATTCTTTGTTGGTGTGAAGATCATAATTTTGTGCTGGTGACAAATAACCGGACTTCTATGCCAGTACACTTGGTTGACCACATTGCAGCTAATCGTCATGTACCAGGAATTTTTATCCTGAATCCAAATTTAAGCATTGGCGAAAACCTTGAAGAATTGATTTTAGCAGCTCTTGCCTCTGAGGATGATGAATATCAAGACCGCATTGTTTATCTACCGTTGCCATAGAGCTTGTTTGATAGCAAATATTTCTGCTTAAGTATCGACATTATCCATCTTGGCAGCCCAGTAGTTCTTGATAGTATTCCTCCAATTGAGTGGGTAAATATGTCGTCACCTGCAACTCGTGCTCACTCAACTTGTAAGCTTGAGTGATATTAATTCGGCTTAAGAAATCTAAATCGTGGGAAATGACCCAAAGCGCACCTTGGTACTCGTTGATACCTTCTACCATTTGGTCAACCGTTTCAATATCTAAATTATTCGTCGGCTCATCAAGAACCAGCAGGTCGATTTGGGAAATACTAATCATGGCGATCGCCAATCTTGCCAATTCACCTCCACTCAACACCGATGCACTTTTGTGTACGTCATCGTATTTAAAAAGGAAGTGTCCCAACTGCTGCCGTAAAAGCTGATAATTTAAATTGCGATTGGCAGCTTCCATATTTTCCAGAATCGTTTGCTCTCGATTGACCAGTTCATAAGTTTGATCCAGGTACACAGCTTGCATTGTGGGAGCAAGTAAAATTTCACCTGACTCCAAAATCGCTGTTGTAGTATCCCTGTGCAAAATTGCCTTTGCCAAACTAGATTTACCTGAACCATTAGCGCCAGCAATGGCTATTCTGTCACCAGAAGAGATATGAAGCTGGATGTTTTTAACCAGCAACTTTTCACCTACGCAAAGATTTGCTCCTTGAATATCAATAAGGTTTCGGCGTTTTTGGCTTGTTTGTTCAAGTTGAATACTCGTCGCCTTCGTCGTTCTTACCTTCGTCTGTGCAACTTTTTGAGTTGCATTTGCTACTGCGGCTTCATGTTTCTTTTTGGCAATTCCTGCGGACGCCTCGGCTTTGGATTTAAGCAGTCCTGCTGCTGCTCTGTCTACACTACCCTTAAGAACCTTGGCGCGACCATTTCTGGTAGATTGTGCTGCTCGTTGCTGTTCCTGTAATGCGGTAGTTTTGGCACGTTTGAGTTCTTTTCTCGCCACTTCATGCGATCGCAATCTCGCCTCTAACTCTATTTCCTTTTGCTCTCGGTACAAAGAAAAATTTCCTCCATAAACTTTTACACCTTCTGGTGTGAGTTGCCAAGTTATATCAGTAACTTGGTCTAGAAAAAATGGCTTGTGAGAAACAATGACAAACGCTCCCTCAAAGTCGTTAAGAAAAGACCTCAAACTTTCTAGCGCCATCAAGTCCATATGATTTGTTGGTTCATCAAGCAGTAACACTTGAGGTTCAAAAGATAAACCAATCGCCAGAAATAACTTTGTCAGTTCCCCACCACTTAAATTGAAAAGCGGTAAGGATAAGTCAAGCGTAGTGCTGAATTGCGCCTGCAAAATTTCCTCAATTTTCCACCATTCCTCAGAAACAGTACTCAAAAAATCGAGTACTGTCTCTGCTTTCATGTTTTGTTTGATGGTACTGATTTGAGGCAAATAGTAAACGGTTCCATTTCGTGTCACAGAACCTATGGTGGGGTTCAGTTGACCTGCAAGAATCTTTAACAGAGTCGATTTACCAACACCATTGGAACCGACTAAGGCAATGCGTGGGCGATCGCTCTCCCCAATGTTCACCTGAACATTTTTAAATAAAGTCCTCGTAGCGCTGAGTTGATAAGCTAAATTTTCAGCAAACAATATTGATTTTTTATGCATAATTTTCCAGCCTCAATGTGGCTCAACTGTGCCTATCTGTTTACTTATAGCCAGTTGCGGTTATCTGTTTTGCTATTAGATAAAGACGTAAATATATTCCCGTCCTCGCCTGTGCAAATTTCCGCATCTAACGTTCACACGACAGCTGCTTGTAGAGATAAGTTGTTCAAAAGTTTTTTAACTAAGCTGCCTTTAAGCAAACGGACTTGTTGCTTGTGATTTTCTTCAATTCACATCCGCCGCCTTTGCAACGGTTCTTTGCGACTACTTCATGTCAGTTATTTCGTTTGAAGCGTGTTGAGGTTTGATACTAGCTACATCATAGTAGAAATGCATTCCGAAAAGCTGCTTAAAAATCACAAAGATTTCGTGAAGTTTCCAGAATTTGTTAAAAAATTTGCACAGAGAAAAATGGTTATGCTTATCATGTTTGTTTGGTCAGTAGTTATACGCAAAAAGTATGTCAACAACACTCAACCCTAATCCTAATGCTCTACTCAAAGATGCGGCGACCATCAGAGATTTCGATAATGATGGGAAGGCTGATATCTTCTGGCGCAATAACAACGGTCAGAACGCTATTTGGTTAATGAGTGGTACCCAACCAAACTACTATAGGTCTGCGGAATTTGTGCAAACCGTTCCCACAGGCTGGAATTATAGTATTGGTGATTTCAACAATGATGGCAGAACCGATCTGTTCTGGCGCAATGAGGAAACAGGACAGAACGCCATTTGGCTAATGAACGGCACTACCATTAGTAGTGGGGTTGTTTTGCAACAAACTCTTCCCAAAGATTGGAAGGCGAGCATTGCTGATGTTGTCAATGGCGATGGTAGGAGCGAGATATTCTGGCGCAATGAGGAAACAGGAGAGAATCGCGTTTGGTTGATTGATGGCACCAACGTCAGCCAAAGATCTCTACCGCCTCTTGCCAAAGAATGGAGTAATGGCATTGTCGATTTGAATGGCGATCGCAGGGCTGATATCTTCTGGCACAATGATGACACAGGAGAAAATAGTGTTTGGTTGAACAATGGCAGTGGCTTCGACAATCCAGTTTCTTTGCCGTCCCTTACTGGTACAGGTTGGGAATATAGCATTGCCGATTTCAATGGTGATGGCAAGACCGATGTCTTGTCGCGCAATTTCCAAACAGGAGATAGTAACATTTGGTTGATGGATGGTACCACCATAACGAATCAACAAACGTCTCTACCCACCAATGTTCCCGCAGGCTGGGACGCTAATATCGGTGATTTTAATGGTGATGGCAAGAGCGATATCTTGTGGCGCAATTCCGTAACAGGAGATAATGCTATTTGGTTGATGGATGGCATCACCTACACCGCTGCGGCTCCTCTACAGAACGTTCCCGTAGCCTGGAGTGCTGGCATTGCCGACTTCAATGGCGATGGCAAGACCGATATTTTCTGGCGCAATGAGTCAACAGGACAAAATGCCATTTGGTTGATGAATGGCACAACATACAGCGATGCGGCTCTTCTGGCAACTGTTCCCACGTCGTGGTCTCCTGCATAGCATTAAATTATTAGGAGTGACTTCATCAAGGATAATGTTGAGCCAAAAACTCCTTAGCCTGCGTTTTGTTGGAAATTATCCTATTCAACGTAGCAGCAAGTAAATCATCTAGCATCTACACCTAGCATCTACCGATACTATAGTTTTGGTCTATAGCTGAGGTTTGTTCTGAGTTCACAAGCTAAATTCTCAGCTAAAAGTATTGATTTTTTAGGCATTCTCAAGCTTGAATATGGCTCAATTGTGCCGACTTGCTGAAGGCGTACAATCACGGATAGAAGTCACGCTAGTGGGAGGGAAGCACTATCTTTGAGTGCAACGCGCGTATTATAGCGGTTCTCATTTGAATCACATACACCACCACGAATAATGTAGAGACGTTGTATACAACGTCTCTACAGGTGTGCCGGTACGTACTCGCTTTTGCTATCACCAACAATCATTAACTGAACCCTATTGGGTTATATCGAGTAGCGTTCAAAGATATCAATTCTTGAAGTCAATTGTTGAAGGGACAAAGAAGACAAGGGGGGCAGCGAGGATAAGGCGTAAATTTTGAATGCGTGAATTCCGAGGGAACGGTACTAGTAGATATTCGTAAGCCCGTAAAAACCGATGATTGCAGACACTGGGATGTGGGTTATGATCGATTTTTTCGTTACTACTTATACACAAAAAGTATGCCAACAAGCGTCAACCCTAATCCCAATTCCCTTATCAAAGATGCGGTGAGCAGATACGACTTTAATAACGATGGCCAGACTGATATCTTCTGGCGCAATTCTCAAACAGGTGAGAACGGTATTTGGTTGATGAGTGGTACCAAACCAAACTACTATACCTCTGCGGAATTTGTGCAACCACCTGTTCCCATAGCCTGGGATTACACTACTGGCGATTTCAACAATGATGGCAACAGCGATCTGTTCTGGCAGAATTCTGACACAGGAGAGAACGCTATTTGGCTAATGAATGGCACTACCTACACTAATGCAGTTGCTCTGCAACAAACTCTTTCCGGCAAAACTTGGGATTACAGTACTGGCGATTTCGGTGGCGATGATAGCAGCGATATCTTCTTACGCAATTTTGAGACAGGAGAGAATAAGATTTGGTTGACGGTCAATGGCACCACCATAATCGAGCAACCCTCTGTACCAAGTCTTGCAAAAGAATGGGATTATAGCATTGCTGATTTCGATGGCGATCGCACGGCGGATATCTTCTGGCGCAATGAGTCAACAGGAGAAAATACTGTTTGGTTGAACAATGGCGCTACCTTCACTCCAAATTCTTTGTCATTGGTTCCTCTCACAGGTTGGGACTATGGGATTGCCGATTTCAATGGTGATGGCAAAACCGATATCTTCTGGCGCAATGAAAACACAGAACAGAGTGGTGTTTGGCTGATGGATGGTAGCAACTATACTGCTGCGGAGTTTCTCCCTACCAATGTTCCCGCAGCCTGGGATGCTAATATCGGTGATTTTAATGGCGATGGCAAGACCGATATCTTCTGGCGCAATTCCCAAACAGGACAAAATGCCATTTGGTTGATAGATGGCACTAAGTATACCGCTGCGGAGTTTCTACCCAATGTTCCTACAGCCTGGAATGCTGGTATTGCCGACTTTAATGGCGATGGCAAGACCGATATCTTCTGGCGCAATTCCCAAACAGGAGAAAATGCCGTTTGGTTGATGAATAACACGACATACACTGCTGCGGATTTTCTGGCGACTGTTCCCATCTAGTGTTCTCCTGTATAAAATTGCATCGTCAGGAGTGACTTCACCGAGGATAATGTTGAGCCAAAAACTCCTCAGCCTGTGTTTTGTTGCAAATCACCTTATCCAACGTTGCAGCAAGTAAATCATCTAGCATCTGTCGATACTGCGGTCCTGGTTTGTAGCCAATTTGTTGTAGGTCATTGCCATTTAAAATAGGCTGCACGTTACGCCAGATAGTCAAATATTGCCAAATTTTGCGCCTAATGACTCGTGGACTTTGCACGGCAATTAAAATCAGCATTGGCACATCGTATTGCCGCAGCAACTGCACCACCTGACTAGGACGAATCGTCTCCTCAAACGCTACACCTCCTCCCCTGTGTGCTTCAACAAAGGGCGTGGAGGTCATTTTATTGACTTTTTCTTGTACTTGTGCTAATTTGTCTAGCCTAGTAATGCTATCGTCTGGCAATTGCAAATTTCTTGCCACCTTCCCCCGGTATTTTGGTGCTAAGTGGGCTATTAAAGCTTCCAAGCGCATTTGCCAGTGGATGAGGGTTTGTTGCGAGTCAAACCGCCGCAAACAGCGTTCTAACAAACGCAATTGCCGTAAAAGTTCCTCATCTAGCTTGAGAGTGGGATGGATACACTGTAACGCCCCCAAATCAGCAAGTAACTGCAAAGCAGGCTTCCAATAAGCAGCTTCCAGGATATGTTTCAATTCTGCTTTCAATCGAGTTTGCAGTGCGGGAGTTCTGCTATTTTCTCGGGTGGTGCGATCGTAAACGCCGCTGTTGATCGCATAGCGGATATACTCTTCTGTTTGAGCCTCCAAGTGAAATCCCAGTCGCATAGCAAAGCGTACGCCGCGATAGATACGGGTGGGATCTTCGATAAAACTGTTAGCGTGTAAGACTCGAATTTGTTTTGCCTGTAAATCCACCAACCCGCCAAAAAAGTCGAGTAATTCACCAGCACGGGGAGGGGTCAGCCGCAGTGCCATTGCGTTGATGGTAAAATCTCGGCGATACAAATCTTGACGAATCGAACTCGCTTCAACTTCAGGATTTGCCGCAGGATAAGGATAGAATTCTGTTCTGGCAGTCGCAATATCAACCCACAAAGAATCTAATTCTGGATCTTTGTGCCACAGCAAAGCCGCAGTTTGAAAAGCGCCATGAATTTCTAGACGTGCGCTTGCGTAAATTTGCTGTAGTGCCTTTGCTAATTCTACACCTGCGCCCACATCAGCAGATTTGTGAAAGCCATCAACCACTAGGTCAATATCTTTGATCAGCAAAGTGCCTGTTGCTTCTTCAGCAAGTAGCAAGTCCCGTACTGCTCCCCCAACAAGGTAAAGATGCCAACCGCGTTTTTCTGCTTCTAGTGATGCTTTAGTCAACAATTGCCACAGCTGAGGTGCAAGCCGCGAATGTAACTCATTTAGGGTAGGAGATTTAATATTTTTTTCTCCCGCTCCCTTCTCTCTCCCGTTCCCCCTCTCCTCTTTTTGATGTAATTCCCGCAAAACATCTGTACGGGTGACAAATCCCACCAACTGCCCATGTTCTAATACTGGTAGGCGTCCGATATCGTATGTCACCATTAGCGACTCGATTTCTGGCAATGTGGTATCTGGGGTAATTGTCCTCATATTGACTGTCATGTAGCCCTTGACAGGAGCATGACTAAAGCCGTGATGCAGAGCAATATCTAAATCCCTTCGCGAAATAATACCTACTAGTTCCCCTTCGGCATCAACGACACACAAACCAGAGTGTCCGTAGCGCAACAAAGTACGCTGTGCTTCGGCAATTGTGGTTTCTGGACGAATGGTGCGCACAGGAGAAGACATCAAGTCTCTGGCGGTAGGCGGGTGGGGAATTGTTGCTTTCATCCCCTCAAGCAGTTGGTTTAATATTTCCTCGGTGTTTACGCCTCGCAAGTTGAGCGCAGCAGCTTGGGAATGACCACCCCCACCGAATGGTTGGAATAATTCGTTAAGATTGATGCTTTGAATTTGCGCTCTGCCTATCACGATTAAGCGTGATTCACCTTCGGAGAGAGGATATTCATTCAAAAGCAGTAAGGCATCTATTTCTGTTAACTCTACCAACTGCGAAGCAAGACTCGATAACCCTGGCACAAAATTATCTGTTTTCAGAGTCACCCAAGCAATTTTATATCCTCCAACGCATATGGTTTGTAGTTTTTCCAGCGCTACCTTTAAGAGTTGTTGCAACTGGGGAGACAAACCAGGGTCAACGTACTGACTTACAACTGACAAACTTGCCCCTTGTTGCATCAACCAAGCTAACGCTAAGGCATCTTGTGGGGTGGCATAGTCAAATGTCAGAGAGCCGGTATCCACATGGATACCCAAAGCCATCACAGTTGCTTCTGCACTTGTAAGGGAAATTTGTTGTTTTTGCAATTGCTCGACAATCAGAGTTGTTGTGGCTCCAACCGGAGAAATGTGTACTTTTGTAGCGGGAATATCCCCAAGTTGTTCTTGGTGATGGTCATAAATGATAATTTCTTTAATATGGGGTAAATCTAACCATTCGGCTGCCTTACCTAGGCGATCGCGCTGTTGCGTATCCACCACAATTAAAGAACGAATTTCCTTGGGATTGACCGAACGCCGTTCAATCAACTGATACTCATCCCGATGCAGCGCCAAAAAATCTCTTACGGGTGGATGAGAACCGCCACTTAGGACAATCTTACTTCCAGGTAACAGGCGTGACAGCCCTACTGCTGCTCCTAACGAGTCAAAATCAGCCGTTGTATGGCACAGAATTAAGTCCATAGTCATGAGTCATGAGTCATGAGTCATTAGTCATTAGTCATTAGTCACTGGCAGTACTACAAAGGACAAAGGACAAAGGACAAATGACTAAAGTGTGTCAATTTTCTGCTAGCTTAACAAATAAGGAAAAAAGGAAGAAATATTTACTTTGTCTCCGGTGGGGCATCACGGAGACGTAAAGCCAAAGCTCAGGAAATGTCCTATGCGGTAGCAGGAGTCACTGAGAAGCCTACACTGTACAGCTTGCTGGAGCGTGTAGGAGATGTCACTAACTGGTTTGCTGTTTTGGGAGAAGGGAAGATGACAATTGTATTCCAAGTCGCTTTATTAGCTTTAGTTGCGCTGTCTTTTGTCCTAGTGGTTGGCGTTCCTGTTGCCTATGCCACTCCGCAAAACTGGAATGAATCTAAAAGACTGCTGTGGATTGGTTCAGGAGCTTGGATTGGTTTAGTGTTTTTAGTCGGTGCATTAAGCTTTTTTGTAGTCTAAACGACTACTTTTTTGATAGCGCTGACAAATAGCATAGAAACTCACGAGCACCAAAGACGCGGCGACACGCAGGCTTAGGGATATTTTCCTTGTCTACGTCGCCGCGTTTTCCTAAGCTTTCGTGTTTGTTTACTCTCCTGCTTCTATACTTTTTGCAGAACAAATGTATATTGGCAAGAAGTATAGATGATTTAGAGGCAGTTATGGCAGTTTTCGAGGGAACTTTTACTCAGACAGAACCTTTGCGGTTTGCAGTGGTTATTGGTCGATTCAATGACCTCGTCACCACCAAGCTGCTGGAGGGGTGTCAAGATTGCTTGAAACGCCACGGTGTTGATGTCAATCCTCACGGCTCTCAAGTAGATTATGTTTGGGTACCAGGCAGTTTTGAAGTTCCAGTTGTGGCTCGCCAAGTAGCGCTTTCTGGTCGTTATGATGCGGTCATTTGTCTGGGAGCCGTTATCCGAGGGCAAACGCCTCATTTTGATTATGTCTCTTCTGAGGTCGCCAAGGGCGTTGCTGCTGCTGCTTTTCAAACAGGTGTGCCTGTGATTTTTGGCATTTTGACAACAGATACTATGCAGCAAGCCTTAGAACGAGCAGGCATTAAAAGCAATCTTGGCTGGGAGTACGCCATGAGTGCTTTGGAAATGGCTAGTCTCATGCGACAATTGCGTTCTAACCTCCAAGAACCTTTTTCTGGAAATTCTCTTTCGCCAGCATCGCTCAAAAGTGCCAGCATAGGAGAATTGCCAGCAGAATAGTTTTTTGTCATGAGTCCTTTGTCCGATAACTTATGACAAAGGACTCACGGCAAATAACAAAAAAAGGTGTTGACAAACCATGAATTATCTGAGATATTAAATAAAAGTTGAGTATTGCGGGTATAGCTCAGTGGTAGAGCGTCACCTTGCCAAGGTGAATGTCGCGCGTTCGAATCGCGTTACCCGCTTTTGAAAAATAAAAAAGTGATGAAATATTTTGTAAAGAAGTGACGTTATTAGCCGCACGAAATTACAAAAATAGGAATTCATCATTCATAATAATATTTAAGTGTAGCTAACAAGTTTTTTGTAAGATGCACTACAGTTAATTCAGGGTGACGAAACTAAAGAATGAAGTAGAAAGGCTGAAAATCAAAATTTTTTTTGATTTGAAAGTACATACTTCAAACTTAAAATGACACAATAAATTTCAAAACCTTTGAGTGCCAAACTTGTTTTGCCACTGAATTAAGAAAAAATATGTCCAAAGGCAATGAGCAACCCAAACTGACTAATGTTATAACGGAAGGTCATGGGAGGGTAGGCAGCCCCAAAGACATAGATAAAAGGATGCTATCCTCACTAACTTAGGACAAACACGCTCAAGTTAAAAGTTCGCTTGTGCAACCTCAAAAAGCAGACAAAATTGACTTCAATAGCGAATACCCGTGTCCCTGTCGTCGTCGGGGGCGGTTAATTCCGATTACACTGACAGAAGCATTTGGTTGCGATCGCTGTCAGCAAATCTTCGTGGTGGAAGATAATGGTTACATACTGGAGCAGCTTTCCACCACCTATCCCTACAAGCGGGCTTGGCGCTGGACAGGGAGTATTTGGCAAGTTGTCCATCCTCGGTTAGGAGAAAGCTATTTGCCCGTAGCGCTTGGCATTATTTTCGTGCTAGTGATTATATGGTTACCATTAGCACTACGATTGGCAAATGGATATAGCATTATTGCTTGGGCAATGGTAGCTGTGCTGTTGGCAATTCTGCCAGCGCTCATGGTCTGGCTTACCTACCGACGATAACGATGCGCACAGTGGATGCTTTTGATGTAAACCCAGAACCAATTGCCAGCGCAAGACGCGCGCATCACGCTGCGCTCAAGTTGGGAACAACAAAAGGAGCAGACAGAAGTCGCGCCGTGTTGGCTATGGCAGAGGCAATAACACGGTCATTTGACGACATTCTAGAGGCAAACACCTTGGATCTAGAAGGAAGTCGAGAAATGGCAGTGCCAGATTTAATTCTGGATTGGCTGAAGTTGACTCCAAAACGGCTGGAGATGGCAGTAGACATTTTGCAACGGCTGGGGGAATTATCAGATCCACTGCGGCGAGTCAGACACGCTGACTATCAACTAGATGACTCTCAGACTTATACGCAGTTAATGCCTTTGGGTGTGATTGCGTTGATTTATGAGGCGTTTCCAGAGTTGGGAGCGATCGCAGCGGGGTTGTGCATCAAAACCGGCAACAGTCTCATCCTTAAAGGGAGTACTGAAGCCAGTCATTCTAACGCAGCGATCGCTAACGCACTTCTGAGTGCAGTGACTGAAGTGGGTTTACCAGCAGGTTGTTTACAGCTGATTACAGAAGAACATGGAACTTCGATTCGGGACATAGTGACACAAGACCAATGCTTGAATTTAGTCATTCCCTACGGACGTTCAAGCTTGATACAGCAGGTAGTGCGCCACTCCACTTCCCCAGTTCTCAAATCAGCTATAGGCAACTGTTATCTCTACTGGTCGCCAAATGGCAGTTTAGAAATGGTGCGGTGGCTGATTATAGATAGCCATCAAAGCGAACCAGATCCGGTGAACGCAATTGAAAAAGTCCTGATCCACCGACAAGCCTTGCCATCATCGTTAACGACATTGTGGAATAGCTTAAAGGAAAAGGGCTTTGAAATTAAGGGTGATGCCGAACTGGTAGAAGCCTTTCCTCAGTTACAGCTTGCTAAGGAAGGAGACTGGGGAAGCGCTTATTTAACCAAGACAGTCGCTTTTAAATTAGTGGATAGTCTAGAGGCTGCGATTTCCTGGATTAATCGGTATAGCAGTGGTCATGCCGATTGCATTGTCACCGAATCTTACCAGGAAAGTCGGCAGTTTGCCTTAGGAGTGAACAGCGCCTCTAGCTACATCAACGCTTCACCGCGTTTTTCCCGCAACCCGTCGCGAGGAGAGTCAGTATTTCTAGGAATGTCTAATCAAAAAGGTCATAGACGCGGATTGATTAGCCTAGAAAGCCTGACGACTGTCAAGCATATTGTGCAGGGAAACGGACGGTTTTGAAAAAGGAGTCAGAAGACAGAAGTCAGAATTCAGAATCCTAGGGAAAGGGATTCAAACCCACAACCAATCGTTGACCAGCAAATTTATGTCCAGAGGACAGGCTACGCGAACGATTTTGGTGTGGTGTTTCACCATTTATTCATCCGCCAGTTCCACAGAATTCATGTTGAATTCTAGCTCTTGACTCTTAAATTCTTTCTTGTTCAAAGTTAGGAGTTGTACAAACGCTTTTATTTAGCACGTGTATACGAGAGTGAGGAGTTTTGAATTTTCATTAACTCCTCACTCTTAATTTTTTATTCGTCTTTTGCTAATTTTTTGGGGGATGTGTAGTATACCTTACCTCCGGTATCTGGCACAAAATGACAGCTATTACACGAACGCCTTAATGCCGTCAAAATTGGTTCATCAGATTTGTGGAAATAATCACCCATAATCGGTTTAATCGCCTCAGTTGCCTTCAGCAAATTGTAGTGAGGAATGTTCAGAAATATGTGGTGAGCTACATGAGTACCGATATCATGATGAATGTGATTGATAAAACCGTAATCGCGGTCAATGCTAGAAATAGCGCCTTTCAAGAAAGTCCAATCTTCCCCACGATACCAGGGGATATCTGGCTCAGTATGATGTAAAAACGTTACCAAGTCTAACCAAATGACAAATACAAGATAGGGTCCAACGTAGTATTTCAACAACCACATCCAACCCCATTCATAGGTAAGAAAACCTAGGAAAGCGACCATTAAAGCCCAGAGTGTCGTGCTGGTGATGACATCCCATTTTTCTGAAGGTTTGAAAAGTGGGCTGCTGGGTAAAAAATGAGAGCCTTGTTTATAAAGAGAACGCTTAAACAAATACACTGGATAAGCCAATAAAAAAAAGTAATCTCGACCTATCTTCTGCACCCAATTCATCAGCTTATACTGTGATTCTGTCGGCGGAAACCAGCTTTCATCATTATCAATGTTACCAGTATTTTTGTGGTGGGTTCTATGGCTAATTCGCCAACCGTGGTAAGGAACAAGTATTGGTGTGTGGGAAAGATGTCCAATCAAATCATTAAGCCATTTCTTCTTAGAAAAAGATTGGTGTCCACAGTCATGCCCAACGACAAACAAAGCCCAAAACATAGTTCCTTGCACTACCCAGAAAATTGGCCAGAAAAACCAAGAATTTAGATGATGAGCGACTCCATAAAGCAGACCGATAATCAGGATGTCACGAAAAAAGTAGAATAGTGATTTTCCCACTTTGGGCTGAAAGCATTCAGGTGGGATTGCAGCTTTTAAATCTTGAAGCGTGAAGGGCAGCTTGGTCTTATCCTCAGATGATTCAGGGTCATGAGGATTATTTAATTCGATTGTATTTGATTGCACTTAATTGTATGACTGGATCTGAAGTGGGTGTTAAGTTTTTAGGCAAGGTAATCTAACTCTGCGATCGCCTTCGGCGGAGCTGAGGGAAAGCGGGCACGCACTCGCGTTCGCCCATTGCTGTAAAGCGGGCGCTTTGCGCCAATGCCCTGCATGGCACGCACTCGCGTTCGCCCTCTTAGGGCGGCTCCTTTCCTGCGGAACGCACTCGCGTTCCGAGCATCGCACTACTTTAGGTTTAGGTATCCCTAAGTGCGTGCAAGTGCAAAGCACCAAAGTAATATCTGGCAATTTCCTTAACCATACTTGTGTTTAAGAATTGCCAGAATCTATTTTTTAGAGCTATGAGCTATTAGCTTATCGCCCTGCGTAATAGTCTTTAAAAGACTGATAGCCACTATCGGTTCTGTACAGGTGACAGTGATCTGTAATTTGCTTCATTAAAGACCAAGAAAACCGACATTCATCATGCAGATACGCTCCCCAATTTTCTTTGATACTGCCATAAGCCATCCGCAAATTATAAGAAGGAATGGCAGTGGAAATGTGATGGGGAACGTGGACATTAATATCGTGGCAAAAGATTTCTACCCAACGGGGGTAATCGCAGTGAACCGTGCCATATAGCTGGGCTAGAGCCTGGTTCCACTTGGATTCTGCCACAAAAGGAACGTCTGGAGCGGTATGATGAACCAAGGTAAAGGTACTCATCCAAAAATGGTAAACCAGCCACGGAAGTAGCCAAAATTTCACGAATCCCCAAATTCCTGTTGTGGCGATGAGAATTGGGAAAGCGATCGCAGCAAATAGAACAACCACAGCTACAGAAAACTTCACGTTGGGTTGGTCTTTTTCTCGGAACCTAGACCAATCAAAGTGCAAAATTCCACAATGAACGATTGAGCCTATCCACCAGAATTTATAGCGCAGAAACAGCTCGAAGCCCCACTGCGGGATTTTTCCACTGCTTTCAAAAAGTTCTGTGGTGATTGGATGCCAAGCGTTGTCCTCATGCAGCTTATTAGTGTGAGAGTGGTGATAATTGTGCTGAATGCGCCAACTGTGGAACGGATAAATCAACGGCATCATCATCAAATGCCCTACCAAATCGTTTACCCAGCGACGTTTGGCAAATGAACGATGAGCGCAATCATGTCCGATGACAAAAAAACCGGTCAAAGCAGTGCCAGTAAAAATCCATGCCAAGGGTAGGAGAAACCAAGGAGCTATTGTCAAGCTCACATAGCCCAGGCAAACCATCAAGACACTGAGTACTACTTTTGTCCAAGCTTTGCGGCGATCCTGCTCAAAACATTCTTTTGGCAGGCTTTTGATAATATCTTTTAGCTTAAAGTCCGAGTTGCCAAAGTCATAATCTGACTTGTTGCTGTTGATTGTTGATGTAGTCATGAATACCTGAAAAGACAACAAACCTCACTACCAAATCACTAAATAAGTGGGTGTCGCAAAGTTTTGTAACATTCGCGTTTTGGATTATAGCAATGTAATGCAGCTCAGCGCACCCGCAATAAACCCCCGCTAATGCTTAAGCAGTAGTCCAGAAGCTGCGGGGGAGAGTAAGCAATTGAAAATACCCTTTGGAAAGCTGCCCTCCGGGCTTTTACATTGAAAATTGGATAAGATAAAGATTGCTAACTACTGACCGCTTACTACTTTTCTGGTGCAAGCTTCACATTCGTAGCCAGACCAAGTACTTGTAGCAATTGAATGGTGATCCAAGTGAGGTCAAATTCCCACCATTTTAACCCGTGACGAGCTGAGTACTGAAAGGCATGGTGATTATTGTGCCAGCCTTCACCATAGGTGAGTAACGCCACCCACCAGCAGTTTGTAGAGCGATCGCCTGATTCATAAGTCCGATAACCGAATTTATGAGTAGCACTGTTGACAAACCAGGTGCAATGCCACACAAATATCAAGCGAACAAAAATTCCCCATACTACAAAAGACCAGCCACCCAGCAACAACAGTACTACACCCAGGGCGACCTGGATGAAAACCATATTTTTCTGCAAAAACTGATAAACTGGGTCGTCGGCAATGTCTTTAGTAAAGCGAGGAACTTCCGCGAAAGCAGGTGAATGATGAAGCATCCAACCCATGTGACTCCACCAAAAGCCCTGGTTAGAATCATGGGGATCTAACTCTTGATCAGAATGCAAATGGTGTATCCGATGCATTCCTATCCAATCGATTGGTCCTCCTTGGCAGGCGAGTGTTCCGCAAAAAACGAGAAAATATTCTAGCCACTTGGGAGTTTGAAAACTGCGGTGGGTGACAAGGCGGTGAAAACCTAGGGTAATACCCAAGCCACCAGTTACCCAGTAAAGCAACAAGCAGACGCCGACTGCTTTCCAGCTAAAAAACGCTGGAAACAAAGCCAACAAAGCGCCGATGTGCAAAGGAACGAAAAATGCGATGTGAAACCAATTAAATTGGGGTTTGGTTGATGTAGCAATTGTCATGCAGTAACCTGAATAGGAATTGTTCAGACTAATCTGCGCGATTTAAAAATCCGCAAATCTTAAGTTTTTGTGAAAGAGGAACTAATGGACAGCTTGGAGCAGATGCATGAAGCAGAACAGGCACTGTTACAGATTTTTTCTGGAATTGACGCTCAGGTCAAGCAAAATGTTCAACGAGTGTTAAATGCCTTTCGCCATCAAAGAGTCGGCGCACACCATTTTACGGGTGTTACAGGATACGGACACGACGACTTAGGGCGAGAAACTTTAGATAAACTTTTTGCGGAGGTGGTGGGCGCTGAGGCGGCTGCTGTACGAGTGCAGTTTGTTTCCGGAACCCACGCGATCGCTTGTGCTTTATTTGGTGTTCTCCGTCCTGGTGATGAAATGCTAGCGGTGGTAGGCGCACCCTACGATACCCTTGAAGAAGTTATTGGATTACGAGGTCAAAATCAAGGCTCACTAAATGAGTTTGACATTCATTACCGACAATTAGATCTTACTCCAGAAGGAACCATAAATTGGCAAGCTTTAAGCCATGCGGTGGAGGAAAAAACTCGTTTAGTACTCATTCAGCGTTCCTGTGGCTATTTTTGGCGTCCTAGCCTATCTATAGCGGAAATTGAAAAAATTATCCACTTGGTCAAACAGCAAAATCCCAACACTATCTGCTTTGTCGATAACTGCTACGGCGAATTTATTGAAACTCAAGAACCCACCCACGTTGGCGCTGATTTAATCGCGGGGTCATTGATTAAAAACCCTGGTGGTACGATTGTCACTGCTGGTGGTTATGTCGCCGGTCGCGCTGACTTGGTAGAAGCTGCTGCTTGTCGCCTCACCGCGCCTGGAATTGGTAGTTATGGCGGTGCGACTTTTGACCAAAACCGCCTGCTGTTCCAAGGGCTGTTTCTCGCGCCGCAAATGGTAGGAGAAGCGATGAAAGGGACTCACCTTACTGGTTATGTATTTGACAAACTCGGTTATCCAGTCAATCCAGCACCGTTGCTTCCACGTCGGGATGTCATTCAAGCAATTAAACTGGGTTCTGCTCAAAAACTTATTGCCTTTTGTCGGGCAATTCAACAGCATTCACCCATCGGTTCCTACCTCGATCCCATTCCAGATGAAATGCCAGGTTATGAAAGTAAAGTCGTGATGGCTGGCGGGACTTTTATTGAGGGGAGTACCTCGGAATTTTCCGCCGATGGTCCTTTACGCGAACCTTACATCGTTTATTGCCAAGGTGGAACCCATTGGACTCATGTTGCGATCGCCTTGCAAGCAGCAATAGAAGCGGTAGGACCTGCTTAGTCGCTTTCCTTCAATTCACGCATTCAAAATATGCCCTACGGGCACGCTACGCGAACAGAATTCAAAATTATGTTTTTTGTATGTTTTTTGAATTTTTAATTTTGAATTCCCCCAAACGGGGGTTGACGTTCAATAGCATCTCTTGTAGTTTTGTAAGCTTCAATAAAAGTTCGGAATGATTCTTGAGAAATTTCTTCTGCCATCAATTTTTCTGCTACTTCTTTAAGAATTTTATCTATTTTTTGTTGAAGTAAATCCTTAGTTTGCTTGCTATCGCGCAGCAGTTCAACAACAGCCTTGATATAGATTGCAGAAACTTCTCTTTGCTTGTGTTCTATTTGTTGCTGAGCGAGTTGTCCTTCACGCTCAATCGCTTCCCGAGTCGTTTTGTAAGCTTCGTTAAAAGTTCGGAATGACTCCTGGGAAATTTTCTCATAAATGAGAGAATCGGCGGCTTTTCTAAAAACATCATCGAGTTGCTTTTGCCTATCCTCAAGGTTGCCTTGACTAGCGTTCATTAAATTAATAGCTCTAGCAATATATTCATCAGCCTCATTCTTTCTACTACTTTCCATCCAAAGCTTCACTTGCCGAACCCAGGAAAATGCTAGTAGGATAACTGTTAAAATTAAAGCCAAAAAATCTGCATTTTCTTGCACAAAAGAGGGTTTATCTCGTTCATAAAAAGCAACTGCACCTGGATGAATCGGAGGGATACTACCACCTGTATCGCTTGGACGGTCAATACTAGCAATCAAAGGTTTAACCTCAGAATGCTTTTGAGAAATAGCCAATGCTATTTCTTGGCGGTGCTCGAATATGACGCGAGTTATTTCTTGGATAATACTTTTATCTACTGTATCTCTTGCTACTAAAATTCTTGAAACTGCGACTGTTGGTAAGTCTTCGTCAGGTACGGCGACATTGCCTTTGTATGCTCCTTGAGGAATTTCAGTACTTTCAAAAGCAGGATGTTGAATTTTCATTGCTTTCGCCTGTTGAATAGGCACCAATCTTCCACCGTACTCTTTAACAAGTGTAGAGATACCTTGGTTACCTATAGCGCGGACACGAAACAAAGCATCTGCTCTTTGAAATTTAAAATCTTCTTCCGCTTGCTTATCGTCGTAGTCTTGACTCTGATTTAAACCTGTAACTTTAATATCTAGTATGTTTTTGTCTTCTTTGAGTAAACCGTAATGCCGTGCTACTTTTTCAAAAGACTTATATTGCCCGCCCTTAATAGGTAAAGCAACTGTCTTTCCCTTGAGTTGAGAGAATTGCTTAATATTAGGGTCTCTCACAACTAACTGGAACAAATCTTTATACAAGACAGCTATGGTTCTAAGCGAGGCGTGTGATCCTTCTGGCTTTGATGATTCCTCGTGATGAGTTGATACATCCATTTGCTCAGAAGCAACGTCTGCTTGAGCTGCTGCTAACTCTACACTACCTTCTTCCAATTTTTTCAGGCTGTCTGCTGTACCCCCAGTAGGTATGACTGTAATGTTAATATTCGACCTGCGTTCAACAACCTTTTGAATCGCTTCGCTGATAATATAGCTTTCTCCTTCCGGATCCCCTGCTGCAAGAGTCAAGTGAGGTGCTGTCAAATAACCAACAACCCTCCAAGTGGTTAGTGCAACTAAGCTTACGCTAGCAAACCCTAAGCAGATAAAGATGAATTTAGATATGGGGTCAAGATTGCGAAAAAAGCTTGGGAAATTGACTTGAGGAGAAGCTTTCAATGCTGCCATAACTGTTAAATTTTTATTTTTGGCAGAGATTAATACACAACAACTCTGCCCCAACAGTCCAATGTTCCATTGGGTAGCGTTGTATTTTAGCTAGATAAAAACAGTTATGGATACAAATCGTGATGACGGCATTCCAGAATTTTTAGGAAACTTTTGGCAAAACACCGTATATTCCCTATGGTAGAAGCGGTACCAGCATAATTTCGCGCAAAGGCGAGCCAGCGCTGCAGGAGGGTTTCCCTCCGCAGGCGACTGGCGTCGCAAAGACGCTAAGAATTGCTTTGCGCCTCTGCGTCTTGGCGCGAAACATCAAGCCTTATTCCAAGGTCCCCAGATAGCAAAAGTGATTCCAGGGGTTTGGATGTTCACGAACAAAGTTTGACCATCTGGAGAGAAACAAGCACCAGCAAACTCTCTGTCGTTAATGGCGTTACGAGCAAATTTGTAGAGTTCCCCTTTAGGAGTCACCCCGACAACAAACTGATCGTCATCACCATCTTCACAAAGGATGAGATCCCCAAAAGGAGCAACGACGATGTTATCAGGCATATCTAATATGCTTTTATCGTTTGGCTCGACAAAGAGTTCAATAGTGCCACCTTCTTGAGCATTTCTGCCAGGAATGTAACGCCAAACCTGACCACCACTGTTAGCGCCGCCACTTGTAGCACAGAAGTAAAACTCTCCATTGCCGTACCATATTCCCTCGCCGCGAGCAAATTGTGCGGCTCCCTTGGCAAAACCTTCTGTCCGCACAGTGTCTTTTTCAGGATCGTAATCTTCAATGCGAACCCACTCTACCTGCTTTGGTTCGCCTACAGGAAAATTGGTTTTGGTATTTACTTTAGGCATACCCTTAATTACAAGAGCCTCAAGGATACCACCTGCCTGTAAATTACCTGGTTGATTGGGGATGAAGCGATAGAAAAGGCTATCTCCCTGGTCTTCTGTCTCATAGACAATTCCTGTTCTGGGGTCTATGGCAACAGCTTCGTGGTTAAACCGACCCATTTCTACTAAAGGTACAGGATCAACAGTACCGTTTTTAGGTCTACGAAGTGCTGGAACTTCAAAATTATAACCGTGGCGCTTTAAAACTTTGTTTGGATTGGGTACGAAGATACCAGAATTTGCTGGCTGTTGTATCGTCTCAGGAGTCGTCTCTGGAGTAGAGGTGTTTTCTTCACAACTAATCCATGACCCCCAAGGAGTTGGACCACCAGCACAGTTACGGTAGGTTCCTGCTAGAGAAGCATAATCTCTAATGAGTTTGCGATCTGGACCAACGATTAATGTTGTTGTGCCACCTTTACAGAGCTCGTCATACTTATTGCCTAGAACTTGTGTTGTGGAGTTTGGACTAAGTTCGTGGTTGCGAACTAAGATGGTGGTGCGATTTGGTCCAGCGAAAGTAGCCATCCCATCATGACCACCAGGTACAGGGTTACCATCACTCATTAAATCGTTTGTACGGGAAAATGCTCGATATTGAAATCCGCGTGGTAAATCTAACAAGCCATTGGGGTCAGGGATGAGAGGACCATATGCATCAGTTGTTATCGCTGTCCCTTGCGCTCTAGCATAAAGACCCTTCAAAGCATCTCCAACAACAAGAGTTGCAGCAGTCGTGCCTGCAAGAGCAAAAAAACGTCTTCGTGAAAAACCCATAGTCTCTTCTCCTCTTTTATATTTGTATTCAAAGATAAATAGATCTTGTGCAATACCTAGACCAAATTGAAAAATTTTTGTAGCGTTTCATGCCTAAGCTAAGTGTTTAATATGGTTGACACCACATATATAATATTTCTCAATTTTTTGCACAAAAACTTTTTCTTCCCACACCTAACGCACTTAACTAATCCATGAAGAGAATATACTTAGAAAGTTAAGCTTAGTTAATCACAGTGTTAATTATGTTTTAATAGGTATTTTTAAAATGTAAATATGAATTTATATTTATTTAATTGAAATAACTCGAACAGTGTGCATCCACTCGATAGAAGATGAAAGTAAAATGTTAAGAACTGCCTATATAACGTATACAATTATATTTTTTTGAAGCATTTTAAAAAATTAGGGTAAGCATTGCCCACCCTACTTAAACCAAATACGTATTGGTTTTAAATGAGAATAATTATAACTATGATTCTGGCAATTTATATTGATCAACAATGCGCTTGGCAAACTCTGGAACGTGGGCTTCTAATTTCTCTGGATAATTGCGTTTTACATAAAGATAATTGCGGGTGAAGTGAGAATCAATGGAAAAACGGGCGTATTCCAAACCTTTGGGACCAATTTTTTCGATAACGACGCCCATCAATTTCGCTGCCCACATGGGGAGGGTGACACCTTTGTCGTAGGCGGGTATACTTTGTTGGACTGCTGCTTTGCGATCGCCTTTCGACATCACTGGCTGAGTTTCTATCTGGTCATTCACCAAGTCCAGCATTTCCTTGCCTTGTTCATTTCTAACCACAATCCATTGCCAGCCAAAGGGTGCGCCCATATAACCAACAACCAAATCTGCTAGAGAATTGACATAATCAAAGCAACTCATGCAGGAGGGGGCAAACACATCTTTAAGTTGGTTAGTCTTTAATCCAAAGAAAGGCACCGTTTCGAGAGAACCATCTTCGTGTTTAAAGTGAACCCGAAAGTCTTGCATGAATTCGTAATGCACGACTGTATCAGGCGATTTGCTGGTTGTTTCTAAGAATTTTTGTAGTCCAGCGCGGTTAACATTATCGACACAAGGCGTTCCCAAAACGTAAAGCTTTTCTAAGCCAAGTTGTTTTTCAACAGCTCGTAATGCCTGAATTTGACAACCAACACCAATCACCAACAGCCGCTTCATCCCCGATTTTTCTACCTGTTCCAATACCGAAAGGTTAGGCGAGAGCGTTGGTTTGTTTACCCGCGCTGCCAGTATTTCTTCTGCGGTTCGAGCGATGACGGGCATCGGACCAAAGCGGTCTTCTTTGGTGTTTTGCACGCAAACTACACCCTCAACAATGCCCTGATTCAGCATTTCAATAGCGATCGTGCTTACAATACCAGTCCATTGGGCACCGGGAATCGGCTGCTTTTTCTGCGCCGCCATCATGTCTTGATGAACACCAAAGTAGAGTTCATCAGGATTGTCTAAATCGCGCGATCGCCTGTGCGTTTGTTCTTCCAATTCGCCGATCTGCTGATTAATAAAAGCACAGGCTTCCTTGACATAGTGAATATAGTATGTATCGCACAGACCACACTCGCTACAGAGTTCCTTAGCTGGGCGACGGCTGCTGGGCTTGAGGGCTTTGGCTTTTTTGTGAGGAGAAAGCGAGGTCATATTAAGGGCGATTTATTAACTAAGAACATAAGATATTCCAAAGCTTTACTTTACACAAACTTTAGAAGCATTAAGCAAGATTTCATTGATTGTAACGAGACGGTAAAAGATTACTGGTTTATGCTTTGCGTAATGAGGTAATTCAAACAAACTTATGGGACAATACGACGCCACTAACTCGCCAGAATATGCTTTAGGCAAATTACATACAGCCACTGCACATGCAATCGCAGCCCAACTAATTGCTCAAAGAGATTACGATCAGGCTCAAGCTGAAGCGGATAACTGGGAAAGACAGTATCAACTTGCTCTAAAAGAAGGTTATCAGGATTTAGCTCGTCAAGCACAATTCAACAAGGAACGCCACGAAGCAATAGCTAATGGGCTGAGAAGCCTTGTAAAGCAGCAAGCAACCCAAGTAGATACCTTGAAGCAGAGCCTAACTGGATTTAAAAAATTGGGGACAGCCCCGGATTATTAGTGGACATTTGAAAGCAGTTAATACAGTTGTCATCAGTCCAGACGGTCAAACTGTAATCAGTGGTAGTACAGACACTACAATCAAACTGTGGAATCTCCACACTGGCGAATTGCTCGATACTCTCACTGGACATTCAGCAGCAGTTGTGTCGCTTGCCATCAACCCCGATAAACAAACCCTCGCCAGTAGCAGCACAGACGGAATCATCAATCTTTGGAATTTACGGACTGGAGAACTGCTACAAACCCTTTCTGGATGCAGCCCCATTACCTTCAGTTCTAATGGAAAAACACTCGTGAGCGGGGGTAAAGGCGGCACCATCAAGATTTGGCGTCAAATGCTTGGTAGTGATCAACTCATACCTGGGTCTATGCTATCTGAGGAATGGTGGGAAGTCTTGGGTGTAGATAAGGCTGCTTCTTTAAAGGACGTAAAAGGTGCTTACCTGAGATTAGCAAGGCAGTATCACCCTGATATCAACAGTTCTGCCAGTGCAAAAGCCATGATGCAAGCGATTAATGGGGCGTATAAAAAGTTTCGCTACCAATCGGTTAATAACTAAAGCTAAGTACGATACGCTCCCACCCAAGGACCAATTGGTTCGTCTGGCAACTCTTTGGTGTGGGTCTCCTCGTTGTAAATTTGAAAACCCCGTGCCTGATAATTAGCCAGTGCATACGGTCCATCCAAGCTACAGGTATGTACCCACACTCGCTGTGCCCCCATTGCCCACGCTTGCTTGACTCCAAAACTCAGCAAGTGTCCTCCTATGCGCTGCCCCCGAAACTGCCGTAAGATACCGAAATAGGCTATCTTGACATTATTGTCCAACTGTGATTCTAGTTCAATGTAACCTGCTGGTGTACCTGAGACATAAGCAACCCAAGTTTGTAGCTCTGGGTTCTCTAGGTATTCTAGCCATCGGCTGTAAGTCCAGTCTAAGCGGTCTATCCAATACCAGTCACCACCTACACTGCTATAGAGAAATCGACTGAATTCAGGAGAGGGAACTTCAGCCCGTGTTATAAGTAGCTTGGAATTGTCAGAAAAGGCAGGGCGGAAGTGCCTAGGGTCTAACATTTCTAGATACCAGGTTGTGACATCAACAAGCATCGGTTGATTTTCATCAGGATATCAATTCAGAATATTAATATTGTATTGCTACGTTACCAGTAGCTAACACACCAACCAACCTCTACCCCTCAACAGATTCCTGCCTAACATCCAACCGCTTATACGATTTCAGGAAATGCTTGATACAAATGATTGGTCTCTAATTATAGCGATTCTGGTGTTGAGTGTAATAATACATCAAGAAATAAGAACCACAGATGGACACAGATGGACACAGATAAATAATTACTTCATCCAAACGAGAAGCGCTATATTTGCCCCTGCAAGTTAGTACAGAAGAAAAAGTTATTTTTTACTTATTCGACAAATATCAACTGTATATAAATTAACTTTCTTACTTTTCCCACAAAAACTGGTTGCTCTCTAGTTTTTCGCTTGAAAACTAATAAATATAGGAATCCTATTTGATTTTTGAAAAAGATTACGAGAGAATACGGTTGGGTGTAAAAGTGTAAGAGCATACAAATGATAAACCAGTATCTACAAACTGCAATACTCCCCCCGGCACCATTCGTGACAGCGACGGTATTCCCATCTCAAGAGGCACATAGTAATGCGATCGCAGAACTACAGGAATTTATAGCTCTTCGTCCAAATGCCCGTGAGGTAAGGAAAGCGCTGGCAGTAAAGTTGGTTTATCAAGGTTATTTGTATGAAGAAATTCAAACAATTTTAGATGTGTCACTGGGTTCGATAACAGGCTGGAAGCAAGCCTATGAACAGTACGGAATAGATGGACTGCGCTTAAATCACAAAGGCAAAAAAAGTTACTTAAGTAGCGAACAAAGAGAACAGGTATTGAGTTGGTTACAAACCAAGGATTTTTGGGAACTGGGGGAACTAGAATATAAACTAGCCTTTGAGTATGATGTGATTTATGAGTCAAAACAAAGTTACTATGATTTGTTCAACGCAGCAGGAATTAGTTGGAAGAAAACCACTAAACTGAACCCTAAAGGAAATCCGGATGCTGTTGAAGAAAAAAAAAAGAGATTGAAACACTGCTGGCAGATAGCCGAGAGGAAATCGAATCTGGAAAGTTGAGAGTGCTGCTAATAGATGAGTGTCATTTAATGTGGGGAGATTTAAGTGGTTATGTATGGGGGAGAAGTGACCAAGAAATAGCAGTTCCAGTAGTTAACGAGCGAGAAAAGCAGACATATTATGGTGCTGTTGACTACCTGGAAGGAAAGTTGATTCTCAAAGCTTATGAAGCAGGAAACTCAAAAAATACCATCGACTACCTACGACATTTACTAGCTGAATCGAAGGAACAAAGATTGCTGATTTTTTGGGATGGTGCGAGCTACCATCGTTCCAAAGAAATTCGAGATTTTTTGTCCGAGGTAAATCTTGATTTACCAGCCGAGCAACGGAAAATACATTGTGTTCGTTTTGCTCCCAATTGCCCTACGCAAAATCCGATTGAAGATATTTGGTTGCAAGCAAAAACATGGGTTCGACGCTTTTGTGCATTAATTCCAACATTCCCGCATCTAAAGTGGATGTTTGAGTGGTTCATTCGGCACAGTACATTTGATTTCGCCAGTCTTCAGATGTACGGAGTTTTTTCAAAAATCAATTAGGATTCCTATATGCACTTTTGAAGTGTTAAGTATTGCAAAGAAATTAGTTATCACTGGCAAAATGTGTTTCGTGATGCTTATTTATACTTAATTACTAAAAAAAGAAGATAAATATACGAGAGGGAATTTACTTAAATGATGAGCAAAAATTTCAACCTCTAACTTTACAGAAGCTTTACAATAAGTTTCAGATAATTTACGGATTCTTACTGAACAAAAATATTTATCTTAAGTTATTCTGTATATATAGATACTGTTTCTTCTCGTGATTTTAGTTAACACTCATGCAAAAAATCATAAAGAATTCTTAATCAGTACTTATAAGGGTGTGCCTAATAATGAATTTTGTGCAGTAAGTTACAAACTTTCTCATCCACTGTAATGATTTGTACAGAAGTGATTCGAGATAAAATGAGTCTTGGTCACTCTTACAGAGCGGGTTAAGCTGCACAGTGCTAGATTTCAAGGTAGACTTTTAAATCACATTTTCCATTGAATCAGTGTAATAGAATAGGATTCTCCTGTAGAGGAAGTACCCAAAGGTTATGCCGTCATCCTAGAAAAGCGGTATGCATCTGTTCCTAAGGTCTACTTTTACGGGTGCTTACACTTGTTCAATACCTTACACCGTTAGCTGCTGCACTTTGGCACACAGCTAGCTGTTATTGCTTTGTTACCTTTGGACAAAGCAGTCAGATCAATGGTGAAAATCCCTGTTTTTGGTAAGGATTCAGTAAACAATGGAGTACTTGGCGAATGGGTGTCGAATGCTGTTAAACAAAAATTAGATTTGGCTGTCTTCTAAACTGCCAAATCACACAGCTTTGTTACTTTTTTCAAAACAAGTTACAAAATTTTTGCTGTTTCAAAAGTTACTTTATCTTCACCTATGTTGCTTATGAATTTTTCTGCAAGCCAGCGCGGAAAACCTGTATTCTGCCTGTACTTTTCTACGCTTTATGTTATCTGTTTTATCTCTTTTACCTATTACAAGCTCGCCATTAAAGAGGAATTGAGGTAAAATAAACAGCCTTTCTTAAACTGTGAAAAAGAAAGTTAAAAACCATATTGCATCTTGTGAAAATTTGTTATAAATTCTTATCATATAGGCGTGGTCAAATTATTTCATTTTTTTCATTCATAATCCAAATTATCTCTTTTAATTTTAGGTATAATTACTTAATAAAAACATCAAAATGATGCAAACATTACATAGTACCTGAGATATGTATTTGTTTGGTAAAACCAAGTTCTTGGATTTCAAACAGAGCAACATATCATGAAAAAATAGATTTATGCGACTGTTTGAACTAAAAGAAAACAACGGCTTTCATTTAGTAAAGAGATAATTAACCCAAATAAAATAACTCTCAATTAAGCCGCGAAAAATGAGCAGCAAGAGCCGTTTTTGCTGTATTTATTGTGTAGTGGTTGGTATTTGCTATTAAATTAACAATTAATCAGCATTGTTATGATGAGAATAGCAGCAATAACTTCATCATTGGTGCATCTACAACAAAACCACAATTGACTAAATAAAAGGAGTTTTCCCTACAATGCAATTAGATGGCTTGGTATCGAGTGAAAGTATAGAACAACAGGCGTGGACAGCGCTAGAAAAGTCGATTCTTTATTATAAAGGTCGTCCTGTAGGGACAGTAGCTGCTTATGATGCAACAGTAGAAGCGTTGAATTACGATCAGTGTTTTGTTCGGGATTTTGTATCTTCTGCTCTCATTTTTCTGATGAAAGGTAGAACGGATATTGTCCGCAACTTTTTAGAAGAAACCTTAAAGTTACAGCCTAAAGAAAGGCAATTAGATGCTTATAAGCCGGGTCGAGGTTTAATGCCGGCTAGCTTTAAAGTTGTCTGTGACGGTGAGGAAGAATATCTAGAAGCAGATTTTGGGGAACACGCTATTGCGCGAGTCACACCTGTTGATTCCTGCTTGTGGTGGGTGATTTTGTTGCGTGCTTATGTAGTTGCTACAAAAGATTTTTCTCTGGCTTATCAACCTCAGTTTCAACACGGTCTGAGATTAATTATGGAGCTGTGTTTGGCAACTCGGTTTGATATGTACCCAACGATCTTGGTTCCAGACGGCGCTTGTATGATTGACCGTCGTATGGGTATCTATGGGCATCCCTTAGAAATTCAAGCTCTATTTTTTGCTGCATTGCGTGCTGCTAGAGAACTGCTGATTTGTCAGGGTAACGAAGATATTGTGACAGCGATCGATAATCGCTTACCGCTTCTACGGACTCATATTCGCCAGTATTATTGGATGGATCTTCATCGCTTAAACAAGATTTATCGCTTCAAGAGTGAAGAGTATGGCAAAGCTGCAGCTAATCCCTTCAATATATATGCAGATTCCCTACCCTATTACGAATTGGACAAATGGCTGCCAAAAAAAGGTGGTTTTCTCGTTGGTAATGTTGGACCTTCACAGCTAGATACTCGCTTCTTTTCTTTAGGAAACTTGGTCGCTGTTATCTCAGATCTAACGAGTGAAGAGCAATCACAAGCAATTATGAATCTCATCGACGAGAGATGGGATGACTTGGTGGGAGATATGCCCATGAAAATTTGTTTCCCAGCTTTGGAAAACGAAGAGTATAGAATTGTCACTGGATGTGACCCCAAAAATAGACCTTGGTCCTATCACAATGGTGGAAGTTGGCCGGTCTTATTGTGGTTGTTGTCAGCGGCTGCTGTAAAAACCAATAGAATGGAGCTTGCACACAAGGCTATTGAAATTGCAGAATCACGCTTGCATCTAGACGAATGGGCAGAGTATTACGACGGTAAGAAAGGGCGACTGATGGGCAAACAAGCCAGAAAATATCAAACTTGGACAATTGCTGGATTCTTGCTAGCAAAAGAACTATTGCAAAACCCCACATTTTTACCTTTAGTAACTTTTGAGCCATTTACCGTAGAACCTGCTTCTAGGGCTTGTGAGTTTGAACTCGTCCAGGTTGACACTGTGTACTTGAGTTAAAGCTTGTAAAGTAACTTAAAGCTTATTTTCATCCAACCAGGGTGCGTTACGGTCACGTAAGCGCACCTCATCGCATGAAGAGACTTCTTGCATTCATTCCAAAAAAAAGAATAATTAACCACAGATGGACACAGATGGAACTCACATTCCGCAATAGGTCTAAGCAAGACCGCTAGGATACTTGCTACCATTGGCTTGTCCAATTTTGAATTTTGAATTTTGAATTTTGAATTGCTCACATCCCCCCGTCAACTAGCTTTTATTGCCTTGCGAGACGTTCACAAGGGGGCTTATGCTGACATTGCCCTAGATAGAGTGCTGCAAAAAGCAAATCTACCTGATAGCGATCGCCGCCTTGTCACAGAATTAGTTTATGGCTGTACCAGAAGACAGCGTACCCTCGACGCCCTGATCGACCAATTAGGTAAAAAGAAATCTCACCAACAGCCAAAAGACCTCCGTACGATTCTGCATTTGGGCTTGTACCAACTACAGTATCAGGAACGAATTCCTGAAAGTGCTGCTGTAAATACTACCGTCCAACTTGCCAGAGAGAATGGCTTTTCTGGACTGACGGGTTTTGTCAATGGTTTATTGCGGCAATATGTTCGTTTGGCAAAGAAAGAAGATGGAACAATCAAGAATGAAGAAAGTTTTCTATCTTCTTTCTTGTCTCTTGAATTTTCTGACCCCGTGGAACGCTTGGGTATTTTATACAGCTTTCCTGACTGGATTATTCAAGTTTGGGTGGAACAATTCGGTTTGGCAGAAACAGAACAACTTTGCTTATGGATGAACAAAACTCCTACAATTGACCTGCGGATAAATCCCCTTCACACTTCAATAGAAAAAGTTGAGACGGCGTTGTCATCTGCTGGTGTTGAGTTTCAACGTGTTCCTCACCTACCGCAAGCTTTACGATTGATCAGTAACGCTGGTCCTATTCAAAATCTGCCTGGTTATAACGAGGGTTGGTGGACTGTACAAGATAGTAGCGCCCAGTTGGTGACTCATTTACTCGACCCGCAACCAGGTGAGGTGGTGATAGATGCTTGTGCTGCACCAGGGGGTAAAACAACTCACATTGCAGAGTTAATGAGGGATACAGGGAAAATTTTTGCTTGCGATCGCACTTCCTCGCGCCTCGTCAAACTGCAAAAAAATGCTCAACGGCTAAAGTTAAAATCTATTGAAATTTGTACCGGTGACAGCCGTAATCTGCCCCACTTTGAAAACACTGCTCACCGCGTATTACTGGATGCTCCATGCTCTGGTTTGGGGACTTTACACCGCCATGCTGATGCTCGTTGGCGGCAGACACCAGAAACTGTGGAAGAACTCTCGCTGCTTCAAAAACAATTAATTGCACATACATCGAATTTTGTCAAGCAATATGGTGTTCTTGTTTATTCCACCTGTACGCTGCATCCAAAAGAGAACGAAGATGTGGTTGCGTCATTTCTGGCTGAGAATCCAAATTGGGAAATAGAGCCTCCGAGTGTGGATTCTCCTGCTGCTGCGTACTCCACTCCACAAGGCTGGATGAAAGTTTTGCCCCACCGACAAGACATGGATGGCTTTTTTATGGTGCGCTTAAGAAAAACCAAGAATTAAGGGTAAATACTATTTAAAATGTCATATTTTTCCGTGAAGGAGGAATGAGGAATAGGGAAAATAGGGAAGAAGAGCAATTCCCAATTCTTAATTCCTTGAGGAAAAACACATGGTTAATAATTCCAGTGTGACAAATTTGGTTAAAATCCTGATTGGTGCAGCTTGGATTGATGGCAGAATTCAGCCAGAAGAGAGACAATATCTTCGCAAAATAGCTCAGGAAAAAGGCGTGGCGACAAATCCAGAAATTCAGCCTTTGCTGCATGAATTGGTTGCTGTGCAGCCAGAACAGTTTGACGAGTGGGTGAAGGAATATTTAGGCGATCGCCCCACTGCAGCAGATTACCAGAACCTGATAGAAGCCATCAGTGGTTTAATTTACAGTGATGGCGAAGTGGCAACAGAAGAAGCAAGACTCCTGACGAAATTACAACAATTATCAGACAAAAATGATTCAACCCAACCTGGGCATAACGCCATTCTCAAACAAATTCAAAAGCTTTACCGTCGTTGGGTTGAGGTTCAGAACTGAGGGTTCTTTCAGTTCTGAGCAATAAATCCAACACAATCCTGAGTTGTGAGCAATGAATCTTGAGTAAGTACTTGTCTTTCTGTCACTTATTTTTTGTTATCAAAATAAAAAAATCAGAAGTTATGATACTGGCTCTTGAACACTCACAACTCAGTACTATCTAGGACTTCGGCTCACCCAACCCTGGAGTTGGATCTTTATCAATTTTAGGCACAATATCAGGACGCTCTTTGTCTTCCCAACCTACGGGACGCTTAGAGTTGTACCAAGCAATTGAGCCGATGGTGACAGCAGCGATAAAGCCAATCACATACACACCTGTGAAAGCCCAAGGAAACTGGTATGGTTCTTTGACTGCTTGCGCTGCTGCTTGCATGAAAAAATACATGAGTATAACCTCCTATAGTAGGCAACACTACATTAGACCCTATAGAAAGAGCGTATCACCAACATCCACCGCAAGGGAGAACAACATAGCGAGAGTGAAGGGGACTGGGGATTGGGGATTAGGGATTGAGGGGTATAACGCGAAAAATTATGTCCGGGGTAACAAAGCCCTCGCAAAGAAAGGAAATTTTTGCCCAACAACAGTCGCCAGTCCCCAAACACTTACTCCTCCCCATTCATCCCATCACCAAATCAAAGATTGTGGTCTGGGTATTCTGGGCGCGACTTGGTAAAGCAGGACTGTTTGATGACTACAGAGAAACATCGTACTACGCATTTGATTGTTCACTCAAAGCGGAAAATTGCTCCTCATTAATTCGTCCGGCTTGATACAGGGTTTCTGTGATTTCCGACATCGTTAAAACAGAATGACCCCGATAACCATTTTCTTGTAACCGATTTTTCACCCCTTGTTCATGGTCGATAAAGACCACGATGTCATTGACATTTAATCCCACAGATTTTAACTTTCCTGCTCCTTCCATTACACTTTTACCACTGATGAGAATATCATCAACTACCACAACCGTCTCTCCAGGAGAAAACTCACCTTCAATTAACCTTCGAGTTCCATGTGCTTTCACTTCTTTACGAGGGAAAATCATGGGACAATTGAGACGTAAGGCTAAACCAGTTGCTGTAGGTAAAGAGCCGTAAGGGATACCTGCGACTCTATCAAATTCTAAGCTTTTCAAAATCTCCTCATAAGCATTAAGAACTTGATTGAAAACTTGCGGATTAGAAATGATTTTCCGTAAATCGACATAATAAGGAAATGTGGCACCTGATGCTTGCACATAGTTCCCAAACATAATGCAACTAATATCATAAAGTTGCAGAATCAAATCTTGTAGCGGGTGTTGTTCTAAAAAACAAACATCAGGCAACCATAAAGAACAACTCGAAGCGTCATAGGTAATGTCATTTTTTGCTTGATTCACTTCTACTTGCAAATACTGAACTTGCTCAGACAAATCTTCCTGTGTCAACATATCTTGAGGAACAGGAATCAGCAGACCATCACCGTTAGCATTTAGACCAGCTGCTAAAATTTTGGAAAGGTTGTTACCCTCTGCCCAGATGCTACGAGCCATAATAATTCGTTCGGGAGAAAGTGTACGAATACGAGCCAAAATATCAGGATTCGTAGTTCCCACTTCTAAACCCAGTTGTTCTGGAGTTCCCCAATTTTTTGATTCCTTGACAACTTGCAAATAAAAAGGTGATTCTGTTGAAGGATATTGCTGTAAAGTAACAGCAGTGGGATTAGAAGTACAGCACAAAATAAAAACAGCCTTATCTGGATAAACCAAAAAAGGGGCTACATGGTCTTGTCCTATATAGGGACTCAAAGTTATAGCATCTACATTCCATTGAGCAAACACAGTCTGAGCAAAAATAGTACTTGTGTTTAAATCGCTGTGTTTCGCATCTAAAATAATCGGAATATGAGGGGGGATAGCTGCTAGAGTTTGATGTAGCAATTCTAAACCTGGAGCGCCTAAAGCTTCATAAAATCCAAGTGTAGGCTTATAGGCACAGACTTTATCGGCTGTTTCAGAAATTATAAATTGCAACCAATCCCGTAACCCAGAAATGATATCTTGAGATTTGTAGCGCGGGGGTATCATCTCTGGATTGGGGTCTAACCCTACAAAGAGTAAACTTTGATTTTGTGAAATTACTTGATTTAATTTATCAAAGAAGTTCATATTTGCTAAGAAAATAAAAAAATCAATAAAGAAAATTATAATTTGGTGAATATTTATAGCAGTTTCCAGTCTACTAAGGTATGAATTTATCTGTGTTTCATGAGTAGTTAATTACTTATTTGCTCAGAGCTTGCACCCAACAAGAGCCAGAGGCTCTAATATCTCGTTACCAGGTTCAACCTGGTAACGAGGGTTTGGAGGCTTCGCCTCCTGGATCGGAAAACGCTGTTTTGAATTTTGAATTTTGAATTTTGAATTTTGAATTTTTAAAGCCCTGCAAACCATTCATAACCTTGGTCTTCCCAGTAACCCCTAAAATAAGACAATTGACTCACAAGTGTAATTTGAGTGATCCACTTACTTTGCTTATATCCAAGTTTAATAGGCGAAGCTAAACGCAAGGGTGCGCCGTTTTCTACTGGCAAAGGTTCACTGTTTTTCTGATAAGCCAATAAAGTTTGGGGATGTAAACTTGAAGCAATATCCCAGCTTGAATAGTAACCATCAGCCGATTTAAAGTAAGCATATCGGATATTTGCCTTAGGCTGGGCAAGAGCAACAATGTCTCGTAGGCGAACGCCTCCCCATTGTACAATCGCTGCCCAACCTTCCACACAAACATGGCGAATAATCATGGATGTTAAAGGCAAAGATTGAATTTCTGCTAAACTTAAGCTCAGAGGATTATTTACCTCACCGTCAATAATTAAACGATATTTTGCCGGGTCAATAATTGGAGTATATCTGAAGCTATTAATTAACAAAGCTTCTGGTTGAATTTCATTGGGAGAAAATTCTGGTGCGGGCTTTTGTGGGTTAAGTATGAAAGCTTCAAGCTTCTGATTAAGTGGTTCAGAAAGTTTGCCCACAACATCTTCAAATATTGGTGTTCCACATCCACCAAGAAGAAGACTTATGCTAGAGAGTCCAGAAAGTTGTAGAAAATGACGGCGTGATAATTGAGGACGATTTACACGAATTAAATTCATAGTATTAGTTATTAGTCATTAGTTATTCTCTCTTCAGTTCCACACTTCTTTTCTAGACTTCCTTTACCAAAACATTGATTCAGTTAACTCCTCACCTCCAGCGTTACGCCCTAACAAAAAGTGAGCTACGACAAATAAAATAACCATCGGTACCGAAGAAAAGTGAACGATTCGCAGCGCTTGCCAACTGCCAAACATATCCACAATCCAATAAAACTGTGCAGGCTTGTACATTCCTACACCTGTGAATATAGCCAGCAGTAAAATTGGAATAATGGCTGTATAGACGATACGATGCCAAGCATAAATGAGGCGTTTTGAATTTTTACTTTTTTGTAATGCTTTTAGGTCATTGACACCTACAAATCGATGTCGCCATCGCCGACTGACTAAAATATAAATTCCATACCACAAAAGATTAAGCGAAAATAGCCACATAGCAGCAAAATGCCAGTGTCTACCCCCAGCGAGCCAACCTCCTAAAGTAAATATAGGGGGAATGTGCAAACCTGCTCGTCCACCAAAAACAGGATTGGCGTTGTAAATTTGCAATCCACTGGTGAGCATAATAAACAAACTAATGATGTTAATCCAGTGGAAAATCTTGGCTCCTATTGCTTGAGTTGGAAATTTGCGACTTTTATAGGGAATCGAAGTCATAGATAAGCTTGTCCATATCTAGCTTATACATCTCGGTTGAGAGGGTTGCAAGGTATTGCAGCCCTACATATTACACCTTACTACCTAATTGATAGTTATGAAATATTTAACAACAAAGAACTCATATAAGATTGCTATTTGATTTTTGAAATACACGTAGGTGGGCAATGCCCACTATATCTGGGTTAGTTCTGGGCTTTGGTGAGCATTGCCCAACAGATAATAATATTAACTGCGTCTTCATATGGCTTTTGCAAACAGCCTATTAGGGACTTCCAAATTAAGAAATATCCAACTTTTTTTCTGGGATGGGCTTCTAGCCCGTCCTATAAACTGGGCGGGCAGGATGCCCACCCCACAAGATAGAATAATTTATTTTTTGGAATTCCCTTAAAGAAAAAGAGAGAGTCTGAACCCCGCTCTTAGTATCCCTAAGGATTTATAATATTATGACTGTGCAAAGCGCCGCTGAGTCCTCCAAAGTCGTCAGGCTTACGCGATCGCCTAAAGGCTACGATATTTGATGATATCGCTCTCCGTGCTTTGCTTTGATATTTATCTCAATGACAAACTCTGTACCTTTACCTAACTCAGAATAACATTGCAGCTTACCCTGGTGTCTTTCGGCAATTATTTGTTGGCTGATTGATAGTCCGAGTCCCTTACCTTTGCTTTTTGCTTTGGTTGTAAACAAGGGTTCAAAGATATGTCTTTGAATGTGGGGGAGAATACCTTTACCGTTATCAGAAATGCAAATAACAACTTTGTGTTGTTTCAATGGTTGTTGATTATATTGCCTTACTAAGGATAGATGACTTTGAATAACTTCTGTATGAACCCAAATTTTGGGAGTGAAAGAGCCATCGTATTTCAACCTTTCTTCTAAGGCATCAATCGCATTAGTCAAAATATTCAGAAAAACCTGATTTAACTCATCAGGATAGCAATCCACTAACGGCAACTCCCCAAATTCTTTAATCACCTCAATTCGTGGTCTATTTGGCTGTTCTTGGAGGCGATGCTGCAAAATCCTTAAAACATGACCAAGTCCTTGATGTAGATTAGCTTTTCTCATTTGACCATCGCCAAAATTTGAAAAACTTTGTAAGGCAAAAACAATGTCTTTAATGCGCTCAGATCCTGCTTGCATTGACCACAACAATTTCAAAAAGTCTGTCTTAATAAAATCGAGGTCGAGGCGTTGAAGCTGTGAGCTAATAACTGGTACAGGATTGGGATAATAGTGTTGGTAAAGTTCTAAAAGCCGGATTAATTCTTCAGCGTAATCGCTAGCAGAATACAAGGTGGCGTGAATGAAGTGAATGGGGTGATAAATTTCCTTAGTTACTTCTGCCACAACTTGACCGAGATTAGCCATTTTGTTATTCTGCAATAACTGCTCTCGGGTATTTTTGAGTTCTTCTTGCGTATTTTCTAACTGTTGAGAGTTTTTCTTTTCTTGCGCTTCGACAAAGAGCCTTGAAGCAATTTCTGTTTGCATTTGTTCAAATTGGCATTGCTTGAGGGCGATCGCAATTTCTACACTCAGTTGTTTAACAGTCTCTATCTCCCATTCTTGCCATTGACGCAAACAGCAACAGTCATAAGTTATGAGTAGTCCCCATAAATGATTTTGACTCTCTCCTAAGCAGGAATTGAGAAGCGCTAATTGTGGATTTTGGATTGATACGGATGGCTTGTTCTCATCCTCTTGTACTTTTAAAAGAATGGGAACAACCAAACTGGCTTTATTTTGACCTTCAATGAATGAATTAACCGAGTATGGCTCTTTGACTGACTTAAAAACTACCATACCAGTTCCGTTTGGGTGAAAGCGGTAAATAACTGTTTGATCAGTTTGCAAAAACCGCTGCACTTCCTCTACAGCTGTTTGGAGTATGAGTTCCACGTGAGAAGAAGAATGGATGCGTTTGCGGACAGCATTAAACAGTTGCTCTCGCTTTTGTTGCTGCTGTAAAGCTTCTTCTAACCGTTTTTCCTTAGTAATATCCTGGTGCGTTCCCACCATCTGCACTGGCTTTCCAGATTCATCCCATTGCAAAACCTTTCCCCGATCTAAAATCCACTTCCACTCACCGGATTTACTCAACATTCTAAATTCGACTTCGTAAACTGGTGTACGCCCTTGCAGATAGTCGTTCACAACCTCACAAAGTTTGGGTAAGTCTTGTGGATGTACGAGTCGCTTAAAAGATGTGTGATTGTTTTCGATTTCTTCTGCTTCATACCCCAGGATGTGCTTCCAGTGAGGGGTGTAATAAATGTTGTCACTCACCAAATTCCAATTCCACAACCCCAAACCACTGGTTGCTAACGCCTCTTGCCAATCCGCTTGCAAGCATTGGCACTTTTCTAACAATACTTGATCTGTTTGCAGTTGCTCTTGCTTTGGGATGTTTTGGGTGCTTTGTGATGAGAGTTGTAACTCCCATTGGTTGGTGGCTGATCCTTCGATATACATAGCTGCTGTACGATGAGGAAGATATCCTGTAGCTCTTAAGCTGTTTTAGCACCCTGACGACAGTATAAACATGGAAAGTGTCGGTTTTTTTAACATTCTTTTAATTTTTGTGTGATTAACTTGGAAATCAATCACCCCTACCACTAATTTGAATTGAACCTAGAGAAACATACACAGAGGAATGTAACCAGTCTTTTGGTCATCAACACATTCATCCACAAAAATAGACTACATTTCGTTGATTGACTGTGTAAAAATGTCTTCAAGTTAGTATATAAATCTACAAAAAGTCTAAATTCTCATACGTCACAAAATTTCTAAAAAAACTGTAACCTAAAATAGAGGCTGTTTTCATATTTACACAAAAATGTCAATACCTTTTTTGTAGCTTATTTGAACAAGACAGACAATCTTCTCTACTGAGGAGCTACATTGGGGTTATTGTGATCACTTAAAATTTTGCAAAGAAAAATTATTTCATGAACTCTCATACAGAACTCGGACGCAATGACTAATGACTATAGAAGAAGTTGTACTGTTACTAAAAGCAACCCTTCCCAACGCTTTAACTTCACTTCAGGAAATAGTGCTGCGGTCTACGTGGGATGGTAAAACTTATACTAGCATAGCGTTGGAAGCACACTACGGAGAAGAACGAGTTAGAAAAGTCGCTTCTCATTTATGGCAATTGCTAAGTGAAGTTTGGAAAGAACCGATAAATAAATCCAACTTCCGTGAGATATTGGAACGTCGGGGTTTGAATAGAGCGCAACAGCAGTTAATTCGGGAATTCAACCGTACAGCGATCGCCATATCCTTAGAATTTCCTTGTGGTCCAGTATCGCTCGACTCTAAATTCTACATTCCTCGTCCACCAATTGAACAGCTTGCTTACGCAGAAATAGCACAACCAGGGAGTGTTATTTGCATCAAAGCTCCTAAGAAGATGGGGAAGAGTTCCCTGATCTTACGCATTCTTGCTCACGCAGCCAATCTTGAATACAGCACCGTAAGTTTGGACTTTCAGCAAGCAGACAAAGCAGTATTTGCCAACATCGATAAATTTTTGCGCTGGTTCTGTGCCAATATTACCCGGGAGTTAGGGCTAGAACCAAAACTCAATGATTATTGGAATGAGGAAATTGGTAGTAAAGTTAGCTGCTCTTTGTACTTTCAAGAGTATTTATTGCCTTCTCTGAAAAATCCCCTTGTCTTAGTATTAAACGAGGTGGATTGGGTGTTTGAGTATCCAGAAATTACCGACGAGTTTCTATCATTGCTACGCTTCTGGTACGAGCAAGCCAAAGGTGTAGAAATTTGGCAAAAACTTCGTCTTGTCTTGGCTTACTCAACGGAAATTTTTCTTGTCCTCAGAGTGACTCCATCTCCATTTAATATCGGATTACCACTGAAGTTACCACCGTTTACAAAAGAACAAGTGCAAGATTTGGCACAACGTCACGGACTCGACTGGACAAATGGTTCCGAAGTTGAGAGATTGATGGCAATGGTAGGAGGACATCCTTATTTAGTTCGACTGGCTTTGTATTCTCTCATGGGTAACGGTGGATTACAACGGGATTTGGAGCAACTGTTGCAACAAGCACCTACAGAAACAGGAATTTACAATGAGTATTTAAGGCAGTATGTACTAGCACTGCGAGAGCAGCCAGAATTGGAAGCTGCTTTTGCTGAGGTCATTTTTGCAACAAGCCCTGTGAAATTAGAGCCAGTTGTTGCATATAAATTACAGAGTATGGGGCTAGTGAATTTGGAAGGCGAGTACTGTACTCCAACATATGAATTGTATCGTTTGTACTTTAGACAGCTCAAAACAAGGCAAGATGAGAACAATTCTCGTGTGAATCAGTTGGAAAAAGAGAACCAGCAATTACGCGTTCTTTCTAGTTTGGATCAACTCACTCAACTGATTAGTCGCCGCAACTTTCACACTTACTTGCAAATAGAGTGGCAAAAAGCTGCTGGCGATTGCGCAAAGCGCAGCGCTTTGCGCAATCGCATTCCCTTATCACTCATTTTGTGCGACATAGACTATTTCAAAATTTATAACAAGAACTACGGTAATACAGCAGGAGATGATTGTTTACGACAAATCGCTAACGTTATTGATAACTGCGTCAAGCGTCTGCTGGGTTATAGCAGCTTCTCACAAGTCAGCACTGTTAAGAGTCCTGTATGTACCAGCGATGAACGTACTTCAGTATTAGTTGCTCGTTATGGTGGTGAAGAATTTGCCATTCTCGCTCAAACAGATGCAATGACTGCTATATCTATCGCTGAAAACATCCGCGAGCAAGTCAAAGCATTGGAAATTCCTTGCGAGTATCCTGGTATGGGTGGTCTTCCAGCTAATGTTTTAACTGTGAGTTTGGGCGTCGCTACCATGATACCAGAATCTGAAACAGAGCCTGAGACTCTGATCAATGCTGCTGAAAAAGCGCTTATTCAAGCAAAACGAAAAGGACGCGATCGCGTTGTCCTGAAATAACTGTTATAGCAGGGGACGCTTGGACTGGGCAATGGGGACTGGGTGAAAAGTCTTTTTGTGTCTAGGTTTTTTCATCTGTTAGCGTCGTACGCACCAAGGCTTTTGCTATAACTGTTGCACTTTCCCAGAATTATGAATTATCAATGATTATTCTTTTTACCAAGTCCCTACAGAGCTGCCTCCACCATAATCTTTGATTTGGTGAGTCAGCACTGCAGGCGATGACGACAACAGAAGTGCAGGAGGGTTTCCCTCCGTAGTGCCCCTGGCGAAGCCCTACCAAGAGCACTGGTTCACCACCGCACTGCCCTGATGAATGGGCGCTCCGGGATTAGGGATTGGGAGTACAGACGCCTTACGTTAGCGCTCTGTACCGACTGGGAAAAATGGTCAAAATTTGGGAGAGCGTTGTTGCCTTGGACAGAATTTTTCGATTGAGATACCACTACCCTAATCCCTAATCCCTAATCCCTAATCCCTAATCCCCAGTCCCCTTCACAATTCATAAATTTTAACTATTTCAAACTCCAAGCGGCAAAAGCTAAAGCACCCCAACCTGCGATTAATGCTGCTCCCCCGATTGGAGCGATCGCTCCCAAAGACTTAACACCGCTCAAGCTTAAAGCATATAAGCTCCCTGAAAAAATGGTAATACCAATAATGAACAGCCAGCCACTTGCTAAAAGAATAGGCGGAGGTGACTCGATACGGCTGAGGAGTAGTGCGACGACGAGCACTGCTAGAGCATGATACATCTGATAACGAGCGCCGATGTCAAAAATTTCTAGCGATCGCTCACTGATTTTTTCCCGCAAAGCATGGGAGCCAAAAGCACCTGCAGCTACAGATAAACCGCCGAGAATGGCTGCTAAGCTCAAAAAAATTTGCGTCATGGGGTTCAATTTCTGCCAAATTCCTCTTTAAATATAAAAATCGTAAGAGATTCCCCCTTCTTCACTTACCTTAAAGTTAGCATTGAATAATTTAGCTTGCTCATCTAGATATTGCCTGGCGGTTGCTGGTGGGAGTTGTGACTGCATTGCAAAGCTAACAAGAGTAATGCGTCCATTATTCTCTTGAATCATCCGATAAAAGGTAGACTGTAGCTGATCCTTCGCTTGTGCCTTAATCGCCTTTCTCTCCTGCCGACTTTCACGGTATGCTCCCAATGCTAGCCATACTCCTAGGACCGAGGTAGGAACGCCAAAAATGAGACCATTGAACGCGGTATTATTAAGTACATCCATTGCAGGCTTATTAGGAAAATCTTGATCAGAAATATCCAGAGACTCTGCAACTGGTCTCCAACGTGGTAAAATTTCCTTCTGCATATCATGTTTTTGCATAACTGCAGAAGCTGAGATCGACAAAAACATGAATCCGAGTGTAAGTAGCCAACCCGCAGCTAATTTTTCAGCAGTCTTCATAGTTTTTTATTTCAGATTTAAACCTTGCTTGTGATTCTAACCTTAGTTACGTCAAGCTTCCACTCATTGAAATTAAGAGCAGCGATAGAAAAAATTGCTACACTTTTGCTGATTTTGTCTGACTGCTGCGCTGCTTGTTAGGCATCTTGGCTATCAAGACATTGCGTCCCAGATTGTTTTTGTGTCCGCGAACATACGGAAGCGACAGACTTTTCCGTTACGAAGATCGTAGACGTGGGCGGCGGCAGCACGCATGGACTTGCTGGAAAGGCGATGACGTCCAGTGTACGTGCCAATAACGATTACCGAACTGCCTGCATCAAGGATTTCTTTGATCTCGTAGGCAAAGCCTTCCCAGTTATTGTTGTTCGCTTTGAAAACCCTCTCAATGACTTCGGAAGCACCTTTGTGCGTAGCACCACTTGGAAACCCTTCGTTTTGAACCCATTCGAGATCTTCTGTGCTAATACGTAGGAAGGCGTCGTAGTCCTTTTCACGAAATGCCCGATAAAGTTCTTGAATGACTTCAATGTTGTTCATTATTGTTACGAATTAACAAGCAAATTCTAAGTTTTCGATTTTGCTTTTTCGATGTTGTTGGTGCAACCCATTAATATTATGTCCGGATAATCGCAGCAAAAGATATTACTTATCTTGCTGCGATTTTCAGTTACTGGCGTGTTGCTTCCAATAAGCGAGAGAAATAGAAGCGCGTGCGAGTCATGGACTGGCGTTGCACAGTAAAGCCATTACTTGCCAAAATTTTCACCACATCAGCTTCACGGTGTAAATAAGCGCGAGTCGCTTTACTCGCACCTGGAAAGAAACTACCTATTTTCTTTAACAAACTTAAGGCAAAGGTTTTCGGTGCAAAACTGAGAATCAGCCGTGACTGTGCTAAAGAACACAAATGAGAAATCATCTCATCTGCTTTTTCTTGAGGATAGTGGATGAGAACGTCCAAGCAAACCACTGTATGATAGCTACCGCTTAACGTTTCTAAATCCTGCACAGCAAATGTGGGATTTTCGGTTCCCAAGATGCTCATGGTTCTTTCTTTGGCTTCCTCTACCATTTTTTCAGAAATATCGCTGGCGTAGACCTTTGCTCCAGCTTCCGCAAGGGGTATGCTGAGACTACCCACACCACACCCAGCATCGCAGATAGATAGACTTGCTAAATTGTTATCAGCTTTCAGCCAGCCCAGTACCTTATCAACTGTTTGTTGATGTCCATTGCGGATGTCTAGCTGGACTTTGTTGACTTCGCCATCACCGTAGATACGTCTCCAACGGTCAAAGCCTGTGGAATTGAAATATTCTTTAACTATTGTTTTATCGTCGGCTGCGTTCATGAAACTCAATATCTAACCATTCCAATGCTTCAAAGTACCATGTGTGCGAACCACTAAGAATATCTTTGCTTAGTTGTGCGTCTTGGCGCGAAATATTAAGACAACAACCGCCGCCATAAGAGTTTTTGTGTAGACTCATCTAAATGCCAACGCAATAACTGACTAGCACAAGCACCAGAGAGAATTGCTGAGGCGGCGATCGCTTTTCGTGGTGCAATGGTAGAAAGCGCGATCGCCCTTTCTACATCACATATTCCCCACTTCACTAAATTTTGCACACCTACCAATAAAGGTAAAGTCGTCCCCGATAAAGTTCCATCCGGGAGTCGAGCCGTTCCATTGTTTACTTCAATTTGCCGATTATCCCAAGGATACACCCCATCGGGCAATCCCAGAGGTGCAAGCGCATCACTGACAAGGAAAAGTTTTTGTTTGTATATCTCCCCTTGATCTTCTTGAGAAAAGGGATCACTGCTGGCACGTAGTAAAATTTGTAGCATTGTTGGTGAAACGTGCTGACCATCAGCAATAAAACCACACATAACATGAGGATGAACAATTGCTGCCCCCAACAATCCTGGTTCGCGGTGGTGTAATGCTGGCATAGCATTAAAAGCATGAGTCACCATTGTTGCACCTTGTTCAAAAGCACGTTCCGCTTCTGTTGCTGTGGCTTGGGAATGTCCTAAACTCACAGTAATACCCAAAGAACGCAAATAGGTGATGACTTCACCAGTTGGATCTAACTCCGGTGCTAAAGTCATGACTTTCACAATAGGGGCGTAACTACCCAAAACCCGCTTTACTTCCTCCAAAGTAAGAGTTAGCAGGTACTCTGCTGGATGTGCGCCACGCTTTTGAGGATTCAAAAATGGTCCTTCTAAATGCACTCCTAAAATTTTGGCACTACCCTCCCCATACAAAGAGGGGTTGGAGGTAAGCTTCATAAAATCAGAGATCACAGCAAGCGATCGCTGAATATTGTCTACCGAAGTTGTCACCAGGGTAGGTAAAAAAGCGTCCACTCCCACATCCCACAAAAATTCACAGATCTTTACCAAGTGGTGAGAATTTTCTGCTGATAAGTCAGGAAATGCCAACCCTAACGCGCCGTTAATCTGCAAATCCACACCGCCTAAAGAAATCCAGTCACCAGCAACATCCAACACTTGCAAATCAATTGGTGGAACGCGCTTGAGGACTTTAGACATTGGTAGGATTTGCTCAACTATGCCCTGTGGGTTAACTGAGAGCATCTGCAAATCTGTGCTACCGAGTACTCGAGCGTTGATAATGTCTACAGGAGTACCAATCAGGCTTTGTGTTGCTTCGGTCATTACGTCAGCAAGAAGATAGTTCAATATGACCTGATTTTAGAGGCAATAGGCAGTGATAAATCAAAAATCCCAATCCCGGATGTCACCACTACATACCTCTAAATGAGATGATTATCTACATCAGCGAACGGTTCCACCACTAAAGTAAAGGGGATTGGGGATTAGGGATAGTCAACAGTCAACAGTCAACAGTCAACAGTGACCAAAAAACTGGTAACTGATAACTGAAAACTGGTAACTGGTAACTGGTAACTGATAACTGTCGCTAGTCCCCAGTACCCAGTCCCAAATTTAAATTGCTTATGACTCCCCTTGTCGGTATCATTATGGGCAGCGATTCGGATTTGCCAACTATGCAAGGCGCGATCGCAGTTTGTGAAGAATTTGGTGTTGCTACACAGGTAGCAATTATCAGCGCCCATCGTACTCCAGAACGCATGGTGGAATATGCCAAGTCTGCTCACACGCGTGGTATTAAGGTGATTATTGCTGGTGCGGGTGGCGCGGCTCATCTTCCAGGAATGGTAGCATCTTTAACCCCACTTCCTGTTATCGGTGTTCCTGTTCCCAGCCGTCACTTACAAGGAGTTGATTCATTGTATTCAATAGTACAGATGCCTGCTGGTATACCAGTGGCGACTGTTGCTATAGGTAATGCTAAAAATGCTGGACTTTTGGCGGTACAAATTCTCGCAACCCAGCAAAGCGAATTACTAGAGAAGGTGCAGCAGTATCGCCAAAATTTGTCAGAATCCGTCATGGCAAAGCAAGCAAAACTAGAACAACTTGGCTACGAGCAATATTTAAGGCAAATGCAATCACCAGAAGAATCTAAATAAAAATATTTACTAGTTTGTATAATTTTATATTAGTGTTTTCTTGCTATAGGCATGAGCATTAGTAGTGCGTGAGCTAATGTTTAAAGCTGCGTTCTTCACATCAAGTTATCCATAAATAACAGCTTATTAATAATTTTTATAAAAATTTAATAATAAAATCTAACGGCTCTAGATTCTTGTTAAAAGATAGCAAGAATCTAACGCGAGTACTTAATTTGAAATTTTAGAAAAAAACTGTATTAAAAACTACAGATTTTGAGTGTCACAATTTTCATCATTTAGATTGACTTTTTTTTATGTTTTATGATCTTGAAGCAATGTTTATAGGTGGTTTGTCATACGCTTGAAGACTCAGAAAGGTTCAGTACAAAGCATTTGTATTCAGCACGTAGAAACAAATAACAGAAGGTAAAAAGAAGAACGTAATAGAAAACAAGATAAAAGCTGTCTTATTTGCTGGTTAACTTTTGATTTTTCCCTAAAAACAGCGATTATGCTCTTTTCCAAGACTTGTGTGGAAATGACTAGTCATCTAAGGACTATCTTGTTATGATGAGTTCACTCATTTGGGTATTTAATCTTGTCAAAGATAATGCCTAAAGAGTTAATTAAGTAGACTTGACTACTTTGTAAACTACATAATAGTTTTTTAAGAATATTCTTAATAGCTACACAAGTAGCATTAGCCACTGCTGAACAGGTTATTTGATATCCTGTTCAAACAACCACTTACTGGTAATGAAAATCAGTGAGTTTAAACAGACAGCTAACCTAAATGGCAAATATCAAAAACAGCTTTTTTTAGCTTTGGTTTTAGCTGTTGATACTCAACGTGTTTTTCCAAATCAGGATGCTTGAGCGGATGATGATAAAAATCACAAACAAAAACAAATCCAGAAGAAAAAATAGGCAGCGACCAGCACAATATATATCAAGTGTCAAGAGATTGAATGGAGCCATTAAGCAGTTGTCTCCTAGCTGGCAAGCTTGCATCCCCCTAGCTTGTCTGATTGTGCTGGCATGGAGTTATACAGCAGTTGCCCAAACCCCTGCTCCAGCAGCACCAACCACAGCGGAACTCAAAGTTGCAATTGACACTCTTTGGGTAGCGATCGCCGCCTTTTTGGTGTTCTTCATGAACGCCGGTTTTTGTATGTTAGAAACTGGCTTCTGTCGCCAGAAAAACGCTGTCAACGTTCTTGCGAAAAACTTGATTGTGTTTGCTCTGGCCACCGTCGCTTTTTGGGCGATTGGTTTTGGCTTGATGTTTGGCGATGGCAATGACTTCATTGGCTTGAATGGCTTCTTCCTGCAAGGCGCAGATAACAGCCCCGCCACAGGAGAAGCTTATAAAGGTGTATTTAGCTCTCTCAATTGGACTGGTGTCCCTCTAGCAGCAAAGTTCTTGTTCCAGCTCGTGTTTGCCGGAACAGCAGCAACGATTGTTTCTGGCGCGGTTGCTGAACGGATTAAGTTTGTTGACTTCTTAATCTTCAGTCTCTTACTTGTAGGTATTTCTTACGCAATTACCGGACACTGGATTTGGGGCGGTGGTTGGCTTTACAAGAGAGGTTTTTTTGATTTTGCTGGTTCTACAGTCATTCACTCTGTAGGTGGCTGGGCAGCTTTGATGGGAGCAGCATTCCTGGGACCGCGCATTGGCAGATATCAAGACGGGCAAGTCGTTGCCCTGCCTGGGCACAACATGAGCATTGCCACCTTGGGGTGTCTGATTCTGTGGTTAGGTTGGTTTGGTTTCAACCCTGGTTCGGTCATGGCTGCTGATGGGAATGCGATTACTCACATTGCCTTGACTACCAACTTGGCGGGTTCTGTTGGTGGTATTGCTGCTACCATCACAGCTTGGTTGTATCTGGGTAAGCCAGACCTTTCCATGATTATCAATGGTATTTTGGCTGGCTTGGTTGGCATCACAGCAAGTTGTGCTTTCGTCACTCTCAACAGTGCTTTCATCATTGGTTTAGTAGCTGGAATTTTAGTAGTTTTCGCTGTCACCTTCTTTGACAGACTCCGTATTGATGACCCAGTGGGAGCTACCTCGGTTCACCTGGTATGTGGTATTTGGGGGACTCTAGCAGTTGGTCTGTTTGCTGTCGGTCCTGGTGTGGCATCATTCCCTTGGTATACTCAAGGTCTTGGTCCTGCAAAGGGTTTATTTGCAGGTGGTGGTTTGGGACAATTCTTTATTCAGTTGCTTGGCGTTGTCTCAGTCGGCGGTATAACCGTCCTCCTCAGCACCATCTTTTGGTTAGTACTCAAGGCAACTTTAGGTATCAGAGTCAGTAGAGAAGAGGAAATTGAAGGCTTGGATATCGGCGAACACGGTATGGAAGCATACAGCGGATTTGTTAAAGAGGCTGGTGCAAGTGGATTTTCCGAAACAGGTATCCACGGTGCTGGAGTTTCCCGCAGGGGAGATTTACCGACAACTTTATAGTTTCTAGGCTTTATAAGTTCTAGATTGTTTGATTTCTTAACTGATTAGCAATATACCCGCCCTCTTTGTCTGTTTTATAGGAGGGCGGGTTTAAATTTTCTACTGCTACAACAAAATAAATGAAAAGATAATAATTACGCACAAATTTCAATAAATTACAAGTGTAATAAGCAGTAGATTTTTATTAAACTTTTCCGTAAGTCAAAGTTTCGTAACATTTCATACGGAATCAAAGTATCATACAATGCTCAAATCTATTTACCTAACACAAAACTGTTGGTGCGAAAGGACAAAAAGTGTTGAAAAAAGTATTGATCATCGGGGCTAGCGCCCTACTGTTTTTGGGTGGATCGCTCATGGGTAATGCTTTTGCTGCACCCAATGATGTCAACGCAGCGATTTCTAATGCTCAAACGGCTGCTGATACAGCGTTTATGCTGATATCAGCGGCTTTGGTGCTGCTGATGACGCCCGGACTGGCGTTTTTCTATGGTGGATTTGTGCGATCGCGCAACATCCTCAACACCCTGATGATGAGCTTTGTACTCATGGCAATTGTAGGAGTGACCTGGATTCTCTGGGGCTATAGCCTCGCCTTTGCTCCAGGTAACGCCATCATCGGTGGGTTGCAATGGTTTGGTTTGAATGGTGTGGGATACGAGCTAAGTGATTATCTCAAAGGGTCGAATCCCGCTGATATCGTTTCCTACGCTCCAACAATTCCGCATCAGGCATTCATGATTTACCAAGCCATGTTTGCCATTATCACCCCAGCACTGATTTCAGGGGCGATCGCAGAGCGGATGAACTTCACCGCCTACTCTTTATTTGTACTGCTGTGGTCAACGTTTATTTACAGCCCCCTGGCACACATGGTTTGGGCTAAAGGTGGATTGTTGGGCTTGTACGGTGGCTGGGGTGCCCTCGACTTTGCTGGCGGTACAGTCGTCCACATCAGTTCTGGGGTTTCTGCTTTAGTAGCAGCGATCGTCCTCAAACCTCGCAAAACTTATCCTGAGCGCCTCAGCCCTCCTCACAACGTTCCCTTCATTTTGCTGGGAGCAGGCTTGCTGTGGTTTGGCTGGTTCGGCTTCAACGCTGGCAGTGCTTTGGCTTCTGGTCCGTTGGCAACAGCCGCTTTTGTTGCCACAAATACAAGTGCGGCGGCGGGGGCTTTAACCTGGCTGATTTTAGAAAAAGTGTTGCGTGGTAAACCAACAGCAGTCGGAGCAGCCACAGGAGCAGTTGCAGGCTTAGTAGGCATCACTCCAGCCGCAGGATTTGTCACACCAGTGGCAGCAATCTTGATTGGTAGCATTACCGCTGTTGTTTGCTTTTATGCTATTAGCTTCAAGCACAAACTGCAAATTGATGATGCCCTAGATACATATCCCGTGCATGGCGTAGGCGGTACAGTAGGAGCAATTCTCACAGGCATCTTTGCTACCACCGCAGTCAACTCAGCAGGGAAAAATGGCTTGTTGTATGGCAATCCCGGTTTATTGGTTACACAAATCTTAGCAACTGTTGTTGCCTATATCATCGGTGGCGTGGGTACCTTCATCATTTTGAAAATTCTAGATGCCACAGTTGGTCTGCGGGTTAAGGAAGAAGCGGAATTGCAAGGCTTGGATATCAACGAACACGGTGAAGAAGGTTACAACGAGGAGTTTGGAGAGCGCATCAATTTCAGTAACAAGCACTAAGATTTATTGGCATATACGTCTAAAATCTGAGTCAAAGATTTGGTAAGTCTTGCTACTCGTGTCTACTCCTGCAAAAACCTTTCCAACCTGGGCATTTTTCTCTGTACTAACCAACATTGTTCTCATGTTGACGGTCGCCCTGCTTATTTATCGACAGCAGAGAGCGACTACTTTTTTGGGAACAATCACTTCCCCCACACAAGTCAATCGAGACACTCAACCCCAAGCTGTTACACCTAAGTTAGGTCGGCGTCACAAACTGAATTATCAGCAATGGGTAGACATCCTTAAACAAGAAGCCAAAGTAGCCGCCGTTAAGCGTCCTCAGCATTTAACCATACTACTAGGAGATTCTTTGAGTTTGTGGTTTCCTTCTGAGTTATTACCCCAAAACAGAAATTGGTTAAATCAAGGAATCTCTGGGGAAACCAGTACAGGATTATTAAAAAGATTAAAATTATTCAACTCCACCCAACCAGAAACAATTTTTGTGATGATTGGGATTAATGACTTAATTCGGGGCGTAAGCGATAAAATAATTTTAGACAATCAGTTGCAAATTATACGTTATCTCAAAAAAGTTCATCCGAAGACGCAAATTGTTGTGCAGTCCATTTTACCGCATGGAGGAGAAGAGACAACTTGGGAAAAGCGAGAAAAACTTTTGGCGATTTCCAACGGTCGCATTCGCTCCTTGAACCAGCAACTGCAAGCTATAGCTCAAAAAGAAGGTGTGAAATATTTGAACTTGCATCCATTGTTTGCTAACAACCAAACGAACCTCCGCCTCGAACTGACTACAGATGGGTTACATCTCAATTCACAAGGTTATTTAGTTTGGAGTTCTGCCTTGCAATTATATAGCCAAATTGAACTGGAAGCGCAAAAAAAATAATTTCCCCCAAAGGAGAGCCAGCGCTGCAGGAGGGTTTCCTCCGTAGGCGACTGGCGTCGCAAAGAAATTCTTAGCGTCTTAAGCGTAAAGCGCGAGAAAATGATAAATGGCAATTTAAGAGAAAAAAGAATGGATACCAAAGCTTTTAAACGTTCGCTCCAACATTCAGAAAATTATTATCGTAAAGGATTTGGTCACCAAGCAGAAGTCGCGACTCAGTTGCAATCTGAATATCAAAGCAATTTAATTCAGGAAATTCGCAATAACAACTACACTCTGCAAAGAGGAGATGTTACTATCCGGTTAGCAGAAGCTTTTGGCTTTTGTTGGGGTGTAGAACGTGCTGTGGCGATGGCTTATGAAACTCGCAAGCACTTCCCCACTGAGCGCATTTGGATGACGAATGAGATTATTCACAATCCTTCTGTCAATCAGCGGATGCAGGAAATGGAAGTAGGATTTATCCCAGTTGAAGCAGGTAAAAAAGACTTTTCTGTTGTCGATTCTGGGGATGTTGTTATTCTACCAGCTTTTGGGGCAAGTGTTCAAGAAATGCAGCTGCTTAACGAAAAAGGTTGCAAAATTGTTGATACAACTTGCCCTTGGGTTGCTAAGGTTTGGAATACTGTTGAAAAACACAAAAAAGTCGATTATACATCAATTATTCACGGCAAATATAAGCACGAAGAAACTGTCGCTACCAGTTCCTTCGCAGGGAAATATCTGATTGTGCTGAATATGGAGCAAGCAGAATATGTTGTTAACTACATTTTAAATGGAGGAAACCGGGAGGAATTCTTAACAAAATTTAGTAAAGCTTGTTCTGCGGGATTTGACCCTGATAAAGATTTAGAACGGGTTGGCATTGCGAACCAAACCACGATGCTTAAAAGTGAAACCGAGCAAATTGGTAAACTCTTTGAGCGGACAATGATGAAAAAGTATGGTCCCAGTGAGTTGAATCAGCATTTCCAAAGCTTTAATACAATTTGTGATGCTACCCAAGAACGGCAAGATGCAATGTTGGGGTTAGTCGAACAAAAGCTAGATTTGATGATAGTTATTGGTGGGTTTAATTCATCGAATACCACACAATTGCAACAGATTGCAGTAGAGCGGGAAATTCCTTCTTATCATATCGATAGTGAAGCGCGAATTTTGTTAGAAAATCGGATTGAACATCGGGAATTAAGTGGCAATTTGAAAATCACAGAAAACTGGTTACCAGATGAGCAAATTGTCGTCGGAATTACCTCTGGTGCATCTACGCCAGATAAGGTGGTGGAAGATGTGATTGACAAAATTTTGCAATTGAAGGCGACGGCAGTGGTATAAGAACCTCACCCCCTTGTTTATGGGTAGTGGAGAGGAGTATTTTTTCCCCTCCTCGCTTGCGGGGAGGGGTTAGGGGTGGGGTAAAAATCCTATTGCACCTAAATGTAAACTACTATAAGACTGGTATTGATTTAAAAGCTAAAATTATAATAATCAAAGTTTGATTTATGAACTCATTAATGTCATGAAGGTGCTGAACCTATAATCTCTATCTCAACAAGAAAGCGCAGAACTTGACAATTATCTCTATGCAAATTAGCTCATAATTCAGTGCAAACAAGCAGCAGTGCGGGTATCACCCAAAACCTGGCAAGCAATTGAAGACGGATGTTGTTAATTCCGGACAATTGAAATCTTGTGGTGAAGTTAAAGTCAAAATAGGAAGTGGAAAGATAAACGCTCTATGAGTTCATTACAACAAGCTAAGGGTAAGAAAACTCGAACTTTGACAGCGATCGTGTATTGGGAAGAAGATGTTTACGTAGCACAATGTCCAGAGGTGGGAACTGCAAGCCAGGGAGAAACAATAGAAGAAGCCATTGCTCATTTGAAAGAAGCAACAGAACTTTATTTAGAAGAGTTCCCGCTTCCTGAAACAGCTCCTCGTCTGTTGCTAACCACTTTTGAGGCAGTTTGTGCCTAGGCTACCACGAGTACCAGCTTGTGAAGTCCTTTATGTTTTGGAACGTTTAGGTTTTGTGCAAGTACGACAGCGTGGAAGTCATGTGATTTTGAAGAAACAAATTATGGCAAAAGGCGAAGAGCAAAAAGTAATTGAAGTTGGTTGTGTTGTACCTGTGCATCGTAAAACAGTTGCTATCGGTACGTTAAAGAGTATTTTGAATCAAGCTGGAGTTTCTGTAGAAGAATTTTTAAATATTCTGTAGACTGATTCAGCGCAAGCTGTGTTCTGTGTATTCAAAAGTTTGCTTTGTGGGGAAACCAACGCTGGGAAATCCTCCCGCAGCGCTACCTCACTGTATGACTAGCGCTCCTTCTCACAACTTCTGGCTGCGCCTTTTGGAAGAAGAAGTGTAACAAAGTTGTAACGACAATCAAAGTAATACTTTGGTTTTGGATACAGTTAGAAACGTTTAATGCAGACAATAGAAAAAAAGTCAAGTAAAAAAGCTTGGGCAGAAGCGCTTGCGCAACCTGCCCAAGAATTCCCTTCCACCCAACTGCAAATCCTTTCTGGTAAAATCCCTGAAGGTTTACGCGGCACACTCTACCGTAACGGTCCCGCAAGGCTAGAGCGCGGTGGTATCCGGATGGGACACTGGTTTGATGGAGATGGCGCAATTCTTGCTGTACATTTTACGGATGCAGGTGCTACCGGAGTTTATCGCTATGTGCAAACTGATGGCTACAAAGAAGAAGCAGCAGCAGGTCAACTGCTTTACGGCAATTATGGGATGACTGCACCCGGACCAATTTGGAATAAATGGTTGAAACCAATTAAGAACGTTGCTAATACTTCAGTGCTGGCGTTACCAGACAAACTTTTGGCACTGTGGGAAGGCGGTAAACCTTATGCCCTCGATTTGCAAACTTTAGAAACTTGGGGCGAAGATGATTTAAGTGGGTTAACTAATCTATTACCCTATTCTGCCCACTCTAAGCGTGACCAAGAGACAGGGGAGATTTTTAACTTTGGCATGACTCCCGGACTTAATGCCACGTTGAATATTTACAAAAGTGACTCTACAGGTAGAATTTTACAAAAAGCAGCGCACGAATTAGAAGGCGTGCCAGTGGTGCATGATTTTGTCTTTGCAGGACAATATCTTGTATTTTGCATTCCTCCCGTGCGGCTAAACCTTTTTCCTACACTAATAGGATTAAGTGACTTTGGTCATTCTTTAGAATGGCAACCAAGCAAGGGAACCCAGATTTTAGTGGTTGACCGCCATACCCTTGAGGTAGTCAGTCGCACTGAAGCTGAACCTTGGTATCAGTGGCATTTTGCCAACGGTTATGTAGATGTTAGCGGGTCAGTGGTTGTAGATATTATCAGGTATCCTGATTTTCAGACTAACCAGTATCTTAGGGAAGTCGCAACAGGAGAAACTCACACCGCGGCTGTGAGTACACTGTGGCGAATGCATCTTGACCCAAGCACAGGTAAAGTCAAGGCAATTGAGGAAATTATGGATCGCCATTGTGAATTCCCGATTGTACCACTGCAAGACCAAGGACAAAGCTGTCGCCAAACTTATTTGACGGTACATCGCCAAGGAGTAGATACTCGTAAAGAAATATTTGGGGCGATCGCCCGTTTCGATCACAAAAGCGAAACCCTGACAATTGCTGACTGCGGCGAAAATCGCTACCCCTCGGAACCCATTTATGCCAGTGATTCCCAAAATCCTCAGCAAGGATGGATAATCACAGTTGTGTACGATGGCAATTCTGATAGTAGTGAAGTTTGGGTATTTGATGCGGATACGCTAGACGAGGAACCTGTTTGTAAACTGGCATTACCTAGCGTCATTCCCCACAGCTTCCACGGTACTTGGAAGCCAGCTTAATGTTTGTCAAAAAATAGGGGAAAACTTCATTGATGTCCAAATTAAGCAACGAAGAAGTTTTCCCAATCAAACTACTGTCTACTTTTTGGTAATGGACAGAGAACCGCTGTTAACAGCTAAAAATAAGGTACATACAGATTTTAAGTGATTGTAAATCTGTCAAAAGATACGTAAGGAATGCTCTATTTACTTAGTTACACAAAGTAGCAATAAATAAAAAATATACGTAAAAATGCTTACTCAATTAGCAAGCAACCACATCAGACCATATATAGGACTCATATTTGATTTTTGAAATATACGTAGGGTGCGTTATGCCTCTGGCTAACGCACCATCCAAAGGCTTTGGTGCCGTACTTTCGGCGATAACACACCCGAAACATACTTAGATTTTTTCATAAATCAAATCGGATTCCTATAGGTGATAAAAATCTATAATTTATCAAGATTACAAATCAAACTCTAAGTCCTTGCCTGTAGTTCACTATGACCACTTCACCCCGTCGCTATCACATTACTACCTTCGGTTGCCAGATGAACAAAGCCGACTCAGAACGCATGGCTGGCATCTTAGAAGACATGGGCTTTGAGTGGTCAGAAGACCCGAATGGTGCAGATGTCATTCTCTACAATACCTGTTCCATCCGGGATAATGCTGAACAAAAAGTATATTCCTACCTAGGTAGACAAGCGAAGCGTAAGCACGAGCAACCAGACCTCACGCTTATTGTTGCAGGTTGCGTTGCTCAGCAGGAAGGCGAAGCGCTGTTGCGGCGCGTACCAGAATTAGATTTGGTGATGGGACCACAACACGCTAACCGTTTGAAAGACTTGCTACAACAAGTGTTGGACGGCAACCAAGTTGTAGCAACCGAGCCAGTTCATATTATGGAAGATATCACCAAGCCGCGACGCGATAGTACTGTGACCGCTTGGGTGAATGTAATTTACGGCTGTAACGAACGCTGCACTTATTGCGTAGTTCCGAATGTGCGCGGTGTTGAGCAATCTCGCACACCAGAAGCAATTTGGGCAGAAATGGCAGAACTCGGGCGACAAGGTTACAAAGAAGTTACCCTACTTGGTCAAAATATTGACGCTTACGGGCGGGATTTGCCAGGGGTGACACCAGAAGGTCGCCATCTGCACACCTTGACAGATTTACTTTATTATGTTCATGATGTGCCGGAAATAGAGCGGATTCGGTTTGCGACTTCCCATCCGCGTTATTTCACCGAACGGCTGATTAAAGCTTGTGCAGAATTACCCAAGGTGTGTGAACACTTCCACATCCCCTTTCAATCTGGCGATAATGAAGTGCTAAAACGTATGAGTCGGGGTTATACTCACGAGAAATATCGCCGGATAATCGACACAATTCGGCGGTATATGCCAGATGCATCGATTAGTGCGGATGCAATTGTGGGTTTCCCCGGAGAAACGGAAGAACAGTTTGAAAATACGCTGAAATTGGTAGATGATATCGGCTTTGACCTATTGAATACCGCTGCATATTCGCCACGTCCGGGAACACCAGCAGCAGTGTGGGATGAACAATTGAGTGAACAGGTGAAGAGCGATCGCCTGCAACGACTCAATCATCTTGTTTCTATTAAAGCAGCCGAGCGATCGCAGCGTTACATGGGACGCATCGAAGAAGTACTAGTGGAAGAGCAAAATTCCAAAGACAAAACCCAAGTGATGGGGCGTACGCGCGGTAATCGTCTCACTTTCTTTACAGGTGATATTAATGAACTCAAAGGGACGCTGGTGAAAGTAAGAATTACCGAAGTTCGTGCTTTTAGCTTGACGGGAGAACCCGTAGAAGTGCCGAAAGCTGTTTTAATTCCCAACTGAACTGCAAAAGCGAATTGATGCACAGTAGAAAGAGTGCAAAGCTTATTCACTGTCTCCAGTCATGATAAGTATAAGAACAGGACTTACGCAAAATTATGAAAAAACGTTCGCGTAGCGTGCGCCTTAGCGCATACCGCAAAGACGAGCCAGCGCTGCAGGAGGGTTTCCCTCCGCAGGCGACTGGCGTCGCGAAGGACACGAAGAAATAAGAGTTTCACAGAGTTCTTGCGTAAGTCCTAAAGAAGTATTACGAGTTCAAAAAAATTAAGCAAAGAGCATGGATAACACAAACGAAGTTGATAGCACTGCAAATAATTCGGAGCAGAATACAACCGATACTGAAGCGAACATTATTTCTCAGCCATCATCTAACGAATCAAAACCAATTCCTAAAACAATTGACGTAGATGGTCAGCGTCCGGTTGATCCAAGTACTTTTGAGGTTAAAGGTACCTTCGACATAGATGGTCAACGTCCAATTGTTTCAAGTGATATTCAGATTCAGGACACAATTGACATAGATGGTCAGCGTCCGATCGCCAAGAGCGGTTTTCAGGATCATGATATCATCGCTGTAGACGGCAAGCGTCCGGTTGACAAGAGTGATTTAGAAGTTAGGGATACTCTCGATATAGACGGTCAACGTCCAATTGCTAAGAGTTCTTTTCAAGTTGAAGGTATTCTTGAGGTAGATGGTAGCCGTCCAATCACTTCAAATAACACCGAAAAGTCTGAAATTACAACAGATTTTGTAGACTAGTATCACGCGCTTGATGTTAGTGGAATATAAGTTTTTTGTTTACAACGTAGCGCTCATTCGTATGGGTTTTACTCCCGTAACAATTGGGCGCTACTGGCAGAAAAATTGGAGGAACTCCCGCTCGTTGTGCTACGCTATCTGAATTTAATGCGTGAGCGAGGTATTTCAGATGACGAAGCTGCGGGTGGGATTGCTTTTTGGTGGTCGTTCGGGAGAACATGAAGTTTCTATAAGTTCAGCAAGGGCGATCGCCAACGCCCTCAGTGCAGACGAAAATACTGCTAAATACGAAATACTGCCTTTTTACATCCAGAAAGATGGACGTTGGTTGGCTGGGGACACACCGCAACAAGTCTTAATATCAGGAACACCGCAGCAATTACCAGATTCTACTACGCCAAGTAGTCATTCTGAATTATCAGTTGCCAAAACTCAAACACTTAGCCATTGGCAATCTCTTTCCCAAGTCGCCGAAGTCGATGTTTGGTTTCCCATTCTCCACGGTCCTAACGGAGAAGATGGGACAATTCAAGGGTTACTCACTTTGATGCAAGTTCCCTTTGTTGGTTCTGGAGTGTTGGGTTCAGCGGTGGGAATGGACAAAATTGTTATGAAAACAGTCTTTGCCCAGACAGGATTGCCACAGGTAAAATACAAGGCGTTAAATCGAGGGCAAATTTGGTCGAATCCTTGTGTTTTTCCGAAACTGTGTGATGAAATTGAGGCAACTTTAGGCTATCCGTGCTTTGTTAAACCTGCGAATTTAGGTTCATCGGTCGGGATTGCCAAAGTGCGATCGCGGCAAGAATTAGAAGCAGCATTAGATAACGCCGCCAGCTATGACCGAAAGATCATTGTTGAAGCTGGAGTTGTCGCACGAGAATTAGAGTGTGCTGTTTTAGGAAATGACAGTCCCAAAGCTTCAGTTGTCGGTGAAATTACTTACAATGCTGAATTTTATGATTACGAAACTAAATATACAGAAGGCAAAGCAAATTTACTGATTCCAGCACCTGTACCAGAAGCAGTAACTCGTCAAATTCAGGAAATGGCTTTGCAAGCATTTGCAGCAGTTGACGCGGCTGGATTAGCAAGAGTAGATTTTTTCTACGTGGAAGCTACGGGAGAAGTTTTCATCAATGAAATCAACACTTTTCCAGGTTTTACAGCAACGAGTATGTATCCGCTACTTTGGGCGCATAGCGGTGTCTCTTTCCCCGAATTAGTTGATAAATTAATCCAACTTGCTCTTGAAAGACATTCTGTTCCAACAAGGGAATAGAAAATTCATTGCCAGTATATGCGCCGCAAAAAGTACTAAAACATACCGAATATAGCTAAAGAAATATCGGATTGAGTCGCTTTCTTAAAAAAAGATACTTAAATCCAATATTTTTATACGGATACATGATGGTTGACCCTTCAGTACAATCAGAAACTGGAGGGTATAAATCTAAAAGCCATTATGGAAAATAGCCAGAGTGTACAGCAGCAGTCATCTCAAGCAGAACCACCCATACCGGAGTCGGGAAAGAGAATTCCAGGACGAACAGGAAGCAAGAATCCTCTGATACATCTGCTTGTACATTACCCCTGGCTATTGCCGGCAGGGTTGTCGGTGGCTTTTCTAGGAAGCAGTGCCGTCGCGCTGTACAGCTTAAGCCATGTAGGGCGTATCGAACAGCAAGAACCAGAAATAGCAGAAGCTGAGGTTGTACAACCAATCAAGACGCCCTCTGAGAATACTAATCCCATGCCTCTATGGATGGTGCTTGCTATTATTCTTAGCTGTGCTAGTGGTAGCTTAATATTATTCCTACTGCTAAACCGTCCAGCGCAGCGTCAAAAGGTAAAGAATCACATTAACCGCTACCAGGCACGCGTAGCACAACGTCGCCCAAGTGTAGAACCACGTCCCAAAAATATGCCAGTTTTTGTGCCATCTGAAGTAAGGACGCCCGTTGTACCAATACCTGTTAAAACGCAACCTGTAGTCACAGTTTTACCACCACAGCAAAACCCCTCGCGGAGTCAGGGTAAAGAATCTTTGGCGAATAGCTTAGATATACGTAAACACACTCCATTGTCTTCAATATTACGCAAAGATTAATAAAATTATATAATTTGTAACAGTCTCTGAAGAGCGAATTAACGTATAAAATGCAACGGAGGATTCGTCGTGTGAGTCAGCCTGAAGTACCCGCACTTCACGAAATCCTATTGGCATGCGGTTTCGACTTAAAAAACCGCTTCGGGCTGAATCACTGGTTAGCACCAATTTATCCTCTTGAAAATATGCTCAAGGATGCAGATGAGCATCAGGTTTATGCAGTTACAGTGGGTGAGAATTTAGTTGGTACTTTCACGCTAGAAATGACAATAGAGGTTCCATTCACGTATATCAAGTATGGAAAGATTATTTGGCAAGTTTGGGATGTTCCTGTAGTATACGTGCATAAACTAGCGATACTTCCAACTTGGCAAGGACAAGGATTAGGGACGTGGTGTATGCAAGCGATCGAGGAACTCGCATCGGCTGGAGGTTTTCATGCTGTGCGGTTGGATGCAGTTAAAACACACCAGAAGCTCTTGTCCTTTTATATAAACCGAGGTTATCAGCAGGTAGGAGAACTTATTTTTAACTCAGAGAATATGTGGGTTGATGCGATCGTCTTTGAGAAGGTTTTGTTGACAGACAAGGCTTAGGCTTTCTACTGGCAACATTAAACAGCCTGTTCGATAATATCAGCAGCCCTGCTCACTCCTCCTGTTCGCCGAATAGCTTCTTGTAACCGAGTTGTATTTTGTTTGTACGACTCTTGTGTAAATACTCGTTTGATAGTTTCTTGTAAAGAGGGAACACTTAAGCGAGAAAGTGGCACAAATTCTCCTACCCCACTCCATGCAATACGTGCTGCGACTCCTGGTTGGTCGTCGGTGACTGGTATAGCAACCATCGGCACACCATACGAGAGTGATTCTAAGGTAGTATTGAGTCCAGCATGAGTTATGTTGAGGCTAGCTTTTTGCAGTAGTTCTAGTTGCGGTGCATATTTTACTACTAAAGGACTTCCGGGTAGGTTTGGGAATGCTTCTGGATCAAGTCCACCACCGAGGGAAATGACGAGTTGGGCGTCTAGGTCTGCACAGGCTTCTGCTATGGTGCGAAAAACATAATCAAGATGATTTTGCATAGTTCCCATTGAGGCGTATATCAGCGGTTTGCCGTTTAATTTCTCGAAGGGGAATTCTACAGGTTGTCTTTCTATAGAGTTATGAAATGGTCCTGTGAAGTGGAAGTGTGGCGGTAATTGACGAGGAAATTCAAATTCGCTTATGTGGCGGGTGATGATAGCAAGTTTGGAGAAGATATCGTTAGTGTGCTTGTATGCAGGTAAATTCCACTTTTGACGATATTGCCAGATGACTTGCCAAACGGTTTGTGCTAAGCGGTCAACTAGGCTGTAGCCGACGCGGTTACGCAATTGTGCCCACAATGCCAGGTTATATGACCAAGTTGTAGCAATCGGAGGGATGGTTGGGTCTTGGTAAAAGGGTAATACACAGCATACCGTGACATAGGGAAGGTTGAGATAATCGGCTATTGTCCCTCCCTCAAAGATAGACAAGTCTACTAGCAGTGCCTCTACACGATGTTCTTTTATGATTGCTGGAGCTTGTTGTAGTCTGGTTTGAGCCATGTGTGCAAATCTTTGTAAAGTGTCGCGTATGTTGGCTAAGGCTTTGGGTTTTTCTGCTTTTGTAGGTAGTGCTTGGGCTTGTCCACCTGACTTAAAGTCGGTGGGAGAATATATGTCGCAGAAGCTGAAACCTGCTGCTTGTGCTTTAATTTGTGTACCTGCACTACTAAAGAGGGTGACACGATGTCCGCGTCGTTGAAGTTCACGTCCAAGCGGAAACATTGTGTTTAAGTGACCAGTAGCCTGTAGACAGAGAATGCCAAAATGAGTCATTGCTTTAACGTCTGAATAGTCTATTGACAGGAACATCAACGGGTCATCACAACAAGCCCTATGAAGCTTTAAGCAGCAATCTGATTGAATGCCAAATGTTCATCAAAAAGTCGCTAAGAAAGAAACCTAAGCTCTCCAGAAGCGGAAAGTGTAGCACAGATAGGGAAACGGTCAAGTGTTTTGGCAAACAGAAACAACCCTGCGCTGTAAGCAATAACACCAAGGATCAATTAGGGAGAGGCGATCGCTCCAATAAAGCAAAGAACCTGTGCTTAACTCATTAACAGCTATCTGTTGTTGGTAAAAGTTTATCCACCACTGCTTGCAAAGCTCGCTCTAGCCTCTGTTGTGGCGATAGTCCAGGGTAGTCAAAATACCCTACTAACTCTAGTCCCACGTGCCCATGAAGCGTTGCCCAAATTATACGAGCAATCTCCCATGCATCATCTCCAGGGACATTGCCTGGTGCAATAGAATCCTGAACACTTTGCACTAAAAGTTGAAAATTTTCTTGACCTAATAGACGATTAGTATCCGAAGGAGTGTATGCGGGAATCACTTTGAGAAACATGATCGAGTAGTAAGTCGAGTTACTTAAGGCAAACCCTCGGTAAGCATGACAAAGAGCGTAGATGTAGTCTCGTGAGTTGCCTGGATAAGGAACTGCTTCCAACGCTTGTCCCAATATATCAAAGCCCCTCAGATACAGTTCATCAACTAACCCCTGCTTGCTGCCAAACATCGTGTAAAGCACAGTTGTTGAACAGCCTACCAGCTGCGCAATTCGTCGCATGGTTAAAGCAGTGGGTCCTTCGCGCACGAGAAGATTGCTAGCATCGTCCAGAACTCTCCTCCGTAAAGTTTGTTGATGCTGCTGTTGAGCTACACGGTAGTTTGTAACGCCGCTATTGTTGATAACACTGTTATTTTTCATAACACTGTTATAGCAGGTTCTTGAAGAAAGTCAACCCTATCACATCACACGCGAGCTAATATTTTCTTTCTGTCCAAAATCCAATACTTTTGAAGGGTGTTGGAAATGAAGGAAGTACGCAAAAGAATTGGAATAAAGTTTTAAGGTAAACGTAAGAAAAGCTCATCTTTCATTAGAAGAGCAGGCAGAACTCACAAGACATTGAATTGTAAATTACTACGGATTAAGGGGTACGACCCATCATTTATTGACTTCAATTAAGGGGGTGTGACCCATCATAAATTCAACTAAGATTAAGGAGGGGTGTGACCCATCATTTATTGACTTCAATTAAGGGGTATAACCCCACAAGATTTACAATAAGATTAAGAAGAAAACCTACCGTTCAAAAGCTTTTCAGGCAATTTCAGCTATAATTAAAGCTAGCCAATACAGAAGACCATTGGGCTAAACAAAAGAAAACAACGTTTGATAAATTACCAATTTGTGATGTTCTTGACATTTTTTTAAATAAATAAAAAACTTGCCAAAATGGCAACTGGCATATGAGTAATGTGGTTAAATTAAAGAAGGTAAACGACTTCAAGGGTGTTGTTATCGGGGTGTATCACATACCAAATTAAATGTGATACACTTTCTACCAAAAAACCAAGGATACAAATAGAAAGTATACCTTTCAAAGGTGTACTGACTAGTTGTAATAACAAATAAATATTAATAATTAGGTTTACATTTGCCGCACCAGGAATGTTCAGCCCCTACGGGCGTTGTCCTTGACCTGCACATTAGCCCCCTAAATCATGGCAGCGTCTGTACATATTCCTGTCTCTTCAGCGGTAAATGCAAGTGGGAGCGTGATAGCGTTTGGTATGCTTGCTCCCACTCTTTTTTTATATATTTCATCATTTTTTTTAATTACAAAAATAACTTATAGAGGGAGCATCCCAATTTTGCACATAAGCCTTTGTACCCTCACCCCCATCCCCTCTCCCATATATGGGAGAGGGGAGAAATGGATCTAGTTCCCCTTCTCCCAATGTTTGGGAGAAAGGGTGAGGAGATGAGGGCTAAGTAGATAGGTAGAAATAAACAGAACTATGTTAAGAAATGTAAAAACCTCTAAAACCCTTACTAATGACTAAGGACTGCCTTAACGAGTTAACTTTATTTGTACCGACCTACTTATCAAGGTTTTTGCACATTTAGAATGTTCTCCTTATAGAGGGGTATAACCCCACATTGAGCTATTGAAAACGAAATAATTCACACTAGGCAAGCATTTTCCCTTGCGACAGTCTAGAAATGAATTTTGTGGAATCTTAACTGTAAAAAAAGTGATAAAAGCAAGCAAAAGAGTGCTTTTCAGGCAATCAAGACTACAATTTAACGTAGTCCATATAGAAGATTGTTTGAGGTAAAGAAAAGATTAACTATTTTGAAAAATCACTCCTTTGTGCTGTTAAATGCAGTTTAAAGAACAAATAGAAAACTTGCCAAAATGGCAACTAAGCTATGAGTAATCTGGTTAAATTAAAGAAGGTAAACGACTTCAAGGGTGTTGTTATCGGGGTGTATCACATACCAAATTAAATGTGATACACTTTTTACCAAAAAACCAAGGATACAAATAGAAAGTATATCTTTTAATAGTGTACTGGCTAGTTGTAATAACAAAGAAATATCAATAATTAGGTTTACATTTGCCGCACCAGGAATGTTCAGCCCGTACGGACGTTGTCCTTGACCTGCACATTAGCCCCCTAAATCATGGCAGCGTCTGTACATATTCCTGCCTCTTCAGCGGTAAATGCAAGTGGGAGCGTGATAGCGTTTGGTATGCTTGCTCCCACTCTTTTTTTTCTTAATTGAGTTGTCGTTAGGGTGATTTCGTGTTGTTGCGCTACATATACTCAGTCGTGGCAAGTGCAGCAAACAGATAATAAAAATTACGTTCTGGCACTATGGTTTATACATCAAGTTTGTAAACAGTTACCGGATATCGACGTGAGTGCAACTATTAACTTATAAATTCAAGATTTACCGATAAAAATCAGTGAAAGAGGATAATATACAGCAGATATCACAATTTATCGTTTTAGGAAGCGATGATAAAGACCAAAGCTACCTGATTTTGGAGTACAACGCGACACAAAAAAGCGAACCTGAAGTTTACTGGTGCCATGCTAATCAGCCTATAGCAGTGGGAGACTTGGTTCGAGGTAAGTTACTTCCTGCAAAGCATTTAAAGGTAACTGAAGATGATTTCCTGACCTCACAACATCAAGAACACTCTCTACCTACACTGCTGGTGGAGGAGTAGCTTAGAATAACTTATTATTAGGTTCATCGGTTCAAACCCTAGAGTTAAATAGCACTGGTTTCTAAAAAGTATTAAATATGTTTGCAGTACGTCCTTGTCTATGCTGCAAGCAGTTACGCGGCTGGCTCTGGAATACACATCGGGGCGCTGGATGTGGTATTCTATATAAAAGTGGTGGAAAGTAAACTGTATGAATCCCTATCAGGGATTGAAATCAAATAAAATATGTCACAACATACCTTTTCACCACTAGCAGAGAAAAAATCCAGAAACAAGAAGGGCAAATCACTTCCTCCAAAGCTCATAATTAGGTTGGGAAAGTTTGTCTGGACGACGATGTGGCAGATAATGATGTCGAAACTCGCTCCCAGCAATAAGTCGGGAGAATACATTCGACCAAGCAGCCAATTCCGAAACTTTATTGGCACGCAGGAAGGCAATTTATATCAACCAGCAATGGGGCGCTACAATCTCATCGTTGGACTGGGTTGTCCTTGGGCACATCGTACTCTTGTTGTTCGGGCGCTCAAAGGGCTTGAAGAAGCAATATCAGTAACAATTGTGTCACCTTCTCCAATTGAAGGAGGTTGGGTGTTTAACCAGGAATATGAGGGTTGCGCTACGCTTGCTGAATTGTATGAGCAAGCAGAACCTGGCTACAGTGGGCGTTTCACAGTTCCGGTGTTATGGGACAACCAGACAAAGAGTATTGTCAACAACGAGAGCGCTGAGATTATAGTGATGCTAAACTCGGAGTTTAACGAGTTTGCTAAAAACCCTACGCTAGACCTTTACCCGCAGGAACTTAAACAAAAGATTGACTCGTGGAATGAGAAGATTTACACAAACGTAAACAACGGCGTGTATCGTTGCGGCTTTGCTCAAACACAGGAAGCATATGACAAAGTTTGTCATGAACTGTTCACCACGTTAGATGAAATTGACACAGTTCTGAATGCCAGTCGATTCTTATGTGGAAACACTATCACGTTGGCGGATGTCCGTTTGTTCACAACGTTATTCCGCTTTGATGCTGTTTACTATGGGCTTTTTAAGTGCAATCGCAGAAGAATTCAGGACTATCAGAACTTGGGACCTTACCTGCGTGATTTGTATCAAGTTAAAGGCGTTGCTGATACCTGCGACTTGGAGAGTGTAAAACAGGACTACTACGGAAATTTGTTCCCGCTTAATCCTGGCGGTATTATTCCATCCGGTCCTGATCCAACGTTCCTCAAAGAACCACATAATCGTGAGCATATGGGCAAGGAAGCACATCCTGTATAAAAAACTTCCTATTCTGGTTTCAAGGTAGTCCTCAGAGTTACCGCGCGATCGCTCATCAAAGCCTCTCGCATCGCTTTTTCATCGCTAAAAGTTTGCTGTAAAAGCCGTCCCTCATAAACCAGATCTACTTCGCTTTGTTGAAAAGACCACGGAGATACTGCTACTTGATGATAGTTATCTTTAACTTCTTTCAATGTGAGTTTGAGTGTGATTTCACCGTTCATTGTCGGTACCTGAGAAACCTGTGCTTCAGAAGTAAATCCTTGACATAAAATTATTGATAGTGCGTCCCATGTAGCCACTAGCTTTTTATTATGCTCGATGATTTCTGATGTTGTGTAAGCTGTATAGTATGGGTCATTTTTGAGAAAACCAATAAGCTGTTCTTGGAAAGCATACTCGCGCTTGAGGAAGTCCTGCACGATTTGAAAAGAAGTTTGTGAGTTCTGCCAGGTTGTAAATCTTTCATATAATCCTGTTCCATGAAGTGAGACCAGTAGTGCTACGTATCTACCTAGAGGAAGTGCAAGATGTTTAGCGCCACACCAAATGTTTATATGCTCTTGTGTTGAAAGTTCCGTAAATTTATGGGGGTAGCCAGTTTGCAGGTTCAGGGTGGGGGCTTGTTCCCAAAAAAGCCAACCAATGTCATGTTGTTCCGCACCGAAACAAACTTCTTTTTTTGGAGCAAATTGACCAAAATGTTCGTTTCCCCAAACCTGTGCTAATTGACCTGAAAGCCAAGCGTGATTTGGTTGAGTGATGCAAATAAGTCCCTGTTTTGTTAAACGATGCAGCATGAGTAAAAACCTCAAAGCAATGTTCTGCTCTTTATTCTGAACTAATCGCCAAACAAAAAACTGATGCTACATGAATGAAATAAGCGCTAAGCAAATCTTCCATTAGGTACTTGTTACCCTGACTGAGACACATTTTTTGCACCCGGACGTAAAGTCCAGGAAAATGTATATAAAAAACTATGAACCCTAAAACCCCAAATGGGAATTTGGTTATGTTCAAGCGACTTTTGTTACTGTTATGTTGTGCTATCGGCGGTACTGGTGCTGTTTTATTCTTCTTTTGGCAACAAGCAACTCAGCTACCTGCTGGGCACACAAATCCATCAATAATAGCAAGTCCAACTCCAATCACTGAGGAAACCCAAACCCAAATTCAACAATCACAACAGCAAGTATTGAGTAAAATTTTCGAGCATCTTAAAGACTCAAATGCTAAAGGTGAAGTCCAATTAGATGCTAATGAAGTTAATACGCTTATTGTTTCAGGAATTGCTAAAACGACAGATAAAAGTCGGCTTGCTCAAGCAGTAGTAAGTACAAATACTCAAATTCAAGATGGCAAAATATCCGCAGGTGCAGTGATTGATTTAAGAACAATTCCCATAAAAGAGTTACCAGCAGAGGAACAAGCAGCAATTTCTCAACTGCTATCGACTGTACCAATTTTAAAATACCGCCCCATCTACATAGAGGTTGAAGGGAAACCTTCGATCCACAACAAACAAGTAACCTTGGATGACAAAACGCGCGTTAAGGTTGGAAATCTTAGCTTTCCTCTCTCGGATATGTACCAGCGTTTTGGCATTTCCGAAGAAAGCGTAAAGCAACAAGTTTCCAATGAATTGAAGAATTTACCCGTGGAGGTAAAAGACGTTGAAGTTATGGGCGATCGCCTAGTCGTTCGTGGTCAGTGGCTACACGATAAGAAAACCTGAAGCGTTAATCAACAGTTACCATTCTAGAAATACCAGAGATGGTCAAATGCCTTTAAATATCTGCCAAATTTTGATTGTTTTGTCAGAACTACCACTCACAATAAACTCACCATCTGGGCTAATTGCAACAGAATTGACTGCTGCTGAATGTCCGTTCAGGGTTTGCAGCAGTTCTCCAGTGTCTAAACGCCATATTTTAATCGTTTTATCAGCACTAGCGCTTACAAGAATTTGTCCAAACTCACCTTCGCCGTAAACTTTGCTTTTGTGGCGATCGCCTACCGTGTTTGAAAATACGCGAACAGGGCTGACAACGACAGATTTTACTTCATCTGAATGTCCGGTGAGCGTATACAATACGTCACCTGTGTCCAAATGCCAAATTTTAATCGTTTTGTCTGCACTACCACTGATTAAGATTTGTCCATCAGGAGAAATGGCTATTGTTTTCACCTCGCCTAAATGCCCACTTAAGGTACGTAATGGTTCCCCTGTACGTGGGTTCCATAGCCTAATCTTATGATCACTGCTACCACTAGCAAGGATTGTACCATCTGGGCTGATAGCAGCGGCATAAACTGCAGATGAATGCCAAAGGGTACAAATGCGATCGCCTTTGTGCAAATTCCAAATCTTGATTTTGTTACTACCGCTAGCAACAATTTGTCCATCTGGGCTGATAACTACGAAGTTAACAGGTTTTTGATGCCCTAAAAGAGTATGCAGTAGTTTACCAGTACCTAGACGCCATACTTTGACGTTACTTCTGGGATGTTCACAGCTTCCAACAGCGAGCAAATCTCCATCAGGGCTAATAGCCACAGATGAAACTTCTCCGATATTGTCAGTTAAAGTGCGGATGACTTTGCCTGTGCTAAAATTCCAAATTTTAATGGTTTTATCTGCACATCCACTTACCAAAGTTTGCCCATCTGGACTCATGGCTACAGATGTCACTTTATCAGAGTGCTCAGTTAAAGTGTGGCACAGATAAGCGTATTGCTCTTGGCGTTTGTGTTTGAGGTTGGCGATCGCATCCAAAAGTTCTTCAACATAAGTCATACTGTGGCGATCGCCAGCTGCTGCAAAAAATTCTCTTAACTTTTCCACATATTCTTCATCTTCTATTCTCAAAGCTGATTGCATCGCCTTTAATGGATGGCTTCCTTGCTGCTGAGGAACTTGACGTAGTTGCAACCATGTGTTGAGTGAGTAATCTACCTGTTCCTTTGCAGATGTCTCATCGGGTAAATGTGATAGACTGTGTGCCAATTCCAACGCCAGCTCAGGAATCCAGTAACGTCGCTCCACCTCTAGAGCTTGGTAAAGTTGTTTATATCCTGCGGTGAACGCTTGCAGTGATTTTAAATCAACAGTATCTGTCAGCAAATTTGGCAGTAATTCAGGTAAAACCGGAGGAACATCATGATGAACTAAATGATAGGCATCTGCTACCCAACCAGCAGCTAGAGTATGACAAGTAATCAAAACTTGGCAAAGTTTTTCAATATCCTGATGATTAACTTGGTATTGTAATGATAGTTTACTGATGTCAATTCCCTTTTCTTTCCATTTTTCCGACTTTTCCAAAATTGCTAAATTTGCAACATTTTCTCTACCAATATTATTAATTTCTTCTACACTTTCTCCCAACGCAAGCAATTCATCTCTGATTGTTTTCCACTCTAAAGCACGATTTTTTGCCGAATTATAAACAATTTCTTTATACGGTAGCCGAGAAATCGTTTTATAGTAATAATTTTCTTGCCCAATTCCCCAATAACCAATCCGAAAATTTAGATAATCTCCATCAGCTTCCGATTCTAAAATTAAAATAGGCTCTGTTCTCAACATTCCAAACAGAGCCTTAATACTTGATTCACTATGAAAACGCTTACTATCCCAAGCTCCTGCTAAAAACTCTGTCGGTCTTACTGGATTATGTAGAGAGTAATGCTTGTTGAGAAACTCGCGTAAACCCTCAGCTAACATGAACTCAATATCTGAAATGTCTTCTCCTGTATTATCAAATTTATCAAACTTGACTTTAGGAGGAGCCAGAAAAATTTTTAGCGGAGTACGTTGATGACTGATTTGAGATTCTAAAATTTGCGAAGGCGATAATCGCAAAGGCCAACTTTGAAAAATTTTATGAATTTCTGGTAACTTGAGTGCTGTTTCTCGCTGATGCGTTGCTATCTGTAATTGTGTTTTGTGATAATAAAAAGCTGATTCCTGTTGCTGAATTTTTTCTTTATCAAATCCTCCTGCATAAGTGATGGTCTGAGTTGAACCGTTAACAGATTGGATAAATTCTTGAATATGTTCCGGTGGTTGGTATTTTTCTATAGCTGGACGTTCTTCATTTCTCTTTTCTACGAGAGTTGCAATGATAGGTGCCAACTCTAATACCAGTTGAATAAGTAATTTTACTCCTTGTTCCATACAAAGACGCCTGCCAAGTCAATACAATTAACTGTGTTTAATATTTATTTCGATGATAGCTTGATTGTGTTAAACCCTGCTATCAATCCAGAAAGTGCAGATACTGCTTATCCTACTACTTGCTAGCATCTCTCTTTATCAACAAACAAAGAATATGCAAGAATTCATAAAAAAATAACTTATGAAAATGTTTAACTAAAAATCATAGTTAAAACAAGTTAAAAAGATACAAAAATCGATTTAACAACCCAATTAAGAATTTATCTCATGACTAAATATTTTTCTATAAACAAGGTAAAAAGACAAGAAAACACCTCAATGAGCTTTATAAAAGGGAATTCACAATTTATCTTGCGTTCAGACGCAAATTTTTCGGTAAGGTGTGTGGAAAGCTAAGCTTCAGACACCCTTACAAAACGTGTATAGAGAGAAAAATTAGAATCTTACACCCAGTTGTCGGTTAATTCCAAGGGACAGAGTTATAACCAACATCAACCAAAACGTTATCGCTAGCGCCTAAGAGAACCCTGACTGAAAAGACAATACCTTTATCTACCCAATAGTATCTACGAGCGTGTCTGCTTTAAATTTATGGGTAAATGAATCGCTGAAAGCCAGTAAAAATTAACTTTTTAGACTTTGCATTCCCCACAATTTTAGCCTAGATGCGCTCCTACTAGCTAGGGTTAGAGCAAACCTAAATGATTTATGAACATTCTCTGTTTCCTCTTCCTCTGCGTTCTCTGTCTTGAAAAGTTTGCTACGGAGGGAAACCCTCCTTACAACTTTTCGCTGCGTCTCTGTGGTTCCATAAAAAAGTCCTGTTCACAACTCAGATAGGAATGCTATAGCATAAATTGTAATTATTTTGTTTAGCATAACCCCTCCTAATTTTTCCTCTGGAGGGGATTTTATTACTTATGCAAAGCCACCCGAACACCTGCAAGCATAACTAGCAACTTGGGTTACTAGGAATAGTGCAAACAGATCAGTAAGTTCAGAGCAGTAAGTTGTGCAGAATGCTAAATTCCACACACCCTAAGAACAGGTGTATAGAGAAAAATTAGAATCTTACACCTATTTGTCCGTTAATTCCTCGAACAGAGTTATAACCAACACCAACGAAAACGTTATCGCTAGCGCCTACTTGAACCCCGCCTGAAAAAGCAACACCTTTATCTGCTGAATAGTATCCCAGTCCCACATATGGTGAAATTACGGGCAAGCTGATAAACCTTAGTACATCTACACCGACAGCACCGTCAGGACCAAATCCTAACTCTGCTCCCAAATTTAAAGCTCTAGCACCCACAGAATAAGTAACATCACCTTCTTGACTACCAACTGACACCCAAGGTTGCGGTACTATCTGAGCATGAGCACTTTGTGGGGTAAGTAAAGTTAACAAACTTAGTGATGCGAACAGTGTCTTCGCAATAAACGCATTTTTCACGTTCTACTCCTTCACTTCCTGCAACATTGTAATTTTTTTATCTGAACGACCATGGAAAAAACAAACTACGTAGATAGATAGCAACAGAATTTACTGCTGCTATATTTCCATGAAGTATTTGCAGCAGTTCCCCCGTCAGATGCTGGCTGCTGTTAACCGAGGTTTGTCCAGTATGACTTATAGTGACGAAATTATCCTGGCTTAAGTGCCTCGTTTAAGCATTCGATTAAGTCGGTCTTCCGAAAAACTGATGTGAAGTGGTGATTTGTCTTAATGTTTGTTTATAGCCTAGTTTACATAGCACTAAAGTTAAGTATGGATAATTACTTAGACGAACTCAAAAGCTATCTGGATGAACAAGGACGAGTGAAAGAATGGCCCTCCAAACGGAACAAGGGAAAGTTCCAAAAGTTGGTGTTGGAGTATTTAGCGTCAAAGTTTGAGGTTGATGTCATTTACACAGAAAAACAGGTGAATGCACTGCTTAATCAGTACCACACCTTTGGCGATCCCGCACTGTTGCGACGAGAATTGTTTGAGAGAGGGTTAATTGACAGAAAGCGGGACGGTTCCGCTTACTGGTGTAATATTCAAATCTAAGATTTAAAATTGACGTGACCAATCCTTGGGCCACCGTTCCACTACCACTTTAGTTTGAGTAAAAAACTCTACTGCGTGATTGCTTTGACCGTGCAAGTCTCCAAAAAAGCTTTCTTTCCAACCGCTAAATGGGAAAAATGCCATCGGTGCAGCAACACCGATATTGATGCCAATATTACCGGCCTCAGCTTCGTAGCGAAACTTACGCGCAGCAGCGCCACTGTTGGTAAACAAACAAGCCATGTTCCCGTATTGACCACTGTTGACTAAGGCGATCGCCTGGTCAATAGTATCTAAATGTATCAAACTCAGCACTGGACCAAAAATTTCTGTACTGGCGATTTCACCTGCTGGATCAACATTTTGCAAAATCGTCGGACGGATAAAATGACCCTTTTCATAACCAGAGATATTAGGATTTCGCCCATCTACCAACACCGTCGCCCCTTCATCTGCCCCTTTTTGAATTAAATCCTCAATTCGTGTCTTACTCTCGGTTGTAATAACCGGTCCCATTTCTACACTATGATCTAAACCATTACCTACCACACGCTTTTTGGCAGTCTCAGCAATAGCTTCTGTAAACGTCCGACGCGCTTCTCCCACAGTCACAGCTATTGAAGCAGCAAGACAACGTTGTCCCGCACAACCGAAAGCACTATCAGCAGCAATGCGTGTCGTCATTTCAAAATCTGCATCTGGCAAAACAATCAGCGGATTTTTCGCGCCGCCTTGGCATTGGACACGTTTGCCATTTGCCGCTGCCCGACTATATATATATTTAGCAACTGGTGTAGAGCCAACAAAGCTAATCGCTCGAATTTGTGGATGATCCAAAATTGCATCTACAGCTTCTTTCGCACCATTGACTAAATTAATTACACCTTTGGGCAATCCAGTCTTTTCTAGTAACTGGAAGACTTTTTGCATTGTTAGCGGTACTTTTTCCGAAGGCTTGACGATGTATGTGTTGCCACAAGCAAGGGCATAAGGCATGAACCAAAACGGAATCATCCCTGGAAAATTAAACGGGGCGATCGCCGCAGCAACTCCCAACGGTTGCCGAATCATCATTTCATCGATACCCCTGGCAACATCTTCCAAGATAGTTCCCTGCATCATCATGGGAATACCGCAGGCAACTTCCACATTTTCAATCGCACGGCGCATCTCACCTGTGGACTCTGCCAAAGTCTTACCACATTCCAGCGTAATTGTACGAGCCAAATCCTCTAAATTCTCTTCTAACAGATTCTTAAGTTTAAATAAATACTGCACTCGTTCCGTGGGTGGAGTGCGTCGCCAACTTACGAAAGCCTCTGCTGCTGCTTCTGTAGCTTGGTTTACTTCAGAAGCGGGTGACAACGGCACTTTAGCCAGTACCTCTGTTGTAGCTGGGTTAATAACATCCAAGTATTCTGTAGCGGTAGATGTACACCACTGACCATTAATGTAGTTGGCTAATGACATCACTTTTTCCATGAGTCGAACATTAAATCTGCATAAAGATAAATGCAGGAATATGAATATCGTAGGGGCAAAGAGCAAAATATTGCTATTAATGGCAGTGAAGTAGAGGTAACACGCTATGTCAAAGCCTAAGATTCTACAGGAAAATACAAACTATTTATTTCGTTCCTACTTTGAATTACCCAACGACACAGATGAGGTTTTGGCAGAATTTGGCTATGCTTTTACCCGCACTCGATTGCAGCTTCCCAAAACTAGCCGTCAATTGGAACGCCTCACAGAACTACAGCAGCAGATAGAAGAAACTATTCCTTATGTCACTCTCAGTAGTGAAGCAGCAAAACGAGAAATTTTGATTGCCCCTGTGTTAAGTCGGGTAGCTGTAACCTGTAAACGCTTGCTGAGGATCGAGTATCCCCTAAAGGTGAATAACTTACTTCAAGGAAATTTGGACTATTTTATTCAATCTGAACACAGTTTAATTGTCGTAGAGGCAAAACGGGATGACCTGACGCGGGGGTTTACTCAGCTAGCAGTGGAAATGGTTGCGCTTTCTATGCTAGAGGATACGCCGGAAATACTCTACGGGGTGGTGACAATGGGAGATGTTTGGATTTTCGGCACGTTGGAGAGGCGATCGCGTACCGTAACACGCGATATTGCTTCTTACACTTTGCCTGATGATTTACAAGAAATTGTCAAGATTTTAGTGGGAATTTTGGAGTAGGAGTAAAACTTTACTCCAACAACCAACCAAACAACTCTCCCACCGTAAGCTTTAACTCACTTGCAAATTCTGGTACAGGTATCAACGCCTCTGCTTCATCTAACACGACTGGCTGTTGATTGCGTAGATACACAAACACAGATTGCTCTTGCGGATCAATCAACCAACCCATTTGTGTTTCATATTCTAGGCAATGTAGAATCTTTTTTATAATTTTTGTTTGACTTTGGTCAGGCGACAAGATTTCAATTACCCAATCAGGAGCAGCCTGAAAAACGTTAGCAATTTCGCCATTTTCATCACGAGGAATTCTTTCCCAGGTGAATACCGCTATATCAGGCACAATTGACCTTCCACCAAAGGTACACCGCAGTTCTGTGAAAGCTCGTGCAATGCGCTGAGGCTTCACTATAGCATTAATAGCAGGTGATAGTTCAGTTTGAACTGTGCTGTGTTTCCCTTGTGGCATCGGCTTTTGAATAATTTGACCATCAACATACTCGCTAGCGGGTTTGGTTTCTGGTAGCTTCAGAAACTCTTCTAAAGTTAGTGGCTTAGATGGTGTTTGTACCATTTTGCGATCGCCTCCAATTCACTCTTCTAACACGTCTGATGGATCAACACCCAAATCCTTGAGTTTAGCCAGTAGTTTTTCCACCCGTTGTTGTGCAAGTTCCTTCTGCTGTCGTTCTTCTTCAGCCTGTTGTTGTGCAGCTTCCGCTTGTTGCTGTGCAAGTTCTGCTCTTTCTTCCGGTGTTGATATCAATTGTAAGTCTTGGCTAAAAAACCGTAACTTTGACTCATGAACTCCCAAAAACAACTCCAGCTGCTGACTCCATAGCCAACCTTCACCATTTGGTTCGATCAGTTGATACTGCCCTCCCATCAACCGGAATCCCTGGAATTCTAAAGTATCTGGATGAAACCAAAAATACTCTGGTGTGCGAAAAGTATCCTGGTACAGTTGCTTTTTAACTCCTCTGTCAACTTTGGCAGTACTGTTAGAAAGCAATTCAATAATCACGTTAGGATACTTACCCTCTTCTGCCCACAAAACCCAACTTTTCCGAGGACGATTTTCACATCCTAAAACAACGAAAAAGTCGGGTCCTCTAAAGTCACGTTTAGTAATGTGTTCAGGGCTGTAATAAATGGTGAGATTACCACTAGCGTAAAAGTCGGTGCGATTTCGCCACCACCACTTGAGGCAAGCCAGCAGGAGTTCTATAAGCTCGCGATGAAGGTCACTTTCCAAGGGAGGTTCATCACTCCACAAATCAGACGGTGGAACAATTATACTTTCTTCTTCAGTCTCTACAGTAAATGCCGCAGGTACTTGTGAGTTTTTGGCAGCCGTCATAGTGGTTGATAGCTTTTGTTGCTACCTCTAGTTTAATTGGAGTCAGGCGTAACTAGCCTGACTGCTTGAGTTGGAAATTATCCGCTTTAGATCCTTACATCCTTTCTAAAACCCTAATTCCCAGTAAAGATAATCCCAGCTTCAGAGTTCTAGCCGTCAAATCACACAGTAGCAGTCGGGATGTCCTTACAGGTTCCTCAGCTTTAAGAACAGGGCAATTTTCGTAGAACTTATTAAATTTATCGCTCAGTTGATACAAATATTCACACAAGCGATTTGGTAGCAAATCTGTCTCGACTTCACTGATAACTTCGTCAAGCTGTAACAAGTGCTTTGCCAGGGTTAATTCTGTGTCTTCCCGCAGGAGAATTTCGGCATCTGCTGCCAGGTTTTGATAGTCAATCTTACCTTCACGACTAATGCCCTGAGTTCTGACATAAGCATAAAGCATATATGGCGCAGTGTTGCCTTTGAGCGCTAACATTTTTTCGTAGTTAAAGATGTAGTTGCTGGTGCGGTTTTGGCTTAGGTCAGCGTATTTAACTGCACTAATACCAACAGTCTGAGCAACATTGTTAATAAATTCTTCCGTTTCTTCGCGCCCTTCTTCTTTTATTCTGTTTTCTATGTCTGCACGAGCATGAGCGATCGCACCATCCAACAATTCCCGTAACTTTACTGCTTCTCCAGAACGAGTTCTCAACTTCTGACCATCTTCACCCAGCACCAAACCAAACGGTGCATGAACAAATTCTACATCGTCTTTAATCCAGCCAGCTTTTCGTCCCACTTGAAAAATTTGGGCAAAGTGATTTGTTTGTTCTGCACCAACTGGGTAAATCACCCGCTGTACTTTATCTACTTGCACTCGGTAGCGGATTGCTGCTAAATCTGTAGCAGCGTAGTTATAACCGCCATCTGACTTTTTTACAATCAAGGGTAAAGGTTCACCCTCCCTGTTAGTAAAGCCTTCAAGAAACACACATTTTGCCCCCTGATTTTCTACTAACAAACCTTTTTTATCCAATTCCTCCACGACTTCAGGAAGCAAAGCATTATAAAATGACTCACCCCGTTCAATAAAAGGAGCAATTCCTAGCAGGTCGTAAATAACTTGATATGCTCGACTGGAAAGTTGACAAACTATCTTCCATGCCAGCAGTGTTTTTTCATTCCCTGCTTGTAGTTTTACCACAGCCAGACGAGCTGCTTCCTGAAATTCCTTGTCTGCATCAAAGCGTTTCTTTGCCTCACGATAAAATGAAGACAAGTCACCTAAATTTAAAGTCTCAGTGGTAGTCAACGCTTCTGGATATGCTTCTTCTAAATAGGCGATCAGCATCCCAAACGGCGTTCCCCAGTCACCCACATGACTAATCCGCTGGACTTCATGACCAACAAATTCTACAATTCGAGAAAGGCAATCTCCAATCACTGCTGGACGCAAATGCCCTACGTGCATTTCTTTAGCAATATTGGGGCTAGGGTAATCTACAATCACCCGCTTGGGATTTTTGGTTGGTGCTATTCCTAACCTTGAATCTCCCTGAATTGCTTTGAGTTGTGCTTCTAAATATTCTGTTTTCAGCTTCAAATTGATAAAACCAGGACCAGCAACTTCTGGCGGTTTGCAAATGTCAGATACATCAAGTTTATCAACGATTTGTTGTGCGATCGCCCTTGGTTGCTGTCCCAACTGCTTTGCTAAAGGTAAAGCAACATTTGCTTGATAATCACCAAATCTAGGATTGCTAGTTGAAACTAAAATGGGGTCTACTCCAGCATATTCTTTGCCAAAAGCTGCGCCCAAAGCCTCTTGCAATTTAACTTTAAGTTGTTCTTGTGTAGCTTTCATCTTTATTGTTTTTTTGTATAATTAAGGTTATTTTATCTACTTATCATCCATCAACTGCCAAGATATCGGAATACAAAAATATCACGCTGCAACCCATATTAATTTTTTTTGCTCAAATAATTTTTTTCAAAAACCCATTCATAGCCTTGTTTGAATTTTTGCTTTCCATTCGTTTCAATAATGCTACCGTGAGCCATGATGACTCGATCAAAGTCCCAACAAAGTATCTTTTCAACTGAATCTTTCACCTTTTCCTTATCGGTTGTAGCTAATTTGTCTAAGCGTGATGGACTTAGTACCTTGTATGCTCCCAGAATCTGGGCTGCAAACCGCGTTTTTAAAGAAAAGGTTTCATCAAAATGAAAGGCTATGTCGGTCAATATCAAAGTCCGGCTTTTCTGATGGAAGAAGACAAACTCATTAACTATTGATGATCCAGTTAAATCAAGAACTTTAAACCCATCAAACAATAAATAATCAACTTCTTCCTGAATGCTACCTTCTTTATTATTTATCTCTTTATCAAAAGAGAGTTCGGGTCTTTTAGAAACTAAACCTGGTACAACCCAAAGCTGCGCTTTTTGGTAAATGGACTTAAACTCATATACAAAAAGATGGTGATAGAGATTTGGTGCAATAATATAAGCAACGTTACCAATTTCATTGAGTTGTTCAATAGTAGTTTTGTCAGACTGAATTGGGGAAATAACTATTAATTCGCCAGATGTCAGGCGAATAACTGTCATCCGCGTACCAACCTCAAGTCCCCAATACTTCAACGGTTGTTCTGCAACCCAAATATTGTTGTCGATTTCTCTGAGCATGCTTTATTGCTGACAAGCAGTGTGAATGAACTTTAGAATACTTCAATATTGTTACAGTCAATATTATTACAGTCGAATCCTCATACTTAAATCCAACCACGAGGATTGAGTAATTGGCGCACTACTAGAAATATAGTCCACTCCTGTCTCGGCAACTGCACGGATAGTTTCTAAAGTAATATTGCCAGAGGCTTCGATTTTAACGCGACTATCATGCTGGCGAATCATCTGCACCGCCTCATGCATCATGTCAACAGGCATATTGTCCAACATAATAATATCAGCGTTATGCTGCAAAGCTTCCTTTACCTCGTCTAAACTTTCTGTTTCTACTTCAATCGTTAACGGATAAGGAATATATTGGCGAATGCGGGAAATTGCTTTGCCAATTCCTCCAGCAGCTGCAATATGATTATCTTTAATCATGACTGCATCATCCAGCCCCATTCGGTGATTTACCGCTCCTCCCACGGTAGTTGCGTACTTTTCTAATAGTCTCAGCCCTGGTGTGGTTTTGCGCGTATCCACTAATTTTGCGGGTAAGTCAGCAATTTGGTCTACATATTTTTTAGTTAGCGTAGCGATGCCACTTAGGCGCATAACTATATTAAGAGCAACCCTTTCTCCCGTTAGTAGTGCATCCAGTGAACCATTTATTTGAGCTACCACTTCTCCCGGTTGACAAAAACTCCCCTCACCCACAACAGCCACAAAGCTGACTTTTTCATTCAAAAGCTGAAATACCCTTGCCGCGACTGGTAAACCCGCTATAACCCCAGGCGCTTTCGCGAGCCACTTCGCTTGTCCTACTTCTTGACTTATTAGGGCACCTGTAGTGCGATCGCCCCGACCAATATCCTCCAACAACCAATCACGCAACAGTGGGTCTATGACAAGCCTTGGCGGCAAAACACCAAAATTGCTCACATTTATCGCTTCCTTCACGAGTCTGAGAATTACTATACCCTAAAGTCTTTACAAGGTAAGGCTTTCAAGAATCTTTCAATTTTTTTGGAAAAATTTCTGAAAAAGGAGTTGACAATCCAGGAGTGGGTGGTTATATTAAATAAGTGCCTGAAGAGCGGACGCCGAAACAAAGCAAAGCCAAAGGCTCAGAACCTTGAAAATCTTATAGTTTTGAAAGCTAGTATACACCTTAAGCGTTGCGGTAGTAAACAATAAAACCCTAGGCTGAAGGTTAAAAAAATCAGCTAAACAAAGAGCGTACACAAGTGATATTCACTCGTGTACAAGGAATCAAAACGGAGAGTTTGATCCTGGCTCAGGATGAACGCTGGCGGTATGCTTAACACATGCAAGTCGAACGGACTCTTCGGAGTTAGTGGCGGACGGGTGAGTAACGCGTGAGAATCTGGCTTCAGGTTCGGGACAACAGTTGGAAACGGCTGCTAATACCGGATGTGCCTGTGGGTGAAAGATTTATCACCTGAAGATGAGCTCGCGTCTGATTAGCTAGTAGGTGTGGTAAGAGCGCACCTAGGCGACGATCAGTAGCTGGTCTGAGAGGATGACCA